>OZ244811.1:0-4368549 GCA_965220105.1 Dehalococcoidia bacterium | reverse complement strand
GTGTGCAGTTCCGCCGGCCCCAGGCCCCATCGCTCCAGCGTACCCGGCCGAAATCCCTCGATGAGCACGTCGGCCTGGGCAGCCAGTCGCTTGAGCAAATCCTGGCCCCCGGAGTCCGCCATGTTCAGCGTGATGGATTGCTTGTTGCGGGAGTGAACCTTCCACCAGAGCGACACGCCTTCGTGGAACGGGCCCCAGTTGCGTAGCGGGTCGCCCGAGCCGGGCCGTTCCACCTTCACCACTTCGGCGCCGAAATCGGCCATGAGGGACGAGGCCGTCCCGCCGGCTACGATGACCGACAGGTCCAGTACCTTGAGGCCGGTCAACGGGCCCGAATCAGTGGAGTTGGTAGTCAAGGGTCACGTCCTTTGGGCGTTGTCGCTATTGGCCGCCGCGGGATCCTGCTCCCGATATTAGGGACGCTACGCAACCTCGTCAAACCATCGTAGCGCAACACCCAGGACGTCGGCGGGATACTCCATGGGGAGAAAGTGGCTGCCCTTGCCCATGGGCTTAACCCTGGCGCCGGCGACCAGCTGCTCGAATCGACGTACTCCGTCGTCCTCGGGACGCTGGCATCCCGGGTAAACCGCCAGCAGCAGGAGCCAGTTGCCGGGCAGGTTTTGCAGGTAGTTTTCCACCGGCAGGTCATCGCGCATCCCGTAGAAGGTGGCCTCGGTTTCCGGGTGACATTTCAATTCCGCCCGGCCATCGGGCAAGGCTCGGGTACCGCCGTTGATGAACTGCTCGAAGGGTTCGTCCTCCCAGTCTTTGAAGGCGGCGCGGGTGCGATAAGCGGCGAACATCGCCTCCCGGCTTTCCCAGATGGCGCGTTTCATCCGGGTGCGTTCGGCGCGCCGGTTCAAATCCTGCGTGGGCGTGGTCGCCGGATCGTTGCTCACCCGGGTCTCCACCAGCGCGACGGGCCCAACGCGACCCGGCAAGAGCGTGGCGGCGATGATGCCGGCCAGCCCGCCGGAGGAATGGCCGATAATGCGCGGTCGCTCCAGTTGCAGCTCGGTAATAACGGCGGCTACGTCTTCACCGGCGTACTCGAATCGATAACCCTTATCCGATGGATCGGTATCCCCGTGTCCGCGCTGGTCGAAGACGAGCATCCGGTACTGTTGCGCCAGTTGGCGGGCGATGGGTTTCCACGGCCAGGCGCACAACCCGGTGGCGTGAAACATCATCAGCGGCGGGTTTTCCGGCTCTCCCCACTCCAGGTAATGATGGTTGATCCCGTTGGCCTGGACGTATCTGGAAACCCAGTCGCGGTCTGCGGCGGATGCGGCCATCTGGCTCCCTGCGTTTCGTGAAATGATTTACTCTCCCGGGTTGGGGGATGGGGCTGGGAGATATGGTATAATGCCGCCGCTCAATTAGCCAGATTGGAAACGGGTTGCACCGCGAGACCACTCCACCACTTTCCGAGTTTTGCCCGACCTCAACCTGGAGTGCAACAATGCTTGACGATTACCTGGGCCAATACGGACTGATCGCCATTTTCCTGGTGTTGTCCATCGTCGTTCCGTCCAGCATGTTGGTAGCCTCCTGGGGCCTTTCCAGGTTTGGCATCCGCCCGAACCGACCCGACCCGGTGAAGCTGGATACCTACGAGTGCGGCGTGGAAACCATCGGCGGCACCTGGAACCGGTTCCAGTTCCGCTTTTATATGTTCGCCATCCTCTTCGTGGTATTCGACGTCGAAGTGGTGTTCCTTTACCCGTGGGCCACCAAGTTCCTCACCCTCGAGCTTTTCGCCCTGATCGAGATGGCCGTATTCGTTGGAATCCTGCTCCTGGCGTGGGCCTACGCCTGGCGCAAGCACGACCTGGAATGGCAAGGCTGAACGCTGATGGTTGAACTAACGCCCGGCGGTGGGCCGCTCCACAGCCGCACCTGGGACATCGATCGCTCGGAAGGGACCCTGGTCAACGAGCTGATCGCCGCGTCCCAGTCCCCCATCGAAATCCCCATGATCGAGGTCCCGGACGACCTCCAGCGCAACCTGATGGTCACCTCCGTGGACGCCCTGGTCAACTGGAGCCGCAAGTCGGCGCTGTGGCCGGTTTCCTTCGGCCTGGCCTGCTGCGCCTTCGAGATGATGGCCACCGCTATGGGGCGCTTTGATATCTCCCGCTTTGGGATGGAGGTGTTCCGCGCCTCGCCCCGGCAGGCCGACCTGATGATCGTGGCCGGCACCGTCACCTGGAAGATGGCGCCTCCCATCAAGCGCATTTACGAGCAGATGGCCGAACCCCGTTGGGTCATTGCCATGGGCGTTTGCGCCACCAGCGGCGGCCCTTACTTCGGTTCCTACAGCGTCGTCCCCGGCGTGGACCACATCATCCCCGTGGACGTTTACGTGCCCGGATGCCCGCCGCGCCCCGACGCCCTGCTCTACGGCATCATGGAACTGCACGAGAAGATCAAGAAGTACCGCAACCTGGGCAGCGCCAGTTTCAAACCGTGATGATCACTGCCCTTTCCGGCGAGACCTTGGCCCGGCGCTTGCAGGATGCCGTTCCCAACTCGGTGATCGAATGGGATGATGCTGCCGTTTGGGTGGAACCCGACACCCTGGGCGCGGTGGGCGCCGCCCTGCACGACGACCCGGACCTCGACTTCAAATTCCTGAACGCCGTCAGCGCGGTCGATTACGTCGAACACTTCGAGCTGGTTTACCACCTGACGTCCATCTCCAGGCAACACACCGGCGTCGTCCGGAGCCGGGTGTACGGTCGCGAAGCGCCCACCGCCGCTTCGGTGGTGGGAGTCTGGCGGGGCGCAGATTTCCAGGAACGGGAAATCTGGGACCTGATGGGCGTCCGCTTCACCGGACATCCCAACATGAAACGCATCATGCTCTGGGAAGGCTTCGACGGGCACCCCCTTCGCAAGGATTTTCTGTAGCACGCGCCCGGTGACACCCGCCAATTCCGACTTCACGACCTCTCGATTTTACGACCGATGACTATCCGAACCGAACCGATGACCGTCAACGTGGGGCCGCAACACCCCAGCACCCACGGGGTGTTTCGTGTGCGCGTCACCTTCGACGGCGAGGACATCGTCGAGGTCGAACCGGTTCTCGGTTACCTCCACCGGGGCACCGAAAAGCTGGCCGAGGAGCGCAATTACGTCCAGATCGTCACCCTGACCGACCGGCTGGACTACACTTCCTCCATGATCAACAACCAGGCCTATTGCCTGGCCGTGGAGCAGCTGATGGGCATCGAGCCGCCGCCCCGGGGCAAGTACCTCCGGACGCTCACCGCCGAGTTGCAGCGCATCGCCAGCCACCTGATTGCAGTCGGGTTTTTCGTGCAGGAATTGGGCGCCTTCGGCACGCCCCTCATGTACACCTTCCGCAGCCGCGAGCGCATCCTCGACCTGTTCGAAATGCTGTGCGGCGCCCGCGTCACCGTGAGCTACATGCGCCCCGGCGGCGTCTTCGCCGACGCTCCCGACGATTTCTGGCCCGCCCTGGACCGGTTCCTGGATGACTTCGAGGGGGAGCTGGAAGAACTGGAGAACCTCCTGCTCAACAACGAAATCCTCATGGTGCGAACCCGCGGCGTCAGCCCGCTGCCCGCCGACGTTGCCATCAACTGCTCCACCAGTGGCCCGGTGCTGCGCGCCAGCGGGGTCAACTGGGACTGGCGCAAGCTGGCGCCCTACGACGCCTACGACCAGGTGGAATTCGACGTGCCCGTTGGCAGCGCCGGCGACAACTACGACCGTTTCTGGGTGCGATTTCAGGAGGTGCGCCAGAGCCTCCGCATCGTGCGCCAGTGCATCGACCAGATCGAGCCCGGCCCGGCCCGCCTGGAACTCCCGCTGGTGCTCCGTGCCGAACCGGGCGCCGAGGCCTACGGGCGCGTGGAAGCGTCCAAGGGCGAGCTCGGGTTCTACCTGGTCAGCGACGGCGGCGTCTCGCCCTACCGCTGCAAGATTCGATCCCCGTCACTAATCAATCTGACCATCACCGAGCACCTGCTCGTGGGCTGGAAACTGGCCGACATGATCGTGTCGTTGGGCAGCGTTGACATAAACATGGGCGAGGTGGACCGGTGAACGGCTGCCTCCTCAACCCCGACGGCGTTTTGGGTGGCAATCCGCTGTTCCGGTTCATTTACGAAGGCGTGGGTTACGTGCTGCCTTGCTGGCTGGCCTACGTCGTCGCCGGCGCGGTAATCATGCTGATCCTGATCAACGCCGTGCTCCTGGGCGCCGCTATCGTCAGCTGGGGGGAGCGTCGCCTGCTGGGCCGTTTCCAGAACCGCATCGGGCCCAACCGCTGGGGACCCTTCGGCGCGCTGCAACCCATCGCCGACCTGACCAAGCTGATCACCAAGGAAGACATAATCCCCTACGGCGCCGACCGTCTGGCCTTTACCATCGTGCCCGTCCTGATGGTGGCCAGTTTGCTGCTGGCCACCGCGGTCATTCCCTTCGCCAAGAACGTGGCCCTCGTGGACCTCAATGTGGGCGTCTTGTTCATCCTGGCGGTCAGCTCACTGACCACCATCGCCATCTTCACAGCGGGCTGGGCGTCCAACAACCGCTACGCGCTATTTGGGGCCGGGCGCGCCGTGGCCGTCCTGCTGAGTTACGAAGTGCCCGTGGTTCTGTCGTTGCTGGGGGTGGTGCTGGTCGCCGGTTCCATGTCCCTGGGCGACATCGTGGTGGCCCAGGCCGTGCCGTTCTTCCTGGTGCAGCCCCTGGCATTCTTCGTATTCCTGGCCGGCATGTCCGCCGAGCTGAACCGCACCCCCTTCGACGTGGCCGAGGCGGAATCGGAAATCATCGCCGGCTACCACACCGAGTACAGCGGCATCAAGTTTGCGCTCATCCAGGCTGCCGAATTTGGCGGCGTGCTGGTGGTGTCCGGCTTGATCGCGACGCTGTTCCTGGCCGGGTGGGCCGGCCCGGTGGCCGACTGGCTCGGCTGGCTCTGGTTCCTCATCAAAATCTTCATCGGCATCTTCCTGTTTGTGTGGATCCGCTCGACCTATCCCCGACTCCGCCTGGACCAGATCATGGCCGTCTGCTGGAAGTTCCTGATGCCGCTCAGCATCATCAACCTCATCGCCGTGGTGCTGGAGGTGTACTTCCTGCGCGACGCCCACGGCGTCCTCAGCACCGCCGACCTGTGGATAATGGCTGGTATCAACATCGTGCTGGCGGTCATATCCATCGCGATCTTCGGGCAACTGATACGGCAGAAAGTGCGAAACTCCTCGCAGACCGCGCCGGCGTCCCGGCTGGTGGTCAGCGGCGTTTCGACCATCGAAGTACGATAAGCGCTGGGCAGGACAGCACCGGGAGGCGCCGCAATGTACGGACTCGAAATGGCCAAGGGGTTGATGGTGACCCTGAGCAACCTGTTACGCAAGCCCTTCACCGTCTCTTACCCGGAACAACGCGTGCGTCAACATCCCAGGTTCCGGGGCGAGGAGTTCACCTGGTACGAGGAACGGTGCACCGGCTGCGCTTCCTGCGCCAAGTATTGCCCCCTGGGAATCATCAAAATCGTCACCAGCCCCAGTGAAACCGCTCCCCTACAGGGTGACAAATACCTCCTGGAAACCTTCGACATCGAGCTGCAACGCTGCATGTTTTGCGGCCTGTGCGTCGAAGCTTGCCCCTACGATGCCCTCTTCATGGGCAGCGGATTCGAGGAAGCCCAATACCGCCGCACCGACCTGGTGATTTCCATCGACCGGCTGCGTCAATCCGAGAAAAAACCCAGCACCTGGCTCCGACCTCAGCTGGAGGGCATGGACTACCGGCCCGGGGAAAGCCGGCCCCTGGGCTGGCGCGACGTGGGACGCGAGGGCTGGCGTTGGCATCAACGGGAAAAGGCCGGCATCAGATTGCAGAGTCGTGACAACGGGGACGACGCCTAGATGTGGTTTGAGCAGACAGTCTTCTGGGTACTGGCGGTGGTAGCCATCGCCGGATCCGTTGGGGTGGTGCTGGTACGGGATTTGTTCCGCGCGGCGCTGCTGCTTTCCCTGGTGTTCATCGCCGTGGGTGGGTTCTTCGTCCTGATGAACGCCGAATTCCTGGCGGTGGTTCAAGTCCTGATTTACGTCGGCGCCATCGCCGTGCTGTTCATTTTCGCTGTCATGCTGACCCGCGACGTGCAACGCGGCAACATGCCCAACCGGTTGCAGATTCCAGCGGCGGTGGTGTCCGTCCTGCTGCTGGCGGCGATGATAACCACCGCGGTTACGACGGATTGGACCACGCTGGCCAGCGCCGGTCTGGAGGGCAAATCTCGCGTGGCGCAAAACCAGGCCGTGGGCATTCCCGACGCCAGCCAACTCACCAGCGCCGGGCTGACCGCCGCCGAGGTGGACAGTATCCAGAGCGGTGGGCTGGCCGACCTGCTCATCGGCGATTTCGTGCTGCCCTTCGAGGCCGTTTCGTTGCTACTGCTGGCCGCCGCCATCGGCGGGTTGGCGCTGGCCCGTGGGCGGGGGAGATAGCGCTTTGTCGCTGGAATCCATGCTCGTCGTGGCGGCCGTTATATTCTGTATCGGCCTGTACGGAGCCCTCGCCCGCCGCAACTTCATCGCGGTGCTGATGTCCATCGAATTGATGTTCAACGCCGTGAACCTGACGCTGGTCGCCATGGGCCGGTGGCTGGTGCCCTACGCGGTGCAGGAGCAGTTATCCACCGTGCTCACCGGGCAGGTGTTCGCCGTCTTCATCATCACCGTGGCGGCGGCGGAAATCGCCCTGGGTTTGGGCATCGTCTTCGCCGTCTTCCGCACCAACGAGAGCGTCGACCTCACCGATGCCGCCGCCATGCGGCACTGACCTTCGCACCGACCGTTAGCAATAGACCTGGACAACATGTGGGTAGAATTCAAACGCGCCCCCAACCTGATGGCCGCCGAAATCTGGAAAGAGGCCTTCGAAGCCGAAGGCCTGCCCAGCAAGATATTGCCCGAGGGCGACATCCAGGACTGGAGCGAACGTGTACCTTTCCTGATTTACGTACCCAAGGGGCGCGAACACGTGGCCGAAGAGATCGTGAGGAAGCTGTGAGGATGGCCTCGCCATGCTGAACGAACCCCTGGTTTGGGCGATCTTCCTGCTGCCCGTGGCTTCGTTCCTGATCAGCGGGCTGGTAATCCGGCCCGCCGGCCCGGCCGTCGCCAAAGCGTCCGGGTACTTGACCATCATCGCCCTGGCCATCGGCTTTGCCCTGTCCATCTGGCTGCTGCATTCGTCGGCCCACGGCATCGTCTACGCCTTCCCGACCCACGTCTGGCTGGACCTGGGCCCGGCGTCCATCGAGATGGGCCTGCTGCTGGACCCGCTCACCAACGTGATGCTGATAGTGGTGACGGGCGTGAGCCTGATGGTGCAGATCTATTCCCTCGGTTACATGGACGGCGACGAGAGCATCCCGCGCTATTTCGCCTACATGTCCCTGTTCAGCGCGTCCATGATCGGCCTGGTGCTGGCGTCCAACATCGTTCAGATGTACGTATTCTGGGAGCTGGTCGGCGTCTCATCCTACCTGCTCATCGGGTTCTGGCACGACCGGCCCGCGGCGGCAGCAGCAGCGAAAAAGGCCTTCATCATCACCCGCATCGGCGACGTGGGCTTCCTGCTGGCCATCATCTACCTCTTCTTCCAGGCCGACAGTTTCGCCGCCCAAGGCCTCAACGCATTCCACATCCCCGACATTTGGGAGGCCGCCCAGCCCATCGCCGCCGGCGGCGCCGGCATCGTCGCCGGCGGAGCGCTGCTTTGGCTCTGCCTCGGCCTGTTCGCCGGAGCGGTCGGCAAAAGCGGCCAGTTCCCCCTGCATACCTGGCTCCCCGACGCCATGGAAGGCCCCACGCCGGTCAGCGCGCTCATCCACGCCGCCACCATGGTAGCTGCCGGCGTATTCCTGGTGGGGCGTTTCTTCCCGACGTTTTCCGAGCATCAAACCGTGATGATGGTGGTCGCCCTGGTGGGAGCGTTCACCGCCATCTTTGCCGCAACCATGGGCCTGGCCGCCAACGATATCAAGCGCGTGATGGCCTATTCCACCGTCAGCCAGCTCGGCTACATGATGGCCGCCCTGGGGGTTGGAGCCTACAACGCCGCCCTGTTCCACCTCTTCACCCACGCCTTTTTCAAGGCCCTGCTGTTCCTGGGGGCGGGCAGCGTCAACCACGCCGCCGGCACCTTCAACATGATGTACATGGGCGGTCTGCGCCGGGCCATGCCCTGGACGTATATCCTCACCGCCATCGGCGCGCTCAGCCTGGTGGGAATCTTCCCGCTGGCCGGCTTCTGGAGCAAGGATGAAATCCTGCTGGAATCCTGGCTGGCCAACGGCCCGGTGCCCGCCACGGTGAGCATCCTGGTCTTTGTCGCCCTGCTGGTCGGCGTGGTGTTAACCGCCTTCTATTCCTTCCGAATGATACATTTGACGTTCCACGGCGAGTTTCGCGGAGGCGGCGAGCGGGAGTTGCGCGATGTCGAAACAGCCGGACAGCCGGCCCCTACGGGCGTAACCCATCATGTTCACCTGGGCGAAACGCCCTGGATCATGGTGGCCCCGATGTTCCTCCTGGGAGTCAGCGCCGTCATTGCCGGATGGCTGGCCAACCCCATCGGGGTCCAGAGCCTGTTCGGATTGATCCCGTCCCACTGGCTTACCGAATACCTGGCGTCGGGCCTCCACGACGGGCATCACGCCCCGCCGTTCAACATAGTCATCGCCGTCATCTCCAACGTGGTCGCCCTGGCAGGCATCGGCCTGGCCGTCCTGACTTACGCCTGGCCGCGCCCGTTCACAACGCTCGACCCGTTGACCCGGGGCGGGCCACTGCATACGCTCCTGGCGCAACGTTATTACTTCGATCACCTGTATGAGGGGATCGTGGTGAACCGGGTGTTTTACGGCACCCTGGCCGCCATCACCGACTGGGTGGACCGCAACATCGTCGATGGCATCGTTGGCCTCATCGGCTGGATTTCCCGCAATATCGGCAGTCTGATCGCCCTGGCTCAAAACGGGCAGGTTCAAACCTACCCGCTGGTCGCAACCGTCGGGGGAATCGTTATTCTCATCCTGTACCTGGTGCTCGGATAGCTGACGATGCCTGCTGAATTCAACGGACTGCTGACCGTTACGGTGTTCCTGCCGGCGGTGGCCGCTTTAATCCTGGCTGTGGGTATCCTGCGCGGGGACCAACTGATTCGCTGGTTCGCCGTCTTGGTTACCGCCGCCGACCTGGCGCTGTCCGTCGTAGTGTTTGCCCTGTTCGAGCGGGGTGGCGAGCGCTTCCAGCTGCTGGACCGCTTCACGTGGATTGATACGTCAACGGTGCACGCCAGCTACCTGCTGGGCGTGGACGGGATCAGCGCTCCCCTGGTGATGTTGACCGGCCTGCTGGGATTGTGCGCCGTGTTTGCGTCATTCCACGTCGGCACTCGCGTCAAAGAATACTTCATCTGGCTGCTGGTGCTGCAAACCGCCGTGATGGGCGTGTTCACCGCGCTGGACTTCCTGCTGTTCTTCCTCTTCTGGGAACTGGAGCTGGTACCGATGTTCCTGCTCATCTCCACCTGGGGTACGGGACGGCGCGAATATTCGGCGATGAAGTTCCTGATCTTCACGCTCCTGGGCTCGGCATTCATGCTGGTGGCCATCGTGGCCGTGTTCGTCAGCTCCGGCGTGGGCAGCTTCGACATGACGCGCCTGCTGGAACCCGGCTCAGCCCTGGACGCGACCCGGGCCGCCCTCCCCTTGGGGATACTGTTCTGGCTGTTTTTTGTGGCCTTCGCCGTCAAGCTTCCCACCTGGCCGTTGCATACCTGGCTGCCCGACGCCCACACCGACGCCCCCACCGCCGCCAGCGTCATGCTGGCCGGCGTCATGCTGAAGATGGGTGGATACGGCCTGTTGCGTGTCAACGCCGGCATGTTCCCCGAACAGTTGCAAACCTACGCCCTGCCCGTCATGATCCTCGGCGTCATCAGCGTGCTCTACGGCGCCGTTGTTACGCTGCGGCAAACCGACCTGAAACGGCTCATCGCCTACTCCAGCGTGAGCCACATGGGGCTGGTGCTCATCGGCCTGGGTTCCGTTGCCGTGGTGGGCGGCGCACTCTCCGACGCCGGCCTCGTCGGCGCGGCCATGCAACTCTTCACCCACGGCACCATCACCGGCCTGCTTTTCGTCGCGGTGGGCATCGTATACGAAAAGACCCACACCAGGCAGATACTGGACCTCGGCGGGCTGGCCAATCGAATGCCAGTGGTCGCCGTGGCGTTTCTGCTGGCCGGCGCTGCGTCGCTGGGCCTCCCGACACTGAGCGGTTTCGTATCGGAGCTGCTCGTGTTCTTCGGCGGCTTCCGCGCCTTCCCGGCCCTGACCATACTGGCCGTCCTGGGCATAATCCTCGCCGCCGGCTACATCCTGTGGATGATTCAGCGGGCTTTCTTCGGCCCGCGACCGGCGCGCTGGGACGAACTCACCGACGCCAGCCTGGTGGACGCCATTCCGGTGGCGTTGCTCGTGATTAGCATCCTGGCCGTCGGACTCTATCCGGTGTGGCTCACCGATGTATTCCGCGACGGCCTGGACCCCATCGTGAACGGCTATAATTCCGCCCTGGCCGGAGCGCCCCGCTAACCGCCGAGCCTGATCTGCCATGACCGCCTACGACCTCTACCTGCTATCACCCCACCTGGCCCTGGCCGCCCTGGCGCTGGTCGTCATCGTCGTTGACCTGCTGACCCGGCGCACCGGGTTGCTGGTTGGCCTGTCCTTCCTGGGTCTGGCCGCGCCGGCGGCGTTGAGCGCCCTGCAGGTGGTGGAGCTGGCCAACACCGGCGCCGGCGAACTCACCGCCGAAGGTTCGGTAGTCCTCTACACCCTTTCCATCGACCGGTTCTCCCTGTTCTTCAATTTCCTGATCCTGGCCGCCACCGGCCTGGTCGTCCTGGTATCCCACGATTACGTGAGGCGAATACAACGGTTGCAGGGCGAATTCTTCGGCCTGATGCTCCTTTCGGCCACCGGCATGATGTTGCTGGTGGCAGCCGACGAGCTCATCACCATCTACATCGCGCTGGAGCTGACCACGTTGCCCCTGGCCGCCATGGCCGCCTTCCTGCCCAACGGCCGTTCCAGCGAAGCCGGCATGAAGTTCCTGATCCTCAGCGCCATCAGCAGCGCGATAATGCTCTACGGCATGGCTCTGATTTACGGCTTCACCGGCAGCACTCGCCTGGACGATATCGCAGTAGTTCTGGCCGCATTCCCTTCCTCGACGGTCATTCCATTTGGCAGCCTGGCATTGCTGCTGGCCGTCGTGCTGCTGCTGGTGGGATTCGGTTTCAAGATGTCGGCGGCGCCCTTCCAGATGTGGGTGCCCGACGTATACGAGGGCGCACCCACGCCGATGGTGGCGTTCCTGTCCGTGGCCAGCAAGGCCGCCGCGTTTGCGCTGGTGATGCGGGTGTTCTACATCGGTTTCGATGCGCTGGAAGGCGACTGGTGGGTCCTGTTGGCCGGCCTGGCCGCCCTTTCCATGACCATCGGCAACCTGGTGGCAATCGCCCAACGCAACATCAATCGGCTCTTCGGCTACAGCACCATCGCCCACGCCGGGTACATCCTGGTGGGCGTGGCAGCCATCGCCACCGTCAACGGGGCCAACGCTCTGGGCCCCAGCAGCGTCCTCTTCTATCTGGCCGCGTACACGGCGGCGAACCTGACGGCATTCTTCGCCATGGTGTGCATCAGCCACCGCATCGACAGCGCTGAGATTGAAGATTACGCCGGAATGATTCGGCGGTCGCCCTTCTTTGCCATCACCCTGGCGTTGGCGCTCATCGCCCTTATCGGAGTGCCGCCAACCGGCCTGTTCATCGCCAAAATTTACATCTTTGCCGCCGCCATCAATACCGGAGAGTCGCTGATGACCTGGCTGGTAATCATCGGCGTGGTCAACAGCGTGGTGTCCGCCTACTATTACCTCCGCATCATCAAGGTCATGTTCCTGCAACCGGCCATCAATCCGCAGCGGGTAGGAGCGTCCTGGCCGGTCAACGTCGCTCTGGGCGTGGCCACGCTGTCCATGCTATGGCTGGGCGTGGCTCCGAATACGCTGCTATCCGCGGCGGAACAGGCCGCCACCGCGCTGGCGGGCGGGGGATAAATGACCATCAACACCGTAGGCATTGCTTACAACGACCTCATTCCCGAGGCCCTGAACCTTGCCAACGCCATAGCCAGCGAATTCGATCTGGGCGACGACACCTGGGTCCTGGCCGCCGAGGACGCCGGCCGGCTGGCGCAGCGCGCCGTCAACACCGACCTCGTCATCACCATCGGCGGCGACGGCACCATCCTGCGGGTGAACCGGGCCATCGCGCCGTTGGGCATCCCGTTGGTGGGCGTCAACATGGGTCGCCTGGGTTTCATGACCGAACTCACCGTGCCCGGGGTCATGGAGGAGCTGCCCAAATACCTGAAAGGCGGGATGCGCGTCTCCGAACACAGCATGTTGCAGGCGGTGGCTTACAGCATCGATGCCAACGACGGCCGGCCCGTCGAGCGCGGTCCCTACCACGCCCTGAACGACGTGGTGCTGACCCGGGGCGAAGTCTCCCGGGTGATAACGGTGCGCGTCGCTATCGACGGCGCCGAAGTGTCCACTTTCCGCGCCGACGGCGTGATCCTGGCGACCGCCACCGGCAGCACCGGCTATAGCTTTGCCGCCGGCGGGCCCATCGTTGACCCCCTGTCCGACGACGTCGTGCTGACTCCGCTGGCTTCCCATGTCGGTCTCACGGCGCCCCTGGTGCTGCGACCCACCAGCAGCATCGATTTTCACCTGGAAGGCTCGCAACACGGAATCCTCAGCGTCGACGGTTTCGAGAATCATCCGGTGAAACCTGGCGAGTGGATACGAATCACCCGCAGTCCCCATCGGGCCCGCTTCCTGCGCGCCCGCGAGCACAACTATTTTTGGGCAACGCTAACCCAGCGCCTGGGATTTAGCCAGCAGCGCCGCTCGTAACGCCCTGAACCCACGGCATCACCCAAAAAACCATATGACCGTACCAGCCCGCAACGAACCCACCATCTCGACCCGCTCCATATTCCAGGGGCGCATTATCAACGTGCGCGTCGATACGGTGCAGCTGGAGAACGGACGCGTCAGCACCCGGGAAATCGCCGAGCATTCTCCGTCCATCTGCGTGGTGCCGGTGGATGACGAGGGGAACGTGCTGCTGGTTCGCCAGTACCGCAAACCCGCCGAGGCATTCCTCCTGGAGGTGCCGGCCGGCGGTATCGAAGCCGGCGAGGATCCCGACGTGGCGACCCTGCGTGAATTGCAGGAAGAAATTGGTTACACCGCCGGCAATCTCCAGCGTTTGACCGCTTTTTGGCTGGCTCCGGGGTGGTGCACCGAGTACATGTACGCGTACCTGGCCACCCAACTCACGCCGGCGCGCCTGGAGTCGGATGACGACGAGTTCATCAACGTGGAGCGCGTGCCGCTGTCCGACGTACCCGAGCTGATCGCCGACGGGACGATACAGGACGCCAAGAGCGTGGCGTCCCTGTTGCTAGCCATGCGTATATTGGGGGATAATTAGCAATCTCTTTGGCGCGCCGCTATCGTGCCAATAGATATCGGGCGGCTACACGTTGCCCGGTCGGAGGATGACACGAATGCCAGAAATTCTGCAACACGACGTGCTGGTCATCGGCGCCGGGTTGGCCGGAATGCGAGCGGCCATCGCCGCCCGCGCCGGCGGAGCCAACACCGCCATCATCAGCAAGGTTCATCCGGTGCGGAGCCACTCCAACGCCGCCCAGGGTGGCATCAACGCCGCCCTGCTGGACCGGGGCGACGACTGGGAAGACCACGCTTACGACACCATCAAGGGCAGCGACTTCCTCGGCGATCAGGATGCCATCGAGGTGATGTGTCGCCAGGCCGGCGCCTCGCTCATCGACATGGAACACATGGGCGTCACCTTCAATCGTGACGACGAGGGCCGGCTGGGAACCCGCGCCTTCGGCGGCCAGCGCCGCGCCCGCACCTTCTTCGTCGGCGACTTCACCGGTCAGGCCCTGCTCCACGTGATGTTTGAGCAGCTGATAAAGTCGGGCGTGCGCCGCTACGAAGAGTGGTTCGTAACCTCCGTCATCATGGAAGGCGGGCAGGCCGCCGGCGTCATCGCCCTGGAAATCCGCACCGGCGAACTGCACCTGATCCGAGCCAAAACCGTCATCTTCGCCACCGGCGGGTGCGGCCGTTTGTTCGAGCCCAGCACCAACGCCCTCATCGTCACCGGCGACGGCATGGGCTTGGTCTACGGCGCCGGCGGGCAGTTGATGGACATGGAGATGGTCCAGTACCACCCCACCACCCTGGCCGGCAGCGGCGTGCTGATCTCGGAAGCCGCTCGCGGTGAGGGCGCTTTTCTCCGGGACAAGGACGGCAACCGCTTCATGGAGAAGTACGCTCCCAGCATGATGGAGCTCGCTTCCCGCGACGTGGTATCCCGCGCCGAACAGACCGAAATCAACGCCGGAAACGGCGTCGACGGCTGCGTGTACCTGGACTGCACCCACCTGGGCGAAGCCCTCATCATGGAGAAACTCAGCCAGATTCGCGAGATTGGCGTCGACCTGGCCGGCGCCGACATGATTCGTGAACCCATTCCAATCCGTCCCGGCATGCACTATCTGATGGGCGGCATTAAAACCGATATCGACGGGCTGACCAACCTGGCCGGCGTCTACGCCGCCGGCGAATGCGCCAACGTCAGCGTCCACGGCGGCAACCGCCTCGGCGCCAACTCCCTGCTGGACACCATCGTGTTCGGCGAGCGGGCCGGCAACCACGCTTCCACGGCGGCCCGCGGCAAGAACTTCGCCGAATTCAACGCCGCCGCAACCCTCGCCCGCGAGACCCGGCGCATCCAGGAGATGCTGGACCGCCCCGAAAACGGCGACCGCTGGTCCGCCATTCGCCGCGACATGGGCGAGTCGATGAACCGCAATATCGCCGTGTTCCGTAACGAGGAGGGTATCCAGGAAACGCTGGGCGACCTCCACGACCTGCGACGGCGCTACGAGAATGTCCCGGTCCACAACAAGGGCAAGAACTTCAACACCGACCTGGTGTTTGCGCTGGAATTGGGCTACATGCTGGACTGCGCCGATACCATCGCCACCGGAGCCCTGGAACGGCGCGAAAGCCGCGGCGCCCAGTTCCGGGTCGACTATCCGGCACGCAACGACGAGGAATGGCTGCACCACATCGTCGTAACCAAATCCGATGCCGGACCGCAGATCTCAGAACTGCCGGTCACCATCACCAAATGGACCCCAGAAGAGAGGATATATTAGGTTATGGACGTAACCATACGGGTAAAACGACAGGATCCGGAAGCCGTGGGCCAAAGCCGCCTGCCCTACTGGCAGGAATATCCGGTTACCATCGCCGATAACGCTACCGTCCTGGACGCGTTGATACAGATCCGGGAGGACGTTGACGGCACACTGACCCTGCGGTGTTCCTGCCGCAGCTCCATCTGCGGTTCCTGCGCCATGCGTATCAACGGCCACGCCGCCCTCGCCTGCAAGACCATCGTCAATAACGTAGTGCAGGACGGCGTCATAACCGTCGAACCCGCCGGCGTGATGCCCGTCATCAAGGACCTGGTGGTCAATTTCGACCTGTTCTGGGAAAAAATCGAAGAGGTTGACCCGTACCTGAAGCACATAGGGCAGGAACCTGCGGGCGAGTACATCGTTTCCAACGAAGCTATGCTCCACCTCTCCGACGTTACCGGCTGCATCATGTGCGGCGCGTGCGTGTCCGACTGCACGGTGCTGGAAGTTGACCCCACCTTCCTGGGACCGGCCGCCTTGGCCAAGGCGTATCGCTTCACCGCCGACCCGCGCGACGGCGACGCCCAGGGTGTTTCCGTGGAGCGTCTGTGGGCGCTGAGCGAACCCACCGGCATCTGGGACTGCACCCGTTGCAACGAATGCGTCCAGGTGTGCCCCAAGGGTGTGGCGCCCATGGACCGCATCATGGCCATCCGCGAACAGGCCATCCAGGCGGGCTACGACAACAACAACGGAGCGCGCCACACCGACGCCTTCACCGACTCCGTGGGCCACAGCGGACGCCTGGACGAACTACGGCTCCCCATCAAGACCGTGGGCATGATGAACCTGCCCGCCCTGATGGGTTACATGCCGGTAGCCTTCCGCGCCATGCGCCGCGGCAAGATGCCGCCCATTTCCCACAAAAACGTCGAAAACGTCGAGGCCGTGCGGCGATTGTTCCGGCTGATGGAACCCGAACCCGCCGGACCGCAGGTCAGCAACAACTCACCCTTCGGCTAGACATAATCCAGCCGGACACATCACACCGGAGGACTTACCAGTGAAGTACGCTTTCTTTCCGGGCTGCGTTTCCCAGGGAGGCGCGCCCGAACTCTACCCGGCGGCACGTATGGTCTGCGACCGCCTGGGTATCGAACTCGAGGAGATTCCCGGCTGGACCTGCACCGGCGCCGGTGTCATCCAGGAGAAAAACCAGCTCTTCGGCGACACCTTGAACGCCCGCAACTTCGCCAAGGCCGAACAGATGGGTCTCCCCATCCTCACCATCTGCAGCACCTGCCAGGGCGTCATGTCCCAGGCCAACCACCGGATGCGCGACCCGGAATACCTGGCCGAGATAAACTCCTACCTGGCGGATGAGGGCCTCGAATACAGTGGTAACAGCGAGCCCAAGCACCTGCTCTGGATCCTGATCGAGGACTACGGGCTCAACCAGTTGATGCCCCATATCACGCGCCAGTTGACCGACCTCAAGATCGCTCCGTTCTACGGTTGCTACATCGTGCGCCCCACCGAGGCCCTGGACATCGCGGAGCATCCGGAACGGCAGCAATCCCTGGAGATGCTCATCGACGCCCTGGGCGCAACGCTGGTGGACTTCGCGGGCAAAACCCGTTGTTGCGGGTTCCCCATCCTGACCATCAACGAGCGCAATTCCATGGCCATGGTCGGCAAGCACACATCCGAGGTCAAAGACCTGGGCGCGGACGCCATGGTGACGCCCTGCCCGCTGTGCCACCTTAACCTCGATGGCTTCCAGCCCAAGGCAGCGTCGCAGGCCCGCCGCTCCATCGACCTGCCCATCCTGCACATGCCGCAACTCATCGGCCTGGCCATGGGCATGTCACCGGCAGACCTGGGCCTCAAAAAGCACATCGTCAGCACCGGCCCGCTGGAAGTGAAGCTGGGCGCACGCCGCTAGCTCGCCATTCATGGTCAAATGACAACGCCCCGGGTGGGTTAACCCGGGGCGTTTGCTATTGGCCGTTGCCGGAGCGGAGGGCGGCCGTAACCTACCCACGCAGCGTCGGCGCCACCACCTGAATCGCGGCGATGGTCTCGTCCACGTCCTGGTCGGTGTGGACGATGGACGGGTAGAACTTCTGCGGCCACGACTTGATGATGCGCTGTTGCAGCAGACCGGCGTTCAGCTTGCCCAGCGTGGCAGCGTCGGCGGCCAGACCGTCCCGGTAATTTTGCACAGCGTGATCGGCGAAATAGACGTCAAACACGGCATCCTCGCCAACGCTTTGCACCGTGAACCCCTCGCTCTCACACGCCTGCGTCAACGCCTGACGCAACCGTCCGCCCACGTCCCGCAGGCGGTCGTACACGCCTTCCTTCCGCAGCTCGGCTAATGTCGCCAGGCCGGCGGCGCAGGCGATGGGGTTGCCGTTCAGGGTGCCTATCTGGTCGACATAATCGTCAGAGGAAACCGCGGCCCGGTCGTAAACCGACATGACATCCGCACGACCCATGGTCGCAGCCAGCGGGTATCCCCCGCCCATGATCTTGCCCACCGAGCACAGGTCGGGCGTAACGCCGTAATACTCCTGAGCGCCGCCGTAGGCCAGCCGGAACCCGGTGACCACCTCGTCGAAAATGAGCAGCAGGCCAGCGTCGGCGGTGAGTTTACGCAGGCCGGCCAGGAACCCGGGATTCGGAGCCAAAGTCCGTTGCAGCGGTTCCACGATAACCGCGGCAATCTCGCCCTTGTGTGCGTCGATGATGGCCGCCGTGGTGTCCAGGTCGTTGAACTGGGATATCAGCATCAGGTCGCTGATGGCCCGCGGGATTCCGCCGCTGTTGGCCTCGGCTTGTGGGAACTCCGTTGCTGCGGACGCGAATACCGACATCATGGCGTAGTCGCTGGTGCCGTGGAAACCGCCCTCGAACTTGAGGACTTTCTCCTTGCCGGTGAAGGCCCGCGCCACTCGCATGGCCTGGAAGCAGGCGTCGGTGCCGCTGGTAGTGAAGCGTACCTGCTCGGCGCAGGGCACCGCGTTCACCAACTCCTCGGCCAGCATGACCGCCTGTTCGTTGGTTGTGAAGAAGGTGGACCCGCGCCCAACCGCCTGTGACACTGCCTCCGTGACCGCCGGATGCGCGTGTCCCAGAATCATCGGCCCGGATCCCATCAACCAGTCGATGTACTCGTTGCCCGACACGTCCCAGACGCGTCCGCCTTTCCCCTCCCGAACCAGGAATTTGAGCTCATCCGGGTAGTTGGTATTGCCCGTGCTGCTGCCCGGCAAGTATTGGGCCGCCTTCGCCAGTAATTCCTGTTCGCGTTGATTACGTTGGGTCATCGTTTCCTCCGGTATTCCGGGTTGTTCCCGCGCATCGCGCGGCAAATATTATACACGGTCACCTGCTTTGGCCCATGAAAAGCCCCATCGGAGGACGCCTCCGACGGGGTTGGTGCTCAGCATCCCATCGCTATCCTCAGCCGGCTTCCGCCCTGGCTTGGGCCATCACGTCCACCAATTCCCGCACCGATGCCGCCGAGCTCTGCAACGCGGCCTTTTCATCGTCGGTCAGGCTGATTTCCACCACCTGCTCCATGCCGCCGGCGCCAATCTTCACCGGCACGCCGACGCAAAGACCGTTGATGCCGTATTCCCCTTCCAGGTGGACGCACCCCGGCAGGATGCGTTTCTTGTCCAGCAGTATGGCCTCGACCATCTGCGTGATGGCCGCCGAAGGGGCGTAGAACGCCGAACCCTGTTTCAGCAGCGCCACGATTTCCCCGCCGCCGTCGCGGGTGCGCTGCACGATGGAATCGATGCGGTCCTTGCTCAGCAGTTCGGTCAGCGGGATGCAACCCACGGTGGTGTAACGCACCAGCGGCACCATGTCGTCGCCGTGGCCTCCCAGCACAAGCGCCTGCACGTCGTCAACCGACACATCCAGCTCCTGCGCTATGAACGTCCGGTAGCGGGCGGTATCCAATACGCCGGCCATGCCGAACACCCGGCTGCGGGGAAAACCGGCCGTCTCATACACGTTTTGCACCATGGCGTCCAGGGGATTGGTGACCGTCAGGATGATGGTGTCCGGGGAGTACCGCACTACCTCCTCAGTGACCGACGAGGTGATTCGCATGTTGGTAAGGAGCAGGTCGTCCCGGCTCATGCCAGGCCGACGGGCTATGCCGGCCGTAATGACCACCACGTCGGAGCCCGCGGTTTCCTCGTAGCCATTGGAACCGGTGATGACGGCGTCGGAACCGATCACCGGCCCCGATTCCAGCATGTCGAGACCCTTGCCCTGGGGCAGGTCCTCCACCACGTCCACCAGGACGACGTCAGCGTATCCCAGCTGATGGATTCGCTGCGCGGTGGTGGCGCCCACGTTGCCGGCGCCAACTACGGTTACTTTACTTCGCATTTGGAAAATTGCCTCCGATTGTATTTCAGCAATATGGGGCGACCGGTAGGCCGCCCCGTCGTTCTCAGATTTCGACCATCATTCCGGCGAAAGCCGGAATCCACTACCTCAGCCAGTCGGTACGTTGCTAAATCGCATCCACGATGGCATTCAGAGTGGCGCTGGGGCGCATGGCTTTGGCGGCCATCCCGTCGTCTGGGTGGTAATAGCCACCGATATCCATCGGCTGTCCCTGTGCTTCGATCAGCTCCTGAACGATCTTGTCTTCGTTGGCGGCCAACTCACGGGCCACCTCGGTAAAGCGGGCTTGCAGCTCTGGGTCCTGGGTCTGCTTGGCCAGCATTTGCGCCCAGTACAGAGCGAGGTAAAAATGACTGCCCCGGGTGTCCAGTTCGTTCACCCGGCGGGATGGCGCCCTCTGGTGTTCCAGGTGCTCCCCAATTGCCTGGTCCAGCGTCTCACCCAGGAGTTTGGCCCTGTCGTTGTTCAGCACCTCGCCAAAATGCTCGAAGGATGCGACCAAGGCACAGAATTCGCCGAGCGAATCCCACCGCAGATGTCCCTCTTCCAGGAACTGCTGCACATGCCTGGGGGCCGACCCGCCAGCGCCCGTCTCGAATAGGCCGCCGCCTTGCAGCAGCGGGACGACCGAAAGCATCTTGGCGCTGGTGCCCAATTCCAGGATGGGAAAGAGATCAGTCAAATAATCACGCAACACGTTGCCAGTCACGGCAATCGTGTCCTGGCCAGCCCGGCTGCGCGCCATCGTGAACCGCATAGCCTCAATGGGAGACATGGTGCGAATGTCCAACTCGGTCGTGTCATGCGTTGGCAGGTATTCGTCCACTTTCTTAATCAGCTCCGCGTCGTGAGCCCGGTCCGGGTCCAACCAAAAGATGGATGGCGTGCCGGTAATCCTGGCCCGATTGACCCCAAGCCTGACCCAGTCTTGAATCGGCTCGTCTTTGGTCTGGCACATCCGGAAGATATCGCCTTCCTCAACGTTCTGTTCCATCAGGACCGCGCCCGATGCGTCCACGACCCGAATCGTCCCGTTGCCTGGCGCTTTAAAGGTTTTGTCGTGGGAACCATACTCTTCGGCCGCTTGCGCCATCAGCCCGACATTGGCGACGCTGCCAATGGCGGCCGGATCAAACGCCCCATGCTCTTGGCAGTTTTCGATTATCGACTGATATAAAGTCGCGTAAGAGCGATCGGGAATCAACGCGACCGTATCGTGCAACTCGTTGTCGGGGCCCCACGTGCGGCCGCCATCGCGGACAATCACGGGCATGGAGGCGTCAATAATCGTATCGCTGGGCACATGCAGATTGGTGATGCCCCGGTTGGAGTTCACCATCGACAGTTCCGGGCGCACGCTATAGACCGCCTGGAGGTCGGCCTCGATTTCCGCTCTCTTGGCCTCAGGCAGGGATTGAATCTTCGTGTAAAGTTCAGCGATTCCGTTGTCCGGGTCCACCGCGAGTTCAGCCAGGTCCGCCCCGTGTTTGTCCAATACGTCCTGGTAGTAAACCGACACGCAATGGCCGAAAATTATTGGGTCCGACACGCGCATCATGGTGGTCTTCACATGGAGGGAGAGCAACACGCCTTCAGCTTTAGCATTTGCCATTTCCTCGGCATAAAACGCGCGCAATTCACGCACGTTCATCACGGCGCAGTCGATGATTTCGCCGGGTTGCAGGGGGATACCGGATTTGAGCTCGGTCACACGACCGTCGCGGGTCACGAATTCGATTGCCGCCGACCCCGCTTCCGCGATTGTTACACCCTGCTCAGTGCCGTAAAAGTCCCCGCTGGTCATGTGGCCGACGCGGGTTTTGGACACCTCCGGCCAGTCCTGCATCATCCGATGGGGATTGCGTTTGCCGTGCTCCTTGACCGATATGGCCGACCGCCGATCGGAATTCCCTTCCCGTATCACCGGGTTGACCGCGCTGCCGATCACCCTGGAATAGCGCGCCTGGATTTGGCGTTGTTCGTCGTTTGCAGGTTGGTCGGGGTAGTCGGGAATATCATAGCCCTTGCCCTGCAATTCCTGGATCGCGCCCTTGAGCTGGGGAATTGAGGCGCTGATATTGGGCAGCTTGACCAGGTTGGCCCCCGGCTCCAGACACAACTCGCCGCACATGGTCAGATAATCGGGGATCTTTTGTTCGTCGGTCAAATTGTCCGGGAAATTGGCGATGATGCGACCGGTCAACGAGATGTCCCAAGTCTCCAGTTCAAAACCGGCTCCCTTGGTAAAGGCCTGGAGAATCGGCAGCAACGAGTGCGTGGCAAGGGCCGGGGCCTCATCAGTTTTCGTATAAACAATCTTGGCAGCTTCTGGCATGATCTCCTCCTCGATAAAAAAGTTTCACGGGCCGCTACGAGTTGCCAGGAGATGATTGACTACAGGCCCGGATATGAAAAGTTCACAAGACCCTCTCATCACTCAAACAGACGAAACGAACGGTCAATACAAGCTCGGCGCGTAGCGGGGCGGATTTACGGACATGAGTGCCCGGTATTCCATTGGATGCTGCCGGCCGAACGGAGGCTGAACCGCGCCAATTATACATCCGAACCCTAATCAGCGGTAGCCCAGGCGAACTATAATCCAGGGCCCTTCGATTGTCCCCCAACGTCACAACGAGCGCAGCGTGGCAATCCCGCTCCCTCTCCCTTGATGGGAGGCCGAGTATTCCGGTCTCCACCCTCGCGGTTCAACCCTTGCCTAACCCGCCCGTACCCAACCGGCGAATGTGATACATTGCGGCGGTAATTTTTCACGGCCCGGCGCGATCCCCGATGCACGATGGCTGAAGCAGTACCACCGGCAATACGTCTGCCGCTTATCAATAAACTGCTGTTCGCCGCAGACCACATCGGCCTGCAGACCATCAGCTATGCCCGCAGTTCCTGGATGCTGTACTTTCTGGTCCCACCGGTGGGAGTCGGATTGACCGCCAGGGTACCGCCGGTCGAACTCCCCGGCTTCGAGCTGGACGCCAGAGTGCTGGCCGGTATCCTGCTCACGGTGGGCCGGCTGGTCGACGCGGTGGACGACCCGTTGATCGGGTGGTGGAGCGACCGCACCAGCAGCCGTTGGGGACGCCGCATCCCCTTCATCCTGGTCAGCACGCCCTTCTACGCCCTCTTCGCCGCCCTCGTCTGGTTCATGCCTACCGACCAGCCCAGCCTCTGGAACGCTGTCTACCTGGTCGTGGTGCTGGAACTGTTCTTCATCGCCGCCACCATGTCCAGCGGGCCGCTGGAAGCGCTGATACCCGAACTGTCCAGCTCTCCGTCGGACCGCATGGCCATCGTGGGCAGCATTTTCGTGTTCGCCATCCTGGGCGCCGCCATCGGCCTGGTGATGAGTGGCCGCATAGTGGACCTGTTCGGATTCCGGGAGATGGGCGTCATGGTGGCGGTCCTGGGTATCGTGTTCCGTTACATCTCCCTGGCGTCGGTTTGGAAATATGCGCCGCGTCACACCCCGCCGGCCACGGTACCGTTCTGGAGCGGCCTGGCCAGCGTCATGCGAAACCCCCAGTTCGTCTACTTTCTGCCTACCTACGTGATGTTTTCCATGGCCGTCGGCATTCTGATGGCCTGGATGCCTTTCTTTAGCGCCGGCCTGTTGCAGGCCCCCGACGACCAGCAGGGCACGATCACCGGCCTGTTGTTCGCCACCGTAATCGGCGGCGTGGTCATCGCCGGCTTCATTATCTGGCCCCTGTGCAACCGATTCGGCAAACGGCGGCTGTACGGGCTGTGCCTCGTGCTCAGCGGCGTGGCATTCCCGCTGCTCGGTTTGGTCGGCCTGCTTACCACCGAAGCGCTGCTGGTGCAGGCCTTTGCCCTGGCAACCATCGTCGGGATGCCCATGGCGGCGGTCTTCCTGCTGCCCAAGGCGTTCACGGCGGACATCGCCGACTACCACGCCATCCTAACCGATCAACGGCGGGAGGCGATATTCTACGCCACGCAAAACTTCTTCGAGAAGGTGGCGTTATCGTTCTCGCCGTTGCTGCTCAGCCTCGTACTGCTACTGGGCGATTCTCCCGAGAATCCGTTGGGCATCCGGTTGGCCGGCCCACTGGCCGGGCTGCTCGCATTATCAGGTTTCGTGGTCTGGCGACGCTACAAGCTGCCCGACACCGTCGACCGGGACGCCGTACTGGCCGCCGGACTGTACACCGCCAAACCCTGGTCAGGGTCGCCAAAATAAGCCCTGGCCTGGAACCTGCTACCTGACGTCCAATTGTGTCGCCAGCGCCTCCGCCGTGGTCACCGGCAATTGGCAAACGTAGTGCTGACAGACGTAGGCAGTGGGCTGACCATCCTGCATGCCCCTTTGCTCCAGCAGCGGTGAGCCGTCGATGGCGGTGCATCAGGGTCCGCCACGCCGACCACAACCCGGTTCGGCAAGAACCTGCCGCCCACTGTGCCCAGCATCGCCCGCGTTTCCGCGTGCCCGCTCGGCCCCACGATGACCACTTCTTTGGGCAGGGACACGTAAAAGTCCAGCGCGCCCAGCCAGTGGCCGGTTGCCGACGGGGTGCGACCCAGCAGCGGAAGCAACGCCCGCAACGGGGTGGAACCCTTGCCGGCGAAGTCGTCGTTGCCGGTGACCACGGCAATTTTCAACAGAATATCGGTAGCAACCGACCCACCGCAGGGTTGCGCGTTATCGAAAACGTCCCGGGGCCGTATCACCAGCTCCTCGTGGTCGTGGCCAGTATCATAGAAGCCCCCCACCGCGTCGTCCCAGAACAGGTCCACCATGCCGCCGACGACTGCGACAGTTTCCCGCAACCAGCGGGGTTCCAGCGTCGCTTCGTGCAGGGCGAGCAGGCCGTCGGCCAGGCAGGCGTAATCCTCCAGGTAACCCAGCAATTTGGCCTGTCCATTGCGCCAGGTCCGCAGGATGCGACCGTTGTCGTCCCGCATGGTATCGAGCAGGAACGCGGCATTTTTGCGGGCGACTTCCAGATAATCGGGTCGTCCCAACCCGGCGCCGGCCTCGGCGAAGGCCCGCAGCATCAGGCCATTCCACGCCGTCAGCACCTTGTCGTCCAGCAGCGGATGGATGCGTTCCTCCCGCACCGGCAGCAACGCCGCCCGCGTCCGCTCGATGGCCGACGACAACTGTTCTTCGGTGACTCCGCGCTGGTAGGCATATTCCTCCGGGTCGCGGGGGACGTTCAGGATGTTGGCCCCCTCGAAATTGCCCCGCGCCGTAACGCCGTAGTAACCCATGATCAGGTCGGCGTCCTCGCCCAATATGGCTTGTAATTCCCCTGGTGTCCAAACGAAGAACTTGCCCTCTACGCCCTCGCTGTCGGCATCCTGCGCCGAGTAGAATCCGCCGCCGGCGTCGGTCATCTCCCGCACAACGTAGTCCAGCGTTTCCTCCGTGATACGGCGATACAGAGGGTTGCCGGTAATCTGCCAGGCGTGCAGGTACAGGCGCGCCAGCAGGGCGTTGTCGTAGAGCATCTTTTCGAAATGGGGCACCAGCCAGTAGGCGTCGGTGGAGTACCGATGAAACCCGCCGCCCACCTGGTCGTAGATACCGCCGAAGGCCATTTTTTGCAGCGTCAGTTCCACCATCTCCAGCGCCCTGGGGTTGAAACCGTGATGGTGGTAACGCAACAGGAACTCCGGAGTCATTGGTTGGGGAAACTTGGGCGCGTTGCCAAACCCCCCGTTCAGCGGGTCAAATTGCGTCGCCAGCTGCGAATAAGCGGTGTGCATCGCCTCGGTGGTCAACGGTGTCGCCCCCCGAGGCATCTGACCGGTGCGACCCATCTGCTGGGCCAGCTGACGCGTCACCCGGTCGATTTCGCCCTTGTTCGTGTGATAGGCCTGGCTGGCCGCCGCCAACAGCCGGGGAAATCCCGGCATACCCTGCCGGTCTTCGGGAGGGAAGTAGGTTCCGCCGTAGTACGGGTGCCCCTCTGGAGTCAAAAACACGGTCATGGGCCAACCGCCGCTGCCCGTCATCATCTGGATGGCTTCCATGTACACCGCATCGAGGTCGGGACGCTCTTCCCGGTCCACCTTGATATTGACGAAATTATCGTTCATTAACGCGGCGATTTCCTCGTTCTCAAAGGACTCCCGCTCCATGACGTGGCACCAGTGGCACGCCGAATAGCCGATGCTGAGCAGGATTGGCCGGTCCTCGGCCCGGGCGCGATTCAACGCCTCCGAGCCCCACGGATACCAGTCCACCGGATTCTCCGCGTGTTGCAGCAGGTACGGGCTGGTTTCGTCGCTCAGTCGATTCGGCATCGGGCGCCCTCCGGGAATGGTGGTGGAGCTGGCAAATATCGCCGCCACAGGCCAGTAGCCGGGCGATTTTGGTACAATGGCAGTAACCTTCGGCAAGCATACCAGATGTATGCCGCTGGCACCGGAACCGGGATGGAATCGCCGCGCGACAAAATCAGGTTACCTCTGATCGGGGCCTTGCTGTCTGTAATATGCGCCCTTGCGTGGGCGTGCGCCCCGGCTGCCAGCAGCTCCGTCATCAGTGGGGGCACTGACGTCGGCAACCGGTCACCGGCGTTCGCGATGCAGTTGGCCGACGGTTCCCAGGTCACTTCCCAGGCGCTGAACGACGCAGACCAGCCGGCGCTGCTTTTCTATTTCGCCACCTGGTGACCCGAATGCCGCGCTGAGTTACAGACGCTGGACACCCTTGCCACCGAATACGACAACGTCGATTTTTACGTCGTTTCCTACAACGAGGATGTGGCCGTCGTTGACGACTACATCGACGAACGGGCCTACACCGACCTCATTCCCGTCCAACCGGTCAGCCCCATGGTGGCCGACTTTGAAATCACCAGGCAGATGGCGATGGTGGCGGTCAACGCCAACGGTATCATTTACCACCGTCAGGTCATGGGTCGCGCCGAGGAATGGGTGCCGTACTTCCAAGAACTACACACCAATCCCAAGGTCATCCCCGCCAGCCTGGAAGCCGAATTGCAGAAAGAGCAACGACGAAAAGACATCCAACTGCCCAGTTGATGAGGGTAGCCGCCGGCGCCGTTGGCGCCGCCCATCAAACCAATGACGAAGGTTACATCAACCCTGCTCGCGATGGCCGCCGCCGCCGCCGTGATTGCGGCGGTAGTTTCGTGTACGCCCACTCCCCCGCCGACCGAAAATTTGCAACCGCCCCAGGTTCAAGGGCGTCCCACGGTCGAACCTGCCACCGCCCGACCGGCAGTCACATCGCCGGCGGCATCGCAACCCACCACACCGGCCACCGCCAGACCTGACGCTACGAGGCCTGACGCGTCCAGGCCTACCAGCGCGATAACCCCTTCCGCTCCCGTGACCCGGGTTGCGGCCACCGCCCCTCCGGAGGTCACTCGGCCAACCAACGCCCCGACGGATCGCGCCACTGTCCTTCCTCCCACTGAAGTCCCCACGCCCACATCGGCGCCGACTCCTGAACCCGCCAGCGTTAGCGTGGGTACGAGTGTCGGCGAAACCCCGCCGGCCTTTGCCTTCCAGCTCGTCGACGGCTCCGAGGTGGCATCAACGCAACTGATCGCCGCCGGCCGGCCCGTGTTCATGTTCTACTTCGCCACCTGGTGACCCACCTGCCGCTCTGAGTTGCAGACGCTAAGCCAGATAGTTCCCGAGTACGCCGAACAGGTCGATTTTTACCTGGTATCTTACAACGATAACGCCGCCACGCTGGAGGATTACATCTCCGGCCGGCAGTACGCCGGCATGACTCCGGCCCAGCCCGTCGGCTCCATGCTGCGTGACTTGAGAATCGTGAGCCAGTCTTCCATGCTGGCCCTGGACGCCAACGGCGTAATTGCCTTCCGCAAGGGATTCGGCGGCGGCAGCGCCGATAAACTGCGCGCCGAATTCCAGGCGCTGACGCAATGATGACCTCAGGATCTTTCGTTCGTCCCCTAATGTCATTGCGAGCGCAGCGTGGCAATCTCGTTGGCGTACCGACCAACGCTGTCGCCAGCTTAGTCTTGACTGATACGTTCCGATAATCGAAAGACACTGATGACTGCCGACCCGGAGGTGACCGATGCCTGAACCCAAGGTTGTATTTCTCAACGACCTGGACGACCGTTACTGCCAGATCGTGGTGGATGAAGCGCCCCCCGGTATGACCGTCGTAGCCGCGTCCAACCGCCTTGACGAAGACACACAGATTGAACTGGCTCGGGACGCCGACTTCCTGCTGCTGTTTCCTGGGCGATTGTCCGACCGAGTGCTCACCAACGCTCCAAACGTTCGGTTGCTCCAGCTCCTCAGCGCCGGCTACGACCGCATGAACCTGAAACTCGCCGCCGACCTGGGCGTACCAGTGGCCAACAACGGCGGCGCCAATTCCGTCGCCGTCGCCGAACACGCCATCATGCTGATGCTGGCCGTGTATCGCCGACTCTACCACTACGGCCACGTGGTCAAGGGCGGCGGCTGGCGTCCCACCGGAGACCGCACCATCGACACCTACGAAATCGAGGGAAAGACCGTCGGGTTGGTGGGCATCGGCAACATTGCCCAGAAGGTTGCCCGGCGATTGCGCGGTTTCGACGTCGCGCTCCTGTACTACGACAAGTACGCTTCCCTGCGACCCACCGAAGAAGAGGCCCTGGAAATCCGACCAGTGGACCTGGAAACCCTCCTCACGACGTCCGACGTGGTCAGCATCCACGTACCGTTCACGTCAGAAACCCGCAACATGATCGGGGCGGCGGAACTGTCCATGATGAAGCCTTCCGCCATCCTCATCAACACCGCCCGCGGCGGCATCGTGGACGAGGCGGCGCTGGTGGAAGCTCTGCAAACCGGCAGCATCGCCGGCGCCGGCCTGGACGTTCTGGAGCACGAGCCGCCCGACCCCAACGATCCCCTCCCCAAACTCGAGAACGTCATCGTAACGCCCCACACCGCCGGGCCCACCTACGAGTCCCTGGCCAAACGGGCGGCCAACTCCTTCTACAACATGCAGCGGGTCTGGAACGGCGAAGAACCACTCTGGACCGCCCAGTTCGACGCCCCGGAATAACCGACTACCCTTCGCCCTGCTAGCGTCGCCTCCGCGCTCTCGACACCGGCGATCCTTCCAGTTCGCCCTCGAATCGCTCCACCACTTCAGCCACGGGCATGGCGCCCAGGTTCTCGCTTTCCCGGGTGCGGACGGCGGCAGCTCCAGCCTCTTCCTCCCGGTCCCCAACCACCAGCATGTAGGGTGTCTTCTGCAGTTGGGCTTGCCGGATTTTCAGGTTCATGCGCTCGCTGCGGTCGTCCACTTCGGCGCGGAACCCGGCATCCTTTAGCTGCGCCGCCACCTGGGCCGCGTATTCGAGGTGCCGGTCGGCGATGGGGATCACCACCGCCTGCACCGGCGCCAACCAAAGCGGGAACGCCCCGGCGTAGTGCTCCACCAGGACGCCGAAGAACCGTTCCAGCGACCCCAGGATCGCCCGGTGCACCATGTAGGGGCGCGACCGGTTGCCCTGGTCGTCCTGGAAGGTCAGGTCGAACCGTTCCGGCAGGTTGAAGTCGAACTGCACCGTCGTGCACTGCCAGTCCCGCCCCAAAGCGTCCTTGATCTTGATGTCGATCTTCGGCCCGTAGAACGCCCCCCCTCCAGCGTCGATGCCGTAGTCCAGCTCCCTGGACACCAGCGCCTGGCGCAACGATTCGGTGGCGTGATCCCACATGTCCGGTTCGCCGACGTACTTCTCAGGCCGCGTCGACAGCATGATGTCGTATTCGTCAAACCCGAAGGCGGCCAGGATTTCAAAGGTGAGGTCCAGCACGTCACCCACTTCAGCGGCCACCTGGTCAGGCAGGCAGAAGATGTGGGCATCATCCTGGGTAAACCCTCGGACGCGCATCAACCCGTGCAGCACGCCGCTTCGCTCATAACGGTAGACGGTACCCAGCTCCGCGATCCGCATGGGCAATTCCCGGTAACTCCGCAACGCCGAGCGGTAAATCTGAATGTGGAACGGGCAGTTCATCGGCTTGAGGAAATATTCCTGCTCGTCGATTTCCATGGGCGCATACATGCTGTCCCGATAGAAGTCCAGGTGGCCGCTGGTTTCCCACAGCCGGGCCCGTCCGATGTGCGGGGAGTAGACGATGTTGTAGCCCCGCTGGTAATGGATGTCGCGCCAGTAGTCCTCAATCAGGGACCGCATCACGCCCCCTTTGGGGTGCCAGACGATGAGTCCGGGCCCAATCTCCTCGTGGACGGTGAACAGATTTAGCTGGCGGCCCAGCGTCCGGTGGTCCCGGCGCTCCGCTTCGGCCAGGCGCTCCAGGTGGGCATCCAGTTCTTCCTGGGACTCGAACGCCGTGCCGTAGATGCGCTGGAGCATCGGACGGTTCTCATCACCGCGCCAGTAAGCTCCGGCGGTGTGCAGTAGCTTGACGGCAGCAATTTCCCCGGTGCTGCCGACGTGGGGCCCCTGGCACAGATCGGTAAACCCACCGTGCCGGTAGATGCTCAGGGTCGTTTCGTCGGGAAGGTCGTCGATAATCTCCTGCTTGAAATGCTGGCCCGAGAACATCGTCTGGGCGGCATCCCGGCTGAGTTCTTCCCGAACCAACGGCGCATCGCCGCTGATTGTCTCCAGCATCAACGCCTCGATGCGTTCCAGATCCTCCGGCGTAAAGGGTCGCTCCACTTCGAAATCGTAATAGAACCCGTCGGCGGTGGGCGGCCCAATTCCGACCTTCGCCTCGGGGAAAAGCTGCAACACCGCGTCGGCCATCACGTGGGCGGCCGTGTGGCGCAGGCGGCGCCTCAGTGCTTCGATCGGGTCGTCTACAACGGTCTCCGGAGCTCCGTGGTCTAACATCTACACTACCTGCCTGGAATTGCTGGCTGATTTCTGCGATGAAGAGTGCCATGGGATTGATGGGTACCATGGGATTGGCGGCACAATTATACCCGAACCATCGATGCGCTCCGGATTGCGTACCGGCGAATTTACCCCATGTAGTATAATTGCCCGACCTACAACGAAATCGGTAAACCTGTGGAGTCCCCGGAAAACCAGCCGGCGAACCCAACAGGAACGCCACCAGAAATACCAACAGGAAAATCAGCAGGAAAATCACCATGGAAGAAACTCGCCAGCAACTGGCCGAAATGTCCGAAAAACTCCACGCTATCGTGGAGCGGCTTTGACCTGGCGGGCAAAGAGCAGTCCATCGCCGAATTGAACCGGCAGGCGTCGACGCCCGATTTTTGGGACGACCCCGGCGCAGCCCAGCGGAAGATGCAGGAGCTGGGACAACTCCAGCAATCCGTTGAGCTGTGGCGCGGCCTGCAATCCCAGGTCGCTGATCTGCTGGAGTTGGCTGAACTGGCCATTGAGAACGACGACGACAGCCTGGCCGACGAACTGGCAGCTGAGACCGTGATAGTCGCCGCCAACCTGACCAGGGCCGAAGTGCAGCTGACGCTGTCCGGGACCTACGACAACCGACCCGCCATCCTGACGATTCATTCCGGCGCCGGCGGCACCGATTCTCACGATTGGGTGGAAATGCTCACCGGCATGTACGCCGGATGGGCCGCCACGGGGAGCCGACCGGTCCAGGTGCTGGACACCGCCTACGGTGACGAGGCGGGTCTGCGTACCGCCACGCTGGAGATCGGGGGGCCCCACGCCTTTGGGTACCTCAATTCCGAAATCGGCGTGCACCGCCTGGTACGCATGTCTCCCTTCGATCCCGCCCGGAGACGTCAAACCTCTTTCGCTCGCGTCGAGGTCATACCGGCGGCGCTGGATGAAGAAAGCGAGGTGGAAATCCGGCCCGACGAACTCAAGATGGATTTCTTTCGCTCCAGCGGGCCCGGCGGCCAGAACGTCCAGAAGGTCGCGTCGGCAGTACGTCTAACCCACCTGCCCACCGGCGTGGTGGTGACGTGTCAGACTGAGCGTTCCCAGCACCAGAACCGGGATTATGCCATGCGGATCCTGCGCGCCAGGCTCCTGGCATTGCGCGAGGCCGCACGCGCCCAGCAGATTTCCAACCTGCGCGGCGACCGGGTTTCAGCAGAGTGGGGCAACCAGATACGCAGCTACGTGCTACACCCGTACCGGTCAGTGAAAGACCATCGCACCGACTATCAGACGGGCAACACCGACGCGGTGCTGGCCGGCGGCATCGACGAATTTATCGATGCTTACCTGGTCAACAAACTGGGCGCCGACGAGTAGCCGAACGGTCGAGCCCCGCAGCGCCGGCTCCGCTAATCGGCTACCTGTGGCGGGGTAGCCGACATCCTGGATGTCAGGTGGCCCATGCTGTCCCGTTTGGTGCGGAGGTAATTCTCGTTCGATTCGTTGGGCGGCACGGTCAGGCCAATGCGGTCGGTAACCTCCACGCCCAAGCCGCTGATCCCGGCCATCTTGTGCGGATTGTTGGTCACCAGCTGGGCCTTGGAGATGTTCAGGTCCCGCATGATCTGGACCGCCAGGTCGTACTTGCGCTCATCGGGCTGGAAACCCAGGGCCACGTTGGCTTCGATGGTGTCCATGCCGTCATCCTGGAGGGCATAGGCCTTGATCTTGTTGTGCAGGCCGATGCCCCGGCCCTCCTGGCGCAGGTATATCAGCGCCCCGGAACCGTTTTCAAAGATCATTCGGATGGCCATGTCCAATTGCTCGCCGCAATCGCACTTCAGGCTACCGAACGCATCCCCGGTGAGGCACTCGCTGTGCACTCTCACCAGGACTTCCTCCCCGTCGTTCCAGTCGCCAACCACCAGGGCGGCGTGCTCGCCGGTGTCGATGGAGCTCCGGTATCCGATGATGCGCGCGGTACCGTACCGGGTTGGCAGGTTCGCCTCGGCCACCCTCGTGATCAGCTTTTCGTTGATGCGGCGGTGGGCGATGAGTTGGGCGATGCTGAAAATCTTAATCCCGTGGAGCGCCGCAAACTCCTCCAGGTCGGGCAGGCGGGACATGCTGCCGTCTGCGTTCATTATTTCGCAAACGACGCCGGCGGGATAGGCCCCGGCCAATTTGCACATATCCACGATCGCCTCGGTGTGCCCGGGGCGGGTGAGCACGCCGCCGGGATGGGAGCGTAGCGGGAACATGTGCCCGGGCCGGATGAAATCACCCGGCTGGGACTTGGCGTCCACCAGGGCCAGGATGGTCGCCGACCGATCGTACGCGGAAATGCCCGTGGTGGTGCCCCACTTGTAGTCAATCGACGTCGTGAACGCAGTCGGCTGCGACGACGGCGAGTTCCTGCTGCGGAGGCTGGGAATCTGCAATTCGTCCAGCCGTTCACCCTGCATCGGCACGCAAACCAGCCCCCGGGCGTGGGTAACCATGAAGGTTATCGCCTCGGGCGTGGCATGCTCCGCGAAGACGAAGAGATCGCCTTCGTTCTCCCGTCCCTCATCGTCCACCACGATAACGAACTTTCCGGAGGTGAGGTCCTCCAAAGCCTCTTGAAGGCTACATAAAGGCATCATTCCTCCGGAAATTTAGGATGTTCATGTGGTCGGCGATAACGCAGGAGGTGGGGTTTGAGCCGCCGGGCCCGCCACATGGCAGACGCGAGGCCGTGGACCAGGCTATCCGGTTTCCCGGATGGTGGGGTCGTGCTGCCGCCGATGGAGTATCAGGTCGGCAATGGAAAGGATGTTCAGCGAATGCTGCTGCGCCATCACCATCAGGTCCGGCAACCGCGCCATCGTGCCGTCGTCTTTCATGATCTCGCAAACCACGCCCGCCGGGTACATGCCCGCCAGCCGGCAAAGGTCCACGATGGCTTCCGTATGACCCGGCCGCACCAGCACGCCGCCCGTGTGATACCGCAACGGGAACAGATGCCCGGGCTGGATGAAGTCCTCCGGCCTGGATTCCGGGTCTATCAGCGCCCGGATGGTCGCCGCCCGGTCCGGCGCCGAAATGCCCGTGGTGGTGTCCACCGCGTAGTCCACCGGCATGGTGAACGCCGTGGGCATTTCCGAATCGGAGTTGAAGCTCGGGAGCATGGGAATGTCCAGCTCATGCAGGCGTTCCGCCGTCATGGGCATGCACAGTTGTCCCCGGGCGTAGGTAACCATGAAATTGACCGCGTCGGGCGTCACGCACTCGGCGGGCATGACCAGGTCGCCCTCGTTCTCCCGGTCCTCGTCGTCAACCACGATGAGGAACTTGCCGGATTTGAGGTCTTCGAGACCTTGTTCGATGCTTGCGAGTTGCATCATCTCGTCAGGTTTGAGCGTGTATTTCGGCATGGTCAGACGGTTTTGGCGTTGAGCAGACTCTCCACGTACTTGGCGAGGATGTCCGCTTCCAGGTTAACCAGGTCGCCAACTGTCCGTTCCTTAAGGTTGGTATTTTGCATCGTGAACGGAATCACCGAAATGGTGAATCGTTGTTGCGCTCTTTGTACCACCGTCAGACTGATTCCGTCAACCGCGATAAACCCCTTCTCGACGATGTAGGGGACCAGGGTCGCCGGCGCCTCGATCTCCAGAATGTAACAATCCGCTTCGGGGACAAGGCCCGTGAGCTCGCCGGTGCCGTCAACGTGCCCCTGGACGATGTGCCCGCCCATGCGATCCGACGCGGCCAGCGCCCTTTCCAGGTTGACGGCTCCGCCCGACGCCACCTGCTCCAGTGACGTGCGTCGCAACGTCTCCGGCGCCAGGTCCACGGCGAAACTGCCCGCGTCGAATTCCACCACCGTCAGGCAGGCCCCGTTGACGGAGATGCTGTCGCCCAGCTTCACGTCCTCCAGCACCCGATCGGCCTGTATCGTAAACCGATAGTCCTTCAACCCCGCCACGCGGCCAACTTCTTCAACAATCCCGGTGAACATCTGCCCCGTCAGGTCGACGCGTCGCCGACCTCCTCCATAATTTGCGCCGTTGCTTAATCGTCTTGGTGTTCAGGATACGCCGTAATCAGCCAGTCCGGGCCGATTTTCTCCAGGCGCGTGTGTTCCAGTTTCAAAGTGTCAGCCATCAGCTCTGCGCCGACGCCTTCGATGGGCGCGCGGGCTTTGCTGCCCCCGATGAGCACGGGCCCGATGAACGCTTGCACCTTGTCAATCAGCTTCGCGTCCAGCATGGTTCCCAGCACGCCGCCGCCGCCCTCCACCAGCAGGCTGGTCATGCCGGACGCACCCAGCCAGCGCAGGAGCTCGGCGAGGTCTACGCGGCCATCGGTTCCCCGGAACTCAACCAACTCGGCTCCGGCAGACTCCAACGCCGACCGCCGGTCAGCCGATACGTCGCCCGCCGTGGCGATTACCGTCCGTCCGGGTTGCTGAAGCATCCGTGCGGTGGCTGGCGTGCGCGCCCCGCTGTCCAGCACAACGCGCACCGGCTGCAATTCCCGCGGCAACGGCTTCCCCGACCCGTCCCGCGCCGTGAGCTGGGGGTCGTCCGCCAGCGCCGTGCCCACCCCGACCATGATCCCGTCCAGCTCTTTTCGCATCTGCTGAACCCGTGCCCGCGCCAAGGGCCCGGTGATCCACATCGAATCACCGGTACGGGTGGCGATTTTGCCGTCCAGGCTCATGGCGAATTTGGCCACCACGAAGGGCAGCCCGGTTACGATGTGTTTGGCGAAAGCCTCGTGCAACTCGTCAGCCCGCGGGTCGGGGCAGCGTTCCGCCTGGATTCCGGCAGATTGCAGCGCAGCGACTCCCCCGCCGGCGACCCGTGGGTTGGGATCGGTTACGGCGTACACGACCCTCTCCACCCCGGCGGCGATAATGGCATCGGCGCAGGGCGGCGTGCGTCCGAAATGGCAGCATGGCTCCAGCGTCACGTAGAGCGTCGCCCCGTTTGCCAACTCCCCGGCCTCGGCCAGGGCGTTGATTTCCGCGTGGCCCTGGCCCGGCGGGAGGGTGAACCCCTCTCCCACCACGCGGTCATCCCGCACGATTACGGCGCCCACCGACGGATTGGGGCTGGTGGAACCCAACGCCTGGCGTCCCAGCGCGATGGCCCGGGCCATAGGATTGCCTCCCGATTCCGCCGACATCACACGTTCCCCGGCCGCTACTCGCGGCCAAAATCCCGGTGGAAACGGCTGGCGGTGGGCCCCGTCTGACCCTGGTACTTGCTCCCCAATTCGGGTGAGCCGTACAGCCGCTCCGCCGGAGTGGTCAGTTTCTGGAAGGATATCTGGCCGATTTTCATCCGGTGGTACAGCGCAATCGGCAGGCGAGCCACGTTGCTGAGTTCCAGGGTAAGCCGCCCGTTCCACCCCGGATCGACGAACCCGGCGGTGCTGTGTATCAGCAGACCGATGCGACCCAGGCTGCTCTTACCCTCCAGCCGGGCCACCAGGTCATCAGGCAACTCGATGTGCTCCAGCGTGCTCCCCAGCACAAATTCCCCGGGGTGCAGCATGAACGGCGTCTCGCTGTCGATTTCCACCGATTCGGTGAGGTCGTCCAGCGGCTCCCGCACGTCAATATAGGGTTTGCGCGAATTTGAAAATACCAGGAACCGGTTGTCCAGGTGCAGGTCGATGCTCGCCGGCTGGATGTCGCTCAGATCGATGGGGTCAACCACGATTCGGCCCTCGTCGATCTGCTGGCGAATGGAACGGTCGCTCAAAACCATGACTTCAATACCACGAGTTCAATACCATCACACGATTTCAATACCATCAAGAGATTACCGCAATTCATACACGCCGTAGACGAACACCCGAATTTCGTCCTGCCCAGCATGGATTCCGGTATCGAACGCTGCTGACTCAAACGCATCAAGGCCAAACTGCCTTGCCACAAAGGGCGACCGCGTCCCCGACGTCTCTGCAACCTTTTTCAAATCTCCCAGCTCTCGACCCGTGACCTCGGCCATTTGCGCCGCCTTGGCGGACATGTCCCTGATCGCTACCGCACGCGCCTGTCGTTGCAGTGCTTTGATATCGGAGAAGGAGAAATCCAGACCGTTGAACACGATGTTGTCCCCGCCGGCGTCGATGCTGGCGTCGATGGTCGGCCCCACTGCTTCGATGTCCCGCACGATGACTTGCATCATGTTGAACACCCGGTAGCCCTTGAACCGCTCCTCGCCCTGCACGTAGTCGTACTCGGGGTGAATCGTAAACCGCACGGTGGCAATGTCCTCGGTGCGGATGGACTGGCCGACCAGTGCGTCCACCACTGCCTGCACCGTTTCCGCCGCTTCGTTCCTGGCAACCGACACCGACTCGGCGGTTACCGACACACCCAGCGAGAGGCTGGCCAGGTCGGGTACCCCGGTGGCCACGCCAACGCCTGAAACCTCAATCACTCCATATTTACCGTCGTCTACCTCCGGGTCCGACCTGCCGTCAGTGTCGTCCATGTCCGAAGGATCGGCCTTGGCGGTGTGATTGGTAGCATCGGACTGCGTGGCGGCAACCGGCGCAGGGGACGTCAACACAGAATCTGATCGGACCTCACGAGACCGGGAGGCAGCATCGGTTGCTCCCGGTTCGCCGGCCACGGCGGGGGAGTCGGCAACCGTGTTCGCTGGATCCACTGACGCCGCCACCCCGCAGCCCAGCGCTGCCAACAGCGCCAGCCCCAACATAGCCGAAATCAATCCCCGGAACCTGCTCGAAATCACCATCAGACTACCCCTGAAAACTGACCCGACCGCCCAGCAGCGCCCGGGACATCACGAACTTGTGAATTTCCGATGTGCCGCCGCCGATCCGGGCGTGCCGCAGCATGTGGTACCAGTGCGCGATGGGCATGTCCAGCGTTTCGCCCACGCCGCCGAATACCTGCATTATCTTGTCGATGCTACGCCAGCCCCACTCGCCGGCCGCGTACTTGACCATCGACGCCTCCACCCGAACATCCTCCCCGGCGTCGGCCCGGGCCGCCGTCTCTCGCGCCACCGCGCGCAGGGCGATGATGTCCATGTATACGTCGGTGAGCATCCACTGGATGGCCTGCCGGTCGGCGATGGGCCGCCCGTACGTAACCCGCTGCTGCGCCCACTCAATCGCCATCTCCAACGCCCGGGTCAGGATCCCCAGCGCCATCGATCCACGTAGCAACCGGTCGTGGTGCACCAACCACTGCTGGCCCAGCGTGAACCCGTCGCCCACCTCGCCCAGCACCTGCGTCTGCGGAACCCGCACGTTGTCCAGGTGTATGTAGTGCTGCTGGGCCTTGGTCGGCACGATCCACACCCGGATTGGCTCGAAGCTCACGCCCGGCGTCGGGTTGTCGATGATGAACATCGTGATCCCGCCCCGCTGCCGCTTGTCGGGGTCGGTCACCGCCTGCACCAGCAGAAAGTCTGCGGATGCCGCCCCGGAGATGAACATCTTGGTGCCGTTGAGAATCCAGTCGTCCCCGTCGCGAACCGCCCGGGTCTGCATCATGCCTCCGGGGTCGGATCCGGCCTGCGGTTCGGTCTGCCCGAAGGAATAGTAGAGGTCGCCGTTGATGGCCGGATACAGGTATTTTTCCTCCTGTTCCGGGGTGCACGCTCCGATCATGAACATGGGAACCGGCGACGTGGGCAGATGTACGATGCTCCGGTGCACCTCTTCTTCCAGTACCAGGTGGCCCAGCGCGCCCATTCCGCCGCCCCCGTACTCTTCCGGCACAAACGATGTGTAGATCCCGGTCTGCTTGGAGACGTTGTTCAACCGAGCCCACTGTTCAGTTTCCAGAGTTCCCAGCACCCCCGGCACCGCCTCCAGCACACCCCGGGGCGCGCCGTTGTCCGGCTCTCCCTCTTGCGGCGGTCGCGCCAGGTACTCGGGTTCCAGCGGTATGCACTCGTCCCGGACAATCCGGCGCACCGTGGTTTTCAGCGCCTCAAGCTCGGGTGGCAGACCAATCTCTGTGGTCATAACTTCTCCAGCGGTTTCGATAAAGCAGATTCGACAGGCGGATGAGTTCCGCCAATGGGATGGTTCCACCAGCGTCGCGGCCCACAATACCCAGGGGCCCAGCGGCTTGATCCCGAGCCGCTTAGCCTGGGCAACCAGGGCACAGTTGGCTACTCAGTGGAAGGGGCAGGCATATTTCAGCGCGGCGATGGCCGGGTTTTCTTCGTTCGTCCCGGCCAGGCGCGCTACGTATCGGCCATCGGCGGGTACCGTAGCCGACGTTGCTTCGATGACCTCCAAGACGGAACCCACCGTGCCGAATATTATCCCCGCGGCCATTACCGACAATATCCCAATCCCGATGATCTTGCGGTTCATTAGAAGGTCCCGTCTGGCGAGAGGTCAGCGGCGTCAGCCAACGCCGCATAAGTTGCATCCATTCTATTATAGTGCCGCCGTCCACGCCACGGCCCCGGGGACCTCTCGCGTACCCAATTTGTCATAGCGAGCGCAGCGCGCCATTCTCGCTCCCGCTCCCTTGATGGGAGAGGGTTGGGGTGAGGGTGAAAATCCACACCCAGGGCCCGCCATTAGCCGTACGGGTTTCGGTGGTAAAATGGGCGCTAATCTACATGGCTGCGCCTCGTTGAGGCCGTAAGGGAATGCAACACAATCAACTGCGAAACCTGCCCAGCGTCGAGCGCGTGGCCAACCACGACATTCTGGCCACCGTGGTGGAAGACTACGGGCGCAACTGGATCGTCGAGCTGACCCGGGACGCCATCGACAGCGCCCGCCAACGCGTGTTGGCCGGCTCAACGGCGCCTTCCGACGCCGACATCGCCGCATCGGTGCGTTCCGCGGTGCTGGACCTGGTGACTCCATCCCCGCGCCCCGTGATCAACGCCACGGGCGTCATCATCCACACCAATCTGGGAAGGGCTCCGCTGAGCAGGTCGGCTATGGCTGCCGCCGAAGCCGCCGCCCGGGGCTATTCCGATCTGGAAATAGACCTCACCACCGGTCGACGCGGCTCGCGCCAGGGACACCTGCAGGGTTTGCTGCGAAGGATCACCGGAGCCGAAGCTGCCCTGGTGGTGAACAATAACGCATCGGCCATCCTCCTCGGCCTGTCGGCCCTGGCCGCTGGCGGCGAGGTGATCGTCTCCCGCAGCGAGGCGATTGAGATTGGCGGCGGCTTCCGGATACCCGACGTGCTGCGACAGAGCGGTTGCACCCTGGTGGACGTCGGCACCACCAACCGGACCTACGTGCGTGACTACGCCGACGCCGTCAACGCACAGACGTCGGCGTTTCTCAAGGCCCACGCCAGCAACTTCCGGGTGGAGGGCTTCACCGCCACCGTGGCAGAAAGGGACCTGGTGGCATTGGGCGAGGACACCGGAATTCCCGTACTCCACGACGTCGGCAGCGGGGCCCTGCTGCCCACCGAAAATTACGGGCTGGCCCACGAACCCATGCCCCAGGAAAGCATCGCTGCCGGCGTGGGGCTGGTGTTTTTCTCCGGCGACAAACTGCTCGGCGGGCCCCAGGCCGGCATCGTCGTCGGCCGCCGCGACCTGGTGACGCGCCTGGAGCGTCACCCCCTTGCGCGCGCCGTCCGCATCGACAAGATGAGCCTCGCCAGCCTGACCGCAACTTTGACCCACTTCCTGGCCGGCGACGCCGAATCCAGCGTCCCCGTGTGGAGGATGATATCGGCCGCACCTGACGAGGTGCGTGGCCGCGCCGAAGCCTGGCAATCCCGGATTTCCGCCGCCGTCAGCGTCGAAACCGCCGTGGTGCCGGCCCGTTCCGCCGTCGGAGGCGGGAGTTTGCCGGGTGAAACGCTGCCCTCCTGGGCCCTGTCAGTATCTCCCAACGGGTCCGGCGGCAGCCCTGAATCGCTGCTGGCGCTGTTGCGGGAGCAGCAGACCCCGATCATCGCCCGCATCGAGGATGACGCCGTTCGTCTGGATCCACGCACCGTCATGCCCGAACAGGATGACGACGTGGTCGCGGCCCTGGCCCGGGCGCTGGGTACTTAACTGGCCGGTTGGCCATTGCCTAAAAGCCACCTACTTTATTAACCTGCTTTACTAACCTGGAGGAGCGGAGGGTGTCGGACTATCTGTTGGTGCACGGCGCAGCGCAGGGGGCCTGGAGTTGGGGCAAGGTCTGGGGACACATGACCGCCCCCCGGGAACACCCGCCCCGCCTTTACCTCCCCCGCCAGGCCTTGCGGGTCCGGGCCATCGACCTGCCCGGCCACGGCGCTGACCGCGCCGCCGACGTGGCGGTGGTTGACATGCAGGAAAGCTCCCGCGCGTTGGCGCAGGTGGTGGCACAGGAGAATTTCACCGACTACGTCCTGGTGGGCCACGAACTCGGCGGGACCGTGGCTATCCAGGCCATCGGAGATTTGCCAGTAAAGCCCAAACGCATCGTGCTGGTGTCGGGAATCGTTCCCGCCAACGGCGAAGCTCCGCTGTCCGCCTACCCCCTTCCCACGCGGGTTGCCGTCCGCCTCTCTGCCCTGATCGGTGGCCTGTCCGGACGGGACGTCGGCGTGCCGCCCGGCGCCATCGAAAAATATCGGTGCGCTGGTCTCGATGCCATGCAGCGGATCGAAACCGTCGGGCAGATCGGGCCGTTGCCCCTGCGTATGCTGACCCAATCCGTGTCGCTACCGCTGGCGGACCTCCCGTGCCCGGTAACGTACGTCGTGCTCACCGACAACCGCCTCATCTCGCCGGCGCGTCAGCGTACCATGGCCGCCCGCGTTCCCGACGCCGCCATCCTGGAGTTGGACGCGGGCCATCAGGCCGCGATCCAGCAACCCCGCGCTTTGGCCGAGCTTTTGCTCGCCGTCTGAAGGGTCACTCCAATGGCGGCGCCCTTCCTCGCCGACCTGCACGTCCATTCGCCGTATGCCTTCGCCTGCAGCCGGGCGCTTACCCTGGAAAACCTGTCCGCCTGGGCCCAACGCAAGGGCATTGACCTGTTGGCCACGGGGGACTTCACCCACCCGATTTGGGCGAACGAACTGCGAAGCCGCCTCCGTCGCCAGGACGACGGTCTCTATGAGTACGGCGGTGTTCGCTTCGTGCCCGGAACCGAAATCAGCTGCGTCTACCGGCAGGATGGCCGGGGCCGCCGCGTTCACCTGCTGGCGCTGTTGCCCACGCTGGAATCCGCCGCCGAATTCACCGGCGCACTGGCCCAGCACGGCAAACTGGAAAACGACGGTCGTCCCACCGTATCGCTGTCCGCTGCCAACCTGGCCCGTTTGGCCTTTGATGCCGACCCCGACGCCATCATCATCCCGGCCCACGCCTGGACTCCGTGGTACGGGATCTACGGGTCGCGCAGCGGTTTCGAGACCCTGGAGGAAGCCTTCCAGGACCTGACCCCCGCAATAACGGCCATCGAGACCGGTCTATCCTCTGACCCGGCCATGAACTGGTCGGTGCCCGACCTCGGCTCCAGAGCCGTCGTTTCATTCTCCGACGCCCACTCATTGCCCAGATTGGGCCGGGAGATGACCGCCTTTCAAGGCTCCATGACCTGGACCGGGTTGCGCCGCGCGTTTCAGGAATCCGGGGTCGCCTACACCGTCGAGTTTTACCCTGAAGAGGGGAAGTACCACCATAGCGGACACCGCAAGTGCGGCGTGTCCTTCGATTCGGCTCAACTGGCCGCCAACGGACCCGATTGCCCGGTGTGCGGGCGGGCCCTGACCCTGGGCGTCCTCCACCGCGTATCCAGCCTGGCCCGGGCACTGGCGCCCGACGCGCCGCGACCGGATGCCAGCGGTTTCATCCACGGCGCCGGCCCGCAGGCCCCTTATGCCCGCCTGATACCGTTGCAGGAAATAATCGCCGCAGTTCGGAACCGGGGCGTCAATACCCGTACCGTCAGGCGTGAATACACCGCCGTCACCGACGCCCTGGGCAGCGAATTGACGGCGTTGTTGTTCGCTACCGCATCAGACCTCGGCGCTGCGGCTCGGGAAGACGTGGCCGCCGCCATTCTGGAAGCGCGCGCTGGGCGAGTTCACATAACGCCTGGGTTTGACGGCCAGTATGGGACCATCCGCATGTCCATCCAGGAAAATTGAGCCGGAATATCAGGCTCAATGACGGGAATCCGGCAGCCGGGCGTCCAGGCCGGCAAATCGCGGCTTTTGTTAGAATGTGCGCCTAATCCCCGGATACGGTCGCATTCGACTGACGCATTCGCGCCATCCAGCGACTGTCCGGGCATCGCCAGGGGAAACCGGTACATGGACGTAGCAATACGTCGGATGCGGGCCGACGACATCCCGCAGGTAATCGAGATTGAGCAGGAAGCCTTTTCGCCCGGGTGGGTCGGTACGCCGTTTCGCCGCGAACTGAACAGCCGGTATTGCCGCTTCCTCGTGGCCTACCTCACCGATTCGGTCGCTTCCACGTCGGAAGTCGCTTCCATGTCGGGAGATGACTCGGCAATCCGGGGTGACGACCCGCCCGACGGTTCCATGTGGGCCCGGATGGTCCGCGGCGTAAAGTCTGCGTTGGGCGTAAACGCCGACCCCGATTCCGACACTCTGGCCGGCTACGTCGGGATCTGGCTCCAGGGCGACCAGGCCCACATCACCGAAGTCGCCGTCCGCGCATCACTCCGCGGCCAGGGCATCGGCGAGCTCCTGATCATCGGCACCGTTCGCGTCGCCTACGAGCAGGGCATGGATGAAGTTACCCTGGAAGCCCGCGTTTCCAACTTCATCGCCCAACGCCTGTACGACAAATATGGCTTCAACGAAGCCGGCATTCGCAAAAACTACTACGCCGACAACAAAGAGGACGCCGTCATCATGACGACCGATCCCATCCACACCCAAACCTACCGGGATAAATTCTACGACCTGGAGGAACGTTTCCTGCAGCGCTACGGCGAAATCAGCATCGAACTGTAAGAAACTATTTCAAAACGCTCTTCGACAAGGGCAAAGGCAGTTTTGAGATAGTTTCTAAGTCCGTCTCCCCGTCGTGACGGCCCGTATCCCCGACTCGCGCCATCATCCGGTCGGTTGACCGAATCCCCGCGCCTTGCTAGAATAGCTTTCAGTTTAAATCTCTGGGCGTTTATGCTTACGATCGGTCTGACGGGCGGCATTGGCACTGGCAAAAGCGTAGTTGCCGACCTGCTGAAACAACACGGAGCGGCAATTATTGATGCTGACCGTTTGGGCCATGAAGCATACACACCCCACACGGAAGCTTGGGAGGCGGTAGTCGCAGCGTTTGGGAACGATATCCTGACTCCGGAAGGTGAGATCGACCGCCGCAAGCTCGGCGCCGTCGTCTTCGCCGACGCCAGCCAATTGGAACGCCTGAACGGGATCATGCATCCCATAATGGCGCGCATGGTTGAACAGCGTAAATCGGGGCTCCGGGATGATGGTGTAGCCGTCGCCGTCGTGGAAGCGGCGGTTCTTTTTGAAGCCGGTTGGGACGCCCTGGTTGATGAAGTCTGGACTACCGATGCGCCGGTGGATACAGTTGTCCAACGCCTGCGCGAACGCAATGGCCTGAGCGACGAGGAAGCAAGGAAACGAATCAACTCGCAAATGCCGGCCGCCGAACGGAATCGGCGCTCCGACGTGGTGGTGAACAACGCGGCCGACCCGGCCACGCTGCGGCGCACCGTAGCCGCCATGTGGGAAACGCGAGTCAAAGGAAAGGTTAATCAAAGCAATGGTTGAAGCTAACGTTGAAATGTTGGAAGACGAGCCCAAATTCAAGGAGTTCGCCATCGAAGAGTTCCTCGTCCGCAGCGAGCCCTACTATCGGGCCGTCAGCGACGAACTAGAGCTCTTTGAGGCGGCCTACCAACAGCATATTCCGGTGCTACTCAAGGGCCCCACGGGTTGCGGCAAGACCAGGTTCGTTGAGTACATGGCCTGGAAATTGGGCCGGCCCATTACCTCAATACGGGACCAGGCCCAGGACATGGCGGAAGGCGAAGTCCGAGTCCCGCTGGTAACCATCGCTTGTCACGAAGACCTGACCGCCAGCGACCTGGTGGGGCGCTATCTCCTGGACGCCGAAGGCACTCGCTGGATCGACGGCCCCATGACCCGCGCCGTCAAGGCCGGCGCCATCCTCTACCTGGACGAAGTAGTGGAAGCCCGCAAGGACACCACCGTCCTCATTCACCCCCTCACCGACCACCGCCGCATCCTGCCGGTGGAGAAGACCGGCAACATCATCGAAGCCGATGATCGCTTCCTGCTCTGCATCTCCTACAACCCCCATTACCAGAGCGCGTTGAAGGACCTCAAGCACAGCACCCGACAGCGCTTCATCTCCATCGAGTTTGACTATCCACCAGTGGACGTGGAAGCCGAAATCGTCGCTCGGGAAAGCGGTTGCTCCGACGAACAGGCCTATGCCCTGGCTCGCTTGGGCGACAAGATTCGCAACCTCCGCGAGCACGGCCTGGCCGAAGGCGCCAGCACCCGCCTGCTCATCTACGCCGGCCGCCTGATGATCCAGGGCATCTCTGCCCGACGGGCCTGCCAGGTCGCCATCGTCTGGACCCTCACCGACGAAGCGGAATTGCAGCGCAGCATCGAAGAGGTGGTCCACTCTATCTTCGAATAACCGGCCCACCAAAGCCCGGGGATTGTATGGGTGACGTTACCCTCGACCTGATTCGCAACACGCTGGCCTCACGCCAGCAGCTAACTGCCGCCGCCGATGGATTGATGCCGGCGGCAGTTATGTTGTTGCTGTACCCCAAGGACGGCGAATTGTGCGTCCTGCTCAACAAACGTTCCATGGAAGTTGAGCATCACAAGGGCGAGATGTCATTCCCCGGCGGCGCCCGCGACCCCGAAGATACCGATTTTGAAGCGACCGCCCGCCGCGAGACCGAAGAAGAGATGGGCATCGCTCGGAATGACATAACCATGCTGGGGCGTCTGGACGACAACGTCACTCGCTCCAATTTCATCGTGAAAGTCTTTGTTGGAACTATCCCCTATCCCTACGAGTTCCAACCAAGCTCCAGGGAAATCGCCGAGGTCGTCGAAATACCGATGAGCGTGCTGCGCGACCCTGCCACCATCCGCTGGGATTCCCGCCTCGAAAACGGTGCGCGAATCTCGGTGCGGTCTTATGGCTACCAGCAGCACCTGGTATATGGCGCCACTGCAAAAATCCTGGACCAGTTCCTCGATATCCTTGAGGACGGACTCAACAAGGAGGACACCAGCCTTGACTAATTCCGGATCCGGCGAATTTCAAGCAGAACTGGTCAAACTACCGCCCGCCGTCACCGAAGCCTACGAATCCGTGGCCGAGGCCATGGGCGAGGCGTTCAGCGACGAAGAACTGGCGTTGTGGGCCAAGGAAGGCGTTTCCATCGGCAACCAGACCGTACGCTCCTGGGAGTCGGCGGTGGAATACTATCGGGTTAGCCCCGAGGTGGCACGGTCGTTGGCCTTCGCGTCCTTCATGCAGTGGGCCCGCTGCGGCACTTACCTGTCCCAGGACTCCCCCACGCTGGCCGTGGCTTTCTTCAAGGCCAGCCCGTCCATCGTCACCAATCTGCGACCTCAGTACATACCCCGCTGGGCTGGCCTGGGTCGTTCCCTTTACAAAGGCACCTGGAAGTCCAGCACCCTGGCGGCCCGCTTCTTCGAAATTAGCCCCGACCTGGTGCGGAACTTGCCCTTTTGGGACGTCGAGGTTTTCGCGTCCCTCATCGAAGCGCTGTCCTACAAGTCCTACGATGTAGCGGCGGAATGCCTGGTGCTCGGACGCGACGTGCTGCCCGGCATGGGCCGCGAACGCGAAGCCTTCCTGTCTATGTCCCGGGCGCTTACCGACAGCAGTTGGCGTGAGGTCAAGGCCTGCCTGGAGATGGCGCCCCGCGCCCTCCAGCACGTCGAGGAGGGTCAGACCGGACGCTTCCTGCGCCTGGGTGAAAAGCTGGCCAAGATGGGCCTGCGCGACACCTCGCGTTTTCTCTACGACGGCGCTCAGGCTCTGGCCCACGTCTCCGCCGGTTCCCAGGGGCACATCCTGGACCTGTGCGAAGGCCTCCTGGCCACCTCGCCCGACGCCGTGCCGCCTTTCCTCAAGAGCCTGGACCCGGTCCTGAACCGTATCACCCTGGCCCAGCTGGAACAGTGGTACCAGCAGGGCGTCCAGCTGCTCAACGACAACCCGGAAAGCGGCATCGCGTTCTTCAAGATCGAATCCAACACCTCCGAGGCGCTGCTGGAAACCCTGTCCTCCAGCCTCGACCTGGAACGGGTCAAGGGCATCATGCGCCTCTACACCCGCGCCCTGTCCGGCGCCAACATCGAGGTGCTCAGCACCGCGGAACTGGTTCGCAAGCAGATTGGCTGGGTGGACCAGGACACCGCATCCACCGACGGCACCAAGGTCTACCTCCCGCCCATGGTGGATAACTACAACGACAAGGCGCAAAACTTCGCTTGGTTCAAGGTGGTGGCCACCCACCAGGTGTCCCACCTGGAGTTCGGCAGCTTCCAGTTCGACTTCAATACGCCGGCCAACGTCTTCGATGACCGACGGTTGGCAATGGAAGAAGCTATCCAGGCCCGGGCCGAGGCCATTCGCACCGCCACCGCCGAACACTTCCGCCTTCAGGACGTGGACGTCGGGCCGGCAATGGAACAGCAGGACGGCCCCGGGGGCACCATGCGGGTGTACACCGATATCGGTCGGTTCCTGTCCCTTTTCGAAGACCGTCGCCTGGTCTTCGACCTGTTTAGCGTGCTGGAAGACTGCCGGCTGGACTACCGCATCAAAACCGAGTACCCCGGCATCCGTCGTCCCGCCCAGGACGTGCAGGATGGCGCCCTGGCCTTGCGTCCCAGGATCGAGGAGCTGCCCCTCCAGGAAGCCCTGATCGAGCTGCTGGTCCGCATGAGCCTCGACCGCTTTGACAATCTTCCCGTCCCCCAGGAATTTCGGGAAGAGGCATTCATGTTGGCTCGCATAATGCACCGCCTTCGCACCATCCGCGCATCAATCGAGGATACCGGCGAGGCCGCCCTGCGGGCTTACGAGATTATCTCCCGCCTGCAGAACCAGCAGCAGCCGGAAGACGAGTTCCAGCCCGAAGACCTAGACGACCCGGGCGAATTCTCCGAGGAAGAATACGAGGCGCTGCTGGACAAGCTCCAGGCCGCCATGAGCGACCAGCAAGGGGAACAGACCGACGGCGACCCCTACGACTCCCCGGAACCGGTTGAATACCGCGGTGACTTCAAGCCCGAGATGGTGCAGCTCTTGACCAAGCTGCAAATGGACCAGAGCCAGATGGGCGACGCCGAACCCATGACCCAGGAGGAACTCGAACAGCTTCTCCAGGACAGCACCGAGCTGGAGATGGACGCCCAGGAGGGCGACGTCGACCAGAGCATGGCCATGTTCGCCCAGAACATAATGAAGGAAGCCGGCGTACCGCCGCCGTCCAATGACCCCGGCCGCGGCTACGGCCCCATCCTCCACGATGACGACTCGGGAGGCGAGCTGGAGGCCCTGGAACCCAAGACCTTCGTCTACGACGAATGGGACTTCCGCGCCAACGACTACAAACCGCGCTGGTGCATCGTCAAGGAGAAAATCCTGGACGAAGGCGACCACAACTTCTACAACGACTCACTGCGAAACTACGCCTCGCTGCTGGCCCACATCAAACGCCAGTTCGAACTGATCATGCCCGAGACCTGGCGCAAGACCTACCGCCTCACCGACGGCGAGGACCTCGACCTCAATGCGGCCCTCGAAGCCTGGGCCGACCTCCGTATGCGCGTTCCCCCGGATGAAAAAATCTACTGGCGCCGCAACCGCATTCAGCGCAACGTGGCCGTCGTATTCCTCCTCGACATGTCCGCATCCACTGCCGAAGCCATCGACGAGGGACGCCAATCCGTGGACGACCGGGACGCCCCCGACGACCCGGTGGAATACATGGTCTGGCTACGCCGCCGCCGGGAGGGTCTGGTACGCCGCCACTACAAGCGCATCATCGACCTGGAACGTGAAAGCTGCGCCCTGCTCATCAACGCCCTCGAATCCATCGGTGACACCTACGGCATCTACGGCTTCTCCGGCTATGGCCGCGAAAACGTCGAGTTCTACGTCATCAAGGACATCGAAGAGCAGTTCAACGACAAGATCAAGCGGCGCATCGACAAGATCACGCCCCTGCACGCCACCCGCATGGGCTCCGCCATCCGCCACGCCATCACTAAGCTGGAGAACCAGGACGCAGCAACCAAGATCCTGTTCCTCATCAGCGACGGCCGACCGCAGGACCGGGGCTACAGCCGCGAAGGCGTGGAGAAGGAGTACGCCGTCCACGACACCCACCAGGCGTTGCTGGAAGCGCGGCGTCAGGATATCAACCCCTTCTGTCTGACCGTGGACAAAGCCGGCCACGACTACCTCAAGTCCATGTGCGGCGACCTCAACTACGAGGTGCTGGACGACATTTGGGCCCTTCCCGAGCGTCTGCCCATGCTATACCGCTCGCTAACCATGTAATCCCGCCCACACCCAGCAGAAACCGAACGGGCCGGATGGAATTCCATCCGGCCCATTTTTTATCGAGTCGATGGCCACATCCGGCCCCCCTCTCCCTTGATGGGAGAGGGCTAGGGTGAGGGTGAAACCCCTCCGCATCAACGCAGCGTTGGCTACATCCTATGCCGTGACCGCTGTGATCAGCTTGCGTAACTCGGTCAACGCCGTGTTGCAAGACCGGCGTTTGATGACCAGCCGCCGCGGCGGCGTCCGCAGCGGGAACTCGCGCACGTCGCGACCGTGCGAGATGGCGATGTGAATCGTCCCGGGCCGGTGACCTTCCAGCTCCTCCGGACCAAGCACGCCGGTCACTCCAATTCCAAAATCCGCGTCGGTCTGGAATTGCGCCGCCAGGGCCATGGAATTCGCCGTCTGCTGGCTGACCACGCCGTGGGTTTCCAGCACGTCGGCGTCTACGCCGGCGGCGACGATGGCGCCGGCCGTGTAGGCAACGCTGCCGCCGCGGTACCATCGGCTGCTGTCCGGCGCTTCCGTGATGGTATTGGCCAGAAACCCGCCGCTCACTGACTCCATGGTCGCCAGGGTCATCCTCCGTTTCACCAGCGCGGCGCCCACCGACAGCTCGGGAGTATCGTCGTCGTATCCCCAGATATAAGGTGACAACCGTTCGTGGATGGCGCCCTCCACCGGAGCGATCATCTCCCGCGCGGCGGCCTCGTCGGCAGCACGCGCGATGATTCGCAGGTGAATTCCGTCCGCCTTGGAGTAGATGCCCAAGTAGGGGTTCTCCAGCCCGAAATACTCGGAAATGATTTCATCGACTGATGCTTCGCCCAACCCCAGCGTCTTGATGTTGCGGGTAATGGTCACCTCGGTGTCGATCATCGATCTCAACCGCTCGTCAATCTCGTCAGCCCACATGGCCCGATTTTCGCCCGGGGGCCCCGGCATACAGATGATGTGCTTGCCGTCCCGCTCCGCCCACCAGCCGGGCGCAGTGCCGTTGCGGTTGGTGACGAACTGGGCCGATGGTATCAGGTACGCCTGTTTGACGTTGTGCGCCGGCATGTCCTGGCCCCGATTTCGGAACCACTGCCGGAGCTCTTCCAGCTGCGGTTCCTGCACCTCCGGAGTTTCACCCAGCGCGGCGGCCACCGCCTCCCGGGTCAAATCGTCCTGCGTAGGACCCAGTCCGCCCGTCGTGAAAATGATGTCCGACCGTTCCATTCCGTTGCGGAACGCCTCGGTCAACTTGGGCAGATCATCGCCGACTATGCCAACCCACTGCAATTCGATCCCCAGGGCCGGCAGCCGTCCGGCGATCCAGCTGGCGTTGGTGTCCGTCAGTTCCCCCATCAGCAGCTCCGTACCGATGCAGATTATCTCGGCGTTCATTATGGCCTCCTCAGGGTGCGGACGATGGGCAATCGTAAGGCGCGTCCACCGGCACGTCGGTTACCAGGCAGACTGTCCGGGCGGCGCGCACCGCGTTGATTACGTAAACGATCGGGTCGTCGGACAGTCCGGCGTAGTGCACCAACACCTGGGTGTTGCCGTCGTCATCCAGCAGCGGTTGGCCGTCATCGTCCACCTCGGTGTATCCGCCTCCGATGTAAAACTCCTGGGTTTCATCTTCGGTTCTGACCCGGACTACGGTGTCGGGCGGAGACAGGCCGTACTCGGGGTTTTGCGCGTCGTCTTCCGAAACCAGCCACCCCCCCGGATTGTCGGGGCCGCCCGGCTTACCGGGCTTGGCGAACCATTGCAACTGCAAATCCCACCACCTCGGCGGTTTGACGGCCAGCCTCTCTTCGCCGCGGGTCGCGTACCAGATGCGGGCATCCGGATCGGGCGCGTAGGATACCGTTATACTGTTATGGGTAACCTCCAGCTCCTCAATTTTATGGGCCGCTACGTCGTAGAAATATCCCAGCTCAGCCGGCGGCGGAACCAACGGCGGTTCGTTCACCAGGCGATTCACCACCATCGCCCATATCTCCGGCACCGTGAACAGCTTCGGGTCTCCCACCAGACGCGTGTAGTTGTAGTCTTCGTCTGGCGTCTTGTTCCCCAGCCAGAACTCGTAGACCAACCCCGTCTCCTCGGTAACCTGGATTATGCTCTCCGGAGGCTCCAGTCCGTATTGCGCCGGGTTTTCGATGGTATCGGACAGCACCCGATTCACCCTGGGGCCGCTTAGCAACAGCGGCGTACCGGCCCATTTGTCCTGGAAAACCGGCGAACGCTCTTCACCGTCGACGATGAACCACTTGCCCCGTCCCAGGTCCTTGTCATAAACCATGGTCTTGCCCTGGTGGGTAACCTCGACGTGCACGATGGCATCGTCGTCAATGCGGTAAAGCCACGGCTCATCCTCATTGGGTGTAACCTGCACCCAGGGCCGGAAGTACAGCGCCAGAGCGGCGAACACCACCAGCACAAATACCAGCAGAACGGTTAGCCGGATGTTCATAGTAGGGCCGGTCTCCGGGTTAGCGGCGAACCCACCAAACCATGATGGCCATTAGACCCATCAAACCGGGCAACAGCAGCCACGTGGAGAATCGGACGAAGTTGAACTCGTTCTCGCCCAGGTTCCACTCGCGATAGACGAACTCCCGGTCCCGAATGGAGACCAGGGAATAATCGCCCATCAGGTAGTTGGCGGAGTTGAGGAACAGCGCCGCGCTGGAACCGCGCTGCACGTTCCGGTTGGAAACAAAGTCAGAATCGCCAAACACGGTCATGGCGGCGATCTCGTTGTCCGGGGGCCGACTTTCCGGTACCGTCCCGCCCACCGGCGCAATTATATCCAGGTACACCGCGGGGAAGAAGATGCGCCGCGGGTCGCCCTCAATCGGATCGATACGCTCGATGTCGTCGATGAGATGCGCCGAAGTGGTCGTGGCGGCGATCGGTACTGCCAGGCGGGCGTTGCCCTCCTCGACGATGGGCTCCACTGCGGCGGCTCCCGGCATGAACGCCACGTTGAGCTGCTGGCCCCGCGGAGCCACGATCTCGGGCGGAGCCTGCGGGTTGTAGATACCGATCCGCAGCGTCCGCGGCGCGTTGGGCTGGGACCCTTCGATATCCCGAATATATCCGTCGGTGACCACCACGCCCCAAAACGCCAGGAACGCCCGGAAGGTGTTGTGCGTGTCCGGTTCGGCCAGGAATATCAGCCTCGCGCCCTCTCGCCTTGGTGCGCCGTCCGGGTCCCGACCGGCCATGTAGAAGTTCAGCGCGTCCGCGTGGGCCACCGGCAGCTCGCCCGTCGGCCCGGCAACCACCAGCAGCGCCGCATCATCGGGAACCGACACATCCTCTTCAGTAACGCTCCACGGCAGCGTTTCAACCTCGTAGTTATCCACCTCCAGGCCAACCCGAATCTGGTCGTATCCGTCGTCGGCATCGGCCCAGATATCCCGCTCCCCGTGCCCGGCCAGGAAATACACCTTCTTCCGTTCGGTCTCGGTCGCCACCAGCAGCGCGGTATAAAGGTCCTGCTCCAGGCGGCTGAACGCGGTGTCGGTGGGCTGAACCAGGTCGACGATGCCGGTGCCCACCGCTGATACGGTCAGCGTCTCGTAGGCTGTCACCCCGAGGCTCCGCGCCAGGTCGGCCTCTTTTTGCGGGTCGATGAACTGGTAGGTGAAATTCCCGCTGCGTTGGCTGAATTCGCTGAGCATGGTATCTACCTTGCCCTGCCGGGTCAGCATCTCGATGTCCCCTACTTCGTCAGGGTAAAAGGCGACTACGCTGATGGGCCGGTCCAATTCGTCCAGCAGGCCACGGGTGCGGTCGGCCAGCGAGAACTGGTTGGTGGCAGTGGTATCCGCGCGGAAGTGATTCTCAAACGCCACGTAATTCGCCAGTACCACCAGCCCTATGAAAGCGGCCACCATGACCACCGTATTGACGCCGTAGCGGCCCGTCCGGCTGAAGAACGCCGCCACCACCTTGCTGAAGTAGGAAATGCAAACGAGCGCCACCAGCACCGCGCCGATCCCGACAACGATGCCGCCGTAGAGCTTCAGCGAGTCCACGAACACCAGCAGGACCACGCCGGTAATGATCCCGACTACGCCGGCGATCAGGATCGGAACGTAGAAGATCCCAATAACGTCAAAAGCCGGCTCAATGAAGGAGAACAGGGTCCTGGACTGCTCCTGCCGGGCGCCCTCTCCGTCCTCGGTTTGCTCTGCGGCTACGTCGTCGACCGGGCGTGGTCGGCCCCGCCGCCGCCAGTCCCGGGGCGATTCGTCCGTGCGCTGCTGGCTCATCCTATCTCCAGCGGCGCGACTCCAACGCCCGGATCGACAGGAACAGGAACAGCGCGGTCACCGTGACAAAGTACACGATGTGCGCCGTATCTATAATGCCGCGATCGAAGTCGTTGAAGTGGCTGGTAAATCCCAATTGATTGAATATGTTCGCCCACGTGCCGGTTACCACGTCGCCGATGAAGGACGTAGCGTAGAGCGCTACCAGTATCCCGGTGCCCACCACGGCGGCGACAATCTGGTTGCTGGTCAGCGTGGACGTGAGGATGCCCACCGCCAGCGCCGCCATCCCGTACAGCACCAGCCCCACGTATCCGGAATAGATGGGGCCAGGGTCGGGCGTCGCGAACACTAGCAACAGGATTACATAATAAGAGGTCAGCGCCAGCAGGAATATCAGGAATACCAGGCTGGCGAAATACTTCCCCAATATCACTTCCCAATCCCGCACCGGCGACGTCAGCAGCAACTCGATGGTGCCCAGCTTCTGCTCTTCGGCCAGCAGGCGCATCGTCAGCGCCGGCGCCAGCGGGATGAGCAGGAACGTCGCACCCTGGAAAAAATTGCTCAGCGACGCTTCCGGAAACGGGTTGCCCAGGTCTCGGACGAAGAAAAACCCGCTCAGCGCCATGAAAATCAGCGCCACGATATACGCCACCGGGCTGCTGAAGTAAATCTGGATCTCTTTTAGCGCCACGGCGCGGACGGTTCGCATCGTTCCCTATTCTGACCCGTGGCCTAGTCGATTTCTTCGTAGTCGTCTTCCGACGTGGTTAGCCGCAGGAATATCTCCTCCAGGCTCATGCTGCTAATCTGCATGCTCAGCAGGCTCCAATCGTTGCTCACCACCGTCCGGGAAATTTCGTCCCGCAGGTCGTAACCTTCCCGGAACTTAACCCGATACGCGTTCACGCCCGGGCGCGGGTGGTGCGTCACCTCGGTCGCGCCTTCCACCATCCGCAACACCGCCAACACCTCCGCCGGCGGGCCGCCAATCTCAACCTCCAGTTGCTCTACGCCCTGCAGGTGTTGGGCCAGGTTCCCCGGAGTATCCGCGGCGACGATGTGGCCCTCATGGATGATGAGCACTCGTTCGCAAATCATGCTCACTTCGGGCAGGATGTGACTGCTCAATACCACCGTCTGCTCCCGACCCAGGTCCTGAATGAGGTTCCGGGTTTCCACCACCTGAATGGGGTCGATCCCGATGGTCGGTTCATCCAGTATCAGAACCTCCGGCTCGTGCAGGATGGCCTGGGCGATGCCCACCCGCTGCCGAAACCCCTTGGATAGCTTGCCAATCAGCGTCTTGTGGTAGTCCTCCAGGTGGCACAGCCCGATCACGTCGTCGATGCGGGACCGTATGCGACGACCGTTCATGCGTCGCAGCGTACCCATGTATTTCAGGTAGCTGGTCACCGTCATCTCGGTATGGAGCGGCACCGATTCAGGAAGATACCCCACCCGCTTGCGTACCTCCAGCGACTTCTCCACCACGTCGTACCCGTCCACGGTAATGGTTCCCCGGGTCGGCGGCATGAAGCCGGTGAGGATCCGCATGGTGGTGGTCTTGCCAGCGCCGTTCGGCCCCAGGAACCCCAGAATCTCACCCCGCCGCACCGTGAAATTCACGTTCTCCACCGCAGGCATCGGGCCGTAGTAATGGGTAAGGTCGCTAACCGTGATCATCGAGTCCTCGGGCGGCTCGACGTTCAAGTCAAGGTCGTTGTCGATTTCGGTGGCCATCGTTCTACCCAATGAGTGGCGGATTCGGGCGCGGTATGGTTGGCTCGAAGCGCTATGGAGTTGCACGCAGTTCTACTAGCATACGGTTGCGCCGGGGCCGTGGATTGCTACCTCGGCGCCCGCGCCTGATATCGGCGCCGTTCTCACCTTTGAATTGGCGTGGCGGCCATGATATTCTATACGCCGCAAATTCACAACATGGCGAAGGCCCTCACGCGTACCCACTTTGTCATTGCGAGCGTAGCCTGGCAATCTCGTCGTCGTAGCAACGGCGGTTCGCCGATGTGTGTTCAACCTCATCGAGATTGCCACGTCGCTTTGCTCCTCGCAATGACAGATTAAAGTGGGTATGCGTGAGGGCGAAGGCCCCGGGCGACGGGGCCCATTTGTTCCCAGAGGCCAGATTGCCCGAATGCACCTCATAATCGACGGGTTCGGCGGCGACGCCAACATGATGTGGGACACCGAACGTCTCCGGACCTTCCTGGACGAGTATCCGGACAATCTCGGCATGACCAAAATCACCGAACCCGAGGTCCTGGAATACCATGGCCCGCGTCCTAACGACAGCGGCATCTCCGGCTTCGTCATCATCGCCGAAAGCCACATCAGCGTCCACACCTTCCCCCATCGGGACTACGTCAACATCGACGTGTTCTCCTGCAAGTCTTTCGACCACGAGCAGGCTCTCGCCGACGCCCGTGCCCTGTTCGGCCTGAGTCAGGTCAAAACCTGGGTCCTTGATCGCGGCCTGGAGTGGCTGGACGCCGATCAGGGTATGACCGAAACCCGTCGCCAGCGTTCGGTGTTGCAGGCCGCCGGTTCCCGCTCGCCCGCCGGATAACCCATCCGTAGCCCGACGTTCCGGCACAAGTCGGAACCCGGTGACCCCAGCAGGTTCCGCGCTTGACCTTCCCGGTCCCCTGGACGCCATCCAACTTCCTGGCACTGCCCCCCGAACAGGCGGCCCTGGATTCCGCGGCAGCCGTCGTGATCCCCGTTCCCATCGACAGCACGACCTCTTTCCGCAGTGGCGCGCGTTACGGGCCGGCCGCCATCATTGCCGCTTCAGCGGCCCTGGAAGATTACGACCTGGAGCTGGACATCGACGTTTCCGAACTGGGCATCCATACCGCTCCGGCCCTGGAACCCCACGTCGGCGATCCGCAACAGATGGCCCAGCGCGTCCAAACCGCAGTTGACCACTACGCCGTCCAGGGCAAGATGACGGGCCTCCTCGGCGGCGATCACTCCGCCGCCATCGGTTCAGCCCTGGCTCACGCCGAACGACACCCCGACCTGTCGGTACTCTACATCGACGCCCACGCCGACCTGCGTGACGGCTACCAGGGCACGCGTTGGGGGCACGGTTCATCGGCACGCCGCATCGCCGAACATTGCCCGGTAACCCTGGTGGGCGTCCGCACGCTGGCCCTGGAAGAGCGCGACCACATCCGGCAGCGCGGCATCCCGACCTTCTTCTGGCCTCCCACCCAGGCCGACTACCGGACCGACGTGATCGGCACTTTGACCGACCGTGTTTACATCAGCGTAGACCTCGACGTTCTGGACCCGTCGGAAATGGCGGCGGTGGGCACGCCGGAGCCGGGCGGCATGCGCTGGCTGGAGCTACTCAGCCTGCTCCGCACGGTGTCGCAACAGCGTCGCATCGTGGGCTTCGACGTGTGCGAACTGGCCCCCAACGAGGGACCACCGGCCCACAGCTACACCGCCGCCAAACTGGTGTACAAACTGATCGCTTACGCTTGCGCCCCAGCTTGACATAACCCCACCGTTCCTTGACAACCCCGGCAACCCAACCCTACAATCCCGGCGATCGGCCAACCCTAAATAACGCATTTTCAACCCATACGCGCCAGGAATGGCGCAAGGAGCAAACCCATGCCAAACCAATGGCCCACCGTTCGTTACAAGGAAGAAGGCATGCGGGAAGGCATGCAAATCTAAGACGCCAATATCACCGTCGACGACAAGGTCGAACTCCTGGACATGCTGTCGGAAACCGGCCTCAACAGCATCGTCGTCGGTTCCTTCGTCAGCCCCAGGTGGACGCCCCAAATGGAGCGCATCGACGAGATCGTGCAGCGGTTTACTCCCAAGCCCGGCGTCACCTACAGCGCCCTGGCGCTCAACGCCCGCGGCGTGGAACGCGCCCGAGCCTACTCGCCTCCTCTCACCATCGAGCGTGACGCCTACCCCCGCCTCAACTGTCACCTGTGCGACGTGTTCGCCCGCCGCAACACCAACCGCAGCCAGATGCAGGAGATGGAACGCTGGCCCGAAATCATCGCCCAGGCCCAGGAACTCGGCATCCGGGAAGCTGGCGTTGGCTGCAACGCCTCCTGGGGTTCCAACTTCCTCGGCGAATTCCCGGTGGACAGCCTGATGACCCTGCTGGAATACCAGCACGGCCTGTGGGACGAAGCCGACATCAAGGTCGTCAGCTGCTCCATGGGCGACCCCATGAGCCACTGCACGCCGGCCAAGGTCGAAGAGAGCATCATTCGCGTCAAGGAGCGCTGGCCGGAAATCAACCACTTCCGCCTTCACCTCCATAACGGACGCAACATGGCCATCGCCTCCGCCTACGCCGCCATGCGGATTCTCGGCCCCGAGGATACCCTTGAGCTGGACGGCACCATCGGCGGCTTCGGCGGTTGCCCCTACTGCGGCAATGGCCGCGCCACCGGCATGGCTCCCACCGAAGACCTGCTCCACATGATGGAAGATATGGGTATCCCCACCGGCGTCGACATCGACAAGCTCATCGACTGCGTGTGGGCTGCCGAGCGCGTCATCGGGCGCGAACTCTACGGGCACGTCTCCAAGGCCGGCCCGCGGCCCCGCACCGTTGAGCAGCTCTACGACATCAACATGCCCTTCGTCGAAACCCTCGAGCAGGCCACCCACTTCAAATCCGGAGCCGGCATGTACGAGGGCGGACTCTACCCGTACCGCGAGCCCATCACCAGCCCCTACCGGGACCGCATCGACCAGGGCCTGCCCCCCTTCGGCTCCGGCGCCGACGAATTCCCCTGGAACCAGGACTGGCTCCCCAAAGCCGACCAGTAAATCCCGGTTCCATATAGCGCGCCAAAACGAGGGGCGGGTGTAATACCCGCCCCTACCCTATGAATCCAAACGACATAGCCGCTATACTGGTGCAGTGCGTTCGAGATAGGGCACCCTGAGGAAGACAACAAATGCAAGACGCCGCTGCAAATCTCTCAGTGCCAACTTATGAGCCTGACAGTAACTCCGACGCAACAGGTTCGTCCGGCAATGCCCTTGAATTCGAGGTTCTACTCGTCAGAGATGACAGCGAACCCTATTGCTACTCCGTGTTTTGCCCGGCGTTGCCGGGTTGCGTTTCCGATGGACGTAACCGCGCAGAGGCGCTGGAAATGATCCAGGACGCCATACGCTTGTATCTGTCCCACGGCAATAGCCGGCAAAGCATACAGTCCGATACAGCCATGGCCGCTTTGACCAGCCAATACTCGGCGATGGGCTTGCCAGTAGAATCGACTACTGTACGAATCTAAATGCCGCCATAGGTTCGTGGCGTAACCCGCCGTATGCTCATCAGGGCATTTCGGCGCGACGGTGGTTGGATCGAAACCGAGGGCGGCCGCCATACCCTAATGGTCAAAGGCCCTTTGACCATCGCTATCCCCAGACACCAGGGCGACATCGCCCCCGGCACCGTTGGAGCCATCATCACCCAAGCCGGCTGGACGGTGGAGCGATTCCGTGAACTGGCGAGGGGCCGTAGGCGCAGGCAATCATAAATTTGCAGTAATCCCATGCCTCACCACTAACTCTTCTGTTTCTTGCGGAGCCACTTGTACAAAACCCTCGCTGATTTCTCTGGACTATCCGTGCTGAAATTCACCTCCGCCGCCTTCTTTCCCTCGAACGTTACGCCATGATTGCTCAGGTCGTAGATTTCCCATGTCCATCCATTGGTCAGAACTGCCACTCCTTCCGTAATGCCGCGAGCATATGATGCCAGCTTTCTACGGAAATTGGTTGGGTTGTAATTTGAACCACCGAAAAGGCCCTTTGCTTCTATAACGACGAAGGGCTTTTCCTCTTCATTCAAGAGGACGTAATCAGCCCTACCTGCTTTCCCTCTCTTGATCTCAACCCTGCATTCCCACGGTATCCAGGTTCTCCATCCGAGAGCCCACAGGACAGGGTCAATAATTGCGTACCGATTAGCGGTTTCGTGCTCAGAAATCCATCCCCCATATTGATCAGCGACTTCTTTGACACCACGAATTGCCTGTTCAACATTCTCAATGCTCATTAACCCTTCCATCCTTCCCGTTTGGCAAAATGGAAAAACCGGCGGCAGCCCGCAACAAGCAGGCCGCCGCCGGCGTTTTCGTGAACGTGTGAACGACTGAGTGCCAGGCTATGCCGACGTGCAAGCCACAGAAATCACGTTCATTGCCGTTTCCGGCATCGTGTCCGCGGTCCAGGTGGAGCCGCCGTCGTGGGTGCCGAACACCTGGCCCCGGCGGGTGCAGAAGTACACCTGCGAGGGATCCTGAAGGTTTACCGCCACGTCGAACGTGGTGCTCCCGGGACTGACGCCCCGATCAAACCGCTCCCAGCTATCGCCCAGATTGGTCGTACGCATCACGCCGCCCTGCTCGCTGCCGAAGTTCATTCCGACGCAGGCGTAGAGGGTGTTCGGGTCCGACGGGTCGCGGACCACGCCCCGGGAGTACTTGATGTCCGAGAACTGGTCGAAGTTGCAGTCCTGCCACGATGCTCCCTGGTCCCGACTGCGCCAAACGCCCGTCCGGTTGGAGATGAACACCGAACTCGAATCCGGTGCGCCCACCGCCACGCCGTGCAGGTCCAGCAGGTCCACGTCGCCGGCAAATTCGCTGTTGCGAATCGTCCAGGTGTGGCCGCCGTCGGTGCTGTTGGCCGCTCCGCCAACTTCCAGCGCCGCGTACATGTTGTTCGGATTGTTGGCCTCGATGTCGATGCCCAGGATCCGCATGGCGAACGCCATTTGCACCTGACTCGGGTTGGAGACCGTGGAAATGTGGGTCCAGTGCTCCCCACCGTCCTCACTCTTGTACACTTCGGCGCCCTCGGTTCCCAGGAACATGATGTTGGGATCGCCAGGATGGAACCGCAGCGACCAGACCACCCGGCCTTCGGTCATGTGCATTCGCTGCCAGTGGTCCCCGCCGTCGGTGCTCCGATACACGCCCCGCTGCGTCCCGCAAAAGATGGTCCGGGGGTCGTTGGGATGGATGGCGATGGCCCGCGCCTGGGTGGCCGGAGCCAAACCATCGGTGAGCAAGTCCCAGTGGGCATCGCCGGCCGTCTTGCGGTACAACCCGCTAGCTTCGGCGCCCACGTAAACGATAGTGTTACCTGCCATAATGTTGCCTCCTCGTTCGGGTGTGTTTGCTCTGTGGCCGTTGCCGCCATTTCAGCAGACCGGCCACCGGATGTCAAACCTCCTAAAGCCCACCAATTCCTGGCTGCCGCTGTAGGCCCCTGCGAAATTTGCCATTGTAAGCCGCCAAATGACGTAGCCGTTATTTGTCATCGCGAGGAGCGCAGCAACGTCGCCCATATTTGTCATTGCGAGGAGCGCAGCGACGTGGCAATCCCGATGAAGGCCAGACCACCGTCGCAATAACGCGCCATCGGTCTCAGGTCGGCCCGACCAGGACGACCAGACGATGGCCTACCCTGGGTCAGTTGAACAAGCAAAGTCGCGCATATTTGTCATTGCGAGGAGCGCAGCGACGTGGCAATCTCGATGAAGGCCAGACCACCGTCGCAATAACGTGCCATCGGTCTCAGGTCGGCCCGACCAGGACGACCAGACGATGGCCTACCCTGAGTCAGTTGAATCGGTGAAATGCCTATCTTGCGGGCGCCCCAGCCACCGCCAGCGTCAGACACCAAACCTCCGTCACTCCGTCCCGTTTCAACACGCCAGCACAGGCGTCCAACGTGCTGCCGGTGGTTGCCACGTCATCAATCAACAACACCCTCAGCCCGGACGCGCTCCTACCGTCTGATACCGCCACGCTGCCCGCCACGTTGTTTGTCCTTTCCAACATGTTTGCCGTCGTCGCCTGGGGCGCCAAGTGCTTCACCCTGGTCAACATCCCGGCATCTAGCAACAGACCGCAACGCTGCGCGACTTCCTTCGCCAGCAACTCCGCCTGGTTGTAACCCCGCTCGCGCCGGCGTCGCGGGTGCATGGGCACCGGAGCCACCACGTCAATCTCCAGCGGGTTTGACTCCAGAAAGCCCGACATCAGGGAACCCAGTTGTGGCGCCGCCGCGCTGATTCCGTCGTACTTGAACGCGTGAACCGCCTGCCGAATCACTCCCGCGTGCAGGAAAGGCGCCCGGATACCGTTGAAATACCGCTCCATTTCCGAACACCGGTCACACAACGCCTCCGCTCCAGGCGCAGAGCAAACCCCGCAAAACGGCGGCTCCAGCCTGGCCACGCCACGCAAACACCGGTCGCAAATGACCTGGCCAGTCCTCCCGCAACCGGCGCACTCCAACGGATATACGGCGTCAACCAACGCCCGGCCGGTTAAGGCCAGCAATCGGTCCAGGGGTTTCCACCGTTCCGCCCACCCCATCCCGGTGGATTACCCTCCAGCGTCCCGCATCGATCGCCAACGCGACAGAATTTGCGCGTCCCGCGGAAACGCCAGTGGCGGCAGGTTTTCAACCGCAAAAAACCCCACCTCCAGGCACTCCGGGCCGGGCGCGAGCACTCCACCAGTCTCCACCGCCGAATACGCCGCCACCACCACGGGATTATCAGCGTCGGAAAATACGCCCACCAGATACCCTATATCAACGATAAGGCCCGTTTCCTCACGCACCTCCCGGGCGGCGGCCATCTCCACCACTTCCCCCCGGTCGACATATCCCCCCGGCATACTCCACAATCCGTAACCGGTCTGCACCGCTCGCCGCACCATCAGCGTCAATCCCTCGCGCTCGATGATGGATGCCGTGGCCAGCTTGGGATCGAAATACACCACCCGGCCGCAGGATGGACAAACCGGGCGCGGCTCGCCGTCCTGCTGACGCATCACCAGGGGCGTGGCGCACCCCGCACAGTATTTGTCAGCCCCCGGGATTACCAAACCGTCACTTCCTTGACATAACGCAGGACATCAAAACCCAACCGGGCAATCACTCGCCGCCTGTAGCCATCATGGTGCGTACCTCGTCCAGCGTGGGCATGGAATCCTGGGCGCCCACCCTGGTAACGGCCACCGCGCCAGCACCCGACGCCCACCTTACTGCTTCACCCAGCGGCCGGCCACCCGCCAGCATGACCGCCAGCGTCCCGTTGAACGCATCCCCCGCTGCTACCGTGTCCACCGCCGTGACCGGAAACGCCGGAACCCAGGCACCCCCAGAACCGTCTCGCCAATACGCCCCCTGCGCTCCCATCTTGATCACCGCCGCTCCCACCCCACGCGCCAGCAGGTCGTCCGCAGCCGACCGCGCCCCGGCCGCATCGGTGATGGGAAAACCAACCAGCGCCTCCGCTTCGGTCTCATTGGGCGTTATCACCGACACATTGCCAAAGAATTCGGGTGGAACGGGTCGTACCGGCCCGGGGTCCAATAGCACGTTGACGCCGGTTTGCCGCGCCAGTTCAGCGACTCGCATCGAAAGCTCCACCGACACCTCGAGTTGCAGCATCAGCACGGACGCCGACGGCAGCAGGCGCTCAACCGCATCGAGCTCCGTGTCGCCGCACGTGTCGTTAGCCCCCAGCGCCTGCACGATCCGGTTCTGTCCGCCCTCGCCCACGCTGATCACTGCGATCCCGGAGCTGACCCCGGCCGTCGTCGCCACGCCGGCCGTATCCACGCCGGCCGACTGCAATAACTCCACCAGCTGCGGCCCGAACACGTCATCGCCCACTCGCCCCACCATGGCGGAGCGTCCGCCGACCCGCGCCACCGCCACCGCCTGGTTGGCCCCCTTGCCGCCCGCGTAGGTGACGAACCGGTCACCCACCACGGTCTCGCCGTCCAGCGGCAACCGGTCGGCGAACGCAACCAGGTCCATGTTGATCCCGCCCAGCGATACGATCAGCGGGCGGTCATTCGGCGTACTCATGGTTCGGCATGCTCATGTTGATGTACCAACCGGGCGAAACGCTCTGCCGAACCGTAACATCACCATTTGCCAGGGGTCAACGTCGCAACGTCGCCGTGATGCCGACGTCACCCTCCACCTGTCTCGCTCCCGAAGCCTGCCGGGGTTCAGGCGTCCTACCGTGCTATAATCCGCCCAAATCGACAAAGCGAGGATTAAACCATGCCTCAGCCTCTGGCAAACATCAAGGTCGTCGACCTGACCCGCACCCTGGCCGGACCCTTCTGCACCCAGAACCTGGCTGATATGGGCGCCGACGTCATCAAAATCGAGGAACCCAGCACCGGCGACGAAACTCGCCATTGGCCGCCCATCTGGAACGATGAAAGCACCCAGTTCCTCTCCTTCAATCGCAACAAGCGCAGCCTCTCGGTCAATCTCAAATCCGAAGAGGGCCTGTCCATCGTCAAGCAGCTGGCCACCGAGGCCGACGTGATGATCGAAAGCTTCCGCGCCGGCACGCTGGCCCGCATGGGTCTGGGCTACAACGACATCAAGGCGCTGAATCGCGATATCGTTTACTGCACTATCTCCGGATACGGGCGCACCGGCCCCATGGCCGACAAGCCCGGCTACGACCTGGTTATCCAGGCCTACAGCGGCCTCATGCACCTCACGGGCGAACCCGACGGACCACCCCAGCGCGTCGGCTTCTCCCTAGTTGATCTTTTCACCGGCATGATGGCCTACGGTTCCATCGTTACCGCCCTCTACCACCGTGACAAAACCGGCGAGGGTCAGCTCATCGATACCTCCCTCCTGGACGGCCAGGTGGCCGCCATGAGCTACCACGCCACCGGCTACATCGGCACCGGCATAGAACCCCACCGCCTCGGTTCCGGCCATCCCAGCCTTGTCCCTTACCAGAGTTTCCAGGGCTCCGACGGGTACTTCATCCTCGGCGTGGCCAATCCGAACCTCTGGGAACGTTTCTGCAACGCCATCGGCCATCCCGAGCTCAAAGACGACCCCAAGTACGCCACCAACCCCGACCGGGTGGCCCATCGAGGCGAATTGGTGGATCTGCTCAACAGCATCTTCGCCCATAACACCTCGGCCCACTGGGTCAAGGTGATCGACGAAGCCGGCGTGCCCGTCGGCCCTATCAACAAGACCTCCGACGTGGTCGCCGACGAACAGGTCAAGGCACGCAACATGTTCCTGGAAATCGACCACCCGCGGGTTCCCGACCTGCGCGTGCCCAATTCTCCGCTGAAGCTCACCGGCACTCCCGCCCAGCTGCGCCGCCCTCCGCCGCTGCTCGGGCAGCACAACGAAGAGGTGCTGGCCGAATTGGGCTACGACTCGGAAGCGGCAAAGAACCTGACCAAGTCGGGAGCCATCGGCACGTCGGTTACCGAATAACTACCCGTCTCTCCACCCAGACCCCATCGGCGCCGGTCCAGCTGGACCGGCGCCATTCTGTTACACCGCCATACTGGTTCGCACAAGATGTGTTATGTGAACATACAACCGGCAAATTGCACCGTGCTTTACATAACCTGCCTATATGGGCAACCACGATCCAAACTCTCCCCCCCGACAACCCCGCACGCCCCCACTCCCTCTCCCCAAGTTGCGCCCCCAGCCCGCCGGCGGCTATAATATTTGCCAGACAGTCGCGCTGGGGCGGTTAGCTCAGTGGTTAGAGTGCCTCGTTCACACCGAGGAGGTCGGAGGTTCAAATCCTCCATCGCCCACCACTCCACGCCACAGGCAGCGATTCTCTGAATGGCACACCATACCCGGCCGAGGTGGCGAAACGGCAGACGCGCTGCGTTCAGGGCGCAGTGTCCTTTAGGACGTGTGGGTTCAAATCCCTCCCTCGGCACCACCAAATATTCGGGTATCCCTTGTTACGCGCTTGTAGCTCAGTGGATAGAGCGCTGCCCTGCGGAGGCAGAGGTCGTGGGTTCGAATCCCGCCAAGCGCGCCATTTCATGCGCCAATCACCACGGCCTCCCGGCCGTCGCACGCGGGCGGTTAGCTCAGATGGTTAGAGCGTCTGCTTTACACGCAGAAGGCCGCAGGTTCGAGTCCTGCACCGCCCACCAACCGTCCAGGACCATAAGACCGCACACTGGGAGGATTGCCCATGGTAGCCAGTCGCGACGAAATTCTTGATAAGTTTAAGCTTTTCCAAGGTGGAACCGGAGGGCTTGATAGCTGGCTGGGCGATGGTACGCCTGATGTAGTATTCGAAGCCTTGGCTGACTTGGAGAATCGACCTTTGACCCGTGCAACCCTAAACCAGTTGCTAACCCTTGCGCATGAAGCGCCGATTTCTGACGCGCTTTTCCGATACTACTGGCTCAGCGCACCCAAACAACACCCTTATGATGTTAGCAAAATTCCTTGCTTCGATGACCACTTCTGCGGCGAGGACCTGGACAGCGTGACGTCGCTTGATCATCTGTATTGGGGGTTCTACCGTTTCTACGTGGATGCACTCCTCTTCTTCGGCAATGTCCGAACTGCGTTTCAACAATTGCGGCACTTGCCAAAACCGAATCTCCACGATTTCTTCTCCCGCCATCGCTTCGACTCCGCAGATCTGCGGCTGCGTGGTGAAACCATAGGCCCAGTCGAGATCGAAAAAGGCAACCGCTATCTAATTTCTGAAATGGCGTGCAAGTCACTGGAGGCCGAAAACTTTGCCGATTCCGAACTAGCGCAAACCCTGCTTGATCTGTACCACCAGCATCAAAATCAACAAGCTGGCCAGGTCACCGCTGATCAACTGCTAGATGGCGCAGAGAAGGGCGGTAAATTGGGAGAAAGCCAGCAGCGACTTTACCTGTCAGCAGATGACTTTTTGGACGACCCCATAACTGACGAAAACGACCTACTCAATAAAATCGAGAGAGTGCATGGGACCTGGAAGAACGCTAGAAACGTCGCACTGAAGAATACGGAAATCTACCTTTCCATGGTTGGCGACCTTGACGTCTATGTGGCTACTTCAATGCGAGAACGCGACAATTTCAATGAAATGGCCAATTTCTGCGATCGCGTTTTCACTAATCAAGATTTGCTTGATCTCCATATGCGCTATTTTGACCCTACTCTCAGTGCCGCCAAGCATCATGAGGACAAGGGGCTAATCGAGTGTCTGATGGTAGAACGTGCGAAGGTGCTGGTGCTCCAAGCTGGATCCGGGGATAGCTATGGTAAAGATGCCGAGGCGGCTATGGCCCTTAGCTTAGGCAAGCCAGTCATCATCCATGCTGATACAGAGCGCAGGCGACGGTTGTTCACGGATATTCACCCTTTGTCGCGGTTGATCAACTTCGAGACTGGCGTAGCAATTGGCGCTATGGTGGCCGATTCTCCGAAACAGGTCATTGAACTGTTGAGACGCATATTCAACAATGACTTAGAGTACAAACTGGAGCAGCTGCACCCCAAATACCTAGTGCTGAAGGAAAAAACCACTTGCTCTGTAGTTCGCCTTCAAACCAGCGACGACCTGATCCGGGAAACGTTTTGGAACCACTACCACAACGATATCCGTTGAAAATCACTCAATTCAGATAATTCCTTCCAGTTGACCTATCAAGGAGCCACCATGCTCAACCACCAATCCCCCCACGACTTCGAACAGGGTGACTTGAACCTCCCCGATACCGGCCGTCCTGTCGTCCGATCAAATGAAGGCGTGATCTCATCGGGCCACTACCTGACCTCCATGGCCGGAATGCGGATGCTGCTGGCCGGCGGCAATGCCTTCGACGCTATGGTGGCCGCCGGTCTGGCCGCCGCCGTCGTGGAGCCCATCGCCTCTTACTCACTGGCCGCCGAGGGCGTCTTCATGCTCTACGACTCCGCCAGCGGCGACCTGCTGGCCCTGTCCGGCCAGGGCACCGCGCCCGGCAAGGCCACCGCCGATTTCTACCGATCCCGCGGCCACGAGCGCATCCCCACCGGCCCCGGCAAGGACGCCCCCCTGTCCTTCACCCTCCCCGGCATCGTGGATGCCTTCATCTCGATGCTGGAACGCTACGGTACCAGGGAGCTGTCGGAGGTAATCGCGCCGGCCATCAGCTACGCCGAAAACGGCATCCCCAACTACGAATACATGCTGGGCCGTTTGCATTCCCGGTCGGGACAGGAACAGTTCGACAACTTCCCCCCCGGCGGTTGGGACGTGTTTTACGCCGACCGGCAGGTTCCCGCACCCGGCTCGCTGCTGACCCAGCCCGGCCTGGCCAACACGCTCAAAATCATGCGCGACGCCTCTGCTCAGGCTTCCGGCGACCGCTCCGCCCGGATGCAGGCCGCCCGGGACGCTTTCTACCGCGGCCCCATCGCGAAACTGATCGTCGATTCCTCCGAATCCGTCGGCGGAATCTTTACCATGGACGACCTCGCCGCCTACCGCAGCCAATTTGAGACGCCCGTGAGCGGAACCTTCCACGGTTACGAAATCACCGGCCAGGATTCGTGGACTCAGGGCCCCATGCTGGTGCAGACCCTCAACATCCTGGAGAATTTCGACCTCAAGGCAATGGGCCACAACAGCCCCGCCTACGTCCACACCGTGGCGGAAGCGTTGAAACTCTCCTTCGGCGACCGGGAGGCTTTCTACGCCGACCCCAACTACGCCACCATCCCCCTGGACGGCCTGCTCTCCAAGGAGTACGCCGCCCAACGGGCCCAGCTAATCGATCCCGAGGGCGCCTACCCTGCCCAGGCCCCGGCCGGCGACCCCTGGCAATTCTCCAAACACAGCGGCTCCACGCCGACCCCGGTCATGTCCGAACCGGCGCTGGCCGTCGCCAATCCCTCCGCCGCCGACGGCACCACCCACGTTTCAGTCCTCGACAAATCGGGCAACCTGGTGTGCGGCACCATCAGCGGCGGGTCCTTCGCCAAGTCGGTGTTCTTCCCCGACCTGGGCTGCGCCCTCAGCACGCGCATCGAGATGTTCAACTGCGTACCCGACCATCCCAACGTCGTTGAGCCGGGGAAACGTCCTCGCACCACCCTGGTCAACTACATCGTCGCCCGTAACGGCCAACCCGTCATGACCTTCGGCTGTCCTGGCGGCGACAACCAGGTTCAGGCCAACGTCCAGCTGATGCTCAACTCCCTGCTCTTCGGCATGGACCCCCAGCAGGCCGTCGAAGCCCCCCGATTCGCCACCTCCAGCAACGTTAATTCCTTCTACCCCCACGTCTATTTCCCCGGACAACTCGATCTGGAGTCGGGCATCCCCGAGTCCACCTCCGACGCGCTGCGGGCTCTGGGGCACAAGATCGAACGCGTGGCCAACTGCGGGCTGGGCGCTACCGTGTCCGTCCGGGATGACGCATCCGGTTCCCTCAGCACCGGCGCCGACCCCCGGCGCGCCTGCTACGCGCTGGCCCTCTAGTTCGACCCCGGGAAACCGTTTTGCTTCATCGGTTTGCTTCACCGGGATGCTTCAGCGAATTGCTTCGGGCTAAGGGTTCGTCCTTATCATGATGGAACACCAGGGCATACGATGGGGGTACGTGTTCCTGCGCGCCCCCAATTTCCTCAACAACGAGGATCGTAACCAACTGATGACCGTCGCCGTGGAGATGTACCTGGCCGGCGAAACCGAGCGCGATGTTGCCAGCGAAGAGTACGAAGGTCGCCTCTATACCCAACAGCGCTTCGAGTTGCTTGGGGAATTTGGCGGCCAGCGTTTCGACGTCGACCTGGAAACCGCCTATGGCCGCGACACCGCCACCTTCCTGGTCAACGAGCAGACCGGCGGTTATAAGGGCGGACTCGGCTTCTCGCGCAACTGACCAGGCTCACACCCCGGGTCTTTCGATTGTCCCCTAATGTCATTGCGAGGAGCACCCGCTCATCCCGAGCTCGCCGAGGGACGTGGCAATCTCGCTCATCCTGAGCTTGTCGAAGGACGCCAACGAGATTGCCACGCTGCGCTCGCAATGACCAAGTGCGTACGCATGAGGGCAATTGGACGCTTGCCAAACCGCCCTGGCTTCCGGCCCAGCACCCGAATGACGGAATAATCAGAAACCCCAGGCGGTGACATTCCCGCCTTGCGCTCCCGTGCGACGCCCCCTCTATTCTGACAACAGTCAGGTAAAACAGCTGTATCGTTTGCCGCAAGGAGCAGGATTTCGGGCCGCACGGCCAACCCAGTCAGCAAAAATCGCAACGCGTCGGGCCTCGGGTGCGTCAGCGCTACTACACTGCGCTGCCGAGCCTGTACAGCGGCGATCGCCGAGCGCCTCGCCACGCAGCAGCCCCCGGCTGCCAACTAACGGCGAAAATATAGGCAAAATTGGTTACGTACGCCCCGGCCATACGCTGACATCGACCCGAGGTCCTGCTCCGCACGCATGCCACCTGGCGCAATCGAAACACCATCCCACCGCCTGACGACCCGCCACCTGACTACCCACCACGAGACAGCCCAACACCCGACCCAGGGAGACGCCATCGCAAATTTCTTCCGATTCGCCACCTCGATTGTGGTATATTAGCCCCAGCCTGCAGCGTCGCAGCAGGGAGGCGGTCCTCCATGCCTGAAGAACTGTTTACCATCTCCGAAAAACCGGTCGCTCACTTTCTTATCGCCGGTTGGCGCCGGCAATGGTCCAACGGCGGCCGTATCTCCAGCGGTCTTCCTCGCTACCTCATCGAAAAGAACGACGGGCGGCAGGTCGGTCAGTTGACGTCTTATGTCAACCAAATGTGTTACCCTTTCCAGGTGGCCGGCACCCACGACGCCTTCCGACCCGCCGCAGCCTTCCACGAGGGCCTGCCCAGCGCCAACATGACCCGCCAGAACGCCTTCTACGAGATCGGCAACGGGTTGCTGGTCTTCCTGGGCGAAGAACCCTGGTACCGCCTCGACATCTACGCCGACGCATTTTTCAGCGCCATCCGGTCCCTGGGCATCCAGCAGACCGTCGCCGTGGAAGGCGTGAACGGCCCGGCTCCCCCCGACCTGGAACGGCGCATTACCTGCGTCTACTCCCAGCCGCACATGCGCGACCAGCTGGAACGCCACGGCGTGCAATTCTCCAGCTACGGCAGTCGCGGGCGGCAGGGTCCCACCATCGGTATGGCCCTCGTCTCCCTCGCCCACTACGAGTTTCCCGACGTCCAGATGTTCCGCATGGGGGCAATGGCGCCCATGTACCCGTTCATGACCAACAACAACAACCAGCTGGGCATCACGCAGGATCACCGCGCCTACTACGATATCCTCCGGCGGTTGCGTTCCATCTTCAAAATCGACATGGATCTCTCCGAGCTGGAACAGATGGGCCAACGCGAGTCCGAGGAGTTGCTCGGCAACCTCGAACGGCTGGGCAGCACCAACAACGAGGCCAAGCAGATCATCGACCAGGTGCGCCTGGATTACCAGTACACGCCCTACGTAGAACCCGTGGACCTGGACCCGGCGCTGGATCAGGCGTTGGAAAACATACTGCGCGACCTGCCGGATGCCAGCCCGGATTCCACCGAAGAACGTTAGTACACCGCGCTGGGACTACACCAACGGCCAGCGCGGCGCAAACGCCACCCCCGTGCGCTGTAGGAGCGCCTCCCCTCGGGTTTGCACTTCCTGCACCAACTCCTGCTCATCGACGAACAGCGCCTGGTGGTTCCGCACTACCGTGCGACCATTGACAATCACGGTGTGGACGCTGCGCCCGTCCGCGTTGTACACCAGGCTGTTCACCGGGTTATGTAACGCGGCCCACTCGGCCCGCCGGGTGTCAAACAGCACCAGGTCCGCCGCCTTGCCAACCTCTATGGATCCGATTTCGTTGTCCAATCCCAACGCCGCCGCACCGGTAATGGTGCCCATCTCCAGGGCGGTTTCCGCCGGCACCATGCTCACGTCCTGCCGCCCGTCTTTGTACAACACCGCCGCCAGGTAAACCGACCGCAGCGTCTCCAGCAGGTTGGAGTTGTTGCCGGCGTCGGTACCCAGGCCAACCGTTGCGCCGTGCTCCAGCAGTTCCGGCAATCGTCCGTGCGACGCCGTGCCGGCTCCGCCCTTCACCGCGGCGGTCGGGCACATCACCACCGTGGCGCCGCGCCGGGCTATCAACTCCACTTCGTCATCGCCGATGCCCAGGCAGTGCGACAACGTCGTTCGCGGGCCCAGCAATCCCACCCGATCCAGGTATTCCGTCGGAGTCGCGCCGTGCTCCCGTCGGCATTGGTCGATCCATCCGGAACCGTTGGTGAAGTGCAGCGTGAGACGCGTGTCAGCGGCTTCGGCGGCGGCATAGCAGGCCGACATCAGGTCTGGCGAGCAATACTCGGCTGAAAACGGCATCGACCACGCCGACACCAGTCCATCCGGTGACCCGCCGATGCGACTGATGACGTCCCTGGTCATCTCAAACGCTTCGTCGGTGTCATACACCGGCAGGTTGAGCGGGGTGGCTTTGTCCTGCACGCTGCGGCCAACGATGATACGGCACCCGGCAGCGCGGTAGGCTCCAAGACATTCATCAAGGTGCGTGGTCGTGCCTGGGTCAAGAAAGGTCGTTGTCCCGTACTTGAGCAACTCGGTGATGGCCAGCAACGACGTCGCGTATTCGTCCTCCCCGGTCATCGCACCCTGGAGCCGGAATACGTTGGGGAGATATGCGCCTCCCAGGTCGTCCGGAAACAGGCCCCGCGCCGCGTGGGCGTAGCTGATGTGCATGTGCCCATTGACGAAGCCAGGAGTCAGCACCATGCCGGTACCGTCGATCATCGAATCGGCCGGCGCGTCGTCCAGCTCAGCGGCCTTGCCGACTTGGGCAATCCTGCTGCCACGGATGAGCACCGATCCATCGACGATGATGCGTCGCTGCGGGTCCATGGTTACGATGTATCGGGCGCCGGTTATCTTGACTACGGGTTCGTGCGTAGAGGTCATCTTGTATCGTCCTGCGCTAGTTGGGCCAGGTGCGATTGCCCCAGCCGTTTATTGACGTGACTTCAGATGCCGGGCGTCGGTTGGTCGGGCCGAAGCTGCCCCGCGGGTAACCCACCGGAGTCAGGCAAATCATTTCAGCGTGCTCGGGCAACCCCAGTATGTCCCGGACCTCGTCTTCCTTCCGGTTGAGCACCGTGGTAATGCGCGTACCCAATCCCAGGGCGCGCCCGGCCAGGAACAGGTTCTGGATCGCCGGCCAGATCGATGCGGCGTGCCTGCCGCGCTCGATGGGTTGTCCGGACTCATAGCCGCTCCCCCGGGCATGGTCGGCGCAAACCACTATCATCGCCGGAACTTCGGGCATGTGGTGCGCCAGGTAACGGGCGTGACGGTACACGCGGGATTCGTCGGGCGAGGGCTCCCAGCCCATGGCGTCCAGCCAGGTATTTTTGTAAAGCTCACCCAGCTGCCTCACTTTGGCAGGGTCATTGACCACGACGAACTCCCAGGGCTGGGTGTTGCCGCCGTTGGGCGCCCGCACCGCGGCGTCGACCATGTGCTCCAGCGCACCCTGGGGCACCGGATCGGTCTTGTAGCGGGTAATCTGCCGTTGGCTGTAAATTGCGTCGAACAGGCTTATCTGGTCGGCCATCTCAATCCTCCCGAAATCGCGGCGTGTCTCTATTGGTCACCGGCATTATATCCCCTGCCGGACACCGACTCACGCAAACGCCGTTATCAATGCCAACCCCGCCACGATGGCCGTCGCGCCGGCGATCCGCCCCCGCGTAACTTGTTCCTTGAGCACGACTGCCCCCAGGGCTACGCCGAACAGCAGACCCACTTCCCGCGCCGGCGCCACGTAGCTGGCGTCGGCAAACCTCATGGCGGTGAGGACCAGGCCGTAAGCCAGGAACACCAGACCCGAAGCGATGGGAATCGACCACGGCGCATGGCGGATTTCGGCCAGGGCCGCGCCAATTCCGTAGTTTCGCACCACGTACGGGAACATCCCGATCGCCACGCCACACGTCATGGCGTAAAGGTATAGGAACGGGCTGATGTGCGCCACACCCTGTTTGTCAACAATGGTGTAGAGCGCAATGCAGCCACCGGTAAGCAGCGCGTATCCGACGCCGCTCATCCGCAGCACCCCACCGGATGCCAAATCCGACCAGCCGACCTGGCCCCACCAGGCCATGACGTAGATCCCAACTACGATGCAGGCAATCCCCAACCACCCCAGGGGCGTTACCGACTCGCCAAGGGTCACCACGGCCAGGATGGGCACCAGCCCGGGCCCGAAACCGCGGGCGATGGGATACACCAGGGAAAGGTCGCTACGAGCCAGACTGCGTCCCAAAAACAGGAAATAGCAAACGTGCAACAACGCCGATCCAACAACGTACCACAGCCCCACCCACTCGATCCGGGTTTGGAATGCCAGCGCAATCGCAACGGGCAGCGCGCCGGCCACCGCCACTGCCGATATCCACCAAACGAACAATTCCTGCCGGTTGGCCCGCTTCAATAGCAGGTTCCACGTCGCGTGGGCGCCGGCCGACGCCAGCACCAGGCCCAGGGCAAATAATGTCGTCGTATCCGGCACGCTCGAGGGTTGGTGAGAAGTGGCCCAAAAACGCAAGCGCCGACGTAGTTGAACTACGTCGGCGGCATAATAACTGGTAGCGCATAGGGGATTCGAACCCCTGATCTCCGCCTTGAGAGGGCGGTGTCCTGGGCCGCTAGACGAATGCGCCAAGAAACCCCGTATCCCAGGAACGACGAGGCGTTTCGTGGAGTATATCAAAACGATGTGGGTGCCGCAACGAACCCCGCGGCAACGTCAGGGCTTTTAGATTGTCCCCTAATGTCATTGCGAGCGCAGCGTGGCAATCTCGTAGCCGTAGCAACGGCGGTGCGCCGACGTGTGTTCAACCTCATCGAGATTGCCACGTCACTCGGCGAGCTCGGGATGAGCGCGTGCTCCTCGCAATGACAGATTAAAGTGGGTACGCGGGAGACCCCGCGAGGACTGCCGGGCAGTAACTGTTCAGACTTGTGGGGATCTACGGGCCATCCGGCCTCTCACAGAGGGGCAGCCAAGCACGGAATTTGCTTTGCAAGCCGACCCCGTCCCCTCAAACGTGAACAGTTACGCCGGGCAGTCCCATCTTGATCTTTTGGTGCGCCGGAACCACGGGATAAGATGCGATACCCTGGCTAGGCTTTACGCAATTCAAGCGGCGTAGGCAAGGGAATCTACAAGTCGGTGGTACAGTGCGACCGGGAGTTCCTGAATGTCGGGGTCAGCGACCGACAGTGAGAAACCTTCCGACGCCAGCCACAGGTGGCGACGCGCCAGGGCGATGGCATCCACGAAGGTCGGCGACGGTTTGTCGTACCAAGCGGCCTTGCGCTGGGTCATGGGGCGCCGTTTCTGCAACGCGTGGGCGGCCAGGGTGGTCCAGGAGAAGAGTCCCAGTAGGGCGGGCGTGGTGCGGGCGATGGCGAGATCGGACCACTGGCGTTGTGTCTCCACACCCAGATGGGTTCGTACCTCGTGGAAGGTGACCTCCAGTTGCCAGCGCAGTACAAACCATTCCAGGATCTGGGTCGGGTCCGCCGCCGGGTCGGTACAGAGCAGGGCCTGAGTGGCGAAGGAGCCCTGGGGGTCTCGGATCAGCACCCAGCGAATGAGGACGGGGGGCTTGCCGGAGCGGTACCAGACCGCCGTCTGGGAGGTGAGTTCCACGGCGCGGGTGATGCCGTCGTACCAGGCCACCTCGGCGCTGGCCCAAGTTACATCCGTCTGCGCAAGGAAAACTTTCAGCGGCGGCCGCCGCGGGCCCTTCAATGGCGGGCGACCGTTCTGGCCAGGTTGACGGGGTGGCGCTGGCGCATACAGGGCGGCGTCCAGACGCAATCTGGCGATCAGGGTAACGGGTTCACGGAGGGACTGGCAGCAGTGGAGCAAATCCAGCACGGCATAGCTGTTGTCGCCCACCAGCGCCAGGGGTCGGTGGGGCAGCCAGCGGCGCAGTTGCATGACCATCTGGCGGGCCCAGTCGGTGAGCTTCTTGTGCTGGCGTCCCTGCTGTTGGTAGTAACGGGTCGAAGGCGCCAGCACCGTGAGCGCCGGCAAGGCCCAATGGCGTCCGGCCCATGGCACGTGGCCCAGCCACATCAGGGAGATCCAGCGCAAACCGCTGGCCTTGACCACCTGAGACCGGCTGGAACGCACCGGGTCGCGGTAGATGGCCCGCGCCCTGATCTTGGCGCCGCGACGCCGTTCCAGGGTCTCGTCGATGCCGAAGATCAGTGGGCCGTCGCCACCATCCAGGTGCTGGAGCAACAGCGCCAGCAGGACGTGTGCCACCTCAACGGGACGACCACACCGCCCGATTGAGCACCTCGTGGTAGCGGGCGTAGTCGCGCTGGTCGCTGCGGCCCATGACGCGCAGTGCCGCCGCCACGGTGCGTTGGCCCGGGGTCAGGATCGCGCCGACCAGCAGCAGTTGGGCTTTCCGCCAGGTTGGGCTCGTAAACAGCGTTGCGAAGGGAACGAGAACGGCTACAATGGCATCGGGCAGGGTGAGCATGGCTGGGCCTTTCCGTTGAAAGTGGGGTCAGGCCAGCTTACCCTGTCTTTATACTTTTTCTAAATTATGCGTAAAGCCTAGCCTGGCATCAACGCGCCCGCGCCGCTGACCGACGGGCCTTGCACGGTTCGCCGGTCACTTTGCTAAACTGCCATGTATCTGAAACCAACGGGATAGTATGTTGGAAGCTGGAAAACTGCCGCCTGAACTGATGACCGAAATGCTCTCGCTGCTCGGGTCCAACGACCCCCGCGTGTTGGTTGGTCCCAGGGTCGGCGAGGACTGTGCCGTCATCGAAATGGGTGAGCGGTTGCTGATTGCCAAGTCGGACCCGGTTACCTTTGCCGCCGACCGCATCGGCTGGTACGCCGTTCAGGTCAACGCCAACGATATCGCCTGCACCGGCGCGACGCCCCGATGGTTTCTGCCCACCATCCTGCTCCCGGTACACGTCGAAGAAGATGACATACGCAGCATATTCCGCGACATCGCCGAGGCGTGCCGCCAACTGGGTGTTGCCGTCGTGGGCGGGCACACCGAGGTTTCGGTCGGCATCCCCAGGCCCATCGTGGCCGGTACGATGCTGGGCGAGCTGGAAATTTCCGCAAACCTGGTGTCCACCTCCGGCGCTCAGGATGGCGACAGCATCATCGTTACCGCCGGGTTGGCCATCGAGGGGACCGCCATATTGGCGCGTGAATGCGTCGACGCGATCAGGGCGGCCGGCGTCGACGACGCCACCGTGGCCCGCGCCGCCAACTACCTGCACCAGCCGGGCATCAGCGTATTGCGAGCGGCTCGGGCGTTATGTGAAGCAGTATCCCCGAACAGCCTGCACGACATTACGGAAGGCGGCGTGATTACCGCGTTGCGTGAGGTTGCCGCCGCTTCCGGCCTGGGCCTGGTGGTTGAATCGGAAAGCATGCCCTGGCTGCCCGAATCGCTGGTGATCTGCGAAGCTCTGGGCATCGATCCGCTGGGATTGTTGGGATCGGGCGCACTGATTGCCACGCTGCCGGCGTCGGACGTGCCCCGTGCGCTGCGGGCTCTGGATGCGGTGGGCGTCAGCGGTTGGGAGGTAGGTCAGATGATGGAGGCCTCCGATGGCCTGTGGCTCATCGACCGAACGGGCGAGTTGCCGCTCCCCGAATTCGCCCGGGACGAGCTGGCGCGCTATCTTCAGGGAGCCGCCGGAACGCCGTGAAGGCAACCATCATTCAGCCAGGTAAAGGTTGATACAATCGCGCAGCTGTGCCAGCGTGATGTTTCCGCCGCTCACCGTGATGGACACCTTTCTGCCCTGCACCAAATCGGGACGGCGCACCGCCCCGGCCAGCGCCGTTGCCCCGGCGCCTTCCGCCAGGGTGTGGGCCTTTTCCACCAGCATCGCCACCGCGCGCCGGATATCGTCGTCGCTCACCAGGACAAAGTCATGCAGGCGATGGCGCATAATCTGCTGGGGCAGCTCGTAACCCACCGCCGTCGCGGTCCCTTCCACCCAGGTTTGCATCGGAGCCTGCACGAGTTGGCCCTGTTCCCAGGATAGGTACGCAGCCGGCGCCGCTTCCGACTGAACGGCTACAACCTTGATGTCCGGGTTCATGGCTGCGGCCACCACGCACGCTCCGGAAACCCCGCTGCCGCCCCCAATGGGTAGCACCATGACTTCCACATCGGGCAGGTCCTCGATCACCTCCAGGCTGGCGGTGGCCACGCCGGCGATGAGGGCGGGTTCGTTCACCGCGTGAACGTATCGGTAGCCTTCTTCGGCGGCCAGGCGTTCACAGTGTTCGCGCGCTTCGTCGAAGTTTGCCCCGTGGAAGATTAGCTCAGCGCCAAGGGCTTCCATGGACGCGACCTTGATGGGGTTGGCATCCCGGGGAAGGCCGATCATGGCGCGGGCGCCGAACATCCGGCACGCGCTGGCGATGGACTGGCCGTGATTCCCGCTGCTGGCGGTTATTACTCCCCTGGCGCGATCCGACGCGGACATGTTGGCCAGCAGGTTGATGCCGCCGCGCTCTTTGAAGGCTCCGAGCGGCAGGTGCTCTTCGTGCTTCAGGTACACCTCGGCATCGAGGGCTCCACTCAGCGCCGCGGAGTGAATCAGGGGTGTCCGGCCCACATAGGGGGCAATGGTCTTACGGGCCTGGAATACGTCGCGCAGGGTGGGGATGTTCACGGTAGCGTCCTTTTGCGAATTGGTCGGAGCGGGTCCAAAACGTATCCCAGATTAGGCACGGGTAGTGGGAGTGTCAACCTCGCCGGATCCTCATGCGTACCCACTTTAATCCGTCATTGCGAGGAGCGCAGCGAAGTGGCAATCTCGATGACGTGGAACGCACGTCGGCGAACCGCCGCTGCTACGACGACGAGATTGCCACGCTACGCTCGCAATGACAGATGTGGGTACGCGTGAGTGCCGGATCAATGACCGGCGACCGCAATGACGGTGCGGCTCCGCTTATCACCGTCGGTCGGCAACTCTCCGGCCCAGCAGCTCCAGCAATCATCGGAGTCCGCCACGCTACACCCATTGGCTATTTGCGGGTAACACCCGTGTAGTCGGCGCCGACTACACGACCTCCGCGGTACATTACACCGCGCCCTCGTTCGTATCCACTAAATACGGTGTACTAATTGTGCGGTACATTATTAGTAAATGTACCTCCGGCTGATTGCATTCCCCGATGTGTACTCGATGCAGCGCCCAACCTGATTACACTGTGGCGGTGCAACTGGCCGGATACCTGCCGGGGACTGACCGTGTAGTTAATTCTGTTACACGCATCTGTACTTTCACCCTCATCGTACACGCATCGACCTGGCTACATCGCTACATTTCATAAGGGAACCGCCGTTTCGCTCCTTCCCAGGAACGGCGGCGGCGCTACACCATGCCTTCCCGATAGGGTAGGCCCGTGTGCGACAGCTTGGCTCCAGCCACCCGACCGGGATATCGACGCAAAATCGTCGGAAACTGATTTCCCATCCCTAGCAGGCGCGGACCTAATCTGGCAAAATAGGCACGTATCACCACACGTTCTAAAAAATTCTAAAAAACTTCAAAAAACGTTCTATGCTTCGTCTTGACTTAGGTCGAATCATTTGATAGTGTACGGCTCGTCAGGATACCGATAAAGGAATGTACTAATTACCGCGAGTGACATTGCGATATATTACCCGGCAGTACACCACGGAGGTGCATTGTGGCACGCAAGACAAAATTGATGATGCGCGTAGAAAAGGAATTCGACCGCCCGCTGGAGCGCCTGCTCCCCGACCTGGTCAATGATCAAGGTCTCACGGCCACCGCCGACACCCTGGGCGTCAGCAAGGCCACGCTGGGCTACTGGATGCTCAAACTGGGCATCAACGTCCGTCGGGTCGCCCTGGCTCCGGGCGAAATCCTGGAAGTGAAGCGCAACAACTAACCGAAACTACGGTCGGCGCGAACGCAAATCGCCCGACCGCAGCTGCGCGTCCGCCCGGTTCCCAGGCGAGCGGAACCGAGCCGGCGCTGGCCCGTCGCCCCGGCGACAGGCACTAAAACGCCCCGACCGGTGGCAAATGGTCGGGGCGTTTGTGTTGCTAAACCTTGCGGCGTTGGAACGCAGGTAGCCACACCAAAGAGAGGTCGCCGCGCTAGCCGGAGAAGATGCCCTCCGGCAGAAACGCCGACACCGTCACGTTGGGAAGGTCGACGATGTTGCTGACCCGCAGGTCCACGGCGACGCTGCAAATTATGTAAGCCTGCTCCGCCGTCCAGCCGCGTTCCTGCAGCAGCGCGATCATGTTGAGCAGGGCGTTCCGGGCCGCCAGCGACAGGCTGCCTTCCCCTTCCTGGGTGCCGTCGTCCCGGATGGGATAGCCCATCGTTGCGATGAAGTTGCGGGGCGCCGCCCATTCCGGTGGCAGGAAGTAATCCGGGTGGGCGAACCTGGGGAACGTAATGTTATGTCGTGCCGCCTCACCCTTGTGTACGGCGAACCGCACCGCAGCAGTCGCCCCCATCTCAATGGCGGTGATGCAAACCTCTCCGTCGCCCTGGGCGAAGTGACCGTCCCCGACGGAATACAGGCCGCCGTCCACCGCCACTGGTATCAATAGGCGCGAGCCTTTGGTGAGCTGCTTGGCGTCCACGTTGCCGCAATTCTCCCGGGGCGGCAGGGTACGCAGCCCCTCGTTAGCAATCTGGCCGCCGGCGGGTACGGCGTCCTCCGGGTCGGGGGGCGCAGCCTGGCCGCCGCGGCGAACCCAGTCCGCCTCCCGGGCTGCCCAGGCTTCCACCTGGGCGTGGGACGGCGCCAGTCCTGCGGTACCCATGAACGATCCATCGGGGATGCGTACGCCGGGGATCTGTTCCGAGGTTGCCCAACCGTCAGCGATATTCCAGTGCACCAGGTAGGGCTCGGTAAAGACGTCGCGCAGGAAGCCGGCTCCCGGCCGGTTGCGCGTCCAGCCCCGGGGTTGCGCCACCACGTCCAGGTACTCAATCTCCAGCAGGTCGCCGGGCTCAGCGCCCTTGACGTACACCGGCCCGGTGAGGGGATGGGCCACCTTGGCGTCCAGACCGCCCAGGTCGCCGGAGGTCATGGACGGCTGAATCTGGCTATCGGAAGCGTCCCGAGTTTCCAGGACGACCTCCTCGCCAGGGTCGACCTCGACGATGGGCGTTATGTCCGGGTGCCAGCGGTTGTGGCCCAGGCTGGCTTCTTCCCTGAGCCGTTTGGTCCGGTCGATGCTGATGCTCTTCACGAGGTTGCCTCCAGACGGCGGCGTGCATATGGTGAAAGTCGACTACAGCGACCAGTCGTCCGGGAGTTCGGGCGTGGGCAGCGGGCGAATCATCACCTCGACCAGGGCCGGTTGACCCTCCTGGGTGGCGCGGATGGCGCGCTCGAAGGCGGGGCGGATGTCGTCGGGGCGCTCCACGCGTTCCGACCAGGCGCCCAGCCCCTCAGCAACCACGCTGAAATTGCCGCCCAGGATCGCCATTTCGGGAGGCGTGCCGGCCGGGTTTTCCATGCCCATCATGCCGCCGCCGATACCCCCGTTGTTAATAACCACGGTGAGCACGCCCAGGCCCATCCTGGCGGCGGTCTCCACTTCCATGCCGGTCATGCCGAAGGAGGCATCACCGAGGAGGTGCACCACCAGGTCGTCGGGACGGCCCAGCTTGGTGCCGATGGCGGCGCCCACGGACCAGCCCATGGCTGCCATGCCGCCCATGGCGACGAAGTTGCGCGGGCGCGTGGTCTCCCAGAAGGGGACCATGTAACCGCGGCTGCCGCCGGCGTCGTGGAGGGCGATAGTGTGGTCGGGGTCGATGAGCTGCTGGAGTTCGTAGATGACCCGATAGCCGTTGGTGGGCGTCTCCGGATCGGTGAAGCGGGGCATCCACTCGGCGTTGTGCTTCTCGTGGCAGGCCCGGATTTCCTCCGTGAGTTCGCTTTTGATGCCCCCGCCGTTCGGGCCGATACGCTCTCGCACCGCGTCGATGATGGCGCGCAGGGCCAGCTTGGCGTCGGCGAGAATGGGCACGTCAACCTGGTAGGTCTTGTTGAGGTCGCCAGCGTCGGCGTTGACGTGGATGATGCTGACACCCGCCGGGATGGGGCGGCCATCGGTGCCGTTGGGCTGGCGGAAGGAGTTGCCCACGGCGAGCACCACGTCGGCCCTGCGGTTGATCTGCAGGGCGGCGCCGGAGGCGTACCGACTGCGCGGATAGACGCCGCCGCCCAGGGACAGGGGATGGTTTTCAGGGAAGATACCCTTGCCCATGATGGTGGTGGCCACCGGCATGGACAGCAGCTCAGCAAGTTCCATGACCTCATCGGCGGCGCCGGCGGACATGGCTCCGCCACCGGCGTTGAGCACGGGCAGGTTGGCGTTGACCAGCAGATCAGCAGCCCGGGCCACATCGGCATCGGACGGGCCGGCCTTGCCGGGGGTGCCCACGGGAGTGTAGGCCATGATGTCGTCGGCGGCCTCGGCAGTCAGGACGTCCTGGTGCATTTCCAGGACCACCGGCCCCGGCGAGCCAGACCGCAGGGCGGTGAACGCCCGTCGCATCACCTGCGGGATGTCCTCAACCTTGGTGAGCGCGCCGCGCCACTTGCAGAGTCCATCGAAAATGCTGGCCGAGACTTCCTGTTGCCACTCCTGGCCCAGGTTCCGCATCGGGTGTTGCCCCATCAGCAGCAGCACGGGGATGTTGTCGGCGTAACAGCCGGCAACGGCGGTAAGGCAGTTGGTGGCGCCCGGGCCGGTGCCGGTCATGGCGACGCCAACCTCGCCGGTGGCGCGAGCGTAGCCGTCGGCGATTTCGACGCCCAGGCGTTCGTTGCGCGCGGCAAAGGGTCGAATGTTCGATTGGCGGAGGGGGCCCCAGAGCGGGGCGAGGCCACCGCCGGAGAACCCGGTTATGTAACGTATGCCTTCCTGTTCCAGGGCTTTGACGACGGCTTCGGCTCCACGCATGGCGACACCTCACTTTGTGTACTATCGCGTCCCGTACTGGTCCGTACAGGCGGAGCGGCGTGCCACCTCACGTTGAGAACCCCACCACCCAGGGCCGCTCCGATATGGCCCGGATGATAGGGCAGGCGGGCGGCGGGGTCAACCGGGCGACGGGTCTGGGTAGGGGGGAGAGCGTTGGGGTGTAGGTGAATACCCGTTTATTCTGAACTCGTTGAAGATTCCTGACTTTGGGAGCCCGGGGCGTCGGCGGTGGAGTCGGTGGCAGGGCCCGGAGTATTTGGGGCGTCGCTGATCGCCCCACCTGGCGGCTCGCCCGACGCCCACGGTTTGGGACCGAATTCGCGTGCAACGGTCCCGCTAAAGCGACGAGCCCGGCGGAGTCCTTTCAGATCTTCGCTACCTTTGCGTTTATTTTCCCACCGGTTTTTACTGCTGGACATATGACCTCCTGAATCCCGTTGCTATGGTTCAGGGAGTGAACCGATATCGTATGGTGTGGTGGCTTCCCAAACCGTGGCGGCGCCATTGGAAGCGGTCGGTAAGGAATTGTAGAAGTAAGAATATAGTAACACCGACTTCACCTGTGACGAAATGATGAACTCAGCGGTTTCCAGGTGCGTCTCACCCGGTTCGATTACCAATGCTTCAGTTTCGGTGGCGCAGCGCACTTCGTCCAGCAACGGCCACGGGATATGGGGCACCTCGTTGGCGTCGTCGGGCCCGTCAGGGGGAAAAGCGAATCGATGCAAATTTAGCAATCGTTGATCGTCAATGGGGGATACTTGCGCCAACCGGAATCCCCCTTCCCGGATTTCCACCTTGACCCGCGAACTGTTGTGCAAGGTAGCGGCCACCGCGAGGTGGATGTACTGCGTTCCAACGAGGCGATGCGACACAGCGTGGGTGATGGTTATGTGGGGTTGGAATGTTCTGAAAAGGAGCGAATTGCGGTAGGCGAACAAGGCGCCCAACCCCACCGCAGAGACTGCGGCGACCGATTGCACGATAGTGGCGACTTTATGGAAATCGTCTGTCTTGAGGCCCCATTCTGCAACGATCGCGGTGGCAATAATGCCCAAGCCCAAGATCGCCGCTATAACGAGTAGGACTCCAATTACATCGCCGCGCATTGCAGTTGCATCCGTCTGATAGTTGAAATCATGTCACCCGCCGGCCAGCAGCTTGCCGACCACTTCCTCCACAACCTTGCCCTCGTCTGACTCCCGCAGCCACCTGCGAATTTCACGGCGCGCGATGGTGGAGTCTCTACTCCACGTATGTGGCGTCCTTGGGCCGGGTCTTGCCGCCGTGGACGCTCGGCTCGGCGCACCATTTTTGGGCCAGGCGGCCAACGCCTCGGTAGGTTGCATCGTCGAAGCCGAGGAGGTCGCAGACGACGCGACGGTCCAGCAGGGCGCGGTTGCGGTCGGCGTCGGCCAGGTAGGCCGGCATCAGGTCGCGTCCGCGAAAATCGTCGAAGATGTCCTGGGCAGTGGCGAGTTGCTCGTCGGAGAGCGTGCGGAAATCGAGGACGGGGAGAGATTCGGCGGAGCGGATGGTCAATCTAATTTTGCTGGACTGTTGACGGTTGGAATGCCACCAATAGGTCAGTAGTCCCAAGGTGCTGTTGACCCAGATCGAGAAAGTGTGATCGAAATTGGTTTGATTCCATAACACATTCGGCCAAACCACCCCTCCAATGGTCGCTCGGTCGGTGAAAGCCACAGCCAACGCCTGGGACCCCATAGTGAATTCCAAATTGATGTGGGCTTTCGATGCGGTAGCCCAAACCTCAGCCGCTTTGCCCTCCATTTGAGAACGCACCTGCAATTGTGAGTCCGGTTCACAAACTATGCGAGTTTCTTTTTTGGCATCATGATTCCACAAGGCGGGATAAGTAGATGTGGGGCGAGGAGGGGCTTTGTCAAAAGGTCCACGTGGGACAGGACCGGTGATGTCTCGATGCACAAATCCCAGGTACCCGATACCATCTAACGGGCACGTCGGATGTTTAAAAGTCCGTGGTTGGGCTGGCAGCCAGAGTTCACCAATGGTCAGGCAGTGCGCCGTTTGCGCTAGCGCGAAATCCCTCAAACGTACCGATCCCCAATTGCCGACAACGGCTTTTGGTTGGTGTGTAACAATTTCCCCCACCGCGCCATCACCAACTCTCAATGGGGTACCACTGTATGGGCCGTCTTCGATCCTACGAACCGACTTCATTGCCCGAATCTGGCGGGACACTTCCGCAGAGTCCGGGAATCCGGAAGGACGTTGGTCGAACGATGCGAAACGGATATTGTCACCAGCAGGTTCCCCGTGGAGCACCTTCCGCGCTACGACCAGACACTCGGCCATGCCCGTATCGGACGAAAAGGACATTTGGTGCCCGTTCTGTGCGATGCTCAGGACCTGCACCTCGTCGTATTGGGCAGCCAACAATTGGCGGACGCCTCGCCATGACAAACCGGAGGCGACGGACAACGGCAACACCAGTGCCAACACTCCGCCGGGTTCGAGTTTGCGATCCGCCAAAGCAACAAATGCCGACGAGATACCGGCATTCCCGTGGTAGCAGGTACCTTTGCCCAATCGGTTGATCCTTTTGCCCATAGCCGTTTGATCAGCGGGCGTAGCGTTGAAGGCTGCGAAAACCGGGTTGGTCACCGTGGCGTGGGAACCTTCGTGATTGGTCGCACGAGTGAAAGGGGGGTTCATTATCACCAGATCGAGGCTTTCATCGGGAACTTGCTTGGCTAATGGGGAGTTCGGGCCCAATAACTCCAGCGAGCCGATTGCTACACTGCCGTCGGGCTGGCGGCCGTAGGGCATGGTAGTCAGGTTGGTCTTGCTGAACCCGACGCTGGGTTGCAGGCCGGCCAGAGTGGAGCCGGTGATGTGTACGGCGGAGGGCATGACGTCGCAGCCGTATAGGACTCGTTCCATCATTATCGGATGCAGTTTGGTCACGTCGCCGCCGTTGCGTTCAAAGCGCGAGGTGATCTGTTCGGTAACCGCAGACAGAAGGGCCCCGGTTCCGCAGGCGAAGTCAGCGATACGGAGTTGGCCGATGGCGTCCAGGTTGGACCAATCCACGTCCATCTTGCCGACGGCAAGACCAGCGAGGAGGAATGCGGAAGCAGGCAAAGTGTAGTAGGTAGCGAGGTATTTGCGATCGGCGATGAGGCGCTGGAAAACGCGTCCGGTGAGATCGTGGTCGTTGTTGATTCCGTCGGCGGCGATTTGCAACACGTGGAAGCTGATGAGCCGGAGGATTTGGGCTCCTTCCTGGGTGGGCAATTCGGAGACGATGGCCCGGGCGATATCAAAGACGTCCAGGTAGTTGATTTGGAGGATACTTTCCCAGGCTTCCAGGATTTCGAGCTGCGGGTTTTCCACGCCGGCGCCGCAAACCTGTTGCAGAGGTTTGATACCGTGGCGTCCGGCGAGGCGTTCGTGGAAGAGCATCGCGTTGGCGATGATGGCGCAAGCCATTCGACGCATCTGAGGGACGTCGGACATGTTCAGGCGTTTGGCGATGGCCGGGCTGATGTCGGGCCGGGACTGGGGCATCTGGTTCAGAATGCTGGTTGCATCATCGATGGCTTTCTGGAGCGTATCGGCGGCCTTGTCCACGGCCTTCTGAGGGACGGACACCAGGCGGACCAGGTCGGCCAGGTCGGTCACGGAGCCGGTTAGCCAACCGGACTGGGGGAATCGGCTGCCATCTTCGTAAAGGACACAGTAGGACAGTTCGACTGCGGCAAGGGATTCGTGAAGGTTGTAAGCACCGGCTATTGCTACGGGATATCGCAGAGCGATAGCGGCCTCGACGGTGCGTGGTTCTCCATGGACGCCTACGCCGAGACGTTTGCCGGCGTCGAGTTCTGCCTCCGGGGCGGGATCGTATTCGGCTTCCAGGAATACGGGTGAACGCCCGATGGCGGTGACCAGGACGTCCCCGTGTTGGCCGGGGTGGTCGATGATGGTCTGGGTCTGTTCGGAACGCACCTGGCAGTCGGGCAGCATGGGGCGTAGCAGGTCTGCCAGAGCGTTGTTTGCCGTCGGTTCAGTTTGGTGAAAAGTGGTCATGCTGCTGATTGTAGCATTGGGCGAGCGGTACACCGGGGGTTTGTTGACCGGGTGGTGGGTGGCGGGTATTATCGGCCCAATCTGCATCGGTTATGTATGGTGGGCGGACGCCGCGGGCGCGCGCCGACGTTCGGATTGCACAACTTCGCAAGGTTTAGGAGAGCATCATGCCCCAGGCTCACGAGCTTATCGTTCAATTTTTGGAAGAGGCGGGGATCGACGCCGTTTTCGGTATTCCAGGCGGCGGGACGGGTCAGATTTTCACCCAGCTGGTGGGCAAGGAAGGGACTATCAACACCTACCTGGTGCGGCACGAGCAGACGGCGGCCATCATGGCAGACGCCTACGCCCGGGCGACCGGGAAGCCGGCGGTTATCATGGGCCAGGGCCTTTTCATGGGCTCCAACGCCGCCTTCGGGATCATGGAGGCCATGCTCAGCAGCAGTCCGATGCTGGTGTTCACCGACACGTCCGACGGCGGGGTGGGACAGCATCCGGCGAACCAGTCGGGGGCCGGCGAGTACGGCAGCATCGACCTGCACAACATCTTCCGGTCGATGACCAAGTACACGACCCTGGCGACGTCGCCCAAGGAGGCGGCGCTGGGGGCGCAGCTGGCCATCAAGCACGCCACCAGCGGGCGGCCCGGGCCGGCTTGCCTGCTCATGCGGACGGCGTCCATCAGCGGCGAGGTGGACGTGGAGTCACCGCCCTTCATTCACGACACCGCGGGGTACCTGAACACGGCCAAGCCCCAGGCGGCGCCCCAGGACATCGAGAAGGCCATCGACATCCTGGCGCAGTCGAAGCGTCCGGTCATCGTGGCCGGCAACGGGGTGCACATGGCGGGAGCCCACGGGTTGCTGCAACAGCTGGCCGAGCAGTGGAACGCTCCGGTGGCCACCAGCTACAAGGGGAAGTCGGCCATCGCGGAGACCCACCCGCTGTCGGTGGGCATGGTGGGTATCTACGGCCAGGAGGCGGCCAACCGGGCCGTGGGCGACGCCGATGCCGTCCTGGTGGTGGGGGCCAAGCTGAGCCCCCAGGACACGGTGCGTGAGCGCCCTTCGGTCTTCAACCCGAGAGGGCAGCGCATCATCCAGATCGACATCGACGACCGCAACGCCGGCTGGACCTTCCCGGTGGAGCTGGGGCTCATCGGCGACGCCGGCAGCATCCTGGGGCAGTTGGTGGACGCATCCAACGCGACGGCAGGGGATACGGCGGCCAACCGGAGCGAGTGGGCGTCGGCGCTGCCGCACCGCAAGGAGGACGACGCGTTCTACGAGGATGCCGGGTTGCACACCGACTCATCGCCGGCGCTGCCGCAGCGCGTGGTGAAGCTGCTGCAGGAGACCATGCCGGCCGACACCATCTATTCGCTGGACGCGGGGAACAACCGCACCTGGATGGCGCATTTTTACCAGTCGCAGCAAGCGCATACCTTCTTCTGTCCCGGCGGAACGGCGGGCATGGGTTGGGGATTGCCGGCGGCGGTGGGCCTCCAGGTTGCGTATCCGGGACGACAGGTGGTGTGCGTCACTGGCGACGGCGGGTACATGATGACCGTCAACGCTCTTTCCACGGCGATGCAGTACCAGCTGCCCATCATCTGCGTGGTTTTCAACGACGGGGCATTGGGAATGGTGCGGCACCACCAGGCGCCGGGCCAGTACATCGCATCGGAGTTCGCCGAGACGGACAACGCGGCGGTGGCCCGGGGATTCGGGTGTTTCGGCGTGCAGGTAGCCGACTCGCGGGACCTGCCAGACGCGCTGCGGCAAGCCCAGGCATCGGGACTGCCGGCGGTGGTGGACGTGCTGATCGACCGGGGGCCGAGTCCGGACGACTGGCGGGCCGACCTGCGTACGGCGGGAGAGACCTAAGCCGTCGGCATGGAGCCGTGACGTCTGATCGACGGGAGACCCACCGGGGCGCGAACAGGAAGGGCACGATGGAATTTTGGACCGATGCACAACTGGCATCCATTGACCGGATGTTGAACCGCCGTTCCATCGCGGTGGTGGGCGCGACGCCGCGGATGCAGTACGGCGGGCGGTTTCTGGCCGCATCGATGGGGGCATCCGACCGGGTGAACGTGTATCCGGTGAACCCGCGTTATGAGAAGATTCAGGGGGTGACGGCCTACGCATCGGTGTCGGATTTGCCCGAGGCGCCGGATGTGGTGGGCATCGTGGTGCCGTACCACGCGGTGCTGGACACGCTGCGGGAGAGTCACGCCAGGGGGGCGAAGTCGGCCATCGTCATATCGGCGGGTTTTGCCGAACGCGGGGAGGACGACCGGCGGGAGTTGCAGGTGGAGTTGGGCGAGTTCGCCCGGGAATCGGGGGTGCGCGTGAGCGGGCCGAACTGCCTGGTCCTGGCGAACCTGAAGGATGACATCTGGGCCAGCGCGTCGTCGCGGGGAGCGGCAGGATTGAGCGGGCCCATCGGGCTGGTCTGCCAGAGCGGCGCATCCGCGTTCGGGCCGTTCCTGACGCGAGCAGTGGACGAGGGGATCGGGTTCACCTACATCGTGTCCACCGGCAACGAGGCCGACCTGGACTTCTGCGATTTTGCGCGCTACCTGATTGATGACGACGACACGCGGGTTATCGCCGGGTTCGTGGAGGGATTCAAGGACGGGCGCAAGTTCATCGAAGTGGCGCGGCTGGCCGCCGAGAAGGGCAAGCCGATCGTGCTAATCAAGATTGGCCGCTCGGACCTGGGGTCGCGGGCCGCCGGGTCGCACACCGCAGCGCTCACCGGAGTTGACGCCCGTTACGACGCGGCGTTCGCGCAGTACGGCGTGATCCGGGTGCAGGACTACGATGACCTGTTGCAGGTGTCGAACCTACTGGCAAGGAGCCAGCGACCGCCGCACCGGGGCGTGGCGGTGGTGTCACATTCGGGCGGCATCAGCAGCCTGACCGCCGACATGTTCGGGCAGGCTGGGCTGGATCTCCCGCCGCTGTCGGACCGGTCACGGGACGGCATCAACGGCATCCTGAAGGGGTTTGGTTGGGCCGCCAATCCGTCGGACGTAACCGGGTTTGCCAACAGCGACGATTTTCCAGCCATCATGTCGTACATGGCGGATGACGAGAACGTGGGCACGCTGGTGGTGGCGTCGGCCGGGGCGGACCCTCAGGCGACCCAGGTCATCGCGCAACGGGACGACGGGGGCAAGCCGGTGGCGTTCCTGTGGACGGGCACGCGGGGAGCCGAGTCGGGGTTGCCCATGCTGCGTGAGGCCGGGATACCGGTATTCTACGTGCCCGACAAGCTGGCCGCCGGAGTTCGGTATCTGAACGACTACCACGAATGGCGGGACCAGCGGTTGGGGCGCGGGTTTGGCGCGGCAGAGCCGATGACGCCTGACCAGGAAGCAGCGGCGGGCCAACTGTCGGGGGCGGGCAGCACGCTATCCGCCCCCGACAGCAAGGGGCTGGTAGCGGCGTTCGGCGTGCCCACCACCCGGGAGGAGGTGGCTGCCGATGCGGACGCAGCGGTAGCGGCGGCAGAACGATTGAGTTATCCCGTGGTGTTGAAGGTGAATTCGGCGGACCTACTGCACAAGACCGAGGCTGGCGCGATCCGGTTGGGCCTGCGGGATGCCGCCGATGTTCGGGCAGCGTTTAGCGAGGTTGCGGCCAACGCAGGGCGGTACGATGCGGGCGCTCGAATCGAAGGCGCGGTGGTGCAGGAGATGGTGTCCGCCGGGGTGGAGACCATCGTGGGCGTGTCCTACGATACCCAACTCGGGCCGGTGCTGCTGTTCGGCATCGGCGGCGTGATGGTCGAGGTCTACAACGACGTGGCGTTGCGGCTGTGTCCCATCACGCGAGAGGACGCGCTGGAGATGATTGACGAGGTCAAAGGCGCGCGGTTGTTGCAGGGTTTCCGGGGAGCGCCGGCCGCCGACGTGGACGCGCTGGCCGACGCGCTGGTGAACGTTTCGCGGATGGCGGTTAACCTGGAGGGTCGGTTGGCCGAACTGGATATCAACCCGCTATGGTGTTGCCGGACGGGCAGGGCGTAGTGGCGGCGGATGCGCTGGCGGTGGGTGCCTAATCGAACCCGCCAGTGACCGGGATACCCTTGCAATGGTATCCGCAACAATGCGCCGCTCGCGCTCAGGGCGGAAGATCGGGAGGTGGATCCAAGGGCCGGGCGCGAGAAGCAGGTTCATTTCTGTTTGCCAAATAGAAGGCGATGATGGCCCCGACCGTAGCCGTGACGTAAGTCGCCAAGATAGAGTCTTTTCGCAGACTTTTGGCTACGCGGGCAAAACAATCATATGCCTTGCCATCATCGAATACCGGAGGAATGCATTGAATAGCATTGATGAAATACGGAACGACCATAAAAATCCAAAATACCGTACCAATGAAAATCCAAATATGAACCGGTCGGTATAATAGTCTGATAAGGGACTTCGCTCTTTCCCTCATCCAGACTTGTTGCTCTTGATCCCGAGGTACACGCCGCTCGGCACCCCTACGACATAAAACGCAGGCACCACCAGATGGTTAGCCCATCCTAAAAAGTTCACTTGAGATGCGAAGGCGATGATGAATCCGGCAATCGCGCCGCATATTATCCCGCCTACGATAGCGTTGACAATCGGCATTCTGGAGTTCCTGCCACGCCCGTGCGCTAGACTAGTGACTGCAGTATATCAAAACTCGGTGATGGAGTTAGCGTTCCTGGAGCACCTCTCCGTTTAGCTGGTTGATGCGGTAGAGACGAACGAGGACGGCGGCGCCGGTACGTTCCGGGTCGCGGTCGAGTTCACCCTGCACAGTGCGTGCCATGACGTTATCCCGGATTGCGCCGCTGCGGTACATTGTGGCAGTGCCGTAGAAGCGCAGGTTGATGCGTTCCTCGGGACTGCGGTAGAAAAACACGACCTTCGAGTCGGCCTGGACGTTGGCGGCGGACGCTCGCCAGCCGCGTTCCCAGTAGGCCAGAGTTTCCCGATCAAAGACCAGGACGCTCCCGCGCATGCTGATTTGCGGTTCGCCGTCCGGCGACACGGTGGCGATGAACATGGGGCAACGGTCGTCCAGCGCGTTGTCGATCCGACGACGCAGGTCATCATCAATGTGAATCAATTTGTGCTCCAACAGGGACGGGAATCAGCAAATCAGGCCACGACTAGTCAGGCTACGACTCGGCGCGGGCCAGGGCGGCCTGCTTGGCGGCGTCGCGGGCGGAGCAGGCGGTGCTGAGGGCAAGGACGTCCTTGGCGCGTTCGTCTACCGGGACGTCAATCATGCGGCCGGCGAAGGGAGCGGCGGCGGTACCAGCGGCCAGCGCCTGGGCGAACACCTCGCGCACCTGGGCGTAGTATTCCACGAGTGAGTCGGTGGGAGTGAAAGCTGCGTTCACGGCGGCGATCCAGTGGGGCCGCTCGCACAACAGGCCCTTGAAGCCCAGGTTGCGCGCGTCGGTGGCGATCTGAAGCTTCTCCTCGTAACCCAGGTCGTCGCCACCCAGACCGGTAGGGTCGACGACGGCGACGGGCTGCACGCCGACGGCGGTTGCTTCGATGCAGAGGCGACCGCGGGCGTACACGAACGGGTCCAGGGCAGGGTTTTGTACGATTCCCAGGGAGGCAGCCAGGGCGGCTTCGTCGATACCGACCTGCTTGACCCGGGGGCTGGCTGCGATGACATCGCGCACGTGCCACACGCCGGCGGCGGTGTCGATGGAGAGGGTGAGTTCCAAGCTGCCGACCGGGATGCCGCGTCTACGCTCGAATTCGGTCAGACCTTCGTCGGCGCCCAGGACGTCTTCGGGTGACTCTACTCCGGGCAGGACTATGCCAGCCAACCCAGGGCGCGCTGCCGCTTCGATATCAGCGTAGGCGAACTGGGCGTTAACACGGACGAAGACGTCGGCGCCGCCCCTGCCGGCCTGGGCGATTGCCGCCGGCAACGTTTCCCGAGTTGACACCAGATCGGAGGGATCCATGCCGTCCTGCAGGTCCAGGATGATAGCGTCGGCGTCATGCGCCCATGCCGAGCTGACTGCCTGGGCATCGGTGACCGGTATGGAGAGAATCGAGCGTCGGATCAGCATGGAATGTTCACGGAGGTTGGCTTGGTAAAGTCGTCTATCTTTCGGCTTCGTCGGCTTCGGCAGCTCGGACACGGGCGATGGCTTCGTCTTTCTCGCGGTCGCGTTCGGCGCAGAGGCGGGCCCATTCCAGCAGTTCATCGGCCCGGGCCGCTTCGTAACGGTCGATCACCCGGTGGCGCAGGTGCGGGGCCTGGGAAGAGTCCAAAGGATGGGCCTCGCCGTCGCTTTCAACGGCTAGCGTGTCGATTTGGACCCAGGTGTGGCCACCCACGGCCAGCTTGCGGTACTCCTGCAAAACCCAACGGGCGTCGGAGATTTCGGCCTCACCGGGGGTGAAGCCCCGGTTCTGTGGTTCGACAACGTTGGGGTGTAGACCGCCGCCGATACGGAAGCCGCACTGTCGGGCGGCGTCGGCTTCGTCGAAGGCGCGTTCCGGGTCGCTGACGCTGCCCGTGATGTTGGGGGTGAAGGGGGCAGCGCGCGGCACGATGTCCAGCGCGCGGGCCGCCAGTTCGACTTCGCCCTTGCCGTAGACAAACTGGTCGAAGCCGACGAACATCTCGACGCCCAGGTCGCGGGACATATCGTAGCCGGACGCGCCGCCGAAGTCACGCACCCGGTCGCTCGCAGAAGCGATTTCGTAGGCGTTGGCGACGCCGACGGCGGTCTCGATGTTGGCGCCGATTTCAATTGTCCCCGGGCGAATGCCGCGTTCGCGTTCCAGGCGGGAGATGATGTCATCCATGCGGCGAATTTCGTGGCCGTATTCAGTTTTGGGGTAGTTGACCTGGGTCATGCCGGGCCAAATCACGGCATCCAGGTCGGCTTCCATGAGGTCATGGTTGATGCGGCAGACGGCATCGCCGCCGCCCTTGTTTACCACGGGGATGCTGCGTCGGATGAGTCCGCGGGGGTAACCCTTGAGGAGCGGCGGAACCGAATCCTCCAGGTCCATATTGATGAAATCGCAGCCGCGGTGCCAGGCGTTGTCGATGAAACGCGGGGTCACGATGGGCATGGTCAAGCCGGACCGCTTGAGCCGACGGCGATGTTCGGGCATCGGGCGATCTCCTAAGGTAGCGGAATGGGCGTGCCGGCGACGGCAGCAGCTTTGAACCGCTCCCGGGTGTCGCACGCGGCGGCCAGGTCGAGCACCTGGGTATACTGGCCGGCGACGTTGCGGCTGAAGGGATGGTCGGCGGGGTCGGACTCGACCTGCATCGCGCTGGCGGCGCCCACTTCGGCGGAGGTCGGAGTGAATCCCTGGTTCAGTGGGGCCACCTGGTCGTCTAACACGCACAGCGATCCCTTGAACCCGATGGCCCGACCGCGTTGGGCAGCAGCCAGGGTGTTCTCGGACGTGGCAAGGAGGCCCCGGTCAGGGGCACGCCACCAGGCCCCGAGGGGAGTTTTACCGGTGGCGGCGGCCAGCGTAATCAGCCGTTGCATCAGGTACTGCATCAGGTGGATCTCGCCGGAGGGTTCCGGTCGCAGGTCCATGACGAGGTCGGCCCGGCCCAGGGTGAGGGAGCTGACCCGGTCGCTGGCGGTGGCAATCTCAAAGCCGTCGTGGTTGCCGCGGGCGGTTTCCAGAGACGCGACCATTTCAACCGAGCCTGGGAGCAGTCCGCGTTCGCTCTCCAGGGCGTCGATGAGGGCTGCTGCGTCAACAATCTGCTGTGGAGTCTCGAGGCGGCTGACGATCACGCCATCCACGCCGGGCCGGATGGCGGCGCGCAGGTCGGCCAGCATCAACTCGGGGTCAATCTGGACGAAAAGCTCGGCTCCGCCGGCCTGCACGGCGTCGAAGGACGATGCCAGGGATTCCCGGGCGTCCGGTTTATCCTGCTCCGCGACGAACTCGGCCAGGTCGAGAACAACGACGTCGGCTCCGGCGGCGGCAGCGGTGGCAATCCGGATGTCATCGGAGGCCGGGACCAGCAGCCAGGAACGGCGAATTTTGTGCTGGAGAGGCATGGCGTTATGTCACGTGAATCGAAATGGGGAACCCGATACGTCGTGGGGCACGTTAGTGTTGTATAATGCGCCGCAGGTTGAGAAATGGTGTATTCGCCCTGCTTTGCGAGTAGAGGCGATTGTAAACCACCCTGTAAGTTGTCGCAAGGCGGCGGCCCGGAACACAGCAGGCCGCAACCGCCGTTACCACCCCCGTCGACAGGTGTAATCGTGCCCAACACCCCATCGTTAACTATCGTAGACCTGGCTGATGCCGGGCAGGTTGAGCTGCGCGTCGCCGACGGAGTTTCGTCCGCCGCCGTAACGAACACGCAACCCTTCGCCCTGGACGTTCTCGGAGAAGGGCGTGCGGCGCTGGATTGGTATTCAAGCGGATTTCCGCTGTCCCCCCTGGGGGCTTTGGAGCGGGCAGAAACGATTGAAGGGGTAATGCGAAACCTGGGGAGGCTGTTGTTTGAAACCGTGTTCACGGCGGGAACGCCAGCTCGCGAGAGTCTGAGTGCGTTGCTGGGAAGTGATGCCGCGCCGCAGCTTATCATCGCCTCGCAGCGTCCCGAGTTCCTGTCGTTGCCGTGGGAGCTGATGAACGAACCGGAGCTGGGTTATTTCGTCGCCGGATTGCCCGCGGTGGCACGACAATCCACTGCGGAGGCGTCTGCCGGCGAGGACGAACAGCGCACGGACGTTTCCCTGAACGTGTTGATGCTGTCCCCGGCGCCCGCCGAGGACCGGGCGGGAGATTCAGGAACGCTAATCTCGCCGGACGTTGTAGCTGGCGGCAGCCTCGCCGAAGCCACGGTGGCCGCTTTGGAAAGCCTGAATTCCGAGGCCTCCCTGGACAATCCGAGACCGGCCACGCTGGCCGCGCTAATGGGCTTGCTGGAGCGCAATCCGGATCATTATCACCTGGCCCACTTTGATGGCGTCACGCTGGATTCGGCTGGGAACCTGTTGCTGGAATCGGGGGACGGTTCGGCGGAGGCGGTAAGTCCCGATGCGCTGGGGAACGCGCTGGCTGAAGCTGGCGTACACGTTGCGCTCATTTCAGCAGGGATGCGCGCGAATGGCGCCGGTTCCTATGACTGGGCGGCTACGGCGAGTGCGATGGCCGATGCGGGCGTCGACCAGGTTGCGCTGCTGCCCTGCGCGTTGCACGCCGACGCGGCGGAGGGCGCGGTGCGAGCTTTTTACACAACCCTCGCCCGAGGTAATGACGTGGCCCAGGCGGTGGCGGCGATGCGCCGCTCGCTGGCTGAATCGCCGGAACGGCTGACGGTGTACGGCAAGCGGGTTATGTGGGACTGGCATGGCCCAGCGGTCTATCAATCGCGACGATACACGCCGCCGGTCATTGCGGAGCACGAACCGGACCCGCTGGCGCCGCCGGTCATTCAACCTGAGGAAGCGCCGGCGGAGGATTTGCAGATTCCGGTGGCGGGGCAGTTCGGCCTGGTAGGGCGGGCGGCGGAACTCCGGGAGCTGGAGCGGCGCTTGTCGGCGGATTCGGTGGTGCTGCTTTCCGGCGACACCGGCATCGGCAAGACCGAGCTGGCGCTGGGGCTGTGCCGCTGGTTCCTGAAGCCGGCGCGGGTGGCGCATCCGGGCGGGGTGTTCTACACCGCCTTCGAAGCCTCGCACCCGGCGGGTCTGGAAAGAGTGGTGCACGAGATAGGCACGGCGGTGGCCGGCCTGGATTTCGCTGACCTGCCGGCGCTTCAGCAGCGGCGTTGGGTCACGCAGTATCTCCAGGAGAACGCGTCGTTGCTGGTTTGGGATAACGCCGAGAACGTGGCCGGATTCCCGGATGGCTCCCCGGGGTTGCTGGAAGAGTCGGAGTTGCCTGGCCTGGCGGCGTTCCTGAGCGAGGTTACGGTGGGACCCGCCGGGAGTTCGGCGCTGCTGCTGTCGCGCCGCCCGGACGAAGAATGGCTGACGATGCCCCACACCACGATCCCGCTGAACGGCCTGAACGGGTCCGACGCGGTCGCGTTGGCGGCGAGGGTAATGGATAAGGCCGCGGTGCCGGCATCCCGGGTTGACGAGGATTTCGCCGGGTTGGTGGGGTCGCTGCAAGGTCACCCGCTGGCGATGCAGGTGGCCATCCCACCCGTGAAGGACGTGCCGGCGTCGGTGGTATCCGGGGAGATCCTCCGGCTGGCGCAGGAAACCGATCTGGATGAGGAGCCGGGCCGTCGCCCGATCCTGGTGGCGGCGATGGAGTACGCTTATTCCCGCATGTCGCACCGGAGCCGGACGCATCTGCCGTTTGTCTCCATGTTCCAGCGGCGGGTCATGCTGGACGTGTTATCACACATCACCGAGGAGCGAGTTTACGCCCAGGTGATGGGCGATGATATGGGGGCGGGATCTACGCGGACGCTATTGGCGCCGGAAGGTGGCACCCAGTTTTCCGGGCGCTCCTACGCTTCGTGTCGAACACTGCTGCGAAACGCCCTGGAGGCCGGTTTTCTGGAACCGATTTCGCCCAGCGTTTATCAGATCAACCCGGCGGTTCCCTGGTTTTTGGGGCGAAAGCTGGGGCGGCAACTGTCAAACAACGCCGTGGGGCAGCTGGAATCGGAATTCGTGCGGGTTTACGCCGACACCGCCGATTACTTTATGGAGAGCCTGTACGAAAACCAGGACGCCGGCGTCACCGCGGTGCTGGCGGAAGAAGGGAACTTGACCCAGGCGCTGGGTCTGGCCCTAGAGTATCGCCAGTGGGACAACGCGCAACTGCTGATACAGCCGCTGGCTCAGGTGTACCGGATGCAGAAGCGGTTCCCGGAGTTGCGGCGGCTGCGGGCTCAACTGCTGGATACCATCGGGCATACGGCTGCGGAAGCCGACGGCAATGGAGCCGTCGAATTCTGGCAATACCTGCTGGGCACGGACGCCATGGAATCAGTGGAGCTGATGGAGCTGGACCGGGCGGCGGAGTTCAATGTGCAGCTGCTGGACTACCTGCTGGAGCAGCCCGACGGGGAAGCCGACCCGCGTACCGCTGCCGTCTATCACCAGAACGGGCTGATTGCGACGCGGCGGGGGCAATTCGAATCCGCATCCGAGTGGCTGGAAAAGGGCCTAGAGATCATTGACGGCGGGGAAGACCAGGAGTCGATAGCCGACGCCTGCTTCGCCATCGGCCAGGTGAGGCATCACCAGCGGCAGTACGGGTCGGCCAAGGAATGGTACCGCCGGGCGCTGGACATCCACCAACGACTGCCAGACTACGAAGAGATGGTGAACGATTTCAGGGCGCTGGGAGCGTGCTGTCACTTCCGATTCGAGTACGACGAAGCGCGCAGCTGGTATCACCGGGCTCGCGAGCTGGTTGAAGATAACCGGGACGAGGAGACGGCGGTGCACATTTTCCACGCCCTGGGGACGGTGGATCACTCCGAGTACCTGTTTGAAGAGGCGCAGTCCTGGTATCAACAGGCGCTGGGGTTGTGCGACCGGCTGGGGATGGCCGAGCAGATGGTGGTTGAGTTCCATCACCTGGGTACGCTGGCGCAGGCCCGGGGCATCCCCGACGAAGCGGAGGAATGGCTGATGGTCGCGCTGGAGCACCGGGAGCAGATGGGCGACCTGCGAGGATTGGGTGACGAGGCCAGGCAGCTGGGCGTCCTCCACCACGAACAGGGCAACCTGGACCAGGCGCAGGAGTGGTACGACCGGGCGCGGCAGGCTTTTGAGGAAGCGCGGGACGCCATTCGGTCGGCGCGAACCTACGGCCAGCTGGGCGTCCTGGAGGAAGAGCGGGGCAACCTGGCCGAAGCGCTGGAGTGGGTAGCCCGGACGTATCAGCTGGCGGCTGACCAGCAGTTGCCGATGATGGTGCAGGTCAAGGCGCACCTGGGGCGGCTGCGCGAGAAGATGGGCGACGACGATTTCCGGCAGTGGTGGCATGACAACATCGGCGCCGAACCTCCGGAAGATCTGGAAGTAGATACCAGCCACATCCTGTAGACAAGGGGGGTCCAAGGTTATGGGACTAGTAAGACTGGTCACGCATTCAGGGCGATCAATAGCCGGCGGCCAGACCTTTGGCGAAGTGGGAGCCTACGAGCAACTGGACGGGGTGGCGTATTTTGCCGTTGACCCGCAGCACCCGGAAAACCGGGCGGTGGCCGATATCGGCCTGGCTCCGCGGAACGCCGACGGCCTGGTGGAGTTCTCCGCCGATTTTCGCATCATCAAGCCGGTGGAAAAGGACCACGGCAACGGAAGGTTGCTGCTGGACGTGTTGAACCGGGGCAAGGAACTTGTGCTGAAGAACCTGAACGACGTGCCGGATGCGCCCCCGGACGCCGACCCGGAAATCGGCAACGGCTTCCTGATGCGCCAGGGGTATTCCCTGGTGTGGTGCGGCTGGCAGCACGACGTGCCCAGCGTGCCCGGACTGCTGCGGTGCAACGTGCCCAACGCGGTCAATGCGGACGGCTCGCCGGTGTCGGGCCGCATCGTGATCTCGTTCCAGCCCATCGCGGATACCGACGCGCAGTTCCTGTCGGACCGGGACCACCAAGCATATCCTACCAACCACCTGGAAAGCTGGGATTCGGTGCTCACGGTGCAGGAGTACGAGGACGGGCCGGAGACGGTAATCCCCCGGGAACAGTGGGCGTTTGCCAGGTTCCGAGACGGCCGGCGCGTGCCGGACGCCTCGCACATCGTGGTGGATGGCGGGTTCAAAGCGGGCAAGGTGTACCGGGTACTGTACGAAACGTCCCACGCACCCGTGGTTGGGCTGGGGATACTGGCAACGCGAGACATCGTGGCGTGGCTCCGCCACGGCGATACAGACACGGCAGGCTCGCCGAACCCGCTGTCGGGCGCAATCGGTCGGGCTTACGCCTACGGGCGGAGCCAGAGCGGTCGATTCCTGCGCCAGATGCTGCACCTGGGGATCAACGTCGACGAGTCGGGTCGCATCGTGTTCGACGGAATGCTTCCCAACGTCGCCGGCGGCAAGATGGGTGAGTTCAACGTGAGGTTCGGCCAACCGTCGAGTCTGTCCAACCGCAGCGTAAACAACCTGCCGCCCTTCCTGGACGTCGAGCCTGACGGGTCCGACGGCATCCTGTCCGGGCTGATTGAACGGGGGCTGGCGCCGAAGGTCATCTACACCAATACTTCGTCGGAGTACTGGGGAGGACACGGCGCGCTGGCCCACGTCAGCGCCGATGGCAGCCGGGACGTCGAGCCTCCCGATCTGGTGCGGTCGTGGCTGTTCTGCGGCACGCAGCACGGGCCGGCCAACCTGCCAGTATCCGATACGAACCCCGACACCGGGGCGCGGGGCACGCAACCGCTGAACTATGTCGATTACCGTCCGCTGATGCGGGCGGCGCTGGTGCATCTGGACAATTGGGTTACCCATGACCAGGAACCGCCAGCCAATCGGTATCCCAATCATGCCGACAGCACCATCACGGAAACCGCCAAGCTGGCAGACACCTTCAGGGCCATGCCCGGCGTGGTGTTCCCGACTTACCTGAAAACCATGCGGCAGCTGGATTTTGGCCCGGATCGTGCGGTGCCGACGCAGATGCCGCCCGTGGTGGGAGACGCCTACCCGTCTTTGGTTTCGGCAGTGGACGCCGACGGGAACGAAATCGGGGGCGTACGGCTGCCGTCCGTTTCGGTTCCGCTGGCCACCTATGCGGGTTGGAACGTGCGCCACGCGGACATCGGCGGCGCCGGTCAGGTATTGGCCCCAGGAGGAACCGTCGTGGGATGCGCCATCCCCTTCTCGGTGACGCGGGCGGAGCGCCTGGCGGCCAACGACCCACGGGCATCCATCGAAGAGCGGTACGCATCGCGTGATGAATATCTGGCGCGGGTGCAGGATGCAGCGGACCAACTGGTTGCAGAGGGTTACCTGCTCGCTGAAGACGTGGCAACGGTGGTGGGCCACGGCGCCGACCAATACGACGCCATCGTGGGCAGCACGGCAGCAGTGGCCGCCGACAACTGACCAATACCAACCAACTTCGGGTTCACCCGATCACCAGCTAAGGAGCGTTATCATGTCTGTTGGCACCTCCCTGCCGTTGCCGGCCTATACGATTGATCCGGCTTTCGTAGCACGCACTGCCGAGTCCTTGGGGTTCGAGTCGATCTGGTACGCAGAACACCCCATCCTGCCCGTTCAGAGCGCGAGTCAGTTCCCGTCGGGCGGGGAGATTCCCTGGACCTATGCACACTTCGCCGACCCGTATATTGCGCTGGCACGGGCATCGGGAGCGACCAGCACCATCAAGTTGGGTACCGGAATCACGCTGGTGCCGGAGCGCAACCCCCTGATGTTGGCCAAGGAGATTGCGACGCTGGATCGCATCAGCGGCGGACGGTTCCTGTTCGGCATCGGCGCCGGCTGGAACCGGGAGGAAACCGAGATATTTGGCGGAGACTTCGACCATCGATGGACGCAGACCCGGGAAGCGGTGGCGGTGATGAAGGAGCTGTGGACCAAGGATGAAGCCGAGTACCACGGCACGTACTACGATTTCCCGCCGGTGAAGTCCAACCCCAAGCCGGTGCAGCAACCGCATCCGCCGGTAATACTGGGCGGTTTGGCTCGCCGGGTATTGCAACGGGTGGCAACGTGGGGCGACGGCTGGCTACCGAATCGCATCACGCCGGCAGAGCTCGAAGATAGTCGCAAGAGGCTGGACGAACTGGCGGAGGCGCGGGGGCGAGACCCCAAGTCGCTGACCATATCGGTATACGGGCAGGCTCCCGAGAGGCAACTGGTGCAGGATTTTCTGAACGCCGGCGCCGACCGGGTGGTGGTGCGCCCGGAGCACTGCGAGACCGAAGCGGAGATGGGAGCGCAACTGGAACGCATGGCCGAAGCGGTGATACGCTGATTGACCGGCGACGGCGCCACGGGAGTACCCAACCCGAACCGATATCACGCCAAAACCAAAGGGGATTTATGGATCGCACCACCGAACTGCTGAGTTCCTACGCCTGCAACCTGACCTACGAAGACCTGCCGCCGGCGGTGGTGCATCAGGTGAAACGCACCGTCGCCGACACGCTGGGCTGCGCCATCGGTGGATACTTGAGCGAACCGGCCAAGATCGCGCGTCGGCTGGCGGGGGATATCACCAGCGGTTCACCGTCGCGGATTCTGGGCACCAACGATTATTCGTCGCTGGACATGGCCGGGTTCGCCAACGGGGTGATGGTGCGGTACCTGGACTGCAACGATTCCTACTTCTCGCCGGGAGGCGGCCACCCCAGCGACATGATTCCGGCGGCGCTGGCGGTGTGCGACAGCGTGGGAGCCGACGGGCGCACGCTGATCCTGTCGATTACGCTGGCTTACGAGGTTTTCTGCCGTATTGCGGACCAGGTGCCGGAAAACAGGTGGGATCAGGGGATCTTCAGCGTGATTGGCGCCGCCTGCGCGGCCGGCAAGGCATTGGGGCTGGACGAAGAACAGATGGGCCACGCCATTTCGCTGGCGTCGGTGCCCAACGTGCCGCTGCGGGTAACGCGCATGGGTGAGCTGTCGATGTGGAAGGGTTGCGCCGCTGCCGCTGCAACCCGCGCCGGCGTCTTTGCGGCGCAGCTGGCCGCCGAGGGGATGACCGGGCCCTTCGAGCCATTCTCGGGCCGCAGCGGCCTGGAGGAGCAGGCAATTGGGTACCCCATAACGATTGATGCCATGGGCGGCGGTGATCACCCGTTCCGCATCTCTGACACCATCTTCAAGTTCTATCCTTCGCAGATACACACGCAGGCGCCGATTGACCTGGCCATTCAGCTGAACGAACGAGTCAACGTGGATGACATCGCCGCCATCAAAATACAGTCGTATAAATCGGCGGTGAGCAGCGCGGCCACCGAGCCGGAAAAGTGGGACCCGCAGACCAGGGAGACCGCCGACCACAGCATCCCGTTCCTGACGGCGGTGGGGCTGCGGGACGGTGCAGTAACGCCGGCGACCTTTTCGCCTGACCGCATCGCCGATTCGGAGTTGCGTACCATCATCAACAAGATGCAGATTGAGGAGAATCCGGAGTTCACCGAGCGGTATCCGGCGGAGTACAACTGCCGGATCGAGGTCATCAAGCGGAACAGTCAGACGGAGGTTGCCACCACGAGCTACCCCAGGGGGCACGGCAAGAATCCCTTGACCGACGCCGACGTGGACGCGAAATTCAAGCGGCTGGCCTGCCCTACCATCACAGAGCAACAGTGCGAACAGGCGCTTGAGCTCATATGGTCCCTCGAAAACCTGCCGGATCTGGAGGGTATCTTCGACAGTCTGGTGGTCTAGAGGACGAATCCATAGCGGCGTGGGTGGCGTACAATAAAGCAGATGGAGCAAGTGCACAAATCCGTTACGCACTGTGGAGGGGCTGTGACAGACCACCGAAACAGCGAAGAAGAGCAGCTGGTACTGGAGCTGGCGACGGGCAACGATGCCGCGCTGGAAGCCGTATACGACCGGTATGCTCAACGCGTCTACTCATTGGCAGTATCGATACTGAAAGACGAGGCATCGGCGGAGGACGCCCTGCAGGATGTGTTCACCAACATCTGGCTTAAGGCGTCCAGCTACCGACCGGAGAAATCGGCGCCCGGGACCTGGATAATGTCCGTGGCGCACCACAAGATAGTCGATATCTACCGGTCGCGACGGCGCACCGCCGAGAAAACGATACCGGCTGAGGCGGAAGTGCTGCACCGCATACCCGATCCGGCGCCGAGCGTGGAGCAACAGGTGGAGCGGGACTACAATGCCCGACTGCTGCGGGCCGCCCTGGCCGAACTGCCGCCGGAACAGAGCAAACCACTGTATCTGTCGGCTTGGCATGGCTACAGCCAGTCCGAGATTGCAACCATGCTGAACCAACCGCTGGGCACCATCAAAACCCGGATGCGGCTGGGGATGCAGAAGCTCAAGGCAGCGTTGGAAGAATATGTGGCCTGACGATTACAGCTTACCTAACTCCGGGCCCGACCACCCGGAAGAGGAGCTGGCCGCCTTCGCGCTGAACGCGCTGGACGGTCCAGAGTTTCAGAAAGTGGCCCGGCACGTGGTGCAGTGCCTGCACTGCCAGGAAGTGCTGCTGGGGTTCCAGGAGACCGCCGCCCGCATGACGGGCGGGGCTCCGGAAGTTCCACTGCCGCCCGGCCTCAAGGCCCGGGTGCTCGCCGGGGCTACGCAACCCGATAATTCCACCGCTCCCGCCTCGGCGCTGCCGCCGATGGATCACCGTTGGTCGGTCAGACGCCTTCGCCGCTGGCTGGCGCCCACGGCCATCGCAGCGCTGAGCTTGCTGCTGGCCGGCGCCGTCGGGATCATCTGGGAGCAGCAACGGGAAATGGAGCAAATCGCGGCGGCGCAACAGATGACCACGGAGGAAGTCATTGCGGCGTCCACATCGGCGGCGACGGAATCCCTGGTTGAAGCGCTGCACGACGTTTCGGAAGAACAGGCGGCTGTTAGCAAACAGTCGTCGAGCCAACCAGCCCCGGCAGACGTCGGGGGACCGAACGCAGAGCCTTCCGTTTTGGCGCTTGCCGTGGCGCGAACCGCCGCCGGCGATAAGCTGGCAGGCGGCGCAAGAGTGGCCGGAGCCGCCGGGTCCGCCGATGGGTCCGAAGTCAACACGGAACAGGTTGAACAGGTGAAGCAGGAGATGGCCGAGGTGGTGGAAGCCACCATGCTGGCCATGCAACCCGAAACGGAAAAGCTGCCGATGAGTTCCCCCATGGGCACCGAGCCGGGAGCTAACGGGTTACTGATCGTGCAACCCGACGGTCAGCACGCCAAACTGCTGGTGTCGGGGATGCCGGCTGATTCTTACCAGGTTTGGCTGGTGCGGGCCGACAAGCAAATGCTGGTGGGTCGCATCGTGGTCAACGACGACGGGGGTTACAGTTTACAATCGCTGGATATGGATGAGTCCATCTTCGAATTCCGGGAAGTGGCGTTGATGCCGGACCAACGGAACGGGCCGATGAAACCCAACGGGGAGAAATTCCTGACCGCCCGTATCGTGCCGGGGCCGCCGCTGCCGAACAACATGGACCGCAGATAGCGACGGAATGGGGTTAGAGTCTGATGAGTTCCAACCGTACTGAAAACCGGCCGGCCCCGGCGCCGCGTAGGGACGACGGGCTGGATTGCGAGATTTGTGGGGCTCGGATGCAGGAACGCAGTTGCAAGATCACCTGCCGCAACTGCGGCTTTACGCGGGACTGCTCGGACCCGTAGCCGGCCATCACCTATCCGGTCGGGGGAACGGCCACCAGTCGGGAGCGTTCCGCAGGGGAAGGTGGCGGAACAATTCGGGCTGCACGGCTACGACTAGCCGCATCGCCTCAATTACCGGCTGCCGGATGGACTCGTGGGCCTGGCGAGATGATCGCAGGTTGAAGATGTGGTAACACTCCCGCAGGCTCATGCGGGAGACGACCCGCTGGCGGTGAGCGTGAGTTACCAGGTATTGGGCGACCGGTGGGCCGGCGTCGGCAACGCTGTGGAAAGCGCGCTCAGCGGCTGACGCGGCGTCTTGGAATTGATCCGCCATGCCGGCGTCGCTGATGAGCGGCGGGATGGCGCAACCGTTGATCACGGTGAGGGGTTGGGACAGGTAGGTCTGCATGCGGTGACGGCGAAATTCCCGGAGTGCGCCGTAGTCGAATATGAACTCGAAGGTGTATTCCGCGAGTTCGAACTCGCGGGGGGCCGGATCGTGGGGGCCGATGCTGGCGACTGACCGATTTATCGCGTCCAGACGGTCGGATTCGGACATGGCGTCGGACGTGGCAAGGGCATCGGCGTAGGGGCCGCCAAGGCGGAAGAGCAGGGCGGCGGCCAGCTTGCGGGCCGCATCGCGGTCGTAATCCAGAAGATTGACCGACCAGGCAGGGTCGGAGTGGTCTGGGCTTGAGTTGTGGAAATTGACCTGCCGGGATGCCGCCAGATAGGGGCTGTGGTCGGCGTATTTGACCAGCGTCGGAGCGATTTGGCGGCTGCGGTCGCGTATTTCGATGCCGATATCCCGTTCTTCGGCCAGCGGGGAGGACATCAGCTTGGTGATGGCGTGCTCCATAGAACGGGCGTTGGCAGTAACGCCGACGTTGGTGAGGGTGGCGGCGGGAAGGATGGCGCGGCAGGCGTCGGTGGCCAACCGGCGTAACCGCAGGGTGTAGGTTCCCTCGCGCTCATTGCTGCGCTGGTGCAGCCTAATCCGGAGATGGTCCATTACGCCGTCCAGCAACGACGCGTAGGCGTCGAAGAGGCGGCGGCAGGCGACGACGTATTCGTGGCGGAGGGCCGGGTGGGCGTGGAGTTCCTGCGGTACCCAGAAGCTCTCGGCATCGATTACCTGATAACGGGAGGACTTTTCGGTGTAGGACGCCAGGCGGTTGTCCTCCAGGGCGTCGCCGGCCAGGCGCGAGATGTTTTCGACGGCCAGGTGGATGATGGCGTGCTCGGCAACGGATGCGTGGCCGTAGCCGACGACCCAGCGTTCGTTGAAATCGGCAGCGCGCTCGGCGCTGACCTGCTGGGCGATTTCGTCGAAGGGTTCCGGACGCCGGGAGGTCATCGCTAACGTGACCGCGATCTGCTCCGCAGTCAGGTCACGGGGGTCTAGCGGGTAGACGCGGCGGCGGTTGTCGGGAACCTCGGCTGACGGTTGAACCATGGGATAAGGTCTGTGTCGGATGTCCGAACCGGGGGATCAGGTCCGGTTGCTTTTCGGACATGATTCATCGTTGGCAGAACGCGGGGAAACCGTCGGGCATGACGACTTCAATGAGGTGGATGCGGTCGGCCTGAACGGCGTCTTCGACGGCCCGGGTCATCTCGGCGACGTTGTGGACGCGGGTGCCGCCGATGCCGTAGGAATCAAATAGTTTGACGAAGTCGGGGTTGACCAGATCGGTGGCCATCTGACGTCCGCCGCGGTCGCGCTGGTAGCCCTTTAGGACGCCCCAGGCACTATCGTTGAAGACCATGACGATTGGGTTGATGCCATACTGGACGGCGGTGCCGAGCTCCTGGGCGTTGTACTGGAAGCCGCCATCGCCGGTAACGCAGATGACCGGGGAGTCGGGCCGTCCGACCTTTGCGCCCATTGCGGCGGGGAAGCCGAAACCAAGCCCGGCCCAGCCGTGGGGGTACATGTAACTGCGGGGGCGGTTCATCTGGAGGCAACGGACGGCGCGGTTGGCGGGCACGGTGGCATCCAACGAAAAGATGGTGTCGTCGGGGACGACGGACCGGATGGACTCCCAGGCGTGTAGCTCCGGGCCCCACTGCTCCTGCAAGCCGCCATAGATTTGCTGCTTGAGCTCAGCAACCTCCCCGGCGTAGCCGTCGCCGACACTGATGTCAGCATCGCCGGCGGCGGAGAGGAACTGGCGGACTACGGCGCCGCTGTTGGCGGCGATAGGCACGGCGGTTTCGTAGTTTTTCCCGATGTAGTCGCCGTCGAGCAACACGTGAACGACGGTTTTCGGGAGTTTGAGGCCAACGCCGGAGGTGGAACGATAGGGGAGGTTGCTGCCGAGCACCAGGGCGACGTCGCACTCGCCCATCCAGTCCAGCACGGGGTTTTGACCCCAGATGCGGTTGCCCAGGGCCATTCCCAGGGACAGGGGATGGTTTTCCGGGAAAGTGCCCTTGGCGCCGTCACCAGTGACGACGGGAGCGCCGAGGCGTTCGGCCAGGCGGATGACGTCGTCGCCGCCGCCGGTGGTGTGAATTTCTTCGCCGAGGAATATCACCGGACGTTTGGCGCTACGCAGCAGGTTCCAGGCGCGCTCCACTTGCAACGGATCGCCCTGGGGGACGTCGGGCTGGCGGGGTTGCAGCACTTCGACCTCGGCCTGCTGCCCGAGCAGGTCGGTGGGGACTTCCAGCTCGATGGGCCGGGGGCGGCGTTCGCCAAAACGGACGAAGGCTTCGACGAAATGGTCGGGAATGGACTCTATCTGGTCGATACGGGCGTTCCAGTCGGTAACGGCGGCGAACATTCCCAGTTGGTCCTTGGTCTCGTGAGTGGCCATCCTGCCGCTGCCGACGAACTCAGCTTCTACGTTGGTCGTCACCTGCAGGATGGAGGACGCCGAAAAGTAGGCTTCGCCCATCGCGCCCACCGAGTCCGCGGCGCCGGGACCGGTGCTGGTGAGGATAACGCCGGGTTTGCCAGTGGCCCGGGAGTAGCCGTCGGCCATGTAACCGCAGCCGAGTTCCAGGCGTCCGCCGATGAAGCGGACATCGTCCTGGCGATCGAAGAGGGCGTCGAAGAGGTCCAGGGTGTGGACGGAGATGATGCCGAAGACGGTGTCAACGCCCTGGGCGTGGAGGGAAGAGACTACGGCCTGGCCGCCGGTCATTTGTGCCATGATGGTCTCCGGAGGTGTTTCGATGTAGCCGATTCGGCTCGACAAGCCGAACCGAATCAGGAGTGGTCGACCAGTGTGGTCAGGTGGTTACAGGAGCAGGGCGACCGGGTTTTCGAGCACCCGTTTTATCTCCATGAGGAACTGGGCGGCTTCGGCCCCGTCGGCGACCCGATGGTCGGTGGACAGGGTGGCCTTCATCATCTGGCCGACGGCGAGCTGACCGTCCTTGACGACGGCCTGTTCCTTCACGCTGCCCACGGCCAGGATGGCGGCGTGGGGCGGGTAGATGATGGCGGAGAAGCTCTCCACGTCGAACATGCCCATGTTGCTGATGCTGAAGGTGGTGCCGCTGTATTCCTCGTTGCGGAGGGTACCGCTATTGGCGCGGGCAATCAGGTCTTTGGTGGCCGCCGCGATTTGCTGGAGGTTCTTGCTCTCGCAGTTGCTGACGCCGGGCAGAATCAGGCCGGTATCCAGTGCGATGGCGATACCGATGTTCATCGCGCCGTGGACTTCCAGGTAATCGCCGCGGTAGAAGGCGTTGAACTTGGGGTGTTTGGCCAAGGCCAGGGCACACGCCTTGACCATCAGGTCGTTGACCGAGACCCGGTTGTCGGGGTCGGAAGCATCGTTGACGTCGCGGCGCATGGCCATGGCCTTGCCCATGTCCATCTCGGCGGTCACGTAGAAGTGGGGCGTGGTAGTCTTGCTGTCGGAGGTAACCCGGGCGATGGTCTGCCGCATGCGGGTCAGTTCGATGCGCGAATCGGCCGGGGCCGGCACAGCAGCGGCGGCGGGGGCCGCGATTTGGGCCGGAGGCTGGTAATCAAGGATATCCTGCTCGACGACACGACCGTTGGGTCCGGTACCGGTAACCAGCGCGAGGTCGATGTCGCGTTCGCGGGCCAGGCGACGGGCGATGGGGGAGGCGCGCACCTGTCCGTCGGCGGAAGGCGCCGGCGCGGCGGGTGGAGGCGTTGCGGCGGGCGCCGGAACCGGAGCAGCGGCGGGTTCGGCGGCCGGCGCTGCCGGAGCGTCGGGGACGGGCTCGCCGGGCTCGGTGATGATGGCGATGAGGTTGCCGACCGGGACAGCGACGCCTTCGTTGGCCACGATCCTGCCGAGGACGCCGTCGGTGTAGGCTTCAAACTCTACGGTGGCCTTGTCGGTCTCGATGTCGGCGATGACCTCTCCACGGTTCACCGTCTCGCCTTCCTGCTTATGCCAGCGTACGACGGTGCCTTCGCGCATATCGTAGCCCATTTGCGGCATTAATACGTTGGTAGCCACGGGAACCTCCTTCTAATCAGCAATGGTTGAATCGGCGACGGTATAGTCGGCGACGATTTAGTTAGCAGGTCAGTTTATGGGATCGAAAATCACGAACCACCCACCCAGGAAAACCCACGTCAATATTCCGACTATGATTGTGGGAATCCAACTTCTATTAGTCAATAGAAAAACAAGCAGGGCGGGCAGCCCAAACACGATTAAAACGAACAACAGGGTAAGGCAACCGCCGCATCCGCCCCCACTTCGACTTTGGACCATGTTGCAAAGGTACTAACGGGTTGCGCCGCACATTTCAAGCGGGCCGGTTCATCAGCTTGCGGGCGGCGGCGGCGACGCGTTGGGCGTCGGGGATGGCCAACTGCTCCAGGGGGAAGGAGTAGGGCATGGGGACCTCTTCGCCGGCGACGCGCGCCACCGGGGCGTCCAGATAATCGAAGGCTTCTTCCTGTATCTGGGACACGAGTTCGCCGGTGAAACCTCCCAAACGGGAGGTTTCCTCAATCATGACCGCTCGGTGGGTCTTTTTGACCGAATTGACCACGGTGTCCATATCCAGGGGGCGAAGGCAGCGCAGGTCGATCACGTCGGCCTCGATGCCGTCCTGGGCGAGGATCTCGGCGGCCTGTTCGGCGACCAGAGCCATGCGCGAGTATCCGCAGAGGGTGATGTCCTTGCCGGTGCGCCGGACGTCGGCCTGACCGATGGGAATGCGGAAGTCGCCGTTGTCGGGGGCCTCGCCGCGGGTGCTGTATAGCAGGATGTGCTCCACGAACAGCACGGGGTCATCGAGGTCGCGGCAGGTTCGGAAGAGTCCAATCACGTCCTTCGGCGTGGACGGGGTGACCACGGTGAGGCCAGGCACCGAGGCGTACCAGCCTTCAAAGGATTGGGAGTGGGTAGCGCCCACGGAGGCGCCGGCCCCGGTGACGGTGCGGATGATCAGGGGAATGGTGAACTGGCCGCCGGACATGTAACGGATTTTGGCGGCGTGGTTGACGATCTGGTCCATGGCCAGCAGGCTGAAGTTGATGGTCATCAGTTCCACAACCGGGCGCAGTCCGGCCATGGCTGCGCCCACGCCGGCGCCCACAATGACCGATTCCGCCAGGGGGGAGTCCTTGATGCGTCGGGAGCCATACTGCTCCCAGAACCCCTTGGTAACGGCGAAAGCGCCGCCGTAGGGGCCGATGTCCTCGCCCATCAGGAAAATGCGTTCGTCTTCGTCCAGGGCTTCACGCAACGCGGCGGAAACGGCGTCCCGATAAGTTATGACCGGCATTACTAAACCTCCCGTCCCGTGGCAACCCGCTAGCCAGGAATACCCTCGGTCGGTCGGCCGGCGTAGACGTCATCGTAGAGTTCGAGGGGTGAAGGCCAGGGCGACGATTCGCCGAATTCGGCAGCGCCGACAACCTCATCATTAACGCTGGCGTCGATTTCTTCGAAGTCCTCGACGGTGGCGATACCCTCTTCAGTGAGCATGTCCTGAAACCTGGGAATGGGGTCCTGGGCCGTCCAGTATTCCACCTCTTCTTCGGGGCGGTAGTTGGCCGGGTCGGCGACGGAGTGGCCGCGCAGTCGGTAGGTTTTGGCGACGATGAAAGCCGGCCCGCTTCCGGAGCGCACTTCCTGATTGACCTTCTGCATCAACCCGCGCACGGCGAGCACGTCGTTGCCATCGACCTCGTAGCGGGCCATGCCGTAGGCGTCGGCCATTTCGTGGAGGGAATCCCACATCACGAGGGTTTCCTTGGAAGATGCACCCATGCCGTACAGGTTGTGTTCGCAGAAAAAGACGACGGGCAGCTTCCAGATGGCGGCCAGGTTCATGGCTTCGTGGAACTCGCCTTCGTTGACGGCGCCGTCGCCAAAGAAGCAGAGCACCACCTGATCGTCGCCGCGGTATTGGATCGCCATGGCGATACCGGCGGCTATGGTGAGTTGTCCGCCGACGATGGCGTAACCGCCCATGAAATTCAACTCGGAGCTGAACAGGTGCATGGAGCCGCCCTTGCCCTTGCTGCATCCGGTGGCCTTCCCCATCAACTCGGCCATGACCTCGTTGCTGGTGATGCCGCGCACCAGGGCCTGCCCGTGGTCGCGGTAGTGGGTAACCACGTAGTCATCCGGTCGCAGGGTGTTGATGGAGCCGACGGCGATGGCCTCCTCTCCGTTGTAGACGTGGAGGAAACCCTTGATGTTGCCTCGAGTGTACTGCCGTTCCGACTCTCGCTCAAACTCGCGGATGAGCTTCATTTGCCGGTAGAACTCCAGCAGGTCGGTCTTGTTAAGTTCGGGAACGTCCGCTGCTTTCAGCATATCCATTCCTCTGGGCAGTAGATTTTTGGTGGGCGTTTGAAATCGGGAGGTTGATCGTCGTAGTCTCGGGCACGAGGTGCCCTGGGCTACATGTGGAGGACGCGTCCCTCAGCATCGAGAGCGGCTTCGTGGACCATTTCGGCAATGGTGGGATGGGCATGCACCGCCCATCCCAGCTCCAGGGTGGTGCCTTCCAGGAGTTTGGTCATGGATAATTCGCCGAGGAGCTCAGTCACCTCGGGACCGCACATGTGTCCACCGAGGATTTCGCCGTACTGGGCGTCGATGACCAGTTTGACCAGGCCGTCGGTTTCGCCCATGGCTACGGCCTTGCCGCTGGCCTGCACGTTGAAGCGGCCGATTTTGACGTCGTAGCCCTGCTCGCGGGCCTGGGCTTCGGTAAGGCCCATCGAGGCAATCTGGGGATGGCAGTAGGTTGCCCGCGGCATCAGAGAGTAGTCCAGGGGCTGGGTTTCCTCGCCGGCGATGGCTTCGACGGCGGTTACGCCCTGGGCGGAAGCGACGTGGGCGAGGGCGAGTTTGCCGGTCACGTCGCCGACGGCGAAAACGCCGGGGACGTTGGTGGCCATACGGTCGTCGATGTTGATGTAGCCGCGGTCGGTAGCGACGCCGACGGTATCCAGGCCGAGGGCCTCGGTGTTGGGCTGCACGCCGATGGCGACCAGCACCTTGTCGAAGCGGGCGGTGTCGGTGACGCCGTCCTTATCGATAGTGAGGGTTACGCCGGTGGTGTCGGTCTGGGCGGCGGTAACGCCGGCGCCGGTCCGCATCTCGATGCCTTCGCGACTGAAGGCGCGTTCCAGCTGCTGGCTGATTTCTTCGTCTTCGTTGGGCACCAGGCGGGGCAGCAATTCGATGATAGTTACATTGGCGCCGTACATGCGGTAGACGTAGGCGAATTCGACGCCTATTGCGCCGCCGCCGACGATGGCGATAGAGTCGGGCACGTCCTCCGCAACGATGGCTTCGCGGCTGGTGATGATGCGCTGGCCGTCCACGGGGAGGGGCGGGATGCTGCGGGGCCGGGCGCCGGTGGCGATGATGACGTTACGCGCGTTGACGCGGGCGGTTGACCCGTCGAGGCTGGAAACGTCGATGGCGGTAGCCGATGCCAGGCGGGCTTCGCCGGCAATGTGCTCGACGTTGTTCTTGCGAAGGAGGAAACCGATGCCGCGGGTCATGCGGTCGACGACCTGGCGGCTGCGACCGACGGCCACGCTGTAATCGGCATGGAAGTTATCGAAGTGCAGGCCGAATTGGTCGGCGCGGTGGAAGTAGGACAGAATTTCGGCGTTCTTGAGGAGGGCCTTGGAAGGGATGCAGCCCCAATTAAGACACACGCCACCGAGGGCTTCCCGCTCGATGACGCAGGCTTTCAGGCCGAGTTGGCCGGCTCTGATGGCCGCCACGTATCCGCCCGGCCCGCCGCCAATTACTGCTACATCGTACTCGGAATCGGTCGCCATTAATCTGTCCAAAACGTTGGTGAGAGCGCCGCAAATGCGTCGAAGAATGAAAACCGCCGGGCGTCAAAAAGCAATGGGTAGCCGGCGATTTGGTAGAGCATTTGACTGGCGCATTATAGCGTCCGGCGATGGGTGCGGCAAGTTTGCGTACTCGTCCAGTACATGCGGGACGGCCCTCACCCCCGACCCCTCTCCCGGAGGGCGAGGGGAGCTTGATCGAATGCGGGCGAGGGCCGGAACGTCAGGCGGGGTTTAGGCAACGGTCGTTGTGATTATTTCGGGATTGCCACGTTGCTGCGACAGGCGTGGGCGCTGCCGGCAACGACCGGGGCGGGCAGTCTCCTCCTGCCAGATGATCAAAAAAGCCCTGGGTGCATTGGGCAGTGTACCCGTTTGAAATGTGCGGCTTGAATCTCGGTGTATCAAGCCCGCGCAGGTCGGGTGTCAATATCCAACGGCTGCGGCAAGGCATCAAGCACTTTCGCCAAATGCACCGACGCTCGGCGCAAAGCCAAACCGATAGGGTCGCGAAATCCGTCTGGTTCTACTTCGTCCACTTCCCAATACCCCACCAATCGGTTCCAATGGGCGGTAGCCGTGCGGTCAGGGTAGGCCGTAACAATCCGTTTATCCGTTTGAATATGCGCTCACTCTATCGCAAATCGGTTTTGAGTGTCGCCCACGAAGTAGCGGGGGTCAACCGGCGGCAACTTGGGCCGGGCCTGCTTGGTCAACATCTCCTGTACGCTCAACACCTGCATCCGGGGATAGCGCTCGCCGCGCAGGGTTACGTCCCCCTGCTGACGGGGGTACACCCGCAGGGCTTCACGGGGCGGGTACAGCGTTACCATCAGGGACATCGGCGCCTTCACCTGCCCGTTCTGCCATTCGGTTTGAACGCCCAACAGTTTCTGCAGATCGGGCCGGCCAATCTGCCCCTGGTGCATCTTCACCTGGATGGGCAACACTTCCCCCTGTTCCGTGAAGTAGCGGGCATCCACGCCACCGTCGCCCACCTTCTTGCCGTTGGGCACGGCGTTGAGCAAGCCGGCCACCTTGTCGTCCGCCCAGGCCCAGCCCGGCAAACCGTCCTCGGCCTCGGATTCGTGACTCAATGCACGTTCCTCGAAGGCTTCCCACTCGTAATCTTCCCAGCCCATCTTGTAGATGACCGGGGTTGCCGCCCCGCCCCGGGACGCCAGGCGTTGCTCCATGACCCGCACCGCGATGGCGCTCACGTCAATCCCCAGGTACCTCTGCCCCAACTTGGCCGCAGCATCCGCCACCGTGCCACAACCGCAGAACGGGTCCAGCACCAGGTCGCCCTCGTTGCTGCTGGCCTTGATGATGCGCTCCAGCAGGGCCAACGGCTTTTGCGTCGGGTAGCCCACGCGCTCCGCTGCTTGGGAATTGAGGGCAGGAATATCGTCCCACAGAGATTGCAAGGGGCGACCTTGCATTTCGTCAAGGTATCGCTTGCGTCTGATACCACCCTTGCTGGTGAAATGCAGTTTGCCTTCAGCATCCCACTGTTTCATCGTTTCCAGCGGAACCCGCCACAACGATTTTGCGCCTTTGTACGCGTACTCGTATCCACCACCCGACAACCCTTTGGCGGTCAAATTGTCATCCGACCACAATCGCCCGTCCGGGTCTTTGCGCTGGAACCGCGCTTTGTATTTTTCGTCATACGGCTGGAATTGCGGCTTCCAAATGCGATTGTCGCTCTTGGCGTAAAAGAGGATAGTATCGGTGTTCGCGCCATACCGTCCCGAATCGCTGTGGGCGGTCGTTCGTTGCCAAGTAATTGCGTTCAGAAAATAGCTTTCGCCAAAGCACACATTCAACAGAATCCGCAACAGCCAGTTAGCGTATGGGTCGCAGTGCAGGTAAATACTGCCGGCCGGCTTCAACACCCGCCGCAGCTCGGCCAGCCGCCGCCCCATGAACAGCGCGTAGGCCGCCATCGGGGACGTGTCGCCGCTCACCAGCCGGACGGCGTTGATGGCGTTGCGGAGCGGGCCATCCGGCAACCGCTGGTACAGCGTCTCGGTCTCTACCGTCCAACGCCAGATATCGCGCAGTTGAGCGTCAACGCTGCCCTTGTCGCCAAAGGCGGCGACGTAGTTGTGGTTGCTGTTAAACGGCGGGGCGAGGTAAATCAGGTCAACGCATTCGTCGGGCAGTTCCCGGAGAATGTCCAGGTTGTCGCCACAGACCAGGGCGTTACCGGCCAGATACGGATGGGAAAAGTCCGGGGGGTAGATTTAGCCGTGCGCCTGGTGCGCTTGGCAGACGCCGGCTTTACAGTGGTCCAGGCCTCTATCGAGTTGGCCGGCCGCTTCTTCCCCTTCGGCCCGGTCGGCATAGTATCTCTCCCAGGTCCGTGTCCCAAATCGTCACTTTTTGCGCCAGTGTCCGAATTGTTAAGATTTGTGACACCGGCGTACTACCATAAAAAGGGGCTGGTCTAATCGCGAAGGCGGCCGGTACATGCGAGACGGCCCTCACCCCCGGCCCCTCTCCCGGAGGGCGACGGGAGCTTGTTCAAATTCTGGCGAGGGCCGGAACGTCGGGCGGGGTTGGGGCAACGGTCGTTGTGATTATTTCGGGATTGCCACGTTGCTGCGACAGGCGTGGGCGCTGCCGGCAACGACCGGGGTGGGCAGTCTCGTCCTGCCAGATGATCAAAAAAGCCGTGGGTGCATTGGGTGTCGGTAGCCGGGGACAACGGGGTCTGATAGAATGATGCCAACTGAACTGGAGTTGGAAATGAGATGCGAATAGCCGGCCTGGGGCTGCCCGAGCTCCTCATCATTTTGCTGGTGGTGCTGCTGATTTTCGGGGCAACGCGATTGCCGGGGATCGGTTCTGCGCTGGGCAAGGGCATTCGGTCGTTCAAGACGTCGGTGACCGGCGAGGACGAAAAGCGCGGGAATGAAGCTGGGTCGGGGGAACAGAATTCGTAGCGCCGACCGGCAGAAACTGGTCAGATGGGGACGCGGGCCAAACCGCGTCCTTTTTCATGCGTACGGCGGGCGGTGCTTTGATGCCTGCGCGTGGGTTTTCGGTGGAAGCTCGGACGGCCCGGCAGGGAACAGCTAGGCAGGAGGCGATCAGGCTGGCGGCGTCTGGCGGCGTCCGGCAAAGCGGGCGAGGAGTATCCCCAGTTCGTAGAGCACGATCAACGGCACGGCCACGATGGCCTGGTTGACGGGGTCGATGGTGGGGGTGATGGCGGCGGCGATGACGAATGACGCCACCAGCCACAGCCGTCGGAAGCGGGAGAATCCGCTGGCCCGCACCACGCCAAGGACGGCCAGGATGTACATGACCAGGGGCGTCTCGAAGGACAGGCCCAGCCAGAACAACAGCCGGATCATTATGTTGACCAGGTTGCTGATGCGGATCAGGGGCTCGGCGATGTCTCCGCCGAAGGTGAGCAGGAATCGCAGCGCGGGCGGAATCATCACGAAGTAACCGAAGGCCATGCCGCCGACGAAGGCCAACAGCGCGACCGGGAGGAATGAGAACAGAATCCTGCGCTCCCGGGGCGTGAGTCCCGGAGCAACAAAACGGATGGCGTTGTACAGAATCACCGGGAGGGCCAGCACGAAACCTCCCAACAGGGACATGCGTACCGTAGTGCCCAGAAACTCGGTGACGTCGGTGTAGATGGGCTGGAAATCATCCACGGCGGCCACGTCTTTGGCCGGTTGCAACAGTACCGCAAATATTTCCTGATAGAAGTAGAAGGCCACGGCGGTTCCGATCAGCAGGGCCACCAGGCACACCATCAGTCGGGAGCGCAGCTCACGAAAGTGCTCCCGCATCGGAACGGCTTCGCCGGGGGACGGCGCGGGCCGGCGACGCCGGAGCAGGAGGTACGCAGCCAGGCCGACAACGACGGCAGCGAGCAGCGCTGCCCCGCCAATCAGCAGCAGCGAGCGCCAATCCCCCAGGTTAGCCAGGAGCGCAGGAAACTCACTAATCACAGTTGGGGCGCCGGGCGGTCGTTATCGTTTTCGGCGGCCTCTGCCGCCGGCGTGTCGTCCCGGGATTGCAGATGCGGGGGCGTGGTTAGCGGGTCGGACGGCGGGCGGACCGGAGGGTTGGATGCGGGATTGGAATCAGTGTCGTTCCAGCGCAGGTCATCCTCGGTGACGGAAGCGGCGTCCATGACGTCCGTGAAGGTGCGGCGGGCTTCCCGGACCACGCGGCCCAGGGTTCTGGCAACCTCCATGGTCTTGCCCGGCCCCAGGGCGATGAACGCCACCATCAGGATCACAATGAGCTCCAGTGGGCCGATGCCAAAGAAGTTCACGGCTCGGGGTCTCCGGAGCGAAACGGACACGACGAGAGGCAACCGTCGGGCACGGTGGCCGCCGACAATGCGGGCACCGGACACCCCAGGTCGGTGAGCATTTCGACGACACGACAGACGGGCAATCCCATCACGTTGGGGTAGCAACCGTTAAGCATCGCGGCCGGGCGGAAATCATCGTCCTGAATGGCGTAGGCGCCGGCCTTGTCCATAGGAGTGCCGCTGGCGATGGAATGTTCCATCTCGGCGTCGGTGAACTGGCGCATCAGCACATCGGCGGACATGGAATCGGTGACGCAGCGGCCGGTGGCGGCGTCGTAAACGGTGACGCCGGTCACTACCTGATGCTGGGTGCCGCGCAGACGGGTCAGCATGGCCCTGGCGTCATCCTCATCCTCCGGCTTGGCGATGGATTCACCCTCCAGTACGACGGTGCTGTCGGCGCCGATGTAGTAACCGGCGACCGCGCCGGCAGACTCAGCGGACGCCAGGGCCTTTTCACGGGACAGGCGGCGGACCATATCGGTCGGCGATTCGTTCGGATACGGGTCCTCATCGATATTGGACGGGACGACGTCGAACTCGATGCCCAAACCAGACAGCAACTCCAGGCGTCGGGGCGAAGCAGAGGCCAGTACGATGGGAGCATCCGGCGACTTTAGCGTCAGGGTGGCGACGGCTTCAATGTGGTGGGTCTGGGGGAACATGTCGACGGGCTGCACCGATTCCAGGCGGTAGCGTCGGCACAGAGTACGCAAATCACGGGCCAGAGATTCCGGGTTGCAGGACACGTAGGCGATGCGTGGTGGCGCAAGGCGTAGCAGAGCATCCAGGACGAGGGGTTGGCAACCGGAGCGGGAGGGGTCAAGGACGACAGCGTGGGGCGCGGCGTCAAGGGAGGGCAGCACATCCTCGACCTTGCCCGTGACGAAGCGCACGTTGTCGGCATGGGCGGCGTTGTCCCGCGCGTCGGCGACCGCAGCGGTTGACTCTTCGACGGCGATAATCTCGCGGGCGTGGGGGGCGAGGAGCACGGCGAAGGTTCCCACGCCGGCGTAGGCATCCAGGACGGTTTCACTCCCGGTGAGCCGAAGGGCCTGCTGAACTAGTTCCACCAATCGGCCGGCCTGGACGACGTTGACCTGGAAGAAGGAGGGGGAAGCGACGTTGAATTCGGCGCCGGCCACGGACTCCCGGTACCGTTTTTGGCCGCTGTCTACCGGTATTTCAGGGTTATCGAGGGTAGGTTGAATCAGGTAGTGGCCAGTGACGGAGGAAGCGCGGATGGCCAGTTGAGAAGTTTCGGAGCATCGCTCCTGGAGTTGCGCGAGCAGTTGGTTGATGCCGTCGTGCATCAGGAGGCAGCGGTCAATGCGAACGAAGCGGCGGCGTTCCCGATGCACGAATCCCAATTCGCCGGTGGAGCGCCACACGGTGAACCGGGCGTGGTTACGGTACCCAAATTGGTCGGGAGCAGGAATAGCTGGCAAAACGGGTGGCGAATGGAAGGCCCCGACCCGCTCCAGGGCATCCGCGACCAGGTTGGTCTTGGTCTCCAGTTGGGCCTGGTAATCCAGATGCTGCCACTGACAACCGGTGCACTTGCCAAAGTAGGGGCAGGGCGGCTCCACGCGATGCGGTGACCGGTCGATAACTCGGGTTACCTGGGCGGCGACGTATTTTCGCCTGGTCGCGACGATTTCGGCCTCAACGCGTTCGCCGGGGATACCGCCGAACACGAAGATGGGTTGCTCTTCCCAAGTCGCCAGCGCTTCGCCCAAACGTCCCCACGAATGGAGGTTGAGTTCGATGACATCGCCCCGCTGCAGCGGGGTCGCCGGGGTGGGGGTTAGCGCGTCGACCATGGCGGATATACTAACATTTCCCCGTTGGGGCCGGGCCAGTCGGGTAGTGGCCGGGCCACTGACGCCGATCCTGGCCAGATGCGGGAACGGGATGGCCCCGTCGCTATGCTCCTCGCAATGACAGGAGTGGTCGCCTCGCATCGACCGGGGTGGCTGGCCCATTGTGTTAACGCGGTTTGGTTGACCGTCCCAATTGCCCGGTATAATATTACCGTATTCGGCGGCGGCAACGAGGCCCATGGCAGCCATTCGATTGCCCGCCGCACCAAAGTTTTAACCCCTGACGAGGAGTGCATCATGCCTGAACCTATGGACGTGAACGGCGAGAGCTGGCAAGCCAGTGTAATGGATTCTGAATTGCCGGTCCTGGTAGATTTTTGGGCCGAATGGTGCGGACCGTGCAAGATGATTGCGCCGGCCGTCCACGATTTGGCGTTGGAGTACGAGGGCAAACTGAACGTAGCCAAGCTGGATGTGGACAACGATCCGGACATCGCGGCGCGCTACGGCATCCGCAGCATCCCAGCGCTGATTTTCTTCAAGAACGGGCAGCCGGTGGATCAGATTATCGGAGCGCAGCCCAAACCGGCGCTAAAGCGCAAGATCGAAGCGGTGCTGGAGAGCTAACGCCTCCAACCTGCGGGAGTGGATGGGGCCCGGTGGCTCTTGCGGACTTCAAATCCGTTATGCCTCGTGACGAGCGGGGTAGGTGGGTTCGACTCCCTCGCACTCCCGCCATTGGGCTAACGTCAAGATAAGACGCTAAGCGTCATACACCAAACAGCGTGAACCGGTGCGGGCTTGGCGTTCGGGCCGGTTCTGTGTGTGTCACGGCGATGGCGGTTCGGTATCGTGACTATGGGCGTCATCCGCCGGGCCATCGTCCACGGATGCTCCACCGTCAGCTTCGGTTGGGGTTTCCCTGGACTCCTGCAACTGCTCGACCCAGTTTTGCATCCAGCGGCGAAATTCGTCCAGGGCCGGCGGGGCGACGTATATCACCTCCACGTCGCTGGGGAACTGCACCTGGTGACGCTCGTTGATGAACAGCAACCCGGTCTCGTCCTCTCCCAGGGTGGTATCAATCGTTGCGGCGATGGACTCGTAACGGCGGCGGGTGGCGTCAGCGAACCACTCGTGCAGGCGCTGGGCCACGGCCTGGCTCATCAGCGGGCCCATGAGGCAGCGTTGCAAGTCCAGGGTTTCGGCCAGCACTTCGATTGACTCGGTGGTTTCCAGGGCGGCGCCGGCCTCGGTGAGGATGCGAACCATAGCCAGGCTGCTCTGTGCAGTCATTTCCAGGTACCCGAGGCCCGGCGCACCGCCCTCTGGCACGTTTTCGTGATAGACATGGGTGATGGAGCCTAGGGCGTTTTGCACGGCGCGTACCTGAACGTCCACCTGCTCCCAATAGCGGGCGATTACCTGAGCGCCCTCAAGCGGGATTTGGTCGGGCAGGGTGGGCAACTGAATGAGCGGAACCAGCAACAACTTGCGTTTGCCCTGGTAATTGGCGGACGGGGGCCGCGTGATCCGTCCCAATTCTTCGACCATATTTTCAACTGACTCCCGGAGGAAGGGTTTTCAACATGATAACGCGCGGGGCACGGTTGGCCCAAGGGTGGGCGAGGCGCCAAAGGGGGGTTGTCCTTGCCGTATCCGGGGCGCTCTGCTAACCTTCCGCAACATTTTCTGCGGAGAGCCAATTGACCCGAACCCAACCCCACCGGGCTTCCCTGTTCGTAACCTGCATAATAGACCAACTCTACCCCGATGTGGGGGTGAGCGTGGTGCGGGTATTGCGGAAGCACAACGTCGACGTGGATTTCCCGGCTGGGCAGACCTGTTGCGGCCAGCCGCTTTACAACTCGGGATTCAACGGGGAAGCGAAGAAGCTGGCGGCGCGGGTCCTGGACACCTTCGAAAACGCCGAAATCGTGGTGGTGCCTTCCGGATCCTGCGGCGCGATGATGCGGGTCTTTTACCTGGACCTGTTCGCTGACGAACCAGAGTTGCTGCGGCGGGCCGAGACATTGTCCACACGCGTTTACGAATTCACCGAGTTTCTGGCCGACGTGGTCGGGGTGGGCGACGGGGACGGCGTGGCGGCTGGGGAGGCGGCTAGCGTCACGTACCACCCTTCCTGCCACCTGTTGCGGGAGATGGGCGTGCGTGACGCGCCGGCCCGGCTGTTGGAGTCGGCGGGGGTGTCGTTGGCCGACCTGCCCAACTCCGAGCAATGCTGCGGGTTTGGCGGGACGTTCGCCATCAAATATCCGCACATCTCGGAAGCGATGCTGGCCGACAAGGTTGATTCGGTCGTCGAGAGTGGGGCCGAGACACTGACAGCCTGCGACATGGGTTGCCTGATGCACATTGGGGGCGCGGTGAACCGGCGCGGACTGCCGGTGCGGGTGCGGCACATCTCACAGGTGCTGGACGACCGGGTGGACTGAATCATGGCGGAGATTCTGACGCGGGATTTTGTGGCTGCATCGCAAGCGGCGGTGCTTGATACCCAGTTACGGCAGGCATTCCGGCGGGCGGGCACGGGTTTCGACGGCGCGCGGCGGGAAGCCATCGACGAGGTTACGCCGGAGCTTTGGGAGGAGTGGCGCGAGCAGGCCCGGGCCATCAAAGAGCACACCATTGCCCACCTGGACTACTACCTGGAGATGCTGGAGCGCAACGTGCGGGCAGCCGGGGGTCAGGTGCATTTCGCGGCGGATGCCAATCAGGCCAACGCAATCGTGTCCGAAATTGCCAGCTCCCACGATGTGAAGGTCGTAACCAAGAGCAAGTCGATGGTTTCGGAGGAATTGGGGCTGAACCACGTGCTGGAGGCCCAGGGCATCGAGGTGTTTGAGACCGACCTGGGCGAGTACATCATCCAGCTGGCCGAGGAGACGCCGTCGCACCTGGTTGCGCCGGCGGTGCACAAGACCCGCGGCCAGGTGGCGCAACTGTTCGCCGACCACCTGGGCGTGCCGTATTCGGACGATATCGACGAAATGGCGCGGGTGGCCCGCGTCGTCCTGCGCCAGAAGTTCCTGGACGCCGACATGGGGATCAGCGGGGCCAACTTCCTGGTGGCCGAGACGGGGACGCTGGTCATCATCACCAACGAGGGGAACGGACGCTTGTGCACGTCGGCGCCACGGGTGCACGTCGGCATCACGGGCATGGAGAAGGTCATTCCGTCGATGCAGGATTTGGCAGTGTTCCTGAGGCTGCTCCCGCGCTCGGCGACGGGCCAGCGAATTTCGTCCTACGTCAGCATGGTCACCGGGCCCAAGCGCCGGGAAGACGAAGACGGGCCGGAGGAATTTCACCTCGTAATCGTGGACAACGGTCGGAGCAGGCTGCTGGCGGACCCGGCGCTGCGGGAATCGCTGTACTGCATCCGTTGCGGGGCCTGCCTGAACGTGTGTCCAGTGTACCAGCGGGTGGGCGGCCACGCCTACGGTTGGGTGTATCCCGGGCCGATTGGGTCAATCGTGACGCCGGCACTGGTGGGAGTGGCGCAGGCCAAGGATTTGCCCAACGCATCCACGCTGTGCGGGGCATGCCGGGACGCCTGCCCGGTGCAAATCAATATTCCGCGAATGCTCTTGCACCTGCGCCACCAGCAGGCGGAAAGTTCGGATTCATACCAGCGAACGGCCTCGGATCGGGACGCGTTGCTGGCCCGGGGATTTGCATCGGTTATGTCGAGTCCCGCGTTGTTGAAGGTAGCTCGCTGGTTGGGCCGTCTGGCGTTGAAGCCGGTGGCGCGTCGGGGGGTGGTAGGCCGATCACGGCTGCCGCTGCTGTCGCGATGGACGGCGGCCCGCGACCTGCCAGTCCCGCCAGCGCGGACCTTCACCGACTATTGGCGCGACGGGTTGTCCCGCGGCGACGAATAGATGACGACTTCAGTATCTATGGGTATCCTTCCGCTGCGGTCGAACGGGTCATCCTCATGTCGTTAGGTATCCCAACTGCTGACTTCATCGCTTCCGTGAGGGGTGCGCTGGGCCGCGACCCCGAGCCACCCACCACGCCATATCGTCACCTGACCGAGGACATCGCAGACCTGGAATCCCAGGGCACGGAAATCCGCCGTCGCATTGCCGGTGAGCTGCCGGAATTGATGACGCAATTGGCCGACACTGCCGCCCTGCGGGGGTGGCGAGTACAGCGGGCTACCGGCGGGGAAGATGCGCTGGATTATGTAGTTTCCCTGTCGAGGCGACTGGGTGTGATGTCAGCGGCGCGGTCGGAGCAGGCGGTGTTCGATGAGGTACCCGTGGACGCTGCATTGGGCGGCGCTGGGGTGCTGTGCTGGCCGGCGACCTACGATACCGACGGCGACCGAAATGTGGTGCGCCAACGGTTGGCCGAGTGCGGAATGGGCATCACCGGCGCGGATTACGCCGTGGCGGAAACCGGGTCGGTTATCGTGCTGCCGCGGCGCGGCTTGAGCCGGCTGGTGTCGGTGGTGCCGCCGGTACACGTCGCAATCGTGCGACCCGGGGATGTTATCGGCAACCTGGACGATCTGTTCACGCTGCGCCGGCTGGAGTTCCACGGCAACGGCGGGGAAATGGGTAGTTACCTGAACTTCATCACCGGACCCAGCCGGACGGCAGACATCGAGCAGACCATCGTGGTAGGCGTACACGGGCCCGGGGAAGTACACCTGGTGCTGCTGGACGAGGAGTAGAGACGATGCCAATGCGAGTAGGATTCATTAAGTTCCGCCGCGAGATGATGGAACAGGAGCTGGAAGAAATGATTGGAGTAATGCCGACGCTGGGCATCCAGAAGGCCATCCTCATCGGAGATATGGTCAGCGGGGATTACTCGCCGAGCAGCAGCATCGACTTCGTCTTCGTGCACGAAACGGACCGACCCTTCGGACGTCGGGCTGACTTCTTCAGCTACCACATCGGCGCACAGGTCGGGATGACGGCGCAGGTGTTCACGCCTGAAGAATTCGACGAACTTCAAGACACGTTGCCGGCGCTGTATCAAGCCTGCAAACGGGGAAGGGTGGTGTTCGATGCCTGATTTTGCAGCGGAAGGGATGCGTTGGTTCCGGCAGGCGCAGCGGGATCTGGAGGACGCCGGGTTCAATCGGCAAGGCGAGCGGTACAACGTGGCGTGCTTCCTGTGCCAACAGGCCGCTGAGAAGGCGGTGAAGGCTTACCTGTATCGCCGGGGAGCCGAGGACGTGTGGGGCACTTCGCTAATCGACCTCTGCGAGGACGCCAAGATATTCGAGATGTTCTTCGACACCATCAAGGCGGAAGCCAGGCAGTTGGACAAATACTACGACATCACCCGCTATCCGACGTTTTTGCCGGGCGGGATTCCCGCTGAAGCCTTCGACGACGTGGACGCCGAACGGGCGATGGAGCTGGCGGGTATCGTGGTCGAATTCGTGGGGCAGCGTATCAACTGACGTCCACGGCAGATTCGGCGTCTGAACCGGCGCCGAATATCTCGTGCAGCCGCTCCTGACGGTAGGCGAAAATGCCGCGCAGGTCGCGGCGCACCAGCAGGCGGTCGATGAGCCACCCACCCAGCACATCGTAGTGAACCAGATCACGGATGAGGGTGCCGCCCCGCTCCGGGGTGAAGGTGTGGCGGTGCATCCAGTATCGATAGGGCCCGTTGATCTGTTCGTCGACGAAACTGAAGGGCGGCTCCCACTGGGTGATGCGGCTACGCCAGGAAACGGGTATTCCGTGCAACCGCAGGCGATAAGCGATTTCGGAGCCCTGCTGGATTTCGATTGGCGGGGGCGTCACTACGCGAAAACGCAGCCACGGCGGGGTCAACTGTTCCAGTTTGAAGGCGTCGGCGTAGAAATCGAAGATATCCTCGGGTTGGCGGGGAAGCCATTGAGTGCTTTCAAGGGTGAACATTAACGGCGCAGGGTCAGGAGGCGGCGCCCGTGCCGAGGGTATAGACGCGCAGAGCGCGTTCGGTGGCGCGCTCGAGCAACTCGGCCCCGTGCAGGAGGCAGTACGCCAAGTCGACCGGCTCCTCGGCGATGGGGATTATGGCGTCGATGCCGTGGTCGTAGAGGGTTTCGTAACCCGGCCCGAGGCTTCCGGCCATCAACAGCGTGGGCACGCCGAATGCCTTGCTGCGGCGGGCGATGCCGACGGGAGCCTTGTCGAAGGCGGTGGAGCGGTCGGCGCGGCCCTCGCCGGTGATCACCAGGTCGGCGCTGGCGGCGTGGGTGTCGAAGTCCAGCGCATCGCAGATCATATCGATGCCGGAGCGGAGTTCCGCGTTGGCGAAGGCGATCAGTCCGGCGCCCAGACCGCCGGCGGCGCCGGATCCGGGCGTTTCCAATACGTCCAGGCCCAGATCAGCGGCAATGACGCTGGCGAGCCTGGCGAGGCAACCGTCCAGCTCGGCCACCATCGGCGGGGTTGCGCCCTTCTGCGGGCCGAAGATGGCCGACGCTCCGGTGTCGCCGCACAGTGGGTTGGTGACGTCGGTGGCGCCGATGATGGTAGCGTCGGACAGACGTGGATGCAGGTTGCTGACGTCAATGCGGGCCAGGCCGGCGAGGGCTGCGCCGCCGGGCAAGAGGATTTGACCATGAGAGTCCAGAAAGCGGACGCCCAGGGCAGACGCCATGCCGGCGCCACCATCGTTGGTAGCGCTCCCGCCCAGGCCGACGATGATGCGAGTGTATCCAGCGTCCAAGGCGGCGCGCATCAGCTCGCCGGTGCCGTAGGTGGTGGTGACGCGCGGGTCCCGGCGGTCGTCGGGGACGAGAGCCAGGCCGGAGGGGAGGGCCATCTCGATAACGGCGGTTTGCTCGTCGCCCATGACGCCCCACTGAGCGACGCGAGGTTCACCGAGGGGGCCGGTGACGGCGGCTTCTAGGAACCGTCCTTCGGTGGTGTCGATAAGGGCGGCCAGGGTTCCGTCGCCACCGTCGGCCACCGGTATGAGGGTGGTTTGGGCATCTGGCACGGCCGCCAGGACGCCGCTCTGGATGGCGAGGGCAGCGTCGCGAGCGCCGATGCTCTGCTTGAAGGCCTGGGGAGCGATAACGATGTGTAGCGGCATGTCAGGATTATAGCGCAGGGAATCCGATGCAGTACGGCCTGCGACGGCGGCGATCGACTCACGGCTATTTCGTGTAGGCAACGTCCCCGGCGTGTGCTACTATCGACTCCGGCGCAGCGGTTCGCCTCACCCGATCCGGAGGTCTAATAGATGCTCACCAAGGCGGAGTTGAAGGACAAGGCTTTCGCTGAAATTGACCAGCGCGCCGATGAGTTGATCAGCATTTCCCAGCACATCCTGGCCAACCCGGAGCCGGGTTTTCGCGAGTTCAAAACGGCGGCGCTGGTGGGTGAAAAGTTCGCCGAGATGGGAGTTCCCTTCCGCAGCGGGTTGGGCATGACCGGTCTGCGGGGCGAGATCCTGGGCGGCAGCGAAGGGCCGACCATGGCCATCCTGGGTGAGCTGGACAGCCTGATTGTCAACGAACATCCTCACTCCAATCCGGCAACCGGCGCAGCCCATGCCTGCGGCCACCACTGTCAGATCGGGATGATGCTGGGCGCTACCATGGGCCTTATGCACGCCGACGTGTTGCCCAACCTGAGCGGGCGTATCGTACCCATCGCGATGCCGGCCGAGGAATACATCGAGATTGAGTACCGGGACGGTTTGCGCCGCGAGGGCAAGATAGAATTCCTGGGTGGCAAACCGGAGTTCATCCGCCTGGGCGAGTTTGACGACGTTCACTTGGCCATGATGGTGCATACGACGAGCACACCACATGAAAAACAGCTCTGTATCAGCGGGACAAGCAACGGGACGCTCGCCAAGAAGATCCAGTTCATCGGGCGGGGCGCCCACGCCGGAGGGTCGCCGCACCTGGGCATTAACGCGCTGAACGCGGCAACGTTGGCGCTATCGGCTATCCACTTCAACCGGGAAACCTTCCTCGACAGCGACACCGTCCGCGTGCATCCCATCATTACCAAGGGCGGCGAGGCGGTTAGCGCAGTGCCGGCGGACGTGCGTATGGAGACTTTCGTGCGGGGTCGGACGCTGGAAGCCATCATGGATGCCAACAAAAAAGTGGATCGGGCGCTGAGGGCCGGAGCGATGGCGATGGGAGCGGCGGTCAACATCCAGACCATACCGGGCTACCTGCCTCTGATGCAGAACAAGCGCATGGCCGAGGTATTCGAGGGCAATGCCAACGCGTTGGTGGGCGCGGAAAACGTGGCGCACATTGACCACCGCACCGGCAGCACCGACATGGGCGACGTTAGTTACCTGATGCCGGTAATTCATCCCTACGTGGGCGGAGCCAGCGGGATCGGGCACGGAGCCGATTACGTGGTGCAGGACTATCAACTGGCCGTTATCACGGCTGCCAAGTCGATGGCGGCGACCGTGATCGACCTGCTGGCCGACGGCGCGGCGGAGGGCCGCCAGGTGGTGGCCAATCATCGTCCCGAGATGACGTCCAGGCAGTATGTCGACTTCATGCGCAGCCTGGCGGACGAAGAAACCTACGCCGACGCCTAGTAGTCCGAAATCTTTGTAATGATAAGTTGATTGGTACTGGGGCTCTGCCCTGACCTACTGGGCCTACGCAGAAATTCGCCGAGTAACCCTGCATTTCACCCGTCATAACAAAGAAGTTGGTCTACTAGCGCCAACTTTTCAAAGCGTATCACTCAACCTGCGGGCCAATAACCAATGCCAACCAGAGAAGAACTGAAAGCCCTGGCCTGCGAGGCCATCGACCGCCAGGCCGACGACCTGATCGCCGTCGCCAAGGATATTCTGGACCATCCGGAGCCGGGATACAGCGAGTACCGCACCGCCAGGGTGGTGGCGGAACAATTCGCCAGGCTGGGAGTGAAGTTTCGCTCGGGTCTGGCCCTGACCGGCCTCAAAGGCTCGGTGAAGGGCGGAGCGGGCAGCGGACCAAGGGTGGCCATCATCGGGGAGCTGGACAGCCTCATCGTGGACGGGCATCCCCATGCCGATGGCGAGAACAACGCGGCCCACGCCTGCGGCCATCACTGCCAGATCGGGATGATGATCGGAGCGTTGGCGGGCCTGATGCAACCGGAGGTTCTGGCAGAGCTCAACGGCGAAATTATTCCCTTCGCCGTTCCGGCGGAAGAGTTTATCGAGGTGGCGCGACGGCTCGATTTGCGCGAAAGCGGCAAGATCGAATTCCTGGGTGGCAAGCAGGAGTTGATTCGCCTGGGCGAGTTTGACGACGTGGACATGGCGATGATGTGCCACACGGCCAGCGATATGGGCGCGCATTCCTTTGCCATCGGCGGCACCAGCAACGGGCACATCGTCAAGTACGTGCGTTTCAAGGGGCGGGCAGCCCACGCCGGCAGCGCCCCGCACCTGGGCGTAAACGCCCTGAACGCAGCGACCTTTGCCCTGCAGGCCATCAATGCCAACCGAGAGCTCTATCGGGAACAGGACACCGTCCGCATCCACGGCATAATGACCGCCGGTGGGCAGGCGGTGAACTCGGTGCCCTCCGACGTGCGGCTGGAGTGGCGGGTACGTTCGGGTACTCCCGAGGCGGTGGTTCGCAACTCGGACATCGTGGACCGCTGCTTCCGGTCGGGGGCGATGGCGGTGGGAGCTTCGGTATCCATCACCAACATTCCAGGCTACCTGCCCATGCGCCACGACCAACACCTGCTGGAGCTGTTCCGGAAGAATTCCATTGGGCTTTTGAACGAGAATCGTGTGCTGGTGATGCCGCAATCCAGGAATCGGGGCGGTTCGACCGACATGGGCGACCTGAGCCACATTCTCCCCGCGGTGCACCCCTACACGGCGGGAGCCCAGGGCGCCGGCCACAGCAACGAGTACCTGATCACGGACTACCAGCAGGCAGTGGTCAATCCCGCCAAGATCATGGCGATGTCGGTTATCGACCTGCTGGTCGACGGTGGAACGGGGGCACGGCAGGTTGTTTCGTCGTTCCGACCGGCGATGAGCCGCTCGGCATACCTCAGTTTCCAGAGGCAGCGGGCCGAAGTCCTCGAGTACGACGGGGCCCAGACCTGATTGAAGGGTTGGCGGTTAGGCCGCCGTGGGTTCACCAGCCGGCGAACCGCATCAGCATCAGGAAACCTCCGGCCACCAGGGGGATGGTCAGGTTATCGTCCACCGGGAGGGTAGCCAGTTCCACCGCGGCGGCGATGACGGCAGCGGCTACGATGGCCCACGACCATTCTCCATAGCCAAAGGCAACGACGATGGCCCAGGCCGCCAGGGCAGATGCAACGAAGGCCACTGAGCCCACCGGTGATTTCCCGCGGACCTTTGGGCCCGGCGACCTCATTCCCACCAGCGCCGACACCGGGTCTCCGACCGCCAGGAACAGCAGGACCGGTATGGCTATCTCTGAGCCGTAGAAATAGAAGGCGAAGAACGCGGCGATCAGGCCGAACGTGACCCCGGTTATTTCTCCTGCTTCGGCAGTCTTGAGCAACACGGTGAAGGCGCGAAGGAAGAACCGATTCATGGAGCCCATGCGTAGTCGACCCGTGTCCAACGCCAGAGACAGCAGGGCCAACCCGCCGATAATCGGCATGTATTGGTGCTCCGGTATGGCCAGTGCCAGCAGGGCGATTGCGCTGGCTGCGACCAAGTGGAATAGTCGACGCCAGACGGAAGGCGGGGGAGCGTCAGAACGACGGCTCATGAGCGGAGACTTTTCGGCCACCCGGTCTCACGTCTCATGAAATGTATACCGCAGCGTCGCCGGCGGGTAACGCGCCTAGCCGCTGGGGAGAAACTGCTCCGATTGGCTCGCACGTCCGGCCCACGCAATCGGAAGCCCCAGCAATCAGAAATCGATGGTGACGGTATCGCCGGCTCCCCAGCGGAAGGACCGGATGGGCGTATCTTCGGGGACTTCAAAAACCATCCAACCGTCGAGGCCGGTGCCTTTGGGGAGTTCCTGGGCGTACTGGACCAGCTTGCGCGTGCCGTCGGGCTGAGTTTCCTCGAAAGTGCCGTTCCAAAGGAATTTGACACAATCGGCCGGGCGTTCGGGGTTAACCGGGACGTTGCAACGGTCGGCGGGGTTCTCGGGCAGGCCAATTTCCTCAGCGCGTTCGCCCACGTCGACGGGGAAATAGCGGCCTTGCAGAAAATCCCGCAATTGGGCGGACTGTTCGTCGACGTTAACGGCGGCAGAGGTAGCGGTGTGGTTCTCGACCTTGACCCTGAGCAGGATTAGCTCGTTATCCGGTAGTTCGGGTGTCAATCGGTAAAATCTCTCGTCGGCGACGGCGGCCCGGGAACTGCGCGGTCCCGGGGTCCACCTGAGTTCCTCAGTGCGTTCCATGGCGGCTACGCTGACGTGCAGGATGCGACCCTTGTAGTACTTTCCGATGTTGGGCGACTGGGAGGAGCAGGCCATCCCGGCGACCAACGCCAGGGTTGCCAGCCCGATCAGAACCACCCGCCAGGCAGAACGCAACCGGGTAAACCTAGTCATTGGCCGTCCCACTGAGGGTTGGGAGGGAGCGCAATTCTGCGATCAGTCCGATGAGGATGCCCAGCAGTCGGTCGACCTCGGCATCGGAATTGTCCTTGCCCAGGGTGACGCGCAGGGAGCCGCGGGCGGTTTCGGCGGTTTGCCCAAGCGCCAGCAGCACGTGCGAAGGTTCCAGTGAGCCGCTGCTACAGGCGCTGCCGCTGCTGGCGGCGATACCTTGCAAATCAAGCCCCAGGAGAATGGACTCGCCGTCCACGCCGTCGAATGAGAAGTTAACGTTGTTGGGCAGCCGCTCGGTGGGATGGCCGTTCAGTACGCAGTCAGGCACCTGGCGGGTGATCTCATCGACGATGCGGCGTTGCAGGGCGGCGCAATGGGCGCTGACTGCGTCCCGGTCGCCATCGGCTATATCCAGCGCGGTGGTGAGACCGATGATGCCGGCCACGTTTTCGGTTCCCGAGCGGCGTTCCCGCTCCTGGCCGCCGCCGGTGATGAGGGGCAGGAATGGCACGCCGCGTCGGAGGAAAAGCGCTCCCACGCCCTTGGGGCCGTAGAACTTGTGCCCGGAAAGGCTCATCATGTCCACCCCCAGGCGGCGGACGTCGAGGTCGAGAAAACCGGCGGCCTGGACGGCATCGGTGTGCATGACAATGGTGCGGTTGAATTCCTGGGCCCTGGCTTTAACGGCGGCAGATATCTCGGGGATAGGGTTGATGGTGCCGATTTCGTTGTTGGCATACATCACCGAAACAACGGTGGTACGGTCGTTGATGGCGTTGTACACGCGCTGGGGGTCGACCATGCCGTAGTCGTCCACCGGGAGGTATGTAACCTCCCAGCCCCGGTTTTCCAGCACCTGGCAGGCGTGCAGGACGGCATGGTGTTCGGTGCTGGCGGTAATGACGTGGCGGCCAGTTTCTTCCAGTGCGGTGGCGGCTCCCTGGATGGCGGCGTTGTCAGATTCGGTGCCGCCGCTGGTGAAAACGACCTCGCGGTTCCGGCAATTGAGCACCCGCGCGACGCGTTCTCTCGCGCCATCCAGAGCGTAGCGTGCTTCCTGCCCGACGGTATGCACGCTGGACGCGTTGCCATACAGCTGGGTGAAGTACGGCAGCATGGCTTCCAGCACCCTGGGGTCCATGGGCGTGGTGCCGGCGTGGTCGAAATATATGTGGCCCTGGGTGGTCATTTGAGGGTTCTCCTATCAGGCTGATATTTTAGCATACGGGGATTGAACGGTTGGTGGATTGGCGCGCAGCGGCGTATTGGGCTGCGCGGGCGGACGCAATCAGCCGAGCCATTTGTCCCAGAGGAGGAAGGCGTAGGTTGCGGTTACGGCGAGGCCGATAACCACCGAAATCCATTGCTCGAAATCACGACTTGACTCATCGCGAATCAGTACGCCGTACCATCCGGACGCCGGGTGGCGCGAAAAAACCGCGGCCAGCCAGTCGCGATGCACATCCCAGGCGTTGACGGTTAGAAACACGATGACAGCGCAAAACGGGAAGGTGAACATCTCGACCAGGAATCCGGTCCAGCCACTTTGTTCGGGTCTGGCGAGCAGGGCCATTGCGACCGTAATGACCGCGAAAACGATGAGGGCGAAGAATTCCCCGAAGTTGTTGCCGCGCTGTTTGGAATGAATTACCGAATCCAGCGACGCCTGGGTTTGGGAAAGAATTTGCTGGTCATCCGGGGTTTGGGCCGTGGACTGCGCCGACTGGAGGTTCAGCTTGATGTCGCCGTAGGCGACGTAAGTGTCCTCAATGTTCCGCGCGGCGTCGAGGCTCATCATGTTGTCGCGAACCTGACCGGCTACGACACCGCGGCGCGCGAGCAGGTCCAGGGTATGGAAAATTGAGTACATCGTGTTGTCTTCGTAGGAAGTGCGGTCCACGAAACGGGCCACGCGAAAAGCCAGGATCAGGGTGAACAGAGTTGCGGAGAGACCGAGCACGCCGAAATAACCCTCGCTGCCCTCCCAGACCCATTCTTCAGGCCGCAGGTACACCACCGCGCCGCAGGCCCAGAGGGCCATGATAAGCGCTTTGAAGCCGAACTCAATTTCTGCCTCGAAGTTGATGAGGAGATTGGCCGTTATGATGGCAGCAGCACCGATGAGTAGATAGTCAACGCGGGTCACACCAACTTGGGCAAATAGGAAAAGCCAAGCCAGGCTTAATATGGGAGTGCCATGTAATATTGCATTAATGCCCAAATTATCGGTCATCATGTTGGAAGTTCGCCAGGATAGACTCGCCACTGCTTGAACAAATATCCCGCCGCCCACTGCGATTGCTAATGCGCTGGTGGGAATCGTTTCACCACTTGCAAACCCCACAATGGCGTTTAGACCGGCTCCCACGAAACTGCCGATGCAGTTGGCCAACACAGCACAACAAAGCTCGAGCAAAATCGGGTTCTTCCCATGGACCGTCTCGGGAGGCAACGCCTGGCGGAGGTCTGCTCCCCACCTGAATCCAAATGCAGAAAAAGCAGCCGCAATTACGGCCATCAACACGATCCCGATGCCGACTAATGTGTCCAGCAATGCTGAATGGTCCCAATCCCCAAATCCTCCAGTTTGGCTAGCTCCTACGAATGCAAATCCCAGGAAACCCACCACCAGCAGTAATATCATGTCTGGCGTAACTTCCCGATAACGCCTTTGTCCTCTAAATAGAAACGTGGTGAACAGTATTAGTAGTATCGGCCAGGTTTCTAACAAAATAGCGGCTACCGAAATATCGACGAAACGGATGGACCAAGCAAACAAACCATACATAAACTGGTTGATTATGATGAATAACATCAGCCAGGTAAGCAGACGACGTGATATGAGCGCCAGCACAGATGCCCGAAATAAAGTTGTGCCGAAGAAAATCAGGAGAAAAAGAGCTGACGCTATACAAACTCCCAATCGCAATCCTGCTCCGAACAAGAACGGGCTGTCGGCGCCATTGCCGCTGACAATCAGCAATGGCATCAGCGAGTACCCGACGACCGACAGAAGCATAAAGGCTGTTCCGGCAGAGTTTCAAGCCGTACTATGTGTTACCTCAGCATTCATGGTGGCGCATTATAGCGTCCGCTCGTTCTCTTCACACCAGCCGTTCTTGCCACCCCTGCGGCCAGGGGCTATATTGGGCGCAATTCGGGTTGTGGCGAGGATTGAACTATGCCGGTGGCTCAGATTAATGGTTATCAGATGCTCTATTCTGTTTTCGGAGCGGACGACGCTCCGGTATTGGCGCTGATTCACGGCGGGCTGGGCGGCGGCGATGGGAGCGCGGATACCATCAACCGGCAGGCTGAGGCGCTGTCTGCTGATTTCCGGTGCGTGTTTTATGACCGGCGGGCTTGCGGCGGGTCGGACACGCCGGTAGGTGGGTATGACATTCCCAACTGCGCGCAGGATTTGAGCGCGTTGCTGGAGCACCTGGGCATCGACAGCGCGCATGTGCTGGGGTCGTCAGCAGGTGGGCCGATTGCGCTGCAATTCGGTCTGAATTACCCGGCGATGACCGACAGCCTGTTGCTGATAAATACGATGACCTACTCGCAGGAAGCGCAACGCGAGATTCGGCGGGTGGAGCTGCGGAAGCTGAAGGAACGGATAGCTGCGGAGGGTCGCGATGCGGCGGTTTCGCGGGCCATCGCCGAACGGTTCCCACAGATGCAGGCAGACGATCCGGAGCGGTTCGAGCGCATCGCCCGCGAGAATTTGAGCCGTATCGACGGCATCGCCGCCACGCAGCAGGCGTACCTGGATATTGGTGATTCGCTGGAGAGTCGGCTGGGCGAGCTGACGATGCCGGTGCTGGTGGTCCACGGTGACGCGGACAGCCGGATCCCGGTCGAATGCGGGCGCAGCCTGGCGGCAGGTATTTCACATTCAGATTTGCACATCATTCCCGGCGCGGAGCATGGCTTGATGACCAACGCAGCCGCCGGCGACACGCAACGGATCGTGCTGGATTTCCTGCGCGGGCATCGTAAAGTCGGCTCGGGACGGGCGGCGATGGCATCGTAAAGAGATGAACGACGAGTATGAGTGGGACGAAGAGAAGCGGCAGGAAAACGCGGATAAGCACACCATTGACTTCACTGAGATACACGCCTTTGAGTGGGACACCGCCCTGTATAATTCAAACGACACGCACGATGAGTTGCGCTGGATAGTTACCAGCTACATCGGCGACCGTCTGTATACCGTCGTCTATACTGAACGTAGCAACAGGAAACGTATCATCAGCCTGCGCAGAGCGAGCAAACGGGAGGACAGAGAGTATGCCCAAGCTTAAGCCCGGCCATATTAGCCCGACCGACGAAGAGGATGCTGCCATCATGGCGGGCATCGCCGCTGACTCGGATAACCCTGAGCTGGACGAAGAGTACTGGGCCACCGCAAAATCGTTCCAAGAAGTTTATCCCGACGGCATTGACAAACCGCCCCGTTCTCCGAAAGAACTGTGGCCGGAGCGGTATCTCAAAAAGGAGGAACCCAAAATGTCCACCGTGGGAATTGACCACATCGCAATGCCCACCGCTGACGCCGAGCGGTTGATGGCTTTTTATAAGAAGCTTGGCTTCTCCATCAACGATGAAGCGGAATGGCGGGCCGGTACGGCGAATATCTTTTCAATCCAGATTGGGGATTCCAAGATTAATGTTCATCCAGAAGGCTACCTGGCTGATTATCGTGGGCCGACTGCCGTGCCGGGCTGCACCGATATCTGCTTCGTATGGGACGGCAACGTTGAGGACTGCCAGCAGATGCTGGCCGACGCCGGTGTGGAGATTGTGCGGGGGCCGGGCCCTCGGAAGGGCGCGCGCCAGCGTGGGGTGCTGCCGGCGGTGAGCCTTTACGCTCGCGACCCGGACAATAACCTGCTGGAGTGGATGGTTTACCAGTAATGCCGGGAGCTTCGCCCTCACCCCTACCCTCTCCCTGAGGGAGGGGAGCGAGCTTGCCACGCTTCGCTCACAATGACAGTTGGGGGGATTTTCACCCTCACCCTGGCCCTCTCCCATCAAGGGAGAGGGGATACTTGAACTCAGGAGAAGAGAAATGCCCAAGATGCTAGGCAAGCACGCGTTGGCCCAGATGCTGGTGGCCGAGGGTGTGGAGTACATATTCGGCAACCCCGGCACCAGCGAGACGCCGTTCCTGGACGGGCTGCAGGACTTTCCGCATTTGCAGTACGTCCAGGCGTTGCAGGAAGGAACCGCGGTTGGCATGGCAGACGGATACGCCCGGGCCACCGGCAAACCGGCCTTCGCCAACATCCACATCGCCGGCGGGCTGGCCAACGGCATCAGCGGGCTGTACAACGCCTTCCGGGGCGGCACTCCGCTGGTACTGACCGCAGGCAACTCGGACACCCGGATGCTGATTAACGAGCCGGTGCTGTCCGGGGACCTGGTGGCGATGACCGAGCAATACACAAAGTGGAGCACGGAGATTCTGCACGCCTCGGACATCCCGGTGGCCATCCGTCGGGCTTTCAAGGAGGCCAAGACGCCGCCCACCGGGCCCGTGTTCGTGTCCTTTCCGTGGAACACGATGGATGAAGAGATTGAGTTCGAGGCGACCGGTTCTTCGCCCGGATATTTTCGGATTCGCCCCGACACGGCTGCCATCGCCGCAGCGACCGAACTGCTGGCGTCGGCCCAGAATCCGGTAATCGTGGTTGGCGACCGGGTGGCGCAATCCGGGGCCGCCGACGCCGTGGTGCGAGTCGCCGAGCAAACCGGGGCGCGGGTGTTGGCCACCTCGTATTCGGAGGTGAATTACCCGACGGGCCACCCGCAATGGGGCGGGATGCTGAACCTGAACAGTCCCGCCACGGCGCGCCAGTTTGAGAACGCCGACGTGGTGATGGCGGTGGGCACCGACGTGTTCGCCTCGTTCCTCTACGTGGACGTTCCCTTCCTGAAACCCGACGCGCGGCTGATCCACGTTGACAGCAACTACTGGGAGATCGAAAAGACCTATCCCACCGAGGTGGGAATCATGGCCGACCCGGCGGCAGGACTAACGGACCTGGCCGAATCACTGGACGCCGAGATGAACGGCAGCCAACGGGAAGCGGCGGCGACGCGGGCAGCGACTCTGGCCGCAGCCCGTCAGCGGGATAACGAGCGATACCAGGAGCGCATCAAGCCGACGTGGGATAACCGTCCCATGCCAGTGGAGCGGATGATGCACGAGCTGGCTGCTGCCGTGCCTCCGGACACCATCGTGGCGGACGAATCGGTGACGTCGCGGCCGGCGATGAACCGGGCATTCGAGTTCACCAGGCCGGGCGACATTTACGGCATCAGGGGCGGTGCGTTGGGCTGGGCCATGCCGGGAGCGCTGGGCGTCAAGCTGGCCCATCCGGACCGGCCCGTACTGGCGGTGGTTGGCGACGGGGCGTCGATGTACACGGTGCAGGCATTGTGGACCGCCAGCCGCTACAACATTCCGGTGGTGTACGCCATCTGCAACAATCAGGCGTACCGCATCCTGAAGGTGAACATGGAAGTTTACCTGCGGGACATGCTGGACGACCGGGATCGGGAGAGCGAGTACGTGGGTATGGAGTTCGCCAACCGGCTGGATCTGTCCATGATGGCCCAGGCCATGGGGGTGCACGGGGAGTGGGTCGAGGATCCGGTGGAGATCGGGCCGGCGATTCGGCGGGCGTTCGAGAGCGGCAAGCCGGCGCTGCTGGACATTTCCATCAGCGGGGCGTTGTAAAGCAACCGAGGGCCCGGGTTAGATAAGCGGCGCAGAATCCTCAATTGCGAATGATTGAAAAAGATCGGAATAACAAAGGAGTCCCGTGCAGCCAATAGCTGATATTGTCGCCAAATTAGGCATCGACGAAGGCCACGTGCATCCCTATGGTCGGCACAAGGCGAAGATTTCCCTGGAAGCTTTGAATGATCGGGCCGGCGGCGACGCGCCGGGCCAGCAGGGCAAGCTCATCGTGGTAACCGGAATCACGCCTACGCCAGCGGGGGAAGGCAAGACGACGACTGCCGTGGGGCTGACGCAGGGTATGGCCCGCCTGGGGCATCGGGTGGTAGTGAATCTCCGGGAGCCGACGTTGGGGCCCATATTCGGGATCAAGGGCGGTGGCACCGGCGGCGGGGCATCGCGAGTCGTACCGGAAGATGAGATTAACATCCACTTCACCGGCGATGCTCACGCCGTGGCGTCGGCCCATAACCTGCTGGCGGCGCTGGTGGACAACGCCGTCTGGCGCAACAGCGTCCCCGATCTTGATCCGGCAGGGATCAGTTGGACCCGGGTCACGGACGCCTCGGATCGGGGATTGCGTCGGGTGGTTACCGGCATCGGCGGCGACGGCTACGGTCCGGTCACAGAGAGCGGATTCAGCATAGTTTCGGCGTCGGAAATCATGGCGATCCTCGCCCTCGCGGATGACCTGGAAGATCTGCGGAGGCGGGTTTCCCGTATCGTGGTGGGGTCCACACGCAGTGGTGACCCGGTATCGGTGGATCAGCTGGGGGTAACCGGCGCGCTCATGACACTGTTGCACCAAACCATAATGCCCAACCTGGTTCAGACGCTGGAGGGACAACCGGCATTGATCCACGCCGGGCCTTTCGGAAACATCGCCCACGGTTGCAGCTCGGTGATCGCCGACCGGCTCGGACTGGCCTATTCGGACTACGTGGTAACAGAGGCCGGGTTTGCCGCCGATTTGGGATTCGAAAAATTCATGCACATCAAAACACGCGACCGAGACCTCACACCCGCCGCGGCGGTTTTGGTCGCGTCGGCCCGGGCTCTGAAATGGCACGGCGGAGCATTGCGGCGCGAACTCGACCAACCGAATCCTGATCGCGTCATGGCGGGCGCGGGCAACTTGCAGCACCATATTGAGGTGGTCAAACATTTTGGGTTGCCGGTGGTGGTGGCCATCAACCGTTTCGCCTCCGATACTGCCGAGGAACTGGCCGCAGTGAAAGAGATTGCCAGCCAGGCCGGAGCCGACGCCGCGGTCGAGAATGACGGGTTTGCCCAAGGTGGGGCAGGAGCTGAGGATTTAGCCGCCGCAGTGGTGGCCGCTGCGAATCGGGGCGGCAAGGTCCAGTACGCCTACCCCGCCGATGCTTCCGCTCAAGACAAAGTGTTAGCCCTGGCCCGGAAGGTGTACAACGCGGACAGTGTCGTGTGGTCGTCGTCCGCACGACGACAGTTGCGTTACTTCGAAGCACAGGGTTGGGGCGACTTGCCCATCTGCATGGCGAAGACACACCTGTCTATATCTCACGACCCGGCCTTACGGAATCGGCCTGAGGGCTACACATTCCCCGTCAACGAGGTTAGAGCGTCGGTTGGGGCGGGCTTCCTATACGCTCTGGCCGGGCGCATCGAAACCCTGCCCGGCTTGCCGACCAGGCCCAGGGCGTTGGACATGGACGTGACGGACGACGGCGAAGTGCTGGGGTTCTATTAGTGGCGAGGGACCATTGAACGAGCTTGGCGGAACGAACCCGGCGCGCAGTTCCTATTGCTCGGGGCGTTCGGCCATCGCCAGCACCTCCGCCCATTCCTCCGGTTTGACCGGCTGGACGGACAGGCGCTGACCACGCTTGGTGACCATCATGTCGGCCAGCTCCGGGTTGGCCTTGAGCTCGTTGAGGCTGATGAAACGCGGCAGCCGACGGTCGGCCTGGATATCGACCATCATCCAGGTGGGGTTGGCCGGGTCTGACTTAGCGTCGTAGTAACGAGAATCGGGGTCCCAGGCGGTGGTATCAGCGTAGCCTTCACTGACGATGCGTGCCGTGCCCACCACTCCGGGCGGCTTGGCGTTGCTGTGGTAGAACAGCACGTAGTCGCCGACCTTCATGTCGTCCCGCATGAAATTGCGGGCCTGGTAGTTGCGAACGCCATCCCACTCGGCGGTACGGTTGTCTTCGGACTCCAGATTGTCGAAGGAGTAGGAGGACGGTTCGGACTTGAACAGCCAATAACGCGGCTCGGGCATGGTCTGGTCTCCAGGCGAGTTTAGAATCAGCGCGAGATTGCCACGCTTCGCTCGCAATGACAGGTGGTTACACGGCGTCCGGGCCGTGCTCACCGGTGCGGATGCGGATGGCATCGCTGACGGGGTAGATAAAGATCTTGCCGTCGCCGGGGTTGCCGGTGATGGAGTTGGTTCGGATAACGTCCACGGCGCGGTCGGTGTCGGGGTCATTGACGACGACTTCGAGTTTGACCTTGGGGAGCATGTCGATGCGGATGGTGCCCAGGCCGCGGGCGGCGGTGACCTCAATACCACCCTGGGCGCCCCGGCCGGTGACCTGGGTGACGGTCAGGCCCACAATCCCGACTTCCTTGAGGGCATCCTTGACGTTGTCCAGGCGCTCGGGGCGGAAAATGGCTTCTATCTTGTTCATCAGGATCGCTCCTCACACCACACGGCGTCATCGTCTGATTTGGATGCCGGCGGCTTCGCGGTCGAAACAACCGGATATCAAGTCTTCCCGTTCCTGACGCAGCACATCCTTGCGGACGCGCAGGCTGGGGGTTCGGGGAAGCTCATCTCTGATTTCAATGTAGCGGGGCACTTTGAAATAGGCCAGGTGTTCGGCGCACCAGTAAACGACTTCTTCCGGGGCCACGGATGCGCCTGGCCGGGGTGTGACGTAGGCCTTGACCTCATCCTCGCCAAGCTCGGAAGGCACCGCGATGATGGCGCAGTCCAGCACGCTTTCGTGGCGCTTGATGACGTCTTCCACTTCCTGGGAGGATATATTTTCTCCCCGGCGGCGGATGACGTCCTTTTTGCGGTCCACGAAGTACAGAAAGTTGTCGTCGTCCAGCCAGCCTAGATCGCCGGTGAAGAGCCAGTCGTCGCGCAGCGACTCGGCGGTTTGTTCAGCGTTGCGCCAGTATCCGGGCATGGTGGCCGGGTTCTGGATGGTGATCTCGCCGGGTTGACCGTTGGGCACGGGCACGCCGGCATCATCGACGATGCGGACGGTGTTGCCGAACGACGGGTCGGGATGCTGGCGGGGCAGACCGGAGGAATTGGGCCGTCGTTCGCCGCGGATGTCCTCGATGGTGCCGTAGCAGGTCTCGGTCATACCGAAGCCGACGATGATGTCCGTGCCGAAACGCTGCTCAAACTCGGCCAGAAACTCGGGGGAGAATGCCGGCGAGCCGTAGAACAGGCGCACCGGGTTATCGGCGTCGTCAGGAGAGGGGTCGTTCTTGGACAGGACGGGCATCATCATGCCGATGAAGTTGACCACGGTGGCGCGGGCGTCGCGAACCTGCTGCCAGAATCGGGAGGCGCTGAAACGGTCCTGCACGACGAGGGTTGCGCCGGACGCCAGGGTTCCCATGGTGCTGTAATACTGGGCGTTGGCGTGGAAGTAGGGCAGGCAGGTGAAAAAGCGGTCGTCGGGGGTGGCCTGGGTCCACCTGGCGAACCCCTGCCCGGCAGACACGTACATCTGGTGCGTCACCATGACCCCTTTGGGGTTGCCGGTGGTGCCGGAAGTGTACTGAAGCACCGCGATATCGGTGGGGCTGACCGCCGGCAGTTCGTCCAGTTCTGGGGAGCCGGCCAGCAGGTCGGAGTAAGACTGCCAGCCGTCGGGGACATCGCTGGCGCCGACGAACAGGCGGTGTTTAATGCAAGGGGCGATGTCGGCGGCCTGGGTGGCGACGTCGATGAGGCTTTCGTGGGCGACCAGGGCCGACGCCTCGGCATTATTCAGGATGAAGGCCATTTCGTCGCGGCGGTAGGCGGTATTTATCGTAACCGTGATGCCGCCAATCAACGAGAGACCGAACCAGGTGTACAGCACTTCCGGCACGTTGGGCAGGAAGATGCAGACGCGGTCGCCGTGCTGGATGCCCAGCCTCCGGAACATGGTGGCCGCCGAACGGCACCGGGCCATGAACTCGCCATACGTTATGTGGCGCCCGTCGATCTCGACGAAAACCTTCCGCGGATTGGCGCCAGTCACGATTTCCAGGAATTCGCCCAGGGATTTCTCCCACGAATGGCGTCCGGGAATGGGATCCAGACCGAGAACGTTGGTCATATCAGCAACTCAACCAGGAGGGTAGCGGTTTACGACGGTTGGTTCACGCTATCACGCTGGTTGAAGTGGGGTCAATAGGGGGAGTAAGGACGGAATTTGGGTTAGGGGTTGAGCCAAATTTTGCAGGACTGGCGGGATATACCAATCAAACCGGGGTGATCATAACGCTGCTGGCGTTCTTTATCGTTACGGTCCACCTTTACACGCTGGTTCGTCGCCATACCATTTGGCGATGTCGTGCAAGACGGCCTGCTTCCTATCTGAGCGGAGCCCTGCAGTGAAGATTTTCTGGAAATCGCAGATCTCGACGGGACTTGCTGCTCGTGTTCCCGTGTGATCAGAAAGGTGGAATAACTCGCGGAATCGATCCAAGAATAATTCTCGGCCTAGAATAGCGTACAAATCATCGAACATTCCTTCACCGATTGCATATGTGCAGGGGACCCTTGAACCTGTGAGGCCAGTCGTTCGTTTGTATTCTTCCATTTGCAGAATAGTCGGCTGTTCTTCTATCCCCTTGCCCGGATACCCGCATCCCCGACTGGAACTTGCGGGGTTGTGGCCTCTGGATATGTCCACAATCATTTCGGCCGCTCCTTCTGATATCCAACTGGGAAATTGTATTCCCCAGTAGTAGTGGGCAGTCTCGTGGGTGGTGGAAAGGTACCGGGGTGGCAGAGTCATATACTTGCCGTAATAGGCACCTCCCCCCTCAGTCAATATGAGGGTTATTTGGTTGGTTGGGTATGAGTGCTGCATGATGTCTTCGATCACTCTGACGCTTTCTTTCAAGCGAGCCATTTGAAGGGGAATCCACTCCCCGTGATTACCCAATGCTATTACAGTCAAAGTAACGTTGCCTGAGATTGCCAGGTCAATGGATTGGGTTTGTGTTGGCAAGTTGTCTTGCAAGGCGGTTTGATAGAGGTCTTCGCCGGGATTATTGGCGTCGGCTATATATGCAACGTTGAGCATCCATACCCACATCGTGTCTTGGTCCGTTATGCCGTTAGCATCAAAGCGCGGATGGTTAAGGACTTCTTTGAACTTGTCCCGGTCCATTAACGACAAACCAGCCAACGCGTTCGCAGCCCCGGCGTCAGTGGTGTCTATGGATCGCAAGAACGGCATTTCTAAAACTTCGGTAGCCCCTTTGAGTGCTTGCTCTTGGTCCCGCTCCCAATCTGGGCCCTGGCCACCTTGCGCTATCGCACTGATGCTTTTGACGACTTCGTGCTCACTGATGGTGAGTCCGTCCATTACATATTGCTTATCGAGGATAGCTTCCGCCAAGCGAGGGCGAAACTGAGCAATTTGATATAGAGTGTCGGCTGCATCAAATTCATTTTCGGAGATACCATCGGCTATCCATTGTAGAGATTCAACTCTACCTAGGGCACTCTTTGGAGGTAGGGCTGTTAGCGTTGCTTGCCGGGTAGGGGTTGTTGTCAGAGGCACGGCGGGTGTTGACCGAGGAGGATTGGCAACAGTTGGCGACGGTGCGGTGTTTGTCCGTAGAGTCGGCGCAATAGCGGCGATGGTAGCGGCCACCTGCGCCTGCACTTGCACCGTAATAGTGGCCGGCAAGTCGGGCGCAGGGGTCGGGGTTTGAGTCGGCGTGAGTGTTGAGGTTGGGAGGGCGGCAGCTACGGCGGCGGTGATAGTGGCCTCGATGTCGAGTGTCTCGGTTGGCTCCGGCGCCGGTGGGGACGTGCAGGCAAATACCGCCATCGCCAGGATGACGGCAATCAGAAATCGTGGGGCGTTGGGCGCGAATTTTCGCATGGAAGTCATCATAGTATAAGGCGTGCCGTCGTTTGACACCGATTTGGGGGCGTCTTACACTGCTGGCAGTCCATTCCCGCCGTTGCCGATGCGTCGGCGCCGGAGAGCGTTTATGCCTGAATCCGTTGATGAGCGATGCCTCCGTCTGACCGATGATGGTCGGGGCGGCGTGCTGCTGGGGATGCGTTGTAGCCAGTGCGGCGTGGTGGTGTTTGGGCCGGCTACGTTCTGCCAGTCCTGCTCGTCGCGGCATCTGGAAGGCGTTGAACTGGCCACTGACGGACTGCTGTACAGCTACACCATCGTCCGAGTGCCTCCGGCGGGATGGCCGGGTCCGGTGCCGTACGTGCTGGGCGAGGTTGAGTTGCCCGAAGGCCCCCACGTGCTGGCGGAGGTCATTGATTGCAAACACGACGACCTGGCGGTGGGAATGCCGGTGACACTGGCGTTGCAGGTTGTGGCCATGGACGGCGTGGACGACTCGGAGCGGGCCGTATACAAATGGCGGCCAGCGTAGCGCTCGGTGGTTGGGCGGTGAACCGCCGTTACTGCCACGACGAGCTTGCCGCGCTCCGCTCGCAATGACAACAGGGGGAATTATGACTCAGTTTCGTCCCGGTCGCGAAGTCATGGTGGTGGGCGTGGGCCTGCATCCGTTTGGCCGGTTCCCCGGGCAAAACCTGTCGGACCTGGCGAGGGACGCGGTGGTATCGGCGCTGGAGGACTCCGGCGTACCCTGGAACGCGATACCGGTGGCCTACTTCGGCCACGTGTACTACCACGGCATGTCGGTGGGGGAGACGACGCTGGCCCAGTTGGGATTGACGGGCGTGCCCATCATCAACGTGGAAAACGCCTGCTCCAGTGGCTCCACGGCATTCTGGCAGGCCTATTGGGGAATTACGTCGGGCGTTTTCGACATGGCGCTGGCTTTCGGCGCGGAAAAGGTGCCCGGCGGCCCGGTTACGGTGACGGCAGAGAACAGTCCGGCCCGCTACATCGGCGGCGACCACATGATGGCCGGCTATGCGCTACGAATGACGCGATACATGGAAGAGACCGGGGCCCCGGTATCGGCGCTGGCCCAGGTGACGGTGAAAGCCCGGCAGAACGCGTCGCTGAACCCCTACGCACACCGCAAGGAAACCTACTCGGTGGAGGATGTGCTCAATTCCCGGCTCATAGCCGACCCGCTGACGCTCTACCAGTGCTGCCCGACCAGCGAGGGCGGAGCCGCTGCGGTGCTGTGCGCTGCCGATATGCTGGACACCTATGGCATCGACCGGCGCCGCGCCATCCGGATTGCCGCCGCCGCCCTGACCTCAGGGTCCTACAACGGACGGGGCAGCGACCACTCGGCGTTCAGCCCTTACCGCACTGAGCCGGCCGCGCTACAGGCGTACGAGATGGCCGGCATTGGCCCCGAGGACGTCGACCTGGTGCAGGTGCATGACGCAGCGACGATCGGAGAGTTGCAGCAGATCGAGGCATTGCACCTGGTACCTTACGGCGAGGCGTGGCAGGCGACGGTGGAGGGCCGCACGGCGCTGACCGGCGACATTCCCGTGAATACCGACGGCGGATTGCTGGCGATGGGGCATCCCTTTGGCGCGACGGGCATCCGCATGGTGCACGAAACCGTTATGCAACTGCGCGGGGAGGCCGGCCCAAGGCAGGTCGAGAATCCGCGGGTTGGTGTGGCGCAATGCTCCGGCGCCGGAGATGTGACCACGGTGCACATCCTGACCAGGTAGCCGGCTGCGTGGTCAGCCGGCAGTACAGGTAGCGGAACAACCGGGCGATTCGCCCAACGCACTGGCACGGTGTCTGATTATGCCCAATTATCTGGTGATGGCGGCGATGAAGGGCCGTTTCGTGTCGGAGCAGGGCAATCTGTACGACAATTTTCAAATGCTCGGCTACGTGGAGGAGGCGACGCCCTTCGATGCCGTTGCCGCCTTTTTCGACCGTCCCAAGTTCCCCATAGTGTGGGCCGACGTGGAATACATGTGGGCCGAACGCCTGGCGGACGACCCTTCCAACGCCCATCACGGCGACTACGAACGGGTATACATCGCTGCGCTGCGGGAGCGATGGGAAGGCCGCTCCCGCAACTGAACGGCAGCGGCCCGGTTGGCTCACCCGGGGTTCCAGACCGACGGGCGTGGATTACAGGTTGCCGGCCTTATTCCGGAGGCGATTGAACTCGGTGCGGAAGCCTTCGGCCATGGCCCGGCGGTCGGTGCCGTGGAGGACGAAGCGTGCGCCCTGCTCAATCCAATATTCGGACAGCTCGGGCGTCTGGTGGTGCACGAGCGTGGGCAGACCGTGGGCTTCGCACTCGTCGATGACGCTCTTGACGGTAGTCTTGTAGACCTCCTGGGCATAGTCGTCGGGCACGCCCAGGGAGATGCTCATGTCGTTGGGGCCGACGAAGATTGCGTCGATCTGCGGAACGCTGAGGATGGCATCCAGGTTATCCACGGCAGCCTGGCTTTCAATGCCGATGATGCAGATATTATCCCGGTTGCGGGCTTCCAGGTATTCCCGGCTGGCCGCGCTGGGGAACTCGCCGGAGGCCAGGGCGGTTTCGGCGGCGGCGCCCTTGAGAGGTCGGAACTTGGCGGCCTTCACCACTTCGCGCACCTGGTCTACGGTTTCGCAGTAGGGGGCCAGGATGCCCTGGGCGCCGGCGTCGATGGCCATGGTCACGTAGTGGGAATCGGGGATCGGAATGCGAACGATGGGCACGACGGTGGTGGTGGCGAACATGGCCAGGTAGTCGCCCAGTTCGCCCCGGCTGCGCGGATTATGCTCGGTGTCAATTATCACGTAGTCCAGGCCCACGCCGTCCATTATGGGTATCCAACGGGGATTGCGGTTAACGCTGATCATGGTGCCGAAAATGCGGCCTCCACTGTTGAGGATGGCTTTGAGGTCTGCGCCGCTCATGTTGTTGTGTACTCCTGGCTCGGGTTGGCGGGAGTATAGCACGGGGGATTCGGCGGGGGCGGTGGGTCGCGCGGCTTGTGCTACACTACGCACCGCAAACCCATACGCCAAGAGCAGCACGGCGCAGATTTCATCCGTTGCCCATTCAATACCGTTACATAGATACCCAAGCCGATTGGGATGCCGTCGCCGACACGCTGGCACGCGCTCCGCAACTGGCGCTGGACACGGAGCGCAACGGGCGCTTCGCCTACCGGGAACGCATTTGCCTGATTCAGGTCTCCGACGGGAATCAAACCTATTTGGTCGATCCTCTGGCGGTAAAGGACTTTGCTTCCTTTGGGGAACTGCTGTCGAACGAGTCCATCGTCAAGGTGATCCACGGCAGCGAGGAAGACATTCGTTTCTTCGACCGCGACTACGGGTTTGCGGTGGAAAACCTCTTTGATACCGGCCAGGCTGCCCGATTCCTCGGCGTTGCCCGTCCCAATCTGGGCGCGGTGCTGGAAGAGTTTGCCGGGGTGGCAATCTCCAAGGACCGCAAGCTGCAGATGTCTCACTGGGGGTTGCGGCCCCTGTCCCGGGCGGCGCTGGACTACGCTGCCGGCGACGTGCAGTACCTGCTGCCCCTGGCGGACGAACTGCGTTACCGATTGCAGAAAACCAATCGGCTGGAATGGGTGCAGGAGGAATGCGAGCGGTTGCAGAATTTGCGCTACGCGCCGGAAGAGCCATTGGACACGGCGTATCGGAGGGTCCGCGGTTGGGATTCCCTGTCGCCGCGTGAGGCGGCAATCCTCCAGGAACTCTACGCCTTCCGTGACGACAAAGCCTGCATGTGGGATGTGCCTCCCACCATAGCATCCAGCAACGACGACCTGCTGCAACTGGCGCAATCCAACGGGCAGGTGCCCCACAGGCTGGGGGGAATGCTGGGAGTGCGCTGCTACGGTGAACTGATCGAAGCCATCGAGAGGGGGTTCACCAACCCAGAGATACCCAAGCCTCCTCGATCATCCTCTGGCGAAGACTGGACGCCGGAGCGCCGCAATCGACTAAATCGATTGAAGGGTTGGCGGGCCTTCATCGGGGAAGAGCTTGAACTGGCGGTCAACCACATCTGGCCAACGGGCAGCCTGGAGCGGATTGCGCTGCATCCCGGGGTTATGGAAAGGGAGCTGGCCGGCGGAGACGGCGAAGTGCGTCATTGGCAACGGGCGGAATTCGGGTCCGGGCTGGAGCAATTTGTCCGTTCCATGGACCGGTGACTCGCCGGGGCGCGGCCCAGCGGCGATGAGCCTACGCGCCGAAAGTCATCAACTGTTCGCAGAAGCGGGCCGTATTCATCAGGTCTGGAACTACGACGTATTCGTCGATGGTGTGCATCAGGTTGGTGGACATCCCTACCACCACGCTCTCGATGCCATTGAGGCGGAAGACGTTGCCGTCGGTGCCGCCCCCGGAGGGCTGGATGTTGGGCTGGAGGTCCATATCCCGCATGACCCGCATTACCAGCTGTGCGGTGGCTTCATTGGGGTCGAGGCGATACATTTGGAACATCATCTCCAGGCTCTCGGTAATTTCGGCCTCCTGGTACCGGCTGCGGATGGCGGACACGGCGTCGAGCAATTGTATTCGGAGCAGTTCCAGGGACTCCATGTTCATGCTGCGGAATTCGCCGGTGAGGGAAGCTTCCGACGGAACGGCGTTGCGGACGGTGCCGCCGGTAATGGTTGCCACGTTAAAGGTGGTTTCGCTGTCGATGCGGCCCTGGGGCAACTCGGCGATGATGTCGCTGGCGATTTTGATCGCGGACAGACCCTTCTCCGGCTCAACGCCGGCGTGAGCGCCGCGACCGCGCACGTTGACATCAAAGGCCATGTAGGTGGGGCTGGCGCCAGTGATGGTGTTGACCGGGCCGTTGCCGTCGAAGACGACCGCTTCGGTGCCGGTAATCATGGAGAAATCCAGGTTGGAGGCGCCCACCAGGCCAATTTCTTCTCCGCGGGTGAACACGACCTGCACGGGGCGTCGGGCGCGCGCGTCTTCCCGCACCGATTCCAATGCTTCCAGGATGGCGGCCACGCCGGCCTTGCAGTCCCCGCCCAGGATGGTGTTGCCGTCGGATGTGATACGTTCACCAACGACCTGGGGTCGGATGCTGCGTCCGGGATCGACGGTGTCCATGTGTGCGGACAGCAGCAACGGGCGGTCGCCATCTTCCCGGGCGATCACGTTTCCGTGGTCATCGCGGGCCACCTGGAAACCGAGGTTTTCCAGGCGCTCCGAAACGTGCAGCGCCACGTCCCACTCTTCTCCGGAAGGACTGTCGATACGCACCAGGTCGCTGAAATCGTTGATCAATCGTTCCTGATTCGGCATGAGAAACCTCGCGGCAGTCGGACGGCGATAGACGGATGGACGATAGGTTGCCTATTATAGCGCAGGTTGGCTAGAATTTATTGGCCGTGCGTCCTGACGAAGCCCATCCCGCTGACGAATAATGTCCCGAGCAATGATATGAACGAACCCATCCAAATTCGCTGGGCAACCGCACGGGACGCGCACACCATCGTGGAATTCAACGCCGCCATGGCGCTGGAATCCGAGGATATCGTCCTGGACCAGAAGACGCTGCGGGCCGGAGTGGACGGAGCGTTGGCCGACCCGTCCAAGGCGTTCTACCTGGTGGCCGAAATCGACGGCGCGCCGGTAGGTCAGTTGATGGTCACTGGCGAATGGAGCGACTGGCGCAATGGTTGGGTTTGGTGGGTGCAGTCCGTTTATGTCAAGGCCGAACATCGACGGCAGGGCGTCTACCGGCGTTTGTACGGCAGGTTGCAGGAGCTGGCCGGGCAGGCTGGTAACGTGCGCGGCATACGGCTCTACGTGATGCGGGATAACGCGGTGGCGAAGCGAACCTACGAATCACTGGGGATGTCGCATTCAGAGTACGATTTATACGAGTCGGATTTTTAGCCCGTAACCTGTTTCATTCGCGTCATGGCAACCGATTTACCCACCGAATTCCACTACACGGCGCGGGGCCAGTTGGCGCTGCGGGTTGGCCAACTGGAGGCGGCCATCGCCGACTTCAATAGCGCATTGGCGTTGAATGACGAGTTTGCGCCGGCCTACTACTACCGGGGCCTGGCCTACCGGAACGGGGGCAACCTGACGCAGGCGATGGCGGATTACACCCGCGCCATCCTGGCAGACTCTCAGTACCCGGTGCCCTACTACGCCCGGGGCGTGGTGCGGCGACATCTGGGCTACTACGAGGATGCCATCAGCGACTACACCGCGGCGATCGACCTGGAACCTGACGACGCTGATTACTTCTACGCCCGGGGCGTCGCCCGCATTTCATTGGGTCGTTACGAAGAGGCGGTGGCGGATTTTATGGCGTGCATCCGCATCAATCCGGACCATTCCAACGCCCACTACAACCTGGGGATCGCGTATCGCGATACCGGAGACCGGGATACTGCGCTGGGTTACTACGACCGCGCCATCGAGCTGCGTCCCGGCGACGCCGACTATCGCTACGCCCGCGGGAACCTGCACAGCGACCGGCGGGATTACGACGCTGCCATTGCCGACTATGACGCGGCAATTGCGTTGGTGCCCACCTTCGCCAATGCGCTGTACAACCGGGGTATCGCCAGGAGAAACCGGGGTGAACCCGCCGCGGCCATTGTGGACTTCGACGCGGCTCAATCTTGCGGCATGGACACCGCGACGCTGTGCCACAACCGGGGCGTGGCGCGGGCGGATCTGGGAGATCACACGGCGGCCATCAGAGAATACGAAACGGCGCTGGCGCGGGACGAAAATCTGGCAGCCGTGTGGGCGTCGCTTGGCAACTCGCGCGCGGCGACGGAGGAATACCGGGCGGCGATTGACGCATTCAGCAGGGCCATCGAGCTAAACCCCAACCTGAACGATGCTTACCGGGGTAGGGGGTTTGTCCACGAGGCGCTGGGCGACAGCGACGCCGCGGCGGCGGACTTGAGCGAATACGCTCGCCGCGCTGGCGTCGTCGAATAGCCGGCAATGTCGACGGACTATCTGGGGAGATTGCGCCCCGGGGATCAGCTGGGCAACCTGGAATACCTGATCGACGAGGCAGTGCTGGCTGAATACCAACGGCTGGCCGGCCAGAATTCGCGGTATCCCAACTTGTTGGCGAACGATTGCCGTGCGTTATTGCTAAAGCGGTGCGGGCAATTGCCTTTGACCGCCATCTGGCAGGGGTTCGATTTTTACCGGCCTCCGATACCGGGGCGCCGGGTGCAGGTGGGCGGGTGGCTGCGAGACGTGCTCGGCAGTCCAGACCAGCCACAATTGCTGGTGGATGCGTTTGCAGTGGACGAAATTGGCACGGAAATTCTGCGGTCAAAGGCGACATACGCGATTGGCGCCGTCGATGCGCCCGGCGCTGATTCGTCGGTCCTCGAGGGAAATGCCAAACCACCGCAGTCGCGGGAGGGAACCGACCCAACTGCGGCGACGGCAAACCCGGCTGATTTGACGGTGGGGGACACTCTGCCGACGGAGCAGTTTGCGTTGCCGCAGGGTTTGTCGTTGGCTACCTGGAGTTCACTGGGTAGCCGGCTGGCCGGAGTCGACCTTGGGTTCGACGATAGCCTGGCGGCCGGCACGGTCGCCGGCTGGCTGGAAGGCTGGCTGAGTGGTTACTTTGGCGACGATTTCCGTTGGGGAGGCAGCCTGGGCATCGGATTCCACGCGCCGCCCAACCGCAGCGAGGTATTGCGCGGAGAGGCAAAGGTGACCCAACGTCAGGTCTACGATTCGGGTGCAGTTGCCTTCGAGGTATTCATCACCGTCTACAACGAACGGGGCCAACAGGACGCCCTGGTATCTGCACGCATGACGGTACCAAGCCCTCGCACCCTCTGATACCATGTCCCTCCGGCGATTTCCGATGGCCCACCCTACACCCCCGGAGGGAAGATGTTACGATCCACACCCCGTTTACGCACCGTCCCGGAGGATTGGCAAACCGCCGTCGCCATCGTCGCCCACCCGGATGACCTGGAGTACGGAGCGGCCAGCGCCGTGGCCAAGTGGACGGCGCAGGGCAAGCGGATCGTGTACGTTATAGTAAGCAAGGGCGAGGCCGGCATCGACAGCATGCCGCCGTCCCAAGTGGGGCCGTTGCGGGCGCAGGAAGAAATCAACAGCGCCCGTGTAGTTGGCGTGGACACCGTGGAGTTCCTGGATCACATGGACGGAGTAATCGAGTACGGATTACCGCTGCGGCGGGACTTGAGCCGGGTGATTCGCCGATATCGGCCCGAGGTCGTGCTCACGATCAACCACGATTTGCAGTTCGCCAGCGGCCACCTGAACATGGCCGACCACCGGTGGGTTGGCCTGGCCGTGTGCGACGCCGCGCGGGACGCCGGCAATCGCTGGATATTTCCCGAGTTGACGGAGGAAGGACTCGAACCCTGGAACGACGTGCGTTTCGTGGCGGTGTTTGGCGCCACCGTACCCACCCATGCCGTCGACGTGACTGGCTATTGGGAAACCGGGCTGAATTCGTTGCGGGAGCACAAAGTGTACCTGGCCAATCTGGGTGACGTGGGCGAGGGCCCGTTTGAGTTTCTGACCGTCCATGCCCGCACGGTGGGCCAGGGATTCGGTTGCGAATTTGCTTCCCCGGCGGAACTGGTGTACATCAACGACGTGCCCGACAATATGTGAGGACGACATGCCCAGCTTCAGTCAGCAGCTCAGGGACGAGGCCGCGCCCATCTGGGGGGAGATTTTCGCCCACCCATTTCTGGCGGCCATCAAGGACGGAACGCTGCCCCTGGAGATCTTCCAGTACTACCTGGGGCAGGATTACCACTACCTGGAAGGGTTTGGCCGGTCCGTTGCGCTGGCGCTGGCCAAGTCGCCCGACGGCGAGCTGTTGCAGCAGCTGGCCCATCGGGTGATGACGCCGGTGGAAAGGCCCTTGCACCACCAACTCATCGAAGCTGCCGGATTGACCATGGCCGAGGTGGAGGTCGCGCCCCGTTCGCCGACCAACACAGCATACGTGAACCACATGCTGAACACCGCGACGATGTACGGTCTGGGTCCCACGGCAGCGGCGCTCCTGCCCTGCCCGTGGACGTATCATCTGCTGAAGGACGAGGTTGGTCAGTCCGAGCACCCGCTGTACGGTCAATGGACGCGCTTCTACGTGGAAGGATTCCTGCAATCCAGCGTCGATGCCTGGACGGGGTTTGTGGACGAAATGGCGGAACGTGTTGGCGCTCAGGAGCGGGAAGCTATGCGATACGCCTTTATGGTGAGCAGCCGGTACGAGTACATGTTCTGGGACGCTGCCTATCGTCGGGAGCAGTGGCCGGTTTAACAAACCCGCAAAAAAGCCTCGCCGCCTAACCTCACCCGGCGACTGTGATAGCCCCGTATTATGTGGATAGCCCCGTATTAACGGAGGAATGTATGCCTTACGCACCAATCAATGGAACGCAGATGTTCTACGAGAGTCACGGGGACGGCCCGGCCATCGTGTTTGCCCATGGTCGGGGCGGCAACCACCTGAGCTGGTGGCAACAGGTTGCCCGATTCCAGGGAACGCATCGGTGCGTCACCTTCGATCACCAGGGGTGGGGATTGACCGCCGGTTCGGGCGGGGACGCGGAGCCCGAAGTGTTCGTCGCCGACCTGATTGGGCTGCTGGACCACCTGGGGATCGAACAGGCGATGCTGGTGGGGCAATCCATGGGCGGTGTGACCTGCCTGGGCACGACGCTGGAACAACCGCAAAGGATCAGCGGGCTGGTTTTGGCCGACACCACCGGCGGCATCGGCGACCCGACGGTCGTGGAGTTGCTGCGGGACGTGCACGCTCCCGAGGACCCGTTGCGCCGCGCGTTAGCCGACGGATTCATCGAAGGACAGCCGGAGTTGACGTTCCTGTTTGGCTCCATTGGCCGGATCAATCCGCCCATGCCCGTCACGGTGGTATCCGGCTTGTTCCGCAACGAGCGCGGGCCTCAGGGAGAGCAACTGAACGCACTTACGATGCCGGTGCTCCTGGTGGTGGGAGAAAAGGACAAGATCTTCCCAGTGCATGTCATCGAGGCGGTGCACCGGTTGATACCCGGCAGCCAGCTGGAGGTGGTGTCGGGCGCAGCGCACTCCACCCATTTTGAGCAGGCCGTGGTGTTCAATGAGTTGCTGGCGGATTTCATCGCCAAGGTCGGCGCAGTTCCGACCCCGGTGGCCGCTGACGACTGACGCCGGTCTGGGGCGCCTCGAATTGTGCTGGCGTGACATCGAATCGGCAAGCAAAAGGGCCGCCCGGGAATGCCGGGCGGCCTTTTTGGTGCGCTCTTTTTGCGCTGCTAGAAGGGGAGATGCTCGGCGATGTCGTTCTCGGTGCGGAAGGGGCCCCATTCGCGCGGGACGTTGATGAGGCGGTCTTCCAGCTCGTCTACGCTGTTCTGGCCGCAATAGGCCATAGCGCGGTTGAACTCTTCCCGCAACAATTCCAGCACATGGTGCACGCCCTCGGCGCCGTTGACGGCGAGTCCCCAGTACAGAGGGCGTCCCACCGCTACCGCCGTGGCGCCCAACGCCAGGGCCTTCAGGACGTCGCTGCCGCGGCGAACGCCGGAGTCGACGTAGACCTCGGCCTTGCCGCCGCACGCGGCGACGATTTCAGGAACCATCTCGATGCTGGACATGGTGCTGTCCAACTGGCGACCGCCGTGGGTGGAAACCAGGATACCGTCGACGCCGTGGTCAACCGCAATCCTAGCGTCTTCCGCCACGCGGACGCCCTTCAGCACCAGGGGTAGGTTGGTGAGACCGCGGAGCCAGTCCAGCTCCCGCCAGGTAAGGGAAGGCGACTGGGGCATATCCCAACGGGGAGACTCGTCGGTGCCGCTGACTGCGTCCAATCGGTCCTGCTGTTCCCGGAAGTTACCCAGTTCGCCGGGGCGTTGGTAACCATTTCGGACGTCGCGTTCCTTGGGGCTGGGCACCGGAGTGTCCACCGTGAGCACAATGGCGCGGAAACCGGCGGCTTCGGCCCGTTTGACCAGGTTCTCGGTAAGGTCGTACCCGCGGTGGTAGAGCTGGAACCACAAAGGGCCACTGCCGGCCTTGGCGATTTCTTCCATGCTGCAGTTTGAAGAGGTGCTGCACATCATCAGCGTATTGGACATGCCGGCGCCCCGAGCGGTGGCGGCTTCAGCCTCTGGATGGGCGTTGCCGTGTCCACCGGCGGGTGAGATCATCACCGGAAAGCTGATGTCCTGTCCCAGCACCGTGGTGGAAATCTTGCGCTCGGTAGTATCGCGCATGAACCGGGGCCGCAGGGTCAGAGCTTCGAACGCCGAGCGGTTGCGCGCCGTCGTGAATTCGTCCATGGAGCCGGCTTCGATGAACTCCCAGTTGTTGTGTGGGAGTACCTGTTTGGCCCTGGCTTCGTAATCGTACAGATTGATTGGGTCCATTCGCATGGACAACCTCCTTTTTCTGCAACTCCGCCCAGCGACGCGGTCAGGCGAAAGTCATTTAATGGTTACAGGGTAAGTCGCACGATGGCATCGGCCACGTCGGGCCGCATGCGGTATTCCTGGGATTGCGAGTCGAACGACATGGGGTGAGGCAGGGACACGTTGTGATGGCGCCGAATGCGACGCACGGCGTGCCCTTGGGAAGACAGCCTTCCGGACAGCTCTCGAGCCGTCAGGTTCATCGTTTCCAGCAGGGCTTCCCTGGACAGCACGTACCCGTTGCCCTGGGCAACCTGCCGATAGATATCGCGGGCGTCGGGAGCGAGAAAGCCCCAGAATGCTCGCACGTGGTCCATATCCCAATTGCCCTCTGGCACCTCGGGTTCCAGGGGGGCCGGCGCAGGTGCGGCCGTTGGGCTGGAACCGTTGGCGGCGACGGCTGTTTCGTCGGGTTCCGGAGCCCCGGGAAGGGCAGCGTCCCCAACGGCGAGTCGCCGGATTGCGGCAATCACCTCATCTGTATCCCCTTCAACTGTGAAGGTAACTTTAACCATGGTCTATCCTAGCCAGCGATCAGGTCACTGACGCAGTGTAACACACTAAACTTTGTTCAGACTCACCCATTAACGTCTTGGGGATCTATAACTTAGTGCAGGGCGCCGGATAGCACCTACCGCGACACCCTGCACAGGTTAACTTCGGGCGTCAGTCACACGCCAGGAGACGGAATATCTATGCGCCTTCCTCGTGGGGACCGAAGGGCACGATACCGGGAATCCACCACTTCTCCCAGGAGTCATCAATCCGTCCCTGGAAGAATTTCAGGTCTTCCTCCGTGAGGTGGGCGAAACGACCCTGACGCTGGAGGTACTCGGTGACCGGCTTCCGTTTACGAATGCCGCGAGCGATGGCCCGGGAGGGACCGTTCAGGATGAGTTCGCCGTCGGCGATTTCGTACTGCACCCAGATGCCGGTTTCGACGGCCAGCATGCCCAGTTCGTGAGAATACTTGGGGTCGTAGTCCCAGCCCTTGGGGCAGGGGTCGATGCTGTGGATGAAGGTAGGGCCGCCGATGGTCAGGGCGCGGCGGATCTTGTTGGTGAAGTCGGGTCCGTAGGAGCCGCAAGCGGTGGCGACGTAGCGGACGTCAGGGTGGCCGGCGGCCAGCATGGGAACGGTGTTCTTCTTCCACCGGCGGTTCATGATGCGATGCACCTTGCCCGGTGGCGAGAAGGTGGAGTTGGCGCCCCAGGGGCTGGAACCGGAAACCTGGATGTCGGTATTGGCGTAGGACTCGTTGTCGTAGCACAGGATGAGCAGGTTGTACTCGTCGTGCTGGAGCGCCGCCGAGATGGCGGACAGGCCCATGTCCACACCACCGCCGTCGCCGCAGAAGGCGATGACGTTGATGGGTTCTTCCTGCATCTTGCCCTTACGCATCAGCGAGGAGAGCCCGGCGGCGGTGCCGGTGGCGGCAGAACCGCTGGAACCGAGCTGGGTGTGCATCCACGGCACAACCCAGGGAGTGCTGTAGTAAGTGGTGTTGGCCACGTACATGCAACCGGTGCTGCCGACTACGATGGTGCGGGGGCCGGCGGCCTTAATCATGAGCCGCATGACCAGAGCGGATTCGCAGCCCTGGCAGGTGCGGTGTCCCGAGGTGAAGCCCTCGTAAACCGGAATCTGTTTTACTCCCCTAACCTGTGGGAGGTCTTGCGTGGTGGTCGTCATGGCGGCCCTCCTATTCCCGGACACCGATCCAGGTGTTTTCTTCAATAACTTTACCGGAGTCGATGGACTCCTGAACCATTGCGGTCATTTCCTGGACGTCGCGAACCAGAATCTCGCGACCGCCCAGACCCGCGATGAAGCTCTGTACCAGGGGCCGGCTATCCAGCGTGTACAGGGCGGAGCGGATTTCGTTGAACAGCACGCCGCCGTAGGAAGGCGAACCGTATGAGTAGTCCCGGTCGATGACGCCGACGGCCTTGCAGTGGCTCAGCGCCTCCCGCACCTCTTCGGTAGCGAAGGGACGGAAGAACTTGATGCGGACGAAGCCGACTTTCTGGCCCTGCTCGCGCATGCGGCGGACGGCCACGCGTACGGGCATCGCCAGGGTGCCCATGCCGACCAGGACGATATCGGCGTCCTCGGTCATATACTCCTCGATGAAGGGGCTGTCGTCGCCGCGGCCAAAGAGCTGTTTGAACTCCTCGTAGGCTTCTTTAATAACTTCGCTGGTGCGGCGCATGGCGTCGTCGGTCTGGCGACGAATTTCCATCAACCAGTCTTCGTTGACTTGGGGAGCGATGGTGATGGGATTGTCGGGGTGGAGGCGCAGGCGGCCACGGTCATACTGGGGCAGGAAGCGGTCCACCTGTTCCTGGGTGGGAACGTTGACGATGGCCTGCGAGTGGGTCAGGAAGGAGCCGTCGCAGGAGATGGCCATGGGCAGGAACACCCGTGGGTCTTCGGCGACGCGCCAGGCGAGGAGGGCAATGTCCATTGCCTCCTGCGCAGTACCCACCCAGTAGAGCATCCAGCCGAGGTCGCGCACCGCCATGGCGTCGTTGTGTTCGACCCCGAAGGCTCCGGGGTCGTCCAATGCCCGGTTGCCGACCATGGCGACCACGGGAAGGCGAAGGCCTGCGGTAACGGTGATGGCCTCGAAGGCGTAGAACCAGCCCACGCCGCTGGAGCCGCAGAAAGTGCGGGCGCCCACGGCGGAGGCGTGTTTGACGATTTCGAACTGGGAGTGCTCGCTCTCGGCGACGATGAAGTCGCAGTCTAAAGCGCCGTCGGCCTTGAGCTTGGACACGTACTGCATGACGGTGTCGTAGGGCCGAATGGGATAGGCGGTAATTACGTCAACGTCGGCGAGGGAACAGGCGATGGCGATGGCTTCGCTGCCGCTGATCAACTCCTCACGTTCGGTCTGGTTTGCAACTTGGGTAGCCATTAGTCATCATCTCCCGTCAGGGCAACTTCGGTCTCGGACTCGGATTCGTATTTGCCCGGGCTGTGATAACCGTGGCTACGGTCGGCGTCCTGGCTCTTCTGAACCTCGATTAACTCGGTCATCCACTGGTGATAGCCGTCCTTGTCCTGCGTCCAGTGTTCGTACTGGCTGTTGTTGTCGTTGAACTCGGCCTCGTTGACCATGGTGACGCAATCGGGCACGGGGCAGACGGCTTCGCAGACGGCACAGCCGCAGCAGGCCTCCATGTTGGCGTCGTACAATCCCTCTGGGGTGACGTCGAAGCAACTGTCGGGACACTGGAGCCAGCACAAGGTGCATTTGATACAGGTGTCGAAGTTGATCACCGGGCGCATGGCGCGGGTGCTGAACTTCTTGAACACGGCATTGCGGGTGGGCTCGTAGCCTTCATTGCCGCCGCGGAATCCGCCGCCCGGTTCGATGGCCCTGATGACGAGGCCCTCTTCCATGGAACGCCAGCCGGGGAGGTCGAAACTGAACGGTTCGTCGTCGTTGCCTTCGCCGGGCTCAACGGGACGGAAAGCGGTGCGCTCGAAGGAGTTGCGGGCGGAGGTCTGTTTCAGATCGCCCCAGCCCTGGTCTTCGATGGCGGCCACCATGGAATCGATGCCGACGAGTTCGGGGCAGGCCTTGGCGAGGGCGCCGAGGATGCGGACATCGGTATGGTCGTCCTTGTAGACCCACAGGCCGGAGTAGCTGGTGCTGGCCGGCACGATGGTCAGGTTGTAGGGCGAATCCTTCTGATGGATGTCCTCGATGAGGGCATCGGCCTGCTGACGGGAGGTTACGATGAGGGTGCCGCCGGCCTTGGTCAAGGCGTTGATCGGTTGCAGACCATACCAGGCCCAGGACTCGATGCCCTTGCACATGGTGTCGTCGACGTTGATGGTTACGTCAACCTCACGGGCTTCGTAAACGGCCAGGTTTTCCTCCAGCTCTTCCGGGCTGTCGGAAACGATGGCGAACTGTTTGGCCGGTATGCCGTTGCGTTCCGGAGAGTCGCCGTAGCGACCGAACGCGGTACCAATCTTGCCTTCTTTGCGGGCGGCAAATACGATGCTGCGGACGATGTTCCGAGCCAGGGTTTTCTGGAAAATCCCTCGGTACACCACCTCCACTGCAACTGTGCTCATCAGGAGGCCTCCTCTGTGTTGATGAGGCATTATAGCACGGACGACGGCGTAGTTTTGGATGGTTGGACGAGACGGAGTGGATGGGGTGACTTAGCTCGCCAGCTAATTCGCCGTTCAACCGAAGTATTGCCGGATATCGGTTACGCCGTCTTTCCCAACGTCTTCGTCCTTTAGACACAGTACGTACCCGTTGTGAGTTTTCGAATACGTCGCCCATTTGCACACGTCTGAGTGCCGTATCTTCACAGCGAACCGTATGGAGCAATCCATATTGAAAGCGACTGCAACCACAAAATTAAAGTCCCCGTCATCGAGGTCCTTGATAGGGTTGAATCGGACTTGCTGTTTGTCTTCCTGCCGCCCTCTTATCTGGTACTTGCAACCGGTTTTTTCGTCTGTGGCGTCGAACCCTTTTTGATTTTCCGGCTGCCTTTCCTATTTCAGGCGATCACAAACCAGCCATTCAGCATAGCCGCCTACGGGCTTGTTCCGGTTCCGAACTACGCCTCGACGTAGCAGCACGTCAATTATTGCTTCAGAGGTCTGAAGCAATTCAAGCAGGGACATTTGCTCTAAATCTTTCACTGTTGCACACGGTGCGGATAAGCCAAATTGGATGCACTTGGCAATCAGGAGTGTTCACCGGGTTCGCCGGAAAGGACTCTAACGAGCTCCGGGGAAAGCGGTACGCCCTGTTGCTCCAGCACCTTGCTGATGCGCTCGCGCTCCTCACGGCGTCCCTCTCTGCGGCCCCGTTCTCTGGCTTTCTTCTCAACCGCTTCTTTGGCTGCAAAGAACATTTTGAAACCTCCGTAAATTGCGACTGTGGCAGGGAAAAGCAACAGCGTAGCTACTATTATCGTCCCATCTTCCCGGCTGGTTAGCTCTTTGAGGAATCCCAAACATTCAGTTTTTCGCAAAATACACAATTATTGAGGGCAACTGCCACCAGCATACTCATACTGACCGATACCGACCCGTCCACGAATCGCCATGCTGGCCGGCTGCCAACGTTGGTTTCCATTGTAGCATTCTGGTGGATTTCGGTTATCGGGGCAAGTGTCGGACGTCCAATGTGGAGTCAGCGCGTCTTACGATGCGTCGCGATGAACCCGGCGCAACCATGCCAGGTCGCCACCGTATGGTAAACTGCCCCTTAATTTACAACAAAGGAGTGTACGAATGGCCCAGCGCATGAAGGCCGGCGAAGCCGTAATCGAGCTTTTACGGCAGGAAGGAGTCAGCAAGATTTTTGGCATCGTTGGCTCCTCATTTCTGGACGTGCTGGACCCGCTCTACGACCGCGACGACATGGAGTTTGTGGGCGTCCGCCACGAGCAGGGCGCGGCGCTGATGGCCGACGGGTACAGCCGTATTTCGGGCGACCCTTCGGTGTGCCTGGTTACCAACGGTCCGGGCGTTTTGAACCTCACCTACGGGATCGGTTCCGCCTACGTCGGACACTCGCCGGTGGTCGTGCTGGCGCCGTCCGCATCCCGCGACCATCAGCACCTGGATTCGACCCAGGAATTCGACCAGGTGGCGCTATTTGAGCCCATCACCAAGGCCAGTTTCTCCATCAACAAGGTTGAGCGACTGCCGGACGCATTGAGGCAGGCATTCCGGATTGCTACGTCGGGCAAGATGGGGCCGGTGCTGGTTGACATCCCGAGGGACCTGCTGCCGGGGGCCGAGGTGGAGCTGGAGTCACTGGCGCCGTCGGAGTACCGCACCGGACAGGCCCGCTCCCGTGGCGACCGCCAGCAGGTGGAAGCGGCGGCCCGCGAGATAATGTCGGCCCGGCGGCCCGTGATCGTAGCCGGCGGCGGTGTGGAATGGAGCCTGGCCGATGGTGAAATCGCGCGATTGGCCGAGCTAACGGGCGCGCCCATTGTTACCTCCTACGGGCGCGCGGATGCGGTGCCCAACAACCACCCCAACTACCTGGGGCACCTGGGGCGTCTGGGAGCTGAGGAAGCCATCAACGCGGTACGTAGCGCCGACGTGATCGTGGCCGCCGGCACGCGGCTGGGGCAGTCCACCACGTTCTTCGACCACCGATTCATTCCCGCCGACGCCCGAATCGTCCACATCGAGATTGACCCCAAGGAGATAGGGCGAATTTATCCCATTACGGTGGGCGTCGAGGGAGACGTGGGCGCCGTGGTGGACGAGATCAATCAGATCGTGGCCGATGCGGAGCTGCGTCCCGATCCGGAATGGCAAGGGCGCGTGGCCTCCTGGAACGCGGCCCGAACGGCTCGGCTGGCCGCCGAGGGGGAGTTGTCGGGCGATTACATCAAGCCGCAGCGGGTGTACGCCGAGTTGCGGAAGGTGATGCCCCGGGACGCCATCATCGCGCTGGACGCGGGGTTGGCCCCCAACTTCGGGCAGGATCGATTGAATTATTACCAACCCCGCAGCCTGATCATGGCGCTGGATCTGGGCGGGCTGGGGTTCAGCTTCCCGGCTTCCATCGGGGCAAACTTCGCCGCTCCCGACCGACCGGTGGTCAATTTCAACGGCGACGGCGGGTTCCTGTTCAACGCGCAGGAATTCGAAACCGCGGTGCGCTATGGGCTGAAGAACATATCGGTGGTCATGAACAACGATTGCTGGGGGTCGGAGAAGGCGTACCAGAAATACGCGTTCAACGAGCGGTACGTGGGCGCTGATACGGTGAACCCCCGGTTCGACAAGTACGCCGAATTGTTCGGCGGCGCCGGTTTCTACGTCGAGCGTCCCGAAGATATTGCTGACGTGTTCAGTCAGGCGCTGGCCGTCGACGGCCCGAGCATAATCGAGATACCCACCGACCCGGACGAAATGCCCCGCCCGGCCCGTCTGGCAGAAGTGCAATCCCCGAATGCTGGCGGGTAATAGTCAGCGGTCGGGACCATACGTGCAGGAAGCTCCGCGCATTTAGAAATGGCAACCAACGAAATCATCAAACCGGTGGACGTCGACATTTCGGGGAACGCCATCATCATTAACTGGGACGATGGCCACCGGGGCATATACCCGCATCGGATGCTGCGATTGCGCTGCCCCTGCGCCTCGTGTGTCGAGGAGATGACCGGACGGGCGCTGCTGGATCCGGGTTCGGTTCAGGCGGACGTACGGGCCGTAGACCAGATGGCGGTGGGCCAGTACGCGCTGCAATTTCTGTGGAGCGATGCCCACTACACCGGCATCTACACATACCGATCGCTACGAGGCGCCTGCACCTGCATTGCCTGCAACGAAGCCAGGGCGCGCGGCGGGGGGAACTAGCGGCCAGGCGGCCGGCACGGCGGTGTCAACCGGCGGACGTGTCGACGTCCTGGGGCTCCGACGACGATTCGGCCTCGTGACGTCCTCCGCGAAACGCATCCCCGGGACGACGGCGCAGTTTCGGAGCGGTGAACGTGTCGGATTTAAAGGAGAAGTTGGAAATCTGCCGGGTGGCCGGTTGCTGGCAGGTTTTACAGTCAATGGGGTCGTCGGCGCGGGAAACGGGTCGAATGGCCTCAAACTCGGAACCGCACCCTGCACAATAGTACTCGTAGATTGGCATAGACACCTCCGGGCGTCGATTATATCCTAACAACCCGACGCACCCGGAACCCGCCCTTCGATTTGCAATAAAGGACGTATTGCCATAGACGTATTGCAATAAAGGACGGGAAACAGCATTGAAGGACAGAGCGATGACTAGTCAGGCAACCGACGTAGCGATTATCGGGGGAGGCATCGCCGGATGCGCCGCCGCGTATTATCTGGCGGAGCAGGGAATTACATCCACCATCATTGAACGGGATGGCGTCGCTGCGGCGGCCTCCGGGTACAACGCCGGCGGGTTGAATCCGCTGGAAGGGCACGGCTGGCCCGATCCGCTGCTGGAGATGGCGCTGCAGTCCTTCCGACTGCACCAGGGGTTGTGGCAAAGCCTGCCCGCCGAGACCGGCATCGACTACCACGGTCGCATCACGGCGATCTTGAAGGTCGCGCTGGACGAGACCGAGCTGCCGGACTTGCATGAAACCCTCGAGACGTTCAACGGAGCGACGGAGCCGGGATTTTCCGCCGAGTGGCTGGAACGGGAAGACGTGCTGTCGATAGAACCGCGCCTGTCAGCCGACGTTCTTGGAGGCGTGCGGGCCGTGGGTAACGGGGCACTGGACGGAAAAGAGTTCACCGAGGCGTTGGCCGCCGCGGCCCGTCAACGTGGCGCTCGAGAGGTGTCCACCAGCGCGGTGGGGCTGCGTTTGGGAAACGGGCGAGTGGAGTCGGTGGTGACCGGCGACGGCGAGATACCCTGCGGGTCGCTGTTGATTGCGGCGGGGCCCTGGTGCCGGACCGCCGAGCAATGGCTGGACATAGCCATTCCGGTCAACCCGCTGAAGGGCCAGATTCTTCGCGTCAAGCCGAATGGTCCGGGACTGGACTATGAGCTGATTGGCGGCGGCAGTTCAATGTACGCCAAGACCGACGGACTAATCTGGTGCGGCTCGACGGAAGAAGATGTTGGATTCGACCTGTCGCTCACCGACGAAGCTCGGGAGAACATCCTGAAGCTGGCGGTGCGCCTGATGCCGTCCCTGGCAGATGCGGAGGTTGCGTTGCACACGGCGTGTCTGCGCCCGGTGACGCCGGACTGGCTGCCCATCGTAGGCGGAGCGCCAGGCTGGGACAACGTGTACATCTCCACGGGGGGGCAGAAAAAGGGCATCCTGCTGGGGCCGGCCATGGGGCAGGGCATCGCCGATATCATCGCCACTGGGCACACCAAAATCAGCCTGAAGGGTTGCGACCCGGGCCGATTTGCCGGCGGATGAGACCAGTCTGGCGAACCGTCGAACCGTGACTCCAACGGATTAACGGACATCCGGAGGGCAGTTCAGAAGAATGAACAGGATAATTGACGGCTTCAAGTTCGGGCTCGGCTTCGGTTGCGCGATGATGGTGTTTTACCTGATCGCGATTGTTATTGTGTTGATTTTCGCCGGGGTCGGACTGCTATCCGCGTTCTGGTAAGCCAACGCAAACTGCCGTTGATGTGTGGAACATTCGGCAAAAAAAGTTCAATTGGACCGCAAGGAGTTGAACGATGACGACTAACGGGTCTGCGGGATCGCTTCGAGATATACACGTGGTGGAATTTGGGCAGTACGTGCCCGGCCCGCTGCTGGGGATGCTGCTGTCCGACCAGGGCGCTCATGTTATTAAGGTTGAGCGGCCCGGCGGCGATCCGGCGCGTAGCGAGCCGGCCTTCGCCACCTGGAACCGGGGCAAGCGGTCGGTAGTCCTGGACCTGAAAACCGACGAAGGGCGCGAGAACGCCCAGACGTTGGTGGCTGGGGCCGACGTGGTCATCGAAAACTTCCGGCCCGGCGTGGCCGACCGGTTGGGTATAGGGTACGAAGAGCTGTCGGCCGGGAACCCGGGACTGATCTACTGCTCCCTGCCCGGGTACGGGGAAGAGCACCCCAGCCGCAATCAGCAGGGTTGGGACCCAGTTATCAGCGCGGCGACGGGGTTTTATCCCGAGACCGGCGACAGCGGCGACGAGCCCCTGTTTACGCCGTTGCCCATCGCCAGCACCTTTTCGGCACTGCTGGGGTCGGTTTCGGTAGCCATGGCCGTCAACGCCCGGGACAAGTCCGGCCGGGGCCAGCGCATCGAGGTGCCGCTGCACTCCGCGATGTTCACCGCGATGGGCAGCCGCATCATCAAATTCAACGAGTTCGAGTTCGTCGACCGGTTTGAGTTCCCTCGGGCCGTGATGTCTCACCCCTACGAATGCGCCGACGGACGCTGGGTATATCACCACGGGATGTTCGAGCGATTCGCCCGCCAGACGTTGACAGCAGCCGGCAAGACCGAGTGGATCGACGAGGTGGTACCGCTGTTCGGGCATCCGGTAGACTCGGAGACACTGGAATTCTGGCAGGGCCGGTTCGCCGAGATGTTCAGGGAACGGACGGCCTGGCAATGGGAGGCGGACATCAACGCCCAGGGCGGGGCGTGCACGGTGTGCAAGACGGTAGACGAGTGGCTGGTTCACGAGCACGCTGTTTCCGCCAGGATGGTTGAAGAAGTTGAAGACGCCGAGCATGGCACGATGAAGCAGCCGGGAGTCCAGGTTCGCCTGCGGGGTACCCCCGGCGCCATCCAGGGTCGGGCGCCGAAGTTGGGCGAGCACACCGACGCCATCCTGGCCGAGGCGTCCAGCCGGCCGGCGCGAGCGTCCGCAACGACGAGCGCCAACGGAGGCATGCTCAGCGCGTTGCAGGGCGTGCGGGTTCTGGATATGTGCATCATTCTGGCCGGGCCGACCTGCGGACGTACGCTGAGCGAATTCGGCGCCGACGTGATCAAGATAGACGACCCGACGCGCATTCTGGACCCCATCGGTTACATCGACGTCAACCGGGGCAAGCGCAGCATCATGCTGAACCTGAAATCAGAGGAAGGCCGGGCGGTCTTCTGGAAGCTGGTGGAATCTGCCGACGTCATCGTGGAGAACAACCGCAAGTCGGCGGTGCAGCGCCTGGGTCTGGGCTACGAAGCGGTCAAGAAGGTCAGGCCGGACATCGTCTACGCATCCCTGAACGCCTTCGGGTATGACGGGCCGTGGTCGGAGCGGGCCGGTTGGGAGCAGCTGGCCCAGGGAACCAGCGGTATGCAGGTACGGCGGGGCGGTCGCGACGGCGCGCCGATGCTGTCCCCATACGCCGTCAACGACTACGGCACGGGCCTGATGGGCGCGTACGCGGTGGCGCTGGCGCTCCACGAGCGCAACCGCACCGGCCAGGGTCAGTCGGTGGACAGCGGACTCGCGCTGACCGCCGGGTTGCTGCAATCGCCGTACTTCCTGGACTACGACGGATACCAGCGCTCCGACATTGAGGGCGTAGACGCCAGGGGATACTCGGCGCGGTCGCGGTTGTACAAGGCGTCGGACGGCTGGCTCTATCTGCACTTCCCCGATGAAAGTTCGTGGCAATCGGCGATGCAACTGCCGGAGCTGATGCCAGTGGCCGCAGCAGACGGCGATGCCGGAGAGGCCGCCGCGTTGAGCCGGGTGATACAGGGCGGCGCCATAGAACACTGGGCCCGCCGGCTGGGTTCCCGAGGCGCATCGGTTACGGCCAACCTGACGATGGAGGACTATCGGGACGACCCGGTGGTGCGGAACGCGGGTTTCATCGTGACCCGCGAGCATCAGGTTTGGGGCAGCGTGGATCACTCGGGCACCACGGCCCGATTGTCTGCTACGCCGCCGCGGCTGGGGAATCCGACGCCGTGGTTCGGCGCGGACACGGACGAGATTCTGGCCGAAGCAGGTTACTCGGCGGCGGAAATAGCGGGACTCAAGGCGTCAGGGGCAGCGGTTGCGCCGCAGCCGTAATCCCGGTCGATGTGCAAACTGTGCGGCATCCTGCTAAACTGGCGCCAACCAATCTCCAGGGGGGAGTTGCGTCGTGTTACGAATTTATAACACCCTCACCAAAACGGCTGAAGAAATCAAACCGATGACGCCCGGGCGCGTCGCAATGTACACCTGCGGCCCCACGGTATATCGGTATGCCCACATCGGGAACCTGCGTACGTACCTGATGGCGGACTGGATCCGGCGGGTCCTGACCGTGGACGGCAACGAGGTCTACCACATCAAGAACATCACTGATGTGGGTCACATGCGCCAGGAACTGGTGGAAGCGGGGGGCGACAAGATGATCATCGCCGCGCTGGAAGAAGGCAAGACCATCCAGGAGATAGGCGAGTTTTACGCCGATTGTTTCTGGCGAGACGAGCGGGAGATAAACATTCTGCCGGCCCACGTCTTCCCCTGGGCGTCCCAGCACATTCCGGAAATGCTGGAGATGGTTGGGACGTTGATGGAGAAAGGAGCGGCGTACGAAGCCGGCCGGAACATCTACTTCGACGTCAACAGTTATTCCCAATACGGCAAGCTGTCGAACAACTTCGGCGGCGATTTGCTGGAAGGCGTCCGCGCCGAGGCTGACCCGCTGAAACGGGATCCGCGGGACTTTACGCTGTGGAAGGCAGCCGAGCCGGGTCGGGACGTGAAATGGGACAGCCCCTGGGGCGAAGGGTTCCCTGGCTGGCACATCGAATGTTCGGCGATGGCCCATAAGTACCTGGGCGAGCGTTTCGACATCCACACCGGCGGCGTGGACAACGTGTTCCCCCACCATGAGGATGAGATAGCCCAGAGCGAAGGCGCGTTCGGAGCCCAGCACGTTAACTATTGGGTGCACGGGCAACACCTGCTTGCTGACGGCGCCAAGATGGCCAAGTCGGCCGGCAACGTGTTTCTCATTGAAGACCTCAGCGCCCGGGGATTCGACCCGCTATCATTCCGGTACCTGTGCATGACGGTGCGCTACCGCCACCGGATGAACTTTACGTTCACCTCTTTGCGGGCTGCGGAGAAGGCGCTGACCAACCTGCGGAATCGGGTTTGGAACTGGCAGAATTCGCCGAGCAACGGGAGCCGTCTGGATGACCAGAGCATAGTGGACGAGTGGCGCAACCGTTTCTGGGACGCTGTGCATAACGACCTTGACCTTCCGCGCGGCTTGGCCATCGCGTGGGACATGGTGAGCTCGGGTCTGCCGGATGCGGACAAGCTGGACCTGATCCTGGACTTTGACCGGGTGTTCGGCCTGAACCTGCACGACGTGCCGGTGCAGTACGAAATCGGTCCTGACGCTCGCGAGCTCATAGAACGGCGGGCGGCGTTGCGCCGTCAGGCTGCCTTTGCCGCCGCCGACGCGCTGCGTTCCGACGTGGTGTCGGGAGGCCTGGTGGTGGAAGATGTGGGTGAGGACTCCCGGGTACGACCGCAAACCCCGCTGGAACAGCAGGAAGCGCGCTGGACGTCGGTATCGGCCTCCCGGGAAGTGCCATCGCTGCTGGACCAACCGGACCTGTACGACTACTCGTTCGTGGTCAACGCCTACGATTATGTTGACGACGTGCGCCGCTGCGTTGAAGCGATTCTGAATCACACCGGCGACGCTTCCGCCGAGGTTATCGTGGTGGACAACGGCTCCACGGACGGCACCGCCGAGTACCTGGAGGAAGCCACTCACCAGCACGACCGGTTGAAGGTCATCCACTGCGATCATGTGGTTGGCGACGCGGCAGGAAAGAACATCGCCATCAAGCAGGCCCGGGGCCGCTACATCGTGGTGATGGATGCCTCAACAGAGGTAGTGGGAGACATCCTGCAGCCGGTGGCGGAGCATTTGTCGGACCAGACGGTTGGCGTGTTCGGGCCGTACGGCCTCACCACCGACGATATGCAGCACTTCCACGAAGAGGTTGAGGAAGGCGACGCCGACGCAATGCAGGCGTACTGCATGGCGTTCCGGCGGGCTGACCTGCCGTCAGTTGGGCTGATGCACGAATCATTCCGGTTCTATCGTAACCTCGATATTGACTACTGCTTCCAGTTCAAGAACGCCGGCTACCGGGTGGTTTGCGATAGCAAACTTCCGCTGGTGCGCCACGAGCACCGGCAGTGGGAAGAGCTGGACGAAAACCAGCGCGACGAACTGAGTCGCAAGAACTTCGGTCGGTTCCTGAAGCGTTGGGGCCATCGTCCCGACCTGTTGATCAATCCGTCGGCGCGGGGATTTGAGACGGGTTTCCGGCACTGACCTTGCCGTCAGCATCAAATGACGTCGGCGTGAAATGGCCCCTCGGCAGAAGCGAGGGGCCGTTTCTTGAGTGGCGTCAACTAGTGGCAGCTCAGCTGGCCCCAAACCAGCCGGGGTGCACGGCCTGTAGGCCCAATTGAGGCCAGGCGGCGGGAGCGCCGCACTTTTCCAGGCGCTCGGCCAGGGGCAAAGATTCGTCCCAGAAGTAGGCGATGATGCGGCGTCCGCTCCAGTCGCTGGCGTCGTCGGATGCAATCCAGACCACGGGGGCCTGCATGACCTCGGGCTGAATCAGGGCATCAGCAGTCGCCCCTTCGGGAGGCAGTACCATGTTGGTGGCAGTCGCGCCACCGGGGGTCAGGACGTTGGCGGTGACGCCGGTGCCCTCCAGGTCCTGGGCCATGATGGCCACCAGGGCTTCGTGACCGGCCTTGGACGGGCCGTAGGGAGCACCGCCCTTGCGCCACATGGTGTCCATGCTGGTGGTGACGCCGATGATGCGACCGAATCCCTGTTCCACCATGTGGGGAGCCACGGCGTGAGACATGAGGAAGGGACCGGAGAGGTTCACGGAGATAACGCGCAACCAGGCAGCCGGCTCAATGTCCCAATAGTCCGTGCGGCTGCCGGACGCGCTGCCGCCAAATCCAGCGGTGCGTGGGTTGATGCCGGCGTTGTTCACCAGGATGTGCAGGCCACCCATTTCGCTGACGGTGCGGGCCACCGCGCGCTGCACCGATTCGGGGTCGGTCACGTCGGCCAGTATGGGGAGAACCGCGTTGTCGCCGCCCAGTTCGCGCATGTCGTTGGCGGTCTGGTCAAGCCATTCCTCGTTGATGTCGAGCATGGCGACGCGCGCGCCGGCCCGCACCAGTCCGGTGGTGATGGAACGGCCCATTCCGATGGGGCTGGCCGCTCCGGTCACAATTGCCACCCGGCCCTGCAGTGTGTCTGATGCCGTGGTCATATCATTCACCTCATTATCTGCTAGCAATCGGTTAGAATCTTGTGACGATGATAACCGTTGGCGGGTAGGTTGTTAAGTGAAACCTACGGGCCTCCTCATGCGTACCCACTTTGTCATTGCGAGCGTAGCGTGGCAATCTCGTCGTCGTAGCAACGGCGGTTCGCCGACGTGTGTTCAACCTCATCGAGGTTGCCACGTCGCTGTGCTCCTCGCAATGACAGATTAAAGTGGGTACGCGTGAGACGGACTTTGCCTTGACCGCCAATACTGACGGTGTTAGATTGACCGACGTGTTTCGGCGCATTTGTTACGATTTCCGACAATGATAGTCCCATGAACGAACTGGCTGATCGTGTGCTGGCGGGCGAACTGCGGGCGCTGTCCCGGATGCTCACCATGCTGGAGAGGAGCGACCCGGCGGCAGCGCCGGCGATGGAGGAACTGGACCCACACACGGGGCGGGCCTATACGCTGGGGATAACCGGGCCGCCGGGCGTGGGCAAGAGCACGCTGGTGGACCGACTCACCGAGCACCTGCGGCAGCTCGGGTATTCGGTTGGCATCCTGGCGGTAGACCCCACCAGTCCTTTCACCGGCGGGGCGTTGCTGGGCGACCGCATCCGGATGCAACGACACTACCTGGATGACGGGGTGTTCATCCGCAGCGTCGCCACGCGGGGGCAGTCCGGGGGACTGCCGCGCATCGTGAAGAGCATGGTGCGGCTATTGGACGCCGCCAAAAAGGACGTGGTGCTCGTGGAAACGGTGGGCGTGGGCCAGACCGAGCTGGGCATAATGGGTGTGGCCGATTCGGTGATCGTCACGATGATGCCCGAATCAGGCGATTCGATTCAAACTCTGAAAGCCGGAGTCATGGAGATCGCCGACCTGTACGTCATCAACAAGGCCGACCGGGACGGCGCCAACCAGATGGCCTCAGCAGTAACCAACATGCTGCAACTGGCCGACCTGGCCGAGGGCTGGAACCCGCCAGTGCTGCTAACCCAGGCGCACGCCAACGTGGGAGTGACCGAACTATGGGAGAGCGTCGGCGAGCACCGCGCGTTCCTCACCGACACGGGTGGGCTGGAACAACGGCGAACCGCGCGCCGGCGACAGGAGTTCCTGGAGTCGGTGCAGGAGGAGATATACCGCCGCATCAACGGGTCGCTTCAGTCCGACGTTGAAATGGTGTCGATGTTGGCAGAAATAGACACGAGGGCGGCGGAGCCATTCGCCGCCGCCCTCAAACTGCTGTCCGATCAGGACCGGGTCCGCGCCCTTTTCAACCGAAATTGAACCGGAGCACGCCGACCTGGTTGCTTGCGCTATCGGTTGCCGTCCGAACCGTCACCGTTGCCGCCGCCAGCCCGTTCGTTGTTCCCCATCCCCAGGAATGGTGACAGCATGGAGGTGAACTCCATGGGGAAGATGAACTTGGTGGACGGGCTGGCGCCCAGGGATTTCAGCGTGTCGAAATACTGCAGGCTCATGGTGCGGGCGTCGACGGTGCTGGCGACGTTGTAGATGCGTTCCAGCGCGGTGCTGAAGCCGTCGGCGCGCAGTACCGTCGCCTGCTGTTCACCCTCGGCCTGCAGAATGTCGGCCTGGCGCAGGCCTTCGGCTTGCAAAATGGCCGCCTGCTTCTCGCCCTCGGCGCGGTTGATCTGGGCCTGACGCGTGCCTTCCGACTCGGTGATCTCGGCGGTCTTGATGGCATCAGCCGACTTTTGGCGTTCCATGGCGGCCTTCACGCCCTGGGGCGGGTCGACTTCGTTGATTTCGACCTGGGAGACCTTGACCCCCCACCGGGAGGTGACTTCATCCATGCGGATTTGAACCTCATCACGGATGCGTTCCCGCTCAGATAGGGCAACGGACAATTCGATGGCGCCGATGACGGCGCGCAACGTGGCGAAGGCGAGGTTGATGACCGCCTGCTCGAAGTTCTGAACCTCAAGCACGGCGCGGTCAGCCTGGTCTTCCATCACGCGGTAGTAGATGACGAAGTCCATGTCCACCACCACGTTGTCGGAGGTGATGTACTTCTGGGTCGGAACTCGCGTGACCCGCTCGCGCAGATCGACTTTGGTTCCGTGGTAGATGAACGGGATCAAGAAGTGAAACCCTGGCCGCCGCGCACCGACGTAGGTCCCAAACCTCTGTACGACCAATCGCTGGTATTGTTGAACTATAACTACTCCGCTGGCCATAATTGACCCTCCTGGTTCCAGTGCCCAGATGAATTGCTCTGCTCCATTATAGCCCTATTCCTGACCTTCGGGCGCCGGCGCTCCTTGCACCAGCTCTTCAACGGTCACCGTAAGCCCGGTTGAACCGACGACCCTGACCTGACGACCCACTGGCACGTGGGTGCCGTCAGCGCTGGTGGCGGACCAGGTTTCGTCGCTCAATGCGACGATGCCCCGAGGCGTGAGATTCGAGGTAACGACTCCAGTTTGCCCCACCAGGTGCGAGGCGGCGCTCCGCCCGTCGCTGTCAGGGATGGCGCCAACGGCCAGGGCCTGGCCGCGTCTTCGACGGGACAGCAATGCCTCAAACGCCAGGTACCCAGCGATCAGGGCCAACGCGGCGCCGACGCCCCCCAATACCCATAAGCTCACGGAAACGTCCGGGAAATTGGCCGGAATGCCCCCTCCGCTTCCGAATCCGCCGAATAGCAAGAATCCACCGACTACCAGGCTGACCACGGCGCCGACTCCCAGCGCGCCAAATCCGGACACGAAGATTTCCAATACCGCCAGCACTGCGGCCAGACCGATGAACACCACTCCGGCCCAGTTGAACGGCAGGTTACCCAGGGCTAGAAAAGCCAGCAACAAAAGGATTCCGCCAGCGACACCTGGCCCAATGGTACCCGGCGTCATGAGCTCAAATATCAGTCCCAATCCGCCCAGGGTGAGCAGCAGGAAGGCGATGTTGGGATTGGCCAGGATGTCCACGAACCGCTCGCGCCATTGCATTTTGACTTCCTGAACCTCGGCGTCAGCCAGGTCGAGGGTTTGGTCACCGGAGGCCGTGGGCACGACTTGGCCGTCTATTGCCTCCAACAATTCGGGCAGGTCGTCGGCAATCAGGTCGATGACGTTCTGGTCGAGGGCTTCGTTGGCGCTGTAGGAAGCCGCCGTGCGAACCGTGGCCTCCAGGGCGTCGGCGTTGCGGCCACGCTCGTCGGCGATGGCGCGGATGAGCGCGGCCGCGTCGTTGGTTACCTTGGTGGCCAGAGTATCTTCCAGGTCCTCGCCGCCGCCGGCCACGGGAGTCGCGGCGCCGATGTTGGAACCGGGAGCCATCACCGCGATGTGGGCCGCTGCGGTGATGAAAGTCCCCGCCGAGCCGGCCTGGGCTCCCCGGGGCGAGACGTAGACGACGACCGGGACGTCGGATTCCAGGAGGCTCTCCACGATGTCTCGGGTGCTGCCGTAGAGGCCCCCCGGGGTGTCCATTCCGATGACCAGCAGTTGGGCGTTGTCGTCGACGGCGCGCCGGATGGCCCGGTCGATGAACCGCGCCTTAACCTGGTTGATGGTGTCCTCAACCCGTATCGTCAGGACGGCAGAATCCTGGGCGTTCACCCGTGGCAGAGCGGTTGCCAAACCAAACGTGCCCAAGCAAATCAAACCCAGGCACAGTAAGACCACCAGATATTTGCGAAACGATGCCACTAGCGCCGAATGCTGTGGGCAATTGGTAAACATACTACCCCACCTGGAAACATCATCATCCAGCATTTGGCTTATGTCAAATGACGGGGTGAGTCCCGGCGGGCTTTTCGTTTGTTCCTGCGGCGGTTGGTTTCTGCGGCGGTTGGTGCAGCGTGGTGGGCGACGTTGGTCGGCTGAGGTAACGAGGTTGCCACGTCGCTGCGCTCCTCACCATGACGGGTTAAACTGGATATGCTTGATGGGTGGGTACGGTTTGACTACCGCCGGCGTGTGCCAATACAATTGCCGCGGAACCGGTGGCGCTAACCGAGCGTTTCAACCGGTTGGCGAGGAGTATCGGCCAGGAGGATTGATGGATTACCAATATATTCTGTCGGAAAAAGAGCGCGTGTCCAAGTTCGAGGGCAGCGGAGAACGGCGTCGGGAGCAGGTGGGTCATGTTGCATTCATCACCATGAACCGGCCGGAAGTGCTCAACGCGATGAATCGCCAGTTGACCGAGGAACTGCACGACGCGGTTCGCCAGGCCAACGCCGATCCTGACATCGGGTGCATCGTCGTCACGGGCGCGGATACTGCGCCGCGGGTACCGGCATTTTCGGCCGGCGGCGACATTCACGAACAACGGGAAGACCAGGCCGCCATGAACGCCGGGACGCTCACGATGGAGGACATGGACGAACGTGCAACCCGTCGCCAGCGGGGTGGCTACGACGTGAGTGCTTCGGACAAACCGGTGATCGGCATGATCAACGGTTTGGCCTACGGCGGTGGCGCGGTGCTCTCATCGTCACTGGACATCCGCATCGGTAGCGACGCGGCGCGCTTCCGGTTCCTGGCCGCCGCCTACGGGCGCATCAACTCCACTTGGACCCTGACCAACCAGGTGGGCTGGCCCCAGGCCAAGGAGCTGCTCTTCACCGCCCGCGTCGTGGAGGCGGAGGAAGCCTATCGCATCGGGTTGCTGAACTACCTGGTGCCCGTGTATCGGTTGCGGGAAAAGACTATGGACATTGCGACGCAGATCGCCACCAACGACACGCCTTCCGTGATCGGGATCAAGCGGCTATTGCTCCGCCACATGGGTGGAAGCCTGGAACAGCAGTGGATGAACGAAAAAGCCTTCACCACCGACGAGTTGCGGGGCACGCTGGCAGAAGAAGCATTCCCGGACTTTCTGGCGCGGCGAGGCCGACCAATACAGGGTAGTTAGCGCGGGAGACTGACAGTCGCCACACCGTCAACCGAGCCGCAGGGGAAAACCCCTGCGGTTCATTCGTTCAGGGTACCCTTGGTGCTGGGGACTTGCCCGACCGCACGGGGGTCCGGCTCAACGGCATCGCGGAGGGCACGGGCCAGCGCCTTGCACAACGCCTCGGCTTTGTGGTGCGGGCTGGCGCCAGCGAGCACCTTGGCGTGCAGGTTGATGCGGGCTTCCATGGCGAATGACTCGAGAAAGTGGGCAATCAGGTCACCGGAGAGGGTTTCGACCATCACGTTGTCGAGGGTGGTGTCCACGGAGGCGTAGGGTCGGCCACTCCAGTCCACGGCAACCATGACGAGGGTTTCGTCCAGGGGTACGATGGCGTGGCCCATGCGGCGGATGCCGCGCGGCTCGCCCAACGCCTGCCCGAACGCCCGTCCGAGCATGATGGCGGTGTCTTCCACCAGGTGGTGCCAGCCGACGTGGGTATCTCCCCTGGCGTGCAGGTCGATGTCGAAAAGGCCGTGACGGGAAACCTGGCTGACCATGTGATCGAGAAAGCCGTTGCCGGTGTCCACGTTATAGACGCCCTGACCGTCCAGGTTTACGCGGACGGAAATGCTGGTCTCGCCGGTCTGGCGTTCCAGGGTGGCGGTGCGTGAAGTGGATTCGGCCAGGGCCATTATTCCTCTGCTCCCAGCACCGCCCGAAAACCGGCTATGACGGCGTCAGTCTCTTCGGGTTTACCGACGCTGACCCGGATGTAGTCCCGGAGCAGGTCATTGTCGAAGTAGCGCAGGAACACGCCGCGGCGGCACATCCCTTCGTACACTTCCAGTCCGCGACCGTCGGGCATCTTGCACAGGACGAAGTTGGCCTGGGACGGCCAGGGGGTTATTCCGGGTACGTCGGACAGCAAATCGTAGAGTCGGGAGCGCTCGGTGACGATTGCGTCCACCCGCTCCAGCAGGCTGCCGGTATCTTCCAAAGAAGCCAGCAGGGCAATTTCGGCGGCCAGATTGACGTTGTACGGAGGCTTCATACCCATCATGGTGGCGGCCAGTTCGGCGTCCATGGCCCCGGCGCCGATGCGGAGGCCGGCCAGGCCGGCCCACTTGCTGAACGTACGCAGCACCACCAGGTTGCGGTATTCAGGCAGCAGGTTCATCAGGGATTGGCCGCAGAAATCGTAGTAGGCTTCGTCGGCGACCACCAGCAATCCGGTATCCAAGAGGGCGCGGGACTGCGCTTCGGTAACCAGGTTGCCGGTGGGGTTGTTGGGACTGGGGAAGAAGATAGCCTTGGTGCGGGGGTTGATGGCTCCCTTGATGGCCTCGATGTCGATGTCGAAGTTGTCGTCCCGCGGCACCGACACTGCCCGTGCTCCGGCGACGTCGGCGGAGAACGAATACATGCCGAAGGTAGGCACCGGGATGATGATTTCATCATCCGTAGCCAGGAACATTCGCATTAGCAGGTCGATGATCTCGTCGCTTCCGTTGCCGGCCACGATGTTTTCGTCGGGCACGCCCAGGTAATCCGACAGGGCCGCCCGCAGATTGCGCTGAGCCGGGTCGGGATAATGGTTGTAGTCGCGGAAACTGCCCAGGGCTTTGGCCACCTGCGGCGACGGGCCGTAGGGGTTTTCGTTGCCGTTGAGCCGGATCACCTGTTCCAGGGGGATGCCGGCCTCTTCGGCCAGGGTTTCGTTGGGTGAAACGCCCTGGTAGGTCTTGAGACGGGAGATGTGGGGCAGCAGCAGGTCTTCTATATTAGGCATCAGTGGGCAATCCTGATGTTGTGGATGCGGCGGTAGTTAATTGGATGACCGGAGGGTTTCAAGGTGATCGAGCCGCGCCTGAACCGCGCCGGCGTGACCGGGCAGGCCTTCTGCCTCGGCGATTCGCACGGCGGCGGCGCCGAGATTCCTGAAGTGCTCGGGACTCAGGCCAACCACTGGCATGGTACGCACGAAGTGGTGGACGCTCAGCGCCGAGCTAAAACGCGCGGTGCCGCCAGTGGGCATGACGTGGGAAGGCCCCGCGATGTAGTCACCCATGACCTCGGGGGAGAACTCGCCCAGGAATAATCCACCGGCGTTGCGAATTTTACCGGCCCAGGCCCAGGGGTCGGTGGTCATGACGCAAAGGTGCTCTGGGGCCAGACGGTTGGCGACCTCGATAGCCTCCGGTAAACCGTCCACGAGCACAATTTGGCCCTGTCGTTCCAGCGATTGCCGGATGGTATCGGCCCGGGGGTTGGCGGCGATCTGGGCGTCCAGTTCTGCCTCCACGGCGGCGATTAGAGCCTCAGAATCGGTGACCAGTATGGCGGTGGCCATGGGGTCGTGCTCGGCCTGCGCGATGAGGTCGGCGGCGCAGAACACCGGATTGGCGGTGTCGTCGGCGAGAACGATGGTCTCGGTGGGGCCGAAAACACCGTCGATGTCCACCTGGCCCTGCACCATACGTTTGGCGTAGGCGACGAACACGTTGCCGGGGCCACAGATTTTGTCCACCCTGGGGATGCTGTCGGTGCCGTAGGCCAGGGCAGCAATGGCCGGCACTCCGCCCACCTGGTATACGGCGTCAACGCCAGCGATACGGGCCGCAGCCAGTACCGTGGGATTGAGGGGTGCGTTACCGAGGCGCGGGGTAACCAGGGCCACTTCCCGCACGCCGGCGACGCGAGCCGGGATGGCAGTCATCAATACCGTGGATGGATACGCAGCGGTGCCGCCGGGGGCGTATAGACCCACCTTTTCCAGTGGCCGCACCAACTCGCCCAGGCCACCGCCCAGGTCCACCCAGTCTCGGGGCAGGGTAGCCCGGTGGAAATCGGTGATGCGGCGGGCGGCCATGTGCAGGGCGTCTTTCAGATCCTCCGGGGTCGCCTCCCAAGCCGTTTGTAGCTCGTCCTCGGAAACGCGCAGGTCGTCGAGGTCAGCGTCGTCCAACAGCTTGGCGTAACGTCGGACGGCGGCGTCGCCCTCCGCCCGCACGTCCCGGAGGATCTGAAGGACAGCGGACTCCGGCGTGGCGTCCTCGCCGAAGGCGTCCCGCGTGCGTTGCAGCACGGGTTCAGGCAGGGATGACAGGTCCAGCGGGTCGATGCGCGTGAGGACCGCCTCGGCAGCCGCCAACCCGCGGACGCGGTTAAGTTGCACTGAGATACTCCCTGGCCTGCACTTTGGTCTCCTCTACGACGCGCTGGCGATAGGCGTCGATGAGTTCCCGGGGAATGCGTTGGTACACGCGTTCCAGGCTGTTGGGCATATCTGCCAGGAAACCGTCGACCACCAGCTGAACCTCGTCGTTGTCGCGGTACATGCGGTTAAGGGCGCGTTTCAGGCGCTCCCAGGTAAAGTCCCAACCCAGCAGGCGGGCGACCCAGCCCTTCCATTCGTCGATCAGTTCGTCCTGCAGAAATTCCAGGGCCGGCATCTCGTCTACGGCGGCGATGGCGGCGTTGTGGTCATCGAGACTGCCGTTGCCGCTGAGCACGCTGTTGTCCATATCCAACTGCAACGCTCGATCCCAGATGTGGGCTTCGATCTCGCTGTCGGTAACCCGTTGGTCAGGCCCGAAGTGGGGGCGGAACATGGTGGTAATCCACACCTCGTCGGCCACCAGGTGGCTGACGTACCCGAGCAGAAATGCACGAGTGTTGGGGGTGAGGGCGTTATCGGAACCGGCCAGTTCGGGGTGGAGCTCGAACATGCGCCTGACGCCGGTCCCGACTTCGTTCACCGTGAGGTCCGAGAAATGGGTGCGGGCCCGGTCCCATTTGGTCATGGCACGAATATCCGGGGTGGTCGAACCCAAGTACGCCGCGCCGGGGTGGTCGTGGACGTAACCCCAGTCCAGTTCCTCCGCGATCTGTTGACAGAGGTAAATGTGCATCGGCAGGTTAGGCATCTTGCACCGACTCCCGGCGTTGGATGGCAGTGGATTCCAGGAAATCGCTGAACGCCCGAGATTCCCCTTTGAACAGGTAAGAAAGCTGGGCGGCTGCGATGTCCACACCGCCGCACTCGCGCAAATGTGCTACGGCGTCGAGGAGACGATCCTTGCGAATCAGCAGCGAAACGGCGTACCAGTCCTCTTCGGTGACGCTGAAAACCCGGGCGACGGTGGGCCCCTGGATACCGGCGATGTCGGGCCGCGCCAGAATCATGGCGCTGACGTCCTCGGGGGATTTTCCCTGCACGTTGGCGGTAATTCGATAATAAGGTTCGGCGCGGAGGTGGGCTTCCAGGGTTTCGGTGAGGGCCCGGGCCAGGCGCAGGTCGTCAGCGTTATCGGCCAGGGCCGACGGGTTGGCGATGAGGCAGGCCTGGGAGGTAAGGATGGTTCCCCCGTCCAGGGTCTTCAGGCGGTTTTCCCGCAGGGTGGTTCCGGTGGCCGTGAGGTCGGCAATCAGGTCGGCGTAACCGGCGGCAGCGGCGGCTTCCAGGGCGCCACTGGCCGGAACCAGGGTGAAGTAATTGATGCCGCGCTCGAAGAGATAGCGTCGCAGCAGGCGCGGGTATTTGGTGGCAATCCGAAGCTGTCGGCCCTGCTCGTGGAATTCCAGGGCAAGGTCGGCCAGGTCGTCGACGGAGGATACGTCGAGCCAGGAATCGGGCACGGCCAGCACGTATTCGCAACGACCGTACTCCAAGTCGTCCAGCACGGCAACCACCGCGTCTTCGTCGTGGCGGTATTCCATCAACCGGTCCAGGCCCGTGATGCCCATCTCGGCGCTCCCTTCTTCCACCTTGCCGGTGATATCGGCAGTCCGCTGGAACAGAACGTCGACGCCGGCCAGGGAAGGGATCGACCCGGTGTAACGGCGGGCGTTCGGCCGGCTGACCTTGACACCGCATGCCGAAAGGAACGCCATGGTGGAGTCTCCCAGTTCACCGTCGCTTGGTATTACGAGCCTCACACTACCGCCATTAAGTCAGATGATTGGCGTTACTCGATTATGCCATCCGCGCCCACCGCCACGACGCGGCCGGATTCGCCAGCGGGCGATGCTGACGAGCTCACCGACAATACCGCTACACCGCCCGCGGCGCGTAGATTTTGTGCAGTCTGCATCGCCGCCCGGTAGGCTTCAGGACCGCTGGGAGCGACGCATACGGTTGCTTCGCCCGTCTCGGAGGCCGCGCTGCCGGACATCACGGTCAGGAGGTTTTCCAGGGTAAAGGCGAATCCCAAAGCTGGAATATTATGTGAACTTCCCAGCGCCCGAGCCAGGGCATCGTAGCGGCCACCGCCGCCCAGATTGACGTCATCGTGCGGGGATACGATGTCGAATATGATGCCGTTGTAGTAGGCGATGCCACGGGCCAGGGAGAAATCAATGGTCAGGTGTCCCCGCAGGGACGGGTCGTCAACCACCAGGTCAATCAGGTCGGCGAGGCGGTTGATCGCGGTTGGGTCCCCGCCGGCGGCGGCGACAATGGCCTGTGCCCTGGCGATTGCATCAGCCGGTTGGCCCTTGACGGCGGCCAGCTGCGCCGCCAGTTTCAGGCCTCGTTCCACCGAATTGGGGTCATCGCCGCCCTTAAGTTTACGGAGCAGACGACTCACGATCTCGTCGGTGGTGCGTTGTCCAGCGGGCAGCACTTCCGAGCCGTTCCAGCGCATGAAGCCGGCCAGCACCTCGCGGGCTTCCTGGTCGGGCAGGCCGGCGACCGCGTTTGCCAGGTGGTTTTGGTCTTCCTGCAGCATACCGTCCGAAACGATGTGCAACTCGGCGGCGCGGGACAACGTGGCGGCGAAGTCCGATTCGTCTGCCCCGATGCGGTTCATGTTGGCCACGATGAAGGAACGGGCCCGGTCGGAGAGACCCGCGGTATCAAGCACGCTGTCCAGGACGTCAAGGTCGGCCAAACGGAGCACGTAGTCGTCGATGCCCAGCGCAACCGGCACGCCGCCAGCCAGGGACAGCAATTCTGCGTCGGCCAGGATGCTCTCTGAGCCGATGAGTTCCGCGCCCGACTGGGTGAACTGCCCGCTGCTGTCGGCGTCGTTGGTGTCGTACCGAAATACCGGCCCCGAATATTGCCAGCGCACGACCGGCAGGACCGGGGAATCCTGGGGCAACTCCAGGTAGTGTCGCATGATCGCAGAGGTGAACTCGGGCCTCAGGCTCACCGAATTGGAGCCGGGGTCGATAAAGGAGTACATCTGCGAAGCCAGGGAGCCGCCCGATTTCCGCATGAACAGCTCAGTAGACTCCAGGACCGGAACGTCCAGCTGGGTGTAGCCATAACGACGTGCCAGGGCGGACAGGCGGCTCTGAACCGTCCGCATATCCCGGCAGGCGGCGGCGGTAAAATCGCGCATTCCCGGCAGGCGGCGCACCGGAGCGGGAGTAATTGAGGCAATCGGTGCAATCATCGACCGTTATTGTACCATTGGCGAGTGAGAGGCAGCTCACAAAGAACGGTGGGCTTTCAGGGCTATCGCGTTTGGACAGCTTAAACCCGGTCATTCCCGCCTTCGCGGGAATCTAGTGACCGAAGTCAATAGTTTGGCTACGAAAATTTAGCACATCCTAAGGTCTGGACTCCGGCTTTCGTCGGAGTGACGGGTGTGTAATTTCATGTGTGATAGCCCCGGGTGGGCTTTGGAGACAGCATCGGATGGTTTAAACCGCTTCTTCATTCCCCGCATCCTCAAAGGCGTTGACTACTGGTGTGATTTCCTCAATGAATCTCCGCACCGTTGCGGCTATCTTTTCGCCATACTCATCGTTGAGGGTGTCGGACCCTACCAATACTTCCCAGCCATTCTGGCCGGTTAACTGCTCACTACCATCGGCGAGGCGACCGTACACTGCGTTGTCATCCAGCCATTGATACAAACCGTCCTGATCACACTGGAACTCCACGACGGCGCGCCATTCTCCTGATTCTCCTTGCTCGTGCAAATTGACTCGATACGAAGTGCCCCAATTGCTCCACGGCGGGGAAGAATACCAGAAGTGGTAGTAACGCGAACCTTCGTGGCCGCGCCCACTCCACTTGCTCTTTCTGTTAGGTTTGATGTCGCCTGAAAGTCCGTCTATGACCAAATCTCCAACCCGCGCGAAGAAAGGAGTAGTTTCGTGATTTCTGCTCTGTTCGAACGTGCGGCTCAGCTTTTCACCCAAACTCCCGCTACCCAAGGCACTGGCAACCGGATAATTTTCGCCGACCTTAACAACGTAGTTTTCGATGCCTGGTAAGGGGATAATCGTTGATGCCTGCACGTACAGGGCGTCTTGTTGCGGGTCATGGTACGGTATCAGTTGCACGCAGGTTATCAGGTTTTCATCGGGAGCTTTCTCATTGAGCCATAAGACGGCCGAAGTAACTTCCGGGGCAAAGCGATGACTGGCGATTATGATGCGCTGGTCATGGTTTAGAGCAGAAAAATCATCGGCTTGTAAGTGATGCAAAAGAAGGTCGACAGCTTCAGCCTGCGTAACCTGGCGGTAATCAGTCAGCATCCGGATCAGGTCGTCAGCGGTGGCATGACGCAAGTAGCTAGCGTATTTGATCGCCTGCCAATGGGCGTCTGCGCCTGTATCGTCACGTTTCAGTTCTATGATAACGAGCTTGCCGTCCCAATCGACGGCCAGCAGATCGAGACGTTCGCTGGTGCGATCGAACCCACTGAATTCCTTGCCGATTATCAGCAGGTCTTCTCCCAGAATATCGGGGTTCGCTGCAATCCATTCCTGGAGATCGCGCCGTTCCTGAATTCCCAAATTGGAAAACTCTACCTCAGTGATCGCTTGAGATTGCCGGTTTACCGGGTTGATGCGGAACATTTTGGGTTCGCCGCTCATGTCGGATGTCCTTTTGTGGTAACAGTTCAGACTTGAGGGGAAGTGAGCAATTGTCGGCAGGCGTCGAGGGGGTTCAAGCCTTGGGCGCGCCAGGTGCCGAATAAGGAGGCCAGGGTCATCTTGCTGTTGCTGCCCCGTTCCGACCGAGTGCCGCCGCTGACCTTGCGGCTGACGACCAGGTGGCGCAAGCTCCGCTCGGCGGCGTTGTTGTCCGGTGGCACGTCCGGTTCGGCCACGAAGACGAACAGTTCCTTGATGTGGCGCTCGATGCGTCGGCATAGCTTGGCCTGAACCGCTGACGAATCGTCCGAGAAAGGCTGGCAGATGGTGAGCAACTGCCGTTCCATGGCCAGTTGGGCGGCGCGGCGGCGCTTTTGCTGGGGATGGGTGCAGGCTTTGGCCTGGCGGTAAAGTTGGTGGACGGCATCGGCCCACCTGGCCAGTGGCGCGTCATCAGGGTAGAGGGTGCGCACGTCGTGGATGTCCCGCAGCAGATGGGCCCAGCAGCGTTGTTTGGGACCGTCGTAGTGGTGGTAGGCGGCGTAGAAGTCGCTGACCAGCACGCCAGCAAACTCCTCGCCCAGAACTTCATCCACCACCGCCTTGCCCCGTTCCCGTCGCAGGAAGTACCGCTGGGTGGGAGTGCTGAAGGTCCACACGTAGCCGTTGTGCCCGTCCTCCCGCCAACCGGTCTCATCAGCGTGGACCACCGGACTGCCTCGGATGCGTTCCACTATATCGGCCATCACCGCCTGGGCCTGGCGAGCCACCCTTTGCGTGGCGTCCACGATGGCTCCCAGGCTGAGGTGCAACCCATGCACGGCGCCCAGGTACCAACGGCGCCCAGGTACCATTGGATGGTGCGGAAGGGCAGCCGGGCCTCCTCCCTAAGCGCGGCAATCAGGCTCATTACGTTGATCCCCAGACGCTGCCGCCCCATCACCACACCGTCCAGTTGCGCCGGTGGCACACAGCAGTGTTGACAGCGCGGGCAGGTGCGGGCGATGTAAGCGTGCTCAGTAATCTGCACCGGAACCTGGGGCAGGTCAATTATTTCCCGAGTGCGCTGGGTCCAGCCACCGGACAATTGGACTCCGCAGTCGGGACACTCCGCCACCACGTGCTCCACCCGCTGGGTGGGCGTCATGCGGGACCGGGCAAAACCGTGGGGACGGCGCTGGCGAGGCCCTTTGGGCTGGGCCGGTTTCCGGTCGGCTTTGGGCTTCAGACCGGGCATCCGACCCGAGCCCCTGGCTTTGGCCGACCCTTCCAATTGGGCAATCCGTTTCTCCAACCGCTCGATGATGACCTGCTGCCGGACGATGATGGCGATGAGGACATCCCGGTCGGCAGTGGCGAGGTCGATTTCCCGATCCATATCCGTTATATGGCATAATCACCGCCGGTAGCGCCAGTGCCCCGCAACCCTCTTTCGACCAATTCACCTCACCAACTCTGAACTGTTACTTTTTGTGCCGCGACTGGATTTCCGCCTTCGCGGGAATGACGGCGTGGGTAGCTACGGATGGGCGTTTAACCCGCCGTCGATGTAGATGGGTTGTCCAGTCGGATAGTCGCAGAAGGGCGAACACAGGAATACCAGCAGGACCGCCAGATCCCTGGGGTGGCCCTTGCGGCGCAGCGGCGTATACCGAACCAGCAACTCCTCCCGCTGGGTTTCCAGCGGAATGTCCTCGGCGGTGGACCAACCGGAGCCGATGGCGTTGACCCGAATCTCGCTGCGACCCCATTCCACCGCCAGTGAGCGGGTGAGGGACAGCACGGCGGATTGGGTGGCGCTGAACGCCGAACAGTTGTGGATGCCCCGCTCTGCCAGGTTGGAAATTACGTTGACGATGCGCCCGTATTGCTGGTCCAGCATGAGACGCCCCACCGCCTGGCTCAGCAGGAATGTAGCGCGTACGTTGCGGGCGTGCAGTTCATCCCACTCTTGGACGGTGATTTCCTGGGCTGGTTTGGCGAAGAAGCTGCGGGTATCGTTGACCAGGATGTCCGCGCGTTGGTGAGACGCTGCGAAGGCCTGCACCACGCCGGCTGCTCCGTCCGGAGAGTCCCAGGGGCCGCTAACGCCGTGCACCGGTTGGCCGGTAACCGAGGCGACGGCATCCCGGATGGCGTCCAGGCCGCGCTGATGGCGCGCCACGGCGAATACGCTGGCGCCGGCCTCGGCGAGGGCGGCAGCCAGGTGAGCCGTTTCAGCTCCGCCAGCGCTGGCCACGATGGCGGTGTGGCCGGAGAGGTCGTATTCTGCGGGTAACGGCATTGGTCTCCTGATGCGCCGGGGTTGCTACGCTTCCAGGGGAGCCAGCGGGGCGTGGCCGGTGGGGGCGATGCCGGCAGCGAGGCCGCCACCGTCCAGGATGAACATCTCGCCGCTCATGTAGTCGGACGCGTCGGAGGCGAGGAAGACGGCGATGGGCCCCAACTCTTCGGGTCGGCCCAGTTTGCCGGAGGGCAGAAAATCGCCGGTTTGCGGCAGCGTGCGGTTGATCTCGGCGCTGGGGTCGATGGTGGGAATGAACCCGGGCACGATGCTATTGGCCGTGATGCCGTAGCGGGCCAGGCTGAAGGACAGCACGCGGGTGAAGTTGATGATACCGCCCTTGGAACTGCAGTACATGTAGATATCGCGGCCGCCGCGCAGGCCGAAACCCGATGCCACGTTGATGATTTTGCCCTTGCCGGCGTCGGCCATCGGTTTGGCGGCGGCGCGGGCGCAGTAGAAAGCGCCCGACAGGTTCACCGTCATGGCGGTTTCCCACTCGTCGTCGGTTATTTCCCAGATGGGTTTAAGCACGTTCTCGGCCACCATGGCGGCGTTGTTGATGAGGACATCGACGCGGCCAAAGTGTTCCAGCGTGGCGTCGATGAGGGAGTTGGCGTCGGCAGAACTGGTCACGTCGGTGGGTACAGCGATAGCATCCGGGCCGGTGGCGAGCACTTCATCGCGGGCGGCCTCGATTGGGCCCGGGCGGCGGCCGGCGATGGCGAGATTAGCGCCGGAACGGGCCAACGCCCGCACCATTTCCAGGCCCAGGCCGGTTCCGCCGCCGGTAATCACCACGACCTTGCCATCCAGATTGAGGGATTCAAGCATCGGCGATGGTTTCTCCTGCTAATGCGGCATCTGGCGACGGATTTGGGGTCGACCGCAGGGTAATGTCTCCCGCAGTCAAGGTCAACAGTTTGCCCGCGTCGTTGCGGAGCAGCAGGTTGCCGAGTTCATCGACATCTTCGGCGATGCCATCGCTACTTTGATCCTGGTGGGTTACGGTGACGTGCTGGCCCAGTGTATCCAGCCACCGCCGCCATTCGGGAACGGGCGACCTGCCGCGATTGAGATCAAGATACAGCGCATCCATGTGCTGGAGGATGCGGCGCAGCAGTTCGGCCCGGTCGATGTCAAGGCTAGCGAACCGGTCGAGGCTACCGGCGGTGGCGGCGATTTCGGCGTCGGCTGACACGTCCATCGTTACATTGATCCCGACGCCGACGATGGCGTGGTCAACTTGAGAACCGCGCAGGGCGCTTTCGGCCAGGATGCCGGCGACCTTGTAACCTTCAATCATTATGTCGTTGGGCCATTTAATTGTTGGGTAAAGCTGGGCGACCTGGCGGATGGAACGGGCGACCGCGACGCCGGCCAGCGGGCTGAGCAGGGGCAGATGGTCCAACCTGGGCCGGAACAACACCGAGAAGTAGAGGTTCCCCGGAGCCGATACCCAGCGCCGGCCCATGCGACCCCGGCTGACAACCTGCGTCTCGGCAACGACCACCAAACCCTCTTCGGCCCCCTGGCTGGCCAACTCCGCCACATCGTCCATCGTGGAGCCGGTGGACTGGTAGAATCGCACCCGCCGCCCGACGGTTCGGGTGTAGAGGCCCTGTCGCAAAGCCTGGGCGACGATACTGGGGGGCATGAGCCCGACCTGACCCTGGCGGCTACCAGCCGTGGTCGTAACGATCCTGCAACACGTCCAGCAATCGACTGATGGGCGCCCGGTGCTGCACCATGGTATCCCGGTCGCGGATAGTGACGGCGTGGTCGTCCAGGGTGTCGAAGTCGACGGTTACGCAGTAGGGAGTGCCGATTTCGTCCTGGCGGCGGTAGCGGCGGCCGATGCTCTGGGCGTCGTCGAACTGGCAGGCGAAGCGGCGGCGCACCAGGTCGTACACCATGCGGGCGGTGGGGGCCAGGCGCTCGTTGCGGCTGAGGGGCAGCACGGCTACGGTAACCGGAGCCAACGCCCGGTGGAAGTGCAGGACGGTGCGCGTGTCGTTGCCGTCGGGCTCTTCGTCGTAGCTGTCCAGCCAGAAGGCCAGGGTTGCCCGGTCGACGCCGCCGGAGGGTTCGATGACGTAGGGAAGGTAACGTTCTCGGGTTTCGTCGTCGAAGTAGGACAGGTCCTGGCCGGAGAATTCGGTGTGGCGGCCCAGGTCGAAGTCAGCCCGGTCGGCGATGCCCTCCAGCTCTCCCCAACCCCAGGGGAAGCGGTATTCGATGTCGTAGGTCGCTTTGGCATAGTGGGCCAGTTCGTCGCCGCCGTGCTCGCGCAAGCGCAGATTCTCGGCGCGGATGCCGTAGTGCACGTACCAGCCGAAGCGATCCTGGACCCACTGCTGCAACCATGCTTCGTCGGTCCCGGGTTTGACGAAGAATTCGATCTCCATCTGCTCGAACTCCCGAGTGCGAAAGGTGAAGTTGCCGGGGGTGATTTCGTTCCGGAACGCCTTGCCGATTTGTCCTATACCAAAGGGTAGCTTCTTGCGAGTGGCCGTCTGCACGTTCTGGAAGTTGACGAAGATGCCCTGGGCGGTTTCGGGCCGCAGGAAAACCTCGTTGCTGGAGTCCTCCACCGGGCCCATGAAGGTGCGGAACATCAGGTTGAAACGGCGGGGTTCGGTGAAATCGCCACCGCATTCCGGGCAACGGTCGGTGTCGAGCTGGTCCTCGCGAAACCGGCGGTTGCACTGTCGGCACTCCACCAGGGGGTCGGAGAAGTTTTCCACATGGCCGCTGGCTTCCCAGACTCGGGGGTGCATCAGGATTGCCGCGTCCAGGCCGACCACGTCGTCCCGTTCCACCACCACGGAGCGCCACCAGGCCTCCTTGACGTTGCGTTTGAGCTCGACGCCCAGGGGGCCGTAGTCCCAGGTCGAACCCAACCCGCCGTAGACCTCGCTGGACTGAAAAACAAAACCCCGCCGCTTGGACAGGGAGAGTATTTTATCCATATCGGCGAAGGGGAGCGTGCGCGGCATCTCGTTCCTCAGGCTGCTGGTGCATTTGCCGGCCATGGCGCCGGCGTCCGAATCATTGCGATTTATGGTACCACAGGGTCGGCGGCGGATTCGGCGGGCAATTCGCGGCGAATGGCGTCGGCCAAGCTGTCAGCGGCCAGGTCGTCCAGTTTGATGTAGCGGGCGGACATGGCGTCGGCGACGGTTTTGGCGAGCTCCAGCTTGATGAAATCCTGCTCGGTGTCCACCACCACCGCGGGGATATTGGCGTCGGCGACCATGCGAGCGAGGTTGGACACCTCCTCTGAGGCTGGGCCGCCGTAACCGACCTGCTCCCCGGAAAGCGCCACGTTGGCCCGCCCGTCGGACAAGACGACGAGCATGGGCAGGACGTCCCGGTCTTTCAGGCGTTCGCGCTCGAGGGTTTCCATGGCCAGGTAGATGCCACTGGCCAACGGGGTGCGCCCTCCGGTGGGCATATCCTGCAGGAACCACTGGGCCATTTCGACGCTGCCGGTGGGCGGCAGCAGGAGCTGCGCGGAGGTACCCCGGAAGGCGATGAGACCAACCCGGTCCCGGCGCTGGTAGGCATCGAGGAGCAGGGACATTACAGCGCCCTTGACGGCCACCATACGGCGTTGGGCGCCCATGGAGCCGCTGGCGTCCACGACAAACAGGATGAGGCTGCCGGTGTGGGTCTCCCGAATTTTTTCGCGGATGTCCCAGGGTTCGATGAGCAATGCGGCGGCATCCGGGCCGGCGGAATCGCGGCGGGCGCGCTGGTGGGGCGCGGCGGCCCGCAGGGTGGCATCCAGGGCGAGGTCGGTGACCGGACCCAGGGGCTCGCGGGCGCCCACGTACCGTCCCGACGAATCGCTGCTTACGGTGGTGGCACGACGGCCCGAGGCGCGGCGGGCGCGGCGGTCGGGGGGCTGGACCTGGAGGTTCTGGACGGCGTAAGGGTCGCCGACCTCGTACCACTCGTCACCGGCGCCGGCCGGGTCGTCAGGCGGCGGTTCTGGCCGGTCGTTTTCGGCGTCCAGTTCCGGGATTTCGGGCGTACTATCGCTATCTGCGCCGTCGTCGTCGGCGCTGGAGTCGTCCTGAGGGGAAGATTCCCGGTCGTGGGACTGGTTCTGGAACTCTTCCAGCATATTGTCCAGCTGCTCGGTAACCAGGTGGGGTTGCTGGAAGGGTTGGCGGCGCTGACGGTGCAGCAGGGCCATCAGGGCAGCCTCGCGCACGTCTTCCACGTTCACGACGGTGCGGCCTTCGTAGGCGGCGATGGTGCTGGCGGTCTTGTACATCACGATATCGCCGCGGAGGCCATCCACCTGGTACTCGGCGCAGATGTCGGTGATGAGTTCCAGGATTTCATCCGGGACGACGACGTGGGGCAGGCGCTGCTGGCTGCTGATGATACGGGTGCGCTCATCCTGTTCGGCGTCTTCCCAGCCGTCCATGAAGCGGAATGGGGCATCCTCGTAGGATATGCGGCGACGCACCACCTCGCGGCGCTCGATGGGTTCGAACACGCCGTCCACTTCAACGGCCAGGCCGAAACGGTCAAGCAGCTGGGGCCGCAGGTCGCCTTCCTCCGGGTTCATGGTACCCACCAGCATGAACTCGGCTTCGTGACTGACGGAAACGCCCTCACGTTCCACGTAGTTACGGCCCAGGGCAGCGGCATCGAGCAGCACGTCGACTAGGTGGTCGTTGAGCAGGTTGACTTCGTCAATGTACAGAATGCCCCGGTGGGCAACGGCGATCAGGCCGGGTTCAAAGTTCTTCTCGCCGGTCTTGATGGCCTGCTCGATGTCCAGGGAACCGACGAGTCGGTCCTCGGTAGCGCCGACGGGCAGGTCGACGATGCGGACCTGCCGGTGGGCGGCGTTGCGGACACCGGCGGCGTTCTGCTGGCACCAGTCGCACACGGGTTGGGGAGAATCAGGACGGCAACTGTACTGGCAACCGGGCACAACCGGCACCTCGGGCAGCAGCGCGGCCAGGGAGCGAACGGCGGTGCTTTTAGCCGTACCCTTTTTGCCCCGGATCAGCACGCCGCCGATGCGAGGGTTGATGGCATTGAGCAGCAGCGCGCGTTTCATCGACCGCTGGCCGACGATGGCGGTGAAGGGGAAGCGGGGCTCGCGGCCCGGGTCGGGTGAAGTCAATGGGGCACTCAGTTGGCGCGCTGACGCAGCATCAGCCCGCTGCGTTGGCGGAAGTTGGGTGAGCGTGGATACCGTGTTCCCGATACTTGCGGTAACCCACGGTCGCCAGGGCAATGCCCATCCACAACAGGAGGTGTCCGGCGGCGGTGAAACTGCGGAACAGGATGGTCAGCTCCGGGGGCAGCCAGTCTGGGGCCGCGTCACGAACGCCGGGGATGGCGAAGGCCAGCAGCAGGGCGACCACGGCGTAGGCTGCGCCGATGGAGGCGTAGCGCAACCAGCGGGCCCCCCCGGCGGCGCTGCGGTTCACGATCCCCACTCCATAGATCACCAGCGCCACCGAAACGGCGGATACGAAGATAAAGAGGAACTGGAAACCCTGCCTGGCGAGTAACGTGCCTTCGTCACCGATGCCCGGTGGGTTCAGTGGGAATTTTATCTGGGTGTACATGGACACGCCCCAAAAGCCCAGCAATCCGGCGACGGATGCCCAAGCCCACGGACTCCACCCGGGAGTGGCGCGCCGGATCAGATGGTAGAGGCCGGTGAAGACGGCAGCGTAGAGCACGCCAACCACCGCCAGGCCGACACTCATGCCGACGCGTTGGCCGCCCAAGGAGGCGAGGAATTCCAAAGGCAGGGGGGCATCATCGCCGTCGCCGGACGCCGCGGCTGCCTGACCTTCCAGGTCGATGGCCCATTCCATCACCGGTACGTTGAAGATGTTCATGTACGCGGCGACCAAAAAACCCACGATGACGCCCATAACCAGGGCTGTCGGAAGGATGCGTTCCATTAGATACCTCCTATGGTTTCCACCGCCGGAGCCGGGGTCTGAAAACGCCCCGGAATCCCGGCGGACCGGACAGCACAGGCGGATCCACAGGTCTCCTCCTGACACTCCGGAGAGCGTCAACGCGGTGAAACCAGCCTTTACAGGCGGTCCGACGCTGATAGCGTCGGACCGGAATGATACTAGTGGCACATAAAGGCGACGTGGCGGGCGTGGTGGAAGAACTCGTGGACGGTATTCAGGATACCGGGAGCTCCCACGGCCGCGGCGTGCACGCCACCGTCGACGTAACCGACGACGTAAAGGGCCAACGCACCCATGACCAGCCAGGGCGCCCAGGCAGCGGTGTTAGTGGTGGACAGGAACCGATTGATGTATGCCATGTTATTTCTCCTTTTACCCCAACGGGCAATGTGTTACGCAGCGCAACGGCTGCTTATTTTACGACTTCGTGAGCGGTATCACAACCACCGCCGACGTGTATCGGTGAAATTGTTGGCTGGACTAGCGTTGGACGAAAACCAGGTTCTCCTCCACGCCGACCCACTTGTCCCGGGCTTCCTCGAAAGTGCGGAGTTTGTCGGGCTGCATGTCGGTGCGCTTTTCGTCGTCGTCCAGGTAGGGATTGGGAAAGTAACAGCGAACCAGGGTGTCGTCCCAGTTTCGGGAGAAGCGGACGTAGTAGGATTTCAGGTCGCCGTGACTCATGGCTTCGACGAACTGGATGCCGTCGATCTGTTCCAATTGGAGATGGAAGTGCCAGTTGTCGGCCTCGATGGTGGCCCAGCCATTGTGGACTTCGGGTTCCTTGATGCCGGAAGCGTGATTCTCGCTGACCACCGAACCGCCTCCGACGACCCACATCATCCTGGGGTTGTTGGCCAGTTCCTTCAGTAAGAGCAACGTATTTTCCATACCAGACATCCTCCTGACCACGGCCCGACTACTGTCGGGCTCCGCTTTCCTGACGCGCTTCTATGTCTGTTTCCAGCTCCAGGTACATCTCGCGGAGCTGCTCCAGCATCTCCGGGGGCGGCTCTTCCCACATGCCGCGCTGGATGGCCTCCAGCAATCGTTCCACGATGCCTCGGAGGGCCCACGGGTTGCTGCGACGGAAGAACTCCTGCATCTCAGGGTTCAGGACGTACTCCTCGGTAACATCCTTGTACATCCAGTCCTCAATGACCTGGGCAGTGGCGTCGTAGCCAAACATGTAATCGACGGTGGCGGCGAGCTCGAAAGCGCCCTTGTAGCCGTGGCGTTGCATGGACTGCATCCACTTGGGATTGACCACCCGGCTGCGGAACACCCGCCGGGCCTCGTCCTGCAAATCGCGGACGCGGGCGCGAGATGGGTCGCTGTTGTCGCCGAAGAACTGGCGGGGGTTGCGACCGGTCAGCGAGCGCACGGTGGCTATCATGCCTCCGTGATATTGCAAATAGTCGTCGCTGTCAAATACGTCGTGCTCGCGGTTGTCCTGGTTCTTGGCGGCAATGACGATCTGGCTGAACCGGGCGCGGAATTCCTGACGGGCGGTGACGCCGAAATCCTGCTGGGAGTAGGCATAGCCGCCCCAGGCAGTATAGACCTCGGCGAGGTCGTGCACCGTTTCCCAGTTGCGTTCGTCGATGACGCCCAGGATACCGGCGCCGTATGCTCCGGGTTTGCTACCGAAGATGCGGAAGAGGGCCGGGTTGCCGACGGCTTCGGTGGCGTCGTCGGAGGGGCGGGCGGCGGCTTGGTCCGCCGCGTCCTGGCGCACGTGCTTGGCGATGAAGTTGTCCTCATCCGACTCGTCCTGGGCGGCGGCCAGCGCCACCGCCTGATCCATCAGGTAGATGAGGTTGGGGAAGGCGTCGCGGAAGAAGCCACTGATTCGCACCGTCACGTCGATGCGGGGCCTACCGAGGTCGGCTACCGGTATGACCTCCAGGCCGCTCACGCGGCGGCTCTCAGCCTGCCAGACCGGTTTGACGCCCAGCAGGTAGAGAATCTGGGCGATGTCGTCGCCGTGGGTACGCATCGCGGAGGTACCCCACACCACGATACCCACCATTTCGGGATAAGCCCCCTCTTCGTCCAGGTATTTCTGGAGCAAGGCGTCGCCCAGGGCCTGGCCCACGTCCCAGGCGGTCGGGGAGGGCAAAGCCCGGGGATCCACCGAGTAGAAGTTGCGCCCGGTGGGCAGCACGTTGACCATGCCCCGGGTGGGCGCGCCCGACGGACCCGGCGGAACGAAACGTCCGTCCAGACCGCGGAGCAGGTTGTCGATTTCGTCGGTGGTTTTGAGCAGAGACGGATAGACGTGCTCGCCGACGTGGCGCAGCACTCTTTCCGTCGGGCCGTTAGGGCGGCCCAACACTTCCAGCACCGTATCGGGGATAGCATCGGCTTCAAAATCGACCGGGCATAGCCGCTGGTAGGCGCTGCGGCACATCGTTTCAAGGGCCTCGATGACGTCGGCGTAGTTGCGGATGGGCGCATCCGAATCTGTCGGCTGGAGAGCAGCCGGGGGGTTGCCGTTCACGGCGGTGGCCGGGTCTTCCAACAGGGCGTGGTAATCGTACCCAAGGGCTTCCGCGAGAGCGCGGCGCAGGCTGGGAACGGGGCCGTTGTCCAGGCGGGTCAGGGCGCACAGCAGGCCGATCATCTGGTCGGAGGTGGGCGGCAAACCAAGGGTGTGCAGGCCGTCCTTAATCTGGGCGTCCTTGATTTCGCACAGGTAGCCGTCGATTTCCAGCATGAACTCGAGGAAGTCGTCGGGCTGTTCGTCGACGCCTAGGTCCCGGTGCAACTCGGCCTGCTGGACCATCTCCCAGATTTGCGCTTCCAGGGTGGGCAGCTTGGCCGGGTCCAGGGTCTGGCACTGGTAATGCTCATCCATGAGCTGCTCCAGCTTGGCGATGTCGCCGTAGGCGTCGGCGGTGGTCATGGGCGGGATCAGGTGGTCGATGATGGTGGCGTGAGTGCGACGCTTGGCCTGTGTACCCTCACCGGGATTGTTCACTATGAAGGGATAAAAGAGGGGGAGATCGCCCAACGCCACCTCGGGGTAACATTCCTGGGAGAGGCCAACGCCCTTGCCGGGCAGCCATTCCAGCGTGCCGTGTTTGCCAATGTGGATCATGGCATCAGCGCGGAACACATTACGTATCCAGTGGTAGTAGGCGATGTAGTGGTGGGTAGGGGTGAGATCCGGATTGTGATAAACGGAGATGGGGTTTTCGCCGAACCCCCGGGGCGGTTGCAGGCCGACGAACACATTGCCCATGGGCAGGCCGGCGATGGCCAGCTGATCGCCGGTGCGGTAGACATTGCCGGGAGCGTCGCCCCAGGAATCCAGGAGTTCCTGGCGCACCTTTTCCGGGAAGCCGGCATACCAGCGGGAGTAGGTACGGCGGTCAACATGGCCGGCGGCCAGGCGGAGTTGCTCTTCGGTCAGGGTATCGGTGTCGTTGCTGCACCGCTGGATCATCTGGTGCACCAGGTCATCACCGTCCTCCGGGATATTCTCCACGTGGTAGCCGGCGCGTTTCAGGGCGTGGAGCAGGCCAATGGCCGACGCGGGCGTGTCGAGGCCGACGGCGTTGCCGATACGGGCGTCCTTGGTGGGGTAGTTGCTGAGGATGATGGCGATGCGTTTTTCGGCGTTGGACTTGCGGCGCAACACGGCGTGGCGGGCGGCTAACCGGGCAACGTAGTCCATCCGGTCGGCGTGGGGAACGTAACGTTGCATACGGCCGGCGGACAGTCCTCCGGCGTCGGGCGGGATATCCTCCTTGAAGGATACCGGTACCGTGATGATGCGCCCGTCGAACTCAGGGAATGCCACGTTCATGGCAGTATCCACCGGGCCCAGGCCCAGGGAACTGGACTCCCAGTCGTCCTGGCTGCCGGTGCTCACGATGCCCTGGATAATGGGGAGGTCCAGTTTTTCCAGCAACGCCTGGGACCATCCGGTGGCAACCGTGGCGCCGGTGCCGCCCTGCTGGTGATCCAGGTCGCTCATGGCGAGACCCATGGTGTTGACGATGCAATCGACCCGGGGGATGCCGTCGCCGTCGACCATGTAATTGGTCAGCGTGTGGCCCTGGTCGGATTCGTCGTCTTCCGGGGTGTGCTTGAGGCTGTAGGAAAACACCGGGAGTACGTTGGTTTCCTGGCCTTCCAGCCGCCGGATGAGGTCGTCGATGAAGGCGAGATTACCGCTCATCCAATGGGCCCGGTAAAAGAGCATGCCCACGGATGGGCGTCCCGGTGTGTAACGTTGGGCGACGTATTCCTCGATGCCGGTGCCTTCGGGAACGTCGGGATGGTATATGCCCTGCCACGGCATTGGAGCCGGCGCTTCATGCCCGTAATCGGCGCCCAGGTAAGTGTCGGCAAGGAACAGGAAAAGGTTGCGGAAGTTGAGGACGCCGCCGCGCATCAGGTAAGAGAAAACAGCCTCCACCTCGGCGACGGGAGCCGTGCAGGCGGTTACGAGGTCCTCGTCCCATTCCTGGTGTCCGGGGCAGGCGATCAGGGGGATGCGGTTGGCCCGGCAAGTGTCCACCAGCGGGTCGAAGGTGTCGCCGAGAGCGCGTTTGCCGCCCAGCAACCGGAGTACAACGGCGGAGGCGCCGGCGACATTTTCCAACAATTCAGTTCGGGCGGCTGACGCGGCCTCGCCGTCGCCCTCCAGCGAAACTGGGTTGCAGGCGTAGACGCGGACGGCGTCATCCCACGGCATCCCCATCAGCGCGCGTTCGGCGGTCAGGATATCGGTATCTGCCGTGGTGACCAGCACGATGGTGGCTGGCGCAGTTGTGGCGGGGTTCACCATGGTTCAGTCGTCGCGCTCGCCGGAGCGGGGGAAGACCATGATGGAAAGGTCGCTGAATTCGTCGGGAAGTTGGGCACAGTCGGCCAGGCTGCCGTCCCAGCGTTGCTCATCGGGCAGGGTGAGGCGCTGGAACACGGTGACCGATTGCTCAGGGCTGGCGCCGTCCTGGATGGCGTTGGCGGCGATGGCCGGGGGCATGAAGTCGTAAGGTCGAGGCAGCAGGATGACGTTGCGGCGCCCGGAGTTCAGGAGTTCAACCAACTCTCCCAACTCCGAACCCTGATCCCAGCGCTGGTGCAACGTGATGAAAACCGACTCTTCCAGCGATATGCCGGCGCGCGAGCAGGCGATCTGGATGCTGCTGACCCCGGAAATCAGTTCGACGGTATCGGCCCGTCGGCGCACCCGGTTCAGCAGTTCTTTGGCCGACACGTTCAGGTCGCCCCAGACGCAGACGACGCAGGACTTGCCCTGCCGGGCCTGCTCCTGGGCGTAATCCAGGACGGCCTCCTGATCCCGGTAGGCCATGGGACGGACGTCGGCGTGGCCGGTGCGGCCGGCCACCACATCGAGGACGGTTTTGAAGCCGACCACCACGTCGGCGTGTTCCAGCGCCTGCCGTCCCTTGAGGGTCAGCAGGTCTGGGTCGCCGGGGCCGACGGCGACGACGGTCATTTTGGTTCCAGTGGTGGTGGGGGTATTCATCGTTGTGTTTTGCAGTGTTGAAGTCGGGTGTGTTTGACCTATTGAAAAACCCTGGCGCTCGGTTTGGGCCAGGGTCTATAGTCATTTGTTCGGGGACATTGCCATCACCGGAGACCGGGATGACGAACGCCGCCGGGGAACGACCCTGTTGGGCGCAGAGTAGAGTTCCAGAGCAACACCGGGCAGGTCTCCTGGCTCGCGGCTCCAAGCCCGTCCGTCTCCTTCCCGGTATCCATTTGCTACGACGGAAACCAGTGGTGAATGCCGGTGGGCTCCCCGCTTACAGTGGCGCAACCGCGGCGGATTTTCACCGCCTTCCCAATTAAGCCTGGTTGGGTTTGGCGCCCGGTGCCTCGGATTTGGTTGTTAAAAGGTCGCGGCGTGGGCCGCGTCGACAATGTAACCCGGTGGCGTTGCGGTGTCAACTGGGGTGGAAGGGTACGCCAAGGACTTTCGATGGTCCCCTAATGTCATTGCGAGCGCAGCGTAGCAATCTCGTAGCCGTATCAACCAACGCTGTCGCCAGCTCACCTTTGACCGCTACGTCCCGATAATCGAAAGGCCCTGAAGGGTACGCGTTTGGCGATTGGGGGCGATAGCGCCGGCTCAGGACTCAACGACAGGAACGGGCCTGATAAGGTGTCCTGCCCATCATTTCATAATGTCGAGGCATTAACGCTGTGGCACGCAGAATCATTGCCGCCATTTCAGCGCTCATCCTTCCCTTGGTGTTGGCCATTGGCGGATTGGTGCAATTCGCGGTGCCCGATCTGGTTGCATTGGGCCGACCTGAGCCTGAAAACACGGCAACATTTTTCCCGGTCGACGTAACGGCATACGGCTGGTTTACCCTGAATCCCGGTAGTGGGCAGCGTTTGCAGATACTCGACACCTGGGAACGTTTTAACGAAATGGCCGGGTTCGACCACGCCGGAGACGACTGGTTAATCGAAATCACCGATAAGATGGGAATCGACTTGGAGGAACAAATTCTGCCCTGGGCCGGCCCGGTAGTGTCGGCGGGAATAGTTGACGTCGTCGATTCGAAAGTGCCTGATATTGCGCTCATGGTCGGCGTGCGGAATCGGGAGGCCGCCGACGAATTTCTCGATGATTGGCCCGGGTACATTGCGGAAGAACTCGGGGCGAATTTCGACCAACGCAGCTACGGCGGGTTCGACATTTGGGTGGACGAAGACAACCTTCAGGCTTACGCATTAGCCAAACAAACTAAATGGCAACACTACCTTGCTCATTGGCTTCGACGTAGGCGTCTCGAATCACCGCCAAGATGGAATCCAGGTCAAGGGTCTTGATTTTGGACAATCTGCGGTGCCGCACTCCCGAGTTCGATGTAAGCGGACCAATCATTTCGCCGATACGGATTAGTGAGTTAGGGGCCGTATCATCCCAACCTGGCCAAAAACTTATTTCTCCCACGCCACGCTGGAAGAGCACATTATTGAACGACACCAGGTATTGGGATTTACCCGGTACCCGAAGTTCGAGCCTGACGTAATTTCCCTTAGGATTCACGTAAGTTGAGACCTCGGCGAGTTTGCTATCGTTCAGGTTCACGGCTGACTCATAAAGTTGTTTTAAACCTGGTTGGTATCCCTCCTGTGCCTTAGCGATATTTTCATAGAATACGTCACTTCCAGGTATATGTTGGGCCTTTCCCGAACTCTGCACCCTAATCTCCTGCTTCATTTGCCCAAGTTGCGTTTGGTAGTCCGAAGCCTCCGGCAAGGGTATCACTACGCTGGTTTCCACCAATATTTCATTGCCATTCCGGTACGGTTGCAGTCGGATACACTTAATTTCTTGGCCTGCGCTCCTCAGCCAAGAATCGTTCAGCCACATTACACAGGTAGTAAGTTCCTTGCCAAAGTCCTCTGAAGCCAAGATGATCCGAGGGATTTCGGTATGAATCGGCTGGAGGTCTCCTTCCGTATTTCCCAAGTGCTCCCGGATCCGGGATTCGGCATCATCTTCGTCAATGTCATTGCCATCGTCACCGGCTCGTTTTTGCAAATAGGCTTGGAAAATATCCACGACCTGTTGAAACGTCAAATTTGCGACCATAGCGGCGTATCGGATCGCCTGCAAGTCCATGTGTTGGCCGGTGTCGCCGCGCTTCAACTCAACCACTACCAAACGGCCAGTGGCGTCCAACCCTAGCAAGTCGATCCTACGACCGGAATCTTGCCAGTTGCTGAATTCCTCGGAGATTATCAACAACCCTTGCTCCAAAACATCAGGCTGGTCGCGCAGGATTCGTTGCAAGTCACTGCGTTCCAAGACTCTCTCTTGACCGAAAGACGTCCGGGGTATCTCGTCCAACTGGTCTCTGTCGACGCCCATTTTATATATAGGCATACAAATCTCTCCACATACCGCCGCGCCCACTGGGCCGCGGCGGCGAAACACCTCTTTACTCGTAAAATTTCCGGCCTACCCTCCCCCAATGGCGGGGAGGAAGTGCATCTCGCTGTCCTCGGAGACCCGTTCCAGCAGGCCCATCTGGCTTACTTCACCGTCGATGATGACGGCGAGGCCGGGGGTCACGTCGTCGGTTTCCTCATCGTAGAGCAGCTCTTTCAGCCCCGGATGGAGCTCCTCCAGTTTGTTGATCACCTGGCGCACGGTGGCGCCGGACGCCTGCACACGTTCCGGAGTTCCTACGATGCGCTGCATCTGCGGGGGAATCCAAACATCGGCCATGGTGGCACCTGCTGAGTCGGTGAAGCGTCCGGCGAATTCGTGACGATGACGTTACTTCCCTTCGCCCTCCCAAAGCGCTTCCAACACGTTGCCGGGGTTCATCGGCAGGACGGTCAATCGCACGCCGATGGCGTCGTGAATGGCATTGGCGATGGCGGCCATGGGAGGCACGATGGGCACTTCGCCCACCCCGCGGACACCGTAGGGATGGGTGGGGTTGTGGCACTCGACGATGCAGGTGTCGATCATCGGCAGGTCGAGGCTGGTGGGCATCCGGTAGTCCAGGAAGCTGGAGTTGACCATGTGCCCCTGGTCGTTGATGTAATACTCCTCGTTGAGGGCCCAACCGATGCCCTGGACGACGCCGCCCTGGATCTGCCCTTCCACGTAGGAGGGGTGAATGGCCTTGCCGGCGTCCTGGATGGCGGTGTAGCGCAGGATTTCGACCTTGCCCGTGTCCACGTCTACTTCGACGTCGACGATGTGGCAGGCGATGGCCGGCCCGGCGCCGCCCGGGTTTACGCCGCCACGACCCACGATGGGGCCGCCGGTGGGAACCTGACGAGCAGCCAGTTGCTGGAAGGTCAGGCGGAGCTGGTCGTCGGCGCGGTGCGTGAATACGCCATCATCGAACACCACGTCGTCCTCTTCCACTTCCCAGATGCGGGCGGCGCGGCTGACCATCTGCTGCTTGACGTCATGGGCAGCGGTGTAAGCGGCGAAACCCGTCTTGAAGGTTACGCTGCTACCGCCGGTGTTGGAAGTGAATCCGATGCTATCGGTGTCGCCAATCTGCGGACGGACGTCTTCCACCGGGATGCCCAACACTTCGGCGAATTGCTGGGAAACCGATGCGCGGGTGCCTCCGATATCGGGAGAACCCTCGGTAAGGTTTACCTTGCCGTCGGGGGTCACCACGGCGACCGCGGCGGACGGCCCGGTGTTATTCCCCCAGAAACCGGCGGCGAAGCCCCGGCCCCGGTACTTGCCTTCTACGGGAGACGAGTAGTGGGGGTGCTCCTTGGCGGCTTCCAGCGTTTCGATGTAGCCAACATTGGGCGTCAGGGGTCCGGTGGGACGCCGCGTGCCCTCTTTGGCGCTGTTCATCAGGCGGAAGTCAATGGGGTCGATGCCGAGTTTTTCAGCCAGCTCGTCCAGGGCGACCTCGACGCAGAACGCGGCAGCGGGGGAACCCGGGGCGCGGTAGGCGGCGGTCTTGGGCCGGTTGACCACGATGTCGTAACCTTCGATGTAGGTATTCGCGATGTCGTAAGCCGACAGCACGCAGTTGGCCGCGCCAGGCACGGGAGAACCGGGGAATGCGCCGGCCTCGAAAATCAGCCTGACGTCGGCGGCGGTAATTTTTCCGTCGGAGGTGGCGCCGATTTTGCAGGAGATTTCGGTTCCAGACGTGGGGCCGGTGGCCTCAAACACCTCAGTGCGGTTCATGGCGACCTTGACGGGGGCATGGCATTTGCGGGCCAGCAGCGCCGCCAGGGGTTCCATATACACGGCCAGCTTGGCGCCGAATCCGCCGCCGATTTCCATGGGGATGGCCTTGACGCTGGAAACGGGCATACCGACCAGGCGAGCGGTGTGCTCCCGCACCGTGAAGTGTCCCTGGCTGCTGGACCAGATGGTCAGGGTACCGTCGTCGTGCCACATGGCGGTGCCGCTGTGTGGTTCGATGTAACCCTGGTGCACCGCGGAGGTCTGCACCGAACGCTCGACCACTATGTCGGCGGCGGCGAACCCCTCGTCGGTGTTGCCCATGCTGAACTCGAAATGATTGGCGATGTTAGTGCCCGTGGCGGCATCTTCGTCGTCCAGGATGCCGCCGGCGCGGGTCGCGGCGGTATTCAGGGATGCCAACCGTTCGTGGACGAGAGTCGCGCCGTCGGCCATGGCGTCGCGGGCGTGCATCACGGGAGGCAACACTTCGTACGCGACGTCGATGGCCTCCAGGGCTTCTTCGGCGACGTGGGAGTTGATGGCCGCGACGGCGGCGACGGCGTGGCCCTTGTACAGCGCCTTGTCCTGGGCCATGATGTTGTTGCTCAGGAACTTGAAATTGATCATCGCGCCTTCGGCCAGGTCAGAGGCCCGGCCGGCGGGTTCCACGATGTCGGCGCCGGTGATGACCGCGCGGACGCCAGGCATGGCCTCGGCTTTGCTGGTATCGATGGACTTGATGCGGGCGTGGGCGTGGGGGCTCCGGAGCACCTTGCCAAACAGCATGCCGGGCAGGTTCAGGTCGGCGCTGTAACGGGCCATTCCGGTGACCTTGTCGGCTCCGTCGTGGCGGACCGGGCGGGTCCCCACCACTTTGTATTCCCGGTCGTTGGTCAATACGATGTTGGGTTGATAATCGAGCGTCATATCATCCTCCGGACGCGAAAAATGGATGGCAGATGGAGGGGCATTGGGCTTGCATCCAGCCCGATACCGCAACGGCGTTATGATAGCATACGGCCAACGAACGATTCGTGCCGAGGGTTACGAACGCGTAACGGCCACGGCAGCCACGGGTGAAAGGCTCAACGAAGGAAAACGCAGCGAGGACGCGAATCATGGATACCATCATCATCAAAGGGTGCCTTAACGGGAGCCGGGGACGGGAGGACAATCCCAACGTGCCCTGGACGCCCGAAGAGGTGGCGCAGGAGGCGGTGCGCTGTTATGAGGCCGGCGCATCCATCGTGCATATTCACGCGCGCACGGCAGATGGCGGTACTAGCTACGACCCGGCCTGGTATGCCCAGACCGACGCCATGATCCGGGCGCAATGCGACCTGGCCCTGAACCACACCACGGCCCGTCAGGCCCACGTGCCGGTTGAAGCGGTGACCCGCTACCTTCTGGAAACCCCGCAGCCGGTGGAGATGGTGTCGCTGAACCTGGGCACCGGCACGCGGTGGCCCATCGACCCGGAGACCGGGCAGCGTCGCACGGTCACCAGCCCAAACTCCTTCGAGGACATCGTGGCCACCCTGGACGCCTGTTACCAGCGCGGCACCTTCCCCGAGCCGGCGGTGCACGACGTGGGCAACGTGAACGCAGCCATCACTTTGATGAGGGAAGGCTACATCAAGGACAGCCGCTATTTCCTGGTGGAACCGGGCGCTCATTGGGGCGACGGGCGGCTGAACATGGTCGGCTCGCCGCGGAACTACATGCTGATCGCCGACACCATCCGGGAGCACTACCCGGGTTCGACGTGGCTGGCGCACAGCAGCATGGGCCAGACCTTCCCGCTTTGTGCCATTGCCATCGCCACCGGGGCGCACATCCGGGTGGGTATGGAGGACAGCCCGTTTTTGCCCAACAACCCGCAGCCGACGTCCAACGCCCAGTACATCGAGTGGGCGGTTACCATGGCCCGCCTCAACGGTAGAGAGCCGGCAACGCCGCAGCAGGCGCGGGACATGCTGGGTCTGATTCCCTTCCCGGAGGCGTAACCAGTGGACGCGGCCGATTCGTCGTAGCGACGGGTTCGGGGAGTAACCACCGGTCGGTGACCTTCGTCGCCGGCGTTGACCCGCAGCAGCTGTCCTGGAGTCAATCGGTCGGGCGAAGGGCCGTACCGGATGTCGACGGAAAATCCTCCGGTTGGAACTCATCAAACTCGTTTCTCACGCTGCCGGATAAACGGAGAATGCCGTGAGCGAGGGCAGGCAATCGGGGGTCGGAACCGTAGTCGCACTCGAAATGCTGAATGAAGGCGTACAGTTGTTTACAACGACTTCCGATCAATCGATGCGGCGCCCGCGCCAGTACCGGGGTTGGCTACGGTAGGTTGTCTGACGGGGTGACGTTGGTCCGGGCGGGGGTCGCCAGAACAACCTGACCACGGCGGCCATTGCCACGCCCACGACGAACCCGCCGATATGGGCGAAGAAGGCCGTGCTGACCTGGTCGCTTACGCCAATTGACAGCGCGCCCTGGATCACTTGCAACCCGATCCAGATGAGCAGCAACCAGGCGGCCCTCAGTTCCACGACCATTATCAGGAAGAAGATTATGAGGGTGCGAATTCGGTTGCCCGGGTAAAGCACCAGGTAGGCGCCCATCACGCCGGAGATTGCACCGCTGGCCCCGACCAGGGGCGTCTGGGAGGCGGTGTCGATTGCGAAATGGGCCAGTGTGGCCAGTACGCCGGCAATCAGGTAGAACGCCAGGTATTTCAGGTGTCCGAAAGTGTCCTCAATGTTGTCGCCGAACACCCACAGGAACAGCATGTTGCCGATGAAGTGCATCAACCCGCCATGGATGAACATGGAGCTGAAAATAGTGACCCACGTCCATACCGGGGTGGCTATGTCAACCGTATCGGCGGGTCCTATAGGCAGCGCCTGGAAGGCCTGCCCGGACGACAGCTCAGCTGGTATGAATCCAAACTTCAGGAAGAATACGACAATCCCGACGCTGTCGGCGCCGAATAGGAACCCCACGCCGCCGACGGCAATTTCATACAGAAATACCAGGGCGTTCAACCCCAACAGCATCGCGTTGACGATGGGGAACGAACCCCGGGGGCGTCCGCCGTCGGAAATAGGTATCAAGGTCGCCTGCGCTCAGCGGATTGTGACCCTGGAGGCCAACCGGTCGACGTCATGGCTTTGGGGTTGTGCAACAAAGACCGGGCGACGTGCCGTCGCCCGGTGTCGGGTTCCGATACGAAGTGTCAGTGATCGGAGTTGGTTATCCGGCAGGAACGCCGCCGATATCGGCGGCGGCGTGTCCGATGATTTCGGCGGCGGTACCCTGGGAGATCCGACCGATGTTCAACATCAGGTGGTATTGGGTCGGGTCGTTGGCGTTGATTCGGAAGAACTTGCGATAGAAAGTGACGCGGGCGGTTTCCAGTTCCTCGGCGTAAGCCCGGGCCTCGTCGGGCGTAAACATCTCCCGTTTCGCCATGGTGTCGACCCGGACGTCCAGGGGAGCGACCAACCCGACGTGGACCACGCCCGGGGTATCAGCCAGGATCATGTTGCTGCCGCGTCCGATGATCACCACGTCGCCGGCGCCGGCAAGTTCCTTGATGACAGAAGTGGTGGCTTCGATAAACGCCCGATCGTGCACTGTCGAAGTGGCGGCGGCATCAGAAACCAGCTCGGTGTAAGCCTCAGCTGGCAGCATCTCAATGCCTCTGCCGAAGTAAGGTTCGGCGCCCGAGCCGGCTACCGCGGACCGTTCCAGGACCGTCTGCATGAAGCGGGCAACCTTCTCGCGGAAAGGTACGACGCGTTGTTCCTTTTCGATCAGCTGGGTAACCGGAGAGCCCACCAGTCGCGCCGCTTCGGAAAAGATGTAGCGGTCCACGTAGTTGAGACCCATATTCTGGGCCACCATGTGCCCGATCTCCAGGGTGCCGCTGCCAATAACTCCGTTAATGGTGATGACTGGCATAGTTAAGTCCTCCGGCGTGGGCCGGCGTTCGCCCGGGTCCGAGGTTCAGTCAGGTGTTGTATTGAGCGAGCACCCGATTGCGGCGACGGCCGTATTCGTCGGTCAACAAGCCCATGGCGAAAGAGTCGAACCAGTCGCCGTCCTTGCGGTGGGTTCGGCGCAGGTGTCCTTCCAGGACGAAGCCCAGGTGCCGGAACATCTGCAGAGCGTGTTCGTTGTATTCGGGGACGTCAACCCACACCCGGTGCAGTTCCAGGTTCTCGAAGGCTTCGTCGAGCAGGGCGATGAGGGCGGCGGTTCCGTAGTGATGGTGCCACAGGTCCTTGCGCCCAATCATGATGAAGAGCTGGGCTTCTTCCAGGGGCCATTCCACCAGCAACTGGCCTTCGCCGATATGGGATTCGTCGGTGGCATAGATGGAGTAGATCCGGCGATCGTCCTGGTGGAAGACCTGGCCCCATTCGTCGGCGTCGGCGGATTGGATGGTCTCGGGCACGTAGCCGATATGCAGGGCGTGGCCGTCGGTGTCGTCGGTGCCGTACCAAAGGTCGCTGACCTCGGGATCCCGCAACCAGTCACGGATCCGTGCAACGTCTTCACGAGAGACCTCGGAGATGAGGCTAACGTGTGGGAACATTTCCTAGCCTCCTTAAACTGGCATCCGGGGTGACCACGCCGATTGGATGCATTAATAGCACCCGAACGGCCTTTCCAGAATTATATCACGGGGGCCGGTTGCTGACGGTAAACCACCCCGCCGTCCGGAGCAATCAACCCTTTGGCACACCAGGCCGAGCAGCAAGGAACCCCTCTGCCACGACGGCGAGAGGGGTTCGGTAGCCTGCGCCGGACCGAAAATCCGGCGCGGGAAATCAGCGACGAATCAGCCGAGCTGGTCGTAAGCCCACTCCAGCAAATTGACCGTTTCGTCCCAACTTATGCAGGAATCGGTGATTGATACGCCGTATTCCAGGTCGGACGGGTCGTCGCCCAGTTTTTGAGCGCCGGCGTTGATGTTGCTCTCGAGCATCACGCCGAGGAGATTGCTGTTTCCTCCGATGCGCTGTCCCATGACGTCTTCAAAGGCAATGTGTTGACGGGTGTGGTCCTTGTTGGAGTTACCGTGGCTGCAATCGACGACGATATGGGGCGGGATCTGGGCCTTGCGGAGGGCATCCTGGGCGATGCCGATGGATCGGGCGTCGAAATTGGTGCCGCTACGACCACCGCGCATCACCAGGTGGCAGTTGTTGTTGCCGCGGGTCTCGACTATGGAGGCCTGGCCGTCGTGGTCGATACCCAGGAAAGCCTGGGGAGTGCTGGCGGCTACCAGTGCGTCCACGGCGGTCTGAGGGTCGCCGTCGGTGCCGTTTTTGAAGCCGACCGGCATAGACAGGCCGGACGCCATTTGCCGGTGGGTCTGGCTTTCAGTGGTACGGGCTCCGATGGCGGCCCAGGTGACCAGATCGGACAGGTACTGGGGGACGATGGGGTCGAGGAATTCCGTTGCGGAATAGAGGCCGGCCTCGGCGATTTCCAGCAACAGCGTGCGCGCACGGTGCAACCCATCCTCGATCTGGTAGGTATCGTTCAGGTTGGGGTCGTAGATGAGCCCCTTCCAGCCGACGGTGGTGCGGGGTTTTTCAAAATAGACCCGCATGACCACCAGCAAACGCTCGCTAACCTGGTCGGCCAGGGGCTTGAGCCTTTTGGCGTAATCGAGGGCCGCCTGGCGGTCGTGGATGGAGCAGGGGCCGACGATGATGGCGAACCGATCATCTTCGCCGCTCAATACGCCTTCCAGCTGGCGGCGCCCCTCCAGCACCGAAGCTTCGGCCTTGGGCGTCAGGGGGATACTGGCCTCCAGTTCGGAAGGTCGTATCAGGGCGTTGTTGCTAGTCACATTTACGTCCTTGGCGGGTGAACTTACCATCTCTAGTTTCCTCCTACGTTGCGCGCTGGAAGCAATCGGGCGGGGCGGTCAATAAAAAAGACTCCAGCCCTCGTCCGGCTGGAGTCCTGCCAAAGTGATTGTCACCAGGTCTATCGGTCTCCACACACCGGACTTCCGCCCACCGTGCTGCGGTAAGCGTAAAAATAATACGTGGGGACATAGCCACGGGTGATTGGTCGGCAGGTCGCTTTCATGTCGCAGTAAATGCTAAAGGGGAGCAACCCCGTTGTCAACGGGTTGGGAGAACGAATTTCATCGTCCAACAAGGCGGACGGATGGGGTTACCTACGCCCGGCCAGGGACGCAACCACCTCGACGGCTCGAGCGCCGGCCTGTTCCGGCGGCCCATCGGCCAACGCTCGCACGAGGACGCTGCCCACCACGGCGGCGTCGGCCCGCTGGCCCACTTCGAGCACGTGCCCGCGATTGGATATTCCGAATCCGATGGCAACGGGCAGATCGGTGTGTTGGCGCACCCGATCGACCAGGTCCAACCCGCGACTGGAAACCTCCGAGCGCGCGCCCGTCACGCCGGTCACGCTGGTGCAGTACACGAACCCGCCGCCGATTGCGACCGACTGGGCGATGCTGTCATCGGTGCTGGTAGGCGCCAACAGCGGGATCAGGTGTACGCCCAAAGGAGACAGGTGGCTAACCAGCGGTGCGGCCTCCGAATAAGGCAGGTCCACGACAATGAGCCCGTCCACCGTACTCTCCGCGCACGCTGCGGCGAATTGTTGCAATCCGTAGGCCATGATGGTGTTGTAATAGCCCATCCAGATCAGCGGGGTATCCCCGATGTGGGGTCGCACGGCGGCGGCGGTATCGAAGCAGTCCTGCGGGGTAACGCCGTTCTGCAACGCGACGAAACCGGACTCCTGGACCACCGGGCCGTCGCCAATGGGATCGCTGAACGCCGCGCCCAGTTCGATGGCATCGGCGCCGGCCGCCACCAGTTGCGGGACGATTTCCAGCGCCGCATCGCGATAGGGGTGGCCGACGGTCATGAATACCACCAGGCCGGGCCGGCCCTCGGCCTTGATGGCGGCGAACCGTTGCGCGATACGATCGGTCCGTGTTCCAGCGTGTGCAGTCATCGAATATCCTCGCCGTCGATACGGGTTCGGGTTTAGGTTCGTTCGCAAACTATATTACTGCATTACGGACCGGGGCGCGTCTACACGCCGGCCCACAGCAGCGACAGCGCAAGGCTGTTCTGGAGGGCATGGACGATGATGGAGGGCAGCAGTGACCGGGTGTACAGGTACAGGCCGCCAAGGAGTAATCCGGTGACAAAGATGGGTAGAAGAACCGCCAGGGAGAAGTGCATCCCGGCGAATACGGCGGCGGAAAGGACCAAACCGACGCCGGCGCCCCACCGGTTCCACAGTCCGCGAAACACCAGTCCCCGGAAGAAGGTTTCCTCGACAACCGGCGTCCAGATCGCCAGGGCAGCAAAGCTGGCCAATCCCCAAAGGCCGGGGAGGAGCAGGTCAGGTTCCAGCGGCGGCGGCGCTAATGCATCCCAACCCAGGGCCGTGGTCGCCAGACCGTAGGCGTGAGTAAAACCGATGCTGGCGGCGGTTGCCAGCAAGATAGCCAATGCAGTAACGGGATAGTTCCGTTGAGGGAAACGGATTCCCATGAGGGCGGGCGTCGGCCGGGCGCTCCTGAATCCCAATATGAACACCAGCGCCGTTTGAGTAACGTTCAGCGCAGCCACCGAAATCACGGCAACCAGCGGCAAGGAAACGGGCAGGGCCGCGAATGCGCCACGGCATCTCTCCGTAGGGGCTGGTTCGGCGTCGCAAACGGGAAGCGCAAACCAGAGCGCCAGCGAGCTAACCAGGATGGAGGTCACCAAGATCGCTGCCAACGCCCCGCAGACGGTCCAGAGGCCCCAGGCGCCCAGGGGGTCCGGGTCGCCCGTCGAGAGGCCATCGGCGACGTGACCGCAGGCGACGCAAACCTGGTGCGGAGGCGCCAACGGTTGACGGCATTGGGTGCAAAAAGCGGCAGACATAGGGAGGTGTTGGCGACCGGGAAACCTGAGAACAGCAGCCAGTATAGCCCATTGCCCATTGCACTCGGTCGCCGGGCAATGAACCTGCCGGCGCGCCCACGCCATTTGCCAACCGACCCGCGTTGCGCCATAATGACGCCGACCCGCCGGCCACCACTCAGAGTGAGAATCTTCGGCGCGAATCGAGTAGTTTATGTCAAGCGACTCCGGTTCTGACCTCCCTTACGAGGTGTTCGTCCAGCTGGCCGCCGCCGCAGGTCTGGACACATCTGACACAGAGCGGATGGCAGACCTCCAGGGCCGGGTACAGTTGATGAGGACCGGGATCCGGAGCCTTTACGAAATCGACGTGGACGACTCCGAATCACCGTCGGCGTTCATTCCCGCCACCGAATAACACGCGACCGCCGCCGGAGCGAGCCATGCCAGCCAACGAATTGCATTACATGTCGGCTTGGGAGCTGTCGGGCCTGATCCGTGACCGGGAGATTTCCCCCGTGGATGTGGTGGAGGCTTGCCTGGCCCGCATCGAAGCCACCGAGCCGACGCTGAACTCATTCATCACGCTCATACCCGAGCAGGCTCGCGAAGCGGCCCGGCGCGCCGAACAGGAAATCGGTCGGGGAAACTACCGGGGGCCACTGCACGGCATCCCAGTCGGACTCAAGGACCTGTTCCACACCGCCGGCGTGCGCACGACGTCGGGGACGCGGATTTACGATACCCATGTCCCGACGCAGGATTGTACCGTCGCTACCAAATTCAACGAAGCCGGCGCCATCCTGATGGGCAAACTTAACATGCACCCGCTGGCGTTTGGGCCGACCGGTGAGAACGCCGATTACGGGCACATGCACAATCCCTGGAATCCGGAACGGATAACCGGGGGCTCCAGCGGGGGTAGCGGTTCGGCGACCGCAGCCGGTCAGTGCACCATCACAATGGGCAGTGACACCGGGGGCAGCGTGCGGATTCCGGCTGCCCTGTGCGGCATCGTCGGGCTGAAGCCCACCTACGGACGGGTGAGTCGAGCCGGGTTGACACCGCTGTCCTGGTGCCTGGACCACCCCGGTCCGATGGTGCGTACGGTGGAAGACGCTGCATTGACGATGAACGTCATCGCCGGGCCCGACCCGAGGGATCATGTGACCTCGGACGCTCCAGTGCCCGACTATACCGCCGCCCTCACCGGCGACGTTCGGGGACTGCGAATCGGCGTGGTCAAGGAATTTTTCGACGGGCCGATCGATTCCGAGGTGGCCGGGCTGGTGCAGAGAGCCATCGACGTGCTGGGTGAGTTGGGCGCCGAGATAGTTGAAGTGTCCCTGCCCATTTTCCAGTATGCACAGCCGATCAGCAACGTGATACTGAGCTCCGAAGCCACGGCGGCGCACCGTGACATTCTGCTCAGCGACGGCGACAAGCTCTATCCCCAGGTGCGGGACCGTCTGGAAGAGGGGTTGTTCATCTCGGCGGCGGAGTACCTGAGGGCCCAGCAGGCCCGGCAGGTGTTCTGCCGGGAAGTGGCCGGTCTGCTGCAGGACGTTGACTTGCTGGCCGGCCCGGTGGAACCGGTGACGGCTCCGGTGATTCTGGAACGCCGAATCGACATCGGCGGTGAATCGGTGCCGGCAGTGCCGTTGCTGACTCGTTATACCCGGGTGTACAACATCACCGGCTCGCCGGCTATTTCGGTGCCCTGCGGGTTCTCCGCAGACGGTTTGCCCGTGGCATTGCACTTGGCCGGGCGCAACTTCGACGAATCGACGGTGTTGCGTGCGGCTTACGCGTATCAGCAGGCCGGGGACTGGCACCTGCGTCGACCGCCGGTCTAGCCGGAACCGGCACACTCACTCACCGACCCGCAAACCAGGATTACCGCCGTGCCAGCCATCACCGCCGTTACTTTTGATTTGTGGCAAACTCTGATCCTGGACAATCGGGAACTGGGGCTGAAACGGGCGCAGGTGCGACTGGACGGCGCTCGCGACCTGCTGCGGGATTTTGGCGAAGAATATGAACCGGACCATATCCGGGAAGCCTACCGCGCCTGTCACCGAGCGTGCCGGGCGGTGCGCGACACCAACAAAGACGTTAGCTTCCGCAACCAGGTGGAGATTTTCATCAACCTGATCTGCGACGGACTGGTGAACCGGTTGCCGGAGCCGACCATCGCCGAAATTGAACGGGTATACGCCGAGTCGTTCTTCGATTTTCCGCCGGTGTTCCATGATTCGACCCATCCGACGCTGGAAGCCGTGCACGGTATGGGTTTGCGAGTGGGGCTCATCTCCAACACTGGGATGACGCCCGGCTATACCTTCCGGGAGTTTCTACGGCGCAACGGCATTCTGAACTTCTTTGAGACGCTCACCTTCTCCGATGAGGTGTTGCTGGCCAAACCTTCGGATGAGATATTCCTGATGACGGTGGACTCGCTGGGCGCCAAGCCGGAGGCTACAATTCACGTCGGCGACCACGTTACCAACGACGTGGTGGGGGCGAACCGGGTTGGCATGAAATCGGTCTGGATCCGGGGGTTCTACGAACCGGCGGATCCGGACGACCCGCTCTCCCAGGCGGATGCCGCGGTGGACGATCTCTCCGGGGTTGCCGACGCCGTGCGGAGCTTGCTCAACGGGTAACCGGTTCCGGTCAACGTCGACCAGACCTACCACCGGCTTCACCACCGCCCGCCTATCTGTCGGTCATCAACCACAAGGAGCGCAACGTTGTTCGAGGAATTGAGCGGCGGGCCACTGCCCAATGGGCGCCGTCCCGACATCACCTTGGCCATATTCCCTCATTTGAGGGAATTCATCGCGGTGGACTTGCGCGTATCACCGGCGACGGTGGCATTGATTTCCGCCGATGACGTGTTCAACGAAGAATATTACCAGGCGGTGGAGAGCGAATTCTCCGCTTCGCTGCGGGAGGGCAAAGACCATCCCTTCGCCCACCTGATGAGCATGCCAACCCACGTCGACGACATTGTGCGCGGCGTGGCGATGAACTCGATCCTCGACCGCATGGGCGTGGATTTCCATGACGAAGAGCACCTGCCCGAGGTGGTGGTGTTCGTGATATCCGGCCCCGTCCTGGCGGCGCCGGTGGACCAACTGGTGGATGGATTCACCGACCTGCTTTCCGGTCGCACCGAACCCGCCGAGGTGTCGAAGTGGAGCGAGACGCTGCGCGGCCTGGTTATCCGGGAGGCATCGTCCCACCCGGTCACCAGCGAAACGCTGGGGGAATCGCTCACCAGTGACGCCCTGGACCCGTATATGATCTGGCAAAACCGGAATTAGTCCTTGGTCACGTCGGCAAAACGGACGCACCGAACTCGGGCCGGGAAATTCTAAATTCAGGATCGTTTCGCATATGCAACCCATCGCTCTGACCTTCAGTAGCCGCGACAACAACGACGACACCGACCTGATTGCCGTAGCCCAGGCCGCCGACCGGCTGGGTTACAACTCGTTCTGGACCGGCGAATCCTGGGGTCGCGACGCCTTCACGGTGCTGACCATGCTCGCTTGCCACACCGAACGCATCGGGCTGGGGACGGGCATCGTTACCGTGTACAGCCGTACCCCTGGGCTGATCGCGCAGAGCATCGCATCGCTGGACTGCATCAGCCGGGGACGGGCCATACTGGGGCTGGGCAGCAGCGGGCGCATCGTCATTGAGGACTGGCACGGGGTACCGTTCGACCATCCGGTGGCGCGCACACGAGAGTACATGGACATCGTGCGCCTGGCGCTGTCCGGCGGGCGGGTCAATTACGAAGGCAGGTTTTACAACTTGCAACGGTTCCGAATGGGGGTTTCGCCCGTGCAGGAGCAAATTCCGGTGTACGTGGCATCGCTGGGGCGCCGCAACCTCGAGTTGACCGGCGAGCTGGCGGACGGGTGGCTGCCCATCTGGCCACACTGCGAGAAACTGCCGGAGATCAAACAGCCGTTGGTTGAGGCGGCGCTGGCGGCAGGCCGTTCGGAATCAGATGTCACCACGGCTCCGCAAATACTATGCTGCGCCACCGACGACGGCGAAACGTTGGCAGCAGCGACGGGCCAGGCGAGGGCGCACATGGCTTTCTACATCGGCGGGATGGGGCAATATTACTACGACCTGTTCTGTCGCTACGGATACGAAGGGGAAGCCGACGCCGTCCGGGTGGCGTGGGCCGAGGGAGACCGGAGCAAAGCCGCGGCGGCCATCACCGACGAGATGGTGGAAAACATCACTGTGATCGGGTCGCCCGAGGAATGTCGCCGGAAGATGGACAAATTCCGGGGCAACGGAGTTGACATGCCCATCGTGGCATTCCCACACGGCACAAATCGTGAAACCATGCTGGATACGCTAGAGGCTTTGGCGCCGCAATCCTGATAGCCTGTCATCGTGAAAATCGGCCTGGTTTCCGACACTCATTCAGCCGGCAGCGGTTGGGATCTGCCCGCCATCGTGCTACAGGCCCTGGCCGGCTGTGAGTTGATATTGCACTGCGGGGACCTGGAATGCATCGGCGTGCTGGATTGCCTGGAGCAGGTCGCTCCGGTGCTGGCGGTGCGTGGCTACGAAGACCCGCGGGAGCGGGGCGAACGACTGGCGGACACCACTCGTGTGGTGGAAGCGTCGGGAACGCGTATCGGCATGGTGCACGACATACAGTGGCCGCCACCGGCGATAATGACCACCCCCAACGGAACGGGCCTGCAATATCCGCCGGCGGGTTTGACCCAGGTGTTGAACCGGAAATTCGGGGGCGCGGTCGACGTGGTGGCGTTCGGCGACACCCATGAGGAGCTGATTGAATGGCGCGAAGGGGTGCTGTTCGTGAACCCGGGCAGCCCCACCTATCCGGGGCGTCGGCACCAGCCCGGCACGCCGGGAACCCTCGCCCTGCTCAACATCCAGGAAGGCGACGTCCGCGCTGAAATCGTCGAGCTTCGGGATTTTCAATAGCGACCAACCCGCCTGACCATTGCCGGCACAACCGGCCGGAGGTTCTTTGACACTCCAGTAGGCTGTGCTAGTTTCGGAATGTTGGTCGGTAAAAGTAACCGAAAACGGAGAGGAGAGTATGGAATCAATCATAGTGGCCCTCGCTGCCGGGGTTATCGCCCTGGTCTTTGCTGCCATCATCGCCTGGCGAGTCATTCGCGCCGACCAGGGCAACGCTACCATGATCGAGATTGGCGACGCCATCCGGACCGGCGCGTCGGCGTTCCTGCGGCGGGAATACCTGTCGTTGGTTCCCTTCGTGGTGATCGTGGCAATCGTGCTGGGCGTCCTGGACTATACTGTTTTCGAACACGGCATGAGTGTGCCGGCCACGGCCATCTCGTACCTGGCGGGGACGCTATGCTCGGGTCTGGCGGGTTTCATCGGCATGAACGTGGCGGTGCGGGCCAACATCCGCACTGCGGCGGCGGCCATGATCGGCCTGAATCCTGCGCTGCGGATCGCGTTCTCCAGCGGCACCGTGATGGGTGTGACGGTGGTGGGAATCGGCCTGCTGGGCGTAACCATCCTGTACCTGATCTTCCAGAACATCAGCGCCGTGGCGGGATTCGGCTTCGGCGCGAGTTCCATCGCACTGTTCGCCAGGGTGGGCGGCGGTATATTCACCAAGGCCGCTGACGTAGGGTCGGACCTGGTTGGCAAAATCGAAGCCGGCATTCCAGAGGACGACCCGCGCAACCCCGGCGTGATCGCCGACAATGTGGGCGACAACGTGGGAGACGTGGCCGGCATGGGAGCCGACCTTTTCGAGTCCTACGTCGGCAGCATCATATCCGCCATTGCCCTGTCCGCGAGCGCGGTGGCCCTCGTGGTGGGCGCCGGAGCCTTCGACTTCACCGACTCTCAGGCAGTGTTCCCCATGTTGTTGGCGGGAGCCGGCATCGTGGCAGCCATCCTGGGAACCTTTGTGGTGCGGAGCGGAGAGCAGGCAAACTTCGAGCGGTTGCTGTGGGCGTTGCGTTACGGCATCTTTGCCGCCGGCGGGTTGCTCATCGTATTCGCCGCCATCCTGACTATCACGCTGACTGGCAACTGGTGGTGGTTCGGTTGCGTAGTCGCCGGCCTGGTTGCCGGAACCATCATCGGGCTGGCCACCGAGTACTACACGTCCTACAGCTACTCACCGACGCGGCGGGTCTCCGCAGCATCCGAGACGGGTGCGGCCACGGTGATTATCCAGGGCATCGCCAGCGGCATGCTGAGCACCCTGATTCCCGTGACCTGCGTCTCTGTCGCGATACTGCTGGCCTACTGGTTCGCCGGATTCTACGGGGTGGCGCTGGCCGGTGTGGGGCTGTTGTCCACGTTGGGAATCACGCTGGCCACCGACGCCTACGGCCCGGTAGCCGACAACGCCGGCGGCATCGCCGAGCAGGCCAACCTGGACCCAATGGTCCGGGAAAGGACCGACGCCCTGGACGCGTTGGGCAACACCACGGCGGCTACCGGCAAGGGCTTCGCCATCGGTTCGGCGGCGCTGACCGCCCTGGCGCTACTGGCGGCCTACTCGGTGAGCGCCGACCTGATTACGCTGGATGAAGGCGGACGACTGGCGGCGGGCGGCGCGGGCATCAACCTGCTGCAACCTCAGATTCTGGTCGGCCTGGTAATCGGCGCCATGCTGCCGTTCATTTTCTCGGCGCTGACCATGCAGGCCGTGGGACGCGCGGCGCAGGGCATCGTTGACGAGGTGCGCCGTCAATTCCGCGAGATACCCGGGTTGATGGAAGGCACCGCCAAGCCCGACTCGGCGCGCTGCGTCGACATCAGCACCCGCAGCGCGCTGCGCGAGATGATAGTTCCCGGCGTGATGGCCGTTTTGGCGCCCATCATCACCGGTTTCGTCCTGGGCGAGGCGGCGTTGGGCGGCCTGCTCATCGGCTCGGTGTCCGCCGGGTTCATGCTGGCCATCATGATGGCCTCGGCCGGCGGCACCTGGGACAACGCCAAGAAGTACGTGGAGCTGGGCAACTACGGCGGCAAGGGCTCGGACGCCCACAAGGCTGCCGTGGAGGGCGATGTGGTGGGTGACCCGTTCAAGGACACCTCCGGCCCCAGCCTGAACATTCTCCTGAAGCTGATGGCGATCGTATCGTTGGTGTTCGCGCCGGCTTTCGTGGCGGTGCCGTCCCTGATCAATCTGTAACCCCGGGTTTCGGAGGCGCAGTTGCCGCTTCTGGCGACCCTGCCAAGCGGGGCGGCGAAATCGTCGCCCCGCTTTTATATCCCGGTTACCGCTCCGATGCATCAGCGGTTCGTCGCGCAGCCCTGTGATAAAGTTGCCAGGAACAGTGAATTGGAGGCGCGCGCATGACCAGCATCAACGGCGGATTGTTTGACCTGACCGGGCGGGTGGCCCTGATTACGGGCGGCAATGGCGGACTTGGATTGGGGATGGCATTGGGGCTGGCGGAAGCGGGCTGCGATATCGCCATCGCGGCGCGCAACGAGGAGAAGAACGCCGCCGCCGTAGCCGCCGTGGAGGCTACCGGACGCCGGGCTTTTTCGATCCCGACGGACGTTACCAGCGATTCTGACATCGACGACATGGTGGCCCGGGCAGTGGCGCATTTCGGTCATATCGACGTTCTGATCAACAACGCCGGCACAACCGTCCGCAAGTCGCCGGAAGAAATCACCGCTGCCGAGTGGGATACGGTGCTGGACGTCAACCTGCGGGCGTCATTCCTGGCCAGCCGGGCCGTTTATCCCCATTTCAAGCGGGAGGGCGCCGGCAAAATCATCAGCATCGGGAGCATGTTCAGCATCTTCGGCGGCGGGGGCAGCGGAGCGCCATACGCATCGAGCAAGGGCGGCGTGGTGCAGCTGGCGAAGAGTTTTGCCGTGGCGTGGGCGCCGGACAACATCCAGTCCAACGTGATATTGCCCGGGTGGTTCATGACTGAGCTGACCCAGGCGATACCGGATACGCAGCCGGAACGCTACGACAACATCAACCGGCGTATTCCGATGGGTCGTTGGGGGGAGGCGGAAGAGCTGCAGGGAGCGGCGGTGTTCCTGTCCAGCCGGGCATCGGACTACGTAACGGGCGCGGTTATTACGGTGGACGGGGGCTATTCGGTAACGTAGCCTACAGCTGATCCAACACCTGGCGGGAGAGCATCATCTTTACCGGGCTGATGGGGCGAAAGGTACGGGAGACCCGGACGTCGCCGGCCAGGCTGCACAGGGTGTAGGCGTCGTAGGGTTCCATACCTTTCTCGGTGACCAGGAAGTCGACCATTTCGCGCACTGCCTGCTTCATGGCGGGGCCGAGGTCGTCACCGTAGGACAGTACGACGTAGTGCTCCGGGGTAACGGCCCGTGGTCCGGACAGGTTCATCCCCTTTTCGACGGTAATGCGGATATGGGTGTCGGCGGAACACTCGGCGCCAGTGCCGGCCACGGCGCCATCGCCGACGACCGCGTGGCAGTCGCCCAGGGCCAGCAGGCCGCCGGGCACGAAAACCGGGAGGTAGAGCACGCTGCCTTCGACCATTTCCTTCATGTCGATATCGCCGCCGTAGGGGCCGCTGTCGCTGGCCGTTTCCTGCGGGTAGGTCGGCGTGGTGGCCACCAGGCCCATGGACGGTCGCAATCGCAGACGGACGCCGCTGGGGAGCACCAGGTGGTCGCCGTCGATGTTCATCACGGTGGGATAGGCTTCGGTAAACTCAGCCTCCAGAAAGCCCCGGCCCGGCATAATCATGTGAGCCGGGTTCTCTTTGGGGCTGATGCTGACGAACTCGATACGCAGAGCGTCGCCGGGCTCGGCGCCGTTGACGTAGATGGGGCCGGTGGCCGGCCCTTTCAACGATTTTTCCTCCAGGACCTCCGGGTCGCGGATGCCCTCAAAGGCGTCCCAGGTTTCCACCATCAGGTCTTCACCGGGGTCAACGGTGATGGCCGGTTCGTTGGCGGGGTCGAGCATGTAGATGCGGCGATCACGGCTGAGGGTTTTCATTGGAGCACCTCGGTTCAGGTGAGATGGTTCTGCCCAAACTGGGCCCGGCTCAAGGGGTGATGGGAAAGCGCGTCTGGGATACGTTTACTGGCGGGGACTCTTCGGGGTCAAAATCCACCACATTGACGGCTACTTCCCGATACGAACCGGCGGCGCCCATGGGCGAACCGGAATAAAAGGCGGTAACGTCGCCCTGGCTCACGTCCTCGAACCGTTCCCAGTGCCCCAACGCCAGGTAGTGGCAGGGCGCTTCGGCGACCTGACGGCCATAGATTGGCGATGAGCGTTGCTCGGTGTCGTCGGGGAAATGAAAGTGGCCGTGGGCCATCGCCACCAACCAATGATCTTCCTTCGTGGCCCTCATTCCAGCCAGGGGCCTGAACGACGGCGTATGGTTGTCCATGGCACGGCCCCATACGTCCAGGGTCAACGACTCGAAGCTGATGGTCTCGCCGTTGGTGCCCCGGATGATGTGCAGATTGGGCGGCGCAGATTCGAAGGGCGCACGACGGTACAGCGAGCCGGCGTCGTAGAGGTCGTGGTTGCCGGGCAGAATGATGGCGGGGACTGCTACGCGCTTCATCTCGGCGACGAAGAACTCCAGCAGCGAATCAGGGTTGCGGGCGTTGTCAAACACGTCACCGGCGATGAGCAGCGCGTCGGCGGCGAGGGTGTGAACTCCGTCCACGACGGCGGTCAGGGCTCGCTCCGCAGCCCCGGGATTCCAGCTGTCCCCAAGGTGGGTGTCCGACGTGTGGATCAGCCGGATTTTGCGTCGCCCGTGCATCGCAGGAGTTTAGGCCGGAGCTTTTTCCGGCGCCGGCACTGACTTCCCGATGTTGTCCTGGACGGCCTGGAGCAACGCCGGCAGGTTCCATCCCTTGATGGCCGACACGAAAACCCTCCCTCCGACGGCCGGCGAATCGGCGGCTTCCAGGTCGGGAAGCGCTGCCAGGGCCTCCGGGGAGATGGCATTCGGATTGTCGGTAAGCAGGTCCATCTTGTTTATGACCAACAGGCGCGGTTTCCCGCCCAAGTCCAAGTCGGTGAGGGTCTGCTCCACCACCTCGGCCTGCTCGGGAGCCTTGGGGTGGGTTATGTCAATGACGTGCAGTAGCAGGTCGGCTTCGTGCAATTCCTCCAGCGTGGCGCGGAAAGCGGCGACCACCATCGGCGACAGTTTCTGGATGAAGCCCACGGTATCGGAGAGCAACAACTCACCGCCGTCTGGCAAATTGATGCGGCGGGTCACCGGGTCCAGCGTGTTGAACAGCTGGTCCTCGGCGGGCACGCCGGCGTTGCTCAGGGCGTTGAAGAGGGTGCTTTTACCAGCGTTGGTGTAGCCGACCAGTGTGGCCATGGGCACCGCGGCCCGACGGCGGCGTTCCATGTACTGGTTGCGACGTTGCCGCACCTTGTCCAGTTCTTCCTGGATTTTCTGGATGCGCCGTCGCACCAAGCGGCGGTCGGTTTCCAGTTGGGTTTCGCCCGGGCCGCGGGTACCGATGCCTCCGCCCAACCGCTCCAGGTGAGACCATTGGCCCACCAGCCGGGGCAGCAAGTACTGGTGCTGGGCCAATTCGACCTGCAACTGGCCCTCTCGGGTATGGGCGTGGCGACCGAACACGTCCAGTATCAACGCGGTGCGGTCGATGACTTTCATCTGGAGCGCGGATTCCAGGTTGCGCTGTTGGGTGGGAGTCAGTTCGTCGTCGAAGATCACGACATCGGGTTGCTCTTCCGCCAGAGTTTCCTGGAGTTCCTGGAGTTTCCCTTTCCCCACGTAGGTAGGAGTCAGGCGGTCGGCACGCTGATGGACGGTTGCAACCACTTCGGCGCCGGCAGAGCGCGCCAGATAGTCCAACTCGACCAGGGAGTCTTCCAAGCCCCACAGGTGATCGCCGCGCTTTTTCACTTCCGCCGCAACCAGTACGGCCCGTTCGAATTCCGGGCCCGTTGGCTTGGTCTGGCGGCTTTTCGGCATTCGGTGGATAACTCGATATTCAGGCGGTGGGGGACGGGATGGCCCAATTTTCCAGGCGCTGGCAGCCGGTTTCCACCCGCTCGTCGGGCGTGGTCAGCGACAGGCGGATATAACCCTCGCCGTACTGGCCGTAGGACGAACCCGGCGTTACCACAATGTCGATGTCTTCCAGCAGGCGCGCGGCGAACTCTGCCGAGGTAAACCCCTCCGGCACGGGTGCCCACACGTAGAGACTGGCCCGGGGCACCTCAACCTGTAGACCCATACGGCTGAGCGCCTGGAGCACCCGGTCGCGGCGCCATTGGTAGATGGCCACGTTGTCGTCGATGCAGTCCTGGGGTCCGGTCAGCGCCTCCATGGACATTTCCTGGATGGCCTGGGGGATGCCGGAGTCAAGATTGGCCTTAATCTGGAAAAGGGCCTTGATCATGTCGGCGTTGCCGACGGCCATGCCCATACGCCAACCGGTCATGTTGTAGGACTTGGACAGGGAATGAAACTCCAAGCCGATGTCCTTGGCCCCGTCGAGCTGGAGCAGGCTGCCGGCCCGATAGCCGTCGTAGCCGACTTCGGAGTAGGCGGCGTCGTGGAGGAGGGCGATGTCGTGTTCGCGGCAATAGCGCATGGCGGATTCCAGGTCTTCCTGGGAGGCCACGGCGCTGGTGGGGTTATTTGGATAGTTCAGCCACATCACCTTGGCGGCCCTGGCTACATCGTCGGGGATGGCATCGTATTCGGGCAGCCAGCCGTTGCGCTGGTAAAGGGGCATGACGTGAGACTCGGCGCCGGCGAACATGGTGCCAACGGCATAGACCGGGTACGCCGGATCGGGAACCAGGGCGATGTCTCCGGGGTCGAGGAAGCAGAACGCAGCGTGGCCGATACCTTCTTTGGCGCCGATGAGGGGGAGGACCTCGGTGTCCGGGTCCAGGTCAACGTCGAAGCGTTGTTTGTACCAGTGGGCGATGGCCCGGCGCATTTCAGGGAGGCCGTCGGTTTCAGGATAACGATGGTTAGGCGGGTCCTGGGAAGCCGTCAGCAGGCGGTCAACAATGAACTGAGGCGTCGGGATGTCAGGATCGCCGATGCCGAAGGTCACCACGTCGGCGCCGGCGGCGCGCTTTTCCGCGATTATGCGCGAAATCTCTACGAAAGGGTATGGCGCCAGCTTGCCAAGGCGCTGGGAAAAGTTAACCATTTTGCTCCTGAACTGATCTACCGTTAATCTGCTACGCCGGCCGTCTGGGACGCAGCGCGAGTCAGCGTGAGCCAGTTGTATTGGTCGATGAAACCAGCCAGGGTGCGCCCGGGCTGCAATCCCAACTCATAGGACAGGCGCCCGGCCGGGTCTTCGATGCCGTGGTTGACCCGGGCGTCAGTAGCGATGGACAGCGCCGCCATCCGCATCACCGAGAGAAACTGTCCGTAAGTTGCTCCATCCGGTTCGTTATCGGGAAAATAGGAGTCGCGAATGGCTGAATCCCACGAAACGAACAGCCGGGGATTCAACGCGACCAGCAATCGGGATGCCGTGTCCGGGTCGATGCCGTGGGCGGCAACGCTGTTGAATGCGGACTCGATAACGTCAAGAGTGGCGCAACGGAGGTCGTCGAACTCCAGCGCTGACGCCGCCAGAGGCGCCAGGTGCGGGGAGGCATCCTGGATTGCGCTGGCGTACTGTGGGTCGGCGACGTTCAATCCGGGCAAACCGTCGGACTCCGGTTGGCGGGTTTCGGCAGCCCACCGGATATGGTCAAAAGTGTTGGGGCCCGAGACGTAACTGCTCATTCTGTCCACTCTCCACTGAATACTTCTGCCGCCGGACCTTCCAGGTAGACTTCGCCGGCGCCGTCCCAGTCGATGGTCAGGGTGCCGCCGGGGAGATGTACGGCGACCCGGTCGCCGGTGTGGCCCAGCAATCGGGAGGCCACGCCGATAGCGCAGGCGCCGGTGCCACAGGCCATGGTCTCGCCAGAGCCCCGTTCCCAAACGCGAGCGTCCAGGTTGCCATCATCCCGCACGTTTACAATCTCGAAATTCACGCGGCGCGGGAATACGGGGTGCCTCTCTACCAGGGGGCCAATGTTGTGCAGCGGGAATTCCTCGATGGGCTGGTCGATAAAGGTTACCGCATGGGGGTTGCCCATGGAGACGAAGGTCATGAACAACCGGAAGTCTCCGGGCTGCAGGGCGTAGTTGGCGATGGGGCCACGCTGATTACTGATGGCCGGATCCAGGTCGACGGGAATATCCCGGGGAGCGAATTTGGGTTCTCCCATGCTGACGCGCGCCGAGTCCACGGCTGCGCCCACGAAATGGGGGACCACCGTCCGGACTCCGGCCAGGGTGTCGATGGTGACATTGTTAGCCGACCGGGAGACGATGCCGCGTTCGATGGCGTACTTCGCGAAGCATCGGATGCCATTGCCGCACATTTCGCCTTCGGAGCCGTCCGAATTGAACATTCGCATCTGGAGGTCAGCCACATCGGAATTCATCACCAGTATCAGGCCGTCGCTGCCCACGCCGAAGTGCCGGTCTGAGATGGAACGGGACAGGGTTCCCCAATCGCGCTCGGTCATACCGCGGGCGTCGACGTAAACGTAATCGTTGCCGGCGCCGTGCATTTTGGTGAATTCCATCGCAGCTACTCCCGGGCAGCCCGCCCTGCTCCCGATTCGGGGCCAATTGTATCACAAGGCGGTGTTGACTCCAGGAATTGACGCACGTGCCGCGCGGCCGGCTCGGCTGGGCTTTGGTTGGTGGCATCCAGCCATAGAATGCGCGGGTCTCCGGGTTTGAACCAGGTGTACTGGCGTCGTACCAGGCGATGGGTTCGGGTTTTGGTCTGGGAAATTGCTTCTTCCAGGGTCAGGCTTCCCGACAGATACTCTCCCAGCTGACTGTAACCGACGCCGGATAGCGGGCCGCGTCCCAAGACATACCCCTGGCGGGTCAGGCGGCGTGCTTCGTCCAGCAATCCGTCGGCCATCATGCGGTCGACGCGGGCGTCGATGCGCTGGTAGAGCGCGGATCGTTCCGCCGTGAGACCGATGATGAGGGCATTGTAAGGCGGATGTTTCGCCCGGCTGGTCGATGCGACGGTACCCGCCCCATGATGCAGCAATTCCAAGGCCCGGATGATGCGGCGCACGTTTTCGGGACCGATGGCGATCGCACGGACCGGGTCCCGGGCGTGCAGGCAATTCCACAGCGACTCGCCGCCGTGGGTTTCGGCCTGCTGTTCCATTTCGGCGCGAAATGCGGGGTCGGGGGGCACCGCCGGAACATTCCAACCCTCCAGTAGCGCCCATACATACTGACCGGTACCGCCGCAAAGGATAGGCAAGCCCCTGCGCCCGGCAATGTCGGCAATGGCTTCCGTCGCCATCGGAACGAATTCCCCCAAGCTCAACGGCTGGTCGGGCGAACGAATGTCGATGAGGTGATGGTGTGCCGCGGCCAGTTCGGTTGGCGATGGTTTGGCGGTGCCGATGTCCATACCGACGTAGACCTGCCGGCTGTCGGCGTTGACAATTTCGCCGCCGAACCTTTGCGCCAACTCCACGGCCAGAGCAGTTTTGCCGACCGCCGTGGGCCCGACCACGACAACCAGGGGGATTGGTGCGACCATTGACCTGGTGGGTTCGCGTGCTACGCAACCGCTACGGCGAAGGCAGCAGCCACCGCCAGGAAGGAATCAGCGTCAAGGCTGGCCCCGCCCACGAGGGCGCCGTTGACGCTCTGGACCGCCGCGAATTCGGCAGCATTGGTCGAGTTCACGCTACCGCCGTAGAGCAGTGGGACGACGGAGGCTGCGTCTGCGCCGAAGGCAGCGGCCATGGTAGGCCGAATCGCCCCACCCATCACCTGATCGGCGATTTCGGGAGTGGCCGCTCGTCCGGTCCCGATTGCCCACACGGGTTCGTAGGCGACGACCAGACGCGCGGCGTCGGCTGGGTCGAGCTCGGCAACTGCGGACGTGACCTGCCACCTGATCACTTCGGCGGCGTTGCCGGATTCACGCTCGTCCAGGGTTTCGCCGACGCACACGATGGGCCGCAGGCCGTGGGCCAGCGCTGCCGACACCTTGCGACCCACGGACTCGTTGGTTTCGCCGAAGAGCTGGCGTCGTTCCGAGTGGCCGATGATTACGTAATCGCACAGACCCTGCAGCATGGCAGCGGAGATTTCGCCAGTGTAGGCTCCGTTGGTTTCGGCGTGCATGTTCTGCGCTCCCACGGCCACGGCGCTACCGGCCACGGCGTCACGCACCGCTGCCAGGGAGACGAAGGGCGGACAAACCAGCAGGCCCACGTCGCTGGCGACGTGTGATCCGGCGGCGATGGCCGCAGCGAGCGCAACACCACCGGGGAGGTCGGTGTTCATTTTCCAGTTGCCGGCTACTAATTTGCTGGGGACAGCCATCGGCGTGCTCCGTATACCCGGGCGTTACGGGCCGTATTTGGAAAGTTTGCCGGCGTGGGACAACGCGAGCAGCATGATTGTTTTGGCCGGGATGCGACCCAGTGAACCCTGGGCGCAGGCCCGTTCGTTGAATCCATCGACGCCCTCGCCGAGGGTGAGGCCCGAATGTAACAGGAACGGCACCGGGTGCCAGCTGTGGGACGCCATGATGGCGGGGGTCGCGTGGTCGCCGGCCACCATGAGCACATCGGGTTCCAGGTTGAGGATGTTGGGGATATGTTCGTCCAGCTCTTCCAGCCGTTGGACCTTGGCGTCGAAGTCACCGTCCTCGCCGGCGGCGTCGGCGGGTTTGTAGTGGATGAAGAAGAAATCGTGGTCGTCCCAATTGGAGTGCAGGGTTACGACCTCATCACCGAAAGTGTGGCCGGTGGGGATAATCTTCATGTTGGCAACGGAGGCCAGGCCGCGGTACATGGGGTAGGCGGCGATGGCAGCCGGGTTCAGGTGATAGACCTGACCGAAGTCGGGTAGGTTGGGCAGCTGAGCCCATCCGCGCAGCAGGACCATGTTGGCCGGTTCTTCTTCGGCGAGCAGACGGCCAGCATCGGACACGAACCGCCGCACAAATTCGGAGGTGCGCTGCGCCTCGGGGACGAGGGCTCCGGCATTCCGGGGGGCCATCCCTTCGCGCTGTGGGTCGGTTTCTTCGACCAATTCGGACAGGTTCTCGCCCCGCAGGCGCAGCACGAAGCGGTAATCCTGCACGGGGAATACATCCAGCTGAACTCCGGGGATCTCGATACGGTCCAAGCGTTCGCATAACGGGGCGCTGAGTTCAGTGGCGATGCGGCCGGCGCGACGATCGGTCAGTAAACCTTCATCGTTAACGGTGCAGAAGTTGCCCCGAGCGGCAACGTCGCCGGGCAACAGTTCCACGCCGATACCCAATGCTTCGAGCGCGCCCCGACCAATCAGGTACTTTAGAGGATCGTATCCAAACAGGGCGAGGTGGCCCGGGCCGCTACCCGGAGCCACGCCAACCTCGACGGGGGTGGTCAGGCCGCAGGCGCTGCGTTGCGCCAGTGCGTCCAGGTTTGGGATGCGAGCCGTTTCCAGCTCCGATTTGCGGGTTTCGGGGTGGGCTAATCCTCCCAACCCGTCGGCAACCAGCAAAACTATCTTCGACGGGGTGGCGACTATGCTGTCGTGTACTTGGGTGAGGTCAATCATGGTGGCTCCGTGGGTAATGCCTGCAAGTAAGTGTTACCGGGCGGAGAACCCGTTCAGGCGTCGGGTAGCGCGGCGATACCGGGCAGCGTGCGACCTTCCAGGAACTCCAGCGAAGCGCCGCCGCCGGTGGATACGTGGGTCATCTTGTCTTCCAGTTGCATGGCCTCCACGGCTTCCGCGGTGGAACCGCCGCCGACCACGGTGGTTACGCCGGTGAGGCTGGCAATGGCATTGGCGACCGTCCGGGTGCCGGCGCTGAACCGCTCCATCTCAAAGACGCCCATCGGGCCGTTCCAGATGATCGTCTTGCAGGTCGCGAGCGCGCTGGAATAGTCTGCCGCGGTCTGCGCGCCCACATCCATGATGTACCAGTTCGAGGGTACGTTATCCACGGGATAAGGCTGGAACTGCGCGGGGTTGGCGGAGAATTCGCTGGCCGCCACAACGTCGGTGGGCAGGTGCAACGCCATGCCACGCCCGTGGGCCCGGGCGATGACGTCTTTAGCGAAGTCCAGCCGATCCGCTTCCACGGGTGACGCACCAACTGGTTTCCCCTGCGCTGCCAGGAAGGTGACGGCCATCCCGCCGCCGATGAAGAGGTGGTCCAGGCGGTCCAGCAGATTTTCCAGCACCAGTATTTTGTCGCTGACCTTGGCGCCGCCCATAAGCGCCGCCAGGGGCCGCGCGGGTTCGGCAAGCGCCAGGCCCAGGGATTCCACCTCGCGTTGCATGAGCAGGCCCATAGCCGACGGAAGCAGATGCGGCAGTCCAACGGTGGAGGCGTGGGCACGATGGGCCACGGCGAAGGCATCCATAATAAAGCAATCCGCCAGCGAGGCGAGGGCCTGGCAGAATTCCGGATCGTTCTGCTCTTCGCCCTCGTGGAACCGCAGGTTCTGCAGCAGGCAGATCTGGCCGGGTTGCATAGCGGCTATCGATGCGGCGACGCCGGCCCCGATGCAATCGGTCAGGCTAGTCACGGGCCGACCGAGCAACACCGCGAGGCGGTCGCCGATGGGCGCCATGCGAAGGGTGTCGTCCACCCTACCCCGGGGCCGGCCAAGATGGGAGCACAGCGCCACGCGGCAATCGCGTTCCAGCAAGTAATCGATGGTGGGCAGCGTGGCGCGCAAACGCTGGTCGTATTGCGAGATGACTTCGACCCCCTGTTCGATGGGCACGTTGAAATCCACCCGTACCAGGACGGTCTTACCGGTCACGTCCAATTGATCCAACGCGCGTTTAGGCATTTTGTTGTCTCGCCAATTCCAGGTCTGAGAGGGGACGTGCCGATGGTCACAACATCTCGGAGATATCGCCGGCGGCCAGTTGTTCAGCAATCAGGTCAAGCGCACCCGGTTCTGCCATCTCCACGTTGGGAGCACCGACCAGCTCGGCAGCGGCGGATATCAACGTACGGGCCCGGTCCTCGGCGTAGGCGCGGGAACCGCATTCGGTCAACAACGTCACCACCCGGCTGGCGTCTTCCGGTTCCAGGATTCTTTTCATGTAGATGCCGCCAATTTCGCGCTTTACCGATGGCGGCGCCGATTCCAGGGCGTGAATCAGGGGGAGGCTCTTCTTCTTGTTCAAGACGTTGCTGGGTGTAAAACCATCACCGTGGGCGCCCCACAAATCGGCGATGTCGGTGTAGATTTGAGCGGCCATCCCCAGGTTTGCGCCCCACTGGTGGAACGCCTCAACGGTGTCGGCGTTCCCGCCGGCGGACACGGCGCCCAGCTGGGCGGCACAACCGATCAGCGCACCGGCCTTGCGGTGGATCATGTCGAAGTAATCGGTTTCCGACACCATCAGTTGATCCTGATAGTTGAGGTCCATGTACTGGCCTTCGCAGAGGGTGAGGCACGCCTGGTCCAGCGAGCGCAGGCAGGATAAAACCGTTTCCGGGTCCAGGCCGGTATCCGCCAGCCGCATGAGTACGGAGCGGGCTAGGGCGTGCAATCCATCGCCGGCGTTGATGGCCTGGGACGGCCCCCACACCCACCAAATGCTGGGGCGATTGCTGGTCTGGTCGACCCTGCCGGCCTGCACGTCGTTGTGCACGAGGACGAAATTGTAAACCAGTTCCACCGACGCTGCGGCCGGCACAGCGGGGCGGCAATCACCTGCCACGGCCTGAGCGGCGCCCAGCGTCAAGATGCCGCAGAGGTGGATGGGTGTCGGCGTCGCGTCGGTCGGGTTGCCACGTTCGTCGACCCAACCCAGATGATAGCGGAGGATATCGTAGAGCATCCCCTCGCGCTCGGCGAAAGTGGATCGCAACTCGGCATCCACGGCGTGCCGGTAGGCGTCGTATGTCGTTGCAGTGGCGATGCTCACCTCTTACGGAGAAACCCAAGTACGGAGAGATGCAGTCAGAACTGGGCAATTTCCAGGATTTGGGGGTACGGCAGAGCTCCCTGGCGGAGTAGGGAAGGTCCGGTCTCGGACAGGGCCACAATGGTGCTTGCGGTACCGGCCGGGGACGGGCCACAGATTACCATATCGTCGACCAATCCGCCCAAAAGACGCCGCAATTCGCCGGGGTTGGTTATGTCAGGTTCGCCGGACGGGTTGGCGCTGGTGCCGGTGATGGGCCGACCCAACTCGGCGGCCAGGGTCAGCGGCACGGGATGGTCGGGCATCCTTACGGCGATGGTGTCCCGGCCGGCAGTCAGTCGCGGGGGCAATCCGTCGGCGGCGGGCAGGACGAGGGTCAACGAACCGGGCCAAAAGTGGCTGGCCAATCGCTCTGCCAACGCGGCAACGGGGCCTTCCAGGATGGCTACGTTCCGCACCTGTTGCCAACTGGCGACCAGCACCGGCAACGGCATATCGGGAGGGCGTCCCTTGATCTGGAATACGCGCTCGACGGCTTCGGCGTTTCGAGCGTCGGCAGCCAACCCGTACAAGGTGTCGGTGGGTATGGCTACCACGCCGCCGCGCCGAAGGCAGGCCGCCGCGCGCGCGAATGAGGTTACAGTGCCCATCACCAACTGATTTTATCATTGCCGGCCAACGCCTACGCCGGGTCACCGTGTGCTATATTGGTTGTCGCCCAATTTAGTTTATGTCCGGCCAGCACACTATGAGCAGTACAGCCCAAACCGACGCCATAGTTGTTGTGGATTTCGGTTCCCAGTACACCCACCTGATAGCCCGGAGGGTCAGGGAACTGAATGTTTATTCCGAGATTGTCCCGGCCTCGGCGACCTGGGATTCGGTGCAGCACCTGACCCCGCGTGGCATCATTCTTTCGGGTGGCCCGGCCAGCGTGTACGACGCCGGCGCGCCCACCATCGCCGACTGGATAATGGAAAGCGGCCTGCCGGTGTTGGGAATTTGCTATGGAATGCAGGCGTTGGTGCAACGCCTGGGGGGCGTGGTGACGCCGGGCGACCGCCGGGAGTATGGGCACGCCGACCTGCACATTGACGCTGCCAATGGCGGCCTGTTGTCCGGATTGCCGTCCAACGCGCCGGTGTGGATGAGCCACGGCGACCGGGTGGAACGTCTGCCCGATGGTGTGGAAACGCTGGCGCACACCGAAAACACGGCCTGCGCCGCCATGGCCGACGGCAAGCGGTGGTACGGGTTGCAATTCCATCCGGAGGTGCACCACACTCCCGATGGCATGACGATTCTGGGCAATTTCATTCGGGACGCCTGCGGTTGCGACGAGGCGTGGACGCCGGGCAATTTTGTCTCGAACACGGTGAGCCGAATCCGCGAACAGGTGGGGGACGACCGGGTCATCTGTGCGCTCAGCGGCGGGGTAGACTCTTCGGTGGCGGCGGTCCTGTTGCACCGGGCGATCGGTTCGCAGCTCACCTGTATCTTCGTGAACAACGGGCTGCTCCGACACGGGGAGGCGCAGCAGGTGCAGGACACTTTCCGCGGAAACTTCGGGCTGGACCTGCGTTACGTGGACGCCGAATCGCGTTTCGTCAATCGCCTGGCCGGCGTCATCGACCCCGAGACAAAACGCAAAACCATCGGCGAGGAATTCATCCGGGTCTTTGAAGACTCGGCGGCAGAGCTGGACGACGTGAAATGGCTGGCACAAGGCACGCTGTACCCGGACGTAATCGAGAGCGAAACGCCGGAGAATCGGGCTTCGGCGCGCATCAAAACCCACCACAACGTCGGCGGGCTGCCGGAGCACATGGACTTTGAGCTCGTGGAACCGCTGCGTTATCTGTTCAAGGACGAGGTGCGGGCCGTTGGCCTGGAACTGGGTCTGCCCGAGGATATCGTCTACCGGCAGCCCTTCCCCGGCCCGGGTTTGGCCATCCGGATCATTGGCGAAGTAACCGAAGAACGGCTGGATTTGCTGCGGGACTGCGACCGGATCGTGCTGGAAGAGATCACCGAAGCCGGCCTGTACCGCGACATCTGGCAAAGTTTTGCCGTCCTCACGGACAACCGCACCGTGGGCGTGATGGGCGATTACCGCACCTACGGATACGCCTGCGCCATCCGTGCCGTGAATTCGGAAGACGCCATGACCGCCGATTGGGTACGCCTGCCCTACGACGTGCTGGCGCGCATCAGCAGCCGCATCGTCAACGAGGTGCATGGAGTCAATCGGGTGGTGTACGACATCACCAGCAAACCCCCCGGGACCATCGAGTGGGAGTAACAGTCAGTGCGCGTCCTGGTTGTCGGTAGTGGGGGTCGAGAACACGCGCTGGCCTGGCGTCTGGCCCAGTCGCCGGAGGTTGACGACATCCTGACCGCGCCGGGGAACTCCGGTACTGCGGCGTTGGGCGAAAACCTGCCGATTTCCGACACCGATGTTTCCGGTCTGATTGAAGCCGCCCAAACCCGCGGCGCGGATCTGGTGGTGGTTGGGCCGGAGGCGCCGCTGGCAATGGGCCTGGTTGACCGACTGGCCCTGGTCGGGATTCCAGCTTTCGGTACCGGCCAGGGAGCGTCGCAATTGGAGGCCAGCAAGAGCTTCGCCCGCGACGTCATGGAATCTGCATCAGTGCCCGGTCCCCACTACCGGGTTTTCCAAACCGAGGCCGGCGCTTTGGAATACATCGCCACCCACGATCGGCCGGTGGTCGTCAAGGCGGACGGACTGGCCGCCGGCAAGGGTGTGGCCATGTGCCCGACGAGGGAAGTTGCCCAGGCCGCGGTGCGGGCGTGCATGACCGAACGGGTCTTCGGCGAATCGGGCGATACCGTGGTAATCGAGGATTGGATTGACGGACCGGAGGTCAGCGTATTCGGTTTCAGTGACGGAGAGAACCTCTCTCCGGTGGTGGCCGCCACCGATTACAAACGCATCGGCGAGGGCGGCGCTGGCCCCAACACCGGCGGGATGGGTAGCTACGGGCCGCCGCACTTTTGGAGCGCCGAACTGGCTGAGCAAATTCGTTCCCAATTCATGGTGCCCGTCCTACGTGAGATGTCCGCGCGGGGCTGCGCCTATCGGGGAACGATGTATTGCGGGTTGATGCTCACCAACGCCGGCCCCCGGGTTCTGGAATTCAACTGCCGGTTCGGCGACCCGGAAACGCAGGCCATCATGCCCCAACTCCTAAGCGACCCGGCGACAGTAATGCTGGCCTGCGCCAGCGGAACCCTGTCCGACGTCACGCCGGTACAATGGTCTACGCGGCCTTCGGTCGCAGTCGTGATGGTTTCCGGAGGGTATCCGGGCCCCTACGAAACCGGCCACATCATCTCGGGTCTGGGTTCCGGACAGGACGCGGAGGACACGCTGGTATTCCACGCCGGCGCTCAGCTGGACGACGTCGGCAACCCCCGGACGGCTGGCGGTCGTGTATTGAGTTGCGTTGGTTCAGGCGGTACGGTGGCCGAGGCACGACACCGGGCGTATCGACGGGCCGAGGCCATCAGCTACCAGGGCGCCTACTACCGCCGCGACATTGCGGCGGAAGCGTCCGTCTGCGCCACCGCCTGATCGGATTACCATGATCTCCGCCGCCGTTCGCAGCGAACACGACTGGCGCGCCCTGGCGGGCGAATACCATCAAGCTGCTCACAGCGAGCCCATGGCCAAATTCAGGCGACGGCGTTGGTCGCAATCCGACGAGATGGTGGGTTGGTTGGAGCAGGATGAACTCACCACGCTGACCGAACGGCAGGCACTGTCATTGTATCGGGCCGCCGGTGGCCGGCGCACCGGGGAATTCCGGGCCAATTCCATCTCGGAAATTCGAGACGCCATTGACTTCCTGCTCTACGACACCGTCAATCTGGAAAGCCGGTTCGACGAATGCGCCTCGCCGGAGGGCGGGTTCGGGTTAGAAGGAATCGGGCGAGAGTGGCCTTCGTACCTGCTCACGCTCCGTAATCCCGGCCTGTTCGCTCCGTGGAGTCCACACACGGAGCGGGCGTTGCGGGGTCTCGGCATGTATCGGGCGGCTCTCAATCGGGGGCACGTGGGGCTTGGCTATCTGGAGTTGCTGGATATCGCCGAGTACCTTCGCGCACGGCTGCAACTCGCCGATTTTCGCGCGCTGGACGAATTTTATTACCACCGTGGCCGCGCCAGACGGCCCAAGACGCAGCGGCGCACGCCCGACGTTTATGCACAAATTAACTGGGAAACCGACACCGGAGGATAATTGATGCCCTGGCAGGACGAATTGAACCGGCTCAAGGCCAGCATCGAACGCAGCTACACCGCGCGAATGCGGCAGGCCGTGGAGCGTCGCAGTCTGCTGGAAAAATTTGCCGTCGATCTCGAGGTGGAAACTTATTTGGCCCAAATGAGCGATACGCTGCTCAACGGGCACGGGCGCATCATTACCAAGCGCTCCTGGGAGTATGATTTCGACGACGATCTTGACGACGATGAAGAGGAGCTGTCGGACGAGATCGTGTACACACTTTATTGGCACGACGGGAGTCCGGTGGAGGTTGAAATCAGGGTTGGCATCGACGAAGATGACGCGGGCTACGTGGTGGTGGAGGACGAGGAGATTGACGACAACCCGGCAGATATCCAGGAGGCGCTGCTTCAGGCGTTCCGCGATATCGCCGACATCGACGACTGAACCCGATACGGGCACGCCGCAACTTGAGGAGAACCGACTTTGCCGCTAGTAGGAGTAGTAATGGGCAGCGCCTCGGACGAGGAGGCCGTCCAACCAACCATCAGCACCCTGGAATCGTTGGGAGTGGATTACGAAGTCCGCGTAATGTCCGCTCATCGGACGCCCGAGCGCGTGCACGAATACGCCACTACCGCCCGAGAACGGGGCATCGAAGTGCTCATCGCCGCCGCGGGCGGTTCTGCGGCGCTGGGCGGAGCGTTGGCATCGTGGACCACGCTGCCGGTGGTCGGCATTCCGTTGACGTCCAGCGAACTCAAGGGCATTGACGCCCTGCTGTCTACCGCGCAGATGCCGCCGGGGATTCCAGTGGCGGCCATGGCCGTGGGGAGTTGGGGCGCGCGCAACGCGGCCTACTTTGCCGCTGAGATCCTGGGCATCAAGCACGAAAACATCCGCCAGGCCCTCGAGCAGTACCGGCAATCCCTCCGTGAGCGCTAACCGGAACCAGCAGCCGCTGGCCAGGTTGGCGGTGCTCACCGATTTCGATGACACGGCGGCGGCGCAGAACGTAGCCGAGCTGCTGCTGAATCGGTTCGGGCATCCGTCCTGGGTCGACGTGCGTCAGCGATTCCGGGACGGCGAGTTGTCGCTCAAGGAATATCAGGAAATCACCTTCCTGGGAATACGGGCCGGCAAATCGGAAATGCAGGACTACGTGCGCGACAACGCCGATTTTCGCCCTGGATTCGGCGATTTGTGGAATTACTGTCAGGCCCAGGGCATTCCAATGTGCATCGTGAGCCAGGGGCTGGACTTTTACGTTCAGGCATTACTGGACGGCGTGGGGCTGCCGGAAGTTCCCGTCTATGCGGTACGCACGGAGTTTGACGGCGGACAGCGGGTCTGCGGCTATCGGTACGACTTCACCTACCCGGACGCCCCGGAACGGGGCAACAGCAAGGCCGTATTGGTCGGGCGGTTTCGTGGACGGGGACACCACGTATATTTCATCGGTGACGGCCGATCCGATTTCGAGGCCGGCGAAGTCGCCGACTCGGTTTACGCCCACCGGCAGATGGCGGCCATGTGCGAGGAGGCCGGTATTCCTTTTCAGCCGTTCACCGATTTCAGGCCGGTGCTGGCCGCGGTACGCCGGCACGTGGCGGACATCCGATCCGGTTAGATGCTCGCCGGGTGGGCCGCATAGCCCGATGCATGAATCTGAGGGCGAGAAAAACTCCGCAGATGCTCTGCGGGGAACCCGGTAGAGGCACTGGTCGATGCACCGGCCTATGTTAGAATATTTGCCCGTTATGTCACCGCAGGGGAGGCGAAGTCGTGATTGACCGGTACTCCAGGCCAGAGATGAAGCAGGTCTGGTCCGACGAGAACAAATACCGTATGTGGCTGGACGTGGAACTGGCCGTCTGTGAAGCATGGACTGAAGCGGGCGTGATACCTGCGGACGACATGGCCGCGCTGCGGGGAGCCGCCTACAACCATCAACGAATGATGGAGATATTTGAGACCACCCGCCACGACGTTACGGCGTTCCTGCGCTCGATCACCGAGACGCTGGGGCCGGAGGGACGTTGGCTTCACCTGGGCATGACATCGTCCGACATGCTGGACACTGGCCAGGCGTTGCAGATGGTAGCCGCCGCCGACCTGCTGCTGGCCGATCTGGACGAAGCGATCACCGCCGTCGGTGAGCAGGCGGTGCGGCACAAGGACACCATCATGATGGGGCGCACCCACGGGGTGCACGCTGAGCCCATCACCTTCGGACTCAAACTGGCCCTCTGGTGGGACGAGCTGCGCCGGCAACGGGAGCGAATGGTCGCTGCGCGGGACACCGTCCGGGTGGGCAAGGTTTCCGGCGCCGTGGGCACCCACGCCACCATCCCGCCCCACATCGAAGACCGGGTGTGCCATCACCTTGGCTTGGAAGTTGCCCCGGTGTCCAACCAGGTGGTGCAAAGGGACCGCCACGCGCACTTCATCACGACGATGGCCCTAGTGGCCGCGTCCTTGGAGAAGTTCGCGACCGAGATTCGCGGGATGCAGCGCACCGAGGTACACGAGGTGGAAGAACCCTTCGGCGCCGGCCAGACCGGTTCATCGTCGATGCCCCACAAGCGCAACCCGGAGTTGACCGAGCGGATCTGCGGCCTGGCGCGCACCATCCGAGGCAATGCCATCCCGGCGTTGGAAAACGTGGCGCTTTGGGGTGAGCGAGATATCAGCCATTCGTCGTCGGAACGAATCATCCTGCCGGACACGTGCCTGATGCTGGATTACATTCTGAGCATCTTTACCCACGTGGTTGCCGGCCTGCGGGTGGACACCGAACGCATGTGGCACAACCTGGAAAGCAGCCGCGGGTTGATATTCAGCCAGCGGGTGCTGCTTGCCCTTGTCGAAGAAAAAGGCTTGTCCCGGGAAGAGGCCTACGACATCGTTCAGCACAACGCAATGCGGGCGTGGGATGAAGGGGATGACTTCCGGCGCCTGCTTAAATCCGACCCGCGGGCCGCCGAACACCTGACCGGCGCCGAGTTGGACGACCTGTTCGACTACGGGTATTACACTCGCTACGTTGACGACAATTTCCGGCGCATCGGCCTGCTGCACGCGCCGGTGGCCGTCTAGCGACGTGGTGCCGGCTCCCACCCCGAAACAGCCAGCGGAAAAACCAACGGAACAATCAAAGGACACACGATGATCATCGAAACTCGGATGCCCAACCGCATGCACAAGGGTAAGGTGCGAGATACTTACCAGCTGACCGACGACGTGTTGCTGATGGTGGCGACGGATCGCATATCCGCTTTCGACGTCGTCCTGCCCAACGGGATACCAGACAAGGGCGCCGTCCTGAACCGGATGTCTGCGTTCTGGTTTGACAGGACCGCCCAGATCGTACCCAACCACCTGATCGCGCTGGCCGATTCTCCGGAAGTCGGGGCCTATTCGGATAGCCCGGTCATCAAGGACGCTGCGTATAACGAGGACAATGTGGCGCGTCAGGCCATGGTCGTCAAAAAGGCCGATCGGATCGACATTGAGTGCATTGTTCGTGGCTACATCACAGGATCGGCGTGGGGGGAATACCGTCGCCAGGGTACGGTGTCCGGTAAGCCCATGCCGGAAGGGATGGTGGAAGGAGACCGGTTCCCGGAGCCGCTGTTCACTCCGACGACCAAGGCTGAAACGGGCCACGACGAGAACATGAGCGATGACGAAGTGGTGGCGATGGTGGGCGCTGACCTGGCGCAAAAGCTGGCCGAAACCAGCAAGGCCGTGTTCCTGCACGCCCACGACTACGCCCGGGAGCGGGGCATCATTCTGGCCGACACTAAAATGGAGTTCGGCATTCTGGACGGCCAGCTCATTCTCATTGACGAGTTGTTGACGCCGGATTCCAGCCGCTTCTGGGATGCTTCGGGCTACGCTCCGGGGAAATCCCAGCCCAATTACGACAAGCAGTTCGTGCGCGACTGGTTGTCGGCGCAGGGCTGGAACCAGGAACCGCCGGCGCCGACGTTGCCCGACGATGTGGTCGCTCGCACCACGGAACGTTACCTGGAAGCCTACCAATTGCTGACCGGGCAAACCCTCTAGGCCGGCCGCCTGGACCATCAACCTGTTGCAGACCTGACCCGTGCCTCCGTCTCGACATCGCCGCCGCTCGGCGGCCCGGCGCTCCGCCCGGCGGACGCCTCCTGTTTCGACACGGCCCAACCGGAGCCGCACGCGACGCTGGTTGTACCTCATCGCCTCTGCTCTCATCGCCTTGCTGGTCATCGCAGGTTTCGCCCTGGGCGGAATTCCGCTGGGCGGCCTGGGCGGCGGTCAGGGCGATGCGGAAGGGCCGGCGCCTGGCATCGGTCGGGCGGTGGACACGCCGGAAGACCGGACTCATTTCCCGGAAGAGTTCACCATTACCGACATCGACGAGGCCGGTTATACCACGACGCCCCCCACGTCGGGCCGGCACTGGGGTCGCTGGGCAACCTGCGGGTTCTACCGGGACGGCATCCAAACCGAGACCACACCCGTACCGGATGAAGTCATCGTGCATAACCTGGAGCACGGCAACATCGTGGTCAACTACAACCTGACCAACGAGGCGCACGTTGATGCCCTGGAGGATGCTTTCGATTCCATCGGGCTGGCTGGCCAGTGGGGCGTGGCGCGTTACTACGACCGGATCCCGGAAGGAACCGTGGCATTGACGACCTGGGGCGTGATAGATGAATGGAGCGTCACCGACGAGGGCATCAACCCGGAACGCATGGAGAGGTTTTTCGAAGCCTACTCGGGCGTATTGGGTCCGGAGTTCCCCAACGGTTCGCCGTGCACCACCGGCGGCACGATGAATCCCTAGCGACCGGCTTATCGCGGCGTCCCGAGCATGTCACCATTGCAGCTAGTGCTGTTGGGCGCAGTTGCTGCCCTGGGAATCGTCGTATCTGCCTGTGCAGACCCTCCACCACCTGTCGCGGCGCCCAGCAAAGCCCCGGCATCAACACCGACCCGCGAAATGACGCCCGCGCCCCGGCCAACTGCCAGCCGCCCCGCCGGCTCCAGCGCTCCAACCCCGACCCATCCGCCGACGCCGACCGTCCCTGCCGCCACCCCGACCGAGCCGGGGCCGAGCCTACTGGGAGTGCCCGTCACCGACGCACCGTTGCGAACCGAGATCATGCCCAGCCGAAATCACTTCCCGGAATCGGCGCGTATCATGGAAGTGGACGCGGCGGGTTATAACACCGTGCCCCCCACGTCGGGGATGCACTGGCCCCAGTGGAGCAAGTGCGGGTTTTACAACCACCCGCTGCCGGATGAGTTACTGGTCCACAACCTGGAACACGGCAACATCGTCATCAGTTACAATCTGGTGGACGAGATGCAGGTGGCCGCGCTGCGGGCCGCCGTGGCGGATGTACCCTTGGCCGCCGAGCACGCCATCGTGCGCCGGTACTACGAAATTCCGGAGGGAATGGTCGCCATCACCACCTGGGGCGTGGTTGACCGCATGGTGGGGGTTGACGCTGAGCGCATCGCCCGATTCTTCCGGGAGTTTCCCGCCAACACCGGGCCGGAGTTTCCCAACGGCCTGCCCTGTACGACGGGCGTCGATCTGATGGGATCGTCAGGCAGCTAGGCGGGTCGGATACCCGACGCCACTAAAGCAGGAAGCTATCTACTTTGTTCTTGGCTCGCATATACGTCACCCTTAAACCGGCAGTCAATGACCCGCAGGGCCTCACCGTGCTGGGGGGACTGCATAGCCTGGGTTACGCGGATGTCGCAGAGGTCCGCGTCGGGAAGTACCTGGAAGTACGCATCGCAGGAGAGGACGCCGGGCAGGCGGAGGCGGACGTCGCCAGGATGTGCGACCAGCTCCTGGCCAACCCGGTCATCGAGGAGTTCCGGTTCAGCCTGGAGCCGGTCGAAGATTAGCCCCCCGGCGGCGGGCCGCCGGGGGAAGGGCCAGTAGGGCTAGTGGAGATGCTCCCGTAGCAGCCCTTCCAGTTCGTCCATGGTGGCCTGTTGCCAGTCGCCGGCGCGGGCCGCGGTGCGTGCTCGCCGCTGTCGCCCGAAGTCCTGGTCGTCGATATCCGGCTGTTCAGTCCGGATGGCGGTTTCGATTTCGCCCTGTTCTCGGTTGGCAGCCTGGGAGCGCTCTATCCAATGGCAGATATAGTCGTGGTCCTTGGTGTAGAACACCGCCACCGGAATCGACATGTAGAGTCCCTCCTTGAGGTACTCGTTCATGATGTCGTGGTTTTCATCCCGGGGGAAGATTCGCAATTCCAGGCCGGCGGCTTCGGCGAAGCGAGCCAGCACGGGAAGTTCACGTACAACGTCGCCGCACCAGTCTTCGCCAATGACCATCATGTGGTTGGGCCCGCCTTCGGATGTGGTCAGCTCGCGCAACGCTGCTGCTTGCCCAGGTTGCAGCTTGATGTTGGCGTAATACTCCTCGAACCGCGCCTTGTTTACCTTGATGCCCTGCATATACTGGTCGTAAGTCAAACCCTGAGCGTAACGCTCGGGAGTCACGACGCTTGCTTCCTGCACCATAATCGCACCTCGTTTGATGGGACTCGATTGCCTCACTATTTTCTGCCGCCATTATTGCGGTTAGTTTGGTCGACGGAAACGAACGGACCGTTCGTCAGCCGATTTCTCAACCGCGTTGGCCGCGAAACCCCATTTCGACCTTGCCGTCGGGCCACACAATGATGGGCACGGTGTCACCGAAATCCAGGGCTTCGTCCAGGGTATCCTGGCTCTGGTCTACCCGGCGCTCTTCGTACTCCACGCGTTCGCGGCGCCAGGCATTCCGCAGCGAATCGCAGGCTGGGCAAACCGTAAGGGTGTACACAATGGGGATATCGGCCATATTCTCGCCTCCTCCTGCGGACTGGACTAGCGGCATTTTACAACCGACCGACGGGGTGTCGCTACCCCAACGCCGAAACTTCTTCCGGCGGATCCGGAGGGCACGAAAGGGCGGAGGCGGATGCTATAATCGCTGCAACACCAACTCTGGCAAGGAGATAGTAATGATCGCACTCATCGTCGAAATCAACATCAAGCCGGGGTTCAAGGCACAGTTCCTGGAATCCATGCTGGGCGACGCGCGCGGTTCCAACAACGACGAGCCGGGATGCCTGCGTTTTGACGTTCTGCAAGACAACGAAGACGAGAACAAGTTGCACCTGTTCGAGGTCTACGAGGACGAGGCCGCGGTAGATGCTCACCGCAACGCTCCCCACTTCATCAAGTGGCGGGAGGAGTGCGCCGACTGGTTCGCCACCGAGAACGTTCGCAAGATTGCCACGCCGGTATATCCGGTCCCCGAAAAGTGGGAAAAGCGACCGCCGGCGGACTGATCCCACCACAGGCCAGGTATAAACCCCCGCACCGGGTAAACAGCACAGGGGCGACGCTTGCGTCGCCCCTCGACATTTGACCAGACCGGCGGGCCCGGAACTAACGCTGCCGGGTCAGCACCCGACGGAAGGCGCGAACGAAGGCGTCGACTTCCATCTCCCCCAGGGCCATGGACAGAGCGCCCACCAGGTTAGGTGCCAGCAGGAATCCCTCGTTGAGCATCCCCATGAACATCCGCTCGGCGAGGGACTTGTCTGATGCTGCGATATCGCGGTAGTTTCGAATGGGCTGTTCGGTGAAGTGGATGCCAAACAGTGAACCGATTCCCGTGACTAGGACCGGCTGCTCCAATTCAGAGCATACCATCCGCACACCCTGCCGCAGCATTTCGGTGAGCTCGGCCAGGCGCCGATAGACGTTGGGCGTCAATTCCGTCATGGTGGCGGCGCCGGCCACCATGGTGACCGGATTGGCGTTGAAGGTGCCGGCGTGGGCCACCACCGGGCCGTTGATGGGACTGTAGAGACTCATGATGTCAGATCGGCCACCAAAAGCGCCGACCGGGAATCCACCGCCGATGATTTTGCCCAGGGACGTGAGGTCGGGCGTGACGCCGAAGTATTCCTGAGACCCGCCCGGGGCGACTCGGAAGCTGATAACCTCGTCAAAGATGAGCAGCGCGCCGCTGGAGTCGGCGAAGTCCCGGAGCATCCGCAGGTATTCCGGCTCTGCGGGCAGCATTCCAACCGAACCCATGACGGGTTCGACGATGACCGCGGCCAACTCGTCCCGGTGCGCTTCCAGGATGGCGCCAGCGACTTCGACGTCGTTGTAGGGGATGATGACGGCCTGATCCAGCGTGCCCTCGGCCAGACCGGCGCTGGATGGCACGGGCTGCGGGTTTTCGTAATCGCCGCCGGTGGTGGGGTCGATGCGGAGGCTGACCATCACGGCGTCGTGGGTTCCGTGGTAGCCGCCCTCGACCTTGGCGAATTTGCTGCGCCCGGTGAACGCGCGTGCCACGCGAATGGTGTTCAACGTGGCCTCGGTGCCCGAGTTGGTGAACCTGACCTTTTCGAAGGATGGCACCCGGTCGCACAAGATGCGCGCCAACTCCACCTGGTGACGGTTGGGGGAGTTGTACGCCAAGCCATATTCCAGCTGCTGGCGAACCGCATCCAGCACCGGCGCCGGCCCGTGCCCCAGGATCATCGTGGTCATGGTGTTGATGAAGTCGAGCCGCTCGACGCCGTCGGCGTCGGTCACCACGGCGCCCTGGGCAGATTCCGTGAATATCGGGTAAGGCTTCCAGAAGATGGAATTGCGACTGTCGCCGTCGGGCAGGTAGCGGCAGGCTTCTTCCCAGATAGCCCGGGATTGGGGCGTCGTTTCCAGGTATCTGGTCAGTTCATCGGTTGGCATTCGATTTCTTATCCTCAGGCACAAACGAGCGGGGATTGTGGTTAGTTGTCGCCACCGGCCGGGCTGGCGGCAACCGCCACGGGCCGGGCCTCGCCGCGGAGGAAGATTCCGCGCCAAAAGCCACTGCCAATCAGGGTTCCGAGAACCACGAGGGTGAATGCCCCGCCCACCACCGCCATAATGATGCCGGCCTCCAGTCTATCAACCAACGCGCCGTAAGCCAGGTTTGCAAATGCCATGCTACCGCCTACGTGCATGGAGTAGACGGCGGCCACGCGTCCGCGGATTTCGTCGGGCACGACTGATTGGATGATGGTGTGGGTGATGGTCATAAAACCGGCCGTTCCCAGTCCCATCAACACGGCTGCCACTATGGACACGCCGGTTTGAGAAGACAGGCCCAGGCCAATCGGCGTCAGGCTGCTGGTGAAACCGAGCAACAGGAAAATACGTCCGCGGGTCAGGTGACTCACAATTCCACCCACGAAGATTGAGGAGAAAAGCGCCCCGATGCCCAAAGCGGTCATCAGTGCGTACACGTCGTTCTGATTGAACGTGAGACCGTCGGGCGACAGTTTTTCTCTGGCCAGGGGCGGCAACATCGATTCAAACGACATCACCAGGACGCAGTGGGCCAGCGCCATCAGGATGATGCCGAACACCAGGGGTGTACTGTACGAGTAGGCGAATCCGGCCGCGGTGTTCGCCCAGAAGCTGCGTCGCCGGTCGATTACGCCCGCCGATACGGTGCGTATGTTGAGCGCGGCGATCAAGGCAATCAGATAGAAGGCGGCGCAGGCCCAGAACACGATTCCCGACGTTCCCAGGGTGAACACCAGGTTCTGAATGCTGAATGCCGCTGCTCCGGATCCAAACAACGCGCTGCTGCCCACGGATGCAGCGACGGCCAGGAGGATAACCGGCCCAACCGCACGCGAACCCTGTTGCATGGCCTCGTTGAGAGCCACGGCGTTGGGCAGGCGCTCCCGGTCTACCAGGTTGGGCGCAATGGACTGCGCTGCCGTCTGCTGGGTGGCACGCAAGGTTCCGTTGACCACCGCCAGCACGACGACGTACCAGGGATTGTCGACTCCCATCATCACCAGGATCGCCATAATGGACGCCTGGGTGAACTGCAAGCCATAAACCCATTGAAGTAGTCGTTTGCGGGTTACCTTGTCGGCCAGGTAGCCGATGAAAGGTGTGGCGAAAAACCGGGGAGACATCGCAGCAAAAGTGATCAGTCCGACCCAGAGCCCCCAGGACCCTTCCAGCTCCGGTATGTTGTAGACCCAAGCGCCGCGGGCTACGATGAGCGCCCAAGCGCCGCTGCCGCTGCACAACGAGGCGACGGCCAGCAACCGGAAGTCTCGGTAGACTAGCGCAGCAAGAAACCGGTGTGCCTTTTCGGTAAAGTAATTGCGCTGCGGTGCGGGAGCCGTGGCCATTCTGCTACCCCTTTGCGCTCACATTTCGTCGCCGGACTGAGCCGATTGTCTGGCATTCGGCTTCCATGGCTAACCGGACGGTCACACAACTCAAACAGAAACCAATCATTGGTGCCTGTTTCGCATCTGGTTAATGGCCGGCATTATAACGCAACCGCCGGTTGGGTCAAAGCAATACCCGGCTCGACCCGGCGTCTTTCGATTGTCCCCTAATGTCATTGCGAGGAGCGAAGCGACGTGGCAATCTCGATCCGGTAGCCGGGTTTGCTTCGCCAACGAGATTGCCACGCTGCGCTCGCAATGACATTCTCGATAATCGAAAGGCCGTGCGGCTCGACCCGGCGTCCTCGCAACGGTCCAGTCTCAGCGACGTGCAGGCGGCGAAACCACTGTCATTGCGAGCAAAGCCTGGCAATCTCCTGGCCAAAGGGAGGATTGCAGGCACCGGGATCGCCACGCAGCTGCGCTCCTCGCAATGACCGGAGGGATGGTATGAGGAATGGGTCGGGCGGACCGACTTTAGATCAGCTGCTTTCCCGCAGCCTGACCCGGGAAACCAGAAAAACTTCATCCCCTTCCTGGCGCAGGCCGAACTCAGCGAATTCGGGGGCCACGGAAAGGTGTTCGCTGATGGTGGAGAGCAGGTTGACACGGAGCTCGTATAGTTGCGGCGCAGATGCTTCCAGGCGGTCGCGCCGTAAGGTAGCCTGCACTCGCTGGCGGGCAACCTCCCGGGGACTGCTGCTGCGTTTCCGCCGCCCGATGTGAAACAGATCAAACATTGGCGGATGTCCTCCGGTTGATGCCCATCAGGTTGCGAACCTTGTCCATTATGGAACCGGCGCGTTCTTCTTCCGGTTCAAATATCGGAATCTGTTCCCCGTCGAGTCGGGCGGCGATCCGCATAAATTCCCGCCCCGATGGCGACTGGGGGTCATACACCACCGGCGTACCGTGGTTGGTCGAGGTGATAACCCGGTCGTCGGACGGAACCAGCCCCAGGGTTTCGACGCCCAGCATGTCGAGCACGTCGTCGGCGGAGAGCATATCGCCCTGCCGCACCATTTCGGGCTTGATGCGGTTGATGATGACTCGGGCGTGCCGGATGTCGCTGGCGTGGAGCAGGCCAATCACGCGATCCGCATCGCGAATGGCAGACACCTCCGGCGTGGTGACCACCAGGGCCTCCCTGGCAGCGGCGATGGCGTTGCGGAATCCCTGTTCAATTCCGGCGGGGCAGTCCACCACCACGTAATCGAAATCCATCTCCAGACGCCGGCACAGGTCGACCAGCTGCTGCGCCGACACACAATCCTTGTCGCGAGTTTGCGCGGCGGCAATCAGGTAGAGTTCGCCAGCGTGTTTGTCGCGAATCAGCGCCTGTTCGATTCGGCAACGTTCTTCGACCACGTCAACCAGGTCGTACACGATGCGGTTTTCCAGACCCATGACGATGTCCAGATTGCGGAGGCCAATGTCGGTGTCCACCACGACGACCCGATTGGAGCGCAAGGCGAGGCCGGCGCCGACGTTGGCAGTGGCGGTGGTCTTGCCCACGCCTCCCTTGCCGGAAGTCATTACGATGGTCTTACCGCTCATTGAGGTTTCCTCCGTGGTTCACGCCGTGGTTCACGCCGTGATTCTTCAGATAGGGGGACACCACCAGGGCACGGTTGCGTACCACCGCGATGATGGGGCCGGTCTTTGCTCTCGGGTCGGGGTTTGATGCCGTGGACGACGAGGGTTCGTCAGAGACCCGCCGGAAGTCGCCGATTCGGAGGTCCGGGTTGGCAGCGGACATTGCCACAATGGTCGCCGCCGCATTGCCATCTGCGCCGGCATGGGCCGTACCGCGCAACGCGCCGAACACCAGGATGTCCCCGACGGCGATGACCTGGGCACCGGGATTCACATTACCCATAATAACGACGTTGCCGGGAGCCCGGAGCACTTCTCCCGCCCGCCAGGTACCCTGTATCACCGCGCAGGTCACGCCCAAATCCGGGGCCGGGTCTGGAGGGTTGTCAGGTTGCCCAAGCTCAGCCAGGTTGACGGGCGGCGATTCCTCCCCTTCGGCGACTGATGTGCCAGGCTTGGCCAAAGGGTCTGGCGCCGGATCGTCGTCGGGTGACGCTGGGCCGGAATATTGGCGTGCGACAAACTGTTGCTCCGCCAGCATGTCGTTCAACCGTTGGCGTTCTGCTTCCAGGATGGTGGGTGAACACCAGAATTGCCGGACGGCTAACCCCGATTCCGATTCGATGACCTTTTGCAGACGGACCCGTTGATCATCGGCCAGCATCCGTCGGCCGATATCCACGGTGACTTCGCCGTTGGCGTACAAATCGCGGAACCGGCCCAGATAATTTCTGAGCTCGCGGCACGCCACGTCGACGGGCACACTGTCGTCGATCGTAAAATTTACCAGCGCGCCGCGGCCTGACACCATCACCACAGCGGGCGGTTCGGCGTCATGCGTGCTAGCACTCGATGGAGTCTCGCTGATCAATTGCAATTGCATCGTCGGAACGGAAGGCCTTCGCTCCGTAGGGGGTATAGGATTACCGGCATTTATACCAGTGAGAACCGGCGCTCCGCCCTTATTACAACGTGCGAATTTGGGCGAAATATAAAAAACCCCTCCGCACCGGAGGGGATGGACGATTAGGGAAGATCAAGAAAGCGGACTGGCATGAGTCAATGCTCGTACACGGTGTTCCCGCCGAGGATAGTGCGGTGCACCTCGATGTCCTTGATGCCAAACGGGTCTATGGTGGTAGGGTCTGATTCCAGAACCACCAGGTCGGCGAGCTTGCCTACTTGGATGCTACCTTTTTCCCGCTCTTCAAAAGAGGCGTATGCGCCGTTCAAGGTGTAGATGCGAAGGGCGTCTGCCACCGAGATCCGTTGATTCAGGCCCCACTCCCGACCCTCGCTGTCGGTGCGGGTCACGCAACTTTGGATACCCATGAGGGGTTCAAAGGGACCGGGCGGGTAGTCGGTAGCGCCGGTGGAGGTCACCCCGTAATCCATGAACGAACGCTGGGCGAACATCCATTGCAGCCGGTCGGCGCCGTAGAACTGCATCTTCTCGCCATGGTAGTAGACGTAGGTGCAGAAGGGTGTGGCGACCGTGCCAAGGCGGTTCATGCGATTGAGGAGGTCCGGGTTTATCAACGTACAATGCTCGATGCGGTGGCGCGGGTCGTGCCTGGGGAACTCGGTCTGGGCGCGTTCGTAGGCGTTGAGCACCATGTCGATGGTGGAATCGCCATTGGCGTGGATGCACACCTGGAAGCCGGCCTGGTGCATGTCCAGGACGTGCCCCATGATTTCGTCAGCGGTCATGGTGAGGATGCCGTAGTCGCAGCAGCTGCCCTCGTAAGGCTGGGAGAGGTACGCGGTTCGGGACGCGATTGCGCCGTCGGCCACCATCTTGATGCCGCCGATGCGAAGCCGCTCGTCGCCCATGCCGGAGCGGATGCCCGCATCGCGTAGAGCGGGGAAGTACCGATAGAACATCAGGGCGTAGACGCGAAGGGTCAGGTCACCGGCGTCCCGACCTTCCTGGTAGGTCGCCAGTTCGTAGTCGGTGACGCGGGCGTCGTGGACGCTGGTCAGGCCCACGCGATTGAGCATCTCGCAAATTGTCCGCAATCCGTGTCGCCGGGTTTCGGCTGATTCCACCGGCAGCAGGTTTTCGCGTAGGTCGTCGGCAGCTCTCTCGTAAATAACGCCGTCCAGGCTTCCGGTGTCCGGGTTGCGACCCAGCCGGCCGCCGGGTGGGTCGGGAGTTTCGTCATTGAAACCGGCCCGTTCCAATGCCAGGGAATTGCCGTAGTAAACGTGGCCCGCCCGGTGGGCAACCAGGATCGGGTGTTCGACGCTCACGGCATCCAGATCCTCGCGACGCAGGAACCGGTTTTCAGCGGTCTTGGTGTCATCGAACTTGAAACCCTGTACCCACTGCCCCGGCGCGGTGGCGGCGACACGTTCTCGCAGGGCAGCCTGGATGTCGCCGATGGTTGGCAACGCGCAGTCGGCGGCCATCACGTGGCGGGTACCGCTGCTGAGCACGTGGATATGGGCGTCGATGAACCCGGGCAAAACGGTTTTCCCGGGCAAATCGAGTACGGTGGTGTCGGGCCCTATGAGCGTTTCCACGTCGGCGTCGCTGCCCACGCCGATGAATCGGCCCTGCCGCATGGCCACCGCCGACGCCCTGGGCTGGGACGGGTCGATGGTGATGACGTTGGCGCGTCGAATAACGGTTTCGGCGTGATATCCGGTCATGGGCGAGCCTCCCGGGCTGGTCAGGAACGGGGAACGATGGCGACGTGGATGCTGGGTTCGCCGGCCTCGCCGCTGAGGGTAGCCAATGCCCGCTCAGCTTCTTCGATGGGAAAGGTGTGCGTGTGGAGCCGTTCCATGGGATATTTCCGGGAATGTATGGTGTCCACCGCCCGCCGGAAGGCCGAATATTCCACGCCCAGCACACCGCGCAACGTGAGCTTCTTCCAGATTATGTCGTCAGGAGACAGCCCTTCGAATGCGCGTCTGCCTTTCAAGCCGGCCAGCACCACCGTCCCACCGGGTTTGACCATTTGCACGGCCTGGTTGACGGCGTCCACCGAGTACGGGGTGGTGTCAACGACGCAATCTACGCCTTGGCCGCCGGTGACTGCCATCACCCGTTGCACCGGGTCCTCGCCGTCCACGTTGATGGCGACGTCGGCGCCCATTTCCCGGGCCAACGCGAGCTTGTGTTCGTCGCGGCCCAATCCGGTGATGGCTACCATTCCTGCGCCGGACTCTTTGGCCGCCACCGCACAGCAGATGCCGTGTTGACCCGAACCCAAGACGGCCAGCGACTGACCGGGCTGAAGGCCAGTGGCGTCCACGCCCCAGGCAAAGCCGGCGCTCAGGGGGTTGAACATCACCGCCACCTCGGGCGCCAGGTCGGGATCCATGGGGAATACGACCGAACCGGCGGGGAGGTAGAGATATTCGGAGTAGCCGCCCCAGAGACCGGGAGCCTTGTCCAAACCGGTTTGGCCGAAGCCGCCGGCATCCGGGCAGGGGTCGGTACCGTCGGCGATGCAGGCGGCGCAGCGTCCGCAACTATACCCGGAGCGCACCGCAACCCGGTCTCCCACGCCGACGCCCCAACGCTCGGCGGCCACCGGGCCGATGGCGGCGATGCGGCCCAACGGCTCGTGACCCAGGATGATGGGGAATGGAATGTCCAGGTCGCCACGGAACCATTCGTAATCGGTGCCACAGATGCCGGTGGCTTCGATGCGAACGATGGCTTCATCGTCGCCGATATCCGGGATGTCCAGATGACGCAACTCCATCACGTTGGGCGCGGTGGTGACCGCGACCAGGGATTGCTGGGGTAACGTGGTCATGTGAGCACCTTCACTTCGCCGTGTAACCGCCGTCGATAACGACCTCGCTGCCCGTCATAAAGGAGGACTCATCGGAGGCCAGGAACAGCACCCCGTAGGCGATGTCCTCGGTGGTGCCGACCCGACCAAGGGGTATCTGGTCGATGCGGCCCTGGATTTCCTCGGTGGTTTGCGCGCCGAGTCCTTCTCGGCGCATGTCGGTGTCGACGCTGCCGGGGTGGATCGAGTTGGCGCGGATGTTTTCCGAAGCGTACTGGATGGCGGTCGACTTGGTGAACAGGCGCACCGCGCCCTTGGTGGCGATATAGGCCGGCGGGCCGACGGCAACCAGGCCGCTGATGGACGAAATATTTACGATGCTGCCGCCGCCGGCCCTACGCATCGCAGGGATTACCGCCCGGGTGCCCAAGAAGACCCCCTTGGCGTTAACATCCATTATGTTATCCCAGTCGTCGCTGGTGGTTTCCTCAATGCTCTTGCGAAGCACGATTGCGGCGTTGTTGACCAGGACATCGACCTTGCCGAACTGCTGCTCGGCGGTAGCGACGGCGCGCTGCCAGTCGTCTTCGTTGGTGACGTCGAGGTGCAGGTAGACCGCCTCGCCGCCCAGTTCGCGGATTTCGGCTTCGACCTGCATACCCAATTCGTCGCGCACGTCGCCGATGACAATGCGGGCGCCCTCCTGGGCGAACATCCTGGCCTCGGTGGCGCCTTGACCCCGCGCGCCACCGGTGATGATTGCAACCTTTCCTTCCAGCCTCATTATGTGTCCTCCTGGGAAATTGGTTCGATGGAGCTTAGCAAACGGTCGTTTTCAGTGTATAACTCCCGAAACCGTATCGATAACCCCGCACAAACACAGGCTACCGATATGAGGAGAGTCAACACGAAAACTTCGCTTGGTTTGACTACATCCGGCTTGACTTCGTCAAGTTTTACATTGTCCCGAATCGGAACGGTGTCTTGGTCGACGTTCCGGTCATCGATTAGTCGGTCTACCCCAAACGTGAATGTCAGGGTGGCCACTGCCAAACTAATTCCGAGCCAAAACCGACACCACGTGAGATTTCGGTCATACTCCCTGGTTAATCGCGAAATTTCACCCTCTTCCACCTTTGCCCACCTTGAACACCATATAGGTGAATCCAGTGCCAATGATCAGGATAAGAAACGCAACTCCATAGACGACCAAAACGGCCAGCATCGGTTTGAATCTGTCGGCCCCTAGCACAGCATTGGCTGCCTCGGTCCAACCCCATGTTCCCACGCCCAGGAGCACCGCCATCCCAACTAGCAAAACTCCTATCCTGGTACCCATGACACCCCTGCGAAGTACGATTCCAAGTGCCAACAACGGCCATTTTCCAGTATACGCCGCCAGATGGGGCTACGCAGAGTTCGCCATCGCCCGCTCCGCGAATTCCGGCCTTACAATTTGCTCGTAGGGATGGCTGCCTTGCACCAGCCCGCCGGCGATCAGGGCATCCCGCATCCGGTCAAACCCATCCTGACCGATCATGGGGTCGGTGGCCCACACGCCGGTGGCCTGGTAGCGCCGAATACTGCCCACCAAAATCTCTGGGTCATAGTCCGGGAAGATGCCTGAGATTCGGTCGGCGACAGCGGCAGGTTCGTTGTTCGCCACCCATTGCTGCGCCCGATAGTACCCACGCACGAATCGTTGCACCGTGTCGGGGTTGTTAGCGACGTAGTCGGGCGTAGCGGCAAAGCTGCTGTAACAGATGTATCCGCTTTCGTCGCCCAAAGTGGCTACTAGATGACCGGTACCCTCCCGGATGAGCTGCTCAGCGAAGGGATTGGGTACCTGAAGATAGTGGGCGTCGCCGCCCTGGAAACGCGCCAGCATTGCTTCAGCCGGCAGGCCGTCCAGCAGGCTCACGTCGTCGGGATCGACGCCGTGGCGGCGCATGGCAGCCTTCAGCGTCATGTAGGGGACGGGGGTGAATCCGACGGGTATCAGCGTGGCGCCGGTCAAATCGGACCACTGCCAGTTGGGTCGGGGCTGCCTGGAGAGCAGGTAGAATCCATCGCGCTGGTTTATCTCGGCGATGTGGAGGGGAGGGTCGCCGCTGCCGGCGTCCAGGTCCATCAGGCTGCGACTGATGCCGCTCTGGCTGATGTCGATGGAGCCTGCTTTCAGTAGATCGGTGCTGGCCTGACCGGTCGGGATGTGGGCGAAGTCGACGTCCAAACCTTCGTCGGTCAAAAAACCGCCTTCGACTGCCACATAGATGGTCGTATAAAACATGTTGCGGAAGGCCACGCGCAATCGCAAAGGCCCGGATTCTCCAGGACGGTTCATAAAATCTCCATCAATGGGCGGCGGACCGGTGGGTCACACCGGCGCGGGCAGCCGCACGTTGCCGTCGGAAAGGACGATGCCGTCCTCGCAAATGCACTCCACTCCGCCGCTTTCATACTGCTGTTCGTACAACTCGGCGTAGAGCCCCCGCCGGGCCACCAGTTCCTGGTGGGTACCACGCTCCACGATTTTCCCCTTGTCGACGACGTATATCACGTCGGCGGCCATGATGGTCGACAGGCGATGCGCGATGGCGATGGTGGTTCTGCCCTTCATCAGGGGTTCCAATGCAGCCTGGACGTAACGTTCGCTGGTGGTGTCCAGCGCCGAGGTGGCCTCATCCAGGATGAGTAGCCTGGGCCGGTGCAAAATAACGCGGGCGATGGACAGGCGCTGCCGTTCGCCCCCGGAGAGTCGATACCCGCGCTCGCCCACCACGGTGTCGTAACCGTCGGGGAATTGCATGATCCGCTCGTGGATATAGGCGGCCTGGGCGGCAGCGTACAGCTCAGCCTCGGTGGCCACCGGGTTGCCGTAGGTGAGGTTCTCCCTTATGGACGCGTGGAACAGGTAGCTCTCCTGGGACACGTAACCGACCATGCCGGCCAGGCTCTCCAATTTGATGCGGGTGACGTCCACGCCGTCGATGGTTACCGTGCCCGACGTTGCGTCGTACAGGCGCGGGATGAGGTAGGAGATGGTTGTTTTGCCGGCGCCGCTGGGGCCCACCAGCGCGGCCAGTTGACCGGGCTGCACGTCGAAACTCACGCCGTCCAGCGCCCAGGCAGCCTGAACGGCGTCCTCGGCGTCCGTTTCGTCCAGCAGCGGCGACCGGTAATTGACGCGCACATCGCGGAAGGACACCGCGCCGGCGACCCGCTCGGCCGGCATATCCACTGCGTCGACCGCGTCAACGATCTCGGGACGGATGTCCAAATAGCCAAATATGCGTTCGAACAGCGCCAGGGACGATTGCAGCTCCACGGAGGTTCGCAACAGGGTGCTGATGGGGAAATACAATCTGGTCTGCAGAGTGGTGAACGCCACAATGGTTCCCGGAGACACTCCGCCTTGTCCGAATGCGCCGAACAACAGGTAACCGGCCAGCACGTAGATGACCACGGGGGAGAGGGAGAAGAAAATCTGGATACCGGCCCATACCGCCTGCCCGGTCATCTCGCGGCGAATTTCCAGATCGGACAGCCGCACGTTCTGCTGCCTGAACCGGTCGATTTCGCGTTGCTGCGCTCCAAACAAACGGGTCAGCATGACACCGGAGACGGAGAGGGTTTCCTGGGTGATGGCGGTCATCTCCGCAGTCGATTCCTGCACCAGCGACGACATGGCGCGCCGTCGTTTGCCGACCAAATAGCTGAACACGGCGAAAACCGGCGTGATGCCCACCGCCACCAGCGTCAGCTCCCACGACAGCAGAAACATCGCCACCAGGGTGCTGATGAGGATAACAATGTTGGACAGGATATTGCTGACGGTACCGGTTACGACGACGCGGATGCCGGCAACGTCATTGGCCACCCGGCTCTGAATTTCGCCGGTACGGGTGGAGGTGAAGAAACCCAGGGACAGGGATTGCAGATGCGAATACAGCCGATCCCGCAAGTCGCGCATGACCCGTTGGCCGATCTGCTGGGTAAGCCAGGTTTGCAGCACCCCCAGGCTACCCGTCACCACCACTACACTGCCCATAATGGCCGCGAGGTTCCAGACCAGGTCCATGTTGGGCCCGTTGTCCACGAAGAGTGCTGAGTCGAACATGACCCGTATCAGCACTGGATTTACGACGCCCAAGCCGGCCGTAACCAGAATCAGCAGCCCGATGGCCAGTACCCTCGGCCAGTAGGGTTGGAATGCCGCCGCAATACGTTTTATCAGGCCCGGCACGCGGCGCTGGCGTCCGGCGCCGGTCCCGGAGCCTCGGGAATGGCGCGGCCCCATGGGCATATTTTCCCGCACTGGTCTCATGGCACTGGTCTCATGGCACTGGTCTCATGGCACTGGTCTCATGGCACTGGTCTCATGGCATTGATCTAACCCAGGGCGTCCTTGAGCCGACGAATGGCGTCGATGTGGTCGTCGGGTGATTGACCGCCACGCAAACCGGCGGCCACGTGGGTCGCGCCGATGCCTTCCCAGGAACGCAGCTCGGTGAGCCAGTCCTCGGGGTTGTTGTCGCCGGTGATGGTGATGCGTCCCTCGAAATTGACCTCCGACGGGTCTCGGCCGGCGGCAGTAGCCTGCTGACGGACCCGGTCCAGGATTGCCTGGCCGTTGGTGTCAGGGGCGAACATGGGGAAGTAGCCGTCGGCCAGGCGACCGATGCGCCGGATGGCGGCGTTGGGCGGCGTGGGAGCGGTACCGCGTCCGGCGCCGATCCAAATGGGGATGGGTCGCTGGACGGGCCGTGGGTTAATGCCGGCGTGGGTGATGTCATGGTACTCGCCGTGGAAGTCAATAACGTCCTCGGTCCATAGCTGGCGCAGCACCTCTATCTGCTCGTCGCAGCGACTGCCGCGGGACGCGAAGTCGACGCCCAGCGCCTCGTATTCCACCGAGTTCCATCCCACGCCGATGCCGAGCCGCAAGCGCCCGCCAGAAAGCAGGTCGATTTCGGCGGCCTGCTTGGCCACCAGGGCAGTCTGCCGCTGGGGCAAAATGAGAATGCCGGTGGTCAGGCCGATGGTCTTGGTCACGGCGGCCAGGTAGGCCATCAGGGTGAAGGGCTCGTGGATGTAGGATTCGTGGGTATATGGGAACTGGGGAACCTCGGGATGCTTCTCCGGCACCGCGCCGAGCACGTGGTCCAGGATGCGGACGTGGGCATACCCCAAGTCTTCGGCGGCCTGGATATAATCCCGCAGCGCGCCAAAATCGTCGCCAATCTCTACGATGGGAACCGAAACGCCTATTTCCATTGCTATCCTTCCTCTATTAAATGACGGCGCCCCGCCGCCTCGGTAGTAGTCGGGAGTCATTATACCGGGGCGGCGGGGCGGGTGATAGGCGGGGTTATACTCCGCGGTTACAGTCCTTTCTTGTGACGCCAGCTCCGCAGGCGGCTGACAATCTCCCGCCAAGTCTCGCTGGGTTTATAGCCGACCGTCCGAAAACTCCAGCCGAATATGCTCCGGATGTCGCGGTTGACGAGGTTGACGAGGTTGTATGTCATGCTGCTGCCTTCAATAAAGCAGGGGCAATTCTTGTGTCCACGCGGGCAGCGGTTGCCATTTCCACCATCATACGGTAAGGTTGCCATACAACTAGATCCTTTTCTGTGAGTGAGATGGTTGTTTGCAGCCCCGGCTCGACTTGGAACCCCAGTCGGGGCTTTTCTATGTCTTTACGCGGTGGGCCGCGCATAGCAGTTCGTTCTTCCATGCTGTTCCTCCTATTGGGAATGAATTTATATCACATATTAGACTTTTAAGCAAATGAGTGTATTATGCCAGTTTGGCGTAAAGGATCCTATGTTGGACCGCATATAATCGTCCCAAGAAATATGTTGTAGACTGCATGGACGGTTGGATCTCCACATATTATGGATCTTTCACCATTAACCGGGAATTCCCAACTTCCAAACAAAAAGGGTGCCCTCGCCAGGCACCTTCGGCCATGGAATATCCGTCCGTGTAAATTCGGCAATAAGTAACTAGTGGTGAGAAATCTTTGTAATGATGGGTGATGTGGTTGGCGGGATTACCCGGCAGACGTACGATGGCTAACTTCGCCGCAAGAGCCACTCATCATTTCAAAGCAGTTGGACTACTAAACTAAAGCCAAGATGAAATGTACATATCGCTAGACCGCACTGTGGTGCTCACCCAGTTGGGGCCTAAAGGTGATATGAGTTGCCGTGGAGTCCTTTCGGTCGTCGTCAAGACCCCCGAAATGCACATCCCACCTTGGTATTGGTTTAGGGACTTATTGCTAATCGAAGGGCGCAATCCGATTTTCGATACAGTACTCTACCATGCCGTAGTAACTGGCCCCGAACCAGTTTTCGGACGGTTCGCGCAGGAAGGTTTGACAATCCGATGGACTGCGCTCACGGCTCAGCCGCCCGCTACAATAATGAAAGCCACTTTCCGTCCATCCCGTCTGATGGCGAAATCCTTCAATGAGTACCTCGTGTGCGCTTGTGGCGGTTTGCCCGTAGGTGGAGCGTAGCTGTTCGGCTTGCTGGTCGAATGATGGCCCAATTCTGGCGCGCATCTGCCCGACTTCGATCAGTTGCCTTATCTAGGCTTTACGCATAATTTAGAAAAAGTATAAAGACAGGGTAAGCTGGCCTGACCCCACTTTCAACGGAAAGGCCCAGCCATGCTCACCCTGCCCGATGCCATTGTAGCCGTTCTCGTTCCCTTCGCAACGCTGTTTACGAGCCCAACCTGGCGGAAAGCCCAACTGCTGCTGGTCGGCGCGATCCTGACCCCGGGCCAACGCACCGTGGCGGCGGCACTGCGCGTCATGGGCCGCAGCGACCAGCGCGACTACGCCCGCTACCACGAGGTGCTCAATCGGGCGGTGTGGTCGTCCCGCCAGGCAGCGCGCATCCTGCTGGCGCTGTTGCTCCAGCACCTGGATGGTGGCGACGGCCCACTGATCTTCGGCATCGACGAGACCCTGGAACGGCGTCGCGGCGCCAAGATCAGGGCGCGGGCCATCTACCGCGACCCGGTGCGTTCCAGCCGGTCTCAGGTGGTCAAGGCCAGCGGTTTGCGCTGGATCTCCCTGATGTGGCTGGGCCACGTGCCATGGGCCGGACGCCATTGGGCCTTGCCGGCGCTCACGGTGCTGGCGCCTTCGACCCGTTACTACCAACAGCAGGGACGCCAGCACAAGAAGCTCACCGACTGGGCCCGCCAGATGGTCATGCAACTGCGCCGCTGGCTGCCCCACCGACCCCTGGCGCTGGTGGGCGACAATAGCTATGCCGTGCTGGATTTGCTCCACTGCTGCCAGTCCCTCCGTGAACCCGTTACCCTGATCGCCAGATTGCGTCTGGACGCCGCCCTGTATGCGCCAGCGCCACCCCGTCAACCTGGCCAGAACGGTCGCCCGCCATTGAAGGGCCCGCGGCGGCCGCCGCTGAAAGTTTTCCTTGCGCAGACGGATGTAACTTGGGCCAGCGCCGAGGTGGCCTGGTACGACGGCATCACCCGCGCCGTGGAACTCACCTCCCAGACGGCGGTCTGGTACCGCTCCGGCAAGCCCCCCGTCCTCATTCGCTGGGTGCTGATCCGAGACCCCCAGGGCTCCTTCGCCACTCAGGCCCTGCTCTGTACCGACCCGGCGGCGGACCCGACCCAGATCCTGGAATGGTTTGTACTGCGCTGGCAACTGGAGGTCACCTTCCACGAGGTACGAACCCATCTGGGTGTGGAGACACAACGCCAGTGGTCCGATCTCGCCATCGCCCGCACCACGCCCGCCCTACTGGGACTCTTCTCCTGGACCACCCTGGCCGCCCACGCGTTGCAGAAACGGCGCCCCATGACCCAGCGCAAGGCCGCTTGGTACGACAAACCGTCGCCGACCTTCGTGGATGCCATCGCCCTGGCGCGTCGCCACCTGTGGCTGGCGTCGGAAGGTTTCTCACTGTCGGTCGCTGACCCCGACATTCAGGAACTCCCGGTCGCACTGTACCACCGACTTGTAGATTCCCTTGCCTACGCCGCTTGAATTGCGTAAAGCCTAGCTTATAAGTTGGTCGTTTATGCGGTTCATTTCGCCAACCATGTGCCAGTAACCCCGCGAGTAGCGATGACATTCCGCCGTGGGCGGCAACGCCTGAGCCTCGTTAGCACGAGCATCTTCGTACCACTCGATAATCCGCTGTTCGGGATTTTTGCAGGCCCCCAATGCCAAGACCACGACAATGACCATAAACGACATCAGGCCCAATTTGAGCATGATGGTTCTCCTTCGCGTTCTGGTGAGAACCATTTGTTCTATACCGCTATCGGCGCGCTTATCAGCTGCGGGGCAACCTCGCAGACGTAATATTCCCACCCATCGCGCTCGCACTCCGCAACTAGCTCCGCAAGCTTGGCCTTTCCTAACTCACGTAGTTCTGCCCGGCGTGATTCCGTGTCCTCACCGGGCAATGGGTACATCCGGCACATCGCCATCGCGTCGGCTATCATTCTGAGGGCATCCTCCTGGTCCGTGCCCTGAGACACGGCCCCCGGGATACCGGGACATAGTGCGGCATAGCCCACGCCGGAATATATGATGATGACTTCGTAAAGGTCGTTGTCTTGTTTTGACGTTGGCATAGCCATCTCAGTAAAGCTCCTCAAACTGCTCACGGGTCAGCCCGGCTCTGCGAGCTATTCGGTACATCGTAAAGGCGTTGATGGGGTTGTTGCGCGGGATGTCCAACCGAGTCGTACCATTGGACATTACGATGTGACCGCTTTGGCGAATTACCGAATAGCCGATTTTCTCAAATGCCGCGACCACCCGCTGGTGGTTTTTACCCGGTATTGCTGGCACGGTTATTGCCCCGAGTACGGCGCCGGCCTTACTACTGCTTCTGCCGTGGGAAACCCAGCTGCGATCAGCTCACGATAATAATTGACGACATCATCATAAGCATCGCCCTTTGCTGGCGTAACGCCATCCACCAATGCCTCATAGATGGCGTCGGCAATCATATCCAGCGCGTCTTGCGGGTCGCGGCCGGCGCTGACCACGTCCATAGACGGGCAGAAAACCGCCCACGGAGTGCCAGGGCTGTCTCCGCTGGTATCGCAAACCAGCAGGACTTCATACCCATATGCCACGGGTGCATGGTCAGCCCATTCCGCAGTAAGGGATTCGTCCGCCCTAGTCAACAACGCCAGCGCCATGATGTCACCTCGCTTTCGGACAATGATAGCATCCCATCTCCCCGCCCTAAATCATAAAGTTCATCTCCTCCACAATGCGCTCGCCCAGCTCCCGGTCGCCGGCGATGGTTACCGAGCCGTCGGCCAGCGCCTTTTCCGCCGTCCACCGGCCCGTGCCCAGGGCGTTGAAGGGTTCCAGGGACATGGTGAGGCGGACGGTGGGGGATGCCGGTGCGGCATCCATGCGGTGGGCGCGGCCTTCCGCCATGTTCAGGGCCACGGTACCGCCCACGTCGCCCGTTATGTCGAACACCACCGTTGCGCCATCATCCGGCTTTACCTTGCGTCCCACCACGAAGGACATCGCCATTGCGGTGCGTCCGTAGGCGTGTTCGGCCACCGGGCCGCTCAGGTGACCGGGGAGGCCCAGCGCGCGGCGAATGTCCTGCTCGTGGACCCAGGCGTCGTAGATCCGGATCGCCAGCAGGTCGGTGTAGGGGCCGCGGCCCAGGGGGTTGTCCGCCTCGGCGGCGAAATCTGCATCGGACATGGCGCGCAGGATGGCCAGGCGCTCGCCGGTAATCTCGTTGAATTCGGTCAGGATGTCGGCTCCGTTGAACTGGCGGCGGTAATCGACCAATACCTCGTTGCTCTGGCCAACCTCGTTACGCACATGGGAAGTGTCGGATGGCTCGTGCTCGGGGGCCGGTCGACCCAACAGTCGGCACTCGCTGCCCACCAGGTGTGACACCTGATCCTGCACCGACCACCCGGGGCATTCGGTGGGGGTAGACCATTGCTGCTGGGTGAAATCGGCGCACAGGTCGGCGATGGACCGCCAGACCGTCTCCATGCGGTCAACAAATTCCAGCGACATATATCGTTCGCTCCGATTTTAGGGATTAAAAACGCACCCACCGGCATTCGGGCAGGTGCCCGTGGTAGCCCCGGTCGGGACAGTTGCAGGGGATGTCGTCGCGGTGCTGGTATCCGAGAGTTTCCAGCCAGTTATGGAAACCGACGTAGAACCCGAAGCCGTCGTCGATGGCCCGGTAGCCGGCCCGCAGCGCCGCCAATACCTCGGCGTCGGTCGGAACGGTGGAGGCACCGGTGGCATTGCCGGCCGTGGACACGTTGCTCACTCCGCCACTACTTCGGTCACCACCTGGGCGAATACCATGTCCTCCTCGCCGACCTGGTACGGCTCTTCGGGATGCGACAGGTAACGGACGAAGAGCCACACGCCGTCGCCGGGGTTGGACACGATCTCCGCCGTGGCGTCATTATCGAGCCGGACAGACTGGCCGGGTACAAGGTTCAGCAGGTTGACGATATCCGCCATGATTGAGACACCTAAAAGAAAAATGTGAGATTCTTGGCGAGCAGCACGCTCTGGTCCAGGAGAACCCGGCGACGGGCGATCTTCCATTGGCCGTCTTCGCGACGGAGGGTGTCTTCCCGGCGTCCCACCAGAATATCGGTTTCGGTTTCCACCCGGTTGCGGTAGATGATAAACCGGCATCGCGAGGACACTTCCTGGGCGGCGGACGGGTCGGGCCGCGCGTCGAATATCTCAACGTTGGTGACCAGATGAGCCAGTCGGGACAGCGGTTCCTCAGCCCAGTGAACGCCGGTCTGGATCTGGCGGACCCGCTGGGTAAGGGTTTCCTTGCCCTCGTCAAACCAGTTGATGTCCTGGCCTTCCCGGGTGAACTCTCTTTCCAGCTCGCCGAATTTGACGTTGCGGCGCATGGGCACCCAATAACGGACGTCTGCGGTCAACATTTCCAGCCAGTCGTCGTACTGGCGTTCGTCAAGCACGTTGGCTTCGTGGTACAGGAAGTTTTCCACATCCTGCTTCAGGAGCAGGAGGGCAACTGCGTCGTTGGCGGTAACCATGGGCGCGCCTACCGGGCCGAAGCGCCGTTGCCGTGGTGGCCGTTGCCGTTACGCCAGCCGGCAAGTTCGTCCCAGTCCCGTGCGGCCATGAAGTCGGACCAACGGGTGTAGAAGGTGCGCTGGTTCTGCTCGCCGGCGCGGGCCTTGGTAGTGTCCAGAACAGTGCCGGGCAGGCGCAGGCCGCCGTCCTCGAAGTCGGTGATGGCATAGCCCATGCCCATCTGGTAGTTGTAGGAACGACGACGGGCGATGGCGCCACGGCTGGCAGCATGGGCGTAGTTCCAGTTCTCCATGTCGTCCTGTTCGGTGAGACCGCCGGGCCCGGAATAGCGGATGTAGTACTGGCGAAGGAATTCCTTGACCTCCGGGGGCGCGCTGCTGTCGACCATGAACCAGCGCCAGACCTCGGTCTGGTCGGGACCGCGGGGGTGCCAGACGGCGATGCTACGAGGCTGGCGGGGCAGGTACGACATGTTGGGGAAGATCGTCCCCGGGCCGGCGAGAATCCGCCAGAGGTCTCCCTGTCGCTCCTTGCGGGCGATCTCGCAGGCGTGGAAATACTCGGATACTATCGGGTCGTTCTGGTAAGACTGGACGGGTTGGGCGTTTTCCGGTCGCAGGAAGATTACCGTGCCGTGGCCACGCTCGGGGAAGGAGACGTCGAGGGATTTTGCGCCCTCGCGATCTCGGTTGTCCCGGCGGCCCTGGCCGGAGGGGCCGATGCCCACCAAGTCGACGGAGCGGTGGCTGATGTTGTGGTAGCGGTCGCCAATGAAGTTCTCGGCAGGGAATTTCCAGTTGGAGGGAACCAGCCACTTCTCAATGCCACCGATTATCTCGGTACCGCCCTCGGTACCGTCCCAGCCGTCGAAGAGGAGATCTAGGTAGGTTTTGAAACCGCCGATGTACTCCAGGAAATCGGGAGCCTGTGGGTCCCAGGATGCCCAGATGCCACCCTTGTAGTTGGTCATGCGGGGCACGCGGATGAGACCCCATTCCGTCTTGTCCAACTCCTCGTGGTAGGCGTCCTTGTAGTACGGCACTCCAACCAGCGAACCGTCGGTGGCAAAGCTCCAGCCGTGGTAAGGGCAGGTGAAGATGGGGGTGTTCCCCTCATCGTAGCGGCAGACCTTCATGCCCCGGTGGGTGCAGGAGTTGAGGAAGACGTGCACATCCCCCTGCCGGTCGCGACACAGGATGACCGATTCTTCGCCCATGGACGAGATGAAGAAATCGCCCGGCTTGGTCACCTGACTTTCGTGGCCGACGAAGAGCCAAGCGCGGGTAAAGATGCGGTCTTGCTCCTCGGCGTAGATATCGCGGTTTACAAAGATTTCACGGCTGACCAGACCGTTATCCCGGTCCACCATGCCGCTGAAGGCGCTGGGTTGAAACGTGATTGCCATGTCGCTCCTCCGGTGGTCACCACCAGACCCGCAGATGGGGGCATGGTATCACAATGAAGCCGTATTTACCGTCATCCCTCGCTGAGGCTGTAACCGGCCAGTTCCTCCAGGAGCTTGGCTACAATCGGGTAGCCGTCGCTGCCCCAGCCCAGTTCCTGGGCGGCCTTGTAGAGGGCGTCGGCCTGCTCGCCGGTGGCGGTGGGGACCCGCAGGCGTTGCGCCAGCGCGCAGGCCAGGGCCACATCCTTGGCCACGATGTCCAGGGTGCCGCCGGCCTGGTAGGAACCGTCCAGTATTGAGTTGGGGATGGCGTTGAAGGCGCGACTGGCCCCGGCGCTGACGGGCACGATCTCCGCCAGCACCGCCGGGTCGATGCCGGCGGCTTTGCCGATGAGCATTCCTTCGATGGCAGCAATCAGATTGGTGTAGCCCATGTACTGGGTGGCCAGCTTGGCCGCGCACCCGGCGCCCGATTCGCCCACGTAGAACACGCGGGCAGCAACCGTTTCCAGGGATGGCAATACGCGGTCAAACACGGCCCGATCGCCGCCGACCATCATAGTCATGTTGGGAGGGCGTCCGCTGACCGGCGCGTCCAGCATGGCGCATCCGCTGGCTTCGCAAGCGGCGGCCACGCGGCGGGCGACGTCCGGATCGTCGGTCGTGGTATCCACCAGGATAGAACCCGGCGCCATTCCGGCCAGCGCGCCGGTCTCATCGCCCAACAGCGCCGAGACCACCTGATCGGGGCCGGGTAGCGATGCCCAGACTACCGCAGCGTCCTCGCCGGCCTGACGGGGCGTGTCCGCCCAACGAGCGCCCCGCTCGAGGAGGGGTTCCGCGGCGGCGCGGCGGAGGTCGTGCACCGCCAATTCGATACCGGCGTCGAGCAGACAGGCAGCCATGAGGCTACCCATCGTGCCGACGCCGATGAACGCGTGTCGTTGCGGCGAACCAGTCGTCACGGATATCTCAATCGAAATCGCTTAGGGTTGAGCCTCGTAATGATCCACCAGCGGTATTTCGTGGAGCGCGGGGATGACTTCCCGGCCAATCAGCTCGATGGAACGCATCACGTCGGCGTGATCCATGGCGCCTTCGTTGCCGTAGACGTGCAGATAACCGGGATTGAGCCGGTCGATGATCATCGACAGTTTCTCACGGACGGTGTCCGGACTGCCGACGATGATGTTATTGGCCTCCTGGAGCTCTTCGTAGGTCATCACGCGGCCAAAGCCACCGGCGCCCGGCAGGGTGCGCTGGATGTTGACCGCCTCTCGTGACTGGTACCCGGGCGGGTCGTTGTGCTCGCGGGGGCCACGGTTGCGGTGCTCCTGGGTCCACAAGAATTCCCGGCCCAGCTCCTGAGCCTTCTCGTCGGTGTCGGCGCAGAACACCCGCAACAGGTAGCCGAAGTGCTCCGGTCCAGGCTGGAAACCGGTTTCCAGCGCCGTGTCGATGTAGACGTCGCGCAGGCGGTGCGTGTGGTCCAGCAGCGATCCCAGGTTCATATAAGGATGCTGGTGGCGGGCCGCCCACACCACGCTCTCCGGGCTGCTGAAGCCGGGGAACCAGATTGGAGGATGTGGCTTCTGCATGGGCAGGACCCACGGGTTAACCACGCGGTAATGGTAGTACTCACCTTCGTAGCGGAAGGGTCCCGGCTCGGTCCAACATTTGACGATGAGGTCGTGGGCCTCTTCAAACCGGTCCCGGTTCTGCGGCGGCGCGATACCGCCCTGGAGCGTCTCCACCGCGGTGCCACGAACGAAGCCGGAGATGATGCGACCGCCTGAGATGCAGTCCAGCATGGCGATTTCTTCAGCCATGCGGATGGGGTCGTTGACGGCGATCACGTTGCCCAGGATGGCGATCTTGGCGTTGCGGGTGACCTTGGCGATGACGGCGGCATCGATGTTGACGGCCGGCTTCATGCACCAGTAGGAAGAGTGGTGCTCGTTGGACATGATGCCGTCGAAGCCATTCTCGTCAGCCCAGGCATACTGCTCATGGTATTGGTTGTAGAGCACGTGGGCCCGCGCCGGATCGAAGTGGGAGTTGGGGAACAGCAACCTCCCTGACTCGTATTGGGACACTTCGTCGTCGGTCACGTGGCCGTAAGGTTGCTCCGAGAACCAGAATACTTCCACCTTATCCTTTGGCATGGAGAGCCTCCTCGCTGTCTTCAGCAGGTGTTTGCCCCGATTATCCTTGGAATTCGATGCCGCCAGTATAGAGACCGGCGAAATCGGCGGCAAGGGCGAAGTGCTTGGTCAAACGGGCAACAGGCCCGACACAAACAAATCGTCGGGCAGCCGGCTCACCGCCTGTAATATACCTTCATGGTCGGCGGGTGGCTCAGTCATCGTTTTGCTGACCCGTTCACTCAGAAAATTGTACATCTCAGTCAAGGGACGATTGTTCCGGATTTGGATGAAGCATACTTGCAGATTATCGGCGGTTTGCCGAGCGTTAGAACGTGGCCCTATCTGGTCAAATATCACCATTCCCCCAGTACCGACGCGCGTAATCTTGTCCTCAATGACTTCTTGATTACCGCGCTCAATGAGCCCCATTTCTACCCTGATCCGACCGCGACGGCTGGAAATTTCCACATCAATTTCTCGCGAGACTTCGGCATCTCGTTGCATGTTTAGCCAGAAGTCCGTTCCCTCCTCCAATCCCAATAAAGTTAGCCCAGCGCGAAGAAAAGCCCGCTCCAGGGTTTTGCCCGCCGTGGGATTTTCTCGAACCACGGATTGTTAGGGTAGCAGCGCCAGCCCACAGCATCAGCATAGCGTCGTCGAAAGAAGTCCCGACCGAACCTTCAGTGACCTCCCTTATGTGACTGGCGACTTCCTCAAGATAATTGAGTTGCCCATCTCTACGGATTCCCAGGTTTTGAGCGGTTTTTTAGTGAGGCCAAGCAACCACCACGCCAAGTCATTGCCGTTCTGGTTCAGTTCCTCGCTGACGGCTTCAACCCATTGCGAGTGCCTTGCGTTAGCAGGTAGCCGTGATCGAATGGCAATTAGCTGTTGGTATGCTTGCAACAACTGGTTGCGAGTTTGACCTTCGGTGTAAAGTCGATAGTTATAACCTTGAAACAGAGCGGCTACTATATGCCTAACGCCCTGGGCGGAATTAAGGTCGTAAAGGTTCGGCGTCATAATCCGCGCTCCACGCGTACTGGAGATCGTCAAGGTCTGCCGTTCCGCAAAAATCAGATTGACGCAACTCTTGCCGCATCGTGTCGTAGTAGTCTGCCCGTTTTTCGATGCACAGGTACCGACGACCCATAGCAGCGGCGACTCGCCCCACCGTTCCAGTGCCAGCAAACGGATCTAGCACGTTATCGCCTTCAAAGGAATAGTATCGGATGATCCGGCTCACCAGCTCGTCAGGAAACACGGCAGGATGCGCCTTGTGGTTAGACGGCGTTATATCCCACACGTTGGTTTTGTCATATTCGCCCAGAATCACGGAACGTCCCACCGCCATTGGGTCAGGGTGATTCCGCAGGTTCCAATCAATCAGACGATCAGTCTTTTTCCGATACACTAGGTTCTGTTGACATTTTACCGGAGCCAGATGAGAGCGGCGGTGAAATGCAGGAAGCCCAGGTATCTGGTGTCCAGCTTCTCAAACCGGGAGAAGATCCGGCGATAGTGCTTGATCTTGTTGATGAAGCATTCCACCAGATGACGCTCCCGGTACAGATGCCGGTCATAGTCGGCGGGTTCCTTGCGGTTCGAGCGGGGCGGAATGACCGGCATCATACCCAGGTCCAGCCCAGTTCCAGGATGTGTCGGCGAAACTCCTGGGCATCGTACCCTTTGTCGGCCAGTACGTGCTCGCCAGCATAACCGGCGATCAAACCCTCCGCCTGGGTGATGTCGTGCTGTTGCCCTCCGGTCAGGATGAATCGCAAGGGGTTGCCCAAGCCGTCCACGCTCACGTGAATCTTGGCGCTGAACCCGCCGCGGCTCCGGCCCAGGGCCTGGGCAGCCTGGCCACCCTTTTTGGGGGAGCTCCTGCCGCGCAAGGGTGCGCCCGAACCACCGTGCTGTCGATGATCAGGTATTCCAGATCCGGGTCGCCGGAGCAATGTTGATGCATTTGTGCCCAGACCCCTTGGTCAGTCCAACGGGCGAATCGTTTGTAGACGGTGTTCCAGTTCCCGTATTCGGCCGGCAGCAGTCGCCACTGGGCCCCAGAGCGATTAATCCATAAGACGGCCTCGACAAAACGCCGGCAATCCGCTTCCTGGCCAACGTACAGGCCGGTGCAGCCACGCAAGAAATCGAGAATCCTAGCCCACTGTTCTGGTGATAATCTGATGTTTGACATACGGCCATTATAATCAAATGTCAACAGAACCTAGCACATACTCAGTCACCGTTACCGGTTTGTACTGCAAAGGTTGCCGATCCGCAGCGAAGCGACGGCCCCTCCCTAGGTGCCAACCCGCACCCTCGGGCTTGCGCCATATAATGTCATCAATTAACTCAAACCCGACGCGGTCTAGTAGTCCGAAATCTTTGTAATGATGAGTTGATTGGTACTGGGGCTCTGCCCTGACCTACTGGGCCTACGCAGAAATTCGCCGAGTAACCCTGCATTTCACCCGTCATAACAAAGAAGTTGGTCTACTAGTATAGGGTGCAAATCAAATGGGATTGGCAGCCGCTTGCTGGCCGTGCTCCGAGACGTACGCCGCACCAAAACCGGAGAAACATTGACGATGAGAAACCGACCCTCCGCCAGCACGCTATGGCAAGCAGCGAAAGCTTCGCCTAAGAATGAGAGATACGAAGAGTAATCGATATATTCGGCGCACTCGGGTTTGGCGTTGAAATACGGTGGTGAGGTAAAAACCAACTGAACGCTGTTCGGCGGAAATTCGCCCAGTACAACTCTACAGTCTCCCAATATCGCTTTACTCGGAATGGACGGAAAAGTAATGTCCGCTTTACCCCTGTCACGATGGCCTTGCCGCCTGTTGCGTATCTGTCCCAGTCGTTCAAGTACCATAGCGGGAACTGGCGCACGATGAACCAGGCCTTCCTGGTCGACCTGGATTTCGCCAAGTGCTTGGCTTGGGTCATTATCGGGTACTAGAGCCACCCGCCATAGCAACAAGCGATCATCCCATTCCGGCAACCCTAAGGTCACCTTGATGACAGGTTGTTCAGGCAGACGATCTTCCAGCCAAGCGCTCGCAATTCGCCGCACATCGTCGGTAAGCAGTTTAGTGACAGTCATGGGGCGATTATCGGTAGGAAAGCCACCGATTGCAAGGGGCAAGTGTCACCTTACATCCCCTGGAACCAGGGCGGACGTTTTTGGGTGAAGGCGCGGATGCCTTCCTGGAAATCCTTGGTGAGGCCGATGTTGGCGATGGCGTCGGTTTCCTCGTCCAGCTGCGCCTCCAGCGAGGTATCCCAACTGGAGTCGAACAGGGCTTTGACGCGGCCGTAAGCGCGGGTCGGTCCCTGCGCCAGACGGTCGGCGGTCTCCATGGCGTGCCGTTCGAAGTGAGCCGGCTCGAAAACCTGGCTGACGAGGCCCAGCTCCAGGGCATACTGAGCGCCGATGGGTTGTCGGGCCAGGTAGATTTCCATAGCCCTGCCCTGGCCCACGATGCGGGGCAGCATGTACGTTGAGCCGCCATCGGCGGTGCAGCCGATGTTGGCGTAGGCCAGCAGGAACCTGGCGTCCGAGGACGCCACCCGCAGGTCACAGGCCAGCGCCAGGCCGAATCCGGCGCCGGCGGCCACGCCATTGACGGCGGCAACCACCGGTTTGTCCAACTTGCGGATGCCGACGACCACCTCCCGATGCAAATCATCGGCCAGTTTGCGGAGGTGCTCGGACAGTCCCTCGGGACCGCCCTCATCCAGTTGGGCGTTGAAGTCGCGGACATCGGCGCCGGCGCAGAACGCCCCGTCCGTGCCGGTGAGCAGAACGGCCCGGATGTCGCCGCCGCGGCAGGATGCTATGGCCTGGCCCAGTTCGGCCACCATTCCCGGCGAAAGGGCGTTCCTCGCTTCGGGCCGGTTCAGCTTGATAACCGCCAGCGATCCCTTGCGTTCCAACTGAACCCGTTGCGGTGCGGTGGTCATCAGAACCTTCCTCTGTCGTCGGGCGACGACTACCTGGTGATGGCGCCCTCGGAGGCCGAGGAAACCAGCTTGGCATATTTCGCCAGCACACCGGTGGTGTACCTGGGTTCGATGGGACGCCAGGCGGCGCGGCGGTCGGTGAACTCTTCCTCGGTGATGCGGGCGTTGAGCTGCCGGTTGGGGATATCCAGGGTGATGACGTCGTCTTCCCGCAGCAGCCCGATGGGTCCGCCGTCCATGGCCTCGGGCGCGATGTGGCCCACCATGGGACCGTGGGACGCGCCGGAGAACCTGCCGTCGGTGATCAGCGCCACGCTGTCACCGAGTCCCTGGCCGATGAGGGCGCCGGTCACGGCCAGCATCTCACGCATCCCGGGGCCGCCCTTGGGGCCTTCGTAACGGATGACCACGATGTCGCCCGCCTTGATTTCTCCGCGCTGGATGGCCTGGAAAGCTGGCTCCTCCTGGTCGAAGACACGGGCCGGACCCTCGTAGACGCGCTCCTGGTGACCGGCCACCTTGATGACGGCGCCGTCGGGAGCCAGATTGCCGCGCAGGATTGCCAGGCCGCCGGTTGGACTTCGCGGCGCATCGGGTCGGTAGATAACCGGCTGGTCGTCCACGATGGTCGCCGCGTTGATGTTCTCGGCGAGCGTCTTGCCGTTCACCGTCAATGCGTCGCCGTGGAGCAGGCCGGCGTCCAGCAGGCGCTTGCCGATCAGGGCGACGCCACCGTACCGGCTCAGGTCGGTCATGAGGTATTGGCCGGCCGGTTTCATATCGGCGATGTAGGGCGTGTTGCGGCTGATCCGGTCGAAGTCATCCAGGTCCAGATCAACCTCGGCTTCTTTGGCCATGGCCATCAGGTGCAGCACGATGTTGGTGGAACCGCCCATGGACACCGCCAGCGTGATGGCGTTTTCGAAGGCCTGACGAGTCATGATATCCCGGGGACGGATGCCTTCTTCCAACAGGCGCATGACAGTCTCACCAGCCTGGCGGGCTTCATCGGCCTTGCGCGGGTCGTTGGCGGGTATGGAAGCGTCGCCGGGGAGCGACATGCCCATCACCTCGATGGCCGTGGACATGGTGTTGGCGGTGTAGAGGCCGCCGCAGGAGCCCTCGCCCGGACAGGCGTTGCATTCCAGCTCGGTCAGTTCGTCGCGGGTCATGCGGCCCACGGCGTAGGCGCCCACCGCCTCGAACACGTCCTGGATGCTCACGTCCCGGCCCTGGAACCGTCCGGGCTGGATGGTGCCGCCGTAGACGAAGACGGCGGGAATATTGAGGCGGGCCATGGCCATCATGCAGCCGGGCATGTTCTTGTCGCAGCCGGCAACCGCGACCACGCCGTCCATGCGCTCGCCGAAGCACACCGTCTCGATGGAGTCGGCGATGACCTCCCGGCTAACCAGGGAAGCCTTCATCCCCTCGGTGCCCATGGAGATGCCGTCGCTGATGGTGATGGTGCCAAACTCGAAAGGAGTGCCGTTGCCCTGGCGGATCCCTTCCTTCACCGCCGTCGCCCAGCGATCCAAATGCACGTTGCAGGGGGTCACGTCACTAGCGAGATTCGCGATGGCCACGAAGGGTTTTTCAATGTCCTCGGGGGTCAATCCCATGGCCATCAGCATCGCCCGGGCCGGAGCGCGTTCCGGACCGTCGGTGATTTCCCGGCTGCGGTGTTTCAAAAGAGCGCGGGGACTTCGGGAAATGGTAGCCAAGATGACCTCCTCGTCGGGCCAGCCGACCGGAAATTGGATGTGTGGCGACCACCAACCCACCGACGGGATCGACGGGAGTTGGGGCGCAGTTGATTATAGATTGGGCATACTCCAGCGGCAAGCACAACTCGCGGTGGCATCTACGCCCCAGGCCGCCTCCAGATGTCATTAGAGCGTGACGTTGTGGATCAGAGACCCGGCGGATGCGGTGCGGGTTACAGTTGAACCACCATCTGCAACTCGCTGGTGGGATGGCACAACGCCTCGAAGGCTCCCTGGATTCCTTCCAGGGGCACGAAGTTGGTAGCGCCCAGCATGTGGTCGACCGACACGCGTCCGCTACGCATCAGCTCCAGGGCGATGCGCCAATCCTCGGGTTGGGTGCCGAACGACGACTGCATCCGCACCTCACGGGCCATCCAGTTGGGCGGCGCAACTGGCGTCGGTTCCCAGGCAATGGCGATCATAACCACCTGGCCGCCGCGGGCCGACAGATCGAGGGCCTGCTCCAGGGTGGACGGCGCGGCGGCGCACTCGAAGACCACCTGTGGTCCGCTGCCTCCGGTCAGCTCCACGACCCGCGCTTCAAGGTCGCCGTCCAGCGGGTTGAGCACGGCGTCTGCGCCCAATCTGCGGGCAGCGTCGGCGCGACCCGGGGCGGGTTCCGAAACAATGACGGTAGTGGCGCCGGCGGCGCGGGCCGTTTGCATACAGAGCAGGCCGATGGGTCCGGCGCCCAGCACCACGACGGCGTCGCCCAGCTTGATGTCGGATAACCGGACGGCGTGGACGGTCACGGCGCAGGGTTCGCAGAGCGCGGCCTGTTCGTCGGTAACGTCGTCGGGGACGCGGGTGGGTTCCCATTCGTCCAGCAGCACGTATTCCGCGTAACCCCGTGGGCGAGTGTTGTGCTGGAAGCCCATGGTGCGGTAGTTGAAACGGGGGTGCGTCCGGGTCGCTGACCCCATGCCGGGCGGAGGATGTCCGCCACCGCCGACCACCCGATCGCCAGTTTTCCATCGGGAAACGCCGGCGCCGACGTCCACGATGGTTCCGGTGTATTCGTGGCCCATCACCGCGCCGGGCGGGGCGAGGTCGTACATGAAGGCATGCACGTCGGTACCGCAAATGGCGGAGTATTTGACACGCATCACCACTTGATTGGGGCCCGGACTTGGGTCGGGGATTTCCTCGACCTGCAATACCTGCTCGCCCTTGTAAACCGCTGCCCTCATATCGCACCTCTGAGTTCCGACCAAAAGTAAGATCCTGGCAATTTTGTGGGCAGAGTAGCACATCGGGGTAAAGGGAAGGCGGCGGCTCGGAGGATGTTGAAGGGTCTTCGTTGTAACCCTGGCCGGCCGCGCTGCCACGAGGCAGGACGGGTCGCACTTGCGCCAATCGGCCAATTGCGCTAGCATTTTCGCCGCAGCAGCGTCCGTCCGACGGCGCTCAGCCCCAGACCTTCGCCAACCAAAAGGAGACGACCGACAATGTTCAAACCCATTGCGTTCCTGAAGCCGCGCACCGCCCACGCCCACTGCGACATACCCTGCGGCATCTACGACCCTGTCGTAGCCAAAATTGCGGCGCAAACCGTGCAGAAGATGGTGCTGCGTATGCAGAACCTGGAAGCTCCCCAGCCCGGAGCGCCCTCCAATGAGCGGCAGACTTTCGCCAACACTTTCTCCCGCTATGTGACCGTCAAGGAAGAGCACGCCGAGAAGTGCAAGGAAGAGTTGCGGATTCTTTGGGCTGACTATGCCTGGCCCGGCACCGACGCCAACGAGATTGCGGCCAAGTTTAACGCCGCCCTCAAGTTGGCCGGACAGTGCAAGCAGGCCGTCAACATGGATCTGGCCGAAAACCTGGTCGCCGCCTGCGACGACATCGCCGCCACCTTCTGGTCCACCAAGAACGTGGACTACAGCGACCCCAATGCCGCCGCGCGGTATGGCGCGTAAATAGGCGCCAAATGCTAACGTGGATAGGGGGGCGGCCAGAAGGTCGCCCCCAACGTCCGCAAAAGCGGCGCTCCTTCGCGTCAGCAGGGCAGCCGGCGGTCGTCGCGATAGTTACATCGTCGTGCTTTCCTGAATCAGCAACAGCCGAACGAGTTTGATTTCGTCGTAGGAAAAATCTTCTCCCAACAACTCTTTGATCGGCTGCAATCCTCTGCTGCCTTGTGTTCCGAACGCCTGCCTGATTTCGTCAACACGCCCCGGCGACGGCAACAACGATTGCAAGTCGACTGGCTCTTCGGAACGAATCAACCGCTCCAAGTGGTTTAGTATCGTGCCCAGCGAGAGTCCCCTCCGCTCAGCCAACGCGTCCAAACTCAATCCTCTGCCAAGCAATTCTCGTGTGGCCTCGACTATGGGGGTCCGACGCAGAGGGATACCGTTCGTGGACGGCGCCCCTCCGCTGCCATCCAACCCTAACCGCTCCAGTCGGGATTGGACTGCGCTGGGCTGCCGACCTAATCTGTCGGCCAAATCCGCAACCGTTTCGCCGGCCGATTGTCGCGATACAAGCTGTTCATCCTCTTCATTCGTCCACCGCTCGTAAGCTCTCGGATATCCTTGGCGAATAGCATCCAACCCATTTGACAGGGGCGATCCGCCGATCGCGGACTCTGCGGGAAAACGAACGTCGATTGGACGGCCGCTCAAGCCATCGGGGTTGAGGGAACCCCCATCATTGCGAAACTTTCCTATCGCGGCAAGGAATTGCTCGCCGTAACGTTCCAGCTTCGCCGGTCCGACACCGGAGACCCGCAGCATGGATTGCTCGTCCATGGGCATGGCGGAGGCCAGGGCGTGCAGGGTGGCGTCGCTGAACACGACGAAGGCCGGCACGCCCTGTTCGTCGGCCAGCCGGCGGCGCAACGTCCTGAGTTCCTCGAACAACGCTCGTTCCTGTGGGCCGCCTTTGGCGGTAGAAGTCGGCGACGGCACCCGAGCCGTTGACGCGGGCGACGACACTTGGCGGGCGCCAGGTTCGTCCACCCTCATATTGATTTGCAGGGGAGCCCGGCTACGCAACCAACGGCGTCCATCGGGAGTGACCGATAGCGTGGGGTACTGGCCTTCGCCTCGCGCCAACAATCCCTCTGCCACGAGTTGATTTGCGATTTCACGCAGCGCATCGCCGTCATAGTCGCTGACGATGCCGAAGACGCTGAGTTGGTCGTGGCCCAGCTCGCGGACTCGCGCCAGGTTGCGTCCCAGGAGGATGTTGGCAACGTGAGCCACGCCGAAACGCTCGCCGGTGCGGATCACCGCCGACAGGATTTTCTGGGCGACGACGGTTACGTCCACCGTCGCCCGGCTCGACACGCACACGTCGCATCCGCCGCAATTGTCCGCCGCCATGGATTGTCCGAAATGGGCCAGCAGGAACCGGCGTCGGCAGTTTTGCAACCGACCGTATTCGATGACGTTGTCCAGCTGTGCCTGCGCGGTGTGGCGGGTCGCCAAGTCGCCAATATCCCTGATGAAATATTCGTGCTTGCTCCGGTCGCCCTCGGAAAAGAACAGGATGCAGCGGCTGGGCTCGCCGTCCCGACCGGCGCGTCCGGTCTCCTGGTAATAGGCTTCGATGGATTTGGGCATGGTGTAGTGAACGACCAGGCGGACGTCGGGTTTGTCGATGCCCATGCCGAAGGCAATAGTGGCGATCACGACTGGGACCTCACCGTCGATGAACCGTTCCTGGGTATACCGGCGAGTCTCGCCGTCCAGACCGGCGTGGTAGGCGGCTGCCGGGTGCCCGTTGGCGGAAAGCCGGGCGGCCAGGTCCTCGGTTTCACTGCGCGAGAAGCAATATACGATGGCGGCCTCGCCGGGAATTTCGTCGAGCAGTTCCCGGAGCGCGGCGAAAGCCTGGCGCTTGTTGCGTACCAGGTAGGTCAGGTTGGGACGGTCGAAGTTGGCGATGAATTCGTCGACCTCGCCCAGGGAGAGTTGGTCGATTATGTCCTGGCGCACCCGTTCAGTGGCAGTGGCGGTTAGGGCCATGACGGGGGTGTCGGGGAACGGCCGGCGCAGGTCGACCAGGTTCCGGTAATCCGGGCGGAAGTCGTGGCCCCACTCGCTGATGCAGTGGGCTTCGTCGATGGCGATGAGGCTCAGGCGCAGTTGGCCCAGGAATCTACGAAACCCCGGGGTGTTGGCCCGTTCCGGCGCCACGTACAGGATCTTCACCTCGCCGGCCGTGACAGCCCGTTGGACCCGGTCGACTTCGGCGCTATCCAGGCTGCTGTTGATGAAGGCCGCCGGTATTCCGCTGGCCCGCAGCCCGTCCACTTGGTCCTTCATCAAAGCGATGAGGGGCGAAATCACCAAGGTCAATCCCGGCATCGCCAGGGCGGGCAACTGGTAACACAGCGACTTGCCCCCGCCGGTGGGCATGACGACCAGGCTGTGCCGGCCCGCCATGCCGTTGGTGATCACCTGTTCCTGCTGTCCCCTGAATTCGTCGTAGCCGAATTGCGATTTGAGCAACCGCCGCAGTTCCTCAGCAGGCTCCGCTCCCAACAGCGTCAAACCACTCCCCCACCCAGCTTCAAATTGTTAGCCCATGGCCGCCAACGCCTCTCCAACCGCTGCGATGGCGGCGTCGATGTCGGCGTCGGTGTGGGCGATTGACACGAAGCCGGCCTCAAACTGGGACGGTGCAATGTAGACGCCGCGCTCCAGCAGGGCGTGGAAATACCGGCCGTATGCGGCGGTGTCCGACTGCTCCACCTGCGCCAGCGCCGCCACCGGGCCGCCGTTGAAAAACCCGGTGAACATGGAGGCCACCCGGTTGATAGTCGACGGCACCTCGGCCCTGGCGAACGCGGTGGCCACACCCTCGGTCAGACGCGCCGCGGTAGCTTCGAGCTGTTCGTAGACACCCGGGCGTTGCAATTCGGTAAGGGTGGCCACGCCGGCCGCCACCGCCAGCGGGTTGCCGGACAGCGTGCCGGCCTGGTACATGGGCCCCAACGGCGCCACCATCTGCATGACGTCGCTGCGACCGCCGTAGGCGCCAACGGGGAGACCGCCGCCGATGATCTTGCCCATGGTGGTGATGTCGGGAGTGATCCCGAAGAGGGTTTGCGCCCCGCCGTACCCCAGGCGGAATCCGGTGATCACCTCGTCGAAAATGAGCAGAGCGCCGTTGGCCTCAGTGATGCGGCGCAAATCAGCGAGGAACCCTTCGGCGGGCGGTACGACACCCATGTTGCCCGCCACCGGTTCCACGATTACGCAGGCGATATCATCGGGCCAGACGTCAAACAGGCTTTCCACCGACGCCGTTTCGTTGTAGGTTGCGATGAGGGTTTCGGCGGCGTAGGCCTCGGGAACACCGGCGCTGGTGGGCACGCCGTGAGTCAGGGCGCCGGAACCGGCCTGGACGAGCAGCCCGTCGGCGTGGCCGTGATAGTTGCCGGCGAATTTCACGATTTTGGAACGTCCGGTGAAGGCCCGGGCCAATCGCAGCGCCGTCATGCACGCCTCGGTGCCAGAGTTCACCAGTCGCACCATGTCGACGGAAGGCAGCGCCTGGCAAATCAGTTCGGCCAGCTCGACTTCCTGCGCCACGGGCGCGCCGAATGACGTTCCGTCGGCGGCGGCTCGCTGAACGGCCCCCACCACCGCCGGGTGGGCATGCCCCAACGCCAGCGGCCCCCAGGAACCCAGGAAGTCGATATACTCGTTGCCGTCGACGTCCCAAACGCACGCGCCCTGACCTCTGGCAATGAAGGGCGGGGTGCCCTCAACGGAGCGAAAAGACCGGACCGGGCTATTCACGCCGCCGGGGATCACGCGTTGCGCCTGTTCAAAAAGCTGTTGCGACCTGGATTGCTGCATGGAGATCAGTCCTTAGTGTATGGATACGCGTTACTGGATGGATACGCGTTTTTGATGCCGGATTACGCTTCGCCCCGCAGCCAGCGGGCCACCTCCTTGGCGTGGTAGGAGATGATGATGTCGGCGCCGGCCCGTCGGATTCCGGTGAGCAGTTCCAGGGTCACGGGTTTTTCGTCCACCCAGCCGGCCCGGGAGGCGGCTTTGACCATGGAATATTCTCCGCTGACGTTATATGCGGCCAACGGATAGTCGTAACGCTCCCGCGCCTCCTTGATGACGTCCATATAGGCCATCGCCGGCTTCACCATCACGATGTCGGCGCCCTCGGCGATGTCCGATTCTATTTCGCGCATGGCCATGCGGCGGTTGGCCGGATCCATCTGGTAGCTGCGCCGGTCGCCGAACTGGGGGGTGGAGTCGGCGGCAACCCGGAAGGGGCCGTAGAACGACGAGGCGTATTTGGCGGCGTAACCCATGATGGGAGTGTCATCGTAGCCGTGGGCGTCCAGGGTCTCGCGGATGGCGCGCACCTGGCCGTCCATCATGGACGACGGCGCCACCAGGTCGGCTCCCGCCTGCACCTGGGTCAGGGCGGAGCGGGCCAGCAGCTCCAGCGTGGCGTCGTTGTCGATCTTTTCGCCGTCGATCACGCCGCAATGCCCGTGGTCGGTGTATTCGCAGAGGCACACATCGCCGATGACCATGAGCCCGGGCGCCCGTTCCTTGATGGTGCGGGTGGCTTCCTGAATGATTCCCTCCGGATCGTACGCGCCGCTGCCCACGGCATCCTTGTCAGGCGGCAGCCCAAACAGCAGCACCGAGGGGATGCCCAGCTCCACCACCTCGTCAATCTCCTCGTTCAACCGGTCGATGGACGTGTGATAGCAGCCCGGCATCGGTTCGATTTCCTGCCGGATGTTCTCGCCGTGGGTTACGAATATGGGGTAGATGAAGTTGGCGGCGGACAGGCGAGTTTCGCGCACCATGTCCCGCACCGGCGCTTTTTCGCGCAAACGCCTCAATCGCAAATCGGGATGTTTCAGCATGAAGTGCCTCCTCGTCGTCGGCAACTTGGGGGTTCAGTTTTTCTGGTAGTAACCGACCAGAGCGTCGGCAAGCCCTGCAACGTCGTGGGATTCAGGGATTATGTCAACCGGCAATCCGCGTTCCACTGCGGTGGCGCTGGTAATGGGCCCGATGCAGGCGATGAGAGCGCCGTCAAGCAGGTGGCGGTCTTCTCCCAAAATGTCCAGCAGGTTTCGCACCGTGGAGGAACTGGTGAAGGTTACCACATCGATGCCGGCCCGCAGCACTTCCCGGGCCCGGGATTCAACACCCTCGGGACGAATGTTCCGATAGGCCGCCACCCGGCGCACGTCGCCGCCCAACCGGGCCAGGCCGGCGGCCAGCTCATCTCGCCCTATCTCTGAGCCTGGCAGCAGCACCGGTCGCCCCACCCAGTCCCGGTCTGACAGCTCGGCGACCACCGCATCGGACACCGAGCGTCGGGGCACGAAATCGGGTCTGACACCCCGCTTCAGCAGCGCCTCACCCGTCGCCGGGCCGATGGCGCCCACCGTCGCGCCGGCGAAATACCTTGCGTCGAGGCCCCGGGCGTGCAAACGCTCCCAAACGTAATCGACGCCGTTGGCGCTGGCGAAGATTATCCAGCGGCCAGGGACCCCTGACTGTTCCAGCAGGGCGGCATCGAGCTCATCGTAATTTTCCAGTGGGCCAATCTGGATGGACGGCAATTCGACGGGCTCGGCTCCCAGCTCACGTATCATTTCGATGAAGCGAGAAGCCTGGGTGCGGGAGCGAGTGACCAGGACACGTTTGCCCCAAAGCGGCCGCCGATCGAACCAGGCGATTTCCTCGCGCAATGCGGCAACATCTCCGACCACCGCGACCACCGGCGAGCCGATGGAAGCCGACCTGCCGCGTTCGACAACGTTGGCCAATGTGCCGGATACTGTTCGCTGGCGGTTCCAGGTGCCCCACTGCACCAGGGCAACCGGTGTGTCCGCCGACATGCCATGCGCCTGCAGGGTCGCCACGATGCCGGGCAAGGTCGCCCAACCCATCAGGATTACCAGCGTTCCGCCGGTTTTGGCCAGCGCCGGCCAGGGAGTGGTGGTTTCGCCTTTGGTTGGATCCTCGCTGCCGGTCACAAAGGTGACGGTGGTAGCCACGCCTCGATGTGTCACCGGAATACCGGCGTAAGCGGCCGCGGCCACCGCCGAGGTGACACCCGGCACCACTTCAAAGGCGACGCCAGCTTGGGCCAGCGCCAATGCCTCCTCGCCGCCGCGCCCGAATACGAAGGGGTCGCCGCCCTTCAGCCGCACCACCGAGTTTCCGGCCAAACCTTCCCGCACCAGCAGGTCGTTTATTTCAGACTGGGTGAGGGCCTGGCGGCCACGTTCCTTACCCACAAATACCGTGCGAGCCGTCGGACTGGCCAGAGTGAGCAACGTCGGGTCGAGGAGCCGATCATAGACCACGACATCGGCAGAGGCCAACGTGCTGCTGCCCTTGACGGTAAGCAGGCCCGGGTCGCCAGGACCCGCGCCCACCAGATACACTTTGCCTGCCATAGCGTCCGTTGCTCCCCGCCGGATCACATGCAGGTTAAGCGTCGACGAGCAGGTGGTCAGCGCCCTGCCGCCGCAAATCTTCCCAGGCGTTCTCAGATAGCGCGCCGGGGTCGTCCAGCGGCCCGGACACGGTGGCACGGTAGGTATTCGTTCCGTCGGCGGAAGCCATGAACACGGTTAGGGACAGAGAGTCACGGCGCTGGCCGACCGGTTCAGCAAAGGCTCCCACCGGCACCTGACAACCGCCGCCGAGGGCTTCCAGGAAGGCGCGTTCCGCCGTAACTGCGGCGCCCGTTGCCCCGTGGTGGGCGCTTTTGACCAGCTGGAGCATCCAGGAGTCGTCGCGGCGGATTTCAACGGCCATTGCCCCCTGGCCGGGCGGCGGCACGAATTGCTGAGGCGCAAGATATTCGGTGATCACGTCGTCCATGCCGAGGCGGACCAATCCGGCGGCGGCCACCACCGTCCCGTCGCACTCCTCGCCGGCGGCCTTGCGAAGACGAGTATCGACGTTGCCCCTGATGGGCACGATGTTAACGTCGGGACGCACCGCGGCGATTTGCGCGACGCGTCGTGGGCTGCTGGTGCCGATACGGCCGCCGGCGGGGAAGTCATTGAGGCCGACGTTCAGGTGGGTCACCAGGGCGTCCCGGGGGTCGGCGCGTTCCAAAACGGCGCCGATGGCCATGTCCGGCGGCAGGACCGTGGGCATGTCCTTGAGGCTATGTACGGCCATGTCGATATCGCCGAGTTCGAGACGACGTTCAATCTCTTTGACGAACACGCCCAAGCCCATCCCGGCCAGTGGAGCGGTCTGGTTTGCATCACCCTGGGTGGTAACTATAACCACCTCAAAGGACACTTCGGGACGTTCGGCCCTCAGGACGCCCAAGGTCAAATCGGTCTGGATCAGCGCCAACCGGCTGCCCCTGGTACCGACCCGCACCGTCCGGCGGGGACCCCTAGCGGCGGCCACGGCCCCGACCGGACTGGGAATCAGTGTCGAATAGTTGCTTCGCCAACGGGAATACAGACGCATTGTTGGCAGAACGCAACCCGACGGTGGGTTGATGCAGCAGTTTTTTAACGAGGGCGGTGGTCATGGCGTGGAGGCGCTCGGCGGTTTCACCGTCGACGTCTTCACCCAATAGAGCCAGGGTGCGCTCGACTTCCAACCGTCGGACTTCCTCGGCGCGACGTCGCATGGCCACCACCAGGTCCATAGTGTCCGAGGAATTCCAACGTTCCAGGAACCGGGTCCATTCCTCGTCCACGATGGATGATGCGGCCCTAATTTCAGCGTCCAGGCTATCCACCGAAGACTCTGCCACCCGGCCCAGGGCGTCGATGTCGTAGAGGCGAACATTGGGCAGGTCAGCCGCCGCCGGATCTACATCCCGGGGCACCGCGATATCGATCAGCATTAGCGGTGCGGAGCCAATCCGGTTTGCTACTGCGCTTTCGATCACGCTGGCGTCAACCACGTGACCGGGGGAACCCGTGCTGCTGATAACCAAGTCGGCCTCGGCCAACGTGGCCTCGAGATGGTCAAAGGGGACGGAAACACCGCCCAGCTCCCTGGCCAGGTCGTCGGCGCGCCACTGCGTACGGTTCGTTACTGTGATTTGCCTGACGCCGGCGTCGGAGAGGGCGCGTGCGACCATGCGTCCGGCGTCGCCAGCGCCGATAACCAGGGCGCGGCGGTCGTCCAGCCGGTCGAACAGGCCGCGGGCCAACTGCACGGCGGCCTGGCTGACCGAGCGAGAATGGCGGCCGATGTTGGTTTCCCGATGCACCCGTCGGCCGGCGCGCAGGGCGCTATGAAACACCCGGGTCAAAGGGCTTTGGGCCGAACCGTTCTCGGTGGCCATGCTGAAGGCGGCGCGGACCTGGCCCAGGATCTGCCGTTCCCCGACAATCATGGACTCCAGGCCGCCGGAGACCCTGAACAAGTGGTGGACGCAATCCTCTTCCCATGCCTGGTACAGGTGCCGCTCCAGCTCGAACCCTTCCACTCCTGAATAGGCGATCAGGAAGTCTCCCACGCGACCCACCAAACCGATGTCATCCCGGTCGTAGGCGTACACCTCGGTCCGGTTGCAGGTGGACAGGATGACGGACTGGGGAACGTAGTCGGTGAGCTGGCCCAGGGCGGCCGGCAACTGCTCGCGCTCCACGCTCAATCGCTCGCGCAAGTCTACCGGAGCCGTCCGGTGATCCAGTCCCAATACCAGCAGACTCAACTCACGGCCTCCGCGGCCCGGAGGGCGGCCCGTTTGGCGCAACCGCCGGGCTTGCAACGGTCCAGATCGGGGCACATCTCAGGAATGTCCGGATCCTGGAGCTGGTTGAGGATGATGTTGACAGCCTGTTCTTCCTCGCCGCCGCGGGCCAGCTGGAGCAGGTCATCGGTGATGACGCACTGCCAGCGCGTCGGGTCGATGACCAGGCGTTTCTCCTTGATAACACGGCGGGCTTGTGCCAGCACCGGGGCCAGTTCCGCCCATTGCAATACCCTGGATTCCGAGAGGAGCTCCCGCATCTTGCGGGCCAGCGCCGGGCTGGCTCCGCCCGTGGAAATTGCCAGCGTGATCGGGTCGCGTCGCACTATCGACGGAGCAATAAAGGAGCACTGGTCCGGGTCATCGACTACGTTGAGCAGAACGCCGCGCGCCTCCGCTTCCTCGTGTATCTGCCGGTTCACGTGCCAAACGTTGGTGGCGGCCACGGCGATAAATGCCCCGTCGAGGTCGCCGGGCTGGTATTCCCGTCCAATCCAGGTGATCTGGCCGCGTTGAGCGGCGCGCTTGATGCCGTCGGTTGCCTGAGGGCTGATGACGGTAATCTGGGCGCCAGCGTCGCGCAGCGCGGCAATCTTGCCCTGGGCGATGGTTCCGCCGCCCAGGATCACGCAGTGCTTGCCTGCCAGGTTAAGGTATACGGGGTAGTATTCCGGCATGGGTGGAATCCAGTGAACGCGTCGTGGGACAACGGCGTTCAGTCGGCGACGGGCTCGGCCAGCGCTTCCGCTTCCTCCGCGGTATCCCAGAACCGTTCGTAATCCTCGACGAAATAGCGAACCCTGGTCTTTTTATACTCCCTGGTGCTGTAAAGCAGGAGGTTTTCGCTGATCCCGGTGGCCGCCGCGATATCGCGGCCAATCTCTTCACACTCGTCGCGGGTGGGAGCGTGAACCATGGTGAAGTGGCTGTATTCCCAGTCGGGGAAGGTGGGGCGCTCGTAGCAATGGGTCACGGCGGCGTTTTGCGCCATTATCATGCCCACTTCTTCGGACCGTTCCGGCGGGACCTTCCAGACAATCATGGCATTGGCCCGGAAACCGGAACGACGATGGTAGAGGACCGCGCTAAACCGGCGCATCAGCTTGCGTTCCTGATAGTGGGCCATCTGGGCGAACAGCTCCGGCACCGAGAGCCCCAGGTTGGCGGCCATCTGGTCGAAGGGGCGGGATACCAGGGGCAGGTCTTCCTGAGCCTGGCGGATCACTTCCTTGTCCCACTCGGTGATTTCCTGGGCCTGGTTCCAGTCGGCGGCCGGCGTTTGCGGGTTGCCGATGCCGTCCGGGCTGTAGTTGTAGGCGTCGCTGCGGCGTTTGACCATGTCGAAATTCACGCCAATCTTGAAGAACCGGATGGTCGGCATGACGCGGTACTCGATGGCGTTGGTCTTTTCGGCCATCCATTTCACGGTTACTTGCAGGTCGCCGTCCGGGGGCACGGCCAGAGTGAACCAGAGGTTGTAGTAGGAACCTTCGCGGGCGTAGTTGTGGCTGACGCCGGGGTGGCGGTTGATGAAAATAGCCCCGTCGTGCAAATCCGCGTCGCCGTAAGCGAAGGCCACCAGCGTGGTTTTGTAACCCAGCCGCCGGGTGTCGAAGATGGCGCTGATCTGCCGGACTACGTTCTGGCGTTTGAGCTCGGCCAGACGGTCCAATACCTCAGCCTCGTCAATGGCGAGTTGGTCGGCCACCTGCCGGTAGGGTTCCTCCGCCACGGGAAACTCGCTCTGAATGATGTTCAGCAGTTTGCGGTCGGTGATATCCATCGTTTCGGTGGTCATGCGTCTTCTCCAACCACCGCCGGCGCTTCGCCGACGAATTTGGCATGTGTGTTCATGGCCGCCATCCTGGCGCCGTAAGCGTCGACCAGGCCCAGCAGGACCCGATCGGATATTTCGATAACCTGGCGGAGACGGTCGGGCTGCACCGCTTCCACCACGGCCTGCCGGAAGAAGAGAAAGGCCTGGACGCTATCAGACATGGATACGCCGCGGTCTGCCATCTCCATTCCGTATTCGTGGCCCACCATGTGGCTTTCCGACAGGGCCTCTCCCTTGCGCCGGCCGCGTCCGCCCAGTCCGTCCTGGAGCAGCAGGGAAAGCAAGCGCCTGCCGAACAACCGCATACGGTCCCGCCCTTCGGCTTGAAAGCCGGCCATCCACGCCTGAGCGGCCGGATCCATTTGGCTCAACTTTCGGCGAATGCGCCGCAAAACGAGGCTTTCTGAGTCCGGGGAGCTGGCGGTAGGGGACGTTGAAACCTGCATCAATGTTTCCACATCGGCGCGCCGGAAACGTCGGTGCCCGCCCGGCGTGCGATATACCGGCAAACGACCACGATCCGCCCACTGTCGCAGGGTGGCTTCGTTTACTTCCAGCGCCCGGCTGACCTCGCCGAGGGACATCCAGTTCGGAGCGTGTTCAGTGTTGGTCGCCATAAAATCTGTAGGAATCTCTACAATTCGGTGCAGCCGGTCAGGTTTGCCTTGAGAATCGTATCATGATTGTAGAGGTCGGTCAACGGCGATATATTCGGGGTGGAACCGGAGCTATACGGCGCAATACGTGGGAACGAGGCAGGTAAAGTGTCACAAGGTGGTATAGTGTGAATAGATGCGGATGCCCGTCACGACAACGCAACGACCGGGGACTGCAATGGTTCGCGCACTCGACATCGACCGAGAGCGTTTGATGGCGCAATTGGCCCAACACCTGCCGGACGGCCCGGTACTGGAAGCAATGCGCCGGGTTCCTCGTGAAGCGTTCGTTGCCAATGACCTGCGAAGCCTGGCCTACTCCAACATCCCGCTGCCAATCGGGTTCGGCCAGACGATATCCCAACCGCTGATGGTGGCCAAAGCAACCCAGAATCTGGGGTTGCGCGGGGACGAGAAGGTTCTCGAAGTCGGCGCCGGCAGCGGATACCAGGCGGCGGTGCTGGGTGAGCTGCTGCCCTTTGGCACGGTAACGTCGGTGGAACCAATTCCGGCGTTGGCTGCGCAGGCCCGTGTCAACCTGGCCAATTGCGGGATCTACAACGTCGCGGTCACCGAGGCCGAAGACTCGCTGGGGTACCGGGCCGGCGGTCCCTACGACGCCATCCTGGTATCCGCGGCGGCGCCATGCGTCCCCAACGCTCTGCTGGAACAGCTGACTCACGCCGGGCGTTTGGTAATCCCGGTCGGGGGTCGTGAATCCCAAACCTTGACCCGGGTGCGCCGGCTGGCTGCCGGCTTCAAGGCCGAAAGCCTTGGCGCATGTCGATACGTGCCTCTGCTGGGGCCGGGCGGCTGGGGCGAACCGGTCGACTGACCGCGCCGCCGGCCTTGCACCGGCTGTGGCATAATACCCGGTGCATCCTGCGACCGGACGGCAGCTGGCAAGTACCGGAGCCCACGGGCTTCTAAACCCGTGAGTGTCGAAAGCGTCAAAGTGGAGGAACAATATGGCCGGAGAGATCCAGATTCGTCAGATAAATCACGTGACCACCATGGTGAGAGACACTGCCCGGGCCATGGAGTTTTACAACAAACTGCTGGGCATCAAGCAGATTCAAAGCCAGGTGGACAATCCTGCAATTACCTGGCTTCAATTGAACGACGGGGTGATGGTGCACCTGATCGAAACCGACGAAGCGCCGGCCAAACCCGGCAACGTTCACCTGGCTTATCAGGTCGACGACCTGGAAGCGACCCGGGCAAACCTGGAGAGCAACGGGTTCGAGGCACTGCGCGGCGGAGTGCGCTACGACGGTCAGGCCTACTTCTTCATCGAAGACCCGGACGGCAACAGTGTGGAGTTCTGCACCGCGTCCGGGTACGCACCAGCCCCGCCGCGTCCCGCCTAACGGCGGCGGAGCGGCATGGTGTCTGCCAACAACATCATCCTGGTGGGTTTCATGGCCACCGGGAAAAGCCACGTGGGCCGGATAATTTCCCGGCGAACCGGGCGGGATGCCGCCGACCTGGACGAGGAGATCGTGCGGCGGACCCACAAACCGATCCATCGCATCTTCGACGAGGACGGTGAGGCGGTATTTCGGGCTATGGAACGTCATGCCGCCATGTCGCTGTGCGAGGGTGGCGACAAAATTATCGCCGCCGGCGGGGGAGCATTTGCCCAGGATTCCACGCGGCAAATTCTGCTGGACAGCGGCACCGTGTTCTGCCTGACCGCTCGCCCGGAGACCATCCATTACCGCATTACCCGGGGGAGCCCCAGCGCTGCGGTGCGACCGATGCTGGCCGGTGGCGACCCGCTGGAACGCATTCGGGAGCTGCTGGAAGAACGCGCCGAGTCCTACGCCCGTGCCCACTACTCCATCCCCACCGACGATCGCACGCCGGAAGAGGTGGCGGACCAAGTGCTGCAAATCTTTGAAGCGCAGCTGATTTCGTCCCCAATTCGCCAATCTGGAGGAACACAATGACCAATGCCGACCAGGCCGCTACCGTTCATCATTCCGGAGGCAGCTACCCGGTAATCGCCGGATGGGGCTTGATAGAACGCCTGGGGGAGCACATCAACGAATTGGGTCTGGGGAACACGGCCTACATCGTTACTGACGAGAACGTGATGCGACCCTACGGTCGTAACGCGCAATGGGCGTTGCAGCGGGCCGGGATCGCCGCGCACTGTTTCGTGATACCGGCTGGCGAGACCAGCAAATCCTTCCAACAGGCGCAGGAAATCTACGAGTGGCTGGTCAGCCGGCGGGCCGAGCGCGGCCAGCCGATCATCGCCATTGGCGGCGGCGTGGCCGGAGACCTGGGCGGGTTCGTGGCAAGCACCTTCCTGAGGGGCGTGCCCTTCGTGCAGGTTCCCACCAGCATGGCGGCCATGGTGGACGCATCCATCGGCGGCAAGGTGGCCGTCAATCTGCCTCAGGCCAAGAACATGGTCGGGGCCTTCTACCAACCGCGTGCCGTGTTGGCCGACGTGCAGACGCTGGGAACGCTGGGCAAACGGGAGCTCGCCGAGGGTTGGGCCGAAGCCATCAAGCACGGGCTGATTCTGGACCCGTCGCTGGTGGACGTCTTTGAGGAACACGCCGAAGACCTGATGGAGTTGGAACCGGAGATTTCCACGGAGGTCATCCGGCGCAGCATGGCCATCAAGGCCGACGTGGTGAGTCAGGACGAACGCGAGACCCTGGGCATTCGCATCTTGCTCAACTACGGCCACACCATCGGCCACGCTCTCGAAGCCTGCACCGAGTACGGTCGCTTCATGCACGGCGAGGGTGTTGCGGTCGGGATGATGGGAGCGGGTCGCATTGCCCGGGAAATGGGGATGATCGGGGACGATCTCCTGGATCGGCAACGCAATCTGCTGCAACGGTTCAACTTGCCGATATCCGCCGCCGACGTTGACCTGGACCGGGTGCGTAGCGCCATGTCATTGGACAAGAAGACCGTCGGCGGCGCCAACCGCTGGGTCCTGCTGGAGGAAGTGGGGCGGGCCACGGTGCGCCGTGACATCCCGACAGAGCTGGTTGACGATACGCTGGCCTGGCTGACCGGGTGATACGTCTACACCGGCGTTTGGGCGCTATGTTCTATTGGTGTAATCGTTGTTGTCTCTGACGTTCTCGTACTCGATTTGGTTGATCCAATGACAACGTAAGGGTACTCCAGGAACGCTTAATCGACGCCGTTGCGCGAAGGGTGGCGACCACGCCGCTACCTCCACGGTTTGTCGGTTTAACGCCAGAATCTCCTCCAACGGCGGTCTTAAGTCAGTATCATTGGACATGATAATTCCTACGTGGTATTCATCCCTAACTGCCATCATTACAAAATCGACGGCGATCTGAACGTCGATTCCCTTTTCTTGGGGCCTGGTACTCGGATAATCCGCAGGATAACGAAAGGGTGGACTGGTAACATGGACCAAAGGGCTACGTTCCCAATCCGCAATTTGGCGGCGCGCAGCTGCGTACCCCGTTTGATCTTTTGAAGCATTCGGCATCCCTCGGTACATACGAACCTGTTGCAATGATCGATTAGATTCCCCGCTCAAACGGACGATCAGGTTCCCGAGACTAACCGGGTTCACTTGCCCAATCCAAAATGGATCGGTACGGTGATCGTGGAATGCATCCCGCGCGCGCCGATAAACATTTTGGTAGTCTACGAATATGACGACGCGTCGCAACTCGATCACTCACGGACATCAAAAGGCCCTGCCAGTGCGGGTTGCGGACAACCCGGACGGCAGGGAGGTTTCACCTCCCATATAACAGCCATTTCTCGGCGGTGTCAATGATGCGTTCGGTAACTCCCTTCGGCTCTCAACTTTCGCAGCATGGCCAGGCGACGGCCCCGGCGCACCCGAACCCCGACGGCCGCTGCCAGCAAGCCCAGGATGGTTACGGCCACCAAACCCGAGGCGCCGAGCAACAGCACCTGTCCCACCTGGGCCAGCGGCGCGGAGTCCAACGTGTGGGCCAGTTGCCGCAATCCCACCGCCACGCCGGCGGTCAATACGGTCACGCCAAACAGGCCCAGGATCCGGTTGCTGTCCACGAAACGGGTCGCCAGCGCGCCCAACTGCGTTCCAACCGACGCCGACGCGAACATGATGACGGCGATCATCGGGTCCACGTTGCCGCCCAGGGAGTAAAGGAACGCTCCCAGAGTACCGGTGATGATGATCTGAAACAGGTCGGTGCCGATGGCGACCGCGGCCGGCACGCCCAGCCCATACACCAGGAAGGGCATCAGGATGAATCCGCCGCCAGCTCCCAATAGCAACGCGATGAAACCGATAACGAAGCCGGTGATCGCCGGCACGAAAACCGACATATCTCCGATTCCGGCGCGGGGGAAGGATATTCGAGTTGGGATATTGCCGACCCCGGGCACCCGTATCGCCGCCGGGCCGACACGCAGGTTGTGGAGGAACTGAGGTATCCTCAGCGTAGCAGGTTGGTTGCGACGGTTCCTGAGTTGATATAGCCAATTGCCGGTCATGAGGGAACCCAGCGACAGGAGGAGCACGAAGTACACCAGGCCGATCACCAGGCCCGCCAGCCCGATTTGATGCAATGCAGCGTTCAGTCGTTCGGCGATCAGCCCGCCCGGGACGGTGCCGCAGACGATGAGGAACGCCAGCCGCATATCCACGTTCCCCAGCCGGCGGTGGCGCAGCGTGCTGGTTATGGCGGTGCCCATCACCATCAACAAGCCGGTGCCGACGGCGTAGATGGTGGGCACGCCCAGCACCAGGAGTCCGCCGGTGATGAGGAACCCACCGCCCACGCCAAAGAAGCCGGTCATGGTGCCAACGATCATCCCCAGCAACGCCAGCAGCCAGGGCGACAGGAAAACGTCGGAGATGGGGAAGTACACCGGGAGTTCGCTGACTGATTAGTTCTGCCGCCGGGAGCCGATGGCGCGCCCCGCCAGGGAAACCCCGCGCCATACCAGGTCCCAGAAAAAGTAAAGGACGACGGCGGTCACGGCCATGGCCGCCACCACGGAGATCGCCCAAACGATTGAATTTCCGCTCAGGGACACCAAAAACTCGGACAGCGCCAGATACATCTGTCACCATACAACGGGTATCACCCTTCAACCGGCACGTTGCGTCCCGGTGGTCCCGGCGGGTAAATTGCCGCTATGACCTCGGGGACTTTCAAATTCCGTCTTCGCGCCAACGATGGAGCGGCGAGGCTGGGGCAGATTACCACGCCCCACGGCACGTCGCAAACGCCCATGTTCATGCCGGTGGCCACCCAGGCGACGGTCAAGGGGCTCACCTTCGACGAGGTCAGGGACGCCGGCGCCGAGACCGTCCTGTCCAACGCCTATCACCTGTACCTTCGTCCTGGCGTGGAGCGCGTCCGCGCCGCCGGAGGATTGCACGAGTTCATGCGCTGGGACGGGCCCATCCTGACGGACAGCGGAGGTTACCAGGCGTTCAGTATGGGCTCGTTGCGGCGCGTCGACGACCACGGCATCCGATTCCGCTCCCACATCGACGGCAGCGAGCATCTGTTCACTTCGGAGGTGGCGATTCGCAACCAGCAGGGTATCGGCGCCGACATCATCATGTGCTTCGACCAGTGCGTCTTTTCCGCCGGGGACCCGGACGACGTCCGGGCGGCCATGGAACGCACGCATCGCTGGGCACGAGAGTGCTACGACGTTCACGCCCAATCGCGGAACCCGGAGCACCAGGCCCTTTTCGGCATCGTGCAGGGCGGCACTGTCCCGGAATTGCGCGCGGAATCGACGGAATTCATAACCGGCATTCCCTTTGACGGCTTTGCCATCGGCGGTCTGGCGGTCGGAGAGACCAAGGACGAAATGCACCGAGTTACCCGGCAGGTATGCGAAGGTCTGCCGACCAACAAACCTCGATATCTGATGGGAGTCGGTTCTCCCGAAGACCTGGTGAACGGAGTGGCATTGGGAGTGGATATGTTCGACTGCGTGCTCCCCACGCGGGTGGCGCGCAACGGCGCCTTGTTCACGCCCACCGGGCGCGTCAACATCGCCAACCGGCGGTACGGCGAGCAGGACGCACCCCTTGACGACACCTGCGATTGCGTGGCCTGCCGCAACTACTCCGCCGCCTATCTGCGTCACCTGTTCAAAGCCGGCGAGATGCTGGGGCCGCGCCTGGCCTCGATTCACAACCTGCGCTTTGTGCTGCGTCTCATGGAGGGGATGCGCTCCGCGATAGCAGGCGGACGATTCGCCGAATTCCGCCAGCATTTCCTGGAAAATTACCGACCCACTGACGAGCAACGCCGTCAAGCCCAGAAACATCGCTGGATCGAAGAGCGGGGGACGTAGGGGACCGGGCGTCGTGACGCGCTATCAAGCCTGCCGGCGGTGGCCGGTCAGGGCGGCAACGATGTCGGCGACCACGGCGTCGACGCGCTGGTTGATGGCGGCTTCGTCCAGAGCAGCCACCGGGTGTTGCAGGTACACGGACCCGTCGTAATCGGGCCGGCCCAGCGACACGATGTGCTGCTCGGCGGCGGAGCAGAAGGCCGTGGTATGCACCACGACCGCACGCACATTGCGATCTTCCAGTTCCACTGCATCGCACAAACTGCGCGCCACGCAGCTCCCTCAATCGCCAACGGCGGTTACCACAAAATCGCACTGGGCCAGTTCGTCGATGATTTCCGGGGCAGCCGGCGCGGAGAAGACCCACTTGGAGCGCACCACCGAGCCGCTCATCCCGTAGTCGGCGGCCAGCCGGAGGCGAATGGCCTCCAGGATTACGTCGGCGTTACCTTTACGATTGTCCAGGAAACCGCCAGTTAGTCCTTCGAGGGTTTCCAGCGGGACAGCGGGGCGCCGCTCGGGTTCTTGCTGCCGGTCGGTGGGGTCAAGCAGGCCCAACGCGGCGATACGGGCTTGCGGATCCGGGTTGCCATTGCTCATTGGTTAGTCTCCTGAGGTTGCCGATTCACGGCGCATTCACTGATGCGGGGGTGATTCGCGAGCCCCAGCCCGGGATGTACAGGGAGTGGCGTCCGGGACCGCCGGCCACCATGATGTGGATGTGTTCAGGCCGGCGCACGATGGGCACCATGGCCGCGTCGTCATCCCGGTCGATCCAGCGGGGCCAAAGGGTGTTGCGATGGGCGTGGCGTCCGTGGATACCGCCAAGTTTCAGAACGGACAACGGCTGTCGGGCCAGCTCGTAGAGGTACGACCGCACGTCGTTCTTGCTCCAGCCGGCGCTGGCGATGATATCGGCGTGCTCCGGCCCCAGCACCAGCAGCACGTCGCCCATGATGTGGATGTTGTTGCAACCGGGAATCGCCATCGACCAGGCGAAGGTGGCCAGCAGGTCCTTAGGGTTGTCGGCGCCGTGGTTATTCAGGTTGTGAGGCGCTTCGGCGGGGTGAACGGTCACTACCGATTGGCCCGCGGCGAACCCGTGCTCGACGTGGTAGGGTTGCCAGGGGTTTTCCCCTCGTTTTCGGCGATGCAATAGGTGTATTTGCCGGGATGGCCGAAGGTGGCTCGGTCCTCGTCGCCGGGCAGGGCGCCGCCCAGGTTGGTGAGGGCGAGCTTGACGGCGCGTCCAATGGTGGCGTTGGCGCGGTTGCCCTGACCGAAGCAGTTGCCGCCGCTATTCATGCCCAGCTCGCCGGCGATGGGCCCGTTGACCACCACTAGCGGCGTGGCAATGTGGGTCGAGCACTGCACGGAGGCCAGATTGAACCGGGGCATCAGCAGCGCCTCGATGGCGGCAATCACCACCGGAAAATACTCGGGCAGGCAGCCGGCCATGACGGCGTTAGCGGCCAGCTTCTCGAACGTGGCGCGACCGCCCCGGGGAGGAATTTCGCCAACCAGTTCCAGCCGGGAACGCTTCACCACGTCCAGAAACGCCTGCACCCGGTCGGGCGTAGGCGGCACGACGGGCAAACCGTCGGTCCAGCCGGTCTCGTAGGCCAGGGCCAGGGCTTCGTCGTATGTGTCGATCTCCGTCGGCATAGCGCTCACATGTTAAAGCAGCATCATATCCTCAAGGATTAGGCGACTGCGTATCGGGTCAACGACGAAGGCCAGTTCCTCTATGGTAGTAGCGCCCATCAGATACCGACCTTCCGGCCCGAAAGCTACGCTGGCTTCCCCATCCCGGCCGGCCGTTTCAAATTGCGCCATTCCGGTTCGGTACTCTATCGTCTCGTCGTTGGCGAGGCGAAACCGGCGAGTCCGGGCGGGCACGATGCCCAGCCGGTTCAACAGACTGGCCGGCATGACCGAAATCGTGGCGGCGGTATCAACGACCGCCGTAACGGTCTCACCAACCAAAGTATCGCGGTTCCTCACCGTCAGCTCAACGCTGAAAACGCCCATTCCCGATTACCTCCGCATGATGGTGATCGCCGGTAGATAGAGGATCACCCACTACACCAACAGCTCCTGCAAATGCGGGGTGAACACCCGCTTGTATGGAGCAGGCCGAGAATCGCCGATTTTCCACGCCTCCACGACCACCCCAAAAAATTCCGTGTCTTCGCCGGTGCGCTGGTTGAGCCAATCCAAAGCGGCCCGGTGTTCGTCCCGAAAGTCTCGACTCAGCCACACCACAGCTCCGGCGTCGTATCGAGTAGCATAAGTTAGCAACTGGCCCAAATGAGAATGGTCGGTCAATTCTAATTGGTTTTCGATAACCACCGTTCGTTGATTTCCCACGTCATGGGCCAGAATATCCAACGAAAACGAACCGGCGGGTGCTTCCCGCGATCGCAGTTCCAAATCCATGCCCAGCGCTTCGCCAAGCAAAGATATATTCTCGCCCAACCAAGGCGTAAAGTTCTGGGCCTCGTTGGGCCAAACTTCCCGCAGTTCAACTTTTTCGATTTTGCCCAAATCCAACATATCCCTCCCTGTACGAATCGGGCGGTTACAAAAGCAGTCCATCCACTGGAACCAGTCTTTCCTCGATGGGGTCTACGGCTAAACGCAGATCCTCCAGGGTCGTAGCCCCCAAAAGGAACAATCCCTCTGGACCAAAGATCACTCTGGCCATCCCGTTGCGACCCTCGGCGGCGAAAGTAGCCCAACTTGTACCGTAATTTACGTATTCGCCGCTGGCGACGCGAAACCTGATTTGTTGGACCGGTTCTAGCGAAAGTCGACTCAACAACGACGACGGTAGCATGGTGTAGGTGGCTCCGGTGTCAACCAGAGCGTCCACCATCTCGGTAACCGATGATTCGAGGTTGCCCACTTCTAAAGGCACACTGAAGGTGCCCATGCTGTAATCCTTTCCGCCGGCTGTTTCCGCCGTTCCGGTTCAGTATACCTTGTAGCGTTCCAGGACTTCGGCGTTCAGGTGTAGACCCATACCCGGCTCGGTGGGGCCGATGATTTCGGCCAACCAATTGGAATCGGGCGGTTACAACAGCAATCCTTCCACGGGGACCAGGCGTCTTCCAACGGGGTCGACCGCCAGTCCCATGTCTTCCAACGTGGTGGCGCCCATCAGATATAGCCCATCCGGCCCAAACGTAACCCGCGCCACCGCGTTACGTTCGTCGATGGAGAATTTGGCCCATGCAGTCTGTTGCTCCACCAGGCTACCGTTTGCAATCCGAGATGTCCTCGATTCAACAGGTTCGATTCCGAGCCCCCGAAGCACGCTGTCCGGAATCATGGAATAAGTCGCACCAGTGTCAACCAGCGCTTCGACGGTAGTGCCTGCGTCCGCGAAAAGGTTGCCAACCCACAAATTTACCCTAAAAGTGCCCATGCCCTGCTTGCCTCTTGAGTGCACTCGTTGTGCCCTCGCCTTAGGCGCGTTCAGTATACCTTGTAGCGTTCCAGGACTTCGGCGTTCAGGTGCAGCCCCATGCCCGGCTCGGTGGGGGCGATGATTTCGCCGTTTTCCCAGGGCGGCAGCACATCGTTGAGCTGGTAGTAGACCGGGTCGCGCTCTTCCTCGAAAACCTCGACGAAGAGTCCGTGGGCGTGGGCCGGCAGCAGTTGCACCGCCAGTTGGGGTTCCTCGTGGTGGGCCATGCGTACGCCCCGCATCTGGGCCGCCCCGGCCACCCGACGCCACTCCGATATGCCGCCGCAGATAGCCGCGTCCACGTTCAGGATGTCCACCGCCTCGGCAGCCATGAGTCGCTGGCAGCCCCAGGAACTGCTTTCACCCTGGCCGGCGGCCACCGGAATACCGGTACGCAGCCGCACCTGCCGCATGTCGTTGTCGGCGTCCTGCCATCGACAGGGTTCTTCGAGCCAGGCCAGACCCATCTCCCGGGCCGGCGCAGCGAACTCCAGCGCTTCGTCCAGCGTCCAGGCCTGGTTGGCATCGCAGACGATGATGAAGTCATCGCCCAGGGAGTCCCGAATCGCCCGCACGCGCAACAGGTCGTCGGCCACCGACACGCCGCCAACCTTCAACTTGACGCCACCGATGCCCCGTTCGCGTTGGTGGAGCAGGTCTTCCACCATGAACTCGGTATCGCGCCCCTGCACGTAGTACGCAAAGCGCACGACGGGAGCGCGTTCGGCGTAACCGCCCAGGAGCGACCGCACGGGAACCCCCAGCGTCTTGCCGGTGATATCCCACAGCGCCACGTCGATGGCGGCGACAGCGCGCATGGCGATGGCCTTATCGCTGATGACCGGCGTGAGGGCGAACATCTTTTGCCAGCACCGCTCGATGGCCGTGGGATCCTCACCCATCACGGCATCCTTCATTGGGCCCACCACCAGGTCTTTCAAAAGTTCATAACCGGTCCGCTCGTCGCCCGAATAAACCTCGCTGCTGAGCCCTTCGTCGGTATGTACCCTGGTTACGATGGTGCAGCGCGATTCAATCTGGTAGACGCTGCCGCTGAATCGCGTGCTCAGCGGGATACGCACTATGTCAGCTTCCACGTCGGTAATTCGCATTGTTGCACCATCCCAGGTCAGGTATGTTCGCCGGAATTATACCCGTTCGGGGAGGCGGCGTACGCTGTGGCGTTAGCGCGTACGCGCGGGCGAGCGGGGCGCGTGAACGATAGCTTCATAATTCGCCGGAAGGCCGATGATACAATGCAATCAGGCCCAGCCTGGGACGTGCTTGGTTCACCCGTTGGGGGAGCAATGAATGCGCTGAAAACCTTCTTTTTGTTGATGGTGCTGACCGGCTTGCTGTTGCTGATTGGCGCTTACATCGGCGGCGAGGTGGGGATCGTCGTGGCGATCATATTCGCCCTGGCGCTGAATTTCGGCGCCTACTGGTTCAGCGACCGGATCGCCCTGGGCATGACCAAAGCCCACCCGATAACGCAGGAGGAAGACCCAGACCTCTTTGCCCTGGTTGCAGAGCAGGCGCTGATCGCCAACATGCCGATGCCCAAGGTGTACGAGATCGAGTCCGATTCGCCCAACGCCTTCGCCACCGGGCGCAGCCCAAGTCATGCTGCCGTGGCCGTCACCAACGGGATCCGGCGGATCCTGACCCGCGAGGAATTGGCCGCCGTGTTGGCACACGAGATGGCCCACGTGGGCAACCGGGACACCCTTATCATGGCGGTGGTTGCCACCATTGCCGGCGCCATTTCCATGCTGGCTTTCATGGCGCAATTTGCGGCCTTTTTCGGCGGGATGGGCGGCGGAGATCGGGACCGGGGCGGCAACATCATCGGTCTCCTGATTATCGCCATCGTGATGCCGCTGGCGGCGACCGTAATCCGGATGGCAATTTCCCGTTCCCGGGAATTTCAGGCCGACCAGACTGGCGCTCACAATTGCGGTAATCCGGAAGCGTTGGCCCGCGCCCTGGAAAAGCTGGAGATGGGCGCCGAGGTCCGGCCCATGAAGGTGAACGAGGCGGCGTCGCACCTGTTCATCGTCAATCCGCTGAGCGGACGGTCGATGGCCCGCCTGTTTTCCACGCATCCGCCGACGGAAGAGCGGGTACGTCGCCTGCGGGAAATGTACATCCGGCCCAACTTCTAGCTCGACACCGAAGCAAATGTAGGCCGGGGCGACGTAAATCTCGCCCCGGCCTTAAGTTTTCGGCGGCCAGCGGGTTAGAAAATGGCGATAGGATTCACCGGGCTGCCCGTGACGTTACGCAAACGTAGCGCGCCGATGGACAGCATAAACTCGTAGCGGTTGTGCCGATCCGCAACTTCGGCGACCTCTTCCAGGTTGGCGTTGTCGATGAGCCAGACGCCCAGGTAGACCAGGCAGGCGATGTGCAGGGGCGAGACAATATTGCCGTACTGGTTGGGCCGGATGTCGTTGGACGTGTCCGTGCCCAGCATGGCGATGTCGCGTTCCTTGAACCAGGGCGCACAGGCCACGTGGCAGGCAACCGACGGCTCCGTTCCCGGGATAGGGCCTTCCTGGATGCGGCGGCGATAGTTGCCCGTCCGCACCAGCAAAATATCGCCGGATTCCACCGTGAGGCCGTGGTCACGCTCGGCGGCGTCCAGGTCTTCGGGCATCACCGGGGCGTCGGGCGGGAGCCAGTCCACGCCGCGCACCTTGGGAATATCCAGCAAAACGCCTCGGGTGACCAGACCCTGGGCGGTCAGGTCGATGGCGTGGCTCTGGGCGCCTTCCCGGGATGTTACGACGCCCGCGGGGACGCCGTTGTACATCAGTCCACCGTAGGAGTAATGGGACAGGGCGTCGATGTGGGTGATGGTCTGCCCGTGGAACACCATACCGATGAACTCGGCGGCGCCGCGGCGGGAGTTGCGACGCTCCAGCGGATCGGTATCGCGAGCCTCGCCGCTGTCAACCATAAACCGCTGCACCTGGTGGGTGATGTCGGGCGTGATATCCGTGGTGATCGGGCGGGCGCAGCTGACCGTTTCGCCGGACTGCACCAGAGCGGCGGCTTGGGTCCGCTTGGCCGGCGTGATGAGGTTTAGCGCGCCCAACTGGTCCTGCTGACCCCAACGGCCCCAGTTATTGTCGCTCCGATACCATTCCAATACCTGGTCTTCGGTCGGAATTCCTGCGAATGCCATAGTTTCCTCCGTGGCGAATTGACACCTGGTGGTGGACGTGGCCCGCATTTTACACCGGGCATGCAGATTCCGGGCTGACGATTAAGCGGGTGATGAAGCGGAGGAAATACTAATCGACGGCGGGACCCAACTGCGCGCCCAAAAAATCGGGGTAGCCCCGCAGAAACTCGTCCGCGTTGGCTGGCCGTCGCCCTTCCATCTGAAGTCTGGACACCTGCAACAGCCCTGAGCCAGCGCCGATGGCAACGCTGGAACCGTGCCCGGGGACCACCAAGCCGGGGTTCACGGCAACGCCGTCAACCGCTTGCGCCTCGAGGATTTTGAGCTCCCGGTCACCCCACCGGGTGTGGAGGCCAGGCCAGGGCGTGTAGGCTCGCAATCGCCGGGTCAGGGTCTCGGCGGGCAGCGTCCAGTCCACAGCGCCGTCGGCCCGTTCGACCTTGGTGGTGTAGGTTGCCAGGGCGTCATTTTGCGGTTTAGCAGGCAAGGCGCCGGCGACCCATCCGGGCAACGATTCGTCCAGCAGCTGTGCCCCTTCCAGAAATAACGCGGGGGTGAGCGATTGCGCGTCATCATCCGGGGACAAAGGACAGGCACGCTGGGCGATGATGGGGCCGGTGTCCATGCCTTCGTCCAGCAGCATCAGGGAAATTCCGGTGGTCAGGTCACCAGCGAGGATTGCTCCCACCACGGGCGACGGGCCCCGGTGTCTGGGCAGGAGGGACGGATGGAGGTTGAGGCAGCCGTGTCGGGGCAATTCCAGGACCGACGCCGGCAGAAGGCGACCGTAGGCGGCCACGATGATAACGTCCGGGGCGAGTCCGGTCAGTTGGGACACCACAGCGGTGTTCCTGAGGGCGGGTGGTTGGAAAACCGGGATGCCCAACTCGGCGGCGTGTTGTTTCACCGGCGGCGCCTCAACCGCACGGCCACGCCCTCGGGGACGGTCGGGGGGCGCGTAGACGGCCACGACGTCGAGAGCGGGGTTTGCCGAAAGGCGCGCGAGTACCGGGACGACGAAATCGGGTGTCCCCATGAAAACGACGCGCCGCCGGGACGCAGGGTTGGACAAACCCGGGGAATTGGCTGCGGGATGGGTTGACAAGTGGGTCTCCCGACGGTACATTGATTTCAACCGCTTGGCGGAACTTGAAGAAAAGGAGGTGATTGCTAATGAAACACAGTTTAACATGCTGGGGCGATGGTAGGCACCAGTCTGGACACGACGGGGTGAACACCACTTAGCGTCATCGCTTTTCAAAAGTAGGTTTAGCCCGTTCGTCGGGCCCAGACCAGTGTCTACCGTCGCCCCAGAGGTTCTGGCGATTATCGGGCGGTGAGCCAAAGGTCCAGTCTGGGCCCGATATTCTTTACCAATCCTGATACCCACATTGTCGATACGGCTTCGAATTTGTCCCTAGGGTTGTTCATAACGGCGCGTTGGCCCCATTTGACACCATACGTATTCGACTATCACATCAATTGACCATTAACGACTGTTTTGATTCGGAAATCGTCGCTGGAGAAAAAATGCTACGGATTCGCCTACGAAGAGTGGGAAAGAAAGGCCGCCCATATTACCGCATCGTCGTCACCGAAAAGCGCAATCCCAGGGATGGCGCCTACATTGACGGCATCGGCCACTACGACCCCATGGCAGACCCGCCGGCGGTAACGCTGGACGAGGAACGCGCCGTGGCGTGGCTGCGGAAGGGGGCTCAACCTTCGGATCCGGTGCGGCGTATCTTTGACTTCAACGACATATTCAGCAAGGTCCACTCTGATGAGAGAGCTGATTGAGTATATCGCTCAGGCTTTAACGTCCAACCCCGATGCGGTTCGGGTCACGGTAACTGACGAGGGCGATCAAATTGTCATTCGCCTGGAAGTCGCGCCGGAAGACAAGGGCAAAGTCATCGGACGACAGGGGCGAGTAGCCCAGGCGATGCGAGTGCTGCTGAGGGTGGCCGCCGTCAAGGACGGTACCCGAGCAGTGTTGGAGATTGTCTAGCCGGAAACGGTTTCGGCGCAATCCCAGGCCGGCGCCACCGGGCGACCGGCAAACGGATGATGACCCGAATCCTCCGAACGGCCAGGTCGTCGTGGGCCGGATAACCAAGCATCACGGCCTGGACGGAGAGCTCCGGGTGCGGTCCTATTCCGATAACCCGCACCGTTTCCAACCCGGTCAAACGCTTTCAGCCGAAGGCGTGGAACACACCATCATCTCCCACCGCCCATTGCCCGACGGGCATTGCATACTGAGACTGGACAGCGTGGCCACTCTTCATGCCGCCAGGCAACTCTCCGGGCAGTGGATTTACGCCGTGGCAGAGTCCGCCCCGGAACTGGAGCCCGGGGAATATTATCACTATCAGTTGGTGGGATTGAGCGTTACGGCAGACGATGGAGAGCACCTCGGAAAAATCAGCGAGGTACTCGCGACGGGCAGCAACGACGTTTACGTGGTCGCCGGCAACGACGGCAGCGAACTATTGCTGCCAGCGGTCCAACAGGTAATCAAGGACATCGACCTAGCGGCCGGCAACATCACGGTGCACTTGATCAGCGGCCTGCGCTAACGGCCAACTGATGCGGTCGGTTAGTCTCCGACCGCTGGAGCGGCGTGCCGTTCGGCATGGGCGTGACTATGCTCGGCTTCGTCGGCGAACTCGTGGTCTTCGCAAGCCACCCAGCGGGAGCCGTCGGCAAACCATTCCTTTTTCCAGATGGGGACGACGGTCTTGATGCGGTTAACAGCTTCGTGGCACGCCTCGAAGGCGGCCACGCGGTGGGGCGACGCAACGGCCACCACCAGGCTGACGTGGCCAACATCAACTCGACCGGTGCGGTGGGCAATTGCCACGTCCTCTATCCCGTAGTCGGCGCACAGGCTGTCCCGTACTTCGTGCAGCTTCCGGATGGCCATTTCATCGTACGCCTCGTATTCCAGGCGGGTCACCGTCTTGCCGCCAAAGTTGTCCCGAGTAGTGCCCAGGAAAGTCACCACGGCGCCGTTGCCGTCCCGCCGCACCGAGTCGGTGACGGCCTCCGGGTCCAGGGGCGCTTCGGTCAGAATTATCATGGTTCACGGGCCTCCACTAAAGACGTCCGCCGCTCACGGGAGGTATCAAACATACCTCGTCGCCCGGCTGGAGCACCTGTTCGTCATCAGCATACTCGGCGTTTACCGCCACCACAATACGCACTTCCGGCGGCGCCAGGCGGGGGTAATCGGCTCGAACCGCAGCAGTCAGCTCGCCGACGGTGCTAGCATCGGGAACGTCAACCGATACGATGGAAGCGCCGGCGCGCTCCCGATATAACGCAAACAACCGAACATCAAATCGCATAGCAGTCAAATTATGGCCGCAATGGTCGGGCCAGTCAAATACCAGCCGCACGGTGTATCATACCGGTCAAACCTTGGACAACCTGCCTGGAGCATCCCCGGAGCGCCCACTCATGCCAAACCGCGAACGACTGACCCGAACGCTGATTGACCTCATCAAAATCGACAGCCCCACCGGCGAAGAGGACGCGATCGACGCGCGCCTTTCGAGCTGGTTGACCGACCTGGGCGCGGACGTGCGTCATGACGCCTACGGCAACCTGGTCGCCAACCTGCCCGGCGAATCCGGCGCGGCGGGTGCGGGAGCGGCGGATTCGGACACGGTGCTGCTATCGGCGCACATGGACACTGTAGAACCCGGGAGAGGGATCAAGCCGGCGCTGGATGCCGATGGTGACACCCTGCATTCCGACGGCACGACGATCCTGGCAGGTGACTGCAAAGCCGGCATCGCCATCGTGATGGAGGGATTGATTTCCGCGCTGGAGTCCGGTCAACCGCGGCGGCCCGTGCAGGTCGTTTTCTCCAGAGCCGAGGAGGGAGGTTTGAACGGCGCGCGGAACCTGGATTTCTCGCTAATCCGGGCCAGGAACGGGATCGTATTCGACGGGGAGGGTCCGGTAAGCCGCATCTGCGTAGGCGCTCCGGCCCAGAATATCGTCCAGGGCAACATTACCGGGGTTGCTGCCCACGCCGGGCTGGAACCGGAAAACGGCACCTCGGCATTGCTGGTGGCCGCCCATATTCTCACCCGCCTGCCGCTGGGACGCATCGACCACGAAACCACCAGCAACATAGGCGTCCTGAACGGCGGACTCAAACGGAACATAGTGCCAGAGTCGGCGTATCTGGACGGCGAAATCCGCTCCCGCGACCAGGGCAAGCTGGACAACTACACTCGAGAGTTTTACCGAGCCTTCGAGCAGGCGGGACAACTGTTTCCCAACGCGAAAATCGACCTGAATATCTGGAGCCAGTACCGGGCTTACCAGGTTCAGCCGGAGCACCCGGCCCTGGTGGACATCGCCAGAGCAGTCACCCACAACGGGCTGACGCCAACGCTGGAGACAACCGGGGGCGGATCCGACGCCAACGTATTCTTTGAGCACGGCATCACGGCGTTGCCCGTGGGGATAGGTGTTCGTGGTTTCCACACCACCCGGGAGACGGCCAGCATCAGCGAGATTTTCGACGCGGCGAGGGTTTGCCAAACCTATATCGGAGGGCTGGGATAAGGGGCGCGACAAATGACCCGATACGGGTGCGAGGGTCATTCGATTATCGGCAATGTCATTGCGAGCGCAGCGTGGCAATCTCGTTGGCGAAGAAAACCCGGCTACCGGATCGAGATTGCCACGTCGCTTGGCTCCTCGCAATGACATTGGGGGACGATCGAAAGGCCCTGATACGGGTGCGGCTATTGCTTGACAGGGCGGGGGTTGTTCGCTAAATTCATGCAACGTTGGAAATCTTAGCCCCTCCTGTATACGGCGCGCCGCGCTGCTCCGCCACCCTCTCTGTTCGGCAGGCCACGCAACATGGGCACATCACCAACTGCTTCTTCAGCGGCTGAACGATCTGGCCGTTCGAGCTCTGAGCCAACTTCGAACGCCGGTCCCGTATTACCGAGAATGTTCGATCGTTATCGTTCACACGTGGAAAATGCGCTGTGGGCCAACGTACCGCCGGTGGACGAGCATCCAGTCAACACCCTATTGCAGTATCACTTGGGGTGGGCCGACCGGGACGGAGCGCCATCAGCGACGCCGGCGTCCCAGGGCAAGGCGCTGCGCCCCACCCTCTGCATCTTCGCCTGCGATGCTCTGCAGGGTGAACCCCGGCGGGCGGCGCCGGCGGCGGCAGCGCTGGAGCTGATCCACAACTTTTCTCTCGTCCACGACGACATCCAGGACGGTGGGCTGGAGCGCCGCCACCAGCCCACCGTGTGGGCGATTTGGGGTACGCCGCGGGCGCTGGTGGCGGGAGACGCCATGCAATCCCTGGGCGACCTGACCACCCTCCGCTTCGACGGCGACGTGTCTCCCGATACCGCCATACGCGTGTCCGGTCTGCTGACCGACAGCTACCTGCAGATGATAGAGGGCCAGTGTCGCGATCTCCAGTTTGAGCAACGGGAGACCATCGGCGCAGACGAATACCTCGAGATGATCGCCCTCAAAACGGGCGCCCTCATCCGCTGCAGCCTGGAGATAGGCGCTACCATCGCTTCCAACGACGCCGGAACCATCGCCGATGTGGCAAAGTTCGGCCGGGCCGTGGGGAGATTGTTCCAGATACGGGATGACTACCTGGGCATCTGGGGCGACGAAGCCATCACTGGCAAGTCCACCGACAGCGATATCGTCCAGCGAAAAAAGAGCTATCCCATCGTGTATGCTTTTCAGGAGGCCGCCGGCGCGGCCCGCACGGAACTGCTCCGACTTTACTCCCAGGAAACGCTGGATGATCCCGACGTGGACCGGGTGATGAACGTACTCCAGGAATTGGGCGCCGCCGAACAGACCGATCACCTGACCGAGGTCACCGCCGCCGAAGCCCGGTCGGCGCTGGCTCGACTGGAGTTGCCGCCCTGGGCGACCGAGGAAGCTGAAAACCTGGTGGAATTCCTGGCCCGCCGCCTATTCTAAAACTTGCGTGACCCAGTACCCTCACGGGCAAATGTGTGGAGCTAATAGATGGTCCAAACCGTAAAGGACTCCCCCACCAACATCAAACCTGCCAAGCGTCCCATGGAACTGGGATTGCGGATGGGTTGGTATATCATCAAAAACCGCATGCGCGGCCGCAAGCGATTCCCGTTGGTCACCATGCTGGAACCCCTGGAGATGTGCAACCTGGCGTGCATCGGCTGCGGACGCATTCGCGAATACCGGGGTGTCCTGGACAAGATGATGCCAGTGGAAGAAGCCATGGCAGCCGTGCATAAGTCGGGCGCTCCCATTGTGTCCATTGCCGGCGGTGAACCGACCATCCACCCCCACATCGACGAGATTATCAACACGCTGGTGGCGCAGAAGTACTTCGTGTACTGCTGCACCAACGCGCTGTTGCTACCCCGCATGCTGGAAAAAATCCCGCCTTCCAAATACTTCTGCTGGGTAATCCACATGGACGGCATGGAAGAGAAGCACGATGAATCGGTGGCCCGCTCCGGAGTATTCAAGCGCGCCATTGAAGGTATCAGCCTGGCCGTTGACCGAGGGTATCGGGTCTGCACCAACACCACGGTGTTCCGTAACAGCGACGTGGAGGACCTGCGGGAGATGTTTCGGTACGTCAGCGACCTGGGAGTCGAGGGGTCCATGATTTCCCCGGGATACGACTTCGAAGACGCTCCTGACCAGGACCTTTTCCTCACCCGCCAGGAATCCCGCAACGTGTTCCGCAATCTGCTCGATCCGACGCGCATTGAGGGGATGCGGTTTTACAATAACCCGCTCTACCTGAACTTCCTGCGCGGCGAACGGGAGTATCAATGCACCGCCTGGTCCAACCCCACCTACACGGTAATGGGCTGGCGCAAGCCCTGCTACCCCCTCGCCGACGAGCACACCGAGAACGTCGAAGACCTTTATGAGCCCCACCTGTGGGAAGAAAAGTACGGTGTTGGCCGCGACCCCAGGTGCAACAACTGCATGATGCACTGCGGGTTTGAATCGGCGACCATTTTCAACGCCATCGGCAAACCCAGGGAGTGGGTAACGTTAATTAAATCCGGCGCCGCCCAGCGCGGAGGCATCAGCGTCGGCTGAAACCTGCCGCCAGCCGAAACATACTGCGATGTTGGCTATCCTCGCCCCCATGGCCACCGAACTAGCCGGAATTCGCCGCAGCCTTGACACGGCGGAATGCGTACAGGTCTCCCTGCACGTGTTGGGTGTTGGTCGCCAGGCAACCTTGGGCGGAACAGACCGGGTGGCCCGGGCGCGTCCCGACGCAATCCTCATGGTGGGATTTTGCGGGGCCGCCGCTCCCGACCTGAAGACGGGCGACGTGCATGTCGCCGGGGCGTACCAATGCGTCGACGCGCGCTGTGCCCGGTCGCCCGACTCCGGCGTTTTTTCCGCGCTGTGTGCTTCCGCCAGAGACGCATGCGATCACGTCGACAGCCGGCCTTCGCTGACCGTTGACGAGGTTGCTGATGCTGGAACGAAGGCCGCGGCCTGGCGGGAGCACGGGGCCGCTTCGGTGAACATGGAGGATTTCCACGCCGCCCAGGTGGCGGCAGAGCACCGGATCCCCTTCGCGTCGGTAAGAGTAGTGCTGGACGCCGCCCACGAAGAATTGCCCGAGTACGTCACCGGCGCGGGCGGGAACCCGATGAGTGCGGCCGTGAGAGCTCTCATCCGTCCCCAACGGATTGGGCAGCTGACCAGGCTGGCGCGCCAGGCGAGCATCGCCCGGCGGAAACTCACCTATTGCGTCCGTGAAGTAGTTATGGCTTTGCCGTCTTCCCGCCCGCAGCATCAGGCGGCGCGCCATGACTAGCCTGGTGACCGGCGCGACCGGATTCATCGGCGGAAACGTGGCACGGGCGCTCTGGAAGCGCGGGGACCAGGTGCGCGCGCTGGTGAGGCCAACGGCAAACGACATCGCGATACGCGACACCAGCGTCAAGCAATGCCCCGGGGACCTCCGGGATATTGATTCGTTGCGTCGGGCCATGGCCGGGTGCGATTCGGTTTATCACTGCGCCGCCACCTACGCCTTCTGGTCACGGAATCCGACGGACCTATATCGGGACAACGTGGCCGGGACGGAAAACATTCTGATCGCAGCGCAGGAAGCCGGTGTCCGCCGGGTGGTGTTTACCAGTTCGGTGTCCACTATCGGAATCCCAAACCGGGCAGAAGGCAGGGTTAACGGGAATGACCTCGGCCACGAAGAGGTCCCGGTGGAACCGTCGCATTTGGTGGGCCACTACAAGCAGTCCAAGTATCAATCGGAACAAATGGCGCTCGCGGCCAACCGGGATGGATTGCAGGTGGTGGTGGTCAATCCGTGCGCCCCCGTAGGCAAATGGGACGTGAAGCCAACACCGACCGGACGGATTCCCCTGGACTTCGCCCGGGGACGTATCCCGGGATACCTGGACACCGGCCTGAATCTCGTGGATGTGGCGGACGTAGCCGAAGGACACCTCCTGGCCATGCAGCGCGGCAGGCCTGGGCAACGCTACATCCTGGGCAACCGCAACGTCACGCTGGTTGACATGTTTGAGATGCTGGCCCAAATCACGGGCCGACGAGCGCCGAAATGGCGTATTCCCTACTGGTTGGCGCTGACTGCCGGTTACGTGGATCAGCTGGTGGAAGGAAGCATGATGGGCCGTCATCCCACCATACCGGTAGAGGGCATCAGGGTGGCCAGGCGACCGATGTACGTAACGTGCCAAAAGGCGGTCGTCGAGCTGGGCATGCCCCAAAACTCTGTAGAATCCGCACTGGAAAAGGCTGTCGGCTGGTTTGCCGATAACGGATACTTGTGAGCCTCCACCGGCTTTTTGACTGACTAATTCGCGATATGGTACAGCAACGAAATCTGGTCACCGAACTCGAAACGAATCAACGGCGTCCTGAACTGGGTGCGTTGGACTCGGCGATAGCCCGGCTGCAGGAGTATTTCCGTCGGATTCAGTACGACGACGCGTACTGGTGGGCCGAGCTGGAGTCCAACAACACCATGGAAGCCGAGTACGTTATGTTGTGTCGGTTCCTGGGCCGTCAGAATCCGGAACGCGAACGCCACATCGTCAACTACCTGCTGAGCAAACAGGGCGCAGACGGCTCATGGTCCATCTACTACGGAGCGCCGGGCGATTTGTCCACCACGGTAGAGTGTTATTTCGCCCTGAAACTTTGCGGGCAGGATCCCGACTCCGACCACATGCGCCGGGCGCGGGGGTTCATCCTGGATCGGGGCGGGCTGCCGTGCGTGCGGGTGTTCACCCGGATCTGGCTGTCGTTATTCGGGCAATGGAAATGGGAGGGGACGCCGAGGCTGCTCCCCGAGATGATCCTGGTGCCCAGCTGGGCGCCTTTCAACATCTATCGATTTGCCAGCTGGGCCCGAGGCTGCATCGTACCCCTGTCCATCGTGTCCGCCCGCCGACCGGTCCGGGAGATTCCTGACGAGCATAAAATCGACGAACTGTTGCCCTACGGTCCTGACGGCACCGATTACTCGCTGCCCACGCCGCCGGGGTTCAACCTGGCCCGGTTGCTGGTGATTGCCGAGAAGAGCGTGGTGTCACTCTACAACAAGATCCCGGTCAATCCGCTACGCAGGTGGGCCGAGCGCAGGGCCGTCCGCTGGATTCTCGAACACCAGGAGCGGGACGGCAGTTGGGCAGGGATCCAACCGCCCTGGGTGTACAGCCTGATTGCCCTGAAAACCTACGGTTACGAGGACGAGCATCCCGCCATTGAGCGTGGGTTTCGCGGGTTGGAGGGTTTCGGCATCCAGAAGGGCGACCATTGGACGGTGCAGGGATGCATCTCGCCGGTGTGGGACACCTGCCTCATCGTGCAAGCGCTGGCGGAGAGCGGGGTTCCGGTGGACGACCCCATGCTCGAGGCCGCCACCCGGTGGCTCGTCAACCGGCAGATTCTGGACGGCGGCGACTGGCAGGTGCGGGCCAACGGCGTGCCACCGGGCGGTTGGGCTTTCGAGTTTCACAACGATTGCTACCCGGACGTGGACGATACTGCTGAGGTTCTGCTGGCATTGCGGCTTACCGAGTTGCCCGGAGCACAGGACGGCAAGCGCAAACAGGCCATCGAGCGGGCCGTGACATGGGTTTCCGGTATGCAAAACCGGGATGGCGGTTGGGCATCTTTCGACAAAAACAATAACCATAGCTACCTGACCGCCCTCGCCTTCAGCGATTTTGGCGAAGTGCTGGACCCGTCCAGCGCGGATGTCACCGCCCACGTGCTGGAAATGTACGGCAAGCTGGGTTACCGCATAGATAATCGCCAGCTGCAATCGGCTTACCGATACCTAAGGTCGGAGCAGGAAGCCGACGGCAGCTGGTTCGGTCGGTGGGGTGTTAACTACGTTTACGGGCTGGGCGCCGTGCTACCCGGATTGGAAGCAGTGGGGGAAGATATGAACCAGCCCTACATTCAACGAGCGCTGGAATGGGTCATATCCCATCAGAATGCGGACGGCGGCTGGGGAGAATCCTGCGCGTCCTACGTGGATCCCAGGCAACGGGGCGTGGGACCCAGCACCGCTTCGCAAACTGCCTGGGCCATCATGGCGCTGATCGCCGGCGGGCGCGCTGACCATCCTGCCACGCACCGCGGCGTCCAATATTTGCTGGAAACCCAGCGCGCCGACGGGGAATGGGATGAACCGTACTTCACGGGCACCGGGTTCCCCGGCTACCTGAAGGGGGCCCGCGTAGCCAAGATTCCGCAGCCGGGTCAACGCGGGTTCCAGGGGACCGAACTGTCCGCCGGCTTCATGATTAATTACCATTTGTACCGGAATACCTGGCCGCTGTTGGCGCTGTCTCGATATCGGGGTTGCCTTGTTTCACGTTCCGACGGGATCGGCCTTCGTACCAACGGCAACAGGCCACATTGACATTTGATCGGCGATTCTGCCGCCAACTCCACCCATTCCCTCACCCCAACTTTTGCAGATTATGAAAAGCAAAAATTTCACCCTCAAGGTCAACACGAAAAATGCTCCCCAGTTCATCGACATCACCGGCTGGGTCAAGCAGTGCGTCGCTAAATCCCACGTCAGCAACGGATTCGTGGTCGTCTACTCGCGTCACACCACGGCGGCGGTCAAGATAAACGAAAACGAGCCGTTATTGATTGAGGATATGTCGCGCTTCTTGGAACAGATGTGTCCACGCCACGGCCAGTACAGGCATAATGATTTCTCCGTTCGCACGGTGAACATGACCGAAGAGGAATCGCCCAACGGCCACGCACATCTGCAACATCTGATGCTGGGTTGCAGCGAAACCATTCCGCTGATCAACGGCAAGATGCCATTTGGTCAATGGCAGAGTATATTCTTTATCGAACTGGACCACCCCAGGCCCCGAGAGGTCATGGTTCAGATCGTGGGAGACTGACGACTGGCGCGATTCCAGGTATGTTATGTCCTCGCCAATAGACGTTGACATCACTGACTCAAGACTGTCCGGTCGGCGGGAATCCGCCCGCCGGTTCACCCTTGCGGAGGCACAGCGATACTGCGCAGCCCTGGCGCGCCGCCACTACGAAAATTTCAACGTGGGCGGTTGGATTACGCCCAACGACAAGCTGCCCCACGTTTACGCCATCTATGCCTGGTGTCGAACGGTGGACGACCTGGGAGACGAGGGAACGCCGGAGGGAGCTGCCGGAGTCAAACCAACCCTGGAAGACGTCGCCCGCCATCGGCTGGAACGACTGGACTGGTGGGAATCGGAACTGGACGCGGCCTATGACGGGCAGCCCACGCATCCGGTAGCGATCGCTCTGCAGCACACGATATTCCGATTCGACATTCCGCCGGAACCCTTTCGCCGGCTTATCCAGGCTAACCGGATGGACCAGCGCTCGGGTCGATTCGCAACAATGGAAGATGTCCTGCACTACTGCCGGCATTCTGCAAATCCGGTGGGACACCTTTACCTGTACCTGTTCGGGCACAGCGATCCCGAGCTGCAAGAGTTGGCGGACCAAACCTGTACGGCCCTGCAACTCACCAACTTCTGGCAGGACGTGGCGCGCGATTACCGGGACCGGGACCGCATCTACCTGCCGCAAGCCGACCTGGCGCACTTCCAGGTAATGGAATCGGATATCGCCACTGGGAACGCGAGCCGCCAGTTCCGCGACCTGCTGCGCTACGAATCGGAGTTCGCCATGCAGTTGTTCCGGCAAGGGGCTCCGTTGGTCTCCCGGCTGGAACGGCGGGCGCGGTTGCCCGTCGCCCTGTTCACCAGAGGCGGAGTTGCGATTCTCGACGCCATTCGCGGACAGGACTACGACGTTCTGAGCCGCCGTCCCAGCCTGTCCAGCCGGCGCAAGGGATGGTTGTTGGCCTCAGCCTGGTTGGGGAGCCTGCTGGGTTTCGGATACGGGCTTCCGTCCGGGAAGGGTGGACCATGAGCACACCGGCTTCCGCCGCCGCGGGCCCGTCCCGAGAGGCGTTGGCAGCGGCGTACGAAGAATGCCGGCAGGTAACTCGCCGGGAAGCCCGCAACTTCTACTTCGCCTTTTTGACCCTGCCCGGGCGGCAACGGCGCGCCATCTACGTCGCCTATACGTTCTGCCGGTACTGCGACGACTCCGTGGATGCTGAGGGGAGCCCGCAAGAAAAATTGGCTCGTATCGACCAACTGCGGCGTCAGCTCGATGCCACTTACGCCGGTGACGTTTCAACGCCCCTGTTCATTGGACTGGCCGACGTCGCTGCCACCTACTCCATCCCGCAGGAATATTTCCAGGAGGTCCTCAACGGTGTAGAGTCGGACCTGGTGAAGACGCGCTACGCCGATTTCGATGAGCTGCGCCAGTATTGCTACCAGGTCGCCTCCGCGGTGGGCCTAATCTGCATACACATCTTTGGATACAGCGGGGGTGAAGCAGCCCGAGAACGCGCCGTCGACCTGGGCCTGGCCATGCAACTGACCAACATCTGCCGCGATGTGCGAGAAGACTGGGAATTCGGACGCATCTACCTACCGCAGGATGAAATGGCCCGTTTCGGAGTCACCGAGGAAAGCATCGCCGGCGGAAACGTGTCACCGGAATTCAAAAACCTGATGGCTTATCAGATCGACCGGGCCCGAGGATATTTCGCCAGCGGACGGCGGTTGCTCCCTCTTTTGCCGCGCCGTTCCCGGGGTTGTCCGGCGGCCCTGGGGCTTATCTATGGCCGGGTGCTGGACCGCATCGAAGCCAACGGGTACGACGTGTTTGGACCGCGGATCGGGTTGAGCAGGTCAGCGAAATTGCTGCTGATGGCACGGGCCTGGCTGACCGGTCCTCTACTCAATTGACTTACTGGAACTCGCCCCACGGCAAGCGTCCCTCTGCTGTCGTAATGGGGGGAGGGTTGGCCGGCATCGCGGCGGCGGCGCGCCTGGGCGAGTCGGAATGGGACGTTACGCTGGTCGAAGCCCGAAGGTCACTGGGCGGGCGCGCCTTCTCGTACGAAGACGCAGATAGCGGGGAGGAGCTGGACAACGGCCAGCACGTGATCGTGGGCGCCTGTCGCAATCTCATCGGATTGCTGCAGCGCATGGGCGCTTGGCAAGACTGGCGCATCCAACCGCAACTGGACGTCGCGGTGTACGACCGAAATGGCCGCCTGGGTCGGTTATACGGGGTGAACCTTCCTGCTCCGGCCCACCTGTTGCCGGCTTTTCTCACTTACTCGCATCTGGGTCGTTGGGATAAGGTGCAGGCGGTACGGGGGCTATTGGCGGCAATGTCCATCGACCGGAACGACGTCGCCCTGGAAAAGACCACTTTTTACGATTGGCTCCGCCAACGCGGCCAGTCAGAACGGACCATCGCCAACCTGTGGAATGTGTTGATTGAGGGGACGCTCAATGACAACGTGCGAGCGGTGAGCGCGTCGATGGGTTTGATGATAATCCAGGACGGCTTGTTGAAGGACCGCACCGACGCTAATATCGGATACCCGGCGGCCTCGTTGGGGAGCGCCATCGGGGAACCCGCCAGGCGGTACCTGGAATCTCTGGGAGTCAACATTGTTCTGGGCTGCCCGGTACGGTGCATCGACGCGGATGAAGGATCGCGAATTAGAGGGGTTGCGGTCGGAGATGGCCAACTGCTGCGGGCCGACGCCTACGTCAGTGCATTGCCGTTCTGGGTATTGCCCAGCGTGCTTCCGCCGGCGCTGGAGTCCCGGGAGCCCTTTGCATCGCTGTCGCAGCTGGAAACTTCCCCCATCGTGAACGTGCATCTGCGTTTCGACCGACCCATCATGTCGCGCCAGTTCTGCTATTTCGTGGACAGCCCATTGCAATGGGTGTTCAATCGCTCTGCCATCCACAATTGCGCCGATGGCGGAGCAGGGCAGGCCCTCACTGTGTCCATCAGCGCCGCCTGGGAACTAATTGATATGCCACGGATAGAGATCGCCGACGCCATAATCGCCGAGCTGCGCCGCACCTTCCCCGCAGCGTCTGCGGCCACGCTCCTCGGGGCCACGGTAGTAAAGCAGCGCAACGCCACGTTCCGCTGCGCGCCCGGCGCGTCTGCGCTCCGGCCCGGCCCATCGACGCCCTGGGCAAACCTGTTCCTCGCCGGCGAATGGACCGACACCGGCTGGCCTTCCACCATGGAGGGAGCCGTCATCAGTGGCTATAATGCTGCCGCGGCGGTTATGTCGTCCGACATAGATGACCACAACCCAACCGGAGCATGAATCTTGGCCGACCAGTGGAACGAGCAACGACGTGAACTGACCGAAGTGACGCGCGAGATGTACCGGCGCGGATTGGTGGGCGCCTACTCAGGCAACACCAGCATGCGTCTCACCGGCGCTGGCGACGAGGGCCTGTTGCTGGTAACCCCGACGCATCATCCATACTACCGGCTGCAACCGGCGGATTTGGTAGTGGTTGACCTGTATGGGCATCCGGTAGAGGAAGGCGGCATGCAGCCATCGTCAGAGACCCAGTTGCATCTGGAGATATACCGGCGGAGGGACGACGTGGGCGCGGTGGTGCACACCCATTCGATCTACGCCTCGGTGGCAGCCGTGGTGGGCCGGGATATCCCGCCCCTCATCGACGAGATGTTAATGACAATCGGGGGACCCATAAAGGTGAGCAAATACGCTTTCCCCGGCACACAGGACCTGGCGGAAGCGGCTTACACCGCCCTGGGCGAACGGAACGCCGCACTGTTACGCAATCACGGCGTGGTCGGAGTCGGGCCGGATATCTGGGAGGCGCTGGAGGTTTGCGACCTGGTTGAACGGCTAGCCCGCATCTTCGTCCTGGCCCGCAACTTCGGGCCCAGGGCGGCGGCGGCGCTGCCTGACGACGCAGTGGCGACCGAGCTGCAAATGTTCCGCGACCGTAGATGAACGCATTTCCCAATATGAGCATGGCATCCGCCGGGGGCGGCATGGTAGTGACCGCATGACGAGCCGCAATGTAGCGAGCGCACCGCCGGTTCAGGTAGTGGCGGTTGCGGGGGCTTCCTCGTTCGTGGGAGCCCGCATCTTGCTCCACCTGGAGACCGCGGAGCCCGACTGGCGGTTGGTCGCACTGGACGCGTGGCCGTTGCGGTGGCCCGTCGCCGGCGCATCGGCTCACCGCATGGGAGGAACCTACGGCGGCGAGAACATTACGATGGATGTTATTCCTGACCTTTTGCGGCTCGAATCGGTAGACACGTTGATTCACGTGGGCAGTCACTACGACAGCGTCGACTCGTCCCAATACTTGGGGGAGACTTCCCAATGGGTAGCGGCGTGCCAGACGGCCGGCGTGCGACAGCTTGTCTATCTGTCCGATTGCCGCGTCTACGGCGCGTCGCCAGATACTCCGATGCCTGTCACCGAACGCGCTGCCCTTGCCGACGGAGGAGCCTATCGGCGATTGGGCGACGCCGAACCAAAGGCCCGGATACCCCTAAACATCACGCCCTCGCCGGAGGCGATGCGGGTAGCCGTGATGCGAACCGCCATGACCGTCGGGCCTACCGGCTCGAATCCGGCGGCTGCCGAGTTCTTCGGGAGAAACATCAGGGTAGACGGCCATCGCAACCCACCAGTGCAGTTCTTGCACGAATACGACCTGGCCCGCTCAGTGACCACCGCCATCAATCACCGTCTGGGCGGGATTTACAACGTGGCCGGAGACGGGTCGGTGTTCTGGAACGAAATTGCAACGATCCTGCGCGCCGCCGGTGTGAAACCCGCACGCCCCGGAACCGAACGCAACCGCCAGCGGAGGGGCGCCGGCTTACGCACCGAGTCCAGGTATCCTATCGTCGTCAGCACCACGAAGTTCAAGCAGGCGGCGCGCTTCAGGTACAAATACTCTTCAGCCAATGCGTTTCGCGCCTACTGTCATTCGGTGCTGCTGGAACCCGCCGGGACACGATGACAGGTTCAGACCAAGTGAGCCTCACGCCGGTCATAATCGACACCGATCCGGGGGTCGATGACGTCGTTGCCCTTCTCATGGCGTTATCATGTCCCCAGTTTGTCATTCGGGGTTTCACGACCACGGCGGGCAACGTGCCCCTGGCCCGCGCTACGCGCAACACCTTGGCCCTGTTGCAATTCCTGGGGCGCGCCGACCCACCCGTATTTCGCGGTGCGGCCAGGCCGATGAGGGGCCGGTTCGCCTACGCGCGACACATTCATTCCCCATCCGGGTTGACGCGTCGCCTCCCCGAGCCGAAAACGGCGCCGGCCGGCGCCGGAGCGGTCCGGTTCCTGGCGGATACTCTGAACGCATCGCCCGGGCGTGTAACCGTCATTGCCCTGGGTCCGCTGACCAACCTGGCCCGCCTGCGGAGGGACCATCCCTCCGCTTTTTGGAATATTGGACGCCTGGTGGTGATGGGTGGTGCGGTGGAAGCGCCTGGCAACGCCACCGCCCATGCAGAGTTCAACTTTTTCAGCGACCCGACAGCGGCGAAGCGGGTCATCGAATCCGGGTTGCCGCTCACCCTGGTCGACCTGGCGGTGTGTCGCAAGGTGTACGTCACCCGGAGCGAAGCAGGCGGATTATCAAGCCAGTCCCGGGCCGGCAAGTTGGCTGCGGAGCTCCTGGGCGGCTGGTTCGCCAAAGACGACCAGCGGGAACGATTCAACCTGTACGACCCTTTGGCGGTGGCCACCGCCGTCAACCCTGGAGTGCTGAAGACCCGTGAAGTAACGTTGGCAGTCGATGATTCTGAAACCGACGACGATTCCACCCTATGGGGTCGGTGCCGCATCGTAGACCAGGAACGAGGCCCGGTATCAATTGGCGACGCAGGCGCCGTGGACGGCCACCTCGCCCGGCAGATCATCAACGAACTGCTGGGATGGCGACGTTCGGCGACGTTCGTTTCATCCCCTCGCTCCTGACGGGCCAATGTTACGCTGGTCGCCCCACACTCCGCTAACGCAAGGAGCCCAACGTGACCGACCGAACGTCAATAATCATCGTAGTATTTGACGGCTTGCAACCCACCCAGATCACGCCGCAATTGATGCCGAACCTCACCAGGTTCTCCAGCGAAGGGGTCGAGTTCAGGAATCACCACCCAACCTATCCCACCGTTACCCGCGCCAATGTATCTTCCGTCGTTACCGGGTGCTCGCCGGGCGCGCATGGGTTGTCGGCCAACACGTTCATGGTCCGGGATTTCGATCCGAACCGGGTAATTGGTGCGCTGGAACCGAACCTTCAGGCCATGGCCGATGCCGGATTGCCCGTTTTGATGGCTCCGGCGCTGGCCGATATATTGGGCCAACAGGGTCGGGAGTATATTGCCATCGGAACCGGCACTACGGGCAACGCCTACCTCCACAACCCCAACGCGGCGCAATCGGGAGGGGCGACGATTCACCCTAATTTCACCTTGCCGCGCCATCTACACGCTCAACTGGCTGAACGGTTTGATGAATGGCCGAATCCCGACTTGCCCAACACCCCAATGCTAAGCCACGCTCGTCGCATCTTCACCGAGTACATACTGCCGGAGCGCGACCCGGCGGTCGCTCTGCTGTGGTCATCCGAGCCCGACAAATGCCAGCACGAGTACGGTGTGGGACTGGGCCCGGTATCCCAGGCGTTGGCCGAAGCCGATGCCGAATTCGGTAACCTGCTCGAGTATCTGGACAAGTCGAACCGCGCCCAGTCCACCGACGTGTTCGTGCTATCCGACCACGGCTATTCCACCATCAGTGAGACGGTACCAGTTGAGGCCATGCTGCGTGACGCCGGCTTCCCCGAGATTACCGAGGAGGGCGGCGTGGCGGTTGCCAACAACGGCGGGTCGGCGTTGTTCTACGTCCGGGACGCCGATGCCCACGCCGCCTCCAGCCTGGCCCATTGGCTCACGTCACAACCCTGGTGCGGGGCGGTCACCGCGGCGAGTCGGCTGGGCACCATCCCGGGAACGCTGCCCGCGTCTCTAATCGGGTGTGACGGCCCTCGAGCGCCCGACCTCGCGATGTCGTTCCGGTGGAACAGCGAACCCAACGCGGCAGGATATCCGGGGCACTGCCCGTCCACGGGCGGACGGGTTGGCCAGGGGCAGCACGGCAGCATGAGCCGTCACGAATTGCACAACGTGGGCCTGGCGAGCGGTCCGTCCTTCCGCAACGGCTCAGTGGTGGAGACCCCGACCGGCAACGTAGACGTGGCGCCGACGGTACTGCACCTGCTGGGGATCGAATCCGGCATCGGTTCGATGGAAGGTCGGGTGTGGCGCGAAGCTTTGTCGACGGGGGCCGCAGCCCCGCCCGAGCCGGCCGTTACCTTGCATCGGGCCGAACGCGGGGATTACCAACAGGAGATTCAGATTAGCGCCGTGGGAACTGCCCGGTACGTCGACTGGGGCAATCGGGTCTGAGACTGGCGGAGGGAGTGGGATTCGAACCCACGAACCCTGGCGGGTTAACGGTTTTCAAGACCGTCGCATTCGTCCACTCTGCCATCCCTCCGCGACGGAACATTACATTTCCATTCTAACCTAACCCGCACAACCCATTGCGGTGGGCAAGCGCCAGACTGCGGGATGTTCTAACTCGGCGTCGCGTCTGCGCTGGAGAAGAACTCCCGATCCAGGTCCGGGTCTGAGATACTCAGCAGGCCGTTGGTGTACAGACGACACGCCCTCAGCCACAGTACCAGGATGGCGTTGTTCACGAACATTTGGGGCAATTCCCGGCCGTGTTGTTGCCGCGCATGAGAACGAATGCCGGCTTCAAAAAAGCGTTCAAGGAACGGAGTGGGTTCGTTGTCCAGCGCGCACGCTTCCAGAATCTCGTCGGGCGCTTGCCGGCACAACATGGCGGGCGATCCTTCGGCTAATCGGATATATTCCGGTTCCTGCTCCCTGGTTATCATGATGGGTTAGCCTACGCCGAAGCAGCCAACGAAAGGGCAGGAATCGCCCGGTTGGGAGCGGATTGCCTTCTGGCCGCCCGCTCCCGACTCAACGACGTCAGAGGTTCATTTGGGGAACCATGTAGTCGTTTCTCTTGTCGTAAATTTGCAGGCGGCTACGCTGGGCATCCAGCACCACCAGCCGACTGTGGTCCTCGTCAAACTGCACGTCCGTGGGAAGGGCGAAACGCCATTCCGATTCCGTGGTGGGGACTTCCCGCCGGCGCTTCAAGTAGTCGGCGTTGGCCGTGACCGTCATGTCGGCCCACTTGCTCAAAACCTGGGCGTCGCCGATCAGGGAGATGATGAAGTTACCATCGCTATCGAAGACGTGCACCCTGCCGGGGTGCATACCGTTGTCACTCCAGTCGGCAACGTAAACGTCGCCTTGTGGATCAACAGTTACTTTGACGGGAAGGTGCATTTGGCCGCGCTTGGCGCCGCCCTCTCCGAATTGCATCAACCAATGGCCGTCGGAAGTGAATTTCTGGACCCGGTGGTTGCGGTGGTCGGCTACGTACACGGAGTCGTCGGACTGATCGACGGTAACGCCCCATGGGGAGTCGAACTCGCCGTTGCCGTCGCCGAATGAACCCCAGCGGGCGAGCTGCCGTCCATCGGCGCTGAACTTGCGGACTTCATGGCTGCGTCCGTCGGTGCAGTAGATGTTGCCCTGGCTGTCCACGGCGAGGTTCGAGATGCCATGCTCGTTGCCGTCATCGGGCGCAGCGTCCCACTTACGCAGGAAATCTCCGCCCTTGGAAAACACTGAGATTTGGTTCAGCCACTCGTCCGACACGTACAGATTGCCGTCGGGGGCCAGCGCCATACCGGAGGGCCAGATGAACTCGCCGTCCCGATCGCCGTACTTGCCGAATTCGCCGGTAAATTCCTCATCGCCGGCGGCTTCACCGACGTCGATGATGCTGACCCGGGCACCGTAAGCAACCTTGTTCCACGGCACGTTGGAGATGCCTTCCAGGCCGCGGTTCAGCACATAAACGGTATTGCCCTCGAAGGCCATCGCCACCGGCTGGCTGAATCCCATGCCGGAAGCGGCGCCCCGACCGACGGAGTGGCTGTAGTCGTAAACACGACCTTTCGCAATTTGCGTTAGCATAGTTTCTACCTGCTCGTTGTCGTCATACTGACGGGGCCAGCAGATTCGCACCCACTGGCCCCGGCCGGATTTACCAAACGGTGTGTCCCGAAAAACCGGAACCGGTCATGGGCGCCGTCTAGATGAACGCGGGCTTCTCGAAGGTCCCGCCCACGATGGGGTTGGCATCCAGGCCCAGCCAGTTCTCCACGATGGTGGAGTAGACACCGCGGAAGTCGGTGCCCGGAACCAAGTCGCCCTGCTCCAGATCTTCGGGTTTGGCGGACGGGTATTCGCCGTACTCGCCACCCTGGATCCGGTCGCCCATGACGAACACTAGACCGGCTGCACCGTGGTCCGTACCGCTACCATTGTCGTGGACGCGGCGTCCAAACTCGGAGAACATCAGCAGGACGACGTCGTCGCTGGCGTCGTTCTCGCGCAGGTCGTCAAAGAAGCTACCGACGGCGGCGGACACGTCGCGCCACAGCCCATCGTGCATGCCCACCTGGTTGGAGTGGCTATCGAAGCTGCCGTGGTCGGTGTAGAACACCCGGGTACCCAGATTAGCCTGATGCACCTGGGAGATGCCCTTCAGCTTGCGGGCGAGGGGGGTGTCGGGATACTCCACCGTGCTGCTGTACTGCTCGGGAGCAACCTTCAGGATGTCGGCAGCCTTGAGGCCATCCAGGCCGGTCTGGCCCAGGTAGTCCATGACAAAGCCGTTACCGATGGTCGGAGAGTACAGGCGGCTGAAGCGGTCGATGATCTTGTTGCGCTGCATTTCTTCCTGGATGCTCGTCAGCATGCCGAAGTGTTCCAAGTCGTCGATGCAGGCCACCGGCACGCCGGGGAGGGCCAGGGCGCGGGGGAGGCTGGGCCCGAAGTTCACCACCGTGATGACGTTGTCCTTGTTGGGGTCCATGTCGCGGGCGGCGCGTCCCAGCCAGCCTTCCGTACCCAGCTTGTCCGGCTCGCAGGTGTGCCAGATATCCATGCTGCGGAAGTGGCTGCGTGGACTGTTGGCGTACCCGACGCCGTGGATGATGGCCATGTCGCCGGCATCCCAGAACCGCTTGAGTGGCGCCACCTCGGGGTGGAGGCCGATGCGGTCGTTCAGTTTGACGATACGGTCATCGGCCACGCCTACGACGGGCCGCTTTTCGCGATACAGCGGGTCAGCGTAGGGAATGACGGTGTTCATGTAGTCGTTGCCGCCGGTGAGCTGCAACACCACCAGAACGGGTTCTTTCTTCGTTGCGGTCATTTTGGTCACTCCTGTGAGTGTAGATTATTCGCGCTTCGAGTCGTCGCGCTAGGCGTACTGGTAATCGCGGAGCGACACGATGAGTTGCAGCATTTCGGAGATGCGCTGCTCCGAGGCGTCCACGTCGGCATTGGTTGCCCAAGTCAGGTTGCCTTCGGATTGGGCGTGAGTCACCAGCTCCTGGCGGGTCTCGACGTCCACATCCAACGGTCCCATCAGGTCCAGGCAGCTATCCACCATGGTGTCCGGAGTCAGGTCGCCCTGAGCTAGCATCCGGTCGATCATGGAACGGATACCGGGCCGGTTGACGTCGCTAACCATGTCGGCGGTGAAGTTGATGCGGCGCATCAGGGAGCCGCTGTTAATCCATTCCACACCGGTGTGCCAGCCTTCCACACTGGGAGGATTCAGCAAGTCCTGTCCCATGTAGGTGGGTTGGCGAGCCAGTTCGCCGAGGCCCGGGGCGGGAAAGTCGAAGCCGCCCACCAGCCGGAGGGTGCCCACCACAACTTCAGCAGGACTCTTCAGACGAGCGTAACGGGCGTTCTTGAAGAAATCGCTGTTGAGCAGCACCCTCAGCACTGCGGTCAGGTCCCCGCCGGAGTCCATGAAGGTGTCGGCCAGCAGTTCGATGGCGTCCTCGTCCTTCGGCGGAATCACCTGCCAGGCCGGGACCTGCGCCTCGTCAGCCACGAAGAAGTTGTAAAGGTGGCGGGCGATGAAGTTGGCCGTGGCCGGGTGTTCACAGACGATATCGATGATGTCGTCGCCGTTGAAATTCCCGGTTTCGCCAAGGAATGTCTTTTCACCATCGTCGTGGTCTTCCGGCAGATAGGCGAATTTCCAGTCGTGGCGGCCGATGGGTCCACGGGGGAGCTTGGGCTCGAAGGTCCAGCCGGTGAAGGCGCGGGAAGCTTCCCGGACGTCGACCTCGGTGTAGGTCCCGACACCCATGCTGAACAGTTCCAGCAGTTCCCGTCCCCAGTTCTCGTTGACGGCGTCGGCGTGGTTTTCAAAGTTGTCCAGCCAGTAAATCATAGCCGGGTTCTTGGCTATTTCGATGAGCAGCTCTTTGTAGTTGCCCATACCCTTTTCGCGGAACAGCGCCACCATGCGGGTAATTTCATCATAGTGGTCAACCTTGGACACGCCGGTGGCGAACACCTGGTGCCAGAAGAGGGACATTTTTTCTTCCAACGGGCGCTTGGTATTCGTCATGAACCAGAGCCATTCCGCCGAACCCATTCCCTGAATGGTGCCCGGACGCCAGGCCCACGGGTGGTAGCGCACCAGTTCGTACCGGTCGATTGCCGGTTGGTTTTCGGGATTCAGCAACTCTTCAACCGTAGCTTCGTACCCTTTTTCAGCCCGGGCCTCCAGCTCTTCGCGGGTGGCTCCAAAGCCGGCACGACGCATCAGATGAGCCATCAATGCAATGTCCTGAGATGCCATCGCTGTGCCTCCTAATTATGGTGTTGCGCGGTCTGGACCGGAACTCGTTGGAGCACCAAATGCTCCGACGCCACCGTGCCCCAGCGCGCAGGCAGGTTGGCACATATTATCTGCTAAACTCCAAATATCTGTCAACGCCGCCACCGCCATGCTACACCGCCTCCCGACCACCGATTCCTTCGCCCTGGATCACCATTCTAACTGGCGAGGCAGCCGCATTGAGCCGCCGTCATTAATGGCGTTGATGATCCTGGGCATCGCCCTCTTCTGGATGATGCTTCCCATCATCGGCCCGCTGGACGACCACCACTTCGCTGAACGGGCTCACACGCACGGCCACGTTTACCTGGACGGCTCCCCGGTGGCCCACCAGCACGTTTACGACAACGGGTTGCGGCATGGCCATCCGTCACCAGCGGGCATCCCCGGTGACCGCGCTTTGGACAGTCCGGCGCCTGGCGGGATTTTCACGTTCACATCTACGACGGCCGGCTTCTTTCTGACGGTCCTGAGCACGCCATACCAGCCTGCGCCGGGACAATTAAATCTACCGGACCCCCGTGGCTCCAATCCCAACCCGTTGGCGCGGTTCTCGCCAGACTTCGCCGGGCTCTGGGGAATCGACGTCTCACCTCCGAACCGTCCTCCCATCTTTTAGCTTCGCTCACCGACCATTTCCGACTGATTTTCAGCCAGCCGCCGGTTGCCGCGCGTCGGCGCCGACGGAGTTCCAGACGACATGGGAGGTATCTCGCGATGCTGCGAAACCTTGGCAATATTCGATGGGGCATCCTTGCCCTGTTGCTGCTGGCGGCTCCGGTCGTGGCCGCCTGCAGTCCCGCATCCCCAGCTGACAACCCGACCGTCGACACCGTAGGCGCCGGTTCTCACCAATCGACCGACAACGGATCAACCGAACCTGCTGAATCGCAGGAAGGCGACCACGGCCACGGTGATGACGGCGCTCCGGGCGCTGCGTCGCCAGCTGACGCGGTGCTAATCGACATGGTGATTGCCGGCCGCACCAGCAACCTCACGCGCGACGACCTTCGGGTGAACCGAGGGGACACGATCCGCATTTCGTTCGCCGCCGACGAGCCGGGGGAAGTGCACCTGCACGGTTATGACCTGACCACGGACGTTTCACCAGTCCATCCTGGCGAGATTGAGTTTTACGCCGACGTTGCCGGCGCATTCGGCCTGAATTTCCACGTCTTCGGGCCCGGGGACGGCGCACGGATGGCGGTCGATAATCAGGGCAGTCACGGCGGAACTCACGGCCATGACACCGACCCTGCCGAGGAGGAGCACGCACCCATCGAGGCCGGGGCGCCGACTAGTGTCAGGATTGTCGCTGAGGTTGAATCCGGGGGCGACGTTAACGTCCGGATTGAAGCGGACGGAATGCGGTGGGCTCCGGAAAAGGTTGACCAACCCCATGTCCCGGGTGAGGGCCATGCTCATATTTACGTGGACGGCGTCAAGATAAGCCGGGTGTTCGGCGAAACCTACCAGCTGACCGGCCTGATGCCCGGCGAGCGCCGGATCAATGTGACGCTGAACGCCAACAGCCACGGCCAGCTGCTAGTCGACGGCCAACCGGTAGGGGATACAACCCGGGTCACCGTACCCGATTCGGGCGACAGCGTCGGCTCCGGGTCCGAAAATCACGACCGGGAAGTGGTGGCGGAGGTACACCTGGGCAACCTCGAGGTACATCCTTAGCGCCGCCAGCGAATACCAAAGAAGGGGCCGGCTCTTGGAGGAGCCGGCCCCTGTTCACCCACTTGGTGGCAGATGAATCATCGCTGGTCGATGGGCACGTATTCCCGATCCATGGGGCCCACGTAGTGCAGGCGCGGGCGCAGGAGGATGTTGTTCTGGTACTGCTCGATGCACTGGGCCGACCAACCCGGGACCCGGCCCAACGCGAAGATGGGGATAAACAGGTCCGAGGGGATGCCGAGCAGGTGGTAGATGGAACCGGCGTAGAAGTCCACGTTGACGTAAATTCCCCGGTCCCGGTAAGGGCGCATTACGTCTTCGGACAGGTGGGTCAGGATCTGGAACCAGCGCGGGTCGCCCCTCTTCTCGCCGAGAGCCTGGGACCGCTCCCGCAGGTGACGCGCCCGCGGGTCTTCGGCCCGGTACACCCGGTGGCCGAATCCCATGATGCGCTCCCGGTTATCCAGCTTTTTGCGGGCGTATTCCTCGGCGTTCTCCGGGTTGCCGATTTCCATCGACATCTTCATCACTTCTTCGGCGGCGCCGCCGTGGGCCGGACCTTTCAGAGTGCCAACCGCGCCGGATACAGCCGCGTGGAGCGTAGAGTTGGTGGACGCGCTGACCCGGGCCGCAAAGGAGGAAGCGTTGACGCCGTGCTCGGCGTGGAGGATGAAGTCCACGTCCATCAACGAAACGGTTTCATCATCGGGAATCTCATTGAACAGCATGAAGAGGAAATTACCGGCGTGGTTGAGATCGGGATTAGGGGCCAATGGCTCTAGGCCGGTTCGCAACCGGTGGTGGGCGGTAACGATGGTGGGGGCCTGGGCAGTAAGACGCAGGGCCTTTCTGACGTTGGCTTCTTTGGAATTATCTTCCGACTCTTCGTCAAAGGCGGCGAGGCCGATCATGGCGGTCTGGAGGACATCCATGGGGTGGGCGCTTTTGACCGCGTCGATGACCGTGATGATCTCATTGGGGATGCGGCGATTGGCCCGCATATACCCGTCCAACTCAGCCAATTGAGGCTGGGTGGGGAGTTCGCCATAGAGAACCAGGTAAACAATTTCCTCGAAGGTGGACTTCTCGGCCAGGTCGTGGATATCGTAGCCACGATAGAGGAGTTTTCCGATTTCGCCGTCGATGAAGCTGGACTCGGTAGTGTCCATGTATACGTTCATCAAACCGCGGTGCAGTTCGGGCTGTTCGGCCATTAGCGTCCTCCTTGGATCCGGTGCGCCGTTTTGCCGCCGAGGCCAGTGCAGGTAGATTGCGACGTCAACGTAGCGCGCTTTGCCCGCTGGCGGGTTGCCCTGTCGCGAGCAGGGTGATTTTCAGATTGACCCTGAGCGCCCGCCAACACGAACCTGCCGTCGCATAGTGTTCGACCAAGCGGCAAAATATGCTAGCATCGGCCTTGGCGGAGTGTCAACCAAACGACGGTCATCGTAACTGTTCAGACTTGGTGGGTTGAATTGGCCGAAGGCAGGTTGCCGAAGGCTGGCACGGGTGGCGGTGGTTATGTCATATACAGGGCATGGATACTGAAGTTGACCTCACCACCGTCGACCGCGCTGTCCTCATCGCCAGCATCGCCCAACTGCAGGCCACCGTTCTGGAACAGCAGCGGGTGATTGAGCGGTTGGAGCGGCGGATTGCCGAACTGGAAGGCCAGGCGAAACCGGGCGGCCAGCCGCCGGTGAAGCAGCAGCCCCGCAAGCAGCGACGCCACGGCTTTGCCCGCCGGCGCATGACGCCCACCCAGCGGGTGGAGTACGTGCGGGTGGAGTACGTGCGGGTGGAGTACGTGCGGGTGGAGCACGTGCGGGTGGAGCACGTGATGGAGAACTGTCCCGATTGCGGGACTCACCTGACTGGGGGTTGGACTCAGCGCACTCGGGAAGTCATCGAGTTGCCGGTGGCTCCGGTACGGGTCACCGAGCACGTCTACATTGCTCGGACTTGCCCGGCTCGGACTTGCCCGGCTCGGACTTGCCCGGCGTGCCGGCGCCGCTGCACGCCCCCGGCGGGACTGGACGGTGTGGCTTTGGGACGGCAGCGCCGCGGCGTCAACCTGCTCAGCCTGGTCGCCACGCTACGGGAAGAAGCGCGAATGCCCTTCCCCACCATCCAGCGGTATCTGGATACCGTACAGCAACGGCGCGTCAGCGCGGGCGCCATCGTCGGGGCCATTCGTCAGACGGCGCCAAAGGCCCAGCCGATGGTAGCCGGCATACTGGACCGCGTCCGGGCCAGCCCGGTGGTCCACGCCGACGAAACCGGGCCGACGAAACCGGGCCGACGAAACCGGGCCGACGAAACCGGGCCGACGAAACCGGGCCGACGAAACCGGCTGGCGTCAGAGCGGGGCCAACGGCTACGTGTGGACTTTCAGCACCCCCACCGAACGCTACTTCCTGCGGCGGGGCCGGGGCAAGACGGTGGTGGATGAAGCCCTGAACGATGCTTTCTCCGGAGTATTGGTCAGCGATTGCTACGCTGCCTACCACCATTATGATGGCCCCAAACAACGCTGTTGGGCCCACCTGCTGCGGGACATCCATGACCTGCGCGCCCGCTACCCCGATGCTGCGCCACTGGCGCGGTGGGCCGACGCCGTCCATGGGATTTACGACCGAGCCAAAGCCTGCACTCATCCCCAGGCCAAGCGGCGGCGCACCGCCCAACTGGCTCTGGAACGACAACTGCTGGCCCTCGGCCAACCCTTCCTCGACGACCCGTCGGCAACCCAGGCCAAGCTGTGCCGACGCATTGAACGCCACATCAGGGAACTCTTTGTCTTTGTGGCCGAACCGGACGTTCCAGCGGACAACAACGCCGCCGAGCGCAGCCTGCGCCGCCTGGTCATCAGTCGCAAGATCAGCGGCGGCACCCGCTCGGAGCAAGGCACACAGAGCAAGATGACGCTGGCATCCATCTTCGGCGCCTGGCGCGCCCAGGGTCTAAATCCGCTCACCGCCTGCCGTCAACTGCTCATTTCCCCGCAACTCTGAACTGTTACGCTGAACGCGTAACAGTTCAGAGTTGGTTAGGTAAATTGGCTGAAGGTGGTTTCAGGGACGCTGGCGTGGGTTGCGGCGGTTATGTCATATAGTAGGCATGGATGTCGGAATTGACCTGAACGGCGCCAGCCGCGACCTGCTCATTGCGATCATCGCCCAACAGCAGGCGATTATTGAACGCTTGGAGAAACGGATCGCCCAGCTGGAGGGTCAGGCCAAACCCCCAGGCTCCCGCCGGATGCCGGGCCTCAAACCCAAAGCCGACCGTAAACCTGCCTAACCCCAAGCACCCCGCAAATCGCGGCCGCACGGCTTTGCCCGCACCCGCATCACACCCACTAAGCGGGTAGAGCACGCCGTGGCCAACTGTCCCGACTGTGGAACCCGGTTGTCCGGTGGCTGGGTACACCGCACTCGGGAGTTCATCGACCTGCTCCCAGCTCCAGCGGAAGTTAGCGAGCACGTCTATATCGCCAGCACCTGCCCAGCCTGCCGACGCCGCTGTCTGCCCCCAGCACAACTGGACGGCGTGGTGCTGGGCCAGCAGCGGCTGGGGGTGAACCTCCTCGGATTGCTTCCGCATGGTTTGCTGGCGATGCCATCCGTTCATTGGAATGACGGTTGCCATCGCTCTCATCTCTATCCACACGGTAGGAGACCGTAGCGCCGCCGTTTACACTATGGGTGCGCCACCAAATATCGTCGTCCCACCCACTACGACTATCCCGGTACGATGATCAGGCGGGCTGTGACATTTTCAAAATCAAGAGAGGACGTGCACGATGGCCGCAAAACAGACCCTGTTGAACCACATCGCCCAGAAATACACCAGCCGCAGGGAGGACCTGGCTGTTGATGCCCTTGGGTACATCTTGTCTTATTCGGAAGCCGCAAGAGCGGCCCTCACCGACAAACTGCAGGGTGCGCACATCCGGGTGGCGCCAATATCTAAGGTCATCACGCAGGCGACCGGAGCCAACAGGGAACGGCCCGACCTGGCCTGCTACGATGATCAGGACAATGAATGCCTTTTGATTGAGGCCAAGTTCTGGGCAGGCTTGACTGGCAACCAACCAGAAGGCTATCTGCAACGGTTGCCCGACGACTCGCAGTCCGCCCTGTTGTTCGTGGCGCCGGCAGCGCGGTTGCCGTCATTGTGGTCAGACCTCCAGCAACGGCTGTCTGACCAAAGGCTTGAGCTGGACCAACCCGAACGCAGCATTGACTGGATGAGCGCCGCGATCAGGAACAGCAATCGACATCTCATGGTCATCAGCTGGGCCAACCTCCTTGACAGCATGACGCAACGGGCGGAGAGCGCCGGGGACACCGCCGCCAGCATTGACATTGACCAGCTCCGGGGGTTGGCCGCCCGGGAAGATGACGACGCGGCGTTTATGCCCCTGCGACCAGAGGAGTTGAACCCGGAGATTCCCCGACGCATCCTCAGTTGGAAAAAGGTGGTGGCCCGGGTGATCAACGAGATGACCGAACGGGATTGGACCAAGGCAGACAACAGGCGTGCCGCTCACGATGACACGATAGAATCCTACGGACGAATGCTGGACTTCGCCGGGACGAGAGCCTGGTTCGGCATCAGCCACGAGCATTGGGCCCGACGCCGCAACACTCCCCTATGGCTTGAGCTCTATTCCTCGGAGGCGTTGCCGGACCACGATACTTCACGGCGACGCCTGAACCAACTGGAGGAGCGGTTCCCCGGAGAGGGCATGGACGAGGACTGGTACGTCCCGATATTCGTACCCACCGGACCGGAGCACACGGCGGTGCAGGACCACATCGTCCAGCGCTTGGAAATCATCTGCCAGCTGATCGACCCTCAGGGACCCACTTACAAATAGCAATAGGTATAATTGACGAACACGAGCCGGAGGCCGGCAGTCGTAGTCCACCGACGCCAGGCCGATTCTGTATCGGTGGGGTCTGACGTGAACACCTTGGCGGTCAGCCGTGAGTCAGCGTGCATTACACCGGGCGCATTGTAGATGAAATACGGCGTGATACTACCCAACGTAGGCCCGATGGCCGATGCTGGTACCCTGGCGGAACTGGCGGTCCAGGCCGAATCCCTGGGTTACGACGGAGTCTTCCTGAGTGACCACATCGCAGCGCCTACCGACCTGCAATCCCGTTACCCCTACCGCGCCGACGGACGGTTCCCTCTGTCCCCGGAAGAACCGATCCTTGAGCCCATCGTCACCCTGAGCTACCTGGCGGCAGTTACGGCACGGATCGAGTTGGGATTCAGCGTCCTGGTGCTTCCCTACCGCCATCCGGTGCTCAACGCCAAGATGTTGGGCACGCTGGACGTAATCTCCGGAGGCCGGCTTATCGTGGGCGTCGGCGTGGGCTGGATGGAGGAGGAGTTTCGCGCGCTGAGCGCCAGCTTTGCAGAGCGGGGTACGGTAACTGACGAGCACATCGAGATTCTTCGCGCATTTTGGGCCCAGCGGGAACCCGAATTCGCGGGCCGTCACTACCAGTTGGCCGGGTTGTCAATGTCACCTCGACCCGGCCCGCACCGCATTCCGCCCATCTGGACCGGCGGCATTTCGGCGCCGGCGCTGCGGCGGGCAGCGCGCCTGGGCGACGGCTGGCACGGCGTCCGCCAGCGCCCGGCAGACGTGGCTCGGGTAACCCTCCGCATTGCCCGGTTGCGGGCTCAAGCCGGCCTGGGCATGAAAGGTTTCGAGATATCGCTGCGCGCCGGACTGGATATCACCAATGCGCCCATGGACGGCGCGGCGCGAACCCCGTTACGAGGATCGCCGGAGCAGGTGCGCGCCGACCTCGCCGGCTACGCGGAGGCTGGGCTGACCTATCTGGTGCTAGAGCCCAGGGCCGCCGACCCGGAGCAGATGGCCGACCAGCTGCAACGTTTCCGGCAGATTTGACCTCCGTTCCAATCCCTCGTCCCTGAAGTGCGGTTCCCCGTGTTTTTAGGTAAACCGTGCGGCCCGGCGTAGCCGCGACTTTCAGGCCGTTTGCCCTTTGCGGCGGGAAATGGGGTCCAACGATTCGCGGAAGGTGGCGATGCAGGAATCCCATGAGAACCCCAGGGCATAGTCTCGCACCTTGCTGCGGTCGCAGCGCAGCGCCCTTGCCACGGCGTCAGCCAGATTCTCTTCCAGCGCGCCGGACAGGCCGTCCGCCACGACGTCAATGGGGCCGGTAACCGGATAGGCCGCCACCGGAGTCCCGCAAGCCATGCTTTCGGTCATCACGTTGCCGAAGGTATCGGTACGGCTGGGGAAGACCATCACGTCTGCCGAGGCGTAGAAATTTGCCAGTTCCTGCCCCAGTTTGTATCCGACGAAGGTGACCCGGTCTCCGTACCGCTGTTCGAGCTCCTTGCGTTGCGGGCCGTCGCCCACGACCCAACACCGGTAACCGGGCCGGGACGCCAGTTGGAGGAAATCCTCGACGCTTTTTTCCTTGCTGACTCGCCCCACGTAAACCAGAACTTTCTGGTCGGCAGGGACGCTCCCGTACCAGTCGGCCAGGCGCGCCGACGGGTTGAATAGCTCGGAATCCACGCCGCGCGACCAGACGACCAGATTTTTGAACCCATCTGCCTGCAAGTCGCGCACCATGCCGACCGTGGGCACCAGTGTTTGCAGCGCGCCGCCGTGGAACCAGCGCATGTATTTGGTCACCGGTCCCGACGGCAGCCCGTAGACCTGCTTCACGTACTGGGGAAACCGGGTGTGGTAGCTGGACGAGAATGGCAATCCGCGGCGCCAGCACCAGAAACGCGCCACCGAGCCCAGGGGACCTTCCGTGGCAATGTGCACGTATTCAGGGTCGATGCCGCTCAGGGTGCGGTACGCCTTGAGTGGCGAGACGACCACCCGCAGTTCGGAGTATTTCGGCAGTCGGACCGTCCGGAATTGGGATGGCTCGACGACCGATACGTCCAGCCCCGATTCGCGCAGGAGGTCGACGACTTTGGTGAGCGTGGTGACCACGCCGTTAATCTGCGGAACCCAGGCGTCGGTGACCACGGCCAGGCGCGGTTGTCTGTCCAGCGGTTGTTTGCCCAGCGGCTGTCTACCCATCAGCACGCCATTTCACGAGTTCCCACCTGCCGTCATGGTGCTCCACCAGCGCGCTACAGTTCTCCACCCAATCGCCGCAGTTCATGTAAACGGTGTCCTGGATATTCTTGATTTCGGGAGTGTGGATGTGCCCACAAATGACACCGTCGTACTCGTGCTGGCGGGCGTGCTCCGACAGCAGCGTTTCAAACTTGAGGACGTAGGACACGGCGGACTTGGTTCGGCGCTTGGCGAAGGCGGTGAGGCTCATGGGAGGGATGTTAAAAAGTCCCAGCAGCCGGTCGGTGACGGTATTGACCGATAGTAGCACGTCGTATCCCCGGGTTCCCAGGAACATGATCACCCGGCCCGCGCCACTGTGCATCAGGCTATCGAACTGGTCGCCGTGGAGCACCAGGTACCGCTTGCCATCCAGGCCGTAATACTCCAGTTCGTTGGCGAACTTTATCTTGCCCAGGGCCAGGCCCCATTCGAGCCAGCCGCGGAAAATCTCGTCGTGGTTGCCCACGATATAGTGGACGGTGGTGCCGTTGTTGGATTTGGCCATCAGCTCACGAACCACCCTCGTGTGGTCGCCGGGCCAGTACACCTTGCGGTGCATGCGCCAGGCGTCGACGATGTCGCCCACCAGGTAGAGCTGGTCGCTGTGATGGCTTTCCAGGAAATCGGCCAGGGATTTCGCCCGGGAACCCCGGAAGCCCAGGTGCGTATCGCTGATGAACACCGCCCGGTAGTCCTGCATTATCGCTGCCACGGAATCCTCCTGTGTCGCACGACATTCGCGTCATAAACGGAGGTCATCAGCGGACGTCATTTTTTGCGGTTGCTTGCCAACTGCGGTTGGCGTCGTCGCGCCAGGCTGCATCGGAGGATTCGCGGGTGGCGTCGGGACCGGACCCGGACCGTCGCGGCCGCCTCGCCGTGGGGACAGCCAAGGTCAAAAAACAAAAGAGCGCCACGACGTTCAGCCGTGGCGCCCAATCAGGCGATTCGACTGCTTCAGGGGCGGTTTTCATCTTGTTGTCCTCGTCCTCATCAGCTGGATACAGCGGATGGCTGAAATTTCCGTCATTGGGCCAACCCAGCCGATTCGGTTGCCTGCGCCACCGAAACGCGGGGGCCGGCTGGCCCGAGCCGGCGATTCACAGCCCGCTAACACAAAAAACACCACGGCGGGGGCCGTGGCGCCTGTACCAGCCGATCCGACAAATTCGGAGGTGTCCATACCAATGACGCCCCTCCTCCCTCGTCGTGAACCCGGTGGGTTCTGATTCGCAGCACAAATTTTATGCGAGGACAAAATCGCTGTCAAGGAGAGCAACGCCCTCGTAACAGTTCAGAGTTGGTGGGTTGAATTGGCCGAAGGCGGGTTGCCGAAGGCTGGCACGGGTGGCGGTGGTTATGTCATATACAGGGCATGGATACTGAAGTTGACCTCACCACCGTCGACCGCGCTGTCCTCATCGCCAGCATCGCCCAACTGCAGGCCACCGTTCTGGAACAGCAGCGGGTGATTGAGCGGTTGGAGCGGCGGATTGCCGAACTGGAAGGCCAGGCGAAACCGGGCCGCCAGCCGCGCCGGTGAAGCAGCAGCCCCGCAAGCAGCGACGCCACGGCTTTGCCCGCCGGCGCATGACGCCCACCCAGCGGGTGGAGCACGTGCGGGTGGAGCACGTGCGGGTGGAGCACGTGATGGAGAACGGTCCCGATTGCGGGACTCACCTGACTGGGGGCTGGACTCAGCGCACTCGGGAAGTCATCGAGTTGCCGGTGGCTCCGGTACGGGTCACCGAGCACGTCTACATTGCGCGGACTTGCCCGGCGCGGACTTGCCCGACTCGGACTTGCCCGGCGCGGCTGCACGCCCCCGGCGGGACTGGACGGTGTGGTTTTGGGACGGCAGCGCCGCGGCGTCAACCTGCTCAGCCTGGTCGCCACGCTACGGGAAGAAGCGCGAATGCCCTTCCCCACCATCCAGCGGTATCTGGATACCGTACAGCAACGGCGCGTCAGCGCGGGCGCCATCGTCGGGGCCAACGGCTACGTGTGGACTTTCAGCACCCCCACCGAACGCTACTTCCTGCGGCGGGGCCGGGGCAAGACGGTGGTGGATGAAGCCCTGAACGATGCTTTCTCCGGAGTATTGGTCAGCGATTGCTACGCTGCCTACCACCATTATGATGGCCCCAAGCAGCGGTGCTGGGCCCACCTGCTGCGGGACATCCACGACCAGCGCACCCGCTACCCCGATGCTGCGCCACTGGCCAGGTGGGCCGACGCCGTCCACGGGATTTACGATCGGGCCAAAGCCTTCACTCATCCCCAGGCCAAGCCGCGGCGCACCGCCCAACTGACCCTGGAACGCCAACTGCTGGCCATCTGCCAGCCCTTCCTCGACGACCCGTCGGCAACTCAGGCCAAGCTGTGCCGACGCATTGAACGCCACATCAGGGAACTCTTTGTCTTCGTGGCCGAACCCGCAGCGCCTTCAGACAACAACGCCGCCGAGCGCAGCCTGCGCCACCTGGTCATCAGTCGCAAGATCAGCGGCGGCACCCGCTCGGAGCAAGGCACACAGAGCAAGATGACCTTGGCCTCTCTGTTCGGCGCCTGGCGCGCCCAGGGTCTAAATCCGCTCGCCGCCCGCCGTCAACTGCTCATTTCCCCGCAACTCTGAACTGTTACGCGAGCCCAGGGCAATCGCATTTCATTGGGATAGGACTTTGAGCAGGTAATCGAAGTCCCATCCGGCTTTTTTGCGTTTGGCTTTGATCCCGACTTTGGTGGTGCGTTCCTGCTTGAGCAGGTTCAAGGCCAAGCGCCTGATCACCGCCAGGTTCTGGTCGGCGTGCCCGGTCCTCACCCGGCTGTGGTCCTCGTCGAAGGCCACGTCCAACACCCAGTGCAGGCTGTTCTCGATGCTCCAGTGGCTTCTGGCCGACGCCAACAGCGTGGCTGCGTCCGCCGGATAGCTGCAAATGTAGTAACGGGTATCTGTTGGGGCAGCGGTGGCAGCGTCCCTTCGATAACTGATCCGGCGATAGCTGACCCGGGCCACCGCGCCCAAGCTGGCCCATTGGCGTTGGGGGTCCACGTAGGCCAGTTCCGCTGGGTCAGTGATCGCCCAGCGCTGGCGGCGTTCCAGCCGGCCCTGGTCTTTGCCCACCTGTTCGTGGTGGCTGTAAGCCACACCAGCCCAGCCCACGCGCTCACCGCAGGCGAACAGGTCCTTGATGTTCTGGTGCAACTCACCCTGGTTAGCCTTCACGGCCAGCAGATACTCAGCCCCCCTGCACCACCTGCTGGGCGATGTTCCTCTGGCAGCCCATGGCGTCGATCGTTACCAAACACCCTTTCAATTCCAGCACCCTGAGCAGTTCCGGTATCGCCGTAATCTCGTTGGAGTGGGCCGCGGTGCGGGTCTGCCCCAGCACCATCCGGTTCTCGGTGGCCCAGGCGCTCACCATAGGCAGCGGAGCTCGGCTGCCGCCGAGCTCCGCCGTTGGCCCGGTCATGATAACCCCGCAGGGTCTTGCCATCTATCGCTACCACCTCGCCCTGGGCCAGGTCACTCACCGAGCGTACCCAGTCCATGAAGCAGGCCGAGGAGCAGGCCGAGAAGCAGGCCGAAAACTGCTCCGGATCCAGCAGACCAAACACCCTCCCGAAGGTGTCGTGGGAGGGTATACCGTTAGGCAACTTCAAGAACCGCCGGAACCAATCCTCCTTGGCCTTGCCGAATTCCTCAATCTCCACCCAGTGGTCGGCGCCGCAGATCACGGCGCAAAGAGTGATGACGATGATGTCCAGCAGCTCGTGCCTTCTGGCAGGTCCGGTTCTCGGGTCCTCCAGTATTCCAAAGCGTTCCGCAATCGAAAGTGGCACAAATCGAAAGTGCCACATCGTCCATAGCAGCATTATGCCCGTGGCCGGGCCGTGCAGAAGCGACTAACTGGTGTGGCCGTGTCAGGGTGCGTATGCTCATGGCGAGGCGTGTCGTTCGGACGAAGACCGAGCAGGCGCTGGTGCGTATTGCCCGATCCATAGCATGGTCCGGGAGCCTTACGACTGCATCATTGGTGACGCCCCGCTGTGGGGCGATCCCGTTGGGGAGAGTGGCTACAGCCCGTGGCTCCCTCCGGCGACACGCCTACACGGCAATCGTGGAGGCGATGATGAGCAGACGCCAGAGCAGCGCGAAAGGGGAAGGGTTGTCCCAGTTGAACCTGAACGCGGCGGGTATCGACGTGGGGGCCACCAGCCACTATGTGGCACTTCCCGCCGATCGGTCCGAACAGCCGGTGCGTGAGTTTGAGGCTTTCACGGCGGACCTGTACCGTCTGGCGGAGTGGCTTTCGGAGTGCGGTGTGGAGACCGTGGTCATGGAGTCCACCGGCGTGTACTGGATACCGCTGTTCGGGGTGCTGGAGGAGCGAGGCTTCCAGGTAATGCTGGTGGACCCCAGGCGCATCAAGAACGTGCCGGGTCGCAAGACCGACGTGCGGGACTGCCAGTGGCTGCAGCAGTTGCACACCTACGGCCTGCTGTCGGGAGCCTTCCGACCCGACGGGGACATACGACGCTTGCGCAGCTACCTGCGGCAGCGGGCCATGCTGGTGGAGTACGCGTCCCAGCATATCCAGCACATGCAGAAGGCGCTGACCCAGATGAACGTGAAGCTCCACCACGTCATCAGCGACATCACCGGCAAGACGGGCATGGACATCATCGCAGCCATCGTGGATGGTGAACGGAACCCCCGGAAGCTGGCGCAATTGCGCGACCCCAGGATCAAGGCCGACGAGGCGACGATCGCCCGGTCGCTGCGGGGACACTGGCGGGAGGAACACATCTTTGAGCTGACCCAGGCCCTGGAGCTGTATCGGTTCTATCAGGATAAGATTGCCGAGTGCGACCGGGAGATTGCAGCCCAGTTGGAGCGGTTCGAAGACCGCAGCGACGGTGAGCCTCCGGCTCCCAATGGCAAAAAGCGCAATCAGAAGAACGCGCCCCGTTTCGATGTCCAGGGACAACTGTACCGGTTGACGGGAGTGGACCTGACCCGAATCGACGGCGTGGATGCGTACACGGCCCTGAAGGTGATCAGCGAGATTGGCACGGACATGACGAAATCGCCCAGCGCCAAACACTTCGCGTCCTGGTTGGGGCTGAGCCCGGACAACCGCATCACCGGTGGGAGGGTGATCAGCTCCAAGACCAAGCCCAGCGCCAACCGGGCCGCCGCGGCCCTGCGTCTGGCGGCCAACGCGCTGCACCGTTCCGACAGCGCCCTGGGCGCCTTCCTGCGCCGGAAGAAAGCCCAACTGGGTGCGCCCAAGGCCATCACCGCCACCGCCCACCAGCTGGCCAGGCTCATCTACACCATGCTGCGCTACGGCCAGGAATACGTGGATGCTGGCGCGGAACACTACGAGAGACAGTATCAGCAGCGGGCCTTGCGTGCGGCCAAGCGTCGGGCGGCCCAACTGGTGCCCATGCCCGACGCCGGGGACCGCACCACGCACACACCTCCCGGCGCGCCAATCGCCGCGTGACAACGTTGGTTAGTGGGGAGCCACCACGCACCTCAGTCAACTAAATCGCAGGCGTTAGTTTAGCCTGATTTTTAGAATAATCTGAAATGCGATCGCCCTGGTCGGCTGGCCTACAATTTACCCAGGACGCCGACCCTAACGCCCCACGAAGGGCGGCATCCCCCGGTTCTTGTCCAGGAACCACTGCACCGCAATCTTGTGATCCTCGGTGCGCCGCACGTGCTCCTGGGCCGCCGAAGCCATCTCCAGCGCTTCCCGGAACGTGAGGCCCATGCTTTGCTGCACCAGGTACTTCGTCAGCGAATGCGCCACCGTCGGCCCCTTGGCGATCCGCATGGCCAGCTCCAACGCCCCTTCCATCAGCTGGTCATCGGGAAAACACTTGCTCGCCAGCCCGATCCGCACCGCGTCCTCGCCGCCCATCCAGTCCCCGGTGTACTGGAGCAGCAGCGTGTTGCTGGTGCCGATCAACTTGGGCAGCTGCCAGCAGCTCCCGTCCCCCGGAATCAGCCCGTTCAGAACGAACCGCTCGGACAAACGCCCAGTATCGCCCACCACCCGAATGTCGCAGGACAGGGCCAGCCCGCAGCCGACGCCGGCCGCCGGGCCATTCACCGCCGCAATCGACGGCTTCTGCAGGTCGTGGATACGCAGCGGCACGAAGTTCACCCGGGGCCCGGATTCGGCGCTTTGGTGGCGGCCCAGCATGTACTCCATCTTGCCCCAGGTCAACGGCTCCGGCTCCGTCTCGCCCTCGCGTTCCTCAATACGCTGGCGGAATCCACGCACGTTGGCGCCGGAGCAGAAGGACGGCTCGGTGCCGGTTAACAGCAGCACTCGTTCCTCCGGGTTGTTCTCGAATTCGTCCAGCCGCTCGAACATTTCGGCGGCCATATCGGGCCCCAACGCGTTGCGAGTGGGGGGATCGTGCATCGTCATCACCAGCACACCGTCAACCACATCAGCCTTGATAAATTCGTAAGCCATGATACGTCCTCGCAATTCCCCGGCAGACGCCGGACTCTGGAATGCCCTGCATTCTACCAAGCCGGGGGGTGTCGGCAAAATTGTCGGCGACAAATAGATGTCCGACCCCCTATCCCTGGATGGGAGAGGGTTGGGGTGAGGGTGAGATTCCTTCACCTCCCGGCCCGTTTGCCAACCACTGGCGCATACCCTAAAATCGCACCATCGAACTCCGCCGGCTTACGCCGACGGCTCAACACCACAGGAGTATGCTCATGTTAACCGGAACCATCGTCAACCTCCACATCGCCAGGGTCAAAGGAACTCCGCCGGACCCGGTAGAATCCGCGCGAGCCATCTCCGCCGAAGGCCTGGAGGGCGACCGCAGCCGCAATCCCCGCAACCTGCGTCAAGTCCTGGTCATGGACCAGGAAACCCTCGACAAGTACGGTCTCCAACCCGGCCAGATCAAGGAGAATATCACCGTAACCGGCATGGATCTTTCCGGGGCCGTCCAGGGCAACGTGTTTTTCATCGGCAGTCCCGATAACCAGGTCACGCTGGAAGTGACCGGCGATTGCGAACCGTGCCAGAAGATGGACGCGCTGATTCCCGGCCTGCAAAAGGAAATCTTCGGCCACCGTGGCATCCTGACCGTGGTTTTGCAGGGTGGCGAAATTAGCGTCGGCGACACCATACGCCTGGAGCCACAGCACAGCGTGGTGCTCGTCTAGTCTCGACGAAGCTGCCGACCCAGCCCGGAGTGGAATGTGACCATTCCCGCACAACCAACCCCGGCGCTGGAGCCGGACCGGTTCAACCTCGCCGACGACTCCGGGCGCCATGCCCCCGACGGTGCAATCGTTGGGATGTACCTCTGGTTGGCAGTGGGTATATTTGTAGCCGGGGCGGCAGCATGGTGGTTCCAGAAATTGGGCCTGCTCGAAGGCGCCGGCTGGTTGAGCTACCTGATCATGGCCGCCGCCTGGTTGCTGGGTCTGCTGGTCGTCGTTTTCATCGCGCCCCGGGTGCCGCCGGTCCTGGCCGCCGTTCCGGTCCTGGCGTACCACGTCTGGGCCGGCGCTACGGCGGCGCATTTTATCGGCTCCTGGACCAACCCGGTATTACTGCCGGCGGGCGCGAGCATCGCCGCCACGCTGCTTTTGATGGCCATCTATTGCGCTTCCGGCCGGCGAAGCCTCACCGGATGGCGCACCGCCCCCATCGTCGCGCTGTTGGGCCTCGCCGCGGCAGTATTGGCGCAGTTGCCGGTTGGATTCGCTCTTTGGTCGTGGTTGGCGACCGCGGCCCTGACGCTCCTTTTGTTGTGGTTGACGTTCGCCCAGTCGCGGAAGCTGACCGGCCCCGCGCCGGGCAACACGCGATTGGCGACCGGGCGAGCAGCTATCGCATCGGCGATCGACGTCTACCTCTACCTGTTCTCCTTGCTAGTGACCATCTTTAGGATCGGGGTATTGCAGGACAACGCTTTGTACCGGCGGCGGCTGGAAGCCCGTAGAGATACCATCGACACGTTACCGCCGCCACCGCCGCCCGTCGGCATCAGCGGTTTTTGAGGCAGCATACCGGGAGCTTGCGAACAGCGTTGTCCAGCCCTGATCTGCGCTGGGTACCACCGCAAGAAAATGGGGAGGCCAAATTGGCCTCCCCAACGTTTGCCGAGCGCGCTGATCAAGCTGTTACTTCACCAGGGTGCCCTGTATGGCTGCGCCTACGTCGTCAACCTGCGTGACGTCCTGCCACTGGCGGACGGCGTCCTCGACACGCTCGTCGGGAAGCACCAGGCTCACGTTGTCCCGGAATTTGCCGGCGATATTATCCATGCCCCAGGGATTGACCTGGCTGCCCAGGATTTCGCCCCGTGGGGTCTCGTGCTCGAACACCCGGCCATCCTTGAGGGTGACACGGATGGGCACGCCCTTGGAAACGGTGCCGCCGCCGCGCTCCCATTTGGACTGTACCCGCATGCTCACCCGTTCCATCATGTCCTGCACGTCGGCCTCGGCGATCTTCGCGTCGGTGAATGTGTCGATGCCAACCTCGCCGTCGACCAAGGCTGCTGCCATGTTGTACTTGGCGCTGAACTTGCCCTTCAGGTCAGATTCGGGCTCCTCGTAGAGCATGACCGTAGAAGCGAACGACTGCACCACCTCGGCGTTGGCCACGTCCTGGTGGGTGAACTCGTGCTCGCGCATCAGTCCGAAGATGCTGTCCAGCATGGCGTGGTTGCCGCCGCAGGAGGGGTACTTCTTGATAACCAGCGCATCCTGGACGCGGAAGGGCTTGCCCAGTTGATCGGCGGCTTCGTCCAGGTCCGTGTGGTCGTCGCCGATCACGGTGGCGGTAAAGCCCACCGGGTGCTCCAGAATTTGGTCGCCGGCGGTAAACCCGCGCTGTGCCAGTTGGGCGGCCATCACGCCGTCGCGGCAGGTCATGCCGGCGTGCAGGGGCTTGGTCATCGTACCGAAGTTGTGGATGACGCCGGAGGCCATGGATCCGGCCATGCCCAACGCCATTGCCGTCTGGTTTTCGTCCAGCTTGAGCAGCTTGGCGCAGGCAGCGGCGGCGGCCAGGCGGCCCAGGATCGCCGTGCTGTGGAATCCCCGGTGCATCTGCTGGCTGTGGTAATGCGTAGCGTAGTCCACCGCCAGACCGACCTCGCAGCCCACGACGTAGGCTTCCATCAGGTCGCGGCCGGTGGCGCCGATGCTTTCGCCCAGGGCCAGCAGCGCCGGGAAGATGGCCACCGTGGGATGGCCGAAACCGCCGAAGTCGTCGTAGTCCAGCGCGTGGCCCATGGTGCCGTTGACCAGGGCGGCGTTGAGCGCCGACGTGCGCTCCCCGGAGGCCAGGATGGTGGCTTCCTCGGTACCGCCCAACTCACCCGCGTAGTTGCGGATGATATCCCCAACCTTCTGCGTCGAACCGGCCAGGATCACGCCCACCAGATCGAAACAGGACTCGTTGGCCACGCGAATCGCGTCCGGGGGGATATCTTCGTAGCCGGTGTCAACAATCCACTTTGCTACCTTTTCAGTTGCTCCCATTGTAAAGACCTCCTTGTCCAACTACCGGCGTTCTTGTCAACGCCCCGCAGTCGATCCAGTCGTGTTTTCAACGATTTTCACGCCCCGGTTGGGGTGTTTGACCGCGATTATATCAATCGGTTCTGCCCTTTGCGACTGACTCGCTGCCGGTCGGCCGGGAAGCGCTGCGGTTTGTTGCCGCTGTTTATGTCATTCTGCTAGACTGCTGGCGCCGGCGACCCGCAGACTGCCGGCCCCGAAACTATTGTGTCGGCCCGATACAGCACACATGGAGGTGCGGCTACATGATTTACGAAGTCCGGACTTATGACCTCAAGCCCGGCGGAGTCCCCATTTTTGAGGATGCCTTCGGCGAGGCGCTCCCCCACCGGGAAAAGTATTCCAAGCTGGCAGCCTTCTTCCACACCGAGTTTGGACGGCTGAACCAGGTTATCCACATCTGGCCTTACGAGAACCTGGACGAACGCGCCGAGGTGCGCGCCGCCTCCGTTAAAGACCCCAACTGGCCTCCGGATAGCCGGGGCACCATTCTCCACATGCAGTCCGAAATCTACCATCCTGCTCCCTTCATGCGGCCCATGGGCGGCGGCCAGAAGCTGGGCAACGTCTACGAGATGCGAATCTACGAGTACCAGAACGGAACCATGCCCAAGGTGCTGGACATCTGGTCGGCTGCCATCGAGCACCGGGAGAAGTTCTCTCCCCTGGCCGCCGGCATGTACAGCGACATCGGCGGTTTGAACAAGTGGGTCCACATCTGGCCCTACGCTGACCTGGCCACCCGGGACAAGACCCGCGCCGAAGCGTCGACGTCTCCCCACTGGCCCCCGCCAACCCGAGAATTCCTGGTCAGCCAGGAAGCCAAAATCCTGGTGCCGGCCGCGTTTTCCCCACAGGCATAACGCTAACGGCATACCTCGCGCACGGGGTTGGGACCGGATTGCTCCGGTTCCGGCCCCTTTCGTTTGCTATAATCGAGCCAGACCATCCCGTTGGCGTCGCCTGCTCGAAACCCGTCGTCTTGTCTCAGCAGGCTGTCTCAGCCGTCTTGTCCCAGAGGTAGTTACCCATGAATATCGGCATCGCAATGTTTGTCACCCAATCCTCCATCGACATAGCCGAATTGGCGCAGGCCTGCGAAGCCCACGGTTTTGAATCCCTCTGGGTTCCCGAGCACCCGGCCATTCCAGCCGGGCCCAAATCGCCCTGGCCCGGCTCTCCGGACGGCGTCATCCCCCAGATGTACTACGAGTGCGTCGACCCATTCATCGCGCTGGGGCGGGCCTCGTCAGTCACCACCAACCTCAAGCTTGGCACGGGCATCTGCCTCGTCCCCGAACGCAACCCCATCCTGCTGGCCAAGGAGATTGCCACCCTCGACTACTTCAGCGGCGGGCGGTTCCTCTTCGGCATCGGCACCGGCTGGCTGCGGGAGGAAACCGAGTTGTTCGGCGTCGAGTTCGCTCAGCGCATCGGGTACACCCGCGAGTCCATACAGGCCATGAAGGAGCTTTGGACGAAAGACGCCGGCGAGTTCCACGGCAACTACATCGACTTCCCGCCCATCTACTCTTCCCCCAAACCGGTGCAGAAACCACACCCGCCGGTGCTCATCGGCGGTCGCGCCCGGAACGTTTTTCGGCGGGTCGTGTCCTGGGGCGACGGCTGGATGCCCAACCGCATCACGCCGGATGAACTGAGGGAAGGCAAGCAGGAGCTGAAGCGCCTTGCTGAAGATGCCGGCCGCGACCCGGAGTCCATCGAGGTCTCCGTGTTCGGACAGCCCGCCGACCCGGAAATCCTGAAAGCCTTTGAGGACGCCGGAGCCTCCCGCGCCATGGTTTTCGCCGATAGCGCGCCACGCGACCAGGCCCTGCGCCAAATCGACGACTTCGCCAGCAAACTGCTTACCTAACACCGCAATTGGATACGCCAGATGCCCTCCCCAATTGAAGACATCGAAGCCCTCAAGGACGCCAACCAGCGTTTCTACGACGCCTTTGGCTCCCTGGAAATCGCCGAAATGGACGCGGTTTGCGAGCAATCCGCCCGCGCCCTGTGTGTCCACCCGGGGTGGCAGCCCATCGTCGGCTGGCCCGATATCCGCCGCTCCTGGCAGGGGATCTTCAACGGCGCCGCCCTGATGCACTTCAACATCCACTACGTGAACGTGGCGGTGGAGGGCGATTGCGGTATCGTAACCTGCGTGGAAAGCATCACCAGCGTGGTCGGCGGCCAGGCCCAGGGGTTCGGCGTGCTGGCCACCAACATCTTCGTGCGTTCCGGGGATGACTGGCTGGTACTGGCGCACCACGCTTCGCCCCGCCTCTGACCGCCGTCGGTCCGTCGTCGGTCCGTCCTTGGCGGATTGCAGCATGGGCGGCGACCGACCCTGGCAACGCGTGGGTCGGCGACCCAATCCCTTCCACGCCGACTTATTTCCATGCCGACTTATGTCCATCTGAGGGCTCCGTTATGAGCGCCAATTCGGCTTCTGACGCGTCTACGCTCACCGCAACCGACCGCAATCTTTGGCAGGCCATCGTCAGCGAAGCAATTGCTCACCTGACGTACACCGCCTATGCACAGAAGGCGATGGAAGAGGGTTTACCGGAAATCGCCCAGGTGTTCCAGGAGGTGGCTGGCGCGGAGACGATTCACGGCATCAACCACCTTCGGGTGTCCGGAGACATAGCGGATACCGGGACCAACCTGCGTAAGGTGATCGAGGGCGAGACCAGGGAATATAGCCGCGTGTACCCCCGCATGATTCGGGACGCTCGGGCCGAAGGCCGCGCCGACGCCGTGCGGGCGTTCACTTTGGCGATGGAACGTGAGCAGGTTCACCAGACGGCTTTTACGAACGCCTTGGACGCTCTGGCCGCGATACCCTCACCCGAACCAAGCGCCCAGCCCCGGCTCGCCGAAAGGTCCGTTCAGGTCACCATGTCCGGTGATTCGGCGGGCGACGATATGACCCCGGATCTCGATTCGTATATCGCCGCGGCCATGGAAGTCGACCGGGAACCCTTCCGGGTGGCCAACCTGGGTCGTCTGCGCGAGGTGGTGTTCGGCGCCCAGGACGGCATCATCAGCACGGTGGCGCTCACTACCTCAATTGCAGCCGCGGTGGGAACCACGGGCACGGTACTCGTGGCCGGCTTGGCCGCTGCCGCCGCCGGCATCATCAGCATGGCGGCTGGCGCTTACCTAGGATCCAGAGCCGAACAGGACGTGCGCGACGCCGAGATCGCCCGCGAACTACGCGAACTGGCAGAAAAACCCGCGGAAGAGTTCGCCGAACTGGTGATTCTGCTGCAACGCGAAGGGCAAACCTACGAACAGGCCGTGCACCTGGCCAACGACATCGCCCAGGACAAAACCCTGTGGCTCAACACGTTGCTGGAGAAGGAACTGGGCATCAGCCCCGACCTCGGCGGCAACCCGCTGAAAGACGCGCTGGTGATGGGTGTGTCCTTTGGCCTGTCGGCAATCCTGCCCATCGCACCCTACCTATTTATGCCCGTCAACCTTACCACCATCGGCTGGTCGATCGGCCTGTCGCTGACCGGGCTCTTTGTCCTGGGCCTGGTTAAGGGGCGTATCGTCCGCAAATCCCCGTTGCTCCAGGGGCTGGAAATCCTGGGCATCGGGGCCGTCTCGGCAGCGCTCGCTTATGCGCTGGGAGAATTGCTGCCCAGGCTGCTGGGTTTTTGACACAACCTCCGGCGCTTGAGCCAGGGTTCGGTCTGCGGGTTTAGCCTAGTGGAATCGCGCCAGCAGGCCTCGCACCGCGGCCAGGAAGTCGGGCGGGTTGTCGCCCTGCACCAGGTGGCCGGCGTTAGCCACGGTGACGGTGGTGCAGTCGGGGTGTTCTTCGGACATCCGCATCATCGTTTCGTCGGCGAAAATATCGCTGCGATCGCCCCTGACCACCAGGGCGGGGCAATCAATCTTCCGCCAGCCCGCCCAGAGTTGCTCCGGCGTCCAAGTCGGCGCCCGGAAACCCTGCACCCGCATGGCCTTGTCGTACTTCCACGTCCACTTGCCGTCGGAGCGTTGGCGGATGCTGTACTTGAGCGCCCCCATGGTCTGCTCCCGGTTGCGTCCGGTGTACTCCATCACCCGGTCGGCGAATTCCTCCAGTGTGTCCAGCTCGTCGGGGAGCTCCCGGAACTGCTGGATGCGGTTTTGGCCGCGGCGTTGGGTTTCGGGGCCGGTGTCCACGACGGTGAGGGATTTTAGGATTCCCGGGCGGTCCGACGCCCAGGCCAGGCTGTTGCGCCCGCCCATGGAGTGACCCATCAGGTGGAAATCCCGCAACCCCAGGGCCTGGATGAACCCCTCGATGTCGCCCACATAAATGTCCGTAGAATAATTCCCGTCCGGTGACCAGTCGCTATCGCCATGGCCGCGCTGGTCCAGCGCCACCACGCGATAATCCGTCGACAGCGGCAGGCTGATGAAATCCCAGCTGTGGGCCTGCTGGCTGATGCCGTGAAGCATGACGATCGTGGGAAGGTTGGCCTCGCCCCATTCCAGGTAGTGCAGTTTCAACCCGTTGACTTCTACGAACCGGTCTGCTGGCTCATTTTCCACCGCGAATGGAACACCCATGCGGCGAGCCGCCTCGTGCAACGATAACCCAAGGGAATGCGACGCCATGCCGGCAACCTCCAACCTGCTGATCCAGAAATTCGCCGTCATCTTACCACGGCCCAAACCGGATTCGGGCGGCCCGGGTCTGGCATCACGCAGACTGGCCAGCGGGAATGCTCCGGGCGAACTCACCGACACGACGCTGCCCGGGGGCAGACCTGGCAACGGATTCCGAAACACGGGCCCGCGTCCCGGCGGCTGCCGATAGCTCGACGACGTCAACCCGGAATCGCAAGACCGAATTATCGTTAGTTGACCTTGCATCCTTGACCGGCGTATGTTGACGGCCTTGAACAGGGTTGATGAGGGAGTAGGGTCGGCTTCAGCGGCGGCGCCTTTTTCATTGCGGCGCCCGACGGGGGAATAGCCCATTGCGTCGAATCCCCAGCGCTCCGGTACTGGTCGTCCTGCAGGACCGGAACTTCCGGCTGTTGTGGGCGGCCCGGTGGATCCACGAGATAGCCCGGCGCATGGAACTCATCGTGCTGGGTTACCTCATTTACGAACTCACCGACTCAGCCTTTCAGGTTGGCCTGATTTCGGTGTTCCTCAACGGGCCCCGGCCGCCGTTGTCATTGGTAGCCGGAATGCTGGCCGACCGCCTGGACCGGTGGCGCATCCTGGCCGGGATACACACCTTTTACCTGGTGGTGGCTTCGGGACTCCTGATACTTTTGATCCTGGGCGTCGTTCAACCCTGGCACGTATTCATCGCCATTCTTCTGCAGGGGACGGCCAAGGTCCTGGACGACCCGACGCGGCGGGCAGCCCTTTTTGACATGGCGGGGCAGGAACGCATCGTCCATGCCATGTCCCTGGAAACCTTCACCAACAACGGCGGCAAAATATTGGGTCCGATTGCCGGCGGGCTCCTGATCGAATTTTACGGATTCACCGGAGCGTTCGCCGTGCTGGTTGTCCTGGACCTGGTGTCGGCGTTCCTGATATTCAAGACCAGGCTCCCGGCCGGTTCGGCCGCCGCAGTGCGGGGCACCGTGTTCTGGCAGGGCATCAAGTCCGGAATCGGATACTCCTTCTCCAATAAATTCGTGCTGGGAGTGCTGATGATTTCCCTAGTGATGAACGGCATGGTGCTGCCCCTGCAATACTTCATACCGGTCATCGCCACCGACGTTTTGAGAGTGGGCCCATCCCTGGGAGGCGTGTTGGGGTCTGCCGACGGCATCGGGACGTTTATCGGGGCGATGATCATTGCAGTGCGCCGGAGGTACACTTTTCACGGGCGTTACTTCGTCATCGGGGCATTGATAGTGGCGGTAGGGGTGGTAGCGGTAGCTTGGTCGCCGTGGTTCGTGATTTCCTTCCTGCTGCTATTCGGCTCCGGCGTGGGCCAGGCGGGATTCAGCACCATGCAAAGCACGATCCTGCTGCTGTCCTCCCCACCGGAAATGCGAGGGCGAATCATGGGGTCGCAGGGGTTGGTCAACGGACTGGGGCACCTGATCGGCGGAGTGGAGATCGGGGCCATCGCCCAGGCTTTCACCATCTCCCTGGCCATCGGTGTGAACGCCGGAGTTGGTTTGTTGCTGATGCTGCCGGTAATCCTGCTCACTCCGTTGGCGTGGCGTCCGGTGGAAGCGTACCAACGCGTCGTCGCCGCCGACGGCACGGCGGTCCGGCCTGCGGAAAATCCACCGGGCCGCTGAGCCTGACGGGTTCAATCAGGATGTGGTCATCGGCTCTGATCCATGTTTGAGCCCGGCAGACCGATAGCTCGACCGTCCCTGTGAACTTGTTATCGGCGGGTCCGGCCAATCGGGCTTTCCTTGACTTTGCCTATAGCCAACATTACGATGTAAAAAGGGTAAATATATCCCGAGCATACGCTCGGACGGACTGAGGAGGGTCTATGTTAGTAATTATCCTGTCCGTCCTGGCGGCAGTGGGGATAACAACAGGAATTGCGGCGGTCGCATGGCTGCTGCTCAGCACCAGGAAAGACGGAAATAAACTGCAACGCAGCCGCGAGGAGGCTGCCACCGCCATTACGCAGGCCGAGGCTGAAAAGCGCAGAATCGTTCTGGAAGCCCAGGAAGAAGCGCTGAAACTCCGCGAAGCCGGCGACAAGGAAATCACCGATCAACGGCGCGAACTGAACCGTATGGAACGCCGTTACATGCAGCGCGAAGAGCAACTTGACAGGAAGTCGTCTGCCTTGGAGGATCAGGAATCGGAGGTGAAACTGCGGGAATCCCAGGCCGACTCCGCCATGCAGAAAGCCGACGAAATCAAGCATCAACACACCCGCGAGTTGGAAAGAATCGCCTCGCTCACCGTGGACGAAGCCAAAGACATCGTCATCAAACGCAGCGAAGAGGAAGCCTCCCACGATCTGGCTCGCCGCTATTACGAACTCGAAAAGGAGCACGAAAGCAGGGCTGATGAAAACGCCCGGCGTATTATCACCCTGGCCATCAACCGTCTCGCTACCGACGTAGTGTCCGAAAGCACTACGGCTGTTGTTTCCCTGCCCAACGATGAGATGAAGGGTCGTCTCATCGGCCGTGAAGGACGTAACATCAGGGCTCTGGAAGCCCAAACCGGTGTCGACATCATCGTCGACGATACCCCTGGTATCGTGACGCTTTCGTGTTTCGACCCGGTACGTCGTGAGATAGCCCGCCTGGCCTTGACCCAGCTGGTTAAGGACGGACGCATCCAGCCGGCGCGTATCGAAGAGAGCGTCAGCCGGGCGGTTCGCGACATTGATGAAACCATGTGGAAGGCCGGCGAAGAAGCAACCTTCGAGGTGGGCGTCAGCGGGCTGGATCCGGAGTTGATTCGCCTGCTGGGCCGGCTCAAGTATCGTTACAGCTACGGCGAAAACGTGCTGACCCACTCCATCGAGGTGGGCCTGCTGTCCGGCATGCTGGCAGCCGAAGTCGGCGCCAACGTGCAGACCGCCCGGGCCGGAGGGTTGCTGCACGACATCGGCAAGGCGCTCACCCACGAAATTCCCGGCCCGCACGCTGAGATTGGCTACGACCTCACCACGCGCAATGGAATCACCGCGGTCGTGTCCAACTGCGTGCTCGAACACCACGACGACGACCACTCCAGCGTCGAATCCTTCCTGGTGGCCGCCGCCGACGGGATCAGCGCCGCCCGCCCGGGCGCGCGCAAGGAGTCCATTGAGCAGTACACCCGGCGCTTGCGGGAGCTGGAGGACACCGCCAACAGCTTCGACGGCGTCCAGCGGGCCTTCGCCATCCAGGCTGGCCGGGAGGTCAGGGTCATGGTGAGCCCGGAGGATGTGGACGATATTGCCTGCGCGACGCTGGCGCGCAATATCGCGGGCAAGGTATCCAAGGAACTGCAGTTCCCGGGCCAGATTAAGGTAACCGTCATACGGGAGACCCGCGAGGAGAGTATCGCTCGCTAGCCACCCCCGTTGACACGAATCACGACGATGCAGGACCGAAGCGCCGTTCACGGATCGCTTCGGTCCTGTGTTTTGCCGACGGCTATGTGCTGAAGGTCGGGTATAATTGGCAATATGCGTATTTTGATGATCGGCGATATTATCGGCAAGCCGGGCCGTCACATTCTGGCCAGCTTGCTGCCCGAACTGCGTCGCGAGCTGGGGATCGACCTGGTGACTGCCAACGCAGAGAACACGGCCGGCGGGTTCGGCCTCACCCTCAAAACGGCCCGAGCGCTGCTATCGGCCGGCGTCGACGTGATGACGTCCGGCAATCACATCTGGGACAAGAAAGAGATCATGCCCCACATGGATGAGCTGCCGCTGCTGCGTCCGGCCAACTATTTCGGCGCGCCCGGTCGCGGCTGGCTCATGCACGGCGAAGTCATGGTGCTGAACCTCCAGGGTCGCGTGTTCATGCCGCCCATCGACTGTCCATTCCGTGAGGCCGATCGCCGTCTGGAAGAAGCCGAGCAGGAACTGGGACAGGCCCCCCGGTTTGCCATCGTTGACTTTCACGCCGAGGCCACGTCGGAAAAGCAGGGCCTGGGTTGGTACCTGGATGGACGAGTCAGCGCCGTCGTGGGCACCCACACCCACGTGGGCACGGCGGACACCCGCGTGCTGCCCGGCGGTACCGCCTACGTCAGCGACCTCGGCATGACCGGCCCCGTGGATTCCGTCATCGGCACCGAGCGCGAACCCGTCCTGGAACGGTTCCGCACCGGATTGCCCCAACGGTTTGAACCGGCGTCCGGCCCCTGCATCCTGAACTCCGTCCTCATCGACATCGACGACGATTCCGGTCGGGCGGTGGACATCGTGCGGATTGACCGCAGACTGGACTGATTGCACTCTCCGACTCGATACCTTACGGGAGACCCAATGCCCATTTCCGTTGACCTCCATCTCCATACCACCGCTTCCGACGGCAAACTGACCCCTACCGAACTCGTCCAGCTGGCGGCGTCCAAGGGATTGCAGACCATTTCGGTGTCCGACCATGACACGACCGCCGGCCTCGCGGAAGCGCAGCGCGCCGTCGACTCCATCCCGGGAATGCGCCTGATACCCGGTATCGAGTTGAGTTGCGATGTCCCCGGCGGGGAGGTCCACATGCTGGGGTACTTCATGGACATCGCCGACCAGGGATTCCAGGAAATCCTGGTAACCTTTCGCGAAGGCCGGCTGGCTCGCGGCGAGGGGATGGTGAAGAAACTCGCTGAGTTCGGCATGCACATCGAATGGGAGCGGGTCCTGGAGATTGCCGGCGACGCATCGGTGGGCCGTCCGCACGTCGCCGATGCGCTGGTCGAAGCCGGCTATTTCGCCGAGCGATCGGACGCTTTCCGCGAATACCTGGGACGCAACGGCAAAGCCTACGTGGAGCGAACCAAGCTGACTCCTCCCGACGCCGTCAAGATGCTGAACGACGTCGGCGGCGTCGCAGTCTACGCCCACCCCTGGTTCGAGCGGCGTGGCGGCGAGCCGGAGCCCGAGCAGTCGCTCATCGAAACCGTCGAGGAGCTGAAAGCCGCCGGGCTGCACGGGATGGAAGTCCACTACTCCATGTACGACGAGGCCACGGTGGATTGGCTGGCCGACCTGGCCCGGGCCTACGACCTCATTCCGTGCGGCGGCAGCGACTACCATCACAGCGGGCACCCCAACGAACCGCTGCCCGGCATTAACGGCCCGCCCATGGAATCGGTGGAAAGACTGGAGGAAGCGGCGCGTCGCCTGGCCGCTGCCCGATAAATCCCAGCGGCAGTGGCGGCAAGAAAACGTTCGAATTCCCGTTCCGGATCGAGGACATGGCGATTCTGATTGCCCTGTGGGCCTTTGCCTACGTGTTGGGCGCGTTGCCAACCACCCACCTGGTGGCAAAGGTTGTGGGTGGCGTCGATTTGCGAACCCAGGGCAGCGGCAACGTTGGCGCCAGCAACCTGTCCCGACAGCTCGGCAAACGCTGGTTCCCGGTGGTCACGGTTATCGAGCTGACCCGTGGCGCCGGGCCGATTCTTTGTGGCCACTACGTGTTGGGGCTCGAAGCCGGGTCCTGGGGATTGATATGCACCCCTTTGTTCACCGTCGTCGGGAACAACTGGTCGCCGGCGCTCCGCTTCACCGGAGGCCGGGGAGTCGGTGTCTGGGCCGCCGGACTGCTGGCGTTAGCTCCGATCGTGTTTGCCATCGCCCTGATGGTGTACGTGGCAGCATGGGCGGCAACCCGCCGTTCGGCGGAGAGCCTGCTGGCCGTGATGGCCGCGCTGCCGGTTTTGAGCCTCTTCGCACCTCACCAGCTGCTGCTGTTGGGGTTCCCCGTTCAGATAGCCGTGTATGCCGCTGCCGGGGTCGCACTCATCGTCGTCAAACGATTACTGGCCAATGGGGAACCGCTTCCTCCGGAACGACCTGCGGCGGCGGCGCTGCTGAACCGGTTGATACGGGATCGGGACGTGTTGGATCGACGGGAATGGCTGGCGCGGACACCCGAAGAACCCGGCATCCCCGACCGATAGGGTTAATAACCCTGGGGAGTATAATCTCTGGTAGCGATAATCTGTACCAACACCCTCCGGGAAGAACATGGCTCAGCAACCCACCGAAACCCAGGTCATTACGTGTCACTGGCACCCTGCCGTGCCGACGGGACTGTCGTGCAGCCAGTGCGACCGAGCCATCTGCACCGCCTGCATGGTGCAGGCGCCGGTGGGCATACGGTGTCGGGAATGCGGGCGCGCCCGACCGCTCCCGACCTTCGACGTTCGGCCAACCACCTACGCCCGCGCCCTGGCCGCCGCCGCCCTCATCGCCGTGGTTGGGGTGATCCTATGGGTCGTAATGGCCAGTTTCGTGCTGGGGTTCTGGGCCTTCGTGGTGATGCCTCCAGCGGTCGGTTACGCCGCCGGAGAGGTCATAAGCCGGGTTGTCAACCTGAAACGCAGCCGTGGGTTAATGTACATTGCCGGCGGCACGGTGCTGGTCAGCCTGCTGATTGCGCTGTTGATCCTGGGCCCCCACCTGTTCAGCCTTTGGGCCATCGTTGCTACGGTCGGTGGGATCATTATCGCCATCGGGCGAGTACGCCTCTAGGTTCTGTTGACATTTCACCGTAGCCAGATGAGAGCGGCGGTGAAATGCAGGAAGCCCAGGTATCTGGTGTCCAGCTTCTCAAACCGGGAGAAGATCCGGCGATAGTGCTTGATCTTGTTGATGAAGCATTCGACCAGATGACGCTCCCGGTACAGATGCCGGTCATAGTCGGCGGGTTCCTTGCGGTTCGAGCGGGGCGGAATGACCGGCATCATACCCAGGTCCAGCCCAGTTCCAGGATGTGTCGGCGAAACTCCTGGGCATCGTACCCTTTGTCGGCCAGTACGTGCTCGCCAGCATAACCGGCGATCAAACCCTCCGCCTGGGTGATGTCGTGCTGTTGCCCGCCGGTCAGGATGAATCGCAAGGGGTTGCCCAAGCCGTCCACGCTCACGTGAATCTTGGCGCTGAACCCGCCGCGGCTCCGGCCCAGGGCCTGGGCAGCCTGGCCACCCTTTTTGGGGGAGCTCCTGCCGCGCAAGGGTGCGCCCGAACCACCGTGCTGTCGATGATCAGGTATTCCAGATCCGCATCGTCGGAGCAATGTTGATGCATTTGTGCCCAGACCCCTTGGTCAGTCCAACGGGCGAATCGTTTGTAGACGGTGTTCCAGTTCCCGTATTCGGCCGGCAGCAGTCGCCACTGGGCCCCAGAGCGATTAATCCATAAGACGGCCTCGACAAAACGCCGGCAATCCGCTTCCTGGCCAACGTACAGGCCGGTGCAGCCACGCAAGAAATCGAGAATCCTAGCCCACTGTTCTGGTGATAATCTGATGTTTGACATACGGCCATTATAATCAAATGTCAACAGAACCTAATCTTCTGCCGCTCCGTTGACCTCATCCCAGAGCTGTTTAACCGCCTGACTCGTGACGCCCGGGCCAAAGCCACGCCTTTGCAGGTATTCCCACATCTTCCGCCGAAAGACGTTGAAATCCATTCCTTCCGACGAGCGCCAGCGTTCGGCACGCCGCCGGCCCGCGCGACAGGCATTGTCCAAGTCGTCCACACCTTCCAGCGCCCCGTCGATTACCTCGTCAGCGACGCCTTTTTGCCGCAACTCGCGTCGCAACAACGCGGTTCCCCGGGGACGCCGTCGTTCCCGATTTGATCGCCACAGATCGGCGAACTGAGCGTCGTCCAGGTAGCCGCAACTGATCAGTCGGTCGATGACCTGGCACACGGCGTCCGACGAGAATTTCCCGGAGAGCCGTTTCCGCACTTCGCCGACCGTTCGGGGTCGGAAGGCGATGAACCGGTAAGCCACCTGCAACGCTTCAGCATAGGCTGTTGCGTTGCCAGTTGCGGCGCTATGCGCCTGGTCGGCAGGTGCATCTTCGGAATCGGAAAGGCCCCCAGCGTCTGGCTGGAGGCCCAAATCGTCAACCACGTCCTTTAGTTAAGGCTGACGGTGTCAGCGCTCGCGACGTGTGAATCGCCGCCACCCGTTGCTTCGGGGGAATGTCCGTTGACGAGGTCATCAGCCGGAGTGTCGTCCAACACTTCATCTCCCCGAATCAACGCTTCAATGGCTTCCGCTATCTCGGAATGTTCGGACAGGAAGTTCTTGGAATTCTCCCGACCCTGGCCCAGGCGGGTATCTCCGTAGGAGTAGAAGGCGCCGGCCTTCTTGACGATGCCCCGAGTCACGCCGATATCCAGCAGATCACCCATCTTGCTGATGCCGTGGTTGAACATTATGTCGAACTCGGCCACCCGGAACGGAGCGGCGACCTTGTTTTTCACGATGCGGGCGCGCACCCGATTACCGATGATCTCCGTACCCTGTTTCAACGATTCGGAGCGGCGCAGGTCGATGCGAACCGAACTGTAGAACTTCAGGGCGCGACCGCCGGGCGTAACCTCCGGACTGCCGTAGGTAACGCCGATTTTTTCCCTAATTTGGTTGATGAACACCACCGCGGTACGCGACCGATTGATGGTTGCGGTGAGCTTCCGCAGCGCCTGGGACATCAAACGGGCCTGCATCCCGATGTGGAAGTCCCCCATGTCGCCCTCAATCTCGGCCTGGGGCACCAGGGCAGCCACGCTGTCGATGATGATGGCGTCGATGGCGCCGCTGCGAACCAGCTGTTCGGTGATGTCCAGCGCCTGTTCCGCGGAGTCGGGTTGGGAGATAAGCAGGTTGTCCAAGTCAAGCCCGCAGTTGGTGGCGTACTGTGGGTCCAGCGCGTGCTCGACGTCCACGTAGGCCGCCAGACCGCCCATACGCTGCGTCTCGGTCATTATGTGAATCGCCAGGGTGGACTTGCCGGCCGATTCGCCGCCGTAGATTTCGGTAACGCGTCCCCGGGGCAGCCCGCCCACGCCCAGCGCCAGATCCAGGGACAGAGAACCGGTGGGAATTACGTTGGTAATCAGGTGGGCAACCTGCTCGTTGCCACGCATCACCGCGCCCCGACCGTGGTCTTTCTCGATCCGGCCCAGGGCTACTTCCAGCGCCGCCAGTTTGTCCTTGTCCAGATTGAGCGTTTCAGCGTTGATTGCCATCGTATCCTCCCTCACCATCTCACCCGATTTGGCCAGAGTTTAGCACGTGCGTTCCAAATATGCAATCGACTGCTGACACCGGAATTAGGACGTCACGGGTGAGATTGTCACCGCTTTCAAGCACGGAAGCACCGCTCCAATGCTCTTCAGGAGCCCACGGCTCCTCGGGCTAGAAGTCTCAAAAACCGCCGTCGAATCCGATGGTAACCGTCCCGTTTTCCACGATTATCGGCGTCACCCGCTCGCCGCCCGACAGTTCCAGCAGGGCCGGCACTTGGTCCGGGCGCTTTGACACGTCGATCTCGGTGTAGGCCACCCGTTGACGACGGTAATGCATTTTCGCCTGGGCCGAAAACGGGCAGTCCGGGTGGGTATAGAGGATGATTTCGGTTTGCTCTGATGTGGTCAACGTTAGCTCCTGCACGCCGTGGCGCGTGACCTTTGCCGGCCCGCGTCCAGTATCGACATTCAATTGTACGGACGCCAGGTTGATAACGCAACGAAACGCCGGAGCCCTACACGGGCACCGGCTCTTCCTCCACCAGCTCGGCAATGATGGATTCCTGGGTGCGTTCCCGCAATCGCGCCATGCTCTTCAGGATGATGCGGTGGGCCAACGCCGGTTCGGCCAGCGACTTGATGTCATCGGGCGTTACGTACTCCTGGCCGCGGATACCGGCCAACGCCTGCGCGCAGCGGTACAGGCCCAGCGTGGCCCGCGGGCTGGCCCCCAGCTCTACGTCCGGGTGGTTACGTGTCGCTCGAGTTAGCCGCACCAGGTAGCTCCGCAGCACCGGGTCGATGTACACCCGCCGCACCATGTTCTGAATGCGCGCCACCTCATCGGCGGTGGCCACGGGCCGGAGCGACCCCAGAGGGTCGGCGTCCTCGAACCGTTCCAGCATCGCACCTTCGTCATCCTCCGACGGGTAGCCCAAACGAAGGCGCAGCAGGAAACGGTCGATCTGGGCTTCGGGGAGGGGAAAAGTGCCCTCCAGCTCGATGGGGTTTTGAGTGGCCAGCACCAGGAAGGGCGTCGGTAATGACACCGTAGTCTGGTCTACCGTCACCTGTCGTTCTCCCATGGCTTCCAACAGGGCTGATTGGGTTCGCGGCGTGGCGCGATTGATCTCGTCGGCCAGTACGATTTGCGAGATGACCGGGCCCGGGCGGAACTCGAACTCGGCGGTGCGCTGGTTGTAAAAATTTATTCCCGTGATGTCCGACGGCATCAGGTCGGGGGTAAATTGAATCCGGCGGAACTCGCAGTCCAGTGAGTTAGCCAACGACCTGGCCAACGTGGTCTTGCCGATGCCCGGTACGTCTTCGACCAGGATGTGCCCGGCGCTGAACAGGGCGGCCAGCGTGTATTCGATTACCTCGTCCTTGCCAACGATGGCCAATTGTACGTTGGCCTTGATCGCGGCGGCGGCGTCCGCAATCACCCGGGCGTCGCTGGAGTTTATCAACTTGCCGCCTGACGGGCGGCTAACGCCCGCGCCGACACGTGCGCCTCGGCTTCGGCCAGGTCTTTCAGGGAGTCCACGCTGCGCCAGAAGGCCTCGCTACGCACCGCAGCCAGTCGACCCAGCTGCGCCAGCGCGGGGAAGGTGGTAACTTCGTGGTCGCCCTGCTCGGGCAGCCAGTCCCTGATTTCGGGTTGCAGGACGTACACCCCCCCATTGATATCGTACGGCAGCGAAGCCTTCTCCCGAAACGCCTGCACCGTGCCGTCGGGACCCGTCTCCACGATGCCGTAAGGGCTGGTCATGGGAATGGTAAGGATTGAAGCCAGGTCACCGGCGCCCGCCCGGACGCGGTGGTCGTGGTCGTCGAGCAGCGCTCCCAGATCGGCGTCGGTAATGATATCGCCGTTTACGGCCACCACGGGCTCGGAGGGACTTACATCCGCCAGATCGAGGCCCTGGCGCAGCGCGCCGCCACGGCCCAGGGGTGCGTCCTCCCGGCTGTAGTGCGCGCGGATGCCGCAGGCTGAGCCATCGCCAAAATAATCTGATATCACCTCGGCCATGTAACCGACCAGGAACACCACATCCGTAACGCCCCAATTCCGCAGCCAGCGCACCTGATGCCACAGGATGGGCCGCCCGTCGAGGGGTATCATCGGTTTGGGCAGGTTGTCGGTGAGCGGGCGCAGCCGTTCCCCCTTCCCGCCGGCCAAAATCAGAGCAAACATGGTAAGAGGTATGTTATCGCTGGGGACCAACCGGGTCAACGATGGGCTGACCGGGCCACGGTTGACCGGGCCTATTGATAAGCCCTGGGTCTGAATTCCGACGAACAAAACTGGATTTGATCCCAGAAAGACAAGGTTTCGGGGGTTTTGCCGACCACCTCCAGGAAGTCCCTGGAGGGGTTGTCGTAGATGATGCAGGGCGCCCACAGGGCGATATCCGGGAAAGCGAACAGGAGCCCAATCACCACCGCCATGCACCCCATGAATGGCAGGACGCCAATATACACGTCCGTAATCGTGCTTTCCCGTAATACTTCCTGGGCGGCAGCCGTTTGCTCCGCCATTTGTGCATCTATGTCCTGTCTAACCCCGTGCAGAATGTACAGGTTGATGCCCTCCGGAGGGCTGATCAGCGCGGCCTCCACCAGAATCACCATGATGATCCCGAACCATACCAGGTCCACACCCACCGCTTCCAGCGATGGCGCCAGGATGGGGATGGTCGTCACCAGCATGGCGAAACTTTCCATGAACGTGCCTAGCAGCAGGTAAAAGACCACCAGAATCAGGACGAACTGCAGGGCGTTCAGGTTCAGCGCGGTAATCCACTCAGAGATGTCCTGGGAGATCCCCAACCTGGCGAAGGCGAAGCTCAGCGTGAACGCCGCCATCACGATGAGCATAATCATGGATGACGTGCGTACCGTGGAGATGATGGCGTCCAGCAGCATAACCTTTATGCCCTGGTAAGAACCGTTCCAACCCTGGTAGGTGCCTTGCACCTTCTTGAACAGTTCGTTGGCGATGGCGACTACCAGCGCGCCGACTACGCCCAGCGCGGCGGCCTCGGTGGGGGTAGCCCATCCGGTGTATATGGAACCCAGCACCACCACGATGATAACCAGCACCGGGAGGACGGCCGCCATTCCCAGCGCTGCTTCCTTGAGCATACGCAGCCATTCAGCGATTGCTTCAGCGTAACTCAGCGCCGACCGACCCCGCCGATACGCCCGGCGGTCCGCTGGGTCGGTAATCCCGGCTTCGGTGGCCTGTTCCTGGCGCAACACTCCCATGATTTCTGCGGGATAACGCCTGATGCCCACTCCGTGGAACCAGGCTCGATAAAGGCGGCGCACTTCCTCGTCCATGGGCGCCGTGCTCGGGAAGATTATCGACGTGATCACCATCATCAGCATCATGGTAAAGGCCAGCAGGAAGCCGGGCAGGAATCCACCCATGTACAGGCGGCCGATGGATTCTTCAACCAGCACGCCGAAGATAATCAGGCCGATGCTGGGGGGAATCAGGATGCCCAGGGTTCCGCCGGCCGCCAGCGACCCGATGACCAGGCGTTCACTGTATCCACGCTGCCGGAAGGAGGGCAGGGAAACCCGGCTGATGGTCGCCGAGGTGGCGACGCTGGAACCCGAACAGGCGGCGAAAACGGCGCAGGAGGCGATGTTGGTATGCAGCAGGCCGCCGGGGAGGAATACCAGCCAGCGCGAGAGCGCGCCGTACATCCGTTCACCCATGCCGGAACGCAGCATGAGCTCGCCCATCAGCAGGAACAGCGGCACCGCTACCAGGATGAAGTTGGTGTTGCTCTCCCAGGCTTTGTTCCCCAGGATGTTCCACAGCGGAGCGTCCGAAAACGCCTGCATCATCACCAGTGAGAGCACGCCCAGGGCGCCGGCAACGTAGAGGCCGATGAGGAAAAATACCCCCATCATGCTGAATGCGGCGATGATAGCCATGTTGGTTGCGACCTCCGCGCTGCGCTAGTTCGTCAAGGGTTGGTGGGGGCGGTTCCGATTGGATGAAAGACCGGGTACGGTTTCGTCGGGGCCGCGGTCGTTACACGCCGGAAGCAGCTTCCTGGACGACCTCTTGTTCCGCCACCAGTTCCGCAGGGTCACCACCGGCGCTCTTGTGCCAGATTTCGAGCAATCCGCGCACAATCATGCTGAGCATCCACTGGAATGAAGTGAAGGCGAGCATGGTAAATCCGATGGCGACAATCATCTGGAACATCCACAACTCGGGCAGGAAGTTACCAATCAGGTAGGTATTCGCCAACGCCGGCTCGCACTCGCCGAGCTCATTGGTCCGGATACACCGCGACTCCGCCACTTCTTCCCAGGTTTTGATGCAGGTAATCAATCCGAAAAAACCCACCGACCCCAACGCCAACCAGTCGGCGGCGGAGCGCATATAGGGATGGATGCGGGCGAAGAGCGGCAGCAGCACGTCGATGCGGACGTGGGATCCCGTGCGAAGGGAGTAGGAGAATGCCCAGGTACCGGCGAAGGCCAGGATGTAACCCCCCACCAGTTCCTGGTTGCCCAGCGCCGGGCCGCCTATCTTACGAACGATCACCTGATACGTTATGTACAATCCCAGCAGCAACAACAACGTGCCGCAAATGTATCCGAACGCCTTATAAACGTAGTCCAGCCCGGAGTCGAACCTGTTGACCGCTCGGGTCAACGTAACCGTCGCCTTGGGCGAGTCGGCTTGCGTGGTCAACTGAGACCTCCCGTCACGGAGTTCCTAGAGAGTGTATCAGACGGGGCAGAGTATCGCCTCCGGGCCCCTCGTCCAATTCGCGCAATCTAGCGGTCTATTGGCCGGGCAAGTGGATGTCAACCGGCGCGAGCAGCGCGTAACTGTTCACGTTTGAGGGGACGGAATGGATTTGCAGAGGAAAATCCGTGCTTGGCTACCCCTCCACAAGAGGCCGGATAGCCTGCAGATCCCCTCAAGTCTAAACAGTTACAGCAGCGCAAGCTGCCCACGCTCCCCTCTCCCTCCGGGAGAGGGGCCGGGGGTGAGGGCGAACCCACCACGCCAATACTCTCCACTGTCTATGGCAACGTTGAAACGCTGTCAATTGGAGCAATCTTCTCGTGCGTACCCACTTTGTCATTGCGAGCGTAGCGTGGCAATCTCGTCGTCGTAGCAACGGCGGTTCGCCGACGCGTGTTCAACCTCATCGAGTTTGCCACGTCCCTCGGCGAGCTCGGGATGAGCGGGTGCTCCTCGCAATGACAGATTAAAGTGGGCACGCGTGAGGAACAGTCTTCAATTGTGAAAACGGTCGGATTCGAAAACCAGGCGCCGTAGGGTAATTCCTCCGGAGTAGTTGGTGATATTGTTGCCACTGAGAGATTGGCAAACCGGCGGCAAGTCCATTTGCAACGATTGTCGCATGTCAACAAACAACGGGGCGGCTTTCGCCGCCCCGTCGGATTTTCTGAGCTCGGCTTCGGCAAAAAATGGGTTAGTTCTCGCTGGCCGAACCGTCGGGATTGATCGTCACGCCCACGATGGGGCCAACCTTCTCGTTGAAGATTCGCACACCCTCGGAGTCAGCGCCGCCGGCGCGCTCCACCCAGTTGGGAATGATGAGATCCAGCGCCGTGGCGCGCATCCGCGTCTTCACGTCGTCGGGGAAGTCGCTGTAAGCCATCCCTTCTCCGACATTGAGCGTGATTCCTGCCGGATCCCAATCCTCTAAAAGCAGACGCAGGTTTTCGGCTTCGTACTCCTGACCGATTTCTTTGAGGATCGCTTGATTCTCCGGCGTCAGCGCGTCCCATTTTTCGCCGTTCACGGTAACGTAAGTAACCCCAATGGATCCCACGATGGGGCCGTAGAGGTAATCGGTTACCTCGTACCACCGCTGGCCGTAGCCCGGCGTGCCTCCCGTGATGCCCGCGTCCAGTATCCCGCGCTCGAGGGAGGTGTACACATCGGCGAAGGCGACGAACTGCCCTGCAGCTCCCAAACCGGCCAGCAAGTCACCCAGGATGGTGCTGTGCTGCCGGATATTCTTGCCCTCATAAGCGTCCAGGTCTTCCAGTGGAACACTGCTGAAAACGTATTGGTTGGGGTAGTAGTTACGGAAAACAGGTTCCCCGCCGGTGGCCTCTCTGAGGATGCGGATCATGTCATCCTCGATGGCGTCGGTCAGGGCCAGGTGGGCTTCGTTGCTGGGGGATAGACCCCACAGGTTGCCCACGTCGATAATCGGCAGGTCGCCGCCAACGTAACCGGAGTAGATTTCCGCAAACTCCAGCGTGAGGTCGTTGACCAGCCGGATGGTGTCCGGCCCGGCGAGACCCAACTCGGGGTAAGAAGAAATTTCAACGGTGACCGAACCGCCGGTCCGCTCGCCGACCTTCGGAGCGTAAAAGTCGCGAATCAGCTCGCAGGGCCCCAGCGTCCGGTTGATGCAAACCACCTGGAGCGTGATGGGCTCCTGCATGGCTGCCGCCATAGTATCGGTCGACGCCGTAGTATCAGCCGACGCCGTAGTATCAGCCGACGCCGTAGTATCGGCCGGCGCCGCCGTCGCCTGGGTCGTGGGGGCCGGTGCAGCCGGGCCGCCGCAGGCCGCCAGGGCCAGCATCAGCAGGGCAACGGCGCCAACGACCGCGCCGGATCGCCAGTAGACAGGCAAACTTCTCAATCTGGACATAGTAGTCTCCATCGGGCTGGGAAATTTAGGCGGCGGCACGTGGCAAATGACCAAAACGGTAACCGCCACCCTCACCGCCGTCGATTGACTTCGTAATCTAACAGCGCCTGCCGGCAGTTTCAATAATTTGGGATACGCTGTATAGACACTTTGACGATTCACCTTGGAAGATCGGACGCGGTGACCCTGTATAATGCGGCGCAAACCCCGGCATTCATCCCCGCATAGGAAGGCGCGCGCCATCATGCCCTATCCCGGACTCGACCTCACCGGTCGCAAGGCGCTGGTAACCGGAGCCGCCCGCGGAATCGGGGCTGCCCTGGCCCTTGGCCTCGCTCAGGCCGGCGCCGACGTCGCCGTCAGCGACCTGCCCACCGACACCGCCCGGGCCGGCGTGGCCCAGACCGCCGCCCGCATCAGGGCGGAAGGCGTCGCCGCCCTTAAATACGATATGGACGTACAGTCGGTGGCGGCCATCGACGCCACGGTCCGGCGGGCCGCCGCCGACCTGGGGCGGCTCGACATCCTGGTCAACAACGCCGGCATTCGACGCCGCGCCCCCGCCCTGGAAGTTACCGAGGAAGACTGGGACGCCGTCCTCGACACCAACCTCAAGGGCGCCTTCTTCTGCGCCCAGGCCGCCGCCCGGGCCATGATCCCAAACGGATTTGGACGCATAATCAGCATATCTTCCCAGCTGGCCCTGGTGGGCGCGCCCCACCGGGCCGCCTACTGCGCCAGCAAGGGCGGTCTGGCCAACCTGACCCGGGTGCTGGCGCTGGAGTGGGCCGAGCACGGCATCACCGTCAACGCCATCGGGCCGGGCCCCACCACCACACCCGGCCTGCTGGAGGCCGACACCCGCGATGACGATTCCATCCAGGCCGACCTGGCCCTGCGGATGCCCCTGGGCCGGCGCATGGCAGCCGAAGAACTGGTGGGCGCGGCCATCTACCTCGCCAGCGACTCGGCCGGCGCCACCACTGGCCACCTGCTGATCGTCGACGGTGGCTGGACTGCTATCTGACGACAACACCGACCTCGTGCATTGATATTCATGCCGAGGTCGGCAACAAACCCTGGAGACGTTGAGCCATGAAATTCGGCATGTTTTATGAACTGCAGATGCCCCGCCCCTGGACCGACACCGCCGAGTACGACACCCTCTGGAACGCGGTGCGACAGGTGCAGTACGCCGAGGAGATGGGCTTCGAGCGCGTTTGGCTGGTAGAGCACCATTTCCTCACCGAGTTCGCCCATTCGTCCGCTCCCGAGGTAACCCTGGCCGTGATGGCCCAGCACACGAAGAAGATGCGTCTGGGGTTCGGCGTGGCGCTGGCGCCCGTGCATCATCCCCTCCACGTAGCGGCCCGCGCCGCCACCCTGGACATCCTCAGCGACGGGCGCGTGGACGTGGGCGTGGGCCGCACCAAGGGACCCTACCAGCTCACTCCCTTCGGTACCGACGTGGCGCAGACCCAGAGCATGATGGTGGAAACGCTGGAATGCCTGCCCCGCATGTGGTGCGACGACGTCTTCAGCCACGACGGAGAGAACTGGACCATCCCCCCTCGCGAGGTTGTTCCCCGCCCGTTGCAGCAACCCCACCCGCCGCTGTGGATGGCCTGCACCCAGGAGGACACCTTCCGCCTGGCCGGGCAGTTGGGCGTCGGTTGTCTCGTCAACACCCTGGGCGGCACCGACAAGACCCGCGGACTGGTCAACGCGTACTACGAGGCCATCGAGCAAGCCACGCCCGTGGGACGGTTCACCAACCGTCAGGTTGTGGCCTCAACCATCGGGTTCTGCGACGAGGACGACGCCCGTGCTCGCCAGAAGGGGGCCGAGGTCGCCGCCTGGTACCTGGAGCAGAGCCGCCAGCGTTTCGTGCTGGAGTGGGCCGGCGTCGACCGGGATGCCGTACCCGAGGAGTACCAGTTCTACGTGCAGGGCGGCGCGGTGCGCGGCGGCGGCCCTGACTCCGGACCGCGGTCGGAAGACCCCCAGCAGCAGCAACCGCCATCGCCCGAGGAGCTGTTGGCCGGCGGCGGCTACTGCGTCGGCGATCCCGACGCCTGCATCCGGGTGATTGAAGAGTTCGAGTCTATGGGCGTGGACGAAATCATGCCCATCTTCCAGGCCGGCTACGCCACCCACGAAGAGGTCCTGAACTCCATCAAGTTGTTCGGGGAATATGTGATACCGCATTTCCGCGCCAAAGAAGCGGCGAAATAATCGAACATGGATCGACATCATAGACCGGATGATAAGATTTAATCAGCGAAACCCCTGCTCATCCTGTGCATACATATTGGTAAAGGACCTTTATTGATGACCACCATTGTACAACCGGATGCCGCCGGTCGAACCCCCACCGACCCGCCAGTAAAGACGCCGGTGGTGTCCGTTGTGGCGACCACGCCGGAGACGGTGCTGGCCGATGTGGAGCGCGCCATGCGGCTGGCCGGCGCCGAGCAGGTGCTGTCCACCGACCTGGAAACGCTGCTGAAGATCAACATCTCCTGGCAGCACTGGTATCCCGGTTGCTCCACCGCGCCCTGGCAACTGGAGGGCGTCGTCTGCGCCCTGCACAACATGGGCCATTCCGACCTCATCGCCGCTCATAACGGCACCGTCGTCGTCGATTCCTTCGAGGGGGAGGTCAACAACCGCCACAAGCCCGTCCAGGACAAGTACAACCTGCGTACCGTCCACCTGGACACGCCGCCGGAGCCGTGGGTGCGCTACGAGCCCAGGGCCAAAATGCTGGCGCTGGACGATATCTACCCGGAGGGCATCGAGATTCCGCAGATTTTCGCCGGCAAGAACATCGTCCACCTGCCCACCATGAAGACCCACGTCTTCACCACCATGACCGGCGCCATGAAGAACGCTTTCGGCGGTCTGCTGCACCGCAAGCGCCACTGGACCCACTCGGTAATCCACGAGACGCTGGTCGACCTGCTGGCCATCCAGCAGGAGATTCACCCGGGCATCTTCGCCGTCACCGACGGCACCTTCGCTGGCGACGGGCCCGGTCCCCGCGCCATGCGCTGGCACATCAAGAATCGCATCGTCGCCGGCGCCGACCAGGTGGCCGTCGACGCCGTGGTCGCCTCCATGATGGGCTTCGACCCGCTTAGCATAGACTTCATCCGCCTGGCCCACGAGCGCGGCCTGGGCATCGGAGACCTGCGACACATAGAGGTCGTCGGTGACGAGCCGGACATCTCCCGGGTCAACTGGAACTTCTCCGGCACCGAAAACACCTTCGCCAGTAGAGGCCAAAAACTAATCTACTGGGGCCCCCTGAAACCCCTGGAAAACGCGCTGCTGCGGTCGCCGATTGCGGCGTGGGCCTACGCGGCAAGCAACCTATACCACAACGGTTACTGGCTAAACACAATAGGCAAGCGCAGGATTAGGAAAGCGCTAAAGACGGAGTGGGGCCGGCTTTGGCTGGGGTATTAGGGAAACGGGGAGGTGTTGGCATAGTATGTTTGGAACGGAGGTGGCGACGGTGCATATTGCTGAGATGAAGATAGACGGCGGGCCGCCTTTCAGGGAGCCGGTCGAGTTCAAGTTCCATGAACGCGTGAACCTTTTCATCGGCCCGAACGCAACCGGGAAAACAAGCATCGTAAGGATGCTCAGCCGCCCGCCCCACGATGACCCAGGCGCGCTTGGCTACCAACATGCCGGATGGCAATTCTGGTTCAAACTCAGCGATGATTGGCCCACACGGCAAAGCACAGACGAAACGTATGCCAACTGGCTTGCCGTTCCCTTTATGCACATTGGAGCCACCCGACTGAGCTTGCCTCTAACCCCAGAGAAACCCACTGCCCTACCACGCAAATACGACGAGGTGCCGTTGGAAGACATATTCAGCCATTGCTACGAAAACAACATCTTCGATGCGAATGCAATAGAACCGGCCCTACGGCTGCTTATGAGAGAGGCAGAAAATAGGGGCGGGAAAATGGGATTACGCCAAACCATAGAGGCAAACCGCGCCATGGGTAACTGGAGCCACTGGAACCTCGCCGAGTGGAATCTCCAAACCGCCATCAACACTAGCTACCAGTGCGCCCAAGCAATCTGCACAGAAGTGGTTGCAGGCCAGACAGCTGCCAACTCAGTCTCACAAAGCCCGCGAATTGGCATCTTCCAAAGGGCATCCGAAATACGACCGGCGGCATCCATCCAGACCCATTCGAACGGGCAACTCGACATCGAAATGATGAGTTCTGGGATCCAGTCATCACTTCTGTGGATACGGTTCCTAGCCTTGAAGATGGTATACCATTACCAATTTGAAGAAGGCTGGCAAAACCAGCCCGCCATCCTCTTGATCGACGAAATCGAGAACCATCTGCACCCCACCTGGCAACGGAGGGTAATACCAGCACTGTTAGAGCACTTCCGCGGCCTGCAGATCTTCGCCACTACGCACTCTCCGTTTGTAGTGGCCGGGTTGAAGGCAGGGCAGGTCCACCTGCTCAACCGGGATGCCAACGGGGTGATTACTGCCAGCACCAACACTGAGGATATTGTGGGGTGGACGGCGGATGAGATTTTGCGGACGATGATGGGGGTGCAGGACCCGACGGACGACGCAACTGCGGCGGCAGCACGGGAACTGCGACAACTGAGGGATGAGGGGCCGCAGGCTACTGCTGAGGCGGAAGAGCAACGGCAGGAGCGGATGCAGCAGTTGCGTAACCTGGTGGACCGGGATTTGCTGGCCGGAGGGCCGATGGCCCGGCGGCGTGAGGAATTCGCCCAACGGTTCAGGGAGGCGATGGAACGCCGGCGGCAAGCGGAAGAATTGAATCAGGACAATGGGTAGCCATGCACGGGGTTGAGCGTTCGCCGGAACCCGACTTTTTTGATGCTATCCGTTGTCGTTATGACAGCTGGGGCGAACTCTATGGCCCGGATGGAGCACAAGTCAGGCACTGCCGTGACCATCGGCCAGCACCCTGCTGTCGTGCCTATTTGCACGGGCTTGACGGTGAGGGCATTCGTCAGGAAATCAGGAATGCGTTGCGGACCGATTTTTCGGGGATATGCGGCTACTGCGAACAAGACTGCGCTAGCATGGTAACAGTTATAGAACACTTCCGGCCACGTGCGCTATTCCCTGACGAATGGATAATGTGGCTCAATCTCGTGTATGCGTGCCAGCGTTGCGACGAGCAGAAAGGCCATTCATGGCCGGGCGGACCTGGAGACTTGGATATATCGTATAGCTATGTTAATCCAAATTTAGTTTCTGACCAGACCCCGGCGGAGGAGTTTTTTGAGTATTACATTGGGCTTGGCGCTTCTACGGGACAAGCGGGCAATAGCGACAACATAGTGCCAGGGCAGATGATGCCATCGTCAAACCTATCGGCAAGCAATTGGTGGAGGGCGAATCGTACCATTGAGGATTTAGACTTGAACTCCGATTCCAATACTAATACGAGCGGAAATGAGCGGTTGCCTTATTTGAGGAACGTATATTTGGGATTTCTGCTTGATCACATTGAATCCGAAATTGGCGATTGGTATGACGATATTGACACTACAGCATCTAAATTGAAAGGATTTTCACAGTCAGGACAACCTTTCTCGAGTTACATAGCGGCGTTCACGATGTCCTTAGACATCCAAGCGCGTTGACGCTGCCGCTTCGGATACAGTTTGCCAACTCACTCCCCACTCCCGCGCCGCCGCGGCCACGTCGTCGTACTCCGGCGACTGGCTGACCAGCTCTCCCCCCAGCCACTTGCGCTTGACGTGGATTGGGCCATACTCCGTCTCCACCGTTACCACGTCCCGCTCGGCCACGTAGCGGCCCACCGGACGGATGCGGACGCCCAGGGTGGTGGTGTGACGCAGGAAGATTTCCGCCATCTGCGATTCCAGGGATGCCGGCGCCAGCGCTGATAACAGTACGCCAGGGCGGTTCTTCTTCATCTGGATAGGCGTGTACCAGACATCCAGCGCGCCAGCCTCGAATAGCAGCTCCATGGCAAATCCGATCTGCTCGCCGGTGGCGTCATCGAGGTTGGTTTCCAGCAGGACGACGTTGTCCTGCCAACGGGCCAGAGGCGGTTGGCGGTCGTCCTCCGGACCGGTTTGCCGGTCGACACCTGCCGTCTCTCCCAGCCACATTCGCACCACGTTGGGAAACGCCGCCGGGTCCTTGCCGCCGATGCCCACGCCGATGCGATCCAAGGTCATGGCGGGCTGCCGAAACTCGCCCAGCGTTGCAATCAGGGCCGCCCCCGTGGGCGTGGTCAGCTCGCCCACGCCGGCGTAGATGGGCCGTTCCGGCGCCACCACCGCCTTCGACGCTGCGATAATCTCGAGGGTCGCCGGCGCCGGGTTGCTGTATCCGCCGGGCCTTCGGGGGCCAGTGGCCTCTCCCAACACCAGCGGCGAGGCGTACACCCGCTCGACCCCCAAATACTCTAGCCCGGCCACCACGCCCACCACGTCCACCAGCGTGTCGGCGCTGCCCAACTCGTCCAGGTGGACGGCGGCGCGGTCGTGCCCGTGGACGCGAGCCTCGGCATCAAACAGGGTATTCAGCACCGCCGTAGCGCCGGAGCGCACCCCGTCAGACAAACCCTCAGCGACGGCCACCGTATCAAGCATTTGCTGGGGTGAATATCGGCGCGCGCCCGATACGTCCACCACGGCGCGGGTACCCCGTACTTCGCACCGAACGTCGGGTTTGGCCTCCAGCACCACCCCCTCGATATTCAGCGAATCGACTACGCCAGCGATGGTCTTGACAGTCACGCCCGCGTCCAGCAATGCCCCCAGCAGCATGTCGCCGCTGGCGCCGCCCACCGACTGGATGTACGCCGCTCTCATGCCGTCATGCGAAGGTGATGCCGGCGCTAATGGCCGGCGGACTCCGCCGCCGGTTTGAGCACGTCGTTGAGGCTACCTGAGCGCAGGCCGCTCAAATCCAGCGACACCCACAGGTACCCCAGTTCCTTGAGCCGCCGCACAATCTCATCGCGCTGCTCGAAGGCCAACGCCATCTCGTGCTCGCCCACCTCGACACGACACAACCGGTCGTGGTGCCTGGCTCGTACCTCCCGCAGTCCCAGTTCCCGCAGCGCATCCTCGGCGGCCTCGATGCGTCCCAGCGATTCAATGGTGACCGGCGTGCCATACGGGATTCGGGACGACAGGCAAGGTTGCGCCGGCTTGTCCCAAAGTGGAACGCCCAGCCACCGCGCGGCCTCCCGTACCTGTGCCTTATCCATCTCGGCTTCGACCATCGGGCTCCGGACCTTATGCTCAGCAGCAGCGGTCATACCCGGTCGGTAGTCACCCAGGTCGTCGGTGTTGGCGCCGTTGGCGATCCAGGTAACGCCCTCATCCGCCGCAACTATCGCCAGTTGGTCGTACAGCTCGGTCTTGCAGAAGTAGCAGCGTTGGGGCGTGTTGGCGACGTAGCCCTCCCGGTCCAGCTCGGCGGTGCGGATCACCCGATGGTTGATGCCGAACTGTTCCGCCACCCGTTCGGCGTCGGCCAGGTCCCGGGCGGCCAGGGCCGGCGAGATTGCCGTCACGGCCAACGCGCGATCGCCCAGAACCCGCTCTGCGGCCACCGCCAGCAGGGTGCTGTCCACGCCGCCGGAAAAGGCGACAATCAGCGAACCCATCTCCGCCAGAATACCTTCCAGCCGACCCAGGCAGTCGGGTTGATTTCCATTCGGTTGTGTCATAATGTCGCCGCTTTGAATTGTTGCGCCCTTCATTTTCGATTCATTCTACTACACTGGCCACCCGGCGCCGCTCAAGGAATCCGATGACGGTTCAGTCTATCAGCGCCATCACCCTGGCTGTGCAGAACATGGCGCGCTCCGTCGACTTCTACCACCGAGGCGCCGGCATCCCCATCCTGTACGGCGGGCCGGATGCCAGCTTCACGTCGTTGACTATCGGCGGTGGCTACCTGAACCTGATCTTGGCCGAGGATGCCAACGTGCGCTGGTGGGGCCGGTGCATCCTCTACGTGGACGACGTGGACGCTCATCACCGCCGCATGGTCGATGCCGGCTTCTCTCCGGATGGCAACCCCGCCGATGCCCCCTGGCGGGAACGCTACTACCACATCACCGACCCGGACGGCCACGAAATCAGCTTCGCCAAACCTCTGGCAGACTCACCGCCACACTGATTGCCGCCGTGGCCTGCCACTACAACTCCAATCCGTAAACGTGCAGCGTGAGGCTGGTGTGGGGAAAGGCGTGGTCTTCCACCTCCCGGTAACCGCGGTGTTCCAGGAAACTCATTGCCGCTGTCAGGTGGTTGGCGGTCCAAAGAGTGGTGCGGGTAAACCCAACGTCTCAGGCCGCCACTATGTGTTAATCAAAAAGTTGATGATGTCGCCGTCTTTCACCGGATACGTCTTGCCCTCGGAGCGCAGCAGGCCTTCCTTGCGCCCCTGGGCCATGGTGCCGCAAAGGTAGAAATCGTCGTAGGCGATTACTTCGGCTCGGATGAAGCCTCGGGTGAAATCGGTGTGTATCACGCCGGCCGCGACAACCGCCGGCATCCCGCTGGGCACGCTCCACGCCCGAACTTCATCCTCTCCAACCGTCAGGAAGGACACCAGGCCCAGCGTATCGTAACTGGCGCGCACCACCTGGGAGGTCGCTGATTCCCCTAGCCCGAGATCCTGGCGGAACTCGGCGGCTTCATCCCGATCCATCATGCCCAATTCCGCTTCGATGCGGGCGCTGATGCTAACCTCGCCCACACCTCCAATCAGGTGCTCGTCCAAGTCCAGGTCGGCCAACCGCAGATCGTCGGCGTCCTCGTCGGTGTTGAATACCGCAATGACGGCCTTTTGGGTCAATAACTGGTAGCTGGCGAGGAAGGAACGCTCCGAGTCGGTCAATTGCTGCAACCGCACGGGCGTACCTGCGTCCAGGGCGCGGCGCGCTTTCTCCACCGCTTCTTTGTGGCGCGCTACCGTAGGACGGTCCGCCGGCTTGGTCTTCTTCAGCTGATCTTCCAGCCGCACCGATGCCCGCTCCAGAACCTCAAGGTCAGCAAAGCTCAATTCGCCCAGCATCATATCCAGGTCGCGCGCGGGGTCAACGTCACCATTGGGGTGGACAACCGCATCGTTGTGGAACGCCCGTATCACTACCAAAAAAGCCGTGGCAGATTGCAGGACGTTGCGGTAGCGACCACTGATTCCCTGTGACTTGGCCATGGACTCCGGGCCGGGCAGGTCGGAATAGCGTATTTCAGCCGCCACGATGCGCCGGGGGTGATAGATGTCTGCCAGGAAGTGCAGCCGGGTATCGGGCACCTTGACCACGCCCAGGTGCATCTCGGTGGCGGAACCCGCCGATCCGCTGGCGTCGGATTTGCCCAACGTCAGCGCGTTGAAAAGTGTGGTCTTCCCCGATTGCGGCAGACCGATGATTACGACGTCCATACGGGTTTCGACCGGGTCGCCGTCTAACCGGTTGCCAGTACCACCGTGCCGGTGGAGGACAGCGAGCCGCCCGTGCCGTTCACGATGCTGGTGGCCGCCGCCTCATCCGCGGAACCCTTCCGATGAACTTGCCGCTCTCCGCACTCGCCCCTCAGTTGCCGCACGGCCTCCACCAGCAGGAAGCTGCCGTACATCCCCGGATGGCTATAGGACAAACCGCCGCCGTTGGTATTCAGCGCGAATTCCCCGCCGGGAGCAGTGCGCTGGTTGGCCACGAAATCCGGCCCCTCGCCGGGCCCGCAGAACCCCAACCCCTCGATGGTTACCAGCGTGGTGTAGGTGAACGAGTCGTAAATCATCGTTAGGTCCACGTCGTCGTGGGTCAAACCGGCCCGCTCCAGGGACAACGGACCGGTCTCTCGAGACCAGGTGGACGTATGGTTGGGCATGAAGCTGATGAGGTTGTGGTCGTGACCTTCAGCGGCGCCCAGCACCCATACCGGCTCCTTCTGGCAGTTGCGTGCCTTCTCCGCGGTGGTAACAATGATCGCGGCCCCGGAATCGGTAACCAGGCAGCAGTCGAAGAGGTGGAAGGGCCAGGCCACCCACCGAGAGTTGTGGTAGTCATCAAACGACATGGGGGTGTCGTGCATCATGGCCACCGGATTCAGGTTGGCCCACTTGCGCGTTGAAACGGCGATCTCCGCCAGCGCCTGCCGGGTGCGGTCTTCGCCGTACTCGTGCATGTAGCGCGTACAGGCCATGGCGTAGTTGATGGGCTGTCCAATCATCCCATAGGGTGTTTCGTACTGGGCCACCGGCAGGTTGCGGTCGGGCGGAACCCCGACGCGCTGGGAGCGTCCCGCCTGCCCGTGGGTAATCAGCACCGTGTCGCAGTAGCCGGCGCGTATCGCCGCCGCCGCGTGGGCCACGTGGATGACGAAAGATGACCCGCCCACCGAGGTATTGTCCGTGAACGACGGCTGCACGCCGAAATATTCCGCCGTGGCCAGCGTACTGAAACCAGCCGTCATCAGGCCGTTGATGTCAGACATCTTCAGGCCGGCGTCGGCCAGGGCGTTGTGGGCCGCTTCGGCGTGGTGCTGCAACGACGATTTGTCGGGCACACGACCCATCTCGTCAGATTCGGCAACGCCGACGATGGCGATTTCGCGATCACGCGGTGCGGTGCTGGCCATGGTTAAACTCCCGGTGTTTCAAACAAATCAGACTGCAATTCGGCGCCAAGATGGTACAACATTCGCCGCCTCCCGACAATCGGAAAAGCCGGCCCGGTAGCCGCCCTGTGCTAGAATGCACCACCCGCCGGCAAAGGCCAAAACAGCTGCGGGAGTTACGTTATGCCACACAACTTCTGGATGATTAACTGCAACCAGCAGAATTTTGAGATCACGCGCAATCTGGGTTTTACCGCACAAGGGTTGAAGGCCGAATACCGGCGCAAAGTGCAACGCGTCGAGCCCGGCGACCGCGTCATCTACTACGTAACCGGTATCCGAGCGTTCACCGCCACCGCGACCGTCACCAAGCCATACGAAGAGGTGGGTTCCAGCCCCTGGGTCAAGGAAGGCAAAACGACCTGGCCATACCGGATCGGCATCACCCCCGACGTTGTCCTGGAGAGCGCGCAATACATCAACGCCGGCGACCTGGCGTTCCGGCTGGAATACATCCGCAAGTGGCCGCCGGAAGACTGGCACCTGGCGTTTCACGGCAACCTCCACCTGCTGTCGAAAAGCGATTTCTTCCTGCTGGAATGCGAAATGCTGAAACTGCGGGACGGGCGCGAAAAGGCCCTGGCGGAGATCGACTCTCTCCTCGCTGCCGAGATCGAACGCGTGAACGCTCAGCGAGAACGCCGCCGACGCGTGCCCGGGCGCAGCAATCCCCGTCCCGGGCGACCGCATGACTCGGAAGATGATGCGGCCACAATGCCCGCCGTGGCCGAACTGCCCCAACCAGAGGCCCTGGATGAGGCGAATGAGTCCGCTGCCAACCGGACGGCGGCCAACCTGCGACCTCGACGAACCAACCCGTCCCGTGGCGCCAGTCGCCCCCGCGTACGCCGCCCGCCGCAGCCGCCCCCGCAGGACGATAACTAGCCGGACTGGCTCTGCCCGATCCCAGTAGTCGCGCCGGCCAGGGCCGCCTCAATCTCCACGCGCACGTCGACGTCGGGCTCGTCGCCGAGCGCCGACTCCAGGGCGTGACGCGCCGACCCACCGCCAATCTCACCCAGCGCCCAGGCAGCGTGCTGACGCACCAGCGGCGCGGGATCACCGAGTGCCCGGGCCAGCGCCGGCGCCGCTCCGGCATCCCCGGTGTTGCCGAGCGCGACACAGGCGTTGCGCCGCATGCCAACCCACTTGGCCCGCATGATGGGCGTTCCGGCGAACCGTTGCCGGAAGGTCTCCTCCGACATGCCCAGCAACTCGATGAGGTCAATGTTCGTCAGGTCACGTCGCCCGAAGTTGGGATCATCGGTCGCCTTAGCCTTGCGGTTGACCGGACAAACCTCCTGGCAGATGTCGCACCCGAAGACCAAGTTGCCCATGGACGGTCGAAACTCCCAGGGAATCACTCCCCGGTGTTCGATGGTCAGATAACTGATGCAACGTCGGTTGTCCACCACGTAGGGCGCGACGATGGCTCCCGTCGGGCAGGACGGTATGCACCGTGTGCAGTTGCCGCAGGTTTTGGCCAGCGGCGGATCGGGCGTCAGCGGCAGGTCGGTGACTATCTGCCCCAGCAGCACCCACGACCCGAGGGCCGGCGTGAGGATGTTGCCATTCTTGCCGAACCAGCCCAACCCGGCGCGCGACGCCGCTGCCCGGTCCAGCATTGGTCCGTCATCCACGTACCAGCGCGCGGCAACGTCCTGGCCCAGTGCGTCCTTTAGCGACAGTGCCAACCGACGCATCCGCCGTTTCATCACCCGGTGGTAATCCCGTCCTCGCGCGTAACGGGCAACGCTCCCCGCATTTTGAGTCGCCGGCGCCTCGTCCGGGGTGTAGTAATTCAACCCCAGGCAGATTATCGAACGCGCCCCGGGCACGAGTTTTGCCGGCTCCGCACCGCGCTGTACCCGTGCCCCGGTAAACCAGGGCAGCCCATCCATCAAACCATCGTCAATCCGTTGCAGGCCAATCTCCCGGTCGGCGGCGAAATCTTCGGCGTCGGTTACCGCCACCAGGTCAAACCCAACTTCACGAGCCAGGCGCTCGACCAGCTTACGCAGATCGGTAGGGTGATGTTTGCCGTCCGGCGCCACTAGAGATTCTCGCCCTGGTACCTGCCGGAGTATCCCGCGCTATCCGGGGCAGCAAGGGTCAGAAAAACCATCTGGGCGACCCTGGCGTCGCGTTGCAACCAAAAGCCGGCGGCGTGATAAACGTTGAGCAAGGCCTGGGAGCGCCCCGAGTATCCCGCGTCCCACACCGCCGTGTGGATGGCCACGCCGGTTCGCAGCAGGCTGGAGCGGGACCGGCACAGCGCCATGAGCCACCTGGGCAGGTTTACCGCCTCGTTGAAGGTCAACAGGTAAGGCCCCGTCGGCAACTGAACCCACCCATCCACATCCGGCGTCAATTGGCAGGTATCGGAAAGGCGTCGGTCGGCGTCGGCGATGCCAATACTTCCCGCCGGGCCACACGATACATAGCTGGCCACCGACCGAACCGTCAGATCAAAGCCATTGGGCTGCAACTGCTGCTCCAGGTTCACGTAGTCGGACAGCAGCGGCGGGTCGGACGCAATCAGGCTGGCGATGGCCTGCCGACTCAGGACACCGGCAATGTGGGCCGATTCGGAAGTCATGGATCGATTACCAAAACATTGGCCCGCCGCTGCCCGGTGAGGCGATAGCGGCGGGCCGAACGATCGTGATACGCCGACTAATCGTGCATGAAGTCCTGGATATCGGCCGGCAGCGGCTCGTACCTGGGAATCTCGGTAATAATCGCCTGGGTCGTCAGCAGCATTCCCGCGACCGAACCGGCATTTTCCAAGGCAGAACGGGCAACTTTGGCCGGGTCGATGATACCGCGTTCCACCATGTTGGTGTACTCGCCCCGGTCGGCGTCGAACCCGTAGTCGCCCTCGCCATTGAGAACGTGTTCCACGATCACCGCGCCCTTGTACCCGGCGTTTTCGGCGATGGTGTTGAGGGGCGCTTCCAGGGCTTCCCTAACCAGGCGCATACCGACGGCTACGTCTCCCGACGCAGCGTTGATTGCGTTGTCCAAGGCGGCCTGGGCGCGAAGCAAAGTGACGCCGCCGCCGGGGATGATGCCCTCTTCCACCGCGGCCCGCGTGGACGCCAGGGCGTCTTCGGCGCGGCTCTTGCGCTCGTTCAACTCCGGTTCGGTGGCGGCGCCGATGCGGATTACCGCCACGCCGCCGGCCAGGTTGGCCAGGCGCTCCTGCAGCTTCTCCCGATCGTAGTCAGACGTGGTGTCCTCGATCTGGACCCGCAGCTCCGCGACGCGCCCGGCAATGTCGTCCTCGTGGCCGCGGCCCTCGACGATGGTGGTGTCGTCCTTGGTGGCGATCACCCGGCGCGCTGAACCCAGGTTTTCCACCGCAACGGCGTCCAGCCGCATCCCGGTGTCGTTGGTGATTACCGTGCCGCCGGTCATGATGGCCAGGTCTTCCAGCAGGGCCTTGCGGCGTTCGCCGAATCCGGGAGCCTTGACGGCCAGGCTGCTGACGGTGCCGCGCAGCTTGTTGACCACCAGCGTAGCCAGCGCCTCTCCCTCCACGTCCTCGGCGATGATGATCAGAGGCCGACGTCCGCTTTCGGCAACGGCTTCCAGCGTGGGTACGACGTCCGCCGCCGAAGACAGCTTCTGGTCGGTTAGCAGGAACAGCGGCTCGTCCATTGCTACTTCCATCCGGTCGGTGTCGGTGATGAAGTGGGGCGAGAGGTAACCACGGTCCAGGCGCATTCCCTCCACCACGTCCAGCTCGTCAGTCAAACTGCGGCTCTCCTCCACCGTAATGATGCCTTCCCGGCCGACTTTGTCCATGGCATCGGCAATCAGCTGAGCGATGGCCTCTTCGTGGGCCGACAGCGCTGCCACCCTGGCGACTTGTTCGCGGCTCTCTACCGCCACGGCCCGCGAGCCGATTTCCTGCTTGACCGTGGCTACCGCCCGATCAATGCCCGACTTCAGGGCCAGTGGATTGGCGCCAGCCGCAACGTTCTGGAACCCGTTGCGAATCATGGACCGCGCCAACACAACAGACGTTGTCGTGCCGTCGCCGACCACGTCGTTGGTCTTGGAAGCGGCTTCCTTGACCACCTGCGCTCCCATATTCTCGTAGGGATCGGGCAGTTCGATTTCTTTAGCGATGGTTACGCCGTCGCTGCAAATTACGGGCAGAGTCCACACTCGGCCCAGGATTACGTTGCGCCCGCTGGGGCCCAATGTGAGGGCAACCACCCGGCCTAATTGGTCGACGCCTTTCATCAGGCTGCGTCGGGCGGTGTCGTCGAATATTAGCTGCTTGTCTGGCATTGCTGGAATCCTCCGGCGATGGCGAATGTTGTACGAAATCCGGCAAAACTTCCTACGGAATCCCTCGGCTCATATCCGCCGGGCGCAGGTGTTACCAAACGTCATTGTCCGGCAAAGCAGGCCAAACTGTCAACCGGCAATGACCGCCGTCAGTCTGCGCCCCGGTTGTATCAAACGGGGACAACGCGGCGATCAACGGAGGCGATGGGCTATCCACTCAGCTAACTCCTCATTGATCCATTGGTGGTTGCCCGACCAATAGTTGTGCGCTATTTCATGCGAGATCACCCGCTGGAAGCTATCCCCCTCTTACCGAGGCCGGTTGCTCCACGGCATCGGGAAGACACTCCGCCCGTGGGTCTCCTTCCTACGACAGCGCCGGCGCCTCTTGTCACGGAGAGAGTCCGCCGGTGGCTGGCAAGGGACCCGGTGGCGCGCTAAAAAGGCGTACGCCGCCCACCCCGTCAACGCTGTGCAACAAGTCGCCCACGGTCACCGAATCCGGCGGAACCCCGACGCCGCCCGCCACCTCCGCCAATGGCGCCAGCACGAATGCCCGCTCCCGCATCCGGAGATGCGGAATCTGAAGGTCGGGCACGTCCAGCGACACTACCCGATTGCCGTACAGCAGGATATCCACGTCGATCACCCGTGGCCCCCAGCGGTATGTCTCAGTACGGCCAACCTGCGACTCCACACGCTGACACGCCGCCAGCAGATACTCCGGCTCCAGTGAGGTTGAGAACTCCGCCGCCAGGTTCAGAAAAGCCGGCTGGTCAGTCACGCCCCACGGCTCCGTTTCGTATATCGACGAGCACGCCGTCAGCTGGAGCCCCGGCTCTGCGTCCAGGATCGCCAGGGCCTGCGTCAACGCCGCCTGCCGGTCGCCCAGATTGCTGCCCAGGCCCAGGTAAGCGATTACCGGTTCGGCCATCCTTCCGGCCTCCAGTTCCGTACGATGGCGTCGGTCATACGCGCCACCCGCAACATCTCCCGAACGTCGTGCACCCGCACGATGTCCGCGCCGCCGGCGATGGACATTGCGACCGCCGCCGCCGTGCCCTCCAGGCGCTGGTCCTCCGGAAGGTTCAGCACTCTCCCTATGGTCGACTTGCGCGACACGCCCAGCAGCAGCGGGAAACCCAACGCCTTGATCTCCGGCAATCGACGCAGCAATTCCAGGTTGTGGTCGGCAGTCTTGCCGAAACCGATACCGGGGTCAAGAATAATGTTCGTCTCAGGCACGCCGGCGTCGGCTGCCGTCGCGGCCCTGCACCGTAAGCCATCCATGACTTCGGGAACCAGGTCTGTGTATCTGGCGCGCGCCTGGTTGTGCATCAGGATGATGGGCACTCCTGCGTCGGCTGCCACGCGGGCCATGTCGGGATCGGCCAGGCAACCCCAAACGTCGTTGATGACGGCTGCTCCGGCCTCGATTGCCCGCGCCGCCACCACGGCCTTGTAGGTGTCCACGCTGACGGGGACGGCGACTTCCGCGCAAATCGCTTCGAGGGCCGGCATCAACCGTCGCAGCTCCTCGTCTGCCGGAACCGGCGCGCCGCCCGGTCGCGTCGACTCCGCGCCCACGTCAATTATGTCAACGCCGTCCGCCTCCATCCGGCGGGCCAGGGCGACCGCCGCGTCCACGTCGCCCGCCAACCCGTCTCCGGAGAAGGAATCGGGCGTCAGATTGATGATGCCCATGACGTAGGTGCGCCGGCCCCAGCGCCAGGTTTCGCCCCCAATCACCGTGGACACTGGAGACGCAGGTTCGTTGTGCAGGTCGAAATCGGTCATCGGTACGAGGAACCAGCCTGAAGCGATTGTCGGAGTTTCAAAGTGCCATTATATCGGCGCGAGCCCTCCGCTACCGCAAAAACGCCGCCCAATGCCAGGGAGGCAGGAACGACTGAGGGCGATGTAATGATACGGCCAAAGGCCAGCGCCCTCCTCTGTCATTGCGCCGAAGGCCAGCGCCCTCCTCCATCATTGCGCCGAAGGCCAGCGCCTTCCTCCGTCATTGCGAGGAGCGCCAGCGACGTGGCAATCTCGGCAAATATACCGCACCCTCGTGGCGACGTAATTGCCGCCTGCTCTGTCATTGCGAGGAGCACCCGCTCATCCCGAGCTCGCCGAGGGACGTGGCAATCTCGATCAGGTTGAACACACGTCGACGAACCGCCGTTGCTACGACGACGAGATTGCCACGCTACGCTCGCAATGACAAAGCGGGTACGCATGAGCGACCCGGCCAAGTTGCCCCCACGCTGGCCGTTTGATAGCATTGCCTGTGGAGGCTGCCTTGTCCACAACCAACGATCAACTGCCCGACGAAAAATTGGGTGACCTGCTTCGCCTCGGTGAGGAAGCCCGCCTGGGGGGCGGCCAGCGGCGCATCGACCAGCAACACCAGCGGGGTAAACTGACCGCTCGTGAACGTCTGGCAGTCCTGATGGATGAGGGCGCCTTCCAGGAAATCGACCGTTTCGTGACGCACCGCACCACCGATTTCGGTCTGGCTGACCGTACCGTGCTGGGCGACGCCGTGGTCACCGGTTACGGCAACATCGACGGACGCCAGGTCTTCGCCTACTCCCAGGATTTCACCGTGTTCGGCGGCTCACTGTCCGAAGTGGTGGGCCAGAAAATCTGCAAGGTCATGGACTTGGCCGCCAAAACCGGCTGCCCCATGGTCGGTATCTGTGACTCCGGCGGCGCCCGAATCCAGGAAGGCGCGCTGAGCCTGGCCGCCTACGGTGACATTTTCCTTCGCAACACCATGTACTCCGGCGTCGTTCCCCAAATCTCGGTAATCATGGGGCCATCCGCCGGCGGCGCGGTGTATTCGCCAGCCATTACCGATTTTGTCTTCATGGTACGCGGCACCGGCCAGATGTACATCACCGGCCCGGACGTGGTACGGGCCGTCACCGGCGAAGAAGTGACCCACGAACAACTGGGCGGCGCCGACGCCCACGGTTCACGCAGCGGGGTCGCCCATTTCGTCTATGATTCCGACGAAGACTGCCTGGCGGAAGTGCGTCGCCTCGTCAGCTTCCTGCCCCTGAACAACCTGGACGACCCGCCGGCCTACCGCACTACGGACCCTTCCGCCCGCGCCGACGAGGAACTGCGCGCCATCGTGCCACCCGAACCGAACCGTCCCTACGACGTGCGCGAGATTATCTACCGCCTGATCGACGACGAGGAATTCATGGAGGTCCAGCCTGCCTACGCCCCCAACGTCGTGGTGGGCTTCGGACGGATGGGCGGTCGCACCGTGGGCCTGGTGGGCAATCAGCCGGCCTTCCTCGCCGGCGTTCTGGACATCAACGCCTCGGCCAAGGCGTCCCGGTTCGTGCGTTTCTGCGACTGCTTCAACGTGCCGCTCGTAACGCTGGTGGACGTACCCGGTTTCATGCCCGGCACCGAGCAGGAATACGGGGGCATCATCCGCCACGGCGCCAAACTCATCTACGCCTACGCCGAGGCCACTGTGCCCAAGGTTGCCATCATTACCCGCAAAGCCTACGGCGGCGCTTATATCGTGATGAGCAGCAAGCACCTGCGTTCCGACGTTAACCTGGCCTGGCCGTCCGCTGAAATCGCCGTGATGGGCCCCGACGGCGCCGTCAACATCATTTATCGTGAAGAGATCGCTGGCGCCGACCACCCCGAGGATCGGCGCGCCGAACTCATCGCCGATTACCAGGATAGATTCACCAATCCCTACGTGGCGGCCAATCGCGGCTATTTGGACGACGTGATTGACCCGGCGGTCACGCGTCCCACCGTCATCCGAGCCCTCGACATGCTCCAGAGCAAACGTGACACCATGCCCGCCAAAAAGCACGGCAACATACCGCTGTAATCCAGCCTGTAATCCACATTGAGTACCGGTTGCCGTCTGGCCTCTTTGGCAGCACGGCACGATTCCCCAAGGGAGAGCATCACCATGGAGTTCGGAGTTTTTTACCAGATCCCCTGCGGAGAAGACCAGACTCCCGCCGCCCGGTATTCTGACGTGATGTCCCAGGTTCAACTGGCCGACGAACTGGGCTACGACATGGCGTGGCTGGCCGAACTGCACTTCGCCCGCCGCTTCTCCGTGATGCCGGCGCCCCTCCTGATGGCATCGGCGCTATCCCAAACCACCAGCAACATCATGCTGGGCACAGCGGTGAACCTGTTGCCGCTGCATCACCCCCTACGGATTGCGGAGGAAGTGGCGACGCTGGACGTGCTCTCCGGCGGTCGGGCAGTTTTTGGCATCGGACGCGGCTCCAACCCCAACCACTATCGAGGCTACGGCATCCCGCTGGCGGAACGCAACGACCGCTTCGTGGAGGGGCTGGACCTGGCCCTGCGCGCCTGGACCGAGGATCAGCTGGACTACCAGGGTCAGTTCTACCAGGCCGAGGGTGTTCGCATCGAACCCAAGCCCATCCAGCAGCCCTACCCGCCGGTCTACATCGCCTCCAACGGCGCCGACACCTTCCCGCTGGTTGGTAGCCTGGGCCACAATATCCTAGTAACCCCCATGATCGTCACCGTGGAGGGCGTGGGCAACGGATTGGCCGTCTACCGCGAAACCCTCGCCGAGCACGGCCACGACCCGTCGAACCGTAAGGTCGTCGTAAACGTGCCGGTGTACGTCGGCGAAACCGCGGAGACCGCGAAGGCCGACTTTGCGCCGACCGTCAACAACTACCTGGGCACGCTGCGAAGTATGCAGAACAACTCCCGGGGTTCCTCCCGCGCCAGCCAGCTAACCTACGAAGACATTTACGGCGAGCTGGGCGCCATCGGAACCCCGCAGCAGGTCATCGAACGCCTGGAATCCTTCCACGAACTTTACAACGTCCAGGAGTTCATGTGCTGGTTCAATATTGGCGGCATCCTGACCAACGAAGAGGTGGCCCGTTCGATGCAACTTTTCGCCGACGAGGTGATGCCCCACTTCCGCAACGGCGCATCCTGACCCCACCCGACCCGCGACGCCAGAGCGAGTCGAACACGCCGCCATGACTGCCCGGCAACCATCCGGCTCGCTCTTCGAGCATAACCGGCAGCAGCACGCCCGGGACATCGCGCCCCTGGCCGAGCGGATGCGCCCGGCCTCATTCGAGGAGTTCGTCGGCCAGGAGCACATCCTGGGCGACGACAAAGTTTTGCGCCGCGCCATCGCCGCCGATCGGGTGCCGTCCATTCTGCTCTGGGGGCCGCCCGGCTCTGGCAAGACCACGCTGGCGAGGCTGATCGCCACTGTAACCCGCGCCCACTTCGAGCCCGTCAGCACCGTATCATCGGGCGTCGCCGACCTGCGCCGATCCGTCGCCGACGCCCGGGAGCGGCAGGAACTCTACCAGCAACCCACCATCCTGTTCGTCGACGAAATCCATCGCTTCAACAAGGCCCAGCAGGACGTCATCCTGCCCCATGTCGAGGACGGCACTGTAACGTTCATCGGCGCCACCACGGAAAACCCGTCCTTCGAGGTAATCGCCCCCCTGTTGTCCAGATGCCGGGTGTTCACGCTGCACGCGCTGGAGGCCCAGCAGGTCGCCAGCATCGTCAGGCGCGCGCTGGCCGACGAACGGCGCGGAGTTGGCGAATTCTCACCGGTTCTGGAGCAGGACGCGCTGGCCCACCTGGTCAACATCGCCAACGGCGACGCCCGCGTCGCTTTAAACGCTTTGGAAATGGCGACACTGGCCACGGAACCGGATCCGGACGGACGCCGCATCATCAACATGGACACCATATCCGACGCCCTGCAACGTCGCACTCCCCAGTACGACCGGGCGGGTGACAGCCACTACGACACGATTTCGGCGTTCATCAAGTCGGTGCGGGGCTCATCGCCAGACGGCGCATTGTACTGGCTGGCCCGGATGCTGGAGGCCGGCGAAGACCCCCTGTTCATCGCCCGTCGCCTCGTGATCCTGGCCGCCGAGGACATCGGGCTGGCCAATCCGGGCGCGTTGCCGGTGGCGGTGGCCGCGCAGCAGGCCGTACACTTCATCGGACTTCCGGAGGGCCGCATCCCCCTGGCTGAAGCCACGGTCTACCTGGCCACCTCACCCAAGAGCAACGCGGCCTACCTGGCCCTGGAACACGCCCTGGACGACGTTCGCAACACGCCCCACGAGCGGGTTCCCCTCCACCTCCGTAACGCCGTCACTGGCCTGATGCGGGGTTTGGGGTACGGCGCCGCCTACAAGTACAGCCACGACTACGAGGGTCATTTCGAACCCCAGGGATACCTGCCCGAAAACCTCTCCGGTCGCCGCTATTACGAGCCTTCCGACCAAGGGTCGGAGGCGGCCATCGCGGAGCGGCTGCGGCGCTGGTGGGGCGCCCCGTCGGAGTAGCGCCCGCGCCGGCTACGGCGACGTGTACACTTGGATCAACTGGGCGACATTCAGGTTCGGCAGCAGCCGGCGGGCCACCACACCTCGCACCTGCCACCCGACGAATGTATGTCGCGCGAGCGTCGAAGGCATCAGCCGGTCGGGCACGGTCAACCTGAACGCCCACTCGGTCGTTTCGCCGCCCACCAGGACACCGGGGCGTTGCAGGACCTGTCTGTCCTCGATGACACGCGCCTGTTTGTTGCCGCTGCGCTCCCACCGCGACAGCTCTACGCGAATCTCTCGTGCGCCAAACGACCGGTTTGGCTGGACGGTCAAATTGCCTTCAATCTGCCCTCCGTTGGACACCAGCCCAGTTTCCAGGTCCAGCTGCAACCGAACGCGCCGATGCTCACGCGCGGTGTTGGGATGATCCGGCAACGATTCCCCACCCAGCGCTGCGGCGTTACGACTGGCGAACACCACCAGCTCCTGGGAGTCGTGGCCGGCGCGGACCTGCGCCAGGGAACCCAATAGTCCATCGCCCCCGGGCACCCAGTCGGCCCGCGTTTCCACCGACGCCGCCAGTTCCCACGTGATGCGGGCGTGTTTGCCCTTAACGGTGGGTGGAGCGGACAGCGGCACCCGCAACCGCACCGGGTAACGGTATGCAATCCCGGGTTCCAGTGTCGCGTTCTCAGCGAAGACATGGTGGATGCTGTCCGGCACGAGGGGGTGGCGGACTGACCGGAATCTGGCAATCGCGGTTTGGGACATGGCATCTCGGGCCGAATCCACCCGCAATAGCTCGGTCTGCGACAACCGCACCACACCTTCAGACACCAGCAGCGGGCGATTGGGCGTTACCGTAACCTCGGCTTCTACCGCGTCGCCGGGATAGAGGGGTTCACTGCCAACTTCGACCTTCAACTCAGCTCCGGACGATTCTGAACGCCGCATCATGTCAAATTAGCGCACGCCGTTTCAGCATCACCCGTTGCTTCCTGGTTGGTGAGCGTTAGCGGGCCCCGATCGCCGCGATGGCTTCTTCAGCCGTCACGATATCGGCCTGGCGGCTCAAAATTCTCTCGATCAGGAAATCGTGCACGTCCGGTTCACTGTCGGCGCAACAGTCGGCCACGATGTATAGTCGATAATCCCGGTCGGAGGCGTAGCGGGTCGTGGACAACACGACGCCGCTAGTGGCGTAGCCCAACAGGATGATGGTGTCGATGTTGTTGCCGGTGAGGGCTACGTCCAGACCGGTGCTGAACAGTGCGTTGACCCGGTGCTTGCCCACCACTACCTCCCCGTCCCGGGGACGCACGTCCGGGTGAATCAACGACACCGGGTCCAAGACCGCCGGCGCCCCCGATGCCTTGCGGGCGCTGAAGGTCTTGTTGCGCTCGCTGATTTCCGGGTACCCGGGTCGAAAGACAGTGGCGCAGTAGCACACCATCAGTCCGGCGTCCCGGGCGGCGGTCTGCAACCCTGCCGTTTTTTGCACCACCCCGCGCTCCAGGGCGTGGGGCAGGTTGCCCATCGCCTCGGCGTAGAAATCCGCAATCAGCAACGCGGTCGTACTACGGTCGATGCTGAAGTCAGCCATGGTCAACCCCCATCGCCCAATCGGGCGGAGTCCACCCGGTTACGCCGATGCGGCCAGCCGTCGGACGGTGCCATTCACCCTGGTGAGCGCCTCGTCCACGTCCGCCGACGTGACATGGCGGTGGGTGACCATTCGCAATGCCTGGTCCCGGCTGTGGCTCACCAGCACGCCATCCTCGCGCAGGGCGGCGATAACGTCCCGGGCATCGCCCACCTGGTCCCGGTCAACCTCAAAGATCACGATGTTGGTCTGGATGGCGTCCTGATCTACGGTCAGCCCGGCAATGTTGGCCAGGCCCGCGGCCAGCCGCCGGGCGTTGGCGTGGTCGTCGGCCAGGCGTTCCACCATGCTATCCAGCGCCACCAGGCCCGCCGCCGCCAGGATGCCGGCCTGCCGCATGCCGCCGCCGACCATCTTGCGCCACTTGCGCGCTCGCCCGATGAATTCCTCGGAACCGCACAGCACCGAACCCACCGGGCAGGACAGCGCCTTGGACAGACAGAAACTCACGTCATCCACGTCCCGCGTCAGCTCGGCGGCCGGCACTTCAAGGGCCACCGCCGCGTTGAAAATGCGCGCCCCGTCCAGGTGCACGGCAGCACCGCCAGCGTGGGCAACCTCCACCACCTCCCGGGTATCCTGGGGCGTCATGATGCCGCCGCTGCACCGGTTGTGGGTGTTTTCCAAGCATACCAGCGTGGTGGCCGGCACGTGGATGTTGGAGCTGTCGCGGATGGCGCCGGCCACGGATTCCGCGGAGATGCGTCCGTTGGCATCGTTGGGCACCAGGCGGATTTGTGCGCCGGCCAGGGCGGTGGGTCCCGCCGACTCGTTCCAGAACATGTGGGCTTCCTGCCCCATAATCATCTCGTCGCCGCGGCTGCACCAGGCCAACGCTGCAATCAGATTGCTCATGGTGCCGCTGGCGGTCAACAGGCCGGCTTCCTGGCCCATCAGCTCGGCGGCCCGTTCCTGCAGGGCGTTGATGGTCGGGTCCTCCCCGAATACGTCGTCGCCGACTTCGGCGGCGCCCATCGCCCGACGCATCTCGTCGGTGGGGTGGGTAACGGTATCGCTACGCAGGTCAATCAAAGCCATGGTGCCTCCGAGTTTGGTATCAGCCGCCGGCGGGCAGAGAATGGCATCATTCTAGCACTAACCACTGGTGGGCTCTACCGATTTGCAGATACTTCGTCTCCCGGACGGGCCGCAACGCGGTCGGGTCGCCGTCCGGCGAAACCTGCTATAGTGTCACCTACAGGATTGGCAGTATCGCGCCCACGGGAGGCAACAACTATGCGACAGAGTGCGGTTAGCTTCAATGCCAAGGGAATGAAATTCGAGGGCATCATGGCCCTTCCGGATGGCGAAGGCCCTTTCCCGGGCGTGGTCATGTGTCACCCCCATCCGCTCCACGGCGGCAGCATGGACAACAACGTCGTGGTCGCCGTTACCTTCGGCCTTGCCGACGCCGGCATTGCCTCGCTGCGCTTTAACTTCCGCGGCGTGGGCAACAGCGAAGGCGTCCACACCGAGGGCGAAAAAGAATACGAAGAAGCCCTGATGGCCATGGACTTCCTGGGCGCGCTGCCCGACGTGATGGACGACCGGATCGGGTTGGGTGGGTATTCCTTCAGCACCCGGGTCATCTGCATCCACAAGCAACTGTACAAGAAACCCCGGGCCATCGCCCTCGTCGCTCCGTCCCTGGAGGCCATCACCGACAGCCCGCTGCAAACCGACAAAACCCCCCGCATGATTATCACGGGTGGCCGCGACCGCCTGGTGAACTCGGAAGGCGTTGACGAACAGCTGGCCAGGTTCGACCCGCCGACGGATTACCACGTCATCCCGGGCGCCGACCACTTCTGGGTCGGCCAGGAAGGCCAGATGGCGGCCTGCGTGGTGCAATTCTTCCGCGATCATCTGCTCTAACCCTCCCGCTTTAATCCTCCCGCGATGTTGAAAGCCGCCCGCCGACGCCGGCCGGTCTACCGCGACTGGAACCTGCTGCAACTGGCGGCCCTGGTACTGGCCCTCGACCAACTGACCAAGTTCGTCGTCCGGGAAACCCTGGCCTGGCACCAATCCTGGCCCTTTGCCGGTTTCTTCCGGTTCACCCACGTCCACAACACCGGCAGCGCTTTCGGCCTGTTCCAGGATCAAAACCTGGTGCTCCTGTTTGTATCCGTCATTGGCATCATCGTGTTGGGGTTCATCTACGGCAGCCAGGACCGACCCGGACTGCTCATGCGCGCCAGCATCTCGCTGATGCTCGGTGGCGCCGCCGGCAACCTGCTCGACCGCATCATCCTCGGTCACGTCACCGATTTCATCGACATCGGACCCTGGCCGGTGTTCAACCTGGCCGATTCCGCCATCGTCACCGGGCTGTTCCTGATGGGATGGCTGCTGCTCACCCGGCGGGATAGTCTGGCGACGGCAGCCGACGACACCCGCGCAGCCCCGACGGATTGCCCCGTGTGCGACGGCCTGATGATTGCCTTGCCCAACGGCGCCCGCTGCGCCGATTGTGGCGCCCGAGAACGCATCCTGCCGCACCGGGAACAGTTCCATTGACCATGACGACACATGCGGAGCGCCACGAATTCGTCGTCGTCGACCCATCCGCCGGGCGTCTCGACGCCTGGTTGGCCGGCCGGCCCGTGCTGGCCGACACCGGTCTGTCGCGCAGCCGCTTGCAGTCTCTGGTCCTGGCCGGCCACGTGACCCTCAACGGACAGCCTGTCCGACCGGCCCAACGGGTGCGGTCCGGCGACCTTATCGTGGTAACCGTTCCACCGGCCCAATCTCTCACCGACCTGCCGGCCCAGGACATTCCCCTGGATGTGATATTCGAGGATGCGGACATCGTCGTGGTCGATAAACCCGCCGGCCTGCCCGTCCATCCCGGCCCGGGCCATCCCGATGGGACGCTGGTCAACGCGCTGCTGGCCCGCTGCCCGGATATCCGCGGAGTGGGCGGCGAGATCAGGCCCGGAATCGTGCACCGCCTGGACCTGGGTACGTCGGGTCTGATGGTCGTCGCCAAGAACCAGCTGGCCCACCAGCGGCTGACGGAGCAGCTGAGAGATCGCACCGTGGCAAAGGAATATCACGCCATCGCGGTGGGCGTCGTGACGCCGCAATCGGACACCATCGACGCACCGATCTCCCGTCACCCCTACCATCGACAGCGCATGGCAGTGGTGGAGGATGGCCGCGCCGCCCGGACCCACTACCGCACCGCCGAATCCCTGGACGGCCACACCCTCCTGAGCATCTCCCTCGAAACCGGCCGGACGCACCAGATCCGGGTGCACCTGGCCCATCACCGGTTCCCAATCCTGGGCGACCCCGTGTACGGGCGGCCCAGCGACATCATTGGCAGACAGGCCCTTCACGCGGTCCGGCTGGCGTTTGCCCACCCTGCTACCGGCCGTTGGTCGGAGTTCACATCGCCCCTACCCGCCGACGTGGCGGGGGCCCTGGCCACGCTGCGAAAAGGCTCGGGGCCTGTCCTTTGAATTACTCATCATCGGTATTTTCAAGATATAATTTACCCTGCCTACTCTTCGACCTCTACGCAAAACAGCAAATTGGGCCACGAAAATTATGAGCACCGAACACACGCCCGCCGATTTCATCCGCAGCATTATCAACGAGGATTTGGCCCAGGGGACCTACGATGGTCGGGTCATCACGCGGTTCCCTCCGGAACCCAACGGCTACCTCCACATCGGCCACGCCAAGTCCATCTGCCTGAATTTCGGCGTAGGTGAGCAGTTCGATGGCGCCCGCTGCCACATGCGTTTCGACGACACCAACCCCACCCGTGAGGACATCGAATACGTCGAGTCCATCCTGGAGGACGTGCGCTGGTTGGGGTTCGACTGGGGTCAGCACCTTTACTACGCCTCCGACTACTTTGAGCAGCTCTACCAGTTTGCCGAACAACTGATTCTTGACGGCAACGCCTACGTCGACAGCCTGACCGCCGACGAAACCCGGGAATACCGCGGCACGCTCACCGAGGCGGGCCAGGAGAGCCCCTACCGCAACCGCCCGGTCGAAGAAAACCTGGATCTTTTCCGCCGTATGCGGGCCGGCGAGTTCCCCGACGGCGCCCACGTGCTCCGCGCCCGCATCGACATGGCATCCCCCAACGTCAACATGCGCGACCCGGTGCTCTACCGCATCCGTCACGCCGAGCACCACCGCACCGGCAACGACTGGTGCATCTACCCCATGTACGACTATGCCCACTCCCTGTCCGACTCCATTGAGGGCATCACCCACTCGCTGTGTACCCTGGAGTTCGAAGACCACCGGCCCCTGTACGACTGGTGCCAGGAAGTGCTCGATATCTATCGCAGCCGCCAGATCGAATTCGCCCGCCTGAATCTGACCCACACGGTGATGAGCAAACGCTTGCTGCGCCGGCTCGTGGAAGAGTCCCATGTCGCGGGTTGGGACGATCCCCGGATGCCCACCCTCAGCGCGCTGCGCCGCCGCGGATACACTCCCGAAGCCATTCGCGATATGTGCGAGCGCGTCGGCGTGGCCAGACGCAACACCGTCACCGAGCTGGCGCTGCTGGAGCACTGCCTGCGCGAAGACCTGAACATCAGAGCGCCCCGGCGCATGGCGGTACTGGATCCGCTCAAGGTGGTCATCACCAACTACCCCGAAGGACAGACCGAGTTCTTCGCAGCGGTGAACAACCCGGAAGATGCAACCATGGGCGTCCGCAGGGTTCCATTCAGCCGGGAGCTGTACATAGAACGGGACGATTTCATGGAAGACCCGCCCCGCCGGTTCTTTCGTTTGGCTCCTGGGCGCGAGGTGCGCCTCCGTTACACCTGCCTTATCACCTGTACCGACGTGGTGAAGGACACCGACGGCAACATCCTTGAAATTCGCTGCACCTGGGATCCCGAAAGTCGCGGCGGCAACGCTCCGGATGGACGACGGGTGCGTGGGACAATTCATTGGGTCTCAGCTGCCCACGCCGCGCCCGTGGAGGTGCGACTCTACGAAAACCTGTTCACCGACCCCGCGCCGGCCAGCGCCGCCGCCGACGGCAACCGGGACTTCACCGACCTCATCAGCCCTGAGTCGTTGGCCGTGATAACTGCCATGGCCGAACCTGCCCTGGTCGAAGCTCAACCCGGCGACCGTTACCAGTTCGAGCGGCTGGGCTATTTCTGCGCCGACATCGCGGACTCCCAACCCAGGAGTCCCGTATTCAACCGCACCGTGACCCTGCGCGATAGTTGGGCCCGCATCAGCCGCCAGGAGGCTCAGTAGAAAACCGCTTCGCCGGGCCGCATTGCCCACGGCGCCATCATGTTGAGGAGGGAAAACGTGACCGATTCCGTCCGCGTCCGCTACGCACCCAGCCCCACGGGTGACCCCCACATCGGGAACATTCGCACCGCCATGTTCAACTGGCTTTTCGCTCGCCGCAACGAGGGCCGGTTCGTGGTGCGCGTCGAGGACACCGACCAGGGCCGCATCACCGAGGGCTCGGTGGACAACATCCTCAACGGCCTCGAATGGCTGGGTATCGACTGGGACGAAGGGCCCCGGGTCGGCGGCGAGTTCGGGCCGTACTTTCAGTCGCAACGCCTGGAGCGCTACCACGCCGCCGCCGAGCAGCTCATCGCCTCCGGCGAGGCCTACCGTTGCTACTGCTCACCCGAGCGGGTAGCCGATTTACGCAAGGAGCAAGCCCGCAACAAGCAGCGCCAGGGCTACGATGGTCATTGCCGCTTTTTGTCCGACGCCGCGCGCCGGGAGCAAGAGAGTTCCGGCGCCACCTCGGTCCTGCGCTTCGCCATGCCCCAATCCGGCGTAACCTCGGTGGACGACGCCATCCGCGGCCACGTGGAATGGCAGAACGACCTCACCGACGATTTTGTCCTGGTCAAAACCGACGGGTTTCCCACGTACCACATGGCGGTAGTGGTGGACGACCACGCCATGCAGATCAGCCACGTGCTGCGCGCCGAGGAATGGCTGCCCAGCACACCTCGCCACGTGCAGCTCTACCGCGCGCTGGGCCTGCCCATGCCACAATTCGGTCACCTGCCCATGATCCTGGGGTCGGACCGGGCCAAGTTGTCCAAGCGTCACGGCGCAACGTCCCTGATGGAATACCGGGACGATGGCTACACGCCAGAAGCTCTCATCAACTTCATGGCGCTCCTGGGCTGGTCCCTGGACGGCGAAACCGACGTCATGTCGGTGGACGCCATCCGGGAGCATTTTACCCTGGATAGGGTAAGCAAGCCCGCCGCCATATTCGACCTGGACAAGCTCCAGTGGATGAACGGCGTGTACATCCGGCAAATGGAACCCCGTGACCTGGCAGCCCGCGTTCTCCCGTTCCTCCAGCAGGAATTTCCCGACCACTTGTTGCCCGTCGATCCGGACTACTTGTTGCGCCTGATCCCCCTCGTGCAAGAACGCCTGAAAACGCTGGCCGACGCTCCGGATATGCTCTCCTATCTCTTCGAGGAGAGCCCTCAATATGAAGGTCAGATGCTGATTCAACGCAACATGGATGCAGACGGCGCCCTGGCGGCTCTGCAACGGGCTTCCGCCGACTTGGCTCTCGTCTCGCCGGACCAATTTCTGGCGCAACCGCTGGAAGAACTGCTCCGTTCAACGGGTAGCGACCTGGGACTCAACGGGCGTCAATTCTTCGGAACCCTGCGTGTGGCCATGTCCGGCCGCGATGCCACCCCTCCGCTGTTCGATATGATGGAGGTCCTGGGGCAGGAACGGGTGCTCCATCGCCTGGCCCTGGCCGCAAGCAGACTCTCCGGCTAAACGCCCGCACAATCTACGTTGAACCGGCCCCATGCTCGGCTCCGCCCCCCGGCAGCGCGAACAGGCCGATCCCCACCACGTACGCCCCCGGGCCGCGGGTGGCTCCGGCCTTCGGCCACGCACCACGCAAGGTGGCTCCAGGGCGCAGTACATGCGCCAGCGCAACCGCAACAGATTGATTGGACTGGCCGCGCTGGGCTGGCTCACATTAGGCACCCCTATTCACAGGATTGGCGCGGGGGCGACTGTGCCGGCGGCACGGCAAAATCATCATTTGCACCCACGGTCAGCCGAGCGGTATCGGGAGGTACCCAAAGACCTAAGATTAGCCTATAACCAGCGGCTAGGCGGCAGAACGGCATGATTTTCGATAATTAATTAATAATCAGCCAAAATTGGTCGATTTTTATATTGACGCCCGATACGGGGGGTGTAGTAAGTTTACGCAGGGAATATTTAATTTAGACTACCAAATCCGCGTACCGCGCCGCCCCCAGGGTTTCACCGCCCTTCCCACCAAATGCGTACGTTCACCATACAAATTTGGTATTCCCATCGGCTAGAAGCCGACCACCGGATTATGGCGAACCTATTAGGAGTCAGTTGCGATGCTTGCCACTGGTGCCATCGTCCTCAGTGACGGCGTATTCAAGGTCGACGGCGGAGCGATCTTCGGGCGCATGCCCAAGATGATGTGGGAAAATTTTGTCTCCACCGACCGTAAAAACCGAGTGACCATGGGGCTCAATTGCCTTCTCTTACAGTGCGACGGACGCAACATCCTGGTGGACACGGGCGTCGGTCCCAAGGACAACTTCCGCGACAAGGAAATCTATGGCCTCGTCCCCAGTCGCCTGTTGCGTAGCCTGAAGAGCGTCGGCCTGGGCCCCCGGGACATCGACGCCGTCGTACTGTCACACCTGCACTTCAGCCACGCCGGCGGCGCCACCCGCATGGACCGGGTCGGCGACATGGTGCCGTCCTTCCCCAACGCGACCTACTACGTCCAGCGGGCCAGCTGGCAGGACGCCCAGCAGCCCTCGGAGCGCCACGCCGACGTGTTTCGGGCGGACGATTTCGGACCCATCGCCGAGCGGGATCGCCTGCACCTCCTCGATGGCGACATTGAACTCTTCCGGGGCCTGAATCTCATTGTCACCGAAGGCCACTGTCCCGGACACCAGTTGGTAGTGTTCAGCCACGGCGGCGAGCGGATCGTCTACTTGGGCGACCTGGTTCCCACCCCCCACCACCTGGGTCTTACCGTAATTTCATCCTACGATTACGAACCGGAAACGACCATGGATCAGAAGCGGGCGATTCTGGACGACGCGGAGAAGCAGGGTTGGCTGCTGGTTTTCTCCCACGGACATGAAACCCGCGCCGGCTACCTGGAACGCCGCCAGGACACGAGCTACCTGCGACCGGTAGAATTCTAGGGTTAACGCGCCTCGGGTTCCTGTTGCCCAGGCTATCGGGGTAGAAGCTCGCCGGCCATTGTGCTCCCCTCCACCCGGCCCAAGCGCACCGGCGTAATCTGATTGGCCAAATCGTCTGGCGCGACGGTGGCGACCCGCACGTAGTTGTCCGTCAGTCCAGTCCAGCGCATGCCGTTTTCCCCAGCGGGCCTCGCCGTCTCCCAGAGCACCTCACGCACCTGGCCCGTCATGGCCCGCCGGAACCGGGCGAACGCCTCCGCCTTGACGTGACCCATCTCCGCTGCCCGCCGGCGCTTGTCGGCGGCGGCAACCTGGCCGGAGAAGTGATGTGCGCTGGTGCCGGGACGCTGGGAGTACGGAAAGACGTGGATGTCCGCGAAATTCATGGCGGCGGCGAATTCCACGCTTGATTCATGGTCAACTTCCGATTCTCCCGGGAAGCCCACGATTATGTCCGTGGTTACCGCAACGTCAGCCACCCGCTCCCGAATCTGCTCCAGTGATCGCGTGAACCCCGCGGTGTCGTACCGCCGACGCATGGCCTTCAGCGTTCCGTCGCACCCGCTCTGCAAAGGAACGTGGAAGTGCGGGCAGAGCCGAGAATCTTGCCAGCGGGCGAGCAGTTCGCCGCTGATCTCGTGAGCCTGCAAAGACGACACGCGTAGTCTGGCCACATCAGTCTCCGACAGAATCCGGTCCAGCAAGCCGGCCAAATTGGCGCCGGCGATATCGAACCCGTAAGTCCCCAACTGGGTGCCGGTGAGCACCACCTCCCGGAACCCGTTGGCTGCCATTCGCCGCACGGTCGCCACCAGTTCATCGGGCGGGACACTGAGTTCGCGTCCCCGGACCCGGGGAACAATGCAGTAGGCGCAAACCTGGTCGCAACCCTCCTGTATCTTCACCGACGCCCGGCTCCGCCTCATCACTCCGATTGCGCCAGTGTCTGCGGTTGGTCGCTCGGACCGCACGGCAGGTCTTGGCAGCTGCGCCAGCGCGCTCGTGGCCAGCGCCACCAACTGGGGTTTGTCCTGGTTGCCCACTACCAGCGTCACCTCGGGCATACGCCGCAAATCATCCGCAGCACGTTGCGGGTAGCACCCAGCGGCCACCAAAACCGCATCGGGATTGGAACGGCGGGCCGCCCGCAGCGCCTGGCGGGCCTTGGAATCGGCGGTTGCCGTAACGGTGCAGGTGTTGACCACAATGATGTCGGGGTTGTGGTTCGACGACGCCAGCAGATATCCGGCGGCGGCGAATTGCTCGGCCAGTTGCGCGCTGTCTGCCTGATTTAGCTTGCACCCGTGAGTCTCGATCGCCACGGTACCCAACTGGCCGTCATAACCGTTGGGCGCCGCCGACGCCTTCGGCGATACCGGCGACGGCATAATGGGCAAGGGCCCCACGTCAGCTAACCGCCCGGGTCGGCGACGGCGTCGTCCGGATCATCCACCGGGATCCGATTTTCCGCGCCTGGTATCCGTCCCAGCAACCGTTCCACCGCCTCACCGACATCGTCCATCGCCATGAACAGATAATCGACACGACTGCGTCGCTCCCTAACTCGTTCAGCAGCCTCGGCGAAGGCCGACAGGTGGTCGAACGCGTCCCGGATATACCGGTCCTGTTCCACCTCCCCCAGCTGCTTCAGGAACCGGCGCAGGTCGGCATCATCTTGCGCCGGTTCGCCATGCCACAGGGCGACACCGCGCCCCGCCGAAACCAGGCTGCCCCACAGCAGCGTCTCGGCGTGGCTCCACTGACCACGTTGCATGGAGGTTTGCGCCGATTCCAGCAATCCGACGGCGCGTTCCCGGTGCCGGGAAAGGCGGGCTTCGAGCGTTGCGGAGGGCTCCGGACGGTTGGTAGTCATGGATTCGATTTTAGCATAGGATCGTGCGGCGCTCGCCGCGACTGGCGCATGTCATCCCGGCCTGATGCGCCGATGGTGGGTGGCCGCCCGTCGGGTTGCGGTAGTACACTGCGCCGGCGTCAATCAATGCTACGGTTGCAAGGAATTCTGCCATGACCACGGTAACTCCATTCCGTCACGTCGCCTATCCCGTCCGTGTCCACGCGGGCGATGACGCCCTGTCCAACCTCCAGCAGGAGGTCGTGAGGACCCGCGCGACGCGCCCGTTCATCGTATGCGGCAACTCCGTCGCCAACCGTACGAACCTGCTCGAACTCATCGCCGGCGCCCTGGAACACCCGCCCGTGGGCGTGTTCGACGGGGTGCAAACCGGTTCACTCGTCCCCTCGGTGCTGCGGGGCGTTCAGATGGCTCAGGACGCTGCTGCCGACCTGATCATCGCGGTGGGCGGCGGCAGCGCCGTGGTAACGGCGCGAGCCATCATCATCATGCTCGCCGAGGGTGGGAGCCCCAACGACCACGCCACCAAATATCCGCCGGGCCTACCCCCCATCAGCCCTCGCCTGATGGCCCCGAAACTGCCCAACATCCTGGTGCTGACTACCCCGACCACCGCCGCGACCCGCGCCGGCACCGCCGTCATCGACGCCGAAACCGGCCACCGCCTGGAAATGTTCGACCCCAAAACCCGCCCTGCCGCCGTCATCTGGGACACCGACGCATTGCTCACCGCGCCGGCCGATCTGTGTATCAGCGCCGCCGGATCGCTGTACAGCGGCGTGGTCAGCGCCCTGCAGGCGCCCCGCCTTAACTCCATGGCCGCCGCCGACCTGACCTCCGCGCTTGCCCTGCTTGGCGAAAACCTGCCCCGCGTACCCGACAATCCCGACGACGGGGCGGCGCGGGTCAACCTGTGCGCGGCGTCCTTCATCTACAATCGGGCCTGGGACACCGGCGCCACCGGCGCGGCATTGGGAGTCGTCAGCGCCCTGGCCCATAACCTGGATACCCGCTACCCCGAGTGCAGCCACGGCGCCGCATATTCCATCACCACCGCGCCCGGGATACGGTTCAACCGTGACTACAACGTCGCCGGCCAGGTGCGCCTGGCCAACGCGCTGGGTGCACGGAAGGATGGTGCGTCAGAGGTCGAAACCGCCGACGCCGCCGCCAACGCGGTGGCCGATTTCTTCCAAAAGGTCGGGATGCCCACCCGCCTGCGCGACGTGGGTGTTCCTGCCGACGGTGTCGCCGCCGTCGCCAAAGACGCGCTCACGGACTTCGGGCTGCATCGCAACGTACGCCCCGTGGCCAACGCTGCGGAACTGCAGGCCATCCTCGAGTCCGCCTGGTAGCCGACGAACGATTTCCCTATCGCACCGCGCCGATAATTTCGGAAACGCTGCTGATTTCCCATTGGGCCAACAGATCAGTCAGCTCGTCGAGGATTCGAAACGGTGCATTGAGATCGGCAAGGTTGGCGCTGCCGACCTGCACCGCCTTCGCGCCGGCCATCAGGTATTCGGCAGCGTGCCGGCCCGTCATCACCCCGCCCACCCCGATTATGGGGACATCGACCGCCCCGGCCGCCTTATGCACCAACGCCATGGCGATGGGACGCAACGCCGGCCCGGACAGTCCGCCGGAGCCGGTTCCCAGGGTGGGACGCCCGGTATCTATGTCGATGCCCAACGCCGGGATGGTGTTGCTGATGGTGAGGGCGTCGGCCCCGGCCTCCACGGCGGCGTGGGCAATCTCGGTGATGTCCGGTACGTTGGGCGACAGCTTGGCAAATAACGGCAGGTCCGTCTGACGGCGCACACCTGCCACCGCTGCCTCGGTGAGACGCGGATAGTGGCTGAACATCGCGCCGTCGTCGACGTTGGGGCAACTGAGGTTCAGCTCAATGGCGATGAAACCGTCGACGCCCCGGGTGAACGACGCCATTTCTTCCCACTGCTCCAGACTCTCCGCCGCCATGCTCATGATGATATTGGCGTCCATTTGGACCCACTCTGGCGCCAGCTCCGACATGGCCGCCTCGATGCCCGGGTTGGTCAGGCCGATGGAGTTCAACAGCGTGGTCTCGCCCGCGGCCAAACCCTCCCGAAACGAAGCCGGAAACCAGCGCGGCTCGGGATTCCCGGCCCGGGCGTAGCGGGTGAACGTCTTGGGCAGCACGGCCCCCAGCTCGTCGAGACGGGCTTCGGGCGCAATTCCTCGCCCGTAACCGTCATACCCGAAGGTTCCCGACGCAATCATCACCGGATTGGTCAGACGTAGACCCCCGCTTCGTTCCGGCGCCAAATCTATGGAAAGATCAACTGGAACAGCCACGGGGGCCTCCTCTCACGCGTACCTACTTTAATCTGCCATTGCGAGGAGCACAGCGACGTGGCAATCTCGATGAGGTTGAACACACGTCGGCGAACCGCCGTTGCTACGACGACGAGATTGCCACGCTACGCTCGCAATGACAAAGTGGGTACGCATGAGGGACCTCCTATATTTCAGGCGATTGAGTATTGCCGATGGCGACAACTTAGAGGACCGGTATTTCCTCCTCCTCGTCGTCGGGCGAGAAGATACGAGATGCGCTGTCCTCAACATCCTGGTCGGCATCTGGCTCGGTTGCCGTAAGTTCCTGCGCCCGCCGCAGCACTTCTTCCTCCTCTTCGGCGGTGCGGATGCGGAAACCGGCGCCCAGCTCGTTGCCGTCGCGGAATCCCTCGAAGGTTTGACCGGTGATGAGCTCGTCGTCCACTTCACCGATCACCGCCCCGGCTTCGGCCACGTCGCCGGACAGCCATGCCGGAGCGGCAATGTCGCTGTCCAGGTCTCCCATACCTTCCGCCAGCACGAAACGTTCGGACTCCAGCAGGGACTCCAGGCGAGCCGGGATCAAGCGACCGATGATGACGTTCTCCTTCAGGCCACGCAGCCAGTCCCGGTCGCTGGCCACGGCGGCCATCGTCAGAACCTTGGTGGTTTCCTGGAAGGAAGCCTTGGATAGGAAGCTGTCCGTCGTCAACGCCGCCTTGGACACACCGAGGAGTAGCGTGTCGGCCGTGGCCGGCTCGCCTCCTTCGGCCAGTACGCGGGCGTTCTGGTCCTGGAAGCGGAACTTGTCCACCACGTCCCCGGGAATAAATTCGGTATCGCCGGCGGTCTTAACCTGAACCCGCCGCAGCATCTGCCGCAGGATAACCTCGATGTGCTTGTCGTGGATGCCCACGCCCTGGGATCGGTACACCTCCTGGACTTCGTCGACCAGGTAGTGCTGCAAACCCTCCAAGCCGCGGATGTCCAGCAGTTCCCGCAAGTCCAGCGGGCCGTCGACCAGCGCATCGCCGGCCATTACCTGCTGGCCTTCGGTCACCCGCAGCGACATCTGCGAGTTGACCTCGTAGGAGCGAGACTCCTGCTCCCGCCACACCACGGTTACGCCACCCGGGGAAACCTCGACCTCGCCGGGGTGGTCTGACCTGATCTCCTGCAGGATATTGGCGCCGGCCAGGGCGGAGCCGGGCTCCACCGCGTCGCCGTTGCCGTTGGTCGGCTCGGCGGGGGCGCCGGCGTTCATCACGACCGCCAACAAGTTGCCTTCGTTGACCGGCTCGCCAGGCTCAACCAGGCGGATGGCCCCGTCCGGCAGGTCGTAATCATGCCGCTCTTCCTCGTAGTAAGTCACCCGAATGACCCGGGTGCCGTTGGCGTCTTCCTCTATGGAGATCGTGCCGTCGATATGGGTCAGCACGCCGGCGCCCTTGGGGGGCCGTACCTCGAAGAGTTCCTGCACCCGCGGCAAACCGGTGGTGATGTCCGACCCGGCGATGCCTCCCGTGTGGAAGGTACGCATCGTCAACTGCGTGCCGGGTTCGCCGATGCTCTGGGCGGCGATGACTCCCACGGCCTGTCCGATTTCCACCACCGCGCCGGTGGCCGGCAAGCGGCCGTAACACATCTGGCAGATCCCCCGGCGGATCTGGCAGGTCAATGGCGACCGGACCGGAACCCGGTCGATGCCCGCATCCTTGATTTTCTGGGCGATGGCCTCATCTATCATCTCGTTGCGATCGACGATTATTTCACCGCTGCGGGGGTCGGCTATTACGTCGCCAGCCATGCGGCCCACCATGCGCTCGGCGAAGCTGCTCAACGACGGATCGTTGGGGCGAGGCGCGACGTAGAAGGGTTCGGCATACTCGCAGTCATGCTCCAGGACGATGACCTCCTGGGACACGTCAACCAGCCGGCGGGTCAGATAACCGCTGTCCGCGGTCCGTAGCGCCGTATCCGTCAGTCCCTTGCGCGCTCCGTGGGTGGAGATGAAATACTCCAGGGCGGTCAGCCCCTCCCGGAAGCTGGACTTCACCGGACGTTCAATGATGCGCCCTTCCGGGTCGCTCATGAGGCCGCGCATTCCGGCCATCTGCTTGATCTGGGAGATGTTACCCTTGGCTCCCGACATGGCCATCACGGCCACGCCGCCGAAGTTGGAAAGCTCTTCTTCCACCAGGGTCTGCATATCGTCGGATGCCTGTGTCCAGGTCTCGATGATCCGGTCGTACTTTTCCTCCTCGGTCATCATGCCCATCATGAAGTTGTCTTCATGTTCCGCCACCTTGCGGGTGGCTGCATCCAGTACGCCGTGCTTGCGGCCCGGCACCTGAATGTCGTTGATGGCGATGGTGATGCCGGACTTGGTGGCGTAGTAGAAGCCAATTTCCTTGATGTTGTCCAACGCCCGGGCCGTCTCTTCGTTGGAAAGGTTGCGATACAGCTCCGACGTAAGGTCCTTGATAGCGCCACGGTCCATCAGCTGGTTTTTGTAATCCAGTTGCTCGGGCAGCACTTCGTTGAAGATGAGCCGCCCCATGGTGGTGGCCTCGACCTTGCCCTCTTCGCCCGGCACTGAGAGCACCGTAATGGGGGCACGCAGGTCGATTTGCCCATCAGAATAGGCGATGCGGGCTTCGTGGATGTCGTAGTAAATGCCGCCCGCGCCCTTGCCGTGCTCCGCCAGCTCCGTCAGGTAGTAACACCCCATGACCATGTCCAGCGTTGGCGCGACCAACGGGTCGCCGGAGGCCGGAGACAGCATGTTGTTAATGCTCAGCATTACCTTGCCGGTTTCGTTGACGGCCAGGGCGGACAACGGAACATGTACCGCCATCTGGTCGCCGTCGAAGTCGGCGTTGAACGCCGAACAGACCAGCGGGTGCAGCTGGATCGCGCTACCCTCAATCAGCACCGGTTTGAAGGCCTGAATGCCCAGCCGGTGCAGCGTGGGCGCCCGGTTGAGCATCACGGGCCGGTCCCTGATCACATCCTCCAGGATGTGCCATACGTCCGGCGACGCGCGCTCCACCATGCGCTTGGCGGCCTTGATGTTGGGCGCCAGCCCGCTCATTACCAGGCGGTGCATTACGAAAGGCTTGAACAGTTCCAGCGCCATACGCTTGGGCAGTCCGCACTGGTCCATTTTCAGCTCGGGACCGACCACAATGACCGAACGGCCCGAGTAGTCGACGCGTTTGCCCAGCAGGTTCTGCCGGAACCGGCCCTGTTTGCCCTTGAGCAGGTCGCTGAGCGACTTCAGCGCGTGGTCCCGTTTTCCCTTCACGGCCTTGCCCTGCCGACCGTTATCGATCAGCGAGTCTACCGCTTCCTGGAGCATGCGCTTTTCGTTGCGAATCATCAGGCCCGGCGCGCGCATGTTCGCAAACCGCTTGAGGCGGTGGTTGCGTGACAGCACGCGGCGATACAGGTCATTCAGGTCGCTGGTGGCGAACCGTCCGCCGTCCAGCTGCACCATGGGGCGCAGTTCCGGCGGCAGCACCGGCAGCACGGTCATGATCATGTCCTGCATGCGGTTTTCGCTGCGGCGGAAGGTCTCCAGCAGGCGCAGGCGCTTGCCAGCCTTGGTCCGGATTTGCGACGACGTGGCCCGCATTTCCAGTTCGGTGAAGTACCGTTCCTGGTCGAGGTCCCGATCCAGGAGTTTCAGGAACTCCAGCACCGGCTCCGCACCCATCTCAGCGTCAAAAGCGTCTCCCCAGAAGGGCTTCAGCCGGTCGGTGCGACCCGTTGACAGAATGGTCAACCGTAATCCGGAGGCGCCGCTGCGCGCGATGTAAAACTCGTCGGGCAACTCTTCGTCATTACGCGCTGCCGCCGGAAGCTTCAAGTCGTCCCAAAGCCATTCCAGGTCAGCCGGACGGGGACGCTGGGACGGATCCCAGCGCAGCCAGCGCATGGCCTGCACCAGTTCAACCGCTTCCTTGCGGCGTTCCGAGATTGCCCGACCGAGGTAACCGTCGATCAGGGCAATGAAATCCTGCAACGGGCGGAGGGATTCGCCCCAGTTGATGGTTTCCTTGCGGTCTCCGCCAGCTTGCAGGCTCTCCACCCGGTCTTCCAGCTCGGTGATGGCTTTCATCTCGTCCGATTCGGCCCGCAGCCGGTCCAGCAGAGCGTTGAAAGCGGGGAGGCTCCAGCCTCGCCCCTCGGGGTTATCCTCGTCTCGCTTGTTGTTCCAGGTGCGAACCTCTTGCTCCACCCGGAACATTGATTCCCGGATCTCCGCCAGGTCATCAGACATGGGTTGCTGGACCGAGACCGCAAAAGATTCCGGCTGATCCGTCGCCACCGTGGCACACAGGTCGTTCAGGGCCCGTAGCAGAATTTCGTCGATGACCACCGTGATATCACCGTTCAGGCGGTCCACAGCGTCGGCCAGGTCATCGTGCGTAGCCTCGTCTCCGGAAGCGGCGTGTGCGGAGACTGCGCCGTTCAGGGCGTCCACATTCGTGGCCAAATCGGCCAGGCCACGTTCCAGGGTGACGCTGCCGAAATACAACCGTCCGATGGCCGCGGCCACCTGGTCGCCGTCAACTGCCGCCACCGACAGCGTTTCGAGAGAATCCAGCAGATCAGGCCGCAGCAAAAGCCGGCCCACCTCGCTGATCCCGCCCGCGGCGTTGCGGGCTGCGTCCACCAGCGTTCGCAGGGGCTCCAGGTCGGCGGAATATTCGCCGCCGTCTCCGTAGTCAGCCGCCACCAGGCGCGCCAGGGCTCCCCTGGCCGACGTCACGGCGCCGCTCAACGCATCCGGATGCTCGTTGATGGCCCCGGCTGCCGCCATGCGGCGGTTTTCCAGGTCCCAGCTGCCAATCCGGCTGGCCAGCCGTTCCAACGCCGTCTTGGCGACGGACAGGGGCTCCGTCTTCAGCAGCTCAACCTCGGTTTCGTGCTCGGTCAGACGCTCCCGCATCAGGTCGATGTCAACTTCATTGACCACGTACGCCGAGTAATACAGTACCCGGGTAAGGTCGGACAGTTTCAGATCCAGCGCCAGGCTCATCACGCTGGGAGTGTTCTTCACAAACCAGATGTTGGCCACCGGCGCCGCCAGGGCAATATGGCCCAGGCGCTGCCGACGGACGTTGGATCGGGTTACCTCGACGCCACAGCGGTCGCAAACGACGCCCTTGTACTTCTGCCGCTTGTACTTCCCGCACTGGCACTCCCAGTCCTTGGTGGGGCCAAAAATCCTCTCGCAGAACAACCCGTCTTTTTCGGGCCGCTGCGTGCGATAGTTGATGGTTTCGCCCTTCTGCACCTCTCCCGATGACCAGGCCCGTATCTGATCGGGCGAGGCAATCGAAATTCGTATGGCGTTGAAGTCCGACGAAGTCGATTCGCGGTTGTCCAGCATCCTGACCATAATCTAGTTCACCTCCGTGGAAAAGAGGTAGTCATCGTCGTTGGGCAAACCCAGGCTCGGGTCTTCCTGTTCCCCTTCCTCTTCCAACTGCACGTTGAGACCCAGGCTTTGCAGCTCCTTCAACAGTACGTTGAACGACTCGGGCACTCCGGGCTGGCTGATGGCATGTCCTTTAACGATGGATTCGTACGTATTCACCCGACCGGCAACGTCGTCGGATTTGATTGTCAGTACCTCCTGCAGGTTGTGGGCGGCGGAGTAGGCTTCGAGGGCCCAAACCTCCATCTCGCCGAAACGCTGGCCGCCGAATTGGGCCTTACCGCCCAACGGCTGCTGTGTAATCATCGAATAGGGCCCCGTGGAACGGGCGTGAATCTTGTCTTCCACCAGGTGGATGAGCTTCAGCATATAGATGCTGCCAACGGCCACCGGTTGGTCGAAGGGTTCTCCGGAGCGACCATCGTGGAGCTGGAACTTGGCGAAGGTGGGCGGGGCGATCAGCTTCTCGCGGTGCACGTCCAGCGCCATGTTGTGCAGCTCCGACAGCGACAGCCCGTCCGGATTCTGCCCGGCCACGTCGCGCAGCCACAGATACAGACAGACCTCGCGGGCGTAGCCGCGTTCGTCCTCGTCGTAGACACGCTCCGGGTCGCAACCCTGTTCGCGCAACCAGGCATAGACCTTGTCCAGGTCCACGCCAATGCCGGACTCAACGTCGTTGGCGTTGGCCTGCTCGGCGAACCACCACCGCGCCAGGGAATCCTCGATATTGTCGTCATCGGCTCCCTCGAACACCGGGGTCAACGCCTGGAAGTTGAGACTGCGCGCAGCCCAGCCCAGATGGCTCTCCAGAACCTGGCCCAGGTTCATGCGGGACGGTACCCCGATGGGGTTCAAAATGATGTCCACCGGCGTGCCGTCAGACAGGAAGGGCATGTCTTCCTCCGGAAGAACGCGCGAAACCACGCCCTTGTTGCCGTGGCGTCCGGCCATCTTGTCGCCGACCGAGATTTTACGGGTTTGCGCGACCCACACCCGGATTGCTTCATTGACGTCCGGAGGCAGGTCGTCCTTGGCCTCCCGGCTCAGCGCCTTGACGCCGATGACCTTGCCGCGCTGGCCGTGGGGTACGCGCAAAGAGGTGTCGCGCACATCCTTCGATTTCTCGCCGAAGATGGCACGCAACAGGCGCTCTTCGGCGGTCATTTCCGTTTCACCCTTGGGGGTAACCTTGCCCACCAGGATGTCGCCGGGGCCAACGTCGGCGCCAATGCGGATGATGCCTCGTTCGTCCAGGTCTCTCAGGTTGCCTTCCCCAACGTTGGGGATGTCCCGGGTTATTTCCTCGTCGCCCAGCTTGGTGGAGCGACTCTCCACTTCGTACTTTTCGATGTGGACCGAGGTGAACTGGTCATCCTTCACCAGCCGTTCGCTGATGATGATGGCGTCTTCGTAGTTGTAGCCTTCCCAGGACATGAACGCCACCAGGACGTTCTGACCCAGCGCCAGCTCGCCGCCGTCGGTGGATGAGCTATCCGCCAGCGTGTCACCCATGGCCACCCGGTCGCCCTTCTGCACCACCGGGCGCTGGTTGAGGCAGGTTCCCTGGTTCGTTCTGGCGAACTTGATCAAACGGTGTACATGGTCAACGCCCAAATCGTCGGTAATCACCACCTCACGTCCATTCACGGACGCGACAGACCCGCTGATCCGCGACAACAGCACCTGGCCGCTATCCCTAGCCACCCGGCCCTCGATCCCGGTGCCCACGATGGGCGCCTGGGGCTGGAGGAGGGGCACCGCCTGACGCTGCATGTTGCAGCCCATCAGCGCGCGGTTGGCGTCGTCGTGCTCCAGGAACGGAATCAGCGCCGCCGACACGCTCATGATCTGCAACGGTGATACGTCGGCATACTCCACCGTGGACGGCGAGGCCAGCCGGTAGTTATCGCCTTCCCGGACCTCCACCAGGTCCTCGGTGAACTGGTACAACTCATCAAACGCCGAGTTGGCCTGGGCGATTCGGAACTGCTCCTCCGAGTCGGCGGTGAGGTATTCCACGCTCTCCGGGCGGGTGTCCACGAAGGGCGCCACCTCGATCACCGTGTCTTCGGACAGACGCCGCAACCGACGCAGGTGTCCCTCGGTGATGATCTCACCGGCCCCGACGATCACGTCGCCCTTGCGCGTGGTGACGTCGGCGGTGACCTTGTGCCCCAGCGGGTTGTGATAGCCGGGGTAACCGGGGTCACGACAGTCGCCCAGCCAAAGTTGCTTGATTACCGGCCAGTAAGGCGTCTCGATGAACCCCAGGCGGTCGATACGCGCATACGCCGCCAGGCTGCTCAGCAGTCCAATATTGGCGCCTTCCGGGGTTTCGATGGGGCAGATGCGCCCGTAGTGGGAGGCGTGCACGTCGCGCACGTCGAAGCCGGCCCGTTCCCGGGTCAGTCCGCCCCGGCCCAAGGCCGAGAGCCGGCGCTTGTGCGTGAGCTCGGCCAGCGGGTTGGTCTGGTCCATAAACTGAGACAGCTTGTCGCCGCCGAAAAACTCGCGTATTGCACCGGTGACCGGTCGCACGTTGACCAGCTTGGCCGGCACGGCGTCCTCCGGCTTCTCCAGGCGGCCCACCCGGTCCTGGAACATGCGGTGCATCCGCAGCAGACCGATGCGAACCTGGTCCCGCATCAACTCACCGGCGACGCGCACCCGGCGGTTGCCCAGGTGGTCGATGTTGTCCCGGGGCTCCAGGTTTTCGGTGTGGTGGCGGATCAGTTCCCGCAGGGTGTCGATAATGTCGTTGAGGTCCAGCACCCTCCGCTCCGGCAGTTCGATACCAGGCAGATTGAACCGCACCTTGTGCATGTTGCCGTTGGGTCCGACGTTTACTTCGGTTACCACGCCGATGATGCGGGATGCCCGGGCGCGCACCGGAGTGAGCTGCCAGGACTGCAACGGCCCCTGGCTCATCCGCTCCGCGTAGATGAGTTGCCCGGCTTCGACGATGCTCGCTTCGGCGAGGAAGCGGTTTTTCATCACCGGGATTTCCCCGACTGCAATGGCGCTGTCCGACTCTGCGTCCGCCAACAACGGCTCCACCGTGATGGCCACCGGCTCACCCAGGGCGTCCGTGACCTGGCAGTCCACGTTCACGTACCGCGCCGTATCGGACGAACCTTCGGCATCGGCCAACAGGATCCCGGCGTTGGCGGCATCGGATGACTGGATCGTCAATGGCTGTTCATTTTCCGCGTCGACAAACAGGTCCACGGGTTCGACACGCCGGTCCGCACGCCGCGCCAGGTATCCAAAGTTGATCAACGCGTCCAGGTCCCGGTCGGACAGGATGCGGTGCTCGTGGCCGGAGGCGACGTAGATATCGGTGGCGCTGACGCCTTCGCCGGTATTGGCGTGCTGTTCGCGCACGAATTCCAGCACCAGCTTCTGCGCGCCGGTCAAAATTTGCGATTCGGAACGACCGAGCCGCTGGTCCACTTTGATTCGGCCAACTTCGCCCAGGTCGAAACGTCGACCGTCGAAGAAGTGGTTCAGAATGAAGGTGCAGGCGCCGTCAACCTGTACCGCCGGTTCGCCGGGCCGCAGCCACTTGTAGATATTCCGTTGCGCCAGCCCGATGCGGTGGGCCTGTTCATGGTTGAAGTCCCGGTCCGGATGGAAGCGGTCCCACAATGACCGCAATTCCTCTTCCTTGGGGTTGTAATCCCGGTCCTCCACCGGTGGGATCCCGGCCACGAAGTGCCGGCATTCGGCGGGATCCAGGTCGGCGAAGAGGGCGCGCATTTCGTCGGCGCTCACCACGCCCATCGCATGCAAAAACGTCGAGACGTTCATGCGTCGCTTGCGGTCCACGCTCACGGTGATGGCTTCCGGCTGGTTGCGACGCCGGGCGTAGTAGTGCGTCCAGGTGGACATCTCGATCCGGGCCCCGCGGCTGGCCGAAATGCGACCCTTGTAATACCAGTTCTCCGGCTTGCCGCATTCCGGGCAGGCCGGGTCGTGGGACGGTTCCCGTTCGTAGTACACGCTGGGAGCGCGCTGCAACTGGCTGACCAGCACGCGCTCCGCTCCGTTGATGATGAAGGTTCCCGTCTCGGTCATCATGGGGACGTCCCCGAAGAAGATGTCCGATTGGGTTACCTCGCCGGTCTCCTGGTCGCGTAGTTGGGCCTGCACGTACAGGGGCTGGGAGAAGGTGATCTCCCGTTCGCGGCATTCTTCAGGGCTGAACTGGGGCGGGTCGAACCAGTGGTCCAGGAAATAGAGCTCGAACCGCTCGCCCCGTCGCGACGCCTCACCGTTGGCGAACCGACGCGTAATGCCGGCCACGATAGGTGAACAATCCTTGAACGTCTCGGCCAGACCCTTCGTTTTGAACCAGTCGAAGGACTCGATCTGGCTTCGTATGAGGTTTGGCACGTCGAGGACGTTGGCGATGCTGGAGTCCGAATAGGTCTTCACATCCCGGGCGGACAGGCCGCGGTCGTTGCGGCTCCGGCGTTTTCGGGTCAATACCATAGAAACCACACTCCTAAAACGGGTCAGGGCAGGTGTGTTAACGACGCGAAAGCCCGCCCCTCCGCACGTGACGTACAGACACCAATAAACAGCCAGCCGGGCACGGCAGGCCGTAAAACGGGGTTAGTTAGGGAAGAGGGTGCAGGCGTAAATTAGAGGCAATCGCTATCGGCTGCGTACAATACATCAGTGATGCATTTATCCTACGCAGTCCACGGGTTTTTGTCAACCGAGGCGGCGCAGCCGCCAAGGCCTTTCGATTGTCCCCTAATGTCATTGCGAGGAGCGAAGCAACGTGGCAATCTCGATCCGGTAGCCGGGTTTTCTTCGCCAACGAGATTGCCACGCTCCGCACGTACTGACAGCTTTGCCGACTCCCTGCCCTCCCTGGAATCGGATAATCAAAACGCTCTGCGCTGGGGCGGGACGCTTATCGTGTCAGACCTAACCCCCACCGCCCCGAACCTCCAGGCTCGGCTTGGTCATTTCCTCGGGATTGAGCAGTTCGTCCAGCTGCGCCTCGGTCAGGGTGGTGTCCAGCCGGGCTACCTCCCGGATGGTTTGACCGGTTTCGGCCGCCTTTTTGGCAATCCCGGCCGCCGCATCATACCCGATGGTTGGGGCCAGCGCCGTTCCCAGCATCAACCCCTTCTCCACCATCGCCGGACCGGTGTCGGTCGCCGTAATCCCGGCGACGCACTGATCCGCAAAGTTGCTCGCCGACGCGGCCAGCAGCGACACCGATTGCAGCACGTTGTACGCCGCCACCGGCATCATGGTGTTCAGTTCGAAATACCCTCCGGCGCCGGCCAGCGCCACCGTGGCGTCGTTGCCCACCACTTGAGCGGCCACCTGGATGACCGATTCTGAAATAACCGGGTTCACCTTGCCCGGCATGATGCTGCTGCCCGGTTGAACCTCCGGGATGTTAATTTCCCCCAGACCGGCCCGCGGACCGCAGCCCAGGAACCGGATGTCATTGGCTATCTTGTGCAGGCTGATGGCCACCGTTTTCAGCTGCCCGCTGGCCTCCACGATTCCGTCCAGCGCCGCCTGGGCCTGAAAGTGGTTGCCGGTCTCGCGAATTTCCGCGCCCGTCAGCTCGCTGAGTCGGGCACAGGTTCGCGCGGAAAACTCCGGATGCGTGTTGACTCCGGTACCCACCGCCGTGCCACCCAGCGCCACTTCCGCCAGGGCGTCCTGCGCCCGCTTCACCCGGCTGATGCTGTAGTTCGCCTGCCCGGCGTACCCGCTGAATTCCTGGCCCAACCGCACCGGCGTGGCGTCCTGCAGATGCGTACGTCCCGTCTTTATGATGGGCCAGAACTCGTCGGACTTCTGCTGCAATGATGCCCGCAGCATCTCCAGCCCAGGAATCAGGTCTTCCTTGATGCCCAGCAACGCCGCCAGATGGATGGCCGTGGGAATTACGTCGTTGGACGACTGGCCCAGGTTCACGTTGTCGTTGGGGTGCACCAGCCGCGAACCCAGGTCTCCGCCCATGATCTGCGACGCCCGGTTGGCGATGACCTCGTTGGCGTTGGTATTGGTGGACGTGCCCGAACCCGTCTGGAAGATGTCCAGCACGAAATGGTCGTCGTGCTTGCCGTCGACCACCTCCTGTGCCGCCGCCACTATCGCGTCCCCGATGGCCCGATCCAGGACGCCCAGGTCCATGTTGGTCTGCGCCGCCGCCATCTTGATTAGGCCCAGGGCCCGAATGAACTGGCGGGGAAACCGGAGGTCGCTGATGGGGAAATTCAGCACGGCCCGCATGGTCGACGCGCCGTACAGCGCATCCCCCGGCACCTGCATCTCGCCCATGGAGTCGCGTTCGATTCGCGTGCTATTCGTGGTCATGTCTTCGCATTCCTCGTTGGTCGTCAGTGCGCGTCCGGATGTTCCGGGTCCGGATGTTCCGGGGGAGCACCCGGTCTTCCAGACCAGATTCGCTATTTGCCTGCCTCACTTGCCGTCCTTGATAAAATCCGCCACGCGCTCGGCAATCATGATGGTGGTGGCGTTGGTATTGGCGCGAATGACGTCGGGCATCACCGACGCATCCACCACCCGCAGGTTCTCCAGGCCGTAGACCCGGCAGTATTGGTCGACCACCGCGTCCAGTTCCGAGCCCGGGCCCATCCGGCAGGTTCCCGACGAATGGTGCTGCGTGTAGGCGTTCCGCAGCATCCACTGATCGAGGGCCGCGTTGGACGCCAGGTCCTCGTCGGTAGGAGAGATACGCTCGGCCACGAACTCCCGAAAAATGGGCTGCTCGGCAATCTGCATACCCAGTCGCACCGCTGCCCGCATCCGTTGCCGGTCCACCGGGTCGTTCAGGTAATCGTAGAACAGGTCGGGTTGCACGTGAGGGTCGGTGGACGCCAGGCGCAACCGACCGGCGGTGTTGGCGTTCTGCAACGCTGCGCTGAACCCGAAATGGAATTCGTCCGACTCGATCTGCACGCTGGACGGGCGATGTTCGCTGGTCATCAGGATGGGCGACAACTGGATGTCGCCCCGGGTTCCCGTCCCTTCTGGACTGTACCGCAACCCCACCTGGATGCTGGGGGAATCCAGATCCGGCGGGTCTCCAAATCCGCGGAACAGACTGAACACCGCCGGATGGTCCCGCAGGTTCTCCCCGACGCCCGGTGACTCGTGAACCAGCGGAATACCCAGCTCCCTCAGATGGTCCGCCGGCCCCACACCGGAAAGCATCAGGATCTGCGGCGATGCGATCGCCCCGCTGCTGAGGATAATCTCCTCGCCAAATACCTGGAACACGTCCTCGCCGCTCTCCGCCTCCACGCCCACGGCCCTCCTGCCTTCGAACAGGATGCGCCGCACCACCACGCTGCCCCGCACCGTCAGGTTGAGCCGGTGCCGGGACATGGACAGGTAGGTGAGTGACGTGCTCATCCGCACGCCGTCGATGCTGTTCAGCGGACGCGCCGCAATGCCGTTGGAGTCAGGATGGTTCTGGTCCGGGTCTTCACGGAAACCCATTTCACGGCAGGTGTCGTAGAAAGCAGCCGCCACCGGCAGCCATTCCTCCCTCTTGTACCGTCTGACCGGAATGGGGCCCGAATCACCGTGGAAGTCGTCCCCCGGGAAGTCCAGATCGTTCTCCAGGCGTCGGAAGTAGGGCAAAACCTTCGTGAACGACCATTCGTCGTTGCCCCAGATGGCCCAGTTGTCGTAATCCTCCGGAACCCCCCGAAACAGCACTTGCCCATTGATGCTGCTGGAGCCGCCCATCGCCTTCCCCCGGGGGATGATGATTGGCTCCTCTTGCTGCGGGGTGCCCCGCGCCAGGTAACCCCAGCTGTGCGGCCCATACGCGGAGCGCCAGATGTTGTTGCCGTTTTTGAGGTCGATGGGGAGGTGTTCAAATTCGGGGTAATCCGGCCCCGCTTCCAGCAACAACACCGACACCCCCGGTTCCTCGGTGAGTCGAGCCGCCAGCGTGCAGCCGGCTGAACCGCCGCCGATGATTATGTAGTCGTAATTCAAACCGTCATCTCCTCGAAAAGTTCCTCTCCAGAAAACATCCTTCCCGGCAAACTCCCTTACCCCAAACGTCCTTCCCAGAAAAGGTCCCTCCCACGGGTCTCGCAATCCTCACAATTCGCAACTGTCCAACAGGCAATTGTAGAGATCCACCTCGCCAATGCCGTCTATCGTTTCGTCATGAACCTCGGACAAGTGCCGCATGATACGCGGCGTATTCATGGGCACGAGCAACTCGGTGGCGTTGATACTGACAATACCTATCATCGGACGGGCCACAAACCTGCCGAAAGCCTGCGGTTGTTCTTCACAGCGCAAACACCGCACCGTAATCTCGTAGTCCCTAGCGTCGTAAATGAGCCGCATCAGCGGCTGCCCGCCATATTGGGTATCGTAAACCAGTCCGTTGCCAAACTGATCCGAGCCCACGAAATCCGCCGTCAGGGAATTCGTCCAGCCTTCCGGTGGAAATACGATCCGGTTGCTTTCCTTCGGCATGTTATCCACCTCAACCAAGCTTGCAGAGAACACAATTGTCAAAAGACGCGTGCCTGATTTTACCCCATCGACGGCGGATACAAAACCGCTCCAGCCGCCTCTCTGTCATTGCGAGGAGCGCAGCGACGTGGCAATCCCGGTGGAGGCGCCCACGCGTGAGTAACCAGGCATGGCAGCCGGCACGGGATTCCCACGCTGCGCCCGCAATGACCGGCTGAACCTGATAGACGCGACTCCTCACTGCCGGTTGCCGTCGTGCGTGCCGTGTGGCAACATTACCCAACCTGTAAGGCGTTTCGCCAAGGAGACCCCAAATGAGTCTCGATATTTTTGACGTTACCGGCCAGAAAGTGCTCCTGGTTGGCGCCGGCCGGGGCATCGGCAAGGGCATCGCGTTGGCGTTCGCCCAGGCCGGCGCTGACGTCGCCGTAACCGGTCTGACCCCCACCGGCGTGAACAACGTGGCCGCGGAAATCCGCGCGATGGGCGGGGCCTGCCTCCCTCTGACCGGCGATGCCACCCTGGCCGCCCCGATGGACGAAATCGTCGCCCAGACCATCGCCGAGTTCGGCCACATCGACACCCTGGTCAACTGCGTCGGCGACGCCATCCGCAAGCCCGTCGCCAAGCTCCCTGACTCCGACATCCCCGGCATGACCGAGCAGGAGTGGCATAGCATCGTCGATATCAACCTCACCGAGGCGTTCCAGGGTTGCCGCGCCGTCGGACCCCACCTGCTGGAGCGACGGGCTGGCTCCGTCATCAACATCAGCGGTTGGGCATCCTTCCGCGGTCGACCCCTCTCCGCCGCCTACGACGCCGCCAAGGCCGGACTGATGCGCTTCACCGAGTGCGTTGCCCAGGAATGGGCGCCCTACGGCCTCCGGTGCAACGCCATCGCCCCCGGCATGTTCCCGGACCCGGCCCAGATGTCCGAGGAGGCCTTCGCCGCCCGGGACGCCTCCGCCGGCGATGCCATCCCGCTGGCCCGCGTCGGACGCCTGATTGAAGTGGGCTACTTGGCAGTCTACCTCGCCTCCGAAGCCGGCGCCTACGTAACCGGTCAGACCTGGGCTATCGACGGCGGCGTCAGCATCAAGCACCCCTGATCCTTGTCCGCGCCACGACGACACCACAACCGACGCAACCGTTTCGGCCCAATCTCTCGGCTCAGCGAGGCCCCACGATGACGATGCAGTATGAACTCCTGGCCCACCGCATCCTCGAAAGGGCCGCGGTCCAGTTCCCCAAAAAGCAGATAATTACCCGGGTCGGCGACGGCGTCCACCGTTATACCTACGCCGATATGTTCCAGCGCACCGCCCGCCTGGGTAACGCCCTGCGGGAGCTGGGCATCAGCGCCGGCGAGCGCGTGGGGACTTTCGCCTGGAACACCTACCGCCACCTGGAGGCTTACTTCGCCCCCCCGACCATCGGCGCCGTGGTGCATACCATCAACATCCGCTTGGCGCCGGACGATATGGTTTACATCATCAATCACGCCGGGGACCGGGCGCTGCTCATCGACCCCGACCTGGCCCCGTTGATCGCCGCCATCGCCCCCCGTCTCACCACCGTCCAGCACTACATCATCCTCGGCGACCCAACCGACGTCCCTGACGACCTCCCGGGCGCTCTTTTCTACGAAACCCTGCTGGCCAGCGCATCTCCCGAATACAACCCCGCCACCGTGGACGAGTATTCCACCATGGGGCTGTGCTACACCTCCGCCACTACTGGGCTACCAAAAGGCGTCGCTTACCCTCACCGGGCCGTCTACCTGCACTCCCTGGCATCAGCCACCGTCGACGTCCTCGCCCTCTCAGAACGTGACCGGGTGAAGGCTATCGTTCCCATGTTCCACGCCAATTGCTGGGGCCTGCCCTACAGCTCCACGCTGGTGGGCGCCGACCAGGTTTTCCCGGGCGTCCGCCCCGGCCCGCCGGAAATTTGCCAGCTGGTCGAGTCGGAAGGCGTAACCTTCAGCGCCGGCGTGCCCACCATCTGGATCGGTGTCCTCGACTACCTGCAACGGTCCGGCGTGGAGTACGACCTCTCCTCCCTCCGTCAGATCATCAGCGGCGGTTCGGCAGTGCCCCTGGCCGTCCTGCAGGCCTACCGCGATCGTCTGGGCATCGAAATGGTCCATGCCTATGGCATGACCGAGGCTGCCCCGCTCATCTCCGTAAACCGGCGGCGCACCTGGCTGGACTCGCTATCGGAGGAGGAACGTCTGGACCTTTGCTCCCGCCAGGGCGTCATCGCCCCCGGCGTCGAGATGAAACTGGTGGACGAGAACGGAACCGAGGCCCAGTGGGACGGCGAGCAGCGCGGCGAACTCTGGTTCCGCGGAGCCTGGGTCGCCAACCAGTACGTTGACGACGAGCGCAGCGCCGAAACCTTCGTGGACGGCTGGTACCACAGCGGCGACATCGCTTCCATCGACCCGGACGGCTATATCCAGATCGTCGACCGCGTCAAGGACATGGTCAAAAGCGGCGGTGAGTGGATTTCGTCCGTTGACCTGGAATCAGCCATCATGGCCCACCCCGACGTCCTGGAAGCCGCCGTCATCGCCATTCCCCACCCACAATGGCAGGAACGTCCCCTGGCCTGCGTCGTGGCCCGCGCCGACCGCGGCGACCAGCTCAACCGGGACACGATCCTCGAGTTCATCAACGACAAATTTGCCCGCTGGTGGCTGCCCGACGACGTGGTGTTCATCGACGAAATCCCCAAGACCAGCGTGGGAAAGTTTGACAAAAAAGTGCTCCGGGACCGGTTTGAATCTCACACGTCCCCACGCTGACGATTCGGATTCCCCAGGGTCTTTCGATTGTCCCCTAATGTCATTGCGAGCGCAGCGTGGCAATCTCGTAGGCGCATCGACCAACGCTGGCGACAGCTTACCCTCGACCGATGCGCTCTGATAATCGAAAGACCCCGGGATTCCCCGCAATGACCACTCATCCAGACGGGGAATCGGCGATTGCGGTCTCCGGATTGAGCAAGGACTACGGCGACCGACGGGTTCTGCACAACCTGGAGTTGCGGGTGGGCTGGGGACAGGTGGCGGCCCTTTTCGGAGCCAACGGCGCCGGCAAGACCACCCTGCTCCGCATCCTGGCCGGCCTGGCCAGGCCCGACGCAGGGGAACTGTCCATCGGCGGACGGCGCCTGCGCCGCCTGGGAGATGCAGTTCGCCGTCTGGTGGGTTTCGTCAGCCACGATACCCTCCTCTACAACGACCTCACCTGCCGGGAAAACCTCGCCTTCTACAGCGAACTCCATGGCGTCAGGAACGCCAGCCGTCGCATCGACGATGTGCTGGAACGCGTCGGCCTCGCCGACCGCCGCGACCGTCGGGTCCGCACCCTGTCCCACGGCATGCAACGTCGGCTCTCGTTGGCCCGGGCCATTATCCACGAACCCCGGGTCCTGCTGATGGATGAACCGGAGTCGGGGTTGGACCAGGCATCAGTGGAAGCCATGGGCCAGCTGCTGCGTGAATGGGCCGCGGACGGCAAGTCGGCCCTGCTCACCACCCACAGCGACCGCATCGGCCTGGCCTGGGCTGACCGCGTACTGGGACTGCGCGGCGGCCGCCTGACCTACGACGCCCCTACTGAAGCCATCACGGCGGCCACGCTCCAGGACGCCCTCCGTCGGGGTCGTGTCAGTTAGCCCGCCGTCCCGCCGGCAAACCTCGTGATGCCACTGCTGCGGGCCGCCTGGGCCATCGCCTGGAAGGACGTGCGCCTCGAACTCCGCACGCGGGACGTCATCATTTCCGCCCTGGTTTTCGGCCTCATCGTGGTCGTGGTGTTCAACTTCGGGTTGAACCGCACCCCCGGAAGCCTGGCCTCCGTCGCACCCGGACTGCTGTGGGTCGCCTACGCTTTCATCGGTGTGTTGTCCATGAACCGGGCATTCGCCCGCGAGATGGAGCAAGGCGCACTGGACGGTTTGCTCACCTCACCCATCAGCCGCGACGCTATCTTCCTCGGCAAGACCCTGGGCAGCCTGATATTCATGCTGGTAATCCAGGGCATCCTGCTGCCCGTCTTCGCGGTCATGCTTGGGTTGCCCACCCTGTCACCCCTCCTGGGACTTATCATCTTTCTGGCCACGCTGGGGTTCGCCACCGTGGGAACCTTCTTCGCCGGCATTGCCGTGCAGACCCGCTCCCGGGAGATTTTGCTGCCGGTGCTGTTCTTCCCGGTGGTCGTTCCCGTAATCATCGCCGCCGTCGAAGCCTCGGCGTTGGCCCTCCAGGGCGGATCAACCGACGCCATCTGGACACGATGGGTGCCGCTCCTCGTGGTTTTCGACGCGCTGTTTTTGGTAATATGCTCATGGATGTTTAACTCTGTGTTCGAAGGATAACCTGCATTGGCGGCGATAACGGGCCCCGATAACGGCGGCAAATCCTGGCTCGCGGCGGCGCGCAGCCCCTGGCCCTGGCTGTTGCTGGTGACCGTTGTGCTCCTGCTCGTGGACGGCTATCTGATCTTTATGGTTGCCCCCACCGACCTGGTGCTGGGACATATCCAGCGCATCTTCTACGTCCACGTACCCATCTCTATCCTGTCGTTCGTTGGTTTCTTCGTGTGCGCGATTGGCGGCATCGTCTACCTGATTCGTCGCAGCGAGGTTTGGGACCGTCTGGCCCACTCCGCCGCCGAAGTCGGCGTGGTCTTCGTGACCCTGGCGCTGGTCACCGGCGTCATCTGGGCGCGACCGGTCTGGGGCGTGTGGTGGACCTGGGAACCGCGCCTGACCACGACCCTCGTACTGTGGCTAATCTACGTCGCCTACCTGATGATTCGCCACTACGCGCCAACGCCGCAGCAGGGCCGCTCCTGGTCTGCCGTGGTGGGCATCATCGGTTTCGTGGACGTCCCCATCGTTTACTATTCGGTGCAGTGGTGGCGGTCAATTCACCCGGTTCAGGTGATCGGCCCCGAGGCCGCCGTCGACGCCGTGGAGCCAATCATGGAGCGAATCCTCATGTTTTCCTTCGTCGCCATTCTGGCCCTGTTCGTATACCTGCTGGTGGAGCGGATGGCCCTGCGCGGCGCAGAAGACCGGCTCGCGGCCCTGCGCCGCCAGCAATCAATTGCCGCGCTGGAGGGGTTCGCCGAAGCCGACGCCGCCCCCAGCGCAATAAATCCGCGAGGAGCTTCTACCTAAATGGGCGCAGCATCTCAAAACCTGCCGTTTCTCTTCGCCGCCTTTGCCGTCGTGTGGGTCGTGTTCCTAGCCTACGCAGGCTACATGTCCTGGAAACGCCAGACTCTCCAGCGAGATTTGCAGGAATTATCCCGCGAACTGGCAGACTCCGCTCCAACCAACCGCCCAACCGACCATACGGGCACGCGGTCGTAACCATCACTGACACCCAGGGGTGGGCGGGGCTATAATATTCAGGCGTCGCCAGATCGGATTGACGCCACCACTTGTCGCCGTCAATTCGATACCCTCTTCCATGCAAACCGACAACAGCTTTCCACCTCACCCGGACGCCACCTCCCTGCTCGACGACGAAGCTGAGTCTCGTGCGCTGTTGCGGGGTCACCGGCTCCGACTCATCATTCTCGCCGGAGTGGTCGCATTGGCCGTGGCCTACATGGTCTACGCCGCCTTTCCCGGCAACGCCCTGTTCTTCGTAACCGTTAGCGAATTTATGGGCGATCCCGCCCTCCACGACGGGCAAACCTTGCGCGTGTCGGGGGCGCTGGTACCGGAATCATTCCGGAGAGAAAGTGGCAGCACCCTGTCCAGCTTCACGATGGGCGACAAGGAACCGGATGCTCCGGGCGTGACCGGCGGCAGTCCCAGGCTGCAAGCTACCTACGTGGGCGTCCTCCCCGACCTTTTCTTTAACCCCCATTCAGAGATTATCCTGGAGGGCAATTTCGACCCACAAAACCAGGTGTTTGCAACCGACAAAATCCTGGTGAAATGTCCGTCCAAGTACCAGTCGCTACAGGCCGAAAACCCGGACGCTGCGCCCGCCGCCGACGGCTATGGGAAACTCCGGATTGACGGCAGTGATTGAACAGCGCCGGCGTATTCCAACAGCGTGTCTGGCGCCTCCGCCAATGCAATAACCCCCGGCAGTTTCCTGCCGGGGGTTATGGTTTCTTTGTGGAAAGCGGGCGGGTCTAGAAGGTGTAACCGTCCATCAGCTGCTCGAGGGATCGCTCCCGCGCCTTGGCCCGGATATTGTCCAGATGGCCCTCCAGAGGTAGGCGGGTTTCGTCCTTGAACAGGATGCCCACGGGAAGACCGCCCCGCTGCACCAGGTCATAGGCGGCCCGCTTGCTGCTGGGGTCGTGGTCTTCAGGAATGTCCCACAAGGCCGGCGCAATGCCTTCCCGGGCGTTCCCCTTGATCAGCTGGAAGGTGTCGTTGTAGGTGACGCACGGCGACTGCACGTGGATCATTGACATGCCCTGGTGCTGCATCCCCTGGGTAATCAGGTCGGCTAGCACTCTGGGTTGTCCGGAGAAGCCCGATGCGATGAAGGACACGCCCAAAGTCAGGTACAGTTCCAGCGGGTCCAGGTCCTCTTCGATCTTGCCGAAGGGAGTGCTGCTGGTCACCACACCCATCGCAGTGGTGGGGGAACTCTGACCCTTGGTCAATCCGTAGACCCCATTGTCCATGATCACTGCCGTAATGTTCAGGTTGCGCGCGGCCTGCGGAGCGATGTGCTCGCCGCCGATGCTCAGGAAGTCGCCGTCCCCGGCAACCACCAGCACGTTGAGCTCAGGGCGCGCCATCTTGACGCCCATGGCGACGGGCAGCGTTCGCCCGTGGATGCCGTGGAACCCGTAAGGCTGTTCGCCTTCCAGCAGGTGGACCAGGTTGCCGCTGCAACCGATACCGGCTACCACCACGTTATTTTCGATCGGTTCGCCGACTTCTTCCAGGCGATTGATCATGGCCAATTCCAGCGCACGGCGCACGCCAAAGTCTCCACAACCGGGACACCATTTGAAATCGTACTCCGGGTTCTTTTTGCTCATACCCGGGTTACCTCCTTGGCAGGGGATGCGATGTCTTCGATTCGGCTCACCAGGTCGCTGACCTTGAAGGGCAAGCCGGTGTACTGTGTGATGGCCTGCGCCTTGACTCCGTGGGAGCGCAGGATTCCCGCCCACTGGCCCTGATAATTCAGCTCGGGCACGATTACCAGGTCCTTGGTCAACAATTCTTCCAGCAACTTGGGCGGCAACGGGTTGAGGAACATGGAGTAATACCACCCCACGTCAACTCCCTGTTCTCGCAACTCTTCGTAGGCTTCCCGCACCGGCCCCTTGGAACCGCCCCACGGCATGACCGCGACGCTGGCGCCCGTGTTTTCCGCCTCGTAGTTGTCTTCTTCCAGCAGCTTCAGCTTGCTGAACCGCCGTTCCGTCATCTGGATGTGACGGCTCGGCAGGTGGGTGGTGTCACCCATTTCGTCGTGCTCGCTGCCGTTGGCCACGTAGGCTCCGGGGCTGCCCGGCAGGGGCATCGGCGAGAGTTCGTGACCCGAGTACCGATGGTAGCCGTTGCCACCGTCGTGGGTGAGGCGATCCTCCACCGGCGCTTTGGACAGGTCGGGGCGCGGAATGTTCTGCACCCGTTCCGCCATGGACATCTCGCTCATCAGGATAACCGGGCCCTGGTACCGCTCCGACCAGTTGAAGGCGTGCACGGTAGCGAAGAAGCACTCTTCCACCGATCCGGGCGCGATGACGGGCATCAGTACGTCGCCGTGGGCGGGATACATGCAGGCCATTAGGTCCGACTGTTCGGTCTTGGTGGGCAACCCGGTGGCCGGGCCCCCCCGCTGCACGTCCACCACCACCAGCGGTATCTCCGCCATCCAGGCCAAACCCAACCCTTCGCTCATCAGCGAGATTCCGGGACCGGCGGTGGCCGTCATGGATTTCTTGCCGGCGTACCCGGCGCCCATGATGGCCGTAATGGACTCGATTTCCGATGAGACTTGATAGGCGAACTTCCCCTCTCCGACCAGGTTCCGCTCCATCCACAGCAGGATGGTAGTGGCCGGCGAGATTGGGTAGCCGGCATAGAAACCGACGCCGGCGTGGGTGGCGCCCAAAGCAATTGCTTCATTGCCTTTGAGCATCAACTGCTTGTAGTCTGGCCGATGGGGCGGCGCTAGGTCGCCCAATACGAAGCCGCTCTCCGCAGCATTTTGCCGCCCCAGATTCATGGCTTCGATGTTGGACGAGATGATCTCGTCGTCGTTGTCCCGCCCACGGCGGAACCTGGCTTCCACGAAGTCCTCCAAGTATACCTGGGGCATGTGGACCAGTTGGGCCAACGCGCCGATTACCACCATATTGGCCGCCCGGTTGTTGCCGGTGGAGCGCGCCAATGTGTCAACCGCCAAGCCGAAGGATCGAGGGTCGGTCATCGTAAACTCATCCGCGTTGTAGATGATTACGCCACCGTCCCGCACCTCCTCGGCATGGGTTTCGTAGGCTTCTTCATTGAAAGCGACCAGCACGTCTACCTGGTCGCCTGTACTCAAAATTGGTTCGGTGCGTATGCGGGCCTGCGTCCACGTCGGGCCGCCCAGAATCTGGGAAGGGAACGTGGCATAGGTCAGGGCGTGGTACCCAACCTGGGTAGACGCCTGGGCCAGGCCCTCGGCAGAGGTAACGACGCCCTGTCCACCTTCACCGGCGAACCGGACGACGAAGTCGTTCATTTGCATCTGGCAGTTCCTCCGGACCGGCTGCGTTTCCCTGCGTCGCCTCGCCCGCGAAAGGTCGGTGGCGACGGAGCAGCTGCGGTACAGCCAAAAATAACACCGTCCCTGGAAAAATTGGGAAGGTGTGTTCGAGTGCCAAACTAATTTTTGCCAGTTGGAATTCGTCTAATGCACGCTCCGGAAGTCGAGCATACGGAACTGCGAAAACGGCAGCGTGTAAACGGACGGAATATAGCATTTTGGGCCCCATATTGTCAATTTGAAAAAACCCAATAATCGACCATTTAACCCAGCCGGTCCGGCCCTCACCTTTCTTCGCGCCGATGGCCCAGTTATTCAGTTTACATGACCTCCAGGCGCGCATTGGTATAATTACTTCCCATGACCACCACCGTCCACGTTGTAATCCCCTGCCTCAACGAGGAGCGGGCCCTGCCGGTCAGCATCCGCCGCCTGCACGGCTTTATGTCCACTAAAATGGCCGAATACGACTGGAGCATCGTGGTCGCCGACAACGGTTCCACAGACGGCACCAGGGCCGCGGCATTGGCTCTCGGCGACGAGTATCGCCGGGTGCGCTACCTCCGCCTGGAGCAAAGGGGCCGGGGCCGCGCCCTTCGCCGTGCCTGGACCGAAAGCGACGCCGACGTCGTGGCCTACATGGACGTGGACCTGTCCACCGACCTGGCGCACCTCCCCCAGTTGGTGGATGCCATCGCCGGCCAGGGATACGACATCGCCATCGGATCACGCCTGCTGCCGGATTCCCTGGTGGAGAGGCGTACGCTGAAGCGCGAAATAACCTCCAGGGGCTACAGCCTGCTGTTCCGCGCCATGTTCTTCACGTCGTTCCGCGACGCTCAATGCGGTTTCAAAGCGGCCAGCCGTCGGGCCGTTGACGCGCTGGCCCCGCTGGTCCAGGACAACGGCTGGTTCTTCGATTCCGAGCTGCTGATATTGGCCCAGAAATGCGGCTACCGCATCCGGGAAATCCCGGTGCACTGGACCGACGACCCCGACACCCGCGTCCGCATTCTCCGTACTGCCTGGGAAGATGTGAAGGGCCTGTTGCGGCTCAAATTCGGTGGCGTCGCCAAAATCCGCCGACACCTGCGCTCCGCCAACAACCGGTAATCGCAGCACACCTGTCCCCTCGCCCCTGGAGGGAGAGGGTTGAGGTGAGGGCAAACCCACCCCCTCAGTCACCAATCCCGTAGACCCGCGCCGCCGTATCGTGGAAAAGCGCCGCTCGTTCGGCTGCCGAATATTCCCGAGAAAGCCGCTTGAAGGCGTTGTACACCACGTTATAGGAGTAGGACGGCTTGTCCACCGGGAAGTTGCTCTCGAACATGCACCGGTCCGGCCCAAACTGCTCGATGCAATACCGCATCAACGGCCCCAGCGTCCCGGCCAGCTCCTCCGACCCTATCGGGATTTCTCGGTCGTGCCAATGGTACCCGTAACGCAACTGTCCCACGCCGCCCAATTTCATCACGATGTTGGGGCATTGGGCCGCTTCCGCCACCCCGCGTCGCCACGCCGGCAGAACCTCGTCATCCCGGTTGGCGTAGGGACCGATACGAACCAGGCCGCCGATGTGGTTCAGGACGATGGTCACATCGGGCACCGCCCGGGCAAATTCCGCCAGCTCGGATAGCTGGTGAAAATAGAGCGAGTTCTCCACCACCAACCCCAGGTCGGCCAGCACCCTGGCCCCGGCGCGATAGCCGTCCGTCGATAGCGCCCCCCGAATATCCCGGTTGGCCAGCTCCGGACTCTCGTCCCACCCCGTGGCGTGCCGGACGCCGCGGAACCGGTCGGGACTGGCGGACTGCATGGCTTCCAGCACCGGACGCACCGCCTCGCCAAGCTTCAAGTCGGCGTACCCGATGATGGCTGCCGCGGCCCTGGTGGGCCCATGACTCCCGGTGGCGCTTGCGCCGGCGATGGTTTCGACGTACTCGACCTCGCCCACCGGACGCATTTCCTCCGGCCCGCTTTGCCGATATTCGCACCGTACCTCGATAAATACCGTCGAGCGCACGTTGTGGCCGCTGCCAACGTCCGCGGTCAGCTCGGGCAGCAGGTATCGTTGGTAGTCAGCCGGCTCTGGCCGCGACACCCAGAAGTGGTGGTGCGGATCGCAAATCGGGATCTCCGGTTCCAGGGTATCTTCGGGGGTTTGGGCCAGCCAGTTTTCGCCGCTCAGCGCCATGGCGTCCTCCTCGGCAACGTTATGTCGTCAGATACTACCACGGTCGGTTTCGTGTCGGCAGACTGGCGTCAGGTGGTTTTCGCCACGCCAGAGTCGGAGCATCGGCCGGCGCGGCTTACAGGCCGACCACGCGGACTCGGTGATTGTGCGTGTCGGCGATAAACAGGTCGCCGTCCGCGTTGATGCCGCACCCGTGGGGATGGACCAGGCCGGCATCTATAGCTGGACTCCCGTCGCCGCCACCGCCCTCGCGCCCCCCGGCGATGGTGGTTACGATACCCGTCCGGGCATCGATTCGCCGCACGGCGCAGTTATCGGAGTCAACCACGATGATGTTGTCATTCAGGTCGCAGCGCATGGCCTTGGGCGCTCCCCAGGTGGCGGCCATTGCCGGGCCGCCGTCTCCAGAGTAACCGTACACCGACTCGGCGCCGGCTATCGTGGTCAGCATCCCATCCGGGGAAATCCGGCGGACGCCGTTGCCCTCCCTTTCGCACACGTAGACGTTCCCCTGGCTATCCATACAAACCGCCCGGGGACCCATCAAACTTGCTTCGGCGGCCGGCGTTCCGTCTCCGACGCGGGACCTCTCCCCGGTGCCGGCAAAGGTCGTGATCACCCCGGTCTCCAGGTCCACCCGGCGGATGCGTTGATCCTGAATATCGGCTATCAGCAGGCCTCCCTTTCCGTCCAGGTACACGTCGTTGGGTTCCCGCAGCATGGCTTCGTTGCCGGGCCCGCCGTCGCCGCTGTACCCGAATTCTCCGGTGCCGGCCACGGTCGAGATGATGCCCGTCCGGCCATCAATCTTCCGCACCGCCGGGTCAAACCGCTGCGAGAAGTACATGTCGCCGTTAACGTCGATGGCCAGCCCGTACGGCTGATTGATCAGGGCGGCGATGGCGAGGCCGCCGTCGCCGGTGTAACCTTCCTCCCCCGTGCCGGCTATCAGGCTTATAACCCCGGTTTCGGCGTCCACGCGTCGGATCCGGTGATGGCGACCCATGCACACGATCATGTTCCCCTGGGGATCAAACTCACAGGCGTAGGGAGTTTGACACGCCGCGGCCAACGCCGGGCCGCCGTCCCCGTCCCAGCCTTCTGACCCATTCCCCACCACGGTCCGGATGATGCCTTTCTCTGCGGCCATGGACAGACCTCCTGTAGCGCCGGTATCTGGCCCAGCCCAGGACTCGGCACCCGGCGTTGTAAAGACACAAAAAATGGCTGGGGATACAGGATTCGAACCTGTGATACCTGATCCAGAGTCAGGCGTCTTACCACTAGACTAATCCCCAGCGTCGGATAAGTTTACCAAACGCCCGACGACCCAATCAACCAAAGTCTGCCCCCAACCACGCGCATCCTCCGCATAAAACGTTCCCACCTCCGCAATCCGGCCCCCTCTCCCCCAGCGGGAGAGGGTTGGGGTGAGGGGGTCTTTTGCCGTGAACGTTGCCCCCATGCGAAGCACCCGCTGGCGGCAAGCGTCAATCCCGCGCCACCATGTGCCCGCGCCGAAATCCCCGCGGCAGGGTTGACGCCCGGCCCACTGCCGCCGATACTGGCGCCGTATTCGTTGCCTATCACTGCCGTAACCAAGGAGCCACCGCCATGCAACTCGGAGCCATCTTCCCCCAGACCGAAATCGGCGCCGACCCCTCAGCCGTCAAGGATTTCGCGCAGGCCGCCGAATCCCTCGGCTATGAACACCTGCTGGTATTCGACCACGTCCTTGGCGCCGACCAAACCAAGCGCGAAGAGTGGAACCGTCCCTACAACAAGGATGACATGTTCCACGAGCCCTTCGTGATGTTCGGATACCTGGCCGCCATTACCGAAAAGATCGAGATGTGCACCGGAATCATTATCCTGCCGCAGCGGCAAACCGCCCTGGTCGCCAAGCAAACCGCTGAGGTGGACGTGCTCACCGGCGGACGCCTGCGGCTCGGCATCGGCGTGGGCTGGAACGAGGTTGAGTTCGAGGCCCTGGGCGAAAACTGGGAAAACCGGGGCCGCCGCTCCGCCGAACAGGTCGAAGTCCTGCGGATGCTCTGGACTCAGGAAGTGGTCAACTACGAAGGCCGCTATCACAAGATCACTCACGCCGGCATCAATCCCCGGCCCGTCCAGCAGCCCATCCCAGTCTGGTTCGGCGGTGGCGCCCCCCAAGTCGTGCGGCGCATTGCCCGCATGGGCGACGGCTGGTTCCCCCAGTTCCAGCCCGACGGCGCTGGCCAGGAACGCATCGCCGAGATGCGCGAGCTGGCCCGCGGGTACGGCCGCGACCCCTCCGCCGTCGGCATCGAAGGTCGCGTTGGCCTGATGGACAGTCAAGACCCGGATGACTGGAATCGCCAAGCCTCCGCCTGGGACGATGCTGGCGCAACCCACCTGTCCGTAAACACCATGCGCGCCGGCCTCAAAGGCCCCGACCAGCACATCGACGCCATCCGCAGATTCAAGGAAGCCGTCAGCTAAACTAAAGCCAAGGTGGGATGTACATTTAAGTGGCGATGATGATCAGCTGGGTTAAGCCCGTGAATCCCTCTCATCCGTACTTTGAGAACGACCCGGCTCCGTCGTTTGACCCCCACCATCTGCGCATTTCACCTTGGCTTTAGTTTAGGTTCTCCCCGGCGCCGCGCAAAAGACGTAGGGGCGACCGCTCGGTCGCCCCTAAACATGCCGAAACCGTGTACATCCCGGAGACTACACCTTCCCCACCAAATCCCGCAGCGCCGCATACGTCCGCGCCCCCGTCTCCCCGTCATCGCCCGCCGCAAATATATTGGCCATGAAATCGGTGGCCCCCCCGCGGCAAACTCCTCCAGCTGACGGCGCAACGATGCTTCGTTGCCCACCACCGCCACCTCCGACGGACCCTCCACGCCTTCGATGTCAAGCACCCGCCGGTAGTTCACCAGCTGCCCGTACCGTCCGTACGCCTCGGCGGCCTCCCGACGGCCCGCTCCCTCATCGTCGCACACGGTCGTCGGCAACCCGACGCAAACCCGCGGGGCGTCCCGTCCGCTGGCGTCGGCGGCCTCGCGAATCCGGGGTGTAATGTGCTCCCGAATCGTGCGCGGCCCAGCCATCCAGGTGATCGTGCCGTCGGCCCGCTGGCCGGCCAGCCGCAGCATCCGGGGCGCCAGAGCCGATATCAGCACCGGGCAATTGGGTCGGTTGGGCACATCGAGCTCGGCATTTACGTTGTAGAATTCGCCGGAAAACTGCACCCGGCCCGACTCCATCAAGGGCCGCAGCACCGACAGATACTCCCGCGTGTGCAACGCCGGGCGGTCGTATGACAGCCCAAAGCTGTCTTCAATGCCAGGGCGGTGCGACGGCCCGATCCCCAGCACGAACCGCCCGTTGCTGGCCGCCGCTGTGGTCAGCGCCTGTTGGGCCAGCGCCACCGGATGACGCGGGAAGGTTGGCACCACGCCGACCCCCAGTTCAATGCGGCTGGTTTGCGCGCCCGCCAGCGCCAACACCGTCAGCGCGTCATATCCCCTGGCGGAGATGTGCGGCACCCAGAAGCTGTCGAACCCGTCTGCTTCCGCCTGCTTGATCCGCCCGACGAGCTCGTCCAGGGTCATCAGGTCAGCGGTAGAGGCCCCGACGAATACGCCAATACGCATGTGCGTCCTCCTGAATATTCTTTGTGATGGAACGGCGATACCGGGAGATTCTTACGGTCTACCGGGTGCTCAACAATCCAACCACCCGGTCCATGATCCGGTGTCCGACTGCGTACTTGGACATCAGCGGCAACCGTTCTACTTCCATCTCCCGGTCGATCAGCACCACCCGGTTGGTGTCCACGCCGAAGCCGCTGCCCTCTTCCGTAATGTCGTTGGCGACGATGAGATCCAATTCCTTGCGGCGCACCTTGTCGGCGGCGTTTGCCTCCAGGTTCTCGCTCTCGGCGGAAAACCCTACCCGCACGAAGTCGCCCCGCGCCGTCGCCAGGATATCCGTCGTCTTGTCCAGCTCGATGATCATTTCGTCGGCAGCCGTCTTCTTGATTTTTTGCTCGGCGGTCACCGTCGGGCGGTAGTCTGCCACCGCTGCCGCCATAATCAGGGCGTCGGCGCGGGTGGTTTCGGCCAGCACGGCATCGCACATATCCTGCGCCGATTTCACCGGCACCACCCGAACCCGGGCCGGATTGGGCAACGCCACCGGGGCTGTCACCAGCACCACTTCAGCGCCCCGGTCCCGGGCCGCCTCTGCCACAGCGAACCCCATTCGCCCCGACGAGTGGTTGGTTATAACGCGCACCGGATCGATCGCCTCCTGGGTCCCGCCGGCGCTCACCACCACGGTACGCCCCGCCAGGTCGCCGTGCGTGCCCAACGCTGCCGAGATGTGACCCAACAGATCAGCGGGCTCCACCAGCCGACCCACGCCCACCAACCCGGAGGCCAGCCGCCCGGGCGCCGGTCCAGCCAGGAAGACCCCCCGGTTCCGCAATCGCGCCACGTTCTCCTGAGTCGCGGGATGGTCAAACATGTTGGCGTCCATCGCCGGCGCGACCAGCAACGGAGCTTCGGTCGCTATTACCGTCGTCGTCAGCGGGTCGTCGGCCAATCCCCCCGCCAGCTTGGCGATGCAGTGCACCGTCGCCGGCGCGATCACCACGATGTCGGCCCACCGCGCCAGCGAAACGTGCTCCACGCTGTGTACCGAGTTCGGGTCAAACGTGTCGGTGATTACGCTGCGGTGCGTCAGGCTGCGAAACGCCAGGGGCGTCACGAATTGCGTCGCGCCGTAGCTGAGGATGGTCTCAACATTGGCGCCGGCCTGCACCAGTTTGCTGGCCAGATCCAACGCCTTATAGCACGCGATACTGCCCGTAACTCCCAGCACAATGTTCTTGTCGGCCAGCGCGTTCTCCATCTTCAATCTCCCGATACCCGTTCGGCAGACGCCTGCTCCGCTTCAATGCGACCGGCGTTCCGCCGATAAATGAGGTCAAGTCCCACCAGGGTCAATTCCTGGTTGATGTCGTCGAATATGGGAGCGTGTTCCGCGATGACCGTTACCAGGCCGCCCGTCCCCACAACCTTGGCATCCGCCCCAATCTCGGCCTTGAACCGCTCCACCATGCTGGTTACCAACCCGGCATAACCCAACACGATGCCGGATTGCAGCGCTGTGGTAGTGTTCCGCCCCACGGCCTGCTCCGGCGCAACCAGCTCTACCCGCCGCAATTGCGAAGTGTTGTAGTAGAGCGCGTCCGCCGACAGGTTGATACCGGGAGCGATGGCCCCGCCCAGGTATTCCCGATCCCGGGAAACGGCATCGAATACCGTGGCCGTGCCCAGGTCCACCACCACCACCGGCGCACCGTACAGCTCAACCGCGGCAACCGCGTCCACGATGCGGTCGGCGCCAACGTCCCGCGGGTTGTCGTAGCGGATCGGCATCCCCAGGTCCAGCTCGGAGGTGACCAGCAGGGGCGTTACCCCGAAGAAGCTTCGGCACACCTCTTCAAACATGCCGGTCAACGGTGGTACTACCGAGCAGATGCACGCCGCCGAGATGTCCCGGGTGGCGATGCCCCGGAACTCCAGTAGGTTCTTCAGCAGTATCCCGTATTCATCGGCCAATCGGCGTGAATCGGTCGCCACCCGCAGCGTCGTGAGCAGCCGAGCCGCAGGACCGGCGCCGTTGGGTTCAACCGCGTTACCCGCGTCATCCCGGAAAACGCCGATGGTAACCGCGGTATTGCCGATGTCTATCGTAAGCAGCATTTCCAGCTTTCCCGCAATTGAACTAACCACAGTGCCGGTCGCCGGCATTATACGGGCTGCCCCGAAGCCCGGCAAACCATCCCGATGGCCGCATAGGGCCTTTGGTTTGCGTCGCCGCCCGGTGCACGAACTTCAGCCAAACTCGATAATCAGGTTCGCGACGTCCCGCGGTTCGGCGTGATTCTCCGCTCTCCGGGGCGGTTCGAGGCGTATAATCAGCATCAACTCCCGGTCTCCCGGCCACGCTCGCCGGGAAGGACGAAGGCCATGGTTATTGATAGCGTCTCCGTAGAGGTGTTGGAAACCCCGGTTTCCCTTGAATACACCGTCGCCGGCCACGACGTGGCCAGCAATTGGCATATTCTGGCACGCCTGCATACCGACGATGGCATTGAGGGCGTTGGCTGGGTGGTCGCCAATCGGGGCAGCTTGGTGCGCGCCATGGCATCCGCCGCCGCCGAGTTGGGCGACTTGCTAGTCGGCATGAACGTCCTCGACCACGAGGCCACCTATCAGCGCATGTCCCGCGCCGCCAACTGGGTCGGCCCCGGCGGCATGGCGACCATGGCCATGTCCGCACTGGACATCGCCCAGTGGGACGCCGCCGGCAAGACCTTGGGCGTCCCCCTCTTTCGTCTGCTTGGCGCCGCCTCCGACCGGGTTCCCGCCTACGCCAGCGACGGTCTCTGGTACAGTATGCCCATCGAAGACCTCCAGGCCTCCGCCCGCGTCCACGTTGACGCTGGCTACGACAAGATTAAGCTGCGCCTCGGCGCCGGCGGCGCCCCCGACGACGAAGCGAACCGCGTCCGCGCCGTTCGGGACGCCGTCGGTCCCAATGTCGGCATCATGGTCGACGGCACCGAGAGCTGGGACGAAGCCCAGGCCTCCGCTACCGGACGCGCCCTCCAGGAAGCCGGCATCATCTGGCTGGAAGATCCGGTGAATCACCAACGCATCGACGGCCTGGCCCGACTGGCCACAGCCCTGGACGTTACCGTCGCCGCCGGCGAACGGCTGTACGGCCTCGACCCGTTCCGCCGCACCCTGGAAGCCCGCGCCGTTGATGTCGCCATTATCGACGTCGCCCGGGCCGGCGGCATCACTCCCTGGATGAAGATTGCTGCCCTGGCCGAATCCCACGGCATACCCGTCGCCGGTCACGTCGTTCCCGAAGTACACACCCACCTGCTGGCCGCCATCCCCAACGCTTCCCTGGTGGAATTCATGCCCCGCTCCGAACCCATCTTCACCAACCGCCTCACCTTGCAGGACGGATGCCTCCTGGCGCCCACCGCGCCCGGTCTCGGCGTCGAACTGGATGAAGACGCCTGCCGTCGTTATCGCGTTGAATGAGCGGAATGCTGAAATTTAACTTGTCATTGCGAGGAGCGAAGCGACGTGGCAATCCCGATTCAGGCATGACCACCGCCGTCATTAAACCACCCCACACTGTTAGCGCCGCCGTTCAGCCCTATGCTAAAATCGGCGCCGACATCCTAATGGAGACTTGATTATGGCCGACATCGAACTGGTCCAGATAGTGAAGCGAGGGCGCGACGCCGTGGCCGCGTGGCGCGAAGAAAACCCTAACCGTTCGATGGATTTGAACGCAGGTTACATGAGCCACGCCCGTATCCCCATGGTCGACCTGCGCGGCGCCGATTTGCGAAACGCCGACTTCATGGGCGCCATGATCCGCCGAGGCAACCTGGCCAACAGCTACCTCAACGACGCCCACCTGTACCGGGCCGACCTGCGCGAAGCGGACCTGAGCCGTTCCCTCGCCCCCGGCGCAAACATGCGCGGCGCTGACCTCCGCGGCGCCAACCTCTCCGGCATCAACCTGGACCGGGGTACCCTGTCCGAGGCCAACCTCTCCGGCGCCGACCTGACCAACGCCAACCTCGACCGCGCCAACCTCGACCGCGCCAACTTTTCCGGAGCCAACCTGACCGGCGCCAGTTTCAACGGCGCCAACCTGTCACGCACCAACCTCGCCGGCGCTATCCTCAGCGGCGCCGATTTCTACGAGGCCGTGCTCAACGACACCGCCACCGACGAAGCCGATTTCCGCGACTGCATCATCGGTTACACCGTGTTCCAGAACTGCGCCCTCGGCGGCGCCGTCGGCCTCGATAGCATCCGTCACGACGCCCCCAGCACCATCGGCCTGGACACCTTGCTCCGCTCCGGCGGCGTATTGCCCGAGTCCTTCTTCCTGGGGTCCGGGCTACCCTTGTTCGCATCCGGTTTCCAGGGAGCCGTCGCCGACGCCACCATAACCACCGTCGAGGTACACATCTCCTGCGCCAGCGCCGACATCGGCTTCGCCCGCCAACTGGAACAGAGCCTGCGCGCCCAGGGCATACGCAGCTGGGTTTTCGCCGAAGGTTTCCGTGGCAACCCCCTGGTCGACCGACGCGCCACTTCCGGCGAGGAAGAGATCGAGCGGTGGGTGCGCCACTACGACCGCCTCATCGTCATCTGCACCGCCGCCGGCCTCGACAGCGAAACCGTCCGCAATGACATCACCGCCGCTCAGGAGGGCGGCAAGACTACCGATCGTTGGCTCTTGTTCCTGGTCGATGCCGACGGCATCATCGGCGCCGGCCGCAACCGCGCCGCCCGGCTGATGGCCGAAGAACTTCGGGTGTTCGACCTGACCGGTCAACCGGAAAACACCCCCGAATACCAGGCCGCCCTGGCCGAACTGGCGGAAAACCTCCGCGAAGACCAGCCCAACAGTGCCGGCGCGCCGCCCCGGCGGGAGGTCGACCCCAGGACATTGCAACTCTGAGCGCCAACAACCACGGCGCGCCGAATTTAGGGGCGACCGGTTGGTCGCCCCATTTTTTTGCCGCCGTGTGGAGGTCGGCCAACCGTGTGCCAAAATAATTGGGGGAGGGTTTTCACCCTCCCCCGCTGAGTCCGTTCCGAAGAACCGACCGATTCGGTTGGCTACACCGTTTAGATGTAGTCTTCCTCCTCGTACATCATGTCGACGTTGTCGGTGCTCTGGTTCAGGCCACGGACCACGTGGTTGCGGAACTCGGCCAGCATTTCGTCGGAGACGTCGTTGCCATTGGCGCGGGCGGCATCCTTCAACTGGTCAAAGGCCCATTCGCCGGTGTCACCATGAGGCATGTCGAAGAAACCGGGCTCGAAGACCGGGAGTTCGCCAGGACCGAAGTAACCCTTGCCCTCGATGTTGTAACCTTCAAGGTCGTGGGTGCCCTTGCCCAGCACCTGGCCGGTGGCAGCGTAGTGCTCCATCGTGGCCTTCATGCCATACTTCTGGATCGGGCAGACCTTCATGCACACGCCACAACCGAGGTAGCGGGCCATGACTGGGCGGCAGCGCTTGAAGTACAGCTTGTTCTTTTCGATTCCACGCCACCAGATCTTGTCGCGCATCAGGGCGCGGCCCGGGCAGCGGTTCACGCAGACCTGGCAGACCTGACAGAAGGCATGGATACCATAGTCGACGGGCTCGTCATAGGTGACGTTGGCGTCGGTGGTGATCATCATGATGCGGCAGCGGGAGCCGACGTGGGGGGTCAGCAGGTAGCCGCAGGCGCCCAGCGAACCCAGGCCGGCAGCCACGAACATCGGAATGTAGGGGCCGGTGTTGTCGTTGGGACTGTGGACCTGGGCGCGATAGCCTAGGCCACGGATGAAGTTACCCAGCTCCAGGCCGGCCGCGCCTTCGGTGCGGTACGTGCTGGAGTGCACGATCTCAGCGTCGATGCTGGGGATCGTCTGGGTGGGCTCGAAGTCCTGCTCGTAGGCCAGGCAGACGACATGGGGGAACTGGACCCAGTCCTTCTTGCTCTGGTACACGTAGCGGATGTCGAACGCGGTGATGCCAACTTCGACGAAGCCCAACTCGCGGGACTTCTGCTTGATCAGCTCGGATACGTCGGCGCCACTGGCGTCGGACGTGGGCTCGAGCTCACCGGTCAGGCGGGCGGCCATAACCAGATTGCGATTCAGCTTGTCGTGCTCCTTGCGGATCTCACGCATCTCGGCGTGCTGATCGCGCATGGTATTGGCCCAGTCCCGAGACGCTCGCTCGGTGATGTTCATGGTCTCAACCGGATACTCGCGGGAGTACCAGTCGACCTCGCGTTGGTTCAACGGGATACCAGGAGTCGTCTCCAACTCTTCCGGCACCGGGATAGTGACAGGCGCGTCGCCCAGATACTTACCAGGACGCCGTACCTCATGACCAATCTTTAGCATATCCTCCTCCTTTGGTTGGATTGCGTAGATGCGTCGGATTTGAACCACGATAACCCGACGACCATTCATTGTCAATACTCTACCCACTAAATCATCATATTCCCCGGAGTGATGATGATTATGGTCAAATAGCAATATTGCCTTCCAGGCAACCGATTGCACCTCCCACCTCCCGTCCTGAAACCGTCCCCCCCGACTGCTTCGACCTCGCAGCAGCGCGCAATGCGTTGCCGTTGTCCCGATACGACGGACACCAGCCAGAGCCGGACCAAGGCGATGCATCCAGCCGTAATCAATATTACGCAACGCCACCATGCCAGGTCGACATGAGGGTTCCTTAACATTCGTCGTCAAGGCCCGCGACCATCCCCGCACTCCAACACCACAGTTCCCGACGCGTTGCAGGTTTCTGGATATGGCTTCAGCGTCACCCCATCACCGCAAAAAAGCCAGCGCAACGGTCGCTGAAGCGCCGGGTCCGGTCGGGCCATTGTCCCGACGGAACCCATGGTGCAACCTTCGGCCAGCAGTCAATCGAGCCACGCACGCCCGCCGAATGACCGATGGTCGCTACTTCGGTACGCACCAGCCGTCGAGGGCCACCGGCGTTTCGATATCGGGCACACGCAGCAAATATCCTGCGACATTGGCCAAACCAAATATGCGGATGCTTAAATCCGGAAAACATGCCAGTTTCGCGAGCGCATCAATAAACTCTCGACCCATTCCAAATGGCCCGGTCGGTGCCACGGTCTGAGGCTCTAAATTGGCCGTTCTGCCAGCGGCAATCCGGCGGCCGACCACCGGAATTGGTTGGGACCGTTTCCGCCGGTTTCGGATCAATCACCAACCGGATGCCGTCAGTTTCCGGGGAGGTGGGCGTGGATAGCCGTGCCCAACCGCCGCACGCCTCCGACCAACTCCTTGGTCTCGCACAGCGATATGCTGATCCGCAGCGCGTCGGAGAAGGCGCCGGTCGACGAAAACGCCGTACCCGGACGGTACGCCACCCCGGCCCCCAGCGCCGCCGGCAGCGATGTTCTTATCGAGCAGGCCCTGTGCCAGCGTCGCGTGCGCCAGAGCAGCGGTAAAGTATTCAACCCGCCCCCACTGAACGCGACCCCGGCATCCACAAACCGGCTGATGATCAGTGGCGCCGCATTATTCCAGCCCAGGCGCAGCCCCGGAGCAAGTATCTTCGAGAAGGAACCCAGCGATATAACGCATCCAGCTACGGAATTATCCAACACGGCCAATGGCGGCGACGGGCCGTAGTGCAGCAGTTGGTGCACCTCGTCGGCCGGCACCATGAAGCCAAAACGCTGGGCCAGTTCCAACACCCGGAGCTGGCGGTTGCGTCCCGGGTTGAGAGATATCCGGCCAGGCTTTCCAGCAGAGGACCAAACCCTTGCACCGCGCCGTACCGCAACGGCGCCGGGGAGTGCGGTCGCAACACCTGCGTCAACAACCCGCACCGGCGGGAGCGCTCCCGCCGGTGCGGGTTTAGACCGGATCGCAGCGCAACTATCCGCTCCGCAATCCAATCCGGGCGAACAGGCCCGTGCGTCGAGGCCGAAATTTGCGGTCCAGAAATTCCTCCAATTGAGCCTTGTGCAACACCGTCCGGTTGCCGCCGCTGGCATCTTCGTCTACCAGCGTGGAAGGAACGTCTTCCCAATCAAAACCGCGCCGACCAAACGCATCCCGCTGCTCCCATACAATAATCCGGTCGTTCTCCACCGCCCACCCATTGGGCGTTTCCCCTTCGTGGCCAGCCATCGCCGACGGTCGAAGCAGTCCGCTCAAACGGTCTTTGATCCGGTCATACCGCTTGTTGGCATAGTCCAGCCAGGTCGTTGGCACACACCAGGCTTCCCCGGACGAGTTGGTCGAATCGCCGATGATTCGCGCTATCGTTGCTGACGATAGGAGCAGCCAGTCATCGGGCAATGGCTCCTCCTCCAGTTGATCCAGAATTTCCCGGAGGTATCGTTTGTAAAGGTGGCCCGACAACCCTTCACCCACCGCTTTGATCCGGTCATCCATGCGCTGCCTCAATTCTTCGTCATATTGCGGGAGGGCAGTCGTCGTGTAGATCATCAGCGAACGCTTCACTATTTCATCGGGAAATGATTTGGGTTGCCGGTTCATGGACAGTACAAATCCGGGGTATTCCGCCACCGGAGGTAACAATTCGTCCTTGATCATGTCGCTTCCATAATGGCGGAAAGCCCGCCCGCCAATGTCGTCGAATACCACCGGGTGCCGTTTGAACCCCTGTTGCAGAGCCCGCAACCGCGCCGCCGTAAAATTGGCCTTCTCTACGTTGTGCGCCCTCCCGAGCATGGATGTCATCAACGTATCAACCAGGCTGGTTTTCCCGCAGTTGGATTTGCCGAACACGATGGTGAATGAAGGATAGCGTATGACGTCCTTCCCTCTGATCAGAGCCAGGGACCTCACATCGCACATGAATGGCGAGAAATACATCCATGACCAAAGGATGAAGTAGTCTCGTTGCAACCGGCCGACATCGCCCTCAAAATTCTCAAAATTCCGGAAATATTCCGCCATGATTCGCGCGTCTGAGCGCGCCAGCCCTTCATCGAATTCCAGGGAGAACGACTCCCCGTTCAATATCGCCGTGCCTTGCGATCGATTGATGGACAAATAACGGTTGTCGGCTTCATCCGCCGACTTTACTAGCTTGATCCTGCTGATCTCCCGTTTGACCTGGGGAGTTATCCGCTGAACTCCGCCGCGAAAGGGCGGAGCCACCGCAGAAATCTTCGGCTCCAATGCAACGGCCAGTTTCTCGATGCGTTCCACCTGCACCGCCACGCTGACGGTCAACTCTTCAGCATGCACCTGGTCGATCACCAGGTTGGTCGCGCCATCCGCGATGGCCGGCACTTCCTCCAGTTCAATATCCTTTTCCACAATTCGGTCTTCCGGCAACGGTATTTCGTCCGAGGCGGAATCCCGTATGTGATCGTACATCTGCGTGTAGTGCTCCCAGGCCAACTCGTCATCATCAAATTTCACCAGGGTCTCCGGTTGGAACCCGGAAAACGCCCGCTCCGATAAATTAGCCGATCCAATGATCACCCGGTTATGGCCGGTTGCGGAATTTTCCAGGAGGTACAACTTGGCGTGGGCAACCGACTGGCGCAACACCCTGAACCGAGCACGACCCGTCCTCACTTCGCTCAAAATGCGAGTGTGCCGTTCGTCCTTCAAGCCCATGATCGCAGCTCGAACGTCGCCTACCGCTACCTGTTGGAAGGCGAGGATGTATTTCACGTCCCTCATTGTGGCTTCTGAGCCGAATACGCACTCAAACTCCCTAAAGCCGAATTGATCCAGCATCCTGACTATCGCCGGAATACTGGCGGAATAAGTCAATACCCGTAGCTTGTCGTACCCCTAAAACAGGCTCCAGTCAAACTTGCGCTGGTCAATCGCCCGGGCGCTGACCACGCGCAACCCGGCCCCATCATCCAAGGTGAATCCACCTTGTTCCGCCATCCATATTCCTCCGTTCCATTCCAGTTCGACCGTCAATAATTTTACGAGGCCTACGACTCGTTCAACGTGTGACTCGTTCAAGGTCAACTGGTCATCCCAAACCATGTTATCTAGAGCGAAAAAAGGCCGGCGGGAGCAATCCCGCCGGCCGATTAGCCAGTTGGCTGGGTGAGGATTCGGCTACTAGATGTAGTCCTGGTCCTCGGCCATCTGCTGCAGGACGTCGCCGGACTGCAGGGCGATGGCGCGCTCGATCTGGAGCTTCAGGTCATCGACCATCTCGTCAGGAATCTGGCCGTTGTTATCCTTGGCCGCATCCTTCATCTGCTCGAACGACCACTCGTCGGAGTTGCCGTGCGGCATGTCGAAGAAGCCACGCTCGAAGACCGGCAGTTCGCCAGGACCGAAGTAACCCTTGCCCTCAAGGTTGTAACCTTCGAGGTCGTGGGTGCCCTTGCCCAGCACCTGGCCGGTGGCAGCGTAGTGCTCCATGACGTTCTTCAGGCCATACTTCTGGATCGGGCAGACCTTCATGCACACGCCACAACCGAGGTAGCGGGCCATGACCGGACGGCAGCGCTTGAAGTACAGCTTGTTCTTCTCGATTCCACGCCACCAGATCTTGTCGCGCATCAGGGCGCGGCCCGGGCAGCGGTTCACGCAGACCTGACAAACCTGGCAGAACGCGTGGATACCGTAGTCGACGGGCTTGTCATAGGTGACGCTGGCGTCGGTGGTGACCATCATCAGCCGCATGCGGTTGCCGCTGTGCGGGGACAGCAGGTAGCCGCAGGCACCCAGGGAGCCCAGGCCGGCTGCCACGAACATGGGGATTACCGGGCCGGTGGCGTCGCTGGAGTGGACCACATGAGCCTTGTAGCCCATGGAGCGGATGAAGTTGCCAAGCTCCAGCCCAGCCGCAGCCTGCGTCCGATAGGTGCTGGAGTGCACGATCTCGGCGTCGACGCTGGGGATGGTCTGGGTGGGCTCGAAGTCCTGCTCAAAGGCCAAACAAATGGCGTGGGGCAGTACGGTGAAGCCGCGCTTGCTCTTGTAGTCATACCGGGGGTCGTAGGAGGTGATGCCTACTTCCAGGTAACCCAACTGACGAGCCTTTTCCTTGACGAGCTCACTGATGTCCTCGCCCGTGGGCTCGGCAGTGGACTCCATCTCGGCGGTTGCCCGCGCAGCCATGATCAGGTTGGTGTTGAGCTTGTCGTGCTCCTTGCGGATCTCACGCATCTCGGCGTGCAGGTCGCGCAGGGTGTTCGCCCAGTCCCGGGACGCGCGCTCAGTGATGTTCATGGTTTCCAGCGGATACTCGCGGGCGTACCAATCAACCTCACGGGCGGTCAGGGGAATTCCAGGCACAGTTTCCAGTTCTTCCGGAACCGGAATCGTGACTGCAGCGTCGCCCCAGTGCCTACCGGGTCGCACTACTTCGTGCCCAATCTTTAGCATATTAGCCTCCTCGCTAGTTGGCTGTGCCGCATGATTGCGGTTGCGTTTCGGGCAATTTATACCCTTGCCACTACTTTGTCAACAACCATTTTCCACAAGTCTGGCGAATTACCTTTACTTTACGGATTTCGTCTTAACCGGACAATTTATAGGGGCAAAATTCCACGCCTTCGCTTTTGGTCGCAACTGGCCCAGTCCACGGGATTCTGGCAGCCCATTGGCCCGGAATCTCCTTGGGGCAAATTACCTGGACCCGGCGAAGTCCTTGTTCCTGGCGTCCTGATCGTTTCCTGCGCTCCTACCCGCCAGTCCTCCGCGCAATCATCGCGTCCGCCAGCGGGCTCGCCCCGGACTTTACCGTTATGTTCACCAGGGATGGAAGGCCCGAATTGATAGCCCGCTCCACCGCCGGCGCCACTTCCTCCGGTTGCTCCACCAGTTCAGCGTACCCGCCGATTCCCTCAACGACCTGGTCATAACGCACGTAGCGCAGGCTCGTGCCCACGTCACGGCCGAAGTACGCCAGCTGGAACGTCTTGTCGATTCCCCAGTTGCTGTCGTTCCCCATGATCCCGGTGATGGGCAGGTTGTGCCGGATGCACGTGTCGTACTCCATCGAGTAAAACCCGAAGGAACCATCGCCCATGAACGCCAGCACCTTGCTGTCCGGGTAGGCCAACTTCGCCGCCATCGCGTACGGGATCGCCCCGCCCAGGTGACTCAACGGCCCCAACCGGATGAAATGCCCCGGCGACCGCGCTGGCAGGTAACAACGACCCCACTGCACGTAGTCGCCGCCGTCCAGAACTATGAAGGTATCTTCGTCAATCAGGTGCTCGATGCGCGTGTACACGTCCAGCGGGTGCATCGGAGCCTCGCCCGTGGCGTTGCTCCGCAAACTGTCCAGCCAGGCGGTCTGTTCCTGCTTGAGGGTGTCCATCCAGGGACCCAGATTGCGGTTGAACCGCGCCGCCGCCGCCAGCTGATCCACGATGGCCCCCAGGTCCCCCAGCAGCCCGACGGCCACACCACGGTTGCGCCCGATCTCCGCCGGCGACGGGTCGGCCTGGATCAGCTTGGCATCGGGCGAAAAAACGCCGCCGTAGCGGTAGCGGTGGTCGAGACGCTTGCCCAACAGCAATACCACGTCGGCGTTGCGGAACTGCCGCGCCGTGTGGTTCAGCGCGCCGTCGGCATAGCCAAAGCACTGCGGATGCAGATCGTCAATCAGACCCCGGGCCTGCTCCACCGTAAAGATGGGCGCCCCGGTGGCTTCCGCCAGGGCCTCCAGCTGCGTCGGTTGCACCGAGTATCGCGCCGGGTTGCCCACGATGATGACCGGACGCTGGGCGTTGGCCAGCAGGTTGGCCGCCTGTTCGACGAGCGCCGGGTCGCCGTGGGCCCGGCCCATGTTGCGGTATTCCTGGGGCAGGTAGGGCGGCAGGTCCTCCTCGTTAATGGACGCTTCCTGCAGGTCGATGGGCAAAGTCAGGTGCACCGGCCCGGGCCGCCCGCTCATCGCAGTGCGAAACGCCGTGGCCACAAACTCGGGAATCCGATTCTTGTCGTGGATCAGCCAGGAACCCTTCGATACCGGCGCCGCCATGGCAACCTGGTCAATCTCCTGGAAGGTGGCCTGTCCCTTCTCCGGCAGTTCGGCGCAACCCGCCACGAAGATCACTGGACTCTCCGACGTATAAATGGCCGGCAGACCCGATATGGCGTTGGCGAACCCGGGCCCGCCCGTGAATATCGCCACCGCCGGCTCACCGGTGATGCGGGCGTACCCGTCGGCCATGTGCATCGCCGCCCCTTCGTGCCGCGTATCGATGAACTCGATCCCCTCGTCGGCGGCGGCATCCACCAAGGGCAAAATGGTGTCCCCAACGATGGTGAACACCTTCTGCACGCCTTCCTGCTTGAGACACCGAATAAAAAGATGACCTCCGTTCAGATCCGCCATAATTTCAACTCCTGCATAAAAATCGAGCGCATCCGCGCCCGACGATAAGTGCGAAAATCTTATCACACGGCCTTCCCCTCTCCCTTGATGGGAGAGGGTTGGGGTGAGGGTGAAACGCCACCCTTCCCTACGGAGCCCTCTCCTTACCTCCGCCCGGTATACTGATCCGGTGGGCACCCTCTACGTAATCGGCACTCCCATTGGCAACTTGGAAGACATCACCTTCCGGGCCGCCCGTATCCTGGCGGAAGTCCCCCTCGTCGCCGCCGAGGACACCCGGGTCACCCGACGCCTCCTCAACCACCTGTCGGCCCACCCGCGCCTCGTCAGCTGTAACGAGCACAACTGGGACCGTCGCCTGCCAACAATCATCGACGCTCTCGCCGAAGGAGACGTCGCATTTCTGACCGACGCCGGCTCACCGGCCATCTGCGACCCCGGTTCCGGGCTCGCTGCCTCCGTGGCCCACTCCGGTTTCCAGGTCGCCACCATCCCCGGGGTCTCGGCAATTACCGCCGCCCTTTCCGTTGCCGGGTTCCCAGCCGACCGTTTCCGGTTCCTGGGGTTCCTGCCCCGCAAACGCTCCGAGCGGGTCGAACGCCTCACCGAGGCCGCAATCCTCCAGGACACCATCGTCCTGTTCGAAGCGCCCCACCGGTTGCGGGCCACGCTGACCGACCTGCGCGAAGCGTTGGCCGACCCGCCACTGGCCGTTTGCCGCGAGTTGACCAAGCTACACGAGGAAGTCTGGCGCGGCCCGGCTTCCGCGGCGCTGGACTACTTCACCGAACCACGTGGCGAATTCACCATCGTCGTCGGCCCGCTCGGTGAAGCCGCCGCCGGTTCATCCACCAGTGAAGCGCCTGCCCTGGCTGTTGCCGCCGCCCGACAGGCCCTGGCCCAGCGACGGGACTCCGGGATGCGTAGCCGTGAAGCCGTGGCCGAAATAGTCGCCGCCACCGGCCTCCCCCGCCGCACCGTCTACGCCCTCTGGCTGGAAACCAACCCTCCAACTACCAATAAACCCCCTAAACCCCCTCTCCCTTGATGGGAGAGGGTTGGGGTAAGGGTGAAAGCGGGACGAAGGCCAACTCAGCAACCACCCCGCTTCCCCCGGTCATTTTCCCCTCCCCTGGCGAAGGAGCCGGGGATGAGGCCGCTCCCCGTTACGCAACCACCACGATGGCCTCGCCCAACCCTTCAATCGAAATCCGGCCTTCCGACGCAAAGCCCAACGGCGTCGGCGGCACCAGGCTACCCGTGATCACCACGTCGCCGGCCTTCAGCGGATGGTTGCGCCGCGACAGTTCGTTGGCCAGCCAGACCAGCGGCTCAAACGGGTGCCCCATCACGTCCCGGCCGTATCCTTCGCCCACGTTCTCGCCGTCAATCTTCATCACACCCTTGCAGTCGACCAGGTCCCGATCCATCCAGTCGGTCACCGGGTCTCCCAGCACCACACCGGAGTTGAGGATGTTCACGGCCACGCTCATCAGCGTGCGTTCTTCAGTGGTGAGGCCTTCAGGCGTCCGTATGTCGATTATCTCGAACGCCGTGGCCACCTCGGCCACCGCTTCGGCCACCTGATCCCGGGTGTACGGCGCTCCCGATGCCGGCAGGTCCTTCCCCAGGGTGACTCCCACTTCCAGTTCAATGCCCAGGTTTACGTATTCAGTGGAATTCAACACCACCGGCGACCGCGCTATGACCTTCTGGAATACTCCGCCCAATACCGGATGGTCCAGGCCCGCGCGCTCCTGCATTACCGGCGTCGTGTACGCCAGCTTGTAACCGGCCAGCGGCCCCCAGATGCTGGACAGCATGCAGTGCAGTTCCAGCTGGATGGCATAGGCCTCTTCCAGCGTTTTGGGGAAAAGCCCATCAGGCAACCGCTCAAAAGGTTGCACTTTGTTGTAACTTTCGAAAATCATTTCAGCGGCCTTGCGGGCCGGCGTTGTGGTGACCATTTTGTGCCCCCTTCCTGGTGCCCTCTGGTGGCGCCCTGATCAGACCAGGGCCTTTCGATTGTCCCCTAATGTCATTGCGAGCGCAGCGTGGCAATCTCGTAGCCGTATCGACCAACGCTGTCGCCAGCTCACCTTTGACCGCTACGTTCCGATAATCGAACGGCCCTGCTGATCAGACGCCCTGGTTGGCGCTACGCTCGTTGATTGGGATTATACGCCCACACCGCAATGCGATACCGGCGACGACCGACCAGGCCTATCTCCGTATACGGGCTGCCTGCTTCACAAGGACTACCTGCTTCAAGGCCATCGCTCGTTTAAATGACACCGCCAGCCACCGGAACGCCTGGCCCGGCAACTGGCGGATGTTTCGACTTTGGACGGGACGTCCCGCGGTTAGCGTGCCTCGCTGGAAGCCTCGAATCCGCAATCCCGATGCGTGCCGTCGCAGAAGGGCTTGTTGCCCGACTGGCCGCAGCGACAGAACGTAACCCACTGCCCCTCGGGGATAGTGTACGCGTTGCCGCTCTGGTCAACGATGTCGATCTCGCCGATGACCCGCAGCGGGCCGTTGCCTCGGATTTCTACTTTCACGTCTGCCATTGGGGAATCTCCTCCTCGATTTTTGTTAGCTCGTGTGCCAGGTTTTCGCGGCGAGTCCCCCGTTTGGCGGCAGGGCCCGAATCCCCGGCGTTATCCGTCGGCACCGATTGTGCCACAGTTGCTAAAGATTCACCACCAGGTTGTCCGGAGCGCGGCACAGAATGCCCACCTGCTCTTCATCATAGGGATTTTCTTCAATGTGGGGCGTGTTAGCCGGCACAAAGATGAAATCGCCCGGTCCCGCTTCGATCCATTGCTCGAAGTTCTCCCCGAACCAGACCCGCACGTGGCCTTGCAACACGTACGCCGCGGTTTCCGCTTCCATGTGCGTGTGCGGCGGACCCTTTTCCAGGGGCGCGGCGGTCACCTTCCCCATCCAGATCTTGGTCGTCTCGCCCTTGCCCGGCATGATGGCCGGCTGCCGGACCATCCCCGGCGTCTGGATCGTCTCCGAAGGATCGCCCACCGCGTGAACCACGTAAGGCTTGGCGTCAGTCTGTTGTTCCGTTGTCGTCATTGTTTTCGCTCCTTGTGTCGTCTTTTCGCAGCCAGTAGGGCGGGACGGGGTAATCCTCGCGCCGTCCGGTATCGCCGTACTGGATGTAGAAATCCCGCCTATCATGATACAGCCGGGCGCGGTTGAGCACAAAATCGCTGTCGGTGGCATCCAGCGCCGCCTTGATAGTGTCGCAGGATGACATGAACCAGTACTTGTAGTCGCCAATGAAAAGATAGGCCGTTGGACGCCGGAAAAAGTACCCGTTGAACGCTTCACCGTCGCAAACCCGCTCGCAAACCGCCTCCAGCAACTCGCGCTGATGGTCCTTTTGCAAAAGGACGTACTCGTGCGGCCAGGTATCACGGTAGGTGACGGCTTCGCGCCAAGGGGCAGCGGCGATGAGTTGGGTTAGTTTCATCGTGCCCATCCTTTCGACATAACGACGCTACTTCTCATCGTCGAGCATCGCCTGCAGGCGCGGGTGAAGTGTGCTGACCAAAAAGTTGAGGCGTTCTCGCATCCATTCAACGGCCTCTCGAAAATCCACGCTTTCCTCACCTTCAGCCAGAAATGCCAAACTGCCGTGCCGCCGGAAGAATCCGATTCTGGGGCGGCCCGCGGCGTTTTGCCAATGCTCCAGTTCATTACCCATTTGACTCTGCAGTTTCTCAAACGACGCGACGACCTGCTCGAAGATGCGAACGGCACGCGGTTGATCTACCCGCGCCATTAAGAAGCAACCAATCGCACCGGCACGACGCTGCAAATACCCGTCGAAACACAATGCCCAATCGCCATATCCCGAGTTTCGCACCGGCACGTACAGTGTCGAACCTTTGACGGGAACCGGAACCTCCACGTTGGTATCTGCGAAGGAGTAATCCCGAAGCACTGCGCTCCAGAACCGCAGGTTCTCTTCGTCTTGGTCTGAAAGAGCCTCTTGTTGCTCATCGACATCGCCAACAGCAACGTCAGTGACCAAACCGCCATCAACAACAAAGCGTTGCACGATTTCGGTACGTGCCAGTACACGCGGCTGGACGATAAGGCGGTTGGCGGCGTCGCGGTAAAGCGCGGCTTCCACCATCGCCAAATTGAAGTGCAGACCGCTGTAACGCCGCACAAAATCGACGATGTTGGCCGCGCCCTCCTGAATCCCATCGCCGATAATCAGCAGCAGAAATTCGCCACGCCTCAGATGGCGAGTTACGTTGTCAACAAATTCCGCTTCCTTTACGTCCGGCCAGCGCTCTCGGACCAAATCGTAGAGGGCGTTGCCGCGTTTCCCGCTAGCAAGCGAGACCTGTCGCTGCAAGTCCTCATAACCCCACGACGCCAGATCCTTAGCGTAGTCCAGGATTTGGCCAATAACTTCACGCCGCGCCTGTGGGTTGTGCCACAGCTTGAACTCAGCAAGAGTAAGCCTACCCGACTGATTGACATAAAGCGCATCAGCATATCCGGCCGGCAGCGCCAGTTGCCGGCAAATCGGAACAGTGCCAGCGTAAGATGAGTCAATTGCGTCGATGGGCAACGCCCCCGGATAGCGAAACAGCAAGTCTTCAAGGTCATATTCGTAAATGCCTCCGCTGGCTGTCCCCGCTCCCAACGGTACACGCTGCAAGACTTCGGCAGAGGCGCGGTTGCCCGTACTTACCCGTATTAAATCGCCGTAGGTCTGCGTCGTCATTTTAATTGCTCTCAGTGATAGGGTGGGCTCATTCCACCATCGCGAGCAGGTCGACTATGAATGAGCGAATGACGGGTTCATAGAACACCACATCTTCAAAATCTAACCGTTGCCCGTTCCCGTTGGCCTCGAATTCAAGCGCGTTCAGATAACCTGCCATCAGTCCGAGGCCGGGGTCAACCTGCCGGTCCAGGCTGTCGATAAAGGGTTCCACATCGTCGTAGTTAGAGGAATGCAACTTATGGCCGCGAGCCAGAGCCGCCTGCTGGATGGCCGCTTCCGTAGCCTTCCAAAGGAGGGTTGACGCTTGGCCGTGCTTGCCGCGCAGCAGACTCAGGTCGGCTCGGTTGAGCAGCGACCGGATGTTTTCCGGTATGGCGATTTCGGCCGGCATAGCTATCTAATCCTCCGGCGCGGCCACCGCAATTACGGCAGTACATTCCTCGCCGGTTGCCCTGGCCAGCGTCCGGGCGCGGCGGGCAGACCGGTTCACGTGAGTGCTGTTCACCGTCACGCCGATTTCCACAACGGCGTAGGCGAGGTGCCCCGCGACGTTTTGGCCGGCGACGATGACGTCGGCAGCCAGCAGATCGTAGTGTTCATCGTCGCTGATAGTGTTGGATTCGTTCAGGGACATTAGGAGCGCGGTATCGGTTTCGCCCCAATCCGTATGCAGTACCTGTATCTGCGACAACCCGATACCGCGGCTCAGCCGGCGCGAGATTGTCTTGGCAACACCGCGTTCAAACCGGGTTCCGGTGAGATTGCCAACCCGACTGCTGGTTTCCGTTAGGGTTCTGGACATGGCATCGGTACTGGCCTTCACTTCAGCAATATGGGCGACTACTACATCGGTGCGGTCAACCACTTCATCGATATGGGCGACTACTACATCGGTGCGGTCAACCACTTCATCGATACGGGCGACTACTACATCGGTGCGGATGACCAGCACAGACAGCGTCCCCTTGATGATGGCGATTTCGCCGGCCTGGGCTTCCTGTCTTTCGCGGACAGCATTCAACTCCCGCTCTATGCGCTCGTGGGCGGCAACGAACTCCGCAGTCGCCTGCTCAATGGCCTGGCGCACGGCGCCGGCAATCTCGGGCAACTGCTGCTTAATGCGCTCCAGGTCTTCCGCATGGAGCGCCAGGGTTGCCTGTATCGCGGAAATTTCGTCCTGCGGCGTTTGCATCGTGGACATCGGGTATCTGCTAATTCAGTGAGAATGAAAGTTGGGGCGCATTAATTATACGCCCCAACGTTGTTGCTAACAGATATCGCGCCGCATTACCCGCCGTTCTGCGCCCACAGTGCTTCCAGCACTGCACCGGGGTTCATCGGCAGGTTCGGCATGCGAACTCCCACCGCATCGTGGATGGCGTTGGCGATGGCCGCCATGGGCGGGACGATGGGAACTTCGCCCACGCCACGCACTCCATAGGGATGCCCCGGGTTCGGAACTTCCACCACCACGGCGTCAATCATTGGCAGGTCCAGCGCCGTCGGCATGCGGTAGTCCAGGAAACTGGAATTTTGCATCTGGGCATTGTCATTGAAGAAGTACTCTTCGTTGAGCGCCCAGCCGATGCCCTGCACCGCGCCGCCCTGGATCTGTCCCTCCACGTAGGAAGGATGGATCGCGGTGCCGGCGTCCTGGATGGCCGTGTAGCGCAGAATGTCCACCTTGCCGGTGTCCTCGTCGACGGCCACGTCGGCGATGTGCAGCGCGTACGCGCCGCCCGCTCCCCGGGGGTCAACGTTGGCCTTGCCGACGATGGGCCCGCCCGTGCCGTTGAGCCGACTGGCCAGTTCCTGGAAGGTAAAGCGCAACTCCGGCTCGGACTTGTGCTGAATCACGCCGTCGGCATATTCGACGTTTTCGGGTTCGATGTCCCAGATGCGCGCGGCCCGATTCACCATCTGTTGCACCACGTCCTGGGCCGCCTCGTAGGAAGCCCAACCGGTCTTGAACGCCACGCCGCTGCCACCGGTCATCGAGGTGAACCCGATGGAGTTGGTATCGCCCACCGACGGGTTGACGTCCTCGGCGGCGATGCCCAGCACTTCGGCCACGTGCATGGCGGCGACTGCCCGGCTCCCGCCGATGTCCGGTGAACCCTCCACCAGCGTAACCGTGCCGTCGGCCAACACGCTGACGATGGCGCTGGCCGGTCCGGTTCCGTTGAACCAGAAGCCGCCGGCAACGCCGCGGCCCACCTTCTTGCCCTCCGCTTCCGGCGACCGGTCAATGGGCGCATTCCAGTGGTCATGGTCGCGACCGGTCTGCACCGTTTCCTGCCAGCCGATGCTGCCAAACTGGGGGCCGGTGACGCGACGATCGCCTTCCCGGGCGCCGTTCAGCGCCCGAAACTCCAGCTTGTCCATCCCCAGGGCTTCGCACAGTTCGTCCACCACCGATTCCACGGCAAAGGCCGCTGCCGGCGAGCCCGGCGCGCGATACGCCGCCGTCTTGGGGTGGTTCAGCAACACGTCCGCCGCCTCTACGCGCCCGTTGGGAATGTTGTAGCAGGACAACGCGCACTGGGCGCCCGGATTTACCGGCGAACCGGGGTAGGCTCCCGCCTCGTAGAACAGGTCCACGTCCGCCGCTGTAATCTTGCCGGCGTTGGTGACTCCCATCTTAACGCGCAGGTAGCCGCCCGACGTGGGCCCGGTTCCCTCGAACACCTCGGTGCGAGACATGGTTACCTTCACCGGCCGGCCCGTCTTGCGCGACAGCGCCGCCGCTACCGGCTCCAGGTACACCAGCGTCTTGCCGCCGAACCCGCCGCCGATCTCCATCTGGGTTACCTTGATCTTGGACACGGGAATGCCCAGGACGACCGCGGTCTGGTCCCGCACGTTAAAATGCCCCTGGCTGCTGCACCAGATGGTCAGCGTATCGTCCGGGTTCCACAGGGCCGTGGCCGCGTGGGGTTCAATGTAGCCCTGGTGGACGGCCTTGGTGCGGAATTCCCGCTCGATGACGATGTCCGCCTCGGCGAAACCGGCGGCCAGGTCGCCCAATTCGAAGAAATAACGATTCGAAACGTTCCCCGTCTTGCCCGTGTCGCCTTCCGCCATCAACCCGCCGGGGCGCACGTTGGGGTCGGTCAGGTTGGCCAACCGTTCGTGGACCAGGGGCGCGTCGTCCCTCATGGCTTCCACCACGTCGGTTACCGGCGTCAGCAACTCATATTCTACGTCGATCAGGTCCAGCGCCTGCTCGGCGGTGTGAGCGTCGTCGGCGGCCACCGCGGCGATGGCGTGGCCTTTGTACAGCGCCTTCTCCGCCGCCAGGCAGTTGTTGCTCAGGAACTTGGGGTTGATCATCGCCCCTTCGCCCAAGTCGATCACCCGACCCGTCGCCTGCGGGAAATCCGCCGATGTCAATACGGCGCGGACTCCCGGCATCGCCTCCGCGCGGGAGGTGTCGATGCTCTTGATGCGCGCGTGGGCGTGCGGGCTTCGCAATATCTTGGCATGCAGCATTCCAGGCATGCGGATGTCGGCCCCGTACTGCGCCCGGCCCGTAACCTTGTCGGTCCCGTCGTGGCGGATGGGGCGACTGCCGATTACCCGGTAACCCTCGGTAGCCGCAGACTTTTGAGTGGTGGTCATAGTGCACCTCCCATTTCGGTTAGTGATTTCCTTCGTCTGATTCCGTCGTCATTAACATCGTTTGCCGCAAGCTGGCTCATGCTCTGGACGTTCCCGTTCGCCCCGCACGAGCACACCCTGATAGTGAATGGCGCCATAGTACCATACGCAAATCCGGCCCGACTCAATCGCGCCGGCCCTCCGTACCAGCCGCCATAGAGATGAGGGGCGCCGGTAAGCGCCCCCCAGAATTGACCCGCGTGCGAGATCGGGACTACCTGACCCCTGCCGCCTGACGGGCCAGTTCTTCATCCCAGGGTCCGGGCATCCGGCCCTTTTCGGTTCCGCCAATCATGTACTGGCTCTCGTCGTGACCCCACTGCTCCCGAGGCATTTCATAGGATAGCTCGATGCCATTGCCGTCAGGGTCGCGGATGTAGATGCCGATGGCGTGGCCGTGGTCGGAAACCCGGTCAATCTCGATCCCCTTCTCTTTGACCCGGTGATACAGCTCTTTCAGGTCGTCGAGCGTATCCATATACCAAGCCATGTGGTTCAGACCGACCTGCCCGCCGTGGGGTCCTTCGGCGTCATCCCCCACCTGGGACAGCGCGATTTCGTGGGAGTTTCCCAGGTCAGCCGACATGAAAGCCGCGCGGCCCGGGAAAAACCCGTAGGTGTGCAGCCCCAGCAGATCCTCGTACCATTCGCGCGAGCGCTCCGCATTGCGTACAAAAATGTTGACGTGCCCTAGTCCTCTCGGCGTGTAGCCCATCATTTCCTCCTATTATCAATGCTGGATTCGGTTGATGCGTATAATACCAACCAATGGGCGATCTGGACAAGAAACTCATGCGTTCCCACTTTGTCATTGCCAGCGCAGCGGGGCAATCCCCTACCGTCATTGCGAGGAGCATAGCGACGTGGCAATCTCGCAGGCGCATCGACCAACGCTGTCGCCAGGTCACCTCTATTGTCATTGCGAGCGCAGCGTGGCAATCTCGTCGCCTGTAGCAACGGCGGTTCACCGACGTAGGTTCAACCGCATCGAGATCGCCACGTCGCTTTGCTCCTCGCAATGACAAATGAAACCGGAACCGCTCCAAAGGGAGCGGACCCCGGAAAAAGTGGGCCAGGGAAGGGCAAGCACTTACGCTTCGCTCGGACGCCTGGCAAAATTGGCGCTCTTTTTGGTGACACGCCCCGGTGGATTTCCAAGATTTCGCCGAATCTTGCGCTATAATACCCAGCGCATCCGCGCCCGCTGCGGTTATGGTCAGGGGGAGCGATTGAAGGAGTAATCGATCATGAGGCCCTTGGAAGGCATAAAAGTACTGGACTTGACCCGTGCATTGGCCGGGCCGTTCTGCACGCTGATGCTGGGCGATTACGGTTCCGACGTAATCAAAATCGAAATGCCCGGCAGCGGAGACGATACCCGTAAATGGGGCCCGCCGTTCATCGGCGAAGAATCCGCCTACTTCCTGTCCGTCAACCGCAACAAGCGCAGCCTGACCCTAAACCTCCGGGACGAAAAGGCCCAGCAGGTGTTCCTCAAACTGGCCGCCGACGCTGACGTGGTGGTCGAAAACTTCACTCCCGGCGTGATGGGGCGCTTCAATCTCTCCTACGAAGAGGTGAAGCAGGTCAACCCCGGCATCGTTTACTGTTCGATCTCCGGTTTCGGCGCCAACGGCCCCTACCAGAGTCGCCCAGCCTACGACCAGATCATGCAGGGCATCAGCGGCATAATGAGCATCACCGGCGACCTCGGCGGCGACCCCCAGAAGGTCGGCATCGCCGTGGCCGACATCGGCGCCGGCATGTGGGCCGCCTTCGCCATCATGGCCGCCCTGTTCCACCGGGCTACTGCCAGCGGCAAGGGCCAGAACATCGACCTGTCCATGCTCGACGCCCAGGTGGCCTGGATGACCTACCAGGCCGGCTACTACTTCGCCACCGGCGAGGCCCCCAAACGGCTGGGCGCCGCCCATCCTACCCTGGTGCCCTACCAGGCCTTCATGGGCAGCGACGGCAAGTACTTCAACGTCGCCGTCGGCTCCGACCGCCTTTGGGACCGCTTCTGCCAGGGCATCAACCGCATGGACCTCCACGAGCACCCAAATTACGTTAATAACGGTACGCGTGTGTATCACCGGGCCGAGCTGGTGCCGCTCCTGCAGGAATTCTTCCTTGCTAAAGAAGCCGACGAATGGGTCGCCGACCTGCAGGCGGCGAGCGTACCGGCCGGTCCCATCAACGACCTGGCCGACGTCTTCACCGACCCACAGGTCCTGCATCGGGAAATGCTACTGGAAATGCCGCACCCGACTCTCGGCAACATCAAGCAGACCGGTTTGCCCCTCAAATTCTCCGATACACCCGGCGCACTGGAAAAGCCGCCGCCGCTTTTGGGTGAACACAATCGGCAGATTCTCAATTCTTTGGGGTATTCCGATTCCGACGTCGACCAGATGGCCGAGGCTGGCGTTATCTGAACGCCAACGGGAAGTGTAGGGGGAAGCCTGATGGATCTGGGGTTGGAAAACGAAATCACGCTGGTCGTCAACGCCCATCTGGGTATCACGACCGCCGCCGCCGTAGCCCTGGCCAGGGAAGGAGCCGTGCTCGCCCTGTCGGCGCCGGATAACCATCACATGCGCCACGTCGAGCTGGAACTGGCCCGACAAAACATCTCCCAGGAACGTTTCCGGGGCATGATCGCCGACCTGGACAAGGAGCAGGACATCCGTCGGCTCGTCCGGGAAACCCTGCACCGCCAGGGCGATGTCAGCGTCCTGGTCAACGTCGTACAGGAAGAGAACATCAGCAACACCGCCAACCTCCAGGACGACCAGATCGAACCGGCGCTGTCCCGCAACTTCTTTTCCGCCGTGCACCTGGTGCGGGAGGTCATACCCCACATGAAGCGGCTCCGTGAGGGTCGCATCATCAATCTCCTTCCCCTGTCCGCCCTGGAAGTATCCCCGCAGAGCGCGCTCTCCTCGGCCACCATGGCGCCCATCCTGGCCTACTTCAAAGGCCTGGCCTCGGAGCTGGCGGCGTCAAGCATCACCGTCAACAACATCATCTACGAAGGTGTGCAGAGCCAGGAAACCCTCGCTACCATGCGCTGCCGCGCCGCCGAAGAACTGGGCGCCGACGCGGATGATGATGCCATCAGCCAGCGCGCCGACGCGATGTTGCAGGAAGTGGTCAAGTCCATTCCCATGAAGCGCATGGCCAAGCCTCACGAAATCGGCGACATCATCTGCATGATCGCCTCCAAAAAGGCTTCCTACCTTACCGGCGCCAACATCATCGTCGACGGCGGACTGCACCACACCTACGCTTAACCTTGGGCAATCCTGCCCAGTCCTGGCGGCCTTCGAGTCCCTCCCGGTTCAACGAAGTCTCGCCGCCGCTCCCGCCAAACCAGGTGAAACTGCCATGGCCAACGAACGGATGCTCACCGACGCACGCGAGTTCATGCAGGCTGAAGGCCTCCCCGGCTGGCTCATCTTCGACTACCTGGGCTGCAATCCCGTGCTGAATCAGGTGGCGACTCCCTCTGGCCACGTCACCCGACCGGTGTTCCTGTACGTTCCCGCCGACGGTCAACCTCGCCTGCTCACGCACCACGTCGACGCCGGCAAGTTTTCCGACGCTGGCGTGGCAACCGTCGTGTACAGCAGCCGCACCTCCCTGGAAGCAGCGTTGCAGGAGACCATCGGCGCCGCCGGCCGCGTTGCAATGGAGTATTCTCCCCGCAACAGCCTGCCCCGGGTTTCCCGCGTTGACGCCGGCACCGTCGAGCTGGTTCGCAGCATGGGCCCGGAGGTGGTGTCGTCAGCCGACCTGATGCAATACGCCACCCAGCGCTGGTCGCCGGAGCAGCTGGCCGGTCATCGCCGGGCCGCTGACCTGCTGGGTCGCATCGTCAACGAAGCCTTCGACCTCATCGGCCAAAGCCTCGACCAACAACCCACCGAGTTCGAAATCGCTGAGTTTATCCGCCGCCGGTTCCGCGAGGAGGGCCTCACCACCACCGACGGCCCCATCGTCTCGACCAACGCCCACTGCTCCGACCCCCACTACGAGCCCGCCGCGTCCGGCAGCAGCGTCATTGGTCCCGGGGACTGGGTTCTCATCGACCTGTGGGCCCGGGAAGACGCGCCCGGCAGCGTCTACGCCGACATTACCTGGACCGCCTACGTCGGCGATGATCCACCGCCTCATTGCCGCGAAGTCTTTGATATCGTGCTCGGCGCTCGGGACGCCGCCCTGGATTTCCTCCAGGACCAGTATGCCCGCGGCGAGACCGTGCAGGGTTGGCAGGCCGACGATATCGCCCGCCGTTACATTTCAGACCAAGGCTACGGCGAATATTTCACCCATCGCCTCGGCCACAGCATCTACCACACCGTCCACGGAGAAGGCGTCAACCTGGACAACTTCGAAACCCACGACACCCGCCGCGTCATCCCGGGCGTTGGTTTCTCGATAGAACCCGGCATCTACCTGCCCGAATTCGGTGTCCGCTCCGAGATCGACGCCTACATGAGCGAAGACGGACCCTACGCCTCGTCCCCCGTCCAGCGGGACATCGTGCTCATCCCGGTCTGATCCGACATACCGTCGGTCGCGCCTCCTATTGCGAGGAGCGCAGCGACGTGGCTATTCAAAAGACCCCGGTTAACCGATCCCCGGTCTATCCTTCGACGGGCAGCGTCAGGGTAAACCGACTGCCTTCCCCCACCACGCTTTCCACGGTCAACTGCCCTCCCTGAGCGATTGCCAGTTGCCGGGCGATAGTTAACCCCAGACCGGATCCACCCGTCGTCCGCGACCGTGACGGGTCGGTACGGTAGAACCGGTCGAAAACGTACTCCAGATCTTCGGCACGGATTCCCGCTCCCGTGTCGGACACCGCAACGTAGACGCCGTCGAAGCCGCCGCCCCAGTTCTCCATAACGTTGGTGGCCACCGTGACGGCGCCGCCCGCCGGCGTGTGGATGATGGCATTCTCCAGCAGGTTGTCGATGATCTGCGATACCCGTCTGGGGTCAACCAAAACATCGGGCAGGTCTCCCGGCATTTCCTGTTCAAGGGTCACACCCGCGGCGGTGGCACGGGCACGGAACGCCTCTAACGACCCCTGGGCAACCTGCGCCAGCGATACCCGCTGGACGTCCAGCGTCAATGCCCCTGCCTCGGCCCGCGCCAGCAACGCCAGATCGTCCACCAGCTGCGACAGGTGGGTGGACTGCTGATGCAACGTGTCGATGGTGCCCGGGTCTGCCGGCAGCACGCCGTCCTTGATGGCCTCCAGATACCCCCGGATATTCGACAACGGCGTACGCAATTCATGCGCCACGTCGGCGGTCAGGTTGCGCCGCTGGATATCGCTGCGCTCCAGGTCTTCGGCCATATTGTTGAACGCCGTCGCCAACCCTCGTATCTCCGACGGCCCGCGCACCGGCACACGTTCCGACAATTCGCCCCGCCCGACTCGCACCGCCGCCTGGTTCAACTGCGCCAACGGTCGCAGCATCCGGGTCGCCATCAATCCCACTATCACGATGCCAACCAGACCCGCCGCGACGCCGCCTACCAACAACGACTTGTTGATGTTCTGCTGCACCAGGCTCACCGCCGGAGGGTCAAACTGCTGCCCGGGCGCATCCCGCATCAACACGTAACCTATGGTGTCGCCCCGCGGGTCGCTGATTGCCGCCGAATCCGTCGTTGGCACCGAAATGTGCTCTGGTCCCAAACGTGCAGCGGCACTCCGACCTCTGCGCCCGGAGTCGGCTACCACGTTGCCGGCATCGTCCAGTATGATGACGTGCCTCCCCAGCACGGGCCCAATGCTGATCACGGCCTCCTCCACCGGCCCCCAACTCCGGTGCGATTCGTGCATCAGGGCGGCAAACCGGGTCAGCCGTTGCTCCTGATGCTCGCGGTCGGTTGCGGCGTGGGAGTAAAGCGCGGCGTGCGCGATGTAACCGCTTACGCCCGACGCCAGCACCAGCGTTAGCACCACCACGCCGGCGAATATCAGCACCATTCGCAGGCGCAGACTGCCGAAGGGTCGGCGCCTGCCTCCGCCTCGGACCCCAAACCGGTTAGCCATCGCCAAACTTGTACCCCACTCCATAGACGGTATGGATGATCCGCTGACCCCCGTTGGACTTCTCCAGTTTGCGGCGCAGGCCGGATATATGGACGTCCACCGTCCGGTCAAACCCGTCGTAGTCGTACCCGAAGGACCGCTCGATGATCTGGTCCCTCTCGAAGACCCGGCCCGGCTGCTTGACGAACATCGCGAGCAACCGGAACTCGGTCGGCGTCAACTTCACCGGCGCCCCGGATACGGTCACCTCGTGCGCCCGCATGTCCACCGACACCGCGCCCCAGGTAAGCTGCCCCGATTTTCCTTGCGTATCGTCCCGGTCCCGGGCTGCCCGGCGCAAGATGGCACGCACCCTGGCCACCACTTCCCGCGGACTGAACGGCTTCGTGATATAGTCGTCGGCTCCTATATCGAAACCGGCCAATCGGTCGTCCTCTTCCACCATTGCCGTAACCATCACGATGGGCACGTCCGAATCCTGGCGCAACGCCCGGCAAACTTCCCAACCGTTCATTACCGGCATCATCAAATCCAGCAGCACGATATCCGGGGCTTCGCTCCGGGCCAGGTCCAGTCCTTCCAACCCGTTTTCCGCAGTCAGCACCTGGTGCCCGTCCCGGTCCAGGTACATCCGCACCAGCTCCCGGGTGTGCGGGTCATCTTCGACCACCAGAACCGTAGACATGGCATCGCTCTCCTCAATTTATCGGACGAAACCTATAACGGGACGAGACCTTTTCCGGGATGAGCCCTCTTCCGGAATGAAACTTATCGGACGCCGGTCCCGGTCACTGAGCGGCCAACGTCCCGACAAAATCCAGCTCCAGCAGAATCTCGTCATCCACGCTCAGCACCACCGCCACGCTGGGTTTGGTCATACCAAAGTCATCAAACGTAAACGTCACGCTCGCCATCCCGGTCGGATTCGCACCATCCGCGCCAAAATCAGCCTGAGCGTCCCAACTAACTTCCCTGGTTTGGTTTTTAATTGTCAGGTCGCCGGTGATGGTGAATTCGTGATTCCCGCTGACGTCGGACAGGTCTGCCGGCAGGCCGTCAATGGCCGTCGGCACAAACACGACCTCCGGATAGGTGTCGGTTTCCAGGGTGCGGTTGCGAACGTAGCCGTCCCGCCGGTTGCTGTCCGTCCGCAGGGTGCCGGCCTGCACGACAATCCGGCTGCCCGATGTAATCACCCCTCCGTCCGGATCAAATTCGATATTGCCGGCCACGTCGCTGGTAACTCCAGTGGCGATCTTGAACCCGGTGCGGGCCAGAACTTCCTCCACCTTGAAGCGAGCAACCGTCCCTTCCTCCAGGGTGAACACCCAGCCGGCCGTTTCCGCCGCTGGCTCTGACGCCGGCATGGCCGGCGGCTCCGGCGTGGCCGGCGGCTCCGCAGTCGGCCCGGCGTCGTTTGCTCCGGTATCGCCGCCAGCAGGCGTCGCTGGAGGGCTGGTTGCCGTAGCCGTGTCGGTGGCTTCCGGCGCCGCCGCAGCAGGCTGATTCACCGCGACTGTTGCCGCCGGAACGTCCGTCGCTGCCGGCGCTGCGTCAGGTTGCGCTGCCGGCGAAGCACAGGCAATCATCAGCGCAGCCGCCGCCAGCAGGCCCAAAACGATCAGGGGCAGTCTCAGTTGCCGGGGCAGTCTCAATTGTCGGAATCTGTCCATGCCGGGCGGTCTCCACAGGTTGGGCCGTGCGTCATTCTTTGGTACAGCATAACCCATCGTCAGTCTCCGGCCTTGCCCCTTCCCGCAATCTCATGGTACCCCGCAACTATGAAGAGATTGCAAAGCGGGCCGTCAGGTTGCCGCTCACCCGTCCTGCGGGTAGAATCACCGCATCCGCCACCCACCAACGACCCGGCGCAGCCGCGCCGGCAGCAGGGAGACATTCGTTATGAAATTTGGCCTCGCCTACGAGATGCAACGCCCCGAGCTGGACGACCACGCCGTTATCGAAGAAACCATCGAACAGATTGTCCTCGCCGATCAGATGGGCTTCGATTACGTCTGGTTCGTGGAGCACCACTTCCTGACTACTTTCAGCATGTCACCCTGCCCCGAGGTCATATTCGGAGCGCTGAGCCGCCTGACCAAGAACATCCGCCTCGGCTTCGGTGTCGTCATCCTCCCCTACCACCACCCGGTGCGCGTCGCCGAGCGCGTCGCAATGGTGGATCACCTGTCCGGCGGGCGCGTCGACATGGGCACCGGACGCAGCGCCGCCTACGAGCAAACCGGCATGGGCATCGACCCCCGGGAAACCCGCGAAATGTGGGAAGAGTCCCTCCGAATGATCCCGCAAATCTGGGAGGCCGACTATTTCGAGTGGGAGGGCAAGTACTGGAACGTGCCTCCCCGCCAGGTGTTGCCCAAGCCCTACCAGCAGCCTCACCCGCCCATCTGGGTCGCCGCCCTTCAGCCGGCCACCTACGAACTGGCTGCCGAAAAAGGCATCGGCGTGATGGCCCTGGGCATCTCCGCCCCGTCCGTCCTCGCTCCCCACATCTCGGCCTACCGGGAAAACATCAAGGACGCCAAACCCGTCGGTCAAACCGTTAACAACCAGTGGCTCAGCTCCGTTTTCGGACTCTGCGGCGCCGATGGCCCGTCAACCCGCCAGCTCTGCGCCGACTCTCTCAAGACCTTCTTCGGCCCCGGGCGGCCCTACGTCGCCGATCAAAAGGACGTCTACTCCCGGCTGGTCGACCAGTGGGGCGGGATACCGGATCACCTGCAACAGAATTTCTCCCGCTACGTCGACGTCGAGCCCGACGCTCAAGCCGGTGATTCCGGCGCCGTTGACCTCTCCGGTGGCACCGCCCTGGCGCAGAAGATTTGGGAGGAGTTCGACGCCGACACTCTCGCCGACCGTGGCGTCATCGTCGCCGGCGACCCGGACAGCTGCATCCGTGCGGCCAAACTCCACGAGGCCACCGGCGTCGACCAGCTCCAGTTCCTGATGGCTACCGAAACCGTCGAACACGCCAAGGTCATGGAATCCATCGAGATGTTCGGCAAGCACGTCCTGCCCGCCTTCAAATAGCATCGCCGGCTATTCGCCGCGCTCCAAACCCCTTTCCGCGTGTAAAAGCCGCCCTCACCCCTGGACCCTCTCCCTGTGGGAGAGCTCACGCGTACCGCCTTCAAACTGTCATTGCGAGGAGCACAGCGACGTAGCAATCTCGATGAGGTTGAACACACGTCGGCGGACCGCCGTTGCTACGACGACGAGATTGCCACGCTACGCTCGCAATGACAAAGAAGAATAGCGATAGGGCCGACCGCGCCAATCCCCTCTCCCTCGATGGGAGAGGGTGAGGGTGAAATCCCCAGAAAAATAGCGGTAGGCGTGAGGGCCGCTACCCGGCTTCCCCCGTCAGGTCGCTAACCCGCGGCGCAACCTCCTCGGCAATGAGCCGCAGGCAGTCCATCTCCCACTGGTGGTCGTCCGGGTCCTGGGTAATGCACAGCAGATGCCCAAAGCCGCCCACGCCGTCGTACAGCTGCCGGATGCGCTGGGCGCACTCATCCGGGTCGCCCACAATCCAGATGTTCTCCATCATGTACTCGACGGTCAGATCGTCGTCGCTCATGTTGGGGTCAATCTTGGTGGCCTGGATCAAACCGGAACCCAGGCGGTTGGGCAACTGGTGTTGCAGGTAGTTCCGGCCCAGCACCGCATAGGCACGTTCGCGGGCTTGGTCGCTGGTTTCGGCAACGAACACATCCCGGCCAATCCGCCAGTCGCTCCGGTGCGCCTGGCGACCCGCTTCGGCGGCGGCATCCTCCACCGTCGTCCAGTGATCGCTGAGATACTGGGGCGCCAGGTTGCTGCTGCTCATGGGTATCCAACCCTCCCGGCCGGCCACCCGGATACTGCTGCTGCCTATCGACGTGGCCGCCACCCCGATGGGCGGATGCGGCTGCTGCAAAGGTTTCATGTGCAACCCGCGCTCCAACACTGGATCGAGCTCGGGCGCTTCAATGTCAAAGAACTCGCCGTGATACGAAAACTGCCCCTCCGAAGCCCACAGGCTCAGCACCACGTCCAGCACCTCGGCAGCCCTGCGCCGAACCTCATCGCCCTTGCTGGGATCCATGCCAAACAGCTGCAGGTCCGTGGGGATGGCCCGGTGGCCGATACCCCAGTACAGGCGACCGCGGGTAAGGTGGTCCAGCATCGCAATCCGGTGCGCCAATTCGATGGGATTGTGTATGGGCAGCAGCGTGACGCCAGTGGCCAGGCGGATGTTTTCGGTCATCGCCGAAGCCTTCGCTATCAGCAGGTCCGGAAACGGCGCGTTCTCCCACCGCTCCGTCAGGTGCTCGCCGATCCAGGCTTCATGGAACCCCAACCGGTCGGCTTCCTTCAGCAAGTCCAAGTCCCGGTCGTAGGAATCGGCGTAGGAACGGTGCGGCGGATGCAGCGGCATCATGAACAAACCGAATTGCATGGTCGGCCTCCTTCGGGCGGCAGCTCGTTTCAGGGAACGGATGGCGCCAGAGTAGGCCCGACGCCAGACAGTGTCAAGAATTCAACACCCCGGCACAACGCCGCCCAATGCCCCCGATGCCCGCCTGATTCCTAAATGTATAATGAAGTCATACCGCCAATCCGGATAGGGCGCACGCCCGGAGAATGGAGCCGCTATGCCACTGTTCAAGCGCAGGCCAGGAATCGCAGTTATTGAGATGCACGGCGTCATCGGCGCGGCCGTCCGCGAACCCGACTATTCCCGCCTGCTGGAACGGGTCGCCAGCAACCGCAAGATTGGCGCCCTGGTGCTGGATATTGACTCGCCCGGCGGCTCCGCCACCGCCAGTGACCTGTTGTACGAAAACGTCCGCCGCGTCGCCCAGCGCAAACCGGTGGTCGCCTACATCCGGGGGCTCGGGGCGTCGGGAGGCTACTACATCGCCTGCGGAGCCGGTACAATCATGGCATCCCGCGCCGCCCTCGTTGGCTCCATCGGCGTGATCTACCTGCGCCCCATCGTCGAACAGATGCTCAGCAAGCTCGGGATCGAAATGTCGGTTTTCAAGGCCGGCCGCCTCAAGGACATGTCCGGTTTCTGGCGCCATCCGACCGGCGAAGAATCCGACAAGTTCCAGGGCCTCATTTCGAGTATGTACGACCTGTTTGTTTCGGTAGTGACTGACAACCGCAACCTCACCGACGAACAGGTGCGGGAGCTGGCCACCGGGGAGATCTACACCGCCGCCGCCGCCCAGGAACACCACCTCATCGACCGGCAGGGCGGCTTCAACGACGCGGTCGCCGAGGCGATGCGACTCAGCGGAGCCAGATACAAGATTCACCGCCTGCGACCCAAACGGCCCTTCATGGAACGCGTCACTCCATTTGGACGCTCCAACCGCCAGTGGGAAACCCTGGCTGGCATCCTCAGCCTGGCATCGGGCGGGATTTACTTCCTGGAGCCGGGATTTCTTGGCCAGGGCATTACCGGTTCCAACCTGTAATAAAAGATCCGACGATCAGGCCCGCGCGCGCTCGACAGCCTTGGCCCGTTGCCACAACGCTTCCTTATCGTGCAGGGTTAGCCCGGCGAACTCAACGCCCTGCTCCCGGGCAATGCGCTCCATCTCCCGGTACCGGCTGCGAAATCGCCCGTTGGATTGGCGCAGCGCGTCCTCCGCCTGGATTCCGCTCCACCGGGCCAGGTTCACCAGGGCAAAGAGAATGTCGCCAAACTCCGCGGCGCGCTCTTCCGGCGATCCCGCCGCCCGGAATTCGCCGATCTCCTCCACAATCTTGTCCAGGACGCCGCCAACGTCGTCCCAATCGAAACCGGACCGGGCGGCCCGGTCCTGGATCAACTGCGCCGCCGACAGCGCCGGCAGCGCGCCGGGCACGCTGTCCATGGCCGACGGCTCCGGTCGGCCCGTCTGCCGCCGTTCCTCCGCCTTCAGCTGCTCCCAGTTGCGCTCCACCTGGCGCGCGTCATCCGCCTTCGTGTCTCCAAAGACGTGCGGGTGCCGCCGCACCAGCTTACGGTTGATCGCCGTGATTACGTCGGCCACGTCGAAGTCGCCGGACTCGTGGGCGATGTCGGCGTGGAAGGCCACCTGCACCAGGATGTCACCCAATTCTTCGGCCAACTCCGCCGGCGACTGCTCGTCAATGGCTTCCAGCGCCTCGTAACATTCTTCCAGCAGATTCCGCTTCAGCGACTCGTGGGTCTGCTCGGCATCCCAGGGACAGCCGCCGGGCCCCCGCAGCCGCGCCACAATATCAATCAGCGATTGGAACTCACCGATGTGTTCCTCGGGTATGGGTGGATTGTCGTTGGTAGTCATAGCCACGCCAGTATATACCAGGGCGTTGATGGCGCCGGCACTGTTGATGACGCTGGCGCCGATGTGCGGCCCGGTTGCCCGGCCGTTCCGCCGGATGATACGGTAATTGCGTGGAAACTCCAACCATCGGTTCAACGGTCCTGGCGACGTGCCTGCGCGTCGCGACGGCGCTGATAGCGCCGGCCGCGCTGCTTTTCCTGGTCGCCGGTTCCGCCACCTGGGCCATCAACGACCCCGGCCTGTACCGCAACGGTTTCGAGCGCTACAACACGGCGCAACGCAGCGGGATCAGCGATGCCCACCTGAACCGCATCGGAGCCGAGTTGCGCTCGTATTTCATCTCCCGGGACGAACCCCTGGCGGTCCGCGCCCCGGTCTCCGGTGTCGAGCAGGACATTTTCAACGCCCGGGAAGTGGCCCACATGTACGACGTGAAGCGGCTGGTGCGTGGCGTCTACTGGGTGGCGGTGGCGTCCATCGCCTGGATTTTCCTGGTGTTGGCCGCTGGGTTCATCATGCGCCGCGGCGCGTTCCTGCCAACGCTGGCCCGTGCCGGCATTTGGGCAGGAGCCATCACCCTGGCCGCCGTGGTGGGCGTGGGGCTGGCGGCGCTGGCCGGATTCGAGCAACTCTTCCTGCTGTTCCACCGGCTCAGTTTCGCCAACGACTTGTGGATTCTGGACCCCCGCACCGACTACCTGCTGATAATGTTCCCCGGCGGGTTCTGGTTTGATGCCACCATGCGCGTGGCGCTGACATCGGTGCTGGGATCCGTGTTGGTGCTGTCGACCAGCGCCGTCACCTTAGCGTACCGCCGTTGGGCAAACCTGCGTCGCGGACCGGCTGCGCCGGAATCAGCCCCGTCGCCCTGACAGATCAAAAAAAGCGCCGCCCGTGGTTCCGGGCGGCGCTGCATAACCGTAGTATGCGTCAGAGGCGTCAGTGACCGCAGCCGCAGGCTCCTCCGCAACCGCCTCCCATCGGCATGGACATGGGCATCCCGCCCAGGTCGGACATGTCGCTGGCAAACCCGTCGCCCTTGCTCACCGCGGCAAACACGGAGATGGCGCGCTTGGCCGGCTGTTCGCAATGTGGGCAGTCCGCCCCCTGCGCCGACATGGACTGCAACTTTTCGAACTTGTGCCCGCACGTCGGACACGCATATTCATAAATGGGCATTTTCAACTCCCCCGCGGCTGTTTCTGTTCGAACGGTGCTCCGGCAACCGCCGGATTGATGCGGCGAATATATCCCTTACACCTCTCCATCGTCAAGAGCCACCGGCGTCCTACCCGTACCCACCTTGCCATTCCGAGCGCATCGCGGCAACCTCGCTCCCTCTCCCTTGATGGGAGAGCCTTGGGGTGAGGGTGAAAATCCGCACTTACCACCTTCTGCTCATCCTGAACCTGTCGAACCATCCGCTCCACGCAATGACTGCCAGCCGGTTCTGTTTGACAAGGTGGTACGCGTGGGGGCGCCGGCCCGTTGACCGAAAACCCCATCCCTAATACCATGTTACTGATATCGGATATCGTTAATGATTGCCGCCACCTTCAAACACCAGGGCCACCACCACCCCCGGCCGCGCTCCGCTGCCGTCGTCGACGAGATCGTGGGCGAGCTCACCAGTTTGGGTCATCGGGACACCGAGCCGCGCCGTTTGGTGGTCAGCGCCGTCGCTGCACAGAGCCGTCCCTTCACCGCCGAAGAGTTGTGCTCCGCCCTCCCCTGCGTTGGCCGCGCCACCGTGTTTCGCGGCCTGCGTCTCCTGGTCGACACCGACCTGGTCTGCCGGGTCCTCCTTGAAGACGGAGAGATGCGCTACCAACTTAGCCACGGCGGTCATCACCACCACCTGCTGTGCGCGGTGTGCGGCATGTCATCCGACCTGGTTGGCTGCGACGTCGAAGAGCTCCTGGAAGCTGCGGCTTCCGCCTCTGGTTTCCAGATGAGTGGCCACTGGCTGGAGGTCTACGGCCGCTGCCGCAACTGCGCCCGAGACTAAACCGGCGCTTTTTTTATTATCCCGGATTATTGATACATAGAATCAACAACAAATTCAATTGATACTGGGTATTGATAATACCGGCAACTGATACCCCATCGTCGAGGTATTTCCGTGATCAATCCACCAAAGCTACTCATCACGCGACGTCTTCCCGTCCCTAACCAAACTTGGTTGATGGCGGCGGCGTTAACGCTGTTGCTGGTGTGGGCCCTCGCGTTGCCCGCCTGCGGGGCCGGTGATACACCCGCCCCAACGACTGCTACTTCCCAGGGCGTCAGCGTGACCAGTCCAGGGTTGGCGTCGTCGGGTGCGGCAACGGATCCAGCGACGTCAGCCGAACAATCCGCACCCATTGCGGTGGTCGCCACCACCCCCGTGCTGGCCGACCTGGTTGGGCAAATCGCCGGCCATCGCGTCAACATTCACAACCTTGTGCCCGCCGACAGCGACGTACACACCTGGCAGAGCACTCCCCGCGACAGCGCGCATATCGCCAGCGCCGACCTGATCATATCCAACGGGGCCCGTTTGTCCCCCAAGATCGCCGACCTTATCAAAAAAACCGTTCCCGCAAACACCACCCACGTAGTCGCCTCGGCAGGTTTGGTGCCCAGCGAGCTGGCTGAACTGGACTTTCCCCGGCGTGAACAAGACGGGCCCGACGACGGCCACGACGACGGCCACGACGACGGCCACGACGACGGCCACGACGACGGCCACGACGACGGCCACGACGACGAACACGGCGCCGGCGACCCTCATTTCTGGCAGAACCCCCGGCACGTCGTTCACTACGTCAACCAGATTTCCAACGGCCTGGTCGCCGTCGACCCGGAACACGCCGGTTTTTATCTGGACAACGCCGCGGCATACATCGGCCAGTTGGAAGCGTTGGACACCTACATCGAGGAAACCCTCTCCGCCATCCCCGACCAACGCCGGGTCATCGTCACCTTCCACGACGCCTTCGGCTACTTCGGCGCCAGGTACGGTTTCGACGTCCTGGCCTTCGTCGGCAGGCACGGCGGCGACGTTGCACCCGACGATATCGTGTCGGTGCTGGAGCTGGTGCAGCATCGCGGTCTGCCGGCCGTCTTCGCAGAACCCCAGTTCTCGGCGGACGCCCTGGAACAGGTGGCCCGCGACGCCGGCATCCACGTGGGCGTCATTCGCTCCCTTCCCGACGCTGCCTACCCCGACTACATCGCCATGATGCGCGCCAACGCCGACGCGCTGGCCGCCCTGCTGCGGTAAAATCCCGTCCCATGCACAATGCAGAACCCAGGGGCCCGGTGCAGGGAACTACACCGGACCTCGCCTGACCCGCCGGACCTCGCCTAACCCGCGCCGCACGCCCGGAGCCGCCATTGCTGGACATCATCGTCGAACCCATGCAATACGGGTTCATGCAACGGGCTCTGCTGGTCTCGGCGCTGGCGGCCGTCGCCTGCGGTGTCGTCGGCACCTTTGTGGTGTTGCGCGGGATGGCTTTCCTCGGCGACGCCATCGCCCATTCGGCGCTCGTCGGCATGGCTGCGGCGTTCCTGCTGGGGATCAACGTGTTCCTGGGCGCTTTGTTGTGGGCGATACCGGCCTCCCTCACCATATCGGCCATTTCCCGTAGGGCGGGTGTCCGCATCGACGCCATCATCGGCGTGATGTTCGCCGGCGGATTCGCCGTGGGCGTCATTATCATCAACTCTACTGACAACTACGCGGGTGACCTGCTCGGCATCCTGTTTGGCAACGTCCTGGGCGCATCCTGGGGCGACGTCCTGGCGGTAGGACTACTCGCCTCCGGCGTATTGCTGGTGGTGCGCCTCCTGTACAAGGAGTTGGTTTTCACCACCTACGATGCCACCGTGGCCCAAGCGTCCGGAGTACCGGTACGCTTCCTGGAATACCTGCTGCCCCTGCTGGTCGCCCTCACCACGGTGGCCGCTCTGAAAACGGTGGGCAACGTGATGGTTATGTCGCTCCTCGTCGTGCCAGCGGTAACCGGGTCGCTGTTGGCTCGCCGGCTGGCCACGATGATGGCCGCCACCGTGCTGTCGGCGCTGGTCGCTGTCCTGGTCGGCCTGTACGTGTCGTATTACTACGACCTGCCCACCGGGCCGGCCATCGTGGTCGCATCGGTGGGTCTACTCCTGGTGGTGGTAATCCTTTCGCCGCGGCGATGGACGCTCCTGGCCCGTCTGCGCCGTCGGGCCGCCCCGGACCCGGTTGCCGACGCCAGCTGATTGCCCCCGGCGGATCGAAAACACCACCGGACAACCCGTTACGGTTTTCGTCGCCATTACCGCATTGTTTTTTATGGCCACTCTTACGATAAACGTAATGTATTGCTGGGCAATGGGCGAAACCAACCCGACATTTGCGGTCGCCCATTTGACAGCGGTTCAGGCAAGGTGGTAAATCATGGCGGACGGCCAACCTCCCGAATCCGTTGGTCTCAATCGGAATTGACGCAGGCTTTTCGTTTGTCTGCGGAAACCGTCTGTGGTGAATATCCACCATGCCACCGGTTCTAAGGAGCTCAGAATATGTTGGCAGCAATTGCCCCTAAAACCACACTCTCCGTGGTCCTGTTGTTGGCGCTGACCTTGGTAATCGCTTGCGGCGGAGCTGCTCCCCAGGAGCAAGCCGCGCCCCAGGCTCCACAGGATTCCCAGAGCTCCCAGTCATCTCAGGATCAACAAACCGCTGCTACCACCGCGCCGGGAGCCGAGCCCACCGTTGCCTCGACACCGTTCGCCACCGCGGAACCAACGGTGCCGCCTCAGGTTCAGGCCGACACTCCTCGACTCATGCTGAAAGCCCCCGAGGACAATCCCAAGCGCGGCGGCACCATGCAGTGGGCCGGACTATCCGACTCCCCGCACTTCGACATGCACCAGTGCAACACCGCAGCCTGCGCCCAACCCCAGGGACCCTACTTCGACAACCTGTTGCGGTATAGCCCATTCGACGGGGGTAGAGAGGTCATCCCAGACCTGGGGTACGCATGGGAAATCTCCGACGACGGTCTCGTTTACACTTTCCATCTGCGCGACGGCGTGCTATTCCACGACGGCGCCGAGTTGACTTCCGCGGACATCAAGGCCACCTTCGACCGCATCATCTTCCCACCCGTCGGCATGATTTCCCCCCGTCAGAGCGTCTTCGAAGCCGTGACCGAGCTTCGCACCGTAGATCCGCTGACGGTGGAGTTTGTGCTCAAGGCGCCGCGCAGCTTCCTACCAGCGGCCATAGCCTCCGGCTGGAACGTCATCGAGCGCAAGAAGACGTTGGACGACAACAACCTGGACCTCAAGAAGCTCAAGCCGGGCACCACGGAACACCCCGGCACCGGCCCTTATATCCTGAATGACCACCAGGCCGGCGAGTTCTGGAAGAACGAAAAGAACCCCAACTACTGGAACCCCGAACTGCCCTATCTGGACGGAATCCAGCACAACCACCTGGCCTACGGACCGGCTACGGGAGCGGCGCTAATTTCCGGCCGGGTTGATTACGTCTACGGGGCCGGCGCTGATTTGCGCGACGACATCCGCCAAAACTACGCCGACACTCACACCGTGGTCGTATATTCGGTGCCAGGCGTAGGAGGAATGTTCGTTAATCACGAAAACGAAGTGCTGGGTGACGCCCGCGTACGACGTGCTCTCTCCATGGTACAAGATCGCTGCGCCATTGCTACTGCCGTCGCTGCAATTCGCGAAATCGAGGTAGGGACCTGGATCCTTCCTAACGACCCAGACTTCGGCACAAAATACCGGGCAGAAACGATCGATAAGAAACCAGGCTACAATTGCCCGGTCTCCGCTGACGACATAGCTACGGCCCAACAGCTCCTGGCAGATGCCGGTTACCCCAACGGTGAAGGGTTCCCAACCCTCGACCTGATGGTGCGGGATATCAACTTCTTCGTCTCGCCCATGGCGCCCATGATGCAAGCGTTCTTGAAGCAAAACCTGAACGTCGACGCTGAAATCCGTGTCGTACACACTTCCGTATGGCAGGAAGACCGAGATCAGGGTAACTACGACCTGGCGGTCAACGGTACTCCCACTCCTCTGGCTTCCACAGCCGCGTATTGGTCGGCGTGGTTCACCACCGGGGTTGGCGGCAACTGGAACCGTGGGTCTTCCAATCCTGAATTTGATGCGTTAGTGGCCGAGCTCATCGGAGAAACCGACCCGGTGAGGAAAGAAGAACTTACCTTCCGTGGCGCGGCAATCCTCGAAGAATGGTCGCCCATGATCCTCATCAACCACTTCACCATCATCGACGGGTTCGCCAACTACCTCAAAGGCCACGGTCGTACCAACCGCGTAACCCTCTTCAACGACATCCGCTTCGACACCGCTTGGCTGGACAAGTAGTAACCCATGCTGAAATACATCGGCAGACGCCTGCTCTACTCCCTGCCGGGTCTGTTCGGCATCACCGTCATCATCTTCCTGGCCCTTCGCATCCTGCCGGGAGACCCGCTGGCCATCCTCTATGGTGACGGCGGCCGGGAGAATCTAACCCCGGCGGATATCGCCGAGATCAAGCGCCAACTGGGCATCGACCGACCACTGTACATCCAGTATGCCGACTGGATGAAGGACGTTTTCACCGGCAAGATGGGCGAGTCCTTCTGGCGCGGCGACTCCGTTTCGGAGCTCATTCTGCGCCGGGGGCCCCTGACGGCCGAAATCGCCGTGGTGGCAGTACTCATCTCCTGGATAATCGGCTTACCGGTCGGCATATTGGGGGCCATCAAACAAAACGGGGTCGCAGATTACGTTTCAAGATTTATGACCATCATTTTCCTGGCCGTGCCCAGTTTCTGGGTGGCGATTCTGGTGGTTGTCTTCTTCCTGCTCGCGTTCAACTACCGGCCACCATTAGGCATCATCCAGATTTGGGAGGACCCGATACGTAACTTCCAGATCGTCATAGCTCCGGGCATCGTTCTGGGTCTCGCCACTTCGGCGTACATCGCTCGCATGGCCCGCACCACCCTCCTAGAGGTCATTCGAGACGATTACGTCCGCACTGCCCGCGCCAAGGGCCTGCCCGAGCGTCTCGTCGTCCTGCGCCACGCCCTCCGTAACGCCCTGCTCCCGGTGCTAACCCTCTCCGGCGTGCTGTTCGGTCTGCTGCTCGGCGGTTCCGTGGCCGTGGAAACCGCCTTCACCGTCCCCGGCCTCGGCACCGCGTTGGTCCAGGCATTCACCGAGCGGGACTTCGTGGTGGTGCAAAACCTGGTCCTGCTCTATGGCATCATCTTCGTCTTCGTAAACCTGTCCATCGACGTAGCTTACGCCGTCCTGGACCCACGCATCAGGTACGACTGATTCGTTCGATTCTTCGCACCACCGAATCTTCGCACCATCGATTCTTAGTACGTTCGATTCAAGGACAGACCACCGTGGCACAACCGGCTAACCTGCAAACCAGCACCGTACCGGCGCCGGCCTCTATTCCGCAACGGACGGTCAACGCCGTTCGCACTCTCTGGACCTTCGCCAGCCGGTACCCGGTCGGCGCCGTGGCCGGCGTGCTCCTGATCATTATCGGCGTCGTTTCCGGCGCCTCCGGCGTTTTCGCCCCCCACGATCCGCTATTCGTAGATTTCCTCCAACTGGGCACTGCTCCGTCTACCACGTACGTCCTTGGCACCGACTACGAGGGCAGAGACATCCTCAGCCGCATCATCTACGGCGGACGCGTTTCCCTGCAGGTTTCGGTTCTGTCGGTGCTGCTGGGTTCCACCATCGGAGCGCTATGGGGAGTCGCCAGCGCCTTCCTCGGCGGCCGGTTCGACATCATCAGCCAGCGCATCGTTGAAATCGTCATGTCTTTTCCCGCCCTGGTGTTGGCCATGGTGCTGCTGGTCGCATTGGGCGGCGGCATCTGGACCGTCATCGTCGCCATCGCCGTTACACGCCTGCCCTACGGGGTGCGAGTCATCAGGTCGGTAGCGCTCTCGGTGAAGGAACTGACCTACGTGGACGCCGCCCGTGCCATGGGCGCGTCCAATTTCAGGATCATGGCCCGCCATATTGCGCCGCAATGCTTCGCGGCCTACCTGGTGCTGGCCACCGCTCACCTGGGCGCGGCCATCGTCATCGAGGCGTCGCTGGGATTCCTCGGCGTCGGCATCACCCCGCCCACTCCCAGCTGGGGCAACATGCTGGGCGGCGTCATCGCCAATACCTACAAACCCATCTGGTGGCTGGTGGTGTTCCCCGGCCTGGCCATCTCCATCACCGTGCTGTGTTTCAACCTGCTCGGCGATGCCCTCCGCGACGGCCTGGACCCCAAACTGCGCGGCAGATAATACTGACTTCGCAACCTTCCGGTTGCAGGAGCAATGAAAAGATGCCGTCGGCGACGGCATCTTTTCATTTCAGGCGCAGCGCGTACGGGAATTGCTACTGCGCCGTGTAACCCCCGTCGATCACCAGTTCGCTCCCGGTCATGAAGGACGCCTCCTCCGAGGCCAGAAACAAAACCCCGAAGGCGATGTCGTCCACGGTCCCGATGCGACCGATGGGAGTCGCTCCGATCCTCATGTCGCGCATCCCGGGTTGCGACATCATTCGCTCGGTCATTGGCGTGTCGATGTAACCCGGGTGCACCGAGTTGCACCGGATGCCCTCCGAGGCGTACTGCACGGCGGTCGCCTTGGTGAGCAGGCGCACCGCTCCCTTGGAGCTGGCGTAGGCCGAACCGGCGCCGGAGCCCGGGCCCAGTCCAACCAGTCCGGCGATGGAAGATATATTGATTATGGAGCCGCCGCCAGCTTCGCGCATCGGGCCGATGGCCGCACGCGTCCCCAGGAATACTCCCTTGCCGTTCACGTCCATGATCTGGTCCCACACTTCCACCGGAGCTTCATGGATGCGCGGGGCGTTGACCCCTCCCGCGTTGGTGCTGCCGATACCCGCGTTGTTCACCAGGATATCCAGCTTGCCATAGCGGTTGACGGCCTCGCTCACCGCCACCTCCCACTGGTCGGCATCCGTAACGTCGAGATGGACGAAGGTGCACTGGCCGCCCAGTTCTCGAATCTCCGCCTCCAGTTTCATCCCCTCTTCATCGAGGATGTCCCCGATGACCACGGCGGCTCCTTCCTGGGTGAACAGCCTCGCTTCTCTGGCGCCCTGACCCCGCGCGCCGCCGCTGATCAGCGCGACTTTACCCTCCAATCGCATGTTAGACCTCCTGATCGCCGAACCGGTCACCAGACTTCCGTGCCGTCTACCCGCCCAACTCCGTAGTCAGTACCCACATGGGTCGCTCGCCTACGGCATATTTCTCCAGCGGCGTCAGCTCCCCGGTCTCCTGATTGATTCGATACGACGCCAGCATCCCCGTGGATGAGCCCGCCGAGAACACGAACTTGCCCTGCGCGTCCAGGCTGAAGGCGCTGGGCACGGGCTCCGTCTCAGCGTGTCCGGCCGGCGTCAACCGGCCATCGCCGCCCACCGCGAAACTGGCGATGCTGTTGTGCCCCCGGTTGGGCACGAACAGGAACTCACCACCCGGCGAAAACTGGATCTGGGAGCAGGTGTTCCGCAGGGTAACCCCCTCCGGCAACGTGGAAACCGTTTCGAATGGCGACAAACGTCCCTGCCCGTCAATCTGGTACGACGACACGCTGCATCCCTGTTCGTTGGAGAAATACACTAGGTCCAACGACGGGTGGAAGCAGTAATGCCGCGGCCCCAGATCGTCGCCCTGTGCCAGCGTCGGCGGGTCGTTCGCCGTCAACTGACCGTTGGACTCGTCGAACCGGAACTGGTAAATGATGTTCGGCCCGTCAATATTCTTCGGCGGCTCCAGCACATTGTCGTTCTGCTTGGCAATGTGGGGAACGTAGGCAAAACGGTTGGACCGATCGGTCAGCATGGAGTGCGCCCCCACGTCGGTTGCCACCCACGCGGTCGGGTCGCCGCCCACGCTGCCGTCCGCTCCCAGGGGATGCACCCCGGCATGGCCGCCGGCGTAGTACGACGACAGTAGATACCTGCCGGTGCGGTCGGTGGAAAGAAAAGCCGGCGGCGTGGACAGGTCCACGGAACCGTTGCGCGTCAACCCACCGCTGTTCTGGTCGATGCTGTAACTCGACAGCCCCGGTACCTCCCGATGGCCGGCGTACAGCGTTTGCCGGTTCGGGCTGATGGCCAGCAGCGATGGGCCGCCGTCCACGGTAATCTCCCCGGCTGCGGTCAACTGGCCGGAGTCTTCGTTCAGACTGTAAATCGCTATTTTGTTGTCGTCCTGGGCGGCTACGTACACGTAACTTGTCATGGTTTGCCCTCCTGCAACTTTTCGCTCTGCTCCCCCATTTCGGGTTATCGAATCAGCGCCTCGGCCATCGTTTCCAGCTGTTGGCCCATCGCCTCTTCCGTTTCACAGTGTTCGGCCCAGACCGATACCCGCAGCGCCCCGGCGTTCAGGAATGCGTCGACCTGGTCCCGGGTGGTGCCCACGGGTTGGCCGAACACCGAGATCGTCACGGAAGCGGGATCCCGGCCGGCCTCTCCGGCCAGGGCGTCCAGTCTATTCCGACTGTCCTCTATCTGATCTGGTGTGGCGCGATTGGGCAACCAACCGTCGCCGTAGCGCACCACCCGCCGCAACACGTTGCGCGCGTTCCCTCCCAACAGCACCGGCGGATGCGGTTGCTGCACCGGCTTGGGGTAGGAATACACCGGCGGGAAGTCGTAGTACCGACCGTGAAACTCCGCCTGTTCGTTGGTCCACAACGCCTTCAGCGCGCCGACAGCCTCTTCCGTCTGCGTCCAGCGATGGTCGAAATCACCGCCCATCATCGTCGTTTCTTCCCGGTTCCAGCCGGCGCCGATTCCAAAGACGAAACGCCCGTTGCTATGCCGGTCCAGCACCGATATCTCCTTGGCCAGGATCAACGGATTGCGCTCCGGCACCAGTGTAATCCCCGTGCACAGCTTGATGTTGGTGGTCACGGCGCTGGCCATCGCCAACGCGATGTAAGGTTCGCTGAAATGCCGGTACGTCCACGGAATCTCACCGCCCGTGGCCGGGAACGGACTCGCGCTGCTCACCGGCAGGATGGGATGTTCGTGATACCAGATCGACTCGAATCCCAGGTCATCGGCCTTTTTGGCGATGAACGCCGGGTCCAGGGTGTACGCCGGCAACGGCACTACCAGTCCTACAGACATGCCTCACCTCCGTTTTTTGTGTGTTCGTCCTCGCGTGATTTACTATTCTGGTCAAGCGTCGCCAAGTTAGCACAGCGACGCTGACAGCACAAACCGCCGGACCTTCAACCCACCACACGCACCAACCTCTCCCGAAGTGGTGGAACGCGGTGGCCAATTTGCGAATTCCAGTACGCCCCGTCGCCACAAAGGGTTGAGTTGGTGCTCCCTTAATGCTAATATCTCGGATAATGATTGGTGTGCTTAGATCGGGAGGTTTTATCTATGGCTGACCACGACATCACACTCATGGCCCACTTGATGCGGAGGGTCGGTTTCGGAGCCCAGTACCACGAGTTGGAAGCCTTGGCGCAACGAGGGTACGAAGCTACAGTCGAAGCCCTCCTGAACCCCGAGGACCAACCCAGCGGTATGGACCTGGACCTCGCGGAGCGTTACTTCATCGAGTGGAGTCACCACACTAGGGGCTTGCCCGAATACTGGGCCTGGCGCATGATCAACTCCAAGCGCCAGCTGGAAGAGAAGATGGTTCTCTTCTGGCACGGGATCCTCTGCACCGCGGACAGCAAAACTCAGAGCTATGCCACTTCCTACGACGAGCTGGAGATGTTCCGGCAGTACGGAATGGGCAGCTTCAAGGACTTGCTGCTTCAAATCTCCAGAGACCCTGCCATGGTCTACTACCTGGACAACTGCCTCAGCCACAAGGGCGCAATTAACGAGAACTACGGCCGCGAACTCCTGGAGCTCTTCTCCATGGGCGTCGGGATGGATGGCCAGTTCAACTACACCGAGGATGACGTCAAGGAGTGCTCCCGCGCGTTCACCGGCTGGACTGTGACCAACAACGTGCCCGGCCAACCCTACGGACGCTACGCCGCCCGGTTCTTCTACAACCCGGCGGATCACGACGAAGGGCAAAAAACGTTCCTCGGTGAATCCGGGAATTTCGACGGCGATGACATCGTGGATATCATCTGCAAACAGCCCGCCACCGCCCGGTTCCTGTCCCGCCACCTCTATCGCTACTTCGTTGCCGACGAAGCTCAGGTGCCGGCCTGGATGGACACCCCGCCCAACGATCCCGATGCCATCAAGATGCTGGAGGACGAGTACTTCCGCTCCGGCTACGACATCGGTGCCATGCTGCGGGTGCTGCTCCACTCCGACGCCTTCAAGAACGCCCGCTTCGCTCGTGTGAAGAGCCCAGTGGAAACCGTCATCGGCACCCTGCGCCTCATCGGCGACTGGACCACCCCCAAACCCGGCTTCGAATTCATCTTCGATGAAATGAAGTACATGGGTCAGGAGCTGTTCAACCCGCCCTCCGTGGAGGGTTGGCATACCGGCAAGGAGTGGATCGACGGCGGAACGCTGGTGCATCGCATCAATTTCACCGCCGAATTCGTGGGCGATACCAATTTCCCTGGCATCAAGGGCATCGTCGACCGCCTGGCCCAATCTGGCCCAACCATCGAGCCCCAACAGCTCGTTGACGGATGCCTGCAACTGTTGGGCTGCTACGAGTTGCCCGACGAGACCCGGGAGATGCTCGCGGCGCGGACCACCGGGGACGGTACCCTGCGTACCGACACCGACGAGTTCTCGCAGCAAGTCAGCGAAACGCTGCAAATGATAGTGGCGACCAAGGAATACCTGTACGCCTAGTCGCATCGGTAACATCTCAAGTCGCCGAACCAAACCCAAACCTCACTTCGGGGAGGAGAACATCGTGACCGCCAATAAGAAAGATCCTGTCCTGGTAGTTTTGCAAATGTCGGGCGCCTTCGACGCGCTCAACACGTTCATTCCGTACAACGATCCGCTGTATCAGGACTACCGCCCCCACCTGCGCGTCGAACCCGAGCACGTCCTGGCTGTCAATGACAAGATGGGTTTCCATCCTGCCATGCAACCAATCAAGGACATGTACGACGACGGCAAGGTCGCGGTTATCCAGGGCATCGGATACCCCAATCCCATCCGCTCTCACTTCCGCTCCATGGACATCTGGCACACGGCTGAGCCGGCCAAGATGGGGACGGTAGGCTGGTTGGGGAAGACCATCGACGACCTGGACCCCCACAAGGAAAACGTCCTGACCGCCGTTAACTTCGGTCGCGGCCTTCCGCGCGCCCTCGCCGCTCCCGGCGTATCCGTCGCCTCGGTGGGCAACCTCGAAACCTACGGCGTCCTGACCTCCATCGACGCTGAAGACAAGCGGTCGGAAGCGCTGGATATCTTCGCGCGGATGTACTCGCCAATGGTCGGCAGTGGGCCCATCAACGATTACCTGTCCCAGACCGGCCTGGACGCCCTGAAGGGCGCCGACATCCTGAGCACCGCGCCGGAGATCTACTCCTCATCCATCGAATATAACGGCGACTACTTCTCCCAGTGGGTCAAGAACGTCGCTCAGGTGCACCTTGCCGGCTTCGGCACCCGCGTCCTCTACACCGGCTACAACCCCGGCGCGTTCGATACCCACGCCAACCAGCCGGCGGCCTTCCACCGGCTGTGGTCCGACGTGTCCAACGCCGTCAGCGACTTCTACTACGACCTCAAGGAACACAACACCGGCGAAGAAGTCGTCATCATGCTGTTCACCGAGTTTGGCCGTCGTGTGAAGGAAAACGGTTCCGGCACCGACCACGGTTCCGGCAGCGTCGCCTTCGTCATCGGCGACGCCGTCAAGGGTGGCCTGTTCGGCGAGTATCCCTCCCTGGAGCCGGACAAACTGGACGAAGGCGATCTGAGGTGGAACAACGACTTCCGCAGCACATATTCCACCATCCTGGACAAATGGATGGGCGTTGACTCCCAGGAAATACTGGGCGCGAATTACGAGCATTTCGACTTCATCAGGTAACCATCCACCGACCACCATCCAACGGAGTCGAGACACGGGCAATCGAGGTAAGTCAACATGGTTACGGAAATCGCGCCGATTACATTCCAATACAGTCATACCATTGGTCGCCAGGAATCCCGCGGCGGCAATGGGTTCTTCAACCCGGTCTCGGTCGCCCGGGGCCCGGGCGAACGTCTCTACGTGCTCAGTCGTGGCACAGAAACGCCGGCTTTCTTCCCCTGCAAACGGGTCACCATCTGTTCCATTGATGAAGAATACATCGGTGAGTTTGGCGAGAAAGTCGGACCCGAGGACGCAGTCCCCACCGCCCACGACGGCGCCTTCTTCTGGCCGACTGCCGTGGCGCTGGACAGCGCCGGCAACGCCTACGTCGCCGACGAATGGCTGAACCGCATCTCCGTTTTCACCCAGGACGGTGATTGGGTAATGAAGTGGGGCATCCCCGGTAACGGCGACGGCGAAATCGACCGCCCCTCCGGTCTGGCCTTCGACAAGGACGACAACCTCTACCTGGTGGACAGCCGCAACCATCGAGTCCAGGTGTTCACCAAGGACGGACAGTTCATCCGAAAGTGGGGCACCCAGGGCGACGCCGACGGTCAGTTCAGCTTCCCCTGGGGCATCGACATTGACCGCAACGGCGATGTCTTCGTGGCCGACTGGCGCAACGACCGCATCCAAAAGTTCACCGCCGACGGGCAGTTCCTGATGAAGATCGGCTCCACCGGCAACGGCGACGGCGAGTTCAACCGACCCACCGACGTAGCCGTCGACCAGGACGGCGACATCTACGTGGCCGATTACAAGAACGACCGTCTGCAGGTGTTCGAGGGCGACGGGCGCTTCGTCACCGAGATTCAGGGTCAGGCCACCCTCTCCAAGTGGGGCCGTGAGCGGGTCGAACTGGACCCAACTATCCAGAACGCCCGTCATCGCGCCAGGAACCTGGAAGAACGCGAAGGCCCGTTCCAGGGGCCCATCTCGGTGGACGTGGACGCAAAGGGACGTATCTTCGTCGCCGAAGTTCCCAGGCATCGCGTCCAAGTGTTCCTCAAGCAATCTCCCCTCTTTACGGGCGACCAACTATAGCGCAACTCCGGCACTAAACCGCTCCAATCGGAACGGGCCACCGAATTCGGTGGCCCGTTTGCGTTTCGCCTATCCTGAAACGCGCCGCCCAATCCCCTCTCCCTCGATGGAAGAGGGTGAGGGTGAAAAACCTAACACCAGGTGTTCACCACCCATCACGAACCTGCCGAAGCATTCTCCCCTCTCCCGGTGGGAGAGGGGCCGGGGGCGAGGGAAAACGCCCACGCTACCCCTTTACCCCTCAGCAATCCACTCCGCCACCCGCTCGCCAATCATGATAGTCGTGCAGTTGGTGTTGGCGCGAATCACGTCGGGCATGACCGATGCGTCGGCAACCCGCAGGTTCTCGATCCCCTGCACCCGACAATATTGATCCACCACGGCCATCGGGTCCGAAGCCGGGCCCATCTTGCAGGTGCCGGACAGATGCTGGCCGATGCACACCTCGCGCAACATCCAGTCATCCAGCGCTTCGTCGGACACCAGGTCGGCCTCGGTGGGTTCGATGAGACCGTCATATATGTCCTTGAACGCTTCGTGCTCCAGCAGGCTCAGCACGATGTGGACTGACTCCCGCATCCGCGCCCGGTCCCAGTCCGCTTCCAGGTATCGGCAGTAAATGTGAGGCTGAACATCGGGATCGGTGGATTGCAGCGTCAACTCTCCGGCGCTTTCGGCCAGCTCCATCATGCACGTAATCCGGATGCCCTCGTTGGCATACGGGTCGCCGCCCAATGGCGTGGAGAACGACGAGGGAAAGATTTGCATGTCATTCCGCAGGTCCGAGCCGCCTGCCGTGTACCGTAGCACCGTTTGTATCCGGGGAGCGTCGGCGTCCAGCGGAAAATCGTCCTTCACCTTAACCCTCACCGGAACCAGCGGATGGTCCCGCAGGTTCTGGCCCACTCCCGGCAAATCTTTGACCACCGGAATCCCCAGCCGCCTCAGCTGCTCCGCCGGACCCACGCCCGACAGCATCAGCAGTTGCGGCGAGGCTATCGCCCCGCTGCTGAGGACGACCTGTTCGCCTTCGATGTGGAAGGTCTCGTCTCCGCTCTCAACCTCAACGCCCACGGCCCGCAAACCGTCAAACAGTACCCGCCGCACCCGCACGTTGGCCCGAATCGTCAGGTTCAGTCGGTGGCGGTTCGGGTTCACGTAGGTCAGGGCGGTGCTCATCCGGACGCCGTTGGGATTGTTCATCGGGAACGGTCCCACCCCCGTCGAATCGGGATGATTGTGGTCGTACACCTCGGCGTACCCGACGTCCAGGCAAGCCTCGTTGAACGCCACCTGCAACGGGAGCCAATCCTCGCGTTTGTGCCGCCGCACCGGTATCGGGCCGTCAAAACCGTGGAAGTCATCACGTATGTCGGTGTCGGTCTCCTGGCGCCTGAAGAAGGGCAGCACGTTGACGTAACTCCATTCGTCATTCCCCCAACTGGCCCACCGGTCGTAGTCCTCCGGCACGCCTCGCAGGAACACCTGGCCGTTGATGGCGCTGGTGCCACCCACTACCCGCCCGCGCGGCACGGCGACCGGTTCGGTCTGCTGGGGAGTACCCGTTCCGACAAACGACCAGTTGTGCGGTGCGCCCATCTCCGAAGCCCGCGGCGCGTAGCCGAATTTCAGGTCGTCGGGCGTCTGGTCCAAATCTGGATAATCGGGACCGGCCTCCAGCAACAGAACGGACCGATTGGGGTCCTCGGACAGTCGCGTCGCGATCGTTCCGCCGGCGGAACCCGCTCCGATAACAATTACGTCATACTTCATCACGCTTCTCCTGATGATCTGTCAATGCCTCTCTCCTGGTAGGAGAGGGTTGGAGCCTGCCCCGGGCTTGACCCGGGGTGAGGGCGAAACCCGCGTCACCCCTCACGCGTGCCCACTTTAATCTGTCATTGCGAGGAGCACAGCGACGTGGCAATCTCGATGCGGTTGAACACACGTCGGCGAACCGCCGTTGCTACGACGACGAGATTGCCACGCTACGCTCGCAATGACAATGTGGGTACGCATGAGCGCGTCACCCCCATGACGCCGAACCAGCGAGACCTACGCTACCGCCCGCACGAACTCGTCCGTAGATATAACCTGACCCTGGCGGGGGTAGACCTTTTCGGTCAGCACCCGGTGCACTTCGGGATCGCCGTCGGAACAGGCGTCGGAAAGCACCGTGAAGGTGTAGTTGACGTCAACCGCCCACCGCACGGCGGACAGCACGCATCCGCTGGTGGCCACACCCATCACCACCAGGTTGTCTCGCCCGCCCTCCCGCAAGGTGACGTCCAGCGCGGTGGTGGAGAAGGGCCCGGGCTTGGTCTTGGTGATCACCAGGTCCCCTTCCGCCGGCGCAACGCCTCCGTGCAGCTCCACGTCGGGAGCGTAGTCCGCGAAGGGGCCACCACGGTGCATGACGTATATCACCGGGATGCCGGCGCCCCTGGCAGCGGCCAGCGCCTTCGCCGCGTTGCCCACCACCGCGTCCGGCTCCGACGCCACGTTGGCGATGATGCGCTGCTGAAAATCCATTATCAATACGGCTGTCCTGCTCGGATCAATCGCGGTCGCTTGCTGCGTCATAACGCTCCTCCCTGTAGAAAATTTCGCGCCTGTTCATGGGCCCATTATACCCCCGCCGAGCGAACACGCCGACCGAAGCAAAAAAAACCCCTCTCCCACCGGGAGAGGGGTTGGGGCGAGGCTAGCCCCGCCCGAAACTTACAAATTCAGCGGATGCTCCTCGTAGTCCTTGACCTTGTCGTAAATCTGGATGCGGTGGCGGGCCGCCTCCAGCACGAATATCCGGTCCTGGTCGTCAATCTGCACCGCCACCGGTCGTCGGAAGCGCCACTCCGGTTCCAGATTGACTCGTCGGCGGGCCTTGATGATATCCGGGTTCGCGTCGATGTAGGTCTGCGTCCACGGCGAAGGTTGCTGCGCGTCGCCTACCAGTGTGGCGACAAAGCGACCGTCCGGCCCGTACACCTGCAAACGGTGGTTCCCCCAGTCGGTCACGTAAACGTCGCCTTCCGAGTCCACGGCCACGTCGGTGGGTCCGTGCAGGTCGCCAACGCCGGTCGACGATGCTTCGAACTTAAGCAGGAAGTTACCGTCCGGATCGAATTTCTGCACCCGGTCGTTCTTCCAGTCCGCAACGTATACGTTACCCGCGTCGTCCACGCACATCCCCCAGGGCATATTCAACTCGCCATCATCGGCGCCGTGGCGACCGAAGCCGCCCAGGTAGCCGCCCTCTTTGGTGAAGCGCTGCACCCGATGATTCATGGCGTCAACGACCAGCACGTTCCCCTCGGAATCGAAAGCCAGGCCGCTGGCTCCGTTGAACTGGCCCTTGCCATCTCCGGCCTCGCCCCAACTACCCTGGAACGTGCCGTCCGGCTCGAAAATGGAGATACGGTTCAGGAAATCGTCCGACGCGTACACCATTCCCTGTTCGTCAAGGACGATGGAGCGGGGCCACACGAACTGGCCATCCCCTCTCCCGTACGCGCCGAATTGACCCAAAAACTCGTGCTCCAGCGTGACTTTGCTGATGCGCTGACCGAGCTCCTCAGCGCCCCGACTCAGCACGAAAACCATCCCGTCGTCGGCCAGCGCAAAGTCCTGCGGCGTCCAGAAGCCCTGCCCCGACATGCCGTACATGCCCAGGCAGTAGCTGTAGTCAAATACCCTTCCGGCGGCAACTGTGGTAAGCATCTTTCACCTCCCGCGTGATTCCGACCGCGCTATTCCGGCGCGCTGGGCTAAACGAAAGCCAGTTGCTCGAAATTGCCACCGACGATGGGAACCGGGTCCAGCCCCAGCCAGCGCTCGATGACGGTGGAATACAACCCGCGAAAATCGTAGTTGGGTTCCAGGTCGCCCTGGGAGAGGTCCTCGGGCTTCAGGGACGGGTAGGTGCTGTACATGCCGCCCTTCACCTGGTTCCCGATGACAAATGCAGCGCCGCCGGCTCCGTGGTCGGTGCCGGTGCCGTTGTCCTTAACCCGACGGCCGAACTCGGTGAACAGCACCATGATCAGGTTGTCGCCGGCATCGTGCTCCGCCAGGTCGTCAAAGAAGTCGCTGATCGCCCGGGACATGTCGATCCACAGCTTGGTGTGCATCGGCGGCTGATTGAAGTGCGAGTCAAAGCTGCCGTGCTGCGTGTAGAACATCTGCGTGCCCAGATCGGCCAGGTACACCTGCGCGATATCCCGCAGATACTTGGCGATGGGCGTATCGGCGTACTCCACCGTGGAGGAATACATCTCCGGCGCCGAGCGGACGATATCGGCGCCCTTCAGCGCGTCCCGACCGGTCTGTCCCAGATAATCCATGGTCGGGCCCGTGCCAATGGTCGGAGAATACATCCGGGCGAACCGGTTCAGCAGCTCGTTGCGTTCTTCCTCTTCCGCCACACCCGGCACGCTGGACAACACGCCGTACGTCTCCAGGCTGGACACCGAGGTGACCGGCACGCCCCGCAGCGCCAGCGCGCGCGGCAGCCCCTGCCCGAAGTTGACGCCCTTCAGCACGTTTTCACCACGCGGGTCCAAGTCTCGTATGACCCGCCCAGCCCATCCTTCCGTGCCCACGATGTCCGGCTCGCAAGTGTGCCAGATATCCATCGAGCGGAAGTGCGAACGGGGCGAATTTTCGTAGCCGATTCCGTGGATGATGGCTACCTTGCCCTCGTCGTAAAGCTTCTTGATCGCCCCCATTTGCGGGTTGAAGGCCAGTTCGTCGTTGATCGGCAACACCTGGTCTTCCGGAATCCCCACCCGGGGGCGGGCATCCCGATAGTGCGGGTTGGTGTAGGGAATGATGGTGTTCAGGTAGTCGTTGGCCCCGGTCATCTGCAGGACCACCACCACCGGATCTTTCTTCGTCGTCGCCATGTTGTTCCTCCCTGATTTTACCGACACCCAATCCGAGTCAACGGGTTAGGCGAACTGAAAGTCTCGAGACGCGGCAATAAGCGCCAGCATGATGCCGACCCTTCGCTCGGAGGCGGACGCAGTTTCATCCTCCCACCGCAGATCGCCGTCGCTCCGCGCCTGATCCAGCAGCTCGACGCGTGTTTCGTCACTAACGTCCAGCGGGCCCACCATTTCCAGGCAGGCATCCACCATTTCTTCCGGCTTCAGCGTGCCCCGGGAACGGAGGTTCGCCACGATGGCCCGCACGCCCGGCAGCGAAGTGTCGCCCAGGATGTTGGCCGCATAGTTCACCCGACGCACCAGCGCTCCGCCGTCAATCCACTCCGGGCCGGTGTGCCAGCTCTCGACGCTGGGCGGATTCAGCAGTTCCTGCCCCTGGAACCCACACTCGAAGGCCAGCGAGTTGAACCCGGGCCGCGGCCCGGAGAAGTTCCCCGCTATGCGGGCCGTTCCAATCACCAGCTCGGCCGGGCTCTTCACCCGGGAGAACCGGGCTTCCTTGAAGAATTCGGAGTTGAACAGCACCCGCAGCACCGATCGGATATCCCCGTTGGACTCGTCGTACGCCGCCACCAACTGGTCGATGGCGTCCGGGTCGTTGGGCGGATTGATGTTCCAGCTGGGCACCTGCGGCTCATCCGCCACGAAGAAGTTGTACAGGTGGCGGGCCAGGAACCGGGCCGTCGCCGGCTGGTTCACCACAATATCGATGATGTCCTGCCCGTTGAAATTCCCGGTACGACCCAGGAAGGTCTTCTCGCCATCGTCGTGGTCTTCGGGCCGGTATTCAAAACTCCAGTAGAAGCGTCCCAGCGGGTTCCGCGGAATCTTGGGTCCTACGGTCCAGCCCGTGAAGGCCCGGGAGGCTTCCTTGATGTCGTCCTCAGAGTAGTTGCCCACTCCCATGGAGAACAGCTCCAGCAACTCCCGACCCCAGTTCTCGTTGATGGCGCCCAGGTGGTTGCCGTTATTGTCCAGCCAGAAAAGCATGGCCGGATTCTGCGCCAGTTGCACCAGCAGCTCGCGGAAGCTGCCCAGCCCGTGCCGGCGAAACATCTCGATCTGCTGGGTTAGTTCCGGCGGGTTGTCCACCTTGGAGTTCCCCGTGGCGAATAGCTGGTGCCAGAACAGCGCCATCTTTTCTTCCAGCGGCCGCTCGGTGTTGACCATCCGGTACATCCACTCCGCCTGGTTCAGCGGCGGCCCCAAAGCCCCCTCGTAACCGGGCAGAAACCGGAACAGAACATCGTCATCCACCGGATCAAAATCCTCGGGATGCAGCAGCTGTTCTACCGTCGCTGCATAGCCGTTGCTGGCCCTTTCCAGTAGTTCCTCGTGGGTCGCGCTGAACCCCGCCCGACGCATCAGGTGGCCCATCAGCGCGATGTCTTCTCGGTTGGCCATCGGTCTCCCTCCTGTGGCACTGGCCCATCGGGCAGCAGTGATACGCGAATCCGACAATTCTATTGGCGTAATGCTACGGAATAGCGATACCACTGTCAAGAAATATGCGGTTCGAACCGGTGCTTTTCATCCCACAGACGCAACCGATTGAGTCGTTACCCGCCGGTCACACCACGCTCACGCCAACGCTGCAAATTTCAGACCAACCGGGTGGGGAGGCCCGGTAGCCTTGAGGCCCGGTAGCTACCCGACAGATTCACGGCAGATTCACGGCAACTGGCCCTTGTGGCGCAGCGCCATCATTCGGTCTTTGGAACTGCGCCGCCGGGCCTTGGTGGCGCCGCCCTTTTTGGAGCGCTTCATCTGGCGACGCTTGCGTTTTCGTTCAATGCCGCTGTAGGCGCGGTTTCCGGTCTGCATCATGTGTCTGCCAGCATAGCATGTCCAGACTTTAGGGAGGGCAATCAAATATGCCGTTCGGAGAAAGGCCAGGAACTGATTGGCACCCAATCGTTGTACATGCCCTGCGCTGCCAAGGTGGCGAAGCCAGTCTCAAGACTATGTACGATTGGGTTGAGACCCACTTTGAATGAGCCACAAGAGCTCAGGAAGCACGGTGCCGAAAAGCGCAAATACCGAAACGACTTTAGGTGGGCCGTGCTAGACCTCGCACGTGACGGAACTGTAATTAGCTCAGGAAGGGGCAAATACCAAATGACGGGCGGGGACGGGCTCTGATTTTCTTGGGACTGCTCACGGCGTTCATCGGCCTGCTGGTGCTGATTGGAATAACTGCCCACGCTTGGGTACGGATGCGAAAGTCGGGGAACTCGTCGGGACTTTTAGGCTCAGCGCTTTGGTTGCGGTATCGCAGCACTCGTATTCTCCGGCATCCTCGGCCTCCTGTTCATCGTTGTTCTGATAGTGTACGGGGCCCAACCACGACCTTGTCATCGAAAGGAAGTTCTCCCTCCTGGATCAGGGCGATTTTTCCGGCCAGACCGTCCCCTGGCATATCCTCACTCTGGCCCATTCCCACCGCTTCCACCGGCCCCGATACCATCGCGCTGTCGGCCCACTTGGACAGGAGTACCGCGAGGGCCATTTGATGGTGTCTGGGCGACTCAACGGCGGCCTCCACCAACTCTCGAAAGTTTTTCCAATCCAGCAGCTGGAAGGTAAACGGCTGAATCTCGGCCGCGTAGCCCATTTCCTCGTACCGCTCCTTCAGGCGCTCGGCAGCCCGCAGTTCCTGCTCGGTGGCGCTCTGCCGGTTTCCCAATTCCGGCAGCAGCGCCTCCAGAAGGCTGAATACCTCATCCGAAGCTGCCGCCAGTTAGTTCGGCGCGGCTGCTGGCGCGAAGGTGCGGTCCTCCTCGCAGAAGACCCGCCGCGCGCTGGGGTACACGCCGTCAATCAGCGCCCGGTGAACATGTTCGTTGACGCACTGGTTCGCAGGATAGACAATGTGCGTCGGGTGATCGGTCTCCAGCAGATAGCCGTTGCTGAGCACCTCGACTGCGAACTCCTCAGATTCACCGAACGAAGTAGCCCGGTCGGAGCGGTTGCCGACCACCAGTATCGGTACGCCTCCGCCGTCGAACGGTATCTCAAGAGGTGAGGGGGCGAACTGGTCGTAGTACGGGCAGGCTTCGGGGAAGAAGGCGCCCTCCATTACTGCCAGCAATGGGAACATATCCTTGATGGCGGCGTCAAAGATTGGTCGGTCATCCAGCTGAGTGGCGCGATCGAGCTCCGGGTCCAGGACCCATTTGTCCAGGCAATTGACGTGTGACGTGAAGCTCGCCCCGCGGGGGTCCGAGCCCAGCAGCTGTATCATGGCGTACCCAGCCAGAATAGACGGGTCGTCGTTCTCGCTGAGGTCGTACAGGCCCTGCCACAGGTCAGGCCAGGTTGATTCATCGTACAAGACCGTCGTAATCACTCCGAAGAGGCCCCCTTGGGGGTTATCTATAGCGGTGTTGACCAGTTCCAGCTTGGCGACAGCCTGCTTATAGTAGCCAACCGGGTCGCCGTCGTTGTATATCGGGCATTGCGGGTCAGCGCACGCGGCCAGCGCCCGGTCGAGAGCGTCGGCTAAAGGTACGTATTCCTCGACTTCCTCGGCGACGCGTTCCTGTTGGTTAGCGGCCTGGTCAACCGGGTTGTCGGCGCCGTCAACCACCATTGCCCTGACCGACTCGGGGAAGAGCGTTGCATACCAGGCCCCCACCGCCGATCCGTAGGAGGCTCCATAGTAAGAGATCTGCTCGGCGCCCAGGGCCTTGCGTATTTCATCCATGTCCCTGGCGACGTATTCGGTGTGCAGCAGGCCGCCGACCCGCCCCATTGACTCGATGCACAGGTTCGCCGCCGCTTCGCCGGCTGCTATTTCCTCGGGGGTGTCGATGGGCAGATCGATGCTGGCAAGCAGGTCGTGCTGCTCACCGGGGCCGCCGCAGGCGAATTCGGGCCAGGAACCGCCCCCCACCAATACGCGGAGGTCGACTCCTTTCACGTGCTCAAAAAATATCTCCGATATAAAGGAGAGCTCGACTCCGCGAGGGTCGAATCCTACAATGTCGAAGTGTTCGACGAGTTCATCGGCGAACGGTCTGAGTTCCATTTGCGGGCTTTTGGCAAGCGCTACCATTTCCAGACCGCTGCCCCCGGGACCGCCGGGATTCACCAACAGATAGCCGATCCGTTGGTCCGGAGATGTGGCCCGGTGCATGTTGAGCGCGATATTGATGCTGCCGGCCTCCGGGTCCCGGTAGTCCGCCGGAACTTGTATCGACCCGCACTCAAAAGCACCGCACGGGCTCCAGTCTATCCGCTCGCCGGCCGTCGGGTCAGGCTCCGGCGCGGCCGGCGTCGCTGGTGCGAAGGTGCGGTCCTCCTCGCAGAAGACCCGCCGCGCGCTGGGGAGTTCCAAGTCAATCAGCGCCCGGTGAACGTGGCCGTTAACGCACTGGTTCTTGGGATAGACAACGTGCTTGTAGTGAGAGGTCTCCAGCAGATAGCCATTGCTGAGGACCTCGGTTACCAACTCTTCGGATTGAGCAAACGGGGTAGCCGGGTCGTCGTGGTTGCCAACTACCAGTATCGGCACGCCGCTGCCGTCCAGCGGCTCCTCAAGAGGTTCGGGGGCGAACTGGTCATAGAACGGGCAGGCCCCGACGGAAAAGGGGTTCGCTGCCGTTATCAAGGGCAACTGTTCCTCGACGAGCGCCTCAGTGACTACGGAGTCATCCAGCTGAGAGGCGCGATCCACCTCCGGATGCAGTACCCAGGCGTCCAGGCAATTGACGTGGTCAGCCAATCTTGCTTCGCCGAACTCCCCGCCAAGCCACTGGATCTTGGCAGACTCCAACAGGAGCGCGGGATCGTCGTTTTCGTTGAGTTCGAACAGACCCTGCCACAGGTCAGGCCATTGCTCTTCACTGTAAAGGTTCGAGACCACCCCGAATACGCCCGCCTCGGGGTGATTATCCGCCGCCGCGTTGACCAGGCCCAGTTTTTGCGCAGCCCGCAGGTAGTAGCCCACCGGGTCGCCATCGTTGTAGATCGGGCACTCCGGATCAGCGCAGGCGGTCAGCGCCTTTTCCAGCAAGGCCTCCATCGCCTCCAGTTCCTCCAGTTCCTCGGCGACGCGTTCCTGTTGGTTGGCGGCTTGGTCAACCGGATTGTCGGCGCCGTCAACCACCATTGCCCGGACCGAATCGGGGAAGAGGGTGGCGTACCAGACCCCCACTGTGGAGCCATAGGAGCCGCCGTAGTAGGAGATTTGCTCCGCGCCCAGCGCCTTGCGTATCTCGTCCATGTCGTTGGCAACATATTCGGTGTGGAGCAGGCCGCCCACCGGCCCCATGGTCTCGATGCACAGGTTCGCCGCCGCTTCGCCGGCCGCTGTTTCCTCGGGGGTGTCGATGGGCATATCAATGCTGGCCAGCAGGGCGAGCTGTTCACCGAGGCCGCCACAGGCGAATTCGGGCTGGGAGCCGCCTCCAAATATTACGCCAGCGTCGGCTCCTCTCTTCTCTAAGCCCGAATCCACCGAAAAGATGAGTGTGGCGGCGTGCTGAAGGGGTAAGAAAGTGCTCCTGTGCATCTGGGATAATGGATTTCGAGAGAGGAATCCAACCAGAAACAAGGAGCACCCAAAAGATGCTACCAGATGACCACCCCGACCGCATCCAAATCACCTTTGACGACCACCGCCTGGTGGCCAATGCTGGGCTGATCCTGCCCGCCACGCTGGGCCAGCATCCGGCCCACTGAACGTCCCCGCCAACTCGCACCAACTCGGTCCGCGAGGGACACTTCCTGCCTACCGCCTATCGATCCCGCCCCCCATGGCCGCCCGGCCGCCATCATCGTGCCAGTGTGGCTGCCTCACGCCGCCCCCATCCCCATCTATTGGAATCTGGCCTGGCCCGTTCGCCTTCCCCTACCCATCAGCCCTTGTGTCAACGCCAGCGCCAGTCCCTTCGGTGGATTCGGGCTAAGGCCTTGGGACCGGCGTTCTCATCACCGCCCACTCTAACAAGACAGCCCGTTCAGGCAATCAGGACCCTTATGACCCTGGCCAAGTGGGTGGTAGCGCCGCGTGGGTGGACGGGGCCAGGGGTGTTCTGGCGATGACCCGTCATCAGCCTGAAGACGAAGGCGAGGCTGAATCGAGCGAGCTGAAATTGGCGGTGGCCAAGAGCAACTACGGCCCATCCCTCGTCACCGTCGGTATAAATTCGATACGCGTCGCCGGAGGCGCTATCGTCGGGTTCAAGGCGGATGGGGTTTGGGTCGGGCCTGGCCTGAGTTATTCCCATCAGAAATCTGTCGAGGAGTCGGGTAGGAAATATGCTTCCATTACGGACTGATATAGCTGAGACCTCGGTTTACGAGGTATACCAAGACCAGGATGGAAGCCTGACGGCGCTAACACATGAGCAGTCCTCTGAGAATGATGATTGCCCCGCTGAATGTGGGGAGAGCAACGACGCCGAGTCCCGGGAAGTCCTCGTCAACGAGATGGGCGGTCCGGAACCGGAGGAGTTGATCGCCTGGTTGGTGGCCGGAGAATGTCCACTGGATGCTCTGCGGGAATGCGTCAAGTGGATGGAGCAGATGTGGCAGAAGCAGGGGCTGCTGGTCGGCGACCATCTTTCGGTGTCGCCCAGCGGTGTGGCCCGCGTGGTCAGGTTCAGACTACCGGTGCTGAAGAGAGAGTGGGAAGAGTTGCAGGCCCAGGATATTCGTTTCCCGCTGGCACCCGTCGTGAGGGCCTGGAAAGAACGCCCCCAGTTGGTTGAACCTGAACGGCGTGCCAAAGGTATTATTCCAGCGACCTTCGCTCGGCGGAATGACCGGTTGCCCTTTCTGAATAATCCCCAGCCGCCTGCTTTGCCGGGATTGGTCGAATCAGAAATCAGCCAGTCCCATCTTCCCGGCTTGATCCCGGACCGGCCTCCGTTACCGGCGCTCCTATCCCTGTACGACCGCGCTGCCGCGCCGCTGAGGCGTGGTCGGGGCGCGGCCCTGTCGCTACGATTGTTCATCGAGTCCCTCCTCTCTCTACCTGTGGCGGCGCGTGATGGGCGACTGCATGAGCTGCGATTCACGATCAGGGAAGTTGCTGGTGAATGGCTGGGGTGGAACCTCAAAGACTATCGACCGGCCGGCGCACAGAAGGGTTTGGCGCTCCGGCGCGCGGTCAACGAGGTCCGCAGCATGTTCGTGGATATGCCGCAGGGCGGCCTCTATTATCCAATATCGCCTTTGGCGATCTCCGGGCTGAAGCTTGACGACCAAATGGCTCTGATAGTGTGCCTGCCATCCGGTTCTGATGTGGGACCGCCAGTGGACCGGCCTATCCTGCGGCAGTTGGGCAAGATCTCTGGCCCAGCATACCGAGCGTACCTTACTTTATGTTGCGAGTGGGACCGGGTGGGCGGCCACAATGGCAGGTTAATTCGTCCCACCCGTCCTGGCGTTATGAGAGCTTCTGGTGGTCAGGTGGTGGATGGTCAGGGTAACGTCGTGCATGGCAAAGGTGAGCGGCCCATTTACTCGCCCTACCATCCCAATGCCATCCGAACCGGCCGGAGCGAAGCGAATCCTGCGCGCTTTAACTACCGCGAGTATTCTTCGGACGACCTTATCGGTATTTGCTATCCGGCCGAGGTGCTGATTCGAGATTCTGACCTGCGCAAGTACCGACATCGGGCGAGGAAGGCGGTTATTGACATCGCAGGGATGGGCGGCTGCACCATCGAGCGTCTTGGGAGCAATCCCCGCAACGATGGCCTACCTTGGAGAGTGATGCCGCCCGACCCATATTGGCCCCCTGATGTTTACTCTGCCTCACAGCCGGGGGACTCCGACCATCAAGCATTGCCGGTCAACGCTGTCCCTGCCATCTGATAGAGACACAATAGGGGATGGGTATATTTGAGTAGGGAAAATCGTCAAAATGGGACACCAAAACACAGGTGTTGCTCTGCAAAGATGGTAGCCGCCATTGGCGTTCACCGATGGATGCGGCAGGTATGGTGGATGCTGCGCCAGAGAGCCTGAAGAGGAGCGACTGAACATGGCGATTTGGTGCCCGGTACAGTAGGGTCGCCGGCTCTGCGTGATGGACGGCAAGGAGTCGGCATCTGAGTACCGCCTGTCGTCCCACCCACTCATTGGGCGCAGGCGGCATCGCGATTTCAACATCAATAGCAACCGCGCTGGTTTTTTATGGGCCAGCAGGTCAAGGTTGATATGCCTGACGCTCGCGCAGCATCTGCAGGGTTCGCAAGTGTACGTGTCCCACACTCATGTTTATCCCGCGGGGACAAGATTCCGTTTTCCGGTCTGGATGTCGCAACTGTAATTTATCGGGAATGGAACCGGTTTCTAACGTAAAGTTTCGGCCTAAGTACGACTGACATTATGGGGGTGCGGGATACGGGTGCAACGGTGCAATGGTTCAATGGTGCAACGGTGTAGTGGAACAATTAGAAGCCCTCAATGTATGCGGGGGTATGTGAAGGGGACGCCGTTTCGTATCCTAGAGCTCTCGGTATCTCGTCTACTTGTCGTCGCGGCACCGATGGCAAATCGCCTCAAACCTGTTGGCGGAGATGGTGCAAGCATTGGTGGTATGTTGATATGGTGCATGGGTAAAGCGGTGCATAGGTACGTTGGTGTGATGCAGGAGGGCAACAGCTATGCCGGTAATCGCCGTAGTGAACCAGAAGGGTGGTGTTGGGAAAACGTGTTTGGCTACCAACCTGGCATCCGTTCTAGGCAGCGACGAGCCGGCGGCGCTCCTCCTAGACTGCGATCCCCAGCGCAGCGCAGTGGGCTGGTCCTCGGTGGACCCCCAACCGGATTCGCATCTGACGGTACAGGGTGTGGAAGCGGGAGCGCTGGTCCGCCAGGTGAGAGCAACTGCCGGGGAACACCGTTGGATTATCATAGATTGTCCGCCGGGCATCACCCGCGTGAACGCAGACGCTATCAGGGTGGCCGACGTCGTGCTCATTCCCTGCAAGCCGCGGGTTTGGGATGTGTGGGCCTGTGAGGATATCGTTGCAGCGGTAAAGCTTCGGCAGGCTGGACATGGTGGGTGTCCCCAAGCCGCATTTGTGATCAGCATGGGCCGGCCCCGCACACGCTTTAGCCAAAGCATTGACGCAGCCCTACAGGAGTTGGGTCTCCCGATCCTCCAGGCGCGTACCACGGAACGGGAAGCCTATGCGGTAGCGGCAGGCGAAGGTAAATCTGTGTTGGCCGGCCGGGATCGGGTGGCGCAAGGAGAGATCAGCGGCATCTGCGACGAGATAAAGGAGATGTGTAATGGCCTTCTCACGAAGACCCGAATCCCCCGATGATCAGGAACGGAGAGAGGCATTCCGTGAGCAGGCAGCGGCGCCGGATGTTACCGTGCTTCATTGCCGTATACCCTCTGCTGTGCACAGGCGTCTGCGCCATCTGGTGGTGGATCAAGATTCCAGCGTGACGGCTATGGTGATTGAGATGCTTGAGGAAGGTCTCCAGAGGCGAGGTCGTTAACGAAAACTGCTTGTTGATTTGGTAAATAGGACTTTTGGTGCATAGGTGATCAGGATCAACGGTGAACCGGTGACATGGTAATTGACTACACAACCCTCTCTATCGTCTGGCGTGTCAAATCACTCACAATCAGCCAAGAGTGAACTCCGTCCCACTCGTTAAGGCGCTAAGGTTGGCCCTGACCTAGATAGCCACACATCGTTTCATGAGCGCATCAAACGGATCCACTGTCCCGCGTCAAGCATAAATGCCGGTTCCTGTTTCCTCATTCAGAAATGTTACCGAAACTTTAGCACTTGGGGGCCCCTCGACCAGCGCCAATTCCGGCATTGCAGGGAGCTCCGGCATGGGCTCACCAGCGGTGGTGTAGACCAGCTTTTTGGCCATGATGCCGCGCCACTGCTGCACTCTGCGTTGCAGCGTCCGCAAGTGAGTGTCGCTGAAACGGTCGGGATGGCCGGTGTCAAGGGCGGCGGAAAATGAGGCCGTCATAAAAGTCTGATAAGGGGTATTTATGGACAGCTGGGACAAGGGAAGCCGGCGACGGGTTCCGCGGAGGCAGGCGCCGCTGACCGTTAGGTCGCCGACACCGGTCTGGGTGAAGCCGGCACAAATGGCCTGGGCGGGAGCGATGCGTGGCCGAATCATCCACTTCCGTACCCCAACACGTAAGGGTTGGTAGAATTAACTCATCAACCCGGTTTCCAACCACCGGGAATCCTCACCCAGGAGAGTCCATGACCAAACTTACCACCCAGGGCCAAAAGGACTCCGCCAACACCGACCTGCCTCAGTTCCACGACCCCGACGACCAGGTCATCGACCCAGACGACGAAACCGATATCCGAAAAGACCCCGAGCCGGAAACAATCGAGATTGACCCCGACGAGGCGGCCGTCCTCGCCTACGTCACCAACGCACGACGCGACCAACTCGAAGCACTCGCCGAGCCCACCAAGCGCGACCTGCAACGCGAGGAACGGATCTGGGCCGAACCCGAAGACGGCCTGACCTCGCTGGACGACCCAGTACGGGTGTACCTCCGCGAAATCGGACGCATTCCACTCATCGACGCCAGGCAGGAGCAATACCTGGCACGCCGTATCGAGGAGATGGCACACCTGCACCCGATCCCCGGACTAAACCACCTCGCCATGCTCAGCGACCCGCAACGCCTGGAAGACGAACTCGGCCAGGGGCCGCTCCCCATGCCTCACCGGGCTTATACCCAGGCCGCGCACCTGATGAACGACCGACGCCTGCCCAATCAGCTGCCGCAGGTCCACGGCGAGGACCTTGATGTGTCCTGCTGGGACGCCACCATGCTGCTCCTGGCGCGAATCACCAACGCCTGGCCCATCATCCAGTCCATCTCGAACCACGCACAGATCGGCCAGCAGCTCACCATCACCGAGATAATGACCAACCAGACCTTCCGTGCCAGCATCGACCAAACCATCGACCCGGAACTGGTCGAACTGGTTGCGCATGATCTCAACTCGAATCCGGACGATATCACCAAGGCCATGGTCCAACTATCACTGGACACCGCCACCCTGCCCAACCACACCAGGGAGACCATCAACCAATACCTGCACGCCTGGCTGGAAACCCACCAGGAACAGGAACAACTGGCCGGGCCAGAAACCATCAATGAGGACGACTGCCAGATTCCGATCCTGTCCATGATGCTCCACGACCCCCGCTTCATCGAGCGCATTGGAGAGGACCGGTTCCGCGACGCGGGACACTACTACCGGATCCTCACGGACGGCGAGACGGCCCAGGCTGACCTCAGCCAAGCCAACTTACGCCTGGTGGTGAGCATAGCCAAGAAACACCTGGGGCGCGGCCTCAGCATGCTGGACCTGGTCCAGGATGGCAACCTGGGCCTCATGCGCTCCGTCGACAAGTTCGACTACCGCCGCGGCTACAAGTTCAGCACCTACGCCACCTGGTGGATTCGGCAGGCCATCACCCGAGGCATCGCAGACCAGGCTCGCACCATACGGGTACCGGTGCACATGATTGAGATCATCAACAAGCTGAGGCGGCGCCAAAGCAGTCTGCTGCAGGAACTGCAGCGTGATCCCACCACCGAGGAACTCGCTGAGGCGATGGAGTCAACACCGGAACGGATCCTGGAAATCCAAAAACTTTCCATCGATCCCGTATCCCTCGAAACCCCGATAGGCGAGGAAGAGGACACCTTCCTCGGCGACCTCATCGAGGACCGCGCTTCCGTCACACCCTACCAGGCTGCTGTCCATCAAATGCTGAGCGACCAGATCAACCAAGCGCTGTCCACACTCACCGATCGCGAGCACAAGATCCTCAGGATGCGCTTCGGCCTCGACGACGACCGAACCCATACCCTTGAAGAGATCGGCAAGCGGTTGGGCCTAACCCGGGAACGTATCCGCCAGATCGAGGCCAAGGCCATACGCAAGATGCGGCATCATTCCAGGTCCGGAGCCCTGCGCGGATACTTGGGATAACACCAGACCCCGGGCTCTCGATAAACCCCGCAACCGACCTCCCGGGCAACAGTAGACACCACCGGGAGGTCAAATCATGCCCAGGGAACGGGGTCTCAACTACACCCCAGACGCCGACGGCTATTCATTCGACGACACCGCGGTCGGCGAAGCCGCCCAGGCATCCTTTCATCGCCTGGCTTCGGGATACCCACAACAGGAACCCGACGACATTCACCACCTCGCCGACGTCATCACCGGCATACGCGATTCCACAATCGCTGACATGGAACTGCGCAAGGCTTCCGGTCTTTACTCCATGACCCAGGCCCGCACCATCGACACCATCCTGGACTGGGCTGATGCACTCTGGCAACACTACCAGGACCGCCGGATGGAAGAGCGCCAGAAGGAGCGGGACCTGTGGGCAGACCTGCTCCGCGACACGAAAGCGCTGCTGCCCGAATGGGATAACGACGACGTCAACCAGCTGATCCACGACCTGGACCATCCCAGAGACGCCATGGAAACCCTGGTTCAAGTATGGCAGCCCGACAACACCATACTGGTCGCGCCTGACTGGGAAACCATCCACCGCTACACCCAGGCGGTCCCGTTCACCGCATCCGACGATTATCCCAAGGTCAACGGGGACGGCGACGCGTACGACATCCGCGACAAACACGTTTACGGGGATATCCCCACCGATCTGGAAGACCGCACCGCATCGGTAACCCGCTACTACGTCAACGCCCCCGAACCGGCCGGCTGGACTCTCAACAGTCAGGGACAGTACGTACCACTCTACGACGAACCGGTCGAGTGCCAGCTCCTCACCTACCAGGTCCACCGGGTTGACCACAACGTCCACCACTTCGACCCCAAATCCATCACCATGATCACCGCGGACCCGGAACAGCTCGAACACTGGCGCCGCACCGGGATCATCGACCAGGGCCAGCCCGTCATCATCATCACCACCGAGGCCCAGGTGGCCGAGATATGGAGTGAGCGCGGCCACATCGACCATAACACCACCGTCATGGTCATCGACCCCAACACGGAGCCCGAGAGCTGGGCGCGAGAGGCTCCAGCCGAGGCCCAGCTGGTCTACACCACCATCCCCAGAAGCGCCGAAGCGCAACTGGTCCACGACAAGAATATCTTCGGCGAAATTCCCCACCACCTGAAAGTCAGGGCCCAGACCTACACCAGCTGGCCTCATGACGAACCAACGGGAGCCTACGGATACCCGGTGCCCAGAAGGGCCACCATCCTACTCAGAACTCCACTCCCGGAAATCCAAACCTGAGCGCCCAGAACCTCGCAGGTAGCCGCGCTGGTGGTGCCTTCGAGCGCTCACGCTTGCCGGCGTCGCGGCACGTCCCGTATTGGTTCGGAGACCCGCGTATCGCTCTCCGGACTGGCCAGTTGTCGTTCCAGCGCCGTGAAGGCATCGATGAGTTCGGGAGCTTCAAAAGCGCGGTTACGCCGGCCGACGTTGACCTGGATCAACACACCGGTGGCCACCAGGCGGTCGATGGCCTGGTTGGCGGCCTGGAATGAACGGTCGGTCAGCTCAGCCGCGGTGCTCACGGTGAGGACCGGAGCCGCCGGCAGCGCTCCGATGAGCCGGTGCATCGCCGAGTCGCGGCGTGGATTGCCGGCCTGTTCGCGCCAGGTCGCCTGCAAGCGGCGCACCCGTTCCTCGAACTGCCTGGCATCGGACACCGCTCGCTGACACGCTCCGGCAAAGAGCGCAATCCAGCGGTTCATGCCCATGTGGGCAGATTCTGATCCCGGCTCGCCCACGTAGCGAGTGGCCGTAAGGCCTGCGACGTAATCTCCGGCCCACGTTGCCAGGACCAGGGAGACCGGCGGCAGGAAGTGCGTTGCCATCCCCCGGCGGCGCAGGACCAGGTGAACCAGCGCCCGTCCGGCGCGCCCGTTGCCGTCAACGAAGGGATGGATGGTCTCGAACTGGGCGTGGGCGACTGCCGCCTGGGCCAGAGCCGGAAGGCCGTCGTCGTTGCAGAAGGCGAGCAGGTCCTCCAGCAGGCCGGGCACCGCCTCCGGCGGCGGCGGCACGAAGGCGGCGGAGCAGGGATTGTAGCCGCTGCCCCCGATCCAGTTCTGCACCGTGCGAACGCGTCCGCCGTGCTCCTGCAGGCGGGTTCCGGCCGATAAGCGGCGATGCATCTCCAACAGGATTTCCAGGGTCAACCGCCCGCCCGGCTCCACTGCCGCCACTGCCCAGACCATGGCATCGATGTTGGCCAGCACCTCGGCGGCGGTGACGTCGCGAACCTCCTCCCCCAGTTGGCGGGCCGCGTCGGCTCGGAGCAGCCGTCGTCCACCCACCACCAGACCCTCGATGCGTGAGGATGCCACCGACTCGGCCCTCAGCAGCAGCCGGGCCAGGGCTTCGGTGTCGGCCAAAGCGTCCACCGCCAAGTTGAGTCTCACCAGGTCGGCCTCGGCGTCGGCGACGTCCGCGGCCACGTCGCCGTCGAGCGCAAAGTGGCGAGCGGTCAGATGGTCGGGCAGGTAGACCGAGTACCGGCAGGGTCTGCGGTCGCGCCGGGTTGGCCCGGTGAAATCGGCTTCCCAGATATGGTCTTCCAATTTGGCCATTGCTCATCCCCTTATTCAAGGATAGCACGCATCATTGAACATACGTCGACGTCATTAAAGTTTCCAAGCGCTTCCCACGCTGGAATGGGGAGGCGCAGTTTTTGTAAGGAGTAATACCCACCATGAGAATGTACCCTAGAGAGTTTCCGTCGGGCCGCCGTAAGAAGCCGAAGCGACAGGCGGAACGCAAAACCTACGAAGCCCTGGCGGGCAGCGACCGCCGGGGCTTCGTCTATTACGAGTGGCGCAAGGGATATGAACACATCGAGCTTGACTACGCCGTCTGGGTCAAGGGGCTGGGTCGCTTCGCGCTGCAGGTGAAGGGCGGCCGCTACCTGCTAATTGACGGTGAGTGGTATCTGAAGACCCGGGACGGCGTGAAGCTGATCGAGTCATGCCCGTTGGATGAGACGAAGCTGGCAGCGCTGGATCTGCACGACGACATCAAGGAGCTGGCTGAAACCCGCTACAACCCGTACGTCATTCCGGTGCTGGTATTTCCGGACATGGAGCCTGATGAGGCCATCAAAAGCCTGGCCAAGCGCACGGGAGTGTACGTGATCTGGGGCGTCCGCAACCTGTTGGCTGACCTGGAGGAGATCGTCCGGAGCCGCCGGGTGTCGGAGGCTTTGGGGATGGACCGCATCGCCCGCGAGGTGCATGCGGTGACCGACGGGTTGATCTGCCTGGAAAATATGGGGAAGCGCTGCGTTGCCGATGCGGCGGATCAGCCGGTTTCCGTCCCAGAGCGACGGCAATACATCGGGACGCTTCGGCTGACGTTGGTCGGTGTGGATGTCACGACGACCCACGCCGGCGGCGTGCCGCCGGTGGGATAACCGCCCGTATTGCCGGGAAGTCCACGCCCTGGTCCAACGCATCGGCGGCATCGCGTCGTCGCAGTTGGGCGGGGCGTCCACATGCGTGCACCGACGGCGCCGGTCGGCCGATGGTCACCGGCGCTTTTTCATGCGGATGACGGGCGCATCCGGCCCGTCCCGACCGGCAGCGTGCCCATCGTCGCCGCTATCGGATGCCGTTGCCACCCACCGACCTCAATCCCAAAACCAATCCCAAAACCAACCCTGGAGTGAATAACTATGAAGACCCCCACGGGCGTAGCGCCCGTCATTATGTCCCTCTACCCGCAGCTGGACGCCGGACAGCTGGAACTGATCGGCAGCCTGGACGGCCCCACGCTGGGCGTTGCCGGTCCCGGCGCCGGCAAGACCCTGACGCTGGCGCTGCGGGGAGCCAACCTGCTTTTGCGGGGACTGGCCCGGCCGGAGGAGCTGCTGCTGTGCACCTACAACGCCGACGCGGCCGGTGAGCTGCGCCAGCGGTTTGACGCCGTGGCCAGCGCGGCGGATTACGGAGTCAACACCGGCCGCGCGCGCGTCTGCACCATCCACAGCCTGTGCGGAGGGCTCCTGGCCCAATACCCCGAGCGGGTGGGTCTGAGGCGCGGTTTCCGCCTGCTGGACAACGATCAGCAGTCGAACCTGCTGCAGCAGCGGTTTGACGACGTTTTCGGCCCCGACCTGCGGGACCTGAAGGGCCGGGGCTGGCGACGCCCTCCGGCGGTGGTGAAAGGCGCGCTCAAATACTTTGAGCGGATCTGCGACGAGGTGATCCATCCCCGGGACCTGACCCGTTCCCGCAGTTCCTTCATCGCCGCCGTGGGCCGCTGCTACCGGCGCTACGAGCGCCTGCTGCTGGATGAGAACGCCGCCGACTTCGCCCACCTGCAGGCCTGGGCCGACCTGCTGCTGGATGACGATGACGTCGCCGACGCAATCGCCGGCGGGATACGTTACCTGATGTGCGATGAGTACCAGGACACCAGCCACGTGCAGGAACGCATCCTGACGCGGCTGTCCGCAGCGCACGGCAACCTGTGCGTGGTCGGCGACGAGGATCAATCGCTTTATCGTTTCCGGGGCGCCGTGGTGCGCAATATTCTCGGGTTCGCCAAGCGTTTCCACGACTGCCGGGTGGTGGAGCTCACCGTCAACTACCGCAGCCATCCCGACATCGTGAGGGCGTATGACCGGTGGATGGGGTCGGCGGACTGGTCCAACCCCGATCCGGAAGGCGCGCCCTTCCGCCATGCCAAGACCATAGTTCCCCACGACCCGTACGGGTACGACGATTACCCGGCGGTGATCGCCGTGGAGGGCCAGGGCCCCGACGACGAGGGAAGGCAGCTGGCTGAGCTGCTGCGGTTCCTGAAAAGCCGCCGGGTGATCGCGGGTTATCACCAGGTGGCGCTGCTGCTGAACAGCGTAAAGGACGAGGCGCCCGGATCCTATCTGGACGCCCTGAATGATGCGGGCATTCCCGCCCGCTGCGTGCCGGCTGGCTCCGGTCGTGGGGGACGGGGCCGGAGGCGCTCCCGGGAAGCGGTGACCGTGACGACCATTCACCAGTCCAAGGGAAGGCAGTGGCCAGTGGTGATCGTCGGGTCGCTGGATTTCCACAATCCCAACGTGGATCCGGTGGGCAGGTCGTTGGCGCCGTACTATCTGCGGTCGGACGCGGAGCCGGCCCGGCGCATCGCGGCCTTCGACCATATGCGCCAGCACTACGTGGCCTTCTCCCGAGCGGAGCGGCTGCTGGTGCTCACGGCCGGCGGTCCGGTGCACCAGCGTTTTGGCGACATTTGGGATGGGGCGCGGCGTTGGAGAGAACTGTGCCAAGGGGACATTGCGGCGCTGGCCCGCCAGCGGTTCGAGCCCAGGGCGAAGGGCCCCACGCGGGAGGCCGCGCCGAGGACGGGGCGGGTGATGCTGCGCCTGGTGGGCGTGGACGTGCGTGTGGGGCAAGCGCCGCGCTGAATCCCGGACTTGGACCACGGACGGCTGGGGGACATGAAAACCGAGCGCTGGCGACCGCGCTGCCAACCCGCGGCAAAGGTCGCGCAGGTCCGTCAATACCACACCATAAGGAGGTGAAAATAACCATGAGTCATGAAACGGCCGGCAATGCCACGGTCCGGGGACCGCCCCGATCGCTGGGTGAGCGCCACCCGCAGGGGGCGACATTCTGCCCCCAATGCACCATCATTCATCATCCAAGCCGGGCTGCAGCAGTTGCGGGCCGACCCGGGACCCTTCCCGGATCGGCCCGTTTTCGTTGCTGCGGACCCGGCGCAACCTTCCAATCACAATCGCAAAAACAACCAGAGGAAATTAAACATGAAAGTCGTGAAAACTGACGACAACCGCTCCATGACCCTGAAGGAGATCGAGATCTGCCAGCAGTTTGAGCAGAGCGACCGGTCCGGCCAGGCGCTGTGGTGGCCCATCGTGGCCCCCGGCGACCCCGCCCCCGGCGACCCCGCCTCCGACTGCCTGGTCCTGCTGGAGGGCAACGGCCGCTACGCTCTGACCTTCCTGCACGACCAATGGTCCGTGCGGGGACGCGAATGGTACCACCACACCGAGGACGGCGCCGTCACGCCGATGGGCAACGTTCGGGAAAAGGTCTGGGAAGCGGCCATGTCCATCAAGGACCGGCTGTCTCAGGATCGGGACTTTGGCTGCTACGTCATCCCTGTGATAGTGATCACCGACATGACCCCGGCTAGGCTTTACGCAATTCAAGCGGCGTAGGCAAGGGAATCTACAAGTCGGTGGTACAGTGCGACCGGGAGTTCCTGAATGTCGGGGTCAGCGACCGACAGTGAGAAACCTTCCGACGCCAGCCACAGGTGGCGACGCGCCAGGGCGATGGCATCCACGAAGGTCGGCGACGGTTTGTCGTACCAAGCGGCCTTGCGCTGGGTCATGGGGCGCCGTTTCTGCAACGCGTGGGCGGCCAGGGTGGTCCAGGAGAAGAGTCCCAGTAGGGCGGGCGTGGTGCGGGCGATGGCGAGATCGGACCACTGGCGTTGTGTCTCCACACCCAGATGGGTTCGTACCTCGTGGAAGGTGACCTCCAGTTGCCAGCGCAGTACAAACCATTCCAGGATCTGGGTCGGGTCCGCCGCCGGGTCGGTACAGAGCAGGGCCTGAGTGGCGAAGGAGCCCTGGGGGTCTCGGATCAGCACCCAGCGAATGAGGACGGGGGGCTTGCCGGAGCGGTACCAGACCGCCGTCTGGGAGGTGAGTTCCACGGCGCGGGTGATGCCGTCGTACCAGGCCACCTCGGCGCTGGCCCAAGTTACATCCGTCTGCGCAAGGAAAACTTTCAGCGGCGGCCGCCGCGGGCCCTTCAATGGCGGGCGACCGTTCTGGCCAGGTTGACGGGGTGGCGCTGGCGCATACAGGGCGGCGTCCAGACGCAATCTGGCGATCAGGGTAACGGGTTCACGGAGGGACTGGCAGCAGTGGAGCAAATCCAGCACGGCATAGCTGTTGTCGCCCACCAGCGCCAGGGGTCGGTGGGGCAGCCAGCGGCGCAGTTGCATGACCATCTGGCGGGCCCAGTCGGTGAGCTTCTTGTGCTGGCGTCCCTGCTGTTGGTAGTAACGGGTCGAAGGCGCCAGCACCGTGAGCGCCGGCAAGGCCCAATGGCGTCCGGCCCATGGCACGTGGCCCAGCCACATCAGGGAGATCCAGCGCAAACCGCTGGCCTTGACCACCTGAGACCGGCTGGAACGCACCGGGTCGCGGTAGATGGCCCGCGCCCTGATCTTGGCGCCGCGACGCCGTTCCAGGGTCTCGTCGATGCCGAAGATCAGTGGGCCGTCGCCACCATCCAGGTGCTGGAGCAACAGCGCCAGCAGGATGCGCGCTGCCTGGCGGGACGACCACACCGCCCGATTGAGCACCTCGTGGTAGCGGGCGTAGTCGCGCTGGTCGCTGCGGCCCATGACGCGCAGTGCCGCCGCCACGGTGCGTTGGCCCGGGGTCAGGATCGCGCCGACCAGCAGCAGTTGGGCTTTCCGCCAGGTTGGGCTCGTAAACAGCGTTGCGAAGGGAACGAGAACGGCTACAATGGCATCGGGCAGGGTGAGCATGGCTGGGCCTTTCCGTTGAAAGTGGGGTCAGGCCAGCTTACCCTGTCTTTATACTTTTTCTAAATTATGCGTAAAGCCTAGCTTGTCGGATAGATATATTGGAGCTTACGGCGAGCATCTTGGGTGGTAAACCGCCAGTCGATGGCTAATCTTGCTGCGTTGCGCTCGCGTTCGAGCGCCGCAACCTCTCGCCGCAGCTCCGCCTCATCGCTGATACGGCGGTTCAGACATCCCCTGCTGAAGACGCTCAACTCGATCTCAGCCATGTTCAGCCAGCTGCCGTGCGTGGGAGTGTAATGAAACTCGAGGCGTTGGGCGATGCGCCGAGCTTCGGATGGCTCAAATGCTTTCGTAGAGCGCGCCGAGCTGGTGGGTGTTGAGGTTGTCCAGTACCAGCCTGACCACCTCGGCATCAGGGTAGGCCTCATCCACCAGCCACCGCATCTGGTGCGCGAAGTCCACGGCAGTGCGGCGCTCGGTCACCTCCACAGGTCTCCAGCCACCCCTCGGCTCACAGATCATGAACAGGTTCCGGGTCCCGTTACGCTGGTACTCGGTGTCATAGCGTGCCACCCGTCCCGGGGCAGCCTCCAGGGGCGGACGCACCTCCCCGGTCAATTGCCGGGAGGTCTCGTCGAAGCACACTACCGGACGCTCCGGATGGTACGCCGGTTGGTACAGGTCCAGCACGTCCTCCATCCGCGCCACGAACTCCCCGCTCACCTTGGGGATACACCACTCTTGCTTCTTCCACGGCTTGAGTTCATTTTCTTGAGTAGCTGGCGCACCGTCTCCAGGGAGCTGCTCTCGGCAAACTCCAACTCCACCACCTGGTCGGCCAACAACTGGAGTGTCCAGTGCGTGTGCCCTGCGGGCGCGGCGCTGCACGCAATGGCGATCAGGTGCGCTTCCTGCTTGCCGTCCAGCTTGCGCTCCTGGCCCGGCCGCGGTCGGTCATTGCTGGCGGCCTCAAGTCCTTCCTCCACGTACCGCTTCCGCGCTCTGGCGACCGTGGCCGCGTTGACCAACAGCACATCGGCTAGCTCACGGTCCCCAAGCCCTTCGTCAGCCTTGAGCAGCGACAGCGCACGCTTCACGGTGCGCACTGACGCCTTGCCTCGCTGGGACACCTCATTGAGACGGGAGCGTTCGGCCTCGGTCAGCTCTACTTTATACTTGATGGCAGCCCTGGCTGGGCACTTCCTCACACAAAGATCATGCCCAAGTATGGCTGCTTTCTTATATTCTTACAAATCTACCTGGCAACGGTACGGCGATACATCGATGCCGAAACCCCGCCGACGCGGCGGTCGCCGGCAACCCTACCGGCATCGACATCTGATACGATCCCGGCATAGGCAGGTGACATTTTTGCTGAAAGCTTGGGCGGACATTATCCCTGAACGTCGACAACCTCCCGGTACTCTGCTGCCGCGGCCGTTTCGGGGGCTTGGGGAGTCGGGGGAGCAAGGCGACTCTGCATTGTGCCGCCGCCACAGGCGACCACACACACGGCCGCAATCACGACGCCGGCTGCAGACCGTCTACGCGCTCCCCAAAAATACTTGGTTGAGTATATCGGTTTCCCGTATCGACTGCGGCGTCCCGTTGTGCACCACAGCACCTTTGTCCAGTACGTAAGCCCGGTCGACTATGTCCAGCACGCCCTTGATGTTGTGCTCTACCACCATGATGGTCGTATTCAGCCGCTCGCTGATCCCGGCAACCTTCTCAAAGACTTCCTTGACTACTATTGGCGCCAGGCCAAGGGTGGGCTCATCCAGCAGCAGCAGCTCCGGCGCGGCCATCAACCCGCGACCCAGGGCCAGCATCTGCTGTTGCCCGCCGGACATCGCGCTCGCCACGTCCTTGCGCTTTTCATATAGAACGGGGAACAGTTCCATCACCGAATCCAGCCGCTTCGCCTTCTCCGCCCGATCGTTGAGATAGATGCAGCCCATTTCAAGGTTCTCGGCGATGGTCAGGTGCGTGAACACGCGCCGTCCCTGGGGCACGAACGCGATGCCTTCCTGCACGATCTCGTGGGTCGCCGCCGCCAGCTGCTGTTCCCTCCAGTACACGCTACCGTGCGTCACCGGGGCCAGCCCCATGATGGCCTTGAGGACCGTGGATTTGCCGGCTCCGTTTGGCCCCATCACCGCCACTACCTCGCCCTTTTGGACGCCCATGGATATGTCGTCCAGCGCCCTTACGGCGCCGTATTCCACGGAGATCTCTACCAGCTCCAACAGCGGCGCGTCTGCAGTGTTTGCCGTGTCCTGGGCCATCTCCCACACCGACGCTGGCGTCGTCACGCGCCCAAATACGCCTCGATAACTTCTTCGCTTCCCAGAACTGGTTCCACATCGCCGGCGGCCAGCAGCGCCCCGCTGTCCAGCACGATGATCCGGTCCGACAGCTCGCGGACGATTTCCATGTTGTGTGAAACGAACACAATGGTGTAACCGTCCGCCCGCATCTGCTTCATTATGTCCTTGACCCGTTCTACCATCTGCGGGAACAGGCCGGCGAATGGCTCGTCGAACAGGTACGTCTGCACGTCCATCGCCATGACCCTCCCTATCTCCAGCAGCTTGCGCTGGCCGTAGGACAGGTCCATCGCCAGGGAGTCACGTTTCTCCCACATCCCCACGGACTCCAGGATGTGCTGTGCCTTCTGCCGCGTGGCCGGTTTCACCCGCTCCAGCAGGGATGGGAACAGGCGCCGCTCCGTTAGCACTACCATGATGTTGTCCCACACCGTGATCTGGTCGAACAGGCGCACTTCCTGGAAGGTGCGGGTCAGCCCGTGCGCCGGCGTTTCGTGCGCGCGTACCACCCGCAGACCCACTCCGTCGATTATCACCATCCCGCCGTCCAGCGGCAGAACCCCGCTCAGCAGGTTTACCAGCGTCGACTTGCCGGAGCCGTTGGGCCCCACGATGCTGGTAGTGCCCTGCCTCGGGATCGACAGGCTCAGCTCATCAACCGCCCGCACCGCGCCGAAGTGTTTCGAGATCCCGTCCGTTTGCAGCGCCAACGATCCGTCGCCCGTCGTCATAGCCTGTACCTTCCTACCAGTCCCTGCGGCCGGAACAGCATCAACAGCACCAGCAGGATCCCCAGGACCACCTGCCGCGCCTGACCGATGTATTCCGTGGGCAGGAAGGGTATGAACCGCATCCCTTCCTCCAGCAACACGAAGGCCATCGCGCCCAGCAGCGAACCCCAAATCGTCGCCAGCCCACCCAGTATGACGATGGATACCAGCAGCACCGACTCCAGCAGGATGAAAGAGTTGGGGTCGATGAACGTGGTCCAGCTGGCAAACAATCCTCCCGCAAGACCCGTCATCATCGCCGAAATGACCCAGACTGCCAGCTTGTAGTGCGTGGCCTGATATCCGAACACCTCAATGGCCTGCTCGTCCTCCCGGATTGCCGTGAGCACCCGCCCGAAGGACGAAGTCGTGATGAACCATGACATCAGCATCACCAGACCCAGGAACGCCATCGCCAGCAGCAGGAATTCGACCTCTCCATCGAACACCCAATCGCCAATCTGGGGCCGGGGAATCTCGTGTATTCCAAATGCCCCTCGGGTGACGCTCCTCAGGTTGAGAAACACGTTGTACGCGATGATGGCGAACCCGAAGGAGACCAGCACGAAGATGTCGTCGCGGAACCGGTTGAACACCACGCCCACCAGCAGGGCGGCCAACCCCGCCAGCCCTATGCACACCGGCAGCGCCGCGAAGAACGGCCAGCCGAATGTCGGTATCGCCTCCGTCCGCAGCTGCTCGTACGCTGGGTTCGACGTCAGGATCGCCATGGTGTAGGCGCCCAGCCCGAAGAAACCGATATGGCCCACCGACAGCAGCCCAGTAAATCCCACCACGAGGTTCAGGCTGACGGCCAGGATCGCCCAGATCGCAAACACGGTTCCGACGATCACCGCGAACCCGACGCCCTGCCACATCATGAACGCCGCCATCCCGCCGATCACGAACAGGTTGGCCCACAACTCTATGTTCCTCCGGGCGTAGCGGACCAGCTCTCGCGGATTTCGCGCTGCCTGGGCAAATTCCCTCACACCCTGCATATCCACCGGCACCGCGTCACCTCCTCGGCAACAGACCCTGCGGCCAGAACGACAGGAACAGGATGAGCAGGACGAACGATATGGCGTCCTTCCATTCTCCTGCCAGGTCCCAGATGCCGAACTGCTCCACTAACCCCAGCACAAATCCGCCCACGATGGCCCCGTAGAGATTGCCGATGCCGCCGACCACTGAGGCAATCCAGCCTTTCAGCAGTAGCAGCAGGCCCATGCGCGGTTGCACCGCCGTGTCGTGACCGGTCAGGATCCCCGCCATCGCGGCGTAGACCGCTCCGATGAAAAACACAATGGCGATGATGACGGTGGTGTTTATCCCGACCACCTTGGAGACCTCTTCATCGTCGCCGATGGCCCGTACCGCGCGTCCGAAGGAGGTCATCTTTAGCAGGAACCACATGCCGGCGAAACCGGCGAGGGCGACGCCGATCGCAAATACGTTGAACCCCTTGATGCGCGCGCCGGCGATGTTCCATGGGCTACTGCCGAAGGCGTCGGGCAACGGCCGCGGAGCGCTCTGAAACACTATGACGATCAGTGCGGCGATGGCTAGCAGGATGCCGAGGGACGCGACCAGCATGATCAGCGGGGACCGTGCCCGTTCTCGCATGTACGCGTACAGGCCCCGGTACAGCGCCAGCCCCACGCAGCCGGCCAGCAGGCACGAAACTGCCCAGCTCAGGTAGAGGCCCGCTCCCGGAGCGTTCGTCAGCAGGTAGCCGCACCAGGCGCCCAACGTGGACGCCGGTACGGCTGCGACCAGTGCAACCCGCGTCGAACTGACGCTTGCAACCACTGTCCGGACAACTCGTTGCCGGACAGCTCGTTGAGCGACCGAGATCGCAACGACCGCCGTCGCCAGTCCTACCGCTGGGCTCAGGGTCAGATGCAGGTGTTCCGGATATGACAGCACTGCCGCGGTGTAAACGCCCATCGCGACGGCAACGACCGCAAGGACAGCGCGGAAGGCCGTCGGGCTGGCCCGTTCTCTTAAACGAGGCTCCAGTACGGTGTACAGCGTCCAGGCGACCACACCCGCTACCACCGCTCCGAAGACAACGTTTACAGGGACGCTGTTAATGTCGAGCCGACTTCCTAACGCCGGGTCGGTGCGCAGGTAGAATACCCCGTACGCGCCGAGCGCGGCGGCGGCTCCATAATAGAGGTCGAAGAACCATACCGTGCTGTAGACCAGGGTGAAGCCCATCGCCAGCAGGGCGTACACCGCGCCCACGGCGAGTCCGTTAAATGCAAACTGCAGTGCCTGCGGCGGCGCTTGCCCGATTTTCCAAGCGATGTAACCCAGGGCGAGCGCCGTCAAAAGGGAAGCAAACAGCCGCGGACCGGGCACATTTATCAATCGGGGCAGCCCACGGGCGCTTTCACGGTTGCTAGCCAACGAAATCCTCGCCAGTCTGGCAAATCATCGATTGTTAGTTATGGTGAGGCCAATCATAGCATAAAGGGCCGGCCGAGTGACTACGACCGGCCCTCTTCGGTTAGCGTTGCGAGCCACCCGGCGGCTACGGCGTCGGAGCCTCGCCCAAGGATACGTAGCCCAGGTTGTCGTCATTGCGCTCGGACACCGGGAGGACCTGCACGACCACGTTGCCCAGGCCGGCCAGATCGCCGTTAGCGTCGAAACTGTAGTTGTCGCCGATAGCCCCGCTACGGGTCAGTCCGTACAGGCAGTCCCGGAAGCCGTCGGTATCCTGGTCGTCGCCGGTACGCGCCAGGCACTCCGCCGCAATGTAAACGTCGTCGTATGCCGACGCCTGGAACCACGGGATCGTGGCGACGTTACCCCAGCGGGCCTCAAAATTGCTTAGGAAAGCAACACCCTCTGGCGTGGTCAGCTCCGGATTGGGAACAATCGCCTTCATCCCGGTGGCCGCCTCTCCCGCGATTTGCAGGGCCTCAGGTCCCGTGGCAACGGTCTCGGCGTAGATCGGTCCCTCGTACCCCAGCTCCCGAAGCTGCTTCATGATCGTACCAGCGGAGAACTCCTGCTGCGCCGCCAGATAGATGCCGTCCGGCTCCGCGTTGATCAGTTTCGTGAGTTGACTGCGGAAATCGGCAATGTCAGATGTGTAGCTCTCCCTGGCAACCACTTCATTGCCCAACTCTTCAAAGCGGGCCACGGTGGTGCGACGCGCACCTTCCGCGTAGTCGGTGGACTCGGTGATAGTTGCCAGGTGGTGGATACCGTCAGCCGTAAGCGTATTGCCGGTGTCGATTCCAAGTTGGTTGTCGTTGATCGCCGTCCTGAAGATATAGTCTCCGGCCGCAGCGATGTCGGGGCTGGTCGCCGACGCTGACAGCATCACCACGCCTTCGGCTTCCGCCAACGGGGCTGCGCCCAGCATCGCGCCGCTGCATGTGGTGCCCAGGATGATCTTGACCCCGTCGACGTCGGTCAGCTTGTTGTAGGCCGTGATGGCGTCCTGCGCCGCGCACTTGGAGTCTTCTGCAATCAATTCCAGCATTCGGCCGTTGATGCCGCCTGCCGCGTTGATCTCTTCGACGGCCAATTGCTTAGCCTGGATGAGCGGGATGCCGTAGGTTTCCGCGGGTCCGGTCAGCGCGTCCATCGCACCTATGCGGAACGGCTCCTGCGACATGGCCGGCGCGGCCGCGGCGGCTTCCGCTCCGGGCGCGGGCCCCAGGATGCGGTATCCGTTGTTGTCCTCCGTCCGTTCCGATTCCGGCAGTACTTCCACCACGGCGTTGGCGAGGCCAACCACCTCACCGTTCGAGTCGAAGCTGTAGTTTGCTCCAATGGCGCCGCTCCACGTGATCCCGTAGAGACAATCTCGGAACCCGTCGGCGTCCTGGTCGTCGCCGGTCATCTTGAGACACTCAGCCGTGATGTACACGTCGTCGTAACCGGAGGCCAGGTACCAGGGCAGGGTTACGTAGTCGTACCGCGCCCTGAAGTTTGACAGCACCTCCTGGCTTTTTGCGTTGGCCGGGTCCAGTTCGGCAATGATGGCCTTCACCCCAGTGGCCGCCTCTCCGGCAACCTCCAGGGCCGTCGCTCCAACCGGCACGATTTCCGAATAGATTCGCCCTTCGTATCCAAGCTCGCGGATCTGCTTGACCACCGTGCCGCCGGAAAATTCCGCCTGGGCGGCGACATGGATCGCGTCTGGATTGGCATTCAAAATCTTGGTCAGCTGGCTGCGGAAATCTGTCACGTCCGACCCGTACCGCTCCTCAGCGACTATCTCGCCACCGAGTTTGACGAATTGTTCCACCGTGGTGCGGCGCACTCCCTCCGCGTAGTCGGTTGTCTCGGTGATCGTTGCCAGGCGTTGCGCCCCGTCGGCCCGGATCACGTTGCCGGTGTCAATGCCCAACTCGAGGTCGTTCATCGATGTGCGGAAAATGTAGTCGCCGGCGTGCGCAATGTCGGGATTGGTCGCCAGTCCGGAGAAGAGGACCACGCCGTCCGACTCGGCGAGAGGCGCTGCCCCCAGCATCGCGCCGCTGCAGGAGGTTCCGAGGATTATCTTCACGCCGTCCACGTCGGTCAGCTTGTTGTACGCGGTGATGGCGTCCTGAGCCGAGCACTTCGAGTCTTCAACGATGAGTTCGAGCAGCCGGCCGTTGATTCCGCCGGCGGCGTTGATCTCATCTGCGGCCATCTGCTTGGCCTGCACGGACACGGTTCCGTAGGTTTCGCCGGGCCCCGTCAGGGATTCCATCACGCCTACCCGGAAGGGTTCGTCGGCCATCGCTGCAGTGGGTTGTTGTCCCGCCGATGCGCCGCCTGCGCTCGTGGAAGCAGGTGCCTCGCCTCTTCCTCCACACGCCGCGGCGACAATGGCACAAAATGTCGCCGCCGCCAGTAGGATGGTACAATTCTTAAGTACAGTATGCATAAAACCCTCCAAACTCATGAACAGCCCTCATAGACCGAGACCGAATATCGCATTTATTGCATCACGTAGGCAAGGGCAACCAGGACCATCGCCAGCGACGGTAGGCGGGCGGGAGTCGCGGCGCTCATACCGCCGGGCTTCGCCTGCGGGCCGCGGCGGTATGAGCGGGAAGGATGGGCGGGAGCCGGACCCGTACTACCGGAACGGGCGGTTGAGCTGGCTGAAACTCGGGGTGGTACGCCCCGCCAGGGCGCGGCCGTAAGCCGCGGTCCGGACGCCGAGGAACTGGAGCAGGTTCAAGGTATTGGCACTCCTCTTGGTATTGACCCGGTGGGCTGGCGCCGCGCTGGAAATCTCAGATGAATCTCGGGGCTTTGCGCCGCCCGTTGATCCGTCGCGCGCCGGTGGTGTCGCAACAGGCCTCAAAATTCTATTGGCCTTCCAATTGGCTGGTAAGTGCTTAACATCACATTTGGACAGGGCATTTGTACTGAGCAATTTGCTGGCAAATGAATCTGTCGACAGGTACGATTGCCCTGTCGCCGGTGTTGAAAACCCAGACGTGGGCCGGTCAGAATTGGCCGATGACCGCGGGACACCGACCAAGGATCACGGCGGCCGCTTCCTTGGGTTCCTGGGCTGGCGATCTGCCGCCTGTAACGCCCTGGCAGGCCGTTTTGACTACAGCACGGAGGCTGTTGGGCAACAAAAGGGTGGCCCAATCGAGCCGCCCATCGTGAGTCATTTTTCCCCTGGCATCGGTCAGCGGGCCAATCGTTGGTCCCGCGCGGTTTCCTCGTGGTTACCCGCCTAAACCGTAGGACGATTGCAAAGTCGTCGGGGGTGGTATACAAACGAGGGAAATGAAAAGGGAGTGTGCGGATATGGAGGCGGCGGAATCTCTGTTCAAGTGCCTGGAACAGGTGGCGGATCCAAGGGAGGCCAGAGGAGTCAGGCATCCCTTTCAGGCCATACTGCGGTTGACCTTGCTGGATCTGGTCTGCGGTCAGACCACCATGGCCCACATTGCCCTCTTTGCCAGGATGCACTGGCCGATGCTGAAAGAGCCTTTGGGGTTGGTGCGGGACCATCCGCCCCACGCCACCACCATTTCGCGCACCCTGGCTGGGGTTCCGTACGAGCAGTTGCAGGGAGCCCTCACCGGCTGGGTGGCCCGTGTGGTGGGGGAACCGAAGTTCAATGCCTCGGTAGACGGCAAGTGGGCCAAGCAGTCGGAGGATGCTGGTGGGAATCCCCTGATGATGGTGAATGTGCTGGCCCATGACCTGAAGCTGTGCCTGGCCCAGTGGCCGGCGGTGGAGAAGCGGTATGAACCCGGGGTGTTGCGGGAGCAACTGGGCCAACTGTTCGAGGATTATCCCGGCCTGCGGCTGTTGACCATGGATGCTCTGTATGCGGAGCGTGACCTGTGCTGGGCCATAGTTGATAGTCAGCCACGGACGGGACTACCTGGTGCGAATCAAGGGGAACCAGCCTGAAGCGCTGGCCGCTTTAGCAGACGGGTTTGCCCCGGAGGAACTGGGGGAGCCTGCGGCGGAGACCTTGGGGAAAAAGCGGGTGTAATCGAAAGGCGGCGGATTTGGGCTGATGACCTGCTGGCCGACTATATCCGGGATGATTTGGGATTTCCGGGGGCGCGGCAAGGGGCCATGGTAGAGAAGGAGACGGTGGATATAGCCACTGGGGAGGTGAGGAGAGAGCGCTGGTATCTGCTGACCAGCCTGAGTTCGCGCCAGTGCGGCCCCCAAGAGCTGCTCCGGCTCTTCCGCAACCACTGGAGCATTGAGAACAGCCAACATCACGTGAAGGACCGCAGCTGGGATGAGGACGTGCACACGCTGCGCCGTCCGGGGTTGGGGGAGGTATTCGCCACCCTGGTCAACACCGGGCTGAACGCCCGGCGCCTGACAGGATGGTTCCCTCCCCGGATGTCTATGCCCTTGCGAGCCAAAACTTGCGCCTTCCGCCCAACGCAGACCATCGACCGCCTCTACGGTCGAGCCTCCTGACTTTGCAATCGTCCTAGCCTAAACCGCAGGGTCTTTCGGTTTTCCAATTGTCATTGCGAGCGCAGCGTGGCAATCTCGTCGCAATGTAAGCGTTTGTGCCAGGGCAGATTGGCCAGGCCAGCGAGATTACCACGTCGCTACGCTCCTCGTAATGACAATCGAAAGGCCCTGCCTAAACCGAAGCCAAGGTGAAACCCGCATCAGCATTGGGTAGAATTGAGGGTAGCTGGGTCGGTTGGTCAGGAAAACCGAGGGGGTTGTTGGTGGGCATGGATGAGATGGGGGCGCTGTTGGAGCGGTGCCGGACCGATGAGGCTGAGGCGCGGCGGCGGATGTACCGGGCGCCGACGCCACGGGAGCGGGAAAGGTGGCACGCGCTATGGCTGCTGGCGCAAGATTGGACGGCGGCGGCAGTAGCCCATGCGCTGGAACGGGATGCCCATACCATTGGCCAATGGGCCACGGCGTTCGCGGAGCGCAGTCCGGCGGCGCTGTCTTTTGAGCAGTCGGGAGGTTCCCCCCGCGCTGAACGAGGAGCAGCAAGCCGAGTTGAAGAGGGCGGTGCAGGGGTCACCATCGCAAGCCGGCATCGACCTATCCAACTGGAACTGGAAGGTGGTGCGCCGGTTTGTAGAGGAACGGTTCGGGTTGTCGCTGTGCCGGAGCAGTTGCCTGAACTACCTGCATCGGTTGGGGTTTGTGCTGAAACGCCCCAAGAAGCGGTTGGTCAAGGCGGACCCGGTACGGCGGGAAGCCTTTGTGTCGGAGTATGCTGCGCTGACGGCGGCGGCCCGACGGACTGGGGTCAAGATATTCTTCGCTGACGAGGCCCACTTTCGGGCAGATGCGGATCTACGGGGCAAGTGGGTGCTGAAGGGAGAACCGGCCCTGGTGGACTCCACCAGTCCGCGCCGGGGCGAGAAGGCCAACTACTACTCGGCGGTGTGTCTGGAGACTGGCGAGGTGGCGGTGATGGAACTGGCGGGCAACAGCAACTCCGCCAGCTCAGCCGACTTCCTGCGGCAACTGAGGGCGCGACACACCGAACCACTGACCGTGATCTGGGACAATTCGCCAGCCCATCGTGGCGATGCGCTGCGGGCTTACTTGGCCACGCCCGACTTGAACCTGTGCCTGGTGAACCTGCCCAGTTACAGTCCCGATTTCAACGCCGACGAGGTCATTTGGGGCTGGGCACGTGAGGAGGCGACCGCCAATCTCTGTCTGGGCACTCGTGCCGCAGTGCAAGAGAAGGTAGGCGACTTTTTCACCAACTTGGCCGGCCGACGCGAAGCAGTCAAGCGGCGCTGCCGCACCGTACTGCCAGCACGAGCGGAGGAATTAATTGGCAGCTCCCCAGCTGACCTTCTCCACCCCGCAAATGTAGATTTCACCTTGGCTTCAGTTTAGAAGTAGGCGAGAGTCCGGCCAAGTATCGCGTCGTGCATACGTTGGATGAGTTGTTCCACTGATTCTGAAAGCGAGAGTAAGTGCGGCGGCTTGTCGACCACATTCTGTACAGCTAGCGACGGCGGCTCGTGGCCGCCACTTGCCAGCCAAGAGTGCTGAGAACCGTTGCTCAGAGCCGAGAAACCAGCGGTAGGTAACCGTTGGCTGGCATCCTGGAGCCGGCGACCGGGGTGACTCCGCAGTACCCGCGGAGGGCCATACATCCCTGCCGAAACAGCCAAAGCGAGAAAATGAATTCCGTCAGGAGATTGGTCGGCTTCAGACGCCGGTCAAGAAAATCCCGAGTAGCGAAATCGCCTCCTATAGGTTTCACTGCAGGGCAGAACGCGGTATTCTCATCTCCATGATCCGACCGGTTTTTCTCGCATCCAGGCTGGTCAACTCCGCCGGGTTCGAATACTTCATCATCGGGGTCATCCTTCTCAACGGCATCGTGCTGGGGTTGGAGACCTCCTCAGCCATTGACCAGCGATATGGTCCATTTCTTCATCTGGGCAACCAAATTGCGCTCGGAGTGTTCATAGTCGAAGCCGTTCTGAAAATGCTGGCTCTTTGGCCACGGTCGTGGCAGTACTTCAGAGACGGCTGGAATATTTTCGACTTCCTGGTGATAGTTTTCGCTCTGGTCCCGGCCACGGGACATTTCGCAATGATCGCGCGTTTGGCACGACTCCTGCGGGTCGTGCGCTTGATCTCTGCCGTTAGGGACCTGCGTCTGATAGTGGCGGCGCTGGTTCGGTCCATACCCAGCGTAGGACACGTGATCATGCTGATGAGCATTGTCGTGTACATCTACGCGATCATGGGTTACCACCTGTTCCATGAACACGACCCTGACAACTGGGGGAGTTTAGGGCTGGCCTTGCTGACCCTTTTCAACGTCATCACACTAGTACCCAGTCACATTTGTATTGATGGGTATAAGGACTTGAGCTTGATGCGGGCGTCCTCGGTTGTGAAGCGCCAGTCCGCTCGAAACCCCTGCCGATTCCGCTGGTTTTCCCATGCCCCGGTTTCCTGCTCCAGGATTCCCCGGCTGGGGATACGGCGGTCCAGGCACTGCCCTGCCAGCACCCCCAGTTCTATCTCCGCCATATTCAGCCAACTGCCGTGCTTCGGCGTGTAGTGAATCTCCAGCCGCTCCGCGATGCGCCGGGCCTCTGCCGGCTCGAAGGCCTCGTACAAAGATGCCAGATGATGGGTGTTCAAGTTGTCCATCACCAGCACTATCCGCTCCCTATCGGGATAGTCCTCGTCCACCAGCTTCCGCACCACCTCCGCCCAGTCAACCCTGGTGCGCCGGTCCGTCACCTCCACCCGCCGCCATCCCTCCAAGGGCGCGAACAGCATGAACAGGTTGCTCACCCCGTTGCGCTGGTATTCATAATCGTAGGCCATGACTGAACCAGGCCGCGGCGGACGGGATTGCCGAGTCTCCCCCACCAGTTGCTTGCTGGTCTCGTCCAGGCACACCAGAACTTCCTTGTCTTCATAGCTGCGGTGATAGACCTCCAGCACGTCTTCCATGGCGCATACAAACTCGGCGCTGCCCTGGGGAGGCAGACACCAGCACTCTTTCAGCCAGGGCTTCAGTTGGTTTTTTTCAAGGTCCGGCGCACCGTCTCGTCGCTGATGCTCTCCACTATCTCTCCTTCCACCAGTCCGTCGGCCAGCAGTTGCAACGTCCAACTGACTCGTCCCTCCGGCGGCGGCGAGCAGGCCAGGGCAATCAGGTGGGCCTCACCCTGACCATCCAACTTCTTCCGGCGCCGGTTCAGTTGCTCTTTGCGACCCAGGGCGGCCGCCACTCCCTCCTCCACACAGCGGCGGCGTACCCGTTCCACCGTGGCGGTGCCCACCTTCAGGGACCGGGCTATCTCCTGGTCCATCATTGGCCCCTCGGCCTGATTCTCATCGCTCAGCAGCAGGATGCGGGCGTGAGTCTGCTTATAGGCTGCCGCCCGTCCCTTGGAAACCAACGCCTTCAGTTCCTCCTGTTCTTCTACCGTCAGTTCTACCCGATACTTCTTCACCATCACGTCCCTCACCACTTCCCCATTTGTTCCTGTATCTACTTGACCTTCACATCCTACCATCCATCAATTCATTGGTGGTAGGCCACTAGAAGGCTGGACGGACGTTATGTATACCGCGATGGAGCGGTATTCCTTCGCTTGGCTATATTTCGTGACCTTCGTTATTGTCGGCACCTTCGTAGTCATTAATCTATTCATTGCCATCATAATCAACAGCCTCGACGAGGCCAAAAGCGAACGGGCGTCCGACGAGGGATCCCAGGTTTCCCGGGAAGACTTGTTGCGAGAAATCCGAGCCACCCAGGATGCCGTCAAAAGACTGGAAGAAAAACTCCGGCGGAGTAACGTCGGAAACGACCCTGCCGATTGAGCGAATTCATCCAGGACGCAACGGGTCCCAAAGTGCCGTATGGGTAGCCTGCAAAGAAGTGGTGAGGCGGGCGGAGTTGCGCTTGGGTCCTCTTTCGGAGGCGCGGAAACTAATCCCCAATCCACCGAAGAGATGAGTGTGACGGCGTGCTGAAGAGGTAAGAAAGTGCTCCTGTGCTTCGGGGATAATGGATTTCGAGAGAGGAATCCAACCAGAAACAAGGAGCACCCAAAAGCTGCTACCAGATGACCACCCCGACCGCATCCACGTCGCCTTCGACGACCGCCGCCTGGTCAACTAAGGGAATCTGATGAGGGCTGACCCCCTTGACCGGTGGTCCCGGCCCCATCAGCCAGTCCCGGTTCCGGCGTCGGTGGCCGGCGACCAAGCCCCGGCCCCGACGCCCGATCCAAAAGATGCCGGATGAGGGAATCCGGCGCGGAGTGGGGCCGGGCGGCGCGCGCCGGGGCGCCCGATCGCGGGGGTGTCCGGTCGAACCGCGACGGCGCGGCCCGGACGCCGGGGGCGGGGCGCTGCTGGGGGGCTGTGTGAGGCGCAGCAGGAGCGGCTTCTATACTTTGTATACCGTCTATTGTCACTATACCGTCTATACGGCACACACAGGGTTCCGCATATTGTGATTTATTAAGGGACCGAATTAGGCGGGGCGAAAAGCGCTTGCGGACGCCCTTGCCCAGGGTGGTTCGCCGCGTGATAATTGCTCGCAACTCCGCCGTCCCACAATCTCCACCAGACCAAGCTCCGTCTTGCCGTCAGCACCGTCTACTACGCCGTGTACCACGCTCTGGCCCGCAGCAACGCGGACCTGCTGATGGGCCCGTCCAAAACGGAGGGCAGCACGCCGGAGTGGGACCGCGTCGACAAGGCGCTGGGTGGCGACACAGCATATGATCTGATGCAGGCCGACTGCTCCGGCCACCCCGAAGCGGTCGGGTGTTTCGCCGACGCCTTTCTCGCGGTGCATCACCAGCGGCTGCTGGCCGAAGAGGACCCGGCGACCACTTTCACCACCGTCGAGGCTCGGGACGGGATCGGGCGAGGAGAGATCGCCATTGCCGAGTTCCGGTCCATCGAGACCGGGCAACGCAAGGCATTTGCCGTTCAGCTGCTGGCGGTTCGGCCCTCGGAGAATTAGCCACCACCGGCGAGGCTGTCGTCATGCGGTGAGGTCCATCGGCGCCCATCCGCCGCCGCGGTAACGCCAGGCGTGGCGCGGCCCCCGGCCCAAGATGAGGATGTCGCCGGTCCAGCCGGCGTTCAGTATCCGCTGGGCCACGTCCATTGGGAACTCGGAGACCGGTTTGACCTCGGCGTAGGCCTCGCCGCCCTCCAGCGCCAGGCGGAAGTCAGGCGCCCAGGCGTTGAGCCGCACCGGCTCGTACTCCCAGGCAATGCCCCGCTTGTCGAAATAAGCCGCCCACCGGGCCTCCAGCTGGCTGCGGAAAGTCGTGCCACCATACTCGGTGATGACGGGCGTCTGCGCGGGATTCATGGTATGTGGCACGACGTTGGTGGCCCAGCGGTGTAGTGCGGTGGCGGTATCTTCTCTGAGCAACCTCTCCCGCTCCGAGCGCGGTCCCGGCTGTCGGGCGATCTCCAATAGCGCCTGGGTGTAGCCGCCCAGGTTGTCGGCGACGGCCTTCGAGAGGCCCAGCCCGCCGCCGACCCTGTCCCAGATGACGATGGAGCGGTTCACCTCGCTGCTGCGCCCGTCCCGCACCACCTGCACGTTCTGGTGCGTGGTGCGGATATCAGCGGGGTAGATCGACTCCCGACTGCAAAGCACCGTCCGGAGGGCCCGGGCCACGTCCCGCCGGGTGTTCGGGTCGTCGAACCAGTCCTCCCAGATGATGACCACCGTGGCGGTGGTCCGCAGGTTGGTCATCACCTCGGGGATGCCCTCGGCGCCGTAATGAATGTCGCGCCACTCGCCGGCCCCCGGCTCCCGGACCGAGCATCCGACGATCCGTTCCCAGGCCACCGCCTCGGCGTGGGCGCAGTATTCCAGGTGGCCCTGATCTGACATACGGGGTTGCTGCAGGGTGACGGTGGCGCCGCTGTGGGTGATGGGACGGGTTTCCCGCGGCGGAGCGTGGCGCGCCGTGATCACCGTCTCGCCGCCGGTCTCCCGCCAGGCTAAGACGGAGTAGCTCTGCTTGGCGTGGAAGTAGGTGGCCAGCGGGTAGGCGTCGCGGGCTGCCTCCCGGCGGGTCACCTCACTGGTGAGCAGTTCGGTGGTCGGGGGTTCGTTCTCGCCACCCGGCATGAGTTGCACGATGCGCGCCCACCCGTCGGCCCCGTCTCGGATGTCGTTGCGGTGGGGCTGCTGCGGGTCTCCCGTCTGGAACTCCGGCGCGTAGTGATCGCCACGGGCGATCTCCCGCAGCGTCTGGGGCAGCTGCTCCGGCCACTCGTCCGTGGGCGAGGGGATGGCGCGCTCCGTGCCATTGAGGTCGGTCTCTTTGGCCAGGCACCGGCCGTGGGTGTTTTTGATGTTGGGATTGGATGGATAGAGCCGGGCCGGCTCCACCGGCTGCCCCCAGTAGGCCGCCAGGCTATCCTCGTGGAACTGGAAGGCGCGGCGCGGCGCGATGATGATGAACCGGCCCGGGCCGGTGCGGCCCACCCGGCCGGCCCGCTGACTGAGGCGTCCCACCGAGTGGGGCAGACCCAGGTTGAAGCCCACCTGCAGGTCGGGGATGTCGATGCCCAGCTCCATGGCGCTGGTGCTGGCGATGCCCCGAAGGTTTCCGGCGCGCAGCGCCTCCTCGATGCGCTCCCGGCGCATCAGGCCCGAGCGATACGCCATAGCGTCCCGGGACTCCACGATGATGGCGTCCTCGGTGATGCTGCGCGCCGCCTCAATACCGGCAGCGGCGCGCTCCGCCAGCTGCCTATCGTCCACGAAGGCGATGTACGACCGGTCGGGATCGTCGTTGATCACCTCCCGCACCGCCGCCTGCAGGTCCCGCCAGCCCTCGTCGTGGGGCTCCCGTCCGACGGCGTGCTGAACGGTGAGCTCGGCTCGGGGACTGCCGTTGTAGCGGTCGTCCACCACCTGGAACGGCCGGCCGGTCAGCGTTTCGAGGTGCTGGGCCGGATTGTGGATGGTGGCGCTGGCCGCGATCACCCGTAGCGGTTCGAACTGCGCCATCAGCTCCCTGCGCTTCTGCTGCAGCCGGTGCAGCAGGTAGAGGCAGTGGGTGCCCAGGGCGCCGTCGTAGGTGTGGGCCTCGTCCAGGATGAGAAAGGCCAGGTTGGACAGGAACCGGCGCACGTTGTACTGGGTGTTCTGCACCTCTCTCAGATCATGGCGCAGCGGCCGCCGGCCGTAGAGGGGCTCCGAGTAGGCCATCAGCCACTGCTGGATCACGTCGGGGGTCATCAGGGCCAACCGGGTGCGCTGGAGGATCTGCCTCCGCTCGGTGAGGTCGCGCACGTCTCCGTCGATCCGGTTGATGTCGGCATGGTCCAGCCCTGCGGCCTCGGCCATGCTCCGCCAGCGGACCACCTGGTCCCGGGCCAGGGCCTTGATGGGGTAGATGGCGATGGCCGTGGCGTTGGGATGGGTGGCCAGATGGTGCAGGGTGGGCGCCTGGAAGACCAGGGACTTGCCGCTGGCGGTGCCGGTGCTGATCACCAGGTTGTGGCCCTTTTCCAACAGCTCCAGTCCCATGGCCTGGTGCAGGTAGAGCTGACCACCGCCCGTCTGGGCTTTCACGGCGGGCCAGATCGGACTGCCAGCCAGCCATGCGGGGGTCTCGCCGTGGCGGACCTCCTGGCCGGGGATGGTGATCTCGTCGTGAATCTCCACGGTGCGCTACCTGCGGCGGTACGACTCGCGCCGGTGGGCAACCCTGACCACCAGGATGATCAACTCATCGTCCAGCAGTTCGTAGAGGATGCGGTAGTCGCCCACGCGCTGGCGGCGCAGGCCGCGCAGTCCTCCCTTCAGCGGGCTGCCAACCAGCGGCTGTTCCCCCAGGGCGTCGATGGCCGCAATGACACGTTCCCTGACGTCCCGGGGCAGCTGCGCCAGTTCCCGCCGGGCGCTGCCCCTAATCCGAATCGAGTAGCTCACGTCTGACCTCATCCCAATCCAGAACCGGATCGGAAGGATCCCGCAGCCGCTCCAGGGCCACGGTGAGGTCGTCGAAGTCCTCCAGGTAGCTTTCCAGAGCTTGGCGGATCACCTCGGCGCGGCTGCGGTTGAGCGTGGCCGCCGCCGCATCCAACGCCTCGGCTACTTCGTCCGACACCCGGGCGGTGATCTGCGCCATCGGTACAACCCTCCGTAATGCGTGTTGCGTGTGTGCAATGTCATCGACATTGATCGCACTCAACATACTCCCGCTGGGCGGAGGACGTCAACGCGTCAGGTGGCAAGCGGAAGTCGGCGAGCACAACAGGCCGACGATGCCTTTCCACCATCGGGTCAAACTCCGTGCGTTTCGTTGATGTGGTCGCAGCACCTCGGCCCGCAAGCCTTGAGTTCACCGACGCGGGTGTCAAAGGCATGGCCGGCCGTGATCCGTCCGCCGCACCCAGCGCAGATCCGCCGTAGCAGGGCAGCCCGCAACGCCTCCGGGAATGACGCCGGGTCCAGCTCAGACCGGTGATTGCGGCAGTACCAGTCGGCCAGGTCGTCAGCGATGGCTGGAATCGATTGCTCCAGTGTGTCAAGGGTCAGGCCATCCTGCCATTCGGCGAAACGGCGCGCCTGGTCGTCAGTCATTGCAGTCTCCATGTTCCTTCCGTGAGCGTGGCCTTGCACGCATCAACAGTGCCGCAACCTCCCGGAAAAGCGCGCGGGGTGGCCGTCATGGCGACGTAACCGGATCGATCACCCAATGGTCGGTATCCGGGCCGATGCCGTAACAGTTCAGACTTGGTGAGGTGAATTGGCCGAAGGCGGGTTGCCGAACGCTGGCACGGGTGGCGGTGGTTATGTCATATACAGGGCATGGATACTGAAGTTGACCTCACCACCGTCGACCGCGCTGTTCTCATTGCCATCATCGCCGAGTTACAGGCGGTGATTGCGCGCTTGGAGAAACGGATTGCCCAGTTGGAAGGCCCGGCCAAACCCGCGAACTCCCGCCGGATGCCCGGCCTCAAACCCAATGCCAAAGCCGACCGGAAACCCGCCCCGCCCAAAGGGCCCCGCCAGCCAAGGCCGCACGGCTTTGCCCGCGCCCGCATGACACCCACCCGACGGGTGGAGCACGCCATGGACCACTGTCCCGACTGCGGAACCCAGTTGTCCGACGGTTGGACCCACCGCACCCGAGAGGTCATCGAGTTGCCCCAAGTTCCGGCGGAAGTTACCGAGCACGTCTATGTGGCCCGGATCTGCCCCGGGTGTCGGCGTCGCTGTTTGCCCCCAACCCAACTGGACGGCGTGGTGATGGGAAAGCAGCGCCTCGGCGTCAACGTGCTCAGCCTGATCGCCACGCTGCGGGAAGAGGGGCGGCTGCCCATCCGCAGCGTCCAGTGGTATCTGGACACCGTGCATCAGTTGCGCCTCAGCGTGGGGGCCATCCATCGCACGGCGCAGCGGGCCCAACCGGCGGTAGCCGGCATACTGGACCGCGTCCGGGCCAGCCCAGTGGTCCACGCCGACGAAACCGGCTGGCGTCAGAGCGGGGCCAACGGCTACGTGTGGACTTTCAGCACCCTCACCGAACGCTACTTCCTGCGGCGGGGTCGGGGCAAAACAGTCGTGGACCAGGCGCTGAGCGATGCTTTCTCCGGAGTATTGGTCAGCGATTGCTACGCCGCCTACCACCATTATGATGGCCCCAAGCAGCGCTGCTGGGCCCACCTGCTGCGGGACATCCATGACCAGCGCACCCTCTACCCCGATGATACGCCACTGGCCAAGTGGGCTGACCGCCGTCCACGGGATTTACGACCGGGCCCAAGCCTGCACCCATCCCCAGGCCAAGCGGCGGCGCACCGCGCAACTGGCCCTGGAACGACAACTGCTGGCCCTCTGCCAACCCTTCCTGGACGACCCGTCGGCCACACCCTCCCGACTGTGCCGTCGCATCGAGCGCCACATCAAGGAACTTTTCGTCTTCGTGGCGGAACCCGCAGTCCCAGGGGATAACAACGCCGTCGAGCGCAGCCTGCGTCATCTGGTCATCAGTCGCAAGATCAGCGGCGGTACCCGCTCGGAGCAAGGCACACAGAGCAAGATGACCTTGGCCTCTCTCTTCAGCACCTGGCGCGCCCAGGGTTTAAATCCTCTCGCCGCCTGCCGTCAGCTGCTCACTTCCCCCCAAGTCTGAACTGTTACGCCCTGGCTCGGTGGGCGCGGTCTGAATGACGACTATTGATACATGCCGCTGGACCCTGATCTTGGCAATGAGGATGCGGCAACTTCACACGAAACAAGACTAGCAGCCCGTCTGAGGATTGCCTAACCGGCCTTGAGGGTCAGCCAAGGTCAGATAGCGACGACAATGGTTGGCGGTTTGCAGCCGGTGACGGATCAACAGCTTCGCATGCATCATAGGGCTGACCACCTCGGCAATGTTGCGGATACATCGCACGATACTGTTGATCCGTGTTTCGCGAGGTTGATTAGCCCCAAAGCGGAACAGTTTGAGCAGGTTGTGGCCGGTGCAGATCAGCGACCACTCGCCGTCCACCTGCTCCAGTCCCCGCAGCAGGAACTGCCGGAAACCGCGGCCTTGCTTGATCTGGCCGAACACCGGCTCCACCGTCCCCATGCGTAACGCGTAACGTTGCCGACCCCGCTTGGTCGGCAACTTCCGTCTCATCCGGTCCCTGGGGGACAGCTCCTTGGGGATGCGTCCTCGGGGGGCTGGCGGCGGTTTGTGGCCGTGGCGGGTCTTTTCCGGCGCGACGAACGGATCCACGCCCAGAGCAGAAAGCTCGTCGACTGCCGGTGCCGAGTAATAGCCAGCATCGGCGGATACTTCCCTGGGGACTGCACCGACGTTGTCGATGGTCTCCTGCAGCATCGCCGCCGCCTGTTGCTTGTCCGTAGTCTGGTTGGTGGCCCGCGCCGCCACGATCACCTGGTGAGCGCTGTCCACCACCGCCTGGCAGTTGTACGCCTGCAGGAAGTCCTTCCCGCCGGCTGCGGGCATGATGCGCGACTCGGCATCGGTGAAGTTACGCTGGGCCTTGTCGTCGGGCACTCCCGGATGCTTACGACCTTCGGCCTCGGCCCGTTCGGCCGCCACCTGCGCCTCGGCTTCCAGCGCCGCCATGGCCTCCCGTATCTTCTCCAACCGACCCTCCCGAAAGGCCAACTCCTCCGGCAACTCATCCCCACGCTGGTCTTTACCGTACCGCCGGTCCTCATCATCATCCGCTGCCTGGGCTCGTCGCAACAACTCCGCCACCTCCGCCGCCAACTGCGCTTCCTTCTCCTGCATCCGTTGGTAACTCATCGCCTTATGCTTCGATGCGTTGGCCTTGACCTTCGTGCCGTCCAGCGCCACGTGCCCCAGCTTCACCAGCCCCGCCTGCTGGCACAACGCCAGTACCTGCCGGAACAACCCCGACAGCGCTGCCAGATTGTCCTTGCGAAAGTCGCTGATGGTGCGGAAGTCCGGTGTGTTGTTCGCCGCCAGCACCCGAAAGGCGATGTCCTCGTGGAGCCGCTGGGCGATGCGGCGTGACGACGACACCCCCACGCAGTAGCCATACAGCAGCACCTTGACCATCATCAGAGGATGGTAGGGCGGAGAGGATGGTAGGGCGGTCCGCCCCGCCGCTCTTGCTCGTAGCGACCTGCGATCTCCGACAGGTCCAACTGATCCACGATGTCGGAGATGAAATAGGCCAGGTGGTCCTCAGGCAGCCATTCCTGCAATGCCGCGGGCAGCAGCAACTGCTGGTCGGGATCGTAGGGAAGGTACGTCTTGCTCATCAACCCCTCCGCTAGTTTGATGCTCAACCCATCATACCCCCAACCACTCGCCAACCGTGTTTCTCGGACAGGCTGCTAGAGGAACCAGCATGGGCATAGAAGCACTGACGCATAGAGATGATGGCACAGGAATTGTCGTTCTTGAGTCCCATGACGATTAGCGCCCTTCCAACCTGCTGGGTGGACGAAAGCCGCCACCGCCGCCCGTCCACAGGTGCTAAAATCCCCTTCGACACTGGCAACCAAGAATTGAATATCGGTCACTGACTATCGGCCGTCGGCCAACCGGAGGCGTCTTGGCAATCACAGAATTGGAAATCACTAAACGCACCAGTTTCGCGTCCGGAGAGAGCTTTGGCGACGTGGGAGCGAATGAGCTTCTGGAAGGCACGGCCCACTACGCGATGGACCCGTCGCATGACCGGAATCAGGGGATTACGGACCTGGATCTGGCGCCGCGCAATTCCGCCGGCAAGGTGGAATTTTCGGCAGACTTCGCCATGCTCCAGCCGGTGAACATCGACCGGGGCAACCGCCGCATCCTGTTCGACGTGGTGAACCGGGGCCGGAAGACCGCCCTGAGCCTGAACAGCGTCCCCGCCGCTACAGACCCCACCACGCCTCTGGAGGCCGGCAACGGCTACCTGATGCGCCGGGGCTACACGGTGGTCTGGGGCGGCTGGCAGGCGGACGTGCCGACCACTCCCGGACTCATCGGACTTCATGGGCCGGAAGCCATCGGCCCCCAGGGGCCTCTGACCGGCAAGATTCTCTGCCAGTTCCAGTGCAACGAACCCACCCAGGTGTTCCTGCTGGCAGACCGGCAGCACCTGCCCAATCCTGCCGCCGACCCTGAAGAGGCGGAGGCGACCCTTACGGTGAGGGACCTGCCCAACAGTCCTGCCACACCGGTTGACCGCAGCCAGTGGTCCTTCGTCCGGGTCGAAGATGAGGATCTGGAGCCGCAGCACAGCCACATCTACATGCCTTCCGGATTCGAGTCGGGGAAGATTTACCAGTTGGTTTACACCACAACCGGCAGCCGGATCGTGGGACTGGGGTTCGCCGCGATGCGGGATGTGGTCTCCTTCCTGAAATACGCCCCGGCCTCGGCGGGGAACCCCAGTGCCGGAGCCATCGACTACGCCTACGCCATGGGCCGTTCCCAGAGCGGACGCTTCCTGCGCCAGTACATCCACGTGGGCATCAACGAGGACGAGGAGGACCGGTCGGCCCTGGACGGGATCATCCCCCACGTGGCCGGCGGGATGCGCGGCGAGTTCAACCTGCGCTTCGGACAGCCTTCCAAGGACGTCTGCTACATCATCCCGGAGATGTTCCCCTTCACCGACACCCCGCAGACGGACCCGGTGACCGGCGTCCAGGGTTCCCTGCTCGACACCCTGGAGCGACGGGGCAAGGTACCCAGGATCATGTTCACCAATACCTCCGCCGAGTACTGGCGTGGAGATGCGGCGCTGATCCACACCGACCTGGAGAACCTGACCGACGCCGCGGAGTCGCCGTCGGTCCGCCGCTACCACTTCGCCGGTTGCCAGCACGGTTCAGGGGATTTTCCCCCGTTGGAAATCCGTACGAGCGACGGGATCAGAGGACAGCTTCCCTTCAACAGCGTGGACTACGCTCCGTTGTTGCGGGCTGCGCTGGACAACCTCGACTGCTGGGTTGCCACGGGCGAGGAACCTCCCGCCAGCCGCCATCCCAGCCTGAACGACGGCACGGCGGTGGAGTCCCATACGCTGCTGGATCGGTTGGCTCAACTCCCCGGCGTGCGCGTCCCAACCCAGACCACCAGGGCGGTCCGGCTGGACTACGGCCCGGAGTCGCACCTGGGGCGCACCACAAAGTTGCCCGCCGATGTGGGAGAGGAGTTCCCGGCGCTAGTGGCCGACCTCGACGAGTCCTTCAACGAGCGGGGCGGCATCCGCCTGCCGGACCTGACCGTCCCGGTGGCCACCTACACCGGCTGGAACTTGCGCGACGAGAGCATCGGCAACCCCAACCTCTTTATCGGCATCACTGGCGGCCTCGCCGGTTGGACCCTTCCTCTGCCCGCTACCCAGGCCGAACGCGAGTCCGCCGGCGACCCACGAGCATCCATCGAGGAACGCTACGCCAGCCGCGAGGACTACTTGGAACAGGTGACCCGCGCCGCGATGGACCTTGTGGCCGAGAGGTACCTGCTCGAGGAAGATGTCGCCGAGGTGGTGGACCTGGCAGGGCGCAAGTACGATTACTTTGCGCGAGACGGCGAACAGTGCTGAATTTGCTCGGGGATTAGCATAATGCCGGCGTGGCCATTGCCGTCGCTATCCGCCGCAGCCCAGGTGGCGTTGCCCCTCAGTTAGTCTAATGGAAGTCGATTTTCACGACTCTTGAAACAGGCTCGGAACCGGATTGCGGTGGAAGCTTGGCGTACCATCTGCTTACCCCGGATCCACCGAAGCGATGGTCGCTGGCGTTGACACCATGCATGATGGGTAAGGGAAGGCAAAAGGGGTTGGCCCGATTCCAATAGATTGGGATGAGGGCGGTGTGAGGTAGGCACACAGACACGACGATGGCGGCCCGCCGTGGCGGCGCTGGGCGAAATTGCCAGGGCGGCATGCAGCCAGAGACCCTCGCGGACCGAGCTGGCGCGAGTTGGGGGGACGTTGGGTCAGTTGCAGACCGGCAGTCAGGCTGGGAGTGGAATCGCTCGCAGCCGTGCCAGGGCGCGACTGAACTGGTTTTCCCGGGGCCAGCGCTGGGGAAGATGCAAAGTGAGTTGGCGCGCCGAGCGGGTGAGCCGTCCGGCGATAGAGAAGAACCGCCGCCGGAGGGTCTTGGTGGTCACCACCGGCTCGCCCAGACCGATGCGCGCCGTCCAGCGGGCCAGGTTGTGGGCCATCACCTGGCTGGCCAGCCAGGCGCCGTTGGCGGCGAAGCGCCCCGAGGGGAGATGGTTCAGCCCCACGCCGTACTTGAGGTCTCGGATGGCATTCTCGATCTAGGCGTGGCGGCGATGGTCGGCCTCCAGTGCCAGGGTTTCCCCCTCCCGGTCGGTGATGCAGCCGTGATAGCTGTAGCTGACGAAGAGGGCCAGTTGGGAACCGGGCGTGGGCTTCACCCGCCGGACGATGAGCCGCACCGGTGCGGCGTTTGGCTCACTCTGGAAGGGGGTGTAGCTAGTCTCGGCCACGTCGGCGGCGCCGTCCATCCAGTAAGGGATGGGCGTCCAGTCCTGCTCGGGTATGGCCTCGATAAGATTGTGCAGGCTTTGGTGCTGGCGGACGGTGATGGAGTAGCCGACATCCATCTCACGACAGACCTTGACCAAGGCATGGGCATAGCAGCCGCGGTCGGCGCGCACCGTGAGTTGTCCCCTGGCCCCGCTGTAGCGGACCCGGCTCACCGTCTCGCGCAGGAAGTGGGCGGCGCCCCGAACGGTGTTGGCCCGGCCCTCGCGCAGCCGAGACATCAGCACGTCGCCAGTGCCAGCGGCAATCGCCAGCAGCGGGTGATAGCCCCGCTGGCCGGTGTAGCCATGGTGGCGGGCGCCTTCCTTGACCAGACCATAGGTCTCGCAGATGGTGGAGTCCAAATCAATGGTGAATGGCGCGTCGCCGGGTCTGGCCCCAGCAGCCCAAGCCTTGGCCAGCAACTCCCGGCCCACCCGATCCAACTGACGGACGTGGCCCCACCGGAAGCTGCGCAGGAACGTCCCCAGGGTGGATGGCGCCTTGACCACACAGCCCAGAACCCGGGCTGTCCCGCCGGCGCGCAACGCGTCGGCATCGTCAATGCAGTCGCCGCCAGCCAGCGCAGACGCTACCAGGGTCATCACCTTGTCGCCAGGATGGGCTCGGCCCGGGCGTCGCCCAGGTCCAGGTGCCGGTCAACCAGTTCGGGCAGACCGAGATGCTGGGCCAACGTGGCCGGCAGGATCAGCCCGGCATTGTTGACCAGGCGGCGGTCGTCGAAGGCGACGTGGATGCGGTCGGGGTGGTCATCTGGTAGCAGCTTTTGGGTGCTCCTTGTTTCTGGTTGGATTCCTCTCTAGAAATCCATTATCCCCGAAGCACAGGAGCACTTTCTTACCTCTTCAGCACGCCGTCACACTCATCTCTTCGGTGGATTGGGGCTAAACACCGCTATTCCAACTGGACGCATATCTCGGTGGATCGCGTCCTAGAGTTTTTCAACGTCCCGACCGGATGGCGTCCGCGAAAAGCCCCTCTCGAATTGTACGTCCGGCTCGTCGGCTCGCCTACGCGGCTTGAACGTACAATGTCCAGCTTAGTACGAATAAAAATTATTGACGTCGGTGATGATGGTGATTTAGACTGGCGCGAGGGCGAAATTCTGACATATTTCGTCATTACATCCCGAGTTCATCTCCGAGTCCGATTCCAATAAGGAGACACTAATGGCGAATTACGACATTATCATCAGGAAGGGTACCATAGTTGACGGAACGCGGACGCCGCGGTACGTGAGTGACATTGCCATCAAGGACGGCAGGGTCGCCAAGATTGGCGGGCTGAACGGCGGCACCGCCGACCGTGAAATTAACGCCGAAGGTCTGATTGTGGCGCCGGGGTTCGTTGACCTTCACACCCACTACGACGCCCAGATTTTCTGGGACCCCTACTGCACCCTGTCGGGCTGGCACGGCGTTACGTCCGTGGCCTTGGGCAACTGCGGGTTCGGCTTCGCGCCGTCGCGGGTGGAGGACCAGGATCGGGCCATGCTCAGCATGACCCGCAACGAGGCCATTCCCTACGACGCGATGAAGGAAGGGATGCCTTGGAACTGGGTCACGTTCCCCGACTTCATCGACAGCCTCGCCAACACTCCCAAGGGCGTGAATTGTCTGACCTACGTGCCGCTGACACCGCTCTACGCCTGGGTCATGGGCTGGGACGAGGCCAAGAAGCGCCGCCCCACGGAGGACGAGCTACAGGAAATGGTGCGGCTCATCCACGAGGCCATGGATCATGGCGCCTGCGGCTGGTCGGCTCAGGTGCTGGGGGTGAACTCGGTGCAGCGGGACTACGACGGCACCCCGATGATTACCGATATGCTGTCCGAGCACGAGGTGCTGACCTTCGCCAAGGTGCTGGCCGACCGGGACGAGGGATTCATCGAGTTGGCCTACCAGGAGACCGGCGAGGAAGGGCGGCCTTTGGGCGAAGGGGCCCGCTTATTCTTTGAAAAGGTAGCCGAGGTCTCGACCCGCCCAGTGCTGTACCAGACGGTATCTCCCAACTCCGTACACCCCGAACAGCACCGCGAGCGCATCCGCTGGCTCGAGAGTTGCGCTGAGCGTGGCTTGCGAGTTTATGGACAAGGCAATACCCGCCGCGGCGGATTCGAACTCACCTTCGAAGACTGGAACCTGTTTGACGACACTCCCATGTGGCGCGAAGTCACCCTGGGTGACAAGGCTACCAGGAAGGCCAAGATGTCCGATACGGAGATGCGCCGGAAGCTGAAGGAGGAATGGGACTCGGGCCGGCGTCCCACCCAGGTCACCCCCGGCTCCGTGGGCAGCCTCCAGGTGATGACCCGCAAGGTGAAGATTGACATCGGCGCTGAGACCGACTTCACCCGGATGCCTGCTAAGGTCAATGTCAGCGGCGCAGACTTCTTCCTGGTCAACACCCGCGACGGCTACAAGCTGCTGTCGGTGGTCTGCCCGCACCAGGGCGGTTGCGTGGACGATGAAGGAGACAAGTTCGTCTGCGATACCCACGGCTACGAGTACGAGCACGACGGCGGACGTTGCATCACCAACGGCGAGTTGCGCTTGAAGTCCTTCGTCGTCAACGTCGTCGATGGGCGCATGATTGCTCTGGCGCCGGACGAGACCGAGGCCTCCAGCCCGCAGGCCGGCCTGACCGTTCAGCAAATCGCCGACGAGCAGGGCAAGCACGTTATCGACGCGCTGCTGGACATGTGCGTGGAGGACGACTTGGCGACGGAGTTCTACGCCGACACTCAGGGCCGCGATGTGGCGCAGTATACGGCGGAGGTGCTGGACTCCAACCACGTCGTCGCCGGTGTTTCCGACGGCGGCGCGCACGTCAAGTTCCTGACCGCCGGCATTTATCCGACGGATATGCTGGCCTGGCTAGTGCGAGACGAAAGGGTCATCACCCTGGAGGACGCCCACTTCAAGTTATCGTACCTGCCGGCCCACTTTGGCGGATTCCAGGACCGGGGGGCGCTGCGCGAGGGCGCGCCGGCGGACGTGGTCATCTATGATCTGGAGAAGCTGGAAGTGCTGCCTTCCGAGGTGGCCGAGGACCTGCCCGGCGGCGAGTGGCGTCGCATCCAGAAGGCCAAGGGCTACCACTGGACGCTGGTGAATGGCGAAATCACCTTTGAGGACGGCGAGCCCACTGGTGCGATGCCCGGGCGCCTGCTGCGGAACGGGCGAGGATAGGTCATTACCAGGAGAGCATATAGGGGCGAATGGTCATTCGCCCCGTCTCCGTTGTGGCCACAAGTTGCTAATTGAACTAAGAGCCTATCCTAAAAACAAAACCTGGGCTAAACTGGGGGAATGACTAAAGCGAAAGAACCCAAGCCACCGCGACCCAAGCGCGCTGGCCCGGCCACACCGGCCAACCCCACCACCGGCTCCTTTCAGGTATCCGATGAGCTGTGGGCGGTGCTGGCCCCGCTGATTCCCCAGCGGGTGAATACCCATCCTCGGGGCGGCGGCCGGCCCCGAGTGCCCGACCGGACTTGCGCCAACGGCATATTCTACGTGCTGCGTACCGGCTGCCAGTGGAAAGCTCTGGACGCCACGGGCATTTGCTCCGGCTCCACCGCTCATTTGCGCTTCCAGGAATGGGTGGCCGCCGGGGTATTCCGGGAGCTATGGCGGACGGGACTGGAACGCTGCGACGAATTGCAGGGCTTGGACTGGAGCTGGCTGAGCATGGACGGGGTGCTGACCAAAGCGCCCCTGGGCGGTGGAAAAACCGGGCCAATCCCACCGACCGGGGTAAGAGCGGGGTCAAGCGCAGCCTGTTGACCGAAGCTCAGGGTGTTCCGGTGGGACTGGCAGTGGACGGAGCCAACCGCCACGACATGAAGCTGGTGCGGGCCACGGTGGACAGTCTGCCGGTGCCGCGACCCGTACCCAGTCCGGAGACCCCCCAGGGTATGTGCCTGGATAAGGGCTACGACTTTGGTGAGGTGCGCCGCACGCTGGACGAGTTTGGCTTCACAGCGCACATCCGCAGCCGGGGCGAAGAGGCCCAGGCCATCAAGAAGGCAGCTGGCTTCAAAGCCCGGCGCTGGGTGGTGGAACGCACTCACAGTTGGCGGAACCGCTTCCGGCGGATATTGGTCCGTTGGGACAAGTCTCCCGCCAACTACATTGCCTTCCTGCATTTCGCCTGCGCCCTCATCGCCCTCAGAGCCGCCGGGTTATTAGGATAGACTCTTAGTACCATCTGTGGATCGCGTCGCATGCGCTCTTCGACGTAGATGTCGAGAGCCTCTTGTTCTGCCTAGAGGTCTGGCCGGAAAGCCATTGGCCGGGTTTTGCACTACTCCAAGTAGACGTATTACAGTCGTATACGGCGTGATAGTGTATGCAATACGTTTCAAGAACCCATCATTACATCGGTATTCGACGTCATGAAAATAACGGCTTGTGGAGAATCGGGGTTCCCGGCCAGATTTCTAGGCCAGGTTGATCAGGATGTGGCTCAAATTGGCACTATACGGTGATGTTGAGACCCTGGGCCGATGAGGAGAACCTGCGTCAAGGTTAAGACTTGACCAATCGCCAATCCTCAGACAGGCTGCTATGGCTGGACCGACCTGAACGTTTTGACGCAAATCCAACGCTGACTCGACGGACTTCTCGATGAGGAGTGCTCATTGAACATGGGAACACCCTCGCATCCGGAGGGAGTGCAGCATTGGTCCACATGGCTATATTCGCCCAAAAGCTGGAGGGGCGCCGGAGGAGACAGAATGGTTTCTGGCCGTTCTTCCGAGACTGCTGCGGGTAGTGCGGCAGGGGAGGCATGGCGGAAAACTTCTTCGCCGACGTCACCGCCGTCAAGCGGGAGGAGTGGTACGGCGGTTTCCGACCGGACATGGAGAGGGGCCCCGCCAAGCCCACCCTTCTGAATTCCGACCCTGGCCGGCTCCGGCGCGCTGGCCTTGCCGAAGCCACGAATGCGGATGAAATGGAACGCCGCCGCCCGGAGCGTCTATTCCGCCGGGCTGATGTTCTGGTTGTGCCGGAACAAGTTGGCGGGGTCGTATTTCTTCTTCAGCTCCGCCAATCTCGGGTAGTTGGCCCCGTAGGAGGAGCGAACCATGGTGGCGCCATCATCGGCCTCTCTGCCAACGTTATTGACGTAGACCCCGCCAGTGCTGTAGGGCAGCAATTCCTCCCACAGGTCGCGAGTCCACCGGAAGTGGATTTCCGACTCTCCCGGGTCGGCCCAGCGGGCGATGAGCAGGAGGTTATACCTGGCATCCCGGTGGCTGTAGGCTGTGGCATCCTGGGGAACGCGGCTAACGGCGTTCCCTTGCTGCTGAAAGAACAAGAGGTTCCCGGGCGATGATGTGTTGCGATAGCCCTTTATCAGGGCGTCAATGACGCCGTCGCTGATGTCGGTGATGAAGTGGGACTTCTCATAATACTGTTGGTTTTCGGGGGTGAACGAGTCCACCAGGCGTTGCATTTGAACGTATGGCAAGAGGTCAAACTGGGCCATCACGGGCTGGCCCAGCTTCCTCAGGGGTTCCAACGCCTTCTCTCCCTCGACCGCAGACCCATTGTAGCAACCCACTATGCCCACTACCGGCGTGCCATCTGGCAGGGTAGCCAATGCGCTGACCGTGTTCAATTCGTCGGGGACATCAGCGGCGAACTCGTTGTAAAACTGGAGAATCTCCTTGGCCTGGTCCAGGGGGAAGATCACCATACCAACCGTTACAGGGCCCACGGGGTGCAGTTGGTACTCGAAGGAAGTTACTACGCCGAAATTGCCTCCCCCGCCGCGCACCGACCAGAACAGATCTGAATTCTCGGTTGAGTTAGCGACGCGGAGCTGCCCGTCGGCAGTTACTATATCTACCCCAATCAGGTTGTCCAGGGCCAAGCCATGCTTGCCCCCCAACCAACCCATACCGCCGCCCAGGGTCAGCCCGCCGATGCCGGTGTCGTAGTTGGTGCCGCCGGTGGAGGCCAGTCCGAAGGCCTGTGTCTCCCGGTCAAACTGACCCCACTTGGTGCCGCCTGCAGCTCTGGCGGTGCGTCGTACCGGATCGACGCGCACACTGTTCATCCGGGACAGGTCAATGACCATCCCGTTATCGGCTACGCAGGTGCCAGGGAAGTTGTGACCGCCGCCCCGGACGGACAGCAGCAAATTGTTGTCTCGGGCGAAGTTGACCGCATCGATAACGTCTGCGACTCCGGCGCAATACACCATGAGAGCCGGATGCTTGTCGATATTGGCATTCCAAACCTTGCGCGATTCGTGGTAGCTGTCATCCCATGGCAGGACCAATTCTCCGCTCAGGTTCCCCCGCAATTCTTCAATTGCCGCCTCTCCAAGCATCGAGTTGGTACCGGTCATAGTAGTTACTTGCAAATCCGCCACGGGCTTACCCCTTTTCTGTGACACCTGAACCGACACAGGCCTCCATTCATTGGGTTGAATGGGCCCAGCTTTGCTCGTTTTGGTTTCGATATGCTGGACAGTCCAACCAAGAGCAGCCTGGGCTGGGATCTTCTTCGCTGGATATTATCATTGTCGGGTTCAGCCCGTCCAGCAAGCGGTTATTGGTTGAAAGCGTTGCAATTTAGGTGGTTCGGTTAATAATCCGTCATTCAGGCGGAAGCTGGGCTGAAGGCAACGACAATTATCGAGTGGCTAGAGGAGCAGCACCCCGACCGGTTCAGCGCTTCCCAGCTCAGGACGCTGCAACGACGATTACAAGATTGGCGGCGCATTGCCTCAAATCAAATGCCACTGAACTTCGGTTACACAAGGTCTCTTGATGGATCCAGCCACGAAATTGGATAACTGGCCACCGTCGTTGGGAAGACTCGCTGCATTGCATCGGAGAACCCGATTTGGGTATCCATCTTTCCGGCGTCCTCCGCCTTACTGATACCCGCGTTGGTACGCACAGCGGTCATTACGTCAACTTCGTGAAACGCGGGCTACGTGAAGTGCCCCTTTCGGACATTTCCAGCACCAGCCTGATTGCGATAGACAACACGCTCCTAGAAATCGGCTTCGGCCGGCTTCAGAGGATGGTGGCGTCCCTGATGGCGCCGGCGGCTTTTTCGCGGTCGTCCACGGTAAGCGCTTGGACCAGTAGTTGCTGTTGTGAAAGGGGTCGCCGACGTTGTTCAGCGAATAGTCGAGGAAGGGCCGGTACGCCACCCGCTTTTTCGGTAACATTTGATTTGAGGCAGTGCGCAAGCTGAGCATGTTGTCGTAACATTGGCGGCCTACAGGCTTTGCAAAACGGTAGATACGGCAATTCGTGGAATGTATATCGCCAATGAACCAAAGGAGTGTCCACGATGAACGTCATCTGGATTGTTACGGACACCTTCCGCAGGGATCACATCGGCGCTTACGGCAATCCGACCATTCGAACGCCCTCCCTCGATACGCTAGCCGCCAGATCGATCCGGTTCGAACAACACTACTCGGCCGGATTTCCCACCATGCCCACCAGGGCGGACCATCAAACGGGCCGCTGGACGATGTCATTCATGGGGTGGGAGCCTCTACCGGCGGAAGTGACCACTCTGGCGGATCTGCTGGCTGGCCGCGGCTTTCATACGGCGGCATCGGTGGACACCCCCTACTATTTGAGGGATGGGATGAACTACGACCGAGGGTTTCAGTCCTTCTTCATGAACCGAGGGCAGGATACCCTGTGGTCTATGATCCCGCAGCCCGGCTATCATCACGAATCCCAGGACGTCCGGGCAGCATGGCGGTACGAAGCGGACCACAACGCCCCGCGCACCTTCATGACGGCCATGCGGTGGTTGGAGCAACACTACAAGGAGGACTTTTTTCTCTACGTTGACACCTGGGATCCCCACGAACCCTGGGACGCGCCTTCCTATTACACGGAACTCTACCGGCCCGAATACAACGGCGAGTTGGTGCTTCCGTTGTACGGAAATTGGCACGATGTGCCCGGATACGAGGAGGACACGTTGCGGAAGGGTCACGCCACGTATTGCGGCGAGATCACCATGGTCGACACGTGGCTGGGATTCCTGTTGAAGTCGGTCGAGAACATGGGCCTGACCGACCGGACTGCGGTGATTTTCACCACGGATCACGGCTTTTACTTTGGGGAGCACGGCGGCCTTTTTGGCAAGATGAACTCTGGCAAGTTCCCGGACGGGACCCTCCGGCCATACGGAGAGCCGGGATCGACCTGGGCCCATTCTCCCCTTTTCGAGGAGCTCATCCACATCCCGCTTTTGATCCGCGTGCCCGGACTGCCCGTGGGAGTGTACCAGGGCCTGAGCTCCGCGATAGATGTCATGCCGACCGTGCTAGACCTCATGGAGATGGACATCCCCGATTTCGTCCAAGGCAGGTCTCTCGCGCCCGGGATGAGGGACGGTTCGATTTCGGGGAGGGAGTACGTGATCAGCAGCATTCCCTTCGCGAACCCGGGTGATCCGGTCCATTCCGTGGACAACCTGCTCCGTCCCCTCTCGGATTATCCCGTCACCACCGTCACCTCCGGAGAGTGGAGCCTACTCTACAGCCCCCAGGAGGGTGTCTCGGAGCTCTACCATCTGACCTCCGATCCGCGCCAGCTCCAGAACGTGATAGGAACCCACGGGGACATTGCGCGGGAAATGCATCAGTTCCTAGTCAGGTTCATGCGCGAGACCCAGGTGCCCGACCACCTGCTGACACCTCGATTAGACCTGCGAATTTAGCTCCGAAGGCGGTTCTCTTCGGCGATGCGAATTCGGCGGGTCGCGAGCCTCTATCGGACGAGCATACCAGGGCGGGTAAGAAACAACGGATGTTGCTCACAGGTAAAGTGGCGTTGATTACAGGCGCCGGACGGGGCATCGGACGAGCCATTCCCCTGGCCTTCGACAAAGGGATGGCGTTCAAGAGAGCGGTATCCAATGAGTTGTTTCCCCTACAAGCAAGCGAATGCTCCGGAGCAAATGGAGAAGCTACTCGGGTATCCCCAGAGCCTTTCGCACTGCTCCACCAATGGGTGTCAGCGGGCTTTCCTCGGGAGGGCCGTGGGGGACCATGCGGTTATGCTGGATAGCAACCGCCAGTCGATGCTGAGGGTCCACCCAGCCCAGACAACCGCCGGCCCCGTTATGGCCGAAAGCCAGAGGGTTGCTGCCCATGGCGCCCATGCCGGGACTACCTGCAAAGTGGAAGCCACCGATGGTCCCATGATGGGGTCTACCATGCACCGGATCGTAATCGCTGGGGGGTCGGGGTATGTGGAAGGTACGCACTCGGTCCTCAGAAAGAAGGCGCACACCGTCCAGTTCACCGCCGTTGGCCAGCATGGCGTAGAACCGGGCCTGGCTTCGCGCATTCATGATCCCCTGGGCGCCGGGGATACAGGCTTGGCGCACATCTGAGCGGCCAAACACCTCTTGGGTAGTCCCCACCACTGGCGGAGAGGCCCGGAACCGTAGCGAGTCCGGAGGTATTCCCGGAGCGCCGGGAGGGACCTCTGGTAGATTGGCAAGTTTAGCCACCCGGGGTTCAACCTCGGGTGGAATTCCGGCCCAAAGGTCGGTGATGCCCAGGGGTTGGCAGATTTCTTCCTGGATGAACTGACCGAAGGGCCGGTGCATTGGATCCGTACGACGCACGACCTCACCTATTACCCAGCCAAAGGTGTAGGCCATGTAGCCGCTTCGGGTTCCAGGCTCGAAGAGAGGGTGCATCTCCGCGATCTGCCCAACCATCCAGTCCCAGTCGCACATCAATTCCGGAGTAACTCCCACGGGCATCAGGGGAACTCCAATACGGTGGGTCAACGCATCGAACACCGTGCCTTTGTCCTTGCCGTACTTTCCGAATTCGGGCCAGTATTTAGCCACGGGTTGGTAGTAGTCCACCAGCCCGCGCTCCGCCTGAATGTGGAGCGCTGTCGCCGTCATTGCTTTGATATTGGAAAACACCGGGAACAGGGTGTCTCCATCGACCTCCTGGCCGGTGGTCTCGTCAGCCAGGCCGCCCCACCGGTCGATCACCAATTCGCTGTCCAGGTAAGCTGCGACCTGAACTCCGATTTCCCCGCGTTCGCCGATGGCAACGTCAATAGCTTCTTGTACGATGCTTTGCGAACTTTCCGCCATAGCAGCACCTCTCCGTTAATGATTTTTGAAAAGATAGGTCTAGTCTGGTGAACCCGGCTTGGAAGGTGTTTCGAAAGTCCCTTCACCTTGGTAACAAGGGAAGTATCAGGGGGTGACCTGCCTCCAGTGGTTGTACCATCCTCCATGATAGTCCGACAAGTACCTGATACCGCCGGTGGTGACTCAGGTTGTCAATGGCGGCGGGAAAACGTACCGATGCGGTGTTGACGGTCAGTGATCGAGCCTCCCACGTGGTCCACTTTATCCCCGCCGATTACATATTCCATGGAGGAGGGGACGAGAAACTGGACAATCACCAAATGTCCCTCTCTCTGAACCAATCAAGAGTGTGTAAAATGCGGTCTGGGATACTCCAACTTCGGGCAGAACGAAGCGGGACATCCGCTCAGGAGGCGGCAATGACACTATCTCTGGTACGGGGAAAGCACGTCGTCTGCAAGGTCACCGGCCCCGATTCGGCAGAGGTGGTCTCCGACGGGGCGGTGCTCCAGCGGGACGGGCAAATCGAAGCGGTGGGCGACTACCGGGAGCTCAGTCGTCAGCATCCCGACGCCGAGGTCATCGGTTCCGGCAATCACATCGTCATGCCGGGGCTGGTCAACGACCACTTCCACGTCGGCCTCACTCCATTCCAGATGGGTGCACCCGACCTGCCCCTGGAATTGTGGAGCCTCGCCCGCATCGGGGTCCGGGCGATCGACCCCTACCTGGACCAACTTTACGGTGCGGTCCAGATGATCGAGACCGGGACCACGATGGTGCAGGCGATACACTCGCCCAGGCGCGGGTACGGACCGGTAAGCCTGGAGATCGCCGACCGGGTCGTGAGCGCCTACCAGGCTTCCGGAATGCGCGTCTCATACGCCCCCTCCGTGGTGGATCAGAACTCGATGGTCGCGGGTTCCGGCGGCGGAGAGGCTGACTTTGCCGCGCAAATGCCCCCGGACTTGGCAGAACGGTACCGGTCCTTCATGGCACCCAGCTACTGGCCCGTGGACGAGGTGATGCCCGTCCTGGAAGAGATCTGCCGGAAATACGGCAACAACCAGTACGAACGGGTGCAGGTCACCATGGCCCCCAGCAACGTCCACCGCTGCTCCGACCAGTTGCTCACCGCGCTGAAGGAACTGGCGGGACGCTACCGGACCGGCATACACATCCACCTGCAGGAAACGGTGTACCAGAAGCTTTACGGCCACACAGCCTACGGCAAGACTCCTCTGCAGCACCTTTACGACCTCGGTTTCCTGGGTCCCGAAGTGACCTGCGGCCACAGCGTGTGGGCCACGGAGGAGGACCTGCGGTTGATGGCCGCCACCGGCGCCAACATCTGCCACAACGCCAGCTCCAACCTGCGGCTCCAGAGCGGGATAGCGCCCCTGGGCCGGATCCTGGCGGCGGGAATCAAGGTGGCTATCGGCAGCGACGAGGCTGGCCTGAACGACGACAAGGACCTGTTCCAGGAGATGCGACTGGTGCTGAAGCTCCACCGTGTGCCGGGGATCGATGTGGAGCCTCCCACGTCCTACCCAGGTCCTGGAGATGGCTACAGTCAACGGCGCCTACGCCAGCTGGTTCGGAGACCGGATCGGCGCCCTGGAACCGGGGAAACGGGCGGACATGGTGCTCGTGGACCTGCGGAACATCGAAGAACCGTATCTGGACCCGCGGGTGTCGGTGGTGGACGCTCTAGTGCACCGGGGACGGGGCATTGACGTCGACACCGTGCTGGTGGACGGCGAAGTCGTGCTCCGGGAACGACACCTGACCAAGGTGGACAAGGATGCCCTGTTCAGGGAAATCAAGGCCGCCCTGGATCGGCCCCTGTCGGACCGAGAAGTGGAACGGCGAGAGCTGGCCGGGCTGGTGGAGCCCTATCTGCGACAGTTCTACCGTGGCACGGCGCCGGAGGACACCGCTCCCTTCACGTTGTACAACTCCCGTTCCTGAAGGCAAGTCCAGGCGGTAATGCGCGAGGACCTGCAACACGACCCCTATGAACCCATTCATGATCCGGCTGTGTGTTCACGAAGTCCAGCCCATGAGGACATGTTGTCCTGTGTGGTTACGATGCACCCACGTGCTACGAAAGCAATTGGCAGCATACGGCGATTGGCAGACCTCCGAGTCTATGACCAGGACCAAGCAGAAAACTGCAATAGGGTCGTCGTCCTGAAGCGACTGGCTACCGTGGCGAACAACCTGCGGTAAGATCGCCCAGCCTGCCCACGGGCCCCAACCAGCCAGCCGCTGCCATAGCCCGACAGGTACATTCCCGTTCCAACTACTAGCCTAACAGCTTTGAACTGACGGATAATGAGGTGAATTAAAGGAGCTAAAGAATAAGGTGCGGGGAGTGAGTGATGGAGAAGAAGTACAGGGTCAAACTGAGCGTGGAGGAGCGGCAGGAATTGAAGGCAATGGTAACGAGAGGGCGGGCGGCGGCCTACCGGCAGACCCACGCCCGCATCCTGCTGTTGAGTGATGAGGGGCAAGGGGACGGGGTGATGAAGGACGGGGATATCGCCCGGTCCCTCCAAGTTGGCCGGGCGACGGTGGAACGGGTGCGCCGCCGCTGCGTGGCAGAGGGTCTGGAGCGGGCCTTGGGGCGCAAGGAGCAACTGAACCGGAGGCAGAAGCGGTTGGACGGTCAGGGGGAAGCCCATCTGATTGCCCTGGCCTGCGGAGAACCGCCCGAGGGCCGGGCTGGTTGGACGCTGAAGTTGTTGGCAGAGCGGTTGGTAGAACGGGAGATAGTGGAGAGCATCAGCCCTGAAACGGTGCGCCAGACGCTCAAAAAAACGAACTCAAGCCTTGGCTGAAAGAATGCTGGTGCATCCCGCCCCAGGCCAGCGCCGAGTTCGTGTGCGCTATGGAAGACGTGCTGGAGGTCTATCATCGCTCCTATGGAGACAACGAAGTGCTGGTGTGCCTGGACGAGACCAGCAAGCAGCAGGTAAGCGAGACCCGTCAGCCCCGCCCGTCGCGGCCTGGGGCGGCCCAGACCTACGATTACGAATACCAGCGCAACGGGGTGAGCAACCTGTTCATGTTGTTCGCGCCGCTGGAGGGGTGGCGCCGGGTGGAAGTTACGGACCGGCGTACCAAAGTAGATTGGGCGCGGGTGGTCAAGCAACTGATGGACGAGGACTACCCGGACAAAGACCGGATCGTGCTGGTGATGGACAATTTGAACACCCATCATCCAGCCTCGCTGTACGAGGCGTTCGAGCCGGCGGAAGCGCGGCGCATCGCCGAACGTCTGGAGATTCACTACACGCCCAAGCATGGCAGTTGGCTGAACATGGCCGAGATCGAAATCGGGGTGATGGTCCGCCAATGCCTGGACCGGCGCATACCGGACCAAAGCGTCCTGCGGCGGGAGGTGGCAGCGTGGCAGCAGCAGCGCAACCAGGACGCAATACGGGTGCATTGGCGCTTCACCACCGCGGACGCCCGCATCAAATTGAAGTCCCTGTATCCATCAATTCAAAGATGTTGAACTACTACGTGTGAACCACTCAGGCCGGCGGGAGGGGAATGGGACCGAAGGGACGGTTCCCGATCCGTCCCGCAGCGGGCAACAGGTGCGGTAGGCCTGTTCGATCTGGGGAAGCATCCAGTCGCCGGCGGTGTTGTTGTCGGGCAGGACGATGTTGGCCAGGAACCCAGTCTCCAGGGTGGAGATGCCCGCGGCGACCGCCTCCAGCTTGGGCCTTGACCACCAGGAGCAGGGCCCGCAACTTCTGGCGGCAGGCCTGATCGTAGGCCTCCTGCTGGGCCTTTGCATTGCACACACGGGGCGGGTTGTGGTTGTTCAGCTGGACGTCGTCGGGATCGTGCAGTTCCAGCACGAAGCGGATGTGGCAGCTCATTCCGACCTGGGGACAGTGCAGCGCAGACGGGTGAGCAATTCCGCCCGAAGCTTTTGGCCGGAACTTTCCTTCGGCGTCGACGCGAGGAGGCCGGGCTGGGGGTCATCGCAGCGTCCAGGGTCGATGAGATGGGCTGTGTACACGCTGTACAATGCCTCGGCTGCCGGTATCAACGGCGCATGGCCCTGCCGGACGGGCCCGACCTTGGTCAGTTCACATAAACAACGAGATACAGGAGAGATGAGGCGAGCGGTTGGGACGATCCTGGCCTTGGTTTGTTTAGCGGTCGGACTGGCTAGATGCGAGTCTTCTGGAGAGCCCTCCGGCGATCGGCTGGTGCGTGAATACGCGGAGTGCATGGCGGACAGCAACAGCGCGCTGCACCGGCGGATGGCGTCAGGGGAGACCGGCGCCATTACGTTGAGTGTGGTGGTTGCGGAAGCGCGGGTTCGGGCGCAACTGCAGCGAGGAGAACTGACGATGGCGGAGATAGCAGAGTCCTACGCCCGGTTGTGCGGGTAGGCACGGCGGGGACGCGACGTGATGCGGACGCTGCGCCGGTCATTGGGGATGATCCGGAACCCGGGCGGATGGCGCGGTTCGGGGGCGCGATGTCCCCGGTTCAGCAACGGATCCTGATCATGAAGTCTGATTTCCAGTGGACAGACCCCTTCAACGCCGCCGGCATCGAGAAGATGGCCGACTGGATGGCGCACCGGTTCGGGCAGTCCCCCATCTACCGCATCGCCATTGGATCCGGCGACGCCGAGCTTCTGGCCACCGTGATGGCCGACCTCATGGCGGAATACCTGGCTGAAATCGGGTACGACGCCCGGGTGCGCCGCGACCGAAACTTCGTGACCATAGCCACCGGCGACGATGATGACGGGAGCCGACGGGAGCACAACATCAGCATCCCGCTCGCCCGCGCGGTGATGCATCGCCTCCATGGTCCCGGCCCCTATGGGCCTGCCGCCGGCCCGCAGCCTTTCGTCTGAGCCGCAGGATCGGTTGCACTGCAGCCGGATCCGCGGGAGCAGGCAAGGCGGAACACTGCCGACCATCGTTAGCCTGACCAGGTACGGTTCTGCCTTACAACCAGGGCCGGCGCTTCGAGATGGACTTGGCCGATTCGGGGGTGGGCAGGCCGCATGGTGGCAATCGCGGCGGCGATGTTGCTTAGCTGACCGGTAATGTGTCGATTTTCACTTTGGAACCGCTCAAGAAATGTCAGCGGTCCACCGCTTGATCCCCGAGAATGCGGTTGCCTGCGGGTAGCGGCTTGCGCTAACCAGCGGCTCTGAGGTTGGCGGGCAAGTGGCGCTCCCAGTCGGGGATCTGTCTGACGCGGGGCGACGGCAGCAGCCAGGCTTGGACGAGGGCCATCGTGCTGAACCCAAGGGACATGAGCAACGGCGCCACGTAGGTTCCGGTGATGTCCCACAGGAACCCGGCGCACACCGGCGCCAATCCCATTCCGAGCCCGCTGCCCAGGCTTTGCCATCCGTAAAGGCTGCCCTGGGGGACGTTTCCGTAATACTGACGATTGGCGATTGGGAACGTGGGCACTTCGGTACTCTGACCGATGCCGAAGAGAACTGCGAACAGGTAATAAGCCCAGGCGTCGTGGGCAAAGAGAATGATCAGCAGCGGAAAGACCTGGAGGGACATACCCACGATCCAGACCGTTCTGCAACCCACGTGCTCCGCCACGATGGGCACGACGCCCCGGGCGATGACTCCAACGCTCTGCTGGGCCGCCAGCACCCCGGCGGCCGCGCCCAGGGGGAGGCCGCGGTCGGCGGCGATGGCCACCACCAGGACGTTGATGATGTTGTGGCCCATGCAACCCCAGTAGTGGATCCCGATGAGGTTCCAGAAGGTGACGGTGCGCTGGGCCTGCTGGAGGAACACCCTGGCCCTTACCTTCGCGGTCTCGTCCCTTCTCGGTTGTTGAACCGGCTCGTCTCCAAGATCGCCCAAAGGACGCAAACCTATGTCGGCGGGTCCGTTGTAGAAGAACCTGACCAACAGGAGCAGCAGCGCTCCGCCGGCGATGCCTGGGAGCCAGAAGATCCATTTTATTCCCAGCTGGTTGAAGGCCGCACCAATCAGGAACAGGAACGCAATTACCCCGACCCCCTGGAAGGACCAAACGACCCCCATGGCGGCTCCCAGATGTCTCCTGAACCACAGGGTGACACTAGTTACCGGGATCACGGTGAAAATGGTGGTGGCGACGCCGAGGAACACTCCAAAGAACAGATAGAATTGCCACAGGCTGCTCATGATGCCAGTCAGCAACATGCCGGCGATGAATAGAATGGCTCCAAACAGCAGCAGCCAGCGGGCGCCGTAACGGTCCCCGAGTCCACCCACGTAGGGGCTCACCAGTCCCAGGACTATCCACTGGAGGCTGAACGCGAGACTGATGGCGCCGTAGCTCCAGCCGAAGCCCGCCGGATCACTGAGATGCGGCACCAGCGCAGCCGCTGCGAATCGCACCGAAGAGGTAATGCACCCCATCGCAGCGGCCATCGCCACGATGATCCAGGCGTAATGGATCCGGTTTCTCAGGGGCATCGATACCGCGAATCAGGGAGGAGTGGCGTTGTGGCTTGAACCGTCGGATGCGGAATTGGACATTGGCTGTCGATAGGCACGCAGTGTACACATAACAGGAGCACGAACAAAGAACAACCTCCCGGTTTCGAAGGCGTCGGGCAAACGCGCCGCTGGGGCGGCATCGACACCCGATACGATCCCAGGCTAGACAGGTGGCATTGTTGCTGAACACCTGGGCGGGCATTATCCCTGTACGTCGACAACTGGACGCCGACGCCCGAGGCGCCCACATGGCCCGCTTTCCCACCGCTCGGCTCCGGAAGGGGTGGTGGCCATCGGGGATTGCTCCTGAGAGGGGTGGGACCCATTGTAACCCGCAGCATCTTGTTCTGCTGAGCTTTTTACTCCAACATACACTTCGGTCAGAGCGCCGCAGAGACGGAAACCGATTTACAATCGGAACTGTAAACGGCAGCGGAACATCCACCATTCGAAAGCTGCCGACCAGAGGCGATCCGGAGGAGGCGAACCGATGGGCAAACGACCGATGCGGACCTGCCGCCTGGCATTTGCCGTCCCGGTCGAGCCGAACGCGGACGCGCCGCAAGATGACGGAGGCGGCGTTGAGTGGCGGGACGTCAGATGCTATGCGACCGAGGATGCGAGCCTGGTGGTGCACCGGAGCCAAAGCGACCCGAGCGTCTACAACCTGTCCCATGCGCTCACCGGCCTGGTGATACTGACGGAGGCAACCAGGTCGCCGGATCCCCTGATCGAGCTGGCCAACAGACTGTCCCGGATGACTGACTGGGCCGCTATTGACGCCACCGCAGGGATCAACGAACTGTCCCCCAGGGTCAGGAAGCGGATAACCGCCGAGGTCGACTGGTTCAACCGCCGGATCCGGTTGGGGCCGGCGGCCGCCGGGGCGGCTGATGATGCGGCGTAGCGGTTGGTTTTGATACTGGGTCTGACTCGCACAAAAGTCATTACGTAAACTGCTCTGTGCGAGGATTCTCGCCGCCGGCCGGATTGCGATTTCCACCGTCCTGATTTTCACGGGCCGGATTGCGGAAATCGCTGCCAGGTTGCCTGCCATTCGTCGCCAGGCCTCGCAACCGCACCGTCGCCGCGACGGAAATCGCAATCCGATCGTCCCCACCAGGATGCCATCTACACGGGCCGCTATTGATACCCCTCGCCCCGGGAAAGGGGCCGGATTCGGTCACCGTATCCGGCCTGCCGGGGGGAACAGCGCCTTCCGGCGCGGGGCGCGTCAATTTGTGGGCGAAAAAGCCCCCGCCGGATCTACCGGCGAGGGGGTAAGGGGGTGATCGGCGCCGTTTGCCGCCCGGCGTCGTCACTGGTAATTACGCTGGCCCGACGGGAACGGATGGCCGCGCCAGGTGGCCGGGCGCGGCCATGCATCAACGCTGGCTGGCCAGAAACCTACTCGATGCAGCGTTATGGGAGCGAGCGGTTGCGCGATTCACGCTTCTCCGTGCTGCGACAGGTCTACGCCCCTCTCCTCATCCGGTTCACTGAGCCGGAGACCCATGGTGTGCTGCAACACCAGCAGGATTACGCCGGTCATGACGAACGACCAGGCAAACGCGGCCAGAATGCCGACCACCTGGTAAAAAATCTGTTCCAGCCGCGATACATCGGCTTCCAGCGCGCCGAAGCCTATGCCCACGAAGATGCCCGTGGCAACGGCGCCCCACATCCCGCCAACACCGTGGATCCCGAACACGTCCAGGGAGTCGTCAACGCGCAGCTTGTGAACCAGTTCAACGGCCGCGAAACAGAGTGCGCCGGACACGCCCCCGATGATCAGCGCCGGCATTACGCCGACGAATCCCGCCGCCGGAGTGATGCCCACCAGGCCGGCCACCGCGCCGGCCGCCGCCCCGCTGCCGGACTGTCGCTTGGTGAGCATCCACGAGACGACCGACCAGGATCCCATCCCGGCGGCTGCCGATGTGTTGGTGACCACGAAGGCATTGACCGCGGTCTCAGTGGAAAGATTGAAGCTGCTGCCCGCGTTGAATCCGAACCACCCGAACCACAGCAGGCCCGCCCCCAGCATCACCAACGGCACGTTGTGGGGCGTCACGGTTACCGATCCGAAACCGATGCGCTGACCCACTATGAATGCGGCCGCCAACGCCGCTGAGCCCGATGCGATGTGTACGACGGTTCCTCCGGCGAAGTCCAGGGCGAACCCCGCTTCGCTCATCCCCAATACGCTGCCCAGATTGCCCAACCAGCCGCCACCCCAGACCCAGTGGGCCAGCGGGGCGTAAACAACGGTTACCCACACTCCAGCGAAGACGACGTAGGTGGGAAACTTGAAACGCTCGGCGAATCCCCCCGAAATGAGGGCAACGGTGATGATGGCGAACATTCCCTGGAAAACCATGAATGACTGCTCGTCGAGGGGCACCCCAACCATCCCGAACTTGGAAAGGTCTCCTACGAATCCCAGCCCGCCCACGCTGTTGCCGAATGCCAGGCTGTAGCCCCACAGCACCCACAGCACGCTCACCACGCTGATCGCAGTGATGGAGTGCATCATCGTCCCAATGACATTTTTATGGCGCACCAGCCCGCCGTAGAAGAGGGCCAGACCGGGCACCATGATGAACACCTGACCGGCGGCAATCAGAAAGGACAGGACTTCAAGCTCGGAGAACTCCATCACTCGTCTCTCCATCACCCAGGCGCCGGAAAACTCAAAATCCAGGGTCCCTCGGTAGCAATGTAGCCGGACTGCCGCAGGGATATGGTGGCACGCATTGCCAGTTTAGTGCAACAACTGCCCCCAATGGCACGGGACCGTCAGACGGGACTGAGGAAGTGCGTGCCCCGCCAATAGCGCTGACGACGAGACCGTCCGGGACTCTCACCTGGCGATGGCCGCATTGCCTCACTAAAGCCGTCGTTGTATGGCTGGCGCTCAATCAAACTTGGCATGGAAGGGATAAAGGCGCTGCAATTTGGTCCTGGCGGCTTTTGATACCGGACTGCGCCCCAGCCCGAGCGCCTTATGCCCACGCCATTCCCGTAGCTCTCGCCCACACCGATTCGCAGTAGCGGGCGTAGTCGGCCCTGATCTCCGCCATGGTGAGTTCCCCCCGCTCCAGTTGATCCCGCACCCGCTCCTCCACCACCTCGGCGCTCAGCGGCACGGTTCCGACGGCGCTGGACACGCTCAGCCGATGCAAAACGGTGTTGGCGTCCGCCAGGCATCCGACGTAGCGACGCACCATCCGGTCGTCGGCGCCCACCCCGCAGGCCAACGCGATCCACAGACCGGCCATCATCGCCAGCGTGGTCCACAACCGTTGCACAGTTGGCTCTCCCAAGCGCCCCACGACGGGAAGCCATCAAGGATGCTCCGCGCCGTCGGCCAGCCGGTCCGCCGTCCTCTCGCCGAACATATCGGACGTCGCCGCCGCGGCGAAGTCGGGGTCGACGCAGTAGCTCTGCAGCGGACTGTTGGCCGCCACCGGCCGGGACAGCGTCATCCCCCGCTCCCGCTGGAACCGCCGCAGCGCGTTGCTCATCCGCATCAGCAACGAGCGCGGCTCCGTCGGCGTCAACTCCGCACGCTGGCACAGGGCGCTCCGGTGGATGCCCGCCGCGCCAGCCCGCCACACGTGGAGCGTCATCCGCCGGGTCGCCGGTTCCAGCCCGGCCAGGAAGTCATCGGCGAGGGTCTCCGTCCATTCCCCGAGGGCGGCTTCGTGGGATCCCGCCGCGGTGCGCGCTCCGGTGACCGGCGTCGCCTGCTTACCGCCGCCCGCCGGTGTCTCGACTGACCGGCCGGCATCCCGCGCGGTGGCGTGGCGTCCCGCGCTCCCGAGCTGCACCAGGACACCGATCACCTCGTCAACGCTGCCCTCAATCTCCACGCATACCTGAGCCATGGTGACACTCCCCGATATCCTCGCTCGCGCCTCCGCAACCATGCCGCAGAGGACGCCGCCTGAAAACGTGGTCGCCGATGCCGCGGCGCCATGGGTTAGAATTATGTCATTCCGTGCCGGAGCTTTCACCCATGACCACGCCGTCCGAACCCGTCGAGATTTACTGCGTCAAGTGCCAGGCCAAGACCGCCTCCAAGGATATCGAGGCCGTCACCATGAAGAACGGCCGCGCTGCCACCTCATCAACCTGGGCGGCTGCGCCATCACCTACGGCGCCAGCTACGGCTGCCAACTGTTCAACGAACCCACCCTGGCCGTGGCGGACGAGGATTTACACCTCCGTGCCCCCGACGGCGCACGCGGCGAGACCCTGATCTCCGGCCCCCTGCTCGGCGCGCTGCGCACGGTGCGGGAGGTGGAGCGCCTGGCCGACGCCGTGGAGAACCTGCCCGATGACAGGCCGGTCCTGGCCCTGCTGGACGGCACCCTGGCCTTCTGGGACCTGCAGCGGGGCAACTATCCCCGCTACGTCGCCGACGTACTCATCGCAGAACGCCTCCAGCCCGCCCTGACCCGCCTGCGGGCGGCGTCCACCGACCGGCGTCCGGTGGCCGTGGCCGCCTACACCTCACGACCCCGCACCACCGAGGTCGCCGGCGCCGCGCGCCTCATGCTCTGCGAGCAGGGCGACGGCGACTGCAACCGTCTCTGCACCGCCCGCCACTCCGACCTGGCGTCCTGCGACGGCACGGCGGGCTTCGACGACCGCGAGCTGTTCGAGCTGGTGCTGGAACCGGGCCACCGCTCGCCCCTGTACCGGTCCAGCCACCTGGCGGCGCGCTTCGCCCTGGGATTGGCCACCGGCCAGGAGTGGAGCCACTTCTATTATCTCAACGGCGGCGCCGAGATCGCCCGGATCGAGGTCCCCGACTGGCTGGCCGACGATCCCGAGCTGCTCGCCCTCAGCCACGCCATGCTGGTCAAACAGTGCGAACTGGGTCTGGGCTATCCGGTGGCCATCTCCGAGGCCCACGAGCAGGCCGTCATCACCGGCCACGACCGGGAGGAGTTCCGCCGCCTCACCCTCATGCTCCTGGAACAGCGCAGCTTGCCCACTCCGGAGTCCGCCAAGGCCACATCCAAGCGTAGGCCCTGGGTCTGAGCCGATCGTCCCATCAGGCCGGCCCCCTACAGTGGTCAGGTTTCAACTCCGGCGGTCAGTCTCACCGGCGGCCACGATGCCGGTGGCAGCTGCCATCGAATGCCCGCAAGATCACTCATAAAAAGAGCCAGGCGCCCACTGTACATCGGCGCCTGGCTCATGTTCGGCATCGGCTCGGCCATTCCCCGGCGGGAGACCCGAATGCCGGTTGATGGCCCGGTCGGCAACTCTGCCTGTTCTCAGGGCGGCCCTGATTGCGGGAAACGAATCAGGCCGCGGCAGCGTCGCCCACCGGGCCGACCATGTCACCCTGCCATCTATGGTTCAGCGTGATCAGCGAAACCACTTCCCACCTCCGGTGCTGACGGGCTTGGCGCCCCTCGGTTCGTAACGGGTGGAGTGTCCCGGCCACCCCAGCATTCACAATACATACTATCCCATCCGGCAATAACTGTCAACCACGGGTCTCTGCCTCCGCAATGCCCTATCATTGGCCTCAGTTGCACCCGGGAGACCGCTTCACCTGGGAGACCGCGATGGGCCATTGCCGATATTGTGGACACCGCGCCGGTTGGTTCCGCAGCAGTCATCGCCGGTGCGCCGCCACTTACCGTCAGGGTTTGGCGCGGATGGTTGACCTGGTGGCGGCGGCCTCCGGCCGGCCCGATTTCACCCAGCGGCGAATGCTGCGCATTCTGGATGGACTGGCTCAGCAGTGCTACGTGCCAGCCGACTACCTCCACGCCGTGCTGGCCGCCGGCTGGCATCTGTCCGACATGAACCGAATGGCGGATGACGTGCTGACCCGGTCGGAAACGACCCGGTTGCGAGAGTTCCGAGACCGCCATCACCCGGCGTCCCAGACCCCTGGCGACCGCGGGGCGTCGCTTCTGGCCGCGGCGGCGCGCGCTGCCCTGGCGACGCGCCAGCGGTCGCGACGGCTCGAGCGGGTGTCGAACCTTCTGCAACGCTCCGGCCTTTCCCGTGAGGAGGGCCGCGAGTTGCTGCTGCGGGCCTGGGAGACGGCGGTGGCGCGTCAACTGGGCGATGTGGGCATCGACCTGGACCGGGAGGCCGCGCTGCTGCACTACGCCCGCCATTTCGACCTGGACGACGGCGAACTGGACCATCACGGGATGCTGCGCCAGTTCGTTCAGGGCGCTGCCATTGTCGAAGCGGCGGCCGGTCTGGTGCCCCAGCGCATGAATTTCCCGCAAGGCGCGCCAGCGTCCGCACTGCTGCGCAGGTCGGAGCAGCTGGTGTGGCTCTTTGACGACGTGGAGTGCTGCCTGGGCCAGCTGCCTCCGGAGCCGTCGCCAACCATCACCGGCGTGGCGGCGCCGGACCGGGATCTCCCCTATTACCGGCCCCAGTCGTTCGTGGACCGCCCGGCACCGGACCAGGGCTGGGAATCCGTGGCGCGGGGCCAATTGGCGGTGGCCAGCGAACACCTGCATTTCCGTGGACCGGGCCTCAGTATCCGGTTGGCCCACGGCTCGGTGGCGCACTGGGAGCCGTACCACGACGGCATCGGCGCCCGGCCGCGCGCCCAGCCCAACCGACTGGTGGTTTTCCGCAACGGCGACGGCTGGTTCATCTACAACCTGACCCGCAACCTGGCGAGTAACCTGGCGGCCCCGTAGACCGCGACCAGGCTCTGCGCCAACCGCGCCCTGAGTCGCCCTTAACCGGTCGGATCGACCCATGACTACTGGTGAGAGCGGAGGGGATCGGTGACGGGCCTGACATGGACGAATGGCAACCGGCCAGCGTGGCGCTAGCGACGCCGCACGCCGCATCTCGCCGCACTGTCCTCGGTAGACATTTTCCCAGTCCTCAACTGCCGACTCGACGCCCTCGGTTATCCCTGGCGCAGAGCGTCGCTGAGTATGGATGCACCCTCAATCTACCCGGTAGCGTCATTACACCTAACCGGTTCGTCGCCGACCCGGCAATCAGCCGGAATCCAAGGCCGGGTTGCCGGCATCGTCAGCCGCCTTGCCGACCCGGACGCCGCCGGTACGGTCCACGTTCGCAGGAGGCGATCGCCGCCTCCTGCAATGCCTTCCCAGCCTCAATGGTCGCCGCCGGATCCCCAGCGGCCTGGGCCGTGTCCAGCCGGAACGCCGCCCACCACAACCCCGACAGTGGATCGGGGTTGGCTCCGGCGACACCGGCCCAGGGCTGTTGCTGGGGTTGCCAGTTGGCGGTGGCCCGGTGTTCCCGAGCCGCCGCCGTCATCGCCTCGGCGGCAGCCAACAGCTCCCGCAGCCGCGCTACCTCCTGGTCCGAAGGCGGACCGTCCTCGCCGGACCCACGACGCGCCAGTGCCCGTTTGCCGTACCGTACGGCCGCCCTGGCCAATTGCGCCCGGGTCCGGGTGTGCGCTTTCCGCAGTTCCGGAATGCCCGCAGTGGTCATTGGCTTACTCCGCGCTCCGTCTTCCTTCCCAAATCTGATGATATTCTCACCAATCCTTCCCACTGACGTCAACTTCCTCTTGATCCGACACCGCAACTGCCCTCCCGGAGCTTGGGGGTGTGCTCGGCGTCAAGGGTGATTCTGAGTAAACAATCAGCCCAATCTGCACGGGGTAGCGTCATTCAGCGCTCCGACCACGATCAGTGCTCCAACCACAATTTCTGCCAGGCGGAATACGTCCCCGGCTTGGTCAACACCAACATCGCGGTCGTGGCGCTCCGGCATCGTAACGGGCCCATCTCGACTACTGAGACGCGGGCGCATCGTTGCCCCAACGGGAACGGGAACGCCTGATGTTGCCGGAAGCCTGGCGTGCCGCCGGCATAGGCGCGGCCCAGGACCTGCTGCAAGACTCGCAGGCGCCCCATTGCCCCGTAGCGCCCGACAGCGTGGCACCACCAGGGACCCCCAGTGAGCATCCTGACTTCGCCAGGAATTCCCAAACGCGCGCGGTGAATATCGCCAGCCTCTTCGACCGTCATGGCTCCGCGTAGCGCTCCCCAATCAGCTCGACGTGGGGCACTTCATCACGCATTACCAACAGGTTGACGACCGTGTCCCGCCGCCGGGCGCTCCGGACTCCGGCCCGGTCAGCCCGTCCCGCTGCCGCCCGCCTGAGCGACTGCTTCGGCGACGACCGCGGTGTCATCCCCGACGTTGGAACGGGCGTCCCGCCGTGCGACAATTGCCCCGGCGGGCCGGTTGTCGCACATGCTCAGGACGGGCGACTTCACCACAGGCCTTCCGCCGGGGAGGATCTGATGCCGGAGCGACGGAAACCCATCGTAACCGAGCTGGCCCTGGCCGACGCCCTGGACAAGCTGGTCAACCTGATCGAGGAGCTGCGGGCCGACGTGGGCCTGCGCGTGGAGTTCACCACCGATGAGACCGACCTGGTGAAGCTGACCTTCTCCGGCGCTCCCGACATGGGCTTTCCGCTGCAGCGGGAGGTGCGGGATATTCCCGCCGAGATCGTGCGCCGTGTCTGGAACGAGGGCCTGCGCGACTACGAGGTTCTGTAGCGCCACGACGACGCGCCCGGCGCATAGCACTCCATGGCGTCCCCGGCATATGATACACAGCCCGCGCCGGTCGATAACGCTGCCCTTGCTGGGATCGGCCCAGTCCGGTCCAGACACTCCGTACAACCGCACGGGCCCCCGTTTTCGGATCACCCGATTACAGGGGGTGCCGGACGAGGTGAACCGATGGCCCAAGCATATACAGCAATCTGATCCGGTTCGATACCGGCATTGGCATCGTCGAGGAAGTGCTGGAGCGCGTTCCGCTGTACGCGGGCGTCTCCCAGGGCGGAGTCAGCGAGGACACCCTCCAGGACCTGCTGTTCCGTTTCCCACGGGCACTTCCCATTTCCGCCATCGACGCCACTTACGGCGAAGCCGTCCCGGTGTGCCGCGAGTTGCCCACGCCCGCCGGCTTTCTGGATGCGCTGTACGTCAATCATTTGGGTCGGTTGACACTCGCCGAGTTCAAGCTGTGGCGCAATCCCCAGGCGCGGCGCGAAGTTATCGGACAGATCCTCGACTACGCCAAGGACCTCGCTTCGTGGGGCTACGAGGACCTGCAGCGCAGGGTGTCCCTGGCCACGGGCCGGAAGGGCAATGCGCTCTACGAACTGGTCCGGGAGCATCACCCCGATCTGGACGAGGCGGAATTCGTCGACGGTGTTACGCGACACCTCAAGCGCGGTGAGTTTCTGCTGCTCATCATCGGCGACGGCATCCAGGAGGGCGCCGCCAACATCGTCGACTTCGTCCAGCGCTACGGCGGGTTGCACTTCAACCTGGCGCTGGTGGAGGCCGCGCTCTACCGCGACGGCGACAATCGCCTCATCGTCCAACCCCGGGTCCTGGCCCAGACGGAAATCGTCCAGCGTTTCGTCGTTGACGGTAGCGTTGAACGGGTCGCCGTCATTGATGATGCCGACACCCAGCTGGAAACTCTTTCGGCCCAGGACGAGGAGAACCTCCGCTTCTGGACCGCAGTGCTTCGGGGCTACGATTTCGCGGACGTGACCGCGGAGCTCCCCCCGCCGGTCAAGGACTCAACGCTGTACGTGACCGTACGACATTCCGGCTTTGCCGGTTGGGGCCTCTGCTTCGGAGGATATATCCATCGCAGGGCCTCCGACCTCGGCTGTTACCTCACCGCGCGGAAGGACCAGGCACGCGATGTCCGTATCTTCGACGAGCTCGCGGTGTCCTTCGAGGAACTGCGGGCGGAGATGGGCGACGACCTCCAGCACTGGACCAACGCGGCCGGGCGGCCCAGGATCGGCTTCAAGCGACCGGGCGGCCTGGCTTTTCTGTCGCATAACGAGGAGAGCAGCGATTTCCGTGACGCAGTCTCCTGGATGCGCGACCGCCTTGACCGGCTGGTCAGTACGCTCAATCCCAAGCTGCAGGCCAGGCTCGCCGATGACCGCTGACGCCGCCGTGGGCGCAATGCCCGTTAGACCGACCGCCCGTTCCCTGCCCGGTGGTACTGGGCCAGCCGCCGGCCGGTGAGCACCGCCAACCCCTCGGCCACCATCATCCCCTCGGCCACGTTGTGCACCCGCAGCTCCGCCATCTTCATCCTGAAACCGTGGCTCCCCCTGGTTGCCTTCGCCCGATTGCAGTAGGGGCAGAGCAGCTGCAAGTTGGGGACCTCGTCCTTGCCGTCGTCGCTCGGCGCCAAGAAGCCGATGGTGGAACGACGGAAACCCATCGTCACCGAGTGGGCCTTGGGCGACGCCCTGCAACGGCTGGTCAATATGATCGAGGAGCTGAGAATCGACGTGAACCTCCCCGTGGAGATCACCACCGACGACACCCAGCTGCTGAAACTCAGCTTCTCCGCCACTCCCGACGTGGGCTTTCCGCTGCAGCGCGAGGTCCGCGACCTTCCCGGCCAGGTGGTCCGCCGCGTCTGGAACGAGGGTCTCCGCGACTACGAGACCCGTACCGCTCCGGCGACGCGATCTGAGACGATCGGCTCGGGACACGCCGGGGCTGCACACTCCAAGAGTAGAGTACCGGGAGGTGGTGTAAGAGTTAGGCGGTTGGCAAAACGCTGACCACCGCGTCATCCTTGTGGAATCACAACAACCCAACCAAGGAGAACGACGGTGGTCAAACACAGCATGGATCTTTTGGAATTATTACGCAAGCGTGGTATGGACGGAGACGTGGACTTTCTGCGGGAAGCACTGCGGGTCCTGGTGGACGGCATCATGGACGCCGAGGTTTCCGCCCAGATCGGCGCTCAGCACGGCGAACGCAGCCCGGAGCGGGTCACCTACCGCAACGGCTACCGCAACCGCACCTGGGACACCCGGGTCGGCACCATGGCGTTGCACATTCCCAAGCTGCGGGAGGGCAGCTACTTCCCCAGCCTGCTGGAACCGCGGCGGCGCAGCGAGAAGGCTCTGCTGGCCGTCATCCAGCAAGCCTACGTGGAGGGAGTGTCCACCCGAAGGGTGGATGACCTGATCAAGGCCCTGGGTTGCGACGGCATCTCCAGCAGCCAGGTGTCGCGCATCTGCGAGCAACTGGACGAAGTGGTGGAGAGTTTCTTGGGTCGGCCCCTGGACGGCGGCCCCTACCCCTACGTCTGGCTGGACGGCCTGACCCAGAAGGTCCGTGAGGGCGGCCGCATCGTCAACGTCTGCGTGGTGGTGGCGACGGGGGTCAATGCCGACGGGCAGCGGGAGGTCCTGGGTATGGACGTGGGCGCCAGCGAGGACGGCGCCTTCTGGCTGGCCTTCCTGCGGTCGCTGACCGCTCGTGGCCTCAGCGGGGTGGAGCTGGTTACCTCCGATGCCCACCAGGGGCTGAAGAACGCCATCGCCGCGGTGTTTGCTGGAGCCAGCTGGCAGCGCTGCCGCACCCACTTCATGGCCAACCTGCTCACCCGAGTGCCCAAGCGTGCCCAACCTGGCGTGGCCACCATGGTGCGCACCATCTACCAGCAACTGTCTCCCGCCGAGGTCCACGGCCAACTAGACCGAGTAGTGGAACAACTCCGGGAGCCCTTTCCCCAGGTGGCCGAACTGCTGGCGGACGCTGCGCCGGACATCCTGGCCTTCACGGCCTTCCCAGTGGCCCACTGGCAGAAGCTCTGGTCCAACAACCCGCAGGAACGGCTGAACCGGGAGATAAGGCGCCGGACTGACGTGGTGGGCATCTTCCCCAACCGGCTGTCGGCGCGGCGCCTGGTGGGCGCGGTGCTGGCCGAGCAACACGACGAGTGGGCCGAAGCCCGCCGCTACCTCACCATCCCCAACGCCGCCGGCAACGAGGCACTGCCGGAGCCCAATATGCTGGACGCAGCGGCCTGATCAACATCAACGAGGATGACGCGCTTTTACACCTATTGACGGGACGCTACCACTCCAAGCCAGCGCAGCAGGGGGTAACACATAACGACGGTGGGCGTTCTGCCGGCATTTGTCCCAGAAACCTTCGCGACGCCATCCGCAAACCGCCGGTCGTCCCAGGCAATCTACCTGGCGGAACTGGCCAGCTGGAGCAGCTTGCGGATGGCCTTGCCCTCTGTCCAACGGTGGCGCAATAGGGACCGTACGCTTTTCAGTAGGCGGAACCACCGAAACGGGACACCAAAACACGCGCCTTGTCCTCACGTCCCCGTTCCATTGACGCGATCGAGCCTCCGCCATCAGGGCACCGCATCCCCACCCTCCAGGTGGTACTGCGCCAGCCGCCGGCCGGTGAACACCAGCTCCTGCTCGTCACGTCGGCGGAACCACCCACCCCCTTGCAGGAGGAGGCGGAGACTGTTTTGAGTATCAAATCAAGGAGTTTTGCACGGGGTAGCGTCATACTTTGCACCGGGTCTTGGTCTTGCCGCCTCGCCCAATGCCTCCCTCCTCTACAACCGGCATTCCAGTCCCAGGCCGCCGCTGAGGTCATCGCCGCGCGCGGCTGCATTTCCGATCAATTGCCGCCCTTCTGCCGTGCTTCACCTCCCTGCCGGCGCAATCGCCGGCCCGACCAACCTCCTATGGCTAAGGGCTACCGGTGTGGGCCGGTTGGCGCAGCTTACGGATAGCCTTGCCCTCTGCCTGAAGGTGGCTCAGTAGGGGCCTTACGCTTTTCAGTAGGCTGAACCACCGAAACGGGACACCAAAACACGCACCTTATCCCCACATCCCCCTAATCAGGGCGCCGCATTCCCTCCCTCCAGGTAGTACCGCGCCAGCCGCCGGCCGGTCAGCATCCCCTCCCGTTCATCCACCATCACCCCAGTGGCCGCGTTCTTCATGCGGAAACCCTGGCTCCCATCCGTACCCTTAACGCGATTGCAGTATGGGCACAGCAACTGCAGATTCCGGACCTCGTGCTCCCCGTCGTCGCTCAGCGCCACGATGTGGTCCACCTCAAACCTGCGATGATGCGGCTGGTGGAAACCACAACCCGGGCAAACGCCCCGCTGCGCCGCGTACAACGCTATCCGCATCGACTCCGGCACGTTCTGGCGCTGATTGCCGACCCGGCGCCGGCGGGCCGGGCGCTTTTCGTACACCTCCACCGGTTCCAGGTACTCCTGCAACAGCGCCACGTCCATCGGCCGGTCGGGCTCGCGATAAACATCGCGGCCGCGGCTGACCCTGCTGATCAGCTGGAGAGACGGACGGCTGTGGCCCCGCGTGGTGCGGCCTCGGGTTGAAACCATCTACCCCCAAGCCGGTCACCAGCTGGTAAATCTCTTCGGTGGTCAGAATACGTCCCTGGCGCTCCGCCATCACCTGCACGATGTGGGGCCGCAGGCTACTTGCTGCCTTCGCCACCTGCATACCTCCTTTTGGCGCACACTCCCGAGACCTTAGCGTTGGCAAATCGTCGTTAGCCTGACCAAAGTCGTTAGCCTGACCAAAGATGAAGTGACCTGCTAGTTCAAACACGACTGGCACACCCGACTGTCGGCCGTGGCGACTTGTTGCACCATATCACCTCAAGCCCATTATACCGTCGCACCATTACTCCGTTACACCATCATTCCGTAAACCGGAAGAACGTACCTGGCCCCCACCACAATGGTGGCCAAAGGCAAAATCGGTTCCGCGCCCGATCACCATCCCACAGGCGGTTATTCTCCCGCTCAAAGCACGGATTGCACCGCACAGCCAGACGATAGAAACGGGCCGCAGGAGTTATTGTCAAGATTTTCAGCACCGATACAACGAAGGTCCAATACACCAAAGAACCGTATTACCCATGCACCCTCAATGGCGTGCCCGACTGCAAACAGGACACTATATGCTGTAACTCACTGCCCTTACGCGAAGTCGATAGCCAAACATCCACTTAAATCGCCGACTCGAGTGCCCAGGAATGATCGAAGCCAAGATCAAATGTCACAGCCAGCCAACGAAGTCGGGGCGCCAAAACACCAAGTTCCCTCGCCGTGATTGCAGCTAGGGTAGTCGTCCAGTGACTACCCTAGCTGACACTCAACGGATGATCGCCGAAACTCCGAAGCTCCGGTGCAATACAGCCATGCCCTGCAATTCCACCAGCCTCTCGGCGGCTTCCGGCGGGCGGAGAAAGGTACTGGCAGAGACGTTCATACCAAGTTACCTGACGCTCTCGATATCCACACATAGGAGCTGGCTCGTTGCCCGGCTGAGAATAAGCTTTTCCGGGATAAACCATATCGTGCGGCATGTGTAGAGGCCAGCCAATCCCTGACTTCGGGCATGTTTGGTTCGCGCTGGGACTCTCCAAAACTTGAATTGTCGTCGTGTCGACCGTCAATTCATCCAGCAACCAGCCATTCCATGACACCGGGAATGACTAGCATAGACGCTGTGTTTTGGTGTCCCGTTTTACGTGCTTTGGAGTCCCGTTTAACGTGTTTTGGTGTCCCGTTTTCGTGTTTTGGTGTCCCGTTTTACGTGTTTTGGTGTCCCGTTTTTATGATTTATCATACCTACTACTGTAGTATCCCTACTTCCCTACACTCCCTACTTCCCTACCGGGGAGTAGGGAGTGGGTTGAGCGGGTGCTCCTTTAGGGCGCCGCCCAACCCGTAGTTCAAGTCCCCGGGAGAGCCCAAAATCCCTTTGATCAAGCCGATAATCTGAACAAACCGGGTGGCCACTCGTCGCAAGCCGATTTTATGACTTGACCGGTCGTAGCGTTGACAAACAAAGGAATCAGGTAATACCTTTACCATGTTGTTGCAACGATGCACCGGGGATATTCACACACGGAGAAGCGATCCAATGCCGACAATCAACGATCGACTATCGGATTCGGCAATACGCCTAGGCCGTTACGAGCGTCGAGGTGGATTCAGCATCTGGCGCGATGATTCGCCCGAAGCAATGGTGCTGATCGGCATCATCTGGGACGAGCCGGCGGACCACGGTACCAAGCGAGAATCATGGGATGCCTACGGCTCCGTGAGATGGTCAGTGGCTAGAATACCCATAGGGTGCAACCTCGCGTCAGCACGGTTACAGGCTTTAGATATGCTGGCGCGGAACGGGGTTATTAACACCGATGCCGACGCCATTTTGCGTGGGTGGCTAGAGTCTTGAAACTTAGGCAATCGTAGTGAAGCTAGGGCATTCCCGATGGCGTTTTGCTATCCACCAACTCAGCAGAGGGCGGAGTCAGGAAGCGATATGGCACGTGACAAGCGAATGACCGTCATGGTCGAAGCAGAATTCATGGACGAAGTGAAGGAGGCAGCAAGAAATCGGCGGATGAAGATGTCCGAATGGATCAGGTTGGTTATCGAAAACGAGCTGCGGACCGAGAAGGAACGGCGGTCATGACGTCAGCCGGGTCGGTTGATTGGCCCGGTGTTGTGCGTGCTGTGGCCACGTCACTGGTGGGCGAACCGACGCACAAAACCGCCACTGAGTGGCGGTTTCGGCGGCGTGGCTCGCTGGCCGTCAATGTGGCCGGTGAGAACGCTGGCCAATGGTACGACTTCGAGGCAGGCGTTGGCGGCGGCGGAGTGGTTTTGGTGAGCCATCTCATAGGTTGTGACCGGTCCGCTGCGGTTGCGTGGTTGCAGTTCCAACGACTGCTACCTGATACGCCGGGACGCGTCGTAGCCGGCCAGCCGGCGGTGGCCCGCAAACCGGTTGGGGAACAGAATGTTTCCCCTGCCCACGCTAACCGTATCGCATGGGCCCGTGCAACTTGGAGCATGAGTGAGCCGATACCAATGAGCCGGATTCATCCCGTACGTCAGTGGTTGGCCAGGCGCAATTTATGGTGTCCTGAGTTACCGGTGCCGGACTCGTTGCGATGGCTCCCGGCCGCCTCTGAGAGGCGCCGACACTGCGGTTCCGGGAGTATTGTCGCCCTTGCCGCGGAACCGATGGACTGGACGATCAGCTGGCCGGAGTTGCCGGCCCCGCGCGGTGTCCAGTTGAGCGGAGTCGCTTCTGACGGCACACCGGCAGATTTGGAAACCAAATCCGGCTGGCTGGGCAAGCAAAGTCGAGGAGTATTGACCGATTGTGTTGTCGTGTTTGGCAACCCGCTATGGAACGAAGCGACCGCCGCGGTGCGTATTGCCGAGGGTGTGGCGGATGCCTTGGCGTTGGCCAGCCGCTATGACGGGCCCGCGCTGGCGACTTTCGGAACCAGCCCGATGCGCTCTGGCAACTTGGCGGTATGGTTGGCCAACGCACCGGCTGGCGCAATTGTTCACTGCGACGACGACCCCGGGGGACAGCAAGCTGCCGCCGATTTGCGACGGGCGGTCAGGGAAGCAGGCGGATATTGTACCGCGGTCTTGCCGGCCGCAGACGGGGCGAAGGACCCTGCGGCCGTCGCCGCCCATTTTGCGCCGCTGCCGCCCCTTCCGCCAGAATGGCGAGATTACGCTATCACATTGCGGGACTGCAACCCGACCTGGGCGGCGTGGGAAGTTTACCGGCAGGCTGGAGTCATCTTCGCTGCCCCCAAGGACAACGGGTGAATATGACAGCACACGACGGCATCCTGGCCGGCGCCGAGCTCGCTGCAACCGGGCAGGATTATCTGTCCGAACTCAGGGCTTGGGTCACAGCGTACCCAGAGGATGCGTTAATCCAAGAAGAAGTACGCCAGTTGGCGCGTGACTTGGATGCAGTCGACGAAGTCGCAGACCGGCGCGACGCTTGGCCAATCACCGATATCACGGGCAACCTGCCCAGATCCCTGCTCTCTGTAGCGGGTTGCAACGGAGCCGTTCTGACCGAGGGCAGCGTAGCGTTGTTGGCTGGGGCCGGTGGCGTTGGCAAGTCGGCCCTGATGGTGTCTCTGGCCTTGGGCATTGCCCGTCTGAACGACGGGGAACGTGGTCCGGTAGTCGATGGGATATTCGACGGCGTCGGCGGCCCGGTGATACTGGTGACCTACGAGGATGTTCCTGAAGTCACCGCTTGGCGAGTGCGCAGTCTGGTGGCGGAAGTGATGAAGCAGTAACCGGAAACAACACGCAGGGAGGCTTTTAGCCGGATCTATGTAATTGACCTGCTCGGCCGTCCATTATTCGGCCCGATGTCTGCTCCCGGACGTTCAGCATCCTACAACGCCCCCCTGGGCCGCTCTCCGGTTGGTCGGACCTGTGGATTGCGGCCGCAAGAATAAAGCCGGGTCTCATTATCATTGATCCCGCGTTGTCCGCCTTTTCGGGAGAAAGCAATGCGGCGGCGCCGGTTCGGGAATTTCTTGGAGCGTTGGCGTTGAAGGCTAAGCCCGAATCCACCGATGGGATGTAGTGGTGTCGATCGGACGGCGGATGAGTAGTGTAGGAAAGCCTCGGTGAAGCTTTTATCCCAAGAGATCCGGCTGGGCGAAGGGCGTGGCAGCCACGCCAAGGGGATGTTGACCGGCCGCCGCCGCGGCAGAGGGCGAGACACCAGGGCCGATAGCAGCAGGAGACATGCGGGGCCCGGCCTGACGCGGATCTGCGAGGCGGTTGGGTAGTCTAGCGGACGTGTCAGGCGCCGTAGGCGTCGTCAGGAAGGGAGTGGCAGGGCGCGCAATCGGGCCAGGGCACCGTTGAACTGGTTTTCCCAGGGCCAGCTGTGGGGCAGATGCAAGGTGAGGCGGCGGGCTTTGCGGGTGAGCCGTCCGGCCAGGGCGAAGAAGCGCCGCCGGAGGGTCTTGGTAGTCACCACCTGCTCACCCAGCCCGATACGCGCGGTCCAGCGGGCCAGGTTGTGGGCGATGACCTGGACGGCCAGCCAGGCGGCGTTGGCGGGGAAGCGGCCCGATGGCAGGTGGTTGAGCCCCACGCCGTACTTCAGGTCGCGGATGGCATTTTCCACCTCGGCGTGGCGGCGATGGTCGGCCTCGAGATCCAGGGTGTCGCCCTCCCGGTCGGTGATGCAGGCGTGATAGCTGTAGTTGGCGAACAGCGCCAGTTGGGAGCCGGGCGTGGGTTTCACCCGGCGGACGATGAGCCGCACCGGCACGGCGTCGGGCTGACTGTCGAAGGGCGTGTAGGTGGTTCGGCCACATCGGCGACGCCGTCCATCCAGTAAGGGATGGGCGTCCAGTCAGTCTCGGGTATGTCCTCGATGATGTTGCGCAGTCGGGGGTGCTGGCGGACGGTGATGGAGAAGCGGACCTCCATCTTGCGACAAACGGCCACCAAACCATGGGTGTAAAAGCCGCTGTCGGCCCGCACGGTGAGTTGTCCGGTGGCCCCAGCGTAGCGCACCCTACCCACCGTTTCCCGCAGGAAGTGGGCCGCGCCCCGAGCGGTGTTGGCTCGACCCTTGCGCAGTCGTGCCATCAGCACGTCGCCGGTGCCAGCGGCGATGGCCAACAGCGGGTGATAGCCCCGCTGACCGGTGTAGCCGTGGCGGCGCGCCCCTTCCTTGACCAGACCATAGGTCTCGCAGATGGTGGAATCAAGATCAATGGTCAACGGCCCGTCACCCGGACCGGCCCCAGCGGCCCAGGCTCGAGCCAGCAGCTCCCGGCTCACCCGATCCAGCTGGCGGACGTGGCCCCACCGGAAGCTGCGCAGGAAGGTCCCCAGGGTGGACGGCGCCTTCACCGCGCAGCCGATGGCGCCGGCCGTTCCGCCGGTGCGCAACACGTCGGCGTCGTCAATGCAGTCGCCACCGGCCAGCGCCGACGCCACCAAGGTCATCATCTTGTCGCCAGCGTTGGCTCGGCCAGGGGCGCGACCCAGGTCCAGGCGCCGGTCAACCAGTTGAGGCAGGCCCAGATGCCGGCCCAGCGTGGCGGGCAGGATCAGCCCAGCATTGGCCACCAGGCGGTGGTCATCAAAGGTGATTTGGATGCGGTCGGGGTGGTCATCTGATAGCATCTTTTGGGTGCTCCTTGTTTCTGGTTGGATTCCTCTCTCGAAATCCATTATCCCAGATGCACAGGAGCACTTTCTTACCCCTTCAGCACGCCGCCACACTCATCTTTTCGGTGGATTGGGGCTAAACTAAAGCCAAGGTGGGATGTAAATTTACGTGGCGATGATGATCAGCTGGGTTAAGCCCGTGAATCCCTCTCATCCGTACTTGGAGAACGACCCGGCTCCGTCGTTTGACCCCCACCATCTGCGCATTTTACCTTGGCTTTAGTTTAGCCCGAATCCACCGAAAGGATCTGGCCACCCCGAGGAAGCGAGGGATGAGAGGAGCCGGCTAGAGACGGCGTGGCCTTGATCCGCTCCAATCCAGCTGGGCACACGGCGTGGTAGCCGCGCCAAGGGGATGTTGACGGCCCGCAGCGCCGGCGGCGGGCGAGATCATCGAGGCGGATTGGTCTGGGAGACACTGTGGGGTCAGCCTGGCGCGGGTCGGCGAGGCGATTGGGTAGGCGGCGGATGGTCAGAGGCCGTGGGTGCCGTCAGAAGGGGAGTGGCAGGGCGCGCAGCCTCGCCAGGGCTCTGCCGAATTGGTTTTCCCAGGGCCAGCCCTGGGGCAGGTGCAGGGTGAGACGGCGGGCCGAGCGAGTGAGCCGTCCGGCCAGGGAGAAGAAGCGCCGCCGGAGAGTCTTGGTGGTTGCCAGTTGCTCGCCTAGGCCGATGCGCGTTGTCCAGCGGGCCAGATTGTGGCCCATCACTTGGACGGCCAGCCAGGCGGCGTTGGCGGGGAAGCAGCCCGAGGGGAGATGGTTGAGCCCCACGCCGTACTTGAGGTCGCGGATGGCGTTCTCGATCTCGGCGTGGCGGCGATGGTCGGCCTCGAGGTCCAGGGTATCGCCCTCCCGGTCAGTGATGAAGGCGTGATAGCTGTAGTTGGTGAACAGCGCCAGTTGGGAGCCGGGCGTGGGCTTGACCCGGCGTACGATGAGCCGCACGGTTGCGGCGTCGGGTTTGCTCTCGAAGGGCGTGTAGTCAGTCTCGGCCACGTCGGCGGCGCCCTCCATCCAATAGGGGATGGGCGTCCACTCAGCCTCGGGTATGGCCTCGATGAGGTTGCGCAGACGGGGGTGCTGTCGGCCGGTGATGGAGAAGCGGACCTTCGCCTTGCGGCAGACGGCGACCATGGCGTGGGTGTAGAAGCCGCTGTCGGCCCGCATGGTGAGTTGACCCGTGGCACCGGCATGGCGCACCCTACCCACCGTCTCCCGCAGGAAGTGGGCCGCGCCCCGTGCCGTGTTGGCCCGTCCCTGGCGCAGCCGTGCCATCAGCACGTCTCCGGTGCCAGCGGCCACGGCCAACAGCGGGTGATAGCCCCGCTGGCCGGTGTAGCCGTGGTCGTGCGCCCCCTCCTTGGCTAGCCCGTAGGTCTCGCAGATGGTGGAGTCCAGGTCGATGGTCAACGGCTCGTCGCCGGGTCCCGCACCAGCGGCCCAGGCCCCAGCCAGCAACTCCCGGCTCACCCGATCCAGCTGGCGCACGTGGCCCCACCGGAAACTCCGCAGGAAGGTCCCCAGCGTGGACGGCGCCTTGATCACGCATCCCAGCACCCGATCGGTTCCCCCAGCGCGCAGCGCATCGGCGTCGTCAATGCAGTCGCCACCAGCCAGCGCCGACGCCACCAGGGTCAGCATCTTGTCGCCGACGTTGGCACGGCCAGGAGCGCCGCCCAGGTCAACATGGCGGTCCACCAGCTCGCCCAGTCCCAGATGGTGGGCCAAAGTAACCGGAAGGATCAACCCAGCATTGGCCACCAGGCGGTGGTCATCGAAGGCAATTTGGATGCGGTCGGGCTGCTCCGGTGGTAGCATCAATTGGGTGCTCCTCGTTTCGGGCTGGTTTCATGTGTCAGAAACCATTATCCCCGAAGCCGGGAGCACTTTCTTACCCCTTCACAACGCCGCCACACTTATCCTTTCGGTGGATTGGGGGTTAGGTGCTCCAATTGAGATACCAGGTCCCCGAGAGCCAGATGCATCGTGGGACACCTGCCAGACTCTGTCGGTGGGCCGGACCGCGATGTCGATGCTGGCTTTAGTCCGAATCCACCGCCAGAGGCGATCCAAGCCCACAGATGCCCCGATCGGAGCAAAATCAGAGGCCTAAACATCCCCGAAAATTGCAGAGGGCTGATTATTTCCGCAAAACCGCCTCAGCAAACACAACCCCCGGCTCTGGCCGGTCTTGTTCAGAGTATCCTTAGGACGTGTCCCGACCACTACGATTATGGGCGAGAACTTGCAGGCCGAACAGGCCGAACAGTTCGTCGGCTGATAGCGACTTCCCGATATCGATGGTTATATCGTCCACCAGTTCGTCAAATAGCTCCTGCTTGCTCTCTAATATTCGGTCAATTCGCTCCTCTATCGTGTCGATACAGGAATACTTGAACACATGGACTGGCATCGACTGCCCGTAACGATGGCTGCGGTCCTCGGCCTGGCGTTCCACTGCTGGATTCCACCAACGGTCAACGTGGAACACGTAGGAGGCTTCCTGAAGGTTAAGACCCACCCCGCCGGACCTCAGTGAAGCAATAAGCACTTTGTGCCGGTTGTCGTTTCGAAAACAGCGTATGACCTTTCGTCTTTCTTCTGGCGTAAGATCGCCCGTGAATTTCAAAGGGTTGAACTCGCGCAATATGCCCGCCATCGCGTCGACTCCGAACCCGTTGCTGACGTACTGAGAAAAAACTATGGCCTTGTGGCCCTGCGAAGACAAGGATTCGACCCTCCGTCGAATATCTTCAAACTTGCTGGACTCTCCGGTTTCCGGTTCGGCGTTGCAGATTTGTTTGAGCCTCTGGATCAACTCCAACACGTGCTGCACCCGTACATCCGCCCCTAACTGCCGCAGATATACGATGCCCTCTCGTTCTGCGCGATCATAGCTACGCCGCTGGTTAGTCAGCAGTTCGATAGCCAGTTTGGTGGTCAGCTTGGGGGGAAGCTCCGTGAGCACTTCAGCCTTCTTCCGCCTCATTTGCAATTCCCGGTGTCGTTCTCGTAGCTTGAGACCAGGGGAGTAGTGGTCTTTAGAAACTAGATCCCGGTGGTCCACGAACTCTACGATGGAAGCCAACTCTTCTTCACTGTTTTCAAGAGGCGTACCCGTCAGCGCCCACGAACGGAGACGCCGCAGTCCTTTTGCAGCCGCGCTGGTGGAGTTACGGTTCTTGATGCGCTGGGCTTCGTCCGCAACTAAAACTCCCCAAGTCTTCTTGCGTACTGGAGACTGTAGATTGTCGGTGAAATCTGCCCTTAGCGTGTCGTAGCTGACTATCGCGACGTGGACATCGGTTATCCATTGCCATGCCCGGTCGCTGGGAGTTCCCCGAATGACCATCACGCTTAGTTCCGGCGCCCATTTGAGCAATTCCTGGCGCCATTGGTCCAAAATTGCTGCCGGAGCTACAACCAGTACGGTCTCGATAGCCCGCTGCACAATCAGAATTCGCAACGCCGCGGTCACCTGGATGGTCTTGCCCAATCCCATGTCGTCGGCCAAGAGCAATTTTTCGCTGCCGATTAACGTTCGGACCCCGTCGAGTTGGAACGGCATCAACTCACCTGCCCATGATAGGACCGAATGAGGGCCGGGTAGTAACGACTCAATGGGAGGTGAGAGTACCGACCGCAACCGGGTTGCCAAGGAGGGTGTGGTGGGCGAACGTGTATCTTGAGAATGACCGGCGTTGGGGGACGGCGCACGGCTTTCCCGTCGGGAATCATTGGATGGCATTGGCGCTTCGTCGCCAGAAATCGGGACCAGAACAACCGAGGTCACCAACCATGGGACGGCCTCTGCCTCGTGGAAGATGGAATCCACGGATGTTGCTGAACCAACACCGCAGGGCGTGTTCTGCACACTCGGCCGTTGGTATGGAACAAGAGCAACGGGGCGGGTCGGCTGCGGTCGGAGTTGACGCCGCAACGGAATCCAAGCGCGCCGGTGCGAAGTCGGGGCGCCGGTCAGCCAGTTTGGCAATAGCTTCACGAGTTGAAGGCCTCCTGAATCCCTAGCGCCGCACGCTCGAATGGTTCGATCAATAATTGCCGCTGCTCAAGGAGTTCAACAGTACGGGCCGTCACTGAATCGGCAGGGGGCAAGCCGCTAATCCAATACAGCATTAGGGACTCGGATAACGGCTGAGCTGTCTCCGATGGCGCCACAGCCACGGAGTCTTGAGACGCTACGCGGCATAAGGGAATTTCTGGACGTATGTCTTCGGAAAATACCGCGGGAGGGGTTTCCTCCGCCAGCGTTAAAACCACGTCGGTTCGGTTGCAGGATGATTCAAACAGAGCCTTGGTCAGCACGGATACCGCCCGGCTTCGGGCATGTCCCGGCCGCCACAGTACGCCAGAGCGTACGTCGATCCTGGTGAAAATGAACTCAATCGGTTCTCCGCGAGCGGACATGATGAACAAAGCGCCACGTATTCCCCTGCCGTCCGGTTCGTCGATGAAGCGCAGAAAACCGGCCACGCCCGAAGGTTCGTCTTCACCCAGATCACGGAACGGTATCGGCAAAGTAGCCGCTCCTTAACCCAGGGCTGGAGGAGGCTCGTCCTCTACAACCGCTGGAGGGTCAAGTTCGGTTGGGGGCGTTCCTTCTTCCCCGATAATGGGCAGGTCAAGATCGTCTGAGGCTGGCTGCTCCAGCGTCCGGTCCTCTCCGTATCGGAGCTGCAACTCGGTGATTTCGATATCGGGTTCCGATTCAGGGTACAGCCGACGCAAGTCCCATTCGTTTATCCACCGCCGTACGAAGGACCGGATTCTGCGTCGTCCCATCTGACCGATTCCGCGGTCAATGTCTGGGGCATCCCAACTGTATGCCCGGGAATGAATGTCCTTTAGCTTGTCATATAGGTTGGACAGGGTCGCATCGTCGGGCTCGTCCAGTGGGTGCTGCCCTCGTTCAATGAGGCGCATCCCGGTTTCAGCCCGGCCCGCAGCCAGATTGTCAGTGTCCCTTCCTCTGGCCCGCAGGCGGGGGGCTGCCTTGTCCCGGTCTTCCTTGGTGTCGAGGACCAACTCGGCAAGGCCGGCGGTGATGGTCCCAACGACTACCAGGCCCGGGTATCTTTCGTCGGCTGCCTGGCCCAGCCAACGGGTCAACTCCCCGTAGGACCGAGCGCGCTGGAGAATGCTGTAATTGGCGACCAACTCGATTTCGTCCATGAGTATAACCCAACCGCGGTAACCGGCAGCCTTGATTAGTTCCAGGAGGAATCGTAACTTTTGCGGGGGCATATCCCTGGCCATCGGCGCCCGGAAGGAGTAGGCTTGGCGTTGCTCGATATGGGTCAGCCCGTCTCGGATCCTCTTGAGTTGAATTTTCTCACCGGCCCAGAACCAGTTGATTTCATTCAGTAACTCGGGGTCATTGTCCTTTTCATGAACTAACAAGGTCGCTGGCAGGATGCGATGCAGGCCGTTGTCCTCCCGGTTGGCCCACACGAAAAAATCGGCGTAACTCTGGGAATTGTACTCCAGCGTTTGGACAATCTCCTCCACCATGTGGCCGGTAATCCCGGGAACCCTACCGTTGGCTACGGCCGCTTTGAAAACCTTTTCCATGTCGAACAGTGGCGTTTCCTTGCTGATGACCACTCGGCTGCAAACGAAGTTCTGCTGTAGAGCCTGGGTCTCCAGGTAACTCAGCAGGTGAGATTTGCCGGTGCCAAACTCCCCAGCCACCAGCATCCCCAAGCCGGAGTCTGCTATATCGGATTCGCCGGAAACGCGGGCGAGCATGGAGTTGAACTCACGCTCAACGGCAGGTTGGTTGCACCCCAACACGGCAACGGCGTCGCCGTTGGGCACTCCGTTTCTCAGGGCTTCCAGGGCCCGGCGGTTCATTAGCCTGGATGATGATTCTGCCGCGCCGATTCCCATTCCAATCGCTCCCGTTCCAATTACTCCAGGATGGTGGAGTCCGCCAGGCGGACCAGAGTGGAAAAGGGATTGGCTTGGTTCCGGTCCTGGACCTCATCGCCTATCCTTGCGTAGAGTGCTTGATAGATAAAAAATCCTTTTCCGCGCAGCTCCAGGTCCAAGAAGCCTTCATCGGCTAGCACCACCATGAGAACCCCTTCCAAGCGGTCGGTGCCGTCAATGAGTTCCCGCATCAGTTCATAGTGATCCATTGTCGCCGGGCGGGAGTAAAAGAACAGGCCGTCTCTTGGGTTACGCCGCAGGGTCACTCGACAATCGTCCAGCAAGACCAGTGTTCCCGCATATCCAACGAATTTCAGCCAGTTGAGGAGGGATTCCAGGAAGTGGCGGGCATTAGTGCGGACGATGCTGTTGTAAATGGAGTAACGCCGGACGCTGGACACTCTGCGGTTGCGGCCGGTGAGCCATTCAATCAATTCTGCCCCTTCGCTCAGCCCGGCTCCACCGATTTCCGAAAGGCACAAATGGGTCATTGCCATCCGGAAATCCCGGGACATATTTGGATTCTGCGCGACAGTCCGGAACAAGGGCATCCGCAATTCCATGCGAACCAGGGATTCCTCAACGGAGTTGGCAATGCCGATGGCCTGGAGAATCGGGGACCCGGTCCGGGGGTCGATCATGTCGGTAAGATACCCCGCATCCTTGGACAACCGCAGTACAACTCTGCGGGCCAGCAGCCGCCAATCGACCTGCTGGGCGATGCGGAAGAAAATCTCTTGAGGCATATGGACCCGGGTATCTCCCGAATCGACTCTGACCACCAGGTAGTCCAGGCCGGAACCAATCTCCTGGAGTCGGGTCTTTATCAACGGCGCCAGGGCTTCTTTCACTGGTACGACGAACTTAATGGACGAGCCGCCGTCCCTTACGAACCCGTCCAGGTACTCGTCCTTGATTACCTCCAGCCATTCTTGGGCAGAGATCGTATTGGTCATCGGTTTGTTCCGGTGAATTGGATGCCGTAATAGAGGACAGTTTCGCCGTTTGGTCCTACGAAGGAGATGGTTCCTCTGGGATTCCTGGTGCCCGTGGATGCTGGGAAAGATACGCGAGCTCCTGAACGAGCTTCATTGGTACCACTGCTTTCCAGGCTATACAAGTCTCGGGCGAAGTCTAACTGGCTGTATTCCCGTTGTACGCCAGGCAAGCCCGTGAACAGGTTATATATGCGATCCAGCCGAACTACTTGGCCGCCGCCCCCCAGCTTCAACCTGTCAGCAGTGTCAGATTGCGAAAGCGCCAGGTAGGCGCCGTATAGAGATTCCAGAAACGGCTGAGGCCTGAACTTGGACGGGCTATGCTGGATCTTCGCGAGGTCTGCCACTATTTTCGTCGGCCTGATGGATGAGCTTTGGCGGCGGTTAATCCGCACGGCTCGTTCCCCAGGCAAGACCCGGAGAACAGAAGGGTGAGCAACCAATCTGCCATCCCTTTCGAACAGTCGGAGTCCCTCCTTTTTGGCTTCATCCTGCAGTTCACCGGCGTATTGGTCTTGCAAATATGCCAGTTCCTCGTCTTGGGCGAAAGGCCAGGCTTGAGTTGCGTTGCCGACCTGTTGTCGGATCAGGCTCAGGCTTTCCTCCAGCCTGGCGGTTCCTCTCCTAATAGCCACGATGTTGCCCGCCTTCGCGTCCCTTTGGAGTTGTCTGGCTAGCCTGGAAACATCGCCCAATGCTTGTAACACCGAGTCCGCCGCTTTCTCGGTCGCAGCGAATCCCTCTTCAAAGGTGCTCATCCTGCCCTCTACTTCATTCCCAATAGTGACAGAGGATCAACTTGGAGGTCGCGAGCTAACGCTACCCCGGCATCAGAAACGTCGGTGGAAAGCATTATCGGGTCATAAGGGACGTTGCATTATCCGCAGTTCAGGCGAGGCGAGTTTAATCCTCGTAGATAGTGCTGTCAACGCGACAATCGCCCACGTAACAGTTCAGAGTTGCGGGGAAATGAGCAGTTGACGGCAGGCGGCGAGCGGATTTAGACCCTGGGCGCGCCAGGCGCCGAAGATGGATGCCAGCGTCATCTTGCGCTCGGTGCCCCGTTCCGACCGAGTGCCGCCGCTGATCTTGCGACTGATGACCAGGTGGCGCAGGCTGCGCTCGGCGGCGTTGTTGTCTGAAGGCGCTGCGGGTTCGGCCACAAAGACAAAGAGTTCCCTGATGTGGTTCTCCATGCGTCGGCACAGTTTGGCCTGAGTTGCCGACGGGTCGTGCCGGAAGGGTTGGCCGAGGGCCACAGTTGGCGTTCCAGGGCCAGTTGGGCGGTGCGCCGCTGCTTTTCCTGGGGAGGGGTGCAGGCTTTGGCTCGGTCGTAAATCCCATGGACGGCGTCGGCCCACCTGGCCAGTGGCGCAGCATCGGGGTAGCGGGTGCGCTGGTCGTGGATGTCCCGCAGCAGGTGGGCCCAGCACCGCTGCTTGGGGCCATCATAATGGTGGTAGGCAGCGTAGCAATCGCTGACCAATACTCCGGAGAAAGCATCGTTCAGGGCTTCATCCACCACCGTCTTGCCCCGGCCCCGCCGCAGGAAGTAGCGTTCGGTGGGGGTGCTGAAAGTCCACACGTAGCCGTTGGCCCCGCTCTGACGCCAGCCGGTTTCGTCGGCCCGGTTTCGTCGGCCCGGTTTCGTCGGCCCGGTTTCGTCGGCGTGGACCACCGGGCTGGCCCGGACGCGGTCCAGTATGCCGGCTACCATCGGCTGGGCCTTTGGCGCCGTCTGACGAATGGCCCCGACGATGGCGCCCGCGCTGACGCGCCGTTGCTGTACGGTATCCAGATACCGCTGGATGGTGGGGAAGGGCATTCGCGCTTCTTCCCGTAGCGTGGCGACCAGGCTGAGCACGTTGACGCCGCGGCGCTGCCGTCCCAAAACCACACCGTCCAGTCCCGCCGGGGGCGTGCAGCCGCGCCGGCACGCCGGGCAAGTCCGAGCAATGTATCCGGGTTGTCGAATGCTGGCATGGCAGGCGGTAGTTATGTCATATACAGGGCATGGATACTGAAGTTGACTCGACCACCGCCGACCACGCTGTCCTCATCGACATCATCGCCCAACTGCAGGCCACCGTTCTGGAACGGCAGCGGGTGATTGAGCGGTTGGAGCGGCGGATTGCCGAACTGGAGGGCCAGGCCAAACCGGACGGCCCGCTCCGAATGCCCGGCCTCAAGTCCAGTTCGGGCCGCCAGCCGCCAGCGCAGCAGCAGCCCAGAAAGCAGCGACGCCACGGCTTCGCCCGCCCGCGCATGACACCGACCCATCGGGTGGAGCACGTGGTGGAGAACTGCCCCGATTGCGGGACTCACTTGACTGGCGGCTGGGTCCAGCGCACCCGGGAAGTCATCGAGTTGCCGGTGGTTCCGGTGCAGGTCACCCAGCATGTCTTCATCGTCAGGACCTGCCCAGTGTGTCGGCGGCGTCGAGTGCCCACCGCGCAGCTGGATGGTGTGGCACTGGGGCGGCAACGCCTGGGCGTCAACCTGATCAGCCACATCGCCACGCTGCGGGAAGAAGGGCGCCTGCCGATCCGCAGCATACAGTGGTATCTGCGCACCGTGAATCAGTTGCGCCGCAGCGTCGGGGCCATTGTGAGCGCCATTCATCAGACCGCGCAACAGGCCCAACCAGCGGTGGCTGGGATGGTGGACCGCATCCGCGCCAGCCCAGTGCTCCACGCCGACGAAACCGGCTGGTGTCAGAATGGGAACAACGATTGCGCCTGGACTTTCAGCACTCCCACCGAGCGCTACTTCCCCTGTTCAAGCCAGGGGCAGGCTCTGCGGCAGGGTCGGGGCAAGGTGGTGGTGGACGAAGCGCTGGGCGAGTCGTTCTCCGGAGTACTGGTCAGCGATTGCTACGCCGCCTGCCACCATTACGATGGCCCTAAGCCCGAATCCACCGAAGCGAGACGTCCCTGTCGTTGATACCAGGGATGATGGGTAAGGGAAGGCGAACGGGCCTGGCCAGATTCCAATAGATGGGGATGGGGGCGGCGTGAGGCAGCCACACTGGCACGATGATGGCGGCCGGGCGGCCATGGGGGGCGGGATCGATAGGCGGTAGGCAGGAAGTGTCCCTCGCGGACCGAGTTGGTGCGAGTTGGCGGGGACGATGGGTTGCCCGGTGAGTGGATCCGGCGACGACGGCGCCGTCAGGCTGGGAGTGGGATGGCTCGCAGTCGTGCCAGGGCGCCACTGAACTGGGTTTTCCAGGGCCAACGCTGTGGCAGATGCAAAGTGAGGCAGCGCGCCGAGCGGGTGAGCCGTCCGGCGATAGAGAAGAACCGCCGCCGCAGGGTCTTGGTGGTCACCACCGGCTCGCCCAGACCGATGCGCGCCGTCCAGCGAGCCAGGTTGTGGGCGAGCGCCTGCACCGCCAGCCAGGCGCCGTTGGCGGGGAAGCGACCCGAAGGGAGATGGTTCAGTCCCACGCCGTACTTGAGGTCGCGGATGGCGTTCTCGATCTCGGCGTGGCGGCGATGGTCGGCCTCCAGTGCCAGGGTGTCCCCCTCCCGGTCGGTGATGCAGCCGTGATAGCTGTAGGTGGCAAAGCGGGCCAGTTGGGAACCGGGCGTGGGCTGCACCCGACGGACGATGAGCCGCACCGGCGCGGCGTCGGGCTCACTCCGGAAGGGGGTGCTGGAAGGGGATGTAGCTGGTCTCCGCCACAGCGGCGGCGCCGTCCATCCAGTAGGGTATCGGCGTCCAGTCCGTCTCGGGTATGGCCTCGATAAGATTGCGCAGGCTTTGGCGCTGGCGGACGGTGATGGAGTAGCGGACCTCCATCTCACGGCAGACCGCGACCAGGGCGTGGGTATAGCAGCCGCGACCGTGAGTTGCCCCCTGGCCCCGCTGTAGCGCACCCGTCCCACCGTCTCCCGCAGGAAGTGGGCGGCGCCCCGAGCGGTGTTGGCCCGGCCCTCGCGCAGCCGGGCCATCAGCACGTCGCCGGTTCCGGCCACAGTAGTCCAGGCCCGGGCCAGCACGGGTGATAGCCCCGCTGGCCGGTGTAGCTGTGGTGGCGCGCCCCTTCCTTGACCAGCCCATGGGTCTCGCAGATGGTGGAGTCCAAATCAATGGTGAATGGCGCGTCGTCCGGTCCGGCCCCAGCCGACCAGGCCCGTGCCAGCAACTCCCGGCTCACCCGATCCAGCTGGCGGACATGGCCCCACCGGAAGCTGCGCAGGAACGTCCCCAGGGTGGATGGCGCCTTGACCACGCAGCCGATGGCGCCAGCCGTACCCCCAGCGCGCAACGCGTCGGCGTCGTCGATGCAGTCTCCTCCGGCCAGCGCCGACGCCACCAGCGTCATCACCTTGTCGCCGGTGTTGGCTCGGCCTGGGGCGCGACCCAGGTCCAGGCGCCGGTCAACCAGTTGAGGCAGGCCCAGATGCCGGCCCAGCGTGGCGGGCAGGATCAGCCCAGCATTGGCCACCAGGCGGTGGTCGTCAAAGGCGATTTGGATGCGGTCGGGGTGGTCATCTGGTAGCATCTTTTGGGTGCTCCCTGTTTCTGGTTGGATTCCTCTCTCGAAATCCATTATCCCAGATGCACAGGAGCACTTTCTTACCCCTTCAGCACGCCGCCACACTCATCTTTTCGGTGGATTGGGGCTAAGACGGCGGTGGCCAGCACCGCGCCCGTGTGGATGGTTCTATACCAGTCCACGGCCAATCGGGGCCGCATCTCATTTTCGACGGCAACACCGGGATTCCTGACCACTCGCTTGCCGGCGTGGCTGGCGATGGTCTGAACCAACAGTCGCTCCGGCGCCGGCCATGATCTGGTCTCCACGGTCTTGACCCCCAGAGTAATCAACGACGCCCAAGGCTGATGCAACGTGATGGCATACATTTGGTGGTACGGCGCACGCGGTCATTCTCGCAGGCTGGCGACGGTGCCCGGGCCGGCTCCAGGTTGGACTTCGGTATCTCGAAGCTATCAGGCATCACGCTGGCGGCACAACATCTTGTCGCCCCCGTTCAACGTTTTGCCGCCGCCGTTTACCGATGGTCGAGCCGCGTAATGACTTATTCGATCCTGCAAGAGGGTATCACCCCCCGCGCCACTGCCCGGAATGCCGCCTGAGCATGCATGCCTAAACCGAAGCCAAGGTGAAACCCGCATCAGCATTGGGTAGAATTGAGGGTAGCTGGGTCGGTTGGTCAGGAAAACCGAGGGGGTTGTTGGTGGGCATGGATGAGATGGGGGCGCTGTTGGAGCGGTGGCGGATCGATGAGGCTGAGGCGCGGCGACGGATGTACCGGGCGCCGACGCCACGGGAGCGGGAACGCTGGCACGCGCTATGGTTGCTGGCGCAGGGTTGGACGGCCGCGGCGGTAGCCCGGGCGTTGGACAGGGATGCCCACACCATTGGCCAATGGACCACGGCGTTCGGGTAGCGTCCCGTCAATAGGTGTAAAAGCGCGTCATCCTCGTTGATGTTGATCAGGCCGCTGCGTCCAGCATATTGGGCTCCGGCAGTGCCTCGTTGCCGGCGGCGTTGGGGATGGTGAGGTAGCGGCGGGCTTCGGCCCACTCGTCGTGTTGCTCGGCCAGCACCGCGCCCACCAGGCGCCGCGCCGACAGCCGGTTGGGGAAGATGCCCACCACGTCAGTCCGGCGCCTTATCTCCCGGTTCAGCCGTTCCTGCGGGTTGTTGGACCAGAGCTTCTGCCAGTGGGCCACTGGGAAGGCCGTGAAGGCCAGGATGTCCGGCGCAGCGTCCGCCAGCAGTTCGGCCACCTGGGGAAAGGGCTCCCGGAGTTGTTCCACTACTCGGTCTAGTTGGCCGTGGACCTCGGCGGGAGACAGTTGCTGGTAGATGGTGCGCACCATGGTGGCCACGCCAGGTTGGGCACGCTTGGGCACTCGGGTGAGCAGGTTGGCCATGAAGTGGGTGCGGCAGCGCTGCCAGCTGGCTCCAGCAAACACCGCGGCGATGGCGTTCTTCAGCCCCTGGTGGGCATCGGAGGTAACCAGCTCCACCCCGCTGAGGCCACGAGCGGTCAGCGACCGCAGGAAGGCCAGCCAGAAGGCGCCGTCCTCGCTGGCGCCCACGTCCATACCCAGGACCTCCCGCTGCCCGTCGGCATTGACCCCCGTCGCCACCACCACGCAGACGTTGACGATGCGGCCGCCCTCACGGACCTTCTGGGTCAGGCCGTCCAGCCAGACGTAGGGGTAGGGGCCGCCGTCCAGGGGCCGACCCAAGAAACTCTCCACCACTTCGTCCAGTTGCTCGCAGATGCGCGACACCTGGCTGCTGGAGATGCCGTCGCAACCCAGGGCCTTGATCAGGTCATCCACCCGACGGGTGGACACTCCCTCCACGTAGGCTTGCTGGATGACGGCCAGCAGAGCCTTCTCGCTGCGCCGCCGCGGTTCCAGCAGGCTGGGGAAGTAGCTGCCCTCCCGCAGCTTGGGAATGTGCAACGCCATGGTGCCGACCCGGGTGTCCCAGGTGCGGTTGCGGTAGCCGTTGCGGTAGGTGACCCGCTCCGGGCTGCGTTCGCCGTGCTGAGCGCCGATCTGGGCGGAAACCTCGGCGTCCATGATGCCGTCCACCAGGACCCGCAGTGCTTCCCGCAGAAAGTCCACGTCTCCGTCCATACCACGCTTGCGTAATAATTCCAAAAGATCCATGCTGTGTTTGACCACCGTCGTTCTCCTTGGTTGGGTTGTTGTGATTCCACAAGGATGACGCGGTGGTCAGCGTTTTGCCAACCGCCTAACTCTTACACCACCTCCCGGTACTCTACTGGCGTTCGCGGAGCGCGGTCCGAGGGCGCTGTCTTTTGAGCAGTCGGGAGGTTCCCCCCGCGCTGAGCGGGGATCAGCAGGCCGAATTGAAGGCGGCGGTGCCGGGGTCGCCATCGCAAGCCGGCATCGACCTATCCAACTGGAACTGGAAGGCGGTGCGGCAATTTATGTCGGACCACTTCGGGTTGTCGCTGAGCCGGAGCAGTTGCCGGAACTACCTGCACCGGCTGGGGTTTGTGCTGAAACGCCCCAAGAAGCGACTGCGCAAGGCGGATCCGGTGCGGCGGGAAGCCTTCGTGGGAGAGTATGCGGCGCTGACGGCGGCGGCCCGACGGACTGGGGTCAAGATATTCTTCGCTGACGAGGCCCACTCTCGGGCGGATGGGGATCTGCGGGGCAAGTGGGTGTTGAAGGGGGAACCGGCCCTGGTGGACTCCACCAGCCCACGCCGGGCCGAGAAGGCCAGCTACTACTCGGCGGTGTGCCTGGAGACCGGCGAGGTGGCGGTGATGGAACTGGCGGGCAACAGCAACTCCGCCAGCTCAGCCGACTTCCTGCGGCAACTGAGGGCGCGACACACCGAACCACTGACCGTGATCTGGGACAATTCGCCAGCCCATCGTGGCGACGCGCTACGAGCCTACCTCACCACGCCCGGCTTGAACCTGTGCTTGGTCAACCTGCCCAGTTACAGTCCAGACTTCAATGCTGATGAGGCCGTCTGCGGCTGGGTGCGCCAGGACGTGACTGCCAACTTGTGCCTGGGCACCAGGGCCGCGGTGCAGGAGAAGGTGGGCGACTTTTTCGCCAACTTGGCTAGCCGTCGGGACGAGGTCAAACGGCGTTGCCGAACCGTGCTTCAGGCTCGCGTAGCAGAACTGAGTGGCAGCGCCCATGCCGATTTTACGGCCCTGCAAATGTAGATTTCACCTTGGCTTCAGTTTGGGCGAGGATGTTGTGGAGGTTGCCTTGACCGCAGGTCTCCGCGTTGTGCCTTGGCTTTCAGGCCAGGGCACAACGCGGGTTTTGTGTGATGGCCGTTGAGGGAGATTTGAGGCGGCAGTTCATTGGTTTCGTTGCTGGGTTGGATTGCTGTTCGGCTGGGTCTGGGCGCCGTTGTCGTGGGGATGGCCTGGGAAGTGAGCATCGGCGCAGCATTATCTGGAGGAATATCCCACGTGTACTGTTACTGGGAGCATGCCCATGTGGACGGGGTTGCGGTGTGGGATCGCGGTCAGTGTTACTGCCGCAGGTTTCACCGGTTTGGCTTAGGCTTTCTATGCTGTTAAGGGATCGGCACACCAATTCGATGGTATTGGTAAGATGACGATATGAATGCTTTCTTGATCGCTCTTTTGGTGCTCGAAGCCGTGGCTGTTATTCCGGTGTTGATCTTGGGAATTTTCGCCATGATGGTGAGGTGGGAGCGGCGTTTTTTGGATCGCACGTCCACGTTAAACCTGAGGCCGGTTTTTCGTTGGTTGCCCAATGTTGGGTTGGCGTTAGCTGTGTTGTCGGTTTTGGTGGTGGGGTATCTCGATGCCGCAGGCGTTGACCGTCTTGACTGGGCCTTCGCGTTTTATGCCTTGGGTGTCCTGTATTTCGTTGTCGGGATAGTTATTAATGTCGACTATCTGCACCTGCTCTGTGTCAGGATATTTTTCAATTCTTCCGATGATGCGAAGGATTTGGAGTCTGGTCGTTCATCGCCCTCGAGTTCGAAGCCGCCTTTTTCCTGAGGTGTAGGATTGTTCAAGTAGGGGCATTGGGCCAGTTTAGTCCCGGCGTGCGTTACGCTTTCGAGGTTTATCAGGTGTCTGCGACTGCTGAAAGCGTAACGGCGTCTTGGTTGTGATGTCCCTGCTGGGATGGCGCGGTCCAGCGGATGCGGTGTCTTGGATTGCGGGCGATGATTCTGGCGTTGGCGATGCTGGCACTCTGTTTGCCTACTGCGACTCGTGTGCCCCTGGCTTTGATGACGGCCCGGCCTATGGAATGGCCCGCCTTGTGCTCAAGGACGATGGTGTCGCCGGTGCCAATGTTCAGGCAACCGTAGCGTTGGTGTCGGTCGGAGTGGCCGGCCGCAGGACGGTGTTGCCTCAGATGCCTGGGCAGTCTCTGCTGGTTGCGGAAGGGTCGTCCTACCGGAGTGCCGTGGCGGTCTACGTTGGCTTTCTGCTTGGAGCGGCCGTTGGTGGGCTGTATCTCGAGCACTTGGTTGGGCAGGCTTTCGATGTTGATGAAGTCTCGGCCTTGTAGTGCGGCGTCGTAGCAGTGGGTTTTTCGGATACCGAGCCGCTGTCGTGTCCACGACACTGATGCGGCGTCGGTGAGAGTTAGCGGTAGTCCAGTGGTCCGTAGTTCAGGTATGAGCGTGGGTAGCACAGCGTTGATGTGGGTGGCGGATGCCAGTCTGGATCGTTGCAGCGGTTCCGTGATGCGCTTGAGTAGGTCCGGTTGGTCGGCCAGGAATTGTTCGATGGGCTGGTTGCCCTTTTGGATGTTGCAGTGCCGGCAGCAGGCGACGAGGTTGTCGACGCGATCCGAGCTGATGGCGCGGGGTCGTACATGGTCTAGCTCGAGACGTACGTTGCGGCGTCGGCAGTAGACGCAGCGGCTGGCGTCGCGATCGATGACGTAGGCTCTGACCTGCCAGCCGAAAAGGGTGCCGCGTTGGTACTCGACTCCATTGATGTCGGGGTTCATCATGAGTTGCGGGTCGAACTTGTTCCGCTCCAGCCTGATGTGTGTGATGGGGAACATCCGTCGGAGGATGCTGACTACGCGCATGGTGTCGATGCGAAGGCTGTCGACGGACGGCGGTAACGTGCCTGGCTTGCGTCTTCGGTTGTCGAAGCGCGGGGCGCGGTAGCGGAGCCGCGCTCTGCGGTTGCGGCGGAAACTACGCCGCTTGGTGAGTGTTGCCTTGATGTTGAAGGCTCGGTGTTTGATCTCCAGCGCTGCGAGGACGGCGCGGCCGCCTTCTTCGTCGTTGGTCACGACCGCAATGCCGGTGGTCTGGGAGCCCGGGTCGATGTTGATGGCAATGTCTTGTACTTCCGACTGCGCACGCGTGCGGCCCAGCAGTCGGATGCCGAACAGGCCCTTGACGTGGTGAGGCACGACTTGACCCTTCTGCAAGAGCTCGCGGGCCTTGGCCGGGTGCGTGGGCATTAGCAGCTGGCAGTCGGATGAGAAAACGGGGGTCGTCTGATGATTGGTGTAGTGCATAACCTTACGGCTATCTCCTTGGGGGTGCGTGGCATCCTCGCCAATGTGTGGGTCAGGCTTTAGTCCGGTGAACCGAACTGGGCTTTCGGCGCGTTGCTTTCGCATTGCTCGTCCTTGGGCCTTGCAGTTCTCATCCCTTGCGGGAGTCCGGGACTGGATCAGCGATTCCCAGTTGGGGTGATCCGGTTTCCTATGGTCTTGAGGTTGTGTTGCGTTCCTCTCCTGTTCTAGGCGTTCGCGTTCTGCCTGTTGCTCGATTTCCCGCTGGATCCGTTCCGCGATCCTGGTTTGATTCCGGTGGTGGTGCCATCTCTCGGATGCTCGGCACAGTCCTTGGTACGTCGTGGACCTGATAAGTTGTTGCTCGTTGATGCAGTCGCCGATGTAGTGGGACATTTCTTGGAAGTGCTGGTTTTGTTGGGTGTAGTTTTGGGCGTCGGTCGGGAGACCGTCTCTGACCAGCAGCTTGATGACGTTTCGGAGGCTTGCGGCGGCGGTGGTTTGAGCCGGTGTTGGGTTCTTGCCGCGAGGCTGTATGTTTTCGGCCTTGCGCCGGCACCTGATGGCGATATGGATCGCGTTTTGTATGGTTGGTAGGTCTGGGTTGATGTGGGCGTCTCCGCAGGCGTTGAGGATCATGGCGGTGAGGTATTTCGGGATATGCGGACGGGTCAATTCGCTCATCGCGTTTGGGTCAAGGCCAGCGACCAGTTTCCAGTTCTTGCGTTCGACGCCGATGTTTTCCATGAACGGCCGGGCGGACTGGATGATCTGGCCCGGGTGATTGGCGGGCTGGTAACCGGCGTGCCGACTTACCGCCCAGGCCGATGCCCCGGGGTTGGTTTTCCGCAAATCGGAGAGGATGTCCCGGTTAAGTAGGATCGTTCAAGTATGGGATTCGAATGCGGATTACGTACTCGAGAGTGATTGTGCGCGTTTTTACGTCGGCTTAGCTGGCGATAATCGTATTGTCGTTTTCTGTCAAGTGGTCTGGGCTGTGGTGTCTCTGTGCAGGGACGTCGTCCAACGATCGCCGTGGGCGGCAAGTCTGGTTCTTGATGCTGGGGCTGTTACCGTTGGGCTGCCTTTGGTCTTGATGTGGACTCTTTTAGCTTTGAGTTTGAGGGTAGCGCGGCCGGTGTGCGTCTGACCGGTATGGTGGTCGATGCGGACGATGTCTCCGCTGCGGATGCCGTTGAGGTGACGTGGGCCGGCGCTGTGCGCGGGTGGGGTGGTGTAGCCCTGGGTTGACCGGGGTAACCGGCTGTAGTCGGGGAAGTGCTTGCTGGCCGGGCTGCCGTTGGCGTTGCAGTTGATGGATTGCCGGTTGTGCCGGCGCTGTCGCTTCAGGATCGTTACTGGACTGGAGTGGTTGTTGACCTCGATTAGGAGGTCAAGGCAGGCGGCGTCGTTGACGTGGCTTTTGGGGGTATCCAGCTGGTGCCGGGTGTAGGCGGTGCTGGTGCCGTCACAGATGGTGACCGGGAGTCCGGTGTCTTCCAGGACTCGCAGCATGGCGGGCATGACGCTGTTCAGGTGCCCCGCGCTGGTAAGCGGTACCATCTGGTCCACTTGCTTTTGGATTCTGGCCAGTCGCTCAGGGTCATCGCCGAGGAATTCTGCCAACGAAAGGTTGGCTTTGCTGATGTTGCATTGCTGGCATGCGGTTATCAGGTTGCCGACCACGGTGGGTCCGCCCTTGGATTCGGGGATGATGTGGTCTAGGGTGAGGGGCCGGTCCTTGATGCCTGGTTTGTCGCAGTACTGGCACTGCCAGTGGTCGCGTGTAAAGATGTAATGCTTGATTTGCCAGCCACGCAGGGCACCGTGCTGGTATTCAACGCCCTTGATGTTGTGGTTCTGCATCAGCTGGGTGTCGAAGCGTAGGTATTCGGCCCGTATCTGTTTGATGGCGTAGAGACGGAGCAGGGTTTGGATGAATGCTTCGGCATCGTCGGGGATGCTTTGGATGCTGGGCGGGAGTCGGCCCTCGGTGCGGGCGTTGGCCCTGTTGTCGGAGCGTTGTTGCCGCCGGCGTAGTCGACTGCGGCGGGCCCGGCGGTCGTCCAGCTTGTGGTGGATTTCTTTGTTGCGGTGTTGGTGTTCATAGGAGCCGACGATGGTGCGGTACTTACCGTCTGTGGATTCGCGTGTGATGGCAATGCCGGTGGTTTCGCCGGGGTCTATGTTGAGCGCGAAGTCGCCGGTGTTGCCGGTGGCGGCGTCCAGGTCGTTGAGCTGTACGGCAAAGATGCCTTTGATCCAGACCTTGTGGGCACGTCCTGATTCGAGCCAGCGGCGTACGCGGGAAGGCCGAGCGGGCGCCAACGGCTGGCCGTACCGGTCCAGCACCGGCACGGTGGTGCGGTTGTGGGGTGATTGTCGTTCGGTCATCGTGTTGCAACCTTTGGTTGTTGGGTGGTAATCCCTTGTAAAGTCCGCAGATTCAGGAGTGTGCGTCTGTGGACGCTCCCTCGCCAATGTGACGGCACGTAGCTGCAGGGCAGAGGACTGGGAGTTCATCCTGGGGTGCTTTCAACGTGTCGTCACGTAGTCCGATTTATTGCAACTCCTTTCATTGGACTGAGGCTGATAGGACGGCTCGTGAAGGGGCGTACCGCAGCGATTACGGAAATCGTCACGGCGGTTCCTACTTGAACTATCCTACTTGATGGGAGAGCAACTGTGTTGAATGTCAAGGTGTGGCGATGGCGGGGTTCCAGTGTTGACCCGACCTGACCATGCTGTTGAGGAGGTGGACCAGTTTGCGTACGCACGCGATGAGGGCCACCTTTTTGGCTTTGCCCGCCGCCACCAGGCGCTGGTAGAAGGTTCGGATGGTGGGGTTGTGCCGCGTCGCCGCCAGCGCGGCCAGGTAGAGCACGCTGCGCACCCGTCGCCTCCACCACCACGATGTCCCGCCCCAGATACTACGCCGGCCCCGCATCGTCCCGCTGTCCCGGTTGAACGGCGCCACCCCCACCAGCGCCGCGATCTCCTGCCGGCTCAACCTCCCCAACTCCGGCAACTGGGGCGATCAACGTCGCGCAGGTCACTGGACCCACCCCGGGCACGCTCTGCAGCAGTTTGGCCCGGGCTTGCCACGCTGGGCTCGCATCCAGCAGCTCCCCAATCTCCTGCTCCACCTCCCGCAACTGCCCTTCCAGCCACCCGATGTGGGCCTGGATCCCACCACGCAGCCGGACGTGGGCCCGCCGCCACCGGTTCCGCTCCATGGTCAGCAGCTCCATGGTCAGCAGCTCCACCAACTGCTGCCGCCGCGTCACCAGCGACTGCTACTCCCGCAGCTCAGCAGTTGGCAACGCGCGCACCTCCGGCTGCACCCCCGCCCCAAACTCGGCCAGCGCCTGGGCATCCAGCCGATCCGTCTTGGCCAGCCGTCCGGTGGACCGGGCGTAGTCCCTGGTCTGACGCGGATTCACCACCGCCACCGGCAACTCCGCCGCCGCCAGCGTCATTACCAACTCCTCCTCCAGTCCTCCCGTCGCCTCCACCACCACGATGTCCGGCCCCAGATCCCTGAGGTCCGCCACCAGACGCTCCACCCCAGCCCCATCGTACTGCACCCGCCAACTCTCCCCAGTCGGGCTCTCCAGGGCTCTGGCACGGCGACCCGGCTCTCCCACGGTTTCCAGCAACCCAGGGCTACACGGTCTGCCGCGCTTCTACTTTACATACAAGGGTTGGGGTGAGGGTGAACCCCCAAACACCGGCCCCCGCCGCCCCGCGAAACGCCCACCCTCACCCGTGTAGCCGTCAGGACGATTGCAAAGTCAGAGAGGGGAGTTTATAAAGACCGGGAAGTGAGCGTTGGGAGTGTGTGGATATGGAGGCGGCGGAATCTCTGTTCAATTGCTTGGAGCAGGTGCCGGATCCCAGGAGGGCCAGGGGAGTCCGGCATCCCTTTCAAGCTATCCTGCGCTTGACCCTGCTGAGCTTGGTCTGTGGCCAGACCACCATGGCCCACATCGCCCTCTTCGCCAGGTTGCACTGGCCGGCGCTGAAGGAGCCTCTGGGGTTTGTTCGGGACCAGCCCCCTCACGCCACCACCATCTCGCGCACCCTGTCGGGGGTCTCGCATGAGCAATTGGAGGGCGCCCTGACTGGCTGGGTGGCTCAGGTGGTGGCGGACCAGGAGCTGAATGCCTCGGTGGACGGCAAGTGGGCCAAGCAGTCCAGGGACGCCAACGGGAATCCCCTGGTGATGGTGAACGTGCTGGCCCATGACCTGAAGTTGTGTCTGGCCCAGTGGCCGGCATCGGAAAAGCGTTACGAACCCAAGGTGTTGCAGGAGCAACTGGGGCAATTGTTCCAGCGCTATCCCGGCCTGGGGCTGCTGACCATGGACGCCCTCTATATGGACGCCCTCTATGCGGAGCGGAACCTGTGCCAGGCCATCGTCAGCCAGGGACGGGACTACCTGGTGCGAATCAAGGGGAACCAGCCTGCGGTGCTGGCCGCATTGGCCGACGGGTTTGCCGCAGAGGAGTTGGGGGAGCCGCCGGCAGCGACCCTGGAAAAAAGCGGGCGTGATCGAGAGGCGGCGGATCTGGACTGATAACGCACTGGCCGACTATATCCGGGATGAGCTGGGGTTTCCCGGGGCGCGGCAGGGGGCGATGGTGGAGAAGGAGACCGTGGCTATCGCCACCGGGGAGGTGGGCCGGGAGCGCTGGTATCTGCTGACCAGCCTGAGTTCCTTTGGGTGCGGTCCGCGACTGGGTGCAGTCCGCGACAATTGCTCAAGCTGTTCCGCAACCACTGGAGCGTTGAGAACAGCCTGCATCACGTGAAGGACCGCAGTTGGGATGAGGACGTGCCCACGCTGCGCCGTCCCGGGCTGGGCGAGGTATACGCCACCTTGCTCAACACCGGGCTGAACGCCCTGCGCCTGGAAGGATGGTTTCCTCCCTCAATGTCCATGCCCCTGCGAGCCAAGAGCTGTGTCTTCCGCCCAACGCAGACCATCGACCGCCTCTATGGACGAGCTCCCTGACTTTGCAATCGTCCTGGTGTAGCCGAGCCCGTTGTAGCCGAGCCCGCCGGTGGGTGCTAGAATGAGTTCCCCCAACCGCTGCAACTGGAGTAACGCATCATGAGCACGGAATCATCATCCTCCCGCCGCAAACGCGTGTACACCAAGTACGGCGACCAGGGTGAAACCAGCCTCCTCTACGGTGGTCGAGTCTCCAAGGCCAACCCCCACACCGAGGCCTACGGTATCACCGACGAAGCCGTCAGCCTGATGGGACTGGCCCGCTCCCTGACCGACGACGACAAGGTGAAGAACATCCTGCGTGACCTGCAACGGGAGCTCTTCACCGTAGCCGCCGAACTGGCCACCGACCCCGACAAATACGACCTGTTTCACCAACACTTCTCACCAGTAACGGAAGCGATGGTGGACAAGCTGGAAGAGATCATCGACGAGCTGGAAACCCACTTCCAGATGCCCAATGTGTTCATCCTCCCGGGTGGCACGCCTTCCTCATCGGCCATGGACTCGGCGCGCACCGTAATTCGCACCGCCGAGCGCCGCGTGGTTGCCCTCGCCGAGGGCGGCGGTCTCACCAACAACCTGATCCTGGCCTACCTGAACCGGCTGGGCGACCTGCTTTTCGTACTCGCCCGCTACCACGACCGCGAGATTCCCATCGAGCGGGCCACCGGCGACCGCGCCTGACACCACCATGCCGCCGGACAATCTCACCGATACCAATATCGTCGTCATCGACTACGAATCCGGGAACCTGCGTAGCGTCGCCCGCGCCCTGGAGAAGACCGGCGTAGCACCCTGCGTAACTTCCGACCCGGCCATTCTCACGTCCGCCGACGGCGTGATCCTGCCCGGCGTGGGCTCCGGGCCGGCGGCAATGTCGGCGTTGCAGGCCCGGGGCCTGGTGCAACCCCTGCTGGACTACATCGCCGGCGGCCGTCCCTTCCTGGGCGTCTGCCTCGGCCTGCAGTTGCTGCTGGACGCCACCGACGAGGGCGACGCCGCCTGCATCGGCTTGGTGCCCGGGCGCGTGCGACGCCTGCCTCCGGGCCTCAAGGTGCCCCACATGGGTTGGAACACAGTGCATTTCCAAACGGACAACCCCCTGTGGCAGGGTATTCCACAGGACAGTCACTTCTACTTCGTGCACAGCTACTACGCCGACCCAGTGGAGCACGAACATGTAGCCGGCACCACGGAGTACGGCGTGCCGTTTTGCAGCGTGTACGCCCGGGATAACGTGGTCGCCACCCAGTTCCATCCCGAAAAGAGCGGCGCGAACGGTCTGAGTATCTACGCCAATTTCGTGAAGCAGGCCGCCGGCGTCCCGGTTCATTGACCGCGTCCGCGATACGCAGATGGACATCATCCCGGCCATCGACCTGCGAGGCGGCAACGTGGTCCGCCTGTACCAGGGCGACTACGAGCAGGAAACCGTGTTCTCCGACGACTCCTTGGGCGTGGCGCAGCGCTGGCAGGCTGAAGGCGGCCAACGCCTCCACATCGTCGACCTGGACGGCGCGCACACCGGCAATCCCGCCAACCTGGCCGCCATCGCCGCCATCACCGGCAGCCTGACGATCCCCGTCCAGGTAGGCGGCGGAATTCGTAGCGCCGAAACAGCCGCCGGCCTCTTCGATGCTGGCGCAGACCGGGTGGTGGTCGGCACTGCCGCCGTCTCCAATCCGCAACTGGTGGAAGAATTGTGCCGTCGTTTCGGCTCCGAGCGAGTGGTGGTGGCCCTGGATGCGCGGGACGGGCTGGTCGCCATTCGGGGCTGGACGGAGACTTCGGAAATTACGGCCACCGACTTGGCCGCCCGCATGGCCGACCTGGGCGTGCAGCGTCTGCTCTATACCGACATTTCCCGCGACGGAACTTTGGAAGAACCCAACTACGCCGCCACCGCAGACCTGGTTCGGGATAGCGGCCTGCGCGTGCTGTCAGCCGGCGGGGTGGGCGCTCCGGAGCACGTCGCGCGCCTGGCGCCAACGGGAGCCGAGGCTGCCATCATCGGGCGTGCCCTTTACACCGGCGACGTCACCATCAAGGCGGCTTTGGCAGCCGCCAACGGGCTATAGCCGACCGCCATCTCCCCGGCTCCCGAGGTGGGCGGTGAGCACGGGAGCTTGGCTCAGACGATCTCGGCGGCGACGGCATCGTCGTCGCCCACCGGTATCCCGCCGCGGCGGTCCAGATATCCCTGCCGCAGCGCCAGCCGCTCCTCGGACGTGGCATCCCAATCGTCCCGCAGCACTTCCATCAGGATGAAGTTGTGCGACATCCGCCGCACTTCCCGCACCGGATTGAATCCCGACCGCTCGAAGCATTTCTGCGCCCGGTGATTCCAGTCCAGGGTATGCAGGTACACCCGCTTCAGCCGAAGGTCGTCGAACATGTGATGCAACAGCGTCACCACCGCATCGTAGCCGTAACCGCCGCTCCAGTAGTCCCGGTCGCCGATCACGATGCCCAATTCGGCCTCTCTAGACAGGCTGTCCAGGTCGTAGTACATGCAGTTGCCGATGAACTTCCCTCCCGCGACCTCAATGGCGAAGTGGTGGGAACCGGGCGTCGGCCAGCGAACCTGATCCTCGAAAAGTTTCAGGTACCGCTCGTACTTCATCGTCAGCGGGTACGCGGCGTCCAGACGGGCAATCTCAGGGTCGCTCCGCCAGATGTAGTCCAGCTCGGCATCCTCCATGCGCTTTCCGCGCAGTAGCACCCGCACCCCCCGTAAAACCGTGCTGGTAGTCATAGTTGCGCGCTGCCCCGATACCGTTCGATGAGGGACAGGGCCTCCTCCAGCACCCGGCGTTCGTTGTCGTATTCCAGCAGTTCCATCGCCTGTTCGTAGCCACACCAATCGACCACATCGAACTCGGCGTCGTGGTCGGCGGTATTGCCGCCCAAAGGCTCCATCAAATAGAAGTACACCGTTTTGTCGTACCGGACGCCATCGTCGTGCCCGACAAAAAAGTACCTGATGCTGGTAATGGGGGCCAATACGTTGACTTGCACGCCCGTCTCTTCCTGGACCTCCCGTTGCGCCGTCTGCTCGACGCTTTCCCCGGGTTCAGGGGTACCTTTGGGCAGTCGCCAACTCAGCGGTGCATCATCGCCCTGGTGGCCCGGCCGGGACCTGGCACACAACAGCGTTTCGATCCCGCCGGGGCTTTCACGGAAAACCAGCCCGCCAGCCGATATTACACGTTCGCCGGCCGAGTGCGCCGTCGGGCCGCCGGCCAAACCGGTCGGAGCGTCAAAGACAACTGCTTCGCCGGCGGTGTTCGGTTCTTCACCGGGTAGGATTGTGGGGCTGGTCATAAGCGGGAGTTCATCTGCCTGGAAGTGCCAACATTTTAGCCGCACAACGAAAGCGGGTCAATCGGCCTGGCCCACACCGGAGTCCCCTCTCCCCTCGTGGGAGAGGGTTAGGGTGAGGGGGCGAACCCCACCCTACCGCAATTGCCAACTCGCTTTGCCTTTCCGAATAACAGAATAAAAGATCGCGCAAAGGTGCCCGGACGGAGCGGGGAGCCTGCCTGTTGGCCCGCTTATCCGCCACCCCCGATGGCCGGCACGAAATGCACCTCGGTATCCTCGCGAACCCGTTCCAGCAATCCCATCCGCGCCACCTCGCCGTCCACCGCTACCGCCAGGTTGGAGCGAATATCGCCATCTTCGATAAGCCGGTCGCCGATTCCGGGAAACAGTTCATCCAGCCGCTCGATCACCTGGCGCACGTTGCGCGCCTCCACCTCCACCTCCTTGACCCCTCCGGTGGCGGCTTGCAGCATCGTCGGCACGAACACTTTGGCCACGTTTCACCTCCTGCCGCGTGGTGGGCGGTACCCGATCTATACGTCAATGATACCTCAAAGGACCCCAACTCCCGCCCTGCCGGAGCGACGCCGGACACCGCATCTCATACGCCCGGGAAATCAGCACGGCGCCCGGTCCGCAATCCCTTGGGCCACCTGCAGCTCGCGGATGTAGCAGATGATGGCCTCCGCGTCGTCTGTGGAAACCGCCGGCACCGGCGCCATGTCTCCAAATTGCCAATGGTGCGACTGAACCCCGTTTTGCACCGCCGACCGGATTGAGTTGTCGGAATGATGACTCGGTTCGTAGATTTTGTGCACCAGCGGCGGGCCCAGGCTCGTACCCACGGCGCCCACGCCGTGACACGCCGCGCAATGCACGCTGAATGCCGCTTCACCCTCTCGGCCCCTTTCCGACGGCGTCACGTCGGCGGCCGCCTGTGGCGCAGAGTAAGTATAGACTCGCCGCGCTCCACCATCATCGCCGGCCGGAGAACAACCGGCTACCACCAGCGCGGACAACAAAAGCAACGCCAGTAGCGCCCAAAGGCCCGGGTATACCGTCTGGATCGCTGCGACATCGACGGTTGCCAGTGTCCGCCGCGTGGAGAGCAACCCGGGCCGGCGCTTCACGATGCTATTCCGTTTACCCGCCGTTCCACTCCGCTTCCAGCACGCTGCCCGGGGTGATGGGCAGGCTGGTCATGCGGTGCCCGACGGCAGCGGACACTGCATTGGCCACGGCGGGCAGGGGCGGCACAATGGGCACCTCGCCCACGCCCCGCACCCCGTAGGGATGGCCAGGGTTGGCCACCTCGACGATCACCGTGTCTATCATGGGCAGGTCCAGCGCCGTGGGCATCCGGTAGTCCAGGAAGCTGGAATTCACCATCTGGCCGTTGTCGTTGAAGTAGTATTCTTCGTTGAGCGCCCAGCCGATGCCCTGCACGGCGCCGCCCTGGATTTGGCCTTCCACGTAGCTGGGATGCACGGCCTTGCCGGCATCCTGGATGGCAGTGTACCGCAGCACGGTGGTCTTGCCGGTATCCGGGTCAACCTCCACGTCAACCAGGTGGACGCCGAAGGAGTTTCCTTCGCCGGTGGGGTCCAGGCTGGCGGTTCCGGTGATGCCGCCGCCCGTGGTGTAGAGCTGGCGGGCCAGTTCCTGGAAGGTGAAACTGAGTTCCTCCGACTTGTGGCTGATGACGCCCCCGTCATATTCCACGTCCTCGGCGGGAACATCCCAGATGGACGCCGCCCGTTCCACCATCTGCTGCTTGACGTCCTCGGCGGCCAGGATGGCGGCCCAGCCGGTGGCGAAGGTGGTGCGGCTGCCGCCCGTCACCATGGTGAACCCGATGGAATCGGTGTCCACCACCTGGGGCTTTATGTCTTCGTAAGCGATCCCCAACGTCTCGGCAGCCTGCTGGGCAATGGACGCCCGCGAACCGCCGATGTCCACCGAGCCTTCTATCAGGTTGACCGTGCCATCCGGATTCACCGTCATGTTCACGCTGGAATGGAAGCCCCGGTTCATCCAGAAGCCGGCGGCGATGCCACGACCCCGGTTGGGTCCCTCCAGGGGAGTCCGGTAGTGGTCATGGTTGCGCGCCGCTTCCAGGCATTCCACCAACCCGATGCGCTGAAAGACCGGCCCGTCCACCTTGCGCGTGCCTTCCACAGAGGCGTTGTCCAGGCGGAATTGCACCGGGTCCAGCCCCAGCTGAACGCCCAGCTCGTCCACCACCTGCTCGACGCCAAAGGCCGCCTGCGGCGAACCGGGAGCCCGGTAGGCTGCGGTCTTGGGTTTGTTGACCATGACGTCGTAGCCTTCAACCACGGCGTTCTCCAGGTTGTAGCACGCCAGGCCGCACGTCGCGCCCTGCATCACCGGCGAGCCGGGGTACGCGCCGGCTTCAAAGGCCAGCTCGAGCTCCGCCGCCGTAATCTTGCCGTCACGGGTCGCGCCCATCTTGACGCGCATCCAGGTACCGGGCGCGGGGCCGCTGCCCTCAAATACCTCGGTGCGGCTCATCAGAATCTTCACCGGCACGCCGGCCTTGCGCGACAACAGCGCGGCGACCGGCTCGATGTAGAACGACACCTTGCCGCCGAATCCGCCGCCAATTTCCATCGGCGTCACCCGCACGTTGGACACATCGACCCGCAGTACGTCGGCGGTGTTGGCGCGCACCACGAATGCGCCCTGCGTGCTACACCAGATGTTGATCTGCCCGTCGGCGCGCCAGTGGGCAGTGGCGTTGTGCGGTTCGATGTAGCCCTGGTGCACCGACGCAGTCGTGAACTCCCGTTCCACGATGGCGTCGGCCCTGGCGAAGCCAGCCGCGCTGTCGCCTCTCTCAAATTTCATGTAAGAGGCTACGTTGCTGGGTTGGTCCGACATCTCACCCATTGCCGAAGTGTGGATCAGATCGTCATGGATTAGCGGCGCATCAGGCTGCATCGCCTCCCGGACGTCGATGACCGGCTGCAACACTTCGTAATCAACCTTGATGAGGTCCACCGCCGCCTCGGCGATATGGCCGTTGTCGGCAGCCACGGCGGCCACCGCGTGCCCACGGTAAAGGACCTTGTCGCTGGCCAGGAAATTGTCGCTCAGGAACTTGAACCGGTTGTAATCATTGCCCAGGTCGTCCCGGCTCAACGATGCGAAGGGCAGGTCGGCGGCGGTCACCACGGCCCGCACACCGGGCAGCGCCTCGGCTGCGCTGGTGTCGATGGAACGGATGCGCGCGTGGCCGTGGGGGCTTCGCAGCACCCGGCCGTGCAACAGACCCGTCAGGTTCAGGTCGGCCCCGTACTGAGCCCGGCCCGTTACCTTGTCGACCCCGTCGGGCCTGACCGGACGTTTGCCGACCACGTCATACTCAACCTCTGAAAGAACCATATTCGGTGTGGTCAATTTAGTTCACCTCGTTCGCGGATGTGGCCCTCCCGGCAGCCGCCAGCATCGGGAGTTTCCCAAAATGATGGGAACCGGGCGTCGAGAGGCGCACCGGTTCCATATACAGCTTCCAGTTGGGGGTATTGGGGCTCCGTTACGCCCTCATTCGCTCTCCAGCGTCCAGCACGGCCCGAATGATCTTGTCGTAGCCGGTGCAGCGACACAGGTTGCCCGCCAGCCAGTGGCGGATGCGCGCTTCATCAGCGTCCGGCTCGGACTCCAGGAGCGACTTGGCGGCGACGATGAAACCGGGGGTGCAGATGCCGCACTGCAACGCAGCGTTCTCCAGGAACGCCTGCTGCACCGGGTGCAAACCTTCAGCGGACGCCACGCCCTCGATGGTGTCCACGTCTTCGCCCTGGGCTTCGACACCCAGAACCAGGCAGGACGTTACGATGCGATCACCCATCTTGACGGTGCAGGCGCCGCAGTTGCCATCGTTGCAACCCTCTTTGGTGCCGGTCATCCCCACGATATCACGCAGGCACTCCAGCAGACTTTGACGCGGCTCACAGAGGAAATCGGTCTGGTTGCCGTTGATGGTAGTAGTTACATGGACAAGTCCGGGCATATTATTCCTCCCCGCGGGCGCGCCGGATGGCAATATTCAGGGTGCGACGAGTCAGCACGTCCACCAGGTGGTGGCGCTGACGGATGGTGCCTCGCATGTCGGTTATCGGGCTGGCCGCTTCGCTGGCCAACCGTCCCGCTTCGGCAATCGCGTCGTCGGATACGGCCTTGCCCGCCAGGCTCTCGCCGGCCGCCGTGGCCAGAATGGGCGTGGGGCCCACCGATGCCAGCGCAATGCGCGCCGACTGGATGTTTTGGCCCGAGGCGTCCAGCACCACTGTGGAGGAGACACCAGCTACCGCGATGTCCATCTCGTTGCGCGGGATGAACCGCAGGTACGCCGTGCCCGAGTTGGCAGCGGGCGCCGGCAACTGAATCGCCACCAGCAACTCGCCGGCTTCCAGGACACTGCGTCCCGGCCCGGTGCAGAAATCTTCAGCGGCTACCGTGCGCCAACCGCCGGGACCGTTGATGTGAGCCTCGCCGCCTAGTGTGATCAACGGCGGAATGGTGTCGCCGGACGGAGCGGCGTTGCAAAGGTTCCCGCCGATGGACGCCCGACCCTGGATCTGGATGCTGCCGATGAGACTGGCAGCGTCGATCAAACCGGGATAAGCGGCGGCAACAGCGGCGTCCGAGTAAATCTGATAACACGGGACGGCCGCGCCCAACTGCAGGCCGTTGTCGTCCAGCCTGATTCCGTTGAGCTCAGGAATTTTCTTGGTGTCCAACACCACATCGGCCTCGCGACGGCCTCCGCGCAGTTGGACCAACACGTCGGTACCGCCGGCCAGCGGCCTGGCGCGGTCACCGTGGGCAGCCATAATGGAAACGGCTTCACTCAGGGATGTAGGGGCAGCGTAGTCTATAGCTCTCATAGGCACCTCCTCCGGCGGTGATTATAACAACGATTGGCAACCCTGTCAGTACGGGGTTGCCCGCCGGCGGCCTGTCATTTTATGGGGTCGGGTTATCGGGTCTGGCGCCGCCAGCGTAGTTGCAAACGCCGCCCATGATACCCCACCCGCCGATGATGCGCCAACGCCCCGACCACTCTCATGTGTACCCAGTTTGTCATTGCCAAGAGCGAAGCGACGTGGCAATCCCGCTCATCCGGCGAGGAGCGCAGCGACGTGGCAACCCCGCTCATCCGGCGAGGAGCGCAGCGACGTGGCAACCCCGCTCATCCTGAGCCTGTCGAAGGACGGCAACCAGATTGCCACGCTGCGCTCGCCATGACAGTTTGAGCGAAAGCGGGTACGCGTGAGCCCAACCACTGCGCCGGACGCGGCCTGAGTCAAGGGCCCGCTCTCACAACCCGAGCTTCGCTTCCAACCCCAGACGCACCGCCGTCCACTCGGAATCTATGATGCTGTAATACACCGAATGCCGGTTCGACCCGTCCCAGGTAATGCGGTGATTCCGCAGCACGCCCTCTTTGACGCCGCCAATCCGCTCGATGGCCCGTTGCGACCGCACGTTGCGGCTGTCCGTCTTGATGCACACTCGCCGCGCCCCCAGCTGGTCGAAGGCATGAATCAGCAGCAGGTACTTGCACTCCGTGTTGACCGCGGTTCTCTGGTAATCAACCCCGTACCAGGTCCCCCCGATTTCCAGCGCCCGGTTGGGCCGGTCGATGTCCAGGTACCCCGTGCAACCGATGGCTCTCCCCTCATCCTGATGGATGACGGTAAATTGCAACCGTTCACCGGATTCGTTACGGCCCACGCACATGTCCACCCACTCCGACGCATCCTGCGGGCTGGTGAACGCCGGCCTCGACAGGTAGCGCCAGATGGATTCTTCGGCGCCCACGGTGTACAGATCAGCCGCGTGCTGGGGGCCAATGGGCTCCAGGCGGACGTGGTTCCCGGCCAGCACAATCGGTTGCGGGTTGAAGGCAGGTTCGGCAGAACTCGTCATATCAATTTCCTACGCGCAGGTGTGTTCAGTTGCCGTCGCCGGCCGCATCGGTCGCCGGGGCGATTCCCGTGGCAGTCACTCCGGTGTCCCGGCCAATCCATCTGCGTTGGGTGTTTGCCGGTGGCGGCGGCCGCGTGCACAGGAGAAAGGCCAGAGCGCTGACCAGGTACAACGGCGTGAACGTGGCCAGGACAATATAGTAACTCCCCGTCTGGTCGACCACGTACCCGGCGAACAGGGGCGAAAAGAACATGCCGATATTCATGAACAGGCTCAGAAATCCCATCAGCGTGGCGAAACGGGCTCGCCCGTAGTAGTCGCTCAACATCAGCCAGTTCACCGAAGTTACCCCTTCCACGATGGCAATTCCCACTACGAAGGCTAGCAGTCCAAATATACCCGGGCCCAACCACAACCCCCACATCCCGGCCGCTCCCACCACCATGCCCGCGCCCAGTATCAGGTTCGACCGGAACTTGCCGGCGGTAATCCCCAGCACGAATCGAAGCGGAATCCCCAGGAAGAACATCGCCCCTACCCAGGCCGCCGCCGCGTCGTCCGACAGTCCGCGCAGCGTCATCATGGGAAAGATATGGACCAACATCCCGTTGGTTACCGACACTCGCAGGATGGCGCCCGCCATGAACACCCAGAACGTCCGCGTTACGATCGCTTCCCGGAAGGTAAAATTGATCTCGCCACCTCCGGACCTGCGGCGTGCGCTGCCGCCAGCCTCGACCCCCTCGTCGGGAGGGTCTCCGTCGGGGCGCAGTCCCATGTCTTCGGGTCGACTCCGTATCACGAGGGTGACGGGCAGGGTTAACACCAGGATGAAGATGCCAGTCCACAAGAGGGTGTCCCGCCAACCCAACCACTGAATCACCTCGTTGAGCACGGGCACGACGATAGCTCCACCGCCGGCGAAGGCTGTCATCAGCGTGGACATCGCGATGTGGCGACGACGCACAAACCACTGGTTCACGCCGGCCATCAACGTCTGCCCGAAGCCCGCCGACTTGCCCAGAGAAATGAATCCGGCAAACAGCACCAGCAGCATCCAGTAGGCGTTGGCCCGGGACATCAGTATCACGCCCACGCCCACCGTGATGCAGCCAACCAGGATCATGGGCCGCGCGCCGATCCGGTCCACCAACCAGCCGATGGCCGGGCCCGCCACGCTGCCCTCGGCCCGGGCCAGGCTGAACACCAGCGACATCTGCGAAGAAGTCAACCCCAGGGACCCTTGAATCGGCGTAAAAAAGCGGGGAAATCCCTGGGAGACCGACCCGTTTCCAAACATGCCCAACACACAGGCAGCGGCGACGACCCACCACCCGTAAAAGATGCGAGGCCGTCGGCGCTCTGCTTCATTCCCGACGCCGTTCCCGACGTCATTATTGATGTTCACCACGACACAATATTGTATTCCTCGCCTATATTCCGGGTCAACGCAGATGTCGCCGCACTCGGCGGTTTTTCCGCCAGCCGCCAATTCGCCTGCCGATCGCGTCCCCCATTGCGAGAAGCGCCCTCCCCCTCCGTCATTGCGATGAGCGCAGCGACGTGGCAATCCCGTTGCCGCAGCGCGCCACCATGGCTAATCCCAGCCCTGGGAGTTCTCACTGGTCCATGCTTGACATCCCCGGCGCCATTACAATACCGTTGCCCAAACTCAATGCCATCCACAATGCCCATCCTCAGGAGGTATCCCCATGCCACAAATCGCCGGCCTCGGCCACGTCGGAATCTACGCCACCGATCTCATGAAAATGCGCGATTTCTATTCCCGCGTGCTGGGCCTGGAAATCGCCGATGAAGACCTGAAACAACGTCGCATGGTATTCCTCAGCTCCGACCCGGTGGACGAACATCACGAGTTCGTCCTCATGGAGGGCCGCGTGACCGTCGACGACGCCAAGGTCATCCAGCAGATATCCTTCCGCGTGCCCTCCATTCAGGACATGCGCGATTACAAGGCCCGCATCGACGCTGAGCACCTGGAGATCGACCGCATCGTCAGCCACGGCAACGCCTTCGGCATGTACTTCTTCGACCCCGAGGGCAACCGCATCGAGCTGTACTACAAGACCGGTTACCCGGTTCCCCAACCCCACGGTGACCCCCTGGACCTCTCCCGCTCCGACGACGAACTCCTGTCGGACGCCCGCGAGCTGCTCCACTCCAAACGCTAGGCTCCGTCGCCACTCGCACCGCCGTTGCCGGGCCGTGATTCCGGCGACGGCGGTGTCGTCATTTTGGCGTCGCCCTCCCGGCGTCTCCGCCCCACTGATTGCCCGTTAACCAGCCCATCGACCACCCCCATCGACCAGACCCCAATGACCACGCCGAACAGCGCGCCGCCGCCCGAACCCGCCCTGGCGGTTCCACGGTACGACGCCGACACCCCGCTGGCCTTCGACCAGCTGCCGGCTCGATACCACCGCTGGCGGTGGCAGGTGCTCATCGCTTTCTGCGTGTTCTACCTCTTTGTCTACACTGGTCGCTTCAACTTCTGGCCCACGTCGCCCCTCATCAAGGAAGACCTCGCCCTTACGCACATCGAAATCGGCATCATCAACGCCATGCTGCTGTGGGGTTTCATGTTCGGCGACCTCGTGCACGGGCGCATGGCTGAGGCGTACGGGCTGCGACTCTGGGTCGCCCTGGGAGCCATCCTCACCACCGTTTTCAACTGGGCAGCTTCCTTCGGCACGTCCGCTCTGGAAATCGCGATTCCCTGGGCCATCACCGGTTTCGTCAACGCCGCCTGCTGGTCGCCGGCCATCAGCCTGATCAGCCAGTGGTGGCCGCGTCGCCGCCGGGGCATCGCGACGGGCATCATCGGCACGACCACCGGCGGGGCAATGCTCTTGATGTGGTGGCTCACCAGTTTCGTCGCCGCCGAATGGGGTTGGCGCGCCGCTTTCCGCTACCCTCCCCTCATCATCCTGGTCCTCGGCGTCGCTTTCTACTATGCTACCCGAGACCGCCCCGGCGACGTCGGCCTGCCCGAATACATCGAAGACGACCAGATTTCGGCTGAACCGGAGTCGGTGAGCGCAGCGGAACTAAAGGGTTTCGGACCCTACAAGGTGCTGCTGTCCAACTCCCGTTTCCAACTGGCCTGCCACGTCAAGGGTCTGGAGAACATCGCCCGCTATGGCCTGACGACCTGGGTCCCCATCTACTATTTCGAGGCCGGCGGCCTGGATATCACCCAAACCGTCCTCGTGACTGTATTGCTACCCGTGGGCTATCTGCTGGCCCCGCCAATTTCCGGCATCATATCGGACAAATTCCTGGGGAGCCGGCGCCGGCCCCTGGTCATCGCCTCGTGCGCCGTCTCGGCGGCGGCCCTGGTGGCCATCGCCCTGGCGCCCCCGGGCAACATGCTCCTGGGAGCAGCCCTGATGCTCTGGGGTGGCATTGGCATGGGCGTGTCCACCATTTCCGCCATCGCCGTTGACCTGTCGGGCCGGCGCATGTCGGGCACCGCCTCCGGTGTCCTCGACGCCCATGGATATCTCTACGCCGGCGCCCAGGCGCTGCTGTTCAGCGTCGTGTTGGACGTTGCCGGTAGCCCCTGGCCCGTGGTATTCCTCACCATGGCCGCCACTCGCGTACTTTCCGCCGCCATGATCAGCCGGGTTCGGGTCTAGTACCGGCGCAATCCCCCGATAATCCTGATGGCGTTGGTCAGAAATGCGGGGCGCTGGGGTTACCGACTCTACCTGGCCGCAATCATTGGAGGGGTCGCCATCACCGCCTTATCCGTTCTGTTTAGCCCTTTGGTCACCGCCGTCCACACCGCCGGGTTCGCCACCCAGGTCCTGCCCTCCCCGGTGCGTTTCCAGACCTGGCTGTCCCCACACCCTGCCCATTCGATTACGACCTGGCGATCCGATGACGGCAGCCGCGCCGACGCCGACGTTTACGTCATACCGGATGGGCGCCGCCGGGCCGGCCTGCTGGTCGTGCTGGGCGCCAACGCGGCCGGCGCCAACGACCCCGACGTTATTAACCTGGGCGAGGCCCTGGCCCGCACCGGTTTCGCCACCATGTACTACTGGTCTTCCCGCCTGGGCACCGACGCCAACATCGACGTCGCCGAGATCGACTCGCTGGTGGCAGCCTTCCGACACCTGCGCCAGCAGGAATACGTGGACCCGGACCGGGTTGGCATCGCCGGGTTCTCGGTCGGAGCATCTCTGTCCCTGGTCGCCGCCGCCGACCCGCGCATCGCCGACGGAGTCGCCTTCGTCAACGCCTTCGGTGGTTACCACGACGCCGCCGACCTGCTGGTCCAGATCGCTGCCGGCCACTCTCTGGGCGAACCGACCGAGGATGGCGAGGCCAACAACGCATGGGAAGTGGACCCATTGACCCGCCGAATATTCATCCATGAAGTAACGGAGAATATTCTCGATGCAACCCGCCGCGAGCAGTTGCGTTCGCGGGCAATCGCCGGCGACCCGTTGCCCGACTCAGCAGATTTCCCGGCCGATGCCGCCGTCCTGGCGCTGCTCAACGGCGGCTTGACCATATCCGAGGCCCAGGGTTGGTACGCACAACTCCCGGATGCCTACCGCCAGCAGGCGCGCACGATATCACCCTCGACAATCGTGGGAAAAATCGGCCCGGAAACCAACGTGCTGCTGATGCACGACCGCGGGGACCCGCTCATCCCGGTGGGCGAGTCCCGCCGCCTGGCCGCCGCTTTTCACGCTGCGGGCCCCAACGACGTCAAATTCACCGAGACCGACATCTTCCGCCACGTTCGCCCGGATGCGGAGAAGGACTGGCGGTCCATTGCCAAAGGGGCGGCCCAGCTATTCCGTCACATGTACGGCATCATCGCCCTGGCCCGGTGAAACAGCGGTCAGTTCCGGTTCTTCAACCGCTCCAGCTGCTGCACGGTGCCCGGCAACTTCCAGTCCACGTAGAGCAGCACGTGCTCCTTGATGGCTTCCTCGTGCACCCGGCACGAGAAGCAGGCCCGGTCGATGCACAGCCCGTGCCTGGGACGCAACGCCTGCCGCAACTCCGCCAACTGCCCGGCAATGTCCGCCGACCCGGCTTCTCCCTCACGGGCGCGCTCCAGCAACTCGTCCAGTTGACTCGATAGTCGTTCCAGCAGTTCGTTGTACCGCTGCAATCCCTGCTCCACGAAATTTCGCGGCTCAGTGGCCGTCAGGTACGGGATCATCTGCATATCAGGAAAGTCGGCCATATCGCGCCTCGGCTTGGTCAGTCTGGGTTGCCCTGCTCGGCGCACTGTAACATACAGCGCTGCAACACACACCGGGCACGACCCATCACGCCTGATCGCCCCCTGGTGTCGGGACGGACGCTTCGTCGGAGCGCACGACACCCCGGGTCAACGGCATCCCGGCATCGGCGCCGATGGCCGCTTCCATCGCGGTAATCGCCACCTGGATCTGGTCGTCGTCCGGTTGCCGAGTCGTGATGAGTTGCAGCCACAGACCCGGCGCGGCCAGCACCCGCCCAAACCAGGCGGTGCGGTGCACTCCGGCGAACCGGATTATCTCGTAACTGACGGCGGCCACCACCGGAATCAGCACGATCCGCGACAGAATGCGCCACTCCAGGTCGGGCCGTCCCAGCAGCGCAAACACCAGCACCGATACCACTGCCACGGTCAGCAGAAAGGCCGTTCCGCAGCGCGGGTGGGGCGTCGGATGCCGCCGGACGTACTCCACTGTCAGCGGCTGCCCGGCCTCATAGGTGTGGACCGCCATGTGCTCGGCCCCGTGGTAGGCGTACACTCGCCGGATGTCCCGCATCGCCGAGATTCCCGCCACGTAACCGACCAGAATCGCCAGCCGGATGACCCCCTCTATCAGGTTGCTGACCACCGATGACGCAATGTACGGGTCGATGACGCGCACCGCCAGCAGCGGCAACACCAGAAAGATTCCCACCCCCAGCGCCAGCGCGATCGCCATCGTAAGACCCATCGTCCATCCGCTGATCTGGGACGCCCCCTGGGTCGAATCATCTCCTGACCCGTCGGAACCCGCCGGCTCCTCTCCGGCCGCGATAATGGCCGATCGTTGCAGAGACTGCATCCCCAGCCACAGGGTTTCGGCCAGGATCAACACCCCCCGGACCAACGGCACGCGACGCACCTTCCCCGAAAATCGACTGCTGACCCTCTCGGTGTCGCACACGATTTCGCCGTCGGGCCGACGCACCGCCAGGCTGTAGTGCCGGACCCCCCGAATCATGACCCCTTCGATTACGGCCTGCCCACCGTACAGCGGACGGGCCGTCTGCGTGGCCGGCGTCGGCGCGGTCTGCGTCGATGTATCTCCAGCCATTACGGTTTCCTGCTCATCGGTGCGGCTGATTCAGGCCCAGCCGAATCATAACCTGGCCAGCTTGTCCCACGCTTCCTGGAAACCGGCCACGCAAAAGGCGTTGGGTTGCAGCCACAGCGCCCCCTCGAATTCTTCCTCGAGGAGCCCCTCGGCCTGCACGTCACCCCGCAGCAATAGATAGGTCACCGGCGTCGTTGCCAGCGCGTACGTGGTGATGACCAGGCATTGCCAGGCCCAGTCCAGCGTGCCCACGTCGTAGAACCGGATGGCCTGGCTGCTTTCCTGGGAATGGAATTTCAGTCGCACTTCCCGTCCCACCTCGGGTATTCCGGCGATTACTTCATCCTCGTTGGGGCTGCGCCGGGCGATGAAACACTGCCAGCCGTGATCGGCCAACCGTTCCGCCAGATGGATTCGACCGTACTCACGCACCGTTTTGGGAACGTAACGCGCCATATCCTCTACCACTCATTGCGCCCGGGCGGTCATCATGCCAGGTTTCGCGATAGCAAAACGGGAGCCGGTGAAGGCTCCCGTTGCCGGTTCGCTGGGTTGCTGCGGCGAGGTCATTCGTCCAGGTTGAACCTGCGCCGCATCCGCTCGATGCGCCCCTGGGTGTCGACGATGCGCTGCTCGCCGGTATAGAAGGGATGGCAACGACCGCACACCTCCACACGGAGGGCCGGCTTGGTTGCGCCCGTGTTGAACACGTTGCCGCACGAGCAGGTCACCGTGGCGTTGAAATACTGGGGATGAATTTCTGCTTTCATTTCAAACGTTCCTGTCAATCGTTCCTGATGTTGCGTCCCACGCGGTCTCAAGCGTTAGACCGCCACCGGCTCGGTAACCGCCATCGGGTAAACGCTGACCCGCCGCTTGCCCCTGGCCGCCCATTCAAACGTCACCTGACCGTCCACTTTCGCAAACAGCGTGTGGTCCCGACCCAGCCCGACGTTGGTTCCCGGCCGGATGCGAGTGCCCCGCTGACGCACGATGATGGAGCCGCAGGTCACGCGCTCCCCGCCGTAGCGTTTCACGCCGAGTCGTTTGGCGTTGCTGTCACGGCCATTGTTGGTGCTGCCGCCGGCTTTCTTATGGGCCATCTTCCTAGCCTCCCGTCTCGATGTCCTGGATCAGGATGCGAGTGTAGTTCTGCCGATGGCCGCGCTTGCGACGATATCGGGTCTTGGCCTTGTACTTGTAGACGATGATCTTGCGGTCTTTGTAGTGGGACTGCACCTGGGCAATGACGCGGGCGCCGGGCACGGTAGGCGTGCCGAAGCGCACCTCCCCGTCGCGTGACACCGCCAGGACGTCGTCCAGCTGGGTGGTGGCCCCTGCATCGGCGGTCAACAATTCCACGTCAAGCACGTCGCCAGGCGAAACCCGGTACTGCTTGCCGCCAGTCTTTACGATTGCGTAATCCATCGGAATAAACTCCCAAACGGCCTAGGAGTTTACCCATTCCCGATAGCGAATGTCAATATAATCCGCCCGCCATAACCCGCCCGCCGAGCCGAGTCTGGCCAATCTTCTGCGCGGCGCAACAGCGTCCCAACCCCCCAACAATCCCCTCTCCCTCGATGGGAGAGGGTGGAGGGTGAGGGTGAGGGTGAGGGTGAAATCGTCAAAGGGTTAAATCGTCAGAAGAAAGATCCGCGAAATTCGGCAACCGCCCGAATCTGCTCGTGCCGAATCCGGGCGCGTTCCGGTTGACACGACGCGGCGCACGTGGTTAAACTCCTTGTCGTTCGACGCTCGATTTTCGGCGGGCGGAACGAAGGATTAGTTATGCCTACTGTCAATCAACTGGTACGCAAAGGCCGCAAGCCGGTGCGAAAGGGCACCAAGGCCCCCGCGCTGCATTGGGTCCAGAATTCCCTGCGGAACCGCACCAAGTGGGGGCCTGGTTGCCCTCAACGGCGCGGTGTCTGCATCCAGGTGCGTACCATGACCCCCAAGAAGCCCAATTCGGCGCTTCGGAAAATTTGCCGGGTCAGGCTCACCAACGGGGTGGAAGTTACCGCCTACATCGGCGGTGAGGGTCACAACCTCCAGGAACACTCGGTCGTGCTCATCCGCGGCGGGCGCGTCAAGGACCTGCCCGGCGTACGCTACCACGTGGTACGCAGCAACCTGGACACCGAAGGCGTAGATGGCCGCCGACAGGGCCGTAGCAAGTACGGCGCCCGCAGGGCCTGAGGGACGCCCCCACCAAATGCCACCAAGTTTCACCCCCGAGAGTCGGGGGTGGCTTACTCTAACACCGCCAGCACCGGCGAGACGGAAAAGGTGAATCAACATGTCACGACGACGGCGAGCTGAACCACGGATCATCAAACCGGACCCCAGGTACAACAACCTGGAGCTGGCCAAGTTCATCAACCGAGTGATGCTCAAAGGCAAAAAGTCCACGGCTCAACGGGTCGTTTACGACGCGCTGGAAATGGTGCGCGCCGACTCCAGTCAGGACCCGATGGGCATCTTCTCCACCGCGATGCGAAACGCGACTCCACTCGTGGAAGTGCGCCCCCGCCGCGTGGGTGGCGCCACCTACCAGGTTCCCGTCGAGCTTCGTACCTCCCGCAGCGAAGCCCTGGCGATGCGCTGGATTATCCGCGGCGCCCGGGCGCGCAACGGAATGCGGATGGCCCGCGGCCTGGCCAACGAATTCATGGACGCCGCCCGGGGTGAAGGCAGCGCCGTGCGACGCCGCGAGGAACTGCACCGCATGGCCGAGGCCAACCGGGCCTTCGTCCACTACCGCCGATAATCCAGATACTCTACTCAAACTCATCCTGACTCCCTAATATCCCCCCGACCGCAGGTTCCAAATAACATAAGCATGACTACTGTTCAGGCTCCCGCCCAAAACATCCGAAATATCGGCTTCATCGCCCATATCGACGCCGGCAAGACCACCGTCACCGAGCGCGTCCTCTATCTGACCGGACGCATCCGCAAGGTCGGCGGCGTCGATGAGGGCACCACCGCCATGGACTGGATGCCCCAGGAAAAAGAGCGCGGCATCACCATCACCGCGGCGGCGACCACTGCCTACTGGCGCGACAACCAGGTCAACATCATCGACACCCCCGGCCACGTCGACTTCACTGCCGAGGTCGAACGCAGCCTCCGCGTGCTGGACGGCGGTATCGTCGTACTCGACGCCGTCGCCGGCGTGCAGCCTCAGTCTGAAACGGTGTGGCGACAGGCCGACACCTACAACGTTCCCCGCATCTGCTTCGTCAACAAGATGGACCGGGTCGGCGCTTCTTACGAACGCACTATCGAATCGGTCCGCCGCCGGTTGAAGGGCAACCCGGTGGCCGTGCAGGTCCCCATCGGCGCCGAAGATACCTTCAAAGGCGTGGTCGATCTCATTGAAGGCCAGGCCATCATGTACTCCGACGGTCGCGATGACCTGGCGGAACCGCCGGAAATCATGCCGGTGCCGTCCGAATACGAAAAGGATTACCTCGACTACCGCCAGGAGATGATCGAGAAGATCGTCGAGACCGACGAGGCCCTGCTCATCCGGTACCTGGAAGGCGAAGAAATTTGCGCCGATGACCTGCGTTCTGCACTGCGCGCCGCGACTATCAACCGACAAATCGTGCCGGTGCTCTGCGGCAGCGCCATGCGCGGCAAGGGTATTCACCCGCTGCTGGACGCCATCATCTTCTACCTGCCCTCGCCCCTGGACGTTCCGGCGGTCGAAGGCATCGTTCCGGGCACCGAAGTTACCGAATACCGGGAACCCCTGGACAGCGAACCGCTGTCGGCCCTCGCCTTCAAAGTCGTAGTTGACCCCTACGTTGGCCGGCTGGTATTCCTGCGTATCTACTCGGGGAGGGTGGAGGCCGGCGGAGCCGTACGTAACGTCACCCGGGGCAACCGGGAGCGGATGGGGCGCCTGCTGCGTATGCACGCCAACCACCGCGAAGAACTCCAGGCCATCACCGCCGGCAACATCTGCGCCGCCGTGGGTCTGAAGGACACCTTCACCGGTGACACCATCTGCAGCGACCACAAACCCATCATCCTTGAGCCTCCCCACTTCCCCGCACCGGTGGTGTCGGTGGCCATCGAGCCCGCCACCCGGGCCGACCAGGACAAGCTGGGCGAGGCGATGCGTAAGCTGTCCGAAGAAGACCCCACCTTTGTGGTGCGCTTCAACGACGAAACCGGGCAAACGATTATCTCCGGCATGGGCGAACTCCACCTGGAAGTCCTGGTTGACCGCATGCGCCGCGAGTTCGATGTGGAAGCCCGGGTGGGTCAGCCCAGGGTTGCCTACCGCGAAACCATCACCCAGCCGGTTCGCATTGAAGGCCGGTTCATTCGCCAGACCGGCGGCCACGGCCAGTTCGGCCATGTCTGGCTGCAGATAGAACCCCAGGAACGCGGCGCCGGCAACAGCTTCGTCGACGCCACCAGCGGGGGCGTGATACCCCGTCAGTACATACCTGCCGTCGAAGCCGGCGTTAAACAGGGACTGGACAACGGACCCCTCGCCGGTTATCCTTTGGTCGATCTAAAGGTCACGCTGGTAGATGGAAGCTACCACACGGTGGACTCGTCCGAGATGGCCTTCCGTTCTGCGGGAATGATGGCCCTTCGTGACGGTACCCGTCGGGGAGCGCCGGTGCTGCAGGAACCCATCGTTGAGATGGAAATCGTGTCACCCGGTGAATTCCTGAGCGACGTGCTCGGAGACTTGGGCGGACGACGCGCCCAAATCCGGAGCATTGAAGGTCAGGACGACCTCCAGACCGTACATGCGATGATTCCCCTTGGGGAAACTTTCGCTTATACTACCGCTTTGCGGTCGTTGACCCGGGGTCGGGCTTCGTACACGATGGAGTTCAGGCACTATGAACCGGTGCCGGAACACCTCCTGCGTAGCATCACAAAATAGCCACTGACGGTCTCGCCCCGCGAACCGAAAATCACAAACCGGAGCGTAGCAACAACACATTATGGTCACCAGGCAACAAATGCGGATCATCCTCAAGGCCTTCGACCACAGGATGCTGGACCAGTCCAGCGCCCAGATTGTGGAAACGGCCGAGCTGACCGGAGCCCGGGTGGCCGGACCGATTCCCCTGCCCACGCAAATCCGCCGCTTCTGCGTTATCCGCGGCCCCCACGTGGACAAAGACTCTCGCGAACATTTCGAAATCCGCACCCACAAGCGCCTGCTGGACATCATGGAACCCACCAGCAAGACCATCGACGCGCTCACCAGGTTGACTATGCCCGCTGGGGTGGATATCTCCATCAAGCTCTAATCCGGCTTGCCCCCCCGTCTTTTTCGTCGCAAACATCCCATCCGGCCGGCGGCAGGCCTCGAGCCACCGCCGCCGTTTCATCTTTACTAAACCAGTCAATTTTCAATCCAGCCCAACCAGGCATTCGTCGCAGGCAACCACCATGATAAAGGCGTTTCTAGGCAGAAAAATCGGCATGACCCAGATCTTCAACGACGCGGGCCATGTCCAACCGGTAACGATTATCGAAGCCGGTCCCTGCGCTGTAACCCAAATCCGCACGGCCCAACGCGACGGCTACGAGTCCGTCCAGCTGGGTTTTGGTCGCGTCCGCCGCCCCAACAAGCCGGAGTCCGGACACCTGGGCGGCAGCCAGATCGGTCGACGCCTGCAGGAAGTGGCCGCCGATGACATCGACGAATACGAGGTCGGGCAACTGGTCACCGTGGACATTTTCGAGCCCGGCGAAATAGTCGACGTCATCGGAAAATCCAAGGGCAAGGGCTTCGCCGGTACCATGAAACGCCACGGATTCCACGGCGGCCCCCGCACCCACGGTCAATCCGACCGGCAGCGCGCCCCCGGCTCCATCGGCGGCGGCACCACGCCCGGCAGGGTGTTCAAAGGGCTGAAAATGGCCGGCCACATGGGCAATCGACGCGTAACCTCCAAGGGCCTCGAGGTTGTCCAGGTGGACCCGGAACGCAACCTCCTCATGGTCAAGGGCGGCATCCCCGGCGGCCCCAACAGCCCGGTAACCATCCGCAAAACCGGCAAGCGCAAGGCCTAGCCGGCACGCCTGCTCAAGGACCCCCAGATATGGAACTCCCTGTAATCAATCGCAACGGCAGCGCCATCGACACCATCAATGTCGATGACGCCGTGTTCAACGTTCCCATGAACCAGACGCTGGTGCATCAGGCCATGGTCATCTACCAGCTCAACCAGCGCCAGGGAACCCACTCGACGCGCACCCGAGCCGAAGTATCCGGCGGCGGCCGCAAGCCCTGGATCCAAAAGCACACCGGCCGCGCCCGCCAGGGCAGCATCCGCTCCCCTCAGTGGCGCCACGGCGGCATCGCCTTCGGACCCAAACCGCGGGACTACCGAAAATCCCTGCCCCGCGCCATGCGCCGCAACGCCCTCAAGTGTGTGCTCTCCGATAAAATCCGCCAGGGCAACTTGGTCTGCATCGATTCCCTGGCCGATCTGGACGGACGCACCCGGTCCATGGCCCAACTCCTCCAGGGGCTCAAAATCACCGCCTCGGTCCTGATCGTTTCACGGGATGCCGAGCAGAATGTCGCCCGGGCCGGCGGCAACCTGAAACAGGTGTGGACGCTGCCCTCGGACCTGGTTAATGCCAACGACGTCCTGAAGCGGCAAACGATCCTCATCACCGCGGACGCCCTCCGCCGCATCGAAGAGCTTTGCACCGCCCCCCGCCATCGGGAGCGTCGGGCGACGCAGCAGGTGTCCGCATCATGAACATTAGCGAAGTGCTGTTGAGACCCACCATCACGGAAAAAAGCACCATCCTCCAGGAAGACGGTCAGTACACCTTTGAGATCGCACGCAAGGCCAACAAGACCCTGGTAAAGCAGGCCGTTGAGGAAAACTTCAACGTCAAGGTGCTCAGCGTTAACATCACCAAGAGCCACGGCAAGCGCAAGCGCTACGGCCCGCGCGTCAAGAAACAGCCGGACACCAAGAAAGCCGTGGTGACGCTACGACCGGGCGACCGCATCACCCTCATCGAAGGTATTTAGAGGAATTTAGCCGGCGGCATCGTGGATCGCCCCGACGCCCCGCTCCAGAATCACCCAACGTGAGCGAATTGATATGCCACTGAAAAACCTGAACCCCATAACCCCCGGCACACGTAACGCGGTGCGGCCTTCTTTCGAGGAGATCACCACCACCAAGCCGGAAAAATCCCTGCTGGAACCGCTGCAGAAACGGGCCGGGCGAAACAATAAGGGCCGCATCACCGCCTATCATCGGGGCGGCGGCCCGCGCCGCATGTATCGTCGCATCGATTTCAAACGGCGCAAGGATGGCGTGCCGGCGACGGTGAAATCCATCGAATACGACCCCAACCGCACCACCCGGATCGCCCTGCTGCACTACGCCGACGGCGAGAAGGCTTACATCCTGGCCCCGGTCAACCTGTCTGTGGGTGACAAGGTGGAATCCGGGCCCAGCGCCGAAATCAGCACGGGGAACTCCCTGCCCCTGCGCAATATCCCTACGGGCACCGTGGTGCACAACCTGGAACTCACGCCCGGCCGAGGCGGCCAGCTGGTTCGGGGCGCCGGCACTGGCGCGCAGGTGCTCTCCCGTGAGGGTGAATACGTGCTGATTCGCCTGCCATCGGGCGAAATGCGCCGCGTCCTGCTCAACTGCCGGGCCAGCATCGGACAACTCTCTAATCCCGACCACAAAAACGAAAGTTTGGGCAAGGCCGGCGCTAAGCGCCACCTGGGGCGTCGCCCCCACGTGCGCGGCGTGGCCAAAAACCCGGTGGACCATCCCCACGGCGGCGGCGAAGGCCGCTCTCCCATCGGTATGCCGGGACCCAAGTCCCCCACCGGCAAGCCTACCCTGGGTCACAAAACCCGCAACAAGAAGAAGACCTCCAGCCGGTTCATCATCCGCGGACGCCGCCAGCGCCGGTAGGTATCACACTTGCCACTTCAGGTAACCAACTGCCATGTCTAGATCAGTCAAAAAAGGACCCTACGTCCACCCCAAATTGTTGAAAAAGGTCAACGCGGTTCGCGAATCGGGAGAGGCCACGGTCATTCGCACCTGGTCCCGTGATTCGATGATAATGCCGGAGATGGTGGGCCTGAACTTCGGCGTCCACGACGGGCGGCGCCACGTTCCCGTATTCGTCACTGAGAACATGGTCGGCCACCGCATGGGCGAATTCGCTCCCACCCGCACCTACCGCGGGCACGTGTCGCGTTCCGAGCGCTCCAGCCGGGTGAGGTGATCCTATGCCAGCGGTACGGGCAAAGGCCAAACAGATCGGGGCGTCGCCCAAACGACTCAAACCAATCATGGACGCGGTGCGCGGCATGACCGTCAACGATGCCCTGGACCAGCTCAACCTGATGACCTCCCCCTGGGCCCGGTCGGTGGCCAAGGTCGTACAGTCGGCGGCTTCCAACGCTGAAAATAATGATTTCATGAATCGGGATGAGCTTCGCATCACGCGCATTTCCGCCGACCAGGCGCGTCCCATCAAACGCTTCCGTCCACGGGCCCGCGGCCGCATTGGCCGGGTTACCCGCCGCTCCAGCCACATCATTATTGAAGTGGACGAGATACAGGAGAATTAACCTATGGGCCACAAAACACATCCCTACGGATTCCGCCTGGGTATCATCAAGGACTGGAAGACCCACTGGTACGCCAACAACTCGACCCAGTTCCGGGCCGGCGTGCAGGAAGACCTGTCCCTCCGGCGCGCCATCCACCGCGAGTACGCCGCGTTCTCCGACGCCGGCATCGCCAAGATAGAAATCGACCGCACCGCACAGGAAATCATCATCAACGTGCATTCGGCGCGCCCGGGCATCCTCATTGGCCGGGACGGGGATCGGGTCAAAGGCCTGCGCTCCCGACTGGAGACGATGACCTCCGGCCAGCTGCGCCTCAACGTCATCGAAATCGAGCAACCGGAGCTGGACCCGTACCTGGTGGGCCGCAACATCGCCGACCAACTCAGCCGCCGGGTGGCGTACCGCCGGGCCATGCGCCAGGCGGCGCTCCGCACCATGCAGGCCGGCGCCGATGGCATCAAGATCATCACCAAGGGCCGCATCTCCGGGGCGGAGATCGCCCGCGTCGAAAAGCTGATGATGGGCCAGGTGCCCCTGCACACCCTGCGCGCCGACATCGACTACGCCCTGGCCGAAGCCCATACTGCCATGGGCCGTATCGGCATCAAGGTGTGGATTTACAAGGGACAGATCATGCCCGCCCCGGTGGAAGAAGACGCCGAAATGGATAGCATCGAGTTCCGCGTCGCGAGCCAGGACGCCGAGGCTGACCTGGTGGCCGAACTGGAGAACTGACCCAGCCCCAGGTTTCGACCCGACCGGCTCTACCTGTTACCGGAGACTTACATCATGCTGCAACCCAAGCGAACCAAATACCGCAAGATGGGCCGAGGCAAGCGCCGTGGCGCCGCCTCCACCGGCAACAAGGTGGAGTTCGGTGACATCGGCCTGAAGGCCATGAGCCCCGACTGGATCACCTCCCGCCAGATTGAGTCCGCGCGTATTGCCATCTCCCGCTACCTCCTGCGCGGCGGACGCACCTGGATCCGCATCTTCCCGGACAAGCCGGTTTCCAAGAAACCCGCCGAGGTACGCATGGGCGGCGGCAAGGCGGCCAACGACCACTGGGTCGCCGTGGTCAAACCCGGACGCATCATGTTCGAGGTCGGCGGCGTTCCCCTCGATCAGGCCGAGCAAGCCCTCCAGCGTGCCGCCCACAAGCTCCCGATTCCCACCAAGGTGGTCTACCGGGACCGAATCACCGCGCTGCTGTCCGGCAACGGGGGCTAACCGATGAAGATGTTCGAGATTCGGGCGCTTTCCGACGACCAGATCCGCGATGAACTCGACAAGTCCTACAAGGAACTGATGAATCTGCGGTTCCGGGATGCTACCAATCAGCTCACCGATACCAACCAGCCCCGCCGAACCCGCAAGGACATCGCCCGCATGCTCACCTGCCTGCGCGAGCGGGAGTTGCAGTAGGCGTGGCCCGTCACGATACCCAATCCCAAGGTCAAACCCAGGAATATTATCGATGGCTAAAACAATGCGAAAAATCCGGGTGGGCGCCGTAGTGGGCACCCGGATGGACAAAACCGCCGTGGTGGAACTGGTGTGGAAACAACGCCACCGCGTCTACCGCAAACAGATGCGGCGCGTTACCCGTTTCTACGTCCACGACCCCGACGGTGAATGCCAGGTCGGCGACACCGTACGCATCCAGGAAACCCGCCCAATCTCCCGCACCAAGCACTGGCGGCTGCTCGATATCCTGGCCCGCCGCGAGGTCGCCGACGTCCGTCCCATCGAACTGGAAGGCGACTCCGTGGTTGAAATCGCGGATGAAGCCGACGACACCGACGCTGACGACACCGATAGCGACGATACCGACGACGAGGAAGCTTAGATGATACAGAGTTATACCCGGCTCCACGTCGCCGACAACAGCGGTGCGCGACGGATTCGCCTCATCAACATCCCTGGCTCCAGCCGGCGCAAGTACGCTTCGGTTGGCGACATCATCGTTTGCACGGTGCGCGAAGCCGTGCCCAACTCACCGGTCCGCAAGGGAACGGTGGTCAAGGCCGTGATCGTTCGCCAGGCTGCGCCCCTCCTGCGCCCGGACGGTACTTACATCAAGTTCGATGACAACGCTGCCGTGCTGATCACCGACAACCAGTTGCCCCGGGGCACCCGTATATTCGGCCCGGTGGCCAGAGAATTGCGCGACAAGGGCTTCATGCGGATCGTGTCGCTGGCTCCCGAGGTGGTGTGATGCCCAAGAACAAAATCCGGCGAGAGGATGAAGTCCTCGTCATCGCCGGCAAAGACAAAGGGAAAACCGGTCGGGTACTGCACGTTATCCCCGAAAAGAGTCGTATCGTCGTGGAAGGCATCAACATGATCACCCGACACGTCAAACCCCGGCCGGGTATCCGTCAGGGCGGGCGCTTCCAGCAGGAAGCCTCCATCCATATCTCCAACGTGAAGCTGGTGCAGAGCAACTATACTGAGCCCAGCACCCAGTTCCGCAACCGGGACGGTTAGACATTATGACTACCCAACAGGAAGAACAGACCAACCAGGCCGAAGAACAGGAACAGGCGTCGGGCCGCAGTCGCCGCCAACGGCGCCGTCAGGACGAGCCGGAAACCAACGGTTCCGAACCCGCCGCGCTGCCGCCGCCCCAGTTCAAAATCCAGTACCGGCAGGACATCGTGCCGGCGATGATGACCGAGTTCGAGTATTCCAGTCCCATGCGCGTGCCACGCCTGACCAAGATCAACCTGAACATCGGGTTGGGAGAGGCCCTGACCAACGGGCGCGCCATGGAAAGCGCCGTGCGGGACCTCACGACCATCTCCGGCCAGAAGCCCATCATCACCAGGGCCCGCCGTTCCATCGCCGCTTTCAAAGTCCGTCAGGGCAACCCCATCGGCACCACCGTGACCCTGCGGGGCGACCGGATGTACTATTTCCTGGAACGGTTGATCATCACGGCGCTGCCCCGCATCCGGGACTTCCGCGGCATCTCACGCCGGGGCTTCGACGGTCGCGGCAATTTCTCCCTGGGCCTCCGCGAACAAATCGTATTTCCCGAGATCGACTACAACTCCATCGACCGGCTGCGGGGCCTGCAGGTGACCATCACCACCAGCGCCACCAACGACGCCGAAGCAACCCGGCTGCTGGAACACTTCGGCATGCCGTTCATCCGCCAATAACCCCCTTACCGGTTTATTCCAAAACAGGAGAGCATCCTCTTGGCCAAGAAATCCTCCATCGTCAAAAACGAACGGCGCCGCAGCACCGTGGCCAAATACGCCGAACAACGCGCCGCCCTGCTGGCCGAAGCCCGGGACCTCTCGCTCCCGATGCGCCAGCGTTTCGAAGCGCGCCAACAGTTGGCCATGCTGCCCCACGACGCCAACCCCAACCGCATCCGCAACCGGGACGGCGCCACCGGTCGGCCCCGGGGCTACATCCGTCACTTCGGCCTCTCCCGTATCTCGTTCCGGGAAATGGCCCTGGAAGGTTTGCTGCCCGGCGTCCGCAAGGCCAGCCTGTAAACGCTTTGACGCAACTGTGATAACGCAACTGTGGTTAGGTAGAAAGGAGCAACCCCGCAATGCCAATCAACGACCCGGTGGCCGACATGCTGACCCGGATCCGCAACGGAATCCAGGCCAAGCACCAATCGGTGCTGATTCCCCAATCCAAGATCAAGTTGGCCATCGCCGACATCCTGAAGGCTCAGGGCTATATTCGGGATTGGGAGCCGGCCCGCGGTCAGAAATTCCCCACCATGCGTGTGCAACTGGCCTATCGGGATGGCGACCTAAGCGCGATCCGCGGTCTCAAGCGCGTCAGTAAACCGGGCCTGCGAGTGCACGCTGGCCGGGGCGAAATTCCCCGCGTCTACGGCGGCCTGGGCATCGCCATCGTCTCCACATCCCAGGGAATGATGACCGGCTACGAAGCCTGGCGCAAGGGCATCGGAGGAGAGATAGTCTGCTATGTCTGGTAACGAAAATCTCGTTAGCGTCGGCGTCGCCGAACGGGTGGCGCCCACCGAGCGTCCCCTCTCCCGCATCGGTCGCCAACCCATCCCAATCCCTGATGGGGTCGAGGTGGACGTGATCTATGGCGGCGTGGTCGTAACAGGCCCCCGCGGTACCGTGACCCAAACCTACCATCCCGAAGTCAACGTCAAGGTCGACGACGGCCAGGTCGTGGTGGAACGCCGCACCGAACGGAAATTCCATCACTCCCTGCACGGACTCACCCGTTCCCTCATCGCCAACGCCATCGTCGGCGTCACCGACGGGTACTCCCGTTCGCTGGAGCTGATGGGCGTGGGCTACCGCGTGCAGCAGAACGGCGACGGCATCACCCTCAGCGTGGGCTACAGCCACACCGTTGACGTGTTTCCGGAAGAGGGCCTCACCATGCAGGTGGAAGGCAACAACCGGGTCCACATCAGCGGCATTGACAAGCAGAAGGTAGGCCAACTTGCTGCCAAGGTGCGGCGAGTGCGGCCACCCAACCGTTACAAGGAAAAGGGCATCCGATACCAGGGTGAGGTTCTGCGCCTCAAGCCCGGCAAGTCGGGTACCCGCGCCGCCTGATCGCGGTAACCTGTCCCACTAACGTCCCCAATAACGTCCCCCACCAACGTCAGCGAGCCAACTGAAAATGCCACGCGATAAAGATTCTCGAAAACTGCGCGTCGTCAGACACCGACGAGTACGCAACAAGGTGATCGGCACCCCGGAACGGCCCCGACTCTGCGTTTTCCGCAGCCTCAAGGGCATCTACGCCCAGGTGATCGACGACGCCCAAGGCCACACGCTGGCCCACGCGTCAAGCCAGGAGCTGTCGTCGGGCGATGCCGGTCCCAAAACCGCCACATCCGAAACCGTCGGCAAATTGGTCGCTGAACGCGCCATCGCCGCCGGCGTGACTGCCGTCGTATTTGACCGGGGCGGTTACCAGTTCCACGGACGCGTCAAGGCTCTGGCCGAGGCAGCCCGCGAAGGAGGGCTTATATTCTGATGGTTTCTCCTGCAACTCGAAGGGGCGAACGAAGTGACCGCCCAGGCGGAGGTGACCGGCGCGGCGGACGCGGCGGACGCGGACGGGACCGTGAACAACGGCCCCGGGAAGACGACAGCGGCGGGTTCACCGAACGTGTAGTCCATACTCGCCGCATCGCCAAGGTGGTCAAGGGAGGCCGACGCCTCCGTTTCAACGCCCTGGTAGTCGTCGGAGATGGCCAGGGCCGCGTGGGAGCCGGCATGGGCAAAGCGTTGGCCATTCCCGACGCCGTGCGTAAAGGGAATGCGGTCGCCCGCCGCGGCACCATTACCATACCCATCAAGGGCAGCACCATTCCCCACGAAATCTCGGTGCGGAAGGGCGCATCCATCGTCATCATCAAACCGGCTCCTCCGGGAACCGGCGTCATCGCCGCCGGCGCCATGCGCGCCATGCTGGAGCTGGGCGGCGTGCGGGACGTGGTTGGCAAATCCCTGGGTTCCCGCAATCCCATCAACATCGTGAAAGCCACCCTGGAAGCACTCAGCCTGCTGCGCGACCCGGTAACCGAACGCGTCGCCCGACTCGGGCTGGCGACTCCATCCACCAACGGCGCCACGGCGGAATCTCCCGCTGCGGAACCGGCCAGCGAGCCGGCTGCCGCCGCGCCAGCTCCAGCAGCAACCCCCGAACCGCCGGTCGCGGCGGCAGCAACCCCCGCCGAGGCTGCAGTACCCGCACCCGGGGCTCCGCCGGTAGTGGAGGATGCGACCCCTGCCGAAACCGCGACACCGGAACCCCTGGCTGCAACGGCTGACGCGCCGCCGCCGGAGGTTGCTGCCGAAGCTCCGGTCACGGCCGACAGCACGCCCGAAGCCGAAACGACCCCCGAAATAGCTGCTCCCGAACCTTCAGCGCCTGCTGAACCCAACGGGAGTGCGCCCGACGGCGGCGCTCCAAACGGAGATTCTCCAGACGGGGATGCTGCGTCGGCATAACCAAACGCCCTACCGGTAAGAGCTGCAAAATGGCACAAATCAAGATTACCTGGAAAAAGAGCTGCATCGGTCGACCATCCAAACAGCGGCGAATCGTCGAGTCGCTGGGACTGAAGCGGCTCAACCATTCGGTGGTCCACGAGGACAGCCCGACCATCATGGGAATGGTCAAAAAGGTGCAACACCTGGTCACGGTAGAACCGGTCCAGTCCTGACAACTCGCCTTCACGTCATCGCATTCGGAGACACACTTAATCATGATGCAGCATCAGATCTCACCGCCTAAGGGTGCGCGCCGGGCACGTAAACGCATCGGTCGCGGCGACTCGGCGGGCGGTGGCACCTATGCCGGTCGGGGACTGAAGGGTCAGAAATCCCGCTCCGGCAAGGGCCTCCGGCCCGGATTTGAGGGCGGCCAGTTGCCCCTCATCAAGGGCTTGCCCATGAAGCGGGGTTTCAATAACCGCTACAAGACCTATTACGCGCTGGTCAACTTGGATACACTTACCGCGCGTTTCGAAGCGGGTTCCCGGGTCACGCCGGAGATTCTGCATCAGCTGGGCATTGTCCGCCGCACCCGGCTGCCCCTCAAGGTTGTGGGAGACGGCGACCTGGGCCACGCGCTAACCATTGCGGCCCACAAGTTCACCGCCTCAGCCCGCGCCAAGATTGAAGCCGCCGGCGGTTCGATTGAGGAACTGTAGGCTGATCTCAACCCACGCCCCATAGATTTTCAAACGCGATGATACAGTCAGAGGTGCAGGGAGGCGGCCGGTGGCCGAGGTTGATTCAGGCAGCTATTGATGCCTTCAGCCTGCCCGACCTCCGCACCAAAATCCTGTTCACCCTGGGCATGCTGGCCCTATACCGGCTGGTCGCCCACATCCCCATTCCAGGCCTGGATCCCTTCGCCCTGGAGAACCTTTTCAGCAACAACCAGCTGCTGGGTTTCCTCGACCTGTTCTCGGGCGGCGCGCTGCGGCGCATGAGCATCGTCGCGCTGGGCGTCTTTCCCTACATCACCGCCTCCATCATCATGCAGCTGCTGACCCCGGTCATCCCCACGCTGCAAAACTTGTCCCGGGAAGGCGAAGCCGGCCGAATCAAGATGAACCGGATCACCCACTGGAGCACGGTTCCCATCGCCATAGCCCAGGCCTTTGCCCAACTCGTGCTGCTCCAGCAGGCCAACGTGCTCACCAACGTGGGCTTCACCGGCGACGCGCTCCTGCCCACCATGGCCGCCATCCTGTCCATGACCGCTGGCACCATGTTCCTGGTGTGGCTGGGTGAGCTCATCTCCGAACGCGGCATCGGCAACGGAATATCGCTCATCATCTTCGCCGGTATCGTGGTGGGGTTCCCTGGACTGCTCACCCAGGGATTCGTGGACCGGGACAACATCATCGGCATCTTCTTCTTCGCCCTCATCGGCATCCTCATTATCGCCCTCATCGTGGTCTTCAACGAAGCCCACCGCCGCATCCCCGTCCAGTACGGGCGGAGCATCTTCCGCGGGGGGCAGATGTACCGCCAGTCCGGTTCCTCCTACATCCCGCTCCGCATCAACTCGGCGGGTATGATCCCCCTGATTTTCGCCTTTTCCATCGTAATCCTGCCCGGCACCGTGGCCCAGTACCTCAGCGCTAGCGGAGGGTTCCTGGGCAACCTGGCCGGGAACCTCCAGGTGGCCCTCAGCCCGGTCGGCCCCATCTACTGGATCCTGGCCTTTGTCCTGGTCGTCGCCTTCACCTTCTTCTACACGCTGGTGGTGTTCCAGCAGCAGAACATCGCCGAAAACCTCCAGCGCAACGGCGGCTTCGTCCTCGGTATCCGACCGGGGCGACCCACCCAGGACTACCTCAATCGGGTGATCATCCGCCTCACCATGGGCGGAGCGCTGTTCCTGGGCTTCATCGCCATCGTGCCCTACCTCGCCTCCCTGGTGACCAACGTGGAGGCTATCGCCCTGAGCAGCACCAGCCTCCTTATCATGGTGGGTGTCGGCCTGGACACGCTGCGCCAACTGGAAGCTCAACTGATGATGCGTAACTACGAAGGATTCATGAGATGACCGGTCGCAATCTCAAACTGGTGCTCTTCGGCCCTCCCGGTGCCGGCAAAGGAACCCAGGCTCAGCTCCTCAAAGACCAGTTGCAGGTGGCCCACATCAGCTCCGGCGACCTGTTCCGACACCACCTTTCCAACGGCACCGAACTCGGCCACCTAGCGCGCGGTTATATGAACCAGGGCGTCCTGGTGCCCGACGACGTGACCATCGGCATGGTGCTGGACCGCCTCGGACAGCTGCCCGACGACCACGGATTCCTCCTCGATGGCTTCCCGCGCAACGTGAACCAGGCCGAAGCCCTGGACCAGGCCCTCAACCAGTCCAGCCAGGGGATTGACCGGGTGATTCACATCAAGGTGGCCGACCAGGAACTGATCCAGCGGCTCAGCAACCGCTACATCTGCCGGGTTTGCCAGAAACCCTTTGCCCGCGACCGGGTCACCGGCGCCGCGCCCCAGCGCTGCGATGAGTGCGCCGACGGCGGCGACATCTACCAGCGGGACGACGACACCGCCGAAGCCGTGGCCAACCGCATCTCCGTTTACCACCAGGAGACCGCCCCGGTGCTGGATTTCTACCAGGCGCGCGGTCTGCTGACCGACATCCCCGGAGAAGGGGCCGTCGCCGCGGTCAACGAATCCGTACTGCAAGCGTTGGGAGTGCCTCAGGCCTAGTCCGTTCCAATCTAGTCCGTTCCAATGGGGAAGGGATTGAGGTATAATCATAATGGTGAAAGACGCGCCGAAACGTAAAACGGCTTCCAACTCCCCTTCTTCATATACCGGGGGAGTTACCATCAAATCGCGCCGGGAACTCAAGGCCATGGAACGCGCCGGCGCGATCGTGGGCTCCGCGCTGACCCTGCTCAAGAAATCAGTGGAGCCAGGAATGACCACCGGCGACCTGAACCGCATCGCCGACAAGCACATCCGAAGCCTGGGCGCCGTCCCGACCTTTATCGGCTACCACGGTTTCCCGGCGGCCATCTGCGCTTCCGTCAACGAGGAAATAGTCCACGGCATCCCCGGCAAGCGCCTTCTCAAGGAAGGAGATATTATCAAAATGGACGTGGGGGCCACCATCGACGGCTTCATCGGCGATGCCGCCATCTCGGTGGCGGTGGGCGAAGTCAGCGAGGCTGCCAACAACCTGATGGACGCCACCGAGGCCAGCCTTTACGCCGGTATCGCGGCGGCCCAGCCGGGCAACCGCATCGGTGACATCGGCGCCGCCGTACAGGGCTATGCCGAACCCCTGGGCTACGGCGTGGTGCGTCAGTTCGTCGGGCACGGCGTGGGGCGGTTCCTTCACGAAGACCCCCAGGTTCCCAACTACGGCGAGCCCGGCAAGGGCGTCTTGTTACGCCCCGGCATGTGCATCTGCATCGAACCCATGCTGAACCTGGGCACCCACGATACACACATACTCGACGACGATTGGACCGTTGTCACCGCCGACGGCGCGCTCTCCGCGCATTTCGAACATACGTTGGCGATAACCCAGGACGGACCGAAAATCTTGACGATGCACGACTAATCCACTTCCCACCACGCCGGCGGACGCTGCACCAGCGACCACGGCCAAGGCAGGCTGAATTTATGGCTAAGAAAGAAGCGATCGAAGTTGAAGCTCAGGTAACCGCAGCGTTGCCCAACGGCATGTTCCGCGTCGAGCTGCCCAACGACCATCAGGTGCTCGCCCACGTGTCCGGCAAGATCCGTATGCACTTCATCCGCGTGCTCCCAGGCGACCGGGTCCTGGTGGAACTGTCTCCCTACGACCTCACCCGCGGACGCATCACCTACCGCTTCAAGTAGCCCGGGCTATCCTCTAACCCGGGCTACCATCGCCCGGGTCAGGTGCCTTCCTATGAAAGTATCCGCATCCGTTAAACCCCGCTGTGACCGCTGTCGCGTGATCCGCCGCAAGGGCGTCGTCCGCATCATCTGCGTCAACAGCAAACACGCTCAGCGCCAGGGCTAGCCCCGCCGTCCCGGCGGCAACCGCCCCTACGCTGTCCAGGAGTATCCTCATGGTTCGTATCGCTGGAATTGACATCCCAGATCGCAAGCGCGCTCACATCGCCCTGCGTAGCATCTACGGAATCGGCCCCACCAAGGCCATCGAAATCGTCGGCAAGGCCAACCTCGACACCGACCTGCCACCCCGCATGAACGAACTGTCCGAGGACCAGGTCGACCGCATCCGCGTCATCGTCGACCAGGACTACCTGACCGAAGGTGACCTGCGCCGGGAACACAACGAAAACATCCGCCGCCTCATCGACATCGGCAGCTACCGGGGCCTGCGCCATCGGCGCAACCTTCCGGTGCACGGGCAGCGCACCCGCACCAACGCCCGCTCACGCAAGGGCGCCCGCCGCACCGTGGCCGGTCGCGGTCGTCGCACCGGCGGCAAGAAGTAACCGCCCCCGATTCGTCGCTGACCATTCCGGCTTCCCACTTCCCGCATACCACCTTTCCGCATAGAGGTAATCGTCCATGCCGAGACCACGTACCCGTCGACGCGAACGCCGTTCCATTCCCCAGGGCCGCGCCTACATCTATTCGACGTTCAACAACACGCTGGTGAGCCTGACCGACCCGGACGGCAACGTCGTGGCATCCACCAGCTCGGGCACCGCCGGATTCCGCGGTTCGCGCAAAGGGACCGCCTTCGCTGCCCAGCGCGCCGCCGAGCAGGCCGCTCGCCGCGGCGTGGACATGGGCATGCGCAACATCGACGTGTACATCAAAGGGCCCGGCTCCGGCCGGGAACCCGCCATCCGCGCCCTGCAGGGCGCCGGACTCAACGTCAGCAGCATCAGGGACGTGACGCCAATCCCGCACAACGGTGTGAGACCGCCCAAACGCCGCCGCGTGTAAGCGATTTCCCGCCGCCTTCCACACCACCTACGGACTGACCAAACATGGGTAGATATACCGGACCATCCTGCCGCCTCTGCCGCCGCGCCGGGGAAAAACTCTTCCTCAAAGGCGACCGCTGCTTCTCCCCCCGCTGCGCCATCGAGCGCCGCCACATTCCGCCCGGAGGCGGTGGCAACCGTCGCCGCCGGGTGTCCGACTACGGCGTGCACCTGCGCGAAAAACAGAAGGCCCGCCAGATGTACGGCGTGATGGAAGGCCAGTTCCGCAAGTACATGTCCGACGCCTTCGACGCCCCCGGCATCTCCGGCAACAACCTGCTCCGCACCCTGGAACGCCGGCTGGACAACGTTATTTACCTGCTGGGCTTCGCCGACTCCCGCAAACAGGCCCGCCAGATGGTGCAGCACGGCCACTTCACCGTCAACGGACGCAAGACCGACATCCCCTCGTTCCTGGTGTCCCCCGGCCAGACCATCGCCTGGCGAGAGTCGTCCCGGCGTCGCGATTTCTTCGGCGACCGCACCGACGGGCTGCCCAAACGAACCTCGCCCACCTGGCTCAACCTCGACACCACCCGGATGGAAGGCGCCATCATCTCCATGCCGCCGGACAACGAACTGCCCGAAACCATCAACTCTCGCCTCATCGTCGAGTACTACTCGAGGTAAGCATCTGAATGCTGAATACCCAATTCCCCCAAATGCGGGATCCTGAACCGGAAGTGCCGGTACCGGCAATCCGGGTGATCGAAAGTAACGACACCTACGCCTGCGTCGCCCTGGAACCACTGGAACGCGGTTTCGCTACCACCGTCGGCAATCCCCTGCGGCGCCTGCTCCTGAGCTCTATCCAGGGCACCGCAATCACCTGGGTCAAAATCGACGGCGTCCCCCATGAGTACACCGTCATACCCGGCGTCAAGGAAGAGGTGATGGACCTCCTCCTCAGCGTCAAACGAATTCGCATCCACGCTATTACCAAACGCACCGGCAAGATGCGCCTCGACGTCACCGGCGAAGGCCGAGTGTGCGCCGGCGACATCTCCACCGCCAGCGACTACCAGATTGTCAACCCGGAACTGCACCTGGCTACCCTGGACAACCCGGACGTTTCCCTCTCTATCGAATTCAACGTGGAGTCCGGCAAGGGTTACCAACAGGTGGCCCAGGCCGACAACATGGTCGGCCTGCCCGTCGGCACGCTGCCCGTCGATGCCATCTACAACCCGGTCCGCCGCGTCGAGTATTCCGTAGAACGCATGATGGTAGGACAGCAAACTGACTGGGAACGGCTCATCCTCCAGGTCTGGACCGACGGCGCAGTCACCCCCCTGGCTGCCATCCAGGAAGCCTCCGAAAATCTGGTCCAGCACTTCTACATGTTCAACCGGCTCAGCCGTCCCCCCGATTCTCCGCTGGACACCTCCAATCTTTCCGTAGCGTCCGAAGTCTACCTGATGCCCATCGAACGGCTGGACCTCTCTTCCCGTACCCTGAACTGCCTGAAACGCGCCAAACTCGACCGGGTTGGGCAGGTGCTCGACCTGAGCCGGGACGACCTCCTGGGTATACGCAATTTCGGCCAAAAATCCCTGGAAGAGCTGGAAGTCAAGCTGGAAGAACTGGGCGTCAGCGCCCCGCGCATGAGCGGGATCGGGACCGACGCCGACGCCGACGGGGAAGATTTCACCATGCCAGACGGGCCGCTCGTCTTCGATCCCGATGACGACGACCTGGATTACGATGATGACGGAGTCTAGTCATGCCTGCTCACCGCGTCGCCGGCCGCAAACTCAGCCGGTATAAAGACCAACGCAAAGCCCTGCTGCGCGGCCTGACCGTGGACCTCATCCAGCACGAGCGCATCACCACCACTCTGGCCAAGGCCAAGGAAACCCGCGTGATGGCCGAAAAACTCATCACTCACGGCAAGAAGGGCACACTGCACCACCGCCGCGTTGCGCTGCGACAGGTTCCCAACAAGGACGCCGTGGCCAAGGTGTTTGACGACCTGGGACCCCGCTACGCTGAAAGACCCGGCGGATACACCCGTATCGTCAAGTTGGGACCCCGCCAGGGCGATGGCGCCGATATGGCCGTCATCGAACTGGTCTAAATCCATAGCCAACTCCACTCAGTAAACAACCCCACTCAGTGAGGAATTGCCATCGCCGGAATACCGATTTGACATACCCACGCAACGACGTTGAGGGACTGCGACGCATCGCCCTGACCATCGCCTACGACGGTACCGGCTTTGCCGGTTTCCAGCTTCAGGCCAACGAACCCACCATCCAGGGCGAGTTGGAAATAGCGATCGCCAGGCTGACGGGCGAACCCACCCGCGTCAGGGCGGCCAGCCGCACCGACGCCGGCGCCCACGCCAACGGCCAGGTCGTCGACTTCCTGACCGGCAGCTCCCACAATGCGGTTATCTTCCACCGCGCGCTCAATCATTATCTGCCGCCCGCAATCAGGATACTCGGCGCCCACGACGTCCCCGGTGGTTTCCACGCTCGGCGCAGCGCCACTGCCAGAAGCTACCGATACAGCATCCTGAATCGCTCGACACCCTCACCCCTGCTTCGGCACAGCCATCACTGGGTTCCGGGGCAATTGGACCTCCAGGCGATGAACCGGGCAGCGTCAAGTTTGTTGGGAATCCGTGATTTTCGGAAAATCGTGGCCGGACATCCGGAGGATCAGAGCGCCGTGCGATGGGTACACCGGTGGCAGATCGACCAGTCCCCCGCCGACGACAGCATCATCCACATTGACTGTACCGGCAACGGGTTCCTGCGACATCAAATCAGAAGGACAAATGCAGTATTGGTAGAAATAGGCCGAGGACGACAACCGGTTCACGCCATGGCCGACGCACTGGCCGGACGGACGCCGCTACCCCGACCGATCCCAACCCTCCCGGCGCGCGGGCTCTGCCTCATGTCAGTCCAATACCCCCAATACGACCACTTGTTGAAGGTAACAAAACCACATGAAACGCACTAGCACCTACTTCGCCAAAGCCGCCGACCGACCCGACCACTGGCGCGTTATCGACGCCACCGGGGTCAGCCTGGGCCGCGTGGCGCGCCAGGTCGCGATCGCTTTGCAGGGCAAAGACCAGCCCACCTACACGCCCCACGTGATCACCGGCGACTACGTGATTGTCATCAACGCCGACAAGGTGCGTGTCACTGGTCGCAAGCTGATGCAGAAGATGTACTACCGGCACAGCGGCTACGTGGGCAACCTCAAGTCGTTCCTCATGCGCGACATGATGGAAGAACGGCCCGAGCGCGTCCTGAGCCTGGCCGTCAAGGGTATGCTCCCGTCCACCAAGCAAGGGCGCCAGATGCTCCGTCGCCTCAAGGTCTACGCCGGCGACCAGCACCCCCACGAAGCCCAGGTCGGCAGCTCCCAATAGCTCATCCCGCCAAGAAACCCGTTCTCCCCAACAGGCAGGTATTCAATCGTGGTACAGACCGAAACGCAGACCCCGTACATCTACAGCACCGGCAAACGCAAGTCGGCCATCGCCAAGGTGCGCCTCTACCCCGACGACGGCACCGCCATCATCGTGAACGGCAAGCCGATGGAAGAATATTTCAATTGGCTTCCCTGGCAGGCCACCATCCGGGAAGCCTTCGTCACCTCGGATACTGTCGGCAGGTTCCGTGTGATGGCCCAGGTGATCGGCGGCGGCGTTAACGCCCAGGCCGAGGCCATCCGCCACGGCATCGCCCGCGCCCTGGTCATTTCGGATCCGGCGTTGAAACCTCCCCTGCGCCGGGCCGGCTTCATCACCAGGGACGCCCGGGTCAAGGAAAGCAAGAAGTACGGCCTGAAACGCGCCCGCCGCGCTCCCCAGTACACCAAGCGCTAGCGCGCCGGATCTCCACCTGCCCGCGCACCGGCCCCTCGTCTGAAGGCGAGGGGTCGTTTGCTTTTTACAGCAGGTCCCCCAGCGTCAGCCAATAGAACACGATGTAGGTGCCGGCCACCACCATTAGCCAGGCGCCCACCACCCCCGCGTACGGCAGCGCGGCTCGCATCCAGCGCACCAACACCGTGCGGGCGACCGCCATACCCAGCGTCAACGCCAGGATGACGCTGCCCATGCCCAGGGCGTACAGCACGAACTGGCTGATGGTCTCGCCAAAACCCGAGGACAGTCCCGCTCCGACACCCAGCACCGCCAGGAACAGCGGCAGCGTGCAGCTCAATGACGCCAGCCCGTAGCTCACGCCGAACAGCACATACCCGGGCACGTTCAGCTGCCCCGGATCGCCGACCCTCGACGCCACGCGCTGGGCGAGGCTGGTGTAAATCTTTCCGCCAGCCGCCATGAAGGCCCCCGCCCCCACGAGCAGGATGCCCACTGCCAACCCCACGTAGGGAAGCGCCGAAACCACAATGGCCTGCGAACCCAGGCCCAGAATCAGGCCGACCGCTCCAAACAGGACAACGAAGCCCGCCGATACCGACAACCCCACCATCAGGGCGCGGGCGATCAGCATCACCGGTTGCCGGCGGTCGCTCTCCTGGCCGCCGCCGCTCACGTACAGCCCGAGATAGGCCGGCAGCATGGCGAACCCGCAGGGATTGACCGCCGACGCCGCCCCAACCGCGTAGGCAAATCCCAGCTTGATCCCCACGTTGCTGATGCCCGCCCCCGACGACCCGGACAGAAACTCGACGAACCGGTTGACTCCGTCGATTCCCTCGGTATTTCGCAACCACAGCGCGCCCACAACCGCCAACGCGTACGCCACAGCAGCGATCCCAGTGGCGATGGCCACACTGCGGCTCACGGGCAATCGGTCCCAGACAGTCGCCCGGCTGGCCGCAGCCATTGAAGGTTCGGCTTGCATTGACATCGCTTACACCTGCGTAGTTCCCGCTCTTTCGTATCACACGTCCGGCGTCCGGGCGGCGTTCCCTAACCAAATTTACGCCCTCCGGAGCCTTTCGGATTCGCACCGGGACGTGGATTATCCCGGATTGCGGACGATCACGGTATTCACCACCCGATCGACCAGCGACCGGCGCTCCGCGTCGTCCATCAGAAGCAGAATCGCGTCGGCGAAAAAGCCAATCGCCCCAAAGGCGTGGACTATGCCTTTAAAGACCTCTCGCACGAAGGTGGTTCCCCACCCGGCCGGGCTGCCGTCCCGACGCACGGCCCGAATACCCAGCACCTGCTTGCCCGGTGTCTGGCCGCGACCCAACACAATGAGCCACCAGATGATATACCCGATGATAAGCGTCAGGAGAAATAACAGGCCGTCGAGTAGCAACGCGAACAGGCGGCGCACGGGGGTTGCCGGCTCCATAATCACACTCTCCTACAAGCCCAGGTGCGTTTGCATGGCGTCCAGCAGGCGGGTCACGTAGTCCAGGCGGTCTGCTTCGCAATAGATCCGCAACAGGGGCTCGGTTCCCGAGAAGCGCGCCGCCACCCACCCGGCGTCCAGCATCCACCGCCGCCCGTCGATGTCGTCCACGCCGGTGATGGTCATACCCGCCAGCTCGGTCAGTGTACCATCGGTAAGGCGCCGCAGGATATCCGCTCGGGCTTGCGGGTCGAAGCTCACGTCCCGCCGGAGGTAGTGGTGCTCGCCCACGGCGTCGAACAGGCGGTCCACCATCCCCGATGCTGATAACCCGCTCGTCGCCATGTATTGCAGCAGGTACAACCCGCTGAGGATGCCATCCCGTTCGGGAATATGGCCGCGGAAGGCGTATCCGCCGCTCTCCTCTCCGCCCAGCAGGGCATCATCCGCTACGAACCGCGCCCCGATGTTCTTGAAACCAACCGGCAGCTCGGCGATGGGCACACCGAATTTGTCGGCCAGCTTGTTCAGCATCACCGATGCGGTTACCCCTTTGACCAACAGCCCCCGATCGCCGCGTTCCAGCAGATACATCGCCAGCAATGAGAACACCTCCAGCGTGCTGACGAACCTGCCACGCTCGTCCACCAGGCCGATCCGGTCGGCGTCGCCGTCCAGCGCCAACCCCAACGATTGCCCTTCCTCGGCCACCCGGCGGCACAACTCCACAAGATTATGGGCGATGGGCTCCGGCTGGGCCATGCCGGGGAACGCCGGGTTGGGTTCGGCGCGCAGTTCGGCAACCTTCGTCGTGCCGCCGGCCAGCAAGCCGGCGATGTATCCGGCCCCGGCCCCGTGCATCGCGTCCACCAAAACCGAAAGCCCGGCACTACGGATGGCATCCAGGTTCACCAGCCGGGCGATGGACTCCCGGTAAGCCGGATTGGGGTCTACGTCCACCACCAGTTCGGCGTCCCGCGCCTCGTCCAGGGCCATCAGCCTCGGCGCCCGCGCCGATTCGATGCACAGCTCCAGAGTATCGGTTGTGTCCTGACTGGCGCTGCCGCCCAGCTCCGACTTGTACTTGAAGCCGTTCCAACTGGCCGGATTGTGGCTCGCGGTAATGACCACGCCACCCGCCGCCTGCCGTTGCACAACCTCGTGGCCAACCACCGGCGTGGGCGCCGGCTCCCGGCACAGGTACACCGCGATGCCGTTGCCAGCCATCACCGACGCTACCCGCTCGGCGAAGGCCCGCGACGCAAACCGCGTGTCATACCCAACCACCAGTCCCTTTGGCGCGGTGTTCTGGATACGCAGGTAGTCCGTCAACCCCTGGGAACAGCGCGTCACGTTCTCAAAGGTGAAATCGTCGGCGATAATCCCCCGCCAACCGTCCGTCCCGAACTTTATCTGCGTCTTCGTAGCCATAAGGCAATTCTAACACCAGCAGCCTTCACCCATGCCGGCGCAAACCGGATAATGGGTCCACATTCGAAGCGCAATGTGTTAATGGAACTCCTCATAGCGGAACAACGAAAAACCCCTCTCCCTGTGGGAGAGGGGTTGGGGTGAGGGGAGAGCCCTGGCGCATAGGATATCACCCTCACCCTAGCCCTCTCCCATCGATCGAGGAAGAGGGGAGGGCCCACCGGAGGGCAAAAAGCCCCTCTCCCGGTGGGAGAGGGGTTGGGGTGAGGGGAGGGCCCTGGTGCATAGGATATCACCTGCACCCTCCCCTCTCCCTCGATGGGAGAGGGGAGGGTGCACCGGAGGCCAAAAAGCCCCTCTCCCACAGGGAGAGGGGTTGGGGTGAGGGGAGCGTCACCCCAATCAATCCCCAGTGGTGGCGGCCATGGCCCCGGCAGCCTGCTTCAGCGTCGACGCCTTGTCGGTGCGTTCCCAGGGCAGGTCCAGGTCGGTGCGCCCAAAGTGGCCGTAAGCGGCTGTTTTCCCAAAGATGGGCCGGCGCAGGTCCAGGTCCTCGATAATCGCGCCGGGACGCAGGTCAAAGTGCTCCCTCACCAGCTGTTCGATGCGCTCGTTGGGCAGGTGGTTGGTGTCGAAGGTTTCCACGGACACCGATATCGGCTCGGCAACACCGATGGCGTAGGAAACGATGATCTCCACCCGGTCCGCCAAACCGGCGGCGACCAGGTTCTTCGCCACGTAACGCGCGGCGTATGCCCCCGAACGGTCCACCTTGGTCGGGTCCTTGCCGGAGAAGGCCCCGCCACCGTGCCGGGCGATCCCGCCGTAGGTGTCCACCAGGATTTTGCGGCCCGTGAGTCCGGTGTCGCCCTGGGGCCCACCGACCACGAACCAACCGCTCGGGTTGACGTAGTACTTGGTCTCGTCGTCCAGCAGGTGCGCCGGCACCACTGGAACAATGACGTTCTCGATGATATCTCGCCGGATTTTCTCGGTGAACGCCGCCCGGTCTTCCTGGTCTTCATGCTGCGAGCTAATGACCACGGCGTCCACCCGGTGAGGCTTCCCGTATCGGTATTCCACCGTAACCTGCGACTTGCCGTCCGGCCCCAGGTAAGGCAGCGTGCCGTCCTTCCTTACCGCGGACAACCGTTCCACCAACCGGTGGGCCAGGTCGACGGTAAGCGGCATCAGGCCGTCGGTCTCGTTGCAGGCGAACCCGACCATCATGCCCTGGTCGCCGGCGCCGGTGGCCCGCCGCGCGTCCGCTCCATCTTCGCCCCGGTGTTCCAGCGAGGTCGTCACGCCGACGCTGATGTCCGGCGACTGCTTGCTCACGTGGGCGACCACGCCGCAGGAGTTGCCGTCGATGCCGTATTTCACGTCGGTGTAGCCGATGCCCTGCATCACACCACGGGCAATGTCGTCAAAGTTCAAATCGGAACCGGTCGTAATCTCGCCGGTTACGATCACCAGATTCTTGGTGGCGACCGTCTCGCAGGCCACTCGGCTCATCGGGTCGCCCGACAAGGCGGCGTCCAGCACCGCGTCGGAAATCTGGTCGCACAGCTTATCGGGGTGCCCTTCGGTCACCGACTCGGAGGTCAGCAGGTATTTGGGCGACGTCATAAACTGGATTGGCATAGGTAATTCCTCCCTGTCTTTGCTCTAATCAGTTGGAGACGCTGCGGGCGTCTAGGTACCCTCTTCCCAACTTTCGCTGTATCTCTGCTGCTCGGTGGTCAGCGTGTCAATCCGGATCCCCATGGTCTCCAGCTTGAGCCGACCCACCTCGGCGTCAATCTCCCGCGGGACGATGTGGACGCCGTTGGACAGGTCCCGGTAGTTCTTTACCAGGTATTCGGCGCTCAACGCCTGGTTGGCGAAGCTCATGTCCATCACCGCCGACGGATGCCCTTCGGCCGCCGCCAGGTTGATGAGACGCCCCTCGCCCAGCAGGTAGATTCGCCGCCCATCCGACGTGACGAACTCCTCCACGAAGGGCCGTACTTCCCGGCGACTCACCGCCATGGCTTCCAGCGCCGGGATGTCGATCTCCACATTGAAATGGCCACTGTTGGCGACGATTGCACCGTCGCGCATCACCGCCAGGTGTTGCTCGCCAATTATGTGCCATCCGCCGGATACGGTAATGAACACCTCACCCTGCGCGGCGGCTTCCAGTCCCGTCATCACCTGGAACCCGTCCATGACGGCTTCCAGCGCGCGCACCGGGTTAATCTCGGTGACAATGACCTGGGCGCCCATACCGCGAGCCCGGGACGCCACGCCTCGACCGCACCAGCCGTACCCGCCGACCACCACGCGCCGTCCGGCCCACAGGATGTTGGTCGCCCGGGTAATTCCGTCCAACGTGCTCTGGCCGGTGCCGTAACGGTTGTCGAAAAAGTGCTTGGTCTCCGCTTCGTTGACGGCGATGATGGGATATTTCAGCTGCCCGTCGGCGGCCATTGCCGTCAGGCGCACCACGCCGGTGGTGGTCTCTTCCGTGCCGGCCATTACGTTGGCCAGCAGGTCGTTGCGTTCCCGGTGCAGGATGCCCACCAGGTCCGCCCCGTCGTCCATGGTAACCATGGGAGCATGGTCCAGCGCCGCGTTGATGTGCCGATAATAGGTCTCGTTATCTTCACCCTTGATGGCGTAGGTGGGGATGCCGTATTCCTGCACCAGCGCAGCGGCGGTTTCGTCCTGGGTGCTCAGCGGGTTGCTGGCGCAGATCACCAGGTCGGCGCCGCCTTCCTTCAACGCGATGGCCAGATTGGCCGTCTCGGTGGTTACGTGCAGGCAGGCTGCCATTCGGATGCCGTCAAACGGCCTTTCTTCTCGAAGACGCTGGGTTATCAGATCGACGACCGGCATCTCCCGCCCCGCCCACTTGATACGGTTTACGCCAGCCTGGGCCAGCGAAAGGTCTTTCACGTCGCCTTTGGTGTTTTGAACAGTCAAATTACATACCTCTTTTGTTGTCGTCCGTTGCAATCGCCTGATCCGCAAGCGTCATCTTTAGGGTTCGTCCCCGTAGGACGTGGGGTTGCCGGCGGCGATCCAGGAAGGCGTGCCGTCTTCCACGTTGTACAGTCGCTCCGAGTCGTAGCCCATGGCTGCGGCCAGCTCGCAGGCCAGCCCGCTGCGGACGCCGGCCGCGCAGATGAACAGCAGCGTCTTGTCATCCGGCACTTCGTCCATCCGACCGGCCAGGTCGTCCACGTTGATGTGAATCGCTCCCGTGGCGTGACCGGTCACCCATTCGTCGTCGCGCCGCACGTCGATCACCACCGTTCCTTCCGGATCGGCCTCAAGCATCTGCCGCGCCTCTACGGAATCCACCCGGGCATAGGGTTCACCGGGCATCTGTCGTGGCATTTCGTTACCTCCTTGGGCGATTGCTCTTGCCTGGTTCCTGGTTAATTTTGCTCTGTGTTAACTTGGTTCGTGATTAACGTCGACGGGTTCCGTCGCGTCTGTATCGACGCTAACCCAGGTATTTGCCGGCGATGGGATCGAGGCGTCGGCGCGCCTCGTCGGATATCCGGCTCTTGTCCGTAATGATGGCATTGGCCAACGCCGTCTGGCACTCGCACGGGTCGAGTTGCGCCAACGCCGGCACGATATGTCGCAGGATGATGCGGCTGTTGGCCACGTTGGCAATCAGGTTTTCCACCACCATGTCCACCGTCACCGCGTCGTGGTCCGGATGCCAGCAGTCGTAATCGGTTACCCAGGCCATCGTCCCGTAGCACATCTCGGCTTCCCGGGACAGCTTGGCCTCCGGCAACGCCGTCATGCCGATCAGGTCGCCGCCCCAGGCCCGGTACATCTCAGATTCCGCCTTGGTGGAGAACTCCGGCCCCTCCATCACCACCAGCGTCGCCCCGCTGTGCGTCGGTATCCCCTGATCCTCACCGCCGGTCGCGATCGCTTTGCTGACGTGGGGGCAGAACGGGTCGGCAAAAGTGATGTGCGCTACCACACCGCCCTCGAAGAAGGTGCTGTCCCGGAACCTGGTCCGGTCAATCAACTGGTCGGGAACCACCAGATGCTGCGGCTGAAATCGCGCCTGCAGACTGCCCACCGCGCTGACCGATACGATTCGTTTGACGCCCAGCGTTTTCAGCGCGTAGATGTTGGCGCGGAAGGGCAATTCCGTTGGGTTGACCCGATGCCCCAGACCGTGGCGGGGCAGAAACGCCACCGGCACGCCCAGCAGGTCCCCCACCGTAATGAAATCGCTGGGTTTCCCGTACGGCGTGTCGATATCGACCACCGCCGATTCCGTAAACCCCTGAATCTCATAGAGGCCGCTGCCGCCGATGATCGCTATTTCCGCCTGTGGATGGTTGGGCATTTGGACACATTTCCTTTGGCTACCAAATCAGATCAGCGATGATGGCAAGCCAGATGAGGATGCCGAGGACGACGATCAGGACTTCGCCTTTACCGAAGCGTGACTTGCCTCCGAACCGATCGTCCACGCTGACCCAGTAAAGGTTGATGTTGTTCTGAACCCGCACAATGATGGCAATGCCAATAGCCAAGACAACCAGGTTGGCAAGGGCAAAGATCACTTCAACGACCAAGGGGAACCCTTCGTAGCCGTTGAATCCGGCGATCACCCATTCAGCAACCGACACGATGACGACGATAGCCGTCAATCCGCCGACGTTTAGGGTGTTGGGGACTCCCCGTTCCTGAATCAACTCTTTGTAAGTACGCACGTGGGCGTGGAACCGAAAGAAACCGTAGATCGGCACCAGCTGCGTCAAACCGTGCCAGAAAGGATATGCGTTGCCATCGTGATGGTAGCGGTATGGCTGCCAGGTGCGGTACATCCAATATAGCCAGTAAAGCCCGAAGCTGATGATAGAAATCACGATGATGCGGTTGGTGGAGATATGGTATCCGCCCGCCGGCACGTTGTAGATACCGGTTTCCTCGTTTTCAAATTGCCAGGTTGCCATAAGATTCCTCGGTTAGCGCAGTTGCTGGATTTCCTCGGGCAGGTAGTGGGTAGCGCGAAAGACGCTGTTCACCACCTGACCCTGTTCGTTGGCGGCGAAGTGCGGATTCACGTACTCCCATACCACGTCCCCTTCCGGCGTCACCTGGAAGATGCGTCCGAATTGGCCCTCTGTAATCAGCGTGTTGCCGTTGGGCAAACGCCTCGCTCCCGAAATGTAGGCGCTGAAGAAATTGAAGGGCGGGTTGTCCTGGTATCGCCACACGATTTCGTTGGTATTGGGGTCAACCTCAATCACTCGCGAATGGGGCAACGGGTTCGATTGGCTGTGCGAGCCGTTGTCGTAAACCAGCACGTTCCCGTTGTCCAGCAGCGACGGGTCATGCTGCTGCGCCAGCACCTCGTACCCCAGCTTCCACACTATCTCGTCCGTCGCCCGGTCGATGATCCCCACCGTGGAGATGTTCCGGAAACTGAACATCACCCGCCCGCGCGGCAGGGGAACCACCGTGTTGCCGTGGCTCCACTCTTCCCGGGAGTCGTTCAGGGTGATGATATCCGTCGCCGGATTCAGGTGTTCCGCCGAGTTCCACTCCCAGACCCGGTTGCCGCCGGCATCCACTTCCACCAGTACGTCGCTCCACATCCCGGCGGCATCGGTGCACGGACGGCCTCCCTTTACCTTCGCCGCGTCGGCGTCAGCCATCCGTTCCACCGTCATGTACAGACACCCGCCCGACTCGGTGCGCCGGGCATCGTGATGGTGGTACGCATCGCGGTGCTCCCAGACGATTTTGCCGTCCCAGTCCGCCTCAAGCATCACGCCGCCCTTGAACCGCTTGAAACCGTCAAAAATCTCCCAGGTATCGTCGTCGCGAATCTTGCCACCGTAGAACAGGTTCCCGTTGGGCAGCAGATATCCATACAGCCCCGGCGGATAGGGCATGCGCCAGGTGTGGGCAACCTCCCCCTGCACGTCCAGCAGGTAAACCTCGCCGCCGCCCGACATGGGGGCGTACAACGTGTATCCGGGGCAGGTACGTTCCGGGTCGAACGCGGTGAGACCGGTGCGAGCCATGCGCCGGCGGGTTTGGCTATCTATCGGAGGGGTGGTCATGGTGATTCACGCTGCGTCCACGGCCTGCCGCAGTGACGCATCGTACGGGGGCCGGCAAACGGCTTCCTCGGTAATGATGGCGGTAATGTAACGGTTGGGGGTCACGTCGAAGGCGGGATTGTAGGCGGACACTCCCTCCGGGGCGACGGGCGTGCCACCGTACGCGGTCACCTCGTGCTCGGGGCGTTCTTCGATTCTGATGCCCGATCCATCGGCCACCGCCAGGTCCACCGTGCTGGTGGGCGCGGCAATGTAGAAGGGTATGCCGTTTTCGTGAGCCAGCACCGCCAGCGCGTACGTGCCAATCTTGTTGGCGGTATCTCCATTGGCGGCGATCCGGTCGGCGCCGGTAATGACGCAGGATACGTCGCCGTTGAGCATCAGCATCCCCGCCGCCGAATCAGCGATCAGCGTCGCCGGTATGCCCAGCTGCTGGAACTCCCACGACGTGAGCCGCGCGCCCTGCAACCAGGGCCGGGTCTCCGTGTTGTACACCCGGAACCGTCCGCCGGCTTCCCAGCCGGCCCGAATCACGCCCAGCGCCGTGCCGAAGGCCGACGTCGCCAGCGCTCCCGTGTTGCAGTGGGTCAGGACGCCCTGCCCGTCGGCCGGCATGAGCGGACGACCGTTTTCGCCCATCCGCCGGTTGATGGCCTCGTCCTCCTCCTGGATGCGGCGGGCCTCCGCTTCCAATCGCGGCAGGATGCTGCCCGGATCCGGCTCCGACTCCGCCACCCGCAGCATACGGCGCACCGCCCAGCCCAGGTTGACGGCGGTCGGCCTCGCCGCGGCAACGTGTATTCCGGCCTGACGCAACGACCCGATGAAATGGTCGCGCTCCCGCGATTGCAGTTCCGCCGCGGCCAGCACCATGGCGTAGGCGGCGGCAACGCCGATGGCCGGCGCACCCCGCACGCGCATCTCCGTAATAGCAGACGCGGCGTTGCGGTAGTCGCTAATGTTGATGGTCACCTGCTCGTGAGGCAGGCGCGTCTGATCCAGCAGTTGCAGTTGCGTGCCGGTCCAGTGAATGGGACGAATTTCGGTCATATTCAGAAACGGGTCAGGTGTGAACGACCCCGATCTCCCGTGCCGCGATACGTGGTGGCAAAACGGGCAAAAATAAAGGCTCACCTCTAAAGGGAGAGCCCAGCGAGACAATCCTCCCCTCATCTTTCGTCGTACTGCTGCTCGCATCTCGCAACGCGTAGCAACGCAGCGACGCCGGATTTAGCACCTGATCCCGCCGGGAATGCGGGATTGGTTGCCAGGCTTCACAGGGCCGGTCCCTCCGCCTATCTGGATAAGGGTTCCAGAATTTTATGCGTTTGTTAACGTCACCCATGCTACCCGCGGCCTCGTAATATGTCAAGGAAGCGCACCTCCGGCCCAGGACGATTGCAAAGTCCCTGGACCCGCGCTCATGGTGAGCTTGTCGAACCATCGGCGACCGTCCTTCGACAGGCTCAGGACGAGCGGGTAGAGTCAACCCCCGTAACTTTGCAATCGTCCTGCCTCCGGCCAGGGTCTTTCAATTGTCCCCCAAATTCACTGCGAGCGCAGCGCGGCAATCTCGTAGCCCTATCGACCGACGCTGTCGCCACCTCACCTTTGACCGCTACGTTCCGATGATCGAAGCGCCCTGGCCTCTGGCCCGGCCCTTGAGCCTCCCACCCGCCGGTTTGACACTGGCGTTGAGCCAGTCGGATAATGCCCGCATCGTGCGCCCGTTCCGGTTTCACGCCGCGCCGACTCTGCCCCGAGCTGTCCCGATGGCTACGCACCAACCAACCAGCTACCTTCCCGTCCCAGCCGGCGACATGGGCCTCTTCACCGACCTGTACGAACTCACCATGGGACAGTCCTACTTCTCCGAGGGCATGTCCGGTCGGGCCACCTTCAGCCTGTACATGCGGGACTACCCACCCGACCGTGGCTACATGGTAGCCGCCGGCGTTGAAGATGCCCTGGACTGTCTGGACAGCCTGTCCTTCGACGCTGCGAGTATCGACTACCTGCGGTCAATCGGCATCTTCACCGAAGATTTCCTAGAGTACCTGGTCGATTTCCGCTTTACCGGCAGCGTGCGGGCCGTTCCCGAGGGAACCCTTTTCTTCGCCGACGAACCTGTCATGGAGATATCCGGGCCCATCATCGAAGCCCAAGTCGTCGAAACCATCGTCATCAACCAGGTGCAGTACCAGAGCCTCCTCGCCACCAAGTCGGCCCGCTGCGTGCAGGCCGCCCAGGGCCGCGCCATCGCCGACTTTGCCTCCCGACGCACCCACGGCGCCGAGGCAGCCCTCCGCATGGCCCGCGATTCCTACATCGCCGGTTTCGCCGCTACCAGCAACGTCCTGGCCGCCCGCCGCTACGGCATGCCGCCCACCGGCACCATGGCCCATTCCTACATCACCGGCTTCCCAAACGAAACCGACGCCTTCCGCGCCTACGCACGCCAGTTCGCCGACCGCAGCATCTTCCTGCTGGATACCTACGACACCATCAATGCCGCCGGCATCGCCGCCGAGGTGGCCCTCGAGATGGAAGCAAAGGGCAACCGCCTGGCCGCCGTCCGCCTCGATTCAGGCGACCTGGACGACCTCAGCCGGCAGGTCCGCCGGATCCTCGACCAGCACGGGCTGGACTACGTCCGGGTCCTTGTCAGCGGAGGCCTGGACGAATACGAGATCGACCGGCTCGTCGCCGCCAGCGCCCCCATCGACATGTTCGGCGTCGGCACGCGCGTCGGCGTATCCGGCGACGCCCCCTGGTGCGACATGGTCTACAAGATGGTGTCGTACGACGGTCGACCCGTGATGAAACTCAGCGACCGCAAGGAATCCCTCCCCGGCGACAAGCAGGTCTTCCGCCAGTATGATTCTTCCGGCATTATGGCGGGAGACGTCATTGGGTTGGCCGACGAAGCCGAACCCCACGGTCAATCTCTGCTGGTGGATGCCATCACCGACGGCGCTCTGATCTCCGCCCGGGAACCCATCGGCGACATCCGACAACGCGTCGTCGACGGGCTGGCCAGCCTCGGCCCGGAGTACCGGGCGTTGCGGCAACCCGCCCGCTATCCCGTCGCGATCAGCTCCGGTTTACAGGCGTTGACCACCGTGACTCGAAACCGCCTGGCCGCCGGCAGCCCTGCCTGAAACCGGCTCCGTTTCCCCGCCGCCGAATGGCCGCCACGACCGCCCCAAGTCCGGCGCCAGGATTCCGCAGCCTCCAGCAACCGGTCTCCACCGACAAAAGGGCGGTGACTCCCTCGCCCCCGGCGTTTAGACTATCCTTGCTTGTCACGTACCCAATGCCAAACCTGCCTATATCGACCAAGCCCTGACCCGACTGCTGCTCACAAGGAGCGTATCCGGATGAAAATTGCCGTCTGCGTCAAATATGTCCCCGTCGTCTCCCGCATCCAGTTCGACTACGAAAACAAGGTTATCCAGCGCGAGGGCGTGCCCTCGGAAATCAATCCCTTCGACCTGCTGGGCATCAACCTGGCCGTCGACCTCAAATCCGGTCCCGACGATTCCATCCTCGCCCTTTCCATGGGGCCCCCCAACGCCGCCGAAGGACTGACCCAGTGTTACGCCCTGGGCGTCGACCGCGCCGTCCTCCTCTCCGACCGCGCACTGGCCGGCAGCGACACCCTGGCCACCGCCCAAGCCCTCGCTCTCGCGCTGCAACGAGAAGCCCCCGACCTCATCATCTGCGGACGCAACAGCAGCGACGCCGAAACCGGACAGGTCGGCCCGGAAGTAGCCGAACTCATGGGCGTGCCACACATCAGCAACGTCCGCAGTCTCGAAATCGACCGCTCCGGCAACCGCATCACCTGCGAACGCGTCACCGACCAGGGTTATCAGGTCCTCGAATGCCCCCTGCCCGCCGTCGTTTGCGTGACCGAGGGCGCCGGCCAGGAACGCTACCCCGGTCGCGAGGAAATGGAAGCAGCCGAGACCAGGACCGTCGAAACGCTCACCTGCGCCGAACTCACCGAAGACCTGTCCCTCTTCGGCCTGGAAGGGTCTCCCACCTGGGTTGAGGACATCCGCCTGGTGGAACCCGACCGCCTCGCCGTCGTTTTCCGCGACGAGCCTCCCGACGACACCGCCCGTCAGATCGCCGACCTGCTGCGAGAACGCCTGGCTGCGCTATCGGCTGCCGACGCCGACCCGTTGGCGTCTGACTCGACACCGCCCCGTTTCGCCGGCGGCGACCGGAGCATCTGGGTCGTCGCCGAGCTGACCGACGGCGCCGTGCGCCACGTTACCCGTGAGATACTCGGTAAAGCCCGCGACCTTACCCCTATCACCCAAAGCGAGGTGGTCGCCCTCGTCATTAACCCCGGCGACCCGGACGACGCCGTAGTCAGCCAACTGGCCACCGCCGGAGCCGACCGGGTGCTTACCCTGGATTCCAGCAACCTCGGGATGCTCTGCGGACGCGGCGTCGCCGACACCCTGTCCGCCGCCATCGTCGCCCAAACCCCCTACGCCGTCCTCTTCGCCGCCACCGCCGACGGGCGTGACCTGGCCGCCCGCATCGCCGCCCGCCAGCGCCTGGGCCTGACCGGCGACGCCATCGACCTGGAAATCAATGAGGCCGGCCAGCTGGTGCAACTCAAACCGGCGCTAGGCGGCAACGTCGTCGCCCCCATCCTGTCCAAAACCCTGCCCAACCTGGTCACCCTGCGCCCCGGCGTCCTAACCGCCGCCGAACCGGAAACCGGAGCCGTCGCCGTGGTGGAATCTCTGACCCCGGCTCCTTCCGGCAGCGTAGACGCCACCCTCGTCAGCGAGCACGTCTCCGAGGAGTACGGCGCATTGGAACTAACTTCCGCCGAAGTCGTCGTCGGCCTGGGCATGGGGGTCGGCGAAGACGGCATTCCCGATGCCCAACTCCTGGCTTCCAGCATCGGCGCCTCCATTGCCACCACCCGCAACGTCGTCCACTCCGGTTGGCTCCCCCACCATGTGCAGGTCGGCATCAGTGGTCGCACCATCGCCCCCCAGGTCTATCTGGCCGTGGGCATCCGCGGCGCGTTCAACCACACCGTCGGCATCCAGAAAGCCGGCGTCATTCTGGCGATCAACCGGAATCACCGCGCCGCCATCTTCCGCGCCGCCGACTACGGCATCGTGGGCGACTGGACCGAATATCTGCCGCCCCTGCTCGATGCCATCAAGCCAGTCCTGGTGGAGTACGGGCTGGCGTGAAATTGCAATATATGGAGATCATAGATGACCATATCCACGCCGGAAGCATCGGACGGCAACATCTTGGAGAATGCTGTTCGCAAAATCGCCCGTAGTCCGGACGCATCAAAAAAGTTGGCCCGAAAAGGCTGGAACAGGCGCGGTTAAAAAATCCGGGCGCCACCGAACCGGAACTAAAATCCAGGGCCGCCAAATCAATTGTCCGAGGGCATGCATTGCGCTCCGGCGTATCGGGCGGGGTTACCGGAATGGTTGGAGCGATACCCGGGCCAGGAACCGTAGCCGCAATCACGGCCGGCGCAGCCACCGACTTCGTATTCTTCATGAAAGTCAATGTGGACCTGTGCCACGCTCTGGTTCATTTGTTAGACCCGACCTGTCGAAAGACGAAGCGTTCTCGTTGGCGGTATCGCTGGCTACGTACGGGACAACGGAGAAAAAAGGTGTCAACTATTTGGGAGGGAAGGCGACGAAACTCGCGTCCGCAGCCGGCGTGAAGATATTGCGCCAGCAAATGAGGGGTAGCGCGCTGATAGCGACCAAGCAAGCCTTCAAGCGGGTTGGCATCGTATTCACCCGCAAGGCCGTCGAGAAAGCCATTCCCTTCGGTGTCGGAGCAATTATCGGCAGCGGAGTCAACGCCAGCCTAACTACTTACGTCGGACACCAAGCGCGCAAGTGGCTGGAACTAGACGCCACAATGCCCACGGAATAGCGGAGAATCACCCAATCGATGGATACTGCGCTTGACCTCCTGCCCTGGTTACTCCCGCCAGCCCTTGGCGCAATAATCGGTTACATCACCAACCGGATTGCCATTTAGATGCTGTTCCGGCCCCGGACGGCCAAGCATATACTCGGCATACATATCCCGTTTACGCCGGGCATCATCCCCAAAAGCCGGGACGAGCTGGCCCGCAACATTGGCCAGACGATGGCCCGCGAACTACTTTCGGCCGACGCCATTCGGGCCCAACTGGATAGACCGCAATTGAGAGCCAGCCTGCAACAGTGGGTGCATCGACAACGCGAAACTCTGATGCAGCAACCAATCAGCCTGCCCGACGACGGTCATAAACTGCTGGACGGTCTGATGCCAGTGTTTACCGAATCCGTGCGGCGGGTGCTACGTCATCCCGCGGTGCGCGACAAAATGTAAAAGTAGGCAAAGCCGCAACCCAAGACTGGATAGATGACCAGAACAGCGTGGTTAGAATCACCATCAGAACCACCAGAGTGGATCGTATTGCCGCCGATAAAATACCCGAGGTAGTCGATAAAATCATCGCCTCCGCGGAATCCTCCGCCACACCGACGAGGATGGCTGAGCTTGCCAGGACGTGGGTACAGACCGGCGAACCTAAACGGCTGGGCGATTTTGTTGCGTTGTCCAAGCCGACTGGGGACATGATTGACAGTTTTCTTTCGGAACGCCTAATTGCTTTTTCGGGCACGCAGATATCGGCTTTATCCGACATGCTGGACGTGGAGCATCTGGTCACCGAGCGAATCAACACTTTCGACGCCGCGCAAGTGGAGCGGATGGTGATTGATGTTACCGGACACCATCTCAAATGGATCAATTATTTCGGGGCTATTCTGGGGTTTGTCATTGGCTTGTTTCCGGTTGCAGTGCAATTCCTGCCATGACGGTCCAAGTGCATTATCACGCAGGTTGCGAACATGGTCATAATCCAGGCAATTTCATGATCGGGCGGACTGGAGCAGGCCCACCGTGCCTGCCGAAGTTACCTTGACTACCGAACCACCGTCGCCGCCCAACTCTCCCGTTACGAGATTGCCACGCTGTACTCGCAATGACAGATTGCGTGGAGGTTTCCGCATGGAGAGGAGCGAACGTCTGTAAACGCACGAATCCCCGCTCACCCTGAGCCTGTCCAATGGCCACCCTGACCATTCCGGCCAATGACACCGGCCCGGCTACCCGCTATAATTGGACGCCGAAACACAGCACACGCCAGCAGAGAGGCCGCGCCGACATGGAATTCGCTTTCACCCCTGAACAGGAATCCCTTCGCTCGGAAGTTCAGCAATTCATTGCTGAATACGTAACCGACGAAATCATCGCCGAGCTGGAAAACACCGGCATCCGGCGCCGCGGGCCCAAAACCCGCGAGATGTACGAAAAAATCGCCGAACGCGGTTGGATCGGAATTTCCTGGCCCAGACAGTACGGCGGCCAGGACGGCAGCCGCATCGACCAGTACATCGTCGAGGAGGAGTTCGCCCGCATCGGCATCACCGTGGGAGGCGCGGGCTCGGGCGGCCCGGCCATCCTGGCGGCGGGCAGCGAGGAGCAGAAGCAGGAATTCCTCCCCGGCATCATCCGCGGCGAGATTTCCTTCGCCCTGGGCTTCACCGAGCCCCAGGCCGGCGCCGACCTGGCCGGCCTCCAGTGCCGCGCCGTCCGCGACGGCGACGAATTCGTCATCAACGGCCAGAAGATGTACACCACCGCCGCCCACTACGCCAGCCACATCTACCTGATGGCCCGCACCGACCCCGATGCTCCGCGCCACCGCGGCATCAGCATCTTTCTCATCCCCATGGATACCCCCGGCATTACCGTGCGGCCCCTCTGGACCATTCAGAACAACCCGCCGGCTCCCCTCGGCACCACCTACGGCGACGCCCGCACCAACGAAACCTTCTTCGAGAACGTCCGCGTTCCGGCATCCTGCATGCTGGGCGAGGAGAACCAGGGTTGGTACGTCGGCGCAATGGGCCTGAACCTGGACCGGGTCGGCGCTTCCCGTTACCTCATTTCCATCCAGCGCGACGAGGACATCGTCAACTGGGTCAAGGAAAACGACATCGAAGGCTACGGTATGCGCGAAGACCCCACCGTTCGCGACCGGCTGGCCGACATGTGGATTGAGGGTCAGGTCTGCCGCCTGATGACCATGCGGAGTATGTCCATCGTCGAGTCCGACGGCAACTTCACCTACGAGGGTTCCGCAGAGAAGGTCTTCGCTCCCGAACACGGCGTGCGCACCACCGAAACCATCGCCCAGCTCCTGGGGCCGTACGGCCAGCTGCTCAACGGTTCCGAGGATGCCATCGAGGACGGCGTCTTCGCCCACAACCTGATGGGCGCTTTCCAGAGCGGCATCAACCACGGTAGCGTCCAGGTCATGCGCGACCAGGTTGCCCGCCGCGGCCTCGGCATGCCCCGGGTCTAGTCCGCCCGATTATGTGTCCGATAGGGCCATGACTCAATTTGGTGGCGATCACGCCATGATTTGTGGAGAGTTCCTGCGCCGCAGTCGGCAATACCTTTCCGATGGCGATTTGCTCCAGGGATCTGAGAAGGGTTGGGGAGCAGCGGCGCAAGCCGCCAAGGTCTACGCAGACGCCCGCAGCTATGACTATCGCAGTCATAGCCACTTCAACCACATAGTCAATATGCTGGCGCGGGAATCCGGCGACCGCATGGTCCGCGAGTGGGCAGATTCCGCCAACAGCCTCCACAACAACTTCTACGCCGACGTGCTGGATGCTCCAATGGTCGTTGACCGACTGGACAATGTGGAACGTTTCGTCGGCCTGGTCCAGGACCTCACCGGCGCCGCCCTACTCCAATAAAACTCCTCGAGGCAAAATGAACGTACTCCCCGCCGAAGAAGAACTGATGGTCAAAAACGCCGCCCGGGAATTCCTGGAGGCCGAATCGCCCGCCAGCCTGGCGCGCGCCGTCGAGCAGGACGAACGTGGCTACTCCCTGGAACTCTGGGAGAAGATGGCTTCCCTCGGCTGGTTCGGCATCTCGCTGCCCGAAACCCACGGCGGCGGCGGTCTGCCCGTCACCTACCTCGGTCTCATCATCGAGGAGTGCGGTCGCGCCATCGCGCCGGTGCCCATGCACAGCACTTCCACCGCGTCACTGGCCGTCGCCAAATTCGGCGACCCCCAGCAGCAGCAGGACATCCTGCCCCGCGTCGCCCGCGGCGAACTGATCATGACCTTCGCCGTTCAGGAGCAGGACCCCCGCCTCCGTCCCGATGCCATCCAGTGCCGCGGCGAGGTCGACGGCGATAGCCTGGTCATCTCCGGCGTCAAGCACTTCATCGACAACTACTCTGCCGCCGAACTTATGGTAATGGCCGTTCGCACCGCCGCGCGCAGCGACGCCAACCAGGGCATCACCCTCGTTGTCGTGCCCACCAACGCCGCCGGCATCAGCGAAACCCGCCTCACGACCCTCGCCAAGGACTCCCAGAGCAAATTGGACCTGAACGGCGTGCGCGTTCCCCTCGGCAACGTCATCGGCGCGATCAACGAGGGCTGGCCCGCCACCCAGGCCATGCTGGACATCGGCACCGCCCTCCTCTGCGCCCAGATCGTCGGCGCCGCCCGCAAGGACGCCGAAATGGCCATCGAGTACGCCAAGAACCGCGTTGCCTTCGGCCGGCCCCTGGCCGGCTTCCAGTCCATCCAGCACCTCTGCGCCGACATGGTGGTCTGGTGCGACGGCGCCCAGCTCCTCACCTACGAGGCCCTGTGGAAGATGGACGAAGGTCTGCCCTACGCCGTGGAAGTTTCCCAGGCCAAGGCATTCACCAACGACAAGTGCCAGGCCACCGTCCGCTCCTCGCAGCAGATTCACGGCGGCATCGGCTTTATGATGGAGTTCGACCTCCACCTCTGGTACCGCCGGGTAACCGCGTGGACCATGCGCCTGGGCACCAGCTTCGAACATCGGGCCCGGGTCGCCCGCGCCCTCCTTGACCAGCCCGGCCGGGTCCGCCTCGGTATGAACCTGGAACCCGTTTCCTGAATCTCCCACGTCGATCAATCGACCTAACCCGGAGTGAAAAATGCCCGTCGATCCCGTCTGCAAAACCGAAATCAACGAAGACACCGCCCGCGCCACCACCGGTCAGACCATGCACGGCGCCAACGAAGTCGACCCCAACGCCGGCACGCGTAGCTTCCATAACGGCGAGTGGTATTATTTCTGTAGTCTGGAGTGCCGCACCAAATTCCTGGCGGCGCCCAACACCTACATCGAGGCATAATCCCCGGCTTTACCCAACCGCCGCGCCGGAACCACCAAAGGCCGGCAGTATCAACAGGAGGAACATCATGCACTTGGGTCTGGTGATGGAATGCGATTACCGCGAAGGCCGCACCCAGGCCGAGGCCTTTGCCGAAGCCTTTACGGTCGCCAAACTCGCTGACGAGTCTGGCATCGACGGCGTCTGGCTGGCCGAACGCCACTTTGCCGCGCCCCGCACGCCCACCGACCCGGGCGGCGCCGGCATCCCGTCGGTATCGTCCGTTCCCCTGCTCATGGCCGGCATCATCGCCGCCCGCACCGAGCGGGTGCGCGTCGGCACCGGCGTCAGCGTCCTGCCCCTGGCCCACCCCGTCAGGTTGGCCGAGGAAGCAGCCACCGTGGACAACATCTCACAGGGCCGCCTGGACTTCGGAATCGGACGCAGCAGCTTCCCCCGCTCCTACCAGGGCTACGGCGTCCCGTTCGAGGAAAGCCGCGAACGTTTCGCCGAATCCCTAGATATCATCCTCAAAGCGTGGAATAACTACCGCTTCGACCACCACGGCCACTACTACGACATGGACGACGTGGTGGTAACCCCGCGCCCCTACCAACAGCCGCACCCGCCCATCCGCATCGCCGCCAACTCCATTGATACCTTCCGCATCGTCGGAGAGTTGGGCTTCCCCCTGGTCACCGGCGTCCGCGGACAGGGTATCTCCCAAGTGGCCAAAAACCTCGAGCTGTATCGCGCCGCCGTCAGCGAGAAAGGCCACGACGTCGATGACGTTTACGTCCGCATGCCCATCTACGTGTCCGACACGATGGAGCAGGTTCGCGAGGACACCGCGGAAAGCACCATGCGCGCCTTCCGCCGCACCGCCGACACCTACATCCGGACCGTCGAAGCCGAGGGAGAACACGCCTCCGCGGAACGCCTCCAGCGGGCCGAACAGCTCCTCAACACCACCTACGAAGACCTGCTCGTCGACCGCGTCGCCTACGGTTCTCCACAGGAGGTCGCCGACCGCCTAACGGAAATACGCGACCAGCTGGGCCTTACCGGATTCATCATGGAGCCCAACCTGGGCGGCAACGTGCCCGCCGACAAGGTGCAAAAATCCATCCGCCTCTACGCCGAAGAGGTCGCCCCAGCCCTACGCGCCTAGCAAGCCAATCCGCCAGCCCCTCTCCCACGATGGGAGAGGGGCTGGGGTGAGGGTGAACCCCCGGTACCATATCGCTCCCTCTCCCTCGATGGGAGAAGGCTGGGGTGAGGGTGAAAACTCCCGGGTAACGCCCTATCCCCCAATCTCCCCCAGAAACGCCAGCAGCGCCGCGTTCACTTCTTCGGGCTTCTCCTCGTGGAGAAAGTGTCCGGCGCCCGGTATGAACTGCGTTCGCAGGTTGCTCGCCGCCTTCTGCCACGACGCCTCCGGATCCATGCCCCCGGCCGTCGCCGTCCGTTGGCGACGCTCGCCCCACAGGTACAGCAGCGGGATGTCCAGCACCCGCTCGGCGTCGGCCCGCCAGTCCGGCGGATCTTCGTACGCCGCCGCCCGGTAGTAGGAGAAGCCGCCCCGCAACGCTCCCGGCTGCGAGTACGCCGTGGTATACACCGCCACCTCCTCGTCAGACATCATCGCCTGGTTGACCGACCAGTTTCGGTAGAAGTGACGCAGATAGGCCTCCTCATTGCCCTGTACCAGACGCTCCGGCAGGTCGGGAATCTGGTGGAAGTACGAGTGCCACCGCTCGCGCACGCCCTGGGGCGTCTGCATTTCCAGTTGCTCCAGCGGATGCGTTCCGTCCAGCAACGCCAGCCGGTCCACCTCCGCCTCGTGGTCCAGGCAGTATCGGTACGACACTCGCACCCCGATGTCATGTCCCACGATGGCAACCTTATCGTGACCCAGGTGGCGCACCAGTTCGTAGATGTCGGTGGCCGCCGTCTTCGTCCGATAGTCCTGCAACGGCTTCTCCGACGCTCCGAACCCCCGCATGTCTGGCACAATCACCTGGTAGTCCTGCGACAATACCGGAATCTGCTTGCGCCAGGAGAACCACATCTCCGGCCAACCGTGCAGCAGCACGACGGGATACCCGTCGCCCTCGATCACGTAGTGGATGTTGACGCCGTTCACCCGCGCCGTCCGGTGCGCAAAGTCCCAATTAGCCATGGCCCTCACCTCCCAGTTTCCAACAAGTCGTCCGCCGGCACGTCCAGTGCCGGCACGTTCAATACCGGCACGGTCAGTACCGGTACCATTTGTACGGGAATTATCCGTTGTCGACTGGTCACAAATTCATGGCGTTCAGACCTGCCCGGGACAAATCCTCGTCCCGCTGGCCGCTGGGGTAACCGCCGACGCCGATACCGCCCAGGATAACCCCGTCCTGCATGATGACCAGGCCGCCCTGGCCGTGGGTGAACCGCGGGTCGCCCAGGTCGGCGATGCCCCGGCCCTGCTCGGCCAGCCGCGCTGCGTGCGCGCCGGAATCCTGCCCCATCACCGCCGACGTGTAAGCCTTGCGGACAGCGTGCCGTCGGCTGAAGATACGCAGATTCTCCATCGTGAGGTAGGCCACCAATTCGCCGCCGGCGTCCACGATGGCCATCGCCACCGGCTCGTCGGGGGCGTCCGATTTGGCCTTCGCCAACATGGCGTCCATCGCCGCCGTTACCTGTTCGTTGGAAAGCACCGGTTTCGTCGCCATTTCTACCTCCCTGAATATTGCACTGTCTTGCCGGCCCGATGATACCACGCCGGTACGGTCTCTCCGAATCTGTGCATATCGCGCGGTCCTTCATTAAACTGCTCGAACGCCCCAATCGTACTACAGGCAACAAGTTCGCGGAGCCGCCACCCCCGCCCCTCTAACGGATTACTCGAGCCCTCCCCGTTATGACGAAAAGCCAGGCAACCCGGCCATCCCCCTCTCCTTCGACGGGAGAGGGCTGGGGTGAGGGTGAACCCCATCAGGAGCAGTATCCGCAGGATTGCAAAGACCATCCAAATCACCGCCACATCCCGAACCATCTGCGTTCGCCAGAACTTCAGCAACGCTATTGACAGGCGGTGTCCCCTGTCATAACCTGCCACGCAGGACACTACCAGTACACTCTACGCCCCTCTCCTGACCCGGACGGGGGCTTTGTATTTTGCGACAGTCGCGGGGGAGACGGGGCCGGAATCATGACCACGTTTGACGATTTTCCGCCTGAAGAACGCCAGGGCGTTTACCGCGCCATCCATTCCCGACGCGATATCCGCACCTTCCGGGACGACCCGATCCCGCCCGAAACCCTGGCCCGCATCATCCGGGCCGCACACCACGGACCGTCCGTCGGGTTCATGCAGCCCTGGGATTTCATCCTGGTGCGCGATAACACAGTCCGCGCCCAGGTGAAAGACCTTTTTGAACGCGAACGCCGCGCTGCCTCCCAGTTCTTCGATGAGCCCCGTCGCTCCCAGTATCTTTCCCTCAAGCTCGAAGGCATCATGGAATCGCCGGTCAACCTCTGCATCACCTGCGACCCCACCCGTGCCGACGAGGTGCTGGGCCGCAATTCCATGCCGGAGACCGACGTTTACTCCACCTGCTGTGCCGTGCAAAACCTCTGGCTCGCCGCCCGGGCCGAGGGCGTGGGCGTGGGGTGGGTGAGCATCCTGAAGCGGCCCCAGCTCCGAAAGTTGCTCGGCATCCCGCCACACGTTATCCCCGTCGCCTACCTCTGCCTCGGTTACCCCGTGGAATTCACCGCCGAACCGCTACTCCAGACCGCCGGCTGGCGGGACCGCCTGCCATTGACCGACCTGGTGCACTACGACGGTTGGAACGCGACCAACGGTACATCTTCCTGGGATATGGTGCGTAAAGCCCTCACCGACGGCGACGGCCATCCCAGCCCGCGCCCCTGACCACGGAACCCTAACTACGGAATCCTAACCACGGAAACTAACCAATTACTCGTCGGAAGTAACTCAGGGCGTTCCCGCCGATTATTTTCTGCACGTCCGCGTCCGGGTAGCCTCGCCGGATCAACCCCCGCACGATGTTATGTCCGTCCGCCGGCGATTCAAGCCCGTTCAGGTACGGGGCGGGCAGCTGGTCCGGCCCGTCTCGACCCATCATCACCCGGTGGAAGGCCACGTGGTCGCCGATGGTGGTGTCCGAGCCGATGCCAACGTGGTCGACGCCCACCAGCTGCACCATGTAGTCGTAATGGTCCAGGACGCACTCGATGTCCTGCTCCGGATCGTCGCTCAACGAGTTGGGCACAGCGGTGATGCAGATGAGGCCGCCCTTGTTGACACACGCCACCAGCTCTTCGTCCTTCCTGGTGCGCCCGTTGGGTCGCAGCGTCCAGGCGGCGTTGTGACTGAACACCGTCGGCGCCCGCGAGAATTCGATAGCATCCATGGCCGTGGGCATGGACGCGTGCGACAAATCCACCGCCATGCCCAGGTCGTTCATCCGATGCACCACCTCGATGCCGAAGTTGCTGAGACCGCCGGGATTGCGTTCGTTCAGCCCGTCGCCAATAAAGTTCTTGCGGTTGTAAGTGATGCCGGCCAGCCGCACGCCCATGCCGAACAACGCATCCACCCGCTCCATGCGATTGCCGATGGCCAGGTGCTCAAGCGTCGGCAAAAACCCGATTTTGCCCTGCTGCTTCGCCGCCACGATTTCGTCGGCGTTGCCCACCCGCACCACGTCATCCCGTACGGCAACGTCGGCCAGCATTCCGCCCACCTCGGCGGCCAGGTCCTCATATTCCACGAAGGACATATCCGGAGTGCTTTTCAGCCCGCTGAAAACATTGGCCGTGGTCACCGCCGTCCAGCCGCCGGCAGCCACCGCCTGGTACCCCCACTGGTAACGGTTGCCACGCAGGTAGTCGATGAACCGCTCCATCGACTCGGGCATCACGAAGGGATGCTGGTGCACGTCCACCATCACCGCCTCCTCCATGATGCGCTGAAACCTGGCTTCCTCCTGGGCGTTCAGGGGGACGATGGATGACGGAACACGGTCGAGTTCCTGGGCTAGGGGGATGCCGCTGACAGTCATTTCACCACCTCCTGAGTCGTGGCCGGCGCGCGTTGGAGAGCAAAATCCCCAGCACTTTCCGCCGATAATACAACCGATACTACATGGGATGCTGGAAACAGACAATCCGCGCCGGCCGCCTATAGTACTCTTGGAATAAGACCCGCATCAGTAGGAAGAACGTTGGAGACTCATCATGGAGATTGCAGCAGGCGATTGGATACTACGTCCCTGGCGACCCGGCGACGAAGGCACGTTGGTGAAGTACGGAAACAACCGGAATATTTGGATCAATCTGAGGGACAGCTTTCCTCATCCATACACCCCGGATCGGGCCACCAATTGGGTCCGTCTCCAGCAGAGTGCCAACCGAGTTTCCGACTTTGCCATCGCCAACGCCGAGGAGGCCATCGGAGGCATCGGGTTCACCATTCTGCGCGATGTCCACCGGAAGACCGCTGAAGTCGGCTACTGGCTCGGTGAGCCTTTTTGGGGCCAGGGAATTGCGACGGCAGCCCTGGCCGCATTAACCGAATATGCCTTCGCCAATTTCGACCTGGCCAGGCTGGAAGCCGCAGTCTACGAGTGGAATCCGGCCTCGGCCCGGGTCCTGGAGAAATGCGGGTTCGTCCTGGAGGGCCGCCTGCGGAAGAGTGTCACCAAAGATGGCCGCACCATCGACCAGTGGCTGTACGCCCTGGTGCACGAATAGCCACCAAAAAACCCTCCGAATCGGAGGGGTAGCTATGGGGTTGGTGGAGCTGGCGGGAATCGAAACCGCTACCTGCCGTCACTCCACATCTCCGCGCGGCGCATGAACACTGTTGAGTCTTCCCGCCACTCGGGGTAGCCGATACGCCGGGAGTCCGTCAGGTATTCAATCTTCTCATCGAGGCATGAGCGCAACTCCTCGTCATCCATCGCCAGAGCAAAACCGCCCTGCTCGAACTCGGAATCCAGCGCCGCGACCACAAAGGCGGCGCCGAATTCGTGGGTGGCGTCACGGTTGTGGATCTCTCCTCTGGCCCATGCGTCGACACTGCCGTCGGCAAGGGCGGCGAGGAGCTCCGCCTCGCCGTACCCGTCCCGAAGATAGACCACCTGGGGCAATGTCCCGGAAGGCGGGTGAATATGGCGTCGCCCCTCGAAGCTCGGGGAAACGCTGGCAGCAGTAATGGCGTAGTCCGGGCTGCCGTCGGCAACCACTTCGCCCTGTGGCGTCTCAATGCGCGTTCCCGAGGCCAGTACGCCGTCCGCGTTCGCCAGACCGGTCAGCACCAGCAGGCGGGCCTCTCCCGTCGTGTTGGCTTGAGCCCCGACGCGCACGTCGCTGGTCAGCTTGTCGTGGCTCGCCAGGCGCTCCGCGTCTTCGACGCGCACCAGGAGCGATTGGCGAAATACGATATGGCCCGACGTGAAGGCGACCACCTCCTCGCCGGCCGCGTCCCGGGTGCGGGAGTCGAGGATGGTGATGCCGCCGCCGACAATATCGTACTTCGGCCCGGCGGCTTCGAGCCATATACCGTCCCAGAGCGCGATGGGCTTGCGCGAGAAGGACAGCCCGGCGCCGTTCATCGCCTCGAGCGCGTACAGCAGATCGGCCTCGTAGCCGAGGTGTGTATTGAACCCTTCTGAATCGGGATCGTCGTTCGCGCTGTAGCTAACGGGCGCGAAGAAGGCGTAGAAACCCACGTCGAGAATGCGCCCGTCATCCGTGCAAGCGACCGTCTGCCCGGTGTTGGAAGAGCACGCGGCGAGGTACAGGAGCAACCCGGCAAAGAGCACTACTACGCCGAACGTAAACAGCCTGGATGAAACGGAGGAGGTCATGGTCTCTACATCGAGAAACGGCAAGATATGCGAAACGCTCGACTCATACGCCGTCGAGGGCCACCGAACCCTGTGACCTGAACCTCAACGTGAAGGTTCTCGATTTTGTCCAGTCTGGTGGAGCTGGCGGGAATCGAACCCGCTACCTCTTCAATGCCATTGAAGCGCTCTCCCAAATGAGCTACAGCCCCAACCGATGCGCCCGGCAACGCATCGCCACCGGACGCATATATTCTAGCAGGCCAGCCAACTGCCCGGCAACCGGCTAGCCCCCTCTCCCCTGGTGGGAGAGGGCGGGGGTGAGGGCGAACCCCCTACCCCTTGCGGGCGTACTTAACCACCGTGCGCCCGGTGCTGCCCTCGTAGGGCTCCACCACGTACAGGTCCTTCTGGCTGTCCACCCACACACCGTGGCAACTGCGGTGCGTCAGGTCGCCCCACTGGGCCAGACGCTCGCCGTTGGCGTCCAGGATGCTCAGCATCCCGCCGTTATGCTCCGCCACGTAGGCCACATCTTCATCGTCGATGCAGATGACCGCCGGGCCAATCAGCTTGCTGGGCCAGTCGGTTATGTGGGTCCCGTCCTGGTTGAACACCTGCACTCGGTCGTTCTCCCGGTCGGCGATCAGCAGGTTGCCCTGCCGGTTGATCCACGCGCCGTGGGGCAGATTGAACTGACCAGGGCCCGGGCCCGGCTCGCCCCAGGAGAAAATCAGCTCGCCGCTGGGCGTGAACTTGTGCACCCGGGCGTTGGCGTAGCCGTCGGCGATGTAAATCTCGCCGGCATCGTTCAGAGCGATACCCGCCGGCATGTTGAATGGCTCGGCGCCCCGCACCACCTGGTGCCAGGAGTTGGAGTCGAACGCCTCGTTGTTGGCGCCCGTGTCAGAACGGAAACCCCGGTCGCCAATGGTCATGACCACTTCGCCGTCCTTGGTCAGCTTGAAAATCTGGCCCATGTTCCGGTCCACCAGCCACACGTAGCCCCACTGGTCAATAATGATGGCGTGGGGGAACTCGAACATCCCGGCGCCCCACGACTTCACGAACTTCCCTTCCCGGTCAAAAACCATGATGGGGTGCTCGGCGTTGCGGTTGAAGCAATATATCTGGTCCTCATCGTCGCCGAACACGGCAGCGGCGGGCATCGCGATGCCGTCCGGCACCTGGGCCCAGTTTCGGTCAAACTCGTACGTGTGCGGGCCATTCCCGACAATATTCGTTGCAGTAGTCATTGCAACCTCCTTGGTGCGTCCTCTGCGCTGTGATTCCGAGCGCAGCGAAGAATCTCGTTACCTGCCAGTCTGATCCGGGCCCAGAATACCACACCCGGAGTCCGGTCATTGGCGGAACGCCGTCGCTCCCAGGGCCTTTCGATTGTCATTACGAGGAGCGTAGCGACGTGGTAATCTCGCTGGCCTGGCCAATCTGCCCTGGCACAAACGCTTACATTGCGACGTGATTGCCACGCTGCGCTCGCAATGACAATTGGAAAACCGAAAGACCCTGCGTCGCTCCGGTCAGAACGGCGATATGCCCGGCGTCTGCACCCGGATGCTGTACAGCGACTGACCGGACGTCAGAAACAGCGTCCGCATGTCGTCGCCGCCGAAGGCAATGTTGCGCGTCACCTCCGGAGTTTCCAGCACGCCCAGCCGTTCGCCCTCCGGCGAGACTATTCAGACGCCGCCCGATCCCGTGCACCACACTCGCCCGGTGGTGTCCACCTTCATCCCGTCCGGCACCCCCGGCGCCTCGGAACCCATCTCGATCAGGATGCGGTTGCCCGACAACGTCCCGTCAGCGGCCACGTCAAAGACCCGGATGCGCCGGTTCGGGCAGAATTCACCCCGCTCTTCCCGGTCGAAATCCGCCATCTCGGCCCGGCTGATGGCCACGTACAGCGCCGACTCGTCCGGCGACAACGCCAGCCCGTTGGCGTACTCGCACTCGTCGGTGCCCAGGTGCACGTTGCCGCCGGTGTCGATCCGGTAGATACCGGCAAACGGAATCTCCCGCAGCTCTTCGGGGAAACGCAGGTGCGGGTCGGTGAAAAACACCGTCCCGTCTCGCCGGCAGATAACGTCGTTGGGTTTGTTGAACCGCTTGCCGTCCCAGCGGTCGGCGATGGTCGAAACGTTGCCCGCCGCATCCATGCTCGTCACGCAGCGATGGTCGGCTCCCTCGCACATCAGCAGGTTCCCCTGAAGGTCGAAAGTACAGCCGTTGCCCTCGCCGGTGTTTTCACGCACTATAGTGGTCTCTCGAGCCTGCGGGTCCCACTTCAGCAGCTGCTGTCGACCCAGGTCGACGAAGGTCAGGTACCCGCCGGGATGCCACAAAGGCCCCTCGGTCCGGTCCAGCGTCCCGTCCAACAATGTAAGTTCAGCTTCGGCAAGAAGCCCAGTCAGGTCATCCGGCATAATCGCGCCTCCTGTGATTGATGGTCGTTATGTGGATAAGTAGCTGACGCCGATTATATCAAGCTCTGCCCAACTGCCCCCCTGTCATTGCGAGCGTAGCGTGGCAATCTCGCTCCCTCTCCCTTGATGGGAGAGGGTTGGGGTGAGGGTGAAAATCCGCGCTAACCGCCTTCCGATCATCCTGAGCCTGTCGAACCATGCGCTCCACGCAATGACCGCCGGCCGGTTCTGCTTGACATAGCGGGTACGCGTGAGACATCCGCCCGTCTGGACACCGCCGGAAGCGTCGGCTATGCTACCCGCCAGTCCTTTCCCCATCGTGGCAGCAACCCTGGCCCCGTTCCGCTGTGCAAGTTACGACGGGGCTTTCGTTTGTCGCCGATTCAACCGTCCCGAGCGCTGCCACCATGCTGATCACCGTCGCCTTCGTGCTCATGGCCGTGATGTTTTTCGCGGGCATGTACGTCGCCGGCGCCTTGGGTTCCGTCGCCCTCATCCTGCTCAACCTCTTCTCCGATAACCCGGTCTGGAACATCATGGGCAACCGGGCCTGGGAGACCAACACCAACGTCAACCTCGTCGCCATCCCCCTGTTCATCCTCATGGGCGAAATCGTCCTCCGCAGCGGGTTCGCCGACCTCATGTACCGCGCCCTCTCCCGCTGGGTCGACTTCATCCCGGGCGGCCTGATGCACACCAACATCGCCTCGTGCGCCGTGTTCGCCGCCTGCGCCGGTTCCAGCATCGCCACCGCCGCCACCGTAAGCCGCGTCGCCCTGCCCTCCTTCCGCGCCCAGGGCTACCAGGAACGCCTCGTCGTCGGCTCCCTGGCCGCTGGCGGCACCCTGGGCATCCTTATCCCGCCCAGCATCCTCCTGGTGCTGTATGGCCTCACCGTGGGCGAATCCATTGGCCGCCTCTTCCTGGCCGGCTTCATCCCCGGCTTCCTGCTGGCCCTGGTGTTCATGGTAATGATCGGCATCATCTCCGTCATCTGGCCGGCCATCGCCCCCCGCCATTCGGGCCTCCGCTTCTGGACCTGGGAGGGCTGGATCGAACGCCTGCTATTCACCCTCCTGATGATTCCCGTGCTGGCCCTCGTGTTCATTGTGCTGGGTAGCATCTACTTCGGCTGGGCCACTCCCTCCGAGGCCTCCGGATTCGGCGTCGCCGGTTCCCTGGCGCTGGCCATCATCTACAACTTCGCGCGGCTGTTCACCGGGGACATTGCCGCGTTCCTCCTCACCACCGGGATCGCCAGCCGCATGTCCCCGGAGGTTCGCGCCGTCCTGGAAGAATGGCGTTCCCGGGAACGCTTCGACTGGCAGACCTTCCGCAACTATTGCCGTTTCATCCTCATGATGGCGCTGGACGCCAGCGTGTCCGCCAGCCGCTCCTCCGCCATGATCATGTTCATCCTCATGGCGGCGTTCACCCTCCAGTTCGCCTTCGCCTACCTACGCATCTCCATAACCATGGCCGAATGGGTGGCTGGCTTCGAACTCGGCACCGTCCAGCTCGTCCTGTTCCTGGTCGTCTTCTACCTCCTCCTCGGCACCTTCATGGAAGCCTATTCCATGATGCTAACCACGCTCCCCATCATCTCGCCGGTGCTGCGCGCCGCCGACGTCGATCTCCTCTGGTTCGGCATCATCATGATCATCCTCCTGGAAGCGGCCCAGATCAGCCCGCCCCAGGGTTTGAGCCTCTACGTGCTCCAGGGCGCCCGGGTGGACGTCGCCCGCCAGGAGTCGCAGGGCCCCGGCCCACCGGCCGCCGTCGGAACCATCAATGACGTCTATATCGGCGTCCTGCCCTTCATGGCGTGCATGGCCGTGGTAATCGGCCTGATCATCGCCTTTCCCGAACTGGCCACCTGGTTGCCCGACCAGATCAAGGGACCGCGCTAACCCGAGGCTGGGGCCTTGTCGACCCGTTACGACATCGCAATCATCGGCGGTGGCCCCGCCGGCCTGACCGCCGCCCGCTTTGCCAACCGCCTCGGCAAGCGTGTCGTCCTCATCGAGGCCAACCGCCTCGGCGGCGACTGCACCTGGACGGGCTGCGTCCCCAGCAAAGCCCTGCTCCATGCCGCCAACCTCGCCCATGCCGTCCGCCAAGCCAGCCATCTGGGCATCCACGCTGCCGAACCCACCGTCGACTTCCCCGCCGTAATGCGTCGCATCCGCGACGTCATCCAGCAACTCTACGCCGCCGAGTCCCCCGACATGCTGCGGGCCGAAGGCATCGACGTTATCGAGGCCCACGCCGAGTTCCTTGACCAACGCACCGTTGTCGCCAACGACCACGAGATTACCGCCAAATTCTTCCTGATCTGCACCGGCGCATCCCCCTTGATCCCGCCCATCCCCGGCCTGGCCGACGCTCCATACCTGACCTACGAGTCATTCTGGCAACTGGAACGGCTGCCAGCCCGCCTGATAATCGTCGGCGGCGGCCCGATGGGTTGCGAACTCGCCCAAGCCTGCCAGCGGCTGGGTTCAAGCGTAACCCTGCTGGAGGCCCTCGACCGCATCCTGCCCAACGACGACCCCGACGCCAGCGCGCTGGTGGCTGCCTCCCTCTCCGCCGACGGTGTGGACATCCACGTCGCTTCCCCCGTGGAATCGGTGCAGGCTGGCAGCGCCGACGCCGTAACCGTCACCGCCGCCGGCGAATCCATCGAGGGCGACGCGCTCATCGTCGCGGTGGGCCGCCGTCCCAATGTCGCCGGCCTCGGCCTGGACGCCGCCGGCATCGCCCACGATCCCCACGGAATCACCGTAAACGACCACCTCCGCACCAGAGTGAAGCACGTCTACGCTGCCGGCGACTGCACTGGAGGCTTCCAGTTCACCCACTACGCCGGATTTCAGGCGGCGCTGGCGGTACGCAATGGCCTGTTCCCCGGCAACTCCAGCGCCCGCCCGCCTCACGTCCCGTGGGCGGTTTTCACCGACCCTGAGGTCGCCCAGGCCGGTTACACCGAGCAGCAGGCCCGGACCCGCTTCGGCAGCAGCCTCCAGGTTGCCACGCTTCCCCTGGCCCAGGTTGACCGCGCGGTTCTCGATGGCCGGGAAACCGGTTTCATCAAGGTCATGCATCGACCCAACGGCGTCGTGGTCGGCGCTACCGTGGTAGGCCAGCGCGCCGGGGAGGTCATACCGGAGTGGGCGCTAGCCGTCCAGCGACGCATGAAGCTGTCGGACGTTGCCACCACGATGCACGTCTATCCGTCAATGAACATGGGGAACCAGCAATTGGCCTGGGAGAGCCACCTTCGAGGACTGACCGGCGGCGTGCGGGTCAAACTGCTGCGCTGGTTCAGTCGATAGAACCGACCGCTTTCCAGGATACAGGCCGTACCATCGGGTCACGGCGGATTTTGGACAACTGAAAGGGGGCGCACTACCGGCGCGCCCCTCGATTAGATGGACGATGCCGTTTGACCTACTGGCCCAGCATTTTCCTCACTTCTTCCACCTGATCCTTTCCCAGGATGCGAAACACCTTGCTGGTAGGATCCTCTTTCGCAACACCGCGCACAGCCGATCGACCGTTTTTCATGGTCACCAGTTCCATGTCCTGTATCTCGACCATCTTGCGGAGTTTCACCGAATAGGCCATCAACGGTTGGTCCATAGTTCACCTCACGGTTACAAGGTTGCACCGATGCGGAATTTCTTCGTGCCGCAATCCACGCAAATCCCCTGCGCGGCAGGTCGCCCGTTCTTCATGGTCACGCTCTGCACGTCGCGGGAATCGGTCTTCGCTTTGCATTTGACGCAATAAATCTGAATCTGAGTGCTCATCGTCTCACCCCTCCAAATGTGTCCCCAAATTGGGATTCACCAGTATTACATTGCACGGGCGGGATATGTCAACGCCACACCGGACATTTTTCGGCCAATTTCCGCACCTGTCACCTCCCTGCTCTAAATCGGCGGCCTCCGGTCGATGAAACGCGCCGTTTGTTCGTAACCGTACGCAACCCGCAACACCATCGACTCGTCGAACGGCCTTCCCACCACCTGCAACCCCATCGGCAGCCCGTCGTCAGACAAACCGCACGGCACTGACACCGCCGGCAACCCCGACACGTTGAACGGCCCGGTGAAACTCGGCTGGGTCAGCGTCGTCGAACCGGAGTACCCCTCGATCCTGGGCGCCGTCGACGCGTAGGTCGGCGTCACCAGCACGTCCGCCTGGCCCAGCGCCTCCGCCATCTCGTCCTTGATGACCCGACGCATTCGCAACGCCTGGTTGTAGTCGGACGCCGAGAGCAGCCCGCCCAGCATGAACCGGTTGCGAACCATGTTGCCGTAATCCTGCCGCCGGGTTTTCAGGTTGGTTTCGTGGAACGAAAACGCCTCCGACAGCGTGATCACCTGGTTGGCCATCTGGGCGTATTTGATGTGCGGGATTTCTACGTCGCGTATCTCCGCTCCCAGCTCGGCCAGGGTTTCCAGCGCCCGCTCCGCAGCCCGGATTACCGGCGCCTCCACGCCCAGCGCTGCTTCGTAGAAATATTCCCGCGGCACCCCGATGGTCAACCCGCGGACGCCATCGCGCAGCCCGGCCCGGTAGTCGGGCACCGGCACGTCCGCCGTGGTGGGATCCCTCGGGTCGTAGCCGGCGATGGCCTGCAGCATGATGGCCGCGTCTTCCACCGTCCACGTCATCGGGCCGCAGTGGTCCTGCGACCACGACAGCGGAACCACGCCGAAGTTGCTCACCCGCCCAAACGTCGGCTTGATGCCCACGATGCCGCACATCGAAGCCGGCCCCCTGATGCTGCCCCCGGTGTCCGAACCCAGCGCGCCCATGCACAGGCCCGCCGCCACCGCCGCGCCGGAGCCGCTGCTGCTGCCACCGGGCATGTGCTCCGTGTTCCACGGGTTGCGCGCCGGCGGGAAGAGGCTCGTCGGGTCGGGGCCGCCGGAGGCGAATTCGTGCATCGCCAGTTTGCCCAGCAGCACCACGCCGGCATCGTACAATTTCGCCACCGTGGTCGCGTCCTCATCCGGCACCCGGTCCGGCATGACCCTGGACATCGCGGTGGTCCTGATGCCGGCCGTGTCGTAAAGGTCCTTCAGGGCCACCGGGATGCCGTGCAACGGGCCCCGATAGTTGCCCGCCCTGATTTCCGCCTCCGCCTGGCGGGCCTGGGACAGCGCCTCCTCCCGCAGCAGCGTGACGAACGCATCCAACCGCCCGTCCACCGCGTCGATGCGCTCCAGGTACGCTCGCGTCAAATCCACCGGCGATAATTGGCCCTCCCGGATCAACGGCCCCACGTCGGCGATGGTCAGAAAATGCAGATCGGTCGTAGAAACCATAACGTCTCACCCCCAGCGCCGGACGTCGGCGCATTCCCCGCCGGCCACGGTCTAACGGTTCCAGTCCGCCGGAAACGTCATCGCCTGGCCACCCAGCGGCAGGTCCGCTTCGTGCAGCATGGCGACCTGCCCCCGCAGAAACTGGTACACGGGAAGAATCGATGCCAGTTCGTCTTCATCCAGCGGCAAACCGGCGGCGCGGGCGAGCACGCGCAGGTCGTCGATGGTTATCTCTGGTTCGTTCGTGTCTACCATGACGCCGCCTCCCGTTTGGAACCTAAAAGATCGCCACCGGATTCACCGGCGAACCCGTCGTGTTCTGCATCCGCAGCGGGTTGATACTCACCGCAAAGGTCCACCGGTTGCGCTGGCGGCATTCCTGGGCCACGTCCTCCAGGTTGGCGTTGTCCAGGATCCACAGTCCCATGGCGCAGATGGACACCTGATGCACCGGGTTGGTGAGCTGGCCGCCGTACTGCTGTGGAGCCACGTCATTCCCCGTGTCCGACCCCAGCACCGCGATGTCCCGCTCCTTGAACAGCGGCAGACAAGCCGCCTGGCACGCTGTCGAGCCGGCTTCCCGAGACACCGGGCCCTCCACGTTGCGTCGGTGCAACTGCCCCGTCCTTACCAGCAGCACGTCGCCGGCCTCGATGCGGAATCCGCACCGCTCTTCGGCGGCCAAAATGTCTTCCGGCATCACGCCCTCGCCCCGCTCCACCCAGTCGATGCCCTTCACGAAGGGCACGTCCACCAGCACGCCCCGGGTGACGAAACCCCGGTGCGCCTGGTCCACGGAACAGACGGTGGCGCCCATGCTGGTCGACACCATGTGGGCCGGCTTGCCGTTGTACGTCTTGCCGTTCCAGAAAAAGTGCGCCAGGCTGTCCACGTGGGTTATCGCGACGCCGTGGAAGATCATGCCGATGTAGTCCATCGCCACCGCCGACGGGCGATTGGACACTTTTTCGCCGGAGGCCCAGCCCTCACCGCTTTCTATCATGTAATGCACCGGAGGCGCTGGCACGTCCACCGCCGGATCCCAGCTGAGATGCCGGGACAGGGAAACGCAGTACCCCTCTTCGACCGACGCCAGCGCCGATTTGGTCTTATCCGGCGTGATCAGGTTCGGCGTGCCCAACTCGTCATCATCACCCCAGCGTCCCCAGTTGGACAGGCTGTCGAACCAGCCCAGCACTTCCTGCTCCGACGGAATTCCTGCTTGCGCCATAATGCCATTCTCCTTAGGCGTTGCCATAGATCCCAACGTCATGCCCGGCATTATGCCGTAGCCCCACCACCGGCGCAACGCCAAACCAACCCGGCAATCCCGCCGCCATACGCTGTCATTGCAAGGAGCAAAGCGACGTGGCAATCCCGATTGGTAGCCGGGTTTTCTTCGCCAACGAGATTGCCACGCTTCGCTCGCAATGACAGGGGTACGGCCCCCACCCCACTGTCATTGCCAGGACCAAAGCGACCCGGCAATCCCGCCAACCCAACCATCGCCTCCCTCTCCTCACGGGAGAGGGGCCAGGGGTGAGGGCCGTCCCCACTCCCTCACCCCGAGGCCTGTCGAAGAATGCCGCTACCCGACCGATGTGCTATAATGCCCAAAATCTCAACGCGAGCAACAATCATGCAGTGCCAGATATGCGGTAAAGCCGGCATGACCGGCAACAACGTCAGCCACTCCAACCGAAAGACCAAGACCCGGTGGAAGGCCAATGTCCACAAGCAGACCCTTGCCATCGACGGCAAACCCACCAGGGTGAAAATCTGCTCCCGGTGCCTTCGCACCATGTACAAGCCCCCCCGCGCCAAGAAGGCGAGAACCCGGGCGGCTGCATAAGTGGGTAGATCCCCTCAGATCCTCCATGCGAACGGGCCCGGCGCCCGTTCGTCCCGTTAACTCCCCGGCGCCTACCCGCCGGGCGTGACGTCTGCCACCGTCCCCCGCAGTGCGGCGATGGCCTCCGCCACCGACTGCTCCCGGTTGAATATCGCCGTTCCCGCCACCAGTATTTCCGCGCCGGCCGCCACCGAATCCCGCGCCGTGGCGTCCGCCTTCACGCCCCCGTCCACTTCCAGCTGCACCCCGTAGCCATTCGCCTGAATGGCGTCGTACAGCCTCCGCAGCTTGCCCAGCGCCGCCGGTATGAACGACTGCCCGCCAAACCCGGGATTTACCGTCATCACCAGCACGATATCCAGGTCGGCCAGCACCTCCTCCACCGCCGATATCGGCGTGGCCGGGTTGATAGCCACCCCGACCTGATTGCCCTGTTCCTTGATGAACCCTACCGTGCGGTGCAGATGGGCGCAGGCTTCCGCGTGCACCAGCACCTGGTCGTTCGTATCCTTCACCAGCCCCGGCAGCAGGCGGTCCGGTTCGTGAACCATCAGGTGCAGGTTGAGCGGCAAATCCGTCGCGCTGCGGATGGCGTCCACCACAACCTCGCCGAAGGATATGTTCGGCACGAACCGCCCGTCCATGATGTCAACGTGAATCAGGTCGGCCCCGCCGGCTTCTGCGTCCCGCACCTGCTGCGTCAGACGCCCAAAGTCGGCGGCCAGCACCGACGGCGCAATCTGCACGTGGGCAGCGGCGCTCGTCATTAGTAACCCGCCGCTCCCAGGATCCCCCGCGCCCGCGCCAGCCCATCGGCCACCCGCCCCGGCGCGGTACCCCCCGGGTTATCCCGCGCCGCCACCGACGCCGACGCCGTAATCTCGAACACGTCCGCGTCGAAGTGCGGCGAAAATTTCCGGTATGCGTCCAGCGGCAAATCCGACAACGCCCGCCCCGTCTCCTCGCAGTGGCGGCACAGCCTCCGCATCACCCCGTGCGCCTCCCGGAACGGTACCCCCCGGCCCACCAGGTAATCCGCCAGGTCGGTCGCCAGCATGTAGCTCTCCCCGGCCAGCGATCCCACCCGCTCGACGTTCAGCTCCATGCCGCCCAGCATGTCAGCAAATACTCGCAACGTTGCCAGCACCGTATCCGCCGTGTCAAAGAACCCCTCCTTGTCCTCCTGGAGGTCACGGTTGTAGGTGAGGGGCAGCCCCTTGAGCACCGTCAGTATCCCCATCAGGTGCCCGTACACCCGCCCCGTCTTGCCACGGGCAATCTCGGCGAAGTCAGGATTGCGCTTCTGCGGCATGATGCTGCTGCCGGTGGTGAATTCCTCCGCCAGCCGCACGAACTCAAACTCCCGGCTGGACCAGATGACGATTTCCTCGGCCAATCGCGAAATGTGCATCATGGCGATTGCCGCCGCCGCGTGGTACTCCGCCAGAAAATCCCGGTCGGCCACCGCATCCATACTGTTGGCGCTGATTTCAGCGAACCCCAGCGCGTCCGCCACCGCCCGCCGGTCCGTCGGATACGGCACGCCGGCCAGCGCTCCGCTCCCCAGGGGCAGAACGTCCATGCGCCGCTCGCAGTCGCGGAACCGACCGATATCCCGCTCCAGCATCTCGAAATACGCCAGCATGTGGTGGGCAAACAGCACCGGTTGCGCCCTTTGCAGGTGCGTGTACCCGGGCATCACCGCATCGCCGTACCGCCCCGCCAGACCCACCAGCGCCCCCTGAACCCTCCGCAGCCCGGCCACCGTATCCCCGATGACCTCCCGGGTGTACAGCCGCATATCCAGGGCCACCTGGTCGTTCCGAGAGCGTCCGGTGTGCAGCCGTCCGGCGGCAGGACCAATCAGGTCGGTCAGCCGCCGCTCGATGTTCATGTGCAGGTCTTCCAGGGCGGCGTCCCACGGAAACTCGCCCTTTTCGATCTCAACCTGCACGGCGCTCAGGCCGGCGCTGATGCTCTCGGCGTCCTCCGCTGAGATGATCCCCTGCTTGGCCAGCATGGCCGCGTGGGCCTTCGAGCCGGCTATGTCCTGCCGATATAGTCTCCGGTCGTAGTGAATGGAGACGGTGTAATCGCTGTGGTCGCTCATCGGCCGGCCTGCCGGTCAGCCGTCCAGATACGCGAAGCTGGCCGCCAGGTTGTCGAATACCATGTCCGACGACGGTATCTCCATGATCGCGGCGCCGGAGTACGATTTGCCCTTCAGGATTCGCACCATCGCCCGACAGTCCAGGTCGCCGTCTTCGACGCTCTCCAGCGCCGCACCGTGCCGCGCCTGCTTGAAGTGCACGATCTTGATGTAGTCTGCCGGCAACGCCGCCAGCTCGTCCAGCGGATGGCTCTCCGGATGCCGCCGCAGCTGATTGGTGGGATCTGGGCACAGCCCCAGGTACTGGCCCTGGTCATCAGCCATCCGGGCCCGGGCTTCCCGGACCAGCAACTGCATCGAGCGCAGCGGCTGCCCCGAGTTTTCCATGGAAAATATGACCCCCTGGCGCGCTGCTTCTTTCACCAGAGGCACGATGCGCGCCACCTCCCTGGCCATATCAGCTGCCATCGCCCAGGGTTTGTCGCTGGTCGCCGGATCCACCGTGCGGAGGTGGGGCTGATCCCCGCCCACCAATCGGGCCGCCTCCAGCTGCGACTGGAACAGACCGCCCTGCGGGTCAATGTCTGAGGTCAAGCAGGGTAAAGCCACCGCCAGGTCAAAGGACATATCGGGAAACCGCACCACCAGCTCCGCCAGTTCGGTCAGGTTGGGACGCCAGTCGTTCCCCTCGCCGTACTCAGCGCTGGCCAGGCAGGTCTGCCGCAGCTCCACGTGGCGGGCGCCGTTCTCCCGGGCCCGCGCCACCAGATCGCCCAGGCTGGATTCATCCAACTGGTTGCGCCAGGAATTGCTGATCGCTCCGTAAATCATTGTGCCCTCCGCTGCCGCCGGCTTCGTTTGGCGAAATAATACCCCAGCCAGCACCAACCCTCAACCACCCGTACTCGTCCAGCCACCCCGCTCATCCTGAGCCCGTCGATGAATCATCCCAAGCCCCCGCCGTCGCGAGCATTCCACCCCCGTCATTGCGAGGAGCGCGGCCCCGGTCATTTGTATGTTGCAAATGTCCCGCGAATGGGCCAATTTGCGGGGCAGGCGGAAGGGGCGCGTCGTCTGTCATTAGGTGGGCCGGGCGTGAGAGCTCGGCTGCACCGTCTCGCAGTAGGACACCCCTCCCGTAAGGCGCCGGGCTGCTCCGAACGGATACCCGGGTGGCTAGTCCCGCAAGGCCAGTGTGGAGAGTCCCGGCGCCGCCATTATCACACAAGATCACACCAGGTCAGGCGGAGGCGACAGATGAGTGAATCGACGGCAGGGAACGACGTGGCCGGGATCGACGTGGCCGGGATCGACGTGGGCAAAAGGGCACTGGATGTGTCGGTGGACGAAGGCAGGGTGCGACGCTTTGCCAACACGGCGGCTGGGGTTGCTGAGTTGGTGGGTTGGTTGCAGTCCCAGGGTGCGGCGCTGGCGGTTTGTGAAGCCACTGGGGGCTATGAAGGATTGGTGGTGGACGGGTTGCGCCAGGGCGGAGTGCCGGTGCATATTGCCCATCCCAACCAGGCGCGGGCCTTTGCTCGGGCCTGTGGTTATCAGGCCAAGACCGACGGTTTGGACGCCCGGGTGCTGTCTCGCTATGGGGCGGTCTTCCAACCGGCACCGACCCTGGCCCAGGAGGCCGACCGCGGCCAGTTGCAGGACCTGCTGCGCCGACGGGAGCAGTTGGTGGGGCAACGGACCCAGGAGAAGAACCGGTTGTCCCGGGTGCGCAACCCAGGAACCCAGGACTCCATACGAAGGCACATCGCCTGGCTGGACCAGGAGATCGGGATGCTGGATGAGCAGTACCAGGAACTCCTGACCAGGAACTCCTGACCAGGAACTCCTGGGACAGAACGTGGAGTTTAGGGGTCAGGCTGAGTTGTATCGCAGCGTGCCGGGGGTAGGTGTGCAGACCGCCGCCGCGCTGGTCGCCTGGTTGCCCGAGTTGGGCCGGTGCGACGGCAAGGCATTGGCCGCCCTGTGTGGCGTGGCTCCCTGGTCTCAGGACAGTGGTCAAAAGCGCGGCTACCGATCCACCCGTGGCGGACGCCGGCCAGTACGACGGGTGCTGTACCTGGCCAGCATGGTCGCCATCCGCCGCGCCGACGGATTGGGACACTTCTACCGGCAACTGCGTCAGCGGGGCAAACCGGGCAAAGTGGCCCTGGTGGCGGTGATGCGGAAGTTGTTGCTGCAACTCAACGCCGTAGCCCGCCGCGGCACCCCCTGGACCGCCCAATTCCAACCCGCAACCTGAACCGCCCTTGACATCCAACACAGATACTGCGAGGAGCGCAGCGACGTGGCAATCCCGCTCATCCTGAGCCTGTCGAAGGACGTGGCAATCCCGATGAGGTTAAACACCCGTCGGCGAACCGCCGTTGCTACCACGACGAGAGTGCCACGCTACGCTTACAATCACAACGGTATGCAAAACTCCCCTATGGGAGAATGGCTGACGGCAGCCGTTCCTTTGGTTAGCACTACCGTAGTTTCGGCGCAAACAAGCAACCAGGGTCGCCTGGTGACATCGGGCGTGGCGCCGGCATCGGGATTGCTACGTCGCTGCCCTCATTGCTATTACACGTTGCTATTACACGTTGCGTTAATAACCTGGCACGTTCAGATCGAGGGAGGGGGACGTGAGGCCTGCTATAATCTCGGGAGCATCTGAGGAGGCTGGGCAATGGATTTGCAGTTGAATGGAAAGGTGGCCATCGTGGGCGGGGCCAGCAAGGGCCTGGGCCGGGCCTGCGCTGAGGTTCTGGCAGAAGAGGGGGCACGAGTAGCCATTTGCGCCCGGACGGCTTCTGACCTGGAACGGGCCGCCGACGAGATACGCGGAGCCACCGGGTCCGAGATATTTACCTTCGCCGGCGACCTGGACCGGGAGGAAACCATAATTGACCTGGTGGCCAGCACTGCGGAACACTTCGGCCAAATCGACATCATGGTTAACAACTCGGGAGGGCCCCCACAGGCCTACGCCATGGACTCCACGGAAGACCAATGGCAGGTGTCGGCCAACCGTTCGCTGTTCTTCTTCGCCCGCATGACCCGGGAGGCGCTGCCGCACCTGCGCGCCCAGGGCGGCGGTCGCATCATCAACATCCTCGCCAGCACGGTGTACACGCCGATCCCCAACCTGGCGCTGTCGGCGGCCACGCGCATGGGCGTCATCGGCTTCATGAAAAACCTGGCCGACGACATCGGCAGGGAGAACATCCTCATCAACAACGTGTGCCCCGGCAGCATCATGTCGGAGCGGATGATGGAGAACGTGGAGGACCGGGCGCGTACCCAGGGCATTTCGGTGGAGGACGCCCTGAGCCAACGGGCCGAGCAGACGGCGCTGAAGCGCATCGGAGAACCGCGGGAGCTGGCCTACCTGGTGGCGTTCCTGGCATCGGAGCGCTCCAGCTACATGACTGGTTCCACGATGCTGGTGGACGGCGGCCTGGTGCGGTCGGTGATGTAGCCGGGCTCTGACGGTGTCCAGTTTCCGACCCACACCCACCCCGCCACCGGAGCCGACCACCGCCGAAGAGTACGTGGAGCGGGGCAACCGCTACAGCCGGAACGGCGTGTACGAACGGGCCATCGCGGACTACACGGCGGCCATCGACCTGGACGCCGACTGCGCGGACGCCTGGTTCAACCGGGGCATATCCTGGTACGAGGTTGGCGATTATGCCCAGTCCATCTTCGACCTGACCGAGGCAATCCGCATCAATCCCGCCGACGACAACTACTATTCCCGCCGGTCGCTGTCCCACCTCTTCAACGACGATCCGGAAGCGGCGCAGGCCGACATGGACGCCAGCGAGGAGATACGGCTGCGGGCGTGGGGGTAGGTACGCGGCTGGCTGATGCTACAATGTCCCACACGAGGAGAATGGATATGGTCCGCAAAACTCCGAAGATTACCCCCCGGCATCGCGACCCGGAAGTTGTGCAAAAGGCCGAGGAGATTTTTGCGGGAGTGAAAATGACGCCTGATGCGGCCGTCGCCATATTCTATAAGCTGACCGCGCTGCGCGGCGATGGTCTCAGGGCGGGAAAGCCCCTCTATGCGGAATCTCTGGCGGCCTTTAACGAACCGCAGGAAAGTATTGCCATCTACACCATCGTTGATGAAATGATGGCCGATTTATGGGAAGTCAGCCAGACTACGGGGCAATCTTTCATTGCTGGTGGGATGGAAACAAAAGCGGCCACGCCAACCAGCCTTGACCCCAAGAACCCCGAATCTGAGATAGCGCAAAAGGCCGAGGCGGTTTTTGCACAGATGGGAATGATGCCGGAGGAAGCCATCGCCACATTCTACGAGCGGACGGCGTTGCACGACGATTGCCTCCTCTGCTTGGCCTATGGAAAAATCCCTAACGAGGAAATGCAGGCGGCGTTGCGCGAGCCGGTAGAAGACATGGTCACGTACTCCAGCGTCGATGAAATGATGGCGGATTTGTGGCCCGGTGCGTGAACTTCGCGCATCGGCACGATACCGGCGCGATGTCCGGCGGCTTATGAGACGTGGGAAAGACCCTGAAAAGCTACGTTATGTGATAAGCAAGGTCGTATCCGGCGAGCCGATGGAGCAACGCTACCGCGTTCATCAGCTCGTCGGCAATTGGTATCCGTGCTGGGAATGCCACATTGAATATGACTGGCTACTGGTCTGGGAGGATGATGGAGATACCATCGTACTGCGAGGCACGGGTACACACACCGACATTTTTGGCTGACAGTTGTCCGTTGACTGCCTGACGCTAGTACTGCTACCGTAGGCTTCGCTGGTCAGCCGACCTACTGGTTTTAGCAGTTTAATTATGACTTCGCAGGGCATGAGTAAAAAGCAGACGGTCATAGCCCGTCTTTACGACCGCTGCAAGTCCCGCGGCAATCTCGTTTTCAGCAACGACGAAGTGCGGGACGTAGCGCGCACATTGGATTTTAAGAACTACTTTGATGCCACGAAAATTGACAGTTCGGCCGGCTTGCCCCCCACGCTACTATCTGATGATGCCTTCGTGATTCATTTGGGAAATCAACGACCCGCAAGGCATCAGTTTGTAAATGGTATAGCTGACGGCTACCACAAATTTGAGCCTGTGCCTGATCATCACCGGTATCGATGGATCTATCGACCTAGCGTCCTGAACAATGTCAATACTATCGAAAGTAATATATTATCTGTGGGTTATAATCAGAGGATCATCCACGATTTTCTTTATGAAGATATAACGGCATCTCCAAAGATCTACAGCTCTAATCGCACTCAGATTTCTTTGCATTACAGTTTGGACCACTATACAAATGGCGGCGAAATTGCAACCACTTGGATACGAGCGGAGCGAGTGCAGGTTGAAATAGATCTCACTATGGAATATCTAGGTCATATAACCATTTTTGAGGCTAAGAATGGTATGCCTCCAGACTTCAATGTATTTCAAATATTCAATCCGTACCGATATTATAGAGATATTGCACACGATATGCTCGTGAGGAGCATCAAATGCTGTTACTTGTTGAGGATACAAGGGGGTACAGGACGGCCGGAACGCTTGCTGTTGTACCTATATTCGTTCACTCACCCGCAAACTCCAGGCTCAATACGGCTAGAACGTTGCGCCGAGTACACGCTGGTTACACGATGATTGCTTTACCTGAAAAATATCGTAACCAAGTCGTCAACGATGATGTGATGACCATCCTGCGGGATTTACCGGATGGGTGTGTTGATATGATTTATGGCGACCCTGACTACAACGCCGGCATCAGTTACGACGGGCTAAGGTTCACTTCTTCGTGGAACGAATACGTTGATTGGTACATTGGCTTGGCAAGGGAATGCTTACGGGTGCTACGGCCCGACGGCAATCTGTTTTTTATCAACTACCCCAGGCAGAACTCATACCTTCGGGTGAAATACCTGGACGAACACGCCTATGCTGTCCATGATTACGTTTGGGTTTACAACACCAACATCGGACATACTAGCCGGCACTTCACGACGGCGCATCGCTCCATACTGCACGCCACCAAGACCAAGCACAACCGATTTTACAAAGAGCAGGTTGCCCAGCCGTATAAGAATCCCACCGACCCCCGCATCAGGGAGCGTATCCGGCTGGGGCACAAGGGTCGTATGCCTTATTCGTGGCTGAACTTCAACCTGGTCAAGAATGTATCCCGTCAGAAAACCAACCACCCTTGCCAAATCCCTGAAGGACTTTCGGAGTTGTTGATTAAGTCCTGCACGGTTCCGGGGGATACGGCGTTCATCCTGTTCGGTGGCAGTGGCTCGGAGGTGGTGCAGGCCAAAAACTTGGGGCTAACTTACCTCACTTGTGAGCTTCAAGCCAGCTATTGCGAGATTATCGGGAGCCGATTGCGTAACGGTGGCGAAATTGAGCAGGCATACCAGCATCCGGTCCGTCTCAAGCGGTATAACGGGCATGAATCTGATGAGGAGCTTGCCGAAATCCAGCGGCAGATGTTGGAACAGAGGGAGCGATACGGTTAGAAAGGGACGGTTTGCGAAATGGCACTTCAGGATGACGCCATTGGCCATGTGGTTGAAGCTACATAGTAGGCACTCTTTCTGCTAAATCGCTAATTCGCTGTTGGAGGAGTGGAGTTCGATTTCCTCCTCTTCGCCGTCGCCCCAGAAAATGATAATTAGGCCGGTTTCCCAATCGGATTCGATGTAGCGCCAGTTGAGGAAGTTTTTGGCGATGTCGGGCAGGTCGTGGACATGTTCGGCGAGGACTTCGGCCATGATGCTTTGCCTTTGTGGGTGGTTGGAAACCGCCCTGGGGGTCGATGGTAGCGCCGAAGTGCTTGATTTGGAATGAACCGGGGACTACGCAGGAGTCGCCGTCCACGTAGGGCCTCTCCGGTTCTTCAAAGACGGGTTCAAGGCCGGAGTCTGCTATGCGCCGGATGGCGTCGTTCAGGCGCTGCGAGACGCCGATAGTCACTCGATAGCTGGGGTTCGCCAGTGTGCTGTTGTATGAAGCAGGTGATGTCGTCCAGACTGGCGCCACTGAGTTCAGCGGCGTAGTCTCTGGCGAACCTGACTAAGTCAGGTTCGCCGGCCGGCATTTGGTGGTCAAGAAAGTGGATATGGTACACATTGCTGTTCATGGTTTGCGACCCGGCAGGCGTTAGTTACGCGGCCGGCTTGAAGTAGGGGATGCTGATTTGGGGGGTGGCGGTCTGGAAGGTTACTTCTACCGCCATGCCGATGTGGACGTCACGAGGGTTGCATTCGATGATGTTGGTGAACATCCGAACGCCCTCTTCCAACTCCACCAGGGCCACCACGTAGGGGACCATCTCGGCAAAACCAGTGGTGCGGTTCTGGTTGGTTATCGTGTAGGTCCAGACGGTTCCCCGGCCGCTGGACTGCACCCACTGGATGTTTTCGCTCCAGCAGTTGGCGCAGATGCCACGGGGGTACCACTGGTACTCGTTGCAGTCGTCGCAAAGCTGGATGACCAGCTGGCCGCGCCGGCAGGAATCCCAGAAAGGTCGGGTCTCACCGACGACGGTAGGCAGCGGTTTGTTCCATTCCGGCATGGTTAGTCCCTCCCCAGGATGACGGTGCCGCCGCTGTGGCGGGAACCGAGGGCACCGCCCGTGCCATGGGCCAGGGCGATTTGACAGTTCGGCACCTGGCGTCCGGTGCCCTCGAATTCGTGACGCAGCTGGCGGGTGGCCTCCAGCAGCAGGAAGAGTCCCCGCATGCCCGGGTGGTTGGACGACAGGCCGCCGCCGTCGGTATTGGTGGGCAGCCCGCCGCCGACCTTGAGCCGGCCGCCGCTGACGAAGGCGCCGCCCTCACCTTTGGGACAGAAGCCCAGGTCTTCCAGAGTTTCCACGACGGTAATGGTGAAGGAGTCGTACACCATGGCCATGTCGATGTCGTCGTGAGTCACGCCGGCCATCTCGAAGGCTCGGGGCGCGCTCTGGTGGGCGGCGATATAGATGAGGTCGCGGCGGCCGGCGCCCTGATGGGCGATGGCCTCGCCGGCGCCCAACACCCACACCGGGGTATGGCGGCAGTTGCGGGCAACCTCGGGAGACGCTACAACCACCGCGCCGCCGCCGTCCGTGATGACGCAGCAGTCCATCAGGTGCAGCGGGTCGGAGATGACGCGGGAGTTGACCACATCCTCGACGGTAACGGGGTCGCGGAAGAGGGCCTCCGGATTCATGGAGGCGTGGTGACGCATGGCCACGGACACCTCGGCCAGTTGCTCGGAGGTGGTTCCGTAGAGGTGCATGTGCCGGCGAGCGATCATGGCGTAAAGGCCGACGGTGGTAAGGCCGTAAAGTTCCTCGAAGCTGTCCGGAGACGGCTCCAGGATGGGGTGGCCGAAGCGACCGACGCCGCCGGTGCCCACTGAAACCCCGCCCGAGCGGGCGGTAGTGGCGACTTGGCACCGACCCTGAATAGGGGGCAGGTCTCAACTCTGCCCCCTGTTGAAATACCCATTGAGACGAGGTTGGGCCATTTGCCCGACCGATCGCTTCTGGGCTAACTAACGGTCAGCCTTGGTACAAGGGCCCCCGGAGGACCTGGCCGGGCAGCGCTCCAGTGTGCTCGCCGTCTTCCAGCAGAACCTCGCCGTTGACTATCACATAGTCGATCCCGATGGCGCCCCGCCTCACGTGCTTGGCATTAGCGCCGGCCGGGGGATAATCCACCGGTTCCCGGGGTTTGGAGGCGATGGTGTCAGCATCGAAGATGGTTAGGTCGGCGGCTTTGCCCGGGGCGATGAAGCCGCGGTCATGCAGTTCGTGCATCAGGGCGGTCTTGCCCGTCAGCCGATAGACGGCATCTTCCAGTGACATGACCTGCTTTTCCCGTACCCAGTAGCCCAGCAGATTGGTGCTGTATTCGTAGCGGTCCATCGTGTCCGGGCGCGCGCCGCCGTCGGTGGTGCCGATAACGGTGTAGGGCGAGCCGAGTATCTGCCTCTGGGAGTCAACGTCCACGTTGCGGTCAACGCACAGGAAGTGGGTTTCCAGGTCTTCGTCCAGGGACAGATCCAGAAAGGCTTCCATAATCCCCTTACCCTGCTCCTGAGCCAATTGCTCGACGCTCTTGCCCTCGAACTGCCGGTTCCGCTCCTGGTGGGCCATGAAGACCTCTACCAAATCCCAGCGCCGGTTGAAGAATCCCCGGGGACTGCCCCGACGGTCCGTCCCCGGCGCCGCCTGGGCAACGGTCCCTTCCACCGCCTCTGCGCTCAGCGCCCGGCGGATCTCGGTGTCCCGGAAAGCCCGCATACGCTCCGGAGTCGGCCGGGCCATGACCGAGTCCCAGGTGGGCATACCCGCGAACATGATATGCGGGCTGATCAGGTCTTCGTCCTGGGGAACATCCAATCCCAGCCTCAGGTTGAAGATCGGACCGGCCGTGATGGATATGCAGGAGCCATAGGCCCTGATCCCATCTTTGAAGGAGTCTTCCAACCACTGCAGGTGCTCTTTCCATCCGTCGGGGTTGTTCAGCTCCTGGGACACCAGGTTGTAGATGGCAGGACGGCCGTTCCTCCGGGATAGCTCCCTGGCAGTACGATGCGACGCGTAAACGCCCTCAGGGGAGCCGCCGCTAACCTGGAAGAGGCCGCTGCCCAACTCGCCCAGGACGCTGCCGAGGATATATCGCTCTTCCTCAGCGGCGACGCCGGCCGGATCATCCCGGTCCTTGGGGGTGGTGCTGAACCCCAGCGCGCCGGCCAGCATACCCTCTCGGACCAACTGCTTCATGGACTCGATTTCCTCAGCAGTGGCCTCGGCCCGCTCCGAGGCTGCCTCACCCATAACGTAGCGTCTTACTCCGGAGTGGCCGACCAGGGCGCCCACGTTGACGCCACGCCTTTGGCCCAAGGCGTCAAGGTACTCCGCGATGGATCCCCAAGTGAAGTTCACCCCGTTCTGCAACGAACTCAATGGGATGGCCTCGGCATCCGCGAAGAACTTCAGGTACCACTCTTGGTCCCCCGGCCGCGCCGGGGCGATCGTCTGTCCGCACTGTCCAACTACCACGGAGGTGTTGCCGTTCTGGACCGTATAGTTGCAGAGGGGGTCCCATAACGCCTGGGGGTCATAGTGGGTGTGATGGTCAATGAACCCGGGGGCCACTACTCGGCCGTCGGCGTCGATAGTGCGAGCGGCCGATTCAGTGAACTTGCCGACTCCCACGATTTTCCCATTTTGCACCGCCACATCTGCGTAGAAGGAAGGCCCGCCGGAGCCGTCAACCACGCGCCCGTTCTTGATAAGCAGGTCATACGCCATTTTACTTCCTCCCTTTTGCTTGATTCGTTGCAGTTCGCGCTATTATAGACGATTATCGCTATTTTTACCTGATGATACACCAGAAATCTGCCACAACGGAGTTAACGATGTAGTTTATAGACTGCGGGAAGCCGCGTCAATCTTTGTTACCAGCGAGAAAATTGCGAAACTCTGTCAGCGACTGGGTTGGTGTGTCCTTATGGTTGCAGGGTGAGGATGTGGACGTTGGCGTCAGTAGCTCGTTGGCGGTTGGCGTCCGATGGGGTGGCTCCGATGACGGCTGGAATGACCGGCCTTCCGGCGAAGCTTTGTAGTATCCGTGCTCGCCTATGGGCGCGGCCTATGTCGGTGTCGTCGATGGTTACGGAAGCCTCGGCGACGAGGTATGTACGGTCGCCAGCGGCGTTGTTTGCGGAGAGTATGATGTCGGCCTGTTCAAGGTCATCCGCCTCGCTGTCCGTGATGTCGTGGGCCGTCAGGGCGTTGTTGATCATCTCGACCAGGAATGGCGTGGTTTCCTGCAGGGGTGAGTGGAGCGCTTGGATTCGGCTGAGACACAGGAAGCGTGAGAGCAAGCTCGGCACACGGCGGGTTGCTCTGCGTTCGTAGTCGGAGCCCGTGATGTTGGCGACCCTGCCATCGAGGGTGTTGAGCGTCTGCTGGATGGAGTTCAGCTGTTCGGTGTTTTCCGACTGCTGGGACTCGAGCGACGTGAGGCGGCGGTCGAAGGTTTCCCGCATTTCCGAGATGGCGGTTGCGAGTTTCCCGACCGTGTTGGGAAGGTCGAGGAGTTCTTGGGTGAGCAGGCGTCGGCGTAGTTCTTGCTCGATCTCTGGATTTTGGTCCAGCGAGCGCATGAATTCTTCGGCAGCGTTGGACGTCGTCATGGGTTGCTTCATTGGTGAATGTGATGCTGGTGCATTCTAGCGACGTGGGGGAGCGCCAGTCCAACCGACGCCCTGATTTGGTACCGCCTTCAGTCGCAGTGCAGATGATCTTCAAGTTTCGCAATTTTCTCTTACCAGCGGAGGAACTTGCGAAACTCCACGCCTCGGTCCGTTGGTGGCAGCGACCAATCACCCGGCCGGTTCTGGCGTCCAAGGCGGCAAAGAGAGATACCGTGCCGTGGCGCAGGTAATCGTGGGTGCGCCGCTCCACTTGTCCCGGGCGCATGGGCAATAGCGGACGGGTGCGATCCAACGCTTGGATCTGGGACTTCCCGTCCACGCACAGGACCAACGCCCGGTCCGGCGGTTTGAGGTACAGCCCCACAACGTCCCGCACCTTCTCAATGAAGAGAGAATCGGGCGACAACTTGAACGCTTCGGTGCGGTGGGGCTGCAATCCGAAGGCCCGCCAGATGTGGCTGACTGTGTTGTGGCTAAGCCCGCAGGGCTGGGCCATGGACCGGGTGCCAATGGTCGCGCCCTTGAGCGTGGTCTCCAACGTCAGCGTAATCGCCCGTTCCACGTCGTCATCGGTAACCGCACTGGGTCGGCCACTGCGCGGGTCGTCCGACAGTCCGTCCAGTCTCCGTTCCAGGTGGACAGCGCTCACCAGGTGATCGTGGCGGCGCGGGCCACCAACCTGACCTCGGACAAACAGCAGGCCGTGGCCATGATTGAGGAAACCATCAGCAACGCCGGCAAAGCGTCCCGGGAGGTATCCGCCGCCGGTTACTACTCGGCCAGGGCGGTTGCCGACCTTCAAGCCTTGGGCGTGGACCCATTCATCGCGCCGGAGCAGACCCGCCACGGCAGAGTGCCGCCGCCCGCTCCACGCGGACGTATTCCCAAGCATCTATCCCCAGGGACGACCCCGGAGCCTGATTGGGCACCGAGCGATGCGGCATTCCTGGACTAGACCCGATGATATTTACTACCCCGCAACGTTATTGACCAGCGAGGTTGAGAGGGTACAAACAGGCAGCTATTCTGGTAAAAAGAGGCCACCAAAAGCACCCCGTGGGCGATTAGCTCAGTTGGTTAGAGCACTTGCTCGACACGCAGGAACTCTAACGAAGCACTCCTAAATCGCCGCATTTTGGCGGATATCCGCCAGGCGCATCGCCCTCCCAACGTGCGGATACGCCGTGGCAAGGGTAGCAAGGCGGGAGTAGTGCCGCTTCACCTACGATTCGGGCTCATTCAACCCGTCATATGGTTGACATTAGTAAAGCCCATTGTTAAGTTAGGCGTAAAATTGCCTGTATACAATCCACCATGCGGTGGAGAGGAGGGTCCGTCGTGCCAGTGCAGCGATTCAGGCCAATGACCAAAGATTTCCCCACCTTCGACTGCGACGCTCACATCGTTGAGCCCGCCAGAGTCTGGGAGCGGGTCGCAGACCACCTCACCAAAGGCGAGTTGGAAGCTCTGAAGTCCACCATGTGGTACGACGCCGAGACCAACCAGTTGCTGGTCAACGGGAAGGCCGACGTGAACAGCTTTTCCCCCGTGCCCAAGACAGGCCCTGGGATCATCGACATCGTGAGGCTAGCCGGTCCGGGACTCAAACACGACATCCAGCGCGCCTTCAACGTCCGCAACCTCAACCCGGAAACTGCCCTCACCAGGGAGCAGTCGGAATACCTCGCCCACGCCGGGGCAGACGAACCCGGGCCCCGGTTGCGCGACATGGACGTGCAGGGTATCGACCAGGTGATGGTCATACCGACCAGCATCGATACCTACCCCTGGCTGCAGAACGCCCTGGGGGCGCGGGCCATGTGCAAGGCCTACAACGATTGGGCATATGAATACACGCAGGAGGACCCGGAACGTCTCTACTTCGCCGCCCTCATCCCCATGCAGAACCCCCAGTTCGCTGTTGAAGAGGTCTATCGCGTGGCTGCCAAAGGCTGCCGGGTTGCCCTGATCAGACCCATGGATGCCATGGGTAACTACCCGATTCAACCCAAGTACGAGGGCGTGTGGAATGCCCTGGAAGATACTGGCCTCGTCTACGGTATGCACCCGTTCCCGGCCTCGGGGGTCGCGAAACCACCGGGCTATTCCGACCAGTATTCAGGCGCAGAGCTCATCAGAAGGACCATTTCCACATCCGGATTGCCGCATACCTTCTTGGGCAATGTGCAAAACTTCCAGGCCGAGGCGTCCCTGTGGGTGACCATGGTGTTGATGTCGGGGTTTTTCGAAAGGCATCCCAAGATTCAAGCCGCGGTGTTCGAGGCGTCGTCCACCTGGCTGAGCTTTTTGCTGGATGAATGCGACAAGACCTATCGGCTCTATCGAAATGACCGCAACTTGCCTCCTCTGAAGCAACTGCCCAGCGAGACTTTCTTCCAACATTGCGTCACCGGCTTTGAAGGTGACGAAGCGCCCCCGTCGCGCCTGCCCGACTACTATCGGGACATCCTCGCCTGGGCCTCCGACGTTTATCACCACGACGGCGACGACGCCTGGCGAGCCATCGAGACTATGGAAGAATGCGAGTTGCCCATCGACGACCAGGCCAGGTTCCTGGGGGCAAACGCTCGCCGCCTCTACAATATCGAGCCGCCGAAAAAGATCATCCGAGACCGTGTTACCGAGATCCACCGCCCGGATTGGTGGCCTGACGAAAACGAAATAAATGAGGCCCTCAAGCCGGAGTCGTCGGTGACGCCCCGATAACCGGCAGCCAATCGGATGACGTGCGATGACTACCAGTAAAGACTTCGCTGTTTTCGACAGCGATTCCCACGTAGTGGAACCCCGCGACGTGTGGGAGAAATACCTGGAGCCCGAGTATAGAATCCCGGGTAAAAACGCCCTCTGGCGAGAAGAAGGGCGTTTCGACTCGTATCTCAAAATCAACGGCCGGGTGTTTCGAGACGTCGCAAACCCTAACATCCCCCGTCATGCTATCTGGCAGCCCGGAATGACTTGGGACTCCGTTGGCGAGTTGGACCCGAATACCCGCCATCCGATGTGTGAAGGCGCTTCTGACCCACAGGCCAGGCTCCGGGATATGGATGCCATGGGAATCGACCAGACCTTCGTGTACCCGACGTGGTTCGCCGAGGGTTTTCACTTGGTTGAGGATCCGGACGTGGCCTGGGCGCTGGCACGGGCGTACAACGACTGGATTGCAGATTTCTGTCAGGCCGCGCCGGACCGTCTGTTCGCCGCCGCAATGGTCCCCCTTGGCAATATGGACTTCGCTTTAGCCGAGTTGCATCGTGTCGCCGGATCACGATGTTTCCGTGGGGCGTTCATCCGGCCCATGTTCATGGAAGGACGGTACCTGACCCACCCCTACTACGATCCCCTTTGGGCGGAGTTGGAGAACTTGGGGTTGGCCGCCGCAGTGCATCCTACGGCCGGCTTATGGAATCCGGAGTGGACTTCCCATGGTCCCTTCGTAGAAAAGATCAGCGGCCGACTTTCACAGACCGCCGGCCTCGGGGGTGGTGGAGGGGGCCCCTTCGCTGGCGGCAGCGCCAGCGACCGCAACCGGGCATCCCCGGCGACGGGAATGATCCCGCTGGGGCATCCCGTGGCGCCGATAATATCCCTTTGGCTGGACAACCATATGTTCGTCGCATCCACGCTGATAGGCTATACAGTCATGCAGCGCTTCCCTGAGATGAGGGTGGTAATGGCCCACGGCAAGGCCTCCTGGATGGACGAAGTCCTGGAAAAAATGGAAGCATCGACACGGGTTATCCCTCTCCAGCATTATTATCCCGTCAGGACCGACCCTGAAGAAATGTGGGAAGAAGGCCACGTCATGCTGGGGTTCGACGCTGAAGAGCGCATGATCCAGGAGCTCCCGCATTCCTACGAAAATAAAGTCGTCTGGGGTTCTCGGTATCCGCACCACGACACAACCAGTGCTTGGGACGCCATCCAGGCGCTGACCCAGGCACGTGTAGAACCGGCCGTCATAGCCCGTATGATGGGCGAGAACGCCCGGGAGCAATTCGGCCTGAACTGAGGCCCCCGTTTTTTGCCAACGAGTTAGTTCGCCCTCAGAGCGCTACCGACAATGGGCCTCACGCGTAACCCGCTGGTGCGGCGGGGGTTGACTGCCGATTACCTGCATCGCGTATCGTAGATTCCCCGCGCCTGCCTCAGACTGGGACGGAATATCGGCTAGGGAACTTCGCTGATGTCCCCCAAGGTGTCTGGCGCCAGTACCAGGCAGGTGTTGAGGGTTACAGTCGGACTGCGGTGGCCGAGCCAGGTGGAGACAGCGTTGACGTTGAGGCCGGATTGCAGCCAGTGGCGGGCGCAGCTGTGGCGTAGGCTGTGTCGTAGGCTGTGGCTGGCCGGGCCTTTGACGCCGGTTCCCGTGGCGGCAGCCTGTAACCCTGCGTGTGTGATTCCTTCTGAAATCCACCGGGCTGCGGTTCTGGGGGACAGCGGGTTGCCTGTACGTCCCGTGAAAACCTTCTCGCCAAGGCTACGGTGTGGCACTGACCGGAAAGCGTCCACCAGCTCCGGGTGAGCCGGCGCCACGCGGTACCGACCGCCCTTCCCGTTGCGGACCGTTGCCGCCGTAGCTGACGCAACGGGTACCGAAGCCGTCGGAGTGGCGGCGGCGTTAACGCTGCTGAACATAACGTGCCTGGTCACGGCCATCGTCGCCATTGTCGGATTTGTGCTGTACGGCAGGATATACAACGCCAGGGTGCCCACCGAGTGACACCCCCAGGCAACAATAACGGCGACGGTGGCTGCCATGTCGCTGGACTTGCGGCTTGCTGGTCTGGCGGGAGGGCAACAAACTACCCGCAAGCGCGGTCCGGCATGAACCCGCTACCGGGGCAATTGGTGCCGAAGGTGAGATTCTGATATTTCCCCTCTCCACTCGCCGCCTGCATCGGGAATCCGCCGCCAAACCGTTGCCACCCGCCGCCTGTCATCGCCTGCCGCCGTCATTGAGGGCAGCAATCGGGCGGCGAAATATGACCAAATTTAGTCCGCCGCCGTTGCTTTCTGCCAGGCCGGCAGCGAGTGGGCGAAGATGTCCGACGTGATGCTGACGTTGGCGTGGCCCAGGTCCATGCGGCGGTCGTGGTGCTTCAGCAAGGGGCAGTTGCCCGCCTTCACCCGGTCCAGGTTGATGGCGGAGGCGGTCATGCGCAGCACGATGTGCTCGAAGAACTCGCCCTGGAAGTAATAGAAGTGGTCCCAGGGCTGGTCGTCGGCGACGATGAGGACCTTGCGGTTGTCGGCCAGCCTCTCCGCATCGCGATTGAGCGCGGGAGCCTGGGCGAGTACGCGGATGCCGGCCGGCCGTTCGGCGGCGGCGACCATCTCGCGAGAGGGTGTCAGCGGTATGGCGTCGGGCAATGCTTTACTCCATTGCCTCCGACCCAAACGAAAAGCCTCTGACAGCGAACCGCTCAGGTCAGAGGCTTTTGCCGAAATCGCCGGTGTCCGCCCTGCGGGCGGGACACGAACACCGACGCGAGCTTTCGCACCCCGCCGGATGGTCGATCAATCACGACTCTTTTAAAGGATCACGGCGGTAGCGGGGCCTGTCAAGGGCCGTGGGACATCCTCATTTCCTCCCGGTTTCAGCCCCACCCCGTAGGATGCCCGTCAAAATGCCGGTTTTCATTTCAGGCTCATTTCCGCATTAACGCCGAACTGGAGGCCGTGTACCTGAGCGTGGCGCCGCTGGAGCGGTGGCGGGTGCAGCGCGGGGTAGTTTCCTCCCGTGCGTATTTCCCTCATTTATCAATACCCTCTGGTGTTACTCTGCCCCCGTTCCCACCGCCGGGCTTGCTCTGGCGTCATCTGTCCAGTTCGCACTTTCAAGTAGCCGTTCCCCCCGGTGTTGCCGTTGTGTTCACCGCGACGGCGGGCGGGGTTATTGGTAACTCCGGTACGCGTCTTTCCCTTTCGTCCGTAGTAGGTGTAACCGACTTTTTTGCTCCGATTCATTTCCTATTTCCTTGCGTCCGCGTAAGTGGGCATGTTGTGCCATCATGGTACGTGCCTTTGGGGCCGTCGTCGCCTTCCGTGCCAGTCGCTTCGCCGTCTTCTTCTGCACCATGTTAGCCTCCATGTCGCAAAAAGTCGGGTGGTCTGCTATGGTTGCACCGCAAATCATTAAGACGCAACGCCTGCCGCCGCTTGTGGCCGCTTGTAACGGCGTTTCATCTATTTGGGAAACGGTTGCCCTACACAGACCTTATCGCCTAGCGGCTGTTTGTTTTTGTGATTTTGTTGACAGATCGCATAAGCGGTGGGAACATTCCGATTCAGGAAAACATTGAAACTCTGAGCGAGTTGGATCATCTGAACCGTGGAGTCGGGATTGTGGTAACAAACAATGCCCTTCAGGAACGGGTTGACGCATTGGAGCAAACTTCCAGGACGCACGACGTGATGCTCAACTTGCTGATCTCAATAGGCGAACGCCAGCAGGAAACGTTGGAGCGCCAAGAGGCTATGCTGGAAGAAATACATCGAGATGCGAGACAGACCCAGCGGTTATGGGTACGCCTTGCGCAGCGGTACGGTTGGTTGGATGATGATGAGCAATGACAACGGCACAGACAACCGCCGCGGCAAACAGGGTCACCGTTATCACGGGGTTCCCCCGCACACGCGGGGATAGATTGGTGGCCGGGACTTTCACACAAACCCCACCGGCGGTTCCCCCGCACACGCGGCAATAGACCCTCGATGCGAGGGAATACAATGGTTTCGCCTGCCAACAATAGCAACGAGCGTCCTGCGTGGTTCGTCGGTGCCTACACTTAGTGGGGCGGCACCGGTGACCAGACCGAGCGATACTTGAGAGAGGGTATTTGAAGGAACGGCTATGAAGGCGGCGAATACTATGATCTTGTTAACTCTGTCCGCCCCGGCGACCGTATCGCTCTTAAGTCTTTCTTTACCCAGAAGAACAAACCTTGGCTGCCATTCAATGACCGTGGAGAGTTCGTCTCCGGGATGTTGATTAAAGCCATCGGAATCGTCACGGCTAATAGTTGGGACGGTCGTAATCTGAAGGTTGACTGGACGCGCTTCAGCCCGCCGCGAGAGTGGTACTTTTCTACATATATGCAAACGATTCACGCCGTGATGCCTGGCGACTGGAAGACTGACGCCTTAATAGCGTTCACCTTCGATAATCAACCGCAACACATCGACCACTGGCGTAACGATCCGCAGTACCGGGCGCGATTCGGCGACCGTGCTTAGCCCAATTCTGGTGGCTCCGGTGGGTTGACATTCTTCCACCGCGCGTACTCCGCCGCAGTGATGCGCCAGCCGGTGGTTTGATCCTGTGCACTCGCTGGCGACTTTGACCGAAAAAGGATGGAGGAATTGGCCGAATATGACTACGGCGTCTCTGGCGGCTCCATCGTGAGAATCTACCTAAAGAAGAAAAACATCGCCCGCCAGTGCAGCTCCTACCGCTGAGGAATCACTGCAAGCGACGCTAGCCAGCGGCCACGGCTATCGTCCGGACGGGACGCCTGGACATAAATTGCAGGAACGCTACGCCCGACGCGATCGGGCGCTGGCCGTGTTGAGGGCGGCAAAAGGGCGGTATATCACGGATGAGGGGCGACATTCCGTGCGATTTTGAGCACGAAAGGGCAACTGGTGCCGAAGGTCAGACTCCGAAATTGGAGATGGAGCCAGGGAGGGACTCCAATAAAGAACCCGCTGAGTAGGATTCAGCGGGTTTTGGTACTGCCCGGTAATGACGCTGCGCGAAGGCGTGCGAGCTAGTCTGTTGCAGGGGGATCGGGATTGGGCGGGCGGTCGGGCGGGAAAGAGTGGGCCTGGTGGTTCTTACGCACGTTTTCCATAGCTTGGGTGAACACCTGCGCGATCGAGCGTTGACCGCGTTCCATGGTGTGGCCATAGAGGTCGGCGGTGGTCGCGATGCTGGAGTGGCCCAGCCGGCGGGAGGTTTTGTACAGGTCGTCGTCGGCGTCCAGAATCACGCTGGCGTGGAAATGTCTCAGGGCATGAAACGTCAGGTTTGGTATTCCGACTCGGCAAGCGAGTTCCTTCAGGTGCCGCAGCATGTTGGACGGTTTCATCCAACCGCCGTCCTCTGCCGGGAATACGAGGTCGTTGTCGATTGGTTGATCCTCGGGATCCATCTCCAGTCGCATGCGAAGCTGATCCTCACGGCGTCGGGCCAGCAGGTCCACGGTTATTTCGTCGAGGAAGATCCGCCGGATGGAGGTTTCAGTTTTGGGGGTCTCCAGCACGAGCCCTTTCCGGTGAGTTTTGACGGCCGATTCTGCGACGAAAAGTATGCCTCGTCCGGGTGGACGTTGCGCCAGCGCAGAGCCATGCCTTCGCCGCGCCGCATGCCGGTGTAGGCCAGCAGGTGGACGAAGAGGAACAGGTAGTGCATCTCTTCTTCCGCCAGGCTCAACAAATCGAGCACCGCGAGGGCGACGGGGATTTTCAGTTCTTTCCTGGGAGCTGAGGGCGGTGGCGCCGCGGCCGCGGGGTTGCGGTTGATGATTTCCAGGCGCAGGGCGTGGCGGCAGGCGCCGGACAAGACAGTATGGATGAGTTCGATGGTCTTGGGGGCCAGGCCTTGGTCCAGCAGTTTGCCGTGCAGAGCGTCCACTTTGAGCGGGGAGAGAGCCTGGAGTGGAATGGGGCCGATGTGGGGGATGAGGTGGAGGTTGATGATGCTGAGGTAGCGTTCCTGGGTGGATATTTTCTTGTCGCGGACGATGACCCGCTGGTGCCACCGGAGCAGCCACTCGCCTACGGTCAGGGTCTGCGGTCCGGCCTGGGCGGTCGCCGCGATTTTCGCCGCTGCTTCAGCAACCATTTCGCGGAGTCGGGTTTCGGCGTCGGCCTCGGCGCCGTAGTAGGTCTCCGAGTGCCGGCGGCGGACTCCTCGTTTGTCCTTGCCGATGTCGACGTTGAGCTCCCAGACGGCGTCGCTTCTTGGTCTCATGTGTCCCTTCATTGGGCACCTCGTAATGTGGATTCGGGATCGCAGGGCACGACCCCACGTCAGTCAAATGTTAGTGAAAAGAGGGTCACGGTTAGCGCAATCCCATTCACACCAGGGGGCGGAACATGCCGGATCACACGTGGGAAAGTCGGCTGGACGAGGGCCAGCGAACACTGGAATAAGCGTGCCGGAAGACCGGTGTCGACCGGTGGCCGGCGCTGGGATTTATCGCCGGTTTCTTTCCCCGAGACGGCGCTGATGTCCCGATGGTTCCGGAGGTATTTCGGATGCTTCGGGTCATGTTGACCTCGGTGATGGGGGAATGGGATCGCCATAACATCGCCCCTTAAACGCCAACATTGTCACCAGTGGCGGTCGCCGTTGTGGCGCTGCGTGTCCCGCTCGAGAGGTGAGGCAATGATGGTAGGGAAAACGATTTTGGCGTGGCTGGTGGAACAGGATCGGACCCTCGCATACCTGTCGCAACAGTCCGGTTTGGATGTTGACACCCTGGTGGGCTTGATCGTCGGCGAGGCTGACGGCGACGTCCGGGGCCTGCTGGCTCTGGAGCAGACCATGAACCTGTCGCCTGGTGCGCTGGAGCCGGTCGCGACCAGCATTGCGCCGGACTCCGAACCGACTGACTCGTTACGTTGTTTCACCGTCAAAGAGGTGGCGTCGAGACTGAGGGTTAGCGAGGATGTCGTCCGGCAGGAGATGGCGACCGGCAAACTGTGGTACATCATCGTCGGAGTCCGCGGACAGCGCATACCGTGGAGTGCTTTGCAGGACCGTATTGCTCAATGGGAAAGGGGCGGGTGATCGCCCCTGGGCACGTCCTTCATCGCCTATTCCGACCCGGCCGTGGCGGCTTGGTCATGGGCCTGCCGATGGCCGATTACGGCCAAATACGAACATAATATCCGAACGTGATTGCTTATTGAGACTGGCATCATCGTGGGTACGGGTACTGGTTTTATACTCAAAACAGCGACACGTCGTTGGCCAGGCAGGTGTCGCTTTTTCGAGTGTGGAAAGCCCGCCCTGAGCACAGTCTCAATAAAACCGGAGAAAAACAAAACATTTGTCCATTGCTGAGTAGTACGCAAAGGTAAAACAGCGACTGGTCGTTGACGGGAGGCCGCCGGATGGCCACCCCCGGGGGGTTGTAATAGGAAACGTGCGTAAATACGCATGAAAAGGCGACACGTGGTTGGCAGGCCAAAATTAGAACAGGGCGCACCCGGAGGGCCCAGTGGACGGGGTACGAGGCGTCAAATCTGCGGCCTGCTCTGCGCGGCCGATGACGCCGGCCCGGGCCCGGCTATGGTGGAAAGTGTGGCCCTGAAACTCGACGTCTTCGTCGATGAGGGCGGAGGTGTCGATGTCCTCCCGGCCTGGTGCGCCGCAGCAGACGAAGGTGAGGTGGCAGCGCAGGACGAGGTCGGGCATGGCTCAAGCCAGTCGCTGTGGTGGGAACAGCGGGCAGTCGTCGTTGCGGCATCCCAGCGTTGCGGGGTTGTCCCGCGATAGGCAGTCCTGGTGGATGGCCCGGCCGCAGAGCCAACACCAGAGGCCGCCGATCACCTGGGTTTCGTCGTCCCGTTCGACTACCAGGACGGCGCGGGCAGTGCCGCAGCCCCAGCACATTTCGCGGAACTGGTGGGTGTTCGGATCGTTCAGGATGGGCGGGATGTCGTGCATGGTTAGGTCAGCTGCAAAGTTGACAATACGTGAGATAGCGGCTGACAATGCGCGGTATTCGGCACAGTCGGATGCGGAGCGGGATATGCGCGGCGCCTGGTTTTACATGACAGTGTTTGTGGTCGCAGTGGGCATGCCAGCTGTGGCGACTTACTTCATGAGTGTGAAATACGAGGACGTGAAGCTCTTCATCGTCAGCACCGGTTTGTGTGCGTCTGTCGTCGGCGGCGCCCTGATCTTCAGTTACTTGCGGGCACGCAAGGCCGGCACGAAGCATGGGCAGTCCCAATAGCTCGCGTCCGGAACGCTGGGACGGTGTCTGCCTTAGCATTATCACGTTGGCGACCGCAGTACTGGCAGCGCTGTTCACTTTGGTTGGGTTCGCGGATGAAGTGTTCGCGGACGTGAACTTGCGGGTGGCGGCCATCACTATCGGGGCCCTCGGCATCGGCGCATATTTTACCTGCATCGGCTTTGCCTACGCCGCCATTTTCTCTGAGCAGGTGGAACGGAAACGGGCCAACGCGCAGGAAACGGCCGGTATGTTCATTCCGGTATGTTCATTGCGGAAGTAGTCGCCGTCGTGGCCGTGGCCTTCCTGGTCATTTGGTCCAAGCTGTAGTCCGTTGAACGTCGTGGGCCCTACGACTGGGAGTTCCGGTACAAGCTGGCATCAGCGTAGGCGCCGTAGTAGTTGCCGTTGAACAGGTTGGCGAAACTGGCAAGGGACGGAGTGAGCACGCAGCTCTCCTGCCTCGCCGGCCCGTTGGGCGTAGTCGATGACGCCGGCCCGCGCCAGGGCGTGGTTGAACGGATCGCTGTACAGGTCCTGATCTTCCTCGATCAGGGCGAGCGTCCACTCAAGGCCGTGATTGTCGACGGCACGCAGGTACTCGCGGGCGTAGCGGCGGCAGCTGCGCCGGGCCAGCCAGTAACGGATCTTTACTATCAGTATGATCATGATGATCATGATGATCATGCTCCTCGGGTCTTACGGACCGGCCCGGTGGACGCGCACCACGTAGGGCTGCGTACTGCCGTCCTGTGCGGTAACCGTTATTGTTACGGTGGTGGTGGCGCCCTCGGTGAGCTCCACCAGGGCGGTGCCGTAGCCGCTGTCGGTCAGCGCATCGGGTGGATCGGTCGATACGATGAAGGTCGCCGCAGCATGGGACGTGTGCGGCTCAACGGCGGTGCGCACGGTGGAGTGGGGCACTCGCACGTCGTAGTCGTACACGTCGGGAGCGAACACGGGAGTCCATTCGTCGGGCGACGTGCCGCCCAGCGTCAGCCCGGCCAGGGTGGCGTCGGTGGACGGCGCCGTTCGCGTAACGGTAACGGTGTAGGTCCTGGTGGTGTTGCGGTCGGCCGAGGTTACGACGATGGCGATGGCGTTGGCGACGCCCGCGGTGAGCCGGATCACGGCCGGAGCGTTGGCGGACTGCCGCCCGCCGCCCAGCGAGATGGTATAGGTTTCGGTCGGATCTGCCAGTACCGGACGCACGGTGGTTTCCGACGTCGCGTAGGGAACGGTGGCGGTGTATGCCGCCGTGGCGGCATCGAAGTCTGGGAGCAGCGTCATGCCGGTGAGGGTGAGTCCGTTCAGCGTCGCCGGCGATGGAACCGGCAGGGGCGGCAGCGAGTGATCCGCCCAGTCGGCATAGGGCTGCTCGGTGAGAGCGCGGACCACGATGGCCGCCGGCTGCTGCCAGCGCAGGTTCAACCCGTGGCAGTCGGACAGCGGCCCCGCCCGGATGCTGAGCCTGGCCGAGCGGTGGTGGGCGTCGATGTGGTCGCTGGCCAGCAATAGGCGGCCGCTGGCCTCCTTGAGCCGAAGGTGCGCGGCGCCTTCCGACCAATAGGGTTCCGGCAAAGGCAGCCTGGCCAGCTGGGCCTGGCCGGTTGGATGCGGTCCGGTCCAGACGCTGAGGTTGGCCGATACGGTGGCATCCCGGGGCACCTCCAGTATGGCCACGCCGTCGGCAGCGATGACGATGGGTCGGCCGGCCCAGCCGATCCAGCTGACCGACGAGACCAGTGGCGACGGCGTGGCCGTGGGATAGGGCGTGTACGTCGGCCGTGGCGTGCTGGCCGGCCACCCCGCCCGCGGCGTGGGCAACAGCGCCACCGCGATGCCGGCTCCATTATCGGTGTCGATGGTCCGCTCGACCACCGCGTACTCCTCGGGGTTCCGGGGCGGATCGGTGGGCAACGGGGTGTGGGTCGGGCGCGGAGTGGCCGTGGGCGACGCCTGGTCGCGGCCCTCCTGCACCGCCAGCGCCAGGTCCACGCTGCAGGTCTGCCGGACGTCGTGGTGGGTCCAGTGAGAACCGCGCAGCGCTCCGTCCTCGTCGTAGACACCACTCTCCAGGTCCAGGCGCCCGTCCTGGTAGAGCTCGGCGATGACGTAGCCGGGCGGCGCATCCTGCCGGACCTGGGGATGCAGCAGGGAGCCGGGCGGCGCGACACCGCCGTCAACGGTTTCGGTCCGCAGGCTCCCGGCGACCAGGACGGCCAACGCGATGAGTACCACGACGGCCGCGGCGCCGGTGATCAGGATGCCGATGCGATCGTTCACGGGAATGCCTCAGTTGCTGCGCAGGAGGGCCCCTGAGGGCCTTCGAGGGTTCAAAGCGATGTTTTTCCTCATTGCAGCGCCAAAACGCGCGCTGCGGCTCCGGCGCGGGAGTTTGGCCTATTGCGGTGGCTCGGCCTGGGGCAGGTCGGGCAGCGGCACGTCGGCGGCGCGGAGCATCCAGCCCACGCGGCCGCGGATCTGGTGCCAGGGGTCCTCTTCCCGGCACAGGTTGTCGGCGTACAGCTTCATGAGCGCGTTCACCGCCACGGGCACGTCGACCATGATGTCGGCCTCCACGCTCTCCAGGGACGCCGGCAGCCCCTGCTGCTGGTAGCAGTCCGCCATCTCGTTGACGAAGTGGGTGAAGGCGTACTGGGAGGGCAGGGGCGTCGGCCGGTCGGCCAGGATGACCGGCTCCGGCGTGGCGGTGGGAGCCGCCACCTCCACTGCCGGGGCCACCGGCTCCGGAGCGCGCTCGGAACGCGCCGCCTTGCACAGGCAGTCGCCGCCGAAGACGAGCAGCAGCAGGACGGCGACGGGCCCGCCGATCAGCCACCGCTTGTTGCGGTAGCGGGGCGGCACCCGCTCCAGGTATTGCCGCAGCGGTTTCGGCCGAGGGGCCGGTCGTTGCTGGGGCCCTTCGGTGGTTTCGGTGTCAGGTTGATTAGCCACAGGACAATGCACCTCCGGCGTTGAGCAGGGTGGCCACGACGGCGAACGCGGAGATCAGCCCCAGCGCCACCATCAGGTGGATGTTGCTGAACACGCCGGCCCGCACCGCGAAGCCCACCAGGACGGATACCAGGCCGACGTGGATCAGGGCGGCCGTCAGGTGGATCACGGTCTTGAACCACAGGCCGAAGCCCATGTTGGGAATCAGGTCGATGATGCCGTACTTCAGGATGGTCATCGACAACATGAACTTCACGATGGCCACCGTGCTGCAGATGGGCCCCTTGATGATCCAGCCCAGGATGGCGATGCCCCCCTCGGCGTCGGGCTCCTCGAACTCCTGGTCGCGGCCGCCGCCGGAGAGCCAGGCCGAGAACCGGTCGTAGCTGTTGCTGCTGTTGCCGGTGGACGGCAGGAAGCCGTGGTCGCCGCCGTAGTAGGGCGTGGCGGCGATGGCGTTGGTCAGGAAGATGGTGGCGCCGAAGAGGGCGACGTGAACGATGACGGCCACGATCAGTATTTTGTTCAGTCCCGCCATGACGGAATCACCTCCTTGCCAGGAATATGGCGGCGATGGAGGCCAGCAGCACCAGCAGGGCGACGCCGATGACCCAGAACTCGTTGGCCAGCCCGAAGGCGGGCAGGATCAGGGCGCCCAGGGACATGGCGCCGGTGATCACCGCCTCCCGCCGGGGCGACTTCATGGACTTGAACCGGACGCCGGCCATCACGCCGGCGAAGACGCTCAGGACCAGCTGGCCGGCAATCGGCCCGCCGGGAAAGCGCTCGGCCCACACCCTGGTCTGTTGGTCGCCGGTGGTGGCGCTGGCGGGCGTCGAGTACGCGCCGTCGGCGGCTCCGGCGCGGGCGCCCTTGACCCGGACGTGGTACTCGGTCTCCGCCCGCAGCCGCTCGATGATGACGCCGGTTCCGGAGGTCCGGGCCTCGCCTGGGTCGGGAAACGTGTCGACGGTGTCCCACTGCACCACGTAGCCGGTGGCGTTGGCGGCGGCGGCCCAGGTGACCCGGAGCTCCCGGTCGGAGAGGGCCGCAACGGCGACGCCGGCAACCTGTCCCAGCGTGGGAGCGTTTTCGGTAGTGGCGTCGGCCTCGTCCGAGGGCGCGGCGTCAGTGGCGCCGGCCCGCGTGGCGATGACCTGGAAGTAATACCGCGTGTCCGCGGTGAGGCCCGTGACGTTGTACGTGAGAGATTGGACGGCCGCCTGGCGGGACGCGTCAAAGGCCTGGCCGTCCTCCCGCCACTGGACGACGTAGCCGCCAGCCCGGATGGCCATCAGCCACGAGACCATGATCTCGACGTCGGAGGTGGCGTCCGCGAGCACACCGGTCACCCGCTCCGGTGGCTGCAGGTCGGTGGTCGCGCTGTCGGCGACTGACCATGCCCCTTCTGCCGTGTACAAGCCGAAAAAGTCGGCGCAAACGCCCCTGACCTGGACGAAGTAGGGGGCGCCCTCCTGCAGGCCGGTGATCCGGTAACGGTCGGTGGTGTCTGGTATGAAATCCTCGTCCTGCGGCGACCCGAATCCTGAGTCGTCGTCCCAGCGCACCTCGTAGTACAGGCTATTGCTGCCGCACGTGGACGTGACGGCATTCCAGGACACGGTGATGCTGTCGTGGTCGTCAGCCACGGCGCGCACTCCCATCACCTGTTCGGGCGTGCCCTGGGCCTCCGCCGTCCGGCCCGGCGGCAGGCAGAGGGGAAATGCGACGAGGATGACCAGGGCTCCGACCAGGATGCCCAGCAGCACCCCGACCTTCTCCCGGTCTGAAGCTCGGTCGAAGGAACCCGGGCCGGTCACGATCCGACCCTCCGGAACTTGAGGTAGCCCTGGGCCAGCGCCAGGAAGATGACGCCCACCACCGGAACGGCCGCGAACCACAGGGGCATGCCGATCATCAGGTGGCTCAGGAAGAGGCCGATGATGCAGAGCGCCAGACCGATGCCGGCGGAGTACGCGCTGGTCCGTCCCCGGCTCACCGCGGTGGGAACCAGGAACAGCCCTCCGGAGGCCAGCGCGCCCAGTCCGTTGCGCAGCAGACCCACGTTGCAGCCAATGTTGGCGGCGTCGCACACGACTTCGATGAACTCACCCAGCTGGAGCCGGTCCACGTTGGCGGGAGGGGTCATCGCAGGACCCGGGGCCAGAGCCGGCGTGGGCGCCACGGCTCCGGCGATGCGGATGGAGTAGGTGGCCAGCAGGGCGCGGTCGGACTCGCGGACGACCTGCAGGGTGGCGCTGCGACCGGCGCGGCCGCAGATGTGGAGGTGGAAGGGCTCCCCCTGGCCCAGGTCGTCCAGCTCCGCCGCGGTGGAGCCGCCGCAGTCCAGCGACGCCACCGCGGTCGCGGTGATGCGCACGTCGGCGTCGGTGGAGCGCACCAGCGCCGGAAAGGAGTCGGGGTTGCCCTCGAGGGCGAAGGCGTAGGGGGCATGGCTCAGCTCGTAGGCGTAGCCCTGGGGATTCGGCTCGATGCGGACGTCCACGTTGGTCTGCAGCCGCGGCGTGGGTGAGGGGATGGGCGTCCGGGTGGGCGGCGGCAGCCCGAAGGCCTGCAGCGACAGGTTGTAGGTGTCGCCCTCGGTGATGTTCTCCAGGTTGATGCGGTACGACCCCGAGGTCACCGACTGGTAGAAGTCCGCCGGATTGCCCACGTTCTGGGCGCTGGGCGTGGCCGAGTCCGACGCCGCGCCCGGACGCAGCTCGATGTTGGGGGTGAAACCGACGCCGGAGGCCGACGCCGATACCGACGCCTGGAACTCCAGGTAGAAGAAGTACTTGCGGGTGTCGCCGCAGTCGGGGTCGTGGGCGCCGAAGACCTGGAGCTGGTCCGAGGAGAGCGTGCCCAGGTTCACGTCGCAGCCGGAGAGCATGGGCTGGGTCTGCAGCTGCGCCGAGAATCCGCCGGCGGGGTTCGCCGAGTTGAATTCCCGCACCAGCTCGATGGTGTGCTGCCCTGCCTCGGCCTGGTACACGTAGGGCGTCGAAGATCCGTTGGAACTGTCGGTGAGCGCCACGATCTCGCCGCCGATGCCGCCCTTACGGAGAATTGGCAGGGGATTGATGGACGACGACGTGGCGGTTACGCGCAGGTCCGCGGCGTCGGCGAGGCGGAAGGTGTAGAAGGCCGATGGGCAGGTGGCGTCGATGTCCGCCTCCCAGTCGTGGGTGGAGTAGTCGGCGTCCAGAGTGCCGGCGTCGGTGATGCAGGAGCCGGCGACCCTCTCCATTTCCCGGGAAACGTTCATACGGGCCGGAACACTCAGGCCGGAGGTGATCACGTCCCCGACCATGCCCGACCCATCTGCGGCAATCCGCTTCACCCGGTTGCTGCTGTTGTCCAGCCAGTAGACGGCGCCCCCGTCCGGACTGACGACCAGGTCGGTGACCGCCCCACCGGCGGAGGTGGTCAGAGTTTTGAAGGCGCCGGTCGCGCCGTCCGCCGCCACCCGGCGCACCGCCTGGTCGTCCTCGTCCAGCCAGTAGACGAAGTCGTGGTCCGGATCCAGCGTCAGGGCGACGGGATCGTCCATGGGCGTGTCGCCCGTGTTGCTGGCCAGCGTGGTCACGGTGTGGGAGCCGAAAGTCTGAACCCGCTTCACGGTGCTGTTGGTGCCGTTCCGGTCCAGCAGGTACACGTAGCTGCCGTTGCGGCCCACTGCCAGGTCCTGGGGATTGGCGAGACCGGCGCTGACCAGGGTGGTGACGGTGTAGGGGCTGAAGGTGGTCACCTCCCGGACGGAGTCGTTGCCGTTGTCCGCCCAGTAGAGATAGCTGCCGTCCAGCGCGATGGCGGTGACGTTGGACACCCCGTCCGACGAGTCGGCGATGGTGGCGACGGTGTGGGAACCGAAGGTCTGGGCCCGCTTGATGGTGTCGTTGCCGGTGTCGGCCCAGTAGACGTAGGAATAGTCCACCGCGATGCGGTACGGCGCTGAGATGCCGGTGTTCACCAGGGTCTCCACGCTGCCCGTGCCGTCGGCGGACTTGCGGCGGATCTGGTTGTAGCCGTCGTCGGCCCAGTAGACGTAGTCGCCGCTCGGATCCAGGGCGAAGTCGTTGGTGGTGGACAGCTCCGTGTTGCTCACCACCGTCTCGGCAACTCCCGAGCCGTCCAGGCGGGCGCGCTGGATCTGGGGATAGCCCGTGTCCAGCCAGTAGTACCAGTCCACCGTGCGGGTCTGGGAGGACTGCAGTGGCGAAGCCGCCTCCGCCCGGGGCTCCTGGCACTGCTGGGCCAGCACGGCCAGGCTGACGATGGCCACCAGCAGCGCCAGCGGACGCCGGCAGTGGACGATCAGGCGGCGGACCATGTTGTGTCCTCCCGGGTCAGCGGTCGCAGGTGCGACAGCGGCGGCGGAAGGCGGCGTTCAGCCGGCCGGTCACGAACACCGGCACGACGCTGGCGAAAAACGCCACGGCCCCGTAACCGGTGAGGGCCCGCCAGGCCTCACCGGTAAACCAGGTGTACCGCTCCGGGGACATGAGGGCATAGCAGTACTCGGCGGTGGCCACCAGGATGAGCATCAGCCCGCCCCCGAACAGGACGACGGACATCAGGTTGGACAGCATCACGGCGGCCAGGGGCCAGCTGCGCCCCCCGTACCTGGCGGAGCTGAGCTTCCAGCTGGCGGCAACTGCTCTCTGGATCATGGTCTCTCCTTCAGCCCTCCAGGACCACCTGGATGACCGGGCGGCGATAGCCGCGCTCGTCCTCGTCCTCGTCTTTCCGACGTCGCCCGCCGCCGCGGCGCCGACGCGCGGCTCCGCCTCCGTTCATGAGTCCGGTGTCCTGGTTGTTGGCCGACCGGCGGTTGACCGGCGGCGCGGGCCCCTGGCCGGGCCGGTAGTTGATGTTGCTGCCGTCGCCGGACTTGCCGTCGCTGGACTTGCCACCGGTGGACTTGCCGCCGCGTCCGGACGATTTCGACTTCTTTGAGGAGCCCGACCGCCCCGGCTCCCGGTCCACGAAGTTGATGTCCCGGTAGTCCAACTGCTGCCCCTCACCCCGCTGCCGTTGGTCCGGCAGCTGAATGCCCGACAGGTCCCGGGCGTTGGGCCGGGACGGCTGGTTCACGAAGTTGACGTCCCGGTAGTCGATCCGGCCCGGGCTCTGCGGCAGTTGGATACCCGACAGGTCCTGGGCGCTGGGCCGCGCCGGACCCTGCCCGGGCAGAAAGTTGATGTCCCGGTAGTCGATGGGATCGCCGGCGTCCTTCCGCCGGTCGGCCGACTCCGCCACGATGTGCTGGCGCTCCACCTCCAGTTCCACCGAGCCGGCCAGGTGGACCTGGCCCTGGGGGTTCTCGGGGCCGAGGCCCGTGACCTGGATGGTGCGCAGCTGCTCGTCGTCCAGCGGCTCGATGGTGTGCTCCCCGGTGACCAGGTCCACCGTATGCAGGTTGCGGTCGACGAACTGCACCTCCCGCGGGTGCCGGTTGGGGTCGTCGGCCACCGGGTTGGGAATCTCCCGGCGGCGGGGCGTTTCGTCGTCTCCGCGGCGGCGGCGACGCCTGGGCCTGGGCGTCGGTGTGACGGCCGGCGTTTCGGTGGTGGTGATGGTGGGCGTTATGCTGGGCTCCGGCTGGGGTTGGGTGCCCGGCTGGGTCTCGGTGGTCGGCGTGGGTGTGGGAGTAACATCCGGGATGTTCGCCGGCGTCGGGTCCGACGCGGTGGGCTGGCCCACCGCCGAGGGAGTTCCGAAGGGCTGTGGCCCCACGGTAGGCGCGGGGAAAGGCTGCGTCGCGGGCGCCGGGCCCGGTTGGGTCAACGGCGATGTCCCCGGCGCGGTCTGTTGGGGAGGGTGCCTGGCGTGCCCCCCGGGGGAGTTGCCGGCCCGGGCTGCGTACCCCGGCCCGGATCTGGGTTGGGCGTCGGCGTGATGCTGGGCGCCGGTCGTGGTGACTGTCGCGCCGACGGCAGTGGAGAGGGTTCCGGTGACGGTTGCGCCGACGGTTGTGGAGAAGGAGGCGGCGTGAAGGAAGGCTGACCCGGGCCCGCCGTAGTGGGCGGAGCTGAACGGCCGCCTCTGGATCCTCCCTGCTCGGAGGTTTCCGTGGGCGTGGGGGTTGCCTCCGGTGCTGGCTCCGCTTGTCCCGGCAGCAGAGGTTGTGACAGCGCGGCCGTTGGGATTGGGGCTATTTGTGCCTGGGGCGCCACCGCGGATTGGGCGACAACCGGTCCATCTCCCTGTTCAACCTGAGCTCGTACGCTATCGTCAGGAACACTGCCGCCGCTATCAGGAGCGGGCGGGACAGCTGAGGCGGTCCCAGCAATGCCCCGATCACCGACAGGCCGCACAGGGACCAGCTTGCCAGACTCATCAATGCGGTAAATCGCGCGCCCATCGGAGCCTCCAGATGTCATCATGAACTCTGCGTCCCCGGGCTGCGACGCGTATACCGCTGCTTCGCCGTCCGGAGACCACGTGATCAGCGAGTTGTCGCTGGCCACGACGCCGCCGCCTCCGCCACCCTTATATCCAACCACCAGTCGGGGATTGGTTTCCCGAAACGCGGTAAGGGCATCGCCGCTCTGCTTCACATCCCGCCTGATGGCTTCCTTCCTACGGTACCACGTTGCCTGATCCACCCCTGACGGAGCATCTTCGGGGTCATTTTGGAGCGCATGGTTGGATGCGGCCCACCGGTTGAGAAGACGGTTTCCCTCCGCGGCAAGGGCGGGATCCACACGGCTGCCGTCTGTGGAATACACCGCGCCGTTGCCCTCTTCTCCGACGGGCACTGCTTCAGGTCGAGGCCTGGCCTTCGGAGCGTCTGCTTCGGTGACGCCGCTGAACAGGATGCTCCCGGCAGCGTATCCATAGGTGCTGGGGTCCAGCAAAATGCCGGCGGGGTTCCCTCCGCTTGCGGCGGCCGCGATCACTTCTGCGATGATCTCCCCAGTTTCTTCCCCCGTTTCCTCGACAAACCCGCGCGCCACGCCTGTCGTCAGGCGTGGGTTGATCCTGGTCTTGAACACGGGCACAAACCGGCCCGCGACACCTGCGCCAATGTAGCCGCCAGCCACGGCGCCGGCTGTGGCGTAGAGGTCGGAATACGTGGCAAGGTCATGGCGTTCCATCCAGCGCACGGTGCGAGCCGCCTGAGTCGGGGTGAGGCCGCGATTGATGAGCTCACCCTGGAGCTCGATTGACCCGATGATGGCGTTGTTTTGGGTGTAGGTGTCGAGAATTATCTGCAGCGCCAACTGCTGACCGGTCTCCTCTTCGGTCAACCCTGGAAACGCCTCCCGGAGTCTGTCGGCATCGTAGGTTGCACCGTTGACCGTCAGATCGTATCTGGTCTGTTGCGCAGATAGAGCCCCGGGGTCCGAGGTCCCGCCGTCCCGACCGGAGTTGTCAGCCCAAGGCAACCAAGAGGGCGGCCTGCTTTCCCCGGTCGTTTGATTGATCGCAGCGATAGCCGCTGCCGCCTCCTCAGGCGTGACCGGCGATGACAAGTCGCCGGCGATGACATCGTTTGCGCGGCGTGTTGCCTCCTCGCGACGAGCGACGGCCGCGTTGATCTCCTGGGCCAGCTGCTCGGCGCTCTTGGTTCCTCCGGTCTCGTAGTCGCCGGTGGCGGTGTCGATGCCCAGCGCCGCGGCGGCGGCGTGCACCTCAGCCTCCTGGCGGGCGTCCACGCGAGCGACGGCGGCGTTGATCTCCCGGGCCAGCTGCTCGGCGCTCTTGGTTCCTCCGGTCTCGTAGTCGCCGGTGGCGGTGTCGATGCCCAGCGCCGCGGCGGCGGCGTGCACCTCAGCCTCCTGGCGGGCGTCCACGCGAGCGACGGCCGCGTTGATCTCCCGGGCCAGCTGTTCGGCGCTCTTGGTTCCTCCGGTCTCGTAGTCGCCGGTGGCGGTGTCGATGCCCAGCGCGGCGGCGGCGGGTACACCTCAGCCTCCTGGCGGGCGTCCACGCGAGCGACGGCCGCGCTGATCTCCTGGGCCAGCTGCTCGGCGCTCTTGGTTCCTCCGGTCTCGTAGTCGCCGGTGGCGGTGTCGATGCCCAGCGCCGCGGCGGCGGCGTGCACCTCAGCCTCCTGGCGGGCGTCCACGCGAGCGACGGCGGCGTTGATCTCCCGGGCCAGCTGTTCGGCGCTCTTGGTTCCTCCGGTCTCGTAGTCGCCGGTGGCGGTGTCGATGCCCAGCGCCGCGGCGGCGGCGTACACCTCAGCCTCGTGGCGACGATCGGCCTGTTCGTTGTGGCCGACGATGAGGTTGCGGGCCTGGTCGGGGGTGATCTCGGACACGTCGAAGCCCAGGCGCTCGGCGATGGTGAGCGCCTGGGCGTCGGCGGCCGTGCTGCGACGATCGGCCTGTTCGTTGTGGCCGGCGATGAGGTTGCGGGCCTGGTCGGGGGTGATCTCGGACACGTCGAAGCCCAGGCTTTCCGCGATCGCCAGCGCCTCGCTGTCGCTGGCAAAGGCGGCGGCGGTGTTCTGCTCGGCCGTGGCCCGGTTTGCGTCGGCGGAGGCCTCGACGCCGGCGGCGTACTCGCCCCACCACTCGGTCGCAGTGGTGGCCACGCGGGGCGTGTCCGGATCGTTGTCGTGGTCAACGCCGAGCGTCCAGCCCCGGGCATCCGTTCCGGTCCACTGCTCCTGCAGGTCGCGTATATCGGAGGCCAGCGCCGCCAGCGTCTCGGCGCGTTCGGCCGGGTCCTCGATGGCGTTGGCCGCGGCCACGCGCGCGTCGATGGCGGACCGGTCGGCGTTGAAGCGGTCGCCCAGACCGGCGTTGGGTTGGAATGTGGTCGTCACCGGCGCGAGGGCGTCGGGCAAGGCGGCGTTGCGGTCCGCGATGACCGTGTTCTCATTTGCTCCGACGGAGAGGCTGGCGGAAACCTGGGCGAAGTACTCGGCGCCGGTGATGGGCTGGCCGTCGGGGCCAACAAAGGTAGCATCCCGGCCCTGCCACTCGGCGTTGAGCTCGTCGGCGCGGGCGGACAGCTCGGCCAGGCGGGCGGCGGCCTCCGCCGGATCGTCCGGCAGGTTGGCCAACTGCTCCCGGAACCAGGCCTCCTGCGCCGCACGCAGATCGCCGTAGTTGCCTCCGGAGGTTTCCTCGCCGACGTTGTAGTCAGCCGCCACCGGGCCCACGTCTCCCGTGGAGACGGTGACCTGGTCCACGCTGCTGAGGCCGCTGGCGTCGCCGCTGGTGGCGGCCTCCCGCACGTCCTGGGCCAGGTCGTCGTCGCTGACGGTGTAGGTGTGGTCGCCCTGGGTGTAGCTCACCGTACCGTCATCTGCAACGGTGTAGTCCCGGCTGCTACCGCCACCGCCTCCTCCGTCTGGGTCATCATCGGCTTTTTCCGCCCAATCTTCGTCCGCCCGCCATTCTCTAACGGTTTGGGCCACCTCTACCGGCGTTGCCGCATCACTCAAAGACGCGGTTCTATACGTACCGCCCACCATCAGCCTGTCGGGAACCGGACGACCGGAGGCAACGGCGGTCAGCGCAAGTTCGATCGCTGCGCTGTTGTTGGCGGACTCCCATGCCTTATATTTTGACCAGTAGTTCTCTATGTATTCCCCGTTGGCATCCTCGCTCATTGGCCTGGGAACACGTCGCCGGTCGTTATGGGCATCCAACGCCTCCTGATAGCGGGTTTCCCGCAGTTCCGGCGGTCCAGCGGTGGCGCGTATGACCCTGTTGCGTTCCGAGGGTTCCAGTCGCGCCAGGTCATTGAGGTTCTGTGCGTCGGCCTGACGAGCCTGGGCCCGGGCGTTGATGGCGTCGGCGGATGCAGAGAGGCGGGCCTGCTCGGTGGTGAGGCGTTCCCGCCGGTCTTGCAGCGCCTTCAATTCTGCCGCGCTGCCCGGATTCTCGTTCCAGGCGTTCACCGCAGCCTCGTAGGCGTCGAAATCGGTCCGGTAGGTGGCCGCTTCGGTTTCGTATTGGCCCGCGTCCCGACGCAGCGGTTCGGCGTCCCGCTCGTAGGCCGCCACCGCCTGCTCCCAAGTTTCCGGGACGGGCTGTGCACTGCCGTCGAGGTACTGGTTGGGACGCTCGCCGGGCTCGACGTAGTTTGGATTAAGGACTACATCCACGCCGTGGCGGGCAGCAAATTCCGGGTAGGTCTCCTTGGCGGGATACCACCCACGAACACTCAATTCGTTCGGAGCCAGCGGCTCCCCGTCTGCCTTGAGATAGAGCGGAATCTTGTTACGCTCCTCCCATTCCATATAGGCTGGGTTGATTATCGGAACGACCCTGGTTTCACCGATGCCATCCAAGCCAGCAGAGCGAGAATCCCGGTCACCTTCAGCTGCCCCCAGCACTACTTCGCCAGATCCGCCCGCCCGGGTGATTCGCTCCGCCGGATTGGCAGAGGCCGGAGACGGCGTATTGTCGCCATGAGCGCCGGCGCCCAACAACGCGGTCGCGGGGTCCGTTGCGGCGTTGGTCAATCCACGGGAGGCTGCAGCGGCCCGCAGAGGTACGGCGGATGCTCGATAGCGGGCAATGGCCGAGGCAATCTGCGCTTCGCTCAATCCCAGAGCGCGTCCTCGGGCGACGATGAGCGCTTCTACGGCATCGTGCTCTCCGTCCCCTTCCTCCTCAGTCCTGGACGGCGTTTCCCGTTCTGAATCGGCTCGAAACGCGTCCTGCGATGTGCGCCCCCAGCCTTCCGCATCGCCGTCAAACGCAAGCTCCGCCGGCTGCGCCAGAAAAGCGTCGACGTCGCGCTCGGTGCGAGTTCGGGGGCGATCGAGGTCGTCCGTCTCGTCGAGATCGTTATCCGTTGCCGTGCCCGGCGCTCCGGAATCAGGGTCTACATACTGACGCGAACCGTCGTCCTGGGTGAAGAAGAACCCGTCCTCGTCCCGACCTCCTCCTGAGGAACTCAGGAACCCCTCGGGGTCGGCCTGGGCCTGTTGTTGAATTTCGTAGGCGATCTCGTCGACGAAGGTTATCCGCCCGTCTCCGTCCATGTCCGGCACATGGTTATGCCGGCATTCAAACTGCGCCAGCCACGGGTCCGGCTCGCCGTAGAGCAGTCGCTCCATGGGATCGCCGCAGGATATGATCAGGTTCAGCATGATGGTCTTCCTCTTATAGTTACGGTCATTGACTACTGGCGGTAAGCGGCGGCGCCGTCGATGCGGTCCAACAGCTCGGCCCAGGCCCCCACCTGGCCGGCGTGGTAGGCCTGGGCCAGGGTCTCGAAAGTTTGGGAGCGCCACATCAGCGGGTTGCCGCCCACCTGCTCGAAGGCTTGGACGGCGCGGGCGTGGGCCTCCCGGGCGTTCAGGGGTTCTCTGGTCATGTTTCCTCCCGGCGGGGCGGGTTGATCAGGGCGGCCACCGGCCCGCCGTACATCAGCAGGCTGGGCAACAGAATGAGAAAGAAGGCCGACAGGTTGGGCAGCAGGTCGGGGGTCTGGGCGACGGTCCCGGTGAGGCCCTGGTAGACCGGCCAGTTGAGCGCGTAGGTGACGGCGTGCAGGTGCAGCGCCATCATCCACAGGAGGCGGTTGGCCCAGCTCCGGTAGTCTCCCAACCAGCTGGCCAGCCCCGCGGCGCCGTGCGCCAGCGTCAGGATGGCCAGCTGGATGACGGGCCAGCCGCCCCCGTAGGTGTCCTGGTAGGTGTCGCCCGCCACGCGCAGCAGCAGGCTGACCACCAGGGCGAAGCAGACGACGATCAGCGTCAGCATGGTTGCCGGTTCCTTCCGTCGTCCGATTCGCCCTGAATACCGGACTACATGGCCTGGGACATGCGGCCCTGACCGCTGTGTCCCTTCCAGAGCAGCATGCCCAGGGTGACGATGCCGCCCAGCAGCGCGATGCCCATGAAGTTGCCGATGATGGGGCCCAGCTTGCCGATGCCCACGCTGTAGACCCAGAAGCGCTGCCCGTCCAGGGACAGGTAGAGCCGGTCCAGCGGCTCGAACACCTCGGGCAGGATGGCGCCGGCCAGCACCACGATCACCGTGGCGCCGATGGCGATGGACAGCACGCCGCCACCGATGTTTGAGGCGATGAAGCGCGCGCCGAAGTAGCCCAGGAAGCCGATGGCTCCCGCGGGCACCAAAATCGCAGATGCGCTGAACAGCAGCAGCACGATGGTGCCGCCCGACAGCGCGGTAAGCGACGCGTTGGCCTTCTTCCAGGTCGGCGCGCTGGCGAAGCCGTCTGTGACGCTGTTCGCGCCCGTGCCCACGGCCGGCGTCCAGGCGTCGGTGAGCTTGGTGCCCTTGGGGGTGTAGACGTCCTCAAAGGCCGGCGCGCCGGTGCCTTTAACTACGTGCACGACGCAGGCCGTGGACGTGTCGAGCTTCTGCATCGCGTAGCCGGCGGTGCCGCCTCTGAATGCAGCCCAGGCCTCCTCGCCGTCGGCCGGAGTGTTGGCGCCCACCCGCAGCACCCAGCGGAACCGTTCCCCGCTGACTTCGCACCGGTCGGTGCCGGCCAGCGAGAAGCCGTCGATGTCGCCCACGATGGCCGGGGCGAAGGTGAGTAGTACGATGGCGGAGATTCCGATCCCCACCACGGAGCCGACGATCGCGCCGATGTCGCCGAGCTCTCCCAGATCTCCAAGACCCATGATGTTTCTCCTTGCGGTCCTACGTTGCAACGTTGAGATGAGGAGAGCGCGAAGGGCAGCCGTGGGCCGCACCCCCGCGCTCGGCAGACCATCTACATGGCCTGGGACATGCGGCCCTGACCGCTGTGTCCCTTCCAGAGCAGCATGCCCAGGGTGACGATGCCGCCCAGCAGCGCAATTCCCATAAAGTTGCCAATTATCGGGCCCAGCTTGCCTATACCGACGCTGTAGACCCAGAAGCGCTGGCCGTCCAGGGACAGGTAGAGCTTGTCCAGCGGCTCGAACACCTCGGGCAGGATGGCGCCGGCCAGCACCACGATCACCGTGGCGCCGATGGCGATGGACAGCACGCCGCCGCCGATGTTGCTGGCGATGAAGCGCGCGCCGAAGTAGCCCAGGAATCCGATGGCGCCCGCGGGCACCAAAATCGCAGATGCGCTGAACAGCAGCAGCACGATGGTGCCGCCCGACAGCGCGGTCAGCGACGCGTTGGCCTTCTTCCAGGCACCCGGTACCTGGGCATCCGTTGCGATCACGACTGGAGTGCCCTTGGGCGTGAATACTTTGTCAGTGGTGGTCAGACCGGTGCCCGTACAGAAAGTGGCTCCCGTTGCCAAATTGACTACGCTGTAACCCGTAGTCCCGCTCCTGAATTCGGCCCACGCCTCTTCGCCGTTAGTGGCGGTCGAAGGAGCCTTCAGCACCCAACGGGCGCGATCGCCGACGCTGAGTTCGCACCGGTCAGTGCCGGCCAGGCTGAAGCCGTCGATGTCGCCCACGATGGCCGGGGCGAAGGTGAGTAGTACGATGGCGGAGATTCCGATCCCCACCACGGAGCCGACGATCGCGCCGATGTCGCCGAGCTCTCCCAGATCTCCAAGACCCATGATGTTTCTCCTTTTGTTGTCAGTCGTTGGTCATTGCCGGTGTTGGTCATTGATTGAGGGCGACGCGGAAGCCAGCGGAGGCGCGGCGGGCGGTGATAAACCGGCGGGCGCGCAGTCAGGTGTCAGTCCGGCGCCGGACGAAGGGCGAGGCGATGGCCAGGGAGCCGATCAGGGCGCCCCCGGACAACAGCCACGGCACGATCATCCAGGGTTCGATGGCAAAGCGGTGGTCGTCGGGGGCGCATTCGGGGTTGTTCACGTTGGCGGCGTCCGAACAGCGGCCGCCCAGTTGCGTTTGGTGCGCGTAGTCCCGCCACTGGTCGTGCCAGGCGTCCACGGCGGGGAAGGTGACGCCGAAGAGCGAGACGGCCACGAAGAACAGGCTGGCGCCGCCCAGCCAGGGATTGAGGGATGCGCGCAGGTTTCTCATGGCCAGCTGGTCAGCCGCCGGACATGAACATGCCGAAGACGCCGATGATCATGAAGCCGGCCACGGCCAGCCAGGGCCAGCGGCCGTCCATCAGGCCGAGCGCCCCCTTCTTCCAGGCGGCGTGGTCCTGTCCGGAGCGCAGCAGGTCCCGGCACCAGGCTCTCCGGTGCTTGATGGACGTGGGCTCGGTGGTGAAATGGTCGGCGGGCAGGTCGAAGTAGTCCAGGGGGGTGCGGAAGTCCTGGATCCGCGAGCCCGGGGTGACCTGGCACCAGACCTCGGAGTCCCAGTCGGGGTCGTCCTCGTCGTAGGTCCACTCCACGGCGTCGACGCCGCAGGCCAGGACCACCGTGGAGTCGGGGTTGGCCGCGCCGTTGCGGCCGTCGTTGCCCCGCCAGACGTCGGGCCGGTAGTAGAAGCCCAGGCTGGGCAGGTAGACCCGTACCCAGCCGGTGACGTAGCCCGGGTCGGTGAAGTCCCGCCGCTCCAGGGCGTAGACCCTGGAGAAGGCCTGCCGGTAGCCGCCGTGGACGTAGGTGAACACGGTGAGCGCGGCGGTCAGCAGCAGCGCGGCGAAGACGTCGAAATACCAGGGATAGACCGGGTTGTAGACCATCACCGAAAGGAAGAAGGCGAACAGGCCGACGCTGATCAGGAAGGCGGCGCCGTTGGTCTTCAGCCGGGCGGCGCCGCCCATGACCCGCAGCAGCCGCCGCCGGTGGCGGATCACCCCCCAGGGGCTGGTGGCGGCCTGCACCGGTTCCAGCAGGTTCTCGGAGAAATCGGCCTTGGCCTCCTCCACCAGCTGGCGCACCATCGCCTCGTCAACCCGCAGCTCCTGGTTGCGCAGGTCGATCATCTCCTCCGGAGACATCGGACCCCGGCGTCGTACGGGTGGGGTTGCCGCTTCCCGGGGCTCGGGACGTTCTGCTATCTCGGTGGCCATGGCGTTCGTCTCTTGATCGTGTTCGGCGGTTCAGCGGGAAGCGCAGACCGTTTCGGCGTAGATAGCGCCCACGTATCTGTTCCTGGTGCGGGTCCTGATCCAGTCGAACTGCTGCCCCAAACATTGGTCGAGGGCCACATCGACATTCCGTGGAGGAGGCTCGTGATGCCGGCAGCGTTGCACGAGGACGGCGTGCCACGTATCTCGATTCACGTTCACGTCGACCGCGACCTCGGTTTCACGCCACGAGAGGGTTTCGGTCAGGCATTCGGCGTACCAGAGTGACTGGCGTCGGTTGTCGATGACCTCAAGTACCGCCGGAACGTGATTCACGGTTGGCGGCATGGCCGGCGCGTCCGTGCCGTCGCCGTGCCGGGATTCCGGGGCGCACGCGGCGGCCATGATCATCACCGCCACGGCCATGAACGCCAGCGCAGCCGCGCCGTACTTCAGCGTTGGTTTGCCGTTGCTGCCGGCCATCAGTTGCCGCCCACCCGGGGCAGGATCGGCGCCGGCGCGGGGGTGGGCGTGGGCGCCGGCTGGGTGATCTGGGACGGCGGCGTTTCCTCCGGTTCCCCGTTGCTGGTGGAGAAGAGCCACATGCCGGCCAGGGCCACCAGGATGGCGGCGAACAGCGCGATGCCCAGCACGAAGCGCTCCCACCGGCGCTGGGCGTCGGTCTCGGTGTCCATGTCGTTGCGGGCGCCGTCCCAGATCTGCTGCGCGTCCTCGTTGAGGAACTGGCTGTCGAACTCCACCGGCGTGGGCGTCACCGTCTCCACGTGGACGCCGTCCTGTTGGGTCGGCGCCCGGTTGAGTTCCCGGTGAATGTATGACGGCGTGGGAATCTCCCGGCCCGGCACCGCCACGCCGCCCAGCTCGTCGCTGACGATCTGCGAACCGACCCGGCGGGCGCCGCCGTCGATCACGATGGCGCCGCTGGACATCAGCAGGTGCATCCGCTGGGTCTGGCCGCCCTTACGCCGGAACATCGTCGTCGCCCTCCCGACGGCTCCAGCGGCTGCGGGGCTGTTTCCGCCCCAGGGCGCTGGCGGACGCCATGCGCTCGTTGTGCTTCCAGTGGGGGTTTTCCTCGGAGGCGTCCTGGACGCACACGTCGAAGGCTTCCTTGAAGGGCCAGGGCGCCGAGGACAGCACCTCGGCCGCGTTGACCGTGCCGTCCTGGATCTTCTTGATCAGCTCGCTGTAGTCCTGTTCCGGAACGCCGCGGGCCCGGTCCTCGGCCCGCTCCCGCTGGATGTTGTACTGCTCCAGGCGGCAGCGGAAGTACTCGTGGGGCGCCGAGGGCAGCCTGGCGGCCAGCTCCTCCAGCAGCTCCTTCTTGCGCTTCGCCGTGTACCAGCGGGGCCGCTCCCCCTCCACCGCCTCCAGGCCGTGACGGATCCGGCGGGTCCGGATGGTGATCTGCAGCAGGTCGCAGGCGCCCCACCGGTCCAGCAGCCGGTCGGCGGCTGCGATGTGCTCCTCGCCTTGCTTTCCCACCCTGGAGACCCAGTACCTGGCGCGCGTTTCCTCGATGTCGAAGCGCAGCTGCCGGCGGCAGGCCGGAGAGTTCAGCATCCGCTGGCAGAGCCGCACCAGCCCGTTGACCAGCATCTTGGTCTTGTGGGAATCGGGCACGTAATCCTTGAGGAAGTCGTACAGCGCGTCGACCTTGATCTTCGCCTCCCGGGCGTTGATCGCCGAGAAGGCCATGGCCCGGTCGAAGTCGCCGTCTTCGCCGCCGCCCACCCGCAGGGACATCAGGCCCCGCTCCAGGGGGTTCAGGACCTCGTCGTCCTCCCCGTACATCCGGTCGTAGAGGTCTTCCCGTTCCGCCGTGGTCATCGCGTCACTCCTGGTCGTCACCGGAGAGGCCGAACTTGACGGCGAGGGCCCGCCGCAGCCCCGCCGTCTTCCAGCCGTTGGCGCCCTTCATCCCGTCCAGGTCGCCGAAGATGCCGTTCATCAGCTGGCCGGTCTGGCGGGTGGGCAGCTCCAGGCTCATGGCCACCACCTCGGTGCGCAGGTTGGCGGGCCGGTCGGGCTGCCGGAGCCATTGGTGCAGCCAGACGATGACCTGGCGGTGGTCGTCGGTGAGCCCCACCTCGTCCTGCCGGGCCCGCGCCGCCTCCATGGCCGCCTTGCCGGCGTAGCGCTGGGCGTGGGCGGTGTCCACCGGCCGGAAACTGTCGGTCAGCAGATAGGCGTTGCGCACCGTCTCCCCCGTCAGCCCCCTGGTGTCGTGGGGCTTGCCCAGGCCGTCCCGGCGCTTGCCGCCCTTGCCGTCCACGATGTCCACGCCCCGGAAGGGGAAGTCGTGCCACACGTCCCACGCCAGGATGAAGTTCCGGGGGTCGGAGTGCGGCGGGTAGTCGATGCTCAGGCCGTGGTCCTGGGGCGCGGCGTTCACCTTGAAGGGACGCCTAACCTCCGAGGTCATCTCCCGCACGACCCGCACGATCATCCGCGCCATGGCCGACATCAGCAACAACTTGCAGCCCTTCTTCCGCAGACCGGCGCACAGGATGGCGAAGCCCCGCACGCCGGTGGACATGGACATGCCCGATTCCAGGCCGGTGTGGGCCTCGTCGATGGCGATCACCGAGTACATCGGCACGTTGGCGATGACCTCGTAGATGTCGGCGCCCTCGACGATGCGCCCGAAGTTGAAGCCGCCGTTGTGGAAGAAGGGATGGCCCCTTTGGAACCACCAGAAGGCCTCCTCGGCCGCCGACACGCTCTTCGAGGCCCCCATGTCGCCCACCCACATGATCTGGGCGAAGTCGAAGCCGCTGCTCAGCTTGCGCCGTCGGCGCCGGGCCTGGCGGAACAGTTTCATGGCCCGCACGTGGGCGGTGAGGCGCATCCGGAAGTTGAACCAGTCCCTTTCGTCTCCGGAGGACATGGCCACGTCCTCCACGTTGACCCAGCGGCCCGGCCACTGTTCCTCCGGCGGATCCGCGCGGCCCAGGTCCGGTATCTCGATCTCGGCCAGCAGGCGCTCGACGGCGGCGTCGATGCCGCCCAGCTCGCTGGTACTGGCCGGCCGCTGTTCCGGATCCGGCAGGAAGTCGACGTCCTCCAGGGTGGCCAGCGCGGGCGAGGCGGGTTTTACCGGGGCGGGAGGCATGGCCTATCCGTTGCGGCGGATGCCGATCGGCGCAAACTGGTAGATGAACAGCATCGAGCGCGCCATGCGGTAGCAGGCGAACGACCCCAAGAGCGCCGCCGTCCAAGAGACGCCGAAGGTGATCCAAATCCCTGGTTCCGTTCTCAGATCGTCGATACCGGCGGCCGCTTCGATGATGAGTCCGGCGGCCACCAGGCCTCCCAGGAACAGGGCGACCCCCGTGATCGCGGCGGTGCCGACTGTGGCGGCCATCTTCAACTTGGGGCGCGCCCGCAAACCAAGGGGCACCAGCTCCAACTCCCGGTCAACCGGCGCGTGCTCCATCAGACCTTTCCCGATCACTCGGGCTGCCCGTAGACCCACGTAGGTCAGGACGATGCAGCCGATGACAACCAGAACCAGAAACACCCAATCGGCAACGGTGGGAAGTCCTTCTTCGATGGCTGCTTTGATCGCAACGGCCGCGAGGCAGACTCCGAGCATCGCCATCATGCCGCACCCGAACAGGTTGGCCAGGTCGTTCTTGTAGCGCTGCCTGGGAGTCATCGGCGCCCTGGGCTTTCTGCGCAGGATTTTCAGCATCACGGCTGCTCCTTGTAGTGCTCCCGGTGGGCCACGCGGCGAACGGTGTGGTAGCTGCAGATGTCCTTGAACAGCGTCTTCCAGATCCGGTAGGCGGGCATCGCCGGCGCCAGTCCGCGGATGATGGCCACCTCGTCGGGAGTGAGGGCGCGGTTCATCCGCTGGTCGGGTCCGTCGCTGGGGTCGGCACTGTTGCCGTGCTCCAGGAGGTCGAAGCGGTCAATGGCCGGTGCGGCGAGCATCAGGCGAAACGCCTGGCCTCGCCGGGCCGGTGCACGGGAAGCTGCGGATATCTTTCCTTGAGCTGCTGGTAGTTCTGCGGGGAGTTGTGGTCGATGCAGTGCTGGCAACGTGTTGCCCCAGGTACCGCGGGGTTGCCGCAGCCGGAGCATTGGGATTGCTCGGCTCTGCTCGGCTCATCTTTGCGTCCGGGCCAGCGGAGCCCGAGCGTTGAGATGACGGCGGGATGTTGCTGCTCTGCTCGTTGCGGTTCTGTCATCGTTGGGCTCATCTCTGGACTGGGCGAGATGGTCGGGATGTTCCTGCTCTGTTCGGCTCTCTTTGGGCGGGGTGGGTCAGGCCTCAAAATTCTGGTTCCTTAAATATTCATACCGGGGCGAGCGCGTTGCCGTTTTGCCGCACGCTGCGCCGCACGTTTTGCCGCAAGCCAGCCATTCGATACAGTCGGCCATCCTTTTTGGCCCGGGCGAGCCACCTGGCGGAAAATCTCCATGGAGTGGCGGCGTATTTCGCCTCTATCGCACGATCTGAGTAACCGGCCTTGAGATCCGCGAGCACTCGCTGGGCGATCTCGGGTGGCAGTACGATTTCCGGCCTCCCGCCCAAGCTGTTTTCGCTTTCCCACGCGTCCAACTCATCCAGGAGACGCTGCTGCTCCAACTCGCGTTCAGCCCGTAGTTGCGCTGCTCGTTCAGCACGCTCCGCAGGGGTCAACAGCCGGATGTCCTTGTAATCCAACATGGGGCCGATTGTTGGCAAATGGGCCGTGCCCGACAAGAGGGTTTTGCCGCACCAATGCCGCAGCCGTAAGTAGGAAATCGGCTTGAATCGACGCCGCAGCGCCGCTACGACGCTCCCGATTTGGCTGATTTTTGTCCGAGTTTTCGCAGTCGCCATGCGTTATGTCGTGTTGCATTGGCCAAGTTTTGAAAAATCGGAGAACATCCCGGACAACGCCCCGGTGGCGTGATATATTGGCCGGGTCGGCTGCGGCGGTGGCAGGGCAATGTTCCGCGGAAGTGTGAGGTGTATGCCAAAGCCCATCCTGGTTGAGAGACTGCAGGCTCTCCAGGGAGGCCGGATAGCGTGCCCGGGTCCGGCCTCTGTAACTGCCGGGACGGGTATCAATGACGCTCGGGGGCCACTTTCCACGTGGCGTCGGGGCAAACTACGAAATCAGCCGCTCCTTGGCGCGACGGAATCGCTTCAAAAACGCTGGCCACTGGAGCTGGTTTTTCGACGACTTTCGTAATCGGCAGTTGGCGATCCACGGTTGACGAATTTCGCAGTCGCCCCAGCGCCCGGATTCCCCGAACAAACTGGTTTACGTAAACGTTATTGTGCGAAGCAGGGCGGGTATCAATAGGGAGGAGCAAATGTGGCCTTTCCGGAGAAAGTCCAAAGAAATCCCGGCACCACCGCCAGAGGAGCTTTGGTCGTGGGATTCTGCCCTTGGCCAGAGGCTGCAATATTTTTTTGCTGAGCACGATAGTGCGTTGTTTGAAGCGGCTCGGATGGCGGGTGCTGAATTAACGGTATCGTTCGAAAAGGTAGGATCAGTTACCGTACGGTTCAACCAATTGGCTGACGGCGGTGTCCATTTCGATTGGGGCCCTTGGATGCCGTATGACCGATATGCCGGGAAGCGGAGCTATGAGGTTCCCGTGTATGAGGTTGCCAATTCAACCAACTTGGTGATTACGACTTCGCGTGTTGAGCAGGGTTCTCGCAGCTTGATATTCGACCTTGACGCCTCAGGAAATTTTCTTTTGGTGTGGCCGACGGATGTGATGCCTACAGAGGCCGAAATAGCACAAATGAAGAACGCCCCATCCTTCCCTAAAATCCCCGTAGGAATTGGCAGCCCTGAAGTTGTCATGTATTACTGGTCGGCTCGTCCCATCGGTCACGATGTTACGTAACGAGCGTTATGCGAACCAAAACGGGTATCAAAACGCCCGCCATGTCAGTTATGGCGACCCGACGTAAGATTAATTGTGGGAACCAATTCGGGTATCAAAACGACCGTGGGTCTTTCCACGGAACGGCTTCTTCAAACTCGCCGATTTCGGGGAAAGTTCCGTGGGGCCTAACACCATGGCGGCGTTGGGATCAGCGACGGAAACCCATTTTATTCCCATACGCGAAAACGATAGCGAGTACCGGTTTCCAATACGTCCCAATGGGAACCAAACTGAGCTTCCCAGAGAGCGAAGGAAACGGTTGTACCGAAGTGACGACCCTGTAGCCGAGCGTTATTCTTGATCTCCGCGAAGTTATCGATGATCCGTGATTCAATATGCCTCGCCGTACGCCTTACCCTGTCGGCGTCCATCAGATCGATGGCGTTCGTCCCATCGCCAGTCGTACCCATCCCCGGCTCCACGTAGATAGCTCCGTCCGCGACTTTGAGCAAAACGGTCACATTGGCGTCACGAAGCCTTTTAATCTCATCGTCGTTGAATTTGTGCTCCACATCAGTTGCTCCTTTGACACGAGCAAAGTCGATGGACCAAGGCCAGTTCTGATGCAGGATCTCGAGCAATTCCTGCTGATACCAAGAACCATGGGAAGATACCTTGATGAAGTACGCATGGTTTTCATCGATTCGGCAAAACAAGAGGTGGTTAGTCCGTCTCATTATGCCGTGGCGCGGGTCTAGTTCAGTGCCGAGGTGGAAGTGGTGGATGCCCCAATGATCCAGCAAGGGGTCCTCGGCACCTATGTCGGCAACGTTTTTCGTCATATAGACCGATAGGTCTTCACCATTAACTATCGCGTTCTCCAACATCGCGACCCCCGTTGTGTGCCCAACCGGATCAAACGCACGGGCTTTTAACACTTTCCTGGGCTTAGGTGCGACGACATAGCGGTTCCATTTAAAATAAACGACGAGAGCTTTGTGATCATCGGCTTCGATGGATGTGACATCGTAACCAGCGTCGGACATCACTCGTCTGACTCCATCGGCCACGTCCGAGAATAGATTCATTTGGACGTCCATGTACTGGCTCACTCACGCCGCGATCCCCAATTCGCGTAGCCTGGCCACCAGGTATTCCTGCGGCCGGTCGCCCTTGACGCTGTTGCAATGCCCGCACAGCAGCTGGAGGTTCTCGATGTGGTCAGTGCCGCCGCGGCTCTCGGGAATAACATGGTCAATGGTAAGATTGCGGAACGGGAACTCACTGCGGCAACCGTTGCACCGTCCCTCCTGTTGGCCGAACAGAACGTGCTTGTTCTGGCGGTACGGCACCAGCGCGTCGATGTCGGTGCGCCTGGGGATGTCGGTGCGGGCCGTGACCAGCCGGTTATGGAACAGGTCGCCCATGGACTGCTGCAGGCGCATGTTCACCAGCTCGACGGCCTTGGGCGAGATGTCGATGCCGATCCAGCGCCGACCCAGGTTCTCAGCGGCGACGCAGGCGGTGGCGCAGCCGCAGAACGGGTCCAGCACGACGTCGCCCCCGTTGGAGGACGCTTTGATGATGCGGTCTAGGAGGGCGAGGGGTTTCTGGGTGGGATAGCCGATGCGTTCTCGGGCTTGTGAGTTTATCGGCGGTATATCAGTCCAGACGTTGTCCACTATGTTCCCGGGCATTTCATTGAGGAACCGCTTCAGTTGGGGGCGTCGTGTCGTTTTCTCTGGGTACCAAATCCTCCCCTCAGCATCGAGTCTAGACATGGTCTCTCTGGAGTATCTCCAACCTTTGACGGGCGGAGGGTAGCCACGCCATTCGTACGTTAAATTCGGGCGCGGGTTCGGGCTGGTAATGTTGTCCAATCTATAGGGCCCCTTCCCATCGTTGTCATCGTACCGGTAATGCCGGGCCACGTACGCAGGGTCGTAAGGAACACGGACGTCGTTGATATTGATCTGGTCTCCGTAAAACAGAATCACGTCGGCGACGTTGCCGAAGGTGCGAGAGTCGTTGTGGGCCGACGTCCGCTTCCAAGTAATCTCCGCCATGAAGTTTGCCGCGCCAAATATGCTGTCCATCAACAGTTTCAAGTAATGGCTGGCCGTCGGATCGCAGTGGAGGTAGATCGAGCCAGTGTCCTTCAGCACGCGCCTCATCTCCAACAGCCTGACCGCCATCATGCAGAGGTACGACTGCATCCCTTGGCCGTGGGTGAGACCGGCCGCCTGTAGGACCTGGTACATCGCCGGTTGTTCATCGGCGATCAACCCCATCCAGGCCACGTCCAGGTCGGACAGCGTCCAAGTGTCCTTGAAGGCGGCGCCGGCCGCGGCGCTACCCACCGGCGCAGCGTAGTTGCGGTTGGAGTTGAACGGCGGGTCCAGGTAGATGAGATCAACCGACGCGGAGTTGAGGCCGCGCAGGATGTCCAGGTTGTCCCCGGTCCAGATGGTGCGGTCGGCGAAGTTGGTCATGGTCGAAACACCGCCAATCTAGTGTAGCGATGGCAGATTTCATTAGCAACTCTGCCAATTCGCGGCCGGTCCGCCCACAGCGCCGTGCTTACGGATGCGCTCCGGGTTGGTCCACGGTGGGGAAAATGGCAGACTTCCGGTGCAAGTCTGCCATCGCTGGATAGTCCGCGCGAGGTGCCAGATGACCACATGTGTCGACCGAACCGTCTGCAACGGAGACAACTTAAATCAGCTTGGGGACAAGCCTGCAGGCAACCTTGGCGGGCGCTGTCGCTGACCATTCACGTCAAGGTGGAGGCCGTCGAGTTGGGCATCACCACTCCAAAGAACAGGATCTTGGCGGATATCGTCCTGCCCGATTGCGGGATGATGGGACGATGGCTGGTACTCCAGGTTGACGAGGAGCACGCACGGCGCAGGATGTGCCGATTCTAGGCACAAATAGGGCATCTGGACACTCCGAGCGCGTTTGCCCGTCTGGGCCACGTGACAATCTCTCGGCACCAACTTGCAAATCGTGCAGCCGTGCGATACGTACTCCGCGTAGAGCCCACTTGGCGACGATTATCTACCCATAGGCTGAACGATACCGCTCGGGAAATTAAACTCCTCCGCAGAAGCCAAATCGTCGAAATTGCTGGTCCTTTTAGCTAACACGTTCTCAAGAAGGTCTATGTACCCCGCGTGAGTTTGGAAACGCTCAGGCGAGATCAACCTGCCCAATGCGTTTAGATATTTGCCGAAGTGCAAACCGACAGCCTCTTTCCCTTGGAAAGTGGTGATGATCCGGTCGTAAACGTCGCTGTTTGCCGCCGCGACTTCCTCTGTGATCGAGATCCATTCGTCGACGCAATCGGTTTCCCAAGATTCTTGCGCTAAATTAATTAGCAGCGCGGCTGACTTGATTTCGGCGGTGGCGTACTCTCCCGGTTTCTGCACGTCGATGGGATTCCCCACGAAAACTCTTTGCTGAATGGCCTCCGCCAGTATGGGTAACAAAACCGGATTTCTGGAGTGCTTGATGTACGACTCGTGCAGAAGATCTGCGACTTCACGGGTACCCGTTTCTCGCATCCCGCCGAACGTGAAATGAAAGTTCAGTTTCTGCGTCTTTTCAACAAAATCCAGCAAATCGTGCCCGAGAGCATCCAGAGTCCTCAGCAGCACATTGCCCGGGACTGGTGAACCCGTCGGGAGCTTCTCGTAAATTGATAGCAAAGTGCCCAGATCGATAGTCGCCGGATCGAACCTGCGCTCTTGGTCAAAGGGCGAAGAGGCAACTATCAAACTCCAGTTGATCGCACTCGCAACGAAGGTATTGGTGTCCCCGTCGGGAACAGCGCGGAAAATGTCCAACAACTCTTCCAAAGGTTCATATGATTTGCTCGGCTCAATCACCACCACCGGGAAACACCCCAACGCGGTCGGAAAACCTACGTCTCTGATAGCCGCATCAAAAGGTGACCGATCCACGGTCATAGACACTAGATCTTCTTTGGTAATTCCGTTCTCGCTCCATCGCATTTCGGCAGCTAACCAGTCACCAACATCGCCGAGTTCCCCGCTCCGCGCTTTTTCCGCCATTTCTGACAACTCGGAACTACTCTTACAAACGGTCAAGCATGCCAATATGGGCCAAGGCAACATCAAGGAACGGTTTTGTGTTCCTTCTCCCCAATTGGGGTCGAAAGATTCTGCCAGTGATTGGAGAGCAGATGCCAATGCTACTTTGGAGGGGCTTTCGAGGAATCTACCCGCGTATCGGTAGACCAACCAGCTAGGATGCCAGTTTTCGGTATTTTGCAGACGTTTGATATGCTCAGCATCTCTCCCGTTTGTCCGCACTAAGTCACCGTACGTTACCGCTGAGTTCAATAACCTAACTCCAATGTTGCCGTGACGGAAATACGGTTGCAAGATCTCAAATGCGGCTTCGTCCACAGGTTCGAGCCACCTGGCATCGTGCCGTCGGTACGGGGGACCAAACGCCAACATTCTCCGAATGGACTCCACAGGCGCTATGCGCAACAGATCCGCGACTCTCTTGACACTCCACGGGTTATTCAATGCGTCTAGGTTCTCGCTTAGGATCTCGAGTTGAGCTTCGGAGTCTTTGGGCCAGTTGTCGTTAGCCAATTGGACAGCCCAAGGTATGTCGTCCAAGACAAGGCGCAACAAAGAGTTCCAAGCTCCTACGAAACCAATGCCCCCGCCGGAATTTATTCGGAGGCTGATTTCGTCTTGGTATACACGTTCCAACTGCTGCTCGTAAACGTTCGCGAAACGTACGTGCAAGCTGGGATTGGCCAAGTCCAAGCACCGGGCGGCGACCCTAGCAATCATTTGGGCGTACTTGGGTTGACTGAGTGTCAAGCCCTCGTCCAGCAATGCGACTGCCAAGTCGGAGCCTGCGAGGGATGCGGACGAGACTTCGTCGAAATCCAATTCGTTCAATCCTGCACAGATCGAATTGACCGTGTCGCGGAGGTCCTGGCGCTCATTGAAACATTTGCCAGCTGCAAACAGGAATACATTCCGCCAAAACTGGATAGGCGCGATTTCCTCCAGTCGTCTCTTCACAACCTGGTCTGTTCCTTCCATTAGGCTTTGAGCCGCCATGAACTCTTGCAGGGACCGGATTTCGAACCCGACCTGTCCTTCTTCCAACTCAACCAAAAAAACCAGTCGTTCTGCCGCTGCTTCGACTATTTGTTGCGCGAGTTCAAGTAAGCGATCTCCCTCGTGTCCTTCCTCCCTCAAGCGTGCCTTGACCAACGAGATGAATTTTTGGCGGGACAATTTAGCATCAGTAGTGCCTGTTTGTTCAGAGTAGATCTGTAGCAGCAGCCCTACTTGGTGATGGATTGCGTTGATATCAGGTGAATATCGGCGCAATATGTCGGATGCTGGGATATCTCTCTCTTCCTCACGTTGGTAGATCACGTCGTAGTACGACTTGAAAAGGCTCCAGCGGGCTTGTGGCGGTTGACCCATACGGTCCACCAACGCGGTCATTATGGTTAACTGTAAAGGGCTGCGCATTAGGCGTGACGTCGATTCGTTTTCGAACGCCCTCTCGAGGCGTTCAAGCACTTTTTCCTTGCGATCGGTATCGGTGCCGTACCTGACGTCGACCAACCGTCGGGCGAAGTGCAGGCCTAACTGACGCGACAATTCGGCAAGGTGGCAATGCATATAATGACGCGGTGAAAAGTCTTCGTTATAGCCTTGCGGCCGGCTGGTAGCTATGGAAAGAATGTCCGCATTAGAGGTACCTACGTCGACCCAAAAATCTCTAATCGCCTCAAGAATCTGGTTGCGATTGCTAGAGGCTGGAACCTCATCCAACCCGTCGAAGATGATAATGCTGGGATAATGAGACAAAAATCGCCGCAAATCGTCGCCGGTGATGTTCTTGTCTGTCCTTCTGGTGATTTGCCGTGCCAAATAAGATAATACTGAACTCACTCCGGTTTCGGGACTGTTCGACAGCGCGGACGCGAAATCGTTGAGACTGAGTCTAAATGGAAATCGCGGAACGACTCCGTCGTTGATGTCCTCACTTTCGCATTGGTCCCGGATGATCGACAAGGCTCTGCTTACTTCGCGTGACAAGGTTTGCCTAGGTCTCTGGGAAATGATGGACGCTCGAAAAATCTGACAGATGAATTGCCCCAAAGTAGTTTTGCCTTGACCAGGGCCGCCGATCAGCACAAAACGTCCGCGCACATCTTGAGTAACCGCGGAATCCAAGGTTCTTACCACCTCCGTACCACCGGAAGCAGCTAGGTTGAGACGCTCGGAAGCAGCGAGTAGTATCTGTTTGATGAACCCGTTATCTATCGGGACCTCGTGTTCGTCGTAGACAAAGGCATCGAACTCAACGCCAGGCAACAGTTGACCCACGGTGGGTTCGTCTACCGTGGGCAGGTCGACAAATACCCTTGCGAGCGGTATGCCCTCGTCTAATTCGTGACCTGCTTGTTCGAGATTAACGAATTCGTCGCTCAGCAACTCTTTCTGCAAGAAACTGACCAACGTTTCTTCCATCGCACCAAGATCGGGATGGAATTGTCCCATTATCGCCGCCAGAACATCCCCAGGAGTAATGAAAGGCTCATGAGCAGTACGGACGTCTCCATCAGCATCGAGAAATCTGCAGATTTGGTCGTAGTCCCAAATGGCATAGTCTCTGAGCGACGTATTAGCCTTAAATTCGTCAAGTAGAGCCAATGCACGGTCTTTGGATCCTAGTCCATTGACAGGTGTTAGCACCGCGTTTGTGGCGAAGACGAAGTAATCGGGCTGGCGGAGATTCTTGCCGGGGTCTAGGTATTTGCTCAATTCGTTTTTTAGTTGATCAACAGCCCAATCGCCATCTTTTGGTGCACCGTTTGGTCGCTGCAAGAATTTGGCTTGGACTACCCCGTATCCATCCCATGGATCCAAAGCCGAAGGGAACGCAACTTTGCGTTCGAAGGTCGCTTCACGGCCACCATCCGGGCCATCTCCGAACACTACGATCCCCGGGCCGATGATTTTAACCGATAAGGCTTGCACGAGATGCTCAAATGAGTAGTGTGACAGCCTGGCCAACGCATAATCCGTCAAAATGGTCCTCCGAGGTTAGAGTCTAAGAGACGCGGTCTGGTGCTGTATAGAGGGTATGCTTGGGGCATCCGGGCAACCTTTCAGACACCGACAATAGGGAAACGATGGATATCATACGAATCATGGGGGAAACTGGCAATGGAAGTCACTGACTGACCCGAGACCGCGGGCCGAACCATCATACTGATACCCGGTTTGATTCACGCAACAATTGCTAAGTTTGGTGCCAAATGGGACCGCATTGACGCACAACGCAGTCCGTTGAAGTCGGTTACGTTGTCCGACGTAATAAGGGCGATGGTGGGTGTGCTCGGTTTGCGGAACCGTACTGGCGGCGAACTGGGTTGATCATTCAGTTTACCGGCAGAACCAGCATGGCAGACTTTGAACGGAAGTCTGCCATTCTAGACTGACCTCATGGCCACGCGAGGACTCCTCCACTACTGGACCCCCGACCAGGTGAAGATGATCCTGGACACCATGCCGGCCGGACAACCGTGGTTCTTCGCTCTGCTGCTCTGGCGCACAGCGCTTCGCTAGGCCGAAGCCCTCAACCTGGAGTGGCGCGATCTGCACCCGCCGTCCGGACATGCTGAACGCCACCAGTGCACGGTCGCCCTCAGTAGCGTAGGCGAAGCCCGTCGCTCCGTGCTTGGCCAACAGCTCCTCGATGTCCGTCTTGGTCCTGGAGATGGGAACCCGGGTTTGCGCCGCGTAGGGCATCCGCTCACCTGCGCCTGCGCCCGGCCGTTGTCGGCTCGGCCCGAGTTGCGTCGTTCAACTGCTGCGGGGTGAATATCTCCACGTACGCCGCTCCGGTGTCCCGGTTGACCACCACGACGGCGACGTGAAAGCTATCGCCACCGCGGCGCTTGCGCATGAAGTGCAGCGCATCGAACTCGTCCGGCGCTCCGGCGCGAAAGCCCACGTCGGCAATCCGTTCCCATCGCTCGGCGCTCTCGACGAACACCCTGGTAACCATGTCGCCGTCAACATCGGGATGGACCACCATGAAGTCGTTGACCACGATGTCCGTGGGGTCGAATTGCAGGCGCCACCCCTGGCGCTGTAGCCACAGCTGGACGGCGCGGTCCTCCTCGACGGCCGGCAGCGGTGGACCGTCGAACGCCTCCCGCAGTTGCCGGTCCCACACCCGGTAGCGCCACGCGCCACGCAGATCATTCTGTTCCAGCATTGCCATTCATCCCTCCGTTTCAATCTCGCAGACGCATTCCACATACAAATTGCAGTCGCAGAGGACCTCTACGGTCCCGTCGCCGCCGAACACGATGGTACGACACTCTCCACAGTCATCGCCGCATCCGCGCCGGCATTCATTGTTGACTTCGGTCATTGCCTCTCCACGCGCCCGTCGGCCAGCACGAACCGCCCTGCCGCGTCGTACACCTGGCCGTCCCGCAGCCTGCTGAGCAGCTCCAGGGATACGTCGGTGCGGACGTTCGGTCCCAGGGCTTCCCGGTTGAGCGCCGTCATCGCGCAGTGTAAGCGCAGCGTGGCCTGGTAGCCCAACACCCGCACCTGGTCCTCGGGCAGCAGCGGCAGCCCGCAGGGCTTGCACCGGCGCCAATCCTCGAAGGGGTCGTCCAGCAGACGGGGACCCACTCGGGCATGACGCGTTCGAATATGCCGTCCACCGTGGCCTTGACGTAAACCACGCCCGGTTCGTCCGGCTTGTGCCAGGTCAGGATTATCGCTGGACTTCCCGCACCCGGGCGTATTGTTCTACGTCCGGAAAGTCCCCGTGGGCCTTGCAGAGTCCGATCGCGGCCCTGGCTAGTTCACGGCCGTACGTCCCCACTCCCACGGGTTGCCAGTGCGATTGGTGTTCGTGTCGGTCGCAGCCGTCGCAGAGGAACTCGACGATGCCCGGGGCGATGTCCAGGCTGGTCAACACCGCCTCGAGAGTCCCTGACCCTTGTTGGCGAGCGAGCCAGGTTCGGACCTGGTCTTCGAGTTGTGGCAGTTGCCTGAACAACGCGCGCACGTCTTGGTCCATGATCTCCAGGGCAAGCCTCGCATTGGTCATCATCAGTAGTTGGTATAGGTCCATGGTCAGTTAGCCTCGCGTTCGGGTATCGGGGTTGGCCCTGGCGGCCGCGGCGCTGCGGACCCGGGCCTTGTGGAAGTTGCGGCGCATTGCTCCTCCGGTCGACACCATGCAGCGCCACCCGGGCTCGGCGCCGCAGGTGGGGCACTGCACGGCTGCCGTCCGATTGTTGCTACGGCGCGGCTGGCGCCAGGGTTCGGTGACGTTGGATTCAGGGTTCATCGTCTTGCTCCGGATCGGCGTTTCGTAACGCCAGTCCCACTTCGTCTTTTCGCCGTCGGGCTTGGTGTGATTCGTCCGGCGGCGGTTTGTTTTCGCTTTGCGTTCGGATTCATACTCTGCGGAGGTTGACCCGGCGACCCCACGGCGCGTGGAGGCCGCCGGCAACGACCGGGTGTGGAGCGGCCGTTGTCTGCTGGTTGGCCGCCGTCGCCCGGTCCATTGAAATTCACCCCCCAATCCGAAACTCCTTGGTCCCGCAGACGGCGCGCATCGCATCCGGGCCTACCTACCGCTCTACAGTCGCCGGCACCGGTCCGCCGTTCAGGTCGTCGACGAGCTCGACGTCGCGCAGCCTACGGAGCAGGTCCAGAGCAACGTGAACCCGAACCTCCGGCCCAGCGCCGCCCAGGTGCAGCAGGATCATTGAGCACTGGAAGCACATGGTCAGCGGGTAGCCGACGCAGTGCACCTGGTTGAGCTCCGGCAGCTGCGCGGGACAGGTGTGGCACTGCACGACGCGCTGGGGCAGGTCGTGGACCAACTCGGCGGTGTCGTCGAACGGGTCGTCCTGGATGTCGACGACGACCAACGGCGCCACTCGGTCGGAGACCGGTGTCCGTGTACGGATCCAAAATGCTTCACTGATGCGCCATCCGGTGTATATCGGAATCATCGCTCACGTCACCTCTTGGGGCTGCGCCGGCGTTTCCCGGGAAACGGCGTCGATTAGCGCCAGGTCGATCTGCTCTCTGGTTTTCATTTCGTTCAGTCCTCCGTCGAATCGCAGTAGTTGTGGTGAAAACGCCGCGGTTTCCACCAGTAGCCGAAAGCCGTGCCCGCCCGGAGTTCAGAGAGCTTGTAGAGTTCCCAGAACTTGACCAACACTTCTCTCCTCTCGTGGCAGTCCTCGCAGATGCCGTGCCAGCTCATATCCTCCCCGTTCATGTAGATGGCCAGCTCATCGTCGGGCTTCTCCGCGCCGCAATGCAGGCACGTTCCAGTCTTGGGCCGGTTTGTGAGGTGATGGACCGTCATTGGATTTCTCCCCTCCGGTGGCGGTTGTTGCAACGTCGTGGTCAAGGATTGCGAGGTCTCGTTTCGCCGGCAGAAACCATCTGGTGAACGGGACGCCGGAGTTCTGGTTGGCCGCAGTCGACCGGTCCATTGAAATTCACCCCCCAATCCGAAACTTCTTGGTGCCGCAGACGGCGCATGTTGCCCTGGTGGCGCCGCGTCCGTTCTTCATCGTCACCCGTTCGGCGTCGACGTTGTCGGTCTTCTCCTTGCACTTCACGCAGTAGATGAGGTCGGCGTTGTCGATGGTCGTCATTGGTCATTCCTCCTAAGTTTGTTCGGGGCGAGGCGACACCAATGGCGTCGCCGTTGTGGCCTCGGTCTCTGGTTGGGCCGGCATCATGTCCTCTGGCCGCCCGACCGCAAGGAAGCCTCGACCCACGCGTTCATACAGGCGTGGCACACCACCTGGGGCGGGCCCTCATCGGCAGGCGTCTGCGTGTCCAGTTGCCAGGCGATTTCGTCCATGGCAGTCCGGTGGCCACACGGCAGCTCCTTTTTCTGGCTGCGCAAGACTCGTTCGTACCGGCCGTGGGACGTTCCGATTGCGATAGCGTCGCTCCTGATCATCACACTCTCCCCTCGGGTGTCCAGGCGGCAGAGGATTTGGCCTTTCCACCTGGTGCAGCGGTCTGGCCCACATGGTGGGGTGCAGCGGTTTTTCGTCGTCATTCAGTAGTCCTCACCCAGCGGGTGTGGGCCGTTCTCGAAGTTCGGCGGGAAGTCCATGTGGTCGGCGATGAACTCCCGGTCCGGCAACTGCCGGTCCGGTTTCGCCGGCGGGAACCACCTGGTGAACGGAACGCCGGTGTTGGGCTCCACCATCTCCACCGGTCGCCAACCGAGGTCGCGGAGTTCCTGCTCCAGGTTGGTGATGGCGTCGTTCGCGTCGTTCGGGTCAGTCATCGATGTCTCCTGTTTTCGTTCACGCCACGTACTCGTAGGCGGACCGCGGTATCGCCAGTTGAAACTCCGGCGGCTTCAGCTCTCCGGCCTCGATGAGCGCCTGGTAGAGTTCCATGGCCAGCGACACGGCGGGTGGCCAGGGCAGGGGCAACTGTCCCTGCCGCAACAGCCTAGCCAATCGTCGCCGGATTCTGGTCCGGCGCCGGTCATCCGCGTCCCACCGGTTGTGGCAACGTTGGCACAAAGCGGCGAGGTTGAGCAGCGAAGCCTGTTCCGGGCGCTTGTCCCACACGTGGGCCAGCGTGAGCGCCACATGGTTGCCCGTATCCGGATGCGGTTCGTCGTTGCGGGCGCCGCACCACTCGCACCGGTTCTGGGCCCGGTACTCGATGATGAACCGGCGGCGTAGCCTCCAGTCGGCGGGGTAGCGTTTGACCATTTCTCTGCTGATTGGCATCGCCCGTTAGTCTCGCTTCGTGTGCGGCGTGTTTTGGTGTCCCGGTTCGAAAACGCCGCGAACGAAGAGCGGTATCGAGCGAACGTCGCCGTCGGGGAACACCACGCCGACCTCGTAGACTTCGTTGGCCTTCGCGAACTCGATGGCCCGCTCCAGGTCGCCGCACTCGTGGACCTCGCCGTCGGGCAGGACGAACCGGTAGTTCACCAGGCCGCCGTCCACCATCACGATGTAGTTGACTTTGTCCATGTCAGTTCCTCACTGTTTCGGTCCGGACCCTCAGCCTGGCTCGGTGCGGGTACATCGAAAATGCGCCAGACACTTTTCTACAGGGTTCGCCGTATTCGGCGCCGCAGCTTCCGCATATTTGGGGATGGGATGCGAGCTGCACCCGGGGAGCATGTGGCAATCGTTTGCCCCCGCTCATGGTCGTGCAGGGTTCCGGCGGTGAGGCCAAACAGGCGGTGCAATAAACGTCCAGAACGTTCACGGCTCAACCTCCGCGGGCGTGGCCGGTTGTTGCAAGGGGTTGCAGATCAACCTGCGCAGTTCGGGCCAATGGTGTGGGTAGCCGAACGCCAAGGGCCCACGCCGGCCCTGCCTCGGTCTTACGAAGAGATAGATCATGGCTCGAGCTCCTTGATTTGGCATGATTTCTGCGTGGGCGTCCGCGTCCGGGTGTAGGTGTGTAGGTTTAACCGGCCCGGGCGCCAACAAAAAAAGAAAAATAAAATATCCCCGAATAAATAATTCTTTTTTTCCCGTTGTCATTTCTGGGGGTTAAACCTACACACCTACACCCGGCGGCGGTTCCGGGTTCGCTTCAACGGCCATTTTCACCCCGAGCAAACCTGTTCCCGTGTTGCGCCTGCCTTCCCGGGCGTCCTTGAACGCCCGCCGGAGCAATCGTTTTTGCTTGACGCCCTGATATTTGCTGGCATCCACTCCGGCGGCGTCCATCAGCGACTTGGCCAGGGTGAAGTCGCTGTCTTGCCCGGTATACACCGCCACCTCCCGAAGGGCGTGCATATCGGGGTCTGAACCCGCGTGCCGGCATTCCGCGACGCTCCGGCGCACGACGGCGCTGTTGCAGGAGGCCTCCTGGGCCTGGGACACGCTGCCGTTGGCGGCCCTGAGGTAATCGGTAGCGGTCTGCAGGACGGCGGCGCGGATCCAGGCGACGCCGTCTTCGGACACCAGCAGGTCGTGGTGGTCTTTGGTGTAGGGGGTCGTCACGTCGGGTCGGTTGTAGGCCCAGACGATACGCGCGTCCATGCCCGGGGCGTCGGTGTTCCAGTCGGGCCAGTCATTGCCCACCAGGACCAGGTTCCCGATCCGGCGTATCGGCTTGGAGTCCAACCCCTTCAGTTCAACCTCCAAACGGTCGCCCTGGAGGCCGGTCAGCGTGCTGTCGTAGTACGGCTGGAGGGGCTTGTCGCACTCGTCGGAGATGTACACCAGGGACATGGTCAGGTACTTGCTGGTCTTGTTGAAATTGTCTCCCTTCTCGCCGGCCAGGTCTTTGGAACTCGACGTGTACGATATGGCGCCGGGAAAGGCTTTGGACAGGGCCTCGACGAATGACGACTTGCCGGAATTGGCCAGCGGGACACGCACCGCGTCCAGGGTCTTGTTGGGCCCCAGCATTAACACGGCCGTCCTTTCCAGCCACGGCATGAAACGTTCATGAACCATCTGCTCAACCTCCCTGGCGGTCTCGTTGGGATTGTCCAGCAGGCCGAAGTCGGGCGGATCGATGTGCCAGTCGCGCGACCGGATCAACGTGCGTCGCATTTCGGCTGCCGTGAGGATCCGACCCGTGGCCCATTCGTAACCTGCTGCGGCCGCTCCGCCGACCAGTGGCAAGGCTCCGGCGGACTGCACGTCGTCAAAGCGGACCGGATTGGTGGTGAGGACGTTGGCAAACTCCTCGCGGTAGGCGGCGGCATGGCTTGCCACGTCCTTGGCCACATTGTCGGCGTGGCGGCGACCGTTGTTGAAGGCCGCCATCATGGTGCGCAGCGCGTCTTCGTATTCACCACCGTCATAGGACAAGTCGGTCAGGACGCGCTTCACGTCATCTACCACCCCGCGCCTGGCTTGGCGGATCAGCGGCAACATGTCCAGGCCGCTGGACCCGTTCTGTATCAGTTGCCAGAGGCCAGTGCTCGACTCGGCCATGTAAACCTCGCGCCCGACCCGCAGAATATGGTCGCCCTGGTACTCCAGCACCCGAAGGCAATCCTGGTAAGACGCCTTGCCGCCCCAATCGGGACGCAGATGCGTCGGCACGTTGCGCTCGGCCAACTCTTCCCACCAATGCTGAGGTCGAGTGTTGCGGCGATGTACGATGTATTCGTCTTCGTGGTACTGCTGAGGGCGGCCCGGGCCCTGCGCATCTTTTGGTTCGGGCTGGGGAACCGGTGGTTCGGATGTGGCCAGGTCTGGACCGTCCAGGGCGGCAATTACCACGTCGGCTCGTGCGCCGGCGGGTACGTCGGCGGCTCCGTCGCTCGTCTCTCCGCCCGGCTCGGGCACCAGGTAGATGTGGGCTGCGCCGGCCTCCCAGGATCTCCGGATAACCCAGGCATTGGCTGTGCGGCCCTTGGCGTCGTCATCGCCCCACACCACCACGGTCTTGCCGGCCACATCGCGGTAGTCGGCGTCGGCGGCCTTTCCGCTCCCACCCAGGTATGAGGCGGCGACGCAGTCGTCATCCCTGATCGCGGCCGCATCCTTCTCTCCCTCGGTGATGACGACGACCGAAGGGTCATGGGAGGTCCTCAGAGGCTCCCAGACATGCAGGAGGTAACCGGAATAACGATCACCGGGCGGCATGGGCCCGTCGTTAATTGCCCGGTGCTGGATGTGCTTGTGGGATTCGACCTCGTCGCATCGGTAAGCTTTGCCACCCCGCCGACGCTCCACCGGGCAGGGGGCTCCGCCGGGCCAGTCGTAACGCATGGCTCGGCGAGACGTGTAGCCCTCCGGATGGCGATAGACGCACTGTTCGTACCATTCGATTTTGGGTGCGGCTCTGCGTTGCTCCGAGATTCCGGCCGCGGCCCTTAGCCCTGGAGCCGCGGTCCTGGTCTCGCATGCGGGCTGGCCGCTCCAGCATTTGGCAATGAGGCCGCCCTTTCCGTCGTTCCTGAACCACAGACCGTCCACGTTGTCGCCGCCGTGGCAGATGGCCGTCGTGGTGGCCCAATACCCCTCGGTATTGGAGACCACGGGGTACCCGTTCCGCAGTAGCCCGTCCGCGACCTCCTGAGCGGCGTCGCGGCCTGTTGGGTCGGATGCCATCATGCGACGCCCCCCGCTCTGGCCAGGCGCTCCTTGATGTCGGCGTTGTTGCCGAACATGTTCCTGGGCGCGACCAGGCCCGGTTCCAGGTTAGGACGGTCCGTCTGGTACCCGCAGGTCTGGCAGATGGCCCAGTCGGGCGCTGCGATGCGCAGGTCGTGGCGACCGCAGCGTGGGCAGTCCACCAGCGGGTACTTGCCCATCGCCACCGCGTTGGCCCACTCTTGGTGCAGGCGGCTGCAGTAGAGCCGTGGCTGGCCGTTGCCACTGGGCAAGCGATCGCAGGGCTCTCCACACCAGCCGCAATGCCCATCGTGAGTGACGAGCCTCATGGCGTCGCCTCCCCATTCCTGGCGGCGCGCAAGGCCTGCACTTCAGCCTGGATCTCCCCGGCCTTTTCGTGGTGAGCTGCGCCGGCCTTTTTCTCCGCGGCCACCGCCCGCTGGTGGCGGTCCCGGTCGTATTCGTCCCGGCGGAAGACGGCGATGTAGACCGGCCCACCGTCGTCCCGGTCCTCGGAATGCCCGATGCGGATGTGCGTGGCGGTCCAGCCCGAGGCGGTCATCTCGTTGAGGTCGTCCTGGAACTCGTGGAAGGTTCGCTTTTCGAAGACTCGGTACGGCTCGGAGTTGTGGAGCTCGTTCCAGGCCTGCGCCAGGGCGATCCGGAACCTGCACAGGGGGCAACGGGCACAGTGGTCGCCCACGTATTCACGGTAGTCGCAGTCCGGGCACTCGTGAATGAATTGCCGTTCGTTGAGTGTGGTCATTGTGATAGACTCCTGTTGCTTATTTAGCGTTGCGCCGCCGTGGGATTGCCCTCCCGCCGGCGGCGCTGTTGATTGTGTTACCGCCCGTCTACAACCGAGATCGCGTAGTGGCGGGAATGGACCTTGAAACACTCGCGGCAGATGCGGTAGCCGCACTCGCAGCGCCAGACGGCTGTACCGTCGCTGCGCATGTGCATGGGTTCCAGGCAGTCGTCGGGCTCGCCCTGCTTGCCGAACGGCCGGATGACCAGCCGGTGTTGGTGGGGGTTCCCGTTGTCCGACCGCAGGCGCTGCCGGCCCAGGTCGGTGAGTTCCCAGCGCTCGTCCTGGACCATTTCCGACAGCAGCTTCTGGACGATGAGCTCGTCTTCGTGTTCGACGTCGGTGGATGCGTGGTTCTTCGTGGTCATGTGCTAGACTCCTTTTGCTTCATAGCTTTGCGTCGTCGTCGGGAGTGCAGCCCGACGACGGCGTTGTTCATTGCGGCGTTCAATCCTGGAGCACATCCAGATGGTCCGGCGTCGTCCCGATCCGACGCCGGAGGGCGTCGACGCTCTTGGCGAGAAACCAGGGGGTGGCGTGATCGTGCTCCTCCATCCATTGCCCCAGGCGCAGGTAGACGATCTGAATGATGTCCTCAGCGCCCATGCCGCCGTCCAGTGCGTGGTCCACAGCCTCCCGAAGCAGCGGCTCGGTAATGTCCAAAGCCGCGGACGGGGTGCCCCACTTCGCGATACGGACCTGTCTGGCCCGGTAGGCATCGGCAATGGCGGGAGCAGTCTCGTCCAGCGCATCCACCAGTCCCAGCGCTGCCCATAGGCTTCATGGGTCAAGGCACGGAACGTCCATGCCGCCCACGTCTGAAAATGTTTGGGAGTTAGATTGGCGGGGTCGTCGGAGCACTCGACGTGGACGAACCGGTTCGCGCCGCCCTCGTCCTGGACTTCGACGGCGTCGGCGATGTCGCTGATCTTCCCGCCGCATGTGGCACAGTTCATAAAAAACCTCCAGCGTTTTGCTGGAGGTAGATTAAGCCAGACGTTGGGAAATTGTCAAGGCGTTAGGAAACTTTTGGGCCCCGTTTTCGTGGGTTGTCCCGACAATATGGGATCATGGCGTCCTCAGTCACGATATAGCCCCCGCCGGCCGCAGGTGCGCGGAGACGCCCCTTACGGGGTAATTTCCCTACGTGAACCCAATACCTCAGCGTGCCCACCTTAATTCCGTACTTCTTACTTGCGCTGGGCAGGTCGATCAGGCCTTCGGGGAGGTTTCCGGGCTCGTAGACGACGTCGTCCAGTTCCGTGGGATGGACGGATCTGTCGTTGTGTCCGTTGTTTGCGGCGGCGGTGATCATGCTGGCCATATCGTCTAGGGAAAGGCCGTTGTCTCGGGCTCGCTCAATGGCGACCCGGAAGGCTTCGCGCTCGGTTTCATCGCTGCAGGTTAGCATATCGGTTCGCGGTTTGTCCCAGCGGTGGGAAGAGGGTTAGCCCGCCGCAGCCGACTGGTTTCATTGGTTTCTGTCAGATGTGAAGCGGCCTCATCTGATCGTAAATCCGGTGCAATCTGTTTCCATCCGATCACGTTCGATCTGGCAGGATTACGCCGAAAACCGCGCGTTGGGCCGGGCAATGGGCGGAGAGCCAATCTCACGGCTCTCAATTCCTACTCAAATCTCCCGTATTAGAACGGATGGCGGAGAGGGCGGGATTCGAACCCGCGATACCCCAGAGGGGTATACCGGTTTTCGAGACCGGCGCCTTCAACCACTCGGCCACCTCTCCACGTCGTTGGCTGGCTAGTCGACCATTCGTGCGACTTCGCAGAAGCGCCGACTACGACTTGGCTCGTTATTGATTATTGTACCACCGCCGCCGTGAGCGTCGTCGCCCGCGCTGCGTCGCCGCCCCTCACGCGTACCCACTTTAATCTGTCATCGCGAGGAGCACCCGCTCATCCCGAGTTCGCTGAGGGACGTGGCAATCTCGATGGGGTTGAACACACGTCGGCGAACCGCCGTTGCTGCGACGACGAGATTGCCACGCTACGCTCGCAATGACACAGTGGGTACGCATGAGCAACCGCCCCGGTTGCCAGTATCGCCGCTCTCTGGCAGAATGTGTAGTTGCAACTGCCAATGAACAGGATCGAAATCGGCGCCGCCCCAATTTACGGTGAAACCCGGCAGTGCCGCCCGTATTGGGGACCCTTTCAGCCCGCCTATACACGGAACCCAGAACTATTTGGACGGGTGATGCCACGGCGGCGTCGCCCCAACGACGGAGGTATTGCCCCGTGGCGTTTGTCAAAGGATTGATCTGCCGGGAGTGCGGCCGGGAATACCCGAGCGAGCCGCTCAACGTCTGCGATTTTTGCTTCGGCCCTCTGGAGGTCATTTACGACTACGTGACCATCTCCGAGGTTATCTCCCACCAGCGCATCAGCGACGGCCCGATCAGCATCTGGCGCTACCAGGACTTGCTGCCCGCCTCCGCTGATGATCCGGTAGACATAATGTCCGGCTACACTCCGCTGATGAAGGCCAGAAATCTGGGCAAGCGGCTGGGCCTCAACAACCTCTACATCAAGAACGATAGCGTCAACCCATCCTTTTCGTTCAAGGACCGGGTGGTTTCCGTTGCGGCTACCAAAGCTGTGGAATTCGGCTACGACACCCTGGCCTGCGCCAGCACCGGCAACCTGGCCTGCAGCGTGGCCGCCCACGCCGCCCGCGCCGGTATCGACGCCGTGGTGTTCATTCCCGCCGACCTGGAGCGCGGCAAGGTCATCGGCGCTGCCGTGTACAACCCCACCCTCGTCGCCGTGGAAGGCACCTACGACGAGGTGAACCGCCTTTGCAGCGAGGTCAGCGACAACTACCCCTGGGCCTTCGTCAACATCAACATGCGGCCCTACTACGCCGAGGGCAGCAAGACCCTGGGCTACGAGGTCGCCGAACAGCTGGGGTGGCGCGTCCCCGACCACGTGGTGGTGCCGTCAGCCTCCGGCGCCATGTTCACCAAGATCTGGAAGGGATTCAACGAACTGGCCTGCCTGGGCTTGCTGGACGGCGTGCTGCCCATGCCCTTCGGCGCAGACCAGAATACCGTACACCACCCCGCCGTCACCACGCGGATGCACATGGCCCAGGCCGCCGGTTGCTGCCCCATCGTAACCGCCTGGGAGAACCACCAGAACCAGATTCGCCCCGTCCGACCCGACAGCATCGCCAAGTCGCTGGCCATCGGCAACCCCGCCGACGGCATCTACGCCCTGCGCGTAATACGGGAGTCGGACGGCAGCGGTTACGCCGTGCCCGAAAACCGGGTGGTGGAAGGCATCAAACTCCTGGCGCAAACTGAAGGCATCTTCACAGAAACCGCCGGCGGCGTGACCATCTCCGCCCTGAAATACCTGGCCGAATCGGGCGCCATCGGCCCCGACGAACTTACCGTCGCCTACGTGACGGGCAATGGTCTCAAGACCCAGGAGGCAGTGGAAGAGGTGGTCAACCCCCTCTATATCAAACCAATGATGGGGTCGTTTGAAGCAGCCCTGGAAAATCGGGTCGCGGCGCAAGCCTAGCCATTCCGGCATCAATGGTTTGGCGACGCAACGGTCAACCTGAGGCGATACATGCCCCGTCAACGCGTGCGATTTACCTTCAACGGCGACCTGGTACGCGAGCCGATTATCTATCGACTGGGCAAGGATTTCGACGTGATCACCAACATTCGCCGCGCCGACGTGCGCGCTGATGTTGGCTGGGTCGTCCTGGAAATCGACGGCAGCGACGACGACATACAACGCGGTCTCGATTGGGTCGGCTCGACCGGCGTCCGGGTGGACCCCATCGCCGGCGATGTAATCGAAGGTTGATTCCGGCGAGCCGGGCCGATACTATCACCCGACACCGGTGTAGATGGAACAACAGGAGGAATTTCCCCGATGGGCGTAATGGTTCGCATTCCCACACCCCTGCGGCGCATGACCGGCGGGGCCAACAAGGTCGAGCTGGACGTGGCCGACCTCTCCCAGATGATTAACCAGCTGGAGTCCGACTACCCCGGTTTCAAGGAGCGGTTGCTGGACGAAGAGGGCGAGCTGCGCTACTTCGTGAATATCTATGTCAACGGGGAAGACATCCGCTTTGACCACGGCCTCAGCACGGCCATCAAGTCGGGTGACGAAATCAGCATCGTTCCCGCCGTAGCCGGCGGCTGATTCCCAGATCCCAGGCGTCCCTCGCTCCACCAACGACGGGAGCGGACACCCGGATCGCGCCCCCGGCTGCCAGTCGGGAAGCGATGCGTTGTGGTTGCTCAGTCAGCGGCCCGGCACCCCGATTGCCGGGCTTCCGCATGTCATCACCACCGCCGCTGCTATACTGCTGCCGGTCGGCGGCAAACGCCTGACCCCAGGGAGGAATTCTCATGGTTGACGGGATCAAAATTTCCATGCGCGTCCCCGGGACTTCGCCCATGCCCGATTTGCTGAGCTTCATCCAGCAGGTCGAAGCGGCTGGCTTCGACGGCGCCGGCATCCTGGACAGCCAGATGATCTGCCGGGATACCTTCGTCACCATGGGGCTGGCCGCCGGCGCCACCAACACGCTGAAGTTGTTCCCGGCGGTAACCAACCCCTTCGGGCGCATATCGTCAGTCTTGGCCGGCGCTGCTCAGACCGTCGCCGAGATAGCTCCGGGCCGCACCAAATTCATCATTGGCACCGGCTACACCTCGGCCAGCACCATCGGACGCCGTCCCGCCACGCTGCGCCAGATGCGTCGCTGCATCATGGAGGTCAAGGCGCTCCTGGCCGGCGAGTCCGTGGACTTCGACGGCTTTTCCAATCGGCTGGATTTCGCCGGCAGCGATGACGGCGCCGGTGTGCCGGTGCTCATGGCGGCGTCCGGCCCGCGTTCCCTCGAACTGGCTGGCGAGGTGGCCGACGGCGCGCTGGTGCTGGTGGGCTACACGCCCGGCATCGTCGGCAAGGCTCTGGAGCACCTTGAAATCGGCGCAAAGCGTAGCGGTCGCACCTTGGACGACCTCGATATCGTATTCGCCGTCCGCACCTGCGTCGCCGACTCCAACGACGAAGCCCGGCACCTGGCCCGTCCGGTCGTCGTGCACTGGGGCCTGCTGTGGGGCGGTCCCAACTGGCTGCCCTATTCCGACCTGGACATCCCCGATTACGAGATTCCACAGGCGGTCCGCGACGTTTACCCCGACCTTGGCCACGCCCCCAACTGGGACGAGGCCATCGACCTGACCCAGTTCGTCAGCGACGACGTGAACACGCAGTTGTGCGACGCCCTGGGCCTGATCGGCACCCCCGAGCACTGTACCCAGCGCATCACCGAGATGGCCCAGCACGGCATCAACCAGCTATACCTCATGCCCTGCCTGACCTTCGCCCCGCCCCAGGCCGAGGTAGACGCCTTCGGACAGCACATCATCCCGGCGCTGGCGGCCGCCGGCGTGGGGGCGTGAGGGGCGACCGTCTCACAATCCGAGCCGGGCTCGTAAATTGCGGGCGTAGCGACGCCGACCCTGACCTCGCAGTCGTAGAAAATCGGCCCGCGATAGACCCATCTGCTCTACCACACTGCCCATCGTCGCCGGGTTGATGTCGCCGAGGTGGTTCGTGATGGTTATTTTCTCGCCGGGCCTTTTGGGATGTGTGAAAGCAACGTGAGAGCCGCGTTGAGAATCAAATGCCCACCCCAATAGCTCTATAATCGTTTGCGCCTCACGGTAAGTGATCCCGGGGATCAGCGGAGCCATCGGGCGTCGGTTAATCCGGGGTTGGCGCCAATTCGGATTCGGGCAAACGTACCTTGGCGATCGTTGTTCGAAAGCCGTATCGTTCGCCATCGGCCAGCATTTCGGCTTTACGGACTTCCATCTGTTTTATATCCACTTCCAACCATAACAAAATACATTCGACGATGTTATCCAGTGCCTCGGCTTCAGTGTTCCCCTGGGATATGCACCCCGACAGAGCAGGGCAAAAAACGGCGTATCCATCAGCGGTCTTCATAAGCACGACTTCATACTCCCCATTCAGCGCTGCTGAGTACGGCGCCACTGCCGGCAGAGATACGGGGGCCGCTGGAGTAGGTTGGTGGATTGCTGCCATGTCCCTTTCCCCTGAATTGGGATGCCGGCAGTGTAGCATAGCATTCCCGAAAGTGACGCCAGCAGCTTGCCGACATCGCATCGGCAGCTCTAAAGTAGTCGCTGAAGGTGCCCATCACCCTGGCCGCGAAACTAGTCACGCACGTCATGCAACCTATCATATCGCCTTCGGCCAGCACATCATCCCGGCGCTGGCGCGGTCTTAGTTTGCATGGATGAACAGGATGGACCGGATTTTTGATCGTGTAATCTCGTCTTGTAGCGGCGATGCTACAATTGCGGGCGGCAGACACTATCGTGAGGGTTATTGCCAAAAGGACGCTGCGGGAGTTCTGGGAACGGCATCCTGACGCGCGACCGCTGTTGCGGGTCTGGTATGAGGCTGCCGAGAGGTCGGATTGGGCGATACCTAACGAGGTAAGGGCGAGATACTCCAGCGCCAGCATCATCGCCGGAAACCGGGTCGTGTTCAACATCAAGCGCAACGCCTATCGGCTGGTGGTTCATGTCCTCTACCATCGCCGTCGGGTCTATATCAGGTTTATCGGCACGCACAGCGAATACAATCGTATCAACGCCGAGTAGGTATAGCCATGGCAGAAATTACTCAGGTCCGCACGGAAGCGGAATATGACGCCGCCTTGGCGCGTATTTCCGAGCTCTTGGATTCCGAACCCTATAGTCCGGAAGACGAAGAGCTCGACCGGATAACCACTTTGGTGGAAATCTACGAAGATGAGCATTATCCAATGGGTGAGCCTGACCCGGTCTCGATGATTGGGTTTATGCTGGATCAGCAAATGGTGACCCGCGAGCAACTGCCCCCCCGGCCGGCAGCGATGCCAGCCTTGACGCGATACTAGCCGGTCAGGAACCGATTCCGCCGGGTTTGGCGCAATTGCTGTACGAGGAGATTGGTATTACCACGGAGGCCCGGCTCGAAAGCACGATTGGGCAGGGGGCTGCGGAGTCAGACTGAAAGAGGCTGGCATAGTTCTTGAAGCGCAATACGTCCAAGCACGAGAGATATTCCAGCCGACCAGGGATTGCTTCAGGGCCTTTTCAAAGTCGTGGAATTAACCACCCGCTCGTCCTGAGCCTGTCGAAGGACTGTCGCCGATGGTTCGACAAGCTCACCATGAGCGGAGGTTGGGGGACTTTGAAAAGGCCCCGGGAATCGCTTGACGATACTTCCAAATCCCGACGGCAATCAGCTTGACGGGGCGACAAATTAGCTCTAATGTACGGTAATTCCGATCTGCGGAATCAAAATTTCCATTGGGAGGCCCGTTTATGATCCTTGGAATCGCCACCTATACCTACATCGAACACGCTGTGCCGGAAGGAGCCGTCAGAAACTTCCTGAACAGCGACTTCGTGCGAATGTACTGCGCGGGCAATCTCGACCCACTGATAATAAACCCCATCAGCGCCGAAATTCTAGAGGATATTTTCGAGGATGATGTTGATGATGGACTCGCCAGTGACGACGAACGCCAAGCCATCCTTGAATGGTTCAGAAACATGGCCCCTGATAACAACACCATCATCGCCATAGTGGAAGGTTAGCAATTATTCAGTCAATCAAATCACCGTGGCTCGCTACTTTCGACGAATTTGCCGCCTCAATTCAAGAGACGGGGATTATCGCTGCTCCGTATATCACCCGATACCCCGTTGAACGATTGAATGGGAAACTACGCTCTCGGCGTAGGTCGGTGCGGCTTGACGTGCTAACCAACTTGCACGCTGACAGCCTGATTGCCGGGTCGGTGGACAGCGGCGCATTGGCTTGGCTATGCCAACAGGTTCCGGGAGCGACGATCCGTCACCTGCCCGGCCTGCACGCCAAAGCCTATGTTGCGGACGGGCATACCGCCATCGTAACGTCCGCTAACCTTACGCATGGGGGCCTTATTCGCAACTACGAATTGGGCATCGCAATCACTGACCCGAAGGCAGTTAGCGAAATCGCGGACGATTTGGAGGAATACGGTAATCTGGGCAGCATTGTACCCCCCGTATGCCTTAGCTGAATTGGACGATAAGGCCAAAGATGCTAGACAGCGACAAGGAACCGCCACCCATTCCGTGCCCGATACCGTAAGAGCGGAGATAGACGCTATTCTGGACGATATGGATGAGCGGCTGAAACTCTTGCGAACCATACCGGGGGAATCAACAACCGCAATATTTGGCCGCGCCGTGCGATATATTTTGCGGCAGCACGGTCCTTTGAGCACTCGCGATATTAATCCGTTGGTGCAAGGATTGTTCCCCGATATGTGCGACGACGGCGTTCACCGTGTCATCAATGGGGTGTCTTTTGGCCGTCGGTGGAAACACCAAGTGCGTAACGCTCAGGTTCAACTACGGCGCGATAGTGTCATCGTCCGTGACGGCAACCGCTGGCGGCTAACCTGACTGAGGGAGTATAAAGATGACACAACGAGACATTACCTGTGTACTGGTCGATATAATCAAGTACGACTATTTCTGGCCGCCCGTTGACAGCGAGGACGCAGTGTATGGTTTTACTCACAGTATGGAGGTCAACGCAATCTGCGCCGATATGCTTCCGCCACACGTTGTAACGCCAGTCGAAAAGGTCGTCCTTGAAGATGCTCTGGCGGACTATTTGCAAAGGCGTGGGGTTGGCGCAGAGGACGGGGCCAAAATTCGCGCGTGGCTAGATGGACTGCCTGATGAAATTGCCATCATTGAACGTGAGCCGTAATTCGCGGCACATCTGAAAGATGGTCGCAATTGAAAATTCGACGGCCGCTCGCAATGAGCGGCCGTCTAGTTTGGCTGCGACTGCCTTGGGTAAGGCGTCACCTTCGCGATGCGGCTATCGCTATCCCGCCGCAGACTGCGCCGACCGCAATGGTCAGTGCCACCACGAAATAGGCGATGTCTCTGATAAAAGCGGGAGCCTGCCAGACATTACCATTGTCGGCACCCACAACAGCGCCAGAGAGGATCAGCACCAGAGCCAGAACAGGAGCGATGTTTTGAAAGATGCTTATCATTGAGTACCTCCTTAGATAAGCAAGGCAAGTGATAGTTTGTTCTGGTGTAGTCTATTCTTGCTGAGGGGGTAATCCTGCCTCCCAACCGTGAATCCTCAGCTTGCAAACCGAACGGGATGTTTGATGCGCTGGCGAATGCACTGGCATTACTATGCGGGTTGGGTGCAAATCCCAGTGCCGCATGGGAGCGGCGACTTTAAAAACGAATTCTAATGCACACGAGACAGGAATTGCGACGGCTAGTTCGTAGCGCAATATCGCTACCATGTAAACGGCAGTGTACACCAGCCAGATTACCAACAGCTTCAAGACCATTGGGATGAGGACAGCTCCGGTTTTTGCCAAGAAATCGACCGACACTTCAACAGGGTTGAGGCCAATCGCTGCTCCGGCGATTCCGAGCAGAATGGCCGAACCGCCGACAACATAAACAAAAGGCATTAGAAATGCCCTTCCCAGCAGGATCGGATTCGGTAACTGGGTAACCCGCCTCCGCCAATAGCCTATGACATTGGTCATCCTACTTTTAGTGTACCTCAAATCTGCCATTTGCGGTTACAATACTTGGCAATTGTAACTGTTCAGACTTGCGGGGATCTGTCGGCTATTCGGACTCTTATGGAGGGGTAACCAAGTACGGAATCTCCACTGCAAACCGCTTTCGTCCCCTCAAACGTGAACAGTTACTGGCAATTTCTCTGACGGGGCATATCTATGGCCAGCAGCAACGAATCCCCCCGCTCCCTCTCCGGCCTGCCCGTCGCTCTCCTCTACACCCCGGAGCATTTGGCCGCCTCTGGTTTCGACCCCGGTGCCGATTTGGGACGGCTGGGGGTGGTATCCTGTACCGAGGAGGCCCGCCATGTTTGCCAGATTGACCGCCGACAATCGGATCACCTTGCCGGATACCGTGGTCTGCGATTTCCCGGACGTACAAGTTTTTGACGTAGTCAACGAAGATGGCCGTATAGTGTTGACTCCAGTTATACCGAACAAGGCTGATGCGGTGCGTGCTAAGCTCGCGGCGCGTGGCATAATCGAGTCCGATGTTACGGACGCTGTGGCGTGGGCGCGGAGTAGCGAAGCCCGCCAGTGAACTTGGTTATAGATACCAACGTGCTGGTTTCTGCGTTGGTGTTCAATGCAGATTTACTGTCCTGGATACGATCACTGTGGCGATCTGGAGAGATAACGCCGCTGGTCAGCCAGGAAACCACAGCGGAATTATTGAGAGTACTTTCATATCCTAAGTTCGGGTTGGACGTGGTTGACCGGGACGATTTGCTGGCTGATTACTTGCCTTGGTGTGTAATAATCACCATTCCGGGTGGGATTGATGTCCCGCATTGCAGAGACCCTAACGATCGCCCATTCTTGGAATTGGCGGTCGTCGCGTCGGCGGATGCTATTGTGACTGGCGACGCCGACTTGTTGGCAATGTCGTCGGTGTTCACCATTCCAATACTCTCACCGGCAGAATTGCAGGGTCGCATACCACATATAGGGTGAAACAATGACCGACGCGCGCAACAACCCCCACACCCTCTCCGGCCTACCCATCGCCCCCCTCTACACCCCGGAGCAACTCGCCGCTGGCGGGTTCACCCCGGACACCGACCTGGGCGCTCCGGGGGAATTCCCCTTTACCCGTGGCGCCTACCCGAACATGTACCGGGGACGGCTCTGGACCCGACGGCAGATTGCCGGCTTCGGCACGGCCCGCGCTACCAACGAGCGCTACCGGTTCCTGCTGGATCACGGCCAGACCGGTCTCAGCACCGACTTCGATCACCCGACCCTCACCGGCTACGATTCGGACCACGAGCTGGCGGAGGGCGAAGTGGGCCGCCTGGGCGTGGCCATCGACACCGCCGCCGACATGGGCGAGCTCTTCGACGGCATCCCCCTGGAACAGGCCAGCGTCTCGTTGACCATCAACCATCCGGCCATCGTGCTGCTGGGCATGTTCCTGCACGTGGCCGAAACCCGCGGCGCCCCCTGGCCGTCCCTGCGCGGCACCGTCCAGAACGATTCTCTCAAGGAGTTTCACGGCCAGAAGACCTTTGCGCTGCCGCCCGGCCCTGCTCTCAAGCTCACCACCGACGTGGTGGAGTTCTGCACACAGCACGTCCCCAACTGGTACACAATCTCCATCAGCGGTTACCACACCCGCGAGGCCGGCTCCGACGCCGTGCAGGAACTGGCCTTCACCGTCGCCCAGGGCATGGCCTACGTGGAATCCGCCATGCGACGCGGCCTGCCCGTAGACGCCTTCGCCTCCCGCCTGTCCCACTTCTTTGGCGTGCATAACGACTTCTTCGAGGAGATCGCCAAGTTCCGCGCCGCGCGACGCATGTGGGCCCGCGTCATGCGCGACCGCTACGGCGCAACGCGCCCCGAGTCGATGCGAATGCGCTTCCACACCCAGACCCTGGGCTCCACGCTAGTGCGGCAGGACCCGCTGAATAACATCTTGCGCGGCGGATTGCAGGCGCTGGCCGCGGTCCTGGGCGGAACCCAGTCGCTGCACGTCAGCGGCTACGACGAGGCCTATGATATCCCGAGCGAGGAGGCCATGCGGATCTCCCTGGCCACCCAGATGATCCTGGCCAACGAGAGCGGTGTCGCCGCCACGCCCGACCCCCTGGGCGGCTCCCCATTCCTGGAAACCCTGACCAACCAGCTGGAAGAAGCGGCTAACGCCTACATCGAACGCATCGACGCAATGGGCAACGGCAGCATGCTGGACGGAATGTTGGAGGCTGTCTCCAACGGCTACATCGAGAGCGAAATCGCTCAGGCTTCCTACCGCTACCAGCAGCGAGTCGAGTCCGGCGACTACACCATCGTCGGCGTCAACGACGAATACCGGGAAGACGCCACCTCCGCCGGCGCACTGGAACTCTTTGAGTTTGACCAGGCCGAGGAGGATCGCCAGATCGCCCGGCTGCATGACGTGCGCCGGTCCCGCAGCGAGGCCGAGGCCGCCGACACGCTGCGTCAAGTCGTCAAGTCGGCCCGCGACGATGCCAACCTGTTGCCCGCCATCATCCCCGCCGTAGCCGCCGGCGTCACCGAGGGCGAAATCATGGACGCCCTCCGCGACGAGTGGGGCGAATACATCGACCCGGGTGTGTTTTAGCACTCCTAAAATGAGAGGTTCAGTGCCAAAATTCAAACCGGATGCCATCTTTAACCTACTATGGTATGAAGTAACTGCTCATTTCAAGGATGACAGACTGTTCATTATTGGCAGTCCGCCAAGTCGTTCGCTCATCAATCCGCACGACTTTCGTTATTCTGTTGAAGGGGCCGTTTACCGGAATCAGCATGAAGCCGACGATGCTACGGCAAGATTCGAACTGAAGTTAGCTAACGAGAACGCCGGACCTTCTAATGTTCGCAACCAGATTATGGAATGTTTTTCCGAATTAGCTACTAATGCTGTTCAGCACAGCATTGCCCAGCAGCCGGCCTTCGGCACGCTCTGCATCATTCGAGATGAGGATTACATTGCGCTGTCCATTGCGGTGGTAGATACCGGCATTGGCATTCGCACAGCCCTTGAAGCAGACGAAAACAACCGCATTAAGCTCCGCTGCGCCGATGACGCTGTGGTTATTGAATACGCAACGCAATTTGGTGTAACCGGAACCGGGGAGCATCGAGGCATTGGGCTGTTCAGCGTGAAAGAGGCGGTCCTGCAGTTTGGTGGTGCTTTGCAGATTGTCTCCGGTAGTGGTAGCCTGATAGTAAGAGATGGTGAAATTCTGAGATATTCCGGCGGAGGACTCCGCAGACGGTTCCAACTGAACGGAACAATGGTACTTATGGCATTGTACATACCTGCTATAAATCGTTGAGACGATACTATGACAACCATCGAACTAAAAAAGGAACTTGGTCAATCGGTGCTGTCTACCAGGCCGCTGGCACGCAGTTTGGAACAATCCATGCGGGAGGCGGCCAATACCGGCGAAATCACCCTTGATGCGTCTGGCATATTAAGGGCAAGCATATCTTTCTTCGATGAAGCGTTGCTGATTTTTAACTCCATTGTTGACGAGACGGGTCGTGATGACCTGAAGCTCATCTATCGGGATGTTAACGCCGCTCTCACGCTTAAGGATATGCCAAGATATCGTGGCCTGACGCTGGCCGAATCTCCGTCCGGGGACTGGATAATCTCGAAATAACCGGCCGTATCGTGACGCCGGAGAACATCCATCCACCCCGCGTCCTGCTCGCCAAGCTGGGTCTGGACGGCCATGACCGCGGCGTCAAGGTCATCGCCCGTGCCCTGCGCGATGCTGGCATGGAGGTCGTGTACCTGGGGATGCGCGTCACCGCCGACCAGGTGGCCGCCGCCGCCGCCCAGGAGGACGTGGACGTGGTGGGCATCAGCATCCTGTCCGGGGCCCATTTGCGCCTCATCCCCCGGCTCACCGACGCCCTGCAACGTCACGGCCTACGGGACCATGCGGGAGACGACGTCATGTTGCTGGTCGGCGGCACCATCCCCGACGGCGATGTCCAACCCCTCCGCGACATCGGAGTGGACGGCGTGTTTCCCGTGGGCACGTTTACCGCCGAAATGGTGGACTTCATCCACCACAACCTGCCCCGCCAATCCTCATCTCCCAAAACGAATGGCCGCGAGGACGACAGCGAGCCAGATCCCCTCTCCCTTGATGGGCGAGGGTGAGGGCGAGGGCGAAATCTCATGTCCCATCCAGCCTGGCCGCCGCAATACGACTCCGCCTACGTCCCAGACTCCAGCGCCGAGCACTGGAACGCCCAGCTGGAAACCATGCCGCCGGCCGACCGGGACGCCGTCATCCTGGAGCGTCTGAGCGGCCAGCTGCGCTACGCCTGGCAGCATAGCGGATTCTACCGGGAGTTCTGGCAGGATTCCCCGTTAGACCCGTCCAACATCCGCAGTTTGGAAGAATTTGCCCAGCTCCCCATCCTGACCAAAGACCACGTGCGCCAGGAACAGGAAGTCCATCCGCCCTTCGGCCGCTTCCTCTGCGTACCGCCGGAGCAGGTCTACCGACTGCACGGAACCTCCGGCACTACCGGTCGACCCACCGTCTTCGGCATCAGTCGTGGCGACTGGGACCGCATCGGTGAGGCGCACGCTCGCATCCTCTGGGCCGCCGGCGTTCGCCCCACTGACACCGTAATGGTGGCCGCTGTGTTCAGCCTCTACGTTGGCAGTTGGGGCGCGCTGGTGGGTGCGGAACGCCTGGGCGCGGCCTGCTTTCCCTTCGGCGCCGGCGCTCCGGGCCAGACCGAGCGCGCCGTGGAATGGGCCCAGATGGTACGGCCCACTGTCCTTTACGCCACCCCGTCCTATGCCCTCTACCTGGCCGAAACTGCCCGCGAAATGGGCGTGAACCCTCGCACCGATTTTGCGTTCCGGCTGATGTTCTTCAGCGGTGAGCCCGGCGCCAGCGTGCCGGCCACGCGCCAGGCCATCGAAGATGCCTTCGGATGCTACGTGGTCGACCAGGGCAGCATGGCCGAGATGACGCCCTGGATGACCAACGGCGGTTGCCGCCACCTGTCTCGCGGTATGCACCTGTGGCAGGATATCGTCTACACCCAATTGGTCGACCCGGATACGCACGACTTGGTGCCCATGGGTGGTGAGGGCGTGCCCGTCTACACCCATCTGGAGCGTGAATCCCAGCCGATGATTCGCTACTGGTCGGGTGACATCGCCCGCTGGGAGATGGTCGACTGCCCATGCGGTCGCACCTACCCTACGCTGACATCCGGAATCTACGGGCGCGCTGACGACATGCTGATCATCCGCGGCCAGAACGTCTTTCCTTCGCGCATTGAAGACGTGCTGCGCGCCATGGACGCCTTCGGTGGTGAGTTCCGTCTGGTGGTGGAACGCGAACGGGGCTATCTCGACCGGCTGACCGTGCAAACCGAGGTGGCAGCCCCCGTGTGGGCGTCCGCTGGCGAGGTCGGGCCCACGGGGCTGGACGCTCTGCGGGATGATATCGCCGCTGCGCTGCGACGCGCCCTGGGAGTCGGTGTGTCCGTCGAATTGAAACCGGAGGGTGAATTCGAGCGCACCCAGTTCAAGGCCCGCCGCGTCATCGACCTCCGCTAACGCCGTCGGCGTGGCGATGTTGCCGTGCTCCGCTACCCACGCATACCCGGCCCTCGCGTCGAAGTCGGCGAGATTATCCCCGGACTGCACCAACGCTCCCTGTACACCACGAGCGTTTTCATTGTCGTCACCCCGGCCAGCCCCCGCGCCGGCGAACCGGAACCTAACGGCGGCGACCGACCATCCGTTGCGCTGATTGATAGCGGATGGCGCATTCACAGCCGGCGCCTGCTGAAATTTCTGGAGCGCCTCGGGCACCAGCCGGCCTCTGTGACCCGACTTATTTCCACCCACTACCACCTGGATCACATCGGCGGTATGGCCGGATTGCAGCGCGCCACCGGCACGCCGGTGGAAGCCCACCACGTTGAGGTGCCCAACCTCCGCCAGGAGTCGGGCCGAAACGTCCCCAACCCCGTACAACAGTGGTGGCTGCGCGCCATGCTGTGGCCGTTGATCAGGGCCCTGCACCCGCCGGCGATACCCTCCGTCTCACCTCTTGAAGGAGGCGACACTTTGCCCCTTTTGGGTGGCGCGCGCGTCATCCACACGCCGGGCCACACGCCAGGCAGCATCAGTCTGCACTTCCCCAACGAGGGCGTCCTCATCGTTGGCGACGCGCTGCAGCGCCGCGGCGATCGAGTTACCCTGCCGTCCAAATATTTCACGAGTGACATGGATACCGCCCGGGAGTCGGTGCGTAAAATGGCCGCTCTGGACTTCGACACCATCTGCTTCAGCCACTTCCTGCCCATGCGTCGCGGCTCCCGGGCCGCCCTGCGCTCCCTGGCCGAGTACGTGTCATAATGCCCGCGCCTGGGACGCCCGGCGAGGTAGTCACGGGGGAGCCCAGCAGAGACAAATTACTCCCTCTCCCTCGATGGGAGAGGGTTGGGGTGAGGGTGAAAATCCCGAGGCTTCCACGTCTCCAAAATCCCATCCCCGTGAGGTTACAGACATGCCCACCAACTTCGACAATAACTCCGGCCTGCCCCTTCCCCTGCAGGGTATCCGCGTCCTCGACGCCACCCACATCGTGGCCGGCCCATTCTGCTCGCTGATTCTCGCCGACATGGGCGCCGACGTAATCAAGATTGAGCGACCCCGCAGCGGCGACCTGGCCCGTGGTCGCGGCCCTTTCATCTCCGCAAACGGCGATGGCGGCTCCAATCCGGGCCAGGTCAGCAGCCGTTTCCTCGGCGTTAACCGCAACAAAAAGAGCGTCACGCTGGACCTGCGAAACCCTACCTGCAAGTCTGCCTTCGAGAGTCTCGTCGCCAACTCCGACGTGCTGCTGGATAACTGGGGTCCCGGAGCCTTCCGGCGGCTGGGGCTGGGCTACGACCGGTTGAGCGAAATCAATTCACGCCTCATCTACGCGGAGATTACCGGATACGGCGACGGCGCCCGAGGCCCCTACTCCGATTGGCCGGCCAACAACCTGGCCATCCAGGCCATGTCGGGCTGGATGGATATCACCGGCGCTCCCGGCGGCCCGCCTCAGGCGGTCGGCGACAACATGGGCGATTCCGTGCCCGGCGTCTGGGCGGCTCTGGGCATCGTGCTGGCTCTGGAAACCCGCCGACAGACTGGCCACGGCCAGCACGTCGACGTTGCGATGTACGAATGTATGGTCTCCCATGTCATCAGCAACATGAACGCCTTCCAGGCCACTGGTCAAACTCCTGGGCGCACCCGGCAGGCCACGCTCAACCCGGGCCTGGTCCTGCGCGCTGCCGACGGTTACGTGGTGATGGCCGGCGTCCGCAGCCCCCAGCGCCTGGCCGCACTGTGGCAACTGGTGGATCGCACCGACCTGCCCGAACATGACGAGCGTTACCTGCAACAGTTTCCCGATGCCGATTTCGTCTTCGATGACATGATCCCCGCCATCGAAACCTGGACGACGCAACGCCCCAAGTGGGAGGTCGCGGGCAAACTCACCGAGATCGGCTTCTCGATGGGCGTCGCCCAAAGCATTGCCGACCTGGCCGACTGTCCCCAACTTGAAGCCCGTGGCATGTTCGTAGAGACCGGGGATACCCTGGGTGGCGCCTTCCGCTCGCTGGCCACGCCCATTCAGCTCACCGCCTGCCGTCCATCGGACGCCGGCATCCCGCCTACCCTGGGCCAGCACAACGCCGAAATCCTCTGCACCCTCGGCGGCCTGACGTCGGAGCAACTGGCCGAGCTGGAGGCGGCAGGGGCGGTGTAGTCGGTCTGGGGCCGATCACAGCGCCCGTCTATCGTCCCCCGGAACTATTCTTCGCGCTCACGCTGGACACTTCGAGAGATCGCCAACCCCTGTTTTGTCGGGTTCGCCACCAGAGGATCAGCGAGACCGCTGCCGAGGATGGAAAGACCCTGGGGAAGTGGATAGCCGATGGCCCGGCTGTTGGTTCGGTCGTAACACAAGGCGAATGTTAAGGTCCTTATCATCGCGGCACATCGCTAACAGTCGCATTCTCCGTTTCGGAGGATAGACGGTGCATATCTCTTGGGTTACACTCGCCAATGAATTGGGCAAAGTGTGGTGGGGTGTCCGAAGGTTTCATCGGATTACTTCTTACCCAGTTCTGGTGGGCTTATTGGATAAGCCACGCATTGGTGAGGGCCATGAACGTGTCAAACCAGCCACCGCCTACTTTTGGCGAAAAGTTTTCTGTTTGGTGGAGCAGGCGTCGTCCGCGTACCAAAGCCGCTCTAATCGTTGGGGGGCTTTTCGTCATATTCCTCATCGTGGCGTCGCTGTCGGGTAGAGGAGAGTACTTGAACTCGAGCGTTGCGGAACCACTGTCAGATCCAAGCCCTGCGATAGCTAGCCAGCATCTCACGACGGAAATGATGAGCACCCCGGAGTTCCGGGCTGGGTGGGATGAGGTATTCCGTCTGCACTGGAACGATCAAGCAAGCGAACCTTGTAACGTAGTGAAGCAAGCCATTGCAAACCAAGGAGGCGTATATGCTGCTTGGGAAGCACTGCACCGTCAAGCCGGCGACGATCCTCAGACTGCCTACGAATATTTCGCAGGCGTGGTTATGGCTTGTCATTCCATCTTTGGACAGTGACCAGTCGCTTGACTACCGTAGGGCAGACTTGCCAGTTAATTGCCTCTGCCCGGTCCGGACAAGAGCACAACTTTGCCCTCCAACAGATTCCACAGACGCCGCGACGAATTACGTCGCGGCGTCTGCTGTTTTCAGCAACACATCCGGCGATTCCTCAGTAGCGAAATTTCCTCGGAAGTGGAACGCCAGCCATGACACCCTCCGTCGCCCTGTGGTAATCTTCAATTACCCACCCAAAATCCCAAGGAGGCCGAACCAATGTGCGCTATGGTAACCAGGCGTAACGGACTTGCCATCTCCACCTCCTCACCGTCCGCCGCCGACCTGTACCAGGAGGGTCTCGACCTGGTCCTCTCCCAGAACTACGGGCCGGAGCCCAAGCTGCGGGCCGCCGTCGAGGCTGACGACGGGTTTGCCATGGCCCACGTCGTCCTCGCCTACGTGCTGAACTTGCAGCTGGATATTCCCGGCGCCCGCGCCGCCGCGGAAAAGGCGGTGGAGCTGTCTGCCGACGCCTCCCGCCAGGAGCGCCAGGCTGCCCAATACATGCACGCCTTCACCCATGGCAAGGGCACCGAGGCCATCAGTATCATCCACGAACACTTGGGTGACTTTCCCACCGACACCCTCGCCTTGCGCGTTGCCCAACGACTCTACATGCTGGGTTGTTTCGGCGCTGGCGTCCCCGACTTTCCCAATCATCTGATGAAGATGATGACCAGGGTAGCGCCCTTCAACGGCGACGACTGGGCCTTTCTGGGTCAATACGCCTTTGCCCACCACGAGACCAATCAACCCGAAAAAGCCATGGACCTGGCCACCCGCTCCCTGGAGGGTAACCCCCAGAATGCTGTGGCCTGTCACTCGGTAACCCATTCCTACTTTGAGCAGGGCGACGCCGCCAACGGTGGTCAGTGGCTGGCCGACTGGCTGGACGGCTTCGATCGTCGCGCGTCCTACAACACCCACCTGTCCTGGCACCTGGCCCTGTTTGAACTGGCCCAGGGACGTTACCAGCAAGCCCTCGACCTCTACGAGACCCACATTCGACCCGGCGTGAAAGCCCGCAACCTGGCCAACCTGGCGGACTCCGCTTCCTTTATGTGGCGATTACAGATGTACTCCAGGGAAACCCCTGGTAAACCCTGGGATGAGGTGCGCGACCAGGCCGAACCCGCCGCCGACAGTCCCGGCGCCGCGTTCCGCGACTGTCATGCCGCCCTGGCCTTCGCCGGCGCCGGTGATGCCGAAGCCACCCAGCGCCTCGTTGACCGGCTCACCGCCCAGGGCGAAAAGGGCGACGATCTGGCTCGCGAGATGATCCTGCCCATCGCTCGCGGCGCCGCCGCTTTCGCCGCCGGGGACTACGCCGAGGCCGCCCGAGAGATGGGGCCGACCTACCCCATGCTGGCCCGCATCGGCGGCAGCCATGCCCAGCGTGAAGTGTTCGAAGATACCCTCCTGGAGACCTACATCCGCGCTGGCATGTACGACGAGGCCAAATCCATGCTGGACGAACGCCTCAGCCGCCGTTCATCGGTGCGGGACACCTATTGGATGGGCCGTCTCGAAGCCGATTCCGTGCAGGGAAATCCCGACGCCTCCCGTCGGTTGTTTGCCGAGGCGCGGGCCGCCTGGGCGCCCACTGCTGAGGAAGGCGCTGCCGAGATTCAAAGGCTCGCCGCCGCCGCTCAGTCGTAACGCATCGGGAATCTCGATCCAATAGCAAATCTGACGCTCCCCGTCTCCCGGGGAGCGTCATTCGTTCCGGGGTGAAGGTAACCTGTTCGACAACGAACCCAGGCCGAGCGATTCGCACAACTCTGCGAACTCCGGTTTCCGTGGGCCGCGCCAGGCCAGTTCGTGCGGCGACGTTTCGGCCAGTGGCACGTCCAGCCGCAGCGTGGCCAGTCTCCGGTACAGCATGGCGTCGTCTCGCTGGTTGGCCAACGACTCGCTCAGTCTGGCTCCGCCCCTGACTTTGACGTCCCAGGCGTTTACGTCGGATGGAATCTGGCCGATGCCGCCGTAGCGGCTCAGCACGGTGGCGGCAGATCGTGCGCCCCAGCGCGGTATACCGGGGATGCCATCTGCGGCATCGCCCACCAGCGCCAGGTAATCCGGAATGGATTCCGGAGGCACCCCAAACTTGGTCACCACTCCATCTTCGTCCATCACCTCCCCCTTGCGCCGGTCCAGCATGACGATCCGGTCTCCCGACACTACCTGGGCCAGGTCCTTGTCCGGAGAGCACATCAGCACTTGCTCAACTCCCGGGAAGTCGGCGAGCCGGACCGCCGCAGTGGCGATGGCGTCGTCCGCTTCGAATTCGTCCATGGGCCACACGGTGATGCCTAGCGCTGCGGTCATCGCCTCCGCCAAAGGAAATTGGACCAGCAAGGCCGGTTCCACGCCGTCGCCGGTCTTGTAACCGTCGAACAGATCATTCCGGAAAGAACGGATCACGGTATCGAAGGCCACGGCTACGTGGGTGACCTCATCCTGACCGAGTAACGCAATCAGCGACTGCGCCAGACCATGGGTGGCCTTGACGTCGCTGCCGTCGGGCGCCGTTCGACTTGGACGAGGCGAATAATGCGCCCGAAACAATTCGTAAGTGCCGTCAACCAGGTGTATTTTCATGGCGCCCAGGCTCCCGAGTATTGCTGACTCCAATCCGTCAATCCGGCGCCGGCCCTCATGCGTACCCACTTTAATCCGTCATTGCGAGGAGCACCCGCTCATCCCGAGCTCGCCGAGGGACGTGGCAATCTCGATGAGGTTGAACACACGTCGGCGAACCGCCGTTGCTACGACGACGAGATTGCCACGCTACGCTCGCAATGACAAAGTGGATACGCGTGACGCCGCCGGCCCGAGTCTTTGTGGCCGATGCTTCCCTAGTCCAAGTATCGGTAACCCGGTAGGGTAAGGAATTCCACGAAATCTTCCGCGAGCACGATTTCGTCCAGCAATTCTACGGCCTTGTCCAGCGAGCCGGGATCCTCAGAGCCCCGCTGTTGCAATAGCGAACCCACTTCCTCGGCCCGGACCTGGCGGTACAGCTCGGCGGTAACAAGCCGTCCGTCGTCCAGCGTCGACCCATGGTTAATCCATTGCCACAGCTGGGACCGGGAAATTTCGGCGGTGGCTGCGTCTTCCATCAGGCCGTAGATGGCAACAGCGCCGTTGCCGCGAGTCCAGGCGTCCACGTACTGCAACGCCACGCTGACGTTGTTCCGCAGACCTGCCTCGGTAATCTGACCTTCCGGCACTTCCAACAGGTCGTCCGGCGCGATCCGCACCTCTGGGATGACACCCAGCTGGTTGTCGCCGGAGAAGGCCGCCTGGAACACGTCCTGCACCGGCGCTACCAAACCCGGGTGGGCGATCCACGCTCCATCAAAGCCCTGGCCGGCCTCCCGCTGCTTGTCGGCCCGCACCTGCGCGAAGGCGGCGTCGTTGGCGGTTTCATCGTCTCGCCTGGGTATGAACGCCGACATGCCTCCCAGGGCGTGAGCGCCGCGGCGGTGGCAGGTGTTTACCAGCAGCTGAGCGGCCGAGGTCAGGAAGTGGGTCGCCATGGTCACCTGCGCCCGATCCGGGAACACCATGTCGGCGCGCTTGTTGAACACCTTGATGACGCTGAATATGTAATCCCAGCGACCCAGGTTCAGCCCTGCCGGCCTTTCCCGCAGCTCATACAGGATTTCCTCCATCTCGAAGGCGGCCAGGATGTGCTCGATGAGTACGGTCGGGCTGATGCTGCCGCTCGGGATGTCCAGGCGTTCCTCGGCGTACCGGAACACGTCGTTCCAAAGACGGGCCTCGTGGTGGGACTGGAGCTTGGGCAGGTAGTAGTAAGAGCCGGTGCCGTGGCTCCGCTGCGCCAGGTGGTTATGGTACAGGGTGAGGCCGAAGTCGAAGAAACTGCCCGCCACCGCTTCGCCGTCGACCAGAACGTGGCGTTCCATCAGGTGCAGACCCCGGGGCCGGACGCACAGCGTGGCAGTCTCTTCATTGATCTGGTGCCGACGCCCTTCCGGAGTGGAGTCGCTGATGGTGCGCCGGTAGGCGTCACGCACGTTCAACTGCCCATCCAGCGTTGGCGCCCAGGCCGGCGAATGCGCGTCCTCGAAGTCGGTCATGTAGACCTGCGCCCCGCAGTTGAGCGCGTTGATGACCATCCGGCGGTTGGACGACGGGCCGGTGATTTCCACCCGGCGGTTTCGCAGGTCGGCAGGAGCCAGCGCCACCCGCCAGTCCCCCTCGCGCATGCTGCGGGTTTCGGTGAGGAAGTCAGGAGTAGCGCCGGCGTCAATCTCGGCTTGGCGGCGCGCCCTCGCCTGCATCAACCGGCGCCTGGTGGTCTCGAACTTGCGGTGCAGCTCTGCAACGAAACCCAGGGCGTCTTCGGATACTACTTCAGCATACCGGGCAGGAACGGGGCCTATGATTTGAACGTTGTTGTCAGCCATGTTTGGGGCTTCCGGTCTCGGTTTGTGTTTGCTCGGCTAGTTGCCATCGTCGGGGTTCGCAGGATCTGGGTCCAGTGGCGCTGATGTTGGAAACACCCCGTCCCCGTGGTGATGGGTGGCCAGGCGAATCAACAGTTCGCGGCGATTGGCCTCCATCTGATTGGACAGGCTGGTTTCCAATGCGTCGATGCGTTGGGATAGTTGATTCTCCACGGCGTCGATATGTTGGGACAGTTGAGATTCCACGGCGTCGATACGTTGGGACAGTTGAGATTCTACGGCGTCAATGCGTTGGGACAGTTGAGATTCTACGGCGTCAATGCGTTGGGAAAATCGGGCTTCCACGCCGTCGATTTTTTGTTCCAGCCGACTCGCCTCGAGACGGAGCAATTCTGCGAATGACGACCTGATATCGGCAAATGCCTGCCTCTGTTCGACACGGGCGGAGCGAGAATCACTCTGCAAATACAGCACTAGCCCGCCAATCGTCGCAACAAAGACGGCCAGCGTGACAATCAGCTCAGCCTGTTCCATCGGTAGCTAACCCGCGATCAGATTGGGGCGGATGGTATCAAAAATCTATCCGGCCCGCAGGCCCAGGGTGAGCAGGCTCTTCGCTGCGTTGACGCTCAGGGACAACCCGGCCTTCGTTCCCTCGCGATACTTGCGCTGTAGTTCCCGCAGCTGGTATTCCACCGGGCGCATTCCCTGGCCGAGGCGCGACGCCGCATCCCCCAGGGTCTCGTATGCCTGATCCAACGACCAGTAAAAGGACAGCAGCCAGGCCAGTTCCCGCTCGTTGGTGGGTGCAGGAATGTCCGTGATGTCCAGGATGGTATTCACGACCTTGGTGTAACGCAGGATGCCAGCCTTGTCCTGCTGTTCCCGGCCATAGTAGCGCCGCCGCATCAACTCGATCATTCGCTGGTTGTAGTCCGTTTCACCGTAGATGTTGATCGGCAGCCACTTCTCCCGCAGGTCCACAACTTCGTTGCCGCTGGCGTCAACGACGGCAACCGCCACTTCGGAGCGCAGCGCGCCGTCGAACTCGAATTTCACGGCGTTACGGAGCAGGGCTTCCTGTAGCATCATCGTCAGTTCGCGGGGAATCTTCAGGTAACGCGAGCCAGCCGCTTCCTCATTGGTATCAGCGCCGACCCCTCCGGTGTTGAAAGCGTAATACTCCTGCGGCATACCGCCCCAGGATAGCTGCTGCAGGACGTGGTAGAGCAGGTTGGCGTTTTCGTCCTCCAGGCCAATGATGAACGGGTCGGAGAAGTACTCAACGTAGGGGCGGCCGATGGCGCCGATGGCCGCGCCCATCTGTACCGCCTCCCCGTACATGAGCACGCGGATATACTGCTCTAGACTCAGGCGCCGCAGCGGCGGGACCACCGTGTTTTGACGCATCACCTCCTGCCAGAACACGCGATCGGTATTCTCCATAGGCACGTGGACCGAATCGGTAAGTTTGCCATCGGTGATGGTGCTGATGAGGTCCCGGGCCCCCTTGCGGGCCAGCAACCCGCGACGGGACAGAATCATCCGCATATTGCGGACTGGGTTCTCCAGGTAGTTGGGCTCCTGGCTGTCCACGTGCACCGGAACGTTCTCCAGCGTCTCGTCAGCCACGGTGACGCCGGGCGCTCCCCGCAACGTATCGAATGTGATGGGGTCATCCTCCCGGGTCAGTCCGAACGGGACGGCGTAGAAATTATTCTCGGTGCCGTCTATCCCGTGGGAAATGTGTGCGCTGCGACCGCCCCGGGCGCTGGTAACGGGCGCATCCAGCGGTTGCAGCAGCACGATGTCGTCGTTCATCGGGTAGACCCCTTCGTCGGGGTCGTTGGGCAAATTCAATACGCCGGATAGTTGGCTGTTGGCGATTTCGACCATTATGGTCAGTGTGCTCTTTCCGTGCAGCGACGGCCCCACGGTGATGAGCGCCGTGTTGGCGACTTCGCCCGTCAGGTCTTTCACCCGTGCCATGCTCAGTGCAGCCTGCACTGCCAGGCCGTTCTTTTCCTTCACCTGGTGCATGGCGATGGAAAGCGGGCCCATCTTGTGTTCGCCCACGTAATCGAATCCGAAATGCAGGGACAACCCGCGGGTCGGCGCTTTGAACACCAGCTGGGTGATTCCCGATGCCCGCAAATTCGCCTTCAGGCTCTCATCAAGGCCAAGGTCATCCATCCAGTGAGGCACCGATACCTCAAGAATGTCGGGGGACCCCTGCCACTGGTCCTGGGGCAGATCGAAGGTAAGGCGCCGCCACATGTAAGGGGCTTGCAGGTAGCGTGTGCCGAAAAGCAGCTGCCGGGCGTGATACGAACGGCCGGGAGCGTCGCAAATCTGCCGGTCGGTCTGGATTATGCCCTCTCCGCTCGAGAAGTGCTCTTCCATCGTGGCAACGACCCGGTCGAACACCTTGACGAAGAGCCGTTGATTCTCCTCGGAGAACGCCAGCGCGTCGCGATTCCGCGTGAATCCCTCCACGAAATATTGGGTCAAATCTGGCCGTCGCACCACTCCCAACTGGCTGAAAAAGGCCAGCCCGCCGTTATCCAGACGGAACACCGTTTCGGGCCATACTTTGGTCGCGGCGCGACCGGCGGCATTGGCTTCCGTAGCCTCATCTTCCAGCGCCTGGGCTGCACTCCGCAATTCCGATTGCTGCGCTTCGGGCAGGTCCTGGAAGATGGGCATGTTGCCCACCAACCACTCCTCAGATGGGTTGTAATGCAGACTATCCGTCCGTTGACCCCGCCTGGCGACGGCACACAATCGGGTCAACGCGGCTTCAAACTCGGGCACTATCTCCGGGCCGGCCAGCGGCGACTTGCCATCCGGCTGGTCAGTGGGGTTGGAGGTGGTCAAGGCTTCTCTCCCGATGAGCTGTTCATACGCTGGATTGAGGGGTCTGGCAGTCAGGGGAGCCGCCGCCCGTGTATCGACCGTCCATTATGAAAACGGGAGCAAAACGGGGCAGCCGGGATGACGTGATGTGGGCCGCCGACACCCAAAGATGTACGCAGAAAAATGCATAATCATGCTACCCCGAACCGCCTTATGTGTCAAAGCGCAGCGCGGTCCGCCTTTCTCATTGGGCTCCGTGCTTCCTCCGTTTGTGGCATAATGGGCCGCGATTTTTCGATTCACCATTCCCCAACTCCCATGGAGGTGCACACGGCATGGTTGACCTGAGGCGCGCCGCCGCCATCGTAGGCATCCACGAGCACGTCACCCGCTACGCTCCGGACAAAAGCGAACTGCAGATTCAGGGCGAAAGCGTAATCAAAGCCCTGGCCGACGCCGGCCTTGCCAAGGACGACGTGGACGGCCTGTTCACGGCGTCCAGCAGCGCCCGCAACAGCGGAATGAACCTGGCCGACTACCTCAATATGTACCCCAGGTTCGTCGACAACACCACCGTGGGCGGCGGTTCCTTTGAGTTCCACCTCTCCCACGCGCTCACCGCCATCGCCGCCGGCCGGATCAACGTTGCCGTCATCACCTACAGCAGCACCGCCCGCTCGGGCGGGGTTTCAGTGGGCACCGGCGGCGTCGGTCGCTTCGGCCACCCCATCCTGGAGCCGTCTCCGGACAGCTTCGAGGAACTTTACGGCCTTACCACCGTCGGCCTTTACGCCATGATCGCTCGCCGGCACATGCACCTCTACGGAACCACCTCCGAGCAACTGGCCGAGGTGTCCGTGGCCATGCGTCACCACGCCTCCATGAATCCGGAGGCCCTCTTCCGCGACCCCGTTACCGTCGAGGATGTGGTCAACTCCCGCGTCATCTCCGACCCGCTGCACCTGATGGACTGCTGCGTCATCACGGACGGCGGCGGCGCGGTGGTTGTAGCGTCTCCCGAGGTTGCCCGCAACTGCCGCCATACCCCGGTGTGGGTGTTGGGCGCCGGCGAGGCCATCGCCCATCAGGGCGCCGGCCGCCGCGACCTCATCTATATCGCCGCCCACCAGAGCGCGCCCCGAGCCTTCGAGATGGCCGGCGTGACTCACGACGACATCGACATGGCCATGGTGTACGACTCCTTCACCATTACCGTCGTGGAAACTCTGGAAGACCTGGGCTTCTGTCCCAAAGGTGAGGGCGGCGCCTTCGTCAGCGGCGGCCGGCTCAAGGTCGGCGGCGGGCTGCCCACCAATACCGACGGCGGCGGCCTGTCGTCCAACCACCCGGGCATGCGGGGACTCTTCCTGCTGCTGGAGGCCACCCGCCAGCTGCGTCACGAATTCGAGGGCACCGGACGCCAGGTGCCGAACTGTCAAATCGCCCTGGCCCATGGCACGGGCGGTGCCCTCGGTTCCCGCCACAGCGGCGGCACCGTCATCCTGGGGAGGGACTAACCATGCCGGAATGGAACAAACCGCTGCCTACCGTCGTCGGTGAGACCCGACCTTTCTGGGATTCCTGCCGGCGCGGCCAGCTGGTCATCCAGCTTTGCGACGACTGCAACGAGTACCAGTGGTACCCCCGTGGCATCTGCGCCAACTGCTGGAGCGAAAACATCCAGTGGGTGCAGTCCAGCGGCCGGGGAACCGTCTGGACCTACACGATAACCAACCAGAACCGCACCACTGGTTTTGCCGAGATGGTCCCCTACGTGGTGGCCCTGGTGGAGTTGGAAGAGGGCGTTCGGATGTTCACCAACATCATCGAATGCAACCCTCGCGACGTTCACATCGGCATGGCGGTAGAAGTAACCTTCCAGACCGCCACCCCCCAAATCAGCATCCCCTACTTCAAGCCGGTAGGCTGACTCCGCGGGCAACCACGCAAAAAGGAACCCCCGCCAGTGTGTGAGCTGGCGGGGGTTTTGTTTCGGGAAATGCGACCTACGGTTCCTCGAGAGGCGTGGCTGCGCGGTGCCTCAGGTGAATCGGGTCGCAATGCGATAGCGGGCAGACTTAAGCAAACGAATGCTATTGTTGTCGCTGAGGCCCTCAATCCCGATGCGCCGAAGACTGAATACTGGGACGCGTCATATTCAGTCCTTTGAAAGAAAGGCGTTTAGGCCGAGCACGTAAGTGGCTGCCCGATCATAGCTAGACGATGACTATATCCCCTGTGTCGTCGATAGCTATTGGTCGCCCGCAACTATGGCAGTTAAGCGCCAACACGCCGCGCTCCATCGATTCCGATCGCAAGTAAACAAGCGTTTCACCTTCGGCGCGAAAGACGGGGTACGCGTCGAGGCTCCCCCTTACTTCGTCGCTGCCGCAATGGCCACAGCCGAATTTTGGGCCGTCGCCGGTGTTTTCAGCGTCCAATATGCTGTGTCCTTCTCATGTGCCTGTTCTCCAATTCGTCGAGGTCCATGAACTTAACCCGGTTACGAATGTCGTAGTACGTATCCCATTCGACTCTGTTTAAGAAGTAGTCTCGGCGACGGGACGGAGCGACTACGTAAAATCGAGTGTGGAAATCCTGTAGTTCGTTGAATTTGGTCAAAGAGCTCAGCATGTCAGTAGACATTTCAACCTCGAACATCGCTGCCGGCATGTCGCGCCGGTTGAACCAGATCACATCAACGGTCTTTGCCCGCTGGAGAAATCTCTCATAACCAAATTCCGGCATCCGCGTAGTGTCGCAGATTTCTTCCAGCGTTTGGTTCCCGAATGTTCGGTTTTTGTCTTGGGGCGGCACATAGGTTTGGTATTCTTGGGTCCTGCCGATTTCAACCAGGAGCCCCTGATAATACGTGTGATTGCGTTCTTCGATGTCGGACGGAATGTTTCCCTCTTCGGGTATGCCGTACTGGTGCTCGAATTGAGCAGCAAGTTCACTCAGGCAATACATCCCTCTCTTTAGCACGTGGAAGTGATCGGGCTTTTGCCGCACGATCCGGCGTATCGTCGCTTCTGGGGTTAGGGTATTCCAGTCCATTGCGGCGCCGCCCGTCGAAAGCAGGGCCCGGTTCAACTGCGACAACGTAGCAATGCCGCCCAAGCTGGTTAGCGCAGATAATACCTGCATCCATTGGGCGGTCTTAGTATTACAGTCGCGCATATGGTGAAGGTCTCTGAAGGCGTCTTCGGTAATGACACTGCATGGCCCGAGCCTGATGCCGCCGTCTCCACCACGACCATCCAATGGTCAGGGCAGGACTGCCGCGAGGTAGCCACCGCAGCCGGCATAGCAGCCGTCTGACCTCGGGCACGGTCAGTGGGATGAGCTCTCCCGGGAGCATTGCCCCCCTTTGCCAGCGCCACCATCGGCGTAGGACCGGGTCACTTCAAGGAAGGCATGGACCAGTAACGCCAGGGTGATGTGCCGGTACCACCCGACCCACCGCCGCACCGGGTATTCGTCCAACCCCACCTCCTGTTTGGCCGCTTTGAAGGCATCTTCGATGATCCACCGGGCGCCAGCCACGCGCACCAGTTCCGCCAGCGGCGCCTCCCCTACACCAAAACAGGCGTAGTAGGCCAGGTCCTCAGGATCGGTGATGCTGCGACGCGCCAATAGCCAATGCCCCTGAGCCGGCTCTGACCAAGGCCGTAGCGACACTCGGCTCCAATCGTAGCGGCGTGGCCCTTTGCTACCGTCCCCAGCGCTCAGACGTTGCCACTGGTCATCGGGTATCTGCTCGGCCAACCGCCGCGCCGCCACCGGCGCGGCGCCACGCTCCGTGTCGGTCCACAACGGCGCATTACTCTTCACCGCCAGCACGTATGACCGCCAGCACGTATGACCGCCAGCACGTAGGGTAGGCCCTGCTCCTCCAGCCACCGGCGCAGTCGGCGGTCATTGCCGTACACCGTATCCCCAGTTACCCAGGCAAAAGGCACACCAGCACCCGTGGCTCGTTCAGTCATCCCCTGGGCCAATTGTGCTTTGGTATTGTGCTTTGCTACGGAAGGCTACCGCTTCCGCCACCCCGGCTTCCCGCCGTCGCTCCCAGTCCTCCGCCCATTCCTGGGGCAGGTAAAGCTCCCGATCCAGCAAGGCTGGGCCATAACGACTGCCATAGGCCAGGAACACCCCGATCTGACAGTTCTCTATCTTCCCCGCCGTGCCGCTGTACTGCCGCTTTACCCCCACCGACTTTTGGCCTTGCTTGAGGAACCCCGTCTCATCCACTACCAGCACCCCTCCCGGATCGCCCAGATGCTCCACCGACCCCAGCAATCCTTTCAGGTACGCCAGAACCCGCTGGCGAGACTCACTGCGGCTAAAACGAGGCGCGATACGCGCGTGCAGCGCCGGGAGCCCAGCTTCCCAGTCCAGCACTTCCCTCAGCACCGCCTCCCCTTCCACCAACGTCTAACCCAGATCCAACCCCTCCCCTCTCACCAGTAGTCATGAGTCTATCCTATCAAACTAAGCGCGACTGTAATATTAGCCAGGCCAGGGTTGTTGACCGGACAGGCGGAGAGGCCATCTACCAATAGGTCCGCTGATGTTTTATACGCCGTAGCGCAACCGTACCATCCAGTGGCGATGCTTGGACCGTCATGTTGTCCCCGACCGTTTGGCCCGAATATAGACTTGTAAATCTTGCTTTCGTCAGTTCCCCACGGATCAGTCATAGTGTCAACCCACCCTTGTGTTCCAGAGAAAATTGCGAAACTAGACCATACCTTACTGGAGGGGTGGTTTTCGTAAGATGCGAGACGGATATAGTCACGGACGGTTACTGCCGACTAGGACACGAACCGTCAATTTCGGCAAGTATTTTATTTGCAGGTTCGGTGAACCGGATGTCGAGGGCGATGGCTTGGCAAAGATGCTCAGCTGCGAGTTTGGCGTACTTCTCCTCACCCTCTTTGTCGCCCGCCGTGACCCGCCCATCCGACGTATGACCAAGTCGACTGCGAGCCTCGATTGACAAGTTCGCACGGGCTCTTCCGATCATGAGATGCGCTGCCGCTTTATATTGGTCCTCGCTCAGATGAGGGAGTACGTTGTTCAGCTGCTTAGTGGCAAGCATTCCGGCTGGATAGTGTCGGTCGTCGATAAAGCATCCCGCTCGACTATTGGCTTCCCAACCGAGCGCCATATATGCTACGCCGGCGTTGTAGGTTGCGGACGTCAGTCATTCGCCATAAAGATCCCTGGCTTACTTGGCCAGAGTTCTAAACCGCCTCGCTGCTTCACAGAATTTCTGATCTTCGATGTACAGATCTGATCTTCGATGTACAGAAAGGAGCCGCGTGCCCAATCGATGTATTCTGGGATCGTATGAGTGAAGCTCATCCGAAGGTTGCCGGTCAATTCGTTAGCGGTGGCAGATGGAATGACCGTAATGGCGTTTGGCGGCACTGCCGTTGGTGGCGCCGCATCAGGAACAGCAGTCGCTATTGCAGGCACTGACGGAACTGCCGTAGCGTTTGGCGACACCAACGTAGCGGCGACAGGTGCCAATACTGGCGTTGCGGAAACTGCCGTAGACCCGGCGTCAGGCGGCTCGGTCGCCATGGTCTCGTCAGAGCGAGACGCGACTACCGCCGCCACTGTCGCTGCTATATTGACGGGAGGCTCAGTGGATCCGGTGTTGGCATTCCTGGGCGGCGTTGCCGGCCCGCAGCCCACCGTCGCAATCATCAAAAACCCAAGCAATGGCACGATTCTGGCAAACATGCCCCCTCCGGTGGATTACGGGAGCAAGGCCAGTTCTATGGAACCTCCTCACGACCGCAGGTTGGCAGATTGCGACAGCCGCCGAGCCCATACGCAAAACGCCGCGAGGAGGCACGATGTGCCGCTGCGTTTCGTTTTGCGCCGGCCACTCGGTGGTGGCCGGCATGGGCTTGAAGAGAGCAATCTCTTCGGCTGTCGCAGAGCCTACAATACGGCCCGCCAGCGCGGACTGTGAAGGAGGATTGAACAGCAAAAAGCCGGGTTGCAATTTCAGCCCGGCTTGACATTGTTGGCGCCTGCCAACCAGGAGCGACCGCGCCGAGACAGCCGCTCCCTTCAAATGCGCTGCCAGATAGGTCCCATCTCGGCCATGTTGCGCTCGCTTATGGTACCCATCAAGGCAGCGGTTTCTTGGACATCGTGGTCAATCATCAGCCACCTCCTCGGTTCAGCATAGCCCGAAAATCCTGCCCTGCGCGGACGAGCGGGGGTTGTATCCGGTACTGGACGGCTGATGAACTGTCCGAGGCGGAATCCGTGCCACCCACTCGTCTGCTCGGCGCTGTCAACGCTGAGCAGACGAGTGGGTGGCGACCTCATTCTAGCGCCCCGGTTCGCATCCGGGAATGACTACACCGCCAGCCGCATCTGCTCCACCGGCTTGACGACCGGCAAACGTATCCGCATCCGTCGGATAAGGTCATAGTCGCCGGCCTGCGCCCGCGCCAACATCGTGGCGCAGTAGGTCAGCAGCGCCAGCGCGGCGTGGAGCCGCACCTTCGCCAGCCCACGGTAGCGGTGCTGGTTGAGCAGACGGGAGTGTTTCAGGCTGTGGAAGGACCTCTCGATGATTGGACGCCACTTGTAAAGCCGTTTCCAACGCCCGGTGGTCCTGACCAGAGGGCCCACCTTGCGTGGCGCGTCACCCTCCAGGTCCTCGTGCTCCAGGTCCTCGTGGTATTCAATGTCGCAGTACAGGGTCAGGCCAATCCGGTCCTCGAGATGGCATCCCTTCTTACGGCAGCGGAACAGGTGGCCCTGCTCAGGGTCCGTGCCGACGTATTCCGTGCCGACGTATTCCATGGGTTGGTTGCCAAAGCACAAGGGCCGCCCCTTCTGGTCGTATATGCTATTCCTATCGGTGTTGCGTAGCGGGATGACCGGGATGATGCCGAGCTGGTCCAGGTGGCGGTAGTTGCTCAGAGCGTCATAGCCCTTGTCGGCAATCAGGTAGCGCGTCTTGAAGCTGGAGTGGGTCGCCGCGACCTTATCGACCAAGCCTGGCAACGTGGGCGAATCGCTCTGGTTGGCCGGCAGCGCCTCGTAGGTGAGCGGCACGCCGTAGTAGGCGTCGCAGACCAGATGGAGTTTGTAGCCGTAGAAGAACTCCTTGCCGTCTGGGGCGTCGGGGTTTGTCCGGTAGCCCCACCGGGCGCTCTGGTCGCTGTAGGGCTTCTTCTGAACGTCCACCCACGCCTCGATGTCAGTGGAGTCAATGGCCAGCGCTGCGCCGACGGGCGGAGCCTTACGGGGCAACTCGCCGCTCTGACGGCTGGCGTCAATCGTTTCCTTCAGGCGGCTCACGACGGCAGCAATCGCTTCGTCCACCAAATCCTGGTGGCGGGTCAGCCTCTTGAAGAACCGGCAGATGGCCGTTTCGGTGGGCGCCGCATCATCAAACCCGCAGACGCGGCGGAGGATGGGTGAGACACGCAGGCGGGCGACCAGTTCTACGTTATAACGGATGCTCAGCAGATGCTTGACCAGGAAAGCGCGCCACATCGCCGAGATGGGATAGCCGGGGCGTCCCGTGTGGCGGTACTGTTGGAGGCGGGTCAGCAGTGGTTCATATTCTGCGAGGTCAAGGATGCCGACCAGGAAGCCGTAGCCGCCCGTGAACGGGTCTTGCTCAAAAGCATCAGCGTATGTATGCTGATAACCAGCCACCAGGAATTGTGCTCCTGTTGGTCTTGAACGCCGCCCGGTTCTAACTCCCGGGTGGCGAACTTTATGCTTATTCGATTGGAACTATTGTACCAAACAGGTGTTCCTGATGCCAGGGTGTAGTGTCATAAATGGTGGCTAAATTTAGCAATCTACGATTGTAGCCAGTGTGGACGGTGGTGTCTGAAGTGTGTGAACAGTAATGCCAGCGTGCGGCCTGTAAGCCTTCGGCTGGAATTACGAAATTCGTCCACCCGCTAACCGTATACCGTCATCGCGCCTCGGCTGACCGAGTTCCGCAATTTTCTCACACCTCCGGTAACCGCGCTCACCCTGAGCTTCCAGCCCATTCCATAACCGGCCGAATGCCGACCACTCTGCTTCCGACCGGCTCCCTCGATGGGAGAAGGGTCCAGAATGAGGCTGAAACCGTCAGAAACAGGATTCGACGGAGGGACGGAGAGGGCCGGCGCGTCAGTACTCCAACATCATCCTCTGCAGTTCTGCCGGATCGCCGGTCTGTGTCAAGCCCAGCATCAGCAGGATGCGCGCCTTCTTGGGATGCAGGTTGTCGGCCACGACGTAACCTCCCTCAGTAAACCGGCGGGTCTGCACCACTCGACCCGTGCCGACGTGGGTAGACAGGACCACCGGCACGCCGGCGGCGATGGCCCGCTGCAGTGCCGCCATGAACGGAGCCGGCGAGCCGCCGCTGCCCAGTCCAGCCGCCACGATGCCCGCCACCCCCGAAGCCACCAGCGCGTCAATGACTGTTCCGTCCACACCGGCGTAAGCGTAGGCGATGTCCACCCGGGGCAGTTCTTCGATTTCACCGACATCAAATTCCGAGTCTGCCGTGTGCCGACGCTCCGGACGCCGGTAGTAAACCACGTCGCCATCGGCGTCGGCGTAACCGAGGAAACCCACGTGTCCCGACTGAAAGGTTTCCACCCGATAGGAATCGGTCTTGGTCACATCGCGGGCCGTCTGGATTTCGTTGTTCAGCACTACCAGGCCGCCGCGCCCCGCCGACTGTTCCGCTGCCGCCACCCGCACCGCGTCCAGCAGGTTGTTGTCGGCGTCCGTACCCATGGCCGAAGGGGGTCGCATCGCCCCGGTTACGACCACCGGGCGGGCATCGCGCACGGTGAGGTTCAAAAAGTACGCCGTTTCTTCCAGCGTGGCCGTGCCGTGGGTAACCGCCGCGCCGGCGGCTGCGGGATCGGCGGCGAATCGCTCGTTGATGCGCCGGGCAAGGGTCAGCCAGTCGCTGGGGTACACTTCCGTGCTCCCCACGTTGATCACCTGCTCGGCCTGGACCTCGGCCAGCTCTTCAACCTCGGGGACGCGCTCCAGCATCTCGTGGATGGTGAGCTGGTTCCCGAGATAGCTGTAGTTGGCAAAGTCGGTGCGGGTTTGCCCCATGAACGAGATGGTGCCGCCGGTGCCGAACAGATAGACGCGACGCTTTTGGCCGTATGAAGAATTAACCACGGATACCTCCCGGGCGACGCTGGCGCCAGCCTCTACCGGGCCGAGCCATCGTCCGCTTTGCAATTTCGGTGCTGCGCCGCTACTATACTAGTCTAATCCCGGACCATTGTCCGCGCAGCGGAGCCGTGTTCACGCACCGGCAGGAGAGTCATGACCAACAACCGCTGGGTTCGCAACAGCCTCATTTATATTCTGATAATCATCGGCGTCATAGTCGTCTTCTATACGCTGATGTCCAGCTTCGGCAGCAGCGACCAGCTCGCGCTGACCGACGTGCTGCGCCAGGTCGAGCGGGGTCAAATCGACCGCATTTTCGTCGACGGCGAGAAACTCACCGTGGTCGCGAGCGGCGCCGCTGGCGAAGATGCCACCAAGTACACCAGCCGTATCGGCAAGAACACCGATCTGATCCAGTTGCTGACCGAAGCAACCGCCAGGACAGGCGGCCTCAGCGGCGCCACGGCCCCCGACGTGGAATACAAGGGTTCCAGCGGCTTCGGCAGCGTGTTCGGGATTCTGCTCAACTTCCTGCCCCTCATCTTTTTCGGCGGTCTCATCCTGCTGATGATGCGCCAAGCCCAGGGTTCCAACAACCAGACGATGAGCTTCGGTCGCAGCCGCGCCCGCATGATGTCCTTCAACCGCCCCTCGGTCACTTTCAACGACGTCGCCGGCGTGGATGAGGCAAAGGCCGAGCTTGAAGAAGTGGTTGAGTTCCTGAAATACCCCGAGCGGTTCCTTGCCCTGGGCGCCCGTATCCCGAAGGGCGTCTTGCTGGTCGGCCCTCCCGGCACGGGCAAAACCCTGCTGGCGAGAGCGGTGGCCGGTGAGGCTGGGGTTCCATTCTTCCACATCTCCGGCAGCGAGTTCGTCGAGATGTTTGTCGGGGTGGGCGCCGCCCGCGTCCGCGACCTCTTCGAGCAGGCCAAGCGTAACGCGCCGTGCATCCTCTTCGTCGATGAAATCGACGCGGTGGGTCGTCACCGGGGCGCCGGCCTCGGCGGAGGCCACGACGAGCGCGAGCAAACCCTCAACCAGATTCTGGTTGAGATGGACGGTTTCGAAACCAACACCAATATCATAGTTATCGCCGCCACCAACCGGCCCGACATCCTCGACCCGGCGCTGCTGCGTCCCGGACGTTTCGACCGCCGTGTCACACTGGACCTGCCCGACGTGATGGGCCGGGCCGCGATCCTCAAAGTGCACTCCGCTGGCAAACCCCTGGCTCGCGAAATCAATATCGAGGTCCTGGCCCGCGAAACTCCAGGGTTCAGCGGCGCCGACCTCTCCAACCTGGTCAACGAGGCCGCGCTGCTCGCCGCCCGCAAGAATCAGTCCAGCATTTTCATGGCCGACTTTGAAGAAGCCATCGAAAGGGTCATCGCCGGACCGGAGCGCAAGAGCCGGGTCATCAACCAGCGCGAAAAGGAAATGACCGCCTACCATGAGGCTGGACACGCCCTCGTTGCCTGGTTGCTGCCTCACGCCGACCGGGTGCACAAAATCAGCATCGTGTCCCGCGGCAACATGGGCGGCCATACCACCCTGCTGCCCGAGGAGGACCGCTACCTTTGGACCAAGAACCAGTTCCAGGACATGCTGGGCGTGATGATGGGTGGCCGCGTCGCCGAGGAGCTCATTTTCGACGAAGTAACCACCGGCGCCAGCAATGACATCGAAAGGGCCACCAAGACCGCCCTGGGCATGATCAAGCGTTACGGCATGTCTCCCAGCCTGGGCCCGCGCACCTTCGGCAAGCGCGAGGAGCTGGTGTTCCTGGGTCGGGAAATCAGCGAAGAGCGCGACTACGGTGACAAGATCGCCGAAGAGATTGACGTCGAAGTGCGTCACCTCATCAACAGCGCCTACCGCCAGGCCCAGCAGCTCCTAATTGACTACAAGCCCAAGCTGGTCCAGATCGCCGAGTACCTCATTGAGCACGAGGCCATCTCCGGCGAAGCGCTGAACCGCCTGTTCAACGATGACCCGCCTGGCATCGAACCGGAACCGGCCCGGCCCGTTCCGGCGCCATCGCCCTACGCGCCGCCGGCGCCGCCGGCCACCCAGGGCGACCCGCTGCCCAACCCGGCGCCGTCCTTCAGCAGTACGGCCAACCCGGACCCGACGCCGGACGGAGACTAGCCGCCTTCCGGGCCGCGGAAATAAACGAAATTACAACCCCTCTCTCACGGGAGAGGGGTTTTTTTGTGTCACCATTGCAGGGGGACCCGGCCCTGGTGAGGGATGATGGATTGATTCCATCCTGCGCGGGGATTGCCACGTCGCATCTACCCCACAATGACCGAATATGCCAGGGTTCCTCCGGCGGAAGGTCAGGATGCGGGCGCAGCCTCTGCACTCTCCACAGCCAGCGGCAGGCTGCGGTAGTACAGGCCCCATTGCTGCATTAGACTCTCCACCCGGGCGTCGCCCAGCGCGATCAACTCCCGGAAGAATCCGGCCATGGCGTGGGCTGGTCGCAGCTCGTCGCTGCACACCCAACTTCGGTCTCCCGGCACCGCGTAGATGAGGCCGCTCTGGTGCTGGCACGTAACCTGGACCCGCGCCATTTCCTCGCCGACCTTCACCGTAATCCCTTCGGGCTGGGGCTCCAGTTCGGCGTCGCCGGATGATAGCTGTACGGGGGTGGTCATGGCTCCTCCTTTATCACTGTTCCGGCATTCTCATTTTTTGTAACGGCGGAATGCCGCTGCCGGCGCTGCCCCGGCGATGCGTCCCGCATTATAAACCACTACGGACTACCTATAGTGTTATACTGTTGCGGCTTACCGTACTACTGGGTTATCCCTCTGTAGCTGCGGCGCTATCGACACCAGGTCGATAGCGGTGCTCGGCAACCCCTCACCACACCACCCCAGAAAAGGAATCGATACGCATGTTTTCACCCGGCGGAGGTCAACCACCTCGACAACCGGAGTTCGATCTTAACCAGATTCTTGGCCGCATTAGCGGCCTGCTCGGCGGCGCCGGCGGTCGTTTCGGCGGCGCCAATCTGGGCATCATCATCCTTGCCGTCGTCGCCCTGATCGTCATCATTTGGGCCGCCACTGGCGTATACACCATCAGCCCCGGAGAAAACGCCGCCGTGCGCCTCTTCGGAGCAGTGCAGGGCGACCCCATCGACGAAGAAGGACTCCAATGGTGGTGGCCCGGACCCGTCGGCAAGCGTGACGTCGTTCTCGTCACGGAAACCCGCCGGATGGAGCTCGGTTTCCGCTCCAACGAAGCCAGTGTCAACACCCCGTTCCCCGACGAAGCGCTGATGATTTCAGGCGACCTCAACATCGTCGACGTTCAGATGGTGGTTCAGTATCGCATCAGCAACCTGAACTACTACCTGTTCAAGGTGGACGACCCTGGGGAGCCAATACGGGGCATTGACGAAGGGCGGCCCGACGGGCGTACCCTCAAGGACGGCGCTGAGGCTGCCCTGCGTCTGGTGGTGGGACAGCGTTCCATCGACGACGTACTGGTGCGTGGCCGCGAACTGGTGGAGACCGACACCCGCGAACGCCTGCAGGCCATCCTGGACGACTATGAAGCTGGCATCGAGGTCATCTCCGTTCAGCTGCAGGACGTCAAAGCGCCCGAAGAAGTGCGCGACGCCTTCGATGACGTGCTCCGTGGCCGTCAGGAGCGGGAAACCCGCATCAACCAGGCCCTCGCCTACGAAGCCGACATCATTCCCCGCGCGCGCGGTGACGCCGAACGGATCATCGAGGGCGCCGAGGCTTTCAAGCGCTCCCGTATTGAAACCGCCAACGGTGAAGCCCAACGGTTCGAGGCGGTGCTCAACGAATACCAAAGCTCACCCGAAGTCACGCGCCAGCGGCTGTACCTGGAATCTCTAGAGATGATCCTGCCGGGCGTAACCAAAATTATTGTTGACCCAGCAACCGACCCCGTGCTCATCCTGGGACAGGACGGCAACGTCATTCCTGCTCCCATCGGCCCCAATCCCTAAACTGGGCAACACGCCAACCGGCGCTCCAACGGACTGTCCCCTCTTCCGGAGAACTCCATAATGCGAAATCTCGTAATCATCGCTATCGTCATCATCGTCGCACTGGTCGTGCTACGCCAATCGCTGTACATCGTTGACGTTACAGAACAGGTCATCATATTGCGATTCGGTGAGGTGGTGAACACCCGCACGGATCCCGGTATCAACGTCAAACTACCCTTCGTCGATACCGTCGTGAGGCTCGACCGGCGGATCCTGCGTATCGACGCGCCGCCGGTGTCCATGCCCGACCAGGACAAGGAAAACCTGGTGATCGACATCTACGCCCGTTACCGGATAACCGATCCGGTGCAGTTCCGCAAGACGCTGCAGACCGAAAACACCGCACGCAGCCGCCTGGGTGACATCGTAACCTCCACCCTGCGCGACCGCGTAGCCCTGCGGGACCGCACCGAGATCATCGGCGCCAAACCTCAGGCCGATGATGTTGGCAACCCTATCGTTGACGCCGAAGGACTGCCGCTGGTGGAAGGGCAGGAAACCCGGACCCAAATCCTGGAAGAAGTCCTGGCCGCCGTCCGCGAAACCACGCAAAGAGACAACTTCGGCATCGAGATGATTGACGTTCGGATCAAGCGCGCCGACTTCCCGGAAGCGGTGACCAACTCCATCTACACCAGGATGCGCGCCGAGCGTAACCGAATCGCTGCCGGATTCCGCGCTGAGGGTGAGGAAGAAGAACGCAAGATTCGCGCCACCACCGACCGCGACCGCGACGTCCTGCTGGCCGAAGCCGAACGCGAGTCCAACAAGCGGCGTGGTGAAGGTGAGGCGCAAGCCATCAGCATTCTGGCCGAAGCCCTCCAACGCGACCCGGAGCTGTTCTCATTCCTGAGGAGCCTGGAATCCTACCGGCGAATCATCCAAGGCCAAGACACTATCATACTGTCATCCGATGCGCCGCTGTTCAAATACCTGGCTGGCCCGGAGGCGGCTCAAACGGCAAACTAGGTTACAATTGAGATGATGCAATGGACCGTCCTGCAACACTTGGAGGCAGGCGCGTACATCGCGATTATGCTCGCCGTACTGGGGGTGCCACAGTTGCTATCCAGCTATTTCGACATCAGAACCCGGCGCGCCGACCGGCGAGAAGACCGGGCGGAAGCTGAAGCCCGCGAGGCGGCAAGAGAAGAACGCCACCGCCAGGATGACGAACGCCGCCGCCAGGATGACGAACGCCGACACCAGGAACAGCGGGAGGCCGGCGAACGCCGGCATCAAGAAATGATGTTGATGCTGGCCGGAGTCCTTCGTAACGGCAGGAACCATGACCCTGACCAGAGCGAACTGATCCGCGCGCTGCAACAAGTGATCGAGGACCTCCGAGCCGAAAACGCCAGAATAAGGAACGGGCGTTCCAACGGCGACGGCCAGAAGTGATCAAAATGGGGGCGGGTGTGAACCCGCCCCCATTCTTTTTAACGAGCGTAACCCCGCTATCTACCAGCGAGGCGCCGGCCTTCCTCCAGCCCTCCCGCCGTACGCGTCGGCGCTGTGATCAGGATGCTGAACCCCTGCTCCAGGCGCATGGGTACTTCGGCGGCAGTGCAGCCCACCGCGCACGGCACCCCGGCGTTCTGGCAGATACCCAGAATCCGCAGCAGCATCTCTTGCACCTCCGGGTGGCCGGCGTTGCCCCGGTGGCCCATCGCCACCGACATGTCGCCCGGGCCAGCCCAGATGGCGCCGATACCCTTCACCTCGCGGAGAATGTCGGGCAGGTTATTCGCTCCGGTCGGCTCCTCGACGATTCCCATCAGCAGCAGGTTCCCGTCCGGGTCCACCGGCCAGATGTCGGCGGCGTCGTAGTACTCGGACGCCGATAGGCCCCAATAGCGCGGCGCGATCCGTTGCCACCAACCTCGCTCTCCATGTGGTTCGAAGTCGGCGACGCCGGGAACCTGGGGATACCGGGCGGCGCGCACCGCCGACATCGCACCTTCCACGGTGTCCAGGTGGGGCAGGATCAGGCCATACACGCCGGTATCCAGGGCCTGCTTGATTACCCACTGGTTCTGTTCGCGGGTGTTGGGCGGAATCCGAACCACCGGCGTCGGGTCCGCCTGCAGGCTGCTTCCGTCGGCCACTCGTTTCCGATTCAGCAAAAACTGGAGCGACGTACGCAGGTTGTTGAACGACAACCCTTCGTGCTCCATTTCAATCATCACCATGTCGTAATCGGAATCGGCAAAATAGGTCATCTCGTCCAGGTTGCCGTTCCAGATCAGACCGGTGCCGAACACCGGCTTGCCCTCTTCCAGGAGCTGAATAACCTTACTGTAACGCGTCGTGGCGGGCATTGCTTCTGCCTCCTGTTTGCGCTGACGCCGTCAATGACGTTCACCAGAACGTCCTTCAATCAGACAGCGCAGCTCGAAACTCCCCATCATCCTCGTGCGGACCGACCACGGCCAGATGCAACGCAGCGGGATTGACCAGCCGTTGGGCCGTCCGCAACACGTCGGCCGGCGACACGGCGTCAATCCGCCCCGCGGTTTCATCCGGAGTGGTTACCTGACCCATCAGCAGTTCCTGGGACGACAACCAGGCCGACACCGCCCGGGAGTCTTCCATTCGCATCAGCAGCCGGCCCTTGATGTACTCACGGACCTTGTGAACCTCGGCGTCTGGCGCCGTGTTCAGCAGTTTTGACAACTCACCGCGAATAGCGGCCACCGCGTCCACGGCCCGGGCCGGCTCGGTGCCGCAGGACACCACCAGTGCGCCACAATCCCGATAGTTGCTAAGGGCACTGTGCACGTCGTAGGTGATGCCCAGGTTCTCCCGCAGATTCTGGAACAGACGGCTGCTCATCCCGTCGCCCAGGACGCCATTCAGCACCGTGGCCGCATAACGGTCCGGGTCGGTGAGCGTCAGCCCGGGCAGGCCCAGGCTGATGCTGGTGTCCTCGGTGGCGCGCGTGTCCATCAGAATGGCCGGCCCCGCATCATTGGCCGGCCGCACCGGTTCCCAGCCGAGAGGTTCTCCCGGCAACCAGTCATTGGTGGCATCGGCGACCAGGCGCACCGCGTCGTCGTGACTCAACGCGCCGGCGATGCCGACCACGGTGTTGTTGGGCCGGTATTGCCGCTCCATGTACGCCCGAACGTCGTCCAGAGAGATCGCGCCCACGGTTGCCGGGTCCCCGCCCACGTCCCGACCCATCGCCTGCTCAGGCCACATGGCCCGGTCCAGGAGCAGGCCGCACACCTCCGCCGGATAGTCGTTGGTCATCCGTAGTTCGTCCAGGATGACGTCACGCTCCTTCTCCATTTCGGCGGCGTCCAGCAGGGGATGGCGCACCAGGTCAAAGATGACCGGCAGGGCACGGTCGGCGTACACGCTGGCCACCTTGCACCAGAAGGAAGTCATTTCCCGGTCGGTGGCGGCGTTCATCATGCCGCCCACGCCCTCGACGGCCTCGGAAATGGCCAGGGCCGTCGGCCAGCTGCGCGTGCCCTTGAAGGGCAAATGTTCCAGGAAGTGGGACAGTCCGGCCAATTCAGCGGGCTCGTAGCGGGAGCCGGCTCCCACGGAGATGAACATGGAAACGCTGCGAGTGTGGGGCATCTCTGCCGTCAACACCCGCAGCCCGTTATTTAGGACCGTGCGGCGGTACATTGCGCTCCAGCGGTTAGGTGTTCAGCCAGTCCACGTCACCCTGCAGGTCTGCGGGGTGAGACTTGGACATGAACACAGTGTAGCGGCGGCGAGCCTCGCCGATGGTAGTGTTCTCCGGCCCGTGGCCGGGATACACGTAGGTGTCGTCGGGCAGGGTGAGCAGCTTGTTGCTGATGCTGCCCAATTCCTGCTGCAAAGCCTCGGGACTGCGTGATCGCCCCGGGCCGCCCGGGAACAGGGTATCGCCGGAGAAGAGGTAGCCACCCACCAGGAAGCATGTCGACCCCTCGGTGTGCCCGGGCGTGCTCAGGCACTCGATGCTCCGGTTGCCAAAGGTGACCGTGTCCCCGTCGCTGAGTTGGCGCTGGGGAGGGCTGGGCGGCTGACCGGCGTCGGGTCCCCCGATGGCTGCTGGCGCGCCAATCCCACTGGTAATCTCGGTGTAGCCGGCCAGGTGGTCCTGGTGGCCGTGGGTAATCAGAATCGTCTGCACGTCAATGCCGTGGGCCCGCACCTCGTCGAGCATTTTTTCCGGCTCGGCGGGCGTGTCGATGCAAACACCCTGATTGGTATCGGGACATACCACGATGTACCCGTTGTTGCCCAGGGTTCCCATATTTTCAATCTTGTGGACGGTGACATCGCCCGCGCCCTGCGCCTCATGATGAACTGGCATAATCCTGCGCCTCCTAGTTTGATGACATCCCTAGTGTGCTCCCTCTCCCTGGCTGGAAAGAGGCGGGGGTGAGGGTGAAAACCTCCACCCGGTTAATTCCACCCGCATTGTAACAAACCGGGCAGACGCAGGGGGGAATGCCCTCTCTCCCTCGCTGGGAGAGGGTTGGGGTGAGGGTGATATCCCCACACCGAGCCATCCACACCCCACCTCTACAATCCTGCCGGCGAGGGCCGTTTACCCGCCCAGCCGGGCGCGCATCCCGTCCGGAACCTGGCGAATGCGGCGGCTGAACGCGGTATCCCAGCGCATGCCCACCTGCCGGGCGGACTCGGTCACCAGCGCGGCGCCGTTGAGATAGTCGCTCCGATGGATGTACTCGGCGGCGACGGAGCCGTCCGGAGCGCCGTTGTGGTAGTTGCCCAGCGGGAAGGCGACGCCGGTGGCCCGATAACCATAGGCCAGAAACGCGCTGGCCTCGCAGACGCCGCCGCTCATCAGCTGGCGCTGGCATCGGAAACCGGTATCGCCAGCGGTCAAAACCTCCCGGGCGCGTATCAGCGCCGATTCGGCGTCGTGGTTGAAGGTGCTGCCGGCATCGCCGGCGCGAATCACCGGCCCGTTGCCGATTTCAGCGCCCGGCAGCGTCCGTGACGATTCCAGGGACACTACCAGCGTTTCCCGGGGCAGCGTGCCGGCTTCGGCCAGCAGGCGCGCGCCCACCAGGCCGACCTCTTCAGCGCGGGTGAACACGCCGTAGACGTCGCCAGCCGGCGGGTTTCCGTGCAGCCGGGCCAGAGCCGCCAGGATGCAGCCGCAACCCGCCAGGTCGTCCGCCGCCCGCATCACCAAATAGTCATCCTCGGCGCTGAAATCGGGAAGGTCGAACACCGCGGGGGTCGGCACGGGTATGTCGCCGGAGTCGGCGCCGGCCAGGCTGATGAGCACCTCCCGGTCCCGTTCCTCGCCGTGCTTGCCGGCCGTCTCCGCCGCGACCCGCCGTCCCGCCGGCAGCACGATTTGCAGGGGTACGCCGTCCTCGAAGGCGCCCGCCGGAATTCCCCCGGCGGCTCGCCCAACGAGATAGTCGCCCTCGCGACCGACAACCTCGAATCCCGGATGGTCCATGTGTGCCATGAAGGCGATGGGCGGAACACCGACCGGATCGCTGCCGGCGATGCGGGCGATGATGTTGCCGAACCCGTCGGTGCGCCACGAAACGCCAATCTCGGTAAGCGCGCCGCGCACCGCCGTGGCGACGCCGTTCTCGTGGAATGCCACCGCCGGTTGCGCCCCCAGACGGGCCAGGAAATTCAGGGCGCGCTCGTCGGCGCTTTGCTGAGTGGTTGTCATATCTACGGGCTCCAATCGGTGAGCAAGGGTAATCGGCTCGGATTATAGCACCGTCCATTGACCCCCTCTCCCTTGATGGGAGAGGGCGGGGGTGAGGGTGAAATGCATCGGAATCCCGATTATTGGGATTAGCGGATTTGCGGGATTGCGGCGCATCCCCTTCTACAAGACCTGTCCTGGCAATTCGGCAACCCACTGGATCGAGATTTTGACGCTCCCCCATCCAGCCGTCGGCGCCCACTACCCCCTGTGCCACCAAGGGAGAGGGAGCGTTGGGCGCGGCAGCGAGTTCATCCGATGCTATACTGCCCAAGCAAAAACTACTTTCGCCGTTCAATCTGGAGGTGTGCCGTGCTGCCCAAGTTTCGCGTGAGTTTGGACGAGGCGACGATGGTCCCCGGGGATGACCTTAAGTCCACGGTGGCCGCCGTTTTCGAGAAGATGGGAGTGCCGCCGGAGGATGCTGTCCTTGGCGCCGACGTCCTGGTGTTGGCCGACCTGCGCGGGGTCGACTCACACGGAGTATCCAACATGCTCCGCAGCTACGTGAACGGTTACACCAGCGGCCAGATCAACCCCAACCCGCAGCTACATGTTGTCCGCGAAACCCCCAGCACCGCCAGCATCGACTCCGACCGCGGCCTGGGCATCATCACCACGCCCAAAGCGATGGATATGGCCATCCGCAAGGCCGCCGAGGTGGGTGTCGGCATGGTTACCCTGGGCAACGCCCGGCATCTCGGGATGGCGTCATATCACGCCATGTTGGCCCTGGAGCACGACATGATCGGCGTTTGCATGACCAGCTGCCCGCCGTCGGTGGTGCCAACCTTTGGCGCCGAGCCGCGACTGGGCACCAACCCCATCGCCATCGCCGTGCCGTCGCGCAACGAAGCGCCCTTCGTCTTTGACGCCGCCACCAGCACGGTGGCCGGCAACAAGGTGGGAATCGCCCGCCGCCTGGGCGTCAAGCTGGAGCCCGGCTGGCTGGCCGACGCCGAGGGCACACCCATCATGGAGGAGACCGACGCGCCGGATAACTACACTCTGCTCACCCTGGGGAGCACCCGCGAGCTGGGTTCCCACAAGGGCTACGGCCTGTCGTGCATGGTGGACATACTGGCTGGCGTGCTCACCGGCTTTGGCTACGGAGCGGTTCCCGGACGGCCCAACTTTGGCCACTACGTCGCCGCCTACAACGTCGCTGGGTTCGACGACCCGGACCACTTCAAGGACCAGATGGACCAGTGGTTGCAGATGATGAAGTCCACCCGCCCGGCGCCCGGCGAGGAACGCGTCCTGGTGGCCGGCCAGCCGGAGGCCGAGATGGAAGAAATCCGTCGAGTCGAGGGCATCCCGCTGCACCAGGAGGTGGTGGACTGGTTCCACGACACCTGCGGCGAGTTGGGCATCGACTGCCCCTTCTGATCGCCCCTCACCCCAACCCCTCTCCCACTGGGAGAGGGGCTTTTGTCCCAACGCTGCCGGCCTTTTGTGCGCCCCTACCCGGCATGCGGACTTGACCCGGAATCCGACTCCCTCTCCTTCTGGGAGAGTGTTGGGGTGAGGGGCGTCTCTGCCGCGCTTAGAACCACAGGCAGGTTACGGTGTTGATGACCCCGTTGATGGGGCGGATGCGGTGGCGCAGGATTTCGGTCAGATCTTCAGGGGTGCCGGCTTCCAGTTCCATGACGATGTCGTACGGACCCAGCACCTCCCGCACATGCCCGCCGCTGACCCTTTCCAGCCGCTCAATTACCTCCTGCGTTTTGGCCGGTTCCACGTTGATGAGAATGTAGGCGTTCGCTGCCATGACTGCGTCTCCTTCGAAGCAGATATATCTGTTAATAAGATATAGATTATTATGTATACCGATGCCTGTCAACGCGGCCGGACGCTGCTCAGCCGCATCACTCCTTCAGCGCCGGTATAACCTCTTTGCCGAAGAGTTCCAGGGAGCGCATGGTGTCCTGGTGGGACAGGCGCCCGCCCTGGGCTTCCAGCAACAGCGAACCCACTCCCAGTTCGTCCCGGATGTACCGCAGCTTGCGGGTGACGGTCTCGGGGCTGCCGACCACCAGGTGGTTGCGTTCCTGCAACTCCTCGTAGGACAGCTCGTGCAGCGGCGTCGGGCGGCGGGCCGCCACGGCTGCTGCGCCAGCCCGGGAGGTGTACCCCGGCGGCGACCAGTATTCCCGCGGCCCCCGCAGGGGGTAGTTCATGCGCCACAGGAACGCCTTGCCCGATTCCTGCGCCTTCTCGTCGGTGTCATTGACGTGGCAGCAGATCATGAAGGCGAATTTCTCCGGCCCCGGTTCCCAACCGTCGGCGGCGGCATATTCCTGGTAGCGGGCGAACAGGTTTTTCGCCACGTCCAGCGGCGTCAGGAAGGCGGCGTAGGTGTAACGATGCTGGGCCGTCCACTCCACGGTCTCGGGGCTGCCGGTGCCCGGAACCCATATCGGCGGGTGGGGTTTCTGGATTGGCAGCATCCACGGGTTCACCGCTCGGTAGTGGTAGTGATTCCCCTCCCACCGGAACGGCCCGGGTGTGGTCCACGTCTTGATCAACAGGTCGTGGCATTCCTCGAACCGCTCCCGGTTGTGGATGGGGTTGGTGTTATTGGCCCACGATTCGATGCCGATGCCCCGCACGAACCCGGAGATGATGCGGCCGCCGGAGATGACGTCCAGCATGGCAATCTCCTCGGCCAGGCGCACCGGATTATCCGACGTGGGCAACATGTTGCCCAGCATCAGGATCTTGGCCCGGTTGGTGATGCGCGCCAGGATGCCGCCGGTGATGTTGACCTCAACGTCCATGCACGACGGCGTGTTGTGGTGTTCGTTGATCATCAGACCGTCGAAACCCACTTCCTCGGCGTACTGGTATTCGTCCAGATACCGGTTCATCAGACCGCTGGCGGTGTTGGGGTCGAAGTAGGTATTGGGAAACGTGAGCCGCATCGACGGAAACTTCTCCGCCTCCGACTCCGGAAACTCGGCATAAGGAAATTCGGTGAAGTAGAAAACGTCCATTATTTTTCCTCCGGTACCATCAGGCATTCCCCTCGAGTTCCGGGGTTACCAATCCAGTATGTCGCGCACCGTGCAACGAAACTCCGGCAGCACGGTTCCGCCGTCCAGCGTGTCGTCCTCGGTGAATATGATGGCCGGCCCGTCCAACGGGTGCGCCGCCACCATGCGGGCTACCGGATAAACCGCCCACACCAGCGGCGCTCCATAGCCTTGCCACATCGCCACCCGCTCGGCGACTTCCACTGGCTGGTCGTTGGGCGACACTATCTCAACCACCAGGTCAGGGACGATTTCGTAGTATCCTCGAACCTTCACATCCAGCGGCAAGGTCTCGGCGGAAAAGTAGGCGACATCAGGCTCCCGCACCGTATCCGGATCGCGCTCCAACAGGACGCCGGCATCGGAACCAGCTACCCTACCCAACCGATTAGGACGGACGTGTGCAACTAACGCCGCTCCCAGCGCCATAGCTACTTCACCGTGTTCCCCGCCTACTGACATAGTTTCTCTCAACACTCCCCGCATCAGTTCGCCCTTGACGCCCTGGTTGTATAGCCGCAGCAGATCGTCGGCGGTTAGCAGTTGTTGTTCAGTTCCCGTAGTTGTCATGATTGCACTTTGGCCTCGCCGCCCTGGTGAGTGGAATGGCAACCCCAGCCGGCCTTCGGGATAGGATATACGCATTTTCGATCGCCATCGCCCCGGGTTTCTAGTAGATTAATCTGAGAATCAGCTGCCCTACGTAAAACAGGGCTAAGTAAGAAGGCAGCCAAGATGATTCCATACGTGCGCAACATGGTCAACGTTTCGCGCCTGCCGTCCACCGCCATTGCATAAAGGAGGTATGCCCCGGCGCCCCCCACGATAAACCGCACCATCGCCGCAGTGCCTCCCAGTCTAACGTCCGCGAAGGGCAGGGCCTTGTCAATCAGCCACGCCAACATCCACGCGATTCCGGCCAGCGCAGCCCCGCCGACCAGGATAGCAACGGCGTAGTCAGGGCGTCGTCCCATAACGGTCCTCCTTTTGGGATGGCGCGGGGAAAGTGGACTTCCTACCAGTCCAAAACATCGCTCACCGTGCAACGAAACTCCGGCAGCACGGTTCCGCCGTCCAGCGTGTCGTCCTCGGTGAAGATGATGGCCGGCCCGTCCAACGGGTGCGCCGCCACCATGCGGGCTACCGGATAAACCGCCCACACCAGCGCCACGCCAAAACCCTGCCACATCGCCACCCGCTCGGCGACTTCCACCGGCTGGTCGTTGGGCGACACTATCTCAACCACCAGGTCAGGGACGACTTCGTAGTAGCCGCGAACCTTCACATCCAGCGGCAAGGTCTCGGCGGAGAAGTAAGCAACGTCCGGTTCCCGAACTGTATCCGGGTCCCGTTCCAGCCGGACGCCAGCATCGGAGGTTGATATCCGGCCCAGACGGAGGGGTCGGACATGGTTCACTAACGCAGCTGACAAGGCCGCCGCAATTTCGCTGTGTTCCCCACCTGCTGACATGGTTTCGCATAACACTCCCCGCACCAATTCGCCCTTGACGCCCTGGCTGTCGAGGCGGAGCAAATCGGCGGCGGTTAACAGTTGTTGATTGGTGCTTGCCGTTGTCATAGTTGCCCCTGCGATTCGGGTTTGGTAGCCGCCCGGCGCCGGTGAGAGAGGGTGGGGTGAGGGCAGCTTCCTACAAAAAGGCCAGCGCCGTCTGCACGAAATCGTCGGGCTTTTCGATCTGCGGCGAATGGCCACAGTTGGAAATCACCGTGACCTGCGAGCCGGGGATGGCCTGCTGGTAGAGGTCGGCGCACTCCACCGGCACCAGGGCATCCTGCTCGCCCCACACGATATGCGTCGGCACGCTGACCCGGGCCAGTTTGGCCGGCAGCTTGGGGTTGTACATGTACGGCTTCCAGGTGAGGCGGATCGCCATTTCCCGGTCACCTTCCGCCTGGTTGGCCTGCTCCGGCGTCGGTTCGGAGCCAAACATTTCATCCCACTCCGGTACCTGGGACGGATCGTGGTACACCAAGTCGCGCACCTGGGCCGGACTGATGATGAAGATGTCGGTGATCTCGCCTTCCTGGGGCTTGATTCCGGCAGCGCCCACCAGCATTACCTTGCTGAAGGCATGCCCCGTCATTGACAGCATCTCGGAAGCCAGCCAGCCACCCATCGAAAACCCGATGGCCCGCACGTTCTCCAGACCTTCCTGCTCCTGAAACCAGGTGTAGAAACAGGCCAGGTCCTGCATCGACTCGACCCAGTTGGGCCGGTCGCTCTTGCCGTATCCGGGATGGGACGGCAGGTAGACGGTGAAATTGTCGGCCAGGGCCTGAGCGTATCGTCGCGGACCGGCGTTGCCGCCAGCTCCGTGCAGTACCAGCAACGGGTCGCCGCTGCCGCCCTTGAACACCTGCAGGTTGCTGCCCGCTACGGAAATCGTTTCCTCAGTAAAATTCGCCATTCCTGTATCGCTCCTTGAAATCGACGATTCTAATATTGCCACCCGTCATCCGGCTCCCTCTCCCTTGATGGGAGAGGGTTGGGGTGAGGGTGATCTCCTTGACTGGCGGTTGCGTCAGGCCGGCGGCGCAAACGTCAGGCCCGGCATCGCCTCCAGTCCTCCGGCCTCCATCTTCTGGAAGGGGTCGGTGAGTTCCAGCTCTTCGCCGATCTCCCGCAATGCCGGCAGCACTTCCTGGCCCATGAGTTCCAGGCAGCGCATGGTGTCTTCGTGGCCGATGGACCCGTCGTTGGTCCACACCGCCAGGATTCCGGGACGCATGTAGCTCATCACCTCGCGTAGCTGGGAGACCACCGTTTCAGGGCTCCCGATAATCCAGCGCTTGGAGTCGAGAATCTCGTCATAGTGCGCCGAATCCAGGCCGCCCACCCGGAACGGGTCGCTGCGAATCTGCTCCCGCAAGCGCAGGAAGCGCGGGTCGTCGCTGCGGCTGCCGTAACCCACCGGCGACGCGTAGTCCCGTGGCAACGGAATCCGGCCCACGCCGATGTTGCCCACCATGTAGCCCTTGCCCACATCGTAGGCCTTCTCGTCGGTGTCCTGCACATGGATGCGAACCAGGTAGCCGAAGTTCTCGGGGCCGGGTTCGTAACCGTGTTGGCGGGCGGTCTCCGCGTAGATGGATTTCATGTCCTGGGTGCCCTGCGGGTCGGTTTCCAGGAAGATGTACGGGTAGTTGCGCTCGGCGCACCACACCAGGGTCTCGGGGCTGCCCGTGCCGGGGATCCAGATGGGCGGGTGCGGCTTCTGCAGCGGCACCTGGAAGGGGTTGACGACGCGGAACTGGTAGTGCTCGCCCTCCCAGCGGAAGGGCCCGGGCGTGGTCCAGGTTTTTACGACCAGGTCGTGTGCCTCTTCGAATCGGGCGCGGTTGTGCAGCGGGTTGGTGTTGGTGGCCAGGCTCTCCACACCGGTACCGCGCACGAAACCGGACACCAGCCGGCCGCCGGAAATCATGTCGATTTCTGCCAGCTCTTCGGCCAGGCGGATGGGGTTGTCAAAAATGGGGAGCGGATTGCCCAGCAGCACGATCTTGGGCTTGGTGGTGGTGCGGGCCAGGATCGCCGCCTCCAGGTTCATGGTGGCGCCCAGGCAGGTGGGTGTGTTGTGGTGCTCGTTGAGCATCAACCCGTCGAAGCCCACTTCCTCCGAGTACTGGTACTCGTCCAGGTACATGTTGTAGAGGTAGTGCCCTTCCTGGGGGTCGAAGTTGGAGTTGGAGAAGGTGAGGCGGACCGCCTCGTTGGGGGAACTGCGGACGTCCTCCTCGGTATAGTTTACGTAAGCCCGCTCGGTAAACCGCATCAGAAACATACGATGGCCTCCTTCAGGCGCTGGGTTGCGACACGGGTTCACCGGGAAAAGCGGCGAAGCCGTCACTTCGCCACATAATACACCATGCCAAGCGCACGGGCCCGCCCCTCTCCCGCAGGGAGGACAGGGGCGGGGTGAGGAGGGTGCCCGGTCAGGGCCTCCCGATTATCCCGTCATTCCAGCCTTGATCCGGAATCCAGAGTCCTCTAACCAACCTGGATATGCAGGAAGACAGGATCAGGACGCGCCGCAGGCCCCCTCTCGCCTGGTGGGAGAGGGTGGGGGTGAGGGGGATGCCGCCAACGTCACACATCCTCGGCAAAATAGTTTTCGTCCAGCTTCTTGATTTCATAGGTGTATTCGGTGACGACACCGACGCCGTAGCGAATCATGAGTTGAGCGAGTTCGTTCCCGTCGACCAGCCGTATGGTTTCATTTCGCCTCGAAACGTTAGCGGCGGTCTCCTTAGCGGTGTCGCTGAACACCGCAGTGGTGATGAATACGCCCTTGGTCGCCCCGTTCGCAATCATACTCCCGGCGAAATTACGAATAGGCGGTTCACCCACCGAACCGGTTGTGTAGCGTTTGGCTTGGACATAAACCTTTTCCAAGCCCAGGGCATCCTGATTGATGATACCGTCTATGCCTCCATCACCGCTGTGACCGATTGCTCGACCCTCGCCATAACCCATTTTTTCGAGCAATTCAACGACCAATTGCTCAAACCGATCGGGGTGCACACCGTTGATGCTCGCACGTAAATCGCTCACCAGATCTCCTAGCAAACCCCGATATGCGGTCGCCATCAACTCAAACGGAGGAATTTCGTCATCCGGATCATTGGCCTCGACGTTTGGTGCGGAGGATGGTGAGAAAGGGATCCCAAGTTGCGATGATGACCTCTTCAGTGCAACTAGCTGCCTTCTTTCGATCGGACCGACATATTTGGCCAGAAAGTCTTGCCCCGGCTGCGTGATCACAAAATACCCGCGTTGTGGCCTATGGAGCAGGCCAGCTTCGCTAAGTTTGAGTGCTGCCGAGGTTACTCGGTAGTCGAATACAACCTTAGTCCCTGAGCCGCCAAACACCTCTTGCCGTTCTGCATCAGTAATTTTTAACTTTACGGCGGCGACTTCAATAAGTTGTTGCCGAGATATTTTTCGCCGAAGTCGGCAACGGTCTCCAACACCGGACGGTAGAATTCCCCTTGTGTGGGCACCGCCATTTCAATCCCCTTGTGCCGATGACTCTGCGAAAGTTTGCGCCACTCTACTAAACGTTTGCCGTTCTCACAAAATGGCGAAAAGGCTGGCTTATTCCGGCGGCTGTTCCCGCGCTTGCAGTTGTTCCCGTAATTGGTGTACCAGTTCCTCATATTTGCCTACGATGGCGTCCCGTTCCCGCAGCTCCGCTTGCGCCGCCTCCATCGCCAACCGCACACCCCGTCGGTCCAGCAGGATTTCGTCGGTATCCGGGTCTTGCAGTTCCAGCCTCCCTTCCTGCCCGCGCAGGTTCAGGTGTAACATCGGGCTGTATCCCCAAGTTACGCCGTCCGGGTCGCTGTGCATCTGGAAGGGATGCCAGACGCCATCTTCCAGGTACTCGCCCACCAGCCGCCGCCCGTAGAGGCTGGCCTCTTCCGATGGGTCAAACCGCCAGTATTCCAGTATGCCGACGCGGGCGTACAAGTCCCGCTTGTAGCCGGTATCGTTATCCGCGGTGGATTCCGACGCCACTTCCAGCACGAAATCCGGCGGTTTGCCCACTTCCCAAATTACGTAGCCGTTGCGCTGCCGGATGGCCTCGGCATCCACGTCGAAGGCGGCATAGACATCCGGCTGGAACCGGCGATTGTAGTCGGTCGGGTCGTAATAGACGATGGTGTTCGTATCGACGAACACGCCGGGGCGGCTGCCCCGTATGTCTTCCAGGATTTGCATTACGTGGATAATGTGCGGGTTTTGTAACATACCGTCGGGCCGGGGTTCCGGGTCCGGCAACGATGGCGCGTCCGGCCCGAAAAATGGGTCCAAGTCGGGGATTTCTACGCTGTGCGGGGGCGCATAGGAATACTTGGTCGTCATCTCACGCCTCCGTCGCGTCCTTCTTAAAATGCGGTATCACCTCTGCCGCAAATCGCCCCATTTGCTCCCGGAACTGGCCGGTGGTGGCTCCCATGGGGAAGGCGATCATGATTTGCTCCAGGCCCGGGTACTTGTCCTGGAGTTCTTCCAGATAGGCCACCGTTTCCTCGGGGCTGCCGGCGAACCAGGCCCGGTTGTCGATCACGTCCTGGAAGTTGCTGCCGGCCGCGATGTGGCGGGCAACCCCACCTGGCCCGGTGGCCGCAATCTGCTGGTCGCTGTAGCGCAGCATGCCCAGCGGCGCGGCGAACTTGACGTGCTCCTCGAACAGCGGCTCCAGCTGACGCCGGGCCGCCGCCGCCGAGTCGTCCACCATTGCCCACAGACCGATGCACAGCCCTTCACCCAACGCGTAATCCCGACCGGCTCGCTGGTTGGCTGCCTGGAACCGGTGAACCCACTCGTCCACATACTCCTGGCCGGTGCCCAGAATGACGCCCTTGATGCCCCATTTGGCCATGTAGTCCAGCGCCCGGTCCGAAGCGCTGACGATGGGCTGCCACACATCCACCGGCTGAGTCTTGGGACGAGGCACGAGGGTAACTTCCTTCAGGTCGTAGCCCCGGTAAGGGATGTCCGGGGGGATGGTGTAGTGCTTGCCCTGGTGGGAAAAGGCCTCGTTGTTGAAGGCCTTCATGATGATCTCAAACTGCTCTTCGAAGAGCTCCCGGTTGGCGTCGGCGTCGATCATCGGCGCGCCGAAAGATTCCACTTCCCGGGTGTGGTAGCCGCGCCCGATGCCGAACACCACCCGGCCCTCGGTAAGAATGTCCACCATGGCAAAATCTTCGGCCAGGCGGATGGGGTGCCACATGGGCAGGATGTTGAATCCACAGCCGAACTTGATCCGCTTGGTATGCTGGGCCAGGTACTGGCTCATAATCAGCAGGTTGGGGATGCACTCGTAACCCTCCCGCTGGAAGTGGTGTTCCGCCATCCACAGGATATCGAAGCCCAGGTCGTCCAGGAAGACCGCGGCCTGTCGGGCAATGTCCATGGCCGTCGACAACCGGTCGTTGTCGTACCACCGGTCGTTGGCCGGAACACCGTCGAACCCGATGCCGTCGCCCTCCAGGACGTGTCCGGCGTACAGAACGGAAAAGTCTTTAATCATGGTGCACTCCTGAGGGGAAACCGAAGGGACGCTGGCGCTAACGATAGCGCAAACCCCCGGCAGCCGCAACGCAGGCCTCGTCTCCAAATCTGTCCCGGCTGACAGCCAAATGTGTATGTGCTACCATCAATTGCACATTGATTGTTGCGCTCATTCAGCCTTTTGTCCCGGCTTTCGCCCCCATCCGAAGATGAAAACCTACTTCACCATCACGGCATCCATCGTCAGCGCTGCCGTAATCCTTATCATCATCGTGCTGGGCACTATCTGGACGATTGGGGCTATTGGTAGGGCATCACCGGCTTCGCAGTGGCTAGCCCGTGAAACGGAAGCTCAGGCAGAATGCGATGCAGCACGAGTCAAAAGAATAGCGGATTACGGATGCCGAATCCGCGCCTGCGGGACCGAAGGGATAAACTTCTATGATTACCACAAAGCGGGAGCATTCTCGCAAACAGTTAGGGACGCACGTCTAGCCTATTCGCGGGGCGACCTTTCCTATGAGCAGCTATGTCAAACGGTACGTGATTACTGGCAAAAAACCACATCATAGCTCGAGCTGCCGCTGAATATGCATAGACGCAGCGCGATCCTACCTCCAGAGCAAGTAAATCCTCTTTGACCAGCAATTAGGGTACTGTAACTACGGGAAAGTGGATCTCCCCGAGGAATACCTAGTGGCGCGGATTCGGGAGATGAGACTACCGGCGCGCAGGAGGGATATTCAAATGGTAAATAGAAAAGCCGTTCCGAGGAATGTGGAACGATCACTATGGGCCGAGTCCATGGGGTACTGCATGAACCCGGAATGCAATATTCGTCTGATCGGCTGTGCTTCCATCGCAGACCAGGCGCATATCGTGGCTCACACAGATAATGGTGACGTGTCTGCTGACAATCTAATTCTCCTGTGTGCGAATTGCCACCGAGAAGTCGATAGCACGCGTACCGATCAGACCCCTGCGCTCTTGCGGCAATGGAAAGAGAACCGCAATCGCGAAATACGACAACGGTTTACAAAAAAGCACCAGACATTTGATGAATTGCAGGCAATTATTGTACCTCTCCTTGAGAGAAACGGCGAGATTTTCAATGATTATGGACCGAATACTCAAAGTGCAGAAATTCACAATTTATGGGTTGCATTTGAGCCGGAAATCATCGCAAACAATACGCAGATCGAATTGATGCTCCGTGCAAACCTTTCATTGCTACACCCTCGTAATCAGGACATCGTGAAGGAATTTACTAGCCATCATCGGGAGTTCGTCAAAACTAGGGAGGGTTATAACGGCATCCGAGCAAACCTCTTTCCCGACCGCTTATGCTCCATTTTTGGCGTCGAGCAGGCTCGCGAACAGAAGTCTGTATCCAATGTGTAGGCTCTTCAAAATTTTATATCCCATCATGTGGAAAACGGGACATTTCAAGCCATCCAACTTGAACCGGAGCCAGTGCTTAGTTTTATTGGTGAAACCGGCACCGAAGAACTCTACCTTGATGACCAACCAAGAATCGACCAAATCTATTGGAATGGTCGCTTTTATCGCCCGCAGACTAGTACGTTGAGACTTGAGGATTTAGTATTCTTCCACAGTTGGTTAGCACTTACGGGGATTCCATATGAAATCGACGACCCCCGGAACCTTGCAAAACTGACGCTAAATCATCGGTCAAAGCTGCTGTCGAACCGTAGCCATGACCTGATTCTGTGTTATGAGTACTGTTTATCGGTTTCTACGCTCCAGAAATTGCCTGCTAGCGATGGACTGCTCGTTGTAAATTTGTACAACTGGAACGGTGGTTGTATTACAGACGAGGCGAGAGACTACGCCGCAGGGCAAGGAATCAGGGTGTTTACGCTAAAAGAATTCTACCCGTTCGCACATCAGAATTTGAAATGAGTAAGATATTAGATCATTTGCTCCATGTGGACTATGGATACTTTGACCAATTCAGCGGTGTTTATTTGTTCGGCTCTGCCCTTTGGTCAGATACGCCTGGCGACCTTGACATTTTGCTCGTTTATGAATCTACGAAGCTCCAAATGGTGCAATCTGCAGCAGCCAATATCGTCGATAAATTGTCGATGGAATTTGATGGCTTGCCGATTCACCTCACTACATTGAGCGAATCGGAATTAGTGAGCACCGATTTCCTGAGCAAAATTACGTATGTAAACATACGAAAGAATTGAATGGCACTCTCAGCTGTATACTCTACGCCTGTATACTCTACGCCGGGATTGGGTTGATTTGGAGTGTCCGAATGCTTGGTGGTCAATAACCCCCCCAGCAATCACCGGAACCCTTGGAATCATTGCTGATCTTGCTTCCCAACAGACAGCCGGTGCCCCGTGTGCTAGGCTTCAAGTGCTAATCCGCCGCGAGGTGCTTATTTAACCATGCCCAAAGTACTTATCACCGACAACGTTGCCGCCGAAGGCATCGACCTGCTGCAAAAAAGCCTGCCCGTGGACATCAAGCGCGGCCTGTCGCCCGACGAACTCGTCGACACCATTGGCGAATACGACGCGCTGGTGGTACGCAGCGAGACCAAGGTAACCGAGCCCGTCATTGAGGCCGGCCGCAACCTGAAAGTCGTGGCCCGGGCCGGCATAGGCGTGGACAACATCGACCTGGACGCCGCCACCCGCGCCGGCATCGCGGTGGTCAACGCTCCCGTCGGCAACACCGTGGCCGCCGCCGAGCACACCATGGCCCTGATGTTGGCCCTGGCCCGCAACGTGCCCCAGGCCTACGCATCCATGAAGGACGGGCAGTGGCAGCGTTCCGCCTTCATGGGCATCGAGGTTCGCAACAAGACTTTGGGCATCATCGGCCTGGGCCGCGTGGGCTCCGAGGTCGCCCGTCGCGCCAGCAGCTTCGGTATGCGCCTGATCGCCTACGACCCCTTCGTCGCTCCCGATTTCGCCAGCCGTCTCGGCGTCACCACCATGCCCCTGGAAGAGTTGCTCCCGCAGGCTGACTTCATCACCCTGCACACTCCGCTCACTGCCGGCACGACAAAGCTCATCAGCAAGCCGCAACTGTTGATGATGAAGCCAGGCGCCCGCCTGATCAACGTGGCCCGCGGCGAGCTCATCGACGAAGACGACCTGCTGGAAGCGCTGGAAAACGAGCAGCTGGCCGGCGCCGCCCTGGACGTGTTCACCAATGAACCCCCGGGTGACATTCCGCTGCTGAAGCACCCGCGCCTCATGGCCACGCCCCACCTGGGCGCTTCCACGCAGGAAGCCCAGCGCGAGGTGGCCATCGAGGCTGCCGAGCAGGTCATCGCCGTGCTCAACGGACAGCCGGCCCGCAACACCGTCAACGCACCCTTCGTGCCTCCAGAGGTTCACGCCATCCTGGCCCCCTACGTGCCGGTGGCATCCATGGTAGGCCGCCTGCTCACCAACATGTCCCGTGGGCAGTTTGTCGGCGTGACCTTGCGCTACCAGGGCGAAATCGCCAACCACAACACCGCCATCCTGAAGGCTGCCGCCCTGGTGGGTCTGCTGTCGCCGGTCAGCGGGGAGGCCGTCAACATGATCAACGCGCCGGTGCTGGCCCAGCAGCGCGGGTTGCAGATCACCGAGCAAACCTCCGCCGACGGACGGGAATACGCCAGCCTGATTTCCGCCACGCTACACACCACCGGCGACGACCTGACCATCGTCGGCACCTCCCTGCGCGACGAGCCGCACCTGGTGCGGGTCAACGACTACTGGATGGACGTTGCGCCGTCCACGCCCTATCTGCTGTTCGTGGACAACCAGGACCAGCCGGGCACCATCGGAGCGGTGGGCACCATCGCGGGGCGTCGCAACATCAACATCAGCTTCATGGAAGTGGGCCGCATCGCTCCCCGTGGCCAGGCCATGATGGTGCTGGGCGTGGACGACCCCATATCCGCCGAAGCCCTGGCCGAAATCATGGCGTTGCCGCAAATTGATAACGCCCGCGTCGTCGCAATGTAGGGGCCGTACCCTGACGCCCCGCAAGCGCGGACGAACCAATTTTGCCGCTGCCAAAATGCGTTCTAATACTCCGAAGAATTAAAGCAGTGCAAACGAACGGAGGTATCATGCTTGTTCAAACGGTCAATGACAATGCCAACATTGAAAACTTGCGGCAACTGGTATGCGAAGCGGCTGCTCAAACACGTGCTGCATTGAATGACCTCCCTGCTGACCCGATGGAGGCCCTGTACAAGCTCAGGTTCAATCAATACGGCCGCCACCCTTTGGAAAATCGTCCCTTGAACTTGATCGAGCAATTTAATTCAGACCTCCACAATAATGGCGTCGTTGGCTGCGGCCCGCCATTTGCTGGATTGGTTTCCTGACTGCGGTGGGCTACGTTTGCATCTGGGGACAAGCCGCGGGAGGGACATAGAAAGTATCCGTCCGGATGTAGTGGAGGCGGAGGTGTTCGCAGCAGTTGATCCAAACAATGACGACAAGATAAATAAAGATATTGGGAGGCTAGCGGAGTCAAACGCTAATAATCTTTATGTGTTCTTTTACTCTCCTGGGTACAGAGTTGGGCGGCGATGTGATCTAGAACTACCGGATACAAGAGTTCGGGTTTGGGCGCTGGACCGAGCCGAAGTGATGTGAAACGAACGAGTGGCCCGGTTCCTCTACCTGGTAGCGGTCGCACTCCTGAGGCAGTAGCCGTCGGGGTTACTTGCAGCGTCATGCACGTTACACAGGATAGTTTGCCGACCATAGCCAATGAGTGTATTGTAGGTGTATGGCACGCACCAACGTTAACATCGACGATGAGGCCTGCGCCGAGGTTATGCGGCGTTATCGACTTGCCACCAAGCGCGACGCGATCAACTTTGCGTTGCGAACCCTGGCGGCCGAACCCGCTTCCGTTGATGAAGCCCGCGCCCTCCGGGGTATTGGTTGGGAGGGCGACCTCGAAGCAATGCGTTCCAACCGCGCCCCTTGATACTGGTCGACTCATCAGCGTGGATAGAGTTTCTGCGCAACACGGGATCTACCGTTAGCGACACCGTTCATGAACTGCTGGCGGAAGAGATTGCCGTTTGTGACGCCGTGCGAATGGAAGTGCTGGCCGGAGCGCGGGATGAATCACACCTGTTGAGCCTTCGGCGGCTACTGGCGCGGGCGGTAACGATACCAACCGTGACGACAGACTACGACGATGCCGCCGCGCTCTACCGCCGTTGCCGCCGCCAGGGGGAAACCGTGCGCAAGCTGGTTGATTGCCTCATTGCCTCCACCGCCATACGCGCCGGCGCCACCATTTTGCACAACGACGCCGACTTCGACGTGCTCGCCCGCCACACAGAACTGCGAACCTACAAGACCGAACGTTGAGATCGGCCCTCCCCGTCGGAATGGACAAATGCTGCTCCCCCCTGTAAAAATGCAGTGCAACACCCCTGATCTTTCCCCTGAATTTTCCCAGGAGATGAACACAATGGCAGACCGCATCGTAATCATGGGCCCCGGCGCCGTGGGCAGCTACGTAGGCGCCTTCCTGGCACAGGCCGGCGAGGACGACATTACCTTCATCGACATGTGGCCCGCCCACGTCGAAAAAATGCGCGCCGAGGGTCTGCGGGCCAGCGGCAGCCAGGGCGACTTCACGGTGCCGGTCAACGCCATGCACCTCACCGACGCCCAGAACATCACCGAACCCTTCGACTACGCCTTCATCACCGTAAAGTCCTACGACACCGAGTGGGCTACCCACTTCATCAAGCGCTACGTCAAGGACGACGGGGCCTTCGTGTCTATCCAGAACTGCTGGAACGACCCAACCATCGCGTCCATCGTTGGCCCGGAACGCCAGCTGGGCTGCATCGCTTCGCACATCGAGGTGGCGCTGTGGGAGCCCGGCCACGTCAACCGGGGCGGCGCTCCGGGTCGCGACCACGGCCATACCGTCTTCCGGGTGGGCGAGAACACCGGCCAGATTTCGTCCCGTTCCCAGGCCATCGCTGCCAAACTGGACAACATCGACGCCGCCTACGCCACCGACAACCTGTGGGGCGAGCGGTGGGCCAAACTGTGCCAGAACGGCATGGGCAACGCCATCTCGGCAATGAGCAAGCTCGGCAGCCAGGAAATGGCCGGCGACGCCCGCATACGCCGCATCCGCATTCAGCTGGCCAAGGAGGGCGCGCGGGTCGGGCTGGCCCAGGGCCTACAGGTCGTTGACATCAACGCCATCCCCGCCGAGTTCTGGGCCGACGCCGACACCGGCGACGTCTTTGAGGAGCTGGACGGGCGGTTGTCCGAGGCTGGCGGGCGCGTCAACTGGCTGGCGTCCATGGCCCAGGATGTTCACAAGGGCCGCAAATCCGAAGTGGATTTTATGAACGGGCTCATCTGCGAGAAGGGCCGTGAAACGGGCGTAGCCACCCCCTACCACGATGCCATCGTAGAGGCTATGCGCCTGGTCGACGACAAAACCGTGGCGCCCGGCCCCGAGAACGTGGATCGCGTCATTCGCGCCGTGGAGGGGTAGCAGAGTCCCCGCTCTCCGGCCCTCTCCCTCGGTGAGAGGCGGCCCTCACCCCAACCCTCTCCCTCGGGGAGAGGGAGTGAGATTGCGCAAACGACAGGAGGTCAGGCAATGTACATCTCTGTTGAACCTGCCGGACTGATGATGAATACCATCAAGCTGGTTTTCGACCCCACGGAACCGGCGTCGGAAGACCAGGAGGTGCGGGATTATTTGACCCAGCACGAGCTGGAACCGCGCTACCATTGGTTTGCTGAAATTGAGGGACTGGAAGGTCGCGAGTGCGAGATTATGCAGTTTGGCGGCTGCTATCTGGGACGCAACCTGCAAAACATCGGCCTGATTCAACGCCGCACCGTTGAGACGGAGCTCCTCACCGCCGAGATTGGCCGCCACACCGACCGCGGTACGCTGACGGCCTTCGCCGACGCCACCGACTCAGAACGCGACAACACGATGGCCGCGCTGATCGATGAATTTCGCCAGGAAGAATTCTTCGGGCAGGACGATGCCGGCGAACTAACGGCTACCGTAGATCCTACCGAGCTTCAGCAGGCGGCGGTGCGGGCCTTGGCCACCGTGCGACAACAGGCAGCGTCCAACGCATCGCAACCGCTGTGCCGTTTCGAGGAATGAAAACGCTCCCCCGGCCATAGTTGCCAAAGGAGCCGGCGTGGAGCGGGCGATGGGAATCGAACCCACGTAACTAGCTTGGAAGGCTAGAGCTTTACCACTAAGCTACGCCCGCTTGGCGTGTTACAATTATACAGTAACCATCGACAGAGATTTGTAACTGCATGCTGCTCTAGCGACAGTGGAGCAATAAGGATTGACAATCCCGAAAAGGGTGCGCATGCTCGCCACCACTCGAAGTTGCATATGCATGGTTATTCTTTCGGAGGACGAAACGGCCGCCAAAACCATAGCGTGTAACACCCCTATCCGTAACGAGCCCACTCCCGAGCAGATTAGGGCTCCCCTGAAACTTGCTCTGATCACCAACCAACGGGCACTTCGCGCTTTGGCATATCGCTGAATTCATCCGATCGGTCCCGGTCAAGCATGGCGAGCCCCCGTTTTGTCCGGGGGCTTTTTGATTTGCCCGGTCTCTGCCGCGAGGAGGAATGCGGTGCCACGAAAATACCTATGGATCACCACCGAGATGGTGGAACAACACTTTACCGAAACGGTGGCCGATTTCTTTCGAGACTACGCAGACCCGGTTCCCGATTACCAATACTTGGGCGGCGAACGCGGCAGAGGAAGGCTGGAATCGGCCTTAGCCGAACCTCGCCAAACGTTCGGCGGGCAATACCTGACCGGTCCATTTACGACAAGGCAGGTGCCATGTGGCGCTCGCTGACGCTCAACCACCCCTTCCTGGATGGCAACAAGCGCATGGGGTTTCTCTGTTGTTGGATGTTCTTATGTTATAACGGCTATCTCACAACCGCGCCTCAAGAAGATATTGAGGAGATATGCGTTCTGATAGCCGCTGGCAATCCGGCTCCGCCTGTGGATTCTTTGGCTAGTAGACCAACTTCTTTGTTATGACGGGTGAAATGCAGGGTTACTCGGCGAATTTCTGCGTAGGCCCAGTAGGTCAGGGCAGAGCCCCAGTACCAATCAACTCATCATTACAAAGATTTCGGACTACTAGTAGCCTAACAGCTTTGAACTGACGGATAATGAGGTGAATTAAAGGAGCTAAAGAATAAGGTGCGGGGAGTGAGTGATGGAGAAGAAGTACAGGGTCAAACTGAGCGTGGAGGAGCGGCAGGAATTGAAGGCAATGGTAACGAGAGGGCGGGCGGCGGCCTACCGGCAGACCCACGCCCGCATCCTGCTGTTGAGTGATGAGGGGCAAGGGGACGGGGTGATGAAGGACGGGGATATCGCCCGGTCCCTCCAAGTTGGCCGGGCGACGGTGGAACGGGTGCGCCGCCGCTGCGTGGCAGAGGGTCTGGAGCGGGCCTTGGGGCGCAAGGAGCAACTGAACCGGAGGCAGAAGCGGTTGGACGGTCAGGGGGAAGCCCATCTGATTGCCCTGGCCTGCGGAGAACCGCCCGAGGGCCGGGCTGGTTGGACGCTGAAGTTGTTGGCAGAGCGGTTGGTAGAACGGGAGATAGTGGAGAGCATCAGCCCTGAAACGGTGCGCCAGACGCTCAAAAAAACGAACTCAAGCCTTGGCTGAAAGAATGCTGGTGCATCCCGCCCCAGGCCAGCGCCGAGTTCGTGTGCGCTATGGAAGACGTGCTGGAGGTCTATCATCGCTCCTATGGAGACAACGAAGTGCTGGTGTGCCTGGACGAGACCAGCAAGCAGCAGGTAAGCGAGACCCGTCAGCCCCGCCCGTCGCGGCCTGGGGCGGCCCAGACCTACGATTACGAATACCAGCGCAACGGGGTGAGCAACCTGTTCATGTTGTTCGCGCCGCTGGAGGGGTGGCGCCGGGTGGAAGTTACGGACCGGCGTACCAAAGTAGATTGGGCGCGGGTGGTCAAGCAACTGATGGACGAGGACTACCCGGACAAAGACCGGATCGTGCTGGTGATGGACAATTTGAACACCCATCATCCAGCCTCGCTGTACGAGGCGTTCGAGCCGGCGGAAGCGCGGCGCATCGCCGAACGTCTGGAGATTCACTACACGCCCAAGCATGGCAGTTGGCTGAACATGGCCGAGATCGAAATCGGGGTGATGGTCCGCCAATGCCTGGACCGGCGCATACCGGACCAAAGCGTCCTGCGGCGGGAGGTGGCAGCGTGGCAGCAGCAGCGCAACCAGGACGCAATACGGGTGCATTGGCGCTGCACCACCGCGGACGCCCGCATCAAATTGAAGTCCTTGTATCCATCAATTCAAAGATGTTGAACTACTAGTTGGTTGCGCAAAAACTCGGTGCCAGTGAACAAAGCGATCAGGCTCTTTTCAACGCTGGCCTCGGAACCCGAATACCTGATGCTAGCCCGGGAGGTATTGTCGGACTTCTCAGGGACCGAGGACTAACCCGCCAGCGCCGCCTCCCGCATGAGCTCCAACGCGGTTGAGCCGATGTCTGCCGGCGTGGGGATGATTACGGCGCCGGCTTTTTCCAGTGCGGCCATTTTGGAAGCGGCGGTGGCGCTCTCCCCGGTGATAATGGCGCCGGCGTGTCCCATGCGTTTGCCGGCGGGAGCCGTGGCCCCGACAATCAGGGCGCAGATGGGCTTGGTGAACTCCGGCGACCCGATGTACTCGGCAGCCTGCTGCTCCATCGTGCCCCCGATTTCGCCGATGAAGACCACCATATCGGTGTCGGGATCATCGTTGTACAGGCGAAGGATGTCGATAAAGCTGCTGCCGATGATCGCGTCTCCACCGATGCCGACGCAGGACGACTGCCCGATTCCCAGGTCGGTGAGCTGGCCCACCGCCTCGTAGGTCAGGGTGCCGCTGCGGGAAACCACGCCGACCCGTCCCGGCATGTGGATATCGCCGGGCATGATGCCCACCTTGCAGCGAGCGCCCGGGTTGATCAGACCGGGGCAGTTTGGGCCGATGAGCCGGGTGTCGCTGGCCTGGACGTAGCGATACAGGCCAATCATGTCGCGTTGTGGTATGCCCTCGGTGATGCAGGCAATCAACGGGATGCCGGCGTCCACTGATTCGGCCACGGCGTCGGGGGCGAAGGGCGGCGGGACGAAAACCAGGGCCACGTTAGCGCCGGTGGCGTCCACGGCCTCGCCTACCGAGTCAAAAACGGGCACCACCTCGTCGAACAGTTGGCCGCCGCGACCGGGGGTAACGCCGGACACCAGCTGGGTGCCGTAGGCCTTGCAGGCCCGGGCGTGAAAGCTGCCTTCCCGACCGGTGATGCCCTGCACCAGGACCCTGGAACTTTCGTCTAGCAGGATGCCCATGTTGCTAGGCTGCCCCGCCGGCGCTCAGGGCCGCCGCCGCCTCGGTCAGCGTGTCGGTGAAGGTCACGTGCAGACCGGACTGGCCCAGTATCTCTTTGCCTTCCGCCAGGTTGGTGCCCAACATCCGCACCACCAGGGGTTGGGTGGCCTGGTGTTCCTCGAAGGCCATCACGATGCCGCGGGCGGCGATGTCGCAGCGGAGGATACCCCCGAAAATATTGACCAGCACCCGGTCCACCTTGGGGTCGGACAGGATGATCCCCACGGCAGCGGCAACCTTTTCCTCCGTGGCGCCACCACCCACGTCCAGAAAGTTGGCCGGCGCGGCTCCGGCGGCATTTGCCACGTCCAGCGTGGCCATGGCCAGGCCCGCTCCGTTGACCAGGCAACCGACGCTGCCATCCAGGTTCACGTAGGCTATATCGTCGTCGGCAGCCTGGGCCTCGAATACGTTTTCCTGGCTGCGGTCGCGCAGCTCGACGAGGTTCGAGTGGCGAAAGAGGGCGTCGTCCTCGACGTTCATCTTGGCATCCAACGCCACCACGCCGCCGTCGCCGGTAGTGATAAGAGGGTTGACCTCGACCAGCGTGCAGTCGTGGTCGGTAAAGACCTGATACAGGGACGTGAAGATGGCCGCGGCCTGGCGACCCGACGCTCCAGTGAGTCCGAGGCGGGCGGCCAGCCGGCGGCACTGATAGGGCATCAGACCCAACACGGGTTCGACGGCCTCGGTAAGAATGGCAGCGGGATTGCTGGCGGCCACTTCTTCAATGGACGTGCCGCCGGCAGCGCTGGCGATGAACACGATGCCCCGGTGGTCTCGGTCTACAGTCAGGGCTACGTACATTTCGGAGGAGATGTCAGCCAGTTCCTCAACAAGCACGCTATCAACCGGCACACCGCCAGCGTCGGTCTGATGGGTAACCAGTCGGGAGCCAAGCAAACCGCCGGCGAACTCACGGGCCTCTTCAGGAGAGCCCACCACCTTTACCCCGCCGGCCAGACCGCGCCCTCCGGCGTGAACCTGGGCTTTGATGGCCGCCCGTCCGCCGAATTGGGACGTTGCATCGGCGGCCTCGTCTGCGGTACGTGCAACATGCCCGTCGGGTACGGGGATGCCGTAACGGGCGAAAATCGTTTTAGCCTGATGCTCGTGCAAATTCATTGCGTTGACTATTTTGCCCCACGACAGGCGAACCGTCAACGAAATGTCCCCGTCGTAACTGTTCAGAGTTGGTGGGTTGAATTGGCCGAAGGCGGGTTGCCGAACGCTGGCACGGGTGGCGGTGGTTATGTCATATACAGGGCATGGATACTTAAGTTGACCTCACCACCGCCGACCGCGCTGTCCTCATCGCCAGCATCGCCCAACTGCAGGCCACCGTTCTGGAACAGCAGCGGGTGATTGAGCGGTTGGAGCGGCGGGTTGCCGAACTGGAAGGCCAGGCGAAATCGGGCCGCCAGCCGCGCCGGTGAAGCAGCAGCCCCGCAAGCAGCGACGCCACGGCTTTGCCCGCCGGCGCATGACGCCCACCCAGCGGGTGGAGCACGTGCGGGTGGAGTACGTGCGGGTGGAGCACGTGATGGAGAACGGTCCCGATTGCGGGACTCACCTGACTGGGGGCTGGACTCAGCGCACTCGGGAAGTCATCGAGTTGCCGGTGGCTCCGGTACGGGTCACCGAGCACGTCTACATTGCGCGGACTTGCCCGGCGCGGACTTGCCCGGCGCGGACTTGCCCGGCTCGGACTTGCCCGGCGTGCCGGCGCGGCTGCACGCCCCCGGCGGGACTGGACGGTGTGGTTTTGGGACGGCAGCGCCGCGGCGTCAACCTGCTCAGCCTGGTCGCCACGCTACGGGAAGAAGCGCGAATGCCCTTCCGCACCATCCAGCGGTATCTGGATACCGTGCAGTAACGGCGCGTCAGCGCGGGCGCCATCGTCGGGGCCATTCGTCAGACGGCGCCAAAGGCCCAGCCGATGGTAGCCGGCATACTGGACCGCGTCCGGGCCAGCCCGGTGGTCCACGCCGACGAAACCGGGCCGACGAAACCGGGCCGACGAAACCGGCTGGCGTCAGAGCGGGGCCAACGGCTACGTGTGGACTTTCAGCACCCCCACCGAACGCTACTTCCTGCGGCGGGGCCGGGGCAAGACGGTGGTGGATGAAGCCCTGAGCGATGCTTTTTCCGGAGTATTGGTCAGCGATTGCTACGCTGCCTACCACCATTATGATGGCCCCAAGCAGCGGTGCTGGGCCCACCTGCTGCGGGACATCCACGACCAGCGCGCCCGCTACCCCGATGCTGCGCCACTGGCCAGGTGGGCCGACGCCGTCCATGGGATTTACGACCGAGCCAAAGCCTGCACTCATCCCCAGGAAAAGCAGCGGCGCACCGCCCAACTGGCCCTGGAACGACAACTGCTGGCCCTCGGCCAACCCTTCCGGCACGACCCGTCGGCAACTCAGGCCAAGCTGTGCCGACGCATTGAACGCCACATCAGGGAACTCTTCGTCTTCGTGGCCGAACCGGAGCCGCCACCGGACAACAACGCCGCCGAACGCAGCCTGCGCCACCTGGTGGTCAGCCGCAAGATCAGCGGCGGCACTCGGTCGGAACGGGGCACCGAGCGCAAGATGACGCTGGCATCCATCTTCGGCGCCTGGCGCGCCCAGGGTCTAAATCCGCTCGCCGCCTGCCGTCAACTGCTCATTTCCCCGCAACTCTGAACTGTTACTCCCCGTCATCGCCAGGCGCGCGGGCCCCGGTCGTTGCGGGCCCCGGTCATTGCGAGCGCAGCGTGGCAAGCTCGTTGGCGTCCTTCGACAGGCTCAGGATGAGCGAGATTGCCACGTCGCTGCGCCCCGCGCGATGACGGTGCAGCAACGGATTCACTGGCTACAATCGAAAGGCCTGGGGAGAGGACGCGCGTTATGAGGGGTGTGTTACACTACTCGGCGATTTTCGCCGTGGCCCCTATCGTGTCGGCGCGGCCTCTCCATAGGGCGTGTATGGTACCTCCCGATCATATATTTGGTGTCCTTCCGGTTTGGGTAGGCGTGTACGTCCTCGCCGCTCTCACTTTTGCGGTGGCCGGTTACGCGGTGTACTACCGGGTTTTCCGGCTCGTGCTCCAGGGGATGCCGGTGGCCCGGTTCGACCGTCCGCTTACCCGGCTCACCGGCGCGGTTGGAATCGTGCTGGGACAACGCAAAGTGCTACAGCGGGTGGGCAGCACCGACCCTCGTTCGCGCCGCATCGACCTGGCCGGACTGGGCCATGCCGCCATCTTCTGGGGGTTTCTGTCCTTCACCCTTTCGTATCTCATCTTCATATTTGGGGGTTCCATCTGGCATCCCCTCGGCGAAACCATCCTGACCAGGACGGGCGTGCTGGTCTACAGCATCTACCTGGACATTTTCGCCGCCGTAATTCTGGCCGCCCTGGTCTGGGCGGTGGTGCGACGCTGGATCGCCCAACCCCACCGGTTGGGCTTCGACCTGACGCGCAAGGGCGAATCGGTCTTTATCGTGCTGCTCACGGCCGGCCTCATGGTGGCCACGTTGCTGGTGCATTCCTGCTACGTCGCCGGCGGTGGAGCCGGACCGGAGGGTGGTGTGTTCATCGGCGGAGTCATCGGCAACTGGTTCTCCAGCCTGGGGATGTCCCAGGGCGCGGCCAACGCCCTGCAGACCATCTTCTGGTGGGTACACCTGCTCATCATCTTGGGTTTCGCCCTTTACATCCCATTCTCGAAGCACATTCACATGGTGGCGGCGCCGCTGAATGCCTTCTTCCGCAACCTAGAGCCCCGGGGCGCACTGGCAACCATGGACCTGGAAACCGTAGAGCGGTTCGGAGCCTCCCGGGTGCAGGACTTCACCTGGAAGGAGCTCCTGGACGGCTATGCCTGCGCCGTCTGCGGCCGCTGCACCGACGCCTGCCCGGCCCATATCACCGGCAAGGCGCTGTCTCCCATGCACATCGTGGAGAACCTGAAGGAGCACATGATCGCCATTGGGCACCAGGGCGACCGCGACGCTGACCACGTGGAGCCCATGCCCCTCATCGACGGCGCCATCCCGGAGCAGGCCATTTGGGACTGCGTGTCCTGCGGAGCCTGCATGGAGGAGTGCCCGGTGGTGGTGGAACACGTACCCACCATCATGGATATGCGTCGCAGCCTCGTGCTGGAGGAATCGCGGATTCCTGAGACCGGAATGAACGCCCTGTTGAGCATGGAGCAGCGCGGCCACCCTTGGCGGGGCACGACCTATTCGCGGACCGACTGGGCCGCGGGGCTGGATGTACCCACCATGGCCGAACATCCGGAGGCCGAGATACTCTTCTGGGTTGGTTGCACCGCCGCGCTCGAGCAGCGCAGCCAGGGCATCGCCCGCTCCATGGTCAAGGTGCTCAAATCGGCTGGCGTCGATTTTGCCATCTTGGGCGAGGAGGAATCCTGTACCGGAGACCCGGCGCGCCGCATGGGCAACGAGTACCTCTTCCAGACAATGGCGCAACAGAACGTCGAGGTATTGAACACCTACAACATCAAGACCATCGTTACCACCTGTCCCCACTGTTTCAACACCCTGCGCAACGAGTATCCCCAGTTCGGCGGCGATTATGAGGTGTTGCACTACAGCCAGTTCGTGGACGGCCTGATTCGCGAGGGCCGCATCAAGCCGGTGAAAATTATGGACGTATCCGTCGCTTACCACGATTCCTGTTTCCTGGGCCGGCACAACGGCGTGTACGACGAGCCACGCAACGTGGCGAAAGCCATCCCCGGCCTGAAGCTGGTGGAGATGTCGCCGCGCTGCCGGGAGCGGGGCTTCTGCTGCGGCGCCGGCGGCGGCCATATGTGGATAGAAGAGAGCCAGGGGGAACGCATCAACCACGTGCGAACCGACCATTTCCTGGAAACGGGAGCCGACACGGTGGGCGTTTCGTGCCCCTTCTGCCTTCAGATGATGACCGAAGGAATCCAGTCGAAGGGCCAATCGGACACGAAGGAGGCCAGGGACGTACTGGAGATCCTGGCCGACAGCATCGGAGACGACTGACCACCGCCCCACGCGGTGCTGAACCCCACCCGTTATTGCCCGCAACCATGTTGGACTTTCTGGAACGCCGCCTGCTCTTTCGGCCCAGACCGATTTGCGAAGCGACTCCGGCAGACCTGGGGCTGGATTACGAGGCGACCCTTACCAACACCGCCGACGGGCGGTCACTGTTCTGCTGGTACATCCCCGGCGAGGCGCAGACCGACCTGACCTGGTTGTGGTTTGGCGGAGTGGGGGCCAACCTGACGCTGCGGGTCGGAGAGTTCGCCTCGGTGCGAGAACACACCGGCGGCAACATACTGGCCTTCGACTACGGGGGGTTTGGCCGCAGCAACGGCCGGCCGTCGGTCCGCAACACGGCCATCGACGCCCGAACTGCGCTACGACACCTGCAAAGTAGATACGGCGTGGGTCCGGAACGGGCCTGCTATTTCGGCGTCTCCATGGGGGCGGCGGTGGCGATACAGCTGGCCGCCGAGGGATATCCCCCCCGGGGGCTGGCGTTGGTGGCTCCCTTTGCGTCGCTGCGGGAGATGGCCAAGCTGTCCTACCCGATGGTCACGCTAAACGGGTTCGTGGTCGGCGAACGTTTCAATTCCGTCGCTCGCATCGGTGATATCGGGTGTCCGCTGCTGGTGCTGCACGGAGCCGACGATGAACTCGTGCCGGCCTGGCAGGGCCACAAGCTCTTCGAGGCAGCCCGGGAGCCGAAGCGATACGCGGAACTGGCCGGCGTGGGTCACCTGGACATCAGCGACAATCCCGCGTTCTGGGCGGTGCTCTGCGAGTGGTTGGCCACTATTGGACAGGCATCGGCCGCCGCAACCACGGCGGCAGGCTCATGCGTACCCCCTTTGTCATTGCGAGCGTAGCGTGGCAATCTCGTCGTCGCAGCAACGGCGGTTCGCCGGCATGTGTTCAACCTCATCGAGATTGCCACGTCCCTCGGCGAGCTCGGGATGAGCGGATGCTCCTCGCAATGACAGATTAAAGTGGGTACGCGGGAGCGCCGATGCAGATAATTGGAGGAGCCTTACTGCTACTCTCGGTGGTTGCGTGCGCGACGCCAAAGCGCATATCATCGCAGCGGTTGATTCCGAGAATGCACACCACGACGGAGGAATTGCAAAATGGCACAGCGCCCCGACGTTAAGCGCCTGGAAGTCGAGATTGTCTATTGCTGGGATTGAGGGCACGCAGGACGCGCGGCCTGGATGGCCAGCGAAGCCCTCACTCGCACCGGCGACAACATCTCAACTTTCAAACTCACCCCCGGTGAGCACGGCAAGTTCGATGTCATCATTGACGGCGAACTGGTTGGCGAACACAAGCACACCCCCGATGCCCACTTGTTCCCCGACCTGCAAGACCTGATGGCGGCGATCTACGACCGCGTCTGAGGTTTCACCAACCGATTGGCGGCATCCGGGACGCTCCGTACGTTGTGCCGGAGCGTCCATTGCGGCTACCGGAGCATCCATTGCGGTTAACGGTGGCGGGCTGAGCTCATACGCCGGCGATCAGCTCGGTGCCGTAATCCAGCAATTCCAGGTCTGGACGACTGTCGGCAACAAAGTCCACCACGTTGGCCAGGATAGCGTCAGCGTGGGAGCTCTCATTGCTGAGGCACGACACCAGCAGAGTCAACCGCTGCCACACGTCACCGTCTTCGGCGGCATCTTCCGCCACCGCCACGTTAAACCGGCCGCGGATCCGATCGGTCAGACTGCGGGCCACCTGGCGGCGGGATTTCAGGCTCCGGCTATCGGGTATACGCAGAACGATGCGGGCAATCCCTACGTGCATAAATTACCTCCTGGCCATCGCCGCCACCGTGTCCCTCTCGCCGGCGCTCTCCCCAATCCCCGGCGCGAAACCGGAGGTGAGGTCGTCAGCGACGGAGCTGCGCGGGTGGGACGGAGCTGCGCGGCTATTGACGACGGCAAGTCCGGGGGATAGATTATAGCCGGCGTTGGGTATTAAATAACCTTCCGGATTAATGTGTGCTGCGCGGTCAAACCAGTTTGACCGCCTGTCATCGAAACCCGTTCGTAGAGCTGGCCCATCGCAATGGAATCCAACGTGAGTGATTCTCACCTCCACGTCGAAGGCCCCATCATCCCCGGAGATGTTCCGGAGGTCGTGATTTCCCGCCTCCCCCAATACGTCCGCATCCTGGCACAATTGCTGGATGACGATGTAGAAGTCACCAATTCCCAGCAGTTGGGCGAAAAGCTACAGGTCACACCGGCGCAAATTCGCAAGGACTTGTCCTACTTCGGCAGGTTCGGCAAGCAGGGCCGCGGGTATCGCGTGCGCCACCTGCTCACTGAGCTAAAGCAGATCCTCGGGTTGGACTGCGAGTGGAACGTGGCCGTGGTCGGCGTGGGGCGGCTGGGCAACGCCATCCTGAACTACCCGGGGTTCAATCCCGATGGTTTCCACCTGGTGGCCGCCTTCGACAGCAACCCCGGTCGGGTGGGTGAGGCCGTCGGCGGAGTGTCGGTGCAGCCCATGACCGACATGCCGGACACCGTCGCTACCCGCAACATCACCATCGCCATTGTGGCGGTACCTAGCGCCGATACCCAATCAGTGATCGACCAGTTGGTCGATTGCGGCGTGCGGGCTATCCTGAACTACGCGCCAATCAACGCCCAGGTGCCGCCGGGAGTTTGGGTCCGCAACATCGATCCGGTGCTGGCGCTCCAGTCGATGACTTATTATCTGACCGACTGACCGCGGGCCGGGCGAATTCCATTAGTATCGCCGAGGGGGTTACCCCAACCCCGCCTGGCGGCGTTCCGCCATGGGACGGTGCGGGCTGGAACGGCGGCGTCGGGAAACGGTCACGCGTGCCTGGGCCCGCCGCAACGATGCCACGGCCTGTTCCAACTCGACGTCGGACTCGCGGTTGGCGATGCGGTCCTGTGCCTGCTGGATAGCCCTTTGGGCGCGCTCTTCGTCGATCTCATCAACGTCTTCGGCGGCGTCGGCCAGGATCGTAACCCGATTGCCCAGCACCTCCATGTATCCGCCCGACAGCACCAGGTAAGATTCCTCGCCGTCGGAGCGCACCATCAACTCGCCGGGCTGGAGCACGGTCATCAGGGGAGCGTGGCTGGGGAGTATGCCCAGTTGACCGGCGATGCCCGGAGCCACCAGGACGTCGACCTCGCCGGAGAAAACCTCGCGCTCGGCGGTGATGATTTGCAGTTGCATGGGCATGGGGCGAACTCCTGAACGCTAGGCGGTGACCCGCATCTGCTCGGCCTTTTCTACAGCTTCTTCGATGGTTCCCACCATGTAGAAGGCCTGTTCCGGCAGGTCGTCGTAGTCGCCGTTGAGAATCTCGGCGAACCCGCGGACGGTATCGCGCAGGGCGACGTATTTGCCGGGCTGGTTGGTGAAGGTCTCGGCGACGAAGAAGGGCTGGGTGAGGAAGCGCTGAATCTTGCGGGCGCGGAACACCGCCTGGCGGTCTTCTTCGGAAAGTTCTTCAATGCCCAGAATGGCAATAATGTCCTGGAGGTCCCGGTAGCGCTGCAACACCTGCTGTACGCCACGGGCCACCCGGTAGTGCTCGTCGCCGACGATGCGGGGCTCCAGAATACGGGCAAAGGACGCCAGCGGGTCCACGGCTGGGTACAGGGCCTGGGCGGCCAGGGCGCGCTCCAGGGAGACCACGGCATCCAGGTGGCCGAAGGTGGTAACGATGCCCGGGTCGGTGTAGTCGTCGGCGGGCACGTAGATGGCCTGGAAAGATGTGATGCTGCCGCTCTTGGTGGACGTGATCCGCTCCTGCAGGGCGCCCATCTCGGTGCTCAGGGTGGGCTGGTATCCCACGGCGGAGGGCATGCGGCCCAGCAGCGCGGAAACTTCCATGCCGGCCAGGATGTAGCGGTAGATGTTGTCGATGAAAAGCAGCACGTCCTGGTTCTGTTCTTCCCGGAAGTATTCGGCCATGGTGAGGCCGGTGAGGCCGATACGAGCCCGGACGCCCGGTGTTTCGTTCATTTGACCGAACACGAGGACGGTGCTGCCCAGCACGCCGGAGTCCTGCATTTCGTGCCACAGGTCATTGCCTTCGCGGGAACGTTCGCCCACGCCGGCGAACACCGACACGCCGCTGTGCACGGCGCCGATGTTGCGGATGAGTTCCTGGATGATGACGGTCTTGCCGACGCCGGCCCCGCCGTAGGCTCCAACCTTGCCGCCCTTGGGGAAGGGGGTAATCAGGTCAAAAACCTTGATGCCGGTTTCCAGGATTTCGACGGTGGGGTTCTGGTCGTCGAAGGCCGGCGGGTCCCGGTGGATGGGCCAGGTCTGCTCCGCTTCCACGGCGCCCAGGTTATCCAGGGGTGTGCCGGTAACGTCGAACAGGCGACCCAGCGTTTCGGGACCAACGGGCACGGACACCTTGGAACCGGTGTCGGTAACCTCGCTGCCGCGGGCCAATCCGTCGGTGGAACCCAGGGCGAGGCAACGGACCCAGTGGTTGCCGATGTGTTGCTGGACCTCCAGCACCAGGCGCTCCCCGGAGTTATCCACTTCCAGGGCGTCGAACAGGTTGGGAAGCTGGTCAGCGGGGAACTCTACGTCCACCACGGTACCAATGACTTGGGCAATTCTACCGGGCATCTTGTTTATCCTCCGGGGTTTGCAGGGGGTTCGTTTTGCGGACTGGTCGTGGCGGATTCCTGGTCGGGCATTGGTTCTTCGTCGGGCATTGGTTCAAGGGATATGTAGTCCTCGTTGCGGTCGGGCGGCGCCGTTTGGGCCAAATCGTCCTTCCCGGTTCGGCTGGCGCTATCCCTCCGCGGCAACCTGGCCGCCCACCAGGTCCAGCAACTCGTTGGTAATGCTGTCCTGCCGCAGCTTGTTCATCACCAGCGTCAGGTCCGATGCCAGCTGGTTGGCGTTGTCGGTAGCGTTACGCATGGCGACCATCCGCGCCGACTGTTCGCTGGCGATGCTCTCCAGCATGGCGTGATAAACCTGCATTTCCACAAACTGGGGCAACAGCGAACTGAGCACCGTGGCCACATCCGGTTCGTAGATGTATCCGACGCGCTGGGCGCTCTCGAGCTCGGCTGGCGACACGGGCAAAATGCGTTCCACCACCGCCTCCTGCAACATCGTGGAAACGAAGCGCGTGTAGGCGAGATACACCTCGTCCACTTCGCCGGCGGTGTAGTCGTCGATGACCAGGCCGGAGATGGCAGTGGTGTCGGCCAGGGCGATACGGTCGCCGATGTCGGTGAAGACCGCCTGCACGCCCTCGGTATACCGCACCAGGAAATCGCGACCCTTGCGGCCCACGACGATGCTTCGCACCGGCGCTGCGCTGTCCAGGATGAATTGTGCGACCCGCCGGTTGATGGTGGCGTGCATGCCGCCGGCCAAGCCGCGGTCGGGCGTGACGACCACCATGGCGACCCGGTTGACGGGCCTGATCTGCAACAGGGGATGGGTGGCGTCGGCTTCGCCGGCGGGTTGGGCCGCCAGCTCGGCGATTACCTCGTGAATCTTGTCGGCGTAAGGTCGACCTTCCACCACCGCTTGTTGTGCCCGACGCATCTTGGATGCCGCGATCAACGACATGGCGTTGGTGACCTTGCCGGTATTTTCGACGCTGCGAATGCGCCGTCGTATGTCTCTAACGCTGGGCATTTTTACGCGCTACGGTGTCAACCGTTGCTCCTCGGAGTGACTGGGTTCCCAGAAAACTTTTGATCAGCTGAAGGTGGGTTTGAATTCGTTGATGGCCGCCGTGAGTTGGCCTTCGAGCTCTTCGGACAGGTTGCCCGCCTCGGTGATGGCCTGGCCGATGGCTGGGTGGGTTGCGTTGAGGTGCCGAAGCAGCTGCTCCTCAAAGGCGCCCACGCGTTCCAGCGGTAGGTCTGCCATCAGGCCGGCGTTAACTGCGAAGAGAATCATGACCTCTTCTCCCAGGTTGAGGGGCTGGTACTGACCCTGCTTGAGGGCTTCCGTGGCCAACTGACCACGGGCCAGTTGCGCCCGGGTCGCCGCGTCCAGGTCGGCGGTGCCGAACTGGGCGAAGGTGGCCAACTCCCGGTACTGGGCCAGGTCCAGGCGAAGACTGCCGGCCACGCGCCGGACGGCCCGGGTCTGGGCCGCGCCGCCCACCCGGGAAACCGACAGACCCACGTTGATGGCCGGGCGGATACCGACGTTGAACAGTTCCGGTTCCAGGTAAATCTGGCCGTCGGTGATGGAGATGACGTTGGTGGGAATGTAAGCGGACACGTCGCCAGCCTGGGTCTCGATGATGGGCAGGGCCGTCAGCGATCCGCCCCCGTGCTCGTCGTCAAGACGGGCCGCGCGCTCCAGCAGGCGGCTATGCAGGTAAAACACGTCTCCCGGATAGGCTTCGCGACCGGCGGGACGCCGCAGCAGCAGGGACATCTGGCGGTAAGCCCAGGCGTGCTTGGTCAGGTCGTCGTAAACGATCAGCACGTCCTTGCCCTCTTCCATGAACGCCTCGCCCATGGCGCAACCGGCGTAGGGCGCGATGAACTGCAACGGCGCCGACTCGGCGGAGCCGGCGTTGACCACGATGGTGTGGTCCATCGCCCCGTATTCCTCCAGGATGCCCACCACTTGGGACACCTTGCCCTGCTTCTGGCCGATGGCCACGTAGATGCAGATGAGGTCGGTGTCCTTCTGATTGATGATCGTGTCGATGGCGATGGCCGTCTTGCCCGTAGACCGGTCGCCGATGATGAGTTCCCGCTGACCGCGACCGATGGGAATCATGGCGTCAATGGCCTTGATACCAGTCTGCACGGGCGTGTCCACCGATTTGCGGACGACCACGTTGGGAGCGGTGCGCTCCACCGGCATGAGCCGGTCGGTGGCTACCGGACCCTTGCCGTCCAGCGGATGACCCAACGGGTCAACCACACGTCCCAGCAGGGCGTCGCCCACCGGCACCTCGATGATCTGGCCGGTGGCCCGCACCCGATCGCCTTCCTTGACGGCGGTGGGGTCGCCCAGGATGGCGGCGCCCACGACGTCGGCCTCCAGGTTGAGCGCCAGGCCCAGAATGTCGTTGCCAAAATCCAGCAGTTCGTTGGAACGTACACTCTGCAAGCCCTGGATGCTGGCGATACCGTCGCCGACCTGTAGAACCGTGCCCACGTCGACGAGGGTAAGGTCGCCGCCGAACTCCTCAATCTGCCGCTTGATCAGTGTTACTAGCTCTTGTCCCCTGACTGCCATTGGCCAGTCTCCTTGTGTCCTGGGTTGCCGTGTGTCCTGAGTTACCGTTTACAGAGAGATTGCATAAGGTCATAGAGAGCGCAACGCGCAAGATTTGCGGCGCGCCTGTGGAAATCAGGCCGCCTGAGCGCGTACCGACTGGCGCATTCGCTGGAGGGTCGAGTTGGTGCTGCCGTCCAGCAATTGGTCGCCAATCTGGATAATGAGTCCGCCCAGGATGTTTTCGTCAACCTGGGTGGTAACGACCACCTCTTTGCCGGTGAGGGCAGCGGCGAACCGGGTAATGCGTTCCAGCTCGGCGTCGTCCAGCGGCACCGCCGCGGTGACTTCAACCCGTTGGCGGCCCAGATGCTCGTAGAGCAGCCGGGAGTAGCCGGCCTGGACGTCGGCCATAGCGTCCACGCCGTCACGGCTCACCAGTAGCGACACCAGGTTGCGAACCATGGGATGCACTTCGGTCAAAACCGCTTCGATGGCGGCCACCTTGCGCTCGGACGGTACTTCGGCGTGCTTCAGGAACACGGCGAATTCCTCATCCTGGAGCACGTCGGACGCCAGGCGCAAGTCCTGGTCCCATTCTTCGACGAGCTGGTTTTCCAGCGCCAACTCGAAGATGGCCTGTGCGTAGCGTTGCCCCGACAATCGGTTGGCCACGGCTGTGCTGCCTCCCTTGGCGATGCTAACGACGCTGCCGAATCCCCCGCCGGGCGGGCGTTGGTCCGGGCAGCAACGGTGAATATGGTTTGTCTAGCTGCGGCGGAGCGCCTGCTCGCCTTCGGCCAGCACCTGATCGATGATTTCCTGGTGGGCCTGCCGGTCCACAGTGCGGCGGATAATGCGCTCGGCTGCGGTGACGGCAAGGTCGCCAAAAGCGGCGCGCACTTCATTGATGGCAGCGTCGCGTTCCCGGCCGATATCCGCCCGGGCCCGTTCGCCGAACTCCTCGGCGGATTGACGGGCACGGGCCATCTCCTCGTCTCGGAAACGGTCCGCTGCTTCCCGGGCCTGGTCCAGCAGGCGCTGGCCCTCGCGGCGGGCTTCGTTCAGCTCCTCTTCGATTTCGGAGCGGGAAGAAGCCACCTCCTCACGGGCGCGGTCTGCTGCCGCCAGGCTCTCCCGAATCGTGTCCACCCGCCCGTCGATGGCGTTGAGCAACGGTCGGTAGGCGAAGACGCCGAGGAGGATCAGCAGGACGATGTAGTTGATCAGGTAGCTGACCAGCGAGGGCACATTTAAGCCCAGTTCTGCCATGTTGCTACACCACGAAGAGCAGGATGACGGCCACGATCAGGGAATAAATTCCCAACGCTTCTGCGAAGGCGATGGCCAGGATCATGTTGGTGGTGATGGCGCCGGCGGCCTCGGGATTGCGACCGATGGCGCCCATGGCCCCGGAGCCCAGAATGCCGATGCCAACGCCCGGGCCGATCACGCCGATGCCGATAGCCAGGCCGGCGGCAAGGAACTTTGCCCCATCCTCGCTTATCAGCGCCTGCGCGCCCAACGACAACAGTGTCGTAATCATTGAGAGGTCGATTGCCATTGTTGAGAATCCTCCGTTTTGAATGTGGCCCAATTTTCAACCCGCCCCGCACTCACCTTCAGCGGCGCCGGAGCGAATACACCCGTTTTCAACCGCGGTCGCTGTTTCGCCGCTTAATGCTCCTCGTGGCTGACCGCAACCGATAGAAATATGAGGGTCAACCCAGCGAAGATTACCGACTGCACCAGGCCCACCAGAAGCTCCAGCCCGAAGACGAACTGAGTCGCGACGAAGGGCACCAGGAAGGTAATCATCACCACCAGGATCTCGCCGGCGGTCATGTTGCCGAACAGACGGAATGTGAACGAAACCACCCGCACCAGCTCGGAAATCAGCTCTAGCAGACCAACGAACACGTTGATGATCCCCGATGGGCGGCCTCGCAGAATGTCGCCGAAGGCGAAGAACTTTTTGAGGTAGCCGAATCGGTGGGCGCGGAATCCCCAGTATTCCACGAACACGAACGATACCAGCGCCAGCGCCAGGGGCATGTTCAGGTCGGTGCCCGCCGGCCGCAGCAGATGCGCCCTGATTTCGAATCCGTGCTCACCGCCGGCGCCATACCCGATTGCCTGGTAAATGGGAATCAGGAAAATCGCCAGCCAGGCGTTGAACAGCACAAAGAAGAAGATGGTGGCCACGATGGGGAATGTCCGGCGTGCCATATCGGGACCCAGAATACTCACCGAGAAGTTGAGCACCACTTCGAATATCATCTCTACCAGCGCCTGCATCCGGCCCGGCACCAACTTGGGTTTGCGGGCCGGCCCCACGAAGAACACCAGCATGATGATGCTCACCAGCCAGGCGGACAGCAGGGTGTTGGTAACCGCAAATTGCATCATGCCCAGCGGTTCGCCGTGGTGGGCTGCTTCGTCGCCGTGGGCGTCGTCGCTGTCGGCGGGTTCGCCGTGGTCGGTATCCTCGGTGGCGTGAGCCTCCGCCCCGGCGTCCAGTCCCAGCGCGGAGTACCGGGTTTCCTTCGGGAAAATGGGCTGCGGCGGCAGGTGGATTTCAGGCTGAGCCACGAACGGGAAAGGACCCTCCAGGCCAAACATCCGCGACCCGATGGCTCCGACGACAAATCCGACGATCAACAGCACGGCCATGCCGATGCCAAACAGCATCATTCCGCGTTTAAGCGTCACGACTACTCAGTGCCTCCGTCGTTATCGTTGCCGCGTTCCCGTCGACGGGAGGACGGCGGCTGTGGTCGGTTGGACCCGTAGATTGCTGGCAACACCATGCGGTACACCCCATAGAAGGCGATCACGCTGCCCACCAATACACCCAGCAGGGTAAGTCCAGGGGTCCAGCCGGTGAGTCTGTCCAGCCATAAGCCTCCAACGATGCCCCCGACGATGCACAGGGCAATGTACCAGCCCAGGCCAGTGAGCCGCAGGGCGACGATCAACCAGGGTGGCATCGTGGTTCACTAGTATATTCGATGAACGGGCGGCAGCAATATTAGCATCGGTATTCGGGGGTGTCAATGCGGCTGGCGGCAGAAAGCGTCACCGGGGCTACGAAAACGCCCCGCCTATTATGGGGCCGGGGCGTAATCTGCTGCGCCGAGAGGGTGAGGTTCCGTCTACTTCCGTTCAAAGTCCTCCATGTCCAGCTCGTTGATCAAGTCGGTAAAGGCGGACAGGCCCTGCAGCTCTTCTTCGGTCACGTTTGCCTTGGGGTCGTCCCCAGCGCTCTGCTCAGCGGGCAGGGGTTGGCCGCTTTCCTGGTCCATGGAGATGGCGGCTTTTTCCATCACTTCGTCGGCCACGTAGATGGGAACCTCAGCGCGGACGGCTACGGCCATGGCGTCGCTGGGCCGGGAGTCGATTTCGTGGGTCTGGTCGCCGACCCGGATTACCACTTTGGCGTAGAAGGTTTCGTTCTCCAGATCGTTGACCAGGATGTGCTCAAAGGAGCCGCCCACCGACTTCACCAAGTCGACCAGCAGGTCGTGGGTGAGGGGCCGGGGCACCGACATACCCTGCATCTTGACCGCGATGGCTTCGGCTTCCGTAGGGCCAATCCAGATGAGCAGGAACAGGTTGGTCGCCATTTCCTTCAGGACGACTACCCGTTGGTAGTTCATTTGGCTAATCCGGATGCTGTCGATTACCAGTTCACGCATGTCTACCTGCATCACTCCCAACGACGGCTACCGGGATGCGTGCCGGTTGGACTCGCGAGGAATCCACCGGTGCTGTGGGCAATTCTACACCCCGTACGACGGCAGTTGCAACCACGCCCTCCGTCGTCGCGAGGCTGCCAGCGCCCCGTTGGGGGCGTGGTATGCGCCGATTGGTCGCTATCAACGGTTACCGGAACACGCTCGGTTGCGGTTCCCCTTCCGGCGCGAAATCTTCTGGTGACGGAACGGGCGCGTTGGCCGTCGCAGCCAGCGCAGAACCGGCCAGCGTGTCGATTCCCTTACGGATGGAACCGGTGGCGGCGGCCAGGTCCCTTTCCAGGTTGCGCAGCGTACGCAGGGCGTAGGCGTCGGCGTGGTTGCGCCGGTTGTCCGCGTCCGCTTCGGCCTGCCCCACGATGCGCCTGGCCTGGTGCTCGGCTTCACGCATCAGCTCCTCGGCCCGGCGGCCCAGCTCGTGGTCGCCCAGACGTCCGCGAAACTCCTGCTCCAGTTGCTGGCGAGTCTGGTGAGCATCCGACACGGCGGAGGTCAATATGTCATCCTTGCGGGACAACATTTCCTCAGCCCGGCGAATCTCTTGGGGGATGGACATGCGGAGTTGGGCAACCAACTCGTTGAGCTTCACCTTGTCGACCATAACGCTGCTGCTCAGGGGAAAGGACTTGCTGGATTCCACCAGAAGTTCGATACGGTCGATAATGTTGTTGATGTCGATGATGTGCCTCCTTGGTCTCAGCGCGAAGCGCTGGGATTGGAACGTGCTTCCGGATGGCCGCGGGGCCTGGGTTAGTCGTTAGCCAGTTGAAATTTCTCGCCGAGAGCAACGGCCACGTGGGGCGGCACCATACCGGTGATATTGCCGCCCAACCTGGCCACCTCCTTGAGCAGGCTGGAACTGATCATCATGTGCTTCTGGTCGCTCATCAGCGAAACCATGTCGACGTCGGGTTCCAGGCGGCGGTTCATAAAGAACATCTGGGCCTCGTACTCGAAATCAGGGCTGCTACGCAACCCCCTGATGATGGTGGCTGCGCCGTAATCCCGGGCGCACCCCACCACCAGCCCCGTGAAGGGGCGCACCTCGACGTTGGGCAGCTCCGCGACGGCCTGACGCATCAGGTCAACGCGCTCTTCGGTGTTGAAAAGCAGGTTTTTGGACGGCGTGTCGTACACGGCGACGATCACCTGGCCAAACAGCCGCGCCGCGCGTTCGGTGACGTCCAGGTGTCCCATGGTCACCGGGTCGAAGGTGCCGGGGTACAGAGCGGTTACCATTCAATGATTCTCCTATTCGTCTGGTTGCCGGTCATTTTGTGACCGGCCACTCGGGCTGATACTCGTAAAATGTGACGCCGTTATCGCCGTAGCGGCGCTGGTCATACTGGCGCAGGGGCGCCGGGTCCGTTGGCGGAGCTGCCCGGCTGCTGTGACCCACCACCACGGTGGCGCCCGCAGCCAAGACGCCCGGTGTCGCCAGCGAGCGCAGTACGGGCGACAAATCAGGCAGGCGATACGGCGGGTCCAGCAGGGCAAGACCGAAGGGTTCGTCCTGGCGGGCCAGCCACGGCAACACGTCAGCGCAGTGCACCCGGGCGGTGTCAACATAGCCGGTGTGCCGCAGATTGTCCCGCAGGTGTCGACACTGCCGAGCATTCTGCTCCACGAAGTCGGCCCACGCCGCGCCCCGGCTGAGCGCCTCGATGCCCAGGCTCCCCGTGCCGGCAAACAGGTCAACGGCGCGGACACCGTCGACCTGGTCAGGTTCCAGGATGTTAAAGATGGCGGCACGGACCCGCTCGGTGGTGGGTCGGACACCCGCGACGGCGGCGCCTTTGAGGCGCAGCCCGCGCGCATCCCCGCCGGCGACGCGCATCGTATTGGAATTGCGTGGGGGCATTTTATTCGGGAAGCCGGTCGATTTGGCGATGACGGTTCTTGCGGGTTTCGAGGGATTTTGGACGAGGCCTGCTGGGCCTGAAGTATAACCGTACCCCTCACGCGAGTGTAAGGTCATAGCCCGTCCGTCAGCACGCAAACCGCACCGACAGCCACAGACGTTTGCCGTTGCGAGTCGAGTAGCGGCGCAACGACCCCGCTGCTGAGTCCCCTCGCGCGTGATGGGAAAGGGCCAGAGCGAGGACGGATTTCAGCCGCGAAACAATAGAAAACATTGGGTACGCCGGAGGGCTTCTACGTGCTTGCCGGGTTGTTGGGCCGTGTGCTACCATCGTGGCCGTTATTCGGACTAAAGCGCGATGGCGTCATCAAGCTCTCCGGACTGGGCGCTGGATGCCAAATCGTTGCTCACCAACCCGATTGAATCGTCTGCCGTTGGGCAGTCCATACCAAATCTGGACAACACAAACCCGATGAGTTTTCGCCAGGCGCTGGCCGACGCGGCTCCCCCACCCGGCAATGAGACCGCCATCACCATCGGCGTTTTCGACGGCGTGCATCGGGGCCATCTGCACCTCCTCCGACGCCTGTTCCAGCTGGCTGGTGAGCCCCTCATCCCCACGGTCATCACCTTCAGCAACCATCCGGCAGAGGTCGTGAACCCGGAACGGACGGTCAGCAGGATCATCACCCCTGAGGAGAAGGTGCAGCTCCTTTACAAGGCGGGCGCAGGCCGGGTGATCAGTCTTGAGTTCACCAACGATCTGGCCAACGTCGACGCCAACGAATTCACCAACATCCTGGTTGATTGCCTGAAGATGCGGGGGATCGTTACCGGGCCCGACTTCGCCCTGGGTCGCAACCGCAGTGGAAACTTGGACTATCTGCGACGCCGGGGTACGTCCATGGGATTCTGGGTGGAAACGGTGGAACCCCTGGAGCTGGACGGTTCCGCGGTTCGCAGTCGCCGGGTTCGCAACGCCCTCGCCGACGGTGACGTTGACGGCGCCGAATACCTGCTGGGACGTCCCTACGCCACCGACGGCATCGTGGTGCACGGCGCCAAGATGGGCCGGCAGCTGGGCTTCCCCACTGCCAACATCATTCCCACCGCGAACTTTGTAATCCCCGCCGACGGGGTGTACGCCACCTACGCCACCGTTGACGGCGTGCGGCACCTGGCGGCCACCAGCATCGGCGTGCGCCCTACCTTCGGGCTAAGCCAGCGTCTCATCGAGGCCCACCTGCTGGATTTCTCCGATGACATCTACGACCAGTCGCTGCGCCTCGAGTTCGTGTCCCGGTTGCGCGGCCAGGAAACCTTCGATGGCATCGACGCCCTCATCACCCAAATGAACCGGGACGTCGACCAGGCACGGGCCACCCTGCTGGCCCACGACCGCCTGGTTCCACCAGCCAAAATAGAACCCGACAAAATGGAGCCCGAGGAAGAGGTGGCCGTTGACTAGCTCCGTCCGGCTTCCCGACGACCCGTCGCTCATCACCCGGCGGGGCGTGAGCCGCATCATCTCCGAAGCTGATTTCGTGGCCATGCTGCAACAGGGCCACCCGTTGCGCCTCAAGATGGGTTTCGACCCCAGTCGACCCGACATCCACCTGGGACACGTGGTGGGTTTGCGGAAGCTGCGGCAGTTGCAGGATCTGGGCCACCAGGTCATCCTCATCGTCGGCGACTGGACTGCCCAGATCGGCGACCCTTCGGGCCGGTCCGCCACCCGCTCCATGCTCACCCATGCAGAGGTCCTGGAAAACGCCGAGTCCTACATGCGTCAGTTCTTCAAGGTGGTGGACCGGGAGCGCACTCAGGTGGAATGGCAGAGCCAGTGGTTCGGCGACTTCACCCTGGCCAACGTCATCGAGCTGACCAGCCGCTTCACCGTGGCCCAGTTCCTGGAACGGGACGACTTCGCCCGCCGCTTCGCCGACCACCAACCCATTGCCATCACCGAGCTGCTCTACCCGCTGCTCCAGGCCTACGACTCGGTGGCCATCGAGTCGGACGTCGAGTTCGGCGGCACCGACCAGATGTTCAACCTGCTGGTGGGTCGCGAGTTGCAGACCATGATGGGCCAGACGCCGCAGCAGTGCTTCCTGATGCCAATCCTGGTGGGCACCGACGGTGTGCAGAAGATGAGCAAGAGCCTGGGCAATTACGTCGCCCTGGAAGAACCGCCCGCCGAAATGTACGGCAAGATCATGTCGCTGCCCGACGACCTGCTGTCGCAGTATTACGAGTACCTTACCGACGTGCCCGACGCTGACATCTCGGCGATGAACGAGGCCATGGCGTCGGAGACGGCCAACCCCATGGACTTCAAAAAGCAGCTCGCCCGCATCATCACGACAACATTCCACGATGGGGACTCCGCCCGGGGCGCCGAGGCTCAGTTCGAGCAGGTGGTGCAGCGCCGGGACTTGCCCGACGAGATGCCGGAGTACAGCCTGGCCAACGCCGCCGGCCTGGCCATCAACCAGCTATTGATGCAGGCGCAACTGGCGGCCAGTAACAGCGAGGCCCGCCGCTTGGTGGGCCAGGGCGCGGTGGAAATCATCCGTGCCAACGGGCAGCGCATGGCCGTGGCGGCCGGCGAACCCACCCCGGAGCTGGCCCCCGGCGACGTAATCCGGGCGGGCCGGCGCAGGTTCGTGCGGCTGGTGCAGTGACCTCATACAACTATTACTTGCGGCAAATCGACTGGTGCGATTTTGGTCTCAGAAATTCACCAAACCAACGATGAGAGCGGTGTCCCAGTTGATGGTAACTCCGATTACCTCCCGCTGGCAGAGTTTGATGATGTTGAGAATGAGCTGGGTAATCCATTGGTTTGGTGGGCTGAGGATGAGGAAACGAATGCAGACGAACTGGAATGGGATGAACCGGAACCGCTGGCGGAATACGATAGCGAACTGAGGCAGTGGCTTTACGTCATTGATGACTATGATGATGCCGCGTTAGGCGTCGATCTCCGGCTGGACCAATGGGCTGCCACCATAGGCGAGGCCAACGTTTTTCAGCGCCATGTTGCTGCGCAGTTGCTCCGGGACATCGGCAATAATCGTCTACGCAGGTGGCTACCATGGCTGAGTAAGCAGCAGTGGACGGGAGAAAGCCTGTTATTGTTCTTGCGGTTCCGGGCGCATTGGGAGTCAAACCCGCACTGGTGGGAGTATTCGTACTGGGATTGGCGTGCGCGCTGCTGGTATCCAACGCGCAACCGATACAGTTTGTCGCTGGAAGACACCTATGAATTGGTGCATCTCCGACTGGATTGTCCCCCGAAAGAAATGATTGACGAGGCTTGGCTCGCTGATTGGTTGGACATGGCCTTGTGGGAGCACGGGTTTCGCTCCTTTGCGTCTTTTGCATTATTTCGGGCCGGGTTTTCAAACGCCGACAACTGGATAAGGCATATCGACAGGTATGCTTTGGATGATTCGCACAGCAACGAAACAGGTTCACGGCGGAACAACGACTATCGTCTTTATCGCTACGGACCAAACCCATGGTTCGCTGAACAGAACTGGTACGAACCCAACGAATGGCACGATAATCTCGGCTGGTGAAAACACGGACCGCTCTATTAAAAGGCACCATTATGGCCACTAATCAGCAGACATCCACTCTTATCCCGGTAATAGGCTGCTGCGTAATCCACGCCGACCCGAAACGCTATCCTAAAACCCGGGGGCAGGTCATCGACCGCGACGGTGCCAGTCAATCGGTGCAAGTACAATGGGGCAGGGCAGGAACTATCGAGTTGCATTCGGTATCTGAGCTGCGCTGTGGCTTTCGTCAGGGGCACATTGTGCAGGACAGCCCCATCAGCAACACCCGCCGGTCGTTGGGGCCGGGCTCCGTGCTGGAAGTTAAGAGCATAGCCGGACGTGAGCAGGTTGTAGTACAGCTGCACAACAGCGGCGAAATGCGCACATTACCATATGAGAATTTGAAACTAATTGGCCCGAGTGGGTCTGCCCCCGATAGCGCAGAGCGTTTCCGTTTGAAGACATTGGCTTATGCGCTTGATTCATGGAACCAAGTTACCGGAGCTCTAGACCGTTTTGACGTTGACCCGTTGCCACACCAAATTGACCTGGTGCACCGGATAATTGACTCTGACCAAAAAAACTGGCTAATCGCTGATGATGTAGGTTTAGGGAAAACTATTGAGGTCGGACTATTGCTTGCGGCTAAAAAGCATCAGCGGAAAGCCCGTCGAGTATTAGTGGTGTGTCCGGCAGGGATGGTGCAACAATGGAAAGATGAGATGCAGGGCAAGTTCAAAGAAGCCTTTCGCATTTACGGGTCGGATTTCAGCATTGAGCGACCGGGCGATTGGGCAACACACAATTATGACAAAGTAATTGTGTCGATTGACCGGGCGAAGTCTGACAATCATCTGCCGCTTTTCGTGGCTTCCGATCCCGAGCCGTGGGACATAATAATCTTTGACGAAGCACACCACTTGAGCAAGATTGAGGGACAGGCTGTCACCCAGCGTTACCGCTTGGCTGAACGATTGCGTCAGTTGACCGATGAGTTTATATTCCTAACTGGTACACCTCATCAGGGAGATCACCAACGGTTCGTTCAGTTACTACGGTTGCTGCGCCCCGATTTGACGCGCCGCCTTGTCGGTATGTTCACCGACCCGGCGGTGGTGGCGGAACTCGTGCTGCGCAACCGGAAGAGTCAGGTCATTGACGCACAGGGGAATTTCCTGTTCCGAGGCCAGGATACCAATAGAATTGAAGTGCCTTTGTCCGAAGCGGCCCGTGAATTCGACTCCACACTGCAAAACTACTTGCGCTATGGCTACGATGCCGCCGCGGGAGGTGGCAATACAGGGAGAGCCATAGGATTCGTAATGACCACATACCGGAAGTTGGCCTCGTCCAGCATAGCCGCCATTGAGCGCGCTTTGCAGCGGCGCCTGGCTCGTTTGCAGGGTGGAGATATGAGCGCCACGTACCAATTCAGCGACGATTGGAACGAGGATTCATTCCTAGATGGCACCGACAATGTGGATAATCTGGACGAGGTCGCCGACATAAGTGCCGCTCCTTTCTTCGAGGATGAACAAGCGGATATCGTTGACTTGCTGGACACAGCAACGGCAGTCAAAGCCGACGACCATAAGATGGGCCAATTTCTGGCCGAAATCGTCGACCCAATACACAAACAGGGTGAACGGTTGCTCGTTTTTACCGAATACCGGGCCACCCAGGACTACTTGGTTGCAGAGCTAGAAAAGCGCTATCCGAACAGCGGCGTCGTCCAAGTCAACGGCAGTATGAACCTGCAGGAAAAACGGCGAAACATAGACCAGTTTAACGACAGTGCAGAGTTCATGGTTTCTACGGAGGCCGGTGGCGAGGGGTTCAACTTGCACGAGAACTGCCATGTTCTGGTCAACTACGACCTGCCTTGGAATCCGGCCAGGTTGGTTCAGCGGGCGGGCCGGCTTTACCGCTACGGTCAGCAAGAACGCGTGGTCGTGTTCAATCTCTTGGGAAATGACGGGTTTGACAACCGGGCACTCGGCAAGATGCTGGATCGTGTCGATAGTATGGCTGCGGATATGGCGTCAGTTAGCGCGGAGTTTCGGGAGGGACTCGAGGACGAAATTATCGGCGAGCTGCTGGAACGGGTTGATGTCGCGGCAATTCTCGCCACTAACCAGGATTTGGACGTGGCACGCACCGATTCTGAAATTGAAGCAGCAGTTGACCGGGCACGGGAATCGCAATCGCAACAGGAGCAACTTTTCGCGCGGGTTGCCGGGTTTGACCCTCAAGCCGCGGCGGCGCTGACCGGCTTCGGACCTGATGATGTCCTAGCCTTTCTGGATGGGATACTCCCGTTCAAAAACATTCGCATCCGGGATAGGCTGTACAACGGGCGTGTGCTGGAATTGGAACTGCCAGCAGATATGCGAGGTCGATACTCGGAGTTTGGCAACAGTATGGTGGTGCGGGTTGCGGCCAGCCGCGACTCGCAAATTCGACTCGCAAATGCGTTGCCGATGGATTTCGCCAGCGCCTTCTTTGCCGATCTTATTGAATTCGCCAAGTCGCCGGAGTTCAAAGGGGATGGCGGTGCGCTGGTCGGCTCTGAACCCGGCTTCCTCGCCATCTACAAATTACGGTGGCAGGATGACCAGGGGATTCCTAGAGAAGAACAGATGTTGCCGATCTTTCTACCTACCGGCGGCCAGCAAACCATCATCAATCCTGCCTTTTTTGCCGACTTGCTTACTACTCCGGCGGGAACTGGTGGGACCAGTCCGGCTAATTCGGACGACAACCGAAATATAGGGCAAATGCTTCGCCAACGCGCTGAGACCGAACTCGCGAATCGTTGCACTGAGCTGCGACATCCCAACGGCTTAGTCCTGCTGGCACAAGCTCACATCACCGAGGCCTGATGTTTCCGGGCTCCATCGCATGAGTGACACATAGCCGCACGACGCCACCTAAGCGCACTTTTATGTAACCGGGTTGCGACCGACGGATAGGATCGTCGAAATGCACGCCTATTCCTGGGTAATCACTAGCATTGAAGCAGCCGGCGACATTCCGTCCGCCGAAGATATGACCGCCGCTTGTCTGTCCATGGAATCCATCCTGGACGATCCGAAACAGGAACGGATTGGCTGGTACGTGATCGGCGGTCGGTGGACGGGTTGGCTGGCTCCCGACCTGGCGAGCACTCCACCCCTGCCACATGATATGCAAAACCCTTGGTGGAAAGACGTGCCCGGTAACGTAACAGTGGTTAAGCACGTCGACCCGGAGAAGGTGCGCTGGCCGGCCGAAATATTCTCCCCAAATCAACGGTTGCTACTCATGCGGCACCGATACGACATATTCCGTCCACCAGACCCCAATATGATTCCTTTAGCCCGCACCCTGTTGACCAAATACTCCAATCACATCATCATTGGCATAGACATTCACGACTAACCTGGAGCATCATCATGGTCCTCGCCGACGATAACGAACAGCTGGAACAGCGCGCCGCCGCCTGGCGCGAAAAGGCCGACGCCGCCAGCAAACGCAAGGGCTCATACAAGACGCTGAGCCAGATTCCGGTGCAACCGGTTTACGGCCCAGCCGACGTTGCCGGCAGCGAGTACCTGCGCGACGTTGGCCAACCGGGGGAGTATCCCTACCTGCGCGGAGTACACCCCACCGGCTACCGCTCCCGCCTGTGGACAATGCGGATGTTCGCCGGCTTCGGTGAACCGCGGGAGACCAACGAGCGGTTCCGCTTCCTGATGGACCAGGGAGAAACCGGCCTGAGCGTCGCCTTCGACATGCCCACCCTCTACGGCTACGACCACGATGACGACCGCGCCCGCGGCGAGTTCGGCAAGTGCGGCGTGGCGGTGTCGTGCCTCGAGGACATGCAGACCGTTTTCGACGCCATCCCGCTGGACCAGGTAACCACGTCGATGACCATCAACAGTCCGGCGGCTATCATCTGGGCCATGTACATCGCCGCCGCCGAGCGACAGGGCGCGCCGATGGCGTCGTTGGGCGGCACCCTCCAGAACGACATCCTCAAGGAGTACATGGCCCAGAACGAGTACATCTTCCCCCCGAATCCGTCCATGCGCCTGGTGGTGGATACCGTTGAGTTCGCCACCGACCACATGCCGCGTTTCAACCCCATCAGCATCAGCGGGTACCACATCCGGGAGGCGGGCAGCAACGCCGTTCAGGAGCTGGCGTTCACCCTGGTTGATGGGTTCGAATACGTGCGTCATTGCGTGGAACGCGGTATGGCGGTGGATGATTTCGCGCCGCGCCTCAGTTTCTTCTTCAACGTGCATAACGACTTCTTCGAGGAAATCGCCAAGTTCCGCTCGGCGCGCCGCATCTGGGCCCGAGAGATGCGGGAAACCTTCGGCGCCGAGAGCGAACGCTCCGCTTGGATGCGGTTCCACGCCCAGACTTCCGGCGCGTCGCTGACGGCTCAGCAGCCGGAGAACAACGTGGTGCGCGTATCGCTACAGGCGCTGGCGGCTGTGCTGGGCGGGTGCCAGTCGCTGCACACCAACGGCAAGGACGAGGCCTGGGCGCTGCCTTCCGCCGAGGCGGCCCTGCAGGCGTTGCGGACGCAACAAATCATCGCCCACGAAACCGGCGTCACCGATACCGTGGACCCCCTGGGCGGCAGCTATTTCGTCGAGGCGCTGACCAACCAGGTGGAGGCCGGCGCCTACGACTATTTCGAGCGGATTGACCGGCAGGGAGGCGTGATTCCGGCCCTGGAATCGGGGTTCTTCCAGCGTGAAATTGCCGATGCCGCTTACATCTATCAGCAGGAAGAGGACCGGCGCGAGCGCATCACCGTGGGCGTCAATGACTACGTGGCCGAGGACGAGCCCCTGTCCATCCCCATCCTGCGCGTGGACGAGGCCGGTGAGCAACGCCACTTGTCGCACCTGAACGAAGTGCGCCGCCGCCGGGACAACCGGGAGGTGGCGTCCCGCCTGCGCGCGCTGGAATCGGCAGCGCGTCGGAACGGCAGCGAGGCCAACCTGATGTATCCTTTAATTGAAGCCGTGAAGGCCGAGGCCACGCTGGGCGAGATGATGGGCGTGTTCCGTGAGGTGTTCGGCGAGTACCAACCAACCTGGGGATTTTAACGCAGAGACGCAAAGGCGCAGACACATCGCGCTAATCCGGAGATTGCCATGGTAACCGCAAAGCCGAAAGGCACGTACACCATCGCCGACTATTTCGCCACGCCGGAAGGCGAGCGGTGGGAGCTGATTGACGGAGTTTTGTATCAAATGGCCGCAGCGCCCAATCGCAAACATCAGGACGCGTCGGAGAATATTGGCCGTTGCTTTACCGACCACATCCGTCCACGCCGCCTGGGACTGGTGTACCGCGCACCGTTTGCCGTCCTGCTACCCGGCGAATCTGCCGTTGAGCCGGACTTGTTTTTCGTCAGCATGGCGCGTGAACGCATCCTGGCCGATCGGGGATGCGAGGGGCCGCCGGATTTGGTGGTGGAAATCCTGTCGCCATCCAACCGGGCTCACGACCTGGAACAGAAGCGGGAGCTGTACGCCCGTCACGGTATACCCGCGTACTGGATGACCGACTGCGATGCCGAAACTCTGCTGGCTCTCACCGATCCGGCGACCGTCGACGGCTTGGGCATGTACACTACGCAAAGGCTGTACACTGTCGGCGACATCATCACCACGACGGTTATCCCCGGGCTGGCGATTCCCGTGGCGGAGATATTTGCCAATCCGTGGTAAGGAAGCGAACTATGGCAACCAGCAAACCGAAGGGCAAGTACACAAGCGACGACTACTTCGCTACGCCGGAAGGTGACGGGGAGCATTGGGAACTGATAGATGGTGTGCTGTACCACACGACAAAAACGCGTGGCACTCGTCATCAGGAAGTCGTCGGCAACTTGCTATTTTGGATTTGTCGGCATCGCTGGACTCGGAAATTTGGAGAGTTGCTGCTTGGCCCCTTTGCCGTCGCGCTGTCAAATCGAAACGTAGTTGAGCCGGATCTGCTGTTTATCACCGCAACACGACGGCATATCCTCAGCGAGCGCGCTTGCGAGGGAGGGCCGGATTTGGTGGTGGAAATCCTGTCGTGCTTTCAGCCCGCACATACGGAGCGCGACCAATCCGTCAAGCGGGAACTATACGCCCGGCACAATGTCACTGAGTACTGGATTCTGGAACCGGATAATGCAACCGTGCTGGCTCTCTCCAAGCCCGTGGTGTGTGGCGGTGCGGGCAAATACACTTCGGAACGTGTGTACCGCATCGGCGATATTCTCACTACTACCGCTATTCCGGGTTTGGCGATTCCAGTGGCGATGATTTACGCCGACCCGTGGCGAAGGATGAAGCTGTGGTAAGTACACGCCAGCTAGGCACCGTCTAGTAGTTTTTGATAAGCCTCACGGGCTTCTGCAAAAACCTGCTCTGGATTGCCCACGTACTCATCCCAAATCTCTTTGGTTAACTGCGCAAAGTTGCATAGCCCCCTGGTGGCCAATGGATCCAAGCAATCGAAATTTCCCTTGCGCATTATCACAGCAGCTTTTGTTCGCCCCATAGCAGCCGCCAGCCTTTCGGTATATGGATGAGTCCGAAATTGTTGCCCATACTCCAACTTGGCGTACAGCACGGCCAAATCCTGCTCACGAGTCCATGGTGGGTTTGATGCCATCGAAACGTCCCCCTATCAGCAACTGTGGCACCGTTGGTAATTCCGTCAAGAAAGTACCCGACGCTTCGCAGCAGCAAACTCTTCTTCCGAAATAATGCCATCCTCCAGCAACTTCGACAACTCCCGGATCTCCTGTGCCTTCGTCGGCGTCGAAGTCGTAGTGCCTGCGCTCTGGGCTTCGAGAATGCGGTTCTTCAACTCTTCAAACCGGGGCTGTTGTTTCTTGTCGAACATGACGGTATTCTCATCCTTCACGGCATTGAATACGCCTCCTTTGGATTCCGTACTACCGGAGTATGCGAATTGGATATACCCCGAGGTGGCCCATCCGACAGGCTTCAGCTGAACGGCCGTGACCGACGATATGGGAATCTCTTTGTCGCCCCTACCGCGCTGAGGATCCTGCAATAGCCCCTTCAACCCACGCGGGTGCCGGATAATCACCCGTCCGTTGTTCAGCTCTACAGTGACACCGCTCTTTCCCTCGCACACAAAGGCTTCTTTGTGTTCTCGCATAATTAACACTCCCTCGGCTTACGCCGTGGTGCCGGCTTTAGCTTGTTTTGCGGTGTCGATGACGCGCTGTTCGATGTTCTGCGGCACCTGTTCGTAGTGGTCGAACTCATACCGATAGGAACCCCGGCCACCGGTCAGTGAGCGGAGGTCCTGTGAGTAACGCTGCACCTCTGCATGGGGCACCTCAGCCTCGATGACGGTGTACCGCGTCTCCGGGTTCATGCCCAGGATGCGACCGCGCTTGCTGTTGAGGTCGCTGATGATGTCTCCGGTGTAGTTCTCGGGGACAGTGATGTACAGCTTGACCACCGGTTCCAGCAGGATGGGCGACGCCTTGGTCATTCCCTGGCGCAGGGCCTGGCTACCGGCGATCTCGAAGGCGATGGGTTTGCCGTCCACCGGGTGGGTGCTGCCGTCGTAGATCACCGCCTTGAGGTCCACCACCGGGAAGCCGGCCAGCACTCCCTCGCGCAACATATTCACCACGCCCTTCTCCACGGCAGGGATGAGTTCCCGCGGGACTCGGCCTCCCACCACCTCGTTCCCGAACTCGAAGCCTTCGTCCCGGTTCCTGGGTTCCAGACGCAGCAGTACGTGGCCGTATTGGCCACTGCCGCCCGTCTGCTTCTTGTGGCGGTACTCCGAGTTGGTGATCTGGGTGATGGTTTCGCGGTAGGGAACCACCGGGAGTCGCACGTTGAGGCTGGCCCCGAACTTGCGCTTGATACGGTCCAACGCCACCTCGATCTGCACCTCGCCGTGACCGGTCAACAGACTCTCGCTGGTTTCCGGGTTGCGGGTGAACTGGAGGCTGGGGTCGTCTTCGACAATGCGAGCCAGCGAGGTGGACATCTTGTCCAGGTCGGCCTGCGTGGCCGGAACCACGGCCAGGGAGTAAAAGCCATGGGGGAAGGTGATCCCCTCCAGCGTGACCCGATTGTCGCCGGCGCATAGCGTATCGCCCGTGAGGGTGGAGTTCAGCTTGCCCACGGCGCCGATGTCTCCCGCCACCACTTCGGGCACGTTGTCCTGGCTACTGCCCTGGGGGAAGTACGCCTGCCCCAGGCGCTCGGACTGGTTCTTGTTCGGGTTGTACGCCTCGCCGTTGGAGCGCGCCGTTCCCCGGAACACGCGGAACATGGAGAGCTTGCCAACGAAGGGATCGGCGGTGGTCTTGAACACCAGCGCGGCCAGCGGCCCGGACGCGTCGGGTTCGATCTCGGCGTCGCCGGACGATTGGGGGAAATCTGCCGGTGAGGGCATGAAGTCGTGCATCATCTGAACAAATTCGGTCACGCCGATGTTCTGCGTGGCCGAAGTAACCAGGATCGGCACCAGGTCGCCGTTGCGAATCGCTTCGCGGGCCCCGGCGGCTACTTCGGCAGCGGTAAGCTCCTCGCCCTCCAGGTATTTGTCGGCCAGCGCGTCGTCGGATTCGGCAACGGCCTCGATGAGGCGTTCACGGGCCGCGTCGAAATCCCCGATGATGTCGTCGGGCAAATCGGCGGGCGGGTCGATTACGCTGACCAGACCGGTAAAGGTCTGAGCTTCGCCAACGGGTAGCTGGAAGGGTACGCAACGGTTGCCGAAAATCGACTGTAATTCCTGGACGTTGCGCTCAAAACTGGCGTTCTCACGCTCCATCTTGTTGAGCACGAAGGCCGTGGCAAGGCCCCGTTCCGCCGCCATTTCCCAGGACCGCTCGGTGCCGACGTCCACGCCGGTGGGGGCGGCCACCAGGATGACCGCCGACTCTACGACCCGCAGGGCGGCAACGGCTTCGCCGAGGAACTCGTCGTAACCGGGCGTATCCAGCATGTTGAGCTTATTGTCGCCTTCGGTCACCCGCAGCAGGCTGGTCTGCACGCTAGCGGACCGTTTCGCTTCTTCCGGCTCGGAGTCGGAAACGGTGGTGCCATCCTCCACCCGACCCAGGCGGGTAATCACCTTGCTGTTGAACAGGATGTTTTCAGCAAGGGTGGTCTTGCCGGCGCCGCTGTGCGAGAGCAGCGCAATGTTGCGAATGGTGCTGGCGGATACGGCCATCGTCTTACCCCTTTGCGGATGAATGGTACGGGCTTAATGGGCTGATTGTAGCGAAATCGGGGCTCCCGTTGCAACTGAAGCCGACGGCTCGCGCAGGTCGTTCGATTTCGGCGGGACTCGCGGCATGGCATTGGAAAGAGCTGGCCGGCAGGAGCCCGATCCCGGAGCGTCGGCTTCCTTGGTCCTGAGGGGTAGGTTGTTTCACACCACCCGAGCCCGTCCCCCGGAGGCGTAACCGGGATCTGGCGCCAGGTCGGACGATGCGGCGGCCTCCCGGGCCAGCCGGTCGCAACGCTCGTTGTCGGCGTTGCCGCTGTGGCCTCGCACCCAACGGAACTCAACCGTGTGTTCGTCGCACAAATCCAGTAGACGTTGCCATAGATCGGGGTTAACTGCCGGCTCGCGTTTGTTTCGCATCCAGCCGTTTTTGCGCCAGCGAGCCGCCCACCCCTTGTCCATCCCGTCGATAACGTAGCGGGAGTCGGAGTACAGAACCACACGGCAGGGTTGGTTTAGCGCCTCCAGCCCGGTGATGGCGGCCAGCAGCTCCATGCGGTTGTTGGTGGTGCGGGCGTAACCGCCGGAGAGCTCCTTACGGTTCCCTTGGAGATCTAGGATTACGCCGTAACCGCCCGGCCCGGGGTTGCCCAGGCAGGAACCGTCGGTGTGAATGGTGACGGCGGGCGCGGCGGCTGAAGGCATGGGTTATTGCCGTTCTAGTTGGGGTGGCGGGCGACGCGCTTCATAATGGTGCGGGTAAGGCCGACGCACTTGTGTCGAACCTTCTCGGTCCATTCATCCTGGACGGCGGCCTTCCAGGGCTCCGAGTCCAAAACCTCGGGGCTATCGATTTCGTAGACGGCCACGTAGCGCGGGAAGCCGTCCGCGTTGGTGGTTTCCACGCGGTAGCGATAGGCGTTGCGGACGCCCTCCACCCGGCACAGGCCGGGCAGATGCACGGTGTTGTACAGGTCGTTGAACTCATCCTCGGAGTCAGCAGGAATGTCGGTTTGAACCATGAACATGTACTCGGCGGCGGCCGGCGGACCGCCCGATTCGACGGCGATGCGTCGTAAAACGGTGTGGGTGCGGTTGGTGGCGTGGGGTCGAATTTTGGTGACCCAATCCCCTTTTTCCGACTCTACCTGCCAGCCCTGGGATTGGGGAACGTCGGGAGCGTCCATCTCGTAGAGGGCGGCGTACCGAGCGACTTTGGCGGCGTCGGTGGATTCGAGGCGGTAGCGGGTGCAGGATGCGACGCCGGCGGCGTTGCAGATGTATTTGGCGTGTTCGGTGTCGTACACGCGGTTGAATTCGGCTTCCCAATCATCGGGAATGTCCATTTGAACCAGGTAGGCGAAGTCGGCCATTTTCAATCCTCCAACTCCGGTGTTTTGTTTACAGGTGCACGATGTGGAGTGGCTGGTCCCAAGCCGCCGCCAGGTGCTCCAGGGCCAGGCGGCGGTGGCATCGTTCGGCGGTGGGTTCGGCGCACAGCAACACCGTCGGCACGTCGAAATCCGCAGCCGCAATCTCCAACTCGGGGCGGCGCGAGGCCATGATCCCGACGTAAATCTCTTCGTATTCCTGCCAGGTGATGCGTTTGCCCCGCCAATCGTCCAGCAGTTCCGCCGTGGGTGACAGCTGGGGCCTATGCAGGTACTCAATGCCGCACAACTCCTCCAGGAACCAGGGCAAGTCTTGGCGTCGGGCGAAGATTGCCATCTGGGAAGTGTTGCGTAATCGGACGTCGATGAGCCTCCGGACACCGGCGCGACGGAGGGTTCCGAAGAAATCCTCGGCGGTGCGGCGAGTGAAACCGATGGTGTAGACCGTGGGTTGCGTCAAGGTGGACAGGAAAATTCCAGTCGGTCAGTAGGTGAGAGCGTCGGGCGTGCCATCGGGCAGCTCGACCTGCAGAGCTTGCAGGCTGTGGGCCAGCCCGTGGTAGTAGGCGACCACCACCAGCAGGTCCACGATACCGTCGTCGCCGATGATGCCGCGCAGGGCCTCAAAGGTGGCGTCGGCAATCCGGTGCTGGCGCAGCAGCTCGATGACGAACTGGGACACGGCCCCATCGTCCGCGGATAGCCCGGACGGCGCCCGATATTCGTGGATGGCCGTGATATCGGCATCGGTGAGACCGGCGTTATGTGCGGCCGGCTGGTTCACCGTCCACACGTAGTGACCGCAGGCTTCGCGGGCGGCGGTAAGCACGGCGACGGCCTTGACGCGGGGCGGCAAGGGGGTTTCGAACCGCACGTAGCCGCCCAGGTGGGCGAAGTTGCCGGCGGCCTGCGGGTTATTGAGAAGTGCGGCGTAGTTGCGCTGCACGCCGCCCCGGGACGTTTCTATCTCATCCCAAACCACCTGTCCGGCGGCGTCCATGTTGTCTCTGGTGGCGAAGGGTACTCGTGCCATTGGGTTGGTCCTCCTGTGGTTAGCGGGCTGCTGGTAGGGGTATCAGCAAATTTTGGGCATTACATATGTGTGTACACCAAAGCACTCGACACAGCAACCTGAAAGGTGTGAAGCACCGCCATAAATCAAGCGTAGGAAGGTTGATTATGGCTACCAGGAAATCCGGCCCCGGCAAATCCTTCCGCACTGGCATGAGCCTGGTGGAAGCAGTGCAAGATTTCAGCGTTGTAACCAGGGCCGAAGCGTGGTTCGTGGAACGCCGCTGGCCCGACCGCATATGCTGTCCCTGCTGCGAGGGTGCCTACGGTCGGACGGACAGCGGGATGATCGTGGACCGGGAGGTGAGCCCAAAACCCCCTCACACGTCTGTATCAAGTCACCAGTGTAGAATGGGCCCAGGTATCTTGTGGATGGTGCGAACATGCGGACTGGGGCTGAGTACAAAGAGAGTTTACGCGATGGACGCCACGTGTGGGTGTTGGGAGAAGGCGCCGTTGCAGACGTCACGACCCACCCGGCGACGTCGGCGATGGTGGACGAGTACGTCGCGTGGTATGACCGCCACTTCGACCCCGCCTGGCAGGACACCCTTCTGACCGGGCCTGATGGAAACGGCCAGCGGCATCCTCTTGCGCTCACTCCACCGAAGACGTCCCAGGATTTGAAAAACCTGGGGAAAGCCATTAGCGCCGTGCATTTCCTGACCGGTGGCAACATGACTCACACTCCAGGCTACGGGGCCTTGATAGCCCTTGGGATGCTGAATGTTCTCAAGCGGCTGAACAACTCCCCGGAGGAGATTGAGGCGGCCGAGGCGTACCGGGAGTCTTTAGCCAGTAGCGGCAGGTTTTTAACCTTCGCCGGAGGTGGTCCTTTGATTGGGACGCGCCTCCGCCAGTATGAGAGCGAGCGCGCGGCAATGCGTCTGGTTAGCGAATCCGCTGAAGGTATCGTGGTGAGTGGAAAAATACAGATGCACACCAGTACACCGTTCGCCGAGGACTTGCTGATCACCAGCAGAGATGAGTTGCCACCGGGCAGTGGGAGAATACTGTGGTTCATCGTGCCCGTGAATGGCATCGGCATCCGAGTGGTGACCCGCCGACCCGCCGATAAACACAAGAATACATTCCTGTCGCCATTGAGCAGCCGGTTCGATGAACTGGACTCCATGGTCTGGATGGACAACGTTTTCGTCCCCCGCTCTCGCGTTTTTACGGGGGAGCGCAACGACCGACCTCGGCGCCATTCGCTGATATCCTGGCTGCTCTGGCATCATAGCTATGGTTGGCTCGCCAAGGCTGAGTTGACACTGGGTATAGCGCTTGCCTTAGCTGAAGTCATGGGCCTCAACGAAAATCCTCAGACCATCGAGCAGCTGGTCGAACTGACCGTCAACGTCCAGACCACTCGCACCTGCATGACGGCGGCGGAACTGGACCCGGAGACGACAGAAAGCGGCCATGCTCTGCCCAACCAGATACATGTTGCCGCGGCAGGCCTGAACACCCTCAAAGTCCGCCAGCGAATGTCTGAGATCCTGCGCGGCCTTCCCGGATCGTCGTTGGTCAATGCCCCTGCCGACACCGACTTTGCTGACCCGGAGATGGCCGTCGATCTGGAGGACGCCTTTGGCGGTGGTGGCTACACTGCGCTGCAACGGGCGGCGCTCTTGCAGCTCGCCTGGGACCAGGTCTCGTCTGGTTTGGACGGACGGGAGGCGGTTTTCGAGCTCCATGCCAGTGGTGGGCTGGAGGCATGGCGTGGCCGGTTGCGGGCCTGGTTCGAAAGCTACAACGAGCTGGCCAACGGCGTATCGGAGTTTATCGACGTGGGCCTGCCGCCCCTGGACCTGACCAGCTTGCAGGAAGTGCAGAACCCGCCGCGTCGAATGCCTCGACTCTCCGAGTGACCGCATTTGCGGCGGGCGATCGCGCCCGCTGGCCCAGGGACTCGTGAAACCACGCGCCTCCAGTTCCTCCCGGCTTTTCAAACGCCCGACACCTCTGGGGTATGATCGAAGCTGGGGCATGAGAACCGGCGTCCTTGGGAGACTACCCCTTGAGCGCCTTGAATATCAGCAACTTCATCTGGGGCATCGCCGACGACGTGCTGCGCGACATCTACGTGCGGGGAAAGTATCGAGACGTTATCCTGCCCATGACGGTCATCCACCGGCTGGACGCTGTACTGGAACCCACCAAGGAAGCAGCACTTCAGATGAAGCAGCTCCCCGACAACGCCGGATCCTCCAATCAGGAACCGGCGCTGTGCGTTGCGGCCGGCGAAGAATTCTACAACTCCTCGCCCTTTCGATAATCCAAATTTAACCGGAGTTGGCCAATGGTTTCCGACGTTGCTAGGCACAGAATTTTCATCAGCTACTACGACGAAGATCGGAAATACAAAGACAGGTTCATACGAACCATGGGGACAAAATCATCGACCGGTCGGTGCGGGTGGGCAATATAGTCTATGACAACCTTCAGGTGGAAACCATCCGGCAAACCATCCGCGACGATTTCGTCGCCGACGCTACCGTTGCCGTGGTATTGATCGGCCCTTGCTCGTGGCAGCGCAAGCACGTGGATTGGGAGACCGGCTCCAGCCTGAGGGATACGAAGAACAACTTTCGATGTGGATTGGTTGGAATCTTGCTACTGAGGTGGACCCCATTAGTTGGACCGGATTGAGAGTGACTCAAGCGAGAGTCCGGATGCTCCTGGCAATGATACCATTACTCGTTCGGGCGAACTTCTCCTGTCCTTCGATTCCTCCCCCGGAGCATTCATGGCCCCCAGGAACACCTTGGTCGGGGTCCTATAGCCCAGGGCTCGATGGGGTCTCTGGTCATTGTAGAACCGGAAGTAGGCTCCCACTTCACTCCGTGTAACTGTTCAGAGTTGAGGGGAAGCGAGGAGTTGCTGGCAGGCGGCGAGTGGGTTGAGGTCTTGTGTGCGCCAGGTGCCGAAGATTGAGGCCAGCGCCATCTTGGTCTCGGTGCCTCGCTCCGAGCGGGTGCCGCCGCTGATCTTGCGGCTGATCACCACTGGGCGCAGGCTGCGCTCGGCGGCGTTGTTATCTGGTGGCACGTCGGGTTCAGCCACGAAGACGAAGAGTTCCTTGATGTGGTTACTGATGCGTCGGCACAGTCTGGCCTGCGCCGACGCCGGGTCATCCCGGTAGGGACGGCACAGCGCCAGCAGCCGTCGTTCCAGGGCCAGTTGGGCAGCGCGTCGCTGCTGCTCTGCCGGATGGGTGAAGGCTTTGGCCTGTTGGTAGAGTTGGTGGACGGCTTCCGCCCACTGGACCAAGGGGAGATCGTCGGGGTAGAGGACGCGCCGGTCGTGGATGTCGCGCAGCAGATGTGCCCAGCAGCGCTGCTTGGGGCCGTCGTAGTGGTGGTAGGCGGCATAGAAGTCGCTGACCAGCACCCCGGCAAACTCATCGCCCAGGACCTCATCCACCACGGTTTTGCCGCGTCCCCTCCGCAGGAAGTAGCGTTGGGTGGGGGTGCTGAAGGTCCACACGTAACCGTTGTGTCCGTCCTCCCGCCAGCCGGTCTCGTCGGCGTGGACCACCGGACTGCCTCGGATCCGTTCCACGATGTCGGTCATCATCCCCTGGGCTCGGTCGGCCACCCTTTGTGTGGCGGCCACGATGGCGCCCACGCTGAGGTGCAGACCATGCACCGCGGCCAGGTACCACTGGATGGTACGGAAGGGCAGCCTGGCCTCTTCCCGGAGTGCGGCAATCAGGCTGACCAGGTTGATCCCCAGGCGCTGCTGGCCCATCACCACCTCGTCCAACTCCGCCGAGGGAACCCACCGCCGTTGGCACTGGGGGCAGGCGCGGGCGATATAGGCGTGCTCGGTTACCTGCACCGGAACCTGGGGCAACTCGATGACCTCCCGAGTGCGCTGGGTCCAGCCCCCGGACAACTGGATCCCACAATCGGGACACCGCTCCAGCGCGTGCTCCATCCGCTGGTCGGGCGTCATTCTGGTTCGGGCAAAGCCCGAGCGACGGGGCTGGCGCGGCTTCTTGGGTTGATCCGTCTTCCCGTCGCCTTTGGGCTTCAGGCCGGGCATCCGTCCCGAACCGCCGGATTTGCCCTTGCCTTCCGACTGGGCGACCCGCTTCTCCAGGCGTTCAATGATGGCCTGCTGTCGGATGATGATGCCGATGAGCACATCCCGGTCGGCAGTCCGGAGATCAATTGCACCTTCCATCCCAGCTATATGACATAACCACCACCCCCAACGCCAGCCATCTCCTAACCCAATTCGGCCAATTCACCTCACCAAGTCTGAACAGTTACCACTCCGTGCTTTGGTGGCGTTGGCGTAGGCTTTCAGGCACACTTCCTCGTATTTCAGCGTCCGCCACAACCGCGCAACGAATATGTTGGCGGTGTACCGACCCTTCCCGTGCCTGCTGATCTTCACCCCGTGTTCCGGCAGCGTCTGGGTGAATTCCAGACTGGTCAACTGGCTGCCCTGGTCGGTGTTGAAGACCTCCGGCTGGACTTGCCTGATGGCCTACTTCAAGGCATCGACGCAGAAGCCGGCTCCAGGGTGTTGGACAATCGCCAGGCCACCACGTACCGGCGGTACCAGTCCATGATGGCAACTAGGTAGAAAACCCCCGGGCCATGGGCAGGTAGATGCGGTCGGCGGCACACGCCTGGTTGGTTCGGGTGATCTTGGCATCCCACAACAGATAAGGGTAGACCCGATGTTTCGGCGCCGGCTGGTGGGGGGACTCCGGTAGATGGCCCGCAGCCCCATGATGTGCATCAGCCGATGCACCCCTTCCGGCTCACGCACGTGCCCCCGCGCCAACCAAGCCTTCATGCGCCTCGACCCGCGGCAGGGTGTATCCAGGTACTGTCCGTACGTCTCCCGCATCAAGGCCAAGTCCTCGCCGGGGGCCTCCCTGGGCCGATAGTACAGGCTGGAACGGGCCATTTCCAGCAGGGCGGGCGCATCGCTGCGCTATCGACAACGATAGGTGCTCCCGGTCCACCATCCCCCGCCGCTGGGACAGGCTCATGGACCGAACCGCTTCGACCAGAAACCCCGCTCCACCTTCAGCGGTCGGATTTCCTGGTACAGCCGGGCGATCAGCGCGGCGTCGCTACTGGCCTGCTGCTCTGGCCCGTTGCTGAACCCGCCGGCGGCTCCCGCGGTCACGACTTTCTTACAGGCCTGAATCTGGCTGGAGTGGACCTGGTATCTGACCGCCAGTTGGGCCACCGGCTCCTCCCCCTTCACCGCCTCCAGGGCCACCTTGGCCTCGACAGCCGGGTATGTTTCCTCCGTTGTTTCGACATTTCCCACTCCTTCCCGACAGCGACTGCTGCCTTCAGTTTAGGCGCAGGACCTCTCGCTTAGCTACCGGTCCAGTTTCCCGGGTCCACCTCAGTCGTCTATCGCCCGGTTCCCGATGTTACAATGTGACCAGCTTTTGTGGTGGAAAATGTGTCATGGAACAAAATGGTCAAGTTGACACCAGCTTGGGCTTTTTCGGGGACGGGGTGAAAATCCCCGCCGACTACATGATCAACGCCGAGCAGGCGCTGGCCTACGACCACGAGGTGGCCGCAAACTATCTCCGACACACGCTGATCGGCGACGCTTATATGGATCAGATATTCGAGGATCTCGCCGATTTGCCGCCGGCGGAGCTAGTGCGGTTCATCCAGGCGGGCATGGAGCAGGATAGGGAGGGGATGACCGGCGCGCCACAGATATTGCTCGATTACTTCATCGATATGCCGCCGGCGGATCCGCCCTGGCTGGCTACGAAGCGTTTGTGCCCGGCATCCGCGCCTTTCACCGGAACAGCGGCCTGATACTGTCCGGGTTTGCGGCGGGCGTAGTGGTTGGCGGATTCACCACCTATATAGCCAAGTCCTTCGTCCTCACTGGACGGGTCATGGACAATGGCGTCCGCCGGCTGCGGCAAAACAATCGCCACTTCCTGGATATTTTCTTCCCCGGAGGACTGGCCAGGAACGGCGACGGTTGGAAGCAACCGTACGCATCCGCTTGATTCACGCCCGGATACGGCGCTTGCTGAACGCGTCCGAGGAATGGGACACCGAGGCTTGGGGGCTTCCGGTGAGCGCAGCGCACCTGGGCTACGCCGCCGCCTGCTTTTCCGCGCGGACCATCAAGCACTCGGAGTCAATGGGGGTGTCCTTCACTCAGGAAGAGCGGGACAGCATCATGGCCGTCTGGCGTTACACCGCCCACATCATGGGTATACCGGAGAGCATACTGTTTACCAATGAAGCCGACGCCCTCCACCTGCATCGGGTCGCCATGCTCTGCGAGCCGCCCTTGTCCGACGAGTCCATCATAATGGCCAACTCGCTCATCAACTCCGCCCCGCTGGTGGCCGGCGTAACCGCCCCAGTGGAACGGAAGGTTATGGTGCAACGCGAGATCTACCCCGTCTCAAGAGTGCTGGTAGGCGACGAAATAGCCGACCGGCTGCGCTTTCCCAGGAGCCGGAAAATCGGCATACTCGCGCAATTCAAACTGCTGCAGCGCTTGCGGCGGTGGAAGGCAAGATTTCTGCGGCAGCCAATGCAGGCTGAGAACATCGGCTCCATGCTTGCCATCTCGGCCTTCGATGAAGCCGGAATCACTTACAATCTGCCCGACCACGTCTACTCGGAAGAATCCCGCAAGTGGTAAAGGCGGGCTACTCTATCTTGCGGTTTAGCGCTTTGGGTTCACGGATGGAGGATGATTACGGCAACGTCCAGGCTGCGGGCGTATTCCCGGTTCTCGTCGGAGATGTCGGCGCCGATGACAGCGGGAACCGACGCCTTAGCGGTGGCCTGCTGGAGGATTTTGGCGCGGTCGAGGGCGCGGTCGATGTCGTCGTGATGGATGGTGACGGATAGCTCGGCCACGGCGTAGGCTTCATCGCCGTCGCTGTCAGCGCCCCTTACGACAATATCAGCATCCTCAAGCTCGTCGGCCTGGTTCGTGGTAATGATTCCATTCCCGACCGCTGCATCGCTGAGGTTGGTAATGAAAGGGTTGTCCGTGATGGTGACCGACTGGACCAGCTGGGCGTTCTGAATGCTGAGGTTACGGGCTGCGGTGCGTCGGATGCGCCTGGCAACTTTGCGTTCGTAATCGGTGCCGATCAGGTTGTCCAGCTGTCCCTGCATCCGGTTCTGGCCCGTCTTCAGTGTCGCGACGTCTCCTTTGAGTTCCTTCACGTCTGCTTTGAGTTCCTTCACGTCTGCTTTGAGTTCCTTCACGTCTGCTTTGAGTTCCTTCACGTCTTCCTTTAGTACCGTTACGTCTTCTTTCAGTACCGTTACGTCTTCTTTCAGTACCGTTACGTCTTCCTTTAGTACCGTTACGTCTTCTTTCAGTACCGCTACGTCGTTTTCAAGCCGTTCCAATCTTTGGTGGACGAGCCCGAAGTTGCGGTTGGTGGCCTCGATGAAATCAGCCAGCACAACGGGTAGCGCCAAGAGATCATCCTGTACGATCAGCCGGCGCGCGGCTTCCAGCAGTTCCGGTTGCTGGCGCAGGATTTCCAGGAACTCTTCGACTGTGCTGAACGTGGTCACGAGGATATTATACCCTCTCCCTGCGGCTGCATGGACACGGATTGCCGCGAGAACAACCCGGCGGCCCGCGACCCCAGGTTGGGTATGGATTCGTGCATCAGCATATAGGTCACCGGCACCGCCACCAGCGTCAGGAACGTGGAGCTGACCAGGCCGCCGATGACCACCGTAGCCAATTCCGCGCTCACGATACCGCTGGTGTCTCCGAAGGCCAGCGGAATCAACGCCAGGGTAGTAGTGAACGCCGTCATCAGGATGGGCCGCAGCCTGGTCTGACCGGCCACCATCACCGCATCCACCGTCTGGTATCCTTGTGCCCGCAGCTGGGTGACGAAAGTAATCAGTACAATGGCGTTGGTAACTACTATGCCAATCAGGAACAGGAAACCCATCAGGGAGGGCAGGCTGAGGGCATGCCCGGTAATCGCCAGCGCCACCAGCGCCCCCACCACGGTCAGGGGCATACTGAGCACCACAATGAACGGGTCCCGCAGAGAACCCAGGGTAGCCACCATCACCAGGTAAACCAGAGCCACCCCGATAATCATCGCCAAGTACACGTTGGCGAATTGCTCTTCGATATCGCTGGCAAAGCCTCCCTGCTCAACGCTCACCTCGGATGGGATTTCCAACTCTGCGATTACCCGGTCAACCCGCGCGCTGATGGCCTGCTTATCCCGGCCTTCAAATACCCCGGTAATCGTTACCGAGCGGTCGCCGCCATAGTGGGATATTAGTGAGGGGCCAACCGTGGCCTTGACGTCACTGATGGCTCCCAGCGGCGCCCGGCCCAAAGGCCCGGCAATAGCCAGATTCTGGAGTTCGTCAATCTCATCCACGCTTTCATCCTTCCCCCGAATGATGAGGTCGTACTGTTCCTCCATTAGTACTACAGTTGCAGAAATGTGGTGAGGAGTTTCAGGCGGCGTCGGTAATGGCAGCGCCGGGCCGTTGCCTGGTGCCGCCGTCTCCACCGGGACCACCGCAGCACTGATTCGTCCGTAGGTTGATGTCTCCATATCAGCCGGTAGAGCAACCGCCGGACCTCGGGCACCGTCAGGGGTATCAGCTTTTCGTCCAAGCTGGGACAGCCCCCTTTTCCCCCGGACCTCCTTGTTCCAACGCCTGGCGCCTGACCACCGCCAGGCAGGCGTGGGCCAGCATCGCCAGGGTGATGTGCCGGTACCAGCCATCCCATTTCCGGACTTCATACTGGTCCAGACCCACCTCTCCCTTGGCCTCCTCAAAGCATTCTTCGATGGTCCAACGAGTTCCGGCCACCCGCACCAGTTCCTCCAGAGTCGTATCAACCGGGCCGAAGCAGACGTAATAGGCCAACTCCCCGGGCTTGGCGATGCTGCGCCGGACCAGCAGCCAGTACCCCTTGCCCGGCTCCTTCAGGGGCCGGATCTCCACCCGCGCCCAATCGTATACCCGGGGTCCCTTGGCGCCGTCGCCCGCGCTGCGCCGCACCCAGCCGGGTTCCTCCACCCCAGGCGCCAGCCGGTCCGCCCGCACCTGTCGCCATCCCTTGTCCGTCTCTGCCCACAGCTTCTCGTTGCTCCTGACGGCCAGCACGTGGGGAACGTCTCGCCGCTCCAGCCACCGCCGCAGGTTGCGGTCGTTGCCGTAGACTTCGTCCCCAGTGACCCAGCCGAAGGGCACTCCCGATTCCAGCGCCCGCTCCAGCATCCGCCGGGCCAGTTGCGGCTTGGTGCGGAATGCCACTTTCTCAGGCACCCCAGCCTCTCGCCTCCGTTCCAGGTCATCAGCCCACACCCGAGGCAGGTAGAGTTCCCGGTCCAGCAGGGTCCTCCCTTGGGCAGAGGCGTAGGTCAAAAATACCCCGATCTGGCAGTTCTCGATCCGCCCCGCCGTGCCGCTATACTGCCGCTGCACCCCAACGGACTTGTTCCCCTTCTTCAGAAATCCCGTCTCGTCCACCACCAGAACTCCATAACTCCATGGACGTCGCCCAGATGCTCCACCACGTAGTCCCTGAGATCGTCGCGAACCAGGTCGGCGTCCCAGACGTAGGTGGACAGCAGGTGCTGCACCCCATAGGGGGTGGCGTCCCCCGCCTGCTCCGCCAGTTGCCAGCCGTTCTTGCGTTCCACGGGACTGAGCAGCCCTCGCAGGTAGTCCAGCGCCCGCCTACGCGGCTCGGGACGCCGGAATCGTCCCGCAATGCACTCGTGTACCCCTTCGATTCCCTTGGCCCAACGGGCCACCTCTGCCACATCTTCTATCACACCTACCACCGCCTCACCTCTCCAGCCCTTGACTGCCTTGATTCTACCCGCCTTTGTTCTGCAACTGTAGTATTAGATTAACTTCGACGACATCTGCGCCATGAGTCCAGGCGCGTACCTAGGTGGCAACGGCCTGCGAATTCAGCCCGTGCTGCCCCGCTTTCGCCACGTCAACCTGAAAGGTTAGCTCCTCCTGAGCGTCGCTGAGATTGGTCTTAAGATTGACCACTCCCTCGATGGGGCTTATCCCCTCAACCAAAGCCGTCGCCGTTGCTTTCACCTCGGTAAAATTGGAGCCGGTGACGGCCACTTCCAGATCGGACTGGGGAGGTCCGCCGGCGTCAACGAACAGCAGCATTTCAACATTTTCGTTTTGGGGCAGCGACGCCCGCAATTCGGACGGGAAATCCGGCGGCAAATCATCAGACACTGTGATGAAAAAGCCGGCTACGTCAAAACCGGCTTCACCGGTGATAATTCCCGTATCGCTCTCAGTGGTAGCGCCCAGCGTAACCTGATACGACTCCACGTACCCCGCCGCAGCGTGCCTTCCCAGTATCGTCTCCACCGTCTGCACTTCCCGGAACATGGACGCGGCGTCCGTTCCTTCCGGCATGGTGATGTCAATGCGCAAGGATTACACTTCGCCGGTTGAAAAGAGCGTGACGGGGACAATCGACAGGATGGGCAAACTCGCCGCCACCACCGCGATGCAGCCCAACACCGTCAACAGACGATGCCGCAGCCCAGGTCAGCAGTGGCGTGTAAATGCGCCGCAGCCAGGTGTCCGCGCCGGCGGGTTCTTCGGCGCCCGCCAGGTCCCCCTGGCGCAGCAGGATCTAACCCAGCACCGGCGCTGCCGTCAACGCGACAAAAGTCGAGGCCAGCAGCGATACGCACACCGTTTGCGCGAAGGGCAGGAAAAACTCGCCACCACGCCGGGGATAAAGGCCGGCGGAAGGAACACCGCAACCGTCGTCAGGGTTGACGCCAGGATGGCAGCTCCTACTTCTTACGCGCCTCGCACCGCCGCCAACCCGCGCGGCTCTCCGGCCTGTACGTGACGGTAGGTATTCTCCAGCACCACAATGCTGTCGTCCACGATGCGTCCCACCGCGATGGCCAGCCCGGCCAGACTCATGAAATTCAGCGTCCAGTCGAAAATAACCATCACCAGTATGGTCATCATCACGCTGAGCGGTATCGAGACGGCGATGATCATCGTTGGCCGTATGGTGTTCAGTACCCCTCGCCACACGGAGGGGCGGAAATGCAGCAGGAAAATGAAAACGGCGGCCACGGCTATCACGAAACCCTGTCCACCCTGTTGCATCACTTTCGACAACTGCTTTTCCAGCTCCGGCCCATCGTTGTAGAGGATTTCCACGCGCACGTCGTCCGGCAGCGTGAACTCATCTATGACTGCCAGCAGTTGTTGAGCCAGCTCAATAGTGTTGACTTCCGGCTCGCGTGTAATGCGCAGCGATACGCTGGCTTGCCCGTTGGTGCGGGAGAGATTCTGGGATTCCGGCGTATCGATCACCACCTCGGCGACCTGGGACAGCAGAATCGGCGTGGCATTGCCGGAGGCGCCGGGGCCGCTCCGGTGGCGGTCGGAGGAATGTACCCCACCGGCACGTTGCGGATGGAATCCAGATCGCCGTACCCGCTGTAGGTCCGGATTACGGCGGAACGCCCGTCCCGGCTAAAATCTCCGCCGCTCAAATCAATGCTGTTCGCCTGAACGGAATTGGCAACATCGTTGATGCCCAGGCCGTATTCCTCCAGGCGATCCGGGTCCACGTTGATGGAAACCCGTTTGTGCACGCCGCCCCGAACCTCAACCTCGTATACGCCGTCAACCGTTTCCAGCTGGGGAAGTATCTCGTCGTCTATCACCCGTTGCAGCGACGGTATGTCCCGGTCGCCGCTGACGCTCAGCCACATCACCGGGAATATATCCGACGTTACGCGAACCACAATGGGGTTCAACGCATCCTCCGGCAGATCCAGCGCGCTCAAGTTGGCCCGTATGTCTTCCTCGGCCTTTTCCGTGTCCGCGCCGGTCGTCAAGTTCGCCGTAATCGACGATACACCGGAAGTGGATACGGAGGTGAGCTTGTCCAGATCAGCCATCCCGATGATCACGTTTTCGATCTTCTCGGTAACCTCCGACGCCACCGTATTTGGATCCCCCTGCTGGTAAGGCGTAATGACATACACAATCGCAAAGTTGATCTCCGGAAACAGCTCCTGATGCAGGGCGCCATAGGAATACAACCCCACCACCAGCAACAGCCCCATCACCATGATGGTGACGGGTTTGCGGCGCAGGGCAAGCGTGGTTAGAAAGCTCAAAACTCCCCCGGCTACACCGAAGCCCGTAGCCCTTTTGCAGCGGTTCGGCGCGGCTCGCTATTCACGAATCGTCCAATCATGACAGGCCGCCCCCGTTTCCACTTCGATACAAAAAATCATCCGCTGGCGGCACAAGCGGAGGGGATTGGCCAGGACGGTCCGGTTCCCATCGAGGTCCAGTTGAGCCGGCTGGCGGCGATCGGCCAGTCGGGGCCGCGTCAGGCGGAGACGCCCAGCCAGGACCCACTTGAGCCGTGGGCGGACCAGATCTACCATTGGATCGCCAACGACCGGCTGCAACTGACCCGCATCCACGAGCTGCTGGGGGCGCGAGGATGTGAGTTGTCGTATCAGTCGCTGCGCCGTTTCGTGCTGAAGCGCAACTGGCGGCGGGTCAGCAAGACCACGGTGCGGATGGAGGACACCCCGCCCGGTGAGGTGGCCGAGGCCGATTTCGGCAGGCTGGGCATGATCGAGGAAGCCATCGTCAATACCGGTGCAGTCCTCAGGGAGTATCCGCCGACGCCGGCTACTACTCGGCAAGGGCGGTTGAAGAGCTCAGCGCCCTTGATACGGCGGGCTGGTCCACTCAGATTCCGGCGGCCACACCGTAAACCCTGCCGGAACGTCCAGGACGTAGCGCATCCCCAGCGCCGCCAGTCCCTCCCGGAAGGACGGCGACATCCCGAAGGCGTCGTCCCCGGCAACCCAGCCGGCTTTCAGATGCCCCCGCTCCAGGGCCCGCTCCAGCATCTCCAACGCCAACTTGGTTTTTGACCGGTAGTTCCGACTCTCCTCCGGCACCCCCGCCGCCGCACAGCGGTCGGTGTCCGAGGTCCAGCTCTCCGGCAGATAGAGCCGTTTGTCCACCAGGGCCCGTCCCAGCGGGCTAACATAAGCCAGGAACATTCCAGCCTGGCAGTTGGCCACCTTGCCCAGGCTCCCGCAGTACTGCCGGGCCACTCCCACTAACTTCCTGCCCTGCTTGGGGAAGTCGCTGCCATCCAGCACCCACACCGCCTCCGGGTGCCCCAGCCGGGGTCCCAGGTACTCCTGGAGGCGTCCTATGACCACGTCATCATCCCAAGGGGATTCAGCGAGAAACCGCTGCATTGCCCTGGCTGACGCCGGAACCGTCTCCGACAGATTCTCGGCGTTGCGCCGCTCGCCGGACTGCACCAGCAGGGCCTGCAGATAATGACGACTGTCGTCCCGCGCCTCCCGGAGGCCAAACCGCGGAGCGAAATAAGCGTGAAAATTCTGAAAGGCCCCGTACACCCGTTCGAAAGCCCCCGCATCCACTTCCCGGCCTCACTTGCCCAAGTCTTCCCCAACTACCCAGTCATCCTATCACACCAACCGTCGTTGTAATACTAACAGGGTGTTGAAAAAAGGGTTGGGTAAGCGAGGTGATGGTAAGATGCCGGGTACCAGGACTGTGGAGGGCCCTCATGCGAGGCAAAGCAGCGCGACAAACCACCATGCTGACGGTGATCACGCCGGAGGCCCTGGTTCCACAAGTCCACCCGATCCGGCGCATCAAGCCCATTGTGGATCGGGCCCTGGCCCAGCTTTTTCCCATTTTCGACGGGATGTACGCCGACCATGGCCGAGCATCGATACCACCGGAGCACCTGCTGAAAGCCAGCCTGCTGATGGCGCTTTACTCGGTACGCAGCGAGCGGCAGTTCTGTGAACGTCTGGAGTACGACCTGCTGTTCAAGTGGTTCCTGGACCTGAACATCATGGACCACAGTTTCGACCACTCGGTGTTCTCCAGGAACAAGGAACGACTATTGGATGCCGACGTGGCCCGGGAGTTTCTGCTGGCGATAGTGGAGCAGGCCCGGGAGCAGCGGCTATTGTCGGAAGAGCACTTCAGCGTGGATGGAACGCTGCTGGAAGCCTGGGCACCGGTGAAGAGTTTCCGGCCCAGAGATCAAGACCCGCCGTCTGGCGACAGTTCCGGTGAGGGTGGGGGGCGCAATCGGTAGGTGGACTTTCGCGGGGAGCGGCGCCGCAACGAGACCCACCAGTCCACCCCGACCCGGAGGCCCGGCTGGCCAGGAAGGGCAAGGGAAAGGAAGCATGCCTTTGCTTCGGCGCCCACGCGCTGATGGACAATCGGGAGGGACTGGTGGTGGACGTGCGTCTCACCCCAGCCGATGGCGCCTGCGAACGGGACGCGGCGTTGGAGATGCTGGCGTCGGCGCCGGGCACCCGGCGCATCACCGTGGGCGCCGATCGTGGCTACGACACCAGGACCTTTGTCAGGGAATGCCGTAACCTGAAGGTAACGCCCCATGTGGCCCAGAAGCAGCGTTCGGCCATCGACAGACGCACCACTCGCCACGATGGATACCGGGTCAGTTAGCGGGCCAGGAAGCGAATTGAAGAGGTCTTCGGCTCGGTGAAAACGGTGAGTTGCGGCCAGAAACTGCGGTACTTACGACGTCCACAAACCACACACCGCAACTCTGCCACCCAATTCCAACATCCTGTTAGGTGGAAACGGGTCACGACCGCTCAGGCGAGATGCCAATGCGCGAGCGGGCCGGGGCTTTTATGCAACAGCCGCGGCCACCGGTATGGAGACAAACATGCAAAGAGCGAAGACCGCGGTCATTTACCATGCGTCATGCCCCGACGGGTTCGGCGCTGCGTGGGCCGTCCACCGCATTCTGGGAGAACGGGCCCAGTACCTGCCCATGAATCACGGCGACCCAATCCCCCAAGTGGATGACGACGCCAGGGTTTACATCCTGGACTTCTCCTTCGACCGGGAGCGGATGGGCGAGCTGCAGCGTAAGCATGGGCAGGACAACGTGATCCTGCTGGACCACCACATCACCGCAGCGCAGGAACTGTCCGAACTGCCCAACTGCCATATCGACCTTTCCAAATCGGGCGCCGTCCTGAGCTGGGAACACTTCCACACCGGGTCGGCGGTACCCACGCTCCTGCTCTACGTCCAGGACAAGGACCTTTGGACCTGGGAGTTGCCCGATAGCCGCGCCGTATCCGCGTATCTGAGCTCACGCGAGATGGACTTCGCTACCTGGGACAACATTGCCCGGGACTTGGAGACTGCCGAGGGCCACCTGCGAGCGGTGGAAGCCGGCAAGGCCATCCTCCGGAGCAAGCAACAGGACGTCCGACAGATCGCCCAGTCAGCATACTTCGGGCAAGTGGGAGAACATCGGGTTCCGGTGGTCAACTCATCGATCATGCAGAGCGAAATCGGCGAGTACCTGGTCAACACGCATCCGGAGTCGCCATTCGCGGCCATTTACTTTGATGTGTCGCCGACGGTCAGAAAGTGGAGCCTGCGCAGCCGCAGCAACGGTTTCGACGTGAGCCAGTTGGCCAGGCAGTTCGGCGGCGGAGGGCACCCGGCCGCCGCTGGATTCACCCAGCCCATCCAGAGCCAGCCACTGGTGGTTCGGGCCGAGCCGCCGCCGTCAGCGACCACGTAGCCGGGCTGCAAGCGGTTCACCACTGGCCAGACTTGCCGGCAGTGGCCAGGGTTACCGCTACCGGACAACTACGGAACCAATCCAGTACGGAATCCCGCTATTACTTGCTGAGCCACTCCTTCACCCCAGAGAGATGCACGATATTGCGCACAGCAATTGGGGCGTTGAGAACCAACTGCATTCGATACTGGGCCTCGTGTCAATGAAGACCGGCGCCGCAACCGCAAGGGGAACGGCGCGGAAAATCTGGTTTCGCTACGCAAATTGAGTCTGAACATCGCCAGATTGTAACCAGCAACGGCTCGGTGCGGGGCAAACTCAAACGCGCCGGCTGAGACAACCATTTCTGCGTCATTGTCCTTCCCCAACTCGCCAAATTCCAAATGCGATAGCCCTGGAGAGCAGGTACAACAACTTTGACATATTTGCAGGGTTTGTGTACCGTTTCTTTCACTGTAGTGCCCGCTCAGGATAGCTGCGAGGCGCATAGCGGGTAATCCAAGGCAGCTAAACACGAAGCAAAATCAACGTCAAATAATAGGTATATCAAATGGTATACGGCTAGGTTTCAGACCCGCTACAAACCTTGATTCAAGTACAAATATACCGCCAAAATGGCGGACGCCCTCTCCGCCATTTTCCCCAAATCACCGGGATTCGTGCGGCAGTCTCTGCTGACGAACCGCCAGATGACGAGGGTTACCGCCGTTTAGCGCCAGTCGTGGCGAGGTTTCCAGCCCAGCAGTCGCTGCGCCTTTTGCGTACTGATTACGCTGGCGGCGCCGCTCAGCCCATCCCTTATCTCCACCCGGTCGCCAAAGTTGTTTTTGACTAGGTCAATCGTAGACTCTTTGAAACGACTGGAAGGCTGGGCGATCATGAATGCCTCATACTCTGCTATCTCTGCATCCAGTGATAATACGTGGGCCTCGGCCACGTCCCTGGCGTCAGCGTAGGCCCACATCACCAGTGTCAGGGGATTCTCCGGTGTAGGGGCCGGCCAGGGGAACTCCGCCTGGACTTCCGGGAGCGCCACATTGGTAAACCGCAGGCTGACGACGGTGGTGTTTGAATTGCGGGCGATCATTCTGCCGATATCCTCTCCAACCTGCTTGGACAGGCCGTAGGGCTCGAAAGGCATCATGGGATGTTCCTCGTCTAGTAGCAGATACCGCGGCACGAAAGCGTTCCCGTCGTGGGCCCAACCCATGCCGAAGGCGCTGGACGAGAACACTACACGCCGCAGTCCCAACTCCGCCGCTGACATCATGACATTGAAAGTGCTGGCCACGTTATTTTCGAAAATAACTCTTGGGTCTTCCCGCAGCGGCCCGGGGATAGCTCCCAGGTGGACGACGGCTTCCGCGCCCTTAAGAATGCCCTCCACTGCCTTGGCGTCCTCGAGATCCCAACGCACAAACTCGGCTGGAAGGTCATCGGTAGCCGACCGGTCTGTCGCCAGGACTGCTCTGTTTTGGTCCACCAGCAACTGGACTACCCGGCGTCCCAGCCTTCCCGACGCTCCCGTTACTACTATCATCTTTCGCTCCGGTTGATTCCTTTGGTTGATGATTTGACCGGCTCGCTACCTGCGGGCTACCGGAATCTCATGGACAATCAAGTCCGTGGATACCTCGGTGATCGATTGTTGGAGGCGACCGCCAACCATCCGGGAGTCCCCTTGCTCAGCTGGTCATGGTGGCCTACCCCCCCCGGAAGCTAACCCAGGATGATTGTAGAGGGAATCCGGACCCGGCGTTACCGTAGCCAACCACTAATTGTTTCTTCCGTAGGTATCGGCAGCGCGCAGGACCGTTGCGTCATCCCCGATGCGCCCCACCAACATCATGCCTATGGGCAGGCCATCGGATGCTCCGCACGGCACCGAGATGGCCGGATGGCCGGTTACGTCGAAGGGACAGGTGTTGGGGATCATTTCCAGCGCCCGGTCGGTGTACTCCTGGCGACTGCAATCGGCCGGCGGAATGACCGTCGCCTTCATTGGCAGGGTGGGCATCACCAGCAGGTCATACTCGCTGAGCGCCTGGTCATAGGCTTGGGTCAACGTCCTGGCCAGGTTCTGAGCCTTGGAGTAGTAGTGGCCGTGATACCTGTCCTGCATATATTGTCCCATCAAGACCACCAGCTTGGTGGTTTCCGACAGGTCATCGGCCCGGCTCTGCAATCCGTGGGCATATACGTCCTGCAAAGCGGTGGTGTAGTGGCCCTTCCAATTGGTGCCCATGCAGTTGCCGGCTACCATCAACATCGTAGCCCCCTCCACCGCAATGGCCCTCCAAATGTGGATTCCGTCCAGGTGCCAGGGTATGGAAACCGTTCCCACCTGCGCCCCCATGCTCTCGAACGAGCGGGCCGCGTTCTCCACCGCCTGGTCCACGTCAGCTTCAGACTCCGCCATATTGAAACCTTGCTGTACGATACCCAAGCGGAGCCCCGTCACGTCTCCGGTCAACGCCTGGGTATAGGCTTGCCCGGAAAGTCCGGCCTTCTGCCTGGGATCCAAACCGTCGGGGCCGGCAACTGCTTCCAGCAACAGCGCCAGGTCGGCGGCAGTCCGCGCCATCGGCCCCGTGTGGTCCAGGGTCAGTTCGATTGGAAAGACCCCTGTATAGGGGACCAGTCCGTAGGTTGGCTTGAGTCCGTAAATGCCGCACCAACTGGCTGGTATCCTGATCGACCCACCTTGGTCGCCGCCGATGGCCATGTCCACCTCTCCCGCCGCGACCAACGCGGCGCTGCCGCTGGAGGAGCCTCCTGCGGTGCGCGTGTGGTCATGGGGGTTGCGGACCGGCCCGGTGTCCGACGTGTGGCTGCCGCCGGAGAAGCACAGGCTTTCGCAGACCGACTTGCCCTTGACGGAGCCGCCGGCGTCCAGAATCCGGGTGACGATGGTGGCGTCTACGTCGGGAACGTAGCCTTCGAGGACGCTGGTGCCGTTCATCATGGGAACGCCTGCCACGCAGACGTTGTCCTTGATGGCCACGGTCTTGCCGGAGAGGATTCCGCCTTGAGGACCGGTTATGTCGCAACGCCAGTACCAGGCCCCCAATGGGTTGTCTTCCGGTTGGGGTCGCACCCCTGGGGACCGGGGGTATTTGACCGGCAAGCTGGGCGCGGTAAGCTGGTCCAACCGGGCATACGAGTCCAGGATGGGCTGGCTCAGCTCAATAAAGGACTCCACGTCTGCCGACGAAGGGTTCAGGTTGTAGGACGCTGCAATTCGGAAAAACTCTTCAACGGTGGGGCGTTTTACCACCATGATGATAACCTCCGTTATATGCCTGAAATCAGTTGCTGGAACCTGAATCACTGACCGATTGCGTGATTTTAATTCGATAGGGCGCGCATCTTCAGCGGCCTCGGTAACGTCGCCTGATACTACCACGGCTGCTGCGGGTCTATGCAGGCCTCGGTTGGGGTTACAAGGCACAAGCAAATCTTTTCTCGATGGCGATGTGTCGAGATTTCGCCATCGAGATGCAACGTGAAGTGGCACGCCCCCATGCCGACCGTTAGCTCCCCGCCAATCCGGCAACGCTGTTTTCTGATACCATGCTGCGAAGCCTGGTGCCATCCTCGTTGGCCAATTGGCGCCGACCTTTCGCCGATCATCAACAGCTGGGGTTCAGTAGAACTAAAACGTCCTTAATTCGGAGGCAAAAAATGCCAGTCAAAGGGACCACGCTAACCAGTTTTCGTCCATTGATGCAGTCTGTCAACGGAATGGTTGCAGCCAGCCATCCCAGCGCCGCCATGGCCGGTCTGGAAGTCCTGAAAAACGGTGGCAACGCGATCGACGCTGGAGTGGCCGTTGGCCTGGCGTTAAACGTGGTGCATGTCGATGATTGCAGCTTCCTGGGCGTGGCGCCCACGGTCATATACCTGGCCGACCGGAAAGAAGTTACGACTATTGACGGGCTCGGGGTCTGGCCCAGGGCCGCGTCGGTCGAGTACTTTCATAAAAACCACGGTGGAAAGATCCCAACCGGCGTCCTCTCGTCCATAACGCCGGCCGCCGCAGATTCATGGCTAACGTCGCTGTCCCAATTTGGCACGATGACCTTCGGACAGGTGGCGACTGCGGCCATCGACCTGGCTGGCAACGGTTTCCCCATGTTTCGTTATCTGGCCGGCCGTTTCAAGACCGCCTTCGACCAGTACAGCGCCCACCCGTCAACCGCCGAGATTTACCTGCCTGGCGGCCAAGCCCCCAAACAGGGGGAGATGTTCTATCAAAAGGACCTGGCTGCCACCTTGTCCAAAATCGCGGATGTGGAGGCTTCCAACGCAGGGAATGGCCGGGAGGCCGCGCTCAAGGCGGCCAGAGACTACATCTATACCGGCGAGCTGGGCCGCAAGATCGCCGCATTCAACCGGGAGGTGGGGGGTCTTCTCACCGAGGACGACCTGGCCCGGTATCACGTCCAGGTGGGCCCGCCGGCGACGGTAAATTACAAGGGCTACGACGTCTACAGTACCGGGCCGTGGGGCCAGGGCCCGACGTTCCCCCAAGCCCTCAAGATTCTGGAGGGGTACGACCTGGCGTCCATGGGCCACAATTCCGCCGAGTACATCCATACGGTGAGCCAGGCCTTGAATTTGGCCTTTGCCGACCGGGAGCAGTACGTCGGAGACCCGGATTTCGTGGACGTGCCGATCAACGAAATGCTGGCGGAGGAATACCTGATTAAACGCCGTTCCCTGATTGACCCGGACCTGGCCTGGCCGGGCACGCCCCCGGCGGGAGACCCGCGAAACGGGAGGGCGACTATCGACGGCGCCCCCAAGTCTCCCAGGGAGGCGCTGACCCCGGTTGGCACAGCCGGAGTCAGTGGCGGCGGGACTTCTTACTTCGCCGTAATCGACCGGGATGGAAACATTTTCTCCTGCACCCCCAGTGAGGGCACCAAGAACGGCGGGCCAATAATTCCGGGCACCGGCCTGGCGTTTTCATTGCGCGGCTCTCAGTCCAAGCTGACCGAGGGCCATCCTGCATCGGTTGCCGGGGGCAAGCGGCCCAGGCTCACTCCGGCGCCTGCGCTGGTGTTGCACGACGGCGAGCCCGTGATGGCCCTTGGCGCTCACGGCGGCGACCATATCCCGCAAGGCACGCTGCAACTGCTGTTGAACGTCCTGGAGTTTGGCCGCGACCCTCAAGAGGCCGTGGAGGAACCCCGCTTCTACAGTTATAACTTCCCCAGTTCCAACTGGGCGTCGAGATATGAGCCGGGGATGCTGCGGCTGGAAGGCCGTATTTCCGATGAAGTGGCCGAGAAATTGTGCCGGAAGGGCCACACGATTGAGCAATATCCAGATTGGTGGGAGGGTTCAGCCCTATACTGTGTCATCACTCGCAACCCGGAAACCAGGGTGCTGCAGGGCGGCGCAGACCCGCGGTGCGAGGCCTACGCCGTAGGTTTCTAGCCCCGGCACAAACACCGCCGTTATCCGCGGCTGGTCATCAGCCGTTGAAATCTACTCCGTCAAGTGCAAAGCCAAGACCGCATCCCGCGACATCAAGGCCGTCACCATGAAGAACGGCCGGCCCGCCAGGACGGGGCCGGGCAGAGGCTGGGAAGAGTCCAGAGACAACCGGTGCGAATAATCGTAGATTATGTCAAATAGGCGTAGGTTTTTGGAGCGGATACGTTACTCACGCGTACCCACTTTAATCCGTCATTGCGAGGAGCACCCGCTCATCCCGAGCTCGCCGAGGGACGTGGCAATCTCGATTGAGGTTGTACACACGTCGGCGAACCGCCGTTGCTACGACGACGAGATTGCCACGCTACGCTCGCAATGACAAAGTGGGTACGCATGAGGATACGTTACCATTGACCTGTCGCCACTCAACGAATCCTCCCTACCCTACACAATTGAACATCATCCGGTTCAATTGAGGCTGGGTTTTCCTGCGGACTCTGGCCCGCCGGAGCTGAATCCCGGGTGGTCGTCCAGATCCGACGCATCGTCCTGGTGCTGGCCGCGCAGCACGCAGTGGCCGCAAACTTTGCAGACCGGGTGCCGGTTGGCGAACTTCGGATGGGGGATGTTGCACATCGGGCTGTCGGAACGTTCGCAACGGGGACAGCCGTCACAACTCCTGTGGCCGGCGCCTTGACCGGTCTGAGTTCGCGGCTCCAGTGATGTGACCATGATCTGATACCTTATCCGCCGGTGTAGTCCGCGTTAGTTGCCGCACCGGCGAGGCAATCCGATGCGGCAGACTGAAGGCTATGGAGTGCTGGAGCGAAAGCGGTCAGTTCCAGATCGCCGCTACACGGTATGCCAGTTGGGTGTGGGACTCACGCACATCGACGATTTCCGCGGGAACGTCGCCGAGGATCCCCAAAGCTATGATCCAGTTGAGGATTTCGTGGTCTCCCGATTCCTGTATCTCATCCGGTGTAAGTTCCGCCAGCTTGCTCCCCTGACCTGCCCGCACCAGTTCCAGGTTGCGCCGGTCGGTCTCGATGTCAATCGACCGGCACTGGAATTTGTGGGCCAGGAAACTGTGTGACCAGCTGGAAGACGCCACCACGGCGACCCGTTCGTCCCTGGTGTCCAGGAACCTTCGGATGCCGCGCCCCAATTCGTAGCATCGTTTGGGCGTGGGCCGCGGCGGGTAATCGGGTCCGGCCTCTTCGCCGTAGCAGTTGACGAACAGGGGGAGCAGCGGGAATCTGCCTTCGGGGTCCAGAAACACCAGCGGGTTGATGATGGCGTGGGCCAGGCCCCAGTCCCAACCTTTGAGAGAGCTGGAAGAGGCCATGTCGAACCCGTCCCGGATCAGGTGGTTACGCAGGTCTTTGGAAAACTCTTTGGGGCACTGGAAGGAGAACTTCGTATCCGGGGCGGCGTCCCACAGGTTGGTCCGGGCCGCAGGACGCTGAAAAGGATAGCCGTCGACTTCGGCGCCGGTGTACAGGCAGAAGGGAGGCAGGTTGTCCTGCAGGAAGTTCTCCGCCTGGTCGTCGCCGATGACCATCAGGACATCCGGCGCCCATTCATGGAGGCGGTCGCGGAGGATATTAAACGACTCAACGACCCTCTGCTGGTCGCTGATGTCCTGGCTCAGTCCGTTGTCCTCTCCCAGCTCTTTCAGCAGTTGGGCGGGCGGTTCGTAGCCCGGTACGCGGGCAAATATCCGCTCTCTGCCCTTGGACCACACGTCGGGCGGCGTCAGAATGATTGGTCCGTGGGAACATCCCAGCCCCAGTAATTCAGCCATTTTGCCCTCCTATCGAACCGGAACGCTAGCAAGATTTTGTGAGTTATCGCGATTGTAGGTGCCCGCGTGGAGGGCTGTCAATTTAGCGTCCCCAGCGGTCGGGGTCTTTCGATTGTTCCCTAATGTCATTGCGAGCGCAGCGTGGCAATCTCGTTGGCGAAGAAAACCCGGCTACTGGATCGAGATTGCCACGTCGCTTCGCTCCTCGCAATGACATTAGGGGACAATCGAAAGGCCCTGGCCCAGCGGTGACGCAACAGTAACCGGCTGGCGCGAAGCTGGCCACCGTGTCATCCTGATCGGAATAGCCATCAACCGGAACAATGCGGACGACGGTCGCTCAAAACAGGTCCCCCAAATTAACAGATAATAAGATTCCACGCACAACGCACCGTTTCAACCTGGTAATTGCCGGAAATGAGTGAGCAATCTGCCAACCCTTCATTCTGGAAACTGATCAGGACACAGAACTTCGGGTTGCTGTGGGGAGCCGGTGGATTATCTGCCATCGGCGACCAGTTCGACCTGATAGCTTTCCCCTGGCTGGTGTTGATGGTCTCCGGCGATCCGGTCGCCGTGGGCATAGTCCTGGCAGTGGGTAACATTCCCACCGTTTTCTTCATCCTCATCGGCGGGTCGCTGGCGGACCGATACTCGCCTCGCGTGATAATGCTGACCAGCAACGGCATGCGTATTGCTCTGGTGGCGTCTCTGGCCGTCCTGGTCCTGACCGAGTTGGCAGTCCTGTGGCTGATATACGTGTTCGCGTTGCTCAAGGGGATCGCGGACTCGTTCTATTATCCCGCCCAATTGGCGATGCTACCGCGCGTCGTGCCAGTCCAACTACTCCGCCAGTCCAATGCTGCGGTGCGTACGACAACCCAGCTGGGCGGTTTCATCGGCCCCGCGCTGGCCGGCGGTCTCATAACCTTCTTCAGCAACGGGATGTCCTCGGCGGGTAGCGCGGACCAGACCGGAATCGGGCTGGCGTTCACGGTGGTGGCCCTGGCGCTACTGGTCTCCTCGCTGATGCTGCTGTTGATGCGAATGGACGATTCCAGCACCCGGCTGGCGGGCGAAGATACGAAAGAGCCCAGCCTGTTTTTGTCCATCAGAGAGGGGATCTGGTATGTGCGCGTGGACGGGGCAATGCTCGCAATTTTCCTGCTAATCGTGCAGATGGAACTGCTCATGCGGGGACCGGTGACGGTGGGGATGCCTGTGCTGGCCCATACGCGGCTGACCGAAGGCGCCCTCGCCCTGGGGATAGTTACGTCCGCCTACGCCGGGGGTTCGGTGCTGGGCACGGTTCTCGCGGGAGCACTCCCCGCGCCCAGGCGTGGGCTGGGGCCAATTTTAGTCGCAGTCTTCACCCTGTCCGGCATCCTTATGGCGCCTTTCGGCCTGCTTGACGCGACATGGCTGGCCGCGGCAATAACGCTGACAATCGGAGTAATGGGCGGCTATGTGGGGATTCTCATCATTTCGTGGCTTCAGGCACGCACGCCGCCGGCAATGTTGGGCCGGGTGATGAGCCTGTTGCTGGTTGCGTCGGTCGCCGTGTCGCCCATCTCGATAGCGGCTTCGGGCCCCCTGATAAAGCTGAGCCTGGGGTGGGTCTTCATCGTCGCGGGGGCGTTGATGGCGACATCCAGCATGGTGATAGGGTTGCGCCGTGAGATACGCGGGATGCGTATGGTTGAAAACCAGGACGGCTAGCCGGCCCCACGCAATCATTGCATCAAGCACAGGTGGCCCAACATCCTCGTGCGGTCGATGTCCGACCCGATCCGGCGGCGACCGGTTGCGGACAGTCCCCGAGCCGGGGATACTATGGCGCAAGCCCACATCCTGAAGACAAGCCGGACCGGCTGGAGTTGACCATGGCATTCGCGCATCCGGAGTTCCTCGTTTCGACCGATTGGCTGGCCGAACACCTGGCCGATGACGACGTCCGCGTCTTCGAGACAACCGTTTTCCTGCATCCGCGCGACGGCGGTGGCCGTCGCGTCGAGTCAGGGCGGCGGGAGTATGAGGCGGGACACATCCCCGGAGCGGGTTTCCTCGACCTGCCGGCCGATTTCTCCGACAACGGCCAACCCTGGCGCTTCATGATGCCCTCGGCAGAAGCGTTCGCCCGGGCGGCGGGACGGCAGGGCATCTCGGAGTCGTCAAAGCTGGTCCTCTACGACCGCCTGGGTTCGCAGTGGGCGGCGAGGCTGTGGTGGATGTTCCGCTCGATGGGCTGCGAGGGCGCGGTCGTGCTGGACGGCGGTTGGCGTCGCTGGACGACCGAAGGCCGGGCTGTTTCCACAGACCCGGCGACGTACGCGCCCACGACCTTCACCCCGATGGCCGATCTGGCCCGCTTCGCTGGCCTGGTCGAGGTTAAGGCGTTCATCAAGTCGGGAGTTGGAGGCGGGAGCTGCCTGATCAACGCCCTCGGACGGGAGCAGCACTCGGGCGCCGACGGCGGGAGCGACTACGGGCGCGCCGGACACATTCCCGGCGCCACCAACGTGCCATCCGGGGAGCTGACCGATCCCGAGACCGGCCTCTACCGGCCGGCGGAGGAGCTGGCGTTGCTCTTCGAAGCGGCGGGCGCGGACCCCGCGCAGCGCGTGGTCACCTACTGCGGGGGCGGCATCGCGGCGTCTAACGACGCCTTCGTCCTCTCGATGCTGGGTTACCAGAATGTCGCAGTCTACGACGCCTCGTTGTCCGAGTACGCCGCGGATCCGTCACTGCCGCTGGAGGTCGCCTGAGTGCCCCGGGGGATTAGACGTGGTACGCTGGCCGAGACCGTCCAACAACACAATCTGGTGGAGCGAGCCGCCAGACCGGAGGTGAGCCATGACACAGGCTTCCCCACTTAATGAAACCGTGCTTAACGAAACCCTTGAATTCGGACTGTTCGACTGGATTGAATGGGACAAGTCGGCGCCCAACGAGATCTTTGAAAACCGGCTCAAGATGCTGGAATACGCCGACCGGAGCGGGTTCTACAGCTACCACCTGGCGGAGCACCACATAACCCCGCTGAGCGTATCGCCTTCGCCGGCGGTGTTCCTGGCCGCCGCCGCCCAGCGCACCTCAAAGCTGCGCCTGGGACCCCTGGTCTTCCTGATGCCCTTCTACAACCCCATTCGCCTGTTCCACGAAATCTGCATGTTGGATAATCTCAGCAACGGACGCCTGGATTTGGGTGTGGGCCGGGGAGTCTCGCCGATTGAGGCCGAGAAGTTCGACGTTGATCTGGACGTCAGTTGGGAAGTGTTCAATGAGCAGATGGACATGTTCACCAGCGGCTTCACCACCGGGATGCTCAATCACCAGGGAAAGCACTACAACTACCAGGACATAGAGCTCTGGATCAAGCCATTCCAGAAACCCTATCCTCCGCTGTGGTACGCCAGCAACAACATCGCAACGGTGCCGTGGATGGCCCAGCACGGCTTCAACACCTGCACCGTCTTCGCCGACAATGCTGAAACCAAGGCCCACTTTGACCTGTACAAACAGGTCTGGAACGCCGAGCGAATGTCCGACGGACTGAACAGCCACGTGCCCGTTCCCAAGCTGGGACTCGTCCGCCACCTGTACATTGCTGCCACCGACGAACAGGCCAGGGCGGAGGCCAGGCCGGCCTATCAAACATGGTTCCACAACATCGACTACCTGTGGGCCAAGGCTGGCATCGACATCCTGAGCGCCATGAAAGATTTCGATGGACTCGAAACCAAGGATATAGTAATCGTGGGCTCCCCGTCGAACGTCAGGGAGCGGGTCCAGAGGACAATTGACGAGACGGGCATCAACTACTTCTGCCCCATATTCGCTTGGGGTGACCTGACTCCCGACCAGGTAATGCGCTCCATTGGACTGTTCGTCGATGAGGTCATGCCCAACCTGCGGCCCGGCCGATAGTCCCATCTCCTGCCTGGGGCAGGGTCAGGGGACGAGCGTCCCACCACCGGGCAGGACGCGCTCGTTCCAGCCGGGCTGGGCGCGGTGAGTCACATCCAGGAGGCGCGACAATGTCCTCGGACACCCCCTACGCTCCGGCAACCGCCGAATCGATCAGCCGGACCATCGAGGCCCTGGCCGCCCGCAACGTAGACGCCGTTTTGGCGGAGAGCCGCGAGGCAGCGTTGGCCAAGCTGCGGGAATTGGTGCCCGAGGGTTCCGAGGTCTTCGTCAACACCTCGGAGACGCTGGACGCCATCGGCTACACGGAGTACATGCACGGCAACGACCGCTACATCAACCTGCACGACCAGATGATGTCCCAGCCCGATCCGGCAGCCCAGCGAGAGTTCCGTCGCAAAACTACCACCGCCGACTACTTCGTGGGCAGCGTGCAGGCCATCGCCGAGACTGGCGAGATTGTCATCGCCAGCAGCTCCGGCAGCCAGATTGGAGCTTACTCCTACGGCGCCCGACGCGTCATTCTCGTGGCAGGCACGCAGAAAATCTGCCCCACGCTGTCCGACGCCGAGGCCCGCACCCGCGGCTTCACTCTGGAGCGCCACGACCGCTGGCTGGAAGGCCGGGGCGTGGCTCCCACCCCCATTGGCAAATACCTCGTGATGGAGCACGAGCCTGTGGTAGGCCGCATTACCATGGTCCTCATTCCCGAGAGCATCGGCTGGTAAACGGCCTCAAGGACGTCCAACCCGAAGATGTGAAAATCCCGGCATCCTGCGTCAGAATATAGCCCGAAACTCATTACCCATCAACCGGCGTGACCTGGTAGCCCAGCAAGCGTAACGTGCGATTGGGGCAACTGGCATCACCCGACTACGCTCCGCAACATGCTGCCCGGCAGGTAAGCAAACCGTAGCAACAACTGCCGCAAAAGCAGACGCGCCGTTCCGGACCTTCGTGCCCTTCCTCATCACCTGACAGATTCTCCAAGCCTTCCTTGACGAAGAGGGGAACCAGGACCAAGGCTGACACCGGGTCCGCCCACCACCAGGAAAATAAGGTGTTTAACCCCAATCCCACCAGAATAGTCAGGTCCTGCAGGTCGCAGAACAGGCTTTCAAGAGCCTCCGCCCTTAGCGACCGGGACTGCATCCGCGTGGCAATGCGCATCTTGCTCACGTAGAGGACACTCATCACCACCGCGCTTGCGACCACAATCCCAACACCGACCAGGCTCGGCTGTGGCTCGGGGAACCATCCCAGCAGGTTGGCGCCCGAATGAAGGGCAATGTATAACGCCAACAAGAGGAAACTCAGTCCCAGTAACTTTTGCGCCCTGCGCTCCGCCGCCCCCTCCTCCGATTCCTCTCGGACGCCGCTGAACCGCCACAACATGACCCCACCAGCCAGCAGTTCCACAACGCTGTCCAGGCCGAAAGCCAGCAGGGCCACACTACCAGCCTCAACCCCGGCCCACAATGCAATTCCGGCTTCTACCAGGTTCCATAGCAGCCCCGCCAGGACCAGAATAATAGCGGTCTGGCGTAGGGAATGCGGTTCAATCATTGGCGGTGATTCCTTCTTCCTTAAGGAACTCTGACAAGGGGTCGGGTTCGTAGGAAAGATGGGTTTTGCTCAACAAGGGCTCCATTCATTCCATGCTCGCCCCATCATGTGCCCCGCCGACTCACCGGTATGCTCAGGCACCCTGCTGGGCGGATATGAAATCCAGGGTTCTCACGGCCAGGATTTCGGGGATCTCCACCTTCATGTTGTGCCCTACGCCGTCAAAGATTTCCAATTTGGCGCGGGGCATCCGCTGCACCATCAGTTGCTGAACGTCCGGTGGCGTGATTTCGTCCTGGGATGCGGCCAGTATCAGGGTCGGGACGTTGATTTCAGTCAACAGCGGCGACAGGTCCTCCGCCAGCAGGCAGCCCTGGAGGGCCAGCACCACCTCCGCCGGAGTTTTCTCCCCCTCGTCGGCGTACCACTCGATAACCTGGCGGCTGGTGTGCGGCCCGAATCGCTTGGCGGTATCCGACAGCAACCAGGCGCGAGTTCCCTGCTGTTCCAGGATCCGCCGCCATGCTCCGGCGTCCATGTCGGCCCCCATCTGGGCCAACCGGGGAGTAGACGCCACCAGCGTCAAGCTGTGCAACCGGTCCGGGAAATCGTGGGCAAAACGCAGGCTCACGATGCCGCCGGCAGAAGCGCCCACCAGGTGCGCTTTATCCATGCCGAGTCCATCCAAAACCCGCGCGATGTCGGCGGCCAACTCCGGCAGCGCAAACCTCAAATCCGCGGGGGCCGCGGTGCCGGCGTGGCCTCTCATGTCAAAGCGCACCACCGGGTGACGCCGGGCCAGCGTCGGCACCCAGGCGCGCCAGCGATGCACATTTCCGCCGGCGGCATGGTGCAGTAACACCGGCGCCGGTTCAAGCCAGGGCTCCGAAAAGTCGTCCACGTGGTAATGGAAACGGCAACCATCCAAGTCCAGTATCGGCATACATCCACCATTGACAGCCCGTCGGCGTAGTGACGTTAGTTGCTCACGGTCTCGACGTTTCCTTCGGCGCTGCGACCACAAAATATCACGGATTGCCTTGCCACGGCTCCATGCTTGGCATCAGCTCTGCAACACCGGACGGGTTGATTCCCGGTTGGCAACCACGGGCGGCACAACCCCTTTTGAGCAGCGTTCCCCAGCCCGGATGATAGGATGGCTGCGATCCAGGGTTGGCGGACGTCCTGACCATTCTGTCCTGGAGAATTGAGCGCATCTGCCAAGGAGGTAAGTGATGTCTGACGAACAAATCCGGGTGGGTCTCATCGGAGCGGGCGGTAACGTGCGGGCGCGCCACATTCCCGGGTTTCTGGGTGTGGACGACTGCGAGATTGTGGCGGTGGCCAACCGGACCGTCGCGTCGGGGCGGGCCATCGCCGATCAGTTCAACATTCCGACCGTTTACGGGAACTGGCGGGAGTTGCTGGACGACGACAGCATCAACGCGGTGTGCATCGGCACCTGGCCTTACATGCACCGCACCATGACCCTGGCCGCTTTGGACGCCGGCAAGCACGTGCTCACCGAGGCGCGCATGGCCTCCACCGCGGCGGAAGCCCGCGACATGCTCGCCGCATCCCGGGCCCATCCAGAACTGGTTTGTCAGCTGACTCCAACTTCGACGAGCTACACCATAGACAACATCCTGAAGCGCCATATCGACGACGGGCATCTGGGCGAACTGCTTTCGGTCGACTTCACGTCCCTGCAGAATAACTTCGCCGACTTCGACGCTCCACTGCACTGGCGCCATGACCGGTCGTTGAGCGGCTACAACACGCTGAACATCGGCGCATCCTACGAGTCCATGATGCGCTGGCTGGGCCGGGGCGACCGGGTGATTGCCATGTCCAAGGTGCACGTGCCCTACCGGAGGGACGAAGGCGGATATCCAACCTCGGTCGCCATCCCCGACCACATCGATATTCTGTATGAGCTGGCCAACGGAGCCCAGGTCCACATGCAGATGAGCGCCACCTCCGGACTGAACGGCGGAAATCACATCTGGATGTTCGGCGCTGAAGGCACCATCCACGTCGATCCTCAGCGCACGGTCTGGGCCGGGAAGCGCGGTGACCGGGAACTGACCGAAGTCCCCAACCCGCCGGAAGCTCAGGCCAGGTACCGGGTGGAGGAGCAGTTCACCAACGCCATCCGGGGCACGGAGAAGGTCGACATGGTGGCCTTCGAAACGGGAGTCCACTACATGGAGTGGACTGAGGCGGTGTACCACAGCGCCGTGACGGGGCAGGTGGTGTACCTGCCCATGTAAGCCGAACAACCTCACTTTCATCTGTCATTGCGCGGAGCATAGCGACGTGGCAATCTCGATGAGGTTGAACATACGTCGCCGCACCGCCGTTGCTACGGCGACGAGATTGCCACGCTACGCTCGCAATGACAAAGTGGGAACACCTGAGGATCCTCCGCCGGCGACGCCAGAATAAGTTCTGGCGTGGGTCAGCCAGCGCCCGTTAGCCTTTGAGGTGTTGGCCGTAGAACAGCAATACCCGGTGCCACATGTCCTGGGCCTGTGGGGCCCGGTAGCTGGGACGGTAGTCGGCGAAGAATGCGTGTCCCGCGTTGTCGTACATCACCCACTCGTAGGTCTTGCCATTCTGTTCGAGCAGCGCTTTCATCTGCTCGGCCTGTTCGGGCGTGGGGTTCTCGTCCTCCACGCCGAATAGCGCCAGCAATGGGCAGGACAGGTTCGGCACCATATCCATGGGTTGCACCGGGCGCAGGTCGGTGGGGTCGTGGACGATGTGACCGCCCGCCGAGTCCACCGCCGCGTCGATGTTGCTGCTCAGGCAGGCCATCATCAGGGTGTACCGGCCGCCGGAGCAAAAGCCGATGATGCCCACCTTGCCGTTGCTGTGCGCCTGGGACTTCAGGAACAGGGCCGCACCATCCAGGTCGTCCATGGCGCGGGAGTCGGGAGAGGCGAATAGCGTGGCCAGCACGTTTTCCGGTTCCGGCGTGCCTTCCCGGGTGTAGAGGTCCGGAGCGATGGCCAGGTAGCCCTGCCCGGCGAAACGGACGGCGATATCCTTGTGGTGGTCCATCAACCCCATGCCTTCCATGGTGACGATTACGCCGGGATACGACCCGGCCCCGGCGGGTCGGCTGTAGAAGGCATCGACCATCGTGCCGTCCCGGCTAGCGTACTGGATTGTCCCGGTCTCTAATTCTTGGCCAACGAGAACCATCATGTACCTCCAGGGAGTCAAGCAAAGTTGTAATCAGACGGCGACATGGTAACAGCGACCGGTTCGGCTGGTCGAGGGCATGTACTCGTTTGGCAACCCCGCTCATCAGAACTCGGCGACCCTTCGACTGGCTCAGGGTGATCGGCCGGGTGCTATCCGGGTGCTATCCGGGTACTATCCGGGTACTATCCGGGTACTATCCGGGTGCTATTCGGGTGCTATTCGGGTGCTATATTGAAGGCGAATCGTCTCCGGCCAGCAGGACTAAAGATGTTACGCACCCGAATTACGGACCTTCTTCACATCGCCCATCCCGTCATGTCGGCGCCCATGAGCAACCATAGCGGCGGCCGGCTGGCTGCTGCGGTATCCCGGGCCGGTGGCCTGGGCAGCTTTGGCGCAATCAACGACTTCGGGACGGACTGGGTGCGGGAGCAGATCGCCTACATCCGGTCCCAGACGGAACTGCCCTTCGCCGTTGGCTTCATTACCCACCTCATTCCCACCATGGCCGGCAACTTCGAGGCGGCCATCGATGGGCAGGTTCCAGTGATTGCCTTCTCTTTCAGCGACCCGAAACCGTGGCTGGCCAGGGCGAAGGAGGCCGGGGCAATCACCATGTGCCAGGTGCAGACTCGGGAAGGGGCCAAGGAAGCAGTGGACGCGGGGGCTGACGTGCTGGTGGCCCAGGGCAACGAGGCCGGCGGCCATACCGGGTCGATGAATTTGCTGCCGCTGCTGACGGCCATCGTGGAGGAGTTCCCCCAGGTTCCGGTGATGGCCTCGGGAGGAATCGCCACCGGACGGGCCCTGGCGGCGGTTCTGGCCGCCGGAGCGGAGGGCGCCTGGTTGGGCACCGCCATGCTGGCGACCCCGGAGGCGGTGGAAGTGCCTGCTGAGTTCAAACAACGCGTCATACAGAGCGACGGCCAGGACACCACGTTCACCCGATTTTACGACCTGCTGGGAGATCCGCCCTGGCCTCCGGGAATTGCGGGCCGGGTGTACCGTAACCGCCTGGTGCGGGAGTGGGAAGGGCGTGAGGAGGAAGTCCGGCTGCAACGGGAAGAGCTGGCGTCGGATGTCGCCTATGCCCGCGCCCGCCACGATGCGGAGGCTGCCTCGGTGTACATGGGTCAGTCAGCGGGTAGCGTCGACGCCATCCGTCCCGCCGCGCAGGTGCTTCATGACGTATGCCAGCAGGCCGAGGAGACGCTGCGAAACCGCACTCAATCTTTGCTGGGACGAGGTTGATTCCGAGCGTTTTCGTGGAGTGACACTGTGATTGCGAGCGAAGCGTCGCAATCCCGTTGACGTCAGGGTGGCGTACCGGCATCGAGATCGTCTCGTCGCCTCGTTCCCCGCAGTGACCGCGGCGGGTTACGGAGAGGAGACGTCCGGGCCGGCGATGAGGTCCTGGGGCGTTGGGTAGGCGGCGTACAGCTCCTCCCGCGCCGACGCGAAATCCTCCGTCGTCCAGGTTGCCACTCCTTCCAGCGTCCGCCGGATGTCAGCCACTCGCTCGGCCAGGGAGTTTGCAATCTGGACCGTGCGGGCCGGCTCCAGGGACGTGCCGTCGTAGATCAGGAACACGACACGCTCCTGCGCGGCCAGTATCTCCAACTCCACCAGGCCCTGACCCCCGTCGGACCAGGGATTGATCCACGATTCGTACCAGGTACCTCCGACGCGGGCTACCAGGGGCACCAGGTATACGGCGCCGACGTGGAACAACCGGGTCTGCAATTGGGTTTCCGGGGTTTGGGCCAGTTGCCCGATAGCCTCGGGAGTGTTCAGCACCAGCGCGCAAACTTCCGGGGATTGACCCGGTTCCTGCACGACGGTGGTCAACATGCCCGCCCCCGCAGCAAATAGGACCTCCAGGGGGTTGGCCATCTTCTGGTCCCGGTCGGCGTACCCGTGCATCTCCAGCCACGTCCACGCCACGCACCGCTCCAGGTCGGCGATTTCGTAGGCGATGCGATCCGCATCGGATCTGACACCCAATGAACCGGTGGCGGTCGCTTCGATCCATCCGCCGATGCTGGCCATCATGATGGCCGGAGCGCCGGCGGCGTCGGGTGGCCGAAGCGTCATCTCGAAAATGGGTTCAGCGCCGGCGGAAACGGTGCCGAATGCCACACGCAGGGAATCTTCCGCAGAGTCGGCGGCGGTTACGACCCTGGCCCTGAACCAGTAATTCGTGGGCGGTATCAATACCTGCGGATCGCCGGCCAACGCCCGCTGCAATAGCGGAGTGAGCATCCCCACGGTGACGTCCGACACCTCGCTCTGCGGGCTGTCCTGTTGGTCGGCGGACTCCAGCGTCAATCGCCGCAGGGTGGTGGTTATGGGGCGTTCAGGCATGCCGGTCCTCGGATAATTTGACGCTGTGGTATCCGTTGCCAGCCGACCCGCAAGGCCCGGCCATGGGTGCCTTGCCCACCGGGTCCGACTCCAACATCATTCCACGATTGATTGGGGTTTGACTCATTGTATGCCACGGCGTTGCCTCAAACCAGCCGTTACCCAATGCCGGCGGTCAGCAAAAAGAGGTTGATACCTCCCAATACCTCTGCTTCGGCCCGGATGGCCGGGCCGCCGATGCACCACAGCATCCGTGACACCCGGCAGGGCGACTTTTTGGTTATAATAGCGTCCGTTGAGATCAAGCGGATTAGACAACCTTACGTTCAGGGAGGGTTCATGAAATACGACGTTATTGTCGTCGGCGGGGGCGCGGCCGGATCGGTGCTGGCCAGTCGATTGGCGGAAGACCCGAGCACCTCCGTTTTGTTGCTGGAAGCCGGTACGGATTATCCCGATCCCGCCACCCTTCCCGACGAAATAAAGTTCGGTCACACCAGGTACGCGGAATCTCCCGACTCGGAACACAACTGGGCACTGCGGGGCACCATCACCGAGGAGCAGGGCGAAATCCATGTAGCCCAGGGCAAGGTGATCGGTGGTGGGTCGTCGATCAACGGTCAGGCCATGCAACGCGGGTTCCCCGAGGATTTCGACTCCTGGGCTGCCCTCGGCAACGACGAATGGTCGTACGACAAGGTACTGCCCTTTTACCGAAAAATGGAGCATGACCTCGACATCCAGGATGATTTTCACGGGTCGGACGGACCGATGCCGGTGCGACGACGCCAGGCCGGCGCGTTGCCGGACATCCAAAAGGCCTTTCAGTCGGCGTGTTCGCGGGCCGGGTTTGGCGCCACCGAGGATACCAACGGCCCGAACCCGTCCGGCGTTGGAGTGGCGCCCACCAACAACCTGGGTGGCATCAGGATGAGCGCGGCCCTGACCCACCTCAACCCGATGCGCCACCGTCTTAACCTCACGGTGCGGGGCGGGGTATACGTTCAGAAGATATTGTTCGAGGATCGCCAGGCCGTCGGCGTGGAGGCCCAAAGCGGGGGCGAGGTGTTCACCCTCGAAGCAGACCGTGTGGCGCTGTGCTCCGGGGCGCTCCGGTCACCGCAGTTGCTCATGCTGTCCGGGGTCGGCCCCCGGGATCAGTTGGAGCAATTTGGAATACCCGTGATCCAGGAACTCCCCGGGGTGGGGCATAGTCTTTGGAACCACCTCAGCGCCCACGTGTCCTACAAGGTCAAAGACCACGTCAACCTGATCACTGAGCCCGATGCGCCGGGCTTCAGCCTGCATTACACCTCCCAGGGTTCCAGCGAAATCAACGACATGGTGCTCAGGACCAGCACCGTCATCGACGAACGCGAGGAACGGGTTCGCGGCGTACGCACCCGGTACCTGACCGACGACGTTCCGCCCGAGCGGGCCGCCCGAATTTCGTGCACTCTTGGGCTGCCCGAGGGATCGGGTTACGTCAGGCTGGCATCCGCGGATCCCGGTGTGCAGCCGTCTTTCAACTATTGCTATCTCCAGCATCCCGACGACATCAGACGGGTTCGGGAGGGCCTGCGTTTCGGCGTCAGCCTGCTGGAATCCGACGAGTTCAAAGACGTGGTGGACCGCCGGATCAGTCCATCGGATGACATTCTGGCCGACGACGACGCCATGGATCTCTGGATTCGTCAGACTGTGGGAACGGCCCGGCACGTATCCGGAACCTGCAAGATGGGTCCGGATTCAGACCCGATGGCGGTAGTTGACCAGCATGGCCGGGTCAAGGGAGTACAGGGGTTGTGGGTAGCCGATTCCTCGATAGCGCCGCGGATTCCCAGGTCCGGCGGTCTCCATCCCACCGCCCTGATGATCGGAGAACGCGTCGTCGATTGGGTCGCGGCGGGCTAGCCCCGTCGTCAGGATTTCCCGGCAACAGTAGCCGGCGATACCAGCCCCGGGTTCTATCTGTGACCGGCCTCCCGGGGCCAGGTGGGCTTACGTGCGGAGCGCTTCCGGATTGGCGCACGCTTCCAACGCCTCACCGGTCAAGCCAGCCACCAGGTTTCGCGCCGCCAGTTTCATGGTGTTGAGCCGTGTCGGGAGGGCGGCGCTGCCGATGTGGGGCGTGATTACCAGGTTATCCAGCGTCAGCAACGGATCGTCGGTGGGGATCGGCTCCGGGGAGGTTACGTCCAGCGCGGCGCGGGCGATGACCCCCGAACGGAGGGCCTCGTATAGGGCCACCGGGTCTACCACCGGCCCCCGGGAAACGTTGATCAGAATGCCGGTCGGCTTCATTGCCGCCAGTTCTGCGGCGCTGATGAGGTGATGGGTTTCCGGGGTGAGGGGCACGCTCAGGACCACGAAATCGGACTCGCCGAGCAACGTTGGAAAGTCGACGTAACGCACGCCGTGTTCGTCCTCGGCGGCCACGTTGCGGGTGCGGGAGTGGTAGATGATACGCATGTCGAACCCGCCGGCGCGCCGTGCTATCTCGCGGCCAATCTGGCCCAACCCGACGATACCCAGGGTTGCTCCGTGAACGTCCTGCCCCAACCAGTGAGTCGGGTGGAAAGCCAACTGCCAACCGCCGCCACGCAGCCAACGCTCGCTCTCCGAGGTGCGGCGGGCGGCGCCCAGGAGCAGGGCGAACGCCAGGTCTGCGGTGGATTTTGACAACACGCCGGGCGTGTTGCCAACCGGAATACCCCGCCGGGTTGCCTCGGCCACGTCCACGTTGTCCAGACCCACCGCCAGCTGACTGATTACCTTCAGGTTGGGTGCGGCGTCCATCAGGGCCGCGTCCACCCGGTCCATGATGGTGGTCAGGATGCCGTCGACGCCGGCTGCCCGGCGATGCAGTTCCTCCACCGAGGGCGGCCACTCGTCCGGCCACAAGTCAACGTCGGCAACCCGCTCCACGATTTCCAACGCTTCGGGCAGCAGCGTGCGGGTTATGAAGGCTTTGGGACGTGCCATAGTCGCTCACCAAATGCAGGTCGGCGGGAATTGCTTCAGGTACGGCGCATTGTAGTGCGCTGACACATGCAGCGCTACCGGTGGCTCGGGGAACGCCACCGAACGACCTAAAAAATGACCGTCCCCGGAAGGGGACGGCCACTTGTCGACGAGTTGCAGCCCGAGCGCAGGCCGGCATATCGCCAGGGAGCGGTTCGATCAGAAGTGCCGGCGAACGCTGTTGGCGAATCCGGCGTGCTCGTACATGGCCCGTTGCTCCCGCTGCCGTTCGGTCATGCCCGGGCCCGTCAGTGCGTCCCACACGCGAATCAGCGTTGCAGCGATGACGGTGTGAATCAGGGGCTTGGTCGGCGCGGACCACTGCTTGAGCAGCTCGGCCGGGGATTCCGGCACGGCGGACACGTCGACGTCGGCGACCTGGGCCGGCGCGGCTATATTGGCACGCTCGGCAACGGCGTTACGGGTTTCGTTCTCACGTTCTTTGATGGTGGTCATGTTGCTTCCTGCCGACAGAACAATACTGTCCTTATCCTTTCATCTGCATATATGATATCCCGCCCACAGTATCCTGTCAATAGATATTACCATCAATTAGATATCGCTTCAGGCAATACATTGGATTCGTGCTCGTTTTCGCGATCCGGACCAAAAAACCGACCTTAGGTCAGTCGGTTTCGCGTCGTTTCCCGGTTTGTTCTCGGACAAGCCGGCGCAAATCGTTGAATCGGCTGCGCCAGGTCACAATCCCAGCTTTCCGGGATTCATTATGCCGGCAGGATCGAGCAGCCTTTTCAGCTCGGCCACCACTTCCTGGCCGACGCCCAGTTCCCGACTCAACAGGTGGTTCAGCTTTACGCCCACCCCGTGGCAGTACTCCATGATGCCGCCCATGTCCTGGGCCAGTTCAAGCACCTCGTCCACACCCGCCGCCAGATTGGACCGCACCTCCTGATCCTCCCAGTTTTGCCGGCCACGCCGGCGGCGTCGACCGGCGCCCTCCGGCGCCACCAGCAGGGAGAAGAACTCCGGGCGGCTCCACAGGCAATATTCCACCACCTTGATGCGGCGCGCCGCCAGCAGCGCGTCGGCACGCCGCCGGTACTCCAGCACCCGGTCTGCCGGCAGGCTCATGTGCAGGTAGTCAAACGTCCGGCCCCACTGCCGTTCCCACCTTACTTTCCGGGGACGGCCCAGCGCGTTCTGCCGATAGTTCAGGGCCGAGTCATGGCGATGCTCCCAGTAATCCAGCGCTGACTCCGGCCCTATGTCCCACCCGCCGGCCGCTTTGCACACCGCCATTGTCCGGGCCATCCCGGCGTCCACTCCCTCCCGATACCCCTCGAACAGCAGGTGCAACAGGATGCCCTGATCGTCTTCGGTCAGATCCAGCAATGTCGGCCTGATTCCCAGGGACATCATTTCGTCCACCGCGGCGAATCCGGAGTCGAAGTCGTGGAACTCCACCGTAGCGTACGTGCTGGCTTCCGGCATCCTGAATACCCGCAGCGTCGCCCGGGTGATGACCCCGAAGACGCCCTCGGAACCAATGAACAGGTGCTTCAGGTTGGGGCCCGCCGACAACTTGGGAACCGACCTCGTTTCCATGATGCGACCGTCGGGCAGCACAACCTCCAGACCCACGACCTGGTCGCCCATTGGGCCGAACGCCGCCGCCCGGTATCCCACGCCGTTGGTGGAGATGGCGCCGGCCACCGTGGCGATGGGTACGCTGTACGGGTCATGTCCTGGCATCAGGCCGTAGCCTTCGAGGCCATCGTACAGGTCTTCCAGCACCATGCCGGCCTGCACGTCGGCGGTCATGGCCTCCGCGCTCACCGACAGCAGGCGGTTCAGGCGGCCCATGTCCAGCAGGATCCCGCCCCGCACGGGCAGCACGCCGCCCATCACGCCGGTGCCGCCGCCGTAGGGAATCAGGGGAACGGCGTTCCGCTGGGCGTAGGATACGATTGCGGCCACCTCGCTGGAATCGGCGGGACGCACCACCACGTCCGCCAAACGTTCAAAGGCCGCGTCGGCATAGTACGCCCGGTATGGAGTCAGCGCGTCCGCCGAATACCGATCCAGCGTGTCAGCGTCGGTGCGAATATGGTCGGGCCCCACTATCGAGGCCAGACTGCTGGCTACCGATGGCCAGTCCACCGGAGCTGGCGGCGCGGATTCGGACACCGGACGATGCCTACTGGCGGGATTGATATTGCCACTGGGTGCCCTCCGGGCCATCCTCCAGCAATACCCCTTCTTCCGCCAGCCGGTCGCGAATCGTGTCGGCCATGGCGAACTGACGGGCCTGGCGCAAGTCCGACCGGACCGATACCAGCAGGTCGATGAACGGCGCTGCCGCCAGTTGGGCCGCGCTGTCATCCCGCTCTGAGAAGGTAAGACCCAGCAGGTTGCCCAGGTCGCGCAAGGTCTGCTGTGCCGTTCTAATACCGTTGCCGGCATCCCGGCCCCGGTTGATGTCCCGGGCCAGGTCGAACATCGCCGCCACTGCCTGGGGCGTGTTCAGGTCATCGTCCATGGCGGCGAAGAAACGGTCGGCGTGAGGCTGCGGGTCAACCTCCGCTCCGGTTCCGTCTCCCGGGGTCAGAGCGTGGCGGATGCGGTCTAGGCTACGCTCCACCGCAGCGGCTCCCTCATCGCTGTACGCCAACGGGCTGCGGTAGTGGCTGCTCAGGAAGTACAGGCGCATCGTGTCGGGGTGGTATCGCTCCAGCGCTTCCACCACGGAAACCAGATTTCCCAGCGATTTGCTCATCTTGTCGGAGCCCAACTGCAGCAGGCCGTTGTGCATCCAGAAACGAGAGAATGGTTTGGCGCCAGTGTAGCTTTCACTTTGGGCGATTTCGTTTTCATGGTGCGGGAAAACCAGGTCCTGCCCGCCCCCGTGGATGTCCAGCTGCTCTCCCAGGTACTCCAGGGACATGGCGGTGCACTCGATGTGCCAGCCGGGCCGCCCGGGGCCCCATGGGCTGTCCCAGGACGGTTCCCCTTCTTTGGCGCTCTTCCATAGCACAAAGTCCATGGGGTGCTCTTTGTTCTCATCAACCTGGACCCGGGCGCCGGCGATCATGCTGTCCAGCGTGCGGTGACTGAGCTTGCCGTAGTCATCCTTGCTGGTTACCCGGAAGTAAACGTCCCCGGCAGCCGGGTAGGCGTGGCCGGCGCCGATCAACCCGCCGATGGCCTCCAGGATGCGCGGTATCTCCCGGGTGGCCCGGGGGTATTCGGCGGCGCGCTGGATGTTGAGCGCATCCATGGTCCAAAAATAATCGTTGATGTACTCTTCGACCAACTCATTCTCGGAGATCCCGGTTTCGCTGGCCCGCTGGATGATCTTGTCATCTATGTCGGTGAAATTCTGGACGTGGCGGACCTCGTAGCCCTTGTGTTCCAGATACCGGCGCAACGTGTCGAATACCACGTAGCTAAGGGCATGTCCCACGTGGGTGGACGAATACGGGGTTACCCCGCAGACGTACATCTTGACCCGATTCCCATCGGACGGGACAAACTGCTCAACCCGTCCGCTCAGGGTGTTGTATAGCCTCATCGCAATTATTCGGGAGGGGATTCGCCGGTTAGCGTTCGTCAGTTGGCTGCGGTGGCTGGGGTTTGAACAGCAGGGCGACCGCCGTGGCGGCGATGCCTTCTTCCCGTCCCGTGAATCCCAAATGGTCGGTGGTCGTAGCCTTGATACTTACCCGCTCATGCCCGATTGCCAGGGAGTCGGCTATCCGACGCCGCATTGAATTGATATAAGGAGACAATCGGGGGCGCTGCGCCAGCATTGTAGCATCAACATTCGATATGCACCAACCACCGCCGGCGATGGTGCGGGCAGTGCGTTCCAGCAGGATGAGGCTGCTGATCCCGGCGAGGGAAGGGTCGCTGGAAGGGAAATGGGAGCCGATATCGCCCAGGCCAGTTGCCCCCAGCAGCGCGTCAATGATGGCGTGGGACAGCGCATCGCCATCGCTGTGGCCGGCTAATCCCCGATCGTGGGGAACGGCGACTCCCCCCAGGATGAGCGGTCGGCCCGCAACTAGCCCGTGGGCGTCCGCTCCCGTCCCTACCCGATATTCCATCCGCGAGTCCGTGCAACCTGGCCCAGTTCCGAATCAGGCACCGGTCGGGCCGACACCGGGGACCGTTCAGGTGGCGTGCCCACGCGTTTCCGGGCGGCCCAGCGGGGACGGAGCATCACCTAAGCCTTGGCCAACGCTCGCAATCCTCGGCTGGCCGATTCCAGTTGATTCAATGCGTCGGCGTGCACGATGATGGGCGAGATTGCCAAGCCGGTGGCGATCACGAACATCAGCGCTGATGCCACGGCGACCAGCCAGGCAGTGTTGTTTTCCAGGCTCACCACCTGGAGGTGGAAGATTTTAGCCCGGGCCAGAATGTCGTCCGGCAACGCCACGCCGAATTCCACTGCCGCCAGCATCAGCACGGGAACCACGGCTGCCACACCGACCAGCAGCCACAACACTTCCCACACCAGGAATCGGTTGCGTTCGGCGTTAATTTGCGCCCGCAGGTATGCAACCCGGTCTGCTGACGATTCCGGCGGGAACCGATCGACGCACTGGCGCAGGTACATCGTGTATTCCCGGTACCGGTCTCGATTCGCACCACCGGCGTCCATTCACCAACCTCTCCTATTGATCACTGCCAGCCCACGAAGCTGCTCCGTGCCGCCAGTCCCTGGGCCGGCCGTCTCCGCGCCGGCGGATAATAACGACATGTTAGCGCAGTCACCGATTTTGGCGCAAGCACCCCGGTGCGCCCGCAATCACGACTTATGCCACTCCGACTTTCCCAGCAGGTGAGTCATTACAGCCAGGTCCTCCGGAGTCGTCACCTTGAGGTTCTCGTAGCCACCCTCGAAAACCACCACGGGTTGACCGATTGCCTCCACCATGGCGGCATCGTCGGTGAACTCCTCCATAGCGTTATCGTGGGCCCTCACCAGCAGGTTATAGTCAAACACTTGGGGAGTTTGGGCTGCCCACAAAGTAGAGCGCGGTGGCGTTCCGGTGATGAGATTGTCGTCCCCCACCACCTTGATGGTGTCCTTGACGGGCACCGCGGCCACCGCGGCGCCGCAGCGTAGCACGGCCTCGAGACCTCGGCCCAACACCGCGGAGCTCACGCAGGGACGCGCCCCGTCGTGGATGGCCACCCACCTGGATTCTCCCAGTGCGGTCAACCCGGCGCGCACCGAATCCTGCCGACGCGCGCCGCCCGCACACACGGCGGTCACCTTATCCAGTTGAAAATCCTCTACCAATGTCCCGGCCCGCGTCACTGATTCCTCGGCCACCACCAGCACGATCCGTCCCACCACGTCAGACGCGGCCAGCCGGCGCAGCGTGTGCACGATCAGCGGTTCGCCCAGGATAGGAGCGTAGGTCTTGTCGGTGTCGCCCATCCGCGTGCTGCGGCCGGCGGCCACCACCACTACGTCCAGCAGCCGGTCCCGCGCGTCGCTGGTCATCTCGTCACGCTCCATATCAATCCAGCTCCAACGCATACGCCGGGTACGCCGCCGCGCCCGGCCGTAATTTTGGCGACGCCATTCTGGCTATTGTACAGTGCGCCGCCGGTTGGCGTGGACGCCGTGCATCGTTTATGCTAGGGGGCAACCCACCGTTCGATTAGATCGACACCCAACACGACTGGGAATCACGCTCGCCGATGGAGGAATCATGGCCGAACTAGAAAGGGCTTATCGGGTCGAAACTTATAGCTCAGGCACTCACGGCAGGGCCATCTGCAACGCCCGCAACCACCACTGGGTTGCAGACGACGGCAGTGGAGAGTCGGTATTTGCCGGTGAACTTTTCCTGTCGGGAATTACGGCCTGCGCCGTGAACATGGTGGAACGGATCGCCGTCACCGACGACGCGCCGGTGGATTTCATGGAGGTTTCCGCCGAGGCGTACCGCGACCCCGACGCGGTGCCTGGCGACCTGAGCCTGTACGCCGACGTGCGGATCCACTTCAAAATCTGGGGCATTGACGACGACCAGGGCAACCGCCTGGTGGACACCTGGAAAAAGCGTTGACCCCTATACGGTTCCGTCGCCGTGGCGACGCCAAGCACTTCCGTAACCGCCGAGTTCGTTGCCGACCCGCGCCCCAAGCACGCTGGCTGATCGACTGGCCGACCCTCCGCGCACCACAGAAACATCGGTACCAGCGCGCCATCCGTCTTTGACGGAGGCCGCCACCGGCATACCAATACCCCGCGCCGTTTGCCGGCAGCCATCGTGTGAAAGCGCGGTGACCGCCGGCTTCGATTTTCAACCGGCGCCCGTAACAGTCCCAACGGCGGTGACAAAATCGCCCGCCGGAGAGGGTTACGATAGAAACGTTACTGTCCATATTCACCGCCGGCGTGTCCGACGGTAGCTCCAGCCTGCTCAAGGACTTTGCCCTGGCCATGGCCATCGCCGCCGGCGGGTTGGCGCTGGCCCGACTGGCCTGGCAACCGCCGGTGCTGGGTTACCTGATTGCCGGTTTACTCATCGGGCCTTACACCCTGCCCAATCCGCTCATCAGCAACCTGGACACCATCGGCCTGCTGGCGGAGCTGGGGCTGGTGCTGCTCCTGTTCGGCATCGGGTTGGAGCTGGGCTGGCGGCGCATACGCAGCGTCGGATTCCGGGTACTGGTTATCGGCATCATCGAGATCGCCGTGCTGACCCTCTTCGGAATCTGGATCGCCAGCATCCTGCCAGGCATTGACGACTCATACGCCCTGTACCTGGGAGGCGCGCTGGCCATCAGCAGCTCGGCCATCCTGCTAAAGGGGTTGCGCGATACCGGCAACCTTCGCTCCGGTTGGGGCCAGACCATCGTCGGCATCCTGCTGGTGGAGGACTTTGCCGCCGTGGTTTTGCTCACAATCCTGGCCGGCCTTGCCACCACCGGTTCGGCCAGCATCGCCGACGTGGGATGGCTGGTCGGCAAACTCGCCATATTCTGCATCGCCGTACTGGTGTTGGGCACGCTGGTCGCCCCCCGCCTGATGCACATGCTCTCCCGGCACCAGACCAACGAGACCCTGCTGATTGCCAGCCTGGGACTCTGCTTCATATTGGCCCTGTGCGCCAACCTGCTGGAGTTGTCCGCTGCCGCCGGCGCCTTTCTCATCGGCGTAGTCATCGGGGACACCGAGGCCGCGGGTCGGGTGGCCCGGCTGGTCAGTCCGGTGCGCGACATGTTCGGGGCGCTGTTTTTCCTGTCGATCGGAATGCTCATCGACTACCGCACGCTGGACGATTTCATACTGCCGGCGCTGGTGGTAGTCGGCGTTTTCATGGCCGGCAAAGTCGTCGCCAATATAGTCGGATCGATTCTGGCCGGCCGCAGCCCTCGGGACGCCGTTCAGGTCGGCATGGCCATGCCGCAAATGGGGGAGTTTTCCCTGGCCATCGGGCGGGTCAGCCCGGTTGACGCGTTGGGCGCGCCGGTGCTGGGGCCCATCCTGGCGATATCCACCGCCATCACCTCGGTGCTGGCGCCTCTGACCATGCGGATCGCGCTACCCATGTGCCGATGGGTGGAGCGGCGTGCCCCCGCGCCCCTGCACGAAATGAACCTCGCCATGCAACTCGGCGTGGACACCCTCTGGTCGGCGCTATCCCTGACCGGTACCACCGGGGAACGGCTGCACAACCTGGGGCGCCGCATCCTGATTAACATGTGCATCATCGCCGTAATCACGGCGGCCGGCACGGTGGCCCTGTACGTCCTGCCGCGGCTCTTAGCCAACGTGCTTCCGGTGTCCCACAGCACCTTCGGCCTCATCATCGTCGGCGCGGTGGTGGGTTTGAGCGCACCCTCGGCTATCAATATCTGGCGGTCGCTCCGAACCCTGGCGCGCCTGGCCACCGGAGAAACGGACGTTCGGGACGATATCAACCGGCGGGACCCCATCTGGCAGACCCTGCGCTCCATGGTGCAAAACGGTCTGGCCACCGCCCTGCTTGCCCTGCTCCTGATGCTTTCCCTCCCCCTGATAATCCGGTTGTTCGCCCTGGGCAGCCTCTCCGCTCCCTTGTCGATACTACTGCTGCTGGCGCCGGCCCTGGCCATGGGGATCATCAGCTTTCGGGTGCATCGGGTGCTGGAACCGGCGTTCCACGACACATTCCTCTCCCAGGCGTCGGGCCAGGGCTTCTTCCCCCACCTTTCCCACGACGATCTGGCCCACGTGGACCCGGAAATCCCTACGCTTACCCAACACATCCACGGGGGAGCAGTGCATGAAGGGCTGGCTGATTCACACCGACGGCCCGAGCTGCTGGTGGCCGAGGCGATCGAGCATCTGGACGAACAGGACGAGTTGTGGCTTCTCCTGGAGGAACGAATCGCCCTGCTGCAAGAGTCCGCATCCGGCGCCGAACCCCGGGAAGCCGGAGTTGCGTCCAATTCCGACTGACTCGGCAAGCGCATTCCCCGCCGCAGTGGCACAGGCGGCGACCGTGCTACAATTGCGCCGACGCCCTGGCAACCGAACGGGTGAACTGCACGGCCCAACAGGAAAGTATGCTCATGCGAATTTGTTCATTTTTGCCGTCGGCCACTGAGATAGTTTACGCGCTTGGGCTGGAAGACCAGCTCTACGGCGTTACCCACGAGTGCGATTACCCGGCGTCGGCCAAGTCCAAACCCTGGGTGGTCAGGAGCGTTTTCGAGGGAACCAATCCCACCAGCGGAGAAATCAGCCGCATCATTTCGGAGCGGCTGGCTCAGGGCCTCGGCATCTACCACATCGACCAGGACATCCTGGACGCCGCCGACCCCGACCTGCTGCTGACCCAGGCCATCTGCGAGGTTTGAGCGGTCTCGTCTCAGCAGGTCGCTGAGTCCACCGCTAACATGACCAAGCAGCCTGAAGTCATCTCCCTGGACCCCCAGTACCTTGGCGACGTCCTGGAAGACGTGCGTCGCGTCGGTCGGGCCACCGGGTCGGTAGCGAAGGCAGACGAGGTGACGGCGGCAATGCAGGCCCGCATCGACGCCATCAACCAGCGCGCCGGGCTCGCCGACCGTCACCCCCGGGTGCTCCACCTGGAATGGACCGACCCGTTGATGTGCGGCGGCCACTGGGTTCCCGAGATGGTGGAACTGGCCGGGGGCGTCAACTGCTTCGGCGACAAGGAGATGGGTTCCTTCCCGCTGGAATGGGAGGCCGTCGTGGAGAGCCAGCCGGAGGTTATCGTGCTGATGCCCTGCGGATTCGAGGTGCCCCGGGCGCTGGAAGACGTGCCGCTCCTGGAAAGCAAGGAAGGCTGGCAAGCGTTGCCCGCAGTGCAAAACGACCGGGTATTTGCCATCGACGCCAGCAACTACACCAGCCGTTCCGGTCCCAGGCTCGTCACCGGTTTGGAAATACTCGCCGAGATGATCCATCCGGAGCTATTTTCCGGTCTCATCCCGGAATCGGGAGCCCGCCGGATCTATAGCTCAGCCGCCGCCAGCTAGTTCAGACGCGGTCCCTTGAAAGGGGTGTTCTGCTGGGCCTGCTCGCCGACGATGCGGTTGGCCTGGCGCATCAGGGTCAAGAGCTTTTCCAGCTGAGCGCCAGCGGTAGGGGTTTCCAGCAACGACTGGCGCACGTCCGGCGGCAGCGGCAGGCTGACCGACAGGGTCACGGCAGCGGCGCGGGCCAGACCGATGGCATCCTCGGGCACCGTTATTTCCCGGTCCCAACCGCCGGCCATGGCGGTCAGTTGCCTCTGCAGGGCAACGAATTGCTCCTGGACGCCGGCCACCGTGGTCTCGGACACCGTACCCTCCTCATCTGCCAGCAGGCGCACCAGTCCCACGAGATGGGGGGTCGTTTGGACCGTCTGGACCATCTCGAACCGGTTTTCGCCCCGGGTGAGGATGTTCAGCCGGCCTTCCTGGAGCCGCTGCACCTGGGAGACGCGGGCCGTGGTGCCGATGGAGTGGGGCATGGCAGGTTCGCCGACCTCGTTGCCCTCCCTGATTAGCAGGACGCCGAACGGCTCATCGCGTTCCACGCAAGCGCCGATCATGTCTTTGTACCGCTCCTCGAAGATGTGGAGGGGCAGCGGCATCCCGGGGAACAGGACGACGTTGTTCAAAGGGAATAACGGCAATTCCCGGTAGATATCGGTCGGGAAATCGTCGGGGTTGGTGGCCATGATAGCCGAGTATAACGGCGCAGACACTTCACGCGCAACCGAACCGCTCCACACTCAAGGTCTTTCGATAGTCCCCCAATGTCATTGCGAGGAGCGAAGCGACGTGGCAATCCCGCTCATCCTGAGCCTGTCAAAGGACGCCAACGAGATTGCCACTCCCGTATCAAGTACGGGGTCGCAATGACATTGCCGATAATCGAATGACCCTGTTCCACACCGAGTTGCTGCGGCCACCAAAAACCCCCGTCCGGAACTGGGCGGGGGTTGCAGATATCCGGCATTGACCCGGGACTACTTTACCGGTTCGGCATCCGGAGGGCGATTGTGGATGGCCTTGGTGCCCTTCTTGAAGATGCAGGTCCGGATGTTGTTTTCCAACTCGGTCGGATCTTCTACACCGGGGTAGCGCTCTTTCGCGGCCGGGCTGTTCAGGTATTCGTACATTTTTTGCAGCACTTCGTCTTCCGATTCCCCGGTGATAATGGTCTTATCGCGAGGATCGGAAAGGAAGTTGCTTGGCCTGGCGTAATAAATGTCGGGCATGGTTTCCTCCTCCTTCGACAAGGTACCGGCGCGCCCGCCGGCTCCAACTTGCAGTAGCAGATTGATACACCATTACAAAAAAGTTGTCAATGCCAGTGCCGCCGGGCCAACGCTGCCGGCAACCTGACCGTACAGCGAACCAAACCCCCGGTTGCTCCCCGGCCAGTATTGGATTACGATATCCGGTGGGACGCAAACGGTGTTCGCCGTTTGCCCCGGCAGGAGCAGGTAAGGATGGCAGAACCCACCAAAGCGCTGGTAACCGGCGGCGCCGGCTTCATCGGATCTCACTTGGTGAACCGCCTGCTGGATTGCGGACACGCGGTTGCCGTCGTCGATGACCTCAGCACGGGGCAACTGCGGAACGTTAACCACCAGGCGGTGTTCTACCACGCACCACTCAACGACGCCAGGATCGAACAGATCGTGCAACGGGAGCGTCCCGAGATCGTGTTTCACCTGGCGGCCCAGAGCAGTGTGCGCCAGTCGGCCATTGACCCGGTAAACGATGCCGATTCCAACGTGGTTGGAACCGCGCGGCTCATCTCCGCCTGCGCCTCCGAAGGGGTGGAGAAGTTCATTTTCTCTTCGACCGGAGGGGCGCTCTACGGAGACGCGGACCTGAGCCCCTGCGATGAAAACACTCCGGTGGCGCCGCTCAGCCCTTACGGCCTGTCCAAATACGCCGGCGAACTGTACCTGAACCTGTTCCATCGCATGTACGGACTGGACTTCACCATCCTGCGCTACGCCAATGTGTACGGCCCCGGCCAGAACCCGCACGGTGAAGCGGGCGTCGTCGCCATCTTCGCCGGTCTGATGCTGGAGGGGAAACGACCCATTATCTTTGGCGACGGGACTCAGGAGCGGGATTTCATCTTCGTCTCCGACGTGGTGGAAGCCAACATCGCGGCCATCCACCGGGGCGACGGCGGAACCTACAACATTGGCACGGGCGAGGGCGTGACCATCAACCGAATCTACGAGCTGCTCCAGCTCATAACCGGTTTCGGGCAGGAGCCTTCGTACCAGCCCCGGCGGGCCGGCGACGTCTTTCGCATCGCGCTGGACGCTTCCCGGGCTGCCGGCGAACTGAATTGGCAACCCAAAGTCAGCCTGGAAGAGGGTCTGGAGTTGTCCGTCGCCGAAATACGCGATTCTGCAACCCGGCGACCGGCCCGGGTCAGGCTCACTTCCGATCGTCAGCGTCAGCAGACGACCGGCTGAAGTTTCTTACCAGCAAATCACCCACAGGAGGAATCTCTCGGATGGCAAAGGAATACGACGTTGTGATACTCGGGGCAGGGGCGGCCGGCTTGTCTGCCGGGCTCTACTCCACTCGGGCGATGCTCAGCACGCTGATGATTGAGAGCATCGGCCCCGGTGGTCAACTCCTGATTACCGACGAAATCGAGAACTATCCGGGATTCCAGGAAGGGGTTAAAGGCCAGGAGTTGGCCACCGAGATGTTCAACCAGGCCAATCGTTTCGGCGCCGAGATGGAGTACGCCGAGGTTGAGGCGGTGGAAAACCTGCACGACGATCGCAAATTGATCCGCACTTCCGAGGGCGATTTCGCAGCCCGCGCCCTCATCATTGCCACGGGCGGCTCCCACAACAAGTTGGGCGTCCTTGGCGAGGACGAGTTCGCCGGTCGGGGTGTTTCCTACTGCGCCGTCTGCGACGGCAACTTTTTCCGCGGCCAGGACGTGGTGGTGGTTGGCGGCGGCGACGCCGCAATGGACGAGAGTTTTTACCTGACCGGCATCTGCAACTCGGTGACCATCATCCACCGGCGGGATGAACTGCGCGCCACCAAAGTCCTCCAGGACCGGGCTTTCGCCAACCCCAAGTACAAATGGCTGTGGAGTCACGTGGTGGAAGAGTTCGTGGGCAACGACGTGCTGGAAGCCGCCCGGGTCAAGGATCTGAAAACCGGCGAGGTTTACGATTACCCCTCCGCCGCCGCTTTCATCTACGTGGGGTTCCACCCCAACACCGAACCCTTCAAAAACATACTGGACATGGACGAGCTCGGCCACGTTTACGCGGACATCCACATGCGTACCAACGTCCCCAAGGTCTACGCCTGCGGCGACGCCCGCGCCGAATCCACCCGCCAGCTGGGGGCCGCCGTCGGAGATGGCATCACGGCTGCCCTGGCTGCCTTCCACGACCTGTCTTCCTAGCGAACGCGCCCGGTGAACGCGCCCGCACGGCGGCAGGCTGCCCACTTGATGCGCCGCCTCCCCCGATACGATGGGGAGGCGATTTATTCGAAAAGATTCGGACGGCTACTGGCTGCCGATAAGCCGCGCCAATTCCCTGGCAAGCAGTGACGCACTACCGACGATGGTCACCGCCAGCACCACGTAGCGGAAAACGCGCAGACCCATCCGGCGGGCCACGATGGCGGCAGCCACCGAGCCGAGTATTACCGCCGGCGCCAGTACGCCGATGTTGGCCGCCGTTGGACGTGACACCAGCCCGAATACCACGTAGAGCGCCAACGCCAGCGTGGATGCCAGGAAGAAATACAGGGCCAGCGTGCCGCGTATGGTGTCCCGAGACCATCCCTGCTCTATCGAGTAGAGACCCCCCAACGGGCCCCCGACTCCCAGCGTGACCACCAGCAACGTGGTGGTGAACCCGCACGCCGGGGCCGCCCATCTCCGCCGCGCTCCCGGCAGGCGCAACTGGAACAGGCTCATCACGCCGAGCGCCATGATCAACCCCACGATGGTTATTCGCAGGATCGTCGGGTCCGCCACGTCCAGCAGCAGGACTGCCAGGGGAACCGGGGGCAGTCCGGCCAGGACGAAGGGCCAGGACTCGGCGAGATTCAGGTGCCGCCAGGTCTGGATGAGGGTCAACCCGGTGGTGAGGACAATAAAGGCGTTGACGATTACCACGGCATCCCGCGGCATGAGTATCAGCAGCAGCACGGGCATGGCCACCATGCCCAACCCGAAGCCGACGGTGCCCAGCACCAAAGCGCCCAGGAACACCATCCCCAGGCCGATGGCGAGTTCAGGGCCGGTCAGCACGAGCGCGAGGTCGCCTGGGGTATACGGTCAGGAGGCGGCAAACAACCCCAACTCGGCGGCCCGTCGCAGGGTTCGCGGGACGTTGACCACCGGCGGGCCATTGCGTCCCAGCACGATCTGCGCCCGGTCATCGGGTGTGAGCGTGAAGTTGCGCTCGCCATCCAGCGCCACTGTACAGTGCCGGGGCTCAAGGTCTACCGGCACCCCTTCCTGCAACATGCTCCAGTCTGCGATGGGAACCGGCTTGACCAGGCCGGGCGCCACCGGCGCAACCACGGTGGCGACGTTCGTCGGCGTTTCGCCGTCAGGGTCAGGCACACCGGGACGGTAGCGCAAACCGCCCACGTCGGCCATGGATATGGGGCGCAGTCGACCGCCCACCGATGACAGGCCGATGCCCGCCGGCTCGGCCCGGGTGAGAAAAACCTCGTGGACGGTGTCCAGGTCCCAGATCGCCCGCGTCGCGACGAAGCGCTCCCGGGAGATGGCTACGTCCACTAGGGCCAGGTCCTGGTACTCGCCGTTGATCCAGATTTGCAGCGTCTTGCTGACCACCGCTATATCGGACAGTTCCAGCTGGCCCGAGGCAACCAGTCCGGCGGCGATGCCGGCCAGCGTCCCTTCCACCATCACCGGAAAGATGTTGTTGGTACCGGTGGAGATCGCCACGATGGGCAACCGGTTGGCGCCCACCGCCACCGCGCGATTGGTTCCGTCGCCGCCCAGGGTGATCAGGCAGCCGACGCCCAGGTCGGCCATCATGGCGGCGGCGCGGGTCGTGTCGCCCTCGGTGTACCGGGGCGACATGGGCAGCATCTCGACCTCCGTGTCTACGCCGGGATCGTCCGCCGCCCGCTGGCAAAGGTGGCCGCTGTCGGGCATGGCCACTACTCGGCAAACGTCCGTGGACTGCAAACCGATGAGCACGCGCCGGACCATATTGACTTTTTCCCAGTCGGGCACCACCCGACCTTGCGCCACCAGCCGGCGAATGTCTTTGCTGGCAGCGGGATTGGCTATTATTCCTACGATGCCCATGAGCGAAACCTGCTACCTCCCGCCCACAATGCTAGAATGAGCCACGCATAGGTCGCCTACTATACACCATCGCCGGCGACGGCCAACCCGTCGCCGGCCACCGGACTGACAGGAGCATATTTGACATGGATTCCGACCTGGCATTCGCCCCGGCTACCGACATCCGGCGCATGATCGCCAACCGCGAAATATCCTCCGCCGAACTCACCGAGTTTTTCTTCCAACGGATCGACGAACTGAACCCGCAACTGAACGCCTACCTGGCCCTGTGCCCGGATCAAGCGATGGCCGACGCTCGGGCCGCCGACGAGGCCGTCCGAAATGGCGATCCCCTGGGCCCGCTCCACGGCGTCCCCATCTCCGTCAAGGACCTGGAACTGACCAAAGGCGTTACCACCACCATGGGATCCGCCGTGTTCCGCGACCGGGTACCCGACATTGATTCCGTAGTTGTCGAGCGGGTTAAAGCCGCCGGCGCCATCCTGCTCGGCAAGACCAACACGCCTGAGTTTGGCCAGTCTGGCACCACGGAAAACCTCGTGAGTGAGGCCTGCCGCAACCCCTGGAACACCGACTACACTCCCGGCGGTAGCAGCGGGGGAGCGGGGGCCGCCCTGGCCGCCGGCCTGTGCACGCTGGCCACCGGCAGCGACGGCGGCGGCAGTATCCGCATACCCTCCAGCTTCAGCGGCGTTACGGGCATCAAGCCCTCCCAGGGGCGCGTGCCCCGCTACGGCGGTTACGGCGGGCCGGCGGTGAACCATTTCTCCCAGTCCGGCCCCATGAGCCGCACCGTGCGCGACACCGCGATGCTGTTGCAGGTGTTGGCCGGCCCCGATTCCAGGGACGCCAACACCATGACCGACACCCCGCCGGACTACCTGGCCGCGCTGGAAGGTGGCGTGCACGGTTGGCGCATCGCCTGGAGTCCCGATTTCGGCTACGCCGCCGTCGACCCCGAGGTGGCCGAGATTACCCAGGCCGCTGCCCAGGTTTTCCAGCAAATGGGCGCCCACGTGGAAGAAGCGGCGCCGGAGGTGGAGGGCGACCCCTTCCCGGCCTTCGCCACGGTTTTCGGCACGGCTTCCTACGCCTCGTACCAGAATCTTTATCCGGAACGGCGGGATGACCTCACCCACTACGTGCGGGCGACCTTCGACGCCGCCGCCACCCTGACCGCCGCCGACCTGTCCCGGGCGCTGGCCTACGTCGATCGCCACAAGCGACGCTTCGCCGATTTCTTCAACGACTACGACCTGCTTTTGACGCCGGCAATGGCAGTGACGGCCTTCCCCATCGGCGAGCATCCCACCCGCATCGCCGGTCGCGAGGTGAACCAGTGGTGGGGCTATCTGCCCTTCACCTTCCCCATCAACATGAGCGGCCAGCCCGCGGCCAGCGTGCCCTGCGGGTTCTCCGCTGCCGGCCTGCCGGTGGGTCTGCACCTGGTCGGCCCCGCCGGCGCTGAGGGCAGGGTGCTACGAGCCATGGCCGCCTTCGAAGATGCGCAGCCGTGGGCCGGTCGCCGTCCACCCGTCTCCTGACGTCTCTCGACTCCCGCGATGCGGGATGGTCGGGCAGAGGAACGATCAAGGCCTTTCGATTGTCATTACGAGGAGCGTAGCGACGTGGTAATCTCGCTGGCTTGGCCAGTCTGCCCTGGCACAAACGCTTACATTGCGACGAGATTGCCGCGCTGCGCTCGCAATGACAATGCCGATAATCGAATGATCCTGGAGGAACGAAACCCGCATCTACCCGGTTGCGTTGCACCTCGCTATAATTGCTGGCCGAAACACCTGTGTAAAGGACAAACTATGGTTACCACTTACTCATGCATCAATACTGAAACCGTCACCCGCGCCACCCAGATGGGTCGCAGCGAGGTCGAGACGCACATCGGGGTCATCACGATGAACCGACCCGAGGTGCTGAACGCCCTCAACCTGCAGCTGGTCCGCGAGATGGACCACGCCATTACCGCCTACGAGGAAGACGACTCCGTCGGCGCAATCATCATCACCGGCACTGGTGAGCGGGCCTTTTCCGCCGGCGCCGACATCCACGAGAACCGTGAGCTGTCGCCAGAAGAGCGGGAAGCCGGCCAGGCGGCACGGGCCGAATACACCTGGCACATGTTTACCTGCTCCAAGCCGGTAATCGGCGCCGTCAACGGCCTTTGCTACGGCGGCGGCACCGTGCTGGCCACCACCCTGGACTTCCTGGTCGGCTGCGAGAAGACGAGCTTCCGGTTCCTGGCCGTGAACTACGGGCAGATGAACGCCACCTGGAGCCTCCCCCAACTGGTGGGCATCAACCGGGCCAAGGAACTGCTCCTCAGCGGGCGCGAGGTTTTCGCCGACGAAGCCTACCACATCGGTCTCATCAACCACCTGGTGCCGGCCGAAGAGTTGATGGACCGTACCCTTGACATCGCCGCCGGCATCGCCCGCAACCGTGTGGAAGGTCTGGCCAACATCAAGCAAATGCTGCTGGAGCACTCCGGCCTGCCCATCGATGAGCAATACCAGAACGAAATCATGGGCCGCACCGGCCGGTTCAAGGGCCTATCGGTGGAAGAGGGCTTCGCCGACTTCCTGGACAGTAAGGGCCGGAAGCCACGGGCGGGGTAATCAATCGTACACAATACAGACGCATAACCAAGGATCACCATGACGGCTCAAATCTATCGCTAAGCGTGCCAGGAATTACTGGCTCAAGGTCTGGCTGAACTGGCGCAGGGCGACCCTCGCCAAGCGTCGGAAAAGGGCTGGGGCGCTGCTGCCCAAATGGTCAAAGCCGTCGCAGAGGAGTGGAACTGGGAACACAAAAGCCACGCCGCGTTGCATAACATCGTTAGCCGGCTGGCCGACGAAACCGGCGACAATGATCTCCGACGACTGTTCCACGTAGCAAACAGTTTGCACATCAATTTTTACGAAAATTGGAGTACCGCCGAAGACATTCGAGTGGGGCTAAAGGACATCCAGCGATTTCTTGACAAGCTGGAGCCGCTGGCGTAACGCGCAATCCTTTGCATAAAGCAGGGTATATCATCGGGATCCTGCTGCTACTTGTGGTGGTGGGATGCGCCGGACCCTCTCTGGAGCCTACACCGGATCTGGAGGCTACTCTGGCCGTGCGGGTGCAGGCGGAAGTGCGCACGGCGATGGCGCAAGTACCTACACCCACTCCAATTCCGACGGCAACGCCCTTCCCAACCGCTACTCCGGCACCAACTGCGACGCCACCGCCAACTCCCACACGCACACCGCAACCAACCTTTACCAGACGCCCGACGGTGACTCCAAGGCCCACGCCGACACGACGACCTACTCCGAGACCCACTGCCACGCCATCAATCGCAGATTGGAGCGAGCGCTTAAAGCCTTGGGTAGTTCGTATATCAACTTCTACGGGCACAGGTACGGGTTTCTTTATCCAGGACCCATCGCAATGGTCTGACTGGTATGTAGTTACCAACGCTCATGTAGTCGGTCCGAATCGATATGCTGCAGTCAGTTGGGCGTATGAAGGCATTCCCGATTTGAACCGAGGTGAAGTCCTGGGCATTGACGAATTTGCGGATGTGGCGTTGCTAGACCTAAGTCCCAACGATTTCGACTGGAGTGGGACAGAACGGCGCAACGGGCTTGAGTACCTGAATCGCTGGGGTAAAGGAATAAAAACTTCAACCAGTATCCGGTTAGGAAGCGAAGTTTTGGCGGTTGGTTTCCCCGAGGGTGGCGGTGGGCGCACCGTAACAAACGGAGTGGTTTCTGCTGAGAAGGTCTACGTCGACGGAATTAAGTGGATCAAAACGGATACCGCTCTTAATCCCGGGAATAGCGGTGGTCCTCTCATGACCATGTCTGGGCAAATTATTGACATGAACTCCTGGGGTCGCGCCGATCTAGAAAACGTCGGGTACGCTTTACACATGGAAGAGATATTCGCTCGATTCGATGAATTAAAGCATGGCGGAATGAGGGTAGCCGCAACCTCCACCCCCGCCCCAACCCCTATCCCTTTGGGCCATTTCACCGACGGTTCATTCCTGGCCGTGTTGACCTGGGACGGCGGTTGGTATAACACGAAGGGCGAGGACGAAATCTGCGTCGACAGGGTGTGGGAATCCAACACCTACTACTCATGGCGAACAGAATGTCCCTTTACGGGACGAGAGCAAAACGGCTTCGTTTACGCTTGGTACCGAGGGCAGTGGTTAGAAGCGCAGTGGATCGAGCTGGAAGAGCGCCCATATTGAACCGCCACCGATGAGCGCAGATTCTGAGACAGCCCCCATCCCTCCCCCGGGTCGCCGCTCCGACGAGATAATTACTGCGCCGGACGGCTCCGAAGTCAGGCTGCTGCTGCACGACGGGCACGGCGCGACCCGTTGCAGCATGGTGGAGGTGTCCATACCGCCCGGCGCCGTCAGCCAGGCGGTTCGTCATCGTAGCGTTGAAGAAGCCTGGTACGTGGTGTCCGGGGCGGGCGAGGTCTGGCGATGCCCGCCGGAAGCAGTGGCCGGTGAGATTCCGCCGGTATCAGTTACCCCCGGCGACGCTCTGGTGATTCCAGTCGGGTGGGCATTTCAGTTTCGGGCCTACCCGGGCGGGCCGCTGCGGTTCCTGTGCGTCACCATGCCACCGTGGCCCGGCATGGACGAAGCGGAGCCCGTAGCAGAAGGCGGGCTCGGTGGCCCCACCTTGCCGGCGCCATAATTTGCCCCTCACCCTCCCCCTCTCCCGCAAGGGGAGAGGGGGATTATGCTCAGCCTTGCCGGCGGACTTCGATAGTCTCGCCGTCGGCCAGGGCGACGCGGCGGTACTGGATACCCATCTTCAGCATCCAGTAACCCAGAGTGGCCGGGCTGACGCCCAGTTGGGAGGCAGCGCGGCTCATCCCCATCTGGTTGACCAAGTCCGGCACTAGGTTCTCCAGGGGCCGACCCTGCTTTTCTTCTACGCTCCGCATCAGCTTGGTCTTCTTTATTCGCTGTGTCGCCATATTCTTCATCCCGCTAATTGCAGATGGTTGCACATCAGATTCCGGTCAGGAACAGTGATTGGCGCCATCTTACACCACATTCCGGTGCACCCGCATTGACTTGGGCGTACGACCTGCGGGAATTTTGCTTATGCAATGCGAAAACGGCCCCGGGTATGCAGTTCCCGGAGCCGCGATGGTAAAAATATTGGAAATAACCCGGAAATGCGCTTTCTCCCGGACTACTCCCAAAACTGGTGACCGACCATAGCGTTATGCTGTAACACCCGTCAGGTCGGCGACCTTGGGCATCACCTGCTCGGCCAGCAACTGCGTCGACCTGTCCCAGCCGGCCTGATCCTGCCATTGGTCGTACACCAGCATCAGCAGCGCGCCAAAGCCGCCCACGTCGCCGTAGAGGCGGCGAATCTTCTCGGCCACCGTGTCCGGCGATCCGATCAGCCACAGGTGGTCGGCCATGTACTCAATGCTTACCGCGTCGTCGGGGACCTCGGGGTCGTGCTTGAACACGGTCATCAGGTCGAATTCTCGGAACAGCGGGAGCAGGTAGTCATTCCACACCCGGCCCAGCATTCCGTTCAGCGCCTTGTCCCTGGCTTCCTCGTCGGTATCGGCAACGTAGACGTCCCGCACCAATCGCCAGTCGGCCCGGGACGGCGTGCGGTTGGAACGCTGGGCGCCCTCTTCGATGGCCTCCCAATGGCTGCGACAGTAGTCGGCGTTCAGCGCCAGGCTCATGGGGATGAAACCCCGTTCACCGGCGATCATCAGGGTGGGGGACTTATAGCTGACGGATGCGACGCCGATGGGCGGGTGGGGTTTCTGATAGGGGCGCAGGAAGTACTCCAGGGTGCCGTACATCGGCTCCGGCAGGTTCACGTTCCAGTACTTGCCCTTGTATTCAAACGGCCCGTCGCTCTCCCAGATTTTCAGAATGATGTCCAGGGATTCCCGGGTCATCTCCCGATGCTCGCCGTTGGTTCCGTCCACGTCGAACAGCGCCCAATCGCTGGGCAGGCCGCTGCTGCCCACGCCAAACATGAACCGGCCCTGGGACAGGTGGTCGAGATAGGCAACCCGGTGGGCCAGTTCCGCCGGATGGTGGAACGGCAGCAGGTGCGCGCCAGACCCCAGCTTGATCCGCTTGGTCTTCATCAACGCCTGGGCGATCAGCAAGTCGGGGGCGGGTATCGGTTCCCACGGCGACGTGAAGTGTTCACCGATCCAGGCCTCGTCGAAGCCCAGCTCGTCGCAAAGGGTGAGATATTCCAGGTCCCACTGGTGGGAGTCGAAGATATTTCGTTCCGGCGGATGGGACGGCATCATAAACAATCCGAACTTCATAGCTCCTCCAGCGACCTTTTTCGTGCTCAATTTTCAGTTGGTGCCCGTACCATATCATAATTCACCCGGCCCTGCCCCTCATGCTATAGTGCCCCATCCATCCCGGCGAAGGTTTCAAATTGACCACAGCAAAAATCGGCGACAAGGTCCGGGTCCACTATACAGGCCGGCTCGATGACGGCGAGGTTTTCGATTCCTCGGATGGCGGGACGCCGCTGGCGTTCACCGTAGGCGGCGGCGAGGTAATTCCGGGCTTTGAGAACGGTATCGTTGGCATGGCCCCGGGCGACACGCGGACGGTACACATCCCCTGCGCCGACGCCTACGGCGAACACGAAGCCGACGGCGTGATGCGCGTTCCCCGCGCCGAATTTCCCCCCGAAATGCAAATGGAAGCTGGCGCTCGCGTACAGGGCCAACAGAGCGACGGCACCATGGTCAGTTTCACCATTGCGGCGTTGACCGACGACATGATAACCCTGGACGCCAATCACCCCCTGGCCGGCAAGGACCTCACCTTTGACCTAACCCTGGTGTCGATTGGGGAGTAACCCGTTGCGGGCCGCGGGGGAACAACCATTTCACAGGCGGCGGAGATCGGTGACCGACGGCTCCCGGGCCAACTCGCGGCGTATGGTATCCAACCATTCGGCGTCCAGACCCAGCGCCCAGGTGATCGCATCGTCGACCTGCGCCCGCACCGGGTCGTCGGCCATCAGCGGAAACGGTTGTAGGGATTCCCGTTGCAGCCGATCGAAGCAGTCCGTAAGCAGTTGCAGATCTGTATCGCCCAATGCCGCGAGGTCGGGAACGGGCGCCGAGCGCAGCGTATCCAGCGAGAAGGACGGATACGACGGGGCCCGGTTATCTCGCTCTCCCAGCAGGGACAGCAGGCCGGGCGTAGAGTTCAGGTACAGGCACAGGGCTTTGACGATGCTGGTGTCATGGGGACGACAGGGCACCCAACGAGACCCAACTGCCTGTTCTGGCAACATCACGGCGGCAATTCTCGCCAAGTTAAGCCGCAACTGAGTTGGCAATAATAGGCGACTGCGCTGCTCCCAGTAACGTTCGGCCAAGTCGCGTTTGGATTCCTTCGGTTCGATGTAAACGTCGGTTTCAGCCGCCATTGACTGCGTTATGCCCGTCTTGTGATGCCATAGGGCGCGGCGGCCTGATTTCGTAGGCATATCCTGCTTGGTGTACGCATCACGTATCCTTTGACCTGCCGGCCCCACGTCCGCCAGTCTGCTCAGGGCTACGGTGGGAACCACAGCCGGGCTTTCTTCGCTCAACCTGCGGTAGGCAGCCGTCAGAAACGGGGATAAGAAGTTGACGGCGGCCCAATCGCCCCGCGCGATCCGGTCAGCGTCAACATACTGGACGGTGAAATCCACTGGCGGTGCATCCCCGGCCCGACCAATCCTGGCGGCAGTGTCCAGGGACTCCAGCGGAGTTGCCGGGTTGCGGGCCAGGTTAACCACGCGGGTCGGCGGTTTTGGCTCGTTGCTCCCCCACCGGCGGCAGATTATCAGGACTTCCCCGATAGTGGTGTTCTCCGAAAAGTAAATACGCTCTGGGTCGTGGGAACTGATGATGGTTTCTATGTGATAGCGGCTTGCCAAAAGCTTGCGAATCTCAAAGCCTGCTTTGTCAGTGATACCGCTCAGCGGCAAAACTGCTGCAATGGCGCCTCCATCAGGCTTGCAAATATGGTCAGCCAAAACCAAGAAAGCACCGCTGTTGCCGGCCAAATGCGCACTGGTAGCCCCGAACAAATTCTTTTCCCTTTCCTTGACTGCCAGCTCGTCGCCCATGATGAACTGGTCGTAGCGCAAGCTGTCCCGAGTGAAAGGCGGGTTCATTATCACCAAATCCATCGGCGGTGGCAGTGGCGCCGGCTCGTCGTTTTCCACTTTCTGGGCCAACTCCGGCCAAGCAGCCAGTCGGGCCTGCCCGGTGATAAATTCCAGGGATCCCACATAGGGCACCCCATCGAACATACCCAGCAGAACACGGTGAATGTTGATGCGACTGAATTGGGTGGCCGGCGACAGCATTCCCACCGTGCTGGCCGCCATGTGAGTTGCCGTCAGGTTGGAGTCGTAGCCCCACAGCACGTCCTCCACCAGGGCCAGGCCCAAAGCTACATCGTCGGCGGGGTCGCCGCGTCCGGCGGCGTTGCGCAGGTCGCGGATGCGCTCGGCGGCGGCCATCAGCAGGGTGCCGGTGCCACAGGCCGGGTCGCAAATACGCAGGGCGGCAACGGCGTTGGGGTCGCCCCAGTCGGCATCCTGCTCGCGTATAGCCAGCGACGCCAACAGCACGGCGGCGGCAGTGGAGGTGTAATAAGAACCGTCGTAACGGGCGGTATCCAGAACTCGGTGAAAAATTCTCCCCAGCAGGTCATGGCGCAGTCCGGCTACCTCTTCCGATATTTGGGACACCACTCTCGCCAGATTTCGCACTGCCAAGCCGGTGTCGGGGTTTTTTGCGAGGGCGTCCAGCGCCGCACTCCCGGTTTGGAAAACCGGACGGTAGTCCACGGCCAGGATGCCGCGCCAAGCCTCCTGATAGGCGCTGATGACGGCGCTTCGTTGGGCGCAGACCACAGCGGAGGCAGGCGGCCACTCCCCATCAAAGTGATCTGGCCGCTGTGCAGGGAGGTGTCCATGCAAACGGTGATGGAACAGCATGGAGGTGGCCACCACCAGTAGGCCCCGCTTGGCGGCCACAAGATAGCCACTGCGGGTGTTGCCTTTTTCTCCGGTGCCGGGTTTGTTGGCGGGCAGGTCCAGAGCCTCAGCCAAATTGACGTGGTCGGTAGCAGTAAGTTGCCTCACAGCCTGGTCCAGGGCGTCGGAAAGCTTTTGAGCCGCGATGTCCGCGCCGCTGAGGGAATTGGGGGCTTGCTGCACCGCTTGGGCCAGCATGGTCACGCTGCCGGTCGCCCAGTCGCCGGGCGGTTCTCCCGGCTTGAGCCGAAGGATCCAGGTCAGCGTTGCGTCGCCCAGGTTATCCTCGGTAACGCCGCTGGGGTAGCAGAGGGCAAAGACGGCAGTGGTTAGCCCCTGGCGCAACCGCGCATCCGCGTCCTTGACGGCCTGAGCTTTGCGGTGAAAACCCGTCTCCGCTTCCAGCACGATGCGCAGGCCGTCAACATTGGCAACGATGTCCATCCGTTTGCGCCCGGCCCGCTGCTCAAAGTCGGTCTCCAATCCCTGCCGGCGCAAGAGCAGCGCCAGGGCTCGGTTCTGAAAGTCTTCCTGCTTACGGCTCATGGTGTGGATGCGGCCGGATTGCCGCGCTTCGCGCGCAATGACAATATGGGCACGCGGCCAGCGGTTACACCCGCACCTGCTGGGCCAGCGTCTGATACGTCACCGGAGACGTGGCCACCAGGCCAGCGTCCACCGGCAGCACCACACCATTGATCCAACGCGCCTCGTCGCTGGCCAGGAACAGCGCAGCGTTGCCGACGTCCCAGGCCGTGCCCTCGGTACGCAGCGGGGCTGATCCGCTGCGAATCTGACGCAGGTCGTCGTCCATGCGCGGCGCAACCATCGGCGTGTATACCAGGCCCGGCGCGATACAGTTCGTGCGGATGCCGTCGGGCCCGTGGTCGGCGGCCATGGAAATCGTCAGGCCGATTACCGCCGCCTTGGACGCCGTGTAGGGCGTGCTGCTGTGTGCCCGCAACCCGGCGATGGACGAGATGTTGATGATGGCGCCGCCACCGACCTCCATCATACGGGGAATGGCGTACTTGCTGGCCAGCACGATACTCTTCACATTGACGGCCATGATGTGGTCCCAGTCCTCTTCCGACACCTCAACCACCGTGCCACGCCGGGAAATGCCCACGTTGTTGTCCAGAATGTCCAGCCGGCCGTATCGTTCGATGCAGGCGTCGACCATCCGACGACAATCGTCGGCGATGGTGACGTCGGCCTGGAAGGTGGACGACTCGCCGCCCTCTTCCGCAATCATCTGACGCGTCTCTTCGGCGCGCTCCACCGCCATGTCCGCCAACAACACCCGGGCGCCCTCGCGGGCAAACAGGGTGGCGGTCGCGCGACCGTTTCCCACGCCCGGCCCGCTGGAACCGGCGCCGGTTACGATGGCAACCCTGCCCTCTAGTCTTCCACTGCGTTCAGGCACGACACTAATCTCCCCGGATGAATTTGGAATTATGGGTTTGGAATCTGTGGGAACCGCCCTCGGATGGGTTCATTCGGCGATGGGGCGCGAAATTATCCACAAACTCGCGCAAGTGTAGCACACCATTAACACCAGCATGGGCAGCTGACTCAGCAACGCCGCCCGCGCCTCGCCGTACAACCGCACCGCCTGCACGTGGGCAAGATAGACTCCGGCGATGTGCCCGACCACAATGGCCGTGATGGAAAAATACCAGATGAATACCGGTGACAGGATTCCGATATTGATCACCGCGCCAGCCGTGCCGAACAGGTCCCAACCCCAGCCGAAGGGGTCGGACACCAGCACGATGAATCGCTGCCCGTTGACGAGCAAATACCCGAGGAAATGGGCAAAGTGATACGCCAAAGCGATGGGCAGCAGAGAGCAGACGAACACCCGCATCAGCTGCAAGGGCTCCGGTTCCGATCGGCCCGACAACATCGCCATGGCGGTGCACGTGGCCGCGAACAGCAAACCGAACAAAACCGGCAACCCGACCGCTCCAATGAAATTGCCGATGTAGCCGCCGATGGCGGGGGATTGCAGCAGGAACCAGGTGCTGAACGACAACCACTCGGGCGTTGCGGATAACCCGTCGAAAGACACTGTCGACAGCAGCAGGATGACCAGCGCGACGGCTGGCGGCGCTACGTCGCCGATTCGGTTCAGCCCGACGCACGGCGGTCGCAGGTTGAACCGCCGCTGCCCACGGGGAGCACGGGCGTAGCACTCGTAGCAATCCACACAGTCTCCCGCGCGCGACGAACATACGCCCCCGCTGGAGCAGCGTCGGCAAACCGACCTGGGCACGCTGACTTCCGTGATGGAAAACCGCGCCATGAATCCGTACACCACGGAAAACCCCTCGGCGTTACGCAACCAGGCGTCTCGTCCGTACAGATACATACCGACGAAGTTGTACACGCTATATCCGACCAGTATCCAACCCAGCACCCGAGGCCCGGCGGCGTCGGAGATCACGGTTTCCAGGATGGCGAACCCGAGGAACACCACCGCTGCCGGCCAGGCGCCGATCCGCCGGGGATAGGGCCGGCGGCGACTGAGTCGGGCGCCCGGATGAACCGCGTTGACCAGTTCCTCCAGGAAACCCCAGGCGATTTTCCACGGGTTGACCAACCCCCACAGGTTCCCGAACAATGCCGTGAAGAAGCTGAGGGCCACCCAGAAGGCCACGTAGATTGCGGCCGGCGCCGGGTTCAGCGCCGCCCGCTCCGAGCCAAACAGGCCGCCCAGAATCACGTAAACGGTCAGCGCTACCGATACCGTCCTCACCAGCCCCAGGCTGAACGGACTCGCCAGCCAGCGCACCGGCGCAATCCGCATCAGGTTGTAGTGGGGATACGCATGATGCATCGAGCCACCTCGCAGAAAAACGGCCACGACCACGAAAGACAGCGCCACCGCTGCCGCGCCGGCAATCACGAAAAAGCGCAGCGGCAGGGGCAGGTCATACCGCTCCCCGAATCCGTGGGCCAGCGCCGGCCCGGCGAACACCATTGCACCCGCGGCCAGCAGGCCGACCACCAGCAATCCCCGTGTCACGCGCCCGGCCATGCTCCGTGTTACTGTTGCCCTCGCGCGCGTCGACTGACCGTCAGCCAGGTCCAGACGCCCACCAGCGCAATTATTATCAGGACGGCGGACACCCAGACCCATTGAATGCTGGTGCGGGCCTCACCAACTTCAATCGGTATCAGGAAAATCTCTGCTCCCGTCTCCGATGCGACTTCCACCTCCAACTGCCAAAACCCGGTTGCGTCAAAGGGTACGTCAAGCTCGAAGTACACGATGGAGGCGTCATTGACCACCTGCCGGGGCCCGAAACCCGGCGAACCCGGCGGCCCGGTAGTCGACACGAACAGCTCCACATCGGTGTCTCGCAGCAGGCGTTGGTCCGAAGCGTCAAACACCTGCATGGAGAGGTGGGTCTGGGGAACCACCGGGCGCGCCGGAATGATGCCGACCACCAGCCGGTAACTGCCCTGCGTCCGGTCGTAAAGTATCGTCGAGGCGCCGTTGGCTTCGGCCGGACCGGCGTTTCCCGAAACCACGAGGGCGGCCACACCGGCCGCTCCCAGTACCACCGCCATCGCTACCGCCGCGCGCAACAAGCCGGAAATCTGCAAAGGTATCAACACGCGTTCTTTCAAATAGCCGGCCAGTCGTGATTCAGACCGGCGACAACGATAGCACAACGCCCAAAAAAGGGGCAACGAACTTGAGCAACGAACAGGCTCTCTCTATTATTCCGTGATTCGCCCACCCGCCCCGTCTGCCATTGCGAGGAGCACCCGCTCATCCTGAGCCTGTCGAAGGACGCCAACGAGATTGCCGCGCTACGCTCGCAATGACATTCGGCGGGGATTTCCACCCTCACCCCAACCCTCTCCCATCAAGGGAGAGGGGGTTATTGCTGTCATTGCGAGGAGTGTTGCGACGCGGCAATCCCGGTCATCCTGAGCCTGTCGAAGGACGCCAACGAGATTGCCACGCTACGCTCGCAATGACATATCAAGTTAGACACGCGTGATACCGGAGTACCACGCCTTACAGTCGGGCAGTCATGAAACCGCAAATATTGTTACGCAACGTGCTCTAACCTTGACGCTGGTGCGTTGGCGTGATTAAACTTTCAGTCGCAAGCGGCGCCACCGAGCGCCTTTCGGAGAATTACCATCGTTATTCAGCAATCAAACGTCAACCCCACTTTCAGTGACGACGTTGCGCTATTCATAGACTGGGAAAACTTCAAAATCAGCCTGGCGGCGCGGGGCCGCACTCCCAACGTATCCGCCCTCAAGGAAGAAGTATCCAACCACGGGCGCGTGGTGGTCGGCAAAGCCTATGCCGACTGGGTGTCTCGCACTCCCGAACTCAAGGGCGCCAGCCAGTTCATTCTCGACCCTCCGTCTCTTTACGCCGCCGGCATTGAGCCGGTGTACGTGCCGACCCGCCTGCCGCCCGGCGGTTCTTTCCAGCCGGGACGCACCATGCGCGTCAAGAACAGCGTCGACGTGAAGATGACCGCGGACTGCATCGACACGGCCCACAACTTCCCCAACATCAACACCTTCGTGCTGGTCTCGGGCGACTCGGATTTCATCCACGTTATCAATTCCCTCCGCGCCGTGGGCAAACGGGTCGTCGTGGTGGGCGTGTCCTGGGCAACGTCGCGCCGCATGGCCGACCACGTTGACGGCCTGATCTTCTACGATTCCGACGTCGACCCCATCGCTGCGCCCGAACCCATTTTCCGCAACCGCTCGATGCCGCCCCCGCCGCTGGCCAACCCCGGTCGCCACCAGCTGCCGGAGGTCATCAGGGCCATCGAGGAGGTCATCCGATCCGAACGAGCGGCGGGGCACACACTGTTGCTTACTTCGTTGAAGCAGCGCCTGGTGCGCCGGATCGCCGGGTTTGACGAACGCAAACTGGGTTTTTCCGGATTCAAGAAACTGATGCTGCGAGTCGCCGAGGAAGGCAACATCAAAATCCGCAGCGTGGATCTGGTGGACTGGATCCTGATGGCAAATGAACCGGACCCGGTGCCGGAGATCAGGGACGACCAATCCGACGATTTGTCGTACCCGGCGGCGGACTCCTATGACGACTACGACGATGACTCAGCCGCAGACCTGGCCGAGGATGACGACGACTACGGACCGGAGGCAGAGGACGTTGCCGCTGAGTTCGTCGGCGAATACGAAACCGACGACAATGTGGCAGAAGAGCAAGCGCCAAAAGCACCCGCTCCCGCATTCAAGTCCACGGCTCCGACCGTCGCCCGGCCAGACCCGGGCCTGGTCAAAGCCGTTGCCGACCTGGAACTACCCCCGGCTGCGTCGGGGGATGGCGTGGCTGACCGAGTCGCCGACCTGATTGTCATGGGCTACACCCTGGAGGAAAGGGACGGCGCCGATTCGGTGATGTTCAACGCCCTCTGCCAGGAAATCAGCGAGGCGCTATCCGCCGGCATCGAGGCCGGAGACCCCACTGTCCTGTCCCACTGGGGCGACAATTGCTCAAAGACCTTCATCACCCGGCTGATCCGCGCCCTCACCTCCGGCGGCGTGTTCCAGTACCGCAACGTTAGCGTGCGGGACGAGGCAACCAACCGGTCACGGCGACGCCGGGTGTTCGGGTTAAACCGGACGCACTCCCTCACCCCGATCGCACTGGCGGACCGACTCGGCCCGGGCTACGCCGCCCCGACCAGCGCGTCCGATGATTTCACGCCCGTCAACGACGCCATTGCGACGCCTCCCCTGGAGAGTCACGATTCCGCGGAGGCCGACAGCGCCGACTCGGCCGAGGATGCCGAAGCCGCCGCGCTGATTACCTGACCGCAAGGAGCGTCAACCCGCCGACAGTCCCCTGGCGCCGGGAGGCCGTTCCTCCCGGCCACTCCAACCTCATGCCACGGCGTCACTGAGGCCGCCGTACCAGGCGTCGGCCAATGCGGCAACGGGCAACTCCGCCAGATTGGGCAATCGGAAATCTACCCCGCCGGTCTCGCCCAGCGTCAGCACCGGAACGTTAGCGGTACCGGCGGCGCGGATCAGGTCGGGCAGCCCACTGGGCGACACCGTGACCACGATCCGGGACGGAGCCTCTCCGAATAATGCGGCATCCCACCGGCGGGGCAGGCCATCCAGCAGCGCCGGCGACGCGGTGAAACCCACCGGCGGGCCGTGGTCGAGCCGGCTCGCGCCGACAATGGAACACTCGGCCAATGCTACGGCCAACCCGCCATCGGAGCAGTCGTGGGCCGAGAGGACGACACCCTCGGCGACGAGTTGGCGGCACAGGGCCTGCACCCGTCGCTCCAACATCAGGTTGATACGGGGTCGTCCCCGAACCCGGCCATGTATGGCGTCCAGGTATTCACTCCCGGCCAGGTCCGCGGCCCCAGCGGTCAACCGGTCTGCGCCAAGCAGCACCACCGTCAACCCGTCGTCCGGAAAACCGGAACGGCTGTGCCGCGCCGCGTCGTCCAGCAGTCCCAATCCGCCGACGATTGGAGTGGGATAAATGGCGGTCCCCTGGCTTTCGTTGTACAGACTCACGTTGCCGCTCACCACCGGCACTCCCAAAGCCCGGCAGGCCCGGGCCATCCCGCGGATGCACTGCTCCAGCTGGTAATACACTTCGGGACGTTCCGGATTGCCGAAGTTGAGGCAGTCGGTGAGGGCCAGCGGTTCGGCGCCGGTGCAGGACAGATTACGCGTCACCTCGGCGACGGCCATCTGGCCACCCCGGTATGGGTCCAGGAAACATTGCCGTCCGTTGCCGTCGATGGCAACCGCGATGGCGCACCGGGTGCCCTTGATGCGAAGCACCGCTGCGTCACCGCTGCCGGGTGCGACCACGGTGTTGGTCTGCACCTGGTGATCGTATTGACGGTACACGCCGCGCCGGCTGGCGATATTGGGCGACGCCAACAGCCGCAGCAAGGTGTCGCCGAAGTCCGCTGGCCGGGCCACGTCGCGCAGCCGGAGTCGTCTGCGATCCAGATCTTCTTCAGTCGGAACGCCGCTCAGCCTGTACCGGGGCGCCGACGCCAGGTGTTCGACCGGCAGGTTGGCCAGGGTCTCAGCGCCGTCAGCGACCCACACCGTCCCGTCGTCGGTAACCGTGCCCACCACCGCGCCGGGCACATCCCACTTGTCGAAAACGCTGGTCAACGCCGGCACGTTTTCCGGCGCCGCCACGAGCAGCATCCGCTCCTGGGACTCCGATAGCATCACCTCGTACGCGGTCATGCCGGCCTCGCGGCGGTGGACGTTATCGATATCCAGGGCGATACCCTTGCCTCCCCGAGCCGCCGATTCCACGGCGGCGCTGGTGATGCCGGCGGCGCCCAGGTCCTGCAACGCGTGAACCCGGCCGGTGGCCAGGGCCTCCAGGCACGCTTCGATGAGCACCTTTTCCAGGAAGGGGTTGCCCACCTGCACCGTGGGGCGCAATTCCTGCTCCTCTTCGAAGGTGCGGGACGCCAGGCCGGAGGCGCCGTGAATGCCGTCCCGGCCCGTGCCGGCTCCTACCAGGAACAGCACGTCGCCGGCACGGTCGGCAGCGGCGCTGGCCAGGTCTTCGATGCGGGCGATGCCCACGCACATGGCGTTGACCAGCGGGTTGGAGGCGTAAGACGGGTCGAAGTAGATTTCGCCGGCCACGTCGGGCACGCCGATGCAATTGCCGTACCAGCCGATGCCGTCCACCACGCCGTTGAGCAAACGACGGTTGGTCGCATCGTCCGGTGGACCAAAACGCAAGGAGTTCAGCAAGGCAATGGGTCGGGCGCCCATGGCCAGGATATCGCGCACTATGCCGCCCACCCCGGTGGCCGCTCCCTGCAACGGTTCTACGGCGGAAGGATGGTTGTGGGACTCCACCTTGAACACCACCGCCAATCCGTCGCCGATGTCGATAGCGCCCGCGTTCTCGGCGCCGGCCTGGGACAGTGTCCGGGCAGAGCGGCTGGGCAGCATACCCAGCAGCGGACGGGAGTGTTTATAGCCGCAGTGCTCGCTCCATAAGGCCCCGAACATGCCCAGCTCGACGGGATTGGGCTCCCGGTCCAGCCGGTCGACGATCATGTCGTATTCCGCTGGTGACAGCGCAATCTCATCCAGAACTTCACGGCTCACCGGCATGTTGCGCCTCCCGCCACTCTCGGGCTTCCATCGTGGGTGACCGCTGGCGCTGATCGCTGTGGAGACACCGTCAAATCAGACCCCCGATAACCACCAGGGACACTCCGCCGACGGCCAACAGGGTGCCGAAGACCAATTCCCGGGACACCGTTTCGGTACGTTGCAGGAACAGTCGCGCCAGCACCAGCGTAACCAGCGGGTTGCATGACACGATGGGGCTGATCACCAGCACGCTGGAACCCTCCCTGGTGATGGCGAAGTAAATGCTCATCACGGCGCAGGCTGCCGTCAGGCCGGCCAGGAACATGAAAAAGGCCGGTTTGCGGACTTGGGACGCTCCTTCCGCCGCTTGCCGACCAAACCAGGGCGACAGAACCACCATGGCAAAGAACATGCTGCCGGCGGCCATGATAAGCGGCGAGCCGAAAAGGTTGCTGAGCACCTTCCCACTGAGCGTCGACGCCCCGTAGCACGACGCGGACATCAGCGCCAACCCGTAGCCCATTACCGAGCGCCAGTCCCGCCCCCAGCTGTGGCGCAGGAAATTGCCGCCGGTCAGCGTCAGCCCGAATACCACCACCAGGGTACCGATCCCGATGAGCACGGTCAGGTGTTCGTCGAACCCCGGTACCCCGATTCTGGTGAAGACGATGGCGTACATGGCCGTGAACAGCGTCGCGCTGCCGATGATGGGCGTCACACGGGCTGCGCCCACCATACTGATGGCAATGTACTGCTGCGTCCGCCCGCCCATGTAAGTGAGAATGCCATTGCCCAACAACCAAACCATAGCGATGGCCGGCAGGGCGACAATCTCGCTGAAGTTGAACGTCAACGCCAGCGCGCCGGCCAACAGCGTCGAAGCCACCAGGGAAATCAAGGTTCCCGGCATGGGGGACAGGGCCTGCATCCCCAGACGGGCAAAGATGGCGGCGCTGCCGAAGCCCAAGACGGCGATGCACGCCAACCCGATTGACAGCAGCATTCGTTAGCGTGGCGCCCCGGCGTCTATCATCGAGCCGAAAATCAGGTTGCCGTCGTCGGAGCCGAGTAGCGTCTCGCAACTGCGTTCCGGGTGGGGCATCATCCCCAGCACGTTGCCCCCTTCGTTCAGCACACCGGCGATGTTGGAGATCGACCCGTTGGGATTGGCCGCTTCCGTCGCCGCTCCATCGGAGTCGCAGTAACGGAACAGGATGCGGCGTTGATCTTCCAGCTTTTGAAGGGTCAGCGAGTCGGCGTAGTAGCTGCCCTCGCCGTGGGATACCGGCACTTCCAGCAGCTGACCCGAAGAACAACGATTGCTGAACGGTGTGTCGACGCTTTCCGTCCGCAGGCGCGTCCACTGGCACCGGTACTGCAGATGGCCGTTCCGACGCAGGGCGCCCGGCAACAATCCTGCCTCGCATAGAATCTGGAACCCGTTGCAAATACCAATTACGAGGCCGCCGGCGTCGGCGAATTCGATGACAGCGCGCATGACAGGCGAGAACCGGGCGATGGCGCCGGCGCGCAGATAGTCTCCGTAGGAAAACCCGCCGGGTACGATAATGGCGTCGTAGCCGGCGAGGTCGTCATCCTTGTGCCAGATGTAGTCGGCTGGCTGTCCCAGCACACCGCTCACGGCGTGGTGGCAATCGGTCTCGCTCCAGGTGCCGGGAAATACCAGGATGCCAAAGCGCATGGAGCGTTTCAGCCTGCGGATTCCAGCAGTCGTGAAACGACGGCGTTGACCTCGCTGCCGTCAGCCTTGCCGCGCACCTGGGGCATGATCCGGCCCATCACCTTGCCCCGGTCCGATGGGCCGGCGGCGCCCACCTCGGCGATCACCTGGCGAGCCAACGCCTCCAGGTCCTCGCCAGACAATTGCTCGGGCATGTATTCCTGCACCACGGCCAGCGCGGCGCGTTCCTGGGCCACCAGGTCATCCCGACCACCGTCGCCGAACATCTGGATGCTCTCGCGGCGGTCTTTCGCCTGCTTGGCGACCACGTCAACCACGCCCGCTTCGTCCAGTTCCTTCAGCGTGTTTTTCTCGACCAGCTGAATCTGGCTCTTGAGGAAGCGCAAGGCGTCCAGACGTTCCTGATTTCTGGCACGCATCGCGTTGCGGATATCCTCTTCCAACCTTTCTTTGATACTCACCATCGCACCACCGTTCCTGGCGCCGATCGGGGAGCAAATGCCCTGTTCAGAAGGACGCAGACCGGCCCAAATATGCTACAACGGCGGTGTCGGCAAAAGCAACCATGCTATAATTTTTCCAGCAGCCGAAGTGGCGGAATGGTAGACGCGCCGGTCTCAAAAACCGGTGGGAGAGTATCCCGTGTCAGTTCGAGTCTGACCTTCGGCACCAATTTTTCAACAGCAGGAATTTCAAGTAGGGATTCCGCTTGTCCGAGGGATGGACGGCACAATTCCCGCCCCGAATCCCGCCCGAAGTCGAAAAATCGGTGCACTCCGACGTAATCGGACGGGACCCTACCGGGTCAAACACGAGCATTCCAAGCCAATACCGCAGAGACTTCTAAATCGGACAAAATCCGCCCAAATCGGTTCCCGGCTCACGCGAGCCCAGAGGCCATTGATCGAGCCCGCACACGGGCACTAATTGCTGACCGGTATGCTAGACTCGCTGAAAGACAGTAAGCGCGAAGCTTTCCTAGCCGCCATCGAGCGAGCCAGAGAGGACGGCCTTTCCCTGGACGATATGGTCAGCATGATCACCGCCGCCGCAAACAACGGACACAACGACAGATCCGTCCATCCCACCGAGGCGGACGACGTTGTCTACGAGCCCGGAAGCCTGCCCGAGGGCCTGATCGACCTGCCCAGCGCCAGCAAGAAGTACGGGATCTCCGTCAAGACGCTGCGGAGTTGGGTTGACCGTGGCAAGTTGCCCCGGCGTGGGCGACTCCGGGCCCGCTCCCCCGGTGGAGGTTACATAGTCACCGTAGAAGCCGGTATCGAATACTGTCGCGACCATCCGCGAAAACCGTGGCATAACAAGTCTGCGGCTTCTTGACAAGTCTGCGGCTTCTAACCTAATCTACCTCCAGCAAAACGCTGGAGGTTTTTTATGAACTGTGCCACATGCGGCGGGAAGATCAGCGACATCGCCGACGCCGTCGAAGTCCAGGACCAGGAGGGCGGCGCGAACCGGTTCGTCCACGTCGAGTGCTCCGACGACCCGGCCAATCTAACTCCCAAACAGTTTCAGACGTGGGCGGCATGGACGTTCCGTGCCTTGACCCATGAAGCCTATGGGCAGCGCTGGGCCATGCTGGGACTGGTGGATGCCCTGGACGAGACTGCCCCCGCCATTGCCGATGCCTACCGGGCCAGACAGGTCCGTATCGCGAAGTGGGGCACGCCGTCCGCGGCTTTGGACATTACCGAGCCGCTGTTTCGGGAGGCTGTGGACCACGCACTGGACGGCGGCATGGGCGCTGAGGACATCATCCAGATCGTCTACCTGCGCCTGGGGCAATGGATGGAGGAGCACGATCACGCCACCTCCTGGTTTCTCAGCAAGAGCGTCGACGCCCTCCGGCGTCGGATCGATGCGACGCCCGCCAACCTGGATGTGCTCCAGGATTGAACGCCGCAATGAACAACGCCGTCGAAGGGCTGCACTCCCAACGACGGCGCAAAGCTGTAAAGCGCAAGGAGTCTATCACATGACCACTCAGAACCCCGAAACCATCGACGTCAACCACGAGAACGATCTCGTCGTCCATCACCTGCTGTCGGAATTGATCCAGAACGAGCGGTGGGACCTCACCGAGCTGGGGCGACTGCGTCTGCAAGCCGACCAGGAGAACCACCACCCGCACCAGCTGGTCATCTGGCCGTTCGGCAAGCATGGCGAACCCGATGACTGCGTGGATCCCATGCACATGCGCAGCGACGGCGCTGCCGTGTGGCGTTGTGAGTGCGGTTACCGCATCTGCCGCGAATGCTTTGAGGTCCAATCTCGTCACTACGCCATTTCGGTCGTGGACGAGCGGTAACAACCAACGAACAGCGCCGCCGGTGGGAGGGCAATCCCACGACGGCGCAACGCCAAAAAATGCAATTGGAGTTTAGCACAATGACCACACCCAACGAACACCGGTTCATTCACGAGTGCCGGGACTGCGACTACCCTGACGGCGTGGAATACGTCGGCGACCACTGCGCCCGTTGCCCTCTGTGCAGGTTCCGCATCGACCTGGAGCGGGCCTGGGCCGATCTCCACAACTCCGAGCCCTACCGCGTCATCGAAAAGCGAACCTTCCACGAGTTCCAGGACGACCTCAACGAGATGACCGCCTCAGGTTGGACCGCGGCGCACATCCGCATCGGTCACTCCGAGGACCGGGACGACGGTGGGCCGGTCTACATCGCCGTCTTCCGCCGGGACGAATACGACCGGGACCGCCACCAGCAGGCGGTGGCCGCGGCGAAAAAGGCCGACACAGCTCACCGTGAAAAGGCCAGGGAGATCCAGGCTGAAGTGCAGGCCTTGCGCGCCACCCGTAACGGGGAGGCGACGCCATGAGCATATCCACTGACCTGACCCAGTGCAAACGGCGATCGCCGCTGGCGAAGGCCATCAACAAGGCGTTGCTACCCGCGGATGTCATCGAGGCCATTGACCGTGCCCTGGACGAGGGCTGGACCGGCGCGGAGATCATGGCCGTGGTTCACGAGTGCGCCGCCTGGTGGCAACGGCGGCAGCAGTTCGCCAACGCCGCGGCGGTTCGAGGGGGAATGCATGACGTCGACGAATAGGCAACAGAAGCGAGAGGAAGCGCGTCAATTCCTGGCAGCCGTGGAACACGCCCTCGACGCCGGCCTCAACGCCGAGGACGTGCAGCAGATCTTCTACGGAGGTTTGAGCCAGTGGTTCCATGACCACGACCACCCCATGGACCGCTGGTTCTACTCCGAGGAGCCGGGGTTTTTCCTGGTGGAAAACCTCAAGGCATCGGACGGAGACACCGCCGTTCCGTCCAACGGCGAGGATGACGGGCTCACCCAGTGTCGATGTGGTTGCGGCGAGGATTGTGCGCACTGTGGGGACATGCGGGCCTGGGGGATCGGGCCGTTTGTCGATTGCCCGGGTTGCGCAGAATCAGATGAACCCCACCGGCACAACCAGGGCGGCATCGCCGTCATGTTCGTCTGCGCCTGCGCCGACCCCGCAACGTGCGTATGCGATGTCGCGGACCGCGTTGAACAGGAGCAGGCCTGATGAGCGCTGGAACGAACATGGCCACCTGTGCCTGGTGCCGCCAACCCTTCAACCATCCTCCAACGAGTTGCATCGCAACCCAAGTCTACTGTAGCCGCCTGCACCAGGACTGGGCCAACGCGGTGGCCGGCGGTAAGTTCCCGCTGGCGAACTGCCCACGCTGCGGACGCCACGACCTGCGCATCGCCGCGCCCGACTGGGCCATCTGCCAGACCTGCGGATATCAGACAGATCGTCCTGACCTTCCAGCGGGGGTGCTGACCCCCAGGAACATGAACCGCAGCATGAGCGACATCAAGAACCGCCTGGCGCATTCCACGGAGAAGTAGCGATGCCATCTTACTCGGGAAACGCCTTCTCCCTGGAGGAAGCCCACACCGCGGCGACCGCCGCCGGGTTCAAACCCACACGCTTGGGGAACCGTGGCCGGTTCAGTTTCAACTCCCGCGCCTGCCACGTGGGCGGCGACAACCCCGCCGGCTGCTGGGCCGATGACAAAAACGGCCGCGTTTACTTCCACTGCCACAAGCACAAGGACGCCAAGACCGATTGGCTGGAAGCTCAGAGGCGGGTCACCGTGAACCTCGGACTTCCTGAGTTTGTGCTGCCCGGGCCGTCCAATGGCAACGGCCAGCCCTACCAGGTGCGCGAGTGGACCTATCACAACCGCCTCACCGGTGAGGATGCCGTCCAGGTGGTCGAGCGCTACGACGGAGCCTGCTGGCGCAGGGACTGCACCGAGCGGTTCGCCCACAAGCATCCCCGCATGAAGGACCGCGGCAAGTGGCAGGGCTGGCCAACGGACGGGTTTCAGCTGCTGGAGCACACGTCGGAATCCCCCGAAAATAGGGGTGCCGTAAATTTTTCGGTGTCCAATCCTTGCAGTCACCCGACGGACGTAAACGGTCCGGAATGCGATCACGGGACGCGGGATTGGGGGATCATCACCGAGGGAGAGACCACGGCGGAGTCGGCCGCGGCGTGCGGTTGGCGGGCTTTCTCCTATCTGGGCGGCGCCAGCGGAGCGGGCAGGGCCGACTACTCCGATGTCGCGGGGATGAAGATCCTGGTTGCGCCCGACAACGACCGTCCCGGTACCGGGGCGGCGCTGAGCGCGGCGATAGGCAGTCTCAGGGCAGGCGCCGCCGAGGTGCGGATCATGCCAACCGACGCCTTTCGCCGCCGCGGGGAGGACCTGGCGGATCTGGAGCGGGACCAACGAGCCCGGGTTATCGAGGAAGGCTGGTTCACCGACGCGCGGCAACTGGGCCCCTTGATCCTGGAACTGGCCGCCCACAACCTGGAGGGCCGGTGCCTCGGGGCCACCAAGCGCCCTCTGATCGAGGCATCGGATCGAGAACACCTCGACGAGCATGTGGAGCAGGTGTGGAAGGGCATCCTCGAACGCGAGGAACGACTGCCCCAACCCGCTCTCTTCGTCAAAGACGGCCGCCTGGTCTATCTGGCCACCGGCGACGATGGTGAGTGGGTTATCGCCGAGCATACCCGGGACAGCATCGCCATCGTGTCGGCCGCGTCGGTGTTCTGGTATCAGGGATTCGACGAAAAGCTCATTGTGGAAGAGCCACCGGCGGATGACGACCTTTCCGCCTGGGAGGAGGCCGCGGCGGTCCTGGATGCGGTGGGGGAACGGGAGCACGGACGTCTGCTGCGCCAGGCGAGTCAGCGTCGGGACGAGCCGGAGACGTTCCGTTACGTCCTCAGGACTCCGCGGCCTCGGCATCCCCAGCGTTCGGTGACCAACGCGCTGCTGGTCAATCCTCCCGAGGATGTGCCCCAACTCGAGGCGGTGATCACCCATCCCTTTTTGAACGCCGCCGCAGGCCGCTTGATCACGGAGGAGGGGTATCACCTCAGTGAGCGCCTGTACCTGCGGAACCCTTTTCCCTTTGAACCGCTGAAACTGGAAGCGGCCAAGGCGGCGCTGGATGACCTGTTCTTCGATTTCCCCTTTCCCACCGCCGCCGACTGCACGAACCTGTTCGCAGCCATCGTCACGAAAATCTGCCGCCGGTCGTATTCGAAGGCGCCCCTGATGATGGTCGACAAACCGAAGTCCGGCACCGGAGCCACCCTGTTGACCGAGCTGGTTGCGCTGCTCACCACGGGCCGACTGCCGATGCGGGCGACCTATTCCCCCGGGGAAATGCTGGAGTTCGAAAAACGGGTGGCGTCCACCTGTCGCGACGCCAACGGAATCGTGCTCCTGGACAACCTGGCGGGCACCATCGTCAGCAGCATGCTGGCGGACCTGCTCACCGCCGAGGACAAGTTTCCGGCACGTGACTTGGGTTTCAGTCGCAACTTCATTCTCAACCCTCGCAACTACATGCTGATGGCCACCGCGAACAACGTGTCGATGGCTGCCGAGCTGGTCAACCGCACGCTGCACATCCGGCTGGACGCGGGAGTCGAACGCCCGGACCACCGCAACGGGTTCCGTCATCACAGCATAACGGATTACCTGCTGGACAACCTGCCCAGGATGCGCAACGCGGCGCTGTCCCTGGTTCACCACTGGCTGGAGGTTGATCGCCCACCGGCCTCAGATCTGCCCAAGGCGCTCCGGCGGTTCCCCGCATGGCAGAGGCAGACGGCCGCCATTTTAGAAGCCGCCGGATTCGCCGATTTCACCGCCAACGCCGTGGAGTTCGAGGAGCGTGCCATAACGGATGCCGAGGCGTCGCAGCATCCCTTCATCCAGTGGTGGTGGGACACCCACCGAAGCAATCCCGTGGGCGTGAAGGAATTGGCCGCCATGGCGTTGGGAAATCCCGACGAAGAGGACGCCGACGGTATGCTGCAGGTCAAGGGCACCACTGAAAAGATAAGGCGTATCAATCTTTCCAAACTGATCAAGACCTGGCTGCACCAGACCTTTGAATTGTCGGATACCACGGTTCGGATAGTGGCGGGTCCGTTGCTCAACAACAGGACTCCCCAATGGATGTTGCAGGAGCCGGATTCCAGGGCCGGCGCCTTCCCCTTGCTGGACGCAAATACGGACGAGTCACTGCAAGGATTGCAAGAACTGCAAGGATTGGGCACCGAAAAATTTACGGCGCCCCCAAAAACGGGGGGAAAACGGGCGTGTGAGCGCTGCGAACGCCAACTTTTGCCCGACGAAGCCGGTCCGGAGTGCGGGGACTGCGCCAACGGACGGCGCGACCCGCTGGAAGTCCGGCGGATGCTGACCGGCGAAGACGCTCCCAGGGAGGTCCAGCCTTGATCTACCTCTTCGTAAGACCCCAGCCTGGCAAACCTGGCCCCCTGGTGTTCGGCTATCAGCGCCACTGGACCGAGCTGCGCTGCCTGATCCAGAGCCCGTCGCAGCAACCAGCTGCGTTGACGGAGGTCGCGCCATGAACCCCTATCGGCCCCGCCTGGAAATGGGCCCGCTCAGCGTTTATTGCACCGCATGCCACGCGGAATTCGGGGAGCAGTGCACGACCATGAGCGGCCAGCAACGCCTGCCACATGCGCCCCGTGCAAAGCTGGCTGACCGTCCCCTTCCCTGCCCCAGCTGTGGAGCGGAATACGGCGAGCCCTGCCGAAAAGCGTCGGGCGCACTGTCCCTATACCCCCACCGGGGGAGATTGAGGGTCCATACCGATCAGTGAGGAGCCCGATGGAAGAAATCAACTACATCGTCTTCGCCGAACAGGGTCTGGTGAAATACCGGTTTGCCATGGACAGCGACGAGGTCCACGAGTTCGGGGACCTGGAAGAGGCCGTCTGGTTCGCGGAGGCGAACGACGTTTACGAGATGGATGTCGTGTTTCCGGACGGCGACGTCCACCCGATCATGCTCCGGCCTCGCTTTGGAGACGACTGAAGAACCATGCCAATCCCCAAGGACATGGCCCAACGATACCCCGACGACTGGAGGCTACGCCGCCGGTTCATCATCGAGTACCGGGCCCAGAACCGGTGCGAGTGGTGCGGCGCCCGCAACGGCGAACCGCATCCCGAAACGGGCAGCCACGTGGCGCTCACGCTGGCCCACGTGTGGGACAAGCGCCCGGAACAGGCGTCGCTGCTCAACCTGGCCGCTTTGTGCCAACGCTGCCACAACCGCTGGGACGCGGATGACCGGCGCCGGAGCCGCATCCGGCGCCGATTGGCCAGGCTGTTGCGGCAGGGACAGTTGCCCCTGCCCTGGCCGCCCGCCGTGTCGCTGGCCATGGAACTCTACCAGGCGCTCATCGAGGCCGGACAGCTGAAGCCGCCGGAGTTTCAACTGGCGATACCGCGGTCCGCCTACGAGTACGTGGCGTGAACGAAAACAGGAGACATCGATGACTGATCCGAACGACGCGAGCGACGCCATCACCAACCTGGAGCAGGAGCTCCGCGACCTCGGCTGGCAACCGGTGGAGATGGTGGAGCCCAACACCGGCACGCCATTCACCAGGTGGTTCCCGCCGGCAAAGCCAGACCGGGAGTTGCCGGACCGGGAGTGCATCGCCGACCACATGGACTTCCCGCCGCACTCCGACAAGGGACTTGATCCGCTCGGGGAGGACTACTGAATGACGACGAAAAACCGCTGCAACCCACCATGTGGGCCAGACTGCTGCACCAGGTGGAAAGGCCAAATCCTCTGCCGCCTGGACACCCGAGGGGAGAGTGTGATGATCAGGAGCGACGCTATCGCAATCGGAACGTCCCACGGCCGGTACGAACGAGTCTTGCGCAGCCAGAAAAAGGAGCTGCCTTGTGGCCACCGGACTGCCATGGACGAAATCGCCTGGCAACTGGACACGCAGACGCCTGCCGATGAGGGCCCGCCCCAGGTGGTGTGCCACGCCTGTATGAACGCGTGGGTCGAGGCTTCCTTGCGGTCGGGCGGCCAGAGGACATGATGCCGGCCCAACCAGAGACCGAGGCCACAACGGCGACGCCATTGGTGTCGCCTCGCCCCGAACAAACTTAGGAGGAATGACCAATGACGACCATCGACAACGCCGACCTCATCTACTGCGTGAAGTGCAAGGAGAAGACCGACAACGTCGACGCCGAACGGGTGACGATGAAGAACGGACGCGGCGCCACCAGGGCGGTGTGCGCCGTCTGCGGCACCAAGAAGTTTCGGATTGGGGGGTGAATTTCAATGGACCGGTCGACTGCGGCCAACCAGAACTCCGGCGTCCCGTTCACCAGGTGGTTTCTGCCGGCGAAACGAGACCTCGCAATCCTTGACCACGACGTTGCAACAACCGCCACCGGAGGGGAGAAATCCAATGACGGTCCATCACCTCACAAACCGGCCCAAGACTGGAACGTGCCTGCATTGCGGCGCGGAGAAGCCCGACGATGAGCTGGCCATCTACATGAACGGGGAGGATATGAGCTGGCACGGCATCTGCGAGGACTGCCACGAGAGGAGAGAAGTGTTGGTCAAGTTCTGGGAACTCTACAAGCTCTCTGAACTCCGGGCGGGCACGGCTTTCGGCTACTGGTGGAAACCGCGGCGTTTTCACCACAACTACTGCGATTCGACGGAGGACTGAACGAAATGAAAACCAGAGAGCAGATCGACCTGGCGCTAATCGCCGCCGTTTCCCGGGAAACGCCGGCGCAGCCCCAAGAGGTGACGTGAGCGATGATTCCGATATACACCAGATGGCGCATCAGTGAAGCATTTTGGATCCGTACACGGACACCGGTCTCCGACCGAGTGGAGCCGTTGGTCGTCGTCGACATCCAGGACGACCCGTTCGACGACACCGCCGAGTTGGTCCACGACCTGCCCCAGCGCGTCGTGCAGTGCCACACCTGTCCCGCGCAGCTGCCGGAGCTCAACCAGGTGCACTGCGTCGGCTACCCGCTGACCATGTGCTTCCAGTGCTCAATGATCCTGCTGCACCTGGGCGGCGCTGGGCCGGAGGTTCGGGTTCACGTTTCTCTGGACCTGCTCCGGAGGCTGCGCGACGTCGAGCTCGTGGACGATCTGAACGGCGGACCGGTGCCGGCGACTGTAGAGCGGTAGGTAGGCCCGGATGCGATGCGCGCCGTCTGCGGGACCAAGAAGTTCCGATTGGGGCGTGAATTTCCATGGACCGGGCGACGGCGGCCAACCAGCAGACAACGGCCGCTCCACACCCGGTCGTTGCCGGCGGCCTCCACGCGCCGTGGGGTCGCCGGGTCAACCTCCGCAGAGGATGAATCCGAACGCAAAGCGAAAACAAACCGCCGCCGGACGAATCACACCAAGTCCGACGGCGAAAAGAGGAAGTGGGACTGGCGTTACGAAACGCAGATCCGGAGCAAGACGATGAACCCTGAATCCAACGTCACCGAACCCTGGCGCCAGCCGCGCCGTAGCAACAACCGGACGGCGGCCGTGCAGTGCCCCACCTGCGGCGCCGAGCCCGGGTGGCGCTGCATGGTGTCGACCGGAGGAGCAATGCGCCGCAACTTCCACAAGGCCCGGGTGCGCAGCGCCGCGGCCGCCAGGGCCAACCCCGATACTCGAACGCGAGGCTAACTGACCATGGACCTATACCAACTACTCATGATGACCAATGCGAGGCTTGCCCTGGAGATCATGGACCAAGACGTGCGCGCGTTGTTCAGGCAACTGCCCCAACTCGAAGACCAGGTCCGAACCTGGCTCGCTCGCCAACAAGGGTCAGGGACTCTCGAGGCGGTGCTGGCCAGCCTGGACATCGCCCCGGGCATCGTCGAGTTCCTCTGCGACGGCTGCGACCGACACGAACACCAATCGCACTGGGAACCCGTGAGCGTGGGGACGTACGGCCGTGAACTAGCCAGGGCAGCGATCGGACTCTGCAAGGCCCACGGGGACTTTCCGGACGTGGAACAATACGCCCGGGTGCGGGAAGTCCGGCGATAATCCTGACCTGGCACAAGCCGGACGAACCGGGTGCGGTTTGCGTCAAGGCCACGGTGGACGGCATATTCGAACGCGTCATGCCCGAGTGGGTCCCCGTCTGCTGGACGACCCCTTCGAAGATTGGCGCCGGTGCAAGCCCTGCGGGTTGCAATTGCTACCCGATGACCAGGTGCGGGTGTTGGGCTGCCAAGCAACGCTGCGCTTCCACTGCGCGATGACGGCGCTCAACCTGGAAGCCCTGGGACCGCACGTCCGCACCGACGTATCCCTGGAGCTGCTCAGCAGGCTGCGGGACGGCCAGGTGTACGACGAGGCCGGGCGGTTCGTGCTGGCCGACGGGCGCGTGGAGAGGCAATGACCGAAGTCAACAATGAATGCCGGTGCGGATGCGGCGATGACTGTAAGGAGTGTCGTACCATCGTGTTCGGCGGCGACGGGACCGCAGAGGTCCTCTGCGACTGCAATTTGTATGTGGAATGCGTCTGCGAGGGTGAAACGGAGGAATGACAATGTCGGAACAGAATGATCTGCGTGACGCGTGGCGCTACCGCGTTTGGGACCAGGAACTGCGGGAGGCGTTCAACGGTCCACCACTACCGGCCGTTGAGGAGGATCGCGCCGTCCAGCTGTGGCTGCAGCGCCAGGAGTGGCGTCTGCAATTCGACCCCACGGACCTCGTGGTCAACGACTTCATGGTGGTCCACCCTGAGGTTGACGGCGACATGGTTACCAGGGTCTTCGTCGAGAGCGCCGAGCGATGGGAACGGATTGCCGACGTGGGCTTTCGCTCCGGAGCGCCGGACGAGTTCGATGCGCTGCACTTCATGCGCAAGCGCCGGGGTGGCGATGGCGTTCACGTCGCCGTGGTGGTGGTCAACCGGGACACCGGAGCGGCGTACGTGGAAATATTTACCCCAGAGCAGTTGAACGACGTAGCCTGGGCCGAGTCGACAATGGCTGGAAGCAGGCGCAGGAGGAGGTGAGCGGATGCCCTACGCGGCGCGAACCCGGGTTCCCATCTCCAGGACCAAGACGGACATCGAGGAGTTGCTGGCCAAGCACGGGGCGACCGTTCGCTGGTAGCGTTCAGCATGTCTGGCCGTCGGGTATAGATCATGCTGTTGATGCCGTCGATCGACGACTACGCCCGCACGCCGCGCAACTCCAGGCGGACGGCGGCTGCACAACGGTCCGCCTGGGAGCAGGCCTGCCGGCAACGCTGGCGGGCGTTGCTGATGATCATCCGGGCCAAGGTGGAGGCGGTAGAATCGGGCATCACCACGCTGGAGAGCGGGTTCCTGGCCAACATTTCGCTCCCAGACGCCGGGACGATTGGAGAGTGGTTGGCGCTGCAGATTCAAGAGGCCTACGGGACGGGAAGGATGCCGCCGAAGCTGGGTTCAGGGTCACCAACAGCGGGGTGACGACCTCAATGTTACACTGCTGACATGGCTACGCACATGGACGTGAACGACCCGCGCTATCGGGATGCTGCCGCGGCCATCATCAGGCGGCACGACAACTTCGAGGCCGAGGCCAACATCACCACCGCCGTGCGGGATTTCCTCATCCTCACCGGCCTGGCCAACGCCGATGAGATCATCGAGGAAAACCCGCCCTCCGACGGCAGCCGCCGGGCCGTTGACCTCACCGCGCTGGACAGCTTCGTCGAATTCAAGCGTCGCATCGGCACGGCCGGCGGGTTCAATCCCGACCCGGCCCACGTCGCCCAGCTGGACGAATACCTGGAACTCTCCAAGACCGACGGCAAGGGCGTCCGCACGGGCATACTGACCGACGGCCGATACTGGCTGCTGCGCTGGCCGGGAGCGGGGCCGGTGCGAACGGCGCCGCCCTACGGCTTCGTCTTGGACAGTACGGAGCGGTGGCTACCCCTGTTCGAGTGGCTGCGGGACAGCGCGCTGCTGTCCCTGGACAGCATTCCCGCCGACCGGGCCAACATGGAAAGGTACCTGGGGCCGGGCAGCCCCACCTACCAGCGGGACATCGATTCACTGACGGCGCTGCACCAAGACGCCGACGGCTACGAAACCGTCCGGGTGAAACGGCGGCTGTGGGAGGACCTCCTACGGGCCGCCCTGGGGGAAGTCGCAGGAACACCAGCCGAGTTGGACGACCTGTTCATCCGGCATACCTACCTGAGCGCCGTCATCGGCATGGCGGTCCAGGCTTCCTTCGGCATCGACATCCACGACCTGGCGGCGCGGGACCCGGCGGACCTGCTGCAGGGCCGTCGTCTGAACAGTAGCACTGGTCTGAGCGGCATCGTAGAGTCCGACTTCTTCGCTTGGCCGACCGAGGTGGCCGGTGGCGTCGATTTCTTGTATTCGTTGGCTCGGCGCATTGACCGCTTCGACTGGCGAGACTCCCCAGCCGACAGCGCCGCCATTCTGTACGAAACCGTCATCCCGCCCGACGAACGCCGGCAACTTGGCGAGTACTACACGCCGCGCTGGCTGGCCGACGCCATGGTCGCAGAACTCATCACTGACCCGCTGCATCAGCGAGTGCTGGACCCGGCCTGCGGTTCGGGCACATTCATCGTCTCCGCCGTGCGCCGGTATGCCGACGCGGCGCAGGCCGCCGGACTGACACCGAAAGCCACGCTGGACGGCCTGCGCGCTGCGGTCACAGGCATGGATGTGCATCCGGCGGCAGTGCATCTGGCCCGGGCGGCTTGGGCCTTCGCGGCGCGGGACATAATCGCGGCGGCGGCCGATTACAACGCCGAGTTGTCGGCGCCGATTTACTTGGGAGACGCGCTTCAGCTGCGCTACCGCACCGGCGATATGTTCGCCGAGCACACCGTTACGATTGAGACCCGCGAGCCTGACAATCCGACGTTGGCGTTTCCCATCAGTTTGGTGGAACGGGCCGAAACCTTTGACGCCCTCCTGGGCGACATCGCGGTGGCCATCGAGCGGGGCGACGATCCGCTGCTGGCGCTGGACGACCATGGCATCACCGACCCGGGAGAGCGCGGGCCGCTGGAACAAACCATCGCGACGATGGTCACGTTGCACGCCGAGGGACGCAACCACATCTGGGCATACTACACGCGGAACATGGTACGCCCCATTGCCTTGAGCCGCAGCAAGGTAGACGTGGTCATCGGCAACCCGCCCTGGCTGAACTACCGCAACACCTCCAGCATCCTGCGGGATGAGCTGGAACGGCAAAGCCGGAACCTGTATGGCATCTGGCAGGGCGGGCAGTTTGCCACCCAACAGGACGTGGCCGGCTTGTTCTTCGCCCGGTGCGTCGACTTGTACCTGAAGGACGGCGGCATAGTTGGGATGGTTCTCCCGCACAGTGCCCTGCAATCTGGGCAATATGGCAAATGGCGGACGGGGGCATGGGAGGCCCAGCCCCAGGGCAGGGGCCGCAACCGCATTGCCGGCCGCACGATTGCCGTGGATTTCGGATACAAGACGCCATGGGATCTGGAACAGTTGGAACCTAATACGTTCTTTCCGATGGCGTCGTGCGTAGTGTTCGCCAAAAACCACGCACTTGGCGGTAACGCCGGCCCGTTGGCGGATTCGGTAGAACGTTGGCGCGGCAAGACTGGGACGTCGGATGTTCACCGTGAACGCGACAGCATAATTGGCGCATCATTTGTAGAAGGTTCGCCTTACTCGCAACGCGCACGGAACGGAGCCACAATCTTCCCGCGCTGCTTGTTCTTTGCCCAAGAAACGGATAACGCAGCAGCGATACAAGCAGGTGGTACCATCACCGTGAATCCGCGTCGGGGATCGCAGGACAAAAAGCCTTGGAGCGAGCTCGACTTGGCAGCCATCAGCGGGCAAACCATCGAAGCCCTGCACGTCTACGACGTGCATCTAGGGGAAACGGTGGTACCCTACACGACGCTTAAACCGTTGAAAGCCATCCTGCCAGTTAAGCAGGGTCAGTACGAGTTACCAACTGATGCTGGGCAAGGAGGTATCAGGCTCGGAGGCCTGGAGCGGCGAATGCGGGAGAGGTGGCAGATAATCAGCCATTTGTGGGACGCGAACAAACGGTCTGCCAATAAGTTGGATCTACGCGGCCAAGTGGACTACTACGGTAAATTGTCGGCGCAATTGGAATGGCAGAGCAGTCGGGGCGGCAGACCAGTGCGCATAGCGTACGGTGGCTCTGGGGCGCCGACGGCCGCGGTAATCCGTGATGACGCCGCTCTTGTCGATTACACTCTGTTTTATGTCCCTTGCTATGATCTCCAGGAAGCGCATTATCTGCTGGCGGTCATCAACAGCGATGCTATGTACGATGCGGTAATACCGTTGATGCCTAAAGGCCAATTCGGCGCACGCCACCTCCAGAAGCACCTCTGGAAACTGCCGATACCAGAGTACGACGACGGGCAATCTCTGCACCGCGACATTGCTGACGCGGGAGCGGCCGCTGCGCTGGGGGCGTCGGAGCGGCTGGCGGAGTTGCGGGCGCAGCGTGGGAACCAACTGACCGTGACGGTCGCCCGTCGAGAGCTGCGGCAATGGCTGCGCCAGTCAGTGGAGGGCCGAGCAGTAGAGGATGCGGTAGGCCTGTTACTGTAGAGCCTCCAACCACTGAACTCTTGCGTGTCGCACAACAATAGTTATGGAACCTCGGATATGTCCCCCAAGGTGTCCGGTGCCAGTACCAGGTAGGTGTTGAGGGTAACGGTCGGACTGCTGTGCCCCAGCCAAGCAGAGACGGCGTTGACGTTCAGGCCGGACTGCAGCCAGTGGCGGGCGCAACTGTGGCGCAGGCTGTGGGAAGCAGGGCCCTTGACGCCGGTTCCAGTAGCCGCAGCCTGCGATCCGGCTTTCGCAATACCCTCGGCAATCCAGCGGACTGCGCTCCTTGGGGATAGTGGCTTGCCACTGCGCCCGGTGAACACCTTGTCCGCAGGGCTCCGGTGAGGGACCGAGCGAAAGGCGTCCACGAGCTCGGGGTGGGCCGGCACCACGCGAAACCGGCCGCCCTTTCCGTTCCGGACCGTGACCGACGGCTGGGTGCTGGCGAATTGCAGATCGCGCCACTCCAGGTTGAGGGCTTCGGCCTGGCGAAGCGCGGTTCGCCAGAGCATCAGACCGAAGAGCCACGGCTGACCGGCCGGCATGGCGTTCAGGATCATCTTCACCTGGTCGGGCGTCCAGTAGTGGGGGAGTCCTCGCGTGGGCATGGGGCCAGTCTATCATGGCAGACTTCCGTTCAAAGTCTGCCATCAAACCTGCCCATCAGATCTCATGTGGACTACGCGCTAGCGCGGTTCGAGAGTGCATCAACCGCGAAATGTGTAACTGCCCGTCAAAATGGAAGGTCATCGACGGTGGTTGATTGGTAAGTACCGTGCGCGGCAACAAGTCTGTCGAATAATGTTTTCAGCTCGGGAAGAGTCTCGTTGACGAGTTCGTTTGTAGACCCGAATCGGTATTCCATCAGTCGAGCCAACTCATCAAATACGTTTTGCGCTGCGTCGACATCTCCCTCCAGAACCCTTGTATATGCAGCAACACCCATTTCGTGTATCCATGGGAACGCGGTGCGCAGACTGCCGAGGGACGCGATAAAGCCGTAAGGAGATTTGTCCTCGAGCACCATCCGGTGGATAGCGAGACTCCATGTGTTTCGTTGCGGAGTTCGCGTTTGAAGTCCGGCCTCCCGCAAACGCGTGATCTCGTTGCTGTTGTTGTGGACGGCGGCGCTGATGTCTTCCAACAGTGGCAACACTTGATGCAGCCCATTCGATTGTTGGTCCGTGACAGTGCGGAGACTTTGTAAATCCAGCGACATAGATATTGGGGTTTCGATATCGGTAGGATCGGATTTCAAGGATTTAATTTGCCGCGTTATTTCGTCGATCGCGTCTTGAGCGCTATCTACGTCGAAGTCGTAACGAATCGTTCTTGCAGTAGCGACATCGAATGGTATCGTCTCGTTTTTCCTGATCATCTGCACAAACGGTTTCCGTATAGCGTGTCGGATCGCGAGTTCGTAAAACACGTTGGGATTGTGTCCAGTCAAATCCGCTATCACCAACGGGCTTTCAACCACCAACCCCAGTACTTGGCTGGTGATTATCCCTGGAGTCGAAATATCGTCCGCGCGAATAGCGGTGAATCCTAATGGGTTAACCGCGGCTCGGACTATGCGCCTGAGTACCCGATCCGAATCTTGTCGGGTTTGCGTACCGTCCTCCCCGATGGGAGCAATGAAAAAGCAGGTCTTTTCGATGTCGGTGCTCATAAGTACTCCAGCATTTCTCATCGTCTGGTTGGCAGGTCTAACGTCCTTGATTCGGACGCCCTGAGGGCCGTTCAGTTGGATAGCGAGCGCACTAACCAATGATGGCCGAGTTTATACCAAACTCTGCCATTTTTCGCACCCTGGGCCGAAGTTGGGCGTCGCCGTGAGCACGTCACTGGTGCGGATCGGCGACAAAATGGCAGAGTTGCTAATGAACTCTGCCATCGCTAGACTTGGCGCACTGAGTTCCCAAGATGAGCAACTTCGCCGACCGAACCATCTGGACCGGGGACAACCTGGACATCCTGCGCGGCCTCAACTCCGCGTCGGTTGATCCAACTTAAAAAGTTTAGAGTACAATTTCAACGAATCCACCGACGATAACCTTTCTGCTTGCTAGCATCGGGGACGTGATATGCCGAAGTTGAAAATCTTGGCTGACGGGAATTCAGAACAAGCGAAATCTCAGGCTCGGGGCAAACTATTCGAAATCCTGATGCGAAACGTGCTTACTTTTCACGGCTATCAAACCGACGCGATTCCGAACGTGAATTACAGCGGCATGGAAATTGACATAGAAGGAAAGGCCTCCATCGCAGGCACTCCGCTTTACGCAGAATGCAAATGCTACGACACGGAGGTCGGTTCCCCACACCTCCATAGATTCTTTGGGAAGTACATGTCGCGCTGGTTGCTGGACGAACATTGCCATGGTTTATTCGTCGCGATCCCAGGAATAAACAGCCATGCGAAGGCTTTCTACAAGGATAATTGTGAGGGAAACCCACGGCTCACCCTCAAGGTCCTGGAAGAACAGCAGGTCCTTGAGGCCATGTACAATAGCCAAATTATAGTACGTCCGGAAGGATTTTCTAAGGTCATAGATCCCGGAGTAGGCCAGCTAGGCGACTACGCGGTTTTGTACACGGAAAGAGGCTGTTTTGGGATACAGTATGTCATCCCATTCGGGGCGACCCTCCCCAATTCTGTCGTGATTTTCGATTCCTTAGGGAGGCACGTCGCTACCGGGGACGTCGTTGAATACCTGACGGCTCTGTATCCTGAACTGAACGAACTCCATATTTTGCCCAACAGCAGCCATACGATCCAGACAGCCACATCTATAGACCGCCAGTTGGAGCAGATCGTAGAGGTCCGCGGCAGCTCGGCTTGTTTTGAATATCAATTTCCCGCCTCGCCTGAATATTTTGTGGGACGTGATGCAGGATTGGACCAAATCCAGTCGTTTGCGACCCTGGTGTTGGCAAAGCAAACGACTTCGCGTGGAATAGTTTTCGAAGGCAATTCCGGTTGGGGCAAAAGCTCATTGGTACTCGCTAGTGCGAGCGCGCTCCAGCAGTTAGGTCATTTGGCAATCGCCATCGACTCCCGTACAGCATCATCATCTCAATTCGTCCTCAGGGCGGTCGATCATGTACTCAACGTGTTGCAACACAACCATGTCAGTTTGGATCGTCAGGTGTCCGAGGGGCCTTTGACCGGGTTTGATGGCGCAATAGACGCATTGATACGTTTCGGTAAAAATCTCGAAGAACAAGGTAAAATATTGTTTATCTTCTTCGACCAATTTGAGAATGTTTTCCCACTTGCCGAAACGGCAGCACGTGTAAGGGACGTATTTGTTAAAACCTTGGACGCTCAAACCAATGTAGTCTTTGGTTTTTCTTGGAAGACTGACCTGATTGGGTATACGAACGATTTTCCCTTCCGAGTCAGGGAAGCGATAACAACCGGGAGTCAACACATCCGGTTGGAGCCTTTTTCTGAGGTGGAGAGCACTACCCTATTGGACCGTCTTGGGGAAGAATTGAGGACGCCTGTCCGCAAAGACCTCCGGTTTTTTCTTGCGGCATTTTCCCAAGGCTACCCTTGGTTGTTAAAAAAGCTTTGTGCTCATGTGAAATCGCAACGGGAGCAAGGTGTGAGTCAACAGAACATTGCTGACAGCTTGTTGAATGTTGAGCAATTATTCCAAGAAGACATCACCGGGTTGTCGGCCGAGCAGGAAGAAACCTTGCGACGGATTGCAAGGCTGGCCCCAGTCAGCGTTTCCGAGATAGCAGAGGAGTTCAAGCCAGCGGTCATTCAGAGTCTCGTGGATGCACGATTGATGGTCCGAGTCGGCCACATGTACGATATTTACTGGGATATTTTTCGGGACTATCTGAACGGAGGCTCATTGCCTGTACAAGAAAACTACATCCTTCGTTGCTCCGCCGCTCTTATTTTCAAGCACTGTAGGGTGATCGCTGCACAAGGTGGGCAGTTGGATGTAGAGGCCTTTCGTGACCTAGCAGGTTTGAGGAGCGGATCGTTTTACAACGTGATTCGGGAAATGCGATTGCTGGGCCTGGCCACCGTAGAAAACGACCAAGTGGCCTTGGGAATCCCTGTAGGCAACGCTGAAAAGGAGTTTGAAGACAATTTCAGGGAGCATTTGCGAGAAAAACTTCGTCGCAACAGGTTAGTGTCCAACTTGCTGAGGGACTTAGAAAACGAAGAGGCATTATCGATTGAACAGGTCGCGGACCTCCTGCAAAAAGAATGTCCGTACATTTCCGCTAATCGAGCGACTTGGAATTTTTATGCGCGCGCGTTTGGAAGTTGGATGGAGATCGCCGACTTGGCCACTTACGATCAAAAATCAGCTCAAATAGAGTATTACTCGCCAGGTAGCGTATTGCGACAAAGCAACATTCTGGAAGGGCGCAGTAAGATCGGCATCGCCGTACCGACTGTCCAATACGGACCGATCGAGAAAGTTAGCGCCAGGCTCATTGACGCAGTGGACGGCACCAAAAAAGTCGATTGGTCTGGTATCGCGCCTAGCACGCAGACTAAAGCACTATCTGCTTTGGAGCAATTGCAGCTCATACGCCGTAGGCCGCGGGTTATCGAGGTGACCAGTCAATTACGTGAATTTGTAGCCAACCCTGAAAGACGGCCAGCCATGTTCGCCGAACGGGCCATTAGAGTGGAGGCTTTCTCTATATTTGTTGGGATCCTCAATACTTACCAATCCGAGGGTCGGTCGACGAAGGAGATCGGAAAAGAGTTGAAGGAGGTTCTCAGCGCCGATTGGAGGGATAGTTCAGCAGAAGTCAACGCGAAAATCATGCTGAATTGGGCGCGACATTCAGGCTTGGCCCCTGGCGTTTTCGCCAATCGTAGGCAGACGCCCCGAAGCCATCATGACGAACCGACATGCAACGGTCGCGAGTGTTGAGGGCCAGATACGGGATCGAATTTATCCCAGTCGCATCGTCCGCCCTGTTGATGCGCCCGGTGATAAGAACGGCAATCATCGCGTTAGTCGGCTTGCGCTACAAATTGATGCCCCCTTTGATTCACACAAGCATCTTATGTTGGGTCGCCACAACTGGACTGGCGTGCGTTTTGATACCTAACTTGCTTCGCACAACAGCGATTACGTAAACCCGTTTGTGCGGGGCGCGTGGCCACCGGCGCGATTGCGGATTCCGCCGCCGGAGTTTCCGGCCCCGCCATGACGATATTCGTCCGCTAAGGTAGCCGGATTTCGTCGACCAGGGGCGATTTTGGAGCTGCGGATACGACGGATTCCGTCATTTTCGGCGCTCATAAAAAAGTGGCCGGATCCGGCCACTGGATTCGGCCTTGGTAAAGGGGTGTAGCCCTCGGCCGTACCACTTATTCCTATTATTCCTGTCCGCGCGTTGCTTGCCCACATACCAGCGGATGATCCAGTAGCCAACCTGGCCAGGGAGCCCGACCGCGGCGCGAACATAGGCGATGTTGCAGAGCTCCATGAGTCACCGGGGAAGGATGCCGAACACGCCGCGGCCGGCCAGCTGGGGCACGATTATCCACCCAACCAGGAATACCGCCAACAGTCGCTGAAAACCGAACCTGGACAGGGTGGCCAACGCCAGCGCCGTCAACCGTCCCAGCGCAGCCAGCGGCGGCACGGCGCAGAAAATCAGGATGGCGAGGAGACGGTTCATTGGTTCAATCGTCCGGTGAAAAAGGGTGGCGTTGGCCCACACCGCGCACTCCCAGCGAACCCTGCCGCGGCCGCCCCGGGCAATATAGCACGGCGCCGGGCCTGCTTCCGGGTAATCAACCATATTTTTAGAAAGAGTCCAACGACTGAGGCCCGGGTGGGCATCAATAGGGGAAACTCGCGTAAATTGAGCGGCTTTTCCACAGCCGGTCAGACGGCAGAAAGTCCGTTTCCCTACTCAGCAGGTGGGGGTAAATCGGGGAAAACCCTATTGCCACGCACCGCTGGCATGGGCAACATCCAGCGCATGCTGAACCACCGGAACATCCGGCCTCTGACGCTCCAGGAACGCGCCGCGCGGGTCGCGGAGCTCCAGGCGCAACAGGAAATGGAGCGCCGGCAGACGCTGGCGGCGCTGGACGAGTGGGAATGGGGTCCGGGTCGGCCGGGCCGGAAACCCATCGTGCTGCCGCCCGAGATCGCGCGGCGGGTATTGGCAGACGTTGCCGCGGGCCGGTCCCTGTGCGAAATCGTACGCAAATACCAGGGCTCCTACCCGTTCTCTCGCCGCTGGCTGTCCGATGCCGTACAGGACGGGCGCCTGGAGCGCATGGCTGAGGCCACTGGGAGCTATACGGGAACAATTGCGGGGGAAAATCGATGGGCGTCGCGACCACAATAGCATATTTAAAGACTACCAAAAGTGACGCGACACCTACTCATAAAAGAGAGGAGCGCCCGCCGATGAGAGCAGAGCAGCAACCGCCCGCCGCCACCTCAACGCCGCGTCCGACCGGGCCGCGAACGAAAGAAGAGCCGAGCGGAGCCGAGCAATCCTCATCGCCGACCAGCGCCGAGCCGAACCGAGCCGAGCGATGATCGCGATTCTGGCCATCGACTCCTTTGACCTCCTGGAGCGCGGCGGGGCGGAAAAGTATGTCGGCCTGCCCGATCAGCGCTTCACTCGCAAGCTCGATCCGGAGCAGGTCGCCATAGTGCGGTCCCTGGTCAATGACGGGATGCCAATGCACCGGGTCTGGAAAGCAATCTTCACTGACATTTGCAGCTATCACACCGTCCGGCGCGTCGCCCGCCGGCAGCACTACCGGGAGCAGCCGTAGCATGACGAAGATAAACGAAGCAACCGCTGCCCGCCGGAGCTTCCGAAACCTGGTGGCGCGGCTCGTCAAGAAGGACGAATCCGACCGCGGACGGTTCGGCTCAGCCGTGGCCGGTGTGATGATCGGATCATTCATGAGCGGCGTGGCTGCTATGGTCCTGTGCCGGGGATTGGATCTCGGAATGATGGCGCTGGGCTGGCGGGAGTATCAGGAACCGACATTCCCGCCACTGCAGGCAGCCGGGCTGATGATCCTACTTTGGATGGCCTTTCTAGCCGCGGGGGCATCTGTTCTCATCCGCGCGCGCCGACGGCTGTTGGAGTTCAGTCCCGCCAGGCGAGAACCGCTGCCCGACCTGGACGAGCCGGTGGTGAGGCCGTAACCGTGACCACCCTGGCCCCACCGTCCCAGCTGCTGGAGCGCGACCTCGATGCCGCGGCGCCGAACGGCCGCGTGGCCCGCAGCCCCCTGGGGGTGGGCACTCCGCTGCTGGGCCGTCAGGACCCGCCGGAGAGCCGGTGGGCGGGGCGGTGGATCAACGAAGACGACGTGGCCCTGTCCTGCGGCGACGAGCGCGACTGGTTCGTCCACGCCATGCGGCGGCAGGCGCACCGGGACGCCATGACCCGGTTTCGCCAGGCCCGGCGGCGGCGGCGGCGCAAGCTCAGCTCCGGCTTCAGCTTCGCCCAGGTCATGTTCATCGGCGACATGGGCGCCAGCAAGAGCGTGTCGGCGGCCCACGAGGCCTACCGGTGGTTCCAGCGGGGCCATCCCTTCTTCCACAACGGCGGCTTCAACTTCGGCCGGGTGGTCGAGGGCGCCGACATCTACGAGCTGGTGGACGCGGTGCCGCGGCACTCGGTGATCGGCGTGGACGAGGCCCACACCGGCCTGGAATCGGGCATGGCCATGTCCACCGGCGTCCGGAGCTTCGCCATCCTGTGCGCCGGCCTGCGCAAGAAGAACTGCAAGCTGCTTTTGATGTCGGCCATGGCGCGGATGGTGGTTCGCATCGTGCGGGAGATGACCAGCGAGGTGCGCCGCCCGGCCAGGGTGCAGGTGGCGGAACTGGACCACGGCTTCAGCATTGACTACCCCGGCCACTCCGACCCCAAGAACTTCGTCCTGGCCTACGAGGTGTGGCGCAACTTCCCCTTTCGTGGGGTGGACATCACCGAGGGACGCCGCGCCCGCCGGGACGGCCTGGGGCCGAGGGACGACTTCCGGATGGTCTCCGGCGAGTCGGTGCGCAACGCCTTCCTGCTCACCGATTCCTTCCGGCCGGTGGACACCGCCCACGCCCAGCGGTTCGCCGGCAAGGCGGCCATGGAGGAGGCCCGGTCGGGCCAGCAGGCCGGGTTCACCGACCAGCACCGGCTGGTGGTCCAGTACCTCTGGGAGCGCGCCAGGGCGCCGGACTGCCCGCGGTACATCAAGGCCGACGTCATCGCCCTGGGCCTGTCGCTGAAACCGGCCGTGGTGGGGCGGCTGATGAGCGGGCTGTTCGGCGACGTCGACGGCATCAAGAAGACCCACGGCTACGACATGAGCCTGGTCAAAGCCGTCATCGAAACCATGTTCACGGTGGACTAGCATGGCCAACACGCGCCAGAACTACGACGAGCGCGAATACGACGAATTCTACGACGACGAGCCGGAGGACGAGGAAGCGGGCGGCGACCCGGGACTGCTGCCCCTGGACTCGGGCTCCATGTCGGTGTCCCTGGGGGGCGGCGGCGGCGACGGCTGGGACGCGGCCACGGCCTACTCCCGCATCAACGCCCGGGAGGCGGAGATCACCTTCACCGCCCTGATCGACTTCCTGAAGAACTACCGGCCCAAGCAGCACAGGACCACCATCCTGATCAACGGGCTGGCGCGCCTGGCGATGCGGATCCTGAACGCGCCGGCCTGCCGCCGCCAGCTGCGCTTCGAGGCGGAGGAGAGCCGGGCCAGGTACTGGATGAACCGGTTGGGCAAGGACGGGCAGGCGCCCATCGAGGCGGCCGACGCCCTGCTGGACCGCTGGGGTTCCGCCGACCTGCAGCAGATTGAGATCCGGCACCGGCGCCTGCGCCAAGGCCTGGCGGCGGTGGAACCCGAACGCGCCCGTTGGTACACGGCCATCCGCAAGAAGGAACTGGCCGAGCAGGCGGCCACCAAACTGCCGTCGGCGGCCTACGAGTATTTCCGCTGCCGCCTGGAGCAGTACGCCATCCAGCGCGAGCTGGCCGAGGACCGGGCCAAGGGGCTGGTCATCGTGGACTTCTCCGACGTCATCAAGCGCATCCACAGCAAGGATGCCCCGCCGGCGGAAATCGTGACCTCGATGCCCTGGCCCTTCCTGGAAGCCATCAACGTGGCCATGCAGGACGCCGGGGACGACAACCCCCACTGGAACCACTACGAGCGGATGGCGGCCAGCACCGCGCTGGCCAACTCCCGCAAGAGCCGCCACTGGGGCAGCCGGGAGGGGGGAGAAGAGCGTGCTCAAGCGCAATAAGGCCCAGCATCAGACCCTGCAGCTGCTGATGTCCGACGGGGCGATGGAGGTCGATCCCGCCGCCCGCAAGGTCGGCTCCCAGCTGGTTTCCGACATCCTGAACGGCATCGCCATGCCGGGACGGCAGATGCCCACGCCCACCTACGTGCACCGGGAGCTCAACCGCACCCCCATCCAGCAGGACGGGGTGCACTTTGAGACGGTGAATCCGGCGCCGGTGGAGCGGGACTCCGAGTTCCTGAACTCCGACGCGGCCGCGATGTGGGACGGCGCGCGCCTGGACCTGGACAGCGAGGTGGACGAATCGCGACGGTTCCACACCTGGCTGCAGGCCCTGGTGGTGGTGGTGAGCGTGCTGTTCCTGGTGTTCGCCGGCTTTGCCTACTCCCACGCCAACGAACTCAAGTCCCAGGCGGAGGGGGAAGGTCAGCAGAACGCGCCGGGCGCGACGCCCACGCCGCTGCCGCCGATCCTGCCCCGGGTGGGCGGCAACTGATCCGGAGCCCATCACCGTGGCAACCGAACCCGTCATCAACGAAACCGCCGCAGGCCCCGAGGCCACCGAAGTGAGCCCCGGCCAGACCCGGCGCCAGGGGCCGATGACCCCGGAGGAGATGATCGACGTCCGCCAGCGGGAGCTGCGGGTGGACGAGGCGATGGTGCAGCGGCTGATCGCCGAGGCCAAGGCCGATTACGCCCACAACCTGCTGGAGCCGCTCCACGCCTACCAGAACCCCTCGGACGTGATTCGCCACAAGCGCCGGCTGATCAAGGTGCTGGGGTCCACCGCCAAGCTGAAATCCAACGGCAAGGCGTTCCTGGTGACGCTGCTGTCCACGGGCTTTGTCTTCGCCGCCCTGGCCTACAACCAGGAGATGCCGCTGCCGGCGGACTTCGTGTTCGCACTGCTCTTCGGGGGGCTGATCGCCGTCGGCGTGTACGTGTACGGCGCCTTCCAAGAGGCATTCGCGCGAGTATATGGGGTGGAGCGCCGCGACTTCACCGACCCGGGCTACGTGACCGGCCTGGTGGCGACCTTCCTGCCCCGGCTGGGATTCTACGACCGGCCCGAGGTCTGGCGCGGCAACGACGGCCGCAACGGCATCCGCAACCAGAAGTCCTTTGTGGTGTTGGCCTGCGGGGTGGACACCGTCACCTGGCGCTACGACAAAGCGGCGCCCGACTGGGACGCCGAGGTCTGGTGCGCGGTGGCGCCGGGCGCCGGCATCACCGACCTGCGCGTGCCCACCGACTATTACGACCTGCCCGCCGACACGTTCACCACCGACGGCATCGCCATGAAGCACCGCCGGGCCTGGTGCCGGGACCTGCAGCGCAGCGGCATGGCCTTCGGCGCCTGGGAGAAGGGCGTGCTCAGCCTGCTGGACGGCAAGTGGGGCTACCTGGTCGCCGGCGCGATCTGCGCGGTGGCGCTGTTCCTCATCATCCTGGCCAACGGATAGCCCGCCGTGTTCGGCAGAGCTAAATACTTCGGGCTGGGCGCCCTGTCCCTGTTCTTCATCGCCGTCGCCCTGATGGCGGTGACCCTGCCGGCCATGGACGGCTGGCAGGACCAGTGGGCGGCCTACGTCGCCGCCCTGGAGGGCTGCCCCGACCCGGGCAACTGCCCCACGCAACGCTTTGACCTCTGGACGAAGTTCGTGCCCTGGGGCATGGCCTTCGGCGCCATCGGCGCCAGCCTGGCCCTCACCTCGCCCTTCGTCCGGCGCCGGACGGACACCTGACTGCGCGCTCGCCGACCGCGCCTCCGCTGACCGCCGCGTCGCCCCACCATCAACCAACTCAACGCCAATCGCAAACCAGGATCTTCAATTAAAGGAGCATCAATTATGGGTATCGGAGGACTTGGAGACGTCGGCAACATCGGCGGACTGGTCGGATCGGTAATCAGTTTGGCCATCGCGGCCATCATCCTGCTGACCTTTGCGCCGCAAATCGCCGGCGACATCGACGGCATTTCAGTGCAGAGCAAGAACCACTGCCTGCTCGGCGGAGAGCGGTTCACCAGGGTCGTCGTGGCCGGGACCAACACGGCCAATGAAGCCTGGGCTACTGGAACCAAGATCGCGCTGAGCGCCACCGCGGACAAGTGCACGGCGGCCGCCACCGCCCTGACCGCCGCCAAGCATTACACCCCCAAGGGCACCGAGTTCACCGTGGCCACCGCGGGAGAGGTCCCCGGCGGCGCCTGGAAAACCGCCAGCAAGTCGCTGACCGCGCTGTCCGGCGGTTCGCTGGTCAGCCTGCTCTTCGGCGCCATGGCCATCCTGCTCCCCGCCGGCGCGCTGGGCTTCCTGGGCTACTTCGGCGGCATGCTGGTCAAGCAGAACATCGGCGGCGGCACCCTGGCCGTGGCCATCGGCGCCACCGTGGCCGTGGTCATCATCGGCACCGTGCTGCCCGAAATCTTCGAGCCCCTGGACGACCTGTTCGTCGCCCTGGACGGCAACCGCTACCAGGTCTATGACGAGGGCATCGGCAAGCTGGGCGGCATCATCGGCAACTTCCTGGGCATCTCCCTCATCGGCGGCCTCATCACCCTGGGCGTCATGCTGTGGCAGGGCCGGGACGGCTCCAGCAGCAGCATGGGCTCCATGGTCTAGGCCGGAGCGCGCGGAGCGGACGGCGAGAGGAACGGGGCGCCATGCTGGTACTGATTGCCGTCTGCGTCGCGCTGGTGGTCAGCCTGGTCCTCAGGGCCTTTGGCGACAGCTACCAGCATACCTACGGCAACGGCTGGCCCATCATCCAGTTCGCCGTCCTGCTCCTGGCCCACGGACTGGCCGGGTTGTCCAGTTGGACCGCTGATGCCCGCGGGTGGGGCGACCGGCTGCTGTGGCTGGCCGCCATCCACCTGCACGGCGCCACCTACGCCCTCAACTGGCCGGTGTACGCCGGCTTCGCCCGGGGCGCCACCGGCCTGACCGCGGAACTGCTGCCGACCCTGGCCGCCCTGCTGCTGATCATCGCCCCGTCCATATTGATGTACGGCGGGCCGGTGGCGGCGCTGATCAACCCGCCCGCGCGGCGGCCGACAAAGGATTTGCCGTGAATGAAATTCTGACCATCATCGTGTCCGACGACGGCGACGTGCAGGCGCTGGCCAGCGCCGGCTGCCGGTGGCTGAACAAAGACGGCCGCGGCTTCGCCGTCGACGTGGGCGGCTGCCGGGTCAACCTGGACCGGCTGGGGTCGCTGGCAGGGCGCGACCGGCTGCTGCCCCTGGCCCGCAATCCCCGCCTCTACGGACCCGCCGAGAATCAATAACCACGTATCAACAGGAGCCTGTGACATGCCACTGCACCACCTGAATATGAGACCCGGCTACCCGGACGAGGGCGACCTGGGCGACTCTCTGCTCCGGCTCTGGGGCTACGACCAGCCCGACGAGCTCTGGCTCCAGATGAACCCGCGCCGCAACCCTGGCGAACCGGGGGGTTCCGCCACGCTGCCAGGAAACCAGGGCGGGTCCAACAATCCCACGGGGTCGCCCCATGATCCCGACAACAACCCGCCGCACAACCCGGGAGAACCGGGCGGTTCCGCCACGCTGCCAGGAAACCAGGGCGGCGGCGGCAACCAGGGCGGCGGCAACGACGATGGTGATGATGGCGGCGATTCTACCCAGCCCCAGCAGCCTGTCGGGGCGCCGGTGGGCACGAACCCGGGGCCGCAGACGCCGGAGAATACCATTCCGTCGGGCGCCAACCCAGAAGACCTGCCCGATGGTGAATACTACGACAGCGACGGCAATCACATCATTGTCACCACCAGCAGCAACGGCTACACCACCGTGCGGCCCAGCGGGGGCGACGACGACCAGACCTATTTCCAGCGTCCTGACGGAACCATTGGCAGCTCTTACGACGGCTCCAACACCTACACGCCTCCCGGCACGGTCAATCCCTTCCAATCCCCGGACACGTCCACGCCGTCGTTCAGCAATCAGGATGACGTCAGTTACCAGGTAACGGCCTACGGAACGGTGGTCAGTTACCAGGATGGCCAGGCCTACATCGTGTCGGACGATGACCTGATCGAAGCCGTCCGGGAAGCGCTGGAAACCGGCGACGCGTCGGGGCTGTCCTCCGTGGACCGGGTGTCGGTGTACAACGCCGCGGGCCAGGTGGTGACGTCCAACTACCGACGCCCCACCGGGAACAGCGCCGAATCGGCCGAAGCGGTCCTCCGCGAGTTCGCCTCCGTGGACGAGCAGGAGGAATGGTTCCGGGCCCAGGTGCGCAACCTGCCGGCCGATCCCGCCCAGGCGGCCCAGCGCCCGACGGAACTGGCGGCCATCGCCGCGGGCCTCGGACAGTACTGGAGCGGCCGCGACGCCGGCGCCTTCGTCGACGGCCAGGGCAACCCCGTCGCTCCCCAAACCTACTTCGCCAACCTGTCGGAGCTATTCAACGCTTCGGCCGCCAACCAGGGCATCGCCCAGGCCAACGCCGCGCTGCCCTCCGCTCCCGCCGACCCCGCCGACCCCGCAGTGGGCCGGCGCTTCGAGGCCGACCAGGGCGCCATCGCCGACCAGGGCGCCATCGCCGACCGGCTGAGCGCCGCCGACGCCATCGCCGACCCGGACCATCGGGCCGCGGCCCAGGCCGCCGTCGCCGCCGACCTGCGCGACCTGCAGCAGCGCTGGGCCAACGCCGATACCCAGGGGTGGACTTTCACTGTCGAGGGAGGCCGAGTCCTCACCGTCGCCGATTACTGGCGGGAATGGGCCGACGGCGTCGAGGAGGCCGCCGGGCAGAACCGGGACGCCGCGGAACGCAACGCCGCTTCCCAGCAGGCCGTGGCCGACTTCAACGCCGCCGTCGCCCCCGGCGGCCTCTCTCCCGCCGAATACGCCCGCCTGGCCGAACAGTGGCGCCAGCGCCCCGACAACCACCTGGTCCGCATCCCGGTGGCCGACCCCGCCCTGGCGGAGGGCGGCGGAGCGGTCCACCAGACTCCCGCCGGTTACTTCGCCCGAATGTCCGGCGACCCGGCCCTCATCGCCTCCGAGCGGGCCAGCGCCGTCCTGCCGCGGCGTCGGCGCCCAGGCGGTGGCCATCGACCCCGTAACCGGCGCGCTCCAGGTTTCGCCCGGCGCCATGTCCGCGCTGGCGGAAGCGCAGCAGCGCCGCATCGACACCCGCGCCGCGGTGGAGGGCGTCATCGGGCCGGTGGAAGGGGCGATCACCCAGGCCCACATCGATGCCGCCAACCGCGCCATCGAGCAGCAGAACCAGCGGCTGGAGCGGCAGTCAACCCAGGAGCAGGACCGCTACGACCAGGCCGTCAACGACTTCAACACTGACCGGTCCAGCGTCGGGACGCCCAACGACGAAGGCTTCGGACCGGTCGGCCAGTCCCCCGCCGGAGATTACGCCCGCCTGGCCGAGCAGTGGCGCAACCGTTCCGACAACGACCTGGTGCGTATCGGGATGCCCGACGACGAAGGCTTCGGCACGGTCATCATCACCCCCGCCGATTACTTCGCCGAACAGGCCATCCTGGCCCAGGGACAGCAGCAGCGCCTTGAGGCAGGGGAAGATACGTTGGCCGTGATTCGCGGGGACTATGACAGACCGCTTACGGTCGAGGATGTGGCTCAAGCAGTTATCCGCATTAAAAACAGTTCGGACAGCGCATCGACGTTGGCGCCGCTTTCCTCAAACCAATCCGACGATCTGTCCGCGGTGGCAGCGCGGCAGGAGAGGGTCAACCGGTCTATAGCGCAAGGAGAGTTAGTCACCGCCGATGACGTACGCAACCAATTTCCAAACCTGAGCGACGACGAAGTGAATCAGCAAGTGGTGTTTCAAGCCGCGCTGGACATCCACAGCGATTATGACCTCAATCAGGGGTCAATTGGTTCACAGCAATTTGCTGCCGAGCTGCGTCGCAGGGGGATGGGTCCAAACTAGGCTTTACGCAATTCAAGCGGCGTAGGCAAGGGAATCTACAAGTCGGTGGTACAGTGCGACCGGGAGTTCCTGAATGTCGGGGTCAGCGACCGACAGTGAGAAACCTTCCGACGCCAGCCACAGGTGGCGACGCGCCAGGGCGATGGCATCCACGAAGGTCGGCGACGGTTTGTCGTACCAAGCGGCCTTGCGCTGGGTCATGGGGCGCCGTTTCTGCAACGCGTGGGCGGCCAGGGTGGTCCAGGAGAAGAGTCCCAGTAGGGCGGGCGTGGTGCGGGCGATGGCGAGATCGGACCACTGGCGTTGTGTCTCCACACCCAGATGGGTTCGTACCTCGTGGAAGGTGACCTCCAGTTGCCAGCGCAGTACAAACCATTCCAGGATCTGGGTCGGGTCCGCCGCCGGGTCGGTACAGAGCAGGGCCTGAGTGGCGAAGGAGCCCTGGGGGTCTCGGATCAGCACCCAGCGAATGAGGACGGGGGGCTTGCCGGAGCGGTACCAGACCGCCGTCTGGGAGGTGAGTTCCACGGCGCGGGTGATGCCGTCGTACCAGGCCACCTCGGCGCTGGCCCAAGTTACATCCGTCTGCGCAAGGAAAACTTTCAGCGGCGGCCGCCGCGGGCCCTTCAATGGCGGGCGACCGTTCTGGCCAGGTTGACGGGGTGGCGCTGGCGCATACAGGGCGGCGTCCAGACGCAATCTGGCGATCAGGGTAACGGGTTCACGGAGGGACTGGCAGCAGTGGAGCAAATCCAGCACGGCATAGCTGTTGTCGCCCACCAGCGCCAGGGGTCGGTGGGGCAGCCAGCGGCGCAGTTGCATGACCATCTGGCGGGCCCAGTCGGTGAGCTTCTTGTGCTGGCGTCCCTGCTGTTGGTAGTAACGGGTCGAAGGCGCCAGCACCGTGAGCGCCGGCAAGGCCCAATGGCGTCCGGCCCATGGCACGTGGCCCAGCCACATCAGGGAGATCCAGCGCAAACCGCTGGCCTTGACCACCTGAGACCGGCTGGAACGCACCGGGTCGCGGTAGATGGCCCGCGCCCTGATCTTGGCGCCGCGACGCCGTTCCAGGGTCTCGTCGATGCCGAAGATCAGTGGGCCGTCGCCACCATCCAGGTGCTGGAGCAACAGCGCCAGCAGGATGCGCGCTGCCTGGCGGGACGACCACACCGCCCGATTGAGCACCTCGTGGTAGCGGGCGTAGTCGCGCTGGTCGCTGCGGCCCATGACGCGCAGTGCCGCCGCCACGGTGCGTTGGCCCGGGGTCAGGATCGCGCCGACCAGCAGCAGTTGGGCTTTCCGCCAGGTTGGGCTCGTAAACAGCGTTGCGAAGGGAACGAGAACGGCTACAATGGCATCGGGCAGGGTGAGCATGGCTGGGCCTTTCCGTTGAAAGTGGGGTCAGGCCAGCTTACCCTGTCTTTATACTTTTTCTAAATTATGCGTAAAGCCTAGCTTATGGCTAGTCAATTCCTTGTGGCTAATCAATTCAGGCTAACGATCCACGCCGCCCTAACGGCGCCAATCCCGACGATCCGCCGATCCCGGGAATCCTGCATACGACTGCCGGGCGCCGACGGCGCCGCGCCACTCTCGCAGCAACGCCACCACCGATGCGGCGCCGCGGTCCGCGTGGGGTTGACCGTCCTGCAACAGGGCTCGACTGTTGGCCGGCACGGGCACCGCGCTAATTTCCAGCAACTCCTGCTCCAGGAACTGGATGCCCAGGAACCCTCCGGTACGCAGGTCCCGCCGCTCCTCGAAACGCAGGGGCCGGAAACCAACCGACACCCCCTGCTGGAACCCCTGACGGTAAAGTCCCTCAACCTCACGGGCGAAGGCGGTGGGCGCAAACTGCACCTGCGCCACCAGGGCGCGCCCGTCGTTCCAAACCGGCTGGGCGACACCGATGGCCGGCTGACGGTAGTCGTGGGCCCACAGCACCACCGGATTGCTCCGGTATTCGTCCAGCCTCCAGCCGTCCAGCGATACGGTGTCGCCGTGGCGGTCGACGTCTCCGGTGGACGCCACGAAGGTCAATCCGCTCCCCTTCCCCTCCGGAGGGCGCACCCCGGGCGGTGGAACTCCCCTTTCCCTTGACGGGAGGGGATTAGGGTTAGGGTGAAACACATCAGTGTCTCCCCTGTCCCGGCGTGAGAGGGGCCGGGGGTGAGGGGCGTCACCCACCCACTTGCACACCACCGGGGCCTCGGCCAGTCCGCGGCGGTAGGCGTCCAGGTCATGCAGCAGCTGGGCGCGCGGCTGCACCCACCCTCCGTTGGTCCAGGCATTATCAGCCGGCCAGCGCTGGCCCGGACCCTGCTCTCGCATCATACGAACCTCCCCATGTAAACCTCCGGGGGCCGGTTCGATGCTGCGGTTGTGTTCCTCCAGTAAAAAGCCGGCGGAACCGACCCGGCAACAGGTCAGTCCCACCGGCCATCTCGAATTAGGATTTTCTTCAGCCTAGCCAGTAGCCACGCCAGGCGTCAACGGGGTCGTGTCAGCAGAGCGTACCCAGAACTGTCATCGCGAGGAGCGCAGCGACGTGGCAAATCCGCCGCCCCTCACCCCCGCAGCCTACGGTTGGGAACGCTCGCCCCCGACCACCACATGACGCTGCCAATCCAACGACGTCTCCGGAAAATCAGCGCGCTGGTGCGCCCCCCGGCTCTCCCGACGGGCCAGCGCGGACTCCACTATCAGCCGGGCGACGGTGAGCATGTTACGCAGCTCAAAGTCGGATGCCGTTTCCGGCGAGGGCATGGTGCGTTGCCACAGGTTCAGGATGCGGGCCGACAGCAGCAGTCGCGTCCCGTTGCGGGTGATGCCGACGTTGCGCCACATCAGGCTTTGCAGGTTTTCGCGGCTGCGCTCCGGTATGCTGGCGCAAACCATGGCCCGGTTTGCCAGCGGAACGCGCAGGTTGGGTTCGTCGTCGCCAGCCGGTACATACTCGGGAGCGTCGCCCAGCGTGGATTGCACCAGGCGCTGGGAGAAAACCACCGTATCCAGCAGGGAGCTGCTGGCCAGGCGGTTGGCGCCGTGCACCGCTGAGCACGCCACCTCCCCGCAGGCGTACAGCCCGGCGATGTTGGTGCGACCCCAGGTGTCGATGCGGACGCCGCCCATCATGTAATGGGCCGCCGGCGCCACCGGGATGGGTTGGCGGGTGATGTCGACACCGTATTCCAGGCACTGGGCATAGATGGTCGGGAACCGGCCGGCGACGGTGGCCGGCGGCAGATGGGAGATGTCCAGCAGAACCGGTTCGCCGTCGGCCTGCTCCATCTCGGCGGCGATGGCCCGGGATACCACGTCCCGGGGCGCCAGGTCGGCCATGGGGTGGTAGTCGGCCATGAAGGCACGCCCGCCGCCGTCTCTCAGGATTGCGCCTTCGCCCCGCATCGCCTCGGAAAGCAGGAAAGTCGGCGCCCCCGGCAGCCAGAGGGCAGTGGGATGGAACTGGTAGAACTCCATGTCCATCACCGCCGCGCCGGCGAGGTACGCCAGGGCCACGCCGTCGCCGGTGGCAACCTCCGGATTGGTGGTGTAACTATAGAGTTGCCCGGCTCCTCCGGTACTTACCACCACAACCGAGCCGTTGAACGTGGCCGGCGAACCGCCGGCATCGCCGACCGTTTCCACTCCGTCCACCTTGCCGTTTTCCACGCAGATACGGACGGCGTGGGTATATTCCAGCACGGTAATCCGGGACGAGGCACGCACCCGGTCGGCCAGGGTGTTCTCGATGTGCTGGCCGGTGGCGTCCCCGCCGGCATGGAGGATGCGTGGCAGGCTGTGGGCGCCCTCCCGACCCAGGGCAATCTCACCGTGGATGGTGTCAAAGGGGACGCCCCACTGGATGAGGCTGGCGATGCTGTCCGGGCCCTGTCCGGTCAACACCGCGACGGCGTCCGGGTCGCAGAGACCGGCGCCGGCGTCCAGGGTGTCCCGGTGGTGCAGGGTTGGAGAATCCCCGGGGCCGATGGCAGCGGCGATTCCACCCTGGGCATAACGGCTGTTGCAGTCTTCGATGCGCCCCTTGGTTATCACCAGGACGCTGCCGTGTTCTGCGGCCAGCAGCGCAGTGTTCAGGCCGGCGATCCCGCTCCCGGCAATGATGTAGTCCCATGTAGAGTTCATTGATTGACTCGTCATTGCAAGGAGTTCGCTATTGCAAGGAGTTCGCTCGGCCCCTTTTGCACCCTCTCCCACCAGCGGAGAGGGTGCAAAAAGAGAGCCGGAGCGTCCTGGCAGAACGCCCCGGCCCAAAATCGCGCGCCGTGACGACTAGTCGTCGTCGCCGACGGTAACGGGCTCTTCGATGGGTTCCAGTTGCCAGGGGAAGTTGCCCTCGAACAGGAAACCGTCCTTGTTGCCCCATTCCGACTCGGGAGATTCGTAGTAAATCTCGATCTCGTTGTCGTCCGGGTCAAAGATGTAGACGCCCATGGAGATGCCGTGGTCGCCCAGCCGCTTGAAGCGGACGCCGTAGTCCTTGCAGCGCTGGTACAGCTCCTTGAGGTCACGGAAGGAGTTCATCTGCCAGGCCATGTGGGCCATGCCGACCCGCCGGTCCTCAGGGCCCGGGGCGTCCATGCCCAGGGGCATCAGCGCCAGCTCGTGGGACATAGTGGTGTCGGCGGAGAGAAACGTCATGCCGCCGGGTCGACCCGTCATCACGGTGAGTCCCAGTACGTTGGTGTAGAAATCAACGCTGCGGTCGATATCACGGACTTTGATGACCAGATGACCGAGCTGCTTGGGTGTGTGAGCCATTGCCTTTCCTCCATAGCGGATTTGGGTCTGCGGATGCCTGCGCCCGGCGCCCGCAATCGAGTGTTGGGCGCATTATATCCCACCGGGGCTATGGTGTGCATCGTTCAGATTATGGTAAATATGGTTCCGTATTCCGGGCCATCGGCAATTCGGTTGGGTTAGTATATTAGTGCGCCAGATTCATCTACCTAACTTTACGTCCACCGTTCGCCTCGAATCTGCGAACGGCAGTTGAATCGCTTGTGACCGAATTGACAACCAAGACCCCAACCCCAAATTCGGAGTCAAACGGCACAACCCCGGTCAACGGCAATGGCCGATCGGGTAAAGGCGACGACGGCCCGAACCTGATATTCAAACAGGCCGACCAGGACTGGGAATTTCGGGAAATATACCAGCTGAACTACGCCTCCTTTGTCGAAGAGGTGCCCCAGCATCCGTCCAACGACGACCGCCTCCTGGTGGACCGCTTTCACGACGAAAATACCTATTTCATCTGCCGCCGCGACGCCGAACTCGTGGGCATGATTTGCGTCCGTGATCGGCGTCCCTTCTCCCTGGATGAAAAGCTGGGCAACCTGGAACACCACCTTCCCCAGGCGGCCGGCGCGTCCCTTTGCGAAGTGCGCCTGCTGGCGGTGCGCCCCGATATGCGCCGCACCCGCGTGCTCCAGGGCCTGCTCACCATGATGGCGCGCTATTGCCACGAAGGCGGTTACGAATACGTGGTGATGTCGGGCCGGGTCTCACAGCAATCCCTCTACCGGCACATCGGATTCATCCCCTTCGGACCCATTGTGGGCGACGACGACGCGCCGTACCAGCCTATGTACCGACCCGTGGGCAACGTCGCGATGGAATTCGCCGGACAGTTCCACGGGGCGGTGACCGCGCCGGCCGGCGAACCGGTTATCCTCACGCCAGGCCCGGTGGCAATGCCCGAACGGGTGGTGCGGGCCTTCCAGGAACCGCCGCTGTCCCACCGCTCCCCAGAATTCGCCGACCTGATGCTGCGAGTACGCCGGCGCCTGTGCGACATCGCCCACGCTGACAACGTGGCCGTCATGGTCGGTTCCGGCACCCTCGCCAACGACGTGGTGGCAGCCCAGTTGTCCCGCCTGGACGACGACGGCGTCGTCGTATCCGCCGGCGAGTTTGGCGAACGACTGCTTGACCACGCCAGTCGGGCCGGCCTACGCTATACGCCCCTGCAACACGAGTGGGGCGCAGCACTGGACTACGATCGCATCGAATCAGCCCTGGCTGCTCAGCCCGGCGGCTGGCTGTGGACGGTGCATTGCGAAACGTCCACCGGAGCCATGGCCGACCTGCGGCGTCTGAAGGAAATCTGCCAGCGCTACGACACCCGCCTGGCCCTGGACTGCATCAGCAGCCTGGGTTCCTGCCCTGTCGACCTGCGAGGGGCGTGGCTGGCCAGCGCCGCCAGCGGCAAGGGACTGGCCGCCTATCCCGGCTTGAGCATCGTGTTCTTTGCCCAGCGTCCGCAACCGGACCCGACATTGCCGCGCTACCTTGACCTGGGCCTGCACTGCGGCGGCGCCGACGGTTCCGTGCCGTTCACCCTGTCGTCAAACCTGTTGGCCGCCCTGGACGCCGGACTGGAGCGGCAATCCCCCGAGCTGCTGGCCCAGGTGGACGAACACGGACGCTGGATTCGCCGCCAACTGCGGGCGCAGGGGCTGGAGCTGGTGGCTGCGGAAGACCAAAGCGTGGGAGCCGTCACCACCATTGCGCTGCCGCCCGACGAGATTGACGCCAGCGAGTTGGGCCGCTCCCTGGAAGCCCACGGATTCTACACGTCCTACGCCAGCGGCTATCTTCGCAACCACAACTGGCTGCAAATCTGCCTGATGGGTGAAGTGCGGCGGGAGCAGCTGGAGCGGTTGATCCCCGTGCTGACCGCCCAACTGGCCAGCTGCCGAAAGCAGCCCGTCGCTTTCTGACCCCTCCAGCCCTCCGGACTGAGCCAGACGAAGGACGGGCCCCACCCCCTCTCCCTTGATGGGAGAGGGTTGGGGTGAGGGTGATTTCCCCTCTCCCATCAGGGGAGAGGGCGTATCCCGTTCGTCCTGGGCCGGGAGTGAGGGCAATTTTCTAGCCGGCTTCCTCCAGCTGCTTCATGTAGTTCATGGCGCTGCCCGCCTTGAACCACGCAATCTGCGCGTCATTGAGCGTGTGGCGCAGGTTGATGGTCTCCTCGCTGCCGTCGGCGTGCTTCAGCACGGCCTGCACCGATCGCCCCGGCGCCAGGTCGCTGAGTCCGACCAGACTCATGCGGTCGTCATCCCGCACCCGGTCCCAGTCCGACGAGTCCTCGAAGGTCAGTGCCAGCAGGCCCTGCTTCTTGAGGTTGGACTCGTGGATGCGGGCGAAACTGCGGGTGATGATGGCGGCGGCGCCCAGCATCCGCGGCGACATGGCGGCGTGCTCCCGGCTCGAGCCCTCGCCGTAGTTCTCGTCGCCGATGGCCACCCAGCGGAGTCCCTCCGCCTTGTACGCCCGGGCGATCTCCGGAATGGGCGCAATCTCCTCGCCGGACAGCTGGTTCTTGCCGGTGCCGTTGTCGTCGGTGAAGGCGTTGCTGGCCCCCAGGAACATGTTGTCGCTGAGGTTGTTCAGGTGGCCGCGGAACCGGAGCCACGGGCCAGCCGGCGAGATGTGGTCGGTGGTGGTCTTGCCCTGGGTCTTTACCAGTACGGGGATGTCCTCGAAGTCGTTGCCATCCCACGGCTCCCACGGGTCCAGAGCTTGCAGGCGGTTGCTGGTAGGGTCGACGCGCACCTCCACGTCGCTGCCGTCTTCCGGCGGCTCCATGTACAGGTCGGCGCCGGGATCGAAACCGTTGGGCGGAACCTCCGGCGCTTCCGACGGCGGCTGCAGCATGAACTCGTTTCCGTTAGCGTCAATTAGCGGGTCGGTCAGCGGGTTGAAGGACAACCGCCCGCCCAGGCCCATGGCCACTGCCAGCTCGGGGCTGGCGATGAAGTTCATGGTGCCGGCGTTGCCGTCGTTGCGGCTGGGGAAGTTGCGGTTGTAGGAGGTAACGATGCTGTTTTCCGTGCCGCGGGCCTCGGGCCGGTTCCACTGGCCGATGCACGGGCCGCAGGCGTTGGCCAGTACGGTTGCGCCCACCGCTTCCAGGGCGGCTTGCTGACCGTCCCGCTCGATGGTGGCGCGCACCTGTTCCGACCCCGGGGTGACCAGCAAACCGGACGCCGCGGTAACGCCGCGAGCCGACGCCTGGCGCGCAATGTCGGCGCAGCGCTCCATGTCCTCGTAGGAGGAGTTGGTGCAGCTGCCCACCAGCGCCACGGCGACCTGTTCCGGGAAGCCTTCCCGCACCGCTTCGGCAGCCAACTCCGAGATGGGCCGCGCCCGGTCGGGTGAGTGGGGGCCCGTGACGTGCGGCTCCAGGGTGGACAGGTCAATCTCGACCACCCGGTCGTAAAACTGTTCGGGGTTCTGCTCCACCTCAGGGTCCGAGGTGAGCAGGTGGGCGTACTCAGCGGCGATTTCGGCCAGTTCGGCCCGACCGGTGGCGCGCAGGTAGGTTGCCATCCGCTCGTCCCAGGGGAAGACGTCCCCTGTCGCTCCCAACTCGGCGCCCATGTTGCAGATGGTGCCCTTGCCAGTGGCGGAGATGGAAGCCGTGCCCGGCCCAAAGTACTCGATGATGGCGTTGGTGCCGCCGGACACCGTGAGCTCATAAGCCAGCTTGATTATGACGTCCTTGGGGGCCGTCCATCCGCTCATGGAACCGGTGAGCTTCACGCCGATAATCTGGGGGTAGCGCACCTCCCAAGGCAGGCCGGCCATCACATCGGCGGCGTCCGCGCCACCCACGCCGATGGCCAGGGAACCCAGCCCGCCGCCGTTCACGGTGTGGGAATCGGTGCCGAGAATCAAGCTGCCGGGGAAGGCGTACTTCTCCAGCACCACTTGGTGGATAATGCCGGAACCGGGTCGCCAGAACCCCATGCCGTAGCGGCGGCAAGCGGACTCCAGGAACTGGTACACCTCGTTGCTCTCGTTGAGGGCGTCCTGCAGGTCGGAGGACGCGCCCACGCGGGCCTGGATCAGGTGGTCGCAATGGACGGTGGTGGGCACAGCCACCCGGTTGCGCCCCGACTGCATGAACTGCAATATGGCCATCTGACCGGTAACATCCTGGTGGGCTACCCGGTCTGGGCGCAGGTTAATGTAGCTGTCGCCGGGGCGCAGGTCGGCCTCGTCCACATCGTCCAGATGGGAGAGCAGCAGCTTTTCGGCCATGGCCAGCGGGCGGTTCAACCGGGCCCGCACCTGCTGCAACTTTTCGTCCATCTTGCGGTAGGTTTCCCGCACGAATTCCGGCGTGGAGTCAATGTTACTCATCGCGGATTCACTCCTCCTCAAGTTTCCGTCACTTCCAACGGGCCTATCATTTTAGCGTCAATATACCCGGAACGCTACCGGCCCTGGCACCACCGCAGGGCGCCTCAGCAGAAGAGATTAGGCGCAGCCGGCAACCGACGCAATCAGCGTCCGAGAGAGCGGCTCACAAACGGACTCGCTCGCCGTACCGCTCAATCAAGTCCATGAACAAACGGTGGCGCAACGGGTTGGCCGCGGCATCCTCCGAACGGCGCAGGTACAAGCGGTACACCGTCTCCAGGTTCTCATCTCGCATCCAGATGGCATAGCTGGGCATCCCGTTACCCAGCGTCCGCTGCATGAATTCCACCTGCCGGATGCGGCTCAGCTGGATCGCCACCCGGCCGTCTCCGTCGGTGGTCAGCACGGCGATGCCGCCCGCTTCGTCGGGACGCCCTTCGCCGTCCACCAGATCCAGGTCGGCCAGCGTCGCCGGAATGGATGACACCGCAGCGGAGTTGTGCACCATGACCACGGCTTCGGCCAAACCCTGCCCGCTCCGGTCGATGCCGCGGCTGCAATCGAGCAGGATATCCCGCAAACGGTCGACGTCGGCTGGCGAACCGGCGCCGCACAAGTCGGCAACCGGTACAGCCCTTTCCGGCAGGTTGTCGCTGATGACCTGCTCCAGACTCTCGGGTATGGGAGCAAACTGGACCCGCCCGCGCCTGGTGATGGTTGCCTCGCCGGCGATGGCTCCGTAGAGGGCCTTCTCCCCCGACCAGCGCCGCACCACGTCGAACCGGGGCCCGTAAGTGCAGCCCAGGATGCAACCGGCGGTCGTAACCTGAACCCGGTCGGCGTGCTCCGGTCCGATGGCGGCGCGCAACTCCTGCAACACGGCCTCGGCGTTACGACCCTGGGAATACCAGCGCTGGCAGCCGTATTCGTCGGCGCAGACCACGATGTTCACGTCGGGTTTGGGTTGGTTCCGCTTCACCGAGGCCATCAGCCACCCCATTCGTCAATCGGATCAGCCGTGGACAGCGTGCGCCCGTCGACCATTCCGGTTGTAGTGCATAAAACCACCGCCCGGCGCCAATTGGCCGGGCGGGATGGTTTGCGGATGCAGGACGCCGAAAGACCGGCGCAACGCCTGCTGCAATGCCAATTTGACCGGGCGGCAGCTCACCCTGGTGGGGAGACCGGCCACCGGCGCGTCGTCATTTACTGGCCGAAGTAGTCGTAGTTGATCTTGATGTATTCGTTGTACATCTCAGGCACCGCCTCTTCCGCGAAAATGGCGGTGACGGGGCAAACCGGCTCGCACGCGGCGCAGTCGATGCACTCGTCGGGGCTGATGAAGTACATATCGGCGTCATCGGTAGTGTAGATGCAGTCTACCGGACAGACGTCGACGCATGCGGCATCTTTGACACCCACGCATGGCTCGGTAATGATGTAGGTCATGGCGGCGTTCCCTCTGCGAATGAGTTGTGGGCAAGGGTGGCGACCCCTTTCGATGGGTCTCTGTTCCCGTGTGCCGAAATTATAGCATGGCAGGTAGCGAATGCAACCGCGGTCACCCGACATTACGCTGGTATCGGGCGCGGCGGGCGGGCGGATTACACGCGGGTGAACCGCTTCTTGGTGGACAACGTGACGAAGGTTTGCGTCTTTTGGACGCCGTCGATTACGCCAATGCGGGTCCGCAGGAAGTCCCCCAGACTCTCCGCGGATTCCAGGGCGGTCCAGACAAACACGTCGTAGGGTCCGGTTGCCACCACGACGTAATGGGCTTCGTCCAGGTTGGCGATGGACTCCGCCACCGCGTCGGACTTGCCGGGACCAGTCTCCAGACCGATCAGGGCGGTGGTGCCGTAACCCATCTTTTCCAGGTTCGGCACAGCCACGACGTGGACGATATCGTCCTTGATGAGTCGGCGCAGCCGGCGGCGCACGGTGCCCTCGCTCACGCCAACGGCGCGGGCGATTTTGGCGTTGGAGGCGCGCCCGTCCGACTGTAGGATGCCGATTATCTTGAGGTCAAGTTCATCCATTAGGCAGGTAAACTCCGCACGAATTCCAGCATCACTTTGCGATGTTGTTCGGCGCAAATATTGTCGTTTGATGATATTAGTTGCGGCGTCGTTTGTCAACAATACAGCCCGAATCTGCAATCAGTATCCGTTGACCGGGCGACGGATTCAACGCCAATCAGCCGCGTATCGCGCATCATATGCGTAAGAAACCGCCAACCGGCGCCTCCGCTCGTCCCAAGCCAACTCCCGTTGGCCGGCGTGAGCGACGATTCCCGCCGCCGCTAACCCAGGCTCAACGCCCCGACTCCTACCACTATCATCAGTATCGACGCGCCCTTGACCGCCAGCGCCCGGGGCGTCAGGGATTCGTCAAGCAACTGCCAGCGCACCCGGGACAGGACTGTCGTGGCGACGAACACGAATAGCGGCCGCGTGGCCAGCACCGCCGCCACCAGGGACGCCGGACCGAGGCTGTAGGCGTAAACCGACAGCAGGATCGAAACGGCCGGCATCAGTGACTCGCCGAACAGCAGCATCCCCAATACCCTGGGCTCGCGCATTGCCGAGAGGAGCCGGCGGCCTCCGGTCAACCCGAAGGCTAAAAACACGCATCCCACCACCAGCTGCTGCATGGCGAATACGGTCAGCACCGGCACGTCGGCATTCAGCGCCGCCTTGGCCACCACAAAGCTGGACCCGGCGCAAATGGCGCTCAGCCCCAGCAGCGCCGGGCCCAGGTTTAGCCGTCCGATCCGACCAAACAGACCCTCGGGAACGTCCTCCGAAACCGCCGGGGGTGGCCCCGCGCGCAACCGGTCATAGGGGGAATCCTGAAAAACCCGCATTGAGATGAGCGCTGCCCCAGCAACCACAAGCATGATGGCTACCCACTGGATTCCGGAGATCCGCTCCCCCAGGAACAGCACCGCCAACGCGGCCACAATCACCGGGTTGCTCTGGTAAATAGCGACCGCCCGCGACGCCTCCATCAGGCGCAGTCCACGGAAGAACAGCACCACCGAACAGCCCATCAGCAGGCCGGCCACCAACGGCGCAATTACCGCCTCCAACTCCAAGCCCGCCGGCACGCCCACGATCAGGAGCGTGATGGGCCCGTAGACCATGCTGGTCAGGCCGCACCACAGGCAAAGCGGGGGCACCGCGTACAGGTGAAATGACAGCAGCCGCTTGTCGCACACGTTAACGAAGCAAAAGGCAACCGCGCTGCCTAATGCCAGCAGAGCCCACATTTCAGGTATTCAGAACCGGCAACGGTCTCCGCAGCCACCCTGGCCATCGTCCTGCCGGCCCAACAGCCTGCCGATACGCAGGCGGTTGCGGGCGAAACTCCGGTAGAACGCATTGAAGGCCGGGCGAGCCGGCCACCAGCCCGTCCACGCAATCAGCCAGCCCAAACCGGCCAGCCGGTACCCCTCCCGCAGGCTGTCCATGCCCACGGTTACGCTGCCGTCGGGCCGGATGCCGTACAACGCGGCGTCCACCTGCCCGGCGTCCAGCCCGAAGATCTCCGGGTCAAATCCCTCGGCAGCGATGTCCACGGCGGCGATGGCGTCGGGCCGGCGCCGGTGGAGCCATAGCACCTCCCGGCTGCACACCGGACACGCGCCGTCGTAGAGCAGCTGGTAGCGGTCGCTCACCACGGGAGTTCCCGGGTATCTACGATCAATCATCGGCTGGCGTTGGGACGGCGGCGTCGGCAGCCATCTGAGCGGCTTGGGCGGCGGCCAGGGCGGCCACGTCGGTGCCCACATCCTGCACGCCGTACTTCTTCTCCAGCTCATAGATGGCGTCGAGACCCAGTACCTGGGCCACGTCCCAGCGGGTGCCGTACCGGTCGGGGTTCACCATGCCGTCGTTGATGAGCTCCTCGTAGGCGGTGCGCACCTGCTTGTAGATGAGCCAGATGGTGCTGCCGCAGATCATCAGCTTGTAGCCCAGCTCCTGCATGGTTTGCGTGGTGGCCAGGTCGCCGTTGTACATCCGCGGCACGTCGCCCAGGTCGGTGGCGTACCGGTGGATGTCGTCCTGGGACTTGATGCCGTCGACGAAGACCAGGTCGGCGCCGGCCTCGGCGTAAGCCAGGCATCGTTCCACCGTGTCCTCCCAGCCGTTGACCGCGTAGGCATCGCAGCGCGCGATGATAACGAAGTCGGGGTCGGTGCGGGCGTCAAGTGCGGCGTGGAGCTTCTGAACGTGCTCATCGGCGGAAACTACCTGCTTGCCGGCGAAAAAGCCGCACTTCTTGGGGAACACCTGGTCCTCCAGGTGAATGGCTGCCACGCCGGCCGCCTCGTACTCGCGGACGGTACGGTGCACGTTCAGCGGGTTGCCGTATCCCGTGTCCGCGTCGCAGATCACCGGTACGTTGACGGCGTCGGCGATGTACTTGGCGTTGGATACCATCTCCGTCATGGTGATGAGACCCACGTCGGGGAAGCCCCGCTCGGCGGCGGTGCCGGCGCCGGTCATGTAGACGGCCTGGTGACCGACGTCCTCGGCGATGCGAGCGTGCAGGGCGTTTAGCACGAAGGGTGCGACGATCAACTGGTCCGAAGCCAGCATCTGGCGCAACTGGGTGGTGGCTTTCATGGCAACTTTTCCTCCACAGGTCTAATCCCTGTCCCTCGACGAGAGAGGGTCAGGGTGAGGGTGAATCTCCGTTTCTGCGCGTGGGGTCAGAAAATCCGATCCGTCTCGGCGACCCGGGGCGGCACGATGGCTTCCATCCACGGCACCATGTCCCGCAGCACTTCGACCGGAATCTCGTGGCCCATGTTGTATTCATTGTACGACAGGGTATAGCCCTCTTCGTCCAGGAACTCGCGGGTGCGGCGAGCGCTGTCCATGGACACCATCTGGTCGTGCAGGCCGTGGGCGACGAACACCGGCTGGTTCCGGTGATCGGGCAGCCGGGACCGGAGCACCTCCGGGTCGGGCAACGAGGCGCTGAGGGCAATCAGCGCCGCAAATTTGTCGGCCCGCTCCAGCCCCATGCGGTAGGTCATCCCGCCGCCCTGGGAGAACCCGAGCAGCATGGCGCGACCATCCGCCGCGCCAAACTCGGCCAGCGCCTCGGCAAAGACGGCATCGAGTAACGCCTCCGCCTGGTCGTAATGCTCATCGGTGGCCTGGCCCCGAGGCGGATGCCAGCCGTAGCCGATCATGCCCGGCGCCAGCTCGAAGGGCATCGGCGCATTAGGGCACACGTACACGTAGCCCTTGCGGTTGATGGACGGCGCCAGACCGGCCAGGTCCTGCATGTTGGCGCCGAAACCGTGGAGCATCACCACCAGGGGATAGCGGGTGTCGGCGTCGTAGTCGTCGGGGAAAATGACCAGGTAATGCAAACCGTCACCGGCTACCCTGCGCTGCTCTGTGTGCATGGAAAATCGCTCCTTTCGGCGTTAGCCCGGCCGGGCCGTCAGGGAGAGTGGGTCGAGTTGAAGGAGTCTCCGCTGAGCCGACTCAGCGTAATCCTAACACATAGACGGGTTTCGGCGGACAACAATGTTGGGACTGTGCTACGCTGACAGGTGTTAAGATCAAATACTGCAAGTCCGGTAGCTGCAAGTCTAGCAAGGGAGACCCTGGATGAATTACGAAGTCGTCCTCATCGAATCTGACGAAGGGTATGCGGTTCATTGTCCGGCCTTGCCCGCGTGTTGGTCGCAAGGCGCCACTCCGGATGAAGCGATTGAGAATATTCGCGCTGCCATCTCAGAATACCTCGATTACATTTCTGACAAAGTCACCCTGCGGAAGGAAAAAATCCTGAATGACGGACAACGCGCAGGATTCCAGGTCCAATTGCACGAGATCCAAGTGTCCGCATAAATGCCCCGTTGTCCCGGGATCAACCACCAAAGAGCCATCTGAGCCTTCATGAAGGTTGGGTTCCGGATCGAAAGGCAAGGGAGCCACGTAATAATGTCCGACGGCGAGGTGGATTTGGTAATCCCGCGCCAGAACCCAATAAATGCCTTCACGATGGGTGGAATAATCGTGCAGGCCGGGCTCACCGTCGACGAATTCCGGAATTTGCTCTAGCCCGGCCACGCCGGTCGGCGCTACCGGCGTCAACAGCCGGGTTGCCCCAGATTCCCGCAGCAGGTCCGGCCGGATCGCAGCTTGCGCCAATTGTTCGCCACCACGGCGACCGCCCAACGATGCCACGGCAGGCCGCTCCCCCGCAGGTTGCCGATGGGCGCAAACTCGGTACCACCGCCCGCCTCACCATCCGGGAGATGGTCAGGGTGAGGGTCGTTGCCTGGCTCGCACACGTGCCGGACTAGTCCACGGCGGCGTTGACCGTCGCCGCGTTGGCGTCGGCGCCGCCGAACACGCCGAAGGGGTTGAGCGATCGCGGCGCGTCGTAGGCATCCATCTGCTCGGTGCGCTTCAGCCAGCCCACCACCAGGTAAGTGAGCGGGGTGGCGGCTATTTCGTACACCGACTTCGCGATCCAGGCGCAGACGGCCGCGTTGAACACCGGCGCCCACGATCCGTCGTCCGCCACCCAGAAGCCAGAGAATCCGAAGGCGATGGTAAAGAATAGGATCGAGTCAATCCCCTGGCCAACTATGGTGGACGATATGGTCCGCAGCCACAGCATCCGCCCCTGGGTGCGGTTCTTGAGAATTACCATGACCGCCGCGTTGGTGAACTCGCCCACGATGTAGGCAACAAACGAGCCGAACAGTATCCAGCCTGTTGCGCCCAGGATGCTCTCGTAACCCGCCTCGTTGTCCCAGAACACGGCCCCGGGAATGATGTTACCCAACCAGAACAGGAACACCATCAGCAGGTTGCACACGAAACCCAGCCAGATGACGCCCCGGGCCACCCGGAATCCGTACACCTCGGTAAGGATGTCGCTGATGATGTACCCAACCGGGAAGCACACGATGGCCGCCGACACCACGAACAGGTCGCTGCCGATGAGGTTGAACGGCAACCGAAACAACGCCACCGGCTTGATGGCGATGATGTTGCTCGCCAGCAGCACGGTAACCGCCAGCGCCGCGATGATGACCAACTTCCCCGAAAATTGCATGTCGACTTCCTCAGAATCCAGCACCCTCCCCTCTCCCTTGATGGGAGAGGGTTAGGGTGAGGGTGGAAATCCCCGCCACGGTAATTGTACTACCTGAGACACCGTCGGGCCCGACCGAGGCGGCCCGCAACCTCCCGTTTACAACATTGGCAAATACCGGGCGATTTCGTAATCGGTGACGGTGGAGCGGTACTGGCCCCATTCCCGCTTCTTGTTGCGAATCAGCGTATCGAAAACGAAGTCGCCCAGGGTTTTACGCAGCAGGTCGCTATTTTCAGCCAGGGCAATGGCTTCGCCCAGGCTGCCGGGCAGGGCGGTGATTCCCCGGGCCGTCCGCTCCTCCAGCGACATGGACGCAACGTCAGCGGTGACCGGCGTGGGCAGCGGATATTCCTCCTCGATGCCCTTCAGTCCGGCGGCCAGCATTACGCTGAACGCCAGGTAGGGGTTACAGGCCGGGTCCGGCGCCCGGTATTCGATACGCAACGAGGTGTCGTAACCCGTTTTGTACGACGGAACCCGTATCAGGTCCAGCCGACTTGAGACCGTCCAGGAAACGTGCACCGGCGCTTCGTAACCGGGCACCAGCCGCTTGTAGGAATTGACCCACTGGTTGGTCACCAGCGTAATCTCCGGCGCGTGGCGCAGCAGTCCGGCGATGAATCGCTTGCCGGTAACCGACAGGTGGAAGTCGTCGTCGGCGTCATAGAAAGCGTTGGAGTTGCCCCGGAACAAAGACTGGTGGGTGTGCATCCCGCTGCCGTTGCTGCCCGTGAAGGGTTTGGGCATGAAGGACGCGTAAACTCCCTGCGCCTGAGCCAGCTCCTTGATGACCATCCGGGCGGTCATCACGTTGTCGGCCATGGTCAGGGCGTCGGTGTATTGCAGGTCGATTTCGTGCTGGCTGTGCGCGCCCTCGTGGTGGGAATACTTGACGGGAATGCCCATGTCGGCCAGGTTCAGCACCGTGTCCCGGCGCAGGTCCGACGAAGGGTTGCTGGACAGCTGGTCGTAGTAACCGTAGGTGTCCAGGGGTTCGGGGGTCTGGGCGTCCTTCAGGTAGAAGAACTCCAGCTCGGGGCCGACATAGTAGATGTATCCCAGGGACGCCAGGCGTTCCAGGTTGCGCTTGAGCACCTGCCGGGGGTCGCCCATGAAGGGTTCGCCGCGCGGGGTGCGGACGTCGCAGAACATGCGGGCCACCGCGTTCTGGCGGGGGCGCCAGGGGAGCAGCGAAAAAGTGGTGGGATCGGGAAAAGCGCGCATGTCGCTTTCCTCGTCGCTGCTGTAGCCTTCGATCGCCGCGCCGTCAAAGCCCACGCCCATCTCCAGCGCGTCCTCCAGGTCGTCAACGGTGATGGCGAACCCCTTCAGGTTGCCCAGGATATCGGTGAACCAGAGGCGGATGAACTTGACGTCGAAGTCGCGGGCGCTGCGGAGCACGTATTCGCGCTCGGCGGCGTGGTGGTCAGTTAGCACGGGTGGTCTCCTGATGGCGATACTTTGTCAGTCATCGCGTTGATTCGGTATCGGTAGTTGAGTTAGCCTCCGTAATGAAGTCGGCCATGTATTGCGCTGATAGATAGGCTAGGTATTCAGCGTGGCTAGCTAAAGTTACGTAGGCTCATTTTACAAAAAAGTATGCGGCTAGTCCGTATGTAATAACTGATATTACTATTATTATAATTACGGACGAAATACCTTGTCTGTGGATACAGGCGCGCCAGAATATTCCACAAAAGCCATCTCGATGGTCTGTGAGATCTCCGACCAGATGAGCGATACAATGATCGCATTGCCCACTACCATAGTCACAAATCCTGCAATTAGGTAGACGACTGCTGTCCAAATGTTTTCCATTTGGGTTTCCACAATGATATTCCTTGCTTTGGTTCGTGATAAGCATCATATTTGGAATCGTTCCGGTACATTGCCGTCCAGCGCCATCAAGAATTCATCATCGCTAACCCCGGACTCGCGAACCATCCTGGTTACCGTACCTAGCGGGATAGTCCCCCGGTGCTGGTGAATAGACGCAGATAACCCCAGCCCATCGTGACGCAACTTGTTGTGCGATCCTCGTCCGCTGCCGACGGGACGGAAACCCAACCTGAGAAAGGCCGACAATACTTCCGCCGTACTCAGGTTGCGAAAATACGGCGGCATTAAACAGTCGAGGACTCAATGGGCTCAAGGTGCGAACTGTTGCGGATTTCCTCCTCCGTCATAAACCGCGGTTCAACCCAATGCACTTCGGTAATCCCCCCTTCCTCTTGACACTCGGCCAGGGTGGACTCCTTCTCCGCTTGCGTCTGAGCGGCATCAAGCAACGGCACAACCCAATCCGGGTCGGGCTCCAGAAACAGCGCCATCGCATCGGCAATCATCATCAGCGCTTCCTCGCGGGTTTGGCCGTCGGAGACGCAACCCCGCATTGCCGGGCAGACCACCGTCCACCAGAGGTTATCCGGGTACTCGGCATCCGGATACTTGACCAGTACCACTTCGTACTTTGCCATCATCGCACTCCTGCTCAGCGGCCGCGTAGGGGGCGAATAGTTATTCGCCCCCTACTGTTTCGGTGTATGGCAATTATACCAAGCCGGACTAGTAGAACGAAATCTTTGATATGAGGAGTAGCGGAGATTGGCGTGATCGCCCGGCAACACTTGGGCAAAGTTGCTCCCCGTCAAGATGCGTTCTCTTCATGCCATCATTCCAAAGCTGTTGGACTACTAGGCGTCGAAGTACTTGAAAAATTCGTATGGATGCGGGCGCAGCCGCAGGTCATCCACGTCGACCTTCTTGGACTCCAGCCAGGTTTCGATGAGGTCGTCGGTGAACACACCGCCGCGCATCAGGAACTCGTTGTCCCGTTCCAGCGCGCGCAGCGCCTCCTCCAGTGAGCCGGGAACCTGGCGGATGGACGACAGCTCGGCCGCCGACATTTCGTAAAGGTTCTGGTCCACCGGGTCCGGTGGCTCAATCTCGTTGATGACGCCGTCGACGCCCGCCATCAGCATGGCGGCGAAGGCCAGGTAGGGGTTGCAGGACGGGTCGGGAGCGCGGAATTCCAGCCGCCGCGCCGCCGGGCTGTTGGAATACGTGGGTATGCGAATGCACGCCGAGCGATTCCGCACCGAGTACACCAGATTCACCGGTGCCTCGAAGCCGGGCACCAGCCGCTTGTAGCTGTTCGTCGTCGGCGCGGCAAAGGCCATCAGCGCCGGCGCGTGCTGCAGCAGCCCGCCGATGTAGTGGCGGCAGGTGGCGCTCAGCATGGCGTAGCCGTTGGCGTCATAGAACAGGTTGCTCCCGTCTTTCCACAGGCTCTGGTGCGTGTGCATCCCGGTGCCATTGTCTCCAAACAGCGGCTTGGGCATGAACGTTGCCACCTTCCCATGGGCCTTCGCTACATTTTTGACCACGTACTTCACAATTGAAACCGTGTCGGCCATTTTGGTCAGGCTGTCGAAGCGCACGTCAATCTCGGCCTGGCCGGCGGTGGCAACTTCGTGATGGTGCTTTTCGACGATGATGCCAAAGTGCTCAATCTTCTGCACCATCTCGGAGCGAATGTCCTGGAAGGTGTCGAAAGGCGGGGCCGGAAAATAACCGGCCTTCAGCGGCGGGCGATACGCCAGGTTATTGCCGCCCCCAATGCTGGTCTCGGCGCCCGTATTCCATACGCCTTCGTCGGAGTCAATGAAGTGGTAAGCAGAGTTAACGGTCTGGTCGAAACGGGCGGAATCGAACACGAAAAATTCCGGTTCCGGACCCCAATAGCTGACATCGGCAATGCCGCTCTCTTTGAGGTACGCTTCGGCCTTGTGCGCTACATGGCGCGGGTCCCGGGAGTACAGTTCTCGGGTGACCGGGTCGATGATGTCGCAAAACATATGTAGCGTGGGGATGGTGAAGAAGGGGTCAACCACCGCCGTGCTGGTGTCCGGCAGGAGCGTCATATCGCTCTCATCAATGGACTTGAAGCCACGGATGCTGGAACCGTCGAAACCGTAGCCCTCGGCCAGGTTGGCTTCGGTCAGCTCGCTGAGCGGTATGGATACGTGCTGCAAAGTGCCGGGCAAGTCGGTGAATCGCAGGTCGATGATACCGATGCCGTTTGACTTGCAAAACTGGATTACTTCCGTAGGGGTCATTTTGATTTCCCTCCTTTCGGGATGATTTGGTGTGGCCTGTTTGTCATCAGCCATAAAACCATTATTCCAGTTCCCTCTCCCCTCGTGGGAGAGGGTGAGGGTGAGGGGGAGTCCCTCCAACCACCTGAAACGAGCGCTGCGTAAATTCTGGGCCTACTGATTCATTCCCTCTCCATGCTGTGTCAGGTCGATGCCTACCTCTTCATCCGCGTTGCTGACGCGCAATCCGATGGTGTATTTAAGCGCCAGCAGAATGATTGCGGAAACTACGAAGGACCAGGCGAAGGCGGCGCCGATGCCGATAACCTGATAGAGAATCTGTTCCAGGCGCGTAACGTCTGCCAGCAAGTAGTCGGCTCCGAAGCCAACCCCCACGAAAACTCCCGTGGCCAGCGCGCCCCACATGCCGCCGATGCCGTGGATGCCAAAAACGTCCAGCGAGTCGTCAACCCGCAGCTTGTGAACCAGCTCCACGGCGAAAAAGCAGACCGCCCCCGCTCCGGCGCCAATGATGATGGCCGGCATCACCCCCACGAATCCAGCCGCCGGCGTAATCGCCACCAGGCCCGCCACCGCACCGGCGGCCGCGCCGCTGGCCGAGGGCCGACGAGTAACCACCCACGACACCACCGACCAGGCCGACATCGCCGTGGCCGCCGCCACGTTGGTCACGACGAAAGCGTTGGCAGCGTCCAGCGTCGCGAGGTTGAAACTGCTGCCGGCGTTGAACCCGAACCAGCCGAACCACAGCAGGCCGGCGCCCAGCATCACCAGCGGCACGTTGTGGGGCGTCACGGTAACCGTGCCGAACCCAACCCGCCGCCCGACGATAAAGGCAGCCGCCAAAGCCGCCGTGCCGGATGCGATGTGCACCACGGTTCCGCCGGCGAAGTCCAGCGCGAACCCGCCCTCGCTCATGCCCAGCACGCTGCCCAGGTTGCCCAGCCAGCCGCCGCCCCAGACCCAGTGGCACAATGGCGCATATACGATGGTCACCCATAGCGCGGCAAAAATGACGTAGGCGGAAAACTTGATCCGTTCGGCGAACCCGCCGGCGATGAGTGCGACGGTGATGATGGCAAACATCCCCTGGAAAATCATGAAGGCCTGTTCGTCCAACCCCACGCCCACCATGCCGAACTTGGTCAGGTCGCCGACGAAGCCCAGACCGCCCACCGTGTTGCTGAAGGCCAGGCTGTAACCCCACAGCACCCACAATACACTCACCACGCCAATGGCGGTAACGGAGTGCATCATCGTACCAATCACGTTTTTGTGGCGTACCAGGCCGCCGTAGAATAGCGCCAGTCCGGGCACCATAATGAACACGAGAGCCGCCGATATCAGAAAGGATAGGACTTCGAGTTCCGAGAACTCCATATCTCAATCTCCCCACTTTCGGTGTCGCCCACAACGCCCGACGACGCGGTACCCAGGGTGGCGATGTGGCCCCGCCAACCCGAGAAACCTGTTGTGCGAAATCCGGCGGAAAAGCATTTCCGAGTGTAGTTTTCCTGTGTTACATATCAATGTCGGAAATGTTACAAAAGTGTTACACACCGAAGAACTGCCCCCTCTCCCTCGATGGGAGAGGGTTGGGGTGAGGGTGAAATCCCCGCGCCCCGGCCAACCACATCGCTAAATCAAAAAACGAGAGCCGGGGGTGGCCACAGCCCCCGACCCTCGCAGTGAGGAGAGGGAAATTTCGATTCCCTTTGGCTAACTGGTAGCGGCAGACTCCGGGTAGGTCTGGATGCCGTGCTCGGAGATGTCCAAGCCCTCCAGTTCCTCAGCCTCACTGACGCGCACGCCCATGGTGAACTTCAGCAGGTAGAACAGCGCCAGTCCGGTCACCAGGGACCAGATGACCACCGCCACGATGCTGACGATTTGCGGGACGATGAGCGCCGAGCTGCCGCCGATAAATCCGCCGTCCTTGGCGAAGATGGCAACCGCCAGCAGACCCCAAAGGCCGGTGAAACCGTGCACGCTGATCGCGCCCACCGGGTCGTCAACCTTCAGCACCCGCTCGACGAACATCACGGCGAAGTACATGATCGGCGCGGCGATGGCGCCAATGACTACGGCAGCCCAGGGGTCGACGTAGTTCACCGGAGCAGTGATGCCCACCAAACCGGCCAGCGCGCCGTTACAGGCCATCAGGATGTCGGCCTTGCCCTTGGCGATTAGCGTGATGTAGAGGGCGACGACGGATCCGGTAGCTCCTGCCAGCAGGGTGTTGGTGGCGTTCAGGCCGATGTCATCGCCCCAACCGATGTTGAAGCCGAACCAGCCGAAGAACAAGATGAAGGTGCCAGCCACCACGAAGGGCGTGCTGTGCGCCGGCATATCCTGTGCGACGCCGTTGACGAACTTGCCCAGGCGGGGTCCGACGACGAAAGCGCCGGCCAGGGCGACGAAGCCGCCCACCGCGTGCACCACACCGGAACCGGCGTAGTCCAGCGCGCCGAATACCCCACCATCCGCGACCGCCAATCCCAGCCAACCGCCGCCCCAGACCCAGTGGCCGTAGATGGGGTAGATGAGCGCCGAGACGATGAAGCTGTAGGCCAGGTACGCTTGCAGCTTGGTCCGCTCGGCCATCGCGCCAGCCACGATGGTGGCGGCGGTGGCGGCAAAGACCATCTGGAAGATCCAGCTCACGTAGTCGCCACTGGTCAGGAACCAGCCGGAGAGGCCGATGATCCCGCCGGCCGTGTCGCCCATCATGAACGCGAACCCGAAGGCCCAGAAGCCGAGAGACGCGATGGCGAAGTCCATAAAGGACTTGGTGAGATAGTTGGTGGTGTTCTTGGAACGGATCAAACCGGCGCCCAGGAAGGCGAATCCGGCTTGCATAAAGAAGACCAGGGCTGCCGCAACTACGGTGACAATGTTGTCGCTGTAGCCGCCCAGCCATTCGTTGGTGGGCGCCTCGTCCTGGGCGAACGCGATGTTAAAGGACGCCAGCAGGCCAACGGCGAGCAGGCCGACCAATAGCAACAGCAGCGAACGCCGCAGCGAGAACGGGTACTCTTTAGCCGCGACGACGCCGTGGCTTATTACGTTTGATGTGGCCGAAAGCATTGTTGCCTCCTATGCTTTTTGAGGCGTCGTCGCGCAGCGCGTGGCCACTACGCTGTGGGCGGCGTCCCGTGTAATGTGACCACCGCGATTGTATTTGCGCCTTATTAATCCCTTATTGCGGAGACGTAAACAAACTGTTGCCGGAAAGTAACGTCCCTGTTTCGTTTTGCCCCCGAAAACAACCAAATGACTGTTATGTCATTGCCGGGGTATCCACCCGAGCCCTCCACACCACCGCATAATCAGTAATCCCGGAAACCACACTCCCCTACTCCCCCTCCGGGTTCCGGCCTGCCCCGGTCCTGAAGATTCCTGAACCCCGGGCATACTAAACCCGACCACGCCTCCGCCATGGGAAGTGAAATAAAATGGTCGCAATCCCCGTGTATAATGGGTTCGGCGCAAAGCCAGCGCACACCGCGCCCTCTTTTGAACCAGTCAACTGAACCAGTCAACCGGACCGATCTGACCAGACCATACGACCATCAACGAGGTGCACTTATGGCCGAGTACGCACATCCCGAAGCCCTGGTAACCACCGAATGGGTGGCCTCCCACGGCGGCGACACTAACGTCCGCCTGGTGGAAGTCGACGTGGACACCTCCGCCTACGAACAGGGCCACATCGCCGGCGCGGTCACCTGGAACTGGCAGAGCCAGTTGCAGCAGAACGTGGTGCGGGACATCGTTGCCCGCGACGAGATGGAATCCCTGCTGGGTTCGGTGGGCATCTCCCCCGAAACTACCATCATCCTGTACGGCGATAACAACAACTGGTTCGCTGCCTGGGCCTTCTGGCAGCTCAAATACTACGGCCACGCCGACGTGCGGCTGATGAACGGTGGCCGCGCCCTGTGGTTGGCCGAAAACCGTCCCGTCACCACCGACATGCCCTCTTACGCCGCCACTCAGTACAGCATTACCACCGCTAACTCCGAGCTGCGCGCCATGCGCGATTACGTGCTCCAGGCCGTCAACAGCAGCTCCCACGCCCTGGTGGACGTCCGCTCCCCCGACGAGTTCTCCGGAGCGCTCAACGCTCCGCCGAACCTGCCCCAGGAGGGCTCCCAGCGCAACGGCCACATCCCCGGCGCCGCCAACATCCCGTGGGGCCAGGCCGTCAACGAGGATGGCACCTTCAAGTCTGCCGATGAGCTGAGCGAGCTCTACGGCAGCCGCGGCGTCGACGGTTCCCGGGAGACCATCGCCTACTGCCGCATCGGCGAGCGTTCCTCACACACCTGGTTCGTCCTCAGCCAGCTCCTGGGCTACCAAAACGTCCGCAACTACGACGGCTCCTGGACCGAGTGGGGCAGCATCGTCGGAGCGCCCATCCAGCGCGACGCTTAGCCCATACGCGCCCCCTCTCCCGGCTAGAGGAGCGGGGGAATTGGGTTGCCCAAAGAGGAGTCGGGTTGCCTAAAGTGGTAGACTGCCGGCTGAAACCACTTCTGAAACGTGAGGCGTTGCGATGGCAGAGTACAACCTGGCGGTGATCGCCGGCGACGGCATTGGCCCGGAGGTGATAGCCGAAGGCCGCAAGGTTCTGGAGGCGGTTGCCGCCGGCGCTGACGGTGTGTCTTTCCGACTGACCGATTTCCCCTGGGGCAGCGATTACTACCGGGAGACTGGAGCCATGATGCCCGCCGACGGCCTGGACCAGCTGGCCGCCTACGACGGCGTGCTCTTCGGCGCGGTCGGCGACCCCAACATCCCCGACCACGTTACGTTGCAGGGCCTGCTACTGCCCATGCGCCGCGCCTTCGACCAGGCCATCTGCGTGCGCCCGGCGGTGCTCTACCCGGGCGTGGAATCGCCCATCGCGGGCAAATCCGCCGGCGACGTGGACATGGTCATCTTCCGGGAAAACACCGAGGGTGAATACGCTCCCGTCGGCGGACGCCTCTACCCGGGCACCCCCCACGAGACCGTCATCCAGAGCGGCGTATTCACCCGACGCGGCACCGAGCGCATCATTCGAGCCGCCTTCGAGCACAGCGTAAGGCGCGGCGGCAAGGGCAAGGTCACATCGGTCACCAAGTCCAACGCCCAGGCATTCAGCATGGTGTTCTGGGACGAGGTATTCGCGGAAGTGGCCGCCGAATATCCCCAGATTCAGACCGAATCCCTGCTGGTGGACCGGGCAGCGATGGACTTGGTGCGCTGGCCCGAGGATTTCGACGTCATCGTGGCGTCCAACCTTTTTGCCGACATCCTTTCCGACATCGCCGCGGTGGTGACGGGTAGCATGGGCCTGGCCCCCAGCGCCAATATCAACCCGGAGGGGCGGTTCCCCTCCATGTTCGAGCCGGTGCACGGCGCCGCCTTCGACATAATGGGGCAGGGACTGGCCAACCCGCTGGCGACCATCTTCGCCGTCGCTATGCTGCTGGACCATCTGGGCGAAAACGCCGCCGCCGACCGGGTCAACGCCGCCGTCCTAAAGGTCCTCAACGACGGCCGCACCGTGACCGCCGACCTGGGCGGAAACGCCTCCACGCAACAGGTGGGGGACGAGGTGGTGCGCCTGCTGCAACAGTAAGGCGACGGCCAAGCGTTGATGCCCGCCCCTGTCATTGCGCGGAGCCTGGGCCCTGTCATTGCGAGCGCAGCGTGGCAATCTCGTTGGCGAAGACAATCCGGCTGCCGATCGAGATTGCCACGTCGCTGCGCTCCTCGCAATGACATTACCGGACAATCGAAAGGCCCTGCGCGCCCACGCCCAAACCCCTGGTATTTAGAAATATTGTTCTGATATAATGCGGCCACCATGCTGGTGGCGTGCATCTTAATCAAGAACCTCCCGTACCGGGTAGAAGTCAGTTCCCGGCCGGCGCTGCGCCGCAAGCCGGCCATCATCTACGAAGACGCCATGCCTCCCTATCGCGTCGTGGACGCCACCCCGAGGCGCCGTATTCACGCCGGCATGCCCCTGGCCGCTGCGCTGGAGCGCTGCCCCGATGCCACGCTGGTAGCCGCCGACTCCGCCCTCTATCGACGCCAGTGGCGCGCCGCCGTCTCCCGGTTGCACGACGTCTGCGGCGACGCGTCGGATGCCGGCGCGGGTTGCGCCTACGCTGTCGTTGCCGACCCGACGGGCCGGTTCGATGGTAACGAAGCCCGCATCGTGGCCGCCCTGATGCGCGCCGTGCCGCCGGATTGGCAGCCCGCGGTGGGGGTGGCCGCCGGTAGATTCCCGGCCCGGTGCGCTGCCGATAACGCCCGGCCCGGCCACGCTGTCCGCGTCCCCGACGCCGCCGATCAACTCGGGGCGTTCATGGCTCCAGTTTCGGTCAACCGCCTTCCGATGGACGTTCGCCAGTTGGCCGCGTTGCACGACGCCGGCATCCACACGCTGGGTCAGGTGGCCGCTGCGTCGGTAGATACGCTGCAGGACGCCGTAGGCAACGACTGGCAACTGGCGTGGGAGCTGTCCCGGGGGATCGACCGGCGCTCGCTCACGCCAACCGGCTGGGCTATTCCGCGCCGGATTGACTCGTCCGAGGTTATCCGTCGTTCGGTCAGATACGGAGGGCGACAGGTTGCCGCCTGAGTCAACGCGCGGTCAGTAGATGACGCCGGCCTCTTCCAGGCGGGCAATCTCGGCGGCCGGCATTCCCAGCAATTCGCCGAACACGTAGGCGTTGTCCTCGCCGATGTTGCTGTACTTGCCGAAGTCAATCGGCGTACCCGACATGCGGGCCGGTATCGACCACGACACGCTCTCGCCTTCCTCCCACTCCGTCGCCTTGACGCCCCGCTGCGCCTCCCAATAGTGCGTGTCCTGATAGAAGTTTCGGGACTGCAAGTGTCCGTTTTCGTGCAAATCCTTGCCCTGCGACACCATGCCCGCCGGCACCCCCGCCGACTGCAACTTGCCCATAAGCTCGCCCGAATCCTGAGTCGCTGTCCACGCTGTGATGCCGGCGTCCAGCGCATCCTCGTTGCGTCGCCGGCCGATGCGCGTCTCGTACTCCGGCGCGGCGGCCCACGCCGGGTCGCCCATGGCCGTACGCAGGCGTCGCCATTGTTCGTCGTTGGCAGCGGAGATGGCGATGTAGCGGTCGTCGCCGGCGCAGGCGTATACGCCGTGGGGCGCGGCATAGGCGTCCCGGTTGCCCCGACGCTGCGGCCCGCGTCCGCTCAGCTGGTAATCAAGCAACGCCGGCCCGCCCGTGGCCACGCCCGACTTGAAGATTGAGGATTCCATGGTAGCCGTTTTGCCGGTGAGCCGCCGACGCATCAGGGCCGCAATGATGGCCGCTGGCTGGAAGACGCCGGTGTGGTAGTCGGAATACGAGGTGTTCACCACGCCCGGCGGCTCATCGGGCAGCCCGGTCATCAGCGATACACCGGACAGGTGCTGCACCAGGATGCCGAATGACTTGTAGGAGTAATAGGGCCCGTGCCCGCCCAGCCCTGTCTGCCACATGATGATAGAGTCGGGCCGTCGCTCCCGGATGGTGGGGAAGTCGATGCCCCAGCGGTCCAGGATATTGCGGCGGAAGTTGGTCATAAAAACGTCGCTGATACCCACCATGTCCAGTAACAGGTCGCGGCCTTCCGGTGTCCGCACGTCCAGGGTGATGCGCTTCTTGCCCCGCTGATACTCAGGCTGGCCGGCGCCCCGGGACCAGGCCGGGATGAACGCCATCTCGTCCAGCACCTTGTTGGTCTCCACCTTGATGACCTCGGCGCCCAGCGACCCGAGGATCCGCCCGGTCAGCGGCAACGCCACGTAGGGTCCAAACTCAACAACGCGGATGCCGGTCAGTGCCGACGGTTTTGCATCTGTGATCATATCAATGTCCTCTTTAATCCCCTGGACGTTGCGGATTAGGCGGTGGGTGTATCCGTTTCCCGGTCGGTTTGAGTCTCGTCGTCATTTTCGGGCGTTTCGTCGCCATCCGCATCGGGTAACGCGGCGTCAGGCTGCCGGTAGCGATCGAAAACCAAGGTGCGGACGGCGAATTCGAACCCGGGGAGCACGTCCTCGCCGGAAAGATTTTCCGGGTTGTCGAGAATTTGTACTTCCTGCCCGGGACGATACACGTAGGCTCGTGCGTTGGGACCATCTATGCCCCAACCCAACCGTGCGCCGCCGTCCACCCACTCCTGCATCTTGGCGAGGAAGGGCGCCAGCCGGTCGCTTTGCGAACGCACCTCCACCACGAAGTCGGGCGCGCCGTTGATGGCGCCGCGCCGCTCCTCGTCGGTGCGGTTGTCAAACCGCTGCTGAGTTATCCAGGCGGCGTCAGGAATGTAACCGGCTCCGGTGGCCAAGCGAAACATAACCGTTGGCGGGAAGTTCTGTCCAAAGTTGGATCGCGTCCAGTTGTACAACCCCCCGTTTATCTCATTTTCTCCGAGGCTGCTGTCCGAACCGGTTGGCGGCATCACTATCAATTCTCCACTGGCCGAATATTCGAATTGGAACATCTCGTTATCGACGGACAATCGGCACAACCGCTCAAAGAAACCAGGCGCGCCGCCGTCCACGCCCAGCGCTGCCAGGTTCAGCCGGATTTCGCCGACCAGAGGCATTGCCACCTCTGGCGGCCCGTCGCGCTCATCCACGGTGCGCGGAGTGGTCGGTTTGGCGGTGACCATGCTTGTGCTCCTCGTTCCTCTCGGGGGCGACGGGTTAATTATCGAACCAGTTAAATGATGCCATCGACCCGCAGGATGGCCAGCTCGTCATCGGTCAATCCCAGCTCGCCTCGGTACACGGCCAGGTTATCGGAGCCCAGCGACGGCGCCGGCCGCTGACGAGGCGCAACCTCCTCGCTGTGGAATATGCCCAGCGGGTACTTGATCGTGCCCAGGGTCGCATCATCATGTGCGATGTCTGACCAGAACCCCGACTCGGCCAGCTGTGGGTCGGCCAGCAGGTCGGACACATCGTTCACCGGCAGGAACACCAGGTTGCGCCGCTGGCCCTCGTGGAACAACTCCTGCACGGTGAAATTCTCGGCAAACTCCAGGAAAAGCGCCGTGATGATGTCGATATGCTCGGCCCGGTCCTGGTTGCCGCCCCGGTAGGCCTCGTTCAGCACCTCGTTGTTTCCGGTAACTTCGTGAATCCACTCGGCCAGCGCATCCCACTCCCGCGGCGTGATGACGCCGGCTGCTATCCACCCGTCCTTGCAGGGATAGGCCCCCAACGGTATGACCAGCGTGGAGTTGGTGCCGACGCGGGTTACGTTCTGGCCCAACCGTCTCCACAAAAGCACTGGATGGGCGTCCGTGTAATAAGTAATGAGCGCCTCTTGGGACGAAACGTCGATGTGTTGGCCAACGCCGGAACCGGTGTCGCCGGCGCCGAAATCCCGGTAGTACAGCGCCGCCAGGATGCCCACCGCCGCGTATTGCGCCGCCGGATAGTGACTGTGCTCGTTGCCCTGGCGCACCGGCGGCTCGTCGGGTTCGCCGGTAATCTGCATGTACCCGCTGGCCGCCATCACCACCAGGTCGTCGCCCTGGTAATCCGCCCATTCTCCGGTGCAGCCAAAGGGCGTCACCGACGCCATGACGAGGCCGGGATTGTCGGCGCGCAGCGCGTCGTATCCGATGCCCCGGTCGTAGAGGTAATGGCGGTCGAAGCTCTCGATGATGACGTCGGCGTCGGCGGCCATCCGGCGGAACAGCGCCCGACCCGACTCGCTGTCCAGGTCCAGCGTTATTGACCGCTTGTTGGTGTTGTAGAACATGAAATCCAGGCTGCGCTCGGTGTCGGGCGCACCCCCCGGATATGGGCCGAGTCTACGGGAAGGATCACCGCCAGGCGGTTCCACCTTCACTACGTCGGCTCCGTAGTCCGCCAACAGCCGCCCGCAAAACGCCGCCCTTCGATCGGTCAAATCCAGGATTCGGTAGGGCGGAATCAGGTCCGCTCCCGTGTAATCGTCAAACCGAGGCATAACCTGCCAACCCCCCAGTCCAGATGACGCCGATGCAATATTCGGCCGGCGTCAATGTATCGCCGCCACCCTGCCCTGTCAAAATGCCTTCCCCCGCGCGCGTGTCGGGAGATGGGCCGGCCAGGGAGCGGCGTCATTACCGTTATAATACGCCCGGCTTCCGCATAACACGCCCGGCTTCCGCTCCTCCGACTATTCCACCGCCATTCCAGGAGTCTCCCCATGACCATGCACCCCACCGACATCAACGCTGCCCTGGTGAACCTGGTTCGCAGACGCAACACCGGCTGGTGGCAGACCGCCGCCATCGGCCTGACTCCGGCGCTGCGACCCATCCTGGCCCTGCAGGACACGCGGACGCTCCCGTCGGCAACCGACCCGCATCGGCCGGCAGTGCTGCTCATTGCCGGACTGCGCGGCAATCCCGCCGACACTCCCCGGCTGCTGGTGGCGCTGGACCGTTTCGTTCAGTCTGGTTACGCCGGCGCCAGCGGGGTCGCACTGTCGGCTGTGGTGGCCGCCAATCCCGACGCCCTGGCCGGCGGCGACTGGGAAGCCTCCGCAGACCAGCGCGTCGACCTGACCAACGGTTATCCTCCCCAGGATGGTTTCTATTTCGACGAAACCGCTCCGGAACGCCGCTACCTGTGGCGCTGGATAACCTACCAGGTGCCCGACCTCTTGGTGGAAGTCGCCTTGACCGACGATGACGGCGCAGCTGCCGTTTGGCACGCCAACGCCGCCACCGCCGGCTCGCCCATAGCATCTGCACTGGCCGCAACTCCCCTGGTGGACGGCGACTCGCTGGTGGCCGCCCTGGGCCGTTCGGCGGACGATGCCCCCGGCACCATCCCCGCGCTGCGCCTGACCACACCGTGGACCGGCCTCACCGACGCGTTGACAACCTTGTGGGCGCTCACCGGCAGGAATGCCGCCGTCCCGCCCTCCGCCGGGCGACTGGCCCTGGCCGCCCGTCGGGCCCGCCCGCCGCTGGAACTGGCCCGCCTCCTCGCCAGCCGATTCGGCCACGCGCTGGACCCGGTGAACTACACCCAGGGCGTGGGCATCAGCGGACGTCTCCGCCTGGCCGCCCTGGACGACACCTATGCCGACCCGGCGCCCGATATCGCCCGGCTGGTGGAACCAATCGTCACCGACCCGGAGACGCACCTGACCGGCGTGGGCGGCGCGGCGCTCACCGGCGTCGTGTGGGCCGCCCGCCTGGCCGACGCCACCGGCGAGGACCGCTACCGGAGGTTATTCCTGAACGCCGCCGACCGCTTCGTGCCCCGGGAATCCGGCGAGGCGCCGGCGCCCTGTGATCCCGATTTTCGCGTCGAGGACATGTTCATGTGCGGCGCGATGCTGGGGCGCGCTCACCGCATTACCGGCGATGCCAGGTACGTCCTCATGCTGGCCGATTTTCTCGTGGACGGCGGCGACGTGCAGCAGGACAACGGCCTGTTCTGGCATGCCCGCTCCGCTCCTTTCTACTGGAGCCGGGGCAACGGTTTCGCCGCTCTGGGTTACGCCGAAGCGCTGACTTACCTACCCTCCGACCATCCCGCGCGACCCGATCTGGAACGCCGCCACCGGAACCACTTGGCGGCCCTGCTCCGCGTGCAGCAACCCTGGGGCACCTTCGGCGAGCTGGTCGACGTCCCCGGCGCGTGGGGCGAACTGACGTCAACCTGCATGGTGGGGTACGCCCTGGCCCGGGGCCTGCGCGAGGGCCGACTCTCGGCAGACGATGACGCCGGCTATGCCGCCGGCCTGTCTGCCTGCTGGCGCGCCCTGTGCGAACGCATCGACGAAGCCGGTGGCGTGGTCGACGGCTGCATCAGCACCGGCGTCATGCCCGACATTCGCGCTTACCTGAACCGCACCGCCGTCAGCGGTCAGGACGACCGCACCGGCAGCATGGCCCTCTGGTTCGCCTGCGAAATGCACCAGTACCTCACCGGCGCGGAGCGATAACGCAATCCCGGTTCACCGGAAGGCCCATGCTAGAATAGCGCATACTCCCCTGTCCTTCGGAGGCCCGCGATGTTGACCCGTCTGGAAGTCAACGGCTTCAAAAATCTGGTCGATTTCTCCCTGGACTTCGGACCTTACACTTGCATAGCCGGGCCCAATGGCGCAGGCAAATCCAATATATTTGACGCCGTCCGGTTCCTGTCCTTGTTGACAGAACATCCCATCAATGAAGCGGCGCTGAGGGTCCGCAGCTCCGGCGAAGAGACGGGCGAGATTGCCGACCTGTTTTTCTCGGGCCGATCCGGGCGTAGGCAACGTATGGAGTTCGCCGCCGAGATGATAGTTGACGGGGATGTCTCCGATGACCTTGGTCGCCAGGCAAAAGCGTCGTCTTCCTTCCTCCGTTACGAGGTGTCGTTCCGATACGAACCTCCGTCGTCAGCCGCCGGCCCTTTGGGTGGTTTGGTGTTGGAACGCGAGGCGCTACGACCCATAATTAAGGGCGAGGCAAAGGACCACCTGAAATTCCCCCACAGCGCAGCGAAATTCCGGGATCCGGTAGTCTACAACACGCGCCGGGCCAGCAGTGGGTTCATCTCCACCAGCGTTGATGACGCCAACGGACAAACTACCATCGAAGTGCACCAGGACGGCGGGTCTCGAGGACAGCCCCGACCCGCAGCGGCACAGGCGGCGACTCACACGATCATCGGCACCGAACGCACCGTGGCCACGCCAACGATCCTGGCAGCCCGCCGAGAAATGCAGAGCTGGCGCGTACTCGCGCTGGAACCCTCCGCCATGCGCCGCCCCGACCGTTACACCCAAGCCCCCGGCATCGCCGCCAACGGCGCGCACATTCCGGCCACACTGCAACACTTGGCCAATCCCGGGAATCGCCTGAACGGCGATGCCGACCCGCCGGATGACATCCTCGGCAGGATTTCGAGCAGGTTATCTACGTTGATTCCGGTTCAATCAGTGCGGCCCGTGCCGGACGACGTGCGTCAGCTTTTTTCGCTGGAGATTGAAGACTCGTACGGGGTACGGTTGCGGGCCAATTCAATCTCCGACGGCGCTCTGCGATTCCTGGCGCTCCTGGCTATAGCCGAATCCGCCGACGCCACCGGGGTGTTTTGCATGGAGGAGCCCGAGAATGGCATTCATCCGGCCAAGCTGCCGGACATGAACGGATTGTTGCACGATATCGCCGTAGCCCCAGATGAAGCTGTCGCAAAAGACAACCCCTTGCGTCAAATGATTGTCGCTACCCACTCGCCCTATTTTGTGCAATTGCAAAATTCCGAGGACCTGGTGCTGGTGAAGAATCCCGCGGTGCGCGGGATTTCCGGAGAGGTCATCCGCCCGCTACGTTGCTACCCCTTGCAAAATTCGTGGCGCGACCGGGGAAACGCCAGCGACGGTGGAAAATCCCGGGGTGTAGGGATGCTCGAGCTGCAGTCTTATCTCATGCCACCAGAAGGAATCCAGTTGCAGTTTCCTCCTCCGTTCTGGCCAGTGGCATGTTAGTGCGGTTTTTGCTGGTTTGCGAAGGTCCGACCGATACACCTTTAGAGCACCATTTGGCAGATTTATTAGTTTTGAATGGCGCTACCGAAGTAGACAGCGCCACGTCATATCGTGGAAATCGTGTAACCGACAAGATACGTTACGGTATACAACATGCCGGGCCGGTGGATTTGCTGTTCGTGCATCGAGATGCCGACTCCGACAGAGAAACCAGATCGGCTGGGCCAATGAGAAGATTGTCGGAGATCGAGAACGCCGTACAGGAGGCGGAATTCACCGGGCCGTGGGTCGCGGTTATCCCGGTGCAAGAAACGGAAGCGTGGCTCTTGCTGGACGAGTCAGCCATCCGAAGAGTAGCCGGCAGGCCCACCGGCACCGAGCCTCCTGGTTTGCCATCACCCAATCTCGTTGAAGGAATCCGTGACCCCAAGGCGGTCCTCGAGGAAGCGTTGACGCGAGCGGCGGCGGTGTCAGGAAATCGGAAATCCAGGGAATTTAATCGATCGTTGCCCGAACTTCGCCGCCAGTTGCTCGAAAATCTCCGCGTTGGCGGCCCACTGGAACAGGTGCCTTCCTGGAGCAGATTCCGCGATGACACTCTCGCGGCTTTGCGTGAACTGGAGTCGAGGGTCTGACATGCACCTGCTGATCGCTTACATATCCAGCCGCACTCCGTTCTACTACGGCTGGGTAGTGCTGGGCGCAGCCGGCAGCAGCATGTTCGTCCGCAACGCCGCCGGCAGCCTGACCTTTGCCGTCTTCGTGCCACTCATCGTCGCGGAGACAGGCTGGAGCCGCGCCCTGGTGGGCGGAGCGGCAGCCGTGGGCGGACTGCTGGCTACCGGAGCATCACCGCCGGTCGGCTGGTCCATCGACCGTTTCGGCACCCGGACAGTGCTCGTGCTGGGACTCATCATCATCGGCCTCAGCACCATCGCGCTGGCCTGGCTGGACGTACACATCGCGCTGTTTTACTCGGCGATGGCCGTGGGCCGCATCATGTTTAGCAGCCCGCTCAACGTGGGCGCCGCCACCGTCGTCGGGCGCTGGTTCGTGCGGCAGCGCGGGCGAGCCACCGGTTTGCTGTTCTTCTCCCACTCGGGCGGCATGGCGGTATTCCCGCTGGTCGCCACCTGGGTAAGCTTCGCCTACGGCTGGCAAACCGCGTGGATCGTCCTGGGCCTCATGGTTTACGCCATCGCGCTGGCGCCGGCGGCGTTGCTGGTGGCCCAACGCCCCGAGGATGTGGGCCTGCTCCCGGATGGCGACCCGCCCGCCGAGGTCGACCCGGCAGCCCCGGGCGGTCCGGCCGTCGTCGCCACCGCCGCGCCGGCTTCGGGCGAGGAGCAATGGACGACCCGTCAGGCGATGCGGACGCCGGTGTTGTGGATTTTGGCCGTCGGCACCGGTTTCCTGTTCCTGCTGCAATCCGGCACCAACGTATATCAGGCCGACCTGCTGCACTCCCGGGGCATCAACCTGACTCTGTCCCAGCTGAGCATCGTGGTCAACGCCGCCGGCGCCGGGCTGGGCAGCCTTCTGTGGGGGCGGGTGCTTGAGAACGTGCGGGTGTCCTACACCTACGCCATGGTGGCGCTGGTGATGGCGGTTGCCTCGGGCCTGTTCGTCGTGGCTAACACCGCGCTGCTGGCCTTCATCGCCGCCGGACTCTTTGGCCTGGCCGTCGCCGGGATCCTGGTCGTGCCGGCGGTGGCCTATGCCGACTTCTTCGGGCGCCAGTCGCTGGGCGCCATCCGCGGCGTGACCGAACCCTTCACCTCGTTGGGTCAGGCCATCGGAGCCGTTGCGTCCGGGCTGGTGTTCCAGTTCGCCGGTTCCTACAGCTACGCGTTCATTATCTACGCGGTGTTGGGTGCGCTTACCGCTGCCGCCCTGCTGCTCGCCCGTCCCCCGTCCCGCCCCAGCGCGTCGATGGTTGCCACGCCGGCCGACTGACGAACACCTCGCGCATCGCCTTTGAAGTATCCCATTCCGGATGAGGCAGAGAGGACTTTGGGGAAAGTTTTTCACCCTCACCCCAACCCTCTCCCATCGAGGGAGAGGGGGAGTAGGGTGGGGCTGTCATCTACGGCTACTGTATTGGTAAATCCGGGTAGGCCTGGGACGTGGGGAACGGATTGGCCGGGTCGACGCGCCGCAACGTATACGCATCTGACTCCATAATGGCGTCAACGTTGTCCGGGAAGTCCTCGAACCGGTCGGCGAAGGCACGGATCAGCCTTCCCGAAAGCGTTCCGCAGGCGTCGCTGCCCAGGAAAACCGCGAGCTCGGCGGCCCGCTCGATGGAGGCGCCCTCGCCAGAGGTTACCTGCACGCCCCGTTCATACGTCGCCATGTCGCCAATCTCAAAGGCCAGGTCGCGGGTCTCTTCCCACATCCTGGTATGTATCGATCCGGGGCTGATGGCGTTCACCGTGATGGGGGTGTCGGCCAGTTCCAGCGCCAGGTTTTCCGTGAGATTGACGATGGACACCTTGGCGACGTCGTAGGCCGTCATGTTGGGGCCGCCCACGCCCGACATGTTAACGATGCGACCGCTGTCTCGCTCCAGCATCGCCGGTATCACCGCCCGGCAACCGTAGTAGACCCCCAGCAGGTGTACGGAGATGGTGCGCGCCCAGTCGTCGGGGTCGTTGTCCCACAGGCGACCCACCGGGCCGATGTTGCCGGCGTTGTTGACCATTACGTCGATAACCCCGTACCGCTCCAGGGTGCGCGCCACGGCGTTGTCCACCTGGGCCCGGTCCGTGACGTCGGCGATGACAGTCAGCACCTCGGCGCCAAACCGCTGGGTAATGGCGTTGGCCGTGTCCTGCAATTCGGCGTCGGTGCGGGCCGACAGGGTCAACCGGGCTCCCTCGGCAGCGTAGGCTATGGCGATGGCCCGCCCGATGCCCCGGCCGCCTCCGGTAATCAGCGCCACCCGCCCGTCGAGTCGTTTCTGGTGAGCCATAGCGTGACACCTCCGCCGTGTCGTCGATGAATGCCGCGGTGGTACAATCCGACTACATACTACACGATGAAAACCCGACCGATGGGCACCTGCATCATGGGGGACCCGCATGAGCGACCACAGCCGCCTAACCTCTAATACGACTGCCACAGTTTCATTTACCAGCATGGCCGCCGGGACACGTGAAGACTACGAACTGCTGGAACGACTGGAGGCGGATTTCGCCGCCGGCGCCGCCGACCGGGTGCTGGAGCAACTGCGCGGGCTGGCCGGCTCCCTGGCCGGCTATCAGGTAGACCGACTGGAACACTCTCTGCAATGCGCCACGCGAGCCCATCGGGACGGCGCCGACGAGGAGATGGTGGTGGCCGCCCTGCTCCACGACATCGGCGACCTGCTCTCCCCTCACAACCACAGCGAGATGGCCGCCGCCGTGCTCAGACCTTACGTCAGCGAGCGCGTCTATTGGATCGTCCGACAGCACGGTCTGTTCCAGAGTTACTACTACGCCCACCACACCGGCGGCGACCGCAACGCCCGCGACCGCTACCTGGACCACCCCTGGTACCAGGACGCAGTGGACTTCTGCCACCGCTGGGATCAGCCGTCCTTCGATCCAGCCTACGAATCCCGGCCCCTGGAGTTCTTCGAGCCCCTGGTGCGCCGTATCTTCGCCCGCGAGCCGTTCAGCATGGTGGCAGCGGCGCGGGAATGACGAACCCCGACCGGGCCTTTACTCCGCCCGCCGACGAGGTGGGGTTGTTCGCCATGGCCCTGGACCGGCTGGATGAAGCGTTGGAGGTTTTCAGCCTTGACCCCGGTAATTCAGTAGTGCGCGACGGCTTGATTAAAAGGTTTGAATTCTCCTATGAAATGGCCGTCGGAAGTTTGAGAGTTCGCTTACGCCGGGGCGCTCAACCCAATGCAGGGCAATTTGGGTATCGCACGACCATTAGCTTTAGCGCCGATGTTGGGCTGATCGACGATCCGGAGGCCTGGATTCGGTTCACCAATTCCCGTCAAAGCACTTCCCACGACTACAACGAACCGGTAGCTGCCGGCGTCGCGGCCTCGATTCCAGATTTCTCCCGCCACGCCCGGGCGTTGCTCATTCGGTTGCAGGGCCAAACTGCCATTGACTTATGAACCACCCAGACCAAAACGTCATCCCCAACCTGGAGATCCGGCCCCGCTGGCTGGTGATGGTGCAGGACATCCCCCGTCGGCACATCCCCAATCGGGAGGTACGGGCTTTCGGGTCCCGGGTGGTTGGTCAACCCAGGCCATTCTCCGATCTGGACCTGGCCGTCTGTGGGGAAGAACCCCTCGATGACGCCACCCTCGTAGACCTTCGAGACGCCTTTGAAGAATCCGACCTGCCCATCATGGTGGACGTGGTTCCCGTCCATGTAGCGGGTCCACATATAATCCACGCCATCGCCAACCACAGCATCGTCATTCAGACTCCGGAGCACCCACCTACCGACGAGGAGAACCAAACATGACCATGCAAGGCAAAGTTGCCCTCATCACCGGCGCCGGCGGTATGCGCGGCGTGGGTCGTGCCACCGCCCTCAAGCTGGCCGCCCAGGGCGCCGACGTCGCCATCACCGACGTGCGCCGGCCCGCCGACGACCTCCCCCCGGGTGAGGTGCGCGCCGAGTGGAACTCCATCGACAGCGTGGCCGACGAGGTGCGTAATCTGGGACGCCAGGCGCTGCCCCTTTACGCCGACCTGTCCGAGAGTCAGCAGATCGAAAACCTGGTGGCCCAGACGGTCGACCACTACGGACGTCTGGACATCCTGGTGAACAACGCCCGGGCCGTCATCGGTCGGGACAAGGTGCCGGTAACCGAGCTGGAAGAGGACGTGTGGCATCACTTCCTCGACATCAACACCACCGCCGTATTCCTGTGCACCAAGTTCGCCGGGCGCGAGATGGTTCGCCTGGGCAATGGGGGCCGCATCGTCAACATCGCCAGCAACGCCGGCAAGCAGGCCAGCGCTGACGGCGCCGCCTATTCGGCCAGCAAGTTCGCCGTCATCGGCCTGACCCAGGCATCGGCCCTGGACCTGGCTTCCCACGGCATCACGGTCAACGCCGTCTGTCCGGGGCCCATCAATACCGACCGCATGAGCTATTGGGAACGGGATCAGGCCGCCCAGCGCGGATTGACCCAGGAGGAATTTCGCGCCCAGGTCGTGTCGGCGTCGGCGGAGCGTACCCCGCTGGGTCGCATCGCTGAGGCCGAGGACGTGGCCAACCTGGTGTCATTCCTGGCCGGCCCGGATTCCGGGCTGATTACCGGACAGTCCTACAACGTCAACGGCGGCATTCTTTTCCACTGATAGAACTTTTTCCACTGATAGAATTTTGCCCATTGGCCACCTGAAGGAGTTTCAAAATGCAGTATGGATTCACCATCCCCGGTCGCGGCCCCCTCGGCATCCCCGACAGCATGGTCGCCCTCGCTCAGCGCGGCGAGGCGCTCGGTTTCGACTCCATATCTCTGGGCGACCACATCCTGGTGCCAAAAAGCATCCAATCGGACTATCCCTACACTCCCAACGGCGAGTTCCCGGGCGCGTCCAACCCCCAGGCCATGGAGCAAATCACCACGCTGGCCTACCTGGCCGGCTGCACCGAGAAAATCCGCCTGGCCACGTCGGTGCTCATCGTCCCCCACCGCAACCCGTTGGTCGCCGCCAAGGCCCTGGCCACGCTGGACTATCTATCCGGCGGGCGACTCATCATCGGCGTGGGCGTGGGCTGGATGCGCGAGGAGTTCGATGCCATCGGCTGCGAACCCTTCGACGAGCGCGGCGCCGTCACCGACGAATACATCCGGGCATTCAAGGAACTTTGGACGTCAGACAACCCCACCTTCGAGGGCAAGTACGTCAGCTTCTCCGACATTCACTTCCAGCCCAAACCGGTGCAGAAACCCCATCCGCCCCTGTGGGTGGGCGGCGAGAGCCGGCCCGCCATCCGCCGGGCCGCCACGCTGTGCGACGGTTGGTACCCCATCGGTAACAACCCGGCCTTCCCGGTGGGAACCCCGGAGGCCCTGCAGGCCAGCATCGGCCGGCTGAGGAGCACCGCCGAACGCGCCGGCCGCAACCCGGACGAAATCCAGATCATCTACCGCACCAATGACTACCGCATGACGGGCACCGACACCAGCAGCGATCGCATCCCCTTCACCGGAAACAGCGAGCAGATTGCCGGCGACATCCACCAGTACGAGGACATGGGCGTGAGCCACATGGTGCTGGACCTGGCCTGGATTACCGCCGGCGGCAACCTGGAAGAATCCCTGGGACACCTGGAGGACTTTGCCACGCAGGTTGCCGCCAAAGTCTAGGAACATGCAACCGCCGGATCCCGACGCCAACCCGGACGCTGCGACCACCCGGGTCGACCCATCACCGTGGGGAGCGCTGTTAGTCTCCCACCTGGCAGCCACGGTGCTGGTGATCCTGGAGTTCGTCATGCTACAAGCAGTGGCAGTGGGTATAACCACCGGGGTATACTCTTTGATACCAGTCTTGGATACGGCAGCGGAATCCAGTTTTGGGAATTGGCTGCGCGTGTTCCAGATAGTCAACCCGACTATCACGATTTCGGGAGGTGCGGCAATCGTGCTGTCCAGTATCATTTTCGCAAGACGGTCCCAGTTGGACAACGCGGCGCGTCTGGAAGCCGAGCAGCAGGCCCGGCGCTTCCAAGAGCAGATCCGGGACTACCAGGAACAGGCCCGGGAATCTGCAGCGCAGCTCCAGGCGGCTCGCGCGGAATTGGCCATCGTCACCGAGCGCCTCGCCCGACTGGAAAACGGCGACGCCCCGACGGCCAGGTGAGCGCCGCCGGTCAGGATTGACAACCGTGCTGTCAAGTATCATTTTCGCAAGACGGTCCCAGTTGGACAACGCGGCGCGTCTGGAAGCCGAGCAGCAGGCCCGGCGCTTCCAGGAACAGATCCGCGCCTCGGATGCCCAGATCCGGGAATTCCAGGAACAGATCCGGGCCTTCGATGCCCGAGCCCGGGAGTCCGAGGCTCAGCTCCAGGCGGCTCGCGCGGAATTGGCCATCGTCACCGAGCGTCTCGCCCGACTGGGAAACGGCGACGCCCCGACGCCCAGGTGAGCGCCGCCAGCTGGGACAATTTGCGTGACCCCGGCCATTATTGATGGTGACCAAGCCAGACCCCGGCGACGCTACCTTTCCATCCCCGGCAGATGCCCTTTTCCCTCACCGTAGATAACGCCGTTCCCTACCTGGTAAGCCGCGGCGTCATCGCTGCCCGAGAGGCCGGGCGTGCGACGGCCACTCTGCTGGGCGGCGGCGTTTCCAACATCGTCATCCGCGTTTCGACGTCCGGCGACACTGACGGAGCGTTGGTCATTAAACAGTCCCTGCCCCAGCTGCGCGTTGCCCAGGACTGGTTCGCTGACCGACGCCGTATCCACCGGGAATGGGCCAGCATTCAATACCTGGCCAACGTCCTGCCGCCCGGCGCCATACCGCGAGTCATCTACGCCGATGAGCAGGATTACCTCTACGTGATGACCGCGGCGCCGGAAGACGGCGTTAATTGGAAAGAGGCCCTGCTCTCCGGCCAGATCGACGCCGCCGTCGCCGGCGAGGTCGGCCGGCTCCTCGGAGAAATCCACCGGGCCACCCGCATCGACCACGGCCAAATCCCCGAGTTGCTGCAACCCTTCGCCAACCAGGATTGCTTCGTCCAGCTTCGCATCGACCCCTATCATCGCGCCACCGCGGCCATCCATGCCGACCTGGCCGACCTCATCGAAGGGGAAGCCCAACGGATGCTCAACCGGCACCTGGTCATGGTGCACGGCGACTACAGCCCCAAGCTAGGCTTTACGCATAATTTAGAAAAAGTATAAAGACAGGGTAAGCTGGCCTGACCCCACTTTCAACGGAAAGGCCCAGCCATGCTCACCCTGCCCGATGCCATTGTAGCCGTTCTCGTTCCCTTCGCAACGCTGTTTACGAGCCCAACCTGGCGGAAAGCCCAACTGCTGCTGGTCGGCGCGATCCTGACCCCGGGCCAACGCACCGTGGCGGCGGCACTGCGCGTCATGGGCCGCAGCGACCAGCGCGACTACGCCCGCTACCACGAGGTGCTCAATCGGGCGGTGTGGTCGTCCCGCCAGGCAGCGCGCATCCTGCTGGCGCTGTTGCTCCAGCACCTGGATGGTGGCGACGGCCCACTGATCTTCGGCATCGACGAGACCCTGGAACGGCGTCGCGGCGCCAAGATCAGGGCGCGGGCCATCTACCGCGACCCGGTGCGTTCCAGCCGGTCTCAGGTGGTCAAGGCCAGCGGTTTGCGCTGGATCTCCCTGATGTGGCTGGGCCACGTGCCATGGGCCGGACGCCATTGGGCCTTGCCGGCGCTCACGGTGCTGGCGCCTTCGACCCGTTACTACCAACAGCAGGGACGCCAGCACAAGAAGCTCACCGACTGGGCCCGCCAGATGGTCATGCAACTGCGCCGCTGGCTGCCCCACCGACCCCTGGCGCTGGTGGGCGACAACAGCTATGCCGTGCTGGATTTGCTCCACTGCTGCCAGTCCCTCCGTGAACCCGTTACCCTGATCGCCAGATTGCGTCTGGACGCCGCCCTGTATGCGCCAGCGCCACCCCGTCAACCTGGCCAGAACGGTCGCCCGCCATTGAAGGGCCCGCGGCGGCCGCCGCTGAAAGTTTTCCTTGCGCAGACGGATGTAACTTGGGCCAGCGCCGAGGTGGCCTGGTACGACGGCATCACCCGCGCCGTGGAACTCACCTCCCAGACGGCGGTCTGGTACCGCTCCGGCAAGCCCCCCGTCCTCATTCGCTGGGTGCTGATCCGAGACCCCCAGGGCTCCTTCGCCACTCAGGCCCTGCTCTGTACCGACCCGGCGGCGGACCCGACCCAGATCCTGGAATGGTTTGTACTGCGCTGGCAACTGGAGGTCACCTTCCACGAGGTACGAACCCATCTGGGTGTGGAGACACAACGCCAGTGGTCCGATCTCGCCATCGCCCGCACCACGCCCGCCCTACTGGGACTCTTCTCCTGGACCACCCTGGCCGCCCACGCGTTGCAGAAACGGCGCCCCATGACCCAGCGCAAGGCCGCTTGGTACGACAAACCGTCGCCGACCTTCGTGGATGCCATCGCCCTGGCGCGTCGCCACCTGTGGCTGGCGTCGGAAGGTTTCTCACTGTCGGTCGCTGACCCCGACATTCAGGAACTCCCGGTCGCACTGTACCACCGACTTGTAGATTCCCTTGCCTACGCCGCTTGAATTGCGTAAAGCCTAGCCCAAGAATGTTATTGTCGCCGGCGCCGGCGAATCCGCCCACGTGTTCCTGCTGGATTTCGAGGTGGTGCACCTGGGCAACCCAGTATTCGACCTGGCCTTCATGCTGAACCACCTGGCCCTGAAGGCAATACATCGCCCGGAGCTGGCGGCGCGATACAACACCGCCGCCCGTGCCTTCTGGGATGGTTACGTCGTAGCCTCCGCTGCAACCACCGACTCACGCGATGAGTTGGAGGCAGACATCATGCGGCAGCTGGGCGTGCTGCTGCTGGCCCGGGTCGACGGCAAATCACCGGCGGAATACATCGACACCGACGCTGCCCGGGAACGGGTACGCCGGCTGGCCCGGTCCGTATTCTCCGGAGATTTGACATCCCTGTCCCACGTCCACGCCTGGTTGACGGACGAGGCCAGCCGCTGACACCAGGCGGTTGCGCCCTCGTATCGCGCCCGGATAACGTGAACTGGATGGATGCGTCCATCGGCAGATACGACACATCGACACGTCCGCACCCGGGGTGCCATGGAATCAGCAACCTTTTCCGAATATGCCGGCCTGATGGCCTGTCATTCCCTAACCTCCACCACCGAACCTGCGCCAGATAGCGCCACGCTGGACTCCCAGCGCGGCCCTTTGCTCCAAACCCCGTACCCGGCCGTTGCTTACGCTCCCCACACCGCTGCAGAGTTGCGGGACTTCCTGGTACGGCTGGCCCGGGAATCCGGGGGCGCGATGCTCGCCAGCCTGCCCGTGGTCGCCGAACCCACGCTCTACACACTGACCGCAGCGCTGTATCTGTTCAGTCGCGGGCCGGACAACCTCCTGGAATCAACCCTGATCTCCGCCGGGTTTCATCCAGATGCGGAAGGCATCGACGCCGAATCCAATTGGCCGGCTCGGCTCCTGACCGACCTGCAAGCCGAGCTGCGGTGGCGCGACTGCCGCGGGATGGGCCAGGACCCAATGGGCGGCGTGCGCCGGGGTCGCCTCCTCCAACTCGTCGCCAGTTTCGTCGAACTAACCACGCCGGGCGCCTCATCCCTGCACCGGCACAAACTGGTTGGGAGATGCCCACTATGCACGGTCGACGAGTCCCTGCAAGTGTTTCTGAACCACGTCCGTTGGCGGTGCTTCGCCTGCAACCGCGCCGGTGGCCTGCTGGAATTCGCTGAGGCGCTGCTAGATGCGGTGGCTGCGTAGCGACGCGTACCTCACCCCAACCCCTCTCCCCGGGGAAGACCCTTGCGAAAATTGTCATTGCGAGCGTAGCGTGGCAATCTCGATGCCGAAGCTACGATTGCCGGTACGGGAACGGGATTTCCACGTCACTATCGCTCCTCGCAATGACAACACATTCAAAGGTCTCCGGGGGAGACGGGCCTGCCTGGGCCCGGCCACCAATTCCCTCTCCCCGTGGGAGAGGGTTAGGGTGAGGGAGGTTTCCTCACTCCGTCGCCCACAGACGGTAGTGACCGGGCTCGGTGGTAGCCGGCGCTAACGGCGCGACCGCAACAACCACCGATACACCGTCATTTAATTCCACTCGCACCCAACCCTCCAGCGTATCCGTTTGAGGGTTGTAATCCAGCGTCATCCGGGTGGCCGTCGGCGCATCCCCGTCGGCAATGATCCAGACGATCCAATCCTGCCGCACCAGGTTGTTGACCAGCACGAACCCTTCTGGATACCAGCCACCAGCCAAATTTTCGTCCGAGCCGGACAGCCGCATGTCTCTCACACAGAAGCCCGGCCCGTGGATGGCGTCGTCGGTCACGTAGTGAAACCGCACTAGGGCCTCGCGTCCGGCGTAATCCCCCAGTGACGCACCCGACCATTGCCAACCCGCGGAACCCGTGTAACCGTACCCATAGTTGTTGCCCATCGGGTTTGCGTCGGTGGCGCCCTCCGCCGCCAGCACGTCCCAGGTATCCCCGCCATCGGCGGATACCTCGACGTATACGTAGTCCCAGTCCTCCTCCAGCTCGTGCCAACGCAGGAAGGACAGCTCGGGCGGGCCACTGCCGTCACCCGCAAATGGCACCGACACGGCTCTGGTCAGCGTCGAGGATATGTTATCTCCCCGATTGCTCCACCAGCACGAGTCGCCGGGAATCATGGCGGGCAGAAGCGGGGTAGTGGCTTCACCCTCGAAGTGCACCACTACGGAGTCGTTCACGCCGCGCAGGGTCACATAGTCGACCCCAAACTGGTCAAGCGCGACAACGCGCGCCTCGTCGCCGACCCGACGGCTGCGATTGGACGACGCCTTGATGTCAAGATCATGATACCCGCGCCGCCCGCCCTCCTGGTCAAGCCAGTTGGCAACCATCCAGTCGGCGAACACGCTGGCGAAGCTGGCCGGCCCTCCGTCCGAGGTGGTGGCCCCCCGGGCTTGCAGGAACGCATCCACGCCGGCGATCCCATCCGCCGGCTCGGCCACGAGGGCGGCCAAATCGTCGCCCGAGGCATAGTGCTCCCGCAGGTAGTGGGCGAATAGCGACGCCGCGCCGTAGTTCAGCCCCACGTTGCCGCCATCCAGGTCCGCCGGCCAGTTGACCACCGATGTTGCCGGATGCCGCGCGTAGCCATACAAGCTGTGTGTTTCGTAGCCCGCCTCGGTCACCGCCAGTTCCGACAATCCCTCGTTGAGCCAGCTGGATTCCGATGCATCCACCTGCCCGTGGATCACGTGCTGCAATTCGTGAGCCAGCGTCGCCAGGTAACCGACGGATTCCAGTTCGATGGCGTCGGTGTTTATATAGACGGCGTTGATGGCGTTACTGTAGCGTGCCACGGTGGAAGGATAGGCGTCGGAACCGGAAACGTAACCGCCGACGCCGGGTATGTCCCCGTTGATGATGTGCACCCGCGCTGGCGTCCAGTCCGACGGGGCATCCGCCGAAGCGAATGCTGCCGAAACCCGTGGAAATACCCGGATTTCGGCAGCGGCAGCGACTCGTTGCAGCGCTTCGCGGGCGACTTCGGAGTCGTCCTCGACCCACCAGTACGCGTGGTCGGAGACCAGCGCCAGGCGGAACTGGCGGCGAGACATCTCCCGGTCGGCCAGGTTGGCCACCCAGAAATCGGCCTCGGCGCCAGCCGCCAACTCGGACTCGCTGAACTGGCTGGGCGGCGGATCCGGCAGCGCGCCTTTCCAGCGCAGTTGCCGCGCCAATTCCACCAGATCACGGTCGGGCGGCACGGGGAAATGCGCCGCCGTCATCGGTTTCAGCGGCGCTAACTGTGTCCCCTGCTCCGCCCGGGACATTGGGGTACCAGCAGCGCTGACGGCGGACGGCGCGCCGGCCGGGGACGGCGTCGATGCCGCCCGTACCGCTGCGGCTACGGTGGCCGACGCCGGCCCGACCCGCAGGTCGTCCGGCCCTTCATCCGTAGTGCACGCCGGCGCCAGCGCCCACGATGCCGCCAATACGACCAGCGGGACCAGCCACCGGGTCACCGGACCACTCCTCATTACCGGGGATTCTGCTCCTGGCCAGTCGTTTCCGAACCGCCAGCTGCCGAACTATTCGGGTCGGCTGGTTGGGGATCGGTGTTGTACCGGTTCATGGCGATGTTGATCCCGTCGGACAGCAGGCATTCCACAGCGTCGGCGGCGCGTGCGATGCTGGATGCGGCGGCGTCCTGTTCCTCGGCGGGGAAACGCCCCAGGACGTGGTTGACGCTGCCAGCGCCGCCCTCGGGAGGCCCGATGCCGATACGCAGGCGGGGAAATTGCACCGTACGCACCGCCCGTATAATGTCCTTGATGCCGTTGTGTCCGGCGTCCGAACCCTGCGCCCGCAACCTGATCCTGCCCAGGGGCAACGCCATCTCGTCGTAAACGATGATCAACTCCGACGGACGCGCTCCGAATCTCGCCATCAAATACGCCACCGAGTCGCCGGACAGATTCATGAAGGTGCGCGGTTTGGCCAACACCACGGGTTGACCTGCCCGGTAACCCTGACCCAATGCCGTGGTCCGGCGCCGGTCGTTTACCGGAATACCCCATCGCTGGGACAGCAAATCCACGCAGGCAAACCCCACGTTGTGGCGCGTATCCCGGTACCGGTCGCCCGGGTTTCCCAGCCCTACTATCAGTTGTGGTCTCTGGTTCTCTACAGACATGCTCCGCCTGGCCAACCTCGTTTGACCGAAAGCAGGGGCGGGAAGAAACCCGCCCCCAAAGTCTACTGTGCCAGCCCCGCCGTTGGGGGACCGGTTGCCAGGACGCTACTTGCCGGCTTCCTCCAGCGCTTCCAGCAGGTTGGTGGGCGACAGCGGGAGCCTGTTCACCCGCACGCCCGTGGCGTGGTAGATGGCGTTGTGGAGCGCGGCCAGCGGCGGAATGATGGGCGCTTCGCCGACCCCGCGCAGTCCGTAGGGGTGCCGTGGGTTCGGGACTTCCACCACCACCGTGTCGATCATCGGCAGGTCCAGCGCCGTGGGCATCCGGTAGTCCAGGAAGCTGGAGTTGAGCATCCGGCCATCCTCGGCGTAGTTGTAATCCTCGGACAACGCCCAGCCCAGCCCCTGCACCGTGCCGCCCTGCATCTGGCCTTCCACGTAGCTGGGATGGACCGCGGTGCCGGCGTCGATGAACGCGGTACAGCGCAGGATGTCCACCTTGCCCGTCTCCGGATCGACTTGAACGTCGATGATGTTGCCGGCGAACACCGGTCCGACGCCGGTGGAAGTTGCCGAGGCCGACGCCGTCAGCGGGCCGCCGGTACGCATCATGCGGTTGGCAACGTCGGCGATGGTCATGCGTTCTTCGTTGCTGGTGCAGGTGAACGCGCCGTCGGCGAACTGGACCTGGTCGGGTTCCACCTCCCACACCATGGCGCACCGCGCGGCCATCTGGTCGCGCAGATCCTCGGAGGCGGAGATGGCGGCCAGGCCGGTGTCGAAGGCGATACGACTGCCGCCGGTGGTAGCCGTCCAGCCCACCGTATCGGTATCCACGACGGTGGGCGCGATCTCGTCCACGCCGATGCCCAGCGTCTCGGCCACCTGCATGGCCACCGCCGTGCGCGTCCCGCCGATGTCCACCGAGCCGGTGATCAGGTTCAGCGTGCCGTCGGCGTTGACGTTGATGGTGGCGGACGACGCCTGACCGGCCTGCCAGCGGAACCCGACCGCAACGCCGCGGCCCTGGTTGGGTCCGGTCAACGGCGTCTGGTTGTGGTCGCAGTTGATCATAGCCTCTTCCATCTCGCGGCAGCCGAACACGCGGTGGGGCACGCCGTTGGGCATGCGGTCGCCTTCTTGCACCGCATTCTTGAGGCGTAACTCCATGGGGTCCATGCCCAGCAGGTCGGCCAGCTCGTCCACCACGGGCTCGACGGCAAAGGCCGCCTGGGGCTGGCCGGGAGCCCGATAGGCCTGCACCTTCTGCTTATTGCACACCACGTCCAGGCCGTCGACCTGCATGTGGTCCATCTTGTAGGGGCCGAAACCGGTCAAAGCGCCGCCGCCCACCGGCGAGCCGGGGTAGGCGCCGGCTTCGTAGATCATGTAGAGCTCACCCGCCACCATGGTGCCGTCGTTCTTCACGCCCATCTTGCAGCGCATGAAGGTGGCCGAGGTGGGGCCGCTGCCCTCGAATACCTCTTTGCGGTCCATGGATATCTTGACCGGCCGGCCCGTCTTCTTCGAAAGCACCGCAGCCACCGGGTCCAGGTAGGCGATGGCCTTGGCGCCGAACCCGCCGCCGATTTCCATGGGCACCACCTTAACCTGGGATTCGGGGATGCTCAGGATGGCCGCCGTCTGGGCGCGGATGTTGAACAGTCCCTGCGTGCTGGTCCACACGGTGACCCGCCCGTCCGCCGACCACATGGCCGTGGAGACGTGGGGCTCGATGTAGCCCTGGTGCACCGTCTGGGTCTCAAACTCCCGCTCGATCACGATGTCGGATTCGGCGAAGCCCTGCTCCACGTCGCCAACCTTGTGCTGAATATGTCCGGCCACGTTGCTCTTGATGCCGGTGTCGTCTCCGCGGGCGAAGCGTTCGACCCGGAAGTACGTCGTCATGTCGTCGTGGAGCAGCGTAGCGTTGTCTGCCATAGCCTCGCGCCAGGTGAGCACCGTGGGCAGTACCTCATAGTCGACTTCCACCAGGCTCAGCGCCTCTTCGGCCACGTGCTGGCTCACGGCACACACGGCGGCGATGGCGTGGCCGACGTAAAGGGCCTTGTCCTTGGCCAGCATGTTTTCCGCAATCATGCGGGCGTTGCCCTGCACCTCGGCGAAGTCCAGCATGCGGTCCTGCACGATGGGGAAATCCGCCGAAGTAGTCACCGCCACGACGCCGGGCATGGCCTCGGCTTTGCTGGTGTCGATGCCGCGGATGCGGGCGTGGGAGTAGGGACTCCGCAGCACCTTGGCGTGCAGCATCCCGGGCAGGTTGATGTCCGCGCCGTAACGGGCGGCGCCGGTAACCTTGTCCACACCGTCATGGCGCACCGGGCGGGTGCCGATCACGCGGTATTTGCTCGATTGTTCAGTGGTAGTCATGTGGTTCCTCCGGAGGGGAAAGCGGCGGCTGGCAAATCTTCTGGTGGCTGGTTTGACGGGTCTTGCGGGCGACGCCGAAGGGTTCAGCGTCGCATGAAGCCGGGCATGAAATACTCACGCGTGGGGTCCCCGGGCATCCCGGGCATGGGCGCCGGCACGATGCCGTCGCTTTCCAGCGCCGATTGCACGATGCCCTTGTTGAACGGGCTGATGTCGTCGTTGGTCATAAACTGCTGGACGGGCATCCAGAGGCATTCCTCAATCTCTTTCTCGCCCATCCGGATATCGGTGGTAATGGCCCGCAGGCGGCACACGAAGTAAATGTCGGACTTGCCGTAGCGGTAGCCGTGCCAGTGGCGGAAACAGGTCAGCGCCTCGAACTCGGCCTCGACGCCGGTTTCCTCCTGTACCTCGCGCACAATGGAATCGACGATGTTTTCGCCGGGGTCCAATGCTCCGCCGGGCAGCTTGTAGAAGGGCGGCCGGTTGTCGATACGGTAACGCTCGCACACCACCAGCAGCTCCTCCCGATCGTTGACCACCACGCCGCCGGCGCCCACGTAATGGGTGGCATAGTTGGGGATGTAGGAACCCTGAATCAGCGACAGCGTCGCGGTGATGTAGTCCCTGCCGGCGTGGTGATACATGAACCCGCGTTCGGTGCAGATGGGGACGTGGGACGCCAGCGCGATGGGAATGTCCACCCAGGCCACCTCGTATCCGGCATCGAGCCATTCGGAGATCGACGCGTCCAGTCGGGCGGCAAAATCGTCGGGATCGGCGGGAAGTTCGGCGGAATTGACCACCACCCCGCGAAATGGGTTGGGCGTAGCGACCAGGGAAGCGACCAAAACGCACCTCATCGGGTAGTTGCCAGACCGGAATATCCGGCTGCAACGTCGGACGAGTATCGGCTCGGAGCCGGGCGCAGTATAGCACACCAGTTGAGGCCCGCAGTCTGCCGCACACGGCGGCCCCAGGAATAGTTTACGCGGCCTATTATGGCAATAATGGTTATTGACAATCACGATAGTCCTGTTTAGTATCAAACACACTGAAATCAGCATGAATCAATCCATAATTATCGTTACTGATAATGAAAACGCTCTGATATGTAAATATTGGTTGCTAATATCGTAAATCTCCGTCAAGTGTCGTACGGACATAGCGTCAAGCACGGGTCAATTCAACCGACCGCAGTCGCGATTCCACCCGCTCACGGAGGACCGACCATGACGCATCGACGATTTCCGTTCACTCACGCAATATTGGCCTCGGCGCTAGGGGTCATCCTGGTTATGAGCGCCGCCTGTGGAGGAGCTGAAGCTCCGGAACCCGCGGGCGAGGCGGCCCCGCCAACCACCGCTGCCGGCACAGCTCCGGCCACTTCCGCCAGCGACAGTAGCGCCGGCGCTGCTCCCGCTTCCTCCGCCGCCACGGCAGCGCCCACCGCCGTCCAAGCGCAGGCTGACATGGCCACCCCGACCCCGCTGCCGGCCGCCCTGCCGTCTCAGGTGGTGGCCAATCCCATTACCAAGGACGTCTACGCCGATGCCCAGTATGGCGGCATCCTGCGCCGGGGCGGCTATTCCGATCCGGCCCATTATGACCTGATGCAGGTTTCCAGCGTAGTCAACTCGTTCAAGCAAATGATGCTGCTAAACAACATCCTGCGCTACAACCCCATCGATGCCGGCAAGACCATCATTCCGGACCTGGCCACCAGTTGGGACGTGTCGGAAGACCGAGCCGTCTGGACGTTCCCGCTGCGCGAAGGCGTGCCGTTCCATGATGGCAGCATCCTCACTGCCGACGACGTAGCGGCGTCCTGGTCCCGCGTCATAAATCCACCCAGCGGAGTGATCAGCGCCCGCAAGGGTCTGTACGACCCCTTCGGCCCCACGGTGGAGGTGATCGACCCGCTCACGGTGTCATTCACCTTCCAGAAGGCTCCGCCGTTGAACTACGGGCTCAACGCCTTTGCCCTGGAGTGGCACGGCGTCTTTCCCAAAGCCTTCCTGGAGGCCAACAACTATGACCTGAAGCGGAAGGGCTCTGACGCCCCGGGCACCGGCGCCTTCCGGTTCCTGGAACACCAGGAAGGGGAAGTCTGGAAGAACGAACGCTTCGCCAATTATTGGAACGAGGGCTTGCCTTATCTCGACGAGGTATGGACCTATCCGCTGGGCAACAGCACCACCCGTTCCGCTGCATTGCTCGCCGGCAACGTGGAGTACTCTCAGACCATCGACCCAGCGGCCTACGAAATCCTGAAGAACGACGACCGCTACGAAGCCCAGCCGTTTTCATCGTATTCCTACGGAGCCGTCTGGTTCAATACCGACAAAGAGCCGTGGAGCGATCCCAAAGTACGCAAGGCCATGTGGCTCGCCATTGACCGGGTAGCAATCCACGCCGTGCTCAGCGAGTACGTTTTTGGCTATACGGGCGGCACCGGGTGGACCTTCCAGGACCAGGCTTTCCAGCTGCCGCGAGCGGAGATTGATACCCGAATGGTATTCGACCGAGAGGCCGCCGAAGCCGAGGCCAAGCGGCTGATGGAAGAAGCCGGCTACGGCGAAGGCATCAAGAACGTTGACCTGATGCAACGTGACCCGGCCAGCGCCTTCTACACCGCCGGAGCGCAGTTCGTGCAACTGGAGTTCAAGCGGATTCTGGGCATCGATGCCACCATCCGCCCGGTGGCTTCCGCCGTGTGGTTCGAGGAGATGGCCAACCGTAACTTCGACATTACCCTGGGCGCTACCGCCGCTCCGTTCATCGACCCTTCGGCCTACCTGAACACCTTCTACAACTGCGAGGGCGGCGAGAACTATTCCAACTACTGCAATCCCGCGTTCGACGCCATCATGGATCAGGTTGATACCGAACCCGACTTCGACAAGCGGTACGAGCTGGTTCAACAGGCCGCCCGGCTGCTGGACGCAGACCCGCCCACCGTAGAGTTCTGGTACAACCGCACGCTGGCGGCCTGGCGCACCTGCGTCCACGGCATCGAAGGCAAGAACGGCGCCCTGGTTCACAACCTGGACCGCATGGACACCGTGTGGATGGACGAGGAGTGCCGCTAGTAATGACCATGTAACCCAACAGTCCATCGCCGGTCCCGGTCTCGGACCCACCCGCGCAACCCACCCCGGATCGTCGCGCACACTATAGAGGTAGCATATTATGATCCCGCATCTGGTCGCGTTCCTCCGACTCGTTCCCGTACTAATGCTGTCCATCGCGTTGCTGGCCGCAACGGCCTGCGGTGGAGCAGGCGCTCCGGCGGACACGCCATCCGAAGTAGGCCAGCCCACAGCAGCCGCAGCTGCTTCCGGAGCCGCCCCCAGCAGCGGTGCGGCTCCGGCTGACACCCCCGAGCCGGCCGCCGTCGCCCAGGACGCGGCGACGCCCACCCCGCCGCCCGCCGCCCTCCCCAGCGAGGTACTTTCCAACCCCATCACCAAGGATGCCTACCCGGACGCCATACCTGGCGGCATCCTGCGGCGCGGCGGCTACTTCGACCCCGCCCACTACGACCTGATGCAGGTTTCCAGCGTCTCCAACTCCTTCAAGCAAATGATGCTGCTGAACAACCTGCTGCGCTACAACCCTCTGGACGCCGGCAAGACCATCATCCCCGACATCGCCACCAACTGGGACGTGTCGGAAGACGGCGCGGTGTGGACCTTCCCCCTGCGGGAGGGCGTCATGTTCCACGACGGCTCCATCATGGACGCCGATGACGTGGCCGCTTCCTGGTCACGGGTTATCAACCCGCCCGGCGGCGTGGTCAGCGCGCGCAAGGGTCTCTACGACCCCTTCGGTCCCACCATCGAAGTGATCGATCCCCTGACCGTGTCCTTCACCTTTGAGAAGGCCCCGCCGCTGAACTACGGACTCAACGCCTTTGCCCTCGAATGGCACGGCATCTTCCCCAAGGATTTCCTGGAGTCCGTTGGCTACGACCTGAAGACATCCCAGACCGCCCCCGGCACCGGCGCTTTCCGTTTCCTGGAACACCAGGAAGCCGAGGTCTGGAAGAACGAACGCTTCCCTGACTACTGGAACGAGGGCCTGCCCTACCTGGACGAAGTTTGGACTTACCCGCTGGGCAACAGCACCTCCCGCTCCGCCGCGCTCATCGCCGGCAACGTGGAGTATGCCCAAACGGTCGACCCGGCCGCCTTCGAGATCCTCCAGAACGACGAGCGCTATGAGGCCCAACCCTTCTCGTCCTACTCCTACCTGGCAGTGTGGATGAACATTGACCGCGAGCCCTGGAACGACCCCAAGGTGCGTAAGGCCATGTGGCTCGCCCTGGACCGGAACGCCGTCCACGACGTGGTCAGCGAGTGGCTGTTCGGCTACAAGGGCGGCACCGGCTGGACCTTCCAGGACCAGGCCTACCAGAAGCCCCAGGAAGAAATCGACGCCCGCATGGTCTTCGACCGACCCGCCGCCGAGGCCGAGGCCAAGCGCCTCATGGAAGAAGCCGGCTACGGCGACGGCATCAAGAACGTCGACTTCATGCAGCGCGACCCCAACAGCGCCCACCTAACCGCCGCCACTCAGGTAGCGCAGTTGGAGTTCAAGCGGATCCTGGGCATCGAGTCCACCATCAGGCCCGTCGCCTCTGCCGTGTGGTTCGAGGAGCTGGCCAACCGCAACTTCGACATCACCGTCGGCGGTATCGCCTCACCCTTCATCGACCCCTCGGCCTACCTCAACAGCTTCTACCGCTGCGGCGCCGGCGAAAACCACTCCAACTACTGCAACTCCGAGTTCGACGCCATCATGGACCAGGTCGACTCCGAAGCCGACTTCGACAAGCGCTACGAGCTGGTGCAGCAGGCCGCCGCCGTGCTGGACGAAGACCCGCCCACGGTGGAGTACTGGTACAACCGCACCCTGGCCGCCTGGCGCACCTGCGTGCGTGGCATCGAGGGCAAGCACGGCGCCCTGGTGCACAACCTGGACCGCATGGACACCGTGTGGATGGCCGAGGAGTGCCGCTAGTAACGAATTTGGCCCGCCGGGCGCAAACACCCGGCGGGCAGCGACCCAGCAAATAGGAATAAAGCACATTGACAATCCCAATAGCAAACCCTACAATCCCGTCTGCTATGTCTTCGCCTGACTACGTCGTGAATCGGTGGAGTGTTGATAGTATCGGTAAACATCATACAGTTTGGCGTGTTATATCGTCTTACCTCATACCGTTCATCGGCAATTCCGGTTCCGACCGGACGCATCGGCGGATACGTGGCAGACACCGGAATTGAGCAAATTTGACCAATGGTCGATACGTTGAGGAGAGACTCTATGCCACGTCGTTACATCCTGTCCCCCATCTCGGTGCTGGCCGTGCTGCTGACGCTGACACTGGTACTGACGATAGCCTGCCGCAGCACCAGCGCACCCGACACGACGGACTCCGGTGACTCCGGAGCTGCCGAACCGGCCACCGCCGCCGCCCCCAGTAGCGGCGCCGCCCCCAGCAGCGGTGCGGCTCCGGCTGACACCCCCGAGCCGGCCGCCGTCGCCCAGGACGCGGCGACGCCCACCCCGCCGCCCGCCGCCCTCCCCAGCGAGGTACTTTCCAACCCCATCACCAAGGATGCCTACCCGGACGCCATACCTGGCGGCATCCTGCGGCGCGGCGGCTACTTCGACCCCGCCCACTACGACCTGATGCAGGTTTCCAGCGTCTCCAACTCCTTCAAGCAAATGATGCTGCTGAACAACCTGCTGCGCTACAACCCTCTGGACGCCGGCAAGACCATCATCCCCGACATCGCCACCAACTGGGACGTGTCGGAAGACGGCGCGGTGTGGACCTTCCCCCTGCGGGAGGGCGTCATGTTCCACGACGGCTCCATCATGGACGCCGATGACGTGGCCGCTTCCTGGTCACGGGTTATCAACCCGCCCGGCGGCGTGGTCAGCGCGCGCAAGGGTCTCTACGACCCCTTCGGTCCCACCATCGAAGTGATCGATCCCCTGACCGTGTCCTTCACCTTTGAGAAGGCCCCGCCGCTGAACTACGGACTCAACGCCTTTGCCCTCGAATGGCACGGCATCTTCCCCAAGGATTTCCTGGAGTCCGTTGGCTACGACCTGAAGACATCCCAGACCGCCCCCGGCACCGGCGCTTTCCGTTTCCTGGAACACCAGGAAGCCGAGGTCTGGAAGAACGAACGCTTCCCTGACTACTGGAACGAGGGCCTGCCCTACCTGGACGAAGTTTGGACTTACCCGCTGGGCAACAGCACCTCCCGCTCCGCCGCGCTCATCGCCGGCAACGTGGAGTATGCCCAAACGGTCGACCCGGCCGCCTTCGAGATCCTCCAGAACGACGAGCGCTATGAGGCCCAACCCTTCTCGTCCTACTCCTACCTGGCAGTGTGGATGAACATTGACCGCGAGCCCTGGAACGACCCCAAGGTGCGTAAGGCCATGTGGCTCGCCCTGGACCGGAACGCCGTCCACGACGTGGTCAGCGAGTGGCTGTTCGGCTACAAGGGCGGCACCGGCTGGACCTTCCAGGACCAGGCCTACCAGAAGCCCCAGGAAGAAATCGACGCCCGCATGGTCTTCGACCGACCCGCCGCCGAGGCCGAGGCCAAGCGCCTCATGGAAGAAGCCGGCTACGGCGACGGCATCAAGAACGTCGACTTCATGCAGCGCGACCCCAACAACGCCCACTTTACCGCCGCCACTCAGGTAGCGCAGTTGGAGTTCAAGCGGATCCTGGGCATCGAGTCCACCATCAGGCCCGTCGCCTCTGCCGTGTGGTTCGAGGAGCTGGCCAACCGCAACTTCGACATCACCGTCGGCGGTATCGCCTCACCCTTCATCGACCCCTCGGCCTACCTCAACAGCTTCTACCGCTGCGGCGGCGGCGAAAACCACTCCAACTACTGCAACTCCGAGTTCGACGCCATCATGGACCAGGTCGACTCCGAAGCCGACTTCGACAAGCGCTACGAGCTGGTGCAGCAGGCCGCCGCCGTGCTGGACGAAGACCCGCCCACGGTGGAGTACTGGTACAACCGCACCCTGGCCGCCTGGCGCACCTGCGTGCGTGGCATCGAGGGCAAGCACGGCGCCCTGGTGCACAACCTGGACCGCATGGACACCGTGTGGATGGCCGAGGAGTGCCGCTAGCGAGGGTCAACTCGTCAACGTGACGTAACAGGGTGGGCGGCAACCCGTCGCCTGCCCCACGATCAAACACTGACCAACACTGAAATCGCACACTGACGGGTCGCCAAACACCAAGAGGTGCCCTGATGCAAAAATACATCCTCCGCCGGATCCTCCTGGCGATACCGGCGATCATCGGCCTCACCATCATCATCTTCCTGGTGATGCGGATACTGCCAGGCGACGTGCTGACCGTCATGTTCGGCGAGGAAGGCACGCTACAGCTCAGCGAGGATGACCGGGCCCGCATCATCGCCAGCCTGGGCCTCGACAAGCCAATTTACCTACAGTACGTGGACTGGCTTGAGGACATCGTTACCCTGAAGCTGGGTCAGTCGTTCTGGCGCTCCCACACGGTTATGGACCTCATCATCAACCGGGGGCCCATCACGCTGGAGATCGCCGTCATCTCGGTGATCCTGTCGTGGGTGATCGGCTTGCCGGTGGGCATATTAGCGGCCATGAAGCGCAACACCGCGATGGACTACGCCGGCCGCTTCTTCTCCATCCTGTTCCTGGCGATTCCCAACTTCTGGCTGGGCACCGTGATCGTGCTGACCCTGGTGCTGACCTTGGAATGGAAGGCGCCGCTGGGCGTCATCAACATCTGGGAGAACCCGTGGGAAAACCTCCAGATTATCTGGGGCCCCGCGCTGGTGCTGGGCTTGGGTCAGGCCGCATACGTCTCCCGCATGGCGCGCTCGGCGTTGCTGGAAACCATCCACGAGGACTACATCCGCACCGCCCGCGCCAAGGGCCTGGCGGAACGCATCGTGATTCTTCGTCACGCTCTGCGTAACGCCATAATGCCGGTGATAACGCTGTCGGGCGTGCTGTTGGGATTCCTCATCGGCGGTTCGGTGGCGGTGGAGCAGGCCTTCGGAGTGCCCGGCCTGGGCCGGACGCTGGTGGCCGCCTTCTTCGAACGGGACTACGTCGTGATTCAAAACCTGGTGTTACTGTACGGGATCATCTTCGTCCTGACCAATTTGTTGGTTGACATCTCCTACGCCTGGATCGATCCCCGTATCCGTTACGGCTAAGCAGCTCAAATCAACAGGAGCATTCTCGTGGCACAACAGGTAACCGGCGCCGAAACCCTGACCCGGGAAGAAGGACGTTCTTCGGGGGGATGGGTTCGGGCAATCGTCAACTTCTGCCGGCAAAACCCCATGGGCGCCGTGAGCGGCGTTGCCATCATTGCCATCGTACTAATCGCGACTTTTGCCGAGGTCGTTGCCACCCACCACCCCACCGAGGAAGCCGACTTCAAGGCCCTGCGCGAACCGCCCAGCGCCGCCCACTGGATGGGCACCGACGACATTGGGCGCGACCTGTACAGCCGGGTGATCCACGGTGCCCGAATCTCGCTGTTCGTCGCCCTGATCGCCGTCATGGTCGGTGACCTGCTGGGCGCCATCTGGGGCGTGGCAACCGGATACATCGGAGGCCGGTTCGACATCTACAGCCAGCGGTTCCTGGAACTGATGATGTCTTTCCCAACGCTGATCCTCGCAATGATTCTGGTGCTGGCCATGGGGGCGGGGGTTTGGACCGTGATTGTCGCCATCGGCATCACGCGGATCCCGCTTTCGGTGCGCGTGGTGCGGTCGGTGACGCTAAGCGTCAAGGAATTCGCCTACGTGGATGCAGCCCAGGCCATCGGGGCCTCCAGCACCCGGGTGATGATCCAGCACATCGCGCCCCAGTGCGTGGCGCCCTGGCTGGTGCTGGCGACGGCCCACCTTGGCTCAGTAATCATCCTGGAGGCGTCCCTGGGATTCCTGGGCGTCGGAGTGCCCCTGCCCACCGCCACCTGGGGCAACATGCTGGGCGGAACCGTCGCCGCCGGTCTCATTCCGCGCTGGTGGATGGTTGTCTTCCCCGGCGTGGCCATTACCGTAACGGTGCTGGCGTTCAACCTCTTTGGCGATTCCATTCGGGACGTCCTGGACCCCAAGTTGCGCGGACGAACGTAGGTATGTCCCCTGCGCTTTCCACGCCCTAACCCTTGCAACGCCTCGCCACCACCTCCCGGCCGGTTCCAACCTGGCGCCGGGTGCTCAGAAACTCCCGTCTCTGGCTGGTAGTAGCGGCGGCGTTGATTGGGCTTTTTGCCTTCCTGTCCTTCCGAGCCTGGCAGCTCGGGCCATTGCTCTTTCCGCCGCCCCAGGCCACCGGCAGTTCCCAGCTGGCCGGGTTCGCGGCGGACTGGCCCACCGGACGGCACGACCTGGGGGGCACCGGGGCCACCGGAGTGGCCGCCCCCGCCCCACCCCTGACCCCGTTGTGGGAGCTGGACGCCCCGGGCACAATATCCGCGACGCCGGCGGTGGTGGGCGCGGTCATTTACATCACCACCCAGGACGGCATCGTCGCCGCCCTCGATACCGCCAGCGGCGATACCCTGTGGAGCTACGATATCGGTTCCCCTTCGGACAGCGCTCCGGCGGTATCAGATCAGGCGGTTTATCTGGGAGCGCGCGACCACCGCATCCTGGCGCTGGACCGGGAGACCGGCTCGCTGCTGTGGGAGCATAACCTGGGCAACATCGTTCTGGCGTCGCCCACCGTGGCAGACGGAACCGTGTACGTCGGATCCTCCAACAGCCTCCTGGAGGCCCTGGACGCCGCCACCGGAGAACCTCGCTGGTCCACCAGGACCAACGGCTGGGTGGTGAGCCACGTAGCCACCGACGGCGAAGTGGTCGCCGCCACTTCCCTGGGCGAACGGTTCATCACCGCCGACCCGGACACGGGCAGACGCCGGCTCAAATTCTTCACGGGCACCCCGGTGGCCGGCGGGCCCGTCATCGCTGACGGGCGCGCCTACTTTGTCACCAATCGCGGCGCGGTCTGGGCCGTGGACCCCCACGCCATCAGCCGTCCGTTCAGCCGGTTCGCCTACGTCGCCCAGGTCAACTTCTTCGCCTGGCGGTTGCGGTCAACTGCGCCCCAACAGGTCGGCAGTCTGTGGGTCGGCTCCGCCGGCGGGCGCGTCAAGTTCAGCCCGGTGTACGCCAACGGCTACCTGCTGGTGACCAACGAAACCGGCCTGATTACCGCCCTGGACGGCGCAACGGGCCGGGAGGTCTGGAGCCATCAACTGGAAATGGCAGAGGTGGTGGCCGAACCGGTGGCCGCCGCCAACCTGCTCATCATCGCCACCAGCGGCAGCCGGCTGATGGCATTTGACGTCGCCAACGGCAACCTGGCCTGGGAGTACGACCTGGTCGCCCGCGGGCTGTCGGCGGCGCCGGCGGTGGTCGACGGCGCGATTTACTTGCCTACGTCCGACGGGAAACTGCTGGCCCTGGGCGGTCAGACCCCCTGACCAATGCCCCAGCCGTCATTGCCAGCGCAGCCTGGCCGTCCCGCTGCGAACCGGTCATTGCGAGCGGAGCGCGGCAATCTCGTTACCGAAGGGCGAACTTACATGCACCGGGATTGCCACGTCGCTGCGCTCCTCGCAATGACCGGTGGTGGCAGCCACCTCACTGCGCTCCCCGCAATAAGGCGTTCTCGCCGCCTTAAACCGGGCCGCTGTTGACGGGTTTTGTGGCCCAACCTATACTCGGCCCAACCAAAGTCCATCCCACAACAGGCGACCTCCATCATGACCCAAGCCGCTCCTCACCAACGCGACATCGCCGGCGAATCCTGGGATCCCGGCCAGTATCTCAAGTTTGCCGACCACCGGATGCGCCCCGCCCTCGACTTGATGGGCCGCATCCCCCTGGAACACCCCGACTTTATCTACGACCTGGGCTGTGGCAGCGGCAACGTAACCCGTTTGCTGGCCGACCGCTGGCCCGGCGCCGTCGTCGTTGGCATGGACAACTCGCCGGAAATGCTGGCCCAGGCCGCCGAGACCCCGTCCCAAGTCCAGTGGCAGCAGGGCGACCTGGCCGACTGGCAGCCCGACCATCCCCCGGCGGTGCTGTATTCCAACGCCGTTATCCAGTGGGTACCCGACCACCGGGAGCTGGTGTCCCGCCTCTGGCGCATGCTGCCATCGGGCGGGTGTCTCTCCGTGCAGGCTCCCCTGAGCTGGGATATGCGGTCGCATCAACTAATGCGGGAAACCCTGGAAAACGGCGGGGCCGGCGGACAACCCATCGGCGGCACCGAGCTGCGGGGGGCCGTAGGAAACCGCTGGGTGCAGGATCCCGATTTTTATTACGACCTGCTGGCTAGCGAAAGCGCCCACCTGGACGTGTGGACCACCGAATATCAGCACGTGCTGGCCGGCGACGACGCAGTTCTGGAGTGGGTGACCGGCACCGGCCTGCGTCCCATCCTCAACGGCCTAGACGATGCTGACCGCCAGATGTACGTCGAAGAATACCGCCGACGCCTGAACGTAGACTATCCCAAACGGCCCGACGGCGTTACCCTGTACCCCTTCCGCCGCCTGTTCTTCGTCGCCGTTCGCCGCTGATGCACATTCATACTCCGGACGCGCAGGATGAACCGGCGATAATCCTGTCGACCCTGTAGTCCCGGAAGGTTCATCCGGATTAGTTTCCACACCAATCGAGAGGTGCAACATGACAGTCCTGGTAATGGGTGGCGCCGGTTTCATCGGCCCCCGTGTCATCCGCAAGCTGGTGGAACGCGGTGAGCAGGTCTACGCCACCGACATCAATCCCATCCCCGACATTCCTGGCGTCGAACCGGACGCCGTCCGCAGCTCCCGGGTCGACATCACCGACTTCGAGCAGGTGACGCGCTCCATTGTCGAGTCGGAACCCGATCGCATCATCAACCTGGCCTACCTCCTGGGAGGCGGCGAGGGCAACCCTCACCACCAGATGCGCCTGAACATCCTGGGCATGGATAACTGCTTCGAGGCGGCGCGGCTGCTGGGCGTAAACCGGGTGGTTTACGCCAGTTCCGTGGCCGTCAGCGGGCAGCAGGCCAACTTCGGCGACCGCCTGGCCACCGAGGACGACGGCACCTTCGGGACCAGCCAATATGCCGTGCACAAGATTTTCAATGAATTCCAGGCCAAGATGTTCAACGAGAACTACGGTATGTCCATTACCGGCATCCGGCCGGCCAACGTCACCGGGCCCGACAAGGTGCGCGGCTCCGTAGACCACGTGCGCTGCGTGACCCTGCCGTCCCGGGGGGAGCCCGTCAGCTTCCCCTACCAGGAGATGATGCGGCTGCCCATCCACGTTGAGGACATCGCCGAAGCCTTCGTCCGGGTGTCCCTGGTCGATCGCAGCGAGTATCCGGTCTACAACTCCGGCGGCACCGCCATCAGCCTGGGCGACCTGGCCGAGTTGGTGCGAGGGTACCTGCCCGATGCTCAGATCAGCTTCGACGACCCGGGCGGACGGGAGCACTCCGGCAACTTCCTGGTGGACAACAGCCGCCTGCTCACCGAGTTCGAGCTGTCCTACCCGCCCCTGTCCCAGCGCGTCCTGGAGATCATCAACGAAGTACGCGCCGACGAAGGATTGCCCCTGCTAACGGCCTGACCCCACCCCCATCGCCCATACCGGCGTGGGGCAAACAAACCGCCATACCCCCTCTCCCTTGATGGGAGAGGGTTGGGGTGAGGGTGAGCTCGCCGCGAACGTCGGTTTGGAAACCGTATTCCTCGCCGCTTCTGATCCACAGAGACAGCCGTCTCCAGGAGGAACGCCAGCGGCGGAAGCGGGGGCAGATTGGAAACGTGAGCGGGCCGACCAAATCATTGAGCGGTGCCAGGCAGCTACCGAAGCCCTAATCAAACGCCTGGAAGAACTGAATGGTCTGAATGGCAACAGAGTGGACCGCTCCGACTGACCCCGCCCCTGCTGGTCAACCCTTCAGGAGCGCGCCGTGGCATAGGGCAGATGCTCGCCGATATAGCCGACGATGAAAGTATCAGTGATATCGTCCCGGTCGAAGAATATCTGCAACCCTCCACTGGATCCTCGATAGGTCAGATGGCGTTCAATGGTAACAAGCCCCCATGTTCCTGGTCGCTGAAAGACCTCTTTTCGCCGTAGCGGGACATTGTGAATTCTGACTCGCCGTCGGCATGGCTCCATCCGGTGAGATGGATGAAATAGTTGTCCCAAGGGCCAATGCCGCCACTTGGCGTGTTGTACCAGGCTTGCGCCAATCGGTTTATGGCGTCCATTGCCGCTAAAATTTCCACTCCGTTGGGTCTCGGCTTGCCATAGTCTTCAACCCCCTTCGCGCAGTTGGTAAGAAACCGAAGCCTGGGAAACCGTTCTCGATCGGCGAGGCCGCCCAGCACCGTATTTACGCGATTACCGTCCAACTCCCGAACGACGTCATCGCTTGCCCCATCGCCTGTTGTCACAGTTTGCTCGTCAGCATAGTAAGATTCGTACTGCTGAAGCTGTTCGCGCAATGCGTCGATGGTCGTAGTAGCTTCATTTAGCTGGTCTTCCAGCACGTAAACGCGTTGCCGGAGAGCAACATGTTCCGGGCGGTCCACTTCCCCGGGGTCTTCTTTCGGTTGGGTCGTTGATTCAACAATCTCTTCTGCCATAATGTCGGCGTCCGCTGCCAAGGAAACGGCCGGCATACCCGTAGTGGACTCCAGCAATTCCATCAGGAATAAGCAGTTGCGGTTGGGGATTTCGTTGATGGTGCGGTCCCGTTGTTGCTTGAGAAAAGTAGCAGCCGGCTCGTAATCGGATTCCGCCATCAACAGCTTATGGCCATCAGCGTTCGGGTGACGCGAAAAGAGCGCGATTCTTGCCCTAACCCAATCGTAGAGCTGCTCCATTGACAACTCCAGGCCAATTGTCAATCGCTCCGACGCACTGAGCGTATTCACATGGGCCCAGTCACTATATTCCGCCGCCAGTTCTCGAAAATCACTTTCCGGTTGACCGTCCTCAGTCAGGACAATAGTCAGGTCTCCTCGTCCGAACAAGTCGTCGATGCCGGACACCGACTCATTTTCGTTTGCGCCGGATTTCCCACCGTCGGAACGGTTGGAATCGATTTCAAGCATGAGACCATCCAGACCATCGATCCCAGCTTCCGCTTTATCGAGCCACGGCAGCATATCGGCTTGCAGCGCGGCCGGCCAGTCGGTAACGGATACCAGGTAACCGCCGGGATGCGCCGATTCCGCCGGCGTGTAAGTCATCAGATAACTCACGTAGGGTGTTTCTATACCGGGATGCTGGTACCGAACGCTGATCAGTTGGCAATGCTTGATGACTGGTGACGACGGTTTGGACAGGGTGATAGTCAGATTATCCCGCTCATAGATCCGGAAGGGCAGAGTACCGCCCAATTCCTTGCGCGCCGGATCGTGGTAGCTGCCAGCGTGGGCCACTGCCCAATCGCGGGCTAACTTCTCGGCGTTACGCATCTGATTTTGACTGCCTATCATCTGAATCTGTTGCGTCATTCCCGGCATATTCATCCACCTCGTGCTTGGTAGGTCGGAGTTTCTATTATACCCAAAGCGCTCCCGCTTGCCGCCGTAACCTATCCCCCATATAATGCGGCCATAACCGTTCAATCCCCGCGTGGGCGCTACTGAAGGCGCGCCGCGCACCACTAGCAGGGCTCGCACGGAGGAGGTTCCCCAATGGCGTTACCCGATCGCATGAAATTTGGCATCTTTATGGGTCCGTTCCACCGGGCCGGTGAAAACCCCACCCTGGCGCTGGAACGCGACCTGGAACTGGTACAGTGGCTCGACTATCTGGGCTTCGACGAAGCCTGGATCGGTGAGCACCACAGCGCCGGCTGGGAAATCATTTCGTCCCCCGAAATCTTCATTGGCGTCGCCGCCGACCGCACCAAGCATATTAAGCTCGGCACCGGCGTCGTCAGCCTGCCTTACCACCATCCTTTCATGGTGGCCAACTGGATGACCCAGCTGGACCACATGACCCGCGGTCGTGTGATGCTGGGCGTGGGCCCCGGCGCGCTCCCCGGCGATGCCTACATGATGGGCATCGATCCCACCAAGCAGCGCATCCGCATGGACGAGGCCCTCGGCGTCATCATGCGCCTCTTCACCGAGAAGGAACCCATCACCCACAAGAGTGACTGGTTCGAGCTGAACGAGGCCATGCTCCAGCTGCGTCCCTACCAGACGCCTCACATGCCCATCTCCGTGGCCTCGGTGCAGACCCCCTCCGGCGTAACCCTGGCCGGCAAACACGGCGCGTCGGTGCTGACCATCACCACGCCCAGAGACCCCAACATGGCCCAGGGCGCCGATTTGAACGAACTCTGGGACATTTGCGAGGAATCCGCTGCCGAACACAACCAGGTGGTTGACCGTTTTGAATGGCGCCTGGTGCTGCCCGTCCACCTGGCCGACACCCGCAAGGATGCCTTTGAGCAGGCCCGTATCGGCGCCGGACGCTACCAGCGGGAGTACTTCGAGCACACCATGGGCCGCCCCCAGGTGGTCGATGGTCCGCCCGATAAGATCATCGACGTGCTGGCCGAGCGGGGCGCCTGGATCATCGGCACCCCCGACGACTGCATCGAGGGTATCAAGCGGCTCGAGGAGCGCAGCGGCGGGTTTGGCTCGTTCATGGTGCAGACCGTGGACTGGGCCGCCCGTGAGCACATGCTCCACAGCTACGAACTCATGGCCCGCCACGTCATGCCCCATTTCCAGGGTTCCGCCGAGGCGGCCATCGCGTCCAACCAGTGGGCCTACGAGCGCCACGAAACCCTGCAGGCCGGACGCACCCGCGCTCTGGACCGCGCCCGCGAAGACTACGTCAACCGCCCGGTCTAAATCACCCCACCGACCCCAGGGCCGCCGTCGCCACACCATACCGGTGTCGCCCGGCGGCCCATTGCATTTAGCACGAAACAACAAGGAGCTCCGTCATGCCCCTGCATCCACAAGCGCTACAGGTCATCGAGGCCACGCGAGCCCTGGGCCTGCCTCCCAACCATACCGTATCCCCAGCGGAGGCGCGCGCCAACGCCGCCATGAGACCCCGCGGCGTCGGCCCGGAGGTCGCCAAAATTGAAGACCGTTCGATCCCCGGCCCCGCCGGCGACGTACCGGTCCGCATCTACACCCCCGAGGGCGACGGCCCCTTCCCCATCCTGGCCTGGTACCACGGCGGCGGCTGGGTGATCGGCGACCTGGAATCCGCCGACGCGGCCGCCCGCCACCTGTGCGTCTCCGGCGGCCACGTCGTCGTCTCGGTGGACTACCGCCTTTCCCCTGAGGCCAAGTTCCCCGAACCCCTGGACGATTGCTGGGCCGCCACCATCTGGGCCAGTGAGAACGCCGAGTCCCTGGGCGGCGTCCGCGGCGTGGTTTCCGTGGGCGGCGACAGCGCCGGCGGCAACCTGGCGGCCGGCGTCGCCATCCGAGCCGCGGAGAACGGCGCAGTGCGCGTCAGCCACCAGCTGCTGGTCTACCCGGTCACCGACACCAATTTCGATAACGGCTCCTACGCCGACAACGGCGCCGGCTACAACCTGGAACGCGCGGGAATGATGTGGTACTGGGACCATTTCCTCGCGGACCCGGCCGATGCCAGCAACCCCCAGGCCGTGCCCATGCGCCTCCCCGCCGATTTTGCGAACGTCGGCGCTCTGGCCAAGTCCTTCACCATAACCGCTGAGTACGACCCCCTGCGCGATGAAGGAGAAGCCTATGCCGACCGGCTCAAAAAGATGGGCGTACCCTCGCAGGCCAAACGCTACGCCGGTATGATTCACGGCTTCTTCGGCATGGCCAGCGTCATGGACACCGCCCGGGAAGCCATGAATGACGCCGGCGAGTTTCTGCGCGGCGCCGTGGACGACATGGCGGAGCAGTATCACGCCCAGTGCGAGGGCGACGTTCAGGCCATGCGGAAACTGCTGGACCCCCAGGCCCGCCATGTCCTGGAAATTTTCGACTCCCTTGATATGAAACCCTTCCAGGAAATGGCAGTGGACGAGTGCCGGGAGATCATGAACAACCGACCGCGACCGGAAGGTCCGGCGGTCGGCAAGGTGGAGGATCGGGTCATCCAGAACATCTACGGCAAGGAGCCCGGCGACGTGCCGATTCGCATCTACACCCCCGAGGGCTCCGGCCCCTGGGGCACGCTGGTTTGGTTCCACGGCGGAGGTTGGGTCATCGGCAACATCGAAACGTCTGACGCCACCGCCCGTGATCTCTGCGTCGGCGCCAACTGCGTGGTCATATCGGTAGACTATCGCCTGGCCCCTGAGTACAAGTTCCCGACGCCCTTCGAGGACTGCCTCACGGCCACCATGTGGGCCATGTATAACGCCGAGTCCCTGGGTAGCCGTCCCGACGCCATCGCGGTGGGCGGCGACAGCGCCGGCGGCAACCTGGCCGCCGCCGTGGCGCTGTCCCACGAGGACTTCCCCCACGACCTGGCGTACCAGTTGCTCGTGTACCCCGTCACGGACGCCGCCTACAACGGACGTTCGTACGTCGTCAACGGCAAGGGTATGTTCCTGGAAACGGCCAGCATGCAATGGTTTTGGGATCACTACCTGGACCGGGCCGAGTTGTCGGCCTACAACGTGTTTGTGTCACCCTTGCGCGCCCGCTTGACCGACGAGTTGGCGCCGGCGCTGGTCATCACCGCCGAGTTCGATCCCCTGCGCGACGAAGGTGAAGCTTACGCCGCCGCCCTGCGTGGGGCCGGCATCCCCACCGTGCAGCAGCGGTACGACGGGGTGATTCACGGCTTCTACGGGATGCCCCACGTCATCGACAAGGCAAGGCAGGCACTGGACCTTTCCTGCGCCGAATTGCGGACTGCCTTCGCAGGTGTACTACAACGCGAAACAGAGGCGGTGGCCGCCGACAACTGAAGCTTGTCGCAACTGACGCATCTGCCAGTGTGTCTGTGTTAAAATGCTACTTACCTAGCAGAGAGACGGCGCAACTATGGCAACTCCCATCCAATCGTTCCAGGACATTCTGGATGTCCTGGAACAAAATCCGGAATACCGGGAGGCGATGCGCCGCCACATCCTGGACGAGGAATTCCGACGCCTGCCTGCCGATAACCGGGAACTACGGGAAAGCATCGCCAGCCTGGCTCAAACCGTTCGAGAATTCGTGGCGGCCACCGATGCGCGGTTGGGTCGGCTGGAAGAGGGGCAGGCCGAACTGAAAGCCGACGTCACCGAACTGAAGGCCGACGTCACCGAACTGAAAGCCGACGTCACCGAACTGAAGGCCGACGTCACTGAACTGAAGGCCGACGTCACCGAACTGAAAGCCGACGTGACTGAACTGAAGGCCGACGTCACCGAACTGAAAGCCGACGTCACCGAACTGAAAGCCGACGTCACCGAACTGAAAGCCGGGCAGATCAGGCTGGAAGAAGGTCAAGCCAGGCTGGAAGGCCGCATCGGCGACGTGGCTGGTACTGCTTATGAACGACGTATCGTTAAGCGTAGCCGCAGCATCGTAGGCCGATACCTGGGTATCAAGCGCGCCAAAATTCTGCGCAGCATCAACGTCACAGATCACGAAGCCCTGGATGGCTTTATGGAAACCGCCACCGAAACAGGCGCTGTTACCGACGAACAGGGCTACGAACTGGACTTGGCGGACATCATTATCGCCGGGTCCGGCGCCCCGGGTGGAACGAACTACGCGGTCATTGAAGTATCAGAAACTATTGACGACAACGACGTGGACCGGGCCCACGAACGCGCCGCTATCTTGGCCAAGGCGGTCAGCCAGCCGGTTACTGCCGCCGTTATCGGCAAGAGCGTTTCCGACGCCAATCGCCAGCGTGCTGCCCAGAGCAGCGTGACCGTCATAATAATCGCGGAGTAGGATGGCGGTTATGGCGAGGGCAATGCCCTCACCAAGAGAGCCGAAATGAACATCGTAGGGCGGTTCCTCGCCTACAAAGCAATGACCGCCGTCAAGAATGCGGGGGCTGAACTCAATGGGGAATGGTTCCAAAGCGCAATCCTGCCATGGGCTCGGCAGGTAGCAGAAACCGAACGGAAACAGATAGAGAGCAGGCGCTGCTAATTCGCCACACACGCCGCAGGTGGTATTATGGCGGGGAGGGGGTTTCCTCTCGCCGGCAACGCTTTATCCGAAGGAGCGACTATCATGGCAGAGACGATTCAGGAACAATACATGCGTATGAACCCCCGGTCCCGGGAGTTGCAACCCAACTTCCAGGCCCGCTTCCCTTCCGGTTCTCCAGGCCACGACGGCTACACCTCAGACCCCTTCCCGGTGGTGATCGCCCGGGGCAGCGGCCCCCGCAAGTGGGACATCGACGGCAACGAGTACGTCGACTATGGCATGGGCTCCGCCTCGTTGCTGCTGGGTCACGCCCACCCCGAGGTGGTCAGTGCGCTGTCCGCCGTGCTCGCCAACGGCTCCCACTTCGGCGCGCCCACCGAGCCGATGCTGGAATGGGGCGAGCGGGTCTGCACCCTCATGCCTTCCGCCGACAAGGTGCGGTTTGTGGGCTCCGGCGCCGAGGCGACCATGCTGGCCATGCGCGTCGCCCGCGCCCACACCGGCAAGGAGAAAATCATCCGCTGGGAGTCTCATTACCACGGCTGGCACGACTACGTCATGCCGGGCAACCTGCCGCCCTTCGACGTGCCGGCGTCCATCGGAATCCCCCAGGGCGTCATTGACTCCATCGTCGTCCTGCCCGCCGACCTGACTGCGCTGGAGAACGTCCTCAATAGCGACGATAACATCGCCGGCGTCATCACCGAGGCATCGGGCGCTTCCTACGGCACCGTGCCCCTGCCCGAAGGCTTCCTGGACGGCGTGCGCCGCCTGACCCGCGAGCACGGCGTGGTCATGATCCTAGACGAAGTCATCACCGGGTTCCGGTGGGCCCCCGGCGGCGCGCAGGAACTCCTGGACGTCGACCCTGACCTGTTCACCATGGCCAAGATCCTGACCGGCGGCCTGCCCGGCGGCGCCGTTGCCGGCCGGGACGAGGTGATGGCCGTCATGCACCAGACCGGCGACAGCCACCACGACCGGTACGAGCGCGTCCTGCACGGCGGCACCTTCAACGCCAATCCATACGCCGCCGCCGCCGGCAACGCCGCCCTGCGCCTGGTCGCCACCGGCGAGTACAACGCCCAGGCCGACCTGATGGCCGAGCGACTCCGGGTGGGCCTGCGCGAAGTCGTCGACCGGCGGGAGCTCAACGCCACCGTCTACGGAGAAGCATCAACCTTCCACCTGTACTTTGGCGAACGCAGCATCGCCGGCCTGGACGCCTCCCGCCTCAAGGACCAGCCCATGGCCATCCAGCGCAGCCTGCGCCAGGCCTTGCAGGTTCGCGGCGTGGACCTGATGTCCCGCACCAGCGGCGTGCTTTCGGGCACCCACACCGAGGCCGACATCGACTTCACCATCGAAGCCTTCGACGGCGCCATCGCCGCCATGATGGAAGAAGGCCTCGTGCAGCACTAGTAGACCAACTTCTTTGTTATGACGGGTGAAATGCAGGGTTACTCGGCGAATTTCTGCGTAGGCCCAGTAGGTCAGGACAGAGCCCCAGTACCAATCAACTCATCATTACAAAGATTTCGGACTACTAGGTGACATACTACAAGCGGGGTTCGCCCCTCACCCCAACCCCTCTCCCTATGGGAGAGGGGCTTTCTCTGGCGTAGCAACTACACCCCTCTCCTCCTGGGAAGAGGGGCGGGGGGTGAGGGCCGCCCTATGGTACCTTCACCTCATCCCCCACCCGCACCGTGCCGGGCTTTTCCACGATGCCGTACACGCCGAAAAACGCCGCCGCCGGGCTGGGACGGTAGCCCAGGATCGACCTGACCACCTCGGTATCGGTCTCGCCGGTGTCGGGATGCTGGTCGACGATGGCGCACCGGGGGTCGGGCGCCAGGATTCGCACCACGGCGTCGCCCACGCTGATGGGTCGGTTCATCCACCCGTCCTCCTGGTGCGGCTCACATCCGTCGAGCAGCAGCGTGGGGCGGAAACGATCGGTGGCCAGGCATTCGTCCTCGGACATCCCCATCTCTGACGACAGCCGCTCCACCGACGCCCGGGACAGCACCGACACCGGAAATTCGTCAAACACCTGGCAGGGCAGGTCGGACATCATCAGCACCGCGGCCTGCCCGCAGAACTCGCTGATGGCCGGCATCCAGTCACCCATCAGCGGACGCCCGCGCACCCGCCGTCCCCACACCAGGGTCCACACCGGCGCATCCAGATCCGGCGCGCCCACCAGCGTCGTGCCGTCTGGGAAACCGATGGTCAACCGCCCCGTTTCCGCATCCCACGCCGACGTCAACTGGGCCAGCTGGCCCACCTGGCGTCGGGTCAGCAGCCGACCCTGGCCGTTGACCAGGTAAAAGCGGCGGTCGTGCTGGATACCGCCCAAATCCAGGGCCACCTCGTCCAGCGACACCAGCCCCATGGACTTCACCGGCGCAATATTAATCTCGGCAACTGTAATCACTATGTCTTCTCCGGACTCATGGGGCGCTGTCATTGCGAGCGCAGCGCGGCAATCTCGTCACTGGGATAAACGCATACCCCAACGAGATTGCCACGTCGCCATGCTCCTCGCAATGACAGGGCTTGCATGCTCCTCGCAATGACGGGGCTTGCGCGCCCCTCGCAACGGCAACTCAAGCTCCCTCTCCCCATGGGAGAGGGCTGGGGTGAGGGTTGTACCTACTCCCAACTCAAAAATTCCTGTACCAGCTGGCGCGCCGGGGTGCGGTCGTAAATCTGGTAGAGCAGGGCGGCGTTGCGAGCCGAATCGCCGCCGAAATACCGTTCGTAGAGCGTCTGCCGGCCCCCGAAAGCGCTGCACGATACGTCCCACGCCAGCCGGAACAACCGAATGCGTTCCTCTGCCGTGGCGGTATCGGTGTCCAGGTAACGCTCGATCTCATCCGCCAGCGGCCCGTTCAGGTCGGCTTCGGAAGGCAGCGCCATCAGGCTGCTGGAACCGAGCAGGTGCAGTATCTCAGTCATGCGGGGATACATCTGGATCATCTGCTTGCGCGCCACCAGCAGCGGTCGGTAGTCGGGGCAGAAGATACCCCACTCGTCGGTTGACGCCTGGGCTTCCGCCGCCGCCAGCAGCGCCCGCGTAATCTCCAGGTTCTCGATGACCTCAGCGATGAGTTGCTGCGTCTGCGGCAGCTCGCCGGAGCCCAGGATGTCCACCATCAGCGACGCCAGACCCAGCACAAACTCGCACTTGATGACGTTCTTGGTGACCACCTGGTGGCCGGTGTGGGCGTTGCGGTTGGTGCGTTCGCCCCACTGGTTGCACAACGCCACGTCGTTGTAGAGGAAAACCCGCTCCCAGGGCACCAGCACGTCATCGAAGAACACAATGGCATCCATCTCCTCGAACCGGCTGCTGGCCGGCTGGTCGAAGTGGGAGCGTCCGGCGTCGAAGGTATCCCGGCACTGGAATTTGAGGCCCTCCATGTTGCACGGGATGGAGAACCCGAAGGCGTACTTGCCCTCCTCACCGACCGGGACTCGCCGGGTGCGCGCCGGATAGACCGCTATCTCGTCCGACAGCGGCCCCAGCGTTGCCAGCACCCGCGCCCCCCGCACCACGATACCGTCGGCATTCTCGTCCACCACCGACAGCGCAACGTCGGTGCGGTCGTCGAATGGAGTCTGACCCACCGAGCGGCTGCGTTGCAGGTTGACCAGCGTATGAGTCATCACGATGTCGTTTTCGCGGATGTATTCGTAGTAGTTCAGGATGTTCTGGCCGAAGTCGGGTCGGTTCTGGGCGCAGTAGTCGGCGCCGGCGGCCATGGACATCACCGCCACGTTGAGAAAATCGGGCGTCCGGCCCATCATGCCGCAGGAACCATTGGCCCAGTTGGCGATCATCTGGCGACGACGTTGCAGGTCTTCCAGGTTGCGGGGCATGATGAACGACAGACCCACCGGGTCGCCCGTGGTCGGCGAGGTGTAGGTCATCTCGTCGCGCCGGGCCGGGTCATGCTGCATCTCCAGCAGGCTGGCGACGGTTTGCAAACCGCCGGCAAAGGCCGGATGCGCCGTAACATCCTTCACCCGCTCCCCGCCGATGTAAATGTCCGCCGACCGCTCCCGCAGCCCGGCGATGTATTCCGCGCCCGTTCGTGCTGGCATAAGGCTTCCTCCCTTAACTTTCGTCATTCCCGTTGGTGCGGGAATCCAGGAATCTTTGGCGCCAGGAGTCTTTGGCGCAATGTACGCTGGATTCCGGCTTTCGCCGGAATGACGGTGAATTCTGATGGGCGTGGTTTCCCGGTTGGGTTCGGGGTTCAGACGATGACCGCGCTGCCAATTGCCGTCTCGGCGCGGGCGCGGTCATCGGTGGTGAGCGCAACCATAGCGTAACCCCGCTGGCGGTTCAGGATGTGCATACTCTGGATGTTCACTCCGGCCTGTTTCAGGCTTTCGGCCACTCTGGCCAGCGCTCCCGGTTCGTCCGGCAGCCTGACGACCAGAGCGTCGTCGTCGCTGACCGCCTTGAATCCGGCCTGGTTCAGCACGTACAGGGCGTGGTCATAGTTGTCCGTTGTCAGGATAACCGCGCCCTGATCGCCCGCCGTCTCGGTGTTGATTGACTCCACGTTGATTTCGGCCTCGGACAGAGCCCGGGCAATGTCGGCGATGATACCCACCTGGTTGTCCACCATGACGATAATTCGGTTCATCGGGATGCTCCTAATTGAGAAGAAAACCACCCTAACCCATCCAGGATGGTAATGAGGAAAACCACCCTCACCCTAACCCTCTCCCGTCAAGGGAGAGGGGACTGGTGCTCCGGCGCAATCGGCCACCAGTTCGTCAATCATCTGCAACGTCACGTGCGGCATGGTAATGATGTGGGCAATATCGCCTTCGGGGGCAATCTGCCACTTGCGAAAGACTTCCTGCGGCGGCCTGGGGAAAACGACCGTAACCGAGTTCCAGTGCCGCCAGGCCGGTATGCCCCGCTCATTGAACTGTCCCACCGCATACTCCGCGGTGTCCAGCATCCCGGCCACCAGTTCCCGAAAGCCTTCGTCCCCGTATTGCGCGAAGGCATACCACAGCATCAGGGGCGTCAGGGCGTTGCGGGAACCCGACAGCGTGGTATCTTCCACGCCCACGTACTCGATGGCCCGGCCCACCCGTTCCACGTAGGCCCGCCGCGTCAGCACCACGCCGCAGGGCAAGGGCGCGCCAATAAGTTTGTGGCCGCTGACCGATATGCTGTCGATACCGGCGTCGAATCCATAGGGCTGCGGGTCGGCTACGAAGGGCAGAATCATGCCGCTGAGCGCGGCGTCGGCGTGGATGTAGGAGCTGGTAATGGCCAGGTCGCGCAGTATGCCCCGCACCCGGCCGATGTCGTCCACTGCCCCGTGCATCGTCGTACCGATATTGGCCATTATCACGGCAGGCAAGTCCCGATTGACCCGTATCATCTCGTAGAGGTCATCGTAGTCAATTTCCCCATTCTCCTGCCGTCTGATCATAATGTGCCGCACGTTCAGCACCCGCACGTTTTTCAGCACACTGTAATGCGTATCCTCGGAGAAGTAGAACATGGCATTGGGGAACAATTCGCGGGCCAGGTACAGCCCGTACATATTGCCTTCCGTGCCCCCGGACGTAACGTAGCCCCACGCCTCTTCCGGCGCAATGCGCATCAGGCCGGCGAAATGCGTGATGACCTCCCGCTCGATTTCGTGGGTGTTGCTTCGATAGTTGCTATCGTGAAATGGGTCGCCCACGTTGTTGATTGAGTAGTCCAGAAAAGGCAGCAGCGCCGTGTAGTCGAATTTCTGGCTCGTTGGATAGCCAATCTGACGCTGCTCGGTTGACTGAATACCGCGCAGCAGCCGGTCCAGCCGTTCCTGAACTTCCGGTTGCGGTATGACGGTCGCTGCGGGGCCCGGGATCATAGGTTCGATTCCTCCTGTGGTTATCGTGCGCCAGCCGACGGGACGAATTGCTACCCGCCGCAAGGGTATGGTATATCAGCGCAAACCGCAAACCCTGAACTGCCTCTGGTCAGGAGCCACCTATGCCTACCATCCAGCGCACCCACGCCCAACTACACTACTACCTCGACGACTTCACCGACCCCTGGCGCAAGTCCCCCGACGCCATCGTGCTGCAACACGGATTCTCCCGCAACGGCAACTTCTGGTACAACTGGCCGCCCCTGCTGGGCCGCGAGTACCGGGTCATCCGCCCCGACCTGCGCGGCATGGGCGCATCCACCGCCGACGCCGAGCGCTACCAGCCCACCCTGGACGTGCTCATGGACGACCTACTGGCCATCCTGGACCACGAGGGCGTGGAAAAAGCCGTCTACGTCGGCGAGTCCTTCGGCGGCATCATGGGGATGCAGTTCGCCCACGACCACCCCGACCGCTGCCGCGCGCTGGTGCTGTGCAACTCGCCCTGCCGTCTCACCCGCCGCGAGAATCAGACGCCCGGCGGCAGCTGGCTGGCGACCATGGAGCAAGGCGGCATCGGGGCGTGGAGCGCGGCCACCATCAACTTCCGGCTGGACATGCGCCACGCCTCCGAGGGCCTGAAGGACTGGTACATCGCGGAGATGGACAAGACCAATCCCGAGTTCGGCCAGGCCCTGCACCGCTACCTGGACAGCCTCGATTTCGGCCCGCACCTGAAGGACATCACCGTGCCCACCCTGCTGCTGACGGGCGACGAGTCGCTGACCACCAGCATGGAGCAGCAGCAGTTTATGGCCGCCGAAATCCCCAACAGCCAGCTAACCGTTTACGCCGGCCTGGGCCACGGCATCAACGCAATTTACCCGGAGTGGTGCGTCGACAGGATGCGGGAGTTCCTGGGTTTGCAGTCCTGACTGCCGCCCCAGCAAAAATCTCCTCCCCCTTGATGGGATAGGTTTAGAGCCTGCGCCGGGCTCGACCCGGGGGTGAGGGTGAAAAATGCCCGGCGCCAGCGCCCACTAATTGTCAATCAGCCCCAGCCGCACCAGATCGGCCCTGCGCCATTGCGCTTGAATCTCTATAATGCTGCGTAATGTCGGGGTTTTGAAAGTATCACCGCCCCGAACCGCAACCGTTACAACCCTGCCGGTCGCTCCGTCCCGGAACCTGCGATGGCTGCCCCGCTGACGCACCAGTTCGAAACCGTCACGAAGGAGGGCGTTTTCGATTTGTCTACCAGTGAGGGACCTGAGCCGGCTGTAGTCGATGGGCATGCCGGTTTTAGTCAGGGATCACTAATCAATAACGACGGGCACCCTGATTACTCGGGTGTTGTCGTCGTTTGCCAACACCGAGATATCACCGGCTGTAGGCAACCCCCCGCGGGCAACAACTTTATCCCAGGACAATTCCCCGCGTACAACCTCTTCTAGAATCATAGCTAATACTTCTTTGATTTTTTGAACGGCCTCTGCCTCGGAATATCCAAACGTCGCCGCCCCTAGATCTTCCCAAGGCGAATAAACCACATGGTATGTATCTTCCGCTTCTTCGAGCGTGATTTGAAACGCCAAGCTCGGTTCTACCGTGGTCAGAGGACGCAGCCCAGTGTCGAGCGGGATATCCCCCGGAGCGGCAAGATTCAATCGGATAGCACGGACAAAATCTGCGATTGCACCGTCGTATTCTCCGCGCTCTTCTTTTGCTAGGCCCCTCAAGCAATAAACCTGAGCATTATTCCGGTCCAATTTCAAAACTTGGTCATAGTTTGCGATTGCCAATGCGTGCTGGCCTTGTATCGCGTAACAAACGCCGCGACTGCGATAAGGTTCTGGAGATTCAACATTCAGGTCGATGGCGCGGTGGAAATCTTTCAGCGCAGAGTCAAAGTCGCCTGTCCTGACCAGGGCATTACCACGATTGTAGAAAGCTGCATAATAGCCGTGATCCAGCTCTATGGCTCGACTGTAATCGACAATGGCTTGCTGGTCGTGGCCCGCGCGCCGCCATGCGTTACCCCGGTTAAAGTAAGAAGCTGCTATCCCGCTATCTAAATTGATGGACTGATCGAAATCGGATATGGCGGCTTCGTAATTTCCTAAAAAGCTGAACGATTTGCCTCTATTGGCATGGGTTACTGCAACGTTCGGATCAAGTTCCAGCGCCCGATTGTAATCGGCGATGGCTCCTACATAGTCACCGTTTTGGTGGCGAGCTAAACCTCGTATGCAGTATCCTCCGGGCGAAACTGGATCCAACAGAATCGCTCTTTCGCCATCGGCAATCGCAGGTCCGCTCTCTCCCATTCGAGCACGCAGATTCCCGCGATTCCGGTACGCTTCGACGAAATCTGGCGCTAATTCGATGGCCCGGTCATAGTCACCTATGGCCCGGTAGTAATCGCCACGATCAGCCCGCAAGTTGCCCCGATCAAAATATGGCAGCGGATCGTCGGGATTCAATTCGATCGCGTCTGCCAATTTTGCAAAGGCATCGCTAACATCGGCGGGCGTCACGCCCGCAACGTCAATCATGGATGCGCTTCCCGACGCCTGATCATCGGTTGGGGTAGGCCAACCATAGGCAAGGTCCGAATCTCTGTCGACCAATATGATCGCGTTCGGTTCGAGCCCGAACTGGGTGGAGGTACTAGCGTTCGTCATCTGGTGAACCCGTAAAGACGCTGTGCTATGGTATCGCGGACTCATCGATTCGGCGGGATTTCAGATTGATCACCCCCCAATCCCCAGTTCGGCCTGCAGGTCGGCCACGGCCTGGTTGCGCGTCTTGCGCTGCCATTGGGGGCGAGCGTTGATGGGTTCGTTGATGATCTCCGGGTCGATTTTGAGGGCCACGAACACCGGACCCGGCTGGCTCAGAATTTCCGCGATCTGGTTGGCGAAGTCCTCCAGGTTGTCGATGGAGTAAGTCGCCGGATAGCCGCAACCCTGGGCCACTACGTCGTACTCAATTGCTTCAGCGTTGGGCACCGGTTGGCCGCCGGTGGTGGCGTACACCCCGTTGTCCAGCATGAAGTGGTACAGATTCTCGGGCGCCTTCTCCGCGATGGTGGGCAGCGCGCCCATGCCCATCAACACGTCGCCCTCCGAGTCGAACAGCACCACCCGCTGGTCGGGTATCGCCAGCGCCAGACCCAGCGCAAACGACGCATGGCCGCCCATCGCCGGATCGCCCAACGGCAGGTCCCGGTCGGGTTGGTCGCTCAGCTCCACCCAGTACCGTCCGCCGCGCCCCGGAATCACGATGGCATCGCCGCGTTGCTTGTTGAAAATCTCCAGCATTTCCGCCGTCTTCATCATATTGGTCACTTCCTTTGCTATCCCCTTCCTTTTCAATCCCCTCTCCCTCGATGGGAGAGTGTTAGGGTGAGGGTGATTTCCTGCCGGCCATCCGGCTCCCCCTCACCCCAGCCCTCTTCGGCCAGAGCAGCGGCGATCATCCTAGCGGCTGACGTTGAAGCCGTGGTACTCGTCGCCCACTAGGACTGCCACCGGGCGCTTATTCCGGGCCGCCTCGGCGAAGGCCACCGAGATGCGATCGGCATCCTCGTCCGACTCCACCAGGTAGTAGTTGATATTGAAGGCGTGCAGGAACCGTTCGGTGTAGAACGCCGCGGTGTCGGTGATGACGCCGTGGCGCGTCCAGCCCCGGTAGCCCACCATCATCACGACGGGCACGTTCATGCCCAGACCCCAACCCCGCAGCGAGTCCCCCGACTCCATCATGCCGGTGTTCTGGATGAGGATGACGGGTTTCTTGCCCCCGGCCGCCAGCCCGGCCGCCGTGGAGAAGGCATGGCCCTCCCGGCTGACGGGCACCAGGTCGATGGTGGGTTCGTCGCGCATCAGCACGTAAAGGAAGTTAGTCTCGCTATCGGGCAGCCACACCACGTGGGTGGCGCCGTTCTTCTTCAACTCCTCCAGCACGCGGGTGGGGCTAAGTTCGGCCATAGTAGGTGTCCTCCTGATTCATCGCGGCATCTGCCATCGCAAACGCCTGCCAAACATATACTTGCTGCCAACCAAACCGTCAACCGGGGGACCGCCCCTCAACCCAACCCCTCTCCCAGTGGGAGAGGGGCTTTTTGTCGCAACGGGGTACTCCCCTCTCCCCTGGTGGGAGAGGGTCAGGGTGAGGGTGATTTCCTTCTCGCCGGTCGTCTCCCCCTCACCCCAGCCCTCTCCCACTAGGGGACAGGGGGTCTTCCTATGCTATACTCAGGCACCTTTCAGAGAGCCCGACTTTGCGTCCACGAGGTGATGATTATGCAGTGGGCTTCTGCACTTTCCCAAGCAACCACCCTGCGGCAGGCGCTGGAAGAATGCGCCGCCTCCATCCGCACAAACCTGGGCGACACCGCTCCCGACCTGGCGGTGGTATTTGCCTCCTCCGAGTACGCTTCCGATTACCCGGAGCTGCCGGCCATAGTCGCCGAGCTGCTGGGCCCACAAGTGCTGGCGCTGGGCTGCTCTGGCGGTGGCATCATCGGCGGCGGCGCCGAAATCGAGCAGGAGCCGGCGGTATCGCTGACCGCCGCCAGCCTGCCCGGCGTCCATATCCAGCCCATCCGCCTGGAAGGCGATGTGCTGCCTGACATGGATGCGCCGCCCGACAAGTGGCACGAAGCGCTGGGCGTCAGCCCCGACGAGGAGCCCCAGTTCGTCCTGCTGGCCGACCCCATGTCCTTCCCGGCGCAGAACCTGCTGCTGGGCATGGACTACGCCTTCCCCAGCGCCGCCAAGATCGGCGGGCTGGCCAGCGCCGCCCAGGGCGCCCGCCAGAACGGCCTGTTTCTCGGCCAGCAGTACCACGACTCGGGAGCCGTCGGCGTGGCGCTGTCGGGCAACATCGTGGTCGAAACCGTGGTGGCCCAGGGTTGCCGACCCATCGGCGCACCCATGCACATCACCAAGAGCGACCGCAATTTCCTGGTGGAACTGGACGGAAAGCAGCCCCTCGACGTGCTGCGCAGCCTGTTCCAGCAAGCCGACCAGCGCGATCGGGACCTGATGCAGAATTCCCTGTTCCTCGGCGTGGTAATGGACGCCCTCATCGACGAACCCCAGCAGGGCGACTTCCTCATCCGCAACGTCATGGGCATGGACCAGCGCAGCGGCGTCCTGGCCATCGGCGAGATGCTGAAGGAGGGCCAGCTGGTGCAGTTCCACCTGCGCGACGCCGACACCTCTGCCGAAGACCTCACCGCCGTCCTGGAACGCTACGCCACCGACAACCGGGAGAACCCGGCCCACGGCGCGCTGCTGTTCTCGTGCCTGGGTAGGGGCAAGTACCTCTACGGCAAATCCAACCACGACACCGAAGTTTTCCACGACAAGGTTGGCGAGGCGGTACCGCTGGGCGGCTTCTTCTGCAACGGCGAAATCGGCCCGGTGAGCGGTACCACCTTCCTGCACGGCTACACCAGCAGCTTCGGCATCTTCCGCCCGCGCATCTGACGCGCGTCGTCCAGTCCCCTCTCCCTTGATGGGAGAGGGCTAGGGTGAGGGTGAAATCGTTCAGTCCCCTCTCTCGCCGAGGGTACGGTTGAAATCGTCGGAAGCAGGATGCGCCCGATCAGGGCGCAGCGACGTGGTAATCCCGGCGCCGCGCCCCAGGCCTGAGGGCATCTGGGACGAGGAATGATAAACTTGCTCCATGATAACCCCATCCACCATCAAAGTTGGAATCCCGGTTTCCCTCACCGGGCAGTTCGCTACCCAGGGGCGGCAGGCGCTGGCCGGGGTGCAGGCGTGGGTTGACCACGTCAACGCCGGCGGCGGCCTCCACGTCGGGGCACGCCAGCATCCGCTCGCCCTGACGTACCTGGACGATGAAAGCATGGCCGACGGCGCCCGCCGCGCTGCAGAGCGGCTGATCACCGGTGATAGCGTCGACCTGTTCTTTGGTCCGTATTCCGCTGGACTCACCACCGCGGTGGCGGAAGTCGCGGAGTCGCACGGTAGGTTGATGTGGAACCACGGCGGCGCCGGCGATGCGCTTTACGCCCGTGGCTATCGCAACGTCGTCGGCATCCTCACGCCCGCCGATCGTTACCTGGTCGGCGCGCCCGCGTTGGCCCGTCACGCCGACCCCGAAGCGAGCACGATGGTCCACGTCCGTATCGACACCGGCGCCTTTGCCAGAACGGTGACCCGCGGCGTGGAAGCGGTGGCCCGCGAACTGGGATTTACCACGACCCTGGAATTGCGGTACCGTCCCTCTCAACATCACTTCCGCGAAATCGCCCGCGCCATCGCCGCACAGGAGCCCGACCTGCTGGTCTCGGTGGGCCGCATCCGCCACGATATCGCCCTGGCGCAGGCGTTGGTCAACCTGCCCACCGCGCCGCGCATCGGCCTGGCGGTGGTGGTGGCAACTCCCGTCAGCGAATTTGCCGACGCCCTGGGCAACGCAGCCGATGGGTTCATTGGCCCCAGCCAGTGGGAGCCAGCCGTCAGTGTGGCGCACCCCGACTTCGGTCCGGACGCCATGCAGGCGTTGACCATACTGCAAAATACCGCCAGCGCATCGGGAGTTGCGGTCGACTACCCCATGGCCCAGGCGCTCGCCGCCGGACTGGTCGCCGAACGCTGCGTCCAGGAGACTGGCACGGTGGACGAAACCGCCCTGCGAGAAGTCGCTGGTGCCCTGGACTTCACCACCTTCTACGGCCGTTTTCGCATTGACGAAGCCGGCCGGCAGGTGGGCCGCTCCGTGGCCCTGGTGCAGCGGCAAAACGGAGGCAAGGTCGTCGTCTGGCCCCCGGAATCCGCCGACGGCCACCTGCAATACCCCTACCCCGCAAAATAAAGCACCCCTCTCCACGCGGGAGAGGGGTTGAACCAAGCAAGAGATACCCCCTCTTCCTTGATGGGAGAGGGCTGGGGTGAGGGTGAAACCCTCGCACTGGAACTGTTCGCTCAGCTCTCCAGTTTCACCGGGTTTCGCAGCACGCCGATCCCGCTAATGTCGATCTCGCAGACGGAGCCGTCGGCCATATCCTGGGTGGTGCCGGGCGTGCCGGTAAAGATGCAGTCGCCGGCCTCCAGGGTCACGTATTTGGTGATGAACTCGATCATCGTCGGCACGTCAAAGATGAGGTGCGCCGTGGTCTCGTTCTGCTCCTCGTTGCCGTTGACCCGCGTCCGCAGGTGCTGGGCGTGGGGGTCGGCTTCGGTTTCGATCCAGGGGCCCATGGGGGAGAAGGTGTCGGCGGACTTGGCGCGCCACCAGTCGGAGTTGTTCTCCCGGCGGTCTTTCTGCTGCCAGTCCCGGGCGCTCACGTCGTTGCCGCAGGTGTAGCCAAGCACGTGATTCAGCGCGTCGGCCTTGGACACGTACTTGCAGTTATCCCTAATGACGACGACCATCTCGCCCTCGGCGTCGAACCGCTGCACTTCCTTCGGCCGCACGATGGCTTCCTCGGGGCCGATGACGCTGGTGGGGGTCTTGTGGAAGATCATCGGATATTCGGGGGCGGGCCGGTCGCCGACGTGGCTGGTGTAATTCAGGCCCATGGCCAGGATTTTGCCGGGCTGAATCGGCGCCAGCAACTTGACGTCGGATAGATTGTGCACGTGGTCAGTCAGCTTGACCGGAGAATCAAAGACGCTGCCCTCGATGGCAGTAACCTGGTCGCCGTCGACGACGCCGAAGTGTTCGGAGCCGTGGGCGAGGTAACGGGCAATCTTCATAACTAAGTAGCCTCCTGTGTGGCAGTATCACGATGTGCGGTTGCCGGTTATTGTAACGGCGGTAACCCCCGTTGACTACTGCCACGCTTTCCCGCCTCCCTTGATGGGAGAGGGTCAGAGTGAGGGTGAAATCCTTTGGCCCTAACATCCTCCCCTCACCGCAACCCCTCTCCCGGGGGAGAGGGCCGGACTTCAGTGCTGCATCACCAGCTTGCCGAAGAAATCCCGGTCGTGCATCACCTGGTGCGCCTCGCCCAGCGCGTCCAGCGGGAAGGTTCGGCCCACGATGCCCCGCAACGCGCCCTGGTTTACCATCTTCATCGCCTCGGCCATGGTGCGGCGACTGCGGCCTCCGCTGCCCATCAGGTGGAGCGGCCTCCCGTGCAGAATGGACAGATCCATGGGCGTCTGGCTGCCCGACGTTACGCCGGTGATGACCAGCCGCCCTTCCTGCCGGAGGGACAGCATGTTCTCGTGCCACACGTCGGCGCCCACGCAGTCGAACACCACGTCCACGCCCTGCCCGTCGGTCATTTCCCGCACCACGCTGCTGATGCTGTCCACCTCCCGGTAGTTGATGACCTCGTCGGCGCCCAGTTTTTTGGCTTCGTCCAGCTTCCAGTCGCTGCCGGCGGTGGTGATGACCCGGCAGCCCATCATCTTGGCAATCTGGATGCCCATGCTGCCCACGCCGGAACCGGCGGCCTGCACCAGCACGTCGTCCCAGGGTTGCAGCTTGGCCTGGGTGATGAGGCAGTGCCAGGCCGTGTGCAGGGCGATGGGCAGCGCCGCGCCTTCCGCGAAGGACATGTCGTCGGGGATGGAATAGGCGTTGATGGCCGGCGCCGTGACGTATTCGGCGTGGCCGCCGTCCAGATCCACGCCGATGCGTAGCTGCCGTGAGCACCACTGGTCGTTGCCGGCGGCGCAGTGTTCGCAAAGATTGTGGCCTTCGCACTTCACCCGGTTGTCCAGCAGAACCCGGTCGCCGATCTGCAGGTTGGCGCCCGAATCGGGGCTGATCTGCACCACCTCGCCGGCGATGTCGCAGCCGAGGATGTGTGGGAAGCGGCGGCAGTTGTTGGCGCGCAGGTTCAGGTCCAGATGGTTCAGCGCGCTGGCCCCCACCCGCAGCATGATCTCGCCGGGCCCAATCTCCGGCTCGGGCCGGTCGCCGTAGTTCAGCACGTCCGTCCCGCCCGTCTCGTTGATATAAACAGCCTTCATAAAAGTTCCCTCCGGAGGTTGATGGTGGCAGTGTAATGGCGGACGGGCGGGTCGGCAATCTCGTCGCCCTTACCTATCGTCTCCCCCTCACCCCAGCCCTCTCCCACCAGGGGAGAGGGAGTTTGCCTCTGCTGAAATCCTGCTACAATTCCTCCACATCCATCCCGACTGCTCTCCCGCACCACGGAGGTTTCCCGATGCCAGTTTTCGACCCCGCCTACCTGCACAAAGCCGCCGCCGCCATCTATAGGGCCAAGGGCACGCCGGCCGACGAGGCCGAAATCGTCGCCGCCCATCAGGTTAAGGCTAACCTGACGGGGCATGATTCCCACGGCGTCATCCACATCCCCGAGTACTGCGAGCGCATCGACCGGGGCCACATCGTTCCCGGCGCACCTTTCGAAGTGCTCAGCGAAACGCCCACCACCGCCGTCGTTGACGGACACTGGGGCTTCGGCTTCGTCGTAACCGAGCGGGCCACCCGCATGGCCATCGAAAAGGCCAAGGAGAGCGGCGTGGCCGCCTTCACCATCCGCCGCCAGAGCCACATCGGCCGCCTCGGCGACTATCCCACCATGGCGGCCCAGGAGGGCATGATTGCCCTGCTCACCGCCGACTCCGGCGCTGGCCCCAAGGCCGTGGCTCCCTTCGGCGGGCGCGCCCGACGCCTGGGCACCAACCCCATCTGCATCAGCGTGCCCAGCAACCTGCCCGGCCAGGTGTTGCTGGACATGGCGACCTCCGCGGTGGCCGCCGGCAAGATAAGCCTGGCCCGCAACCGGGGCGAGCAGGTGCCTAACGGTTGGATCGTCGACAAGAATGGCGATCCTACCAACGATCCCAACGACTACGCCGCCGGCGGCGCCATCCTGCCCGTCGGCGCTGACCAGGGCCACAAGGGTTTTGGACTGTCCTTCATGGTGGAAATGTTCTCCGGATTGCTCACCGGCCTGGGCTTCGGCATCGACCCGCAGGCCCGCCACAACGACGGTTGCTTCCTGGCCGTGTTCGACGTCTCCAAGTTCCGCCCCCTGGAGGACTTCAAGCAGGAGATGACCGAGTTCGCCGAGTTCGTCAAGACGTCGCCGCCGGCCGCCGGATTCAGCGAGGTGTTCTATCCGGGCGAGATCGAGTACCGCACCGAGCAGCAGCGCAGCAAGGAAGGCATCTTCATCGAGGACGAAACCTGGCGCCAAATCACCGAGCTGATGGAGGAAGTTGGCGTCGCTGAGGCCGTTGGCCAGCCGTAACCTCAACAGCCATTGCGCGGTGGCTCGTGTTGTCATTGCGAGGAGCGTAGCGACGTGGCAATCCCGAATGGTGTGTCCGCTGCGGTTGCCACAAACCGTTCCAGGTCGACACGAGATTGCCACGCTGCGCTCTCAATGACATATCCCTTTTGCCATGACCCTATCCGAACTGGGCCTGCCCTCCGACGTACTCGTCTGGCACGCGGCGGTGCTGACCATAGTGTCCTTCCTGGTGGGCATCCTGGGAGGGTTCGTCGGGCTGGCCCTGGGCACCATGCGATTGCCGGCCATGCTGCTGCTGGGGATGCCGGCCCCGGTGGCCGGCGGCACCAATATCCTGGTCAGCAGCCTGGCGTCGTTGGCCGGCACTATCCGACATCTGCGAGCCGGGCGGGTGAACCGGCGTATCGTGCTGACCATGGGGGTGCCGGCCTTCATCGGCGCGTTCATCGGCGGACTGCTCAGCGACCGCACGCCCGATGACCTGCTGATTGCCCTGGCCGGCGCCCTGGTGTTCTGGCAGGGCGTCGAGTTCCTGATTATCGCCCGCAACCGGATGCGCTCCGGCGAGTCGTCGGGCGCGCTGTTCGGCTCCGGACTGGAGGGTTCACCCGGCCTGTTCACGCCGCGACGTGTAGCCTCCGAGGGCGTCATCGGCTTCGCCGTGGGGATGCTGGGCGGCGCCGTCGGCCTGATCCTGGGCAGCATTCGGTTGCCGGCCCTGGTGAGAATCCTGCGTGTCGACCCCCGCATCGCCGCCGGCACCAACCTGTTCATCGGTTTCGTTATGGGCGCCGCCGGGTGGGTAGGCCACGTCCTCTACGGCCAGGTCGACTGGACGCTGCTGGCGCTGATGGGCGCGACGGCCATGGCCGGCAGCTACCTGGGCGCCAACCTGACCGACAAGGTCAACCTGAACCTGCTGATACTGGTGATGGGCCTGACTCTGCTGGTGGTGGGTGCTCTGCTGGTGGGACGGGGCGTGGCCGTGCTGCTCTAACCCATCTCCCTTGATTCGAGAGAGGAGGGGTAAGTAGGAGGAGCGCGCCCTCACCCCGGCCCCTCGCCCTCCGGGAGAGGGGCCGGGGTGAGGGCCAACCGATTGCCCCCTCTCCCTTGACGGGAGAGGGTTGGGGTGAGGGTGAAAAACCTTGCTAATACCGCCAGTCGGACTAACCCCGACTGTGGGTCTTGGTCTCCGCCCAGGCGACGATGTGCGGCAGGGCTGCCTCAACGTCCCGCTGGTCGACCGAACGGGCGGTGGACGTCGCTTCGCACCGGAGGAGCATTATCGGCAACCGGTTCTGGATTTTATCCAGCGTCCAAGCCAACGGGTCTCCCTCGGCGGTGAAGTCCAGCTCCAGGCGATGATTTTGCCCGACGGGCGCATTCCGGTAGTGGTAGTGGGGATTAATCCGGAAGCAGTCGAAGCGCAGCAGCTCCTTGTCGTCGCCTTCCAGATCGTTACCATAAACGTGAATGCAGATACCCTCGTCGTCCATGGCCCCGACACCAGTACGATATTCCAGGCCGAAGGTAACCGCGCCGGCCGCGATGAGTTCCTCCCCTCCGCCGGTGGTTCCTCCCATTTGAGTGTGCATCTGTTGCGTCATCTCTCCGTACCTCCTTGGTCACAGACCGATTAGAAGCAGAGCCCCGGTCGGACTCTGGTCGTGGCGCAATTATACTACTCACAGGCGCATCTGTTGACGGAAACACGACGTTGTAGCCCGATATTTACGAATCCCCTCTCCCTTGACGGGAGCGGGTGAGGGTGAAATACCCGGCCTCTACACTCGATGGGTGAGGGTGACATTCCCACTCCTTCCGGAATCCGCCGGCGTAGCGCAAAACGCCTACCCCATCTCGTCCCGCAGCTTCACCAGCAGCGGGATGGACCGGATCTTGCGTTCGTCCAGGTCTTCCCAGTAGATGCCCTGGGGCTTGGGCAGCTCGGCGCCGGCGTCATCGCACCTTATGATGGCATCCGGCGTCACCACCACCGCCAGCGGCACGTCGTGCTGAGTGTAGGGCAGCTCTTCGTCCAGCACCTGCATGTTGTGCACCGTGCTGATTACCGGCGTGTCCGGACGCACGACTCCGGCCGCCGCCGCCAGCCCGTACTCCAGGTCGGCGAAACCGCCACCCTTGCCGATGCGTACGCCCTGCCGGTTCACCGCTACCGACCCCGAAATCACCAGGTCGATGGGCTGCATCTCCGCCACGTACACCGGACGACCGACCTTGAAGGCCCCCGATATGGTGGACGCTTTGGCCGGCTCAACCTCCGGTCGGGTCGGGTCCAGCTCGATGAAAACCCGTTCGTCCTTCAGGCGCGGCACCGCCATATACAGCAGCTTGCCGTGCTCCAGCGCCAGTTGACGCAATGGACGTTGGGCCTGGTCGGGATTGCTCTTGATGGCCCGGGCCGCCTGCCATTCGGGGAGCTCGGTGGCCAGTTCCGCAGCGACCTCGCAGCCGAGGAAGTGGGGAATCTTGTCGTGCACCGACTTGCCGCGCACGACGCGGGCCGTTTCCAGCGCCGTCCAAACCTCTTCGCGAATCGCCCACTTGTCCCGCATGGCAGCCTCCCTGCGCTTTTGTTTTCCATCTAACGGGTCCGGGACCGCCGCGTCAAATTAATGGACCCCCCCCAAAAGAGCCGAACCAAAATGCCGCCAGAGCGCCTGAGTAAAAAATTTGCGGCAGCAGCCAGGCGCCAACCACCAACGCGGACGTCCGCGGTATCGAAGGCGAATCAAAGGCACAACGAACCGCGTGCACCCGCACGGCGATTGACCATAATGTGCCCCCAAACGCCACGGCGTACAACACCACGGGCCCGCAATCATCAGGCTGTCGTCACCAAAAATGAACCGAGTGAGTCCGAACAACTCGGACGCGATAACGGGGACCTGGGCGAATCCCCACACACTTATAAACGCCCGCCAGCTCGGCCTGGAGGTTGCCAACAACACGCGATTGCCGAGCAACATGATGACGGCCACGCTGATTATCCAACCCGCCGCCAGCATTGCTGTTGCGATAATCATCCCAGGTGGCAGCGCCGAGTTGCCCCCGTCTGTCACGAAGATGGACGAGTCGATGTCACGCACAGTCACGGGGAGAATGTGCCCCAGAAAGTTGAGTGCCAGGACCGCGCCAAAGATGCCGATAGCCTGATAGAGCGCCCGCGGGTCTTCAAGAACTTCCCTGATCGCCGCACGATCAAAAATGGCGACCCCAGCCAGCCTTCGCCAGAAACCCATGCCTACGCCCCGGGGCTCGCTCCCAGGATGGCGGCCTGGATCCAGACCACGACAATATAAGGGATCACGCCAACCACGGCGGATATCACCACCACCAGGATGGCTCGGCCCGTCGACTCGAAATCCAGGGCCTGACGCACCGCCACCACTACGGCAGCCAGCGTCCACACGAAGCCGACCAGGGCGAACAGCCCACCGATGAAGGGAACGAAAGCAAAAATGGACAGCACTCCCGGTGAATACGCAAACCCCAAAACCCGGCCCAGTTCCGACCAGCTGGTCTCGGTGCCGCTGGCTCGGAGCATCCGACCACCCACCACGTACAGGACGGTGACCCACAACGCCCAGCGCACCACGCCGAACACCAGACCGGCGATAAGGCCTAGAACGATGCCCAGTGCCGACACGCCGCCCAGCAATCCGCCGAGGATCCCGCCGATGACGCCGCACAAGGTGACCAGCAGCACCACCATGACCGCCTGACCCAACGCGCCCTGGTCTGCCTCAATTTCCTCGTAGGTGGCGGCGTTGAACATCGCCGCTCCAATCATCCGTTGCAGCATTTTTGCTACCTCCTTTTATGGAAACTCTCGCTCGTTACGGGAGATTTTACGCCGATTAAAACGCCATTGGTCCGATTAATGAAACCTGGGATGTGCCGTAACTGTTCACGTTTGAGGGGACGGAATGGATTTGCAGAGGAAAATCCGTGCTTGGCTACCCCTCCGCAAGAGACCGGATAGCCTGTAGGTCCCCTCAAGTCTGAACAGTTACGATGTGCCAGTTCGGCTTTACAAAATCGGCGCTTGAACGTATAATTCCCGACGAGGGAGCAGGCTGATTTGGCCTCTCCCGAGTTGCTATTTGGGAGTCCGGGCGGTCCGGATTCAGGGCGGTGGTGAAATGCCGGAGCCACAGTACATGTCGCAAAACAAGCTCAATGAGCTGACCACCGCGCTGGAGGAGCTCCGCACCGTTAGAAAGCCCGCCATCGCCGAGCAGATTAATGTTGCGCGTACTCGCGGCGGCGCCGACGACGACGCCGAAACCGACCTGGCCAAGCAGGACCTGGCCTTCGTCGAGGGCAAAATTCGTTCGCTGGAAAGTCTCATCAGCAACGCCGTGATCGGTGGTTCCAAACCAGGCGCCGGCGCCCCGCCCGACGCGGTGGAAATGTGGAGCATGGTGACCCTGGAACGCGAAAATGGCCAGCAGGTCCAGTACCAGATTACCGGTTCCCTGGAAGCCGACCCCGGTCAGGGCCGCATCTCCCACGTTTCCCCCATTGGCAAGAGCCTGCTGGGCAAACGCCCCGGCGACATCGCCGAAGTCCAGATTCCCAGCGGCAAGACCAAGCTCAAAGTCATCTCCATCACCTGATTACCCACCCCCGCGCCAATCGCGCCACGCCAGTTTTCCCGTGCCGGAACACGACGAACCTCCACCTCCCGACCAGGCCGAAAACCTCGGCAGCCTCCGGGCCAACCTGGAGAGCCGTCGGGCCAAGTTGGCCCGTCTCCGCGAGCGCGGCATCGATCCCTACCCGCCCCGCTTCGAACGCAGTTGCACGGCCAGCGAGGCGATAGCCCAGTTCGAGACTGACGAGGCCGCCGGCAAGCTGGACACCGCTCTTCCCGTGCAGCTGGCCGGTCGCATTACCTCCATGCGCGTGATGGGCCGCGCTTCCTTCCTGGACCTGCGCGACGGTTCAGGCGCAGTCCAGGCCATGCTCCGCCAGAACGTTCTGGGCGACGCTTACAACCTGCTCACCGACCTGGATCTGGGCGACTTCCTCGGGGTCAGCGGCAACATGATGCGTACGCGCACCGGCCAGGTTACCGTCGAAGCCCAAAGCGTCACCATCCTCGCCAAGGGTATGCGTCCCCTGCCCGAGAAGTGGCACGGCCTGCGCGACGTGGAAATCCGCTACCGCCAGCGCTACCTGGACCTTATCGCCAACCCGGAGGTAGCCGAAACCTTCGTGCATCGCAGTCGGGTCATCCGCAGCATTCGCCGGTTCTTTGACGAACGCGGCTTCATCGAAGTCGACACGCCCATCCTGGTGCCAATACCCGCCGGAGCCCACGCCAGACCCTTCACCACGCACCACAATGCCCTGGACACCCAGCTCTACCTCCGCATCGCCACCGAACTGTACCTGAAACGCCTCATCGTGGGCGGCCTGGACAAGGTGTACGAGATTGGGCGGGTGTTCCGCAACGAGGGCATCGACCAGGACCACAACCCGGAATTCACCCTGCTGGAGTCCTACGAAGCCTACGCCGACTACAATGCCGTCATGGAGATGGTGGAGTCGCTGGTGTCCACCCTGGCCACCGACCTGCACGGTTCGCCGCGGGTGGCCTACGGCGAGGATTTCATCGACTTCACTCCGCCCTGGCCGCGCCTGTCGCTCCCCGAGGAGATACACCGTCGCAGCGGCGTGGACATCGACCGGTATCCAGACTCTGAATCGCTCATCGGCCAGGCGGTTCAATTGGGCCTGGACCCAGCGCCCCGGGAGGCCCGCGGTCGCCTCATCGACAAGATGCTGTCCACCTTCGTCGAGCCCCACTTGATTCAGCCCTCTTTCCTCATCGACTACCCCGAGGACATGTCCCCCTTGGCCAAGGGCAACCCCGACCGTCCTGGCTACGTGGAGCGGTTCGAGGCCTTCGCCGCTGGCATGGAAATCGCCAACTCCTATACCGAGTTGAACGACCCCGCCGTGCAGCGCGCCCGCTTCGCCGCCCAGGAACACATGCGTACGGCCTACGGCGACGACGAGGCCGACCGCACCGACGAGGATTTCCTGACGGCGCTGGAATACGGTATGCCCCCCACCGGCGGCCTGGGTATCGGCATCGACCGGTTGGTCATGCTGCTCACCGGCCAATCGACCATCAGGGATGTGCTATTATTCCCGCAAATGCGCTCCCTATCCGGCGACAGCGACCCTGGCGATACTCGAGCCGACGACGGGCCATAGTCCACACCCAACCAAATGCTCTCCCTGGAACAGATTCGCAACGAGCCCGACGCAGTGCGCGCCGCCCTGGTTCGTCGTGCCGAAGACGAGGACTGCCTCGACGAAATCCTGACCCTGGACTCCCAACGGCGTTCGGCCATCACCGAGGGCGACCAACTGCGTGCCCGCCGCAACCAGGTTTCTCGCGAGATCGGCCAGGCCCGTTCCCAGGGCCAGCAGCCGCCCGACGACGTGGTCGCCGAGATGCGGGACGTCGGCCAGCAGATCGGCGCCCTGGAGAATACCGTTCGCGCGCTGGATGCCAGGATGAACGAACTCCTGCTGGAGCTGCCCAACTTGCCCGACGCCACCACGCCGGACGGCCTGGATGAATCGGGTAATACCATCCTGCGTTATTGGGGTGAACCCAGACAGTTCGACTTCGAGCCCCAACCCCACTGGGACCTGGCCGAACGGCTCGGCATCATCGACTTCCAGCGCGGTGTCAAGCTGGCCGGCAGCCGGTTCTACACCCTCAACGGCTATGGGGCCCGCCTGGAGCGCGCCATCATCTCCTGGATGCTGGACCTGCACGGCGGCGAGCACGGCTACACCGAGATGGCCCTGCCGATCCTGGTGCGTCGGGAGATCATGGAAGGTTCGGGCAATCTGCCCCGCTTCGCCGACAACCTGTATCACGACGAGGAAGACGACCTGTGGCTGATTCCCACCGCCGAGGTTCCGGTTACCAACCTGCACCGGGACGAGATTCTCTCCGCCGAAGAGCTGCCGCTGTACTACGTGGCCCACACGCCCTGCTTTCGCCGGGAAAAGGCCGCCGCCGGTCGTGATACCCGGGGCATCAAGCGCGTCCACCAGTTCAACAAGGTGGAAATGTACAAGTTCGTCGAACCGGACACTTCCTTTGACGAGCTGGAGTCGCTGCTGGCCAACGCCGAGACGGTGTGCCAGCGTCTGGAACTGCCCTACCGCATCCTGGAACTTTGCGCCGGCGACATTTCGTTCCCGTCGGCCAAGTCCTACGACATCGAGGTGTGGGCCGCCGGATCGGACGAGTGGCTGGAAGTGTCCTCCTGCTCCAACTGCACCGACTTTCAGGCCCGGCGCGCCAACGTGCGCTACCGTCCCGGCGCCGGCGAACGGCCACGATTCGTCCACACCCTGAACGGCTCGGGGCTGGCGTTGCCCCGGGTCATCATCGCTATCCTGGAAAACAACCAGCAACCCGACGGTTCGGTGGTCATCCCCGAAACGCTGCGCCCTTACACTGGATTCGACGTGATTCCGGCGCCCTGACGCGGTATGACATACCGGAATTCCCAAGCTGCATTGGAATCTCAAAGGCCGCGAGACTATCCTGGGGAGTCGATCGACCAGGACCGCATCTCGCTGAGCAGCATACCCGCCCGTCTTTTCGGGTGGCACTTGGGCGCATTCAGCGTGTCGTCGCTGCTGTTATTGGCGGTCAGAGTTTATAATGGCATCGTGACAGCCGGGGGCGACCCCAACTGGCACCAGGTCATCGAACTCATCGGCGACAAAGGCGGTTCGACAATGGCGGCCTGCGTAGGATTCAGCGCCATCGCCGTCGAAGGAGGCAACAGGATGCTTGGCGAACTGTTCAAGCGCCGGATCCGGCGAGAAGCCTACGCCGAAGGGCGTAACAAAGGCTTCTCGGACGGGGAGGAAGTGATGAGCCTTCGTTGGCAAGAGTGGCTGCGCCGCAAAGAGGCCGCTGAGTCCACAGGCGAGCCATTTGACGAACCTCCGCCCACGCCCCAAAACGGCCTACTCCAGGAGTCCTGACATGTCCGGTATCTGGCCCGATGACATCCAGTGCGTCGCCCTGCTCACCTTCGACGTGGACGGTGTTTCGTCCTGGCTCAACCGCAACGCCGATTTCGCCAACTACCCCAGCCTGCTCTCAATGGCCGAGTACGGCCCCAGCGTTGCCACGCCCCGCATCCTGGACATGCTGGACGCCCAGGGCGTTCAGGCCAGCTTCTACATCCCCGGGTTCGTCGCTGAGACCCACCCCGACCTGGTGCGGAACATCGCCAACCGACACCACGAGGTCGCCCACCACGGTTACCTCCACGAGCCGCCGGCCACCATGACGCCAGCCCAGGAGGAAGAAGTCCTCATCAAGGGCAGCAGCATCCTCGGCGAACTGACCGGCGAAGCGCCCGTAGGTTACCGCTCCCCCAGCTGGGAGCTGAGCCCGGTGTCCCTGGACCTGCTGGCCAAGCACAACTTCCGCTACGACAGCAGCCTGATGGGGGATGACGCGCCATACTACGTGACCGGCGGCGCCCCGCCCCGCCAGATGGTGGAGTTGCCCATCCACTGGCTGCTGGACGACGCACCCCATTTCGTTTACGCGCCCTCGGCCGGCCGGATGGGCCCCATGCGTAACCCCGACGAGGTGTTCGACAGCTGGGCCGCCGAGTTTCGCGGTATCTACCGCTACGGCCGCTGTTTCAACCTCACCATGCACCCCCAGTATATCGGCCGACCCGGACGCCTCCTCATGCTGGAACGCCTCGTCGAGTACATCAAGTCCTTCCCCGGCGTACAATTCATGCGCGCTATCGACCTGGCCGAGATGTGGGAGCAAAACTGACTATCCCTCCTCCGCTCATTTTGACGGGAGGAGGAAGAGGCGAGGGTGAAAGGAGAACTACCACCATGCCGGCAGCACACGACCGCGGCGGTTGGCCCGACGATACACCCATCAACCGCGACGAGCACCTGTACAGCGACTGGGAGCGCCGCGTTGACGCGGTGCACCAGGCGCTGGGAGCGCAGGGCATCCGCACCACCGACGAGATGCGTCGCGCCATCGAAAGCCTGCCTCCAGAGCGTTACGAGGCCCTGTCCTACTACGAGAAGTGGACGGCTGCCCTGGAAATCTTGCTCATCGAAAAGGGCATTTTGACCGGCAGCGAAATCGACGCCAAAGCCGCCGAGCTGCGCCGGCAGGGGCTCTAGGGGTTTCCGATGAGCACTCAACCTCCCGCCGAACCCGTCCTTTTCCCCAACGGCGCCGCCGTCCGCATCCGCAGCGGTTCGCCCTCCCACCATTTCCGCACGCCGTCGTACATTCAGGGTCACACCGGGACCGTGGCCGCCCTGTGCGGCGTGTACCGCAACCCCGAGTCCCTGGCCCACGGCGGCGACGGCCTGCCGCGTCAACCCCTGTATCGCATCGAGCTCCGCCAGACCGACCTCTGGCACGATTACGCTGGCAACCCCGCCGATACCCTGCAGGTCGACGTTTACCAGCATTGGCTGGAGCCGGCGTAACCGGCCACTCCTAAACCTGATCGACCATGAATGACCGTGGAGCAATCTGATCAATCCCTGGGCACTTTGATAGCAGCAACGGTGATGACCGTGTTTTATTAGCTCGCCAGCGTTTTCGACTAACTCGGCGTTGTTGATTTTACCGATACCTTCGGAACCGCTGGGTTGGCCGGTTGGTTGCAGCTCCTCATCGATCAACCATCAACGTTCATAGGCGTGGGAAGTGGTGTTCATTCGCGCCCGGCCCGGCGACACCGGGGCCGGGTTCGTCATCGAGTACGTGCGGGACTGGGTGCGCTCGGTTACCTGACTCGATTCATGGCTCTGACGCAACTTGACCGATTGGAGTAAAATCACGTTACAACTATGATTACCCGGCGAGGATCCGACATGACCACGCACCAACACGAAAACCAGGACCATCCCCACGACGGCGCAGCGCCCGAACACCAGCCCATGAGCGATGTGGCCCTGCGCTCCATCGCCATCGAGGCCCTACTCGCGGAGCGCGGCATCATCACGTCCGAGGAAGTTTCGCGCCAGGTGGACCTCATGGACGCCCGCACGCCGGCCGACGGCGCCCGTGTCGTCGCCCGCGCCTGGACGGACGCCGAATTCAAGTCGCGCCTGCTGTCCGACCCACGGGCCGCGCTCGGCGAGATGGGTTTTGACCTGCCCGAAGAGACCCCTCAACTGGAGGTCATGGAAAACACCGACGACCTTCACCACCTGGTGGTATGCACCCTGTGTTCCTGCTACCCGCGGATGCTGCTGGGTCGCCCGCCGGACTGGTACAAGAGCCTGGCCTACCGGGCGCGGGCAGTACGTGATCCCCGGGGTGTCATGGCCGAGTTTGGCGCGGCGCCGCCGGATGATGCCCAGGTGCGCGTCCTGGACAGCACCGCCGACCTGCGCTACCTGGTGCTGCCCCGTCGCCCAGCGGGCACCGAGGGAATGAACGAAGACGAACTGGCCCGCCTGGTCACCCGCGACAGCATGATCGGTGTCACCGACGCTCTCACCCCCCAGCCGGTTCCCGCCGCGGACTGAAGTTATCCCCCTCTCCCGCGAAGGGAGAGGTCAGGGGTGAGCGCAACCCTCCTGGGTAGATATGAAAAATCCCTCTCCCATGATCGGAGAGGGTTGGAGCGGGTGGAAATCTGGCCCCGGTCAACTCGCGCGGGTCAGCCTTTCTCTGGCCCGTCGATCTGGCTGATGCGGCGCAGGTGCCTGCCGCCTTCAAAATCGGTGGTTAACCATACGTCCACGACTTCGCAGGCCGTCTCCCAATCCACCAGCCGCTGCCCCATGGACAGCAGGTTAGAGTCGTTGTGCTCCCGGGCGTAGCGGGCCGATTCGGCGTTCCAGCACAGGGTGCAGCGCACGCCGGCGATGCGGTTGGCCACGATGGCCTCGCCGTTCCCCGATCCTCCCAGCACAATGCCCCGGTCAACATCACCGCGAGCCACCGCCTCGGCCACCGGGCGAATCCAGGCCGGGTAGTCGGTTGCTGCGTCCGAGTAGGCGCCGTAGTCAACGGCGTCGTGTCCCAGGTACGCCAGCAACGCCAGCAACTTGGTCTTGTATTCAAACCCGGCGTGGTCTGAGCCGACCGCAATCTTCATAATCTATATCCGCGCTCCGGGGCATAGAATAGCATCAAAAACCGCCATTGTCATGGTGCGCCGGGACCTCATGCGCACCCACTTTGTCATTGCGAGCGTAGCGTGGCAACCTCGTCGTCGTAGCTACGGCGGTTCGCCGACGTGTGTTCAACCTCATCGAGATTGCCACGTCGCTGTGCTCCTCGCAATGACAGATTAAAGTGGGTACTCGTGAGGGGCCGGGACACGGCGGGGCCGTCGTGGCATCCTCAAAACCGTCGGTCCGACGGAGGCGGCAATGACGGAATGCTCCATGACGGAATGCTCCATGGCTCGCGGGGGAGAGAGCCCTCCCCATGTCAAAACGCCGACGGTATGCTACGATACCGCCAACTCGCGAACCTACCCGCTGCAACCGTATCACCGGAGGGAACACCCATGAAAGGACGCATCGTCGTCGTCAAGGAATACGGCAAACCCTTTGAGATTCAGGAATACGACGTCCCCGAGCCCGAGCCGGGGGCAGTTCTGCTCCGCATGACCCAGGCCGGCATCTGCGGCTCCGACCTGCACACCTGGCGGGGCGACCAGACCCAGGAGCATAACCCGTTGCCGGAAACCGGTCGCGTCATGGGCCATGAGGGCACCGGCGTCATCGAGCACCTGGGTGACGGTGTGGCCGCTGACTACTGGGGCGCCGATATTAAAGAGGGCGACCGGGTGGTCTACGCCGCCGTGTTCCCCTGTAACCGCTGCCACATGTGCCTGCGAGGCGCTACCAACTGGTGCGCCAACCGCCAGTACCCCGCCGCCGGCAATTGGCCCTACTTCACCGGCACCTACGGGGACTTCCTCTACCTGCCGCCGCGTCACCCATTCTTCCGGGTTCCCGACGAACTCCCCGACAACCTGCTGGGCCCAGTGAACTGCGCCATGGGCACCGTGACCACCGGCCTGGAGCGGGCCAACATGAGCCACGGGCAGTCCGTGGTCATCATCGGCGCCGGCGGCCTGGGACTCCACGCCACCGCCATGGCCAAGGAGCGTGGGGCGGATCGGGTCATCGTATTGGATCGCCTGGAAAACCGCCTGGCCCTGGCCGAGGAATTTGGCGCCGACCACACCATCAACGTGGAGGAGTTCAACACCCCCGAGACCCGCGTCCGGCGCGTCCGGGAGCTCACCCGGGGTCGGGGCGCCGACGTGGTGATGGAGCTGGTGGGCCGCGCCGACCTGCTTCGTGAGGGTATCGACATGCTGTCCAACGGCGGCACCTTCGTCGAAATCGGCGACATCGTGCGCGGTCAGGAGGTGTCCATCGACCCCTCCAAGCTGCTCCAGGGCAAGAACATCGTCGGCAGCCTGATGTACCGGCCGGCCCTGCTGCCGGAGCTGCTGGACTTCTTGGTCCGCAACCAGGACCACCTGCCCTTCGACAAGTTAGTCTCCCACACCTTCCCCCTGGCCGACGTCAACGAAGCCTTCGAGCAGGCCGAGTGGAGCCAACGCCAGACCGAAATCACCCGCGCCATGCTGGTGCCGTAACACTCGGGATAGGGGAGATCGGATCCACATGGTCAGCGCCAAAATGGCACTATACCGGGGGAGGGCGAGTAATTTTAAGCCCCTCCCCTGCAAACAGCAGAGGAACGGAACAATGAGGCTTAGATGCCGTTTCTGCCACAACGAGTTCGATTTTCCTTACGAGGTTTTCCGGAACAACTTACATGGTAATCAGATAATATATCCCAAGCATTGCAAGACCTGTTTTTCTGAACTGAACTCGAAAGAACAGATTGATTTACCCGCATACCCGGGCAAGGGTGGCGGGAGAATTCCGCAGGAGTACAATCCTGATTGGCCCAAAGCTCGCTTTGCGATCAGCCAGTACCATGTGTACATCCTGTCGATGACCAGTACACAGGGTGTTGAGTTCTACGTGGGACACACGGAGAATATTCACGACAGACTGTTTACCCATTTGTCTGATCAAAACCGCAGTACCCAGTTTAAGCACCCGAAATTAGTGTGGTTCTGCGAGGTCGCAACGCGGCAAGAGGCCACACAACTGGAGGCTGAACTGAAGGGAGTGAATGAGCAAAATAATGCCATTATCAAAGACATGGTGCTCTCTTTCAAGGATTTGGCTCGTCAATTGGACTACCCAGCATTCCAAACCAGTGCTTGATACTAAAAATTTATGAAAAACAAGACGACGGTGCCACGGAATTAGCAGAGTGGGGTTATGATTATCGAAAAAAATTCGCCCTTCAAAGACGGTATGGCCCCTATCCACCCCGGCGAGTTCATTGCCGAAGACCTCGAGGAGCGGGGGATGTCCGCTGCCGAGTTCGACGCCGCCTTGGCCGTACCGGCCGGCACTACGGCGTCGCTGACGGCGGAACGCCGCGGCATAACCCCCGAACTGGCCCTGCGACTGTCGCACTATATGTGCACTTCCGCAGAGCTCTGGCTGAACTTGCAGGCCAGCTATGACCTGAAAATCGCCGAGCGCAAGCACGGCGATACCGTCGCCGCACAAGTTACTCCGCTGCCAGGCGTCAGCGACAGTCCGTACCGGAAGGTCGACGATGCCGAGGATTCTGGCAGGTGATTCAAAGTTTCCGAGACCAGAATACCCGACGGTTCTTCTATGGTGAGTCGGTGCCGACGTTCCAAGGTTTCGGAAGGCCAGCAATCAGCCGTCTGAGATATCTAAACGACGCCAGGTCGTTGCAAGAACTGTACATCCGGCGCGGCAATCGCCTGGAAGCGCTGTCCGGCGACCGCGCGGGCCAATACAGCATTCGCATAAACTTGCAATGGCGCATCTGCTTTCGCTGGCAAGATGATGGCCCACATGACGTGGAAATCGTAGACTACCACTAACGGAGGCGCGATGACTGCCAAAGACGATACGACGCCCGCACATCCGGGCGCAATCCTGACTGCGGAACTCAAGGAACTCGGTCTTTCCCCCAACGAGTTTGACGCCGCGCTGGCCTTGCCTACCGGCGCTACGGCGGAAATTCGGGCGCAGCGCCGCAGCGTCACACCCGAATTGGCTTTGCGTCTCGGACGCTACTTTGGCACCACTCCGCGATTCTGGGTGGATATGCAGAACGCTTACGACTTGCACGTGGCAGAACGCGAACACGGCACCGACATTGCCGCTCAAATCACGCCCCGCATTACTCTTGACGACATCCCTGATTGGGCCGGCGGCAACAAGATTAGCGACGCAGCGAACTAGTCGACAATCCCACACTAACCTACACCACCACAAGGAGCAACGCGACATGAAATTCGGATTAATGTACGAGATTCAGATACCGGAACCCCATTACCCCGGCATCGAGGCCGATCGCTATAAGCAGGTGATGGCCCAGGTCGAGCTGGCTGACGACGTTGGCTTCGACTACTTCTGGACTGTTGAGCATCACTTTCTGCGGGAATTTTCTCATTGCTCCGCCCCCGAGGTGCTCTACGGCGCCATCTCCCAGCGCACCAAGCGCATCCGCATCGGCCACGCCGTTGCCCTGCTCCCCGGCGCTTACAACCACCCGGTCCGCGTCGCCGAGCGCGCCGCCGTCCTGGACATCATCAGCGACGGGCGCATGGACCTGGGCACGGGCCGCTCCACCACTCTCATCGAGATGGACGGCTTCGAAGTCGACCCCGAGACCACCAAGTCCCAGTGGCGCGAGGCCATCGGCATGATCCCCCGCATGTGGACCGAAGACCCATTCTCCCACGCCGGCGAGTTTTACAATGTACCGCCCCGCTCGGTCATCCCCAAGCCGGTGCAACAACCCCACCCGCCCATGTGGATGGCGTGCAGCCAGCCGGCGTCCTTCGGCGAGGCTGGACAACTGGGCGTCGGCGTGTTGTGTTTCAACCTGGGCGGCCATGAGCAACTGGTCGAGCGCGTCCAGATTTACCGGGAAGCCGTCAAGGACGCTGAGCCCATCGGCAGCATGGTCAACGACAACATCGCCGCCCTGTGCATGGTCCACGTCGCCGACACCGACGAGGAAGCCTACAACGCCGCCGCCCGGGAGGGCGAGTGGTTCGTGGGCAAGGCTGAAGAGTTGTACGCCCCCTGGGCCGGGCGCAACGTGCCCGACAGCTACCGGTTCGCCGTGGATGCCGTGCAGACCGAGCGGGTCGACAAGACCGCCGACGACCACCTGGAATCGGGCGCCTTCGCCATGGGCAGCCCCGAAACGGTCATCAAGACCCTGGAGAAGTACAAGGAAGCCGGCGTCGACCAGATACTGTGCTTCATGCAGATGGGCAACCTGCCCCACAGTAACATCATGAACAGCATCCGCCTCTTCGGGAAGTACGTGATCCCCCACTTCCTGTAGGCTAGTTCAGAACTCCCCTCACCCCAACCCCTCTCCCGGTGGGAGAGGGGCTTTTTGACGGCCTGGGCCGCGGCTCCCTCTCTCACCGGGAGAGGGCCGGGGTGAGGGTGAAATCACCCACACGGGCAAGGGCCGCCGCTCCCTCTCCGACCGGGAGAGGGCTGGGGTGAGGGCGGACCCGCCCACGCCAGCTGCGGCTTATTCCGGTTTGAGGCGCACCAGGAAACTGGCTTCGCCAAGGGGCATGCCGTCGAAGGCGATGGCGGCCACGTGGCGACCCAGGCGGGTCACCGGAATGCGGAAGGGCTTGATCCAGCGCTGGAAGAAGATGCCTTCATCCCATTCCGTTTGCTGCGGTGGAGGACTGGACAAGCTGGCGCCCGGAGCGCGGATGCTGATTTCCAGAGTATGGTCGCCCGGGTTGGCGCCGGCGATGCAGAACACCAGGTTGACGTCCACGTCGGTCAGGACCCGGGGCCCGTCGCCGCTGGGCGGCTCTTGCGGCATCTCAACGTCTACCAGGTCGATGATACCTGTGCAATTGAGATCGTCGCCCTCGTCTTCGGACGTTTCCCGGCAGAACAACGCGTATTTCAGGTACACTCCGGCACGTTCATTGGTCAGCAAGCGGCTCCCCTCGACCCGCACGCCCGGCGGGTGGTAGTATCCAGTATCCAGCGGCGATTTTAGCACTGGCCGACAGTGCTGGCAAAGCGCAGTGGGCCGACGCAAGCGAGGTGCACCAATGGGACTGACAGTAGATAAATTCGATCAGGGCATGACCACCGAGCAGTACATCGAATCGATCAAGGTGAACAAGGACCCATTCATCCAGATTCACGATGGCGCCGCGGTTCCGTCCGCCGTCCTCGATTACTTCAATGGCCTGGATGGCCCAGTAAAACTGGCCGTATTCACGTCGGACTGGTGCGGCGACGCCATGTCCACGACGCCGGCTATCCTGCGGCTGGCCGACTCCTCGGACAACATCCAGCTCAGCGTGTTCAATCGGGACGACGAGCTGGATCTGACCAACAGCTATCTGCCCGAACACCGGGCCGGCACAGTTCCGGTGTTCGTAGTTTTTGACCAGCAGATGGGCGAGATTGCCCGTTTCATCGAAACCGCGCGTTCGCTGGTACCGGCCATCGACGCCATGGACGAGATGGTGGCGCAGGCCGCGGCCAGCGTGAGCGACGAGGCCGAGGGCCGCCAGATGTCCCGGGGGCGTCGGACGGCCCACCGGGTCAGCAAGGCCCGCGAGTGGAGCGCGGTGATTCTCGGGGAATTTCAGGAGGTGGTGGCCGACGGGATGGCCCGACCAGCTGCGGAGCGCCCTTCAGAAGGTGGCACCCAATGGCCTCCCCAGGACTAGTCAACCCCCTCGACGTGCTGGAGGCGACGGATGCCTGAGGATGAAATCGTCATCATAACCATGGACGATATGGCCCTGGTTTTTGAGGTAACCGACGCTTTCGGCATCCATCGGGAGTCGGTGAGCGTCGAGCTGGCCCGCGAGGACCCGGGCGGCGTGGACGTCGATGGTCGTGGCATGGTGGAAATCACCCTGCCGGTGAGCACGGCGGTGGCCGATTACGCCGGAGAGATTCGCTCGCAACTGGAAGCCCGTGGTTACCAGTACGACGCGTCACGTATCGCTGCCGAGGCGAATGGCGACGGCGACGACGAAGAGGACGACTGGTTGGGCTGATTCGGCCCTCACCCCAACCGCGCTCCTGGGGAGACCCTTGAGAAATGTTGTCATTGCGAGGAGCGATAGCGACGCGGCAATCCCGTTCCGGTAGCGGCAATCGTAGCTTCGGCATAGAGATTGCTACGCTTCCCTTGCAATGACAATTCACGCAAAGGCATCCTGGGGGAGAAGGGGCTGTTGGTGGATGCGTAGGGTTTTCCGCAGCCTGATGGAGGCGTGATGCAGGAAACTCTGTATCTATGGGATTACCCCTCACCCCAACCCTCTCCCTTGTGGGAGAGGGGGTACTGGCTGAAGCGGAGGATTTTTCCGCGAGCTTCCTGGGTTCCCGCTTTCGCGGAGCGACGTTGATCTTTTCGCGGGAACGGGGAGGTTAGAATCCGGATTCGCGCCACTCGAAGGCCAGGTTGGCGTAGCGGACGAACACTGCGCCGCCGGGAGCGGCCAGGGGGCCGTTCATGGCCAGGATCGCGATGGTTACCTGGTCGCCGGCCGTGGGCTCGGTGGAGACAACCACGCGCTGCGGGACGTTGAACCCCTGCACGGTGGCGCGCTCGCGGTCGCACTCTCCGTTGATCCAGATCTCGCCGTAGTCGTCAATGCAGGACTCGAAGAGGCAGCGCGCGCCGTCCAGGGAGCGCCCGCCCACCGTTTCGGGCAGCGTGGCGGTAATGCGGTACCATATGAAAGAAACACCCTTACGCCGCCAGGCGCCCAGGTCTTCGCACGCGTCCCAACCGGAATCGTCGAAGTCGGGCAGGCGGCATGGTGAACCATCGGCCTCGCTCACGATGCCTTCGTTGGGTTGGCCGGGGACAAAGCCGTGGGCGACGCGCCACTGACCGCTGATGGCGGCCAAATCGACGGCATTTTGCAAATCAAGAGTAGCTCGCGGCATGGTTATTTCCTCCTGTGGACTGGTTTGAAATGCGGTGCAGTTTGGGTTACACGCCGGTAATTCTCACGCCGGAATGTGCCCGGTGGATGCGGTTGATGTTCACCAGGAGCGGGGTAATCTGCTCCACGTAACGTGCGTTGTACAGGGCGCCGGCGTCGACGGGGCGCAGGTTGGGTATCTTGCGCGTGAGGTCGATGACGACCTGCTTGGCCTCGGCGTCGTCGGCGCAGATGACCACATCCTCGTCGAGGGTAACGCCCGGCTTGAACAGTTCTTCGGCGGACACGTTTTGAAATGCGGCAACGACCCGAGCGTCGGGGGCGGCAGCCTGGGCTTCCTGCGCTGCCGATCCGGCCGCGACGTCCTCGGCGATTGCGCCGACGCCGCGTTCGAAGCGCATGGGCGCTATGACGGTGACGACCGTCTTGCCGGCCAGCGCGTCGCCCACGCCGGCGATGGTGGGTGACATCCCGTTATAGGGCATGGTCAGGAAGATGACGTCGCTCTGGGCGGCGGCGGCCGGGTTCACCGTGCCGGAGATGTTGGCGTCCGGGGCCAGGGCCAGCAACTCATCGGCGGCCTCCTGGGCGCGCCCGGCATCCCGGGAGCCGATGACCACCGATTCGCCGGCTATCGCCAGCCGCAAAGCCAGACCTTTCCCCTCGGGACCCGTGCCACCCAAAAACGCCAGCATGTTTATGTAGCCTCCGGAAGTTATTTTCAGCGGGTTGTCAGCGGCGCAAGTATATCACCACCGGGATTGCGGTCACCCGACAACGATCCTGGTCGGGCGGGGAGGGGTGGAAGGTTATGTTACAATCGGCCCGAACGCCAGCCCATCGCCGCGGCCATTTTCCCCTCCGGGATCCGGTTGCAGCGAGGGTGCAATCGTGCATCTAACCAGTGCAATCAACCTGAGCAATCATCGACCTGAGCAATCAAGGAGGCAAAATCATGGCTTTCTCGCTGAATCACGTCCACCTGAAGACTCCAGACCCCAAGTCCACCGCCGATTGGTACGTGGCCAACCTGGGGGCCACCGTTACCGCCGAGACGGCCAACGGAGGCTTTCGCCTGGACCTGCACGGCCTGCCCCTGAATGTGACGGACCACGTCGCCACGCAGACCCACCCGCAGAACTACGGATTCGAGCACATCGCCATCGACACCACCGACATCGAGGGTACCGTTGCCGACCTTAAGAACGGCGGCGCGACGGTGCTGGAAGAGACCACGGTGGGCGGTGGCCGTCGGGTCATGTTCTTTGAGGGGCCGCAGGGCATCATTCTCGAAGTGCTGGAAGTAATCGAGTAACTGACCCGCGATCTTCGCGACGGAACGCCTCTCACCCCGGACTCTCGCGTCGCGGGAGTAAGTTCGGGTGAGGGGGGTCTGGTCGCAATCCGCATTTACAAATTTGGTGATTTTCAGATTTCCGGGCCGGGACGACGGAACCGTCCCCGGATAGACAGGTAAACCAATCATGGCTGAACATCGCATGCTGGCGCTGCTGGCCCATCCCGACGACGAGGCATTTCCCATGGGGGGCGCCATTGCCATGCACTGCGCCCGCGGAGTGCGGACCCGGCTGGTCACCGCCACTTCCGGCGAGCTGGGCGAAATTCGCCAGCCAGGTTCGGCCACCCGCGAAACCATCGGCGAGGTGCGTCGCGGCGAGCTGGAAAAGGCCGTAGTTGAACTTGGGATCGAGTCCCATGTGGTGCTGGGGTACCGGGACTCCGGGATGGCCGGCTGGGACGATAACCACCATCCCAAGGCGTTCGTGCAGGCAGACGAGCACGAAGTGGTGGCCCGCCTGGTCTTCGAGATTCGGCGGTTCAAACCCCAGGTCATCCTGACCTTCGAGCCCGGCGGACTCTACGGCCACCCCGACCATATCGCCATCTGCAACCACGCCACACTGGCCTTCGAGTTGGCTGCCGATGATACGGCCTTCCCCCACCACATGGCCATCGGGATTCAGCCCCACCAGACCGACCGACTGTTCTACAGCGGCCGGCCCAGGGGGTTCCGGGTACGTATGGCTCAGGCTTTGCAGGCCGCCGGCGTCGATTCCCCCATGCCCCCGACGGATCGAGCCGACGATGGCTGCGACCCGGACGATGTGCATATAACCATGGATGTGTCGGAGGGTCTCGACGCCAAGTTCGCCTGCATCAAGCAGCACTTCACACAGCTGCAACCCGACTGGCCCTACGAACGGGTGCCTCGGGAGGTGGCCGAAGCGGTGATGGGCATCGAGCACTACATGCGGGCGTTGCCAAAAGTGGAGTCGGGCGAGACAGTGCCTCCGGATTTCTTCGCCGGGCTCTGACCGGCACTACCGGAGGGGCATTACCCGAGTGGCATTACCTCGCAAACCGGGATGGTTACATCGGGGAATGCGGACAGCGTCAGGTTGTCGTCCGACGCGACGGAACGCCGGGCGGTGTATCCGCCGGCCCACGGTCCGTCGTAGATCTCTACGGTGTTGGAGTTGAGGTCAAATAACCACACCTCCGGGATTCCGTGTGCGGCATACATAGGTACCTTGTGGCGGCGGTCGAACCCTACGCTGGTATCGGAAACCTCGATAACCAGTAGCACATCACCAGGCCCGGGGTGCGCCGACGCGTAACCGTCCTCCCGGGGATGCAACACTGCGATATCGGGTTCCGGCTCGTTTCCCGCTGCTAGTCGTACCGGCGCTTGTACGCTGATTATCGCCCCGTCTCCGATTGCCGAGTGAAACCGTTTGCTTAGTTCCCGTACACAGAAAGCATGTCGGCTGCCAATCGGCGCCATCTTCACAATCTCCCCGGCCAGCAACTCAACGCGTTCATCGGGTGCCAGTATGCCGGCGTGGACCAGCGCATAATACTCGTCGACGTTGAATCGCCGCCGCACCCACACATCCCGCTTGGCTTCCGGTTGCCGCACCGGGTTGGTAGCTACGGAACCGTCCTGGAACCGGATATCTTCGAGCCGGACATTTTCGGGCGCTGCATCACCGGCTACCGCGCGCGTTCCAGAGGATTCCTCCGAATCCGACCGCCCATGCCGGCGACCGGCACGGGGAACGAATAGTTCTCCGTGCCGTATCGCCACGCCTTCATCCTGGGAGAGAATTCCGGCGTCCAACATTCCCAGGCACTCTTCAGGAGTGAACAGGCGGCGTGTAACACTCTCAATTTGCGGTGGCATGTTCATCCTCGAGACGAGGCAATAATCCCTCAAGAGCACGCAAATGCCGGACGGCCGATAGAGGGGGGTTTGGCTATGGTCGTCGTGCTTGCAGCCAAATTGCCACGTCGCTGGGCTCCTCGCCTGGGCTCCTGGCAATGACGGGTTACGCGGGTCGTTGGATGATTTCCAGGCTAACCCGGTCGGGGGCTTCCACGAACATTACCTGGCTGCCGGAGGGCATGGTCCAGGGTTCGCAGATGATGTTGGCGCCGGTGGACTGGAACTGCTTGAAGGCAGACTGGATGTCGTCGGTCTCGAAACCGAAATGATCCAACCCAAAGCGGGGGTCCGTGGACCCAGGAACCGCGTTCTCCCCTTCGGCTTCCCCCGACACGGTCAGCAACGGCTGGCCGTTCAATTCCAGTTGGTGGGACACCGTGGTGGACAGGGGGCGGGTTGAAACGATGACGGCGCCGAAGTTGTCAACGTAGAACTTGGCGGCGGTGTCAGGATCCTCGCTTCGCAGGTGCAGGTGGTTACAGACGAAAGCCATGATGTTTCCTCCAGATAAATGTGGCGGATGGATAATGTCGTGCCGGCTGCTGGCCGGAGATTTGGTTAGCTCAGGTAGTCGGCAATCTGCTGGTCGTAGGCATCCTTGCGAGTAACCTGGGCGATGAGGTCGGGGGAGGCCAGCTGGTCGCGCAGATCGCCGGGGGCGACGCCGTCGCGCAGGGCTTTCAGCGTATCATAAACCGCTTTGATGGCGGCCTGGAAGGGCAAGTGGCCCTGCAGGGCCACGCGGACGCCATGCTCGCCAAGCCAGGCCTTGTCGGTCAGCTCGCCGCCGGCGCCGCCCAGCAGCAGCGGGATGTTCAGTTGGCTGCCGACCGCTTCAACCTCGGCCTTGGTGGTGGCGCCAGCCAGGAAAATGGCGTCCACGCCGGCGGCCTCGTAGGCCTTGACCCGCTTGATGCACTCGTCCACGCTGACGCGAATGCTGCTGGTGCGTCCGGCCACCACCAGGTTGGGGTCGGTGCGCCCCGACAGGGCGGCCTTCATCTTGCCGATGCCTTCGTCCAGGGAGATGAGGTTGATGTCGCTGTCGCCGCCGCCGAAGGCCATGGGCAGCAACGTGTCTTCGATGGTGAGGGCGGCAACACCGGAGGCTTCCAGCTCTTCCACGGTGCGCCGCACGCTCAGCGCGTTGCCGTAGCCGTGGTCGGCATCGACCATGAGGCTCAGCTGACCGGCGCGATTGATGCGGTAAATCTGCTCGGCGAATTCGCCGAGGGTCAGTACCACGTAGTCAGGCGCGCCCAGGACGGTGCCGCTGGCGATGGAGCCGGCGAACATGCCGACCTCGAAACCCAGGTCCTCGGCGATGCGGGCGGAGATGGGGTCGAAGACCGAGCCCGGGTGGACGCAGACGTTACCGGCCAGCACGGCCCGGTAGTTTTCCCTTCGCTTGGTGTAATCCATAACTAATGACTCCTCGATGGTAGCCGGACGGTATCGTCAGGTTCGGAATGTGGTGGCGGAGGTAATATTTCGTTCGGGCGATATTTTACCCGATTTGCGGCAGGCCGTCATGGCGGGCCCTTCGACAGCCTCAGGGGATCCGTAGCCTCAGGGGTCCGTCGAAATGCTCAGGATGAGCCGGGGCATTGCCTCGCCGCGTACCCGGTGACACAATGCCGTCACCATGACCAACATCATCGGCGTTGACTTCAGCGGCGCGCGGGATGACCGCAATACCTGGGTGGCACGCGGACGCCTTGGATCCGTCGGGCGCCTGCTCCTTGATGGAGCGGAGCGGGCGAGGCGCGAGGAGGTGTTCGAGCTGCTGCGGGACGCGGCCACGCCGGCCGTGGCGGCCCTGGATTTCCCCTTCGGCGTGCCCGCTGCGTTCGCCGGATATTTGGGCGTCAGGTCTGATTCCATCTGCCCGGCTGACCTGCTGGATGTTTGCCGCCTGGTTGCCAATATGAGCGACGGGCAGTTCATCCAGGCCCGCAACGATTTCGTAGCCAACCATGGGGAACCCAGGCGCGCCGGAGACGCAAAGTACCACCGGGAGAGTTTCTCTCCGCTACACCGGGTCAATCCCAACATGGTTCCCATGACATATCACGGCATGAGGATGCTGCACCGGTTGCACGGCAGCCGACCCACCCGCTGGCACGTGCCTCCACTGGAGCCGACGACTCCGCCCGCCGAAACGGTTACGCTGCTGGCGCTGATGCCGGGAGCGTTCCTGAAGACCATTGGCCTGCCTTACAAGGGATATAAAAACGGTCGCTCGGCGTTGCAACAGCGCGACACGATTTTGGCAGGACTGTCCGCAAAATCCGGCGTTATCCTGCCCAACCTGGAGACGGTGGCGGATGATTGCCGGGCCAACCACGACTGCCTGGACTCGGTGGTAGCGGCGGTGGCGGCGGCGGCTTGGGCGCTGGATGAGCGACGCTTCGGGCATCCTGCCGACGATGAGCTGGCGGACGCGGGGCTGGAGGGCTGGATCTACGTGCCGCGGCGGGGTTGCGTTGACGCTGTGCGCGGCGGATGACTATAATTTCGCCCAATACTCTGGGATTGAGGTTTCTGGAACAATGGATTTGAAAACTGGACAGCGGTACGTGGGTCCGGGCGGCGCCGAGATGATCGTCAGCAAGGCCAGCGGCCAGGGAGAGTTGACGGACGGCGAGATTCCGCTACAGATCAAGGGGGCCAGCGTCGACTTCGGCGGGGCCGCGCCGGCGGACGACGCTCCGGAGGTTACGATGGGCAAGCGGTTGTCGTCTGCGGACGGCAGCGTGTCGGTGCTGGTAACCAAGGCCGGCAAGTGCGACCTGCGGCTCAACGGGGAGCCCATGGAGTTGCAGGAAGCGAAGCAGTTGCCGTCGTCGGATTGATGCCACTCCAGCCCGACAAGTTGATTGCAGAGGGCGGGTCTACGGACCCGCCTTCCTCCGTTGGGCTGGGCCTTTCACCCTCAACCTGGCCCCCTCGATCAAGGAACCGCTGCTTGTTCCTAATTGGTCGGCAAGCCGAAACTCTGAACGGAGCTTCAGCGATATTCTTGACGCCGGTTGCGCGATTGCCACGTTGCTTCGTTCGTCGCAATGACAGGTTTCGTCAGAGCCTCTTTTCAGAGCCCCTTAGGAAGAGCGGTTGCGGTGAGGGGGACTACCGTTTGACCGTCGTCGGCCTCGTTGCTAACATCGGCCACACATCCAACCACTGCTGGGAGGCCGAAAATGCCCGTCGTTGACGCCAAAATCACCAGGAGGGAACCGCTGGCCGATGGTCAGTCCTTTGGGGAAGCCGGGCAGTACGAGCGAATTGACGGCGTGCTGACCTTTGCCGTTGAACCAGCCAATCCGGCCAACGCCACCGTGGTGGACTTGAGGTACGCGCCGGTGGACGACGCCGGGCGCGTGCGGTTTGAAGCGGATTTCACGCTGGTAACGCCATCCGAGCCGGCGCATGGCAACGGGCGGCTAGTGGTTGAAGTGGTGAATCGTGGCCGGCGTCGAACGGTAACGTTTTTCAATCGGGGACCGACGCCGGAAATCGATTCCGACGCGATTCCGGAGGGCGATGGGTTCCTGATGCGGCATGGTTACTCGGTGCTGTCCATAGGGTGGCAATGGGACGTGTACCGCAGCGACGCCCTGTTGGGTCTGGAAGCGCCGGGAATCGAGATTGACGGCCAGCCGGTCACAGGCCAATGCAGCGTGGAGATCCGGCCCCACATCCGGGAAACCACACGGCTGCTGGCCAACCGCGCCCATCGTCCCTACCCGGTCGCCGACGTGGACGAGGCGAGGGTAGTGCTGCTGGTGCGCGATTGGGAGGATGGGCCAGATTCGGTGATCCCGCGCTCGCAATGGCGGTTTGCCCGGGAGACGGACGACGGAGAGGTTCCCAGCGACGAGCACGTCTACCTGGCATCGGGGTTTGAGCCGGGCCGGATTTACAACTGTATCTACACGGCCACGCATCCAGTGGTGGTGGGTTGCGGCATGCTGGCGATCCGCGATGCGGCATCCTGGATGCGAAAGCCATCGCTGAATAACCCGGTGGCCGACGGATTCGAAAAAGTCTACGGCCACGGTGTGTCCCAGTCCGGCCGCCTGCTCCGTACCATGGTCTACTGGGGGCTCAACGTGGCGGAGGATGGCAATCCGGCGTTCGACGGACTGCTGCCCCACGTGGCCGGGGGACGGCGCGGCGAGTTCAACCACCGCTTCGCCCAGCCGTCGTGCCAGTCGGCGCCCAGCTTCGGCCACCAGTTCCCCTTCGCCGATGACGAGGTGACCGACGCCTTGACCGAACAGACCGACGGGATGCTGAGACGGTTGAGAAAGCTCGGCGCCGTGCCCAAAATCATCTACACCAACTCGGCGGCGGAGTACTGGCGCGGCGACGGGTGCCTGACTCACGTCGATGGCGCCGGCAACTTCGATCTTCAGCCCGTTGACGAGACGCGTCACTACCTGTTTGCCGGCACGCAGCACTTGCCCGGGTCGCCCGACCAGATGGCCGGCGTTGGTCCCGACGGCTCCACGGGGTACCATCCCTACAACGTTGTGGACTATATTCCGCTCTTGCGCGCCGCCCTGGTCAATCTGGACCGGTGGGTCACCAACGGCGTTGCGCCGCCGCCCAGCCGTCATCCCAGGCTTGACGACGGCACCGCAGTTACGCAAGCCTCGTACCTGGATACGGTGGTCGACGTGCCGGGACGGGATACGCCCGACCCGGACCGTCTGTGGCGAATCCGGGAGGTTGACCTGGGGCCGGAGGCGCACCTAGGGGTGGGTCGTTATCCGGTGACCGAGGGTCGCGAGTACGCGCGCCTGGTGTCGGCTGCCGATGCCGACGGCAATGACCTGGCCGGCATCCGTCTGCCCGACCTGGCGGTTCCGGTGGGCACGCATACCGGCTGGAACCTCCGGCATCCCGATACCGGAGCGCCGGAGCAGTTGATGTCGATGCAGGGTTCCAGCCACTGGTTTGCCGCGAAGGCTGCCCAACGGGAAACCAGCGGCGACCCGAGACTTTCATTGGAAGAGCGATACAGCGGTCGGGAGGACTACCTGGCCCGGGTGAAGGTAGCGGCGTCACGCCTTGTTGAAGACGGCTACCTGCTGGCCGAGGACGTGGAAACGGTGGTTGCGTCGTGCCTGCTGAGGTACGACTGCGCTGCGTCGCAGGGATAGGGCGTAATCCCGGTATTCCCGCTAATCCGGAGAATCCTGCTTCTGACGGGTTCACTCTCGCTTGGACTCTCTGCCATCGAGGGATCGGCGGCTGGACGAGGGGAGCGGACTGTTAGGGGGTGACGGGATTGCCACGCCGCTGGGCTCCTCGCAATGAAAGCGAGATGGCGCCGGGCCGTCCGATCTAAATTGCGGCGCTGCGGGCGAGGGCGGTTAGTTGCTCCGGAAGGTAGCCCAGCAACCCGCCGTATACGAGGGCATTGTGTTCGCCAAGCAGGGGCGCCCGGCTCAAGGTGGTGGGCGTGGCGTCCAGCTGGAAGGGAGCGCCGGCGTACTCGAGTGAGCCCGTGGCGGGGTGTTCGACCGGGGTGTAGTATGCCCGTTCCCGCTGCTGGGGGCTGTTGAATACTTCAGAGGGCGTGTAGTAGGGCGCGATGGGGACGCCGTGGGCTTGCCCTTCGGTGTAGAGCCAATCCCGGGGATGCTGCGAAAACCAGTCGCGCATGTGGCGGTTCAGCTCGGGGCCATGGGTGGCCGGGTCGCTGAACATGTCGGGCGACCCCCAGTCCGGGTTGCCCATGAATGCCAACAGGCTTTCAAACTGGCGGGCCTCCAGGGTCAGCAGTTCCACGTAGCCGTCGGAGGCCGGCAGCACCCCCCCGACACGGAAATAGCGGGAGAAACGGGTCTCGGTGATGCCCTCCGATTCGTGGCGTTGGATGGGCATGTATCCCACGGACAACTGGGCTTCCTGGGCCGAGGCGTCCACCACCTGACCGGGGGCGTCGCCGGGAGTGTTCAGGCGGTGGAAGGCGGCGGCGACCGCGCCCACGGCGGCGGTCAGGCCGGCCTGGTAGTCGCCCATGTTGGCGCCGGCGACGATGGGAGGTCGGTCCGGGAAGGTATCGAGCGCCACGCCGTTGGGCAGCAACCAGCCCTCTCCGCCGGCGTGGAAGGTGGCGAGGTGCCCGGCACGGTGGTTGGCATAGGGGCCGGTGGAACCAAAGGGTGTAACAACGGTGATGATGACGTCCGGGTTGACGGCCAGCAGGCCATCGCTATCGAGCCCGATGGCGGCGGCATCGGCTGGGCTGTAGTCGTGGACGACCAGGTCGACGTTGGCAATGAGCTGATGGAGCAGGTCCCGTCCGGACGGGTCGTTGAGGTTGAGGGTGACGCTTTGCTTGCCGGTGTTCAGGTAGAGGAAGAGGCCGCTGCGCTCGGGATGGGGTACGTCGCCAGGGAAGGGGCCACGGCGGCGGGAAAGGTCTCCCGAAGGCGGTTCGGCCTTGATGACCCGAGCGCCCAGGGATGCCAGCAGCTTGCCGCAGTAGGGTCCGGCAATCAGCGACGCAATCTCGAGGACGCGAAGGTTGGGGAGGGCGGCGGGGGGTGGTGAGGTATCGGTGTTGGTCATATATCAAAAATATACTGTCGCACGGGAAAGGAAAAGCCGGGCAGCACGTCCCCGCCGTCCAGCGTTTCCGGGTCGTCCAGCAACTGCGGCTCCGGCTGGTCGGCGCGATAGACATGAACCTGGCGGAGATGGGCGTCAATCAACCAGCCGAGGCGAACCCCGCCGGCCATCCACAGGGCCATCTTGTTTTGCAGCGGGCGCAGGTTATCGGTGCGGGAGCGAATTTCCACCACGAAGTCGGGCGCGCCCTCGATAATCGTTTCTCTTTCCTGTTCGGGCAGCGTGTCAAATCGTTCCTGCGTAATCCAGGCGGCATCCGGCCCCAGCACCGCCCGGGAAGAGAGCCGGAAACGAACCGTCTGCGATGACGCGCTGCCCCCGTTGGCAAGTTCCCAATTGCCGAGAAATACCGCAAAATAAAATTCTTGCTTGTTGCCCCGGTATCCGGTCATAGGCAGTATCAGCAGCTCCCCTTCGGCATTGACCTCCATCTCATACAAGTCGTTCTGCTCGCAGAATGCGATGAACCGGGCCGGAAAATCCTCCGCCCGGTGGTCAATGCCCAGAGCCGCCAGGCGCAGCACAACGGCGCCAGCCGGCGCGATGGCGGAGGAGTCGGCGGTGGGTTTGGGCTTGGTGGTCATAGCGTGGCAGTCTCTGTTGGGACGACTTTTATCGCGATTGTACCATCCGCTGGAAATACACGCCGCCGGCCGGAATCATCTGCACAGCAGACGGAGTATGTCCGTTTCTCGATTCGCAAACTCCGCGAACTGGCAGACCGTCAGCCCGTGATCATCCTTGGCCTCAATATCCGCCCCCCGGTCCAGCAGCAGCGCAATTACCGTCAGCTCGGTATTACGTGCAGCCGCCAAATGCAGAGGCGTCTGCCCTTCATCATCCTTGGCCGCAGTATCCGCGTCCCGGTCCAGCAGCAGCGCAATTACCGCCGGCTCGGTATTAAATATAGCCGCCTCATGCAGAGGCGTCTTCCCGTTATGACCCCTGGCCGCAATATCCGCACCCCAGTCCAGTTCATCTTGTACATCTGCTACACCGGCCGTGCGCAAAAAATCGTCATCGCACAAACGGCCGCAGTACCCGGGGCGAACCACGGTCGGCTGAGCGATTGGAGTTCCGAGGACCTGGCTTACCTGCGCGTTTATCGTTGCAGCAATATCCGGCGTGGCCGTGGGTTCGGGCGCAGAATCTGAGCCACAGCCGGCTAGAAGTGCTGCCGTTGCTATGGCCACTATCAGCAACGCCGCAATCGGATATCGTGACGCTCGCTCAATCACAGCCAAAGGTGTTGTTTGTTTCCAACGACTACGGTGCAGACTAGCGAGCGTCCTTCCAAAGGCCAACCAGATAGTCAGCGTGCAAGTCGTCATAGTACGAATACACCGCGTCTTCATACGATTCTTTAAATTGTTCTTTGGATTCGTACGCCAAACCGCTGATTGTGTCTAAGTGATAGGCAATTGCATCTACAACGTCCTTCACGTGGCTCAATTCACCTAAATTGGGTGTGCTGATATGGTGCGGACTTCCTTCCTTGTCGACCGGGTATCTGAAAACCTCTGATGCCCTGTCGATCTCGTCAAGTTCGTGGATGCGTTCTCCGATGATGTCGTACTTGGATTCCAATTCTTCAAGTACAATTCCGGCAACGAGTTCCTCTTCTATGGCCCCGAACCAATGGGCCAGCATAGAGTCCCAAAAGTACGTCAAGCAATGTCCACGCGGTTGGTCATCAGGAAGCTGGGGCCACAAATTGAAGTGATCAAAATCTACAGATAAAGACCCCAACTCCTTTAAGCCGATGACGATTTCTTTCAACCGGAGTTCCAGGTAGTGCCGGTACAGGAACATTATAGGATAGGCCAAGTATGAACTGTTGGACTGCCCTACTCCCATTCCAGCTATAAGTTGGTCTGCCGCTTCCTTGTACCCGATTGCGTAGTCATCATACGCGATCGTGTAATCGTACTGTCTCAGGTTTAGCAGGCTATGCTTTTTGGCTGGTTCGTCTGAATTTTCGGTTTTCTCTCTACTCAAAATTGGTTCGTGCAACTTGCTGTCGTCGAACGATTCTACGGGCAACGTCATATAATGTTCTCCGTTGTGTATCAGCCCCAGCAAAAACGGCGGCCCAATCTCGTCATCGGGACGTTTCTCAATCCGCTCGTTCACCAGGTCAACTTTGAACCCCAAAGCCTGCAACAGCATATGACCCACTAATGGTGTGGGAGCTGGAACAGCGGCGTCCACGAAACCGGTTCCTTCCAACATCCCAACAGCAATGTACATCGGCGTGCGAATTACGCCGTTGCCGGTCACGATTTCTGCTGACGCGTTGGGCACGGTGTCCAGCCCCAGCGCGTCGATGTCGGCCTGCGGGATACCAACCCAGGTTGCGCCGGTATCGACGAGGAAGTCGTACTCCCGGGTTTCCGATTTGCCGGTAATGCTGCCTCTGGCGTAAGTGACTCCCATGGCGCTGGCCTCCTGCCTACCTCGGCAACGGCATCAGGCGGTATCGTTGCGGCACGCCGGTCAGAGCATGATGGGCGGGCCAAACTCGTCGTCCGGGCGTTTTTCGATTCGCTCATTTACCAAATCAACTTTGAAACCTAAGTCTTGCAACAGCCTGTATCCGACCATTGGCATGGGCGCGGGGACTGCTCCGTTTACAAAACCCGTTCCTTCCAACATCCCTACCGCGATGTAGATAGGAGTCTGGATTACGCCGTTCCCCGTCAATATTTGGGCCGTTGCATTGGGCACGGTATCCAGTTCCAGGGCGTCAATATCCGCTGGGGGCAACCCGATCCAGGTCGCCCCGGTATCAACCAGGAAATCGTACTCCCTGGTTTCGGTTTTTCCGGTAACGCTGCCCCTGGCGTAGGTTATTCCCATTGCCAAACTCCTCCTCGGTGACCACCCTTACACGGGCAGGATCGGTGGGGCGTCTTCGGGGAGGGTGACGTGGCGGAGGAAGAGGTGGCTGCCATCGGTGAACCAGGGGTTGCGGGGGTTGCGGGAAGGGAGCAGGACGGTGGCGGTGCCCGGGGCGGTAATTTCGCCGCGCTGGTTTTCGGTCCAGATGTCTACGTCGACCAGGGCGTTGCCGTCGTGGATGTACTTGCGGGCCACCCGCCCCTTGCAGAATTGGGTGTCGCCGTAGACGTTGAATCGGCGCACCTCGACACGCAGGCGCTTGAGGAAGGCGTCGTCGCCCATCCAGTTGGTCATCAGGGTGCCCAACCAGGACACGCGCTGCGGCCCGTAGTCATAGGCGCCAGGGACACCGACGGCCTCGGCCACAGAATCGCGCAGGTGTCCGATGCCGGTGTACTCCAGGCCGCCGCCCGATTCTGGATTGCGGAAGAAGTGGTCGGGGTGGCGCATGGCCTCCCTCAGCAGGACGCCATGGGCGGAGGAGCGGCCCGTGCCGACCAGGAAGGCGCTGACGTCCTGCAGGGACAGCGGGCCACGCACGACGGTGGGCAGTTCTTCGCCAATCTCAGTGTCTTCCCAATAGCGGGGTAGGCCGCCGCGGGCCGTTTCGCCCAGCACCTGCTCGTCGATGGCGGCGAGTTCATCCTCGGTGTATTCGTGGCGCCTGGGGACGTCAGCGTACTTGCCCTGTTCCCGGGAGGCGCGGCGCTGGTGTCTGGTGCACCATCCGACCACACGGGCGACCGTCTCGTCGCGCTGGTTGGAGTAGGTGGTTTCCACGTACTGAATCACGAGACGACCGGAGTAGGCGCTCTGTTTTTCCTGCACGTCCAGGACGCGTTCGACGCAGTTGACGGCGTCGCCGGGGCGCAGCATGCGGAAGAATTCCCAGTCGTTGCCGGCGAAGAAACCGTGGACGCCGGGCAGGCCCCAGCGGGTGCGACCCGACCAGTGCCGCATGTAGGGAGCGCAGGGATGGCCGACGACGCTGCCATACTTCGAGTAGGCGGCATATTCCTGGTCGCGGAACAGAGGGTTGGCGTCGCCAATGCCGTTCACGAAATTGAGCATGGTGTCCAGGTTGGCCTGGCGGACGTACTGCTCGGTACGCATGCGTACGCCGATCATGGCGCGAGCAGCGGCCAGAGCCTCGTCGGAGATACCCCCTTCCACCTCGGGAAGGGTTTCGACGACCTGCTGATTGGTTTGTTGTTGTGTCATGGTTTTCCTTCATTCCAAAGTGGGTGTTTGCTGAGCTCCAAATATTACGATGTAAGCGTTAGCCAGGAAGATCAGAGCCAGGAACACCATCTGCCAATACAGCCAAAGCAGTGGTCCACGGACCACCTCAACGCCCGCCACGGCGCGCTCCAACGCTAAAATTTGGATCACTGCCGTAAACACCAAAAAATATGCCCCAACAGCAGCCAACACCGCGAACGATTTAACAATAGATAGCAACAAATAATCGTCCGAGGACAGTTCCAAGGGCAAGCGCAGGCTGAGGCCACCGGCGAACAGCCCCACCCCTATCACCGCGGTGGCGATCGCCAATATAGCCAACGCTTGTTGATGTCTGTCCGGCGGCCGGAAATTCATTCCACAGAGTCCAAGTCCCCCGAGTCGATGATCTCTGACCCCCGGATAAGGCTATAAGTTAGAATTCCAATCCCCACAATAAAAATGCTTACGCTCGCAGCAAATGCCAACAAAAAACTGTCGTTGCTGAATGGGTGGAAATCTACAGAATGCTGTGTTTTCACCAAATAAACTCCGAGGACGGTCGCGATTAGCCCGACAATAAGGGGCGGGAAGGCGAATTGCAGCAGTATATTGTGCTCCGTGTCGCGCGACTTGGGTTTCTTTTTGAATATCGTGAACATTACTCACCATAAACGACGGATCTAGCAATCTTAGTCGGAAACAAGGAATCCTAATACACCACCCCACGTTCTGCCAACCTTGCCAATTCTTCCTCGCCTAACCCCAGCGTACCACACAGTACTTCCCGGTTGTGCTCACCCATGAGGGGGGCGTGGCGGCGCACCGCCGAGGGCGCCTTGCTCAGGCCCCACATTAGGTTGAAGATGGGTTCGGCTCCCAGCGCCGGATGGTCGATGTCGTCGTAGAGGCCGCGCTCCATGAAGTGGGGGTGGAAGAGGCGTTCCTCGGCACTGAGCACGGGCGCAGCGGCGACGCCATGCTGCTGCAACAGGTCGGTCGCTGCGTCCGCGTCGTGCTGCGCCGTCCACTCGCCCAGCAGCTCGTCCAGTTCCCGGCGGTGGCGCTGCCGGCGGTACTGGCTGCGGAAGCGTTCGTCATCGGCCCAGCTCGGGTTGCCCAGGGCGGCCACCAGTCCCTGCCACTCGGCCGGCGATCCCACGGCGATAGACACCCATTTGTCCTCGCCGGCGCAAGGGTAGTGTCCGTAAGGCGCCAAGGTGGGGTCATAGTTGCCGCGGGGTTGCAGGGAGCGTCCGGTGAGGGCGTGCTCCATGAGGCCGACGCCCTGGGTGACGACGGTGGCGCGGAGCATGGAGACGTCGATGTAGCGGCCTTCGCCGGTGCGGTTGCGGTTGTAGAGGGCGGACACGATGGCGAAGACGGCGTGCAGCGCGCCGCAGATGTCGCCAAAGGCGTGCTTGAATCCCAGTGGTGAACCATCCTCGTAACCCATGGTGCTGTCCAGGCCGGACAGAGCGCCGATGGACGGGGCGTAGGCCCGCAGGTCCCGCAGGGGCCCGTCCTGGCCGGTGGAGGATATGGAGGCCATTACGATGTCCGGTTTGATGGCGCGCAGGGTTTCGTAGCCCAGGCCGAGCCGGTCCATTACGCCCGGGGAAAAGTTCTCGATGACGACGTCGCAACGGGCGGCGAGGCGTGTGGCGATATCAACAGCGTCGGGTTCGGCGATGTTTAAGGTGACACTCAGCTTGCCCCGGTTGACGTTGTGGAACATCGGGTTCTGTTCGGGGTCGGGCTGGTCGCCGACAATGGGCCGGCCCATCCGCATGTAGTCCAGGCGCTGGCGGGTTTCCACCTTGATGACCTCAGCGCCCATGTCGGCCAGGACCATGCCGGGGATGGCGCCAGCCAGCACCCAGCCAAAATCCAGGATGCGATAGCCGGCGAGCACGCCAGCGTTGCCGGCGGCGGGGGTGTTTTCGTCAAATGCGGTCATGGTGAAATGCCTGATTACAACGGGTCACTTGGTCCGGGGAGGAACAACCCAGGCGGCCACGGCGGGCATGACGGCGAGGGCGCCGGCCGCCGCGATCTTGGTGTAACCGCCGCCGTAGACCAGGCTGACCGCCCACAGAATCGCAAAGGCGATGGCCCCCACTATCATGCCGGCGATGATGATGACGTCGGGGCGGTGGTTCTTATGGATGGCCAGCTGCCGGGCAATGAGGCAGCTGCCAAGGAAGACCACAACGGCGATGATGGCGATGCGGATTACCAACCCTCACCCCCTACCCCCCTCCCAGGGGGAGAGGGGAGATTGCCTTGGGCGTCGTGCTCCTGGCCATGACGGATGCCGGCAGCCATCAGATGATTCCGGTCTGGTGGAGTTTGACCAACTCGGCGGGGGAGAAGCCGAGGCGGCCGCACAGGATTTCGGGGTTGTGCTGGCCAAGTGTGGGCGCGGGAACGGGGAGCGTCGTGTCGGTGTCGGCCAGCCGGTAGGGCACACCGGGGTAGGCCACCGGGCCGGTGTCGTCGCGGTTTATCTCGATGAACAGGTCAGCCAGGGATGGGTCGTTGCGGACTTCCTCGTAGGTGCGGACCGGGGCCAGGGGGATGCGGTGTTCCAGGGCGATTTCCAGCAGTTCGGCCTTGGTATAGTCGGCCAGCCATTCCTCCAGGTATGCGTCCACCTCGTCGGCGTAGCGGTTGTTCATGGTGGTGCGGTTGCGGAGGCGGGGCTCCTGCGACCATTCCGGCATACCCATAATTTCCAGCAGGCGACGCCACTGGCGACCCTCGGGGGAGCCGACGAAAATGTGACCGTCCTTGCAGCGCAGGATGCAGTTGGGGTAGGGAAAGTCCAAGGCGTGATGGCCCGTGCGCCGCGTCACCCGCCATTCGTAGACGGCCATGAGCGCCTCGGGGCCGTTGTAGAGGCCGGCCATGGTTTCGGCTTCCGCGATGTCGATGTGCTGGCCGCCGTGACTCTCCTGGCCCAGCAACGCCATCACGACGGAAGAGGCGGCGGCCATCCCGGCGAAATAACCAACTTCGGGTGTGCCGAAGGTGAGGGGTTCGCGGTCGGGTTCGCCGAGGCCCTCGTTGATACCGCCGGCTGCGCCCAGGTTGATGTCGTAGGCCCGGTAGTCACGCCAGGGTCCGGATAGTCCGTAGGGGCTGATGGACGCCATGACCAGGCCGGGGTTGTCGGCGGCCAGGGCATCGTAGTCCAGGCCCAGTTGCTCCATGTCCGTCGGGGGTACGTTGTGGATCACGACGTCACACTCGGCGGCCAGGCGGCGCAGGATGCTGCGACCGGTGGGGGTTTGCAGGTTGGCGGTGATGCCCTGCTTGTTGGAGTTTAGGTAGAGGAAGAGGCCGCTGCGCTCGGGGTGGGGGATGTCGTCTGGCCAGGGGCCGTAGCGACGGGCGTTGTCACCGACAACCGGGGATTCCAGCTTGGTGACCTCGGCGCCGGCGTCGGCCAGGAGCTTGGCGGCGTAGGGGGCGGAAATCATCTGTCCGATTTCGAGCACGCGGACGCCGGATAGGAGGGGGTAGGTCATGTTCGGTGGAACCGCATTTTGGGTTGATGGAAGAGATGGTTTGTCAGGGGTCGGGATTGCCACGTCGCCGCGCTCCTCGAAATGACAGCGGTTAGGGTATTCACCCTCTCCCATCGGGCGGGAGGGGATTTATCGAGGAGGAGGGGATTTTCAGACGGTTAGGGGGGTGTCGGAGCGGTTGGCCCACTCGCCCATGGAAGCGTCGTAGTTTTTGGAGTTCTCGAAGCCGACGAGGCGGAGGACGAAATTTCCGTGCGCCGCACGGATGCCGGCCTGTCAATAAGAGTAAGCGGTCTTGTCGGGAGTGATGCCGTGGTCGGCGAGGATTTGGCGGATCTCGGCGGCGGGTTTGAACATATGAGTTTGCCGGTCGACCAGGTGGAACCATTCCAGGTGGACGGCGCCGGGAACATGGCCGGGACGCTGGTTCCGGTAATTCTCGGCGGTGCCGTCCCACTCGGCGTCGCTGCGGACGTCCCACACCACCACGTTGTCCAGGGTGCAGGCGGCCTTGAGTTCGTCGCCGGTAGCGATGAAGGAGTCGTCGGCCCGGGGGGTAAAGGTAACGTCGCCGGCGGGACGGGATCGATCGAAGCTGACGGTGTTGCCGGAGGCTACCCAGCACCGCCAGCCGCCGTTGAGGACCACGACGTTGCGGTGGCCGTAGTACTGGAACACCCACCACATACGCGCCGAGGTGAGACCCTGGGCGTGGTCGTAGGTGACAACGGTGGTGTCGTCGCCGACGCCCATGCCCTCGGCCATGGCCTTGAACTGCTCGGGCGTCATGACATGCTGGCGGTTGGTATCGGGGTTCTTGGCCCAATTGTCCGGGACGACGACGGCGCCGGGGATGTGGCCGCGCTGCCAGGAGTCGTTGTTATTGCAGTCCAGGACAACGACGTTGGGGTCATCGAGATGGGCGGCGACCCAATCGGGGTCGGTGAGGTATTCTGGGTGAGCGTAGGCATCTGGGGAGGTCATGACGTGGCTCCTGGGTCGTCGACGGATGATAGAGACAGGCTGGATTGTAGGGTGCGGCGGGTCGGCGGGTCAACGGCGGGCCGGCCCAACAAATCGAAACGGCCCCGACATGCGGGGCCGCTGGGGGCCGTTTGGCTGGCTACCCGGTGGGAACCCCTACTCCTCCCGGATCACCTGCCTGGCCATCTCCACCATCTCGGGAGTAATCTCGTCGAGCTGGTGGACTTCCATGCCGTGCTGGGCGGCGACGGCGAAGAGTTCCTCCTCGGTTTCGCCGCGGGCCTCGAAGTCGCAGTCGGAGCCCATATCGCTGCAGTGGATTGCGAGTGCCATGTCTTTTCCCTCCGTGGTGGCGGATGTTGCGGTGTAAGTGACGGGCGAGCGGGTTACGGCTATTGCGCGGTGAGGTAGCGCTCCAGTTGAGCGAGGGCGCCGCCCCAGCCGCCTTCATGCTCGTCGCGCATGTGCTGGTCGGGGAACTGCTGGTGGGTGAGGACAACCTCGGTTGCGCCGTTCCGGTCAAAGAACTCGACCGTTACGAGGGTTTCGGCGGGAGTCCAGTCCGCAGCATCGTTGGGCATCTTTTCCCAGGTCCACGTGAACACCAGCTTGTCGGACGGGCTGATTTCTCGATACACACCGCCTACGACATAGGGGTGTTCCTGATCCGGGTCCTGCATGCCCAGGCGGTAGGCCCCGCCGACGCGCAGGTCGACCTCGGTGATGGGAGCGGTGAAGTCCTCGCGGACGCCCCACCAGCGATGCAGGTGTGCCGGGTCGGTCCAGGCCTGGAATACGCGCTCCCGGGGAGCGTTGATGGTTCGGGTGATGGTGACGCCGTAGGTAGTGTCCGGGCCGGATTGGACCATGATTGGAGAGCCTCTCGGGGTAGTTGTGGGTTCAGGTGGTGGTGGGATCAGACGGAGCGTCCGGCGGCATTTCTTCCAGGTAATTGGCCAAAGCATCCAGCTGGTGGTCCCAGAACCGCCGGTACTGGGCAATCCAGTCGGAGGCCTGGCGCATGGGCCCGGCTTCGAGGCGGCAGCGGCGGATGCGTCCATCCTTCTGGCGGGTAACCAGTCCGGCGCGTTCCAGCACGCTCAGATGCCTGGAGATGGCTGGCAGGGAGACTTCGAAGGGTTCAGCCAGTTGCATGACCGTGGACTCGCCGTGGAACAGGCGTTCGAGCATGGCGCGGCGGGTGGGGTCGGAAAGGGCGCTGAAAGTGGCGTCCAGGGTGGCGGATGGAGAATAGTTAACCATTTGGTTAAATATATTTCAGGGGCAAAGTAGTGTCAAGAGGGAATGCACCCTCATGCGTACCCGCTTTGTCATCGCGAGCGTAGCGCGCCAATCTCGTCGTCGTAGCAACGGCGGTTCACCGACGTGGGTTCAACCCCACGAGATTGCCACGTCGCTGGCGCTCCTCGCAATGACCGGGGGTAGGGGCTGCCCGTAGTTACATGCGTACCCACTTTGTCATTGCGAGCGTAGCGTGGCAATCTCGTCGTCGTAGCAACGGCGGTTCGTCGACGGGTGTTCAACCTCATCGAGATTGCCACGTCGCTGCGCTCCTCGCAATGACCGAGGGTCGGGGCTGCTCGTAGTTACATGCGTACCCGCTTTGTCATTGCGAGCGCAGTGTGGCAATCTCGTCGTCGTAGCAACGGCGGTTCGCCGACATGTGCTCAACCTCATCGAGATTGCCGCGTCCCTCGGCGAGCTCGGGATGAGCGGGAGCTCCTCGCAATGACCGGGGGTCGGGGTTACTCGCAGTTACCGGGGGCAGGTGGGTTATAATGCGGCGCACTTTGAAATTTTTGCAGGAGCACGGTTTTCCATGAAGTTTGGGCTATTCATTTTGCCATCCTGGCCCGAGCCGGATACGGCGGAGCAGAGCCGCATCTTTGGCGAGACTATCGAGCAAATTCAGTACGCCGAAGAGCTGGGGTTTGACTCGGTGTGGCTGGCTGAGCATCACTTCACCCGTTTTGGCATCGTGCCGCAGGCATTGTCCTTTGCCCATTATGTGGCGGCCAAAACCCGGACGATACGCATCGGCACGGGCGTCAGCGTGCTGACGTTTCACAACCCCATTTTCGTGGCGGAGCAGGCGGCGATGGTCGACCTGCTCTCGGGTGGCCGGCTGGATTTCGGCGTGGGCCGCGGTCAGGTGGTTTACGAGTACAACAACTTCGGCGTGGACTACGAATCGCGCACCCAACGATTCGCCGAGATTGTGGACATCATTCTGGGGCTGTGGACGACGCCGGGGTTCACCTATCGCGGTCGATACTACCAGGTGGAGAACATGACCATCACGCCGTCGCCGGTGCAGCGTCCGCACCCGCCGCTATACCTGGCGGTGTCCCGGACGGCGGCCAGCGTGGACCTGGCGGTGTCCCGGGACCTGCCGGTGTTGACCGGCGCGAACACCCCGGATGAGGACGTGTTGGGCATCCGCACGCTGTACCTGGAGGCGTGCCGGCAGGCCGGCAAGGAGCCGCCGGTGCACGACATGCCGTTTTTCCGGCTGGCCTACGTGGCCGAGGATGCCAGGACGGCCCGGGAAGACCCTCGGGCGGCGTTAACCTGGGTGCGCGACCTGAACGGACTGCGCCGCACGCTGACGGGCGGCAGCGAGATTCACATGGACCTGGACCACTGGCGTGAGACGCGCGCCACGCCGCCGCCTTCCTATGAGGACGACCTGAAAACTACCGCGTACTTTGGCACTCCCGATGAGATGTGCGGCTGGCTGCGGGGCCTGCAGGAGCAGTACCGCATGGAGTATTTCGGTCTGGACATGGCCTTCGGCGGAATCGCCCACGAGAAGGTCATGCGCTCGATGACGCTGTTTGCCGAAGCGGTGATGCCCAAGTTTCGGTAGGGATCGCGCCGGCTGTAGCGCTCCTCGCAATGACCGGTGGTGTGGGGGGTTCTCACTCTCACGCTGGTCCTCTCCCGTCGAGATGGAGAGTTCGATTGGCGCGGACCGAGCGCCGGCGCGCTTTACCCGCCTTCGCCGGCCCGCAGCACCCGCTGCACCTCCAGGCGGTTCGTGACCACCGCCAGCCACACCACGGTAACCACGCTCACCACCGCCAGCACGGCGTAGGCCAACGCCAGCATCCGCCAATCGGTCTCGAAGGTCAGCGGAGGCGTTGCTCGAACTCCTCCCTCGGCGACCTCCAGAACCGGCAGCAGCGCCGCTCCGATCTGTGCGCCGGCCCACGTGCCGACCGCGACGCCGGAAACCACCACGATGGCAAGGTTAAACCACACCACTGCGTTGAGCTGTGCCCGGGTACTGCCCAGCGTACGTAACAGCGCAAACTCGGTCTGACGCTCCCGGGTGTCCAGCCAGCAGAACAATGCGATGCCCGATGCACTGGCCAGGGCCAACGCCAGGAACATTATGACCAGCAGGCCGCCCCATCCCGCGTTGGCCAGGGGCTGGGATCCGCGTATCAACGCTTCTTCTTCTGCCACCAGTACCCGGCTGCTGTTCAAACCCAACTCTTCCAGGCTCGCGTCGGCCTGCTGTGAGTCCGCCAGCGCGGTCGCCACGTCCCCGGGCAGGATGTCCCTATCCAGCCAAACCTCGCCGGCGCCGCCGAAAATCCGGCGGCTGTGTCGGTTGGCGTAGTCCACGAATTCCTCGAGGTTAGTGATGACGAATGGCTGCTCCCGTGGGTCCACCGTCGGGAAGAAATCGGCAATCCCGACAATTTCGATGGGAACGGCGAAAGTGGACATGCCGAGGTTGACCTGTTCACCCAACTCGGCGCCAGTTTTTTCCAGGATGCCCGGACTCACCACGGCTGGCAGCGGTGGAGACTCGCCACCGGGTCGCAAGCCGGGCGCGCCCACGCCGCCCGGCGACCAGCTGAACGCCGACGACCCGCTGGTTCCGGGCCGGGCCACGTTGCGGCTGGTTTCCAGGGAATACAGTCCGGGCCGCACGTAGTCCTCGATGATGTGCCAACCTTCCGCCGTGGTGAAATCGGACACGGTCACCTCGCCAGTAGGCGTTTGCGCGGTGAGCCCACCAAGGAACAGCAGGCCAGGACGGTCGTTCAAAGTCCGTCCCACAATCTGCAGGTTGATGAGAGTATGCGGCGGTTCGTCCAGGCGTGGGCGCAATTCGTCCTCGCTGCGTCTTCCGGTGCGGCCCAAACGCCGGGCGATATTGCCCTCCATCCTCGTCCACTCGTAGCCGCTGACGTCGCCCAGGGGGACGTCGTAGTGGTGCCCGGTGCCGTCGCGGATGCGGGCCACTGCGCTGATGAGCCGATCCTGGATGCCGCCGGTCTGCGCCCACAACGCCAGGCTTTCGGTCCCTTCGGGGAGAGGGATGCCCTCGGGCGCCTGTGGATTGTGGGCAAGGAGGGTCATCAGCTCCGGCAACGTGTTGTCTCCGCCGAAATCGGGCCGCCACCAGGTCACGTCGGCCATCCGGTCGGATTCCACGGCCAGCACGGAAACCCGCTGCGAGCCAAAGGCCTCGGTGAGCAGGCTTCCCTCGGATCGCATGACTTCGGCGGAGCGCGGCATTACCTCCGACGTACCGGTCAACGCCCGGGAGTTCCGCCCGCCGTCGTGCATGATGCGAATGTCCGAACCGACCTCGTACCGAATGCGATCATCCTGACTCCGGCTCAACGTGGCGGAGAAGGCGCTGCCCACCACGCCCAGCGCCGTGGCCAGCATCAGCAGAGCCACCAGGCTCCCCGGCGCGATCGGGTCACGGGCCACCCGACGCAATCCCTGCACCAGCCAGCCGGGGCCCACCGGGCCCACTATTCGAGACGATAACCCGGCCGCCAGGGGAAAGACGCGCATCACCAGCAGGCCCAGCGCGACCAGACCCAGCGCCGGCCCCAGGAGCAGGGCGAAGTCGATTTCCAGGTCCCGACCGCCCAAACTTCGGGTGAGCACGGTGCCCCGGTTGGAAATCTGCCACCACAGGAATGCGATGACCACCAGCGCCAACAGATCCAGGTAGTAACGGTGAATGAACGGAGTGCGCGGCGGGCGGGCTCCCTGTTGCCGGAACTCCACGATGCCCTTGCCGGCCGCCGCCAGGGTCGCCAGCGACAGCACCACGACCGCCAGCAACGCGCCGGCGGCTCCCATACCGAAGGCTTGCCAGGACAGGGACACCGGCGCGCCCGTCCACGCCGCATCGAAAACCAGCCCGCCCAGCGCTCGGGCCAACAGAGGCGACAGCAGTACGCCCACCACCAGCGCCGGCCCAGCCAGCAGCAATCCCTCCACCAGCGTCAGGATGCCGATCTGGAAGGTGGTTGCTCCCCGGCTCTTGAGCATGGCGATTTCCGCAGACCTGGCCCGGATCACCATGCCGGCCGTGATGGTCAGGTAGTACGCCAGGATCCCGGTAACCAGGAACACCATCAGGAACAGCGGAATCCGGGCCAACAGCAGCCGTTCCTCGTAGGCATCCAGAATTCGCGCCAGGCCGGTGGAGGTGCTCCCGTTGGGCAGATGGTTGGAGACGTCTCTCCGTACCTGCCGCAACGATTGCTGCAACTCGTCGACCCGCTTGGCCCGCACCCCCAATCGGTCCACTTGCAGGAACCACGCGGTGCTGGTGTATATGCCCGGATACCGCCGGCCGATCTGCTGCCGGATGGCCTCCTCATCGGCAAAAAGGGGCACCAGGGTCCAGTCGTCGTCGTGGTAGGTCAGCAGTTTGCTCCGCCGGAACCAGTATTCGTCGTCGAGGTCCACCGGTTCGATTATCCCTACGACCACCACATTGGTCGGCGGCTGACCTTCGCCCCCGGTCGCCGGAATTACCTGGAAACCCTCCCCTAACCCGATGCCCAAGAATTGCAGACCTGCCGCGTCCACCGCCACCTCGATGACCACACCTTCGGTATCGCCGGTGGCGTCGTCGTAGCCCGGATCCGCTGGCAGCTCGGGCCACCGCCCCTCCACAAGGCTTCCCTTGTTGTCTCGCAGGCCGGAAAGGTACTGGATTCGGCCCCGGGGACGCTGGTCGTTGGGCAGATCAAGGTTGGGGCGACCGGAAAAGTAGAACGTGGCCGTCTCCATCTGCATCGAGGCCGCCGCGATGGCTTCCGAAATGGGCGGCACCACGCGTTCCGCCACGAACCGCCTCGACATCTGGTACCGATCGCTTTCCGCCGTCGCCGTACGCGGGTCGTCCAGGTCGTTGAACACGCGCACCCAGATGTTGACGTCGCTGGATTCGGCGTCCGACAGGGCGCGGCGCAACGCCGTTTCCGCCAGCAGGTCGTTGAACACCACCGCGCTGGACAGCAGCACCACCGCCAGGGTGACGCCCAGCAACACGGTGAGTTCGATGCGGAAGGACGACATCAGCCGTCGCCGCGCCAGCACGTACCCCAGGTGCAGGATGGCCATCATGGGCTACTCGGCCTCCCGCAGCACTTCGGGCGGGCGCAAACGCCCGGCCACCGCACCGGCCAGCCCGATGGCCGCCGTCGCCGCCACCGCCAGGCAGATGAAGGTGGCCGCCAGCCATGGACCCTCGGCCACGAAAATGATGGGGGGCGTTACCTTTCCGCCCGACGCGTTGCCGGCCAATTGACCCAGGGTCCACCAGGCCAAACCCCAGCCGGCCAGACCGCCCACCACGATTCCCAGCACGGCGATGATGGTCCGCTCCAAGGCCAACCCGGCGTACCGTTGCCAACGCGGGACTCCCAGCACCGCTCCCACCGACAGGTCTACCCGCTGTTCCTGCACCGCCACGGCGGCGTGGGCGCACAAAGCCAGACCAACGGCCAGGGCCAGCGCCGCCAGGCCGATTCCCGTCAGCGCGTTCCAGGCCCCACCGGCCAACGGATTGCGCGTGGCAATGTCCACCTCCGCCGCCCGATCCCGCAGGAAGGACAACCGGTAGCCCACGCCCTGGATTTCCTGCGCCACCCGTTGCCGGTCGACGTCGTCGGCGATGTCGAACCACCATTCCTCGGGCGTGACGCGCTGAGCGCCGGGCGCCTGCGCCAACCAGGCCCGCAACTCGTGAACGGACACCACCAGCAACGACCTGCGTTCGTCCAGCGTCGGGAAATGACTGACCGTGGACGTGACGTGGGTCGGCACGACGTAGCCGTCCACCGTGATGCGTACCAGCTGCCCCTCGGTGAATCCGGGGCCGGCGATGGCCGGCAGGGGCAAAGGACCCGGCGGGATCACGACTCCGCGCGGTGATCGGCCCATGGGCTCAATCCAGGACAGCATCATGCCGGCGGCTCCTGATCGGGCGCCGTCCGCCGTTCGCTCCGCCCGGTCGGGAATGTTGCCACCCTGGGGCAGCGCCGTCCAGGGGCCGACGTCCTCGAAACCTTCCACCACCTCGCCTCCGGCGAGCAGGGTTGGGCCCAACGCCGTGATGTCGTCCAGGGACAACCCGCCCGGAGGAGTTCGGGAGAAGGCTTCGCCCGACAGATGGACTGACACCAACCGCCACTGATGCACGTCGCCATCGGGGCTGGACTCAGGCAGCGGCGATTCCAGGTACTTCCATCCCGTCGCCGTCTCGTCGACCGGCCCGGTTTGGGATGCCAGCGTGCCCAGCTCCAGGTTGCGGTAAAACCCCCGCTCGTCGCCCACCCGGGCCCACAGGCGGTAGCTGGGCAACGGCACCGCCGACCCCACGTCCCGCAGGTCGTCCCGCCGAACCCAGACGCCGAGGCGTTCCGTGCCTTCGGGCAGCGCCACGCCAGACGCCTGGGGCGTCAGCGTGCGGCGCAGGGGCGCCATCAAGGTGTCGAGGGGCGCCGGTTCACCCTCGGCGAATTCATCGCGCCACCAAGAGGCGGCGGAGATGGTCAGCGGGTCCACGCCCAGCACCGTGCCCCGTTGCATCGGCCCGTCAATGAACCCCACCGATTCTCGAATGACCGGCACCACGGCATCCACGCCGTCGATATCGTTGAGCGCCTGCACCCGTTGCGCCTCGGTGCGTCCGATGAAGCTGGCGCCGCCCAGGGTGATGTCGCCGCCAATGCGGTGGTTGGCCTGGTCGGCCTCGCTGCGGGCCAGCGTGGTTTGGAAGGAACCGGCGAACACGCCGAGGGCCGCGGCCAGTGTCACTACCACGGTCAAAGAGGCATAGGGCAGGGGGTGCCGCGCCATCTGCCGCAGCGCCAGCGACACCCACGCCGGCGACGTCCGGCGCGCCGTCCAGGCGGTGGCGGCGAGGGCCCAGGGCAACACCCTCAGCATGATAAACGCCAGCGCCAGCAGCGCCGCGGCCGGCGCCAGTAGCAGCAACGGGTCCAGGGCCGGCCCCCGCCCGGTCAGGTTGCCCTCCACGAAACCGCCGCGCTGCCGGATCTGCCACACCAGCACGGCCAGCGCTACCACCGCCAGCACGTCGATGTAATAGCGTTGCAGCCAGGGAGCCCCCGGCGGTCGGGACCGGGCCCGCAGAAAGTCCAGGATACCGAGGCGGGCGAGGCTGCCGCCGGCGATGGTCAGCACCCCCAGGCTGAGCAGTCCGCCCACGACGCCCATGGCGTACATCTGCCAGGACAGACCGACGTCGATGGGAGTTTCCCCGATGCCGGCGCGTTGGGCCGGGTTGATGGTATCCACCAGCAGGACGGCGCCGATGGCCCAGGCCAACAGCGGCCCGATGGCGGTGGCCACCAGCACGATGAGACCCTCGCCCAACGCCAGCAGTCCGCCGACCTGCCCCACGCTGGCCCCGCGGCTCCGCAGCATGGACGATTCGGCGGCCCGGGCGCCGGCGAGCAGGTTAACCGCCAGGGCGAGGAAGTACAGGATCACCACGACCACCAGAGACACGAAGAGTATCAGGGGAGCGCGGGCCAGGGTCAGTTCGCGCTGGAAGGTGGCCAGCAACCCGGTGCCCCGGCTGTTCTCCAGTCCGGTCAGCACGTAGGAACGGGGAAACTGCGAGTTGATGCCGGTCTCCAGCGCCGTCAGGTCGTCCCGCGTCTTTTGGGCGGTGTCCGCCGAGATGACGTCCGGGTTGATGTAGAGGAACCAGCCGTAGTCGCCTACCAGTGTTGGGTAGGGCTCGCCGATCCCGGCGAAGTAGGCATTTTCAGTAACGTAGATGGGCGCCACCGGACGACCGTCCCAATCGCCCAACCGGAAGTAGTCCGCAGAACCCATCCAGTATTCCTCGCGCGGGTCGACGGCTTCGGCGATGCCCACCACGTCCACGGCGATGTACTGGGCGGGCCGCTCATCGTTGCCGGGGAAGACGACCAGCCAGGCCCGAGCGCCCATACCGTAACCCAGGTGGCGCACCGTGTTGGCGCCCAGAACACCCTCAACCACCGGACGCCCCTCCTCGTCGAAGGTTACGCCATCACTGGGCCAGCGCCCCTCGACGATCTGGGAGTGGTCGGTGAACTCGGTGACAAAAAATGGCCGGCCCAAAGGCGCGTCGCTGACCCCGAAGGCGCTCCCCTGTCTGGTCATCGGCAGGGTGGGTAGCATCTTGGCGTACCGGTTGGTGCCGCGCAGCAGATAGCCGGTGTTGTCCTGGATAATGGTTTCGATGTTGGTGCGGAGGGCGATGTAGTCTTCGGGGCCCAACGGTCGGTTTCGCACCACGATCTGAGTGTTAATAACCACCGGGTTGGTCACGGCCAGCGAGTGCCGGAGGCCGGCCTCGGACAGCGCCTGGGAATACATGGCGCCCAGGGCCATGATGGTCACCGCCGCCAGCACGCCGAAGGCGGTAACGGCCAGCAGACCCCATGCCGAACGCATTCGGCGCGGCAGCAGCCACAGCAATAGGCCGATGCTTTGCATCACGGTACGGGATTACTCGTGGTCATAGCGAGGGCAGCGCGGCAATTAGGAGGCGCAGATCGGTGGGCAGGGACTCGGGGCGTCCGTTCTCCAACGAGATTGCCACGCCAGTACGCTCCTCGTAATGACAGAGGCAAGAGAGCTAGGCGGCCCGTTCGGCGGCGATGCGCTCTCGCAACCGCGGCAATAGCTGCTCGGCGGCACGGTGGCATTCCTCGACGTGAGGGAAACCGCTGAGGATGAATTCGTCGATGCCCAACCGCCAGTACGACAGCAGCTCGTCGGCCACCTGGTCCGGCGTACCCACCAGCGCGCTGCCGCAGTTCACCCGCACCTCGGACAGCCCGTTCCACAGGTGCCGGCCCAGCCGGTGGTCCTCAGCCTGCCGGGCCTGGGCCTGCTGCCCGACCCACTCCGTGTTGGCGCGACCGGGGGCCGTGCCGACGATAGCCGCCTGGCGTTGCGCCTTGACCTCGGGGGCGGCGTCGGCGATGAGGCTGCGGGCGGCGTGCCACGCCGTGTCCTCGTCGTCCCTGATGACCAGGTGGGTGCGGAGCCCCAGCGTCAGGGGACGGCCGGCGGCGGCGAAGCGGTCGCGCAGTTCGGAGACTCGTTGGGCGCTATCCTCCAGGGGCTCGATCCAGCCCAGGTGCACATCCGCCTGGCGTGCCGAGAGGCCGATGGCCCGGGGAGAAGCGCCGCCCAGGTAGAAGCGGGGCGCGTCGTCGCCGGGCGCCGGAGCGCAGTAGGCACCCTCCAGTCGGTAGAAATCGCCGTCGTAGCTCACCGGTTGGGGCTGCTGCCAGAGCGCCCGGCACGCCTCGATAAATTCTTCGGCCCGTTCGTAACGAGTGGCGTGGTCGCTGACCTCGCCGACGCGCTCGAAATCGTTCTGGATGCCGCCGGGCACGATGTTGATGTCCAGGCGACCGCCTGATATCTGGTGCAGCGCGGCGGCCATCTGGGCGAACAGTCCCAGGGCGATGAATCCCGGTCGCACCGCCACCAGGAACCGAATTTTCGACGTAACGGCGGCCAGGGCAGTGGCGGTCGTCCAGGTCTCGGCCAGTGGTGCGTCCTCGCCGAACAGACCGTTGGCGAACCGCGTCGGTATCAGCATCGAGTAGAACCCGCACTCCTCGGCGGTCCTCGCCACGTCGGTCAGGTAGTCGAAGGACGGCGGACGCTGGGCGCGCAGAGTGCCGGCCCGGTCGCCGTCCCCGTCAATGGGGATAAACCAGTCAAAGCGGGGTTCGGGGCGATGAGCGTTGGGAATAACCATGGGTAAGCGTCCGCTGCCTGCGATTCGGGGTAGGCCGGAGGGCAGGTTGCCTGTAGAGATGATGGGGGTATCCTACAATCTGCGCCAAACCCGGTCAACGTGACTGCCGTGCTCACGCGTACCGACTTTGTCATTGCGAGCGTAGCGTGGCAATCTCGTCTACGATGGGGGAGTGCGCTGCTCCAAGCTTGGGCCCCAGGTTGTGCCGAAGTCGGCGCGGGCCGCCAGTTGCCCGGTAAAGGCGCTGGCGTCCTGCAGGGCCAGGTAAACGGCGCATGGGCCAACGGCGCTGGGGTCTACCCTTACATGCCAATCGCGTTGCGTCCATGGAATTGCTGCCGAGCCCTCACTGCGCAGCGCGCCGGGACTCAGGATATTGACCGCGATGTTGTAGTCCCGCACTTCGTCGGCCAGGCACAGGCTGAACATGTGGACCGCCGCTTTGCTGGCGCTGTAGAGGACGCCGCCGCCCTGGTTGGGGTCGGTGGCCATCCTGGAACCGATGTTGATGATGCTGCCCCGTTGCTGCTCCATCATTATCGGCAGCACGGCCCGGCTGCACAGATAGGGGCCGCTGACGTTGACCCGCATGAGTTGGTCCCAACGGGCGGGGTCAATTTCCAGAATCGACTCCCCCAGCACCATGGCCCCGGCGTTGTTGAACAGCACGTCGATCCTGCCGTAACGTTCCATCGCTTGACGGACCATTTCATTGACTTCAGACTCATCGGTGACGTCGCAGTCGACGGCAAAGACGTCTCCGCCGGCGTTCCTGATGTCGGTGACCGTCTCTGCGAGGGTCCCCGCCAAGCCGGTTGGGGACTGGCTGCGGGCGCAAATGACTACGCTTGCGCCTTCCCTGGCGTACTCCCTGGCGATGGCCCGCCCCAGTCCCCGGCTGGCGCCGGTGACGATTGCGACCATTCCGTCCATCTGACCCATAGTCGGCCTGCCTACACGAATTGTGCCCTGGCCCACCCTTCGTCGAAGGGGGTCCAGAAGTGGGACGTTAGCTTCAGGTGTTTGAACATCCAGACGCCGTTTACCCTGACGTACTCTTCATCGTACCTTGCCGAGCCCCACACCGCCCGGTCGCCGTCGGCGTAGGTGCACGCCTGGAACAGGTACCAGATGCCGGTGGCAGTGTCCCCGTTCACCTCGATGATGGGGTTCATCACCATGTGAATGGCGAAGGGCAGCCTCCTTGAAGCGTTGACGAAGAAGTCGCGGATTCCATCCCGTCCTTCAGCTTTGCCCCGGATGCCGCCGTCCCAAATCGCGTCTTCGACGAACAGGCTGGCGATATTGTCGGCGTCATAGTTGTCGTCGCAGTAGGTGCAGTAACGGGCCTTCAGGCGCTTGATCTCCTCTACGTCTTCCAAGGCTCGAAGCCTACGTTCGATGTCCTCTAAACTCATCACCTGCTTTCCTCCGAACCTGTTTTTGTCCGAAACTGTGTCATTGCGAGCGTAGCGTGGTAATCTCGTCGGCGTAGCACCGGCGGTTCGCCGGCTTGTGTTCAACCTCATCGAGATTGCCACGTCGCTATGCTCCTCGCAATGACCGGGTGTTGGGAGCCGGCATCAAGCCGCCGGCGGGCCTTCGGGTCGATCCTGTGCATCGATATTGGAATCCTCCCCCTCCGCCATCGGCACTGGCATGGGTGGATTGGGGTTTTCCGCCATCTCCCGCTGATACCACATCATCATCACGATGCCGGCCGAGATTATGCTCATCATGTCGCCGGGCACCCACAGCATCAGGCCGCCCATTCGCTGGTCGGTGATATGGGAAAGACCTTCCCACGGACGGGGCAGCTCCTGGTACGCGGTATAAATGACGTCTTCACGGAAGGTAATGGCGGCTCCCAGCAGCGTGTTGGGCAGCACGATCAGACCCAGGTAGAGGATGCGTAGCCCGTAGTGCAGGCGGGAATGGTGCGGCTTGGGGTCGATGACGATCCACCAGAAGAGGAACCCGCTGGTCAACATGGTGCCGTGCATCAGCTCGTGGATCAGGTCGTTGTGCACTGCCAGGTTGTGCGGGCCGGGCGCCTGCCAGAAGTACAGCAGACCCAGAAACAGCACCGTGGTAAAGATGGGGTTGGTAATCCTGCCGTACACCCAACGGGAGGCCCGCTGCCGCACGATGCGCCGTATGATGCCCTGGCGCATCCAGATGGGCATACCGCGCAGCATGGGCGTCAGCGGCGCCCCCAGCAGTATCAGCAACGGCCCCACCATCCGAACCAGGATGTGCTGGGTCTGGTGGATGGAGAAGTAGTGCTCGGCCAGGGGCTCGACGGGAGATTGCAGGGCGGCAAACAGCACGATGATGCCGGCGATGAAGCTCGCCTTCTGCCAGATGCTGATCCGGTGGTGGGGACGGGGCCAGTTGTTCAGGCCGTTGACGTAAAGGTATAGCGCGCCCAGCAGAAACAGCGTGGGGATTGGATTAGTCAGGATGCCCCAGGCCGTCAGGGGAGTCTGGCCCGGCGGGATGCCCTGGTGGGCCGACACCACGCCTACGCCGGCCAGCGTCGCCGCGAGCCCGCCGGCGACGCCAGCCAAAATCCACCAGCTCCAGCGCGCCGTGTTTGCCGTCTGCATCTAGGCGTTCTCAGCGGCGCGGCGACGCTGATTCTGGCGGATCTGCCAGACCAGGTAGCCGCCGCCGGCGAAGAGCACCACGGCGACCCCGAGGAACACGTAGCCCGCCGACGCGTCCTGGGTCGGGGCGATCACCTCGAAAGTGAACCCGTCCAGTCCGTAGGAACCGCCGCCGGGAGGCTCGATGAGCAGGGTAGTTTCCCAGATGCCGGGCTCCTTGATCTCCACGGTGGCCGAATAGACTCCCGGCACGTTGGGACTGATGGCGTGGGCCCAGCCCGACTCCTCAGTGCCCTGCAACGAGGTTAGCACCGTCACGCGCACATCTTCGGCGGGGATGCCCGTTGCGGCGTCGGTAACCCGGATGATGTGGTGAGCGGCCTGCAACGACGGCAGTGGTCGCCCCTCCGCCTCCACGGCGTAAGGGCCGGCGGTTCCCTGGATCTTTTGGGTGTCCAGGCCCTTGATGTCCTGGGCGACGGCGACCGCCGGCCAGATCGCCAGGGTCAACAGGATGAGGAGGGCCACGGTTACGGCCCTCGATCCAACCCCTCTCCCCGTGGGAGAGGGGCTAATCTGAGTTGTCATTATGATGGAAGCAGGGCAACCTGATCAGTGCAGCGCGCCGGGATTGCCACGGCGCTGCGCTCCTCGCAATGACAAGGCTTGCTAAATCTGGAACGTTTTGCGCCAAATGCCGGGGGAGCCGGCGGCGTGGGTCATCACTTCGCGCATGCGCCCGTTGTCCGGATGAGCCTCGCGCTGCTCCAGCCAGGACGCCGTGGACGAAACTTCCGGATTGGCGAACTCGTAGACGGTGGCATAGGACGGCTCGCCGCGGACGGCCTTCCAGCGACGGCCACGGATGCAGCCGTCCACCTTCTCGTAGTTGGGCACGTAAACCGTGGAGTACCAGTTGTTCCAATCGGCGTCGGCATCAGCGGGCACGTCCATGCGACCGATCTGGAGGGCCGGCGACATGTCGGCGTTGGCCAGCTCGTCGTTCAAGCTGGTGGGGTGAATCATCTGGTAGACGTTGTTGATTAGGGTGGTGGCCACAGCCCTCGGCCCAGCCTTCTGACCCCACGGGGTGGGCGGGCGGTTCTTGAAAGCGTCGGTGTTGACGACGTCGACCGATTCGAGCTCGTACATTGCCAGGTGTTTGGGGCCGCTGCTGGTGGCCTCGTAGCGGGCGGCGTTCAGCACGCCGGGCACCGACAGCAGTTCCTGCAGGTGCTCGGTGTTGTACCACTGGTTGAACTCTTCCTCGGCGTCGGCGGGAACTTCGCACCAGACCATCATCAAGCCGGTGCCGCGTATGTTGGGCATAAGGAGCCTCCTTCTAAAGCAGGGACGGGTCGGGTCGGATTTCGTACTGTTGGGCCAGGGAAGGGCCCTGCGGCCAGTTTAGCATACAGGCTGTCATCGCGAGGAGCGACCACGCGGTGGCAACCCAGCGGTCGCCACCAACTCCATCGCCACGGCCCCGTCGCCACGAACCACGTCCTTGCCACCCGATGGGGAAAATTTTGGTGACACGCCGAGTTCCCGAATACGGACCGGGTTGTCGTACCATTCCGGTATTATCGATTTACCTCTGAAGAATCTGTTATGTCAACTGGGTTCAGTCTACAAATTGACACCGCGTCGATCCCACTGTCGCCGATCCCTGCGGTAAACGTTGCGACCGTCCCGCAGCGGAGTCCGCTCCGCTATCCGGGAGGGAAGACCTGGCTCATTCCCCACATACGAGCGTGGTTGGAATGCGTGGAACCGGCGCCCCGGCTGTTGATTGAGCCATTTGCGGGGGGCGCCATCGTATCGCTAACCGCGGTGATGGAAGGATTGGTAGAGCGGTCTTTGATGGCAGAACTTGACCGGAACGTTGCAGCATTTTGGAAGGCCGCGCTTTACCACAATCGTGCCCTGACGGAAAAAGTGCTTCCGTTTCAACCGACCCGAGGAGCGATTGAAGGAATAGCGGGGCAGGCGACTGATGACGTGGTGGAGTTGGGATTTCAAACCCTGGTGCTCAATCGGGCCAGGCGGGGTGGGATCTTGGCCAAAGGCGCAGCGCTGAACCGCGCCGGAGAGAATGGTAAGGGAGTTGCATCGCGCTGGTATCCGGACACCATCGTACGGAGGTTACGGGCCATTGGGGAACAGTCGAATCGGATCGATTTTTGCGAGACTGATGGCGTGGGTTTGCTCGAAGAATATTTTTCCACGAACAGGGGGGAAGGTGTCGTCGTATTTGCTGACCCGCCCTACAACGCGGGAGGTAAACGGGCGGGACGCCGGTTATACAATCACAACTCAATCGACCATGGTCGCCTTTTCGCCATCCTGGCAAACAGTGGTTCCGATTTTCTAATGACCTACGATGAAGCGCCCGAGGTCATTTCGCTCGTCGAAGCCCACCGATTTCACGCCGTGAGGGTGATGATGAAAAACACCCACCACGCGCGAATCTCCGAATTACTTATCACACCGCGACCAGTGTTTGCGCCATGAGCCGTTACGGTATAGCTGAATGGTTTGGGAATGCGTTCGTTGGTCTTACGGTTGCAGAACGTCAGCGCTACGCCGCGGTAGCGCTCGGTGCTACGCCTATTCCGGCGTGTCCCTTTCAGGAAAATCAACCGCCTTGTCGTAAGGCCGGCGGGGTATGTTCACTCCAACTCTATGGTGAGGGGGATAACGGTCGTGCAGGGCCAGCCGAGGCGCCCCCAGTCATCACGTGTCCAGCTCGATTTGAATAGGACCGCGCCGTCGTGGATTGGCTGGCAGAAGTGGTGGGTTTCCCGCCAGACGAAACATTATTGGCCAAGGAAATCCCCTTCATGCGCAGCCGTACTACGGACAAACCTGCCGGGATGATCGATTTGGTCGTCGGCCGTATCGCCGCCACTGAGCTACGCTGGTATGCGTTGGAAATACAGGCAGTATATTTTTCCGGTTCCGGAATGACTTCGCAATTTGAAGCCCTCTTGCACGACGACGCTCCGGCGCCACCGTACCCCGACCGGGTGCGACGCCCCGATTGGAGATCATCGAGCGCGAAACGGCTGATGCCTCAGCTTCAGACCAAGGTACCAACGCTGCGGAGTTGGTTAACCAAACTGGCCGTAGCAGTGGATGAACCATTTTTCGCGTCAATCGGCGGCCCCAGTCGGAATCGGAGTCACGACGTTAACGATGGCGATATTATCTGGCTGGTTCCGAGGTTAGTTCGTGTCGAGGGCAACGGGGCCTATCAGTTGACGCGGGGACATTGGGAAGTTCTTACTCTTGAAGCGTCCATGGACAAATTGATGGCAGCTGACCGGATCACCCGCGGCGCATTCGAGCAGCTACTGCTGGCAAAGCTGACCGAGTGTGGCCGAGGGTGACAGGTTTCTTGGGAGCTTATGGACGGCGAAAATAAGTTTGCGAAGTAGCCAACCTCATCCTCGATTAAGCCCGGGGGAGGCTCTAACCTTTGCAACATAAAAGAGGACAGGCTGGGCGCCATGGCAAACATACGTTGAATGCGGTTCGGCGAATCGGAACCACCTCTCGCGACTCTAATAGTGCTTTAATGCCCGCCAATCGTCGGCGGCGGCGCACCCGCCGTATTCGTGTGCGCTCGGTGGTGGACGGGGATTCGGTGTACGTGAAGTACGCCGGGTTCTGGAGCTTTTTGCGGCGTCCGTTTGCCGTACGGCTCTACGCCATCGACGCGCCGGAGCTGGCGCAGCCCTACGGCCCGGAGGCTCGCGACCAACTGGCGTCGCTGCTGAGTCGGGGACGTTTCAACATGGAGGAAGTCGCCAACGACCGGTATGGCCGTCGCGTGGGTTTGCTCTATCGGAGGCGTCGCGGTCGGCAGGAATGCGTAAACCTGATGATGGTGCGCTCCGGCATGGCCTACTGGTACCGTCGCTACGGCGGAGCCGACCTGGGGTTCCCGGAGGCGGAGGCGCGAGCGAAGGCGGAAAGGCTGGGAGTCTGGCAGGGTCGGGCTAACCGGCAGCGTCCGTGGGACTACCGGAGCGAGCTGCGCCGGAACCGTGGACGGCGGCGGGCGCGGCGGCTGGTGTGGTGGATCCTGGTGGCGGCGGTCGCGTTGGCGTTGTTGGCGGTGGCGGCGCTGGCCTATGGGGCCGGAGTTTGGGGGTAGGATGCAGTCCTTGCCCCGACGGGCCTGGGGCATCCTGCGGCGGGCTCAGGATGAGCGGGCGGTGGGATGATCGGGGGTTGGGTGGGCTCGTGGTAGAATGCCGCCATTACTGATGAGCACGGCGGCGGCGGCGCATTTTCGGATGGCCTGGCGCACGGATTCACATTTTGGAGGCTTTTGAATGGATTTCGGACTGCAAGATAAGCTCGCGTTTGTCGGCGGCGCCAGCCGGGGAATCGGCAAGGCGATCGCCCTGGAGTTGGCCCGCGAGGGCGTGGACGTCGTGGTGGCGTCGCGCTCCATGCCCGACCTGGAACGTGCGGCGGCGGAAATCTCCGAGGTTACCGGCCGTCGGGTCATCCCCATGTCCTTTGACGCCACCCAGCGCGACCAGGTGGACCGGGTCATCAACGACGCGGCCCAGGCCCTGGGCGGGCTGCATATCCTGGTCAACAGCGCGTCCCTGCCCGGCGGCTCACCTTCGGCCACCGGCCCCATCGAGGACCTGGTCGACGAAGACCTCATCAACGACTTCGACGTCAAGTTCGTGGGAGCGCTGCGCTGCGCCCGGGCCGCCATCCCTCTGCTCAAAGAGCAGGGCTACGGTCGCATCATCAATATCAGCGGACTCAACGCCCGCAACGCCGGCAACCTGTCCGGCGGCGCTCGCAACGTGTCCATGGTGCACATGACCAAGACGCTGGCGACCCAGCTGGGACAGTTCGGCATCACCGTCAACTGCATCCATCCCGGCACCACTCGCACGGAGCGCACCCCCAGCCTGCTGGAGGCCCGCGCTCAGCAATTGGGCGTTTCTACCGATGAGGCCGAGCGGCAGGACTTCTCTCCCGGCTCGCCCCGGGGCAACCACATCTGCCGAATGGTGGACGCCTCGGAGATTGGCTACCTGACCGCCTTCCTGGCGTCGGACAAGGCGTGGGCCGTCACGGGCGAGCTTATCGCAGCCGGCGGCGGCACCGGCAACGCCATTTACTACTGATGGCTGCTACCCTTGATGGTTTCTGCCCTCACCCCGGCCCTCTCCCAGCGGGAGAGGGAGCAAGGTTGCCACGTTGGGATTGGGGAGGGGATACCCCTCACCCCAGCCCTCTCCCACAAGGGGAGAGGGTGCCAGCAGGTGACGGTCAACAGGACAAGCGACAGTCCCCTCTCCCTTGATGGGAGAGGGTTAGGGTGAGGGTGGAAACACCGCCACAATAATCGTCATGGAAACCAGCAGGGAAACCAGCAATATGACCACACCCTCCGCTCCCCTCTCCGGCGTGCGCGTCGCCGACTTCTCGGTCCACGCTGCCGGCCCGTTCGCCGGCATGATCCTGGCGTCGCTGGGCGCTGACGTCATCAAGGTTGAGTCGGCGGCCCGGCTCGACATCACGCGGCGGCCCCACGCCATGTACGGCAAGCCGCCCTCGTCCTTCGAGCAGGTCAACGCCGGCAAGCGCTCGGTGACCCTGAACCTCAAGGAGCCCCGGGCCCTGGAGCTGGCCTACGACCTGGTTCGCATATCCGACGTGGTTCTGGAGAACTTTCGTCCGGGCGTCATGGACCGGCTGGGTCTCGGCTACCCCCAGCTGCGGGAAATCAAGCCCGACGTCATCATGGTGTCCCTGTCGTCCAATGGGCAGACCGGCCCGGAGGCGCGCTACGCCGGCTACGCCCCCATGTTCGCCGCGCTGGGAGGCCTGGGCTACCTGACCGGTTACGCCGACGGGCCGCCGGTGGAACTGCGTCACGCCATGGACCACACCGGCGGAATGATGGCCGCTTTCTCCGCCGTCGCCGCCCTGTGCGCCCACCGCAATCACCAGGTGGGGCAGCGGGCCGACGTGGCGGTGCGTGACATCGCCACCGCCTTCATGGGCCATGCGCTGATGGACACCGCCATGAATGGCCGCGATGCCGTGCGTCTGGGCAATCGGGACGATTCCATGGCGCCCCACGGCGTGTTCCCCTGCCGCGGCGACGACGCCTGGGTGACCATCGCCGCGGACGGTGACGACCAATGGCGGTCCCTCAAGGATGCCATGGGAAACCCGGCCTGGGCCGACGCCGACGACTTCGGCGATGCCTTCCTGCGTTGGCAGAATCAGGACTCGCTGGAGGAAAACCTGGCCGCCTGGACGGCATTGCACTCCGCCGACGAAGTGACGCAGCGGTTGCAGTCCGCCGGCATCGCCGCCTTCCCGTCCCTGTCTGCCGACCAGCTGCTCACCGACCCGCACCTGGCCGAGCGCGACGCCTTCCCGGTGGTGACACACCCCGAGAAGGGCGCGCAGCGCGCGGTGGCGCCGCCGTGGCGCTTCTCCCAGACCCCCGCCGCCCTTGACCGCTGGACGCCTGACCTGGGCGAACACAACCGGGAGGTCTTCTGCGGCCTGCTGGGCATGGACGAAGCGGAGCTGGCCACCCTGCAAGAGGCGCAGGTTGTTTGGTAACAGCACGCGTCATTGCGAGGAGCGAAGCGACGTGGCAATCTCGATGGCGAAGTCGACACCCCTCACCCCAACCCTCTCCCACAAGGGGCGAGGGGGCGGCTTGGCAATCTTGATGGCGAAGTCGACACCCCTCACCCCAACCCTATCCCTCCAAGGGCGAGGGGACAGCTTGGCAATCGCAAGGGCGAGCCGCAGTCCCCTCGCCCTTGGAGGGATAGGGTGAGGGTGAAATGGCTTATCAGCGAACCGCTACCGTGGAACGCTATCCCTCACCCCAACCCTCTCCCACAAGGGGCGAGGAGGCGACTTGACCGTGAAATCTGATGGGATGGAAATCCTGATCCGAACTGCCAATCCCTCTCCCTCACGGAGAGGGTTGGGGTGAGGGGAGAAACATGACCGACTATTCCTCATACCAGCACCTGCTCATCGAAAAGGCCGACGGCATCATCACGCTGACGATGAACCGGCCAGAGACGCTCAACTCCACCAACTTCAGGCTGCACAACGAGCTGAGCCGGGTCTGGCTGGACATCGCCGCCGACCCGGAGGTACGCGTAGCCGTCGTTACCGGCGCCGGCGATGCCTTCTCCGCCGGCGGCGACTTCGAAATGATCGAACAGGCCATCGACAATCCGGCCATCGTCGCCCAGAACACCCAGGAAGCCGGAGATATCGTCTACAACATCCTGAACCTGGACAAACCGGTCATCTCGGCCATCAACGGCGTTGCCGTGGGCGCGGGGCTGGCGGTGGCGCTGATGGCCGACATCTCCATCGCCGCTGAGGACGCCCGCATCACCGACGGGCACATACGCCTGGGCGTCGCCGCTGGCGACCACGCCACCATGATCTGGCCCCTGCTCTGCGGCATGGCCAAGGCCAAGTACTACCTGCTGACCTGCGACTTCCTGGACGGCAAGGAGGCCGAGCGTATCGGCCTGGTCAGCATGTGCGTGCCTCGGGACGAACTCATGGACACCGCCATGCGTATCGCCCGTCGTCTGGCCGACGGTCCCCAGCCGGCCATCCGTTTCACCAAGCGCGCCCTGAACCAATGGCTCCGTCAGGCCGGCCACACGTCCTTTGATTACTCTCTGCTGGCTGAGGCGCTGGGCTTCTTCGGCGACGACGTAAAAGAGGGCCTGGCCGCCCTGCGCGAGCGCCGGAGGCCGGAGTATCCGTCCGCTTCCGCCTGAGTACCGTTTCAATGGTGGGTGCCGGATTGTCGCCCTGTTATGATAAAATCCGCCCCTTGTTCGATAGTGGAGACAGAGTACCGCGTTGATAAAGAACGGAGCGCAAAAATTATGTTGTCCTTTGCCGAAATCTTGGCATTACTTCCGGATTGCGAAAAATTCCCCATTCCTGGGGATTTTCCGTAGGGGGTTGATTACATAGCCAATCCTATGCCCGATTTCGTGGCTCCAAATTTGGAGGATCCGGCACGTAGCGCCGATCCATCAAACTCCCAGGTCCTGATCGTGTCGGCGCCTGGCGCGGTCGGCAAAAGTACGTTTGCCAAAGCTATCGCATTACAAAAAGGAGCCTTGCTTTTCGATTTGGCGACCGCTAAGGAAGTAGCCGCTGGCTCGTTGAACGGGATGCTCCTGGACACGCTGGGCCCCGATTATATAGGAGAATATAACCACTGGTTATCTGAAGGCCTACAGTTTTTGATAATCGATGCCTTGGACGAGGGGCGAAACAAGGTGGGCGAAAATTCGTTTAGGAGATTTTTGGAAGATGTAGGCAAACTTGCCAACGGTGCCAACGGCGTATGCTTCATCTTGCTCGGTCGTACACGGATCGCCGAGGAGGCCTGGTTGGTTCTAGACGAATTGAACGTGAGGGCTTCGATTCTAGCCATTGAACCTTTCGAACGGGAACAAGCAAATGAGTACATTGAAAGACGTATGGAGGGCAAGCCATTAACGCAACTCTTCCTAGAATGCCGGGACTTAATCTTCGACCAACTCGCTTTCTCAGTATCTGGTAATTTAGTGGCCGACACCACTCGTGAGTTTTTGCACTATCCCCCAGTGCTCGATGTTATTGCCACTTTGTTAGACCCTCTGGGGAATCCCGTCAATCTCAAAAACGAACTTGAAAACGCGGCGACTGGTTCAAACGACACAGCCCGCAGCTTGCTGATGGATGTCATTGAGCACATCTTGCTCCGGGAACGGGACAAAATACTGCCAGCCTTGGAGGCAACACTACTAACGGGGTCAACCCACAGCGAGCTCCCTACTGGTGACGTGTTATGTGGAACCGACATTCAGTGCGAAAGACTTCTCGCCAAGGTACTGGGCGCATCTGTCGTCCCTCCTCCCGGACTGCCCGCCGAATTACAATACGACTACGAATCGGTTATGTCTTTGGCTTTAGAAGAACATCCTTTCTTGCAAGGCATGGATAGGTTCGCGAACTCGGTATTCCAGTCGTATTTGTTCGCCTTAGCATTGCGAAATAAATTTGGAGCGCCCTTGAAAGATCGGGTAACGCAAGAATTACTGAGGGTAAAATACAAGCCTACCCGGTTGCTAGCAGAATTTTACTTGAATGCGTACCAGGACAGCGCAGATCCAGGGTTGACCATTGAACCTGAACATTTGGGGATTTTATACGATTCGCTGGCAAGTTCAGAGTCGTTTAGAAATCACATTCGGTTGAACCTTGATGGCTCCAATCCGATAGGTATAGAAGGAGTGGAGGACATAGATACCGTCGACGGAGATTTTGAATTTTGGTCGCTTAGCGGACTCGAATCGGGACTTCTGTATTGGCACCAATTTTCCATGCAGATTAGGCAGGACTCGCAGATCTCTTTTACGAGGCATCTTAGGGACGCTTTCGTTACTGCAGCCTGCACGGTGGCACTTGGTGGAGGAAAAGGGGAATTCCAAATCGGTCCATCTGTGCATATAGTCGCTGATTCCATCAGGTTCGCGTCGGAATTGTTGATCGTCGGAGGCAACTCTATCTTAAAACCCGATGAGGAAGACGCCGATAGTGTCGTATTAGAAACGTTAATGATTGACGCTGGTTCGTTCCGTAATTTGATTGTGTATGACGATGACAAATTCTCGGTGTCGTGGCCGGGGTCGCTGGTTTATCCGTGGACACGGTACTCACGGAGTATTTCCCCGGAGGATCTAGGGGATGATGAACCGCTGCACCGGGCATATATGGGGTTCAAACGCATAGCGAACGCATTTCGTTCCCATGGTCGCGGGCAACTCGCTAGGACTGTACAAAAAATTGACTCGCCTAGAGTCTTAAAAGGGCCACTTGGCCAGTCATTGCTGGAGCAGCTAAAGGCAGACGGAATACTTGATTTGCGTGAAAATGGCCGCAGGTATTATTGGATTTCCGGCCGTGCAGATGAGTTGTTGGGAGTGTCGTGGCAGGATCTGAGGCGGGGAGAGTGTCCAACCATGTTGCGAGATTATCTGTCTAAGTTCGTCGGACAGCATTCTCACCTATTTTAGGTTGAAACAAACGCAGGGCGACGCCCAAGCCATCATCCCACATCTTTGCCAATAATCCCCTCAACCGTGGCGAGGTGGAGCGCCGGGACGAGGGTTGGATCGCCCGCCAGGCCCATGCGCCGGCAGGTGGTTCCCGCCCTTAAGACAACCTGAAGGCCACCAAACTAACTTGGTGTAGCTCGTCCCGGCATCAATCACCGAACTGGCCGCTCCGATGGCAGTCGAATTAATCTAGCAGGTTGCATGGAACAGGAACGCAAGGACCCTTTATCATGGCTCCTCGGCGTGGCCGGCAAACTGCTGCCGCCGGCCACGCCCCAGCCGGAGGATCGCGAGTCCATCTGGAGCATCTACAGGCGCGATGCCCGAACCTTCTTCCGGTTGGTCAGCCTGCTGTGGCTTGTCGCCTTGGCCTACATCAGTTATAAAACCCTCAATGCGCCCGGAGCCGAATGGAAAGTGGCGACGTCCGCGACCTGGTGGCAGAGTGCTGGCGATTTCGCCCTTGCCGTGCTGCATGATTTCAGCGGCGTTGGCATCGGAGTTGCTATACTGGCAATGCTGCTGACCCGCCCGCTGAATCTCACAGGAGAGTTATTGATGTCGCTTTACCAGGCCATGGTGAACCGTTTTGTTACTCCAGTCATTGAGGCACACAGAGCCGAGGGCCGTGCGGAGGGCCTTGTCGAGGGCCTTGTCGAGGGCCGTGCGGAAGGTCTTGCCGAAAGTGATGCAGCATGGCGGGCATGGAACCAGCGCCGTTTGGATGCTGACGCTCAAGGGCAGCCTTTCAACGAGCCGCCTCCTGGCGAACCACAAGACGACCAGGACGGTTGCTGATGTCGCTGTACCAAACCATAGTGAACCGCTTTGTAACTCCGGTCACTGAAGCACACCTAGCCCGGGGCCGCGCCATGGAACACGCCGCATAGCGAGCCTGGAACCGGCGCCGCATCGATACCAAGGCCCACGGCAGTCCCTTCAACGAGCCGCCCCCGGGCGGTTGGCCCGACAACCGCGAAAAACGCCAGGACACCATCGATACTATCCCCGCGAGTTAGGTGAACCAACCCATGCCATCACCCCACATCTTCGCCCAAAACCCCCTCAACCGCGGCGAGGTCGAACGCCGCGATGAGGATTGGGTTGCACAGCAGGCTTCCGATGCTGGCAGCAAATTCCTGCCCTTCCGCGACCTGAACGTTCTGCTGACCGACGACCCTACTCCCGAGCTGGGTTGGCTGGCATCGACGCAGGTACAACCCCTGCCGCCGGACGCCGAGTGGATTTTCCTGGGGATGCTGGACGGCGTGAGCCACTTTGCCGTCGACCTGTCCCGGCACGAGGCCATCGCCACGCAGGTTGAGGACGCCACCGGGTGGCATTTCGAGGACTGCCGCACCGCCGGCGAAACCATGTCCGGCCCCAACACCGGCATGCTGTCCCAGGCCCGCGCCCAGCTGGACTGGAACCTGCGCCACGGGTTCTGCTCGGTGTGCGGCCATGCCACCAACAAGGGCCGCGGCGGACAGGTGCGCCAGTGCCCAGGCTGCAACGCCCAGCACTTCCCACGCACTGACCCGGTGGTTATCACGGTGGTCGTCGACGTGGACAACGACCGTTGCCTGCTGGGACAGTCCCGGGGACGGCTCCAGCGGATGCGCGCCTACTCGGCGCTGGCCGGCTTCATGGACCAGGGCGAGGCCATCGAGGAAGCGGTGGCCCGGGAGGTGATGGAAGAGGCCGGCATCAAGGTCAAGAACGTGCGATACCACTCATCCCAGCCCTGGCCCTTTCCCTCGTCGCTGATGATCGGCTGCATCGCCGAGGCGGACACCATCAACATCAACATGGACAACGAAGAGATGACCGACGTGAGGTGGTTCGACCGGGCCGAGGTGCTGCGCGCCCTGGCTGGCGAAAGCGACCAACTGTCCGTACCCGGCCCCATCGCCATCGCCCACCACCTGATCAAAGCCTGGGCTACCGGGGAGGAGATTTAAGAACAGGCAACCGTCATTGCGAGGAACGCAGCGACGCGGCAATCCCGCTGGCGTAGGTTGCCCGGTCACCAACCGCCGTTCGTGCCGGAACGAGATTGCCACGCTACGCTCGCAATGACGGATGCTTAAGCCCCTCTCCCCACGGGAGGGGGTTGGGGTGAGGGGAGTACTCCCTACACCAACTCCAACCTCCGGCACATTTCCAGCATGGCTTTGGCGGTTTCCTCGTGGGCCACGTCAACCATGTCGCCGGCGTAGGTGACCGCTGCCGTGCCCTCGCGACGGCTCTGTTCCATCGCCTCCAGCAGACCGTGCCAGTGGGCGATTTCCTCGGCGGTGGGTGTGAATATCTCGTTGACGATGGGCACGTGAGACGGGTGGATCAGGTGCATTCCGGTGTAGCCCAGCGCCTTCAGGTTGTTGGCCCAGTAGCGCAGGCCGTCCAGGTCACGGATATCGAACCAGCCGCCACTGACAGGCCACTGGATGCCGGCGGCCCGTGCGTCAATGAGCACCTTGCTGCGGAGGTAGAGGGTTTCCGCGCCCTCCAGCGTCCAGCGATAGCCGACGCTGCGGGCCGTGTCGCCACCCTTCCCGCCGCTGCCGCCCAGGTGGGCCACGCGATCCGACGCCATGGCGATGTCGTAGGCCATGCGGATGCCCGACGCCGTCTCCAGCCCCGGGTCGATGCAGACGGTGTTTAGCTCCATGCCCGACCTGCGCTCAAAGTAGGTCAACAGCACGTCGGCCTCCACCACGTCGGCCGGCGTTTCCACCTTGGGCAGCAATATGCCGTACAGACCGGGACGAGTGACCGCCTCCAGGTCGAAACCGGTCATGCCGGTTTCCAGCCGGTTCACCCGCACGAAAAGCGTCTGGCCCCGCTCCGCCAACTCGTCAATCATTTTGGCCACCAGCGAACGGGCGGCTTCCTTGTCGTACTCCGGCACCGAGTCTTCCAGGTCGAGAATCAGCGCATCGGGGCCGTACTGGGGAGCCTTCCGCATCCAGTCTTCCTTGTTGCCGGGTACGAACATAACCGATCGCAGCGGTTTCGTGTTGATGCGTGGCATTGGTAGGTTCCTCCGCATATTTATAGATGCATATATGAATGAGGACGTCGGTTGGTCATTGCGCGTTCCGATTGAGACGGAGGTTCGTAATGACCTAAGCGTTACTCGTAGTGGGGCCTTGCCTGTTGCACTTGATAGTCGAGCTCCTGTATTTCGACGATGCCGGTTACCGGTTCTTCTTCGTTGAGATATTTCAGGGCGTCGAGAATAACTCTCAGGCCATCCAGGGTGGAGGTTTTGGAGATGCCGCCGGTCGGTGGGTGGACGGCCCGATTACGAATATCCCTGACCTCTCGCATCATCATCGAAAGATCACGACCGTTGTCGAAACACTCCCGGTTGTCGTTGATGATGTGGGGAAAGTCGCTCACGTCGAAGGCAGACTCCGGGTTGGTTGACGCCAGAGCACGTTGGTCGTTTTTGAACTCAACCGATTTGCTGAGCGTATCGGTAAGGTCGTCGCCGTGGGTGGCCCGCAGACGCCGAACGATGTACTTGCGATAAGGATCTCGGTATATGTTAACGGCGTGGTTCAGCACAGTGATGTAACAGGGGTGTCGGTTGCCCAATGGGATTACGACCCTGCTTTCGTTTGAGTTTCGGATCATTGCGCGTTGTTTCAGCAGCTGGTTTTCAACATTTAGGCTGGTAATGGTCTGTTCCTGCTCGGTCACCTTCCTGCGTAGATCATCGTTTTGCCGACGCAGTTTGTGACGCTCCTCACGCTCATTAGTGTATTCTGCGCCGAAGTCTCTGGTTAGCTCGTTAATCTCATGTTCCAGTCTGCTTGTGGTTTCAGTGACGGCTTCCCGCTCCCGCTCCATGTCGGCGATGGTTTGCTGAGCGGCTTGCAGCTTGCGATTGGTTTCGTTGGCCCGTAATTCAGCCCGCCGTTGATCTCGCTTCAGTTTCGCTATGAGCGTATCGCCACCCAGTTCTGGTGGGGCGGCGGTCTGCTGACGTTGTGCTTCCAGTTGGCGGTTGTGTTCGAGAATGACGGTGGTGCGGGCGTTGCTAAACAGAACGTCAAAGGCTCTGTCCGGCTCGTTAGCCAGGCATGCTTTCTGAATGTCATACAGCGTCACCCCATGGCAATCGTTGAGCATATAGAAGTCTTTGAATGCCGGGTCAGGATTATTCCCGTTTCGTCCTTTCTGGCACTTGGGCCAGTAGATTCGGATCGCGCCGTTGTAAGTGTGGATTCCGGTATGGGTTTTTAGAGCGTCCGCAGTGGGACGGTCGCAGTGGACGACCCGAGCTACGCCGTTGAGAATCCGTTGGGCATCGTCGGGCGCGAAGGCGGTTTCTCCGCGTGATCCCTCCGAAATCAAGAATACGGGGAGGGTGCGACTGGGGTTCAGTATTTCTGCGGTCGCAAACTCGCCGGCGTTTTCGGCTTGCAAGCGAACGGCGGTCGGCGCTACCTCACTGGAGCCGACCCGGCATTGAAACTGCTGCGTGACAGTGTGCATTAGACGCGGTGGGCCGGCCGGTTCATCGGGCGGTTCGTCACCGAAGGGAATTATGAAGCGAGTCAGGATCTGGGCGGCCACGGCTCCATCAGCGTCTGTAGTGCATAACCTGGCTTCCAACCGAACCGATGCGTCGATGCGGGTATGGGGGCGTTCAGCGCTGATGTGTGAGTAACCGACATCGCCATGTTGGTAGGTTTCGAGGTCATAATCAGACTCGTTGGCTCTACCCTGCAATTCGGCGGTGAGCAGATCCGTCGCCGCTTGCAGGAGTTCCGTTCCGGCCAGATTTTCCCGGCTGGCGATGATGAAATTGGTCTCATATTGTGTGGGCATAGCAATACTCCTTGGGTACATTATGCCTTTGAGTGCCCTATTGCTAGAACGATGAGTTACACTACTCCATCATCCCGCAACCGCTCCAGACTCGCCGCATCCACGCCGCACAACTCGGCCAGCACCTCGGCGTTGTGCATACCCAGGGCCGGCGCGCCCGGCACGTCGGGCAGGGGTTGTCCGTCAAAAAGCACCGGGAAGCCGGCGACTACTCCATCCACGGCTCCGTCGCCGCCGTCCTGACGCATCGCGGCGTTACGCATGGGACGCAGCGCTCCCCGGTCGCGGAAGTGCGGGTCGGCCAGGATTTCGGGCACCGTGCGTACCGGAGCGCAGGGTACGTCGCCGGCGGAGAGACATTCCAGGACTTCGGCCCGGGTCATCTTGCCGATGCGGGCCTGAACCTCACCCCGCGCCGCGGCGGCGTTTTCCGAACGAACCTGGTAGCGGGCGAAGCGCGCGTCCTCAATCAGCTCCGGCGTTTCGATCGCCGTGCACAATCGACGCCACTGGTCGTCGCTGGCGGCGGTGATGATGATGGCACCGTCGCTGGCGTTGTACTGACCGGTCGGCCCGCTGCGGCTGTTGTTGCCGGTACGCAGCGGCACGCCGGCGGCAAGGTCCTCTTCCAGGTTTTCCATCAGCATCAGCGACACCAGCGTGTCCATCATGGAGACGTCCAGGTAGCAGCCCTTGCCGGTTCGCTCCTTCTCGCGCAGCGCGGCCAGGATGCTGGTAGCGGCAAACATGGGGGTAACCAGGTCGCCGATGTAGAAACCCACCCGCGTCGGCGGCCCGTCGGGTTCGCCGTTGATATCCATCAGGCCGCTCATGCCCTGGATCTGCGGGTCGTGGGCCGGCTGGTCGGCGTAGGGGCCAGTCTGGCCGTAGCCGGAAATGCTGGCGTAGATCACGCGCGGATTCACGGCGGCCACGTCGACGTAACCCAGGCCCAGGCGGGTCATCGAGCCGGGCGCCAGGTTCTCCAGCACGATGTCGGACTGCCGGGCCATCTGGAGGAACAGCTCCCGACCCTGGGGCGTCCGCAGATTCAGCGTGACGCTCTTGACGCCCTGGCTACGCTTGAGGAAACGGGTGGCGATGTACTTCTCGGAAAGCTGCTCGCTGCGGATGCCATCGGGCCCGGCGAAGGGACCGTTGCCCCGCACCGGATCGCCGCGACCGGGTATCTCTATCTTGATGACCTCCGCGCCCAGGCGAGCCAGGGTCATGCTCAGAAACGGGCCAGCCAGGAACACCGTAACGGCCAGAACCCGCAAATCCGAAAGCGGCTGCATGTTATTCTCCGATTGGGCTGGAATGTGCGGGCGAGTGTAACATGAGGGTAATGTATGCCGGCATCTCATGGAGGATATCCAATGAACTGGCCGGATATTAAACGGCAGCATCAGGAACAATTCCACCCGCCGGGGGTTACTTTTCTAGCCGACGTTGCAGAAGCGAGGTGGGTTGAACGGGGAACAAATCATAGATCCCGAGGCGTTGACGCCCTGATTCCAGCCGGTTTCTCGGCACACGCGCGTATTTTCCACCCGGCAGAGAGTCATGACGGTTTGCCGGTTCGCTGGGCCGGCGTGGCGGAATGGGCGGGCCGGACGGCGCATCCGCTGATGGATTTTGCGCGTATCAGCGTTCCCGCAGCCGCATTTGGAGCAGGGCCGGCGCCTTGGCTCCATAACCCGCCTGAGGAATTATGGGACAATGATGTAGTGGAGTTGGCCCAGTTTCTGGTCGGTTACACCAGCAACGCGGAGCAATGCTTTTTCGGGATTTGGGAGGGGTATGGGCAATTCGGCGACGGCGGAATGTTTATATTGTCAACCGACGGCGGCATTCCGCTGTCCCCGCCTCAAGAAGTGCTGAGCGCGCAACGATTCATCTGCGACCGCTGGAAGTATCTCCTCTATCGAGGCCCGCTTGATGCGCTGAATAATTTCCTTACCCACCGCTCCTGGAGCGATGTACCTAACATCTGGTGGCCGGCGGACCGGGCATGGTTTGTCATGTCGCATTACGATTTGGATACTACCTACTACTCAATCAATGTTGGAATTGAAGGGATATAGGCGATGCAATTTGGATCGGGCGTCCTGGGTGTTGAACCGCCAGTTGATGGTGACTCGTGCCGCATTGCGCTCGGCCGCATAGGCGTTGATGGCTCGCTGCAGGGCAGTCTCGTCGGGATTACGCCCCTGGAGACAGGCCCGGGTCAACACGCTGAACTCGATCTCCGCCATGTTCAGCCAACTGGCGTGCTGGGGCGTGTGGTGAAATTCCAGCCGCCTGACGATGCGCCGAGCTTCGGCGGCGGGGAAGGTCTCATAGAGGGAGGCCATACGATGGGTATTCAGATTGTCCAGCGCCACTCGGACCACTTGAGCATCTGGGTAGGCCTCATCCACCAGCCACCGCATCTGGTGGGCAAAGTCCTCCATAGTGCGGCGCTCGGTGATCGCCACGTGTCGCCAGCCCGCCAGGGGCTCGCAGGTCAGGAAGATGTTGCGCGTACCGCCGCGGCGATACTCGTAATCCTGACGCCGCGGTTGTCTCGGCTGCACCGGAATGGGCGGCCTGGTGTCGGCCAGCAACTGAGTGGAAGTCTCGTCGAAGCAGACCACTGGCCGGTCCGGGTCGTAAGGCTCAGCATACAAGTCCAGCACGTCCTCCATCGCCGCCACGAATTCACCCCCTACCTTTTCACCCCCTACCTTGGGGATGCGCCACTGCTGCTTCCGCCACGGCTGGAGGACGTTTTTTTGAGCCTCAACCGCACCGTCTCGTACGATAACGACTCCACCAACCCCAACTCCACCACTCGGTCGGCCAAAAGATGCAGGGTCCAGTAGTCGTGGCCAGCGGGCGCTGGGCTGCACGCCAGGGCGATCAAGTGGGCCTCCCCCTTGTCATCAAGCTTCCGGTATCGGTTGGCCTGGACCCGATCCTGCAACACGCCATCCAAACCTTCCTCGGCGTACCGTCGTTTGGCGCGGTACACTGTACCCTTGGACATGTCCAAAGCGGCCGCCACCTGTGGTGCGTTCCATCCCTCAGCTACTTTCAGCAGGGTGCGCGCTCGGGCGATGATGCGCGCCGAACTTTTGCCACTGCGAATCAGCTGGCTCAGTCGCTCGCGTCCCCCCGGCGTCAACCGTACTGCGTATTGCTCCAGGGCCATGTTTGCCACACCTCCTCACAACTCGATCTTGCGGTCAGCGTAGCATTTGGAAGCCTTTCACTAAAACTACCTACAATGCTGATTTGAACCAGTACTAGTATTCAGTCAAACCTGAAAGGGCAGATGAAGCGTGAAACGGGCCCTGGTGGCTACGCTGACCGGCCAACAGCGGTGCGGGAGGTGTGGCATCCCTGGTTCAGGAGAAATACGCGGTCCGGTTGTCAGCGGTCTGGTTGTTATGGGACGATCGGGACCAACTTCGTCAGTCAATCCGCAATGGTCAGCGCTCAGCTCTGGTCATCAATCGGGCGCGCATCCTGCTCAAGACTGACGACGGGTGGAGCGCCTCACGGGTGGCCGCAGCTTTGGACACGTCGCCGCGCACGGTATTCCGCGGAGGGATTGGACGGCGTGCTACACGACCATCCCCAAGCCAACCCGTATCGCAAGCTGGACGGCCGGGGTGAAGCCCACCTGATTGGGCTGGCGTGCAGTGACGCACCGGAAGGCCATGACCACTGGACCCTGCGGTTGCTGGCCAGCGGTTGCTGGCTGGCAAGGTAGTGGAATCGGGACACGAAGCGGTCAGGTTGCGGAAAAAAACACCCTCGAACCCTGGCGTAAGCAACAGTGGTGCATCTCCCGGATGAACGGCGAGTTTGTGGCGGCATTTTTGCGGCGTCCATGGAGGACGTGCTGGACTTGTATGCCGAACCCTGCGAACTCCAACGACCGGTGGTGCCTCCTCAACGACCGGTGTTGCTTTGACGAGACCTCCACCCAACTGCTGACCGAGGTGCCGGAGCCGTTGCCTCCTCAACCAGGACGACCGCGGCGGCAGGACTTCGAGTATCGGCGCGCCGGTACCCGCAACCTCTTCCTGACCTGCGAGCCGCCTGCCGGCTGGCGCCACGTGGCCATCACCGGGCGGCGCACTATGCAGGACTTCGCCCACCACAGGACTTCGCCCACCAGATGCAGTGGCTGGTGGGCCTGGCCTATCCCGATGTCCCCGTAATCCGGTTGGTTCTCCACAACTTGAACACCTATCGCTTGGCCTCGCTTTACGAGACCTTCCCGGCGGCTGAAGCGCGGCGCATCGTGCAGCGGCTGGAGTTTCACCACACGCCCAAACACGCCAGTTGGCTCAATCCTGTCCTGAGCTTGCCGAAGGCATGGCGGAGATTGAATTCAGCGTGTTGAGCTGCGCCGGTCTCACCCGCGCCTGTCTCAAAGGGAGAAATCCCGATGACGACACCCTGCAACGCCAAATCACCGCCTACTACACCGAGCGCAACGCAGCCGGCGTCACCATCAACTGGCGGTTCAGCACCCACGACGCCAGAACCAAACTCCATCGGTTTCACCCCTGCCCTACCAACGTTGACTGAGAACTAGTCGTTCCAAGTCAAAAATTGCGGGCCAGAATTCGTCCGCTGATCATTGGATTTTGTGTCAGGTCAGCCTTTATTGACCGGGCGTTGACACCTCCCCGCCATCCGGTAAATGGTCGCTTCTGCAACGGTCAATGGGTTCATTGGCACAACGGGTCTCCCCGTGGGTAACGCGATGGGCGGTAGCATCATGCCCTTCTTGCGAACCCACGTTGGGAACCCGGCGACCGTTGCAAGTAGCCGAACCATCGACGCAAGGAGGGTTCCAACCATGCTTGAGCAACGGCAAGCAACCACCAGATTTTATCACTTCCTGAAAGCGCTGCCCGTCGCCGGGCTATTGGCGATGGCAGCTGCAATCCCATCCGTCGGAGAAGCATCCAACGATGCGACCAGTGGCAACTGGCGACGAAGAACACCCACTACCTGGCCGCCAGCGATTTGTACAGGATCTGCGACGACCGCCTTGAAGCACTGATCATCGAGGACGATCACCAGACGATGGTGGGTTACACCATCGGCGACTGAACTTCAGCGACTGAACTTCCGAACCAAAGCCGCCACGACGTTCACCGGCTACGGCGTTGTGGCGGCTTTCTGCTGGAGCGATGAGATGGAAGAATCAAAAATTCCGGCAGCTTTCGACTCCATTGCCGACGCCGTTCGTGGGGTCGAAGATGAAGCGGATATCGATGGTGCACCAGAGGCGATTTCCAACGCCATCGAGAGCCGGCCGGCGTGGTCGCCGCTGTATTGACCCGACACTTGCCAATCGCCTCCCTTTTGGCCAATATGAGCGCTGCTACCGGCGAACCCGTTAACGCACTGGATGACGGGATGGGTGGACAAACCCCGGTCAAAGGAGATACGACATGGCGCGCCTGGATGGAAAGATAGCCCTGATTACCGGAGCGACCGGCGGAATCGGCCGGGCAGCGGCGAGACTTTTTGCCGACGAGGGCGCGCGCGTCGTGCTGGTTGACCTGGACGAGGCGAATCTCCAGGACGCCGTGCGGTCCATCGGCGAAGACCGGGCCAGTTATGCCGCCGCCGACGTCACCCAACCCGAGCAGGCCCAAAACTATGTCAAAGCCGCCGTGGACCGTTGGGGCGGCGTGGACATCTATCTGGCCAATGCCGGGATTGAGGGTTCCATTTCTCCCATACCCGATTACCCCGTCGATGTCTTCGACCGGGTGATGGCGGTAAACGTCCGCGGCGTCTGGCTTGGCATCAAATATGTGGTGCCGGTGATGCGCGAGCGCGGCGGCAGCATCGTCATCACGTCCTCCACCGCCGGTATTGGCGGCAGCGCCGATATGTCGGCGTACACGACCAGCAAGCACGCCGTCATCGGCCTGATGCGTACCGCCGCACTGGAGGGCGCACCTCATGGCATCCGCGTTAACACCGTCAACCCTGCTCCCATCGAAACTCGCATGATGCGCTCCATCGAGGAAATGAGAGTGGCGGCTCTCGATGATGCAGCGGTAACCGTCGAGCTGACGAAACAGGCCGCCGCGGCGCGCATCCCCCTGCGGCGATACGGCAACCCGGAAGAAGTGGCCCGGCTGATGCTGTTCCTGTCCAGCGACGAAAGCAGCTTCTGCACCGGCGGGGTCTACATGGTGGACGGCGGGCGGTCCGCCGGCAGTCCCTGATCAGGCGCATTCACCGCGTCTGGCCCCAGCCGCCGCCGCAACACCGCACCGTTCCTTAACCCAACCGCAACACCCCGTTGCTGGTATCATGGGGCCATCCCACACGGTTGCTTAGCGTACCGAAATGGCTACCACCAATACGTACACGCCCGACGCCCACCGGCTGGCGGCGTCCCTGCCGGTAATTTACGCCAACCACCCGCCCGCCGAGGGCCTGGATGCCACCCGCCGCATCACGGTGACTGCCGCCGAATTGCTGGCCGCTGACCCGGCAAGCTCGGCCAACCCGGCAATTATCAACACCGCCGCCCTGTTCTTCCTCGCCGGCCCATCCGATGTACCCCGCCGCCCCATCCTGTCCTGCGCCATCGCCGAAGCCTGGCTCACCGGAGCCGGTGCGCCGGGCGAGTACGTCGCCTCCGTGATCCGCGCAATCGAAGACGCCTGGACGGTGGTTGAGCCGGCGCACGTCAACCTCCCGCAAGCTGATGCCGCACCGTTCTCTTCCGAAGGGCGGCTGCTGGGCGAGGCAGCCCTCCTGGATCTGGTCAGCATCGACCGCCACCGGGACAACCTGCGGGCCGCTCCGTCGTCGGGTCGGGAACGGCGCCTGGGAGCCTACCGTCGTCAGCTGTTGACCCCCGCGCTGCTGTTGCGGCAGAGATTGACCCTGCCGGCCGCTCTGGCGTTTTACGACCGTCGCATGTCCAACCTCACCGCGTTTCTCGACGACCAGGATGCTGCGTTGGTGCCACCGGACTGGCGCAGACTGGCCGAGATCGACGAGGTGCAAAAGGGGGTTGAACGCCTGCTGGCCGGCGAAGACCCGGCCCTGGTGCGGGCCGAAATGCCGGCCCCGGGCCTGCCCTACGCCGAGTACCGGGGACAGCAGCGCGCCGTCATCGCCGGCAGCCACGATCATATCCTGGGCCTCACCCACGACCGCATCGAGGCCTCCCGCAACGTGGCCGCCGAGAAATACCTGGAAAGCGACACCATCCATAAACCGGCGGTGGAAGAAAACCTGTTTGTCGGCGCTCGCCGGCGCGCCCGCCAGTTGGGTCTGTCGGCGGAAACCGCCGAAGACATTGCCCGCTTGCTGCTGTCCAACGCCCGCGCCGTCCAGGAGCGCACCCTCAACGATATCGCTCAGCGCCTGAGCCGGCTCCACGGTCAGATACTGGACGCCGACTCCCCGGAGACCCGTACCGAAGAGCAGGATATGGCCATCCCTTCGCTGGTGGTACGCACCGGCGACCAACCCCTCGCCCGGGAAAACGAACTGATCAAGGAGCTGCGCGTCACCGGACTCAACGAAGCTTACCCGGAACAGCGGCGCCAGTTTCTGCAATGGTTCGATACACCCCATCCCTACATGGAAACCGGCCAGATCGTAGGCAGTCGCGACGCCGACCTGTTCCTGCAGGCCCTCACCGAAGGCCAGCGTTGCAAGGTGATTGCCACCATGTCCGCGGACGGCCCCATGCATTTGGGTCATGGCGCACTTGTCGACCTGCTGCGCTACTTCCAGACCCTCGGCGCTGAAGTCGTGCTGGGTTTCCGCGACCTGGAACTCACCCACGCTGCGGTCAACGAAACCCGGTTGCAGCAGGATGGAGCAGCGGTAAGACAAGGCAATCTCGATGCCCTGCCCGACGTCAGAAACCGGGCCCGCCAGACCATGCACGACCGACTGCTCACCATGGCCGCCGCCGGCCTGGACCTGTCCCGCACCGACGCCTACCTCCAGATGGAACGGCCAGCGGTCACCGAAACCGCATTCGCCCTGGGCAGCGCCACCCCGCTCAGCGTGCTGAATTCCGCCTTGGGATTGCGCCTCCGGGACAGCGCCACCGACACCTTCCTGCCCCTGTTGCGTCTCGCCGACCTCCTACACTCCCAGCAACCGGAATACGGCGGCCCCTGCCGCACCCTGGCGCTCGATGGTCTGGGCGGAGATGTCTACGTCCGCATGGCTCGCAACGTGGCCGAGCAATTCGGGTTCGTCAAGCCCTCGGCCCTTTACCTGCGAATGGTGCGGAGTCTCACCACCTACGAGGATCCGGCCACCGGCGCCGCCGTCGAGGTGATGACCAACGAGGTTGCCCAGGGTTCAATCAGCTATCACGACGAACCGGATACAGTCCGTCGACGCATTGGCCGGGCCTACACCGGGGGTCGCCAGACGCTGGAGGAGCAGCGGCGGCTGGGCGGCAACCCCGACCCCCGGGTCTGCGGCGTCGCCAGCCTGCACGCCTTTCACGCCACAACCGACCCGTCCGGCTACGCCGAGTTGCAACGCTCTTGCCGCGCCGGCGAACTGCTGTGCGGCCAGTGCAAGGGAGCGGCCACCGACCGCCTGCTAAAATATCTTTCAGAGCACCGTGCGTTGCGGCAGGATTTGCCGCCGGAAACTGTGCAACGCGCCCGCACGCTAGCAGGATTGGCCGGCTAACGGCCCCGATGGATCCCGCACCTCGAAGGGACACCGGCCATGAAAGAGTTTTTCTTCAACCACATTTGCACCAGTCCGCCGCACCCTTTCCTGGCGGTGGATTGGCGTCTTGGGAATACTGCTCGCCAAGTTTTTTGATTTGTTTCACAACTTTCCGTTTTTGTAATCCAACGCAGGAGACGCTCTAACATGGCCGATCAGCAACGCATACTCACCGGCATGCGCCCCACCGGGCAGCTCCACGTGGGGCACTACCTGGGCGCACTGGAAAACTGGATTCAGCTTCAGCACGAATACGAGTGTTTCTTCCTCATCGCCGACTACCAGGCCATGGGCGACCACCTCGACGATATCAGCCTCATCCGCCGGTCGGTGCTGGACGTGGCTACCGACTGGCTGGCCGTCGGCCTGGACCCGGAAAAATCATCCTTCGTCATCCAGAGCTACGTGCCGGAACACGCCGAGTTGACCATGTTCCTGAGCATGCTCACGCCGTTGAACCAGCACCAGCGCAACCCCACGCTGCGGGCAGAGATCGGCCAGTTGGAATCGGAGAACCAGTCGGTTACCCTGGGGTTCTTCAACTACCCCCTCAGTCAGGTGGCGGACATCCTGCTGCCCAAGGCCCACCTGGTGCCCGTCGGGGAGGACCAGGTGGCCCACATTGAGTACACCCGGGACATCGCCCAGCGATTCAACCGCGTGTACGGCGACGTCTTCCCCATGCCCCAGGCCCGCGTCGGACGCGTCCCTCGTCTCGTGGGCACCGATGGCCGCGCCAAGATGAGCAAGAGCCTCAACAACGCCGTCTACCTGGCCGACGACGCCGACACCGTCAAGCAACGCGTCCGCCGCATGGTCACCGACGTTACCGGCGAAAACCCCCGCCTGCGTGCCACCGACCCCGGCGTGGTGGAGTACAACCCGGCGTTCCTGTACCATGACGCCTTCAACGATAACGTCGACGAGGTGGCCGAGCTGAAAGAACGCTACACCGCCGGCGCCGTCAGCGACGTGGAGGTCAAGGATCGCCTGTCCGATGCCCTGAACCGCTTCCTCGACCCCATCCGCGAACGGCGGGTCTGGTACGAAGAGCATCCGGGCTACGTGCGGGATGCCCTCATGGCCGGCACCGAACGGGAGCGGGCCATCGCGCGGCAGACCATTGAGGACGTGCGCCAGGCCATGCAGGTGGTGTACGCCTGACCCCGATCGTCCCGGCGCTGCGTGCTAGACTGGATTATCCGACCGTGTAGCGTTCCGCGATGGCAACCGAACCCATAGGCAGCTTTGACGATCTGCTGCGGTTCCTGGAAGGGAACCCCGAGCACCGCGCCAGGCTGCGCCAACTGATCCTGGACGAAGAGTTCCAGCAGTTGCCAGCCCAAGTCCGCGCGCTGGCGGAGCGGCTGGATGCCCTAACGGGATTGGTCCGTCTGCTCTCGGACAACGTCTCCCTGCTTAACGTGCAGATGCGCCGGGTGGTGCAGCGTCTTGACCGACACGAACGCCATTTGTCCCGGTTAATGGGCGACGAAGTGGAGCGGCGGTTCCAGCGCAACGCGCCCGCCTATTTTGCCCATCTGTTGCGCCGTATCCGAGTAGTAGATCCGTCAGCTCTCGCCGACGAAATCGACGATGCAATTGACGCCGGCATCTTGACCCAAGGGGATCGTCGTTCGCTTATGGCGGTGGATTTGGTCGTGCGGGGCTTGGACCGGGAGTTCCGCGCGGAAACCAGGTTGGCTGTTGAGGTTTCCTCGGGAATTGGCGAGCGGGACATCATGCGGGCGAAGGTAAGGTCAGAGTTACTGGAAAAGCTTACCGGCTTGCCCTCAAGACCAGTGGTCGGTGGTTATCGCATCTCCTCTAAGTTTGCTGATCTCGCGGCCGACAATGAGGTTCACGTTACGATCATTGACGAACCGGACATTGGTGAGCCCGAGCCCGACGAAGAGGACGCCGCCGGCTGACCCGCACCTTCAAATCCGTGACGCCGGCGCCGCTTGAATCCCCCCGTCCGCCGTGTTAGCGTAGCGAAACCGCGTCGCAGCAGTCGTTGCGACGCCTCATAACAGTCTAACGGAGGCAACCAATATGGCGGGCAACCCGCGGGACAAATATTGCATCGTCGGCGTCGGGGAGACCGAGTACAGCCGGGCATCGGGTCGCACCACCCGGGCCATGGGCGCGGAGGCCATTCGCAACGCCATGAACGACGCCGGCCTCGCCCCCGATCAGATCGACGGCATGCTGAGCTACCACGGCGGCGACTCCACCCCGTCCACCTCCATCCAGTACGACCTGGGCCTCCGACCCAACTTCTACATGGACTGCTCCGGCGGTGGTTCCTCCACGGAGGCGCTGGTCGGCCTGGCCATCGGGGCCATCGAGGCCGGCATGTGCGACACGGTGGCCATCTTCCGCTCCATGAACGGCTACTCCAGCATCCGCATCGGCGGCACCGGCGCGCGGGCGTCTGCTCCCATCAGCGGAATGGATCTGCTCAAACGACCCTATGGACTCATCAGCGCCGTTCAGCAGTTCTCTTACACCTTCACCCGCCACATGGCCGAATACGGAGTGCAGAGCGAAGACCTGGCTGCCATCAAGGTGGCTCACTCCAACCACGCTTCCAATAATCCCAAGGCGCTCATGAAGCATCGGGTTACCGTCGACGACGTGATGAACTCCCGCTGGATCATCCGCCCGGTGGCGCACCTGCTCGACTGCTGCCTGGAAACCGACAACGCCACCTGCGTCATCGTAACCTCCGCCGACCGGGCCAAGGACCTCAAGCACAAGCCCGTCTATGTCAAGGGCGTGCAGGGCCGCGGCACCAAGCCGGGCGGCGATTTCCATTACCAGCATGGCCCAATCACCCGCGTCGCCGGCCACTACGTCGGCCCCCGGGTTTTCGAACTGGCCGGCGTCAAGCACGAGGATGTTGACCTCACGGGCTGCTACGACGCCTTCACCTATACGGTGCTGCTGCAATTCGAAGATTACGGTTGGTGCGCCAAGGGCGAGGGCAAGGATTACGTCACGAGCGGCATCATCAATCTCGGCGGCGCTCGACCCAACAATCTCAGCGGCGGGCATCTCTGCGAGGGCTACACCCACGGCATGAACATGGTCATCGAGAACGTGCGGCAGCTGCGCGGCACCGTCGACGATTACTGCCCCGGCGCTGCCGAAGGCGACCACACCTACGACTACAGCGAGGGCGGTTGCCGGCAGGTCCGCGACGCCAAAATCAGCATGAACATGGGCTGGGGCACGCCGGCCGTCGGCAGCTCCCTCATCATGGGCAACATCCTGAACTAGCCCCGCCGCTGCCTGGAGAATAACCATGCCTAACTATAACTACCGGGGCATCAATCTGAGCATCCCCGACAATGATTCCGAATACAAGGGATATTTTGAAGCCGTCGCAGAGGGTCGCCTGGTCGTCAAGAAGTGCTCCGACTGCGGCCTGCTGCGCGGCGAGCCCGGCCCCGGCTGCCCCTGGTGCACTTCCATCAACTGGGAGTGGCAGCAGGTTTCCGGCAAGGGCACCATCTACTCGTACCAGGTCGTCGCCCACACGGTAATCCCCAGCTTCCGTGACCTCACTCCCTTCGCCATCGTCCTGGTGGAGCTGGACGAACAGCGCGGCCAGCCCGACGAACACGACGGTCTACGCATCACCGGCAATCTGGTGGACGCCGACTTCAACATGGAAGCCGAGGCGAACGTTGGTATCGGCAAACGCGTAGAGGCGGCCTTCCAGCCGGTTGAGGAAGGATTCAGGCTCCTGCAATGGCGCCTCGTCGACGAACCCGACCAAGGTTTTACCTGGTCCCACCAGGCGCCGAGCACATAATACGCCAAATCAGAGAACAATGTGCGGCGATGCCGGAGCGCCCGGCGTCGCCGCTTTTCAATGAGCTGACCGGCCTGGGGGCATCAACTAGGTCGCGGGCAGTTCCTCTGGCGTCAGAACGACCTCACCGTCGACCTGGTGCCGATGACGCATCACCAGGTCTACTCGCTCGTGTAGCGCCTGCACCGACCCTTTCAATTCGCTGACGTCGCGGCCAAGGTCAAATACAGTTTCCCGCAGGGCCGCCATCTGGGATTCCAATCTGTCCATCCGGCTCTCGATCCGGTCCATGCGAATCTCGATCTGGTCCATGCGGCTTTCCAGCGCATCTATCCTCCCGTTGAGTCGTCGATCTAATGCGTCAATTCTCTCGCTGAGATTCTGCTCAACCCGGTGGAGTTCCTGGCTTAACGCCAAAACCATACCCCGGGTTTCGGCGCTGTCTTTCACCACGCGCAGCGTAGCGACCGGCATCGTCACCAGCAGAAGGCTCACGAAGCCCAGAATGCCGTATAGTATGTAAAACTCGGTGGTAATCATTGCGAAGTTTGGCTCAGTGGACAGTCGCCACTATCGCATCGTGCTTAGTTGCGCGGCAACGACCGGCTGTCGCTGTGCAAACTGACTATCCCACCGCACGCCACATCTCGTAGCCGATTTCCTTGCTGATGAGCCCACCCCGCATCTCGAATATGTGCACCAGCCGCATCTCCACCTGCGTGCCGGGGTTCATCGGCAAGTAGCCCGTGTCCAGGAGCCGGAACCGCACCACGCTGTCGTCCACCACCCGATCCTCGGTGGCGAAGCGTTGCAGGTTCTCGAATTCCACGTCCTCCATCTTGGCGAACATTTGCGTATAATTGTTGGCGACTGCTCGCTTGCCTTCGAAGCGCAACCCCCGGGCCGGGGCTTCCCAGACCACATCGTCGGTGTAGAGGTCCAACGCCGCTTCCACCTCGTTGGTTGCTTCGGAATGGAAGTGCGCCTCTACCGCAGCCAGGTTGGCCGCGATGATTTCGGGGTTGGCGGACTGATTGGAAGGGTTCGTGGTAGAAGTCATGGTACAAACTCCTTAACGGGCCATCAGGACCGAGTCACAAAGCGCAACAGGAGGTCGGATCAATGCCAAGCATAACCATCGACCGCAGCAAGCCGCTGCGTGAGGAGTCTAACACAGGCCATAATCGCTGGCATCCGGATATCCCTGCTGCCCTTGAGGTGGACGAAGGCGTGGAGGTCGTGCTGGAAACCCGCGACGCCTTCGATGGCCAGCTCCACCCCGGCGTCACCGAGTCCGTGTTTGACAACGTCGACGCCGGCGTCATCCACCCCCTCACCGGGCCCGTGCTGGTCCGGGGAGCCGAGCCGGGTGACCTGCTGGAAGTGGAATTCGTCGATATCGCGCCGCAGCCCAACGCATTCAGCTGCATCGTCCCCGGGTTCGGGTTCCTGCGGGACATCTTCACCGAACCATTCATGGTGCACTGGAACATTGCCGACGGTTGGGCCACGTCGGCGCAGATTCCCGGTATCCGCATCCCCGGCGCATCCTTCATGGGCGTATCTGGGGTTGCTCCCACCCACGCCCAGGTGGATGATTGGGCGCGCCGCGAAGCCGAACTCGCCTCTCGCGGGGGCGTCGCCTTGCCTCCGGACGTCGCCAGCGCCGTGCCCATCGCCGGCGTGGGCGCGACCCACGGCCTGCGTACCCTCCCGCCTCGGGAGAATGGTGGCAATTTCGACGTCAAGCAGCTTTCGGCCGGCTCCAAACTGTTGCTGCCGGTGGGGGTGGCCGGCGCGCTATTCTCCACCGGCGATGCCCACTTCGCCCAGGGCGACGGCGAGGTCTGTGTGACTGCGGTGGAGATGGGCGCAACCTGCACCGTCCGATTCCGTGTGCTCAAGGGCGAAGCCCAGCGCAACAACATCCGCTGGCCCCGTTTTACCCGCGAGGACTACTACATTGACCCTCAATGGGCCGCTCCCCGCCGGTTCATCGCCACCATGGGCATGCCCGTCACTGACGACGGCGTGAACGAAGGGGAAAACCTGACCCTCGCCTGCCGCAACGCCCTGCTCAACATGATCGACCTACTCCAGGAGCGCGGCTTCACCCGCAACCAGGCCTACGTAATCTGCAGCGTGGGCGTCGACCTCAAGGTCAGCAACGTGGTGGACGTCCCCAACTACACCGTGTCCGCCTTTCTGCCGGAGGACCTGTTTGTGGGGTAGGGCATTAACCTTTCGCGGCGATGGGTTGGTACTGCGGCAAGTCTTCCATGGGTCGGAATCCGGGTGGAAGCTTGCCGCTGAAATCGATCAAAAGGCGGTGACTCAGAGGCGCATCGAGATTGACTTGTGCGACAGTGGCTTCGACATCCGTTACTTTCCATGCGTCATCGTGGTGGAGCCCATCGACGAGAAAACGGGGCAGCCAGCCTATAATGTATTGGTCGTTGGTCCTGACATTAATGGCGTGGGTCGCCGCCGGATTGTTCAGGTCGAAGGCGATTTGCAGGGACTCGCCAACCTGTAGCGATTCAGAGCGCCGAACGGAATCAGGATTGGTGTGGCGCAAACCATGCAGGAACGAACGGGTTCGGAATCGTCCTTCGCTGTCTGGCTCGACGGAAGGGAAGACTTCGAAGTTGTCGGTGTGGCTACGGCCACCAGAAACTGCAAGCTCAAACACCGGGTCCCACTCCGAATCCTGAATTCCCAGTTGTTGCAGGTATCTGGGACGGTCTTGTCGCCGTAGGTTCATCACCCGATTCAGGAATGTAGGGAAAATTTCTTCCGACGAATACCGCTGGTTCAATTCGGGGAACCCTGGGATAGTGCGAAATTTACTAGATTCCTTCGCTATTTCCGCTCCCTGCGTGTAGACGAACTCGTACTCATTCGGTCGATCATCGATTCTAACCAACCGACCGACCGGAAACCATCGTCGGGAAAGCATATCTTGCCAGGCAATGTACAGGGTTGTCATAGTGCGCTCCGAAGCAATTCGTCTCTGGAGGCGATCACTAACCGGAAAGCGAAATCTTTCGCGATGTCGGACATAATTTGATCCGGAATGCGGTAGATTGCGTCCCGAAAATCTGAGCAGGAAACCTGCCTGATATTGTCTAGTGTAGACCGCGTGTACTCGGGAGACCATCGACACAATAGGCGTGTTAGTTGCAATGGCGCCGGCGCTCGACTGACGCTTTCCCTTACAAAAACACCGCCACTGCCCCTGTGGATGTAGTTTAACAAACCGTCCGATTCCAAGAGTAATTTCCGGCGTGCATCTGACAACTCGCGTCCCAACGAAGCTGCGTGGTCAAATGATGGCATGACTTCAGTTGCTATTAACCACGACTCGGCATCGTTGAGAATGAGTGCTAGAGCCCAATTTTCGTGGTGCCGATCGGTATTGCCAATCAGGCCGTCAAGCAGTGCGTAAGAGACCAACTCTTCGAAAACGGTATGTCCAGCTCCGTATCGTTCACCGGAGAATGCCTCCACCGACGAAGCAATGTTTTTTAGGTTGTGCTGGTTCTGACGGAATCTCTTACTCGCGTTATACCCTGCGATTCCCGATTGCAATATCTCCCAACCATGCCAAATTTGATAATCTGCGCCGTGAGGAAAAAACGATTCACAAATGGTCGCCAGTTCGCCTTCACATTGAGCCAACTCAACCCTAGCGCAATTCACGCCAATCAAGTTGCCGACCTCGTACGCAATCTTTTCGGCCCAATGTTTTCCTGCAGCAGGTCGGGGGAACTTCAACAGCCATTGGCGTGGTTCGTCCTGCAATGACACCCAATATTTGTTCCTGCTCCCCCGATATTCCGCTTCCCCAAATGGGCAGGGAACCGAAACTATCCGGTAGTTGGACTTTGCCAAGACCGCGCGTTCGCCCCTAAATCACCCCTCCCTCCGCCAGCAGCAGCATTTCGCTGTTGCTCAAGCCCAACTCGCCCTGGAGTATCTCAACGTTGTGCTCGCCGATGAGCGGCGCCCGCCGGCTGATGCGCCACGGTGACCCGTTGAAGATGGCCGCTCCGCCCCCGTAGGTGAAAGTCTCGCCCAGCTCGGGGTGCTCCACCTCCCAGAAGAATCCCCGGTCCGTCAGGTGGTCGTCGCCCACGATCTCGTCCATGCTACGAATGGCTCCCCAAGGGAAGTCCCGTTGCTGGCCGCCGTGGAACGCATCCTCCAGCGTGGATTGGCTGAAGAAGTTCTTCATCACCTGCACGATGTGGTCGTTCTCCTCGGCAATGACATCCGGGTCCTGATACCGCTCTTCGCCCAGGTCTTCCGCCATACCGGTTTGTCCGAACCAGTCGGCCAGCAGCTTCAGCCGAGCCGGCGTCAGGTTGGTGCCCGAACGGGTGGTATTGAGCCAACCACCGTCTCCCGTCGGGAACTGGATCGCCGGCGACATGTCGGCCGCAGCGTGCCGCCCGGTATGTCGTTGCACCACTTCCCCGGTGGACAGATAAATCGCGATGGCTCCCTCGGTGGTCAGCGCACAGGCTTCGTGGATCGATGCGTCGATGTACTGCCCTTCGCCAGATACGAAGCGGTAGTACAGCGCGGACATGATGCCGATATACGCGTAGTTTCCGCCAATGTGCCAGGAATTTCCACCGCCGGGCGCGATGGGCGGCGGGTTGGGCACGTCAACCTCGTCGTATCCCGACGACGCCATCTGACCGCCCCCGGCCAGCTGCGTGATATCGCTGGTGATGTAATCCCGCCACGGCCCGGTCTGACCGTAGGGCGTCAGCGAACACATGATCAGGCCCGGATTGTTGGCCGATAGCTGCTCATATCCCAACCCCAGCGACTCCAGGTAGCCAGGCTTCTGGGTCTCCAGGACAATGTCCGCGCTGTCGGCGAGGCGCTTCAGGATGTCCTGTCCCTGCCGTGTTTCCAGGTTCAGCGTGATGCCACGCTTCGACGTGTTGTAGTGCCAGAACGACAGGCTGCGCTCGCGGTGGGGCACATCATGGTAGAAGGGGCCGAAACTGCGGCAGGCTTCCCCGCCGGGCGGTTCGATCTTGACGACGTCGGCGCCCAGATCGGCCATCAATTTGCCGCAAAACTGGCCCTTCTCATCGCATATTTCCAGCACCCGCAGCCCGTTCAGGGGCCCGGGCAGGGAGAAATCGGCCGGACGCGCATCGCCCAGGTCGACGGGTTGCAGCTCTACCGGCTGACCTGCGCCGTTGGCTTGATTGTCGCCGTTGGGGGATGTCATCTCAGGGCCTCCTCAATGTACGGATACCGGTCCATCGTAGCGGGCCAGAAGATCCCGTTCTCGTATCCGTCCAGGAATTCGGCGTGGTCGAGGCCCAGCAGGTCTTCCAGCACCTCCCGATTGTGCTGCCCAAGCATCGGCGGCGGGCTCGTCATCTGCGCCGGCGACTTGGCCATCTTGAACGGCGCGTTCTGGAACCTCCACGGCCCCAGCATCGGGTGATCCATCGGAACGTACATGTCCCGGTGCCGCAACTGCGGGTCGTTATCCACCCGGTCCTGACTGCTCTGCACCGCCATGGCGCGAACGCCGGCCTGCTGGCACTTATCCGTCAGCTCGTACTTGGTGTAGTGCTTCGTCCACGCTTCAATGTGGTCGTCAATCTCTTCCTGGTGCTCCAGGCGGCCTTGAATCGTGTCCAGCTGGCCGTTTGCCCACGCCGGATTCCCCATCAGGTCAACCAGCTTGTGCCATTCTCCATCGGTGAGGCAGGCGATGACGGCCCAATCGTTGTAACCGTCTCCCTTGGTGCGATAGGCGTTGTGGGGCGCCGCGATCGGCCCCCGATAGTTGTTGACCACTTCAGTACCCGGCCACACCGTCCGGTTGCCGGGCGGGAACCCCTCCCGACGCGCCGGCCGGTCGTTGACGGTGCGGTCCAGCATCGCGGGCCCCGTCAGCGTGATCCCCGTAATCATCTGGGACAGGTCAACGTGTTGACCCTTCCCGGTGGCGGAACGGTGCCGCAGGGCCGTCAACGCGCTGATCGCCCCGTACATGCCCCCGGTGTCGTCCAGATACGACCAACCCCAGCCTGCCGGAGGTTTGCCGGGCAAACCCGACAGGTGAGTCAGCCCGCTGAGAGCCTGCGCCGCCGGACCCATGGTGCCATACCAGTGATAGCGACCCGTCTGCCCGAAGCCGGCCATGGACACGTATATGATATCCGGGCGAACCTTCCTGAGCTCGTCGTAGCCCAGACCCCAGCGGCGCATGATGCGGCTGCTGAAGTTCTCGATGACGATATCAGACACCGAGATCAGTTTCTTCACCAGCTCCAGGCCCTGCTCGGTGCGCGTGTTGATGCTGATGCCGCGCTTGTTAGCGTTGGTGTCCGCAAACTGGCCGGTGGAGTTGGGTCCAGGCTCCACTCCGGGCGGAACGGTGAAGCGGTTCTGGCGCAGGGTGTCCAGGTTCAGGGGCCACTCCACCTTGACGACTTCCGCGCCCAGCGTTCCCAGCCAGCGCGCCGCCCACGGGCCGGCCCGCACCCACGTGAAGTCGACTACTCGGATTCCTTCCAAAGGTCTTGGCAGGGGCATAGGGTTCCCTCCCGTAAAATTATGGTTTCGTTGGTTGTGGCAACAGTTTATGGCAAGGCGTGGCGATGGGCAACCTGCCCCGCCCAATCGCTCCCCTCTCCCTTGATGGGAGAGGGTTAGGGTGAGGGTGAAAAACTCAACGCCAACCGCCGTCACGTCAACTCAGGCAGGATTCCAGCCTCCGTCACGCCCCCGCCAGGCCGGCACGCCACGACCGCCTAATCCGCCACGAACCTCGCCATCTTCACCCCACCACCCTGCTCTTCGTACCACACCGTCACCACCGCACCCTGAATCTGATGGTCCTTCAGGTGGCCCACCGGCACGCCTACCCAGCCCTCGGATTGGAACTCCCAATGCTGGCCGTCCTCATCGGTAATTCGCAGGACCCGAAAATGGCGGGGATTTTCGGGGTTGGCCGCAACCTCGTCAATGTGCCCCGAAACCTTGGGCAGCCGCGGGAACAGCGCATCCCCGTCGCCGTGTCCGCCGCCGTCGGACGACTGACCCGTACAACCCCCAGCGAACATAATGATCGCCGCCAAGCACGTCAGGCACGCCAGCGCCCAGCGACGATGCCCGACCGTAGCCACGAGACGGGATACGACACGACTCAAGGAACGCACCAACCCTCAATTCAGCAGGTGAGCGATTGTAGCAAATCCTCTGGTCGTGCTTTATCATGGTATGGCGGCTACCGCCGCACCGTGTTGACAGTGGCACATGGCAGCGATTGGAATAACCCCACGTTCGCGTAGCGGCCCACGGCGGCAATTCACCTGGTTGCAGGGTTTATCCATCGCAACCGTGGTTGCCGTTTTTCTACTGGTGGTCATCGGCGGCGTGGTCCGCGTCACCGAGTCTGGCCTGGGCTGCCCCGACTGGCCCCTATGCTATGGCAAAGTGCTCCCCCCGCTGGAGTACACCGCCATCATCGAATACACCCACCGCTTCGTGGCGTCGGTAATCGTTGGGCCGCTGGTGCTGGTCACCGCCGTAGTGGCCTTCAGAGCCTACCGCCATGACCGGTGGGTCTGGTTGCCCGCTGCTTTGACCATCCCGATGCTCATCGTCCAGGGACTCCTGGGCGGCGTAACCGTCCTGACCCACCTGCCCGGCGGGGTGGTGGCAGTCCACCTGGCTACTGCCGAAGCGCTGCTGGCCTTGTGCATACTGGTTGCGGTCGCCGCGTTCCGCACGCCGATCAGATACCTGCCCGTTGCCGACACCGGACGGCCCGCCGATCCGTACCACCGCTGGGCCATCGCCGGCGCCGTCGGCATCTACGTGGTCATCGTGTCCGGGGCAGTGGTCACGGCGCTGGGAGCCACCGGCGCTTGCATCACCTGGCCGCTGTGCCAGGGACAGGCCTTCCCCATGCACCACCTCACCGCAAGCCACATGTTCCATCGCTATGTGGTGCTCGTGCTGGGGATTTTGCTGCTCTACAGCGTCTGGCGGTGCACCGCAGGACCCGGACGTGGTCACGCCGTGCGTGTCCTGGCTTGGGCCACCCTCGCCGCCTTCGCCGCGCAGATCGTGGTCGGCGCCATTACCATTTGGTTCGACTTTCAGGCCCACTGGCGAGCCCTCCACCTGACGGCAGCCACCGCCGTCTGGACCACCGCCGCCGCCATGGCCATCGTCGCATACATGTCCGTTCGCACCGAACGGGGTTTCACTGGACCGGCGGAAGGGGCCGACGAGTAGCATGGCTCAGGTCACTCCGCCCCTTCAACCCGACGCCGATGCGCCGGCCCTGGCCGGTGACCTCCCGGCCCTGACCAGTGGTGCGGCGCATCGCCACTCCACCGGCGAAATCCTGCGCGACTACCTGGCCCTCACCAAACCCAAGATAATCTCCCTGCTGCTGGTCACCGCCGCCGGCGGCATGTTCCTCGCCGCCCAGGGCGTCCCGCCGCTGCCCCTGCTGGCGTGGGTCTGGATCGGCGGAGCGCTGGCCTCCGGGGGCGCCAACGCCATCAACCACCAGCTGGACCGTGACATCGACCGTGAGATGCGCCGAACCCGGAGCCGTCCCGTTGCCGGCCAGCGAGTCTCTCCCCGGTATGCCCTGGCCTTCGGCATCGCCCTAAACGTCGCCGCCTTTGCCCTCTTCGCCACTCTGGTCAACTGGTGGGCCGCCGGCCTGACGCTTCTGGCTACCCTCATTTACGTGTTCGTCTACACCCTCTGGCTGAAGCGCAGCACACCCAACAACATCGTTATCGGGGGCGCCGCCGGAGCCATCCCTCCGATGGTGGGCTGGGCAGCGGTCACCGGATCGGTGGACCTGCCGGCCGTGTATCTCTTCGCCATCGTTTTCTTCTGGACGCCGCCCCATTTCTGGGCGTTGTCGCTGCTGATTCAATCGGACTACGAGCGCGCCGGCGTTCCCATGCTGCCGGTGGTGTCTTCCCGCGCACAGACCACCCTGCACATCTTCCTCTACTCCATCGCGCTGACCGGGCTCACGCTGATGTTTGGCTTGCTGCCGGCCGTAGGCTGGATTTACCTGGCCTCGGCGGCGGCGTTGGGCGCGCCCTTCATCTGGCTGGCCTGGCGGTTGTGGCGCCGCGACCAGCGTGGTCGAGCCAAGGCCACCTACCTCTATTCCCTGGCCTATCTGGCCCTGCTTTTCGTGGCCGTCATGGTGGATTCCAGCGTCTGATTTTGCCGCCAAAAAGGGCGATTTCCTCATGGGCATCCACTTTGTCATTGCGAGCGTAGCGTGGCAATCTCGTCGTCGTAGCAACGGCGGTTGGCCGACGGGTGTTCAACCTCATCGAGATTGCCACGTCCCTCGGCTAGCTCGGGATGAGCGGGTGCTCCTCGCAATGACAAAGTGGGTAGGCGTGAGGGGCGATTTCAAATTGACACACAATTACGCTTGTGCTATTGTTACCGCCGCTAGTGAAATTTTGCACATACTACGGCGGGCCGCACCCGTAGTATTGGGGGTTCGCGATGGGGCTGTTGCCCTTCCCTGAGGACGACTCACCTAACAACATAGCTGCCGCCGCAGGCCCGGCACACGAAAGCAATTCCAAGGTGAGCATCCCTTCCCATCCTCCCACCCGTCGCCGAACCTGGCGTCCCTTAGCGATTCTGGCCTTGTTGGGCGGCATCCTGCTGCTCGCTGCTTTGGGATGCGACGCCGATGCTCCCCAGTCCACCTTCGGGGTGAATGGCCCGGTGGCCCGTGAGCAGTTGTTGTTGTTCAACGTCCTGCTCTGGACCATGGTGGCCGTCTTCGTCCTGGTGGAAGGCGCATTGCTCTACGCTGCCGTCCGGTACCGCCGCAAGCCCGGCGACCCGTTGCCCCCGCAGACCCACGGCCACACGCCCCTGGAAATCGCCTGGACGATCATTCCTACAATCCTCGTCCTCGGCTTGGGCATCTGGTCCGTCTTCGTCCTCTTCAAGCTCGAACCCGGGCAGGCCATCGCCCAGGCGCAGGCCGACGGTAAGGAACCCCTCCACGTGGAAGCGGTGGGCCACCAATGGTGGTGGGAGTTCCGCTACGAGGATGCCGACGGCAACGGCAAGCTGGTCACCACCGCCAACGAGATGCGGGTCCCCATCAACCGGCCCATCATCATGGTGCTCAAAAGCGACGACGTCATCCACAGCTTCTGGATTCCCAAACTGGCCGGCAAGCAGGACGTGGTGCCCACCAGGGCCAATGAAATGTGGTTCCTGGCCGAAGACGCCGGAATGTACTACGGCCAATGCGCCGAGTTTTGCGGAACCGCCCACGCCCAAATGAAATTCCGAGTCCACGCTATGGAAGAGAATGACTATCTGGCCTGGGTGGAAGGATTCGGTCAACCCAACGAGCTCTCCGCCACCGCCGCCCGCGGACAACTGGTGTTCCTGGGCGATGGCCAATGCGTCACCTGCCATACCGTCGGCGCCGCTGACACCGTAAATGAAGTGGGCGAAGGCGTGCAGCGGGGCCGCATGGACACCTACATCGCCTACACCAAGTGGCGGGGCAAACCCGCTGAAGAACGCTTGGAAGACGTGCGGACCGGCAACGAACCGCCGGCCGCTTTCGCCGCACCCAACCTGACCGATCTGGGCCTCCGCACCACCTTGGGCGCTGGACTGGTCGACCTCAACCGGGAATCCCTGCGCCAGTGGATTCGCAACCCCGACGACATTAAGCCGGGCAACCGGATGTCCCAACTGGCTCCCATCTATCAAACCCGCCTTGACCATCGGGCCGAGCTGAGCGAAGACCAATTGGGAGACCTGGTTGAATATCTCCTGGAACAGAAGTAACGCCACGCTGCGTTATACTTTACCCATCCCGACACGACCCCGACACACGACCCCGACAATGACGCACAACAGACCCATCGCCGCTAACGCAAACCGGTCGGCCCGCCCGCACGGGCAGCAGCGGAGGACCTGAGCAATGGTAACCATCACCGGCGTAATTCCCCGCCCCACCACCTACACCGGTCTGTGGAGCTGGCTCACCACTGTCGACCACAAACGCATCGGCGCCCTCTACGGCGTAAGCGCGTTTGTCTTCTTCTTGATCGGAGGCATAGAGGCCGGCATCATGCGCCTGCAGCTGGCCACGTCCGACGCCTCCGTCGTTTCCGCCGACTGGTTCAATGCCATGTTCACCATGCACGGCACCACCATGATTTTCATGGTGATCATGCCCTTCGGCGCCACCTTCTTTAACTTCATGATTCCGCTCATGATCGGCGCCCGGGACGTCGCCTTCCCCAGGCTCAATGCCTTTTCCTACTGGACGTTCCTTTTCGGCGCGCTGCTGATGCACGCCGGCTTCCTGATCGGACAGGTTCCGGACGCCGGCTGGTTCTCCTATGCCAACCTCACCGCTGCGCCCTTCAGTGTCGGCAAAGGGCTGGATTTCTGGGCGCTGAGCCTCCAGGTGCTGGGAATCGCTTCGCTGGCTGCCGGCTTCAACTTCGTCGTAACCATCATCAACATGCGCGCGCCGGGGATGTCGCTGATGCGAATGCCCTTGTTCGTCTGGATGACCCTGGTTACCAGCATCCTGCTGGTGCTGGCCTTCCCCATCATCACGGTGGCGTTGATTGAGTTGACGGTCGACCGTCAGTTTGGCGCTAACTTCTTCAACACTGCCGCCGGGGGCGATCCGATCCTGTGGCAGCATCTCTTCTGGCTCTTTGGTCATCCCGAGGTGTACATTCTGATCCTGCCCGCCATGGGCATCGTCTCTGAGGTGATTCCCACCTTCAGCCGCAAGCCCCTGTTCGGCTACCCAGTAATCGTCTTCTCCGGCATCGTCATCGCCATCATGAGTTGGGCCGTCTGGAGCCACCACATGTTCACGGTGGGCCTCGGCCCTATCGCCAACTCGGTTTTCACCATCACCACCATGCTTATCGCCGTGCCCACCGGCGTCAAGATCTTCAACTGGATCGGCACCATGTGGCACGGTTCCATCGACCTGAAAACCCCAATGCTGATGGCCATCGGTTTCATTTCCCTCTTCATCGTCGGCGGGCTTTCCGGCGTTTCCCACGCCGTATCGCCTTCGGACTTCCAGCAGCAGGATACCTACTACATCGTGGCCCACATCCACTACGTGCTTTTCGGCGGCGCCATCTTCGGCATCTTCGCCGGCATCTACTACTGGTACCCCAAGATCACGGGCCGGATGTACAACGAGCTACTGGGCAAAATCCACTTCTGGCTGATGTTCCTCGGCATGAACCTCACCTTCTTCCCAATGCACTACGCCGGCCTCAACGGTATGCCCCGCCGCATCTACACCTACGCCGAGGGTTTCGGTTGGGAGGGCATGAACCTGCTGGCAACGATCGGTTACTTCGTAATTGTAATCGGCACGCTGATTTTCATGCACAACTTCATCCGCAGCGCTCGCAAGGGCCAACCCTCCGGCCACGACCCGTGGGACGCCCCCACGCTGGAGTGGAGCATCTCGTCGCCGCCGCCCGTTTACAACTTCGCCGAGGTTCCGGTGGTGAAGGGGCAGGATGCCTACTGGATCACTAAGCGGGAAGCCGCCGCCCGCGGAGAGACCGTGCCGGCCGAACCCCATGTCGACTCCACTACCATCCACATGCCCAGCCCTTCCTACTGGCCGCTGGTGGCATCCTTCGGGGTCGCCTGGTTGGCTGGAGGCCTGCTCATCGACTTTGGGTGGGACTACATCAGGTTCCCGGTGAGTTTCGTGGGCGGAATCATCACCATCATCGGCGTCATCGGCTGGTCCAATGAGCCGCCCGCCGCCGAACACCACGAAGCAGCCCACCATTAGGCTGCCGACCCGTCCAATGCCCGCTAAATTCGTACTCGCCTGACCCAGGAGGAGCGCGTTGGCCCACGTAGAACCAGCCCACGCCCCGCCGGTGGAGGAAGAAACCACCACTGGCATAAATCACCGGAAACTCCTCATGTGGGTGTTTCTCGGCTCCGACTGCCTGTTCTTTGGCTCCCTTATCGCCACCTACATGGTGTACCGGGGCCAGAGCATTGTGGGGCCGTACCCGGCAGACATAATCGACGTTCCGGTGACCACCATCAGCACCTTCGTATTGCTGATGAGTTCATTCTCCATGGTGATGGGGGTGGCCGCGGCCAGAAACGGCAACCAGAAGCGATTGATCCAGTGGCTCCTGCTGACTATCGTCCTGGGCAGCGGCTTCATCGCTTTCCAGATTTATGAGTTCAACGCCTTCCGCGTCGAGGGCCTGCGCTACGAAACCAACCTGTTCAGCAGCACTTTCTTCACGCTGACCGGCTTCCACGGCGCACACGTTACCCTGGGAATCTTCTGGCTAATCTGCATTGCCATCATCGCCGCCCGCAACCCGGCGGGCCGGCCTTCCGACCTGGACGTGGATATCGCCGGGCTGTACTGGCACTTCGTTGACATCGTCTGGATCGTGATTTTCACCCTGCTGTACCTCATCGGCGGCTTTGACGCCGGCCCGGATGCCGGCCATGCCGCTGTGGAGGGATGGCACTGGGTAACCGGATTGGTCAGTTAGGTTTCAAGCAGTTCAGGTTCGAGCAGTTCAGGTTGTAGGAGGAAACCACCCGATGAGCAGCAACCCCGGTCAGGAGGGCGTTATGGCCCACGAAGAGCACGCGACCCACGAAGATGCTGGGATATCGCGGTTCTTCTTCGGCCACGTTCCGGAGGGCGTCCACGGCGGCCTCAAGCAATACGGGCTGCTCGCCATCTTCCTGGGCATCATTACTCTCGCCGAATTCCTCATCATCGTTCCCGAGAACTTCCGGGGAACCAGCGCCGTTATTGCGCCGTTGGTCATCCTGTCGGTCATCAAGTTCTTCTGCGTCGTCGCCTTCTTCATGCACCTCAAGTTCGAGAACCAGCTGCTCTGGCAAATCTTTGTGGCCGGCTTGGTCCTGGGCCTCATCGTGGCCCTGTCGCTGGTGCTGCTGTTCGGCGTGTTCCGACCGGAGCCGCGCGTCTTTTCCGATGGACGCCAGCAGGTGTTTGAGCATCACGTCGAAACAGAAACCCATATCGAGGAGTTAGTAGCGCCCACACCCTGCCCGCCCGGGGACTGCCTGCCACCGAGTTCAGATGCCAGCGCAGGAGGAGGCTCACCCGGCCAGCAGCTGTTCGTCGGGCGAGGTGGCTGCTCCGCCTGCCACACCATCGAAGGCGTGGCCGCCGGTGTGTTGGGTCCCGACCTGACCCACGTCGCCAGTATCGCCGGGTCTCGCGTCGCCGGCTATTCCGCTGAGGAGTATATCCGCGAATCCGTCAATGAGCCCGACGCATATACCGTAACCTCCGCCGATGATGGCGTTGACCAGGATTTCCAGGAAGGCTTGATGGTAGCAACCACCAGCACCCTGGGCCTTACCGAGGAAGACGTCAACGAACTCGTGGATTACCTGCTGACGCTGCGCTGATGATGCACTACCGCCGCCGCATCCCCTCTCCATTGACGGGAGCGGGCTAGGTTGCGGGTGGTGACACCCACCCTCGCCACCTTGAAATCCACGCCCATCCTGGGCGTGGTATTTTTTATGCTCTTTGCCCTGTCCTGTGGGGGATCCCCCGCCCCCACCACGCCGATATCCGGACCCACCGTTCCTGCGCCTACCGCACCTCCCACGGCCCCGCCGACCGCCGCGCCCACCCGGGCATTGCCAACACCGGGACCCACCCAATCCAACGGCGCATCGTCAGGCGACCTGATCGCCGTCGGACGCGCGCTGTATACCGGCGGCGGCGGCTGCCTGGCCTGCCACACCATCGAGGGCACCTCCCAGGGCATCCTCGGCCCCGACCAGACCCACGTGGGCACCCGGGCCGCCAACCGCATCCCCGGCTACACCGCAGAGCAGTACATCCGAGAGTCCATCGTTGAACCCTGCGCCTACAATGTGACTCCCGCCGATGATGGCATCGACGCCGATTACGACTGCAACCTTATGGAAGCCACCTTGAAGTCCATCCTACTCTCCGACGCGGAAATAGATGCCCTGGTAGCCTTCCTGCTCGCCCAGAAATAGCCGAACGACCCAGCGGTGTCATTCCCCTTTCCACCGGTGGGAGAGGTGGCAAACCGATGCACACAGACTTTCTCACGCCGCTCTCTTGACCGAGGGCGGCCCTGGGCTAGGCTTTACGCAATTCAAGCGGCGTAGGCAAGGGAATCTACAAGTCGGTGGTACAGTGCGACCGGGAGTTCCTGAATGTCGGGGTCAGCGACCGACAGTGAGAAACCTTCCGACGCCAGCCACAGGTGGCGACGCGCCAGGGCGATGGCATCCACGAAGGTCGGCGACGGTTTGTCGTACCAAGCGGCCTTGCGCTGGGTCATGGGGCGCCGTTTCTGCAACGCGTGGGCGGCCAGGGTGGTCCAGGAGAAGAGTCCCAGTAGGGCGGGCGTGGTGCGGGCGATGGCGAGATCGGACCACTGGCGTTGTGTCTCCACACCCAGATGGGTTCGTACCTCGTGGAAGGTGACCTCCAGTTGCCAGCGCAGTACAAACCATTCCAGGATCTGGGTCGGGTCCGCCGCCGGGTCGGTACAGAGCAGGGCCTGAGTGGCGAAGGAGCCCTGGGGGTCTCGGATCAGCACCCAGCGAATGAGGACGGGGGGCTTGCCGGAGCGGTACCAGACCGCCGTCTGGGAGGTGAGTTCCACGGCGCGGGTGATGCCGTCGTACCAGGCCACCTCGGCGCTGGCCCAAGTTACATCCGTCTGCGCAAGGAAAACTTTCAGCGGCGGCCGCCGCGGGCCCTTCAATGGCGGGCGACCGTTCTGGCCAGGTTGACGGGGTGGCGCTGGCGCATACAGGGCGGCGTCCAGACGCAATCTGGCGATCAGGGTAACGGGTTCACGGAGGGACTGGCAGCAGTGGAGCAAATCCAGCACGGCATAGCTGTTGTCGCCCACCAGCGCCAGGGGTCGGTGGGGCAGCCAGCGGCGCAGTTGCATGACCATCTGGCGGGCCCAGTCGGTGAGCTTCTTGTGCTGGCGTCCCTGCTGTTGGTAGTAACGGGTCGAAGGCGCCAGCACCGTGAGCGCCGGCAAGGCCCAATGGCGTCCGGCCCATGGCACGTGGCCCAGCCACATCAGGGAGATCCAGCGCAAACCGCTGGCCTTGACCACCTGAGACCGGCTGGAACGCACCGGGTCGCGGTAGATGGCCCGCGCCCTGATCTTGGCGCCGCGACGCCGTTCCAGGGTCTCGTCGATGCCGAAGATCAGTGGGCCGTCGCCACCATCCAGGTGCTGGAGCAACAGCGCCAGCAGGATGCGCGCTGCCTGGCGGGACGACCACACCGCCCGATTGAGCACCTCGTGGTAGCGGGCGTAGTCGCGCTGGTCGCTGCGGCCCATGACGCGCAGTGCCGCCGCCACGGTGCGTTGGCCCGGGGTCAGGATCGCGCCGACCAGCAGCAGTTGGGCTTTCCGCCAGGTTGGGCTCGTAAACAGCGTTGCGAAGGGAACGAGAACGGCTACAATGGCATCGGGCAGGGTGAGCATGGCTGGGCCTTTCCGTTGAAAGTGGGGTCAGGCCAGCTTACCCTGTCTTTATACTTTTTCTAAATTATGCGTAAAGCCTAGCTGGGGTGACTACTGCGCCATCCCCTCTCGCAACGCATCGGCTGCCGCCGCGCCGAAACGGGATGCCACCACGTGCGTCCCCTGTTCTGCGATGCGCCAGTCCCGGGACTGTATTTCGACCACCGATTGTCCTGCCAGCCGACGGCCATAGTCGTCGATGAATTTGTCCAACGCATCGTCAGCCGGGTTGGACAACTGCCGAAACAGGCGGAACATCGGGTCGGTGAGCGCCGCATTGTAGACGTCTGCGAAGGTGAGCCCGGCGGGATGGTTTTGCAGCAAAAACGCTACCCCAAAATCGATGAGGCGGAAGGAACCGTCTTGCTGCATGATGAGGTGCGACCGTCCGTCCGGGTCCGCCAGGGTGGCGTCGTTATAGCAGACGTCGGCGTCATGCAGCCTGCTGATGGCCGAGCCCAGCGCAACCCCAAGCTGCCGCATCCGCTCCGGCGTCGCCCAGTTGGGCGACATATCGGTCAGAAACTCGCCGTTGACGAACTCCTCGGTGATGAACCCATCGATGGAGGGCAACTGCTTCGGGCCCACGCCCAACGACCCGGCGATGGCGGCGATTTCGGTCTCCCGGCGGCTTTGGCATGGTTTCACCACGACGTTCACCGGATGGCCGTCGCGCTGGCCGCTGATAATCGCCACCCGGCCCCGGGTGCGCCCGTCGTATCGAACCTGGGCAACCGACCTGTCGTCGCCATACACCAGGTCGCAGGTCGCCGGAAACAGCCCGTAGACCGAGAACTTGTCGATGCGTGGGTCACATCTAACTGCTTCCCATACCTCGGGGTTGGCCTCAGCCAGCGGCCACAATGGCCACAACGCCAGCGAACACCTGCCATCGGCCACGGCAGCATCCCGGACGGCGATTTCTTCCGGCGCCAAAGCCGCCAGCCCGGCGATAACGTCCCGGATGGCGGCCAACTGACTATCGTCGTAGGTCACAGGCCGTTCCCTCCCCACCGAAGACGGTCGCGCAATCTGTCATAACGAGGAGCGCCCGTCCAGTGTCATTGCAAGGGTGCGTCTGTCTGGTGTCATTGCGAGGAGCGCAGCGACGTGGCAATCTCGATGCCCCATAGCAGAGCCTGCTCACAACGCCGCTCCCGGCAAATTCATCCGTCCAACAGCGCAAATCCGTGCAGCGCAGAGGCGTCCGGCGCCAGCGTCCGCACCCGCACCACCGCGTCAGGGTTGATGGGGCCGTAGACATGGGGATATATCTCGCCGGAACGCGCTGCCTCCCTGATTACCGGCGAATCCGCGGGCAGCCGACCGGTATCAACCTCCAGCGCCAGTAAATCAGTGCGCCCGGCAAACAGGCGCGCCGCCACCCGCAACATCTGCTCCTCGTCACTGCTGGCGTGGATGAACCCCTCCTCAGCCAGCGACGGCGACCGGTACTCTCCGGTGGTCTGGCCAGCCTCCCAGTCGGCGCGAAAGGCGAGGTGGTAGATGATGGAGGGCATCAGAAATCAAACACCATCTCATCAATCTCGTCGAAAATCGATTGCGGCATATCATCGTAGACGCAGGCCCTGAAGAACAGCACGGTGTTCAAATAGGTTGACTCAACAATCAGGTCCCTGTTGTAGGATATGTAGCTATCGGGACTCATCCTCCGCAGATAAAAGATTGAATATCCCTGACCCATTAGCTCGGGTTCATCCGAGTAGAGTCGGAAAGTATCCCATTTGCGCGCCGTCTTGATTAGAACCGTGAACCATAATTCAGCATGGTACAGTAGCGTTTCTTCCGGCTCCAGTTCCTGCGGCCAGATGCGAATAGTACCCACTAGGGCGTCACCCTCGTACCGGTCAAAATTAACGGTGCCGTCGGGTTCCTCTTCGGCCGGTTCCCAATTCGGATGCACCAGCAGGCTGTACATCAAATCGTCGTTCTCGTAGGTCCACCATTTCCTTGTCAGCCCCACCAGGACGTCAACGCCGGATGCCAGAGAAGGCAGGTTCTGCCTTACTTCGGCAACGGAAATCGCAAAGGAAATGCCGTCAGTTCCGACGTACGATGATGTGTTGACTCCGATCACCTGCCCTTGCCGGTTAACCAGGGGCCCGCCGCTGTTGCCGGGATTAATCGCCGCATCGGTTTGAAAATAATTCACCGAGTCCCAGGTGCGGCGCGACGAAACTATGCCCCTGGTGACGGTGTACTCTTGTCCTAGCGTATCGCTCAGGGGAAACCCGAGAGCGAGTACCTCCTCGCCAACTTCTACGCTGTTCGGGTCTCCCAAAGGCATCGGCTTCAGGGTGAGGGCCGGTTCCACTTTGACTACGGCCAAGTCCAGGGCCTCGTTACGTCCCAGCACCTGCCCAGTGAGGCTCCCGCCGTCCACTATGTGGACGGTTACCGTCGCATCCCGTCCCACTACGTGTGCATTGGTAACGATAAGGCCGTCCGCAGAGACTATGAACCCGGAGCCGCTGCCTGAATCTGCAACGATTTGCGCCAGCCCGTCAGCAAGGGTCTTTACAATCTCGGCTATTGAGAAGTTGATTTTAGCCATCATCTCACTCACACGCCGCCCGCACGGCCCGGGAGATGGCCGACAGGCGGGGGTTGTTGGTGGCGCTGGCCCGGAACCCGTTGGTGATGTAGGCCACCGCCAGACCCATCGACGGATCGGCCCAACCTACCGACGTGCCCGCTCCGCCGTGCCCGAAGGTGCCGGCCGCGCTGTCGGGACTCGCTCCCATGCGGCTGTCCTCCAGCACCAGGCCCAGCGAGCGACGCATTCGCAGACCCAGCGAGAAATCGTTGGCCTCCAGCTGTAACCGCGTTCCCTCCATCACCGTCTCCGGTTTGAGAATGCGTACACCGTCCAGCTCGCCCCCGTTGCACATCATGGCGTAAAAGCGCGCCAGGTCGCGGGCCGTGAAAATTCCGCCGCCGGCCGGGTGTACCGCCTGGTGAACCTCCGGGCGGTTGTAGGGTCGAATCATGCCGGGCCGGTCGCAGTCCTCCATGGCGTGGATGCGCGACACCCGATCCTCCAGCTCCGGAGGCAGTCCGACGTACCCGTCCATCAGGCCCAGCTTGTCCAGCACCTCTTCCCGCAGGAACACGCCAAAGTGACGCCCGTCGATGCGCCGCACCAGCTCCCCGATGACCCATCCGAAGTTGCGCGGATGGTAGGCCATTATCTGCCCCGCAGGGTAGTCGGGGATGATGTTCTCCATGCACTCGACCACGTAGTCCCAATCCTGCCACCGATCCCAGGATAACTCAGGCGGCGTCTCGGGGAACCCGCCACGGTGGGTCAACACGTGGCGGGCGGTCACCCCGTCCTTGCCGTGCTTGCCGAACTCCGGCCAGTAATCCACCACCTTGTCGTCCCAGTCCAGCTGGCCCCTTTCCCACAGGAGGTGCAGGCACACCGCGGCCAGCGGCTTGGTGGACGAGTAGAGAATGAACATCGTGCCCGCGTTCACCGGCTTGCCGCCAGCGTCGTCGGCCAGGCCGCCCCAAAGGTCCACGGCCAGCTTGCCGTGGCGATACACCGCCAGGCCGGCGCCGGGATGCAGGCCGTCGGCAATCTGACGGCGGAACAGGGCTTCCAGCTCCTGTACCGCCGTCGGGTTCATTCCTACTTCATCGAGAACTGCGCTTGTGGTCATCTAATATCCTCGTGCGCGCCACCGGTGTACGCTCTTTTCCTGCGTGCTTGCGAGAGAAAGCGCGGCAGCGGCTAATTTGGTTTGCAGGTCAACCCGTCGGCGGGTTCAGTCCGCGTACACCGTGTCCAGTTGGGCCGACAGGTCAAAGAAATGTTGCAGGCTCTGGTTGTAGCGGAAGAACATGTCGGCCCGCAGTTGGTCGCCGGTGGCGTTGTTGGAAATTTCGTGCAGCATATCCAGACTCACCAGCGTCTGACCGGCGCCGGCGCCGCCGTTGAACTTGATGTCGTCCAGCATTGTCCGCCAGGCTTCGGGCATCATCTCCAGGTAGAAGTCGACGTTGATCAGGTCGTACTCCGTGCCCGCCCGCACCGATTTGCACTGGAACGCCTCAAAGGCCACGATGAAGATGGCGTCGTTCACCTTCACCCCCATTGCGGCGTCGACCGTGCCGAATTGCCGATAGCCGGCGTCCTCGTTAACCAGGCACTGCAACGACTCAAACCACTCCAGCGACGGAAATACAACGGGTTCAGCGGTCATCCGGAACGAGCCTCCTGTCGGTAATCAACGCCAGCAACGTCTTCAGCGTTCATTCTTTGAAATACGGGTCGCCCGATTTCTCGGCGGCGGAGAAGGGAGCCATTTGCTTCAGGTAGTGATCGGGGTCTGAACCCGCCGGCGCACGGCCCATGGCGTCGTCAACCATCTTGTAGTACCTGGGGTCCAAGTCCCGCAGCTGGTCGCCGTCGGTGCGACCCCGGGAGAAGGACGACATGATGCGTTCCATGCCGCCGTCGCCACAGTGCTCGCAACAAACACCGGCAGCTGCCGACGCTACCTTGAAGAAGTGGCTGCTGACCAGATGACACGCCTGGCAGCGGTACTCGTAAATGGGCATTCAAGCCTACCTCGGGAAATTTCCCAACGGGGATGGTATAGGAACCATACCGCCGGTGTCAAAATGCGCCGGGTGTCGACCTATTCCTGGAGGGATGTGCCTGCTCGACTCTGTCATTGCGAGGAGCGCAGCGACGCGGCAATCCCGGCGCAGGTAATACACACGTTGGGCAACGAGATTGCCACGCTTCGCTCGCAATGACAGCGTTGCCGCCGCTCCGCTAATCCCATTCCCCCGACGGCGCCAGCCCCGCGTGACGGTGAAAACCGCACCACCAGCCAGCTACCCGCTCCCCGGTATCCCGTCAAACCCGGGGCTGTGCGGCTTGATATCAACCACCGGCGAGCCGTCCTGCGCGTCCAGACCCGTAACCGTCAAAGTGGCCTGGCCGGATTCGGCATCAACCTCGATACCCGAGATGGTGGCCACAGTGGCGGCGATATAGTTCGGGCGGTACTGGCTGCGAGTGGCAAACACGCCCCGTATGGGGTTTTCCGGATTGTGCCCGGGATGCAGCCGCAGTTCATACCCCCTTTCCGACGCCCGATGCAGCACGAACAGCGTCAGGATGTGTCCCCCGGGGTCCAGACCCATCAGACCCGCCGCGAACTCCGCGCGCACCACGATCTCGCTGGGATACTCCCGCATCTCGTCCGACGGAGCATACCCGGCAAACCGGCTGCGGACGTAGCCGATGGGCGTGATGCTGATGCTGTCGTCGGCGTCGGCCATCTTGCGCCAGGGGTCGGCTGTGTCAGTCCGCGGCGGCAGCGGCCTGCAATTGCAGCGATGCCAGCCAATCCAGCACGGCGGCGCTGGCTTCCGACATCAGGTTGGTCAACGAGTGCGTGCCACCCTCCAGCACCAGGAATTCAGCGCGCGGGCTGTTGACCGCCGCAGTGATCATGTCCTGTGGCACGTCGAGCAAACGGGTGTGCGTCTCCAGCGAACCGGATAGCACGAAGAGCGGTATCCGGATCCTCGGCGCATGCTGCACCACGTTGTAGCGCTCCGGCGGGCCGTGCTTGTCCAGATAAGACGCCGCCGAGAACATCTCCTTAATGGGAAAGTCCACGTAGAACAAGTCCATTGCCCGGCCTTCCGCTTCCATGCGGTCCGCGGTCTCCAGGTTGCCGCGGAACTCCTCAGCGTCGGCAGATTCCAGGTAGTATGAGCAGGACAAACGCACCGGCGACACCGGTATGACGGCGGCGACTCGTGGGTCATCCTCCACGGCAGCATAGTAGGCCACCTTGACCGCGCCCATGCTCTGCCCGAGGATGGCGATGCGCTGGTAACCCAGTTGCTCCAGATAATCTATGCCGGCGCGCAGGTCCTGGCGGTTGTTGTCCAGTATCTCGTAGGCGTTGCCCTCGGCCACCCCCGTTTGACGGTCCACCCATACGGTATCGTGTCCCCGGTTGTTGAGCGTCAGGGCGCCGTACCCGCGCTGACGCAAATCGTCGGCCATCCGGGCGGTGGCCACGGTGTAGAAATTGCGGCCCGAGCCATGAATGCACAGCACGGCGTCGATTGGGCCGGCCGGAGCAGAGTTGGCATCGGGCGCGAAATAGGCTCCGTCCAGCTCCATGCCGTCGGCGGCGGCGATGCGAATCAGGTCTACCAGCATTGCAATTTCCTCCGGTTCAGCGGCCTGACGCCAGCCGCGGTCAGGTCGCCTGCACCCAAATTAGTCGTCCAACCACGTATCGAATTGACGGGTGCCAGTGTACACCGAAACATAATGTTGTCCACATCGCCAGCGTGGGAGGCAGGGTCTTTCGATTGTCCCCTAATGTCATTGCGAGCGTAGCGTGGCAATCTCGTCGTCGTAGCAACGGCGGTTCGCCGACGTGTCTTCAACCTCATCGAGATTGCCACGTCGCTGTGCTCCTCGCAATGACAGATTAAAGTGGGTACGTGTGAGCCGCACAACCCTGTTTACAGGACAAAGGATAACTCGCAATCGCTATTTGGCCAGGGTCGTGGCTCCGGCAGCGGGATCGCCCCGTCGCTGCTCCCAGATCCGGATGAACCAAAAAACTCTAAAAATTGTAAAAATGTGCACGCCCGTCACTAGTCATAACCTGCGCCCAACCTTTAGATTGCACGTGGCCGGCTCGGGGTTGGTCTGCTCAGGATGTGGGTAGTGCGGTTGTTGCGGCGCCCCGCAGCCGGTCATACGCATTTTCAGGATTTGCAGAGGCATCGGTAAGGTGAGCTCCCTAAGCGGCAGACGGTTGCTGGCGGTCACCGCATCAGCGGGCCTGGCGCTGGCCCTACTCGCCCTCGCTGCCTGGATGATATTCGGCGGTCAGACCGGCGGCTCTTCCGGAGCGGTGCAAATTATCCCGCCAACGGAACCGCCCGCCGCCACCGTTGCCCCCGTCGTCGTCAGCGACCCGCCCGCCGCCGTGAACGTCGCCGCCACCTCCCAGAGCTTCGCTGTTTACGTCACTGGTGAGGTACTTCAACCAGGCGTGTATCAGGCCGAATCCGGCCAGCGCATCGCTGATCTACTGACCATGGCCGGCGGCCCCACCCACGCCGCCGACCTGGAACGCATCAATCTGGCCGCTTACGTGTCCGATGCCGGTCATTACAGGATCCCTGCCGTCGGCGATGGCACGGCGGCGCCGGCTGCCGATGCCGCCCCGTCCGCCAATACCGCGTTCGCCGTGGCGACGACTGCGGCTTGCCTCCCACCCATCGACATCAACGCGGCGACTGCGGCCTGCTTGCAGATCCTCCCCGGTATCGGCCAGACCCGGGCCGCAGCCATCGTAGCCCACCGGCAACAGGCTGGGCCGTTCGCATCCTCCGATGGAATCGTCGCCGTGCCGGGCATCGGCGACGGCATCTACAGCCGGATTGAGAGTCTGATTATCGTCGGCGCACCCTAGCGGGTCGGTCCGCCTTCCGCCGACCCAGCCATGCGACTGTTCCCCGAGCTGACGCTGGCGGCCCTCGTCGCCGGCGTCGGGGTGGCCACCTGGGTGGTGACGTGGACGCTGCCGGCCTGGCCGTTGCTGCTGCTGGTCTCCGGAGCCGTACTCGGGGCCGTCGTGCTGCGACTGCTGCGCTGCCCCGCCGGCCCGGTGCTGCTGGCGGCAGCGCTGTTGCTGGGCGTCTGGCGAACCGAGGTTGCCGCGCCGTCGCCCCTTCCCGTCGTTCCCCTGAGGGCAGACGTGTCCGCCACGATGCTCGTCGTCGACGCGCCGCAACCCGTGTCGTCCGGTCGGGTACGGTTTCAGGCGCGCGTTGTCGACGACGCCGAAGTTGCCATCGGTAACGTTCCCGCAGGAACCAACCTGCTGGTGTACGCCCTGCCGCCCTCTCAACTGGTGGCACAACGACCGTTGCCCCACCTGCGTTATGGCGATACCCTCCGGCTGACCGGACGGCTGGAGCGTCCCGAACCCATCGACGACTTTGACTATGCCGCCTACCTGGAGTCTCAGGGTATTTCTGCTGTCATGTGGGTTCGCCACGCGCAGTTGGTGGATACTGGCGGCGGTTCCCGGGTGGCCGCGTCGTTGCACCGGACGCGCGGCGCGCTGGCCCGGTCGATCCAGCGAGCGTTGCCCGCTCCCCAGTCCGGTTTGGCCCAGGCGTTGCTGCTGGGCATCCGGGCCGAGCTGCCTCAATCGCTCAAAGCGGATTTCCGCGACGCGGGAATGTCCCACCTGCTGGCAATCTCCGGCCTGCACGTGGGCGTCGTGATGGCCCTGAGTTTGGCCGTCGTACACGCGCTGATCGGTCGGCGCAGCTGGCCGGGCGTCCTGGGCGTGGCGACCATAGTGTGGGTCTACGCCGCTTTGTCCGGATTGGACCCGCCGGTGGTGCGTGCCGCCGTTATGGGCACCATGGCGCTGGGACAGACGCTGCTGGGTCGGGGAGTTCGCGGAACCACGGCGCTCCTGCTGGCCGGCGCGGCGATGCTGGCCGTGGAACCGTCGCTGATGGGCAGCCTGTCATTCCTGCTCAGCTTCACCGCCATGGCCGGCGTCATCGTGTCGTTGCCGATCACCGCGACCCTGTCGGCGCTGGTCGCCGCCCCGCTGGCCTCGTCCGAAGCCTGGCCGGCCCGGTGGGTGCAATACGGCATCACGCTGCTCGTCGGCTCCATCGCAGTTTCAGTGATGACGACCGTGGCCACCATGCCGCTGGTGGCCATGCACTTTGGCGTCATTCCGCTGATGAGCGTGGCGGCCACCATCCTGGCGATGCCAGCATTGCCCGCCGCCCTGGTGGGCGCGGCGCTCACCGCCAGCGTCGGCCTGATTGCGCCGCCCCTCGCCGCGCTCCCAGCGGCGCTGGCCTGGGCGCCCTTGTCCTGGCTGATGGCTGTGGCCGAATGGACGCCGCTGGCGCTCCTGCCGGCCGGATGGTTCACCACTCCCGTCGCAGCGGGCTGGTATCTGGGTCTTGGGTTACTGATCTGGGTCTTATCTTCTCGCCTGCTGCGTCGGGCGGTTTCGGCGTTGCGGCGGCAACCACGCTGGCGACCCAACGGAGCCGCGGCGACCCTGGCCGGCGTGTTACCCGTCGCCATCATCGTGACAGTGCTGCTGGTCGGCCAGGTGGCGGCCACCTCCGCTGATGGCTGGCTGCACGTCTACGCGCTGGACATCGGGCAGGGCGACGCGATCCTGGTAGTGACCCCCGACGGACGTCAACTGCTCATCGACGGCGGGCCGGACGGCGAGACGACCCTCTCCGCCCTGGGGCCTCTCATCCCGCCCACCGACCGGAACCTTGACGTCGTGGCGGCGACCCACCTCGACAGCGACCACGTGGGCGGTTTGCTCCCTGTCTTGCAACGGTACCGCACGGGCGTAGTGTTGCAGGGTGCAGCCAGCGCGGATAGCGCGTTGCAACCCCAGTGGCGGTCGGCGCTGGACCAACGACACCATCAGGCTGTTGCCCTCACCGCCGGGCATCGCGTGGCCCTGGGCCGCCACGTGATTCTGGAGGTTCTGTCTCCTCCCGCCGGTGCCCTCCCGTCCAGCGTTCGCAAGACCGCCAACAACGGGAGCCTGGTGCTGCGTCTGACCTATGGCGACGTAGCCTTCCTCTTCACCGGCGACGTCGAAGCCGACATGGAGCGTCGACTGGTCGGCAGCCATGGAGAGCGCCTCCGTGCCGATGTCCTCAAGGTGGCTCACCACGGCAGCAGAACCTCCACCACGCCAGCGTTCCTGCGCGCCGTCAACCCCCGGAGCGCCGTCATATCCGCCGGTCGGGACAACCGGTTCGGCCATCCCCACGCCGACGTCGTGACCCGTTTGGAAACCGCCGTCGGAGCGTCCAACCTCTTCTCCACCGACATGCACGGCACCGTAGAATTCATCAGCAACGGGAAAACCCTCTGGGTCAGAACCGGAACCCCTCCGCCCCAATAGCCGGTGCTATACTCACCGCCGAACCCCCTCTCCCTCGATGGGAGTGGGTTGGGGTGAGGTTGAAAAACCCTTGCACTCGCTTCCCCAAATCGACAACACCGTCGTAAGGACAACCATCCCCATGACCAACAACCCAATCCGCAACGACGGTCGCCGCTGGGACGAATTGCGTCCCGTCCGCATCTCCACCGGCTGCCAGATGTCCGCCGAAGGCTCGGCGATGATTGAGATGGGCGACACCGCCGTGCTCTGCGCCGCCTCGGTGGAGGAGCAGGTGCCCGGCTGGATGCGTGGCCGCGGCTCCGGCTGGGTGACCGCCGAGTACGACATGCTGCCCCGGGCCACCTCTTCGCGCCGTTCCCGCGACCGGGACACCGGCCGCACCGCCAGCCGTTCCCAGGAAATCCAGCGCCTCATCGGTCGCTCTCTCCGCGCCTCCATCGACCTGTCCGCCCTGGGCGAGCGCACGATTTATCTCGATTGCGACGTGCTGCAAGCCGACGGCGGCACCCGGACGGCGGCAATCACCGGCGCATGGGTCGCCCTGCACCAGGCCCTGGAGGGTTTGGTCGCCAAAGGACAACTCCCGGAGATCCCGCTGCACTGCGCCGTAGCCGCCGTCAGCGTCGGCCTGCAGCACGGCCACCTCCTCCTCGACCTCAACTACAGCGAGGACGCCGCCGCCCAGGCCGACTTCAACATAGTGATGACCGACGCCGGCTCCGTGGTAGAAATCCAGGGCACCGCCGAAGGCGACCCCTTCCCCCGCCACCAGGTAACCGAAGCCCTATCCCTGGCCTCCAGAGGCATCGAACAACTATTCGCGGCGCAGCGAGCAGCGGTGGAGTAAGGGGGTGACGCTGGGTTATTGCGTCGTCCGACGTGGTCAGTCTACGATTAAGTTAGAATTTGTGGCAGTTTAGCGGAGCGACTACAATTCAACTCAACGGTGGAGAATTCCGTGACCCGAGAACAACAGATGGAGCAATTTTCCCTGGCTTATATCAGGGCTGTAGCAGCACACGCTGGTATCAAGTAACGCGGCCAGAAACCGATGAAGGAATAGACGGATCGGTAATAGGTACCAGTAATGGACGACGAGCCCAAATCGACTTTCAAGCCAAATCTACCACGCGAGAAATGATTCAGAACGGTCGACTCTCCTATCCGCTGCCCGTCAGAAATTACGACATACTACGAGATTCGAACGCCACCGTCGACAGCATTTTGATAGTTGTACTCATTCCCGAGCAGCATGATGAATGGGTGCACCATACCGAAGAAGAGCTTTGCATGCGTTATTGCGCTTACTGGATGTCACTGGACGGGGCGGCGCCTACATCCAACACCTCCACGGTGACCGTCCACATTCCCACTTCGCAAGTATTCGAGGGAGGTCAACTTCGCACTCTTATGGGTGCAGCATAGGGGAATTATCGCTATGGAAGTGACGATTCGCGATCAACATGCCCTGCGGTCGTTATCCGCGCTGCATTTGCGGGCGTACCTCAGCGCCCAAGGGTGGATCGATGACGGGCCTTGGGGCCGTGGTAGGGCAAATCTGTTTGTCAGCGAAAGCCGGGGTCGCAGTTGGGACATCATTGTTCCCAATTTGGACTCTACGCGCGACCATTCGATTAGGATGGCGGAGGCAGTCGCAACTCTGTCTTCCGTCGAAGAGAGATCCCAACTCGAGATCTATTACGATATCGTCGGCGCCGGTGCAGACGTTATACGCATTCAGGCTAGAAACCACGATGCCGCCACCTTTGTTTCCATCCGGGAAAGCGCTGGATTGCTCAATGATACTTATGCGCTGTTAACGGCGGCTGCGCGCGCCGCGGAAAAAACGCGGCCGGTGTTTCGGGGCCCTATGAGCGCTGAGGTTGCACAATTTCTAAACAACGTTCAGCCGATGCCCAACTACTTCGATGGTTACTCACTCGCTGTGCGTTCTCCCGTCCCGGCAGGCATTGGACGCCAGCAAGATATGGGTGACAATTTTTATGCGCCGTTCTCGCGCCGGGCCACTCTACAATTCAGCCGCGCGTTGGAATCGGCGACCACAGCTGTCATGGAAACGGTCGCTATCGATTCGTTGGAACCGTTTGCACAAGCGGTAGATTCTGGAGTCAGCGCCAATTTTTGCTCTGCCCTGGCCTCGTTGGCCGAAAAGGGTTCAGGAATCGAGGTGGATTTGCGCTGGGCAAGAACGCGACCGGCTGATCCGTCCGAAGTCAGTTTCCCATTCGCGAACACCGTTGCCGAAATCTTGAAAAGTGCCGCGTCAGATCTGCGTCGCAACGAACCGCCATCCCCTGACGAGCACATTATCGGACAGATTGTGCGGCTGGACCGAGAACTTCCCCATCAATTCGACGGCAACGCCGATTTGGTCACAATCCGAGATGATCGCTCCGTCCGTATGAAGGTTCGATTCGCCGATCCCGATTTTGAAAAGATTATTACAGCATTCACGGACGGCGTACCAGTCAGCCTCTTCGGCGAGGTTAGGAGAAGCGGCAACGGGTTTACATTGAATGATCCCTACAACGTGACGCTGACGCCCGATGAACTCGGTTAGATTCGTACATGTTTGAACGTCCTCCTACTCTTCACAAAATATTGGCGTGGGGACATTGCGTTCACCCTACCCCACCACCGCCCCTTCGGCGTCCAGCAGCGTTAGCGGGTGGCCCAGGTCGCGCAGGGGCTGCTCGATCTGCTCCCGGTCGCCCACCACCAGGATGGTGAGGCGGCTGGCGGGCAGGTACTGCGCTCCCACCCGGTGGGTGTCCGCCAGCGACACCGCGGCCAGGCGCTCCTCGAAGTGCGTGAAGTAGTCGTCGGGCAGGCCGAATTGCGTGAGCTGCATCAGCTGGGCCAACAGCTGCGCCGGACGCTCGAACCCGGCGGGATACCCCAGCCGCAATCCGTTCTTCGCGTTGTCCAGCTCGGCGTCGGTCAACGGACGGTTCCCGGCGATGTCGCCAAACTCCCGCAGCGTCTCGATCACCGACTCCCGGGTCACCTCGGTCTGCACGCTGCCGCCGGCCGACAGCAGGGACGGCGCGTTGTACCAGGATATGCCTGAGTTGTAGCCGTAGCTGTACCCCTTGTCCTGGCGCAAGTTCTGGTTCAGGCGCGCCGAGAACTGCCCGCCGAAGGCGTAATTCAACACCGAGAGCGGCATGTGGTCGGGGTGGTTGCGGTGCACCACGGGCATGCCGGCCCGGATTACCGATTGCGCCGCCCCGGGTTTGTCGATGAGATAGATCACGGGCCCGCTGATGGCGGTGTAGGCCGCCACTTCCACATCCGCCGCCGCCGCCACGGGCGAGCCCCAGTCGCCGAAACAATCGCCCGCCACCGCCATCGCCTCGTCGATGTGCACGTCACCGGCCACCAGCAGACACATCCGGTCGGGCCGGAACGTCTGTTGATAGACACCCGCCAGGTCGGCCCGCGCCGTCGCCGCCACCGTCGTCTCGTTGCCCAGGTTGGAATGAGCGTAGGGCGACTCGGAACCAAACACCAGCTTGCCGAAGTTGTTGTCGGCCACGAAACCGGCGTCATCCCGAGCCCGGCGCAGGTCGGTGAGACGCTCCCGCCGTATTCGCTCCAGCTCGTGCTCCGGGAAGTTGGCGTTGCGGGCAACGTCGGCGGCCAGCGACAGCGCGTGGGGCCAGTGGCGGGTCAATGTTTCTGCCGCCAGGAGCGTGATTTCCTTGCGCGCCTCGCCGGATAGCCGGGAACCGATGTGCTCGAAGGCCGCCGCAATTTCCTGGCTGTTGCGCGTAGCGGTGCCCTCGGTGAGCATCGCCGCCGCGAACGACGACAGCCCGGGCAGGTTGTCCGGGTCCGACGTCGCTCCGGATCGGGCCAGCAGCGTGAAGGCCGCCAGCGGAAGCCCCGGCTTGTTGGCCACCACCACTTCCATCCCGTTGTCCAGCCGGCCCCGCTGCGGAACCGGCGGCGTGAACGCTGGCGCCGGTCCGCCCGCCGGTTGGACCGTCCGGTCCACGGTCGCCGCGGCAGCGTTCAGGCTCGGCTCGGGAAACACCCGCATCCGCACCTGCCGCCCACCAGCCAATTCAGCGCCGAATACCTCCTGGTGCACCCGCAGCACGTCGTCCAGCGTCACGGCCCGATAGTCGTCCATCGCCGTATTCAGACGGTTGGGGTCGCCGGTGTACACGTTGAAAAAGTTCAACGCGTCGGCCCGACCCCCGAATCCGCCCACCCGGGACAGCGTCCGGTAGTGCTGCATCTCGATGCGGTTGATGGCCCGCTCGAATTCTTCCTCGGTGGGCGGATTGGCGGCGATGCTACCCAGCACCTCCTCGGCGGCCAATTCCACTTCATCAAGGGTGTGACCCGCTGCGGGCGTAAGCTCCATGCGGAACTGGCCGGCGATCTCGGCGGCGTAATAGCTCACTGAGGCGCTCTGGGCCAGCTGCTTGTCGTACACCAGCGTCCGGTACATGCGGCTGCTCTGGCCGTCGGACAGGACGGCCCGCAGGATGTCGCCAGCGGCATCGTCGCCGGACAGGTTCGCCGGCGCCGGCCAGGCCGCGTAGAGCCGCGGCAGCGTCACCCGGTCGCTCATCTGCAGGTCGATTCGACCCGACAGCGGCGAGTCGGCGCGCTCGGTTCGCCGCACCGGATGCCCCGGGTCCAGGTCGCCGAAGTAGCGGGTCGCCAGGTCCAGCGCCTGCGCGGTGTCGATGTCGCCGGCGATGGACAGGCTGGCGTTGGCCGGTGCGTAATAACGCCTGAAGAAGTCCTTCACGTCGTCCAGGCTCGCCGCGTCGAGGTCTTCCTGCGAGCCGATGGTCATCCAGTTGTATGGGTGGGGCAGCGGGAACAATGCCTGCTGGATGTGCCACTGGGCCATGCCGTAGGGTCGGTTCTCGTAGCTCTGCCGACGCTCGTTTTTGACCACGTCCCGCTCGGTGTCGAAACCCTCCTGGTCCAGCGCGTCCAGCAGGAAACCCATGCGGTCGGCTTCCAGCCACAGCGCCAGCTCCAGGTAGTTGGAAGGCACATCCTCCCAGTAGTTGGTGCGGTCGCCGTTGGTGGAGCCGTTCAGCGACGCCCCGATTTTCTGCAACGGTTCGAAGTGGCTGGCTTTATGGTGGCACGTCCCTCGGAACATGATGTGCTCGAAGAGATGAGCGAAGCCGGTGCGGCCCAGCTCCTCGTCCTTGGAGCCCACGTGATACCAGACGTTCACGGCGGCCACCGGAATCGACCGGTCCTCGTGCAAAATGACGTCCAGTCCGTTGGGCAGGGTGTGCTTCTCAAAGGCTACCGATTCCATGGGCGTGCTGTCCTCTCGGGTGCGTGTTGCGGCGTGCGATGGGCCCATTGTAGCACCGGGTGGTTGCCGGCCCTGGTGGGCGCGTTGGGCGGAGCGCCAGCGCCGGATTATTCCATTCAAGTGATTTATAACGTCCCGACACCGGTGCCCCGAGCGCCGGGGAACGAGCTGACCACAGCCGTAATCGCCGATGCCAAAAACGCCGGCACGAAGAAGACCCCAAATGAAAACATACCCAAGACGCAGAAACCGAACATCAGGACGGCCAACACCCCAAGGGAAACCGGTCTGGTCCATCCCGACGGATTCCAACGCCACGCCGCCAGCAGAGCGAGTCCGGTCACCGCCACCGGAATCAAGAATGGCAGCACTACCCACAGCCCGTTGGCTTCGATGAACGAATCAGAGGTGTATGTGACCTGTGGCGCCGCGTCGCTCCCCGCCGGCGGCAATTGGGTGGTCACGCCACTGTGCGAGAAAGGCCAGAACACCAGCCACAAAAACGCCGCCCACGCCAATCCGTGAGCCACCACCGCACTACCGATCACCAGACGACGTAGCATCAATCAAATGCCTCCCGTATTCCCCGTGTCTCCCGCCGACGAACAAAACCATCCCGTCCTAGGTTAATTATAAACGCACCCAACAAAAACCCCTCTCCCACCGGGAGAGGGGTCAGGAGTGAGGGCGCATAACCCCCTCTCCCTTGATGGGAGAGGGTTGGGGTGAGGGTGAAAACGTCCCCCCCGGCAACCTCTACGGTCGCAACGGGATGGGCCGGTTGGTCTGGTTTTCCGTAATCTGCTCCGCGTCCCACAGCTTGGCGAAGTTGTACGCCCGCGGGCAGTGGGTGTAGGACTCCTCCACGTTGATAATGACCCCCTGCAGATGCTTGGAGTTGTCATCCGTCCAGTACAGCTCCAACTCTACTTTCTGCCGCTCCAGCTCCTCCTTGTCCACGATGGAGATGGTGCCGTTGATACGCACCGTGTCGTTGATGCCGGGAATCATGAACAGCAAACCCACGTGCGGGTTGGTGTCCATATTCTGATAGGACTGGAACAGCCGGTTGCCGGCCACGTCGGGTAGCAGCAGGCGCGTGCCGTCGATAACTTTGACGAAACCGGGTTTCCCGCCCTTGGGAGAAGCGTCGCAGTTGCCCTCCGGGTCGGCGGTAGCCATTACCGCGAAGGGTGACGCCGCGATGAATTTCTGCACGAAGTCCGACATCTCCCCCTTGACCTTTTCCTTGGCCCTCGAGCTCATCTCGCCGAACTGGTCGTTGAAGCGGCTGGCCTGCTGAGTGATGATAGTGTCCGCGTCGGTAGAAGCCGTGGTAGTCATCTTGCGTATCTCCTGGTGCGCGACCGTTTGAGGATTGATGTGATGGGGCACAGAATAGCGGATTTCCCGCCGTCCCGCCACCATTCCCAACCCATAAAACAACGAACTCCAACCCCCGCAATCCCCGTCCGGCCCCCTCGCCCTTGATGGGAGAGGGTCGGGGTGAGGGTGAAGTCCCAGCACCAACCCCCGCTCCACGTTTCCCCTGACCCGCTCACCCCCTGCCTATCCAAGCATTCTCCCCTCTCCCACCGGGAGAGGGGCAGGGGGTGAGGGGCGTCACCGCAACAATCCCCAACCCCGTTCCAGGCAGCCCCGCCCTGCCCCGGCCAGTTCGTGCACCCGCATCAGCCGTAAGGTACTATTGCGTTAGCCGACTTCCGAGGTCCTGTCATGACTACCAAAGCCCCAAAAATCGCCGCATACCATACCGCCGACGAACTCCGCGCCGCCATCCCGCCCCTGGACGGTGAGATTCTGGTGCCCGGACTGCATGGTGTGGTCCAGGTTTGGCGTGACGAGTGGGGCATCCCGCACCTGCGCGCCGACAACGAGCATGACGCCTGGTTCGCCCAGGGGTTCGTCACCGCCCAGGACCGCCGGTGGGCCATGGAATACGACCGACTCCGCGCCGTCGGACGTTGGGCCGAAGCCGTCGGCCAATTCGCCGTGGGCCAGGACATGCAGATGCGCCGCCTCCGCCTCGAGGACGCCGCCCGCGCCGATTGCCAGGCCGCCGGACCCCGCGCTCAAGCCATGCTCCAGGCCTACTCAGATGGGGTCAACGCATTCGTCAATAGCGGGGCGCCGTTGCCGGCGGAATTCGGCATCACCGGAATGACGCCCGAGCCGTGGGAGCCGTGGCACAGTTTGGCGGTATTCAAGGTTAGGCACCTGTTCATGGGTGTTTTCGAGAGCAAGGCCTGGCGTGCCCGTTTGGTAAAGGCCCTGGGACCGGAACGCGCCGCCGAACTGTTTCCGTCCTATCCGCCCGGTCAACCCGTTATCATCCCCACCGGCGCCGACTACTCCGGGAGCGCCGACTTCGGTTTCCAGCAACTGCTCGACGGCGCCACCGACCTCAACCTCATCGGAGAGATGGACAGCGGCTCCAACTCCTGGGTCATCTCCGGTGAACGCACCGCCACCGGCAAGCCCATCTTGGCCGGCGACAGCCATCGGGGCCTGGACGTTCCCAGCGTTTACTACCAGAACCACGTGGCCTGCGACACCTTCGACGTGGTGGGCAATTCCTTCGCCGGTGTTCCCGGCTTCCCCCACTTCGGACACAACCCGTGGGTGGCCTGGTGCGTCACCCACACCAGCGCCGACTACCAGGACCTCTACATCGAGCGGTTCAACGACGCCGACCCGCCCCTCTATCAGCGGCAGGGCGACTGGTTCAACGCCGACGTGCGCGACGAGGTCATCCGTGTCAAGGGCGGCGACGACGTGCACCTCCGGACCTGGGCGACGCACCATGGCCCCATCGTCGGCGGCAACCCGCTGACCGGTTACGGCCTGGCGCTCCGCTATACTGCCACGGACGGCGGTGATCCCTGGGTCGACATCCTGCCCGCCATGCTGGAAGCCGGCAGCGTGACGGAATTGGCCGACGCCATGGACGGCTGGGTCGATCCGGTCAATAACTTCCTCATGGCTGACGTGCACGGCAACATCGGCTACCAGTGCCGCGGCGAGATTCCCCGTCGTCCCGGCGACGCTCCGGTTCCCCTGCCTGTGCCCGGCTGGAACGGCCAGCACGAGTGGCAGGGCAGCATCCCCTTCACCGAGCTGCCCCGCAACATCAATCCCCCCGAAGAGTACATCGTTACCGCCAACAACCGGCCCGTGGACGACGACTACCCGTATTACATTTCCATGGACTTCGCCCCGGGCTACCGGGCCATCCGGGTCGCTGCCGGCATCGCCGCGCTGCCGAATCCCGGCGTCAACGACATGGGACGGATCCACGCCGAACGGCGTTCCATACCTGCTCAAGCCTACGTGGCCGCCCTCAAGACCTTGCCCGCTCCAGCCGATCCGGTGGCTGCGGCGGCCTTGCGCCGTCTCCAATCATGGTCTGGGCGGATGGATCGGGACGCCGTTGAACCTACCATCTACAGCGCCATGCGCGACACCCTTCAGTTCCGCCTACTGCGATACAACATCGGCGAAGAACTGGCCACGTTGACCTGGAATCCCGTCGACCGGGGCCGGGGCGTGTTCGTCAACCGGTTCCGCAACCTGATGACCGACGCTGTGGCTGCCGGCGACACCTCCCTGATGCCCGTCGGCGAGGACTGGTCGTCGGCGCTGGCGTCCTCCCTGGCAGAGGCGGTACGCATCCTCACCCACCAGCTGGGTTCGGATATGGACACCTGGCGCTGGGACCGGGTGCACCGGGCTCGCCCGCAGCATCCCCTGGCCATGGCACACCCGGAACTCGCCCCGCTGCTGAACCCGCCCGAGATCCCGACTGGCGGCGACGGCGATACCCCCTGGGCTGGCTCCTACTCGCCGGCCGACCTGGCCACCATCGGCGGCCTGTCCGTGTTCCGCTACGCCTACGACCTCGGTGATTGGGAACGCTCGTTGTGGGCGGTACCGCTGGGCGCGTCCGGACACCCCGCCAGCGAACACTACGCCGACCAGTCCGCAACGTGGGGCCGCGTCCAAATGACGAAGATGCGCTACGACTGGAATGCCATCAAAGCCGCCGCCAAAACCGCGCAAACGCTGCGGGTAGGGTGATCCCTCCCCGGGGTGATCCGTCCAATCGAAATGTGATGGATATTCGAGTTTTAACAGCCGGGATGGGTTGGTCAGGCGCGAATCTCAACATAGTCAGATGGCTGGATGAAATTTACGGTCTCCACGATGCGGGGTATGGCCGACTGGAGTGTGTTCCAGTTGGTAGGACGAATAACCAATACGGCAATATTGTATTGCGACAGATTCTGTTGATGCCGCAGGTTGGTATCGGTGGAGATCAACAGATCGTATCCTGACGCTTCGGCCCTGGCCAAAAGCTCCCCGTTACTGATTTGTGCCCAACCAAGTTCTATCGGAAGGTCTACCGAATGATCCGGCAGGTGTGCTCGCAGCGGCCTGGGAGTGCCCTCGTCGAACAGAATGTTCATCCGGCGGGGACTTGCAGTAGGGAATTGATTTGGTGCTCGAGGACCCGGTTCACCTGCTCGATGGTGACGTTTGGGAACCAGTCAACGAATTTTGCGGTGGTGGCGCCCCCCTGAAGGTTTTCAAACAGTGCGTGCAACGGCACTCGGGTACCGGCGAAAACGAAGGCGCCGCTAAATACGTCGGCGCGACGTTCGACCGCTTCGCATTTATCCCAATCGGTAGTCATGGTAATTCACCTCGGCTTCGCTGCTACTAGCGAGCTCGATTTTAGCGTCGGGGTCGTGGTAACCGGTCCAAGCCGAAACAGCGACCGGGGCAACAATGAACGTCCAAATCACGCTCTCTGGAATCAACCCTCCCGCAAATTCGGCGCCACCCGCTCGGCGAAGAGTTCCAGGTTGGCCACGCCGTCCGCTAACGGCATTCCCGGCCACATCATGCGGAAGCAGCCGTGGGACATGCCGAGCGCCCGATAGCGCGATAACTCCTCCACTACCTCGTCGGGACTCCCGATGACGAAGCGGTCGCGGGCCAAATCCTCGAAGGGTACCCGGAAGTTTTCCTCTCCCGGCAGCGCCTTGTCCTGACCCCACTGGGCGTAGGCTTCGTACTTGCCGCCCAGGTACGGCGCCGCCCTGGCGAAGGCCTCCTCGTGGGTGCGCCCCACGAATACCTCCCGACCCAGGGGTAGCCGTTCCGGGGCCCCCGAATCGGCGGCTCCAGCGGCCTCGTGGTACATTTCCACCTGCTGGCTGATGGTGTCGAATTTGGCGTGCGGGTTGACATACCAGGTGTAGCCCAGCCGAGCGGCCCGAGTGATGGCCGCGTCGCTGTTGGCCGCCACCCACACCGGCGGATGGGGCTGTTGCACCGGACGGAGCATCAGTTGGGCGTCGCGCAGCTGGAAATACTGGCCGTCGTAATTCACCTTCTCCCCCGACCACAGCAACCGCATCGCCTCCAGGCATTCCAGATAACGGCTCACCCGGGTCCGGCGCGGTACTCCGAAGTTGTCATATTCCGCGTCCCGGTAGCCCAGCGCTGCGCTCAATGTGAACCGGCCCCCGGTGATCACGTCCATGGTGGCGACCCGCTCCGCCAGGTCCACCGGATGATGCAGCGGCACCAGCATCGTGGCCACCAGGCCCATCCCGCGCGCCTCCGCAGAGATCCGGGCCAGCAGGGGCATGGTTTGCAGCTGCTGGTAAGGGTCGGTCAGGTAGTGCTGGCCCTGGTACACCATGTCGAAGCCCAGGTCGCGGGCGGCCCCGACGTAGGCGCAGATGTCGGCAAACGCTTGCTGCATATCGGCGCCGGCCGGCTGTTGGGCGATGGCGGAAAGGGATACGCCAAATTGCATCGAAATTCTCCCGCTAGTCTGCACTAGTACCGTTGCCAGGTAGATTTGTAAGAATATAAGAAAGCAGCCATACTTGGGCATGAGCTTTGTGTGAGGAAGTGCCCAGCCATGGCTGCCATCAAGTATAAAGTAGAGCTGACCGAGGCCGAACGCTCCCGTCTCAATGAGGTGTCCCAGCGAGGCAAGGCGTCAGTGCGCACCGTGAAGCGTGCGCTGTCGCTGCTCAAGGCTGACGAAGGGCTTGGGGACCGTGAGCTAGCCGATGTGCTGTTGGTCAACGCGGCCACGGTCGCCAGAGCGCGGAAGCGGTACGTGGAGGAAGGACTTGAGGCCGCCAGCAATGACCGACCGCGGCCGGGCCAGGAGCGCAAGCTGGACGGCAAGCAGGAAGCGCACCTGATCGCCATTGCGTGCAGCGCCGCGCCCGAAGGGCACACGCACTGGACACTCCAGTTGTTGGCCGACCAGGTGGTGGAGTTGGAGTTTGCCGAGAGCATCTCCCTGGAGACGGTGCGCCAGATGCTCAAGAAAATGAACTCAAGCCGTGGAAGAAGCAAGAGTGGTGTATCCCCAAGGTGAGCGGGGAGTTCGTGGCGCGGATGGAGGACGTGCTGGACCTGTACCAACCGGAGTGCAATCCGGAGCGTCCGGTAGTGTGTTTCGACGAGACCTCCCGGCAATTGACTGGAGAGGTGCGTCCGCCCCTGGAGGCTGCCCCGGGACGGGTGGCACGCTATGACACCGAGTACCAGCGTAACGGGACCCGGAACCTGTTCATGATCTGTGAGCCGAGGGGTGGCTGGAGACCTGTGGAGGTGACCGAGCGCCGCACTGCCGTGGACTTCGCGCACCAGATGCGGTGGCTGGTGGACGAGGCCTACCCTGATGCCGAGGTGGTCAGGCTGGTACTGGACAACCTCAACACCCACCAGCTCGGCGCGCTCTACGAAGCATTTGAGCCATCCGAAGCTCGGCGCATCGCCCAACGCCTCGAGTTTCATTACACTCCCACCCACGGCAGCTGGCTGAACATGGCTGAGATCGAGTTGAGCGTCTTCAGCAGGGGATGTCTGAACCGCCGTATCAGCGATGAGGCGGAGCTGCGGCGAGAGGTTGCGGCGCTCGAAAGCGCGCGCAACGCAGCAAGATTAGCCATCGACTGGCGGTTTACCACCCAAGATGCTCGCCGTAAGCTCCAACATATCTATCCGACAAGATCAGATTGAAACGGTACTAGCTAATTTGCGGTCATTGCGTGGAGCGCGGCGACGTAGCAATCTCGTCGCAGCAACCGATTACGTCGCCGTCAGCCGCCTGACGCTAACTGGTTACCCAACAGATCGATCGCTGCCTGCACTGCGCCGTGCTTGGTCGCGTCCCGGTCCCCGCCCACGCGGATCTCGATGGCGGCGTCCTCGCCGTCCTTCACCGACAGGCCGACCCAGAAGGTACCGATGGGCAATCCGCTGCGACCCGCTGCCGGGCCGGTGACTCCGGTGGTGGACAGCGCATAGTCGGTGCCCGTTAGTTCTCGCACCCCTCGCGCCATCGCGATGGCCATCTCTCGACTCACGCTGCCCGCCGTTTCGTATAGCTCATCCGGAACGCCCAGGATTTTCTCCTTGAGCCCGCCGGTGTAGGCAATGACGCCGCCGGGGAAGAAACGGGATGCTCCCGGAATGGTGCCCAGGGTGTATCCGAGCAGGCCATTGGTGCATGCCTCGGCCACCGACACCGTCTGTCCACGGGCCAGCAGGGTTTCCGCTACCTGTTGTACGTCCACAATGTGCCTCCTGTGCAACGATGTCCCCTCTCCTTTGACGGGAGAAGGCTAGAACCCGCCCCAGACCTGATCTGGGGGTGAGCGTGAGGGTGAACTCATGGGTTAGGAACAGTCCCGGACGGGTGAAGGATGCCCGGCCGGGTCGTCATTGCCGTGATGCGTCAGACATCCATCATCTTGTCTGGCGTCATCAGCTCCATGAATTCGATGTGATTGCCCTCAACCAACGGACCGATTTCCCGGCCAACCTCCATCGCTGCCGGGGGCAGTTGGTGTCCGCCGCGCATCGGAGACATCAGCGCCTCGTCCGTCCATTCCAGAACGACGATGTTTTGTTCTCCTGGGGTGGTGGCGCCGTTGAAGTAGACCTTGAATTCGCTGCGTTGGCCGGCATCGTGAAAAATCTGAGCCTGCTTCTGCAGTAGGCTGGCCACCCGGCGCGCCTCGCCGGGTTTCGTCTTGAAAATCCTTCTCAGTAGGTACATTTCATTCTCCTTGGGTCAGGTGAGTTTGGATCAGGTTTGCTTGCGTGAGGTTTGCTTGCGCGAGGTTTCTCGGGGCGAGGTTCCCCGAGTCCGTAGTGTCGTCATCTTTACGCAGCAACGCCAGAAATTCCCGGTTGCCGGCATCCCCCGTAACGGGCGACGGTATTGTGTCCAGCAGGCGCACCCCGGGTCGGGCGGAAACCCAGTCGGTGACGCGTCGCAGGATGTCGGCCCGCAGGGCGTCACTCCGAACGATGCCGCCCTTGCCCACTTCGCCGCGTCGGGCCTCGAATTGCGGTTTAATGAGGACCACGGCGTAGCCACCGCCGCGCAGGTGGGTGAGCGGTTCCGGCAGCGCCATGGTTAGCGATATGAACGATACATCCTCTACCAGCAGGTCCACCGGTTCGGGAAGTTGGAAGGAGTACCGGACGTTCACTTTTTCGATGCACACGACCCTGGGATCGGAGCGCAGTCGGTAGTGCAACTGGCCGTGGCCCACGTCCACCGCGTATACCTTGCCGGCGCCGCGCTGCAAAAGGCAGTCGGTAAACCCGCCGGTGGATGCCCCCGCGTCCAGCACGACAGCCCCCTCCACTGGAATAGCGTGCCGGTCTCCCCATGCGTCCAGTGCGTGGGCCAATTTCACTCCGCCGCGGCTGACGTACGGCAGGCGTTCCTTCACCTCCAGCGGCGTATCGGTGGGCAGGAATGTACCGGCCTTCTGTACTGGACCGGAAGGCGCGAGCACAGCGCCGGCCATAATCAGGGCCTGGGCCTGTTCCCGGCTCTCCACCAGTCCCTGGTCAACCATCAGCAGGTCGGCGCGCTGGCGTGATTTGCGGGTAGTCGGCGGTGGCATGGGACGGCCCGGTTACTCTCCGATGAATACCGGGCGTCGCTTTTCCAGGAACGCCCGGTATCCTTCCTGGTAATCCCGAGTGTCGAACTGGGTCAGCGGCAACCGCGCCTCATCGGGTGTGAGATCCAGCGACGGTTTGGCGAGCACCTGGGCCATGGTCTGCTTGTTGACCGCGTGGGACAAAGGGGCCAGATTCGCGATGTCGGAAGCCAGTTTATAGGTTGCCGCCTCCAGGTCTTCCCGGGGTACCACCTGGTTCACCAGGCCGATGCGAAGGGCCTCGTCGGTATCAAGGAGCCGGCCCGACAGCAGGATGTACATGGCGTTGCCCTTGCCCACCAGGTTCACCAGGCCGAACATTTCCCGGTGACCGATGGTAATGCCCAACCGTGCCACCGGAATTCCCAGCCGGCTGCCCTCGGCGGCGATGCGAAGGTCCGTGGCCACCGCGAGCTCGCAGCCGCCGCCGGCGGCGAACCCGTGGATCATGGAGATTACCGGGGTGCCCATCTCGGCCACCGTTTCCAGGAGCCCGTCGACTGCCCGGTTGTAGATGCGGCCCTTCTCCGAATCGCTGCGATATTGCTCAAAGTCGCTGATGTCGGCGCCGGCGGAAAAAGCCTCTTCGCCGGCGCCGGCTATCACCACGCAACGGGTGTCCCGTTCCGAGTCCAGTTGACGCATCAGCTCGGTGAGCTGGGTCCACATCGTGAAGGATATGGCGTTGCGTTGGGCCGGTCGGTTGATGGTTACCGTCGCAACGGGGCCGACCCGGCGAATCAGGATATACCCGTCGGCGTCAAAAGGCGCGTCGACGGCTGAGGTTGCGACGGTGGCTGAATCGACCATGTGGGGCGCTCCTGCGATGCTGGGTTTCGAGCCGCTCCCGTCAAACGACGTGCCAGGCGGCTCCCACAGACTATCGGGGCAACAAGGTTGCGTCAACAAGGAGTCTGCGGCGGACGGATTGTCGTGGATTATTCGGCGTGGGAATGAAAGCGATTGTCGGCCATTGTTGTTCGCAATATGCCCGACTTCAATATAATTTATTGACATCGCGTATATTTTTTCACTACAATCCCACAGCCTATCGACGAAAATGAATATTTTGCATTTGCACAGTCCGAATCGGGCGGCGTCAAGCCGTATACGCTCACATCCGAGACCAGAGGTTGTCAATATGTTGCCGAAAACTCAGCCGATGATAATTGCGGGTCTGTTAATTGCCGTTCTCCTCTTGATGGGCATAGCGTGCGGGCAGGCTGAAGAACCGACCGCAGTGGCGCCGGTCCCGGATGCAACGGATGCGCCGGCGGCCCAGGCTCCACAAACTGCTGCGCCAGCCCAGGTCGCGGATCCGACCCCCACCTTCACCCCGCCGCCGGCGGCCACGGTTCGCCCGACCAACACGCCGGCGCCGACCGCAGTGGCCCGCACCGCGCCAACGCCGTTGCCATCCGGCCCTCCCAAGTACGGCGGCACGATCCGCATGTCGGCCTACGCTGACACCAAGGACTGGGATCCGCTGGGTTCGGCGTCGCTATCCAGCGTAATCTCTTACTCCCAGTTGTACAACCAAATCGTCCAGTTCGACACCACGAACACCCAACAGGTGGTGGGCGACCTGGCCGAGAGCTGGGAAGTGGGCGAAGACGGCACCTCGTACACCTTCCGCATCCACGAAAACATTAACTGGCACGACGGAAAACCGCTGACCGTCGACGACATTGTATTCACGTTCCAGCGCTACGGTAATCCCTGCAACGGCACCGGTCGTTCCGGATTGTGGCGGCGTTACACGGTACCCATGGAAGTAGTGGACATCGTCGAAAAGGCCGACTGCACACCCTTGAACGCCGATGATGTGGTACGCGCCATTGATGAACGCACGGTGGAATTCAGCCTGCCCCAGGCATCGGGAGCCTTCCTCAAGTTTTTGGCGGTGGACTACGTCAAGGTGCTGCCCAGGCATCTGCTTGAGGACCCGGAGGTGGACCTTAACCAGGGTGAGCACGTCATTCGCAGTGTGTCGGGCTCGGGACCATACATACTGGAAGATTACCAGTCTGGCAACCGTTACACTGTCAACAAAAACCCGAATTACTTCAAGGAGGGGCGCCCCTACTTCGATCGTATTGAGCATTACATCATCACCCAACCGGCAACCCTGGTGGCCCAGGTTGAAGCGCGGCAGATCGACATGGCCAACGCTGGCGCTACCAACCTGGAGGCCCCCGAGTATTACGAGCTGGAACGGGTTACCAACGGAGACTACGTGGCCCATGACATTCTGGCCGGCGGGAACTTTGGCGTAATGCTGAACGTAAAGCGCGAGCCGTTTAGCGACCACCGGGTGCGTAAGGCAATATATTTGGCGGTCGATCGACGAAAGGTCAATGAACGGGCGTTCGGCGGCGCTGGAGTAACCTATTGTCCACTGATGGGCATGGCCCATGGTTTACGCGAATGCGACGACTGGCCCGGTATTCGCGCCAAGGAATCACCTGGTGGTCAGGAGGACATCGCCGAAGCGCGACGCCTGATGGCCGAGGCCGGTTTCCCCGAAGGATTCAAGGTTCAGTACACTGTCCGGCAGGTGGGCTCGTACCCGTCGCAGTGCTCGGTGGTCAAGCAGGACCTGGAAGAATACCTGGGTATCACCGGCGACATCGAAGCCATGCCCAGCGCCGCCGGCTACGCCAAGTACGGCACCTCCCGGCCCGCCGATGCTCAAGGCGACTGGGAGATCAGTTGCCAGGGCGAGGGCATGGTCGTGCTGGACGCGGACGCAATCTACGGAGGAGTCTATCTGCTTGGCGGCACGCGTAACTACACCGACTGGGAACACCCCAAGATCAACGAGTGGTTCGCCAGACAGCAGGTGGAACTGGACCCGGACAAGCGTCGGGCGATCAACAAGGAAGCCGAGTTGTGGATGGCCGAGTTCGAAGACAACCACTGGGTCACCATGCTGCTGGGGCAACTCTTCTGGATCGTCCACAAGGACATCAAGGGATTCCACGCCCCGGTGACGGTTCAGTATGGCTTCAAGCACGAGGACATCTGGCTGGATCGGTAGCCTACCCGACGAGAATCCCCAGGATTTAACACCAAGGAGATTTCCAATGTCGTCCAAAATACGGTTGTTGCTTACCCCAAGCCTGGTTTGCAGCGTGCTGCTTCTGATTGGCATCGCCTGCGGTGGTGCTGAAGCGCCCCAGGAGCAAGCGGCAGCGACCACACCACCCACCGACCCCGTGGCGCCCGGGTTCGGGTCGGCCACGGCCGCAGCGCCGGCGGCTCCCGCCGCCGTGGCTCCCGACGCCACACCCACGGCCACTCCGCCACCGGCGGCCACCGTCCGACCCACCAACACGCCTGCTCCCACGGCAGTGGCACGCACTGCGCCGACGCCGGTGCCCAGCGGCCCTCCCAAGTACGGCGGCACCGCACGCATGGGCGCCTACGCCGACACCAAGGACTGGGACCCTCTGGGTTCCGCCTCGCTGTCCAGCGTGATCTCCTACTCTCAGCTGTACAATCAATTGGTGCAATTCGACACCGTCGAGACTTCGGAAGTTGCTCCTGATTTGGCGGAAAGCTGGGAGCTCAACCCGGACGGGACGGTTTACACCTTCCACCTGCGGGACGGATTGAGCTGGAACGACGGCACGCCGCTTACCGTCGATGATCTGCTCTATACCTACCTACGGTACGGCAACCCCTGCAACAGCACCGGACGCTCCGGTCTGTGGCGCCGATACGTGATACCCCTGGAGGTGGCCAATCGCGACGCCGGTGACTGCACCATTCAGAATGCTGATGACGCCATCAGGATTGTGGATGACCAGACGATAGAATTTAGCCTGGCCTTCGCGTCGGGCGCGTTCATCAAGTTCCTGGCGATCGACTACGTCAAGATTCTGCCCAAGCACCTGCTGGAGCAGGGCATCGACCTTAATCTGGGCGAAAACATCATCAAGCACAATTCCGGTTCCGGTCCCTTTGTCCTGGAAGACTACCAGTCCGGCAACCACTACAGAGTCAACAAGAACCCAGATTATTTCAAGGAAGGGTTGCCCTACTTCGACCGAATCGAACACTACATCATCACGGTGCCAGCCACCGCCATAGCCCAGTTGGAGGCCAGGCAAATTGACATGGCCAACGCCGCCACGCTCAACATGACCGCCCCAGAGTTTTACTCGCTGGAGGACCGCACCAACGGTGAGTACGTCGCCCACGACGTCTTTGGGGGCGGCACCAGGGGCTTCATGATCAACGTCAAACGGGAGCCCTTCACGGACCATCGGATTCGCCAAGCCATCAACCTGGCGGTTGACCGGCAGAAGGTGAACGAGCGGTCGTTGCACGGCGCCGGACGCGGTTACTGCCCGCTGGTTGGTATGGCCCACACCTACGAAGAGTGCATCACGTGGCCCGGTATGCGTCCCAAGGATACCGCCGGCGGGCAGGAAGATATCGCCCGGGCGCGCGAACTGATGGCCGCAGCGGGTTATCCCGACGGCTTCGAGGTCCAATACAACGCACGCCAGGTGGGGACGTATCCCGAAGAATGTACCGTTATTAAACAGGACCTGGAAGATTACCTGGGGATTACCGGCGACATCGAGGTGTTGCCCAGCGCCGCCGGCTACGCCAAATACGGAACGGCTCGCTCACCCGACTCAGTGGGTGATTGGGAGTTGAGTTGCCAGGCCGAGGGAATGACGGTACTGGACCCCGATGCCGTCTACGGCGGCATCTTCCTCAAGGGCGGCACCCGCAACTACACTGATTGGGAGAACCCCAAGCTCAACGCCTGGTTCGAGGAGCAAAAGGTCGAACTGGATCCGGACCGGCGCCGGGAGATCAACAAGGAGGCCGAGCTGTGGTTGGCCAGTTTCGAGGACAACCATTGGGTTAGCCTTACGCTCGGTCAGAACTTCTGGATGGTACACCGGGACGTAAAGGGATTCGTTGCCCCGCAAACGGTGCAGTACGGGTTCAAACACGAACACATGTGGTTTGACCGCTAACCCCTCGCCCTCACCGCTTCGGCCAGGAGGCCATTGCCACCGCCCCGGATCCGTGGGGATCCGGGGCGGTGGCGCGTTAACTCGGACCGCCCGTTTCAAGGGCGGGGCTAACCCGCTATCGTCAACTGGGCTACGAATCCGTTTCATACAGATTCTGTACGCTATTCTGCACGGAATCGGAAATACATTTTGACAAATCTGATCGAAACCCGATACCATCACGCCAGTTGTTTAAGGACTTATGCAATTTTCACGAGTTAACCGATCCTATTCGTCGTATGGAGCCGTCTCCATCGTCCAGGGAGGGTACAAACCATGTCGAAACACCTGAAATCGCCTTTGACACCGAGTCTTTTGATTGCCGTGTTGCTGCTGGTGGGTATCGCTTGCGGAGGCGCGCAGGCGCCGGGCCCCGAGGCGGCAGCGACCGAAGGTCCGACCGTGCCAGTTGCCCCAGGATTCGGGTCCGCGACTGAGACGCCGGCGGAAACGCCGGCTGCGGTTGCCCCTGACGCCACCCCTAGCGCCACGCCACCGCCGGCAGCAACCGTTCGCCCCACCAACACGCCGGCTCCCACCGCAGTAGCCCGCACCGGGCCCACGCCGGTACCCAGCGGCCCGCCTAAAGCCGGCGGCACGGTGCGTATGGGCGCTTACGCCGACACCAAAGACTGGGATCCACTCGGCTCCGCGTCGCTGTCCAGCGTAATTTCATACTCACAGTTGTATAACCAGCTGGTCCAGTTCGACACCGTCGACACCAGCCTGGTTACCAACGACCTGGCGGAAAGCTGGAAGCTAAACCCGGACGGTACGATATACACCTTCCGCCTGCGGCAGGGGCTGCAGTGGAACGACGGGATGCCGCTGACCGTCGATGACTTGCTGTATACCTACCTGCGATACGGGAATCCCTGCAACAGCACCGGTCGCTCCGGTTTATGGCGACGTTACGTGATACCGATCGAGGTAGCCGACCGGGACGCCGGCGACTGCACCATACAGAACGCCGAGGAAGCCATTCGCATCGTTGACGACCAAACCATCGAGTTCCGGCTGGCCTTCGCCTCGGGAGCGTTCATCAAGTTCCTGGCCATCGACTACGTGAAGATTCTGCCCAAGCATTTGCTGGAACAGGACGTAGACCTGAACCTGCCCGAAAATATCCTGAAGCACAACGCCGGTTCGGGCCCCTTCATTCTCGAAGAGTACCAGTCGGGCAATTTGTACTACGTCAACAAGAACCCCAACTACTTCAAAGAAGGGTTACCTTACTTCGACCGCATCGAGCACTACATCATCACGGTGCCGGCCACTGCGATCGCCCAACTCGAGGCGCGCCAGCTGGAGATGGCCAACGCCGCCGGTCTGAACCTCACCGCGCCGGAATTTTACGGCCTGGAAAACCGTACGAACGGCGAGTACGTGGCCCACAACGTGTTTGGCGGCGGTACCCGTGGTTTCATGATCAATATCAAACGGGAGCCCTTCACCGACCACCGGGTGCGCCAGGCCATCAACCTGGCGGTGGACCGGCAAAAGGTGAATGAGCGTTCGTTGCACGGCGCCGGGCGCGGGTACTGCCCACTGGTGGGAATGGCCCACACCTACGAAGAATGCATCACCTGGCCCGGAATGCGTCCCAAGGATTCGCCCGGCGGCCAGGAGGACATCGCCCGGGCGCGGGAGTTGATGGCCGAGGCCGGCTTCCCCGACGGCTTTGAAGTGACATACACGGCGCGCCAGGTGGGCACCTACGTGGACGAGTGCTCCGTCGTCAAGCAGGACCTGGAGGAACACCTGGGAATTACCGGCAACATCGAGACGCTGCCCAGCGCCGCGGGCTATGCCAAGTACGGCACCTCACGTCCTCCCGACGCCAAGGGCGACTGGGAGCTGAGTTGCCAGGCGGATGGCATGACCGTGCTGGATCCCGATGCCGTTTACGGCGGCATCTTCCTGAAGGGCGGTACCAGGAATTACACCGATTGGGAAAGCCCCAAACTCAACGCCTGGTTTGAAGAGCAAAAAGTAGAGCTGGACCCAGACAAGCGGCGTGAGATAAACAAAAAGGCCGAGTTGTGGTTGGCCAGTTTCGAGGACAACCACTGGGTGAGCCTTACGCTGGGGCAGAACTTCTGGATCATGCACCAGGACGTCAAGGGTTTCGTCCCTCCCCAGACCGTGCAGTACGGGTTCAAGCACGAGCATCTCTGGTTGGACCGCTAACCCCTCGCCCTCACCGCTTCGGCCAGGCGGCCATTGCCACCGCCCCGGATCCCCAGGAATCCGGGGCGGTGGCGCGTTAACTCGGTCGGCGCGTTTCAAGGGCGGGTCTGGCCCGCTATCGTCAACCGGGCTACGAATCCGTTTCATGCCGGTTCTGTACGCTACTCTGTACGGAATCAGCAATTAACTTTGACAAATTTATCGAAACGCTATATCTTGACGCCGAATGATTAAGGAAATACTCAAATTTTACCCGGTGAACGCTGCTATTCGTCGTGTGGAGTCGTCTCCGTGGTCCAGGGAGGGTGCCCAACGCATGTCAAAACACCTGAAATCGTCTTTGACACCAAGTCTTGTGATTGCTGTGTTGCTGCTGCTGGGCATCGCTTGCGGAGGCGCACAGGCGCCGGGCCCCGAGGCGGCAGCGACCGAAGGTCCGACCGTGCCCGTTGCCCCAGGCCCCGGATCGCCTACCGCAACTCCGGCTCCTGCGTCTGCCCGCGTAACCGTCGCTCCGGACTCCACTCCCACGGCCACGCCACCGCCGGCGGCTACCGTCCGTCCCACCAATACGCCGGCGCCGACGACTGTAGCGCGCACGGCGCCGACGCCGCTGCCCAGCGGCCCGCCCAAATACGGTGGGCTGATCCGGATGGCGGCATATGCCGATACCAAGGACTGGGACCCGCTGGGCTCGGCATCCACTTCCAGCGTGATTTCCTACTCCCAGCTCTACAATCAGTTGGTCCAGTTCGACACCGTGGAAACCAGCGTCGTTACCGCCGATTTGGCGGAAAGCTGGAAAATCAACCCCGACGGCACTATCTATACCTTCCGCCTCACCGACGGGGTGGAGTGGAACGACGGGACCCCTTTGACTGTAGATGACGTCTTGTACACCTTCCTGCGTTACGGCAACCCGTGCAACAGCACTGGCCGGTCCGGATTGTGGCGCCGGTATGCCAACCCGCTGGAAGTCGCTGACCGTGACGCTGGCGACTGCACGCTCACCAACCCCGACGACGCAGTTCGGGCGGTGGACGACCGCACCATCGAGTTCCACCTGGCCTTTGCTTCCGGAGCGTTCATCAAGTTTCTGGCGATCGACTACGTCAAGATTCTTCCGAAGCACCTGTTGGAGAAAGATATCGACCTAAACCTGGCCGAAAACATCATCAAGCACAACTCCGGTTCGGGCCCGTTCGTTCTGGAAGAGTACCAGTCGGGCAACCTCTACTACGTCAACAAGAACCAAAACTACTTCAAGGACGGCTTACCCTACGTGGACCGGATAGAGCACTACATCATCACCACGCCGGCCACCGCACAAGCGCAGGTGGAGGCCCGCCAGATTGACATGTCCAACGCCGCCTCAATAAACCTTACGGCTCCTGAGTATTACGCCCTGGAGCAGCGCACCAACAGCGAATACGTTGCCCACGACGTCTTCGGCGGCGCCACTCGCGGCTTCATGCTCAACATCAAGCGGGAGCCCTTCAGCGACCACCGGGTCCGTCAGGCGATCAACCTGGCGGTGGACCGCCAGAAGTACAACGAACGGGGCCTCCACAACGCCGGGCGCGGCCACTGCCCGCTAGTGGGTATGGCCAACACACTGGAGGAATGCGTCACCTGGCCCGGGATGCGTCCCAAGGACAGCCCCGGCGGCCAGGAGGACATCGCCCGGGCGCGAGAGTTGATGGCCCAAGCTGGTTACCCGGACGGGTTCGAAGTTCAATACACTGCCCGCCAGGTGGGAACCTACGTGGACGAGTGTTCGGTGATCAAGCAGAGCCTGGAGGACTTTCTGGGGATCACTGGCAGCATCGAGGTGCTGCCCAGCGCAGCCGGTTACGCCAAATATGGCACCTCACGCCCGGCCGACGCCAAGGGCGACTGGGAGGTAAGTTGCCAGGCTGACGGTATGACGGTGCTGGACCCGGACGCCATCTACGGTGGCATTTTCCTGAAGGGCGGCACCCGCAACTACACCGATTGGGAGGCTCCCGAGGTCAATGCCTGGTTCGAAGAGCAAAAGGTTGAGTTGGATCCGGATCGGCGTCGCGAGATCAACAAGGAAGCCGAGCGCTGGCTGCACGATTTCTCCAACAACCACTGGGTGACCTTGACGCTGGGCCAAGCCTTTTGGGTGGTAAACCGGGACGTGAAAGGTTTCGTCGCTCCGCAGACCGTGCAGTACGGGTTCAAGCACGAGCATCTCTGGTTGGACCGCTAGCCGATTGGGGCGGCGCCTGCCGCCAACGCCGCCAGGAGCCGGAGCAGCCGCCCCCGATTTTGTAATTGGGGGCGGCGATTTTTTTCGCCGGGCGACCACCGCCACTGGCTCGCGTCGATGACGATCAGGTTCGGTGATAGCAACGCGTTTTGTGAATTCGATGTGACGATATTATTGCTGCCGGCCAGGGCCTTTCGATTTTCGGCAATGTCATTGCGAGGAGCGAAGCGACATGGCAATCTCGATCCGGTAGCCGGGTTTTCTTCGCCAACGAGATTGCCACGCTGCGCTCGCAATGACATTAGGGGACAATCGAAAGGCCCTGGCTGCCGTCACATTTCCTTGACACGGTGCCAAGGCTTGAATAAGATGTGCCGGCCTTTTTGCGTTTGCTACAAAATTCACAAACTGTGCTGGCGTAGCCGAGCGCGTCGAGGCTCACCCGATTAACGAGGATGGTTTTTAGCCTATGTCTAAATCACTGAAGATGTTGATACCTGGCGTCCTGGCGGGGGCGTTGCTTCTGGTGGGTATCGCCTGCGGAGGCGCGGAAGCGCCGGAACCCGCAGCGCCAGCCACTGCGTTGGCGGCGGCCGCCGGGCCCGGAAGCACGGTGGCGGCGGCCGCACCGTCCACGGACACGCAACAACCGGCGGTGGAGGCCACGGCGACGGCCACCCCTCCGCCGGCGGCGACCACTCGGCCCACCAATACGCCGGCTCCCACCACCATCGCGCGCACCGCGCCCACGCCACTGCCCAGTGGTCCGGCCAAGTGGGGCGGCCTCATCCGCATGGCGGCCTACGCTGACACGAAGGACTGGGACCCACTGGGGTCGGCATCAACCTCCAGTGTCATCTCCTACTCCCAGCTCTACAACCAGCTGGTCCAATTTGACACCGTGGACACCAGCGTGGTTGCCACCGACCTGGCGGAGAGCTGGTCCATCAACGATGACGGAACCATCTACACATTCCGACTGACCGACGGCGTCCAGTGGAACGACGGGACGCCGCTGACGATAGACGACGTGTTATACACGTTCGTGCGCTACGGCAACCCGTGCAACAGCACCGGGCGTTCCGGTCTGTGGCGTCGGTACGCGAAGCCACTGGAGGTTGCCGACCGCGACGCCGGCGACTGCACGGTCACCAATCCGGACGACGCCGTTCGGGCGGTGGATGACCGGACCATCGAATTCCACCTGGCCTTTGCGTCGGGGGCGTTCATCAAGTTCCTGGCCATCGACTACGTCAAGATCCTGCCCAAGCATTTGCTGGAACAGGACATCGACCTGAACGCCGCTGAAAACATCATCAAGCACAACTCCGGTTCCGGCCCGTTCATCCTGGAAGAGTACCAATCCGGCAACTTCTACAACGTCAATAAGAACCCCAACTACTTCAAGGACGGTTTACCCTACGTAGACCGCATCGAGCACTACATCATCACCACCCCGGCGACCGCGCAGGCCCAGGTGGAGGCACGCCAGATTGACATGTCCAACGCCGCCACCTTGAACCTGACCGCGCCCGAGTATTACGCGCTGGAGCAACGCACCAATAGCGAGTACGTCGCCCACGACATTTTCGGCGGCGCCACTCGCGGGTTCATGCTCAACATCAAGCGGGAACCGCTCAGCGACCACCGGGTCCGTCAGGCGATCAACCTCGCGGTGGACCGGCAGAAGCACAACGAACGGGGCCTCCACAACGCCGGGCGCGGTCATTGCCCGCTGGTTGGCATGGCCAACAGCCTGGAGGAGTGCGCCACCTGGCCCGGGATGCGGCCCAAGGATTCTCCAGGCGGACAGGAGGATATCGCGGAAGCCAAGCGTCTGTTGGCCGAAGCCGGCTACCCAGACGGGTTTGAAGTCCAGTACACCGTACGGCAGGTCGGCACCTACGTTGACGAGTGTTCGGTCATCAAACAGGACCTGGAGGACTTGCTGGGCATTACCGGCAATATCGAAACGCTGCCCAGCGCCGCCGGATACGCCAAGTACGGCACGTCCCGCCCCGCCGATGCCACCGGTGACTGGGAAGTCAGTTGCCAGGCCGACGGCATGACGGTGCTGGACCCGGACGCCATCTACGGCGGCATCTTCCTGAAGGGCGGCACCCGTAACTATACCGATTGGGAAGCCCCCGAAATCAATGCCTGGTTCGAGGCTCAGAAAGTGGAATTGGACCCGGACAAGCGGCGGGAGATCAACAAGGAAGCCGAACGCTGGTTACACGAGTTTTCCAATAACCACTGGGTAAGCCTCACCTTGGGCCAGAACTTCTGGGTCGTCCACCAGGACGTGAAGGACTTCGTGGCTCCCCAGACCGTGCAATACGGATTCAAGCACGAACACCTGTGGCTGGACCGCTAAGCGGTCCGGCCCACCAGATCGGCCTATCCAACCGAAGCGGATCAATATTCACGCAAAGGACCATTAAATATGTCGTTTGGATTCAGACCAGCGTTGATACTCAGCCTGGCGGCCGCAGTCCTCCTGGTGACGGGTGTGGCGTGCGGGGAAACCGCGGGACCCACGTCGGCGGCTCCCGCGGCGGCTGCGACTGAGGCGCCGGTAGCTCCGGCTGCCGCCGCGCCGGCGGCCGCACAGCCCGCCGCCGATCCGACACCGACGCACACTCCCCCACCGGAGGCCACCATACGGCCCACCAACACTCCGGTGGCCGAGTATGAAGCCAGGATAGCCCCTACACCCACCCCGTCGGGGCCGCCGCGTCAGGGTGGCACGGTCCGGATGTCGGCCTACGCCGACAGCAAGGACTGGGACCCGCTGGGTTCGGCGTCGCTGTCCAGCGTAATCTCCTACTCACAGCTGTACAACCAGCTGGTGCATTACAACAGCGTCGAAACCGACCAGGTCGAGGGCGACCTGGCCATGGACTGGCAAGTCAGCGCCGACGGCATGACCTACACCTTCAACATGCAGCCCGACGCTGTCTGGAATGATGGCGCTCCCATCACTGCCGCCGACGCCGTCTACAGCATGTTGCGCTACGCCAACCCCTGCAACCCGGCGGGACGTTCCGGCCTGTGGCGGCAATACACGATTCCCCTCGAAGTAACGGAGCTGGCCGACAAAGCCGACTGCACTCCCATCAACGCCGATGAAGTAGTGCGCCAGGTCGACGATACGACCCTGGAGTTCTCCCTGCGATTCCCTTCCGGGGCGTTCATCAAATTCATGGCCGTGGACTACGTCAAAATATTGCCGAAGCACCTGCTGGAACAGGACATTGACCTCAACCTCTCCGAGAACATCATCAAGCACAACTCCGGTTCCGGCCCGTTCGTTCTCGAAGAGTATTCCTCGGGCAACTTCTACCACGTCAACCGGAACGAGAATTACTTCAAACCCGGCAAACCCTACTTCGATCGAATCGAGCACTTCATCATCGTGGACACCGCCACCCTCACGGCGCAAATCGAAAGCCGTAACATCGATATGATGAACGGCGGATTCTCCAACCTCACTCCCCGGGAATACCTGGATCTTGAACAGCGGATGGAAGGGGAGTACGTGATGCACGAGTTCCCGCCCTCCGGCAACTGGGGACTGATGATGAACGTGAAACGCGAACCCTTCAGCGACACCCGGGTTCGCAAGGCCATCCACCTGGCGGTGGACCGGGATGACCTGAACGACAAAATCTGGGACAGCACCGCCGGCATCGCCTGCCCGCTGGGCGGCATGGGCCACGACTTCGACGTGTGTGCAACCTGGCCGGGCATTCGCCCCAAGGACTCGCCCGGAGGTCAGGAAGACCTGGCAGAGGCGAAGCGGTTGATTGAAGAGGCCGGTTATCCCGACGGATTTGAAACCACCTACACCGCACGTCAGGCGGCCGGCTATCCCAAGCAGTGCCAAGTGCTGAAACAGCAACTGGAAGCTGCCCTGGGCATTACCGGCAACATCGAGACGCTGCCCAGCGCCGCCGGTTACGCCAAGTACGGTACCTCGCGAGGCGTTGACGCCGCCGGCGATTGGGAAATCGCCTGCCAGGGCGAGGGCATGGTGGTGCTGGACCCCGACGCCCTCTACGGCGGCATCTACAACCGGGGCGGCACCCGCAACTATACGGACTGGACGAACCAGCTGGTCGAGGACTGGTTTGAGGCGCAAAAAGTTGAACAGGACCCGGCCCGACGCCAGGAAATCAACAAGGAAGCCGAACTCTGGCTGCTGGATTTCTCGGATAACCATTGGGTAAACTTGGGCTGGAACCGGTTCTTCTGGATCGTCCACCGCGACATCAAGGGGTTCCATCCGCCGACGACCGTGCAGTACTTCTTCAAGTATGAAGACTATTGGCTCGACCGTTAGATAACGGATAATACGGGTGCATCACCAAACGAGAATTTGGGATGCAGCGCAGTTGGTGGCGCGCCCCGGCGCCGGGCTCGGGCGCTCCTCAGCGAATCCCGCCCGAATTGCGCTGCCGAAATTACCTCACCGAAATGAACCGAACCTACTCAATCGGTAGTACAATCACGTAACAATCGACCGAGACGCGCCCCACGCTATGCGGAAGTGCACCGATGCGACAGTACGCAATTAAACGTATTGGATTATTCATCCCTACGGTGTTGCTGGTAACCGTCATCGTCTTTGTGGTGATGCGGCTGATACCGGGCGACCCGGCGTTGGCCATCCTCAGCGCCGACGACGCCGCTTACACCGAACGGGAACTGCAGGAACTGCGCCGCGAGCTTGGCACGGACCGGCCCATCGTTGTCCAGTACCTCACCTGGATGGGCGGTCTCCTCCGTGGGGACTTCGGCACCTCCTTCTGGTGGAACGGCCCGGTAATGGACCGCCTGGCCGAGCGCATCCCGGTTACCATCGAGCTTGCATTTCTGGGCATCGCCCTGGCGGTGATCTGCGCGGTGCCCCTGGGAATCGTGTCGGCCATCCGGCCCGACAGTCCGCTGGACTACGTGTCGAGAGTGTTCACCCTGGTGGGCATCTCCATACCCACGTTCTTCAGCGGCATCTTATTGACTCTGCTGCTGATTAGGGCATTCGGCTGGTTGCCGCCGTTGGGTTACGAGGATTTCTGGGAAGACCCGTGGGCCAACGTCAAGCAGATGATGCTGCCGGCGCTGGCGCTGGGTTTCTACGACATGGCGTTCATCGCGCGGGTAACTCGGTCATCCATGATGGAAATTCTGCGCGAAGACTACATGCGGACCGCCCGTTCCAAGGGTCTGCGGGAACGGATCGTGTTGTCCCGCCACGGGTTGAAAAATGCCGTGTTGCCCATTCTTACCATCTCCGGGTGGCAGTTCGGGCGGCTCTTCGGAGGCACGGTAATCATCGAACGCATTTTCCTCATCCCGGGTATCGGGCAACTGCTGATTGACGCGGTGTTCCAGCGCGACTTCCCCACCATCCAGGCGATTATCGTCATCGTCGCGGTGTCCATCGTCATTATCAATCTGCTGGTTGATTTGCTCTACGGGTGGTTAGACCCGCGCATCCGGTATGCCTAGTCTGGTAACGTCCACCCGATTGTTGGAGTTCTAACGATGACTACTCCGAATCAAGGCGGCGCTCTGGAGTCGCAACGCGCTGGCGCAGCCGATGCCAGCGTGTTCGAGGACATGCGCCCCAAGTCTAGCCTTTGGAACCATATCACCCGGTTCTGTCGCGCCAAGCCGCTGGGCGCGGTCAGCGCCGCCATAATCATCCTGACCGTGCTGGCCGCAATTACCGCCCCGGTGATCGCGCCGCACGATCCGCTTGACCTGGTGCATGACACTTTCCAGGCCCCTTCGAGGACGGCCTGGCTTGGCGCCGATGACCTGGGCCGCGACGTGCTGAGCCGCGTCATCGCGGGTGCGCGCATCTCGATGTACGTGGGTATCGTCAGCGTGCTGATCGGCATCACGCTGGGGACCATCATCGGTATTGTCAGCGCCTATGTGGGCGGGATCCTGGACCTGGTGATTCAACGCATCGTGGACGCGTTGATGGCCTTCCCGGCCATCATCATGGCGTTAGGGTTGATGGCGGCGCTGGGCGCTTCGATCAACAACATTGTGGCGGCCCTGGTGGTGATATTGCTGCCAGGGGCAATTCGAGTGATACGTTCCCAGGTGTTGAGCATCAAGGAGCTGGACTACACGTTGTCGGCGGAGGCGATCGGCGCGCGTCCGTGGCGCATCATGCTGCGGCATATCCTGCCCAACGTGACCGCCAGCTACATCGTACTGAGCACCATTACCCTGGGCTTGGCCATCGTTATCGAGGCTTCGCTGAGTTTCCTGGGCGTGGGCGTCCCGCCGGACGTTCCTACCTGGGGCGGGATGCTTACAGAGGGCGCTTCCCAGTACATCCGTAATGCCCCCTGGCTGGCGGTGTTCCCCGGCTTGGCAATCTCAATCGTGGTTTTCTCCATTAACTTCCTGGGCGACGCATTGCGCGATGTTTTGGATCCCAGATTGCGTGGACGCTAACGAATTCCATATCATTGTGGCCCCCTTCCGCGCGGAAGGGGGCCTTTTTTTTGTTTTGGGATTGACACAACGGTATGGCTGGGCTGATATCTCGGCCTGACTTGTTGCCTTTGCCCGTTCCAAGCCCCTCGTCGCTTTCAGCACTGCGATCATCATCCTGACCATCCTGGGAGAAACGATTGCGATTCGGGCGTAAATCCGGAGGCGGAAGGCCGTCCACCACCCCCGATCCCCGTCAGTCGTGCTACACTTCCGACAGAATTGTCAGGAGGTGCATCATGTCCTGGAACTTCGAGCTGGTCGCCGGACCCTACGGCGGTACCACGGAAGGGCCGGTCTGGGACGGCAAGGCGGTGCTGTTCACCCACATCCCGGCCTCGGAGATCCTGCGTTACGACCCCAAGACCGGCGCCGTCTCCGAGTATTTCAAAGAATCCTTCAACACCAACGGGCTGTGCTTTGATGCCCAGGGCAACCTGTACGGATGCCAGCAGGGTCGCCGCCGCATCGCCCGCTTCGACGCGGCCAGCAACACCGCCACGTCGATGCCCCACCTGCTGGGTGGCCAACGGCACAACAACCCCAACGACCTGGTGGTGGACAAGTCTGGCCGCATCTGGTTCACCGATCCTTACTCCGGTATCGGCGACAGCGGCCCACAGGAACTGGACCACATGTCGGTGCTGCGCCTGGACCCCAAGGGCAACGACCAGTGGGACCTGGTGCGGGCCACCACCGACATCTCCCGCCCCAACGGCATCATCATCAGCCGCGATCAGCGCACCCTGTACACTGCCCAGAGTGATTACGGGGCCGATCGCCGCCGCGAACTGCGAGCGTATCCCATCGCCGCCGACGGGTCGCTGGGCGAGTACAAGGTGCTGCATACCTTCGGCATCGACGGCGGCGCTGCGGACGGCGACCTGCGCGGGCAGGGCAGCCAGGGTGTTCAGCGCGGCGTGGACGGCATGACCCTGGACGTTGATGGCAACATCATCGTCTGCGCCGGCTGGGAAGCCGCCGGGCCGGGCCCCATCATCTACGTGTTTTCACCAAACGGACGCGTCCTGGAGACCCACCCCCTGAGGGTGGATCGACCCACCAACTGCTGCTTCGGCGACGCCGACATGCGCTCGCTCTACGTGACCACCGGCGGCGGGCACCTCTTCCGCGCCCGCACCGATCGCACCGGCTGGATAATGTGGCCCTAGCGCCGGCCGGCGTTGGATAACGTGGCATTCGCTCTTGGCGCACTTGACAACACTTGCGCGCTACCCAAAAATCTCCCCCGATACGACTCAATGGCATGGAAACCACCAACCACACTTACGCACCGCGTAGGAGGCTAATCAATGACAACCGTTAATTCGCACCCCACCAATATCTACGTGGGCCTGGCCGGCGAGAGCGCGCTTATCGTGGGGATGGAAGGAACTCCCCTCGGCGAGGGCGGGCTCTTTCGCCTCACCGAAAGCGAGCCGCAATGGGTGGCCAAGGAAAGCGGCCTTCCCGAAAACCCCCAGGTGCGCTCCCTGCTGGTGCACCCTGATGACCCAAACGTAGTCTTGGCCGGGACGCAGGACGGCGTGTACCGCAGCGATGATCGGGGCGAGAACTGGCAGCGAACCGAAGGCCTTAGCGCCGAGGTTTGGTCGCTGGCGGCCCACCCCAACGATTCTGCCATCATGTTTGCCGGCTACGACAAGGCTCGGGTCAGCCGCTCCGATGACGGCGGCAACTCCTGGCGCCTGCTGAACACCGAAGGCCTGGTCCACCCCAACATCACGATGAACCCAAATGAAATCGTGAAGCGCGTCATCGGGCTGAGCATCGACCCGGGGCATCCGGACGACGTCTACGGCGCCATCGAGGTGGGCGGCCTGATTGCCTCTCGGGACGGCGGAGAGACCTGGTCCTGCATCACCGACGGCCACTACACCCGCCTCGGGCCGGTCGACCTCCACGGCGTGCAGGTCAATCCGTCCAACCCCGGCCTGGTCTACATCATCACCCAGTTGGCCATGTTCCGTAGCCGCGAGCGTGGCAAGGATTGGGAATTCGTGCCCATCGAGGAGATGTTCGAGGGCGGCAGCTATTGCCGTGACCTGGTGGTGTCCCCCAATGACCCCAGTATCATGTACCTGGCCGCCGGAGCCGGTGGCGGCAGCGCCCCGGCCGGCACCGTGGACGCCGGCGTACTGGTCCGTTCCACCGACGCCGGTGAAACCTGGGAGCGGGTTGACCTGGGTGAAGTCGCGCCGTCGCGTATGTTCCAGATCGCCCTTGACCGCAATTCCCCCAGGAACGTGTATTGTTGCGACCGCGATGGTCACGTTTATTGCAGCGCCGACGCCGGTGATAGCTGGCGTCGCTCCGACATCCCCGTCGAGATGACGCGCGGACGTCACGTTTACCCCATGGTCGCCGGCTAGCGGCCCCGGCAGCCCGTCCCCACTTGGCAAAGCAGGGGACGGGCTGAGATTCTGACCAGGCGGCGAGGGCGTGAGTCGTAACGCCCTGGCCGCTCCATCCCGTCAACATCGGAGGTAGGACAACCTTGGCATCCCAGGCGTTGTGGCAAGCAACCTTTCGCATCGGCGAGGCCGATCTGGAGTATATGGCGCTGGCAGCTGGGGATTTGCCGGAAGCGCTGCAGGGCTACCAGGAGGCCCGGGCAGGTGTACTGGACAACGAGGAACTCGCGGAAAACGGGTTTACCGGTAGCACCGCGGACCGATTCCGCGAAGCTGGGCGCATCAGCGGGTTCATGCGGGAGTTTGTACCCACCTCCGACGTGGCGCCCGCCGACGGGATGAATTTCGTGGGCGCGACGGTGGTTCATCTTTTCAGTAACCCCGATCAGGTGTCGGGCTGGATGTCCGAGGTGTTCGTAAAGGACTTCGAGAACAACATCGGCGAGAGCGTCGGTTCGGGCCAGCAGCTCGTTTCCGTCAACCGGGTCGAGGCCAACGGCCTGTACGACGAATCGGTAGGTCTCCACGTTTTGCAGGGAGGCCCGGCCGGCCTGCTTTCCTCGACGGTCATCGACTTCCGGGTGGGACGCCTGCTGGGAGTCGCCTTCGTGGGAGCGGTAGGCGAACACGATCGCACCAACTTGGCCACCGAATTGGCCATCTCGCTGGAACGGCGGATGGTGCAGGTGGCGCTGGGTTCCCGGTAGCCCCTGGTCCAGAGTGTGCGCCGGGGGGCGTCAGGGAGACGGGCCGGCCTCCTCGGGTGCTGCCGTTATCAGCAGATCCGGGTTGAGCAGTATCACCACCCAGCCGATCCAGTTGATTATTCCCAACACCACCATCGCCACTTCAACCAGACTGTAGGGCGCACTGGCGAGCCGCATACCGACCCGGTGTTGCCAATAGCGGTTGATGTTGCCCTGAGCCTGGTACAGAATCCAGGCCATCAACCCAACTCTTGCCACGTTGGCCGCGAAATATCCCAGTTGCTCCGGTCCGGTCATGGCGCCAACTTCCGGGTCGGCGGTCAACCGCACCGCGACCCAAACCAGGCCGATGACGACGAGAAAAATCCCGACAGTGCGTATTGGGCGCAGAGTGGTTGGCACACCACGCTCCTGCATCATCTCCTGATACACCCTGATGTGAGCGTGCAGCCGGAAAAACTGGTACACCGGCACGAGCAGAGTCAGGGCGTGGCACACCGGGTAGGCCGGTGTATCAGTGAAATCCCGGTAGTGCCGCCAGGTGACGTACATCCAGTAAAAGGTGTAAAGGCCGGTAGTCAGAAATGACAGCAGAATGATCCGGTTGGGCGAGATGAAGTAAGCCAGGGAGTCGTCCCCAGCCTGCGCCGGCATCGGACGGGCTACCGGAGCCGGACGGTCGATGGGGGCCGCCCGGTCGGGAGCCGGAACGCCCGGTGGTCCGGCATCCGGACGTTGCGGTGCGCGGGTTGCCTCAGGTACAGCCGGCGTAACCCCGGGCAGGTGAGATTCGGGTTGTGGGTCGATGGCCGCGCCGGAGCCGGTCGGCAGGGTCATGCCGCATGCCCCGCAAAACCGGTGGTCAGGGCGAACGACGGCGCCGCAATTGGGGCAGGCCGGAGCGCCGGCGGACTCCGTCATGGTTGCCTGATTAACATGGCTGCCTGATTAACGTGGAGGGGCGCCGGCCGGCATCGCCGCCGGCCGGGCGCCATCCGCATGCTTCGCAGCGTCGGGGGAATCTCCGAGCGGTTGCAGCGCTCTGCGAAACCGCAATGCGACCGATCAGGCTTTCCCCCAAACCACCGGGTTGCTCAGCGTGCCAATGCCGCTGACGGTGATGTCGCAAACATCGCCGTCCTGCATGTTCTCGGTCGCGCCGTCGGTACCCATCCAGAGGATATCGCCCGGCACCAGCGTCAGGTACCTGCTCATCTCGCTGATGTATTCACGCACCCCGAAAATCGCCGATGTCAGGTCGTATTCGCCCACCACCCGTTCGTTCACCTGGATTGTGACGTGCATTTCGTCGGGGTCCGCATCGGTGGCGATCCACGGCCCCATGGGCTTGAAGGTGTCGGTATTTTTGGCCCGCCACATGGTGCGGTCGTTGCGCTGCCAGGTGCGTTCGCTCACGTCGTTGCCGATGGTATACCCAAAGACATAGTCCAGCGCTTCATCCTGGGAAACGTTGCGGCACTCCTTGCCGATGACTACCACCACCTCGCCCTCGTACTGCAGCATTTCGGTGGCGTCGGCCGGCACCATGATCGGGTCGCCATGGCCGGTCAGAGCATTGATGGCCCGATAACCTACGTCCGCTTTTTTGGGCAGGTTGGGCTCCTCACCACGCATCTGTGCTGCCCAGGTAACATGCTCCGGAAAGTTGATACCGGCGGCGTAGAACGTGGGCGGAACGATGGGCGGCAGCAGTTTCACGGAACTGATCGCGTACTGGCTGCCGGTCTTTTGCAATCCGTCGAACAGACCGCCCTGCACCTCAAGAACATTGTCGCCTTCCACGATTCCGTAGGCCTCGCGGTCTCCGGTACGAAACTTGCAAATCAGCATGATGGTGGCCTCCTGCGGCTGCCCGCATCCAAAGATAGCGGTCGAAGATTTGATGGCTGGTCAATTCTGGCATCATACGGATACCGGGTCAAGGCGATAGTGCTTCCAGGCCCGTGAGAGATTCCGGGCCCGTGAGCGAAAGGCTGGGTCGACCGTAGCGCCGCAACGATGGCGCAAGATGGACGCGAAAGCAGTATTAGCCGCCGCCACTCGCACGGAGTTTGGGTCTGCGTGTGGTAACATAGCCGTGTCGCGCCGGCTTCAGCAACGCCGGCGGAAAACACCGCCAAGCGTGAGTATAGTATGCAGCAGGCTGAAACCCAGCTCATTTATTGGACGCCCAGTCGGGTCCGGTTCAACCTGACCCTCATCCTGGCGCTGGCCGTCATCTTGTTCGGCATCTATCAGCTCATCAGCGGTGCCCGTTCCGGAGACGACCCGCCCGTCGATAACTCGGCGCAGGTGCAATCGGGAGAAGGTGAAACCGCTGAGGAAGGCGGAGGAGCAGGCCGCGGTCGCGGTTCCGGCGGATCCTGGCTCCTGATCATCGTTGGCCTTGGAGTCGGCGGATATTCCTGGTTGACCTCGCCCCGCCAGTATCGAGTTTACTCCGACGCCCTGGTGATAATGTACGGCACCCCGCGCAGCCGGCAGATTCACTTCAGCCAGATTCGCGAGGTCGTGAATGATCGGGGTTTCATGGGAGATCCCCTGCGTGTGTATACCGTAGCCAACCGCCGCATTCCGCTTCAGGTTCGCGAACCGGAAGAACTCCAACGCGCCCTGCAAACCACGCTGGACGAATTCCGCCGCGCCTATCCTCAATATGCACCGCCCGCCCGGGAAGAGGATGCTCCCGACGACGGCCCAGCGAACATACCCGCCGACGTGGTCGAGTCCACCGCTGACGAACCGGCGCCCTTCGACCGTGAGAGTGCTGGCGCGGAGACCGGCGAGGTTGAATCTACGGAGACCGAATCTACGGACGCCGAGACGGGACGCCGCCCGGAAAGGCGTTCCCGACGGCGCAGCCTGCGCGACGACGGCTACGACAGCAACCAGGACGACTCGCGACCACGTTTCAGTTAGCGTTGTCAGCGCTGCTGTTCAGCAGATGAGCATGGCATCGCCGAAGGAATAGAATCGATATCCCTGGTCGACGGCCTCCCGGTAGGCCGCCAGGATCCGCTCCCGTCCGGCAAATGCTGACACCAGCATGAGCAGCGTGGACCGTGGCAGGTGGAAGTTGGTCAACATGCCGTCCACCAACCTGAACTGATGCCCCGGGAGTATGAACAGGTCCGCATCGCCCGATACCGGCCCGATGAGCGCACGGTTGGCCTGATGAGTATCCGCTGCAACCTGCTCCAGGGTCCGCACCGTGGTGGTTCCCACGGCGAAGATTCGCCCGCCGGCCCGACGCGTCGCGTTGACTGCCTCGGCAGTTTCGGCGGGAAGTTCGTACCACTCGGTGTGGATTTTGTGTTCGCCGATGTCCTCGCCGCGCACCGGGCGGAAGGTGTCCAGCCCCACGTGCAGGGTGACCCAGGCGGTTTTCACGCCTATGCCGCGTATCTCGGCCAGCAGATCGTCGGTGAAATGGAGGCCGGCGGTGGGAGCGGCCACGCTGCCCGGGACGTTGCCGTACACGGTCTGGTAACGCTCCGCATCGGTGAGCTTTTCGTTAATATATGGCGGCAACGGCATTTCGCCGAGTTGATCCAGGGATACGTCATCGGACAGGCGCACCGTACGCAGCCCGTTTTCGCCAGCGCCGATTATCTGCACAGTGGCTTCGCTGGACCCCGCGGGGCCGCCGACGGGTCCTACCAGCACTTCGGCGCCGGACCGCAATCGGCGCCCGGGCCGCACCAGCGCTTCCCAAAGGTGCGGCCCGAGCCGGCGCACCAGCATGACTTCCGCCGGCGCTCCGGATTTTGCTTCCACTCCGCGCAACCGTGCCGGGATTACTCGGCTGCGGTTGAACACCGTCAGGTCGCCAGCGCGCAGGTATTCCAGCAAATGCCGAAAATTCCGGTGCTCGATTTTGGGGTTCCCGTCTTCGCCAGGGTCGTTGCGCCGCAGCACCAGCAGTCGGGAAGAGTCCCGCGGTTCAGCGGGGGTTTGGGCAATCCGTTCCGGCGGAAGAGGGTAATCGAAATCGCTGGTCCGCATGGGGAGCCGGCAGCTTTTACTGGTCGGACCGGGGACCGGATTATTTGGAACCGGATCGTCGCGCGGCTTCCAGGGTGTTGTTGAGCAGCATTGCGATGGTCATGGGCCCAATACCGCCGGGCACCGGGGTTATCGCCTCCGCTTTGGTCGCCACCGCTTCAAAATCCACGTCGCCCGTCAATCGATAGCCGCGCCGCCGGGTGGCATCGTCAACGCGATTTATACCCACGTCAATCACTACCGCGCCGTCGCGTACCATGTCGGCTCCGATGGCTTTCGGCACGCCCATGGCCGCGATGAGGATATCGGCCTGGCGCGTAATTTCGGGCAGGTCTCGGGTGCGGGTGTGGCAAACCGTTACTGTGGCGTTGCCGCCCGGCGACCTTTGCATCAGCATGGCGGCCAGCGGTTTGCCCACGATGTTGCTGCGGCCCACGATCACCACGTGCTGACCCGCCGGATCGTATCCCGACCGCAGCAGCACCTGCTGAACGCCCGACGGCGTACACGGCAGGTAGGCAGGCTGACCCTGTAGCACCTTGCCCTGGCTCACCGGATGCAAACCGTCCACGTCTTTGGCCGGGGCGATGCGTTCAATCGCCGCCGCTTCGTCAATCTGGTCCGGCAACGGCAGCTGAACCAGGATGCCGTGGAACCGGTCATCGCCGTTGATCTGGTCGATCAGGGCCAGCAGAGTGTCCTGGCCGGTGTCGGCCGGCAGGTGGAAGATCTCCGAGAACATTCCGGCCTCGGCGCAGGCGCGTCCTTTGTTGCGTACATACACTGCGGAGGCCGGGTCGTCGCCGGCCAGCACCGCCGCCAGCCCGGGCTGCGGCCCGCCTGCTTCAACAAGTTCCTTTACGCCGGACGCAATTTCGGCGCGGATGTCGGCGGCGATTTCGTTGCCTTTCAGGATTCGGGCGGTCATGTTCAACTATTGTGGCTGCCAATTTGAAGCTGAGATTATCCCGCAAAGCCGGCGGGCCGATCGCCGCCTGCGTGTTGCCCTGCCCCCGGCCAACGTCGTCGGTCGTGTCGGCGTCGACGGCGGTAACGGCGGCGTGCGGGACGCCAGCTGATACCGGCATGATAATCATAACACTACGCAAAAGGGGGCGACCAAAACATCCTCCGATTTCGTGGCCGCGGCAGTTTGCCAACGAAATGGTTTCAGCCTACAATGCCGGACATGCGCCCGAACATGCGGATTGTTTCGTTACTTCCCAGCGCCACGGAGATTGTGTTCGCCCTCGGCCTGGGTGACTCTCTGGTGGGCGCATCGCACATGTGCGATTATCCGGTCGAGGCGCGTAACCTGCCGGTGGTTAGCAGAAGCATTCGCAGCAAGTCACACCTGTCCAGCCTGGAAATCGACGCCATCATCCAGCAGGCGCGCGCCACGGGCAACCCGCTGTACATCATCGATGGCGACCTGCTCAGGCGTTTGCGACCGGACCTGATTCTCACCCAGGAACTGTGCGAAGTCTGCGCGGTGGGCGCCGGGTCCGTGTTCGAGACCGCCGCCCGCTATCTGGATTACACTCCGGAGATTTTGAGCATAAGGCCGGCCGGGCTGGATGACATCTTTGAGAATATCCGCCGCATCGGAGATGCCGCCGGAGTGCCCGGGCGAGCTGCGGAGTTGCTGAGCGACCTGCGCGGGCGTGCCCAGCACGTATCGCAACTGGCCGGCGACGGGTTGTGCCCCAAAGTATTCTGCATAGACTGGCTGGAACCCCTGCGCAACACCGGCCAGTGGACACCGGAACTGGTGCAGCTGGCTGGCGGCGAAGAAGGCCTGGCCGAAAAGTGGGGCAAGTCTAGGGAAGTGTCCTGGGCCGAAGTGCTGGAATATCAGCCGGACTACGTGATGGTGATGCCCTGCGCTTTCAATATGGAGCGCACCATTGTAGAGACGGCCCGTCTGGCGAACGTGCCGGAGTGGAACGGACTAAGGGCAGTTCGGCAGAGCAACGTGTTCTTGTTTGACGGGCAGATTCCCAGTCGACACGGCCCGCGGGTTATCGACGTGCTGGAGGGTTTGGCAGAAGCCATGCGCCCCGACCGGTTCGGCGGGCTTACCAGACCGGGTATCTTCAGGGCGGCTGCCCCGAACCACGGCTTGCCCGTCCGCACTGCTCCGTAAACCGTGTAGTCGTAACAGGTCAATTAGAGGAATAACCTCATGCGTACCCACTTTGTCATTGCGAGCGTAGGGTGGCAATCTCGTCGTCGTAGCAACGGCGGTTCGCTGACGTGTGTTAACCCTCATCGAGGTTGCCACGTCGCTGCGCTCCTCGCAATGACAGATTAAAGAGGAATAACACAATGGGTCTTTATATGGTGTCCCTGGAACACTCGCCGGAACGATGTCCCGGAGTTGACTTGGGCGTGCGCGACCGGGTGCTGCGCATGTCCGCGGAAATGACCCAAACGCTGGCCAATCGTGGTTGCGAATACCGCGGAGGATGGGTGGGCAAATCCTCCCATCAGACCTGGCTGGTATTGCAGGGCCCGGACGCCCACGCCGTCGACGACGCCGTGGTCGATATGGGCCTGGCCACCTGGAATCGTACTGCCATCCTCCCCATCATCACCATGGAGGAAGCGTTCGGCGGCCTGCCCACCGACTGACTCCCGACAGGAGATACATAATGAGCGACGACCTTTATCACCCGCGCCGTCGGACGATAATCGACCCCACCGGATCGGCTCGGGGCAAATACTCTCCGGCCCGCAAAGTGGACCTGGGTTCTGTTGGCGACTTTGCCACCCTGCCGGCACGGGTTCGGCTGGAAAACGGTGAGGAGCACTGGCTCACCAAAGACCGGGCTGGCAAGTACCGCCTGATGTCGATGGTGTGTCCGCACGCCTTCGGGCGGGTGGTCAAGTGGGACAAGAGTTTCATGTGCCCCGACCACGGCTGGCGCTTTGAGGAGAGCCAGGGTATCTGCGTCAATGGGCCCCGTTCGCAGCTGTTTTACCACACCGTTGAGGTGAGCAATGGTCGTCTGGTCGCCCACATTGCCGCCGACGCCGATGAGTCAGTGACCCACGCTCCGCCGCCGGAGTGGGCCATCCCCAAGTAGGCCAGGGTCTTTCGATTATTCGCACGGTCATTGCGAGGAGCGCAGCGACGTGGCAATCCCGTTCTTCCTGAGCCTGTCGAAGGACGCCAACGAGATTGCCACGCTCCGCTCGCAATGACATTAGGGGAAAATCGAAAGGCCCTGGCAAGTACGCGCTGTGGCCTTGTTTATATTCCGTTACCAGATTATAATCGTTATCAAATTTGAGCCGTAGTCCGGTTTTCATGTTGACAGCATGTTTCAACTAAATTAAACTACGTCCAAATTGTCGAAAGGCCGGGAACGGTTTCTGATTCGCGGCCAAAATAGAAGAAATTGCACTAAGGAGGCACAGGATGTCAAATAGAGATGACCTGGCATTGATGGCCCACCTGATGCGGCGTGCCGGATTCGGCGCCAACCGCGCAGAGTTGGAGCGATGCGCTGCTCAGGGTTACGAGGCTACAGTGGAAGAACTGCTGAACCCGTCCGAGGATCGGGAGGGCGGCAAGATGGCGCTGCTGCTGCGGTACCACCCCAGCTTCCTGCTCCCGGGTGGCGTTCCCTTCTCCGGTCAGGCCAACTGGATGTACAACATGATATCCAGCGACCGGCCCCTGCATGAGAAGATGTCCCTGTTCTGGCACCACGTCTTCGCTACCGGCAACTCCAAGGTCGACAACTGCGACCAGTTGCTGGAGCAGATCGACATGCTGCGGGAATTCGGCATGGGCAACTACCGGGACATGCTCGTCGAGCTGTCCAAGAACCCGGCCATGATTTTCTGGCTGGACAACAACGAGAACCATCGGGACGCCGTCAACGAGAACTGGGGCCGCGAGCTCCTGGAACTGTTCTCCCTGGGCGTCTCCAATTACACCGAAGTCGACGTTCGCGAATGCTCGCGGGCTTTCACCGGCTGGACCATCCAGGCCAAGTTGCCCCGGGCTCCCTACGGCCGCTATCCGTGGAAGTTCTCCTATCGCGAGGAAGACCACGACTACGGCGAAAAGACCTTCCTGGGCGAAACTGGTGAATTCAACGGTGAGGACATCATCGAAATCATCCTGAAGCAGCCAGCCACTTCCCGCTTCATCTGCCGCCACCTCTACAACTTCTTCGTCGCCGACGAGCCCCAGGTTCCCGCCTGGACGATCGAACCGGCCCGTGACGAGGACGCGCTGGACGAGATGTGCCAGGTGTTCGAGGACTCCAACTTCGACATCAAGGCCGTCCTGCGCCACATGCTCCTGTCCGAGTGGTTCAAGGATGCCCGCTTCCAGAAGATCAAGAGCCCGGCCGAAGTCGTCGCCGGCACCCTCCGCATGGTGGGTCTGTTCGAGAACCCGGATCCGGGGATCATCGACATCGGCAAAGAGCCCACCTACATGGGCCAGTCCATCCTGGACCCGCCGTCGGTGGAAGGTTGGCATACCGGTCTGGAGTGGATTAACTCCGGCGCGCTGCTGGCCCGCATCAACTTCGTGGCCGACCGTGTTTCCAATCCTGAACTGCCCGGTATGCGCGACATCATCGACGGGATGCGGAATGAGGGCGTCGAAACCCCGGATCATCTGCTCAATGCCTGCACGGATTACATGGGCTTTGTCGAACTGAGCGAAGAGACCCGGGGCCAACTGGCCGAACACGTCCGCCTCGGCGGGAACGTCGACTGGTCCGACTACGCTGGAACCGCCACCCGTGTTGGCGAGACCATGGCCCTGATCAGCGCCACTACCGAATTCCAGTTCGGCTAAACCCGATGGCACATCGGACGGAGCGGCGCTGCTAGATCGAATCGAAAGGGCTGGCGCTGCTCCGTCCCAAAGCCTCCCATTCACCACAGGCAACACACAAGGAGCATACGCAATGACCTCCACCAAGAAAGATCCGGTCATCGTGATCCTGCAGCTCACCGGCGGCAACGACTATTTCAACACGGTGATCCCCTACAACGATTCGTCGTACTACGACAACCGGCCGACCATCCATTACCAGCGGGAAAACATCATCCCGATTAATGATGAGTTGGGCCTGGCGCCCACCATGGGCCCCATGAAGGAAATGTTCGATGCGGGCAAGGTTGCCATCATCCACGGCATCGGCTACGCCGACAGCCCCCGCTCCCACTTCCGCAGCATGGACATCTGGCACACCTGCGAGCCGGACAAAGTCGGCACCGAAGGCTGGGCCGGCCGCGTCGCTCGCGAGATGGACCCGGGCAAAGAGAACGTCCTGACTGCCATCAACTTTGGCCACGGCCTGCCCCGTGCGCTGGCCGTCCCCGGCGTCCCGGTAGCAGCCATTGCCGACCTGAGCACCTATGGCCTGCTGACCGGCATTGAGAACGTTGACCAGCGTTCCAAGGCGCTGGACCTTTTCTCGAAGATGTACTCCCCCACCATCGGGGGCAGCTTCGTGAATGACTACCTGCGTTCCACCGGCACCGACGCCATGATTGGCGCCGACATCGTCAAGGTCGCGCCGGAGCAGTACTCCAGCAATGTGGAATATCCCAATAGCCCCATCGCCCATCACCTGCGCGACATCGCTCAGGTTTACATGGCCGACCTGGGCACCAAGATCTTCTACACCCAGCATGCCAGCTTCGACACTCATGCCGGTGAGGCCGCGGCCCACCCTCAGTTGTGGAAGGAAGTCTCCGAGGGCGTTAGCGCCTTCTTCCAGGACATGAAGGAGCACAACACCGGCGAGAACATCGTCATGTACCTGTTCTCCGAGTTCGGTCGCCGCGTCCGTGACAACGGCTCCGGCACCGACCACGGCGCAGCCGGCGCAGCCTTCGTCATCGGCGACCCCATCCAGGGTGGCTTCTATGGCGAGTATCCGTCCCGCAGGAACGAAGATCTGGAGCAGGGCGACCTGGTTCCCAACTACGATTTCCGCGGCGCTTACACCAGCATCGTCGAGGACTGGCTCGGCATGGACGCCAACCCCATCGTCAACGGCGCCTTCCCCAAGCTGGGCTTCATCAAGAAGTAAACCCTCAGACTCAGAAATAGCAGTGGCGGCACGACCTTGTGCCGCGCCGCCACTCTGACCAACGACTTTCAAATGGAGGATTAACTATGCCTCAGAATACCGTAGCAAGCGGTCGGGCATGGCTGTACGTTAAAAACGTTGGCCGCCAGGGTCAGGTGGGCATGGGCTTCAGCCAGCCGGTGGGCGTCGCAGCCTTGCCGGACGGCGTGATGTATATCGCCAACCGCGGCGGTGAGCAGAACCCCAGCGCGCGTATCACCAAGTGCACCATCGGCAACACCGACGGCAAGGGCGGCGAGGAGTTCCTGGGCGAATTCGGCCGGGAAGGCGCTGCTTACCAGTCCAACTCGAGGGGCCTGTTCGAGTGGATTACCGGAATCGCTACCGATGCCGCCGGCAATGTGTACGCTTCCGACGAGTGGAAGAATCAGATCACCGTGTTCGACGCTGACGGCAACGTGCAGAAGCAGTGGGGCGAGGCCGGTGAAGGCGAAGGGCAGCTCAGTGGAGCCGCCGGCCTGGCCTTCGACGCCGACGACAACCTCTGGGTAGTCTGTGCGCGCACCAGCCGGGTTCAGAAGTTCAGCAAGGACGGCCAGTTCCTGGGCGGCTTCGGCTCCAAGGGCCACGGCCCCGAGGATCTGGAGATGCCTTCCGGTATCGGCATCGACAACGGCGGCGACCTTTACATCGCCGACTGGGGCAACCACCGGGTGCAAAAGTACACCGCTGGTGGCACCCACCTGGCGACCTTTGGGACCCGTGGCAGCCGCTCCGGCGAGCTGAATCACCCGCTGGACGTCGACATCGACAACGACGGCGACGTCTACGTTGCCGACTGGCTCAATGAGCGCGTCGTGATTTACGACGCCGACGCCCGGCCGCTGGCCTACCTGGAAGGGGACGCCACCGAAGTGTCGGAGTGGGGCGACCTGTCGCTGAACGCCAACCCCGACATGGTGAAGGCGCGCCGCCGGGTCCCTGACCTGGAGCAGCAGCAGCGGACCTTCCGCATGCCCATGTCGTGCACCTTCGACCGGGCCAACAATCGCCTGATCGTCTGTGACACGCTGCGCTCCCGGTTGCAAATCTACGAAAAGGACGATTCGTACCTGGACCCGCAGTTCAACCTGTAGGGATCAACCAATGTCCTGATCGTAATCAGCGATTTTCCCGAGGAACCGGCGCTACCCACCCCCAGCGCCGGTTTCTTTTTTTGCCCGCCGCCGCTTTGCCAATCGTGTGGAGCGACGGCGGTCGCGACGGCGTTACAACTCGTGGGTGTGGCTGTCGTTGCCGCCGCCCCGGTTGGTGGCGTCTTCGGGCAACGTGATTATGGCCCGGCGGTGGGTGCCGACTCCAATGGTACGGTCTCCGTCGAAGGCTTCGACCTTGAAGTAGAGCCAACGTCCGTCGACGCGTTCCAACTCCGCTACCGCCACGACGGTAGCGCCGATGTCGGCGCCGGCCACGTGGCGCACGTTAACCTCAAATCCGACGGTAGACTGTTCCTGCGGTAAACGGTCCAGTATTGCCCGTTGCGAAGCCTGCTCCATGGCGCGAATCATGGAAGGCGTGCTCAACTTGGCCACGTGAGGTGCAACGTTGTGTTCGCAGACCAGTACCTCCCGTCGGCCAACCAGCCCTGGGGTCAAAGTCGTCTCGGCAGCGTTGGATTGTTCGGTCATTGTAGTGTTAGTCTCCAATGGTGAAGGGTATGAATATCGGGCTGTGCTATCATAGCAACCAACGCCGACACCCGCCAAACCGCGACGATGGTTTGGGTCGATGGCATGGGGCGGGGGAATAATAGACACCAACGAAGCAATATTACTTGGATTCTTGGGATTTATCGGGCTGGTGCTCGTCGCCCTGCTTGTTGCTGTTATTCAAAGCAGAGGCGAGATCGGAGCCGTTCGCGGCGAGATCAGGGGGATACGGGGTGAGATCGGTGAATTACGGGGCGAGATCGCGGAACTCCGTGGCGAATTACGCAGCGAGATCGGAGAATTACGTGGCGAATCACGTGGCGAGATTGCAGAGTTAAAAGATATGTTGCGGTTGGTGCAGTCCCACCGGCACGCTGACGACACCGGAGAGGTTTTGCTTACACCCGAGCAGGCCACTGCCGACTAACCGCCAACTAGGCTGAAAAACCCCATGCCCGATCCACGCCACCTGCTTTCCATCACCGATTTTTCGCCTGATGCAACCCGCCAGATAATCCAGCGGGCCATCGACATGAAAGATGCCGCGCCGGGTAGTTTGCAACCGCTGGCCGGTAAACGGATCGCCCTCCTGTTTGAGAAACCGTCCTTGCGTACCCGCGTCAGCTTCCAGATGGGCATTGCCGAATTGGGCGGCTTCAGCATGTATCTGGGGCAGGACGAAGTCGGATTGGGGCGTCGTGAACCCGTATCCGACGTGGCCCGTGTCCTCAGCGGTTACGTGGACTGCATCATAGCCCGGGTCAATTCGCACAGCTCGCTGGAGGGACTGGCCAAGTACGGAAGTATTCCCGTTATCAACGCCCTGTCAGATTGGGAACACCCGTGCCAGACCATGGCGGATCTGCTGACCATTGCCGAAACACACGGCGCTACCGACGGGTTGAACCTGGCCTACATCGGCGACGGCAACAACGTGGCCCGCAGCCTGTGCCTGGGCGCCACCGCCGTCGGCATGAACTTCGCCATCGCCTCCCCCCATGGCTACCAGTTGGAGGAAGCGACCCTCGACGCCGCCAGTTCCCGGGGAAACCGGCTGGACGACGGCCCCAGACCCACCGTCCATCCGCTGGTGCGCCCGTCGGATGCGGTCATTGACGCCAACGTTGTTTACACCGACGTCTGGACCAGTATGGGCGACGAGGCTGAGGCCGCAGCGCGTATCCGCTCCTTCCAGGGTTACACGGTCGATGACGCGCTGATGAAGCAGGCCGCCCCCAACGCCTGTTTCATGCACGATATGCCGGCCCACTATGGCGAGGAAGTGCCGGAGGGGATGCTGGAACACCCTCAATCAGTGGCCTACCAGCAGGCCCACAATCGTCTCCACGCCCAAAAAGCGGTGCTGGAATTCCTGCTGGCCTGAAGGTCGGGCAGGTAAGAAGCAGGTATTTTGTCAGAGCATGAGATAACCCCCAACGACTCCGGAGCGGAGCAATTAGACCTCACCGAAGCGAGCGTAGCCCCGACCCCCGGGTCGATCGCTCCGGAGCCGGCATCAGTCTACCCGCCGGCGGAACCCATCGACCCGGCGGTTGAGCGAATCGACTCCACCGAGGCGACCATCGAGCCTGTGCCGGAGCCCATCGACCCGGAGGTTGAACTGTTCGCTGGGTCGGCTGAACGAGTACCAGTGGTCGATACCACGCCCATGGTCGCCATTATTGGCCGGCCCAACGTGGGCAAGTCGTCGCTGTTCAACCGCATACTTTCCCGACGTCATGCCATCGTGTCGGAAGTCGCCGGCACCACCCGCGACCGTCTGATTTCCAGCGCATCCTGGAAAGGCCGGAATTTCCTGCTGGTGGACACCGGCGGTCTGGAAGACGACCCCGAAGGGCACATTCCGCAGCGGGTTCAGCAACAGGCGGATATGGCCATGGGCGCCGCCGACGTCATAGTCTTTCTCACTGACGCCGTGCAAGGCCTCACCGCCACCGACCAGGCCGTGGCGCAACGCCTCCGGCGAACCGACAAACCGGTAATGCTGGCGGTCAACAAAGTGGACAACGACAATCGGGAGCTGGCCGCCTCCGAGTTCTACCAGTTGGGTATTGAGGATACTGCCTTCGTCTCCGCTTATCATAACTACGGCATTTACGACCTGCTGGAGCGGCTGGTCGAACTGTTGCCCACGCGGGAGTTGGCTGACCAATGGGACGACGACAATCCTGATGCAGTCAACTTCGCCGACGACTGGGAGGACTTCGATGACACTGGTGGCCCTGAAGAAGAGCTGAGTCCCCCGGCCACCGAGCTGCGTCTGTCTATTGTCGGGCGCACCAATGTCGGCAAGTCACTGCTCACCAATGTCATTCTCGGCGAGGAACGCAGTATCGTCAGTCCCGTCGCAGGGACCACCCGCGACGCGCTGGACACTCCCATCTCCTATCGGGGCCACACCATCACGCTGGTGGATACCGCCGGCATCCGACGCCCCGGCCAGGTGCAGCGCGGCATCGAGCGGTACAGCGTGCTGCGGGCGGTCAACGCCGTGAATCGCAGCGATATCACCCTGCTGATCACCGACGCCACCGAACTGGCCACCGCCCAAGACGCTCACATCGCCGGCCTGGCCTGGGATACCAACCGAGGTCTCATCGTGGTGGTCAACAAATGGGACCTGGTGAACCGGAACCGATACCGCATGGAACGCAGCCTGCACCGGGTGCGAGAACGCCTGCACTTCATGCCGTACGTCCCCGTTTGCTTCACCTCAGCGCTGACGGGCGAAGGAATTGATGAACTGTTGGACGCCACCCTGTCATTGTGGCTGGAGCGACAGAAGCGGGTCCCCTTCCGCCAGCTTCAATACCTGTTGGCCGACGCCGTGTCCACCCACTCGCCACCATCCAGGGGAGGCAATCTCCGCAACCGCCTGCGTATACGACGGGTGCGGCAGGTGGGGGTCAACCCACCCACCTTCGTTTTCAGCGTCAACGACCCCAAGCTGCTCCACTTCTCCTACGAACGCTACCTGGAGAATCAAATCCGGGAGCGGTTTGAGTTCCACCGCACACACCTGCGGTTGGTGTTCCGCCGCGAGCGCGAAGAACGCAGTCGCCGGGCGCCGGTACGCGGCCGCTCGCGCTGACCCGTGACCACACCCGTACTGCAACGTCTGACCATCGGGGCCCTGGCTTCGCTGATTGCGGTGCCGATACTCTTTGGCGCAGGTCTCGCCTTATGGCAACTGGCTCCTCAGGTGTCGCTGGCTGGACGGTACGCTGCGCTGTGCCTGGTTGCCTACCTCATCGGGTCGGTATCCTGGGGTTACATGCTCCTGGTCTTTACCCGTGGCGAGGACATCCGTGAATTCGGCAGCGGTCGCACCGGAATGTCCAACATCCTGCGAACCGCTGGCGGCAAAGCGGCGGCGGCAGTGTTCGTGCTGGATTGCAGCAAAGGCATACTTGCCGTCCTGCTGGCCCGCTATGCCATAGGAGCCGGCACGCCGGAAGTCGTCGCTGGACTGGCGGCATTGTGCGGCCACAACTGGCCGGTATTTCTGGGGTTCCGCGGCGGGCGGGGGATCCTGCCGGGACTGGGTGGTTTATCCGTAATGGCGCCTTGGGTGGCGCTGGCGGGAGCTGTTTTATTTACCGTGGTAACGCTATCCAGCCGTTATCTCTCGTTGGGCAGCATGATCGGCACCCTGTTTATCGCGGTTTTGAGCCTGGTCCTAACGCTTTGGTGGGGGCACCACCAGGTCTACACCGTGTACGCCTTCGTCGGCGGCGCCGTCATCGTGTGGCAGCATCGGGATAATATCCGCCGCCTGGTCAACGGAACCGAGCGCCGCATTGGCATGCCGGGGTTGCGGAACTGAATCACCTCGGGCCACCGCAATGCCAGGGGACCGGCCTCCTGTCATTGCGAGGAGCATAGCGACGTGGCAATCCCGTCGGCGAAACGCACCCGCGTTGGGCGAAGCCTCGCCGCCCAAACAAGATCGACACGCTAAGCTCGTAATGGCGGATTGAACCCGGCGCCCGTGAGACGGTTCGTTGGCTTGACGTTGCATCAGGGATTGCGATACCCTGCGGTCACTACTGTTACGTAAATGGCGATTTGTGCCGGCTCAGTTCGGCCCTATTGCCTGCTCAAGAGTATCCGGCATAACCCTCAGGAGCGACTATGGCTACTTTGCAGGACCGTTCGACCGCTGAGATGGAACAAGCTGTTAAGGAAGGTTTTGACCTGTCCTGGTTACAACAACTCAAGGAACAAATCCCGGGCGCTGTTGATGAGTTGGCCAACGATCCCACCCTGGCGGAAAACACCCCCGGCGTGCTCGACGAATCCGTCAATTTCACTCAGCGGGCTCGCGGCGCCCTGCCCCGGGCTGGCGTTCCCCAGTACACCGCCTACACCTTCCGGGACAAAAAGGAAGTATGGGGTTATAACCTGACCAAGCTCTACCAGGAAGCCGTTTCCCGGCAGTGGTCTTCGGCCACCGATATCCCCTGGGAGTCGCTGCGTCCCCTGCCCGACGACGTGGAAGCAGCGCAGTGCCAACTCGCCACCTTCTTCGCCCAGGTTGAGTTTGTGGCGGCGGACGTGCCGGGCCGGTTCATCGCCCAGATGTCGCCCGACTATCACGAAGTGCGAATGTTCCTGCTGACCCAGGTGATGGATGAGTCGCGGCACATGGAGGTATTCCGCAAGAGGGCGCTGGCCAACGGTGGCGGCCTGATGCGGATGATCGACTCGGTGAGCGACGTTACCGGTGGCAGCACTGACAATGCCCGCGAGTTCACCGAAATGTCCAGCCGGCTGCACATCGTCGGCGAGGGCAACGTGCTGACCCTGTTCCGGCTGGGCGAGCTGATGGCTTACAACGATGCGGAAAAGGCCATCTATCGCCGCGCCGCACAGGATGAAGCGCGCCACGTCGCGTTCGGCGTGCTCCATGCCCGCTACATGAACGAATGCACCCCCGAGCGTCGGGAAGAAATCCATGCCTATCTGGACGAAGCGGAAGACCGCCAGGCCACCGGGAACGGCGGTGAGAACCCGGCGGCCCGGGGCGCCAACCTGACCGCCGAGTCCCTGGCAATCCTGCTGGGCGGCGGCGCCGACCAAGCCGATGAGGGTCAGAAGATTCTGGCCGCCATCCGCCAGCGCCAGGTCAAGGAATATTTCCAGCGTCTCAAGTCCTGCGGATTTGACGACCGGATCGAAAATGGCCGCGTCAACCCGGCTCTGCTGGAGGCGTACCAGGCAGCTCCCTAACCCGGGCTCACCTGAACCGACATCACCGCGGCCCGCCTGACATTACGCAGGCGGGCCGTACTGCTAACGTAGAAACGCAGCGTCCGTGAGGAAACATGACCACCCCGAGCGATGCTCAAAACTCCGACGGTTCCCTGGCTCCCGACACACCCGTTGACGACAGCAACCCCACCGGCCACTACCGTTCCTCCGCTGCTGAGCGCGTCCAGCAGACCGTTGGCGACCAGGGTGATGCTGCCGTTGAAACCGATTCGACCACGGTTGCAGAAACCGTCGCCGAAACTCCGCAAGACCCGGCGGACCGGTTCACCTGGATGCGAGATACGCGACAGTGGGGTGTACGTGCGCCGCTGACGCCCCACGGGTTGACCATCGACGCCATCAACATCGGTGTTTACGGCGAAATCCCGGATGAAAGTCGGGAGATGACCCGGATGCCTCGCGGCTCCTTCGCCACTCCCGGTCTGCCTCGTCTGGACAACTATTCGGTCAACCGCAAGGAGGAGCTGTGGTCGGATAACGCCGCCTGGCTCTACGAGGAGGCCATCCAGCGCCGTTGGGTTGCCATGCAGGACATTCCCTGGGACGCGCTGGAACCCATGCCCGAAGACCTGGAGTTGGCCTGGCGCCAGTTTTGCACCGAACTGGCCCACCACGCCATCGCCGAACAGGACACCATCGGGAATTGGCTCCATCGGATGAACTACGCCTACATCGAGCCCAAGATGTTCCTGGCAACGGAGGAGTTTGATTCTGGCCGCCACCACGAGGTAATGCGTCACCGCGCCCTGTCCAATGGCGGCTCACTGGGGCTGGAATCCGTGGGGATGGTCAGCCGACGCATGATAGAAACCAGGGCCGGCTGGCCGGAAACCGCCGTGACACTGTACCTGGCCCGCGGCGTGCTGACCATGCTGCTCTATCGGTTCGGCGCGCATTACGCCACCAACGCAGTAGACCGCAAGATCTTCAGCCTGTGTCTACAGGACAAGGCCCGCCATTTGGCCTACGGGCAGGGGTTCCTGAAGTTCTCGGTGGCGTTGCAGGGGGCGGATTTTGCGACTTCCCTGCGGCGAATCCTCGGCTCCATCGAAAAGGACATGGCCGGCGAGCTGAAAGACCCGGTACTTTGGGAAGCCATGGCCATCATCGCCGGTGGCTCGGTTTCCCAGATGAAGCAGGGAATGGAATCGGTCAACCGATTGCGAACGGACTACGTCAAGCAGTACGTGGCGCGCCTGCGCTACACCGGTATCGGCAAGCAGGAAAACGCCCTGCATCCGGAGCTGATCGAAGTAATGGCGACCGCGTAACGGGTGATCGGCGCCACTCCGGACCTGGCGCGCGGCGTGGTGAGGGAGTCCGGCCCTCTCCCGGTGAGAGAGGGAGCGGGCATAACTCATGGAAAGCTCTGATCCCCTCAGTGGTTTATGCCTAACCTGTTATGGTGCGGAGCGCGACGACTTGGCAAACTTGGCCCGGGGACGACCGACGATTGTATGAAGGTCTCCGAAGTCAGATCGACCAAGGTTCGCTGATGGAGAGCCCCCTCTCCTCCGGGAGAGGGGCTGGGGGTGAGGGGAGCCTCATGGCCTCAGCAACAGCTTCCCGAAGAAGTTGGTGGCTTCCATGGCTTGGTGGGCATCGGCGGCCTGCGCCAGCGGGTAGACCTGGTGGATGGCGGGCTGTACCACCCCCCGATTCAGGCTGGACACTATCTGCCGCATATCCTCGCGCGAACCCATGTAACCGCCGTAGATCTCGATCTGGCGGCTGAACAGCAGGCCGAGGTGCAACTCGGCGCGCAGACCACTGGTGGCGCCGCAGATGCAGTATCGCCCTCCCGGTCGCAGCGACCTGAAGCCATGGGCCCAGACATCCGCCCCAACGTGGTCGACCAGCAGATCGACGCCCGCTCCACCCGTGATCTCGCGCACCCGCTGGGTGATATCCTCTTCGTTGTAGTTGATAACGTGGTCGGCTCCCAGGTTGCGGGCCAGTTCGGCCTTCTCCGGAGTGCTGGTGGTGGCGATAACCGTAGCGCCCACCACGTTCTTGAACACCTGAATCGCCGCCGCGCCCACGCCGGCTGAAGCGGAAAACACCAGGGCGGTTTCCCAGGGTTGCAGCGCGGCCCGACGGACGGCCATGTTCCAGACCGGCAGGTAAGTGGTCGGAACGGCGGCGGCGGCCTCGAAGGATACCGAATCGTCCAGTTGGTAGGCGTTCACCTCGGGCACGGCCACCAGCTCGGCGTAGCTGCCGTCCCGGGCGGTGCCCAGGAACCGACTGCGACGGCAAAGGTCGTCCTGACCCGAACCGCACCATTGGCAAACGCCGCAGGCCAGGCGGGGGTTCACCACCACCCGGTCGCCAACCGCCAACGTGCTCACGTCGGAACCGGTTGCCACCACCTCCCCGGCGGTGTCGCCACCAAGAATCAACGGCGGCGGGAATTCGCGCTCCAGCCCCCGCTGCCCCTGGCGGGTGAAGATGTCGAGGCGATTCAACGCGCTGGCCTGCACGCGCACGACCACGTCACCGGCGCCGGGAGTGGGATCGGGTCGGTCGCCGTATTGCAGAACGTCGACGTCACCGTGGGCTTCGATATAAATGGCTTTCATAGCGCAAATCGCTCCTATGTGGGTGGGCGCCGGTTGTCGTAGCAATCCCGGCAGAGGAAAACCACCGCCAGCGTTTCGTCGTGGCTGGCCGCCCTGCCGCAACGGGGTGCGTCGCTATCGGGCGACCAGGGTTGATGGAACGGACCGCCGCACATCTGACAGGTTGACCGATGCGGCCCTTCGAGCTCTCCGTTGCACACCACACAGTAAGCCGGGCCGGACACCTGGAATACGGTTACCACTGCACTACCTCCCAACAACGATTGTTCAAGTTAGATTAGTCTGATTCTGCGACCCACCGGCGGGCCATTGCTTCCTCGCCCGAACGGCTGATGACCTCTCCATCCAGGCGGGCTCGACGCAATGCGCGGAGCGCTTCACCCACTGCCGGTCCCGGGGGCACGCCCAGGGCCAACAGGTCGGAACCGCGCAGCAACGGCGCAATCTTCCACCATTCAGCCAGGTACCGGCGGATGCGGTCTGCGGCCACCGGAGTCGCCAACGCGGTTCCGGCGGACAACACGTCGGATGATACCCCGTCCAGCTGAGCGCAAACTCCCGACGGCGCCAGTTCGGGTCGATCCAATACGGTAAGCCGGTCGGCAAAATTCGTCGCATCGTCGATGACTCTGGCCCAATCCGACGGCGCATCCAGGCGTGCCGACAATGCTGCTCCTTCGGCAGCATTCAACGACCACACCAACGCCGCCAGCCAGGCCAGCGGACCTGCCAGCCAGCCAGCCATCTGGGCCAGGTGATCGGTTCTGAGGGATGGGTGGATGGCCGACAGGATGCCCAGCGAGTCGGCCCGGCGAAAGACCGGGAGCGGCGCATTTTCTTGCAGAATGCGGTCCAGTTCGTGGCGCACACGGTCACCGGAGAGCAACCCGATCCGGCCAGCCGCCAGCGCAGATCGCAGGCCGTCCAGGGTCGCATCGTCCATGCAGAACCCGAACCTCTGCTCGTACCGAACCGCACGGAGAATTCGCGTGGGGTCATCGTGGAAGCTGTCCGTATGCAGGGCGCGGATGATGCCGGCAGCCAGGTCGTCCCGGCCGTCGTGGGGGTCTATAACAACGTCGGTTCCATCGGTGATGCCGATAGCCATGGCGTTGACGGTGAAATCCCGCCGGGCCAGATCATCGGCAAGAGACCCTGCCCGAACCACCGGCAGCGCGCCCGGCGTCGGGTAAGACTCCCGGCGGGCAGTCACCAGGTCAACGGTGAGGTCGGTGGTTGTAACGGTGGCTGTCCCAAAGCGGCGATGCACGGTGATCCGACCTCGCAGGGTTTCCGCCAGGCGTAGCGCCAATGCCGGTGCATCTCCGACCACGGTGATGTCCAGGTCCTTAACGGGCGCACCCAGCAGGAAGTCCCGGACGGGCCCGCCAACCAGATACGCCGATATCCGGGCTTCATCGGCCAGCCGACGCACCGCCTGCAAAGCGCTACGTTGATTTGCTGCGGCACTGGCAACAAAAACGCCGCTTATGGGTTTGTCGGAAATGATGACCACTAAATACTGCGTACAAAATCAAAAAATGATGCAAAAGTTTAGCACCTGCTTCTGGGCCCGGCAAGCGCTGGCAGGCAATCGTAACTGTTCAGAGTTGGTGGGTTGAATTGGCCGAAGGCGGGTTGCCGAACGCTGGCACGGGTGGCGGTGGTTATGTCATATACAGGGCATGGATACTGAAGTTGACCTCACCACCGTCGACCGCGCTGTCCTCATCGCCAGCATTGCCCAACTGCAGGCCACCGTTCTGGAACAGCAGCGGGTGATTGAGCGGTTGGAGCGGCGGATTGCCGAACTGGAAGGCCAGGCGAAACCGGGCGGCCCGCCCCGGATGCCCGGCCTGAAGGCGAAATCGGGCGGCCAGCCGCCGGTGAAGCAGCAGCCCCGCAAGCAGCGACGCCACGGCTTTGCCCGCCGGCGCATGACGCCCACCCAGCGGGTGGAGCACGTGCGGGTGGAGCACGTGATGGAGAACGGTCCCGATTGCGGGACTCACCTGACTGGGGGCTGGACTCAGCGCACTCGGGAAGTCATCGAGTTGCCGGTGGCTCCGGTACGGGTCACCGAGCACGTCTACATTGCTCGGACTTGCCCGGCTCGGACTTGCCCGGCGTGCCGGCGCCGCTGCACGCCCCCGGCGGGACTGGACGGTGTGGTTTTGGGACGGCAGCGCCGCGGCGTCAACGTGCTCAGCCTGGTCGCCACGCTACGGGAAGAAGCGCGAATGCCCTTCCGCACCATCCAGCGGTATCTGGATACCGTACAGCAACGGCGCGTCAGCGCGGGCGCCATCGTCGGGGCCAACGGCTACGTGTGGACTTTCAGCACCCCCACCGAACGCTACTTCCTGCGGCGGGGCCGGGGCAAGACGGTGGTGGATGAAGCCCTGAGCGATGCTTTCTCCGGAGTATTGGTCAGCGATTGCTACGCTGCCTACCACCATTATGATGGCCCCAAACAACGCTGCTGGGCCCACCTGCTGCGGGACATCCATGACCTGCAATCCCTCTACCCCGAGGATGAATCACTGTCCCAGTGGTCTGACGCCGTCCACGGGATTTACGACCGGGCCAAAGCTTTCACCCATCCCCAGACCAAGCGACGCCGCAGCGCCCAACTGGCCCTGGAAAGACGCCTGCTGGCACTCTGCCGTCCCTTCCGGAATGACCCGCTGGCCGTCCAGGCCAGGCTGTGTCGACGCATGGAGAACCACATCAAGGAACTCTTCGTCTTCGTGGCCGAACCGGCGGCGCCACCGGACAAAAACGCCGCCGAGCGCAGCCTGCGCCATCTGGTGGTCAGTCGCAAGGTCAGCGGGGGCACCCGCTCGGAGCAGGGCACACAGAGCAAGATGACGCTGGCATCCATCTTCGGCGCCTGGCGCGCCCAGGGTCAAATCCGCTCGCCGCCCGCCGTCAACTGCTCATTTCCCCGCAACTCTGAACTGTTACAGGCAATCAGCAGGGCAATCGCGTTTTAGCTGCGTAGGACTTTCAGCAGGTAGTCCTCCTTCCAGCCGGCTTGGAGGCGTTTCCCCTGGATGCCCACCTTCAGGCTCGTTTCGTTCTTGAGCAGATTATGCGAAACCTGCCGCAGCGTCGCCATGTTCTGCGGAGCGTGATCCTTTCGGATCCGGCACCGGTCTTCGCCAAAGGTCACATCCAGACTCCAATGCAACGAATTCTCAATGCTCCAGTGGGTACGGACCACCCCTAGCAGCCGTTCCGCCGGGGCCTCCAGACTGCTGATGTAGTACCGGGGCTGCACTGTGGTTCCCTCCGCCGTGTGACGCTGGCTGGCCACCTTGACCACAGACCGCAAGCTGGGCCAGTCCTTCCCAGTGCTGAGGTACTCCAAACTCAAAGGGTCGCTAATCACCCAGCACTCCCGCCGTTCCACCCGGCCATGTCCCTTGTCCAGAGTAGTGGCGTATTCGTGGGGTAACCCTTGGTAGGCAAACTCATCCCCTCCCTCGAACAGGTCCTTCACATCCTCGTGCAGTTGGCCCTGGTTCTCCTTCACCGCCAGCACATAGTCCGCCTCCCGGTCCAGAATCCCCTGGGCGATCTCCTGCTGGCACCCCATGGCCTGGCACCCCATGGCCTGGCGCCCCATGGCCTGGCGCCCCATGGCCTGGCGCCCCATGGCCTGGCGCCCCATGGCCTGGCGCCCCATGGCCTGGCGCCCCATGGCCTGGCGCCCCATGGCCTGGCACCCCATGGCCTGGCACCCCATGGCCTGGCACCCCATGGCCTGGCACCCCATGGCCTGGCACCCCATGGCATCGATGGTAACGATGCACCCGGTCAGTTCCAGCATCGCCAGCAGCCGGGGTATGGCAGTGATTTCGTTGGACTTCTCCTCCGTCTTCACCTGTCCCAGGGTCAGGGTGTTGGCCGAGGCCCAGGCGCTGACCAGGTGGATGGCACGCCGTCCCGCTGCGCCATCGTGAGAACGGCGCACTGTTTTGCCATCGATAGCCATCACCTCCCCAGGCAGCAGGTCGGCCACCGCCTGCGTCCATCCCATAAAGCACTCCTGTAAAGCACTCCTGGAACTGTTCCGCGTCCAACCGGGAGAAGACGTCGCCGAAGGTGTCGTGAGACGGACTTGCTCTTGCCGAACATCTCCACGTAGACCCACGAATCAGCGCCGCAGAGGACGGCACTGATGGCTATGGCGATGAGGTCCACCAATTTATGCCGCTTGCCCCGGTCCACCCGGGGGTCATCCAGGCTTTCAAAGTAGTCCATGATGGTTGCACCTTCCCAATTCCCCATCGCTCCCCCACCTTTCCGTCATTCTCATCCTTTGCCCCATCTACTCTACCATCAGAACGTGATTGCCCTGAGGCAATCAGCAGGACGATTGCAAAGTTACGGGGGTTGACTCTACCCGCTCGTCCTGAGCCTGTCGAAAGATGGTCGCCGATGGTTCGACAAGCTCACCATGAGCGGGTGTCCAGGGACTTTGCAATCATCCTGAGGCAATCACCAGGACGATTGCAAAGTCAGGGAGCTCGTCCATAGAGGCGGTCGATGGTCTGCGTTGGGCGGAAGACACAGCTCTTGGCTCGCAGGGGCATGGACATTGAGGGAGGAAACCATCCTTCCAGGCGCAGGGCGTTCAGCCCGGTGTTGAGCAAGGTGGCGTATACCTCGCCCAGCCCGGGACGGCGCAGCGTGGGCACGTCCTCGTCCCAACTGCGGTCCTTCACGTGATGCAGGCTGTTCTCAACGCTCCAGTGGTTGCGGAACAGCTTGAGCAATTGTCGCGGACCGCACCCAGTCGCGGACCGCACCCAAAGGAACTCAGGCTGGTCAGCAGATACCAGCGCTCCCGGCCCACCTCCCCGGTGGCGATAGCCACGGTCTCCTTCTCCACCATCGCCCCCTGCCGCACCCCGGGAAACCCCAGCTCATCCCGGATATAGTCGGCCAGTGCGTTATCAGTCCAGATCCGCCGCCTCTCGATCACGCCCGCTTTTTTCCAGGGTCGCTGCCGGCGGCTCCCCCAACTCCTCTGCGGCAAACCCGTCGGCCAATGCGGCCAGCACCGCAGGCTGGTTCCCCTTGATTCGCACCAGGTAGTCCCGTCCCTGGCTGACGATGGCCTGGCACAGGTTCCGCTCCGCATAGAGGGCGTCCATATAGAGGGCGTCCATGGTCAGCAGCCCCAGGCCGGGATAGCGCTGGAACAATTGCCCCAGTTGCTCCTGCAACACCTTGGGTTCGTAACGCTTTTCCGATGCCGGCCACTGGGCCAGACACAACTTCAGGTCATGGGCCAGCACGTTCACCATCACCAGGGGATTCCCGTTGGCGTCCCTGGACTGCTTGGCCCACTTGCCGTCCACCGAGGCATTCAGCTCCTGGTCCGCCACCACCTGAGCCACCCAGCCAGTCAGGGCGCCCTCCAATTGCTCATGCGAGACCCCCGACAGGGTGCGCGAGATGGTGGTGGCGTGAGGGGGCTGGTCCCGAACAAACCCCAGAGGCTCCTGCAGCGCCGGCCAGTGCAACCTGGCGAAGAGGGCGATGTGGGCCATGGTGGTCTGGCCACAGACCAAGCTCAGCAGGGTCAAGCGCAGGATAGCTTGAAAGGGATGCCGGACTCCCCCGGCTCTCCTGGGATCCGGCACCTGCTCCAAGCACTTGAACAGAGATTCCGCCGCCTCCATATCCACACACTCCCAACGCTCACTTCCCGGTCTTTATAAACTCCCCTCCCTGACTTTGCAATCGTCCTGAGGCAATCAGACCTCGTGGTGTATACTCGCGCTACCACACTTCGAAATGGAGCAAATACGTAGCATGGAAACGGTAGGATTCATTGGACTGGGCAACATGGGCGGCGGGATGTCAGCCAACATCCAGCGTGCCGGCTACCCGATGGTCGTCTACGACCTGCGCGAAGAGGCTGCCCGGCCCCTGCTGGAAGGCGGCGCACGCCTGGCCAACACCCCCGCCGAGGTGGCCGAGGCCAGCGACATCACCTTCACGTCGTTGCCCGGCCCCTACGAGGTGGAGTCAGTGTCGTTGGGCGCGTCGGGCGTGCTGGAAGGCATCCGGGAGGGCAGCGTCTACATCGACCTGTCATCCAGCCGACCGACGCTGATCCGGGAGATCGAGCCCCAGTTTCGAGCCAAGGGCGCCTTCGTGCTGGACGCTCCGGTGAGCGGTGGGAAGACCGGTGCGGCGTCGGGGAACCTGGCGGTGATGGTGGGCGGTGACCGGGAGGTGTTCGAGCGGGTGAAGCCGGTGCTGGATTCCTTTGGCGACAAGGTGTTCTACGCGGGAGAGATCGGAGCAGGGAGCGTGGCCAAGCTGGTGCACAACATGATCGGCCACAGCGTGCGCCAGGCCATCGCTGAAGGGTTGACCCTGGGCGTCAAGGCCGGCGTGGAACCGGAGGCATTGTGGGAATGCATTCGGCGCGGGTCCCTGGGACGGATGCGGGTGCTGCACGAAGGATTGGTGCGAACCATGTTCCGAGGGGAGTTTGAGCCGGCCAGTTTCGCCCTGAATCTGGCGTTCAAGGACATATCGCTGGCCACTGAACTGGCACGGGAGTATGACGTCCCCATGCCCATGTCCACCTTGGCCGAGCAGATTGCCATGCAGTCCATGAACCGGGGCTGGGCGGAGATGGACAGCAGCATCACGGTGCGTTTGCAGGAAGAGCAGGCCGGCGTGGAGGTCCGCGCGCCCCATGTCGATCCAGCCAGGGCTGGTCGCTTCATAACCACCCACCCGGATGAGGAGTAGGGCGGGAGATCAGATATGCCGAACGGTGGTGAACATTACGAGGATGCGGGTCTATGTCCACACTGTAATAGCCCACGCATTCGGATCAGACGCGGCCGACACCGGGAAATGCTATGACGTTGCCGAAGTTGCAACAAGGTTTTCAGAACACCTAGACGGGAGGAAATTGCAATCCCTCCCGGCAGTTCCGGACCCGGCTTTGTACCAATAGAAACGATAGCACGATTGGAAAGTCGTGCCGGGCGACGGGGTGGCGCCCGGACGCGTCGGAACGGAAGCAAGTCGGTGATTTTCATGGTCGTCGTACTGGCTATTTTGACAGTGGCAGGTGGTGTGTTCTGGTGGCTAAATCAGAGCAGCGACACCGTCAGTGGTGACGTCAGGCAGAATGGCGTGATTAGTGCGCTTGCTCCTGCTACTCTTACGCCGGAGGCAATAAAATCCGGCACAAGCACATTGGCAACGTTACCGGCACCCCAGCCAACATCTACACATACACGAGTGATGCAGCCGACACAGGCCGACACTCTGGCTCCAACATTCACACCAACGCCTGCCGCAACCGCAGTACCTGCCTTCACGCCGGCGCCAGTTCCTTCGCCGGACCTCCGGCATATCACCGAAAAGCGGTTCATGTTGGAACTCGTCAACTCTGAGCGGAAAAAGGCGGGAGTGAGTCCCGTTACACTGGGCGATAATATCGCGGCGCAACTCCACGCCGAATCCGGGCTGGAAAACTGCTTTTCATCCCATTGGGGAATCCACGGCCTGAAACCCTATATGCGCTACAGCCTGGCCGGCGGCTACCAGTCCAACGGCGAAAATGGGAGTGGCTCGGATTACTGCATTGCCGCATCGGATGGCTTCCGGGCTATTGGCAGCATCGAGCAGAAAATCCGCGAGGCGATGGCGGGATGGATGAACAGTCCTGGCCACCGCCGAAATATCCTTGACCCGCAGCACAAAAAGGTCAATGTCGGTCTAGCTTGGGATCGCTACAATACGGCAATATATCAGCATTTTGAGGGCGACTACGTTGAATATGATGGGTTGTCAGCCATTGCTAACGGCGTCTTGTCGCTGTCGGGCAAGGCGCGAAACGGCGTGCGGTTCAGCCAAAGGCAGGACTTGGGCGTACAGATTTACTATGACCCTCTGCCGCATACACTGGTACAGGGCCAAGTTGCACGAACCTACTGCTACGACAGCGGACGTCAGGTGGCCGGATTGCGGGAACCGTTGACCGGCGGCTATTACTGGCCTACGGGCACATTCACTACAACCAACGATCCTTGCCCCAGCCCATACGATGTTGCGACGGACGCCCGGGCTCCTCGCTCCCCCAGCGAGGCTCATCAAGCCTGGCAACAGGCTTACAACGCGAGCCAGCGCTTGCAATCTCAATCTATTACTGTGCCTTGGATTACTGCATCAGAATGGACGGCTACCGGCACCACCCTCTTGGTAAAGGCGGACATCAGCCAAATCTTGAACCGGCACGGCGATGGCGTCTATTCGATCATGGTGTGGGGCAAACTTGGCGGCGAGGATGTGGTTATCTCGCAATACTCCATATTCCGGGGTGTAACACCGCCGGATACTTACAACCCAGCCATCCAATAAATTAATCATTGCCGTCATCTGTACTTCCACGTCTGGCATAATGTAACTTCAAGCCTGCCTGACTAGGAACCACCATGACCACCAAAGAAATGATCGCCGGGGAGCACGCCCAAACCGCGCGCGACTTTCTGACCGCCTCCGACCGGGAGTTTGCCGCTGGCGACCATCTGCAAGGCTCGGAAAAGCTCTACGGCGCCGCCACCCAGTCCATAATCGCCATATGCCAGCAGCGCGGCTGGCGATACAAAAGTCACCGGGCCATGCAACAAGCAGTAACCAACCTGTCCCAAGAATATGCCGACCCCTTCATCACCGCCGGTTTTGCTACTGCCGAACGGTTCCATGAGAATTTTTCCCACGACAATCTGGAGGATTACACTGTTGAGGCAAACTGCCCTGCAGTGCATCATTTCGTCACCCATATGCTGACGCTCCTGGATAGTGAAGACGCCAACGCCGGATGAAAGGGATATACCCATGACCACCAAAGAAATGATCGCCGGGGAGCACGCTCAAACCGCGCGCGACTTTCTGACCGCCTCCGACCGGGAGTTTGCCGCTGGCGACCATCTGCAAGGCTCGGAAAAGCTCTACGGCGCCGCCACCCAGTCCATAATCGCCTTGTGCCAGCAGCGCGGCTGGCGATACAAAAGTCACCGGGCCATGAAAAACGCTGTGACCGACTTGGCCCGGGAGTACGATAACCATTTTATTGGCGCCGGCTTTATCGCCGCCGAGCGGTTCCATGAGAATTTCTTTCACGACCATCTGGAGGATTACGAAAGGGAAGCGGACCGCCCGGTCGTCCACCAATTCGTCGCCCGATTGCTGGCACTGCTGGACAACGAAGACGCCGGCGCCGGGTGATATTTGATGACTGGTAGGCCGTTGACTGCGTTTGACTGGCATGTCTAGCATATCGTCCTGCGCCGGCCGCTACATTCTCACCAACGCCGGCGACCAAGAGATGCACAACATGGAAATCAATACCTATCTCAACTTCAATGGCGATTGCCGCGCCGCCTTCGAGTTCTATCGGTCCGTTTTCGGTGGCGAGTTTGCATGGTTGGCAACCTTCGGGGACGGCCCGCCCGATATGGCCATTCCGGAGGACGAGCGAGATCGGGTCATGCACGTTTCGCTCTCCATCGGTTCCGGCGTGTTGATGGGCAGCGACACCACGTCAGCGTTTGGGCCGCCCAGTAATTCAGGCAACAATTTCTCCATCAGCGTCGCTACCGACAGCCGTGAAGAGACCGACCGCCTGTTAAATGGCATGTCGGAGGGGGGCACCGTTACCATGCCGCCGGCGGACATGTTCTGGGGCGCTTACTTCGCCGCCTGCACGGACAAGTTTGGCATCAACTGGATGTTCAATCACGACCTGCCGGGTGATCAATAGACCGTAATCCGGCCGGTGCTGCAACCGGGGAAACCACTGTTGAAAGCTTCATACTTCGGGTGCATGGGCTACGCCGAGCGTCATTCGTTGCCGGGCGACTGGCCGGTGGCGCCAGCGTACGTTGACCCGGCAGCTTCAGAGCGTTCCTATCAGGAAGGGTTGGCAGAGTGCGAGCTGGCCGAATCGGTGGGCTTCGACTGGATCAGTGTTTCGGAGCATCACTATTCGGGCACTCGCCTTACTCCCAGCCCCGCCGTGATGGCGGCCACGGTCGCCCAACGTTGTCGGGTCGCCAGGATTGCCATGCTTGGTCCACTCCTCCCCATCAACAATCCGGTACGCACCGCCGAAGAAATCGGGATGCTGGACAACCTGACCGGCGGTCGCCTGGTGGTGGCGTTCATGCGGGGTACGCCCAACGAGGACGCGGTGCACGGCGTGGATCGGGACGAAGCCCGTTCCAGGTTGTTGGAGGGAATAGACATCGTTCGGCATGCGTTGAGCGCTCCTGAACCCTTCGCCTGGCACGGCGAGCATTACCATTACGACACCATAGCCGTCTGGCCCCGGCCCATCCAGGGAACATCGCTTCCCATATTCGTGGCCACCAGAAGCGAACCCACGGTCAAATATGCCGCCGCCAACCGTTTGGGCGTAGCCATTTCCTACGACCGGGCGGAGGATATGCGGCGAGTTATCGGGGCGTATCGGGACAGTTGCGAATCCGCCGGCTGGCAGCCTGCGTCCGATCAAATAGCGTACCGTGGCGGCATTTGCCTGGCCGAAACGGATGCCCTGGCTGAAGAACGCCGCGCCCGAATTTTGAAGACAGCGGCCGGCGCATTAATAGATGAGTCCGGTCCACCGAACTGGCCGGTGGTCCCTGAAACCTGGGCCGTGCGAAACGATGGCCGCATCGGGTTGGCCAATCCCCCGCAGACCAACGCCAACCGGGGGATCGGATTCATGCTGAACTTCGTGGGCAGCCCCGACACGGTGGTGGAGCAGTTGCGCGAGTACCACCACCATTGCGGCGTCGGTGTCGTCGACCTGGCATTCCAGCAGCCCGGAGTGTCTCACGGAGAAGTCATGGATTCCATCGGCCTGTTCGGGCGCGAGGTGCTGCCGCGTATCAGGGAATTCTGAATACCTCGGATTCCCGTATTCTTGCACGTATTTTCGCCGCCTATTTTCACGCGGAAGTGACACGAGCACCGTTGACCGCGCAGTTTAATCGTTCTAGCATAAAACCAGTGATCATGAGCGTCGTCCGGGGAAAGCGATGACTACGAAAGAAATGAGCTGGCAGGAACATGCCGAGATTGCCCGGGAATTCCTGGCGGCTTCCGATCGGGAGTTCGCCTCCGGCGACGACCTACAGGGTTCGGAAAAGCTGTATGGGGCGGCCACGCATGTAGTATCGGCTATTGCACAACGACGGGGTTGGCAACATCGGAGTCACCGGGCAATGAAAAATGCGGTGTTCGCATTGGAGCAAGAATATGATGATCCGTTCATCTCGGCAGGGTTTATCGCTGCTGAACGGTTCCACATCCATTTCTTCCATCGGGACCTGGAAGACTACGAGCTAGAACTCAATCGGCCGGCAGTCCATCGGTTCGTAGCGCACGTGTTGGGGTTGCTCGGTGTCGATGTGTAAGATGCGTAAGCGTCGCCGGCCCGTTTGTATCCCAGTTCACAATCCGCTATAATCGGGATAACCCTACAGGGTTGGGAGGGATCGCATAGTGGTCTAGTGCGGGCGCCTGCTAAGCGCTTATCCTGGGAAACTGGGATCGTGGGTTCGAATCCCACTCCCTCCGCCATTCCTTATGGAAACATCCGCCGCACCCACCCTGTAAATCGGACATTATCGGATGCACACCTATCACATCTGGACAATCGGTTGCCAGATGAACACCGCCGACTCCGAACGCTTGGGGTCGGCGTTGCAGCAATTGGGCCTTGCGCCCGTTGACCGTCCCGCCGACGCCGACGTAGTAGTGCTGAACTCGTGCGTCGTGCGCCAGAGCGCCGAGGACAAGGTGACGGGCACCCTCAACCTCACCCAACCGCTACGCAAAAAGCGGCCCGACGCCGTCCTTGCTCTCACCGGCTGCATGGTTGGCCCTCGCACCGAGGACTTGCAACGCCGTTTCCCCCACGTGGACGTATTCATGCGACCCCAGGAGTTTGAACCGCTCCTGGACCTGGTGGGTGAAAGGTTGGGCCTTGATTGGCAGGGTTGCGTCGGCTCGCTGGCGCCTCGGCAACCCGACGTGGCAACCTACGTGCCCATCATCCACGGCTGCGACCTGATGTGCTCCTTCTGCATCATCCCCTACCGACGGGGACGTCAGGTGAGCCGCTCCGTGGCGGACATAGCCCACGAAGTCGAGCTGCTGACCGCCCGAGGCGTACGCGAGGTCACCGTCCTTGGACAGACCGTAGACGCCTATGGCCACGACCGGGACGACGGTCATGATCTGGCCGACCTTTTCACTCGGCTGAATGACATCGACGACCTCGACCGGATCCGGTTCCTGACGTCCCATCCTTCGTACATGAGCAGCCGCATCATCAAGTCGGTGGCCGAATTGCCCAAGGTCTGCGAACACATCAACCTGCCAGTGCAGGCGGGCGATGATGAGGTGCTGAACCAGATGCGCCGACCGTACACCACCGCCGAGTACCGGTACATTGTCAGCGAGATTCGCGACACCATCCCGGACGTCACCGTCAGTACCGACATCATTGTGGGTTTCCCTGGAGAGACCGAAACGCAGTTCGAAAACACGTTGCGGTTGGTCGATGAATTGCGCTTTGACAAAGTGCATGGCGCGGCCTACTCAACCCGCCCCGGCACCATCGCCGCCCGCACGATGGAGGATGACGTCCCCGAAGAAGCAAAACGGCGGCGTCTCAAGGAATTGGAATCGTTGCAGGAGAGCATCCTCACCGACATCAACGCTGCCTACATGAGCCAAACCGTGCAAGTGCTGGCGGAAAACCGAAAGCGCGGACGCTGGACCGGTCGCACCCGCGGAAATAAGCTCGTTTATTTTGACGTCGCCAACGACAGCGCAAACCGCTGTGGCGAGACGGACCTGGCCGGACAACTGGTTAATGTTTCCATCGACCGCACCAGCCCCTGGTCGCTGGGCGGCTCGATCCCATAGCCCCGAACGTAGCTCACCCGTTACCGCGGTCGTGTCGGGCACCGTCGTTCGCGTGACCGTTACAAATTATTTGTGAAATTTGGAACACATCATTTGAACAAGGAGGCCGCCTAGATGGTTACCCGAACGCGGCAACCCACTATTCCTTTGACCGAAATCGAACACGCCGCTTTCTGCCGGCCGGAGGACGAACTGCCCTCCAAGTCCCTCGCAGAAGAGTTGGCGATCAACATTCGGTGGCAAAAAATCCCGGGCGAATACCTGGCCTGTTCACCCCAGGAGCTGGACGAACGTATCGTGGTCGCCCGGCAAAAGCTCGGCAAATCAGTCACCGTCCTCGGTCATCATTACCAGCGGGAAGAGATCATAAAATACGCTGACTTCCAGGGAGATTCCTTCCTGCTCAGCCAAGAGGCGGCCTCCCGTTCCGAAGCCGATTTCATCGTTTTCTGCGGCGTGCACTTCATGGCCGAAACCGCCTGCATCCTGGCCGGGGAACACCAGCAGGTTATTCTGCCCAATATCACCGCCGGTTGCTCCATGGCCGACATGGCGCCCATCCAGGACGTGGAAGACGGCTGGGAAGACCTGCAGGACGTCCTCGGCGACCACGGCGGCATCCTGCCGGTCACTTACATGAACTCGGTGGCGGCCATCAAGGCCCTTTGCGGGCGTAACGGCGGCGCCGTATGCACCTCGTCCAACGCCACCGCCGTACTGGAGTGGGCCTTCGGCGATGCCGACCGGGTGCTGTTCCTGCCCGACCAGCATCTGGGACGCAACACCGCCCTCAAACTCGGCATCGGCCTGGACGAAATGGTGGTTTGGAACCCCTTCAAAGCGATGGGCGGTAACACACCGGAGCAGCTGCGGGTCGCCAAGATGGTGCTGTGGCAGGGCCATTGCTCCGTCCACACCCGCTTTACCGTCAAACAAATCGAGTCCGCCCGCGAGCGCTACCCGGACATCACGGTGCTGGTGCATCCTGAGTGCACGATGGAGACGGTGCAGGCCGCCGACCTGAACGGCTCCACCGAGTTTATCCGCAAGACCATCAACGAGGCGCCGGCGGGGTCGGCCTGGGCCGTGGGCACCGAGATCAGCCTGGTGAACCGTCTGGCCAAGAACAACCCCGACAAGACGGTATTCTGTCTGGATCCGGTGAGTTGCCCCTGCTCAACCATGTACCGCATCCATCCTGCTTACCTGCTGTGGACGCTGGAGGGCCTGGTCGCCGGCGAGGTGGTGAACCGCATCACCGTTCCAGACCAGATGCAGCAAGAATCCGTGGTGGCCCTGGAGCGAATGCTGGCGCTGCGGTAGCGTTTACAACAAGCCAACAACTAAAGGGCCCCGCCGCGCAGCGGGGCCGAGTCGTTTCATACGGCGCCGGGCTATCCCGAAGGCTGATCCAGGTCGAACATCCGCCGACGCACGTCGAACACAAACCCCGGTAGCACCGGATCGCCGCTGATGGTTTCCGGATCGTCCAGAAATTCCGGCTCGTCGTCTGCGCGGTAGATGTGCACCTGGCGTCGCAAGGGGTCAATGAGCCAACCCAGTGCCGCGCCTGACGATATCCACATCTCCATCTTGGCTTGCTGGTCGGACAACCGGTTCGATGGCGAAACGATTTCCACGATGAACCGGGGCGTAAACGGCGCTCCATGCGGGCGCTGGCCGGCGGGTGGCAGTTCCTCCAGCTGTGCCGGAGCAATCCAGCCTTCGTCTGGGGCGCGACGGCCCCAGCCCAGAGTGCGAATCAAAGCGTTGCCCGTAACCGCCATTCCTCCCGGTCCGTCTTCTGCCCACCGATAGAGGTCGACCAAAATGTTCATTGATATGTGGGCTCCATCCAAGCTTTCAGACGCCATAGCCAGCAGTTTGCCCTCTTCGTCGATCTCAAACTCGTAGCCCAGGTCCTCGTTCTCGGCGGTGAAACGTATGAACCAGTCGTCCAGCGCATCGTCGTCGGGCAGGAGATCCAGGATGGATCGGATGTCCAGCACGAACGGGACGGGAAGATCTTCGTCGGTGGGTGTGGCCGTGGCGGGCGCGGCCAGTGGCGGCGTGCTCATGCTGTCTTACTACGCCGCGTCGTCCAGACAGTCGCGCAGGGGGCGGTTGATGCAGGAGAAGATGGGCGTGTCTTTCAGCGTGTAGGGCCGGGCCTGGGATTCCCGCAGCTCCATAACCAGGTCCAGGAAGGTTCCCGGCTCGTCGGTCTCAAACCCCAGTACGAACTCGGGATCGTCCAGCCCGAAGGAGTATGCCGTGGAAATTTTCACCTGGGGATATTTGTGGCCGATGACGAAGTGCTCGTTCATCATCTCCTGGCGCACTTCTTTGGAAAGCTGGTACCAGTCGTTGGTCTTCCAGAAGGGGTACATGAACAGATACCGTCTCCCCACGATACGCATGGACGCGGCATCACCGACGCCTTCCTGGCCTTCGTGCCGGTGGTCGTCGATGTAGGGTGACCGGCGGGTCATGGCCAGATAGGAATGGGGGGTTTCCAGGTAGCCGCCCAGCCGGGTCTGGTTGAATTGCGCCGCCAGCTCGTTGATTGGCTCCAGCTCGGGAGAAACGCCCCACAGCATGAAGTCGGTATCGCCGCGCGTCCCCACCAGGCTGTAGGTATTGAGCGCCACCCGGTCGGCGTACTCGGCGGCCACGGCGGCGAATTCGTTCTTGCCGACCTCCCGCTCGTTGGCGTCCAGACGCCTCCACTCGGGCTGCACCCGATAGAACGTGTACTTCACAAAATCGCGCCTGGGGTCCGCCATAACCTACCTCTCTGTGCAATCGTTCCCGAAAATCCGGCTTCAGCCGCCAGAACTGGCGCAATCATAGCATAGGGTGGGCGAGCGCCAGAGTCTTTCAACTGTAGCCAGTGAATCCGTTGATGCAATATCATTGCGAGGAGCGCAGCGACGTGGCAATCTCGCTCATCCTGAGCCTGTCGAAGGACGCCAACGAGATTGCCGCGCTGCGCTCGCAATGACATTAGGGGACGATCTATAGGCCCTGGGCGAGCGCTCCTCCAGGTTGACATTGGGCCCGTTGTTGGCTAACAGTTACGCAGTGGGGAGAGGCGCGGGAGTTCCACGCCACTTAGATTCCACGATTGCCACGGGATGGAGCAGCCATGGTTTTCCGTTTTGCTCTACAGGCGCTGACTTCGTTGGGGATCGTCGCGGCTGCGTTGTTCCTCACGGATGGCCAGCCTTCGTATGCTCAAGGGGACGAGGGTTGCCATTTCCTGATGCTCCTGCGCAAGCCTATCGAATTTTCGGGGCCAGCCGGTGGCGCCGATTTCGTGCTGTATCTGGAAACCAAGTACAAAGCCAACATTTACCTGTCCAACGTGTATGGCGACCAACCCTGCAACTGGCGCGCTTCCACCAACCAGAATTGGCTCGATTTGAGCAGAACCAGCGGCCAAATAGCGGGGGACGACGACACGTTCATTACGGTGAGCATCAACGACCGGGCGCGGGATTTGCCCCGGGGTGTCCACAAGGCGGAAGTGGTCCTGAAATCATCCCAGGGTCGGGAACGCAAATACCCGTGGAAAGTAGAGGTGATCGTGTACGCGCGGACTCCCTGCGACCTGCACGTCTCCCAAGGCATCTATCAGGCCCGGACCCTGCACGGTGAAGTCCCGCCAGGATTCAGCGTGGCCATCCTCTCCAACCACGGCGATGCGCCCTGCAAGTGGACTGCGCAGAGTAGTCGTCCCTGGTTGAGCGTCTCGCCTACCAGCGGCGTCGTTACACCGCAGCAACCCGAACGAATCAAGATCACAGCCAACGACGGCGTCGCCAACCTGCCTCCGGGAGACTACGACGCGGTGGTGCACTTGCAATGGGTCGAAACCCGTGCGATGGACGCTGCAATCGAAGCGAGGTTAGAGGTAGATGCGTCGCCTTGCGAGCTTTATTTTGCGGAAGGACAGGTTATCAGGATTTCGGGCAAAGCCGGTTCAATGGATTTCTCTCCAACGCACCAAAAATACGTCCTCGAAAACAGGGGTGGCACGCCATGCTACCATTGGCAAGCCAACGGCGTGCCAGAGTGGCTGGCTATCGAGGATGAGAGCACGATCTATGGCGCCAGTCAAACGGATGTGCAGGTGATCGTGGATCAGCAGGCTGCTTCTCTACTTCGGCCGGAATCGTACGAAACCACCGTCAGGTTCGGTTCCGGCAATGTTTCGCCCAGCAACGGGTTGGTGGTTGGAATCGACGTAGATCCGTTACCCTGCCACCTGGAAATCGACGAGGAAGAGTTGTCGTTCCGTATTGAACCTGAAGGACTACTGCAAAGCGCCAGTGAGCAGCCGATCACCTTAAAAACGAATGGACTAATGAGGCGTGCCTCTGGCGGGTCGATACCGACCGGGACTGGCTGACCACCGACCCGGCCAGCGGGATACTGGCTGGTGGTGATTCAACTACGGTGAATGCCAAAATCCTCCAAACGGAGGCAGTCGCTGAGCTTGACGCCGGCACCCACTCCGAGAGATTGGGGTTCGCCGTAGATGACGGCGCGGCTGACGAGCCTGTGGAGGTGACACTGGAAATCGAATGTGAGCTTGCGGAGCCTTGCGCTTACCTGCACACCAGTCACACCGAAACGCGGGTTAACGAGCGCGCCACCATCAGCCTCTCCATATTGAATGGCTGGGAGACCCCAATCATTACCACTCTGGTTGCCCGGGTGCCCTCTGGGTGGGAACTAGGGGGTGAGGGGTTCGGGACTGACAGATGCAGCGGCGGAGTGTGCAACCGGATTTACCAAATTGACGCCGGGAGCTTTGAATTCATTGAGTTGTACGCGACCCCGAACAATACCGGCATCTTCGATTTCAATGCTACTGTTACTTGGACTACCGAAGATAGCGATGAAGCCGGCGACGGTGAAATGCCCGAAGAATCTGCGGGCGCTAACTTGTTGGCAAAGGTACTGGTTACAGCCCCGTCTGACGCCGCCCCGCAAGTAGCGCCTATGGCGACTTCGCGACCGACAGCCACTCCAATCCCGAGGGCCACTGCAACACCCACCCCAACAGCAACGCCAATAGCCGGCGGCGCAACCTCGCAGATACCCCCGGTGCAGCCATCTCCGGTGCAGGGACTGGGGTTTGGGTCAAACATGGTCTTTTTGGCAGTGGTCGGCTTTGTAATCTTTACCACGGTTATTGCAGCCGTAATACTCATCGGTTTCAGGATGCTGCAAAGACCGCACCGGTCGCCAGCCCGGGGCAGACCGCCCGGCCCGCAGCAGGCTTCGGCCAGCACCGCCGGTGAAACAAACTAAAGGAGGAAACATATTTATGAAATTCATGAATACAGTCAGAGGCACTCTGGCCCTATTGGCCGCCATCGCCATCCTGGTGGCCGCCGCGTTAGTTTCGGGTACGCTGGAAACGGTATACGCGCAGGAGGCGACCGAGACTCCGGTTCCGACGGTGGCGCCGACGGCAACTCCGGAGCCGCTGGCAACGGACACGCCGCTGCCGACCTACACCCCCCAGCCGACTTACACTCCGTTGCCAACGGAGGCGGCCCAGCCCACTTACACCCCCCTGCCTACCCCCGTGCCCCAACAGCCGGCCCAGCCATATTCGGGTACCACTCCGTTCATCAATTGCGGCCCCGGCTCACCTTGCATCGACCTGCACAGCAGCCATACCAATATCTCGGTAGACGACGAGGCGCAGTTGAGCCTGTCCGTTACCAACGCTCTCAATAAGCCCAATATGACGGTGCGGCTCCTGTTGGAAATACCCTCCGGCTGGGAGGTGGACGGCGAGGGATTCGCCGAACGGTGCAGCGGAGTCTGCAACGCGGTTTATGACGTATACACCGCACAGCAGGAGCTGATTCAGATCACTGCCTACCCCAACCAAACTGGTCCTTTCCGCATCGCCGGACGCATCGAGTGGCGTTACGCCGGCGAAGATAACCTCTATCACATTACCCGCGACGTCCAGGTCAGGGTGACCCCCGGCGCCAACGGTAACGAACAGCGCCAGCAGCCCATTCCGGCGTTCCAGGCCCAGCCCTATGTTCCGCAAGGCGCACCCGCATCGGCGCCGGTCGCGGCCCAGCAGCAACCTGTGCAACAGCAGCCAGCGCCCGCCCCGCAGCAAAACACCGACCCATCGGGCGGAGCATCCTGCACCCTGGCGCCGGCGCCCAACGGCGTCGATCCCAGCCTGCTGCTGGTCGCCGGGTTGATCCTGCCCGGCATTGCCGCCCGGTTCCGCTGGAGGCCTGGGCGCGCCCGCAATCGCGCTAACGACGCGGCGGAATAATCTCCGGCCAACTGTCGCACCGCAACACGGGGGTGAGCGTTGAACTCACCCCCGCATTTTCGACGGGAGAATGGGCTACAATCCTGTCGTTACACTACCGTCAATTCGGCATCGACAATCCAGGAGGTACACCCATGGTAACTATCGGAGAAGGTCAATTCACTTACGAGGTTCAGGAAGGCTGGGGCCAATTGCCCGCCGGATACGCCTTCCGGGAGGTGGCTGCCGTCGGCTGCGACGATGACGATAACGTCTACGCCTTCAACCGGGGCGAGCATCCGATGGTGGTCTTCGACAAGAACGGTAACTTCATCAAGTCCTGGGGCGAGGGAGTTTTCCCCCGGGCTCACGGCATCACCATGTCTCCCGACAGCGCCATGTTTTGCACCGACGACGGCGACCACACCGTCCGCAAGTGCACCCTGGACGGTGACGTGCTGCTGACTCTGGGCACCAGCGGGCATCCCGCCGGGTTCATGTCCGGCGACCCGTTCAATCGTTGTACCCACGTCGCCATCGACCCCCGCAACGGCGACTTCTTCGTGTCGGATGGCTACGGCAACGCGCGCATCCACAAGTACAGCCCCGACGGCCGGCTGCAATTCTCCTGGGGTGAATCGGGCACCGGCCCCGGCCAGTTCAATATCGCCCACAACATCGGTACCGACAGCAACGGGCGTGTCTACCTGGCCGACCGGGAAAACCACCGCGTGCAGGTGTTCGATTCCAACGGTACCTTCCTGACCCAATGGACGGACATGGCCCGCCCTTGCGGCCTGTACATCGACCAGGACGCGGGTCTGGTGTATCTCGGTGAGTTGGGCTCGGCCATTGGACCCAACTCCCAGGCCAGCGGTCTGGGCCCGCGGGTCAGCGTTTACGACACCGAGGGCAGGCTGCAAGCCCGGGTGGGCGATGGGCCGGAAGGCGAGGCCGCCGGTCAGTTCATCGCGCCCCACGGCGTGTGCCTGGATTCCGCTGGCAATATCTACGTTGCCGAGGTGTCCTGGACCCACACCGGCCAGCACCTCGACCCGCCCCGCGAGGTTCGGTCCCTGCAAAAACTGGTGAAAGCCGGCTAACCCCGCCGCCGCCGAACCCCATCAAACCCCCTCTCCCTCGGTGGGAGAGGGCTGGGGTGTGGGTGACAAATCTCCAATAACTTTGCGAGCTGATACAAATGCAAATCCACATCGGAAGCCTCTCCCGGGACGCCCGGGAAGCCCGGGGCGCGGCCCTGGTCATTGACGTATTCCGCGCTTTCACCACGGCGGCCATCGCCTTTGACCGGGGAGCAGAACGCATCACCCTGGTAGCGGAGGTGGAGGAAGCGTTGGCGATCCGAGCGAGCAATCCCGCCATCGCCGATGTTCTCATGGGCGAAGTGGGCGGCAGCCGGCCCGACGGCTTCGACTATGGCAACTCACCCTACGAGGCATCATCCGTGGATTTCGCCGGTAAGAGCGTCGTCCAGTCCACCCGCGCCGGCACTGTTGGAACCGCCGCAGCCGGCGCCGCCGGCTGCGATCCGATTTACGTCACGTCCTTCGTGGTAGCCGGCGCCACCGTTCGAGCCCTGCTGTCCGAAGACCCGCAACCGGAAAGGGTGACCATATTGGCCATGGGCGACCAGGGTGTTGACCGTTCCGACGAAGACGAGCACTGCGCCCTGTACCTGCGCAACCGTCTGGAAGGCCGGAACCCCGACCCGGAAGCCCTGCGAAAGTTGATAATGGCCGGCGGCGCTACGCAAAAATTCTTCGACGACCACCAACACCAGTTCCACCCCCGCGACGTCGCGCTGGCCCTCGAAGTAGACCGCTACAACTTCGCCATGCGGGTCAGCCGGGAGGACGGCCTCCTCGTCGCCCGCCGGGTGGGATAGGTGTTAGACCGGTTCGCCCTTCGCCATCGGCGGCATTGAATTGAGCCGTTTCAGAATCCCACCATCCAGGCCGCAAAACGCCGCAGCAACGCGTCCGAGCCCTGAGTGACCTGGAATCTCCCGGCTGCGATGGCTGCATCAAGATCGAGGCGGCCGTAGGCCAGCAGCAGGTAGGTGTTGGAGTCGCACGACACCAGCAGGTCCATCGCAGCAGCGTCGGCGTGCAGGTTGCTGCCAACCTCCGCGCCGTCAGCGCCTACCACGACGTCCAGCGCCGGCGCATCGGAAAGATCGAACCGATAGCGCACCGGTTCGGAGGGAGAATCATTGGCCGGATTGTAGGCCGAGCGCAGCCAGTGCGCCGTCATACCCAGCAGCACGGGCCGGGCGTCAACTTGCAGGGCGGCGTCCACGTCGAAAGCGCTGCGGATGTCCCAGTCGTGCACGGCCAGCTCCTGGATGCGCTGGCTCACGTACTCCCGGGCCGTCATGGTGCCGCGACGGGGATGCCAGCAGTCGCACCGCCAATCGTCGCCGCTGAACCCGGCCAGCAGGCCGTGCAGCGCCCGGTAGTGCTGCTCGTAGGTGGGTAGCAAGTCATCGCCCATCGATTCGGCGTAAGCGATGTCGGCGTCGGCATTGGCCGCAGACATCGCCATGTTTCCTGACGGAGCGCTGAACCCGACCGGCGGACCGGAATCGCCGTCGCGGCCGCGGGTCATGCTGGCTATTTGGCGTTCCGCCCGGTTGGCCAGGTGTCCGGCGACGTCACGCACCGTCCAGGCGTCGCACGCCGATTGCCGGCGCAGGTCATCGGCGGACAGACCGGACAGAAACTCGTGCAGGCCCCTGGCCAGGGCGCCGATTACCCGAACCTCGGTGGCAATGGCGGTTTCGTCGTAGGTTGTCATAACCATGCCTTCCGTGACTACAATCCGCCGAACCACCGGCCCAGGTTGCGTAGCGCCACGTGAGCAATGGTGTCAGCGGTTTGAGAAACTCGGATTCGTCCGGCCCGTTTGGCCACGTTCCAGTCCACCCGGTTGTAGAGGCACAGCAGGTAATCGCCCGCGTCGGCGTGGATGGTCAATTCAGGCTGGCGGTCTGCTGAACATGGTTCGATGGAGAAGGAATCGCCGGTGACCACCACATCGTGTTGCAGCGATGCGCGACTTCCGCCCCCGATGTTCATGCGATACGTGACCGGCGTGGTCAACGGCGCCGTGGGCCGGAAGCACAGCTGGTACCACATCTCCGAGGCCGGCAGCAGGGCAACGGCTCCCTCAGGGTCCAGGTCACCCTCTCCGGCGCCCCCGGAACGCATATCCCAGTCGTGGATGACCAGCTCCTGGATCCGCAGGTCCACGTAGCTGCTGGCCGATATCGTGCCCCGTCGCCGGTGCCAGCAACCGATGGACCAGTCAGTCCAACCCTGCAACGTCTCGTCCAAGGCGTGATAGCCGTCCTGGAAGTTATCCAGCAGCGCGTCGCCCCACTCCCGTCGCATTTCGACGTTGTTCACAGCGTTGGCCTGCTGAACCTGATCGGCGGTGGACAGGGAGCCGTCGCCCTCGGGTGGGCCGCCCTCTCCGGCGAGTCCCCGCAGCAACGCCTCCCGCTGGCGCAACGCTCCGCCGGCCAGATGGGCGGCGACCGTCCCCACGTCCCATTCCGAGCACCCCGAAGGCCCGTCCAGCGCTTCCGCCGGGCCCTCGGATAAACGTCGGTGAATTTCGCCTGACAACCGGCGAACCAATGCTATCTTGCCCGCTTCATCCATCAGATTTGCCTCCTGAACAACATCGAGTAATTGGTCGTGGGTAGTGTATCACGACGCCGTAGCCGGGCCGCCCCGGTGTATAATGCGGCCAACCGGGAGGTGAACGTTATGCCAGAGACGATGGGACCCCATACTGCGATCCGAAGCGAGTTTGGCCTGCCGGTTCAAATGCGCGACGGCGTCACACTTTATGCTGACGTGTACCGACCGGACACCCCCGATCCGTTGCCGGTATTGCTGCAACGAACCCCCTACGATAAATCCGATGGCCGCACCGGCAGCCTGGACGTGATCCGCGCCGCCTCCCATGGCTACGCCGTGGTGATTCAGGATACCCGCGGTCGCTACACCTCGGAGGGCGAATTCTACCCGTTCCTGGATGAGCCCGACGACGGTTACGATACCGTGCAGTGGTGCGCCGACCAGCCCTGGAGCAATGGCAAGACCGGCATGTTTGGCCGCTCCTATGTGGGCGCCACCCAATGGCTCTGTGCCATTACCAACCCGCCGAATCTGACCACCATCGCGCCCGGCATTACCGCTTCCGACTACTATGAAGGTTGGACGTATCAAGGGGGCGCGTTGGCCTGGGGTTTTGCGTTGTCCTGGACAATGCGCCAACTGACCATGGCCAACCTGGGCGCGATCAGCAGCCGCCACGACGTGCCTGATGATACCCGCGCCGCGCTGCTGGATGCGTTCAACCAGCTGGATTGCACCATGCGCCACCAGCCAATCGTGGATCTCCCTCACCTGAAGGAACCACTGGCCGGTTACTTCTACGACTGGATTCGCCACTCCGCCAGCGATGAATATTGGAAGCGGTGGCGCATCGAAGACCACTACACTCACGTCACCACGCCGGCCCTGCATATGGGCGGTTGGCATGACATATTCCTGCTGGGCACGCTTCGCAACTTCATCGGAATGCGGAAGCAGGCCGAGGACGCCACCGCCCGCAGCGGGCAACGGCTCATCGTGGGTCCCTGGCATCATGGAGCCTTCGCAGAAACGTCGGGCGATTATTTCTTCGGTCTTGCCGCAGCGGGCCCCGCCGTCGATACCGACGGCGTACAGTTGCGCTGGTTCGATTATTGGCTCAAGGGCGAGCAAAACGGCTCCGACGCCGATTCCCCCGTCCGCATCTTCGTTATGGGGGACAACAGGTGGCGGGACGAGCAGGAATGGCCGCTGGCCCGAACCAGGTACACCGACTACTATTTGCATAGCGACGGCAAAGCCAATACCGCATCCGGGGATGGCAGTCTTTCCGCCGATGCTCCCGGCAATGAGTCTCCGGACGTGTTCCTGTACAACCCGCAGGATCCGGTACCCACCCGGGGCGGGGCGCTCTGTTGCGGCCCTTCCTTCGTGCCGGGCGGCGCATACGACCAGCAGGAACTGGAGGCCCGCGCCGACGTGCTCTGCTACACCACGCCTCCCTTGGCCTCGGATGTGGAAGTGACCGGCCCGGTTACCCTCACGCTGTTTGCCGCCACCTCGGCCGCGGATACCGACTTCACCGCCAAGTTGGTGGACGTCGACCCATGTGGCGCGGCGCGCAACCTCACCGACGGCATCATTCGGGCGCGCTACCGGGACGGGACCGACCAGTCGCGCCCCGTGACGCCCGGCGCCGTCCACGAGTACACCATCGACCTGGTGGCGACCAGCAACGTATTCAAGGCGGGGCATCGCATTCGCCTGGACGTGAGCAGCAGCAACTTCCCCCGGTTCGACCGCAACTTCAACACCGGCGACGACCCCTGGGCGTCCAAAGAGAGCGTACCGGCAGTGCAGACGATCTGCCATAACGCCGAGCATCCCTCCCGCCTGCGCCTGCCCATCATCCCGGCCTAGCCCGGTCGCCTGATCACCCGCGATGGCCCGCTACGGATGCCTGGCGCTGAGCGTGGTCGTCGCGCTGGTGATCCTGTTCGTCGTGGTCTACCTGTGGTCCGGCTGGCTCAACCGTCCGGTGGGCCACAGCTTGCCGCCGACCGGCGTGCAGGTATCCCACCTCTGGGATGGCAGCGGGCCGGGCTCAGCGCGGGAATAACGGCGGTTGCGGGAAGTTCGGCTGGTTGCTAGAATTAATGGCACGCACCGGCGTGGTGTAGTGGTAGCGCATCGGTCTCCAAAACCGAAGGTGTGGGTTCGATTCCTTCCGCCGGTGCCAATTTCTGTCTGGACCTTTCCGGTTATTGTGGGTCTTCGGCGACCTCGCCGGCGCTCGCTGCCGGTTCCGGCTGGGAGAACACCGGAGGGGGTGGCGGCGGCATCCGGCGTTGCTGTTGCGCCCGGTTGCTTTCGGCTTCCGTAGCCAATTTGGCCATTATGAGGTTGGTAAGCTCCCTTCGCGTGGGCGCCTCGTCCAGGTCGCAGCCGGCGAACACCTCGAAACCTGGTGTCAATTCGTCCATCATTTGGCGGACGCGGGTGTTGCCGTGGCGTGACGCCACGATCATCCTGATGGATTGAGCGTCGCGCTGGACCAGCGCCTCGTCTTCCCGTTCCAATGCCTGGTCAAGCTCGTCCTCGTAGTCCATGCGGTCGACGATGCTAAGACAGGCCGTGGCTTCCCGCCGCAAGGTATCCACCTCACGCAGCGTGCGAGCCAGCTGGTCCACCAGGTTGGCGGCGTCAGCGATCAGGCTGGGGAGATTCTCCTGGGCCTGGGCTGCCGCAGACAGGGCGATGTGCGCCCGATCGATCGAGTCCTGCCGGTGTTTTTCGCGTTCCTGCATCCGTTGCAACAGGCCCACCTGCTCCCGCAGGGCCGGCGCCTCGGACGCCAGGGATTCCAGCCGCTCCATGTAGTTCGCGGCTTCCTCCGCCTGGCGCAGTCTCTGGGCTAGGTCATTGGTGCGGTCTTCTGGCATTTGGTATTCCTCGCTGTACCGGCGCCGTTGATGCGCCACGCGTGTCCGTTTTCGGGATGCCCTTTTATAGCAAACGCGAGCGGTTCCACGTGTTACTCTGCGTCTACAATTTTCGGACATTTTTTGGATCCGTCCAGCGCGCGCGGGGATATTGCGCCTCCTGCTGAACGCTTCCAGTGGTGGTGAGGGCCGCTTACGCCTGCGGGGATTAGTTCACAAATTGGCAACACATGCGAGGGAACGGTATAATGGCGAAGAATTTTGTACGCACAGGGGGCATTACGTGACTACCAACGGCCAGGCTGCTGTCAATACCGATCAGCTTCAAGTGTTCTTCCGCGGGCAATTTGTGCCGCTGAAAGAGGCCAACGTCAGCGTAATGACCCACGCCCTCCATTACGGCACCGGCGTATTTGAAGGCATCCGCGGCAACTGGAACGTCGAGCAGGAAGCCATCAACATCTTCCGCATGCGCGAGCACTACGAGCGACTGCTGGACGGATGTCGCATCCTGATGCTGGACATACCCTATTCTGCCGACGACCTTTGCAACATCACTGTTGAGCTGGTGGAGCGCAACGGCCATGACACCGACATCTACATCCGACCGCTGGCCTACAAGAGCGAGGAATTGGTTGCCAACCTGAAATTGCAGGAACTGGCGTCCGATTTCACCCTCATCACCGTGCCGTTCGGCAACTACCTGGGCAGCGACCGGTTGCGGTGCTGTACGTCGTCGTGGCGACGGGTGGACGACCCCATGATCCCCGCCCGCATCAAGGCTTGCGGCATCTACGTCAACAGCATCCTCGCCAAGACCGAAGCCACCCTCAGCGGTTTCGACGAGGCCATTTTGCTCAACCAGGACGGCCACGTCTCCGAGGGTTCGGGCGAGAACATCTTTATGGTGAAGAAAGGGCGGCTGTACACCCCGCCGCTGGAAGACAACGTGCTGGGGGGCATCACACGCGATACCGTGATGCAGTTGGCCCGCAACGAGATGGGTTTGGACATCGACATGCGAACCATCGACCGCAGCGAGCTCTACCTGGCGGATGAGGTGTTCCTCAGCGGCACCGCCGCTCATCTGACCCCGGTGGTGGAATTGGATTGCCGACCCATCGGCGATGGTCAGCCCGGTCCCATCTCCGGCGAAATCCAGCGAATGTACTTCGACATCGTGGTGGGCAATAATCCCAAGTACCGCCACTGGTGTACCCAGGTAAAGCCCCGGGTGGCCACCGCATAAGGCAGACTCCCGACCGGCTTTGCCTCCACCGAGTTGACCGATGTTCTGGCTGCTTTCCGGCGCCGCGTTGGTTATCGGATACGCGTTGGGTAGCGTCCCCACTGCGTATCTCGCCGTGCGGCGAGCTACAGGGGGATTTACCGACATTCGGTTCGCCGGCGACGGTAACGCCGGCGCCCACAACGTGAGCCGGATCTGTGGCCGGAGTTGGGGCATCTCGGTCGGTGTGGCCGATATCGCCAAGGGCGTGGTGACCGTACTCGCGTTCAACGCCCTGGCCTACCTGTTCAAACCGCCGGACGTGGAGTCAGCGGGCACCGGATTCCTGGGTGGCGTGGCTGCTCTTTCGGGCCCGGGCATGCTGGCCGGCGTAGCAACGATAGCCGGGCAAATCTGGCCGGCGTGGTTGCAGTTTCGGGGGGGACGAGGCGCTGCCACCGCCGCCGGGGTTACCAGCGCGGTGCTGCCCGGCCCCATCCTGCTGGTGCTGCTGCCCGCCATGGTTATATTGGTAACGACCCGCAGCACCACCTTAACCCTGACGTTTATCTACCTGTCGTCGGTGGTAGTGGCTAAGGCCTTCTTCGACGTTGACTGGGGACCAATCTGGTACTGCCTGGCTATTTTTGTCGGCGTTGGCACGGTTCATTTCTGGACGGTAAAATACCGTAGCGCTACCGTTGAATCCACGTCCACCGCCTAGCTCCACTGCCCGGTTAAATCACCGCCAGCATCGTCGTGCCGGCTACAATCGCCCCGATGCCGGCGGACTTGCTGGCCAGGGCCGACGGGCTCAGCGATTCGTTGAGCAACTGCAAGGTGCGCCAGCTCAGCAGGGTGCCGGCTACGAACACGAAGAACGGGCGGGTGGCCAGCACGGCGGCGGCCAGTGACACCGGGCCGGAGCTGAACGACAGGATGAACAGGAATATCGCCAGCTGGGGCAATATGCCCTCACCGACGACAAACGTCCAGAAGCCGGCCGGCGAACGCAACCCCTGGAACAGTCGCCGCCAGTTGCTCGGGCGTCCGAACAGGGCGAACACGGGCGCCATCCCCAACTCCTGCAAGCCGAATACCTCCCAGGGTGTCAGGTCATGCAAGGCAAAATCGGCCAGGAAAAAGGCGACTCCCAGGCCCACCGAGCTGGCCACGAGAGCAGTAAGCCCCGGCGTGAGCTGAAACAGACGGCGTCCAAAACCCTCAATCGAAATGAGGGCGGCCCCGCATATCACCAGGGCAATGGCGGCCCACTGGCCGGGCGAAACCGTCTCCCCCAGAAACGCCAGCGCCAGCAGCACCACCAGGATGGGGTAGGTCTGGCTGACGGCCACCGCCCGTGACGCTTCGCCCAGTTTCAGCCCCAGATACAACAACGCCAGGCCGGCGCCCAGGCTCACGCCCGACAGCAGCCCGACCACCACCGACCAGGTCGGCGCCTGGATTGGCCACCCGACGATTGCCAGCACAATGACGGCGCAGGTCAGACGGGTCAGGATTGAGCCGGCGCCCAGCACGCCCACACCCGGCAGGTAATTGTCCAGCAGGCGTTTGTGGGCAATGTTCGCCAGACCCAGGGAGGCGGCGCTGCCAATGGCCAGCAAAATCCACACGCCGCACAGGATAACAGACGCCTACCCCGCTCTCATAAGGCTGCCGCATCACTCCGTGTTTCGGGGTTCCGTGCCGTAGTACCAGCGGGCGATTACCGTATCCACGTCGTTGAAAATCTTTGTGGTGGCGTCTTTCTGGAAGGCGGCTTTGATGCCCGATAGCCCTTCCGCTTCACCGAGATAGTAGTTGCGAATCCCGCGCCGGAAGACTTCTTCACCGATGGTATGGTACATATCCAGAAAGAAGCGCTGGCACAGCCGGTAGTTGCAAGTATGAACGTCGTCCGGGTCTTCCTTTTCTTCCCAGCGTACCAACTCCTGGATGTTCTGGAATTCTTCGCAGGAGTCTCTACGAGGTTCAATGGGGCTACTAACTCGGGCGTTTTCGGATACTATGGACATGAGATCGGCGCCGCCTTCGTCGATCCAGTTTTCATCGCCTCTCCAATAATAATGCACTACTTCGTGAGCAATGTGCCTCCCTGCATTGCGTACCTGCTGATGCCCGGCGGTGTCATAAGCAGGTTTGGAGGCGATGTGAGTGCCAAAGTTTCTCCCGCCGACGTCACCAACTGCATCCTCAAAAAGGTAAGCGATGTAGTTCGTAGGCATTGGAACGTCCATGAATTCTTCAACCGTTCGCACCGCGTGCTCCAGCAGGTCCATGGACTCTGCGCGCCCCGGGCGGGTGCGAATGATGGTGAGCAGCACGTCGCCGGACCGGGGCAGCCGGATGACCCGGTCTTCGATTAGAACCTGGTCGGGATCGAGCAGCGTGTCGATCAGCTCAGGTTTGTACTTGTTCACGCCCCGCAGCGTGGTTACAATCTTGGCCTCGGTGTCGGTGATGCCGTCTTGCAGGGCCGGGTGATCCAGGATGGGCGCCAGCTCGCCGTTGCGGGCCAGCCGCCGCATTGATTGTATGGCGAGCGCGTCCACAGCGTCATGAGTCTCCAGGAAGGCAAGATCGGAAACCTGCTCAGCAGTAGTACTGGACCTGGCATCTTGCTGATACCGCCGTATCCGGTAGAGGCGGTTTTCGATGTAGCCAACGTCCCGCTCGGTCGTCCGCTCTACGTGGGGATCGTCCATTATGGTTCTGAACTCGGCTGAGTTGGTTCTCGCCATTTGTTCCAGCGTTGCTAGATATTCGCCATCCTCAGGTTCCGCCGTTTCCAGGAAGGGTAGCTGCGCTACTAGCACGGCGTGATCCGGCGCCAGTTCTGCGAAGGTTGCCAGGCGGGCAACCACGAACAAATCGTCGGCTTCTAGGCCATCGCTTACCCACGGCATCGCCAAAAGAAGGTCAACCAGGGCCGGGTCCGCCTTTGCCACCCGCTCCAGGTCTGCGACGATAGCCCGCTCACTGGCCCCCAAGGCTGCTACGTTGAGCAGTTCTACGATTGCGCCGGCGTTTTCCGGGACGAGTTCGGCCAAAGACCCAATCTGAACGACAACATCCCGCTCGCCGGGTCCGAGGCCATCGGCCAGCCAGGGTAGGGTCCAAACCATCTCGAACAATTCCGGTTGCGTGTCCACGAAACGCGCGATGGCTTCGATATTTCCCGCCACGGTGGCAGAGTCTCGGGCAAGGGCCGACCTGAAGGTTTCATTCTGCATCGCCCGGCTGAAAAGGCGCTCTTCATTTCTGGCTAACCGGCGGAGGTCGGTAAATATCTGCGCGGTTTCCGAATCCCCCGCCGCCAGAGTCGGCAGTCCGGCGACGCTGGCCAGGTGATCAGGGTGTGCTTCCGCAATGCTGGACAGGTCTCGGATGATGGTTTGCTGGTGCGACTCGATTCCATCTTGCAGCCACGGCAGTTGCAAAACCACCCTGAAAACTTCCGTGTCGGCTTCCGCCAGTATACTCAAGTGCCGGATAAGGAAGAACCGGGTTGTGCCCGTAGTATCCAGGATACCGCTCTGCAAGGTCTCAACCGCCCCTGCCGGCGAGTAATTCGCCACTTCCCCCAAATCGTTAATTATGGAATCCTCGTTGCTGATTCCATCGTCGATCCAGGGTCTGCTCACCAGGATGCTGAACACGTCAGGATGGGCCAGGGCAAAGTCGATGAGCAGTTCGACATCCTCCCCCTCCGCAGGCTCCAGCTCGTCCATAATCCAGGGTAGCGCCTTGATTGCCCTGGCCGCCGCCGGATCCGACTCTTCCAGCAGCGGGCCGTCTCCCAGATTAGCCAACGGACTCGGTACGGGCGTCGGTGTGGGAACCGGGGTGGCCGTTGGGCGCGGTGTGGGTGTAGGCGTAGGAATCGGCGTGGCGGTGGCCGGTGGAACCGTTGCCGTAGGCGATGGTGGCGCGGTGGCGGTAGGTGGCGGTGTGGTCGCCGCCGGCGTCGGAGTGGGCGGCGTCGCCTCAGTCTGGCACGCTAGCGCCAGCAGGGCCAACGCCAGGAATACGGGCCAGAGGATGAGGCGCAACGAAATCGCCGCAGTATAGCAGGATACTGGATAGGGCCGTGGACGCCCGGCCACCTTGCTATAATCGCCCCAATCCTGACATTGCGGAGGGCCACTCATGGGCTGGTCGATTCATCACCCGGTAGGTCTGATTCACTACACGCCGACGGCCTGCTATCCGGGCTACACCCTGTTTTCCACGACCCGCGGCGGGCGCGACGCCTACCTGATTGACATGCGCGGCAACGTGGTCCACCGCTGGCATTCCGACGAGGGAATCCATTACGCCTACCTGCTGGACAACGGCAACCTGCTCTGCCGGACGTTCCCGCCCACCGCGGGCGGGGCACAATCCGTTGGCGGCTCTTCGGCCAGCGTCATCGAACTGGACTGGGACAGCAACCTGGTGTGGGCCTACCGGGACAACATGCTGCACCACGACTACGAACGGCTGCCCAACGGCAATACGCTGCTGTTGATGTGGGAGCCGTTGCCCGACGGCCTGGAGGCGCAGGTGCAGGGCGGATTCGAGGTCGACTTCGCGTTGGGCATGCTGGGCGACATCGTGCGGGAAGTAACGTCCGACGGCGTTACCGTTTCCGAGTGGCGTTCCTGGGAGCACCTGGACGTGGACGAGGACGTCATCTGTCCCCTGGAACCGCGGCGGGAATGGACTCACGGCAACGCCATCAACGTTACCGCCGACGGCGACTTACTGGTCAGCTACCGCCTGACCAGCACCGTGGGGATAGTCGACCGCAACACCGGAGCGTTCAAGTGGAAGTGGGGACCCGGCGAGATTTACCACCAGCATCACCCCACCTGGCTGGACGACGGTCGCGTCCTGATTTTCGACAACGGCGGCCACCGGAGAGGGGCCAGCTATTCCCGCATCGTCGAGATCGACCCGGCCACCAACGAGATCCACTGGGAATACCAGGGCGCGCCGGCCATCTCCTTCTATAGCTACAACATCAGCAGCGCCGAGCGTCTGCCCAACGGCAACACGCTAATCTGCGAGGGAGCGCCGGGCAGGATGTTTGAGGTGACTCCCCGCTGCGAGGTGGTCTGGGAGTATATCAATCCGTTCTTCCATTACAGCGAGGCGGCCGGCGGAGCCGGCGGTATGGAGTACACCAACGCCACCTTCCGCTGCCACCGCTACAGCCCCGACCATCCGGCCTTTGCCGGTCGTGGCCTGAACCCGGCCGACCACGGAGCTCTCAACCGCCTGTATACCCTCTGAAAACCCACTGGCAACCCGAGGATGTGACACTGCCCCTCTCCCTGGATGGGAGAGGGTTGGGGTGAGGGTGAAGATCTCGACGGTCGCCCGCGTGAGAAGCAATTGCTATCCGAGCACGGTAATTTAGGGCGTGATCTCGAAATCCACCTGGGCCACTTTGCGCTCACCGTCGTACACGTACACCTGGTAGTGTCCAGGCACCCAACTGCCGTACGTTGGCGGCGCAACGTTCTCCCAAGACCAGGCCCCAGTCCATTCGGGATCCCAAGCAAAATTGTCGACCCGTCGTGCAAACATGAACCCGTCTTCGTAATATCCTACGTACTCCAGCCTGATTTCTTTCGGGTTTTTCGTCAGTGGGAAAGTCCAATCCAGCCACAGATAAACGTTGCTTTCCACGTCGTGCGCTGAAAAACGGTTAGTTCTGGATTGGTAGGGCTTGTCCGGGTCTAATACTATGCTTGCTGCATCAATGCGGCCGTCAATGCTCAGCAGTTTTGGGTTCACCGGACCGGTGTCGGGTGGTTCCATCTCCCGCGGTGTGGGGCCGTCATACCAGGCATTGATTACCCTATCTACGTCGGCTACGACTTCCGGTGAAGCATCTTTCTTGAACGCTGCCCTTACTTCCTCAATACCCCCGTACACGTTCCCGCTCTTTATTGCCAGATATAGGTTTCGAAAACCTTCCCGAAACTGTTCGCGCCCCAGCGTGCGGTACAGGTCCAGGAAAAGCCGCTCTCCCAACGAGTAGTTGCATCTAAATTCAGCCCAGCCGCCGCCAACCGAGGGATGCCTGGGATTTGCCCGGTCAAGCTCCCCCAGGTTAGCGAAATAGGCGCAGGGGTAACGGTCGGCGATAAGCGGCGCGCCGGTGCGGGCGTTTTCGACGATAAACTCCATGAAGGTCGCCGCTCCTTCATCAATCCAGTCCTCAGCGCCGCCCCAATAGAAATGTGCTATTTCGTGGGTTGTGAGTTCAAGAAGAAAGTCTGCATTGGGGCTGTCGTCATCAACATCATATTCAGGCAACTGAGTAATGACGTTCCCAAAATTCACACCAGCCGCACCCTCTATCGATGATTCCTTGAATAATATGCCGGCAAATCGCACCGGAAACTCCTCGCCCATAAATTCCTCGATGGTTCGCACCGAGTATTCCAGCAAATCCATGCTGCGTGCTGCGCCGGGCGTGCTACGCTGGATTGTGAGCTGAACCTCGCCGGCCAGGGGCAGGAATATGTTGCGCTGTTCATTGCCTGGGCCCACCGTGGGTTTTGGCGTAGGCGCGGGCGTCGGTGTCAGGGTGGGCGGTGGTGTGGCCGTAGCCGTCGCCGTTGGACTGGGAGTACGGGTTGGCGGGATGACGGTAGGCATCGGGGTGTTGGTAGGGGGTCGTTGAGTAGGCGCCGGCGTGCTGCTTGGAGCGGGCGGCGTAGGAATGGGTGTCTCGGTGGGCGGTACGGTGTGTTTGGGGGCCGGCGTAGACGCAGGCGTGCTGGTCGGCGGGGGCTCGGTGGGGACGGTGGGGACGGTGAGGGGCGCCGTCGCCAGGGTTGGCGCCGGTTCGGGAGTTGCCGGAGTACCGGCCAGGCCCGGGTCCCCGCCGTTACACGCCAGGGCGCCGGCAAGGCCCATTATCACCAGGATTGCCATGACACGACCCATGGCGCTGCTACGGCGTAACCTGGAACGCGACCTCGGCCAACTTCCGATCGCCTTCGTATACGTAAACCCAATACCGCCCGGGCGCCCAGCGCTGCGGAGGCGACGGCCCGACGGAATGCGATTGGGTGCCGCCGATGTAATCGGATCCTGCTGATAGCGTCCAGCTCCTGCGACTGGTCTCGAAACCGTCCTCATAGTACTCGACAATTTCCAGGGGCACCGCCCGTCGGCCCGATGACAACTGGTACGAATATTCCAGGTTCAGCCAGACGACATCGTTGACTGACGATGCGGAAAACTCGGTCACCGGCGCATCTTGGCTCGACGTCGACACAAATGCAGCGTCGATGGAGCCGTTGATGGTAGGCAGCCTGGAGTCCACGGGCCGGGTGTCCCGACGGGCGGTGTCGTAACCCACGCTGCCGTTGTACCACCGTCCCACCACGCGGTCCACCGCGCCCGAATCGCCGGCCGTTCGAAACGCCGCCGACAGATGCCCGATGCCCACCGGCGTGCCGGGTTCAGACTCGTCGCCGTCCTCAACTGCCGACGCTGCGTACAGGTCCCGGAATCCTTGCCTAAACTCCGTCTCCCCCAGGTTGCGGTACATGTCGACGAAAATGCGCTCGCCCAAAGCGTAGTTGCATTGGAACGCGTCAGATCCCTGAGCCGGGCCCAAACTTTCCAGCGACTGGATATCACGGGCGGCGGCGCACGGTTGGTTGGTCGCGCCCACCGGCTTCCCGAGGCGGGCCAGCTCCGAAATGGAGGCCAGAAAGTCCGAGGCGCCTTCGTCAATCCAGTCGGCGTTGCCGCTCCAGTAGTAATGGGCCACCTCGTGGGCGATCACATGCCCTGCGGCATCGGCTTCCTGGCTGCCGTCGTCGACATCGAATTTGGGTCGGATGGCGATGTGGGTGCCGAAATTTGTGCCGGCAGATGCGCCGAATACCGCGTGTTCAAACAACACCGCCACGAAATTGATGGGCAGCGGTTGCGCCATGAACTCCTCGACCTGCCGCACCGAATGTTCCAGCAGGTCCATACTCCGGAGGGCGCCCGGCCCGGTACTGATGATGGCCAGGTACACCGGGCCCGACCTCGGTAGTTCGACGATTCGCTCCTCGATGACCACCAGATTTGGGTCCAGTAGCGCGGTGATCAGGGCGGAATTCACCCGGGCCGTGCCGCCGATTACCGCGATGATTTTGGCCCAGTCGTCAGTTATCCCGTCCTGCAACGTTCCGTGGGACAACACCCAGCGCAATACCTCCCGATTGTCGAATGCCAGTTGCCGCAACGAGCGCATCGCAACTTCGTCGGGTGGCTCCAGGTCCCGCAGGAACGGCATACCACCGATTTGACTGGCAGCAGGCGCGTCCTGTTGCGCGATGGCGTGCAGATTCTCCACTACCTCCCGCTCAGATTCGGTCACGCCATCGGCGATCCAGTTGAAGCGCACAACTCGTTCCAATATGTCCGGATAAAACGCGCCCAAGTTTACCAATTCTTCCGCCCCCGCCGCCTCCGACGGGCCGATGCCATCCGCCACCCACGCCAGTAATCTGATGGCCGCCGCCGCCTGCGGCTCACTCTGTTCCAGGTAGGGGCCGTTCCGCAGTTCCTGGAGAGTCAACAGATCCTCGGCTGGCGTTGCCGGCGTCGGCTCTGGCGTTACGGTAGCCTGCTCGGTTTGCGGCGTAGCCGGCGGCGCGAGGGTTTGGGGAGGCGTCGTCGGCATCGCAGTGTTCGGAGAGGTACCGGCAGTGGAATCCGTGCCTCCCGGCGATGTCGGGGGGACTGCCGGGGACGGAGTGCTTACGGATTCGCCGCTGGCTGGTTCGTCAGCCGGCCCGCCGCCGGACGTTCCGGTGGGCGTCGGCGCCAGCTCCGTGGCGATGACCCTGGCCATGGCTTCGTCGATGATGGCCTGCACGTCCGGAGTGGGGGTGGCAGGGCTGCCGCCACAGGCCAACATCGCCACCAGTGATACCAATGCAAACCCCAGCGGGATCGCTCGAGATCCGGGGATGCGGCGCGCCAGATTTAATAACATTGCGTTGGTCACGTTGCTTAGTATACCGGACGCCCGGCCATCGGCAGGCGCCGCCGGTGCGCTATAATGCGCCAACAAAACAGAACCCGATAGCATTGCTGGAGGCCATACCCATGGGCAAACTGGACGGAAGAGTGGCTCTGATTACCGGCTCTGGTCGCAACATTGGCCGGGCTACCGCCTTGATGATGGCCGCCGAGGGCGCCAACATCGTGGTCAACGCCCGCAGCAATCGCGATGAGGCCGAGGCGACCGCCGCCGCGGTGGAGGAGCTGGGCGTGAAGGCCCTGCCGGTGCTGGCCGATGTGTCCCAGAAAGACCAGGTGGACGCGATGATAGATGCGGCTATGTCCGCTTTCGGGCGCATCGACATCCTGGTAAATAACGCCGCCATCCGTCCGCACAAACCCTTCACAGAGCTTACGGTGGAGGATTGGGAATACGTGCGCGGCGTGATTCTGGATGGCTCGTTCTACACCGTCAAAGGCGTCATTGAGCAGATGGTGGACAACAACTTCGGTCGCATCGTGTTCCTGACCGGCGACGGAGCCTTTCGGGGCAGCGCCCTCCGCGCCCACGTCTCAGCCGCCAAGATGGGTATGGTGGGCATGGCGCGCAGCCTGGCGTCGGAATTCGCTCCGCACAACATCCGGGTCAACGTCGTTTCGCCGGGCAGCATCGACACCAGTCGGGCCAACCCTGAGTGGTACGCCGGCCGCGTCCCCGATGCCGGTGGTATCCCGCTGGGTCGCCAGGGCAAACCCGACGAAATCGCTTCGACGGTAACCTTCCTTTGCACCGACGATGGCGGCTTCATCACCGGACAGACCATCCACGTCAACGGCGGCCAGGGCTTTTTTGGGTAGCATAGTCCGAGCGACATCACACGGCGCCCCGGGGATGGGCATTGAAAATGGGCGGCGCGGGTTAATCCAGCGCCGCCCATGCCGTTACTCAGGTGACTGAATTCGCTACTCCGGTCGCACGCGAATCTCCCGCAAGTCGTCCGCGATGAGCAACTCGGCTTCGGTCTGCTCCTGGATGTCTTCCGGCGACCAGCCCGGGGCGTGCTCGCGCAGCAGGAACCCGTCTTCGGTAATCTCGAAGAGCCCCAGGTCGGTGGCCAGCAGCTTGACGGCTCCCGGCGCGGTGATGGGCAGGGCGCATTGCTTGAGCACCCGCGGCGCTCCGTTGCGCTGGTTGTGTTCCATGGCGATGAACACGCGCTTGGCGCACGCCGCCAGGTCCATCGCGCCGCCGATGCCGCCCCCCTTGCGTACCGGAATCCTCCAGTTGGCGAAATCGCCGTTCTCCGAGACTTCGTAGGCGCCCATGACGGTTACGTCCACCATCCCCTTCCGGATCAGGCCGAAGGAATCGGCGTGGTGCACGATGGCCATGCCCGGCAGCGCGACCACGTTCTGTCCGCCGGCGTTGACCAGGTGCCGGTCCTCTTCGCCGGCCGGGGCCAGGGGACCGAACCCGATGACGCCGTTCTCGGAGTGGAAGATGATCTCCTTGTCCGGTTCACACTCCAGGTAGTTGGAGCACAGGGTCGGCATCCCGACCCCCAGGTTCACGATCCATCCGTCCTGGAACTCCATAGCCAACCGGTCGCACATGGTCTGTCGCGAAAGGCGGGGCTTGTCGGCGGTAGTCATACGCTACGCTCCTTCCGTCCAATCCCCCTCTCCCTTGATGGGAGAGGATTGGGGTGAGGGTGAAAATTCTGGCGTGGTGCTTCGTGGGTGAGGTTGGATTAGTCCCAATTCCCATCCTCTGGGATTTTCACCAGGCGGTCAACGTACACGCCGGGGACGTGGACGCAGTCCGGATCGATTTCCCCCGGCTCGACGATGCTGTCTTCCACCTCCACGACGGTAATGTCAGCCGCCATGGCCATGATGGGGTTGAAATTCCGCTGGGTAAGACGGAATTGCAGGTTGCCGAAAGTATCCGCGCGGTAGGCGCGAATGAGCGCGAAGTCGGCCGGCAGCGGGTATTCCAGTACGTAGGTGCGGCCGTTAATCTCCCGGTGTTCCTTGCCCTCGGCCAGCTCGGTGCCCACGCTGGCGGGGGTGTAGAAGGCTCCGATGCCGGCGCCGGCGGCGCGCATCCGCTCGGCCAACGTCCCCTGGGGCACCAGTTCGGCATCCAGCTCGTCATCGTTGTACATCTGCACAAAGGGGGTGATCTGCGACGGGTGCGTCGGCGCGGTGAAAGCGCAGATCATCTTCTGGATCTGCCCGGCTTCGATGAGGGTTCCCACGTCCACCTTATCATCCATACTGCCGGCGTTGTTCGATATCCCGGTGAGATTCTTGACCCCAAGGCGGTGTACGGCGGCCAGCAGGTTGCGGGCCAGCCCCACGTTGCCGAACCCGGGCGACATGAAAGTCATGCCGTCCTGCATATCGGCGACGGCGGAATCGAAGTCCAGATAAACCTTGTTCTTCATGGGGATAGTCTCCCTGTTGAATCCACAGGGCGAAGCCAACGACCGCCGCGTGGTTCCGGATGGTATGGCGATGCAGGTGTTTCGGAGGCTTGAACCGCTCCAAACGTTCGGCGCTCATTATACTATCAACCGTGCCGACGGCAACCTGCGAAGCCCCCTCATCCGTACCCACTTTAACCTGTCATTGCGAGGAGCACAGCGACGCGGCAATCTCGATGAGGTTGTGCACACGTCGGCGAACCGCCGTTGCTACGACGACGAGATTGCCACGCTACGCTCGCAATGACAAAGTGGGTACGCATGAGGCGAAGCCCCGATTGGCGGAGCCTTTCGCTCGCAGGGGAACCGCCCCCGGGCGGGCCGCCGCAGCCGGTGGGCGAGGCCAGCTTCGACTGCGCCGGCCTCGCGCAGCTTGACCAGAATACGGGGACGCGATTAGCGTCCGATGCGGTCCTGGAAGTCGCGCTCCGTGGTGGCGGCTTCCACCGCCTGGTACTCTGGCAGGCTGATGAGCGCCTCCACCTCGGCACGCCGAGCGGCCACGTCGGCGGCCCCGATGCCAATGTGACCGGTGTCGCGCAGGCTGGTATACACCCGCTGCAACCCCTCCACCGCCGCAATTGCCGGAGTGGTGGCGTAGATGATGACCTTGTAGCCCAGCTCCTCGTATTCCTGCACCGTGATGTCGTCGGCGCCGGCGATGACCAGCAGCGGTACATCGGGGCAGCCAGCGCGGAAGGTGGCCAGGTCTTCCCGCTGCCGCACGCCGCGAGGCATCACCACGTCCACCCCCAGGTCGCGCAGTGCATTGCCCCGCCGGATCGCCTCCTCCATATCACCCTCAACGGCGGTGAAGGCGTCGGTGCGCCCAATCACCAGGAAGTTGGAGTCGGTGCGGGCTTCCAGCGCATAGCGCATCTTTTCCAGGAATTCGTCCATCGGAATGACGTGCTCCAGGCCGGCGTGATAGGAAGCCCGCTTGGGGAACACCTGGTCCTCGATGTGGATGCCGCAGATGCCGGCCCGCTCGAAGGTGCGGACAGTATGCATGGTGTGCACGGGATCGCCGTAGCCGGCGCCGGCGTCGCAGATGACGGGCAGGTTCACCGATTTGACCACCTTCTGAGCCACGTCCACCTGCTCGGTCAGGGTCATCAGCGGTTCAGTAACGGCCAGGTGTGCCCCGCTCATATACCCGCCCACGTACACGGTGTCGAAGCCCAGGGACTGCACCAGCCGCGCCGACATGGGGTCATAAGCGCCGGGAGCGAGGATGGTTTCACCAGCGGCCAATCGGGATTTCAGGTTTGCTTGCAGCGTCATTAGGGTTTACCTCCGCTTGGGCAAGGGGTTCGTTTCGAGTTTTACGAGGCGCAGCGTATCATATTCTGCACCCTGGGCTTAAACAACAATGTCCCCAGTGGGGCCGGCAAGACTTATGGCCGGGTACGCCAGTCAGTGCGAAAATCCAACTCGCGTATGAGCCTGAACGTGTTGTAGCATATCACTCCGAATTGTTCGCACACATCCGGAACCTTGCGATTGGCGCGCGTCGCATTGGGCCTGGAATTCTCGGTCGAGATCACTCGGCGATGCTCCGGGGCAGCCAGAGCGTATGCAATCAGGAACGGGTCTTCGTTCAGCTTCTCGATTTCAACATCAGTCAAGTCCGGCGCGTAGCCTTCGTCCATTACCCGGATAATCAAATCTTCGTCAACCGTCTCTGCCAGTAACAGAGCGTCTCGGTTGGTTTTCAACCATTGCGACAGTGCGTCATCGGCTTGCGTAACTTTATCATAGACTTCCCTCGGGACTTTTACCAAGCCCCGTTCCCCCATGGCCACCAGCCAATCCCAAAATTCGTTGACCCGTCCAATGGGGTAATAATCGCGGTTCGCGTCAATCAGCACGTTGGCGTCAAGGAGGTTCAACATAGACGTCTATGTTCGCGGGCCAGGGTCAAACAGTGAACCAACCTGCCCCGGCTTGACTCCCAGCACCCGGGCCGCTTTGGATGTCGTCAGTTCCCCGGAACTCATCGCTCCTCGTACTAAGTCTATAATTCGATTGCCCAGTCGGTGGCGACGCACCGTGTAAAAGCTCGGCCCCCCTTCCCCCGCTCTCGCCTGCTCCCGGCTGCGTTCTCGTTCTGCACGCCATTGCTGGCGAAAGGAGGTACTAATCCGTCCAAAAACGTCCCGGCTGATACGGTCCGACCGATATATCTTGTAAGCAACCATAGTACGGCTCACGTTGTTCACGCTGGCAAACTGGCTGATTCTTTCCGATACCGCCTCGATGTCGCTACTGTCATCAAGAACCAGTTTGTCCAGCTCTCTCACCGGCAGCAGAAATTCTCCGGCAACATCATCACAAAAACGCTCAATTTCATTATCCCCCCGAGCGCTGCTGACGCCGGTTTGACCTAACAGCAGATGCACCGTCTCATGCAGCAGCGTGAACGACCAGGCTGCGCGGGCATCTTGGTCATTAATCACTACGAAAGGCGCCACTCTGTCCGCTATGGAAAAACCTCGGAAAACGTTGATGTCGATCGCAGTCAGATAGTTGCCCACGTCACCCTTAATCAGCACAAATATCCCCGCTCTTTCCGCGCTCCCGCGCAACAGATTAAACGCGGCAGCGGCGCCGGATTGCGCGCGGTATGCCGTCAAATCAACGTCCAGCAGTCTTCGCAACGCCGCCAGAACCACCGCCGGCCCTTCATCCATCCGGCGGGAGCCGATAAACTCCAGCGGCTCCGCTTCATCCTCTTCCTCCAAAACGGCGCGCACCATGCTCTGGCGCGCTCTGATGTCCCGTACCAGTGTGTCCAGCAGAGCGTCGTCCGCGGCGGAATGCTCGGCAGGCAAGGTGCGAAAGTCCGTGCCCCTATCGCCTTTCTCCGGTGGTCGGGACAGGTAGAAGGTGAGCAGCGGCCGGCGATATTGTTGCGCCATCTTGACCAGCTGCGGCCGGGTCGGTTCAGTCTCGCCATCTTCGAGAGCGGCCAGCTTACCTGCAGCGGATGCCCGCCTGGTATCGCGGAAACCGAGCTTCCTGGCCGCTTCCTCACAACTCAGCCCAGCCGTTTCCCGCGCCCATACCAGTATTTCCGGTTTCACCTTAGGCATCGTTTCATGTCCTGCCGCGCACACCGCCGGGTGCCGGCATTATAAAACCGCTAGACTGAATACACCAGATCGGGCCGCGCCCTAACCACCCCACACCCGCCCGATGGCCGCTTGGATCTTTCCCTCCATCCGCTCGATGAGTGCCCGGTTCCCCTCCACCAGCGCCCGCTCCGCCTCCAGCTCAGCAACGATGGCTTGCTGCGTTTCGAGGGGCGGGAGGGGGATTTTGTAACTTTCTATCACCGACCGCGGAACCCGCTGCAACCCGCCCGTTCCGGTCATTTTTGGCGTTGCCCACGCCCGGAAATCCGGCGTCGCGACACACAGGTATATCCATCGCGGAATTACTGATTCTGTGGCTCTCAATATGTAAAACTCGCTGGAACCGAACCCTATCCCGTTGCTCAACCCTTGGGCTATACCGGCTTTGCCGTTCTCAAAGCATGGCGTTACTTTTGCTACCAATACATCATCGTCCCTGAAATATGTATAACTGGTGCGAACGTCACCCAGATATTTACTATCTTTTGTCTCAAAGTACATAGTGTTTTCGCCCATATCGGACATAGGCACGAAAGAAACCAGCGTTGCATCATACATTCCCATTACTTCCGATTTTCGTGGGTTAACGATGCAGGCGGTTCCAACATCAACCACTGGCCACTCGGGGTCCACATCAATCCGCGGGCGCCAGTTGTCCACCACGGCCCGCGCGCCGTCGATGACCCGCTGGTAGCCCTCAATCTCCGCCACTATCTCCCGCTGCACCTCCAGCGGTGGGAGGGGGATTTGCAGTTCGGCGAATTTCGTTTTGGTGATTTCTTTATACGTGGCCCCGCTCGCTTGCGCCTCCATTTCCGGCACTAGCTTTGTTATCGCGTGCGCCAGGTATTCCGGTATCGCGCGCGCTTTATCTTTGACAACAATGCTCTTAAATCCTTGGTTAGTCGCAAGAGGTATTCGATTGATACCTATACGACCTATAGTTGCTCGTGACGATACTACTATTGAATCAACCGGGATAATTTTTGCAGATGAGTTTGCCAATCCAACCTCGGTTATCATGCGTTCCGTCGATTTGATTTCGGTGATTCGTTTGTCTGACGGCAAGTCAACAAGCGTTATCCATGGAACGTTGCCGCCCCAGTATTCTTCCGTTTGTGAGTTTGGCGTTCCTCCGCTGACAATTTCAAACAACCCAGGTTCCCCCAGAGTGACCATCAGGTATTGTGATTGCTCCCCTACGGCTGTCCGATACCGCTCGCCGCTTAGGTTGTAGTCCCCGTTCTCGGCGATGCGTTCTTTGGGGACGATGAGGCCGTGTTCCGGGGCGAAGTCGTCGATGGGTTCACCGGTACGCAGACGGCGCAGATATTCGCCAACCTCCGCCTGCACCGCCGGCAGGTCGTTCGCTGCAATCTCCCGCCGCTGCGCACCCAGGTCGTAGCCGTCGTTTTCCACTTTGAAAAAGGCGATGTGGTCGGTCTTTCTGCCCAGGGCCTTGTCCATAATCAGGATGGAGGTCTTGACGCCGGAATAAGGCTGGAACACGCCGCCGGGCAGCGATATGACAGCGACCAGGCAGTTCTCCACCAGCAGCCTACGCAGTTCGGTGTGGCCGCGCTGCTGCTGGAAAATCACTCCCTCCGGCACGATGACGCCGGCCCTCCCCCGGTCGTTCAGGTGGGTCAAAATGTAGTCGACGAAGAGGGCCTCGGAGCGGCGGCTGCTGATGCTGTACCGCTGGTGCGGGCGGATGCCCCCTTTCGGAGACATAAAGGGCGGGTTGGCCAGGATGACGTCGTAGTGGTCGTTCCAGCGGTCCTCGTGGGTGAGGGTGTCGTACACGCTCACGTCGGGTGTTGCCCATGGCTCAGGTAGAGGTTGATGCTGGCGAGGCGCACCATGTCGGGAGAGATGTCGTAGCCGACGATGCTGCCGGCCAGTCGGCTGCGGTCGGCGGCGGTGAGGTCATTGGCCCGGTTGATATGCTGCCAGGCCGATGCCAGAAACCCGCCGGTGCCGCAGGCCGGATCGAGGATGCTCTCGTGCTGCTGCGGGTCAACGATGGCGACCATAAAGTCGATGATGTGGCGGGGGGTGCGAAACTGGCCGGCAGACGCCTGCGCCCCCAGATACTGGAGCATCGTTTCGTAAGCGTCGCCAATGGTCTCCGTGTCTCCGGTGTCGAAGCGGTCGATGATGTTCAGAAAATCGCGTAGCACCACCTCGTCGTCGTAGGGAACGACGGCGTTCTGGTAGAAGGCGCGAAAAACGGCCGGGATGTCTTTCCTGCCACCCAGCATCGCCAGGCCGGCCGTGTAGCGGCGGCGGACCTCCAGGGCGGTCTGCTCGGATGCCATCAGGCTGTCCCAGTGGAATTCGGCGTTGTCGCCGGCGAAGTAGGTGGGCTGCCCGCCGTCCTCGATGCTCTCCGTATCGGTAGCGCTGAGGAATTTGTAGATGAGGGCGCGGGTGATCTCATTGCACTGGTCAATGGGCAGCGGCACTTTGCCAACCAGTTGATCGCGCGCGTCCTGGATGATGTTGCGGGTCTCAATCGTTGGCATTGGGAACCGTCCTCAGGCGGCCGCCTGGTTGTTCAACAGGTGACCGGCTTGCTCGCGAATGTAGTCGGGGATGCGGTTCCGGTGTTCCAGCGGTACCCGACGGAACATGGCCCGATCCAGGACGGTGCCCAGCAGGCTGGCGAAACGCTTGCTGTCGATGCTTTCCCGCACGTTGGTGTCCGTGGCATAAGCTTCAAAGAAGGCGCGCACATCATCCTTCTCGGCAGCGTCATCGTCAACCGGGTACAACGATAGGTAATCGGCGAAAGCGTCGGCGACGGCCTTGTTGCGTTGTTGGTGTTCATCGTCGGCGGACGTGAGGTAGCGCTCCTGCCGCTCGTTGATGGTGATGGTGTCACTCGCCAACGTGAGGTCGGTCTCACTTTCCACCGCGTCCGGGCCATGGCGGATGATCACGCCAGGAGACGGGCGGGGATAATCGCTGCCGTTACCTGATTCCGGCTCCGGCGTCGGCTGGAGACTCGGCGTCGAGATACGCGCCTCGTAGTAGTGTCCTTCGTGGTGGTACTCGCAGACCCCGAAAAAGTCGACGATTTTGAAGCGCGCTTTCGGACGTTCCGCCGACTGAGCGCGTGCCCGCGGATCGGTGATATTGGCTCGAAAATCGTAGCGACGGGTGCCCCGGCCCTTGATCTGCGTGTAGTCGGTGGGGGATTTGATGGGCCGGCAAACGCCGATATTCAGCAGGTCGGGGCAGTCGTAACCCGTGGTCATCATAGCCACGGTTACGCACACCCGGGTTTTGGATGTTGCGTAAGCGGGCATGGCGGGGTGCCGACCGTTCAGTTGGTTGTTCTTGAACCGCTGACCGTGGTCGTTGGCATCCCGTATGTTGGAGGTTACTTGTACCGCAAAGTCGGACTGGTACACGCCGGGCCAGCGGGCCGTAGCAGCCTGGTTCAGCGCCTGGGTGAGAGCAGCGGCATGGCTCTGGTCAACGGCATAGACGATGCCTTTGCCGATTAGGTCACTGCCCGGCTCCCGCAACGCTTCCTCGATGTACACTCGGGCGAACTCCGCGTTGGTGCCCGGCGACAGAAAAGCGCGCCCTAAGTCATTGATGCGGAAAGTTAACTCCAGGTTTCCGCCGGCGTTCTCGTAGTCCTCCAGCGTTATCGGATACCCCTCGTCTGACATCAGCTGAGTGGTTACTTCGGTGCGTACGTCCACGGCGACGGGCGGCGCCAGGTACTTATCCTTGACACCCTGCTCGATGGTGTAAGCGAAAGTCGGGTGTCCGGGTTCCAATCCGAAGGCGCGGTAGGTGTCGCGGATGGAGCGCTGCTCCCGCGCAGCAATGGACTGGTCATCATCGCCGACCGGTTCGTTGGTCACGAAATCGCGCGGGGTAGCGGTGAGTCCGATTTTCTCGGCGTCGAAGTGATCGAACAGCCGCCGGTGGTTCGGGCCGCTGATGCAGCGGTGGGCTTCATCGGCAACGATGAGATCAAATTGGTCGCTCGGCAACGGGCCAGCCGCCGTCAGCGCCTCCAGGGACTGCACGGTAGCAACGGCGATGCGGGTGCTTTCCCAGCCGAAATCGGGATCGCCCTCATAAGCCGCGACGGTGTACTGCTTGTTGATGTTGTCGTTGATGCCCTCTACGGCCTGCTGGCGCAGTTCGATGCGGTCCACCAGGAACAGCACATGACGTGCGTTGCCGGTGTTCAGGTAGAGGAAGCAGAGCGCCGAGGCAACGGCGGTTTTCCCGGTGCCGGTGGCCATCTCCAGCAGGAAAGCGGTTTCGCCCTGCTGTGCCTGTTGCTGTAAGGCAACGATGGCCTCTAGCTGGTAATCCCGCAGGATGCGGTCGGATTTCGCCATTCGAGCCAGATAGTCGCTGCCCACTTCGGTTGTCCAGAGCCTGGAACGATCCCGCGTCGGCCTGGCGCCGTAATTGGCAATCGCTGCCGGCGACGGGATGGCGAGCTTTCGGACGGGATCGCCGGCTCGGGTGTCCCAATAGTAGTGCTCCTCTCCGTTGGACAGGATGACGTGGGGGAGGTTCAAGGATGTGGCGTAGTTGCGTGCCTGTTCCTTGCCCACCAGGGAGTCCTCTGCGGCCCGCTTGGCTTCCAGCAATGCTATCGCAGTTCCGGCGTCGTCGGCCAGCACGTAGTCGGCAAAGCCGGCCCGATCTGACCCATGGGCGTGCTGTTCACATTTGAACTTCCAGCCCGCCTGCTCCAAAAGACGGTCAATTGTTGTTCTGGCGCGCTGCTCCGGTGTCATCGCAAGCCTAGCCCGCTGGGATCAATGGCATGACTTCCCGGGAGAAGCGTTCCATCGCCTGTTGCTGTTCTTCGGCGGTATTGACCGGGAAGCTGAAGATAAAATGGGTTACGCCGAGGTCCTGGTACTGACGCAGGTCGGCGGCGATCTGCTCCGGTCGACCCGATACCAGGCGGCGGTCATCTCCCGCATCATCCTCGAAGACGCAGTCGGTGCTGAACACCAGGTCCACGGCGTCCTCGGCGCGGCCCGCCCGGGCGCTGATACGGCGCAGACGGGCAATCTTCTCAGCCAGCTCCTCCGGTTCCAGGATGGCCGGCGGGCGCAGGCCGATGGGCATCCAGCCATCCCCCAGCGTCGCGGCCCGCCGGATGGCCGGGTTGGTGTGGCCGCCAATCCAGATGGGCGGATGGGGCCGTTGCACCGGCTTTGGCAGGAATCCTATTTCGTTGATGTCGTAGTGCTCGCCGTGAAACTCGGGATTGTCCGACGTCCACAGCTCCTTGAAGATCTGGATGTATTCGTCGGTTACCTTGCCGCGCTGGGCGTAGGTGTCCAGACCCATTGCCTGGAACTCCTCTTCCATCCAGCCCACACCGGCCCCCAGGATCAGCCGTCCGCCGCTGAGGACGTCCAGTGTGGCCAGGATCTTGGCGGTCAACACCGGGTTTCGGTAGGGCAGGATCAGCACGTGGGTTCCCAACTTCACCCGCGAGGTGCAGCCGGCCAGGAAATTCAGGGCAGCCAGCGGCTCGAAGTAGGTGTTATCCCGCTGGAACGGAGCCACGCCGTCGGCGGCGTAGGGGTAAAAGGAATCTACCTCGTGGGGAATGACGATGTGGTCACTGACCCAAACGTGGTCAAACGACAGGTCTTCGGCGCGTTGGGCCAGGCCGCGCAGGTTGTCGGGTGAAGCCATTGCCCCTCTGCTGGGGAGCGAACATCCAAAGGTAACGGGCATGGTGTTGCCTCCGGCTATTGGCATGTTATTGAGCGTGTGGCGGATTCCGCCAATGGCGCTGATGCTATACTACCCGCATCAGAGCCGCAACCGGCGTTGAGCCCTGGGGACTTGCGCCACCCCGTTCCGGTCCGGGAGCGGCGGTTCTCCAGGATTGGCGGCAACCGGCCCCGTACAGAATACGGACGGCAGGACTTCAGTCGTCAGGGTCATGGCGCACGTTGAGTAACCTATGAACAAGTGGATGGACGCTCCTACTGAACGCAGCCGCGTAATCGTCGCCATGAGCGGTGGCGTTGACTCGTCGGTGGCGGCCCTGCTGCTGCATCGACAGGGTTACGAGGTCATCGGCGTGACCATGAAGCTCTACGACATCGACGAGACCGACCTGCCCGACTACTACCGGGGCTGCTGCACCATCGACGACGTGGAAGACGCCCGCGCCGTGTGCCGCATCCTCGGCGTGCCCCACTATGTCCTCAACGTGCAGCAGGAGTTCCGCACGTTCGTCATCGACTACTTCCGCCGTGAATACGAGAGCGGACGCACGCCTCATCCGTGCATCGCCTGCAACGACAAGATAAAGTTCAGTTTCCTGGCCCAGCGCGCCCGCACGATGCGCGCCACCCACGTCGCCACCGGCCATTACGCCCGCATCGAACCCGACGGCAGCGGCGGTTGGGCGCTGCGCAGGGGCGCCAATGCCGACAAGGACCAATCTTACGTCCTGTTCGGCATGCGCCAGGACCAGCTCGCCGCCACCCTGATGCCGGTGGGACACTATCCCAAGGCTGAAATTCGCCAGCTGGCCGCCGACGTCGGCTTCCCCAACGCCGACAAACCCGACAGCCAGGACATCTGTTTCATCCCCACCGGGGACTACCGGGAGTTTTTGCGGCAGCGCACCGACGACCGTCCCGGTGATATCGTAGACGTTGCGGGCAACGTGTTGGGGCAACACGATGGCGTCCAGTATTTCACGGTCGGGCAACGTCGCGGCCTCGGCCTCTCCGGAGGGCCGGCCCGCTTCGTCATCAGGCTGGAGCCGGATACGCGCAGCGTGGTGGTTGGAGCCGAGCCGGATTTGTACCACCGCACGCTATACGCCGACCCCGTGTCCTGGGTGGCTGGAACCCCGCCATCCGCCGAAACCGACGTCATGGTAAAGATACGCTACAAGTTCGCCGAAGCGCCGGCCACCGTCGCGCCCCTGGGCAGCGGAGCGGTGGTGCGATTCCGAGAACCTCAGCGGGCCATCACGCCCGGTCAGGCCGCCGTGTTTTACCAGGGCGATACCGTGATCGGTGGCGGCGCGATCGCCGGACACGAGCCTGACGCGTCGCCCGCCACCGTTTCCAGCCAGGCGGAGCCGGCCATCCCGAATGCCTGACCTGGCGCTGGAAACGGCCTTCCGCAACGTCCGGCGCCGGCTCATCGCCGGCGTGGACGAGGCAGGACGGGGGCCGTTGGCCGGCCCGGTGACGGCAGGCGCCGTCATCCTTCCGCCCAACCTGAGTGGCAACGAGGCGTGGCTCCAGGAGGTAGACGATAGCAAGCGTCTTACCCCAACCCGCCGCGAATCCGCCGCCGCCGCCATCCGCCATCACGCCCTGGCCTGGTCCGTCCGGGGCGTGTCGTCCGGCGAGATTGACCGCATCGGCATTGGCCCGGCGGTTTTGCAGGCCATGATGACCGCGGTGGCCGCCCTGCGTCCAGCACCGGATGCGTTGCTGCTGGATTGGGTGCATATCACCGAGTGTCCCCTGCCCTACCAACGCATCGTGAAAGGAGACCGCAAATCGCTGTCAATCGCGGCGGCCAGCATCCTGGCCAAGGTGGCCCGCGACCGCGAGATGCAGTTGGCGGCTCTGGCATATCCCGGTTACGGATTTGCCCAGCACAAGGGCTACGCCACGGCAGCCCACATCCGGCGCCTGCGCGAGCGGGGCCCGTGTCCCATACACCGGCGTTCCTTCCGCCCCCTGCGCGAAGCAGACAGCCCGGTCAAGGTATCCGGGGATGGGCGGCAGTGAGTCTCTCCGCGCAGGAAATCGGTCGTATCGGTGAGCAGCTCGCACGCACCCACCTGGAAGCGACGGGCTACCAAATCGTCGCTGCCAACTACCGCTGTCGGTGGGGCGAAATCGACCTGGTGGCCCGTGATGGGCCGGCCTGGGTGTTCGTCGAGGTTCGCACCCGTCGCAGCGGCGAGTTCGGCGAAGTGGAGGAGTCGATTACCCCTGCCAAGGCTCAACGCCTGACCCTCACCGGGCAGGATTATATTTCAACACACCTCCCGGATGACCCCGAACCGGACTGGCGCATCGACCTGCTGGCAATCCGCCTCGGGGCCGGACGCCGCGTCGAAAGCGTACGGCACCTGGAAAACGTCGTGGAAGGGTGAGCTCCCACGCCCATCCTGCTACCGGTTGACTGTATGAACGGCTGATACTAGACTTATTGCGCCCGCTTCGTCGCCCGTTTTGGCGGAAGAATCTGACCCTGCTTTAACATCATGCCTGTCGACCTGACGCAACACATCCGCAACGTTCCCGACTTCCCGATACCCGGTGTGCAGTTCAAGGATATTACCTCGTTGCTGCTCTCGCCGGAGGCCTTCCAGGACACCATCGACCGGATGGTTGAGGAAGCGTACGCCAGGGGCAGCCAGCTGGATTGCCTGGCCGCCGTCGATTCCAGAGGGTTCCTCTTCGCCGCGCCGATGGCTGTCCGGATGGGTCTGCCCCTGGTATTGATTCGCAAGGCCGGCAAGCTCCCCGGGGAGACCCTGGAGTTTGAATACAGCCTCGAATACGGCAACAGCGCCTTGGAGATCCACTCCGGCGACATCGCTCCTGGGAACAAGGTGCTGTTGATCGACGATTTGCTGGCCACCGGCGGCAGTCTCAAGGCCGCCGCCAGCTTGATCGAGAAGGCCGGCGGAAGAACCGCCGCCATCGGGGTCGTCATCGAACTCATCGGGTTGGGAGGCCGGGACCGCCTGGCCGATTATGACCTCTATTCCCTGGTCACCTACGAAGTTGACGAGTAAGCCCAGTCAACCAGCAGGTCGCATTTAGCAATTGCAGCGCATTCAGGAGGAAAACTGGAATGTCAGACCAAGCAACCATCGGCAATGTTGAAGTTACCGCGGTAATCGACATGGTCCCGCCGCCCCGGGAACCTTCGGCCATGTTCCCCGACGTGTCCGCCGAGGCGTGGGCGCCTTATCAGGACACCCTGGAAAACGGCCAGCTTCAGCTTTACTACGGCGTCTTCCTGGTCAAGAGCCAGGACGACGTGATACTGGTTGATACCGGCATGGGGCCCGGACCGCATCCCGACCGGGGCAACGTGACCGGCAACCTTTATGAAGAGCTGCGGCCACACCTGGAATCCAACGTCGGCGTCAACAACACCAACGTCGGCCCCAGCGATTCGGTGAACTACGTCATCCACACCCATTTGCATGGCGACCACGTGGGTTGGAACCTGCGTTACTCCGGCGGAATGCCGGCGCCCAACTTCCGGCGGGCCCGCTACATCATGTCCCGCCCGGACTACGACTGGTTCACTTCCGAGGACGGCCGCCGGAATTATCCCTACATCGACCGCCAGGTTATGCCCCTGCGCCGGTTGCGGCTGCAACAGATTCTGGAAGAGCCCGAATTCTCGGTCAACGACGAAATCTCCATCGGCCCGGCCCCGGGACACACGCCGGGACACCAGGTGGTTTTCATCAACTCCAACGGGCAGCGTGGCGTGGTCATGGGCGACGTTTTGCACACCATCGCCCAGATTTCCGAGCCAACCTGGTGCGCCGGCGTTGATACCGATAAGGAGCAGTCCGCCGCTTCCCGCTCCCGCCTGCTGGACGCTGCCGAAGCGGGTGACTGGATCATCTGCGCCGGACACTTCCCGCCCGGCAAGCAAATTGGCAAGATCGCCCGTACCGACGGGAAACGCGTCTGGGCGCCCCTGTAACCAACCTCACGCGTACCCACTTTAATCTGTCATTGCGAGGAGCACAGCGACGTGGCAATCTCGATGAGGTTGAACACACGTCGGCGAACCGCTGTTGCTACTACGACGAGATTGCCGCGCTACGCTCGCAATGACAAAGTGGATACGCATGAGTGTAACCAACGGGCCACGGTTTATCTTTGCCTAAATGAGAGAACGAATCGAGCGCATGATATGAGCCAACTTCTCAATCTTCTCGAACGCATCCAACAGGGCGCCGGGCCGGCGTTGGGCTTCGGTTCCAGCCAGGCCAGCCGCCTGCCCGGCATGGCGCTGGTGGGCCGTTGCTCCGGCGACCTCGATGCTGCGTTGGCCGCCGCCCGGGGTTCCGTGGATGCCGTGGTCATTGCCTCGCCCGGACTCACCCCCGAAACCCTGCCCAACCTGGAAGGGCTCATCTGGGGAGCCGGCGGCGTGCCCCTGGAACCCGTGAGAATGGCAGCGTGGCGAGCTGCCGGCGCCGATTTCGCCATCTCGCCCCTGGGCGGAGCGCAGGTCGACGCCATCGAGGTCGCGCAACCGGACATGATGCACGGTATGCGAATACCTGACGACGTGGACGACGACACCTGGCGGATTCTGGCCGGCATTCCCATTCAGGCGCTGGTATCGGACAACTCGGCTATGACCGGCCCGTGGGAGTTGACCAGGCTGGGCAAGGTGGCCGACTCCGCCCGCCGCACTGACAAGCACCTGTTCGTAAGGGTTGGCCCACGTCCTTCCGCCAACGAACTGCTCGCCCTGCGACAGGCTGGGGCGGTGGTCATCGTTGCGGAGGCGGGCGCATTGGGCGCCGAAGGTATGGCCGCGTTGAGAGCCGACCTGATGGCGCTGCCCCGGCCGCAACCGTCCGTGCGCCGCCGCGGGGCGTCGCTACCGGGTTCCGACCCGGACCAATCGGCATCCTGACCCATTGACTGAATCCGACGCGACCCATCCCGTCCCGGCAAATTGATTCTCCAAAGTCTTGACCTGCTGAGGACAAACCCGGTCGTCTTCTTCCTGGTTATCGGTATCGGGTTGGTCGGCCTGATTATCGGGTTTACCGTCCACGAATTCAGCCACGCCCTGGCTGCCCACGGTGAGGGCGATCCGACGGCGCATCGCATGGGTCGCCTTACCATAAACCCCATCCGCCACATCGACCCGCTGGGGTTCATCCTGCTGCTGGTGGTCGGGTTCGGCTGGGCGAAGCCGGTGCAGGTTAATCCGTTCAACCTCAAGCACGGTCGCCTGGGGATGTCGTGGGTGGCGGCGGCCGGCCCATTATCCAACTTCGTCCTCGCTTTCCTGCTGGGGCTGTTGTTCCGGTTTGACGTGCTTGACATCGGCTTCAGGTTGGATTCGGCGGCGAACATAGTGGGTTTTGCGCTGGGCGTGGTAATTCTTTACAACCTGATACTGGGCATCTTCAACCTGATACCGCTGCCGCCGCTGGACGGCAGCAAGGTTCTGGGCGGATTGCTGCCCCGCAGCTTGTACGGCGCATACGCCCAGTTCGAGCGGTATGGGTGGATGCCGCTGCTCGGCTTGATCGCCGTCAACCTGTTGTTGAGCTACACGTTGGGCATCAGCTTTTTGTCGGACATCCTGTTGCCGCCGGTACGGTTCTTCCTGGAACTCGCAGTGGGTCCTGAAGCGGCGCGGCTCATCTGATTTTTCCTTCCCTTGTGACAGCCGCTCAAACCCGGTCGCGGTCGGTCCGTTGACTGGTCGACTGATGCGTCAATTAACCCAGCGGGATCAATGATTATTTCGTCTGCCAGCCTTTTGACCGACACTTTAGGCATTATGCTTCGCCTGCTGGTCCTGTGCGCCGTATCCGCCGTCTTTGCCTCCGTCGTGCACGGCTGGTTTCAAGCGGTGGCAGCCACCTTCTTTGGCGACCCGGCGCCCCGGGCCCAGGGCCGTCTCCTCGGTAATCCGTTGCGCCACCTGCATCCCGTCGGTTCCCTGCTGGCTACCATGACCGGTTTCGGTTGGGCCAGGCCGCTGCCCGGCCCGCCCAACCGCCACGGACGGTGGCCCTCGGTTGCCATCGCGGCTGCCGGGCCCTTGGGCAATATCACGGTGGCCTTCCTGTTGGCCACACCCATCAAGGCCGGCGTGCTGTCCTGGACGGCGCCCTCCCCCGATAGCCTTACGCTGGTGATGACCGGCGGCCTGCGTGAGGGCATCTCCGACGTGATCGGGCTACTGGTGGTCTACAACCTTTTGATGGCAGCGTTTCAAGTCCTTCCATTCGCACCCCTGGCCGGCTACCGAGCCCTTGCCGCCCTGTTGCCGACGTCGGTCGACGAGACCCACCAGAAGTTTCAACGGTTCGCGCCGGCGCTGCTTGTAATCCTCATCGCCTTCAGCTACGTAATCCCGCCGGGAATTTTGTGGCCGACCATCCTGAGGTTGGCCCAGTGGCTGGGCAGCCTGGCCACCGGCTATTGACTAAACTTTGACCCCTAACCGGTGGGCCCGAACCGTTCCGTATGGATGCGTTCCTCGGGCAACCCGACCTCCAGCAGCGCATCGGCGGCGGCCTCCACGAAGCCCGTCGGCCCACAGGCGTAGCACAACGGGATACCTCCGCCCGACACCTCCGCCAGCTCGCCCAAACATTCAGCCAGCATCGGAGCATCTACGCGGCGGGCGAATCCGCGCCAGTCCGCCGGTTGCTGCCGGGTGAAGGTATGCCGCACCACCGCGCTAGGCGTCCGCTCGTCCGCCGATTCCAGCCACTTGCGGTAGATAATATCCCCAGGTGAACGCGACGAATACAGCAACAGGGCGGGCAGGTCGGGAGCCACCTCGTCCCGGTGCGCCAGGATGGAGCGCAGCGGAACAATCCCCGAGCCGCCGGCCAGCAGCAGTAACGGCCCGCCCATGTCGGGCGACCAGGTGAACGGCCCGCCGATTGGCCCTCGCACCTCGATGACATCCCCAGCGCCAACCACCTCATGGAAGTAGGGAGAAACCTCTCCGTCGGGGATGAGTTCCACGGTCAGGTCGATGATTTCCGGTGAAACGCCGGCCCCGGCGGGCGGTGGAGAGGCAATAGAGTAAGAACGTTGCGCCTGGTAGCCGTCGGGCGCAGTGAGTCGGACGTCGTAATGCTGTCCAGCCCGGAAGGGACGGGGATTGGCGAGGCGCAGCGTGAAGGTTTTGGCCCGGAGGGTTTCGGCAACGACGCGCTCCACGGTGGCGTCCTGCCAGGGTGTGGCAGGGTAGGACGGTGGTGGCGGCGCCGACGGACGGGTCAAGCCCGACGATTCCATCGATCAATGGGCGCAGATGCGGCTAATCGCCCCAGTAGCGTTGTTCTTTCCACGGATCGCCGTACATGTGATATCCGTACTGCTCCCAGAAGCCGGGCCGGTCTGAGTCCATGAAACGGATGCCCTGCAACCATTTGGCCGACTTCCAGAAGTACAGGTGAGGAACCACCAGGCGGGCCGGCCCGCCGTGCTCGGCTGCAATGGGTTTGCCGTCGAACTCAAAAGCCACCATACCCCGGCCACCCAGCACGTCCCAAGTGGGCAGGTTGGTGGTGTAGCCGCCGTAGGAGAATGCCATCAGGTAGGGCGGAGCCTCGGCAACGCCGGCAGCGGTCAGCAGGTCGTCGATGGTCACTCCCTTCCAGGTGGTGTCCAGCTTGCTCCATTTGGTGACGCAGTGGATGTCGGTGTGGATTTCCGTGGTGGGCAAGGCGTGAAACTCCTGCCAGGTCCACTGGCCCAGCGGTTCGCCGTCCACCCCCAACAGCGAAAACTTCCACTGCTCCAGCGGCACTCGCTGGGTCGGCCCCGCAGTCAGCACCGGGAACCCGCGTTCCAGGTATTGCCCGGGCGGAATGGGGCGCGGTGGCGTCTCGCGTCGGCGTCCGAAAAATCCGCGGCTAGTCATCAGCAGGAACTCCTCAGGGACCGGATTGGCGGCCCAAATCGGCAAAAAAGAGAGACAGCGCCGACCGGAGCGGTTGGCCGATTGCTGCCGGCCATCGGTCGCTACCCAAACGGTCGATGATAATCTCTGGTCTGCCGAATATCATAGAGGATTTTAGTCCATGGCGGCAAACATCGGCCTACGCGCCGACACTCATCCCCGCCGCCGGCCATTCCTGGTCCAGATCTGGGGTCGGGGGTTGACGCTCCGGTACATCCTAGCTGCGACGGCTGTTCGTAATCGGGCGATACAGGTGCGGGTGAAGGCGGAGTTGATGGGTGCGAAGCGCCTGCAACTGGCGGAATCCCGCAGGTCTGCGTGGCGGTGGAATTTTCCGACCCTGCTAACCGCAGACTGTCCACCGGCATCCGGTCAGCCCAAGTGACCATAGTCATTGCCAACAGCCGACAGGTCAGTGGTCACCTGCCCAGACCGCCATCGGCTCCGTGAACCGAGCAAATAAGGTCAACGACGGAACACCGGTGGTAGTGGTTCGCAATGTCTGCAGCTCCAGCCATTTCGCGGTCACGCCACGGTCGGAAAGTGCGCCGTTCAGTCCTTCGCCTCTGCTACGTCCCATGCCGGCTACCGCTACTCCCACACCACAGAAGTCGACACCAGTTGTTTCCGCAAGTGGGTCGGCGCCTGGCGGTCGTTGCGGGCTTGGTCGCCATGGATCGGAAGAAGCACCCCCCAACGTGCACGATTGCCCGGTATCCGACAGCACTTCGTCGGGAATCCTGTCGGGGCATATCGGCAATACGGCGGTCCTGCCGGCTTCGGCGGCATTTGATCGCGCCAGGCCGCCGGCGCACCGCCGACCCAGCGCGGACGAAAGGACCCAAGTCCTAGTCTCCCACCTCGACAATCATCTCTATCTCGATGGGCATACCGCCTGGTAGCGTGGCCATCCCAACCGCGGACCGAGCATGACGCCCCCGGTCCCCGTAGAGACTGATCAGCAGGTCCGAGGCGCCGTTGGCAACCCTGGGCGTGTCGCCGAAGTCGGGTGCCGAGTTGACCATGGCCAGTAGTTTGACGATCCTGTTCACCTTGTCCAGGTCGCCGATCTCACCCTTCAAATTGGTCAGCAGATTCAACATGGTCTGCCGGGCGCAGTCGTAACCCTGTTCGACGGTCACTTCGGAACCCAGCTTTCCTACGTGCAGCAAACCTCCGCCGGGCAGCCCCGGACCGGTGCCCGAGAGGAAGACCAGGTTTCCGGTCCGCACTGCTGGGATTATATTGCCGGCCCCTGGTGGCCGCGGCGGGGGTAACTCGTAGCCCAACTCTTTTAGCTTGTTCTCTATCTCTGGCATGAAAATGCTCCTCAACAGGTCAATTATTCGGATGGGTGGGTTGTAGCCCAACACTAACCGATCACGTCGCCAATTGTAACCGCCTTCCGGTAGGTTGCGATACTCGCCGGAACGCGGCGAAAGCGTCCGGGGTCTCAATCTCGCGGTTGCCGGTCCGCCCCGGTTCATGATGCTGCTGAATGCGTATCAGCCGAATGCCGCTCATCGTTACTCCCCGCTGTCTCACGCGGGACGGCGGACCACAGTCTGCTCCTTCCCGCAACTGACCTCCCGTGACCTTTACCATCTGGCCAGTTGTCAGCGCCGAGGGATCATGGATATCAAAACGTTTGACGCCGGCCTAAGTGAGATTGCTAGGCCGGTAGCCGGCCCGGGCAGCCCTCAGGTCTCCCGGTGTCGCCGGGATTGATGAGGTAATGCCGAGAGTCCCGCCAGGGGGGAGTGCGATTAAGGATGGCGTGGGCCGCAAGACAATGCAGGTCGAACTCTCCGGAGGGCGGCCGTAGCCGATGCCTGTAGATTCCCGTATATGGCTCCTGTTCAGGCTTGCTGGTATAATCCTGCCAATCGTTAGTACCCGGTGGTACGTTATATGGAGAGAGTGAGCCATGCCAGAAGATCTATCCGCCATCGTAGAGTCTGCCAACCCCGTCCTGGTTGCCACTGGAGGACCCACTGAGGGGCCGCTGTGGCATCCGGGCAACTATTTGACCTACGTTCGACACCGGGAGAGCATGTTGATGCGCTGGGACGCTGGGGACGAGGCCGTCGCCATCCGGAATAATACCGGAGAAGGCAACGGCTGCACTCTGGACCGCCAGGGCCGGCTGCTGATGTGCGAAGGGGCTAACCGGCAAATCACTCGTATGGACGCCGACGGGTCGGTCACGACGGTGGCCGACCGCTGGCAGGGCAACCGGCTCAACCGGCCCAACGACATCGTGTGCCGCTCCGACGGCAGCGTTTATTTCACCGATCCGGAGCTCGGTGTGCCGCCGGAACAACGAGAGCTGGGCTTCGCCGGGGTTTTTCGGATCGATCCCGACGGTGCGTTGAGCGTGGCTACCGACGAATGCGAATACCCCAACGGGCTGGCGTTTTCCGCTGACGAATCGGTGCTCTACGTCGCGATCAGCCGTCTGGACAACGACTGCGTCGGCGAGGGGGAACGGGGCGAGGTCTGTACCCACCGGCGCATTCGAGCCTTCGACGTCGCCGCGGATGGGACCCTCAGCAACAACCGGGTCTTCTGTGATATGTCGTCGGCTGAGCCCGGGGTGCCTGACGGCATGAAAGTGGATACGGAAGGGAGAGTATATTGCACCGGCTCCGGCGGGATCTGGGTCATCGATCCTCAAGGCAACCGACTGGGTGTCATCCGTGTCCCCGAGGTGCCCCGCAACCTCGCTTTTGGTGGAGCGGAACTGGATACCATGTTCATCACCGCCGGGGATTCGGTTTACAGCCTGCAAACTAAGGTCCGGGGCGTGGCGGCGTATTAACTACCCATCGTTTGGCGGCTTCACGGCAACGTGACCCAGAGCCTCGAGGGCAACAAGCCAGGAAGGTGCAAACCGGCCGGCACATCCCGCGCCCGGGGAATGCGTTTTCTAGACAGCCAGCGAACATGTCAGGCGTACTTGGCGACGGTCGGTGAGGGTGAACCGGTGGGCCCGCCCCCGGGCCCGTCCGCGTTCGGGTTTTGATTGCCTGCTACCCTGGTCCCGCCGTCGTACCTTCCGTGGCCCGCGCACAATGTTGTACATCTAATGTCGATGCGCTGGACCGGATTTGATCAGAACATAGCAAGTAGTTTCAGAAGATGAAAAGCTCCGATGTATAACCCGAATCGGGACTTGCGAAGGAAATCGAAGCCGATAAAATTACGACAAATGGCGGGGAGAGCGGAGGAGTTGGCCTTTGACGCCACCGAGCGCCGGGTCACCGTAGAGCCCGGTCACCGGGAGAACGCAAACGATACCGAATGGGAGACCGCAACTCTCAGGATCCCAGCTCACCCCCGCAGTGAGGACACACCCCGGGCGAACCGGCGCCCTCGGCCGCCTCGTTGGCTTCGACCATCGCCGCGCTCAGAATTCCGGCGGGCAGGGCAAACAGACCAATGCCCAGCACCGCGATCACCGCGGCGAGCAACCGGCCTATGCCGGTAACGGGCACCGTGTCCCCGTAACCCACCGTCGTCAGCGTCACCGCGCTCCACCACATCGCGGCCGGAATACTGGAGAAAACCTCGGGTTGAGCCCGAGCCTCAGCGAAGTACATCAAGGCCGCCGCAAGGACCAGCACCACCAGCAAACCCACCACCGCCGTTAGCAACTGGCCCGATTTGGAGCGTATCGCCATCCCCAAGCGCCGTCCTCCCGGCAGGTAACGGGCCAACTTCGCGGACCGGGTCAACAGCCGGATGACCAGCAGGAAGGACAGGCTCAACCCTTCACCCCCCGTCAACAGGATCACCAACGCCGCCAACGAAGGCAACAGCACCGCGCCGTCGATCAGCGCCGCCGGCGACATCATGAAGCGGACCCGACGCCGCCAGGAACGCCCCTCGCCGAATCCCTCCGCCGCCGCCCAGAACCGGACCGCGTACTCAAACACGAATACACCCACCGTGCAGTTCTCGGACAAACGGAACCAAAAGGAGTATCCTTCCCGCAGATCCGGCATCGTCCAGAGAATCAGGGACGCGCTATTGATGAGGATAATCCCCACCAGCAGCACCTCCAGCAAATACGTGTGCCGGTCACCCCGCTCTTCGAAGAGCCGGTAGGCCCGCAACCGCAGGCCGACCCGGGGACTCGCCGCCGCAACACCCTCTTGTGAAGCGCTCATACCAAACTTGCCTCCTGTCGACACGGCCCCGTCCCATCCACAACGTCAGCTTGATGCGCGAGCACCAAGGACCAGGATGATGAGACATTTGCCCGACCATTATGGAACAATGAGCCGCACGGACTCCACCTGCGAAGCATCCGACTACGACCAGATTCGCGACCTTCCCGAACAAACCCCCGCCTTCGTCATCGACGAAGCCGCCCTGGCACGGGCCCTGCAGCGCGCCACCGACCTGAGCGCCGCCACCGGATGCAAGATACTATTCGCCGTCAAAGCCTTCTCGTTCCAGGCCACCCTGGAACTCATGGCGCCACACCTGAACGGGTTCGCCGTCAGCTCCCCCTTTGAAGCCAGGCTCGCCCGCTCCGTCCTGGGAGACACCGGAACAATCCACCTCACTACCCCAGCCATCAGAAAACCGGATCGGCCCCAGATCGCCAGGTGGTGCGATTACGTGGCGTTCAACTCCTGGAACCAGTGGCACGCTCACCGCACCGAAATCGGCCCCGACGTCCGGTGCGGACTGCGGGTAAACACCGGCTTGCCGTTCGTCGGAGATCACCGTTACGACCCGTGCCGCCCGGACTCCAGGCTGGGCGAACCGCTGCCCAACATCGCCCGCATCCTGGACGGCAACGCGGGAGTGCAGGGCCTGCTCATCCATACCAACTGCGAATCAACCAACGCGAAAGAGCTGGAGCTAAACGTCAGTGAACTCCACTCCCACCTCTCGCACCGCCTCCACGACGGCCGCCTCAGCTGGATCAACCTGGGCGGCGGCTACCTGTTCCAGAGGGATGACGGCTCCGACGTGAATCTGGAACCACTACGCCGCGCCATCAGCCTGCTGCGCGGCTACGGGCTGGAAGTCTTCATCGAACCAGGGAACGCCCTGATCCGCGACGCCGGATACATCGTGGCCACCGTCCTCGAGATTCAAGAAACAGCGCAACACCGCACCGCCATCCTGGACACCTCGGTCAACCACATGCCGGAGGTGTTCGAGTACCAATTCGAACCCGACGTCGCCGGACACGACGACGAGGCCCCCTGGGCATGCACGCTGGCCGGAGCCACCTGCCTGGCCGGAGACGTCTTCGGACAATACCAGTTCACGGAACCCCTGTCGGTCGGGGACCGGGTGGTGTTCCCGAACTCGGGCGCATACACCCTGGTCAAGGCCCACACCTTCAACGGGATAAACCTGCCCACCATATACCACCGGTCCGACGACGGACGCATCGAGATGAAGCGACGATATACCTACGAGGACTACGCCCGGCGATGGGAGGGAGCCCAGGAAACATGACCGCCCTGCAACTCTCGGAAAGACACCTGATCGTCCCCCGTCCCCAACCCGGCCAGAACCCCCTCCACCACCTGGAATCCGCCGTCGCCAGCCAGCTGGATCCCGGCGACGTCCCAGTGCGGCTGGCGGTAAACCACCAGTCCCGGCAGGACTACGCCTGCGAGGTGGGCATCCTGCAGGGATTGCAAGACCGGACGGCGCCGGAATCAATCTTCCGGTTTGAGCCCAGAGCGCTGGAGAACACCGACCAGTTCAACGGCGTCCTGGTGATACCCACCGGAATCGGAGCCGAAATAGGCGGCCACGCCGGCGACGCCATGCCGGTCGCCAAACTGCTCGCGTCGGTCTGCGATACCCTGATCACCCACCCCAACGTGGTCAACGCATCCGACCTGATCCAGATGCCAGCCAACACCCTCTACGTCGAGGGCAGCGTCATATCCCGGCTCATGATGGGCGGCGCCGGAATCCAGAGGACCCGCAACAACCGCCTCCTCGTCATCGTCGGCCCCCATCAGGACGACATCTTCATCCACGCGGCCATAAACTCCGCGAACGCCGCCCGGGCCTCCTACGGCATGCCGGAGCCCACCATCGTCCGGATGCAGGACGGCCCCGTCATGCACTCCAAATACGCGCCCTCCGGCCGGGCTACCGGGCGAATCACCGAACTGGAACCCCTGCTCCGCGTGCTGGACCGCTTCGCCGGCCAGTACGACGCCGTGGCCCTCACCTCCCAGATCGACGTGCCCCCCGAGTACCACGCCCAATACTTCGAGCTCCGGGGAGAGATGGTCAACCCATGGGGCGGCATTGAGGCCATGTTGACCCACACGATCTCGGCCCTCTACAACGTCCCGTCCGCCCACTCCCCCATGTTCGAGAACACCGAGATTGCCAACGCCGACCCCGGGATCATCGACCCCCGCATGGCGGCCGAGGCCATATCCCTGGCCATGGTCCAGTGCATTCTGCGGGGCCTGCAAGCCAGCCCCAGAATAGTCACCCAACCACCGGCCAGACAACACCACAGCGTGCTCAACGCCGCCGACGTCTCGTGCCTGGTCATCCCCGACGGCTGCATCGGGCTTCCCACCCTGGCCGCCCTCCAACAGGGCATACCCACCATCGCGGTACGGGAGAACCGCAACCTGATGCAAAACGACCTGCGGCTGCTGCCCTGGGCCCCGGGACAACTACACGTCGCGGACAACTACCTGGAAGCAACCGGCATCATGGCGGCCATCCGCTCGGGAACCGACCCCAGCTCGGTCCGCAGACCCCTCGCGCCAGCTCCCACCCATCAGGGCGTCCAGACCGCCTGAACCACCCGGCGAGCCCGCCGGCGTTGCCTGAGCCCGAGTCCCAGCCGCCCAAAAAGAACCCGACCCCATCCGGGGTCGGGTTGCCACCAGAACCTAAAGCGGCCGGGAGAGCGCCAAAGGCTACCCCGGCAGCAGACCGTCGCCGATAAAGATGTGCTCCGCCTCCTCCAGGGTCAGGTCAAGACCCGGCACGATGATGTCCGACTCGACCAGCTCATCCACCGGCACCGCCTCGCCATGCTCCAGCACCAAGTCGTGCATCTGAACAAGCAGAGTACGGAACAGCCCATCGTCCTCGACGGCCACCGCATCCACCATGCGATTGTCGATGGCGTTCAGGCCGTCGATGGCAGTGCCGGGCAGCGTGAACTGACCCTCACCCAATATCCGCACTATCACGGGCTAAACCTCCTCCCGGCGACTGGTGCCGGACCCGGCGCTCCCGCCCTTCAGCGCGGCCAACTCCGACTCCACGCTCTGGGACACCGAGAGCTTTGCCAGCTCCCGGTCGATGTCGTCCCTGGAACCGGTCATGTCGTCCAGAACCCCGGTCTCCACCAGTTCGTCGATAGCGCCGGCCTTCGCCCGCATCTGATCGGTCTTGTTCTCGGCCCGCTGAATGGCCAGCGACATATCACCCATCTCCTCGGATATGCCACCCAACGCGGCCCCGATCCGGACCTGGGCCTCGGCTGCCGAGTACTGGGCCTTGATAATCTCCTTCCGGTTTCGGAAGGCATCGACCTTGGCCTGCAACCTGGCCTCCGAAGCAGTCAGCTTTTCCTGCTCCAGCTCCATGTTGGCCAGCTGCTCGTCGAGACCCTCCAGCTCCAGCTCAGACTCATTCTTGCGCTGCAGGGCCAAACGCGCGAGGTCGTCACGCCCGGCGTCCACCGCCTGACGGGCCTGCCCTTCCAGACGAGTTACGTTGCTCCGCACCCGGTCGGCCTGGTGCTGGATGCGCCGCTTGGCAGTCACCATCTCCACCACACCCCGCTTCACCTTCTGCAGCATCTCCAGCTGCTGCTCGTAGGAGTAATCCAGCGTCTCCCGCGGGTCCTCCGCCGAGTCCAGCAGCCGGTTCATCTTCGACTTCACGATCGTGGACATCCTGGAAATCATTCCCATATTCAGAATCCTCCTGAAACCAGTGCCAGGACGGAACGGCGCGCGGCGCCAGATCCCGTCAATACTCTCTCTTTCGCGACATAAAGGCCCGTACGAATATCACCAGGCCAACGACCACGCACAACACTCCCCCGATCCGGACCACGAAGTCCAGGATGCCCACCAGCATCATTATACCCAGTGCCAGGAGCAATAACCCGCCCAGAATACCTCCGCCGGCAGTCAGCACACGCATACAATCACCTCCAGCAACGAACACTCCGCAAGGGACGGCGGCGTCCGGACAAGAATATAATGGCGGTCGTGTCCCATTACGGGGTAAATCCTACAACGCGAGGAGCCGCCGTGACAAGGAAACCAAGTCTCATCGCCCGGATACTGGGACGCCGCAGCAGGCGCCCCTCCGGCACAACCGCCCAACGAACGGGGCAGGGTAACATAACGTCTGCCAGGATAGGAGACGTAGTCACCTACCCAAGCCAGGCTCCGGAACACGACGACCCCTACCTCATCATCGAGCGCATCCAACGCTATTCCGGCGCCGGCGGCGAGTGGAACGAAATAGTGGCCGCCAACTCCCAACGTACGCTCTGGATCGAATACACGAAAACCCAAAACGACCTGTTCGTCACGGTTGCACACCACCGCCACCCCCTGAGCCTGGAAAGCATCGGCCTGACCGAAGACGAACTCATCACCCTGGACGAAGAACACTCCCTCAACAACGGAGTCAACATCCAAGGAAAACGCTACTCCTACCGGAACAGCTTCGAAGCCTTCACCCAGCCGGACGAGACCCATCGCTTCTACCTGTGGGACTTCATCGCCGACGACGGCAGCCGAGCCCTCGCCGTCACCAAGGCCGAGGGAGTGCCCTTCGAGGCATACTTCAGCGACGTGATCGACCCGGAGGACGTGACCCTGTACCCCGCCTGAAACGTCACACCCATCCCGGACCCAAAAAGCCGGCGCCCCCCAGCACAACCCCAATTCAACCGCCACTTCCCCATAATTGGCATCGCCAAACGAACCAGGCGCCGTTGGCAACGACCGGGCATGAATCCCGTCGGCGCCAACCGGAGCAAGCAGACCACCAGAGGGAGCACACCAGAATGGACACGCTGATCAACGTACTAACGTTCCTGCCACGCGGACTGGCCTACGTTGCCCTGGGAGTGGGCATACTGGTCGTCGCAACCCTGGCCCGCGACCTCATCACCCGACACAAGCTCGAAGAGGAGATCGTCACCAGGAAGAATACCGCCGTCGCCCTGCGCCTCACCGGCTACCTCCTGGGCGTGATCATCGTATTCGTCGGCGCCGTGTTCCAACCGCAGCAGTGGGACGCCAGCGCCAGCTCCGGACTGGGCATAGACCGGGCGTTCGGCATGCAGATGCTCTGGACCTTCGCCTACGCCATGGCCGGCGTCGTCGCCCTCAACCTGGTGCGTCCCGTCACCGACCGGCTGGTGCTCTACAAGCTCAACGTCGAGAAAGAGATCATCGAAGACCAGAACGTGGGCGTAGCCGCCGCCGAATTCGGCATCAACGTCGCCGCTGGACTCGTCATCGCCGGCGCCATCGCCGGCTACGGCAGCCCCCTCAACGCCCTGGCATTCTTCGGCATCGGCCTCGCCGCCCTGGTCCTGTTTGCCCTTTTCTACGAGTGGACCACGCCGTTCAACATCCACGACGAGATCGAATCCGACAACCCCGCCGTCGGCATCGCCCTGGGCGGCAACCTCGTCGCCATCGGGCTCGTGATCTTCAAGGCTACCTTCGGAGACTTCTTCGACTGGACGACAAGCCTCATCGAGTTCGCCGTTTTCGCTGTCGTCGGCTTCGTCATGCTCTACGTGATCAGGCTCGCCGTGGACACCCTGATACTGCCCAGAACCAAAACCTCCGAAGCGCTGGCGGCCGGCCGCAACACCGGTGTCGCCATCGTCGAGAGCGCCGTGGTAATCAGCTCAGCCCTCATCCTGCTGTTCGCCATCTGAGGGGTAGGGACCACCCCACGATCAGAGGGACAATAGCCGAGTCCGTATAACAGCGTCGGAGGCCCGGGCGCGTTCCTCCTCCGCCCGGACTTCCAGATGAGCGTGGCCGCTGTCCAGAATGGTGGACAGCGCCCCAGGACCCGGAGCGGGAAAAACGCGATTCACCACCGGCTCCAGCAAGCGGTCGAAGCTGCGGGTATCGCCAACCACCGACGCCCAGGATTCCACCCACGGGTCGGGAGTCCCGTCGTAGAGCCGCAGCAGGAACACCGCCCGCAGCGGATCCAGCCCCTCCGCCATCAGCGCCAGCACCCGCAGGTCGTCGCCCAGCCCGGTTCCGAACTCCACCGGCTGCCCACCGTCACCCCACAAGACGTCCGAGTAGAGGTCGAAACGGTCAATCAGCTCCTCGGTCTCAGCCAACAACCAGCCAATGAAGGACCGGCCCAAGTCTGTCACCCGGGAGAAGCCGTCCGACCCCAAGCCCAGCAGACGCCGCCGGTACAGCCCGGCAACCACCGGCCAGCACGGATCGCCCCGGTTCAAAACCGCCGGAGACGGCACCGGACAACCGAGCTTGTCCACGAGATAGAGGACCAGGCAGGCCCGCATCCAGTCCAACAGCTCGTCGACATCACCCACGTATCCGGCGGCCATCCCCCAATCCAAAGGACGGTAGTCCGGCGCCAGACGAAGCAACAGGTCACCACCTCCACTGGCCGGAACCGCACCAAACCCCGGACCGTGCCGGCGCGAGGCAACCGACGCGTCGGCACCAGCCAGCGCGCCCCAACCACGCCCCGTGTAGAACGATAACGCGCACAGACCCGCGCGCCACTGACCCACCAGCTCGACCAGCTCCGCGTAACAGGCGGGCAGATCGGGATTCCCGACACTGTCCAGCCGGGCCAACACCTCAGCCCGCCCCGCAGCATCCTGGGGGAAAAGGCGGTCCAGCAACAGACGCAGCGTCAGACAAAGCGCATCATCGGCCAAAAACACGTCCAGAAAGGTATCGCGCGGAAACCGGTCGGTCCACACCGACACCGACCAGCCGCCGCCACTACGCACGGACATCGGTTCATCCCGCCCGGACCAGGCGTGCCAGCGCACGGTCGACCCTCAACGCCGCCGCGCCGCCCCCGCCGCTGAATCCGCCACCCCCGAAACCTCCCCCGCCCTTGGAGATCGACGACCCGGAGCCACCGGAGAGCGAACCGCTGCGCCCGCCGGAGTAGGTAGCGCTGTTCCGGAAGGAACCGGTCGTCTTCTGCGCCGTCTGATAGGTGGAACGACTGGTCCCCAAATTGCGACCAGACTCTTGATAACGGGAACCATGAAAGGTCTGCTGACGGCTCGTGTACCGCCGGTTCACGTCCTGCTGAGCGCGGTGCCGGGAACTCCCCCGGTAGGAATCACGCTGCTGACGCAGCACCGGCCCGCGACCCGGAGCCGTCTGGTAGTAGTAGTTGTTGCCCCTCAGACCACCGGCCAGCAGGTAGAAGAATAGGAAATCCCCCGCCCCAAAGCTGCTGCGGTAGTAGGAGTTCGCGTGATGCCCGACTACCTCGTGCTGGTCGTCCTGCCTCACGATGGAGAACATCAGGTCGTCCACCACGTCGTCAATGTCGGAGTTCCCGTCCAGGTCCTCCCAGCCTTCAAGCACCATGCGATCCGCTTCCTGGGCAACCCGCACCAGGATGACGCCGTCACCCTCGTAGATCTCGTTCACCCGGGTCTCGAAATCACTGGCGCTGGTGGCATCCTGGAACGCCGTCTGCACGTCGTCCATGTTGATCCGGCCGGCAGCGCCGTCGGTGGCCGCCCAATCACGGTATCCCGACGGCTCGGCGGCAGCAGCCGGTGAACACGCCGCCAGCAGCGGCGACGAAACCAGCAACCCACCCGCCGAAACAGCCAGCACCTTCCTACTAACACTTCCAGTCATTGCGTTCGCTCCTTCCTTCACACCAAAGCGGGGGGTCTCAATATCATTCTACCAACCCAAGCAGGTCGGGCGCCGCCACCGGAGCGTCCGCCGACCCACCACCGGCCAGACCGTCCACCGGAAAGAGGCACAACCGCGACAGGAATGCCCCGTGCCACTCCTCGATAAAACCCTGCCACCGCCGGTCCGCCCAGATCACGTACTCGGCCAGCGCGGTCCGCAACTCCACCCCACCGATCCGGGAACCCGTTCCCATATCCCGCAACAGCTCCCGGTGCACCTCCCACAGCTCGTCTCCCACCGCCAGGGCCAACAGCCGCGCCAACTCGGCAAAGCGCGCCATGCCCAGGGAACGACGCCTATCCTCCAGGCGACCGGTCACCAAGTCGCCCAGCGCCGAACCCAGGTCACCCAGAGAACAGCCCCAGACCTCGCCGACGTCCACGCCAAAGGTTGCCTGCACATTATGGGACAAAGCCGCGAAACGCTCCGCGTAGGCGTCCACCGTCAGCCCCGGGAAATGGCGAGATACCAGGCGGGCCGTGGCTCCCGCGACCCCATCGCAAGCCCAGGCCTCCACCATACCCGCCGAACCCGACAGCAACTCACGCCTGGCCCGGTAGTAGTTGTGCGCCTGCCGGTCCACGACCGCCCCGTATTCCACCACAACATCCCTCGCCCGGGCAGCATCCAGGCGCGCTTCTTCACGGCGCCGCTCCAACCGCCGCTCCACGGCTGGCCCCTGCCAACAGGCACGCCCGGCATCGTCCCAGCCCAGCTCCCCGTATTCCAGGCCGCTCAGCGCCGGGTCGGAAGCCGCCAGCAGACTGCGACCGGAGCCGAACGCCCCCTGCCGACCGACCCGCCCCTCCAGCTGCAACGCCACCCGGGGCGACTCGTTGAACTCGGTGCTGAGCAGGTGCAACCCCAGCCCGAACTCCAGCTCCGCAGCCGCCGGAACCCATGACGCATTGGCCCACGACGGACCCACCAACAACCGGCCCTCCCCCTCCCAGTGTCCCAGCAGCGCAAAGTCCGTATCCCCGGACAGCCGCCGGGCCAGCAGCGCCGCCTCGGCTGAAGTGCTGGCCCGCACCACAACCGCCTCCCCGGCGCCCCTGGCACAGCGAAGCCTCAACACATCGACGAAGCCCTCCAGCAACCGGTCGTCCAGACCCGGCGACAGGACCACGTCGGTTCCCCGGCCCGCCATGTTGGTGGCCACCGTAACCGCCCAGGGCGCCCCCGCCGCTCCCACTACTGAGACCTCCCCCGCCACCGTCCGCGCGTTCAGCAACCCGTGGGCAACCCCCTCCGCGTCAAGCCGGCCACTGATCAGCAGGGACTTCTCCACGGTACGACAGGACACCAGCGCCGGCCGCCCCGACGACAGGCAGTGCCTGACCTCGTCAACCACCGCGTCAAGCTGGTCCTCAACGCGCGGGTATACCCGGCTCCCCCAAAAACGCCTGAAACCAGCTTCGGTAGCCACCACCGCCACCTCCAGCCCGTAGAGACGGCGGAACTCGTCCGCCGAGCTCTGCGCCGTTCCGGTCACACCGCAGACCAGACCATAGCGCCGCACCAGACCGGGCACCCCCAGCTCCGCCAGGTTCCGACGGTTGGGATGAACCGTCAAACCCTCCCTGGCCTCCACCGCCGATTGCAGGCCGTCCCGGTAGCGGGAGTCTGGCCTGGGCCGACCCGTCTCCCGGTCCACCAGCACCACACGGCCGTCGTCCACCACGTAGTCAACATCCCGCCGCAGCAGGAGATGAGCGCGCAACAACTGGTACACCTGGCTCAACAGCCCCGAGTGGCCTCCCAACACACCCGACGGATCCGAACCCGCAACCAACAGGTCCCCCAGCCGCTCCTCCAGGAAGGACAGCCCGGCGGGCTGCAACGAGCAGTAACGACCCTCGGCGTCCACCAGGCAATAGAGGCCTGCCGACACATCCGCAGACGGCCGGCCAGACCCGTCCTCGTCCAGCAAACGCCGGGCCCGGCGCCACACCCCGGGATGACCGGCAACCATCGCCCTCACCTCAGGGTCGAAGGGGTCAGCCGCCACGGCGCGGGCCAGCCACAGCGCCCGTTCTCCCTCATCGGCGCCACCATCCAAACCAGCCAGGGTTTGCCGAAAGCCAGCGGCGCTGCGGCGCTGCCGGGCCACCAACTCACGCACCGCCCGTTCCGCCCGCCCGATGGCCCCACGCCCCAGCACCGGATCGCCGCCGATGACCAGCGGAGTAACCGCCTCGTCCAGCAGAACCTGGTCGGCCTCGTCGACCACCAGGACGTCCAGCGGCCCCTGCACGCAGTCCGAAAACCCCGTAACCAACTGATCCCGCAGATAGTCGAAGCCGAACTCCCGCAGCGTCCCGTATACCACCCGACCGCCGTAGGCCGCAACGCGCGCCGCAGCATCCATGCCAGCCGCCACGTACCCCGAAGTCACGCCCAGCGCACCGTACACCGCCTCCAGCGCACCCCAGTCCCGGGCGGCCAGGTAGTCGTTGGACGTGCCAACATGCACCGTGCGCCCGGACAGGACGTGCAACAGGGCGGGATAAAGGATAGCCACCGTCTTGCCCTCTCCCGAAGCCAACTCAGCGACCCGACCCGCCCACAGGTGCAACCCCGCCAGCAGCTGCCGGTCCGTGGGCTCAAAGCGCAGCTCCGGCCGCTCCGCAGCCAGCCGACGAACCTCCCGGTAGAACTCCCCCGGCAACAGCGCGTCGCCGAAGCCGCCGGAACCCGACTCGGACCGGGCCCGCCGCGCTTCGGCAACCACCGCCGGCTCACTATCCAGGTCCATCCCAAAGACCCGCCAGGCGCCCAGCCGCCTCCGCACCGTCTCGTCGACCACGGCAAACCCCTGCGCCAAGCCCTCGTCCGAGGCCAAATCCGGCAGGGAACCGGCCACGTCCCGCAGCCGGGCGTCCGACCATTCCTCAACCCCAACCCCAGCCCGAAAGGCACGTATCCGAGCCAGCAGACGTTCCTCACGCGGGGACCGGGCCGCCCCTCCGCCCAGATTCGGCCAGAACCGGATCCGGCCACTCATCGGCCACCGGAACTCAGCAGGTCGATAACCACCAGCCCAGCATCATGCTCAGCCTCCAGCCAGTCGTCGTAGCGCTCGAGCAACCGGTCCCGACAGTCGAGAACCATGGCGGCAACGGCGGGACAATCGGCGGCGAACCGGCGACCGATCGCACCGTTCAGGGCCCAGTCGGCGCCAACCTCACCACGCAGCCCCAAGCGTTCACAGTACTGCTCATACTCACCGCGCAAACGAAGGTACTCAGCCCCGGTGCGGTACGGCAGCGGCATGACGTAATACCGGTCGGACAGGTAGAGGCCCAACTCGTTCTCGAAGACCTGCACCAGGTCCGCGCCTTCCAGCCGACACTCTAGGGCCAGCAGCAGGTCCAGCGGAACGTCCTGAGCCACCCGGTGATAGTAGTAATCCTCCGGCTCACCCACCATCCTGACCCGGACCGCCTCACCCGAATCCAGCAGACGCCGGCCCGCATCCCCAGGACGGAACACGAAGGGTAGACACCCGCCGGTGGCGTCCACGACGAGGGGCTCACCGTCCAGCCAGTACAGCAACGCAAGATGCTGCCAGTAGCGCATGTGCCGTTTGGCGAACCGGAAGTCCAGCGTGTACAGCAACTCCCGGAGCCGGTCCACCGGCAAACGCCCACCGGACGGGCCAGCCAGGAGGTACTCCGACTCCAGCCCGTAGTGGTCGGTCAGGAACTTCAGGGCCTGCACCTTCTCAACGCAAACCCCACCGTATCCGGCCGCCATGTTGAGCACCGCCTGGTCCCCGGTGCGGAAACGCAGCCCACCGTCGACGAAGCGGGAATAATTCTCAAAGTCGCTGCCGGAGACCCGCGTGGCCAGCGCCAACACCAGCTCCAGCCGGTTATCCGGAGCGTCGACGCCCAGCGCCCGGTCATCCAAGCCAGCCGCCTCCAGGGCGCCGGCTACGAAGTCGTCGTACTCTCCCCCGGCCAGTCCCCAGCGGCGGGCGTGGAAAGAAACCCAGTCCCGACCGTAGCCGGGCCCGCTCCGGTCCAACGTCACGTCCACCAGATCAAACTCAACGTCTCCGGCAACTGCCCTCCGAACCACCGCTCCGACCCCCATATCCACCGGAAGATCGTCCTGCAGGAACTGGACCCCAGGCCAGACCCGGCCCGGCCCCAAACCCAGCCGGTACACCAAGTCTTGCAGACAGCGCAAACCGTGGCCATGCTCAGGCAACACCGACACGGAGCGATCGGAGCCGTCCCAGCCACGGAACCGTAGGTCCAGCAGACGACCCAGGGGCAGGGCCCGATCCCCCGGGTCATGGAGCCTCATCGCAGAAGTCAGGCCCGATGATTCATCCGTGAGCCGCAGAACGAAAGCAGTCATAAAACGCAACCAGGGAGCGCCAGTCGCCGGAATGCTAAGCTCAGCGGTCCCGCAACCACGATAGCACACCGACACGCTCCATCGCGCGTAAACAATCACGCCGTAACTGTTCAGACTTGGTGAGGTGAATTGGTCCAAGGAGGTCTGAGTATGGCTGGCGCGCGGGGCTGTGGTTATGTCGTATATCGGGTATGGATCCGGAAATTGACCGGTCCACCGCCTGGCCGCCGCCGCCGTCTGCCCCTAGTGCAGCTGGAAGGTGTGGTGATGGGCCAGCAGCGTATGGACATCAACCTGACCAGTCTGATCGCCACGCTCCGAGAGGAGGCCCGACCGCCCATTGGCGCCATCCAATTGGGAGACTAGCAGGGTGTTGAATTAGGGTGGTTGAGTAGCGGCGGAGGTTGGGGCGGAGTGTGGTTGGTGGCACAGCCGCCGGTCTCAGTGAATGTGCGACGGCTTTCAAGGTCAGCGGTAGCGATGTAGTGGGTTCGGACTACACCCGGTTCGCCTAATCGACATGGACTGGACGGGAACGTCAAACTATTCTGCCCGTTCACGCCGGGTTCGCTGTTAGTTTGGCCAGTCGTACCGGGTTGTATTCGGCGACGGTCAGTTCAGCCCACATCCGGTTCCGGTCGACGCCACGGTAGCGCAACTTCCTACCTCCGGCTACCGTCTTGATCCTGCGGTCGAAGGTCGACGACATCTGTGCCAGCACCCGATCCACCGTGGGTTTGATCCGCCGGATGGGATGACTCTGGGGCACCAGGGCGTCTGGAGTTACCGCGGTGAGCATCTCAACCTGTCGCGGCTCTTTGCCTCGCCTGAGCAACCTCCACACCTATCGTACCCCGCATCGTACCATCACCCCGCCGGCCAACCCCATTTCAACACTCGGCTAGAGAAGCTCCCTCTTGAGCAGCAGGCGCTCTATCCCCCACTTGCGGCTGCCGAGCACGCCGATGATTCCCGCGATCAGGAACCACAGGATCGGCACCTCGCCGCCGTGAGCCGCGAATCCACCATCCCCCGGGAACAGGTGCGGCCAAAGGCCGTTGTTGGCGTGAACGCCGAGGTAGGCGACGACCATCATCACGACCAACGCGCCCGCTCCAAGCCGGGTCAGGATACCCAGACCGATCAGGAACGCCGTGATCACCTCCACCCAGGCGGCGATGTCCACCAGGACGCCGAGTCCGTCCGGGTTCGCCCCAGCCGGAAATCCCCATAGCAGGAACGCTTTCTGGAAGCCATGCAGCCCCACGATGAACGCGAAGCCCAGGCGGAAAAGCAGGTAGAATTCCTCGATGAACCGCGTAAGGACGTTTCCGAGCACGGCGGCCGGCTGGTTGCTGTTTTCAATCATTGATCAAATACCTCTCTTTCGTTCCGGAGGTTGAGGCCATCGCCGTTCGAGTAGGTGGCAGGGCCTTTGACGGTTCCAACGAACGCCGCAGCCCGGGGCTTGTGTTGCCGGTCCGTACTCATCGAATCCAGACTCAGCATACTTGTCTCTGTACGTCTCTGAATACTAATTTGTACACCATTATTTGCGGAATACACCGGATTTCTTGGGAATATCCTGAATGCGAAAACGGCCATTTCCTGCCCATTTTGAGCACGAAATGGCCGTTTATAGAGTCCGGTAAACGATAAAATGGCGGAGAGGGCGGGATTCGAACCCCCTGCCGATTGAGTAGGGTTCGGTAGGGCTGCGTAGACAGAAAACCGATCCCGCAGGAAGGAGTGAGTTCCCCTGGGATCGGGTCGGATCAGGGCGGGGCGGGAATCAGGGCCGGGATTGGTTCGAACGATCCAAGGCTTTGGCGAAGGATTGCGCCAGGGATTTCTGCCGTCCCTTCAGCAGATGTCCATACGTGTCGATAGTGGTAGTGATGCTTCCGTGACCTAGCCTTCGGGAGGTAGCCAGAGCGTTCTCATCGTCCTCGAGGCACACGCTGGCGTGAAAATGCCGCAACGCATGGAAAGTGATGGTCGGCGCGCCCACGCGAGCGCCCAATTCCTTGAGCCGACGCATCATGGTCGTCTCCGCCATCATGCCGCCGTCGCTCCCAGGGAACACCAAGTCATCGGGTCCGAGATCAGGTCCCTGCTGCGACAGGTAGCGCTCGAGAAACTCCACCGCCACATCGGGCAGGTCGATCGTTCGGACTCCCTTCTCGGTTTTGGGACGGTTCCGGACATTCCCGCTGTTTCGTGTCCGGACCACGGCCTCCATCACATCGATAGACCTTTTGCGGAGGTTTACGTGGCGCCATTTGAGGCCCCAGGCCTCGCCCTTGCGCATACCGGTGTAGGTCAGCACGAAGAGGAACGGGAAGGGTAGTGTCCCGTCAATAGGTGTAAAAGCGCGTCATCCCTTTTGATGTTGATTAGGTCGCTGTGTCCAGCATATTGGGCGTCGGCAGTGCCTCGTTGCCGGCGGCGTTGGGGATGGTGAGGTAGCGGCGGGCTTCGGCCCATTCGTCGTGCTGCTCGGCCAGCACCGCGCCCACCAGGCGCCGCGCCGACAGCCGGTTGGGGAAGATGCCCACCACATCAGTGCGGCGCCTTATCTCCCGGTTCAGCCGTTCCTGCGGGTTGTTGGACCACAGCTTCTGCCAGTGGGCCACTGGGAAGGCCGTGAAGGCCAGGAGGTCCGGCGCGGCGTCCGCCAGCAGCTCCGCCACCTGGGGAAAGGGCTCCCGAAGTTGTTCCACCACTCGGTCTAGTTGGCCGTGGACCTCGGCGGGAGACAGTTGCTGGTAGATGGTGCGTACCATGGTGGCCACGCCAGGTTGGGCACGCTTGGGCACTCGGGTGAGCAGGTTGGCCATGAAGTGAGTGCGGCAGCGCTGCCAGCTGGCTCCAGCAAACACCGCGGCGATGGCGTTCTTCAGCCCCTGGTGGGCATCGGAGGTAACCAGTTCCACCCCGCTGAGCCCCCGAGCGGTCAGCGACCGCAGGAAGGCCAGCCAGAAGGCGCCGTCCTCGCTGGCGCCCACGTCCATACCCAGGATCTCACGCTGCCCGTCGGCATTGACCCCCGTCGCCACCACCACGCAGACGTTGACGATGCGACCGCCCTCCCGCACCTTCTGGGTCAGGCCGTCCAGCCACACGTAGGGGTAGGGGCCACCGTCCAGGGGCCGACCCAGGAAACTCTCCACCACCTCGTCCAGTTGCTCGCAGATGCGCGACACCTGGCTGCTGGAGATGCCGTCGCAGCCCAGAGATTTGATCAGGTCATCCACCCTCCTGGTGGACACGCCTTCTACATAGGCTTGCTGGATCACCGACAGCAGCGCCTTCTCACTGCGCCGCCGTGGTTCCAGCAGGCTGGGGAAGTAGCTGCCCTCCCGCAGCTTGGGAATGTGCAACTCCATGGTGCCCACCCGAGTATCCCAGGTGCGGTTGCGGTAGCCGTTGCGGTAGGTGACCCGCTCCGAGCTGCGTTCGCCGTGATCAGCGCCGATCTGGGCGGAAACCTCGGCGTCCATGATGCCGTCCACCAGGACGCGCAGGGCTTCCCGCAGAAAGTCCACGTCTCCGTCCATACCACGCTTGCGTAATAATTCCAAAAGGTCCATTCTTTGCTTGACCACCGTCGTTCTCCTTGGTTGGGTTGTGACTTCCGATCAAGGATGACGCGGTGGTTAGCTTTTGGCTACACCGATTCTTTTACACCACCTCCCGGTACTCTACTTTGTGGTCGACGAACTGCACCTCGTTGGGGTGCAGGTTCGGGTCGTCGGCCACCGGGTTGGGCAGCTCCCGACGGCGCCGCCCCCGGTCGGGACGATCCCGATTCCGCTGCGGCGTCTGCCTGGGGTTGGGCGTGGGGGTAGTGGTGGTGGTCGGCGTGATGGCGGGAACGTTGGGCGTCGGCCCCGGCTGGGGGTTGGGTTGCGGACTCGGCTCCCCCTCCGGCCGGGGCGACGGGGTGGGCTGCGCCGTGGCCGCGGGACTCGTCGACGGCTGGGGCAGCGGAAAGGGCGTCGGTGTCGTCAGCGTGGACGACGTGATGCCGGGCTCGGTGAGGGGTGACGGTTGGGCGAAGGGTGTGGTCGAAGGAGCCCCGGGCCGCGCATCCGGACTCGGCTCCGTGTCGGAACGCTCCCCAGGCCGGGGCGTGGGCGTGATGGTGGGGGACGGCTGGGGAGAAACCTGCGGCGAGGCCTGCGGCGAAGTTTGCGGCGAGCCCTGGGGAGACGGCTGCGACGAACCCGGCGACGCCGTTCCCGGAGGGGCGCCCCGGCCGCCCGGCGTCCCCCGCCGCGGCGCCGTCTCCCCGGCGTCGTCCTCCTCCGGCCGCCCCGACGGCTCCGCCCGACCCTCCCGCAGCGGCCCCGACAGCCTGGCCGTCGGAACCGGCGCTATCTCCGGAAGAGCCGGCGCCGTAGCCACCGGTACGGACGTGCGAAGAACATCACCGCCGTAACCACTATCAGCGGTATCGCGTCGAATCCCATGACTAATATCAGCGCCAGCGACCCCAGGAACAGCGCTCCCCATACCACCAGGCCGGTAACCTGTGTGGTCCTGGATTCCTGAACCGGGCTCTCCGTTGCTCGGATCCGCCGTGCCGTCACCACGTAGAGGGGTAGTATGATCACCAACCCCAGCATATACCCCGCCCATTCCGGATCGGTCAGGACTGTTATCAGGACCCCCAATCCGATCGTCAGAACTAATCCCAACAATTCCTTCGCCGGCGTAACGCGCATCAGCAGCTCCTCCGCCGTCCACTGTAAAGCGGGCTTCGCCCGGCGGCAGCGCGTAGACGCGGACTTCGCCGTCCGGATCCACGACCGTCAGCAGGTTGTTGGCGGTGACGACCGAGACCCCGCCGCCCTCTTTGTATCCGACTGCCAGGTCGGCGTGGTCGGTTCGGAACCTGGTGAGGGCGTCTCCGGACGTCCGGACGTCCCGAGCCAGCGCGGCCCCGCGCCGATTCCAGGTTGCCAAGTCCACGCCGGCCGGCGGCGATTCGTGGATGTATCGTTGGTATTCCGAGTTTGACGCGGCCCACCGGTCCAACAGCCGGTTGCCTTCGTCCGCCGTTGCGGTGTCCACCGCAGCGCCGGTTGTCGAGTACACCGCCCCGTTGCCTGCCGAACCGGGGGGCAGGGCGTCCGGGCGCGGCCTGGCGGGAGCGTCGGCCTCGACCACACCGCTGAATAAGATGCTTCCGCCGGCGTAGGCATAGGTCGCGGGATCCAGCAGCGCTCCCGCCGGGCTGCCGCCGCTGGCGACCCTGGCGATGACGTCAGCAAAAACTTCCCCGAATTCTTCCCCGCCTTCCTCGATCAGGCCGCGTGCTACACCGGTCGTCAAGCGAGGATTGACCCGCGTCGTGAGGACCGGCACCAACCGGCCAGCGACTCTGCCGCCGATGGTGCCTCCGACCACAGACCCCGCGATAGCCCAAAGATCGCTGTAGGTGGAGATGCCGTTATTTCGCGCCCAGTTTGACCACTGGTACGATTCCTTTGGCTAGGCTTTACGCATAATTTAGAAAAAGTATAAAGACAGGGTAAGCTGGCCTGACCCCACTTTCAACGGAAAGGCCCAGCCATGCTCACCCTGCCCGATGCCATTGTAGCCGTTCTCGTTCCCTTCGCAACGCTGTTTACGAGCCCAACCTGGCGGAAAGCCCAACTGCTGCTGGTCGGCGCGATCCTGACCCCGGGCCAACGCACCGTGGCGGCGGCACTGCGCGTCATGGGCCGCAGCGACCAGCGCGACTACGCCCGCTACCACGAGGTGCTCAATCGGGCGGTGTGGTCGTCCCGCCAGGCAGCGCGCATCCTGCTGGCGCTGTTGCTCCAGCACCTGGATGGTGGCGACGGCCCACTGATCTTCGGCATCGACGAGACCCTGGAACGGCGTCGCGGCGCCAAGATCAGGGCGCGGGCCATCTACCGCGACCCGGTGCGTTCCAGCCGGTCTCAGGTGGTCAAGGCCAGCGGTTTGCGCTGGATCTCCCTGATGTGGCTGGGCCACGTGCCATGGGCCGGACGCCATTGGGCCTTGCCGGCGCTCACGGTGCTGGCGCCTTCGACCCGTTACTACCAACAGCAGGGACGCCAGCACAAGAAGCTCACCGACTGGGCCCGCCAGATGGTCATGCAACTGCGCCGCTGGCTGCCCCACCGACCCCTGGCGCTGGTGGGCGACAACAGCTATGCCGTGCTGGATTTGCTCCACTGCTGCCAGTCCCTCCGTGAACCCGTTACCCTGATCGCCAGATTGCGTCTGGACGCCGCCCTGTATGCGCCAGCGCCACCCCGTCAACCTGGCCAGAACGGTCGCCCGCCATTGAAGGGCCCGCGGCGGCCGCCGCTGAAAGTTTTCCTTGCGCAGACGGATGTAACTTGGGCCAGCGCCGAGGTGGCCTGGTACGACGGCATCACCCGCGCCGTGGAACTCACCTCCCAGACGGCGGTCTGGTACCGCTCCGGCAAGCCCCCCGTCCTCATTCGCTGGGTGCTGATCCGAGACCCCCAGGGCTCCTTCGCCACTCAGGCCCTGCTCTGTACCGACCCGGCGGCGGACCCGACCCAGATCCTGGAATGGTTTGTACTGCGCTGGCAACTGGAGGTCACCTTCCACGAGGTACGAACCCATCTGGGTGTGGAGACACAACGCCAGTGGTCCGATCTCGCCATCGCCCGCACCACGCCCGCCCTACTGGGACTCTTCTCCTGGACCACCCTGGCCGCCCACGCGTTGCAGAAACGGCGCCCCATGACCCAGCGCAAGGCCGCTTGGTACGACAAACCGTCGCCGACCTTCGTGGATGCCATCGCCCTGGCGCGTCGCCACCTGTGGCTGGCGTCGGAAGGTTTCTCACTGTCGGTCGCTGACCCCGACATTCAGGAACTCCCGGTCGCACTGTACCACCGACTTGTAGATTCCCTTGCCTACGCCGCTTGAATTGCGTAAAGCCTAGCCTGGAGCTCACCCTCCGCAATCGGGGCCACCGTTACACGCCGGATAACGCCGCGTCGGCTTTGGCCGGGCTGGTGCAATCCGGTCGGGATGTCTGGTTCCGCGCGGCCTGGGCCTGGGACCAGTTTGCCACGAACGGCGACGTTGCCCACGACCTGGACGGACGCCAACCCGACCAGGCGCCATCCTCCTGGCAGGTGTGGGCCACCAGCGGCAACGGGTTTGAGGCAGAGCAGGGTATAGTGCGCGGCGTCATTGCCGGCGGACGACCCGCGGACGCCGTGGCGGTGCTGGACACGAGCTATCCCACGGCCACGCTGTTGGTGAAGTTCCGGCGGCAGAGCAACGGCCTGGGCGGGTTTGTGCTGCGCTGCGCCGCGTTGAACGACTGCCTTCGCCTGCGCTTTACCGACGACTCCACGCTGCTCGAGCGGGTTTCCGGCAGGTCGGTTGATGAACTGGCCATCGGCAACGCGCTCACCGATTCGCAATGGTACGAAATCGAAATCGTGCAGTCTGACACCAGCGTCCAGGTATACGCCACCAATCTGGAGGCGGCCGGCACGGTGCGTCAGGCCCTGCTATCGGCCGGGGACCTTGCCGGCATCCCCGATTCGGGACGGCACGGGTTGTGGCACGGCTTCCGGAACACCACCGACCGCTGGGGCGAGGTCCGCGTGGGCCGCTCCCTGTTCTGCGGTCGCATCAGTTCCATTGAACCGGATTACCGATCGGGTCGCTGCCGAATCACTGCCGTCGACTACGCCGGCCGGCTGGAGAACATCCGACTGTTTCGCAGCCTGTCTGCCGGCTTGAAGCGGTCGGGCGCGGTTGCCGCCGCCATCCTGGGTTGGGCTAGCGTTAACCCGTCTGAGTATGCGGTAGATACCGGTCGACTGTTGCTCACCGGCGGGCCTCGTTCGGTGTGGAACGTTACCGCGGGGCAGGCCTTGCGACGCCTGCAACGCGAGGAGCATGGTCTCGTGTTCGCCGATGGTATGGGGAGAATCCGCCTGGAATCGGCGGCGACCCGGTCGGCAATCCGGAGCAGCGCCGACCCGGTGGCCCTGGCGGGTGTGGCAGTGGTGGACGCTGCCCTTCAAACCAGCCCGTACGCGTCGGGCCTGGCCTGGCTCGATGGAGCAGCCGACGCGGAGCAACAGGTGACTTTCCGGTACGAACGACCCGTGGACAACGGGCGACAACTGGTCTGGTCGCTGGGCGAAGCCCTGGAGATTCCCGCCGGCGGGAGTCAACAGGTGCTGGCCGCCACCGACGAATGGGATGCCGTCACGGACATCGAAACGCCGGCAACGGACACCGACTACACCGCCACCGACGACGAAGCCGGCAGCGGTACCGATGTTACGTCAGACGTTCGGGTTGCGGTGTTGACGGAGGCGGAGTCGGGCCTGGCCGGTCGGGGCGCCGTGCTGAAAATCAGCAACAGCGGTTCGCAGGCCGCCTGGGTGCAAAGCCTGAATCTGTACGCCGCCCACTGCTGGAGTCCGGGACCCGCCACGGCGTATCAGCGCGGCGCGGATGCAGCGTCCGGCTCTGCGCCGCGCAGTCGCATCGTCGGATGCCACTACATCGACCACTACTCCGCAGCCCGGCAGGCAGCTGATGCCCGTTATGCGGAGCGTTCGAGGCGTCGCGCGCAACTGGAGCTGTGCATCCCCCTGGCCAGTGCGGCCAACCTGCGAGCGGTGGCGGAGAGCTGGATCTCCCAGGTTGTCGAGGTGCGCGCGGATACCCAGGGCACCAGCGGGGCCTGGTTTCTGGAGGGCATGGAGCTGCGCGGGCAAGTCGGGACGCTGGCGGAAGCACGGTGGTGGCTCGTGGAGGTGTAACCGAGCGTCGCCCCGGCGTGGCCCCCTCTCCCCTGGTGGGAGAGGGTTGGGGTGAGGGGGCGCACTTCGACAAGTTCATCCTGAGCCAGCCTGCCCGGCAACCGTCATTGCGAGCGGTGCAACGCGCAGGGTCATTCGATTGTCCCTTAATGTCATTGCGAGCGCAGCGTGGCAATCTCGTTGGCGTCCTTCGACAGGTTCAGGATGAACGGGATTGCCAAGTCGCTACGCTCGCAATGACAAAGTGGGTACGCATGAGGAGCGGTGCCACGTGGCGGTAATTATGGGCCGTTTCGAGCCGTGTGGTATCATCGGAGCCCTAATCCGCCTGCTGGCTTTCGAGGTGCCACATTGCCTGCCAATGACACTGTTTATGACGTAATCGTGGTCGGAGCCGGGAACGCCGCCCTGTCCGCCGCCATCGCCGCCCGGGAGCAGACCCAGTCCGTCCTGGTGGTGGAAAAAGCGCCCGAGTATTTCCGCGGGGGCAACACCTACTTCACCGGCGGAATCATCCGCTTCGCCTACAACGGTCTCGAGGACATCAAGGGCCTGATTCCGGACATGTCGGAGACCGAGGCTAACTCAGTCGAGGTGGGTCAGTACACCGAGAATCAGTTTTACGACGACATGATGCGCGTCACCCACGGTCTGTCCGACCCGGAGCTGGCCGAAATACTGGTGAGCCAGTCCTATCCCACGATGCAGTGGCTGCAGGAACACGGCGTGCGTTTCGTGCTGTCGTTCGGACGCCAGGCTTTCCGCGACGGCGACAAGTTCCGCTTCTGGGGCGGGTTGGTGGTGGAAGCAGTGGGCGCCGGCAAGGGCCTGTCCGACCAGCAGTTCGACGTTTGCCAGAACTTGGGCGTGGAAGTTCGTTACGCCACCGAGGGCTTGTCCCTGATCCAGGACCAGCGCGGCAACGTGGCCGGCCTGCGGGTCAAGGGCCCCGAGGGGTTCGAGGACATCGCCGGCCGCGCGGTGGTGCTGGCCGCCGGCGGGTTTGAGGCCAACGCCGAGATGCGCTGCCGGTACTTGGGCCCGGGCTGGGAGACCGTCAAGGTGAGGGGCATACCTTACAACACCGGCGACGGCATCCGCATGGCCTTGGACGTGGGCGCCCAATCCTACGGCCACTGGTCGTCCTGCCACGCGGTGGCCTGGGACATGAACGCTCCCACCTTTGGCGACCGGACCGTAACCGAGCTGTTCCAGAAGCATTCCTACCCGTTTGGCCTGATGGTCAACCTCAACGGCGAGCGGTTCCTGGACGAGGGCGCGGACTTCCGCAACTACACCTACGTGACCTACGGCCGGGCGTTGATGGACCAGCCCCAGGGTCTTTGCTTCCAGATATTCGACGAGAAGGTAAAGCACCTGCTCCGCGACGAATACTGGATTCCTCAGGCCACCACCGCCGAAGCGAGTTCCCTCGAGGAACTGGCCCGGTTGCTGGACATCGACCCCGAAGGGCTCGTCCGCACCGTTGCGGAATACAACGCCGCCGTCCGCACCGACATCCCCTACAACGCCACCGTGAAGGACGGACGCCGCACCGAGGGCCTGGGCGTCGACAAGACCAACTGGGCCGAAACGCTGGACACGCCGCCGTATCGTGGTTGGGCCGTTACCACCGGCATCACCTTCACTTTTGGCGGGGTTAAGGTGAACAACCGAGGCCAGGTGGTCACCAACGCTCAGGAACCCATCCCCGGCCTGTACGCCGCCGGCGAGATGGTGGGCGGGCTGTTCTACCATAACTACCCCGGCGGCAGCGGGCTCAGCGCCGGCATGGTATTCGGTCGGCTGGCCGGCAACAGCGCGGGAGCGGACGCGCTGGCCATGAAGGACGTATAGGCCAGTGACGGCTACTGTGCTCTGATATGATGGGACAGCCGGGGGCAAAACCGTGGAAAGCTCCGAAGAACCCCAAGCGTTCTGTTATGAATGCGCTAACCCATTGGACGATGAATACGATTATTCGTGCATTGACTGCGGCCGTCTGGCCTGCGATAACCATTTCGTAACTTGCCAGGACTGCGATTTCACTGCTTGTTCTATGTGTATGATCCCGCATTGGAATGAACACGATGAACCGCATACTTCAGACATGGACATGAGCGCAATTGGGGTGACCGCTAACGCTGCCGAAAACCAGGCGTTATTGGTCATTCAACACACCCTTCTTCAGTTGGCCGATGATGTCAAGCAAATTGTGAATCGATTAGACCGTCTTATCGATAGCGTCGACCGGTTGTCCGAATAGTTTTCTCGGAGCGATGTAAGGATATCGTGCAAGGCATGGTTCATTCTGAAGCTAACCATCCGCTGACGTTCACAGATTTATTCTGTGGAATTGGCGGTTTTCACATAGCCGCTACCCGGCTGGGTATGCAGTGCGTATTTTCCTGCGACATCGATGCCGAGGCTCGACGAGCCTACCGGCACAATTTCGGTGTCGAACCAGCCGGCGACATCACCGAGATTCCGCCTGAATCCATCCCTGCCCACGATGTTCTGCTGGCGGGATTACCCTGCCAACCCTTTAGCATTATCGGGGATATGCGAGGTTTTGATGACGCTCGTGGAAACCTGATTTTCAATGTTACCGAAATTATCGACGCCAAGCGACCAGCGGCGTTCGTCTTAGAGAACGTCCGTCAATTGTCCACTCATAACCGTAGCCGGACGATGCAAGCGATAATAGCGAAACTAAATGAACTAGACTATCGGGCAGACTGGAAAGTCCTCAACGCCCTCAATTTCAAGTTGCCGCAGAAGCGAGAGCGCACGATAATCGTCGGCTTTCGAGACCACTCCATACCCTTTGAGTGGCCGGAGCCCGCCGGCGAGCCGTTGCCACTATCGGAAGTTTTGGAGAATGACGTACCAGCCAACTATTTCGCCAGCGAGGACATCCAACGGAAGCGGAAAGCAAAGCACGAGAGCCCTTACGAATTGTCAATTTGGCACGAAAACAAGGGAGGCAACGTGTCCAGCCATCCGTTTTCATGCGCCCTTCGCGCCGGGGCATCCTATAACTACTTGTTGGTTAACGGAGAAAGGCGACTAACTCCCCGGGAAATGCTCCGATTGCAAGGGTTTCCGGAGTCATTTGAGTTGCCCGGCACTTACCAGCAAGCCCGCAAGCAAACCGGGAATGCCGTGCCCGTTCCTATGGTGCAGGTAGTTTTGGAGAAGGTAATAAATGGCTTATCAAGGGCCGAGACTGAGAGGCAGATGGAACAGCACCACACTCTTCCCCTTGGGACAGATTCCGGACGCTATTATTCAGTCGATCGCAAGCAACATCGTTTATTCGAGCGCAGTCGGAAGGAACGATCTGTCCGGAGATGATTGGGGCGATATTTTTGCAGCGGCCGTCGATGGCGAGCATTTTCGAAGCCCTATCGGTATCGCAGACGTTGTGTTGGGCAATACTGCTGCGTGGTCGGCGAAAACGATCGTCGCGCGGAATCCGATTGCTACTGAGCAAGTGCGATTGATTTCGGGACGCAATGCGCCGGTTTTCTCCTTCGGGAATAACGACCCTTTCGCGGATGTCCAAGAGACTGGCGCTCAAGTTTTGCAAATATGGAATGCCCGTGTCGAAGAAGCAACGCAGCAATACCCGCATTTGAGAACTGTAGTGCTGGTACGGGATATGGAAGGTTTCCGGTTCAAAATTTTCGAGACGCAGACACCGCAATTCGACCCGGCTGACTATAGCTGGATTCGGAATGCTAGGAACAACCTTGAAGGTCGTGCTATCCAGGGGGGAGCACATACATTCACTTGGCAACCGCACGGTTCCCAATTCACCATAATCCGACCCGTGAGCGGCTCTGCTCGCTCGTTTGCAATCCGAAAACCGGAAACGCTAGACCCGCAACAGGTACTTGCCAATCTTAGGTATTCCGAGGATTGGGTAACGTTTCTGTAACGGGGACGAAAATGGCCGACACCGTATCCCCGGAAGTCCGCAGTCGGATTATGGCACGGGTGAAGTCGAAAGGGATGAAGCCTGAGATGCAGGTGCGCCGATTGCTCCACGGCCTCGGCTACCGCTACCGCCTGCATCGCTCCGACCTGCCCGGACGCCCCGATTTGGTATTCCCGGCCCGACGCAAGGTCGTCTTCGTAAACGGCTGTTTCTGGCACCGGCATGAAGGTTGCAGCAAGGTTCGCATCCCTGCCACCAACCGGGATTACTGGCTGGCTAAACTGGAGCGCAACCACGCCCGCGACGCTCGCAACGTCGCTTTGCTGCGAGAGCAAGGTTGGGCGGTGTTGACGGTGTGGGAATGTCAACTGCGGGATTTGCCGGCTGCTACCAACCAGCTAGTGGACTTTCTGGGAAGTTCTAACATTGATTGGAGAGAATGGAATCAATGATTACAAACTACTTGATGATTGCCCTCACGCCGGACATACTCGACGAAGGGCCAGATTATGAGAGGGCGGCTTTCGGCCTGCTGGAAATCAGCGCAGCCGGCCAAGAGTTAACGTCAGTAATCAGCGCTAACGCTCGTGGCTGGGATTATGCCGGTGGTCCTTACGTCTCCGGATATCATCTGGCAGAGTGGTTGGTCTGGAACTGGTGGAGGTTACGTTGGGAACCTCGGCCAACGGTTGATGGACTCCCACCACTAGATTGGGACTTGTCGCATCGAATGTCTGACATAGGAGCCGGCTATATCTGGCCCAACATAACGATTTCCTGCGATGGATTACAATGTGAGTTAACCTCGGAACGCTCAGAAGAATTTAGTAATCCGTTTTTCTATTTGGGCGCGCCGCCGGTCGTCATTCCGGCCGGCGACTTTGAAAACGCCGCCGACCAATTTATCGCCTTTATCCTGAAAAGGTTGCACGATTACAGAATAGCTGACAGTAACCTGCAAACGCTGTGGAACGATCTCACGGTCGAGCGCAAGGATCCCGAGCTTGCCAAGTTCAGGCGTGCCGAGGCGATACAGGGCTTTGACCCGGATCAAGTGGGCGAAGCGTAATATAACCGACAATGTCCCCGTACTCCCAGTAGCCTAGTGAGGCCCCATGACTACCACCGCAACACAGTTCCAAATCGCCCGCCGTCTGTTCACCGTGGCTGAGTATATGGCTATGGGCGAGGCCGGCATTCTGGGGGAAGATGAACGGATTGAACTGCTGGCCGGAGAGATAATCGAGATGGCGCCCATTGGGAACCGACACTTGTTTGCCACCGACGCGCTGACGATGCTGCTGGCTCCGGCGCTGGTGGGGCGGGCCGTGGTGCGAGTGCAGGGTTCCATACAGCTGGACGACTACGGCGCACCGGAGCCGGATATTGTCGTGCTGAGACCGCGCCCCGGTTACGAGGCGGAGTCGGCGATGCCGGCCGACGTGCTCTTACTGATTGAAGTTGCCGACAGTTCCCTCGAATACGACCGTGGTTTTAAGCTGGCCCTCTACGCCGCCGCCGGTATACCAGAGGTGTGGATAGCCAACTTGCGCACGGGCGAGGTGGAAGCCTGCGCCAACCCGGTAGGAACGGAGTACGCTAGCGTCCGCACAGTTTCAGCCGACGGCAGCATCAGCCCGCAAGCCTTTCCCGATGTGGCCCTGGAGCTGAGCCAATTTATGCCACCCGTTGCGCGGTAGCTATTACGTACCTACTTTGTGGGTATCCAGGATAGGGTGGGACGCCAGTATTAGCCCCTCTCCCCGTGTGGGAGAGGGGTTGGGGTGAGGGGAGTGCGCTGACGCAAAGGATACCACCCTCACCCTAACCCTCTCCCGTCAAGGGAGAGGGGATAGCGTTGGCGGCCAGGATTGGCCCCTCTCCCCACGCGGGAGAGGGGTTGGGGTGAGGGCCGTCCCCTTGCACCCACGCTATCGGCGGGAATACAATCCCGGCACTTGACTTGGGGGCAGTTGCTATGGCGTCCGATGGAGCCCGTCCCGGCATCTTTTACGGGTGGTTCGTAGTTGCCACCTGTATGTTCATCGCCTTCCTGACCATGGGAGCCCGGAACGCCTTCGGCGCGTTCGTGGTGCCTATGGAGTTGGAGTTCGGGTGGGACCGAACGACGGTTTCCTGGGCCGCCGCCATGGGCGCGCTCCTCAATGGCGTGTCCCAACCCTTCATGGGCTACCTGTTTGATCGGGTGGGCGTTCGGATCGTGGTGATGACCGGCATCGCCATCGTCGGCGCCTCCACGGTGCTGATGACGTTGACCGGCAGCATGTGGTACCTGATTGGCATGTTCGGCGTGGTCGCCGCGGTGGGTCAGAGCGGAACATCCCTGACCAACACGGGCGCAATGCTCAGCAAGTGGTTCCGCCGGCGCCGGGGGCTGGTCATTGGCCTGAACGCTTCCGGCATGTCCCTGGGCGGGCTGATACTGGTGCCTTTCGCTGCCTTCCTGATCGGCCTCATCGACTGGCGACTCACCTGGATAGTCCTGGGTGTGATGATTCTCGTCCTCGGCATCCCGATGGCCTTCTTCTTCCTGCACGACGACCCGTCCCGCAAGGGTCTTACTCCGGACGGCGATCCAGAACCGCCGCCGACCCCGGACGGAGCGCCGACCACCACGCCAAATCAACCCCTGTTCGCCCACCACTGGCGCCAGGCATTCCGGTCGTTGCCAATCTGGCAGATGAGCGCATCCTACTTCATCTGCGGGTCCACCACGTTCATGCTATCGGTGCATTTCGTGCCGATGGCCGTCGAAGAGGGCATCAATCCCATCATGGCGGCGTGGATCTTTGGAGTGATGTCGCTGCTCAACGCCATCGGCGCCACCGGCGCGGGCTGGATTTCCGACCGCGTCGGCGGACGCAAGAATTGGCTGGCGCTGGTTTACTTCTGCCGCGGTTGCGCCTACATCCTCCTGGTGGCAGCCCTGGTGTTGCCGCAGGTTCCAGTGATGGCCGGATTGTGGGTATTCGCCTTCGTTGCCGGCCTGTCCTGGATCGCCACCGCGCCGCTCACCACGTCGCTGACGGCAGAGGTGTACGGCCTCAAATCGCTGGCGACCATATCGGGCGTAGCCTTCTTCTTCCACCAACTGGGTGGATTCTCCAGCGTGCTGCTGGCCGGCTATCTGCGCGAAATGACCGGCGACTACGTCCTGTCCTTCATGATCGCAGCAGCGATGCTGTTCCCGGCGGCAATCAGCGCGTTCACCATCCGGGAACGCCGGTACTCCATCCGGTACCAGGCGGCGCCGGCGCAGGCATAGGGCTGCCGATTATGACGACGACGAAGCCACACAGCGGGATGCGATTGTCCGTCGCTGAATTCCTGGATTTGCCCGATACGGATGACCGGCGCAATATGGAGCTGGACGGCGGAGAATTGTACATAATGCCCAGACCGCGCTTTGGCCAGCAGTTTTTGATGCGCTTGCTGGCCTCCTGCATTCAGATGTATCTGGATACTTTTGAGCAGCCGCCGGCCGAAGTGCATCACGAAGCGGTTACGATTCTGTCTCGGGAGCGAGGGCTTACGCTGGTTCCTGACCTTATCGTAATTTTACGGGCGCGGGCTGATATTGTGGTGGGGGGCTACGCAGAAGGGGCGCCAGATATTGCGGTGGAAATTCTTTCGTCTGACCGGAACCGGGACCTAGTGCGCAAGCGGCAGCTTTACGCCGCAGCTGGAGTGCAAGAATACTGGATTGTTGACCCTGCTGATGACAGCGTTACTCTGCTGGAACTGGATGACGGCGGCTACGTGGAGCGAGCCGCGCTGACCGCCGCCGATACCTTGACCACTCCCCTGCTTCCCGGCCTGGCCATCCCCCTGGCCGACATTTTTCACCACCGCCAGCGTCCGCAGGGGGACGATGAGTGAGGAAGGCAGTAGGAATCTACCGGCAAGCTAATCAAAGTGCCACGCTGGATTCCAATGACGGTTGTTTAGGTCCCTTCCCGAACCAATTGCCAAACGACGAACGCTGAACCTCCCAGCCACACAAGCACTACTCCCACCTGTACCAACACGGAGGGAGCGCCGAGCAGCGACAATAGTATACCGACGATAATTCCCAAGACGAATACGCCAATAGCAATACCTAGCCAATTTTTCAACGGATAGCCTCCGTATTAGGAGAAGTTCCAAGGATATTGAGCCCGTGCATTACGCCGGCGTTTGGCTTTAACCGTCGCCTTCTGCTTTCCTGCTTTTTCAAAGGCCGATTGTGGGATTGTCTTAGCGGGTGGCGTTTGTGTTTGCGGAACACCAGCGTCTTTATACATCCCCCGGAACTCCCGGTCGGTTTTCGCGCCCTTCCGAGTGTTACAGGTCCGACAAAGCACCTGTAAGTTGCGCTTGGTGTTCGACCCTCCGTTAGCGATAGGATTCTTGTGGTCAATGTTCATTAGATCGATCCGCTACTTGGCTCCGCAGTACATACATTTCCCGCCCTGAGCTTTCAGTAGTTCGACTCTCAGGTCGTTACTAAACTTCACTCTCGGGTTGCGTGGGACTGCGAATGGGTCGAATAGCATCGCTGTCTCCTTCTATCTATGATTTATGATCCGGTGGGCGTGCTACTCGATGAAGTTTTGTAGTACTAGTAGACCAACTTCTTTGTTATGACGGGTGAAATGCAGGGTTACTCGGCGAATTTCTGCGTAGGCCCAGTAGGTCAGGGCAGAGCCCCAGTACCAATCAACTCATCATTACAAAGATTTCGGACTACTAGCATACCAGAGCAGGCCAAAGCCACAGAGCCGATTATCAATCCGACCATCCATTTAATGAGCCGGGGCTCCAGTTCTGCAAGGTCGGCCTTCGTGGCCATATGTTCGTAAGCTCCCTCCAGTCGGCTCAGACGCTCTCCAGTGTTAGTCGTCACTTTCTACATTCCTCGAGTTTAGTTAACGTGTAGTCTGGTATTCAGTAAAATTAAAGTGCAGGCCGCCACCCCACGGCGCGTGAAATCCGCAAGTCGCAATATTCGGTAATGATACCTAATGCTAACATAAATATCAGGTACATGTTACCAACCGCTAGATTTGTAACTGTTCAGACTTGTGGGGATCTACGGGCCATCCGGCCTCTTGCAGAGGGGCAGCCAAGCATGGAATTTGCTTTGTAAGCCGATCCCGTCCCATCAAACGTGAACAGTTACCTAAACCAAAGCCAAGGTGGGATGTGCATTTGCCGGGTGTTGGGAATCGGGGCGGGAGTCTCGCGGGGGTGTTTCGGCCCTTGACTGCAGGACCGTCCGGCAGCGCCGTCTCACCTCGTCTTTCCGGCTGGACAGCCCGGCCAGGAATTTGCCGACCCGCTCCTGCACCGCCGCCCTGCTGCCCAAGCACAGATTGCCCGTGACCTCCTCTCTCGCCCAACCCCAGACAGCCTCATCGGCGTTGAAGTCCGGGCTGTAGCCCGGCAGGTTCACTAGCCTCAGCTCCAGCTCAGGCGTCCTGAGGTACTCCCGCACCGCTTCCCCACGGTGGGCCGGCGCATTGTCCCAGATGACCCGCAGCGGTCCTGGATGCTTTTCCTTCAGTTGCGTCAGGAAGGCAACCGAGGTCCCGCTGTTGCTGTTGCCCTCCAGTTCCATCCATTCCACCTCGCCCGTCTCCAGGCACACCGCCGAATAGTAGCTGGCCTTCTCCCCGTACCTCGGGCTGCTCGAGTCCACCAACGCAGGCTTACCCTTCAGCACCCACTTGCCCCGCAATTCCGCGTCCGCCCGGAAGTGGGCCTCGTCGGCAAAGAATATCCTGGCTCCAGTCCGTTGGGCCTCCTCCCACAGGACGGCGTACTCCGCCACGAAGGTCTCCCGCTTGGACTCATTCGCCTTGAGCAGACGCTTCTTGGGACGCTTGAAGGCAAACCCCAGCCGGTGAAGCCAGTTCAGGTAACTGCTGCGGCTCAGGCTGATGCCAAACCGTTCAGAAACAAACTGACGCACCACCTTCCAATACCAGTTGGCCATTACGATGCCCGCTGTGGCGGGCGGTTGCTCCACCGCCCCTTTCAACTCCTCCTGCTGCGCCTGGTCAAGAGCGGGGGGGAACCACCGGTCTGCTCGAATAGCAGGGCCGCAGGCCCTCCCTCGCCGAAGGCCGACGCCCAACGTCCGATAGTGTGGGGGTCCCGCTCCAGCGCCTCCGCCGTCGCCGCTGCCGTCAAGCCCTGGGCCAGCAGCAGGATGGCGTACCACCTTTCCCGCTCCCGGGGTGTGGGAGCCAGAATCATTCGCCGCCGCACGTCCTTGACTCCCATCTGCCATTGTTCCAGAGACCGGTCTATCTCCCTCACGCCCATCACCAACCCCTCGTAATTTCTGAGACCAGCTACCTCGGTTCCTTCACAAATTTACCCCATGCGTCTGCGCATTTCACCTTGGCTTTGGTTTAGATTTTACCGCATCCTTCCCACACTAGCGAAAACCCGCACCTGCCTGCTATGATGGCATGATGTTGCGATGGCGTCCCGGCCATTGCACGACGCCCCGCCTGGGACGAGGGGACTTATGACGTCCAAATCCGCCGCGCAAGTGGCCGCGCCGATGTATTTCGGCTGGTACATCGTTGCTACCTGCTTCTTTGTGTCCTTCCTGTCCATGCCGGGTCGGCAGGGGTTCGGCCTGTTCGTCACCGAGATGGAACCAACCTTCGGCTGGGACCGTTCCGACATCTCCTGGGTTGGTTCGGTGGGCTTCCTGATCAACGGCGCCATGCAGCCTATCATGGGGGCGCTGTTCGACAAATACGGCCCCCGCCGGATATTCGGGTTCGGCCTGGCAATCATGGGCCTCGCCATCATGAGCCTGTCCTTCATGATGGACCTGGACGTCATGGTCAACTTGGGTTTCGTCAGCATCCCGTTGGACCTGCTCTGGTTCATCCTGGTCTTCTCCATCGTCATCAACACCTGTCTCAGCGCTGCGTCTATTACCAACATGCTGGCCCTGGTGGTGCGCTGGTTCCGCCGCAAGCGTAGCAAGGCTACCGGCCTGGCTGCGGCCGGCACCTCCATCGGCGGCCTGCTGATGATTCCCTTCGCCGCCTACCTGATGGGCGTTATCGACGATGCCAACCTGAACCTATTCGGGACCGAATTGGCGGGCTGGCGTACCGTCTGGTTCCTGCTGGGCGCGATGGTGGTTTTCCTGTCGGCTCCGCTGGCCATATTCTTCCTGCGCCCCAGCCCGGAGGATTTGGGCCTGAACCCCGACGGCGACCCCAACCCGGAGGACCTGCCCGCCGGCGCCACGGTGGCCCCCCGCCAATCCGGATTGTACGAGGTGAACAGCTGGCGCCAGTGCTTCAAGACGCCTCCCATGTGGCAACTCTCCGGGGCCTACGTCGTTTGCGGCATTACCACCGGGCTGCTGAGCATCCACTTCATCCCTTACGCCGAGGATATTCTGCCCGACACTATCGGCTTTCTGGGTATGAACTTCGACGACAAAAAGGTCTTTGCCGCCCTGATGTTTGGAATTATGACCGGGCTGAACGCCGGGGGAGTGATCATAACCGGGTTCCTGGGCGACCGGATGCGGCGGAAAAATGTGCTGAGCATTGTCTACGCCATCCGGTGCGTCGGTTTCATGGCATTGGTGTTTCTGCCGCTGGCTGGCTATCCAATACTGGGGCTGGTGGCCTTCGCGATGCTATCCGGTATGTCCTGGGTGGCCAGCGTGCCGCTCACCTCAACGCTGACCGCCGACGTGTACGGATTCCGCGCGCTGGGAACCATCAGCGGCTGGGTGTTTTTCTCCCACCAGATTGGATCCTTCTTCAGCATCCAACTGGCCGGCTATGCCTACGAGTGGTTCGATCAGAGTTACTTCTGGCCCTTCCTGATTGCGGGGCTCACGCTGATTCCGGCGTCCATCGCCGCCTATAGCATCAAGGAGCACCATTACTCCGGTCGGTACAACTCCCGGCCGACCACGCAACTGGCCACGGCGACAGCCGGAGCCGGGGCGCGACTCTATTAGCCACTCGCCGACCGTATTTCCGTCGGGAGAACCGTCGCACTGGTACAGCGACCCGAGCGAGAGGCAATGGCGATGGCTGGTTTGGTAGTGGGTATCATCCTCGGCGCGTTGGGTCTGCACCACGGTGAAGCAGACCCAACGCTCCTCCAGTGGATCATGGCTGCCCTCAGCCACATCCTGGTGGGCACGCTGGGTTTAACTGAGTTGACCATCGTCATAATCATCGGCATCATCATCCTGGCCATCCCCGTCGGGATCGTCCTCCTCTACTGGGCCAGCACCCGCGGGGCGGTTACCTCGGGTCAGGCACCTCAATCGCGCGGCGTCGAACCTGCCGTGGCCCCCGAAGGCGAAGAGTAGGCCGTTCCCGCAACGACTCGCCGGCTGGGAATGGAACCCGACGGAATCGCCGCTGGTCGACACCCGGCGAATTGGAAGAAAAACCGCTGAAAATCACCAGGGCCTTTTGATTGTCCCCTAATGTCATTGCGAGGAGCGAAGCGACGTGGCAATCTCGATGAGGTTGTACACACGTTGGCGAACCGCCGTTGCTACGACGACGAGATTGCCACGCTGCGCTCGCAATGACATTGCCGAAAATCGAAAGGCCCTGTGAAAATCACCAAGATGCTTGCCGGCGGCGTCGATTGCAGGTAATATTACCAACGCTGCCATATAGTCGCCTACCGGTGCGCCGGATACCCGGTATGCGGCATTCCGTAGGCGGCGCTGGTGAGCCGCAAGGCCGCCGACAATCTGGAGGAGGTAACAAGCCAATATGTTCGACAAGGATTCGCTGGATCGGCTGTTTGAGGAGCTACGCGACGAGTACGAGCTGGAGATTGACTGGGAAGAGATCCAGCGGGACGCCCACTTGGCGGTGGCGTTTGCCGACGCCGGGGTGCTCGATGACCAGTTGGGCAGCCTCGACAATCGTGTCATTGAGTACGTAGTGCGGCATAACCCCAACTAACTCGACCTCACTGGACCGGGCTTCTGGTCCGGTCGGGCTCTTCGCACCCCGTCGGCACTGCCGATGGGGTTTTTCTTGGCCCCAACCCCCAACCCGGCCCGCCGGTAACAGCGAGCGGCTGACTTTACACCGTTGACGCTCCGCGTTGCAGGTCTTTAGCGTGGTGGTAGTGGCAGCACCAACGGGATATACCACGCCACTACGGAGTTGAGACCGATGATGAATTGTCGACGTTGCGAAGGTGACCGCCTGCTGGAGCTGGGCCGATTGGATGTCCGTGACCACCGCGTGTTCCGATGCCGCTGGTGTGGATTCCTTTTCAGCCCCCCGGAGCAGGATGTTATGACCCACCGAGGGGTCGACGTGGAGCAGTCCGCGCCGCCCCGGGACGTGGCCTCCCTGGGCGGTCCGCCCCCAGTCAGAAACCCAGATCGCCGGAGGTCGACGAGCTCGCACTGATGCCGTTTCCGTGGGAGACGCACGACTATGGCAATGAAGGTTCACACCCGGGCGGCGTTGACGGCTCCACCGCCGACGCCGACCCGGTGGCGTTTGCCCGCAGTGTGCTGGGAGTTCAGCTGTGGCGCAAGCAGTGCGACGTACTGCGGGCAACGGCCTGTTGCCGCCGGGTGGCCGTCAAGTCGGGCAACGGTCTGGGCAAGGACTTCACCGCTGCGGTTGCCATCCTGTGGTATCTGCGGGTCCACGACCCCGGCATCGTCCTCAGCACCGCCCCGACCTTCCGGCAGGTGCGTTACGTGCTGTGGCGGCAGCTCCACGGGCTGTATCGCCGGGCGGCGGACACCCTGGGAGGTCGGCTGCTGGACACCCGCTGGGAGCTGTCGGAAAACCGCTACGCGCTGGGCCTGTCGGCCAACGGGGCCGACCAGTTTCAAGGGTTCCACTGCGAGAACCTGTTCGTCGTGGTGGACGAGGCGGAAGGCGTCGCCGAACCAATCTATGAAGCAGTGGAAGCATTGATGACGTCGGCCAACCCGAAGCTGCTGCTCATCGGCAACCCCACCACCACCTACGGCGCATTCCACCGGGCATTCCATCAGGAGAGCGTCATCTACCACACCATAACCATATCGGCGCTGGAATCGCCCAACGTGGTGGCGGGCCGGGTGGTCATCCCCGGGCTCACCACCGCCGAATGGGTGGACGAGCGCAGCGCCGTCTGGGGCAAGGACAGCCCGATATTCCGGGCCCGCATCCTGGGCGAGTTCCCCGACCGGTCGGAAGACGGCCTGCTCAGCGTGGCGGACGTCGAGGCCGCGGTGATCACGGCCCACCAGACGGCTCCGTCGGTGGTCGGCATGCCCGAGGTAGTGATCGGCGTGGACGTGGCGCGTTTTGGTCAAGATCGCAGCGTGGTGCTGGTGCGTAACGGCAACGTGGTGGACGATATCCAGGTGTTCCCCTACATCGACACCATGGCGTTGACCGGGAAGGTTGTGGAGGCAGTGCGTCAGCGTAACCCCGACCGGGTTTACGTGGACGAAAGCGGACTGGGCGGCGGCGTGGTTGACTGCCTCAGGGAACAGGGTTTGCGGGTACACGACTTCAACGGAGCGTCGTCGCCGCTGCGGGAGACGGTTTGCGCCAACCGGCGCGCCGAAGGCTACTGGCAGTTGCGGCAACGGTTCGCCCGGCGGGCGATCCGCATCCCCCGGGATCTGGAGCTCATCGCCGAACTTTCCAGCCTGCGCTACCGGTTCAACAGCCGGGGCCTGGTGTTAATGGAGAGCAAGGACGACATCAGGCGGCGGGGGCTGCCTTCGCCGGACAAGGCCGACGCCCTGATGATGGCATTCCTGGACGATGTTCCCGCGGCTCGGCGGTTGTGAGCAGCCCGAATCCGCCCGCACCTCGGCCCTCTCCCGGAGGGAGAGGGAGGTTGTCAGGGATGCACCTTGCAACCGCCGATCACGTACACACGCCCATGAATCGAGGTGTTTTTGAGTATGTCCAAGCAAACAACTACCCGCCAACGACTGACTCGTGCGGCGAAATCTGCCGCCTCGGAATGGCGTCGGCGCATTGGCCGCACGCCGACCGCCGCAGTCGGGCCGCCGTCGCCTCGCGGCAGCGTGCAGCGAGCGAACCGGGCGGCGGCGGCGGAACGGCGACCGGCCGAGGAACGACTGCCCGCCGCCGAGGGTTGGGCGCGTCCCGAATACGGACGCTACATGGCCACGTCGCCGTCGGTGTATACGGCGGTCAAGCTGCGGGCCGATGCGGTTACGCGGCCGCCGTCTCTGGTGTACCGTCACGACGGCGGCGAACGGCTCCGGACGCGGGTCGAAGCATCGCATCCGGTGGTGCGGCTGCTGGACCGGGTGAACCCCTGGTACACCCGCGGCGACCTGTGGCGGGCCACCGAAATTTACCTGTGCCTGTGGGGCTCCGCTTTCTGGGCCATCGAGCGGGGCGACGACGGCGAGCCGGAACTGTGGCCGCTGCGCCCCGACCGCATGGCGGTGATACCCGACCGCCAGCGCTACGTGCGCGGTTTCGTCTATCGGGGCAGCGCCACGCCGGTGGCCTACACGCCCGACGAGATAGTGTGGCTGCGTTACTTCAATCCCATGGAGGAGCTGGCCGGATTATCTCCGTTGGCGCCGGCCCGGCTGTCGGCGGACATGGGTCACGAGGGCCTGCCATTCAACCGCAACCTGCTCCGCAACTCGGCCCGCCCCGACTTTCTGCTGCTGACCAACCAGGAGATGAACGAAACCGAACTGGAGGAATTCTACGTCCGGTGGGAATCTCGCTACCAGGGCGCGGCCAATTCGTACCGCCCCGCGGTGGCGTCGGCGGTGCGGGACGTCAAGACGCTGGGCCTGACTCACCGCGACCTCGACTTCATCCAGGGGCTGCGCTGGAGCCTGGAGGAGGTCAGCCGAACCTACGGGGTGCCCAAGGTGCTGCTGGGCGACTTCGAGCGGGCCACCTACGCCAACGTGCAGGCGGCGGAGCGCATGTTCTGGCGCAATACCATCGTTCCCGAGGTGCGTTTCTTCGAGGAGCAGCTCAACAGCGTCCTGCTGCCCCGGCTGGGCTACCCGGAGCTGACCGTGGAATTCGACCTTTCGGTAATCGAAGCACTGCAGGAAGACGAAAACAGCCGGGTGCAGCGGGAAACGGCCCTCCTGGACCGGGGCGTCCTAACCATCAACGAAGTCCGCCGCGAGCGCAACCTGCCCGAAGTGCCGTGGGGGGACGGGGCCGGGGGAGACAAAAGCCGATAGACAGAAGAAATGAGCCTGCGATATGCTGTGGCCGCTCCGGGAGGTGCTTATGGCTGTCCAGTCGGAATTGCAAAACTTTATTGCGGCTGCCACTTCCGTGGCTCCCGCAAGTGATTTGAAGACTGGCGCTCATGACGCCGGCGATCAAAACCTGTTCAAAGCGGATGCTTTCGAGTGGCTGGAGGCAGCGGAGCCGAACTCCGTTCACGCGGTGGTTACTGACCCGCCGTATGGACTTATTGAGTATAGCGCCGGCCAGCTGGACAAACGGGAAAAAGGAACCGGCGGCGTCTGGCGCATCCCACCGAGTTTCGACGGCGCACAGCGCAGTCCGGTTCCACGTTTTACGGTACTTACTACCGAAGATGAGGTCAGATTACAACGGTTTTTTGTCCGTCTGGCGCCTTTGCTGCTGAAAGTCCTCGCTCCGGGGGGCCACGTTTTTATTGCTACCAACCCATTGCTGTCACATCATGTTTATGAGCCAATGCTGGGAGCCGGCTTTGAAAAACGTGGCGAGATAGTGCGTATCGTCAAAACCCTGCGCGGCGGCGACCGCCCCAAGGGGGCCCATGAGGAGTTTCCCGACGTATCGGTGATGCCGCGATCGGGCTGGGAACCCTGGGGCCTGTTTCGCAAACCGATTGAAGGCCGGGTGCAGGACAACCTCCGACGCTGGGGTGTGGGCGGGTTGCGTCGTATCTCCGATGAGCAGCCTTTTTGGGACATTATCGTTTGCCCGCCAGCATCCAAAGCCGAGCGTAACATCGCGCCCCATCCGTCCCTCAAACCGCAGCGCCTGATGCGTCAACTGACCCGTGCTGCGCTGCCCCTGGGCGACGGAACAATCCTCGACCCCTTTATGGGCTCGGGCTCAACCATCGCGGCGGCGCGGGCCCAGGAGTTGCATTCCATCGGCATTGAAGCGTCGCCCGAGTATTTCGCAATGGCCCAGCACGCGGTGCCGTTGCTGGCGCAATTGGAAGATGACTATTCATAACGCCCGCAACGACTGGCTGGCCCACCGGGTTGCCTTACCTCCCGGCTTGACCCCGGGCCAGTTAGTCCGTGTGATTCAGTCTGTTGAGGGCGAAGTTGAGCAGTTCGTGGATGTGTATTTTGAGCAGGCCAACATATTCAGCGCATTGGTCGGTATTTTCGCGGCCAGGGCATTCTCTGCTCTAACGGTCTATGAAAAGCCCAGGCACAGTGATTTGGCCCAACAGCGTTTTCCTGACTTGAAACGGCGTGGCTCATCAGACCCGCCATCCCCAAATGATTCATTGGAGATCAAAGCCAGCCTGCGCCCGTGGGCGGTACAGGCCCACTATAACCACGCGGGTTGGTATTGCATTGTGAGGTATCTGGTCGATCCGACTGCCACTATAGAGCCGGGTAAACACATGGTAGTCTGGCGTGTACACGTCGCGTTTCTGGAAACTTCACACTGGAAATACGAGGCTAGCACTGCGGGCGCGGGCGGTGGTGGCCGCACTCATACTTTTGGAGTGACTAGGTTCTGTTGACATTTGATTATAATGGCCGTATGTCAAACATCAGATTATCACCAGAACAGTGGGCTAGGATTCTCGATTTCTTGCGTGGCTGCACCGGCTTGTACGTTGGACAGGAAGCGGATTGCCGGCGTTTTGTCGAGGCCGTCTTATGGATTAATCGCTCTGGGGCCCAGTGGCGACTGCTGCCGGCCGAATACGGGAACTGGAACACCGTCTACAAACGATTCGCCCGTTGGACTGACCAAGGGGTCTGGGCACAAATGCATCAACATTGCTCCGGCGACCCGGATCTGGAATACCTGATCATCGACAGCACGGTGGTTCGGGCGCACCCTTGCGCGGCAGGAGCTCCCCCAAAAAGGGTGGCCAGGCTGCCCAGGCCCTGGGCCGGAGCCGCGGCGGGTTCAGCGCCAAGATTCACGTGAGCGTGGACGGCTTGGGCAACCCCTTGCGATTCATCCTGACCGGAGGGCAACAGCACGACATCACCCAGGCGGAGGGTTTGATCGCCGGTTATGCTGGCGAGCACGTACTGGCCGACAAAGGGTACGATGCCCAGGAGTTTCGCCGACACATTCTGGAACTGGGTATGATGCCGGTCATTCCGCCCCGCTCGAACCGCAAGGAACCCGCCGACTATGACCGGCATCTGTACCGGGAGCGTCATCTGGTGGAATGCTTCATCAACAAGATCAAGCACTATCGCCGGATCTTCTCCCGGTTTGAGAAGCTGGACACCAGATACCTGGGCTTCCTGCATTTCACCGCCGCTCTCATCTGGCTCCGGTAAAATGTCAACAGAACCTAGTACTACAGTCGCACTTGATTTCCTGAGGCAGGAGTCAGGCTTGATAACCTCAGCATCCAGCTACGGGCACTGTCTTTTCGCCTAACGAAATAGGACAAAATCTACGGTCGAAATAACCGAGTCAGTTTAAGTGCGACTGTAGTACTAGACCCGCCACCAGATTTCGAGACGCCGCCGTGTTCAGTCGTCCCGACATAGTAATCAGAAATGGGAAACCGGTACCCCGCAACGGCGATTGATCCGTCTATACAGGATCGCCCCTGAGCGACTTCTAGTCGCTCGTCCACCCGCAGCAACTCTTCGTCCAGTCCAGCACACCCAACCAGTTGGGGCCGCGAGTTTCCGATAGCGTGTAGCCGCAGTAATCATACGGGTGTACGGCGTATCGGAGATGGCCCATTGCGCCGTTTTGAGCGCCGCCCCGCGCTTATTGTCACTTTGAGGACTAAATGGCAATAACGCAATGCCTCAATTGCAATTCCTGCAATAAGTATCGCCGCATTCGTGGCGCACTTCGTAGGTGTCCGAGGGACGGCGTGTCCACCGCTCGGATGCCGGCCGGCTTCGCCTGGTAGCTAGGGGTTGGTCAAATCTTTACCGCCGCCAGGTCTTGCCGTGGCTGCCCTGTTGTGGCAAACTGGCGCTCAATACGTAATCTGGCGCAACGCAATGTAACACTATGCAACATCGTTTGCTTTCCGAGCGAGATTCGGTTCGCAAGCAACGAAGGAGGGCGAGCATGGACTTTGGACTTTTCAACACTTGGAACGCTTTGTACGAAGGTGGCAAGGTTCCCTGGGATGCTGACTATAACGGCGGCAGGCTACTCGAAGAGGAAGCCTACGTCGAGAACTGGAAAGAGATCGACGCCGTAGAGGAGATGGGCTGGGACTATGTTTGGCTCGGCGGCGGGCACTTCTCCAAGCAGGCCAGCATGGATCCTCAGGTTCTCATGCTTTCCGCCGTCATCGCCGCCCGCACTGAGCGGATCAAGATTGGTTCGTCCATCCACCGCCCGGTGATCAAGCAGGCCGGCGAGACCGTCTCTGCATCGGCGCTGCCCCACGAGCGCTATGGGTTCGACAACCTGATGCTGGAAGACCCGATTCAGACCGCCGAGCAGGTCGCCATCGTGGACCAGGTCAGCAAGGGCCGGTTCATCTACGGCGCCGGCGGACGCACCCGCGGATCCGACTCCCGCCGTGATCAGTTCTTCGAATATCTCGAAGTGATGAAGCAACTGTGGACGGAGGAGCAATTCTCCGGCTTTGAGGGTAAATACTACAACATTCCCGCCTTCTACGAGCCCTACCTGGCCATCCCCAAGCCCTACCAGAAGCCTTACCCGGCCATGCTGCTGCCGGTGGACAGCCAGGAAAGCTTCGTGCCCATGGGTCAGCAGGGCTACCGCATCGCCGTCGGCGCGGGCAGTTCGCCCCACAACCTGCGCGGTACCGCCGTGCTCAGGGAGGATGTGCAGACCTACCGGAAGGCCTGGATTGACGCTGGCCATCCCGGCGATCCCACGGTCGTGGTACGCATACCCACGTTGTTGGCCGAGACCAAGGAGAAGGCCGACCAGCAGACCGAGGACCTGATGAGCCTGGCCCGGCGGTACTACTCCGGACGGGTGGGCATCGGCAGCACCGATGCCGGCGCGGCCAGTCCCGACGCCACCAGGGAAGTGAACCTGTTCGGTACGCCGCAAGAGGTCATCGACAAGATTTACGACCTCCGGGAAATCTTCAACACGGACGAGATCATGTTCGAGGTGAACTGGACTTCATCGGTCCCGCGGGAGGTGGTGATGAACACCATGCGCCTGCTCACCGACCATGTGATACCCGAGTTCAAGTAGACCCGGGAATCATCGCAGGCAATGCGAGTAACCGGCGGCAGTCGTGTGACGACTGCCGCCGAATTCGTCCAGGGGCCCACTTGCCTGATAGGGCGATGTCGCCCGGATAACCACGGGAACGCGCTGCCACTGGGTCGGGTCGACCCGACGACCCCTTGAGACCGCGGGTCTTGCCGTCGCCGCCCCGGTATGGCACACTGACTGCACATCATGAACCCACCCCGGCGGGTGTAACTCAGTGGTAGAGTGTTTGCTTCCCAAGCAAAAAGTCGTGGGTTCGAATCCCATCACCCGCTCCAAAACGCTGTCTGTTGCCACGCCCTGAGGTCGGCGCTGCCGATGCTACCAGCAGGCTCATGGCAGTGGCCCGATTCACACGCCCGATACAGGATTCGCCAAACATGACTACCGCAACCCAACCCTGGTCGTCCAGCATCACCGAGGTCTCCGGCTCCCGCGTCGAGGTCGTCACCGGCGGCTCCGGCAACCCGCTGATTATCCTGCACGACGAGCTGGGACATCCCGGCTGGCTCAACTACCATCAGGCCCTTTCCCAGAATCACACCCTGCACATCCCGTCCCATCCCGGCTATGGCCAGTCTGATCAGCTGGACTGGTCCATGAAAATGCACGACATGGCCATCTGGTACCTGGGGGCGCTGGACAAGCTGGGGCTCGAGGGCGCCGACCTGATGGGCTTTTCGCTGGGCGGCTGGCTGGCCGCTGAGCTGGCTACCATGTGCCCCCAGCAGTTCCGCCGTCTGATCCTGGTCGGCGCTGGCGGCGTCCGCCCCACCGAGGGCCACATCTTTGACATGTTCGAAGTCACCCCGCCGCTGTTCATCCAGGCTTCGCTGCTGGACCCGGACGGCACACCCGAATACCGGGACATCTGCCCCGCCGAGCCGGAGGAAGACCTGCTGGAGCGCTGGGAGATTGCCATGGAGGGTACCTGCCGGGTCTCCTGGCGTCCCTACATGCACGACCCTGGGCTGGTGCACCAGGTTTACCGGCTGGAGCGCATCCCCACCCTCCTCGTCTGGGGCGCCCAGGATGCCATCGTCCCGGTGAGCGCGGCTCAGGAATACCACCGCCGCATCCCCGGCAGCCGCCTGGAGGTCATCGACAACTGCGGCCACCACCCCGAGCTGGAGGCCACCGACCGCTTCGTCCGCCTGGTGGAGGAATTTTTGGCGTAGTGATAAATTCCTATCGAGGTTAAGCTATGAACAACGAAAACCACAACGACCAAGATGAGTCAGAAATCATCGCCGAACAGGTACCAGAACACAGGGCTGCGGAGCTCCGGGACTTGGAAGAACGGCTGAAGGAACTCCGTGCTCAAGGCATCCTGGTAGGTGGTGACGGCCCACGCGAAAGCTTGCGCCCGATAGCGCATGTACCCGGTGCTTTGGCACGATTTATCGAAGCTCGGGGCTAGAGGCCGATGAGGCCGTCGCAACGTCCGTTAGTTGCGTATATCGATACGACCGCAGTGATACCCATCACGTTCGGGGAAGAGCCGGCCGGGACTTCCATGCAGCGGCGACTCGATAGTTTTCTGCATCTTTTTTCGTCAAACCTCCTCGGAGCAGAGATGCGCGCTGCGTTTAATCTCGAGTGAGAGGACTTCGACATCAGTTCGATATCAAGCATCAGGTGGATTTTCCCAGACCGCCCGCTGGATGCCGAAATGACAATTGTGCTGGAGTTTGCCCACCTTTCGCCTACTCGTGTGTGGCACTTGGCTACGGCCATGTTATTCAGAGCGGCACTGCAAAGCGATTTGGCTTTCATAACGCTGGACGAGCAGCAAGAAACAGTGGCGCGTGAATTGGGATTCTGGATCCCATAGGGAGAATAGTTATGCCCACCCTCGATTTCAAGGGCAAGCAACATATTTACGCCCACCATCTCACCGTCCCCTACCGGCCGCTGGTTCCTGATACCGGTCGCTCGTTGAACCCGACCGGCGCCGATGACAACCTCATCATCCGCGGCGACAACCTGCACGCGCTCAAAGCGCTATTACCCCGCTACGCCGGCCGGGTAAAGTGCATCTATATCGACCCGCCCTACAACACCGGCAACGAGGGCTGGGTCTATAACGACAACGTGAACAGCTCGCTGATGAAGGAGTGGGTGAAGGCCAACAGCCCGGTCGATGGCGAAGACCTGGAACGCCACGACAAATGGCTCTGCATGATGTGGCCGCGCCTGCACCTGCTGCGGAAGTTGCTCTCCGACGACGGGGTTATTTTCGTGTCCATCGACGACAACGAACAACCTCATTTACGGATGCTTATGGACGAGATTTTTAGTGCAAATAACTTCACCACTAATATTATATGGCATCATAGGAAGTCTAGTCAGAATGATATTGATGTTTCTGTTTCGCATAATTACATACTTTGTTATGCGCTTGAACGGTCGTCGTTTTCCTTCAATGCTGGCGATGTTGATGAAAACAAATTCGTGAACCCCGATAACGATCCTCGCGGGCCTTGGGTCTCAGACCCTATGGACGCTCCCGCTATTCGAGAGAACTTGATGTACGAAATCACTAATCCCAATACTGGCACGGTTTATTTGCCTCCAGAAGGCAGGCACTGGAGATTTACTGCCGAACGATTTGCCGAAGCATTAACTGATAATCGCATCGTATTTGGCAGGTCTGGAAACGCCAGGCCGCAGTACAAACGGTTTCTCAGTGAGGCACGAGAACGAGGAACTAATATATTCACCATTTGGAGCGACGTGGGAACCGCTACGGACGCTACCAGGGAATTGCAACAGATATTTGGGCGGGGGCAATCGTTTCCTACACCCAAGCCAACTGACTTGCTCGAAAAAATAGTTAGAATAGCTACGGACGAAAACGCCATCATCCTGGATTCCTTCGCTGGCAGTGGCACCACCGCCCACGCCGTCCTCGCGCTCAACAAAGAGGACGGCGGCAATCGAAAGTTTATCCTCGTAGAGTGTGAGGACTATGCCGACACCATCACTGCCGAACGAGTGCGGCGGGTGATCAACGGCGTGCCCGGTGCCCGCGATAAATCGCTACGGGAGGGACTGGGCGGCTCGTTCACTTACTGCACGCTGGGCAAACCGATTGACGTAGAGGGTATGCTGACCGGCAAAGGATTGCCGGAGTATGCGGAGCTGGCGGGCTACCTGCTGCACACGGCGTCGGGCTTGTCTGCCAGCGGGGGGTTGGAAGCGCAGAACGAGGACGGCCTCTTTTACAGCAGCGACACGACCAACTACTACCTGTTGTATAAGCCCACCGTAGATTATCTTAGCAACAACGGAGGAATGCTGAACGCGGAGCGGGCCAAGCGCATCAGCGTGGCCAGTCGTCAGGATGACCGGAAAGCCGTCGTTTTCGGGCCGGGCAAATACATCGGGCAGCGAGACCTGGCGCCTATGGGCATCACCTTCTGCCAGTTGCCATACGAAATGCACCGTCGGGTAGTGGTTGCGTGATATGGAACTGAAAGACTACCAAACCCGCACCCTTAATGCCTTTGCCCGCTGGCTGGATGAGTTGGAAAATGCGCGGTTGCGCTCGGAAACCGGCATTGCTGCCTTGCAAGACGCGGGCGTGGACATCCCCCCGGACCTGCGCGACTATCCTCGCACGGCTTGGCAACGGCTGGCTGAATCCGGCCAGGTAGCAGACACTGCCGGTAATTACGTCAGTCGAACGGATAGCGCCGGCCGGCCTATCCCTCACGCCTGCTTTAAGGTTCCCACCGGCGGCGGCAAAACTCTGCTGGCCGCCGCTGCGTTGGAGCGGCTCCGCCGACAAACCGGCCTTGTGCTTTGGATCATCCCAACCCGCGCCATCTACGAGCAGACTAAAGCCGCATTGCGTAATCGGGAGCATCCCTATCGCCAAATGCTGGGAATCGCCAGCGCCGGACGGCTCAAACTGCTGGAAAAGGAAGACCTGTTCACCAGGTCGGATATAGAAAACTACCTGTGTGTGATGCTGCTGATGCTGCCCGCCGCCAACCGTGAGCGAGGGCGGGATTTCCTGCGTATGTTCCGGGATTCCGGACGCTATCCCACGCTTTTCCCGGAGAGTGATGTCCAGGCCGATCCTGATAGTGACGCCTTGCAGGGAGATGCCCGGTTGCTCAACGATTATCCTGACTTGGAGCGCGTTTCAGACAATGGGCCGGTAAAGCACAGCCTGTTCAATGTGTTCAAAATGCTACGTCCGGTAGTGATACTGGACGAGGCGCACAAAGCCTATGGCTCTCGTAATCAGAGAGAGGTGCATAACCCATAAACCCATCGATTCGTATCACGGTTCGTGATAATCATGACGAATTATCAAAAACACCGGTGCAAAACGGTGTTATACGGCGCAACGGGGAAGGGTATGCCGTGGCTGTATTATGGAAACCCACCATTGGGTTCAGTATGCTGCACGGCAGATGAAATATGCAGAGACCATCAATCCGCTGACGGTGGCAATATTCAGAGCGACTACGGTCGCAACGGCCAGAAGGTCCATGTTCATCAACCTTGGGATGGATTCGGAAGGCCAACCCGCCCGCTGGTGCGTCAACGCCAGCGGGCAATTTTCGGCTTCGTCATTTCATTATAGCAGACCCCACAGTTGGGCGGATGCACCATCACCAGTTGTTTTTCCAGCAAACAATTTTGCCATCTTGTCGGATTCCACACAAGCTCGCCGGTGAGCGATTCATCACCATCGCAATGGTCGTAAATTTATCAGGCACGGGACGGATGGCTATCTCTGGAGTTTCGGTGTTCCAGCATAAAACGCTGCCATCAATGAGCAAACCACAATTATCTTTAAATCCGATAACGATGTGCTTGAATTCTTCAGACCTTAGTGGGTGTGCCGGCGTGTATGATTGGGTAACATCACTCCCCCAGCAAACAATTCGTTGGTCGGTCCGAATACCACAGGCTCTTTCGCCACTAATACTTATCTGGGTAAAGCGTCCATCTATACTTTCTACCGGCACCCGTCTACTCCAACAGAGGACCGTGCTATCCGTTTTAATGCCGCAGGCATATCGTGCGCTACCTCGATCGAAATCGATTGTTTTGAATTTTTCAGATGGCGGAGGGATCAGTCCTCCAAAACTCCATCCCCAACAGACCAATTCTTGATTGAGTCTTATCCCACAAGTGAAATCTCCGCCAGTTTTGACAGTTACAAATGAGCCTGATGGAGGAGCGGATTGACCGTCTATATTGTTACCCTCACATTTGATAGTATCATCGTGGAGTATTCCACAAATATAGGATAGTCCTACAGACAGCGACTTAAAAATTCCGGCCATTGGTGGTGGAATACTACTACTAGACCCCCAACATAGCATTTCACCATTATGTGTCAATCCGCACCAAGTAGAGCCATTTGTATCAAGTGATGTGAATCGCATATCAGGTGCTTCTGCAGGAAATTTATTATCAATTACCCAACACTGACGCGATCCGATAGTTGTGATTCCGCATATATTAAGACCTCCAGTAACGATTAATTGAAAAGTAATACCTTCGGGAATATTCCAGTCATAATAATCAGGTCCCCAGCATATAATCTTCTCATTTGTTTGTAATGCACACGTATGTTCAGTGCTACTCGCAACCGATAGAAACATTCCATCAGGCGCGGCAGATTGGCCGTATGTATCATCACCCCAGCAAACAATGCTTTGATCAGTCATTACTCCACAGGTATGATTGAAACCAGCACTTACTGACGAGAATGTACCATCTGGTGGTTCTGATTTCTTTAAATGATTATTCCCCCAGCATTCGACCGTGTTATCGTCTGACACGCCACAGGTATGTTGAAAACCTGCACTTACGGATTTAAACAGTGTTTTAGGCTCAGATGATTGACCGTGAGTATCATTGCCCCAACAAGTAACTGTGGAGTCAGCTCTGACGCCACAGTTATGTTCCGACCCAGTACTAATTGATTGAAAATATCCAGCAGGGGGAGTAGATACTCCGTAATGATTTCTCCCCCAGCATGTTACAGTTTGGTCAATAAGTAAACCACATAAATGCTCAGTTCCTGAATCAATGGATTTAAGTGCATGAATAGGTGCATTTATTTGTGAATCAAATATACCTCCTGCCATACCTCCTTCGCAATAAGCAGAACCATTCATCAATATCCAACATTGATGTGATATACGCCATAAATGGTCCATTCCTACTGTGACAGATTGTATATTTCCGAAAACCGAGTCATTGATGTTCTTTGTAGGTTTGTCATACCCAGTCTGCTGTACGGGATCGTTCATGTATAAACAAGCTGCTGCACTAATAACTATGAAAATAGCTCCTATAATTATAATAGAGGAACGAATTATGTTTGTTAACATTCTGGAACCTCCCTCACGACCTTCAGGATTAGGCTACATGCTAAGGTCGCCGGGTTCCGTGCACAGGCGCGCAAGGGAGGCATGGAAGCCTCCTCCTTGCGGATATAGCCTGTGCAAACACAAACGTATGTGTGCCAATGCTCCGATATATTCGAAGCGGGTGAACCTTTGACCTTAGCAGGCCCGACCTTATCACACGGTCTGCCGCAGGTCAATGAAACCACAAGCGTCTGGTCGCGTTATGCGACCAGACGCCTGTGGTTTGGCAAAATTCCGCCAATCTATAAAATCAGTTTTTGCGATGATTGACATCTAGAGCATAGGCAATCTATAGTGCCCGTGCTAAGGTCAACGGGTTAGAAATTCCGTCTAAAACATAACGGAATAATGTGCCATGTGGTTCAAATGAGCTAATGCTGCTTGTTTGCTAGTTTTGGTCGTGTGCCGATTGCCCGTAGCTAAACATTACGGAGGCCTCGACCATGCTATGTGAAGATTGTTACGGCGCACCTCAGCGATCTGCCGAGTATAAATGCGCGTGTGGACGACTACTCTGCCAAGAGCACGGTCATCTTGATAAAAACGACAGTGATGCTTACTGTCTTGAATGTTTCATCAAGGAAGGGAATAATAAACGCAATAACCGCGAACTTCAAGAGATTTTAGACAAAGCATGGCTCCTTTTACCGAATGATAAAGCAATACAGAGGATTGCTCAACTTCATCGCGAAAACCCTGATACATGTACTGAAAGATTTGAAAAGGAATTTCCTGATATCTAAATACAGCAAGTCCGTAATGCTGATGTGTATGGTGACACGCTAATCACTGAAATTGTCCTCCGATGCTAATCGTTGATGAATCCCCGGATCCGTTCCCGACGACACCATTCCATGACTGGTATGCCATCCTGATTGGCGCGCCTTTTCATCTCGCCCACAACCACCATCGCCAAAAAGGTCTGCTCTGGCGTGTTACCGGGCTGGTCGGCAGTGGCGCGTTCGGACCGTTGGTAAAATCTGAACAGCACGTTGCCGATCTCATCGGTGCTGAGACCAGCCATTTCGTCTCCCATGCCCGGCGCAATCTGGTTCACCGATTCGAATATGTTCTGTAGAGCCGTGTCAATATCGCCGGCCAGCTCCAGCTGGATTATGGAGTCTTCGATTTTCTGAAATGCTCGTCTTACAATTTCGCGCTCGTCGTCGGTCATGGTTCCTCCCCGTCATCAAAATGACGCGACCATATCATGACGTGTGGACGTGTCAAGATTTTCAGTGACGTTTTTCAGGCGATGTGCGGGACAGTCCAGACCAGATAGGGAAATGGCCTATTTTCCAGATTCACCGCAATGGTCACTAGAAATAGCAATGTTGATAACAAAATGTGCATATGAATTTTCTTCTCGCCGCGCGTGGTGTGATGTTCTAGACGTCGGTGTTGCTTCATACTCTTGAATGGCCGCTCCACTCCGTAGCGTTCCCTGTAGATGGATTTCCACTGGTCTGATGCTCTTCGAATCGTCCCGAATCTGCGAATATCCTGCATCGGGTCAACCCAAATGTGGTTTGAGCAATGTGGGCATTGATAGAAATGCCCACGCTTCGGGTCGGTGCGGACAAAGTTCATTTTGACCCGTTCAGGGCAGTGGGGAACGCCGTCTACGTCATACATCCCCTGGTACAGCCGTTTGTTTTTCCGATCCTTGCCGTTCTTGTTTTTATCTTTCGCCATATTGCGATTTTTGATGATTGGGTGAATTCCCTGCTGCCAGAGGAAGGTATAGTTTTTCTTGCTGTCGTATCCCCGGTCGGCAATGACCACCTCGGGTTCAAACCATTTGAAGTTCATCTGTGCCTTGTTGACCATCGTTGGCAACCACTGGAAATCGTTGCCGCCATTCGGCCCTGACGTTACCGCCAGCGGGATCCCGTAGGTGACGTCGGAAATCATGTGGGCTTTATATCCGAAGAACATTTCCGGCTTTCCACCTTTGCTTTTTGCGGAGTTCTTATAGCCCCAGCGTGCTTCCGGGTCAGAGACCACCTTGCGATTTGGGTTGCTGTAGGTCATCACGGCGGTTGAATCCAGCGCAACCCTTTTGCCCAGGTCTGGAAGTTGGTTATGCAAGTTGTCCACGATCCGTCCAATGGCATCGTCAATAATGTGCTCGTAGTCTGCGATTTTGGTCAGGAACCGGTTGAACGTTGTACGGACCGGCATCGTCTCGAAACCACATGCTGCGCGCAATTCTTCGCTGCCCTTCAAATTATTAATAAGGTCATTCATGTATGGCAGGCCAAGCACGTATAAAGTTGCAACTGCTCGGACCATCACCCGATTGGAGAAGCCTTTACGTCCAGTCGTATAGTAAGAATCCAGTGTTTCAACAATATCTGTTTTATCAAGCTCGTCATATACCAGGTTGAGTAACTCCATATGGGAAGTAATGGTATCTGGTGGTAATATTCGTTTGTTATTCGTTGCCTTGACAGGTTGCGTGGGTGGAATCGGTTGTGGTAACATACCCAATGTACCCTGCATATTGTGGTCCTCCATAATATGTTGTGGTGGTACCGTGGGGGTGTCGCTTGTCGCCAAACGTGGACACCCCTACGGGATTTGTTTTAATTATCGCGCATATCGTTACACGTGACAATCTTTTTAGTTACTAGCTTCATATCATGTTGTTTAAATAATCTCTTTTGTTTCTTGTGACGGGCTCCACCAGCGTGAACTAAAACGTTTGACCGACGGCGGCGTGACGTGTATGATTATGTTGGTGGCCCCGACGGGATTCGAACCCGTACGCACCGCTTAGTAGGCGGTAGCTCTTGTCCGTTGAGCATTACGGAGCCACTGTGACGCCGGGTTGCTAGTAACAATCCGGCGTCCTTGTTAAATGGTACAGACCTGATCGACTTATGTCAATAGCGAAGTGAGTCTATGTTTTGAACTAATGATATGAAAAGTTCGTGCCACTATTCTCAAATGGCACGGAATATATCCAAAGTAGGTTAAGTTTAATGAAATACGACGAAACTATTAATAGTATGCAGCGATCCTATGATTTATGCGATGTTTTTACCGCCATATACGATATAACGAATGTTTTGCACCGGTGTTTTTGGGGTTTGTCGGGGATTATCACGCCACGTGATAATAATTCGGGAATTTATGGGTTATGCACCTCACTCTAATCAAGAAACCAATGAGGAGTTCGCACGCGCGGTTAACCGCCTCGACCAGCCTCGTAATTGAGTTGTCGGCTACGCCCAACCGGGGCATCAGCAACCTACTGGTGGACGTCACCGGCATAGAACTGCAAACCGAGGAGATGATAAAGCTGCCAGTGCAGGTGACTTCCTGGCCACGAGACAACGTAGATTGGCGCTACACATTGGCGCAGGCCCATGAGGAACTGGAACGCCTTGACGGTGAAGCGCAGTCGTTACGGATGAGCGAGGGGCGTTACATTCGCCCCATTGCGGTGGTTCGAGTAGAGCGCACGGGCAAGGATCAACGGGACGGCGAGCGCGTCCACGCCTACGATGTGCGGAATTACCTGGTTCAGAACCTAGGGGTTCCCGAAAACGCAGTTGCCATCAAATCATCCGAGCTGGACGAATTAGGTCGCGATGACTTGCTGTCGGAGTTTTCGCCGGTACGTTGGATAATCACCAGGGCAGCATTGATGGAAGGCTGGGACTGTCCTTTCGCCTACCTATTGGTGATGCTGGATAACACCAGAGCTCAGCGAGCTATCACGCAGTTGGTGGGGCGGGTAATGCGGCAGCCTCATGCTCGGCGTACTGGTCGAGAACTGCTGGATCAGTGCTATGTTTATTGCTGGAATACCAGCGTAGGTGACGCGGTGGCGCAGGTCAAACGTGGTTTGGAAGAGGAAGGTTTGACTGGCCTGGGTGATGCCGTTCTGGGGCCAGCCGTCGAATTTCGGCAGGTCACGGTGAACCTGCGTGAGCGGTTCCGCAACAAAGCTATCTTTTTGCCGCTGGTGTTGCATAAGTACGGCGACGGTTGGCGCGAACTGGACTACCAGCAGGACATTCTGCCGTCAGTCTCATGGTCGGCCATTGACGCGCCCGACCCACAGAGTAGCCTTCCCGACCGTGCCCGCCGGCAATCGGCAAGCGTTGACGTTGGCGACGCGCTGCGGGTGTTTCACCCTGACCGGGAATTGGAAATCGTCAAGGAGGTGTATGTAGGCTGGTTCGCCCGCCGCTTGGGGGATGTGGTTCCAAACCCCTGGCAGAGCGCTCGTCTCGCTCAGCAGCTAATTGCGAAGTTGAAGTTAGCCGGCGACAGCAGTGATGATATCTATGACCGCCGTTCGTATTTAGCCTATGCACTGCGAGAGTACGTAACCAACGAACTGGAACGGCAGGCAAAAGAGGTCTTTCACCTCAAGTTGCGACAGGGCGAAATTCGTTTTGACCTGGAAGCGGGACAGCCCAATTTCCGCATGGTGGAAAGTTACGAAATTCCCATTACCGATGATTACGGTCTTATGGTCGGTAATGACGGCCAGCAGATTCAACTCAGTTTGTTTGAACCCATATACACCCAGCAATTCGATTCTGGCCTGGAACGCAACTTTGCCCGCTATCTTGACGAGCAAAAGGCACTGAAATGGTGGCACCGAGTGGCCGTCCGCCAGCGAGGGGATTACTACCTGCGGGGCTGGAAACAGGAACGCATCTGGCCCGACTTCGTGGCAATGGGTGGTGAAACCGACGGCAAGCCGCACGTGCTGGTGTTCGAGACCAAAGGCGCGCACCTACGGGATAATCCGGATACCGATTACAAGCAGCGTGTCCTAGAGACTCTGCAAAACGCCTACAACTGCGGGACGATGACGGTCAAGGACGGCCCGGCAAGAGGTACATTCCGGTTGGTGTTTAATGAAGCGGAGTTCCCAGCAGCATTGGCCACGCTGCAAGATACTTACGCCGCCAAAACCTGATGCCCTTGTTAGATTACTACTTCAGCGACCCCACCACCGGCACCAGCCGCTGGTTGTAGGGGTCAACGGCGAGTAAGACGCCTTCCAGGGTGTAGGCTCCCAGCAGGGGCGACATGCCCTCGTCGCCGAAGATGACCCAGGTGACGGTTTCTATCCCTTCCACCCGAGCGTTTGCTTGCGCCATATCCAGCTGCACTTGCTCGCCGCCGGCGTATTCAAATGTCCGGCGCATGGTGGGCTGTATGCCTAACCCGGCCAGGACGGCGCGGGGAATCACCGTCGTCGTGGCGCCGGTGTCGGCCATTACCTCGACTTCCGCGAAATGCTCGCCGCCCAAGCTGCCAATCTGGATGGTTACGCTGAAAGTGCCCATAACTTTCCCTCCGTTTGTCAGTGCGCCACGTGGCTCGGAACCCAGCCCCCGTAAATCGGGTACTGGCTGCAGATGAACTCGATGTAGGAGGGCTGGCCCGTCTCGTTGGCCGCCAGGGCGCGCTCCATGGCGGGAATGACGTCCCGCGGCTCCGTGACTCGCTCGGCGTGCAGGCCCAACTCGCTGGCCACCCGCGACATGTCAAGGTCTTCCGGCCCCATGACCCGATGGGTGTAGGGATCGTGGCCGTCGCCCCAGAACCCAGGGCCGTAGCCGGCGAAACCGCCGTTGCTCACGTGGGCCACCGTGATGCCGATGTTCTGGCGCACCGGAACCTCCAGGTTGCCCAGCATGTAGCCGACGCCGGCGTCGCCGGTGACCGCCACGGACTGCCGTTGCGGAAAGGCCAGCTTGGCGGACAGGGCTGCCGCCAGACCGAAACCCAGCGTCGAAATATTGCCCCAGCCCAGAAAACCCCGCGGGATTAGCGTGTCGTACACGGTGCTCAGCTGGTCCCGGGTGTTGCCCGAGTCGTGGGTCACGAAGGAGTTGTACGGGTCCAGCACCTTCATAAAGTCGCCGAACACCCGGTACGGATTGATTGGCGTATCGTTGGACGCCATGGCCTCCCGGTATTGGGCCAGGCCGGCGTCTCGGGACGCCTTGACCTCGGCAGCGACGCCGTCCGCGGGTCGCCCGGCGCCCGAAGTGCGGTCCGACACCGCGTCGGCCAGGGCCTGGAGGGTGAACTTGGCGTCGCCGAGCACGGCGTGGTGGGTCGGGTAGATGCGGTTCAGGTAGAACTCGTCCAGGTTGCACTGGATGATCGTCTTGTTGGGCGCATCAGGAATGCCGTGGGTGAACCGGCCCGGCGAGAGGCTGGAGCCGACGGCGAGAATCACGTCGCTCTTCTCCAGGTACTGGGAGGGATGGTCGCCGCGCACGCCGACGAACAGCTCGTGGTTCTCCGGGAACGCTCCCTTGGCCTTCAGCGTGGTGATGACCGGCACGTTGAGCAGCTCGGCCAGCGCCTTCAGCTCGGCGGACGCATGGGCGTAGATGACGCCCTCGCCGGCGTAGATGAGGGGGTCGCTGGCGTTGAGCAGCAGGTCGGCGGCAGTTGCCACGTCGGACGGGTCGGGCGCGGACTTCCAGCCCTTGACCGGCGCGTAGGGGTCGACGGTTTCGTCGAAGATACCGGCAGCGTTGGGCACCGCCAGCACCACCGGACCGGGACGCCCGCTGCGCAGCATGGTGAAGGCCCGCCGCATGAACTCCGGAACGCGTTCGGGCCGGTCGATGTTGCCGTACCACTTGGTAACGGTTCGCATGCTGGTATGGACGTCGAACAGGGTGTTCTCGGTGCTGCCGGCGGGGATTCCGTCGGTGATGCACAGCATGGGGGAGTTGTCCTCAAAGGCCTGGGCCAGGCCCGGGTAGGAATACTGCAAACCGGCGCCGTTCACGCCGCCCTGCACGGTGCAAACGCCGATGCGCTCGCCGCCCGTGACGCGGGAAAAAGCGTCGGCCAGGGCCACGGCGTAGCGGTCGTCGCGCATCATAATCATGGGCATACCCTCGCGCCCCAGCGCGTTATTAATGCGGCAAACAGGAAAGGTAGAGACCCACTCCACGCCCTCCTGCTTCAAAATGCGGGCGATGGCAGTTGCAACGTCAATGGACATGGTTGGAACCTCTGTAGTAAGGGTGGATGGATTGTAACATTCGATTTTCGGGGTTGGTGGTTAGGCGGAGGGTAGTGACACTTGGCGGTTGACGGATGCATGATTGCCTCTGTTAGTATCGGGCTAACGTATCAGTGAGCAGATAGCGATGCAATACGACGAACAACGAGCTTTGGAATTGCTCCGCATCGGTACCGGAATTGCCGATGGGCAATTTCGTGAATATCAGGAGGATGCTATCCGCCACGTCGTAGAGGGCAGAGGCAAACTGCTCGTTGTCCAGAAAACTGGCTGGGGCAAGAGTTTCGTGTATTTCATCGCTACCAAGATGCTGCGAGAAGCTAGAGCCGGCCCTGCCTTGCTGATTTCGCCTCTTCTGTCGCTGATGCGCAACCAGATAGCGGCGGCGGAGCGAATGGGCGTGAGGGCGGTTACCATCAATTCCGACAATAAATCAGAATGGAACGATGTTGAAACCCAGATACGCGATGATTCCGTGGACATCCTTCTCATTTCCCCGGAACGGCTGGCCAACGAAGATTTTGTCACCAACACGCTCCCTACTATAGCGGCGCGGGTATCAATGCTGGTGATTGACGAAGCGCACTGCATTTCCGACTGGGGCCACGAATTTCGCCCTGACTACCGGCGAATTGAGCGCATTGCCCGCAATTTACCTGCGAACATCCGAGTGCTGGGTACGACGGCGACCGCCAATAATAGGGTAATGGGCGACCTGATTGATATACTCGGGCCCGACATACAGACCATGCGCGGAGAATTGCGCCGTCCTTCCCTGTTGCTACAAACTATCAGCCTTCCTAGTCAAGCAGAGCGTTTGGCTTGGGTAGCTGAACGTCTGGCCGAGATTCCCGGTTCCGGAATAGTTTATACCTTGACCAAGCGCGATGCGGCACAGGTAGCTCGATGGCTCCAATCCCAAGGAATGAACGTACAGCCCTATACGGCCGATTCCGACAATCGGCCAGAACTGGAACAGGCATTGCTGGATAATCACGTCAAAGCGCTGGTGGCGACGCCAGCATTAGGTATGGGGTACGATAAACCGGATTTAACGTTTGCTATCCATTACCAAGTCCCACAGTCCGTGGTTCATTACTACCAGCAAGTTGGGCGCGCCGGGCGTGCGTTAGACGCAGCCTATGGCGTATTGCTGAGCGGATCCGGGGATACAGAAATCACGGACTTTTTTATCAACAACGCCTTTCCGACAAGGGATGAAGTCAGCCAAGTGATTACAGCTTTGGAAAACGAACCAGCTGGCCTTTCCGTACCCCAACTGCTCCAAGTAGTTAATGTCAGCCAAGGACGTGTTGTACAGACTATTAAGTTGCTATCGCTGGAATCACCAGCACCAGTTGCCAAACAAGGTACGAAATGGCAATTGACTGCGGCAAAATTGGGCAATGAGTTCTGGGAACGGGCAGAGCGCTTGACAGATCTGCGCCACAAAGAACAGGAAGAGATGCAGGATTACGTGGCACTGGATTCCGGCCATATGGGGTTCCTCATCAGTGCCTTGGATGGCGACCCGGAGAGTGTTCAAACTCCGAACCTGTCGCCTCTTCCCGCAAGCGTGAAACCAGAAACCGTACTTCAGGCAGTAGAATTTCTGCATCGCACACGAGTACCGATCCAAGCACGTAAAAGATGGCCAGACGGCGGTTCGCCGGGTGACTGGATGCGCGGCAGCATCCGCAAGGAACATCAGGCGGAAGATGGCTTTGCATTGTGCTATTGGCGTGATGCGGGTTGGGGCAATTTGGTGTATTCCGGCAAATACACTGACAACCGTTTCTCAGAAGAGTTGGTATCCGCATCCCTACAGCTGATACAAGAATGGCAACCGCAACCTGCTCCGGCTTGGGTAACCTGCATTCCCTCGCGACGACACCCCGACTTAGTGCCGGATTTTGCCAGGCGACTGGCCACTGCTTTGGGCCTACCATTCCAAGCTTGCCTCGTAAAAACCTACGACCGCCCGGAGCAAAAAGGGATGGCCAATAGTGCCCAACAGGCGCGTAACGTTGAAGGTTCACTCGGCTTTTCCCAGATTCCAGTATTGCCCGGACCGGTTTTGCTAGTGGATGACATGGTGGACTCTGGCTGGACATTCACGATTGCGGCGTCGCTGCTGCGAGAGCGCGGCTGCGGTGAAGTATTCCCGTTCGCCCTGGCGGACACCGGAAGCAGGCAAGGATGATGAACGCGGAATTGTCGTCTAACACGAAAGCGATTTTGCTGTTGACCGCGCCTTTGATTATCGGCAAGGGTAGCGGTAGGGATTCGGTTAGACCATTGAATCTAGTGGAATATAACAAGATAGCCAAGCATCTATGCCGGTGCGGGTGTGAGCCTGCTGACTTGCTTGGACGCGACGCTCGCGCAATTTTGGACAATTGCCAAATCGAGGTTGACTATGATCGGATATTGTGCCTGTTGGAACGCGGGTTTGTGCTCAGCCAGGCGTTGGAGCATTGGCAATCTCGCGCAATTTGGGTAATCAGCCGGGCAGATCCCACATATCCCACACGTTACAAAAAGCGGCTGGGCAAGTTAGCCCCACCAGTACTGTATGGCTGCGGGGATGCAGGCTTGCTGGAAAACGGCGGGCTAGCGGTAGTCGGTTCGCGTAATGTACCTGATGAACTCATTGACTACACTAAGCAGATTGGTAGGCTGGCCGCTGAGGTGCAGTGCACCGTTATATCCGGTGGCGCGCGGGGGATTGACCACGCAGCGATGAGCGGAGCCTTGTCAGAATGGGGTACTGTTGTCGGTGTGCTTGATAATCGCTTGGAAAGAGCTGCGCTGGACCGTGGCAACCGCGATGCGCTGATGGACGACAGATTGGTTCTGGTTTCGCCGTATGACCCGAAGGCTGGTTTCAATGTCGGCAATGCTATGCAACGCAATAAATTAATTTACGCATTAGCCGATGCAAGCTTAGTGGTCGAATCCGACATTAGAAAAGGCGGCACATGGGCAGGTGCGGTTGAACAATTGGCCGAATTGCACCTTACGCCAATTTACACTCGTTCTGAAGGTGAAATCGGCAAAGGGTTGAAAGCGCTGCTGGGTAAAGGTGCGCTCCCTTGGCCTAACCCCAAAACCGTCGACGATTTCCAAGCGGTGATAGCTGGCGAACTGTCCACGCAAACTGAGGTTCCTTCTCAGGCACCTATGCCCATAACCACTGAGACTGACGGAACGCTGTCTGCCAACAGGAAAATGCTGGAAACCCCGGCAGTTTACGCTCCGGAGCCTGCCAGTCCCTCAGCCCTGTCTGCGTCGGATGCGCTCTTTGCTAAAGCGGAAGATCTTCTGGAGCTAATGGGGTATCCTATCAATGAAGCTGATATGGCTGAATATCTCGGTATCACAAAAGCACAAGCGAAAGCTTGGCTCAATCGCCTTGTTGAAAGCGGCGTTTACATCAAGAAGACCAGGCCGGTTAGGTATGAACGGAAACCGCTAGACGACTTCAACTCAATTACTAGGTTCTGTTGACATTTTACCGGAGCCAGATGAGAGCGGCGGTGAAATGCAGGAAGCCCAGGTATCTGGTGTCCAGCTTCTCAAACCGGGAGAAGATCCGGCGATAGTGCTTGATCTTGTTGATGAAGCATTCCACCAGATGACGCTCCCGGTACAGATGCCGGTCATAGTCGGCGGGTTCCTTGCGGTTCGAGCGGGGCGGAATGACCGGCATCATACCCAGTTCCAGAATGTGTCGGCGAAACTCCTGGGCATCGTACCCTTTGTCGGCCAGTACGTGCTCGCCAGCATAACCGGCGATCAAACCCTCCGCCTGGGTGATGTCGTGCTGTTGCCCTCCGGTCAGGATGAATCGCAAGGGGTTGCCCAAGCCGTCCACGCTCACGTGAATCTTGGCGCTGAACCCGCCGCGGCTCCGGCCCAGGGCCTGGGCAGCCTGGCCACCCTTTTTGGGGGAGCTCCTGCCGCGCAAGGGTGCGCCCGAACCACCGTGCTGTCGATGATCAGGTATTCCAGATCCGGGTCGCCGGAGCAATGTTGATGCATTTGTGCCCAGACCCCTTGGTCAGTCCAACGGGCGAATCGTTTGTAGACGGTGTTCCAGTTCCCGTATTCGGCCGGCAGCAGTCGCCACTGGGCCCCAGAGCGATTAATCCATAAGACGGCCTCGACAAAACGCCGGCAATCCGCTTCCTGTCCAACGTACAAGCCGGTGCAGCCACGCAAGAAATCGAGAATCCTAGCCCACTGTTCTGGTGATAATCTGATGTTTGACATACGGCCATTATAATCAAATGTCAACAGAACCTAGCCAAATGCTGTAACCCCACCCCAACCTTGCCCCCGCCCCCATCCCCTGCTAAACTTGCGCCATCTAGCAACCTACCCTTTACTCGCAACTGACGCACCGCAAGGAGAGGCCGCATTATGCTGATTGGCCATTTTACCGAACAACCCTGGCAGGACGAGAGTTCCGGCCTGATGGGCACCCAGAGCGTTGACCTGGGTATTTCCAACAGCCATTACCGACCCGAGGTGGGCGCGCAACTTTATAACCGCTACCTCGACGAGAAAGTCTACGCCGAGGAGATGGGCTTCGACGCCGTGATGCTCAATGAGCACCACTCCACGCCCTTCTGCATGCAGGGCGTGACCAACGTCGGCGCATCTATCCTGGCCCGCATCACCAATAAGGTCAAAATCATCATCCTGGGCAACGTGCTCCCCATCTGGGACGACCCCCTGTGGCTCGCCGAGCAGCTGTCCATGATCGACATGATCTCCCACGGTCGCCTGGTGTCCGGATTCGTCCGCGGCGGCGGTCGCGAGAGTTGGTCCCACAACTCGCCGCCCCACTTCAACCGCGAGCGGTTCGAAGAGGCCCACGACCTCATCATCAAGGCCTGGACCGATCCCGGCCCCTTCCGCTGGGAGGGCAAGCACTTCCACTATCGGTACGTGAACCCCTGGGCGCGCCCTCTGCAGGAGCCCCATCCCCAGGTCTGGATCCCGTCCACCGTGTCCGTGGAGACGGTCAAGTGGTGCGCCGAGAAGCGCTACCCGCTGGTGCTCCTGGCCACCAAGCTGGAGCCGACCCGCGAAGCCTTCCAGCTCTACCACGACACCGCCGCCGAGCACGGCTACGAGTCGGGCACCCAGAACGTGGCCTACCTGTGGAAGGTGCACGTCGATGAGACCGAGGAGAAGGCTGACGAGGTCGCGCGCAAGTACCTGTCCGGCGTCAGCAACCCCTTCCTGGCCGGCAACGAGGGCGGCATCAACCCCGCCATCATGAACCTGCCCGGGCATACCTCCCGCAACTCCCGCCGTCTGTCCGCCTCGGCCTTCGGCCCGGCCGGACGCTTCGGCGCCAACCGTCGCCCCTTCGAGGACCAGGTTGCCGACAGCACCATCATCGCCGGCACCCCCAAGACGGTGATCCCCAAGATCCGCGAGGTGCTGGAATACCTGCGCCCGGGCAGCGTGTTCTTCTGGGACGGCGACGGCGCCATGACCCACGATGACCAGATGCGTAGCCTGCGCCTGATGGGTGAAGAGGTCATCCCCGCCGTCCGCGAGATGGGCAAGGAGCTGGAGCTCTACTCGCCCTTCGAGGTGGACTCCCGCACCAACCAGCCCATCGGCGACGCCTCGGCCACGGCTACTACCACCGCCGACTAACCGTCGACTCCGCTGATATCCGGCAAAAGGAACGCCCCGGGGGAAACCCCGGGGCGTTTCGCTTTCCATCCGGTGCGGGCTGGTGCGGCGCCGGCCGGTCAGCGACGGATGCGCGCCGGGTGGTTGAACAGCTGGGCCAACGGCAAACTGAACTCTGGGAACAGCGGGGTAGTCAGGGTGTCCTCCGCGGTCAGCACAGCACGCTCCCGGTAGGCGCCGTCCCCGAGCTCCAGCACGGTCAGAGTATTGGCGATGGGATCGATGGGCCAATACTCCAGGACGCCGGCTTCCGCGTACCATCGTCGCTTCCGAACCAGGTCGCGGTTGGCATCGGACGATAGAATCTCCACCGCAATGTCGGGAGCCCCGGCGATGCGCTGGGGCCCGATGATGTCGGCGCGTTCCGGTTTGACCACCACGATGTCCGGGACCACCAACACCGATTCGGACAACAACACGTCCACCGGCAAGTGCACCAGCGCCAAACCGAGGTCCATGAGCTGTGTGGACAGGTGGATCAGAAGAAATTGCGACAACTGCTGGTGGTCTACATTGGGCGACGGCATGATGTACAGTTTCCCTTCCTCGAATTCGCAGCGCTGGTCCATTTCGGGCAGCGCCAGGAATTCGTCGAGGGTTAGCTGCATCCCTGAGTAGATGGTCGTCATGGTGGCGACTCCGTCGGGGGATTGCCTATATTGTACTCCGGCACGACACGCCGATCATCAGGCAACGGTCACCCGCCGCCCCTCGCTGCTGGACTGGCGGGTGGCGTCGATGAAGTAGCGCAGGAGCACTGGAACGAACCCTCGGGGCGTTTCGCTTTCCATCCGGTGCGGGCTGGTGCGGCGCCGGCCGGTCAGCGACGGATGCGCGCCGGGTGGTTGAACAGCTGGGCCAACGGCAAACTGAACTCTGGGAACAGCGGGGTAGTCAACGTGTCCTCCGCCGTCAGCACGGCCCGCTCCGTATAGACGCCATCCACCAATTCCAGCACCGTGAGGCTGTCATCCCCACCGTCGATGGTCCAGTATTCCGGTATTCCCCTAGCCTCGTAGTGCCGTCGTTTGGTGACCAGGTCGTGATTCCGGTCCGACGAAAGTACTTCAACCACGATGTCAGGTGCTCCGTCTATGACCGTAGGGCCGATGATGTCGGTACGGTCAGACCGAATCACGGTGATGTCCGGCCCTACGGCGGTATTGCTCGATAGCACTACGCCGGGTTCATTCAGCACGATCCCCAATCCCGTTTCCATGATTTGCAGGACAAGCCGGGTGGCTAATACCAGCGTCAAAAATTGGTGGTCGGGTATCGGGAAGGCAGCCATGTACAGTACCCCGTCGACGAGTTCGCAGCGCGGCTCCATTTCGGGCAAAGCCAGGAACTCCTCAAGGGTCATACGCGTGCCGACCTGGATGTTGGTAGTGGTCATGGTAACTGCCCCACTTCGTGAAACTTGCGGGATTGTACCATTCTCACCTGTGCCATCACGCCACGGCTACCCGCCGCCCCTCGCTGCTGGACTGGCGGATGGCATCGATGAAGTGGTGCAGCTGCACCGCGTGGTCGAAGTCGGGGACCACGTTGCCGCCGTTGGAAGTGCCCCGTATCGACGCGGCGAACAGGCTGTATAGCTGCCCAACGTTGTACGCTTCCGTCGCGGGTATCTCCGGCGCCAGGTGCAGCTCTTCCGACGCCACCAGGTCCTGCAGGTCGTTGCTGCCGCCACGGGCTCCCCGAATGGTGACCTCCTTCAGCTGTGGCGAGTCCACCGACACGGCGACCAGCGTGCCCTCTTCGCCGTAAATTTCCATGCGGTACCCGCTGCCGGCCCAGGCGGTGCTACCGATTTGCACCGACGCCACGCCTCCGTTTTGCAGGTTGCCACTGACCAGAACGTTGTCCGGAGACGTGGCCTCCAGGTCATTCCCGGTGTCGGTCTCGTGCCAGGTCGTGGCCTGGGTGCTCACCACGGTAGCCACGTCGGCGAAATCGCCCACCACGCTGGACAGGGCGTCTACGGTGTGGCCGAATGCGATGGATAGGGTGTGAGCGCCCAGCTCGTCGTCCTTCTGCCAGGTGCGCCCAGAGTCCCGGGACAACACACCTTCCCGCATCAGCCGCACGTGGCAGGTCATTACCCGACCCACGTAGCCGTCGTCGATTAGGTTGCGGAGATGGACAATGGTGGGATTGGCCCGGGCCTGCAAACCCACGGCGGTCTTGACACCCTGGCGTCTGGCTTCGTCGGCCATCTCGATGGCCTCGGCGGTGGTGCGACCCAGCGGCCACTCGGTAAACACGTGCTTGCCAGCCTTCAGCGCGGCCATGGTGGGCTCGTAGTGTCGGGGTACGCGCAGGGAGATGGTGGCAGCGTCCAGGTTGCCATCGGCCAGCATCCGGTTGTAATCGTCGTAGGCCGCGCCGGCGTTGAAAGCCCCTTTGGCCTCGTCGGCGGATTCCTGGCGGGTGGTGCAGACGGCGGCCAGGTCGAAGTCAGGGTGGGCGGCCAGCGCCGGCAGGTGGGCGCGCGGCGACCAGCCCTGGTGAATGTTGGCGCCAATCAGTCCGATGCGGATGGGCTGCCGTGTAGTCATGGTATTGCCTCCTGAAGGCGGGTGCAAGTGCGTCTCGTGGTTGGTGGCTGTATAGTTCGTAACGCCGCGGTTCGTCCGGTTCCGGCTGGCGTCATCGTAACATAGGATGGTCAGAATCAGGATTCGGGGGATTTCCCAAATGCAAGGGTTCTATGCTTCCTGCGATTCAATCTTGAAAAACCTTGATCCCGTAAATCCTGCTTCTGACGATCCGATGTTACAATCACCTCGACATGACACTACCTTCTGAAAGCCGACTCCGGTTCGCCGAGGACATGCCGATCTGCCGCATCCTGAACGGCATGTGGCAGGTGTCTGGCGCTCACGGGCGCATCGACCCGGCCACGGCCATCCGCAGCATGTTCGATTACGTGGACGCCGGGTTCACCACCTGGGACCTGGCCGACCACTACGGCCCTGCCGAGGATTTTATCGGCGAGTTCCGACGGCAGCTGGCCGCGGAACGAGGTCAGGATGCGCTGGCCGGCGTCCAGGCATTTACCAAGTGGGTGCCGCGCTCCGGGCCGATGACCCGCCAGGTGGTGGAGGGCAACGTTGACATCTCCCTGCGCCGCATGGGCGTGGATAAGCTCGATCTGCTGCAATTCCACTGGTGGGACTATCGCGACGACCGCTACCTGGACGCCCTGGGTCACCTGGCCGACCTGCGCGACGAGGGCAAGTTGCATCGCGTCGCCCTGACCAATTTTGACACCGAGCGGCTGCGCGTCATTGGCGACCACGGCGTCCGCGTCGTCTCGAACCAGGTACAGTACTCCCTCATCGACCGCCGGCCCGAGGTGCAGATGTCGGAACTCTGCCAGGAGCGTCGGGTCTGGCTGCTGGCCTACGGCACAGTGTGTGGCGGCCTGCTTTCCGACCGGTACCTGGGACAACCGGAGCCCCGGGGCGGGGCGCTCAACACCGTCAGCCTGCAAAAGTACAAGCAGATGGTCGATGCCTGGGGCGGGTGGGAGCTGTTCCAGCAACTGCTAACGGCGCTGCGAACCGTCGCCGACAAGCACGGCGTCAGCATCGCCAACGTGGCCGTCCGGTACGTTTTGGATCGACCAGCGGTGGGGGGCGCAATCGTCGGCGCCCGCCTGGGCATCGCAGAACACATCGCGGACACCGCCCGGGTTTTCACTTTCCAACTGGACGACGCTGACCTGGAGCAGATCGAGACGGTCCTGGCTAACTCTCGCGACCTGTACCGCATCATCGGCGACTGCGGCGACGAATACCGGCGCTGATGCCGCGTTTCGTCGAACGTCCGCACACATTGATTAGCAACCATCTCTGGAGATAACGATGCAGATTGGCGCAATTTTCCCGCAGACCGAGATTGGCCCGGACGCCGGCGCAATCCGCGAATACGTACAGGCCGTCGAGGATATGCAATTCGATTACCTGTTCATCGCCGACCACGTCCTGGGCGCAGACCCGGCCCACCACGATCACGTCCGCGACCACTACTATACCCACCATAGCGTCATCCATGAGTCGCTGACCACGCTGGCCTTCGTCGCTGCCGTCACCACCAACGTCCGCCTGATCACCGGCATCCTCATCCTGCCCCAGCGCCAAACTGCCCTGGTGGCCAAGCAGGCCGCCGAGATCGACGTCCTCAGCGGGGGCCGCCTCACCCTGGGGATCGGCGTGGGCTGGAACCACGTCGAGTTCGAGGCCCTGGGCGAAGACTTCTCCAATCGTGGCATCCGCTCCGAAGAGCAAATTGACCTGATGCGCGCCCTGTGGACCGAGGACGTGGTGGACTTCCAGGGGCGGTGGCACTCGGTGCGGTCCGCCGGCATCAAGCCGCTGCCAGTACAACGCCCCATCCCGGTGTGGTTCGGCGCCGGCGGCTCCGCCGGCCCGGTGCCCCGGGACGTAGTGCTGCGACGCATCGCCCGCATGGGCGACGGCTGGTTCCCCAGCTTCGGCCCGGACAACACCGCCCGCGCCGTCCTGGGCAAGATGGAAACCTACATCGCCGAGGCCGGACGCCAACCCGCCGACGTGGGTTTGGCCGGACGGCTGCGGATGCCGGGCAAATCGCCGGACGAATGGCTAACCGAAGCTGAAGGCTGGCGCGACCTGGGCGCGACGCACATCATGGCGGAGGCGCGACGCGGGCCGCTCAGCAGCGTCGCCGAACACATCGAAGCCATGCAGCGCTTCCGGGAGGTAATCCCCGTCGGCTGGGGAAGCTAGAAAGCCCCTCTCCCATCAAATGAAGGTTCCGTTTACTTATAGATGATGCCACAAATCAGCGGCCATGACGTTGGGAACGCTGGACGGCTCGGCGGGTTTTAGCGTAGGTGTGCGCCTGCCGTGTCTTGGCCTTTGCACTACGGCTGGACGCCTTCGGCTTGGCCGTTACCGCCGCAACCTTGACGCCGCCGCCCTTGCCAGCAGGCGGCGATACCTTCTTACTTGGCGTCCTGAATAAAGGGGCGGGGTTGCCCCTCCTGCGACGCGGTTCGCCAAATCCGATGAACGTCACGCCCGGTCGCTTTACCAGTGGCGGCATTTCAGCATCCGCCAACCGTGCCCGCATCTCGCGCAGGTTCTGCACCCTGGGCCTGTCGCCCGGCGGCGACGCCTTCACCACGTCCCCCACTCCGTGAACGGCGCGTTGATTTCGCCCGGCGTCCTATCGTCCAGCGATTCGTGCCCTCGGAACAGGTTGTAGTCCACCACCCAGCCGTCAAGATACCGGGGCTGGCCGGTCTCGATGTTTCCAGCCCCCGCAACGTCTTTGCTCGCTGCCGGAACGTGCCCTGCAACCGCTCGGAGCGGTGTTGTTCGTGAACGCTCTGATGCCCTGCGACTGGATGTGCACAGCCTCCGGGAATACGTCCTTGATGGCCTGCGTGTAGGAACCCAACTGGTCGGTCTTCACGGTTTTGGTGGTTCTGCGGCGGCCTCTGCCGCCTTTCACATCACGGCAACCGCCGCCGGTGTGTCGCGGTTGGGCGACAGGTGCGACGCCAGAATGTAGCGCGTCTCGGCGTCCATCACGTTCCAGTTCCACAACTGCTCACCACCAACCTTGACCTGCATCTCGTCGGCAACCCAATGGCGACTCGTGTGCGCCGGATGCTGGCTCATCTCCTCAACTGCCGCGTCCGTGTAATCCTTCACTCATTCGTAGATTGCACGCTTGGAAGGTTCGGGTATGTCGTAGGTTTTTGCCATCATTTCGGTAATCTGCTTATATGACATCCCGGAGTAGAACATATCAATGGCGGCGCCGACCTGGTTGCTGGGCAGTCGGTGGCCTTGGAGCGCGCCCGTATCGTTGAACTGCTTGCGGCAACCCTTACAGCGATACCGTTGTTTGCCGGCCTGCTTACCGTTTTTCACCACGCGGGCATCCTAGAAGTACGGGCAGTTGACGGTAACGGTTTCGGTCTTTACGAACTCGGCCATGATTGTCACCTCGTAGGGTTATCGTATCACGCTCCGGGTGTTACAATCCGGGTAGGGACAACCCGGGTTCCAATCGTCGGTGACAAGGCCTATGCAATTCCAGGCGCGAGATGCCCGTCCGAGACGAAAACGATGATGAATCGTATGGTGCGTTCCCATTCACTCTACCCGCCCAACGCGCCAGCCATCATCTGCGGAATCTCATCGCGCTGGCAGGCGGTCAATGTAATCCCTGTTTTTAGTATTAGCGCGGCAGCATACACAAGCGCCATAGCTGCGATAGAATGGCGTCCAAGATAAACCAGAGACCGGGTTTTGCAATGAAATGGGCTCCATCACCGAACACCGTAACGATGATGGTCGTGACGGTACTGTTGTGCGTACTGATCGTGCTGGTCAGGTGGCCTAACAAGCAAGACCTCGGCTTGGGAGATTACGTTTTGGTGCTCATCCCGCTGATTCTTCCAGCGTGGAGAGGATTGGCAAGCCTTCGCCTTATCAAACTGCTCGCTTTCAAAGCGGACTACAGGGTGTTCAACCTTCGTTGCGAGATGAGAGTTACAGGCACCCTGTGGACATGTGCGTCACGAGACGCCCCAACATTGATGCAAGAGACACTGACCGCTATCCGGCGGTGGGACAGGTCTGCGAAAGTCTCCGCACGATTAGTGAACCGTATGGTTGTCGCAGCCGGTCATCGCACAATTACGATTACATTCCCGGACGGCGGAGGATTCCAAGAGGACGAAGATGACGACCGGGGCCAAGACCGTGAAGTGCATCTCGAATTGCGTGGTTATCACAGCAGGTTGGCGCATTTGCATTCGGATTTGGATGAAGAGGTTGCACCGTTTTTAGAGCTAATGGTTAAGGCTATCCCGGAGTGCTGTCAACAACCAAACTTCTCTATCGCAGCTCGCATGAACCGCAGCAACCCGTATTTGGCATTCTATCTGAAAGACGTCCCAAATGCGCAGGTTGAACACTTCCAGTTCAGGTACAGAACTGACAACGAAAGGGGCCAAGTCAGTGTCTCTGTAGCAGAGGATGGTTTCACCGTAACATCGCACAGTGTCGGAGCGTTGATACGACACGCGAGACGCTGCTTAAGTATGCCTGCGCTTGCCAACGGTACGTGATGTCAATTCAGAATATTTCGATATATAAGACTCAAGCAAATTCACGATGGTCAGTGCAGTGTGGTCGCCCAAGTCTCTGGTGAAACCAACCGAACCGTCTTCACTGATTCGTACTCTAACCAAACGATCGCTGGTTTGTAAGTCAAATGTAATCGACTTAATCTCGTCTGCCCGACCCTTGATATCTTGTACCTCTTCATTCGTATCAACGTTCATTCCCTCAACCGCCAGTCGCGAGATGGGATGATTCGACTGGACGTTCCGAAAGGCATATCCCACCGTCTCGGCGTCCGTCTCGCTTTTCAAAACTGGTTCAAGCGCAGATATGTCCACCACACGTTGTTTGAAAACCGCGCTCTCTGCTTGGTACGTCTCTCTGTGGCGACTAAACATATGCCTTAGTAGTGCTGTTGGTGCTGCTGCATATACCTGACCAGGCTGGGCAGTCAGTTCATATAACGAGAACCGAAGCGGGTATACATAGATTTTCTCTTCCTCATTTTCTACGACAGATGCGTCATCGGTTTGGTTATCGGACGCCGGATATGCGTAAATGCTTTTGCAATCGTCGTGAACGACATTAAAGGCTTTGAACGCATCGTGGAGTTTATCTTGACGCTCGAATACCCTCGTCATCAACACTGGCCTAGGGGCGCCCGGTGGAGCAGATTCTTGGACGACTAGGACAAGGCCGCTTCCATTGTCGGGTTTTCGATCAATCTGAACACGCGATAAGGTCACGCCAGAGAAGTCAATGACGCCTGCGGTTGACTCCAGGTCAGGTGGGAGGGAGTCAAGTGGGGAATTAATCCCATCTGTCAACCAAAGCGCCGGCTCAAATGCGGCGAATCTGTAAGTGCGAGCGGCCATGTGAATCTCCTGGATTGGCTACTTTCGTTTGTGAACCCATCGGTTCGAACTGCGTTCTGCGCCGAGCCGGTTGAATTTTGCAAGGCGCGGGACTCATTTAGCGTCCTCTCTCAATATCACGTAGCTTGCCAATTTGCGGCCCATGTTGACCATCGGAAAATAATTGCGGGGGATTCCCGACTGGAGAATCACCTGCTGGACGCTCAGGTGGCCCAGGTCGTCAGCATACTTCAACCCGAACAACACGACTCTGACCGATTTATCTCCGCGTCGTGCGGTGCGGTACATCTCCCGCAATATCGATGCGGCCTCATCAATAATCATCAATCTCCTCACCGCGATCCGGGACACGTCACTGATTGTATCGCAAAATCCCTCGCCGAACTCTCGATAATTAACCGGACAGTAAGCATACACTAACGTCGCGGATACCATAGTCCGTCGTCCTGCCCCGAGGGTGCAGACGCGATTATTCACGCATGTAGGCACATCGTGCCTCCTTGCGGGAAACCATGTCTGGGACCGGGCGGACTGTGGCGAGTTAGCCGGTTTCGTTTGTTTGTGCGTGATGCCTTAAGGTATCATCGAACCAGCATATAGCAAGGGGAGAAGGAATTATGGTTGCCGCTCCGGATTTGCCGACGCCCGGCGTTCAAAGCACGGAAGACCGCCTCCAGATAAGCCGGCGTCTGATTATCCACGCCCGTGAAGAACTGGCGGCGGGCAACCGCCTGCAAGCAGGCGAAAAAGCGTGGGGAGCGGTGGTGCAACCGATGAAAGCCATCGCCGAACAGCGGGGCTGGCCCCATCAGTCACATCGCGACATTCGCGAAGTCACCAGCCAGGTCGCGCTTGAATACGGCTTCGACCATGACCAGAGCCTAGCCGTGGCAGACGCATACCGAGTCGGCCACGAGAACTTTTACGAGAATCAGCGCAGCGTCGAAGTGTTGGCCGCGATGATTGAACGGGTTGAGGATGTGGCGCCAACCTTGATTGGGCTGACAACCATGCCGCCGCGCCCGTTCACGATTACCAGCAACGTTCAGTTGAGACGATTGCGGCGGCTCACCAGCGATGACGACCTGCAAATCGGCGACACATCTTCGGTGGGCTTTTCTCTGAACCACCCAAACGCCGATGAACCGGGAGCGTCGCCGGCAAGTCCAAACCCTGACCCGTTCCCGACGGACGGCGGAGTAGCGAAACCGCTTCCCGATCAGTCTTCTGTCGGTGCTGGCGCACCGTTGACGCCGCAAGTTTCGACAGTGATGGCCCCTGAACCAAGCGACGTTGCCACGATGCGGAAGGTGAATGTCGCAGATTCTCCATCACCGTCCGTCCGTGTACAGGTCAGCAGAACGCCATCCAACCCAGCGTCGGTAGCACAACCGTCTGCCGTCGGCAGGATGGCCGGTCAGCAAGCCGTCAGACGGCAGGTCGAGCAGGCCGGGCGCAGGGCGGAACCGAAGGCAGTGGATAAACCTGCCGGGACGGGAAAGACCAAACGACTCCATTCGTATGCGGCGTTGCGGCAACGCCTGCGCCAGCGCAGACCAGGTTAGGCCAACCCCTTTGCAAGGTTCCGTTCTTTTGCAAATGACAGCATTTGCCCAGCCAGCGAGCAGGCAATAACCTTTCACACGCACACGGCAAATCTGGATGTCAACACGCCCTCCGCTGCTAGTGTTATTACTACAACCGTGCCAAGTTGTAGTCGTGGTTATGGGGCGGAAAATACCACAGGCCGCGCCAGGTTCGCCAACACCTCCTGATCAACGGCAACAACTACGTTGTATCTACCCCTTTGGACCTTGTAGAGGATGCCTAGAATCAACGGCCATGACGTTGCGAACGCTGGACGGCCCGCCGCGTTTTCACATAGGTGTGAGCCTGCCGTGTCTTGGCCTGTGCCTTGCTGGTGGACGCCTTCGGTTTGGCCGCTACCGCCGCAACCTTGACGCCACCGCCCTTGCCAGCAGGCGGCGACACCTTCCTACTCGGCGTCCTGACTAAAGGGGCGCGGCTTGGCCTCCGGCGCGGTTCCTTGAACCCGATAAACTTCACGCCGGGCCGTTCCTTCAACTCTGGCATTTCAGCGTCCGCCAGTCGCGCCCTCGCCTCCCGCAGATTCCTCACCCTCGGCCTGTCGTCCGGCGACGACGCTTTCACCACGTCCTCCCACTCGCTGAACGGTGCGCTGACTTTCGCAACCTCGCCCGGCGTCTTGTAGTCCAGCGACTCGTGCTCTCGGAACAGGTTGTAGTCAATCACCCATCCGTCAAGATACCGCTGGCCGGTCTCTAGGCTGTCCAACCCTCGCAACGTCTTTGCTCGCTGTCGGAACGTGCCCTGCAATCGCTCGGAGCGGTTGTTGTTAGTGAACGCCCGGATGCCCTGCGACTGGATGTGTACCGCCTCCGGGAACACGTCCTTGATGGCCTGCGTGTAGGAACCCAACTGGTCGGTCTTCACCGTCTTGGGCGGTTCGGTTGCTGCCTCCGCCGCTTTCCGCATCACGGCAACCGCCGCCCGCTTATCGCGGTTGGGCGACAGGTGGGACGCTAGAATGTAGCGCGTCTCGGCGTCCATCACGTTCCAGTTCCACAACTGCTCGCCGCCCACCTTCAGTTGCATCTCGTCGGCAACCCAGTGGCGACTCGTGTGCGCCGGATGCTGGCTCATCTCCTCAACTGCTGAGTCTGTGTAATCTTTCACCCATTCGTAGACCGCACGCTTGGACGGTTCGGGAATGTCATAGGTCTTCGCCATCATTTCTGTAATCTGTTTGTACGACATTCCGGAGTAAAACATGTCAATCGCGGACCCGACTTGGCCGGTCGGCACGCGGTGGCCGTGCAATGCGCCAGAGTCGTTGAACTGCTTGGCACAACCCTTACAGCGATACCGCTGTTTCCCCTTCTGTGTGCCGTTCTTCACCACGCGGGTAGCGTCGCAATACGGGCAGTTGACGGTAACGGTTTCTACCTTGACGAATTCGGCCATGATTGCCCCCTCGTTGGGGTACTATATCACGCCTATTTTCCCGGTATCACGGTTTAAAATTTACAAGCGGTTTCAGTATCGGTATAATGGCGTTAGCCAAATGAAATAACCTCGGCGGGTCAGGCCGAGGTCATTCCGACGGTTCCGTTTGCTTATGCGTGATGCCTATGGTAGTTTCGCGGGTTCCATGTACTTGGACGCTTGCGCCTTGAGCGACGACGGATTCAGCCCTCGCTTGTTCCCTCGGTCGGCGGCATCAAGCCCTGCACGTGCGGTAACGATTGCCCACGACCGTACAATGCCATCACCACCAACTCGCGTAGTTCCTTTACTTCTTTCCGCAGTTCCTTTACTTCCCGTTCCAGATTATCAACACGGTTGCCGAGTTTTGCAAACGCATAGACGCCGCTTATCGCCAATGCCGCCAACGCGACCAGAGCAGCTATCAGTTCGGCGTCAATGAACATTATCGCCCTCTCTTTCCGTTACACCGCAAGCCGCGTTTGGGTGTCGCCCACGAAATAACGCGGGTCAACCGGCGGCAACTTCGGTCGCGTTTGTTTCGTCAACATCTCCTGCACGCTCAACACCTGCATTTTGGGATATGCCTCACCCCGCAAGGTCACTCGCCCCTGTTGGGCCGCGTACAACCGCAACGGCTCATTCGGTGGGTACAGCGTCACCATGAGCGACATAGGCGACTTCACTTTCTTGTTTCTCCACTCCGTCTGCACACCCAACAATTTCTGCATATCGGGCCGGCCTATCTGCCCCTGGTGCATCTTCACCTGTATCGGAATCACTTCACCCGCTTCGGTGTAATAACGCGCGTCCACGCCACCGTCGCCTATCTTCTTTCCGTTAGGCACAGCGTTCAGCAACCCCGCAACCTTGTCCTCCGCCCACGCCCAGCCGGGCAACCCATCCTCAGCGTCCACTTCTTTCTGCAACGCACGTCGCTCAAACGTCTCCCACTCGTAGTCATCCCAATCCATCTTGTAGATCGTCGGCATTGCCTTGCCGCCGCGAGATGCCAACCGCTGCTCCATCACCCGGACCGCGATGGCGCTCACGTCTATGCCCAGATACTTTCGCCCCAACTTCGCCGCCGCGTCCGCCGCCGTCCCGCAACCGCAGAACGGGTCAAGCACCAAGTCGCCTTCATTGCTGGATGCCTTGATGATGCGCTCCAACAGAACAAGCGGTTTCTGAGTCGGATACCCTACCCGTTCCTTCGATGAAGGCATGATGGGTTGCAACTCCCACCAATCTTCGGGATGCTTGCCTTTAGGGTTTTGTTCGTAGTTGTCGTATGTCCCGCTAGATCTGAATGACCGAGCCTTGTAACGGAGTCTATCTTCCGAATCCTCCGAATACGGTATGCGGACGGCATCCACATTGAAAATGACCTTTTTAGACTTGCCATATCGCAAAATGACATCGTGCTTACGAGCAAAATCTGAACGTGGGACTCCCCCTCCCCTGTAAGCCCAAATGATTTCGTTTCTGAATTGGGCCTCACCAAATGCGGCATCCATCAGTACCCGTAGAAGCCAATTGGCGTTGGGGTCGCAATGCAAGTAAATGCTGGCGGTCTTCGTCATCACCCGCCGCATTTCCTCCAACCGCCGCGCCATGAACACTGCGTAAGCCGCCATCGGGGACGTATCACCGCGCACGAGCCGAGCCGCGTTGATGGCGTCCAGCACCTTGCCGTTGGGCATACGCTGGTAGGTGTTCTCCGTCTCCACCGTCCAGCGCCAGATGTCGCGCAACTGCGCCTCTACCCTGCCCTTGTCGCCGAACGCCGCAACATAGTTCTGATTGCTGTTGAACGGCGGGTCAAGGTAAATCAAGTCCACACATTCATCCGGCAGCTCTTTCAAGCTAGGCTTTACGCAATTCAAGCGGCGTAGGCAAGGGAATCTACAAGTCGGTGGTACAGTGCGACCGGGAGTTCCTGAATGTCGGGGTCAGCGACCGACAGTGAGAAACCTTCCGACGCCAGCCACAGGTGGCGACGCGCCAGGGCGATGGCATCCACGAAGGTCGGCGACGGTTTGTCGTACCAAGCGGCCTTGCGCTGGGTCATGGGGCGCCGTTTCTGCAACGCGTGGGCGGCCAGGGTGGTCCAGGAGAAGAGTCCCAGTAGGGCGGGCGTGGTGCGGGCGATGGCGAGATCGGACCACTGGCGTTGTGTCTCCACACCCAGATGGGTTCGTACCTCGTGGAAGGTGACCTCCAGTTGCCAGCGCAGTACAAACCATTCCAGGATCTGGGTCGGGTCCGCCGCCGGGTCGGTACAGAGCAGGGCCTGAGTGGCGAAGGAGCCCTGGGGGTCTCGGATCAGCACCCAGCGAATGAGGACGGGGGGCTTGCCGGAGCGGTACCAGACCGCCGTCTGGGAGGTGAGTTCCACGGCGCGGGTGATGCCGTCGTACCAGGCCACCTCGGCGCTGGCCCAAGTTACATCCGTCTGCGCAAGGAAAACTTTCAGCGGCGGCCGCCGCGGGCCCTTCAATGGCGGGCGACCGTTCTGGCCAGGTTGACGGGGTGGCGCTGGCGCATACAGGGCGGCGTCCAGACGCAATCTGGCGATCAGGGTAACGGGTTCACGGAGGGACTGGCAGCAGTGGAGCAAATCCAGCACGGCATAGCTGTTGTCGCCCACCAGCGCCAGGGGTCGGTGGGGCAGCCAGCGGCGCAGTTGCATGACCATCTGGCGGGCCCAGTCGGTGAGCTTCTTGTGCTGGCGTCCCTGCTGTTGGTAGTAACGGGTCGAAGGCGCCAGCACCGTGAGCGCCGGCAAGGCCCAATGGCGTCCGGCCCATGGCACGTGGCCCAGCCACATCAGGGAGATCCAGCGCAAACCGCTGGCCTTGACCACCTGAGACCGGCTGGAACGCACCGGGTCGCGGTAGATGGCCCGCGCCCTGATCTTGGCGCCGCGACGCCGTTCCAGGGTCTCGTCGATGCCGAAGATCAGTGGGCCGTCGCCACCATCCAGGTGCTGGAGCAACAGCGCCAGCAGGATGCGCGCTGCCTGGCGGGACGACCACACCGCCCGATTGAGCACCTCGTGGTAGCGGGCGTAGTCGCGCTGGTCGCTGCGGCCCATGACGCGCAGTGCCGCCGCCACGGTGCGTTGGCCCGGGGTCAGGATCGCGCCGACCAGCAGCAGTTGGGCTTTCCGCCAGGTTGGGCTCGTAAACAGCGTTGCGAAGGGAACGAGAACGGCTACAATGGCATCGGGCAGGGTGAGCATGGCTGGGCCTTTCCGTTGAAAGTGGGGTCAGGCCAGCTTACCCTGTCTTTATACTTTTTCTAAATTATGCGTAAAGCCTAGTCAAGATGTCGAGGTTGTCCCCGCACACCAGCGCGTTGCCAGACAAATAGGGATGCGTTGTCGGCGTGGCCGTCTTACCACGACGTGTCGACCGTTTGGGCGATGACGACTTTGCGGCAGCGTCCACTATGCGACGAATCCGGGGAGGCATGATTACTTCCCTCGCCTGTGTTATCGTGCTCCAACCTGGTACGGTTTGCTGCCCGGAATCGTAGCACGCACCGCGCGGCTTATCTACCCCATTGACTCCTACTTAGGCCATCCTCTACAAGTAAACGGAACCCAAATGAACGGAGACAGCCCGCCCGCAAAAAAGCCCCTCTCCCACCGGGAGAGGGGTTGGGGTGAGGGGAGTCTCTACCGTGAACCAGTGGTATAGGCGGTCTCTCCCAGCGGATGGTCGGCCCACTTGCCGGCCTCAACCGCGGACAGGAAGTCGGACACCAATTGATTGAACAGCGCCGGCTCTTCCAGGTTGATGGCGTGGCCGCACTGGGGCAGCACCGCCAGGCCGCTGTGTGGGATGGCGCGTTTCATCATTACGCTGGGCTCCACGCAGGGATCGTCCTCGTCGCCAATCATTATTAGCGTGGGAACCTGCAGGGCGTTCATCTGGGGAATCAGCTGGTCGATGGTGAGGCGTTTTAGCTGCACTCCCCGGAACGTGAGGGCAGAGCCCCGCGCGTTGTGACCCAGCAGCAAACGCATGAACTCCTCGTAGCCACGGGGGTCTTTGCGTTGCAGCTGCACACGGGTAGGGCCGCTGCCGTAGTCTTTCATCACCGGCGGGGTACCTTCGGCCAGCAGCCGGGCCGCCATCGCCTCGCCGCCGGTCCGGAACGCCTCATTGTGCGTCGTCCCCGAGCCGGCCGACGCCACGATGATGGCCGCACAACGCTCCGGGTAACGCAGGGCGAAGTTCAGCGCCACGTTGCCGCCCATGGACAACCCGCCGATATACGCCTGGTCAAGACCCAGGTGGTCCATCAGCCGGCGCAGGTCCTCGATGGTGATGTCCTGCGAATAGGCTTCCAGGTCGGTGGGCACGTCCGAGGGCGGATATCCCCGGTCGTTGTAGGTTATGACCCGGTAGCGATGGCTGAAATAGCGCACCTGCTGCTCCCAACTCTCGAAGGAGCCGGCAAACTCGTGGCTCCAGATCAAGGGGAACCCTTCGCCAGTACTCTGGTAAAAAATATGAACGCCGTCAGAGTCAAAAGTGGGCATCAGTGAGCTCCTGGGTCAAATTCCTCCTCCCCAAATGACAGGGAGTAGGGTGAAACTGGCCGCCGCCAAGTTGCGGTGTTTGTACAGCGTGGAAAGCTTATTCTAACAAAGTGTTGACCAAGGCCAGGACTTGGCTGACCACCCGGTTATTGGTCCGATATCCAAACCTGGCTCGCCGCGCGCGCCAATCAAGGCTTTTCACCTGGTCGGCTAGCACGACACCCCTTACGGAGCCCGAAGTTGGCAGGGCTACTTCAAAAGGATACCCTTTGACTTGCGTTGTTATCGGGCAAAATAGGGCAAAACTGGACGCTTCGTTGTATCCTCTGGGGCTGATGACGATTGCCGGGCGATGTCCGGCCTGTTCGTGCCCGGCGTGGGGAGTGAAGCTCATCCACACGATGTCTCCTCTATTGGGCACGTATTCGTCGGCTACCATGCCTCATTGCCTTGGGGAGCGCCGGTATCCACTTCACCGTGGAGATTTTCCGGCGTGATTTTTGAGACCAACTCGGCCAGGTTGAATTTCTCCCTTCTCAGCACCAGATCATCACCGTCGGTGAATATCTCAACGGCCGAACCGTCATGCACTCCCCACTGTTCGGCAATGGGTTTTGGAATACGCACCGCCAGACTGGAGCCCCAGGTAGCGATGTGGGTTTTGGCGCTCATCAATATCACCCCACCTTGGAATAAATCACCGTGGTATCTATATTGTATATGCGCGATCCGGTGTCTGCAAGACAATCATGAATGGCGTCACCGTGCAGGACGCATTGGGCAAATAGGCCAATTTGAACCAAAAATGCCCCTCTCCCCAGGGAGAGGGGCATGAGTGAGAGTCAAATCTGTTGGCAGTTACTATTCGTTGGGCGTCAGCGCCAGCGATCGGATTTCGCCGAACTCCTTCTGCAGTTTGTCCCAGTTATCGCCGCCGTCGGTGCTGACGTACAAATAGCCATAGATGCTGGCGGCTACCATGACGTCGGGCATGTGTTCGCTGGTTGCGAACCAGTACACCACCGAGTTGGGGGTGGTCGACAGCTCGGGAGCGTCCCAGGATGCGCCGGCGTCCCGGGTGCGGCGGATGGCTCCGGTCACGCCGGGTATGGTGTCGCCATTGCCAACGAACATCACGTTGGGATTGTCCGGCTTGATGACCATGCCGCGGCAGTACGAACGGGTGTCCTCGGTGTGGAACCGCGGGAACTCGTGCAGCTCCCAGCTCTCACCCTCGTCGTTGCTTGTGGAGATGCCGAAGGGCGTGGTGCAATAGATCGCGGACTCCGGGCCGGGCTTGAGGGCCATGCCGTGGATGTCACCGTGGAATGGGTCCGGGCCCAGGTCGGGCAGGCGGGTCCAGTTGTCGCCGCCGTCCAGGCTGCGGTACACGCCGTCGACCTCGATGCCGGCCCAAACGGTGCGGGTGTCCCGCGGGTCAACGATGATGTTGGTGGTGCGGGGGATGCCGATGGGGCAGGGCATCCGGACGCCCAGGTCCAGCTCTTCCCAGCTGTTGCCGCCGTCCCGGGAGCGGAAGGCGTTGGGTCGCGTGCCCACGAACACCGTGTCGCTGTCGTCGGGGTCCACGCCCACCGACCAGATCTGCAGGTCGTCCATGGGAGACTCGACGTACTCCCAGGTGAACCCGTTGTCGTTGGAGCGGTACAGCCCGCTGTCGGAGCCGGCGTAGATGCGGTGGCGGTGGCTGGGGTCCACGGCCAGGGTGCGAATGTTGCATTCGGTGGGCATTGGGGTGCGGATTCGGTTCCAGCTTTCGCCGCCGTCCGGGCTGACCGACAGGCCGCCTCCGACGGTGCCAACGCTGATGGTGTAATTTCCGGCCATAATAACCTCCTGACAGGTGCGAAAGTCGTAACGCGGAAAGCTCCTCGGCGCCAACGCGCCGAATTAGCGGCATGATAGCATAACGGGAGGGGATGGCGGACCTAAACTGGGCCAGGCGACAGTCAAAGCAACTGCGAGAACTCCTCCACTCCCAGCCGGCCTGTTTGACGATAGTGCGCAACGTCCCCCGGTCAAGTCCCGGTGGTCCGGAACCACAACCTGCGCGAAAGGACTGTCTCGGCGCAAGACAATGTGGCTGCCGCGTTGTCGTCGAGTGTAAAACCCGACTCTGGCCAGAGCTCGGACGCATTCCCGCCCCGAAATCCGGGGCAGTCCGCTCATACCACTACTACCAGTGCCTCAAAGCGTTCCTCGGGAACCGGCCGGCCGTCGTCCTCAAGTACGGCGATGTACGCTGCTATCGCCTCCTTGATGTTGGCAATAGTCTCCTGCTTGGTTTCGCCTTGACTGACGCAACCGGGCAGGCTAGGACATTCCGCAATCCAATAGCCATCTTCGCCAGGATAGAGAACCACTTGCCGCATTGCTTCACCTTTCCGTTGACAGCAGGGCCCTGACTTTGGGAACCAGGTCAGTGGGAATGACCAGCACCGTCTGCCCATCCATCTCAAAAGCGGCCTCTATTTCGGCCACCATCTCCTCTTCGTTCAAGGAATCGTAGCGCCGTATAATCTCCCGCACCTGTTCGGCGTCCAACCCAGGCGGAAATTCATTGGCTTCTATCATACCCGCAACCTGTGCTGAATCTCGGTGGCCGAAGCCGTCTCAAAAAACAGTTCCAGCGCTTCTTTCAGGTTGTTGCGAGCCTCATCCACAGTGTCGCCCTAGTAGACCAACCGCTTTGAAATGATGGGAATCCGTCTTCACGCCTTGCTTTAGACCGACTTCGCTGGAGAACCAGGACGAAGCCAGCAACTCATCATTTCAAAGATTTCGGACCACTAGTAGACCAACATTCTTGAAATGATGGGTGTGGAATGCCAGATTGCTCGACGATAGCCTCCATAAAGCCCTGTATGGCCGGGGAAAGGCCCTGTACCAATCAACCCATCATTACAAAGATTTCGGACTACTAGCTGGTGATGTCCAGCTCCGGGCAGAGGGCGAAGTAGCCATCGCCCTCACGTTCGATGATTGCCGTAAGTTGCTTGGCCATCGTGTCATACTGTCTTTCATTGTCATGCGTCTCCGAAAAGCAACGAGCATCGAGCCACTCAGCAATAACTTTCTTACTGAGCGACTGGGCGAAAATCGTGAGTTGGAAAAAGACTTGGTGCTGATATGCCACGTAGCGGTATAATAATGCAACAGAAGTATTGAATACTGCCGCGATTATCCAAGGCCATTTGTATTGCGGCAAGTTGACCTATCAGGGGAGCGTGATGAAAACGAAAGATGATATTCTTCAAGAGTTCGCACTTTTTTCGGTGCCCACAGGCGGTATAGGGAGCTGGTTGACAGAGCAAACGCACGATGACGTTTTTGAACGCCTGGGTACCGTCGATCAGGATCCGCTCCCGGCGGTGCAGTTGAACCAACTCTTGGTTTTTGGGAACGAGGCACCAGTGGGGGACGGCTTTTTCCGATACTACTGGCTCCAAGCCCCAGAAAACCACCCCTACGATGTCTGTAATCTTCCGGGGTTTCGAGAGGATTTCCTGCAGTCTGCGAACGCTATCAGCTCGTTGCCACATCTCAAGTGGGGCCTATATCGCCTTTACGTCGATGGCCTCCTTTATTTTGGCAACGTCCGCACGGCGTTTAGGAGCCTCCGAGACCTCCGTTTGTCGGAGATCGAGGATTTCTTCGGAGCTCAGTGCTTCAAGACAGATGCTATCCAGGGTCGAGGAGCCGCACTTAAGCCTGAGGCCATTGCCAAGGACAACCGGTACCTTATTTCCGAGATGGCGTGTAAGTCCTACGGAGATGGACAAGGTGACGACAGTGACCTTAGAACGGCTCTCTTTGAATCGTACAAGTCTCACGTTAAAGCAGGAAATGCAAATCCCACAATTCAGCAACTACTTGATGATCAAATCCCCATGCATTTTCAGGGGCGACAAGGAGAGTTTATCTTCTCTGCCGACGAGGTTCTAGCTGAAACAGTTACTTCTGAAACTGACCTTGAAGAAAAATTTAACCGTATTGCTTCAAAATTCTTTGAATCTCGAGAGATCGCTCTGAAAAATACACGTTACTATCTATCGGTGCTCAGCGATCTTGACGTCTATGTCGCGACGAGTATGCGAACACGTGATCATTTTCGGGATATGTCAGATATATGTGAGAATATTTTCAATGACTCTCAGTTAGATGATATGAACATCCGATACTTTGATCCTACTCTCAGTGCTGCGTCAGGGCACGAGGATAAAGGCCTTATTGAATGCCTGATGGTCAAGTGCGCCAAGATGCTACTTTATTGTGCAGGGGATCGAGATAGCTACGGCAAAGACGCGGAAGCCGCCATGGCATTGAGCTTGGGCAAGCCAGTGATATTTTATTGTGATCAAGAACAGAGGCAAAGGTTTTACCGTGACGTACACCCGCTCAGCCGGCTTATAGAGTTTGAGACGGGAGTCGCAGTCGGAGCGATGGTTACTGACAAGCTTGATGAAGTTCGCAAACTCATATCCCGAATATTGAGGAACAAAATGGAGTATTTCCTGTGTCAACCCAAGCCTGGATACCTTCAACTGAAAGAGAAACTCACTGGTTCTGTTGTACGACTCCAGACGAATGACCAACTGTTGACTGAAGCCTTCTGGAATCACTACCATAGAGATAGGAACACGCGGCGGCGAGGGGTAGGTGTAGTTTAACAATCAATCTGGTGGTTCAGTCTTAAGTGAACGGGGTCGGCATCGGCCCCACCGGTACCTCTATGCAAACTCGCGCGCGTTGGCGGAGAGGGCTTCTCGGATGGCTGATTCCGGGGCTTCGGGGCCTTGGGCGCGCACGCCGCGGGCGCCGTAGGCTTCGGCCAGCTTGACCATGTCGGGGTGGTGGGCATCAGAGGGTGGCACAAAACTCGGCTACGGTCAGGCCAGCGCTGCGGATGAGGCTGCGCAGGGTTCCTTTGGCTACCGTGGGATGATTGGGTATTGAAAGCGTCGTCATTTCCCCCGACTTGGTCATCACGATGTGGCTGCCCCGCTGGCGCGCCACGTTCCAGCCGAAACGCTCAAAGTTCCGCACTGTCTCCGACCCACTTAATACCGGCAGCCGGGGCATTACAGCGCAACCTCCACCTGCCGGGTCTCAATGGTCAGCGGCAGGCCCTGCTCGGCACGCACTTCGATGCAGAGCGCGATAGCCTCCCGTATGTTGGCTAGGGCTTCATCTTTCGTGTCCCCTTGGCTTACACAGCCCGGTATGGCCGGGCACTCCACAATCCACACGCCATCTTCGTCCCGGTCAATGGTAACCGTCATTTTCATGGTTCAGCCCTCCGGCGTCTAAATTCCCCTTACGTAAACGGCGTCGGCATTGGGCCTACCGGCACCTCAATCAGCGTGGGCGCGTCCACGGCCAGGGCCTCACGGATGGCCGATTCCAGCGCTTCGGGACCTTGGGCGCGCACGCCCCGCGCTCCGTAGGCCTCGGCCAGTTTGACGAAATCAGGGTTGTGTAGCGCTGCGCCCACTACCCGACCGTCGAACCGGTTCACCTGGTCGCGCAGGACGTTGCCGTAGGCGTTGTCGTTGAACACCACCGCCACCGCGTTAATGCCATGCTGCACCGCCGTCGCCAGCTCCTGCGAATTGAACAGAAAGCCGCCGTCGCCGCATAAGGCTACCACCGGACGGTCCGGCTTGGCTACCTTGGCGCCCAGGGCCGTCGGGTAAGCGTACCCCAGGTTGCCGGAGTAGCTGGAGGTGATGAACGTGCGCGGTTCGTAGGTGGGCCAGAAGGCCCGGGCGTAATAGCCCAGCTGGGTCATGCCCGAAATAAGGATGCCGTCGTCGGGCACGGCGGCGCGGACGGCGGCCAGGTAGGATTCCTGGGGCTCCGGACGTAGCGCGGTTTGGGCGCGGCGGGCTCGCAGCGCGGCGGCCTCAGCGGCAAAGGACGACGGGGTCCCCGTCATCGTGCCGGCCAGCTCGGCGTCCACCTGCGCCATTACCGTGCGCGCGTCGCCGGCCACTCCGTAGGTATCCCCGTAGTTGCGGCCCAACTCCTCCGTATCTATGTCGATTTGCACCACCTTCTGGCCGCCCAGCCAAGCCGGGAAGGCCAGGCGCGTGCCCACGGCCAGGATGACGTCAAAGTTTGGCTCTTCCTTGGCCACCGGGTCGTTACGCAGGCGCAGCGACCCCAACGCCAGCGGGTGCCGGTCGCTGATGGCGCCCTTGCCCTCCGCGGTGGTGACCACCGGAGCCTGCAAACGTTCGGCAAGCTGCACCAACTCGGCGGAGCCTTCTGATGAAATGACGCCACCGCCGGCCCAGATCAGCGGTTGCCGGGCCTCGCGCAGGATGCGGGAAGCCTCGACCACCTGTTCCCGGGGGGCGGAAACCCGGGGGTAGCGTTCGGACTCCATCAGCGACACCGGGGCGGCGTCGGCCATGGTTTCGGGCGGCATCTCGATTTCGACCGGGCGGGGCCGTCCGGTGGTGAGTTGGCGGAAGGCTTCGTGCACCGCGGCCGGCGCCGCATCCGGCGTCATGATCCGCTCCACGTACTTGGTGACGGGCCGGATGGCGTCCTGCTGGTCGTTGACTTCGTGGAGCATTCCCCGGTCGCCGCCGATAAGGTCGCGTTCAATCTGACCGCAAACCACCAAAACCGGTGACGACGCCGAGTACGCCGTGCTCATGCCGGCGGACGCGTTTAGCAAACCGGGGCCCGGAACCATCAGCGCCGTGCCGACACCTCCGCCGGCCCGGGCGTAGCCATCGGCCATGTAGGTGGTGGCCTGCTCGTGGCGCACCGTAATGAACCGGATTCCCGGCTCGTCGTTCAGCGCGTCCAATGCGTGGTAGAGCTGCACGCCGGGGAGGCCGAAAATGACTCTCACCCCCTCGAGATAGAGCGAACGCATCAGGGCCTGGCCGCCGGTCATATTGGGCATGGTGTTACCTTCCTGGGTGATTGTTGACTCGGTAGTATGTGGCTAACGGATTGCCGGGCGCAGCCACGTGTCCGAAAGTCGCCGCCAAACATAACACAAGGCGGGTATCGTGTCATGGCGACGGGTATCGTGTCATGGCAAAGAGAACCATCATGCGTACCCACCTTGTCATTGCGAGCGTAGCGCGGCAATCTCGTCGTCGTAGCGACGGCGATTCGCCGACGTGTGTTCAACCTCATCGAGATTGCCACGTCCCTCGGCGAGCTCGGGATGAGCGGGTGCTCTTCGCAATGACAGATTAAAGCGGGCACGCGTGAGGAAGAGGACCGGCGTAGCTTTTCCTGCCTCTACACGTGCCTGGCCGATTGCGGGGTGTGGAGCGATTCCAGCAGCGCCCTGGTCACGTCGGCGATTTCGTCCACTGCCCGATTGAAGGCTTCAGAGTTAGCCCGCGACGGCGTACGGTATCCGCTGACCTTTCGCACGAACTGCCGGGCGGCGGCCTGCATCTCTTCGCGGGAGGCTGGCGTCTCCAACGACCGCAACGTCTTGATACTTCGGCACATAATGACCTCCGATAGTCCTGCAACCGACGGTTTTATTGAGGACGCTTGGTTATTGAAAACTCCGGCGCTGCGCGGACATGGTTGAACCCAAAAACCGACTGTGGTAATCTGCCGAGCGTTGTCAGGGTATCGCAGATTTTCCGCAGCGGGTTAGCATGATCAGCTTCAACTGCACTATTCAAGAGGGGATAATACCCCAGGAGTTACGCCCGCGTCTTGCGTCGGAGTTGGCGCGCATCTGCGCTTCCATCCTGGGCGGAGCGCCCGACGACGTTACGGTGCAGTGGACCGAAGTCCCCCACGGGTTTGGCTTCCGCGGCGGCCGGCTGTCCACCACGTCCGCCGTGCGAGGCGAAATACCGCCCGGCTGTGAGCAGGATATCCGCGTCCAGTTGATGCAAACCATCCAGGATATGTGGATCGACCTCACCGGCTGCACCACCGACGAGCTGGTGGTCTCCGCCCGAGATCGTCGAAACAACTAACCCATCGCCGGCGCTCAGCGACGCTGGCAGGGGTGTAACCAGTTGTCGGACCCAAACAAGGAGTAAACGATATGCCCCACTACCGTTGTATCGTTCCCAAGGATTCCGTCTCGTTCGAGCAACGACAGGAGATCGCCCTGGCCTTCACCGATATCCACTGCGGCTCCACCGGCGCTCCCCGCAGCTTCGTTTCGGTCACCTTCATCGAGACCCCGCCCGGGGAGACTTCCGAGTTCGGTGTGCCCTGGTACCTGGACGGCGGCAATCGGGCCGGCCGGTCTGAGGAGCTCAAGCAGCAGCTCCTCAGCGATTTGACCAACGCCTTCGGCAAGATCGCCAACGTGCCAGCCGATGTAATCGGTGGACGCATCACCGAAAACCCTGCTTCCTGGACGATGGAGGGTGGTTTCGTCCTGCCTGAACCGGGCGAAGAAGGCCCCGAGTGGTACGCTGCCGCCGCGGCGTCCGCAGCTGACTGACGCCGGCAGATCGATCCTAATCTCCCTCACCTCTTTGGAGAGGGAGCCCCGGTTTGGGGAGACAACTCCGGGTGTCTTCAGTACCCCGGCCGGCTTCCAGGGACCGGGCATGGCCGGGCGGTGTGCCCGTTGGCGGGCGTGTGGGTTAACGTCGCTCGGGCGCTGATAACGTTGCGGCAGTGGAAGGTGGTGTCCGCTTGTCCAGGCTATTGACGTCGGATCCGGACAACGCTGCCGTTCTCAACTAACACGCCGATAACACGCCGAGCGGCTCGGCCGGGGCGCCAACGGTCGCATCCCGCCCAACCTTCGTCAATCCGCCGGCGCACCATCCTGCGTAACATAAGCATCCTTGCTATACTGAACCGAGCCTCCTCTCCTTTGCGGAGAGGGTTGGAGTGAGGAGAATGCTGGCCGGCGTTCTCCACCTCCACCGGGCCAGTTCCTTGGCGTCTCCATTCCTTAGCGGACCAGGTAGAGAGCAACCCGATGGTAACTTTACTGAAGAGAATAGTGGGCGATACGCCGGAGCGTGCCGCCGAGAAGCTGCGCGGCAGCCTGGTGCCGGGGGTAAACGCCCTGGAAGATTCCGTGCGCCGCCTCGATGATGATGGGCTGCGCGCCAAAACCGTCGAGTTTCGCCGCCGTCTGGACGACGGCGAGGAGTTGGATGACCTGCTGCCAGAAGCCTTTGCGGTGGTCCGCGAGGCGGCGCGGCGCACCCTGGGCCAGCGCCACTACGACGTTCAACTCATCGGCGGAGCCGTGCTCAACGACGGCAAGATCGCCGAGATGAAGACCGGCGAGGGCAAAACCCTGGTCGCCACCCTGTCTGCTTACCTGAACGCCCTCACCGGCGGCGGCGTGCATATCGTCACCGTAAACGACTACCTGGCCCGCCGCGACCCGGTCTGGATGGGGCCGATATATCATCTGCTGGGCCTTTCGGTAGGCTGCCTGCAACACGACGCCGCCTACGTCTACGACCCGGCCCTGGGCAACGTCGGCAAGGGGGGCTTCGAGTATCTCGATCCGGCGCCCCGCGCCGAAGCCTACCAGTGCGACGTTCTCTACGGTACTAACAACGAGTTCGGGTTCGACTACCTGCGGGACAACATGGCCGGCGACGTTTCCCAGCAGGTACAACGCGGACGCCGCCACTTCGCCATCGTCGACGAAGTGGACAACATCCTCATCGACGAGGCGCGGACGCCCCTCATCATCAGCGGGCCAGCCCAGCAGCCCGTCGACCATTATTACACCTGCGCCCGCCTGGCGCCCCGTCTCCGGGAGCACGATGACTACACCATCGACGAGCGCACCCAGGCCATCTCGCTGACCGAAGAAGGCATCGCCAGGATGGAACGGCAGTTGAACGTGTCCAACCTGTACGAAGCCGAAAATTTCCACCTGGTGCAGTACGTTGAAAACGCCCTGGTGGCCCAGGTCCAGAAAATCAAGGACAAAGACTACGTTGTCAACGACGGCCAGGTGGTCATCGTCGACGAGTTCACCGGCCGGTTGCAGTTCGGGCGCCGTTGGTCCGACGGTCTGCACCAGGCGGTGGAAGCCAAAGAGGGCCTCCGGATTCAGCGGGAGAGCGTTACCTACGCCACCATCACCCTGCAAAACTACTTCCGCATGTACCGCAAGCTGTCGGGCATGACCGGTACCGCCGTAACCGAGGCCGACGAGTTCTACAAGATATACGGCCTGGAAGTGGTGGCCGTGCCCACCAACCTGCCCATGGTGCGCCACGAAGCTTCGGACCTGATTTTCCCCACGTCGGAGGGCAAATGGCGCGCGGCGGTGGAAAACATCGCCTCCCGCTCCCAATCCGGCCAACCGGTGCTGGTGGGTACTACGTCAATCGAAACTTCTGAGGCCCTCAGCGACCGGTTGCGGAGGCGCGGCGTGGCCCATCAGGTGCTCAACGCCCGCAACCACGAACACGAGGCCACTATCGTCGCCCAGGCCGGCCGGGCCGGCGCCGTTACCGTGTCCACCAACATGGCCGGCCGCGGCACCGACATTGTCCTGGGCGGCGCCGACACCGACCGGGAAGACTGGCAGGAAGAACACGAACGCGTGGTGGCCCTGGGCGGCCTGCACGTCATCGGCACCGAACATCACGAAGCGCGCCGCGTCGACAACCAGCTGCGCGGACGGGCCGGCCGGCAGGGCGACCCGGGCAGCAGCCAGTTCTTCGTCGCGCTGGAAGACGACCTGATGCAACGCTTCGGCGGCGACCGCATCAAAAACGTCATGAGCTGGACCGGCCTCAAAGACGATGAACCCCTGGAGAACAAGCTGATCACCAAGTCCATCAACAGCGCCCAGGTAAAGGTGGAAGGCTACCACTTCGACGTCCGCAAACACCTGCTGAATTTCGACGACGTACTCAACCAACAGCGCGAGGTAATCTACGCCGAGCGTTCCCGCATTCTGGCCAGTGAGGGGCTGCGGGATCGGGTCATCGAGATGCTGCGGGCCGAATTCGACCAACTGGTCGCCGACCACCTCAGCTCCCGCCACGCCGACGATTGGGACGCCGAGGGGTTGTTGTCTGGACTGGGCCAAATCTGTCCCCTGCCGCCCCAGGTAGACACGCCGGACAAAGTCCTCCAAAGCCGACGTGATGACATCATCGGCATCCTGCACCAGCACGCCGAATCCATCTACGATGCCAAGGCGCGGGACACGGTTCCCGGCGGTATGGACCTGCTGGTCAGGGGCTTGCTCCTGGAATCCATCAGCACCCACTGGGTCGACCACCTCACCCACATGGAGAACCTGCGTACTGGCGTCGGCCTGCACGCCGTCGGCCAGCGGGACCCGCTCACGGTGTACCGCACCGAGGGTCAGCGCGCCTTCAACGAGCTGATGCGGCACATGCAGCGGGAGGTCACCCACCGGTTATTCCACGTGACGCTGGCGCCGGAAGCGGCGGCCCGTCTGGCGGCAGCCAACAGCAACGGTGTTGCGACGGACGGCGCCGCACTATTTCCCGACGTAGCTCCCACCAACGGAACCAGGGGGAACAATAATCAGCAGCCGCCGGTTAACGGTGCACGCTCGCCCAGAGCCCAACGTGGCGGACGCAAGATCGGACGCAACTCCCAGTGTCCCTGCGGCAGTGGCCGCAAATACAAGCGCTGTTGCGGAGCCGCCGTCTGACCAGCCAACGCGCCGGTGGAACCAACCGCTGCTATTTGTCCCGGCGAAAGAGCCGGCGCACGATGGTCAGAGGCTGCGAGTGGGGCTCGTCCATCGCGATGGGCTTGTTGCGCCCCGACGCCCAGCCTTCCGGATCGCGTTCAAAGGCGACCCGGCAACCCGGAGCGCAGAAATAGTAGGTCTGACCGGCGTGCTCGCTGGCGCCGCCGTTGGGATTCTCCGTGTCCACCTGCATCTGGCAGATGGGGTCGGTTGCTGTTGCCATGTGGCTTCACCGCCTCCGTCTAGTCTAAAAGCCGGTTAGTCTAAAAGCCGGTCGGCCAGCCACTGGCGCACAAAGTCGGATGTGATGGCGTATCCGATGCCTTCGACTCTGGTGCTCACCGCTTTGCGAGTATTGATGCCGGTGACTTCGCCTCGTTGATTGATAAGTGGGCCCCCGCTGTTGCCGGGGTTGATGGGGGCGTCAGTTTTAACGCACTTCAACGCGTGCTTTTCATCCAGCCATGGACAATCCTGTAAGGCCGAAACTATTCCGGAAGTCACCGAGATTTCTTCAGTCCCGAGAGGGAACCCCAACACAATCGCCGAGTCTCCAGGGCTGATGCTTCCCGCCGGCGCAAATTCCAACACCGAAAGAGATTGACTATCGGGGTGCCTCACCTCTTATGGAGGCAACGTCGTCGATACTGCGTTCCCGCTGCGGATTACCACCACGTCCAGCAGCATACCGTCAGCGGTCACAACTGACAACCGATCCGGATCTGGCACATCCACCACGTGAGCATTGGTGAGAATGCTCACTCGCGTTTTCCCCGCTGTCTTGTAGATGAACCCCGACCCGATTGTTCGCTGGAAGTACACCACGGAAACCACCGATTGTGCCGCCTGGTCTATTACCTCGGCCAGCGTCAGTTGGGGAGTGGCCGTCGGTTGCAAAGTAGCGGTCGGCTGGGGTGATGCTGTGGGTTGCGGCGTGGGCTGCGATAGCGGAGTGGCGGTAGGTTGCGGCGTGGGCTGCGATGGCGGGGTCGTGGTCGGTTGCGGCGTGGCCGTCGGAGGTGGGGTGGCCGTAGGTTGCGGTGTAAGCGTGGCGACCTCTGCCAGCATGTGACGCACTCGGGCGTCCACTGTTGCCACTAGGTCCGGCGTAGCCGTGGGTGGGGGTGTAACCGTCGGCTCCGGAGTTGGATCAGCCTGGTCGCATCCCAGCGCCAGCAATGCCAGAAATATCGAGGCTGCCCATATAACGCGAATCGCGGGGGATCCACTGCGGTGATCACGCAACCCGCCTGTGTTGTTACACGTCATCGTCCCCTGCTGGCGCCAGTTGTGGCGGCAACGTAAACGTAGCCGGCGTGCCGTCAGCGTGGGTGTGGCTGGCCAGGGCCAGTAGCAATTGCTGATGGCTGCGGCGGAACTCCTGTAGGAGTTCCAACCGGTTGGTCGCCATCTCCTGCCGGAGCTCCTTCACAGCGCTATCGATCCGGGCGTCGAGACGAGCCATTGCTGCGTCAAGCTTGGCATCCTGTTGGTGGATGGTGGTCTCGAGGCGCAAGTTTAGTCTGACCATCTCCTGTTCCAGGTGAGCGGTTTGTCGGTTCAAATCCTGCTGAAGAGCGGCGGTTTGTCGGTTCAAATCCTGCTGAAGAGCGGCGGTTTGCCGGTTCAAATCCTGCCGAAGAGCGGCGGTTTGTTCTCTCACCTCTTGCCGGATCTCATCCCGCACCCGATGGAGGTCGCTGTGCGTCGGCAACCTGCCTACCCGATAGGCCAGCGTGGTTACCGCAGCTAGCAATACCGCGGTGAGCCCGGCCATCGCCATGTAAACCGGTACCAGAAAATCAATCAGCATAGGACGTTTTGCAGCTTATGGCAGTAGCGTAACTGCCGGATGCCTGGATTCTATCATGAACAGCCGGCCTCGTTGATGCCCGTGTGTCACTGATTACTCACCTGGGAGCCTCGCCCTCCGCAGCCTCAGGGAGTTGCTCACCACACTCACCGAGCTAAACGCCATCGCCAGCGCGGCCAGGATCGGATTCAAAAAGCCCGCGTCGCCGAAGAAAAACGACAGCCCCTCCGGCACGCCGCCCAGCGTGGCAAAAACCGGATACAGCACACCCGCTGCCACCGGAATCAGCAGCGCGTTGTAGAAGAAGGCCCAGAACAGATTTTGCCGGATGGTCCGCATCGTGGCCTTGGACAGTTGCAGCGCCGTCGCCACCGCCGTCAGGTCGTCCCGCATCAACGTGATGTCGGCGGATTCCCGGGCGATGTCGGCCCCCCCGCCCATTGCGATGCCGACATCGGCGGTGGCCAGCGCCGGCGCATCGTTGATTCCGTCGCCCACCATCGCCACCACGTTGCCCTCAGCCTGCAAACGACGGATGGCCGTCGCCTTGTCGGCCGGCAGCAGGGCAGCCTGGTACTCGGTCACTCCACAGGCAGCAGCAACCGCCGCCGCCACCTCCCCACGGTCGCCGGTGAGCATGACGGTGCGTACACCCTGGGAACGCAGGGCGTCCACCGCCGCTGCTGCATCGGGCTTCACGGTATCGGCCACGGCTATGACACCCAGGGTCCGACCGGCGCTGGCCACGAAAATCGGCGTGCGACCCTGAGCCGCCAGTTGGTCCGCCGCCGTGGCCAGGTTGCTGACCATTTCCACACCGGCGTCCGCGAGCAGGGCGGCGTTGCCGACCACCACCGGGTTTCCATCCACAACGGCGGTGACGCCGGCGCCACGATGCACCGCGAAGTTCGATGCGTGGTGAGACGTGATGCCGTCAGCAACGCCCCGCCGCACCACCGCGCGACCCACCGGATGTTCCGAAAGCTGCTCGGCGGCCACGGCGCAACGCAGCACCTCCGCCGGCTCCACGCCATCGGCGGCGATGACGTCGGTCACCTCTGGGTGGCCATGGGTCAGGGTGCCCGTCTTGTCCATGGCAACCACGTTCACCGCATGAGCCCTTTCCAGCACCGCAGCGCTGTGGATCAGGACACCCCGCTCGGCGGCCCGTCCCACGCCCACGATGATGGCGGTCGGCGTGGCCAGGCCCAGGGCGCAGGGACAGGCGATGATCAGCACGGCCACCAGCGTCACGAAGGCATACTGCACCGACGGCGTCGGCCCCAGGAGCAGCCAGACGATAGCTGCCAGGATTGCCACGCTACCCACCGCCGGCACGAACCACGCCGCCACCCGGTCCGCCAGGCGCTGCACCGGCGCCGCCGAGCCCTGGGCCTCCTCCACCAGCCGGATTACCTGCGCCAGGGTGGTGTCCTCGCCAACGTGCGACGCCCGCATGGTGAATGCGCCGGCGCCGTTCAGCGTGCCGGCGAACACGGCGTCGCCGGCCGATTTGTCCACCGGCATGCTTTCGCCCGTCAACGCCGATTCATCCGCCGTGGACGCGCCCGATGCTACTTCTCCGTCCACCGGAATCTGCTCGCCGGCCCGCACGGCCAGCACGTTGCCGACCTCCACCTGCTCAATGGGCACGTCGTCGACGCTGCCGTCGTCGGCCACCAGGTGGGCCGTCTGCGGGCGCAGGTTCAGCAGCCGACCAATGGCGTCGGACGTGCGGTTCAGCGCGCGCGATTCCAGCCACCGCCCCAACAGGATCAGGGCAATGATGATTGCCGCCATGTCGAAGTGCAGTTGATGCCCACTCATCCCCGCCAGCACTGACGGCGCAGCGAGCATGAGCGCCACCGCCACGGCGCTGTACCCGTAGGCCACCGACGTCCCCAGCGCAATGAGGGTGTGCATGTTTGGTTGCAGCCGCCGCAGACCGGCCCAACCGGCCACGTAGAACGGCCAGCCCGCCCATAGTTGGACTGGAGTGGCCACCACCAACAGCGCCACCGGGTACCACCAGAATTCCAACGCCTGCTGCGTCCACGGCAACGCCGGAAAGCTGGCCAGCAGCAACGCCGCGCCACCCAACGCCGCCACGATCAATCGTTTTCGCAGCCGACGTTCTTCCTCCGAACGCGGGTTTCCGGCGCCCGCATCCACGCCGGCGGTGTCCAGGTCATACCCGGCCTCGGCGACGGCGCGGGCCAGCGTCGCCGGTTCCACCGCGGTCGGCAGATGCTCCACGGTGGCGGTCGCGGTCGCCAGGTTCACCGACACCGCCGAAACACCGGGCACGGAGCGCAGCGCTTCCCCCACGTGTTGGACGCAGGCGGCGCACGTCATCCCGGCCACCGGGTACACGTTCCGAACCGGCGGAACCGAATAACCGGCCTCGGCAACCGCCTGTGCGAAGGCGTCGATGGGAGGAACCACGTCGCAGTCGGCGTTCAGGTTCACCGTGGCCCGGGCGGTGGCCAAATTTACGCTGACCTCGCCGACGCCCGGCACCGTCCGCAGCGCTTCGCCCACGTGATGCACGCACGCCGCGCACGTCATGCCATCAACCGGAATAGTCAGGGTTTCGATACGCTGTTGGCTCATGGTGGCAGGTTGATAACCGGACGGACAAACTGGCAACGAATTACGTTTGCATTATAGCAGCGGGTGATAGTAAGCCGCCCATATTCTTGACAGTCCGTCGCCGTCGGTAGCATACTGCCGCAATCGAGGGAGAGGATCATGGCCACCTTTAATCTAAGCCCCGCGGAGTTCGCCCTCGGCGGGTACCGTATCCACTACGCTTGGGTGATTGTGTTAATCACAGCGTTGATGCGACTGGTATCATCGTCGTTCCGTATGTCTTTCCCAGCCCTGGTTCCCATTATCGCCGAGGTCTTCGGCTGGAGTCAGGGTCTTATCCTGTTCGCATTCTCGCTGCAATGGGTGGTGTCGGGCATGTTCGGCCCGCTGTCCGGATGGCTTGGTGATCGATACGGAGCCCGTGTTACCCTGACGTTGGGCTCCTCTCTGTACATCGTCAGCATGATCCTCGCGGGATTCATGACCGAGCTCTGGCATCTCTACCTGTTCTTCGGCGTAATGCTCAGCGCGTCCATGGGAATATTCCAGGTGCCCCTAACCGTGTCTGTAACATCCTGGTTCCGCCGCCACCTGGGACTGGGCATGGGGTTGCTCCAGTCTTCCCAGGGCGTTGGACCGGTGATTGTGCCGGCCATCATGGTGGGTTTGGTAGCCTACTTTTCCCTGGGGCAAGGGCAGCAATGGGCCGAAGCTTTCCCATTTTTCAAAGCCGACAGCATTGGGATCAGGATGGCGTTCTGGATTGCGGGTATATTCGGCGGCATCATTCTTTTGCTGCTCACCCGCCTGTTCCACAACTCCCCGGAAGACGTGGGGATGCGGCAACTGGGCGCCGACCCCAACGAGACGCTACGCGCCCCTCCCACAACGGGAAGGGTCGCCAAAGCGCGCGCGCGGGTATTCCTGCGCCAAGCGAGCAAAACTTCCACTTTCTGGAATCTGGTCGGCATCCACTATTGGGGATGCGCCGGCCATGCCATCATTATCATGTTCCTTCAGGTTATGGTGGTGGACCTATTGCGCCCGGAGGAAGGGTACCAGGGGGTGGATAAAGCCCTGGTCGGGGCCTCGGCCATCGGCATCACCATCGCGGGCACCATGCACCTGACCAGCACCATCACCCGATTTGCCGCTCCCATCGCCGCCGATCTGTTCGGCAGCAAATGGGTGATGGCCGCCTGCTTCACCCTCCAGTTCGCGCCCGTGCTAATCCTTCTGTTCGCCAACGAACTTTGGATGTTCTACCTCTTCGCCGTATTGTTCGGCATTGGCTTCGGGGGCGAGATGTCCGCCTTCCCCATCATCAACCGCCAGTACTACGGCAGAGCCCCCATCGGCAGCGCCTACGGTTTCCAGATGATGGGAGCCGGCGCGGGTATGGCCAGCGGGGCGCTGTTGGGCAGCGGGCTGTTCATCGGTGTCACCGAACTGGGGTTCCCGGTTATTTTCGACAACCCCTACTGCTGGACCATCCTGCTTTCCTTCGTCATGAGCCTGGGCGGAGTAATCGCTATATTATTCCTGCCCAACTCCCATCGGCACCAGATACCGGATTGGGAGGACGAACTGCCGGCAGAGTTTCGTACCGACGCTGCGCCCGTGCCGGCGGCTGCCACCGGGACGGCTCCGGGTGGCGCCGCCCAGGCCCCGGCCGGCTCCGGCGACAGTAACTGAGCCGAAACCAATCCGTAACATAGCTGTGTTCGTCGGGCGGCGACGGCTCTGGGCCCCCCGGCCAGTCAGCCGTCGCCGCCCGACTCAACTTGGTATTTGGGGTGGACCAATGGCCAGTTGGTGTCGCGTTCCAACGCTCCGGCGTCGGATTCGCCCGCCGTCGAAGTACCGGCCATTATCGGGAAACTTGCTCACCTGCTGGGTGGCCTTTCGACAAGCTCAGGGTGAGCGGATTCCAAAGTTCGTTCCGCTCACCCTGAGCTTGTCGAAGGGCGTTTTGAGATAGTTTCTTAGGACACCTTCAAGTGACCCTGGGTTCCCTCCAAGCCCTTTCGATTGTCAGAACGTGGCGGTCAAAGGTGAGCTGACGACAGCGTTGGTCGATACGGCTACGAGATTGCCACGTCGCTTCGCTCCTCGCAATGACATTAGGGGACAATTGAAAGACCCTGGGTCGCCGCCCCGCGGTAGCAATCCCCCGTCGGCGGCGGTATCATGTCGCCAACCGTACCGCATCTCTCCGAAGGCATATCCCCCAACAGCCGATTTGACGGCAACAAGGAGGCATTATCATGGCAGACGGAATCACGATTTTGGTAGGAACCGCTGGACAGGGCGTGATGCGTAGCATCGACAGCGGTCAGTCCTGGCGGCGCGTGGGCATCACCCAGGGCATCCACTCGGACGCGGTGGTGCGTTGCCTGACGCCGGTGCCCGGCAGCGACAGCGCCGTGTTCGCCGGTTGCGACCGGGGCATCATCCGCAGCGACGACAACGGCGACACCTGGCGCGCCGTCGACACCGCCATGAACGGCGCCGCGGTCTGGGCCATCGCCTTCGACCCGTCCAACCCGCAGGTGGGCTTCGCCGGCACCGGCACCCCCAACCCCTGCCGCATCTATCGCACGCAAGACGGCGGCGCAACCTGGGAACTGCGTCCGGTCGACGTCGCAGCCGAGTGTCCGGCGGTGGGCGTGCCGCGAGTCACCGGTATCGCCATTGACCCCACCAACGGCAACAGCATCTGGGTGGGCATTGAGGTGGACGGCCTGCGCCACAGCGCCGACGGCGGCGACACCTGGGAAACCGTCGATCACAGCGTCATACCCAACCTGGACATCCACAACGTTACGGTGACCGCCGGCCCGCCCCAACGCGTGGTCGTGCTGGTCAACGACGATGTGTTCCTCAGCGACGACGACGGCGGGTCGTGGCGCAACCTGGGCGTCCGGCAGAACTTCCCCTTGGGATACCCCCGTGGCGTCAAGGTCAAGCCCGACGATCCGCAGACCATCTTCGCCACCTTCGGGGACACCACACCCGGTTCCACCGGCGTCATAATGCGCTCCGACGACTCCGGCGGAAACTGGGAGCCCCTGAGCCTGCCCGTGGAGCCCAACACCGCCATGTGGGTGGTGAACTCCCAACCGCAAAACCCTGACTTCCTGCTGGCCGGCAGTCGCTACGGGTACCTGTACCAGTCCGACAACGCCGGCGCTTCCTGGCAAAAATTTGACCGGGAGTTCAGCGAAATTTCATCGGTGATGTGGTTCCCCAACTGATAACCCTTCCATCCAACCCGTGTTTCCCGCAATCGCCCCAACCACTCCTGCCGGGCAATTCGCGGGTTGGGTGACCAGCCACATTCCACGTATGCGCCCGCCGTTTGTCCTGGTGGTCATGGCGGGCGCGTTGTTAGGTTCGGGGTGCGACGGTGGGGAATTGTCCCTCACCCCGCCCACCAGCGTGCCCGCCCTGGCCCCGGCGCCGACGATCACCCCGTTCGTCCCGAGCGAGTCGCAGGACGTGCTGACGCCCCTGCCGACTCTTGCGCCGCTGGCTACCATAAAATCCTTACCGACTCTGACACCGGTCGCCATCGCCACGCCGGTGGCGGCAAACACGGCCGTGCCCCTGTTGACGCCCCTTTCCACGCTGACACCCGTTCAGTCCGGGGAGCCGGCAACGTACCCCACGCCCGGCACTCCCATGGGCTCGCCTGGACGCGATCCGTCATCCTGGTCGACGTTCGAGATCTATAACGATGTCGTCCCGCGACTGCAGCAATTTGTGCTCGCTGCATCAGACCAGCCGTCGCCGCGTTACGCCGACGCCCGCGCCACTTTCACCCAGGCGTGTCGGCAGGATGGAGACGCCATCGACAAATACGTGGACGGCCTACGGGCGTTGGCGCCGGGTTCAAGGATGGGCCTGCTGGCGTGGCACATCCGCCGCATCGACGACCGGAGGGTCACGATAGACGCCCAAATCGTGTTGGAAAACTACAATCCCGTCACCAAACGTCGACGCTACGTCTTTTCCTACGAAGGCGACCGATGGTTGAACGCCAGTTGTCGGTGAACGGGCACCACTCGATGGCCGGGGACGCCCCGGAGTTGACGGCGATGCCGGAGGACGGACGATGGGCGAAAAAGCGCGCTGACGGCGAGGTCGACAGCATGACGCGATCAGGCGCATTAATGGTACGTATCGGGCCGCTGGCGCTGGTGTTGGCGCTGTTGGCGTGCAGCCCGGCCGGGCCGGCGCCGCTCCCCACGGTGGAGCTGACCCAACCGCCGCCCTTCGTGCCGGCCACCTGGTCGGATGAAGCCGCTACCGCCGCAGTGGTGCAGGAGCTTCAGGCCTTCCTGGATGCGGTCACCACCCAACCGACAGCGGACTACCAAAGGGCCCTGGCAGCCTACACGGCAGCCTGTCGTGGAAACCCCGAGGGATTTGACCGCTACGTGGACGATCTGCGCCGATTCATCGGGGAAGTCGAACCACGGTTGGAGATTCGCACCGTCGAGCGGGTGTTGCCGGACCGGGTTTACATCGAATCGGAGCTGCTGCTGGACGGCACGTCCGTCCTGGGGCTGGACCGCTCCTTTTTCCAATATGAAGATGGGCGCTGGAGGAACTCAACGTGCTGAACGTCGTTGTGCCATCTCGCATGGTCAGGCCACGCCGTCGGATTGCTATGCGCGGGCGGACGTTCCGGCGAACCGTTGGCGTGCGGGTCGCTTTGACGCTGGCAGTGGTGTGGTGCGTCGTCCTGATGCTGGCTTGCGGCGCTGATGCCTCCCTCCCACCGGCGTCCACCGTAGCCTTGACGCTGCCTCCTCCCGCCACCGCAACTCCGGAACCCACCGCTACGCCCGAACCTACCGCCACCCCCACCGCCGTACCGCCTACTTACACACCTCGACCGGCTCCGGACGCCAGCGCCGACAACCCGGCCAACCATTCGGAGGATTTCATCGGTGACCAGGTGAACTCGCTGCTCAATCAATTCCTAGACGCCGTCATGGCCGAACCGGACATACCGTCTGCCCTCGATACCTTCCGCGACGGTTGTAAAGAAGCCGCGGCTACGCTGTTGCAGGACGTGGACGTACTCAGGGATCTTTTCGCCGGCAAAGCAGTTGAGGTGAACATACTGAGGGTTGCCAAGCTGGAGGTCGATCAGGCGGCGGTGCTGGTCCAATTGCTCATGGACGGCGCTCCGGCAGCTCCTCCCGTCCGCTACCGGTACGTGTACGAAGCCGGCCGGTGGCTCGATAGCCAGTGCCCCGCCATCCGATAACTGCTCCCGACCCAACCGCCGTCATCAGGACCAGAGCGACCTCCTCGTCTCATTGTGCAGAGCGTAGCCACGTGGCAACCCCGAACGGTGTCCGTACCGCCGGCAGCTCCCTCGTCGCGACCGACGACCGAGGTTTGCGCTATACTGCCAGCATTCTAACGGGTTTACGCAGCAACCATTGCCGGCCACTTGTCGGCTACGGACGGAGGGATATTATGCTGGACTTGATCATTCGCGGCGGACAGGTCGTCACCCCCTGGGGCGTCGGCGACTGGGACGTCTGTATCCAGGGCGAGAAGATCGTCGCTATCACTGCGCCCAACACCATGACCGACGACGTCACACGCGTCATCGACGCCACCGGTAAGGTAGTTGTCCCCGGTGGCATCGAGCCCCACGCCCACATCGACGCGCCCATCATGGGCCCGGGCAACCTCCGCACCGCGCCACCGGAGCAAGTGAGCCGGGCTGCGCTCCACGGCGGCACCACCACCCTGATGGACTTCGCCATCCACCATCCTGGCAACACCATCCCCGAGGCCATGCAGGAGCGCACCAACTCCTGGCGGGGCAACTCCTATGCTGACTACGCCCACCACCTGATGGTGCTGGGCGAGATTCCCCAGCGTACCCTGGAGTCCCTCCACGAATACATTGAGGGCGGCTGGCCCTCGGTCAAAATTTTCACCACCAACATCCGCCCGCCCGAAATGTCCGGCGAGCCCCGCAAGGTGGGCATGGGTCACCTTCACGACCTCATGGAGGTAATCCAGCGCAACGACGGCATGCTGCTCGTCCACTCCGAGGACGACGACATGGTGCAGTACATGTACGAGAAGTTGCAGCGCGAGGAGCGCAACGAGTGGTGGAACATGCCCATCGTCCACAGCAACGAGTCGGAGGACGTTTCCTTCCGTCGCGTGCTGCGGGTGGCCGAATGGACGGGCTCACCGGTGTACTTCGTCCACGTCAGCGCCCGGGAGGGTGTCAATGCCATCGGCGAGGCCCGCAACAAGGGCATGGCCATCTACGGCGAAACCCTGCACAACTACGCCTGTTTCAACGCCAATAACTACAAAGAAGAGAACGGGATGAAGTACCACACCTACCCATCCCTCAAATCGCCAGAAGATGCTGCCACGCTCTGGAAGGGAATTGCCTGGGGCGGCCTGCACACCATGGCCACCGACGAATACTGCACCAACTGGGACCTCAAGATCGCGGGCAAGACGGTGCGCGACGTCACGGGCGGGCACAACGGCGCCGAAACCCGCGTCGGCATCACCTACAGCGAGGGCGTGTCCAAGCGTGGCATGTCGCTGCAGCGCTTCGTGGACGTTACCTCGGCCAACTGCGCCCGCATCATGGGCCTCTACCCTCGCAAGGGCGTCCTGGCCCCGGGCAGCGACGCTGATGTCACTCTGATCGACCCGACCATCCGGAAGCGCCTCACCATGGACGACTTCCACATCAGCGACTACAGCATCTGGGAAAACTTCGAGATCGAAGGCTGGCCCGTCATGACCATCCTGCGCGGCACGGTCGCCGTGGAAGACGGCCAGTTGACCGCCCCCGCCGGCGGCGGCCAGTGGATCTCCCGCAAGCTGGACCGGGAGGTAACCAGCCGACCCATTGGGTAACAAAGACGCCGTGAAATGCGCCGTGGCTGAAGCCGCCCGGGACGGTCCCGGGCGGCTTCAATTGGTTAGCCGCACCACGTAGTCAAGCAAATAGTCAGCGCCAAGAGCCGGTGAATGGTACGTGCAAATCTTGGCAGGTTCGGAAACCAAAAGCCAGATTCTGCCAATTCCTGGCTGCGGTTGTCAAAAAAGGGCCGCAAATCGTCACCAAACGGGGCGTGGAGACCGGGGTGCTGGTGCCCATAGATCAGTGGCGCGACATGCAAATGCGTGGAGGACGAACCCTCAAAATTTATTGTTGACGTCGTAAGCACGCACCGAATATTTGACGCCGCCCTGATCACGTCCAAGATGACGGCTTGGTGAAGGGCCCTCGGGCGTCGGCGAGTTGATCCGCGAACTGGCTTCGTGTTAACACCGAAGTGTTGATCTGACGAATAGTGCGAGAGGAGGCTAACCTCAGCTCACTACTTTGCCTTCTGGCAGGATAGGGATTGACGGAAATAACTGTTTTCCCCAATGACTGCACCAGCATTTCTATGGGAGTTGTCAAATCAGAATCATTAGAAACTATTATGACTGTATCGTGGCCGATGCTATGGGCGTCCAAGATCATGTTGGACGCTATGTTCACGTCCGTGCGTTTTTCTTCGAATATTTCAACCGTTGCTCTGCGGGCCGGAATCGACTTCGGCAATAATACGCCGGTTTTACGCCTCACCGCCATTCGGCCATGGTGCATGGTCAAATTAGGTATCGTCTGCAAAGCTCTGAAGTAGACGGCTTGACGCGCAGGAGCGTTCGGATCGGTGGGAGTCAGCATTACTGGTGCAGCAAAATAACGGATCAATATAATATCTTCTGACGGGAACAACCGGGTCAGCATCGCCTGCGGGTTGAGCCATTTCAAATAGGGGCGGTCTCTAACCGCACCATAATAGAAATTCAGACCGTCGATGTAGGCGACCGCAGTTGTCAAATTGCTCCTTAAAATGCGTAACCGCCCAGGGAGGGCGGTTCGCTGCCCACCCGTCGAAACAGGGTGGGGGGGTCTCATTAATGGTCGCAATTCAATGGGCTGTTTGTCAACCCCTCGCATTGGTAGCGATAGATAGATTGATTGGGCCCCGCCTTGCGCCCCGACGACCCCCGGCCTATACTGCGCCCAATATCACGGATGTAATCCCGTCCTGATTATTCCCACCCCATGCCGGGCCGGCACATAGCACCCCTCGTAAACTGCGGCGCCGGAGGAGACGTTATCGTTGTCGCAGGCCGGCACACCGCCATCCCCGCAATTGCCCCTCACCGGCGTCCGAGTCGTGGAGTGGGGCCAGATGGTGTCGGCCCCCTTTTGCGCCAAGCTGCTGGCCGAGTTCGGCGCCGACGTCATCAAGGTTGAACCCGCCGACGGCGGCGACCCGGCCCGACGACGGGGTCCATTCCCCGGCCAGGAGCAGCATCCGGAACGCAGCGGCCTCTTCCTGTTCGCCAACCTGGGCAAACGGAGCGTCACGCTGGACCTGGAAAGCGCCAATGGACGCCATGCGCTCCACCGGTTGCTGGACACCGCCGATATCTTCGTCGAAAACCAGCCTTTCGACGCATTGGCCCCCGCCGGCATCTCGTCAGAGCAACTCCGCCAGCGACATCCCCACCTCATCGCTATTTCGCTGTCGCCCTACGGTCGCACCGGGGATTACCGGGAGTATGCCGGCTACGACCTGCAGGTCCACGCCCTCAGTGGCATGAGCTTTGGCACCGGCCACACGCACCGCGAACCCCTCACCACCCCCGACCAGCAGGCCGCGTATCTGGCCGGCGTGGGCGCCGCCTACGCTGCCGTGGTCGCGCTGCTCGGCAAGGAGTCGGCACTGGCGCTCCCCGACGACCCGGCCGGCGATGATACCGTCCGGAGTGGCGGCCAGTACATCGACGTCGCCGACTCGGGGGTCATCGCCACGCTGCTCACCGGCTACCACCTGCCCACCTTCATCTATCGGGGCATCGCCGGCTCCCGATCCGGCAACCGGATGCGTCTGGGCCTGTTCCCCAACTGCGTCCTGCCCTGCCGGGACGGCTACGTCTGCATCGACGCCCCTCAACTGGAACAGTACCAGCGCTTCCTGGCCCTCCTGGGCGATCCGCCCTGGATTGACGAGCCGCGTTACCGGGACCGCCGCGCCATGAGCGACCAGTATCCCGAGGAGGCCGAAAGCCTCATCGCGCCCTGGTTCATGCAGCACACCAAGGACGAAATCCTCCAGCTGTGCCTGGAGAACCGCATCCCCTGCGCCCCCGTGCTCACCTTTGACGAGATGCTGGTATCCCCCCAACTGGTGACCCGTGACTGGTTCCGGGAATGCAACCACCCGGTCGCCGGGGCTTATATCTACCCGGGAGCGCCGGCCCGGTTGCACGGTTCGTCCTGCCGGGTGGTGCGTCCGGCGCCGTTGCTGGGCCAGCACAACGCCGAGGTTCTCTCGGAACTGTTTGTTGAGACCGACGAACCCGCCGCGTCTGCCGCCGCCCCGACGGGTCGCCAATGACTCGCCCACCCCTGCACAACGTACGGGTCGTCGACCTGGGCAGCGCGTGGGCCGGCCCGATGGCCGGACACCTGCTGGCCGACATGGGCGCCCAGGTCATCAAGGTGGAGAGCCGCGCCCGCATGGACGGAATGCGGTTGGGTCGGCCCATGGTGGGTGAGGACATCGCCGGCGGCGACCGGGGGCTGTGGCCCGAGTTGCAACCCGTCTTTCACGGCCTGAACCGCAACAAGCTCAGCGTCACGCTCAACCTTCGCACCGAGTCGGGCCGGGCCACCCTGCGCCGCCTGGCAACCATCAGCGACGTGGTGCTGGCCAACTTCTCCCCCGGCGTGCTCGAGCGCCTGGGCATGGACTACCAATCGTTGCGACCCATCAAACCCGACATTATTGTCGCCGCCATGCCCGCGTTCGGCGATAGCGGCCCTCTCCGCGATATGCTCGCCTACGCCCCCATTATCCAGGCCATGTCCGGCATGATGAGCCTGGTCGGCTACGCCCCCGAAGACCACGAACCGCTGGTGGGCGAGCTGCAGGTAGGGTGGAGCGACACCGTGGCCGCCCTGTTCACCGCCCTATCAATCGTCGCTGCGCTGCGCTACCGCAACCGCACCGGCGCCGGCCAGTACGTGGAAGCGTCTCAACTGGAAGGCACCGCTGCGATGTTCGGCGCCCCCATGCTCCAATACCAGATGACCGGAACCATTCCGGCGCCCTCCGGCAACGACGACCCCGACTTCGCCCCCAACAACAACTACCCCTGCGCCGGCGAAGACAGCTGGGTTGCCATATCGGTATGCACCGATGCCGAATGGGACGCCCTGGCCAGCATCGCAGGCGGCGGTGCGTTGGCCCTCGATGCCCGGTTCGCCGACCATGCCTCCCGCTGGGAGAATCGCCTGGCTCTGGATGAGAAAATTTCCGGCTGGACCCGCACGTTGACGTCCTGGGAGGTGACGGAACTGTTGCAGGCCCGTGGCGTCGCCGCCATGCCGGTTATGAACATCGCCGACCAGTTTGCCGACCCACACCTGACCGCCCGGGAAACCTACGTGGAGATCGACCATCCTCACGTGGGCGCGGAGATGGTGTACGGTGTGCCCTGGCGCTTCAGCGACACGCCGGGCGGGGTTCAGAACCCGGCCCCGTTGCTGGGCCAGCACAACGATTACGTCCTCGGCGCAGTGCTGGGCATCGACGCCGGTCGCCTGGAGCAGCTGGCCGCCGACCAGGTGGTCTACTGATGCGCCTGCGGCGACCCAACATCTTCTACGGCTGGTGGGTTGTCATCGTTAGCCTCCTCGCCGACGGCATGAAGCATGGCGCGTTCAATCGCGGCTTCACCGTGATGTACATCCCCATTGAGCAGGACTTGGTGTTCCCCAGGAGCGTTTTGGGATTTACACCGCTGTCCAGGACCATGTTGGGCTTGGCCGAAGGGCTGGGCCGCATGATGGGCGGCATCCAGGGGCCGGTGATGGGTTACTGCACCGACCGGTTCGGGCCGCGGGTGATGTTGGCCTTCGGCGGGTTGATGTCGGGTCTGGGCTACATCCTGCTGGCCCGGACCACCAACTACTGGTGGTTCCTCTTTGTGTTCGTGGTTTTCGTGTCGGTGGGCTTCCGTTCCGGATATAACAACGCGTCAATCGCCGCCGTTAATAACTGGTTCCGGCGGCGGCGGGGGCTCGCGATGTCCGTGGTCAGCATGGGCAACGGTCTCGGCGGAGCCACCGCTCCGTTGGTTGGTCTCCTGGTGGTGTGGATGGGTTGGCGCGGCGCGTGCACCATATTGGGGTTCGCCATACTGGCCGTCGTGCTTCCCCTATCGTATTTCCTGCGTCGATCACCGGAAGAGGTTGGACAACGCCCCGACGGTGACCCGCCCGAACCGGTCGATTCCCCGGCGTCGGATGGCGGTCGGCGAATCGCGGCCCGCCAGCGCAGGGGGGCTCAGCCTCGCGAGATGGACTTTACCGCCAAAGAGGCCATGCGTACGCCGTCTTATTGGTTGCTGGTAATGGCCACCGCGTTCCGCAACATCGTCCACGCCGGCGCATCTTTTCTTATGGGACCGATGATCGTGTGGTTCCTCGAAGGCGGCGGGCCGGATGTGAACGGGAATTACTGGGTAATCGCTGCCGCGTTCGTGGGCGCCTTCTCCCTAACCAACATGGTGTTCAATCCGTGCGTGGGCTGGATCGGGGACAAAATAGACCGTCGCAAACTCAGTGCAATTTGCATGGTTTCGGGCGGCCTGGCCTTGGGATCCCTCGTGACCCAGGGCGGTCACATCTGGCAACTGATCCTTTTCGTCGGCTTGTTGGCTTTCGCGGAAAGTGCTAACCCGCTGAACTGGGCGATCATGGGCGACTTTTTTGGGCGGCGGGCCTACGCAACCCTGCGCGGCTGGCAACACCTGCCCGATCAGTTCGCTTCCATGTGGACGGCCATGTGGATGGGCGCCATTTACGATTACACCGGCAGCTTTTACTGGGCGTTTTTCCCTCTGGCCGCGTTGTACTTCGCTGCTGCCGTCGGGTACTGGTTCCTCCCGACGCCGCGTTTGCCGCGACGCCTGCAGCTCCAGCGCGACCGCGACGCCGCCCGTGCAACGGCCCTGCCCGCTCCCGGCACCGCCAACTGACTGGCGCTTATTGAGACTCCCCACTCCCTCCAGGGGTCCGGCCACCATTGTCATTGCGAGGAGCGCAGCGACGTGGCAATCTCGTTCCCGTAGCGGCAATCGGAGCTTCGGCATCGGGATTGCCACGCTTCGCTCGCAATGACAGGGGCGCGCGGGTCAGAGCGAAATCCAGCCTGTAACCGCCGGTCCCGTTATCTGTTCGTCTCCACCGGCGGCGTTACTGTCCTCATGGCAACCCGCGCGACCCAGTTTCGGGGACGGTTTTCCAACGGCCCCCGGATCACCTCAATCCCGGCCCGGCGGAACATTGGCTCAGTCCCGAAATACGCGTTGTCGTCGCACGTTCGCTCGGTTCCCGCTCGCGGATACGCTGCAACGGCCGGTGCACCGCACCGGGCGGCGTATTCCACCGCCGCACCGATCAAGGCCACCGCAATACCGCGACCGCGGGCCGTCTTCCGGACGGTCACATACGGGATGACCCAAACGTCGGCATCGTCTACCAGGGGCGTGGCACGGGAGCGATCGACGCGGATGAGTTGCTCCCGTGGCGCAATGGCAACCCAGCCCACCGCCTCGTTGCCCTCGTAAGCCACCAGACCCGGCGCCGGTTCCAGTTGCGCCAACTGTGTCGCCGCCGCCCGGCGTCGCTGGTTCAGCGACCCTTCGCCGGGCAATCCGCGCATCTGTGCATCGGTCATGCGGGGATAGATGCACCAGCACCCGTTGCCCCAGTTGCCCCGCAGAACCACGCGAAAGTCATCCAACAACTCGGGAGTCAATGGGCGAAAATCCAGATCGGGGCGCTGGGTCGGCATCGGTTGGGCCTCCTTCGGACTTCGGGCAATGGTAGCACTGAGCAGGTAGCGTATGTAACTGTCGCCCGTATCAGCCGCGTGCTGCAGCCTTGTTATCGGGTATACTCAGCGGCAGATCCTGAACCTTCCTCTCGACGAGCGGATACGATAAGCGACGGCGACTGTACCGCAGGTCGGATGGTCGTCGGTTGGTTTTAGGAATACAGTGTCTGAGCCTCTTATAGCAACAGCCCGGCAGTCCTTTCACAGATTTCTTGCTGAGGAACGGTGCCTGATTTCCGACAACGGAATACCCAGTGTCGCGGACAGAGGAAGCAAACAAAGCTGCGCGATTTCGATAGCGTTATTCGAAAATCTGCGAGCGACGAATACAGGGACTAGACCCAAAGGCCAAAGTGCGGGCTCCATATTTGAGACTGCGTGCGCGATTTTTCTCGAGGGCACGTTCCTACAACTTGGTCATCTATGGCCGGGTAACTGGAAGGTCTCTAAAAACGCGGACATCACCCAATTTGACCAGTACGAACACCTGCTAACGCTGGCTCAGCTTGCGAGCGCTAACCCCCAATCCACCGAAAGGATAAGTGTGGCGGCGTTGTGAAGGGGTAAGAAAGTGCTCCCGGCTTCGGGGATAATGGTTTCTGACACATGAAACCAGCCCGAAACGAGGAGCACCCAATTGATGCTACCACCGGAGCAGCCCGACCGCATCCAAATTGCCTTCGATGACCACCGCCTGGTGGCCAATGCTGGGTTGATCCTTCCGGTTACTTTGGCCCACCATCTGGGACTGGGCGAGCTGGTGGACCGCCATGTTGACCTGGGCGGCGCTCCTGGCCGTGCCAACGTCGGCGACAAGATGCTGACCCTGGTGGCGTCGGCGCTGGCTGGTGGCGACTGCATTGACGACGCCGATGCGCTGCGCGCTGGGGGAACCGATCGGGTGCTGGGATGCGTGATCAAGGCGCCGTCCACGCTGGGGACCTTCCTGCGGAGTTTCCGGTGGGGCCACGTGCGCCAGCTGGATCGGGTGAGCCGGGAGTTGCTGGCTGGGGCCTGGGCCGCTGGTGCGGGACCCGGCGACGAGCCGTTGACCATCGACCTGGACTCCACCATCTGCGAGACCTACGGGCTAGCCAAGGAGGGGGCGCACGACCACGGCTACACCGGCCAGCGGGGCTATCACCCGCTGTTGGCCGTGGCCGCTGGCACCGGAGACGTGCTGATGGCACGGCTGCGCCAGGGACGGGCCAACACGGCACGGGGCGCGGCCCACTTCCTGCGGGAGACGGTGGGTAGGGTGCGCCATGCCGGTGCCACGGGTCAACTCACCATGCGGGCCGACAGCGGCTTCTACACCCACGCCATGGTCGCCGTCTGCCGCAAGGCGAAGGTCCGCTTCTCCATCACCGGCCGACAGCACCCCCGTCTGCGCAACCTCATCGAGGCCATACCCGAGGCTGAGTGGACGCCCATCCCCTATTGGATGGAGGGCGCCGCCGACGTGGCCGAGACTGACTACACGCCCTTCGAGAGCAAACCCGACGCCGCAACCGTGCGGCTCATCGTACGCCGGGTCAAGCCCACGCCCGGCTCCCAACTGGCGCTGTTCACCAACTACAGCTATCACGCCTTCATCACTGACCGGGAGGGCGATACCCTGGACCTCGAGGCCGACCATCGCCGCCACGCCGAGATCGAGAACGCCATCCGCGACCTCAAGTACGGCGTGGGGCTCAACCATCTCCCCTCGGGCTGCTTCCCCGCCAACGCCGCCTGGCTGGCCGTCCAAGTGATGGGCCACAATCTGGCCCGCTGGACAACGCGCATCGGCCTAGGCGAGCAACTGGCAACCACCAAGACTCTCCGGCGGCGCTTCTTCTCCCTGGCCGGACGGCTCACTCGCTCGGCCCGCCGTCTCACCCTGCACCTGCCCCAGGGCTGGCCCTGGGAAAACCAATTCGGCAGAGCCCTGGCGAGGCTGCGCGCCCTGCCACTCCCCTTCTGACGGCACCCACGGCCTCTGACCATCCGCCGCCTACCCAATCGCCTCGCCGACCCGCGCCAGGCTGACCCCACAGTGTCTCCCAGACCAATCCGCCTCGATGATCTCGCCCGCCGCCGGCGCTGCGGGCCGTCAACATCCCCTTGGCGCGGCTACCACGCCGTGTGCCCAGCTGGATTGGAGCGGATCAAGGCCACGCCGTCTCTAGCCGGCTCCTCTCATCCCTCGCTTCCTCGGGGTGGCCAGATCCTTTCGGTGGATTCGGGCTAACTCCGCATTGGCTGCAGCTATGGTTAGCGATTATTTGGTAAAACCCGATGTGGTAGTGTCTCGATCGCCAGTGATGGAAAGCGAGTTGAACTTAAACAACTGGATCGCCGACGGTCGCACGAGCTTATACTCTCCAATTAGGGCTGATAATGGGGCAAGACCTCTTCTTCACGCTAGCGTTTCGTGCAAATGGACTATCCGTAGTGACAGGTCACAAAATACACGGTCTGAAGCCTTGAGTTTGATCAGGAATCGTAAAGGTCCTCTTCCGCACATCGTAGCCGTAACTGCTGAACCAATGCCCGAACGCATCGCATCTATAGCGTTAGGTACCGGCGACATGGATTGCGTTTATCACTTCGCATTGCCGGAATTGGAATGTGCGGTTGCAGAGGTCGGGTCGGTAAACTCGCAGGAGTTATTGTCCACTATGATATCTGGCAAGCTTTTGCGGGATATCGCGGATCTGCCATTAGACTTGGCCATTTAGCGCGTTTGAAATTGGTGGCTGACTCCACATGCCCAGGACATTGAAAGACGAAATATCTGAACTCCTCGCCGGCGACCTCGCCTTCCTGACGCCAGCCAGGGAAGCGCATCCCCTGCACGCCCTGCACCCCTTCGCCGCCCGCTTCCCCCACGGTCTGGCCCGGTATTTCATCGACGCGCTCACCGTACCCGGCGACACGGTGCTGGACCCCATGTGCGGCTCGGGCGTCACGCTCCTGGAAGGCTGGACGGCGGGACGCTCGGTGGTGGGCGTGGACCTGGACCCCCTGGCCCGTCGCCAGAGCGCCGCCCGCATCACCGCGCTGGATCCGCAGGCGGTTCGCGCCGCCGGCGAGGTTGCCCTGCAACGCGCCGCCGGGCTCTACGCCGGCATCGGCCAGCCCGCCGACCCGCTGGCCTCGGTGCGCGATCGCATGGACGAAACCACCACAAAATTCCTGGATTACTGGTTCCTCCCCGATACCCAGGAGGAACTGGCCGCCCTGACCCTCGCCATTCGCGCCGAACCCGATCCCGACCTGCGTAACCTCCTGCAGGTGGTGTTCTCCTCGACCATAGTGACCAAATCCGGTGGTGTGTCCCGGGCCCGCGACCTGGCCCACACTCGCCCGCATCGGGTCGCGGACAAAACCCCGCGCCGTCCCATGCGGCTGTTCCAGACGCTGGTGCAGCGGGCCGCCGCCGCCTACGCCACCGTTGACCCGGCTACGGTCGGCGACTCATCGGTCGTTGCTGGGGACTCACGCCAGCTTCCCTTGGGCTCCCAGTGCGCGGATCTCATCGTGACGTCGCCGCCCTACGCCAACGCGCTGGACTACATGCGCGCCCACAAGTTTTCGCTGGCCTGGCTGGGAGATGACATCAACAGGCTGTCCCGCCTGCGTTCGCGATACATCGGGGCGGAACTCCAGGCCGCCGCCATTGGCAACAAGCAACTGCCCCCGATGGTCGCTTCCGTGATCAACCGGTTGGCGGACGTGGACCCGGCCCGCGCGCGTGTCCTGGCCCGTTATTTCAGCGACATGACCGCTGCCATCGGAGAGATGGCCCGGGCGCTGCGGCCCGGCGCTGCCGCCGTCATCGTGGTCGGGCCCTCCACCATGCGGGGCATCTGGGTACCCACCCACGACTGCCTCGCCGACATCGCGGGTTACGCCGGCCTGGACGTGGTAGCGGTTGCGCCCCGCCGCATCGCCCGCGACCGCCGCATGATGCCCGCCCGCAACGGCAGCGGCCCGTTAGGCGCAACGGGCATCCACCGTCGTATGCACACCGAATACATCATCGGCGCCGTGAAGCCCTGGTAATTTTGGTTCGCCAAACCAGGATTGGGCCCGTCCCGTTACCCGGAAAACGGTTCTCAATCGGCGGCCCGGAATCCCCGGAACCGCTATCTACCAGATGTTGTTGTGTCGGTACCCAGGCCCACGAGCGCACCCGGCGGCGGTGCGCCTCTGGATTTTGCGTTCGGGATTTCCGGCCCGTTGCCAGCAAACCTGCCCACGCACAAACCTGTACGGTTTCTCAAAAATGGAAGGAACAAGATTTCTATACCGCCGGCTAGGACAGTGCGCAAAAGTAGCCTTATCATTGTTGATTATCCCCTCGCGCCGGCGCTCTGGAAAACCCGTAAAAAACGCCGGCCTGCGACGCCGGAATCACGAATTTGGACCCGTCCGAAAAAACATCACCGACGCAGCCCGACCTCCCCAACCCGGCATCCCTTTGGCGCGCGGTTCTGGGCCGTTTGCAACTGGAGATGCCCCGGGAGCACTTCAACACGTTCCTGCAACCTTCAGTCGGGCACGCCTGGGAAGACGGCAGCCTGGTGGTAGCCGCCGCCAGCTCCTTCGCCGTTTCCTGGCTGGAGTTGCCGCTCCACGTAACGATGACCCGGAAGGCTGTGTCCAGGACCCTGGGCCACGAGGCCGGCGTGATTTTCCGCGCCCTGCCGGCGGTGGTCGGCGCTTCGGCCGGGGAAGCGGGTCACCAGGTCGGCGCTGGGGTATCTCCGATCAGCGCCGCGCCCGCCGCCACGCGCGCCCCAATTCCCCAGGACTACGACCTGGGAACTCGGGGAGGAGCGGCCATGGCCTACGACTGGGCGGCTGCCAACGCCGCCACCTGTAACCCCAGGTACAACTTCACCAATTTTGTGGTTGGACAGAGCAACCAGCTGGCCTACCACGCGGCCCGTTCGGTGGTGACCGATTCGGGCGACCCGGCCAGCAGTTACAACCCCCTGGTGGTATACGCCGGCCCCGGCCTGGGCAAAACCCACCTGCTCCATGCCATCGGGAATCGGGCGTTGCAGCAAAATCGGTCCACCCTCTACGTCACCTCCGAGCAGTTCACCAACGAGTTCGTGTCCTCCATCAACACCCGCACCATGCGCCAGTTCCGGGACCGCTACCGGAACCTGGACGTCCTTTTGCTGGATGATGTGCAATTCCTCATCGGCAAGGAGCAGACTCAGGAAAGCCTTTTCCACACCTTCAACGACCTCCAGCAGGCCGGCGCTCAGATCGTGCTTACCAGCGACCGGGCCCCCCAGTCCATCAACCCGCTGGAGGATCGTCTCCGCTCCCGATTCCAGTGTGGACTCCTGGCGGATATCCAGCCGCCGTCCCTGGAAACGCGTATCGCCATCCTCCACGCCTGGGCCGCCGCGCAGGATGAGGCCGCTTCCGATGACGTCCTGGAGCTCATTGCCCGCCGGATCAGCAGCAACGTGCGGGCCCTGCAAGGCGCTTTCAACCGTATCGTCGCCATGTCTCAGCTGATGAACATGCCCCTGACTCCCGAGCACGTGACCCACCAGCTGGACGCCATCGCCGGTCCCGAGACCCGGGTGGAACTGACGCCGGAGCGGGTATTGAACGAAACAGCGCGGCATTACGACGTGACCCCCGAGCAGATCTTGAGCCGGGGTCGCACCGCCCGCGTCGCCGAAGCGCGCCAGGTGGTGATGTACCTGCTGACCGCCGACCTGGGCATTTCCCCAACGGATGTGGGTCGCTTCCTGGCCGGACGCAACCACAGCACGGTCATCCACGGCGCTCGCAAGATGCGCACCGCCCTGGCCAACGACGAACGCAGCGGTCGCGCGGTAGACAGCATCAAAGCAGCCCTGTACGGTTAGAGGCCGCTGGCGTCGCCGGCCCTGCCCAGAAATTCGCCCGGCAACCTCGGGAGGCAACATGACATCGCCTAACGCTCCAATTATCCGAACCGTGGTCGGCACCGGCGAGGCCGGCTACTCCGGCGACGACGGCCCCGCCACCCAGGCCACCATGCGCGAACCCTTCATGTGCGATTTCGACAGCGCGGGCAACCTCTTCTATTGCGAATCCCGCAATCACGTCGTGAGGCGTGTCGACGCTGCCACCGGCGTCGTCACCACGGTGGCCGGCGCCGGCGCGGAAGGTTATACCGGCGACGGCGGCCCCGCCACCGATGCCACTTTCCGCGAGCCCTATTCCCTGGCGGTGGACGGCGTTTTCGACGCAAACGGGGGCAGTATCTACGTCGTAGACCGCCTCAATGCCGCGGTGCGTAAAGTCGACGGCGCCACCGGCATCATCACCACCGTAGCCGGCACCGGGGAGGCGGGATACTCGGGTGACGGCGGCCCCGGTCAGCTGGCCCAACTCCGTGAGCCCAACGACTGTTTCCTGGACGGCAGGGGCGGCCTGCTCATCGCCGACATCCAGGATCAGCGCATCCGCCGCCTCGACCTGGTCACCGGCATCATCGATACCTTCGCCGGCAACGGTGAGAAGATTCGCGGCGGCGACGGGATGCCCGCCCGGCAGGCCAGCATCCTGGGCGCGCGCGCCGTCTGCATGGATGGAGCCGGCAATACCTACATCGCCGAACGCGAGGGCAACGGCGTGCGCGTGGTTACCGCTGGCGGCATCATGGCCACCCTGGCCGGCGCCGACGCCGAACGAGGCTACACCGGCGACGGCGGCCTCGCCCTGCACGCCACCTGGGGCGCGCCCAAGGCGCTGCGCTGCGACGCCGCCGGCAACGTAATCGTCGTGGACACCGAGAACCACGCCATCCGCAAGATTGACACCCAAAGCGGCATTGTCACTACCATTGCCGGCGGGCAGTTGGGCGGACACGGCGACGGCGGTCCGGCTACGGAAGCCGGCCTGGATCGTCCTCACGGGTGCGCCATCGCTGCCGACGGCGCCATCTACATCGCCGACAGCAACAACCACCGGGTGCGGGTCGTGCCAGCGGGATGAACGGGGGCCACCGGTCAATGCGTGGTGCGCGGCGACGTGGTGATCCCGGTGTCCGAGGGTACTGTCATTGCGAGGAGCCTGGCGACGTGGCAATCTCGATCCGGCAACCGGTTTTTCTTTGCCAACGAGATTGCCACGCTGCGCTCGCAATGACATTGCCGACAATTTAAAGACCCCGGCAGCGGCCACGGTTCCTTGACACTTCCCGTGCATGTTGGCTACGATGAAAGTGTGGTACGCGTTGCGGGCAGCGCGACCCATAACGTGGGGGTATAGCTCAACTGGGAGAGCGCGGCGTTCGCAATGCCGAGGTTGCGGGTTCGAGTCCCGCTATCTCCACCACTTCCTCGATGTGCCCCTGTAGCTCAGTTGGATAGAGCGGCGGCGTCCTAAGTCGCGCGTCGGGGGTTCGAGTCCCTCCAGGGGTACCAATTCTCCTCGTTTTCATGCGGAAAATTTCGGGGACTGCGGGTTCGGTGTACCGATCCGTGTTCCAATTTTCAGCGATCCTGTCAAATAATTCCATCTACCCAGTCTAGACTCTAGACACCCGTTCCTCGCCGTAGCCTGTGCTCACGGCGCGGCGTGAACCAGCCCCGTACATCTAGCGGTCCACCGCAGCACCCGTACGAGGCTTTTTTTGGTGATTGATAGGAGGCACGCATGGGGCAAATGGAAGCGAGCGGGCGTTTGCTCAAGATTGCGGAGGTTTCCGAACTAACCAGTCTTTCTGTTAGCGAGATCTACGTGCGTGTCGCGCGTCAAGAGTTCCCTGGTCCGCTCAAGATCGGAGTACGCCGCGTCGCCTGGTTGGAGCCCGAAGTCCGGGCTTCGATTGCCGATCAGCCGCGGGTGGAAATTGGTGCTGGCCGTCATCCAGCAGGCCTACGCGGCAGGTGTTTCCACCCGGCGGCTGGACGACCTGGTCAAGCCTCTGGGCTGAGACGGCATCTCCAGGAGCCAGGTCTCCTGCATCTGCCGGGAACTGGACGAAGTGGTGGAGAACTTCCTGGGCCGACCCTTGGACGGCGGCCTCTATCCCTACGTGTGGCTGGCCTTCCTGAGGTCGCTGCACGCCCGGGGGCCCAGTGGTGAGGAACTGGCAGTTTCTGACGCTCACCAGGGGCTGAAGAACGCCATCGCCACGGTGTTTGCTGGCATCGGTTGGCAACGTTGCCGCACCCACGTCATGGCCAACCTGCTCACCCGGGTGCCCAGGCGCTGTCAACCCGGCGTGGCCACCCCAAAGGACCTGTTCGCACGGTACGTACCATCTACAGGCAACTTTCCCCCCTGTAGGGGATGTGGTGGGTATCTCCCCCAGCCGTTCGGGCGGTTCCAGCGTCAACTCGGTGGTGAGGAGAAGTGGCGTCCTTCACGGATGCTCCAGTGTGTCCCCGTGCGACTCTGCGTATAGCCGGGAGCAGCATTCAGCAGAGCGATGGCATCGACCAGGTCCCACTATTGCCGTCGTTCCCGCGAAATCTGGAACAACGGCCAACCTGAACCCTTAGCTACCGGTCGCTCCCCAATCAAATGCACTTCCTCGCTGAGACGGGAGAAATCGTAGGCTTGTGCGTTCACCGCCCGCGCTATCAGGGCGAATCCAACGCTGCATACCGCCGGGACAACCAGGGCGCCACCAAAGCTGAACAGGAGGCGTCCTGCCCCTGGGATCGCGTTCCAGCCGCTGAAATCCGGCGCTGGAAAGAACAGCGCCCCAACCACCAGCCCGACAATGCTGCTGAACAACGCCCCCCAGCCGTTGAAATGCCGGGAGAACATCCCGAAAAACACCGGAAACAAGGCAGCTGCACAGACCAGGTCGGCGACCAGGAACAGATAGAGGACACTATAACCCTGGGAGGCAACGGCCACGGGAATGACAATCAGGGCAGCCGTGGCGGTCCTGGCGTAACCAAGCAGGGAGGAATCCTCTTGGTAACGGGCCAACTCGGTGGTCAGGGCGCTGGTTATCCCGTTCAGCAGGGTGTCCATACTGCTCATAACCAGCACCATAGCCAGCACCAGTATCGCTACCATGAACCAGTGCGGCATCGCCGCTACCACAAAGGAGAACATAGCCACCGATGGCACCTCGGCATTCCCCGCACCCACCGCCAGGATACCGAACAATCCGATGAGGAATATTACCGGCAGGACGACCATCCCGGCGACGATGAACCCGTTCCGCAGGGTTTTTACGTCTCGCACCGTGTACACCCGCTGCCATGTTCCTTGGTTGAACATCTCCGCGGCGAGGTTCGCGATTATCAGGGACACGCCGTACTCCCAACCCGGCAGGTTTCCCAACGACAATAGCTCCGGAGTGTTCTCAACCGCCGCGCTCAGCAACTCCCCCGACCCGCCGACGCCGACAATCAATACCAGGGCCAACAGTGGCACTATGACGTAGAATTGGATTCGGTCGGTGAACAAAGAAGATCTCATGCCACCGTAGGCCGTATAAATCACCGTCAACAGCCCGACGATGGTGGAGGTAACCACCAGGGGCGTCCCTCCAATCAACCGGCCGGCTTGGGCCATGCCGGTTAGCTCCGCCGTAAGGAACACCAGCATATAGAAAACGACCACGAAAAGGATAAAGTAATAGACCACCGGCCCGAAGCGGTGCCGCACGTACTCCGTGACCGCGTGGCCTCGGGGCATCAACCGACGCATCCGCGGCCCCAGCAACACGAAGACGGCCAGCGGCGCTGCTGACCCGATCCCGTAACCGATCAGCCCGGCAAGGCCGGCCAGGATCCCGGTTTCCGCCGGTGCAAACAGAATCCACGCCCCCATCCCCGATGCAACCAGCGTCGCAATGGCGAGTTCCGTGCCCGCCGTATTCCGGGCAACGATGTACTCCTCAACGCTGAGGGCCCTCCCGCGAACGTACCAGATTCCCAACACCAGAAAACCCCCGGCGGTCACCAAGGTGATGATAATCGCGACGAGCTTTGGCAGCATCTCCACCTCCCTTTAGTCGCGTACCGGTCCGGCGATTGGGGTCACATGGCAACCGAGCAGAGGCCACCGGCTGCGCTGGACCGCGGCCGCCTCTGCAACAACATAGCCACGGCCGACAGCACGGGTTCCCTACGCAGGAATCACGGTACGCGCCGCAGTTTAGGGTAATCGGTCCAAGGGGCATCGAACCAGGCTTCTGAAACCGATATCCACGCCGCCAATTGCACCCGGAGGGAATCAGGACGTCTCGGCATCCTCACCGAACCACTTCCTGATTAGATCGTTCAGTGTGCCGTCCCCTTTCATTGCACCGATGGCTTCGTTCAGTTTGTCTTTCAACTCGGCATCGCCTTCACGCACCCCTATACCTACAAGGGCCAACTGAGGGTCAGTATCCGCCAAACACTTGGCGCAACGCCTCACAGCTCTCGCCCAGCGCGGCGTCGTTTTCGACGCATTCCATCATCGGTGGGAAAGCGTGGCATCCTGCCATTCCTGCCTGCTCGTTGGCATACTACCGAGCCCTTCAACTGGCTGAATCGGCCCCGATCACCTTCGCATTCTACCCTCCGGGCATTGTACCATCCGGCGCCCAACGGAAGACGAAGACCGGCCAAAGTGACCGGGCAATCGCGTCTTATCCGAGGAGGACTTTGAGCAGGTAGTCTTCACGCCAACCGGCGTTGAGCCGCTTGCCCTGGATGCCCACTTTCAGGGTGTTCTCGTTTTTCAGCAGGTTGTGTGAGATCCGACGCAGGGTGGCCAGGTTCTGTGGCCCGTGATCCTTGCGCAATCGCCACTGGTCTTCTCGGAAGGTTGCATCCAAAGTCCAATGCAGCGAGTTGTCGATGCTCCAATGGCCACGTATCGCGTCCAGCAGTAGTCCTGCTGGGGCCGGCGAACTGCTGAGGCAGTAGCGAGGTTGACCACGCCGCCTGCCGCGATATCGCGATGGCCGATCACTTTGATGGCTGCTCTCAGTTGAGGCCATTGCCCGTGGGGGTTGATGTAGTCCAGGCCGTCCGCTGCGGTGATGGTCCAGCATTCCCGCCGCTCCACCCTTCCGTGTCCTTTGTTCACGGTGTGGGCATAGTCATAGGGCACCCCGTCAAAGCCCAACGCCGCCGTCGGTGCGCTGTGGCGCGGTCTGCGGTCTGGTCACGGCCGGCGTCAACGCTTACAATCAGCACGGCTCCCAGCGAGCCACGCTGTGCGGCGTAACGCCGGGCGGCGTAACGCGGATTCGGACCGACGCCCAGGCACGGCGCCAAAGCAGAAACACAGGCAACATGCTACTCGGATTGCACCTTCCGCCGCTTGACAACCAGTGTGTGACAACCGTTTAACGCGGATGCCCAGCGCCGCGACGCCGTCCTGGCTCTTCTATCTTGGTCGGCTCTCACCAGCATCTTGGGTCCGCGCTCCGCTGGGATCGCCCCGTCTACTAACCCTCAACCCCACCTACTGGTCAAAAGCCCGCCGCAGTGAGCAAGGATGATGGCTAAGCAACTATCTCAAAACCCGCCATGCTCTCCAAAAGTCGAATCGCAGACCGGGTGAGTCGTGGATTCCCGCCGGCGCGGGAATGACGGGATGGGCGGGCCGCTGGTTTTGAGATAGTTTCAAAACACAAACTGGAGTTAAGCAATGAACAATCGTGAGGAACTCAGGCGCAAGGGTAATGAGATACGGGAGCGCCTGCAACACGGCGCTTACCCGGTGCGGGAGAGGCCCAGGGCGGTGGCCGGCATCCCCGGCCTGAGAAACTATACCGCGGAGGCTATCTTCGGCGCGGTGTGGGCCCGTCCCGGCCTGGACATCCGCTACCGGATGCTTGCGACCCTGTCCGTCCTGTCCTCGCTCCAGCGCCTTTCGCAGTTTCAGACCTATGTCCACAGCGCGCTGAACATGGGATTGGGCGCGGAGGAGATCCAGGAAGTACCAATCCATTGCGCCCTCTACGCCGGGTTCCCCTCGGCGGTAAACTCCCTGGAACTGGTGCATGAGGCCTTCCGTGAGAGAGGCATTGAGGCGCCGCAGACGGAGGTGCCCGAGCTCAGCCTTGAGGAGATGGAGGCGCGAGGGCGCCAGCTCCGGGAACAGCTCTTCGGCGTTCAGGGACAGGAGGGTTACGCCAGCGCGTTGGAGGACCTTGCGCCGGACCTGCGAGTGCTCACCTACCAGTACGGGTTTGGGGAGATCTTCTTCCGCCCCGGTCTGGACCTGAAATCCAGGGTGGTGTGCGCCACGGCCGCGCTGACGGCGCTGAAGGCCGATGGCCCGTTGCGGAACTTGCTGCGGGCCGGCCCTCGGGTGGGCCTCTCCAAGGAGGAAATGGTGGAGGTGCTGATCCAGACCGGGGGATACGCGGGCTATCCGGCGGCGTTGAACGCCATCTCCATAGCGGCCGAGGTCTGGAGTTGAGCCAACGGCGGCCCCGTTGATGCTGTAGCAGTGGGCCGCATTACAGTATAATGCGGCCCACTACCGCTGGAGGGACCGCCATGACTGCCGTTGATTACTCCGTGCTGGACAACACCGAGGCGTCGGCCGGTTCTTTCCACCCGATGCGGGGCTGGACCGACACGCCTCCCGGAGCGGTGGACTACGGGGTTACCGTGGCCGACGGGACCACGCTGTCGGGCCGTTTTTTCGTGGTGGGGCGGGAAAACCCCACCGTGCTGTTTTTCTACGGCGGCGGCGAATCCGTTGCCCGCTACGACGAAATCGCGCCGCACTACAACGGAATCGGCGCGAACTTCTTCGTCGCCGACTACCGGGGATTCGGCGCGTCCGATGGTTCGCCGAGTTTCAACACCATACTGTCCGACGCGCACGAGGTGCTGGACTGGCTGCAGGAGACGATGCGGGGGCTGCGGTTCACGGGCCCGCTATACGTCATGGGGCGCTCCATGGGTCGTCACTCCGCCGGGGAGCTTGCGATAACCGCCTCCGACCGGATCAACGGCGTCATCATAGAGAGCGGGCGGCCCAATTTGGGACGGATAGCCGAGGGGCTGGAGCCGGAGGTGGTGCAGGCGCTGGAGGACGACTACCAGGCCAAGTTCTATTCCATCGACATCCCCGCGCTGGTGATTCATGGCCAGTGGGACGAATCGGCGCCGCTGGCCGACGCGGTGGACATGTTCAACAAGCTGGAGACTGCCCACAAGCACCTGGAGATCATACCGGGCGCGGGCCACAACGACCTGATGTACGTGGGCTTCCAGCAGTACTTCAACGCCATCAGGGGCTTCATGGCCCGGTACGCCAGGCCGAGCGCAGCGATTGCGACCACAAGCGAAACCAATGAGTAGGGGCGGGTCCGAAACATCACGCGGAACCAGGAAACGATTTCAGAGCGGAATGTATCCGGTGGTGTCTGCAATTTGAAGATTAAGGACAGTGGATTCCCCTTGCGTGGCAATGACGGGCTGGACGGGCCGCCTGTATTGAGATAGTTTCAAAGTCGTGAAGAAACCGAATACTATCGGTCCTGAATTGGTCTAAGGACAAATCGGAGTGTATCAGTGCAACAGGTTGTGCTGAACCTCTTACCACTCCCGCCCAGGAGGATACCCCTATGCCCGAAGCCAGGTTGACCGTCGGCAACGTGGAAATCCTTTCCCTGAACGACAACGAGGCCACGCTGCCCCTTAGCGATGTCTTTCCCGAGGTTCCCGCCGAGGCGTGGGCTCCCTACCAGGAGCGCTATCCCGGCGGCTTCAGCGGCGACCACCTGCTGGCCCACTTCGAGTGCTACCTCATTCGTTCCGAGAGCCAGACCATCCTTGTGGACACCGGGCTGGGCGGCGCGGCCACCAACCCAAACTCAATTGAGGCCATGGTCGGCGGCGCCGAAGGCCGCCTACTACAGGAACTGGAAGTGGCCGGCGTCAGCGCCGCAGACGTCAACACTGTCTTCTTCAGCCACCTTCACTTTGACCACGTCGGCTGGAACGTCACCCACGAACCCGGCGCCCCAGTCCGCGCTACCTTCCCCAATGCCCGCTACGTGGCCCACCGCGCCGATTGGGAGGTCTTCCAACGCCCCGAGGTCATGGAACTCTTCCCGCCCCACTGGGACCAGACCCTGGGCCCCCTTCAGGATCTCGGCGTGCTGGACTTGCTGGACGGCGAGCGCCCACTGACCAGCGAAATCACCGCCATCCCCACCCCCGGCCATACCCCCGGTTCCATGAGCCTCGCCATCGTATCCGGCGGACAGCGAGCCTACATCCTCGGCGACGTTTTCCACGGCCCGGCGCAAATCACGGAAACCGACTGGAAGTTCAGCTTTGACATGGACGCCGACCAGGGAATCGCCACCCGCACCGCCATGATCGAGCGAGCCGAGTCCGAGGACGCCATCATGGCCATCTGCCACCACGGCGGCTTCGGCCGCGTAGTCCGTGCCGAGGGTCGCCGCTACTGGCAGCTAGTCTCCTAGAAATTCAGCCGGGTAGTGGGATTCGGAAAGGGTGGTATCGGCAACTACGCTGGCGTGAAGCGAACCAGAATCACACCAGGTTGCCGCGCTGATTGGCGCGGCGACCGAAGCCGGCATACGCTTCAAGGATGGCGCCGATCGTGCCGCTGACAGGCTCAAACTTGGGACACCATGGCGGGCCCTGGCGCCGGTAGTCGGGTGGCGCCGTATCGGCCAGCATCTTGCGCACCGTGTCCCGGTGCAGGCCGAACACCCGGGAGGCCTCCCGGACGCTCATCCCCTGCACCATGCCGGCCCTCCGCACCTGAACGTACATCTCCACGGCGTACATCCATCTCATCCTACAAAGGCTGCTGATCAACCTTATGGAAGGCGGCGGGCGGCGCAGTTTTCCGACCCCACAACCCGGCGATCGAGCCGCCCACCTGGCCGACTTTACCGCCGCCCTTTACACTTGGGCTACCTGCCCCAGGGCGCAGAGGAGCGGAGGTCCTTTTCACCCGCCTGGTCTGTTGCGTGGGTTAGCATCTGCGCGCAACGCGCACGGTTAGACTTCGCTGAATCTGCTGGCCAGTGGAGACGAGAGCGAGGTCTGGAGGCAGCGGCGCGACCTGCGTAGTAAGTCCACTGCCAGCGGGCAAGCAACTCGTCGGCCGCACCGTCCGCAACGATGGAGCGATCTTATTCCACAGATCACTGCCGGCGCAATGGGCTAGTGTCATCAAATGGTGGCAGCTGGTTTCACCCCGCTGGAGTGGCGCGATGGTGGGTCACAATGGCACAGTCATCCTCTTCCAGATGCGCCCGCCGGGCAATCGCGACATAGTTCAAACGGCCCTGCGGCGAACCCGCATCGCCCGGATTTCGCACACAACCCACCATTCCGGCTTGCGCGGGGAGGGCAGGATGGCACGCTTCGCCAAATCAACACTCCCCCGAATCGCCCTCGGGGGCCAACTCCAACAGCCGCATTCCCCGGTCCACCTGCTGGCCCGGAACCACCGCTACCCGTCGGACGACGCCGCTGCGAGGAGCCGTGATCACCAACTCCATTTTCATGGACTCTATTATCACGACAGTCTGGTTGCGCTCTACCCGGTCCCCCTCGCCGACCAGCACCTCCAACACTGCGCCGGGCATGGGGGCCAGGACATCTCCAGATACTTCGGTGGAGGGAGCGTTGCTCCGTCGCCGGGTCTCCGACCGCTGGAACACGAACAGGGCGCCATCCAGCCACAGGTGCAACTCCGGGCCGATCCAGGCCCAGGCGAAGGAGTGAATCCGGCCCGATTCGGTGCGGCATAGCCCTTCCCCGGTCTCCCGGGACTCAATGCTTAGTGTAGCGGCGGGTTCAAAACCTGCCGGTACCGCGCCTTCCAGGTCGAAGGTGAAATAGCTTTCCCGCTCTTCTATCCGGTAGCGATAGACTACTCCCGTCTCTGGGTGTATCTCCCGCATCTCACCCTGGCTCTGGGTCATGGCAGCCGCTGCTCCCCGGCGGATTGCCAGGGGTTGACGCTAACCCGACTATCTCCCCCTACCGCCGGGGATGCCGGGCCAACCGGCTGACGCGACGCCCACGCCGCCAGCGCTCGGGCCATAGTGCGGAATTCTCCGGGCATGGCCGGGCTAGTAACCGCCGGATTCCACTCCAAAAAGCCGGTATCGTATTCGCCGCTCTGAAATTGAGGATGTCCCACCACCGCCCGCAGCAGGGGGATGTTGGTCACCACGCCCAGCACCAGGAACTGGGACAGAGCCACGTCCATCCGGCGCAGGCTAAGGTCGCGTCGCGGCGCCAGGGCTATCAGCTTCGCCAGCATGGGGTCGTAGTAGATGGACACCTCCTGATCCTGGGCCACGCCGCTGTCCAGCCGCAGCCCGGGGCCGCTGGGGGGCCGCCAACGCAGCAGCGTGCCGGTGGACGGAACAAAGTCGCGGTAAGGGTCTTCGGCGTAGATGCGGCACTCTATGGCGTGGCCCCGGGGCTGGATGTCCTTCTGTTGCAGCGTCAGGGGTTCCCCGCTGGCAATGCGGACCTGCCACTCCACCATGTCCAACCCCAGGACTGCCTCGGTGACCGGGTGCTCGACCTGGAGCCGGGCATTCATTTCCAGGAAGTAGAACTCGCCGCTTTGCGGTTCCAGCAGGAATTCCACTGTCCCGGCGTTGACGTATCCGGCCTCGCGAGCCACGGCGATGGCGGCGTCCGCCATGCTCCGGCGCAACTCCGGCGTTAGGGCCGGGGACGGAGTCTCTTCAATTATCTTCTGGTGGCGGCGCTGTATGCTGCATTCCCGCTCGCCGAGGTGGATGATATGGCCAAAGCTGTCGGCCAGCACCTGTACCTCCACGTGGCGCGGGTTGGCAATGCAACGTTCCAGGAACACCCGGCCATCGCCGAAGGCGGCCTGCGCTTCCCGGCGAGCCGACTCCATATCCCCATCCAACTCGCGCCGCCGGTTGACCAGGCGCATACCCCGACCGCCACCCCCGGCGGCAGCTTTGACCAGCAGGGGGAACCCCCACCGCTCCACGAACTTTGCGGCCTCGCCGTCTCCCGGGAGGCACACCAGGGAACTCGGGACCACCGGGACGCCGGCGCGTAGGGCAATGTCTTTGGAACGCAGCTTGTCTCCCAAAGCCCCCATGCTTTCCGCAGTTGGCCCGATGAAGGTTATCTGCGCTTCCCGGCAGGCCCGGGCGAACTCCGGATTCTCCGACAGGAAACCGTAGCCCGGGTGTATCGCACCGGCCCCGCAATCCCGGGCGGCTTGCACCATTTTGGGGATGCTCAGGTACGTCTCTTCGGCGGTCTTGCCCGGCAGGGCCACCGACTGATCCGCCGTGTTCACGTGTGGAGCGCCGGCGTCCGGGTCGGAGTAAACTGCGACGGGAGCAATCCCCATCGCGCGGAGAGTCTGGTTAATCCGGACCGCGATTTCGCCTCGATTGGCTATCAGGACCTTGGAGAACATCAGCAAACATCCGGGGCGGGACCTTGTGATTGAGGCAGGAAGAGGCTGGGCTTCACATTCGGAAGACGCCCCGCTTCTGCTCCGGGAATGGGGCGTTTATGGAAGCAGCGATCCCCAAGCCTACCACGGTCCGCGTGTCCACCGGGTCAATGATGCCGTCGTCCCACAGGCGGGCGGTACTGTAGTAGGGATCGCTCTCCTCCGCGTACTTTTCCAGGATGGGCCGTTGCAGGTCGTCCCGTTCTTCCTGCTCCATGGTGCGGCCCTGCCGCTCCAGTTGTTGCAGCCTGATGGTGAGCATCACCTCCGCCGCCTGCTGCCCGCCCATCACCGAAATGCGGGCGTTGGGCCACGTCCACAGGAAACGGGGCTGGTAGGCCCGCCCGCACATGCCGTAGTTTCCCGCCCCGAAGGAACTGCCGATGATGACGGTGAACTTGGGGACGGCGGCGTTGGACACGGCCATGACCATCTTGGCCCCGTCCTTGGCGATACCCCCGGCCTCGTACTGGCGGCCCACCATGAAGCCGGTGATGTTTTGCAGGAACAGCAGGGGAATTCCCCGCTGGCTGCACAACTCGATGAAGTGGGTTCCCTTCAGCGCGCTCTCGGAAAAGAGTACCCCGTTGTTGGCAACCACTCCCACCGGATAGCCCCAGATGCGCGAGAAGCCGCAGACCAGGGTTTCCCCGTACTGGGCCTTGAACTCGTGAAAGCGGCTCCCGTCCACGATGCGAGCAATTACCTCGCGGACGTCGTATTGCCGCCGGTTGTCCGGAGACACTATACCGTAAAGCTCTACTGGGTCGTGGGCCGGCAGCTCCGGGCTGGAGACTTGGAAAGGTGGATCGCGCCGTCGCACGAAATTTTCGACGATGTCCCGGGCAATGGCCAGGGCATCCTCATCGTCGGCGGCCTGATGGTCGGCCACCCCGGATATCCGGGTATGCACGTCGGCGCCGCCCAGGGTCTCCGGGTCCACCTCCTCTCCGGTGGCCGCCCTTACCAGCGGCGGCCCGCCGAGAAAGATTGTACCCTGTTGCCGCACCATCACCACCTCATCGCTCATGGCCGGAATGTACGCTCCCCCGGCGGTGCACGACCCCATGACTACCGCCACCTGGGGAATGCCCAGGGCCGACATCTGGGCCTGGTTGTAGAAGATTCGGCCAAAGTGGTCCCGGTCGGGAAATACCTCCGCCTGCAATGGCAAAAAGGCTCCCCCGGAATCCACCAGGTAAATGCAGGGCAGGTGGTTTTCCAGAGCAATTTCCTGAGCGCGCAGGTGCTTCTTGATCGTAATCGGGTAGTAGGCGCCGCCCTTGACCGTAGCGTCATTGGCGATAACCACCACCTCTTTCCCCTGGACCACGCCGACGCCGGTCACGATTCCGGCGGACGCTTCCTCCCCGTCGTACATATCCCATGCTGCCAGGGGACTCAGCTCCAAAAAGGAGGTGTTGGCGTCCACCAGCACGTCAATCCTCTCCCGGGCCAGCAGCTTGCCGCGGCTGCGGTGCAACTCCACCGTCCGCTGCCCGCCGCCGGCCCGCACCCGGGCCAACCGCTCTTTCAGATCCCGCACCAGAGCCTCCATGCGGGCTTGGTTGTCCACAAAATCCCGGTTGGCGGTGCGCAGGTTGGAGCCGATTACTTCCATGCTATCCTCGGGTCAGCGTCTTCTAGGGCTGACCCACCTAGTCCCAGTCGTATTATATTCCTCTCCAACGACCCTGTCAGAGACCGCCCGTTCCAGCGGACCGTGGAAAAATTTGCCGCAGTGTGGCCATGTCCGGGGGTTGTGGTCCTGGCGTATGCGGCTTCGGTCCGTCCGGAAGGTAACGTCTATGCTCCAGCGCAGTCAATTCTCGATGTTCCAATGGGCCCACCTGTCTCCAGCAACCCCTTGGCCAAGACATCCAGGCTGCAGATTAGTAACTGCGTTGCACCGTCATACCGACGTACGTTCAATGGTAGCAGTAAATGTACCAACTTCCGCAGCAATTCATACTCCATCCTTCGTAGCGGTAACTCTCACGTCGGTCACGTCCCGTTACGTGGTGGAGTTGGCGTCATCCCGGTTGGTGATGTTCAGGCTGCTGCCTCCAGGATGTTGTCTTCTGGCAAAGCCTCAGCTTCGACGTCATTGGCGATGGTGAGGTAGCGGCGGGCCTCGGCCCACTCGTCGTGCTGCTCGGCCAGGACTGCGCCCACCAGGCGACGGGTCGCTGACCGGTTGGGGAAGATGCTCACCACGTCCTTTACAGGGGCAGGCTCTACGCCTACGGATCTCCTTGTTCAGTCGTTCCAGAGGACTGTTCGACCACAGCTTCTGCCAGTGGGACACCGGGAAGGCGGTGAAGGCCAGGATGTCGGGCAAGGCGTCCTCCAGTATCTGGGCCGCCTGGGGGAAGTGTCCCTGAGCTGGGCAATCACCCGGTCGGCTTGGGCGTGGACTTCCTCGGGGGAGAGCTGCTGGTAGATGGTGCGCACCATGACAGCCACGCCCGGTTAGGACCGCTTGGGCACCCGCGTGAGCAGGTTGGCCATGAAGTGGGTGCGACAGCGCTGCCAACTGGCTCCAGCAAACACCGTGGCGATGGCGTTGTTCAGACCCTGGTGAGCATCTGAGACGACCAGTTCCACCCCGCTGAGACCTCGAGCGTGCCGCGACCTCAGGAAGGCCAGCCAGAAGGCGCCGTCCTCGCTGACGCCCACGTCCATGCCCAGGACCTGACCTCCCGCTGACCGGCGCCGTTCACGCCGGTGGCCACCACCACACCCACGTTCGTCCCCTTTTGGAGGGCGGCTGCCCTCCCTGACCTTCTGGGTTAGGGCGTCCAGCCACACGTAGGGGTAGGAGCCACCATCCAAGGGCCGGCCCAGGAAGTTCTCCACCACCTCGTCCAGGTCCGACAGATGCGCGACACCCGGCTTTTGGAGATGCCATCGCAGCCCAAGGCTTTGACCAGGTCATCCACCCTAAAAGCTTCCCGGAGAAAGTCCACATCGCCGTCCATCCCGCGCTTGCGTAGTAGCTCCAATAAGTCCATGCTGTTCTCGTCCACCGTCGTCCTCCTTGTTCGGCTTCGTAGCTCTTCCCACAAGGATGACGCGATGGCCAGTTTCATGCCACCTGATAACTCTTACACCACCTCCGAGGACTTTGCTAGGCGGAAAAGCACGGAAAATAACCGGGCAATCTCGGACCAAGCGCCGTTCTCCCTACGCGCGAATGTCCGCTTTTCTCCGGTTAGACACTTCGGCGCCGCTCTCCTCGGTTACGTCAAGTTGCCACCCGACCCTGGCGTGGTTACAATGCCCCAATTGCGGATGGCTGGTTTTGCGCCCCGCCTTCCCGACGACTTCCGGCCCGGCGCACAACGACCCATCCTGATTCCTGGTAATGGAGAGTGATTCGGTTTGAATATTGACTTGTCGGACCGGATGAACTACTTGCGGGAGCAGTACCATTACGCCTGGCTCGTGGTCGGAATGGGCACCATGCTCCGGGTCACCGCCAATTTCGTCAGCCAGGCCTTCGCCGTCATCCTCGTCGTCCTCCAGACCGACTTCGCCTGGGGCGTCACCGCCATCGTCCTCGCTCAGGTCTTCCGCAGCGTCGCCAGCGCCCTCCTTTCTCCTGTCTCCGGATGGGTCGGCGACCGCTACGGAGCGCGCGCGTCCCTGTTTGTTGCGGCCACCATCTACGTGGCCGGGATGCTGCTCCTCAGCACCGTGGACCAAATCTGGCAGCTTTACCTCTATTACAGCCTTTTGTTGGGATTGGCCCAGGCCCTCTTCAGCGTCAACATCCCCACCACCGTCGCCGCCTGGTTCAAGAAGAAGCTCGGCGTCGCCGTCGGTATCCAGCAGTCCATCGGAGGCATGGGGGCATCAGTTACTGCCCCGGCCCTGGCGCTGCTGGTGGCCCTGACCGGATGGCAAGTCGGGTTCTGGATAATCGCCGCCGTGGGTGGAGTAATCCTGTTCTCCCTGTTGTTCTTCTTCCACAGCGACCCCGCCGACCGCGGGATGAAGCCCCTGGGAGCCACCGACGGCGACCCGGCGCCTGTACCGTTCAATGCCGAAACCGCCAGGTTGCGCAGCAAGGTCTTCCTGCAGCATGCCCGCCGGACCCGGGCCTTCTGGAACCTCCCCTTCATCCACTTCCTCGGCTGCATGGGCCACGCCATCGTCATCTGGCACGTCGTCTTCTTCGCCACCGAACAAGGATTGTCCCTCGCGGCGGCAGCTTGGATCGTCACCATCTACACCATGGCCAGCGTCAGCAGCCGCCTGTTCATTCCCATCCTTGCCGACCGCTGGGGCGCCAAAGTAATGATGATCCTGCCCTACTTCTTGCAGGGCGTTACGGTCATAATGCTCTTCTGGGTCCAGAGCGCATGGGAGTTCTACTTCTTCGCCGTCCTCTTCGGCATCGGCTTCGGCGGGGAAATGTCCGCCTTCCTCATCGCCAACCGCCAGTACTATGGCATGGGCCCGGTGCGGTCAATTTTTGGATTCCAGCAGCTCGGCTCCGGCTTCGGAATGGCCGTCGGAGGACTCGTCGGCGGCGTGATCTACGACTTCCGCAATGGCGAAGCTCCGGTGCGGTTCCTTGGCTTCATCGACGTCGGGGGAGGCTCTTACGACCTCGCCTGGACCATCTCCATTGCCGCCAGTCTCGCCGGAGTCGTCTTCATCCTGTTGCTGGAATCATCCTCCCGCATCCTCATCCCCAACTGGGAAGAATCCCTGCCTGGGGAGGGACAAACTTCGCCGGCGGCTTCGTGACCGGTGGTTTGGACGAAAAAAACTGGCTCCAGTTACCGGGGTTTGTACGGGGACAGTAGTGCGGTAGCTCGGGGTATAGTCAACCTCCCGGAATCGGAGGTTGCCGGTTGGATTGACCCGAAACCCCCGCTGGTTCCCTCGGAGGCGCCGGGGTCGGAGCCTGTGGCGGTTTGGCCGCCAGCGCCATGATCCCCGCCAGGAACACTGCCACGGCGAAAAACGTAAACGGAATCCGGTAGCTGTCGAAATAGTCGAACATGAACCCGGCGATTACCGGCCCCAGCGCCTGTCCGCCCACCTGCACCGACATCGTCAGCCCCCGGATTGTCCCCAGGTTCTGCCGCCCGTAGTAGTCCGCCCACACCAGCCGTATCAGCAGTTGCAGACCCGCCACGCCGAACCCGACCCCCGCTGCCGAGATTATCTCCGGCAGCAGCCAGTCGCTCATCACCGTCCCCGCCGTGGCCAGCGCCACCACGAACGCCGCTCCCATCATCAGGAACCGGATGGGCATCCGCCGCGCCAGGGCCGCCCAGAAGAGGCTCGCCGGCATTTGGGCCAGGGCGAATGTGCTCGCGCTCATCGCGGCGAACCGCGGGTCAATTCCCTGGCTGATGTAGTGGGAGACCTGGTGCAGGCTCACGCCCGCCTGGACCATCATCCCAGCACCGGAAAAGATCGCCAGGACCCAGAACGCCCGCGTTCGCAGCGCCTGCCCCACGGTGAAGTTGGTCTCGGCGAAGCTACCCAAGTTGCCGGAACCTTTGGCAGCCTCGGAATCCTGGTTGGCTGAGTCTTCCCGCGCCGGTACCGGGTCAGGTTCCAGCCCCATATCCTCGGGCCGCCGTGCCACTAGCAACAGGGACGGAACAACCCCCAGCGCAAACGTCAGAATCCCCAGGGTGACCCAGGCCGTTCGCCAGTCAAACCCTGTGATGATCAGCTGCATTGCCCAGGGCACGATGGCCAGGCCAGCCCCCTTGGCGATGTGGTCCACGGCCAGCCCCATCGGACGCCGCCGGATGAACCAGTTGCTGATGGCCGTGGGCAGCCCCATCTCCATCGGCCCGGTGAAGATCATCCGCCCCGGAACGAACAGGAAATAGAAGGCCAGCGGATGGGTAACGAAGGCCAGCCCAATCGCCAGCGCCCCCGTGGCAAATGAACCCGTCCCCAGGATGACTCCCGCCCCGTACTTGTCCAGCCATCTCCCTACGATGGGCGAAACGAAGACCGCGACCAGCCCTCCCAGGCTGACCGCCCCGGAGAACATCCCCACCGACCAACCCATGGATTGGGTCATCGGAACAACGAACACGGAAAGGGTCGCCACCGCCATCACGGTCCGGGTGGACAGGCTAACCGCCACCCCGTTCCCCGCGATCACCCAGCCGTAGTAGAAGGGCAGGGCGTGGGCCAGCCTCGTCCGCCAGACGGAAACGTTGGTCATTGCTCGACCCCGAAAGCTGGCTGTTGTATACCAGTGAGACGCATGGCGGGGGCAGTCCCACGCCAGCGATACGTGGTGGGACGCGGCGTAAACGTCCCGGTACCGCTGCCGGGGATGGGACTCGAACAGGGCCCTGCCGCCGGATGCTTCGAACACCAGGTCAATGGCTTGAACGCTCAGCTTGGCGATATAGGACTGGTACCTGCGCTCGGTGGCGTGGCACGAACGCCCCGTCCACCACGATGTCCTTGCTCCCCAACCCCCGCAGCCCGACCACGAACCAGGTATCGTCAATCCGGTAATCGGTCCTGGGCAGCATCAGCACTGGCTCCTCCGGCGCGTTGCCTATTAGCATGACCCACGTCGCCGGATCGCACCCGCTGGAAAAGTCCCACCGCCCCGAAACCCGGTATCCCCCTTCCGCCGCGTCGACCGGTCCGCCCGCCGGATTAAAGGATGTTGACGACAACGTGTCCGGCGACTCCGCCCAATACTCCTCCCGCGCTTGCTCCGGGAACATTCCCACCAGCCAGTTGTGGCTGGACCAGATGGCGTAACACCACCCGGTGGACGCGCCCGCCCGCGCCAGCTCCATCCCCACGCCGAAGGTAACGTCGAAGTCCAGCCCCATCCCTCCGAACCGCTCCGGCTGCGCCGCTCGAATCAGCCCGCTGGACACCAGGGCGTCAACAACGTCGGAAGAAACCCGCCGCTGCTTTTCATTGTCCTCGGCCCGCTCCCGTACCAGCGGGGTGAGTTCCCGGGCCAGCGCCAGCAGTTCGCCCCGGGTGACGGCTGCCTCTACCACGCTGGCCGTCCTGTGTCACCACCCACGGGTACGTTGTCCCCAAGGAGTATCCGCCGCATCGCCACTAGCTGCCGATCCAGCCCGACTCGGTGATGTCTATGTAGAAAGCCGCCGTCCTGACCGGGTCCGCCGTCCTTATGGCAACATGCTTAATTCTTGGCATCCCGCTTCCTCCTGTCCTTCAACCGACCCCGGAACAGACCCCGGTCGGCTTCGGAACCGCCCACATTCGGCACATTGCGCCGAGTGTATCCAGCGGCCCCTACTCCGTCAACCGGCTTCGCCTTCGGACCGACGATCTACTGCGGCGACGGCATCGGCGGAGATAGAATGGGCCAGTTAGGTCAGACCTTTTCGCTGGTCATCGACACCGCCCTTGACACTCCATCCAGGACATTCCGGTGATGAAGGACATGGCCTTATACCGCGAGGAACCCTACTCGGAATACGCCGGCCACCAACCCGTGACCAGCCACTTCAAGGGGTAGGAGCCACGAGGCCTCGAGGGGATACAGTAGCTTGGGCGGTGCGCCCGTATACACAAAGCCAGGACCTTACTGGGAGCATCGTATCCCGGCATCCGGCAGCGGTGAAATGACTTGCGCCGCACGTACCTATGTGCGGCTCAAAATCGTTGCCAAGGCAAGAATCCTACCCCGCCGCCACACCATCAGTCAGTATCACTCCCGAATCCAGCAGGGTTTGGTAACGGCTCCCCATGCCATGTTCTTCCAGAATCTCCCGGGCGTGGGAACCAGGCTTGGGGGCGGGTATGCCCGGGCGCACCGGGGTGCGCGACAGTCGCGGCGCGGGACCGCAGGTAGTCACCGTTCCCAACTCGTCGTGCTCCCGGGTAATGCTAAGTCCCACGGACTCCACCCAGGGGTCGGTCATCAGCTCCCTGACGTTGGTGACGACCCGCTGCGCGCCGATACCGGCAGCGGCCAGACGCTCCACCCAGAACGCCACGCTGTTCCCCTGGAACCGCTCTTCCAGCGACGACGCCAGGGCATCTCCCCGAAGGGAGTCTATTCCGGACAGTCCCTCCAAGCCTGACAACCTTGCCAGGGCCAATGCCGGAGCTCCAATAAAGAACCAGCCGTCACTGGCCTGGTAGGCCCGATGCAACGGGCCGGTTCCCAGGGCGTCCTGCCCGCTGGTCTCGTTCCACTGCTTGCCCTCGTAAAGCTGCATGAAGGGCGATTGCAGCGTCATGGCCGTGTAGGCCAGGGCTGAGTCTATGTGCTGGCCCTCTCCGGTGCGCTGCCGGTGCAGCAGGGCCAGGGCCACCCCGTAGGCGCCCATAAAACCCGTGCCGTAGTCGTTCACCGGGTTGGGCTGCGACTCGGGCATACCATCACCGCCGAAGCGACGGGTCATCCCGGCAGTGGCCTGGGCAAACCCCTCGTGACCGGGGCGCTCCGCCCAGGGGCCGATGTGCCCGTAAGCGTTCAATGAAGCGTAGATTATGTCGGGCTTGCGCTTTCTCACCTCTTCGTATCCCAGGCCCAGCCTCTCCAGGCTGCCGGCGCGATAGTTCTGGGCCACCACGTCGGCATCCTCCAGCAACTTCCAGAAAACGTCGCGCCCCTCTTCAGATTTCAGGTCCAACAGGATACTGCGCTTGCCCCGGTTGATGTCGTTATGGCGGGCCACGGTGGAGCCGCGGCTGGGGTTATCTATCTTGATTACATTGGCCCCGTACTCGGCCAGCGTCCGGCCCATGGTCGGGCCGGCCAGGATTATGCACAGGTCCAGCACCTTCACCCCGTCAAGGGCGGAACTCATGGCGTCCTGGTGCGCCGGCGCCTCGGAAGCGGGGCGTGGCCTCAACTCCGCGAGAATTTCTCCCCGATGCTGGTCGAGCGTGGGCGCCGGGCCGCGCACCCTGCCCGGTGTCAAAGACAGCCGGGCGTTGATTCCCGGCTGTAGCATCTTGCCGTAGGTGGGGTCGTCAACCTCCACCACCATCTGGGAGGCCCGGGCGTGGGGATGGTCAAACCACTCGGCGCTGGTGCGGCAGACCGCCCCCTCGCTGCCCGCCCCGGCGATCAGGTCTTCCCATTCCTGTGCAGTACGAGTCAGGAAGAGGTCCTGAATCCGCTGCTGGGCTTCGGCGCGGAATTGGGGGACGTCCAGGGGGCGGTCGAAGTCGGTAAGCCCCTCGTCATCCCACGATGTAATCCCGGCGGCTTCAACGAATGGCCGGAAGTTCTGGTTGCCGGAGCCGCCGAATCGCACGTACTGGCCGTCGCTGCACTGGAAGATGCCGCCCCACAACTCTTGCAGCGTCGGAATCGCCGGCGGAGCGTTGTGCACCCGCACTCCGAAACGCCCCAGGGACTGGAACATGCTGTCAAAAAGGGGGACTTCAATTCGTTGCCCCACGCCATCGCGCTCCCGGGCGTTCAGGGCGACGACGATGGCCACCACCGACTGAAAGGCCCCATAAACCGAGGCGATGGGAATGGCCGTGTAGACCGGACGCGGGCTATCGGCGTTGGGCGGGCGGAAGGTGGCCGACGCCGCTCCCACGACTCCTTCGTAGGCCGGCATGGCCGCCCTGGGATCGTCCGACGCAAATCCCGGAATGGAGCAGTAAACCAGGCGGGAGTTGGCCCGAGTCATTTCCTCGGGTCCCAGCGTCAACCGGTCCATGGTCCCGGGCCGGAAGTTCTCGACCACCACATCGGCGCTCTGTATGAGGGACCGGGCAATGGCCGAGTCATCCGCCCGCTTGAGGTCCAGGGTGATGCTCCGCTTGCCTCGGTTCCACGTGGAGTTGGCCGGGGTCTTCCAGCGGGGTCCGCCGGGCGGGTCAACCCGGATAACGTCGGCGCCCTGATCCGCCAGCAACATTCCTGCCAGGGGCCCGGAAATATACTGCCCGAAGTCAATTACCCGAATGTGTTTCAGTGCTCCTGCGATGTTTGGACCCTCCCCCTGATTGGCTAAAAAAATTGGCTTCGTGGATGAAACGCAGGCTAACACTGCGGGTATGAGCGGTCAACCGCCGGCGTCGGAACATGGCGACATCACATCCGTGGCGACAAGGCCTTTCACTATCTCGCCTGGCATCCCAAAATTGACCCTCTCGGTGTGGGTTACTATAATGGGCAGGATTCACAGCAGTAGCGGGTCTTTGCCCAGGCAACGGAAACCGTGACTGCCAGGTTCACAGCATACGTGGGGAGGATTTTCATGGTTGAACAGCAGGCAGCGGTGCTGAGCCCGGAAACTCTGATCGAGGAGTTCCAGAAGAACGGTGTCACCCATGTGGTGACGATTCCTGACAGCGAGACCAACTACCTGTACGAGTTGATGAAGGAGGAGCCCTGGCTGGAAATCGTCCCGGCCTCCCGGGAAGGTGAGACCTTCGCCATCGCCCTGGGGCTGCTAATCGGCGGCAAGACCCCGGTGTGCCTGATTCAGAACACGGGCATGATGGAATCGGGCGACTCCATCCGGGGTATGGCCCTGGACTCCGGGTTCCCGCTGGTAATGGTGGTGGGCTATCGTGGCTGGAACCGCCACGGCGTTATAACCGACTCGGTGGCCCGCTATACCGAGCCGTTCCTGAACGCCTATCGCATCAACTACTACCTGGTGGAGCAGGATGCCGACAGTTCGCGCATCTCAGTGGCCTTCGAGGAGGCCCGGACCACCAAGCGGCCAGTTGCTATTCTGGTGGGCGACGAATACCACGGGTTCAACCGCTAGACGGATAACCCTTCGCCAAAAATTATTGCTCCGTCGGCGCCCCTACCACGTGCGGTACGTCATCCTGGGCTGGGCGGGGTATGGAGCAAGAGAGATCCACGTAACGGAGGCAAAGAATGATTCATTCCGAAGAGGTATTCCGAGTATTCCAAGAGTACCGGGGCGATGCCATCGTGATTCCCACCGGCACTTCCGGTCGGCACTGGCGGGAATTCAGCACCAACGAGAACCGGGACATTAACCTGGGAGGCGCAATGGGCCAGACCACTTCGGCGGCCCTGGGACTGGCCTTGGGACTGCCCGATGAAAAGGTGGTGCTGTTCGATTCCGAAGGCGCGCTGCTGATGAACCTGGGGATACTGGCTACTATCGCCGGCAAGCAGCCGAAAAACTTCTGCCACATTTTGTTGGACAATGAGTGCTACGCTACCACTGGAGGGCAGCCGGTTCCCAACGCGCAAGAGATTAACTACGCCGGTGTAGCCAAAGAAGCCGGTTATTCCTCTGCCTACAGCTTCGACGACCTGGAAGAGTTTGCCACCAATGTGGAGCAAATAATGCAGGATACCGGCCCGGTATTCGTCGCCATCAAAGTTGTGCCGGAGATAGAGAACGAGCCAATAGGTATGCGCCAGCGTGTCCCCACCCGCAGCCGCGCCGAGACCATCCGAGACTTGCAGACCGAGTTGGGCATCAGCGCCGGTTAGCCTTCGCGACCGCCCACGTATTATGAGATTACAGGGGCGCACAATGTGCGCCCCTGAATCATGCCGCTGGGCCTTTTTAGCGTCCAATCCGGGCTACGCTAGCGCCAGCAGCTCCACGTAGCAAAGCATTGCACGGGTGAGCATCGCCGCCCGCAACTCTCCTTCCCGCCCGGCGACTTCGTCAACCATAGCCAGTATTGGCGCCGGCATGACGATATTAACCTGCACCGGCTTGGCCGAAAGCTCGGAAAGGTCGACATCTACCAAAGCCCAAATACCGCCGGCGTAGTCTTCGTTAGCTTGTTGCGCTTATTTAGGTCGGTGCGCTTATATGTAGAAAAAGGCGGCTGATGCTTCCTGTCTGACTCCGATTCACCTGCCGTGGGGGGCTTGCAGCTGTAATTGTGAAAGGCGCGGCGGTAAAGTGGACCAAGTGGGCGGCTCGATCGCCGGTTTGCGGCTGTCGACGTTCCGGGAAACTGTACCGTCTGCCGTTTTTCATAATATACATGACCGTAGCCTGGGATCGGGCTCGACCCAGATGCGCGCTGCATCACAGGATGGACAAACCCCACGTTTTGTTCCTGTATTTCGGCTAGAATGCGGTCAAACTACGTTCGTCCAAAGTATGGGAAGAGGAGTAAGGTTATGCGAAACGGATTCAAGGTGTACGACTCAGATACCCATGTAACCGCTTCGGCGGAAGAGCTTGAGCCCTACCTGGCTTCCTCCGTCAAGGCACTCGTGCCGGAGTTGGACAAATACAAGACGCCCATCAGAAGGACCTCTGCGGGAGCCGTTCTGGAGCCTCCCTACTCCCACCGTTATAACCTGGGTGGCTCCGGAGGCGGTTGGGGATCGGACGCACCCCGAACCCTTGGCGAAGCCGCTCCTCAGCCCAACGCGGAACGGCGGACTCAGAAGTTCATGGGTTCCAAGCTACCCACTGCCGACGGCGAATGGGTCGCCGAGAGCCGGTTGAGGGACATGGACGAAGAGGGCGTGGATGTCCAACTGATGGTGCCCGGAGTGCCCCGAGGCCACGACGATCCGGGTGTGGATGCCGAGTTCATGCGGGCGAACCACCGGTTCCTGAACGACTTCTGCGGGACCTCACCGCACCGCCTCAAGGCCCTGTTGACCCTGGACGCCAGGTTCATCGAGGACTCGGTGCAGGAGATCAAAACTTGGGGCAGGTCATCCTGGGCCGTGGGGATCTGGCTGAACTTGCCCCTGGACTTCCCGCTGGATCACCCGTCGCTGGAGCCGGTCTGGGCCGCGGTGGAGGAAGAGGGCTTGTGCGTAGTCCATCACTCGTTTTCCGGCGGGTATCCCGGGTACAGGGACCTCTGGCAGAACCCCTTCCTGGGCCGCACCGCCTCCCACCCATGGGGAGCCATGAGAGCGGTGGCTTCTTTCGTGGGGGCCGGAATCATGGACCGCTACCCTTCCATCCGGTTCTCCATCCTGGAGTCCGGGTTCGGCTGGCTGCCCTTCTGGACCGCCCGAATGCAGGACCAGGTGGAATACATGGGCTACGTGCCGGAGTTGAAGCACACCGTCACCGAGTATATGACCGGCGGCAGGTTCTTTGCCTCCATAGTGCTTCACGAAGGGCCGGAGATGGTCAGGATGGTGTCCGACATGATGGGCAGCCATCTGCTGATGTACAGCTCCGACTACCCCCACCCGGAGACCCGGTTTCCGAGCTCGGTTGACTTGGTGTTGGATTGGGTTGCCCTGGACAAAGACCTGCTGCCGAAGATCCTGTGGGACAACGCCGTGAAATGTTTCGGGGAGCCGTAGCCACGGCTCATCGGCCCATGATTCGTGGGAACCGGTGAAAATGATAAACGCCAAACCGGCAAGAATGCTTGACGCGGGACCAGTGGCGCACCGGCGACCGTTCGCAGACGACCCGTATTCACGAATTGCTGTCGTTTATAGGCCGCCGAGCGTCGTATTCGTCGTTGCGGCGGTTCATTACGACGGGCAACCGGGGACCGCGCTCCGAGCTACACCCGCAGGCGGCGCAGTGTCGGTCGCCAGACCCCCAGCACGAACGCGACCGTCAGGTAAATAGCGGCTCCGCCCGAGAAGGCCGCGGTCCAGCTTATGTACTCTGCAACCAGCGTCATGGGATAGGAGCCGATGAACATGAACGCGGCGGAAATGTACCAGACGCTCATCACTCTGCCCTGAAACTCCGCTGGCACGGAGAGTTGTAACACGGTCGTCCCCATTGGCACGATGCTGCCCATCCCGACCAGATACAATATCGCCCAGGACAGCCAGAACCAAGGGGACCAGGCCAGGAAGAAAAGGGATATGCCGAACAGGAAGATGCAGGCCAGCAGCAGGCGGTTCTTGTGGGGCGTGTTGCCCAACGACGCCATGATGACCGTGCCGGACAGGGACCCAATGCCCGCCCCGGTCATCAGCAGCCCGGCTCCGCCGGCGCCGGTGTCCAGCACCAGTTTGGCGAAGGCGGGCAGCAACTGGGCATAGGGCATGGCGAAGAAGCCGAAGGCGAACCCAATGCCGATGACGGTGAAAGTGACCGGGTTCGACCAGCTATACCGCAGTCCGCCCCACAGTTCGGACAGGATGGTCGAGCGCGGATCCCGGGCCGGCAGTGGCGCCCGCCGGACCATGAGCAGCGTTACCGTGCCAACGCCAAAACCGCCGGCGGCCAGGTATAGCGCCGGGGTTATTCCAGCCAGTTCGATGACGCCTCCGGCCAGTGCCGGACCCAGGATCCGTCCCGAGTTCATTACCGCCGAGTTCAGGACGACGGCGTTCATCAGGTCGTCGCGGTCCACCAAGTCGCGGACGATGGCCAGTCGGGTCGGGGTGTTGATGGCTTGGAGGGCGCCGAGGACGAAAGCCGCCGCGTAGATGTGCCACAGGGCAACCAGCCCGGCGGTCTCCAGCACGGCCAGTCCAAGGACCAGGAGGCCCACCAGGGCCTGGGTCAACATCAGCAGTCCGCGCCGGTCGAACCGGTCGGCGAAGATGCCTCCGAACAGCACGAACCCCAGGGTGGGCATCCCGTAGAGGAAAATCATGAAACCCATGCGGGAGGCGGAATCGGTCAGTTCCAAGACCAACCAGCCCAGGATGAGGAACTGCATTCCCCTGGCCCACGCCTGGGCGTTGGCGCCGATCCAGAACCAGCGGAAATCGCGGTGCCGCAGCGCACGGAAGGTCTGGAGCTTGCGTCCGATGGCCAGAATTTGGGCCAACTATTTCACCAGTTTTGCCGTTTCAGGTTCCGGTGGCGCTGCCCTTGCCTGCGTGATCGGCAGGTCTTGGAACTTCCGCCAAGTGCCGCGTTGTACATCTGATTAACGACAATAAGTCCTGCCGGTAGCGAAGATTATCCTTGCCGGTCCAGATGGGCAGTCATCCAGGCCTCTGCTGGGCGATAGCGCGGGTCATTCCGCGCCGAGGTACAGGTCCAACCCAACCTGCGAAGCCCGGGCGTAGATGGCCTCCAGCGCCGGCAGGAACTCTTCCCCACCCTGCCAGAACGGGAAGCGGCCCAACTGCCTGGGCAGCGAAGCCGTCTCCTCAGGCACGCGGGCCGGCCCGATGAGGTCGTCGTCATTGTCGTCCCATTCGGGTTGGCTCCAGAACGCGTCGGGGTCGGCAGGCAGCGGCTCCGGCGCCAGCGTCGGGGACATCCAGGCGCTGGCCTCGATGGACTTCCGCAGGTCGGGTCCTAAAAGCTCGTCCCGTTCGATGCCCCGCATCCTGAAAATGAGGAACGGGTCCCGGTCGAATTCCTCCCCCAGCAGCAGGTACACGGCTGCGATGTGCTTGCACGGGTTGGCGTAGTCAGGACAGGAGCAGTCCGTCTCCAGGTCGCTTTCCCGCGCCGGAAACAGGGACAATCCGGCATCGACGAACACCTCCTCGATGTTCTCCGGCATCCGACCCGCCAGCAGGCTGGCAGCGAATACCGGCCGCTCGGCCAGGGCAGCCTGGAGCCTCTGCCAATCTGGGCCTTGCAGCGTGGCAACCCCGATGCTGACCCGGTAGGGCCGCTTTCGGGAGCCCTGGACGCTGGCCGCCACTTCCCCCGGCCCAACATCGATGGACACCACCTGCCCCCGGCGGGCGTAGGACCGGCCCCGGGCGAGCCTGGACCCCAGGCTGAAGTTCTCCAGCGCCTGCACCCAGCGCTTGGCCCACCAGCTGGCGCCGAAGTCGCCCCGCTTTGATTGCGCCCGGATGCCGCCCTTGGCTTCCCGGGGACGGGTGTACTCGTAATCGTAATAGACCATGGCGTTCAGTCCTGTAATGCGCGGGCTAAGGTGTTTATCCCCACTGGTTTCAGGCGACGGCCGCTTCCGAGCTCAGGCTCAGGACGTCTCGCAACTCGGCGTTGGACAGCTCGGTCAGCCAGCCTTCGCCGGTCCCAACCACCCGTTCGGCGTTGGCCTGCTTGGCCTCAATCATCAGATCTATCCGCTCCTCCAGTGTGCCGGCGCACATGAACTTGTGCACTTGGACGTTGCTGGTCTGACCGATGCGGAAGGCGCGGTCCGTGGCCTGGTTCTCCACGGCGGGGTTCCACCAGCGGTCGTAGTGAAAGACGTGGTTGGCCGCCGTCAGGTTCAGCCCGGTGCCGCCGGCCCGGAGCGACAGGATGAACACGGGCGGCCCGTTCCTGGTGTCCTGGAACCGCTCCACCATCCGGTCCCGCTGACGCCGGGAGACCCCACCGTGCAGGAACAGCGCCTCTTTGCCAAAGGTGTCCTGGATGTGCCGTTGCAGGATGCCGCCCATCTCGGCAAACTGGCTGAATATCAGGGCGCGGTCGCCCACCGCGATGATTTCCTCCAGCATATCCTGCAGACGCGCCAGTTTGCCCGAGCGTCCCCCGATGGCGGAGTTGTCTCCCAGCAGCTGCCGGGGGTGGTTGCAAACCTGCTTCAACTTGGTCAGCGTGCCCAGTATCGCGCCCCGGCGCCCGATGCCTTCGGCCTCTTCCAAAGCCTGCTCGGCTTCCCGCAGCACCGCCTCGTACAGAGTGGCTTGTTCTCGGGTCAGGGGGCAGAACTCCTTGGTTTCCACCTTTTCCGGCAGGTCGGTGATGATGGCCCGGTCGGTTTTGAGCCGCCGCAGGATGAAGGGGCCGGTAGCCCGCTGCAGCCGCTGGGCCGCGCCCTCGTCCCCTTCGGCCTGGATGGGTATGAAGTAGTTGCGCTTGAACTCACCCTCCGTTCCCAGCAGGCCCGGGTTCAGGAACTGCATCACCGACCACAGGTCGCCCACGTGGTTCTCCACGGGCGTGCCGGTCAGGGCTACCCGGTAGTCGGCGCCCAGCGACCGGGCGGCTCGGGCCTGCCGGGTGGCCGGGTTCTTGATGTTCTGGGCCTCGTCCAGCACGATACCCCGCCACGGCACCTCGGCCATGAACCGGACGTCCCGCGCCAGCAACCCGTAGCTGACCACGACGATGGCGTGCTGATGGGCCGCCTCAATGAATTCGGCGTCCCGCCGGCGGCCCGGACCGTGATGCACCATCAGCGGCAGGTCGGGCGTGAACCGGGCGGCCTCCTTGCGCCAGTTGTTGAGCACCGAGGTCGGGCAGACCAGCAGCGCCGGTCCCTCCACACCTTCCCGGCGGTCCTGCTGGATGGCAGCCAGGGTCTGGACCGTTTTGCCCAGGCCCATGTCGTCGGCCAGGCAGGCGCCCAGCCCCCAGCGCCGCAGGAAGGCCAGCCAGGAATAGCCCCGCTGCTGGTAGGGACGCAGCGTCCCGCAGAACCCTTCGGGGGTTTCCAGTTCCTGGAACTCGGCCCGTCCGGTGAGCTGCCCCAGCAGGTCGTTCACCCAGCCGCTGGCCGCCACGCCGTCCACATCCAACCCGCCCGGCGTCTCCCCGGCGCCCACCGCCAGCCGGATAACGTCCTTCAGCGTGATCTCGTCCTTCCGGCTCCAGAAATCCAGCGCCGCCCGGATCTCGCTGGCGTTGAGTTCCACCCATTGGCCGCGCAATCTCACCAGCGGCGTTTTCAGCTGGGCCAGCGCCTCGAGTTCCCGGGCGGTCATGACCTGGTCCCCCAACGCCACCTCAAGGTTCAACTCCAGCATGGTGGCCAATGACACGCCGCCCCCGCCCTGCATCTGCGGAGTCTTCACGTTGGCCCTGATGGTTGGTCTGGCCTTGGTTCCCCGGCGGGTCCACCACGCCGGCAGGATGATGCCGTAGCCGGCTTCTTCCAATGCAATGGATTCCCCGGTCAGGAATTGGTACGCCATGGCGGCGTCCAGCTTCCGGCCCGCGGGCCGTTTTCGGTGCAGGCTGTCGGCCACGCCGGCGCAGATGCCGCTGGCCTGACCCAGGGACGCCAGCAGGAACTCACGCGGATTGAAGCCGTCCCGTTCCAGCTCACGGACCCGCTGGCCGCCGGTTTTCCAGACCGCGCTGGCGGGCAGCAGCAAGCTGCGGTCTTCGTGGGATTGCAGCAGGTAGCGCAGATACCACCCATCGCGCTGCGTTGGCGCAACGTCGGGTTCGTCGCCGGCTGGCTCCGGCGGTTCTTCAAGCCGGAAGCAGACCCGAAACGGCGCGCTGGCCGTCAGGGCAATGGGTCGCTGCCATTCTCCTACCTGCGCCCGCAGCTGCCCCAGTTCCTCCGGAGCGCCGTGAACCGCTCCGTCGACTGATTTCAGGCCATGCAGCCAGGCGTCGTGTACGCTGTCGAAGGCCAACTTTTTGCGGCGGCCTTTGGGTGCAGTCACCTCCGGAGCGCCGTTGCCATTTCTGACCAGGCGGTCCGCGACCGCGGCGACGAAGGTCCTGAGGACGGTGGCCGCCGGCTGGTCGGGCGGTTGGCCGGCGTCTGGTCCCGACAGCGCCCGGGCCGACGCGGGCATACGCTGGCTCAACCGAGCCAGTCGCTCGGCGTCGGCTCCGATGAACAGCGGCGCCCAGGTGGCGCGAGCGCCGTCGGCGTCGTGGATTGTCCCCGGCAGGAACTGCTGCCGAGCCACCAGCGCCGCCCCGAAGCGCACCGCCCGGCTCCAATAGGCCAGGTCCACTCCGATGCCGACGCCGGTGGTCAACATCCCCTGCCCCTCGCCAGCCTGAAATATGGGGATGGCGTCCGCCGGAGACACTCGGTATGCCGGCACGGACCAGGGCATCAGCCTGGGCCGGGCCCTGGATCTGGGCGGGTCCGCCACCAGAGCGCTGGACGGCAGGGGGCTGCCGCCCCTGCTGGGCAGCCACGCGGTGGCGGAGACGGCTTCGCCCGAGTCCGCGCGGAAACCGGGCACGGCACTGGCCAGAACGTTGACCAACTCTCCGGGGTCGGCGCAGTAGGGATGCTCATTGCCCGCCGGATCACCGGTTCCTTCGGGGCGCAGTTCGTCCGGAGACTGCTCCGCCCACAGCAAGATACATCCGTCTTGCCAACCCCCGTGCAGTATGATCATCCGTCAACTCCCGGATCCGTCCGGCGTTCCCGACACCGACCCGTGTCAATGACAGTCGCTATTCCGATTCCCATACGGGATGCCCAGCGCGCCGTCGGACGCTTTGGCACACCATGGAAGCCGAAACGTGGCCTCGTCCGTGCGCGTCTGCACTCTACTCGCCGCCGGCAGCGGTGGGCAGGGCACGTATCTTTGCTCCCACCACCCGTTCCGCGACCGCCAACTCGTACTGCGCTTGCAAGTTCAGCCAGAACTGGGTATCCATGCCAAACCAATGGCCAAACCTAAGGGCGCTGTCTCCGGTCACCGCACGCTTGCCGGACAGAATTTGGCTGATGCGATTGGCTGGCACGTCAATCTGCCTGGCGAAACTCGCCGGCGATACTCCTCTCTCCGCCAGTTCATCCCTCAAAACATCCCCAGGATGTACGGCTCGTTTCAACATTGTCGCCAGCGCCCCCTCATTGATAGTCCACAATCTCAACGTCCGACGGTCCGGCCTGGCCCTCAAGCCAACCGAAACAGCTGCGCCACTGACGATTGATCCTTATGGAGTACTGTCCGGCCCGGTCGCCGCGCAGGATTTCCCGTCGATTGCCGCGCAATGCCCTCAGAGTGTCCACCGATCGGGCGGCGTTCAAAATCGAAAGCCGGCGCGCCCCCTGATCCTCAAAACCCTGAAACGGGGGGGCATATTCCCCGGTGGCGAACGCTGCGGTTCGTCGATCCCGGTAGCCCTAGGTCATTACATTGCCAGTCTAGGGAGAATTAACGCCTGACGTCAAGCATCATAAGACGGATCAACTTGGGTCACCACATGGACCAACCTCAAACCTTCACCCTGGCCTTATTGATACTAATCGTGGTTCGCCCAATCGCCGCTACGTGAAGTCGCTTGTCAGAGGTTTCCGGTTCGGTATTACTGCGGCCCGATCTTCCTGCCCCAAGTTGCGAATGCTATCGGCGGCGATGAACCGCGTTCCGGCGTCCAAATGGGACAAGCGCCATGGCCTTCGTCATCGGCCGGCTGACGGCTGCCATCGTTGATAGAGGGCCCCAGACGGCCACTCGCTACAGTACCGCCCTCTCGCGATCAAGGCTGCTTGATGATGGCAGACTGCGGTGGACCCAGGTAGATTGTGTCGGGCTGCTCTCGCCACTGCTTACCGCAAAGGCTGGGTGAAGTGGGCATGGAATTCCTGGAACGCCCGTAAACCCACTCCAAGGCTGCCGCTCCACTGTCTCACTACCCGAGGCCTTCTCCATCTCTCCGAACACTGTCCGGCGGCGGTGCGTAATTCGTTTTGCTTCTTCGTTTTGCTTCAAGGTATCTGCGCCGGGCCTCGCACGGTAGAATGCCACGCTGGGAGGATGCCGATGAGCAAGCCTAAACCAGCTGCCATCTTTGACCATTGTCAGCATCGCAGCGTGATCACGGTCTCGCAGTATCGGGTGGACAATCAGGACGCTGGCGCAGCAGGCGGGGATTATCGGTGTCAGGACTTCCGGTGTTGCGGCCAGTCGGCCAACGAAGTTGCCGAACGTCTCGCCCAGGCTGTCGCCAACCTTGACGATCATGAACCGTACCCGACGTTCGATAGTTGAGATGGACCTGCGACCTATAGTTGGCCGCGTCGGGACTGATTCCTGGCGCCCCGTGGAGAACCCAGCCATTATGCCAATTTTGCCGTCAGCGCACGACGATGGCTCAAATCCGGTGCAATCCCTGAGCGGAAATGTGGTCTGCTTCGGATTCTTGACCTACTGCCTGCTGCTGATGGTCGAACATTTACCGCCAAACAATGGAGGCGCTCGGGTCCTGGATTCGGTCGATACCGTGGGGGACGATGCCGCGATGGTCGCCAGCATTCTGACCAAGTGGAGGATCCCGACCAGTCTCCGGGGTCAAATGCTGTATCACGGCATTGCATAAGACGGAATCAAAGTACCCTGTCACAAAAGTCAGGGGCTCCCGCAGATCGGCGGCTTGAAGCTTTTCCGCGATTTCCTGGTGCAGTTCTTTCCCCAGGCTGATGTTCTCTTCCAGCGCGTCAACCCCGTAGACGTCGTACCCCCAAGTGTGCAGCAGGTAAACGTCCCGGGCCCCGGCCCCGCACCCGGCGTCCAGTCCGCGATTGCCTGGGGTCAGGTCAATGACTCGATTCAGCAGGTCGGTATCGCCCTTCTCGGTATCACCCTTCAGGGAAGGGTGGGAAGGATCGGTGGATACCGAATGGGCGAACTCGTGGGATAGCTGAGAATATCTCCGAGCGTGTTCTTTGTAAAAGTCCAGCGAATCGAACCGCATACGGCCACCCTTGAGGCGGTCTGACGATTAACGACGAACCGATAGCGCATTTTGAGATTTAAGTTTATATTGCTGTCATGGTTTTGTAAAATCGAAGCCTATACTCCAATAATGGTCGATATGAGGCCGTTTTCCTCTATGCCTTTGGGGTTGTTTGAGGTGGCGGAATGAATTCCACAGCAGGTAGTCTGCATCAGCTCTTCAAGGCTCAAGCGGCGGAGACTCCAGACAGCCCGGCGATAGTCTTCCGCGGTGAGCCGACATCTTACGCTCAACTGGACCAGGAGACCGATGCGCTGGGCGCCTATCTTCGGTGTAGCGGTGTCTCGACCGATGACCCAGTGGGCATATTCATGGAGACCTGCCCGGAGTATATCGTGGCAAGCATCGGGACCCTGAAAGCCGGCGCCGCCTTTATGCCGATGTCCCTTGACTACCCTGAACCCTTGCTCCGTGCCGTGGTGTCTGAATCACAACCCAAGGTGGTAATCACCAAGGAGCGGTACTCGTTCAGATTGGGTCAATTCACCGGGACGCATATATTGGTCATTGACAGCGATCAGAACTGGAAGGGCTTCCAGGCTGACAGCCGTGGCGTCAACCCCGGCAGCGACAGTTTGGCGTTCATACCTTACACCTCCGGCACTACCGGAGACCCAAAGGGAGTGATGCTGACCACCGGCTCGGTCATTTCGTCCTACCTCGCCAGATACAGGTTCAGTTCTTACCGTGTCGGAGACCGGGTTGCCGGCAACATTTTCTTCCCCTGGGAATTCCTCCGTCCGCTGTTGAAGGGGGGAACGGTATACGTAATCCCAGATGATATTGTGTTCCTGCCCCGCGCGCTCACCGCGTTTATCTCTGAGCACCAGATCTCCGAGATTCTCTTCACCCCCTCCCTGTTGCAGGGAGTCTTGAGCTCGGCAGACCATGAGCTCTTGCGCGCCCGGCTGTCGTCGCTGCGAGTGGTCTGGCTGAATGGCGAGGTAGTGCCGACCAGCCTGCTGACGATTGCCCGGGACGTTCTGCCCGACTCAGCCCGTGTGTTCAACACCTACAGCATCAGCGAGACCCACGATGTTTGTACCGTCGACTTGACGGACTTGCGCCTCGAAGGGATGGATGTGTGTCCGGTGGGTCTGCCGATGGACGGAGTGACGGTCCGAGTGCTCCCTGAGGGGGAGTCCAGTCTGGCCTCACACGGCGCCGGGGAGTTGTTCATCGGCGGCCGCGCCCTGGCCCGGGGCTATCTGAAGAGGCCCGACCTGGATTCCAAGGGGTTCGTCTGCTGGGATGGGGAGAGGTATTACGCCACTGGCGACCTGGCCGAGATCGATTCGCGGGGGATGACAGTGATCATTGGCCGGAACGACTCGATGGTCAAGATCAGGGGTTACAGCGTTTACTTGGGAGCCATCGAGGAGACGCTCAGGAGGCACTGCGACGTGGCGGATGCAGCGGTGCTGGCTGAAACCGTAGACGAAACCAACAAGCGTCTCGTGGCCTACGTTGTCCGGGCGCCCCAGGCAACATGGAAGATTGACGCCAGGAGCAGGACCAGCAAAGACCTGCGGTCCAGGTTGGAGCGCTATCTGCCATTTTACATGGTACCCAGCCATTTCGTGCAAATGGAAGCGCTTCCCATCAATCAACAGACGGGCAAGCTGGAGCGCAAAGCCCTTCCGACACCTCGGGAAGGGACACCCATGTCAAAGCAGAGAACACCGCTGCCGGAGCGCGCCACGGCCCCAGAGCGCCGCCAAGCTTTGCGAGAGCTCTGGGGCGAGGCCCTGGATGTTGACAGCGACTCTCTGGAGGACGACTGGAACTTCTTTGACCTTGGCGGCCATTCTCTGGCCGGCTTGGAAATCACCCTCGGCATCGAACAGGTGTTTGGGATTGAACTTCATGGCGCCGAGGTTTACGAGTACCCGACCATAAGCGAGCTAGAGGCATACCTGGAAAGTAGAGGGCCGAGTATGGAATCGAGAATTTCGCTGGCCGACGACTCAGTGCTTGATTCGGAGATTGCACCGGATGGCAACGCAAGGGTTACACGCTTGAGTGAAGCATCGTCGGTCCTGGTCACGGGGACAACCGGCTTCCTGGGGGCCTTCCTGCTTGACGAACTGCTGCGCTTCACAGGGCAGAACACCCGGTTTTACTGTCTCATAAGGGACCGGGCTCCAGGGCAAGAGGGATCCGGCAACCGGGTGTTGGAGACTTTAAAGTTTTACGGCTTGGCTGGTCAGTTCGAGCAAGACCGGATCATCCCAGTCACGGGAGACCTCACTCAACCCGGTCTTGGCCTGAGAGATGACGAGTATCGAGAACTGGCGGACCAAATAGACCTGATATTTCACTGCGCCGCCTCTGTCAATTACGCCTATCCCTATGTCGCGGCCAAGCCCCACACCGTCGGCGGGACACTGGAGGTGCTCAAGTTCGCCTGCAACGGCACCACCAAACCAGTCCAATACATTTCATCCAACGGCGTTTTCCCGGGAGGAGACGACGCCCCCTACTTGGAAAACGACCAGATTGACGACTTTGTCGACCGGATGGAGGGAGGCTACAACCAAGCGAAGTGGGTGGCGGAACGCCTCGTGTGGGCGGCAGTATCCCGCGGACTGCCGGTCTGCATCTTCCGCCCGGGGAATATCGGTCACCACAGCGGCACCGGCGCACTTAATCCGAATGACTTCCTGTCGTTGATAATCAAAGCCTGTGCCCGGTTGGGTTGCGCTCCACTGGCGCCGGGCTGGTTCTTTGAAATGACCCCTGTCGACTTCCTGGTGACCGCCATTACGAACATTTCCGACGATGCGAGGCACTTGGGCAAGGTGTATAACGTGGTCCAGCAGAACCCGGTTCCCGCCGACCGCGTCTTCGCCGACATGGAAAACCATGGATACGTAGCACAACGCGTTCCATTGGGGGAATGGAAATCAAGATTGGAAAGCATGGCCGAACGCGAAGAGGACATGGAGTTGAAAATGCTGGTCCGGTCCCTGGAATCAGTCGAGCCGTACTTGGCCGATACGAGCGTTTATGACATCAGCCGGTTCGCCAAGGCTCTTTCGGAGACTGGTCTGACCATGCCGACGGTTAATGTGGACTACGTGACCAGGTTTCTGAAAAAGTAACCCAAAGGAGTTGAACGTTCACCAAGGACGGCCCTGCTGCTATATCCCTGACCGCATGACTGGAGTCGGAGCCGGGACGTACGATCCACCCGCTTGCCAAGGCCGGGACCTTCCCGCCAGCCCAGGATTTTCTCGTCCGTCTTCGCAGTCAACCGAATCCCTGCGCAGGTCGAACGTACGGTTATCGGAGCCACTTTCAATCCACTGAAATGACCGGCATGTAATTGGTTGAAGCAATGTGGCCCAACTGGGTAAGTCAACTGCCGCTTGACAGCAACTCAAGACCGCACTGACACTGCGCAGTCCGGGCACATGAGTCAGTTGTCAATTCATCACAAGTCGGTCGAAGCCCGGTCCCTTCCCTGAGGATTAAACGGGGTCATTGCGGGCAGGACCAATTGTCGTTAATCACTCCGGTCCCAATCAACCTCAAAACGTGATCGAGGCCCACCCGACCGATGCCAGCGCAATCCATCAGCTTCTGGTCCGGTTCATGCGTGAAACGGGAGTACCGGAGCGACTGCTGAGACCACGACTGGAACTGCGTATGTAGCTCCCTGCAGATTGAGTCCTGACCAATTAGTCCCTGACCAATACTGGCGCAGCGACCCCGCTCAAGGGTACCATCCGGTGGAGCAAGCGGTTCGCATCATGGATCAACGATAATCTGCCAGCCGCCGCACCGGGCGGGACACCGCATCAGGCTGGTTCGAGATTGAGGACATTTCAGCAATGAGTCAAAGCCCCGATTTTTCCGAGGCCTTCTACCGGAGTCACGCACAGCGTTACGCCGAGGTGAGCCACGGCTTCGTTCAGTCCGTGTACAGCAACTTCTCCCATCCGGGTCTCAAAGGCGATACGGACCTGATGGACCGCCTCCGGGAGCTGATACCCGCTGGGTCAAGAGGACTGGATGCCGGCTGCGGAGCGGGCGCCCGCGACGTCTTCTTCTACTGGCAACAGGGGTATGACATCTATGGGATGGACTCCATTGAGGAGAACATCCAGGAGGCGCGCCGGCTGCACCCCGAGATTGCGCAACGGGTGTCCGTCACCGACCTCCGCGAGCCCCTCAGCTACCCGCACGCCTCCTTCGACTTCGTTCTGTGCAACGCGGTCATCCAGCACATCGCCCCCGACATAGTTTTGGGAGTTACCCTGCCGGAGCTGGCGAGGCTCCTCAAAGCCGGAGGCGTGCTCCAGCTCATGTTCAAGGTGGGAAGCGGCATCTCGACGGTTTACGACAAGGATTACGGTGCGGATCGGACCTTCCAGCTCTACGGCGTAGCTGAAGTGACGGACATACTGGGAAGCCATGGGTTGAGCGTGATTCCGGCGGAGGGAGCAAAGCTGGGAGGAATCATGTACTTCACGGACCCCAAGCCGATGGACCACTGTGTCCTGTTTGCGCGCAAGGTAGGATGAGATGGATGTAGCAGCCGGTTGCGTCAGGGACCGGACGCCACCCAAAAGACAGAGATGACCAGTCTGACGGTTCCCCAAGACCTTGGGGAGATCACCCCCGCCTGGCTGACCGCGGCGCTGCATGGCATAGCGGCTCCAGGCCGCGCCTCAGTGACTGGTTACTCGGCTGAACCCATCGCCGAGGGGAAGGGGTTTATGAATCAGGTGGTTCGCCTGAGACTCCATTACGACGCTGATCCGCTGGACCTCCCTCGCACCATAATTGCCAAGCTCCCCTCCGCAGACCCGACATTGCGGGCGATCTCCAACCGGCTTGGACAGGACCGTCGCGAGGTCAGGTTTTATCAGGAAGTGGCAACCGGCGCTCACCTGCAAACCCCGCACAGTTACTACTGTGGAATAAACTCGGCAACCGGCAACACCATTCTGCTGCTGGAGGATTTGAACAGCGCCCGCCAGGGCGACAGTGTGGCCGGATGCTCCCTGCCCGAGGCCCGGCGCGCCATGGCCCAATTGGCTGAATTCCAGGCCGCCTGGTGGGACAGCCCCCGCCTGGACCGGTTGGGCTGGATGCCGTTGAAGGACGCCGAAACCGGCGCCTACCAAGCGTTGTACGCCGGCGCGTGGACGGCCTTCATCAGGAAGGCTGGGGACGGAATGCCCCAACGCTTGCGACGGCTGGGAGACCGCCTGAGCCTCGAAGTCCCGCGGATAAAGGCCAAGCTCACGACCCCACCCAGAACGATCATCCATGGAGACTATCGCCTCGACAATTGCTTTTTCCAAACGTCCGGCGGGGCACAGTCGTCGGTGGTTTTTGACTGGGAGTTCTGTGCCCGCGGCAGAGGGACCTATGATGTTGCCACGTTCATCAGCGAGGCCTTCCCCACACAGCAACGCAGGGATGAAGAGTTGAGCCTGCTACGCACCTACCACTCCATCCTCGTGAGCAACGGCGTAAAGGACTATCCCTTCGCCGAGTGCCTGGCTGATTACCGGCTCTCGATGCTGGAAATCTTTGTTTTCTGGATCGTCACCGGAGGCTACTGCGATTTCGATGATGAGCGGGCCACCGTATATTTGCACAACTCATTGGAGCGTTTCGACGCTGCCATATCCGACCTTGCCTGCGCCGAACTACTCGCGAGCTAATGCCATGCGTCCAAAGCACGCTTGCAAAAGCGCGCCACGCTAGCCAGTATCCGATCCGCAGTCTTGGTCCAGACAAAAGGCTTGGGGTCTTCATTGGGAATGTCCAGGCATCGGTAGATGGCGGCTTCCGGTTCTCCGCTGCCATTCCCACTCCGTCCTTCCAGGTCGACCATTACCTCCTGTACCGCCGAAACGGGCCAGGTCTGCGCTTCCGACATGCCGAGGTACGTGGTCTTATTGATACCCGAATTGATTCGCACAGGGGCCATTACGTAAACCGATCCGTGCGGGGATGCTCTACGATTAGGTCAGTGGTTAACGGTCCAGCGAAAATGTCAGTCTCATGAAGGACTTGACGTTGAACCCCATCGAACAGACGAGACTCCACTTGCTCAACTCAGTTTTGGAACACCAGCTGCCCGTAGCCCAAGCTAGGCTTTACGCATAATTTAGAAAAAGTATAAAGACAGGGTAAGCTGGCCTGACCCAAATCTCACTAAAGGTCCAGCCATGCTCACCCTGCCCGATGCCATTGTATCTCTGCTCGTTCCCTTCGCAACGCTGTTCAGCAGCCCAACCTGGCGGAAAGCCCAGGTGCTGCTGGTGGGCGCAATCCTGACCCCGGGCCAGCGCACCGTCGCCGCGGCGCTGCGCGTCATGCGACTCAGCGACGACGGCAACTACGCCCGTTACCATGAGGTGCTAAACCGGGCGGTGTGGTCGCCCCGTGCGGCGGCTGGCATCCGGCTGGTGCTGCTGCTCCAGTATCTGGATCAGGGCAATGGCCCGTTGGTCTTCGGCATCGACGAAACCCTGGAGCGGCGGCGCGGCCCTAAAATCAAATCCCTGGGCATCTACCGGGACGCGGTGCGTTCCAGTCGCCAGCAACTGGTCAAGGCCAGCGGTCTGCGCTGGATCTCCCTGATGTGACTGGGCCACGTGCCCTGGGCGGGACGCTATTGGGCCTTGCCGGTGCTCACCGTGCTGGCGCCCTCGACGCGGTACTACCAACAGCGAGGACGCCGGCACAAGAAGCTCACCGATTGGGCGCGGCAGATGATCCTGCAACCCCGCTCATGGTGAGCCTGCCGAACCACGCTGGCTGTCGCAGCGCTCCCTGGCGCTGGTGGGCGACAACGGTTACGCCGTGCTGGACCTGCTCCACTGCTGCCAGTCCCTCCGTGAACCCGTTACCCTGATCGCCAGATTGCGTCTGGACGCCGCCCTCTATGCGCCAGCGCCGCCCCGTCAACCGGGTCAGAATGGCCGCCCGCCGCTGCAAGGCGCGCGGCGACCCTCGCTGAAGGTCCTCCTCGACCAGCCCCAGGTAACTTGGGCCAGTGTGGCCGTGGCCTGGTATGACGGCGCCACCCGCACCGTGGAACTCACGTCGCAAACGGCGGTCTGGTACCGCTCCGGCAAGCCTCCAGTCCTCATCCGCTGGGTGCTGATCCGGGATCCCCAGGGCTCCTTCGCCACCCAGGCCTTGCTGTGCACCAACCCATCGGCGGACCCGACCCAGATCCTGGAATGGTTTGTCCTGCGCTGGCAACTGGAGGTCACCTTTCAGGACGTGCGAACCCACCTGGGCGTGGAGACCCAGCGCCGAGCGGCCTGGTACGACAAACCATCGCCGACCTTCGTGGACACCATTGCCCTGGTGCGACGCCAACTGTGGCTGGCGTCGGAGAGTTTTTCACTGTCGGCGGCCAGCCTCGATACGCAGGAACTCCCAGTCGCTCTGTACCACCGAATTGTAGATTCCCTCGCTTACGCCGCTTGAAATGCGGAAAGTCCAGCTTAGAAATCGGGTTGGGGCGGGGCTCCCCAGCCTTGGGGGACGTTGATCAGGTTTGGCTCCAGGTCCTGGACGGAGGTCTGGCCGCAGTAGGCCATGGCCCGGTCGATCTCTTCCCGGAGCAGTTCCAGGACGCCGTGGACGCCCTCGGCTCCGTTGATGGCCAGCCCCCAGAAGAGGGGACGCCCGATGCCAACGGCCTTGGCTCCCAAGGCCAGTGCCTTGACGACGTCGCTGCCGCGGCGGACGCCGGAGTCAACGTAGACTTCGCAATTGCCCTTGACCGCGTCGACGACCTCGGGCAGCATCTCGATTGCGCCCATGGTCATGTCGAGCTGGCGTCCGCCGTGGGTCGATACCAGGACGCCGTCGACACCGCTCTCGGCGGCGACGTGGGCGTCCTCGGCGGTGCGGATGCCCTTGAGCACCAGGGGCAGCCCGGTGAGGCTGCGGAGCCATTCAAGCTCCTGCCAGGTGAGGGGAACGGTGCGGTTGACGTTCCAGCCGACGGACTCGTCGGTGCCGCGTAGCACGTTCTCCGGCATGTTGACGCCCCGGAAGTTGCCCTGCTCGAAGTTCCGGTTGTACCGGTTGCGCAGGTCACGCTCCTTGGGGCTGGGGGTGGGGGTGTCCACCGTCAGGGTGATGGCCTTGAACCCGGCCTCTTCGGCGCGGCGGACCAGCATTTCGGTGAGGTCGTAACCCCGGTGGTAGAGCTGGAAGAAGAGGGGGCTGGTGGCTTCCTCGGCGACCTCTTCCATGCTGCAGTTGGAACCGGTGCTGAGCATCATCAGGGTGTTGGACATGCTTGCGCCGCGGGCGGTGGCCACCTCTCCCTCGGGATGGGCTCGGTGATGGGAACCCGCGGGGCAGACGAACACCGGCATACTGAGTTCATTACCCAGCATGGTGGTCGAAAGGTCCCGCTCTCCGATGTCGCGGAGGAACCTGGGGCGCAGAGTCAGTTCCTCGAAGGCGGTGCGGTTGCGCCGGGTGGTGAACATGTCCATAGCCCCGGCGTCGATGGTGTCCCAATCGTCGTGGGGCAGGACCAGCCTGGCACGTTCCTCGTAGTCGTAGAGATTGATGGGGTCGAGTCGCATCTTGACCTCCCTTTGGAGACGGATCCTACCCGCCGCTCCCCGCCCGGCATGAGGGTATGGAGCAGCGTTCTCAGTGGGTAGAGTTGACGGCGCCCATACTTTACGGCCTGGAGCGGCTGCGAGCAAGTCCCAGGGGAATGGCGAGAGCGTTTCAGTTGGGGTGGTGAAGGGTCGCCTCACTTTGTTGAACATTCAGGGAGTTCATATTTCTCCCACCGACTTTCTCCCACCGACACCTGGGCCAACGAATCTCCTGCTATGACTGTGTGGGCGTAGGGTGACCTGACCCCCGACAACCGATCCGGGATCAATGTTAGGGTCCCAGACAACATGGGGGACCAGACATGCCGAAGAGGAAGCACACGGCCGAGGAAATCATTAACAAGCTCAGGGAAGCGGAAGTGATCATCGCAACCGGCAGTACGGTTGCAGAGGCCGCCCGGCGCATCGGGGTATCGGAGCAGACCTTCTACCGGTGGCGGGCCGAGTACGGCGGTCTCCGGGTGGACCAGGCCCGGCGCCTGAAGCAGTTGGAGACCGAGAACAGCCGGCTCAAGCGGGCGGTGGCAGAACTCACCTTGGGCAACCAGATACTCAAGGAGGCAGCTGAGGGAAACTTCTGAGCCCCGCTCGCCGCCGAATGCGTATGGAACACGTCAGGTCGGTTCTGGGAGTATCAGAGCGTCGGGCTTGCCGAGTGTTGGAGCAGCCCCGCTCGACCCAACGCCATGAGCCGTTGGTTCGGGACGACGAGCAGGCTTTGACCAACGACATTGGGGCTGGCCAGCCGGTTCGGTCGGTACGGTTACCGGCGGATCACCGCCCTGCTGCGACGTGCCGGATGGGATGTGAACCACAAGCGGGTAGAGCGGATCTGGCGGCGGGAGAAGCCAAAGGCGCCGGCCCGGCAGCCCAAACGAGGTCAGCTATGGCTGAACGATGGATCCTGTGTAAGGCTTAGGCCGGAGCGGAGAAACCACAGGTGGGCCTATGCCTTCGTCCAGGCCAGGACCACTAACGGGCGTCCGGTGCAGCTGTTAACCATCATCGACGAGTACACCCGGGAGTGTTTGCCTATTCGGGCCCAGCGCAACAACCGGTGTTCGGATGTGACGGCGCCTTGAAAACCTGGCTGGGCTGATGACAGCCAGGGAGTACCCGCCTACATCCGCTCTGACAATGTACTACTGATACGTGAACGGTTCATTAAACATAACCGACTGCCTGGGCCAACTGCCTGGGCCAACTGAGGGAAAGGCATCCTGGCTCCCTGACGGTAATCTGGGACAACGCTCCCGCCCACCGGGGAGAGGCGGTGAGAGAGTACCTGCGAAGCCCGGGGCTGGACTTGCGGCTGGTGAACCCCGTGTCAAGCACGGGGCAGGCTCTGCCGGGCTACCGCCCAGACTTCAATCCCGATGAAGCCATCTGGCGCTGGGTGAGAGAGGAGGCCACCGGAAACTTGGGCCTGGGTACCAGCACCTTGGTTCAAGCGCGGGTGAGCAGCTTTCTGGCTGCGCTGAACAGCCGCAAAGAAGCGGTGAAACGGCGCTGCCGTACCCTCCTGCAATCACGGGCCGAAGCGCTCCTGCGGGACTCCCGACCCGATTCCCTGCCTCAGGCAAATGGACATCCCACCTTGGCCTTAGTTTAGTATTCAATCAATCTTGAAATGATAGGGATAGAGACGTTGGTCTGTCCCAATCATCCTGGGTACCGAACCGCCAGTCGATGGTCGTCTTTGCGCCGTTCACGGGTTTTGTGGTGGTGGACCCCGTCGCCGTTAGATTCCCAGTGCCGCTACCCCTGCCCTGGCAATGGCCTCGTCGTCTAATCCGCTGGGCAGGCCTCCCACGCCGATGGCGCCGACTACCAGCCCATTGTGGAAAACGGCCACCCCGCCAGGGATCGCTATCAACTGGGGATCCCCAAAGGACTCAAGCGACCTGCCCGAGCTACTGAGTTGCTCGGCGAATGCGGCGGTATCCATGGAGCGGACCGCGGAGGTGTAGGCCTTGCGGATGGCGAAGGTTGGCCTCAGACAACGGTCCATACGGGCATATGCCAGCAGGTTTCCGGCATCGTCCACCACGGCCATGTCGACCTTGCGCCGGTCAGGGTCCCGGTTGAAATCGGCGATCATGGCGGCAATTGCGTTCTGGGCCTGTTCCAAGCTGATCATGGACTTGTTGTACATATCGCTAACCTCCGCGAAGCTGTCGTTGGGAAACTGCGTCGCTCAATTGCGACCAGGTCGCTGTTCTTTTAGTCGCTGGGCTTGGAGTTAGTCTATCTGCTCCCGGGTGCTTCGGTAAACCTGGGCGATGTCCCAACCCTGCATGACGGCGCAAGCGTCGACCTGAGACCGGTGGTGCGGATGCCCTTAGTCCGAATCTGGTCTTTCACCCCAACGCGATACCGTGCATCGGGCCGCGTCAGGAGCGGGCCGGGATTTCCCGTTCGGCTTGCCGAAGGGCTTACATTTACCTCCTCCCATACAGCCGATTGAAATTACCGAATCGCTCCGGGTCCAACTCCTTTCCCCGTAAAGCCGGATGATCGGGGCCGTAGCGATGGGCTCGGAACACGCCGTTGGCCATGCCGAACTGGGACGGAACGACGAAGGGACTGACGAATTCCCACACTACTTCGTTTCCGGGGGTTACCTCGAACAACCTGCCGGTAAGACCTTCGGTTATCAGAGTGTTGCCGTTGGGCAAGCGTTGCGCCCCGCCGGTGAAGTGGGTGAAAAAGGCGACCATCGGCAGGCCCTGGTACTGCCACACGATCTCGCTGGTGGACGGGTCCACCTCGATGACCCGGGAGTAGCTTAATCCCCGACGGTGGGCGCCGTTGTCCAGCAGCAGCACGTGGCCGTTGTTCAGGTAGGTGGGATGATGTTGATGGGATATGTTGCCCGGCCCCCACTTCCAGGTAATTTCGCCCGTTGACCGGTCCACCAACGCCACGGTGTCGAGGATGCGGAAGCTGATCAGGAAGGTACTGCCGTCGGGCGACGATGTTAGGTCGTTTGCGCCTCCCCAGGCATCGCGCCTTTCCAGGGGGCAAATCATGTCCGTTTCCGGAACCAAGTGGTCGGCGGACCGCCATACGTCCACTTCGACTCCATCGGACGTAACCTCCACCACCTGGTCGCTGAACATCCGCTCCGGGTCGCTGGCGGTAGTAAAGCCGCCTCGAACCCTGCGGGTCAGTTCCGCAGGTATCCTATCGCGTTGCAACAGGAACAGGTTGTTTCCGTTGGGAAGCCGATCGTGGCGCCGCAGGCTGGGATTATGATACTCCCAGACTAACCTGCTGTCCCAATCCAGTTCCCGGATGTGGTCGGCGCCCGGAGGGTTGGACCCCTGATCTCGAAAAAGCAGGTTACCATTGTCCAACAGGAAGCCGTAGGCGATGCCGCCGGGATAGTGCCAGCGGTGGACGAAGTTGCCTTCCATATCTATCAGGTAAGCGTCGTCCCCGCCGTTGGGCGAGAAGAGAGTGTACCCCCGGTACGTGCCGGCGGCGTGGTAACGGATCAATCCGGTGGGACGGTAGGACGTAGTCATGCGTTGTTCCTCCTGGTTGCCCAAACTAAAGCCACCGCCAAAGTGATCGGCGAATGGATATCCGACCAGGTGGTCGGGTCGTCGATGTGCCCACCAGTGACAATCTGGCAACGACCCCAGAGCGTCGGGTTGGCTGACCGGTCGGCTGCACCAGTCCTAATCAAGAGGATAGCGGCTGCGCGACCGGTGGTAAACTTGGCGCAACCCCGCTTCCTAATTCCCGGCAAGTGGCCAGGGGACGACTCGAATGCGCATCGCGGTACCCGACTTGGTGTCCAACTCCTACTTTCCGGCGGTTGCCGCCATAGAGTTGGGGTTCTTCCGGGCTCAGGGCATGGACGTGGAGTTGGAGATGGTCTTCCCCGTGGGCAGGGCCATGGAAGCGTTGCGAGATCGCCGCGTCGACTTCGTGGCCGGTCCCGCCCATGCCACGTTGTCGGCCTTCCCCGGCTGGCAGGGCGCCAAGTTGCTGGCCGCCCTGTCCCAGCATACCTTCTGGTTGCTGGTGTTGCGTTCCGACCTGGAAGTCCGGCCAGGGGATGTTGCAGCGGTCAAGGGTTTGCGTATCGGAGCGGCCCCCGGGCCGGACACCGCACTGCGCCGGTTGCTGGCCGAGGCGGGCGTAGACCCGGCAGCGGACGACGTGGCGCTGGCGCCGGTACCCGGCAGCGGCGACGCCGGCGTGTCCTTCGGCGTCCATGCCGCCAGAGCCCTGGAGGAGGGGAAAATCGACGGGTTTTGGGCCAACGCGATGGGAGCCGAAGTGGCGGTGCGGAGCGGGATCGGCAGCGTGGTGCTTGACCCGCGGCGAGGCCCGGGTCCGCCGGCGGCGAAGGACTTTACCTTCGCGGCGTTGGTCACCACCGACAGGCTGATTGAAGACTCCCCCGCCGCAGTGGAGGCAGCGGTGCGGGCAGTCGTGGAGGCGCAACGGGCGCTGCGAGCCGATCCGTCTCAGGCTGTCGCGGTCGGCCAGCGGCTGTTCCCACCTGACGAGGCAGGATTGATCGAGGACCTGGTCCGGCGGGACGCTCCCTACTACGCCGCGGAGATTTCGCCGACCTCTGTAACCAGCCTCAACGAGTTCTCACGGAATGTCGGCCTGCTCTCCGGGGACGTAGCCTATGAGCAGGTGGTCGCCACCCGGTTCGCTCATATTTGGTCCGAACAGTAGGCGCGCTAGATGAAAGTAGATATCAGGGTGCCCGTCGGCCTGCCGGTCCGAGAGACCGCGGATTTCATTGCGGGATGTGAGACCGCCGGATTTACCGGGGTTGGAGTCCATGACCATCAGCACAGTGGGCGGGACGTTTTTCTGACCCTGGCCCTGGCCGCCGAGCGGACCTCCCGACTAACCCTGTACCCTGCGACCTCGAACCCGGTTACTCGGCATCCGATGGTACTGGCCTCGCTGGCCCACTCGCTGGAGGAGATTGCACCCGAGCGGGTACGCCTGACCGTGGCCCCCGGCTACCTCGCCGTCGGCAATATCGGCCGGCCCCGCGCCACTGTGGATGCCATGCGCCGGGCCGTCACTACCATTCGCCGCCTGCTGCGGGGCGAGTTGGTGGAATTCAACGGTGTCGAAACCCGGCTGCGCAATTTGAGCGACCGGCCGACGCCAGTATTCATAACCGCCGCCGGTCCACGGATGGTGGAGTTGGCCGGTGAAGTTGCCGACGGCGCCCTGTTGCTCGTCGGCCTCCATCCCAAAGCAATCGACGCGGCCCGACGCCGGCTGGAAATCGGAGCGGCGCGGGCCGGACGCAGCCTCGAAGGTTTCCAATCGATCTTCATCACCCCAACGACGGTGTCGGATGACGGCCCGGCCACCCGTCGCTTTCCCCAACAGTGGTTTCGGCCCGACCAACCGTACCTGAAATACCCCAGCGATTCCAACCTCGTCTGGCTGCGAGAGGCCGGCATCGACCTGGCCAACGATTTCATCCCCGAGAGCATCGGCGACGCTCAGGCAGCCGAAATATGCGATGCCTTCGGTCTATTCGGCACACCTGAGGAGTGCTTGGCCAGACTGAAGCGGGCCCGAGACGAATCGGGTATCAACCATGTCTTCATCTTTCCAACCCACACCCAGGAGGGCGGTTACGATATGCCGCTAGCCGAGGTGGACGCCTTCCGGGAGACAATAATCCCCGGTCTGGGCACCCTTTCGTAACCGCTCTGCATGGCCTTTTGGTTGGCCGTTGTCTTGGAGGAGCAATGGCAACAAGAAGCTCGGGAATCTTTGGAATGTGAGTTTTAGTGGGCATATGATTTTATGGATCGCAAGCTTAGCAACTACGTCATCACCTAATTCAGAGATTTCGCGTTGTACGAGGTACCGTCTGTTACCATCGTTGGGCGCATGGCATTGCTATAAACGACTGTTAGCGCCTCCCAACTGCCAGTACATCAGGACAGGACTCGTTCCTTCGCGACTAAACTAAAGCCAAGGTGAAATGCGCAGATGGTGGGGGTCAAACGACGGAGCCGGGTCGTTCTCCAAGTACGGATGAGAGGGATTCACGGGCTTAACCCAGCTGATCATCATCGCCACTTAAATGTACATCCCACCTTGGCTTTAGTTTAGTCGTCCGTCCAACCGGAAATAGCGCAACCCGGCTCCGGCCGGCGAGGAAACTCCCGGCAAACCCGCGGCCTCTGTTCGTAAATGCGGCACGCGGAGGTGGCTTGATCCAGCATCGGGCAGCACTCGCCCGGATGGTCCAGGAACAGCAGATTGCCGCCGCCGTCGGCAGCGGGCGAGATATCGGCGGTGGTACCCAGGTGCACCGCCTCACGGTGAAACACGGCGACCTCGTCAGGTTCCAGCCGCAGGATCAACGGGCCACGACAGCACATCGCTCGGCACTGATCCATGCAGATGCGGCTGGCCTCTTCGGGCGTGAGATTCAGCAACGTATCACCCCTCCCCTCGCGTCCGCAACGAGTCCAGCAGCACGCGGGCAGCCTCGGCAACCTCGTCCACGGCGTGGTCCAACGCCGGCGAGTTGGCCCGCGAGGGCTGCCGGTACCCGCTGGTCGTACGGACAAGCTGCAAAGCCGCCGCCCACACCTCCTCATCGGAAGCCGGGGTGTCGGCCCGGCGCAGAGTTTTAATGCTTCGGCACATTGACGATTACTCCGTCTGGCGGGTTGTCACGCTTACACTGCGCCTATGAACCACGAGAACTGCCGGGGATCTGTTCGTAGGAAAACGCGGGAATAGCGATCGATGGCTGGCGTGTTCTATTGTAATGGCACACAGACGCCCGTCAGCGTCCAGATCCCGGGCGTCTTCGATCTCGTCAGCGCGGAGCTCGATGTGCAGGGTGTCGGTATCCGAAAAGTATTTGACCTTCATGGTCTGAACCCCATCAGGTGCGTTATTGCCACGGGCTTTCGAATCTCACGTAGTCGTCAATGAATGTTACCGGCTTGCGCCCTTCTACCAACCGCATGCTGCCATCTGGCCCATACTCTGCGTGTGGCAGTTCCTTAGCCCAAGCAGGTAGTTGGGTCTCAACGTAAGGATTAGGGTAAAAACACGCCCGCGATTCTTTCACGCTGTGGGGATAGACATTGTAAAACATCACGATGCCGATGACCTTCTTGTAACGTGGCCCTTCGTTGCCAAACCATAGGCCGTCGTATCGTCGCTTCAGGCGCATTGCCTCAAAACAAATGTTACTGAACTTCGGTAGCACAAGGTCTCTTGGCGGATCCAGCCACGAAATGGGAGATAGCTGGCTACCATCGTCGGAAAGACCCGCTGCAACGCATCGGCCAACCCGATTTGGGCATCCATCTTCCGGCGTACTCTCCTTATTGATACCCGCCTTGCCTCGCATAAGGGTCATTACGTAAACCGATCCGTGCGGGGATTCCGTCGGCCAGGATCCCGCCGAATTTCGTCGGCCCGTTATGGACCCCCTCGATTGCGGATGCGCCGCATCATCCGCCCCTAGGTCGTCACTCCAGCCATCCAATCCGCGCCCGTCGCGACGCGTTACGGTGCCGCTGGCGCCGGACGCGGTCAGGCGATGCAGGGTGGTGTTGGTGTCCGTCAGGCATCTGGCGTACCGACGCACCATACGGTCGTCGGTATCACCTCCGCAGGCCAACCCAATCCACAGGCCGACAACCATCAGCAGCGTGTTCAACCACCGCTGCACGGTTGGTTCTTCCCGGCGCCGTATGACACGCATTCGTCAAGGGCCCCGCAAGCCACTGGACAGCTGGTCCGGCATCCTCTCGCCAAACATCTGGGACGCCACCGCGGCAAAGTCGGCGCTGATGAAATAGCTCTGCAGCGGGCTGTTGGCCGCCACCGGCCTGGGCAGCGCCCTGCCCCGCTCCCGCTGGAACCTCCACAGCGCGCGGCCCATCCTTATCACCAACGAGCGCAACTCCACCGGCGTCAGGTCCGCCCGTTGGCAGAGTGTGTTCCGATGGATGCCAGCTGCACCCGCTCGCCACACTTGGAACATCACCAGTCTGGCCACGACGTCCAGGCCCGACGTGAAGTCGGCAGCCAGCTCCTCCGTCCAGTGGCCGGGCAGCAACGTTGCAGAAGTTGCCGTTGTCCCCGGCTCCGGAACAGTGTCCGCAGCCGATGCTCTCTCCTCCGTTGGGGCAGGGCGCGGGCCATCCCGAACCTCACCGTCTGCGTTGTCCCCGCCGCCGATGCGGCTCAGCACCCGGACCACCTCGCCCACCTCACCCTCCAGTTCCAGGTGCAACTTCACCATTTCAGTTGTCCCCGCTGGCAGCCGGCCGGCGGCTCAGCCACCACCCGATGGCCATTGCCGCGCCAATGGCGACTACGGACATCCCCACCGTAAACGGCAGCGTCATCATGATTATCAGCCGGCTGGCTTCCGGCCTGGCGCCCGCTACCGTGACGCCCAACATGGACTGGATTGTCACCGCGAGGATTAGAACCGCCCATACGCCGGCGGTAGTCCAGACCGTTCTTCGCACGATGGAGTTCGACATGGCTGCACCTGCCAAATCAGATCTGCTGATTACCGCAGATTATACAGTTCGGCCACTCCTGATCGACGACTATAAGTCCCGCCGGCCTCGCATGGCCTCAAATAGAAGGTGATTGACCGACAAACGGCAACCTGATATTGGTCACTGCACCGCGCTCCCAGGGTGGACGAATGTCCGTGTAAATCGCCAGCCTATTTGCCCAGCCTATTCGCGTTGACAATTGACCCTGACGCAGTGATTCCGACGAACAGGCGAGTGGAAAAACCGCGATGGAGATTACGGCGATGGTTCTAATTGTCACGATTGGGGCACCTGCCGACTGAGGGCTTGATCCGAAGGGGTCGGGCACTTTTCTGCCCGGTGGCAACAGCTTGCCCGACGGCGTTTCTGGTGATTGGGAGACGATGTTATCGAGAGCCTGCATGTTCCTGACGATTGGGCGACAGCTGGCGAAGGCGGCGACGACGGCAGCCGATCACGTTCCGGATGGTACACCGGAGGAGCGATCTCAAATTGCTCAGCACGTCGCGGCCATCTACCGGATTCTGCGAGCTGCGACAGTGCGACGCGGGGAGATTGGCGAATTCCCCATGCTGGGGCTGGGACCGGCCACTCCCAACGACAGCCAGACCAAGCGTTTGGAGCGACTTCAAGATGGGACACGCTAGTTCAGGATCAGGGACCTGGCTCGGATCGTGTCCGAGATCGCTACGCGAACACGAGCGCAGCGTTGGTGATGTGGATCACCGCATCCGATCACATCACCATGTAGATCGCCATGAGCTATCGGCCACATTTGCATGGCCTATGACCGTCCTGGGGTTCCAACAGGCAGCCTTCGCGGAACCTGCTGGCCAGCAACGACGGACGTATGGTATGCAACGAACAACGCAACCTGCCTGGTAAATCCGCCGCGGGCGGGCAACAGTTCGTCCGCCGCACCCCCCCGCAGCGGTGAGAACATTCTATTCGGCTGGTGGCCTTCGGCGTAAGGGGCAAGTGTCACCAAAATGCCGGCGCCGGCTGCGGGTCGGGAGAGGCGCCGCGGCGGGTTACAATACCGATAGCCATTCTCCCCCAGGAGCGTCCAAATATGACCACCCCTTCCGAAGCCGTGGAGATTTACTGCGTCAAGTGCAAGGCCCGAACTGGGTCCAAGGACATCGAGGCCGTCACCATGAAGAACGGCCGTCCCGCCACCCGGTCCATCTGCGTGGACTGCGGCACCAGGAAGTTCCGCATCGGCGTTCTCCCGGCATAGCAGGATGGTTCAAGTAGGCGGCGTCAGTACGAAATCCGTAATCGGTGATGCGCCGGATTAGGGGCGATCTGGGCGGTTGCCTTGGCTGGTGAACCGTGGTTCCGCACGCCTGGATCGTCCGCTTCGGCTTGATCATGATTTCTCCCTCATGATCCGGCCACCGATGGTGCCCAGCACCAGCTGCTGCATCGTGTCAACCGCTGCCCAGATTACCCACAGTTGGTCCACCAGCCATTCGGCAATTTCCTTGCGCTTCCAATGAACCAAGGTGTTTTCCCGCGAACGGACTTCCTGGGGCGGTGCGTTGCCATCGACACTGTAGACCCTCAATCCTCGCAATCTTTGCTTCGGTGTCGCCGCGCCAGAATAATCTATGCCGATGTTTTTTACGAATGCTCTCTTTACCATCGTCCATCCTCCAAGGTCATCTTGGGAAACGACCGAACGCCCCGCAGTACGCTCCGGTCAAAGTGCGTTTCACATTGGTTTTAGTTCAGTTCTCGATGGCGCCGGTGGCCTCGCCGACGCCGAGGCGCGCTCCCGTGGGGTTGGACGGCGTGAGTCCGAGCGTCTCGGAGCGGTCTTCGTCTGTGTGTCGCGAAAACGGGTTTGGCTCGGCCTCGCCGGCTCCGGCCAGGGAGGCCCGGACGAGTCCACGGCGATGTCGACGTAGAAGTCGCCGGAGTCAGGTTCCATGCCTCTGCGTAGCTCTACCCGGTGGGAGAGTTGGTCGGAACGGCCGTCCTTGACCGCCCACACCGCGTAGGTGCAGCCGGTCCGATCGCTGCTCTGCGTGGCGCCGAGTCCTACTCGCCCGCCCCGGAGACGGTGAACTCCAGCGGCTTGGACAGCTTCCTGCCGTCCTGGGTGCAAATGGCTCCCTGGGCAGCGCAGTCCGTGGTTACGGGCAGCGCGATGGTCACGTCCGCGTTGGAGTCCGGTTCCACCGTAATCTGCCAGCGGATGTTGCTGGGCTGGTCCCTGCGTCGCGCCTTCTTCACGGCGCCTCCCCTCACTGTGAAGGCGTGGTCCCGAAGGGTCCTGCAGCTCAGGGCAGGTTCCACGCTGAACTCGATTTCGAAGGTGAATGCGTTCGTGCCATCATGGCTCGTGGGCTGGTTGTTCAGGCTGCCGGTCAGCGGCGGTGGAGCCGCAGCCACTCCGCCGGTTGCCGCCCTGGTCCGGGATTCCGGGTTCCCTGCATCATCGGTGAAGGACACCCTTACCTGGATGACGTGGCCTTTCTGGCTGGACGTCAGAGTGTGGCTGGAGCCGGTGGCTCCGTCGATGTCGGACCCGGCGGCAATCCACTGGTAGCTGAATGTGGCGCTGTCCATTCCATCGGAGTCGGAGAGGTCTGTCGTTGATGCGCGCAGCGTCTCTTCCACTTGGGCGGTGCCGCTGATGGTGGGCGTGCCCGTGGCAACACTATTGGTCGGCTCAGGCGTGGACGGCGGCGTTGCCGTAGCGGTTGGCGTTGGCGTAGCGGCCGGCCGCTCGACGCGGACGAAATTGGACCAGGGGCTCACGTCGTCGCCCCGCAGCGCATTCACCCGGTAGACTTAACCACCCCGGCCTCGGTGGCCGTCGTGTCGGTGTAGGTCGTGGCAGTGCAATTGGTGTCCGGCGCCAGGGCCGTCAAGGTGGTCTCGTCCTGCTGGGGCCGGCGGCGCAGAATTTGGTAGCCGTCCACGGAGGCAGTGTCCTGGGTGGGGGCGTTCCACTCCAGGGCGATGCCGCCGTCAACTATGGCGGCGGTCAGGTTGGTGGGCCTGGTGGGGTTGGTGGGGTCGCTCTGGGCCTGGACCGCCCAGGGGATTAGCAGCAGGCCAGCGAACAGGAGCGTCGGGCCGATGAGCAGCAGCAGGGGGGCCAACACCCGGAAGGTGGGCCCTCTTGGGGACCTCCGTTGCTGTACAGGTTAGCTGTGGGTCCGGTGTTCTTCATAGTAGCCAGGCTCCCTCTTAGGCCGGTAGCAGGACCGGCGGGATACCGGTACTTTCAGGTAAGCGGAAACGCCTTATGGGAACTGGCCCATCCGAAGGTAGTGGCAGCCCGGTGGGACGCTCCCCGCACAAATAGGCACCGCCATGCCCCCAGCCACCTCGGCCAGACCCTGTGCGGTCAGGACAAGAATTGGACCCAGTAAACTCGGGGGGGTAGTGTGCGGCTTGGCCGCGCCTGGGGGACACGGCCGGTCTGCACCGTTCCCCAGTGCGCAGAAGAACCTGCCGTGACCGCTTTGGCCCAACCGGACCACCCCCGTCACCCCGCAGATCCGGTTCCTGTTGTTCCTGCCATTCCTGCCGATCCCAGATTGCCATCGCTACCGCACCTTGAAGACCGGCGAGAGGTGATTTGGGCCTGTGAACCAGAGGAGGTCCCCCTCGCGGTGGAGTCCCCGGACTCCACTGATGGGCATTTCAATGGCGCGCTCGGGGTCCGGGGCGCCGTTCTCATTCTTGGTGGTAAGGGGGTCGTCCATCAGGAGGAACGGCGAGAGCAGGGACGTCGAGTCGCTCAGATAGATGTGATCCCCGTAGACCACGCTGCCATAGCAGAGGATGATTTCTCCAGCATCTTCGTCTGGGCTTACACCGCGATATGCGAAGTCCTTGGACGAGGCGCGGGTCCCGTACTCGTCGGCGTCGGCGTCGGGGGCGTCCTTCAGGTGGTAGGCGTGGTTTTTCGGGCTCGTGTTGTCCTGGCTGACCCAAAAGGTCGTGCCGTCCGACCTTAGGCTCCAGGGGTCGCTGACTATGCTGAAGTCGGAGTAGCGGGTGTAGTCAAAGTCCGGGGGTGCCAAATCTGCGACGGGCCGAGGACGCCCTGACCTCAATGAGATAGGACTCCGAGGCGGTTTCGTCCCACGATCCGCTCAGAAAGAATTTGCGATCATTCGCGATCGACCAGCCCGCCGAGCCGCCGGTGTCCTCGTTGGTGCTGGCAGTTGTTTTCAAAGAGATGTCTGAGGTGACGGTCACGCGATCGATGACAACGAAGTTGGGCGTGCTCGCCGAAAGCATGGGGCACCGGTTCGTGCCCGTTGTAGGCGCATCAAATGTGTTCACCGCGTTCGAAGTGAAGCTCGCCGGGTCGCTCAGCGTGCAGAGCGCTCGGCCGGGATCGCCGTTGCTCGCGACGTCGTTCAGCGTTACGGTCAGGTGGCTGCCGGCTGTCGAGGTGTCGGAGATGGTACGGAACCTGATGCCGATGGTGCTCACCGTGTAGCCGTCGGTGTTGGCGCCGGTGGTGAATGCCTGGGCACGCTTGGGGACGCCAGCGCTCAGCGATACTCCCTGGGTTTGGGAGGTCTGCCCGGTGTTCTTGATCAGGACCGGATCTGCCACGGCGGCGCCGCTGACCTCGATCAGGTGGGAGGACGCCGTGGATTTGGTCCACGTTGCGGTCGAAAAGTATTGGCGCTCATTCGCGATCGACCAGCCCGTCCGGCCGCCGGTGTCCTCGTTGGAGCTGTTAGTTGTAGCCAAGGAGATGGTGTCTGAGGCGCTGAGGACCACCCGCTCAATGACAGCGACGTAGGTACTGCTCGCCGCAAGCCTGCACCCCGTGCGCGGCGCATCGAAGGTCTGCACGCCCGAGCTGGTGAAGCTCGCTGGGTCGCTCAGTGTGCAGAGCTGATCGCCGGGATCGCCGTTGCTCGCGACGTCGTTCAGCGTTATGGTCAGGTGGCTGCCGGCTGTCGAGGTGTCGGAGATGGTATGGAACCTGATGCCGATGGTGCTCACCGTGTAGCCGTCGGTGTTGGCGCCGGTGGTGAACTGTTAGGCGCGCTTGGTGGTGGTGATGTTCAGAGGGCTTTCCGACGCTTTGGACGGACTGCCCGGCGTTCTTGACCAGGATAAACACCTCGGAATCATGTTGTAACCGAGAAAACTTGTCAGTATCCTGCACTACTGCTGGCTCGCCCTTTGGCGCAGGCAGTGTCGTGGCGCTGACGGTGGCCGAGGCCCGGTAGTGCAGCGTCGTCGACGGCTCCAGCCCGCCATGACTGTATTCCGTCTCCGTCGTGGCAGTGTCCGTGACCAGCGTCTGCCCCGTATCCCCGGAGTCCTCTGAATACTCGACCTTGTACCCAGTCACCGCGGATCCGCCGTCGTCGGCCGGTTCCAACCACGACAGGTTGATGCTCACACTGATGATGATCATGTCCGTGCTTAGACGATCATGTCCGTGCTTATAAGAGGGCGCTCGGCGTCGTAGCCGTGGCCGGCTCGTCCTCCTGGGACGCCTCGTAGTCCGACGGCAGTTCGATGCGGGCGAAGTTGGACCACAGGCTCACCTCGCTCCCCCGCAGCGCCTTGACCCGGTAGACGTACACCACCCCCGGCCTCGTTGGCCGTCGCGTCGGTGTAGGTCGTGTCCGAGGAGTTGGTGTCGGCCACCAGGGTCGCCAGGGTGGTCTCATCCCGGTTTGGACGCCGGCGCAGAATCTCGTAGCCGGTGACGCTATCGGCGTCCTCCACCGGGGCGGTCCAGCTCAGGGCAATCCCGCCGTCTACTATGTCGGCAGTCAGGTTGGTGGGCGCCTGGTCAGCTGGGGCCAACGGCGGCTCCGGCGTGGGTGTAGATGTTAGAGTGGGCGTCGGGTCCGGGGCTGCCGGGGTGTCGGCTTTGACGAAGCCGGACCACTGGCTGACGCCGGTGGGACTGACCGCCTTCACCCGGTAGTTGTACCCGCTCGCCGCCGCTACCGACCGGTCGGTGTAGCTGGTTTCGGGACCGGCGTTGCCCTCGATGACGTGGAAGACGCCCAGTGCGTCCGTGTCAGGGTTGCGGCGCAGGATGGTGTAATGGGTGACGGCCTGGTCCGTAGAGGCCGTCCAGGTCAGGGTGACCGCATCGTGCTCCGCCGAGGCCTGGAGGTTGGTCGGCTGGGCCGGGGGATCAACCCCGGTGGCGTCCCGAGTCGGGGTCACCTCCTGGGCCTGGACAACCCAGGGAATAAATAGCAGCAGACGACGGCCAAGGCCGCCAGCCCGATCAGCAGCAGACCCAGCGGCGGCCGCCGCTGGGTCCTCATGCCTCACCCACAGGCTGGCCAGGGCCAAAAGTCGGGGGGGGCCGGGGGTGAGGGCCGGCCAGATCGCCCGGGGAGAGGGGCCGGGGGTGAGGGCGGGCTAGGCCGCCCGGGGAGAGGGGCTGCTCCGCGAGCGTAACTGTTCAGAGTTGGTGAGGTGAATTGGTCGAAGTTGGTTTGGGGATGGCTGGCACTGGGGGCGGTGATTATGTCATATAACTGGCATGGATACCGAAACCGATCTCAGGACCGCCCATCGCGATGTCCTCATTGGCATCATCATCCGGCAGCAGGCCATCATCGAGGAGCTGGAGAAACGGATTGCCCAGCTGGAAGGGCAGGCCAAACCCAGCGGTTCCCGGCGGATGCCGGGTCTGAAGCCCAAAGCCGACCGGAAGCCAGCCCGGCCCAAAGGTCCAGGCCAGGCGCGTCGCCACGGCTTTGCCCGGACCCGCATGACGCCCACCCAGCAGGTGGAGCACGGTGGAGCAGTGTCCCGACTGTGGAACCCAGTTGTCTGGGGGTTGGACCCAGCGCACTCGGGAGGTCATTGACCTGCCCCAGGTTCCGGCGCAAGTAACCGAGCACGTCTACCTGGCCCGCACCTGTCCCAAATGCCGACTGCGCTGTCTGCCCCCAGCGCGACAGGAGGGCGTAGCGTTGGGTCGGCAGCGGCTCGGCGTCAACGTCGTCAGCCTGATTGCCGCCCTGCGGGAGGAGGCTCGGCTGCCCATCCGCACCATCCAATGGTACCTGCGCACCGTGCACGGGCTGCACCTCAGCCTGGGGGCCATCGTGGCTGCCACCCGAAAAGTGGCTGGCAAAGCCCAGACCGAACTGGCGGGCATACTGGAACACATCCGCGGCAGCCCAGTGGTCCACGCCGATGAAACGGGCTGGCGCGAGGACGGACACAACGGCTACGTCTGGACCTTCAGCGCTCCCACCCAGCGCTACTTCCTGCGCCGGGGCCGGGGCAAGACGGTGGTGGATGAAGCCCTGAGCGATGCTTTCTCCGGAGTATTGGTCAGCGATTGCTACGCTGCCTACCACCATTATGATGGCCCCAAGCAACGCTGCTGGGCCCACCTGTTGCGGGACATCCACGACCTGCAATCCCTCTACCCCGAGGATACGCCACTGGCCAGGTGGGCCGACGCCGTCCACGGGATTTACGACCGGCCCAAAGCTTTCACCCATCCCCAGACCAAGCGACGCCGCACCGCCCAACTGGCCCTGGAAAGACGCCTGCTGGCACTCTGCCGTCCCTTCCGGAATGACCCGCTGGCCGTCCAGGCCAGGCTGTGTCGACGCATGGAGAACCACATCAAGGAACTCTTCGTCTTCGTGGCCGAACCGGCGGCGCCACCGGACAACAACGCCGCCGAGCGGAGCCTGCGCCATCTGGTGGTCAGCCGCAAGGTCAGCGGGGGCACTCGCTCCGACCAAGGCACCGACACCAAGATGACCCTGGCCTCAATCTTCGGTACCTGGCGGGCACAAGTCTCAACCCCCTCACCGCCTGCCAACAACTGCTCACTTCCCCGCAACTCTGAACTGTTACCCGCGAGCACAGTGCGTTGCCGCCGTATCGGGGGCTGTGCTATACTGCGGCAGGTTGCAGATAATCTGAATCCGGCGCAGTTGCATGCGCTCACCCGTTCAAAAAGGAAGGCGGAGTAGTTTATGGTACAAGCCCCAGAACGTCCGGTGGAAGCCGCCCAACAGCTGGAACCCATCACGATGAAATCGCTGCTGGAAGCTGGTGTCCACTTCGGCCACCAGACCCGGCGGTGGAACCCCCGTATGCGCCGGTACATCTTTACCCAGCGCAACGGCATCCACATCATCGACCTGCAGCAGACCATGGGGCTCATCAGTGACGCCTACCGCGCCATGGTGGAAGTGGGCGCGTCGGGCGGCAAGGTGCTGTTCGTGGGCACCAAAAAGCAGGCCCAGGACGTGATTGCCTCGGAAGCGGAGCGGACCGGCCAGTGGTACGTCAACCAGCGCTGGCTGGGGGGCACGCTGACCAACTTCCAGACCATCAAGGCCCGCATCGACTACATGAAACGGTTGCAGGAGCAGCGGGATACCGGTTACCTGGCCCGGCTGCCCAAAAAGGAAACCGTCCGCCTGACGCACACGCTGGATAAGCTGGAAAAGTATTTCACCGGCCTGCGCGAGATGGACCGTCTGCCCGCCGCCATGTTCGTCATCGACATCGGCAAGGAAGACATCTGCATCGCCGAGGCGCGGCGCCTGAACATCCCCATCTTCGCCATCGTCGATACCGATTGCGACCCGGGGATGGTCACCCACGCGGTGCCCGGCAACGACGACGCGGTGCGTTCCATCCGCCTGATCACGGGTCGGATGGCCACGGCCATCGAAGAGGGACAGGCTCAGCGGGAAGCCATGATGCTGGCCGCCGCCGAGGATGCCGCCGAACCGGACGCTGGCGAAGAGCCGGCAACGGACGAGGAAGCGGCTGCCCGGTTCTCCACCACGGTCACCCTGGAAGACCTGGAAAGCATGATGTCTTCCCGGCCCCTGGAGCCCTAACAACGCGCCGCGCCCGCTATTCGCCCGCTGCCACTCATCCGACCAACGCCATCGACCAAACCAAGTACCAGGAGGCTCCTCACTTGCCTGCCGTAACCGTCGAACTCATCAAAAATCTACGCGAGCAAACCGGAGCCGGTATCAGCGATTGCAAGCAGGCGCTGGAGGATAACGACGGCGACCTCAGCAAGGCCATGGAGGCGTTGCGGCAGAAGGGCTTTGAACAGGCCGCCCGGCGGGCCGACCGGGAGACCTCTCAGGGTCTGGTCGAATCCTACATCCACACCGGTGGCCGGGTGGGGGCAATGGTGCAACTGGGCTGCGAAACGGACTTCGTGGCGCGCACCGAGGAATTTCGCGCTCTGGCCCACGACATCGCCATGCAGGTGGCGGCCATGTCCCCGGTATACCTCAGCGAAGAGGACATCGAGGACGGCGACGACCGCCCGCCGGCACAGGTTTGCCTGCTCCAGCAGCCCTTCATCAAAGACGGTTCCCGCACCCTGCAGGACCTGGTGCGGGAAACCGCGGCCCAAACCGGCGAAAACGTGCGAATCGTCCACTTCAGCCGACTGGCGCTGGGCGAGTAACCAACCCGGACAACCACCTGCCCACGAGAGGCCGTGCACATTGACCACCGGCAGCATTGAAAGCGAAACCATCTACCGCCGCGTCCTTCTGAAGGTCAGCGGCGAATCTTTACAGGGTGCGGGGCGCGACCCGATAGACCCGACTGCCGTGGGTTACATCGCCGACCAGATTATCGACTTGCGCGCCCACGGCGTCGAAGTTGCCGTGGTAGTGGGCGGAGGGAACATCTGGCGGGGCGCCACCGCGGAACGCCACGGCATGGAACGCTCGACGGCGGACTACGCCGGGATGGTGGCCACCATCATCAACGGCCTGGCGCTGCAGGACGCCCTGGAACGCCGGGGGATTACCACCCGTACCCAGACTGCCCTGGCAATTCAGGCCGTGGCCGAACCTTACATCCGCCGCCGGGCCATTCGCCACCTGGAAAAGGGCCGCGTCGTGCTGTTCTGCGCCGGCGCCGGCAATCCCTACATGTCCACGGACACCGCCGCGGCGCTGCGGGCGCTGGAAATCGGGGCCGAAGTGCTGCTGATGGCCAAAAACGGCGTTGACGGCGTGTATGATTCGGACCCGCGCACCAATCCCGACGCCGTGCGGTTCGGCACGCTGGAGTATCTGGACGCGGTGAACCGAAGACTGGAGGTTATGGATTCGACGGCGATGACCCTGTGCATGGACAACGACATGCCGATCATCGTGTTTGACATTTTCGAGAAGGGCACAATGAGCCGGATCCTGCGTGGAGATGCCGTGGGCACCACGATCAATGGAGGCGAGCAAAATGCCAGAGCGCAGTGGTAGAGGCGACCAGAGCGGGCAGGACGAGCGAACGATTGAGGACGTGTTGGCCGAAGCGGAGCGCAAGATGGGTCAGTCCATCGAAGCCATGCGCCGGGACATCGGCACGTTGCGGACCGGTCGCGCCACCCCCGCCCTCATCGAAGACCTGTCCGTGAGCTATTACGGCAGTCCCACGCCCCTGAAACAGATTGCGTCCATCTCCGCTCCCGACGCGCGGGCCATCATGGTGCAGCCCTGGGACAAGCAGTCGTTGCGAGACATCGAACGCAGCCTGACCCAGTCGGACATGGGGTTCAACCCGTCCAACGACGGCAACGTAATCACCGTGCCGATACCGCCGCTGACGCAGGAACGGCGCCGGGAAATGGTGCGGCTGCTGAAGCGCAAGGCCGAGGACAGCAAGGTGGCCGTCCGCAACGTGCGCCGGGACGGCGTGGACTCGCTGCGAAAGATGGAACGGGACAAGAGCATCTCCCAGGACGAAAACCGCCGCAGCCAGGATACGTTGCAGAAAACCACCGACACCCACATCAAGAGTATTGATGAGGTAACCGCCGCCAAAGAAGGCGAAATAATGCAGGTCTAAGACACCCTCACAGCCTCCCTTGCCCGACAGTACTCCCGACCTGCAATACCCCGGCGACGGTCACAACGCCGGCCCCGTACCCCGGCATGTTGCCATCATCATGGATGGCAACGGGCGTTGGGCCGTGCAGCGCGCGATGGGTCGGGAAGCCGGCCATCGGCAGGGCGTTTCCAACATCCAGCACGTGGTGCAAATACTGGCCCGCCGCGGCGTGTCGGTAGTCACGCTCTACGCGTTTTCAACGGAGAACTGGACCCGTCCGGCGCCGGAAGTAGACGCGTTGATGACCATCCTGGCCGATGAGATCGAGCCGCAGACGCGGGAAATGGACGCAGCCGGCGTGCGCCTGGTGCATCTGGGCGACCCCGACCCGCTGCACCCGCAGCTACGCCGCGCCGTCGCCGAGGCGCAGCAGCGCACTCAGGGCAACTCGGCGGTAACCCTCAACATCGCCTTCAACTACGGCGGGCGGGACGAAATCCTGCGGGCCGTGCGTCAAATCATCGCCGACGGCCTGTCGCCGGAGCAGGTGGACGAGGCGCTGTTCAGCCGCTACCTTTACACTGACGGATGCCCCGACCCCGACCTCATCATCCGCACCGGCGGCGAGCAGCGCATTAGCAATTTTCTGCTGTGGCAGGGCGCGTACAGCGAGTATTATCATACTCCCGTGCTGTGGCCGGACCTGGACGAGGACGAACTGGACGCCGCGCTCGATGCGTACCGTCAACGGCAACGCCGGTTCGGCGGCCTGAACGAATCCAACCGCACCCCTGGAGAGTAGACCGGTGCTCCTCCACCGGGTGTTGACGTCCCTGGTGGGCGTGCCCATCATCCTGGCCGCCATCTGGTTCGGGCCGCCCTGGCTCACCGTAGTGGTCGCGGTGGCGGCGGTCATTGGAGTGCGGGAAGCCTACCGGATGTGCCCCGCCGTCATCCCGCGCGACACCGATGAATCCGGCGCTTCCAGCAGGCTGCCGCTGCTGCTGGGCGGCGCCTGGGCCGTAGCGCTGGTGCTGGCCGGGGAGTTGGCGGGCGGTCCTCGCGATTTCGGACTGGCGGCGGCGGTGATTTGCCTCTTTGGCCTCATCGCGAGCGGTTTGTGGATCATTGCCGCCTGGCATGGTCGTCAGCCGACGGTGGCGGTCCTCTACCTGCTGCTGGTTCCGGTGTATATCGGAGGGGCGCTGGCCTGCGTCGTCGCGCTGCGGGGCGTAATCGGGCCGGAGATTCCCTTACCCGGGGCGGCCCTGGCCGATTCCGGCGCTCAATGGTTGCTGCCCGAGATAGACGAAGAGGAGATCACGGAACCCGTGGTGGAGTTGGTTGCACGGGCGGCGGATGAGAGTGCGGGGTTTTGGCTCCTGCCATCGCTGGCTTCCGACGAGGTGGTTGGGGCAGTGGCCGGGGCAACCAACGCTGGCTGCTGGTGGCTGCTGCTGGGCATCCTGACCGTATACGCCGCCGACATCGGCGCATACGCGGTGGGCCGGCTGGTGGGTCGGCGGCTGATGGCGCCGGGGATCAGTCCGGGCAAGACCTGGGAAGGAACGGCCGGGGGCCTGGCGAGCGCGGCTGTAACCGCGGTGGCGCTGGGCGTATTGTTCCCCGTGGGGTTGGAGATTTGGCAACTGGCGGCAATTGGTGTTATTTTGGGAATAGTTTCGCCGGCAGGTGATTTGCTGGAATCCAAAATCAAGCGATTGGCCGATGTCAAAGACTCCGGCAACCTTTTCCCAGGCCACGGGGGGATGCTGGATCGGCTGGATAGCCTGTTGCCTTCTTTAACCGTGGTGTACATCCTCGCGGCGGTTTCCGTCCAACCCTCCTGACACACTGCGACGGTTCATTATGCGACGCATCGTAGTACTGGGCTCCACCGGATCCATCGGTCGGCAGACGCTGGACATCGTGCGGGCGTTTCGCCATGAGTTCGAAGTAGTCGGGCTGGCCGCTGGCAACAATACCGAACTCCTGATGAAGCAGGTTGCCGAGTTCAATCCTCGCTACATCTGGTGCAATATACCCCCAAACCCACTGCCCGCAGGGGTCAAGCTGCTCCCCATGGACGAGATGGCGACGCTGCCCGAGGTTGACCAGGTGATGGTTGCCCTCATGGGCGCGGTCGGTCTCATCCCCACGATGCGCGCGTTACAGGCTGGCAAGCAGGTGGCGCTGTCCAACAAGGAACCGGTGGTCATGGCCGGCCGGGCGCTCAAGGCCGCCGAGCATAAGCACGGGGGCACGATCCTGCCGGTGGACAGCGAGCCCAGCGCCATCTGGCAGTGTCTGCGTGGTGAGGATAACCACATCCGCCGCCTGTTGATTACCGCCAGCGGTGGGCCCTTCCGGCGCACGCCGCTGGAGGAGCTGCAAACAGTGACGCCGGAGCAGGCGTTGCAGCATCCCACTTGGCGGATGGGCGACAAAATCACGATTGACTCGGCGACGCTGATGAACAAGGCCTTTGAAGTCATCGAATCCCACTGGCTGTTCGGCGTCCCCTGGCAGGACATTGCCGTGGTGGTGCACCCGCAGAGCACCATTCATTCCATGGTGGAGTTCGACGACGGTTCGGTGAAAGCGCAACTGGGGCCGCCGAGCATGCGGCTGCCCATACAGTACGCGTTGTTCTACCCCCGGCGGCTGGCCAACGAAGAGATCCCTCGGCTGGACATTGGCGTCGCGTGGTCGCTGGACTTTGAGCCGTTGCAGGCGGATCGTTACCCCTGCTTTGATCTGGCCGTCTCCGCCGGGCAGCAGGGCGGTACGGCGCCCACGGTGCTCAGCGCCGCCGATGAGGTGGCCGTGGAGTCGTTCCTGCGGGGTCAAATTGGCTTCACGGATATTTACCGGGTGGTGCAGCGGGTTCTCGACCAGCACCACAACGATGCCGATCCGGACCTCGATACCATCGTGGAAGCCGACCGTTGGGCGAGCGTAAAGGCCGGTGAAGTGGCCGCCCTGATCGCCCCCTGAATAAATCCGGCTCCACGTCCGCAAGCGTATATTCCCATCATGGATAGCGTCCTCATCGCCCTGGCGGCGTTCATCCCCATGCTGCTGCTGCTGGTGGTGATTCACGAGCTGGGCCACTTCTGGTCGGCAAAGGCCTTTGGAATCAAGGTTTTGGAGTTCGGCGTGGGGTACCCGCCCCGGGCCATCGGTATCTACACGGGACGAACCGAAACGCTGCTGACCCGAGATACAGTGTGCCTCAACGGAAGGTTGGCGGACATTCAGCCTGGTCAGGTGGTGCGGGTGCTGTCCGGCGAAAACGCCGACGGGCGACTGGTGGCCGAGTACGTGGAGGTGAGGAACGGCGGGCGCTCCGGCGGCCTGTTGGCGTCGCTGGGCCGATTCGCCGGCGCCGGGAACGAGGGTCGAGCTGCCGCACCCCCCGTACATCGGCAGTCGTTCGAGGACGTGCAGTCCGACCGGTTCCTGCGGCACGAAGGCCGGATTCGCGAGGTGCGGGGCGACCGGATAGTGCTGGCGGACATGGTCTACTCGGTCAACTGGCTGCCCCTCGGTGGGTTCGTCCGCCTGTCGGGTGAGAACAATCCGGAAGCGCCCCGCAGCCTGGCCCGGCGGGGTCTGGGTCAACGGGCGGTGGTGCTGGTGGCCGGCTCGGCGATGAACGCGCTGTTCCCCATCGTGGCATTCGCCATCATGGCCATGGTTCCGCACACCGAGCTGGTGGGCGGTACGGTGGAAGTAACCGCCGTGGCGCCGGAGTCTCCCGCGGCGGCGGCGGGTATCATGCCGGGTGATCGGGTGCTGGCCATCAACGGAACGCCGCTAGATGCGGCGGAGGCGCTGGTGCGGGAGGTGAGGCTGGCGGCGGGTTCCGAGATGACGCTGTTGGTGCAGCACGGCGCCGAACAACGCGTGGTTCGGGTAACGCCGCGTCGGGACCCTCCGCCGGGACAGGGAGCGGTGGGAGTGGCCTTCACGGTGGTTGATCAGCAGGCGGTGCGCCGCTCCGAACCGCCGTGGACCGCCGTCCAGATGGGTTTCACCCAAACCGGCGAGATGGTAACGCTCATCGCGCGTGAGGTGCGGGGCTGGTTCGGCGGGGGCCGTGGCCCGGAATTCAGCGGGCCCATCGGCATCGCCCAGATAACCGGCGAGGTCACGCGTCAGGGGGGATTCCAGGGCTGGATGGTGGTGGCCATCCTGTTGAGCATCAACCTGGCGGTGTTGAACATCCTGCCCATCCCGATGCTGGACGGGGGACGCCTCCTGTTCGTGGCCATCGAGTGGTTGCGCGGGGGCAAACGGGTACCGTCGGAGAAGGAAGGGTTGGTGCACTTGATCGGATTTGTCGCCTTGCTGGCCCTTGTCCTGGCCATCAGCGCCAACGACGTAATCCGCCTCGTGCGGGGAATTTCGCCACTGGGCGGGTGAGGGGAGTGCTGGGGGTTTTCACCCTCACCCTAACCCTCTCCCGTCAAGGGAGAGGGGAGTGGCGGCCAGGGCCAGGAAAGCCCCTCTCCCCTTGTGGGAGAAGGGTTGGGTGAGGGGCGTCACTCTCCCAACAGCGGCTTTTCGCCGCCGAACAATTGGGGGCGGGCCGTCACACGGGCTTTGACGCCGCTGGATCCTGCGCCATCCGGCGCGGCGACGTCGAGCACGTTGCCGATTTCTGCCGCGGCGGTGCGGACGTACCCCAACCCGATGATGTCCGAGCCGTCCGGAGCCGGCAGCGCCGTCACCGACGTAACCAGGCCCATCGCCCTCCCGTCGCTGCCCAATAACTGAGCCCCGGCCAGACGGTCGTAAGCGCCGTCGGCGACTCCGTCCTCGAATCGTAACGCTACCAGGTACTTTTGCACCTTCTCGTAAGTATCGAGCCGGGCGATGACCTCCTGGCCGATGTAACAACCCTTGTGGAAGTCGATGGCGCCGATGAGGCCCGCTTCCAACGGGTTGTAGGTCTCGCTCATCTCGACACCGTAGAGCGGTTGCTGACGGACGATGCGGAGCGCCTCGGCGGTCTCCGAACCAATATGCACTGCGCCGGCTGCGGTCAGCGCCCGGGATGAATCATCGGCTCCGTCAAAGCTGACCAGATGGAATCCCATGCGGTCCCGTCCGCCCACCGGATCCATCGGCGGCACGATGAGCGACGCGGCGCTTTCGCTCCCGCCCACTTTCACCGTGCGGATTGCTGGAGTCGTCAAATCCGACGAATCCAGGCCCGTCACTTGCTGGACTACGTTTGCGGCGTCGGGGCCCGTAACGGTGAACATGATTGAGGATTCGGTGACGTCTTCGACTTCCAGGTCTTCCATGATGGTGTATTTATCCAGGAAATCGATGACCGCCTGCTGTTGGCCCGGACTGGTGAGCATCAGTTGATAATCGCCGCCATGGGCCACGTACACCAAGTCGACGATTCGTCCCCGATCACTGGTAAGCACGGTCGCATCCACCCCGCCGGGCGGGGAATCGGGGTCAATCAGGTTGGTGGACAGGCGGTTGAGCAGGTCGCGGGCGTCCTCCCCCACCAGCTTCAGGCGGCCGGCCCTCGATTCGAAGACGGCAACACCGTCGATGGCGGCCTGGAATTCGGCGGCAGTGTGGGCGTCGGTGGCAAAGGCGGTCATCTCCAACCTCCAAAACTTAGAACCCCTCTCCCACCGGGAGAGGGGCAGGGGTGGGTCTCATACCCCCTTCGGTTTGACTTGACTAAACGGCGAAGGAGGTGCCGCAGCCGCAGGCCTTCTTGGCGTTGGGGTTCTCGAAGACGAAGCCCTTGCCGTTGAGGCCGTCGGAGAAGTCCAGCTGGGTGCCGACCAGGTAGATGTAGGACTTCTTATCCACCATCACCTTGACGCCAAACTGCTCGACGATTTTATCCGAGTCGCGCTCCTGGTCGGTGATGGTCAGGTCGTAGGTGAGGCCGGAACAGCCGCCGCCCTTGACCGCGACCCGCAGGCCGACGTTGCCGGTGATGCCGTCTTTGTCGGCGAAATACTTGATTTTTTCGGCGGCTTTCTGCGAAATCTCGACGCTAAGCTCGACGCCGTTCTGAGTAATGGGCATAACTTTTGAACCTCCGGGTGGGAAGTTGGTGATAGCTCAATTCTACGCAAACGGGCCACCGCAGTCAACAACACCCAATGCGCCAACATCTGTCATCGCGAGGAGCGCAGCGACGTGGCAATCTCACTGAGGTTGAACACACGTCGGCGAACCGCCGTTGCTACTACGACGAGATTGCCACGCTACGCTCGCAATGACAAAGTGCGTACGCACGAGCACCCAACGCGCCAACATCTGTCATCGCAAGGAGCGCAGCAACGCGGCAATCCCGCCGTCGTAACAACCCACCGCCGGCCCTCAAAACAGCGGACGTTGCGCGTCCGGTAACGCTGCCGGCCCGATGCGGCTGATGGCCTCGTACCATTCGTCCAGCGAGTGGTAGGTGCGGTGGTTGAAGTTTCTCAGGAAGGGATGCTCCAGGCCATCGTCGGACGGGTCGGCGTACATCAGCACCGGCCGGGCTGGTTCGGCGGTATGCGAAGCGTACATCAGCTCCGAATACATGCCGGTGGACAACCTGCCGCCCATGGTGATGCGGTAGGCCGCGACGCACTGGGCCTGTTCCACCATGGTCAGGTCCCGGTGCCTGATCTGGTTTTCCAGGTCGTCCCACACCTCCAGCGCCTCCTGCGGATCCAGCGTCATCGGATAGGTGGGAGGCCGCCCCTGGCTGAGGGTACCGTCGATTTCCAGTGGCCAGCGGGCCTCGTCGGCGCACACCGTTATCTCCCGAATCGCATCCGAGCAGGCCGCCTGAACCCTGGCGAACACCGCGGGCGTACCCTCGTCCAGCGTCAGCGGGTCGAACACGATGAAGCGGCGGTGCAACTCCTGCCTGATGCCGTCGATGCTGGCGCGCAGCTCGTCGTCGTCGCGAACGGCGGTGATGGGAAAGCTGGAATAGACCAGCGGGTACTCCCGCCGCCGGAAGATAAGCCGGTACAACATTTCGGCCGGGTGTTTCACGCCCACCACGTAGTGCGGAATGTGTCGCTGCTCGTACAGGTTGCGGGCCAGCAGGTCGGCCATCGCGATCTCGGCGGTCCGCCAGGCCAGAATCTCCCGCAACCGCAACCGGAAGTTGGTGTGCTGCTGGGCATCCCGGCGCTGCAGGGCGGCGTGGATATCCAGCATGTCATCTACCAGCGTGATGATGCAGTCGGGACGCCAGCGCCGGATCGTGGGAAGGTCGATCAGAGAGAACTGGCGACCGCTGGTGTAGTAGGTGAGGTGGGCGGCGATGAGGCTGTGCCGTGGGTCCACCGATTCCAGCTGTTCTGCGATTCCGAGTCCGGCCCGACGCCAGGACGCCAGCTGGTAGGTGGGCCTGAAGGATGCCAGCGCGCTGGCCAGGTCGTCGCCCTGCTCGGCGATGGCATCTTCCACGTTGGCGACGAGCACGTCCCGCAGGCTGGCGGCGGGGGCGTCGGGAACATCGCCGTGGGCGGTGAGCCGGTCAATCAGGTTGGCAATGACAACGCCCTTGTCCACCCCGGAAGTGCCAGCCAGCAGCGCGCGCATGGGCTAAACATGCCCGGAAACCAGGGGGATGTCAACCGCACCGGGAATCAGTCCGTACCGCTGTGCTAAACTGTGCCCAACTCATAACCATACCGGTTTGAACCGGCACGGAGACGCCCCGCCATGACCAGCACCCGCCAGGACCCCATCCTTGTTATAGTCCAGCTCACCGGCGGCAACGACTATCTGAACACCGTCATTCCCTACGCCGACGGGCGCTATCACGATAACCGTCCCAGCGTGGGCATCCCCGCCGGCGACGTGCTGCCCATCGACGGCCGGCTGGGCCTCAACCCGGCGCTGGCCGATGTGAAAAATCTCTACGACGCCGGCAAGGTGGCCATCATCAACGGCATCGGCTACCCCACGCCCAACCGCAGCCACTTCCGCAGCATGGACATCTGGCACACCTGCGAACCGGAAAAGATCGGCACCGAGGGCTGGCTGGGACGGGTCATCCGTGACCTCGACCCCAACGCCGAAAACGTGCTGACCGGCGTCAACTTCGGTCGCGGCCTGCCCCGGGCCATGGCGCTGACCGGGGTGCCCGTGGCATCGGTTGCCGTGCTGGAAACCTACGGCGTCCTCACCGGCATACCGGGCGAGCCCGAGCGCTCCAAGGCCCTCAACATCTTCGCCCAGATGTACTCCCCCACGGTGGGCCTCGGCGCCACCATGGACTACCTGGGGCAGACCGGCCTGGACGCGCTTAAGGGCGCCGACATCCTGAAGGCCGCTCCCGACATGTACGCCTCCAGCGTGGAGTACGCCGACACCTCCATCGCGCAGAACCTGCAGGGCATCGCCAAGGTCCTGACGGCCAACCTGGGCACCCGGGTTTTCTATACCCAGCAAGGCGGCTACGACACCCACGCCAGCGAGGCCAACGTGCATCCCAAACTGCTGGCCGACTTCAGTCGCGCCGTCAGCGATTTCTATTCCGACCTGCGGGAGCACGACGTCGCCGATAACGTGGTGATCTTCGCATTTACCGAGTTCGGACGGCGGGTCAAGGACAACGGCAGCGGCACCGACCACGGCAGCGGGGGCGTGGCCTTCGCCATCGGCGACCCGGTGCGCGGAGGGATGTACGGAGATTACCCATCGCTGGCTGAATCCGACCTGCTGGAAGGCGACCTGGCCTTCAACACCGACTTCCGGGGCGTCTACGGCACGCTGGTGGAGCAGTGGCTCGGCCTGGACGCCAACCCAGTGGTGGGCGGCAATTTTGAGCAGCTGGCGCTTACACGATGACGGCCAAACGCCCGCGCCCGCCACGTGTCCCTGAATACACATGGCCGCCCATACTGCCCGGCACAACCATAGGGGGTGAAGTGGGAACCTTCAGCGCCGACTTTACTATCCGCAACCAGGACAGAACACATTCCCGCGCCTTAAACGGTACAGTCGACACCGGAGCCTCATTCACCATTGTCCCGAGGCATATCCTGGATGGGATGGGCATAGCGCGTGACGAGCAGGCCCTGTTTAGCCTAGCCGACGGCTCCGTTCAGGAACTTTCTATCGGCTTGGCTGAAATGGATTTGGATGGTGACACCAGATACGTCTATGTCGTGTTTGGCACCGACTCCCGTAAAACACTCTTGGGCGCGATGGCGTTAGAGGTATTTGGGTTGGCTGCTGATGCCAAAAACCACCGCCTCATCCCCGCCGAGCTTACGCTGTAGAGGTGATGCTTTGACCGCAGCACTGCAATTCACCGATGCCGACATCCGGGCCAAAGTGACGGAAAAATCCTACGAGCGCGGCGTCGAGTATTATGATTGTGGGATGGTTGAGGAGGCGGTGCAGCGCGGCAACCAGTTGTTTGCCAAGGTACAGGGCAGCGAATGGGACCCCTACCGGATTTGCGTTACGTTCACCGGCGACTACACCGCCACATGCACGTGCCCATACGAATGGGATGGCTACTGCAAGCACATCGTGGCCACCCTGATAACCGTCATCGACGATAGCAGCTTAGTCCCCATCGTCATCCGCGCCCCCATCGCCGACCTGCTCGCCGGGCTGGACGCCGACGCGCTGCGGACGCTGGTTCACCGCCTTATTGAGGCCGCCCCTGCGCTGGTAGACGTAGTAGATGCGTTCTGCGGCGAGGAACAGATATGACTAGCCGCGAGGGTAAAAGCGTTCTTGCCGGCCACACCATCAGCGGCGACGCTGCAGCGGGAACTTTCAGCGTGGAGTTCGTCATCCACAGTATTGATGGCATCCGCTCGCGCACATTAACGGGCGTGGTTGACACTCGAAAACTGTACTCTATCGTCCCTACCCAGATCCTCGAAGAATTGGGTATTAAGCGGGAGCATTACCAGCAGTTCCGTCGGGAAGATGGTTTTACAAGGCAACTGGGTATCGGTCTGGTGAAACTGGAGTTACAGGGTAAATCTCGACTTGCCCACGTCGTCTTTGGCGATGACCGGCACGAAACGATTATCGGGTCTATGACGTTGGCGACATTCGCGTTGGCCGCCGACCCGGAGCGGCAGCGGCTGGTGCCGGGTTTGCTGAGATTGTGACGGAGAGCGTATCGGATATGTCCAAACACCGGAATTTATTCCGCTGGCATCACTGGAGGCAGCAACGACGACGCCGGAACTTTCGGCATAGATTTAGCCGTCGCCGGCATAAATCTTCCCGGTCGCGGCGACAGGGACGGTCGGTTTTGCTTTGGTCAACGCTGGAGCATCGCAAGATTTGGCCCGTCAGTAATCATCGAGCACACAAATTTCATGAAAGATGCGAGAGTTCAATGCTTGAATACCCGGCTGACATACAGGAACTGCCCAACACTGGAGTATCTGCCATATACGTGGATACTGAAAATCTTACCCCTCCTGCTGGCGGCGATGATATTGATTTCGCTCAAGGCTTGATCAGCCGCATTGTCACTGAGTGGCCGGATGGCTATCCTCCTATCGGATTACTTACATTATATGTAACCGCGGATAAAACCAGCCAGTGGCGGATATGGGCAAATGATTTGCTAACTGCGCAAACGACACATATGCCAGCCAGTGAGTCCAGCCCATGGCGGCTACCGGCGAAGGCAGCCTCAGAGCGAGGTCTGGTCAGAGTGCGCGGCGTGCAGCGTTTCTCCCGTAACGGCTCTAAAAATTCCGCCGATATGGCCATTGTCCTCGACGTTTTTGATGACCTATTGTTATCCAAAAGGGCTGACTTTTCGGCTCTCATCAGCAACGATAGCGATTTCTATTCGCTGTTCGACAAACTGCACGAGGTACTATGCGAACTAGGCCATCCTGTAAGCAAAATCCCTCTGCTCTGGATTGTAGCTCCCAATGGAAACAACCTGTCGCCTGAGATCAAGCGATTCCTCTCGCCCCAATTTGTCTGGGATTTGTCAGACAAATCAGATCAAGACCATGCCTCCTCATTAAACCGGGAGGTAGCCAGCGCGCTTACCACGGTCGTCCACGAAGTTTTGAGCAGCGAAGCGGATACTGATCAGCAGTTCAACTCGGTGGAAATTGGCAATGTTGATGACATGGTCAGGGTCCTAGAGAGAATGGTCAGCGAAATGACCGAGAATCAACATTACCGTGCTTCCGAATTGCATGGCATTTTAAAGATGCTATACCCTACGCATCAACTGTCTGTTATCAACACAGCTTCCTTCGGGAAAATCCTACTAGATAATGTCTCTACCCTGCGCAATTTAGATGTTGCCACTAATAAGACCAGCAACACTGCCAGGTACGTACGCAAGTAGAACTACATTGCAATGCTCCTCTCCTCCAACAATCGCCTTCCCCCCGGTTCCGCGGTCTACGTAGATACCGAAAACCTGCGGGAGCCGGAGTTGGCCCAGGACGTCATCGCCCAGGCGGTGGACGGCTGGTCCCCGGATTATCCCCCCGTCGGCGCCCTCTCTCTGTACGTTCACGCCGACAAGGCCGAATTGTGGCGCATGTGGGCCGAGACCACCTATCCCGATTTCAAAGTCCGCGTGCGGGGGGTGCAGCACTTCAGCAAGGACTGGTCGAAGAACTCCGCCGACTTGGCCATCACCGCCGACGCCGTGGGCGACCTGGCTTCCGGGCAGACGTCCTTCGTCGCCGTCATCAGCAACGACAGCGACTTTGGCGCCCTGTTCATCAAGGTGCGGGAAATGGCGCAGGAATACGCCTGGGGCCAGGTCCCCCTGCTCTGGATAACCGTGCCCGACGGGGGAGGAATATCGTCGGAGTTCGAGCTGTTCATCCCCGACCGATACCGATGGGCGTTGCCGCCAACCGACCGACCCGCTCCCGCCCCAATCCGTGCCACTGCAGCCCAGGCCCCACCGCCGGCAGCGACGCGCCGACCGGCGGTGGCCCCCGTTCCGCCGACGGCCCTCCGCACCTCACCCGGCCCGGCTCCCGCCCGCAGAGCGCCCGACCCGCCGGCCCCGGTGACAACGCGTGAAATCACGGCGCCAGCCTCCGCACCTGCCGCTGCCGACGCACCAGGGGCCGGACCCGCCGCGGTCGGACCCGCCGAGATCGCCGACCAGCTAATCCGTGAACTGCCGGCGGGGGAGTTCCGGGCCACTGACGCTCAGCGGGTCGTCGCCCAGCGCTGGCCCGACCATCGGGATGCCAGGGTGCCGACGGCGCACTTCGGCCAGGTTCTCACCCGGGAAATCTGGCCCGAAATGGAGAAACGGGGCGTCGTGCTCAAAAGCAGTTCCTCGCCGCGGATTTACGAGATCACGGAAGCGGTCAAGCGGGGCGTGGGCAATCGCCGGCAATCTGCTCCGGCTCCACCTCCTGCCCCGGTCGCAACCGTCGACCCACCACCGCCAACTCCCGCGGAGGCTCGCGCAGACGGCACAGAATACGGCGAGCTGGCGGCGCTGATCGCCCAACATGTCGGGGACGACATTTTCAAGTCCGGCGACGCCCAGGCCATCATCAAAGAAAATCGGCCGCAGCACGCCTCGGCGGCCTACTCGGCCCAGCGATTCGGGGCGTGGTTCGCCGAGCACGTTTGGCCCCCCATGGAAGGGCAGGGCGTGGTCATCAGCGGCGAAAGACCGCGCCGTTACGAAATGACCCCCGACGCCCGCGCCCGTCTCATCGACCGGTAGAACTCCTAGCCCGGCGATAAATTTTCCTGACAGCATCCCGTTGACTTCCCGGCTGCGGTATAAGAACATACGTTCGTTACACCGACGGCGCGATCGCCGCGTGCGTCCCACCGGGAGCCAACAACATACTGATCAAACGAACACCCGACCGTTACGAAAAACTCCACATCCTGGGCGGCATGGCCACCGACGATATCCTCACCGGCGGCAAGGTCACCACCGGCGTCGACCGGGTCGCCTACTCCGATCCCCGCAAGAATCCCCAGGCCGGCGTTTACCGGTCGTCCCTACCCAACGGCAAGAAGATCAACCTGATGCGCGTCATGTTCACCGACTTTTGCATGATGGACTGCGCCTACTGCCCCAACAGCACCTACGTCTCGCGCCAGCGTCACGCTTTCAAACGCGAGGAGCTGGCCAGCACCTTCATGGAGCTGCACTCCCGAGGCACCGTCGACGGTTTGTTCCTGAGCTCGGGCATTGCCGGCAACGGCTCCAAGACCACGCAACACCTGGTCGAGACTGTGGAACTCATCCGCAAGAAACACGGGTTCCGAGGCTACATCCACATGAAGGTGATGCCCGGCGCCGAACGCCACCTGGTGGAGGCCGCGCACCGACTGGGCAGCCGCCTGTCCGTCAACATCGAAACTCCCGAGGCCGACCTCCTGCGTCGCATCAGCCCAATGAAAGACTTGCAGAAGGACATCCTGGACCCGATGTCCTGGATTGACGAGCTGACCCGCAACTCCCGGGGCGGCACCGTCGGGCAGGCCACTCAGTTCGTGGTAGGCGCCGCCGAAGAATCAGACCGGCAGATCTACCGCCGGGTCGACCAGATGTACACCGACTGGAACCTGAAGCGCGTCTACTACCCGCCCTTCCGCCCGGCTTGGGAAACGCCAATGGAGGAACACCCTCCCGTGCCGGCGGCCCGTGAGCACCGCCTCTACCAGATGGACTGGCTGCGGCGCGTCTACGGATTCGCCACCAATGAAATCGACCTTGCCTTCGACCACGGCGGGTTCCTGTCGCTGGAGCAGGACCCCAAGACGGTCATCGCCATGGAGAACCTGGACGCCTTCCCCATGGACCTGAACGCCGTGAGCAAAGACCAGCTGCTACGGATTCCCGGCATCGGTCCGGTCTCCGCCGACCGGATCATCCAGACTCGCCGCCGCCACCGCATCGACACGTGGCGGGACCTCCAAACCATGGGCGTGGTTCGCAAGCGGGCCTGGCCTTACGTCGTGTTCCCCGGGCAGCGCCCGCCCTCCGGCAAGCAGCTGCGTTTCGACCTCTTCGGCGAAGCTCAGGATCGTCGCACCGCCGAGGCCGCAGGATTGACGCTGCCGCCACCAACCTCGCCGCTGCTGGCCGCCGCCATCGACGTTGCACCACCCGCCGGCGAAACCGCCCACGCCTGCATCCCCGGCAGCAAAGGCGCCATGTGCGCCGGCTGCCCGGTGAACCCGGCCACCACGTAACGTTAAGCCACTACTCCGGCTCCAAATCCTCCGACGGAATTTCGTACCAGTGGAGTTGCTCGAACTCAACCGGACTCTTCAGCGCCGAAATCACGCACGAGGCCGGCAATCCAGCCCATTGCATCAGGGTACTCCTGCAAGTCCAGCACGAACTCCTGGCCCCGTCCTACGCTCCGGAGATAGGCGTAGTCATCATCGCGCTGCCAACGAGTAGTATCGGGATGGTAGGTCAAGGGAGTCTTGTCTCCATCGGGATAAAACCAGCGGGGAATCCGCCATTGGGACACCAAGCCGCCCGGCTCCGTCAGAACGAGCCGTTCATCAAATCGCGGGAACACCCCCGCTCCTGGGGCTGTCACAGTGTCGTTCAGGTCCAGTCGATGAGTCGCCACGTAGAGCGTGTTACTCGGGTCATCGGTCCAACTGAAGTGACAGTGATAAGTCGCCCAATCGAACTTCTCATCGTGCCTTATCTCATCGACCTTGCAAGCCTGTTCAATCTGGAGCCAGCCCCACAGTATGTGCAGTTTCGGTGCGCCCCTGACAAAGCGCCAACCTGCACGAGTTTTCTGCACTCGCCGGAAGAGGCTCGACTTTGTACAAAAACTAGAAAAGTTATAAGGACAGGGTAAACTTGACCAAATCACGACAAGAGGTCAAGCATGCCTACCCTGCCCGCAGTCATTGTAACCCTGCTGCTGCCCTTTGAGCATCTGTTCGACCGCAGGACCTGGCGCAAAGCCGAACTCCTGGTAGTGGGAGCGATCCTGTCTCCCGGCAAGCGCACAGTGTCCTCCGCGCTGAGCATCCTGGGGATTGGTCAGAACGGCGACTTCGCCATCTTTCACCAGGTGCTCAACCGGGCCCGCTGGCGGCCTGGGTGCGTCCAACGAGCCGCTGGTGTTTGGCATCGACGAGACGGTGGAACGACGCTGGGGCCCAAAGATTGCGGCCAAGGGGAAGTACCGGGACCCGGTGCGTTCCACGGACGACCAGGTGGTGATGACTCCCGGACTGCAATGGGTCAGCCTGATGTTGCTGACCCGCATCGGGTGGGCCGGTCGCCACTGGGCGTTGCCGTTCCTGACCGCGCTGGTGCCCTCGAACCGCTATGACTGGCTCAGGGGTCGTCGCCATAAGCGGTTCACCGACTACGCGCAGCAGATGCTGGACTGCCTGCGTCGGTGGCTGCCGGATCGGGACCTGGTGGTAGTCTGCGACGGCGGCTACGCCAAGCGCGACTTCCTGCTCCACTGCCAGAGCATGTCCAAGCCCATTGTCGTCATCACCAAACTGCGCAAAGACGCGTCCCTGTACCAGCCAGCGCCGCCGCGACGGCCTGGTCAGATCGGCTGGCCCCGCGTGGTCGGAGCGCGACTGCCCAGCCCCACGGCGGTGCTGGACGATCCCGCCACCCCATGGATCCCCTGCCGCGCCACCACATCCGACGGCGCCGATCTCATGATCGAGCTGACCTCGGGCGTCGCGCTGTGGTACCGCGGAGGCTACCCGTCGGTTCACCTGCGCTGGGTCGTGATCAGGCACCTTGAGGAACCCCTGGGACCCCACGCTTTGCTATGCACTGATATCGAGGCCGACCCGCTGCAGATCGTGCAGTGGTATATGCTGCGCTGGCAGGTCGAGGTGACCTTTGAGGAACTGCGGGCTCACCTGGGCATGGAAACCCAGCGCCAGTGGTCCGAGCGTGCCATCGCCAGAACCACCCCAGCACTCTTTGGTTTGTTCAGCGTGGTGACCCTGGCGGCGGATGTCTTGATTGAACAACAGGGCGGCATATTGCCACGGACAACGGCATGGTATGCCAAAACCAACCCCACTTTCGCCGACGCCATTGCCCTGGTCCGACGGCACATCTGGGCACAGCAGGAAGCTTTTTCGCCCTCCGAGCTGGGGCCTGAACTGATAAAACTTCCGCGCGGAGTATACGGCAGGATGATCGACGCCCTCGCTTACGCTGCCTGATTGTACAAAGTCGAGGGTTGAAACCCGACAGTTGAAAACCCCCAGCCGCAATTTACGCTCAACTCACCGACGTCCTCGCCTACACCACCCAAATGTACAAAGTCCAGCGGAAGAGGCCGAAGAACAAGAATATATCCCCAGCCTCCACGGATTGATTTGCCAAATGAGTTTGCGAAGCACCCGACGTCCAAAAAGGCCCCGCCAGCCATCGTAACGTGGAACGGCATCCGGGCGGACATCGGGGTCCAGCCCTGCGAGGTCCCACGCTTCGTGCCGCCCGCCAGTAAGGTCTTCCACCGCCTGCCCGATATTGATGTTGCCGTGATACAAGTCTCGGTAGTGAATCGGCTCCTCATCATCGTCGCCGGGGATTCGCAGAGAATAGATCGCGCCATCGGGAAAAATGGGACTGGGGCAACCCCCGGCTTTGCTATCAAACCCCTTTCTACTGAGAATTAATTTCCTCGGCTTCATGTTCCCTCTGGATGCCACAGCCTATTCCGCTTCCAAATCTTCCGATGGGATTTCGTACCAATGTAACTGCTCGAGCTCAATCTGATTCTTCAGATCCCAGTCATACCGTACCCCGGCCACCGCTGCTAACGCCGGCTGGCCGGTGAACCGGGTCATCAACTCGGCGTTGCGACGGGCGCGCCGGTAATCCCGGCCATTCACCGTGAAAGACGCTTCCACAGCGATATAGCTGGAGTTGTCGGCTTCATCTGCAACTCGCATCATCAGGTCGGCCCGGTGGAAGCTCTGCAATGCACCGCGCGAAAGGTCGGAAACATTCTGTCCCCGAGTCAATTCCATCAGGTCGGTCCGGACCAACGTTTGCTCCAACACAAAGCCCATCTCACGGGCAATTATTCCGGCGTCATTGCGCACGATTTCGTAGATGATCCTGCCCTTTAACCAGCCCAAGTCGTCCTGCATCCGGTCTTGTCTGGATTCCAGCCTAGCCAGAGCCTCGGCAAGCTGCACATGGCTTCTGGCCAGCTCAGCCTGGCTTCTGGAAAGCTCAGCCTGGTTTTCTTCTATGCGCGCGATGCGCTCAGCAATCTCAGCAACGACCCGCGGCAACTCGAGCAGTTCCCGCGTCATCAGGCGGGCCCGCACGGCCTCAACCCACTCGGGGTTTTCGTCCAGAACCCGAATCAAATCTTCTATGTTGTTGATCGTGGTCATTACTTTGCCAACCTGCAACGCCATTATAGCAGTGGCAAGATGCGACCAGAGTGGGGCAAACCTGCCCTGTGGTATGATTGGCGCCGCTGACTATTCACCATGCCACCGGAGGCTACCACCCCGTGAAGAGTTACTATTTCTCCGAATTCCCCTACCACGAGTGTCCGGATGAAGAGGGCGACAAGTACCCGTCGTTGCGCCTCACGTTTCCCAACACTTGGTTCGACCCCAACACCGCCAACAGCCTGTTCGAACGCTATTTCGACGAGTGCGTCTTCGCCGACGAGCTGGGTTTCGACGGCATCATGCTCAACGAGCACCACAACACGCCCTCGTGCATGAACGCGGCCACCAACCTCTCGGCAGCGGTGCTGGCGCGCATCACCCACCAGGCCAAGATTCTGCTGTTGGGCAACATTCTGCCCATCCACGACAACCCGGTGCGGCTGGCCGAGGAACTGGCCATGATCGACGTCATCTCCGGCGGCCGGCTCATCTCCGGGTTCGTGCGCGGCACCGGCGTGGAGACCGTCTCAACCAACAACAACCCGACCGCCAACCGGGAGCGCTTCGAGGAGTGTCACGACCTCGTAATCAAGACCTGGACCACACCCGGTCCCTTCCGCTGGGAGGGCAATCACTATAACTTTCGGGTGGTGAATCCGTGGATGGTACCCGTCCAAAAGCCGCACCCGCCCATCTGGGTACCGGGCACGTCGTCACCGGAAACCGCCCAGTGGTTGGGCGAGCATGGGTATACCTACGTGGCCTTCCTCACCGACCTGGACGTTACCGAGGAGCTGTTCGGCATGTACCGGGAGGCTGCCGAGGATGCCGGCCGGGAAGCGGTGCCAGACAACTTCGGTTACCTGCTCTGCTGCTACGTTGGCGAGACCCAGGAAGAGGCCGACGAGCAGGCCAAACACTTCATCTGGCGCATGGGGCCCACCCTGCGCGGCCCCCGGGAGTACATGGCTCCGGTTGGTTACCGATCGGCGGCAGCCTCCGCTATCGCGGTACGACGGACAGGTCTCAAACCCCTGGGCCAGCAGACCTTCGAGGAACTGAAGGAAAACTATCACATCGTCTGCGGCACTCCCGATACCGTACTGGAAAAGCTGGAATACATCCACAAACGCCTGGGCATGGAGCACCTGGTTTTCTACGGCCAGGAATCCCGCATGGGCCACGAAGCCACCATGAAAAACATCGAGCTCTACGGCAAAGAGGTGCTGCCCGTCATCAAGGATTGGTAGCGGCTCCGGGTCCTGCGGTTGTAGCCAGCGGATCCATTGCGACATTGCCATTGCGAGGGGCGCAGCAACGTAGCAATCCCGCTCATCCTGAGCCTGTCGAAGGACGCCAACGAGATTGCCACGCTGCGCTCGCAATGACAGAGGCCCGGCCATCACCCCCGGCCCCTCTCCCCGGTGGAGAGGGGAGACGACTGTCTTCACCCCCTGTCATGGCGAGGAGCGCAGCGACGTGGCAAGCTCGCTCATCCTGAGCTTGTCGAAGGACGCCAACGAGATTGCCGCGCTACGCTCGCAATGACATTGCGGATAATCGAAAGGCCCCTCTCCGTTGTCGGAGAGGGGGCCGGCCTGACCGGAGAGTCGGACGGGCTAGGCGCCGGCGGCGCCCACGACTTCCTCCGCCCGATCCAGGTCATGGGCCTCCCGCATGACCGGGCAGCGCACCAGCAGCGTGGGCGATGGCGACAGGCGCACCACCTGGTCGGCGACGCTGCCCAGGAGCGCCCGGCCGATTCCTTTCCGTCCGTGGGTGGTCATCACCACCATGGAGTTTTCCAGGTCCCGGGCCACCTTCACGATGGCATCAGGCAGGTCATCCTGGAGATTCATCACCCACAAGTCCCGCAGGCCGAAGCGCAAGCTCAGGTCGGCGGCGCAGCGGTTGAGATAATCGACGGACAGTTCACCCATTTTCATCGCCATATCCGACGGCGTGCCGAACTGGAACCCCGCCTCGCCGTTGAGACGGCCCCATTCAGTATTGGTCGCGAAGTACCCGGCGTCGTGGGTGGCCTGGCATAGGGTAACGCGGGCGCCGAACAGCAGGGCCATCTCGGCAGCGTGGTCCAACGCGGCCTCCGCGAACGGCGACCCGTCCAACGGCACGATGATGTGCTCGAAAGCCTCCGGCATCACCGGGTTATCGTCGTCGCCGCAGCGGACGGTGAGGGTCGGGTTACTTACGGCGCGGACCACCCGGCTGGTAACGCTGCCCGTCATCATTCGGGTCAAGCCGCTGCGACCGTGGGTCGACATCACGATGAGCGCATCGGGGTCTTGCGACGCCAGGCCGGAGATAAACTCCACCGGCGGCTCCTCCCTGGCCAGGACGTGAACCGCGCCTTCAAACCCGAATCTCTCCAGCCGGAGCTTCTCCCCCTTCAGGTAGGCGACGACCCTATCGTGCTCGGCAGCCGCCATCGATCCGGTGTATCGCCCGTGGCCAGCGTCGGCGTGCCAGTTCGGACCGGCAGTATACGCGCGCACCAGCGTCATCTCGGCTCCACTGGCCTGAGCCACCATTCGGGCCGCCGGCAGCGCCTGGGCGGACAGCGACGAACCGTCTAGGGGAACGATAATGTGCTTGTAGAGTGTCATTACGCTACCTCCTGGTTCAATTTGGTAATCCGTGGATTACGCTTCCTTCGATACGCCGTTGGCATCAGAGTTACGCATAACGTATATTCGTATTAACAATATACCATCGGGGAGCGAGCTAGGCAACGGGTTTGTTGGTACCCGCCCAATCGGCCTGCGGTGACCCCCGCTCCGTTAAATCACGCCGTCTTCAGAATCAGGATTGGGCCGGGCGGGCGACTGGCCGGATTGCCGCGCGCATACCACACCCCCAATTCCCTGACATTGCGAAGGGCGCAGCGATGTGGCAATCCTGATGCCGGGCGAGAGTCAGGATGCGGGTAGCCCGCTCCTCAGGTTACGCCGGGCGAATCTGTCCGTCGGGGCTCGCGGTCAGTAGCGCCGCGAAGGGATATCCCCGTTCCCGAATCGCCTGGCTGCCACCCTCGTTGCGATCCAGCACCGCCACCACGAGGCCGACCGAGCACCCGGCCTCCTCCGCCGCGTCAATAGCGTGGAACAGCGACCCTCCCGTCGTGCAGGCGTCGTCCACGATTGCGACGCGGGCGCCCGGCGCCAAGGGGCCCTCTATGAGTTGCGAGGTGCCGTGTTCCTTGGCTTCCTTCCGCACGATGAACGCCGGTATCGGAGCGCCCTGTTGCCAGGAAGCCGCCGCTACCGCGGTTACGATGGGATCGGCGCCCAGGGTCGGCCCGCCGATGGCGCTCACGCCAGCCCCATCCATCAGGGGCAACAACGCCTGACCCAGCAGGTGGGCTCCCTCCGGATCCAGGCTTAGCAACCGCCCGTCGAAATAGTAGGCGCTCTTACGGCCTGACGACAACGTGAAATCACCGTACCGTAGTGCGCCCCGTTCCAACGCCAACTCCAGTATCCGATTCACAGTCTCTCGGGGATTCATTGACGTATCGGACCTCGTTGTTGATTAACCGTCGCCGTCGGGACATTCGGCATTCCGGTACAGGCCGTGCCTCTTGATATAGTCGGTTACGGTGTCCGGAACCTGGTAGCGCACCGACGCGCCCCGCGACAGCAGGCGGCGGAGCTCCGAGGCGCTGAAGTTCACCCGCGGCCCGGGAACGGACAGCACCGCGCCGTCGGCCACGGCCTCGGGATACTGCCGCGCCATCAGCTCCATCGGCTCGGGGGGGCCATCGGGCCGTTCTACCACCACCAGCCGGCACAATTCCAGGATTCGCTCCGGTTCCTTCCACCGATGGAATTGCGTCAGCACGTCCGAACCTACGATGAAGTACAAATCAACGCCGTCGGCCAACCCGGCCCGCAGCTCGCGCAGGGTGTCAACCGTGTAGGACGGCCCGTTGCGCCTCAGTTCGCGGTCGCACACCCGGAAATCAGCGTTGCCGTCGATGGCCAGCTCCACCATTCTCTGACGGTGCGGTGTACCGGTGATCCGTCGCCCCGACTTCAGCCAGGGCTCGCCCGCCGGCAGGAAAAGTACGGCTTCCAGACCCAACGCGGCGCGGGCAGTTTCGGCGATTAGCAGGTGACCCAGGTGCGGTGGGTCGAAGGTGCCGCCGAGGATGCCGATGCGCCGGTCCTCGGCCGCCTCACCTGGCGCCATCCTAGAACCACTCCAGCTCGGCGCCACCGATGCGGATGGTATCACCCGCCTCAATCCCGGCTTGCTCCAAACGGCGGGCAATCCCCAGACGTGTCATCTCCCGCCACAGCTGCAACAGAACCCGATAGTCGCGCATGTCGGCGCGGGCCGTGAGTCGTTCCAGTCGTTCCGATTCCACCACGTAAACGTCGCCGTCAAGGTAGAAACCCATCGGCGGCAAACGCTTTTCGGCCTGCTGCGTCGCAACCACACCACTGCCGTCGGCCAGCCATTCTTCATCGGTGTCGATAACGGCATCCTTGGGAGTTTCGGCCAGGGTGTTCACTACCTGGTTCATCAGGCTGTCGATGCCTTCGCCAGATACTGCGGAGATAAAATGGATGGCCATGTTCCCGGCGACCGGCGCAGCCGGCTCACCCTCTTCCGCCATGGCCCGCAGGAGCTCTTCCTCGATAACATCCCGGAGCTCACGGGTTTCTGTGGTGTCCAGCTTGCTCACGGCCACTATCTGCGGTTTGGCGGCCAGCACGGGACTGAATTCACGCAATTCCTGGTTCAGCATCCGGTAGTCGCCCACCGGGTCATCCGACAGACCGTCGATAAGGTGTAGATAAACCCGGGCGCGTTCCGCGTGGCGCAGGAATTGGTGACCCAAACCCACGCCCCGATGGGCGCCCTCCAGCAAGCCCGGCACTTCCATCATCACGAAGTCCTGCCCGCCATGGGTCACCACACCCAGCACCGGCTCAATGGTGGTGAAGGGATAATCAGCCACCCGGGGCTTGGCCGCTGAGCACCTGGATATCAACGTGGATTTGCCGGCGTTGGGTTTGGCAAGCAGGCCCACGTCCGCCAGCAGCTTCAGTTCAAGCCACAGCACCGAGTAGACGCCCTTGCTGCCGGCTTGGGACAGCATGGGCTCCTGGTTGGTGGGGGATACAAACCTGGCGTTACCCCAGCCTCCGTCGCCGCCCTCAGCTACCAACAGGGGCGTTTCGTCGATGACATCGGCCACAAAATCTTTAGAACCGTCCCGTTGCAGACGCCACACCACGGTGCCCAAGGGTACCTGGATGTGGGTATCCTTACCGTTGCCGCCACGCTGGTTCTTGCCCTTGCCGTGGCTGCCACGCTCCAGATAGAAGGTGCTATTGAATTTCAGGTGCAGGAGGGTATTCAACGAATTGTCGCCAACGATGTAGGCGCTGCCGCCGTCGCCGCCATCCCCACCGTCGGGACCACCGCGTGGTTGGTACTTCAGCCTGAGGAAGCTGACGCAGCCGTTGCCCCCATCGCCGGCTTTAACGTTAATTCTTACAGTATCAATCATCTAAGCCGGCTCTCAAGAGTGTAATAGCAGTAGTAAGGGCGTCCATAACGGGTACAGTGACCGTGGCTGGGATTGCTACGGCGTCGATAGATTGTGAATTGTAGCACGCCGATGGTGGATGGCTGATGCACAAATGAATTGTGAGCAGCCTGGATGAGGGGATGTCCACCGGGGTGGATCACCTGTGAACTCTGATCATCGGATTGTCCGTGGGTTATCGGCAAGAAACTCCGGTGGGTTGGGTAATAATGAACGTGTTGTGAACATACGGATCAAAGAGAAACCGTGCTGGCCCGACTCACAGCAACCGTAGGTGGTGCGGCAGCGCGTATGATGATCAGTCGGTCACCCAGCACCGGTCTGGCCGTTGTACCAGTCCAGGATGCCGCTGCCGGTCCAGAAGGACACACCCTCCTGCCCGGTAACGTGCTCCAGCAGGCGTCGGAAGTGCCCGATGCGGTGGGCCGCGCCCGTGATGTAGGGGTGCATTGATATTGCCATGACGCGGGCGTTCTCTTCGCCTTCGGCAAGCATCGTATCCAGGGCGTCCTTGGCCCGGCGGTACAGCTCCGGCGCAGAGTGGTTTTGCACCAGGTAGATGGGGATGTCATTCAGCTCGACGGTGTAGGGCAGGGCGACCAGACGTCCACTTTTCACGCGCATCTCGTAGGGCTGGTCGTCGTTGACCCAGTCGGCGACGTACTCGATGCCCTCGTCGGCCAGAATATCCGGCGTGTCGAAGGTTTCGGCCAGGCCGGGTCCCATCCAACCCCGGGGGCCGCTGCCGCTGAACTCCCGGATGACGTCGATGGTTTTCCGGATGGTGGCCCGCTCGTCGGGTTCCTTGTGCAAAACCTGCTGGATGTAGCCGTGGCCCAGCAGCTCCCAGTCCAGGTCCAGGCAAGATTGGACCAGCTCCGGGTAGTGTTCGCACACCGCGGCATTGAGGCTGATAGTGCAGGGCAGGCCAAAGTCGCTCAGCGCGCGCTGCATCCGCCAGAACCCCACGCGCATCCCGTAGTCGAACCAGGAATAGTTGGGGATGTCGGGCGACACCGCGGCGCCCTGGGGCGAGGGCAGGACGGTACGGGCCATTGGCTGAGTGATGTCCCACTCCTCCACGTTGATGATAAACCAGATGGCAACCCGGGCGCCGTCCGGCAGGGTCAGGGTGGGTCGCCCAAAGATGGGTGAATATTCAGCGCGGGGATTTGGCATTGGACGACCCTCCTAAGGGGATACGGGCTGGGGGATTACAGGCCCAGGGCGTTCATGCCCAGACGGGCCAGGTCCTCGTCCTCCTGGGCGCTCAGGCCGCTGACGCCGATAGCGCCGAGCACAACGTCGGACTCCGGGTCGCGCACCACCACCGCACCCTGAACGGCCACCAGCGCCGGGTCTCCGAAGTCGGCGATGTTCCGGCCATCGTTCTTCAGGCGCTCGGCGTAGGCGTTGGAGTCGGAGCCGGACATGGCGGATGTGTAGGCCTTGCTGATAGCCATGCGCTGGGGCAGGGCGCGGCAGTTGTCCATGCGGGCGTAGCTGAGCATCTTGCCCGTTTCGTCAACGATGGCGACGGCCAGCGGCCGGTTGGGCTCCTGCATGGCTTTGTCGAGCATGGCGTTCATGGCGTTGCGAGTTTGCGAGAGGCTGAGGGTAGGTCGCTGATACACGGGGCACCTCCGTTGGGGGTGATGTTGGTCGTCGGGCGATACTGCACCGCCGATAATCGCTATCGGCGTCGGCGTCATTTTACATGCGCCGGTTGTTCGTGGGCAAACGGGAGTTGCCCACACCGAACGGGCGCCGCAGATTGCCGCCCCGGTGCCGGTGCGCTATACTCGCGGCGGCCTGCTTTTTGACTACTTTGGCCGGGAGAGCCGCTTATGGACATGGGATTGAGCGAGATCCAGCAGATGCTCAAAAATTCGGCGCGGGAGTTCCTGGCCCAGGAGTGCCCGCTTACCCTGGTGCGGGAAATGGAAGGCGACCCCCAGGGGTTCACCGAAGAGCTGTGGCGACAGATCGGTAGCTTGGGCTGGACGGGTATCCCCTTTCCCGAGCAGTACGGCGGCACCGGAGGCTCCTTCCTCGACCTGGCCGTGCTGGTTGAGGAAATGGGCCGCTCCCTGGCGCCCGCGCCCTTCTTCGCCACTGTCGTGCTGGGTGGCCTGACCGTACTGGACGCCGGCAACGACGAGCAAAAACGCGACATCCTGACCGGGGTGTGCGCCGGCACCGTCCGCCTCACCCTGGCCCTCACCGAACCATCGGCTACCACCGAAGCCTGGGGCATCGAAACCACGGCCACCGCATCGGGCGGCGGTTACAACATCAGCGGCTCCAAGCTCTTCGTCCCCGACGCCCACGCTGCGGACACCATCATCGTGGCGGCGCGCACCGCTCCGGCCGGCGCCAACCCCGAACCGGGAATCACGCTGTTCCTGGCGCCGTCCAACGCTGCCGGCGTAGCCATTGAGCAGATCAGCACCATCGGCAACGAGCGGCTGTGCGAGGTGCGGCTGGATAACGTTGCGGTAGGTGCGGACGCCGTCCTGGGCCCGGTTGGAGAAGGTTGGCCCATCATCGAGCGGGCACTGGCCCGGGCGACGGCGGCGCACTGCGTGCAAATGGTCGGCGGCGCCGACGCCGTGCTGGAAATGACCGTGGAATACGTCAAGCAGCGCACTCAGTTCGGACGACCCGTCGGCAGCTTCCAGGCCGTGCAGCACCACTGCTCCAACATGGCCACCGACGTCGAGGGAGCCCGCCACATCGCTTACCAGGCCGCCTGGGCTATCTCGGAAGGCAATTCGGGCCGCCGGGAAGTGGCCATGGCCAAAGCCTGGTGCAGCGGCGCGTACCAAAGGGTCTGCTCGCTGGGCCACCAGTGCCACGGCGCCATCGGCTTCACCATGGAGCACAATTTGCAGCTCTACACCCGCCGCGCCAAGGTGCAGGAGTTATCCTACGGCAGCGCCCACCAGCACAAGGAGATCGCCCTGCAGGAGATTGAGGCGGGGTAAACGTCGCCGCAATCGAGACTGGCGACGAATCCAACGGCGCTCGCTGCTGACGAGTTCGCCCTCACCCTGATCCTTTCCCATCAAGGGAGAGGGGATTGAAGGAGACTGAAGATGACCATGACTCCCGCCCGCAATTCGCCCTTTGTGGCGATGGCCCGCGACCCGCTCCACCCCGACGTGATCTACCGGGACGAGCGGTGCTTTGTGGTGCGTGATATCAATCCGAAAGCGCCCGTGCATCTGCTCATCATCCCGAACATGCCCATCAACGGCCTGGACTACATCAGCCCGGCCATGGAGTCGACGATGGGGCACCTGTTCGTGGTCGCTGCGGAGCTGGCCCGGCGCGAGGGCGTAGCCATCAGCGGCTACCGGCTGGTCATCAACAATGGCGACGATGCCGGACAGACCATCGCCTGGCCCCACATGCACCTGCTGGGCGGGCGCGCACTGGGAGACATGGGCTAGTGGCCACCGAGCATCCGGCCACCGATATTCCGGTTACAGAGATCGTGGTCGCCGGCGTAACTGTCGACCGCATCCGCCGCCGGATGAACCGGCTGCCCCCGGCGCTATGCGACCATTGCAAACGCGTGGAGCAGATTGCCCGGGAGCTGGCGGAGCTACACGGGCTGGATCCGGATCCCGTAGGGATAGCGGCCCTGGCCCACGACGCCGCCAAGCATTTCAGCCCCCTGGAACTGCTGCTGCGGGTGGAGGAATATCCATTGCCGGCCAGCGAATTCGAGATGCAGCACGCTCGCATCATGCACGGGCCGGTGGGCGCCGAGATGCTGCGTCGTGAAGACCGGCTGGACGACCCCTCCCTGTACAATGCCATCTACTGGCATACCACCGGCAACCCCTCGGGCGGAGACGACGCAGGTCACATCGTGTTCCTGGCCGACAAGCTTGACCCCATCAAGGTATCCCGCTATCCGTGGCAATCGGAGTTGCGCGAGTTGGCCGGGCGGGACCTCACCGCGGCCATGACGATGTTCCTGTCCAGGAACGTGGTGCAAATGCTGGAAGGGGGCGCAACGGTGCACCCGGCGGCCATCGAGGCCCGCAACGCTCTGCTGATGGCGGACCGTCAATCGGCGACCCCTCCGCCGTTGCCCCTGGTGCGCTAGCGTACGCAACGTGCCCGCCGCCCGCGCCAGCGGGACGGGAAGGGAGCTCGACCAGAATCATGGCAGCCCAGCTAGAAATATCCCCAGAGGCGGCGAAGTTCATTCGGGCAAAGGGTGGTCGGGCCGTGGTCGACCTGCTGTGCTGGCGTGGTTGAGCCGGTGAATCCGTAGAGGTATCGGTCGATACCAACGTTCGGCGCCGGCGCAACCTGGACACCTACGGTAAAGCCGGCTGGGAAGATATCGAGCTGCTGCTGGCCCCCGGCGTCACCGAAAACGCCGAGAAGGTGGCGTTGTCCGTGAGCAGGTTCCTCCTCTTCCGCAACCTGAAGGCCACCATCACCCTGCCCGACGGTATCACGCTGGGTCGCCGCGCCTCAGTGGTCTGACCCGTGAGTTGCCCTCACTGTGTGCTGGAGGGTCGCGAGAGGCCGCCCTCACCATCCGGTCCGGTTCTCCGTCCCTATTCCGCAACCGGCAGCAACTCGGCTACGGCGCAGGTAAAGCCGGGCAGCCCCGCCCCGCCCTCGATGTTGTCGCCATCGTTTAAAACCTGGGGCGTTGCTGCCGAGGTGTGGACGGTAATGGTGCGGGCGTCGACGTCGACAATCCAGACAGCTTTGCTGCCGGCCCCCAGGTATTCGCGGGTCTTTTGTGCAATTTCAGCGCGGGTATTGCTGTCCGACAGTATCTCCACCGCCAGGTTTGGAGCGCCGTTGAACAGCATCCCAAACAGGTCGGGGACGAGGCGGTCGGTGGCGACGAATGATACATCGGGCATCCGGCAAGTGGCTGGCGAATCGGGACCGGTCACGTAGCCACGGTTGCTGGCGTACACCCTCCCGATACGGCGAGGGTGTGTGTACGTCATCAAACGGTATATCACCAATGACACGGTCTCTTCATGCTTTGCGGAGGTTACCATCTGCTCGACCAACACCCCGGCGACCAGTTCATAACGAGGGTATTCCGGCAATGCCGCGTACTCCTCCAGCGTCATCGCAGGAGCAGCAGTCACCTTTCTGGTTACCATGATGAATTCCTCGCAGTCGGCCTTGGCGGATTCGACGTCATGCTAGCATCGGACGTCTCGTTTCGGTAACCGCCAACTGTCACCGGGCGTAGCGGTAACCGCCGGCGGGGGTGCGGGCGCAGTTGAGGCGGCGGTTCAGATGCAGGCCCTCCAGCACGAATTCCACCGCTGATGCGATAACCTCGGGCCGCTGGTCGCCGGCGATCAGCGTGTCCACCGCGGCCGGCAGGCCCTCGATGCGTCCCAGCGAATTCACGTACTCGCCGGCCGGCACGTCGTTGCCCGTCTCCACCGCGTTGCCCAGGTCGAAGGACGTGACGATGTCGTCCAGGTCGTCCACGTTGAAGTACCGGGTAAAGATGGCCAGCGTGGCCCGCTTGGTCAGTTCGTCCACCAGGCGGTCTTCCCGGCCCTCGCCGAAAGTTTCCAGCTCGATCTTGCCGCCCAGCGACGCGATGAGGAACGGCAGGTCGCTGACCCGCGGGCAGACGATGGCGTCCCCCAGGCGGATGCTGCGACGCAGGGCGTTGGAGATGAGTGTCTCGTAGTCAGAGATGGATACCCGCACGCTGACGCCGGAGCGCTGGTTGATTTCGTTGCTGGAGCGGGCCCGGGCGGTTACCTCGGCCACGATCTGCGTCATGTATTCGGGAACCACCACCAGGTCTTCGTCCGGGAAACGTTTCCGTTCCTGCTCCATGATGGCGATTTCTTCTTCGATGGTGCGGGGGTAGTGGGTGTGAATCTGGGCGCCGTAACGGTCCTTCAGCGGCGTGACGATGCGTCCCCGGTTCGTGTAGTCCTCCGGGTTGGCCGTGGCCACCACGAACACGTCCAGGGGCATTCGGATGCGGTAGCCCTTGATCTGGACGTCCCGCTCTTCCATCAGGTTGAATAGACCCACCTGGATGCGCTCAGCCAGGTCGGGGAGCTCGTTGATGCAGAAGATGCCCCGGTTGGTGCGGGGTACCAGGCCGTAGTGGATGGCCGTCTCGTCGGACAGGTGCCGGCCCTCGGCCACCTTGATGGGGTCTATCTCGCCGATCAGGTCGGCGATGGATATATCCGGTGTGGACAATTTTTCCGAATAACGCAGGTCCCGGCCGATCCAGGCGACGGGCGTGTCGTCGCCCTGCTCGGCGACGACACGTTTGGCGTCCGGGCTCAGGGGATTGAAGGGGTCGTCGTTGAGCTCGCTGCCTTCAATGATGGGCACCTGCTCGTCCAGCAGGTAGACCATTTGGCGAATCAGGCGGGTCTTGGCCTGGCCGCGCTCGCCCAGCAGAATAATGTCCTGGCCGGCCAGGATGGCGTTCTCCAGTTGAGGTATCACGGTCTCGTCAAACCCGATGATGCCGGGGAACGCCGGTTCTTCGGCGCGCATCTTGGCAATCAGGTTGCGGCGCATTTCCTCCCGCACCGAAACCGATTGATAGCCGCTGGCGCGGAGTGCGCCGAGGGTGGTAGGCAGAGCGCTGGTCGACATTGGACACGTCCTTTCAGGCAAATGGGCAATGGGAAGTTACCGCAGTATAGCAAAGCAGGAACCGCTGGGCTCAGGGTTCACCCAAAGCGGCTGCCTGCGCCAAAAAAAATACAGTCCCCCTCCCAACGGGAAAGGGACCGAAGTGAGGGAGCAGGGCAACCGCCGGGTTGTGCCTTCGGCGTGCGGTCTATGCCACTCCCTCCGGACTACCCGGAGCGGCCCAAGGACGTGCCGGCCGGCGTCAGCGGCGCGGCAGACTGACTGCCCCGGTCTCCGTCGTTGCCGTCTCCGTCATTGCCGTCCCCATCGTGGCCCCGTCCGTGGCGGCCCTTCCCGCCGAACCAGCGACGCCCTTGCTCGGGCAGATAGTCGGGCCTTTCGGCGTGCCAATCTGCGATGGCGTCGGCCTGGGCCTGCGTCAGCAGCTCGTTTTCGACCATCCGGTCCAGATATTTGTTGACCTTGTCGGCGTCGGCGGTGGCCACGGCGATGAAAGCTAGTGGCCCAGCATCGGCAGGGCGGGCCTGGAACCAGGCGACGGCGCCATCAGCCTGTTCCTGGGTCAGTGTTTCGTCTTCAACCAACGCATCCATCCGGGCCTGAAACTGCTCGTCGGCCAGCTCGTTCCACGCGGTGGTGAATGCATTGCTGAGGGTTTCCTCCTCGATGCCCAGGATTTCGGCAACCCGCGGGAATAGTTGGCTGTGCCCGGCGTGGTGGAAGCCGGACGAGGAGTGGATCTTCGCCGCCGGGATGATGCCGTCTCCGAAATGTCGGGCCGGCGAGCCGGCGGCGAATACGGCGCCAGCAGTCAGGCCCACCGCCAGCAGGGCTGCTGCCGTGGTGGCGATTAGCCAGCGTTTGCGGATGGTGCGAATTCTGTTGAACATTCTATCCTCCGTTTTGCCGCCCGTGTGGCACGGCTCTTTTATTTGGGGACAGAATACGCAGCCAGTGTAAAGAAATTATGAAAACCCCGATATTGCCGCAAACCGGAGGAATCCTGCGGGGCCTTGCGATTTTCGGCAATGTCATTGCGAGCGCAGCGTGGCAATCTCGTTGGCAAAGCAAACCCGGCTACCGGATCGAGATTGCCACGTCGCTTCGCTCCTCGCAATGACATTAGGGGACAATCGAAAGGCCCTGGGGAATCCTGTGGCGTGCTACCATGTTGGCCGAGAAGGTGCGACAATAGAGCATGTTCAGATTACTTTGGCCTCTGCTGATGATGTTCGGGCCGCAGCTGTTGCCTCGCATTGCGGGTATCGCGCCGCGCGTCATCCGATTCTTTCGCGCCGTTTACCGGATGCACTTCGACCCGCGGGTTAACCTCATCATCAAGTTCCTGGTACCGCTGGCCATCGTCTACGGCTTCCTGCCCTGGGACCTGGTGAGGGACCGCATCCCCTATGGCCTGGGCCGGTACGATGACGTCATCATCCTGGCGCTGGCGGTGTGGCTTTTCTGGAACCTCTGCCCCCGGGACGTGGTGCGGGAACACATGGGCGACCCGCCGCCGCCTCGCCCCGAAGACCGCAACCCGGATGAAGTGGTGGACGGAGAAGCCCGCCCGCCCGGCGGCTCCGATGATGCCGACTAACCGTCGGGTCTGGTGATCCTTACGGTCTTGGTCTGCCCGGCCACCGTTCAATCGCATGGCGGCTCAACATCCTCGGGCAGACGGCATTGCCCTCTACGTGCACGTCCCCTTCTGCCTGAGCAAGTGCCCCTACTGCGATTTCAACACCTACCAGGGCATTGAGTCCCAGTTCGGCGACTATCTGAGCGCCGTGACCGCCGAGTTATCGGCCTGGGCCCGGGTGCTGGGCCGACCTAACGTCAACACCGTCTTCCTGGGCGGCGGCACGCCCTCCTACCTCCCGGACGGCGACGTAGCCCGTATCCTGGACGCCGTCGCCGGCGGATATGCGGTGCGCCCGGACGCTGAGATTACCGCTGAGTGCAACCCCAACGACCTGACGCCGGAACGTTGCGCCGATCTGCGGGCCGCCGGCGTGAACCGCGTCAGCATCGGCGTGCAGAGCATGGACAACGGCCTGCTGGCCATGCTGGGCCGCCGCCACGACGCGGACGAGGCTGCCGAGGCGTTCCAGCGTTGTCGCTCTGCGGGCTTCGACAACGTTAACCTGGACCTGATGTACGGGTTGCCCCGGCAATCTCTGGAGCAGTGGCGGGATACGGTGGCGCGGACGGTGGGGCTTGGGCCGGAACACCTGTCACTGTACGCCCTGACCCTGGAAGAGGGAACGCCCCTCCGCCGCTGGGTGGAGCAGGGCCGGCTGCCCGAACCCGACCCCGATGCGGCGGCGGATATGTACGACCTGGCTCGCAGCGCGCTGGCGGACGCCGGCTATCGGCACTACGAGATTAGCAACTGGTCCCGACCGGGCCAGGAATCGGAGCACAACCTGGCCTACTGGCGCAACCTGCGATGGCTGGGCGTCGGGCCGGGCGCCCATTCTGCTCTGGGCGATTGCCGTTTTTGGACGGTGCGACCGCCCCGGGAGTACGCCCGGCGCGCCGCGGAATGGGCGGCAAATGCGTTGGCGTCCTCTCCATGGGAGCCGGTGACGTCGGAAAGGATCCGGTCGGTGGCGACCGTCGATGACCTGGAGATCATCGACCCGGACACGGCGGCGGCAGAGACCATGTTCCTGGGGCTGCGGTTGCTGGACGGCATGGACCTGGCGGAGGCGTCGCGGCAATGCGGCGTCGACCTGGCCGCGCGTTACCGGCAGGAACTGGCGGACCTGACCGAGCAGGGTTTGCTGGTGTGGGAAGGAGACGGACGGGTACGGCTCGCCGAGGATGCGTACCTGGTGGCCAACCAGGTGTTTACGCGGTTCTTGTGATGGAAAACCGCCAAGATCGCTGATTATTAGTTCGAATAACCTATACGTTTTGCATTGCGTGTGAGCTGATACATTCGAGCGGTTTGCATGGAAGAGATATGGAAATCTATTGGAGACCTCCCGGAAGGGCTGAAAATGGCCGCGATGCTTATGACAGTGATACACGCTATGGCGATATCCGCTTTGGGCATCTTGCGGTTGTTTCCTACTGATTGGCGTGATGTAAGATTCTTGAGAGTGCAGGTGTATCGTATTTTGGTATTTCTTGACGTGGCGCCGATCTTGGTGCTGGCGCTGTTATCAATTCCTTATGTCAGTCGGGCCGTTGCCAATGATTTCTTTGCTCCGGACGCGTCGCATTCTGAACCATCGAATCACATCTTTTACTACCAGCAAAGTCATAGCGACGAACGCAAACAACCAGGCAATCAGCGCTAGGCTAAATAGGAGTGCCCCAGCGACGAGAACCTGATCCTTGTCCCGGGCATCTCCCAAAAAAACCAATATCACTGCGATGATGGTCGCGGTGCCCGTTCCGATCAATAGATAAGTCATCCAGAACGACTTTGCCAACGGATCTCGGCCGCGCGTTTGGCTACTCAAGGGCGTTAGACCGCTGTGATTTTCATCAGCCATCTGACTGTCACCCACTATTCGTGGCCCACATTTAGTGTAGTCATCGGATGCGTCGCTTAGCCAGCAGGATACCGATGACTCACTACTCAGGCAACGGTAGATTTAGGTCATCTTCATCCTATTATACGCTCAGGGATCGATACTCGCCTATGCTAAACTGCCGGCGGGCCGTTGGCCCTTCCCCAAACCGGATTGCAGACTCGCCAGGGAGGTTCTGATATGGCGGTACAACCCTACACCATCAACGTTTCCGACGAGGTTCTCCAGGACTTGCAGCACCGATTGGCCCACGTGCGGTGGCCCGATGAAATCCCCGGCGCCGACTGGGACTACGGCTCCAATCTGGACTACATCAAGGAGCTGGTGGCCTACTGGCGCGACGATTTCGACTGGCGCGCCGCCGAAGCCGCCCTGAACGCCTTCGCGAACTTCTACACCACCATCGACGGGCAGGGCATCCACTTCATCCACGAAAAGGGCAAAGGCCCCAACCCCATGCCCATCGTCGTTACCCACGGTTGGCCTGGCACCATCTACGAGATGCACAAGATTATCCCCATGCTCACCGACCCGGCCAGCCACGGCGGCGACCCGGCCGACTCCTTCGACGTGGTCGTGCCCTCCATGCCCGGTTACGGTTTCAGCGCCCAGACCAGGGAGCGGGGCATCCATACTCGCAAGATAGCCGAGCTGTGGGACAAGCTCATGTCCGACGAACTCGGTTACCAGCGTTATGCTGCCCAGGGAGGCGATTGGGGCGCCGGCGTTACCGCCCGGCTGGGCTACCACCACGCCAACCACGTGCTGGGCATCCACACCACCTCCGTTACCCAGGCCATCCCCTACCAGGGGGGCGGCATGGAGGGATTGAGCGCCCGGGAACGGCTCGAGCAGATTATCGGAACCACCCAGGGCAACTACCGGCGCGATTTCGCCGCCACACTTTCCGATAACGAGATCGGCATGATCGACCAGCGCATCTCGTGGCAGGCCGCCGAGGGCGGCTATGGTCACATCCAGGGCACGAAACCGCAGACGCTGGCTTATGGCCTCAACGATTCTCCGGTCGGCCTGTGCGCCTGGATCGTGGAGAAGTACCGCACCTGGAGCGACTGCAACGGCGACGTGGAGAGCGTGTACACGAAGGACGACCTGCTAACCACCGTGATGATTTACTGGGTAACCCAGACCATCAACTCCAGCACCCGGCTCTACTACGAGAACAGCCGCAACCCCTGGTATTTCGGCCCCGACGACCAGATCGGAGTGCCGTGCGCCATCGCGGTTTTCCCCCGGGAACTCTCCACGCCGCCGCGTTCGTGGGCCGAACGCACCTACAACGTGCAGCGCTGGACGGAGATGGACAGCGGCGGCCACTTCGCCGCGCTGGAAAAGCCGACGGAACTGGTGAACGACATGCGGGAGTTCTTCCGCAGTCTGCGGTAGTTTGCGGCAAACCAATCGGGGTGTGCCTCTTCTGAACCGGATGCAATATGGGACCTACCGAGTATTCAATAATCGGCATCGGTATCGCGCTCTTGGCCGTGTTGGCGCCGCTGATCATGTTCGTCACCGCGGCCAGCAAGAACGAACTCAAGGCCGATCTCAGATTATTTCGGGCTGAATTGCAATCCACGATCCAAGAAGGAGACACCACCATCAGAGCAGAGATCGCACAACTGCGTACGGAGATGCGCGACGGCGATGCCTCGTTGCGTACGGAGATGCGCGACGGCGATGCCTCGTTGCGTACGGAGATGCGCGACGGCGATGCCTCGTTGCGTGCGGCAATACAGGACAGCGAAACCTCGTTGCGGGCGGCCATTGGACAACTGCGTGCCGACATGCAGGAAGGCGACGCCGCGCTGCGGGCCGAGTTGAAGGCTGACATCGCCAGTTTAAGGCTGGACGTTCAGGCCAACCGAGCCGAAATCATCACCAACCGGCGTATGCTTGGGCGCTTCGCGTTGCACCGCCACGGCGACGACGGCCTGCCACTAGCCCCACTGACCGATACCCTGGACCCGCCCGAGGGCGCCGGTGACAACCTGGCCGCCGAGGACGGCGACTAACCCAACCGGCATCGTCAGGCTGACACCGACGCCAAAAACCGCTAACATGGCCGGCAAGATTATTGCTACAGCGAGCCCGGCCCGCCGGGCGCACAACAAGGAGGAACCCGTTAGATGATTACCAAGTTTGGCAGCCTCTGGGCCGGCAACGTCGATATGGACAACCCCGGCTACCAGGGCACGCCCGCCAATGACCGCTGGCTCTCCGATGAGGAACTGGGCGGCGGCGCCATCGAAAAGGCCGAGCAGCTAACCATCGCAATGGACCGGTTGGGTTACGACAGTTTCTGGGTGGCCGAGCACCACTTTCAGCGGGAAGGCTACGAGTGCATCCCCAACCTGCTGATGCTGTACGTGCACCTGGCCCACCTCACCAAGAACCTGCGTTTCGGCTGTGGCTTCAACATCAACCCCATGTGGAACCCGGTGCGCCTCGCTGAGGACTACGCCACCGCCGACTGGCTCACCGATGGTCGGGTGCGCTTCGGCGTGGGCCGCGGTTACCACACCCGCGAGGTCGAGGTGTTCGGCTCACCCATCATGGACCAGAACGCCAACCGGGAACTCTTCGAGGAGCAGGTAGAAGTCATCTGGAAGGCTTTCAACCAGCGCAGTTTCTCCCATCACGGCAAGCACTTCGACATCCCGCCCAACGTGCCCTATCGGGGATATGACCTGGAAGAGATTACGCTGGTGCCGCGCCCCAAACACGAGGTGGAATGGTGGCAGCCCGTGGTGTCGGCCAGCGACCGGGCCATCAACTTCATGGCCAAGTGGGGGATCAAGGGAATCATCGGCGGCGGCGCGGCCACCGGCGGCGCCAGCGACGACGTGATCCAGCGCTGGCAGGCTATCCATGCCGAGCACGGCAAGGACTACCAGTTGGGCGAGGGTCTCATCGTCGGGTACTCGGTGCAGATTGCCAACTCCGAGCAGGAAGGCATGGACCAGGCCCGCCTGTGGATGGAAGAACGGGTCAAGATGTTCGGGCCGCTGGGCTTCATCGCCGGGCTGAGCAACGAGCAGTTGGGCGCCCTCAACGCCTTTGGCCGTCCGGTGCCCCAGGGCTTGAAGATGCCATCCATCGAGGAGTCGGTAGCCGCCGGCCAGTACCTGGTGGGCCCTCCCGACCGCATCACCGAGCAGCTGATGGCCGTCCAGGAACGTTACCCCGGCCTGGAGGAAGTTAACATCGGCATCACCAACATGGGGATGCCCACGTCGGCGTCGCTGGAGCAGCTGGAATGGTTCGCCCAGGACGTCATGCCCCACTTCAACCGGCAGAACGGCGGCAACTAGGCCGGTAGTGGGGGCGAGTACATAGACTTCGCCCCCGCTACCCCATTACACGTTCGGGAGTTAGCGACCAGCACGGGTTGACAGCGCTAGTGTACGGTACGCTAATATTTAGCTCGTTCAGCGTCAACATTACGCGTGCAGAGTTGGCATTACATAAGGAGCAAGTGCAATGGCAACTATGATACCGGCTGTAATACCAGGTGCTCCCGAATCGGAACAAGCGGTGTTTGACTTGTTGCGGGATGACCCAGCCACTGAAGGCTGGGTCATAATGCACGGCGTGAAAAGCGCTTCCCCTAGCCTGCTCCGACGGGAGATAGACTTTCTCGCCCTGATTCCAGATGCTGCCATCTTGTGTTTGGAAGTCAAAGGAGGCGGATTTGAGGTCAAAGGCGGCCAATGGTACGCCCTGAGTTCGCAGGAAATGATTGAGCCGCCGGGGAAGGAGGCGGAAAAGGCGATGTATGGATTGGACGACCAGTTGCGAGACCGCTTCTCTGTCCACTACAAAGGCGCCGAATTGCCCATGGACTGTGTGGTGCTGTTCACAGACACCGCTTGGCCCTCCCACCTGCGCCCATTGGATTATCCTACCATCGGGTTGCCTGACCTAGAATCCAAATCCCACCAAACTCTTGGCCAACGCCTAAGCGAGATTGCTAAAGAAATTCGCGACGACTCTCCTGATAGCCTGCGCCTAGATTCCCGAACTATTAAGGACATACAGGATGTTCTTGTCAACAGTTCATACTGATACTATTCCTGTTAATTGCCACATGGGAGATCACCGCGTTATGGCTACTATGATACCTTCCGTCATGCCTGAAGATGCCCCCGATTCAGAACAGTTGGTTTTTCGGCTTCTGCGTGAGGACCCAGTCACTGATGGTTGGGTTGTTTTTCACTCTGTTCGTCCCAATACTGAGTATAACCCCGGGCGTCGGCAACGTCGTCGGCCCCAGATTGATTTCATGGTGATGATCCCTAATATCGGAGTCCTCTGCCTCGAGATTAAGGGCGGTGGGTTCGTTGTACGGGGCGGCGAATGGTATCCGGGTTCGTCAGACCGCTCCGAACCATCGCCGGTTGAGCAAGCGGAATACGCTATGTACGTCATGAAAAATGAACTGACCCACTGGTTCAGCAAACAATGGGAGGACGCTGAACTGCCTATTGGCTGTGCCGTCATATTTACCGATACCGTCTGGCCCGATGCTATGCGTCCACCGGAACGCCCTGTAATCAGCCTGCCCGAATTGCAGCAGCAAGGCGCCCGAACACTTGCCGAGAGGCTGGTAGAGATTGTGAGGACAACTCGTGGCGAAATTCACGTTGCTGAACGATTGCCATTCGATTCGCAAACGGTGCAATCAGTCACGGCATATTTATCCCCTGATGTAGTCCTTGTCGAAGTTGCACGGCCCATCCCCTACCGTACTAACGAACGCCGGATAATTAGTCTCACAGTAGAGCAGTATCAGGCTTTTGAAACCGTTAATGAGAATGACCGCTGCCTGTTTACTGGCGCCGCCGGCACCGGCAAGACGATGCTTGCGCTGGAACTGGCGAAGCGGCGCGCTGAGGCCGGCGACCGCGTTGCGCTGGTTTGCTACAACCGTATCCTTGGCGATTGGCTGCTTAACCAGTCGATGGAACAATTCAACTTGGGTGACATCGTCGGCAGCTTCTGGCATCACTTCGCTTATACCATCATCGGGCAGGACGATGTTCTTAATACCGATTTTGCCGTCGCTATGGACAATGCCGCCGATAACGATGAACGCTACGAGGTAATTTGCCCGGAGTACGTGCGCGACGTTCTGTTGAAGATGGTGGGAATGTTCGACTATCTGATTGTTGACGAACTGCAGGATATGTGCCAAGACCCGTACCTGGAGATTATGGACCTGGCTTTACGAGGTGGCTTAAGCGGCGGGCGTTGGGCAATGTTCGCTGACTTCAATCAGCAGTTCATGAATTGGGGACGCAACCCCGATTCCAACATCGGCAATTTGAGCAAATACATTAACGAAAGCCCGTACACAGAGCATCCTCTGGTTATCAATTGCCGTAACACGTTGCCTATCATCAAGGACGCTGCCAATATCAGTGGTATTGCCGCGCCGGAGTCTTACCAGAATACAATCAATGGGCCATTGCCTTCCTATGAATTCTGGCGCGACGATAATGGGCTGCGCATTCTGCTCGATAGAGCCGTTCGCGGCCTCATCAATAATGGCGAGAAAGTCGGTGAAATCTTTGTGTTGGGAACTAATTCTCTGGAACAGTCCGGCCTCGATTTGCTTAATCACGCCTATGACGGTCACCGGCTGTTCGATTGTCCCGGAATATACTGGCCTCCTCGCGCAACGTGCGACCAAATCCCCTGTTGCCAAATCCAGGTTGATGACGATACATACTTGAAATTTCGCGAAGTGCGCCGTTTCAAGGGTATGGAAAGCAAGGTTGTTGTTCTTGTTGTGGACCGGATGAACTTGCCTGATGACCGGGCCGCATTGTATGTCGGAATGACCAGAGCGCGCATCAACCTGATTGTGTTGGCCCACGAGTCCACGAGAGATAACTTGACCAGGCTCATTGGCCGCTGACGATTTGGTCGTCCTGAGCAGCCGGAGGCCCGCCTTGGCTACTGATTCCCAACCCCAACTCGCCTCTGTAACCGTGGTGGTCGGGGCCACCACTTGGGGCACCACCCTGGCGATCCTCGCCGCCCGCCTGGGCCATGTGGTGCGGGTGCTGTGCCGCACCGCCGACGAGGCGGAAGAACTGCGCCGCGACGGTCAGCACGCGCGACGATTGCCCGGCTACCCCTTTCCGGACACCCTGTCCCTGGAGCACGACCCGCCCGCCGCGCTGCATGACACCCAGCTGGTCATCGTGGCGACGCCGTCGGACCGGTTTCGCCAGAACGTCCAGCGTATCGCTCCAGCCATGCCCGCCGACGCGGCGGTGGTCTCGGTCACGAAAGGCTTCGACCGGCCCGGCTCCCTGAGAATGACCGAAGTGCTGGCCCAGGAGCTGCCGGCGCTCTCCACCGGACAGTTCGCCGCGCTGTCGGGCCCCAGCCTGGCCGACGAGGTGATCGCCGAAAAGCCGGTGTCCATCGTAGCCGCCTCCCAGAGCGACGCAACCTGCCGCCTGGTGCAGGAAACCCTGATGTCTCCGATGTTTCGCATCTACACCAGCGAGGACGTAGTGGGCGTCGAACTGGGCGGCGCGCTGAAGAATATCGTGGCGCTGGCCGGCGGCATCGCCGACGGTCTGGACGCCGGCGACAGCGCCAAGGCAGCGTTGATCACCCGTGGCCTGGCCGAAATCAGCCGACTCGGGATCGCCGCCGGCGCACACCCGCTGACCTTCGCCGGCCTGGCCGGCCTGGGCGACGTGATGGCCACCTGCAGCAGCCCCTACAGCCGCAACCGCAGCGTCGGCGAGCAGCTGGGCAAGGGCCGCCGGCTGGAGGACATCCTGGCCGGCATGGACGCAGTGGCCGAGGGGGTCAACACCACCCTCGGCGCGCTTGAGTTGGCGGAACGACTGAACGTCGACATGCCCATCACCCGCCTGATGTCCCAGGTGCTATTCGAGGGCCTGCCGGCATCGGACTGCATTCCGGTTCTCATGGAGCGTCCGCCGCGGGCGGAGTGGTAGGTGTTCCATCTGGCCGCTGGTGGGAGGGGGTTGAGGTGAGGGGGAAATCGTTAGAAGCAGGATTAGCGGGATTATCACTCATGCTGCTTTTCTGACGGTATCCGTCGCCCGCCGGAGACCGCTGCATAACCTGTCATTGCGAGGAGCGCAGCGACGTGGCAATCCCGTCGGACTCATTGACGCAGTTGCGGCGATTGGTGCAAACCTCACGAGATTGCCACGCTTCGCTCGCAATGACAGATTTTGCAAGGGACTCCTCCGGTGGAGGCACCGGGGGACGTGGCGTCAAACCAGGCTAGTCTGCTCGCCCTGGGTGCGCCGGCGTCTGGGAGCCTGGCGGAATGTGGCCGGGACGCCGATGCGAGGGTATTCCACCTGGTGGCCGGCGAGCAGCTGTTCGATGGTGAGGATTTGCAGGCGGGGAAATTGGGAGTCGGGGAAGTGCTCCGGGACGTATAAACCGCTGGCCAGCGCCTCCTGCTCCATGGGTCTGGTGGGAGGTTGCAGCGTGATGAACAACCCCAACTGCGCCTGTTCCCGTTCCAGCACGCCTTTCAGGTCGCGAACCTGTCCGGTGTTCACGTGCCCGCTCTTGACCTGCACGACGATGCGCTTGGGTTTGCCGCTGTTGTCATCGAAGAAATTGATGTAGCCGTCAATGCCCGAGTCGGCGCCTCGCCGCTTGTCATTGGCCGGGCGAGCGTCCACCAGGCCCAGCGCCCACCACTCGAACTGATAACGTCCGTCGTTTTCGCTATCAACCGCAAGTGCTTTCGCGCTCTCCAGATCAAGGGGAACGCCAACAACGTCGTAATCCGAAAGCTGCTCGCCGAAAGTGTCGTTCATCCGGTGACGAATGAGGGTGATGGCCAGGTGCGTAATGTCGATGCCTATCCACCTACGGTTGAGTCGTTCGGCGGCGGCAATAGCAGTCCCACATCCGCAAAATGGGTCAAGCACGACATCACCTTCTTCGCTACTGGATAATATGATGTTTTCCAGCAATTCCTCGGGCTTCTGCGTCGGATACCCAAGTCGTGCTTTTGCGGATGGCGCAATGGGTTGTATATGCGTAATTACATCGTCAGGGTGTTTTCCTTTGGGATTCAATGCTTGCTGTCCAAAGTCATGGCCCCCGCGGACATTACCAATGTAGTGGCTGAACCGCTCCAATGTAGCTTCCGCATAGGGCTGACGAATCGGATCCGTATTAAAGTAATGACTGCTCGACTTTTTTTGCGTACCACAAGATGATGTCATGGCGTCGTGCTCTAGCAGTTTTCGGCACACCAGCACCGCGGTAATACCATACAATTTCGTTCAAAAAATTTTCAGAGCCAAACACCGCATCCATCAGCAGTTTGAGGTAGTGGCTGGCGGTGGGGTCGCAGTGGAGGTAGATGCTGCCGGTGGGTTTCAGCACCCGGTGCAACTCGATCATCCGCTGGGTCATCATGGTCAGGTAGGCCATCATGTCGTTCTGGCCCAGGAATGAGCGCATGGCGGCCAGCAGGTCGGCGACCTTCCCCGCGCCTTGCGTAACCACCTCCTGGTAGGCCAGTTCGGAATCCAGACTCCAGTGCCAGGTGTCCTCGAAGGCCGCGATCTGCGCCGCCGATTCGTCCCCCTCGCGCTCGCGGAACAGGACGTTGTAGGTGGCGTTGGAGTTGAAGGGCGGGTCCAGGTAAATCAGATCGACGCTTGCGTCGGCGATATGGTCCCGCAGGATTTGCAGGTTATCGCCGAAATAGAGCAGGTTGGACGGCGGCGCTTGGGTCATGGGGAATCTCCGCAGTGTCGCTGTTGCGCGATTCTATCAGCCCGCCCATGCCAACTGCGACCGGCCTGTGTCACCCGGTTGGAGTCAAACCGTTCTTTGCGCGGAGCGTAGCACCCTCGGTCATTGCGAGGAGCGGCGCGACGCGGCAATCCCGTGGCGGCAACGACGCCTGCTACCCCATCGAGATTGCCACGCTGCGCTCGCAATGACAACCAGACGCCCCTCTCCCACCGGGAGAGGGGCCGGGGGTCAGGGGCGTCTTACCGCAGTTCCCGGGGCAGGGTGAAGGTAATGTCCTCGTCGGCGCCGGTCAGCAGGGAAACCCGCTCCGGTTCCAGCGCTGCTATGACGGCTTCCACCAGCACTTCGGGCGTGGACGCTCCGGAGGTGATGCCCACGCGATTGCTGCCGTCCAGCCAATGGGGCTGGATCTCGTCCGGGCCGTTGATCAGGTACGCCGGCACGCCGTTGGCCTCGGCAACTTCGCGCAGCCGGTTGCAGTTGGACGAATTCTGTGCGCCGATGACCAGCACCACGTCCACCTGGCCGGCCATTTGAGTGACGGCGTCCTGGCGGTTGGTGGTGGCGTAGCAGATGTCGTTTCGCACCACGGCAGCCGGGAACCTGTCCTCGATGGCGGATATGGCATTCGCCGTGTCGCCGACGGACAGCGTGGTTTGGGTGATGACCGCCACATCCGAGTCCGCCGACCACCCGATGTCGGCGTCGGCCACCTCGTCGGGCAGCGGCGACGTGTCGTCCACCAGGGTCATGGGAACCTGGCCCATGGTGCCCCGCACCTCCTGGTGTCCCCGGTGGCCCACCAGCAGTACCCGCTTCCCCTCGCGGTGGTACTTCTTGGCCTCGTTGTGCACCCGCGTCACCAGCGGACACACGGCGTCGATCACCCGCAGGTTGCGGAGCTCAGCCCGCTCGAAATCCTCCGGCGGAGAGCCGTGGGCGGAGAACACCACCAACGCCCCGTCGGGGACCTCGTCGACTTCCTCGACGGTAATCGCGCCCTTGCGCTCCAGCTCCGCCACCACGTAGGGGTTGTGGACGATCTGGTGCTTCACGTACACCGGCGGCCCGAATCGCTCCAGGCACAGTTCTACCACTTCGATGGCCCGCACCACGCCGGCGCAGAATCCCCGGGGGGAACTCAGTACCACTTCAACCATTGGACGCCTCGTTTACATGGTCAGGGAGCACATTCCCCTCTCCCTTGATGAGACCTTTGCGTAAATTGTCATTGCGAGCGAAGCGTAGCAATCTCGATCCCGAAGCTACGATTGTCGTTACGGGAACGGGATTGCCACGTCGCTATCGCTCCTCGCAATGACAACATTATTCAAAGGTCTCCTTGATGGGACAGGGTGCAGGTGAATACTCCTGCAACAGCCATTATAAGGGATGTTGGCTGTAGGAAGCACCACCCAACGTTGCCAGGCTTCGGGACGACGGTTTCGGTTGAGAGGTTCAACCTCACCCCAGCCCTCTCCCATCGAGGGAGAGGGCTGGGGGTTTGCTGGGCTACGCCGCATCCGGCGCCCAGCCCCAGGGGCGGGGACCCCAGCCGGCCTCGAAGACTTCGCCGCGTTTAACCGACATGACCGGCACCACCGCCTGCTCCGACGGACGGGCGTTGCGGAGCACGTCGTACACCACCCAGCTGCCGTCCACGATGTCCAGCACCGACACGTCGGCCTGCTTGCCGACCTCCAGGCTGCCCAGGCGGGCGTCTTCGCCGATGGCCCGGGCTGGATTGATGGTGCACATCTCCACCACGCGATCCAGCGTGAACCCCATCGCCAGGAAACGGGTCATCATCTCGGTCATGCTGTGCACCGTGCGGATGCGCCCCGGCACGGTCAGGTCGGTGCTGATGCAGTGAGGCTCCACGCCCTGATCCAGCACCCGCTCGCCGATATCGAAGCTGAAGTTTGCCCGACCGTGGGCGGTGTCCAGCCAGACGCCTCGCTGGTGGGCCTCCCGAGCCTCCGGAACCAGGTTGCCGTCGCCATCCAGCACACCGCCCGCGTTGGCGGTGAAGAAGTGGGTGACGATATCTCCCGGCTCCATGATGGGCAGCAGTTCGCGAATCACCTCGGCCGGGTAACGGTTCTCGGTGTCGCCGATGTGCACCATCAGCCGGACGCCGGCCTCTTTGGCCGCGCGCTTGGCCAGGCGGGGCATCTCCATGCCCATGATTTCCAGCGCCGGTGAGACCATGCGCGCCTTGATGCCCCGGATGGTCCCGTTGCTCTCCTCGATGACCTGGATGGTGCGTTCGAGGTCGATGCTGCTGGGCGAGAAAATATCTGGGCTGGTGGCCAGTCCGGTGCGGCAGATGTGCAGGAAGGGGATGATCTCGGTGGAATTGCCCGGGATGATGTGGGCGGGGAAGCCGCCGTAGGTGTCGCAGCCGCTGCTGCCGGCGTCGACCATGGTGGTAACGCCGGCCCGCACCCCGCCGACATCGGCGTTGACGCCGTTGCCGTTGACGCCCTCGTAGACGTGGGTATGCAGGTCGATGAGGCCCGGGGTGACGTACCTCCCCCTCACCTCAACCACCCGGGACGCTTCGTCGGCGGATATGTCGGCGGCGACGGCGGCGATTTTACCGTCCTCGATGGCGACGTCGTACGCGCCGTTCAGGTTCTGGGTCGGGTCGACAACGGTGCCGCCCTTGATGAGCAGGTCGTACATAAGCGGGTTCCCTCCGTTCTGGTTGAGATATCACCCTCACCCCAACACTCTCCCCTGATGGAGAACTTTGCGTAAATTGTCATTGCGAGGAGCGATAGCGACGTGGCAATCCCGTTCCCGTAGCGACAATCGTAGCTTCAGGTTCGAGATTGCTACGCTTCGCTCGCAATGACAACATTATGGAGACCTTTGGGTAAATTGTCATTGCGAGGAGCGATAGCGACGTGGCAATCCCGTTCCCGTAGTGACCATCGTAGCTTCGGGTTCGAGATTGCTACGCTTCGCTCGCAATGACAACATCATTCAACGGTTTCCATCAGGGGAGAGGGGGCGCATTTTACTGGAACAGCTCGCCGACGGAGCGGCCTTCGTGAATCCGCCTGATGGCTTCTCCCAAGAGCGGCGCCACCGACAGCACGGTCAGGTTGCCCACCAGCTGTTCTTTCCGGAGCGGCACCGTGTCGGTAACCACCACCTCGCCGAAGGCGCTGTCGGCCAGCAGTTGGTGCGCTGCCGGCGAAAAGACGGGATGCGTGGCGCAGCAATATACCTGGGTCACGCCGGCGTCCAGCAGGGCGTTGGCGGCGTTGACGATGGTGCCGCCGGTGAGGATTTCGTCATCGAAGGTCAGCGCCCTTTTACCACGCACGTCGCCGATGACGTTCAGCGTTTCCGAGCGGTCGTCGTTGCCGGTGCGCCGCTTCTCGATGACCGCCACGGGAATGCCCAGCCGTTCGGCCATGTCACGGGCGCGTTTGCTGATGCCGAAGTCCACCGCCACCAGCACCAGGTCGTCCAGGCCCTTCTCGATGAAGTAGTTGGACAGGATGGGTTCCGCGGTAAGCTCGTCAACCGGGATATCGAAAAACCCCTGGATCTGCCCGGCGTGCAGGTCCAGCGTCAGCACCCGGTCGGCGCCGGCGGTGCTGATGAGGTCGGCCACCAGGCGCGCCGTGATGGGGACCCGGGGCTGGTCCTTCTTGTCGGTACGGCCGTAGCCGTAGTAGGGCACCACGGCGGTGATGCGTCCCGCCGACGCCCGGCGGCAGGCGTCGATCATTATCAGCAGCTCCATCAGGTTATCGTTGGTGGGCGCCGACGTTGGCTGGACGATGAAAACATCCCGCTCCCGGATGTTCTCCCCGATGCGGACGAAGGTGTTGTCGTTGGCGAACTTGAAGGCTTCGCTGACGCCAACCTCCATGCCCAGGTAATCGCAAACGTCCCGGGCCAGTTGCGGATGGGCGTTGCCGGAAAACACCTTCAGTTCGTCACGAGGGGACATAGTGACACCTTTTGGTTATTCAGGATGTTGCCTGCGGGTGCAGGCAAGAGCGCCGGAATCGCGGCGAATTGGCCGGGTCATGGTAATTGGGCAACGACGGGTAGTCAACGGCCAGCGACGCTTCCCGCACCGGAGACCGCTGCACAACCGGTCATTGCGACGAGCGCAGCAACCCATGCGAGATTGCCACGCTGCGCTGGCAGTGACATTTTGTGCGTTTGTCATTGCGAGGAGCGGTAGCGACGTGGCAATCTCGCAGGACGCAGTGGCGCCGGTGCATCGAGTGCAGCACCCTTTACGAGATTGCCACGCTGCGCTGGCAATGACAATGTTAGCGACGGACTCCACTGGGAGATGGGCGGGGGAGAGGGAGGCCCCACCACCTTACCAACCTCAAGTCCCTGCTAAAATAAACCCAAAGGAAATTGGGCACCGCAATCCTGCTACGAAGATAAACATGAACGACCGCAGCTGGCTACGTGAACTGGTGGAGGCCGCCATCATCGGGGTGGTGGTGTTTGCAGCGATCCATTTTGCGTTGGTGAACTTCCGGGTCGAAGGCTCCAGCATGCGACCCACCCTGCTGCCCGGCCACTACCTGATGGTGGGCAAGGTGGTGTACTCCCAACTGGACACCGGCCGCCTGGGACATATCATCCCCTTCTGGAGGCCCGCCGAGCCCCGGCAGTTTTACGTCGTACGCCCGCCCAGCCGTGGCGACGTGATAGTGTTCGATTACCCCAGGGATCCGGAACGTCAATTCGTCAAGCGCATCATCGGCGAGCCGGGCGATACGGTGTCCATCGACAACGGCGAGGTCAGCGTCAACGGAGTGGCCCTGCGTGAGCCCTACCTGGTGAATCTGGGCAGCACCAACATGCACTCGATCCAGCTGCCGGGCGACGAGTATTTCGTGCTGGGCGACAACCGCACCGGCAGCCAGGATTCGCGCCACTGGGGGCCGCTGAGCGAGGACTACATCATCGGCAAGGTGTGGGTTGTTTACTGGCCCCAATCGGCCTGGGGTATCCCGAAGTAGCAGAACGCTCCCGCGGCCCGGATGCCGGCGGATTTCGCCCGGGGCATGGGTTGGCTGAGATTCGCGCTACTCGGATTCAACGACCGGGCCAACCATTACGTCGTCGCCTTCGACGCGAATGGCGAACTTGCGTAGAGCCTCGGTAGCGGGCGGGGTGACCGGCTTGCCGCTGGCGACGTCGAACACTGCCCCGTGCAGCGGACAGACGATCTCGCCGTCTTCCAGATCGCCTTCGGACAGATTGGCGTAGGCGTGGGTGCAGATGTCGTCACAGGCGTGGAGGTCGCCCTCCAGGTTGATCAGCAGGACCTCGTCCGTGCCGATTTTCACCGACACCATATCGCCGGGAGGAATATCGCTAAGGGAGGCAACTTTGACAAATTCGTCGGGCATTGGGAATGCTCCTTGATGCTCAATGTGAGGTTCAGTAGGCGTCACATTATATGACAAATCCGCGGAATTGGATGTTAGTTGGCCCGAACTCTCTGCCCGCTCATCGTGAGCTTGTCGAAGGCGCCCCCTCACCCCAACCCGCTCCCACCGGCGGAGCGGGAGCCAATTGGTTGCCTATTCGGGCGGCGCGTGTTAACCTGTTTTGCGACAAGAGTGAAAACGCCAGCAGGAAATGTAAGTTGAAGGTACGCAACAGGTAATGTTGGACGCGGACGTCAAGCACAGAATCATCGCGGAATATCGCACCCACGAACAAGACACCGGCTCCACCGAACTCCAGGTCGCCATGCTGACCGAGCGGATTCGGCAGGTGACAGACCACTTGCGGACTCATCGCAAGGATGTTCACTCCCGGCGCGGGCTGGTAACCATGGTGTCCAAACGGCGCCGGCTGCTCAACTTTTTGAGCAGCGAGGACGTGGGTCGATACCAAACTTTGATAGGCCGGCTCGGCCTACGCCGCTAAACGCTCCAGGCCATAGCGTCCGGTCTCACGCTCCAGCCCTGAACAGCCCGCCAACCGGATCACGCATTGGCCGCCACTAGAGCCCACGACGGGTATGCCCCAACGGCCCCAGCCGGCTTTTGGCTGCGGCAAATCCGGGAAACCCCGCAATTCGTAATTGATATCAAACTGCCGGCGAGACTCAATGATTTCGGCGCAACGATACCACGTTGTCAACGTGGACCCGGCGAACGGGTGACGGCTCGCCAAACGGCCCGCCGCGCCTGAACTGAACCCAAATCCGGAGGACGGGTAGAGTGAGTCGGGAGGGGACCCGGCTCGAACGGATGACCAGGGTGACGAACGCCGCTGTGCTACGAACTACCCTGAACGAGAACCCGAGGAAGAGCGTCCGAGGAGGAGCACCCGAGCCATAGACTCCGAACACCCCGGAGCAGCTGACTCAATCCGGTTCAACAGCGTCGGGCAACGAAAAAGTACCAAAAAGGAAGAGAGAGGTAGAAAACAATCCCGTTATGACCACAACTGATACCATCAGCGCACTAATGAACCCCTTCGCCGTGAAAGGCGAAATCGGCGGCCATCCCGTGGTTCTGGAAACCGGTCGCCTGGCGCAGCAGGCCCACGGCGCGGTTACCCTCACCTGTGGCGAAACCATCGTGCTGGCCACCGCCGTAATGTCCGAGCAATCCCGCGAAGGCATCGATTTCCTCCCCCTGACCGTCGAATTCGAAGAGCGGCTTTACTCCGTGGGCAAGATCCCCGGCAGCTTCTTCCGCCGCGAGGGTCGCCCGGGCACCGAGGCCATCCTGTCGGCCCGCCTCACCGACCGCAGCATCCGGCCCCTGTTCCCCAAGGGACTGCACAACGAGATCCAGGTAATCATCACCACCCTTTCCGTCGATGAAAATCATCCGCCGGAAACGCTGGGAATGGTCGCCGCCTCCGCCGCCCTGTCCATCAGCCACCTCCCCTTCGCCGGCCCCATCGGCGCCTGCCGCATCACCTGGGACGGGAGCGCCTACAGCATCAACTCCAGCTACCAGGCCGCTTCGGCCGCCCGCCTCAACATGGTGGTCGCCAGCAACCGGGAAGCCATCATGATGGTGGAATCCGGTTCGGTGGATGTGTCGGAAGAGGTCATTCTCGAAGGCATCCGGCTGGCCCACGAGGCGAACGTGGAGATCATCGGGTTGATCGACCAGATGGTCCAGGCGCGCGGCGCCGAGAAGGTGACCGTCTCGGTGGACTACTCGTCTGCCGATGAGTGCGAGAAGAAGGTAGACGCCCTGGTCAACGGGCGCATCGCCGAGGTTCTGGAGCGCAACTCGTTCAAGAGCGAGCGAGATGCCAGCCTGGACACTGTGGAGTCGGAGATCGCCGCCCAGCTTGCCGCCGATTACTCCTCCGGCGACGTCGCGGCGGCCTTCAAGAACCTGGTCAAGGGCCAGGTTCGCAGCCGAATCCTGAACCAGAGCGTCCGCCCCGACGGTCGCGGACCGGACGAAATCCGGCCCATCACCTGTAGCGTCGGGGAACTGCCCCGCGCCCACGGCAGCGGCCTCTTCACCCGCGGCCAGACCCAGGTCCTCTCCGTGGCGACCCTGGCTTCTCTGTCCATGAAGCAGACCCTCGACACCGTGGGCCCCGAGAACACCAAGCAGTTCATGCACCACTACAACTTCCCGCCGTACAGCGTCGGCGAAGCCCGCCGCGTCGGGTCGCCCGGTCGGCGGGAAATCGGCCATGGCGCTCTGGCGGAGCGCGCCATCCTGGCGGCGCTGCCCCCCTCGGATGAATTCCCCTACACCCTGCGCGTGGTCAGCGAAGTGCTGGCCTCCAACGGCTCCACCTCCATGGGTAGCGTCTGCGGGTCCTCCCTTGCTCTGATGGACGCCGGGGTACCCCTGCGCGCCCCGGTAGCCGGCATCGCCATGGGCCTCATCTCCGATGACGCCGATGGCCAATACGCCATCCTCAGCGACATCCAGGGCATCGAGGACTTCCTGGGCGACATGGACTTCAAGGTCGCCGGCACCGCCGACGGCATCAACGCCCTGCAGATGGACGTGAAGATCGACGGCCTGACCCAGGAACTGCTTAGCGAAGCCCTCGAACAGGCCAGGGTGGGCCGACTGCACATCCTGGACCGCATGTCCGAGGCCATCACCGAGCCCCGCTCTCAAATGAGCAAGTACGCTCCCAAACTCGTGCGGATGCAGATTCCGGTCGAGAAAATTGGCGCCCTCATCGGCCCGGGAGGTCGCGTAATCCGCGCTATCCAGGAAGAGACCGGCTGCTCCATCGACGTAGCCGACGACGGTTCCGTCACCATCGGGTCCAGCGACCAGGCCATGATCGAGCTGGCCCAAAGCCGAGTCGACGGTCTGACCCGCGACCCCGAGGTCGGCGACATCATCACCGGCAAGGTCACCCGCACCACCAACTTCGGTGTGTTCGTGGAACTGACCCCCGGTGGCAAGGACGGCCTGGTTCGTAACGAGGAACTGGGCGATTTGGCCTACGAAGACGTGGGCATGGGCCAGGAAATCACCGTGATGATTCACGAGATTGACCACATGGGCCGCATCAACATGTCGCGACGCGCCCTGATGGGAGATACCGAGCCGGCAGTCCGCCCCGAACGCAGCCCGTACGGAGACCGTGACCGTGGCCCGCGTGGCGGCGGCTACGGACGCGGCGGTGGCTACGGCGGCGACCGCGGTGGAGATCGTGGTGGTGACCGTGGCGGGCGCGGCGGCTATGGAGACCGCGATCGCGGCCCGCGTCCCGGCGGTGGTGGTGGCGGTGGCGGCGACCGTGATCGTGGCCCGCGTCCCGGCGGTGGCGGCGGCGACCGTGACCGTGGCCCGCGTCCTGGAGGCGGTGGTGGTGGCTACGGCGGTGGCGACCGTGATCGTGGCCCTCGCCCCGGTGGCGGTGGCGACCGTGACCGTGGCCCGCGTCCCGGCGGGGGAGGTGGCGACCGTGATCGTGGCCCGCGTCCCGGCGGCGACCGGGAACGCGATCGCAACTCGATGCTGGGCAGCGAGCCCGGTGACCGCGACCGTGGCCCGCGCCGCCCGCCCAACCGGGATTCCGGCCGGGGTGGCAACCCCTCCGACCGTCGGTTCCTCGGTGGCGGCGGCGGGCGCCGCTAAAAACGCCAGCCGGGATGGGGGGTACGCCCCTCACCCCAACCCCTCTCCCAATGGGAGAGGGGCTTTTTCTGTTGGTGCTACAGTCCCCGCTCCCTTGATGGGAGAGGGCTGGGGTGAGGGTGAACGCCGCAAAACCCCCTCTCCCTTGATGGCAGCGGGCTGGGGTGAGGGTGACGCCTCGATGTCCCTTTCCCTTAACGGGACGGGGTGGCGGGCCTCAGTTCTTCAGCAGCATCCCCGGCTGGCACTGGCGGCAGTAGCTGGTGATCCGCTGGTTGGCCTTCAACTGTGTGATGGCGTTGCCGCAGCGCGGGCATGGTTCTCCGCCCTTGTTGTGTACGGCCAGAAAATCGCGCACCTTGTGGTCAATCTGCTCGCCCATGCGCTGGCGCACGGTGTCGATGGCGTCCAGGACCACCTGGCGGCAGGAATGGTGGATGCGGCGCAGGTCGTCGTCGGAGAGGGCACGCCGCTTCTTGAAGGGATAAATGCCGGCGTGGAACAGGATCTCATCAGCGTAAGCGTTGCCGATGCCCGACACCACCCGGCCCCGCGTCAGAACGCCCTTGATCTCGCCGCTAAACCCCTTCAGGTTCGACTTGAAGTCATCAAAGCTCGTTTCGTACAACACGTCCGGACCCTGCTCGGCCAGCCCCGGCACCGCGTCGACGTCTGCATCTCCAACGTAGTAGAACTGCCCCATCTGCCGGTCGTCGACGTAGCGCAGGTCCGTGTCGCTGTCCAATTCCAACCGGACGCAGGTTTTCTTGAACACGCGCTGCTTGCTGGGGACGTACTGCAGGCCGCCGGTCAGCTTGGGATTGATCACCACGGTGCGTCCGCCCGATAGCCCCAGCAGGAAGAACTTGCCGCGCCGTTCGACGGATCGAAACTGCCGGCCCGCGATGTCTTCGGTCAAGTCGCCGGCCAGCGACCGAACCACGCTGGGTTTCAGAATCTGGGCGGCGTTGATGGTCTGCCCGGGCAGCTTCTCCAGCAAAAACTCGGTGACCACCTGCATTTCCGGCGCTTCCGGCATGGCGATTGCAGCTCCTAATAAGGGTCCATCCAGCCGAACCTGCGGAAGCTGATGCGGTCGGCCTGGCTGAATTCTACACCCTCCTGCAACAGCAATTCCCGCTGAATCTGAGCGCCGAAGCCGACGCCGCGCGGGCTGATTTTGCCCTGACGATTGATGACCCGGTGCCACGGCACACCCTTACCGCCGCCATCGATACCGCCGTCATCATTGCCGCTGTCATCGTCCACGCGGCCCAGCGACGCCAGACAATAACCCACCATGCGGGGCGTGCAGTTGCCGACGATCATGGCAATTTGCCCGTAGGTTGCCACCTGCCCGTAGGGAATCTCCCTCACCACCTCCAGCACCCGGGCATACACGGGTGGGACGGCGGGGAATGTTCGATCAGCGTTGCCCATAGTTGCAGCGGCCGTTTGGCGGGAGGGTTTCCATGATTTTATGGCCTCCAGGATTGGAACCGCAATCCCGTCGAACCTTGACCCTCCAAATCCTGCGTCGACGGTTACGCCCCCGGGGAGCGCTTGGATTGGGGCAGTACCAATCCGGCCAATCCCGATTCTGATATCATCGCCGCAATTGCAACCCCACTTGGGAGGTAACATCATGGAATATCGAATCAACCACGTCCACATCAGGGCCGCCGACCCCCACGCCACCGCCGCCTGGTACCAGGAATACTTCAACGCCAAGAAAGTGTCGGAGCGGGAGGTGATGCCCAACACCGTCACCATCGGCATGGAAATGGGCGGACAGTGCCGGCTGAACGTCTCGTCCAAGCCTCCGGGTTCGTCCGACGAGCGCAGCGTGGCCGAACTCAACCGGCTGGGGCTGGAGCACTTCGGCTTTGATGTGGAGGACCTGCGGGCCGAGCTGGACCGGTTCGAAGCGGCCGGCATTCGCGTCGTCCTGCCCTACACGGAGACGCCCACGGGCAGCCGCCTGGCCTACATTGAGGGTCCCGACGATGTGCTCATCGAGTTGGTGCAGCCGGCGAGTTAGGTTCGCCGCCTCTCTCCCGTCAAGGGAGAGGGGAGCGGTGAGGGTGAAGAGGTTCCCACCATCGCCCCTGCCCGCGGCAACCGTGTTGTCCCGGAGTTACGCGGCGTCCCTGGGTTCGGCCACCTCGGCTTTCAGCGCCCCGGCGGCCCAGGCCAGCGCTGCCAGCATCATCAGCGGGTCCATTATCTGCCAGACGATACCATTGTTAGTAAAGTACGCGTTGACGAAAACCGCCACGCCGAGGACAACAGCCGTCGCCGCGCCAATGCGGCCGGCAGCGCAGCCGCATCGCCAGAGAGCCACCGCCGCCACGCTGGAAAACGCGAAAAACAGGGGATTGATCGTCAGCCACACTTCGTCGGAATAATCACCGAACCAGGCGTCGCTGTAAGTGTTTGCAAAGACCGCCAGGGTGAAAATACCCAACGCCAGGCTGCGCACCCAGGCCGCGCGGCGGGTGCTGAGCCAGGCCACCCACACGCCGGCCAATGCGAGAATCAGCGCGCCCAGCTGCCAGGCCCGCCAGAGCCATAGGTTGGCATCCATTCCGTCGTCAAGGATGGTGGTCTTTTCGGCCCAAGCGAACACAGCCACCGCCACAAAAGCGACGGCAGCGATTGATGCGACCGGGTTAAGGTTTCCGCAGGGTGCGAACAAATTACGCATAACGATGACTCCGGCCGGCTTTCCCATTCTCCGCTTGGGAGAGGGTTAGGATGAGGGCGGCTCCCTACCAGTTGACCAGCCCCGGCTTCTGTGCCTGCCAGCCGGTGTCGGAGGGGAAGACGGTTTCCATCTCCACGCGGCCCAGGTCGCCGTCGAACATGTGCTCCACGGAGGAGCGCCAGGCGGTGTAGTGAGGTTGCTCGCGGTGGGTGGCGTGGCCGGCGCGGTCGGTATAGACCTCGTACAGGTAGAACTGGTTGGGGTTGTCGGGGTTTCGCAGGATGTCGAAGCGGAAGCAGTTTTCCTCGTCGCGCACCGAGCCCTGGCCGTCGCCCAGGCTGGCCTTGGCAAACTCGTCGGCGTAGCCTTCCTTGATGTTGACGGTAACGAAAAGAGCGTACATAACGGGCGTCCTCCTGTGGGTTGGGGCGGCGTGGGGACTCAGGGTGGCCGCCCGGCGCATTATAGCAGGGGGAGTTAGGAGGGCTGCCGGGAAAACACGGGCTATAATGCCGTTCTGAAGGCCGGTTCGAGAGGTATGATGCAGCACGAATTATTGTCAGCTGTACCGAGTATGACTCCAAGCAATTTTATCGCCAAGTGGCATGACATCAGCTTTGGCGAAAAGCAGGCCGCGCAGGAAATGTTCCTCGACATCTGCGCGCTAGTCGGCCATCCCAGCCCGGTGGCTTACGGTAATCCCGATGTGTTCACCTTTGAGAAGTGGGTGCCCGGCGGCTTTGCCGACGCGTATCTGGAAGAGCGTTTCGGATGGGAGTTCAAGGGTAGTGATGACCAACTGGCCGGAGCCTTCAACCAGCTGCTCCGCTATCAGGTTTACCTGAAAACGCCACCGCTGCTTATTGTGTCGTCCTTCCGGATGATTCTGATACGCACCAACTTTCCGGGGATGGAAACCGTCCTGCACGAAATCCCCGTTGCGAGCCTGGACCAGCCGGCTCAACTGGCCAAACTGCGTAGCTCATTTTTCGCTCCCGGTGAGTTCCGGCCCGACCGGTCGGTGGAGCAGGTTACGCAGGAAACGGCCAACCTGTTCCGCGACATCGTGGCGGATATGGAGCAGCACGATGCCGACCCTGAAGGTTTGGCCCGCTATCTGAATCAGATCGTATTTTGCCTCTACGCCGAGGACGCCGGCCTGCTGCCCGAAGGGCTTTTCACTCGTATTGTTCACGAGCAATATCGGAACCCCGCGCTGTTCAATCGGGCTGTAAGCAACCTTTTCGCACAAATGGCCGGCGGTGGATTGTTTGGGGCTGATGAGATTCCACACTTCAACGGCGACCTGTTCAACTCGGCGAATACTGTCGAATTAAGCGCCACCGCACTGCAACGCCTGGGCGAGGCCACGCAGAAGAACTGGCGCAACATCGAGCCGTCCATATTCGGCACCCTGTTCGAGCGCGCCCTCGACGCCTCAAAGCGCTCCCAGCTCGGCGCTCACTACACCGGCGCCGACGACATCATGCTGGTGATTGACCCGGTGGTGCTGGAACCGCTGCGGCGGGAGTGGGACGCCGCCCGGCAGGAAGCAGGCGAACTGCTGGCCGACGGAGATGATGCCACAGCCCGTACCCGGTTGGTGGCCTTTCAGCAACGGTTGGCCGGCGTAACGGTGCTGGATCCCGCCTGCGGCAGCGGCAATTTTCTCTACCTGGCCTTGCGCTCCCTGCTGGATTTGGAACAGCAGGCGATTGACTTCGGCGCAGCCCAGGGTTGGGACGATTTGGCTCCTATCGTCAAGCCCAACCAGATGCTGGGCTTGGAGATTAACCACTACGCCGCCGAACTGGCCCGCACCTCCCTGTGGATTGGCTATATCCAGTGGCACCAGAGCAACGGCTTCCCCTATCGGCGGCACCCCATCCTGACGCCGCTGGATACCATCCGGCTGGCGGACGCAATTCTGGACATGTCCGACCTGGCTAACCCCGCCGAACCGGAATGGCCGGCGGCAGAGTTATCATCGGCAACCCGCCGTTTTTGGGGCGCGGTGGTCTGCGTGGCGCTTTGGGAGATGACTACGCCAATAGTCTCTACAACATTTATGATGACCGCTTGCCCAGAACATCCGACATTTGTTGCTACTGGTTTGAAAAGGCGAGACAGTCGATAGAGCTTGGCAACTCACAACGGGCCGGGTTGTTGGCTACCCAAGGCGTCCGTGGCAAGGATAATCGGAGTGTGCTGGAACGCATCAAGCAATCCGGGGACATATTTATGGCCTACCCGGATCGAGAGTGGATGCTGGACGGGGCGGCGGTGCATATTTCTATCGTAGGCTTTGACAACGGCAGCGAAACCGAGCGAGTATTTGACGGAGATGTTGTTGAGAGAGGAATCAACTCAAATCTGACCGTTGGCGCTGATTTGAGTTCAGCCCTACGCTTGACGGAAAACGTGGGATTATCGTTCGAGGGGCCGTCGCCGAAAGCGCCTTTCGATATTGCACCTGAACTTGCCGCCCGAATGTTGTCGGAGCCGCTTAACGTCAATGGCCGGCCTAATTCCGACGTAGTGCGCCCAGTCTTGAACGCCAGAGATATTACCCAACGCGCCAGAGGTATGTACACGATAGACTTTGGAATGATGGGAATGGAAGAGGCCAGCCAGTATGAAATGCCTTTTGAGCATATCAAAGAGCATGTCTATCCAAAGCGTCTTGAAAAATCGCAGGAACCTCATCGCAACAGATGGTGGCAGTATGCCAGGCCAAGACCCAATATGCGTGAAGCCATTAGTGAACTGCGGCGATACATAGCAACGCCTGTAATTTCCAAGCATAGGATATTTGTATGGGTTGCTGCCGAAGTGATGTGTAACAACCTCCTCGACGTATTCGCTCGTGATGATGATTACTCTTTCGGAGTCCTGCACTGTCGCATCCACGAATCATGGGCCAGAGGTATGGGCACGCAACTGCGGGAAGTCGAGTCAGCATTTCGATACACGCCCACTACCTGCTTTGAAACCTTCCCTTTCCCCCTTCCGACCGACGAACAGCGCGCCGCCATCGCCGCCGCAGCTGCCGAACTGAATCGGCTGCGGGAGAATTCGCTCAATCCGGCGGATGTCGGCGCCGCCGAGTTGCGCCGCCGCACGCTGACTAACCTCTACAACCAGCGTCCCACCTGGCTGGCCAACGCCCACGATGCGCTGGACGCGGCAGTTGCCGACGCCTACGGCTGGCCGGCGGACTTGCCCAACCAGGAAATCCTGGAGCGGCTGCTGGCGCTCAACCTGGAACGGGCCGCTGCGGAGGCGAATAGGTAGCAGGTGTCGGGTTGCGTGCTATTCCGCCAAGTCCATCGCCAGCACGTCGATTCTGGTATCCAGGGCGGTGGCGAGGCGGGCCAGCGCGGTTGCCGACCCAGGTTTTAGACCGCGTTCTATCTCGGAGATATAGCTCGCTGCCATCCCGGTGCTTTGGGCAAGGGCGCGCAGGGTAAGCCGGCGATAGCTGCGAAACGCCGACAGGGGGCTGTTGTCCCGCATGATGGCCAGGGCAACCTCGTGGGGAACGCGACTGCCGTCGTCGGCCTCCAAAGCGGCTACCCGCTCCTCAAGCTCGGCATTGTGGGAAACCAGGGCATCGTACTCAGCACGCGTGAGGGTAACGGTCTCTGGGCTAGTCATAAGCTTCTCTCCGATGGCGAACTCGCGACACGAGCAACTATAACGGCTGCGCTTTTTAATTATAGCGAACAGGGTGTCAAAATTGCCGCCGCCAGGCTGGGCAGTCACGACTGGAATGCCGACGGCTGGCTAGCCCCCCGGCCCCGCCGTTGCTACAATGGCCCAATATCAGTGACCTTACTTACGACCACGGATTGATGCACACATGAATCACCCTGAAGATTACCACATCGAGTTGCGCGGCCTGACCTTCCACTATCGGGACTGGGGCGGGCCGGGCCGCCCGGTTCTGTTGCTGCACGGGTTGGCGTCCACCTGTCACATCTGGGATCTGGTGGCTCCGTCCCTGGCCGACGACTTCCGCGTTGCTGCCCTGGACCAGCGCGGGCACGGCCAGTCGTGCCAGGTTGACGACGGCTACGACTTCACCACCGTATACGGCGACGCCGTGTCGTTCATCGAGGCCATGGAGTGGCAACGCCCGGTCATCGTGGGCCATTCCTGGGGCGCCGACGTCGCCCTGGAGCTGGCCGCAGCCCGACCCGACCTGACCTCCGGCATTATCTTCGTCGACGGCGGCACCATCGACATTTCCGACCGACCCGGCTGGACCCGAGAGCAGGCCCGCGAAGAAATGGCGCCACCCATCTTTACCGGATTCACGCCGCAGATGATGCGAGAGCGCGTGGAATCCAACGGCCGCTTCGGCCCCAACCCACCAGCCGCCGTGACCGAGGCGGTGCTGGCCAATTTCCGCACCCTGGACGACGGCACCATACAGTCCAACCTGCGGCGGGAAAACCACCTCCGAATCATTGACGCGCTGTGGGATCACAAGCCATCGGAGCTATACCCGACGGTGCAGTGTCCGGTGCTGATGCTGCCGGCGCGGCAGTCCATCTCCGACGCCATGGATCGTCGGTCCCGGCGGGAGGAGTCCATCGCCCGGGCCGAATCGTTGTTGCCGCTCGCCAAGACGGTCTGGATGGAAAACAGCATCCACGACGTGCCGTTGCAGCGTCCCGAGCTGGTGGCCGACACCATCCGCGAGCATTTGCTGAACGGCTTTTTTGACCGCTAGCCAGTGGCTGTTGTCTGCTAGAATGCGACTAGCGCGTCGGTGGGGCCGACGGACGGGAGTCTTCTATGGAAGAGCAGATACTGACCTTGATAATCGGTTTTTACGGCACCATGGGGGTCGCGGTACTTGCCATACTCGCCACGCTATGGATTCATCACAACCGGCAGTCCAAGGATGTGGGTATGGTACAGGGGCACATTGAGCAAATGAATCGTCGGTTTGACGATGCAAATGGTCATATGGGCCGTTTGGACCGCGGGGTCACCCTCCTTGGTGACAAGATTGATCGTTTGAGCGCCCAAATGGACAGCAAAATGGATGGTCTGGAAAACAGGTTGAGCGCCCAAATGGACAGCAAAATTGACCGTCTGGAAAACAAGATGGACAGCAAGATTGACCGTCTGGACAGCAAAATCGACGGTCTGAGCGCCCAAATGGACGGGAAGATTGACGGTCTGGGTGTCCAAGTGGACGGAAGAATTGTCCGTTTGGATAACAAGGTTGACCGTTTGGGCATCCAAAGGGACGAAAAGATTGACAGATTGAAAGAGGATGTGCGGGAGGAGATGCGCCGCAACACGGACCGCATCATGCTGGCCCTGATCAACCACAGCCACGCCGACGGCAGCCCTCCGGTGTTCACTGCGCCGCCGGAGGTTGAGGCGACGGCAGCCGACGACTAAGGCGGCGGCCCAATGTGCAACTATCTAACATGGAGGCATGATTATGACTACTGTAGGTTCCGGCAAGTATAGCTACGTACTGGAAGAGAACTGGGCGCAACTGCCCGAGGGCATGACCATGGGCAACGCTTCGGCGGTTGCCACCGACTCCCAGCATCGGGTGTACGTATTCCAGCGCAAGGACCCACCGGTGCTGATTTTCGGGCCGGGCGGTAACTTCCTGGGGTCCTGGGGCCTGCGGGCCATCTCCGAGGCTCACGGCATCTATATCCAGGATGACATCGTGTATATCACCGACCGCACCGACTCGGTGTGCGTCATCTTCACCCTGGATGGCAAGCCGTTGCAGGTAATCGGCGACCGTGGCGTCCACTCGGACACCGGTTGCGAGATCCCCGGCGAGCTCTGCCCCCGTTCCGCCGGTCCGTTCAACTACCCCACCGAGATCGTGCCGGCTCCCAACGGCGACCTCTACGTCTCCGACGGCTACCGCAACGCCCGGGTGCATCGCTACTCGGCGGACGGCCAACTCAAGGCTTCCTGGGGCGAGCCGGGCAAGGGCGGCCCCGGCGAGTTCCACCTGCCCCACAGCATCGTGGCCCATCCCAACGGCAATCTGTACCTCTGCGACCGGGAGAACAGCCGCATCCAGGTGTACTCACCCGACGGCGAGTACATCACGATGTGGGACGATCTGCGGCGGCCGTTGGACATCTCGATAGACAGCGACGGGGCGTTCGTAATCAGCGAAGGTGGCGTACCCGGATTGTCGCCCCGCGTCAGCATCATGGACACCGACGGCGGCGTGCTGGCCCGCTGGGATTCCCAGTCGGCCCACGGCAGCTGGGTGGACGCCAACGGCAATATCTACATGGCCCTCGGCGCCCAGGAACGCGTGGACAAGTACGTGCGGCAGTAACCACGTCCGGCACAACGCCCGCCAGTGACAACGCTTGATGGTTGAGTACGGCCGGCCGATGTTACGCTGACAGCCGGCCATTGTCCGCGACGGGGAGGCGATAATACAATCGAATCAACCCGGTCGATGGGATGACCGGCCAGGAGGACCCGACATGCCCGAGTACGTCAGGTTCCGACCCGATCCGGACAAGCTCGCCGCCGCGGTGGCCTACCTGGCCCAGCGGTCGCTGCACGACAACAACTTTGGCGAGACCAAACTGGTTAAGTTGCTGTACTACGCCGATTGCGCCGCTTACCGGCGCACGGGACGGCCCATCACCGGCACGACCTACATCCGCATGGATCATGGCCCCTACCCCGACGGGTGGTCGGCGGTTATCCAGGACCTGGCAGAGCGCGGCGTCGCGCGTTTGCAGGAAGAGGGATTTGGAACGACGGGGGCCGTTCGCAAGCGGTGGTTGCCGCACGAGAATACAGACTCTGCTGCTCTTACTGAGGACGAACGCCGTTTCCTGGATGAACAGGTGACTCAATTCAGGGAGTATAACGCTGGCCAAATTGAGGCGTACTCCCACGACGATTTGGCATGGAACGCCACCGCTCCCCGGCAAGTGATGCCCTACGAGATGTCCGGCATCAGACGGCCCGGCCCACCTGATGAAGCAACCAGAGCCCGGGGTTTGCGCATCCTGGAACGCGTCAAAAAAGAGGGGCGTCGCATCGCGCGTAATGTTACCCCTCGCGCGTAATGTTGCCCCGAGGTGATCTCCGCTATCGTGTTTTCACCACGGCTCAATTTGATGAATTGTGGGAGGTCGGGGTCGCCAACGGAGCGATTAATCCGGTGTCGGGTCCGACCAATTTGGATGGCTTGATATCTTTCCTCAGTCGTGATCCGCACTACTTTCCGAAATTTGAAGCCCCTGGCGAGGCCATTGACTTACGCTGGGTAGACTTCCAGCCTGTCACCAACCCCAGGGTAGAAATTTGGTACGAAGTGGCAGAGGACGATTTGCGCGTGTACCTCATATCGGTTGAACTTATCCAACCGAATCAACCGGCGTTCCCGGGTTTTGGACTTTGAATGTCCATGTCCCATACCGCCTGTGCTATAATCCACTCACTGTCCGCCACCGAAGGCGGGCGGTTTCTTTGACACCTTTCCGACACCACCCCGACGGCGTTATCACCATGAAAGCATCCGAACTGGTTTCCCCCGACGTAAACGAGCGCATTCCTGATTTTGGCCCCGGCGACACGGTTCGGGTCAACTTTCGCATCCGGGAAGGTACCCGGGAGCGCGTGCAGGCGTTCCAGGGTGTTTGCATCCGTCGCAGCAATGGCAAGGGCCCAGCGGCCAACTTCACCGTGCGCCGCATCACCGCCGGCATTGGCATCGAGCGCGTGTTCCCGCTGCACTCACCGCTGATTGACTCGCTGGAGGTGACGCGTCAGGGCAAGGTGCGCCGCGCCAAGCTGTATTACCTGCGCGGTCTACAGGGTCGCGCCGCCCGTATCAAGGAACGCACCGCTTATCGCACCAACCGGTAACCCCCCCGTTCCGAATCCAGCTGAAATGTGACGGGACGCCACGGTTACGGCCGGCGCTCTACGCCACTAACTCACCAACCGCCGCTGACGGCCTCTCATGGCCGGGATGCGGCGGTTTGAAATTTAAGCGATACTCCATGTACAAGCGCCGTCACTCGTGAACCGATACCGGAGCTCATCGCGTGAATTACGCCGACGTCGCCGTTGACGCCGATCGGATCCCTCCCGGTAAAACCTTCTCGTATCGAATCCCGCGCCACCTTGCGGTGGAGCCGGGCCAACTGGTGTGGGTGCAATTTGGTCGCCGATACGTACAGGGCCTCGTGGTCAGTCTGTCCGATGCGTCGGCGGTGAACGAAGACGAGACCCGGGACATCCTGCATCCCGTGGAGCCGACGCCCCTCGTGAATGGGTTGGGTCTGGAACTGGGCCAGTGGATGGGCCGTACCTACCTCTGCTCGCCCTTCGAGGCCCTGCTGCCCTTCCTGCCCGTGGGTTTCCACTCCCAGCAACGGTCGCGGCTAACTGCCATCAGGAGTGCCGACGATACCGCCGATCTGGCGTCGTTTCGCGAGACGACGCGCGACGCCTGGCTGCAATTGGTTGAATCCGGCAAGACCGTGGAGGAGAATGATTTTCTGCGGCAGGCCGACCCGGACCGACCGCACCTGGCCCGGCGGGAGTTGCAACGGCTGGTGAGCCGGGGCATGGTTCGCAAGGAAGTCACCCTCCCCCGGCCGCGTACGCACCGGTATCGCCGGTTCCTGGTGCCAGGACGTAATGAGCCTGCCGAAGCAGACGGTGCCCCAACACACATCCGCGGTAAACGCCAGGCTGACCTGCTGGCCGCCGTTGCTGAGTCACCCGCGCCATACGATGCTACCGGCGTCTCCACCGTCGCCGACGCCCTGCTGCGTCGGGGGATCATCGCCGAGGAATGGCAGCGGGTCGTGCCAGCCATCCCCGCCGGCACGACTCCCGCCAATCTCCCGCCGACGATGCTCACCGACGCCCAACACGACGCGACACAGCGCATCATGGACACCCTGGATGACCCACGGGCTTCACCCCGCAGCTTCTTGCTCCGGGGAGTGACCGGGAGCGGCAAAACCGAGGTCTACCTTCGCGCCATCGCCCATGTCCTGGCCCAGGGCCGGCAGGCCATCTACCTGGTGCCTGAGATTGCCCTCACGCCGCAGACGGTGGGTTTGATGGAGGAGCGGTTCCCCGGAAGGGTCGCAGTGCTCCACCACCGTCTCACCGACCGCCAGCGTTTCGACCAGTGGTGGCGCATCCGGGACGGCGCCGCCGACCTGGTCGTGGGACCGCGCAGCGCGCTGTTTGCACCCATATCCGATCCGGGCATCATCATCGTCGACGAAGAGCATGAGCCGGCCTATAAGCAGGTGGAGTTCCCGCCCTACTACCACGCCCGCGACGTCGCACTGGCGCTGGCCCGACGCTGCGGCGCGGTGGTGGTGATGGGCAGCGCCACCCCCGATATCGAAACCTACTACCAGGCCCAGCGCGGACGCCATCGGCTCTTGCTCCTCCCCCAACGGGTGCCCGGCACGGACGGACATCCGGCTAGCTTGCCGGTAACCGAAATCGTCGACATGCGGGCCGAGCTGAGAGAAGGCAACCGCAGCGTGTTCAGTCGGTCGCTGGCGTCAGCGCTGAACGATACCATTGCCGGCGGCCACCAGGCGGTGTTGTTCCTCAATCGCCGGGGCAGCGCGGCGTTCATGCAGTGTCGGGAGTGCGGCCACGTCGTGACGTGCAGCCGCTGCTCCGTGGTCTACGCGTTTCACGCCGACACGGGCCGGCTGCTGTGCCATTACTGCAACTGGAACCGCCGGCTGCCGCGGGCCTGCCCCCAGTGTCGGGGCCCCCGAATCCGGGAGATGGGCGCCGGCACCGAGGCCGTCGTCGCTGAGCTGGAGCGGCTCCACCCCGGCGTCTCCCTGGACCGTTGGGACTCCGACGCGCTGCATGACCCGGCGGCGCTGGAGCAGGCCATGACCCGATTGGCTGAGGGCAAGACCCAGGTTTTGGTCGGCACCCAAATGGTCGCGCGAGGCCTGGACCTGCCCCACGTAGCGTTGTCCGCAGCGCTACTGGCCGACCTGGGGTTGAATCTTCCCGACTTCCGCGCTGCGGAGCGGGCCTTCGACCTCCTGTGCCAGGTGGCGGGCCGGGCCGGGCGCAGCGGCCAACCGGCCCGGTCCTTCATCCAGACCTACCAGCCCGACCACTATGCCGTCCTCGCCGCAGCGTCGCAGAACTACGACGCTTTTTATGAGACGGAGTTGGCCTCACGGCGACGGCAGGGCAATCCGCCCTTCAACCGCCTGGCGCAGGTGGTATGCGCTGACGGCAGTGTCCGGGCGGTGCAGCAAACCCTGGGCGAGCTGTCCGACCGGTGGCGCGTCCGGGTGCAACAGCTGGGAGACGCCGACGTGCAGATCATCGGCCCGACGCCCTGCGCCCCGGAGCGCGTGCGAGGACGCTACCGTTGGCGACTGCTGCTGCGGGGTCATCGCCTCTGGCGTTTCCTGGAGGGAGAAAGTATTCCTCAAAACTGCCGTGTGGAGATAGACCCGGTGCGGCTGGACTAGGATTCGGCCCTCGCTCCAGGGACGCTACCGCAGGAGCCCTTTGAGTGGTGTGTCATTGCGAGGGGCGTAGCGACGTGGCAATCTCGATGAGGTTGAACACACGTCGGCGAATCGCCGTTGCTACGACGACGGGATTGCCAAGCTTCGTTCGCAATGACAACCAGTGCAATGGTCTCCCTTTGGGGTTGGCGTGGGGGCGGCGCGACCCACTTTACACCCCCGGCGGCGTCGACATATAATCGCTGTAACGATTACGAATTTCGCAACGGCGGCCCAGCGCTCTTCGCCGTTCCAGGGGTGACATCGTGTCCGTGCTGGATATGCGCGTATTTCCCGACCCCATCCTGCGGCAACGCGCACGCAAGGTTACGCAGTTCGACGCCAAATTGGCCGAGCTGGCCGCCGATATGGTCGAGACCATGGAGGCCCGCCAGGGCGTGGGCCTGGCCGCCAACCAGGTCGGCGTGCTGCAACGCATGTGCGTGGTCAAGCTGCCAGAGTGGGAAGAGGCCCTGGTCCTGGTCAATCCAGAAATCATGCGCCGGGAAGGCGAGCGCGAGGTGGAGGAGGGCTGCCTCAGCCTGCCGGGCTATCGCGGCATGGTGAACCGGTCGGTTCGCATCCGGGTGCGCTACCAGGAGGTTTCGGGCCGGCAGGCGCGCCTTAACGCCGACTGCATGTTGGCCCAGGCCATCGAACACGAAACCGACCATCTCAACGGCATCCTGTACATCGACCACCTCATCGCACACGACCAGTTCTTCCGCCTCCACGTGAACGATGACGGCGAGGTCGAATATCTGCCCACCGGCGAACCCGACGCCGCCGAGCTGGAGGCCGCCGCGTTCCGCATGAACAGCCGTCCCCAAATCTCCCAGTTCGACCCCACCAACGGTCGTCCCGCCGCGGGCAGTCCGCAAACCGACTCTGCCGGCGCCCCTGCCGACTAGACGGAATCGCGGTAACCCGGCGGTGGTGGAACTGCATAACCCTGGTGGGGTCGACGTCCCCGCCCTGTTAGCTCGCCTGGCCCAATTCTTCGCCACCCGCCACGACGGCGACGTTTGGCTGGTCGGCGGTGCCGTCCGCGACGCCATCCTGGGGCGCGATGTTCACGACGTTGACCTGGCAGCGCCGGGCTTGGCCGAGCCCGTCGGCAGGGCGCTGGCGGAGCATCTGGGTGGAACCGTAGTGCCCATCCTGGCGCACAACGTGGCTCGCGTGGCCCTCCCCGCCGCTGATGACGGTCGACCGCCGTTCATCATCGACATTGCCGGATACCTCCACACCTTTGAGGAAGACCTCTACCGGCGAGATTTCACCATCAATTCGATGGGGTTGCCCCTCAGCAGTTGGGACCCCGAATGGCCCATGGACGACCTGGTGGACCCATTCGGCGGTCGTGCTGATATCGCCCGCCGGATACTGCGCGTCACCAACGACCAGGTATTTCAATCCGACCCGGGACGGTTGCTGCGAGGGGTGCGTCTGGCCGGCCAGTTGGGGTACCGCATTGACCCGGAAACGGCCCGACTGATCCGCGAGTATGCCCCGCATCTGGGACGAATCCCGCCGGAACGCATCCGCGACGAGTTCATGGCCATCCTGGCTAACGATGGCGCCTACACGCGCCTGGAAATTCTTGACCGCCTGGGCCTGCTCTGCCGGGTGATCCCGGAGCTCGAGGCGGCCCGCGATTGTGAGCAACCCCGCGCCCACCACTATTGGGACGTGTGGGGCCACTCGCTGCACTGCGTGGAGTATGCCGAGGGAATCACCGCCGGCCATCGCAACAGCGCCATCTATACCATGGCCCCCTGGACCGGCGCGGAAGACGCCCACTTCAGCGAGTACGTGGGCGACGGTCACACCCGCCGCACCGTGCTCAAACTGGCCGCGCTGCTGCACGACATCGCGAAGCCCCAGACCAAGGCCCCCGACGCCCGGGGACGCATACGATTCCTGGGGCACAGCGAGCAGGGCGCCGAGATCGCCGAAGCCCGCCTGTCCGCCCTGCGGATGTCGGGCCAGATACGTTCGTTGGTGTCGGCGATGGTGCTCCACCACCTGCGTCCCAGTCAGCTGCGCCATGGCGACGAGATGCCTTCGGCCCGGGCCATCTATCGCTACTACCGGGACCTGGGCCCGGCGGCGGTGGACACGCTGTACCTGGCCATGTCCGATTTTTTGGCCGCACGCGGCCCCGAGCTGTCACCGGAACGGTGGCACAACTATGCTAGAATGGTCGCCGCTGTGCTTGAAGCGGGAGCCGGTCCACCTCGAAGGGAGGACGGCGCCCGTACTCTGGTCAATGGCAACGAAGTGATGGACGCGCTGAACATACCACCCGGCCCCCTGGTCGGCAGGCTGCTGGAACAGCTGCGTGAGGCTCAGGCTACCGGCGAAATCGTTAGCCGGGATGACGCCCTGGCCCTGGCCGCCCGGTGGTTGGCCGACGGAAAACCGGGATGACGACACGAGAAATGTCGGCAGCGGATCACGCTCGGACGGCGCGGCAGTTCCTGCAAGTCTCTGACCGGGAGTTCGCCGATGGCGACCACCTACAGGCCGCCGAAAAGCTATATGGCGCCGCCAACCATGCGGTTACCGCCGTGGCTCAGCAGCGCGGCTGGCAGTACGAAAGCCACCGGTCGATGAAAAACGCCATATACCAGTTGGCGCGAGAGTTTGAAGACCTTTCCCTCATAGCGTCATTCACTACCGCCGAGAAGTTCCACAAGCACTTCTTTCACGACAACATGGAACCCTATGAGCTGGAAGGCGAGCGGCCCGTTGTTCATAAGTTTGTTGACCGTGTCCTGTCGATGCTGGACCGGGACGCCGGGCCGGATGAGGTGTGATTAGAGCCCTATGCGACGACGCGCGGTAATGTTGACCGTTTTGATTGGGGTGGTGTTGGGCGTTTCGGTCGTCGCTCTGGCGTTTCCTGAAATCCACGTCGGCATCCCCGGGCTCCCTCGCTTGGATCGGGCCAACACCGGTCCCTTGGGGCTGAAGCTGGGTCTGGACCTCCAGGGCGGGGCTCACTTGGTTTACCAGGCCGAGACCGGCACCGCCATCGCCGTGGAGTTTGCCGAAGACGTCGAAACCGATGCGGACGCCGTGCGCGAGGCCTTGGCCGACGCTGATTACGACGCCGAGGTGCGCCAGCTTGGCGAAGCGCCGGCCTTCATCGTCTCCGGAGATTATCTGTCCCCCGACCGGCGGGAAGCAGTGCGTCAGTCCCTGATTGACGCCATCGCCGAACCCGTTGAATTCATCAACGACGACATCCCGCCGCCCGACGCCGAACAGATGGACGGCGTGCTCTCCATCATCAGCCATCGCGTCAACCTGTACGGCACCGAGGAACCCATCGTGCAGCGCCTCGGCGATGACCGTATCCTGATCCAGTTGCCCGGAGCCGGCGGTTCGGTCCTCACGGTGGTGTTCGGAGAGGACGTCGAGCCGAGCGTTGGGAGTATTCGAGAGTTCCTCTTCGAGCGCGGTTACCGGGATTTCGACGTAACCAGTCCCGGCGGTAGCGTGTTCCGCATCCGGACCGAATCCACCGTGGGTATCGAGGAACGGGAGAATCTGCGGACGTACCTGGCCGACCAGTTCGGACCGGTGGCAGGATTCCAGGTTACCGGCGGCATCGACGACGCCAAGCGCCTCATCGGCGAAACTGCCCAGCTGGAGTTCCTGCGCCGACAATGCGGGGCTCCGGTGAACACTCCCCGGGGCTGCGTGCCGCCCTTCGAGGACAGCCGCATCGGCCTCACCGGCGAAGATCTGGTGGACGCCTTCGTCGGCACCGACCCGGTGACCGGCGAGTGGGTGGTCCACATCCAGTTTGACGATCGTGGCGCCGAGATTTTCGGGGACCTGACTGGCGACATTAACGTGCAGACCAACCCCCAGACCAACGAGGTCATCTCGGTGTTTCTGGACAGTCGGGTGCTCATATCTCCGGTGGCCAAGGCTCATATCCGGGACGGGCGCAGCGTGATTTCCGGCAACTTCAACCGGGAATCGGCCCGCCGGCTCGCCGTGCAGCTCAAGTCTGGTCGCCTGCCGGTGCCCCTGGAACTCATCCAGGAATCAGAGGTGGCTTCCATATTCGGCGCCGAATCGCTGGAGCGGAGCCTGATGGCCGGCCTGGTGGGCCTGGCCCTGGTGCTCGTCTTCATCATCGCCTACTATCGAGCCGCCGGCGTCGTGGCGGCAGTGGCCCTGGTCTGCTACGCGGTGGTTACCCTGGCCATCTTCAAGCTGGTGCCCATCACCCTGACACTGCCCCATATCGGCGGGTTCATCCTGTCCATCGGCTTGGCGGTCGACGCCAACATACTGATTTTCGAGCGCATCAAGGAAGAAATTCGCCTGGGTCGCAGCCTGGGCTCCGCCATGGACGTGGGTTTCAACCGGGCCTGGCCGGCCATTCGGGACGGCAACGTCAGCACGCTGATTACCTGCGTCGTGCTGCTGTGGTTCGGCAACCGGCTGGGCGGCGGACTGGTTAACGGCTTCGCCCTAACCCTGCTGGTCGGCGTGCTGGTGAGCATGTTTACCGCCGTGCTGGTGAGCCGCAACCTGTTGCAGGCCCTGCACGTCCTGGGTCTGGGCCGCTCGGCCAACCTGTTCACGCCCGAAAAGATTCGTCCCCGGGAACCTGGCCAGCGGCCCCAGTCGGCCGGCGGGGGTCGGTAGCGATGGCTAGTCCTGCGTCTGCACCCTCACCCCAACCCTCTTCCGTCGAGGGATCGGGAGCGGTTGGCCTGCACCTCATGGCTACTCGGTAGGCAGGGAATAGAAGATCGTATGTACAACATCGTCGGAAAACGGGGTTGGTATTTCGTCATATCGGCTTTGTTGATTATCCCCGGACTGCTGTCAATGATTGCGCCCCCGGGATGGGCCAGCGGCGGCTCGGGCCTGCAACCCGGCATCGACTTCACCAGCGGGTCCGTTCTGACCATCGCCTTCGACGACCCGGTGCAAACCGCAGCCGTGCGGTCCGCGATGGCGTCGTTGGGGCATCCCGAGGCATTGGTGCAGGCGGTGGGCGACAATTCCGTGCTCATCCGCACCAGGGTGCTGGCAGAAGGCTCGGGCAACCAGATTTCGGAACGTCAGCGCATCCAGGACGCTTTGGAAGTGGACGTAGGCGCCATTGAGGCGTCCAGCGTCGATACCGTGTCACCCATCGTGGCCGAAGAGACGGTACGCAACACCTTCCTGGCCTTGATGGTAGCTTCGGTATTCATCCTGGTTTACATCTGGTACGCCTTCCGCCGGGTGCCACGGGCGTACCGGTATGGCGTGGCCGCGGTAGTAACGCTGGCCCATGACACCATCATTGTGCTCGGCGTGTTCTCCATTCTCGGTCGAGTGCTCGGCATGGAGGTCAACTCCATGTTCATCGTCGGCATCCTCACCGTGGCCGGCTACTCGGTGAACGATACCATCGTGGTCTTCGACCGCATCCGCGAGAACACAATCCGAGTCCCGGACCGGTCCCTCGAAGAGACGGTGAACCTGAGCATCATAGAGAGTGTTGGACGCTCCATCAACACCAGCTTCACCACGCTGCTGGTACTGCTGGCCATGCTGCTCATTGGGGGTGCGTCGATCCGGGAGCTGCTGCTGGTAGTCGCCATCGGGGTAATTATCGGGACCTACAGCTCCGTCTTCATCGCCGCCCAGTTCCTGGTCATCTGGGAGCGGCGGGAATTCGGCCGGGTTTTCAGCCTGGGCCGCCGGCCCACCGGGGCGTAAAACCCTTCGCCCCCTATCCCGGTCGCGCCGGGAATAGCCCCTCTCCCCTTGTGGGAGAGGGGTTGGGGTGAGGGGAGAGCGCTGGCGCAAAGGATATCACCCTCACCCTAACCCTCTCCCGTCAAGGGAGAGAGGACTGGGAATCCGGGACCGGAATCAGGGAGATGCGTTTCCCGGTTCCCGCACCAGCGCCACCCTCCCCAGCGGGCGTTCCTCCGCAACCAGCCGCCGCGCCTCCAACAGCCCGGCCGGCGTCATCGGCAGGGTTCGCGACACCACCGGTTGCAGCTCGCCACGCGACGCCATCCGCAACGTTTGCTCCAGGGTGGCCCGGGATACTCCCGAATGTCCCACGATTCGCACGTCGCGGAAGATGACCTCGGCCAAACGCAGCGGCACCGCTGCTCCGGTCAGGTCGCCCAGCAGCGCCATCCGCCCATATTGACCCAGACAGCGCAGGGTGGACGGCCACAGCGGCGGGCCCACCGTGTCCAGGACGGCATCGGCGCCGGCGTCGTCGGTCAGCGCCATTACGATTTCAGCGAAATCCAGGCCGGCGTCCGTTTCGATCACATGGGTGGCCCCCAGCGTCTCCAAAGCGGATGCCTTATCCGGCGACGACGTGGCAGCAATGACCATCGCTCCCTGCGCGGCGGCAATCTGGACGGCGTGGGCGCCCAGCCCGCCGCCGGCTCCGGTGACGACCACCGTCTCGCCCGGCGCGATATCCAGAGCCGTCAAACCCTCCAGGGCAACGCCGGCGGGACAGGCCAGCAGCGCCGCCTGCTCGGGCGGGATGCCCTCTGGCACGGTAACCAGGGCCGCGGCCGGCAGGTTGACGTACTCGGCGAATCCGCCGTCCCGCCCGTGACCGATGCCCTCGCCGGCCAGGCAGCGGTGCTCCCGTCCCGACCGGCACCGGACGCACCGCCCGCAGGCGGCGGTCAGCAGGCTCACCACCTGGTCGCCGGTCGCCAGATGCCCAACGTCGTCTCCGATGGAGACTACGGTGGCGCAAATCTCGTGGCCCAGCGCAACGCCGGGCGTAACTCCCCGCCGGAGCGTGCCGTCCATCACCAGCCGGTCGTGATGGCAGAAGCCAGCTGCTTCGACGCGCAGCAACGCTTCACCGGCGCCTGGTACCGGCGTGGGTCGACTCACGGCGCGCACCGTCGGCGGATCGCCAGGTTCTACTACCAGTGCCGTCATGGTGTCGGGAAGCGGGAAGCGGGCTGAGGTCACAATATTGCCTGATGGGGTAGAATCCTGGACAGAATACGTGAAACTGGATTGACTGTCATCGCGAGGAACATTCAACGGCTGACGACGCGGCAATCCGGTCAAGGACATCCGTGGTCACCCTCACCCTAACCCTCTCCCGTCAAGGGAGAGGGTTAGGGTGAGGGGACGGAGACTGAAGGAGAGTACGCGCAATGATTATCGGAGCTCACGTTTCCGCCGCTGGCGGCATCGCCAATGCCATCGATCGGGCCGTGGAAATAGGCGCCGAGGGAGTACAGATTTTCGGCTCGTCCACCCGATCCTGGCGGTTCAAGGCGCTGACCGGGGCCCAAGCCGAGGATTTTCGGATGAAGTCCGCCGACGCCAGCATGGCCCCGCCCTTCCTGCACGCCATCTACCTCATCAACCTGGGCAACCCCAACCCGGACAACGTGGAAAAATCGGTAACGTCGCTGGTCAACTACATGCACCTGGCCGACCAAATTGGCGCCGGCGGCGTCATCTTCCACCCCGGGAGCCACGGCGGATCCGGCTACGACGCCATCTTCCAGCAGGTGGTGGACAGCATAAACCTGGTGCTGGAACAGACCCCTGAAGGGCCGCTGCTGTGCCTGGAGAACATGGCCGGCATGGGCCAGCATATCGGCGCCAAGTTCAGCGAGCTGGGCGATGTACTCAAGGCAGTGGACAGTCCCCGCCTGGGCATCTGCCTGGACACGCAGCACGCCTTCGCCGCCGGATATGACCTCACCAACCCCGAAGGGGTGGCCGGCATGATCGACGAGTTTGACCGGGACATTGGCCTGGACCGCCTGGCTGCGGTGCACGCCAACGATTCCAAGCGACCCTGCGGCTCCGGCGTCGACCGCCATGACAACATCGGCGAGGGCCTCATCGGTGAGCAGGGTTTTGAAAATATCATGTCCCATCCCGCCTTTGCCGATGTGCCCTTCTTCCTGGAGGTGCCCGGATTCGGCGAGAAGAGCCGTGGCCCCGACAAACCCAACGTGGACATCCTGAAGGCGATCCGGGAGCGCGTTGGGGCTAAATGACGCCCGGTCTTTACCCCAACCCTCTCCCAAAGGGCGAAGTCAAGCATCCCCTCTCCCTTGATGGGAGAGGGCCAGGGTGAGGGTGGAACCGTCAGATTCAGGATTCGCAGGATGAGCAAGATTTTGCCGCTAGCGCTGCTAATTTTGAGTAGTTTTTGATTCCGGGAAGGTCGGAGTTGACCGATTAGCACCCTCACCCCAACCCTCTCCCGTCAAGGGAGAGGGGGTAATATTAGTTCATGGAAATGTCTCTCCAACAATTTGAGCGGTTGGTTCAACAGACCTATTGGGATTTGCCCGAATCAATACGAGCCAATCTGAACAACCTGGACATCGTGATCGAGGATATGCCGGGTCCGGAGGCCCAGGACGCCGCTGAACCCGTTGGTGATGGGTTGCACGATCATGGGCACGGCGACACTCTGCTGGGCCTGTACGTGGGTGTGCCGCTACCCGAACGCCACCTGGCCGATCCGATGCTGCCCGACTGTATCTACCTCTACCGATTGCCCATCCTTTCCATGTGCGACGATCAGGATGCGGTGGAGCGCGAAGTCCGCACCACTATCCTGCACGAGATTGGCCATTACATGGGATTGAACGAAGCGGACCTGGACCGGCTGGGCTATGCCTGACTGGCGTCAGCTGTCGCTGGCCGACCGGCTGGCGTGGGTCATTGGCAGCGGGTTGGGCAGCGGCTTCTCGCCCGTCGCGCCGGGGACGGTTGGGTCGGCGGTGGCGGTGGCGATATTTGCCGGCGTGAAGCTGGCAGAACCCAGCCATTTCGAGCTCTCCGTGCTGCAAAAATTGCCCGCCTTGTGGATGATCCCGATTCTCCCGCTGATGGGCCTGTTGGTAGTGGTCCTGGCGTTCGCAATTGGAGTTTGGGCCACTGGTCGCATGTCGACCGACCGGGACCCCGATCCCGGCGCAGCGACGTGGGATGAGTTCGTGGGAATGTGGATAACGGTGATGCCGATGGCCGGGAGCGTGGTGAAACTGTTCAACCCGGTGGCCTTCGGTTGGCTGGCTTTGGCATTCGTGCTGTTTCGAGCGTTTGACGTGTTGAAGCCCTGGCCCTGCCGGCGGCTGGAACGTCTCCCCGGCGGTTGGGGCATCATGCTGGACGATGTGGCGGCGGGAGTGTGGGCGTTGGTGGTCTGGCAGATCGTGTTTTGGGCCTATGTTATCGTGGGTTTGTTGCTGTTTTATTAATCTCCTCCGAATAGCATTTTCAGCGCCGCCCGCTCCAACGCCTGCATCTCGGCGCGAGGATCTTCGTCGGAGTGGTCGTGGCCCAGCAGGTGCAATGCGCCGTGCACCAACAGCAGCGCCACCTCCCGGTTCAGAGGTACGCCCTGCTCCGCAGCCTGGCGCGCCGCCTGGGGTATGGAGATTACGATGTCGCCCAGGGGGGGAGGCTCGTTCTCCGGCATTGGGAATACGGGGGAAATTTCACCCTCACCCCAGCCCGCTCCCGTCAAGGGAGAGGGGGAAGCCGGGTGACCCTCTGCCGGCAAGGGAGCGGGGGCCGTGTCTTCGCCTTGCCATTCGCCGGCGTGCTGAGCCGAAAATGACAGTACGTCGGTGGTCTCGTCCAGGCCCCGGTACTGGCGGTTGAGTTCCCGCACCGTGGCATCGTCGGTGAGCAGCAGGCTCACCTGCCCGATAGCATCCTCCGGCATCGCCTGGGCCAGGCCGCACCGGATGGCCAGCGCTAACCACTCCTCGTCGCCGATAACGCGGTCGTGCTGGTGAGCGCTGGCGGCGTCCAGCCAACCTTGCGGGAGGTCAATCTGCGCGGCAACGGTAATATTTGGAACGGCCATGTTATGAACCAGCGCTCCTTGATTGACAGGATTGGTGAGGTTTGGCCGGCAATCCGGAAAATCAGACAATTCGGTGGATCCAGATTCTGATGATTCAGGCACATTCCCGTCAAGGCGGCGGTACTGCTCACGCGTACCCACTTTAATCTGTCATTGGGAGGAGCACCCGCTCATCCCGAGCTCGCCGAGGGACGTGGCAATCTCGATGAGGTTTACACACGTCGGCTAACCGCCGTTGCTACGACGACGAGATTGCCGCGCTGCGCTCGCAATGACAGTTTTGGCAAAGTGGGTACGCGTGAGAGCGGTACTCCCCTGGGACACGCTATAGGTCGGGCCAAACCGCCCCCGTGATACAATGATTCAGACGCGCGGTGGGGCCGTTTTTGCGCGGCGATTGCCCCGGCTGACCTACCCAGCCCAACAGGATGTTGAGATGAGCGAAGTGCCGAACAATCCCGAACCGACCGAACCCGATTGGTCAGTGTACGCGTTGCCTGAAGAGGGGGTCGCCGACCTTACCGATCGGTTAACCGAGTTCCTACCCGATCCCGACACCGACGACATGCCGCTGATCATCGGGCAGGTGTTGGACGACTTCATCGACCAGTCGGGGGCGCTGCCGGAGAATCTGCGGGAAGACGACGCCCACGCCCTCATCTGCCAGATGCAGATGGCGGTGACCCTGGCGTACCAATTGGGCCGGCTGGAGGCCGGCTCCCCGGAGATGGTGCGTCGCTTCGTTCTCGAAGCCATCCAGAAATGGGAGGCCAAACCCCTGCCCGACTCGCTGGATTTCGTCGAAGCCGATTTTCGCAAGCCAAAGGAGCTGGTGTTGCCCCGCCTGCGACGCTGGTGGCAGGAAAATCTCAGCGCCGACGATTACTACTGGGACGAGGAGTAGACGCCAACGCTTTACGGCGGACGCCCGGCCCCAATACCCGGAGGCAATGTTCCGATGACAACCACAGCCTACGACCTCGTACTGACCGGCGGCAATCTGCTGGACCCGGGCCAGGGCATCAACAATGAACGCCGCGACGTTGCATTCAAGGACGGCAAGGTGGCCGCCGTTGCCGACAACATCTCCCCCGACCAGGCGGCGCAGAGCGTCGACGTATCGGGCAAGCTGATCACCCCCGGTCTCATCGACCTGCACGGCCATTTCTATCACGGGGCCAGCAGCACGGCGGTGCATGCCGACCAGACCTGCCTGAGCAGCGGCACGACCACCGGCGTGGACGCCGGCAGCTCCGGCTTCCTGAACTACGGCGCCATGCGGGACTACGTGTTCCCCGCGCACCGCACCCGCCTCCTCGCCTTCCTGCACATCGGCGCCGTGGGGCTGTCGGCCAACCGCGTCCTCGGCGGCGCTCTACACGACATGCGAATCATCGACGTGGATGAGACGGTAAAAGCCATCAAGGCCAACCCGGGGTTTGTCTTTGGCGTCAAAGTCCGGATGCACTGGGACGCCGTGGCCCGCTGGAACGCCCATGAGGCCATGGCCAAGGCGCGGGAGGCGGCCACCGAGGCTGGCGTGAAGCTCATGGTGCACGTCAGCGGCACGCCCATCCCCTTGCCGGACGTCCTCGAACACCTGGGCCCCGGCGACATTTCCACCCACGCCTTCAACGGCAACCCCGAAGGCATCCTGGACAACGCCGGCAAGATTCGTCCCGAAGTTCGGGACGCCGTGGATCGAGGCGTCATCATGGACGTGGCCCACGCCGGCGTGCACTGCGACGTGGAGGTGGCCAAGGCCGCCATGGATCAGGGCGTGATGCCCGACACCATCAGCACCGACGTCCACATCGCGCCGGCGGGGCGCACCGTGTACCTGATGAACGACCTGGTCAGCAAGTTCCACGCCATGGGCATGACCCTGTCCGACGCGGTGGTCGCCAGCACCAGCCGACCAGCCCAGGCGCTGGGCCTCCAAGACCGCATTGGCTCGCTGGCCGTGGGCATGGAGGGTGACGCCGCGGTGTGGGAGCAGCGGCAGGGTCGCTTCGTGTGGCACGACATGGCCGGCCACAACGTGGAAGGCTCCCTGCGCCTGGATACCTTTGCCACCGTGATGGGCGGCGCCGTGGCGTGGCGTGAGGGCCGCCTGACCCGCATGGGGGAATGCTAGCAGATTTCGCGTTCCTTACCCGGGGCAGGGGAGAGGGCGGCAAACCGGGGGTCGGCGTTACAGCGCGGTGATGCACGACTCGGGATCGAACAGCGACAATATGGGAGGTCTCGTATCCTTCCTGAAAGTGCCCGCTGAGCGAGTCAGGCCGCACTTCTGGACATTCAGCGTCGGCCTCACGGCGCACATCGTTTTCAACATATTTAATAACATCACCGGCAACGCACTCACGCGTACCCACTTTAATCTGTCATTGCGAGGAGCACAGCGACGTGGCAATCTCGATGAGGTTGAACACACGTCGGCGAACCGCCGTTGGTACGACAACGAGATTGCCACGCTACGCTCGCAATGACAAAGTGGGTACGCGTGAGCGGCAACGCAGACTTGACATGGCGTGAACTGCCGAAGTCAATAGTCGCCGATACGGTGCCCGCAATTGGGTTCTGGCTGGTAGTCAGTCCTATCCTGGTGGAAGGAGTGCACATGGTTTTCGCAGAAATATTTCGTCGACGGACCCGCGAACGAGGCCGACAGGAAGGCCGGACGGAATCCGACGCCGCCTGGCGTGCGTGGTTCATGCGACGGCTTGACGCCGAAGCCGCCGGCGAGCCTTTTGACGAACCGCCCCCGGATTTCCGCAGGGAAAGGAACGGATCCTCGCGCTTATCCTGAACCCGGCGCCGGCGCTCAGCCGCACGGCAATCCGTTTCAACGAGCCGCGCCCTGACTCGCAATTTTAGATGCCTTGACCTGGTATTTCGTCAGTGTTACCGTGAATTGCCATGAGAATCGGTGAATTCGACATCGCGGAACCCCTGCCCGAACTGCACGAACCGCATCTGCTGGCCGTGCTGCGTCCCTGGATTGACGTGGGCAACGTGGGCAGCCTGGCGTTGGGCCGCATCGAACGGCACCATCGCAGCCGGGAGTTGGGCCGACTGCATCGCCCCGGACGATACTACGACTTCACCCGATATCGGCCCCGCAGCTATTTGGTCAGCGGCCAGCGTGAGGTCACCATCCCCAATACGATCATCCGCTACGCCAATCCTGAGAATGGGACGCACCTCCTCACGGCTCACCTCCTGGAACCTCACCTGTACGGCGAGGACTACTCGGATGCGCTGGTGGAAATCATCAAGCACTTCGGCGTAAAGCAATACTCCCTGGTCGGCGCCATGTATGACATGGTCCCGCACACCCGCCCGCTGGTGGTTTCGGGCATCGGTACCGGGGAAAATGTGGATAAGGATTACGCCGACGCCAACGCCCGTCCCAGCAACTACGAAGGGCCCACCACCATCACGTATACGGTGACCGAGGCCGCCACGAAGATGGGTGTGGAGACCCGGGCCTTCGTGGTGCACCTGCCCCAATATCTGACCCTGGACGATGATCACCAGGGCGCGGCCCGGTTGATGCAGCTGCTGTGCCGCCTGTACAACCTGCCGGGTCATATCGCCCAGGAGGAACGGGGCCAGAAGCAGTACGATGAACTGGGACCCGGCGACGGGCAGATCCCCACCGGTGATACGTTGGTCCGCATCGAGGACCTCTACGACTCGGAATACGGCGACGGGGGCAGTCCTTCCACCACCGCTACTCCGCTGCCATCGAGCATCGAGGAGTTCCTGCAGGGGTTGGGCGGCGACCTGGATCTGGACGACCCGGACTCCCGCTAGGCTTCCAATCCGTCGGCTGGCCGTTAGATGTCCACCAACCCCCACGTTGCTGGAGCCAGACCCAATGTCGCCGAGCTACTGCAGGCGCTGATTCGCCACGATACCACCAACCCGCCGGGAAATGAGCGGGAATGCGCCCAGTATTGCCAGCAGGCGCTCAACTCCGTCGGCATCAACGCCGAGCTGGTGGGCGGCGACTTCCACCGTCCCAACGTGGTCAGCCGAATCCCGGGCCGGGGTGATGCTCCGCCCCTGCTGCTGTACGGCCACATCGACGTCGTACCCACGGCGGCGCAACCCTGGGACGTGCCCCCCTTCGAGGGCCGACGTCAGGATGGCTACGTTTGGGGCCGGGGCGCACTGGACATGAAGGGCGGCGTCGCCATGATGATGGACGCCGTCATGCGCGCCCACCTGGAAGGCGCCGACCTGCCCGGGGACGTCGTCCTGGCGCTGGTGACCGACGAGGAAGCCGGTGGCTTCACCGGCGCGGCCTGGCTGGTGGACAATCATCCCGAGTGGTTTGAAGGCGCTCAGTACGGTATCGGCGAATTTGGCGGATTCAGCAAGACCTACCGGGGCCGCAAGTTCTACATGGTGCAGGTGGCCGAAAAACAGGGTTGTCGCGTTCAGGCCGTCGCCCGGGGCCCGGGCGGCCACGGCTCGCTGGTCCACCACGATACCGCGCCCACGCGCATGGCCCGGTTCCTGGTAAAGCTGGACCGCTCTCCCCTGCCCCACCACGTCCACCCGGTCACCCGCATGATGATCGAGGCGATGAGCAGCCGCCTGCCGTTGCCCGACAGCGCCTTCCTGCGCCTGCTGCTAAATCCGGCCCTCACCGGCCGGCTGCTGCGGCGTATGGGTAAAGTGGGGCAGGAGATGGAGCCCCTGTTCCGGCACACCGCCAACGCCACCATCATCAACGGCGGCGAGAAGGCCAACGTCATCCCCAGCGAGGTTACCGTCAACCTGGATTGCCGGATGCTGCCCGGCTATGATGCCGAGGAGCTGGTGTCCGAGTTGCAGGACATAGCCGGGCCCGACATCGAGTTTGAGGTACTGCGCTTTGAGCCCAAACCCTGGGCGCTCAACATGGGCTTGTTCGACACGCTGGCGGGAATTATCGCCGAGCAGGACGCTGAAGGCGTGTCGGTGCCCATGCTGATGCCGGCTGGCACCGACGGGCGTCACTTTGCCCGCCTCGGTATCCAAACCTACGGCTGGATGCCCATGAACCTGCCCGCCGATTTCGACTTCCTCAAGACAATTCACGCCGCCAACGAGCGCGTCCCCGTATCGGCGCTGGAATTCGGCGCCGAAGCCCTGTACAAGCTGCTGCACCGCTTCCACGCGTGATGCGCCGGGGGCTGATTCGCCTCAAAGGGAAGTTGCGGCACGTTGTGCCCCTGGCGGTCCTGCTGGCACTGATCCCCACGGTGGGATGGTTCTGGTTTGGCTGGGGTTACATCGCCGAAAACCGGGGCATACTCGCTTCCTTGCCAGCGCCGCCGGGAGTGCAGCGCATCTACATCGGTTCCCATCCATATACCGGGGATGAGTCGCCAATAACCCCGCCTGATGGATGGGGCACGCTGGCGACGTACCAGGCGCGTCATTTATCCCGGGCCGAAATCGTCGACTTCTACGTCTCGAACTTATCCCCGGAATGGCGATACTGCATTGACACCATCTCAACGTTCAACTCCCAAACGAACGAATCCAGCGAGATGATGGGGAACGCGTTCTTCCTGAAAGGATCAGCGTTGGTGAGCGTCGATTCGCTCAATCTGTTGCCTGAAGAGCGCGGCGCCTATGATATTTTCGTGGACCACGACCGGGATTTCGAGCCTTGTTATTAAGGAACCGTGGGTGTGTCCCACCCTCACCCCGGCCCTCTCCCGGAGGAGACCTTTGCACGGACTGTCATTGCGAGCGAAGCGTAGCAATCTCGAAACCGAAGCTACGATTGTCGCTACGGGAACGGGATTGCCACGTCGCTATCGCTCCTCGCAATGACAGTTTACGCAAAGGTCTCCCGAGGGGCAGGGAGTTAGCCCATCGCCACGAAAAAATAGCCCCTCTCCCAACTGGAGAGGGGCGAGGGGCGTTCCCCCCAACTACTCCGTTTTGGCGATGGTCACCAGGCGCTCGAAGGCGTCCGGGTCGCGGACGGCCAGGTCGGCCAGCATCTTGCGGTCGATCTCGACGCCGGCCTCGCTGAGGCCGTGCATGAACTGGCTGTAGGACGTGCCGTGCTGACGGCAGGCGGCGCCGATGCGGACAATCCACAGGCGGCGGAATTCACCCTTGCGCTGACGGCGATGCCGGTACGCGTGGCTCCACGCGTGCATCAAGGCTTCCTTGGCCCATTTGTAGTTACGACCCGAGGAGGCCTGGTATCCCTTGGCGGCTTTCAGTATCTTCTTATGGCGGGCGCGTTTCGTTACGCCACGTTTGACTCTGGGCACGGTGGTATGGTTCTCCGATTTTAGATGTCGTAAGGAACCAGGCGGCTCAGTCGCTTGACGTCAGCCTGGTCGAAGCTCACTTTCTGGGCGTACTTGCGGGTCACCTTCTTGGGCTTTTTGCGCCTGAGGTGGCTGCTCATACGCTTCCGGCGCATAAGTTTGCCCGATCCGGTGACGTGGATGCGGGCTTTGGCGCCTTTGTGGGTTTTTAGTTTGGGCATCTCTTTGTTATTCCGTCGCTACTGCTGTGTCCTCGTCGTTGCGCTCGGGGCGGGCGTTGGTGGTCAATCCTGGAATCAGCACCATGGACATGGCCCGTCCCTCCATGGACGGAGCATGCTCCAGACGCACGTCATCCTTGAGCTCGTCGGCTACCCGCTTGAGCAACGACAGCCCGTGGTCCTGATGGACGGCTTCCCGTCCGCGGAACCGCACCGTCAATTTTACCTTATCTCCGTTCCCAATGAACTGACGAACTTTGCGGAGTTTGGCGTCAAAATCGTGCACTCCGATATTGGGCCGGAAACGGACCTCTTTCAGTTCATTGCTCTTCTGGGACTTGCGAGTTTCCCGTTCCTTCTTGGAAGTCAGGTAGCGCAGCTTCCCGTAGTCAAGCAACCGAGCAACCGGCGGATCGGCGTTGGGGGCAACTTCCACCAGGTCAAGATCAGACGTCCGCGCCCTGGAGAGGGCGTCGGGCACTGTCATTACGCCAAGCTGTTCGCCATCCTCCCCGATCACCCGAACCCGCGGGACGCGTATTTGCTCATTGACCCTGTATTGCCTGGCGATGGCGACACCTCCGTATCAAGTCTGTGCTCGTTTTGCCGTTGGGGAAATGGGGTGAAACGGCAATTGTTTTGATTGACCTATTGTAGCGACGGCCTTCTGGCCAGTCAACGACAGCCCGGTCACCGCCGGCGACCCTGGCCGACATCAGAAAACGATGAGAGGAAAGTTTCCGAAATTCGACACCCTGGTCGCTGATTGCATCGCTATCGTGCAGCCCGTAAGCGTCGCCCGATGTAATTCCTGCGGACTACCCCGGTAACTCGCGCCAACGTATCCGGGCCGGTTAATCGTCATCCTCGTCCGGCGGGTCTTCTTCGAAGAGATCATCGTCCTCTTCCTCGTCAACATCGTCGTCTTCGAACAGGTCGAGATCATCTTCCTCGTCATCCTCTTCGCCCAGATTGTCGGCGATGGCGGCAGCGATGCGGGTCAACGCATCCTGTTCGTCCAGGGGAGAGGCGAGCATCGGCAACGTAGCCAGTTCAGCCTCCGGTTCCTCCATGGGTATGGCTTCGAATCCGTAGAACGCGTCGCCGTCCAGGATGCGCGCCAACCCGGCGAGGGTGACGGTGATGGGGCGTATGGGAGAAGACCAGCGTTCGGTCAACTGCTGGTGTAGCTCACCCAGCGTCATCGGTTCTCCGTCGCCCAGCAACAATGTTCGGAAGACAATCTCCTGGAGGGGCATCGACTGGCGGATGAAATCCGCGTCACCGGCGCAGTGGGCGCGTATCTCGTCGATGAGGGTGGCCGCATCGTCAATATCCGCCGGAGTCTTGCCGTAGGAGGGACACCCGGTGTTGAGACGCGAAAGCAGCAGCGGAACGGGCGAGCGATTCAACTCGTTCAGACGTTCCAGGCTCAGGCGATACTCCAGCCGGGGCAAACGGTTATTGGCGGCGAAAGCGGTGGTCATGTATTAACCTCTTCGTTCCAGTCTAGCATGATGATTTTGACGGCCTGACCGGCTTCCTTGCGGGGCAGGTCGGAGGGGCAGATTGCCAGACCGTTGGCCCGGGACAGGGAGGTCAGGATGTTGGATCCCTGGGGCCCGGTGGGCGTGGCAAACCACGTCCCGTTGCGGCGTTCGACTTCCACCCGGGCGTACACCCGCCGGCCGTCGCTGTTAAAGATGGGACCGGTCAGCACGCCCTCCACCGTCGGACGCGCCAGCAGGTCCCTACCGAGCATCCGGCGTACAGCGGGGCGGCCGAACATCTCGAAGGCGAGTAGTGCGCTCACCGGGTTCCCCGGCAGGCCCAGCAGCGGCAACGGGCGCGTGTTGTCCCGGTTCAGCAAGCCGAAGGCCAGGGGTTTGGCGGGCCGCATCCGCACCGACCAGAAGTTCATATCGCCCCGCTGCTCCAGGACGTCCTTGACCATGTCGTAGTCACCCTTGGAGACGCCGGCGGAGGTGACCAGCATATCGGCGCCCGCAGCCTCGTCGATGCAGCGGTGCAGGTGGTCCAGGTTGTCCCGGGCAATGCCGATGATCCTGGGGGTTCCGCCGGCGGCGATCACGGCGGCGGCAACGCTGCTGCTGTTGCTGTCGTAGATGTGGCCGGGGGTCAACTGGTCGCCCACCGGGGTCAGCTCGTCGCCCGTGGACAGCACCGCGACCACGGGTTTGCGGATTACCCGGGCCGTGGACAGGCCCAGCGACGCCATGACGCCGGCTTCGGCCGGGCGCACTACGGTGCCGGCCGGTAGCACGAGCTCTCCGGCGGTGACATCCTCCCCGGCCGGGCGCACGTTGCTCCCCAGGGGCAGCGTTTTACGGATGACGATTTCGTCCAGCGGCTGACCAGATCGGCGGCGGTCGATTTCGTCGGTCTCCTCGAAGGGAACCACGGTGTCCGCGCCGTCCGGGACCGGAGCGCCGGTCATGATGCGAATGGTGTTGCCGAGGGTGACGGTATCGGTTGACACCTGGCCGGCGGCGACGGCGGAAATTACGGACAGCGTTGGCGGCGTGGCGCTGGCCCCGGCAATGTCGGCGTGCAGCACGGCGTAGCCGTCCATCGCCGAGTTGGCCAGGGGCGGCAGGTCCAGCGGTGACGTGATGTCCTCGGCCAGCGCCATGCCCAGGGTCTCCAGCAGCGGCAGTTCTACGGTGTCCAGCGGGGCGAAGTGGGCCATGATGCGCGCCAGGGCCTGCTCCACCTCCAGCATGTCCTCGTGGCCGTGGCCGTTGTCGTGCCCCCCGTGCCGCCCTTCATCATGGCCGCCGTCATGCTGCCCCCGGTGTTCGTCGGAATGGTCATGGATGCTTTCGTGGTCGCCGTCGCCGTGGGCATCGTGGGCGTGGAGGCGACTCGTATGCTGATGTGTGGTCATGGCGTGTGCCTCCAGTGGTGGGCGGCGGACGGACCGGGCAAAGAAACGGGCACGGGTCAGGCCGAGAGCGCCAGCGCCTTGAAACGAACCGGCGAATCACGGCCGGGTCGTCGCGATATTCGTAGTCTTTCGTATGTAGTAGTCTTTCGTATGGGGAAGGGGTGCCCATTATAACGACTCAAGCGCGCACCGTGGCGCCCGCTTCCCGCTCCAGAACACGCGTCAGTCCGTTCAACGACCGGTTGACGTCATCGGCGGTCAGCGTGCGGTCGTCGGCTCGGAACCAGATGCGAAACGCCAGCGAACGCATCCCGTCCGGCACGTTTTCGCCGACGTATACGTCGAAAAGCTCGGCCCGCTCCACCAGACGTACCCGTTGGATGAGATGTTGCACCTGCCCGGCCGGCACGTCAACCGGAACCAGCAGCGCCAGGTCGCGATTGGCGGAAGGGAAACGGGATAACGACCTGAAACGGTTTTCCGCCTGGTCGGTTTCGGCGCGGACGGCCGCCAGGGCTTCCAGGCGCAACTCGAAGTAGGCGACCGGTTCCGGGCGCAGGTCGAAGGCATCGCGCACGTCCGGATGCAATTCGCCCACCACGCCGGCGCTGGCGAGTTGTCCGCCGGCATCGGCGACCATGATGCTGGCGCACCGCCCCGGGTGGAACATGGGGTCGTCCAGCGGCTCGAAAGATACCGCCAGGCCCACTCGATTCAACGCGCCGGTCAATGCGCCGGAAGCATCAAAAAAATCCAGGTTCTCTGCGGTATTGAGCCAGCTGGCGCCGTACCGTGGGCCCGACATCACACCGGCGGTCAGTTCCCGTTCCTGCGGCAGGCCGTCGTCCTGGGGAATGAACCCTCGTCCCACCTCGAACAGGCGGAACCCGCCGTCGTTGTGGGCCTGGTTGTAGGCCAGAGTGTTCAGGATGCTTGCCGACAGGGTGGGACGCATCAAATCGTAGTCGGCGGACATCGAGTTGGCCACGCGCAGCGGCGCGACGCCGTCGACTGCTCCACCCCCCAGCCGGGCCAGGTCGCCGGCGCTGATGAGCGGGTAGCTGATGGTTTCTTCCATACCGGCGGCAGCCAGCGCGTCCCGCACCGCGTCCTTGAGTTCAGTCAGCGGATTGGGACGGTGGTAGGGGATGGGCGAGGACAGCATCGTGGTCGGCACCTCGTCGTAACCGATGATGCGAACCACCTCTTCAATCAGGTCTTCCTCGATGGCGATGTCGCTGCGCCAGTAGGGCGGGTCGGCTGCCAGGCGGTCTGGGCCGGTGCGCCGGGTCGTGATGCCCAGGCTGGCCAGCACCGTTTCCGCCCGGGCGATGTCCAGGTCCATCCCGAGCACCTGCCGCAACCGCCCTTCAGTCAGGGGTACCGGCGTGTCCACCGGTCCGCCCGGGTACACGTCGATGATCCCGGCGGCGGCCTCGCCCCCGGCGGTCTGCAGGATGAGCTGGGTGGCCCGACGCAGCGCGATGGGCGCCAGCTCCGGACGCAATCCCTTCTCGAAACGCAGGCTGGCCTCGGTTCGCAGGTTCAGGTCGGTAGCGGTGCGCCGGTTGTTCAGGTCGTGGAAGGTAGCCGACTCCAGGAGCATCGTCGTGGTGGCGGCGGTAATCTCGCTGTTGGCGCCGCCCATCACGCCGCCGATGCCGATGGCCTGGGCCGGGTCGGCAATCATCAGGTTGTCGTTGTTCAGCGTCCGCTCCACACCGTCCAGCGTGGTGAACTTCTCCCCGCTGGCGGCCCGCCGCACCACCACGTGACGGTCGGTGACGGTATCCAGGTCGAAGGCGTGCAGGGGCTGGTTGAACTCCAGCATCACGTAGTTGGTAACGTCCACCACGTTGTTGATGGGCCGCAGTCCGGCCCGGGTCAGACGGTCCTGCATCCAGGCCGGCGAGGGGCCAATCCGGATGCCGGTGATCACTGACGCCGTGTAGCGCAGGCAAAGGTCCGGGTCGGCGATGGTGATGCGGGCCACGGTGTCCACCGGCGGACCGGCTTCCGGGTACGACACGTCGGGCGCCCGCACCGGCTGACCGGTGATGGCGCCAAGCTCCCGGGCCACTCCCAGCATGGACAGACAATCGCCCCGGTTCGGCGTCAACTCCAGCTCCAGGAAGGTGTCGCCCAGAGCGTCGTCCAGCGGCGTACCAGGCACGGCGTCGGTGGGCAATACGATGATGCCGTCGTGTTCGCCGCTGATGCCCAGCTCGGCTTCGGAGCAGATCATGCCTTCGGATACCACGCCGCGGATGGTAGCGGGCTTGAGTTCTTCATGGCGTCCGGTGTGCATGTTGAGCAGGAACGCCCCCGGTCGGGCGAAGCAGATGTTCTGACCGGCTGCTACGTTGGGCGCGCCGCAGACCACCTCCACCGGGTCGCCGTGGCCCGGCTCAACCAGGCACAGGGTCAGGCTGTCGGCGTTGGGGTGCGGCCTCGTGGAGCGAACGTAGCCCACGACGCAGTTCTCCCATCCGCCGCGAGTGCTGACGTCGCCCACCTCAATGCCGGCCATGGTAAGCCGGTGGGCCAGCTCAGCGGGCGGCAACGTGATATCAACGTATTCGGAAAGCCAGGAGAATGGGATAAGCATTTCAGCTTATAACCTTGCGCATGGGGTCGCGGAGCTGCTTTGGGAGCCAGGGATAACTGCACCCGGATGGCGGAATTATCGTGAGGTGGGCCCAAACCTCGCCGCCTGGGATGACCGCGTCATACCAATCTGCCCAGATGCCGGGTTCCACCGGCGGGTTGGCCCAGCCCAGCCCGGTCTCGTCGATAAACACACCAATACCAATAGCGCCCGGATAAGACGGTATGGTCGTGTCCCTGAGCAAGTCAGTATAGCATTGCACTATATCTCGCTGGAATTTACCCCGCTGGATTTCTGCGCAGATTAGCGGGTTTCCAGTGCCGTCCAGAATGGCCAGGTCCAGCTGCAAAGCCCCGTTATCGGGACTGACAGGCGTATCGCGGGATACCTGCATATCCAGGTCGGTCTTATCAATCATCCACGCCAGGCGCTGATGGATGTCGGACACGGCGTCCTGCTCTGGGTTGGCGGTGTAGACGTCGTACTGCCAGCTCAAACCGGCCAGCGCGGCGCAGAAAATACCGAACGCCAGGACCGGTTCTGCGGAGCAACCGGCGCGTTCGGCCTCAGACCAGAGGATTTCCAGCCCGATTACGCGGCGGTCAGGGCTGGCGTCGACGATGAAACCGCTGGCAACCTCTTCGCTGGCTTCGTATGGAAGGTCCGCCAATGTGAGCCAAGTTCCCTCGTCGTCCCATTGTATCTGCGGAGTGATTTTCATGCTTGGGGACACCTGAACCTGCGGTCGGGATGCACGGTGACGACAAAATTATGTTGCTCGAATCGCACTACCACTCTGAGCGCACGGCTATGTCCGGGCACACACCGTAAATAACGAATGCGATCGGGCCTATCGTCCGATTCAATTGTGTCCGGGTCGGCTAAACACTGTGCAATCTGGTGTTCCGTGATACCGCGTTTGTCCATCTGCTGCCGCGCGTGCCGGCTGTACTCAATCATACCAGAGCCGGCATTTCAGAACTGGCGCAGAAACCTCACGTCGTTGCTGTAGAAATGTCGGATGTCGTCGATGCCGTATTTCAGCATCCCAATGCGCTCCGGCCCCATGCCGAAGGCGAAACCGGTGTAGCGCTCCGGGTCGTAACCCACGCCGGCCAGCACCTTGGGATGCACCATGCCGGCGCCCATTATCTCGATCCATTCCTCGTCCCGGTTGATGGGACGCCGGCCGGTGCTGGGGTCGCGGAAGTTGGAGATTGACATGTCCACCCCCGGTTCCACAAAGGGGAAGTAATCGCAGCGGAAGCGGATCTGGCGGTCTGCTCCGAAAACCCGGCGCGCGAATTCGTACAAGGTGCCCTTGAGGTCGGCGAAGGTTATGCCCTCGGCCACGGCGAGCCCTTCGACCTGGTAGAAATGCCATTCGTGGGTGGCGTCGGTGGCCTCGTAGCGATAGCACTTGCCCGGCACCACCACCCGCACCGGCGGGTCCTGGGCTTCCATAACCCGGGCCTGCATGGGCGACGTGTGGGTTCGCAGCAGCATCGGTTGCTGCCCTGCTTCGTTCACGTAGTCAACCCACAACGAGTTCCACATGTCCCGGGCCGGGTGGCCGGCCGGGATGTTGAGCATCTCGAAGTTGTAGTGATCCAGCTCCACCTCGGGACCTTCCACCACGCTGAACCCCATGGCCATGAAGGCCTGGCAAATCTCTCGCACGATCTGGGTGGTGGGATGCAGCCGTCCGGCCACGATGGGGCGGCCCGGGAGGGTAACGTCCAGGGCATCGGTGGCGGCCAGCTCGGCCTGGACAATCTCCCGCGTGCGGCGGGCCAGCGCTTCTTCCAGCGCATTCTTGGCGTGGTTGGCGCGGGCGCCCACCGCGCGGCGCTGGTCGGGATCCAGCCCGGACAGGCCCCGCAGCAAGCCCGTAAGCTGGCCGCGCCGCCCCAGGTACGACACACGCCACGCCTCCACGCCGCCGGCGTCGGAAATGGTGTCGAGGTCGGCGAGGGCAGTGTTCGTCAGCTCGTCGACGAACTCGGGAGTGGGCGTTTGGGATGCAGGTTGAGACACAGTAAGCCGCCGGCAGGGAGTTGGGAAGTGCGATTCGCCGATACACATCGGCGGAACCGTGCTGAAAATTATAGGCAGTCGCCGGGTGTCGGGTCAAGAAAGCCGGCTGCCTGAGCCGGGCCATTTCGGTTCTTTCACGTGATTCCCTGGGAACGGGATTTCCCCCTCACCCCAACCCTCTCCCACGAGGGGAGAGGGGGCCCGCAAGGGGTCATTGCCGCGGCAATTGTTCCGGTGTCAATTGTTCCGGTGTCGATTGGCCCGCGTGTATAATCGGCGGATGCTATTCGGAATCCGGGCGCTGCCACCACTCCGGCGCGTTCCGTGTTGAGGAGGACGCGTTGTTGAGGCGGACGCGTTCCCGCCTGCATTACGGTTGGGTCGTATTCGTGCTTTCCCTCGGCAACCTGACTGTCGAAGGCGGGACCAAGAACAGCGAGGCCGTATTCTTCAACGCCCTGCTGGAAGCCTTCGGGCGCACGGCCTTCTACACCTCATTGGTCTTCGCCCTGGCGGGATTGATCGGAGCCGCGACGGCGCCGCTGCTGGGGATGCTGCTGGACCGGTGGGGCGCTCGGGTGCTTTTCCCGCTGGCGGGTCTGTTCATCCTGTTCGGCTGGCTGGCTGCCAGCTTCGCCACGGATCTGTGGCAGCTGCTCATCTTTTACAGCATTTTCTCGGGCATCGGGCAGACCGCCATCTCGTCGTTCTCGATGACCGCCACCCTGGCCCCGTGGTTCCCCCAGTCCCGCGGCCGCATGCTTGGCCTCGCCGACTCAGGAAACCCCATCGGGCAGGCCATCTTCGCGCCCCTGGCCGCCGTCCTGACCGCCGCTCTGGATTGGCGGAGCGCATATCGCATCTTCGCCGTCATCTTCTTCGCGCTGATCACCATACCGAACGGTCTGTTCCAGCGCCGCCCGCCCGCCGACCCGCCGACGGACACAGTCCCCGAGGCTCCCGTGCCTCCCGCCGCGCAACAACGTGACCCAGGGGTCGGCGCTTCCTCCGGCGGGCCGTCATTCGGCAACGTGGTTACGCAACCCGCCATGTGGCTGCTGGTGCTGACCCGTATCACCGGCTCGGTGGGCACCCAGCTGGTGCGGGTTCATATCGTCAGGTTTTTCGTGCTGGCCGGGTACACTCCGCTGGTGGCAGCCTCGACCATGGGCACGGTCGGCCTGGTGAGCGTGTTCGCCCGGCCCCTGGTGGGCATCGCGTCCGACCATTGGGGCCGCGAACTGGTCTTTACCGTAGGGATGATGATGACGGTGGTGGCGGTGTTGCTCATCGTGTGGCTGGGCGATGGCAGCTATCTCCCCCTGGTGATATTCGTGGCCCTGGCCGGCATCAGCGACGGCATCAACGGATTGATAATCGGGGCGAAAGCGGCGGATTTGTTCCCCCGGGAGTCCTTGGGGACCGTCATGGGGTTCGTCGAGATGGGGAGGGGCGCCGCCATATTCCTGGGGCCGGCGTTGGGCGGCTTCCTGTTCGACCAGCAGGGCAACTACGTGCAGGGGTTCATGCTGTCGGCGGGGATGTCCTTTGCGTCGATCTGCGCGGCATGGGCCGCCCACTTCGTCGGTCGGGCCCGGCTGGCACGGCTGGAGCGGCTCGCTGGTTGACGGCTCTAATCGAGATTGCCACGTCGCTATGCTCCTCGCAATGACAGGCGGGAGGATGCTCCTCGCAATGACAGATTAAAGTGGGTACGCGTGAGGACTTTTGAGGCCTTGCCATATTCAGAACATTTGTTTTATAATAAGCACCGCGGCTCCGGAACTGATGGGTGGGCTGCCTATTCCACCGGTTGGCAAAGGAGTTTGCAGTGGCGCATTTTGTGTTTCGCGGATGCCGTCGATGCGACGGCGACCTGATCCTGGAAAGCGGGGACTGGCGTTGCCTGCAGTTCGGTCGGTATCGGTACTACCGGCGCCCATTGCCGCCGTCCACCGGAGAGTTTTGGGCCTTCTGGCGACGCCGCTCCGGCGCCGGCTCCCGCGATGGCGCATCTCAACACCGGCGCCGATGGACCAACCTGGCCGGCGAGGGAGCAAGCTGATGGACCACGATGCTCCGGTATTATTGGCTCTGGACGCCGGCACCCGAGTATCCGGTTGGGCCGCATTCACCGGGTACACGCTGTCGGATTCCGGCTTCATCCGACTGACCAGCGCAAGGGCCGGCGCGGCGGAACAACGCATCGCCGGCCTGATCAGGGCTGTCGATGACATTGTCGAGCGGTGCGAACCCTCCCACGTCGCCCTGTGTCAGCCGTCCGGTTTGCGCTGGGAGGTGCCCGCGTTAGCCAGGCTGGAAGCCGATCTCGTGGGCTGGGCGCGCCGCCGGAAGTTGCCTATGACGTCCTACCTGGCCGGCACTGTGCGCGAAGCCGTGGCCGGAAATCCGCGCGCATCCCACGACGCAATGACATTCGCCACGATGACGGCGTTGGGGCTGGTCGGCGTCAGCAAGTCCACCCACGAGTGGGAGGCAATTGCGGTAGGCGCTTATCACCTGTGGCGGCAGGAGTGCCCACCGACATAATCCGGCGTTGCCCTGGTGCGTCCCCGGAGGCTTGCGTCGAACCCGTGATTGGCCCAGGCGCTACGTCTGCCATCGCGGGGAACGTGGAGGTCGTGGCAGGGATGCGGTCGTGGCAGGGATGCGCAACGGCGCCAGGCCAGGGATTCCCGGCGCAAGATAAGCGTTGACAACGCCGGCTTGTTTGGCCGTTAATCCTTTGTTACAATTCCAGCGCACGAGAGGCGTGGTGTGCCGACTCAATCTGCTGGTGTCGGAATGAAGTAGCGCCGCCATCGTTCGCGTAAAAATTGGAGGAGGAAAATACTATGCCGTCGTTCTGGGAACACATTCGAATGCCAGACCTGGATCGGGAGTCGGGCGCCAATATCGCTGAAGGCGGCGATATGGCCGCTTACGTGAGCCACCCCGTCCCCAGCGCCGGAACCAGCCTGCCCGCGATCATCGTCGTGCAGGAAGCCTTCGGCGCGAATCAGCACATCCAGCGTGTCGCCGACGGGTTTGCGGCTGCCGGTTACGTCGCTGTTGCGCCAGCCCTGTTCCACCGCAACGAGCGCAACCCGAACCCCATGCTCGGCTACACGCCCGAAGATTTTGACGCCGCCGTCAACACCTACATGCCCGAACTTACCGGCCAGGGCATCATCCAAGACATCAACGCCACCATAGATTACCTGCAACGCACGTACCCCCGCACCCGCGGCCAGAAGATCGGCATCGTGGGTTACTGCATGGGTGGCCGCGTGGTTTACCTGGCCGCCAGCAGTTGTGCCGGCCTGAGCGCCGGCGTCGTGTACTACGGCGGCGCTATCATGGCCGCCTACTCCGATGGCGTTACCCCCGTCGACCGCACCGGCAACATCGGCATCCCGCTGATGGGCAACTTCGGCGAAACCGACGGCAACCCGACACCCGCCGACGTCACCCAGATCGAAGCTGCGTTGTCGGGAGCCGGCAAATCCTTCGACTTCAAGATGTACCCCGGAGCCGGACACGGCTTCAACTGTAATGACCGGGACAGTTACGACCAAGCCGCTGCAGAAGACGCCCAGGCACGCACCCTGGCCTTCTTCGGAGAGCACCTCAAGTAACCTCCAGGGCGCTTCTGCAAAAGTCCAACCCCTCTCCGCAGGGAGAGGGGTTTTTTGTTGCCGTCCCGACAACCTGGTCGGCGTCTTGCATCCACCGTCATTGCAAGGAAAGCAGCGACGTGGCAACCCCGGCTTGCGAACGGCGGCGCGTGGGCCGGACGCCTACCGGGGAAACTCCAGGTCCAGCGATATGTCCAGGGCGTCTGGGGAATGGGTGAGCCCGCCGATGCTGATGAGATCTACGCCCGTCTCGGCGACGTCCCGCACCGTATCCATGGTGATGCCGCCGGATGCTTCGATTGACGCCCGGCCGGCAATGATGCCCACGGCCTCGCGCATCATGGGCACCGACATGTTGTCCAGCATGATGATGTGCGCGCCGGCGTCCACCGCTTCCCGCACCTGTTCCAGGGACTCCACCTCGACCTCAACGCGGATGGTGTGGGAGGCCAGGGCGATGGCCCGGCGCACCACCGCGCCCAGCGGTTCTTCCAGGGACGCCCGGGCTTCCAGGTGGTTGTCCTTGATGAGGATGCCGTCGGCCAGGTTCAGGCGGTGGTTGTGTCCGCCGCCCATGCGGACGCTGTACTTGTCCAGGTAGCGATGGCCCGGGGCCGTTTTGCGGGTGTCGACGATGCGGGCGTCGGTGCCGGCCACAGCGCGAACGTATCGGCTGGTGGCGGTGGCTATGCCGCTCATGCGCTGCAGGAAGTTGAGGGCCGTGCGTTCGGCGCGCAGGATGGAGGCCGCCGACCCGTATACGGTGGCGATGTCCTTTCCCGGCTCCAGCGGGGAGCCCTCTTCCAGCAGGAGCGCTACGTCCAGATCCGGGTCGATGCGGTGGAACACGGCAGACGCCACGTGCGCGCCGGCCAGCACGCCATCGGCCTTGGCTCGCAGCATCCCGCTGCCGACGATACTGTCGGGCACCAGGGTATGTGTGGTCGGGTCGTTGAACACCTGGTCCTCGGTGAGGGCGGCGTCGATGAGGTTCAAAACATCGGGAGGCAGCTGCTGGCTCATGGTTGTCCTCGCATGCCGGGGCGAAACGGTCGCCGGCTCGCCGTCAGGGCCGGCGCGCTATCAGGGGATGATAGGGGAGTTTGCCACGTTGGAAGAAGAGGCGCAACGGTCGGGATTGGTGATCGGGTACCTTCGCCGGGTTTGGGATGTAATGCGAAAATCGAGATTGCCACGTCGCTGGCGCTCCTCGCAATGACCGTGAGGAAGGGCGCTGCTTGCTACGACATGGGGAAGGGCGCTCCTTGCTACGACGGGAGACAGCGCTGCTTGCTACGATAGAGTCGTGCGACGGCCTTCGACTTGATGATCGAATGGCCCTGGCGAGGTTTCGTAACTGTTCAGACTTGAGGGGATCTACAGGCTATCCGGCCTCTTGGGAGGGGTAGCCAAGCACGGATTTTCCTCTGCAAATCCATTCCGTCCCCTCAAACGTGAACAGTTACGGGGTTTCCGTTCAATTGACGGGGTGTTGGCTTGCGTGTTAGGCTTTGGTCATAGCGTCAATATGGGAACCGCACCACGCGGTCCCGCAACGAAAAACGCCATCAGGAGCATGCAACATGAACGTTACCCCCCTGGCGATCGAAAAGCTGAAGGAAGTTATTGAGGGCGAGGATGAAATCGGCGCCGCTCTGCGCGTAGTGGCGATGCCGGCCGGACACGGCCTGCAGTACATGCTCACCATGGAGAAGGAACACCAGGCCGACGATACCGTTCTCCGCATGAGCGGCGTCGAGTTCCTGATGGACTCCGATAGCGCTCCCTTCCTGGAAGAAGCCACCATCGACTACGTAGAGGAATTCGGTGGTCGGGTCGGTTTCGTCATCAACAACCCCATGTACTCGGGCGGCGGTTGCGGCAGCGGCGCGTGCGGTTGTGGCAGCGGCGGTGGTGGTTGCGGCTGTGGCAGCGGCGGCGGTGGGTGCGGCTGCGGCGGTCACTAGAAAACTACCCGCTCAACCCTGCCCCGACGGCCTGGGCCGTCTGAAAACCGGAAAAGGTCGGCTCGCCACCAGCGGGCCGACCTCAATACTTTTTGTTACTATCGAATTGGCAGAACGGACCGTCGAGCTGAGGACGCCCTCGGCTCACGGCGTCTGCGCTCCGATAGCAGGGTTCTCACATCGTAGAGATACTGCATAGAAGAGATACTGCATAATAAATTTACCGCATAGCCGGGTTGCAACTCGACCGGGAGTCGGGATATGGGATTCTGGAGAAGGATGCAGGCGGATCGGCAACTCAAACGGTTGCGAACCAACGTGGTGGCCTGGAACGAATGGCGGGCGATGAAGGATTCGTCGGGCCTGTCCTTCCGGTACGCCCAGTTGCAGGGAGCCGACCTGACCTGGAGCAACCTGGACAACCTGGACTTCAGCGGTTCCGACTTCAGCAATGCCGACCTGCGAGGCGCCGACCTGCACCTGTGCGACCTGACCGGCGCCAACTTTCAGAACGCAGACCTGCGAGGCGCAAACCTGCAGGGCGCGACCATTCGGGAATGCAACATGGCGCGCGCCCAGCTCCAGGGCGCCAATTTGACCCGGGCCGACATGAACCAGATTAACCTGCGCGGCGCAGATTTGGGTCAGGCCGTCCTGCGGGGAACCTACTGCTACTTCTCCGATTTCTCCCAGGCAGATTTGTCGTGGGCGGACATCCAGCAAGCTAATCTCTCCAACTCCACTTTCTACAAGACCATCCTCACCGAGGCGAACCTGGCCCAATCCAACCTGTCGAACGCAAATTTCAATCAGGCCGTGCTGCGCAACACCGATTTCAAGCAAGTGGTCGTAAGCGATACGATCTTTGCTTCTCTGGACCTGGGCGGGGCATACAACCTGTCAACCGTGATTCACGATTCGGGATCCACCTTGAGCATCGGCACCGACACGCTCATCGCGACGCTAGGCAGCAGCGGCGGGAAGTTCACCGCCGAGCAGGAGTCCTTCTTCAGCAAGGGCGGCGTGGGCCGTGAGATGCTGGACGCCATTCGCAACACGCCGGGGGCCTTCGGCGGGCGGTGATTGCGCCTCCACCGTGGCGCCATGCCACGGGAGACGTTGGCATGACAGTAGTTCCGGCCATCGCTGGGACCCGCCGCTACGTTTGGGCGATGGTCGTCGTTCTTCCATCGGGATTGCCACGTTGCTGCCCTCGTCGCAACGACATCGCCTTCGGCGGGCTAGGCCAGCGTCGGTCGCGCCATGAGTGGTAAGATGGCCCTGTCCTGACTCGTCCCGATTCTGAGGAGCGCATCTCATCATGTCTGCAACACCCCATGGCATCCGATATTCCGCCCATCGCCCGGTGGTGATGGGGCGCAACGGGATGGTCTGCGCCGGCCAGCCCCTGGCGGCCCAGGCCGGCATCAGCATCCTGCAGCAGGGTGGCAACGCGATTGACGCCGCCATCGCCACCGCCGCCGCACTGGGGGTCGTCGAGCCGCTCATGTCCGGTATCGGGGGTGACGGGTTCATCATGGCCTACCTGGCCGGTGAGGACCGCGTGCGCGTGTGCAACGGCACCGGGGCCGCGCCCTATGCCGCCACGCTGGAATGCTACCGGGACGGGATCCCAATGAAGGGCATCCTGAGCGTATCCGTGCCGGGGCTGCTGAACGCCTGGCTGGACACCCACGAAGCCCACGGCAGCTTGCCCCTGGCCGAAGTGCTCGCGCCCGCCATCGGCCTGGCCAGCGACGGCTTTCCGGTCACGCATTACCTGGCGGCGGCTATCGCCAGCGACCCGCTGCTCTGCGAGTTCCCCACCAGCCGGGCGATTTACACACGCGACGGCTCGGGAACGCCGCTTCAGGTGGGAGACATCCTGCGTAACCCCGACCTGGCCCGCACCTTGTCCACCATCGCCGCCGAAGGTCGTGATGCTTTCTACCGGGGCTCCATCGGCGAGGCCATCGTGCGGTTCAGCGATGAGCAGGGCGGTCTGCTCACCATGGCCGACCTGGACGATTGCCGCGCCCGCTGGCAGGAACCAATCGCCGCCCAGTATCGCGGCCACACCGTCTACGAGGCTCCGCCCAACTCCAGCGGACACATCCTGCTCCAGGAGCTGAACATCATTGACGGCCACGATATCGCCGCCCTGGGGTTCGGTACACCGGAGTCCATCCATCTGATGGTGGAAGCCAAGAAGCTCGCCTTCGCCGACCGGGAGGCCTACGTCGCCGACCCTGACTACATCGACGTGCCGCTGGAGGGCATGCTTTCCCGGGAATACGCCCGGGAGAGAGCCGACAGCATCGACCCGGAGCGCGCTGGCAACAACGTGGCCGCCGGCGACCCCTGGCGTCACCAGACGGCGACCCGGAAGGCCGTGGCATCTGGAGCCGGCCGCCGCGGTCCCCGCGCCGAACAGGAGGACACCACCTGCTTCGTCGTCGCCGACCGGGAGGGCAACGCCGTTTGCCAGCTCCAGAGCATCCAGAGCGGTTGGGGCTCGTCCCTGGTCGCCGGCGATACTGGCATCCTGCTCAACAACCGGATGACCTACTGGCACCTGGATCCCGAGCATGTGGATTGCCTGCAACCGGGCAAGCGGGTCAGGCACACCATGAACCCGGTGATGGTGTTCCGAGACGCGCCGGCATCGGAAAACGGACGACCAGGCAGCGGACCAACCGGCAACGGACCTGCTTCCGTCGGTCGCCAGCTGGTATATGCCCTGGGAACGCCGGGAGCGGACTGCCAGGTGCAGAGCAACATGCAGGTCATCACCAACCTGATCGACCACGGCATGACCCTGCAGGAGGCGGTGGAAGCCCCGCGCTGGAAGGACGTGCAGGACGGAACGGAGTCGACGCTCCCCCACACCACGGAGAATCGGTTGCTCATGGAGGGGCGGTTCGACGTTAACGCCGTGCGCCGTCTCCGCAGCATGGGCCACCCGGTGCACGTGCTAGGCGAGTGGGACGGCGTCACCGGACGGGAGATGGCGCTGCATATCGACCCAAACACCGGCGCTATCCACGGCGCCGCCGACCCCCGCTACGACGGCTACGCCATCGGTTATTGATTGGGCCACTATCGCCAATTTTGTTCTGATTCGCGCGATCTGGCGTCAAAATGTTGACAACCGGCTCGGCGCGTTATTACCATGTATGTACGGTTGGGAAGGCTGACTTATACATCAGTCTGACAAGACATGGTTCTTGCCCGGCCGTCTTTCTATTATGCACCTGCTCTACTTGGACGATGCCGGCTCCGTTGGCAATCGCGACGACAAGCATTTCGTTCTCGCTGGCATTGCGATGTTTGAACGTCAGGCTCATTGGCTCCAGGTCGAGTTGGACCGACTGGCTGGAAGATTGGCTGAACGCCTTGGTAATCCGGCGCCGGACCGTGTCGAGTTCCACGGAAATCCGATCCGGAAGGGCGATGGCTGGTGGTGAAAAATGGTGCGGATGGAACGCCGCTCGGTCATAGTGGACATTCTGCTGACCGCACGGACGTTACGCGGCGAGTGGGAATTGTTTGGCGTTGGGGTTGATAAGAGCGCACTTTCGCCTGATGACGCGATAGAATACGCTTTTGAGCAGATTTGCAGTAGATTTGACCAATTCCTCGCGCGCCTTTACCGCAATGGCAACAACCAGCGTGGGCTCATCATCTTGGATAAATCATCCCAGGAAACGCGACTGCAATCCTTGGCTACCGAGTTCAGAACGCTGGGACATCGGTGGGGAGTTACTCGTAACTTGGTAGATGTCCCGCTTTTCGTAGATTCCAAAGCGACACGCCTCATCCAATACGCCGACTTGGTTTCGTATGCGATATGGCGGAAATTTGAACAAGAGGACGCCGAGTTTTTCGATGTAATATCGGATTTCTTCGACCGGGAAGGCGGATCAATTCACGGTTTACATCATTACCGGAATCAGTATGATAACCCTTGCGATTGTCCGGGATGCGTTTCGCGCCTTATCTGAACTTGGGTGAATATTATGCGCATCCCCGGACATCGCCGCAGTCAGGAGCCCGATGAGGTGGGCCAACGGGCCGGTCTATTTGCCGAATCGATACGGGACGGCGACATGGACCTGGCCTGGTCGATGCTCTCCAAGGAAACCCGGGGGATGCGTCTCGGCGTGTGGGCCACCCGCAACAGCATCGACATGCAGGTGGCCTACCGGGCGGCCTACGACTCCGGCCATCCCATGCGGCCCTCGCTGCTGGACGACTTCCGCACCACCGTGTTGCGGCTCTGGCCGCTGGAGGATCTGACCGACCTGGCAGCGGCGCCCACCCGCTACATCGACGATATACACGCTTTCGTGTTCCTGCCCTTCGGCGTGCTCGACGAAACTGTGGTGCAACACAGCAGAATGATGTCCGGGTTGGTCATTCCCATGCTGCTGGAGGATTCGGCGTGGCAGGTGGACCTCCCCGGCTGGCGGTTCCAGGAACGGCCCGATTTGGCGGACAGTGGCTAGGCACAACGCGGGTTCGCGCTCCCGGGGCCGCGGCGCGACCCAGGGGTCGGTTGCCGCCGCACCGGGCCGACCCGCCGCGCCCCCTTCCGCGCCACGCCGAGCTCATGCCTTCGACGGATGCGCCCTCTGCCAACGGACCGTCGACCGCATCACCATGCACCACCTGGTGCCACGCGCTCGCGGCGGCAACCACGGTGCAACGGCGCCGCTGTGTCCCACCTGCCACCGCCAGGTTCACGCCCTGTTTTCCGTAACCACCCTGGCCGAAGAACTGTACAGCGTGGAGTTGCTGCGGACGAATCCCCAAGTGGCGGGTTTTTTGCGATGGATGCGAAAGCAGCGGGGCACATCCTTCTCGGTGCGGCGGTCGCGCAACCGGGGATAACACCGGGTATGCCGGTTTCCCACCCAGCCGATACCACCGCTCACCCTGAGCTTGTCGCAGGGTCACCCAGCCATGCTTATAGGGGGTCGCCAGCCGACTGCCGAGATGGTTCCCGGGGATCGAAAGGGCCAGATTGCGACGATAGCCGATACGGTAAGGGAGTCCGGCCGGCTATAATGAAATTGCCATGAGTAACCAATCACAACCGCTGCCCCCCGAACTGGTAACCGAAGCCGTCCGCGCCGCCCTGCCAAACCGGCCCGACGTTGAGTTGTCATCGGCGGACGCTGCCGAGCTGGCGGCCAACTACCGCAACAACCTGGCCCACTATCAGGAACACGTGCAGAAGAGCCTGGCTGAGGGGGATTATCGGCAAGCCGTCGAAAAATCCTGGGGCGCCTACGCCCAGGCCATCAAAACGATTGGCGCCGAGCACGGGCTGCACGTAAGCAGTCACACGGCAATCCTGCGCGTTTCCGGGAGACTGACTGCACTCGTGAGCCGGCAAGACGCCGCAACCGCCGCCACATTGACCAACGGACTGTTGGCAGCAAGCGCCATGCACACCCATTTCTACGAAAACCAACTGCCGGGGTCAGCGGTGGTAGCCGGTTCAGCTACGGTTGCCACCGCCATCGGCATGTTGGGATCGCTGTTCCCGCCGCCGGTCATCTCTAGTTGACAGGTGGCCAGCATGACCGAGACAGCCGACGTCGTCATAATCGGAGGGGGCGTCATGGGGTGCAGCATTGCCTGCAACCTGGCGCTCACCGCCGGCGAACACGGTTTGCGCCGCATCCTGCTCCTGGAGCGCGACACCCTGGGCAGCGGCTCCACCGGGCGCAGCAGCGCCGCCGTCCGGATGCACTACTCAACCCCGGTGAACGCCGAGATGGCCTGGAGGAGCCTGCAAATATTTCGCAACTTCCAGGACATCATCGGCGGCGAGTGTGGGTTCACCCGCACCGGATATCTCGTTTTCGCCGGACCCGACGACGTGGATTCCTTCCGCAGCAACATCGCCATGCAGCAGTCGGTGGGCGTGCTCACCGACATCATCGGCCCCCGGGATGCCGCCGACCTGGCCCCGGGATTTGCGGTCGATGACGCTGCCGGCATCGCCTACGAACCCTACTCCGGACACGCCGACGCCTCCGGCACCGCCTTCGCTTACGCCGCCCGCGCCCGGGCTGAGGGGGTGACCATCCGCCTGCAATCCCCGGTCCAAGCCGTGGAAACCAGCGAGGACGGCTCCCGTGTGCAGGCGGTGCTTACGGCGTCGGGAGAGCGCATCGCCACCAATGCCGCCGTGGTGGCCACGGGCCCGTGGACGGGGCGGTTCCTGGGCGACCACGGCATTGACGCGCCGCTGGTGGCAACCCGCCACGAGGTGCTCCACTTCCGTCGCCCCCTGGACGTGGTGCCCTACCATCCCGGTGGCGCCGACATCTCCAACCGCATCTACTTCCGTCCCGAGGGTCAGGACCTGACCCTGGTGGGTAACGGCAACCACTCCGACGTCATCGACGACCCGGAAATCTACGCCCAGCGCGCCAGCCCGGCTTTTATCGAGGATGTCTGGCAACGCATTGCCCGCCGCATCCCGGCCATGGCCGACGCAGAGCTGGCCACCGGCTACGCCGGCCTCTACACCAATACCCCCGATTCCCATCCCATCATGGATCGGGTGGATGGCGTCGACGGCCTTTACGTGTGCAGCGGGTTCAGCGGCCACGGGTTCAAGCTCTCGCCGATGGTGGGCGTTTTGATGGCCGAACTCATCGCCAACGGCGGGGCCACCTCCATGGACATCAGCCCGCTGCGACTCTCCCGCTTCGCCGAAGGCAACCTGAACCACGCCGGTTATGGCTTCAACGTGCTTGCCTGACGCCCGGTTTGCGACGTGACGATGTGAACGATATGGGAGCCACTTCTGCGGTCGCGTTTTCCGGTCTTACCAAACGATTCGGTAGGGTGCTGGCCGTAGACGACGTGAGCCTGGATGTACCGACGGGGGCGGTGTTTGGACTGCTGGGGCCGAATGGGTCCGGGAAAACCACGCTGCTGTCGATGCTGGCCGGGTTTTTGCGTCCTACCGCCGGCAGCATCACGCTGCTGGGCCGCTCCGGCCCCGCCGGATTGCGTGAGGCGCTGGGCAGCGTCGGCGCCCTGATTGAACGCCCCACGTTCTGGCCCTTTCTGTCCTGCCGGGACAACCTGCGATGCTTGCAGGGTATCTATGGCTCGAATGGCAGCGACGCCGAGGTTGACGAGCTGCTGGCTACCGTGAATCTGGACGACCAGGCGGCGCATCGCAAGTTTGCCGTCTGCTCTACCGGAATGAAGCAGCGTCTTGGAATTGCGGCCGCCCTGTTGGGCAACCCCTCCCTGATTATTCTGGATGAACCCACCAACGGCCTGGACCCGGTGGGCATCATCGAGGTGCGCGAACTCATCCGCACTTTGACGAAGTCCGGAAAGCCGGAGGAGGGGGGCCGACGCACTATCATTCTGGCCAGCCACCTGCTGAACGAGGTGGAGCAGGTTTGCGACCGGGTTGGGGTAATGGTGCGGGGACGGCTGGTGTACTCCGGGCCGGTGTCCGGGATGGGCGCGCCGATGCGGGTGCTGGTGCGAACCACCGACGACGCGCGCGCCGCCGAACTGCTGGCATCGGCCGGGTGGGAAGTTGCCGGTCAGTCCGGCAGCGGCCTTGAAATACCCGCCAGCCCGGGACAGGAATGGGAAATCTCCCGGAATTTAGCCAACGCCGGGTTCTATGTGGTAGAGATGCGCGCTTTGGGCAGATCGCTGGAGGCGGGCTTTATGGAAGTTACCGCCGAACCGGAACCCGACGAGGCAAACGGATAATGGCCGATCTTACCAGCAACGTTGCCGCCATCGCCGTCGCCATGCGCTGGGAGTGGTTCCGGCTGTCGCGCCGGCTGGCCTTTCGCGTCATCATGGGGATGGCGGCGGCGGCAGTTTACCTGATTCTGGCCGGGTCGGTTTTGATATGGACCTGGCCCGGCTCGGACGACGTATCGCCGAGCATATTCGCATTATTTATCCATTTGGTGTTGACGGTGGTGGGGCCGTTTCTGGGTATATTTCTCACCGCGGTCATATTCAGCGGGGAGTATGGTTGGGGAACGATGCGCGCCCTGCTGGCCCGAGGCAACCCGCGGCAGCACGTTGCGGTGGCCAAAATGTTGGTGATTGGCGTCATTCTGGCGCTGGTCTGGCTGGTGTCCTGGGGTTTGGCGGTTATTGCCGGAGTATTCGCCGGCGAACCCGGCGCTCCCAATCCGTTGTTCTTTAACGATGCGCCGGCCGGCTGGTGGGCAATTTCCGTCATGTATTTCAGCACCTTGCCAGCGGCCATCGCGTATATGAGCCTGACTGCCCTGCTGTGTGTGGTGGGCCGCTCCACCACCTTCGGGTTGGCCGTTGCCGCCGCCATCCTGATTGCTGAGTCCACCGCCTACCCGGTGGCCGCAATAATCGTCGAAGGAGTCTATGATTTCCCGCTGGGTGATTACCTGCGCTGGACGTTGCGCGGCACAGCCTCGGGACTGTACGGCTTCTATGATGATGTCAGCCCCTGGTATTTTGCGCCGGCCGTGCTGGCCTACATTGCGTTGTTCTGGGCGCTCACGCTGACCCTGCTCAGCCGCCGCGACTTGTCCGGCGGAGGCGAGTAGATTTGAGGGAGGGATTATGACGGAACTCCATACACCGGCCGACTCTATCGCCATCAGCAGCACCCGCCTGAATGACAACATGGCCGCTTTGGGTCAAATCGGCCTGACCGACGAGGGGATGCAGCGGGTGGCGTTTTCGGCGCTGGATATCGCCGGCCGCAACCACGTCATGCAGCTGATGTCTGCCGCCGGTATAACGGTGCGGATTGACGCGGCGGGAAACATCATTGGCCGCAGCGAAGGCGCCGATACGGGAAGGCCGGCCATTGTGATGGGCTCCCACACCGACACCGTGCCGGCCGGTGGCCAGTATGACGGCGCCCTGGGCGTTATCGCCGCCATCGAGGTGGTGCAGGCGGTGGCCGATTCCGGCGTCACACTCCGCCATCCCGTGGAGGTCATGGTGTTCACCAACGAGGAGGGCACCAGTTTCCATCGCTGGCTGCTGGGTAGCCGCGCCGTGGCCGGACTCTGGGAGGCTGAGGATTTCGCGGCGGTGGCCGACGACGGCGTGACGCTGGCCAACCGCCTGCCCGACATCGGCGGCAATATGTCCCGCATCGCCGAGGCCCGGCGGCGACCGGATGAGCTGGCCTGCTACCTGGAACTGCACATCGAGCAGGGGCCGACGCTGCACCGGGGCGGCTTTCCTATCGGTGTGGTTACCGGGATCACCGGGCGCTCGGTGTACCATGTGGACATCGTCGGTGAGGCCAACCACGCCGGCACCACGCCCATGTCGCTGCGGCGGGATGCCATGTCGTCGGCGGCGCAGCTGGCCCTGGCGGTGCGCCGCATCGCTGGGGAGATGGAGGTAGTGCGGGTGGGCACGGTGGGCAGCATGGAGGTGCATCCCAACGCCGGCAACGTCATACCCGGGCGGGTACAGATGGGCGTTGAATTTCGGGACGAACGCATGGAGTCCCTGGCGGCTGCCGAGGTGGAATTGCGCCGCACCGCCGAGGAGGTGGCCCACGCCGAGAACGTGGCCATATCGGTTACCGGCCAGCGCAACACGCCATCGGTGCCCGTCGCCGCCAACATGCAGCAGCTCATCGCCGACGCGGCAGGGATGGCCGGCCTGGAGCATATCAACCTGCCCAGCGGCGCCGGCCACGACGCTCAGGCCATCGCCTCGGTCACGCCGGCGGCGATGGTCTTTGTGCCGAGCGTTGGCGGCATCAGCCACGCCCCCGCCGAATACACCACCCCCCAGGACTGCGCCAACGGCGCCCAGGTCCTCCTGAACGCCCTCCTCCTCGCCGACCGAAGGTAACGCGTGGCCGACCAAAGGTGGCGCATTCCCTTTTACCGCTTCCGCTGGAAGAGCGCCCGCGGCCAGGTTGTCAACCGGAGCAACAGCTCATGCCTACCCACTTTGTCATTGCGAGCGTAGCGTGGCAATCTCGTCTCCGCAGCAACGGCGGGGCGTCGACGTATGTTCAACCTGACCGAGATTGCCACGTCCCTCGGCGAGCTCGGAATGAGCGGGTGCTCCTCGCAATGACAGATGGAAGTTGGTACGCATGTTGCCGAACGGGGACGGGCTGCTATAATCCTCTCTATGCCGAAATCTAAAAAAATGACGGACCAGCGTCGTGCCGTGGTGGCCATCGACGGCCCGGTGGCGTCGGGCAAGAGCTCGGTGGGACGTGCGGCGGCGGCGGAGTTGGGCCTGCGGTTCCTGGACACCGGTATCATGTACCGGGCCGTTACGTGGCTGGCGCTGCATCGGGGTGTCGCCGTATTGGATAGTGAGGCCGTTGGGGCGTTGGCCGGCGATTGCAAAATCACGCTGGGGAACGACCGTCAATGGTCGGCCCACGCCTCGACGGAGGGGGATCCGTCGGTCGCCTCCGACATTGTCATCGACGGGCACGCCCCCGGTCCCGGACTGTGGTCAGCCGAAGTAGACGGCAACGTGTCCGCCGTGTCGGCAGTCCCTCGCGTGCGACGGGAACTGGTTCGTTGGCAGCGAGCCATCGGCGACGGCGGCGGAATTATCATGGCGGGCCGGGATATCGGCTCGATGGTGCTGCCCGACGCGGACGTCAAGCTGTACATTGACGCCTCTCCCGAAGAACGGGCCCGGCGACGTTACGCGCAGCAGGTGCAAACGAGCCCGGAAACGGAGTACGAACAGGTGCTCGCCGACACCCGGCGGCGGGATGCCCTGGACACCCAGCGCGCTGATTCTCCGTTGGTGGTAGCGGCCGGCGCAATCGTAATAGCCACGGACGAACTTGACCGGGAACAGGCCGTGGCCACGGTGGTGGAAAAAATCCGCGCTGTCGCCGCCGCCGCCGGAACTTGCGGGTAAGATCATGTCCTGGCTTTACCAGCCCAGTCGTCGCTTCGGGCAAATCCTCTGGTCCATCACGGCCCGGCTGACGATCACCGGCAAGGAGGCCATGCCTCCCCACGGCCCGCTGCTGGTGGCCTGCAACCACCTGTCCCTCAACGACCCCGGCACGCTGGTGGTGGCCCTCCCCAGGCAGGTGGTGTTACTGGCGAAAAAGGAACTTTGGGAAAAACCCATCGGACGGTTCTATTGCAACGCGGTTGGGGCAGTACCAATTGACCGCCAGCGGGGCGGCGGCGAAGCCCTGCGCTACGCCCTGCGCGCTCTCGAGAGAGACCAGGCGATCCTGATGTTTCCCGAGGGCACCATCAGCCCCACCGGGGGGTTGCAGAAGGGACGAACCGGGCTGGCCTGGCTGGCGCTCAAGACCCAGGCCCCCATCCTGCCGGTTGCCATCGCGGGCAGCGAGACATTCCCCTCGTGGCGAATGCCCGTACCCCTGGCCAGTTGGCAAGTCAATATCGGGACGCCGTTCACTCCCCCGGTGGTGGAAGGCCCCATCACGCGACCGCTGCTGAACTCGGTGACCGATATGGTGATGGAGCGCATTGCTGCCATGCTTCCCGAGTCTTACCGGGGGGTTTACACCGACGCGCTGAAGGTCACGCCGCGTTAAGGGCAGCGAAAAGGGCGGCCCGGCGGCCACCCCTTTTGCCAAGTTCCGTAAAAAGGGAGGGTCAGCGCAGGATGGGCGCTGGCGCATCCTGGTAGTCCAGCGGTTCCTCTTCCAGGATTCGCTCCAGCTCAGCAGCCCGCAGGTTAATCGTGTCCAAGATGGCGGGCGGGATACCGGCGTGCTCGTTGACGTAGTTGCTCAGCAGCTCCAGCTCGTCGAACCCCTGGAAGCAGTCCACGATGCCCCGCAGCATGGGCGAGAAGTACTGCGTTTCCGGGCCGACGCCACGCCCCACCGAGAAGTGGTACACGTACTTCAGGTTGTCCTTCAGATAGCGCAACACCGGGAAGAAGTCGCTGTCGCCGGACACCAGCACCGCCACGTCGAAGCTCTCCATCTTGGAGATCATATCGACGGCAATGCCGATGTCGACGCCCTTCTCACCCACCTGGGTGCCCTGGTACATGATGTTGCCGTCGTAGTCGTACTCCAGGCGGTAGGGGCGGAAGGGTTGCACAACGTACTGGCCCACGTACTTGAACTCGAGGAAGTTGGTATTCTGCTGGATTTCCTCAAAGACGGATTTGCGGAGCTGATGAAAGCGTCGGTATTCGTGGTCGTACCAGTCCTGGGCCTTCTGGATCACCAAGTCGGAGGTCAATTCCGGCATCCGCAACCCGTACTCGTCGACGATGCGCTGGGCGCGCCAGAGGTTCGGCGTCCACGGGGTAATGTTTTCGGCGTAGTACCAGTAGACACGGACCAGCTGATGCTCCCAGCCCGTGACATCATCAAACTTGGCCAGGGCGTCGTGAAAAAACTCCTGCCAGCGAAAATGCTTCTCGTCGAGCCGGTATTCCGGGTTGTTGGGGTGAGGCGGGTCGGAGCGGAAGTGAAAGTCCCTTAAATTGTGCCGAAAGTTCTGACCATCAACAAAAATTACGGTCTTGAGCGACATGGCGATTCTCCTTGTGATACCAAGGCAAAAGCGCGAATCCCCCGGAGTTGATGGCCGACTGGCGAGCAGAAAGAAGTTATGGGAAGCAGCGGCCAGTCGGCGCTGGCCTTGCAAATCTGGGGATTTGGCGCGGGTGGCCCCGCCGATTAATCGGCAGGAACCGGTATGTCGATATCGTAACGCTCCAGCAACGCGTCCAATTGCGCCGCCGTGTTTTCGTCCGGGGGCACCAATGGCAGTCGGGGATTGCCAACATTGAATCCCGACCGATTCAAACCGTACTTGACGGGAATCGGGTTGGACACGATGAACAGGCCTTTGAAAATGTCCAGGAGTCGCAGGTGCTCGGCGCCGGCAGACTCAACGTCGCCCTCCAGGGTGTAGCCCATCATCTGCTTGATCTGGTTGCCGACCAGGTGGGCCGCCACGCTGACCACACCGTAACCGCCCATGGACATGATGCCGAAGGTTTCGTCGTCATTGCCCGACCAGACCCGAAAATCGTCGGGCGTGTCCCGGATTACCTTGGCGATTTGCACCGGGTCGCTGCTGGCCTCTTTGATACCGAGGATATTGTCGATTTCGGAGAGGCGAACGGTGGTCTCGTTGGTCATGTTGAGGCTGGTGCGGCTGGGCACGTTGTACAGCATCCCGGGGAGATTGGTGCATTCGGCCAGGGCCTTGAAATGCTGATACAGGCCCTCCTGGGGCGGTTTGTTGTAAGCCGGCACCGTCAGCAGCAAAGCGTCCGCACCGACCTGTTCGGCCTCACGGCTGAGCTCCAGGGATGCGTTGGTGTTGTTGTCGCTGGTGCCGGCGATAACGGCGCCTCGGTCGCCAATGGCGTCTTTGACCTCGCCATACAAGCGAGCCTTCTCTTCCATGGACAGGGCCGGCCCCTCTCCGGTGGTGCCGGTAATCACCAACCCATCGGAACCGGAGTCCAGCAGGGCTACAGCGAGACGCTTTGCCTGGTCGTAGTCCACGTTGCCCTCGGCATCGAAGGGCGTAACCATAGCGGTAATCAGACGGCCAATTTCAGCAGGCATAACGCGTCCCTCCTAGTAGCATCTCCGCCGTTTCTCGCCGGGCATCGGGGCCCGGGTGACGGCAAGCCGGCGTGATTTGCCCGCATTATACACATCTGGACAATTCGCGGCGATAGCAATCGACGCCATAGCGCGACCATCTGCCCGACGAATCCACTCCAATGCCGGTGGCCGGTTGCGCTAGGCGGATTTGCCGGAGCCCCGCACCGCGTCCCGGGCCACGGCTTCCTCGGCGATTTGCAGGGCGTTGAGCGCCGCCCCCTTCACCAGGTTGTCGGTGACTATCCACATGGCCAGCCCGTTGGGGTGCGACGCGTCACGGCGGATGCGCCCCACGAACACTTCGTCCCGACCGGCGGCGTCCACGGGCATGGGGTACACCGACGCCATCGGGTCATCCTGAACCACCACGCCGGGCATTTGACTGAGCAACTCCCGCGCTTCACCGGTCGACATTGGTTCTTCAAATTCCAGATGGGCCGCCACGCAGTGGGACACGTACACCGGCACGCGCACGCACGTCGCCGACACCGCCATCTCCGGCGCGTGGAGAATCTTGCGGCTCTCGTCAATCATCTTCTGTTCTTCCCGCGTGTAGCCGGATTCGTTGAAGCTGTCGATTTGCGGTATGACGTTGAAGGCAATCTGCTGGGGCTGGGCGTCGGGTTCTGCGGGGCCGCCGTGCATCACCGTACGGGTCTGCTGGCGCAGTTCGTTCATGGCCGCGCCGCCGGCGCCGGAAACCGACTGGTAGGTATCGGCCACGATGCGCCGGATGGGGCTGGCCTGCCGGAGCGGGTGCACCGCCATGACGAGTGGAGTGGTGGAGCAGTTGGGAATGGACACGATGCCGTTGTGCCAGTCCAGGTCGGCGCCGTTGACCTCGGGCACCACCAGGGGTACGGCCGGGTCCATGCGGAAAGCGCTGGAATCGTCAATGACCAGGGCCCCCGCGGCGGCGGCCACCGGGCCAAATCGGCGGGAATCCTCGGTGCGCGCGGAAATGAACACCAGGTCCACATCGTCGAAACTGTCGTCGGTGGTCTCGCCCACGGTGAACGTCTTTCCGTTCACCTCCATCTTGCGGCCGGCGGAACGCTTGGACGCCAGCAGCTTCAGGTTCATGTGCTGCGGGTAACGGGCCTCGATGAGACGCAAAGTCTCCAGGCCGACGGCGCCGGTGGCGCCAACGATGGCGAGATTCAATCCTTGCAGGTCCATAGCGCTCCTGAGTATGGCTTTACAGTTATGAGTTGGCGTGGTTCTGGCCGTTGTTCCGTCGAACCAGGCGCTCAATCAGCTGGCGGTTTTGTTCGATCAACTGGCGATTTTGCTCAATCAGGTCCAGCGCAGTTTGCCAAGCTTTCAGGCCGGCCGCCAACGGAGCCAGGAAAACAAAAGCGCCGAAGATCCAGGAATTGGCCCGCGAAGTAGCGCAGGCCCACCGGTTGGCTGGTTGATTGACATCGAGTGTGATTTAGGTTACACCCGCCGCCGGAAACCGTCCAGAATGCGCCGGTTGTCTCAGCGCCTTTCGATTTTCGGCAGTGTCATTGCGAGCGCAGCGTGGCAATCTCGTTCTCGTTGGCGTCCTTCGACAGGCTCAGGATGAGCGGGATTGCCACGCCGCTGCTCTCCTCGCAGGATGAGCGGGATTGCCACGTCGCTTCGCTCCTCGCAATGACATTAGGGAACAATCGAAAGACCCTGCGGTTGTCTCCGATGGTGTTTACAGACCAAGCACCGTTTCCAGGCCCACCGTCAGGCCGGGTCGCTGGCCGACCTCCCGGACGCACCGCAGCACGCCGGGCATGTAGCAGTCGCGACCCAGGGTGTCGTGGCGGATGCTGAGGGTCTGCCCGGCCGCGCCCAGAATGACCTCGTGGTGGGCGCTGCGTCCAGGGAGACGCATGCTGTGGATCCCCACGCCGCCCAGGTCGCCGCCGCGGGTCTCCGGCAGGTGGTGCATGGTGGTTTCGTTCCGTTGGAAATCGCTGCCCCGCGTATCTCTCATGCCTCGGGCGATGGCCAGCGAAAATCCGGAGGGGGCGTCGATCTTCATTTCGTGGTGGGCTTCGACCACGTCCACGTAGTCGAAGAAGGCCGCGGCCTGCTCCGCCAGCTTCTTGAGCACTACGGCGCCCAAGGCGAAGTTGGGCGCGACGATGACGCCGATGCCGTGTTCCCGGCTCATGGTATCGAGCGTCTGCAACTGTTCGGCGTTGAGGCCGCTGGCGCCCAGCACCAGGTGGATGCCCCGGGACGCCGCCATCGGAGCCGCCGCCATGCAGGCCTCGGCGTGGGTAAACTCCACCATCACGTCCGGTTGCGTCGCCTCCAGCATCGAGTTCAGGTCGGTGGACAGAGGCACACTGCCGGCCGGGGTGTTCAGGTTGTCTCCCCGGGGCGTGCGGCAGGTGGCGCCCACCAGGGTCAGGTCGTCGGCTCCGGCCACCGCGCGCACCGTTTCTGCGCCCATCCGACCCGTCGCGCCGTGAATCACTACCGAAATTGTGCTGCCGTTTGTCGCGCTAGTCATGGTGTCCTCCCATGAATTCCTGTCGTCGCTGAAAGTACGTCGATATGATACACGGGCAGACCGACCTCAGGCATTAAACTTTCGTCCGGGAATTGCCGTAGCGCAATCATGTCCCGGCTCCCGGCGGGCCAGGATCAGGGTGATGGCGGACTCGCTTCTCACTCCGGAACAAGCCCGGGGGCCGGGCGAAAACTCCACCAATTATTGACGCTCCCCAAGCCGTACCATACAATCGGCTGGGTAGCCCGCATAACCTTATTTCGTAACCTTGGCTACGGGAGTCGTAACCCACCATGGAAGGCGACAGTATTCGCAATTCCTACCTGAATTTCTTCGAGGAACGCGGACACCTCCCCATGCCTTCCGCTTCCCTCATTCCCGCCGGCGACCCCACCCTCCTCTTCACGTCCGCCGGCATGGTTCCCTTCAAGCCCTTCTTCATGGGGGAGCAGACTCCACCCCGTCGTCGCCTCACCAGCTGCCAAAAATCCTTTCGCACCACCGACATTGACGAGGTTGGCGACCACAAGCACCTCACGTTCTTCGAGATGCTGGGCAACTTCAGCATCGGCGATTATTTCAAGAAGGACGCCGTCGCATTCGCCTGGGAACTCTGCACCGATCTCTTCGGCCTGGAACCGGAACGGCTCTACGTGACCATTCACCTGGACGACGACGATGCCTACGACCTCTGGCGCAACGACATCGGCCTCCCGCCGGAACGCATCTACCGCTACGGCAACAGCGACAACTGGTGGGGTCCCGCCGGGCTGGAAGGACCCACCGGCCCCTGCTCCGAACTGCACTACGACGGCGGCTCCGACAAGGGCATCGGTCAGCATCCCGAATTCGACGACCTGATGCCTCCCGACGACCTCACCGCCCTGCTCCGCCGCGAAGCCGCGGGCGGCCCGGACGCCAACCCCGGCGGCTGCCACCCCAACTGCGACTGCGAGCGGTTCGTGGAGCTCTGGAACCTGGTGTTCATGCAGTTTTACCAGGACCCCGCGGGCTCCCGCACGCCGCTGCCCGCCCCCAGCGTCGACACCGGCATGGGCCTGGAACGCGCCGCCGCCATCCTGCAGGGCAAGCCCAACGTCTACGAAACCGACCTGTTTCGCCCCATCGTGGACGCCGTGTGCTCCCTGTCCGGCGTCCAGTACGGCGTGGAAACCGAGGCCGATTACGCCATCCGGGTGGTCGCCGAGCACGCCCGCGCCGCGTGCTTCCTGATCAGCGATGGCGTGGTGCCGTCCAACAGCGAACGTGGCTACGTGCTGCGGCGCATCATCCGCCGGGCTATCCGCTACGGACGCCAGCTCGGCGTAGATCGCCCCTTTATGACCGAAGTCACCGCCGCCGTAATGCACCGCTTCGCCGCTGCCTATCCCGCTCTCGCCGAAAACCGGGATTTCGTTCAGCGGGTGGTTAGCCTCGAAGAAATCCAGTTCCTGGACAACATCCGGCACGGAACTCCACTCCTGGAAGACATTCTGCATTTCATCAATGACCCATCATCCGACGCGCCGGCGCTGGTAGAGACTGCGGCGGTCAACGAAGCAGACCTGGCCGCCGCCCGCACCGCCAACGCAATCCCCGGCGGCATCGCCTTCGTCCTGTACGACACCTACGGCTTTCCCCCCGAGCTGGTCGACGAAATCGCTCGCCGCGAGTACGGCCTCTCCGTCGATATGGACGGTTTCAACGCCGAGATGGCGGCCAAGCGGATACGCGACCGGGCCGGCCACCAGGTAACCGGCAGCATGGAAATCGTCACCGCCTACGAAAACCTGGGCGCCGGCGCTACCGCCTTCTTCGGTTACGATCGCACCAGTTTGGATTCCCGCATCGTCGGCATCCTGCTCGACGGTGAGGCGGTCGGCCACGCCACCCGCGGTCAACACGTGGAAATCGTGCTGGCCGAAACCTGCTTCTACGCCGAGGGCGGCGGACAGGTCGGCGACCAGGGCGTTATCACCGGCCCCAACGGTCACCTGCGCGTCGAGGACACCCAGAGCCCGGTGGCTGGGCTGATTGTCCACCGCGGCAACGTGGTCGACGGCGACCTCGCCCTCGGCGATTCGGTCGCGGCACAGGTCGATTCCGAACGCCGTCTCGATGCCTCCCGCAACCACAGCAGCACCCACCTGCTCCACGCTGCCCTGCGCTCCGTCCTTGGCCCCCACGTACGCCAGGCCGGTTCCCTCTGCGCCCCGGGACGGCTCCGCTTTGACTTCAACCACGTGGGCGCCCTGACGCCCGACGAACAGCTGGGTGTCCAGGCTCTCGCCAACCGGAACATCCGCGCCAACCTCGGCGTTTCCGCCCAGGAAACTACCTACACCGACGCCGTCCGCGACGGCGCGTTGGCCTTCTTCGGTGACCGCTACGGCGACGTCGTTCGAGTGGTTCGCATGGCCAGTCACGACGATGCGGAACCCTTCAGTTTCGAGGTGTGCGGTGGTACCCACGTCCACGCCACCGGCGAAGTGGGCACCCTCGTCGTCCTTGGCGAGGCCAGCATCGGCGGCGGTATGCGGCGCATCGAGGCCATGACCGGGCGGGCTGCCGAAGAACTTTTCGTGCAGCAATCGGCCACGCTGCAAGCCATCTCCCAAAGGCTCCAGGCCCCGGTCCCCGAGCTGGAAACTCGCCTCGACGCCTACATGGCCGACACCGACGTCCTGCGCCGCCGCCTCGCCGATGCCGAACGCACCGGCCTGCGCTCCGAAGCCGAAACCCTCCTGAGTCGTGTACAGGACGTGGACGGCGTCAAGCTCATTGCCAGCGCCACCTCCGCGCACAACGTCGAAGCCATGCGCGAAATGGGCGACTTCCTCAAGGACAAGCTGCAGAGCGTCGTCGTGGCCCTCGGCGCCGTGGTCAACGACGCCCCCGTCATCGTTACCATGGTCACGCCCGACTTGGTCAGCCGGGGGCTCCACGCCGGCAACATTGCCCGGGAAGCGGCGCAGGTTATGGGCGGCGGCGGCGGCGGACGCCCCGAAATGGCCCAGGCCGGTGGACGCCAGGCCGACCGACTGGGCGCTGCGCTGGACGGCGTGGCTCGCCTCGTCCGTGAGGGCTTGAACGCCTGACCACAACAGCAGACGTTGCCCAACTGGCCCGGGCCGGCAGGCTGCTCGGCCTTGACGTCGGTGACCGACGCATCGGTCTCGCCGTCAGCATCCCACCCGGCGATTTGATCCTGCCCGCCGGATACATCCACCGACGTAATCGGCGCGCCGACGTATCCAACATCCTGGATGCCGCCGCACAACGAGAAGCGGCGGCCCTGGTCGTCGGTATGCCCTACGACTCGCAGGGGCGCCCCGGCGAGCAGGCCCGCAAAACCGAATCTTTCATCAGGGCGCTGCGACGCACGACCAACATCCCCATCTTCACCGTCGACGAAGCGTTTACTTCATCCGCCGCCACCGCGGAATTGCTCGACTCTGGACGCAGCCCCAGCCGGAACCGGGGCGCGGTGGACGAAGGCGCCGCGGTAGCCATCCTGCGCCGCTTCCTCTCCGCCAGTCGCTAAAAATCAGCGCTGGCGAACCGCCTGTCCCACCCCAGGCCTTTCCGCTATCTGTCATTGCGAGGAGCGTAGCGACGTGGCAATCTCGATGTAATCGCTAACCCTCTTCAAAGTGCGTTCCTGAGTTCCACCAAATCCCGTCCGTCCATGCAAAACATCCAAAACTGCCGAAAATATGTTCTGACGGTTCATTGACCGCTTCCGAACCGACGTTTTATAATCTCGATAAATCAGAACGCCCGTTCCGGAGAGTGTTTACATGTACGCGAATGATGCCGTCGCCGCGGATCAGACCGCTATCCTCGAAGCCAGTTTTGAGCACTACGAAGAGACCGGCTGTGAAGTGGCCGAAAACTGCCTGGGATGCCCTCTTCCCAGATGCAAGTTCGACGATATGGCCTGGTACACCAAGTACCGCCGCATGTCCCGCGACCTGCGGATGATTTCCGTCATTCAAGCTGAGGAATTGTCCGTCGCCGAGGCCGCCGCCCGCTTCTCAATCACCAAGCGCACCGTTTTCCGCATCCTGAAACGTTGTCGGGAGGCGATGCGGGAACTCTCCCCGTCCGAAATCGCCGTCTTTTCCCGGCTGGCGGCGTAACGAATCCGGTGGCCTAACCCCTGGGCAACCCCAGGCCCCGGCCGGCGATGATGCCCCGTTGCACTTCCGACGTCCCGCCGGCAATCTGGTGCGAGAAGCTGATCATCCAGTTTTCGGGCAAACGGCCCTTCAGCGGCGCCCGCTCCTCGCCCCGGCCCAGCGCCCCCGGCAGCCCCACGATCTCCAGGACGCTGTTGGCCGACCGATGCAGCGTCTCGCTGCCGAAAGCCTTGCTCATGGACGCCTCTTTGTTGGGCACCAGCCCCTCGCCCTGCATCCACGCCACGTTGTACGCCATCAGGCGGGCCACTTCGCACTCGATGTACCGGTCGGCCAGCAGGTTCCGGACCCACGGCGCATCGGTGACCATCGCACCGTTTCGCGTCATACCGCCGGTGTAATCCCGGGTGTCGTCCAGCAATCGCCGGGCAATGGCCGAGTAGTCGATGCCCGAACGTTCAAAGTCCAGCAGCGTAACCGCCACGTACCAGCCCCGGTTCTCCTCGCCCACCACGTTGCTGCTCGGAACGCGAACATCGTCGAATATCACCTGGTTGAACTCGTGCCCGCCGGCCATGTTGATGACCGGTCGCACTTCAACCCCCGGCGACTTCATGTCCACCAGGATGAAGCTGATGCCCCGATGCTGGGGCGCTTCCGGGTCGGTGCGCGCCAGGCACATGATCCAGTCGGACCGGTGGGCCAGCGTCGTCCAGATCTTCGCGCCGTTGATGATGTAATCGTCGCCGTCGCGCACCGCCCGCGTGCTCAACGACGCCAGGTCAGAACCCGACTCCGGCTCGCTGTACCCCTGGCACCACTGGACTTCGCCCCGGGCGATGGGCGGCAGGTGCTGCCGCTTTTGCTCCTCGCTGCCGTGAATCATGAGCGTCGGTCCCAGCATCCGCACGCCGAAGATGTCCCGCCCCGGAGCCCGCAGATACGCCAGTTCCTCGTTATAGATGGCGGACTGCACGGGTGAGGCGTCCTCACCGCCGTATTCCCGCGGCCAGTGCATGGTCAACCAGCCCTTTTCCGCCAGCCGACCCCGCATCTGCTGCGTGAAATCCCGGTCGTATTCCTCCGGCCAGCGACCGCCGCCCTCCCAATCCGGGGGCAACTCGGCTGCTATGAACTGGCGCAAATCGTGACGAAACTTGTCGTCATCGGCGGTAAAGCGGTACTCCAACAGGCCCTCCCGTTATTCCCAACAACCTGACGCTAACGCGAGGGTCAAGCATCCACCGCCACGCAGGTCACGGTACGCACCACTCCTACCACAGTGTGGATTTTCTCGGTAACCAGCCCGCCCACGACCGACATATCGTCGCCGGAAATCACCGCGATGATGTCGTAAGGACCGGTAACAACGTCCACCGACTCGATGCCGTCCAGACCGCGCAGGGTGTTGGCGACGTCGCGGGTGCGACCGACCGCAGTTTCCACCAGCAAAAAGGCTTTCGTTGGCATGGCTTGGCACCTCCTTAATTCGGGGCATTCGGCGCTGGGAATTCAGCGCCAGCGCCACATCTTACGGCGTCCGACGCCGAAATGTAGCGTCCGCAATTCTAAGGCGACCCCGCCGGCCCTGTCAATTAACCCAGCCACAACGGCCAGTGTCCCCTCTCCCTCGATGGGAGAGGGTTAGGGTGAGGGTGAAATCCTTTGCGCCAGGGAACTCCCCTCACCCCAACCCCTCTCCCACCAGGGGAGAGGGGCTATTTGGCTTCGGCGGGCCCTCCCCTCTCCCTCGATGGGAGAGGGGAGGGGTGAGGGTGAAATCCCAACCGACTACCGCCCATCCCTGCCTACACCCGCGTCAATAGCCAAAATCCCTACGAGATTGCCACGCTGCGCTCGCAATGACAGGTGAAAGCGGGGGTAGTGTCCCGTCAATAGGTGTAAAAGCGCGTCATCCCTTTTGATGTTGATTAGGTCGCTGTGTCCAGCATATTGGGCGTCGGCAGTGCCTCGTTGCCGGCGGCGTTGGGGATGGTGAGGTAGCGGCGGGCTTCGGCCCATTCGTCGTGCTGCTCGGCCAGCACCGCGCCCACCAGGCGCCGCGCCGACAGCCGGTTGGGGAAGATGCCCACCACATCAGTGCGGCGCCTTATCTCCCGGTTCAGCCGTTCCTGCGGGTTGTTGGACCACAGCTTCTGCCAGTGGGCCACTGGGAAGGCCGTGAAGGCCAGGAGGTCCGGCGCAGCGTCCGCCAGCAGTTCGGCCACCTGGGGAAAGGGCTCCCGGAGTTGTTCCACTACTCGGTCTAGTTGGCCGTGGACCTCGGCGGGAGACAGTTGCTGGTAGATGGTGCGTACCATGGTGGCCACGCCAGGTTGGGCACGCTTGGGCACTCGGGTGAGCAGGTTGGCCATGAAGTGAGTGCGGCAGCGCTGCCAGCTGGCTCCAGCAAACACCGCGGCGATGGCGTTCTTCAGCCCCTGGTGGGCATCGGAGGTAACCAGTTCCACCCCGCTGAGCCCCCGAGCGGTCAGCGACCGCAGGAAGGCCAGCCAGAAGGCGCCGTCCTCGCTGGCGCCCACGTCCATACCCAGGATCTCACGCTGCCCGTCGGCATTGACCCCCGTCGCCACCACCACGCAGACGTTGACGATGCGACCGCCCTCCCGCACCTTCTGGGTCAGGCCGTCCAGCCACACGTAGGGGTAGGGGCCACCGTCCAGGGGCCGACCCAGGAAACTCTCCACCACCTCGTCCAGTTGCTCGCAGATGCGCGACACCTGGCTGCTGGAGATGCCGTCGCAGCCCAGAGATTTGATCAGGTCATCCACCCTCCTGGTGGACACGCCTTCTACATAGGCTTGCTGGATCACCGACAGCAGCGCCTTCTCACTGCGCCGCCGTGGTTCCAGCAGGCTGGGGAAGTAGCTGCCCTCCCGCAGCTTGGGAATGTGCAACTCCATGGTGCCCACCCGAGTATCCCAGGTGCGGTTGCGGTAGCCGTTGCGGTAGGTGACCCGCTCCGAGCTGCGTTCGCCGTGATCAGCGCCGATCTGGGCGGAAACCTCGGCGTCCATGATGCCGTCCACCAGGACGCGCAGGGCTTCCCGCAGAAAGTCCACGTCTCCGTCCATACCACGCTTGCGTAATAATTCCAAAAGGTCCATTCTTTGCTTGACCACCGTCGTTCTCCTTGGTTGGGTTGTGACTTCCGATCAAGGATGACGCGGTGGTTAGCTTTTGGCTACACCGATTCTTTTACACCACCTCCCGGTACTCTACTGAAAGCGGGTACGGCTGGACGTGGGTCGGATATCCCGGGAACCCCGGCCGCGAACCGACTACTCCCCCAACTCCGCTGCCAGCCGCCGCACCAGGTCCACCGCCGCGTCCCGGGTGTCCGCGCGCGCCAGGGCGTGTTCCAGCGACGCCCGCAGCAGCCCCATTGGGTTGCCGCCGTCATACCGGGCGCCCTCGAACTCGCAGGCGTACAGCGGGAAGTCCTCCATCATCAGCGCCAGCCCGTCGGTAAGCTGAATCTCCCCCCTGGCTCCTGGCGGCGTCCGCTCCAGGCATTCGAAAATCTGCGGCGGCAAAATATATCGGCCCACGATGGACAGATTCGACGGCGCGGTTCCCGGCGGCGGTTTTTCTACCAGGCCGTTCACCCGGTGGAGTCGATCGCCGGTCGGTTCGGCGTCCACCACGCCGTAGTTGTGCACCACCTCCCAGGGCAAACGCTCCACCGCCACCGCCGCTTGCGGAACGTCACCGTCGTGGGCAACCGCCAGCATTTGCGACAGCACCCCCGGCGTATGCGCCACGATATCGTCGGGCAGGATGACGGCGAATGGTTCGTCGCCCACCGCCTCCCGCGCCGTCAACACCGCATGACCCAACCCCAGCGGCTTTTCCTGAATCACAAACGATACATCGGCCAGGTCGGTGCCCGACCGCACCCGACCCAGCAGCGCGTCGTCATCGGCAAGTCGTTCTTCCAGGTCGGGCCGGGGCCGAAAATACTCGGCAATCCCTTCCTTGCCCGGCGAGGTAATGACGATGACCTCGCTGATGCCCGCCTCCGATGCTTCCGCCACCACGTAATGCAGCATCGGACGGTCCAGGATGGGCAGCAACTCCTTGGGTACCGACCGGGTGATGGGCAAAAACCGCGTCCCCAACCCGGCGGCGGGAATTATCGCTTTACGCAGCATGACAACCATCCTGTTCCGACCTCACCGGTTCCGACTACACCGGTTTCGACTACACCGGCGCCCGGCGCGTGTGCCAGTCCGTCGCCTCCTGATAGGCGTAGGCAACCCGTAAAATCGTACCCTCGGCAAAGGGTGCGCCACCGATTTGCAGGCCGATGGGCAGACCGTCCGAGCTGAACCCGCCGGGAATCGACACCGCCGGCATCGCCGCCAGCGGGTAGCATCCGGTGTAAGACCGGCGGAAGAAGAAACGCTGGCGCACGTCATCAGCGTTTTCGAATGGGGCGGTCAACGCATCATGGCGGGGCGCCGGGTATGGCGCGGTGGGAGAAATCAGCACATCGAGGCCGCTGAAGGCTGCTTCGAACTGCCGGCGCAACAGCACCCGTGCCTTCATCGCCCGATTCTGCACCTTGGCCGGCACCAGCGCGGCAGACTGCAATCGTGTCCGGGACGCCCGGTCCAGCTGCTCCGGAGCCCGCCGCATCAGGCCGTCCCGGGCGCCGGCGCCCTCGGTGTCCGCGATGCCGACGAAGATGGCGCCGGCAATCTCGGTCAACGGCACCGACACGTCCACCACCTCCGCGCCCAGCCGGGCCATCACCTCCAGCGCCCCATCCACGGCCTGCCGCACTTCGGCGTGCATGTCCGGCGAATTGCAGTGCTCGGTCAACCGACCCACCCGCATCCCCCGGATGTCGCCATCCAGCATGGCCCGATAGTCTGGCACCGGTCGCCGGCTGGTGGTCGGGTCCAAAGGGTCGTACCCGGCAATGGCGGCCAGCACCAGCGCGCAATCCTCCACGTTCTTGGTCATGGGAGAGGCAGCATCCATGAACCAGCACATCGGGGTGATGCCGTGGCGGCTGATGCGGGTGAACGTGGGTCGCAGGCCCACGGCGTTGCAGTAGGACGCCGGCCCTCGACCGCTGCCGCCCGTGTCCTCGCCCACCGACGCCGCCAGCAGATGCGCCGCCAGCGCTGCCCCGGAGCCGCTGCTCGACTCACCCGGCGTGTGCTCCCGGCGCCAGGGATTTTGCGGCGTCCCATAGGGAGGATCGGCGGTTCCGCCCATGGCTAATTCGCTCAGGTTCAGCTTGCCCAGCAGAATTGCCCCGGCGTTCTTCAGCCGCGTTACGACGGTGGCGTCGGCGCCGGGCACGTTGTCGGCGTAGGCGCGCGAGCCGTTGCTGGTCAGAATCCCCGCCGTGTTGAACTGGTCCTTGATGCCGATGGGTACGCCGAACAACGCGCCGTTGACTGCCTCATCTCCCCGGCGCAGGGCGTCGTCAGCGTCCGAGGCCGCGCCCAGCGCTTCCTCTCGGGTTACGGTGATGTATGCCTTGATGTCGCCGTCCACGGCGTCAATGCGCCGAAGGTAGGCGTTGACGGCGTCGGTAGCAGTGAACCGACCGGCGCGGATGGCGGCAGCGGTCACTTCCGCAGACAGGAAAACGATGTCGTCGGGATTGGCGGAGGAGGTCATCGGCACTCTCGCAAGAAGGCGGGTTATTCAGGGTCCGGAGGTTCTACATCCGGAAAAATCGTCACGGGTTCGATTCCTTCCAGGTCCAGATCGGCCAGCCGGTCCAACTCCTGCATCAGGCTGTCGAACCGATTGGCCACCTCCGGAAGGTCGGCATCGTCGATGGCTATGCCCACCAGTTCGGCCAGTATCCTGACCCTTCCTTCGGGCGAGTTGTCGGTGGTCATTGGTCAATCCCCTGGTTGCGTGGGGTCTGGTGGCGTTGGGTTAGGAAGCAAGCGAACGATAAGGTATTGCCGCCGGCAGTGTCAAACCACCTGCCCCTCTCCCTCGATGGGAGAGGGTTGGGGTGAGGGTGAATCTTCGCTCCCAGATTCGATCCCAATCTCGTCCCGTGCTGCCCATCAAAACGATTTCGTCACCCCAGGCAGCGTTGGAACCACTCCATCATCCGCTCCAGGTAGGCCTGGCGCAGCGCGACGTGCCCGGTACGCAAAAAGCCGTGCCCGCACCCGGGGAACCTGGCCATCTCCACGTCCTTGTCCAGCCGCTTGAGTATCTGGAAATACTGCTCGCTCTGGCCGATGGGACACCGGGCGTCAGCCTCGCCATGCAGCAGCAGTACCGGCGTCTTCACCTGTGGCGCAAATGTGATGGGCGAACGTTGCAGCAATCGGTAGGCCAGGTCGTCCACGCCCTCAGCCAGCTCGTTGACCATGGGCACGGTCGACGGAGCGCCGCCCGATGGTCGCGCCGACCACTGCGCCTCCCCGAAGCTGGCGGCGATGTCCGACGTGCCGTACATGCTCCACAGGTCGATGCACGGGGCCCCGGCCACGGCTCCCCGGAACCGGTCGTCGTGCCCGATTATCCAGGTGGTCATGTAGCCTCCGTAGCTGTAACCGTGAATGAGCAACCGCTGCTCGTCCACGTATGGCCGCGCGCAAACGGCATCAACGGCGGCCATCAAATCCAGGTAGTCCTCGCCGCCCCAGTCGCCCAGCACGGCGTCGACGAACTCCTCGCCGTAGGTTGACGAACCTCGCGGGTTCACCGCCAGCACCAGGTATCCAGCCGTCGCCGGAACCTGGTGCCACGGCACGAACGAATCATAGAATGCGCCGTTGGGACCGCCATGAATCTCCAGCAACAACGGGTAGCGCTGCGTTGCGTTGAAACCGGGCGGATGGTAAAGGCGGCACTCGATATCCCACCCAGCCCGGTTCACCGCAAACTTTTCCATCGGGGCCGGCGGGTGCGCGGCCAGCCAGGCATCGTTGTGGGAAGTAAGCCGCCGGCGAGACCCGCCAGCGCCGTCCAGTGACACCAGGTGAACCTCCGCCGGCGTCTCGGGCGCCGACGACGCCAACGCAACCCGGTTCGCCCGAGCATCAATTGCCATTCCTGACACCAGCTCACCGCCGTCGGTTACGGCCTGGGGCAGCGAGGTTCGTCCCTCCGTTGGCACCGCCAGAGAGTACAGGCGCGTCTCGCCGGCAGCGTCGGCCAGGAACAGGATGCTGCCATCGTCGGCGCCATCGTCAGCGTCCCCGACCCATCGCAACTCCAGCGGTGGAGAGATGCCTGGGTAGCCCAGGCACGGTCGAATAGCATCATCGGTAAGTTGGCGCGGTGGCTGACCCGGCTGCAATACGTACAGGTAGGCTTGCCACAAAACCATCAAGCCGTCGCCGGCCGCGCCGGCCGCCACCAGCCGCCCTCCGTCGGGCGACCACGCCACCGCAGCGGCGTCGGTCAGGCCCTCCGACAACAGTACGGCTTCCGGAAGGGCGTCGTCCGCAGACTGAGTCGTCGGCACGCTCACTACGTAGACTTCGTTGGCAGCGGTGACGTCCCGTTCCTCCGTCCGACCCGATATGAAGGCGATACGGCTGCCGTCGGGCGACCACGCCGGCGCCATGTCGTCCCAGTCGCCGTCGGTAAGCTGGGCCGCTTCACCGGATTTGGCGTCAGCCATGAACAGATGGAAATGACAGTCGCCCCGCCAGCCGATGGCATCGTGACGATAACGAATCCGGCGAACTTCCCGCACCTTAGGTTCATCCGGGCCGGCGCCGTTGGAGGCTGGCGGCTCATCCGGACATACGTCGGACACGAGCGCCAGTTGAGAAGAGTCGGGGGCCCAGGCGAACTCACGCACGCCGCTGGCCAGATGGGTCAGTTGCCACGCCTCGCCGCCGTCGGATGGCATCAGCCAAACCTGCCGGGAGGCATCCGGGCTTCCGGTCTCCGGACGCAGGAACGCCAGCATCCTGCCATCGGGCGAAAACCGGGGATGCGAGTCGGCGTTGCCGCCGGTAAATTGCCTCGCCTCGTCGGATGCGCCGTCACCAGACGTCACGCGTAGATAGATGCGGGAGCGACTCTCGGCGCTTTCGGCGTCTATCCAGGACAGCACGTAGGCACACCGGGCTCCATCCGGCGTGATGGCGGGGTCTCCCACCGATTGCAGGTGTCGAAACAGATCAGCCCCAATTGGTTTTGTCATGATGAATGCTCCCGTGGCCGCGCCGCCATGCAGCGGGTTGAGATCGGAACTTTTCCAGGCATTTTAACGCAGATTCAAAAGGCGATTTCGCTAGTCCGTGAACACGGAATGATATTATGAAAGCCGTTGCTCGAAACGCCGTCGGAGGCATTCTGGGCGGTGCTGCAGCCGAAATGAAATGGTGAAGTAGCGAATGATTGGTCGTCTTTCATCAGCGCCAGCGTCCCGTGATAGACGGACGCACGCATCTTGTGTGCCTTGAGGCTCCATCGTCATGGTGGAGCCTCAAAGTTCATCGTCTGGAGGCGTCATGGGTGCCACTCTGGTAACTATTCTTTTCGCGGTCGTCCCGACGGCTGGAGCCGTGCTGTTCACTCTGAATCGGCCTCACTAGAGCGGTCGGGAGGTATTCTCGACGCTGGCGATCTGGTTAGGTATCTCCTTTCCGCTGGGAGGCGTGATAGCGGTGGTGTCCACGATACTGTATTTGTCCGCGGTCACCATTCAAGCGGCCACTAATGAGGGCACGGTGCTGGTGTGGGTAGTACCCAACTCCATCATTCTCAACATTGGTTTGATTCTGTTCGCGGGTTTTCGGAATGAACGAGCCGCCAAGCGACGGGATGCCCTTGGGCAATGATTTATCCAAGGAATATCGCTCCTGTCGCAGAGTGTGGTGGTTGTGCGTCAAGCGCACGTCGTCAGATGAAAGCCGCTCCAACGGGCGGCTTGCTGGCTTCGACTGCCCATCAGTCAAATATCGAGTAGCGAAATTTCCTCAGATTCAATGTTGATGCTTGACGTAGCAAGGATTGCGTATGATAATAAAGGTAATCGCAATACGTTATGTGGTTGAAGACCACAACAGGAGGAAGCAACGATGGTTACTGTCAACGAAGTCCTGAATACCAAAGCGCTTGACCAGCGGCCCGGGTTGCTTAGCGAATGGGTCGAACAGGACATGTCCGATATCCTCAGCGAATTCGGGGCCCGGGTGGAAGACGCGGCCGTCGAGCGCGTCCGGCACCGCCCGATGCCGGGGTTTGGGTACGGGATTCCCATGGCCGGGGTGCGCTACTACTCCTACCTGCCGGAGACTTAAGCAACCGATCATTCTGCGCGCTCGCCGCCTGCCGCCAGGGGGATCGTAGGAACGGTGTGGCGCAGGCAAACGAGGAGGGCCGGGGCCAGTCCCCGGCCCTTTGCGTTGCTCACGGCTCGGGAGGTTCACACCGGTGACAGATCCATGCTTGACGCATTTCCGAAAGTAAACCAAAATCCTCTCACACCGCCAAGAGCTAACAGAGGCATATACCGTGACCATCGCTGTCGACAACGCCCTCCCGCTAACTTTTGATTCGGAATTGCATCCGGATGCAGGTGACGCTGCGGCCAGAAATGATTTTGTGATCGCCTGCGCGGATAATCTCGATTTCATGGCTGACCAACCGGACGGTAGCATGAAGCTGATTGTTACCTCGCCGCCATATAATTTGGGCAAGGGGTACGAAGCCAGGCAGCCACTGGCCGCATATCTTGAAATGCAGGAGCGTGTCGTAAGCGAATGCGTACGGCTTTTGCATCCCCTTGGCTAGGCTTTACGCAATTCAAGCGGCGTAGGCAAGGGAATCTACAAGTCGGTGGTACAGTGCGACCGGGAGTTCCTGAATGTCGGGGTCAGCGACCGACAGTGAGAAACCTTCCGACGCCAGCCACAGGTGGCGACGCGCCAGGGCGATGGCATCCACGAAGGTCGGCGACGGTTTGTCGTACCAAGCGGCCTTGCGCTGGGTCATGGGGCGCCGTTTCTGCAACGCGTGGGCGGCCAGGGTGGTCCAGGAGAAGAGTCCCAGTAGGGCGGGCGTGGTGCGGGCGATGGCGAGATCGGACCACTGGCGTTGTGTCTCCACACCCAGATGGGTTCGTACCTCGTGGAAGGTGACCTCCAGTTGCCAGCGCAGTACAAACCATTCCAGGATCTGGGTCGGGTCCGCCGCCGGGTCGGTACAGAGCAGGGCCTGAGTGGCGAAGGAGCCCTGGGGGTCTCGGATCAGCACCCAGCGAATGAGGACGGGGGGCTTGCCGGAGCGGTACCAGACCGCCGTCTGGGAGGTGAGTTCCACGGCGCGGGTGATGCCGTCGTACCAGGCCACCTCGGCGCTGGCCCAAGTTACATCCGTCTGCGCAAGGAAAACTTTCAGCGGCGGCCGCCGCGGGCCCTTCAATGGCGGGCGACCGTTCTGGCCAGGTTGACGGGGTGGCGCTGGCGCATACAGGGCGGCGTCCAGACGCAATCTGGCGATCAGGGTAACGGGTTCACGGAGGGACTGGCAGCAGTGGAGCAAATCCAGCACGGCATAGCTGTTGTCGCCCACCAGCGCCAGGGGTCGGTGGGGCAGCCAGCGGCGCAGTTGCATGACCATCTGGCGGGCCCAGTCGGTGAGCTTCTTGTGCTGGCGTCCCTGCTGTTGGTAGTAACGGGTCGAAGGCGCCAGCACCGTGAGCGCCGGCAAGGCCCAATGGCGTCCGGCCCATGGCACGTGGCCCAGCCACATCAGGGAGATCCAGCGCAAACCGCTGGCCTTGACCACCTGAGACCGGCTGGAACGCACCGGGTCGCGGTAGATGGCCCGCGCCCTGATCTTGGCGCCGCGACGCCGTTCCAGGGTCTCGTCGATGCCGAAGATCAGTGGGCCGTCGCCACCATCCAGGTGCTGGAGCAACAGCGCCAGCAGGATGCGCGCTGCCTGGCGGGACGACCACACCGCCCGATTGAGCACCTCGTGGTAGCGGGCGTAGTCGCGCTGGTCGCTGCGGCCCATGACGCGCAGTGCCGCCGCCACGGTGCGTTGGCCCGGGGTCAGGATCGCGCCGACCAGCAGCAGTTGGGCTTTCCGCCAGGTTGGGCTCGTAAACAGCGTTGCGAAGGGAACGAGAACGGCTACAATGGCATCGGGCAGGGTGAGCATGGCTGGGCCTTTCCGTTGAAAGTGGGGTCAGGCCAGCTTACCCTGTCTTTATACTTTTTCTAAATTATGCGTAAAGCCTAGCTTGGATCGTTGTGTTGGCAAGTAGGCAACTACGTGGAAGATGGCGAAGTGGTGCCGCTGGATGCCATAGTCTATCCGCTGTTCAAACGCCTTGGCCTGCGTTTACGGAACCGGATCATCTGGCGGTTCGGGCATGGCTTGCATTGCACCAGGCGATTGTCTGGCAGGTACGAAACAATCAATTGGTGGACCAAGGGGGACGAATACACCTGGCATCTGGACACGATACGGGTGCCATCGAAGTATCCGGGCAAGCGGCACTTCAAAGGACCGAATAAAGGAAAACTCTCCGGCAATCCCAAAGGCAAGAATCCGACCGACGTTTGGGAGTTTCCAAATGTCAAGAACAATCACCCGGAAAAAACCGCGCACCCTTGCCAATTCCCGGTGGAATTGGTTGAGCGTCTGGTGCTGTCGATGACCGATCTCGGAGACCTAGTTCTTGACCCCTACATGGGGGTCGGTTCATCCGTAATCGCCGCAATGAAGCATGGTCGCGTTGGCTATGGGTGTGACATCGTCGAGGAGTACGTCGAAATCGCCCGAGAGCGCATCGAACAATTGCGGGACGGCCACTTGCGTACTCGTCCTATGGGCAAGCCAATTTACGATCCAGGCAAGCCTCGGGGAGGCCATTGATGCAAATCGCCGCCCAATACTCCCATTTGAACGGGCACGAATACTTGTTGGTGCATCACCCGGAACTGTGGGAGGAAATGCAGGCAGCCATTGAGTCCGTGGATGCCGACTCGTGCCGGACCAAAGTCTCCAAAGAAAAACGTATGGCAGGCAGGCTGTTGCTTTCTCCGACCGACATGAACCGCGCCTTCAGAGCGGAGTTTCAGAGCAGGGGTTGGAGCGAACGGCGGCAAAATTTCTGGGTAACCGATGACGAGACGTTGCTACGCGATGTTTATACTCGGTCAGAAATGGAACAAAAACGCATTATCCAAGAAGCTGGCCGCGAACCTTACTCGTCGTACAACCAAACCGACTTCGTCAAAAACCGCGTCGCCGTGGAGGTACAGTTCGGAAAATACGCTTTCGTTGCCCACGATCTGTTCGTGAAGCATCTGAGCTTCTACGTGGGGGACATCATCGACGTTGGCGTAGAGATTCTGCCGATGAAACGAATGGAACAGGAAATGTCGTCCGGAGTGCCTTACTACGAGAGAGACCTGCTGAACGTGATTCGTCAGGGGCGCGGCGTTCCGTCGGTGCCGCTGATTCTCGTTGGGGTGGTTCCTTAGCGCCGACGCCGGGCCGGCGCGGTCACACCACCGTACCGCTTTGCCTCAGGCGCTTGATGTCGCCGTTCTGAAAACCCAGCTCGCTCAGCACTTCATCCGTGTGCTCGCCCAATGCGGGCAGCGGCCCCGCCCGCAACGGAGTATCCGAGAAGGTCACCAGGGGGCCGGCCATACGCACGGTGCCCAGATCCCGGTGCTGCACGTCAGCCACCATGTTGTTCTGGAGCACCTGGGGATGGTCGAAGAGCTCTTCGACGAAACGCACCGGTCCCGCGGGAACACCGGCGGCGTCCAGCAACGTCAGCCACTCTTCGGTGGTTTTGTTCGAAAAGATTGCCTCGGCGTCCGACATGAGCTGCGCCCCGAAGTCCGCCGCCTCTTGGGAATACTGGTCATAGCCTTCGTCAAACCGGATGTCGTGCAGGCCGATGACATCCAGCAGGCGTTTGCGAAGGCCAGCGTTCAAACACCCTACGACCATCACGCCGTTGGCGGTTTGGTAGAACCGGTAGTAGATATTGCCGGGCGTCTGGAAGTGCTGGGCCTCGTAGGTCTCCAGGATTTCCGGGTAGGGCGTGCCGGCCGCCCTCATGGCTTCCAGCGATTTGAGTACCTGGGCGTGGGGTTCCAGGTCCAGTTCGTCGATGCGAACGAAACGCATCCCCAGCATCATCAGAGCCGTACCCAGCAGGGACGCTTCCAGCTTCTGACCCTTGCCGCCGTTGCGTTCCCGGGCAAACAGGGCGCCGCACACCGCCCACGCCTGGGCCAACCCGCAGGCGGAATCGACCAGCGGGCTGGAAACGATGTGGACGGGGACGCCCCGTTGCAACTTGCCCTCGCTGGTGGCGATGCCCGACATGCCCTGGATGATGATATCGTAGCCGGGCCGGTAGGAATCGGGGCCGTTATAGCCGAAGGCGGAACCCTCGCAATAGATAATGGACGGGTTGATCGCCGCCAACGTTTCATAATCGATGCCCAGACGGGCGGCCACGTCGGGGCGATTGTTGGCCAGCACGACGTCAGCCTGCTCGGTGAGGCGTCGCACCACGTCGCCGCTCTCCGCGCTGGTCAGGTTCAGGGTGATGGAGCGCTTGCCCCGGTTGTAGGCCATGAATGGCCGGCCCTCGGTGGGGAGCACGGTCTGGGTGTAACGCCACAGGTCGCCCCAGGGCGGCTCCACCTTGACCACGTTCGCCCCCATATCGGCCAGCATCATGCCTGCCGTGGGCGTGGCAATCATGGTGGAAAACTCGACGACGTTTATGCCGTCTAGCGGGCCGGGCATGGCATCGTCACCAGGTCAATATTGGGCGCGGGGTTCGGGTTATCAGCAAGGGTGCGCTGATGATTCGCCGCGCCGGGCCGATTATAGCACCGGGTCATGTCAGCAACGGCAAACGCCCGTCACCCAACCGCAGCGCATCCGGCGGAATCCTGGCCGCCAGGGATGCCGGGGTATAGACGGTATAGGTGTCGTTGTCGTCCAGCCATCCCAACGCCCGGACTGCCGTGTCGGCAGGGACGCCCCTGGCCTGCACGAGCACGCGGAAATCACCTAACCCTCCCGGGCGCAGCAGATGAGTTAGTGCGGTGAGCCAGGCCCGTCCCTGATCGGGAGCGGCGTCGAGTTCCGCCGGCAATTCGTCGGGCAGAGAGCCGTCGGAGCCGCCCGGCAAACTCTGCCAACCGCCGTCAAGTCCACCCGACGGCGGGCCGTTGCGGCGCAGAGTCTGGAGGCCTAAACGTTGCAGCAACCAGCCCTGCGGCACGTTGCCAACCGTGTTCAGGCCAGCGCGCTCGCCGGCCCGTTGCAGCGAGGTGAAATCAACCTGGGCGGTGATGTCCTGGCGGCCGGCGTCCACCAGCGGCGAATCGGTTTGCACGTGGCCCCGGTAGGTGACCAGCGTGCCATCGGGTCGCTGCGCCGGGTCGTACAGGTCAACGGCAGCCCTGCCAAAGTCGATGGTAATGACGAAGCCCTGGGTCAACGCCGCCGCTGCCGATTCCGCCCAATCGTCAAGGAGCAGGCAGATTTCCGTCGTCTGCCCGGGTTGCAGATGGACTCCGGTATCGGCCAAACGCTGGGCGAGAGCCGGCGTTGAGGGCTCACCAGGACGTTCAATCAGGACCCCCTCGTACCCATCGGCAACATCGGGGGTGACGTCGACGTACAGCTCGCGGAGGCCATCTGGCTCCATGCGAACCCGATGGACGGCCAGGGCGTCCAGCAGCTCGTTGGATACTACGCAGCCTACGGCGCCGCTCATGGGCAGGCGCAAGGCGTCTCCGACACACCGGAACCCGTTGGCGAATCCAGCTTCCCAACCGGACGCAGCTTGCCGGTCGACGGCGATGTACCGGATGGCTGGTGCGAAGCCGTCGGGCAGGTACGTTGCCGCAGTCAAAATGTCGTGGGCGAGGAGGCCGTCGCCAGCGCCGGGTTCCACAACCACGAACGGGGCTGGCCGGTCCAGCAGGTTCCAGCAGTGGTATAGCTCAACCGCCAGCAAAGCGCCAAACGCCGGATGAACCTGGGGGCTGGTGTAGTAGTCGGCCAGCGGGCTCCGGTCGGGTCGGGTGTAGTACCCGCCCGCCGCATACAGAGCGCGGGTCATGTATTCAGAGAAGGTGATCGGCCCGTGCCTGCGGATACGGCGACGGATAGACCGCTCCGCCATGGTGGGGGCGATTTCAGCCGGTTCATACTTTCTCAACCGCGCACCGATCCTGTCCCGTCGGTTGGGGAACGCTGGCATGAATCGGGATTGGGAGATTATCGGGGTGAGAAAATGATACCGGTAAATCCCGCATCCGATGGATTTCACCCTCACCCCAACCCTCTCCCATCGAGGGAGAGGGGATCATCAACTAAATCCCGCTTCTGACGGATTTCACCCTCATTCCAACCCTCTCCCTTGATGGGGGAGGGGATTATCAGCGGTAGAGGGGTTTGAAGAAGCTGTGCAGGAAGTTGTTGCGATGAGCCCAGGAGTGGGCACGCTTGAGGACTGTGTCCGGTATGGGCGCGGCGCGGCGGTGGGTGATACGCAGCGTCTCGTGGTCGGACAATTCGGGGGGCGCATCGGCGGTGTAGAGCAACTCGCACCCCTCCGCTTCGGCGTACAGTTTCATGCTGTCGAAGCCCTTCACCCGTCGACCCGGAGTCTGATACACGTGAAATTCAGTGCTGCCCACCAGCTCATCAAAGTGGTCGTTGCCGTTGCCGCGACCGCCTCCCTGCCGGAGCTGGTCGCGACCGATACCGTAACTGCTCAACCTGCGTTGCTGCATCAGACTCCCCCTGGCGGCGGTAGCGTGCGAGGCTAGGGATAGACCGCCCAGCCTACCCGGTCCGTCCTGGCGTGGAAGAAATGGCCGTCGGTGGACGTGACGAATACGTCGGTAAGGTCGGGGCCGCCGAAACACACGTTGGTTGGACGGGTGGCGGCAACGGGATGGGTCTCCAGCACCCGACCGGTTGGGGAGAAGACATAGAGCATCGGGCCCGGGCCCGCCGTCGGCCAGCCAGCGGTGGCGATTATGTTGCCGTCGGCGTCCAGACACATGCCGTCGATGCCTCGATGCACCTGGTTGGCATCGCGACCGAAGGTGTGCAGGGTCTGGTAGGGCCCGACGGTTCCGTCCCCGTTGATGGGGTAGGCCCGCAGCTCCCGGTCGATGTCGATTCGGTCGCTGTTACTCTCGGCAACGTAGAGGGTGTTGCCATCAGGGGACACCAGGATACCGTTGGGCATGGTGGTGTCGGTGGTGGAGCGGACGGTTCTGTAGGAGCCGTCGGCCTGGGGCACGGCGCACAGCACGGAGCGGTGGTCCAGCTCCTCCACGGCGTTGGCATCGACGTTGCCCGCGTTCCAGGGGTTGGTGAACCAGATGCGCCCGCGAATGTCGATGGCCAGGTCGTTGGGGGTGTTCAGGGGGACGCCGTCCAGGTTGTCCGCCACCGTAGTCGTGGTACCGTCCGGGTCAAAACGGACGATGGCGCGCCCGTTCTGGGCGCAGCCGAAGAGACGGCCCTGGGCGTCGAAAGCCAGGCCGTTGGTGAAGTTGGTATTCTCGCGATAAACGGAGAATTCGCCCGACTTGGGGTTGTAGCCGTAAATGCGGCTGGCGTGGATGTGGGTGAACAGCACCAATTCGCCGTTCCACGCGGGTCCTTCCGTGATACCTCCGGGCGGGTCTTCAAACCGGTTGATGAGGCTGAATCGCCAGCTCATAGCGGCCAACTCCTTGCAATCGAGTCGCGCACGGCGGGGATGAACCAGTTGGAGCCGTACGCGCCGGATTGTAGCAGGGAGCAGCGCCGGGCGGCAACGGGAGGCGTTACCCTTGCTGCACTGTCATTGCGAGAAGCAAAGCGACGTGGCAATCCCGTTCATCCTGAACCTGTCGAAGAACGCCAACGAGATTGCCACGCTGCGCTCGCAACGACAGAGGGTTTTGACACGGTGGCTACGGGTGGGTAGCATCGCGGGTACGATGCCTGAGTTCTTCAATGTGCTGCCTCCTGCCCAGGCCCTGGCCCTGCTGATGGACCGGTTGCCGGCGGGTGTGCCGGTTGGAACCGAAACAATCCCAGCATGGGATGCCACCGGTCGCATCACCTTCGAGGCCATAACCGCGCCCGAGACTCTGCCGCCGTTCCCGCGGTCGACCATGGACGGTTACAGCGTGCGCGCGGCGGACACCTACGGCGCAACGGACGGCCTGCCCGCCTGGTTCACAGTGGTGGGCGAGGTTCCCATGGGCGTTGCAACGCAGGTATCGCTGGGAGTGGGCCAGGCTGCCGTGGCCTACACGGGCGGCATGCTGGCCGCCAACGCCGACGCCGTGGTTATGGTGGAGCAGACCCAGCAAATCGACCGGGAAACCATCGAGGTGATGCGTCCGGTGGCGCCCGGCGAAAACGTGGTGCAACCCGGCGAGGATATCTCCGCTGGCGACCCGGTGTTGCCGTCGGGACACGTGATGCGACCCCAGGACATCGGCGCGTTGGCGGCCCTGGGGATAACCAGCGTTTGCGTGAGCAAGCGTCCCAGGGTGTCCATACTTTCCATGGGCGACGAGATAGTGGCTCCGGAGTCCGCTCCCGGCCCGGGGCAGGTGCGGGACATCAACTCCTATACCGTGGCGTCGCAGGTTGCCGACGCCGGCGGCGCGCCCGTCCTGATGGGCCTGCTGGATGACGATTTCGAGAGGCAATTGACCGCCGCACGGTGTGGTCTGGAACAGGCTGACCTGCTGGTGCTGTCGGCCGGCAGTTCGGTTAGCCTGCGTGACCGGACGGCTGACATCGTGTCGGCGCTGGGCGAGCCGGGTATCCTCGTGCATGGTCTATCCCTGCGACCGGGGAAGCCGGCTATCGTGGGGCTTTGCGGTGGCAAACCCGTCATCGGGCTCCCCGGTAATCCGGTGTCGGCCATGGTCGTATGCGACTTGCTGGTGAGGCCCGCCGTGTATCGATTGGCCGGTTGCATGACCCCTCCGGCAAGGACGGAGACTGCGGCCATCCTGGCCCAGGACGTGCCATCGGCGCCGGGTCGCGAGGATTATGTGCCGGTGAGACTGGAAAACCCGCCAGATGCAGACGAAGCGGACAATCCGCCGGTGGCTCACCCCGTTTGGGGCAAGAGCGGGTTGATTTTCACCCTAGTTCGCGCGGACGGCTTCCTGCACGTCCCGGCGAACCACGCTGGAATCTACGCCGGCGAGCGGGTGATCGTGCGCCGGTTCTGAACGACCAGCCACCATAGACGCCCACGATGAGTACGCTCGATAACACCGGGGACAGCGCCGGGGACAGCAACGAAATTCGTCACGTCCACGGCCACGGACCGGAACGGCGGCGCCGCTATTTCCTCCAGGATATCCCCCTGGAGGAGGCAGTGAGCCGGTGGTTCGGCGCGCTGGAGGCCGCCGGCGCGGTGTCCCCTCGCCCCGGCGAACCGGCGCCACTGGAAGCCGCCGACATCGTTGGGCGCATCACCGCGGAACCGGTGTGGGCCGTCGCATCCTCGCCGCACTACGACGCTGCCGCCATGGATGGAATCGCGGTGCGCGCCGCCGATACCGTGGGAGCCACTGAAACCAGGCCCGTGGAGCTGACGGTGGGGACGCAGGCCGTGTGGGTGAACACGGGCGAGGCGATGCCGGCCGGCGCCAACGCCGTGGTGATGATCGAGCACGTGCAGCGGGATGCCGCCAACGACGACGCGCGCGATGCCACCGTCAGGGTCTCGGAGCCGGTGGCGCCGTGGCAGCACGTGCGCCCGTTGGGCGAAGACATCGTGGCGACGGAACTGGTGCTGCCCGAAAACCACCGGATTGGCCCCGCCGACCTTGGGGCGTGCGCTGCGGCGGGTCTTACCTCCGTCCCGGTGCGGCGACGACCCGTCGTCGGCATCATCCCCACCGGCAACGAGCTGATCCCGATTCAGGCTCACCGCAGCCCGGGAGACATTCCGGAGTTCAACTCCCTCATTCTGGCTGCCCAGATACGCCAGTGGGGCGGAGCGCCGCGGGTTTCCCCGCCAATCCCGGACGCCGCCGCCGAGATTCGCAATGCGGTGGAGAAACACCTTGCCGAGTGTGACGTGGTAGTTATCAACGCCGGGTCATCCGCCGGGGACGCCGACTACACCGCATCGGTCATCGAATCGCTGGGCACGCTGCAGGTGCATGGCATCGCGATCCGACCCGGGCATCCGGTGGCGCTGGGTGTGGCCCGGGGCAAGGCCGTGCTGGGTCTGCCCGGCTACCCGGTTTCGGCGGCGCTGACGTCGGAACTGCTGCTGCGTCCGGTCGTGGAAAGAATGCTGGCTTCAGAATCGCCGGCCCGTCCCCGCATCGCCGCGCACATCACGCGCAAGGTGCTGTCACCCATCGGCGAGGACGAGTTTCTGCGGGTCAAGCTGGGACGGGTGGGCGCGCGCATGACCGCGACACCCGTGCAGCGCGGCGCCGGCGTGGTGATGTCGCTGGTGCGGGCCGACGGCATCGTGAAAATTCCGCGCCTCTCCGAGGGTCTGGACGCCGGAGCGGAGGTAGACGTCGAATTGCTGCGCCCCGCTGAGGACGTGGAAAACACCATCGTCGCCACCGGAAGTCACGACCTGACCCTGGACCTCATGCAGAGCCATCTCCGCAGGCATCGACCGGCGGTGAACCTGGCGTCATCCCACGTGGGCAGCCTGGGGGGCCTGGCCGCCCTGCGCCGGGGCGAGGCCCACCTGGCTGGTTGCCACCTGCTTGACGCGGCGACGGGAAAGTACAACGTGACGGACGTGCGCCGTTACCTGCCCGGGATTCCGGTGTCGATTGTGCGGCTGGTGGGACGAACGCAGGGCCTGATGGTGTCCGGCGGCAACCCGCTAGGCGTCACCAGGCTGGATGATCTGGCGCGCCCTGACGTTGGCTTCGTCAACCGACAGCGCGGCTCCGGAACCCGTGTGCTGCTGGACTATCACCTGGGGCAGTTGGGCATCGCGCCGGACTCGGTGTCGGGTTACCAGCGGGAGGAGTACAGTCACCTGGCGGTGGCGGCGGCGGTGGCGGGCGGTTCGGCCCACGTTGGCCTCGGCATACTGTCCGCCGCACGGGCGCTGGGCCTGGACTTTGTGCCCCTGTTCGAAGAGGAATACGACCTGGTGATACCCGTGGAACACCTGGAGAGTTCGCAACTGACGTCACTACTGGCCCTGCTGGCCGACGCCGAGTTCCGCAGCGCGGTGGATGAACTGGGCGGCTACGACACCTCCCGCATGGGCGAAGTGCGGGCGACGTTGCCCTGAGACCGGATGAATCGACCGCAACCGCCGGACGGAGAGACCACCCGCGCCGAGGAATTGATCCGTCGCCGTGAGGAGTCACGAACGGAGGCGCGGCGGATTTACGGCGACCGCCACGCCGAGACGCTGCGAGCGCAGCACCGTCTGGGCCATGCTTACCGGGCGGCACGGCGATTTGACGAAGCGCTGAGCTGGTTTAGCGCAACCGCCGAACTCAGCGCGGAGGTCCACGGAGCTCATCATCCTGAGACCCTGCGCTACGGCAGCAGTCTGGCGAATTGCCATTACGCCGCCGGCAACACTGACCAGGCAATCAGCAGGTTCGTCGAGCTGCTGGAGGCCCGGCGTGCCGCACTGGGTGATGAGCATCCCGATACGTTGCGAAGTCAGGGGAGCCTGGCCAACGCCTTGCAACTGGCCGGCCGTTACGCCGAATCAGAGGAACTGCACGCCCGCAACGTGGACGACCGATCCGCAACCCTGGGCGACGAGCATCCTTCAACGGAAGCCAGCCGTCGCAACCTGGCGCGGGCCCGTCGCCACGCCGCCGATGCAGGGGATCCGGCGTAGTACCCTCGCCTTCCCTAACCTCACGCTTACCCACTTTAATCTGTCATTACGAGGAGCACCCGCTCATCCCAAGCTCGCCGAGGGACGTGGCAATCTCGATGAGGTTGAACACCCGTCGTCGAACCGCCGTTGCTACGACGACGAGATTGCCACGCTACGCTCGCAATGACAAAGCGGGTACGCATGAGCTTTCCCAACGTATCCCCAGCGTACGGGTGGGTGTGGTAAATTTGTTGGCCGCCGGAATCCACCCGGCACGGCGCGGCGTAAACTTCGGTAAATGGTTTCTGGTCAGAAATTCACCCTCACCCCCGGGTCAAGCCCGGGGCCGCCTCTAACCCGCTCCGGTCTGGAGAGAGGGGACCGCCCGGCTTGCCATGATTAATCGTGGCCGGATTGCCATGTCCCGGTTGCGGCCGGGGTTTAGCTGGCCCAGGTTTGGCCGGCTGGAATGGGTTTTCGTGTTCATCGCCGTCCTGGCTGCCGGGATGCGTCTGTGGGAGCTGGACGGGCGGACGATGCACTACGACGAGGCCATCCATTTGCACTTTGCGTGGAAGCTGGCCCAGGGCGTCAAATTCGTCCATTCGCCGTGGATGCACGGGCCCTTGCAAATCGAGCTGGTGGCGGCGTTCATCAAATTCATCGGCGACACCGACTTTATCGCCCGGTTGCCCTACGCGCTGTTCGGGGTTGGTCTGGTGGTGTTGCCATACTTCCTGCGGGAACAGATCGGGCGTTGGGGAGCGGCCGGCGCGGCGATGATCCTCGCCATGTCGCCGACGTTGCTGTATTTCAGCCGGTTCGGGCGCAACGACATCCTGATGGCGGTGTGGGCGCTGCTGCTGCTGGTTCTGTTCTGGAGGTACACCACCACCGGTCGCAACCGATACCTGTACTGGTCGGCGCTGGTGGTGGCGCTGATGCTGGCGACGAAAGAAACGGCGTTCTTCATCATCCTGTTTCTGGGCGTGGCGGCGCTGGCAATGGGGCATCGGGATATCTGGGAATTCGTCATCGGGCGGCGGCTCATCGCAGAGTTGAGCGGCGCCGCCGGGTTTTTCGTGTTTTTGGCCGCGCTGACGTTGCCGCAGGCCGCCGCGATGGCGTCGGTAATGCAGGGCCCGTTGGGGCTGACGCTGGTTGCGCCCGACCAGGGGTCGACGGGCGAAACCGGAGCGCCGGTGTGGGGAGCGCCCTTCGTCACGCTGCCGGTGTGGGAGGCCCCCGCCTGGGTCAGCGTGCTGGCGGCGGCGGCGCTCGTTGGGGTAATTCTGACCCCGGTGTGGTGGGCCTGGCGCCGCCGGAATCCTTTTCGGGACACCACCCTGGCGACCACGCTTTTGGTCGCAACGGTCTCGGCGATGGTAGCCGTCACCATCGCTATGCTGCAACCCTTCGACGTATCGTTGGCCAACGCATCGGGCGCCGGGGAAGCAGGCGGCGGGGCTGTGGTGAATTTCCTGATTGCCGGCGCGCTGATTATCGTCGCAGTGGTCGTGCTGCGCCTGGAAGGGCTGTCGGTGCGACGCATGACCCTCGTGTTGGGCCCGGTATTGCTGCTCACCTGGCTGTGGCTGGCGGTGGCGTCCGGGGACGTTGCCTTCGCCGGGGCGGCTCTGCCCGAAGGGGTGCGCGCCGCCGCCGACCTTGAGTCGGGCCTGGTGGCCGTCAACTATCTGATTCCGGTGGCCGCGTTATTGGCGCTGCTGGTGGTGAGCGTTGAGGTCGGGGTCGGCTGGCGTGGCGGCGTGTGGCTGGCAGCGGCCGGCATCTTCTACCTGGTGTGGACTGCGCTGTACACCACGCTGTACACCAACGCTGCCGGCATCTTCACCGGGTCGTGGCAAAGCCTGGGCTACTGGATGGCACAGCAGGGGGAAGCTCGCGGGAACCAGCCCTGGTACTACTACGCCGTGGGATTGACGGTGTACGAGTTGCTGGCGTTGGTCTTCGGACTCATCGCGGTGGTGTGGCTCATTCGGCGGCGGGAGCGATTTGGGCTGGCGCTGGCCGGGTGGGTCGTGGCCACGCTGGCGGTCTACACCATCGCCGGCGAGAAGATGCCCTGGCTGCTGGTCAACATCACGCCGCCGCTGGCACTGGCCGCCGGGATGTATCTGGGCCACCTGGCCGCCGGAGTGACGTGGCATCAACTGGGCCGACGCAACCTTTGGCTGATGTTTCTGGCGCCGATGTGGGTCGGGGTGGCGGTATGGGTAGCCTGGCTGGGCGCTGGCGAAGTCGGCGCCAACATTGCGGCGTGGCTGGCCGGCCTGATACTGCTGCCCGCTGCGGTGTTGATCGCCTGGCTTTTGCGGGGGCATCCGGAGGGCGGTCGGGCGGCGGCCCTGGGAGTTGCCGCCCTGCTACTGCTATTTGGGACGGTGGCGGCGATTCGGGTTGCGTACACTTACGACGATTCAAACCCCGAGATACTGGCTTACGCCCAGGGTTCGTCCGACCTGCTCGACACCTACGGGCAATTGGAAGCGTCGGCGCTGGAGGCCGCCGAAAGCGCGCCGGCGGTGAAGGTGGACTACGATATGTGGTACCCGTTCCAGTGGTACGTGAGGCATGACACGCAGGCGGGCAAGGTGCAGTTCGACACCTTCTGCGGCGAGAGCAGCGATGATGACAAGAAGGATGATGACAAGAAGGACGATGACAAGAAGGACGATGCCACCCCCGAAGCCTGCCGCACCGTGGGGGAAGACACCACGCCGGCCGTTTATCTGGCCGAAAGTGGGCACGCCATCGATGGAGAGGAGGATTTCGTCTATGGCAAGATTGGGCCGATGCGAAATTTGCTATGGTATCCTGAAACCTACCGCCGCCCGGGCGAAAGCCGTGAAGAAACATCCTTCGGGAAACAGCTTGCCAGGGACGTGGATTTTTTCGTCGACACCGCGACAGATCCCAATAAGTGGCGCCAGGCCCTGTCGTACATCGTGACCCGTCATCAGCACAGCGACTGGTACCGGGCCGAGTACTATCAGTACGATCGGCAATGATGACATCGTCCGCGACTTGGCATTTCACCCGCTCCCTGACCCTCTCCCATCAAGGGCCAGGGGATGCTAACGCCGTGGCTTCGAGCGTTTGATGGCTTATTGGCTGGGTAACTGGCGGTTCTGGGCGGGCGTGCTGGTCAGCGTGGTGACGCTGGCGCTGCTGGTGTTGCTGGTAGACCGGAGCGAACTGGTCCATGCCCTGGTTTCGGCCAACTACCTCTTCCTGGCCCCGGCCATCGTCATCTACTTCATCGGGCAGTGGTTCCGCAGCATGCGCTGGCAATTCCTGCTGTCTCCGATGGCCCACATACCGGTGAAACGCCTCTATCCGGTCGTCATCATCGGCTACATGGCCAACAACGTCCTGCCGGCCCGATTGGGGGAACTGGTGCGGGCGTTGTTGCTGGCCCAACGGGAAAGTGGCGTGAGCATGCCGGCTTCCATTGCCACGCTGAGCGTGGAGCGACTGTACGACGGGCTGACCCTGTTGACCATTGGAGCGGTGGCGGCGCCGATACTGTTGGCCGCCGGCCTGTTCGACGAGGCCAGTTTTTCATATCGCACCACGGCGGCGCTGCTGGCGGCCGGCGTGATAATCAGCTTCGTGATCGCGCTGGCAATATTCACGGCGTTGGCGGTGAGCCAGCGAGCGGTAGATTGGCTCATTGCCGCTACCCGCATCCTGCCGGGCCGGTTCCGACCCATGGCGGTGGAGATAATCCGCGGGTTTGTGGAAGGATTGGGATCGCTGAATTCGCCACGCAAGCACGCCGTGCTGTTTGCGAGTTCGTTGCCGGTTTGGCTGGCCGAAGGCGGTGTGTACCTGATCCTGGCCTATTCCTTTGACCTGCACCTTCACTTCCCGTCGCTTTGCTTGCTGGCGCTGGCGGTACTGCTGGTCATGGTGACATCCAACCTGATAACGGCGATTCCGGCGTCGGTGGGCGGAATCGGGCCGTTCGAGGTGGTGGCCCAGCAGACGCTGGTCGGGCTGGGCATCGGCTCGGCGGCGGCGGCGTCCTACTCGGTGGCGGTACACCTGGTGGCGTTGTGGTTGCCGGTCAACCTGGTGGGGGTGGCATTGCTGTTGCGATACAACCTGTCGTTGCGGCGATTGACCAGCCTGCCCGAAGCCCAGCCGGAAACAACTCCCGACGGCCCGGCCGTGACGGCCGCCCAGGATGGGTAGCAAATGCGCGTAGGGATCGTCGGCGGGGGCGCGGCCGGCCTGGCGGCGGCATACGAGCTCACCAAACGCGGCCATTTCGCCGAAGTGTTCGAGGTCGCGCCATTCCTGGGCGGGCAGGCGTCAACCTTCCCGGTGGGCGGCGGGCAGCTGGAGCGCGGTTACCATCACCTGTTCGTCAGCGACACCGACATGGTGCAGCTGATCGATGAGCTGGGCCTGGGCGACTCCCTGCACTGGCTGGAGTCCAAGGTGGGTTTGTTTCACGGTGGCCGCATCTGGGACTTTGCCACGCCCATGGACCTGCTGCGCTTCTCCCCGCTGAGCCTGCCGGACCGCATCCGCCTTGGGGTGTGGACGTTTCTGTTGCAAAAGACGCGCAACTGGCGCAAATTCGAGGGCGTCACTGCCGCCGAATGGGTCAGGGAACACATGGGGGAGGCCGCCTGGCGGGTCATCTGGGAACCCATGTTGCGGGGCAAGTTCGGTGACTACTATGACCAGGTGAGCATGACCTGGCTGTGGGGCAAAATATTCCTGCGGGTGTCGTCGCGCAAACGCCTGGAGAAGGAACGGCTGGGCTACCCAATGTGCAGTTTCGGCACGGTGTTTGACGTCTGCGGCGAGCGCGTGGTCGAGCAGGGTGGCAAGGTGCACACCGGAGCGTCGGTGCGGCGGGTTGCCGTCACCAACGGCGTTGCCACTGGACTGGTTGCTGCTATCGACGGTGAGGATGAGCGCACCCACGAGTACGACGCGGTCATCGCCACCGCTCCGTCCTACGTGTTCACCCGGTTGGTACCCGAGCTGCCCGACGACTACCGGGCGGTGCTGGAATCGGCGCGCTACCTGTCGGCGGTGCTGATGATCCTGGTGCTGGACCGGCCCCTGTCGTCAAAGTACTGGCTGAACGTGGCCGACCGGTCGTTGCCTTTCGTCGGCATCATCGAGCACACCAACATGATCGACCGCAACCTGTACGGCGGGCATCACATCGTGTACCTGACCAACTACCCGGACCGGAGCAGCGAGCTGTATCGAATGGAGCCGGCCGACCTGCTGGAGGAGTTCATCCCCCACCTGCAAAGCATCAACCCGGCGTTCGCCAGGGACTGGATCGTGGAGTACCACCATCACCGGGTGGACGGGGCGCAGCCAATTATCGGCGTGGGCTACAGCGAGCAGATCCCCGACCACCGCACGCCGGTGCCGGGTCTATACCTGGCCAACACCACGCAGATTTACCCGGAAGACCGGGGCACCAACTACTCGGTGCGGATGGGCCGGCAGGTGGCCCGGATGGTGCTGGAGGATGGGGTGTAACCCCGTCGCCAGACCTCGGCGCATCAAAATCTGCAAACTGTGATGTAAAATATGATTGCGCTAGCGAGTGCTTGAGCATCTTACATAGTGAATCGGAGGAATGGGATGAGGACGACGGTTACGCTCGACGATAAGTTATTGGAAGATGCTCGCTGGCTCACCGGTATCGAAGGAACCTCTGAACTGGTGAATGCGGGCCTGAAGGCGCTGGTGGAGAGGGAAGCCGCCAGGCGTTTGGCCAGGATGGGCGGAACAATGCCTGATTTGCAGCCCATCCCACGACGTCGCAGCGAGCTGCCGTGATATTGGTGGACACGTCGGTGTGGATCGATCATTTTCGGAGTGAGCGTCCCCACCTGATTGGACTCCTTCGAACCGGGCAAGTTTTGTGCCACGCGATGGTGATCGGAGAATTGGCGTGCGGACTTCTGAGGGACCGGACGGATACGTTTAGAGTTTTAAGCCGATTGCCATCAACACCCCTGGCGGGCTATTCGGAAGTACTCTACTTCATCGAACAGCACAGGTTGATGGGCCGCGGGATCGGATACGTGGACGTTCACCTGCTCGCGTCGGCGGCGTTGGTGGATTCGACGGAGCTGTGGACCATCGACCGGCGGCTGCTGAACGCTGCCGAGGAGTTGGACCTGGCCTATCAGCCCATGGGCGCCGATACTTAGCGGCGACAGGTTCTACTTCGCCCCGACGATTTCCGGTCGAGGAGACCGTCGATAAATTCGTCATCAATGGGGCGAAGGAGGCGGCAACCCAGTGAGTTCGCTACACCCGCAGCGACAAACGTCGCAGTTGCCACGTTATTGCCGCACCACGTCCCCGGTGACGGGTGAGGCGAAGTTTTCCAGTAGAGTTTGCCAGCAAGGGAGTGGGCATTTTTGTTGTAGCTTTACCGAAACTCGCAGCAGAACTACGGGCGGGGATACGTGAAATTTAGTACAATAAAGGTAGTAATTTTCGACGCGGTTCGCCTCAATATCTGGTAGGTTTTACCCATTCTGCCGATTATCGCCATAACCGCTGCCGACCGTAACGGAGGCCACCCCGACTACTCCATCAACGCGGTTGAAGCCGCGGGTGGCCAGGTTCGCGTACTGGCGCCCGGCGCGTCGCCCGGAGACGCTTTGGCCGGAGTTGGTGGCCTGATGCTGGCAGACGCCGGCGAGCACATTGAATCGCACGGATTGGGCCTCACCTTGCTAACGGCGGCGCTGGACGTGGACATGCCGGTGCTGGCCACGGGCAGCGGCATGCACACGCTCAATACCTGGTTCGGCGGTAAGCCTGCGGAATCAGTCGAGCACCATCGCGAGGCCGATTCAGCGGAACCGCTCCGCCATCAGATTTACCTTTCGCCGGGCTCCAAAGTGGCGGCCATCATCGGCAGCGCCGGTATGTTTCGCGTCAACACCCACCATGGGCTGGGCCTCAGGGAGCCGCAACGCGCCCAACGGCTCATGTCCATCGCGTACCAGCTGGATGACGGCGTGATCGAAGGACTGGAGAGCAAAGAACACCGCTGGGTAATCGGAGTGCAATTTCTGCCGGAACGCGCCGACGAATTGCCCGCCAGCTTTAACAATCTTTTCCTCGGCCTGGTCGAACGGGCCGAGGAATTCGCCAGCGGCGCGCCCTCGCAGCGCTAACTGCTGGGACAGCCGGGCGGCTTCCGGTCGCCGGCTGCGGTATACCCCAAGGAGCCTCATACCATGACGACTGCCCCACCGCCCGGACCCAACGACCGTTTCACCGACATCGCCATCGAAGACGAGATGCGCACGTCGTATCTGTCCTACGCCATGAGCGTAATTGTATCCCGGGCGCTGCCGGACGTGCGGGACGGGTTGAAACCGGTGCAGCGTCGGATTCTCTACGCCATGCACGACATGGGAATCCGTCCCGGCAGCCAGTACCGCAAGAGCGCGCGCATCGTGGGTGAGGTGCTGGGCAAATTCCACCCTCACGGCGACAGCTCGGTGTACGACGCGCTGGTGCGGATGGCCCAGGACTTCTCCATGCGGGCCCCGCTCATCGATGGGCAGGGCAACTTCGGCAGCGTCGACGGCGATCCGCCGGCGGCCATGCGCTACACCGAAGCGCGCCTCGCCGCCATCGCCGACGAGATGCTGGCCGACATCGATCAGCAGACGGTGGACACCAACGACAACTTCGACGACTCCCTGAAGGAACCCATGGTGCTGCCGGCCCGGATGCCCAACCTGCTGGTGAACGGGTCGACGGGTATCGCCGTGGGCATGGCGACCAACATGCCGCCCCATAATCTGGGCGAAATCTGCGACGCCGTCTGCCACGTCATCGACCATCCTGACTGCGACGTGGACCAGCTGATGGCCATCGTGCCGGCGCCGGACTTCCCCACCGCAGCGCGCATCCGGGGCGTCGCTGGCATTCGCGACATGTACGCCACCGGGCGGGGCCGCGTCATTATGGAGGCGGTAACCGAGATCGAGGAAACCCGCCAGAACCGGCAGCGCATCATCGTCAGCGAACTGCCGTACCAGGTCAACAAGGCCAACCTGGTGGAGAAAATCGCCACGCTGGTGCGGGATAAGACCCTGGTGGGCATCACCGACATCCGCGACGAATCGGACCGGCGGGGCATGCGCGTGGTGATCGAGCTGGGGCGCAATGCCCAGGCCACCGTCATCCTGAACAACCTGTACAAGCGGACGGCCCTGCGATCGTCCTTCAACGCCATCATGCTGGCGCTGGTGGACGGACAGCCCCAGGAGTTGTCGCTGAAAGACCTCATCTCCCACTTCATCGCACACCGGGAAGATGTCATCCGAAGGCGCACCGAGTATCAGCTGGGGCGCGCCCGGGACCGGGCCCATATCGTCGAGGGGCTGCTGAAGGCGCTGGACGCCATCGACGCCATCATCGAGACCATCCGCAACAGCCAGGACGTGGAAACCGCCCGCAACAACCTGGTGCAGACTTTCGACCTGTCCGAGATTCAGGCCCAGGCCATCCTGGACATGCAGCTGCGCCGGCTGGCCGCCCTGGAACGGCAGCGGCTGGACGAAGAGTACAACGACCTGCTGGCCACCATTGCCCGGCTGGAGGATTTGCTGCAAAACCCGCAAAAGATACGGGCCGAAATCAAACGCGAGACCCGGGAACTCAAGCGGAAGCACGCCAACGGACGCCGCACCGCCATTGAGCTGGCCGAGTTGCAGGAGCAGTCCATCGAGCAGTTCATCGTGCAGGAAGACGTGGTGGTAACGCTGAGCCAGCGCGGCTACATCAAGCGCGTCCCCATCAGCACCTACCGGAACCAGCGGCGCGGCGGCAAGGGCGTGCGCGGCGCCAACAACCGGGATGACGACGCCCTGATGCAGCTGGAGGTGGTCAACACCCACGATCAACTCCTGTTTTTCACCAACAAGGGCCGGGTGTACCCGCTGAACGTGTATGAGGCGCCAAATGATACCGGCCGGACGGCACGGGGCATGTTGCTGGTAAACCTGATCCGCCTGCAACCTGGCGAGCAGGTGCAAACCATGGTGCCGGCGCGGCGTGGGGAGTATGAACATCTGTATGTGTTTGCTACACGACGAGGGCAGGTCATGGCGCTGCATCCCGGAGAGTTCAAAAACCTGCGTCCATCCGGACTGATTGCGGTGAAAGTCAGGGATGGCGACGAACTGGTGGGCGTTCGCCCGGCGAATGATAGCGCGTCGATCATGCTGGTTACTGAGCAAGGGCAAGCGCTGATGTTTTCTGCTGGCGAAATCACTCCGCACAAGCGCGGCACTGGCGGCGTCATCGGGATGAAGTTCAAGGACGAGTTCAACGGCAAAGACAGGGTGGTAGCGATTGATGTGGTCAACAATCCCCAGGACGAGTACCTGCTGGTAGTCAGCGAAAAGGGATATGGCAAAGCCACACCGCTCTACAACGGCAAGGGCGAAGCGATATATCGCGAAAAGGGGCGCAACGGAATGGGGGTAAAAACCTTTGCCGTGGACCGGAGCGATAAACCCACTGGGCCGGTGGTTGACGCCAAAATCGTCACCTCCGCCGAAATGAACGACCAGGAAGATCACGAGGTGTTTATCATCTCGGCGCGCGGCCAGGTGGTGCGGATCAACCTCGCCGAAGTAAAGGTGGTCAACACCCGGCAGACCAAGGGAGTCATCATCTGGCGGGAGCGCGGCGGCGACGACAGCGTGGTATCCATCGCCTGTTTCCGCGCCACCGACTACAGTCAGTCCGACCCGACCCGCACCAACGGCCACGCCGCCACCGTGCTGGAGCAGGCCGAGGAAATCGCCGCGGAGGCGGACGAACAATATGAAGCCGACGTTGATGAAGCCGACGTTGATGAAGCCGACGTTGATGAAGCCGACGCTGACGGAGCCGACGCTGACGGAGCCGACGCTGACGGAGCCGACGCTGACGGAGCCGACGCTGACGGAGCCGACGCTGACGGAGCCGATTTCAGCGACGATAGCGACGCTGACGTTGCGGTGAACGGCCAGGCTCCGCTATTCCCGCTGGCCGGCGAAGAATCAGAAGACGACCCCGATGACGACCCCGGAGACGATGACGACGACGAAGAGGATTAACTCCCCATGCAACTGGTGATGGTGCACGGCTCGGGACAAAACGAGCTTACCTACCACTATCAGACCGCCCGATTTTCGGATGCGGACGCGGTGAACCTGCCCGGCCACCCGGACGGAGAACCGCGGGACAGCATCGCCGGCTACGTCGATTGGCTACGAGATTATGCGTTGGCGCGAGGTTATCCGCCCTTCGTGCTGTTCGGGCACTCTATGGGCGGCGCCATTGCGCTGGACTACGCATTGCGTTTTCCCCAAGACCTGGCCGGCCTGGTGCTAATCGGCACCGGAGCGCGTCTGCGCGTGCATCCGGACTACCTGAACCGTTGCCTGGACGACGCCCAGTGGAGGTCGGAAGCTCCCGGATATTACGAGGCGATCAATCGGGAACTGGCGCCACAACTGGCGGCCCGGGCCCTGGAGTCCGGCCCAATGGTCGAGCACAACGACCTGTCGGCCTGCGACCGGTTCGACGTGATGGAACGGGTGAGAGAAATTGCGCTGCCCTCGTTGGTCATCGTGGGTCAGGACGATGTGATGACCCCGGTGCGCTACGCCGAATACCTGGCGCGAGAGTTGCAGGACGCCGCGGTGGTGGTGGTTCCCGGTTCGGGCCACTTCGTCACGCTGGAGCAGCCCGCAGCGGTCAACGAGGCCGTGGCGGGGTTCCTGGAGCGGTTGGAGGGTTGGAGGAGAGGATAGGCTATGGTTTGTCCTCGTAAACTATCCGACCGTTTTCCCGGGCCCAATTCTCAGAAAATCCGACGTGGGATATAGCATTTCTGCTATTGTCCAATCTCAACTCAGTTTCAGCCAAGATGACGTCGGGACTGATCTCATAAATCACTTTGCATGCGCTTTGGTTATTCGCGTAAAACACGGCGAGATAGAATTGAGTATTACGGGTAATTCTGGTTAGAGATTCCTCGCGTTTTTCGGGGGGTTCTTTAAACATCCGGTCTAACTGACCGCTGCCACCTTCTTTACACGAAAGGTATTCGTATTTTTCGTTCGGGTCACCTCTTGCATGTGCATCGGCATCGCGTTTCGAGTGGATCAATTCGTGCCCAAGGATATCAGCGATGACCATTTCTTTCACCAACCCGGGTTGAAGCAGATTGGCTATCCCAATCGAACGAGCAAGTTCCGACGCTTGAAGTACCAAGGCTATAATCTGTCGCTTGATATCGCGGGTCATAATCAAAAAACACGCAATGTTGTGCTGCTCCTAAGGTTTTCCAAACGGGAGATGCCCTCCGATACAAAACTTGCGTCCTTTTCGATCCCTATGAAATGCCGGTCTAATTGACGGCACACTACCGAGCACGTACCCACCCCGGCAAATGGGTCGAGGACTAAGTCACCGACTAACGAGCTTGCTAGTACGAGGCGCTCAATTAATTTCTCCGGCTTTTGCACAGTGTTTAGAGCTTTTCGGCTCACGAGTTCTTTGGATTTGTACGTTAACTGTTTGATGTCGCCCCAAACGTCGCCAGGGTTTTTCCCTTTATCGCTAAATTTCGTTTTTCCGAACCTGCCATTTTTGACTGAAGGTACCCTTTCACAACGTAGCCTGTGCTCTAATTCCACCAATTGAGGGACCCTTATAGCGTCAAGGTCGAATACCTTCGGGCGCTTCCCCTTCACGAAATAGCAAATCGTATCGTAGTTGTTTGTGTAGCTTATCCTACCCTGCGATAGCCGGCTTGGTTGGTACCAAACGATTCGAGATCGTAAGTTGAGATACGGCCGGTAATCGATGAAGTCAATGCAATCTGACTTCCCAAATAGATACAGGGCCCCACCGTCTTTCAATTTGGCGGAGAATATGCGAATTAGCTCCAAGTTGAACTCTTGGATGTTGCCAACTCGATCCCACGCGTTGGCAGTTACTCCGTACGGGCCGTCACAAACCACGAGGTCTATCGAACCGTCGTCTATTTGTGGGAACAACTCGAACGCGTCTGCGTGGTAGATTTGATCCACATCCAGCATTGACCGCTGACCTCTAATTCGCCGGCTATCAGTGCCCGGGATGGTACCAGTGGCTGTCGAAGAACATGAGCGGGTTGGCGTCCTGGTCGTTCCGCACCATTGCCTTGACTTCACCAACGTATATCGTGTGGTCGCCGTAGACGTGGGCGCCCACGATGTCGCAATTGAAGAAGACCATGGAACCGTCCAGGGCGGGCACGCCGTGGTCGCCGATGGTGTAGGAGTAATCGGGGTCACCTTCCCGCTGTTCCGGACGGCGGGCGAAGTACTGGCCCAGCTCTTCCTGTTCTTCGCGCAACACGTTCACGCCAATGCGCTGCTGCGCTTCCACGTACCCGTAGGTGATGGTGTTGTGGGCTACGCACACCAGCAGCGTGGGCGGATCCAGACACACCGAGGTGAAGGCATTAGCCGTCATGGCATGAGGCACTCCCTCGGGGTCCAGAGTAGTAACGACGGTTACGCCGGTAGCAAATTTGGACATCGCGGTCCGAAATTCGAGTGTGTCAACCACGGCGAATTCACTCCTCTGGTAGTCTGCCGATGATTATACCCGGCTAGTATCACTAATGCCAGACGCCGCCACGAATTCATGCACAGAATCCGCGTTCGGGAGATTATCGGCTGGCCAGGGATAGAATGCGTCGCTGATTCGATCTGTGGGCAATTTACTCGCAACGTCCCGGTCCAGTTTCAGAACCATTCCGTCGGGAATACAGCCGGAGAAACGGTCAGGATGGGTGAGTTGGGCCACCGCCTCCAGGCCGTCCACGATGCGAGGCCCGGGGCGGCTCAGGGTGCTGTGGTCAATCAGGTAGACCTCGCCTGACCGGACGGCGGGCAACTCGTTCCAGCCCGGTTGTGCGGCCAGCCAGGGTATCTCCCGCCGACCGCGCTCCAGGTCCGACGAGCACAAATCGACGTACAGTTTGTCCGGTGCGGCGGCCACCACTTCGCCCCATTCGATGCGTTCCGCCGGGCATCCCGGCGCGAACCGTTCCGGCAGGCGTCCGCCGGCGGTAAGCATCAGGTCGGTGACCCAGTGGCCGCCGATGACCAGGGGGTTCACCCCTTCCAGGGAGAACACTGCCGGACGATGGGAGACATCGGCCAGCGCTCCAACAACGGCGTCGATGCGAGCCCGCAGCGAATCGACCAGCTGGTTTGCGCGTTGCAGGCTCTGGCAGGCCCGTCCAATCTCCAGGAAGCTGTCGAGTATCTCGTCCAGCGTGCGCGGGTTCAGGTTGAGCATCCTTGGGGGAATGGCGATGGGCGCTATGGCGCGTCCCACCGTGCCGGCGTCCACTTCGCAGAAGTAGCACAAATCCTGGGTTAGCACCACGTCCGGCGCGGCGCTGCGGAGCCATGCCACGTCCAGGTCGTAGGGACTCTCGCCGGCGGCCAGGATTCGGTGCATCTCGGCCTCGACTTCTTCGCTGGACAGTTTGGATGGATCAATGCGGCTGCGGCAAACGATGCGCTTGTCCAATGCCGCCGGCGGGTAGTCGCACAGGTCGGTTACGCCAATAATCTGGTCGCCCAAACCCAGGGCGAAAAGTATTTCGGTACCGCTGGGCAGCAGCGAACAGATACGCACGGTTCGTTCTCCCTGGTTCGTTCTCCCGGAGTGGAATCGACAGAGCGGGCTGGGGTGCAGTCCGACCGTAGCCGGCCCGGGGATTCTAGCATATACTCGGATAACTTACCCCGAGACTTGCAGGTAAATCCAGCCGACCATGACTGCGTTTGCCACCCGTTCACGGCGTTCACCCCCAACCGATCGGTGGGGTAAACGGGATTTGCTCCGGCTGAACGCCTATAGCTTTGGAATCGCGGGTTTCATTCTCGCCATGGACACCGTGGTGATTCCGGTGCTGGTGCTGGAAGTGGCGCCGGAGGCGGCCAAGAACACCCTGCTGGGAGTGCTGGGACTCATTGGTCTCGGCGCTGCCGCGCTGGTACAGGTTCCGGTGGGGTGGGCCAGTGACCGCACCAGGTCGCGCATCGGGCGGCGGTTGCCTTATCTGTTGTGGACGTGCCTCTGCATTCCGGTTGGACTGGCCGGCCTGGCGCTGCCATTGAATTACGTGAGCTTGTTGGTGATCTGGCTGTTCATCCAGATCAACGCAGGTATCGGTTATTCGCCTTACCTGGCCAGCGTGCGGGAGTTGGTGCCGCCGGGCCGCGTGGGTGCTTCGGCGTCGGTGAAAACGCTGCTGGACGCCATGGGCGGAGCCACCATATTGTTTGTGGCGGGCATGCTGGTCGGTCGCTACACCGGGCGGGAAACGGCTTATTGGCTTTGGGCGACGCTGGGCCTCTTTGGCGTGATCATTTTCGGCTGCGCCGCGATTAGTTTTATGACCATCTACCGGCGGATGCAGCGATCGGGCGGGCCGGTCACCGGCTCGTTCCGTCGGGCCGCCATGTCCTTTCCCGAGTCCACCAGCATGGTTCGACTGCACCCGGACCTGCCCTGGTTCGTGGTATCGCGGGCGGCGTTCCTGGCAGCGGTGGTCATCTTCACCACCTATGGGCTTTTTTTCCTGCGCGACAAGGTGCAGGTGGAAAACCCGGCACAAGCCCTGGGCGTCGCGATTATCGGCATCGGCGGCATGCTGGTATTGACCACGTATCCCGCCGGCTGGTTGTCAGACCGGATTGGGCGTAAACCGGTATTGATGGCCGGGGCGACGCTTGCCGTGGCATCGACGCTGGGCATGATTTGGGTCACCACTTATCTTCAAGCGGTGCTGGTGGCCAGTGTAATCGGGGGTTCCGTAGGCGTGGTGCTGGCCGCCCACTGGGCCATGGCCAACGACCTGGGCACGCCGGGGCGGGAAGCGCAGCACATGGGCATGGTGAACCTGGGTTCCGTGATCGGAGCCGCCATCGCCAAGGCCATTGGCCCGCTACCCGACCTGGTAACGGTGTGGCACGGCCCCGGATTCGGTTATACCGCGTTGATGGGCGCGAGCGCGCTGCTTTTCATCATCGGCGCTGGGCTGCTATTCAGAGTTCGGATCGACCACCCGGCGGTGTCGATGCACACGGAATCGGTCTCGGCGGAATCAGTCTCTGGGGAAGCAGTATCGGCGGATAGCTAACCCGGCGGGGCCGTGGCGCCGCCCACTGACGTTTCGCTAGACTCTGCGGCGGCGGGTTTCCCGGACGAATAGAATGACACCGATCCCCGACGCGGCGAACACGATGGCATCGACCCACAGGGACCAGGGAAAGCCGGCGACGTCGGCCACCGCGCCCAGAATCATGGCCCCGGCGATAGTCCCCAACCCTCCGAAGGTGCGGAGCAGGCCGATGGTTACTCCCTCCAGACCCGGGGGAGCAATATCGGCGAAGAACACGGTGCCGGCCGGACTGCCCAGGCCCTCGCCCATTCCCATCAGAACGCCCGAAACCAGCAGTTGCCACAAGTCGCCGGCCCACACGAATACTGTGATCCCGGCGCACATCAGAATTATCGAGGGGATAATGGGCCACTTGCGCCCGAAACGGTCGGACAGGTACCCGGAAGCGAATGTGGAGAACAGTTGTGGGAAATGAGTAATACTGAACCACAGCCCCAGATCCGCCGGGCTAAACCCCTTGACGCGCCCAAACAGGGGCATGACGCTGAAGCGCGCGCCCTGCCGATTGGCAACTATCATCAGGGCAAACATGCCCACGAATATGAAGGCGGGACTGAATATCAACCGCCAGAATGCGCCCCGCTGACGCCCGCCCGGAGGCTGGGCTTGCGGACCTCCCGGAGGGGATGCCCGGCGGCGGACGGCCTGTTCTTCGCGCCAGCGCGATTCCGGTAGTACGAACAGAATCACGGCCAGGGACAGGGCCATCAGCACGGCCTGGACGTAGAGCGGTATTCGCAAACCGAAGGCGCTACCCAGGTAACCTCCCAGCAACGGCCCGAGGATCTGGCCGGCGAGGATGCTCATCTCCTGGGTACTCAACAGGCGTCCCCTCGTCTCGGGACTGGTTTCGTCGCGCAGGTACACCGTGGCCACGGTGTTGAACACGCTGCCGCCGACGCCAGACACGAAGCGCCAACTGGTGAGCCACCAATAGCTGAACGACAACGAGACCATGGACGCGCCCACGAGGTTAATCGCGGCTCCCAAAGCCATCACGGGAAGTCGTCCGTACAGCTGGGAGAAATATCCGGCGGGAAGACTGGTGACCAGGCGTCCCGCGCCGAAGAGGCCAATGGCGATGCCGACCTGGGCGGCGTTGGCGTTATATTCCCGCTCGGTGAACAGGGGCAGCACGGGGGCGATGGTACCCATGCCAAAGCTGTTGACAGCGACCGTGATGGACAGGAGAGTAACTCTGCGGTACCTGCCGAACAGGGTCGCAAACAGGCGTCGAATCACGGGGCGGGCGGTTCCGAGTTGCCGGCGACGCCCCCGGTGGGGCGGGTGATTTCCCGGATGCGCCGCTCCATGCGAAATCGCGGCACCATAATGTAGTGGCCGCAGGTCTGGCAGAACAGTCCGATGTCGCCGCCCACCCGGTTCACCTTCCAGAGATTGCCGCCGCAGGGATGGGGTTTCTTCAGGCGCAACAGGTCGCCGGCCCTGATGTCGCCGGGTTTGATGTCTAGGGCCATCCCAGTCCGACCTCGTCCAAAACCTGGTTGATGTCGTTCCGCAGTCTGCCGGCGGCGGCGCGGGCGGCGTCGGCGTAGTCGCTGCCACGGGAAGCGTAGATGATGCCCCGGGAGGAGTTGATAATGGCCAACCGGCCGTTGGCGTCCACGCCACCGCGCACGGCGGCGGCGAGTTCGCCTCCCTGGGCGCCCACGCCGGGGATCAGGAGTGGCATGTCGGGGCAGACCTGGCGAACGGCGGTCAACTGCTCCGGAGCGGTGGCGCCGAGCACCAGGCCCAGGTTGCCGCCTCCAGACAGCAGTCGCGTCTGTCGGGCCAGCCGCAGGTACAACGGTTCTCCACCGCCCCTGCCGTCGGGCACTTCTACGTCCTGCAGGTCAGCCGCTCCGGCGTTGGACCCGCGGCACCAGATAAACGCGCCGCGCCCCGGGTTGGTCAACCACGGCTTCACGGTGTCCATGCCTCCCCAGGGGTTGACGGTTACCGCGTCGAACCCCCACACGTCGAACATAGCCGATGCGTAGGCGGTGGCGGACGAATCTATGTCGCCGCGTTTGCAGTCGCCGATGATGATGGCGTGGGGCGCGCAATCGCGGATGTGGCCGACCGTATCCACCAGGGCACTCAGCCCGTTCGGCCCCAACGCTTCGTAGAAGGCCAGATTGGGTTTGTAGGCGCAGACCAGGTCGGCGGTGGCGTCCACGATGGCCCGATTGAACTCGCTAACGTCTCCGACCGGCATGGCATCGAGGTTCGGGTCCAGGCCCACGCACAGCAAACTTTTGACGTCGCAGCAGCCTTGACGCAGGCGGTCAACAAACGGGGTCATCGTCATCTCTGGGGCCGGGAGAAAGTGGCGGCATTATAGACGCTATCCGACGGGGTTGTCATCGCGGAGCTGGTGGCGATAGGATTACCGAACGTCGAGCAGTCAATGGCGGCGGAGGAGTTGGTTTTGGTGCGTTTCCCTCCCCTGGTAGAAGGACGGTTCATCAAGCGCTTGAACCGGTTCGCCGCGCTGGTGGACATCAACCGACGCGAGCACATGGCCCACGTCCCCAACTCCGGGCGGATGGAGGAACTGCTGGTGCCGGGATACCGGGTATTGCTGGCGCCGGCTCCCCGACCGTCCGCGCGCAAGACTGCCTATGACCTGGCCATCGTGGACACTGGCACGACGCTGTCATCAGCAGATGCAAGGCTCCCCAATCATCTGGTGGCTGAGGCCATCGCCCAGGGCCGGCTGCCCCAGTTTGCCGACTACCCGATCGTGCGACCGGAATCGGTTTACGGCGAGAGTCGGCTGGATTTCCGCCTGGAGGGGCCACCCGGCGTCTGCTACGTGGAAACCAAATCTGTGACCCTGGTGGTGGACGGTGTTGGCCTGTTCCCCGACGCCCCGACGCTGCGGGGAGTGAAACACCTGCGCAGCCTGATGGCCGCGCGGGCCGAGGGCCACCGGGCCGACGTCATCTTCGTGATTCAGCGAGACGACGCCGAGGCTTTCGCTCCCCACGATAGCGCTGACCCGCTGCTCGGGCGAACCCTGCGGGAGGCTGTCGACGCCGGCGTGGCAGCATGGGCCTATCGTTGCCGGCTGGACGAGACGAGCATCACGCTAGCTGACAGCGTTCCCGTCATGCTGTGAATATTCACATGGATCAACCGGATGGACAGGAGAATTTGCCGGTTGATGATCCCGCCGGGCTTTTGATGGAGATTTACCGGCGGCTGCTGGCGGCCTACGGGCCGCAGGGTTGGTGGCCGGGCGAAAGCCGCTTCGAGATGATCGCCGGCGCCATCCTGACGCAGGCCGCGGCGTGGCGCAACGTGGAGCGGGCGCTGGCGAACCTGCGGGAAGCCGGCATCAACGACTGGCCCGCGGTGTACGAAACCGACCTGGCGACGCTGGCCGAGATAATCCGGCCATCCGGGTACTACAACATGAAGGCCCGGAAGTTGCAGGCTTTCGCCACCCACGTTTGCGAATCCCACGGCGGCGACCTGGACGCCATGTTTGCGGCGGAAACGCCCACCGTCCGGGAGGAACTGCTGGGCATCTACGGCATCGGCCAGGAAACCGCCGACGACATTCTCGTGTACGCAGCCGGCAAACCGTCCTTCGTTATCGACGCCTATACCATCCGCATCATGAGGCGCGTGGGGATCAGACCGGAAGGTCGCCTGGACTACGCCGGTTGGCAACGGCTGTTTCACGCCGGTGTGCCGGCAGATGTGGAGGTTCATAACGAATTTCACGCGCTGCTGGATCACCATCACAAGGCAGCGTGCATCAAGAACGCCCCCCGGTGCGACCAATGTTGTCTGCGGGATATTTGCGCCACCGGGTTGGGGAACCGCCCTCACCCCGGCCCTCTCCCGGCGGGAGAGGGAGTAAGCCAGCGCGCAACAAAAGCCCCTCTCGTCATGGAGACCTTTGAATAATGTTGTCATTGCGAGGAGCACCCGCTCATCCCGAGCTCGCCGAGGGACGTGGCAATCCCGTTCCCGTAGCGAAAATCGTAGCTTCGGTATCGAGATTGCTACGCTTCGCTCGCAATGACAATTTACGCAAAGGTCTCTCATGGGAGAGGGGTTGGGGTGAGGGCGAAATCCAGGACGGATCATCCTTCGACAGGCTCAGGACGAACGGTTTTTTTGGAGCCGCAACCCAACCGTATCATCGGGAGCCGCAACCCAACCGTATCATCGGAACGCGCGGTGCGGTAACAGGACGTTTACGCCGGCGTCATAGCCACTTAATCTTTCGGCAACGGAGATGTAACCCCGGCGAAACCGGCCTGTAAAACAAAAACCCTACGATATCCATGCTTACCCATTAGGGGCATGGATATTGTGTTGCTGGAACAATCACTCGAAATCGTAGCAAAGGCGGCCACCGCCACGCATTGCCCGTACTGCGCCTTCCAGTGCGGGATGGAGGTTTCGGGCGCGGGCGCCGACGTGACCATCGCCGGCGACGCGGCGTTTCCAGTGAACAAGGGCGCACTATGCATCAAGGGCTGGACCGCCGCCGCCACGCTGTCCCACCCGGAACGCCTGACTACACCGCTGGCCCGTAATTCCCAGGGCGACCTGTCGCCGGTGACCTGGGACGAGGCGATGCAACGCATCGTGCAGGCCTTTGAAGATACCCGGTCCCGGTACGGAAATGACGCGGTGGGTATCTTCGGCGGCGGGTCGCTGACCAACGAGAAGAGCTATCTGCTGGGCAAGTTCGCCCGGGTCGCCCTGCAGACCGCCAACATCGACTACAACGGCAGGTTCTGCATGTCCTCGGCGGCGGCGGCCAGCATTCGCGCGCTGGGCGTGGATCGGGGCCTCCCCTTCCCCCTGGAGGACATCGCCGGCGCGGAAGTAGCGCTGATGATGGGCAGCAATTCGTCGGAAACCATGCCGCCGCTGATGCAGTATTTCGAGGCGCAGAAAGCCAACGGCGGCAAACTGATCGTCGCCGACCCTCGCCTGACGCCCACCGCCAGCCGCGCCGACCTCTACCTTCAGCTGATACCGGGCACCGATGCCGCGCTGGCCAACGGCCTGCTCCACATCATCGTCCGGGATGGCCTGCTGGACCAGGATTACATCGCCGAGCGCACCGAAGAATTTGAACGCGTGCGGGGACTGGTATCCACCTACTGGCCCGAGCGCGTCGAACGCATCACCGGCGTTCCGGAACGCGGGCTGGTGCGGGCGGCCCACCTGCTCGGCTCGGCAAAATCGGCCATGATTCTCACCGGACGCGGCACCGAACAGCAGGCCCAGGGTGTCAACAACGTGCTGTCCTTCATCAACGTCGCGCTGGCGCTGGGCCTGATTGGCAAGCCCAACAGCGGCTACGGCTGCCTGACCGGGCAGGGCAACGGCCAGGGCGGTCGCGAGCACGGTCAGAAGGCCGACCAGCTCCCCGGATATCGCCGCATCGACGACCCGGCGGCGCGCCGGCACGTCGCTTCCGTATGGGGCGTTGCCGAGGAAAGCATCCCGGGACCGGGCAAATCCGCCTACGAACTGCTGGACTCGCTGGGCCAGGACGGCGGCGTGCGGGCGTTGATGGTGATGGGTTCCAACGTGGTGGTGTCGTCGCCCAACGTGGTGCACGTCGAAGAACGGCTGCGTTCGCTGGACTTTCTGGTGGTCAGCGATTTCTTCCTTTCCGAAACCGCCGAATTGGCTGACGTGGTGCTGCCGTCGGCGCAGTGGGCGGAGGAAGAGGGCACGATGACCAATCTGGAAGGACGCGTAATCCGGCGGCGGCAGGCGACGCTGATGCCGGCAGGCGTGCGTGACGATGTCGTAGTCATCTGCGAACTGGCGCAACGGTTGGGCAAGGGCGAGTATTTCGACTACGACGGCAAGGCCGATATCTTTGACGAACTGGGCCGGGCATCTGCCGGTGGGCCGGCGGATTACTCCGGCATTACCTACGACCGGATCGACGCCGAAGCTGGAGTCTTCTGGCCCTGCCCGGGCGTCGGCCATACCGGTACGCCGCGGATGTTCACCGACGGCTTCCCGACTGCCACCGGACGGGCCAGGTTCCATCCGGTGCGCCACGAATCCCCGGCCGAAGAACCGGACACCGACTATCCCCTTTTCCTGACCACCGGACGCAATCTTTCCCAGTACCAGTCTGGAACTCAGACGCGGCGCATCGCCGAGCTGCGGGAAATGAGCCCCGCGCCCCTGGCCGAAATGCACCCGGCCACGGTGCGGCGCTACGGGCTGGCGGACGGCGGCCCCGTGACGCTGGCCACCCGCCGGGGTTCGGCGGAATTCAAACTGAAAGCAACTCGCAACATCCGGGAGGACACGGTGTTCGTGCCCTTCCACTGGGGCGGCATCCAGGCGGCCAACCGGTTGACCAATCCGGCCCTGGACCCCATCAGCAGGATGCCCGAGTTCAAGGTATGCGCCGTGCGTATCGCAAGTATCCGCGCTCGTACTATGGACACCGTTGAATGAATTTGTCATTGCGAGGAGCGTTAGCGACGTGGCAATCCCGTTCCCGTATCAACGATTGTACCTTCGGGTTCGAGATTGCCACGCTTCGCTCGCAATGACAGATTACGCACTACGGAGACCGTTGAATAATGTTGTCATTGCGAGGAGCGTTAGCGACGTGGCAATCCCGTTCCCGTATCAACGATCGTACCTTCGGGTTCGAGATTGCCACGCTTCGCTCGCAATGACAGATTACGCACTACGGAGACCGTTGAATGATGTTGTCATTGCGAGGAGCGTTAGCGACGTGGCAATCCCGTTCCCGTATCAACGATCGTACCTTCGGGTTCGAGATTGCCACGCTTCGCTCGCAATGACAGATTACGCACTACGGAGACCGTTGAATAATGTTGTCATTGCGAGGAGCGTTAGCGACGTGGCAATCCCGTTCCCGTGTCAACGATTGTACCTTCGGGTTCGAGATTGCCGCGCTTCGCTCGCAATGACAGATTACGCAAAACGTCTCCTCTATGAGAGAGGATGCCCAATAGACGGGTAGGAGTAGACATCCATGGCAGAGAAACAGAAGCTCGTGGTCATAGGCAACGGCATGGCCGGCGCCCGTTTTGTCGAGGAGATGATTGCCTTGGGCGGCCAGGATTTCTTCGACATTACGGTGATTGGCGAGGAGACCTGGGGCAACTACAACCGCATCCTGCTGTCGGGCGTGCTGTCCGGAACGCACGATGCTGACGACATCTTCATCAACCCCATCAGCTGGTACGCCGAAAATGACGTGGAGCTGCACACCGGCGTCCGAGTCATCGGCATCGACCGCAAAGGGAAGATGGCCTACGGCTCCGGCGGACTGCTGCTGCCCTACGACAAGCTGGTAATCGCCACCGGCAGCAGCGCCTTCGTGCCGCCCATGGACGGCCTGATGGACGATGAGGGTGGCTACAAGGCCGGTACTTTCGTGTTCCGCACGCTGGACGACTGCTCCGACATCATCGAATACGCCGAAAACGCCACCAAAGCGGCGGTCATCGGCGGTGGCCTGCTGGGTCTGGAAGCCGCCCGGGGTCTGATGAACCGCGGCCTGGAGGTCGACGTGATCCACCTCATGGGCTGGCTGATGGAAACGCAGCTGGATTCCCTGTCCGGTCAATTCCTCAAGCAGAGCCTGGAGGGACCGGGCGTCCGGTTCCACCTGGAAAAGCTGACCACCGGCGTGCTGGGAGACGGCAAAGTCACCGGCCTTCAATTCAAGGACGGCGCGACGCTGGACTGCGACATGGTGGTCATTTCCGCCGGCATCCGGCCCAACGTCGACCTGGCGCGCATGGCCGGCCTGCACGTGCGCCGGGGCATCCTGGTCAACGACAGCATGGCCTGCCGCAACGACCAGGATATTTACGCCATCGGGGAGTGCGCCGAACACCGCAGCCAGGTATACGGCCTGGTCGCCCCGTTGTGGGAACAGGCCCGGGTGCTGGCCGAGCGGCTGACCGGGCGCAACGCCGATGCCCTGTACACCGGATCCCGAGTATCCACCAAGCTGAAGGTGATGGGCGTGGAGCTGGCAGTGGCCGGCGACAAGGACCCCATCAGCGAAGACGACGAAGTGGTCACCTACGTCGAACCCAACCGCAACGTCTACAAAAAGGTGATTGTGCGCGACGGCAAGGTCAAGGGCGCCATCCTGCTGGGCGATGGCCTGTCCGTGCCACGCATCCTGCAAGCCTTCGACCGGCAGGAGGCCCTGCCCGAGAACCGGTCCGAGCTGCTGTTCCCCCTGGCCGCCGACGCTGGCGCAGGACTGGACGTGGAGGATATGCCCGACGACGCCCAGATCTGCAACTGCAACGGAGTGACCAAGGGCAAGATCATCGCTGCCGTGGACGCCGGCAACCGCAGCCTGAAGGCGGTCTGCGACGCCACCCGCGCCGGCACCGGCTGCGGCTCCTGCAAGATGCAGGTGCAGGCTGTGCTGGAGCTGGCCGCCGACGGCCTGGTCGTCGATGACCCGTCCGTGCACTACTACGTGCCGGGCATCGCGCTGACCAAGCCGGAACTCATCGGCGCCATCAAGGACATGGAACTCAAAAGCGTGTCGGCAGTGTTCGAGGCGATGGCCGGCGGCCGGGAAGACGCCGGCAGCAAACTGGGCCTGGCGTCGCTGCTGCGTACCATCTGGGGCGCTGAGTACGAGGATGAGCGGGACGCCCGTTTCATCAACGACCGGGTGCATGCCAACATCCAGAAAAATGGCGCCTTCAGCGTGGTTCCGCGCATCTACGGCGGCATCACGTCGCCGGACGAGCTGCGCCGCATCGCCGACGCTGCCGAAAAATACGAGGCCAAGATGGTCAAAATTACCGGCGGGCAGCGCATCGACCTGCTGGGTATCCCCAAGGAACACCTGCCCGACGTGTGGCGGGAAATCGGTATGCCCTCGGGCCACGCCTACACCAAGGCGTTCCGCACCTGCAAGACCTGTGTCGGCACCGATTTCTGCCGCTTCGGGCTGGGCGACAGCACCACGCTGGGCGTCAAGATCGAAAAGCGCTTCCAGGGCATCGAGTCGCCCCACAAGATGAAGCTGGCGGTGTCGGGATGCCCCCGCAACTGCGCCGAGTCCACCACCAAGGACGTGGGAGCGACGGCCATCGAGGGTGGCAAGTGGGAGGTGCACGTGGGCGGAGCGGCTGGCTCGCGGGTACGCAAGGGCGACACCCTGTGCACCGTGGACTCCCACGACGAAGTGCTCCGGTATATGGGCCTGTTCATGCAGTACTACCGGGAGAACGCCAAGTACCTGGAACGCACCTACGATTTCGTGGAGCGCGTTGGCATCGATAAGCTGCGGCAGATCCTGGTGCAAGACCGCGAAGGCATCTGCGGGCGGCTGGAAACCGAGATGCAAGCCGCCGTGGACGCCTATCAGGATCCTTGGCTGGAAGAGTCCAACGCGCCGGTCCACCCCAACCAGTTCGTGACCGCGCCGGCATCACTGGTGGCCCGGTAGCTCCCCGCATTTCCGAAGCATTCCCGAGGTAATCCCATGGTAATCATTGCCGCAACCCCAACGACCGATATGACGTACAACCTGGGTGACCAGGACCAGATTCCCCTGGGCGAGGGTCGCCTGTTCCTGGCCGGAAGCACGCCGGTGGCCGTGTTCCGCGGACGCCAGGGCGACCTCTACGCGACGCAGGCAGCCTGCCCGCACCAGGAGGGCCCGCTGGCCGACAGCCTCATCGGGGGCGCGACGCTGGTGTGCCCGCTGCACAACTTCCGCTTCAACCTGAATACCGGCGAGCCGGTGGGCAATGACTGCACCCCCTTGCAGGTTTTCTCCGTATCCGTAAACGACGCCGGCGAGATTCTGTTGCGCGTGTAATGCGGTCGTCCGAGTTTTCCCCCTCACCCCAACCCTCTCCCGCCAGGGGAGAGGGGGTCAGTACGAACCCGACTCTTCTGCCAGGGGAGAGGGGATCGGAATGACAGCCTACGCACACCAGTCATAGCCACCGGAGTTGAGAAATGAGCATGGCGGGAGCGGCATTAGAAAGCGCGAAGGCTACCCGGATAAATCTGTTCAGCCTGTCCACGCCCCAGATGCGGACCTTCCACCTGACCTGGTTCGCGTTCTTCCTGTGCTTCTTCGGCTGGTTCGGCATCGCGCCCCTGATGGCGGTGGTGCGCGAAGACCTGCTGCTCAGCAAGGCTCAGATCGGCAACACCATCATCGCCTCGGTTGCCATCACCATCGTCGCTCGCCTGATCTTCGGCTGGCTGTGCGACCGGATTGGTCCCCGGACGGCCTACAGCGGATTGCTGGTGGTTGGCTCGATACCGGTAATGTGCATCGGGTTCGCCAATAGCTACGAATCGTTCCTGCTGTTCCGCCTGGCCATCGGCGTCATCGGCGCGTCTTTCGTCATCACCCAGTATCACACGTCGGTCATGTTTGCGCCCAACGTGGTGGGCACGGCCAACGCGACCACCGCCGGCTGGGGCAACCTGGGCGGTGGCGTGACGCAGATGGCAATGCCGCTGGTATTCGCCGGAGTGTTGATGTTCGGCGTCGGCGAGGTTTTCGGCTGGCGCATCGCCATGGTGATTCCGGGCGCCGCGCTGCTGCTGGTAGGCGTGGCCTACTGCTTCCTGACACAGGACTGTCCGGAGGGCAACTACAAGGACCTGCGGGCGCTTGGCCTCATGCCGCCGTCATCGGCGGTGAAAGGCACCTTCATGGAAGCGGCGCGGGACCACCGGGTGTGGGCGCTGTTCGTCATCTACGGCGCGTGCTTCGGCGTGGAACTGACCATCAACAACATCGCGGCGCTGTACTACTACGACCACTTCGAGCTGAACCTGGCCACCGCTGGCGTCATTGCCGGACTCTATGGGCTGATGAACATCTTTGCCCGCACGCTGGGTGGCGTGTTCGGTGATAAGGCCGGCATCAAATTCGGCCTGAAGGGCCGGGTGATGTTCCTGGGCAGCGTGCTGCTTTGCGAGGGCATCACGCTGCTATGGTTCTCGCAGATGGCATCGTTGATGCTGGCCGTGGGCGCGATGATGGTCTTCAGCCTGTTCGTGAAGATGGCGCAGGGCGCGACTTTTTCGGTGGTCCCGTTCATCAACCGGCGTGCGCTGGGCTCGGTGGCCGGCATCGTGGGCGCGGGCGGCAACGCCGGAGCGGTGGCCTTCGGGTTCCTGTTCCGGTCCGAGAGTCTCAGCACGCAGAGCGCGCTGATGATCATCGGGATTGCAGTGGCGCTGGCGTCGGTGCTGGTGTTCGCCGTGCGGTTCTCCCGGGAAACTGAGCGTGCGGAGCAGCGGGCGCTGGACAACGCCCTGGCCATCCGCGCCGGCATTCCGGCGGCGGCTCCCACCGCGGTTCCGGCGGCGGCGGACTGAAGCAGGGTTGGCCGGCATCCCTACGATCCTGCTTCTGAAGATTTCACCCTCACCCCAACCCTCTCCCATCAAGGGAGAGGGGGTTTTTGGTTCTTCGGCAACAAGTTGAGGTGCTATGATGGCGGCATCCGATACGACCGCGGAGGTAGCGCCACATGCAGGCAGTCAGGATTTACACCGGAGCAGACGGCGAGTCGCACATTGAAGACCTTGACCTGCCTTTCGAGCAGGTTGGCCACGCCATGCGGACGGCTACGGAGAGCGCCACGGGCGTGCAGTTCAGCAAACTGACCCCAGGCCAGTTGGTGGAATTCCATACCGCGCCCCGCCGCCAATACGTCATCACGTTGCAGGGCCAGGTGGAAATCGGCCTGGGCGACGGCGCCAAGCGGATCTTCAACGTTGGCGACATCGAGCTATGTGAGGACCTGTCGGGCCGCGGCCACACCACCCGCAGCGTCGGGACTGCCGACCGGATCAGCGTGCAGATTCCCCTGGCCGATCAGACGCCCGGCGGCGGACTCGGGGTTTAGGGCACGGTTCACCCTCACCCCAGCCCTCTCCCATCGAGGCAGAAGGGACAGCACGGATTTTGCCCAACGTAGTTTGCCGCCCCAATAGTAGTTTGCCGACCCAGTAAAGGAGTTCACCATGCCGGTTGCGAAGCTCGCCAATAACCTGGAGATGTACTACGACGACGATAATTTCACCGACCCGTGGCGTGACCCGGACACGGTGGAAACCATCGTACTGCACCACGGCAACGCCAAGAACGGCCGGCTGTGGTACGCCTGGCCGCCCCTGCTGGCGCGTCAGTACCGGGTCATCCGGGTGGACGCCCGGGGGTTCGGACGCTCCACGGTTCCCGAACCCGGCTACAACTGGTCGCTGGAGGGCTTCGCCGCCGATTTGCGTAACCTGCTGGACTACCTGTCGCTGGACAAGGTGCACCTGATTGGCGAGACCATCGGCGGCACCATCGCGCTACAGTTCGCCTACGAATACCCGGAGCGGCTGCACACCGTCACCACCTGCACGTCGCCCTACAACTTCACGGGCGTGGACACCTACCAGAACTACTATAACCTGGTGGCGGAAGAAGGAGTTGAGGGCTGGGCGCGCGCCACCGGAGGTCGGCGGGTCAGCGCCGACGATGCTCCCGAGCATCACGAGTGGTACATCCAGCAGATGGGGCAGACCTCCCGGCACGTGGTGCTGGAGACGCTGGCCTACCTGGCGTCGCAGAACCTGTCCGACAAGCTGCCGAGTATCCAGACGCCGGCGTTGGCGATGGTTGGCGAGCTCAGCGAGGGCGACATCCCCGACCGGGCCCAGGGTCAGGTGGAACGCATGCCCAACGCTATGATCGCCCGGGTTCCGGGCGCCAGCGGGTACGTACAGCACTCAGCGCCGGAGAAATGCGTGCTGGCGTGGCAGGAGTTCATCGGCACGGTGCATCAGGCGGCCTAACTCCCTCTCCCCTGGCGGGAGAGGGGATTCAGCCATCGTAGCGGCGGGATATTCACCCTCTCCCTAACCCGCTCCCTTGGGAGAGGGTTGCACAATGGGCGTCATTGCGAGGAGCGACAGCGACGTGGCAATCTCGTTCCTGTAGCGACGATCGTATCTTCGGCTTCGAGATTGCCGCGCTTCGCTCGCAATGACAGTTTATGCAAAGGTCTCCCCCTGGGAGAGGGGTTGGGGTGAGGGCCGCGTCGATTAGAACAGGGATTTGGACTGGCCGCCGTCCACGTTGATGCAGGCGCCGGTAATCAGGTTGGCCCGGTCGGAGGCGAGGAAGGCGACGGTTTCGCCGATGGGTTCCGGCCAGCCGAACTTGCCCATCGGCAGGTTGCGGTCGATGAACTCGTCCACCACCTCGGGGGTATTGTTCTGCTGGAAGCGATCCCAGGTGCTGCCGGGGAAGTCAATGCTGCCCGGCGCGACGCAATTCACCAGTACGCCGGTCTGGGCCAGCTGCAACGCAAGGTGCTTGGAAAATGCGATCATGCCGGCCTTGCCAGTCATGTAGTCCACCGAGCCGCCGTGCTCGCGTCCGTAGATGGACGCAATGTTGATAACGCGCCCCCAGCCCTGGGCCTGCATGTGGGGCAACGCCAGCTTGGTGAGCCGCACCGCCGAGAGCAGATTCACCTCCAGCCCCTCGATAAACTGCTCCATGGTGGTTTCATCGAAGAGCGTCGAACCGCGACGGCCACCAACGTTGTTCACCAGGATGTCCGGCGCGCCCAGCGCATCAGTAGTTTCCTGCAGGAAGCGGGCGACGTCATCGGCGTTGGTGACGTCGGCCTGACTGCCGTTGGCCTTGATGCCCAGACCGTTGAGCTCGGCAGTGGTTTCTTTCACCTGGTCTCCGCTGCGCCCACAGATGGCGACGGCGCAGCCCTCGCGTCCCAGCGCCAGCGCGCACTGCCGTCCCAGCCCCCGGCTGCCGCCGGTAATCATCGCGACTTTCCCGTTCAGGCTCAAATCCATGGGATTGCCTCCATTGGTTTCAAAATGAATGCTGGGATTATAGCGGAATGCGGGCGCGACAAAATCACTCTCACCCTCACCCTCACCCTCTCCCATCGAGGGAGAGGGGAATCGTTGCGCCGGTTGGCGGCCTTACCCGTGGATGGAAGGAGAGCACGGTGAAACCTGCGTGCTATAATGCCGGCCAGTCTGAATTCGGAGACTCCATTAGATGATCAAGCGGTTTTCCGTTCTTTACGTCGGGCAAATTGACCTGGACGACGTGGGCGCCGACGGCACGCCGGCCGACGAGCGGCGATACTCCAACGAGCAGTTGGCCCAGGCTTACGACCATGCCCTGGAATTGGCCAAGCACATGGACCAACGGGGCTTCTACTGCATGTGGATGGCGGAGCATCACTTCCAGCACGAGGGGTACGAGTGCATCCCGAACCTGATTCTGATGGGTGTGCACCTGGCCGGACAGACCGAGAACCTGAAATTCGGGCAGGCGTTCAACATCATCCCGATGTGGCACCCGCTCAGGGTGGCCGAGGACTTCGCCATGGCCGACATCCTGACCGGCGGGCGGATGGTCTTCGGCGTGGGCCGCGGCTACCACTCCCGGGAGGTGGAGACCTTCGGCGCTCCGGTCATCGACAACGATGCCAACCGCGAACTGTTCCTGGAGCAGATGGAGGTCATCCTCAAGGCCTTCAACGAAGACTCGTGGAGCCACCAGGGGAAGTACTACACCATCCCGCCTCAAGTGCCGTATCGCGGTTATGACCTGAAGGAAATCACCATGGTGCCCCGCCCGGTGCATCGCCCGGTAGAAATCTGGCAACCCATCGCCAGCGGGCGCACTCTGAACTACATCGCCGAGAACGGCATCAAGGCGATGGTGGCTCTGACCGGCGAACTCTACGCCGAGCAGATGATCACCCAATATCACGCCGCCGCCGTAGGGGCTGGGCGCGATATTCCCCTGGGCGGCGACATGGCCCTGGGCTTCGGATTCTACATCGCCGGCAGCCGGGAGGAGGCCATCGAGCGGGTGCGCCCCTTCCACGACGAGCGCTACAAGTGGTTCGCTCCCTTCGGGTTCGTGCGCTACACTGATGAACAGGGCCGACCGTGGGGAACGCCGGGCGCTCCGGCGCGCACTCCGCGCATCGAAGACGGCGTTGATCAAAAAGCCTGGTTCTGCGGTTCGCCGGCCGATTTTATCGGTTTCCTGCGGGACATTGAGGAGAAATACCCGGGCCTGGAGGACATCGTGTTGCAGTGGCCGGAGGGCATGCCCTGGCATGAGTTCCGGGAGCAGTTATCCATATTTGCGGCGGACGTGATGCCATCGTTCGTCGGACGGGAAGCCGTCGTGTCGACCGGTGATGACGGGAATGATTAACCCGTGGGATCCGAAATCGCGCCCGCCGCCCCTCTCCTCGTGGGAGAGGGGCTTTTAGTAACGCCGGGGAAGATGTTGGAGTAGCGGTTTGGCCAACCCGGAACACGTCGCCATCGCCAGGAGGCGCACCTTTGCCATCGCGCGATGGCGAGCCCAGTTCTTCCAGATGCGCGAGCGGATGAACCTCTCCGGAGCCTACCTTTCCGGAATACGAATGCCCGGCGTTGACCTGGCCTATGATGACTTGAGCGAAATCGACCTGACCACCGCCGACCTGCGTAACGGCAACTTCACCGGCGCGTCGCTGCGAGAAGCCCACCTTTCCCGGTGCAACCTGAACCGGGCCACCTTTACCGACGCTCAGGCGGCGGGTGTTTCGTTCATCCGCTCCAACCTGCGGGGCTGCAACCTGGACAATGCCGACCTGCGCGGCGCCGACCTGTCCAACTGCGACGCCGCTTTCGCTACCCTGGTGGGCGCTAACCTTGCCGGCGCCAATCTAACCGAAGTGGACCTCACGATGGCTGACCTCACTGACGCCAACCTGAGCGGGGCCCGGCTCAACTCGGCCTGCCTGGACGTGGCCAACCTCAGCGGATGCGACCTCAGGCGCGCCATCCTGGTACGCACCCGCCTGGACCGCACGCTCCTGCAGGATTGCGTGGTCGACATGACCCTCTTCGGAGACTGCGATTTGAGCTCCGCGCTGGCGCTGCATACTGTGCGACACGATGGCCCCAGCATCGTCGGCGCAGACACGCTGGCCCGCTCCAACGGCAGCATTGCGGACATTTTCCTGCGTTCGGCAGGAGTTCCCGCCGATTTCATCGATGGTCGTATGAAGTTGCAGGAATCGGCAGAAGCCTACCATCGCATCCTGCTCATCGGTTCGGTGCTGGACGCCACCGTCCTGTATTGGCTGGAAAACGAGCTGCGGGAGCGCGGGTTGCAATGCTGGAGCCTGCTGGCCGACGACGAAGAGACCGTTTACAACACCCAGGTATTTCCGCCCATGAGCCGGTTCCGCAACTTCGACCGAGTCGCCCTGATGTGCTCTCGGGAGGGACTGGAGAGCGCGTACTGCTGGCGTCTCTACAACGACATTATCCAGCGGCAAACTTCGTCCAGCGCCAGGCGGGTGTTCCTCCTCGCCTTGACCATGGACGATTGTCTGGACCATGACGACGATGATGTGCGACGGTATCTGCGCTGTTTGCCCTGGGCCCAGATGCGTCCGCGCAAGGACCGGAAGGGCGGGTACCGGCGGGACGTGCCGGGCGTGATGGGCGCGTTGACCGCCGAGCCACCCCCGCTGGCGGAAGCGCCGGTCAGTGAGGATGCTGACTGAAGTCCCACCCCGACGGGACGTATTCAATCTGGATGTCGCTGCCCAGCATCAGGCAGGCTTCGCCCCATTGGTCTGACGCCTCGGCGTCCCAATCAGCCGACGGTTCCGCCGGCTTGAGCCGGATCCCGTCCTCGCCACCGTAAATCAGCATGACGACGCCCTCGCCAGAGTCTTCCGAAAGGGCGGCCATGGCCGGACAGGGTTCGCCATCTTCCCAGCCGGTTACGTCGCACCAGACGTCGGCGCCCCTGGGGTCGGGCGCCAGGATGCGCTGAACGGGCTTGGGGTCGGTGAGCAGGTCGAATACCCGGTTCAGGTCCATGGGGCTGTTGCCCGCGGCGATTACTTCCACTTCGTACAGCATTGCAAGCATGTTAGGGGTCGGGCTCGGCGTCGTCAATTGGCGTGGCGTTTTGGCAACGTTCGTAGTGATTGCATCGCGATCGCCGCGTCGCTGCGTTCCTCGCGACGACAGACGGCAGGCGCTCCTCGCAATGGCAGTGTGGCTAGTTGAACCGTCGGCGCAGGAACCGGATGAGCGCCATGGCCAGAGCTGCTCCGATGATTTGCATGGCGATGAAAAGTGGCGCGGAACCCGGGTAGATACCGGCGAAGGTGTCGGAGAACATCCGCGACACGGTTACCGCCGGGTTAGCGAAACTGGTTGACGACGTGAAGAAATAGGCGGCTCCGATGTATACGCCCACGGCCGGCCCGACCGCGCCGCCCCTGGTGCGGGCGACGAGAAATATGACCATCAGCAACCCCAGGGTGGCGACGATTTCGCCAAGCCACTGTCCAAGGCCTCCCCTCGCCTTCGCCGACCACAACACCGGCGGCAGGCCGAACATCAGGTTGGCCAGGACGGCGCCGACGATGCCGCCCACGACCTGGGCCAGGGTGTAGGCGACGGCGTCCCGAATACTGCGGGCGCGAAACACGACGTCGGCCCAGGTAACCGCCGGGTTGAAGTTCGCGCCCGAGATGGGGCCAAACGCCCAGATGAGGGCCATCAGCGCGAAGGCGGTGGCAACGGCGTTCTCAAACAGCTGCAACCCCACGTCGTTGGGACTGAGGCGTTGGGCGGCGATGCCGCTGCCGATTACCGACATGAGCAGGAATGCGGTGCCCACGGCTTCCGCGGCGAGTCGTTGGGGTAGTGAATACATTCGCATCACCAAACCGGGGCCATTAACTAAATAGAGGGCGGTACTTACCGCCCTCCAGGGGTTGCCGAGAAGTCAGTTCATGGTAGGCGAGGATTTTCATCACCAACTCGTCCGTCGCGTCGTTGACGACAGGATAGGAAGCGACCCGTGGTCGCAAGAAAAGTTTACCGGGCCGATTCGGGAGGGTCAACTCGGGATCGCCACGTCGCTTCGCTCCTCGCAATAAACAGTTTCGCGATGACAGCACAGAGTGAGGCGGGTATACTGCGGCACTAACCAATGTTTGCATTTTGACACGGGTCCGTCACGTACCGGCGGGCCGGCGCGGGAGGCCTGAATGGCGATCGGACTACGCAGCTATCGACCGCTGGTGGGCGGCGTAACGCACATGGTCAGCACCGGACACTACCTGGCGACGGCAGCCGGCTACCGTATCCTGGAACAGGGAGGCAATGCCATCGACGCGGGCGTGGCAGCCGGCATCGTCATCAACGTGACGCTGCCCCAGTACACGAGCTTCGGCGGAGTTGCGCCCATCATCGTCCACCACGCGGCGTCGGGGGAGACCAGGGAGATCAGCGGTCTGGGCCGGTGGCCGGCTGAAGCCAGCATCGACTATTTCCGGCGGGAACACGGCGGCGACATGCCCCACGGCGTCATGCGTACGGTTACGCCCGCCGCTGCCGATGCCTGGATTACCGCGTTGCGCCGGTACGGCGCCATGACCTTCGAGCAAGTGGTTACGCCGGCCCTGGAACTGGCCGCCGGCGGATTCCCCATTCCGGCCACGCTGCATCGGGCGCTGATCAACGGCGGCGACAACATCATCCTGGACGAAGGCGATACCAGCCAGTGGTCCAGCACCATGGAGATTTTCTACCCGGGCGGCAAGGCACTTGGGATTGGCGACCTGCTGGTGCAGTCCGACCTGGCCCGCACTTTCCAGCGAATGATCGATGTCGAACGCGCTGCCGGTCAAGGTCGCGAGGGCGGCTTGCAAGCGGCCCGGGACCTGTTCTACACCGGGGAGATCGCCGAGGAGATGGTGGCCTTCATCCGTAGCCAGGGCGGCTGGCTCTCCATGAACGACCTGGCCAGTTTCGCCGTCGGCGTCGACGTGCCGCCGATGATTGACTACAAGGGCCCGGACTCTGCAAAAATCGAGGTTTACGCCTGCGGCCCCTGGTGCCAGGGGCCGATGAATCTGCATGCCCTGCGGATCCTGGAAGGCTGCGACCTCCAGGGGATGGGCCACAACTCGGCAGACTACATCCACACGGTGCTGGAGGCGCTGAAACTGGCCTTCGCCGATCGCCACGCCTACTACGGCGACCCCGATTTCGTGGATGTGCCCATGGACGGGCTGCTATCCCGGGAGTACGCCGACGTCCGACGCCGCCAAATCGACGCGCTCCGGGCCAATCCCGAGATGCCCGATGCCGGCGACCCGTGGGCGCACCAGTCCGGCAACGGCAGGGCGGCGCGCAAACCGGAGCCGGTGGCCGGCCCCCGGTCTGCCGACACATCCTACATCTGCGCCGTCGACCGCTGGGGCAATGCCTTCTCGGCGACGCCCAGCGACGGGTTCGGCGGAGCGCCCATCGCCTCCGGACTGGGATTCATGGTTTCGGCTCGTGGCGCGCAGAACTGGCTGGACGAAGATCACCCCGCCAGCCTGGCGCCAGGCAAGCGCCCGCGCCTGACGCCCAACCCCGCCATGGCGTTCAAAGACGGCAAACCCTGGATGCCCTTCGGCACGCCGGGCGGCGACGTGCAGCCCCAGTCCATGGTGCAACTGTTCCTCAACGTGGTCGAGTTTGGCATGGACGTGCAGCAGGCCATCGAAGCGCCGCGAGCTTCGACTTGGAGCTTCCCCAACTCCTTCTGGCCGCATGCCTATCGCCCCGGGCTGGTGGGCATCGAGTCACGCATCGACCCGTCGGTGGTGGACGAACTTCGCCGGCGCGGCCACGACGTTGACGTGTGGAACGAGTGGACGCCCCGGATGGGTTCCCTGTCCGCGATTGAGATCGACCGCGAGCGCGGCACGCTGTACGGCGGCGCCGACCTGCGGCGGGACGGCTACGCCATGGGGCGGTAATCGCGCCCGACTCAACGCAGTTCCGTTGAGAACGGCGGAGGCGGGCGGCCCTCACCCCAACCCTTCTCCCAATGGGAGAGGGGCTTTTTCATCCTAGCACTGCTGGGCCACATTGCCGTGCGGCCACCGTCGATGACAGATTACGCGATTTGCTTTGTCACGTGTAAGCTTGACAAGCTCATTTCTGTCATCTATATTCACCCTATGGGTGAATGATGGAAGTAACCTTCCGAACTAACCAACTGCTACGGTGCTATGAAGAGTCGAACAGAGCAACCCAACAATGGGGGCCGGATGTGGGACGGCAGTACATCGTCCGCATCAATGGACTCCACGCGGTCAGCAATTTTCAAGAGGCGTACAAAATCCGGTCAATGCGTCTGCACCCTCTAAGGTCGTCAAGGAGAGGCGAGCTGTCCATCCGACTGACCGGCCGGTGGCGTCTCATCGTGACGAAGGGCGACACCGAGGAAAGCGTAATTATCGAGGAGGTAAGTGACCATTATGACGACTAAAAGCCCGCGCGTATTTTCCGACTTGCCGATCCCTCCTGGCGAAACTCTGGCGGAGGAGATCGAAGCTCGCGGCATGACCCAAAAGGAGCTGGCAGCAAGGCTCGGCCGGCCGCCCCAAGTAGTGAACGAGATTATCAACGGGAAGAAGGCCATCACGCCGGATACCGCAATCGGCCTGGAGAAGGTACTTGGCATCGAGGCGCAGTTCTGGACCAACCTCCAGGCCGATTATCAGTTGGCCCTGGCGCGGGAACGGGAGCGGAAAGCGCGCGCAGCCGACTCGCCGACGGCAGCCGGGTAAGATATGGGTTCGGGTTCGCCCGTTTCCGCATTGAGGGCGACGAACGCCCCTGCCCCGTCATCTTTGGGCCGGAGGGCAACTACCTGCTGGGCGCGTCCACGCTGGCGGCTTATAACCTGGTCGTTGACCCCACCGGGGAACGCCTGCTGCCGGCGGAGTGGCTGTCGCTGGGGTGGGGCGGCGAGAGTTAGGGCGAGGTGTCGCCGCGTAGCTTTCGTTAACCTGCTGCCACCGAGTGCGGGTTAGCTTACCTGCCAGCGTGCTCGCGTTGGCGGGTTAGCCGCTATTCTGGTATAACAAGCGCCAATGCGTCTCATCACCGCTTGAAGAGGGCATTTCGGGAAGCATTACAGGCGTCTGTTCGGGCACGGGACATGGCCAAGAATACGCTCACATTTGAACTCGGTGGACGGGTCGAACTAAAGGACTTTGCCGAAGGGATTGCAGCTTTCGGGCGTCTGGTGGCTGCTTTGACGCCCCAGAATGCCGGCGTCATCTGGGTTGTTGAGGATTTGCAGTCCGGAAGCGCTATCGCAACATTTCGGGGCGAGGCTCCCAACCCATTGGAAGTTGAACGAATTGTAGATAGCTACGAGAAAGTGGGCGTCGCGCTGGCGCAGCATGAAGATTTGCCCCAGTTCGGCAGTCAGGTAACGCGCGCCGCCGACCGCATCAAGCGCCTGACCAGGGTCATGGAGTACGTGCGATTTGAAACGCAGGATAGCGATTACACGATTTATCGCAACGGCGACTACCCGGCTAAACCCGCTCCAACGGTGTCCATCGGAGCAATTACGGGTAGGGTACAGACCTTGAGCAATCGGGGCGGCCTGCGCTTCAACCTTTACGACACCCTCCACGATAAAGCCGTAGCCTGCTACCTGGCGCCGGGGCAGGAAGAACTTATGCGGGAAGCCTGGGGGCAGCGGGCCAGAGTCAGCGGGCGAGTGTCTCGGGAAGCATCCACCGGTCGGCCGACCACCATTCGTAGCATTATGAAGGTGGAAATTCTCGAAGACGTCCCGCCGGGTTCCTACCGGCTCGCCAGAGGAGCCGTTCCCAGGCGGCCGGGAGATATGCTGGCCGAAGATGCTATCCGCAGTTTGAGAGATGCCTGATAGTCGACAAATCACTTACTGGGACGCAAATGTCTTTCTTGCGTATGTGAACGAGGAAGCCGAACGTATGCCTACGCTGGATGCCATATTGGACATGGCCGCGCGGGGCGAAATCCAATTGCATACCTCTGAAGTATCGCGGGTCGAAGTTGCATTTGCCCTTGTTGAACGACAGCGGCGGGCACTTGACTCGCAAACCGAAGAGCTCATAGACAGCCTGTGGGCTGATACTGCTACCATCACCATGGTTGAATACCACAGCGGCATCAGCAGTGTAGCGCGAGGATTGATGCGCCAGGCTGTCCCCCATGATTGGAGCTTAAAGCCTTTGGATGCCATCCACCTGGCGACTGCGCAGTGGCTATTGGACGTTGGAATCCAGGTAGCGGAATTTCATACCTACGACAAAAGCCTGGAAAAATACGGCTCAATGGTAGGGTTCAAAATCTGTGAACCATACACTCCAAACCCCAGAATGATTTAGTGTTCTGTGTTGCACTCAGCAGCCGCCCCACCGCCCCCTCCACGGCTGCGCCTTGGGGTGAGTTGCGTAGCCAGGCGCGTAGTTCGCGGCGGGCTATCGTTACGCTGACCGACGCGCCGCGTTGGGCTCGCAGTTGGGACAGTTGGACGGATGCGCCCAGGGCCGCTGCCGCTCCTGCTTCGGCAATCTCGTGGTGCAGCGGCTCGCTGTTGTCGTACTCCGGGATGGGCAGTTTCCAGAGGTGCTTGTGCAAATGTCGTGCTCCGAACTGTCCTTTGGCCATCAGCGGTATTACTGCTTCATACAGCGCATCGCTGTTGATTATTGCCAGCAAGTAGTAGGCTTCTTGTATGTCTTTACAAATAACCCGATATAGAGTTTCGTCAATAATTACATCATCGTTTAATAAAATTGCAGCAGTTGGTCCCCCTGCTTCGGTTTGCACAACCCGGATTTGCCGATTACTGGGACATTGTTGCCAATCCAGTTGGGATGAAAGTTTGCCGTAATGGTCAAGGTCTTCCAACAGATTTAGTTTGTTGGCGGCCGCTTTGTTTTCGTCCCACATCTGGCTGATAGTCTGCCACCTGCGTCGCATCATACGTTCCAAACCGCCCAGATGAATGCCGCCCGGCCCATCCTTGTCAGCCGGTATCCTATACTCCCCACGTTTCACCGGCAGGATGGCCTTGAGCGGTTCCAACGTGGCGTAGGGAACCACCGTCTCACCCAAATGCACGTCATAGACATGGGATTTTTCGACGCTCTGTTGGGCCAGGGCGGTAAGGTCCAGGTCCTTCCACGGTACTTTGTCCAAGCCGCCCCGGCGTGGATTGACAGTGAGAGTTTGCCCCGCCTGCACAATGACAGAACTCTCTATTTCTTCCACAAAGAACAAGCGGCGCGGGCGGATTGATGCTCCCTGATGAGCATAGTCGACGTAGGGCGAATCACCTGCCACCGACGTATCCGTGATGCCGCTGGATGCCCGCCGCACGTCTTCGGCGCCAGCTTGGCCCAGCCACCGCTCCACCGTGCCGGCCAGGGCGATGGCCGCTTCGGCGTTCTCGCCTGCCCGCTTCCCAAAGGCCACGCAGGACGCCACCGGGAAGAAGGTGTTGGGATCCAGCTGCTCCAGATCCCACGCCGGCTTATAGCCAAGATCCACGGCCAGCGTGCGCTCCACCTTTTTGCTCAGGTTGCCTTTGGGCGTCAAGCCATGACGCTCCCATTTGCCGCTGCGCCATTTGGCGTACTGGCCGGATTGCAGCGCGCTGTGGGGCAGCACCATGCCGATGACGCCGCCGTCCCGCAGGTAAAGGTCAACGCTGCGGGCGAAGAACAGGCCGGCCACGTCCTGCTGCGTGGCATAGTGTCCACCCTGCCAGATGCCGTACTGCCGCCAGCTCTGATCTCTCAGCTCTTCCCGCAAAATGCTGGCCGTCTGGTTGTAGTTCAACCACGGCGGATTGCCGATGACCACATCGACCTTGGCGCGGCTGAGGGCCACCGGACGCACCAGGTTGCGGGTGTAGTAGGCCCAGATGTGGTTGCGGCCCTCGTCGTGCAGCCGTTGCAGCGTGGCGATGGTGTCTTTCAGGGTAGCCCGCTCGCCGGCGTCGGTGATGCCGTAGTCGTCCAGGGCCAGCATCGGATCGTCGCCCCGCTCGATGTCGGCGGCCACCTGGCTCATCAGAGAGTCGAAGGTGTCGGCCCGTTCCACCAGGGTCATGGGAAAGGCCAGCGTCGGGCTGCCCAGTTCCTCCAGCCGCGTCTCGATGCTGACAGTGTGCTCGGCGAACAGATCGCCGGTGCGATAGCGCAGCTGCAGCGCGTCCCCCAGAAAGACCGGCACCGAACCGGAGGCATCAAAACCGCTCTCCCTCGCCGCGTCGATGGCCGGTCGCGCCGCCAACGCCCACGCGGCACGGGCCAGGTGCACCGCCACCGGGTGAACGTCGATGCCGATGACGTTTTGGCGCAGGCGGTCGAGGAGTTCTTTGGGGTCGAGCTTTTCACCCTCACCACAACCCTCTCCCATCGAGGGAGAGGGAGTATTGGCGGCATCCAGGAAGTGGGTTACTGCTGCGGCGATGAATGTTCCGGAGCCGCAGGCGGGGTCCATTACCCGCTGCTGTAGCGGGTCGGTTATCAGCTCCCGCACCATTGCTTTGGCCAGCCAGGCCGGCGTGTAATACTCGCCCAGCGTCCGCCGTTCTTCCGGAGGGATAACGGTTTCATAGAGGACGGCGGCAATGCCCGCGGGAGCGTTGTCCCAGTCAAAACGGGCCACCCGGTTCGCCAACGCTTTCACCAGGTAACGCCCGCCGACCTCGTCGGGCCAGGCGAAAAAGTCCGATTCGATGATGCCGATCAGCCCGGTGGCGTCTCGAAACCGCCGCCCTTGTATCAAATCCGATGGGTCGTTTTCGGCTACCTGCCGGATGTCGATGCGGAAGGACGCCTGCACCGCCATGCCGATGACCAGGCTGAGGTAGGTGTGGCGGATGAACAGGCCGTCCAGCTCATTCTGGTCGTGGGCAATCTCACCCAGAGCAGCCCGCAACAGGTCGAACCAGAGGCGGCGCTTGACCTTGATGGTTTCGTAGTGCGCGCTTTCGGCGTAGAGTGCGGACAGGGTGTCGATGTCCCGTTGATATATGGCGCTGGCGGGGCCCAAGTATTTCTCAACATTGCTGCGGTCGGCGGGGATGCTGTCCAGCGCTACCAGCGCAGTATCCCGCAGCCATTCGTAGAGGGGCAGCCACCCGTCGGGGGATTCCAGGGTAAACCCGTAGGGCGCAACGGTTTGTATCGGCCCCGCCTGCGGCCAGCGCAGCAACCAGTACCTGCCGTCGGTGAGGATGCCGGTGCGGACGCCTTTGCCGCTTTGCTGCGACTCTGCGAGGTAGTCGTCCAACTGTCGCACGTTGGCGGGGTCGGGTACAAACTCGCCGGCAGTGCCAATGCGCCGCTTGAACTCGATGAAGGTGTCCAGGGCCGTCAGGTCAACGGCGCGACGCGAGGTATCCGACGGTGGGTTCTCCTCAACGAGGGCGCTGGCTTCGGCGAGGCCTGTCAAGATTAAAAAATCCCGGACCGCGCTGGTGATATTCGCCTCAGCCTCGCCAGCCTCGTGCCTCCGCAGGATTTCGCCGCCCGCCTGGCGATAACGGGGATCATCCAAATCCAGATGGGTAGTATGCGCCGACTCCAACATTGCGTCGCCCCCACCTACATCGCGGTGCGCCCGCCGTCGATTACCAGCTCGCTGCCGGTCATGAAGGATGCTTCGTCGGAGGCCAGGAACAGCACGCCGTAGGCGATGTCGTCGGCCTGGCCCAGGCGTCCCAGCGGCGTGCGGCTCAGGCGGTCTTCACGACCCTCGCCGGCCAGCAGGTCGGCGGTCATGTCGGTCTCGATGGTGCCGGGATGCACGCTGTTGCAGCGGATGCCGTCGACGGCATGCTGGATGGCGGTGGACTTGGTGAACAGGCGCACGGCTCCCTTGGACGCGGTGTAGGCCGAGGAGATGTGGTTGCCAACCAGGCCGGCCACGCTGGAGATGTTGACGATGGAGCCCCCGCCGGCCTTCCGCAACTCGGGGATGGCGGCCTTGGTGCCCAGGAAGACGCCCTTGGCGTTGACCGACATGGTGGTGTCCCAGTTCTCGGTGGTGGTGTTCTCCACCCGCTCGGGCCGGTAGATGCCGGCGTTGTTAACCAGGATGTCGAGCTTGCCGAAGCGCGCAACGGCAGCGGCCACGGCATCGTTCCACGACTGCTCGTCGGTCACGTCCAGGTGGACGAAGAGACACTCGCCGCCCAGTTCATTGATTTCGGCCTCGACTTGCCGGCCCAGCTCGTCGCGCAGGTCGCCGATGACGACCTTGCAACCCTCCCCGGAGAAGAGCCTGGCCTCCGCCGCGCCCATGCCGCGCGCGCCGCCGCTGATGAATGCTACTTTGTTTTCAAGACGCATAATGTGTGCTCCTTGTTTTATTGTTGTTGCTGCAAAAGGCGCAGCTCCTCGCGGAGCCGGGCGTTTTCGGCTTCGGCAGCTTGACGAGCGTCGATCTCTTCCAATAGGCGGCTCGGCAGCCACTGGCCGCCGACCGGATCATAAACGCGCAGCTCAAATCCACCCGGCGTACAAATATCCAGGCCCAGGATGGCGCTGTGGCCGCGGAGGATGCCAGCGTTGTCCTCGCTTACCGAAATGGCCTGGTATTGTCGGTTCACCAAGCGCTCGCCCACCAGCGCCGGGGTGAAGCATCGGCCCGTGGGGTCAAACCGCCAGTATTCGGACACGCCCATCCCGGCGTAAATGTCGCGCTTTACGGTCTCATCCCGTCGCCAGGTTCTGGGGGAAGCGATTTCCATCACAAAGTCCGGCGCTTTGCCTTCTCGCCAGACCAGCCAGTTATCGCGAGGATGGTTGCCCACAGCGCCGAATACGGCGTATATGTCCGGCGCAACGCTGACATTGGGGTTGTTCATGCGGTAGTACACCAGCATATCGCCGGCCACGTAAACATCGGGGCGGTCGTGGAACCAGGCGCGCAGGGCGGCGACGGTTTCGGTCAGCGGGATGTACTGGAAATCGGTTTCGGCCATCGGTTCACCGTCCGAGGAAGGGTAGTCGATGCTGAGATCATCAACTTCCTCCGGTGGATGGTCGATGTCGCTGTGCGGTGGTTTGGTAACCATGTTCTGCTCCGGGGAAGGTTCTGCTGTCATATCATCATTTGGACTGATTCATGCACCAAGATTGCCACGCTTGCACGGGAATGACAAGTATTGCGCCTCCGTTAGCGTCGAGGACGTCGCAGCACACCCAACCCCACCAGCCCGGCCAGCAATCCCAGAGCGGACGCATCAGGCTGATGCCGGTCAGGGTGTGCAGTCAGGCCGCAACTGCTCCCGGATGGTACGGCGTTGGGACTGATCTCGGGTGTCGGGATTTTCGGTTTCACTGTGCTGATTGTTGCGTCGGGCCGCCAGCCTTCGCCCAACGCCCCGAAATCTACCAACGCCATCCAGGTAGGAGCAGTGCGGGTGCATAATCCGGTTCTGCTGACATCCCAGGTGTAAACGATGTATTTGCGGCCCTCCTTGAACTCGAACCCGCAGGATGCCCCAAAGCGTTCCGTTTCGACGGTCAGGGTTTCCCGGCGCGGGCCTTTCCAGACGCGGTTGACCTTGAATTCTACGGTAACAAGGTCGCCTGACGATATGACCCATTCGCCGTTCCTGAAGGAAGGGCCGGGGGTATGCAACGCGACCACTCTGCCGGCGAACACCGCGTCGGCCTCCCCCAGCGCCTCCTTCGGGGAACCGGACGACGCACACGTGCAGGCATGGGCCGGCTTCGGCAGCGCCAGCATAGTAAATACGCATAGCGCGAGAGCGACCGCTCCCGCTGCGCCGACGAGATTGCCACGCTGCGCTCGCAATGACAGGTACCGAATGTTGTGAGCAGCCGGTTATTGGGCGAACAGTCCGCCGTCGATGACCAGCTCGCTGCCGGTCATGAAGGACGATTCGTCGGAGGCCAGGAACAGCACACCGTAGGCCACGTCCTGAGCCTCTCCGATGCGTCCAATTGGCGTGCGGTCCAGTGACGCCTGGCGGGCCGCGTCGTTCCGCAACAGCGTGGGCGTGGTCATCGGCGTTTCGATGATGCCCGGGTGCACCGAGTTGCAGCGGATGCCCTCGGCGGCGTACTGGATGGCGGTGGACTTGGTGAACAGGCGCACCGCCCCCTTGGTCGCTCCGTAGGCCGGCGCCCGCCAGCTGCCGACGAGTCCGGCCACGCTGGAAATGTTGATGATGGAACCGCCGCCGGCCTTACGCAGCTCGGGGATGGCCGCCTTGGTACCCAGGAACACGCCCTTGGCGTTGATGTCGAAGATGGTGTCCCATAGCTCCTCGCTGGTATCTTCGATGCCAACCTGCCGGTAGATGCCGGCGTTATTGACCAGGATGTCCAACTTGCCGAACCGCTCCACGGCGGTATTCACGGCGGCGTTCCACTCGTCCTCGCTGGTGACGTCAAGCTTGACGAAGACGCACTCCCCGCCGGTCTCGTTGATCTCGGCCTCCAGCTGACGTCCCTCGTCTTCCAGCACGTCGGCAATCACGACCTTGCAGCCTTCGCTGGCGAAGAGTCGGGCTTCGGCGGCGCCCTGGCCGCGGGAGCCGCCGCTGATCAGGGCGACCTTGTTTTCCAAACGCATCACAGTACCTCCCGGTTGGTACGGGTGAGTTGGCCGCGCTCAACGAGGCCGGGTGGCAGTCCGGTTGGACGGCGCCTACGATTGTAGCGGCGGCAGGATTGCCGTCAAGTTGGAGATGCCCGCGCCCCTACCGAGTTTGATTTGTCTATGCGAAGAGGATTCTACCCACGATGATGGCGGGGACGGCTTTCACCCTCACCCCAACCCTCTCCCATCAAGGGAGAGGGGGTCTTATGCGTACTCACTTTGTCATTGCGAGCGTAGCGTGGCAATCTCGTCGTCGTAGCAACGGCGGTTCGCTGACGTGTGTTCAACTTCATCGAGATTGCCACGTCGCTGTGCTCCTCGCAATGACAGATTAAAGTGGGTAAGCGTGGGGGAGGGGATTGATTGACCACGGCTTTCGCCAAACCTACAATGGGTCGCCGCCGCTAGGGTTTGGCCGCCGAAGCAGCCCTCATGCTATTCATCTCAAACAACTCGAGGTTCAAGTTACGACTGGTCGTTCTGTTGACCGCGTCGGCGGCGCTGTTGCTGGTCGCTACGGCCTGCACGCCGGGGCAGCCGGCCGCCGATTTCGCTTTGACTACGTTCACCGGCGATAATTTCACATTGTCTGAACAGCGGGGCAACGTGGTGGTCATCAACTTCTGGTACCCGTCCTGCCCGCCTTGCCGCGATGAGATGCCGGCGTTTCAGGACGTTTGGGAGCAGTACGAAGGACGAAGGGTGAAGTTCATCGGGCTGTTCGTGCCGCAGGGGTTCGACACCGAGATAGAGGCCCGCCAGTTTGTTGACGAGTTTGGGCTGACCTTTGACTTCGCAACTGATGTGCGGGCGATGGTCGCCCAGGAATACGCCGTCGAATATTTCCCGACGACATATTTCATAGACCAGGCCGGTCGGGTGGCGCGCCAGGAAATCAGCCGGATGGACGCCGACCGCCTGGACGGCATCCTGGCAGACTTGCTGGGATAGGAACGTCGGCGATGCTGGGTCTGGATATTATCCTGCTCATCATACGGTGGGCGCACGCGCTGGCGGCGGTTACGTGGATTGGCGGCAGCCTCTTTTTGCTGTTCGCCGGCCGGCCGGCATTGCGTTCGGCGGACACTGGCGGTGTGGTCGGGCGGGCGTTGGCTGCCGAGTTTCGTCCTATCGTCGCCACGGCCATCGGGGTGCTGATAGTCAGCGGAGTCATCCTGGCGGTGAGTCGGCTGACGTCGGACGCTGCCAGCCTGGGCTATGTGGGCGTGCTCATCGCCAAAATCGCGTTGGCGGTGTACGCTTTTGCCATCGCCTGGCTGCTGCCCCGCCGGCGCAGCGGCGGCGCGGTGGTCGCTGGAGAGCCGGCAACGCCCGCCGTGTGGCGTCGGGCGCGGGCCGGGCTCACCGGCCCGACTATGTTGACGGTGGCGGGCGTTATCGTTATTGGGCTGGCCGACGTGCTGGGCTGGCTGTTCGAGCGGGGCCTGGCCGACTGACGGTCAGGAAGGAGAACACGTGAGGACCGAATTGCTGGACATCATCGCCTGCCCGGTGTGCAAGGGGGCGTTAACGCTGCAAGCCGACTCGGTGGCCGGCGATGACGCCGTCATCCCCGGCGAGGTGTTGTCCGGATGGCTCATCTGCGCCCCGTGCGACGAACGCTACCCAATCACCGACGGCATACCCAACCTGCTGCCGCCCGACCTGCGGGATGCTGACGCGGGGCGGTAACATACTCAAGGCTCGGCTATCCACTACCCCGACGGACAAAGGACCTTGCCAAGGACCAACCACGCTCGCCTACAAACTGCGCCATGTCTCTCAAAGATTTAATATTTCCCCTCGCGAACGCGATAGCTATGCCGCGAACGTCCAACGATGCTATGGCAGCAATATTTTCAGTTGCTTCTAGTAGACCAACCGCTTTGAAATGATGGGAATCCGTCTTCACGCCTTGCTTTAGACCGACTTCGCTGGAGAACCAGGACGAAGCCAGCAACTCATCATTTCAAAGATTTCGGACCACTAGTGGTGCGAAATCTTTGTAATGATGGGTAATTCGGTTGGTGGGATTACGTAGACAAGCATCAGGCCGAGAACCCGGCTGGAAAAGCAATCCATCATTTCAAAGCAGTTGGACTACTAGTAGTCCGAAATCTTTGTAATGATGGGTTGATTGGTACAGGGCCTTTCCCCGGCCATACAGGGCTTTATGGAGGCTATCGTCGAGCAATCTGGCATTCCACACCCATCATTTCAAGAATGTTGGTCTACTAGTAGTTCAACATCTTTGAATTGATGGATACAAGGACTTCAATTTGATGCGGGCGTCCGCGGTGGTGCAGCGCCAATGCACCCGTATTGCGTCCTGGTTGCGCTGCTGCTGCCACGCTGCCACCTCCCGCCGCAGGACGCTTTGGTCCGGTATGCGCCGGTCCAGGCATTGGCGGACCATCACCCCGATTTCGATCTCGGCCATGTTCAGCCAACTGCCATGCTTGGGCGTGTAGTGAATCTCCAGACGTTCGGCGATGCGCCGCGCTTCCGCCGGCTCGAACGCCTCGTACAGCGAGGCTGGATGATGGGTGTTCAAATTGTCCATCACCAGCACGATCCGGTCTTTGTCCGGGTAGTCCTCGTCCATCAGTTGCTTGACCACCCGCGCCCAATCTACTTTGGTACGCCGGTCCGTCACTTCCACCCGGCGCCACCCCTCCAGCGGCGCGAACAACATGAACAGGTTGCTCACCCCGTTGCGCTGGTATTCGTAATCGTAGGTCTGGGCCGCCCCAGGCCGCGACGGGCGGGGCTGACGGGTCTCGCTTACCTGCTGCTTGCTGGTCTCGTCCAGGCACACCAGCACTTCGTTGTCTCCATAGGAGCGATGATAGACCTCCAGCACGTCTTCCATAGCGCACACGAACTCGGCGCTGGCCTGGGGCGGGATGCACCAGCATTCTTTCAGCCAAGGCTTGAGTTCGTTTTTTTGAGCGTCTGGCGCACCGTTTCAGGGCTGATGCTCTCCACTATCTCCCGTTCTACCAACCGCTCTGCCAACAACTTCAGCGTCCAACCAGCCCGGCCCTCGGGCGGTTCTCCGCAGGCCAGGGCAATCAGATGGGCTTCCCCCTGACCGTCCAACCGCTTCTGCCTCCGGTTCAGTTGCTCCTTGCGCCCCAAGGCCCGCTCCAGACCCTCTGCCACGCAGCGGCGGCGCACCCGTTCCACCGTCGCCCGGCCAACTTGGAGGGACCGGGCGATATCCCCGTCCTTCATCACCCCGTCCCCTTGCCCCTCATCACTCAACAGCAGGATGCGGGCGTGGGTCTGCCGGTAGGCCGCCGCCCGCCCTCTCGTTACCATTGCCTTCAATTCCTGCCGCTCCTCCACGCTCAGTTTGACCCTGTACTTCTTCTCCATCACTCACTCCCCGCACCTTATTCTTTAGCTCCTTTAATTCACCTCATTATCCGTCAGTTCAAAGCTGTTAGGCTACTAGTATGTGCTTGGATGATTCAGTGGCGTTATGCGCCGTCGCGGCAATGTTCTGCGCCACGTCATCAGATACCCTTGCAAAATCTCCGGTAGTCTTGGCAACGTTGACTGACATTGTCATGGCATTACCAGCAGTCTCAGCCAAGTTAGAGGCAATGGTTTCGGACACCGCAGCAAAATCTTCAGCTGCTTCTAGTATGTGCTTGGATGATTCAGTGGCGTTATGCCCCGTCGCGGCAATGTTCTGAGCCACGTCATCAGATACCCCTGCAAAATCTCCGGTAATCTTGGTAACGTTGACGGATATTGTCATAGCGTTATCAGCAGTCTCAGCCAAGTTGGAGGCAATGGTTTCGGACACCGCAGCAAAATCTTCAGCTATTTTGCCGGTTGCCGCCGTTGTTTTTTCCAAATTGTGCTGCGTGCGCCGAAATGATGGAAACAGCTTTATTATGCCTACCGTCACCGCTGTGCACAGAATAATCGCCGCAATCACGAATAGGATAATTGCAACTTCCTTGACAGCACTAACAATTTCCATTTGCAGACACCCCGGCGCACTGTGCGGTTTTACGTCCGGGTATTCTATCCGCCGGTCAGGATGGCCACTACCTCGGAGGCCAGGCCCTCGGCGCGTTCGCGCAGGGCGGGACGGTCCAGGTTCTCGATGGGATGCTGGGTGAAGATGGTCGGGTAGTCCTCCGCGCCCCACATCCTGGCCATGGCGTTGGCGGTGGGGATGAACCGGTCGGTGCAAATGGTGGCAGAGGGGAGGCCGGCCTTCTCAACGTGGATTCCGTCGTGCACACTGCACGCGCTGCAGCTCCCTCAATCTCCGATGGCCACCACCACGGAATCGACGCTGGCTACCAGCTCCTCCAGCTCCTCGGGGTCGGCGGGACGGGAGGCGCTGGGCTTGCGGAGCCAACGCACCTCGCGTATTTCGTAGCGGTTTCGCAGCACTTCGGCCAGCTCTTCCAGCAATACGTCGGCGTTGCGCTTGCTGTCGTCAATAAGGCCCAGGCGGGTGCCGGCCAGCGAGGGCAGGCGCGGCGCGCCGTCGAAGGGCGCGATGATGGGCTCGGTGGTCGGATTGACCAGCGTGTACTCCCGGGTTGCCATGTTCATCCCTCCACGGGTTGGGGTGTGTTGGGTTGTTATACCAGTTTGAGGGGCGGATTGCTATCCGGGGGGCGGATTCCACCCTCGCTCTGGCCCGTTCCTGGACGGGGCTTTCACGCAACTGTCATTGCGAGGAGCGCAGCGACGTGGCAATCTCAGCGCAGGCACGACGGACGTAACAATAACGCCGCTCTGGGATCCGGGCGGCACCCTAACTGGAAGTATGCAAAGGCGCCCGGAGGGGGAAGACCGTACTAACGCAGTCGAGATTGCCACGTCGCTTCGCTCCTCGCAATGACACAGGCAACGACTTACGGCATCCGGACGACTTTGGTAACCGCCGTGGAGCCGATCTTTGGCCCCCAACTGGGTATCACCGACGACATGTTTGATTCCTCGCCGCCGGCGAACACGACCAGGATGTCCTCGGGCTCCGGTATCAGCGGGATCATGGTGGACTCGTCGCCCGGCTCCACGTCGCCGCGCAGCACCAGGCCGCGCTTCAGGTCGGCTACCGAGCGGTGAATGTTGGCGTGCAGGTAGGACCGGATGTCGGCCTTCGTCCAGTCCTGCCACAAACCGCTGTTGCCGGCAAAGGTGACCACGATCTGTCCCTGGCGAATGCCCACCGACACGTCGCCCACCGAACCGGAGGTGGACATTGAGGTGCCCAGGGACGACGCCACGTCGGCCAGCGCGAAGAGAATGGCTTCCGGACGGCCCACGGCGCGGGTCTGGCGGGGGCTTTCGCCGGCGAACACGGTGACGGTGCTGTCAGATTCGTCGAAGCCCCGCTCCACGTGCAGCGGCGTCCAGTGGGTTTCGCTCTCCGCCTCGGCGATGCAATAGGTGTACTTGCCGGGGTGTCCGATGACGCTGCGGTCGAAGAGCCCCGGGATTGCGGCGCAGGCGTTCATCAGGATGAGGCGGATGGAGCGCCCGATGGTGCCGTTAGCCCGGTTGCCGGGCCCGAACAGGTTGTTGCGGGCGTTCATGCCGATCTGCTGGACGATGGGGCCGTTGACGATGCACAGCACCGCCGCGCCGCCCATGCTGGAGGAAGGACCCACCAGGTTGAAGGTCGGGTCCAGCATGGCCTCGGTGGCGGTGAGCACGACGGGGAAGTACTCTGGCAGGCAGCCGGCCATCACCGAGTTGGCGGCGGCCTTCTCGACGGTAATCACCCTCCGGCGCTCGGGCAGCTCGCCGATTACCTCGTCGGCAGCGCGCCCGGCATGCCCGATGAATTCGGCGACGCGTTCGGCCGTGGGCGGGATCACGGGCAGGCCGTCGGTCCAGCCCAGTTCGTAACAACGCTCAATCGCGCCGAATACGTCATCCCAGTCGGTGATCGTGGTGTCGGTAAAGGTGGTCAATGGATTTACCTGCCTGCATCGATTTGGTTGGTTTAACGGAGAATTCCACCCTCACCCTAACCCTCTCCCATCAAGGGAGAGGGTGGCCCGGCGATGGGCAACTCACCCTCTCCCCCGGTGGGAGAGGGTTGGGGTGAGGGGGATTGGCTACGAAAGTACGCAGCGGCTCCGGCGGGGGTGGTTGCGGTGCGAAACTGCTCGTTACACCCGGGCGTACTTGGAGAAACTGCGGAGTTCCCGCGGCGGGTCCATGTGGCTGCCCCGGATGGTGTAGGACACCTCGGAAACGTATACGGCGCCGGTGCTGTCCACGGCGATGCCGTGGGGGGCGATGAACTCGCCAGCGCCCTCGCCCTCAGCGGAGGAACCGAACATGCTAACACGTTCACCGTCCCGGTCGTAAACCGTGACGCGGTGGCCCAGGCCGGGAGCGTCGTCCACGCCACCCATGCCGTTGAGCTCGCCAACGTAGATGTGGCCGTTCCAGTAGACCATGGCGTCGGGCCGGTGGATGTTGTTCCACATGGTCAGGAAGTTGCCCTCGGTGTCGAATAGCTGGATACGGTGCGCTTCCCGGTCGACCACGTAGACCCGCTCGTCCTCGTCGAAGGCGATGTTGTGGGGTCGGATGAACTGGCTGGCGTCGATGCCCGGCTCGCCCCAGGAGAACTTGTAGCCTCCCTCGGCGGTGTAGACGTGGATGCGGGAGTTGCCGTAGCCGTCGGAGACGTAGATGTCGCCGTTGCTGGGGCGGATGGCCGCAGAGGTGGGGCGGTTGAAGGGCTGGCCGCTCCAGCGGGGAGCCGGGTGGTTCCTCTCGCCAATCTCCATCAGTTTCTCGCCGGTCACGCTGAACTTCTGGATGGTATGGATGCCATCGTCGGCGACCAGCAGGGAGTCGTCGGCGGCGCTGTAATACAGGCCGTGGGTGCGGTTCTCGCTGAAATGGCCCTCGCCGAATGAACGCTGGTAGTTTCCATCCTTGTCGAAGACCATGATGGGATGCTCGCCTCGGGTCAGGATGAACACCCGATCCTCGCCGTCAACGGCGACGCCGGGGCATTCCAGCAGGCGCATCCCGTCGGGCAGTTTGATCCAGTCTGCGACGAACGTGTATTGAAAATCGCCTTGTCCAAAATTGTCAGGCATGGTTTCCTCCTAGCGGTTTGTGATTGTTACAGCCTGTGATTGTTACAGCCTGTGATTGATACCGAGGGTGGTGATCGATCGATGGCGCTGCCTAATCTTACTGGGCGACGCAGCCGCCGTCGATAACCAGTTCGGCGCCGGTTACGAAGGACGCCTCGTCGGAAGCCAGGTAGAGGACTCCGTAGGCCACCTCGATGGGATGCGCGCGCCGGCCCAGGGGCACCAGGGCCAGTCGCTGGGCCGCCACCTCCGGGTCGTCGTAGGTGGACGCGCTCATCGGCGTCATGATGGGCCCCGGGTGCACCGAGTTGGCGCGGATCCCCTCGGCGGCGTGCTGGATGGCGGTGGCCTTGGTGAACAGGCGTACCGCGCCCTTGGATGCGTTGTACGGATGTGATCGCGACCAGGCGCCGGACAGGCCGGCGATGGACGAGATGTTGACGATGGAGCCGCCGCCGGCCCGACGCATGGCGGGTATCGCGGATTTGGTGCCCAGGAAAACGCCCTTGGAGTTGACGTCCATCACCCGGTCCCACTGCTCTTCCGTGGTCTCTTCCAGGGGGATGTTGCGGGCGCCGCCCTCCACCGAGATGCTGATGCCGGCGTTGTTGACCAGCGCATCCAGCTTCCCGTAGCGCTCCTCGGCCAGGGCAACGATGCCCTGCCAGTCGGCTTCGCTGGTAACGTCCAGGTGGGCGTAAGCGACGTCGTGACCCTGGGCGCGCTGGTCGGCTTCCACCTGTCGGCCCAGGTCGTCGAGGATGTCGCCGAACACGACCCTGGCGCCTTCCCGGGCGAACAGACCGACTTCCTCGGCGCCCATGCCGCGGGCGCCGCCGCTTATCAAAACTACCTTGCCATCCACTCGGCCCATGATGCACCCTCCTTGCAAACCGGCGGGTCAGACCGCCGGCAGGTTTTCGTCGATGATGGCCTGCAGTTGTAGCGCCAATGGTGGGAGATGCTCCTGAATGATCCGCCACAGCTCGTCCAAGTCAACCGTGTCGTAGTCGTGAATGAGCACGTTACGTAGGTCGGTCGTGTCCTGCCACGGAACGTGTGGGTAGCGCGCGCGAAATTCGTTGGGAATCCGCCGGGCGGCCTCGCCGATTACTTCCATCCACCTGATGAGGGCCGCTTCCAGCAGAGGATCAACATCAAGGTCAGTCCTGGAACGGCCTTGCATGGTGGTCAGGACGTGCCGCGCGTTGTCCCGCATTTGCTGTACGGCCACCATGGGGTCACGGCGCGACATAGACTTCCTCTGCTTCGTCCAGCACTTCCTGGCGGAAGTATGGGCTCAGGGAGGCTGCCGTGTGCATATCCACCTCCCGGCCCAACATTGCCGTCAACTCGCGCCGCATTTGGAAGAAAACGAACCCGGCAGCGTAATCCGGTTCAAACTCCACCAGCACGTCCACGTCGCTTTGTGGTGTAAAGTCATCGCGGATTACCGAGCCGAACAGCGCCAGCCGCCGGACCCGGTTGCGCTGGCAGAACTCGGCAATCTCCGAAGATGGTATCTCGATGCGGGCGGTCATCGGGATCACGCGGCGCCGTTGTCGTCTTCGAACATCCCGACCACGTTGCCTTCGGTATCGCGAAAGTTGGCGAAGTAGCCGACGCCGGGTATTGCGGTGCGAGGGGTCACGATTTCGGCGCCGGCTGCGGTCACCTTGCCGAGGTAGGCATCCAGGTCGTCGACGCCCAGCACAATGAGGGTGCCGCCGCGGTTCAGGGCGGCGGCCCGTTCGATCAACGCCCCTCCAATGCCGTAGGGTTCATCGTCGCCGCCGGTTTGTTGCAGGTAATATTCCTCGGGTCCGAACTTGCTGGACTCCCAACCGAACACGTCGGCGTAAAACTTGTTGGCGCGGTCAGCATCGTCGAATGGCAACTCGAAATGAACAACTTTGGGCATGGAGTCCTCCTGAATTCTCCCCTCACGCTATCCCGCTCCCCTGAGGAGGGCGAACCACCCCGGCATGGGCGACGAACGGTGGTAAGGGGCCGGGATGCACGGATCAGATGATAAGCCAATTTTGACGCCCCTCTCCCACCGGGAGAGGGTTGCGGTCAGGGGAGTTACGCTATGGCGGACGAACCCTCTCCCTTCAGGTAGTCGGCGGTTCGCAGGGCCAGGGCCTGGATGGTGGTGGTGGGGTTTATGCAGGCGCCGGTGGTGAAGATGCTGCCGTCGATGATGAACAGGTTGGGCACGTCGTGGGCGCGGCCCCAGCGATCCACCACCGAGGTGTCCGGGTCGGCGCCCATGCGGGCGGTGCCGAGCAGGTGCCAGCCGGCGTTGCGGCGCAGCCGGGAAGACACTATCCGGGTGGCTCCGGCAGCCTCCAGCGCTTCGTTGGCCCGGGCGATGCCGTGGTCCAGGATGGCCCAGGTGTTGTCGCTGACCGTGTAGTCAATCTTGGGCGCGGGGATGCCGTGGGCGTCGGTGAGGTTGGGGTCCAGCGTGACCCGGTTGTGCTCCTCGGGCAGGTCCTCAGACATGACGACGATGCCCATCTGCCGGTGGAACCGTTCCGCGAAGTCCCGGTGATGACCGTCGCCCCACGGCACGGTCTCCCCGACCAGGCCGCCGAGCGCAATTTGCAGGGGCGCGCCGCCAACGTTGGAGATCTGCATGTCGTAACCGCGCGCGAATCCGCGGCGCAGGTCGGTTTCGTAAAATTCCTGGCTCAGCATCGAAGAGCCCCGCGGCCCCCAGTCGGGGCCCAGGTCCTCGTCAAACAGGCCGAGGACGTAGCCGCAGGGGTGGTGCATCAGGTTGCGGCCCACCTGCCCGCTGCTGTTGGCCAGGCCGTCGGGGAACAGTCTGCTGCGGGAGTTGAGCAGCAGGCGGGACGTGCCGATGCCGTTGCACGCCAGCACCACGACCTTGGCGTACTGGGCCTGCAATTCGCCGTGGCGGTCGTAATAGGCAGCGCCGGTGGCGCGCCCGGCGTCGTCCACCAGGATCTCGCGCACGCGGGCGTGGGTGATCAGACGGGCGCCCTGCCGGAGCGCCTTGGGCCAGAAGATGATGTCGCTGCCCGATGGCGAGCGCAGGTATTCGCCGACGTCAGCCGGCCGGCCATCCCAGGAGGTGGAATGCACCGCGTTGTCCGACGACCACCAGTGCCAACCCAGCTTGTTGAAGGCCTCGCCCAGCAGTTCTCCGCCCCGGCCGATGGGCAGTGGCGGTGTGGGACGCACGGGTTTGGGCGGATAGGCCGGGTCGCCCTGCAGGCCGCTGACGCCGTGCATCCGGTCGTTCAGGTCGTAGTAGGGTTCCAGCTCGAAGTAGTCCATGGGCCAGTCGTCGGCCACACCGTCCAGGGACTTCAGGCGAAAATCAGAGGGATGGAAGCGCGGGAAGTGGGAGCCCCAGTGGATGGTGCTGCCGCCCACCGCGTTGTACATATAAGGTGCGATGGGTGTGTCGTCTTCGTTTACCGGATAATCCTCCGGCAGCCCCCTGAAGTTGGGGTTGGGGTGAAAATCGGTTTGCCAGTGCAGCTGGGCCTGGGGCTCGTTGACCGGGAAGGCCGTCGGCGAGACCCAACCGCCCTGCTCCAGGCAAACTACCTTTACGCCGGCCTCGGTGAGGCTCCAGGTGAAGGCGGCTCCGGAGGCGCCGGCGCCAATGACCAGAACGTCTGCTACTTCTTGTCTGCTGGCCATGTGATTTGCTCCCTTTTCCGGTCGATGGATAATCTGACTAGGGCCTGTTTACATTCAGATTACTCGGTTACGGTTTGGTCTTTCTAACGAGGGCCTCGCCGGGCGGTGGGCGCGTTGCTGATGAGGTCGGCCTGCTCAGGGATGATTTTCTAGTAGGTTGTTGCCATCAGACGCCCTGTTTATTGTCCCTCAGCCGCGCCTCAAGCTGCCGAATCCGCTCATTGGCGGCATCCCGTTCCGCCTGGATTGCATCCCGGTCGGCTCGGGCGGCGTCCCGCTGATCTTCGGCGGCTACCAGGGCCGCCTGCAATTCGGACGGATCCAACAGAAAGTCGTCCGTATTCGAGTCATAAAAGCGCAGTTTGCCATCGTCCCAACACAGGAACAGGTCCAGCGCCGCGCTGTAACCGGAAAGCATCCCGTACATTTTTCCGGGGCGGTCGTCGGCCAGCGGGGCAGGTTCGTAGCGGCCATCGACCAGAAAATCGCCGGCCAGCGGGGCGTCGTGGTATTGTCCGCCAGTATAGTCAAAACGCCAGTATTCGCCCACGCCGAAGCCGGCATAACCGTCGCGCTTGACCGTGTAATCGCGCCGTCCGGTTTGCTGCGAGGCAACTTCCAACACGAACTCCGGCGATTTGCCCACGTCATCAATTTCGTAACCGTTGTTATCTTCGATGGCGTCGGGGTCAACGCTAAAAGCCACTACCAGGTCGGGCTCCAGCCAGCCGGAGCGTATCTGGCTCCTCTCAAAGCACAGGTAGCCTTCGCCGCTCACCAGCACATCGGCCCGGTGGGAGAAGTGGCGATAGAGGGTGTTTCCGATGGCGGCACGGTGATAGTGGTTGAATTGTTGCATATCCGGCTTTTTGGGCGGGTCGGGCAACGGCGGTTTGGACGCCCGGCGCCGATTGCCGCCCGGTTCGGATGCAACGTCCCGATGGGTTGTCATCATCGGCCTCGCAAACTGAGGGTGATCACAGGAAACTACCGACGCTCGAAGACGGCGGCCACGCCCTGCCCCCCGCCGACGCACATGGTTTCCAGGCCCCATTGGGCGTCCTGCCGCTCCATCTCGTGGAGCATGGTGGTGAGGATGCGGGCGCCGGTGGCGGCGATGGGGTGACCGAGGGAGATGCCGGAACCGTTGACGTTCAGGTGGTCCTCGTGGGGGAGTTTCCACTCGCGGAGCACCGCCAGCACCTGGGCGGCGAAGGCTTCGTTGAGCTCGATGAGGTCCATGTCGCCCAGGGTCAGGCCGATTTTATTCATCACCTTGTTGACAGCGGACACCGGACCGATGCCCATGGTGGCGGGATGGCAGCCGGTGACGGCCCAGCCACGCAGGTAGGCCATCGGAGTCAGGCCCAGCTCTTCCAGCTTGTCCTCGGCGACCACCAGGCACACCGAAGCGGCGTCGTTCTGGCTGCTGGCGTTGCCGGCGGTGACGCAGCCGTCGCGCATCACCGGGCGCAGGCGGCCCAGGATTTCCATGGTGGTATCGGAGCGGGGGCCTTCGTCGGTATCGAAAATCTTGGGGTCGCCGCGCCGCTGGGGAATGCTCACCGGGACAATCTCGTTGCCGAACTTGCCGGAGTCGCGTGCGGCGATGGCGCGCTGGTGGCTGCGAAGGGCGTATTCGTCCTGCTCCTCCCGGGGAATTTCGTACTGGCGGGCCAGGTTCTCCGCAGTCTCGATCATGCCGCCAGGGATGGGGCCGATTACTTCGTCCGGCGAAATGGTGGCGCGAGCTCGCTCCAGGCGGTCGTGGAAGGTTACGGAACCGAAACGGGCGCCCCAGCGGGACTCGTTGTTGTAAAACTCGGCGTTGCTCATGCTCTCCACGCCCCCGGCGATCACCACGTCGGCGTTGTCGGTCTGCACCAGCATCGAGGCGTTGAGGATGGCCTGCAAACCGGAGGAGCAGCGGCGGTCCAGCTGGTAACCGGGCACCTCGATGGGCAAGCCGGCCTTGAGGCTGGCCAGTCGACCGATGGCCGGGTTCTCGCCCGAGGGGTAACCGTGTCCGAGGATAACGTCATCGACGACCGAGGGGTCAACGCCGCTGCGCTCGAGAGCGGCCTGGATGACGGTGGACGCCAGCTCGGCGGCGGAGACGTCGCGCAGGGATCCGCCGAAGCCGCCGACGGCGGTGCGGACGGGGGAAACGATGGCTACTCCTCGCATGATGGGGCTCCTTATGCTGGGGAATTGGGGCAGGTTAACACACGGATTAACACCGCGAAAATTGCTGGCCGTATGATACCCGCTGCCTGGCGGGATGTAAAACGAAGCCGCCCGTCGGACGGTTGGGGAGAGCCGCGACTGCTATAATCGGAGACGTCGTAAAGGGGGCTTAGCTCAGTGGGAGAGCACCTGCTTTGCAAGCAGGGGGTCAGGGGTTCGAATCCCCTAGCCTCCACCAGGCTAAATCGGGACTTCTGACCCTGGTGACGAGGGCGGAGATACGTTTGGGGTGGACACGAAACGGCCACTTGACTCCCTGAATCGGGCGATAGTAAACGACCTGCCCTCTGGAGTCAGCAAGATCGGGATTTCAGCGTGGCGCCCACGGCCAATCCGCCGGCGGAAACAAACGGACACGTTGGCAACGGTGATAATAAGGACGACGCGGATCTGCCTAATTGCGTCGATCTGCCGCCTGGGTTGATTGACCTGCCGACCGCCGCCAGAGGGTACCTTATCTCGCCCCGCCCGGGGCCGACGTTGTTCGCGCTGGCCATGAATTTACCAAAGTCGGCCCCAGCGTAGTGACGCGGAACAGCGTCCCGCTGTCTCCAGAGCCATCGCGGAAGGTCTGCAATCATCTTGGGATGGTACGTGCTCAGCTACCGCAACGATACCGTACAACAACGCGTTCCTTGATGCAGGTGCGTATCCGTGATGCCGCGCAGCCGTTTTCGTCCGGCGGCGACAGCGGAAAGAGTGCGCAAAGCAGCCGTCGTCGTGGGCCACTGCTGATCGGCATGTGATGGCGAAAGAGATATTCGTCGATCCTGGTTGCTGCCACGCCGTGACGATCGTCCCCGTCGCCGCCGTCGCTATCGGCGTTATCATTGCTATTATCGTTTCCGATATTGCACTGACGAAAATATAACGTTTTTCGTCTTTACTTACGATAATTTAGCGCGGTACAATCGACAAATCCTTATGCATCGATGTTTTCAACGAAAGTAGATATAGTTAGCCCCGGTCCACCGTGGAAGCCGAAATGAAGAGCCAATCTTGCGACACTGCACTATTCATAACCGCAGGGTCTGTCCCGACGCACCATGGGAGGATGGAATCATGATACGGCGTTTGAATCCTGGCTCAAAAACCCTAATTTTGACCTCTTGTTTATGCTCCCTGATATTCCTGATCGCCTGTGGAGGAACAGCGGCGCCGCCGGTCCCCGCGGAGTCTGAACCTGTATCGCCGCCGGCCGCCTCCGCGGAGCAGGATACGCCGGTCCCTACGGCTGCCCCGGCAATGGTGGCACAGGATGCCGGAATCCTGCGGGCGATGGAGTCTGACGCCAAGCACGGCGGCACTCTGAAGTGGGGCGGCATAGCGAGCTCGACGCTTTATGATCTGCACCAGACCAATAGCATTGCCAATATGGGACCGCAAAGGCCCATGTATGACCTCCTGGTGCAGTTGGATCCGATTGGTTGGGAGGAGATAATCCCAGACTTGGCGACAGGCTGGGAGGTGTCGGACGACGGGTTGACTTACACCTTCTTCATCCGGGAGGGGGTGAAGTTCCACGACGGAGCTCTATTGACCGCCGACGACGTGGCGGCCACCTTCACCCAGATTATCTTCCCCCGGGAAGGGGTGCTAAGCCCCCGGCAGACTCTCTTCGAGCCCGTGACGGAGATCCTGGTCATTGACCCATACACAGTCGAGTTCCGCCTTGCGGAGCCCCGGGGTTTTCTGCTCCGCGCTTTTGCCGCCGGATTCAACGCAATCGTGCGCAAACAGACCCTGGAGGACAACAACTACGACCTGCGGCGAGTGCCCGACTACCCGGGCACCGGCCCGTTCAAGCACGAGAGCCTCGAGCCCGGAATCGTCCGCCGGATGGTCAAGTTCGAAGATTACTGGAACCCCGACCTGCCGTACCTTGATGAAATGCACGCCTTTCACCTTGACCTCGGCCCCAAGACCGGGGCGGCGTGTTTGGCCAACACGGTGGACTTTTGCTGGGGAATCGACCCGGTTTCCGCTGAGAAGGCCTTGGGTACCGCTGGCTTAGTCACATCCGAAATCACCCCGGTGGTGCGTTCGGGGATGTATATCAACGTACACAAAAAGCCTTTCGACGATCCCAGGGTGCGCCGAGCGATCAACCTTGTTCTGGACAAACAAGCCCTGCTTGATGCCATCGGTGAACTCACGCTCATGTACCCACAGGGGTGGATTCTGCGCACTGATCCACTCTTTGGCGAGTATTGGCCTACGGTAAAGGACCAGCCCGGCTATCGCACCCCCACCGATGCAGACATAGCGGAGGCCCAGCGGCTGATGCAAGAGGCTGGGTATGGAGACGGCGTCGAAGGTTTGGACCTTATAGTCAGGGAAACTATATCCTTCGCCGTGGAATGGGGGCCTATCGTCCAGGACTTGCTGCAACGGCATCTGAATATTGGCACCGAAATCCGGCTGGTCGCCTCAGGAGTATGGTATGAGGAGATGGACCGAGGCCACTGGGACCTGTCTCCCATCGCTATGGGCGTCGTTATCCCGCACGTAGGGGACTACTGGGCCACCGGTTGGAAGACCGGGGGCGGCAGAAACTACAATAACTATTCTAACCCGGAGTTCGATGAGATCCTGGCTCAGGCGGCGCGCACGTCTGATCCGGAGGAGTATAAAGCGCTGGTCTTCCGGGGAGCCGAGATTCTCGATGAGGACTTGCCCTTTATCACGTTTGGCAATCTCGTCGTCGGATTAGCATGGTGGGACTACGTGCATCCGGGGGCGACGGCTACCAAAGGAGGCAACTTCTGGGACGGAATGCGCCGGGAGATATGGTGGATGGATCAGGTGCAATAACATCCAATGCCAGTTAGAGGTTTTCACCCTCACCCTAGCCCTCTCCCATCAAGGGAGAGGGGACTTTAGAAGAGCGGGGTAAGATGCAAGGATACATTCTTCGCAGGTTACTGTACGCCATCCCCACGGTAATTGGCGTTTCCATTATCATCTTTCTGGCGATGCGGGTGGTGCCCGGAGACCCGGTGGTGGTTATGTTTGGCGATGAGCCGGAGCTAATCCGGCCGGAAGACCGGGCCAAAATTGAGGCCGACCTGGGGCTGAGCGACCCCCTGGTGGTGCAGTACGGCAACTGGATGAAGGACATCGGCACCGGCAAATTGGGCGTCTCCTTCTGGAGAGGTGACACTGTCGCCGACCTGATCAAACGCCGGGGCCCGCTCACCGTAGAGATTGCCGTATTGGCGATCATCCTGGCCTGGGTGGTGGGAGTGCCGGTAGGGATACTATCGGCCCTGCATCAAAACTCGGTGGCGGACTACCTCGCCAGGTTCTTCACCGTGCTCTTTTTGGCGATACCCAGCTTCTGGCTGGCATCGCTGGCGATGCTGGTGCTCCTTCTGGTGTGGGGTTGGGGCGCCCCCCTGGGGGTCATCGACATCTGGGATGACCCCATCCAGAACCTGCAAATCGTATTGCGCCCGGCTCTCGTGCTGGGGCTGGCGGTGTCTGCTTACATCGCCCGCATGACCCGCTCCACGCTGCTTGAGGTAATCCGCGAGGACTACATCCGGACCGCTCGGGCCAAGGGGCTGGGGGAAACGGTGGTGGTCTGGCGTCATGCCCTCCGCAACACGATGCTACCGGTGGTAACCCTGTCCGGCGTCCTCTTCGGCTTCATGCTGGGTGGCTCGGTGGTCCTGGAGCAGGCCTTCAATGTCCCAGGTCTGGGCCGAGCGATGGTAGAAGCCTTCATTGACATCGACTATATCGTAATCCAGAACTTGGTCTTGCTTTACGGCGTGGTCTTTGTGGTGATCAACCTGCTGATCGATGTGAGTTACGCCTGGCTAGACCCTCGAATACGCTACGGACAGTAGCCCTTATGGCCTGTCGCCAGGATCCGTGGGTCAGTATTCGCGGGTGTTGCAGCCACGTTACCCCGTTGGACGGGCGGCCCAATTACTTCATATGCACAGATAGGGGGCGATTTGGCACAGTACAGTGAAGTACCAACACAACCGACCGCAGTCCTCCGAACCGGCGTTGTGGTGCCGGTATGGAGGTCCGTTCGGAACATCGCCACTTTTGGCCAGCGCTACCCGCTGGGTTTTGCCGGCGCAGCGATTCTGTTGTTAGTGGCCTTTCTCGCCATCGCGGCTCCCCTGGTTACCGTCCAGAACCCCGACCAGGTAAACCTTGGCGAGCGCAAGGAAAACCCTTCCTGGTCCCATCTTCTGGGGACGGACTATACCGGCCGGGACATCTTCACCCGGGTAGTGTATGGCGGGCGAATCTCTTTGCAGGTGTCGACCCTGGCCGTATTGTTTGGAACCACCGTTGGCGCCATGTGGGGGGTTGCCAGCGCCCACATCGGCGGTAGATTCGACATGATCAGTCAACGGGTGCTGGAGGTTTTCATGGCGTTTCCCTCCCTGGTCCTGGCAATGGTGCTGCTGGTAGGGATTGGGGCGGGCCTTTGGACCGTGATCATCGCCATCGCGGTTACCCGTCTTCCTTATGGGGTACGCGTGGTGCGATCGGTAGCCTTGTCGATTAAGGAAACCGACTATGTCCTGGCAGCCCAGGCTATCGGCGTGTCGAACCTGCGAATGATGTCCCTCCACATAGCGCCCCAGTGCATAGCGCCCTTCCTGGTGCTGGCCTCGGCGCATCTGGGGGTGGCCATCATAATCGAGTCCTCCCTGGGCTTTTTGGGGGTAGGGATTCCGCCGCCTACCTCTACTTGGGGAAATATGCTGGGGGGCGCCGTAGCCAACGTCCTCATACCGCACTGGCCGCTGGTGGTCTTCCCGGGGGTCGCCATCACCCTGGTGGTGCTGGGCTTCAACTTCTTTGGCGATGCGGTGCGCGACGCATTTGACCCGAAACTGCGTGGCCGCTAGCGGGTCCAGGAGATGCCCGGTCTCCGGGTCATTTTCCAGGAAGAAAAGGACAAGATGCAAGGATACATCCTGCGCAGGTTGGTGTACGGCATACCGACGCTGATCGGCGTTTCCATCGTCATCTTCATGGCGATGCGCGTGGTGCCCGGAGACCCGGTGGTGGTCATGTTCGGCGATGAGCCGGAGTTAATCCGGTCGGAGGACCGAGCCAAAATCGAGGCCGACCTGGGGCTGAGCGACCCCCTGGTGGTGCAGTACGGCAAATGGATGAAGGACATCGCCACCGGAAAATTGGGCGTATCCTTTTGGCGAGGCGACACGGTCGCCGACCTGATCAAACGCCGGGGGCCGATTACCGTAGAGATTGCTATAATTGGCATCATCCTGGCCTGGGCGATTGGAGTGCCCGTAGGCATCCTGTCCGCCCTGCACCAGAACTCGATGGCGGACTACCTCGCCAGATCCTTCACCGTCCTTTTCTTGGCGATACCCAGCTTCTGGCTGGCATCGCTGGCGGTGCTGTTCTTCCTCCTGGTGTGGGGATGGGCTGCCCCACTGGGGGTCATCGACATTTGGGATAACCCCGTCCAGAACCTGCAAATCGTGCTGCGTCCCGCTATCGTGCTGGGGCTCGCGGTGTCCGCTTACATCGCCCGCATGACCCGCTCCACGCTGCTTGAGGTAATCCGCGAGGACTACATCCGGACCGCCCGGGCGAAGGGACTGCGGGAAAGTATGGTGGTCTGGCGTCATGCCCTGCGCAACTCCATGCTGCCGGTAGTAACCCTGTCCGGCATCCTCTTCGGCTTCATGCTGGAAGGCTCGGTGGTCCTGGAACAGGCCTTCAATGTCCCAGGTCTGGGTAAAGCGATGGTGGGAGCCTTCCGCGAAATCGACTATACCGTAATCCAGAGCCTGGTCTTGCTTTACGGCGTGGTTTTCGTAGTGATCAACCTGCTGATCGACGTGAGCTACGCTTGGCTAGACCCTAGAATACGCTACGGATAACAGTCCGTGTAATCTGTCGCCAAAATCCGGCGGGTGGTGTAGCGCATTGCCTCAAACCATGCGTTACCCAACGCGAGCGATTACGTGGAATCACAATAACTCCTTGCCATTTCCAAAGGGATCAGAGCCCGATCTCGCCGGTTGCCGGCAGCGTTCACCAGCTGCATGACTTCGTCCACATTCAGGATGCCCGGCATTGTGGGAAGGTGCGGCAGCCCTCGATGCTCGCCATCCGGTACGAATTGGTCAACCAGGTCCGCGGTGTCCATTCGAAACTTCTCACGACTGACCGGGGAGCAGAGGGTCAGGGGTTCGAATCCCCTGGCCTCCACCAGTACACCGAACGGCTCTTTGACTCTGCTACCTATCCGGGCTGAGCTTGTGGCCGGCGCGATCCTGCTTTCAATTCACATCGCGGCCGGGTCGGCCGCCCTGCTGGCGGCGTTGGTCGCGCTGGTCGCGGCGAAGGGCCGGCGTTTTCACGTCTGGTCGGGCCGGGTGTATGCCATCGCAATGATGGTGATATTCGTGACCGCATTGCCGTTGGCGATTCTCGGCGCCAGCGTGTTTCTGCTGCTGATCGCCGTGTTCAGCTTCTATCTGGTCTTCGCCGGCTGGCGGTTTGCCCGCAACCGTCGTGGGATTCCGCAGCCGGCGGACTGGTGCGCCGTCGCAATCCTGGGGTTGACGGGCCTGGCCATGCGGGGCTACGGAATCGTGCTGGGCAGCGCCGGGGACGGCCAGTGGGTATCCATGCTCATCTTCGGGGCAATCGCGGTGACGCTCGGCCTGGTTGACGGCTGGCATCACCTTGGCCAGTCGCGGAGACGGTCGCGGCCGGGCGTACAGCGAGTCCAGCGACACCTCACCAATATGCTGGCCGGAACCATCGCCACCGTGACCGCCGTGGCGGTGGTAAACGTCGACCTCAACCCGGTGTGGCTCCCCTGGGTTTTGCCGACCGTCGTCATTACGCCGCTAATCGTGTGGTGGAACGTGCGGGTTAGGTTGCGCGCCCGGAGGCGGCGCGAGAGTTGAAACCCTAACCGCGTACAACGTGTGCCCAGTAGCAGCCGTCACCGGGGCGGTTTCGACCCAAACCCATATCTCCACCTAACGCCGACTCAAGGCGAAATTGGTCAGCTGGGGTCCCGATGGGTCGCGCCCCGAAATCCATGAATCCCCATCGGGACGTGATTTAGGGAAGGCCGAGCCATGGGCCGAAACGAGTCGGTCCCCAAGATTTCGCAGATGTAAAACGACGAACTAACAGGATTTGCCCCAAGGTTGGAGTAGCGACGCTTGAAACATTGAACACTCGCCCAGTGTGCCGCCGAACGGCGCACGCATCGTGTATTCCTCTGATATGCCGGTCAAGGGTTCGGCGGGTTATTTCGACGACTTCGAGCGTTATTTCGATTCATCCCAGGAGTCTCGACGCCGTGTTGCAGACCATTGAATTTGACGGTACCTAGACACGAACGCTGGTGAAGAAAACGTCCGATGGTCGATTGGTTCGGGGTTCGAGGGGATCCAGATTGAACGAAGTGCCCGGACTCGTGGAGCCCACGCCTAATCAATCGGGACTCAGCCCGGGTGCCTGTTCCAGCGGTTACGTTATCAGCAGGAGTCTGTACGGAACCATCCCGCCGGAGATGGGCAATCTGACCGAACTGCGCGAACTCGGGCTTCGAGGCGGCCTGGCCGGACCCATACCCGCTTGAGTTCCATAGCGGACGTGGACATCTCCCCGCAGGAACCATACGGGAGCATCTGGGACATACAGCCGCCGGCCGTTCCAGGAACCTACTGCTGCACGAACCGGCGGTTCACTTCCTCTTCCGACAGGGCTTCCTGGTGGAACCAGCTGTCGTCGATGACTCCGTAGACGTCGTTGAGCCGTTCCTGGATTTGGTTGGTCAGGAGCAGGGCGTCCAGGGGGGAGGAAACCGTCAGGTCGTCGCCCTCCAGCGTAAGCAGGACCCTGGTAATTGCCCTGATGAGTTCGATGGTGCCAACGTGGGTGGCGTTGTTGCGGGCGGTGGCGACGCTGTGGTAGATGGACGACGCCTCGTGTTCCTTCAATAGCGCCATCAGGGATTCGCCCGAGTCGTCGATGCCGATGCCGCGGATGGCGGCGGCGTTGCTCAACGACCGTTGAAAGGTTGGCATGTCGCTGCCCTGGTCGACGGCCATGCGGGCGAAAGTGTTGACCACCCGGGCGATGTTGTCGGCCCGTTCCAGCCATCGTCCCAGCCAAATCAGGTTGTAGACTCGGGAGTCGGTCAACCATCGGTCGCCGCCGAAGGAAATGGATCTCGGTTCTACCATGTGTGTACCAACCTCGTTGTGCCTCGTTATGCCCGGTTACGCCCGGTTACGCCATGGAGGATTGCATCAGTTGCAGCGCGTCGACCAGCGAAATGGTATCACGGTCGAAATAGACCTCTGCGGTCGCGAAATCAAGAATGCCCTCTCCTTTGGAGACGAATGAACCGGTGACGGGGGGCACCTCCGAGTAGTCGCGACCCACGGCCAGCTTCAGGTAATCGGTGCCGGTGTGGATGACGACGCCCCGGGTGGGATCGGCCGGCAGCCAGCCCGCGTCGGGATGCAGAAATTCCACCCAGGCGTGGGTCTCGCCGGGCTGTCGGGTCAGCAAGCCGCTGACGTAGCGGCACGGGATGCCCAGGGCGCGCAACATCCCCAGGGCCAGATGGGTTTTGTCCTGGCACACGCCCACCATCGAGTCCAGCACGTCGGCTGCCGTGGTATTGACGGCGGTGGAGCCGCTCTGGTAGCGAACTTTTTCCTGCACCCAGCGCACCACGTTCCAAACGGTGTCCAGCAGCGTATCGGCGTCGCCGACGGCAGACCTCGCGGCGGACATGACGCTGCTGGGGTTGACCAGCACCGACGGCGAGAGGAATTCCGCCGCCTCCGGGCCGTATCCTGCCAGCTCCAGGGGAGCGTTGGGGGCGTCCGGGGCGTCGGGGAACAGGCGCACCTCACCCACGGCGGTAATAATCAATTCGTTGTGTGGAGCGGTGATGCGTACGCGATGAACCTGGTTCCCCTGCTGGTCGGGATACGTAATCAGGCGACCGGCCGGCAAGGTGCCCACGTAGCAGGGACCCGCGGTCTGATAGCGGTCTGAGTAGGCGGACAGCCGCAGGAAGTTGTCGTTCTGCACCACTACGTCCGAGTACCGATACCGAGCGGCGTAGGCGTAGTGCACGGTAACGGAATGCCCGATTACCTCACTACCCAGCTGGGCTTGCATGCTCCACCTGATGAGTTGTTGGTGATACGACCGGACGGTTCTGACACCCTGGTGAGTCCCCCCGGGAACACGGCTACTTCGCCGTTGCCGTCCTGCACGGCGAACACGCGCAGGTCGACGTAACGTTCCTGGAATTCGGCGATTGAGTCATCAAACACCAAATGCTGGGAGAAGTCCAGGGTTTCCTGGGCGATGAATACCTGGGGCTGCTCGATCAATTGTTGCGCCAGTCGGTTGCGGTAGGTTAGCCCCAGGTCGGGCATGATGAACACACCCAGTCCACCGTACCCCTGGCGAGTTTTCAGCACCAGCTTATCCAGGTTTTGCAGCACGTACTGCCGATTCTCGGCAGACCGCAGGTCGTAGCTCACCGCCTGTTCGAGGATGGGCGCTTCGCCCAGGTATCGGTCAATCATTTCCGGGACCCAGAGGAATACCAGCTTGTCGTCGCCGGCGCCGGTGCCGAGCGCATTGACCAGCACGACCTTGTGCTCCAGGTAGGCGTCCGTGAGGCCGGGTACGAACAGTTCCAGATCTTCGACCCGCCGGTAGATGAGATCCACCTCGAAGTCACCGCCCATGGCCCGCGCCCAAATGCGGCCGTTGGCGCCGACGTAAAGGTCCGAACCCTCTACTAATGCAATGCCGATGAGTTCGGACAGGTAACGGTGCTCGAAGAAGGCGGCGCCAAACTTGCTGTCGGTCAGCAGGACGCAGGTGGGTGAATCGGCGTCGCAAAGGGAGGCGAACATGTTCCGATAGGCGTCACGAATATCATACGGGATGATGTCATAGCCTGCTGACAGTTCGGGCATGACCTCCAGGCTGATTTCGGTGGATTTCATCTGGTAGGCGATGCCGGACGGGATCCGCAAGTTGTCTTCCAGGATGACGTACTTGCCATCGCCCATGTGCACCAGGTCGATGCCGTAGATATGCACGAACACGTCCCCGGGCGGGCGAAAATCCTGGAGTTCGGGATTGTAGTACTGACAGGAAAACATCACGTCGGGCGGCACGATGCTCTGCTGGCCGCAATACAGGTCGAGGAGGAAATGGTTGATGGCCTTGAGCCGCTGAGCCACGCCCCGGGAAATTATGTCCCAATCCTGAGCGGAAATCAGCCGGGGAATCCAGTCCGTAGGCACGGTGCGAAATTCCCTGGGTTCCAGCAGAAAGGTGAAGGCGTCCATCGACGCCCGGTCGTTGGCCTGCTGCCAGCGTCGCTGCAACCCGGACGCTCCCAGCGTTTCCAGGCTGTCCATCAACCCCTCGTATACGGGCTTCACCGAACCGTCGGCGTTCAGGCACTCGTTCAGCCCGTTTCTTAGCGCGACTGAGTCGGTCATCATAGCGTTTTGCCGTCCAAAAACCTGAATTATCGCCGGTCGCTGATTCCGAGCGACCACCGGACCAAGCGTCCCGATGACGAGACCTGGCCCGGCAACCGCCCGGCATCGTATTCCAGAGCGACCATTTTACTATGCCGGTCTAATGTTGCCACTGGATTAATAAATTGTAAAAAGTTGGTTACGCGGCGGAAATCCTGCCAAAACGGGCGGCCTCCAACCCCAATATTGCCGTCGGCGCCGGTTGATATCATTGACACTAATATCAGTTATTGGTAGCCTATCCTAGCGTAATCCCACGCTACGGAAAGGATGGCCCGCTAGCTCAACTGGCAGAGCAGCTGACTCTTAATCAGCAGGTTCTCGGTTCGACCCCGAGGCGGGTCACCAGGCATTACCCATTAAACAGCCGCTCTGGGGGAAGTGTCGGAATTGGTAGACGAGCATGACTTAGGATCATGTGCCTTTGGGCGTGTGAGTTCGAGTCTCACCTTCCCCACCACCACCGGCCCCCAACCAGACCTCGCTATCCGCATATCATCCTTCGGCCCAAAGTTTTGGGTCGAACCACCTAAAAAGGAGCGCCCCTGTGGACCCTCTGCTTGAAGTGAAAAACCTGCAAACCTATTTCTTCACCTACGAAGGCGTGGTGAAAGCGGTGGACGACGTCAGTTACGAAGTGATGCCCGGGGAAACCCTGGGCCTGGTGGGTGAGAGCGGATGCGGCAAGAGCGTGAGCGCCCTGTCTCTGATGCGGCTCATCCCGGACCCGCCCGGCAAGACCGTCGGTGGCGAGGTCTTCTTCGATGGCGAAAACATCCTGAACGTCGACATGGACGATATGCGCCGGATCCGCGGCGCCAAGATGGCCATGGTGTTCCAGGAACCGATGACGTCGCTCAACCCGGTGCTCACGCTGGATCGCCAACTCACCGAGACCATCCAGCTGCACATGGGCAAGTCCCGGGACGAAGCGCGTCGGGACGCCATCGACCTGCTGGCGCGGGTGGGCATCTCTGACCCGGACCGGCGGATCCGCCAGTATCCACACCAGTTCAGCGGCGGCATGCGCCAGCGCGTGATGATTGCCATGGCCCTCAGCTGCAATCCCCGGCTCATCATCGCCGACGAGCCCACTACCGCACTGGACGTAACCATTCAGGCCCAGATTCTGGAGCTGATGAAGTCCCTGACCGAGGACCTGGGCGTGGCCCTCATCATCATTACCCACAACCTGGGTGTGGTGGCCCGTTACGCCGACCGGGTCAACGTGATGTACGCCGGCAAGATCATCGAACGGGGTTCGGCCTTAGAGATTTACACAAACCCCCGCCATCCCTACACCGTGGGTCTGCTGGATTCCGTTCCCCGCCTGGACCAGCGGTTGACCGATGAGTCGGGAGTGGCCGCCAAACTGGTGCCCATCGAAGGGCAACCGCCCGACCTGGTAAACCTCCCCGAGGGCTGTTCCTTCCGCGCCCGCTGCCGCTTCGCCGTGGACCAGTGCGCCACCGAGGCTCCGCCGTTGATGCCGGTAGAAACCGACAGCGAAGAACCCCACCTCTCCGCCTGCTGGCGGCCCGAGGTGCTTGGCGCCCAGGCCCTCAGCTACGCCATGGGCCAGGCCGGATGAACGGCGCCGATCCGGATGGCTCGCAAAATTTCCCGCCTCCACCCAATCTCCGACAAGGAGCTTTGAAATGACCACTGCCGAGATGCAGCAACCCGCCGCCACGCCGGCGAGCCAGGAAGATGTACTGGTCGAAGTGAAGGGATTGAAGATGTACTTCCCGGTCACGTCGGGAATCCTGTTCCAGCGCGCCGTGGCCCACATCAAGGCCGTTGACGACGTGAACCTTACCGTCCGGCGCGGTGAGACGCTGGGCCTGGTTGGAGAATCGGGGTGCGGCAAGACCACCACCGGCCGCTGCATCCTGCGCCTCTACCGACCCACCGAAGGCGAAATCTGGTTCGATGGCGTCGACGTCGCCCAGGCCCGCACCGGCCCGATGCGCGCCATGCGCCGCCAGATGCAGATCATTTTCCAGGACCCGTACAGCTCGCTCAACCCCCGCATGACCGCCGGCAATATCATCGGCGAACCCCTGGCGGTACACGGTCTGGTCAACAACAAGCGGGAATACCGGGAGCGTGTCGCCGAACTCCTGAGCAACGTGGGACTCAATCCCTACATGGCCGACCGATTCCCTCATGAATTCAGCGGCGGACAGCGCCAGCGCATCGGCGTGGCCCGCGCGCTATCGGTCGACCCGTCGTTTATCGTCTGTGACGAGCCGGTGTCGGCGCTGGATGTGTCCATCCAGGCCCAGATAATCAACCTGCTGGAAGACCTTCAGGAGCGATACAACCTGACTTACCTGTTCATCGCTCACGACCTATCCGTGGTGCGCCACATCAGTGATCGGGTGGCCGTGATGTACCTGGGTAAAATCGTGGAGGTCGCCGACCGCAACGCCATCTACGAAAACCCGCAGCATCCGTACACCCGGGCGCTGCTGTCTGCGGTGCCGATTCCCGACCCGGTGCTGGACGCCCAGCGCGAGCGCATCATCCTGACCGGCGAGGTGCCCAGCCCGCTGAACCCGCCGTCGGGTTGCGTATTCCACCCCCGTTGCCCCATCGTCACCGACGATTGCAGCCGGGTCAACCCGGAAGCGCGGCAGGTGCTCCCCGACCACATCGCCGCCTGCATCAACGTTCCGGGGTATGGCCCTTACTGACCGATACCAGCAGCGCGCTAACACTGATTCGGGGGCGGCACTTTGTCGCCCCCGATTTGTTTTGACAAGCGTGCCCTCCGGTTTTATCCTGATTGCACACCCAGAGGAGGCGAGGATAGCATGAGCAAGTGGGACAAAATTTTCCTGGCGTCGCTTATCGTATTCCTCTGGGGCACCATCGTGTTTTTGATAGGAGAACATTTGATGCCGGGATGGTCGCAGGTCACCTTGCCAATGGGTGGACTGCTAATGAGTGCGTCTGGATTTGCTGCCGCAATATCCGGCATCGTCCTGATTCTCACCACCAAGGTGCGAACGTAGTTTGTGCAATCTGACATTTCTGCGGTCACGGCGATGCTGATTACCATCGGCGTGGTACTTGCCGGCCTATCGCTGGTCGCCGGAGTGCTCGTCGCCATATGGCTAGCTGGCAATTACAGCATCGATCGACTGTTGGCGATTCTGGGTGCCAGCATCAGCACGATTGGAGTTCTATTTGCAGTAACGGTCTACTGGTGGAGATGGGCATCACACAGCAACCGAAAAGATCGATAACACTGACGTAGGAATGAATATGAGACTTGAAAACAAAACCGCTCTCATCACCGGCGCCAGTCGCAACATCGGCGCCGAAATCGCCCGAACCTTCGCCCGCGAAGGCGCCGACCTCATCCTGAACACTCGCCAGTCCGCGCAGGAACTGGAAACGGTGGCCGCAGAATGCCGGGAGCTGGGCGTCCGTACCCACACTGTCATCGGAGACGTGGCCGACCCGGACCGGGTATCCGAGATGGTGGCCGAGGGCATCGACGCGCTGGGCAAGGTGGACGTGCTGGTGAGCAACGTGGCGGTACGGCCCCACAAACCGATCATGGAAGTATCCGTGGACGAGTGGCAAGCTACCCTGGCCACCAACCTCCACGCCGCCTTCTACCTCATCAAGGCGGTGCTTCCCGGGATGATGGAACGGGGAGCGGGAAGCATTATCGCCATGGGCGGCCAGTCTGCCATCACGGGCCGACCCGATACCGCCGTGGTCACCACCGCCAAAACCGGCCTCCTGGGCCTGATTCGCGCAGTAGCGGCGGAGTGCGCCCAGTATGGCGTGCGCGCGAACATGGTCAACCCCGGCTCGACGGACACCAGCCGCGCCCATCCCGAATGGTACCCCGAGTTTCAGGAAGTCCCTCGCGGCTCCGATGAACACCTGAAAGGCATACCGCTGGGACGCCAGGGCACCGTGTATGACATCGCCAACGCGTGCCTGTTCTACGCCAGCGACGAATCGTCCTACATCACCGGCGACCGCATGAACGTGGTGGGCGGGCGCTACATCGTCTAGAGGACGCCGGTTTGCTCAACTATGGCCGGCCTGGGCCCACACCAGGCTGGCCGCTCCGACCATTCCCTCGCTCTCGCCCAGGGTCGCCACCGCCAGACGGAACGAACGGTGGGCGGAACTCATGGCGCGGCGCCGGATTCCGTTGTCGATGTGCGGCACCAGGTCCAGCGCCACCAGTCCCTGCGTTACGCCTCCACCCATGACCACCACGTCGGGGTTGAAGATGTTGACCACGTTAGCCAACCCCACGATCATCGCGCCCACGGCGGCATCCACGACTTCGATGGCAACCACGTCTCCCCGGGCGGCGGCGGCGAACACCGCTTCGCTGGTCACGGTGGCGGACGACTCGTAAGCCTGCTGTAGCGGAGCGCCCGGCGTGGCGTCGCCCAGCCGGGCCTGCGCCGCCCGACCGATGGCCGTGCCCGAGGTCAGCGCCTCCAGGCAACCGCTGTTTCCGCAAGCGCAGGCCGGGGCGTCAGCGCGCAAGTCGATGGTCATATGGCCGATCTCCGCGGCAGCGCCGGCGGCGCCGGTGAAAACCAGGCCCCGGTCGACCACACCAGCTCCCACGCCCGTGCTGAAGGTGATGTAAACCAGCGTGCGGGCCGCGGCCTCATGGGGCGGGTTGCCGCGACCGGCTCCATAGCGAAACTCGCCCAGCGCCGCCAGGTTGGCGTCGTTGCCGACCCACACCGGCACGTCGAACACGGGCTCCCAAAGATCGGGCAGGGTCACCCCGTTGAGGGCGGGCAAGTTTGGTGAAGAGAGCAGCATGCTGCTGGCGGCGTTTATGGAACCGGCCAGAGCCACGCCCAGACCCACAACGGGACGGTCTCCCGCCTGCTCCCGGGCCCGTCGCAGCAGGTTCTCGGCGCCGGCGACCAGCTCATCCTGGGTCGCGCCGGCGCCGTTGGCGACCCGGTCCTGCCAGAGCAAATGCCCGGCCCGGTCAATCACCGCGGCGCGCGCCCAGGTCCCTCCCCAGTCCATTGCCAGGGCCACTTCTGCCGGAGTCCCTGCCGGCGACGGGGATTCCTGCCGTTCCACGGCGTCGCTACGATCTGCTGTCGTCATCTGTCCTGGGCCGCCTCCACCGGTGCGTCGTTGGAATCAACCAGAGCTCGCTGGAGGACTACCCGCCGGGCGCAATTTCCGCCAGGAGATTTTCCAGCGTGGTGATCAATACCTCGTCGGGCATGGGCCCCACGTACTTCTCACGGATGATACCATCGGCGTCCACAAAAAATTTCTCCGGAATGCCCCGCACGCCGTAGTCGAGGGCAATGGCGCCGGAAGCATCAATCCCGGTGGGGTAGGGCACGTCGAAATCCTCCAGAAACTGCGCCGCGCCGTCCGGGGTATCCCAGATGTTCACACCCACGAATTCCACCGGCTGCCCGCCGTAGGTTTCGTAAACGCGGTTCAGCAACGCGGATTCCTGCCGGCACGGCCCGCACCATGATGCCCAGAAGTCTATCATTACCACCTGGCCACGCAAATCGGATAACCGCAGTTCGTTACCGCCATCCAGCGTCAGCACGAAATCGGCGGCCGGCGTCTCGGCAACGTCCACCTGTCCGAAAACCTGATTGATTCCGGCCCCCACCGGTTGTCCGCGCTGTTGGGCGGCGGCCCAGGCCAGCAGGGCAAACAGCGGAATCAGCGCCGCCGCCGTGCCCAGGAGTATCCAGCTTCGTCGTGACATCGCCGGTCAGGATTCCGCTGGGCCGCCCGTCGCAGCCACGCCGGGCCGACGCCAAACACCCCACACCAGGAGCGCCACCAGTGTCGTTGCCACCAGAGCGGGTACCGCCGCGTACCAAAACGCCAAGCCGGTCAGACTGTCTCCGACGAATGTCAGGGGGCTGGGCTCGGGCAATCCGGTCAAGGACAGATTGACGCCCACAGCTGGCGCGATGTTTTCCGACTGCCACACCAGGTAAGTCGCTTCCGACAGGGCGATTGGGTCGGCGGGAGGCAATCCGTCCACGGCAATCTCCCCGAACTCCGCGGGCACCAGCAGCCGGAAACGGCCCGCGCCCTGCAATGTGTTGTCTCGCCAGGCCAGGCTATCGTTCTCGTAGGGCGCGGTGTAAGTGAAACTGACCTGGTAACTGCCCGGCGGAACTGGGGCAGTGATGGCGAACCCGGTCCCGACCGGGATAATCTCGCCGCCCACCAGGTCGGTGGCCACGTCCAGGTCGGAGGCTGCGGCCGGGAGGGAAAACCGCAGGAAACTGAACTGGCCGATGACCGGCGGCGCGGAGAGGTCGGGCACCAGCGTCAGGTCGCCGGCGTTTTTCAGGGTGAGCAGTTGCACCATGGCGACGCGGCGGGTTGCCGCATCCACGCCACCAATGATGACGGACTGCTCCGTGGTGGCTACCACCCCCACGTCCTGGGTCGCGTCGTAAACGGTCAACGACAACGGGTGGGCCAGATCGGTCGGCGCCAGGACTTCCCGGTACACCGCGCCCCCGTAGTCGACCACCAATACCGCGCTGCCCCCGTCCGGTGGGGCCGGCGCCCCGTCAAAAACAAAGCTGCCGTCCCCTTCGGTCACGGTGTCGAACGTTTCAACCGACCCCGGATCGCCTCCAAAGACGTGCAGCAGGATGGTTACGCCGCCGGGCGGATCCGCTCCAGCGGACCCGTTAATCAAGGTGCCGGAAAGCGATAACCCGTACCCGCCGTCCTGGGCGTTCGCCATCCCCGGCACCGTGACCACCAGCAGCGCAATGGCAACTGCAACCAACATGCCAAAGTACGCCGCCATCAAGACCGCTCGCTCGATCCGTCGTTGCCTCGCCGGTCCAATTCTCGCAGGATCAGGGCCGCTTCCCGCCGGTACTCCGCCAGTTGCGCGCGGAAATCATCGTCGGCAATACGGCCCAGATCGTGCTCCACCTGCAACGTACGGATCGCTTCGTAGACCGTCTCCAGGGCGGTTTGATCAAGGCTGGCGGAGTTTGGCTCCTCCGCAGGGCGTCCCGCTGGCCGCCGCCCGCCGGCCAACAGCGGCCAGGCCACCACGCCAACCACCAACAATGCCACGGCGATGGCAAGCGCCAGCTGCATCCGTCCGGTCTCCCTGGGCCGTTAGTCTGCAACGGCGGTGGTTGTTGTCGGCGCGACCACGGGCCGACGGGCCGGCGCCCGGCTCGGCCACAACGCAACCACCGTGCCAACGATGGTCACGCCGCCGGCCACCCACATCCACCAAACCAGGGGGTTCACCAGGATGCGGAACCCAACCTCGCCCCCCGCCATGTTCTCGCTGGGCACCACGTAGAAATCCTCTGCCGGCGTGGAGCGGATGGCGGCGAGTGTGGACGCCATGTTGTGGTCGGGGTGGAAAGTGCGCCGAGGTTCCATCACGCCCAGGGGACGTTCGTTTCGGTACACTTCGATGGTGGAGCGAAATTCCGTGCGGTCGGAGAAGGCCAGTGTCGTCGTGTCCACATAAACCATGCGGTAGTCGCCGACGACCACCTCCTCGCCCGGCGACAGCACCACATCCCGCTGCACGCCGTAGAAGGACTGGCCGACCACTCCCAGGGCAACCATCACCACGGCCAGGTGCACGATGTAACCGCCATATCGGGGCCGGTTGGCGGTTATCAATCTCGCAAACCCGACTACCGCGTTGTCGCCGACGCTGCGCTGCCGGGCGATCACGCCACGCACCCACTCGGCCCCGATTCCGGCTGCCACCAGCGCGCACAAACCGAACCCGATGACCGCGTAGGGTTGCCGGACGCCCAGGATTACCAGGACCACGACCGTTGCCGCTGCGGCGATCCCGGGAACCGTTAAGGCGCGGCGCAGGGATTGGAGATTGGCGGTCCGCCAGGGCAGCAGGGGGCCCACGCCCATCAGCAGCACCAGCGCCAGCATCAGCGGGCCGTTCACCTGGTCGTAGAAAGGACGCGCCACGGTGATTTCCTGGTCGGCGAACAACCGGGACAGCAACGGATACACCGTACCCCAAAGGGTGGCAAAGGCTATTCCAAGAAGGAGCAGGTTGTTGAGCAGGAAGGCCGCCTCGCGGGACAGCAATGAATCCAGCCGCCGGGCGCTTCGCATGATGTCGTATCGCCAGAAGAATACGGCCAGGGGCGCTACGACCCCGACCGCGAGGAACAACAGAAAGACCCAGCCCAACGAGGACGCCCCGAAGGAATGCACCGACGGCACCGGCCCGCCCCGATTCATAAACATGCCGTACAGCGCCAGCGCAAACGCCACGTCGATCAGCACGATGTTCCACATGCGGAACATGCCCCGCCGTTTCTGCACCATGATGGAGTGGACGAAAGCAGTCAGTGCAATCCAGGGCATGAAGGCGGCGTTCTCCACCGGATCCCAGAACCAGAATCCGCCCCAACCCAGGATGGTGTAGGCCCACCAGGAGCCCAGCAACAGCCCAGTTGCCAGCACCGCCCAGATGCCCACGCCCCAGGCGCGCCCGGCGTCGATCCACTCGTCACCGCCGCGCCCGCCGATGAGTCCGCCCAGCGAGAAGGCAAAGGGAATGCTGATGCCCACCAGGCCCGCCATCAGCGCCGGCGGGTGGAAGAACATGCCGAAGTGGGTCAGCAGCGGGTTGATTCCCTGGCCATCGGGCACCGGGAAGGGCAGCCGTTGAAAGGGGTTGGCCATGAAACCCATCACGGCGAGGAAGAATACCTCGATGAACATCAGGATGGCTACCGTCCACGCCAGCGTGGGCCGGGTCGCCGCCGGCGCCAACCGGATGGCCAGCGCCGCCATCACCGACAGGGCGAAGGCGATATAGAGCAGCGAACCCTCGTTGCCGGCGTAGAATGCCACCCAGGTGTAAATATTGGGCATGGCCACGCTGCTGTGGGCCGCCACGTAGGCCACCGAGAAGTCGCGGGTGATGAAGGACTGCACCAGCGACAACGTGGCCACCAGCAGCGCCAGGACCAGTGCGTAACTTGCCTTCCGACCGCTGTCCACCAGGGCCGGCGCACCCCGCAACTGGCCCGCCACCGACGCCGCCACGGCGTAAGTTGCCAACGCCAGCGCAATCCAGAGGGCAGAAGCTCCCAGGTCAGCCATGGTTGCCATCCCCATCGTTGCCATCCCGGGAGCAGTCCGAATCATTGGCGATGTCGCGGTCTACGGCGGCCAGGTAGGGTTGCAGGTCGTCGTCGCCGGCAACTGCAACACCCGAGAGGTCCGTGTCACGGCGCATGGCGCGCAGGGCGATCAGCCCTCCCGCCAGCCCGCCCACTACGGCCACCGCCGGAACGATCCAAGCAATCAGATTGAAACCGGAACGGGGCGGCTCGGCGACGATACCCGGGCCGTAGCGGTCACGAAACCACGCCAGAACATCATCACGACTCGCGCCCTCTGACAGCAATTGCCGCACCTGGGCGCGCATCTGGCGGGCCAATGGAACTTGGGCCTGGTCGATGCTTTCCGCCGGGCACACCGGACACATGAGCATCCGGTCGATGGCCTGGGCCTCCGCCTCAACGTAGGCTCCGGTCTGGCCTCCGGCGTCAGCGCCGCCCGATTGGGCCGACACGGTCCCGACGGACGCCAGCATCCCGACCCCGATCGCAACGGCAACAAATACGCCGGCGCACACGACGCCGGCGATGCTAATGATTCGGTTCATAAACCAGGGGAACGTTGATGTAACGGAACGCCTCGGTACGCTGGGAAGGTTTCAGCTTGGTCGGGCTCGCGCCTTTCCAATACCATATCACACCCGGCCTGCGGCCAACGCCACGGCCATTGCTAGTCGCACGCCGACTGGTCACCCTGCTGGATGCAGCCCTGTACGTAGTCCAGTACCAGTTCAATCTGGTCTTCGGTGAGCAGCTTGGAGAAATTGGGCATGATGTTGACGCCGCCGGTCAAAACACCGCGCAATTCATCCCGCCCCAGACCGGTGGCGGCCTCGGAGGTCAGGATAGGGTTGAGCAGAGGCGCATCGGTGGTGATATAGCCGTAATCGACAGCCATCCGGGCGAGCACCGGCCCGTCGCCCTGCCCGCTGGGTCCATGGCACATGACGCAGTTGACTTCGAAGATATGCCGGCCCGAACCGGCGAAGGAAGTGGGCTGCGGCGGCGTCGAACCGTACCAGGGCATGGCCGATGCCGGCGGGCTCAACCGCGGCGGCTCGTGCACCCGGTAGGACGGCTGGTAGTGCATCTCGTAGAAGATGTCCAGCGGATAGGATCCCTGGGAGCAGCCGGCCGCCAGTAACCCCGCGGTTGCCAGCAGGCCCAGAATAAGCGGCAGACGCCACGCCAGCGTAAATCGCTTTATCAACTGTTTCGTCTCGATTTGCATAATTCAGTAATCTACATCCACAGACAGGAACAGCCCGGTTTACGACCTTCTACCCTGCATATCCTGTGAATCCACGTTGGATCGCAAACCCTCAGTCATCCGCCGATTTTACGTCGACCGCGCCAGCGTTGTTCATAATCTGCATTACCTGGGGGCTCTGCTCCTGCTCGGTGTTCACCAGCAGGCCGATCAATCCCTGGGTAATACGGTTGTCGTACAGGCCCATCTTTAGCTTGGGCAGTCGGGATTCGAAGACGATGCCGATGACCGTAAACAGGATCGCGCCCAGCATGGTGCCCTCGTAGCACACGATGGCCATGGGTGGCAGCGACAGGATGGGCTTGCCTCCGGTGACCAGCGGGTACGCCACCTGGGTCATGGCGGTAATCATGATTCCGGACGTGAGGCCCAGCAGCGCGCCGATGAACGGGTACAGATACAGGCGGTGCCGTTCCTCCCGCTCGCCGAAGGCCCCTTCCGGATAGGGGGAGTCGGTGAGGAAGTCGTACTCGGTGTCGGCAATTCCGGCGGTCTTCAGCTCGTCGCCAGCGTTGGCGGCGGACTCAGCGTCCTGGAAAAGCCCTAGAATTGCTTGCTTTGCCATGGTCTACGTCCTGTCGTTGGTCATCACGCGTCCCACTTTGCAGGGGTGACGTCGTTGAAACTTCCCTTTGCGCTCAGTCTTCTCGGAAGGTGGCCGGCACGGTGCGCCGCCCCACCTGCATTTCGGTTCTCAGAATCTCTCCCTCCTTGATGTCATATAGTGGCACCAGCGGGAAGACCCGGCTGAACAGCAGCATCAGCATCGAAACGAAGGCAAAGGTAGCGCCCACGATGATGGCCTCGGCCGGCTGCGGGATGTAATCGTTCCAGGTGAAGGTCTGGAATTGCTTGTTGGCCTGACCGGGGACGAACAGCAGGTAGCGTTCCAACCACATGCCCACGTTCACCGAAATACAGGCGATGGACATTATCCACAGATTGCGGCGCCACGCTCGCGGCAGCCACAGTGTCACCGGCAGGAAGTAGGTGATGCCCACGAACACGATCATCCAGATGTTGTAGGGCACTCCGGCGTCGCCGGGCAAGAATTGCAGGGCGCGCACGGCCAGTTCGTCGTTTTCCAGGCCGTAGATGCCGAAGACAATCTCCATGACCAGGAAGTAGAACCATCCGGTGGCCACCACGATGAGCAGGCGGCCCAGGGCGTCAATGTGCTCGTGGCGGATGTAGTCCTGCCATCCGTAGGCCCAGCGCAGCAGGATCAGGGCGAACACGACTGCCGACACGCCAGAGTGCACGGCGCCGACCACGAAGTAGGGCGCGAATACCGTGCTGTGCCAGGACTTGATGGCCACGGCCATGCCGAAGTCCCAGGACACGATGGAGTGCACGGACACGAACACCGGCAGGATCAAGGCCGACAATAGCACGCCGGCGATGATCTGTAGCTTCCACTGTCGCGGGTTGCCCTCCCAGCCCATTGCGAGCATCTTGTAAACGATGTGGGGCCAGCCGGTGGTGCGGTCGCGCAACACGGCAAAGTCCGGCACCAGCGCGATGAGGACGAACATGGTGGACGACGTCAGGTAGGTCAGAATTGCGGACGGGTCCCACACCAGCGGCGTGCGGATGTTCGGCCAGACGCCGCGGGCGAAGTCATAGGGGAATGCCCAGTAGAGGATGCGCCAGGGCCGCCCGGTGTGGATGATGGGCATGATCATGGCCGTCATCAGCGAGAAGATGGTCAGCACCTCGGCGGCGCGGGTGGCCGGCCGCCGCCACTCTGCCTTGGCCAGGCGCAGGATGGCGGAGAGCATCACGCCAGCGTGGCTGATTCCAATCCAGAACACGAAGTTGGTGATGAAGAAGCCCCATACCACCTTGTAGTTCAGGCCGGTTATCCCCAGGCCCCGGTCGATCATCACGCCGATGGTGATGGACGCCGCCAGCACCACCAGGCCAAGCAGGGTTACCACCGGCCAGAACCAGCGCGGCGTTTCCAGTATGGACCGCAGCAGGTCCCGGTTAACTTGCGCTGCGGGTAGGACTTTGCCTTCCTGCATTTTGCTCTACTCTTGCTTCCCCCTCTCCCCTGGTGGGAGAGGGTTGGGGTGAGGGTTGTTGTGTGGATATCTGGTCATTCGGTCTGCCTTCTCCCGCGAGGGGAGAAGGTTGAGGTGAGGGGTATATCGTTTACTCCGGTTTGCCCAGCACCAGGTACCGGCCGCGGATGAACGTATCAACCCGCTGGTACATGGATCCTTCCTTCATCTCCCAGACCGAAATCGGCGGGAGCAGCATCATGCCCAGGCGGAACACCAGCATCACGATACCGAAGGCGCCCAGGATGAGGAAGATGTCCCACAGGTCGGGGAAGGTGGCCCGGGGAACCGGAGCCAGCAGGAAGAAGTGGTACAGGCTCTCGCTATCGGATGAGGCAAAGGCCGCCGCGAAGATCCGGATGTGGAACAGCATCAGGCCGATGATGATGAACACTCCGGCCAGTGGCGCGCCCCAACCCAGGCGTCGAGCATGGTTGGACAACAGAATCGGGAACGGTATGAAGAAAGTGAAGAACAGCTGTGCCCAGAAGATCCCCAGGTACGAATCGAACATCAGGTAGTTCAGTATGTTCAGCTCGATTTCGAGCCGACCGTACCAGTAGGTGATGAAGAAGGCGAACAGGTGGTAGGTGTGTAGGAGCGTCAGACCCAGCAGCACCTTGCTCGCCGCCCAGAAGGGCGCTTGACCGATGATCTCGCGATACCCGCCCCAGCGCCTCATGGCGTAGGCGGTTACCAGGATGATCGCCAGCCCGCTCTGGAAACTTATCACCGTGTAGAAGGGCGGCAGAATGGAGTCCTTCCAGCCCGGGATCATCGACATGGCGAATTCGCTGACCACTATGAACTGCATGAACACCAGCAGCATGAAGTAGAAAGCGCCCAGCAGGGCCAGGCCGGCCTTCTGGATTTCCCACTGCCGCTTGGTGCCGTACCAGCCGCCGGCCAGCGTCCGGTACAGCGACGCCCGAAAACCGGTCATCTGGGCGCGGCTCTGGGCCATGTCGGGCCGGGCCGCCAGCCACAGGATGCTCAGCGAGCCCACCGCCAACCCCACCATGCCGGCCAGCAGCCATCCTTCCGGTGCGCCAAAGGGCACCCGGAACCAGATGGTGCGGCGAATGTCCAGGGCCTCGTTGCTGGCGCCCAGCGGGTTGGCAATGTCGGGCAACGCGATTATCGCCGGGATAAAAAGCAGAATATTGACGATGCTAACCAGCGAAAAGAGCTCGGACACCCGGGACAGCGGACGCCGCCAGTGGCTCTTGGTGAACCGGAAGGCGCAGGCGGCCAGCGGCGCCGACGACGTCAGCGTGAACACGAAGGCAAAGGCCGCGACGTAAAACCCCCAGGCCCGATGGTCTGAGAATCCGTCGGCAAGGAGGCGCAACACGAAACCCACCACACCCAGTACGGTCAGCAGGGCGCCGGCGTAAAGCACGATGTTGAACAGCGTTGTTGGCGCACGCTGTTTCTCCACCACGTCGGCAGTCAACCCCGTGGGTTCAGGTATGACCCACATTTCCGGCCCGAAGGGGCCGTTTTCGTGGGCGTCGTGAGTTTGCGTATCGGTAGCCATTCTAGTGGGCCTGACCGTCGAGCGGATACTGGTCGATCTTCTTCAGATAGATGACGCTGGGCCGAGTGTTCATCTCTTCCAGCAGACGATAGCCCCGGGTCTCCCGGTCGGGTTCGTGGTGCCCCGGATGGGCGTTCACGTCGTCAAAATAGGGCTTGATAGCGGTGGCCGCGTCTTCCAAGTCGCCGAACATCAACGCATTGGTCGGGCAGGCCTGCACACAGGCTGGGTCATAGTTGCCGCCGTTGATGCGGTCGTCGTTCAGGCGCTCGCCGCCGCGGGCCTCCACCTCGATCTCGGCCCGCCGGATCCGCTGCACGCAGAAGGTGCACTTCTCGGTGATCCCGCGCGATCGCACCGTGACGTCCGGGTTCAGCTGGTTTTCCAGGCGGTTGGGCCAATTGGGGTGCCAGAAGTTGAACATCCGCACCTGGTAAGGGCAGTTGTTGATGCAGTAACGCGTGCCAACGCAGCGGTTGTACACTTGCACGTTCAGCCCTTCTTCGTTGCGGTAGGTGGCGTATACCGGGCACACCGGTTCGCACGGCGCGTTCTCGCAGTGCTGGCACAGCACCGGCATGAAGCGCGCCTTGATGTTTGGGTACTCGCCCTCCCAATATCGCTCGATGCGAATCCATTCGTAGGCCCGACGCTGCAGGAAATAGTCCTTGGTGTTGATGGGGATGTTGTTCTCGGCCTGGCACGCGACGACACAGGCCTGGCAGCCCGTGCATTTGTCCAGGTCCACAACCATTCCCCACTTGTGATCGAATTGGGCGTTTGGCATTTTATGTCGTCACCTGCTGGGAGCAGCGCACACCGCGCTCTCGCTAGTGATTGTCCTCCTCGGAAACGCTCTTGAAAACCTGCTCGGCGGAATGTTCGCCGACCTCACGACTGGTGTAGTCGCCCTCCAGCTTGGACACGGCCATGCTGTCGCCGGCGGGAGTGATGGAACAACGGTTGCCGCTCCAGGCCAGGCCGCCCGTGCCGTTGACTTCGGCCACGGCCAGGATGGACATTACGTTACTGCTCTCGCGGTCATCCCGACCCGTTGCATACTCCGATCCGGAATGCCGACCACCGCCCATGGGCACCGCGGCGATTCCGGGAGGCGCGCCAGGATTCAGGTACACCAGCGCCGAGATGCTGCCGGCCGACGTGGTGATGTTCACTACGTCTCCCTCGCGCAGACCCATGCTGCGGCCCTGTTGTTCATTGATGTCAACCCAGGTTTGCCAGGTCACGGTGGTCAGCGGGTCCGGTGTGCTTTGCGCCCAGGGCAGATGGGCGTTGCGCCCGTCCAGTATGGTGTGATGGCGATAGGGCATCAGCTGGAATTCGCCGGAGCCAACGACGTCAGCCGGAGCGGCGCGACCCGCGATGTCCGCGAGGAGCCCGCGCTGCGGCGACGGCGTTGCGGGGGCGCTGCCCGGGTTCCAGACGCCGCCGTTGCGCAGCGCCTCGCCGAAATCGGCGCCGGCGTCGGCGATGGCGGCCCGCACGGCCTCTTCGTAGCTCTCCCAGGACAGGGCGCGGCCCAGGTCGCTGGCGGCGCTGAGCATTACGTCGGCGAAGCTGCGGGGGTCCAGGTCGGCCAGCGGGTTCACCACCGGCTGCTGCACGGCGTAGACGGCGTGCCCTGGCGATGGCTCGGGGATATCAAACCCCCAGTCTTCCAGCGCGGCGCGGTCGGGAATCAGCAGGTCAGCCATCGCCGTGGTTTCGTCAATAAAGCAGGAGGAACTGATGACCGCCACGTTCTCGTTGTTCAACGCGCCGGCGAATCCCACGCCGGCAGGAAGGCCGTATACCGGGTCGGCGTTGTGAACGATCACCAGGCGGGTGGTTCCGTTGGCGATGTCGGCGGCAGCGCGCCGCCAGTCGTTGAGCGTGCCGATCTGCGGCGAACCGGCGTCGGCGGCAGCGTTGACCAGGAGTCCACCGACGTTGCCAACGTTGCCCAGCACGTGATTGAGCGCCAGTACCGCGTCGGCGTTGAACTTGCCGTTGCTGTACGCGCCGGCCGAACCGCCCCCGCCGATGGCCAGGCCGCCGTGGGCCACCTTGCTCGCCAGGTATTCAAAGAACTGGGCTATCGTGTCGCCGCCCAACGCCGCGTCGGGTATTTGGAGCACGGCGGCCACGTTGTCGGGCCGGAAGTTGTTCAGCGCATCGGCGCCCCGCCCGCCGGTGAGCCCGTCGACGTCACCCTCAGCGGCGCCTGATTCGATGAGCGACCACGCCAGGGCCAGGGCGGCGTAGCCCTCGGAACCAGGAGCGATGGGCAACCACTTGTCGGCGTTGGCGGCGGTTAGAGAATAGCGCGGGTCGAAATGGACGTGCCGGCCACGGTGTTCGCCGGAACGGAACGCACCGTAACCCACGGAGTAGGTGGTGGGAGCTCCCCAGGTTGACAGGAAATCGCTGCCGAAGCTCACCAGCGTCTCGGCGTTGGCAATGTCGTGGTAGGGGAGCGCGCCGCTGCCGATGACGTCCTGAACGGCCTGGCGATAGGCGGAGTCGTCGGTGGCGTCGAAGGCCAGGTGTTGCCCACCGAAGGCATTGGCGAACTCCGTGCAGATGCCGGAGAACGCTCCATTGCGGGGCTCGGTTATCAGGAGCATCCCGTCGCCCCGCTCGTCCAGCGCGGCGTTGAGGCGATTGAGCGCTTCCTCCCAGCTGATGGGTCGGAACAGGCCGGCGCCCCGGGGGCCGTTCCGCAACATCGGGCCGGCGATGCGGTCGGGATGATACAGCGACTGAAGCAGGGCGTCGGCGGCGGGCGACTGCTTGCCCCGGTTGGTGGGGAACCGGGGATTGCCGCGCACTTTCTTGGCCCGACCTTCCATCACTCGCACCAGGATGCCCTGACCGCCCGGTACGGAACTGTCGTAGGTGGCGTACCAGTTGTCGCGGCCCCGCACCAGGTCTTCCGGGATATCCACCGGGCTCTGCACCCGCAGCTCGTCGTCGAACAGGTCGCAGGCAATTGCACCGGTGGCGGCGATGCCGGCCCAGGCAAGGAAATTGCGGCGGGTTAGCTTCATGGTGGCTGTACGACCTATCTCCGACGGCCTACTTGTGGCAGATTGTGCAGTCGGTGCTGACGTTGTTTTCCCGGTGACAGTCCAGGCAGGTACCCATCTTGAGAGACTGTCCATCCTGGGGCTGCACCTCGGTCATCTGGGTAATTTCGCCGTGGCATACCGAGCAGGCTTCCGCAACCGGCAGGGGCAGGTTCAGCGGCTGTTCGTCACCGATGGGCAGCGTGACGGTGCGTTCTTCGCCCTGGGTCAGGAAGCGCAGGTGAGCTTCGTGAACGAAGCGGATGTGGTCCGGCACCCGGTGAACCCGTTCCCAGTCGATGGGCCTTCCGTCGGCGTGCTTGTCCAGCACCCGTTGGATATTGATGGCCGTCTCGGGTTCCTGGTCGGCGGAGGATAGCACGTTGGCCCCGTTTACCTGCTTATGGCAGATGAGGCAGACCTCCACCGCGGGGACCGTGGCTGCCGCACCGGTGGTCACGTTGCGGTGGCAGAACTCGCACTGAATGGCGTGGCCGCCTTCCTCCACCGGCCCGGCGTGGACGGTGTGGGGGAAGGGTATCGGCTGGTCGGGCGCGTTGCCCCAACCGAAAGGAGGGTTGGAGAACCAGGAAATGAACAACACCACCAGGATAAAAGCCACGATGGCGGTCGCCACGAACCCCGCCAGCGCCATGGGTATCAGTTGTCGGATAGGGGGGAGCGGAGGCATCGGTCGGTCGGATTGACTTGGCTTTTTGGCTGGTCTTTATGGTTGGGTGGATAGGGTGGGTGGCTTGGGATGGCGTAAACGCGCAACGAATTGAGTCGGCGCGTATTAGACGAACAGCCGCTCCCATACGTTGGTCAAGGTCAACGGGGTCTGCATTATCGTCAGGATCATCATGACCACTGCGCCGGCCAGGGCCGCCACTCCGACGAAGGTAATGGGCCACCGGAGTAATCCGAAGACAGCTGGATAGGTGCCAGTCCGCACGCCGGAAGGGATCAGGCCATGGGCCACCAGCATGCTGAAGGCAAAGACGATGACCAGGGGGAAATAAATCCACAAATAGGTTAGCCAGAGGCTAACGTCGGCCCAGAACGCAGCGGTCATCGCATTGGGGTCGGTCATTGTGGGACGAATTACCTACGCTGGAATTTGAATCGCTTTCTAGGGGGCGACTCGCGGCCTGGCCGGAGCCATTAGCGAAAAATTCGCAGCCCATTCAGGGCCCGTGAAAATTATCACATTCAATTAGCCCTGTCAACAATCCCAAATTGCTCACGCGCACCCACTTTAATCAGTCATTGCGAGGAGCGCAGCGACGTGGCAATCCCGCTCATCCTGAGCCTGTCGAAGGACGGCAACGAGATTGCCACGCTGCGCTCGCAATGACAAAGTGGGTACGCATGAGTCCCAAACTGACGTTTCCGCCCACTTTTTGCCCTCCCGTTTGCCGGCCCGGTGCTTCCTGAATCGCAAAGACCGGCGCCCTGATGAGGCCGCGAAATGGCGCTGCCGCCGTTCGAGAACCGGCGGAACGAATGCCTCCTGCCGTTGGCCATGGCGTTGTCCCGTTTGTCGAATCGATGTGATAATTGGAATTCGTAATAATTTACGAGAATCTAAATTGTTTATTGCGTATAGATGATAAATAATAACGATTATTGACACGATTACCTGGGAATGGTATTGTCAATCGTCGACATAGCTAGCTGTGCGGTCCTGAATGACCTGTGCCTTGCCACCAAACAAGGAGGTGCAAGCATGATGACTTCCCGAGATCTCCACCTAGCAGGCGTAACGATACCGCTTCTCTTGTTGCTGGCGCTGGCCGCCAGCCTGGCCTGTAATCCGGCCACACCCACTGAGGACTCGACAACCTCACCACCCACCGCGGTACAGTCTACCAACCTGGGCCCCACCGCTGTACCTGATGCGGCCACGGAGCCGGCCTTGGCAGCGTCCGAATCTATGCTCCATATGGCCATCACCCCGCTGCCCCAGGACACGTACCTGCCCTGGCTGGCCAGCCAAAGCGGTCACCTGACCTTCCGACCCATGTGGGAGAGCCTCACTACCATCGACCCCAGGACGGGCGTGGCGGAAGTCTATCCCCAGTTGGCGACCGAATGGGAACTCAGCGCCGACGCTACGGAGTACACCTTCCATCTGCGCCAGGGTGTCCCGTTCCATTTCGGTCATGGTGAATTCACGGTCAAAGACGTCGTCCTGACCGTCGACCAGCAAATTGCCGAACAGCTGCCCGGATGCCGGGGCCCGATGCGCGCTTTCATGGGCGCCGATTCGATGACCGAAATGATCGCCATGGGCAACATGGAGGTGATCGACGACTATACGTTCACGATGAAACTGGCCCGGCCTCAGGTGGACATTGCGTCCTGGTGGTTCAACATCCTGTCGGTTTCGTGCAATGACGTCCGTAGCGCCGCCCAGTTTGCAGTCGAAGGCGAGGCCATGTTCGAGACGGGCCCGGCCGGCACCGGCGCTTATCAATTCGTGCGCCGGGACCTGCGGGAGTTTGCCGAGTACGAGGCGGTTCCCTACGACCACTGGCGCGTGAACCCGGACTTCAAGCGCCTGAGAATCACCAGCGCGCCGGAGGATCTGACCCGCCTGGCGATGCTGCTCACCGGCGAGGCCAACATGGTGGACGTGCCCAAGGTGCTGCACCAGCAGGCCATTGACCAGGGCATGGAGGTATTGGAAAGCCCGCTACCCACGGTGGGCATGACCATTATCCCCAACGGGCAATACTACGTGAGCCAGGTCAACTGGAACCCGGATACTGAGCCGTGGACCGCCCCGGGAGAGACCGGGGTGCTGGTACGTGAAGCCATGAACCGGGCCATCAACCGCGATCAGATTATCAACGAGCTGTTCAAGGGCCGCGGCGAGCCGATGTACAACACCATCTTCCACGACTCCCTGGAGGGCTGGAATCCCCGCTGGAAGGACGACTTTGAACAGCATTACGGTTACGATCCGGAGCTGGCCAAGCAGCTCCTGGACCGGGCCGGCTTCCCCGGTGAAAACGGGCAAAAACGGTTCTACGTCGAGGTGTACCAAAGCAGCCTGCCCGGCCTGCCGGAGACCATCGAGGTGGCGCAAACCGTCACCCAGGCATTCCAGGACATCGGTATTGATGCCAAGCTGGTAGAGGTGGAATTCGCCCGGGTCATCGACGCGGTGCGGGACCGCCACGACGCCCACTTTATGATCCCCCTGCGTCAAACGATTCGTCCCATCAACGCCAACGCCCGCATCTACTACTACACGGGCGAGATAAACCCGGACCTGGGCCATCCGGACCGGGGTTCAATCTATATGGAAGACCAGCTTTACGACGACACCTACCACGCGTTGCTGGCCGAGACTGACCCGGCCAAACGTCACGAGTTGGCCCAAACCATGGGCGACCACATTTACGACAACTACCGCAGCATTCCGGTCGTCAACATCCGCTCCACGCTGGTGGTCAATCCCGAGGAGGTGTCCGAGTATGTGTTCGGCAGCCTGACCGGCGTTTTCGGCCACCTGGAGTACGCCAAAAGAGCTCGGTAGGCTCGCCACTGCCAGCCAATCGGGGGACGGTTCAGGAGTAGCCGTCCTCCTTTTTGGTGTCCGAGCGCAGTGTGTCTGTTGGCCCGCGCAGTCATCTGCCAGCCCGCGCAGTCATGGGCCAGTTTGATAATTGACATCAGCAATTTGAAATGCTAACGTTTCGCGCTAATCGCATGATGAACGCCCATTAGTGCAATTTTCCGTCATATTTCACGAATAACCCTCCGGTACATCAACATCCAACGGCAATGACGTTACGTAATGCCAAATAAACGAACGGACACCAGACGTGAATAGCCGATAAACGACGGAGGTAACCTGATGGCAGCTTCTCGCCTGACCCACATGCCACGGATGGTCATCACCCTCGCGCTGTTGCTGGCTCTGGCCGCAGCGCTCGCCTGCGATCCGGCGACTCCCCCGGATGGAGCAGTGCAGCCCAGTACCACCGATGCGGTGCCGTCCGCCAGCGATGCCACCGCCGCCCCGGCGCCCACCCAGGTCCCGGCAGAGGTGACCGCGGAATCGACGCTGCACCTGGCCGTCACGCCCCTGCCCCAGGACACTTTCTATCCCTGGCTTGCCACCAGCAGCGGTCAACTGGTGTTCCGACCCATGATGGAAAACCTGACCACCATCTGGCCGGAATCCGGGGTGTCAACCGTTTTGCCCCAACTGGCCCGCGAGTGGGAGATCAGCCCCGATGCCGGCGAGTACACCTTCCACCTCCAGGAGGGCGTCCAGTTCCACTTCGGGCACGGAGAGTTCACCGTTGCCGACGTAGTCCTTACTGCCGACCAGCAGATGTCCGACCCGCTCGCCGGCTGCAAAGCTCCGCTATCGCGGTTCATGGGCGCCGATTCTATGACGGAGATGATCGCCAACGGCAATATGGACGTAATCGACGACTACACCTTCAAGATGCGCTTGGCCTCACCACAGGTGGATGTGGCCTCCTGGTGGTTCAGCATCCTGCAAATAGGGTGCATGACGGTTCGCAGTTCGGCGCAACACGCGGCTGAGGGCGACGCCATGTTTGAAAGCGGGCCCGCCGGCACCGGCGCCTTCCAGTTTGTGGACCGTGAGTTGAAGGAGTTTACTGAATATGAAGCCGTGCCTTTCGACCATTGGCGCGTGAACCCTGAGTTCGAGCATCTCAGAATCACCACCGCTCCTGAAGACCTGACCCGCCTGGCTATGCTGCTTACCGGAGAGGCCAACATGGTGGATGTTCCGAAGGTGCTCCACCAGCAGGCCATTGACGACGGGATGGAGATTCTGGAAAGCCCGCTTCCCACAGTGGGCCTCACCATTGTGCCCTTTGGCCAGTACTACGTCAGCCAGGTCAACTGGAACCCGGACACCGAACCGTGGACCGCTCCTGGAGAAACCGGCAATATGGTTCGGGAGGCGATGAACCGGGCCATCAACCGGGACCAGATCATCAACGAGCTGTTCAAGGGCCGCGGCGAACCCATGTACACCACCATTTTCCACCAGTCCCTTGAAGGCTGGAACCCCCGCTGGGAAGAAGACTTCGGCGAGAAGTACGGCTACGATCCTGAGCTGGCCAAGCAACTGCTGGACCAGGCGGGCTACCCTGGCGACAACGGGAAGAACCGTTTCAGCTTGGAAGTGTGGCAAAGCAGCCTGCCCGGCCTGCCGGAGACCATCGAAGTCGCCCAGACCCTGGCGCAGTCTTTTGAGGACATCGGCATCGACGCTAAGCTGGTGGAGGTCGAGTTCGCCCGCGCCATCGACGCTTTCCGGGACCGGCACGACGCCCACTTCATGCTGCCGGTGCGGATGACCCTTCGGCCCATCACCGCGAACACCCGGATTTATTACTACACTGGTGACATTAATCCGGAGACGGGCATTCCCGGAGGAGGCGTAGCGTACATCGAAGACCCGCTGTACGACGAAACCTATCACCAGCTCCTGGTGGAAACCGACCCTGACGCACGCGATCAGCTGGCACGGGCAATGGGCGACAATATCTACGACAACTATCGCGTCATGCCCATAGTCAACATTCGCTCTACGCTGGTGGTGAATCCGGAGGAAGTGTCGGAGTACATCTTTGGCAGCATCACCGGCGTGTTCGGACACTTGGAGTATGCCAAGCGCGCCCGTTAGTCCCTAAGCGCTCAGCGAACCGGGGGATGGTTTTCGTACAGCCATCCCCTTTTTGCTGTTAACCTTCGGGTTGACCATCACGATTGCCGATAATTGACACTGCTGAATGGCGATGCTATTGTTCGGCGCTAATCGGGGGAACGGTTTTTTGCCAGTTCAACCGATCTCAAACGAGGCGCAGGAGTACCGTCCAATTGCGGCCCGCGTCCGCTCCGTTCCCCGGCAGATCGAATATCCCTTGCGCCGATAACTGAGGCAATACGTTTGCAGTATTTACGTTTGAAGTATTACGGAGGTATCCGCATGCTACATCCCCGCCGTTCCAGCCTGCCGCGCCTGGCCATGGCACTGACGCTGCTGATTGCGCTGGCCGTCGTACTCGCCTGCCAGCCGGCCACCCCTTCCCCGGGAACCCCTTCCAATGAGGGCGCTCAACCCAGCGGAGCCGACACGGCGCCCTCCAGCGGCGACGCCACCGCCGCTCCTGCGACCACACCGGAACCCAGCGGAGCCGAAATAGAACCCGTGCTCCACCTGGCGGTTACCCCGTTGCCCCAGGACACCTTCCTGCCCTGGCTGGCCACCAGCGGCGGCCAGCTGCCCATGCGACCCATGTGGGAAAACCTGACCACCATTGATCCCAAAACCGGCGTCACCGAGATCTATCCTCAACTGGCCCGGGATTGGGAAATCAGCGCCGACGCTCAGGAGTACACCTTCTACCTCCAGGAAGGAGTCCCCTTCCACCACGATTGGGGCGAGTTCACCGTCCAGGACGTCATCCTGACCATCGACCAGCAGACCTCCGACCCGCTGGCCGGGTGCAAGGCCGCCGTTACGAAGTTCATGGGCGCCGATTCCATGACCGAAATGATCGCCAACGGCAACATGGACGTCATCGACGACTACACCTTCACCATGCGTCTGGCCGAACCCCAGGTGGACGTAGCCTCCTGGTGGTTCAACATCCTGGTGGTGCCCTGCGCCGCAGTGCGAAGTGCGGCGCAGCACGCCGCCGAGGGCGACGCCATGTTCGAAACCGGACCGGCTGGCACCGGCGCCTACCAGTTCGTGAGCCGTACCCTGAAGGAAACCGCCGAGTTTGAAGCGGTGCCCTACGACCACTGGCGGGTGAACCCCGAGTTCGAGCACCTGAAAATCACCTCCACCGCGGAAGACCTGACCCGCCTGGCCATCCTGCTCACCGGCGAGGCCAACATGGTGGACGTGCCAAAGGTGCTGCACCAGCAGGCCATCGACGAAGGTATGGAAGTCTTCGAGAGCCCGTTGCCCTCGGTGGGCCTCACCATTCTGCCTTTCGGTCAGTACTACGTTACCGAGCACAACTGGCATCCGGAAAACTATCCGTGGACGGCTCCGGGCGAAACCGGCAACCTGGTCCGGGAGGCGTTGAACCGGGCCATCGACCGGGAACAGATCGTCAACGAGCTGTTCAAGGGCCGCGGCGAACCCATGTACAACACCACGTTCCATCACTCCCTGGAGGGCTGGAATCCCCGCTGGGAAAGCGAGTTCGTAGAGAAGTACGGTTACGACCCCGAGCGATCGAAGCAGCTCCTGGACCAGGCCGGCTTCCCTGGTGATAACGGTCAGAACCGCTTCAGCATGGAGGTCTACCAGAGCAGCCTGCCCGGCCTGCCGGAAACCATCGAGGTGGCCCAAACCGTCGCCCAGTCCTTCGAGGACATCGGCATCGACGTGAAACTGGTGGAGGTGGAATTTGCCAGGGCGCTGGACGCCTTCCGCGACCAGCACAACGCCCACTTCATCCTGCCGGTGCGTCAGACCTTGCGCCAGATCAACGCCAACACCCGCATCTACTACTACGCCGGCGGCGGCAAGACTGTTGACGACGGGCGGCCCACCGGGGGCGTCGCCTACATCGAAAGCACGCTCTACGACGAAACGTACCACCAACTGCTGAAAGAAACCGACCCGGAAGAACGGCACCGCTTGACCCAGCGCATGGGCGATGACATCTACGACACCTACCGCACCATCCCGATCGTGAATGTCCGGGCCACCCTGGTCGCGAACCCGGACGAGGTGTCTGAATACACCTTCGGCAGCCTGACCGGCGTATTCGGGCACCTGGAGTACGCCAAGCGCGCGCGCTAGACCCCTACGAATGGTCACGCCGGTATCGGGGACGGTTCGCGAGAGCCGTCCCCGTTCGTTTTTGCAAAGGACGAGCGATGTCGTCCGCTATGGCCAGGCATCGGCCCGCGGAATATGTCGCGCCCACACGATGCAGCCGGGTAATTGGCAAGTACCGGCGATAATCCTGCGCGCCGGACCGGCAGGCGCTCGACGCAGTCCGGTTATTGAAGCACTCCACGTAAGTCTGCCAACCGGATAATAATCGATACCAAGTGCGCTAAATTCGTAAGAAATGGCATTGAATATTTATGTTTCATTGGTCTTGATATCTAAACAATTGATAATTGACATGGCGTTTTGCCGGTGCTAACGTTTTGCGCCGAATGCGCCGGCGACTCGGCTTTCGGTCCGCTCTGGTGGACAAGCGCCGTCAGGCGAACCAGAAATCAGAGATCGACGGCATCGGCAAATAGCAGGATTCGATTCGATAACGAATCAACACGTGAACATCTGACGAACGATAGAGATATTTGTACGGAGGTATCCACATGGTATTCCCTCGCAGTTCCCGTCTCCCACGTATCACCTTTTCCCTGTTACTGCTGCTCGCCCTAGCGTCGGCGCTGGCCTGCGAGTCGGCGGCCCCTGCCGAGCAAGGCGGCGCGACGACCGGGGCGGCGCCCGCCAGCGGCGACGCCACTTCCGCGGCGGAACCGACTCCGGTGCCAGCCGAGGCTGCCAGCGAAACTTCGTTGCACCTGGCCGTCACGCCGCTACCCCAGGACACCTTCTTCCCCTGGCTGGCCACCAGCAGCGGACACCTGGTGTTCCGCCCCATGTGGGAAAACCTGACCACCATCAGCCCGGCAACCGGCGTGTCCACCATCCTGCCCCAGTTGGCCAGCAGCTGGGAAGTCAGCCCGGACGCCAGCGAATACACCTTCCACCTGCAACAGGGGGTGGAATTCCACTTCGGCCACGGCCAGTTCACCGTCAAGGACGTCATCTTCACGGTGGACCAACAGATGTCCGACCCGCTGGCCGGCTGCAAAGCGCCGCTCAAGCGGTTCATGGGCGCCGACTCGATGACCGAGATGATCGCCAACGGCGACATGGACGTCATTGACGACTACACCTTCACCATGCGTTTGGCGCAGCCCCAGGTGGACGTGGCCGACTGGTGGTTCAACATCCTGGTGGTGCCCTGCGCCGCCGTCCGCAGTTCGGCGCAACACGCCGCCGAAGGAGACGCCATGTTCGAGAGCGGGCCCGCCGGCACCGGCGGTTACCAATTCGTAACCCGGGAACTCAAGGAGTTCACCGAGTACGATGCCGTCCCCTTCGACCACTGGCGGGTGAATCCGGAATTCGACCACCTCAAGATCACCACCGCGCCCGAGGACCTGACCCGGCTGGCCATGCTGCTCACCGGCGAGGCCAACATGGTGGACGTTCCCAAGGTGCTGCACCAGCAGGCCATTGACGAGGGCATGGAGGTTTTCGAAAGCCCGCTGCCTACCGTTGGCCTTACCATCATGCCCTTCGGCCAGTATTACGTGAGTGAGGTCAACTGGAACCCGGACACCGAGCCCTGGACTGCTCCTGGCGAGACCGGCAACCTGGTTCGTGAGGCCATGAACCGGGCCATCAACCGGGATCAGATCATCAACGAGCTGTTCAAGGGCCGCGGCGAACCCATGTACAACACCATCTTCCACCAATCGCTGGAGGGCTGGAACCCCCGCTGGGAGGAAGAGTTCGGCGAGAAGTACGGCTACGATCCCGAGCGGGCCAAACAGCTGCTGGACCAGGCCGGCTTCCCCGGCGACAACGGCCAGAACCGTTTCAGCGTGGAGGTTTGGCAGAGCAGCCTGCCCGGCCTGCCGGAAACCATCGAGGTGGCGCAGACCGTGGCGCAGTCTTTTGAGGACATTGGCATCGACACCAAGCTGGTGGAAGTTGAGTTCGCACGCGCCCTGGATGCCTTCCGCGACCTCCACGACGCCCACTTCGTCCTGCCCGTGCGCCAGACCATTCGGCAGATCAACGCCAATGCCCGCATCTACTACTACACCGGGCCGATCAATCCGGATACCGGCCTGCCCAACGGCGGCGTTGCCTACATGGAGAGTCCCATCTACGACGAAGCCTACGAAGCGTTGCTGGTGGAGACCAATCCGGAAGAGCGGGCCCGCCTCGTCCGCTGGATGGGCGACGACATCTACGACACTTACCGCACCATACCCATCGTGAACCTGCGGGCCACCTTGGTGGTGAACCCCGAGGAGGTCGCCGAGTACGAGTTCGGCAGCCTCACCGGTGTATTCGGTCACCTGGAGTACGCCAAGTCAGCTCGCTAAATCCTCAAAGGGTAATCAAGGGGGCGGGTCCAGCAGACCCGCCCCCAATGCCACCGTGACCGCAAGAACACGCATTCTGACCAGAAATCTGTATTTCGATTCGCGATAATTGACATCGCAAGTTGCGGGTGCTAATGTTGGGCGGCATACGCCGTCAAAAGGTCTTGATTAGCGTTAATTCCATAAGATTTGCCAACATTCGAGGTTGCTTCACTACATCCAGCGGTAACCCTATCGCGTATATCCCGTATCTGATCTGGACATTGTGCACGCATCCCCGTCAATCACCGGAGGTACGTACATGGCAATCTCCCCCCTGACCCGACTGTGGAAACTCGCACTCCCTCTGGCAGCGCTATTGGCGCTGGCCATGGTGGTGGCCTGCGAATCGGCGGCCCCCGCTGATGATGCGGTCCCCGCTGCCGCTACGGAAGCGCCGGCCGATGTGACGGCAGCCCCGGCGGTTACTCAGGTTCCGGCTGAGGCCACCAGCGACGTGGTGCTGCATTTGGCGGTAACCCCCTTGCCCCAGGACACCTACCTGCCCTGGTTGGCGACCAGCAGCGGACACCTGCCCTTCCGCCCAATGTGGGAAAACTTGACCACCATCTCCCCGACTACGGGGGTTTCCACGGTGCTACCCCAGTTGGCTCGGGAGTGGGAAATTAGCGCGGACGCCGGCGAGTACACTTTCCACCTGCAGCAGGGCGTCGAGTTCCACTTCGGTCATGGCGAGTTCACCGTCAAGGACGTGATCCTGACCGTTGACCAGCAGATGTCGGACCCCCTGGCTGGCTGCAAGGCGCCGCTCAAGCGGTTCATGGGCACTGACTCCATGACCGAGATGATCGACAGCGGCGCTATGGAGGTTATCGACGACTACACCTTCAAGATGAACCTGGCCCAGCCGCAGGTGGACGTTGCGTCCTGGTGGTTCAACATCCTGGTGATTCCCTGCACCGCCGTCCGCAGTTCCAAGCAGCACGCCGCAGAGGGCAACGCCATGTTTGAAACCGGCCCGGCCGGAACCGGAGCCTTTCAGTTCGTCAATCGCGAGTTGAAAGAGTTCACCGAGTACGAGGCCGTGCCCTTCGATCACTGGCGGGTGAATCCGGAGTTCAAGTATCTCAAGATCACCACGGCGCCCGAGGACCTGACCCGCCTGGCCATGCTGCTCACCGGTGAGGCCAATATGGTGGACATCCCCAAGGTCTTGCATCAGCAGGCCATCGACGAGGGTATGGAGATCCTGGAAAGCCCGCTGCCCACCGTGGGCCTCACCATCCTCCCCCTGGGCCAGTACTACGTCACAGAAGTGAACTGGAACCCGGACACCGAACCCTGGAACGCTCCTGGCGAAACGGGCGTCCTGGTGCGGAGGGCCCTGAACCGGGCCATCAACCGGGAACAGATTATCAACGAGCTGTTCAAAGGTCGCGGCGAGCCGATGTACAACACCATCTTCCACGACTCCCTGGAGGGCTGGAACCCCCGCTGGGTCGACGAGTTCGACGAGAAGTACGGCTACGACCCGGAAAAAGCCAAGCAACTGCTGGACGAGGCCGGCTTTCCTGGCGACAATGGGCAGAACCGCTTCAGCATGGAAGTGTACCAAAGCAGTCTGCCCGGCCTGCCGGAAACCATTGAGGTGGCCCAGACCGTAGCCCAGTCCTTCCAGGACATCGGGATTGACGCGAAGCTGGTGGAGGTGGAGTTCGCCCGCGCCCTGGATGCTTTCCGGGACCGGCATGATGCCCACTTCATTCTGCCGGTGCGGCAGACACTACGGCCCATTAACGCCAACGCGCGCATCTACTACTACGCCGGCGCTATCAACCCGGACACCGGGCTGCCTGGTGAAGGCGTGCTTTACATGGAAGACTCATTGTACGACGACACCTATCACCGCCTGCTTGAGGAAACTGACACCAACGAGCGTAACCGGCTGGCTCAGGCGATGGGCGACAATATCTACGACACCTACCGCACTATTCCCATCGTCAACATCCGCTCCACGCTGGTGGTCAATCCCGACGAGGTGTCCGAGTACGTGTTCGGCAGCCTGACCGGTGTGTTCGGACACCTGGAATTCGCCAAGGCAGTCAAGTAGGCGCTAGCCGTCCAATTTTGGACTCCTGCCGCCGGAGCAAATAAACTTCGGCGGCTACTGACACCAACCAGGCCAGGGAAGCCAGGAGACGACCATGCAGCGGTTCATATTATTCCGCGCCGGACAGGCCATTATCGCCGTGCTGCTGGTGAGCATCATCGTGTTCATGCTCTCCAACCTCACGGGCGACGCCACCTCGGTGATGCTGCCCATGGGCGAAGCCACACCCGAGGACATCGCCGCCCTGAAGGCAAAATGGGGGCTGGATAAACCCCTGCACTTGCGCTACCTCACCTTCCTGGGGAACGCGCTGCAGGGTGACTTTGGAGAGTCCTACGCCTTCGGCGGCCAAACCGCCATGGGCATGGTGCTGGACCGGTTCCCGGCAACCCTCCAGTTGGGAGGGCTGGCTATGGTCATCGCTTTGGTCCTTGGCGTGCCGCTGGGTGTCATCACGGCGGCGCGCAAGGACGGCTGGCTGGACTACCAGGGCAAGGCGATCGCCTTCCTGGGCCAATCGGTGCCGAGTTTCTGGCTGGGCATCATGCTGCTGTGGCTCTTTGCCGTCAAACTGGGCTGGCTTCCCTCTTCCGGGAAGGGCGGCCTGTCTCACATGATCATGCCGGCTTTTACCCTGGGGTTCTTCCAGGTGGCGGCGTTGCTGAGACTCATCCGGTCGTCCATGCTGGACGTGCTGGACACGGAGTTCGTCAAGTTGGCGCGGATCAAGGGCGTCCCGGAGTGGAAGGTCGTCTGGAAGCACTGCCTGCGCAACGCCTTCATCGCCCCCCTGACCTACTTCGCCATCATTATAGGCTCACTTTTCACCGGCACGGTCATCGTGGAGACGGTGTTCTCCTGGCCGGGCGTGGGCCAACTGGCCGTGGGCGCCGTGAGAGGCCGGGACTTCCAAGTGTTGCAGGCGGTGGTAATCATCGGCTCGTCAATCTACATCCTGGCTAACCTGGTGGTGGATATACTCTACGCATACTTGGACCCTCGGATTCGTTACACGTAGGGCCGGTCTACGTCGCCTACCAAACATTACTCGCGAATCTTCATACCAGCGACCGCACACGGCGGAGGATTGAACCATGGCGATTACCACTTCTCCAGTTCCCGCAGCTGCGCCTACCGAAGAGGCGGTTGCCCCCGCTGGTGCGTTATCCAGGGCCAAGCACTGGATGCGGGAGGCCAAACGCCTACCCCTGATCCCGGTTTCCCTGCTGCTGATATTCCTGATCATACCGGCCGTTTTTGCCGACGTGATCGCGCCCCACGACCCCAGACGCGGCGACCTGGACGACCGGTTGGTGCCGCCGTCCTGGTCCGGTGACCAGATTTCCATTCGCACTGTGGTGGAGCGGATCGACCGGAACAACCGGCATAACGAGATAAAACTTTCCGACGCCGAACGCACCGTGCGTATCGGCGACGGTTCCGTGATGGGCCAGGCGGAAGGCGTCGCGCCGCAGCTGGGCGACCAGCTAATGATAGTCGTCAAGCCCGGCGGCCAGGCCAGATACCTGCTGGGCACCGATAAAAACGGCATGGACATCTTCAGCCGGATTGTCCATGGCGCGCGCCTCGCCCTGGTGGTGTCCCTCATGGCGATCTTCGTCTCCGGGATCATTGGCACAGTGCTGGGCATCCTGGCCGGCTACTTCGGCGGGTGGATCGACACCATAGTGATGCGCCTGGTGGACATGTCCCTGTCCATCTCGCTGGTGCTGGTGGCGCTGGTGCTGGCGGCCACGCTGGGGCCAAGAATCGAAAATGTGCTGATCGTGGTGTGCCTGTTCCTCTGGTCCCGGTACGCCCGCCTCGTGCGCGGGGAGACGCTGGCCATCAAGACGCAGGACTTCATCGCCCGCTCACGGGTCGCCGGATCGTCCCAGTTCCGCATCATGCTGCGGCACATATTCCCTAACCTGATCAATACCATCATCGTGCTGGCCACCCTGCAGCTGGGCTTCGTCATCCTGTTGGAAGCCGGCCTCAGCTTCCTGGGCGCTGGCATCCCACGGCCCAACCCGGCCTGGGGCCTGATGGTAGCCGATGGCCGCGAGCTCATCATCGATTCCTGGTGGGTGTCCTTCTTCCCCGGCCTGGGAATCCTGTTCGTCGTGCTTTCGGTAAACCTGTTTGGCGACTGGCTGCGCGATCACCTGGATCCCAAACAACGCAACGTCTAAAAACGCAACGTCTAAAACGGTAGCACCTTCGTACATTCTGTAGCGGACCGGAGGTAGGGGCGAGCAATTTTTCGCCCCTACCTTTATTATTACGCCCAGCGCCATGCTTCTGTTACACCTTTCGACCCTGGAATCTCCCGAGTCGCCCGAAACGCCCGCATCGCCGGGCGTCGACCGGCGCCCCGGATTGCCGGGCTGGTTCGAACGCAGCCGGGTTGACCACCGGTCCCGCAACCGGTTCCGACTCGCACTGGGCGGCGGCTTGGCCGGGGGCCTGGCCCTGGTCCTGATCCTGGGCTGGATTTACTGGTTCAGCCTGCCCAATCCGGCGCGGTGGTTCGTCGGCCAGCCCGACACCGTGGCAACTTCGGCGTCTCGTACCGGCCAGTGGTCAATGCTGGGTCACCGCAGCGCCCTGAACGGCTACGTTGCCGAGGTTGACCGCCAACCCCGGGGTGAGCTGGCCTGGTCCCACGACCTCGGGAATCCTACTCGCTCGGCGCCCCTGGCGGCGGACGGGCTGGTGTTCGTCGGCGGCCATTTCGCCATAATGGCCGTGAACGCCTCCACCGGGGAGCGGGTCTGGACGGTGGAGGCCCCGGGCCCGATGGACCACGCCCTCACGGTTGCCAACAACGGGCTGGTGTTCGCCGGACAGACCAATCATCGCATCCTGGCGCTGAACCGGGAGACCGGGGCAACGGTCTGGGAGTTTCAGGCCGACCTGCCCATCACCGCGTCGGCGCTGGTGCACGACGGCATCGCCTACGTCACCTCCGCCGCCAACGTGATCTATGCCCTGGATGCCCAGAGTGGGGAGAAGCTCTGGAGCAAGAAAATCAAGGGCAACGTCAAAACTACGCCGGCCGTGGCCGGCGACCACCTCTTCGTCGCCGACGACGAGGGCAACATGTACAAGCTGGACGCCGACCGGGGTCGCCAGCGGTTCCGTTACCGTTCCGCCGGTTCGGCGTCGGGACCGCCGGTGATCGCCGACGGCGTGGTCTACTTCCCGTCCAGCGGGTCGCTGTACGCGGTCGACGCCACCGTCAAAGGGATGCCAGGCCTTTTCTGGATAAAGCGCGCCTGGCTCCAACTGTGGATCTGGCAGATACCCTTCATTCCAGCGCCGCCAGCCCAGCGGGGCGACATCTGGCGCTTCTTCCCGCAGGACCGATCATCCCAGGGCGTGATCGGCTCGCCGGCCGTCGTTGATGGCGTTTACTACGTGGGCGACAGCGATGGGGTGTTCTACGCACGTGATGCCGGCGCCGACCAGGACCTCTGGCGGTTCACGGCGGGTGACGCCGTGGTGAGCTCCCCCATCGTACTGGGCGACCGGGTGTACTTCGGCGCCCGCGACGGGATTCTTTACGCTCTGGATCGCAACGATGCCCGGGTGGCCTGGCAACTGGATTTGGGCGCTCCGGTCGAGCTACCGGCGGCCTACGCCGACGGCCGGCTGTTGGTCCGCACCAGCGATGGTATGCTGCACGCCGTGGACTGACGGCAACCGGGCGACTCTGCCCTCACCTAAAGCCAGTGGGTTTCGTACTCCTGGGAGACCGGCGCCATTGCGTCGAGGTCCCACTCGAAGGTCAGGACGGCGGAATCCTCGCCGCAAATGGCCTGCAACACCCGTTTTCCCCCGCTGGCGACCACGCTGACGGCTTCGGTGAAGTCCAGGTCGTCGGCTTCCCAGCCGGAGCGGTTACACACCATGATGGGTAGCCCGGTGTCCAGCGTGCGCTGTTCCCACTCGCCCAACGGCCCACAGTCGCCCGGGCCCCACGACGCTGGCGATACCAGCAATTGGGCGCCGCGATCCTTCAGGATGCCAGCGACATCGTTCTGGTAGGCGTCGGCGCAGATGACCACGCCCACCGCCGTGCCGCCGCAATCGATCGGCGCAATCTCTGCGCCGGGGGAAGACCAGGCTTCGGGACCCTTCAACGCCTTCACTTTGCGGTGCCGCCCGATGATGTTGCCGTCCGGCCCGATGACGAAAACGGTGTTGTACATCAGCCCGGCGTCCGGGTCGCGTTCGGGGTGGGACAGAAACACCGTTACTCCGTGGCTGGCAACCTGACGGCAGAAGTCCTGCATCCACGGATCGGGTTGAGGCAGGATCCAGTCCGTGCCGATAACCTCGGCGAACTTGTAGCCGGTGATGAACAGCTCCGGCGTAATTACCCAATCCGCGCCCAGTTCAGCAGCCCTCACGAGCCCTCGCTCCGCGAGTTCCCGGTTGTGGGCAATGTCGGCGGTCACCGGGGCCAGGTGAAGTTTAGCGATACGCAACACGTTCATCGGTAGCCTCTCCTTCCCGCGCCACCGGCATCTTTCGGCGCCCAGGGGCGTTGAGTGGCCGGATTATAGCATGGCGGGCCGAGCGACCAGCGTTAATCGGCGCCACCGTGACCGGGCTAGGGCTGGTACAGGATGCGGCCACAGGTGCCGCAAGGCACCTGGGCGTCGCGGTCCCGAAGCTGGCGCAGCACGTTGCTGGGCAGGGTCATTCGGCAGGACAGGCACACGCGACCATTGTCCACCATGGCGACGGCGGTTCCCGCCTTGTTGTGTCGCAACCGTTCGTAGCGTTGCAGATCGGCGGACGGCAGCGTGGAGGCCAGGGACTCGCGCCGGCCCTTGGCCGTTTCCCGTTCTGTGGACAGTTGAGTCAGCCGGTCGTTCAGCGATGCGATGGCGGTTTCCCACTCGGTTTCCGCGCTTTTCATATCGTTCAGGGCGGTTACGGCGGCGGCCTCGTGCGAACGCTGTTCGTCGGCCAGTTCCGCCAGCAGTTCGTCAATCTGATTGAGCTGGTACTTTGCCGAATCGGCCTCGCGTTGAATGGCGGAGAGGTCTCGCCGGGAGGTATTGGAGTTGTAAAGGCGACTTTCCAGTCCCGTTAGCCGTTCGCGCAGCCGTTCCGCCTCGTCGCGACGGGTGCCCAGGTTTGTTCGGATGGCCGCCGCCCGGGTCTGGTGGTCTTCGGCCTGGCTGGTAAGGTCGGGGCGATTCACGCCGGCAACCAGCCGCCTCTCGACCCGCACCCGTTCGACGTCGATACTGTCGATGCGGTGGTCGATTTCCTGCAAGGCGAAGAGCTGTTGTGGCGTTGTCATGGTGTTGCCTGCTCCGGTCCGGAAGATGCCAACGGAACTAGTCTAGCAGGCATAATGCTGGTGTCAACGCAACGCAGCGACCGCCAGGTCCCCAACCCGCTCACGCGTACCCACTTTAATCTGTCATTGCGAGGAGCGCAGCGACGTGGCAATCTCGATTAGGTTGAGCACACGTCGGCGAACCGCCGTAGCTACGCCGACGAGATTGCCACGCTACGCTCGCAATGACAAAGTGGGTAGGCACGAGCCCCAACCCGGCGCCGACGCGGAAGGACAGAGATGATTACCGGGCCATCTCCGGCAGCGACGCACGTCGCCGGGCCGGTCATCAATCAAGTGTATAGTTGCGGGCAATAACATCACTTGAGCATCACGACTTGAGCATCACGGGATAGACCATGCGACTGCTCCATTTCTCAGACTTGCACATCGGTGTGGAAAACTACGGTCGCACCGATCCCAACACCGGCTTGTCCACTCGTCTGGGCGACTTCCTGTCGGCGCTGGACGAATTGGTGGAGTTTGCCCGGACCAACAGCGTGGACCTGGTGCTGTTGGCGGGTGATGCCTACAAAGGCCGCGACCCGTCTCAAACCCACCAGCGCGAGTTTGCCACCCGATTGCGCCAGCTGTCCGGGGCGGGTATTTCGACCTTCCTGCTCACGGGCAACCACGACCTGCCCGCCACGTCCTCCCGCGCCAATGCAGTGGAGATTTTTGCAACGCTGGATGTCCCCAATGTCCACGTCGGTTCCCGACTGGACAACCACACCGTCAATACACCCTCCGGCCCGGTGCAGGTGTTGGCCGTCCCCTGGCCCACTCGCGGCGCAATGATGGCCAGTGAGGAATCCCGCGGCCTGTCCATCGAGGACATCCGCCGTACCATCGAGGAACGCATGACCGGCGCAATCCTGCACCGGGTGAATACGCTGGACCCCGACCTGCCGGCCATTCTGACGGGCCACGTCACGGTAAACGGCGCCACCACCGGCACCGAACGCTCCATGATGCTGGGCACCGACCACGTGCTGAACGTTAGCTCCCTCGCGCAGCCCCAGCTGGAATACGTGGCCCTGGGTCACATCCACAAGCACCAGATACTACGCGTCGCCGCGCCGATGGTAACCTACTCGGGCAGCCTGCAACGGGTGGACTTCTCGGAAGAAACGGATGACAAGGGTTTTTGCGTCGTGGACATCGACCCCGAGGCGCCCCGGGGTCAACGCCTTACCGACTTTCGTTTCCATTCCGTGAACGCCCGTCCGTTCGTAACCGTGGACGCCGCTGTGCCGGATGGCGAACTCAATCCGACCGATTTCGTGACACGGGCCGTGGGACGCCAGCCGGTCGCCGGCGCCGTGGTGCGGCTGAGGGTAGCGGCGTCGGGAGAGCAGGCGGCGCGCATCCGGGATGCGGACTTACGCCAGGCGCTGTCGTCGGCCCACTACGTCGCCAGCATTTCCCGGGAGATTACGGACGAACCCCGCCGCCGCGCCCCGGCCGATGCCTCCGACTTGCAACCCATGGCCGCCCTCCGCATGTACTTGCAGGAGCGCGGCGTCAATGAGGCCCGGCAGCAGTTGTTGCTGGAACGGGCCGAACGGCTGCTGGCCGGCATCGACGCCACCGAGTGACTCCTTGCCCGGTCAATCCCGCGACGCTAAAATGGCGACCAAACTCCCTCTCCAATTATGGAAATGGGTAAGGACGAGGGCGAATTGCCCGCTCCAGACCGCCACGTTAACGCCAACACCATTACCAGTGTTCCCGGCATAACCGCCGGGCACTGGACCAACCTGGATGCGGCCACCGGTTGCACCGCAGTCTTGTGCAGCGACGCCGCCACCGGTGGGGTGGCCGTGCGTGGGGGCTCACCGGGAACTCGAGAAACTGACCTGCTCAACCCGGTGAACCGGGTCGACCGGGTTCACGCCGTCGTGCTCAGCGGCGGCAGCGCCTTCGGCCTGGCAGCGGCGGCCGGCACGCAGCGATGGCTGGAAGAACAGGGCATCGGATTTGAAACCAACCATGCATACGTCCCCATCGTACCGTCCGCCATCCTTTACGACCTGGGCATCGGCGATCCGGCGGTGCGCCCCGACGACGATGCGGGGTATGCCGCCGCCGCCAACGCCTCAGCGGCGCCGTTGGCCGTCGGAACGGTGGGAGCCGGCACGGGAGCAACGGTGGCCAAGGGATTCGGCATCTCCGGCGCTATCAAGGGAGGCATCGGGTCGGCATTCTGCACCCTGGCCGACGGGGTGTCCGTTGGAGCTGCGGTGGCCGTCAACGCCTGGGGTGGCGTGCACGACCATCGCGACGGGTCGCTGATAGCCGGTCCGCGTCGCCCGGACGGTCAGATGGCCGACCCGGTCGAAATTATGCTCAACGGCGAGTTGTCCGCCGCCGCCGCATTGTTGGTGAATACCACCATCGGAGTCGTCGCCACGGATGCAGTTTTGGACAAGATGCAGGCGAATTTCGTGGCGTCGTCCGCCCACGACGGGCTGGCGCTGACCATTCGTCCCTGCCATACACCCAACGACGGCGATTCCCTGTTTTGCCTGGCCACCGGAAAGCACCGTGAGCCGCCGGACCTGATGGCTGTCGTCGCCGCGGCCACACAGGTAACGGCCCTGGCCGTCATCGACGCCCTGCGCTCAGCCACCGGCCTGGCGGGTGTGCCGGCGGTGGGGGAGTTGTCCAATGGTCCTAGATAACAACGTCAAGATCGGCTTCATTGGCATCGGGACGCTGGGCCGTGGGTTCACGCTGGCCCTGGACGCCGTGGGTTGCAACGTGGCCGCCGCCGCCAGCCGCCGCCGTTCCAGCGCCGACTGGCTCGCCGACCGGATACCGGGCTGCGTCGCTATGGATTCGGCCCAGAACGTGGCAGACGCCTGCGACCTGGTGTTTATCACCACGCCGGACGCCGCCATCACCGAGGTCGCGAATTCCGTGCAATGGCGCCGAAACCAGGGCGTAGCTCACTGTTGCGGAGCTGCATCAGTTGAGCTGTTGGCGTCGGCAGCGGCCCAGGGCGCGGCGGTTGGCGCAATGCACCCGTTTCAAACCTTTGCCGGGTTGAACCAGCCCGCCGACGCCGCCCGGCGTCTGACTGGCGTAACGTTCGCCGTCGCCGCCACGGGTTGGCTCGACGACTGGCTCCCCAAACTCGCGCAAACCCTGGGGGGCCGGGCCATCGCCGTCCCCGACGACCTGCGCCCGCTCTACCACGCCAGCGCCGTGCTGGGCTGTGGCTTCGTAACCACGCTCCTGGACGCCGCCATCTCCCTCTGGGCAGGACTGGGACTGGACGAGTCGGACGGAGTGAGAGCTGTTGTGCCGCTGGTGCGGGCCACCGTAGACGCCATCGAAAACGTAGGTACGGCGCAGGGCGTCACCGGCCCGGTGGTGCGCGGCGACGCCGAAACCGTGAGCGCACACCTGGGGGCCATTTCCCGACTCAATCCAACGCTGGCTCCGCTTTACCGTCAGTTGGCGTTGGCCTCGTTACCCCTGGCTCGCAGCAAGGGAGTCGATCAGGCGCGACTCGACGCGTTGGCTGATGCAGTCGCCGGCGATGGGTCGGCCTGATACAATCGCTCCACCATGGCTACTACAATCAGGCGACTGGCAGAGATGAAGCGTGCCGGGGAGAAAATCCCCATGGTCACGGCTTACGATTACACCGCCGCTCGAATCGCCGACGCTGCCGGCATTCCCATCCTTCTGGTCGGTGACAGCCTGGGCATGGTGGTGCTGGGTTATGAGTCCACCATCCCGGTCACCATGGACGACATGGTCCGCCACGCCCGCATGGTCAGCCGGGGTGTTAACGAAGCGCTGGTGGTGGCCGACCTGCCCTTCATGTCCTACCAGGTGGACGCCGAGGAGGCCATGCGTAACGCTGGCCGGCTGATGCAGGAAGGCGGCGCCCACACCGTAAAACTGGAAGGCGGGGTGTCCATCGCAGATACCGTCCGGCGCATCGTCGATGCCGGTGTGCCGGTAATGGGCCACATCGGGCTCACGCCGCAGTCGGTGAACGCGCTGGGAGGATACCGGGTGCAGGGACGCACCAAGGCGGCGGCGCGGCGGGTGCTCGACGACGCCCAGGCGCTGGAGAACGCCGGAGCGTACGCCGTGGTGCTCGAGTGTGTTCCGAGCCCGCTGGCCAAAGTCATCACGGAACGGCTGACGATCCCAACCATCGGCATTGGCGCCGGCCCCCATTGCGACGGTCAGGTCCAGGTATTTCACGACATGCTGGGGCTGTTTTCCGAATTCGTCCCCAGGCACGCCCGCCTTTATGCCAACCTGGCTGAGGACGTGTCGGAGGCCTTCCGCCGCTACGCCGACGATGTTCGCAGCGGCGCCTTCCCCAGCGAGGCCGAAAGTTTCACCATGAACGAAGCCCTGTTGAACGACTTGCTGGATACCTGATGTGGGATTGCAGCGGGAGGAGGAACCGGTAGAACGCGGCGGTCCGTTCGACGTACTAAGCCGGAGGGTTGGGCCGTTTCTGGCAACGTTTCTCATCCTGTGGGCAGCGCCCGCCGGCCTGTCCGCTTATTCCCGCATCGTGTCTGCTGAAACCGCCCCGCTGGCCTGGCACGAAACTGCTACAATCGTCATATCCGCCGCCGCCGCTACGGTCGGAATCGCGGTCCCGCTGTCCGTCGTTGTCATAGAGGGAATACCAATGGTTTTCGCACATTTCATCAAACTCCGTCACCGGGAAGAAGGCCTGAAAAAAGGCCGGGAAGAAGGCCGGGAGGAAGGCCGGGAAGAAGGGCGCAAGCAAGGCCGTATGGAGGGACGTGATGAAGCCAATCGGCTTTGGACGGACTGGATCAGGCGTAAAGAGGAGGCCGAAACTGCTGGTGAGTCTTTCGATGAGCCGCCACCAAATCTGCAATCCAGTAACGGCGCCAACGATAGCTCGCCCGTTTGATCCACCATTGCACCCATGAGAGCCCGTTGCCAGCAAGGACAATCGTAGTATGCCCAGACTTGAAGGAAAGACCGCAATCGTAACCGGCGCCAGCCGCGGCATCGGCGCCGAGGTCAGCCGCCTTTTCGCTGCTGAGGGAGCCCGGGTGATCTGCGCCGCGCGCACTGTGAATGAAGGCGACCACCCCCTCGAGGGCTCCCTCGCCAAAACCATCGCGGACATCAGGGAAGCCGGCGGTGAGGCTACCGCCGTCGCCGCCAACATATCGCTGCCGGAAGACTGCAATATGCTGGTGGACGAAACCCGCCGCATCTATGGTCCGGTGGACGTGCTGGTCAACAACGCCGCACTCACCTATTACCTACCCATCAAGGACTTTCCGCTGAACCGGTGGATGCGCTCGTGGGCGGTCAATTTCCACGCCCCCTTCATCCTCAGCCAACTGGTGCTCGCGGACATGATTCCTCGCCAGTCTGGCAGCATCGTCAACATCTCCTCTGGCGCCGCCGTCGGCCCGGGTCGCGGACCGTACGCCACGGCAGCCAATAACGGAACGTGCTACGGGGCCGAAAAAGCCGCCCTGGAACGTTTTTCCCAGGGGCTGGCTCAGGAAGTATACGAACACGGCATTTCGGTCACCGCAGTTGCTCCGTCCCTGGTGGTGCCCACTCCCGGCACCGTCTTCCACCACCTGGTGGAAGGGATGGACGACCCCCGGGGCGAGTCCCCCGAGCTGCTGGCCCGGGCCACGTTGCTGCTGGCGTCGGAGCCGGCAAAAAAAATCACGGGCCGGGTCTGCTACAGCCAGCAGATTCTCCTCGAATTCGGCTGGATTGACGAAGGCCGGGGCTGGGGAGTCGACGACACCCGCGGTCCGGGCAGCGGATACAGCCAAATCTGATTGCCGTGATAAGATGGCCCCAACTCCCAGCACAGGAGACCCAACATGGAATTCCAGTTCAGTACCGAGGATGCAACCTTCCAGCGCGACCTGCGGCAGTTTATCGCAGAGGAACATGTCCCTGAGTGGGATCTGGGCGAACGGGGAGCTACCGATGACAACTGGGATCGGACCCTGGATGTGCGGCGCAAGCTGGCCGACCGGGGCTGGTTGACCATGCATTGGCCTGAAGAATACGGTGGACAGGCGGCCTCCCCGGTACGTACCGCCATCTTCAACGAAGCCATGACCTACCATCGGGCGCCGGGCCGGGACAACTTCGGCGTCCGTATGATGGGCGCAACCCTGATGATCCACGGTTCGGACGAACAGAAGGTCGCCCACCTACCCCCGGTAGCCAAGGGCGAGGTGCAATGGTGCCAGGGTTACAGCGAGCCGGAATCCGGTTCCGACTTGGCCTCCCTCAGTACCCGGGCCATCCGCGACGGTGATGACTTCGTCGTCAACGGCAGCAAAATCTGGACATCCATGGGCCACCGGGGCGACTGGATCATGCTGTTGACCCGTACCGACACCGACGCTCCCAAGCACCGAGGCATCAGCTTTTTCCTGGTGGATATGAAAACGCCCGGTATCGAAGTGCGCCCCATCATCAACATGGGCGGTCGCCACGAGTTCAACCAGATTATCTTCGACAACGTGCGGGTTCCGGCGCGGAACATCGTGGGAGAGGAAAATCGGGGCTGGTACGTCGCGGTCACCCTGCTGGACTTCGAGCGCTCCGGAATAGATTACTCCGCCGCCGCCCGCCGCCATCTGGACGACACGCGTCAGTGGGCCGACGGCATCCAGCGCAACGGCCAACCGCTGAGCCAGGAACCCTGGGTTCGCAACCTGCTGGCCGACCGCTACATCGAGACCGAAGTCGCGCGCCTCATCGCCTACAACGTCGCTTGGATGCAGGGCGAGGGACTGGTGCCCAACAAAGAAGCGTCCATGTCCAAGGTGTTCGGCAGCGAAACAGTTCAGCGCACTACGGCGGCGTGCCTGGAAATCATGGGCATGTACGGCGGCCTGCGCGACGAAAAGTGGACCCCGATGGAAGCCGACATGCAGGAGCACTGGCTGCGGGCCTTCTCCCACACCATCGCCGCGGGCACCAGCGAAGTGCAGCGCAACATCATCGCCAGCCGGGGCTTGGGCCTGCCGCGGGGGTAGCCGGCAAAAAGGTGAAGCTGCCCAACGCCGAAAACTCTTACATCCCGCCGGCGAAAATCCTGAATTACTTGCTGGCGGATGACCACCCCAAGGGCGGGAGTAAAGCAGATTTCCTTGCCGCGTTCGGATTTAACCGCGATGGGTGGCAGATTTTGGCACAAGCGTTGCGTACTCACGGCGCCAGCTACGAGGTTGCCAGCACGACTCAAACCATACACGGCATGAAGTTCACCGTTGAAGGCTCACTGGAAACCCCAGATGGGCGTGATCCCAACGTCCGAACCACTTGGATAATTCTTAACAGCACTGACGAACCGCGTCTGATAACCGCTCATCCACTGTCGAGGTGATTTATGATTCGCGAACACGAACATATCGTCCTGATCGACGACTTGCCGGACGACAACCTCAAAGCAGGCGAGGTCGGCACGGTGGTGTACATTTATCCCCAGCACGCCGCATACGAGGTAGAGTTTTTCTCACCGGCCGGCAACACCGTCGCTGTTGCCACTGTCGAGCGGGCGCATGCCCGACCGGCCACTCCGGCGGAGGTTAAGCCGTTGCCAGTCCTTTACAATTACGCCCAAGACGGTATCGCCGTGCTGACCCTCAACAACCCGGCGCGCCGCAATGCCCTCTCATCTCGCACCTTGGCGGCGTTGGAGGAATGGCTCGCCGATATCGCCGCCGACCCCGCCGCCCGCGTCGTCGTCATCCGCTCGGAAGGGCCGGTCTTCAGCTCCGGCCACGACCTGAACGAACTGGTTGACGGCGACGCCGAGCAATATACCGACGTCTTCGCCGCCTGCACCCGGGTCATGGAAGCCATCCGGTTGCTGCCCAAACCGGTGATCGCCCAGGTGCAGGGGCTGGCAACCGCCGCCGGTTGCCAGTTGGTCGCCACCTGCGACATCGCCGTGGCCGCCGATAACGCCGCCTTCGCCACTCCTGGCGTCCAGATCGGGTTGTTCTGCACCACGCCGGGTGTGGCGGTCGCCCGATCCGTGATGCCCAAAAAGGCCATGGAGATGCTGCTGACAGGCCGGCCTGTTTCGGCGACGGAAGCGTTGGAATTTGGCCTCATCAGCCGCATTGCGCCGGCTGACGAGCTGGAGCAACAGACGATGATGCTGGCCCAGCAGATTTCCTCAGCGTCAGCCCACACCCTTGCCCTAGGCAAGGCCGCTTTCTACCAGCAGATCGAGATGGACCGTCCGGCGGCCTACCAGTTCGCCAGCCAGGTCATGGTGGACAACCTGCTCGCCGAAGACGCTAAAGAGGGCATATCCGCCTTCCTGGAGAAGCGCCCGCCCGTGTGGACCACCTGATAGACCACGGCTTCGTGGCCGGTTTAATTTAATTACCCTTCCAATTCAGGAGACTAGCATGGCGCTGAAAGAGTTCATAGGGGGTTCGTTCTCCAGCCATTGGGAATGGATGGAACGCTACATCGACGGCCTGACGCAGGCCGAGATTGAATACCGGCCCAACGACCAGTGCCACTCCATCGGGTTCATCCTGTGGCACTACGGGCGGGCGCTGGACATGTGGGTGCAGTCGCTGGCACGGCGCGGAACCCAGCTTTACGAATCAGAATGGGCCGAACGGTTGGGGAAGCAACCGGAACCCATGGACGTGGGCTTCGGTTACTCGGCGGACGATTTGAACAACTGGCAATGCCCCGACAAGGCCGCTCTCATAGAGTACGCCGACGCCGCTCGCAACAATCTGCTGGGATTCCTGGCCGAGCACGACGACGCCTCGCTGGTCGGCACCGAAATGACCAATCGCCGCGGCGAAACCATGGCCGTGGTCGACATGTTCCGCCTGCTCATCTGGGAGATCAACCAGCACGGCGGACAGGCCGGCTACCTGCGCGGCATGCAGCGCGGCTTGAACCAATAGACAGATTCCCCTCACCCCAACCCCTCTCCCACAAGGGGAGAGGGACTTTCCGTTCGCTGTTACCGTCACCGTATTCCTCCGAGACTGGGCCAACGCGCGAGATCAGGCCAACGCTGAGCAGGACTACCCTCTCCCTCGATGGGAGAGTGCATGGGTGAGGGTGATCCCAAAAAACAAGGAGCCGACGCCATGACTACTATGCGATACCGTTATGACCCCCTGCACCAGGACATCATCTGCGCCGAGACCGCCATCGACGCGTTGCCCGCCACCGTGGACGCCTTGGGCTCCAGCCGCGCCATGATTACCTGCGGGCCAACCATTCTGCGCGCCTGCAACGTGGTCCCGCGTGTACAGGAGGCGCTGGGGTCCCGCTATGTGGGCACCTACTCCGGCGTGTCACCCCACTCCCCGGTGGAAACCGTGGAAGAAGGGGTGGCGATGGCGAAAGAAGTGCAGCCCGACGTGTTTATTAGCGTGGGCGGCGGCAGCACCCACGACACTACCAAGGCCATCGCGACGCTGCTGGCCGAGGGCGGCGACATTCGCGACTACGCGATAATCTACGAGCCGCCGGACAAGGTTACCGTGCCCCCCACTCCGTCCCCCAAGGTGCCCATCCTCAGCGTGCCCACCACCATGGGTTGCGCCGAATTCAGTCGCGGTGGTGGTGGCATCACCGACCACCAGCAGGGCCGAAAGCTCAGCATCGCCGGCGACGGCGTAACCCACCGCACCGTAATCATCGACGGGCAGGCGCTGGCCACCACACCCCTGCGGATCCTGGTGTCCACGGCAATCGGGCAGCTTCGGATTGCCATCGAAACCGTTTACTCCACGGGACGCAATCCCATCGGTGACGGCATGGCCCTGCACGCCATCAAGCTGCTCTTCGACACCCTGCCCAATTGCAAGGACGGCGATATCGACACCCTGCTGACCACCAAGACCGCCTGCGCCATGGCGTCGTTAGCGTCCTTCGGCGGGCTGGGGCTGAACACGGCCACCTGCCACCACGTGGGGGGCCTTTACGACGTGCCCCACGGTGAGGCCAACGCAATCCTGCTGCCCCATACCATGCGCTACAACCTGGACGTGTGCGCCGACCGCCAGCGTATGATCGCCGAGGCCATCGGCGTAGCCAGCAGCTCCATGACTGACGAGGAAGCCGGTCTGGCGGCGGCGGACGCCGTGGACGGCCTTTGCCGCGACCTGGAGCTGCCCCGCACGCTGCGGGAGGTAGGCGTTCCCGAGGACGGCCTGGAGTACATCGCCACCGCCACCATGCAAGACCGCAGCCTGAGCACCAACCCCAAGCCCATCACGGACGCGGGCCCCATCATGGAGGTCCTGTACGCAGCCTACTAAAAAATATCCCCTCTCCCTTGAGGGGGGAGGGCCAGAGCCTGCCCCAGCTTGATCTGGGGGTGAGGGTGAAAGCCCGGCAAAAGACCAGGGCGGGGGCGTAGCCTTCAGAACCGCTCCTCGACCTCCAGGTAAATCACGCCCGCAGCGTCGGCACGTTCCAGGTCCGGCGGGTCGATGCTATGTCCGGCTACGACGGCGAAGGATTCTTCGTCAAACACGGTCGCCAAGATATCAGCCGTTTCTCGGGCCTTCTCAACGTCGACTCGGGTCACCTGGGTGGATGCTTCCACCGACAACCAGATAGGCCGCCCATCCAACGCCGATCGACCCCGGATGATCAGATCGGTGTAGAAGACACGAGTGACCTGATCGTTGGTAATGATCCCGTCCTCCTCAGCCATCAATATGGGATCGATAAACTCTTCAGGCGGCGCAGGGGTGCGAAGATCGGGCAACATAATGCGCGGTCGAACCATGTTAAATTCTCGCCGCAACAATGGCCGGATTCGTCGGGGAAGGGTGCATTCCAGGAATGCTTCCGAAATGACACGCAAATCGGCCCGGATACTGGCCACGGCGTGTTTAAAGGAATCAGGGTCGATTTGCGGTTCGGAGGCCATCCATATATTTTATCAGCCGGGAGTCTGGTTCCGAGTGTCAGAGTGTCACAAATTCTCGATCGCCACTGGTTCCACGGCGTCGGCCAGCTGGAATCCAAACACCCTGGAGTAGAAATAAGCCTCCGCTTCCAGCGCCCGCTTGATGTTCTCGGCCCGTCGGAATCCGTGCTGTTCGCCCTCGAAGGGCAGATACGCGCAGGGCAGACCCTTGGCCCGCACCGCGTCGAACATCAATTCAGCCTGGCTGGGCGGCACGATGCGGTCCTCCAGCCCCTGCATCAGGATGATTGGGCAGGACAATCCCTCCACATGGCGGATGGGCGACCGTCGGCGGTAGGTGGCCGCCCCCTCCGGATACGGCGCAACCAGCCGGTCCAGGTAGCGCGACTCAAACTTGTGCGTGTCCGACGCCAGGGCTTCCAGGTCGGAAATGCCGTAATAGCTGGCGCCGGCGGCGAACACGTTGCGGAACGTCAGCGCGGCCAGCGTCGTGTAACCGCCGGCGCTGCCGCCGCGAATCGCCAGGCGGTCGCCGTCCGCCAGACCCTGATGCACCAGGTGAAGCGCGGCGTTGGCGCAGTCGTCCACATCCACCACGCCCCAGGCCCCGTTGAGCAGCTGACGGTACGCCCTACCGTAGCCCACGCTGCCGCCGTAGTTCACGTCCACTACCGCAAACCCCCGCGTCGTCCAGAACTGGATGGACATATCCAGCACTCCCGACGCCGCGCCCGTCGGCCCGCCGTGACTCCACACCAGGAGGGGTGGTTTCTCGCCGTCGGGTGGCACAAACTCGGGATTGCGGGGCGCGTAATACAGCGCGTAAGCCGGCCGGCCGTCATTGGATGGAAACTCGATGCTCTGCGCCGGGGATATGTAGCCCGCATCCACCGCAGTTGATGAGGACTGCCGCAGAGTGTCCCAGTAGCCGTCGCTCAGGTTGACGCGCATCAGCGACAGGGGCCGGTCGGCCGCTCCGGCAACCACGATGGCCGTTCGACCCGACACCGCCAGGTCGCCGCGTCCGGCTTCTGTCGCCGGCAAGTCCAGAGCCGTCATTGTGCCGACAGATGGGTTCAACAGGTTCAGCGAACATACACCACGCCGGTTCACCGAGCATACCACGTTGCCGTTGCCCGCGAATCCGTAGGTGCGGGCGCCAAACACCCATTGAGGCCGGGCATATTCAGCGTCATCCGGATACAGGGCTTCGTGCTTGCCATCCCGGTAGCGATACAGGTTCCACCAACCTGTCTGATCGGACACGTAGTGCAGCACGCCGTCGGGCGACCACTCGGGCTGAAACACCGAGACGCTCTCGCCGCCGGCCAACAGCGTCGCCTCGCCCAACGACCCGTCCTCCAGCACCGACGCCGTCCAGAGATGCGTACCGTCCCAGGGCATGTTGGGATGATTCCAGGACAGCCAGGCCAGCGTGCCCCCGTCCGGACTCAATCGCGGAGTCGACACAAAATCCCACCCGGGTGCCAGCACCACCTGTTCGCCGTCGCCGTCAGCCGGCACGGCGGCGATGGTGTTGACGATGTTCTCCGGGTCGGTGTGGTCCTCCCGGACGCAGATGAGACGGTTGCGGGCGCTGTCCAGCACGGCGTCGGCGTAGCGCAGCGGGGCATCGGGCGTGACGGCCACGGGCCCGCCGCCGGGCTCCAGCCGGTAGATGCGCTGGTCGTCGAAATTCGAGAACCAGACCACGCCGCCGTTGGCCAGCCACGCTCCGCCACCGTACTCGTGGACGCGGGTGCGGGCGTTGAAGGGCGGCGGGTTCACTTCGGTGACGTGCCCCTCGGGCGTTGTCCGCACGACGACGTAGCGCCCGCTTTCCGAAGGCCGCGATTCCGTCCAGAGCACCGCGTCGCCGTCGATGGCCACCTGACCGAGTCCCACGGCTTCGGCGACGATGGCATCGGCGGTGATGGGCGAGCGCCAGGAACCATAGGGAGCGGTGGCGGGGGTGGGCATAGTCATGAAGACAACTCCGGATTGTGAGGTGGTGGGTCGGTGGACATTGTTGCACCGCCGTCGGTGAGAGACAACGGCTGCACAGTGCTACACTGCCGGCGTGATCCAGTACTGGCGAATGCCCGCAGCGGCAATGCTGCAATGTTGGCTACTGCTGGCGGTGGCGACCATTCTGTTGGCCGGGTGTCAGGCGGAACCGCCCCAGCCGGTAGCGTCGCCAACCTCTGCTCCCGCTTACTCCGCTACTGCGATCCCAATAACGCCGGCGACCGCGGCGCCGACCCTGGAACCCACCACCGCACCGACCGCGACGAAGGTCGCGACGCCTACTACTCCACCCGCCGCAACACCCGAGCCAACGCTCACGCCAACGGCGCGGCCGACAGCTATTCCGGTGCCAACCACTACACTGACGGCGACGCCGGGCCCCACCGTAACCCACGCCCCCACATCTACTGCCGCACCCACCCCTGAGCCGACCATCCTACCCGGTTCTCCGCCTTACGTTGAATGGAATATTGGCGATGATGTGGCGTCGGAATACCGCACTGAGGCAATCGAAGCGGTCCGGCTAATGGACGAATATGTCATGGCGTTAGAACTCCCCCAAATCGACGGGCGAATCACGTTCTATCTCTACAACTATGGCGATGAGTTGGTCGAAGCCTACTCGAAGGAGTCGGGCTGGAGTCTGGAACAGACCAGAAACTATTGGGAGCAAGGTAGTACAGCGGTGGCCTCCGGCGGCTGGATAGTCCTGAACGCATCGGTAGAGTGGTACTCAAAGGGACCCCGCAAATCACGTATGAAGGTAATCGCCCACGAGCTTGTGCACTCCGGATACCAATATCGCCTGAGCCAACTTAACGTCGGCGGGGCGAACCGCCAGGTTCCCGATGGCGGGCCACGTTGGCTGTCCGAGGGTATCGCCGAGTTCCTGGCGTATCAGGCACTGTCAGCGGGAGGCGTATTCTCATATCAGACCGAGCGCCAGTCGAAAGATCCGTGGGGATTCGTGGAACACGCCAAGATTGTCGACAAACAACTACGAGACATGGAGACCCAAGACGGATTCAGCAGTGTGCGCGGTTCGCCTTACAAGTACTCCCTAATGGCCGCCGAGCTCCTGTCCTCCCACACTGGACAGCGTGCGCTCCTCGATTACTATCGCCTGCTGCAACCGGGGACGACCTGGCAGATGGCGTTTGAGGCGGCCTTCGGCATGACTGTTACAGAGTTCTATCAGCTGTTCGAGGAGCACCGCGCCGCCGGGTTCCCACCAATGGAACTGCCCTTGAGAAAGCCCTGATCGGCACCCGTTTGGAGTCGCTAGGCCACCGCCGGCATTACCTCGCTGGCTATGGTTTCCATGGCGGGGAATACCTCCGCCGGGTCGCCGGAGTAGGGTGACACTACGATGCGGGCGACTCCCACGTCGGCGAAGGCCTGGGCGTTGGCGCGCATCTCGTCCGGCGTGGCGCCCAGGGTGAAACGGCCCGGCCTCCCGCCCTGCAACGGCACGCTGACCGACACCGGAATGGTCGCCGGGTCCCGGTCGGCGCGCTCGGCCTGTTCGTGAAGGTAGCGGATGCCCTGGGCCAGCTCCTCGGGCTCCATGGCCGTGGGATGCCAGCCGTCGCCGTGGCGCGCCGCCCGACGGATCGCCGCCCGACTGGTGCCGCCGATGAGCAGGGGCACGCCCTCCGGACGCACCGGGCGGGGCGAGAAGGCCATATCCGAAAACTGGAAGAAGCGCCCGTCGTGACGGGGATCGTCCTCGCACCACAGGGTCTTCATTATCGCGATGGACTCGTCGGTGTAAGCGCCTCGCTCGGCGAAGGGCACGCCCATGGCCTCCAGCTCGGTGTCAATGACGCCGACGCCGACGCCCAGCACCAGCCGGCCGCCGGAAAGTTGGTCGAGGGTCGCCGCCTGCTTGGCCAGCCGCATCGGGTTGTGGTACGGCAGCACCAGGACGCTGGTACCCAGCATCACTCGCTGGGTTTGGGCAGCGGCAAAGGTCAGGATGGTCATGGGGTCGTAGTACGGGCGGTTGCCCAGCCGTTCATAGACGTAACTGACGTTGAACACGTGGTCGCTGGCCCAGACGGAATCGAAGCCCAGCTCCTCGGCGCGGACGGCGGTTCGCACCACCTTCTGCACGTCGGTCAAACCCTGGTTGTTGGATAGCGAAAAGCCAATATTCACAATACGCCTCCTTAATAAGCGATCATCCCCTCTCCCAGTGGAAGAGGGGCCCAATGCGCGCCCATTAGTCGGTAAAGAAATCGCGCGGGTTGTCCACCATGATGGCATCCACGTCGGCCTGGGTAGCGCCCAACTCCAGGAGACGCGGCAGCACGTTGCGCGTGATGAACAGGTAGCCGTCGGGATTGAAGGCTTCCCGCTCCCGTCGCAGTTCCTCCGAGGGCTGCACCACCGGCGTCGAGTGGTCGTGGGACAGCATCAGACGGTGCGCCCATCCGGCGTCGATGAGCTGCTTGACCACTTCGGTGCGCGCTTCCCACCGCGGAGTTTCGGGAGTCCGCCCCCCGGGATAGCGGTCAAGACCCAGCCAGACTCCTTCGTCCAGCAGGCCGGTCAGGTAACCCACGTCGGTATCGTCATTGCTGTGGCCGATGTACACCCTATTGAGATCAACGCCCTCTTCCTTCAGGATACGGACCTGCTGCTCGCCAACCCGGTCGGGCGACCAGGTATGGGTACTGATGCGTGTGCCAGTGGCGTTGCAGGCCCGGGCCGCCGCGCGCAGGACGATCTCCTCGTTCTCGGTAACGCCGCCTCGGTCGCTGGCCACCTTGATGATGCCGGCCTTGACGCCGGTATCCTCGATGCCCTCCTCGATTTCCTCGATGAACAGGGCTGCGACCTTGTCCACCGGCGCGCCCCAGAAGATGCGCGGAATGGCGAGGTGGTTGCCGGTGCAACCGATGACGTGGACGCCCGTTCGTCGGCTCACTTCCTGCATCATGGCAACGTCCCGACCCAGGTCCAGGGTGGTAACGTCGATGATAGTTCGGACGCCGCCCTGGTAGGCTTCGGTGAGCGCCGCCGTCGCCCCTTCGGCGATGGCCGCCATGTCCTGGTATCCAGGATAGGTGGCCGCCGTGCCGGCCGCACCCAGCGTGATGTGCTCGTGGCTCAGGGTGAATCCCAGGTCGGCGGAATCCACCGTCCCCAATACCGTATTGACTGCTGTCATGTTGGTTCCCTCCGTTCATCCCAAATGTACGATTTCGACGTTGCCCCAATGCCGGTTGAGGTATTCGGCAACCAGCCGGCGGTGGCAGCGGTCTGGCTTGTCCTCGCTGCACAGCAGGCAGCTATCGACGATTATATCGTGTGGGATGGCGGCTTGGATGAGGCGGCGCTCAATCGGGGCGTTGAAATGGGGTTCGTAAATGTCCCAGGTTATGCGCTTCTTTCGATATGCGTCCAACAGCGCGTCGGTTGCTGACAGACGGGGCAAGTGGATGTAGTCAATGCCGCAAAGCTCACTCAGAAACCACGGCAGATCGCTTTTCTTGACAAAGCCGGACAGAACGGAGGTGTTACGAAGGCGAATTTCCACCACGCGCTTCGCGCCTGATTCGCGAAGCAGGCCAAAAAATCGGCGGCGGATTTCTTGGTGAAGCCGATGGGGTAGAGTTTCACACGTTCTAACTCAACGAGCGTCTACCATGAGTTCGGACCTTAGCTTTCTTGGGATCTCGGCCGTTCAGTAAGATTTTCGCCAGTCCAGTCGATTATGATAGCACCGGGACCATCCTCCCTTGTATCCACATGGCGCATACCATTGTCCTGAGCAAAAGCCCATTGATAATCGATGGTGACCAATACTTGATCCTTTTCAGCAGTGGCATATTCAAACATTGCCAACGACCGGTCTTTGAACTGGATCACGTAAATATACTCGCCAAGTTCATACCAGTCGTCGTAATACATTGCATCAATATATTCTTGCAACGCAAGAGGATTGAATTTTTCGTCCAAGTGCTCAATCAGAAAATAAGCAATCTCCGCGCCAGCAATTTCCCACAGCGTATGAGAAGTGGTCCAGTTTTTTGGTAGCTTAGTTGATCCTATAGGCGCGTATCTTTTGCACCAATCGGTGCTACCGTTGACACGGACGACAGTCCGCACCTGCGCTATGTCTGTTATGTCGAGACCGTCATGAGCATAACCGCCGACAGCTTCATGGTACATCGCCATGGCGAAAGCCGCTTGCCCTTCATCAGCTGGGGGTTCAGTGAAATCGCCATACTCCCACCATGGCACTTCGCCTAAATCCTCACGTTCGAGCGAACTGACGTATCCGGAAGGTCTAGAAGTAGGAATTTTTTGATGTTCCGTGAGATTGCATGACCCGATACCGCCTGGGTCCAGCGGATCGTCAGGCCAAAAATGCATGCAAGTCGCGCACCGCTGCTGCAAATCAGTCCAATCCATCACCTACGCGTCCTTCCTTTCTTCATATCGTCGGATGCCAAGTCCGGCTTGTGCGACTCGCAACGTCTGTAAACCCAGGGCCACGCCAAAGTAGGCTATCTCCGCCCCGATGTTCAAGCGATCATCCGCATCTCCTAGAAGACCCTCCGCGTCGATGCTGACGTGGGCCTCATCGGGGTAGCAGGAGCTACGGCAGTGCGGCGATGTTGGCCGGGGAATGGCTAAGCAGCGGAAGCGGCATCCGTCGCCGCTTTGTGTTCCAGCCGACGGCGGTAGATAGCCTCCATACTGAGCCAGACGCATGCTTCCAGGCTGAATTCGAGATCGAAGATAGCGGCCAATTCCGAGTCAATCGGAGCACTGCCATCTATAACGCCCTCAATTAGTTCAGTCGAGAGCGAATGTCTGCTAGCAAATTCGGCAGGCGTCAAGCCCCGGGCTTCAAGGTGGTCTTCAAGGACATATCCCGGTGGTGTAGCGTAATCGGGCTGGTACGGGTAAGTTTCCTTCGCCATTTTCGTGCCTCCCATTAGTGGTAGTCTATCACCTCGGTGATGACGATGGCAGTTACCGAGTCGGTATCAACTCCACCGTCAGGTCGGCGCGGAATCGGATCGTGGTCTGGCACGAACACCAACCGATACTGAGCGGCGATGCGAACGGCGTACTGCTCATCGCGGTTGCCAAAGAGTTGATGCCGTCGCTCAGGTGGTGTAATCGGGATTTGAGATAGTGTAGCAGCACCTTCCAACGTTAGCAGCCGGGCCCGTATTGCCTGCGCCGTGCGAGCGCCGTATGCCATTGTGAGGTCTGTTTCGGAACGTAAGAACCTCGCAAGTCTGGCGTTGTCAAAACGTATCTCCAATTTCACCACCGCTATTGTTAACTTTTGTTGAACGACCTAACTTAACAACTGCACTGCCGCTTGCAGATAATCTGCTGCCGCCACAACGTCCAGCCGGTCATCCCCATCCCTCAGCCTCCCCTCGGCATCTATGCTGACGTGGGTCCAATGGGGGACTAACGGCCCCAGCAGTTGCTGAGCGTTGTCGGCGCAGAGGCCGCCGGCTATCACCAAGCCCAGCTCCGGCGCGGCCCACGCGATGGCATCCAGGTAGCTCACAGCACGGGCAGCGTCCAGCGGCCGGCCCAATCCCTCCGAGGCGTCCACCAGGACGTCGGTGACTAAACCGACGTAGTCGGCGCAACGGCTAGCTATTGTTTCCGGTTCGTGATCTGCCGACGCCATCGCCTCCCGGCCCACCTGCAACACAATGCGTCGTGGATTGCGACGGCGGCGGTATTCGGCCAGCGCGCCGGGATCCGGCCAAGGTTCACCACGGGTGGCGTTGATCTGCACGCCGTGGCAATTGGGGCCGCCAACGTCGCTGGCGCGGGTCAACGCATCGGCCAGGTCGGAGCCGGCCCGTGGTCGGTAATGGACCAGGTTGAGGCAACGCGGGTCGCTGGAAAAGATGCCGGCGATATCAGCCGGCGGCGGACAGCGCCGGGGAGCGCCGCTGGGACGCCCGGCCAGCAGGGCGTTGCTCAGTAGCACTCCGCACATCAGCAGCCTGTCCGACGACGCCGGCAGATGTTGCACTACTTCTGCAACTTCGCCGCCCGTTGAGAAGCCGGTGATGCCGATGTAGGGAGTCATCAGTTGACCGGCAGGCCGAGCTGCTCCGCCGCCATCCGACGCAGCAGATACTTCTGCACCTTGCCGCTGGACGTCATGGGATAGTCGTCCACAACCACCAGGTGGCGGGGTATCTTGAAGCTGGCCATCTTGCCCCGGCAGAAACCGTCCAGGTCCGCTTCGGTGATGGCCTGCCCGGGTTCCATCACCACGCAGGCGCAAGCGACTTCCGTCAGGCGCGGGTCGGGGACGCCCACCACCTGCACCTTGTTCACCGCCGGATGGTCCAGCAGGAAAGCCTCCACCTCGGTGGGATCCACGTTTTCGCCGCCGACCTTCAGCTGATCCTTGTACCGCCCCAGGAAGCGTACGCTGCCGTCGTCCCGGATTGTCGCCACGTCTCCGGTGTGGAGCCAGCCGTCGTCGTCAATCGCCTCGGCGGTGGCCTCCGGGCGCTTGTAGTAACCCTGCATCAGCGCGTAGCCCCGCACGCACAGCTCGCCCATTGTGCTGGGCGGCACGGTGTCACCGGTGTCGGGGTCGATGACCTTGAACTCGTAGCCAGGCAGCGGATGGCCGCTCTCGATGCACCGGTCGTCGACGGGGGCGTCCAGGAAGGTGCGGGTTGCGCCGACGCCCACCTCGGTCATCCCCCAGGCCGACAGGCTGGGGCACAGCTTTTCCTGAGTGGCGCGGGCCACCGGCTCGCTGCTCGCCATGCCCACCGCCAGCAGGATGGTGCGGAGGCTGCTCACGTCAGCCCGGTCGATTTCGGGATGGTTGGTCAGGTCGAAGAAGTGGGAATCGAAGCCGTTGAGCACCGTGGCCTTTTCCGCTTCCAGCAGGCGCAACACCTCGCCGGCGTCGAACATGGTGGTCAGCACCATGCGCGCGCCGGTGACCCACGACATGAGCGGCCCCTCGTAGAGGCCGAAGCAGTGGAACAGGGGCAGGTACATCAGAATGGTGTCCCGGGGCGACATGGCCATCCGGTTGGCGGCGTCGGTGATGGTGCGGATGGGATTGTGACAGTGCATCACGCCCTTGGGGAAGCCGGTAGTGCCGCTGGTGTACATCAGCAGGAAGGTATCATCGGGGCTCACGGCGGCCTCCCGATGGGCCAGCTCGTCGGCGGGCGCCTCGTCAGCGCCGGCCAGCATCGCATCCCAGGCGATGGCGCCGGCGGGCCGCTGCTCTCCCAGCATGACCACATTGCGAAGGGCCGGGAAGGCGTTCGGACGCAGGTTGTTGGGGTCGCCGCCGGAGATCTCCGGCGCTACCTCGGCCACCATCCCGCCAAAGTCCACCGGGCCGGAGCGGTCCATCACGATGAGAACGGCAGAGTCGGAATGGTTGACCAGGTATTCCATGTCCGACGTGCGAAATCGGGTGTTGATGGGCACCAGCACGGCGCCGATCTTGGCCACCGCGCCCAGCAGGAAGAGCCACTCCACCCGATTGGGCATCCAGATGGACACCTTGTCGCCGGCCTGAACGCCCAGGTTGATCAGCGCCCGCGCCACCCGGTCAATCTCGTCCCGGTACTGGTCGAAGGACCAGCGCCGGCCTTCGTAGACCAGGGCCTCCCGCGGCCCGAAACGCTCCGCGGCCTGGTTGATAAGTTCGCCAACAGTCTGCTTTTCAAACCAGTCGGGCATGGGTCAGCGCCTCCTGCAACGATTCCGGGTTCAGGCTACTTTGTATGATTGTATGGGTAATGCGGTGGCTTCCAGGGTCGATAGGTCCAAACGGACTGAAGCACGGTCAATGTCAATCCCCACGACTATCCCGTCGCCATCCAGGTCGACGTTCACCCCGTTGGATACCTCCACTGTCTCCGCGCTTGCGACATCCCGGAATTCAACGTAAAGACTGTCGGTCTCGGCGTAGTAGTGTAGTTTCATGGTCCCTCCATCCGGAAACTCCTGTCGAAAAAAGCGTTGTGAATCGGTTCCCCGTCATCGAGGGTGACCACCCGTAATATCCTTGGCTCAGACTCCCCGGCACGCACAACTGATCCCCAGTAACGTATCCGACCGTCCGACTGCTCGACGCGCCGTAACGGGTTGGATATTATCCGCAAACACCATTCGATTTCAATGTAAGGGCGTTTACGCAGCACCTGCTCGTTGAAATACCGGGTCGTCTTCATTAGGATGAGTCAAGGGTGCGGTAGCCGAAAATTCGGTATGTCTAAGGCGGGCGTTTGGCCCCAACCCCCGTTCGCTAAACCGCCGGTGGCACGCCGTCCTCGTACCGTGCGGCGACTAGACCATCCCCGCCGGCAGGGCCCTCAACTCCGGCATCACGTCGGCAGCGAAGTGGTGCATGCTGGCCCCGGCCTGGTCGTAGGGCATGGAGGCGTAGCTCGGCTATTTGCTGGTCGGACATGTCGGATGTAGCCATCCTTGTAGTACCGGCCTCGTAGCGCCGGTTTCCGGACTTCGCCGGGATGAAGGAAAATGGCGACAGAACCTAAAACACCTTGCTCAAGTCAATTCGCAGCCCCGGCAGTAGTGGCGTGGTGAGGGTCTCGCTGCGCCCGTAATGTCCGGCGTCCACGAACCGCCCGTTTTCCAGCCGCAAGGCGTCAACGGTTTGGGTGAGGGGATACGCCATCCAGTATTCCAGCACCCCAAAGCGCTCGTACAACTCCCGTTTGACCGTGCGGTCATCATCCTGAGTACTCGGCGAGGCAATCTCAATCACCAGATCCGGCGCGCCCTGGATGTTGGTTTCGGTGATGATGTGCGCCCGCGCCGCCGAGATGAACAGGATGTCCGGCTGCAACAAATTCGTATCGGACAGGTACACGTCAATGGGGGCAGCATATATTTCACCCAGTCCGTTGTCTCTGGTAAATGGCACCAGCAGGCCCATAAAATGGGAAGAAACCCTCTGATGCCGCGGAATCGGCGCCGGCGCCATAATCAGCTCCCCGTTAATGAGTTCGTACCGGACATCATCCGGCGTCAGCAGGTAGTCCGCATAGGTGAACGGGCCTTGCTGTATCCGCGTAACCATAATCTGCCCTCCCGTGTGGTGGCCTGGGGTGCATTGTATCAAGCAGTCGGCGAGTGCGGTCGCGGCGAAACCGCAATTAGCCATGATGGTAGCTGGGCTGGCCAATCACTTCGGGTAGTATTGTGCGAAAGGAATGCCGTTTGCATCTTTCAGGTTTTGCCGTCCATTTACGGGACTTGCCAGTACAATACCACCAACACCAGAAGGGGACGTGAACTCGTAATCTTGCGCAAACTTGTAGTGTTGGTCGTCATCAACCAATACACCGTCTGCAATTAGCTTTTCTTGCCGCTTTCGCCACATAGGCCACCCCTTAATTTCGCGTTTGTTGGCCGTGGAACCTGCCAAGACGACAATCTTCTTTGCACTGTACACGTCGCACTCCGCGAATATACCCGCGCGATTGGGACCGATGTAAAAGCGTTTGGGTTTTCCATCAGGAGTTTGTTGCGCTTGGTGAACAAAATCTTGAATATTCGGCTCATCATCAAACGGATTGAAAATGTGCGTAGTTGAAGGTGCGGTTTGGAGGTTCGGGAGCAAGTTCGTGTTTTCCGCCCCTCGTCGCAGTAGGTGCATCGTCTTACTTCGTGCGCTGTCAAAGATCGCCTGTGTATCAACCGGTCGCTTTTCCAGTTCGGCCAACTCTTTTTGCCAGTGGACCGATTCTGACCGGAGATTATCTTCCCAAGTGCCGAATATTCGACGCTCCTGAACCCGGCTTGGGCTGTACGGCAATGTGGCGGTATGTTGGCTGAAGAGTTTATCCAGTTCGTTGTCATCGTTCAGTACCGCCTCTCGATCTTCAATTAGCCGGCGCAATTCGCTCCGCCGCGCGTCGTCGGCCCCTGCGATGCTCCGCCGCTCCGATTCCAGCAGTTCCGTCAGCAAGGCGGATAGCCGGTTGGCGAGGTCGTCGTCAATCTCAACGTCGCTTGGGAACGTCACTTCGTCCTCCGGGTCGTAAAGGTCAACCAGTTCGTCCAAAGGCGGCGCAACAGGCAAATGCGCCTGTATATGAGCATCAATGTGGCACAAATCGCAGACCCATTGATGTGCGTCGCCGCAGTGGGCTTCGTATTGCCAGCGTTTATGGGCGCGCCACCGGCCGCAGCGGTCGCAGTCTTTGCCGAAGGAATAGCCGCAGACTCGGCAGTTATGGCTGGCGGCGGGCGAGGCGGTTTCGCACAGTGGACATACCACAATGGGAGCCTCGCCGGCCTTTTGCGTTCCGCGCGGTTCTAACGACCATTCCCGGTAGTCTTCGGGCAGGCCGTGAGTTACTGAGTTGGCCGCCAGGTCCAGTATCAGGCAGTCGCCGCCGTCGGGCTTGGGGCGCAGGCCCCGGCCTATCATCTGCAAGTACAGGGCCAGGCTCATCGTGGGGCGGGCGATGATGATGCAGGATGCGTCGGGCAGGTCGAAGCCCTCGGTGGCGACGATGACGTTGACCAGCACCTTGATGCTGCCATCACGGAAACCGGCGATGGCCTTATTCCGTTCCTCCGGTTTGGTGTCGCCGAGGATGACTGCCGCCGGGATGCCGGCGTCGTTGAACACGGCGGCCAGGTTGTGAGCATGGTCAACGGATACGGCGTAGGCGATGGTGGGCCGGTCGTTGGCGTGTTTTTGCCAGAAGGCCAGCGCACCGGCGGTCATTATGTCAGGGCGGTCGCGGTTGGCCTGTTCGATGCCGGCTTCGGTGTAGTCCCCGGTGCGGTCAACCACGCCGCCGCTGATGCGCTGCTCCGGGGGCGGTATGAACACTTGCGCCTGGCACAGCGAATCGAGGGATTGCAGGTCGGCAGTCTGCGGGCCGCAGAGCAGGTCGTCAAAGAGGTGGTTGAAGCCCTCTTTTTCCGACAGCCGCCAGGGAGTGGCGGTCATGCCGACGATGGGACCGGGCCACTGCTGCATCGCCCGCGTCCAGCCGTCGGCGGCGGCGTGGTGCGCCTCGTCAATCACCAGCAGATCGTCGGCGTGATACCGGTTCCAGACTTGCCGGCGGGCGGTGCGGCGGCCTACGGTCTGGGCCATCAGGATGACGGCGCCGCCGGCCATTGCGGGAGCGTCCTCTCCAGTAGTCCAGTTCACGTTGGTTATTGCGGAAACGCCGGCGTTGGTCAGCATCCCGCGAGTCTGCTCGGCAAGTTCCTTGCGGTGGGTGAGCCACACTGCTTTGCGTCCATCTTGCAACCAGTTAGCCAGCAGCGCCCCGGCGATGACGGTTTTGCCGCCGCCAGTGGGTAGTTGGAGCATCAGGCGCGCCTTGGGGTCGTCGGCCAGAGAGTTCTGTACCTGCCGGAGCAGGTGCTGCTGGTAGGGACGCAGATCCGGCATATTGACTATGCCGTGCCCACCGGGGCTAACGCTTTGAGCTCCGGCATCACCTCCTTCGCGAACAGGCGCATATTCGCTTCAGCCTCCGCGTAGGGCATGGCGGCGTAGCTGAAGGCTCCGACGTAGCTGTCGTGGCCGGTGCGCTGCTGGATGTGCCTGATTTTCTCGAAGCATTGCTCCGGCGTGCCCCACACTTGCAGGTTCACGAAGAAGTCCACCACCTCGTCGTCGCCATAATCGAACATCTTCTCGGCCACCTTGCCGTAGTATTCGTACCCCTTGATGTCCTTGTGCACGTCCGCCTTGAACTGGTAGTGATCCATCACGGTCTGCCAGTAGCCGCCGATGTAGCGGCGGGCCATCTCCCGGGCGTAGTCCTCGTCCTCGTGGCAGAAGGTCCAGCAGGCGACCACCGGAGCCGGCGGGTTGCCGGCGTTGCTCTCCGCCCAGGCATCCCGGAAGTTGGCCAGGTCTCGCTCGACTTCGTCCCAGGGTTTTTGTGGAATCACGAGCATGCCCACACCCAGCTGCGCCATGATGCGGCTGCTCTCGGGCGAGATGGCGGCGGCGAAGGTGCGGCCCTGAAAACTGCGGAACGGGTTGGGGCGTATTTCCCGGCGGGGTTGCTTGATGTACTCGCCGTCGAACTCGCAGAACCCGCTCTCCAGCCCGCTCAGGATACATTCGGCTGACTCGATGAAACGGGTGCGCGACTCGTTCATGTCGACACGGAACCCGTCGTATTCCACCTTGGCCAGGCCGCGCCCGATGCCCAGGATGAACCTGCCGTCGCTCAGGTTGTCCAGCATGGACACCTGCTCGGCGACGCGCATGGGGTCGTGCCACGGCAGCACGCACACCATGCTGCCCAGCTGCATATCGGTGGTGCGTCCGGCCATGTAGGTCAGGAACTGCAGCACGTCGGGGCACATGGTGTAGTCGGTGAAGTGGTGCTCCACTCCCCAGATCGACTCAAACCCCAGTGGCTCCGCCAGGTCGGCCAGGCGCAGTTCGTCCCGATACACCTGGTAGTCGGTGGTGAATTTGCCGGGGTTCTGAAAGATAGTGGCAGTGCCTACGTGCATTTTAGGACCTCGCAATTTTGTTTCGATCCCAATGGTAACGCCATTGAGGTTGGAACGTGCGCACTCGACCAGCCAGAACGCCAGCGGCGTAAAGCGAGCGCAGAGTTAAGGGGGCGATTGGCGTAGGGTCGAGGATGAAGCCACGTCGCATGCTAGCAGAGTTGTACACATAATCAACTCTGATCTGCGTTACTACCTGCCGTAATTATGTCGTCCATATCTTTGGCTTTTTGGCGGTCAAGTTCCGCTTTGTCGTGGCACCCAAGACCTTCGTACATTTTGTCCCTCCACTGATGCATGACATGAAGGACTACGAATTCAAAGGAATCGTTATCTGGCTTATTCCTAGCTTCAATGATTGCGAAATCGGCTTCAGCCAGTTCTGTGTTGTCAAGTTCGAGATGGATGGATGCGCGCAAGAGATACAGCGCTCCGGAATCAAAATCTCCCTTTTTCAAGTGGATGGCAATACTATAATCCGAGAGGGCGTCCTCCGAACGGCCAGCTTTGTGGTGGGCAGCAGCGCGATTTTGGTACAGCCAACTGTCCGACACCTGCAACTCAACAGCCCGTGTACAATCGTCGATTGCTTCCTGAAATCGCTCAATGGCCAGAAAGGCATCGGCGCGGTATTTATAGGCAAAGGTGAACTGCGGGTTGCGCTCGATAGCGATGTTGAAATCACCAATCGCATCGTCGTACTGTTTCAGGTTGTGACGTGCCACTCCGCGCAGGGCATACGCCCTTGCAAGTTTGGCCGATTCCGGCGCCAATGCGATGGCAGTGTCCAAATCAGAAACTACTGAGAGCCAGTCCCTTGATGAACTGTACTTGCTGTTCTCAATTGCCCGGTTGATGTACGAATTGTATCCACTGGGGTTGTCTGTTTAGCGGCTTGTTGCGTCGGCAATATTCGCAACGTTTTCGGCCCCGGCTGCCGATGCCAATAGCGCTGTGGGCGTCTGGGTGACAGTAGTCGCACACCGCCTCATGCTGATGCGGGCAGCCATTCTCGTCTGCCCATCGGCTCCACGGGCGAAACTTGCCGCAGCGTGGGCAAGGCTTCCCCAAGTCGGTGCCGCACTCCGGGCAGTTGTGGTGCGCTGGGTGGGCCGCGAAATAGCATTCGTGGCAGTAGCGTACCGGCGGGTCGCCGGTTGGTGGGTTGCCGCGGGGGGCTAATGACCATTCACGGTCGTCTCCCGGCAAGCCGTGCTCTTCGGCGTTACCGGCCAAGTCCAGAATCAGGCAGGCGCTGCCGTCTGGCTTGGGCCGCAGGCCCCGGCCCACCATTTGCAGGTACAAGGCCAGGCTTTTGGTAGGACGAGTTATCATTATGCAAGCGGCGTCAGGCAGGTCAAATCCCTCAGTGGCTACAGCCATATTCACCAGTACCGTGAGCTTTCCATTCTTGAAATCTTCTATTACCTGTTCTCTATCATCCGGCGACGTGTCGGATAGTATCGACGCGGCCGCAATTCCTCTTTCTTTGAACGTGTGTACTAGATTGGCGGCGTGTCCTTTGGAAACGGCATAGGCAACGGTTTGGCGGTCAGCGGCCATGTTTCGCCAAAAGTTGACGGCCAGCGTGGTCATTACGAACTGGTCGTTAGCCCGTTCAATACCACCCTCGGTGAAATCGTTCAATTGACCGACTTCACCACCTATAATCCTGTCGTCCAACGAGGGAGCGAACACTCGCGAGGGCGCCAAGTATCCATGGGCCTGCATTTCGGATGTTTGCGGCCCGGAGACCAAGGTGTAAAACAGGTGGCCGAAACCCTCGCGCAACGACAATCGCCACGGCGTGGCAGTTAGTCCCCAAACTCGGCCCGGCCATTGTTCTATCGCTCTTTCCCAGCCGGTGGCTGGGGCGTGGTGCGCTTCATCAATGACCAACAGATCATCGGAGCCGTAGTTGTTCCAAACTACCGCCGAATCCTTATTGCGCCGGCTTACGGTTTGCGCTTTCAGGATAACGACACCGTTGACGATGCGGGGTGCCGGCCGGCGTGGACTCCAACTGTCGGTGCCGCTCATTGCAGATACCGACCAGTTTGACGACAGTCGGTCTTCAGTCTGATTTGCCAGTTCTTCGCGGTCCGTCAGCCACACCGCTTTGCGCCCGGCAACGAGAAAATCCTTCAGCAGGGCACCGGCAATCTCGGTTTTGCCGCCGCCGGTGGGCAATTGCTTCATTACCCTCGATCCATCCGGGGCGAGCGCAGCCCGGGATTTTTCCAGCAGGTCTTGCTGGTAGTGGTGGAGCGTGACCATAGAGTCGCCTTACTCTGAGTTGCCGTCCTCTTCCGTGGGCAGGAAATCGTCCGGGTTCAGGCCGCGCTCTTTCAGTCGGCTCCGTACTTCATTCATCCTGGTTCGTATTTCGGCTTCCGCCTCGGCCTTGACTTGTTGCCGGCCCTGCTCCATAAGCCGCTCTTTTTGCGGCTCCAGGAGATGGCGATTGAGGAATTCTGCTAGTACCATAATGCCTCCTGAAATTTCTCCGGCAACTTTAAACAACGCTGTCCATACACTATAGGCAATCCCAAAACTGATTAGCGCGAGCATTGCGGAGGTCAGCCGGTCCGGGTTTTGGACAGTGCTGATACTGTACCAAAGTATCGCAGCGTAGATGACCGATGCAACAATGGCTTTCAGCAGATTTATGAGGCGGCGTCTCACAAAAGCGCTCGCACCTTCTCCGGCGCGCAGGCGTGCATGACGGCCTGCGTTGACGCGATTTCGGGGCGGGCGCCGATGACGCGGACGAGCGCCACGTCCAGACCTTCGGCCAGCTTGGCGAAGGCGGCGGCGGCTCCGTCGGGCTTGCCGTAATACCCTACGGCCAGCAGCGCGTCCGACGGATAGGCGTCGGCGACTTCATCCAGATCACCGCCGCGGGTGCGGATGGCGTCGGCGCCGGCCAGCTCCTCGGTGTAGCCCATGCGCTCGAAATGAGCGCGGTAGCCGAAGGATCGTTCGCGTTCGGTGGGCACGGCGGCGCCCAGGGGATACCCCAGGCAGTTCTTGGCGAAGGCCCGCCGCGCCACGTCCTCGTCGTCGTCCACGCAGATGCGGATGTATTCCACCACCTGCACCTCGGACGGATCGCGTCCCACCCGTTCGGCGCCCTCGGCGATGCGCTCCCGGCTCCAGGCAATCTGCGCCGGGGTGCACCAGTTGAGGCAGACGCCGTCGGCCAATTCGCCGGCCAGACGCAGCATTTCAGGACCCAGGGTGCCCAGGTACACCGGCGTGTTGGGCGCCGGGCGAATCGCCATGCGGATATTCTGATAGTTGATCTGCTCACCCTGGTAGGTCACGCGCTCGCCGCGCACCAGGCCGCGCACGGTGGTCAGGTAATCCCGCATCAGGCCCAGCGCCGACACCCGGGGGTAGCCCAGGTCGCGGCGGTTGGCCGGGCGGTAGGCGCTGCCGGCTCCGATGCCCATGATGAACTTGCCGCCCGTCTGCTGACTCATGGTGCCGCCCGACATTGCGAAGCCAATGGGCGTGCGATACATCACTGGTGAGACTCCGATGCCGGTGGTAAGGCCGCCGGGCACCACTTCGGTGGTGGCCTCCCAGCGACGCGCGCACACTTGGAAGGAGTCGGTGCCGATATTCTCGGGCGTCCAGATGCTCTCGTAGCCCAGTTGAGCGGCCTCTCGCGCCAGGGTCGTCTGGTCATCCCAGCCCATCCCCAGCGTGTGGTCCAGTCCGACACCAATTTCCATCTTGAATCCTCCCCGGATACGCGCGTTTTGCGTCCAAAAAACGATTGCGGAATTGTACCACGGCCCTCATAGCCGGCCCTTTTCCCAGCGGCGGCCTGGTACGCACTGTCATTGCGATATGCAGAGCGACGCGGCAATCTCGCAGATGGCGCAAGCCTCGATCAGGGACGTTAATCTGACCACCCGAACGCTGCGCTCCGCTCGCAATTCCAGTCGCGCCAGAATCGCCGGTGTTATAATCGGCGCCGGTTTCGCAGGAGAAGGATTTTTGGCCGTCATACTGGGCTCCCGCGCGACGGAGACCTTCGGTTCCTTCCGTCGGCGGGATTTTACGCTGGTCTGGACCGCCGCCATTATCGCCATGGCCGGCCGCCAGATGGAGGTCATTGCCGTTTCGTGGCTGGTGGTGCAACTAACCGACGGCGACGAAGTTCTGGTCAGTCTCGTCGGCGCGGCTGCGCTCAGCCTAGCATTCCTCTCGGTTTTCGCCGGCGCCGTGGTGGACCGGGTTCCCCGCCGCCTCCTGATGAGCCTGATGCAGTTCATCGCCATGGCGTTGGCCGTCATGACCATGCTCCTGCTCCTGTCGGGCATCCTCAAGGTGTGGATGGTGTTTGCCATCATAATTGGCGGCGGCGCGTTCCGCACCTTCGAGCTGCCCGTGTCCAACGCCCTGATCATCGATACCGTTCCCCGGGAGCGCCTCACCAACGCCGTGGCCCTGCTGGGATTGGGCCAGAATCTCACCCAGTTCGTCGGCCCGGTCGTCGCCGGGTTTCTCTTCACGCCGTTGACGCCGGCCGGGCTCTACGGCCTGATTGCCTTACTTTACCTGGTGAGCGGCGTGCTGGCCCTGTTGGTCCGAACCCGCAACACTACCTTCGCCCACACCACGCCCCGAGAGATTATCCGGGGGGTTGGGGAGGGGCTGGCGCACGTTTGGCAGCGCAAAGAATTGCTCATGGCATTGGTCATCGCCGCCATGTACAACGTGACGGCGTTCCCCTTCAGCACCGCTCTGATGCCCATATTCACCGATAAGGTGTTGCAGTCGGGGCCCGAGGTGCTGGGTCTCCTCAACGGCGCGATGGGGGCCGGCGCGGTGATCGGCTCGCTGGTGGTGGCCGGGCTGGGCAATTTCCGCCGGCAGGGCTGGTGGACGGTGTGGGCGGTCAACGGCTGGCACGGCTCGATGATCCTGTTCGCCGTCGTGGTGCTGACCCTCCCCGGACTATTGCCCCTCAAGGCGGTCATCGTCGCCGCCATGGCAGTCAAGGTACTCACCGGTATCGGTCGCGCCGGTTCATTGCTACTGGTGATGTCGGTGTTGATGGGAAACTCTGACCCGGAGTACCGGGGACGCATGGGCGGCCTGCGCGTGCTTTCAATCCAGGCCCACTTCCCGGCCAGCTGGCTGAACGGCTGGATGGCTCGCGAAATTGGCGCTCCCATGACCGCCCTCACGCTGGGCATCATTGGGACGGTGGCCGTATTTCTGTGCCTGACCTCGCGGCGGCTGCGGGAAGCCTGACGCCCGATGGCATCTTGCGCCGCATTTCGGCATAATGGCCCCATCCCGTAACCACCACGGAGGGCTGAAATGAGCACACCAACTATTCCGTCAGAACAGGACGTACTGGGCTGGTTCGATTCGCTGAGCAACTGGGGCCGCTGGGGCGACGATGACGAGCTGGGTACGCTGAACCTCATCACGGATGAGAAGCGTAAGCAGGCCGCTGCCACCGTCACCGAGGGCATCTCCGTAACCTGCTCCCGCCTGCTGGTGCCCGAGATGGCGCCCGACGTCACCAGCATTCCGCCTCTGCACTACATGGTGTCCACGGGCGAATCCGCTCCGCTGGAGGGTGGCGGTGGAGCCAGCGATTTTATCGGCATATCCTTCCATGGCCTGACAGTCACCCACCTGGACAGCCTTTGCCACCAGTTCTGGAACGGCAAGATGTACAACGGGAAGGACGCGGCCCTGGTCAACAACGCCCAGAAGGCCGGCGCCGGCGCCATCGACGCGGTGAAGAACGGCGTGGTCACCCGCGGCGTCCTGCTGGACATCGCCGCCGTCAAGGGCAGGGATTGGCTGGAGGCCGGCGAACCGGTGTTCACCGCCGACCTGGAAGCCGCCGAGGAAGCCCAGGGCGTGCGCGTTACCGAAGGGGATGCACTGTGCATCCGGCTGGGTTGGCACAAGCGTCGTCAGGAAGTCGGGCCACCCAGCGCCGCCGAGGGACGGCCGGGTCTGCACGCCGAAACGTTGCCCTGGATCCGCGAGCGCGGTGTGTCCATCGCCGCCTGCGACGCGTCGTGGGACGTGGCCCCCAGCGAATACCCCTATGTGGGCCTGCCCATCCATCGGGTGGGTATCGTGGGCATGGGCCTGTGGCTCATTGACGCCGCCAACTTTGACGAAATCGCGCCGGTCTGCCAGCGTCTCAACCGCTGGGAGTTCATGTTCACCGTCGCGCCCCTGCGCTGGCACAACGCCACCGGTTCCCCGGTAAACCCGCTGGCCACCTTCTAAACGGCTGTCATTGCGAGCGAAGCGTGGCAATCTCGTCGCTGTGGGAGTTCGCCCCTCACCCCAACTCCTCTCCCGCCGGGAGAGGGGCTACAACACGCCGCAAACGGATAAGTCCCCTCTCCCTTGATGGGAGAGGGTTAGGGTGAGGGTGGTCCCTTCAAAAACATGACCAACCATCAGGATAACGATTACCCCGGCCTCCTCGCCCCCTACCGGGTGCTGGACCTCACCGACGCTCGCGGTCTGCCCTGCGGCAAGATGCTGGCCGACCTGGGCGCCGACGTGGTGCAGGTGGAGCCGCCCGGCGGCAGCGACGCCCGGCGCACCGGCCCCTTTTACCAGGATGAGCCGGGCCCGGAGCGCAGCCTGTTCTGGTGGGCCTGGTGCGCCAACAAGCGCGGCATCACCCTCGATTACACCACCGTAGACGGCGCCGCCCTGCTGCGTCGCCTGGTGGAGCAGGCCGACTTTCTCGTCGAGTCCGCCGACCCCGGGGAGATGGCGGCGTGGGGTCTGTCCTGGCCCGACCTGCAGGCCATCAATCCGCGCCTGGTCATGGTGTCGATCACCGCTTTCGGACAGGACGGGCCCTACGCCGATTACGTCGCCTCCGACATCGTGGGCATGGCGCTGGGCGGATTCATGCACCTCACCGGCGACGGCGACCGCCCTCCCCTGCGTATCAGCATGCCCCAGTTCTACCAGCACGGCAGCGCCGCCGGCGCCGCCGGCGCGATGATCGCCCACACTCATCGGGCCCTGACCGACGAAGGCCAGCACGTTGACGTGTCCTGCCAGCAGGCCGTGGCCCGCACCCTGGCCCACGCCCCCCAGTACTGGGACCTGGAACAAACCGTCCTGCGACGCATGGGGGCCTACCGGGAGTCGGCCGGCGGCACCTTCACCCGCATCAACTGGCCCTGCAAGGACGGTTTCGTCAACTTCCAGCCCGGCGGGGGCACCGCCGGCGCCGCGCGCAGCGTTCGCTCCATGCTGGCCTGGATGGACGAGGAGGGCATGGGCAGCGAGACCCTGGACGCCATCAACTGGGAGGAGCTGGGCTACGGCACCGCCCGGGCCGAGATCATGGAGCAAACGGTGGACGCCGTGGCGCCGTTTTTCATGACGCACACCCGTAACGAGCTGGCCGAAGGTGCGCTGGAACGGCGCATCCTGCTATTCCCCGTGGCCACCCCCGGCGACATCCTGCAGCACCGCCAGCTGGAGGCCCGCGGCTATTACGACCACATCGAGCACTCGGATATCGGCGAGACCATCACCTACCCCGGCCATTTCGTCAAAGACCTGACCGACCCGTCGCGAGTCGGAGTGCATCGCCCACCGCCCCGGGTCGGCGAACACAACGTCGAGATTCTCTGCGGCGAACTCGGCCTGCGCCAAGCCGACCTCGCCCGCCTGACCGAACTGGGGGTGATCTAGCGTAGATGCTACGGGCATATCCCCTCTCCCTCGATGGGAGAGGGTTAGGGCGAGGGTGAACTGCCTGCCTTCTACCTTTTCCCCCTCACCCCAGCCCTCTCCCGCCAGGGGAGAGGGAGGCATCGCCTTATCCTCCGCGACGACGTTAGATCACCCCCAGAGGAGTAATTAACGATGGACGCATTGCCCCTCGATGGCCTCAAAGTTCTGGACTTCTGCTGGGTTGCCGTCGGCCCCATGACCACCAAGTACCTGGCCGAATACGGCGCAACCGTCCTGCGCGTCGAGTCGGCCAACCGTCCTGAAACCCTGCGTCGCGCCGGCCCCTTCGCCGGCGGCGAGTCCGGTATCAACCGCTCCGGATATTTCGCCAACTACAACGCCAACAAGTTCGGCCTGTCCATCGATATGAGCCATCCCCGCGCTGCCGAGCTAATCCTTCGCATCGCCCGGTGGGCCGACGTGATCACCGAGAATTTCACTCCCGGCACGCTGGAACGCTGGGGTCTGGGCTACGAGCAGTTGAGGGAAGCGAACCCGCGCATCATCCTGTTCAGCGCGTCGATGCTGGGGCGCGGTGGCCCCATGCAATCCCAGCCCGGATTCGGCGCCGTTCTGTCGTCGCTGGCCGGCTACACCAACATCATCGGGTGGCCCGACCGCGGCCCGGTGAACCCCTACGGCGCTTACACGGATTTCGTGTGCCCTAAATTTGCCGTGGCCGCCATCCTCGCCGCCGTGGACCGGCAGCGACGCACCGGAGTGGGCACCCACCTGGACATGTCGCAGTTGGAAGCGAGCCTGCACTTCGGCGGCCCCATGCTGCTGGACTGCTCGGTCAACGGTCGGGAGCCGGCACTGGTGGGCAACCGGCACCCGTCCGCTTCGCCCCATGGCGCCTACCCCTGCGCTCCCGATAGCCCGAATTCCGACCGAGAACCGGGATCAGACCGCTGGATAACCATCGCGGTCCACACCGACGAGCAGTGGGCGGCCCTGCGCGATGAGATGGTCGCCGACGGGTTTGCCGACGCCGCCTCCGGCGAGTTCCGCACCTTCCGCGTTCGCAAGGCCCACGAGGACAAGCTGGAAGGCATCATCGCCGGCTGGACGGCATCGCAGGACCGCCACGCCCTGATGCGCCGGCTCCAGGCGGTGGGCGTCCCCGCCGGCGTTGTCAACGACACCCGTGACCTGTTCGACGACGCTCAGCTGCAGCACCGCAACCACTTCACCTGGCTGGACCACCCCGAGATGGGCCCCTACGCCACCGACTACAGTGAGGTGCGACTGTCCGCCACGCCCGGACGCCTGGACCGCCCTGCGCCCCTCCTCGGCCAGGACACCGAACACGCGCTCACGCAGATAGTAGGCCTGACGGAAGCGGAGTACCGGACGTTGGCCGAGGACGGGGTGTTGCAGTGATGCAATGCCGTTGCCGTTTGAATTCTCTATACAAGGCCCCCCGGTTTCGCAGCAAACCCGCCGTCGTGACAGAGTACGGGAATGGACACGGACGGTAAGGCAGGCCGCTGAGCGATCTTGGGGAGACGAACCGGCAGTTGATGGACCGGTCATGGTCAGCATAACCTATTTCTTTGACAGCGTGGATTTCGACATTGATAATATTCCCAAACCCATTCTGGACGCGTTGAATGGGTTGGTATACGTTGATGACCGTCAAATAACCGACCTGATTTGTCGCAAGCGACGCCAATCCGACGATCTTGTAACAGCTATGGATTCACCAGGTTTCGACGACTTCCTTATTGCCGGCATTACCGGCGCTGATTTGTTGATAGTTCGAGTCAGAGACGCTCCGGTATCTGAGGTACTCGTATGAACAACGATTTGACGCTCTTTGAAAAGCAGTTCATAGATATCATTGCCGCAGAGTACATGGGCAAGGGCTACGTAGTGGAGCGGGACGCACCATTGGAGTTTCTACCCGGTTTTCGCGCTGATTTGCTGGTCGAAATGGGCGAAGAGAACAAAGTGATCGAGATCAAGACTCGCCCATCTCTGATGGCCAATCCTGGACTTCGGGAAATCAAGCGCATCATTGATGCGCGCCCCGGATGGAGGTTCGAGTTACGAGTGGTAGGCGAACCCGAAAGAGTGGAAGTAGGGGCAAGCGCCCAGCCGCTCGACGAGACAGGTGTCCTCAAGCGATTGGAACAATCGGAAAAGGTGCTTAGCGCGGGACTCGCTGATGCGGCGTTCCTCATGGTTTGGGCCGCCGTGGAAGGCGTCCTCAGAATGATGGTTGCAGCAGAGGGGGTCGCCATTGAACGCGCCACCAATCCCGCCTACATTTTGGGCATGGCCGTAGCCCACGGCTCTATATCAAGAGACGACTACGATCACTTGGTCAGACTGATGGAATACCGGAATGCTATCGCCCACGGGTTTGAAGTTGACGATTTTGATCCTGCGTTGGTCGCCGAATCGGTCGCGGCCGTCAAATCGTTACTGCGCGAATACCACGATTCAGTGAGTACGACCTGATCAGACGAATGAGAAGCGCGACCGCGTTAACTGAATCCAGCACCCTTGGGTGCCCGTGTGGAGGCCAGGCTTCGTCCGACGCCGTTGCTAAACCCGGGCTGCCTGATGCCGACAAACGGTTGCAATCCTTTACGCACTCATAGATGATGCCGCGGGCATTACGCGCGTTTGGGCCGCAGCGGGCGTAGGCGCCGTTTCGGTTGACATCGCGGTCGACCGGCGGCTACATTGTTTGCCGATTCACTCACCCGGATTTGTGCGAGGCTGCCAAGATGCTGAAAGACCGTATCCACGACGAACTGCTTTCACCGGAAAACCTGCGAAACCCCTACCCTTACTACGCCATGCTGCGGGAAGAGGCGCCGGTTTATTGGAACGCCAAGTTTGATACGTGGGTGGTAACGTCCTATCAGGCCGTCGTCTGGGCGCTGCGCCATCCCGAATATTTCTCCTCAGAGGTGTTCCTGCGCGACGACAAGCCGCCCAGCCCTCCCATCTCCGAATCAGACTTCCCCAAGTACCAGTACAACCTCGACTACATGAACAACTGGTTCATCCGTCGGGACCGGCCCGACCATCTGCGGATGCGCCGCACCGTCCACCCGGTTTTCAACCCCAAATACATCGACAACCGGTTCCGCGCCATGGTGCAGAACATCATCCAGGACCTGCTCAAGGACTTCGATCCCGAAAGCGATGCCATGGATGTGCTCCGGGATTTCGCCAACGCCATGCCGGTGCTGGTCATCGCCAGTTGGCTGGGCATGCCAGCCGACGACCGGGAGTTCCTGCGTACCCTCTCCCGCCAGCTGCTGTCGCTGGACCAGGAAACTCCCGACCGCCACACCCGCGTCCACGAAGCCATCACCACGCTGAATGACTACGTCAACCCATTGGTCGAATCCCGCGTCAACGAACCCTCCGACGACCTGCTATCCGTGCTGGCCATCGGCGAACGCGAGGGCGAACTGACCCGGGAAGAAGTGCTGGGCAACACCCTCCTGCTCCTCATCGCCGGCCACCAGACCACCATCAACCTGGTCGCCAACGGCGCCATGGCGCTGATGAAGAATCCCGAACAGTGGAACATGCTCAAGGAGGATGACGGCCTCCTGGTACGAGCCACCGAGGAACTGCTGCGCTACGACTCGCCGGTGAAGCGGGCGCCGCGCATCGCGCTGGAAGACATCGAGCTGGGCGGCCAGAAGATTCGCGAGGGCGAAAAGGTCATGGCCATCATCAACGCCGCCAACCGCGACCCCATGGCCTTCGAGAACCCCGAAGATCTGGACATTACCCGCTACCCCAACCCCCACGTGGCCTTCGGCGGCGGCATCCACCACTGCCTGGGCGCCAACCTGGCCCGGCTGGAAGGACAGGAAGCATTCCGCGCGTTGACTCGCAGGTTCCCTCCCTTCAAGTTCGCCAGCGACCCCGACCAGCTGGAATACCACAACCTGCTGAACATCCGCGGCGTGGTGAGTCTGCCCGTCGAGTGGTAAACCGTGTGGGGGTTCAGCCCTCACACCGACCCCTCTCCCACTGGGAGAGGGGCTTTTTTTGACAACGCCAACCATGCCCCCTCTCTCTTGCTGGGAGAGGGTTGGGGTGAGGGTGAGGACTCGCGTGTCGCCCCAAGCCGCCGAGGAGATCCCTACGGCTCCATCATGCCGTACCCGACGTTCTTCACGGTGCGGAAGTAAGTAACGCCGCCCGTCTCCAGCTTGTAACGCAGGCGACGGATGTGTACGTCCACGGTGCGCGTCCCGCCAATGTTTTCCACGCCCCAGACGCTGGCCAGCAACTGGTCGCGTGTGAACACCTTGCCCACGTTTTCCATGAGGAAGCGCAGCAACTGGAACTCCAGCCACGCCAGGTCGACCGCCTTTCCGTTGGCAGTAACCTGGTAGGTGACCGGATTAAGCGTGATGGTGCCCACGCGCATGGCTTCCGCAGCCGCGGCCGCGTCGGACTGCCGCCGCGCCAGCCGCAGAATGCGCTTTATCAGTTCAGTGGGCGCACAGGGTACGGTTACGAAGTCGTCGGAATCGCCGTAGAGGTCGGGAGCGTCCAAATCATCGTCGGACACGCAACGCAGCACCAGGGGAGCATCATCATCCCGGTTGCCAAAATCTCCGTCCGCGTCGGGGGAGAGCAGGAGCACCGTGGGCGTCTCACCTTGGTAAATGAACGCGGCGTCGTAGTCAACCTCGGGGCCCAGCAGCACGATGGCGCCAGTGTCGGCCACGGCGGCCAGGGCTCGGTCCATATCATCCCAGCGGCGGCCCAGCAGCAGCACGCGGGCCGAAGGCGGTTGGGTGTTTGCGGCTAACGACATAGGGGTAACGTCACAGGGTTGAACCCCATTGTTTCGAGGGTTCCGGTGGAATACACCCATATTGACGCTAAAGCGTTAACGGAAAATTACGAACCGGTTACACTTTTGTTACACCATCGGCCTTCGGCCCACCAAATTGACCCCATCGGCGTTGCACAGCCTTCCAGAATCTTCGGCATTGCCCGCCAGCCTGCGGAACGACACGATCCCGCTGCCGAACGATTTTCTGAATACCACCGTCATGCCGAACTCACCTCACCGCGCGGAGGCCCCTGGACAATCGCCGTTCCAAGAAGGGCCGGAATCAGGAGGGCCGTATCAGCGGGGCCTAAAGACCTTTCGCCAACCGCGACGCCAGGGATTCGGGGAGCCCGGCGGCCCGTATCTTTGCCTGGGCCTGCTCCAGGTCGTACTCCACCCGTCGGTACACCAGGGAGCCCAATTCGTCGCCCACGCCGGTGTCGTACAACAGGTAGGACGCCCGCCAATCGCCGTCCCGCGGCTGACCGACGCTTCCGGGATTGAGTATCAGGCGTTGGCCCGCGGTTGGTTGGGGAGGGTTCGTCAGATCCAGCAGCGCGCCCACCGGTCGGTCATCGGTTTCCGTCCACACCAGGGGATAATGGGTGTGCCCTACCAGGCAAAATTGCGTTTCCAGCAGGTCGAAGGTGGCCTGCGCGGCATCGGGCCGGAGCAGGTATTCGATGACCGGATCGCGCAGGCTGCCGTGCACCATGGTGAAACGGTCGACCTGCTGCACTTCCGGCAAAGCCGCCAGATACCGGAGTTCTTCCTCGGACAAGTGGTTCACCGTCCACAAGGCAGCGTCCCGGGCAGCGCCGTTGAATCGCTCGGGGTCGAGCTTCCCGGTCACCGCGTGGTCGTGGTTCCCGGCGATGGCGACGTTGGGCAGGCTCCGCAGCAGTGCGATGCAGGCGCCGGGGTCGGCGTTATAACCCACCAGGTCGCCCAGAAACCAGGCCACGTCAAACCCACCCTGGGCGTCGGCGTCGGCTAGCACCGATTCGAATGCTTCCAGGTTGGCGTGGATATCGGATACGATGAGGGCGCGCATCACCGCTATCCTATCATAGGGGCAGCGACCCATAGGGGCAGCGACGCCCAGCCCGTTGCTATAATGCGCCGGCCCCAGCAGTCCCACCCACACCTGACCAGGAGGCACCAATGCCGGCCAACGCTCCCACCGTACACATCATCGCCACCGGCGGCAGCATCGCCGGCGTCGGCCCCGACCGCATGGACTACACCGTGTATCCCGAGATCGGCGACCACCTGACCATCGAACAGAACCTGGTACGGGTGCCCGAAATTGGCGACAATTTTAACGTCGTCGCCGAAGACATGGTGAGTGTGGGCAGCACCGCCATCGGGCCGGCCAACTGGATCGCCCTGGCCGAGCGGATCCACGCGATCTTCGGGGACGAGCCCGACACCGCCGGCATCGTCATCACCCACGGCACCGCCACGCTGGAGGAGACGGCCTACTTCCTGCACCTGACCGTCAAGACCGAACGCCCGGTGGTCGTAACCGGCGCAATGCGGCCGCCCACGTCCATCAGCACCGACGCCGACCTGAACCTGATGGACGCCGTACGCATCGCCGCCACGCCGGAGGCCGCCGGCATGGGTGTCCTCACCGTGCTGAACAACGAAATCCACTGCGCCCGGGAGGTTTACAAGGCCAACACCCTGCGCGTGGAAACCTTCAAACCCAACGAACTGGGATTCCTGGGTTACGCCGATTCGGACCATCGGGTGGTTTTTTACCGACGACCCATCCGCAAACACACTGCCGACACACCCTTCACGGTGGACGGGCGCGATGATCTGCCGCGGGTGGACATCGTGCACGCCTACGCCGGCGCCGACGGGATGCTCATCGACGCGGTGCGCGCCCACGGTTCCGATGGCCTGGTGCTGGCCGGTTTCGGCGCCGGCACCTTCCCGCCCGCCGTGATCGCCGCCGCCGAGGCCGCCGTCGCCGACGGGATGCCGGTGGTGCTGGCCAGCCGTTCCAGCGCCGGCCGGGTGGTGATGACGCCGCGCAAGGACGAGCAGGGCTTCATAGTCTCCGACAACCTGATGCCCCAAAAGGCCCGCATCCTGCTCATGCTCGCCCTGACCATTACCGATGAGCGACATGCCCTCCAGCAGATGTTTTACGAGTTCTGAAGGGCAGACAACCTGACTTATTGAGATATGATCCGCCTTGAATCCCAGATGGCAACAGGGGCGAGCTGATATGATTCCGATTCGAGATGCCGCTTACCTGACCGACTTGGTCCACAATCTCTGCCGCCTACCCCGTGAAACCGAGTGGGTGGAGTTCAAAGTCAATCAGGCGACTGAACCGCAGACGATTGGGGAGTACATATCGGCCCTAGCTAATGGAGCCGCGCTAAACGAGAGGGACGTTGCCTATATGCTCTGGGGGATTGAGGACGACGCTCACGCGGTGGTCGGCACCCAATTCAAGCCTGCAGCGACGAAGCAGGGCAACGAACCTTTGGAGAACTGGCTACGTCTAGGGCTGACTCCCCGCATAGATTTTCGTTTTCACGAAACAACAATCGGCGGGATGCAGGTAGTGATCCTGGAACTTACACAAGCTGTGGATCGGCCGGTGTCTTTCCGCGGACAAGGCTACATCCGCGTTGGTGATGTCAAGACAAACCTCCGAGAACATCCCGAGAAGGAACGTGCTCTGTGGCACCTTTCCGACAGAGTGAGCTTTGAGGATGGAGTAGCGGTTGAGAACGCGAGCGACGATGATGTTTTATCAACCTTGAACTGTCCCGCTTATTTCGAGCGGCTTGGAGCCCCTCTGCCGGACGGACGCGCTGCTATTTTGGAACGATTGCGAAGTCATGGGCTGATTAACCCTTGCGACGCCGGCGGTTGGGATATCACTAACTTGGCGGCGGTGCTGTTTGCCAAAAATATGGATGACTTTCCCCGCATTGGACGAAAATCGCTACGCATCGTCCAATATCGCGGCGACAGACGCACTGAAACTCAGCGAGAACAGGAGTTCACTGCCGGCTACGCAGTGGAGTTCGAGACTATCGTTGATTACATCATGACGGTCACCCCAGCCAATGAAGTGATCGAATTAGCGTTGCGTCGGGAAATTCCGATGTTCCCAAGCATCGCAGTACGTGAACTGGTTGCCAACGCGTTGATCCATCAGGATTTCTCTGTTACAGGCGCAGGGCCGATGGTGTCAATATTTGACACTCGCATTGAAATCGCCAACCCCGGAAATCCACTGGTACCTACCGAACGGTTTGTGGACGCAGAACCCAAATCGCGCAACGAACAGCTAGCACGATTGATGCGTCGTTTCAATATATGTGAGGAGCGCGGCAGCGGCATTGATAAAGTACTCCAGGAAGTAGAGGTTTTCCAGTTGCCCCCTCCGCTTTTTGAGGCTCCGCCCAGTTCTACTCGAATAACGCTGTTCGCCCACAAGCCATTATCTGATATGGACAAATCTGAACGGGTTCGAGCTTGTTACCTACACGCTTGCTTGTGCTACGTAACTAACCGTCTGGTAAACAACACATCGATCCGTGAACGTTTTGGCCTCTCCGATGACCGAAACGATAGAGCTTCTCGTTTGCTCAAGGAGGCCATAGACAAAGGGGCAATCCGAGTGAGAGATACCAGCGTTGGAACACGAAGCAGGTCTTACCTGCCGTTCTGGGCCTCCTGACTTTGCTTGCCAGTTGCTTGCAAAAACGGCGTAAAAATGCGCTATCTTGTCGTCGGTAGCCTCAAATCCTGCGGGAATGCCGCTTGGTTTTGCTTGCACGTTGCTTGCAAATCGGGCGATTTTGCGGTGATATGCCAGCGCATTCGCAGGCGTGTATAATGCGCCTCATTCCGCCCCCAGGCGGCATTTTAGGAGCGCAATAAATGGCACAGGCAGCCGGTGTAAGCCCCTCACAATACGGTGCCCAGGACGCCCAACCCCGCACCAAAGGCTCGGTGATGGCCACCACCCTCGTGGGCGCCCACGCCTTTGAACACCTCTATGCCCACAGCATCCCGGTAATCATTCTGGCGATTATCACCGAGTTCGAGTTGGGGGCGTTGAGCGTGGGGGCCGTCGTCGCCATTCGTTCCATATTCGGCGGCATCACCAGCACCAGCGGCGGCTTTCTGGTCGACCTGTTCCATCATAGAGTGGCCTGGGTGCTGTCCATCAGCACTTTCATGATCGGGCTGGGCTACCTGCTGATGTCCATTGCCCCCTCCTACGCCCTGATACTTTGCGCCCTGGCCCTGGGTTCCATGGGCAGCGCATTGTGGCATCCGCCGGCGCTGGGGTTGCTGGCCCGCCGGTTCCCCGAGCGACGCGGCCTGTTCATCTCCATGCACCGTTCCACCGGCAGCATCGGTGACGTAATCGGCCCGCTGGCGGCTGGCGCTCTGATTGCTGGCGCTCTTACCTGGAGCGGCGGCGCCGCCGAAGGCACGGTGGAGATCTCCTGGCCGTTGCCCTGGGGCACCATCAACTGGCGCTACATCCTGGGCTTCAGCACACCGGTCATGTTCATCGCAACCGTGGCCATCTTCTTCCTGCTCCGCAATGCCGGTAGCGAGCGTCCCGTCAACGTCGACGTGGGCCAGCGATTCAGGACCAACTGGGCCGGCATGAAAGATGCCTTCCGGGGCACGGGCATGTGGGCCATCTTCACCGTCTCCGCAGTGCGCGGCATGGCCGACCGGTCGCTGGTATTCCTCGTCCCCCTGTACCTGATTCACCTCGGAGTCAACGAATTCCAGGCCGCCGTCCACGTCATGCTGATGGTGCTGCCTGGCATCCTCTTCGGCCCCTTTATCGGTTGGCTGTCCGACCGGATCGGACGCCGCCCGCTGATTGTCTTCATCATGGGTGTCACGACGATACTCACGTTGGCCATCATCCTGGTGAGCGCCGACGGCTACGGCCTGTGGATCACGATATTCGTGGCCATCTATGGGATGCTGAATTTCTCGGTAAACAACCTGACCCAGGCCGCGGCCGCCGACATCGCTGCCGGCCGCCGGCTGGAGTCCAGCTTCCTCGGCCTGATGTGGGGTAACAATACCCTGTTCGGCGCCGTCGCAGCCTTCATGATTTTCGGCCCGGTGGAGTGGTTCGACTGGCAGTACGGGTTCTTCATCGCCGCCGGCATCTACTTCGTCGGGTTCCTGGTCTCCATGATGATTCCCGGCAAGCCGCAGGCTGCGGAGGCCGTGGCGGTGCCCGCCTAACGGCCACCGCCTCCCCGTGTACCCATGGCGCAACAGACGGCACCCGCGGCTTCGGTGACAGAAGGCCGGCGCACCGGAAGAGGTGTGCTGGCTTCCACCCTCGTCGGCGCTCACGGTTTTGAACACCTCATCTCCAACAGCATCCCGCTGCTCACCACGGTAATCGCCGTCGACCTGCAGCTCAGTGCATTGCAGGTGGGCGCCATCGTCGCCGTGCGGTCCGCGTCCGCCGGCATCACCAGCGTCACCGGCGGGTTCCTGTCAGACCTGCTCCATCACCGGATCGCCTGGGTGCTGTCCATCAGCACGTTCCTGACGGCGGTCGGTCTGTTGATCATTGCCATGTCGCCGTCTTACGGGGTGATATTGCTCGCGCTGGCGTTCGCATCGTCGGGCGCCGCATTGTGGCACCCGCCGGCGCTGGGTCTGCTGGCCCAACGATTCCCCACCCGGCGCGGACTATTCCTGTCCTTGCACCGCTCCATGGGCAGCGTCGGTGACGTGGTGGGCCCCCTGGTGGCCGGCATCCTGTTGCTCGGCGCGCTGCAATGGGAGGCCACCGACGGCGTCGTCGTGGGCCGGAACCTGGGCTGGGAACCAGTCAGCTGGCGGTGGATCCTGGCGTGCAGCGCGCCCATAATGTTCGTCGCCACCTTCATCATCTACGGCTTGCTGCGCAACGCCGGGGACGCTCCGCCCGTCAACTTTGACGTGGCGGGACGCCTGCGGACCATGTGGTCGGGCACGTCGGTCGCCTTCCGGGGCACACGACTTTGGGCCATCTTTGCGGTGGCTGCGGTGCGGGGCATGGCGGACGGGTCGATGCTGTTCCTGGTGCCCCTGTACCTGACCCAGGCGTTGGGCATCAACACCTTCCAGGCCGCCGCGCACTTGGCATTGATGGTCGGTCCGGCCATCGTTACCGCACCCATCATCGGCGCAATGTCCGACCGGGTGGGGCGCAAGCCCCTCATCGTGTTCCTGATGGCCTTCGCTACAGTGCTCACCCTGGCCATGCCGCTTAGCGGACAGCAGTACTCGCTTTGGATAACCGTCTGTGTGGCCCTCTACGGCCTGCAGCACTTCACCGTCATCAACCTGACCTCCGCGGCTGCCGCCGACGTGGCCGCCCAATACCGGCTGGAATCCAGCTTCCTGGGATTGATGTGGGGCAACAATGTGCTGTTCGGAGCCGTGGCTGCCGTTTTCATATTCGGCCCCATCGAATGGCTGGGCTGGCAATACGGATTCTTCATCGCCGCCGGAATCTACCTGGTCGGGTTCCTGGCGTCCCTGATGATTCCCGGCAAACCCCGGGCGCCGGAAGCTGTGGCAGTTCCGGCCTGATTTGGCGCTGCCATCACCATGACCGCCGCCCGCACCGCCGGCCTGTTCCTGCTGCTCGCCGCACTGGCCACCGCCATCTCGGTGCCGGCCCGCCTGCTGGCCGACGCCGACCAGCCCACGCTGGCGGAGTCGATGACGGCCATAATGCTCAACAACGGAGCGTACACCGTTGGCGGCGCGGCCCGGCTGGCATCGGGCCTGGCCCTGGTGGGAGTCGCGTGGTTCGCCTGGAGGTCGCTGCGCGGGTACCACCCGTTGGCGGTGGATGTCACGTCGGTGGCGTTGGCCCTGTCCGGTATCATCACGGCGGTATCCGGCCTGAGTGCGGTGGTGATTGCGGTTTCGGTGCCGGACGTCGATCCCACGGCCACCTTGATCCGTGCCGGCTGGGAAGAATCGCTGCGGCCCTGGGCCGATGTGCGCTGGATCGCCGGCAAGGCGGGTTTCACCCTGGCCGGTCTGGGTCTGATTGCCCTGGCGCCGGTTCAGCGGCGCATCGGCGGCCTGCTCAAAATCTCCGCTGTAGCCGGCGTCGTTATCGGCATCGCCATGCTGTTTATCTGGGTGGACGCCGCCACCTTGATGCACCGGATCTCCGGCGTAGCCTTCCTGCTTTGGCTAATCGTCGGCGGCGTGTGGCTGGTGGCGGGCTGGCTAAAATCCCCAGAAAATTCCCTCTCCCTTGATGGGAGAGGGCCAGGGTGAGGGTGAAATTCTAGAACCCACGCGTTATCCCCCCACCCCAACCCTCTCCCACAAGGGGAGAGGGGGCAGCCACTTCGTTATCTGACGGGCTATAATTCCGTCGACCCAATTGGATTCCCTGCCCCGGAGGAACCATGACCACCCGCGACGACAACCTCGCCACCGTCCGCCGCATCCGCGATGAGCTCACCGGCCTTTTGGACGGCATGGACTACTGCCTGGACTGGAAGGACGGCGACGGCTGGTGCGCCCGGGAAGTCCTGTACCACCTGGTGGACACGCCGGAAGGCGGCATCGGCAGCATCATCGCCGGCGTCCTCGACGGCAGCCTTCCTGAAATCACCATCCTGCCCGACATCAACAACATGACGCCAGGCCGCCAGGCCGCCGAAATTGACGAGGCGCTGGCCGGCCCGCTGTCCATCCTGCAAACTGCCGAGGACGCCATCGCCGCCTCCACCGACGCCGACTTTACCGACCGCACCACCTTCGCCCACCTGCCCGCCCGCGGCATCGACGAAACCCGCACCGCACAAACGGTGATCGATGGCCTGGAACGCCACTGGGGCGAGCACCTGGCCCAACTTCGCGCTATCCGCGACGCCCTGGGCATGTAACCCTCCCCTCACCCCAACCCCTCTCCCGGTGGGAGAGGTTTGCATAATTTGTCATTGCGAGCGAAGCGTAGCAATCTCGATCCCGAAGCTACAATTGTCGCTACGGAAACGGGATTGCCACGTCGCTATCGCTCCTCGCAATGACAACCTTATTCACAGGTCACCTCGGGGAGAGGGTTAGGGTGGGGGCAGATCGCTACCGTGGCGGAGAGGCAGGGGTGAGGGCGGGGCATCGACACGATTGACACCCTGCAACGGCGTGGTTATATTTTGCCCAATACCAATGCTGGAATGGAGGAGAGCGATTATGGTGACACAGAGAGGACGACAAAGCGTAGAGGCGGGCAACGTATCGTTCATCGTGCAGCACGAGCTGTGGGACGGCAACATCCAGGACCATTCCGACCAGGGTGTCGTGATTCTGGTCCAGGTGGGTGACGAAACCGCCCTGCGCTTCAACTGCTTCGACATCGAGCGCAGTTACGTCTATGCCCCCGACGGCAAGAATGTGCAGTACCGCATGGACCATACCGTCGACGGCAACCCCATCGGGTGGTCGGTTAAGACGATCAATAACAATCTGGCCGCCATGCTTACGACTGCCGGCTTTGCTGACGCTGCCGGAGCCGTGGACAAGGGCGCCGTCAGCAGCGCGCTGGAAGAGGTGGACAGCCTGGCCCGAGCCAAGTTCGCCGCCGAGCGCAACACCGTCAAGCATAACCGAGGCACCGACATCATCGAGGCTGGCAACATCCGCTTCGGTCTGGAGATGCGACGCCAGGGTTCCGGCGACGGCGGGCTGGCCATCCACGTCCTCAGCGAACTGGCTGGCAACACCGGACGGGTGTTTACCGAAGAGACCGAGCTGCTGGCCTTCGACTGCTTCCGGGACGACCCGCACTACCACTACGGCCCGCGCAACAAGAACCACCGCATCTTCTGGGACAAGACGCTGGTTCCCGACCCGCTGGACTGGTGTCTGGAGCAGTTCAACAACAAGAAGCTGAAGGCGATGCTGGAACGCGCTGGCTACCCCGGCGTGGCCGCCGACCTGGACGAAGACCTGATCGCCGCGTTGATGCCGAAGGTGGCAGCCCGCGCCCGCGAGATGCAGGACAGCGGCATCCCCGCCGAGGTTACGCCCAACCTGGTGCAGTAAACCGACTACGCCAGCTCGGGCAACGCAACGCCAAACCCCTCTCCCAGCGGGAGAGGGGCTTTTTCTTTCCAATACCAAACCCCCGTTCGTCCTGAGCCGGTTGAAGGACGCGCCGGTCGAAGGACGCGCCACATGTCCCCTCTCCCTCGATGGGAAAGGGTTAGGGTGAGGGTGTAAACCCTGCGACCCCAGGGCTGAATATATCCGGTGCATCCATGTTAATCCCGTAACCCCCGGTATAATGGCCCTATGCCCTCCTATCCACACATAGAACGATACCAGGAACATAAACAGGAACTCATCGCATTCGGCGGTTCCGATAGCGAGCTCAACATCCGGCCCGCTTTTCAGAATTGCCTCGACGCCTACTGCCGCGACCACCGGGAGAAACTCCTCCTGGTTCCGGAACTCAAAACCAGCGCTGGCGTGTTCCCCGACGGCACCGTCAAAGACACGCTCCGCATGCCCCGGGGTTACTGGGAAGCCAAAGATACTCACGACGATCTCGACGTGGAGATCCAGAGGAAATTCAACGGCGGTTACCCGAGGGACAACATCGTATTCGAGGATTCCGAAATCGCCGTGCTTTTCCAGAACCGGGAGGAGGTGATGCGGGCCAGCATGTCCCGCCCCGGCGAACTGCACCGCCTCATCCGCAGGTTCCTGGACTACGAGCTACCCCAGATCGAGGAGTTCCGACACGCTCAGCAGCAGTTCAAAATCGACTTGCCCGCCGTGCTGGACAACCTGCGGTTAGCAGTGGACGCCGCCCAGGCTGACAACGCCGCTTACCAGATCGCTGCCCAGGGGTTCCTGGAGCAATGTCACCAGTCCATCAGCCCCGACATAACACCCACCGACGTCCGGGAGATGCTGCTGCAACATATTCTGACCAAGGATATTTTCTCCCGGGTGTTCGGCGAAGACCAGTTCCACCGGGAGAACAACATCGCCCGCCACCTCGATGGGCTGGAACAGACCTTCTTCACAGGAGACGTGCGGCGGGAGGCCATCGACCGGCTGCGCGCCTACTACGGCGCCATCGGCCGGGCCGCCGACGAGATCGCCGACTACGCCGAAAAGCAGCACTTCATCAAGGCTATCTACGAGGACTTCTACAAAGCTTACAACCCCGCCGCCGCCGACCGCCTGGGCGTGGTCTACACCCCCAACGAGGTGGTGGACTTCATCATCCGCGGCGCCGACTATCTGCTGCAAAAGCACTTCGGGCGCACCCTGGCCGACGACAACGTGCAGATTCTCGATCCGGCCACTGGCACCGGCACCTTCGTCACCAGCCTGATCAACTACCTGCCGGCCGACCGCCTGGAGCACAAATACGACCGCGAGATTCACGCCAACGAGGTGGCCATCCTCCCCTACTACATCGCCAACCTGAACATCGAATACACCTACCGGGAGCGCACCGGCCACTACCGGGAGTTCACCGGCCTATGCTTCGTGGACACCCTGGACAACATGGCATGGACGGGCGCAACCGGCGGGGCCGTCGAGCGGCAGGGCAGCTTCGAGCTGGGCGCGATGTCGGAAGAAAACTGGCTGCGTGTGCAAGAACAGAACGAAAAGGACATCAGCGTAATCATCGGCAACCCGCCCTACAACGATAGCCAAACCAATTGGAATGACTTTAACCCCAACCGAAAATATCCCGAGATCGACCAACGAATCAGGGAAACCTACATCGCGGGTAGCACTGCCCAGAAAACACACCAGTACGACATGTACAAGCGCTTCATCCGCTGGGCGAGTGACCGCCTCGATGACGACGGGATTGTCGGTTTCATAACCAACCGGGCGTATCTGGAAGCTCGGCAAGATGATGGTTTCCGCCGGTTGACCGCCGACGAGTTCACCCACGTCTACATCCTGGACTTGGGATCGGATGTCCGGCGCAACCCGAAAATCTCGGGCACTACGCACAACGTCTTTGGCATACAGACTGGAGTAGCCATCGCTTTTTTCGTCCGCGACAAAACCAAACTGGGCCAGTGCGAGATTAACTACGCCTCCCGCGAAGACGCGGAACTTGCTCGCGACAAACTGGCTTACCTGGCCAACGCCAAACTAGTCGATATCGCGTTCGAGTCCATCACCCCCGACGCCGGTAACAACTGGTTCAACCAGTCCAACCGCGACTTCGAGCATTTGCTGCCTGTTGCCGACCGGGGAACAAAGTACGCGAGGGCAGTGTCTGATGAGCAGGCGGTATTCCGATTGTACGCGAACGCCGCCAAATCCAATCGCGATGAATGGGTGTACGACTTCGACATCGCTAACCTCCGCGCCAAATCTCTATTCTTTGCCGACCGTTACAACGAAATCCTGGACGACGGTGGCGAACCCATCGATCCATCGATCAAATGGAGCAGGGATCTGCGGGACGAATTTCGGCGCGGTCGGCGCATAACATATTCCGAGGCGGATCGTATCCTGATCCTATATCGTCCATATGTTATCGAACATCACGTCGCAAATTTCACTATGAATGACGTGCTCACCGGCAATCACTACGAGATGTTCGGTAGCGATTTGCGGCAACCCAATATGGTTGTCAACTTTTGCGTCAATGGGAAAGCCTTTTATGCCTTGGCAACTGGAAGACTCACTGACTTCCACTTCACCGGCGATACCCAGTGCCTCCCCCTGTACCGCTATACGTCCGACGGCGAGCGTGTCAGCAACATAACCCAGTGGGGGCTCCAACAATTCAGGGAACACTACGCCGACGACACCATCTCCCCCGAGGACATCTTCGCCTACACCTACGCCGTGCTCCACGACCCGGCCTACCGGGAGAAGTACGCCATCGACCTGCTTCGCGAGTTTCCCCGCCTGCCCTTTTATGACGATTTTGCGGCGTGGGTCGATATGGGCCAGCGGCTGCTGGATTTGCACATCGGTTTCGAGTCGGTGGAACCCTACGGCCTCACGCGGCAGGACCTGGACGGCGACGTCAAACGGGTCATCCTGCGGGCGGACAAGGAGGCCGGCGTCATCCGTCTGGACGACCAGACCCGCCTCACCGGCGTGCCCGAGTCGGCCTGGCGCTACCGCCTGGGCAGCCGCTCCGCCCTGGAGTGGATCCTCGACCAGTACAAGGAACGCAAGCCCCGAGATCCCACAATTGCCGCGAAGTTCAACACCTACCGCTTCGCCGACTACAAAGAGCGGGTCATCGACCTGCTGCAACGCGTCTGCACCGTAAGCGTGGAAACCATGGCCGTCGTGGACGGAATGGCGCACTGGGACGGCAACCAGTTGGTAATCTCGAATGACAGAGAAACTAACGAACTGGCTGAACTATCCGTATCCCAATGGTTCGATGAACCGGAAGACCCCGAGTGGGAGGCGGCGTGGTCGGAGACCTAGTCCTTGTGCCATTCCCTTTCACTGACTTGGCCGCCAGGAAAGTCCGGCCGGCAGTCGTGGTCGCCGATGTGGGGATGGGGGATTGGATTCTGTGTCAGATGACCAGCCGACGTAACCGCCGTGCCGATGACATAGCCGTAACCCAGCAGGACATGCAAACGGGAAGGCTACGTGCTGCCAGTTGGGTACGCCCCGGCCGCCTACACACGTTGAACGGGGGTCTAGTAGGCCGCACGGTGGGCCAAATAACGGCAAACAAAATGGAAGAAATCAGTGCGGCGATACGTGGCCTATTCTAGGATTCTCGGAAAACTCAACCCTCATCCCCAATCTTTAACAAACTCAAAAAGGCTTCCTGGGGGACTTCTACGCGGCCCACCATCTTCATGCGCTTTTTGCCTTCTTTCTGCTTTTCCAGGAGTTTGCGCTTGCGGGTGATGTCGCCGCCGTAGCACTTGGCCAGCACGTCCTTTCGCATGGCGCGCACCGTCTCCCGCGCCACGATGCGCGTGCCGATGGACGCCTGGATGGGCACCTCGAACATCTGCCGTGGGATGGCGGAGCGCAGTTTTTCCACCAGATTGCGACCGTGGGCCACCGCATTGTCGCGGTGGCTAATGATGCTGAGGGCCTCGACGGCAGTCTGGTTCACCAGAATGTCCACCCGCACCAGCGGGGCGGCCCGGTAGCCTTCAAAGGTGTAGTCCAACGATGCGTAACCCTGGGTACGCGATTTCAGCTGGTTATAGAAATCGGCCAGCATCTCGGCCAGGGGCATGGTGTATTCCATCACCACCCGCGCCTGCTCGCTGTTGCCCAGGCCCTGGATGTACTCCATGCGGCGGAACTCGGAACGGCGGGCGTGCATCAACTCCATGATGGCCCCCACGAAGATGTTGGGCGTGACGATGGTTATCCCCAGGATGGGTTCGCGAACCTCCGAGATGGAGTTGGGCGACGGCAGATGTGACGGATTATCGACCAGCACGACGTCGCCGTTGGTCAGCAGAACCTCGTAAGCCACGCTGGGCGCCGTCACTATCAGGTCCAGGTCGTACTCCCGCTCCAGGCGTTCCTGCACGATTTCCAGGTGCATCAAACCCAGGAATCCGCAGCGGAAGCCGAAGCCCAACGCCCCGCTGTTCTCCGGCTCAGTGGTCAGCGACGCGTCGTTGAGCCTGAGCTTTTCCAGGGCAGCCCGCAACCGGGTGTAATCCTCGCCGTCGGAGGGATACAGCCCGGCGAAGACCATGGATTTCAACTCGACGTAGCCCGGCAGCGGGTCGGCGGCGGGATGGTGCTGATTCGTTAGCGTGTCGCCTACCGCGCACTCCTGCACATCCTTGAAGCCGGTGGCCACGTATCCCACCTGGCCGGCCACCAGGGTGTCGGTGGGCGTGGGTTCGGGGGCGAATACGCCGACTTCCAGAACCTCGACCGAGCGGCCCGACGACATCACCTGCAAACGGTCCTGGCGGGACATGCTCCCATCAGCCACCCTCACGTAGGCGATGATGCCCTTGTAAGAGTCGTAGGTGGAGTCGAACACCAGGGCGCGGAAGGAATCGTCGGGGACGCCGTGTGGAGCCGGCACGCGTTCCACCACCGCGTCCAGCAATTCCTTAATGCCGATGCCGGACTTGGCCGACACGAACATCACCTCGTCGCGACGGAACCCAAAAATTTGCTCCATCTCGGCGGCGACGCGTTCCGGCTCAGCGGAGGGCAGGTCGACCTTGTTGATGACCGGGATTATCTCCAGGTCGTACTGCAAAGCCAGCAGCGTGTTGGCGATGGTCTGCGCTTCCACACCCTGGGTGGCGTCAACCACCAGCAGGGCTCCCTCGCAGGCGGCCAACGCCCGGGAAACCTCGTAGGAAAAGTCCACGTGACCCGGCGTGTCGATCAGATTGAGCAGGTAGTCGGTACCATGCGTCGTGCGGTGATTCATCGTCACCGCCTTGCCCTTGATGGTGATACCCCGCTCACGTTCCAAGTCCATCTGATCCAGGAACTGCGCCTTCATCTCCTGCGGTCGGACGGTGCCGGTAATTTCCAGGAACCGGTCGGCCAGGGTCGATTTCCCGTGGTCGATGTGGGCGATAATGCAGAAATTGCGGATGAGATGCTGGTCCATGGCGCTTGCATGGTATCACGCCGCCGAACTCAGCGACAACGAACCATCGTCCTGTTCAGGGCCATTCGATGAATGCGTGATTTACCTGTGTACCGCGTCTGTCACTGCGCTAAGCAAAGGTCCCGCGGCAGGCTCGTTCCCGCATCCGGACGCCCACGTTGCCGCGCTTAACCTGGTAGATCGTGGCAAATCGAATGGGCTCAAGAAACAGCCCATGACTAAACACTCCATGGACGCAATCAGAGACGCAACCATTGTATGCTACAATGATTTGCAGAAAATGTCGGGCCGGGCCGTCAGTCCCATCCACCCGGCGCCGCTGCTACGATGAGAGGAGAAACCAGTGCCAACCTACGTTGACCCTGCCGCCTGCAATGCCTGCGCCGGAGTGCACGGCGGCCCGCAGTGCGTATACATCTGCCCCAACGACCTGATGGTCCTGGATGACATCGTAAACAAGGGCAGCAACCAGGAGCCGGATATGTGCTCCGAGTGCTACGCCTGCGTCAAACTCTGCCCCGAGAACGCCATCCACGTGCGCGGTTACGCCGATTTCGTGCCCCTGGGCGCGGAGGTCCAGCCCCACTACGAGGGACAGGACATCGTGTGGAACGTGACTTTCCGCGACGGCCGCACCGAGCATTTCCGCTTTGCTTCCCGCTCCACGCCGTGGGGCAGCATTGACCCATACGCCGGCGTCGAGCCCGCCGACCGGGATGCCCTGCGCTCCCAGGACCTCTACGGAGAGCCCCACTACCTGACGTTGCCCAAATTTACGGGCTGAAACATGGTCAGCGCCACCGTCGACTACCACCGGGAACGTAGCCGCCACTTTCTGAGCCTCGTAAACGATGAACTCGCCCGGGGCGAACTAGAAGAGGCCAGCAACAAGGTTTGGGGCGCAGCAGCGCACGCCATCAAAGCCTTGGGCGAACGCCGGGAATGGCCCCGTCACGCCCACGACCTGCTACAAGAAACCATCCTCCGATTGATTGCCGAAGAGGGCGCTCCGAATCATCTCTTCGGACAGTACATGATGGCATCCGCATTTCATCAGCGTTTTTACGGCAATCCTCCACCAGCCGAAGGCATCCGCCACGGCAAGGACCTGGTTAGTGAGTTCATCGAAACGCTGGAATCTCTGGGCTGAATCTACGCGGATGAGTTGTCAAAATGACCACAGCTAACACAGTCAACTACCACCGGGAACGTAGCCGCCACTTTCTGAGCCTCGTAGACGATGAACTCGCCCGGGGCGAACTGGAAGAGGCCAGCAACAAGGTTTGGGGCGCAGCAGCGCACGCCATCAAAGCCGTGGCCGAACGACGCGGTTGGCAACACCACGCCCACGCCCTGTTGGAAGTAGCAGTTGATCGCCTGGTCGACGAGGAATCCGCCCCGCGCGATATCTTGATCCAATACATGACCGCGTCCGCATTCCACCAGAGGTTTTACGGAAATCCCCCCAGCGCGACTAAAATCATCGCCGGTAAGGAACTCATTGAGGTATTCGTCAACACGCTGGAAAGCCTGGACTGATCGCCTCCACTCACACGTACCAAGCGCTCGAATTCTGATCGCTTTTCGCCTGGCCCCAACCCATCCATCCCAACCCAGGAGCGACACCCCACCATGCCTGAACCCACTACCCGCATCGTTGAATGCGATGTCCTTATTGTCGGCGGCGGAATGTCCGGCTGCGGCGCTGCCATCGAAGCCCGCTATTGGGGTGGCGAAGACCTGCGAATCGTCATGGTTGACAAGGCCGCCACCGACCGCAGCGGGGCCGTCGGAGAGGGCCTGTCCGCCATCAACATGTACATGGGCATGCGCTCCGGCTGGAACCAGCCCGAAGACTACGTGGAGTACGTCCGGAACGACATGATGGGTATCTCCAGGGAGGACCTGGTCTACGACGTCGCCCGTCACGTCGACAGCAGCGTGCACATGTTCGAGGAATGGGGCCTGCCATTCTGGTACGACGACGACGGCGAATACGTGCGCGAAGGCCGTTGGCAGGTCATGATCCACGGCGAGGCCTACAAACCCATCGTCTCGGAGGCCACCAAGAAGGCGCTCGGCCCCGACAACCACTACGAGCGCGTATTCATCTCCCATCTGTTCACCGACGCCGACGACCCCAACCGTATCGCCGGCGCGGTGGGCTTCGGTGTGCGGGAGGACGTGATCTACGTCTTCAAGGCCAGGGCCGTGGTTTGCGGCGCCGGCGGCGCAACCGCCCTCTTCCGCCCCCGTAGTGTGGGCGAGGGCATGGGCCGCACCTGGTATTCCATCTTCGACACCGGCTCGGTGTACGGTCTCATCATACCCATCGGCGGCGAGATGACCCAGATGGAGCACCGCTTCGTCCCCAGCCGTTTCAAGGATTCCTACGGTCCGGTGGGCGCCTGGTCCCAGTTGTTCCGCGCCGACCTCACCAACGCCGCCGGCGAAAACTACTTCATCAATCGCCTGCCCGAGCTCAAAAAGTACGACCCCTACGGCTCGGCTTTCCCCACCCCCACGCCGCTACGCAATCACCTGCTGTGGACCGAGATACAGGCCGGCAACGGCCCCATCCAGCTCAAGACCCCCGAGGCCATCGACGCCCTGGCCGCCGGCGACGAAACCCGCAAGCGGGAGATCATCGCCGAAGCCTGGGAAGACTTCCTGGACATGACCATCTCCCAGGCTATCCTCTGGGCAGCCCATAACATCGCCCCCGAAGAGCGGCCCAGCGAAGTGATTCTCGCCGAGCCCTACATCATGGGCAGCCACAGTGGAGAGGCCGGCGCCTGGGTCAGCGGCCCGTCCGACGTCGCCCCCGACGGATACCACTGGGGATACAGCAAGATGACCACCGTCAACGGCCTGTTCGCCGCCGGAGACGGCGTTGGCGCGTGCCCGCACAAGTTCTCCTCCGGTTCCTTCACCGAGGGACGGCTGGCCGGCAAATCCGCCGTGGCCTACGCCCTCGACAACCCGGCCGCGCCCCGGGTGGACGACCGGCAGGTGGAGCAGTTGAAGCAGCAGGTGTGGGCCCCCCTGGTCACCTTCGAGGAAAACCAGTACGCCTCCACCAATCCCGAGGTCAATCCCAACTATCTACTGCCCCGTCAGGGCCTGTTCCGACTCCAAAAGCTGATGGACGAGTACGTGGCCGGCGTTTCCGCCGGGTTCACCACCAACGAGTCAACCATGCTGCGGGGTCTGGAGCTGCTGGGCATGTTCCGGGAAGACCTGGCGAAGCTGGGGGCCCGCAACCGCCACGAGCTGTTGCGCTGCCACGAACTCATCCACCGGGCATGGGTGGGCGAGGCTCACCTGCGCCACATGCTGTACCGCAAGGAAACACGCTGGCCCGGTTTCTACTACCGCAGCGACTACCCGGAGATGGACGAGGCCAATTGGAAGGTCTTCGTCAACTCCCGCTACGACCCTGAAAACGGCAAATGGGACGTGTTCACCCGCCCCTGCCCCCAAGTTTTCTAGCACGCCGCTGGCCCCTTGCTCTAACGCCTTCTCCGCAGTATGCAACCACCCCTCCCATCGGGGCCGTTTGCGTGACCTATCATTGCCAGGAGCGCGGCGACGTGGCAATCCGGATGCCGGCCAGGCGACCATAGCCTGAACGCCGGAGTGAAAACCTCCGTTGGCGGTATCGTATCCGTCGTTTTCATCATGTCCCGTCCCAATTTCCCCGTCGGAGGATCGCATTGAGCCCAGCCGAGGCCATGTCCAACCCTTTGCCCCTCTACTACACCGTCACCGACCGCGTGAAAGAGGTGGTGGCCGGTGTCCAACAGTCCCAGCTGTCCGACCCGACGCCCTGCACCGAGTGGGACGTGCGGCTGCTCATCAACCACTTCCTCGGCGGCCTGGAGTTTGTGTCCAGCATCATTGCCGGGCAGCCCAAGGACATCAAGGTCCTCCAGGCCGACAGTTCGTATTTGGGCGAGACTGAAATCGCGGCGCTTCAGCAGGCGTTCCTGGGCGAACTCGATGGCGTGGTGCGAGGCGTGGGCGCACCGGGCGCGCTGGAACGGGTCGTGACGTCGCCCTTCGGCGAAATGCCGGTCTCACAGCTGCTTTGGGGCAACTTGATGGACCAGCTCATACACTGCTGGGACCTGGCCAGGGCCACCGGCCAGGGCACTACCCTCGACGCGGCGGTGGTCGACCTGGCCTATTCCTGGCTTACATCCGGTTTCGCGGATATGGGTCGTCAGGCTGGCGCAATCGGCCCGGCCATTGATGTCCCGGCGGATGCGGCGCCGCAGGACCGGCTACTCGCCTATATGGGCCGCCAGCCGTAGCGAGTTCAATACGTGGCTTATGATGAGACGCTGGCGCTACGCGTTCGGGCGGCGTTGGGCGGGCAAACCGGCGTGGTGGAGCGGAAGATGTTCGGCGGCCTGGTCTTCATGGTCAATGGCAACATGTGCTGGGCGTGGCTGGCGACCGCCTGATGGTGCGCGTTGGCCTGGCGGCCTACGAGGATGCCCTGACCCAACCCCACGCCGGCCTGATGGATTTCACGGGCCGGCCGATGCGAGGATCGGTCATCGTCGCACCCGCCGGTCTGGCTTCCGACGCCGACCTGGCCGCCTGGCTACACCGGGGCCTGGACTTCGTGGACACCCTGCCGGCCAAGTGAGCCGAACCAGCTGCCAGAGAATACCCCCAGCAACCGCAATAGTTCAGAATACGCAACGAAATTCGCCAGGTCCATCCCGATTTGCCTGCTGAATGTCTGCGGTTGCTCAGCAAGCGAGTCTGACCTTATGCTGTCACCCCGGTTGGCGGGCCAGTAATTGAGCGCCTGTCACCAAACCCGCCCAGAAAATCCGCGCCGTCCCGGGCGAAGCGCGGCCAAGGAGACCACCATGCAAGCGATCGACATGCACGTCCACGTTCCCCGGGAGCCGGGTTTGCCCGAGATCGAGATTGAAGCCGAGCTCCTGCGCTACTTCCGCGCGCCCCCTCCGCCCTCCGACCCGGCGGACATGGCTGCCAAGTTCCGGGAGCTGGACCTTTTCGGAGTCATTTTTTCCGTGGACACTACCACCAACACCGGCGAGAAACCCGACAGCAACGACTGGGTGGCCAGCATCGTCAACGCCCACCCGGAGCAATTCATGGGATTCGCCACGGTGGACCCGTGGCTGGGCAAGGCGGCCTGCTACGAGCTGGAGCGCGCCATCAAAGAGCTGGGACTCAAGGGGTTGAAGCTTCATCCGGTGCACCAGGCCTTCTTTCCCAACGACACCCGGTTCTACCCGCTCTACGAGGTCGCCAACGGCCTGAACATCCCGGTGCTGTTCCACTCCGGATTCGCCGGCGCCGGCGCGGGCACGCCGGGCGGCAGCGGTCTCAAGCTCAAGTACAGCCAGCCCATTCCCTGCTTCGACGACGTGGCCGCAGATTTCCCCAACCTGACCATCATCATGGCCCACCCGGCCTGGCCCTGGATCGACGAGCAGATTGCCGTGGCGCTCCACAAGTCCAACGTCTACCTGGACCTGTCCGGCTGGATGCCCCGTTTCATTCCTGAGCAGCTCATTCGCGAAACCAACACCCGCCTCCAGGACAAGGTGATGTTCGGCTCCGACTACCCCTTCATCCAGCCCGACCGTTGGCTCCACGACTTCAACAACCTGGAAATCCGCGACCACGTGCTGCCCAAGGTGCTCATTGAAAACGCCCGCCACGCCCTGAACATTCCGGCCTAGCGCGGGTCGTCGCTCCGCGCCTCAACCCCTCTCCTATCGCTGATGGTGCATCCGGGCAGCGCTCCGGTCTGCATCGGGCGTGCATAGTGGCGATGCGGCCCCGGGACGGCGCCAACGCCCGTTGACGCCCCAAATGCCACACCATATAATGCCGGCGAAATCCGTAGCATTCGCCGACTAATCCCCAATTTCCCAAGGAGTCCCATAATGACCACCGAAGCCTACGAATCAATTCTGCATCCGGCTTCACTAGTAGAAGAACTCAAAAAGAATAACGTTTCCCACGTGGTATGGCTTCCCGACAGCGAAACCAACTTCCTCTATAACATGATGATGGAAGAGCCCACGTTGGACCTGGTGCCGGTCTGCCGCGAAGGCGAGACCATGGCCGTTTCAGCCGGACTTTGGGTCGGCGGCGCCAAGCCCGTGGTCCTCATCCAGAACACCGGAATATTTGAAGCCGGCGACTCCATCCGCGGCCTCAGCCTCGACCTCAACCAGCCCCTCGTCATGCTCATCGGCTACCGTGGCTGGACCCGCCGCGGCCCAACCCCCGACTCCGCTGGTCGCTTCATCGAGCACATCCTCCACGCCTGGGGTATCAACTACTATCTGGTCGAGACCGACGAAGACGCCGACCGGATCAGCATCGCCTTTGAAGAAGCCCAGCGCCTGAACCGACCCGTGGGCGTCCTGATTGGCACCGAGTTCGGATCCTGACTATCGTAGCCCCGCGCCACGTCATCGATCACAACCTCACATCGCAGGAGCGAACCCATGATTAACAACACCGACGCCGTCCGCATCATCGATGGCAAGCGCGAAGACGCCGTCGTTATTCCCACGATGAACGCTGGCAACGTCCGCTTCGGACTGCCCACCGTCACTTCCAACCAGGAACTCGACCTGCCCCTCTCCGGCGCGATGGGCAAGGCGAGCAACCTCGGCCTCGGCGTCGCCCTGGCCCAGCCCGGCCGCAAGGTCTTCGTCCTCGACGGCGACGGCAGCCTGCTCATGAACCTGGGCGCCCTGGTCACCACCGCCACCAAGCAGCCCAAGAACTTCTACCACTTTCTGTTCAACAACGGCGTCTATGCCGTCACCGGCGGCCAGCCCACTCCCGGCTCCGACGGTGTCACTGATTGGGAGGAAGTTGCCCGGGGCGCCGGCTACGCCGCCGTGTTCGCCTTCGACAACCTGGAAGACTTCACCACCGGCATCGACGATGTCCTCGCCGCCGAAGGGCCGGTTTTCGTCCACCTCTCCGTGGAGCCGGAGATCGAGAACACCCCCGTGCAGTTCCGCCAGCGGGCTTCTCGTTCCGCGCAGCAGGCCTTCACCGAGGTCAGGGCTGCCCTGGCCGGCGACTAGGCGGGCTACACACCCGCTGCTTTCCCGGTCATTGTGGGGAGCGCAGCGTTGTGGCGATCCCGGATAAGCGAGGGCAGAGTGAATATACCCACGGCCAAGACCCTGTTTCGCGGTTTGTTCAGCAGGCTCTTCGGCTCCGCCATCGTGGTGGCCGGTTTTTACCTGCTTTGGGTGGGCTTCGTGGAAGGCAATGCGCTCAAGGCCGTGCCCGGCGCGGCGCTGATCCCCGGGGGTCTGTACTTGATGGTAACCAACCGTCGGGCCGAGATACGGTGCGAAGACAACACTCTCCCCGAACTCGAGACCGATCCCGAGCCACGCCCTTGATTCCCTCCCACGAAGTCGCCCGCGCCATCAACTACCACCGCGCTGATGCCCTGGTGGTCGCCACGTCGTCGGCCCTGCGCGACTGGCACAACGTCTCCCAGCGGCGCGAACTGGACGTCGACCTCACCGACTGCATGGATCGGGCTCCCGCGGTAGGTCTGGGCCTTTCGTTGGCGCAACCGGGACGCCGCGTCCTGGTGCTGGATTGCGACGCGACCCTACGTACCGACCTGGCCAGCCTCGCTACCATCGGCGAGGCTGCTCCCGCCAACCTGGTGCACTTCGTCCTGGAGGACGCCGACCACACGTCCACCGACGGTGTACCCATCCCGGGCCTGGATAAGGTCGACTACGAGGGGATGGCCCGGAGCGCCGGATACGCTCAGACGCGCCGGTTCGACAACCTGGAAGAATTCCTCATCGGCCTGGAAGACGTGATGCGTGAGACCGGTCCCACGCTGGTCGCCATTCGGGTTTTGCCCAACCCGGACCTGCCCGACCTGCCGCAACGTTCCATGGCCGATGGCTGGGCCGAGGTCCGCCGCACCCTTCACGCAGACGCCTAGCCGCCGTCCGCTTCCGCCGGCAGTGGGCGCACCACGATCTGCCGCGCCACGCTGTACCCTATTGATATGCGGTCCACCTCGGTGGCCACCTGCATCACTCCCACGAACGGCATCGCTTCCAGCAACGTCACCCGCCGCTCCGGCACCAGGTCGGCGCCTCCCAGGTATTTCAGCAGCTCGGCGTCCTCCTCCGGAACGCGGTCAACGATGTAGGTCTCACCGCTGACGGCGTTGTCCAGCGTGACGGCGCCCGGCGCTGGCCCGGTCCCCCCGCTGCCCGGTATCGGCCAGCCGAAGGGCGACCGGGTGGGGTTGCCCAGCCGTTCCATCAGTTTGGTTTCCATCGCCACCGACATGCCGTGCTCCAGCTGGTGTGCTTCGATGTGGGCCTCGTGCAGTTCCATTCCCAGCAGGCTTACCACCAGCCATTCCGCCAGCCGGTGCCGCCGGGCGATGTTCTCCCCTTCGGTCTTGCCCCTACTGGTCAGGCGAATACGCTTGTCGCCGCCGATGTCCACCAGGCCCTGTTTCTGCATCCGGCGCAGCATCCCGGCCACCGAGGGCACCGAAGTTCCCAATCCTTCCGTCGGCGGCAACTGCCGCAACGCTTCGGTCAGCTGGGTCAAAGTGGGAACGTCGGAGTCTTCCCACATCTTATACAACGACAAGAGGTAGTTCTCCGTGACTGGAGACAACCTGTCGGACACGCCGTGGTCGTGGGCCATGTTATCTGAAGCGGGTTTGCGGGGTCGGGGCACTAGCTACTCGGGAACGGAGGTAACACCCCCGGCAAGGATACCGGGATTATACCGCAATCGCCTCACGCTTGCAGACCGCTGCGGGTTACCCGAGCTGCCCCGGTGGACTATCACGATAAGGGTGCGCCGCCGGCGCGAGCTGCGGTTGCTACCCGGTGGCCATCCCGTCGACGAAGGGTTGCATCCGGTGGCCGGCCCGCATCGACACCGCCACCCGCGTCCCCGGTTCAAGATGCGCCAGGTGCGATTTGAGAACCCGCACCCGCCCTCCCGAAGGCAGGCCGACGGTGTACAGGTTGAAATTCCCCCGGAATTCCCGCAACACCACCACACCCGTACCTGATTCGTCAGGCTCAATGTCGATGCAGTCCGGGCGAATCATCACCCGCAAATCCCGACCCGTGAAACAAGCGGCCGGCCAGGGCGCCCGACCCACCTCGCTGACCAGGTATTCCGCATCCCGCCACGCCGGCAGGAAATCAGCGATCCCCAAAAATTCGGCAGCGAAGGGAGTGTCCGGGTGATGGAACACCCGCTCCGGATCGCCCTGCTGCTCGATCCTCCCGTTCTGCATCACCGCCACCCGGTCTCCCAGCAGCATTGCTTCTTCCTGGTCGTGGGTCACGCACAGCACGGTGGCATTCCGTTCACGCAATATCGCCGTTACGTCCTGCCGCAACTGGTCGCGCAGTCCGGGGTCCAGGCTGGAAAAAGGTTCGTCCATCAGAATCAGGTCGGGCTCCGGAGCCAGCGCTCGGGCCAGCGCCACCCGCTGCTGCTGCCCGCCCGACAATTCGTGGGGGTAGCGACCCTCCAGTCCCGCCAGCTCCATGGTTTGCAGGGCTTCTGCCACCACCGCCTTGCGTCCACCGCCGCGAGGGAGGCCGAACGCGATGTTCTGCGCCACCGTCAGGTGCGGGAACAACGCCCCTTCCTGGAAAACCATTCCGATCCGGCGCCGTTCCGGACTCTCGTTCACGCCGTCGCCGTACACCGTGCGACCAGCGATGCTGATGGCGCCGGCGTCCGGGTTCTCAAAACCGGCGATCAGGCGCAATGTGGTGGTCTTGCCGCACCCGCTGGGGCCCATCAGGCACACGATCTCGCCGCGAGTCACTTGGAGGTCTACATCGGCGACGGCGCGGATATCCCCGAAGGATTTGCTCATGCCGGATAATTCCAACGCACAACCTCCGGACACTGGCGGCGTGCCCATCGACTCCCTTTTTTCTTCAGACCGGACTAATCCCATGTTCAGCATACGTTACCGGACAACATCAATGGCCGTTGAAATTGAACATGAGTCTACCTACACAAACCCTGCCTGTCAAGACAACCCGCAGGGTTCAGCGCCCCGGTTTCCTGCAAATTATCCGCTTCCCCGCACCGCGCAAGCCTGCCGCAGCCCCCGACATCCGCCGATAGGACACCGCTTTACGACTTCCGCCCGTGCGAACCCACTCCAATCCCAGCTTCATGCCGTTCATCCCCAACTTCGCAGCCCGATCCAAACAGCGCGGCTCTCCGATGGACCGATAATCCGCGTCGCGCCACCAGGCCCAATCTGCGTAGATTCCCCCACGGCTCAATAACCGGAAACCCGGGTTTCTGGCTGCTTCGTCCTGCCTCGGGTCGCCTCAATCCCGTATGCCACCGCCGCAAATCAGCATGTTCGCCACGTACCCACGATGCCAGTGTATCCGTCGACAACGGTGTTAATAAATGCACCATTGACAATGAAATAAGTATGCACTAATATCAGGCCTGCGGTATTACGTGGTGGTTCTTATCCTGTACTTCAATCCATTGCAAAGGCTGGGTATCTGTGCGACGTGTATCGCCACATTCGCCGTCGATATTGCAAATCACTCGCCGGAGGTTAACAACCATGGACCGTCTATCGAGTATCCGCCGCAGCGCCCGTTGCCTCTTTGGCGTAGCCGTCATTGCGTTGCTTGCCGTCGCCGCAATGGCCTGCGGAGGCGTTCCCACGGCCCCCGTCGAGGGCCCCCGCATCATCCAGCAACCGGGGGCGGAAGTCACCCGCGAAGTGGAAGTTACCAGGGAGATTCAGGTGGAGGTGACCCGCGTCGTGCGCGAAACAGCGCGGGATTCAGACCCCGGCAAACTGGTCATCTACTCGGGACGCAGCGAATCGCTGGTCGACCCGATTATCCAGCAGTTCAAGGGGACCACCGGCATCGACGTCCAGGTGAAGTATGCCGGCACCGGCGCCCTGGCCGCCACCCTGCTTGAGGAAGGCGGAAACTCGCCAGCAGACGTTTTCTACGCCCAGGACCCGGGTGGACTGGCCGCCGTATCCGGGCTGATGTCGGCATTGCCAGCCGACATCATCGACGTGACCCCTCAGTGGGCCAGGTCGGCGGACGGCCACTGGGTGGGCATCACCGGACGGGCGCGCGTCGTTGTCTACGGCACCGACAAACTCACCGAAGCCGACCTGCCCGACGACTTGTGGGGTTTCACCGAGCCGCAATGGAAGAGTCGCGTGGGCTGGGCTCCCACCAACGGTTCATTCCAGGCCATGGTCACCGCCTTGCGCATCGGTTGGGGCGAAGATCGCACCGAAGAATGGCTCCGCGCCATGATGGATAACGATGTGAAGGTATACCCCAAGAACACGCCCCAGGTGGCAGCGGCGGCGGCCGGGGAAATCGACGTGGGCCTCGTCAACCACTACTACCTCCACCGCTTCCTGGCCGAGGAGGGCGAGGACTTCCCGGCCCGCAACGCCCACCTGCGCGGAGGCGGCCCGGGGTCCATCGTCCTGGTATCCGGCGCCGGTATCCTCAACTCCGCAGACAACCTGGAAAACGCCGAGGAATTCATCCGCTTCCTGCTCAGCCCGATTGCCCAGCAGTATTTCGCCGGATCCACCTTTGAATACCCCCTGGTCGCTGACGTGCGCCCCTCCGTGCTGCTCACGCCGCTGGACGAAATCAGCCAACCCGGCATCACCCTGGCCGACCTCAGCGACCTGGCCGGCACCCAGGCCCTGTTGCAAAAAGCGGGTGCATTGCCCTAGCGTCGCGAACCCTGGACGATGCCTCGGCGGCGACTGGCCGTGCCGGAACCTCCTGCCGGCCCGTCTAGTAGAAACAACAAGGGGAGTTACGCTAGCGGCCGTAACTCCCCAACCGCCTCCTCAAAGGCGACTGGTCCGGTCGGAACCCTCCTCCCGACCGGGCCGGTAAGACTCTGGTAACATCCCCACGCAAGCTTGACTACCCCGTGGCCAGACTGTCCACTCTCCTTTGATGGGAGAGAGTGAGGGTGAGGGTGAAATCCTCGGCAGCAGGGTCCACCGCGGCGGGACTATTGTCGGGATTACCAGATCATCCCGCGAATCTGCAAAAATCCTGAAGGTCCCGCTTCCGACCATCCCCCATTCCCCACGGAAACCCGGTATAAAGGCGTAATCTCAAACCCGCGAACTCCCGTGCTCCGATGCTAAACCTGGCGACCCCTCGGCGCCTCGCCGGACGGCTCTTCTCCGGCCCAGCGCGACCGCCCACGGTGATTTGGCTCCCCGCCCTATTCATCGCGGCCGTCCTGTTGATTGCGCCGGTCTACCTGACTCTCCGCACCATCGGCGCCGGCCCGGAGGCGGCTGAGCTCATCTTCCGCACCCGCACCCTGTGGGTAGTGCTTCGTACCGTGGCGTTGATGGCCACCGTCATGATCGGGTGCGTCATCATCGCCGTTCCCCTGGCCTGGCTATCGGTGCGAACCGACCTGCCCTGGCGCGGATTCTGGCGCGTCTTGACTATGCTGCCCCTGGCGTTGCCGTCCTACATCGTCGGATTCACCATCGCCGTTGGCCTCGGCCCTCGCGGGATCCTGCAGGGCTGGCTGGAAGCCGGTTTTGGCATCGAACGTTTGCCCAGCATCTACGGATTCCCCGGCGCCGCGCTCACCCTCATCATCATCAGTTTCCCGTACGTGCTGCTCACCGTTCGCGCCGCCCTCTGGAACCTGGACGCCTCCCTGGAAGAGTCCGCTCGGGTGCTGGCCCATTCCCGATGGCAGACCTTTTGGCGCGTTTCCGTTCCTTTGCTCCGACCCGCGATTCTCGCCGGCGGCCTCCTCGCCGCTCTTTACACCATGAGCGACTTCGGCGCCGTCGCCATGATGCGCTACGAAACCTTCACCTGGAGCATATTCATCCAATACGGAGCCGCGCTGGACCGGACGCTGGCCGCCGCTTGGTCACTGACGCTGATTGCCCTGGCCCTAGGGGTGGTGTGGGGTGAACACGCCGCCCGGGGCAGGATGCGTTACTACAGCACGAGCAGCGGCGCTACCCGGCTCCCCGAATTGGCGCCCCTGGGTCGGTGGCGATGGCCCGCCCTGGCGTACTGCACCCTTATCGTCCTCGCATCCCTGGGGCTGCCCCTGGGTGTCCTGGTGTTCTGGACGGTGCGCGGCGTTGCCGCCGGTGAACCGCTGGCCCTTTTGTGGCGCGCTGCCGCCAATTCCGTCGGCGTCTCGGTCATGGCGGCGCTGTTGACGGTGGCCTGCGCGGCGCCCATCGCCGTCCTCGCCGTGCGTTATCCGGGCCTCTTCAGCCGCTGGCTGGAACGGCTGGGCTTTGTCGGATTCGCCTTGCCGGGGATCGTCATCGCCCTGGGCCTGGTATTTTTCGGCGCCAACTACGCCCGCTGGCTGTATCAGTCCCTGGCCATGCTGGCGGTAGCCTACGTCACGCTGTTCCTGCCGGCTGCTGTTGGATCCCTGCGCGCTTCGTTGTCCCAGGTCCGCCCGGAGGTGGAGGAAGTTGCCCGCAGCCTGGGTAAACGTCCCATCGCCGTAATCTTCGCCGTGACCATCCCTTTGATTCGTCCGGGGATCCTGACCGGCGCGGCCCTGGTCTTCCTGCTCACGATGAAAGAACTGCCCGCCACCCTCATCCTTAGCCCCATCGGATTCACCACCCTGGCGTCGTCAATCTGGGCGGCGGCGGAAGAAGCGTTCTTCGCCCGCGCGGCGGCTCCCGCCCTTCTCCTGGTCATAGTATCCTCCGTGCCCCTGGCCCTGATTACCCTCCGCGAAGAACGCCCGCGAAGCTGACATCCGTCGCGCTTCCCGTTTAGCGACGGGTCGGGTTGAGGGTGAACCCGTCCTTGCTCCGCGGAACTGCCCCCGCTACGATGGTCGCCACACTTGGTCGGGAGGCCCTCATGCACCATTGGAGCGTCGGCGGCGACATCTACATCGGCTGGCCCGACCACGGTGTCGAAGACCGCCGCTACACCATCGTCGAGATGGACCTGTTCGGAAAGGTCTTTCGCGGGCGCGTAACCGACGGCCAGCGCCAGGGCGGATTCATGGTCATCTTCGACTGCCCCAACATCATCCTCGAACAACTGGCGGAGCAGGCGTCCGACGCCGTCGGCTTCCGAGTCATTGTCTCCAACTTGCGGACCAGCATCGAGGGCGCCGTGGTCCGCAGTTTCGACTATGAGTGGTACCCGACGCCGGAATTTGCCAAGCGGCCCCACGCCCTGGCGATTGCCCTCGCTTCCCTCTACCAGGAAATCGTCCCCGGCCCGAAGGGCGAATGACTGTCCCTAACGTTCCGATTATCTGATCACCAGCACCGGCCCGTTGGAGTGGCGAACCACCCGGTCGGTTACGCTGCCCAGAACGACCCGACCCACTCCGCTGCGTCCGTGGGTGGTCATAACCACCAGGGATGGCTGCTGGGACGCCTTGACGATGATGGCCTGGGCTACGTTCTGGTGCCGCTGGTGGTCGGAGACCACTCCGTGGGCGTGGTCGATGGCCAGCCGGTTCTCCACGTCCGCCAGGTAGGCGTTCACCTCTGCGGCGTCGGCATCCACCAGTTCGTCGGCGGAAACCGGATCGAAATCCACGATGGTACCCATCTCAGGTGTGGCGACGGTGAGCTGGTAGCGGTAATAATCGCCAGTTGGCGTAACGCGCAGCAACGAAATGCTGGCAGACAACGCAGCGCCCATGCTGGCGGCGTGGGGCAGCGACAGTTCGGCCAACGGCGAGCCGTCCAGGGGAACCAGGACGGTCCGCACCGAGGATTCCGGCGCTGCCGGGCCGGTTACGGTGGCGCGGACGATGAGCATGGGGTTGGGCATGGTGTGCAGCACCTTGTCGGTGACGCTGCCCAGCACCCAACGGGCGATGCCGCCCCTGCCGTGGGTGGACATGACGACCAACGCGGTCGGGTCGGCGCTGGCCTGGGTGACGATGGCATCCGCGGGAGTGCCCCGCAACACCGACACCGAGACGCTATGGCCGTCAGCCTCCAATCGTTCCCGGACCGGCGCCAGACCGGCCTCGGCTCGCTGTTGTGCGCCCGACACCATCTGGTCGATGACACTCTGAGACTGGGTCCCGAGCATTCCCGGGGGCAGGATGTCGAAGGCCTGCACCAGTTCGATGGGAACGGACAGCGATTTGGCGACGAGTTGGGCGTAGGGCAGAGCCTGTTCGGAAAGTTCCGACCCGTCCAGGGGAACGATTATTTTGGAGTACATAGGTAGGTGTTTCCCCGTAAAATTGGGCTGCAAACATTGTCCAGTGAAAACCTGATTCTGCCGATACCGCACCGCCGTCAATATCGCCCGGCCCACCAACACTAAATCGCCGGCTCAATATCTGTCCAGGAGAAATCGGTGCCATTGGAAAACACCGGTGTCCGGGCACCGTCGAGATAGCCTTGCTCGTCCATCTCTGCGCCGTAACGCTGTTCAACGGCATCCCTGCGCTCGCGAGTGTACCGGCGTTTCGGTTCAAACGTGCTGCCATCTAGGTAGTCTAACGCCATCTCCAGCGCTTGCTCACCGGCGTCCGGGCCGGTAAAGCCCAACCGTTGCACGATGACTGCGATGCGGGTCTCAATTTCCTGCCTCAAAGGGGTAGTCATAGCGGTAGCCTTCGTAATCACTTGGGCAGTCCGAACTCATCGTAAAGGTCCTCCTGCAAAAGCAGCGATACCGGCTTTCCCTCTGTGTCGGCGGCGATGAGCTGGGCAACATACGCGGCACGGCAGCGTTCCCGGAAAGCGGACATTTCGTTATCAGTATACCAGCGTTCCCATTTGCCCGTGCTTTCGTCCAGATAGTCCAACGCCGCGACAATTACCTGCTCCGCCGCATCCGGCCCGGCAAACCCCAGCCGCTCCGCCAATTCAGCGATGCGGGCCTCCATCTCCGGTTTTGGCGTGGTAGCCATATCGGTCTCCCAACGGTTATTCCCTCACCTGCAATTGTACGGTGTCAGGGCTGACGCCGCAGTGCTGTAGAACTACGGTTGTGCGTCGTCGGACTTGTAGGGCATTGAGATTTATACTGACTATAAACGGTGTCCCATTGACGGTTATGGCATTAACGAATGGGTCGCCATTAGGATGAATGGGCTCGGTGTTAACGGCGTACCGAACGGGATTAGACTGCACTGGGACATTATCAGTGGTGAGCCACCCCTTTAAGTGCAGCCATTCCACTGTGTGAGTCAGCACTTCATACCATTGTGATATTGGTCGTTCCGCCCCGTCTGAAAACCGGATTGATGTGGGAGCAGGCGTACCACCCGGTAGATTGTACTTTGACAGCGCAACCCAGCCCGATTGCACTAGTTCAGAAACCTGTATCGTAGGGTGTTTAGTTTCTGGCACTGCGGTTAGAATCGGCTCACTAGCCGGAGTCGGCTGGCCCGATGCCAGGTTGGACCGCCACAGCAGCAACAACTTCAGTGCGGATTCGTAGGCAGGGCTGTCCATTATGGATACATCTAAAATGCGACGGTCTTCCAAAGGAGCCGGCTTGAACACATCATACAGTTCCCACTGATTACCGTCCGTCAGCCCGGCGTATTCCACGCCCGACGCGTTGGAGTAGTTGAGCATCTGCATCCTATGGGACGCCAGCGATTCGCCTAACTTCTTGGCTTCCAGAGTAGCGGCCGGCTGACCGTCCGGTCGCAGCAAAGCGTAATCAGCCCAACGACCACTAACGCTGTACTCCGGCGTTACCACCGCCGGGTCGGACACATCCCACCCCAGCGCGGCCAGCAGCGGGTCAATCAGCGCCATACGGGTGCGGGTTTCGTTTTCCCGCAGCGTCGGGCCATGCTCGCGAATGCGTCGTTGCAGCGTTTCGATTACGCCGACCAAGTCGTCGAGCATTCCAATCTCTCCCTTCCCGGGCGGTCACGCAGCCTGATTTTCTGCCGCTGGACGGCCACCCACAGCGAGCAGCGCTTGGTTCACTTGGCTAAGAGGCGTGCAGTAGTCCAGGCTCAACAGCTTTATGGCAGCGGCGCTGCTGATGCCCAGCCGCTCCGCCAAATCTGCCTGGCTGATATTCTGCTCGCGCATGGCAGTGTAGAGGTCCAGCTGGGCGGCGATGACCGGCTGCACCGTCAGTAGCTCTTGACCATCTTGGAAGGGGCTAGGGGAGGGCAATTCGTCCCCGTTGTCAACACAGGAAGCTAGAGCAACCACGAGACAATCCTCGGCCAGGATAAGCGTCTCCCGGAACGTGAAACCGCCCGTAATTGCCCCGTTCACATCAGGAAACTTGGCGATAAAACCGTCCCCGTCATCCTCGTTGCCCTCGATGTTGCAAGGATACAGATATTTCATAATCAGAACTCCCTTGCGTCGATCTCCAACTGGCGTAGCATGGTGAACAGAGTCCTTCGGGGAATCTCGCCGTGTTGTACCGTAACCTGCCGCTCCCCCAAGTAAAACGTTCCGTGGCTGCCCTTGCCATGGGCTGGGTCAAAACGCCACCCCAAATCGTTGCGGCGAGCGTAACGCCGGGCGCGCCTGACGAATTCTCTGCCGTTCATCGATTGATTCTAGCACTCATCAGGCGCATCCAAAAACGGAGCTTCCACCCACCTAATCCTCCAGCGTAGTTATGTCTCCCGGGTCCAGCCCCAGCTCCTGCGCCTTCAGTAGCCGGCGCATTATTTTGCCGGAGCGGGTTTTGGGCAGCGTGGGGGTGAATTCGATTTCCGACGGCACCGCGATAGGGCCCAGCTCCCGGCGCACGTGGAGCTGGAGGTCGTTGACCATGCGGTCGGAGCCCTCGGCGCCCATCCGCAGCGTCACGAAGGCCTTGATGACCTCGCCGCGCAGTTCGTCCGGTTTGCCAATGACTGCGGACTCGGCAACCTGCGGGTGCGACACCAGGGCAGACTCCACCTCCGCGGAACCGATGCGGTGCCCTGCTACGTTCAACACGTCGTCGGCGCGACCGACCACCATGTAGTAGCCGTCGGCGTCGCGGAGGGCCACGTCGCCCGAGAAGTACACGCCGGGGATCTGGTTCCAGGTTTCGGCAAACCGGTCCGGGTCGCCCCACACCGTGCGGGAGAAGTGGGGGAAGGGTCGCCGGATGACCAGCATCCCGCCCTTGTCCGGCTCCTCGATGGGCTGACCCTCACGGTCCACGATGTCCATGACGGCGCCGGGCAGAGCGCGGCCCACGCGACCCGGTCGTGAGGCCATGGTCGCCGTGGTGCCCAGGCAGGGGCCGCCCGTCTCGGTCTGCCACCAGTTGTCCACCATGTGCGCCCACTCGCCGCTGCCACAGATGTGCTGGTAGGCCCAGCGCAGCGCTTCGGGATTCAGCGGCTCGCCGGCGCAGGTCAGGAAGCGCAGCGAACGGAGGTTGTAACGGCTGGCCGGCTCCTCGCCGTAACGCATCAGCATCCGCACCGCCGTGGGCGCGGTAAAAATCACGTTGACGCCGTACTTCTCGATGATCTCGTAGAATACTGCGTTGTGGGGATAGTCGGGCGCGCCTTCGCGGAATATTGTGGTCCCTCCCGCCACCAGGGGCGCGTAGACGATGTAGCTGTGACCCACCACCCAGCCGATGTCCGACATGCACCAGAACACGTCGTTGTCCTTGACGTCCCAGAAGTTTTTGAAATGGTAGTGGGTGCCCACCATGTAGCCGCCGTGGACGTGCACCACGCCCTTGGGCTTGCCGGTGGTGCCGCTGGTGTAGAGGATGTACAGGGGGTCTTCGGCGTCCATGACCTCGGCGGGGCAGTCGATGGAACTGGCGGCCATGAGTTCGTCGAAGTCCACCTCGTTGGCGCCCAAATCCTCCCGGGCAATCTCCCGCCGCCAGACCACGACGTTGGTCAGGGTGTCGCAACCCACCACCGCCTCGTCAGCGATGCCCTTCAGGTCCACCCGGTTGCCGCGACGGTAGCCGTAGTCGCCGGTAATCAACACCTTGGCTTCGGCGTCCTGGATGCGGTCCCGCAGCGCGCCCACACTGAAGCCGGCGTATACCACGCTGTGGATTGCGCCGATGCGCGCGCAGGCCAGCATACTGATGGCCCCTTCAGGCGTCAGCGGCATATAGATGACCACCCGGTCACCCTTGCCCGCGCCCAACGACTTCAACCCGTTGGCCAGACGATTGACCTGCTGGGCCAGCCGGGCGTAGGTGTAGACCTGTTCCGTGCCGTCCTCGCCCAGCCAGATGAGGGCGGCCTTGTTGCGCCGCTCGGTGGTGAGGTGCCGGTCCAGCGCGTTGTAGGCGATGTTGGTCTGACCGCCAACGAACCAGCGGAAGTTGGGGTACTCCCATTGGAACACATCATCCCAGCGGCGGAACCAGTGCAGCTCCTCGGCGGCCTCGGCCCAGAATCCTTCCGGGTCGGCGATGGAGCGTGCGTAGACCTCGTCGTAGTCGGTAAGAGTCGCCTGTGCCGACACATGGGGCGGCGGTGGAATCTCGCCGGATTCCTGCAACAAGTGGTCAATCTGTCCCTGCTGAACCATGGGATTATGCCTCCTGTAACTTCGATGACGGGCCGTATTGTACAGGTATCGGGGCGGAATTTTTACACGTCAGGAAGGGTGGTGAGCCGTTGCAGCAATCGCAGCAATCCCGTCGGGATTGCCACGCTCCGCTCGCAATGACAATTCGTGCAATCGTCGCCACCCGGACAGGGGAACGGGGTGAGGGGAGCGTCGTAACCGTCGCCGGCCTTGGAACGTTCGGCGTGCGAACGCCAATCAGCGCACCAGGGGTTGACCCAACAGGTTCCAGTAGGGAATAACCAGCAGCAGCAGTACACCCGTCGCGATGACCGTCATGGTGACGCCGAACCGGAAAATCTCTGGGTTGGGGATGTTCGCCCGCTGGAATATGAACACCGCCGACATGCCGCCGGCGCCGTAGTACACCACCGAATCGCCCACCACCACCGCGGCCATGCCGCAAACCAGTGGGTTGAGGCCCAGCGACCCTCCGGCAGCCATCGCGACGGGAATCGCCAGGGCCAGGTATCCGGCAATGTTGGGCACCAGCATTCGTACCCCGGCGAAGCAGACGCACAGGGCCAGCAACACCAGCCAGGGCTGTGCGGAGAGCTGGGAAACACTGCCCACCAGGGTTTGCGAGAACCAGGCAGCGGCGCCGGTCTCCACCAGTGCGTGAGCCAACGACAGGGATGTTGCAATGACGAAGAAGTTGCTCCAGCCCAGGCCGCGCTCGAATTCGCCCCAGGTCAGGATGCCGATGCGGGGCATGAGAATCAGACACAGAGCGATCAACGCCGGCACGGCCGGGTGCAGCCCGTGGGCGAAGTCGGTGAACCACAGCAGGGCGGTCAGCATCACGATGGCGGCGGCTCGCAACTCGATGCCGCTGATCCGTCCGACGGACGTCGGTGCCGCCCCGGTGATTCCGTCCAGCCGGAATCCGGACCGGTAGAACAGGAACAGGACGGTCCCGCCCACCACCAGGTTGGCATAAAAGGGCACGCTCATCAGCACGAACCACCGGGTCCAGGAGAAGTCGCCGAGCAGTCCGGAGGCCACCACTGGGGTAATGCCTCCAGCCAGCAGGGCGGTGGAACCCAGACGATTGAGGCTGCCCATGGCCATCATGACCGCTTTGTAGAACGGGTGACCCTGGGGTACGTTCCAGCGGTCGAGCACCTGCTCGTAAACGTGCACCATGATGGCGCCCCTGGTGCTGGCGGAAGGCAGGGCAAAGGTGAGGGCGGCGAAGGACAGCAGCATCTGCACGTACAACAGGCGGGGGTTGCCGGCGGAGCCCCGCATCAGGAACGTGGCCATCCGCTCCGCCAACCCGGACTGCTGCACCGCCAATCCCAGGGTGAGGATGCCGATGAGGAAGTAGGCCACGGGTTGGGAGAATCCGTAGAGGGCCACGCCGATCCCGGGCACGGCGCCGACCAGCACCAGCAGCACGACTCCGCCGACGCCGGCCACCGCTACCGGGATCGCCTCGGTGGCCCACAGCACCACCGCCAGCGTCATTACCGCCAATGCACGCTGGCCTTCGGTCGTAAGGCCCTCAGGAGCCGGCATCAGCAGCACGGCGAGGAATACGGCCAGCGCCGCGACGATCTTGGCCGCTGCCGCGGGATTGGTCACCGCCCGGTTTATGCCGGTGATTTGTAAGAAATTGCGATCAGCCATACGGTGGAGAGGGGGACGGTTGGAAGGGATTGCGCCGGTATGACTGAGGTGGTACAGGGGGATTCACCCTACCCACGGGTCAAGCCCGGGGCGGGCTCCAGAATTCTCCCATCGAGGGATAGGACGTGGAGCGCGGGGGTTTTGCTATCCGCTAAGTTGTGGTCTGGCGGAGGGGGCTGCTGGTAACGCGGCTGACCGACGTTACGCCCCGGATACCTTCGATGCGGGAGAAGACGCGATTCAGCGCGGTGAGTCCGCTGATATGGATGGTCAGCTCCATGCTGACGGTGGCGTCGGCGTTCTCCCGGGTCACCACCCAGGCGATGTTTATCTTGTCTTCGGACAGCTTGGTGGTGACGTCGCGGAGCAGGCCCACCCGGTCGATGGCCTCGATGCGAATCCGCACTGGGTACAGCTCCTGCTTCTGTCCCCAGGACACGGGTACCAGGCGTTCCTTTTCGTCCTCGTTGAGGACGTTGATGCAGTCAACCTTGTGGACGCTGACGCCGCGTGAGCGGGTGACGAAGCCGATGATGGAGTCGCCCTGGATAGGGGCGCAGCAGGCCGCGATGCGGGTGAGCAGGTCGCCCACGCCCAGCACCGAGATGCCCGATGATGGGCTGTCCAGGGGCACCGCGCCGTTGGTGCGCTGGAGCCAGGGTGCGTTGTCGGGGCCATCGGCGCGAAGTTGGGGCGTGAGGCGGTTGGCCAGGGCAGAGTCGCTGAGTTCGCCCGAACCGAGGGCGGCCAGCAGGTCTTCCATTGATTCGTAGCGGCAGAGGGCAAGGACTTCCCGGTCGGCCAGCTTGACGCCCATCCGGTGCAACTCCCGGCGCAACAGTTCCCGGCCCCGGGTGACGTTGACGCTGCGGAGCTGACGGTTGAACCAGGACCGTATCTTCTGGCGGGCGCTGTTGGTGGCCACGTACCCGCGGGAGAGATTGAGCCAGTCGGGTGACGGGCCGCGACCGGTCTTGCCGGCCACCACCTCAACGGTGTCGCCGTTCTGCAAAGGCGTGTCGAGGGACACCAGGCGTCCGTTGACCTTGGCGCCAGAGATGCGGTGGCCCAGGTCGGTGTGAATCTTGTAGGCGAAGTCGATGGGAGTGGCGCCGGCGGCCAGCTCCACAATGTCGCCCTTGGGGGTATAGACGAACACCTGGTCGTGGAAAAGGTCTTCGCGCACCGATTCCAGGAACTCGTTGGTGTCGGGGGTTTCGCGCTGCCATTCGAGCAGCTGGCGGAGCCAGGCCATGCGCTCTTCGAAGCGCCCGTTGCTGTTGGGAGGGCCGGCGCCCTCTTTGTAGCGCCAGTGGGCGGCCACGCCGTACTCAGCGATACGGTGCATCTCGTCCGTCTTGATCTGCACCTCAAGGGGATGCCCCCCGTCGCAGATGACCGTCGTGTGCAGCGACTGGTACATATTCTGCTTTGGGGTGGCGATGTAGTCGTCGAACTGGCCGGGGATAGGGCTCCACATGCGGTGCGCGATTCCCAGGGCCTTGTAGCAGTCAGCCACGTCGTCAACTATGACGCGCAGGGCGTAGAGGTCAAAAATATCGCTGAGTTCTTTCCCCTCAGCGGCATACTTTTCGATCTTGTTGTGGATGGAGTAGATTCCCTTGGGTCGGCCATTGACCTCGGCCGGCAGGTCGTTGGCGGCCAGCTCGTCTTTCAGGTGGGCGGCGACCTCGTCAACGTAGGCTTCGCGCTGGGAGCGCCGGGCAGCCAGCATGCGGGATATCTCCCGGTAGGTTGCCTCGTTGAGGTGGCGGAAGGCCAGATCGTCCAGCTGCCACTTGAGCTCCCAGATGCCCAGCCGGTGGGCCAGCGGAGAGTAGACATCAAGGGTTTCCTGGGCGATGCGGCGGCGCTTTTCCTCGGGGAGAGGGTCCAGGGTCCGCATGTTGTGCAGGCGGTCGGCCAGTTTAATGAGCACCACGCGGATGTCCTCGGCCATGGCCACCAGCATTTTGCGGAGGCTCTCGGCGTAGAGGCTTTCGGCGTCGGGCGCGGTGTTGCCGTCGGCTCCGGGGGGTCGGTAGTCGACGCGAGCCAGCTTGGTCACGCCGTCGACGAGGCGGGCGACGTCGCTGCCGAAGCGGTGGGTCAGTTCGTCGACGGTAACGCCGCAGTCCTCCAGCACGTCGTGAAGCAGGGCGGCGATGATGGTATCAGGGTCCAGGTGAAGGTCGGCCAGGATGGTGGCGGCGGCGAGGGGGTGGACGATGTAGGGGTCGCCCGACAGCCGCATTTGGCCGTCATGGCAACGGGCCGCGAAGTCGTAGGCGTCCTGAATCTTGGCCAACTGGGCCGGTTCGTCCACATATTCCGACACGCGGGCGATAAGACTCGTGGATTCGCTGGCGACTGCGACCATCGACGCCCTCCTGGGATGCACGCGGCCTTTCACCACTGGACACGGTGCGACCTTATAGCCTGCTGGATGTTGCGGTTAAACGATGATACCGACTAGGTGGGGCGATGTCCAGCCTCCGGGGAAGCAGGTCAGGGCCGTTCGATTGTCCCCTAATGTCATGGCGAGGAGCCAAGCGACGGGCAATCTCGTTTGCGTCCTTCGACAGGCTCAGGATGAGCGAGATTGCCACGCTGCGCTCGCAATGACATTGCCGATAATCGAAGCAATGACAGGTTGCTCAGGTGGCCAACCGGTCTGCGTGGAACCGGTCTGCGTAGAAATGAAGGAGGCTGGTGACAGGGTTGCCGGCCATCTGGCCCAGGCCGCACAGGGATGCCGCACCGACGATCTCAGCCAGGTCGCGCAGGTCCGTGACATCGCCCGGCTCGGGCGCTCCGTTGGCGATGCGCTGCAATGCTGCGGCGATGCGTGGCGTTCCCTCGCGGCATGGGGTGCACTTGCCGCAGGACTCGGCGGCGTTGTAGTCCGCGAGGCGGGCGGCCACTTCCAGCGGCGATGCGCGGTCATCGAACACGGTAATGCCGCCGGCGCCCATGACGACGCCGCTGCTGTGGAGAAACCCCGGCCGTAGGGGCACGTCCAGCTCGGCGGCGGGCAGGATGCCGCTGGAGGGACCGCCCACCGCGGCAAAGCCCAGGCGTCGACCATCGGGAACGCCGCCGCCGACCTGCTCGATGACCTGCCGGACCGTGGTCCCCAGGGGGACCTCGGCCACGCCGGGCCGGCGCACGGCCCCGCTGAGCGAAACCACTCGAGTGCCTCGCGCCTCGTTGAGTCCGATCTGGGCAAACCGACGAACACCGCCGGTCAGGATAGCAGGTACGTTGCTCAGGGTTTCGGCGTTGTTGATGACCGTAGGTTCGCCGTACAAACCGGCATCGGTGGGGAAGGGTGGGCGGAGCCTGGGTTCCCGGCGGTGTCCCTCGATGGTGTTGAGGAGGGTGGTTTCCTCGCCGCACACGTAGCCGCCGGCGCCCCGCCGGACGCTGACCGCGCAGCCAAACCCGCTGCCCAGGATGTTATCTCCAATCAGGCCGGAATCCGTGGCGCTCGCGACCGCGTGCATCATGCGTTCCGCCGACAGGTCGGCCGCGGCGTTGATGTAGATAACGACGTTGGCGGCGCCAGCGGCGTGGGCGGCGATCAATGCGCCCTCGATGATACGGTGGGGGTTGCCCTCCATGAGGTGCCGGTCTTTGAAAACGCCAGGCTCACCCTCCTCGGCGTTGACCACGATATGCCGTAACGGGGCGTCGACGCGGCGAGCTGCCTGCCATTTGCGGGCGGCCGGGAAGTAGGCGCCGCCGCGGCCCAGCAGCCCGGCGTCCAGCGCCAATCGGATAACGGCGTCGGGGGCCATGGCCAACGCCGTGGCCAAACCGGCGTACCCGCCGCCGGCGATGTACTCGTCCAGGGATGTTGGGTCGATGCTGCCCATGCCTTCGGTCACGGCGATGTGCTGGGGAGTGAAGAAGGCCTCCAGCGCCGGCGACGGGCGTGGTCCGAAATCCAGGCCGCCGTCGACCGCCGCCACAACGCCGTCGAGGTCATCGTCGGGCCTGATGGATTGGAAGTAACTCACCGTCCCGTCCGGTCGCTGGACGGTTACCTGGGTGGCGGCGAAGCAGGCGCCGTCGCAGCCGGCCGCTACGATGTATACGTCGGGACGACCGGACAGCGCGACGGACACGCGATGATGGACGACATCGGAGCTGAGGGCCTGGCTGCAATGCCCCCACTGCACCACCACGCGGGGGTGTTCGCGTCGGGTACCCAACCGTTGACGGGCGGCGACTGCGAGGGTGGTCAGTCGTTCTACCGGGGCCGGAGGTTGAGCCGCCTGGCAGGTCATTCGAGACTCCCGGCGAGGGCGTCGCGGAGGTGGTCGGTGGTGGTGCGCGCGGTCCAGCGTCCGTCGATACGCACCGCGGGCGCCAGACTGCAAAGGAAGGCGCAGGCGGTGGCGCTGACGCTGCCGTTCGGGACGCCGGTTATCAGGTCACGGGCCGATGCCAGCAGCTCGTCGCCGCCGACCATCCAGCACGCCAGGCCGGTGCAGACGGTTACGTGTCGGGCCGCCGGAGGGTCTATGCGGAGTTCCGAGTAGGAGGTGGCTGCGCCGTAGATTTCCGAAGCCGGTACGCGCAGGTGCCAACCGACCACCTGGAGCGCCCACTCGGGGAGGTATCCGTGTTCGTGCTGGAGCAGGTGCAGGATGGGCAACAGGGCATCCCGGCGGCGTTGGGGGAAATCCTGTCGCAGGAGGCGACGCAGGTCGGACTGTTGGGTTCTGCGATCCTGGTCAGCGCTGCCGTCGGTGGCCGGGTCAGGGGCGTCGCCGCGCCGGGCCCGGCGTCCGCCGCGCCGTCCAATATTGCCATCCGCAACCATGGCGGGATTATAGCAGGATAGATCCGCCCCTCACCCCAGCCCCTCTCCCGGTGGAGATCGTTGCATACTGGTGTCATTGCGAGGAGCGATAGCGACGTGGCAATCCCGTTGCCGTAGCGACCATCGTAGCTTCGGGTTCGAGATTGCCACGCTTCGCTCGCAATGACAACTTACGCGAAGGTCTCCGGTGGGAGAGGGGTTTTTCTGGCGGCGTGGATGAAGGCTCCCTCTCCCGGTGGAGATCGTTGCATACTGTTGTCATTGCGAGCAGCGATAGCGACGTGGCAATCCCGTACCCGTAGCGACCATCGTAGCTTCGGGTTTGAGATTGCTACGCTTCGCTCGCAATGACAATTTACGCGAAGGTCTCCGGTGGGAGAGGGCCGGGGTGAGGGCTGTCTCGCGTTCCCTATTCCCCCCAGAGCGCTTCCAGCACCGTCGCCGGGTTCATGGGGAGGTTCTCCAGCCGCGCCCCGGTGGCGTTTGAGATGGCATTGCCGATGGCCGCCATGGGCGGCACCAGCGACACCTCGCCGACGCCCCGCACGCCCAGGGGATGACCCGGGTTGGGTACCTCGACGATGACCGTGTCTATCATCGGCAGGTCAAGCGCCGTGGGCATTCGGTAATCCAGGAATGACGAGTTGAGCATCTGCCCGTCGTTGTCGAAGTAGTACTCTTCGTTCAGCGCCCAGCCGATGCCCTGCACAGCGCCACCCTGGATCTGTCCTTCGACGTAGCTGGGGTGAATCGCTTTGCCGCAGTCCTGGATAGCGGTGAAGCGCAGCACGTCCACCTTGCCGGTCTCGATGTCCACCTCCACGTCGGCCACGTTGATGGCGAAGGCGTTGCCCACGCCGCCCGGGTTGGCGGTGGCGCGTCCCACTATGGGACCGCCGGTGCCGTTGAGCCGCCGGGCCAGGTCCTCGAAACTCATCCGCAGCGCCTCATCGGAACGGTGCGCCAGGATGCCGTCTTCCCGATATTCCACGTCGTCCACGGGAACGTCCCAGATGCGCGCGGCGCGCTCGATGAGCTGTCGGCGAACATCCTCGCCGGCCTGGTAAACGGCGGTGCCCATCTTGAAGGTCACGCCGCTGCCGCCGGCGCCGCTGCTGTAGCCGATGCTGTCGGTATCCACGATGGACGGCTTGATCTGCTCGGCCGGCAGACCCAGCACTTCAGCGATGTGCATGGCCATGGCCGCCCGGGAGCCGCCAATGTCTGGCGAACCTTCGATCAGGCTGACGGTGCCATCGGGCATGACGCTGGCCACGGCGCTGGCTGGGCCGGTACCGTTGAACCAGGCGCCGGCGGCGATGCCCCGTCCGGTGCGCTTGCTGGGCCCCGACGGTTCCGGCACCGGAGCCGACAGGTGAGGGTGTTCCTGGGTGGCCTGCAATACCTCAACCATGCCGATGCGCCGGAAGGTGGGCCCGGCCACCTGTCGGGAACCTTCTTTGGACGCATTCTTGAGGCGGAACTCCAGCGGGTCCACATCCAGTTTCTCGCACAACTCGTCGATGGCCTGCTCGGCGGCGAAAGATGCGACCGGCGAGCCCGGCGCACGGTAGGCCGCCGCCTTTTGAACGTTGGTAACCACGTCGTAGCCCTCGACGAACCCGTTGGGGACCTCGTAGGGCGCAAACATGGTGCGGCACCCGCTGGGGACGGGCGAGCCGGGGAAGGCGCCAGCCTCGTACACCAGCGACGCCTGCGCGGCAGTGAACCGACCGTCTCGCGTCCCGCCGACCTTCACCTTGATGTGGCTGCCGGAAGTCGGGCCGGTGCCGGTGAATACCTCGGTGCGCGTCATGGCAATCTTGACCGGACGACCGACCTTGCGCGCCAGCGCGGCGACCACGGGCTCCAGGTAGCACCCACCCTGACCCTTGCCGCCGAACCCGCCGCCGATCTCCATGGGCACCACGTTCATCTGACCCACGGAGATACCCAGGATGCGGCTGGTGTGGTCGCGGAGAGCGAAATGGCCCTGGCTGCTGGCCCAGATGGTCACGGTGTCGTCGGTGTTCCAGCGGGCGGTGGCCGAGTGGGGCTCAATGTAACCCTGGTGCACCGCCTTGGTGTGGTACTCACGCTCGACGATCTCGTCGGCCTCAGCGAAGCCGGCCTCGATATCGCCCAGGCTGAACTGGAAGTGGTTGGAGACGTTGGAGCCGTCGCCGGCGTCGGCCTCGGCCCAACCGCCGGAACGCAGCGCCGGATTGTCCAGCGTAACCAGCCGTTCGTGAACCAAAGGCGCGCCCGAAGCCATCGCCTCGTCGGCATTGAGCACCGCCGGCAGCACCTCCCAGTCCACGTCGATCATCGCCAATGCCTCTTCTGCCAGGTGGGGCGAGTCGGCGACGATGGCGGCCACCGCGTGCCCGCGATACAGCGCCTTCTCCCGGGCCATCACGTTGCGGCTGTAGAACCCGTAGTTGACCGCCGCGCCCTCTTCCTGGTCCTTCATCTCCGCTGACACTTCAGGGAAGTCGGCGCCGGTGACCACGGCGTGCACGCCGGGCAGCGCCAACGCCCGGCTGGCGTCGATGCCACGGATACGGGCGTGGGCGTAGGGGCTACGCAGGATCTTGCCGTGGAGCATCCCGGGCAGGTGGATATCAGCGGCGTAGCGGGCACGTCCCATGACCTTGTCTGGCCCATCGTGGCGCACCGGACGCGTCCCCACCACGCGGTAGTTGGTATCCGGGTCGGCCAGCACGATGTTGGGTTTGTAATCAAGCATTTTCGACAACCTCCTGATCGATAGTCGGGGGGCCTGTAGGTTGCCGTAATTTACCACAATTAAAATCCCCGGACGCACATCATCCCGATCTCTCCCCCTCTCCCCTTGTGGGAGAGGGTTGGGGTGAGGGGAAACGCCTCGCGCGTACCCACTTTGTCGAGCGGAATGGGCCGGCTGTCAGTGCGGTGGTGGATGGTTCGACCGGCTCACCATGAGCGGAAGGTGGCCAGTATGAGCGGCAGGTGGCCGGTGCGGATTTTCACCCTCACCCCAACCCTCTCCCATCAAGGGAGAGGGAGCGAGATTGCCGCGTCGCTGCGCTCCTCGAAATAACAGGTTTGGCGAAGGCCTCCCCTTGTGGGAGATGGTTGGGGTGAGGGGGAACACCGGTTGCCCCGAACCCCTGCCGGCGGTAATATGTCGCCAGCCCGGGCACAGACCCCAACCAGCAGGTGCAGCAATGGCAATCTACCGCCTCTACGCCGGCGACGACGGCCAGTCACACATCGAAGAAACCAGCCTGGCGGACCATCCCGAGCTCGGTGAAGCTCGGGCCGCCCAGTCCATCATGTTCCGAGAATGGCCGCCGGGCCATTTCATCGACTGGCATCCCGCCCCACGCCGCCAGTACATCATATCCCTGCGGGGCGAGATCGAAATCGGCCTCGGCGACGGCTCCACCGTCCGCTACGGCCCCGGCGACGCCCGCCTGGTGGAAGACACCTCCGGCCAGGGACATACCACTCGCGTGGTGGGCGATCAGCCCAGCCTCACCGCCGTTATCCCGCTGGCCGGCTGACCGGTCCGGCAAAAGCCACTGTCACGGCATGATATCACTACAAACCTAGCGCATCACCACAGGAGGCTACCCATGGGACAGATCATACGCGTATACACCGGCAGCGACGGCGAGAGCCACTTCGAGAACCTGACCCCCGACCAATTCGCCGACATCGCCAATAACGTCGGCTCCGGCGACATTAACGTCAACCGCCGCGAGTCGCCCAGCTTCTCCGATTACCACAACGCGCCCCGCCGTCAGTACGTCGTCAATATGGGCGGCATCGCCGAATTCGAGGTTGCCGACGGCACCACGGCCCGCTTGTTCCCCGGCGACGTGCTGGTTGCCGAAGACCTTACCGGCCACGGCCACATTGCCCGCAGCATCGGCGACGATTTCCGCGTTTCCCTGGCCGTTCCCCTCGCTGAGGGCTAGCGAATCCGGCGCCCAACGTCCTTCCTCGCATGGGGAAGGACGTCAGAAAGGGTCACCCTGAGTTTGCGGAAGGAGCCCCCTCACCCCAACCCTCTCCCACCGGGGGAGAGGGGGTTTCACCGCGCAACAGCCCGCTCACCCTTTCCAATAGGGGAACAACAAACATGATTATCCGCATTTACACCGGCGACGACGGCGAGTCCCACTTCCAGGACGTGACGCCCGACGAGTTTTCCGCTATCGCCAACAACGTCGGCGACGGGGATATCACCGTCGGCCAGCGCGCGCCCGGATGGTGGGACGACTACCACACCGCCCCGCGCCATCAGTACGTAGTGTTCATGTCCGGCGGCGCCGAGATCGAGGTAGCCGACGGCTCGAAGCGCCAATTCGGCCCCGGCGACGTCCTCATCGCCGAGGACCTGACCGGCCACGGGCACATTATCCGCAACACCGGCGAGGAAGCCCGCATCTCCCTGGCCGTACCGCTAAAATAGATCGGGCAGCGAAGCCCCCGCCAGCAGCCGTTGCAGGTGGATCAACCCCTGCTGACGCCGCGCATTGTTTGCAACCCGCCTCCATTCGGCGGGGAACAGTGCGCCCACCATGTGACGCGTAACCTCATTGTCGGGCAACCTGCCGAAGCTACGGTACAGACCCAGCATCGCCTCCGCCCCGGCGGGGTCGCCCAACGCCATGCGCCAGCCGTGCAGATAGGGGAGGACAGCGTTCACGGCGATATCCCGGGCGCGCCCGGCGCCGACGGGCGCCGTGCCGCCGTCCGCCGTTTCCGCAACCGTCAGCGACGCCGTGAGGTTGGCCACCCGTCCCGATGCAGCCGCCCGGTACAGCCCGGCAGACAAGCCGACCTCGGCGAAGCGTGCCACCAGCGACGCCGCTCCCATCAACCGACGCCGGGGATGGTTGGCCGGCCGTACCCGGAATAGCCGCCACTGACGCTGCGTCAGCGGCTCCCCCAATCCGGTCGGTGGAGCATAACCCCGAATCCCGCCGCCTGGTTCCGTGAAACCGGCCCAACGGAGCAGCCACGCCGTCAACGCTGCCTCCCGAGTGTCCGCCGACAACCGTCGCGCTGCCCGAACCAGCACGGCCACGGGTGCGGCGGCGGCCAGCTGCACCATGACGTGCTGATTGTTGCGGTATCCCAGCGCCTGACAGATGGCCTCCCAAAGCGTCTGGTCTCCGGACTCGCTCTGCAGCCACTTCGCCAACAATCGGCTGCGCGACAGGAACCGTTCGTCCCCGGCCCGGTTCAACAACGCTATCATTTCGTCGGATGACGATGGTTGTAGATACCCGTGAACGGTCAGCAATTGCCACATCCGGGTGCGGTTCGCGGCGGGCGTATCGGGTTCACCCGGCCGCCCTGCTTCGAGCGTATCCCCCGGCCCGACCTCATCCGGCTCGCCGTCTTCCGGCTCCTGCTCTTCGACCAGGGTTCGTAACCCCACCACCGGCGGGGCAACACCGCTGACGGTAACAGCTGCCACGGCGTCCGGTTCCAGCGCTACGTGCAGTGCGACGCCGTTGTAGTTGGGGTCGCGCTGGTGACCGTGGCCAACCCAATCCCGCTGGCGCAGGTGCACCTCCACGTCGCCGCGCACCACACCCTGTCCCTCCACCTCGACCACTGCGTTGCGGAAATCCGGGCCCGCCGTGACTCCCGGGCGACCGGAATAAAGTACCCTCACTCGGGCGCCCTGGTCGGTACGCAGCGCCGTGCTGCGGGCCGCCCGCCGTTCCCAGAGCCGGGCCAGCTGCCGCTCCGAAATCGGCGCCAGGTCGTCGGCCCGTTTCGCCCCGTGTCGGCCTGCTGAGTTATCATCTGGCATCGTGAGAACCTGTGCCCATCAATAACACCTTCGCCACCCTACCGTAAACCACCAACTGTCACCAAACCACACCCTACCGTAAACCACCAACTGTCACCAAACCACCAACTGCCACTCCGTCAGCAGGCCATCTCATTAGCCGGCTGAATAACCCGTCATTGCGAGGAGCGCTGCGACGTGGCAATCTCGGTCTGGTAACAACGATCATGCCAACTTCAGCGCCCGCATCCCCGACCGTCCTCACCCACTACGGGCACTGCGCCTTCCGGTGGAACAGTCCCGGCGGCGTGCGGGTGCTCATCGACCCTTACCGAAATCAGTACCCGGACCGTTTCTGGTTTGAGCGGGAGTTCCCAGCCGTCGACTGCGATGTTTGCCTGGTCACCCACGCCCATTTCGACCACGACGCGGTGCATCGTCTGGCCGAGGGCGTGTCCATCTGGCGCCGTGACGGTCGGCTAACCGTCGGCGACGTCAGGATTACCGGCGTCACCGACCTTCATTCCACCCCGCGCCTGGAGGCTGCCGGGTTTCCCAATACCATGTATGTTCTGGAGACGGGTGGCGTCCGGTTTCTGCACATCGGAGACAACCGGGCCCATTGGCCGGCTCGCTGCGACTTCGACATCGGCAGCATCGACGTCTTGATGGTCACGGTGGACGACTCCCGGCACCTGCTGACCTACCCGGAGGTGGACGCCATCGTGGCACGGTTGCAACCCAGGGTCGTTATCCCCATGCACTACCACGTACCTGGCATCACCGCCGAGTCTGCGGGCCTGTTGCCGCCGGACGGTTGGCTGGAATCCCGACGCGACCTACCGGTGAAACGCCTGGTCACCTGCGACGCTGCCTTCCATGCCTCCGCGCTGCCCACATCGACCGAGTTGTGGGTATTGCAACCCTCGCCGGACTCCCGTTCTGCGCCGCCGACCCACCCCTTCTGACTTCGGCCATCTCCCGCCGGCGGCAACTCCGTCGATCCGCGATTCGCCCGCCTATCTAGTAGTCCAACAGCTTTGGAATGATGGCATGAAGAGAACGCATCTTGACGGGGAGCAACTTTGCCCAAGTGTTGCCGGGCGATCACGCCAATCTCCGCTACTCCTCATATCAAAGATTTCGTTCTACTAGTTGGTCATGGCAAGTAGCGCTGCGACGTGTCCCCATCTGTCAAGGCAAGTAGCGCTGCGACGTGTCCTCATCTGTCATTGCGAGGAGCGAAGCGACGTGGCAATCCCGTTCCACGTATAGCACGCTCATGGCAACGGGATTGCCACGCTACGCTCGCAACGACAGGCGGGGTTGTGCCCCTCATCCCCGGCGCCTCTCCCGATGCTTGCCTGTTACTACGCGCCGGCGTAGAATGGCGAAACTCACACAAGTCCAAAGTCAAACGTGTCTGTTGTTTTGGAATCCATCGAAACTACGTAATTTAGGAGTACCGGTCATGGCAGAAGCGAAAGGCCCTCTGGATGGGATACGCGTAATCGACCTGGGTCGGCATCAGGCCGGTCCCCGCTGCGCGCAGGTGCTGGCGCGCCTGGGCGCCGAGGTCATCAAGGTGGAACGTCTCGGCGGCGAGGAAACCCGCTACCACGCCCCCTGGGTGCGTAAGCAGTCCGCCTACTGGGTGCAGTACAACAGCGGCAAGAAGAGCCTCAGCATCGACCTTCGCAAGGAGCAGGGCAAAGAGGTTCTCAGCAAGCTGGTCAAGGTTTCCGACGTGCTGTTGCAGAACTTCCGGCCCGGCACCATCGACACCATGGGCTTCGGCTACGACGTCCTGTACGAGCTGAACCCCCGCATCATCATGGTCAACGTGTCCGCCTACGGTCAGTTCGGCCCCTACCGTGAGCAGATTGGTTACGACCCCATCGGCCAGACCATGTCCGGCATCGCCATGGTGACCGGCGAAGAGGGTATGCCACCCATCCGCGCCGGCGTGCCGATCATCGACCGCACCACGGCCCTCCATGCCGCCATCGGCACCCTGGCCGCTCTCCACGAGCGCGAGAGCTCCGGCGTCGGCCAGACCATCGACGCCTGTCTCGCTGACACCGGCTACAGCTACACCGAAATCCCCATCACCGCCTACCACGGCGCGGGCATCGAGCCCAAGCGCGGCGAGTCGGCGGCCCCGCCGTCGGGCACCTACCCTTGCGCGGACGGCTGGGTTCTAATTTCGGCTGGCGACCAGCACCACTGGCATCGGGTCTGCAACGCCCTGGGCAAGCCCGAGTGGCTGGAAGACCCCCGTTTCACTACCCGCCACGAGCGCGGAGCCAACGGGGAGCTCGTGAACCAGGCCATGCGCGACCTGATGGCCAACATGTCCATGAAGGAAGCCATCGCTCACTTCACCCATCACGACGTGGTGGCGGCTCCGGTCAACTCCATCGCCCAGGCCGCCCAGGACCCCCACCCGTGGGAGCGCCGCGCCATGGTCGAAGTCCCCGACTTCCTGGCCGGCAGCATCGCGGTGTCCGGCGACTTCTGGCACTTCAGCCGCACGCCAGCCGTGGTAGGAAGCACTCCCCAGGTCGGTGAGCACAACGAGGACGTGCTCACGGGCATGCTCGACTACACCGAGGACGAAGTCCAGCAGATGTACGAGGCCAACGTCATCGGCACCTTCCACCACTACGACGAGGTTCCCGGCTAAGCGCCGGCCTTACATCCCGCCCAAAGCCCCTCTCCCACCGGGAGAGGGGCTTTTTTTGTCGGCCGGCGCCGGCTCTCTCTCCTCGAATGGGAGAGGGTTAGGGTGAGGGTGAAACCCCCGCCGTCAGGTCAGAAACCCCAGCGCCTCCGCCACCGCCCGTTGTCGGTTATCCAGGGTGATGAAGTGCAACTGGCCGGACTCCCCGGCGGCATAAAGAGCGGTTGCCAGATGCCACAGGTCCGCACTTCGGAGATACCCAGCCCGCAAGACTGAAATGAACTCGGCGGACAATGTTTGGTCGGGAAAAATCCGATCGATACGAACGTTCTCGGGCCAAAGGAAGCTTCGACCTTCTCGCGCGAAGGTGGACCGAATTTCGGCCTCGAGCAGATTCGACGACACCAACTGATCAAACGATCGCAGTTGTTCAATCAGCACTCGCTCGCCCGATTCCCGAAAGGCGATAGCAATCAGCCCGAGGAGTCGATATAAGCTACGGCCATCGGTGTCTATCTTCCAGAAACCGTTGCAGAGCACCAGGAACGCGTACCGAGGGCCCAATCTCAGCGTCTTCGAAGTTCGCCGGTGAAATTACCCCCCGGCGTGTCAGCTCTTCGATGCGTTGCTCCGTCGTTTCGGGCAAAGGCTTGACGCGGCGAATCTCAGCCAGGGGTTCCCCCCAGTCCGTGATCGTTACGTTGTGGCCGTCCAGCGCATATGACAGGGCTTCGGAGAGCCGGGACTTCACTTCCTCGATTGAATATGTAACGTCCATGTCAGCATTATAACGAATCTGGCCCGCCTCACCCCATTTGCGCACCCCACCCGCCGTCGCTATCATGCTGGCGGTTGTTCCGCCCGTACCGGTGCGCCGCAACCGACGTTCGCAACCCCAGGAGGTGTTTGGACATGACCGTGATGGTAACCGGCGGCACCGGATTCATCGGCAACCGCATCATTCGCAAGCTGGTGGAACGCGGCGAAGACGTCGTCTGCTTCGACCTGGCCCCGCCCCGCGCCAACCTGCAGCCCCTGCTCGACCGCATCGCCATGTACCGCGGCGACATCACCCGCCTGGATCACCTGATGGAGGCCGTCAACCGCCATAACGTCGACCGCATCATCCACATGGCCGCCCTGTTGCCGCCGGACACCGAGGACCGCCCCGCCACGGGCATGGCCGTCAACATCGACGGTACCAACAACGTCTTCGAGGCCGCCCGCTGGGGCAATATTCAGCGCGTGGTCTACGCCAGCAGCATCGCCGTCTACGGCGTGCAGGACACCTTCGGCGATCGCCCCCTCACCGAGGACGACCTCGCCGCGCCCATCAACGTCTACGGCATGACCAAGGCCGTCAACGACTTCGCCGCCGCCCGCTACCGCACGCTCCACGGCCTGGACATCAGGGGCGTCCGCATCTGCACCGTCTTCGGCCACGGACGCGTCACCGGCATGACCGGCATGATTGGCGGCTTGATGATGTCCCTGCCCGCCATCGGCCAGCCGGTGGAGATGGACTTCGACCCGATGGAAGCCTCACCCATGATCCATACCGAGGACGCCGCCGAAATCTTTGTGCGCGTGGCTCTGGCCGACCAATTGAGCCACAACGTCTATATCAGCGGCGGCGAACTGGCCACCATCGCCGACGTGGCCGACATTGTCCGCTCCTACATCCCCGACGCCAGTATCCGCACCGGCGATCGTCCGGTGCCACACGTTTACCTGGTGGACAACAGCCGCATGATGGCCGACGTAGGCTACGAACTGCCGCCCCTGCGGATGCGCGTCCTCGACCACATCAACGACGCCCGCGCCGAGGCCGGCCTGGAGCCCATCTCCGGTTAATCCTCTCTCCCTCGCTGCGAGTGGGCCAGGTGATTGGAGAGGACCTTTTAGCAATTACCGCCCGGTCCCCTTTCCCTCTGGGAGAGGGTTAGGGTGAGGGCGTCCCCGCTAAGGAGCCGCCACATATCCCGTCGGAATAAGGCCGGGGGTGAGCGCCCGCCCGTCATTTGCTACAATACGCCGCAACTAGCCCTGAAAATCAACACCGTCGCCAAGGAGGCCAACACCATGAGCGTTGCCATCGGCTATGTCCCCGGAGCCTTCGGACAGGGGGGCGATGACCCCACCTTCCTGCGGACGCTGGTGGAGCTGGGCGACAAGTACGAATACGACTCCATCTGGCTCAGCGACCGCATTTGCAGCGAGCGCTTCAGCCTGGAACCCATGGTCGCTCTCTCCCTGGTGGCCGGCTACTCCGAACGCCTCAAATTCGGCACCAGCGTCCTGGCCCTGCCCCTGCGTAATCCGGTCGTCCTGGCCAAGCAGGTGGCCACCCTGGACTGGCTGTCCCAGGGCCGCTTCTTCCCCGCCGTTGGTCTGGGTCAGGAAGACCCGGACGAATACGAAGCCTGCGGCGTGCCCAAGGCCGACCGCGCGCGCCGCACCGACGAGGCCATCAAACTGATGCGCCGCCTGTGGGAGGACGAATACGTGACCCATGAGGGCGAGTTCTTCACCACCCACAACGTGTCGGTTACGCCCCGCACCTTCCTCAAGCCCTCTCCGCCCGTCTGGATAGGTGGCCGCAGCCCCGCCGCCGCCCGCCGGGTCGGTCGCGTCGGCGACGGCTGGCTGGTTTCCAGCGCCACCCCCGAAGAGGTACGCTCCGGTCGCGAAATAGTCTTTGAAACTGCCCAGCAGTACGACCGGGAAATCGAAGAAGACCACGTCGGCGTCCTCGTCGGCTACTATATCTGCGACGACCAGCCGGCCGGCGAAGCCAGATCGGAGCAGTTCGTTACCCGGCAGCGTCCCGATGCCCACTTCACCGAATACTCCGCCGTCGGCACGTCGGAACAGATTGGCGACTTCATCCAGCAGTACGTCGAAGCCGGGGGCTACAAGTTCGTCATCCGCCCCCTTTGCGCCGGCACCGAGTCCATGGAGCAGCTGGAGCAGGCCGGCGAGGAAATCCTCCCCCGCTTCCACGGATCGCTGAGTGGCAACGCCTGATCCCCTCTCCCCTCTCCCTTGATGGGAGAGGGTTAGGGTGAGGGTGAAAACTCCATACCGTGCACCCTTTCCGGTGTACCTTTTCAATCTATGTAAACTCAAGGAGATATCAAACCATGAAAGCAGCCCAACTCGTCGCTCCCAAGCGTTGGGAGTTCACCGAGGTCGATACGCCAACTCCCGCCGACGGGCAGGTGCTGGTCAAGATGGAGCGCGTCAGCGTTTGCGGCTCCGACATCCGCCACACCTACGGGCCCGTCCTGGACGAATCCGAATACCCGCTGGCCCCCTGCCGCGGCGCCCATGAGTTGGCTGGCGTCATCGTCGACAGCAAGACCGACGAATACCACGAGGGACAGCGCGTCATCGTCATCCCCTTCGCCGGCACCGGTGGGCTCTGCGAATACGTCCTCTCCGCGCCGGGACGCATCGCCGTGCTGCCCGACGAGGGCGGCCTGGACGAGTGGGTCTTGTGCCAGCCTCCCGGGACTGTCCTGTATTCCTGCCGGCAGATGGGTAGCCCCCTGCAGCAGAACATCCTCATATTCGGCCAGGGTTCCATCGGCCTCAGTTTCACCATGATTCTCTCCCGCATGGGCGCCCGCAACGTCATCGTCGTGGACCCGTTGGACTACCGGTTGGAAAAGTCCAAGCAGATGGGCTCCACGCACCAGATCAACCCAGACCGGCAGGACATCACCGAAGCGGTTATGGAAATCACCAAAGGCCGCGGGCCCGACACCGTCGTGGAAGCCGCCGGCTATCCTGATTCCCTCAACGAGTGCTTCCGCCAGGTCCGTCAGTTCGGGCAGGTCATCGTCTTCGGCGTGCAGACCGACCACATGGTACCCGTCGAACACAACCTGTGGATGGACAAGCAGCCCCGGATCATTCCCACCACCGGCGCACGCAGCGGCGACCCCATCAGCCAGATTCAGGACATGGTGGACCTGCGCGCCCGCGGGTGGGCCGACCCCGCGGAACTCATCACGCACCGCATCGGCTTCTCCGAGGTCCAGCAGGCCTATGACATGTACGAGCAGCGCCTCGATAACGTCATCAAGGTCGTCATGGACATCAACTCCTAGCCGCCAGGAATTTGGTCAGAATCAGGGTATTCGGGATTCGAGGATGCCAGGGGTTGAGCGTCTAATCCTGGAAATCCTGCAATCCCGCCCATCCTGATTCTGACGGCTCGGAACCCGGATGAACGCTCGCCCTGATTCCGCCCAACCCGCCGCCCTGACGCCATCGCAACGCATCCTGCTGGCCAGGGAAAACCTCTGCCTGTCCATGGCCCTCTACGCCGCCTCCCATCAGGGCTTCATCACCACGTCATTTGTGGCCCCTGCCGCCGAGGTCCGCCTCCGGAACGGCGATGTAATCGACGCCCGCGTTCCCCTGGACCTCGCTGACGACGCCGCGCTGGTCAGATGCGTGGCCAACCAGATTCGGGGCGCCTTTGCCCTCTCCGTTCTGCAGACCCACCGGGAGCTGGAAACCGCCTACCCCGGCGCCGAACCCCTGGACGAACCCGATGCCGACCTGCGGTTGGCCCGCGTCGCCATCCACCTCCTCTCCGCCAGCGTCCAGCGCGACCTCATGGCCCCGCTGTGGCGCGTGTCGCCCGCCTATCGCCGGCGCCACTTTTCCCCGGCCCTGGAGCTGTCCCTGGACGCCGCCGACCTGGACGGTCGGGAAGTGCGCTGGGAACATTTCGGCGGACTGCCCCGCTACCTCGACATCACTCTCTTCCTGGCCCAACAGCTTCAACCGCCCGCTGCCGGCATCTCCCCGACGCCGTTGCCCAACAACTATGGACGAGTCAGGGAGTTGGCCAACCGCCCGTCGACGGAGGCATCTCAGCAGAGGCCACCCGGGATCGCACCAGGCTTCGGCAGCGGCGCCGGAAGGCTGCGCCGGCCCAGCGACGCCCGCGCCTCTGATGGCGAAGTCGCCGGCTGGATCGCACCGGAGGGGATTCCACAACCGCGCATCAGCATCGCGTCCCAGGCATCTGAAGCGGGCGCGGTGGCCGACTTTGTGTCGGATGCCTGCTCCGTCGGCGAAAAGGCCATGACCCCGGCCGGCGACCTCTACACCTGCTACGCCCGCTGGTGCCTGGAGAACGGCTATCTGTCGGTCAGTCAGCGCAAATTCGGCCTGGAGCTCGCCGCCGGCGGATACCAGCGCAAACGACGGGGCAAGGGCAAACACTGGTGGATGGGCCTCCAACCCCGGGATTGACGCCGCCGACACCGGCCCCAACCCGCGTCATTGCGAAGAGCGCAGCGACGTGGCGGTCCCGTCGCTCTAACCCTCCCCTCACCCCCGGCCCCTCTCCCGGTGGGATAGGGGTGAATCCCCGGCGCCTACCCACGCATTAGCGAATAATCCCTCCTTTGTTACATAGACGTAACATTAGCGTAAAACCGGCGTAACACCCTCGGCGCATACTGCTCGCAATCGAACCGGGTTCGCCCGTTACAAAACCGCTGGAGAAAGACTGAAATGATAGCCATCGCCGCCGCCGCCGCTTTCGTGGGACTGTTCGCGCTCTGGGTCGTCTTGCCCCGCTTCATCGTGCGCCGCCGCGAAAACGCCAATTCCACCCTGGTGGCGATGCCGCGCGAGGATTTCGCCCCGCAAGCCGCCGACTAACCGGCGACCCCAGCATCAGTCAAACGAGAGGCCCTGGACATTGTCCAGGGCCTTTGCTATTGCATTCGTCCGTCGGTGTTACACAGACGTTACATTGGCGCAAAATTTGCGCAACAAATAATCGGCATACTCCGACCTATCAAAAAATAGCTGCTGGCCCATCAAGCCGCCAGGGAGATTCGTCAATATGGAAATTATCGGTGCTGTCGCCGCTTTCGTAGTCCTTTTCGCCCTTTGGGTGATCGTTCCCCGTTATTTCATCCAGCGCAAGGAAAACGCCGATTCTCCCAACACCGCCATTTCGCAGGACCAGGCGGTTCCGACGCCGTCTCCGGCTGACTAATCCCGGCTAACCGACGCCACATTACGCGCATTTGCCCGGGGAGCAGTCTCCGGGCTTTTTCGTGGCAGCCCGGCGGACCGTTGGCCGGCCAACGCGTAATCAGCCGACGCCGGGCCGGTGGGTGGCGGCCACCCCCTCCCAATAGGATTCCCAATAGGATTCCCACTCCCGCCGCATTTCGCCCTCAGTTGCGCCGCCCCAATAGCCCGGCGACACCAGCTCCCCCGCCGTTTCGACGCGTACCAGCGCCACCGCTCGCACCCGCTCCGCCAGTCCCTGCAGCGACGCCGGGCCCTTGAACCGGAAGCCCCGGGGCGCAAACACATCCACCACGTTGAGCTCGATGGACGGGTTGACGGCCAGGTTTGCCATCGTCCCCGGCGACGCCAGATCTGTGAACAGCAAATGGTCATCGTCCCAGACCATGACCGTTCCCTTGGGTGAAAGGTTAGGCGTCCCGTCCGCGCAGACCGTGGCGGCGAAAATCAACCGCTGCTCGGCGACCGTCCGTTTCATTTCATTCTACGCCCTCCCGCAAAGGCGGCGGGGGCCCTCACCCTAACCCTTGTATGTAAAGTAGAAGCGCGGCAGACCGTGTAGCCCTGGGTTGCTGGAAACCGTGGGAGAGCCGGGTCGCCGCGCCAGAGCCCTGGAGAGTCCGTACAGTTGCCCGGGGTCAGACCCCGCATCGACAAGGCTGGACCAGGCCAGGACGTAGGGAGGATAAGTTATGAGGCTGATGATGACAAGCATTGGGATCGACGTGAGCCAGTCGGTGCTGGACGTGCACTCCCTTCAGACTGGGAAGAGCCCGACTGAAGAGAGCCCGACTGGGGAGAGTTGGCGGGTGTAGTACGATGGGGCTGGGGTGGAGCGTCTGGTGGCGGACCTCAGGGATCTGGGGCCGGACATCGTGGTGGTGGAGGCGACGGGAGGGCTGGAGGAGGAGTTGGTAATGACGCTGGCGGCGGCGGAGTTGCCGGTGGCGGTGGTGAATCCGCGTCAGACCAGGGACTACGCCCGGTCCACCGGACGGCTGGCCAAGACGGATGGGCTGGATGCCCAGGCGCTGGCCGAGTTTGGGGCGGGGGTGCAGCCGGAGGTGCGCGCGTTGCCAACTGCTGAGCTGCGGGAGTTGCAGTCGCTGGTGACGCGGCGGCAGCAGTTGGTGGAGCTGCTGACCATGGAGCTGCTGACCATGGAGCGGAACCGGTGGCGGCGGGCCCACGTCCGGTTGCGTGGTGGGATCCAGGCCCACATCGGGTGGCTGGAAGGGCAGTTGCGGGAGGTGGAACAGGAGATTGGGGAGCTGCTGGATTCGAGCCCAGCGTGGCAAGCCTGGGCCAAACTGCTGCAGAGCGTGCCCGGGGTGGGTCCAGTGACCTGCGCCACGTTGATCGCCCAGTTGCCGGAGTTGGGGAGGTTGAGCCGGCAGGAGATCGCGGCGCTGGTGGGGGTGGCGCCGTTCAACCGGGACAGCGGGACGATGCGGGGCCGGCGTAGTATCTGGGGCGGCCGACGACAGGTGCGCAGCGTGCGCTACCTGGCCGCGCTGGCGGCGACGCGGCACAACCCCACCATCCGAACCTTCTACCAGCGCCTGGTGGCGGCGGGCAAAGCCAAAAAGGTGGCCCTCATCGCGTGCGTACGCAAACTGGTCCACCTCCTCAACAGCATGGTCAGGTCGGGTCAACACTGGAACCCCGCCATCGCCACACCTTGACATTCAACACAGTTGCTCTCCCATCCAGGGAGAGGGGCCTTCACGGGGCGACGGGGCTACCCTTCCCTCCGGGAGACGGGCCGTGGTGAGGGTAAACGCGCAAACCCAGGCTCGGCAATTGACATTGCACGTACCCGTCGCTAGCATTGCAGCTACCTGCTGACCCCTTCGGCGCTATCTACGCTGGAAAACAGCGCTGGCGAACGGCGGCCAGCCCGGCTAACGTCCACAGACAGGAGGCCACGATAATGTTCGTACGGCGCGACCTTACTGACACCGTTGAAACCCGCGAAGGCAACATGCACTTCGTCAAACAGGGCGCAGGCTATCCGCTGGTGATGCTCCACCCCCTGGGTACGTCCACCTGGGCCTGGAGTTCCGTCATCGACGCCTTCAGCCAGCATTACACCTGCTACGCTTTCGACATGCTGGGTCACGGCGAATCCGACAAACCCAGCCGCCATTTCAACATTCCAGACTACGCCCAGGCCCTCGATGACGCCTGCCAGATCCTCAACATCCACCGCGGACACTACGTCGGCAACTCGGTGGGAGCGGTGCTGGCCACCGAAATGGCCTCCACCTACCCCGACCGCCTGGACAAGCTGGTGCTGGTGGGTCCGCCCGTGTGGAACGCCTTCAACGCGCCCCAGCGCATCGCCGATTCCGCCGCCGGCTTTGACGCCGACGGCATGCCGGTCCCCCGCACTGCGGAAGAGTTGAAAGCGGCCACCACCTTTGCTGAACCCCGGCCGGAATGGGTAGAAGCCAACAACGGCACCCGCGCCCAGGCCGGCGCCTGGGTCAAGAAACTCTCCGAGTCCCTGGCCTGGTACGACATAATGTCCCGCCTGCCCCGTGTTAACGCTCGGGAGACGCTGGTGCTCTACGGCGAACTGGATCGCCTGCGTGAAGGCGAGGAATTGCTGCATAACAACATCGTGCGGGCGCGCAAGCACATCATGCCCGGCGTCGGGCACATCCCGCAGATCGAAGACCCGGAAGGGTTCGTCGATGCCGTGCTGGCATTCCTGAAACCCGGCGACTGATCGCTAAAGTTCACCGAAATCCGCACCGGCGTACCTTGGGGATTTTCAAACCCCCCGCTTAACATATCGTTACGCCGGCGCGTGTATTGACCCAGACCCCGGGGCTTACGCTTGGAACCCAGTTTCCTCGCGCAGGGACGGGGTCTAGAGGACCGTCAACGAACAGGATATGTCTGCAATATTCGTAAGGACACGTAACCGGGGACGCAGCCTGCTACGAACCACGGAACGCAGAGACCAGGCCAGCACGCCCAATATCGTGGTGGTGGGTGTCGGTACCGCCGGCGGCCGGCGCGCACTGCTCTTCCTGCAGCGCATGGCCGAACTCTCCGCGGTCAATCGAATCCAAAGCGCTGTCTTTTACGATTGCAACGAAACGACGATCAGTCACATCGGCAAATACCTGGGGAAGTTCCTGGGCCGTAGCCGCACCAACTCGGGGATCCGGATAATATTCCCCAGCTACGTGCCGTTGCCCAACGGGTTCATGCGGGACCCCCAGCAGTATCTGGAGTACAGCGGCCCCTTCGAGCGCGACATGGACAACGTGGTGGCCCAGATCATGGCCCAGTCCGACGGAGCCGGCCGCGCCCCGTCCATCATCATCGAGTTCATGGGCTTCGCCGGCCACTCCGTGCTGGGCGCGCAACTCCACCGCAAGTTGCAAGAGGCCTTTCCGTCATCAGGGCTGTTGCCCGTGCTGATGCTCCCCACCGACCACGTTTGCGAGGAATGGACCCGCCGTTACATCTGGGAGCAGTACGAGGGCCTGTTGGCCGGCTCCAATTGTCTGGTCACCACCCAGTCTGCCAGCAACGCCGGCGAAGACGACATCCGCCTGGCCACCGGCCTGGCAGGCATCGAAGTTGCCGAGTTCGACGACGAAGAAACGGCGGACAGCCCGCTGGCCGCCAGTTGCCGTCGTATTATACCGTCATCCAGCGGTTGGCTGGGAATGGCGGTGGTACGTCGCCGGATGCCCATCATCCGGAAATTCAAATGGTCGCGGGTGCCGCCCTGGTGGAACGACTACGCCGCCCTGGGTCCCCAGGAAGAGTTGTCCACGTCCCTGGGTCACGCCATTTGGGCCACCCTGGATCCTGCCTCGCAGATGGCCGTTGGTGTGAATCACTCCATCAATGCGCCCCAGGAAGTGGTGGTGTCCTTGCCGGTCCACCCGGAGGCGTTGGAACCCCTAGCGTCCGAGGCCGCCGAGGTGTTGGAACGCAGTACACTCTTCTCCCGGTATCCCAACATGGACGTCGCCTTTAACACCGCCCGGTTCGCCGAAGGTCTCAAGAAGGAACCTTACGTTCACGTAACCCGTCTCTATCCGATCCAGGGCGAGTTGGGACCCGTCATGAACATCCTCCATCCCGACCGTCTACCCGGCGACCGGCGTCAGGCCACGTCTTTCGAAACGGGTTTCGGTTCCTACTACCACGTGTCTGGAGGGGAAAAAGCGCCGCCCCTGGTTGCCGTCGGACCTGCGGCCAGCCCGTCGGCGCCCTCCGCGGACTCGGATGATGACCCGCCACCGACCATTCTATACATCTAACCAGTGGCGCATAACCAATACCGTACCCCGCAGTTCTCGCCTCATAATGTAAACCGAACTGTTTGACGCTATTCTGTGGCTCTGGTATCCTGAGAATAGGACCTTCATGCGAATTAAATGGGCCATTGGTTGAGCAAATAAGATACATTGAACACCGCGATTAACTCAAACTCATTGTGGTTCGGTCGGAGCCTGTGTTTCCACGAACAGGCTACTTCGACGCCAATTGGACCATCAAACCTGTGAGGGGGTCGAAACAATTATGCCACCGAAAGTTCAAAACCTGACTTTCCGTATCCGCAGGCAGGAGCCGCACCGGTTGGAAGATGAGATCGTCCGCAGCCGTGAAGGCGTCCCTCCGCCGATCGTATCGGTGGCGGTCGGTACTGCGGGTTATAAACGTAGCTGGAAATGGGCCCAACGCATGGGTGAAGCCGGCGTGCTGGACCGGGTGCAAAGTCTCCTGATGTACGACTGCAACCAGGGCACCAAGGATTCCATCATCAGGGAATCCGCGGCGATGCGCGGCCGGGGCACCCTGGCCGACCTGCCCGTCGTTGTGCCGGGATATATCCCGAAAGTCGACGGCTTCCTGCGCGACCCGAACGCGTACAAAGACTTCTACGGGCGCATCGATCGGGACATGGAGAACATGGTCAACGCTGTCAACCGCCGCGCCGACGAGATTGGCTCGCCCCCGCAACTCATCCTGGAGTGGGTCGGCTTTGGCGGCCATGCCAAGCTGGCCGGCATCCTGCATAACAAGCTGGTCGAGCAATTCCCGGAAGCACTCTTCCTCCCCATCGTCCTCCTGCCCGAAGAGCACGCCCTCAAAGAAAACATGCGCCGGGAGACCTGGGGCGCTTATGAAGAGACCATGGGCGTCCGCCAGATTCGTTCCAACGGCCGCGTCGAAGCCCGTTCCGGGTTCCCCGCACTCCTCACCGACAACAACATCAACCGCGGCCGCGACTTCGAGCGTCTGGACAACCTGCTGGCCGTGGGTCTGGCCTCGATGGAATCCGGCATGCAGTTCCAGTCCGACAGCGGATCCCTGGCCGAAACCGTCGCCAGTTTCGCCGATTACTCCAACGGCTGGTTTGGGATGCGCGTCGCGAGCCGACGCCTGGAAACTGCCGTAGTACGGCAGCGAAGCCGCCTGTTCGGGCCCATGCGCGGACGGGAACTGGTGGTTGTCGACGACGACTCAGGGCGTTTGGGTGACGACATCAAGCGTGGTATCTGGGACATCCTCGACCCCACTAAGGAAACCGCCCAGTTGGCCAATCACTCTTTCGTCGAAACCGACTCCGTCATGCGTATGGTCATCACCCTGCCCGTTGACCGGGATGGTGTTCGGAAGATCGAAGAAGACGTTACCAACCAGCTGGTCCGGGAAGATTTCAAGGATGCTTTCCCCAACCTGCAGTGGTCCTTCGCGTCGGCGAACTTCCAGAACGCTCCCGAAGAACGGCGCATGCACATCACCCTGTTCTACCCGCTGCAGGACCGGCGCGTCGATAGCATCTCCGAGATCATGCACAGCCCCGATACCCCGCGGCACATGACCGACGGCATGCTGCAAACCGGCTTCGGCACCGGTCACTTCCTCCAACCCAATGGGCACGAACACGGCAGCGAGTACGGCTACACCACTCGGGGCGAGCAAATCCGCCGGCAGCGAGAGCGCCAGCGGCTGTTGAACGCAGAACGGCAGTCGGAGAACGGCTACGGTAACGACTATCGGCCCTAGCCATCCAGCGCTCCCATCCCCGCGCTAATCACCGGCGCAGGATTGGCAACCGCCACGACTCCTGCGTCGGCGCCGTTGGTCCGCGCGAACAAAACCCCTCGCCGATACAGCCGGCGAGGGGTTTCCCCCGATCCGTGGCCTAGTCAAATGGGTCAGTTGTCGGCGGCCAGGGCCTCCTTCCGCGCCTTCTCCCGGAAGTGGGGGATGACATACTTGCCGAACAGCCGCAGCGACTCCATCACTTCTTCGTGACTCACCGGGCCGACCTGGAATAGCGGCATGATTTCGTCCACGCCCATCCGCTCGTAGCTCTCGATGTACTCGATGCAGTCGTCCGGGTTGCCAATGCAGAACCGGCCACCGTCCTCGATCAGCGAGCGCGACGTCACCTCGTCGGCCCGCGCCGAATCGGCCTGCACCGCCCGCTGGTAGTGCCACTGATAGTCTTCCGGCACCCTGGCGGGATCATAGCCCTGCCACACGTAGGAGTCGCGGATGCGCTGCTGCACCCGGTACCAGTCGATGATGGCCTCGCCACGCTGGAAGGCCTTTTCCCGATCCTCCATGCATAGCGCCACCGTATTGCCAGCCACCCGTGGATACACCACCTTGGTGGCCGGCTCCGGATTGGCGATGGCGTCCCGGTAAATCTTGATCAGACCCTCGGCCCGCTCCAGTCCGATGCTGGTCTGAGCCAGGCAACCCAGGCCCTGCCGTCCCACCTTTTCGGCGGTAGACTCCTGGCTCACCGCCTGCCAGATGGGCGGGTGCGGCTTCTGCACCGGCTTGGGAATCACCTCCCGGGGCGGGATGTTGTAGTGCTTGCCCTCGTAGGAGAAGATTTCCTCGGTCCACGCTCCGGGAATAATTTTCAGGTATTCCTCCACCATCTCCGAAACGTCGGAAAGGTCGGCGCCGTAGGGCAACATCTGGTACGGATAACCGGAGCGACCAATGCCCAGGTTAACCCGCCCGCCGGAGATAACGTCCAGCGTGGCCATCCGGGATGCGATGTTCAGGGGATGATGCAGCGGCGCCAGCACCACGGCAACGCCCAGGCGCATGTTGGTGGTGCGCTGACTCAAAGCGGCCAGCGTGATGTCCGGGGCGCTGGAGTGGGACCACTCCGAGCGGAAATGATGCTCAACGAACCAGACGCTGGTCATGCCCTGCTCCTCGGCAAAGCAAACCTGCTCCATCATTTCCTGGAACTTTCGGCTCTCGCTCTGGTCGTCCCAGGGCTTGGGTACCTGAATCTGGTAGAAAAGACCCAACTCCATAACATGCGCCTCCTGCCACGGCCCACCAGGGCAACAATTTGGCGCATTGTAGCAGATGGGGCCTCCTGTTCATCTCCTTCGATGGGAGAGGCTGGGGGTAAGGGTGTGTCCGCCCCCAATCCACCACGACTGTCATTGCGAGTAGCTGCAACGTGGCAATCTTACCGCCCAAACGAGTGGGTGTAAGGCAACGTGCCCCACCGGAACGAGATTGCCGCGCTGCGCTCGCAATGACAGTTTGACCTGCGTACGCGCGGTTGCCACCGGTCATTGCGAGGAGCGAAGCGACGTGGCAATCCCGTTTGAAACACAACCATCGTTGGCCAAACGCCACCCCTGGTTCCGGGCTTCGCTTGCGCTAAAGTTATGGAAAAGCCTCCTGCGGGTGAAGGGTTTGTCCTGCCCTCGATGCACCGCAAAGGTTCGAGTCGCCCGCCGGGTGTCATGCGTACAACGGATCACGATCCCGTTGGTCTGCCCAAAAACCCATCCATCGGGCCATGGGGTCAATCTTGATGTTGCGTTGCTCCCACCAAATTGGCACTCGCACCGTCTCATTGTGCTGTTGAGCCGCGTCCACGAACCACGGTGCGATGTCGATTCCACGATTGTTCGTGCCAGTGGCGCTCTTCAAAAAATTAGCATTTCCAGATTTTTTCGCCAACGACTGCAACACCTCTTTCGGGATGTAAAACAGGCTGTCCCTCTCCATACCCCACCAAATCCTAACCAATAGCAAATCCGATGTGAACTCGAAGGCGTCGATATCGCTTTCGGCTGAGGCAGTATCAGCTGTCCATTTTGCCTTCACTTTTCCGTTCCGGGTTGCAGTCTTTATCTCCAATGGTTCTCCAAACACCAATACGTCTCGCATCGCGGTGTTTGCCGTGGGAAGTGTAATGTGGATTTCACCCAACGCATGTCTCAAATAAGCGATGATGATTCGCTCCCGGGTTGCGCCAACCTCTTGACCAACAGCTTCATGGGTCTGACCGCCGCGCCGTTGTTGCACGCGGCGGGATTCCGCATCCGCCACCTCGAATGCCCGGGGAAGATTTTCCTGTAGTAACCTCACCGAGTTTTCATCCCGGAACAACGTCACCAACGCCGGGATCATGACTCGCACCTATCCGCTATGGGGCGCCCAACCGAATATTCGGGAGACTCTGCCTCCGCAATAACCCGCCCGCCTCGCACGGCCCGCGCCAGCAACCCCGGCACTCCCGACAACCGCCGGTACGCCAGCGCCCGATACTCCTCCGATACCTCGTACCCCACGAACCGCCGTCCCGTTTGCAACGCTGCGATGGCCGTGGTGCCACTGCCCATGAACAGGTCCAGCACCACCTCGTCGCCATAGGTGTAGAGCTCGATGCACCGGCGGGGCAGCTCCACCGGGAAGGGCGCCGGATGACCGACCCGCCGCGCCGACTCCGCTGGGAACTGCCACACGCTCTTCGTCCACTCCAGAAAATCGTCCCGGCTGATGGTGGACTCTCGCCCCTCCAGTCTCGGGCGTCGGTAGGTGTCCTTGGACAACACCAGGATGTATTCGTGCACGTCCCGCAGCGTCGGGTTAGCCGCCGATTTTCAACTCCCCCAGGCCGTAGATGATGCGGCGCTGGCCGCCTTGTCCCAGATGACCTCGCCGCGCATCAGGAACCCCAGGGCCAGCAGGTCCTCGATGATGTACCGGTGCAATGGCAGGTACGGTCTGCGGCCCAGATTGGCGATGTTGAAGCAGACCCGCCCGCCCGGCACCAGCACCCGGTATACCTGGCGCATCGCGTGACGCAGGAACCCCCGGTATTGCCCCAGCGTTAAATCATCGTCGTATTCCTTGCCCACGTTGTAGGGCGGCGACGTGACCATCAGGTGCACGCTGCAATCGGGCAGCTGGCGCATCCGGCGCGTGGACGATTGGGGAAATATGGAGTTGGCGATCCCGGGCGGCAGGGGATTCTCTACATAGTCGACCCGCCGTTCGGCGGGCAGTCCTTCGTACAACCGGCCGGCACAAAAGCGAGCGGAGTCATGCCCCCGCCGACCGGCAGACCCAAACGCACTGGTCTGGGTTCCAGACCCGGTTTCTCGGGGGGGGAATTAATTCGCGACATCAAAACGCGCGGCATTATCGCGCCCGCGCCGGTTTATGACAACCCTGCCAGGGCTCCCTTAACCGAATCTGAGCGGACCAACACCATCGGCGTCTCGATTGCGGCGCCGTGGCTACCCCGTCCACCACTACGGATTCGTGGGTACCCGGATCGTCACGCAATGCCCTCCCTGCCCAACCAAAAAAAGCCCCTCTCCCACCGGGAGAGGGGTCGGGGTGAGGGCCGTACTCGTCCGCTAGCTCCGCCCGTACTTGTCCACCGCTTTGTCCCCGGTCAGCGCCAGGAACACGTCGCCGTGGGCATCGCACCAGATGCCGTGGGCCGACCGACTGTCCCATCGGGCCAGCACGTTGCCGTCCCGGTCGTAGATGCTCACCCGCGGCGGATGCGAGCCATCCAGCGGCGGCAACTCGCTCACGACGAAGTCTCCCTCCGGCGTCTCGGCGATGTCCGTCGGCCGGCAGGAGTCGGTCCACATGGCCTGGAAGTTGCCCATGGTGTCGAACACCTGGATCCGGCTGTTCTCCCGGTCGCACACGTAAACCCGGTCGTCCCGCGTCACCAGCAGGCTGTGGGGCAGGTGGAACTCGTAGGGATGTTCCTTGCCCGGCTTGCCCCAGGAAAACTTCAGGTTGCCGTCGTTGTCGAACCGGTGCACCCGCGCGTTGCGGTATCCGTCGGCGACGAACAGGTCGCCGCTGGGCGACGGCACCAGCTCCGCCGGGTAGTTGAACGGCCCGGCAGCCCGCGGCACCAGCTCGCCCGCAACCTGGGCGCCGGTGTCGGAGTGAACCATGTATCGCCCCAGCATCTGTATCGGCTTGCCGTCCAGGGTATACATGATGCAGACCGACGTATCCCGGTCGGTCAGGTAAACGATGTCGTCCTCGATGTAAAACCCGTGGGCGTAGACGAAGGACCCGTTGCCCCAGCCACGCTTGAACGAACCATCGCTGCGGTCGAATATGGCAACGGGCGGGTCGGCCCGATGGAACGCGTAGATGTCGCCCGCCGAGTCGCTGGCCAGGGCGCTCACCGCGCCCATCGGGTGAGCGTCGGGCATCTTGGCCCAGTCCTGCGTCAGCGTGTAGGTGTGTCTGCCGGTTCCGACTGTGGTCATAACGTAGCCTCCGTACCTGTCCCGTCCCCGCATGGAGAGGGTTCAGAGTCAAGATCGGTTGATCCCCTCTCCCTCCGGGAGAGGGCCCGGGTGAAGGGCGTCCGTCCTACCCCATCAGGTTGCGTACTGTGGAAATGACGCGCTGTGCGTTGGGAAGGTAAGCGTTTTCCAGCGGACGGCTGTAGGGCACCGGGGTGTGTGGCGGCGTCACCCGTGACGGCGGAGCATCCAGGTAATCAAAGGCTTCCTCAGCGGCCCGGGCGCAGATGTCCGCAGAGATGCTGCACACCGGCGTGTCCTCGTCCACCACTACCAACCGGTGGGTCTTCCGCACCGACTCCAGCACGTGGTCGTAGTCGATGGGCGAGACGCTCAAAAGGTCGATGACTTCAGCGTTGATTCCCTCTTTGGCCAGCTCTTCGGCGGCCTCCGTCGCCACCCAGGTCATCTTGCTGATGCCGACCAGCGTAACGTCGGTTCCCGGCCGCACCGTCCGCGCCTTGCCCAGCGGGATGGCGTACATCTCCTCGGGCACCGGACCGGTGTCGCCGTAGAGACCCTTGTGCTCGAAGAATATGACCGGGTCATCGTCGCGGATCGCCGAAATCAGCAGCCCCTTGGCGGTGTAGGCGTCCGAAGGGCAGACTCCCTTCAGTCCCGGTATGTGGCTGAACAGCGAGTAGAAGGATTCGGAGTGCTGGGCGGCGCTGCCGAAGCCGGCCCCGATGCGGGTCAGCATGACAAAGGGCACCTTGACCTGTCCGCCGAACATATAGCGCATCTTGGCCGCATTGTTCAGCAGCTGGTCCATGCACACGCCGATGAAGTCCACGAACATCAGCTCGGCCACGGCGCGCATCCCGGTGGAGGCGGCGCCGATGGCAGTGCCGACGAAGGCCGCTTCAGATAGCGGCGTATCCAGCACCCGTTCATTGCCGAACTCCTGGATCAAGCCCCGGGTGGTGCGGAATGCCCCGCCCCAGGCGTCCACGATGCCCAGGTGTTCGCGACCGGCGCCGCCGGCAATCTCCTCGCCCATTATGATGACGGTTTCGTCCCGCCGCATCTCCTGCATCAGCGCCTCGTTGATGGCCTCGCGGGTTTGGAGAATTCGGGTCTCGCCAGGTGGCGGGCTCATCGGCACTTCGGTAGTGGTAGTCATTGTGTTTAACCTCCTACGTTGTCGCGGGGATGGCGGCGATGCTCACCGCTCCGTCTTCAATAGCATCGATCATAATTCTGTTGCCCCACAGCAGGGCCATGCCGATCAGGGGTTCTGCGCCAGCTTCTATGGCCCTAACATTTTTGGGCTCGCCGTCCCAATTCAAATGAACGTTTCCGGATGCCACTACCCTGGACACGCCAATGGCTGGGGTAACCCTACGAAACCGATCTAAAGTCAGACCAAGGTCGCGTACAGTTTCAGCGGGAAGAGCCAATTGCCCGTTAAACCCGGTATCGATCACTGCGTCCAATACGTCCCAAGCGCTGCCACCTACGCTGATCTCGATTTGGACCCTGGCCCTAAGGGTGGACGTGACTCGCCCCAGGATCACAATTTAGGTTCCTCTGAGTAGCCACCAAAAAAGTAAGTCGCCGAATAACCGACTCGCACAGTGTAGATGACGGCTTCAGGGATCCTGGTTCGCAGTTGAATATCACCGGTGATGTCGTCGTCGTCGATTTCAAACTCTCCGCTGTTGACATCAATGTGCACGAACTTCCCGATATCAGATTTAGTTAATCCGGGTTTGATCCACTCTTCGTAAATCTGATCCCCCAGGTCGGCAATCTCGTCCGAGGACATTTTGGAAGTGGACATGGACTGCACCTCCTAAACGCGGGACAACGTTGTGTGCCTCTTACACCGTCATGTTGGCGCCGCGGCGCATCATGGACACCGGGTAGTCTACGTACACGTCCTCGTAGATTTCGTGGAGTTCCGGAAGCGGGCTGGCATCGGCGAACACGACCGCGTCGTCAATGAGCTTAAGCGCCTCGGCGTCCAGCTGGTCCAGTTCTTCGGCGCCGATGATGTTCCCCTGCTCCGCCATGTGGTTACGGAACGTGAGCAGCGGATCCCGGGCGCGCCAGTGGTCTTCTTCCTCCTTGGTGCGGTAGGTCAGCGGGTTGTCGAACACCGTGTGCCCGTAATACCGGTAGGTGCGGGCTTCCAGCAGCGACGGACCGTTCCCAGCACGGGCACGGGCCACCGCCTCACCGGCCGCTTCGTAAACCGCCAGCACGTCCATGCCATCGACGTTGATCCCCGGCATGTCGTAAGACGCCGCCCGGTCGGATACGTTAGCCGTCGACAGCGCGTATTCCACCGGAGTAGATTCCGCGTAACCATTGTTCTCGCAGCAGAAAACCACCGGCAGCTTCCACACCGACGCCAGGTTCATGCACTCGTGCAGCACTCCCTGGTTCGCTCCGCCGTCGCCGAAGAACGCCACCGCCACGCGGCCCAGCTTGCGAATCTTGGACGTGAGCGCTGCGCCCACTGCCAGCGGCACGCTGCCGGCCACGATGCCGTTGGTACCCAGCATCCCCTTGCTCATGTCGGCAATGTGCATGGAGCCACCCTTGCCCTTGTTGGGCCCGTCGATCCGACCGAACAGCTCGGCCATCATCAGCGTTGGATCCACGCCCTTGGCGATGCAGTGTCCGTGCCCCCGGTGGGTGCTCCCGATGTAGTCTTCGTCGGTGAGGTGGGCGCAAACTCCGGTGGGCACGGCTTCCTGCCCCACCGATGAGTGAACCGAAGATGACATGCCGCGCTGCCCGGTCTCGGGCACGCCGCGTTCTTCAAAATGCCGTATGGTCGTCATGGTGCGATACAGTCCCAGCAGGGTGTCGCGCTCTAGTGCCATAGCAACACGCTCCTTTGCGTGACGCCGCCATCAGCAGCGTCCAGTGACACGAAAACCGGCGTTGATTTCGCCGGCTTTTGGGGTGGCCCAATAGTAGCACGGGCCGGAACGGTGTCAAGGCGAGGGCGATACGCCAGCCTGGCGTATTAGCGCGTTGACCCCGCGCGCGGCTATTGTTGTTGTACGCGCGAGTTTGATCGTTCAGATGGCGCTGGTAGTATGAACATGACAGACATAAAGTGGCGTTTTCGCAAGATGTCCCCGCCGGAAGTAAATCAGGGGACGGTGGTGCGGGAGTTTTTTGAGGATGAGCCTATCAACACCCGGTTAGTGCGTGAGGCGATACAGAATTCGCTGGATGCGGGCGTAGATAAAGTTCTAGGCAATCCTATCGGAACGACCGGCCCGGTACGAGTGCGTTTTTCGCTGGCCGGTGTCCTCAACCCGCTACCTTCGGAGAAGGCGTCCCGGTACTTCGCCGGCATTGCCCCGCATCTGGTGGGGATTGACGACCTGGACACTGGGATTCGGGAGCGCGCCGACGACGCTAATCTGGTGTCCGGCGGAGTACCATACATCGTTGTCGAGGATGCCGGCACTATGGGATTGAGTGGGGACTGGCGGGAATACGATACTACTGACGGCGGCAATCACTTTTACTGGTTCTTCCGCAACGTTGGGTTGTCCGGCAAGGGTGATTCTGACAACGGTTCCTGGGGTTTGGGCAAATGGGTGTTCCCCGACGCCTCGCAAATCAGTGCATACCTGGCAATTACGCACCGCCAGGATGGCGAAACGCTGCTGATGGGGCAGGCGGTTTTGTCCAAGCACAGTATAAACGGCCAACGCTACGATCCCATTGGCTATCTTGCGGTAGCTGGCCACGACGGCTTGCCGCTTCCCCTGAGGACATCAGAACCGGAACAGCGCCCATTTATTGAGGAGTGCATCGCCGATTTTGACCTCCAGTTCCGCAGCAATTCAGGCCTGTCAGTCGTTATCCCATTCCCACGCATCGGAAGAGCCGCAACGATCACCAGGGAAGAGGATGATGGCGCAGGGATTGGCCCAAACGAGTTGCTGGCTGCCGTCGTCCACAATTACTTTTATCCCATTATCGCCGGCAACTTGGAAGTTATCATTGACTCCGGCGACGGTACGGCTCCGGTGCTGGTCGGCAAGGACACCATTGACGGAATAGTCAGGCATCTGCCTTTGCCGGCTACGGGTGAACACAGCTCAGAAAGCTACCGGCGGCTCTTTGCCATGTGCCGCGCCAGCCTGAATCGCCCGGACGAAGATTATGAGGTCTTGGATGCTCCACCCTCGGCCAACCGTGACCGGTATGATGCCAACCAACTGGCTGCGTGGCGCAACCGCTATCAGGCCGGCGAGATGCTGGCTTTCCGCATCGGAACCGTTGTTCAACGAAGAGGCGGGGAGATTCAAGACACTACTCTGCGCTTGTACTTGCAACGGGATACGGATTTGACCGAAGGGCACGATTACTATGTGCGCGGCACTCTTTCCATCCACGGCAATATGGACTTTATCCGACGCCGCCGGGAAGCCTGCGCCCTGCTGGTGGTGGACCAGGAGGAGCCCCTGGCAGCAATGCTACGGGATTCGGAACCTCCGGCGCACACTTCATGGCGTCAACGCACGAGTCGGGTCGCCAACCGTTGGGAGCGCCCGCGCGTTCGCATTGACGAAGTCCGTAACACCCCGGGCAATCTGCTAACCCTGCTTGAACCGCCTACCGAGGAAGTGCAGAAGGATGCCTTTACCGATATTTTCTTTTGGGATGGCAGCGACGGACGCCCTACCGAGCGCAGGGTTAGGGAAGGTCCAACGGACCACTACATACCTCCTGACATCCCAAAGCGGCAGCCCCAGGTTTTTGACATCGCCCAAATGGAGGATGGGTTTCGGGTCAGACTTGCCAGCGGACTGACTAACCCGCCGGCGCGTGTGCGGCTCCGCGTTGCCTACGAGATTCCGAAGGGTAATCCTTTGTCCAGGTATAGTCCCGAGGATTTTCTGTTGCATGGGCGAGACGCTCTGCCGCACCAGATGGGAGGTTGCGAGGTCAGACGGGGCAGTTCGGGCAACGAGCTGTTCCTGGATATTGACGATCCGGAGGATTTCGAGTTTGCAGTGTCTGGCTATGACCCGTTGCGCGATGTGCATATACGGATTGAGCGCATCAGCGAAATGGAGGGGGACCATGCCGATACGACGGTTTAATTTCACCGGGCGCAAGCGGATTGGACAGCATAATGTAACCATTGAACTGCATGAAACCGGCGACGGCAACCCGCCCACTTTTAGCGCGACGCTGAATTTGGCAGAGCTGAGGCTACCGGAGGATGCCAAGGTAATCATCGCTGCCAACAAGGGTTGGGGAGGGATGCGCTTTGACTGGGGGATGGTGGGTTCACCAACACCACCGGCAGACCGCAGTCTTACCGAAGTCCCGGTCAATCCGTATTTTCGCGTGACAGTACTGGATGACTCGGGGAAAATACTGGCGCTGGCTAATAGCATCAGTCCCAAGCGAGCCGCCGGGCGAGAATCTCTGTTGTGGCTTGAAGAGGTGGATTTGGTGCAGGAAGTGTGGCGGCTGGATTTCGGAGAACCCGGCGAAAATCCTACTCTGCAGGTCAATAAAAACATCAGTGGAATCAGCGCGACGATGCGACAGGATGATGCTTTGCGAGGGGTAGTTCTGCCCGAAGTGTTGCGAGCGATACTCACCCGCGCCCTTATCGTAGAAGATTTCGATTGGGATGACGACGATGGAGAAGGCTTGACGAATTGGGTGAAGTTCACCAAAAGGTTCCATTCTGCAGACTATCCGGAAACCGGAGAGAACGGACACGACAAAGGCGAAGTTGCCAGATTCATCGACGATGCGGTTAAGACCTTCACTAAGGAACGGTTTCACGCCAGTGAACTGTACGCGAAATCGAGAGCATCATGAGTGAGCAAAGAGTTCGCGAATTGACCGTCGAGGGCATTGAGGCGGCGAAAGAATACTTGGCCGCACTGCGAATTGACGCGAGCTCTCCCTTTCCCCATGGTCTGCTGACCGAACCGCGCTACGCCCAGCCGGTTAGGCCGGCAGTGTTTGTCGCGCGGCGCGTTTTTGCCAACAGACGGGAAGCCGGCCAATATCTCAGCGAGCGGTTAGCCCCTTTGGGCAATATCCATGTTGCCGACAATGCGCCGCTGTGGTCGTGGCTGGGGATGTTCTATTTTGACCAGGTGGTGAGCCGGACTGGTGACGGGCGGATGCGGGTTGCCAACGCTGATGTAGCATACGTGATTGACCCTCTGGACGAGAGGCGGGGTGCCAGCCAAAGGCACCGCAATCGGTTACTGTTTGCTTGGGACATTTACACTCGGCACGGCGATGAACGGGCGCGCGGTTTGCTGTCACAGCCGGTTTCTGGTATGGAGCATCTGGCAGACCGACTCATCGGCAAAGTTGAGGCGTATCGTTCGCCGGGGGTTACGGATCTGGCGAATCGACTGTACATCGACTCGGCGACTGGACAACAGAAATCCGGTATCGCCGGCGGTGGCGGCAACCCACGGCCGGCCGGTGGCGTCGTCCGTCTGATGGATGTACTGGACCAGTTGTATATGACCTACGATGTGTATGGTATGACGGCGGAGCAGCTGCTGGAGTTGCTGCCACAGGAGTTCGGCCGTTTTCAGTAAGCTGGCAAGCCGCAATGTCGGATCATTATCCAGCCCCCACCCCCACCCTTGCCCCCGCTCCAACCCCCAGAGTCATCGCCGCACTCCCGTCCACCACCGCAATCTCCAGACGCCCGTGGCTACCCACCAGCGCTCGCAGTCCTACCCCAGGCGGGTCATGGAAGGTGCGCGACAGTCCGACGATCTTCCGCCCGGCGACCGCCACTACGATTGCATGAAGACCGACAACTCCCGCCAAATCACTCACCAGGTTGGCAGTGATGTCCGTAATCAGGTTGCCGAAGGCGTCGGCAAACACCACCTGCCCCGATATGGCGCCGTCCCGAACCCGCGAAATCGGCAGCGCAAGGTGGTTGATTTCATCCACGGGTTCGCCCAACTCATCCGGCTGAACCCCCAGCGATAGATGCGCCGCCACCGGGGCGAACACGTCCCGACCATGGAACGTATCGCTCACCGGGTGTCGCCAATAGACGGGGTTGGTCAATCTCCAGGCGGCGCAACCGTCTGGTATGGGAACCGTGCCGGCCATCGCCGAATCGCCGAAGGACGCGTCGAAACGCCGGCATACCAGCGTCAGCAACCCGTTGTCCGGGGCCAGGAACCAGGCGTCGGGTGTCTGCATCAACAGGGCCGACCGGCTCGTGCCCACGCCCGGGTCCACCACTGCAACGAAGAAACTGCCGTCGGGGAAATACGGCGCCGCATCGGCCAGCGCCACCGCTCCATGCCTGATGTCCTGCGGGCCGATCCCGTGGGTCAGATCGATTATCGTGGCAGCCGGGTTGATACCCAGTATCGTGCCGCGCATCATGCCTACGTAGGCATCGGCGACGCCGAAATCGGTGGCAAGGACGATGGGCGGAGCCGCCAGCTGGCTCGCCACGCCGGCCCCATTGCCGGCGTCCAATACTAGCCGGTGAGCCGGGCGCTGAGTGTCGACACCACCAGAAATACCACGATTACACCGATAGTCATCTGGAACAGCGTCCGCTCCAACCCGCGACGCGTCCGCGCCGTGTTCTGGGCGCTGCCGAAAAATCCGCTGCCAGCCTCTCGCACCTGCGACAGGATTATCAGCACCAGCACAATGGAAACCAGTATTTGTACTACGTTAAAAAGCGACATATAAGTACACCAACACCACAGATTTTACCACGCGCCGTCGCCAATCTGTCATTGCGAGGAGCGCAGCGACGTGGCAATCTCGATGCCAGCGCGGCGGTTTTCCTCTCCCACGTTCACCCCTGCCGCGCCTTCTCCGCCTCCAGACCTTCCTGCACCAGCTGTAGCGCGAGGTCCGGCTGCGCCTGCCCCTTCGTGAGCCGCATCACCTGACCCATCAGGAACCGGGCCGCCGTATCCTTGCCGCCGATGTAATCGGCCACCGCCTTGGGGTTGGCAGCAATCGCCTCGTCCACCGCCGCCTCGATGGCTGAAGTCTCGCTGATCTGCCCGAGCCCTTGCTCAGCCACCACATCCGCCGCCCCGGCGCCCGTGGCGTACATCTCTTCGAGCACAGTCTTGGCCAGCGACGTCGATAACGTGCCATCGTCAATCAGGCCCAGCAACTCCGACAACTGCGCCGGCGCAATGGGTGACGCCTCAATCTCGCGCCGATCCTGATTTAACAACCGGGCGAGGTCGCCCAGCATCCAATTGGCAACCTCTTTGGCGACGACCGTACCGTCGCCTCCGGCGTTGGCGCGCAGCTCAACCGCCGCCTCGAAATAATCAGCCATCGTCCGCGACCCGACCAGCAAACCGGAGTCGTATTCCGACAGTCCAAAATCGGCCTGGAAGCGCGCCTTACGCTGGGGAGCCAGCTCCGGCACCTCGCCCTGCAACCGCCGGATTGTTTCCGCGCCGATCCGCAGGGGCGGCAGGTCCGGCTCCGGGAAATACCTGTAATCGTGGGCGTACTCCTTGCTGCGCTGCGAAACCGTGACTTCCCGTTCCTCAATCCAGCCGCGGGTTTCCTGCTCCACCGCTCCACCGGCTTCAATGACCCGACGCTGCCGCTCCACCTCGAATTCCAGGGCCTGGTACACGGAGTGGAAGCTGTTCATGTTCTTGACTTCGGTGCGCGTGCCGAACACCTCGCTGCCGACCGGTCGGATACTCACGTTGGCGTCGCAGCGGAAGTTGCCATCCTGCATGTTGCCCGTGGACACGCCCAGGTACTGCACCAGCGAGTGCAGCGAGGTCAGGTACTGACGTGCCTCTTCCGGGGAACGCAGGTCGGGCCGACTCACGATTTCCATGAGGGGCACGCCGGAGCGGTTCACGTCCACCAGCGAGTAGCCGTCGCCCCAACCCTCGTCCGCCGCGTCGGGGAAGTGCTGCAACTTGGCGACGTCCTCCTCCAGGTGAACCCGTTCGACGCCGATGCTCCGTTGACCCAGACCCAGGCCGGGGTCGCCGTCGATTTCGACGTGGCCGTCCAGCGCCAACGGCAAATCATACTGGGATATCTGGTATCCCTTCATCAGGTCGGGATAGGGATAGTTCTTGCGATCGAACTTAGTAAATTCGGGAATACGGCAGTGCAGGGCCAATCCCGTCATCACCGTGTACTCCACGGCCCGCCGGTTGATGACCGGCAGCGCGCCCGGCAAACCCAGGCACACCGGACAGGTGCGTGTGTTGGGGTCGGCCGCCTGATAGTCCGCCGGACACCCGCAGAACATCTTGCTGCGGGTACGCAGCTGCACATGAACCTCAAGCCCGATAACGGTTTCGTATTGCATGGCTTACATCCGCGTCAATCAGGATGTCCCGTCCTGCTGCGCCTGCAACCGGCGCAGTTGCTCACGGAGTTCAGCGGTTTCGGCTTCGGCGGCTGCACGGGCCGCTTCGGCAGATTGCAGGGCGGTTTGGGATTCCGTGTAATCGAGGAGGTATTCGCCGGTTTCCCGGATGCGGAACCGCAGGCGCCCATTGTCCCAGCACAGGTCCAAACCGATTGTCGGGCTATGCCCCCATACCAGGCCATCCGGTTCCCGCTCGGTGGGGAACCGCACATACTCGCCGTCTACCAGTCGCTCGCCCAGCAGCGGTTCACCGCAGTATCGACTGTCCGGCGTCCAGTCGTAACGCCAGTATTCCCCGATGCCAAGTCGGGCGTACAATTCTCGCTTCTCGACATTATCCCGTCTTGCCGTGCTTCTCGATGCAATCTCCAGCACGAAATCGGGCACCTTACCCACGCGCCAGGTGAGATAGGAATTCAGCGGCGGAATCAGGTCGTCGGTTACTCCGAAAGACACGTAGCAGTCCGGTGCGACTACCGCTGCCGGATTGCCCTGCTCATAGTAGAGGAAAGTATCCCCGCTGATGATGACGTCGTAGCGCTGCTTCAGGTAGGCCCGTAGCACGGGGACGACCTGCGCGAATAGCGGCTCCTGTTCAAATCCGTCAGGCAAGGGCATACCGTCCGTTTCGGGGTAAAAAACGCCGTCGTCATCGTACAGCGTGATTTCGGTCGACCCAACTTTCGGCGGTGGTTTGGTAGTCATGGCAAACCTCGCAGGGCATACCGGGTGTAGGGGCAGTATAGCAGGAGCTAATCAACCTGCGGGTAAGGCCAAATCTCCAAAGCCCGCTCCGCCAGCATTTTGCCTCGCCCCTCCATTTGGGTCGCTGTCCATTCCGACTGATTGCGGACGAACAGATTCAGGCGCACCGCGCCTTCGTTGAAGCCTTTGGGCATGGTTTTCTTTGCAGTGAACGGGCAGTTTGAGTACTTCGAGTTATATCCAGTAAGAGTCAAATTGCCCAAACGATGCAACCATTCTGAATGAACTTGTTCCCAGTCACTGCCGAGCATATACTGCCAGTTGAAGCTTTTGTCTATGCCCTGTGGCATGATATGCTCGATGGAATATTCATGGACAGGGCTGGGCTCCTTAGTATCAAAATTCTCCAGCCTGTCAAGAATGTGTTTGCAAAACCCGAGGTCATACAAGTTGCGCTCGTGCAATGCTTTGGCAAATTCTTGATCCGTGTTGAATTGCCACCACTGTTGCTGTTGCAAGGCAATTTTCAAGGAATCAAAGGGCGATTGCTCACTTATCATATTAGCCATCCCTGCAAAAATGCTCCAGTAGCTACGAGAGCGAGAACCCAGAACGGCGTGCCTGATCAGATAGCTTTCGATAAATCCCAGCGACTGAATGAATTCCTCCTCCTTCAGTGTTTTTTGATGGTCATAGCAACTGTAAAGTCGCATTACGAGCGTCGATGGGGTAGTACCGAGTACGCGCATATTGTGCAGTGCCTGTGCGAGTTTAGGTGACGATTCATTTTCGGGCCAAAAGAACTTGGCGTAATAGCCGGCAAACCGCCTTACATCTGCCAGCATCTGATTAAGGATATTATCGCCTTGTATGATGGCCCTAGATTTTTTGAACTCATCGTAAACGTCGCTGCGGCGTATCTGTTGCCCATCTTTTCGTTTGAGAACGATGTAGTCCCCCAGAAACGCATCGAACGCGTTATCCCGCAGCGTTCTGTCGGCATTCCTGAAAAAATCTTCGGTTTTGCTCCAATACGCCGTGTAGAGATCGTTTTGTTCCTCTTCTTCGAGGTTCATTAGCAGATTATTCCGTATCATGTCCCCCTGAGATAGGTCCACACCCGTTCCATTCAAACTCTTGAAAACAAACTGTGGGTCATCGATCTCTCGCTTGAGAGTGACCTCTACTATCCTTAATGAAGCAATGCCGTTGAAAATATCTGACAAGTTACCTTCCATCGCGGCTAAACAGTCTCGGAAAAACCGATAAGCACCTTCCACTTGACCGGACGTACTGTTTTCTAATTCAGCTAGATCCTTGCCGTCAACCAATGCATGAAGCGTCGCGTCGTCGGTTCGTCTGAGGCACAGTTTGTAATTTGCATCGCCGTTCAGCCGACGATTTTTAAGGAACAAGTCGTCCAACAAGTCTGCCGTAAGACCCTCCGACCCGTCAGGCGGGGTCGTAGCTATAATGTGGTCTCGAAGAGCTGCCACCAACAGCGTCAATGTCGCTAATCGCTGCTGTCCATCAATTACCAGCCAGCTTCCGAGGGCTGGGGTGGTTCTCCCGGTGTCAATTTGGACAATGGAACCTATGAAGTGGCCTGAATTGGAGTGTTCCAATCGAACACGGGTAATGTCCTCCCACAACCGCTGCCACTGTTCCTTACCCCATTTGCTAGGCTTTACGCATAATTTAGAAAAAGTATAAAGACAGGGTAAGCTGGCCTGACCCCACTTTCAACGGAAAGGCCCAGCCATGCTCACCCTGCCCGATGCCATTGTAGCCGTTCTCGTTCCCTTCGCAACGCTGTTTACGAGCCCAACCTGGCGGAAAGCCCAACTGCTGCTGGTCGGCGCGATCCTGACCCCGGGCCAACGCACCGTGGCGGCGGCACTGCGCGTCATGGGCCGCAGCGACCAGCGCGACTACGCCCGCTACCACGAGGTGCTCAATCGGGCGGTGTGGTCGTCCCGCCAGGCAGCGCGCATCCTGCTGGCGCTGTTGCTCCAGCACCTGGATGGTGGCGACGGCCCACTGATCTTCGGCATCGACGAGACCCTGGAACGGCGTCGCGGCGCCAAGATCAGGGCGCGGGCCATCTACCGCGACCCGGTGCGTTCCAGCCGGTCTCAGGTGGTCAAGGCCAGCGGTTTGCGCTGGATCTCCCTGATGTGGCTGGGCCACGTGCCATGGGCCGGACGCCATTGGGCCTTGCCGGCGCTCACGGTGCTGGCGCCTTCGACCCGTTACTACCAACAGCAGGGACGCCAGCACAAGAAGCTCACCGACTGGGCCCGCCAGATGGTCATGCAACTGCGCCGCTGGCTGCCCCACCGACCCCTGGCGCTGGTGGGCGACAACAGCTATGCCGTGCTGGATTTGCTCCACTGCTGCCAGTCCCTCCGTGAACCCGTTACCCTGATCGCCAGATTGCGTCTGGACGCCGCCCTGTATGCGCCAGCGCCACCCCGTCAACCTGGCCAGAACGGTCGCCCGCCATTGAAGGGCCCGCGGCGGCCGCCGCTGAAAGTTTTCCTTGCGCAGACGGATGTAACTTGGGCCAGCGCCGAGGTGGCCTGGTACGACGGCATCACCCGCGCCGTGGAACTCACCTCCCAGACGGCGGTCTGGTACCGCTCCGGCAAGCCCCCCGTCCTCATTCGCTGGGTGCTGATCCGAGACCCCCAGGGCTCCTTCGCCACTCAGGCCCTGCTCTGTACCGACCCGGCGGCGGACCCGACCCAGATCCTGGAATGGTTTGTACTGCGCTGGCAACTGGAGGTCACCTTCCACGAGGTACGAACCCATCTGGGTGTGGAGACACAACGCCAGTGGTCCGATCTCGCCATCGCCCGCACCACGCCCGCCCTACTGGGACTCTTCTCCTGGACCACCCTGGCCGCCCACGCGTTGCAGAAACGGCGCCCCATGACCCAGCGCAAGGCCGCTTGGTACGACAAACCGTCGCCGACCTTCGTGGATGCCATCGCCCTGGCGCGTCGCCACCTGTGGCTGGCGTCGGAAGGTTTCTCACTGTCGGTCGCTGACCCCGACATTCAGGAACTCCCGGTCGCACTGTACCACCGACTTGTAGATTCCCTTGCCTACGCCGCTTGAATTGCGTAAAGCCTAGCATTTGTAGTCTCGCTGAAACGTCGGAACGATAAACTGAATGCTAGTGTCAATGAGTTGCCTAAGCCCCAATCCACCGAAAGGATAAGTGTGGCGGCGTTGTGAAGGGGTAAGAAAGTGCTCCCGGCTTCGGGGATAATGGTTTCTGACACATGAAACCAGCCCGAAACGAGGAGCACCCAATTGATGCTACCACCGGAGCAGCCCGACCGCATCCAAATTGCCTTCGATGACCACCGCCTGGTGGCCAATGCTGGGTTGATCCTTCCGGTTACTTTGGCCCACCATCTGGGACTGGGCGAGCTGGTGGACCGCCATGTTGACCTGGGCGGCGCTCCTGGCCGTGCCAACGTCGGCGACAAGATGCTGACCCTGGTGGCGTCGGCGCTGGCTGGTGGCGACTGCATTGACGACGCCGATGCGCTGCGCGCTGGGGGAACCGATCGGGTGCTGGGATGCGTGATCAAGGCGCCGTCCACGCTGGGGACCTTCCTGCGGAGTTTCCGGTGGGGCCACGTGCGCCAGCTGGATCGGGTGAGCCGGGAGTTGCTGGCTGGGGCCTGGGCCGCTGGTGCGGGACCCGGCGACGAGCCGTTGACCATCGACCTGGACTCCACCATCTGCGAGACCTACGGGCTAGCCAAGGAGGGGGCGCACGACCACGGCTACACCGGCCAGCGGGGCTATCACCCGCTGTTGGCCGTGGCCGCTGGCACCGGAGACGTGCTGATGGCACGGCTGCGCCAGGGACGGGCCAACACGGCACGGGGCGCGGCCCACTTCCTGCGGGAGACGGTGGGTAGGGTGCGCCATGCCGGTGCCACGGGTCAACTCACCATGCGGGCCGACAGCGGCTTCTACACCCACGCCATGGTCGCCGTCTGCCGCAAGGCGAAGGTCCGCTTCTCCATCACCGGCCGACAGCACCCCCGTCTGCGCAACCTCATCGAGGCCATACCCGAGGCTGAGTGGACGCCCATCCCCTATTGGATGGAGGGCGCCGCCGACGTGGCCGAGACTGACTACACGCCCTTCGAGAGCAAACCCGACGCCGCAACCGTGCGGCTCATCGTACGCCGGGTCAAGCCCACGCCCGGCTCCCAACTGGCGCTGTTCACCAACTACAGCTATCACGCCTTCATCACTGACCGGGAGGGCGATACCCTGGACCTCGAGGCCGACCATCGCCGCCACGCCGAGATCGAGAACGCCATCCGCGACCTCAAGTACGGCGTGGGGCTCAACCATCTCCCCTCGGGCTGCTTCCCCGCCAACGCCGCCTGGCTGGCCGTCCAAGTGATGGGCCACAATCTGGCCCGCTGGACAACGCGCATCGGCCTAGGCGAGCAACTGGCAACCACCAAGACTCTCCGGCGGCGCTTCTTCTCCCTGGCCGGACGGCTCACTCGCTCGGCCCGCCGTCTCACCCTGCACCTGCCCCAGGGCTGGCCCTGGGAAAACCAATTCGGCAGAGCCCTGGCGAGGCTGCGCGCCCTGCCACTCCCCTCCTGACGGCACCCACGGCCTCTGACCATCCGCCGCCTACCCAATCGCCTCGCCGACCCGCACCAGGCTGACCCCACAGTGTCTCCCAGACCAATCCGCCTCGATGATCTCGCCCGCCGCCGGCGCTGCGGGCCGTCAACATCCCCTTGGCGCGGCTACCACGCCGTGTGCCCAGCTGGATTGGAGCGGATCAAGGCCACGCCGTCTCTAGCCGGCTCCTCTCATCCCTCGCTTCCTCGGGGTGGCCAGATCCTTTCGGTGGATTCGGGCTAAACGTCCTATCGTGCGCTTCCACAATAGCACCTCATGTTGTGTAAGTTAACCGCTGGGTAAGTCTACAACTTGCCTAGCGGTTAACGGGTGCCCATAGCTCCTCACCGCGAAGACCCGTTCCGCTACTCCTCGTCCCCATACTGCTCCTTCAGCATCTCCACCACCGCCGGGTCGGCCAGCGTGGTGGTGTCGCCCAGGGCGCGACCCTCGGCCACGTCGCGTAGCAGGCGGCGCATGATCTTGCCGCTGCGGGTTTTGGGCAGCTCGGCGGCGAAGTAGATGTCGTCGGGCCGCGCCATCGAGCCAATCTTGCCTGCTACGTGCTGCTTCAGCTCCGTTATCACGTCGTCCGAGGCGGCCACCTGGTCTTTCAGCGTTACAAAGGCGACGATGGCCTGACCCTTCACTTCGTGGCTGCGCCCGATGCAGGCGGCCTCGGCAACCTTCAAATTGTCGACCAGCGCCGACTCCACTTCCATGGTGCTGATGCGGTGCGCCGACACGTTAATCACGTCGTCCACCCGGCCCAGCAGCCAGAAGTAGGATTCATCGTCCAGCTTGGCTCCGTCGCTGGTGAAGTAGATGCCATCGTAGTTCGACCAGTACTGCTGCACGAACCGCTCCGGGTCGCCGTAAATGCCCCGCAGCATGCTGGGCCAGGGCTGCCGCACCACCAGATAGCCGCCGCCGCCCGGGCCGACCTCGATGCCCTGCTCGTCCAGGATGGCCGCGTCGATGCCGGGAAAAGCCTGCGTCGCCGACCCGGGCTTCAGCGTAGTGATGCCGGGCAGCGGCGTAATCATCATCGCCCCCGTCTCGGTCTGCCACCAGGTGTCGACCACCGGGCAGCGACCCCCGCCGATGTGCTGCCAGTACCACACCCACGCCTCCGGGTTGATGGGTTCGCCCACCGTGCCCAGCAGACGCAGCGACGACATGTCGTGCTTCTCGGGGTATTCCTCGCCCCAGCGCATGAACGTACGGATGGCCGTGGGCGCCGTGTAGCAAATCGTGCAGGCGTACTTCTCGACGATGGCCCAGAACCGGTCCCGGTCGGGATAGTCCGGCGAACCTTCGTACATAACCGATGTGGCGCCGTTGGCCAGCGGCCCGTAAACAATGTAGCTGTGCCCCGTAACCCAGCCGATGTCGGCGGTGCACCAGTAAACGTCGTCTTCCTTCAGGTCGAATACCCAATTGGTGGTGGCGTAGGTACCCGTCAGGTAGCCGCCCGTGGTGTGGACGATACCCTTGGGCTTGCCGGTGGTGCCGCTGGTGTACAGCATGAAGAGCATGTCTTCGCTGTCCATCGGCTCCGGGTCGCAGGTCAGCGGCTGGTCAGCGATCAGGTCGTGCCACCAGATGTCGCGACCTTCTTTCATCTGGTCGTCGGCGTGCTCCGTGCGGCGCACCACCACGACGTTCTCCACCGGCGTTTCGCCCTCGATGGACGCGTCGGCGTTCTGCTTCAGCGGGATGATGTTGCCCCGACGCCAACCGCCGTCCGCCGTGATCATCACCTTGGATTGGGAGTCCTCGATGCGGTCCCGCAGCGACTCGGCGCTGAACCCGCCGAACACGATACTGTGGGGCGCGCCGATGCGGGCGCAGGCCAGCATGGCTATCGCCAGCTCCGGCACCATCGGCAGGTAGATGGTGACCCGGTCGCCCTTCTCCACGCCCAGGCTCTTCAGGCCGTTGGCAAACTTGCAGACCTCCCGGTACAAATCCCGGTAGGTGTACACCTGCCAGTCGCCCGGCTCGCCTTCCCAGATGATGGCCGCCTTGTTCCGCCGTGGCCCGTTCAAATGCCGGTCGATGCAGTTGTACGACACGTTGAGCTGGCCGCCCACGAACCACTTGGCAAAGGGGGCGTTCGACCAGTCCAGCACCGTGTCCCAGGGCTTGAACCAGTCCAGCTCGCCGGCCCACCGGGCCCAGAAGGCCTGCGGGTCGCGGCGCGCCTCTTCGTAAACCGAGGGGTCGCTGATATTGGCGTTGGCCACAAAATCAGCGGGCGGCGGAAAGGTGCGGTCTTCCTGGAGCAGGGCCTCAAAAGCGCCGGTATTCTGAGTCATAATAAAGAACCTCCGGGGCAGCAAAATATCAAGGTCGATACCGCAGATATTAGCACACCCGGCAGCCCGCGGCCTGCCGTCTGCCAGGCGCGCTACTTCGCTTCCTCAAGGCATTGCCGTGCATGTTGAAAGCAATAGGCGGTGCGGGCAATGCGTGCATGGTAAAATTCGCATACCGTCAGTACTTGCGCTGGGCATGAAAACTTCGGAGGTATCGCTAATGACCACAACTACTACGACGACTGCGATGCCGCCGGCGCGGCCATTCAGCCCGGAGGAGTGCGCGGCTATGGTGTCGGCGGGCATCATCGCCGCGGGCGAAACGGCCGATGTGCTGGCTGGCCGCCGCCGCTTTACGGTGGACGAGTACCTGGCTATGGAAGTGGCCGGCATACTCCACGAAGACGACCGCGTTGAGCTGATGGACGGGGAGATAATCATTATGCCGCCTATCGGCGTTGGCCACGTGGGGGGCACTGACTGGATGACTACGCTGCTCGTTCCACCGCTGATAGGGCGGGCGACGGTGCGGGTGGGCGGCCCCATCTATCTGAATGACCGCAGCGCGCCCCAGCCAGACTTTGCCCTGGTACGGTGGAACCCCCCCGGTTCCGGCGTGACCGGGCGGACGATGCCGGCGGACGTGTACCTGGTTATTGAATTTGCCGACAGTTCGCTGGCCTATGACCAGGGCCCGAAGCTGGCGCGGTACGCCGCCACCGGCATCCCGGAGGTGTGGGTGGCCAACCTGCGGGCGCGGGCAGTGACGGCCTACGCCGAGCCGTCGGGTTCAGAGTACGCCAGCATCTGTACCTACCGGGTGGGTGAGAGCATCAGCCCGCGCGCGTTCCCTGACGTAGGGCTGGCGGTGGCCGATTTTATGCCGCCTGCTACCGGGCAGCGTGGGGACACACCCTGATCCCCAATATGGCCGTACCGGAAAAGAAATCGCTGACGACCAGCGGGTGCCAAGCGGATAGGGAGAAGGCGCAATGACGACCACAACGACCACAATGCCGCCGGCGCGGCCATTCAGCCCGGAGGAGTGCGCGGCTTTGGTACGGGCCAACATCATCGCCGCAGGAGAGTCAGCCGCCGTGCTGGCTGGCGCCCGCCTTTTCACTGTGGAAGAATACCTGGCCATGGAAGTGGCCGGCATCCTGCACGAAGACGACCGCATTGAATTGATTGACGGAGTGATAATCGTTATGCCGCCCATCGGCGATCCTCACGAGGTTAGCACTGACTGGCTTACTAGGCTGCTCGTTCCGCCCCTGATCGGCCGGGCAATAGTGCGAGTGCAGGGGGCAATCCGCCTGAACATCCGCAGTGCCCCCCAACCCGACATTGCGGTGTTGCGGGAACGCCCTTTGAGCGAGGTAGGGCCGTATTTCCCACCGGATGTGTACTTGGTCATCGAGGTTGCCGACAGTTCGCTGGCCTACGACCGCGGCGCGAAGCTGGCGCGGTACGCCGCCGCCGGTGTCCCGGAGGTGTGGGTTGTCAACCTGCGGGCGCGCGAGGTGACGGCCCACGCTGCCCCGTCCGGCTCCGAGTACACGATTGTCCGCACTTACGGGGCCGGCGCGAGTATCAGCCCGCAAGCCTTCCTCGACCTGGCCCTGGCGGTGGACGAGTTTATCCCACCCGCTGCCGGGTCGGGTGGGGAGACACCCTGATCTCCAATATGGCCGCACCGGAAAAGAAATCGCTGCCGACCAACGGGCGCGCAGCGGATTGGGAGAAGACGCAATGACGACAACGACGGCCATGCCGCCGGCGCGGCCATTCAGCCCGGAGGAGTGCGCGGCCATGGCGCAGGCCGGCATTATCGCCGCGGGCGAAACGGCCGATGTGCTGGCTGGCCGCCGCCGCTTTACGGTGGACGAGTACCTGGCTATGGAAGTGGCCGGCATCCTCCATGAGGACGACCGTGTTGAACTGATGGACGGAGTGATAATCATTATGCCACCGATTGGCCTCCGCCACGTGGGTGGCACTGACTGGATGAATACGCTGCTCGTTCCACCGCTGATCGGGCGGGCGACGGTGCGGGGGGGCGGCCCCATCTACCTGAACGACCGCAGCGCGCCCCAGCCAGACTTTGCCCTGGTACGGTGGAACCCCCCCGGCTCCGGCGTGACCGGGCGGACGATGCCGGAGGACGTGTATCTGGTTATTGAATTCGCCGACAGTTCGCTGGCCTATGACCAGGGCCCGAAGCTGGCGCGGTACGCCGCGGCCGGCGTCCCGGAGGTGTGGGTTGCCAACCTGCGGGCGCGGGCAGTGACGGCCTACGCCGACCCGGCGGGTTCGGAATACGCCAGCGTCCGTACTTACCGGGCCGGCGACTGCATCAGCCCCAAAGCCTTCCCCGATGTAACCCTGGCGGTGGCCGATTTTATGCCGCCAGCCGATGAGACGCCTTGACCCGCCAGCACGCCGAAGGCGGTTAAGGCGCAGCCCCGTACCACCGGCCCACTATCTCATCCACCGTGGCCGCAACCTCGTCGGATACATCCGCCTTGAACGCAGCCACCAAATGGCAGATGCCCAAATTCGTACCCTCGCAGTCGTCAGTAGCGTCATCCCGCAGCGATTTCAGGTACAGATTGCGAAACCCCTGCCGGAAAGTTTCCTCGCCCAGGTTGTTATACAGGTCCAGGAACAGCGCCTCTCCCAACGAGTAATAACACTTGGCCGCATTGGAGCCACGTTCAGCATCCGAGCCTTCAAGTTGAGAGATTGTTTTGGCAGAAGCGCAAGGGTTTCTGGTAGCCTTTATCGTCGTTTCAACGCGGGCGTTTTCAGAGATGGAACCGAGTAAATCTGCCGCCCCTTCATTGATCCACCTCTGATTGCCCGTCCAGTAGTAATGGGCCACCTCGTGAGCAATATGGAACGGCGCGCGCTTCCATGAGTATCCGTTCTCCACGTCGTAATGCAGCTTGGACGTTATATGCGTACCGAAGTTGGTTCCACCGGCGGTGGCACGAATCGAATCGTCAAAGTACCAGGCGACGTAATTCGTGGGCAGCGGTTCGCTCATGAATTCCTCAGCGGTACGCACCGTATGCTCCAGAAAATCCATATTCGGCGTCACCTGATCCCGGATGCGGATGATGGTCAACAACACTTCACCGGACAGCGGCAGTTTGATAAGCCGTTCTTCCAGATACACACCGGTTCTCCGTAACAGAAAATCCACCGATTCCGGACTGTACGTGTACGTCGCGCCCAGCAACGACACGATTCTTGCCTCCTCATCTGTAATGCCGTCGCCGAGTTTGGGGTGGGACATTATCTTGAGGAGAACATCGGCGCCGTTGTCGCCAAGCCTTTCCAGAGACCGCACCGCTGCGGCGTCGGCGCCCTCAACACTCTCCAGGAACGGCATATCCAGAATGTCGTTAGCAGCTTCGACGACCACTTGCTCCGGAGTCCCATCCGCTGTCCATACCATATAATATAAGTACCGGATAACCGTCGCTTCATCCGCAGTAATCCCATCCTGCGCCCAGGATTTCTGCAGCATCTTATCGGCCAATTCGGGAGCATAGTACGCCGTTGAGCGTAGCCTGGAAATAGCCACAGTTTCATGAGCGGTAATGCTGTCCCCAACCCACGGCTTTTGCAGCACGGCGCTGAACACACCGGGATACCACCGCGCACAGGCGATCAACGCTTCGACGGCGGCGTGCTCAGCATCGTCAACGCCGTCCGCAACCCAGGGCAATTCCCGGATTTCTGCCGCCCGCGCCCGTTTATTTCGTTCCAGCCAGGCGCCGTTTTCCAGTCCGGCGATAGGACTCGGCGGCCGCGGCGTGCTGGTGGGGCGTGGGGTACGCGTTGGCCCAGGTGTGCGGGTTGGAGCGGGTCGCAGCGTAGCGGTTGGCCGGGGTTTGGGAGTGAATGTAGGCGCCGGTGTGTGCGTCGGCGGTGCCGGAGTGCTGGTTCGCTTCGGCTCCGGTGTTGCGGTGGCCGTGGGCACCGGTGTTGCGGTAGCCGTGGGGGCCGGCGGTGCAACCATAGCGGTAGGTGGTGGCGTGTCGGTTGGCGCTGATGTATCCGTAGGAACCGACGCCGGCTCCGGGGCGGTGCAGGCCGTCACAATCAGGGCGATGACCGCCAGGAGCAGGATGGCAATAGTCTTTCGGATAGTCACAGCAACTCCTCTATTCGCAACGTGGTAAACGGGCGCGGCACAACAGTGGCCCACACCGGAATACTCCCACGCATCGGATGCGTTGACCAGGTTACGGCGGCGGTCTCAGCGACACGATCGCGGCGTCGCTGCACTCATCGCAATGGCGGAAACAGCAAAGACCCGGTACTCCCATCCGCCAAATTTATTCGCCGCGCAACTGCCGCAGTTCCTCCCGAAGCCGTTCCGCTGCCATCTCCGCGGCCAATTGTCCTGCTTCCGCAGCTTCCCGCGCCGCTCGTTCTTCGTCGATCATGCGGAGGTATTCGCCAACCGCAGGATCGTAAAACCGCAGATGCCCCTCCTGCGAGCAGAAATCCAACCCCAGCAGCGGGCTATGCGCCCAGATAATTCCGTCCTCAGTGGTCGAAATGGGCAGCCGTCGGTACCGACCTTCCACCAGTTCCTCCCCCACCAGCGGTTCGCCGTAATTACCCCCGCCGGTCGCGTCAAACCGCCAGTATTCCGTGATGCCCAACGAGGCGTAGATGTCCCGCTTGACCGTTAAGTCCCGCCGGCTGGTGCTTGGTGATGCGATTTCCAGGGCAAAGTCCGGGGCCTTGCCCACTTCCCAAATGACGTACCCGTTGCGAAGACGGATCGCCTCGGCATCCACCCCAAAGGCAATGAAACAGTCTGGGCCCACTCGAACGTTGCGGTTAGTTGGGTCGTAATAGACAAAATTGCCGGTGTCCAGCAGAACATCTGGGCGTCGTCCCAAATCAGTAAAGTGGTCAGAAAGGATATGCAGAATCTCAATCAGCGTCGGCGTTTGATACATACCATCTTCGATGGGCTCAGGCTCGTCCGGCAGAACGGAAGACCTGAAGTAGTCATCAATGCGTTCAGGGGCATAAGGTATTTTGGTCGTCATACTGATCCTCCCCACACCGGCGGGCGGCAACTACCGTGGACTGCTGCGGTCATGCTATCACAACTATGGTCGTCATTCCGGACTTGATCCGGAATCCGGTCCGTCTCGTCATGCCGTACCTCGTCATGCCGTACCTCGTCATGCCGTACCTCGTCATGCCGTACCTCGTCATGCCGTACCTCGTCATGCCGTACCTCGTCATGCCGTACCTCGTCATGCCGTACCTCGTCATGCCGTACCTCGTCATGCCGTACCTCGTCATGCCGTACCTCGTCATGCCGTACCTCGTCATGCCGTACAATGCTGCCCCATGTCCACCGCAGATCGCCCCATTGCCCGAAGGGTGAACCGACCCCGCTGGCGCACCATCCTGATGGGTTCCGCCGCCGCCCTGGGCATGATCCTGGCGTCGTTGGACTTCTCAGTCAACGTTGCCCTGCCTGCCATCCGCGACGCCTTCAACACCGACCTGGCCGCCGTCCAGTGGGTCATCGTCGTCTTCATCGCCACCCGGGCCGGCCTGGCCCTGGGCTCCGGCGCCTTCGCCGACCGCTTTGGCCTGCGGATGGTCTACCTCTTCGGCACCGTCACCTATCTGGTGTCCATGCTGTGCCTTACCTTGTCCCCTACGCTTGAGGCCATGGTCGGCTTCCGCGTCTTGCAGGCCCTGGGCACCGGCTGCCTCTACTCCACCGCGCCCGCCATCGCTGCAACCATCTTTCCCGAGCACCGGCGCGGCCTCTCCATGGGCTTCACCTCGTCCAGTCTGGCCTTTGGCATGGTTGCCTCGACCCTGGCCGCCGGCCCGCTGGTGCAGGTCTACGGCTGGCAGGCGGTGTACGCCGGCCGCGCTCCCCTGACCGTCCTGGCGCTGGCTGCCGGGCTGCTGGCGGTGCCGGGCCGCATCACCGCCGAACCGGAGGAACGGCGCTTCGACGTTGCCGGCGCGGCGTTGGTCCTCGCCCTGCTGCTCTGCCTGATGATAGGTCTCCGTCTCGGCCAGGCCATCGGTTGGGCTTCGCCACCGGTCGTCATCATGCTGGCCGCAACGCCGCTGGTCCTGGCCGCGCTGATTCGCGTCGAGTCCCGCGCCGCCGCGCCCGTCCTGCCGGGAGCCTTGGTACGACTGCGGGGATTTCAAACCGCTACGGTTGCCATGTTCCTGGGCCACTTCGCCCAGTTCGTCATCTGGTTCATCTTTCCCTTCTATATCATCGACTCCCTGGATCGCGGGCCGGTGGCACTGGGTTTCATGCTGGCCACCATGTCCTCCTGCAACATCGTGTCGTCGCCGGTGGGCGGCTGGCTGTGCGACCGCTGGGGTGTGCGACCCGTGGGCGCTCTGGGCCTGGCCAGCGTCGCCGCCGGCCTCCTCGCCATGTCCATGCTGAACGCCGATTCGGCAATCTGGCATCCCGCGGCCACCATCTCGGTCGTGGGCCTGGGTGTGGGATGGTTCCAGTCGGCGGCCTACGCCCTGATGCTGGGAAGTGTGCCGCCGGAGCGGTTCGGCACCGCGTCGGGAGCCATGTCCCTGGCCCAGGCGTCGGGCACGGTGTTGTGCGTAGCGGTCGTCGGCGCCGTTTTCGCGGCCCTGAGCGACCAGTACGCCGCTGGCTCCACCCCTGCCGAAGCCTTCCTGCTGGCCTATCGTGACGTGTTCCGCATCGGGTTTGTCATCGCTGCCCTGGCCGCCACCTGGTTCGCCCTGATGGCCCGGCAACCCGCCCCGGCGGTCTCCTCTCCCTCAACGGGAGAGGGCTAGGGTGAGGGTGAAATCCCCAGCACTACCCGCCTCCTGTCATTGCGACGAGCACCACCCCCGTCATTGCGAGGAGCGCAGCGACGTGGCAATCCCGTTCATCCTGAGCCTGTCGAAGGACGCCAACGAGATTGCCACGCTGCGCTCGCAATGACATTAGGGGACAATCGAAAGTCCCTGAACCGTTCCCCCAGCACTGGCACCCGCCGGGGCCCGTCGTGTATGATTGCCGCGTCAGTATTACCGACTCAGCGAACCACTCCCCACAACTCTTTTGAGCGGCGGTGTTGATTATGACTTCTACCAAACGGCGAGTTACCAAGCCCGTATACGTCGGCGGCGTCAAGGTCGGCGGTAACGCCGACATTACCGTCCAGTCCATGACCAAAACCGATACCCGAGACGTGAAAGCCACCGTGCGCCAGATTCACGAACTGGAAGAGGCGGGCTGCGAGATCATCCGCTCGGCGGTTCCCGACATGGAAGCCGCCAAGGCCATGGCGGAAATCAAGAAGCAGATCAGCATCCCACTGATCGCCGACATCCACTTCCACTACCAACTGGCCTTGGAGTGCGCTGCCGGCGGCGTGGACTGCCTCCGCCTGAACCCTGGCAACCTCCGCAACGCCGATCAGGTACGCGAGGTCGTCAAATCCGCCCAGGAACGCAACATCCCCATCCGCATCGGCGTCAACTTCGGCAGCCTGCCCCCGGTCGGCGGCATTGGTCGCACCCGCGGTTTCTCCCGGCACATGGACCTGGTCAACCGTCTGCCCAAGGCCGGCGAAGCCCAGTCCGGCGACTACAGCGTGGTCGATCACATGGTCGCCACCGCCCTCTGGGAAATAAGCCTGCTGGAAGAGCAGGACTTCGACCAGATCAAGATTTCCATGAAAGCCTTTGATGTACCCACCACCGTAGAGGCTTACCGCCGCCTGTCCGAGATGGTTCCCTACCCCCTCCACCTGGGCATCACCGAGGCCGGCACGGTTCAGGCGGGTTCCATCCGCACCGCCGTGGGCCTGGGCGTGCTCCTCTACGAGGGCATCGGCGATACCATCCGCGTGTCCCTCAGCGGCGACAGCGTTGACGAGGTGACCGCCGGCTACGAAATCCTCAAGTCCCTGAACCTGCGGGACAAGGGCACCACCTTAGTCGCCTGCCCCAGCTGCGGGCGCGCCGATGTTGACGTGGTCAAGCTGGCCAACGACGTTGACGCGCTCCTCAAGCGCAGCGACAAGAAAATCAAGGTGGCCGTCATGGGCTGCGAGGTCAACGGCCCCGGCGAGGCCAAGGACGCCGACGTGGGCATCGCCGCCGGCGCCGGTCGGGCCATCATCTTCCGCAAGGGCGAAAAGGTGCGCGTCGTCCCCGAGGCCGAAATGCTGACGGCCCTGATGGAAGAGATCGAGAATACCCCGGCCCATACCTGAAACTTCTTCCTGGCTACTTCCCTCACCCCAACCCCTCTCCTGGTGGGAGAGGGGCTTTTTTTTACGCCGGCGTCTTCCTCCCCTCTCCCACCGGGAGAGGGGCCGGGGGTGAGGGTGATATCCTTACCCAAAACAATTCGGCCCAAAATAAAGAACGAAAGGAAACCCCATGACCACCGCCACCACCTTCGCCCCATTTGACGTTACCGCCCTGGAGGACGCCGGCATCCCGCAACTGCCCGCCGACCGGGAAACCCTGCGCCGCCACCTGCTGGACGCCGTCGCCCGCATCCGCCCCATCCTGGAGGCCGATGCCGAGGCCAACGACGCCGACGAATCCCTGTGCTGGCCGTCCGTCGTCGCCCTCTACCGGGAGGGCCTGCTGTCCCTCAAGGCACCCCGGGAGCTGGGCGGGCCCGAGGTCGACGCCCTGCTTTACCTGGAGCTCATCGACGAAATTAGTTACATCAACCCCTCGGCCGGCTGGTGCACCTTCATCAACAGCACCAGCACCGCGTGGATGGGCGCGTTCCTGCCCGACTCGTCCGTCAGCGGGATTTTCGCGAATAATCGCATGCCCATCGCCTCGGGCGCGATCATTCCCAGGGGCTTGGGCACACCCGTTGCCGGGGGCTGGCGCATCAGCGGTCGCTGGCCCTTCGCCAGCGGTTCCGGGCATTCCTCCTGGATATCCGCCGGGTTCCGCATTGTCCGCGACGGCCAGCCCGGCCCCGAGCACATGGTGATGTCCGTGCCCATCGGCGACGTGCAGTTCCTCGACAACTGGCAGGTGATGGGCCTCAAGGGCACTGGCAGCCGCGACTTTGTCCTCAACGACTACTTCCTCCCCGAGGATTACGCCTTCGACCTGCTCACTGCCGACCCGATCAAGGGCGGCCCCATGTTCTGGCTGGGGCGACCCGGCTTCGTCACCACCGACCATGCCGCCTTCGCCCTGGGCGTGGCCCCGTGCTCCCCTCTGAAAGGCAACTTTCTGCCGATAGGGGCCTGCCTTTCTTGTCAAAGGAGATGATCTCGACGCCGGGGAGTTCGGCTGACTCTTCGCTGTGGGCCGAAATTTTGTAATAGATCTCGGCGTGGTCGCGGTAGACTTCTACCCGGTCTATGAACATGTTGAGAATCTGCTTGACCGCTTCGGGGTCTTCGGATTCGGTGTATGTCTTCAGGTCCAGAGCGGTAGCCATTATCCCCTCTGGGTTAGTCACGTACAGCCGGGCTTCATTTGTGTCGTCAGTGATCTGGTTGATTTCGGCTACGAGTTCCTTTTTTTCTTTCTCCAAGCCCTCCAGGTTGTCGATCAAGGAAGGCAAATTATCTATTCTCTTGCGTTCATCCCTCACGACGTCGTTGACGTTCTTGATGCCTTCCTCAACGCCTTTCAACTTGGCTTTTAGGTCGGACCTGCGGCTCTCACCTTCTGTGAGGTAATTGCGGCTATCTCGGGCCATAACTTGGACTGTATTCTGCAGTGTTTCTGGGGTGAGGATGTGGTTCTTGACGCGGTCGATGACGGCAGGCACCAACTGGTCCATCCTGATGTTTTTCCCGTTGGGGCAGGCTGCAACCGTAGCCTGCTTCTTCAGAGCGCAAACGAGCCTTGCAACGCCGTCTTTCGTGCTGACGGTCATGTTGTAAATAGCGTGTTCTGTCTTGCATTCGCCACACTTGACGAGGTCAGATAACAGGTTCGGGCTGGAATGCGACCGAGGGGATGACTGACCTATGCGTCGTGCTTCGATCATGTCCTGAATGTCAGCCCAGTCCTTGGGGGTGACCGCTGCTTCGTGTGCGTTTTCAGTGATGGTCACTGGCGTTTCGTCCTGGAGCCCTGGCAGCCGGGACCCTGGATGGTCCCCACGGAACTGGGCCCCGGAGTATTTTCGATTCTTCAGGATATACAGGACGTTTTCGTCGGTCCAGATGCCTCCGCCGGGGCCGGTGATGCTCTGTTGGTTGAAGTACGTGGCTATTGGCATGGGAGTACGCCTTTCGGCGGCCATTTCCCACAGCTTGAGGACGTGGGGCCATAGCTCGGGATCTGGTATCAGCCAGCCGCACTTGTCCTCTTCACCCGGGTCGTGGTGGATCTTGTATCCCCACGGCGGCGGGCCGATTTGGCGGCCCTGCTCGGTAGCGGTTCGCTGCCCCTTTTTCGTGCGTCTTGAAATCTTCCGTGATTCGGCTTGGGCAGCGACGGCTTTCATGTGCCAGGAATATTCTGAACTCAGGTCGTACTTTTCATCATCCCGCGCCGAGTGCAAAGTGATGCCGGCGTCCACCAAACGGTTTGTGAATTCGAAGAATTGCTGCGTGTTTCTGGTGTAGCGGTCGATGTCCGGGAAGACCACGTCGGTGACCCTATTGGACTTGTCGAGTGCGAATTCAAACATCTCCAAGAATTCGGAACGGTGCTTGGTGGCAAGGCCACTGCCGACGTCTTGGAAAATTTTAAGTATGGTCAGTGATTCTCTCTGGCAGTAGGCGGAGCAATCTCCCTCTTGGCTCGCGAATGAAAAGTTCTTGGCTTGTGGTTGACCGGATATTCTGTCGTAGATAACCGCGAGTCTGGGGCCGTTCTTCGGCATTGTGGTTTCCCTCCGTAGCCCTAGAGTAGTCTCTTGCCGGTGAAATGCTGGTACAGCTGGACGACGAACCGCTGGTAGTCCATGGCCGGCATTCCGGCTGGTTTCCGGTACTGGTGAAGTACTGGGTCCGCGAGGATGTAGTCATAGCTCCGCTGTACGTCGAGGATGGATTCGGGAGGCTCGACGTGATTTTGTTCAAAGGGCATGGCCGTAACTTGCAATAGGTTTTCCAAGGGTACTTGGTGGTATTGAGCCAGCTTGGTGAGGGTTTTCATTCCTGGTTGTCTCAGGCCGAGTTCGATGTTGCACAGGTACGCGTTGGATATTCCGGTGTCGCGTTCCACCTGGCGGAGGGATTTGTCTCCCCTGAGCGATTTCAGCAGGGTTGAGATGGGCGGTTTGTTGGGTCTTGTGGTGACATCATCATGTTGACTGGATACGCTTGTATGTTCTAAAATTGTCATGGCAGTTCTTCCTTTCAGTGCGTCGCACTGGCGTGGTTTCCCCATGTTGAGCGAGAAAAGCGCTGATGTGCTACCATGCAGATAGCGGTGTTACACCGACTCCCAAAGGATGAATTGGACCCTAGTCCTGAATAGCCTACCACATGACCGAACAGACACAAAATGCCAGCCCCCAGGGGCCTGAAGGCAATAGCATTGAACAATCAGATAGCAACGCAAAGCGTCAGCAGAAACTGGAGGCACTATTGGCCCGGGTTTTTCTGGCCCGGCGAGTTAGCGATCTGATCGAGATTAACGAATTGAACGCTGATGCGTCGGAACTGGATAACGCGAATCCAGATTCTTGGAGCGCGATGCCGAAAGTGGCCAAGGACTTTCAATCCTTGAGGCTCCGTGATGATGAAGTCGATGAGCCGGCCAGTCGTGATGACTCCGAGCTTGAGGATTGTGACGGTATTGCGGTCTTTTGACTGACCGTCTGCTGAGCGGGTTATTTCAACGGTTCCGCAGCAAATTGCTGCGCGGTCTTGGCGATAATGAACGAGCCGCTCCTGATTATTCGGGAGCGGCTCGTATTTTTGCCTTGAATGGTAGTGCGGTCAGTATCTCAGCGGATCTTTATCCAATCTGCCGTGATGCCGGCCGGGTTCTGCTCGGTCTCAATGGGGGCGATGTAGACGACCACGGCCGTGTTGGCATTGATGACTTGGACTTGTTGGACGAACAATTCGAGGAGTTCCTGGGCATCTTCGGGGCTGGTGGTCCCGAGGTAGGTTTCTGGGTTTTTTATGACATTGCCGATGTCCGTCACATCCCTGAGGTAGCCCAGTCTGTCCAGTTCATTCTGGGCGGTCATGGACTCGTAGGATAGGCTCGCGGTGGCCTTTTCGATCTCGTGGATCTCGTCGTTGGTTTCTGGGCGGGTAGCGGTGTCTTGCTCCATCGGAGGCATGACACGGTTCCTGCGCCGGTTCAGTTCGACGATGGCGGATTCGGCTGTTTCGAGCCGGTCCCGGTGGAGATTTACACTCGGCTTTGTCATCTCTTGGACTTTGTCGGAGACGGCCTGTATGGTGCTGTCGTTGACGACTCGGTCGATGAGTGTGGCCAAAACCGCTCGGAGCAGATGGTCGGCGTCGACGGAGAGGGTGGAGCAACTCTGTCCTGCGCTGCTGGCGCCGTTCGGACAGAAGTAGGTGTCATCCACCTTGCTCATGGCGGATTTGCAGTTGGCGCAATAAACCATCTGGTCAATGTCGAGCGTCTTTTTTGTGACGGCTGTTGGTCTGAACATGTTGTTCCTGTGGGCTCCGATTTCAATATAGTTTTTCAGAATAGCGAAATTTCGTCAAGCGGGTGGCGGTTTGTGATGCTTGGTCTTGGCGTTTTTTCGTTCGTTTGGTTCGTTGGGCGGGTTCAGGTTGGGCGGGTTCGGGATTGTAGGCCTGGTGATTTCCGTGTACCTCGCGGCGATCACCCGCATTGATTGCAGCTGCTCTGGGGTGAGCGTCCGGCTTATGTCTGGTTCGAAGGAGTCGGGCATCGCCAGGTACACGGGCGTTTTCGGGCGCAAGAGTTGGCGGCTTGTTGGCCATCTTGGATCAATCCGGGACTCGACGGTTTTGAAAGTGGCTGTCATATATCCCACCGCAGTTATCTGTCCACGGATTTTGGACACTGCTAGTTGTCCTTGGCTGTACCGCCAGATGGTCACTGGAGTGGCAAGCTTGAGGCTCGGGGACTCCTTGGGGTCGGTGAGTGTGATGATCGCGCCGTCCTCTGTGGGTCGGTAGATGAATCCCAGGGGCATGATATAGGGTGTTGCCATCTCGTCTCCTGGTTGTTCGGGTTGGAAACAAAAAGGGACAGGCAGATGTCTGTCCCTCGGGGGCCGGTTCAGTGGAGGCTTACATCGTGTTGGTTTGCGCTTCTTGCCTGTGGGTGGTTGGGGAGCGAAAAACGGGCTGTAACGCCAATTCAGATGCTCTGGTGGCAAACCCCAGGCTTTTTGGGCTGCGAGGCGCTTCCCAGCCTGTCTGAGGGGGCGTATGCATATCGTGTGGAACGTTGGGGCAGCGGGGCATCCTATCAGTCGGGTCATCCCGCCGCCGGACTATTTATCCCCGCGCGTGGGGACCGCACCTGACTCGTAGGGCCGGTCATCGTGCCTTGGAATTCGGGGCCGGCTCGGGTCAAACTGACTGCGCCGCAGGTTAGGGCCTGCGGCGCTTTGTTTGGTGCCTTGGATGGGGCGTGGTTTCCTCCGCTTCACAGTTGCTGCGGATGGTACCGGTCGCCTCTGGTCCTCGTTCTTCTCGGCGCCTCATTGGTCGGGTAGCCGGCGAACCGAGGCTCTACTTTGCTCTGGTTCGTGCTGGTGGCTGTTATTTACCGGTGTCGGGCAAAAGAATGGGGCGGCTCGATCGAGCCGCCCGTTGCTTCGTGCTTCTCAGACGCTTTTCTCGCTCATGGCCGCGTCAGCTCGGCATGAGCGCTTCGAGTTTCTCCAGCAGGCGTTCCACGTCCGCCAGATCCTGTTCTATATCTTCGGCTGTCATCTGGTTCTCGTAGAAGTTCTCGTGCAGTGTGCTGGCCACAGCGAACAAGCGGCGAATGTCTCCGTCGCCAGTCTCACCCCGCAGGCGGCTGGCGATCCGGTGCAGGTGGCGGTGCCGTCCGTGCTCCCAGCCGCGCGCATCGGCTACGGCCTTCATCATCTGGGCGGCGGCGCCCTAACCTTTCTCGGACGCCTGTTGGAGGTCGCCCTGGGCCAGTTCGTCCCGGCTCTGGGCCATCATGGCCCGGCTGCTGCTCTGGTAGTCTGCCGTTGTCGTCATGTCGCGTTTCCTTGGTGCTGTGTCTGCTGATCATTTTATTACGTTGGCGGCCGGCTCGCACGTCGTCTTCCGCTTGCGATCTGCGACTATCCCAGCCTGTGCGTTGGGCACCGCTGTGAACGGTGAGGTCTGGCAAGCCCGCGTTGTACTCATCAATGGAGCCCGGCCGACATCGGCCGGGCTCCCCGTGAGTTGATTTCTGACTCTTCAGTCGATGCGCACTCCCGCGACCATCCAGTCGGTGGTTTCGTCATTATCCAGCACGGCCCGTACGCGGATAATGTATTCGCTGCCTTGTACGCCTACGGCGATGATGGCGGAGGACCCGTTCATGAACGCCCTGTGCCGTCGCTGGCGTCCGTGCCTATAATGCTGGAGCAGTCAGGGGGAAAGATCATCAACCTGTCGGGCGCGGGCGCAACCAATGCTTGGAGCAACATGTCGGCCTATTGCTCCAGCAAAGCGGCGGTGGTACGGCTTACCGAAGTGTTGGCCCAAGAACTGGATGGCAAGGGAATCACGGTGAACGCCCTCGGGCCGGGCTCGGTTCATACCAGCATGTGGGACAGGATGACCGAGCAAGCCGCCCAGTCGGGTGCGGACTTCATTCACCAGCTCGGGCTGAGGGTAACGTCGGGCGGCGGCGCGTCCATAGACGAGTGCGCCGAGTTGGCGGTGTGGTTGGCCTCAAGCGAAAGCGGGGCGCTGACCGGAAGGTTGATCTCGGCGGCGACCGATGATTTTCGCGGCCTGCCGCTCAGGATTGCGGAGATTATGGCTGGGGACGCGTACACGCTGCGGCGGGTTGGGCTGGACTAGAGCGTGTTCACTAATGACGTCATTCCCGGGAAAACGGGAGTCCAGCGAGCGGAAAACCGGGCCAACGTCCCTATTGCACAGGCTTTTTTTGCGGTTCCTGATTTCCCAAGAACAACGGCTTGATTTTCGAATTCTCAACACGCCCTGGGGCACTCAGGGTCTGGCCGGTTCTTTGGCGGCGTTTGCTATCGCCTCGTTGTCGCGCAGTGGGTCGCTCGGGCACGACTCGTGCAGCAGGCATGCCTTGGTACAGGCGTGGCGTGACTCTATGTCGCTCTGGCGTCGGGGCCTCGCTTGATGGTACCGGTTGTCCGACAATAAAAAGCGGGTGGCTATACTGAGCCGCCCGTCTGTCGTTGGGCAATTGCAAACACGCGCTCTCAGGCCGTTTCGACGCCTGGGATGACTTCTGAGTCGTCTGATGCGTCTTATCGCCATCACAGCTCGTATTTGTACCCTCTATGGCGATTTCTCAGGAAGATCGGATGGGTATTTTCGTCCTCAATCGCCTGTCCCATGTATCCCACCTCAGCGACGTTGGTTTGACCGACTTTGCCATTCCCTTTTTGGGTCTCCGGCAGATGTGGCTGACGCCGGATTGGCCCATCAGATAGGTGAACGAGCTTTCATCTGATCCGCGGCGCTGCGGGTTCCTCCTACACAATGGTTTCCTGTTGTCCTCGTGGTCCCTGGTACAATCGAAAAGTGCCGGGTCGGTGCGTCGTTCGGGAGCTTTCTGCGGTTCGCTTCCGTTGATAAAAATCGTCTTATCTGCTACTCTTTCTCTCGACAGAACCCTCCACGCCTCTCGTAAGATCGGCGCACCAGGGGGGGCATTTTTTTGAATCGTGGCATACCAACCCGGTACCCAATTGTCCCCCAGTTCTTTGCCTGTAGGCGATCAGATACAAAGCCTGATTGACCGCGGGATGGGGATCCCTGACCAGGATTACGCCGTCCGGTGTCTTAACCACATCGGTTACCACCGACTTGCATCTTACTGGTGGCCTTTCCAGCACAGTTCCAGTCCGACTGCCCGTTTCCGTTCGGACACCGTGTTCGATCAGGTGATGACGCGGTATATGTTTGACCAGCGCTTGCGCTCGCTGCTGTTGGAGGCATTGAGTTATGTGGAAATCTCGGTACGCAACCAATGGTCGCGTCAGTTGGTTCAGAGGTCCGGCATAGGAGAATACGCCCATTTGGACCAGGGGCTGTTTGACCCCGCCTTCTACGTTGACAACATGAAGGAACTCGAACGCAATTACAATCAAGTTCGTAGCCGGGGAGGTAAGGATTTCCAAACGGCTAACATTTGGGACTTGGTGCCGACGATGTCATTCGGAAGTCTGTCGAAATGGTACTCAAGCTTGGCTGACCCGGCGGTTCGCCAATCCATATCGGGCAGCTACGGTGTGGACGAGTTGACTCTGCGGAGTGCACTTAAGTATCTGACAGCGGTCCGGAACACGTGTGCGCATCATGAGCGCATGTGGAATCTGGCTATCAAGTCGGGGCTCAGGATCCCGCGGGAATTGGGCGTTTCCCAAGATACTGACGAGGCATTCAACAAGAATCCTCGTGATAAAGTCTACAACGGGCTCGTAGTGATCACTCACCTGATGGAAGTCATCACGCCGAATGGAAACTGGCCAGAACGCCTGCTCGCTTTCAGGGAGGCGGAAAGATATCGTTCCGTGCCTTACCGCGATATGGGTTTTCCAGATGGGTGGCGTGAGTTCGCGATATGGCAGAGGCATCTGCCGCAGGGCGACGACATTGAGGCCGGGGCGTGAAGGTTTGTTGGTAGCGGGTGTCGTTGCACTTGGGTATCGAAGTCAACGCTATCACAACTGCGTGCGCGACTTTTGCATGGCAATGCGCCTTTCCGCAACTGGGCCGATCACGCTAGCAGGACAACGCGTCGCGTACGCGCCATGGCGGTATTGAACGTTCCACGCCCGCATGTGCCTTCATGGATGCAACGAACAACCTGTCGACGCGCTGTTGCTGGGTTCGCCAGATCGGGTAGATATGTGCCCCAAATTTGGTTGGTGTCATTGTTCGGTATCCGTGTGCGGCACCCAGCAGGTGGGAGATAGCTGGCTTGAGCTTCCCGTGCTCAGTTCCGATAGTTCGCCTACGTTGGCTTCCTGGAAGACTTGAAGCCGCCCTGAGGAGGTTACGGGTCGCTCGGTGATACTCTGCGTAGGAGTGGAGTGGGTCTTTTTTGGTCCGCCAGGTGTATTGTTTCGCGTACTGACGTGCGGCGCGGACGAGCGCCAACTTGCGTTGCGCTTTGCTGTTCGGATCTGGGTTGTGATGCTCGTCCATGGGACCTGCTGGCATTTCACTCCTTGACACATTGGTATTGGTTCGCCTGTACGCCGTTTCGGCTTGGACTAGCCCGGAACGAATAAAGGGGCGACGTCCCATTTGGAAAAGCGTCGCCCCCGTTGTTCGGCGGTCGAGTGTTTGTATTGAGAGGAGTTGGGGGTAGTCGATATCCTTGGGACGTGATGTCAAAAATACGGTATCTCGACCGGTTTCGGAGCTCCAGACGACGTCCCCAAGGTCTTTTGGCTGAAACCCATGACGGCTCGATTTTCGGTCCTGAAAAACGTGCTCTCAGGCCGGTTTAATGCCCGGGATGACTTGTGAGTCGTCCAAGTGCCAAAAAAGCCGTCACAGCTCGTATTTGTACCCTCTATGGCGATTTTTCAGGCAGATCGGATAGCCGATTTTGGGTGTTTCGGATCGCGGGCGTTTCCAACGCGAAATGGGATGAACATGGCGGGAGTTCAACCGCAACGCAGTAACCCACCACGGACGTTTACCACGGACGACGAGGCGAGCGTCTGTCGTTGATGTTCACTCGGTGCATGGGGGCAAAAGCGGCCGCAGAACACAGGGGTGTGGACACTGGCTCTACTCGGCTCGTGGGTCGCTGGAATGTCCGTGCCACTGGCCACCGGTGAAGGCTGGCCAGGTCGCCCGTGAGCTGCAGCGGGGGCTACGTTGAATGCTTGTTTGCGTTGGCGTCGTTGAGAGCTTGCTGCAGGTGTTGTGCGAGCCATGATGCGTGGTCGGGTGTGATGTACCACTGGGTCGCGACTGGCTCGCCAGTTTGAGCGTTGGGTGTACTGCGTAGGAGCAGTGCCAATCCGTCAGGGTTGGAAACGGGCTTGACCAAGATCTGGTCGGTGATGAGGAGCGGCATCATCTGTTGGCCGGACCCGTCGGCTTCGAATCTTCTGAAACGTTCGGTGCTCATCGGTTCTCTTTCGTGGGTTGTGGCGGACCTCGGGTTGACGATCGGAAAGTGAGCTTGGATAGCGTGCAACGCGTATGTGTTGGCATTCCGGTTGAACCGGAGCTCTCGGATGAATAGCAGCGTTGCATGACTAATGATCGTTGGTTCGAGGTACGTGGCCCTGGAGGGACGCTGCTGGAGTTTTGCACGATGGAGTGAATCCCCCGTGGAAGAACGGCGCTCGCGAGAAAGTCGTTGCAATCGTCGTTGCACACCGGCGACCAGACCGTCTCAAGGGATGTCCAGTAGGACACGGCATCTTCGGCAGTTGTCCCGCCGATTGCTCTGAGAATCGAGTGCGACGCATTGTTTGCGTCGCACTCTTTTTTATCGTGTCCTGTCGGTCGACACACGCTTTTTCATGAACTGGTGTCTGGAAACTCCTGAGACCATGGTCCCCAACCATGGTCGTTCCGGGCTCGCAATCTGACGCTAAACTGGTTCACTCGCGGTTTGGGCACGTTGTTGAAACGGTGTGCGGGATTTCTGCCGTCGTGCGCCGGGTTGGCATTGGACCAGTCTCTGGTGTTCTGCCCTTGGTGCATTCGGAACTGAATCTCGTACCCGGTAACCAACCCAACCGGGTTGTCTGGCATCTCCCATCTCAATACAACGGCGTCCGACAGGAGTCCAGCGATACGTTCAAACGAAACTTGGGAGATGGGACCAGGGCCGTCAACGATAGCTTCGGTGGCAGCCGCAGGCTGAGCTTCGGCTTGTGAGGATTCGTCGCCTGCGGCTGTTTGCGGGGTCCCCAGTTCAGAGAAAGTTTGCGACCATGGGCCCCACCCACCGTTATTGCGCGCTCGTACGCGGAAGGCAAATTTCAAGGATTGCGGAACCCTGTGGGCCTCAAAATTTTGCCGGGTACCTTCGTGAGGAGCGGCAAACTCCTGCCATCCGGCATCGGGGCCTCCACTGACAACCTTGTACTGGAGTCTATAGCCGCAGATCGGTTCGTTGCTGTCCGGTGGCTTCCAAGTGAATTTGAGAACATCTGCGAAGAATCCGACTTCACGGCGGAATGTTAACCGTGCAACGGCGGCCGGTGCTTTTGCTGAAGATCGGGCCGATTGATTGGCCCTAGCACTCCGAGGACGATCTGTGGTTGCGGTGACCATGTCGAAAACGTCCTGCCTGATAGCTCGCTGGGGCGGTTCTTTCTTGTTGGGTAGAATCTCTCGGTACCGCCTGCGGAATTCGGAGTCGGTTTGGTTTGCTTTGCGCTTGTTGCACGTAGAGCAAAGCATTTGAAGATTCCGCAAGTTGTCGGAGCCTCCTCGTTGGACGGGATTTTTGTGGTCGATTTCCAGATCTGTGAAGGCTCTCTTGCGACCGCAGTACATGCAGCGGTAATCTTGGTCTTGGCAGAGCCTGCGTTTCAAGTCGTCTGAAAACCGACGCCGATTTCTGGGGGTCGCGCTGGGCATAGCTTTGCTCCGGTCACTTAGGTAGAGGCGAGGAGGGTTTAACCTTCTGGACTATGGGCGATTGTGGGATGGTGACGTGGCCCGTGGAGACGAACACAGTATAGCGGCGGTCAGTTCCATTGGTGAGCAATTACAGCGGAAATTCGTTTGGCCAGTTTCCGCTGAAACCGTCAACTCGCGCGACCATACTCGGAGGATCCGGCGACGTACGTCAACTGGCGTGATTGGCGTCGTCGTGGTTGATGTAGTTTAGGTTGCTGCCAATGCTTCGGTGTGGAACTCGTTGGTGACGGCGAGGTAGCAATGGGTTTCGGCCCATTCTTCGTACTGCTCCGCCGGCACTGCATCCTACAGGTGGGGTGTCCACAACCGGTTGGAGAAAGTGGCCACCTCGTCGACGCGCCGGGGATCTCGTTGCACAGTCGCTCCAGATGGTTGGTCGACCACAGTTGCTGCCGATGTAGGATTGTTCAAGTAGACGGCGTCGGCACGAAATTCGCAATCTGTGGTGCGCCGGGTTCGGCGCGACTTGGCTGTCGCCTTGGCCCTTGAATCGTTGTTCTGCCCCATTGGCCCAGGATGATTCGGCGACCGCCGACGTAGTGCCGCCGGCATTGCTTTACGTAGCCCCGTGTAGGGTGTGCTAAAGCCCGGCAGGGCCTCCGCAGGTGCGTTGGTACAGCAGGACCGCCAGACAGGCCGCTTCGATGAGAGACGCCGCGCGAACCGTTTTGTCAGCGGTGGCGCATGAACCCCTCAGCCGCGTTCATGTTTGATTGGACGCTCATCCTTGAGCAGGAACGGAAGAAAGAGCCGGTCGGTGCGGGGCGCTAGTATTACAGTCGCGCTTTGCAGGAAGGACTCATGCCGCTGACCGTGCCCGAAGTTTTACGCCTGTTATGCAGGTAGCTGTGACTACTTTATGAGGGCGTTGACCTGCATATATGGTAGCCGCGGTGGAGCCGGCGGCATCAAGCCCGAGCCTTGGAATCCGTTACCGGAGACACTTTCAGAGGCCCTCAATTCAAGCGCGACTGTAATACTAGGCCGCAAGACAGCGGGGGAGGTCGTCGCTACGTCAGCGATGGCCTCCCCCTACGCAACCATGTGTGCGGCCCTTTTTGCGTTTCAGGACATGCCACCCCTCCATGTGTGGGGCCTTTTCGCGTTTCACGCCAAAGCTGGTCAGACAAGTGGGCTCCGCCCCGCACTTTTTGCTTGGCCTCATGACGCCGATTCACTCAGAATCCATCGACATCCGAACGCGTTTGATGGTATGGTGATAGGCGAATATGTACATCAGGAGGGCTTCGTATGACTACTGACCCGAAGACCAAGCTAGAGGAACATGACAAGGTTGATGCCAAGACTCCTAACGACCCCGAAAACGGGAAACTCACTCTTGAGGAGTTGGCTGTCGTGACGGGCGGAGAAGGAGAAGAAGAGGAAGAAGACACCGCTTGGTTCACGTCGCCCGGCCCCGATTGGAGTTAGGCAGCACTACCCCCAAGGCCCCCGCCCCAAAGTCATCCAGCGCTGGTTGGCGCAAGGTTTTCGTTTGCCCTACAGGTTCTCGATTGAGGTGAGGACGAGAACCTGACTCCTCGTAACGCCATCGTCGGAGGCCCAGGTCTGACCGGTCAGATCATCTGGCGCTGGACAAGATCGTGGAATGGGCCGTCGGCATTGAACAGTTCGTCGAAGCCGCCTTCCTGGACTACTCTTCCGGCCTGAAGCACGTAGATGCGCTCCGCCTTGCGTATTGTGGACAGCCGATGGGCGATTACGATACGAGTCGCGGCGAGACTCTCGATACTCTGCATGACCTCGGCTTGGCTCTTGGCATCGAGCCAGCTTGTAGCCTCATCGAGAAATACTATCCTTGGATCGCGCACCAGGGCCGCCGCAATCCTGATTCGCTGAATCTGCCCGCCTGAGAAAGTAGATGAGTTGTCGCCGACTATGGTGAACATCTCCATCGGCATGGCGGAGATGTCCTTGTCCACGTCCGCGAGACGCGCAGCCCTCCATGCGTCGTCAATCGTAAGACCATCATCGACGCCGACGATGTTGTCCAGGATGTTCCCTGGCCGCAGGTTGCCGTCCTGCATCACCACGCCGATCTGCCGCCGCACCGAGTGCCGGTCGAGGAGGGCGAGGTCTCGCCCATCGTAGTAAACCCCGCCCCCGGACGGGTCTTCGAGGCCCAACGCCAGCCTGAGAAGAGTGCTCTTGCCCGCACCTGACTCTCCGCAAATGGCGACGAACTCACCGGGCCGAACGTCAATCGAGATGTCGTTTATTATCGGCGGGCCGTCATCGGTGTACCGGAAGCTCAGGTGATCGAAGTGGATGTCGCCGCTCAACTCCGCTGGGGCGGCTCCTCTCGCCCGGCCGTCCGGCACTGCGTCAAGTATCGGTTTGACCTGCTCGTATCCGGGCACCACTGCTGCGATGGCCTCAAAGGAGCGTCCGAGTCCGGCGATTGCTGTGTAGAACGTTAGTGACACCGAGTACACGACGAGAAAGTCGCCTATCGCGAACTGGTCGGGTCCCTGCCAGACGGCCACGCCGAACAGGGCCGCGCCCACGAGCGTGGGGGCAGCGGCGCTGAACGCTACAAGGTGCTCGTTCAATCTCGCTATCTGCATACCGGCAATGTGTTGTTCCCTGTAGCCGCGCGCCCAGGAAGCGAAAGCCGAGGCCTCGGCTCCGGCGGAGCGCAGCTTGCTCATGCCGCTTATGAACTGGTACAGCTCGCCCGCAAGATGGCGCACCGCCGCGTAGCGCCGACGCTGGGGAGCTATTTGCAACAGGCCGAAAGCGCAGGCAACGGTCAGCGACAGGAGCGCAATGCCGAGGCTGGTCAGTGCTAGGGTTGCGTCGTAGAAGAAAAGCAGGCTGAGCGTGGGCAGTAGAAAGACGATCGACAGGAGGGCATTGGCTACCACTCCCGACAACTGGTCACGCAGCACTTGGAATGCGGACATCCGCACGGCCAGGTCTCCGGCGGTGAACCTCTTGAAGAAGCTGGAAGGCAACCCCAGCGTGCGGTCCCAGATCGCCGCGCCGACCCTGGTCGTGGCGCGGGCTTCGAGACGCATCATCGCCGTCCCTTGCAACATCTGGAGCAGCAGCCCGACGACGGCGAACGCGACCAGTGCGATGATGATCTGAACAAGCATCCCTCCGGACGCTGATGGAAGAACCCAGTCTGCCAGCGCTCCCACCGCGATGGCGGGTGCTAGCATCAGTGCGCTCGCTAGCAGTCCCGCTACCAAGAAGCGACCGATGTCGGCCGCCATGTTCTTGCCGGCGAGTCGGAGGATGTCCATCACTCTCACCGGACGGTCGTCAGGCAAGGGGCAGTAGAAGACCCAGGCGTCGCGGGCTATTTCGCGCGCCCGACTCGCATTGAGTCGCTCAGACCGTCCCGAGTTCGGGTCCACCGCCCGGTATCGTCCGGCTGTGCCGGGCAGGAGCGCCAATGGCCTGCCGTCGTCATGCGAGTAAGCTAGCATTGCGCTGCTGTCGCCGATCCACCACCTGTCTTCCGACGATAGCCGCACCTTGCGGCTGCGTACACCGGACGCTTTCAGTACGTCTTGCAAGGAAGGTTCTTCACCTACCGGAACGCGATGGCGCGAGGGGAGCCGGAAGGTGATTCCCTCGTGCTCGCCGATGAGCTTCAAAGCCGCCATGAGAGAGGAGCCGCCTTCCTGCACCACCCGATGCGCCGGACTCAGCACGTTGAAAAGGCTCTGCCTCGCCTGCTCCTCGTCCATGCGGCGATGGGCTGCCTGGGCGGTCTGCTCGTTCGCCTCGTCGGCTAAAGACAGACGGCGGTTGAGTTGCTCCGCGCCGAGCGCAAGGCGGTGGAACTCGTCAAGGGCCTGGAGCAGCGTTCCCCGGCTGCCCAGCTCCCGAGACGACACTCCGGTTACACGAGCGGGACTCTTGAGGAGGGTGAGCCAAGTTTCGGAGGTTAGCGGGACCAGTCCCGTGCCGCCCGGCTCAGGCTCCTCGGTGCCCAGGTAAGCGGCGTTATCCCCAGGTGAGGCCCACAGGACGTGGCCGGGCCGGGTCGAAAGTACAGTACCGGCGTCGGCTTCGAGCGTCCCTTCCATATTCGCCGGATCGAGCAACAGACCGAGCTTGGGGCGCAGCTCTATCTGACGGGCCACCGTCGCAGAGACGTCCGACACCCAGGCATCGACCTCGTGTGCTAGGTCGTCGCCGACATCGTGCTTGACCAACTCGTCCAGCATCACGCGGCGTAGCTTGGAACCCGGAAGGCCCTTCGCGACCGCGATCATCGACGGACCGTCTTCTCCCATTCCGAACACCATCCGCCCCGCCCCCGCCCGGAGGAGGTGCTTGGCGCTCGATACAGGCTGACCGTCCTGGTACTCGATCAGAAACACGTCCAGCGCGCCCTGCTCGACGAACCAACTGACCTTCGAGTCATCGAGGTGAATGGGCCGGTTGCCCGCACTGGCAAAAGGTTCTCCGAGCGAGATCGCCAATTCAGTAAGCCGCGTAATCGTTCGTTCCTCCCTCCTCGGCCATGTGGACATCTGTGGCGCTCAATGGGCTTGAATGAGCTGGTAGTACAGACCGTCCTTTTCGGCGATCAGCTTCTCGTGGGTGCCGCGCTGCGTCTCCCTCCCTCGGTCCAGAACCAATATCTGGTCACAGTCGCGTATGGTGCTGAGCCTGTGCGCGACTATTACACAGGTACACCCGCGACGCCGGAGCCCGTCGTCGATCTGCATCTCGGTGGGGGAGTCGAGTGTGCTGGTCGCCTCATCGAGGAGCAGCACCGACGGGTTGTTGACGAGCACCCGCCCGATTTCCAGGCGCTGGCGCTGGCCGCCGCTGAAGTTGCGCCCGCCTTCTTGCACCATTGAGTCGTATCCAGACGTACGGCTCATGATGTCGTCGTGGATCAGGGCGTCCCTGGCGGCCGCGACCAGTCGATGGTCCGGGACCGTCGGATTCCACATGGTCAGGTTTTCGCGGACCGTGGCGGCAAACAGGAATATCTGCTGATCGACAACCGCGAGCGATCCGGTCAGCACCTGGCGGGGGACTTCGCTGATCGGAACGCTGTCGAACAGGATCTCCCCGGACCACGGCTTGTACTCGCCACTGAGCAACTTCAGCAGCGTCGATTTGCCCGACCCGGTTGGGCCTATCACCGCGACCCGCTGTCCGGGTTCGATAGTCAGGCTGAGGTTGTCGATGAGCGGACGATAGTTGGGGCGATATCCGAACGTGACATTCCGCAGTTCGATTCTTCCGGCGAGGCGCAGCTGTCCGCCCAGAGTGGCGATACTGCCGGTCTCAGAGTCCGAGCGCGACTCCATCGCCGGGTCCTCCCGGGCGTCGAGCACGTCGTCTATTCGCTGTAAGTCGGCCTCCAGAATCTGGAAAGCATCGGCGGACTGCACGAAACGGCCTATCGGCTGGAGGAAGTTGGCGGCTACGACGTAGAACCCCAATAGCGTGCCTATCGTCATATCGCCCGACATGACCCGCCAGCCACCGAGACCGAGCACTGCCGCGCCGCCCAGGATCAGGAAGAGCCTCGGCAGGGAGGCGATGACATAGCCCATCTCAGCGAACTTCTGCCTGGCCACCAACTCGCGAGCTTGGTAGCCGCTCCATCGGGAGAAGAAGTCGTCCTCAGTAGAGGTCGCGCGTAGGGAGTCGATGTTGCGCAGCCCTGATGTCCCGATGCCAAACAACAGCGCCTGCTCGCGCCGAACCTGACGGTTCTCGTCGTTCCGGGATCGGCTCAGGATGCGCATCAACACCACGTTCGCGGCTCCCAGCGCGGCAACAAGCGCGGCGAGCAGCGGGTCGAACACCAACATCAACGCCAGGAAGAGCAAGCTCATGACCAACTCGATCATGATGCCGACGAACTGCCTCGACGACCCCAAGGCAACGTGGTCGCTCAACTGAACTCGTGAGGTCAGATCTCCGGCGAAGCGGTGCGCAAAGTACTGCACTGGCAGCCTGAACAGGCGCGACAGGAAACGCTCCGCGTGCACCACTGACAGCCGTATGGCAAGCTTCCGCGAGCTGTGCTGCTGAAGCCAGGTGAGCAGATAGACGAGCACACCCGCTAAGAACGCCGCGGCAACCAGGGGAACACCCCATGAGGTCTCCGATCCGATCAAAATGTGGTCCACGAACACGCTCAGAAGTATGGGTAGGGCGAGTCCGGGTAGGGCCAGCAGGAGTCCGCACGTGGCCACGAAAGCGAGCGGGCCTTTGACGTCGCGCAGCCAGGGCCAGAGCTTGCGCGTGACGCTGGGCGAAGTGCCTCCCGTGGTGAACTCAGGGGTCCGCTCAGCCGTCAGAACTATCCCGGTGTAAGCCTGACCGAAGGTTTCTTCCTCGACAGTGCGGCGGCCGTTGGCAGGGTCGTTCAGGTAGTAGCGGCCATTCCCTATCCCTTCGAGCACAACGAAATGATTGAACTCCCAGAACAAGATCACCGGAAGCTCCATGCTGCGGAGATCGCCTATCTCCTTGCGCCATCCGGTGATCTTCAGGCCATACCGCTCGCCTGCCGTCACTATGTCGGCTGCGCTGGCGCCGTCGCGACTGACACCGCACGCTTCGCGCAACTCCTCTATCGGCTCCCAGCGTCCGTAGTGAGCGAGTATGACACCCAGGCACGCCGCTCCGCATTCGGACGCCTCGAATTGCGGGAAGAGAGGCGTGCGGACACGCTTCCCGGAAAACTTGCCTGACAGACTCCCAAGCATGACAGGCAACCGCCTCAGTTGGACCCACGCGACGTCAGCAGGCGCACGGGCGATTGTTTACTCAGAACGATCCTGAGACTGCACGAGTCTCCGTCAGCAGCCGTAGACGGCATTTCACCCACGGACAGGCGGATCAGATGACTGCGCGTCGTCGGCACCAGCCCGAAGTCCGCTAGCCAGCCGGGGGGAGTGACCGGACGAGAAGATACTTCCCGCACCTCGGCATCCAGTGCCTGCGAGCCTCCACGTCTCGAAGCCTCGGTCAGCACGTGAGCCTTCATGCCGACTTCCAGCCTTGTGGCCCCTTCTCGCGGCACAAAGGCGAGCGCCTCCAACTCGGTCTCCGACCCTACGCGGACATCAGCTACCTCTCCTCCGACCTCAACCGCCTGTCCCTGCACGAGATTGTATGCAGCGACTTCGCCGGAGTACGGACTCGCAACGACCTCGCCTGACGCTTGGAGCGACTCCAACTCCAGCAACTCCGAGTGGGCGAAGGCCAGGGCGTCGGGAGCGGCGTTGGGGTCGGCTTCAAGGGTCGAGAGCCGGGCGCGGGCGAGCGCCACGTGGCGGCTCAGCTCGGGTATCTTGATAACGGCGATAGGTTGCCCCACCTCCACCGGGTCGCCCACATCGACCGGCACATCTATGACGTTGCCCGTGATGTCGGAGATGACCGTGAAGCGTTCACCGGGCTGCGCCAAGACGCACTGGGCCGACAGGTTTCTCTCGACGCTTCCAAATAGACCCCAGGTGACGAGGCCTAGGAGCGCAAGCCCCAGCCCAGCCACGATCACCCATTCATGGGGGGCCGTCACACGCAGCAGGCCGTCCAGGGGCTCCGTCTGCCCCCTACGCGCGAACGCCTCCTCGCGAAATAGTCGTCTCCTCGCCAAATGTCGATGCTCCACGTGCTCCCTTTAGGGAGCACTCAGGTCTGAGGCTCATGCGTCATCAATGAAGCCGACACAGGTTCTGGTGAGCGTCACTTCGGCCTCAGCCGCCGCCGCTGTGTCGGATGCGATCCCCTCGGTGAGCAGAAGGGCAAACAGTCCAGGTTGTCCCCATTCGAGCGACATGCAGCTATCTCCCCACTTGGGCAAAGTAACTCCCCCACTATATCGCACGCGTATCAACTTTCTATCAACTATCGACGTATTTTCCGTAAGGTCTTATCAACTTTGGCCCAAAATGCTAGAATTGCCCCAGTTGTCCCAATTCCAGCCGGTCAATGAGGGTGGGAGTATGGGTCTTCCGCAGCACAAGCGAGGTGGCGCATTGGAGCCAGCAGACGGCCTGAAACGGGAGATTGAAACCCTGCGGAACCGCCTCTCCGGACTGAGTGAGTCGGGCGTCCGCATCACCGAGGACCTCGACCTCGATACCGTCCTGCAAGAGGTGGTGGACGCAGCTCGCTCCCTCACCGGCGCGAGGATCAGCGGCCTTACCGCCCTCGACGAGGCAGGGGGGTTGACGTCATTCATCACCTCCGGCCTGACGGACGAAGACCACCAGCGATTCGTCAACCTGCCGGGGGGACCGGAGTTCTTCGCCTACCTGAGCAGATTGCCCGAACCGCTGCGGCTCGCCGACTTTTCCGCCCATACAACGGCGTTGGGCCTGCCGGAGATCGGCCCTCCCCTGGGGCCGGTGAAGGGCTTCCTGGGCGCGCCCATCCGTCACAGGGGGCGACACATCGGCAACCTCTATCTATCGGACAAGGAGGGGGGCCTTGAGTTCACCCAGGAGGACGAGGACACGCTGCTGATGTTCGCGTCCCAGGCTGCGATGGCCATTACCAACGCCCGCAGGCACAGGGAGGAGCAGCGGGCCAGGGCCGACCTGGAGACCCTCGTCAACACCTGCCCCGTGGGCGTGGTGGTCTTCGATGCGAAGACCGGAGCCCCTTCGTCGCTCAACCGGGAGGGGAGGAGGATCGTCGACGGCCTGCGCAACCCGGACCAGACGGCGGAGGAGCTGCTTCAGACGCTGACCTACCGGCGAGCCGACGGGCGGGAGATTTCACTGCAAGAGTTCCCGATAGCGCAGGCGCTGAGCACGGGGGAGACGGTGCGGGCCGAGGAGATCGTTATGCAGGTACCCGACGGGCGGAGCGTCACCACCATCATCAATGCCACGCCCATCCGCTCCGAGGAGGGCGAGCTGGAGTCGGTGGTCGTCACCCTCCAGGACATGACGGCCCTGGAGGAGCTTGAGCGGCTGCGCGCCGAGTTCCTGGGGATGGTGAGCCACGAGCTGCGGGGGCCGCTGACCTCCATCAAGGGCTCCGCGGCAACGGTGCTGGGTTCGTCCACCGACATGGACCCCGCAGTGGTCCGCCAGTTCTTCCGCATCATCGAGGAGCAGGCCGACCACATGCACGACCTGGTGGCCGACCTGCTGGACGTGGCCCGCATCGAGACGGGCACGCTGCCGGTCGCCCCGGAACCTGCTGAGGTGGCGGTGCTGGTGGACCGGGCAAGGAGCGCCTTCATCAGCTCAGGGGGCAGGAACAACCTCGCCATCGAGATCGGACCCGACCTGCCCCTGGTCATGGCGGATCGGCTGCGCATCGTGCAGGTCCTGGGCAACCTGCTGTCCAACGCGGCCAGGCACTCCTCGGAGTCGTCCGTCATCACGGTGACCGCCGTGCGGGAGGGCGTTTACGTTGCGGTCTCGGTCGCCGACGAGGGCAGAGGCATACCCTCCGAGCAGCTGCCCTTCCTGTTTCGGAAGTTCACCCGTATCGAGGGGGACGAACGCGGAAGCGGTGTTCTCGGGTCTGGCCTGGGCCTCGCCATCTGCAAGGGGATAGTGGAGGCGCACGGGGGCCGCATTTGGGCGGAGAGCGAGGATCCGGGCATGGGAGCGCGGTTCACCTTCACGCTTCCGTCTGTCGAAGAGTCCGGCAGCGGCACGGCGAGCGTCCCCATGCCGCGCTCTATCCGCTCCTCCCAGCGAGCGGTGGGGGAGGCGGGTCAACCGGTGCGCGTCCTCGCGGTGGACGACGATTCCCAGGCGCTCCGGTACGTCGGCGACGCCCTCACGAGAGCGGGCTATGCGCCGCTGGTGACCGGGGACCCGGGAGAGGCGCTCCGCCTCGTGGATGCGGAGAAGCCCGATCTTGTCCTGCTCGACATGATGCTGCCTGGCGCCGACGGGATCGAGTTGATGAAGGACATCCTGGAGACGGCAGAGGTGCCGGTGATCTTTCTGTCCGCCTATGGACAGGACCAGCTTGTTGCCAGAGCCTTGGACATGGGGGCCGTGGATTACGTCACCAAGCCCTTCTCGCCAACTGAGCTTGCGGCGAGGATCAGGGCGGCCCTGCGGAAGCGGGCGGCGTCCGAGTCGTCAGAGCCGTATGTGCTGGGCGGCCTTGTGGTCAACTACGGCGAACGCCGTGTGACGCTCGCAGGCCGTCCGCTCCAGCTGATGGCCATCGAGTACCGGCTGCTCGCCGAGCTTTCGGCGAACGGAGGACGTGTGTTGACCTACGAGCATCTGCTGCAACGGGTGTGGGGGGAGAAGACCGACAGCGACGTTCGCGCCATGAGGACCATCGTTAGCAGCCTCCGCCGCAAGCTGGGCGACGACGCGGACAACCCCACCTACATCTTCACCGAGCCTCGCGTCGGCTACCGGATGCCCAAGGGCGAGGCGCAGTGAGCGAGGTAGGCCACATGAAACGCAACAGAAGACATCCAGTGATCAAAGGGCGACCTCAATGCGAGGGTCATGCGTTCTTTCATGTCTAGCCTGTTCTTCTTGTCGTTGTTCCTGGCTACGGTGTCGATGGTAACGCCGCTCCAGCGTTGGGGACTTACCACAATATGTGCCGACGAGCCGGCTGACCCGGCGGTGTAACTGACGCGTTGACTTTGCCGTCGCGCCTTGGCACACCGGGAGGTGGCGTCCATGCCGAGGCGTCGTGGGAACGGCTGGTTTGAGTAGACGCCGTCAAGGAGTCGGGCCACCTCCGGGCTTCCGGATGCGGCGCCTACTCCTTGCATCGGTTGGATCGGTTGCATCGGGTTAGGCTGGGTTGGCTACGGTTCGACCCGGACGTAGTTGGAACGCGCCCCCTCGCCGGCGTCGTTGATGGCCTTAACCCGGTAGGCGTAGCGGGTGCCGGCGATGACGACGGCGTCCGTGTAGGTCGTTACCGTGCTGCCGGTGTCGTTCACGTACACCAGCAGGTTGGGCTCGCCCTCCAGCGGCCGACGCCTGAGGATCCGGTATCCGGTCACCGTGTCGTCGGCAGGGGCGTTCCAGCTGAGGGTGACGGCGCCGTCGCCGTTGACGGTACCGGTCAGGTTGGTGGGAGCCGGCGGCGGCGATGTCGGAGCCGGCGTTGCCGTTGGAGCGGGAGTGGGATCCGGCGGAGCGACGGCGGCGTCCTGTTCCGGTTCCTCGTGTCCTGCGACCTTCAGGTAGAACCCGTCGTAGTAGGAGTGCTTGAGCAGTTGCCATTCGTCCTGGAACTTTGCCTCGGCGATGCGGACGTTGACCGTACCGCCCGGCTGGTCGGGCTGCGTGGAGAATGAACGGCTCTCGGTGTCGCCGCCGTATACGTAGAGGACGCGTTCGCTCAGGGCGCCGCCGTCCGCCTCCAGCGTAACCCTGATGATGAAGGGAGTTCCCTCGCGTGCGGCGACCGCCATACTGCCGTCGGCCTTGCGCACGACGGAGAGGTTGAGAGGGAAGTCGGCGCCGGGGTTGTCCTGGAGCAGGACTCTCTTGAAGTTGCCGGCTCCGCTGAAGAAGCCCTCGGGCAGTTCCGACACCTGGTTGCCGTAGAGGTACAGGTCGTCGACGCTGGTGAGGCCGGCCAGGTCGCCGGTCTTAAAGTTCTCGATGCCGGCGCCCACGACGGCGAAGTGGCCGTCAATGTGGGAGAGCTGGTCTTCGTCGATGGTGGAGCAGTGTTCGTTGAAGTGGGCGGACAGGGCTTCCTGTATCTGACGGGTGCGGCCGCAGACGCCCTGGGCCGCGCTGCTGGCGTCGATGCTGACGACGGGCCCCGTGGTGAGCACGATTCCGGTCTGGGTTCCGCGGGTGAAATCTGCGCCGTCGATGGAGACGGTGACCGGTCCGGCGCCGCTGGGAACGGCGCTGAGGACGTGGCTGTGGACGGCGCCGTTCGGCACGGTCACGGTGTCGTGGGACAGGGCGCCGTTGGTTGCCGATAGCTCGACTGCCAGCGGGAAGGGAGTTCCAGCGTCGATGCTGACCTGGAACACCGCGCCGCCGAGGTCGTCCAGGCTGACCGGAATCTCAAAGGGGGCTCCGGGATTGCCGGCTAGCTGGAGGGTCTGGAGGTTATCCGCTCCGTGCCAGGAGGCGGCCACGCCGTACAGTTGGTTGTTTTCGAGATTGATCGCCTCGATCCTGGTGGCGGCATCGAACTCGTCGCCGTTCAACCGTTCGATGGAGTTGTTCGAGAGGTCCACGTACCGCAGGTTGGGGTAGGGGAAGGCGTCGGCGTGCAGCTCGTCGATGGCGTTGTTGGAGGCGTCGATCCGTAGCAGGTTGTGGCTGGTCACCCAGGGGTTGGTGGGCAGCCGGGTCAGTGCGTTGTCGTTGACGAGCATCTCCTCCAGGGAGGTCGTTTCGTTGAACAGGTCCGGCGGGATGAGGTCCAGGTCGTTGTCCGACAGGTCCACCACCCGGACGGCGGTGAGGCCGTTGAGGTCTTCGTGGTGCAGTGTGTCGATTTCCTGGCCGGAGAGGTCCAGCGTGCCGGTGATGGACGCCAGGTCTGAAGTCGAGACGTTGGCGCAGTCACTGACGTCGGGCAGGACCGCCAGGATGGCGTCCTGGGCCTGTTGGGTGCGGCTGCATATGCCCGGTTGGTTCGCCTCGGCGGCATGGTAAGCGGTGGCGACCACGATGGCGGCGGTGACGGCGATGAGCGCTGCGGCGGCTAGTATTACAACGACGGGTTGATGTGCCGCTTCGGGAAAGCTTCGTAGCGCAAGGACTGCTGCGGCAGTTGCCCGATGTACATTTACGAAGGGAATGGGCCAGCGGCAAGCGTCCCATCCTAAATGCGTCGTTGTAATACTAGTAGTGTGGCTCTTGGCTTGCCTGGGTTTTTCATGCTCGGAATCTCCCGGAAGTGCTGGGTTACTGGTCAGAATGGTGTTTTGGTTGGCATGGAGCGGTCACTTGCTGTGCCCCATACGGTTCATCGTCTCTCTGGCTACGGTGCCATGAAGGCCCAGTCGAAGTTGTTGAATACGTCGATGTTGCTGCAGCCAGCCTGATTGCAAGCCTGTACCCGGTAGGTGAACCGGTTGCTGTCGGCGTCTTCCTGGTCCGTGTGGGTCTCGGCGGTGTTGCCTCGGATGGCGCTCTGGAGGGTGGTCCAACTGTTGTCCAGGAGGTGGTAGCCGGGTATCCCGGGGTCGTGGGCCATGGTTGGCCGGGAGGCGTAGGGGCGCCTTTGGACGACGTATCCAGTGAGCCAGGCGTCGTTCACGTCGTTCCACCGCAGGATGCGGAGTTGCTGCCCGTCGCTGGTGAGGCGGACGTTTCGGGGGGCGTCGGGGGCCCGCTGGGGTCCGTAGGTGAGGTTCGGCGTCGAAATCTCGCCGAATTCGTTGCCTGAGCCGTCCAGGGCGTGGACGGTGTAGCGGTGCTGGTGGCCGTCCCGGTACTGCTGGCTGCAGTCGTTGTAGACGCTGGCGTACCAGTTGTCGTTCAGGAGGGTGTCCTGCCCGCTGGCGCGGCGTACGACTTTGTATTTCTGGTGCCGGTTGCCGGTGGGCGGCGTCCAGCGCAGCGTGGCGCAGTCCGGCTCGATGTCCGCCGTGAGGTTGGTGATGCGCTCCGGCTGGGGGCATTCGGTGGTTCGGATGTAGTAACGGTACCTGTGGTTGCTCCACTGGGTTTTGAAGCGGGATCCGTCCGCTTGGTTGCGGATCCGGAGCCGGAAGTGGTGGGGCGTGTCGCACTCCAGGTTGGAGACCTCGGTTCTCAGGATGCGGTAGTCCGAGGCGCTGGGCAGGTTGTCGAAGTCTCCCGGTACACTCGTCCAGCCGCTCGTGTCGTCTTCCCGGAACTCCAGGTCGTACTTGTTGGCGTCACGGGTGGATTGCCAGCGGAGTCCGATGGTGTCCTGCGACTGTTGCTCTACTGCGAATCCGATGACGTCAGGTGCGGTCTCGGTGGTGGTCAGGTAGCCGCGCACCTTGGCGTCGCCGTACTCGAAGCCCGGATAGGGGGATGTTTCAATGTAGTACCTGGTGTTGGACCGGAGGCCGGTGATCTCGAACACGGCGTGGGATGCTGCCGACGCGTCCACGCTCATTACCGTATAGCTGAGCGGGTGTACCAGGACCTTGCTGTAACGCAGGTACATGGTCTGCTGGTAGCCGTTGGGATCGAAGGTAACCGTGGCGGTGGCTCCGGCGTTGTGGATCTGGGCGAAGCTGAGGCCGGTGGGCCGGGCTTTGGGCGGTTCCATGGGTGTGCCGGTGAACTCAGCAGACCACGGGCTCTCGCCCAGGCTGTTTCTGGACTTGATCCGCGCGGTGTACTCCCGGTCGTTGACCAGGTTTCCGATGGTGACCAGGCGGTTGTCATGGGGCGTCTTGGTCTGTTGGGATGTGCCGTACTGCTGCCAGAAGCTCTTCCACTGCACGGTGTATTCGATGATGGGGCTTCCGGTGTGGGTCGGTTCCTCCCACGCGAGTAGGAATTCTCCGTCCATCGGGACCAACACCGCGTTTGTCGGTGGGTTGGGCGGGCCGGCCGGGGTGGCCTGGCTCTGCAGGGACGGCGGGCTGTTGCCCTGGTCGTTGATCGCGATGACCCTCACCTGGTAGGCGGCGCCATTGGCCAGTCCGGTGATCACGTGGGGCGACGCTTCGTCGGTTGCCTGTCGGGACGCGTTGAAGCTCTGGCCGGAGCGTTTCCACTGGAGCAGATATCCGGTGATGGGGTTGCCGCCGTCATTGGGAGCGGTCCAGGAAACCGTGATCTGCGAGTCTCCGGCGGCCAGCGTCGGCGCCTGAGGTCGGTCCGGCGGACTATCACTGCGGGCCTGGTTGTTTTCCTTGGGTTCCTCGGTCGCGTCGGGCGTGGGCGTTGGGTTGACGGGCGCTGCCGGAGTGTCGGCGCGGGAGTAGCTGGACGACTCGCCTGCGCCGTGTTGGTTGACCGCCTTGACGCGGTACACGTAGCTCTGCTCCGGCTCAACGGTGCGGTCTGTGTAGGTGGTTGCGTTGGAGCCGGTGTCTGAGACGATGGTGGCGAACTCGCCAACGGCGTGGACGGCGCGGTCCCGTCTCAGGATCTGGTAGTGGGTGATGCTGGCGTCTGCGGGGTTGTCCCACGTGAGGATGACCTGGTCGTGGAGGGCCTGCGTGTTGAGCCCGCTGGGGCGGTCCGGTGGCTGGTCGGTCTGTGCTTCCGCGGTGGGCCCATGGTTCGGTAGGGGAGCTATGAGGGCGGCGCAGATGGCGATGACCAGGGCGGTCAGGACCGCCAGGCCCGGCATGACGCGTCGGCGGTTGTTCCGCTGTTGAAATGCTGGTGTGTGGGTTGTGCTGGCGTGGTCCATGGTTCTCTCCGGTTTTCGGCCGATGGGTGAGTCGGCGGAGCTTTGCTTAAAGACTGGTGCGGTTGCTCTGGGTCTCCGACGCGTTCCGCACGGCGGTTTCCGCTTTGCCGACCACGACGGTGTTGGTGATGAGGTCGTAGATGTGGCGTCGGTCGGGCCTGGTCATTACGAGGGCGGCGTTGATGCAGATAGGCACAAACAGCCAGTCCAGCATTCCCGGCAGCGCCCGGGTGGTGGATCTTCCGATGGAGAGCTTCTCCCCGGTGCGGTGGTTGACCACTTGGGCGTGGACGGCCAGATGGCCGGGGGTGCCGCCGAAGCGGTGGATGGTCAGGGCGTGGTAGGCCACGCTGGCGACTTGGAGGAATATCTGGATCGCCAGTTGGTTGAACTCGTGCTGGGTGGCTACGCTGATCGTGGCGATGACGACGATCAGGCCCAGGTAGATGGCGAAGTCGATCAGCGTCGCCGCCGCCCGGGGCCAGCGGTTCAGGTAAGCGTGGCTCTCTGCCATTGGTGTATGCGGGGTGCGCATGGCGTGTCCGGTCTCCGTGAGGGGTTGGGATCCCGCCGAGATGACGGGACCCCGTTCGGTCCGGTTATTCCCACGGCCGGGCGTAGGCCCGGTTGGAAATCTGGCCCAGCGGGTGATAGGCGCCGTCCCAGTAGGCGGCGACGCCGTACTCGTAGGTCACGCCGGGTTGCGCGGTGGGGTCGATGTAGTGCGTGTTGGCGTTGCCGGTGAGGGCGACCAGGACGTGGTCCCGGTAGGAGGCGCCCAGTGCGCGGTTGTCGTCGGCCCGTTTTCGGTAGATGCGGTAGGTATCCACTTGGCGGGCGCGTTCTGCGGGCGGGTACCAGTTCAGCTTTACGGTGCCCGGGTCGAGCATCATGGTCGTCAGGTTACGGGGCATGTCGGGCCAGACGTGGATTGTCTCGGGGACGGTCGCGGTGGCGGTGGCGCTCTCCGCGTGTTCTCCCCTGAGTCCGGCGTGGTTGGCGGCCACCACCCGGTAGGTGCTGGTGGCGCCGGAGGTGTCCAGGAAACTCCTGGTGGTCTGGCTGCCGGCGGCGGTAACGCCGATGTCGGCGTAGCTGCCGTCGTCCTGGAGCCTCTGGACCTGGTAGGCGTGCGGGATCCCGCTGGCGGGGTGTTCCCAGTGCAGGCGAACTCCGCTGCCGCTCTCAAGGTTGGCCCTGAGGGTGGTCACGGCGTCCGGAATGGACACGTAGGCCCGGGAGACCGGCGACCAGTCGCCGTACTGGCCATCCTTGCGGGAGCGGATCTGAAACTCGAAGAATTCCTGTTCAGTGGTCCAGCTGGCGAAGTGGTAGGGTTTCCGCTTCGGGATGTTGACCTCGGTCCAGTCGCCGCCGTCCACGTTGTAGCGGAGCTGGTGGCGTTGGATGTCCGGTGTCAGGGACGGGGTCCACTTCACCAGTATCCGGTTGGTTCCGATGGGGGTGTAGATGAACTGCGCCGGCGGTGCGGCGGTGTCGTACCAGACCCCGGTGACGGTGGAAGTCCATTCGCTGACGCCGCCGGCGTTGACGGACCGGGCCCGGTACTCGTAGGTGGTTCCCGGAGTCGGGCCGGCGTGGCGGTGGCTGGTCTGGTCCGCCGCAACCACGGTGGTGTCCCAGTCCTCGGTGTTCTGCCGGCGCTGCGCGACGTGGTACGCGTCGAGGAACACGCTGTCGGGCCGGTTCCAGCTGATGAGAATGTCGTCGCCGTTGGTGTCGGCGCTCACGTTGGTGGGCACGCCGGGCGGCACTATCCATCTGGCTTCCACCGGGCCGTCCCAGGCGCTGGCGCCGGCTGAGTTGACTGAGCGGACCCGGTACCGGTGGGTGACGTCGCCCTGCGCTCCGATGTGCTGGAAGCTGGTCTCGGCGGCGTCAACCGTGGCGGCGCTGGTCTCGTCGGAGTCCAGGACGCCGTACTCGACCTCATAGCTGTCCACAATGCCGCCGTTGGGGGCGGTCCACGACAGGGTGATGAGGGAGCCGCTCACCTCGGTCATGAGGCCGGTGGGTGCCGGCGGGGCCAGGGTGCGGCTGGCGGTGAGGGTGTCTGACCACGGGCCCTCGCCGGCGCCGTTGTGGGCGCGGACGCGGTACTGGTAGGTCACGCCCTCGATGTTGTCGGAGTGGGTGAAGGAAGTTTGCTCCGCCGGCAGTGTCTCTGTCGCCGGTTGGTCGGAGCCGTCAACGCCGTACTCGACGCGGTACCCGTCGGGGGCGCCAATTTCCGGCGTTCCCCAGGAAAAGACGATGTCGGTTTCGCCGACACTGACCGTGGCGTTGGCGGGCGCCGATGGCGCCAGTTGGCGCATGACCTGCACCTCGGGAGACCACGGGCTGTCGCCGGCGTCGTTGTGGGAGCGCACGGATATGCGGTACATGGTGTCGCCCGCCACGTCGGTCATGCGGAAGTTGGTCTGGCCCTCTGGGAGACGTTCGCTCTCGACGTACGTGGCGTCGCCGGCCTGGTGGCGCACGGTGTAGCCGTTGATGTGAGCGCTGTCGGGGCGTTCCCACGTAAGTACGATGTCGTTGCCGACCAGTTCGGCGGCGACGTTCTGTGGCGTTCCCGGAGGCGTGACCCGTGTGGCGGACGCGGCGTCCGACCAGGGGCCGTTGCCGGCGGAGTTGTGGGCCTGCACGGCGTAGTGGTGGATCACGTCGGCTGCGGCATCGACGTGGCGGTAATCCGTGCTGTCGACGCTTTCGGCGAGAAGGTTCCAGTCCGCATCGGCGCTGCGGTGGCGGACTCGGTATCCATCGATGATTGAGTCCTCGGGCCCCGTCCAGGACAGGATGTTATCGTTGCCATCCACCGTGGCGACGAGACCGGTGGGCCGGCCGGGGACGGCCAGTAGCGTTACATTGCCGGACTCGGCCCAGGTGGAGCCGCCGTATTGGTTGCGATGTTGCACCCGGTAGCGGTAGGCGGTGTTGCGCTGCGCCGTGTCGTCGGAGTGGCTGGTGGTCGCCGTGTCGGTGACGTTCGTCCATTCGTCGTTGAACGTCCGACGTTCCACTCGGTAGGTGTCCGGCGTTCCGGCCGTGGGGGTCGACCAGGACAGGTCGATGGCGCCGTTGCCCGCGGTAGCCGTCAGGCCGGACGGTGGGGCGGGAGCCTCGATGGCGGCGGTGTTGGACGGCACGCTGACGTTGAACGCACTGCGCGCGATGACGATGTAGGAGTAGGTGACTCCAGGCTCAGCGGTGGTGTCCACCAGGTAGGCCTGGGTGGCCTGCTCGTCGAGGGTGACGGGTACGTCGGTTCCTGCGTAGGGATCTGGTCCCAGATACCGGTGTACCGAGTAACCGATGATTTCCGCACCTTCGGTTGGAGCGTTCCACGACAGTGAAATGTTGCCGTCGAAGGGGTCGGTTATCGAGGCGGTCAGCCCCGTGGGTGGCAACACGGGTCGCGAGAATACCGCTACCGAGGTTCCGGCCGAGCTTGCGCCAATGGCGTTGCGGGCCGCCACCCGGTAGTTGTAGCTCGTGCTGAAAGCGGCGGTGTTGTCGCTGAATGATGTCGCGCCGGCGTCGGCGGTTCCGAGTTCGGTTTCCTGGTTGCCGTCGGAACGGAAGATGGTGTATCCGGTCAGCGGGTAGGCCGTGTCGCACTGGTCGGGTGCTGGCACCGTGGATGCCAGCCACGTCAGGTTGACGGTGGCGTTTTCGTCCGCAGCGTCGGGTTCTGCCACGGCTCCGGTGAGGTTGCCGGGCGCCGAGGGCGGGTCCGGGACATCTGCGGAGGCTGATTCGGAAGCTGGGCTGGCGCCATCGGTGCTGCGGGCCGCGACGGAGTAGGCGTACGTTGTTCCCGGCTCCACCGTGTGGTCGGAGAACGTGGTGGCTGCTCCGTTAGCCGAAAATGTCTGGCCGTCGGCTCTGGTGATGGTGTAGTCGGACACCTCGGCATCCGGTGCATCCCAGCTGACCCGTATGCGGGGTTCCTCACCGTCTGGGACGATCAGGTGGGCCAGGGTGTTATCCGGTGTTCCTGGCGGGCCGGTGTTGGCCGTTGCGTTGCCTTGGTGGATGACGGTTAGCAGGATTGCAGCGGCTGCCACTACGGCGGCGACCGCAACCCACGGTCTGGCGGGTAGTCTCGGAATTCGCATGGTCTATGCACCTCAGTTTTGGTGGATAGACTTAATGTAGCGAAAAACCCCCCATCTTCATGTCGGTTAGCCCCCGCCCGGGCTTGGCGAGGACGATTCGTGAGTACGGGGGCCAATTCATCACCAGCTTGGAAAACCGCTATCCGATCGTGCTGAGAAATCGCCATAGAGGATACAAATACGAGCTGTGACAGCGATTTAAGCCCTTGGACGACTTCACAGTCATCCAAGGCTCAAAACCAGCCTGAGAGCGCGTATTTACCATTCCCCTGGCAGCAAGCAGCACTAGTCGGAACCGCGCCCCGACCCAGGATGTAGGTCGTGTCCAGCGCCACCCGCATCCCACGCTTTTTCAGGTAGCCCGACTGCCGAGCCAAGCGCGGACTGCCCTCGAATACCTCCCGCACCTTGTCGTGCAGTATCAACTGCGCCCGGAACATCTGCAGCGTACTCTTGGCAACGGGTACTCTTGGCAAAGGGTGCTCTAGGCAAAGGGTACTCTTGGCAAAGGGTCTATCCTCAATCTCAATCCCCAACGCCACCCCCGGTCGCGGCCGAGGGCAGGCTCTTCCACCGGATGTCGAAGTCAGCCCTCGCCTTGGCCTCGGCGTCGCTCACCTTGTCGTAGGTCTGCAACAGCAGCGCCGTGGCCAGCAGGCTGGGCGGCACGCTGTCCCGTCCATTGTCTGGATGCGCTACTGGTTGGGCTGTACCGGGTTACCGACAAAAAGCCGGCCGCCCCGTTGGTCGGGGGCGGCCGGCGTCGCCGTCGGTTGGCGACAATGGCGGTCGTGGCGCAACCGTTGCGGTCGGCGAGGGAGGACCGGGTCTACGGCAATGGCAATGATCGGGTCGGCGCCGAAGGCGGCCCTTATTTGTCTGCGGGCCTCCCCGAGGCTATCGCAACCTATTGGCGGGTTCGCGGCCGTCGTACTCTAATACTTCCACGTCGTCAGGTATCAGGTGGGCGTAGGTCCTGATGTAATACTCGGCCAAGGTTTCGTTTCGCCGCTCACTGAAATCGCGTAGCACGAACAGCACCTTCCTGAAACCCTCAGGGGCAAGCAGGAAATAGAACATCGCCTCGTTCCAAAAGGCCATTTTAGCGCTGGGTACGTTGCCGCCGCCGGTCCAAGTGTGGCACTTGCACTCGACTAGGACAGGTGGGTCGCCTGAGCCCAGATCGAACCTGCGTGGTTTCTTGCTGGAGAGGCCGACCGGCACTTGGTAGTTTCTTTGGAGCGGTATGCCTTGTTGGCGAAAGTATTCCCGAGTTGCCGCTTCGAAATCGTTGCCCACGTGCGCGTTCGACACTGAGCCAGCCCTTTGAAAATTATTGACCACCCTGTTGGTTCCCCTTTCGATCCGTTTTCTTGTCGCAAATCCAGTCTGTCGGTTGTTGCGTTGGACGGAGGGAGTTTCGATGCTGCAGCTTCACGGGACTCTCCTCATAGTCCTGCCGGAGTGCGGTTCTGGGCGACCGCTTTACAGGATGCGCCAAGGTGAGCCTTTGAACAGGTTCACGTCAAACGTGGTATCGGGTTTGTCGGGATTCATGGCTTGCTCCACTTTTTGCTGTTCATCCTCGTTCAATGTTGACCAGGAAGCCTCACTGAATACGATGGTGTCGCACATTTTGAGCAGGGTTCGGGAGACCGCTTGACCGGAAATCGTCGGCTTACCTACGTCGTGGCGGAGTGCAATGTCCAAAGGTCTGGTTCCCGCCTTTTTTGGGAAATGGATGCAAAAGGCGTTACTGTGTGTGCCGGGGATCAGCGTGAAGCCCCACAGTCCCAACTCTCCGGTATCTGTTTCGTTGATGCCGAATTGCGCGGCCGCCAGGACGGGTGGTCCTTCCGACACCCAGATCAGATGCTGGTACTCCTTGCATTGCTCCCTGTCGCAATCTTGGTGGTCTTCGTCCAAAGCGCAGAGTTCCAATCTCTGCTGCGCTAGGGAGATCTTGTGAGACATGGAGCGGAGGTTTTCGATGGTGTCGGACAGGATGGATTTGCCAAACTCTTCGTCGACGGCCCGCGCTGCTCTCGCCCATAGCTCCGGCCACCATCCCGCCTGAAGTGCGCTGCGGTAGCAGATCAGATTCAATGTCCGTGTGGATGGCATCTGGTCTACATCGGCAATCCGGTCAGCATCTTGGAACAGAGCGTCGTGGGTTTTACAGGTGAAGTAGCCGGTTGACGCGACGCCGATTCCCTTCCGCAAAGGCAGACTGGGGTCGGCACTGAAGCGGTAGCTGTTGAAAACCTTCATCTGGTGGTCATGGCCCGGTAGCCTTTTTAGGTAGGCGCGCGGTGTTAAGTGCCCGTTTATGGCTGGCTCCAGACAGTCCACGCCAGCTTGGCACTTTTTGTACTGGACTGCCCGCGTGGCTTCTAGGATCACTCGGTCGAGTTTTGTCATCTGCGGTTTTTGCATCGGCGGGTGTTCTGTTGGGGTATCAGTCGGCATTTCGTTCTGTATTTCAATTTTGCCACCGCTACTCGGATCACGCCACCCGTTTCATACAACGATGCGAAGGAATTTTCCATCTAAAGTGTTCGCTGGTGCCACCCCAGCGCTGGCAACGGCTATCCACCGAGTTACTCGTACGTTGGAAAATAACTAAACGTTCACGTGGACTCGCGCACGATGCAGACCGGGTATGCGGCTTGTTCCCCAGCGCTGTTGGCGATTCGGTCCGGATGGGATAGTGAACTACGTTAGGCGGACATCCCCTGTGGCTGCGAATCCGCAGAAAAACCGGCCGCCCCGTTGGTCGGCGACGGTTTCAACATGCTAGCGGCTGATTGTTCCGGGCTACGGCTGGGCATCATCCTTTTAGGGCGGGCGTAAAACGCACTTCGCAACGCGAGGGCGACCGCGGTAACGCACTTTTCGGCGCAGCAGTCAGGCGGCCTTGGATCGCTGCGTCGCGAAATGCCCCTAAATCCGCGCTCGTTGCCGTGTCGTACATATGGTGTGCGATTGCTAGACTGCTCGCCAGTGGGGACTTCTCATACGCTCTCTGCGGACTGGAGGAATGATGAACGGTTATCGTTGGACGGTGAGGGTTGGTCTGGGTGGAGTCGGCTTTCTGGCGACCTTGGCTGCGTTCGTCGCCGTAACCCGCATCTTCAACTTGGTGGTCGCTGGCGTGCAGCCCGAGGCGTGGGCGCTGGGCGCCATGATGACCGCGCCGTTCACTATCGGTGCGGTGTCGCTGGCGACTGTTGGGACGGCCTTGGTCGAGACCGTTGTACGACTGAAGCGAAGGGCAGTTGGCGCTTGAGTTCGCGCCCAGCCTTTTCCGTTCGTTCTAGCCTGCCGTGAGACGAATATGCTGCGGCCTTGGTTCATCCCGAGTATTCGTGGTGCCGTTATGGTACTGACGGCTGGTCGTCGCCTTCGGGCCAGTGGTACCAGAGAGTGATGTCCTGGTCGGGAGAGATCTCGATGCGCGGGCGGTTCGGGGTGCCTTGGTGTTGCCAGACGACGTAGCCGTGGTATTGGCCGGCGGGGTCGGTGCGGCGTCCGGTGGCGACGCGGATGTTGTGCTTGGTGGCATCGAGGAGGTCTTCGGTCATTACGAAGAGCAGCTCGAGGTGGTCGTCCATTGCTATGCCTTGGACGAGGCCGATGTCGGAGAGGGCGTCGATGTTTTGTAGTTCGCCTTGTTGACGGTTGGTGAAGCCGAGGGTGGTGCTGTCTGGAGTGGTCCAGGTTATGCGCCCAGGACAGATGGTGAGGCTCGCACCGGACTGGAGCGCTTGCATCATGCTGACCATGTGGGCGGTCCAGGGCTCAAGTTCTCTTGGGGGACGGAGTAGTACGGGGCAGGTGGCTCGGGGCTGTTGGAAGGAATCGGTCATGGTTGGATCTCCTGGATGAAGGTTCGCTTCGTGGACAGGAAAAAGCCGCCCAATGGGGCGGCAAGAGGTTCACGGTACCGTTGATCTCAGAATTCCAGAGTAGTTCCCTCGTGCGTCGTTGGGTCGCCGTCAATACGGGCTGTGCAGTCTTCTGCGGTGATGTCGCAGAAGCGGCATTCGTGTTCGCTCGGCACCCTTGCTGCTGGGCTGTCTGCGGCAATCCGGCGGATCAAGGCTCCGAGGTCCGTTTTGAACTGCGTGTGCAGACTGCCCATCGGTACTCGTGTTGTCCGCGTCGGATAGACCACTTCTCCGGCCAGCTTGGCGTGCTGGTATTGCGGGAGAGCTCTGGGCAGGGCGTACATGTAGATCATGATCTGTACGAAGTGCGCAGGCTGTTCCCGGCCAGCTTTGATGTCAATGATCAGGGCGTCGTTGCTCCGCACTACGATCAGGTCGGGCCGGCCGGCCAGCGTGGCTGATTGCCCTCGCAGACGGAAGCTGTTCTGACCTTCGACGTACACGTGTTGGCGGCGGGCTTCCCACTGGCTCTTCTTCTCGTTGAGCAGTGAGGTGTGGGTTAGCATCCACTCAGTCTGGTTGAACTCGGACGGGGTTCTGGTCCAGTCCTGGTAATGGGCCTTGAACCAGACGGCCCATTCGCACGAGTGCTCGCCGGTCAGCAGCCTGGGCAGCCAGGTGGTCCAGATGTAGGGGAATTCTCGTGGGACGGCCATGTCGGACCCTGTAGGTCGGTCATGTGGGATACCTGGAGTCTATCGGCGTCCATGACAGTGCCGCAACGGCCGGCTGTCATCAATCTGCTCTTCGCGGCTCCAGCGGCCGGGTGGTGAGTTTGGACCAGCAGATTTGCCGGAGCCGTCTGCGCGTCTCGGAGCCGGAAGTTTGATCGTCCCTACAGGTGTTCGCCACTTCGCCTATTGCGTGAAGCACTGACCGTTGTAGTTCAGTCGTCGTCTTCGGAGCTTGTCCCGCCGTCTGGAGACGGTTCCAGATAGCGGAATGGCTTCTGTGCTCCTCTGGGAATCAGTTTGGCCGGCACTCGTTTGCCCACGTAGTGGTCCCAGGTTTCTTTGTCCGCGCAGGTGCCGTCAAAGCCTATCCGTCCGTCGAGGCCCTCGGGGTCATAGGGGAACACGTTGGGTGCCCAGTCGATCCATTTCTCGACTTTGTAGGCGCCGACGACGAAACGGCCGACTCGGGCGAGCACGAGGTCGTGTCCACGGGCTCTGTTTCCGTTCATGTCCCAGACGGAGCGTACGGCTTGGTACACGCCACGTTCTTCGTAGGTTTTGCCTACGGAGATCAGGATGAGCTTGTGTTTCAGCTCGAATTCTGGAGCGTTGTACTCTCTGATTATCTGGTCGGCGTGTCTCACGCCGCGTTCGTTGGATCCGGCGCCGCCCATGCGGTTGGTGAGACCAGGGTATGCGTCAATCAGGGCCGCTTCGACTTCTTTTGCGGTGTCTGGTTTCATGCCGTGGCGGTGGATGATGTGTTGCACATCGAGACCTTCTGCCCTGATCTGGTTGATGCGACTGAACTTGGGGTCCATTTCGTTCTTCCCGGCGCTCTTGATGGCCCCTGCCACATGTTGGAATACGCGGTCGCCACTGCCGCGTCCTACGTAAAAGGTTTCGCCGTTCCTTGGGTCGACCAGTCGGTACACGTAATGCAGCAGGGTGTTCCTTGCGTCGGCGGAGAAGCTCTTGGTGGTCATGGTTGCATTTCCGTTTGGGGAGAGTTCGCCTGGTGGTTCGGTATTGTTAGCGGTTATAACACGGCGCCGCGTTTGTTGAGTAGATTTGCGTTCTCTGTGAGCATGTGGCGGGAAGTTGGGTTGGAGCATCTGTAGTACAGAACCGGCCGCCCCGTTGGTCGGTGGCGGCTGGCGTCGCAGGAGGCCTGAGTTTCCGCTGGAGACAGCCTTGGGTGCGTTTTAGAGCCCTTGAGTGCTGTTTCCTGCCCTTTGGTACTTGAGAGCGCCGGGGGCCTGTTGAACGCCGGCAGTGGCGACTGTACGACGGAACTGGTCGCCAGTAGGTGCTTTCATGCTGTCCGCCGGCGCCGTTGCCGTGCGTCCAAGTCTTGGCACTCTTGGCAGGTGTTGCCCAGCTTCCCGTCCGGCAGCAGCATCTTGTCGTTGCCGCACTCGCAGGTCCGTTCGAGGATCTCGAGTGTCCGGCCGTGGCTGACCCAGTTCGAAATGGTGTGGTAGTGGACGGTGCCGCCGTACTGCTCGGCCTTACGGGCGACGTCTCGGTACGTTCCGTCGCTTTCGGGGATTGCTCTAATTACTGCCACGATGTTTTCGGCGGTGAACAGTCCGACGCCTCGTGTGGTGTTCGGCATGGTGGTCTCCGGTGCTGATGGAGTTCGTTTCCTTCGGGTTGGTGGGTGCGTTCAGGGTGGCGCTGTCGAGCTGTTGCGCCTCTGGGCCCTTGGTGTGCCAAGCTGGTCGGCAACGTGCTCTGGCGGGCTGTTTGGCCTACTGTGCCGTCCTCTTGGGGCAGCAAAAAGGCGGCTCAATCGAGCCGCCCATCGTGGGTCGTTTTTGCCCTGCCGTCGGTTAGTGGCGGCTCAGGCACTGGAGAAGGGCTGAGTTTCCGCCGTAGACGATCCCTGGTGCGTTTTAGGTCTGCTGGAGTATTCCCCTCCTGCCCTTTTGGTACTTGAGAGCGTCCTATGGGCCATTTGATCGCAGGCAGTTGCGTTGGAATATCCCGAATTCTGTCAAGGGCGGCGGCAAGACGTACCACTGGGGCTGTCGGCGACCAAGCCGCCCACGTGGTCTACTTTACCGCCGCCGTTTACATCGGTGCCGGTGTCCGTGCAGGTGGTCGCGGTACTGCCTGTGTCGGAAACGTAAACAGTGAGGGCACCCTCACCTTTCTGGAGCCTGCGGCGCAACACCTGATAGCTGATCACCGAGCCGTCATTGGGCGCGTTCCGGCTGAGGGTTATCGAGCCGTTGGAGTTGAGGGTTGCTGTCAGGCTGGTCGGCGCCGGCACAGTGATGGATGTCCGGTTGGACAGCGCTAGAGAAATTGCTATTGATCCCCGGGAACAACTGGTCTGGTGGTTTTCGGGTGGCACCGGACTAGCCGTAGATCAATTCCGTTCATCCAGTCGTATATCGTTCAGAGTGATGTCGTTTCCTGACTGTATAGCTTGCACAACAACACGAAAATCCCACATAGGACGTACGATGTCGTTCATTAATCCTTGTGGTACGCGTATGGTGAAAGCTCGACCACCATCGACCACTTGGATGACATTTTCTTCGTCGCGTACTGCATCCGCAAAGCGCAGGATCCCACGTATTTCAATCGGTTCGGACGGAGATTCTGGTGCGTCAGGGGGAGGCGGGACTAGGATCTCCGAAGCGGGCATCGTCAACTCAATGGACCGTTGTTCTCCACCACGAGTGACGGTGAATCCTACTTGATTGACCCGCTCGCCATCGGGAGCTATCTTCCTTGCCAACCCAAAGAAATTTCTTAGGTAGTTCGGGTCGGGTATTCGTCGCTGTATTTCGTCGAGGCGAGAGCTGTTGATCAAGACTAATAGGTCCATCAGCTCATCGAGAATGGAAGCGGTATCGAGTATCCCCGGCAGGAGTGGCTGAACTAGCTGGACAGGACTACCAAATTTCATCGTAACTGTGAAGCTCCCGCTCCTGGGTACAGAAACAAGAGGTTGATAATCGTCGCGAATATTCCGTGGCAGCTGGCCCCGTTCTCGGAAAGGGCGTTTGTGGTTGCGCTCTACGGTTCGATAAATTAGCTTGGACGTATTATCTATGCGCTCATATATTTCCCTGTAGTGCACAATGCCGCTACCTACTTCTTGTCCAGAGAGGCTCAACTGTAGCTCATCATCTTGTAAAACAACGCCTTTCAAATCTAAATGCCGTTGGAAGTAGATTTGGGCCAGCAGGTCGCGCAATTCTTCTGCGATTTCAGGATGTGGCTCGCCAGCGAGCGCACGGGTTGTGATCTGCTCTGCTTGGCGGAATCGCCTGCAGTCCAAGGCCAAGGTGCCCGCGCTACGGTGCAATATTGACCAAGCTAACCCGTCAGAATCACTGAGTTCAGAGATGGCCTCCAGTTCAAAATCCAATGCCTGTTCGAAATATGCCAACGCACGTTCCGCGTTCCCACGCGCCCGATTCCTAAGCCCGATGTCGGCGAACTCCATGGCTATGTCGTGATAATCGCGAACACCACTCATTTTCTTCGGACCTCGGCGAGCGGCCGCCCAAATTCAATTACAATTGCATAGGCAGGCAGTCCCAACGTATCGGACCGGTCCATTTGGCTTAATTTACGCTGGACCCTCCGTTGGACCGCCGCGTCATCGCCATTACGAATCCCAGATACTTCTAATCTTGTTCTAGCCACTAGGTTATTGTCTTCAAACAAACGGGTTAGTGATTCCGTTGCTTTACGCTCCGCTTCCGACATTTCCGCGATATTACCATCGCCCAACCAATAATCAAAACCGGTGGGTTGTTGTGCGGTGCTCTTACGGGCACGTAGGATGACGGTCTGCCCAATCTCCCGGTCAGCGAGCAAAGCGGCGATACAGGCAGCGCCGTCCTCCGTCGCTTCTTCCTGGTCTTCCCACGTTCGGTGGACTTGTGGTGTCACTGGTGTCCAAGCCAAAGGGTAGTTGCGGTTGAAGGCGCCTTGGACCGCAAGGGGTATGCCTTGATGATGGCCACGTTCCTCTAAGCAGACTGCACCAGCCTCAGCTAGTTCGGAGCCTTTCCGCGTTGAAATACCGGGGTGGTTTCCCAAACCCAAATCGTTCAAATCCAGCATTTGGTATCCTGGGTTGGCAATTACTGTAAGCGGCGCACCATTACAGGCAAGCCCGTCTGAACGGTAAGCGGGGACATCGTAGGTCTGGTGCCACGGTAGTATCACGTCAATAGTAGGATTGTTCAAGTAGGCGGCGTCAGTACGAAAACCGTGGTCGCGATGTGCTGGAGAAGCAAAGGCGTGATGGTGTCTTCGTCCGGTGACTGAATGCAAAACCGGCCGGCCCTTTGGTCGGCGGCGGTCGGCGTCGCCGTTGGTCAGCGAGCCAATTTTCGGTCCTGCTCGGCTGCCTCGTGGTTTCCCAGGTTGTCGTGGACCCACGCACGCAAGTCGTACGCTTCCGGGTCGTGGCGCGGGAACAGCTCAATGTGCCGGTCCATGTCTGCCAGGGCGTTCTCCCAATCCGGCGTCGGCAGCTGGGTAAGGGCTATCGCACGGTGGCCGTACCCCATCGGGTGGTGAGGGTCCAGTTCTTTCGCGCGGGTCGCTTCCTCTACTCCCATTTCTGGTTGAGGTGTCGGCGCAATGGTGTAGGCGTGTGAGCGGCGGCGCCAGAGTCCGGCGTCAGTCGGTTCCAGTTCGATGGCGTGGCTGTAATCCGCTAGTGCGTCGTGCTAGCCGGCGTACATGTAAGCGGTGCCTCTGGCCTCGTATAGTCCGGTGACTTCGGGCTGTAGACGAATCGCTTCGTCGTAGGCCGCAATGGCGGCGAACCAGGATGCCTCGCGCATGTGCGAGTAGCCTTGGTCGTACGCGGCGCTGGCTGCGGGGTCCGTCAGACCCGCCGGCAACTCTCGGTCAATGACCTGGATCTGTGACCGGTCGGGTGTCGGGATGTGGTCCTGCCTGCCGAGCGTTTCGTCGCTCGGTGCTCCGGTGCCGCACGCCAGCGCCAACACGGGCGGGACCATCACGCTGACTAATTTGATTGCTCTCACGGCCTCAGTAGAACGGGCCGTCTCACCGCGTGTTGTCAGGCGTCAAGGGATTCGGCGTCTCGTATGTAGGTAAGCCAGAAGATGTTGCCTTGGACGGCGGTGTGGGCTGATTGCAGGTCAGTGGCACTACCGTCATGTCCCACTGATGTTGACTTGCCAGTTCAATCCTAAGTCCTCCAAGGCTTGGCGTAGTTCGGCTGCCATGTTTTGTGCTTGTTCCGCGCCGACGCTGGCGGACAATTCAACCTTTACGCTGATGTCCTCGCTGCCCTGTAGTTTTGGTAACAGCCTAGTTCCTACCCGGTTCCAGGATTCACGCGGCACCGATCCCGTGAGCGACAGCGTGGCTTTTTGGCCAGCGGGTGGAGGTACGGGTTCGGGTGGGTCGGGTGTAGGCTCTGGGCCGACTGGGTCTCCTCTCCAGTCATCGCCGCCGGTTGGGCCTGGTGGCGGTTCTGGAGGTTCGATGACGGTCGTTTTACGCCGGAGTTCTTCGGCCTTGACCTTGGTCAGCAGGAATACTCCGTTTTCGAAGGCGACCTCTTCGGCAGGAACCACTTCTCCGTACCAGATGCGCTCGTATCCGCCACCGACCATCTCGCCGGATGCCAAAGCGAATTCGCCCAGCTGCACGAATTCGGGGATTTTCCCCTGAAGGACGCTGTCGGGATCTGGCAAGCGAGTAAGTGCGCCGTTCAGGAAACTTTGTCTCAGGCTGCTGAGTGGCCAAGCTCCGCTTTCTTCGAACGCTGGAGGCCAATGGCGTCCAATGTGCCCTGCCGAGACAGTGTCACTGAGCAGAGCTTCGGACTTCAGCGCGGCGACGACGCGGGCGCCTAGGGTGTTCCCGTTTCCGGCGTGTCCAATCCCAAGGTCGATCACCTTTAGGCCGTCGTCGGCTTGGTTGTCGAGCAGCGCGGCAAAGCGGTAGCTGGCCCAAACCTCTTCGCGGGCGTCGCGGTTCGCTTCTCTGACCTTGGCTTGTACCTCGCCGCGGTTGGCGTCGGTGAACTCGCTGCCTAAAAGCCCTTCGTCAATGTCGCGGGCTACACGTTGCCAAGCTAGGAGTTCGGCTATGCTGTCGCGCAGTTCGCGCCCGGGTTTTTTGACGGACCACACCAAAGCGCCTGGGTGGAGTCTGGAAGTGTTGCCGCGTTCTCGCGTCCATTGGCTGATCCTTTCGCGTGTGCGCCCTCCGTCGTCCCATTCCGTTGTCGGATCCATTACCACTGTGGTCAGCCTTCGCGAGTCGGGTACGGCAGCGCCATCCTCCGGGAACGGCGCGATGGCTATTTCATTGCCTTTGCTGAACTCTTCTCGGATCAGTTGACGCATCGCGGGCTTGATTTCGTTTTCTTCGTCCAGTGCGGCTCGACGGTCGCTGGCGACCTTGCGCAACGTCGCTTGGTGGTGGATGCGGTAACCGTCAGCACCAACCTTACGGATGAAGAAAGCTGCGGACTCGAGCGCGGCAGCCGCGTTGTCGATGGTCGTCGTTTCTACGTCCGTCTCCCCGAGGGCGAACCTGAGCTCAGGTAGGGTGGCTACTTTGTCCACCTGCCCACCCGAGGATTCGAATAGTATGACGGCTCCGACCCGTCTGTGGATACCCCTTAGGGGGCCCGTGGTGTCTGCGTCCAAGGACTGGACGTGTGCCATGTCGCCTGCAATGTCCGCCGCGATGGCAGCGTCTAGGCGTTGCTCGCCTAGCTGCCCCAGTAGCTCCGCGCGGAAAGTCGGGATGTGCAATGGTGCCGAGCCCAGCGTGATCAGCGGCTCGTTGCGCGCTTGCTTGAACTGCTCTCGGGAGGCCCATGAGATCCATTGTGCCAGCATGGCCAACGCGCCGCGTGTCTGCTGGAACTGGGGAACGGCACGCCATTTGCGCTGGAACACGGAGAGGGTGGATGGATGGAAGGGGTAGCATGCTTCGAAGCGACTGCGCAGGAACTCCCGAGCTTTCGCGTCAGTGGCGGCACTGTCTACTGCCGTCCATTCGGCGGGCAGCCGCACGTTGCGCTCGAAGCACCAATCGGAGTAGGTCTTGGCGACCTTATTGCGTGTGCGCTCGTTGCCCAGGTCCTCGAACAGCCGGCGGCGGACTACTTCGCTGATTTCCGCTTCATCGTTGGCGATGAGGTCTTGGGCTACCCGGTTCACAACTTTGGTGATGCGCTCCTGCCATTCCTGGTCCCACTCGGTCATTTCTACTTGGCTTCGTGGCAGGCTGATGACCGCAACGGTACGGTTCGCGCCGGTGACTGCTACTGTGAGGTTTTGCAAGAAGGCGTAGAACGGCTCAGCCATGTTCCGGTGTCGGTTCAGGAAGTTCAGTACCTCGTCGAACAGTAGTAACACTGGTGCGTTCGCCTTTTGGAACATTCTGCCGATGGCATCAGTACCTGGTGGGACGTCCATTGCTGCTGGTCCCAGTGCTTCCACGCCTTCGGCGCCAGCCAGCTGTCTGGCGAGGTCAATCCAGGGTGTTTCTCGTCCTTCAGACGGGTCCCACGCGTTGCCAACGAATACTCCTACCCGTGCAGACGGTGCGGTACTGATGCCGGCTGCGTCCAGCAAGCTGGTTACGCCGGTGAACTGCGAAGCGTCTGCACCGGCGTTGGCCAAGTGGTACAGCGCAGTTAGAGTGTGGGTCTTTCCGCCCCCAAACTGGGTTACCAGTGACAGTGCCGGAGCGGTTCTCTCCGTCTGGCCATCCAAGCGACGTAACACCATCCCGCTGTGTTCGGTCAAAGCTCTGGTGAAGCAGGTGCGGGAGAAGAACTGGGCCGGGTGTGAGTAGTCCGCCGGTGCGGTTCCAGCTACTACCTGTTCCAAGGCGATGGCGAACTCGTCTGGACTGAACGAACGGCCTTCCCGTACCTCCGGGCGGGCCGTTACGACTCTGTACCAAGGTTCCAAAGGCATGACTTTGACTCCTGAATTTGCGACATCGAGGGTTATCTCGGCATGGCCAGCAACATCGCGTCCAGCAGCCGCTTTTCGGAGCTGCCCGACGGGTACAAGGCGGACAGGGCGTTAGCCAGCCTTACGAAGTATGTGCCGCGTTCCTGTTCGGACTGCAGCAAGGCCCGTAACGCTCCACTACGCCCCGCAGCTTGGTACAACATCGCCATGTGCACGCGATCTAGCGTGGTTAGACTACGTTGGCCAGTTTGTGATCCCGCAGGTTCCGGTTCCATTCCTTGGACTGCTGGCACTCTCTGTGACCTACTACGTGGCAGAGGTGCCTGATCTGGAAACAGGCTTGGCTGCAACGATGTTGCAGCAGAGGTCTCAATTTCATCAAGTAATGGGTCGTTTTCGTCTTTGCCCAACAGTTGGTTGTTACGTTCCGACACTGGTAGCAGCCGCACAATCCCCTTGTCTATGTCAATGATGCGGGATTTCCATTCTTCTAGGTGGATGCCCAACGGTTGGGCGAACCGGCGGGCTACGTCGAACGGCATCTTGTAGCCTTTCTTCTGACGTTCGCCGGCATTGTTGCCGGATTCGGCGTCGTCATCGGCGGCGGCCGATTGGTCGCTGGACTCCGCGTATTCCTCTCCCGAGCTCTGCATGGTCCACAAGAACAGAGCAGTCAGGCGTGCGTCCTCTTCCAATGCGCCGATTGCACCGTTGCGTGCCTGAGCCTCCGCGGTGCCCAGCACCCTCTCCAAAGCGGTGCGTCCTACGACTTCCCATACCTTTTCCAAGTATTCGGGCAATCGTACTTCGTTGCCGGCCGCCGTTTCCACGCGGGAGTAGCGACTAAAAATCTCCAGAGCTGGCCCGACGCAGGCGAACACGAGGTCGGCCCCTTTGATCCCTTCGCTTTGCAGCCGTTCCATCCAATCGCTTACTCGAACTGGCAGTTCGCGCAACACGTCGGACCAGTCGCCCACTTGTGCATCTATCGGTCGCGGGCGGCAAACTAAGTGAATGCTTGTAGCCAGTGATGCACTGTCTCGGGCACGTACTCGAGAGGCCATCTCGGTGGCTATTGGCCACGAAGCCGTGGCTGTCCAACCAGACTGGATTAGTCCGTTCAGGAAAGCTTCCCATCCGTCTGTGCTCTGATGTGCAAAGACCACTGCTCCTATGCCGTCCTCAGAGAGAATCCGACGGCTTTCTTGGAACGCCTTCGTAATCGTTGCTTCGAAAAATTTTGCGTCTTTGGGACGACCATCGTACTCATAGGATTGGTTCCAGACACACTCCTGTTGCTTGGGAGACAGTTCGTTAGTTGAGTCAAACGGATCACGGAGCAAGTCGTGGTTTGGCAGCGCGCGTTTGAGCCAAACGAGGAAAAAGTCTGACAAATCAGCGTAGGGGATCTCGCCGTAATATGGAGGATCCGTGAACCATACGCTTGTCGATTCGCTCGGTAACGAGAGTTCTGTAGCGTCCGCTTGTTGCACTAGGCTAGGTGAAGTGATTTGCAGGCGGTCAATCACTTTGCAGGTGGCATCTACGCTTGCAAAGAACACGCCGCGTGCTGTACTAGCCGGAGTGGATTCGCAGAAATCCCAAACGAATGGGATTGCTTGCCTAGAAAATAGGTTGACCGAACTTTCTGAGTCGGTCAGCCAACGCGCCAGCGAGTTGTTCCCGTCGGCCGTTTTGCTAATGAGCAGTCCGAATATCGTTTGTTGTATGCCGGGTGGTAGGCCTGCGGTCAAACCGACCAACTGGTTCAATGCTACTTTTTGCCTTGCCGTAAACAGATCTCCGAAGTTGTACATTCCGTAGCGTGTGACGGCGGATAGTCCACGGGCGCTTGGCGAGGGCCGCACGGGGTTGATGGGCTCGTCAGGGATCGGGCAAAGGCCTTGTTGCTGGTTGCTCTCCCACTCTTTAATCAACGTCGCCACCTGCGTTTGTGCTTTCCAAGCGGCGGCGTAATCGGTGTCCGTGGGTTTGCGGTAGTTACGTCCGGGTCTTCCTGATTTGGTTGTAACCACTGCTGTCAACAGGGCTCCACCAGTTCGGTTACCCTGCGTATCAAACTCGGCGTCTGCTCCGCCGCGCTGAGATGCGATTTGGGATCGGACCCGTGCCGGCGGCATTACGGTACGGCAACACGGGCATGTGGCTTTGCCACCTGCGACGGTACCGTTGGATACTTCACGATTTGAACTGGGTGTGAATATTTCTATCTCAACTTTTGGTGGAGCATTGTCGGGCCGTTCGACTTTGGCGCGTAAAGCCCATTTTCTCTTGGTTTTCTTGCATAGCCACATAGAGCGGATCAGCGGGAGCTCCGCGCCGCAGTTGGGGGTTTCACAACGTACGGTGCGGGCCCACAGGTAAGCGATGGGTGCAGCACCGTCGGGGTCTTTGGGATACAGGTTGGCCAGTTCTTGGTCGGCTTGTGCCTTTAATTGGGTGCCTGCCTTCCGTAGTTCGTCGGCCAGTTGTGGCCCGTGGCGGGGGATGTCTTCCAGCAACACCTTGAGGATCAGGCAAGCCACTGGGTTGAGGTCACTGGCGTAAGCGTCACAGCCGAGACGCAATGCTTCTAGGGGAATCGAGCCACCTCCGGCGAATGGGTCAACCACCAGCGGTGTTTCTCCAGGGTGGGCGGCCCGTATCAGTTCGCGGCTGGTCGTAAGGAATGTCGGATGGTCGGCGTTGTCCCAATTGGCGAAATCGGCAATGAAGGTCAATAGTGCTTGCTGCAATCCGGCGTCGGTAAGCAGTTGGTTGTCCCAACGGGCTGGACGTCCCAGCATATTCAGTAGGGTGGTTCGAGCTTCCGTCCTGAAATCGTCTGGGCATTGTGAATCGCAAGGGTCGGGTAGCAGTAGGGCGAGTAGTATTGCCCGTGACGACCCCAAAGGTCGGCGTGCCCACCACTGGTGCAGGGTAGAGGGATGTCCTGGCCTGATGAGTTTTTCCCGTAAAGCGTGTCGGGAAACCTCGGCAATGGGGAAGTCCACCTCGGCAAGCCGTTTGCATTCTTTTGGGATCATCTTATCTCAGGACCGGAGTTTGCTGCTGGTCGGGCGTTTCCACGGGTTGGGTCATCGCGTTGACGCTCAACCGGTAGTGCTGGATCTTGCTTTCTTCGTGCCACGGGAACCTGGCAGGATTATCTACCGGTTCCTGCAACTGGGGCGTGTCTGCGCAGTTGGTGACTATGTACAGCCAATAGCATTCGGGCCGGTCTTCGGCGACACGACGTTCGTTGGGCGTCAGCAAAATATCGCCAGTGGCGGCGGCCAAGCCCTTGACTTCGATCAGGCGTAGTTCTCCGGACTTCAGGTCGAGGCTGGTTACGTCGTAACCTAGGTTCTGTTCGTGCACGTCGTACACTTGGCAGCCGCGGGCTGTTTCGTGGTCCATGACAACACGCATCGCTGTCATTTCGGTTTCCGCGTTGGGGTGCAGGTTGCCGATTCCTGGAGATTCACGTTCTGGGTGGGGAAGTGCCAAGACGGTCGTCAGTCGCTCCACACCTTGGAGGCTCACTGACCGTTCACGGTTGAGGTCCGCACGGCGGCGTTCACGTCGTGCGTAAAGTTCGTCGTAACGGGTCTCGGCTTGAGCCAGCCGTCCCTCGGCGCCGGTGATGCCTTCTTCTTTCGCTTCCGTGGCGTGGCCTACCTCTGTGTCGGCTCTCATCAATAGCTCGGTCAGGGAAAGTTCCACGTGGTCGGCGATCCGGTCCACTTCAGTGGTGCGTTCAACGCGTGTTTCCTCTAGGAACGAGCGCAATGCTGTTCCGTGCAGCCATCCGTCGGCTTCTGGTAGTTCAGCTACAGTCGGCAAATCGGCGGGTGGGACGGCGGGCGTTAGATTGCCCAAGATGTCTGGGCCCGCCAACCGGGGTTCGCCTGCTGCGGTGAGTTCCACCACGAAAAGCCGTTCATGGACGGTCCTGCCCCTGCCGTCTACCACGCGAGCGCGGTAGAAGTCCAGCCGTGCTGGTTCTTGGTGCTGAAGCGAATGGAAACAGGCTCCGCTTGCGAAGGTTTCCTGTCCCAGCAACAGGCTGTGGCGGCGGAGGGCCTCAAACAACGCGTGGCCGGGCGTAATCCATTCCAGGTTGTTCGCTTCGGCCGTTTCACGGTGTGTGGATAGCCGGCCGTAATTGGAGGCGATTCCGTTGGCTTGTCGGCTGTACTGACGCAAAGAGGGTGGAGTGCGCCCTGCGTCAAAGGTGTGGGGAAGGTTCCGTACGGGACTGAGGGGTAGCCGGGCATGTGGAGCGCTGTCGCTGATGAAACGGGCGATCCTTTCAGGTACCATTCTCCGCTCTTGGGCTTGGGCACGCCGTTCCACCAGCATGTCGAGATTGATCTGCCGTGTGGCCAATCCTTCCAATGCGGTCTGGCAGATATCCCGAAAACGGTTTTCGTCGATGTCGCGCAGCAGCCGATCTTCGAGGTCGGGTTCGCCCAGTTTTCCGGCGTAGTAGTCTCGAAACACCTGCTCCACCTGAGTGGCCGGTAAAATTTCTCCCACCACGTTGAAAACTGCGTCGTCGTCCAGCGCATCCCGAATTTCTTGGAGCTTGGCCAGCAGCCGTTGCAGCACTTTGCCCTCGATGGTGTTGGCAGCCACAAAGTTGAAAATCAGGCAATCATGGAGTTGTCCGTACCGATGGATGCGGCCCATGCGTTGTTCCAACCTGTTTGGGTTCCATGGGATGTCGAAATTGAACAAGAAGTGGCAACACTGCAGGTTGATGCCTTCACCGGCGGCTTCCGTAGCGACCAGCACCTGGATTTCCCCGTCGCGGAACTGTTGCTCCACGTAGAGTCGAGTCCCTGGCTCTTCTCGCCCACCGGGACGCATCCCGCCGTGGATTTGTCCGACCCTGAAGCCCCAGGAGGTGAGGTGTTCCACCAGATAATCAAGGGTGTCCTTGAACTCGGTGAAAATCAGGAGCCGTTGTTCGGGGTCTGAGAAGAAACCCTGTTCGTGCAGGATTTCTCGGAGCCTGCTGAGTTTGGATTCTTCGCCGGCGTCGGACACGGCTTGGGCCTGCTGGGCGAACTCTCTGAGTTCGGTGATTTCTCTGCGGGCTTCGTCCGCATTGTTGGCGAGTGTGATCGCGTCGAGCAGGTTTTCTAGGCGGATGCGGTCCGATTCCTCCATTTCCTCGAAGTCTTCAAGGTCGGGCAGGATAGGGGGCACGGTAGCGGCCAGAGTCTGCGCGTCTTGGAGCTGGCCTTCTAGGCGCATTGCCCGGTTATCCAGCGAGCGTCGTATTGCGCGGCTACTGGAGGCTAGGCGCCGTTGGTATAGCGCCATCAGGAATCCCACCGCGCGGGCTCGTGCGGTGTCGCCTTGCTCGGCAGCGCGGGCGCTTTGCCGCTTGACGAACCGGGAGATGGCTTTGTACAACTCCAGTTCGGCTCCGGCAATGTCAAAACTCGCAGTGTGAGTGATGCGTTTGGTGAACACAGGCTGGGCAGCCCATTCGCCGTCCGCTTGGCGTTCAGGGAAATAAACCATCGCCTCTTTGGTGCGGCGAAGGTAGAAGGGCGCGCGCCGTTCCTGCATTGCCTTGCCTATGGACTTGACGTCGGCGTAAGCGTCTTGGTCCAGCAGTTGCAGGAACAGTGTGAAGTTCTGCGGGTCTCCCTTGTGGGGTGTGGCAGTCAACAGCAGGAAATGGTCGGCGCTGTCCCTCAGGATTTCGCCCAGCCGGTAGCGCTGACTCTTGTGGCTTTCGTCCCGGGCGGACATCCGGTGGGCCTCGTCAATGATCACTAGGTCCCAGCGTACCTGTTGCAGTCCTGGCAGGATGTCGTCTCGCTTCGCCAAGTCGAGCGAGGTTATTACCTGGTTTCGTTCCTGCCATTCGTTGGCGCCGAACTGGTTGCGGATGTCGCTGCCTTTGAGGACGAAGAATGTTTCTTCGAATTTCTCTTGGAGTTCCCGTTGCCACTGGAACGCAAGGTTGGCCGGGCAGACTACTGCGATGCGTTCGATCAGGCCGCGCAGCTTCAGCTCGCGGATAAGTAGGCCGGCCATGATGGTTTTACCAGCGCCAGCGTCGTCGGCCAACAGAAAACGTACGCTGGGCAATTTCAGCAGGTAGCCGTAGACGGCTTCCAGTTGGTGCGGTAACGGGTCGACCTTCGAAACCGACAGGGCGAAGTACGGGTCGAATTCGTACGCGATGCCTAGGGCATGGGCCTGAAGGGCCAGCCTCAACAGTTCACCGTCTCCGTCGTATGACGGGGAGGCTTCCGTGACGGCAAGGCCGTTGATTTCGTCTGAGTTCAGCGTAACCCGGCTGAACTGACCCGAATTTTGACCCACTAAGCCAAGGGTCCAAGAGTTCGAGCCATTAGGTTTCACGGTTTCGACCTGCATCGGCTCATTGAACAGCGGGCCAGATACGATCTGGCCCGGCTGGATGTTGATGGCGGTCAGCGTGTTCAACTCAGTGTTCCTAACGGAGAGTATTCGCTGCGGATTGTACTACGCCACGGAGGAGGGTGGGACAAACAGCACATTCTGGCACTCAGCCGCTGAAATTATTGGCCTGCCTACTTGTGTCAAACTCGATTACAGTGTGAAGTGGATGCTGCAGCGCGGAGTGTTTTGATTCACTTACCGGGAATTGGCGTATGAATGAAACTGTTTCAGTGGAGGATATTGAACAGTTTTTGGGCGAGCTCTCGATGAATTGCCAGTCCCTCTTCGGAATGGTCGTTCCAGGAAAACCGTGCAGTGGCCAGAAGGGATGGTTGATCAAACTCGGTGGTTGCCTCGGTCCAAACCTGGAGGTATCCGACGGGTGACGGGATGGTAGGTCAACGGCGGCTTATTGCCGTCGGGATAGAACCACCGCGGGAGCCGCCAATGTGAAACGCCCGCACCGTTGTGGTTGGTCAGGACCAGTCGTTGATCGAACCTAGTATTACAGCCGCGCTTGAATTGAGGGCCTCTGAAAGTGTCTCTGGTAACGGATTCCAAGGCTCGGGCTTGATGCCGCTGGCCCCACCGCGGCTACCATATAGGCAGGTCAACGCTCTCATAAAGTAGTCACAGCTACCTGCATAACAGCCGTCTAACTGCGGGCACGGTCAGCGGCATGAGTCCTTTCTGCAAAGCGCGACTGTAATACTAAACTAAAGCCAAGGTGAAATGCGCAGATGGTGGGGGTCAAACGACGGAGCCGGGTCGTTCTCCAAGTACGGATGAGAGGGATTCACGGGCTTAACCCCAGCTGATCATCATCGCCACTTAAATGTACATCCCACCTTGGCTTTAGTTTAGGAAACAATCCCCATCCTGCGACATCGCATCGGTCATCCTCACCGCCCAGTTCAAGCTTCATTGACGCTGCATAGACCGTGTTCTTGTCGTCGCGGTAGTCGCGGGCGATGTGCGGATGATGGCGTGCCTAGGCGAGTTCACTTGGCCCAATGTCGGCGACCCGATACTTCTGGTCGACTTGCAGCCAGCCCCACAGGACGTGCAGTTCCGGCGCTCCTCTGACAAAGCGCCAGCTTTGGGCAGTTTTCTCAACTCTGGGGTAGAGGCCGAAGAACAGGAAGACATCGCCGCTGCCGACGCCTTGGTTGTTGAGATGACTCTGCGCGATGCCAGCTTGGCCAAGCATTCCCCGCCATTCCTGCCAGCCGGCTCGTTCTTTCCGGTACCGGTAGGTGTCGAAGTTGAGGTCGGGGTCCAGGTGGATTAGGTTCTGGCCGCTCATGCGCCCGTTGGTGACTCCGGTTACAACGCTCGCGATGTCGACGTCGCCGTGTTGAAGGTCTTCGAACGCCTCCTCATCGCCGGAGGGTATCGGCAACGAAAAGGTCGTGCCGTCGGGAAAGATGGGGCTGGGGCGGCCGCCCGACCCAGAATCGAAGCCCTTGCGGCTGAGAATCAATTTTCTCGGTTTGATGGTTCCACGTCCGGCATTGAGCTGTGCAGGGTGTTGGATATTGAGGACGTGTTGTAATCGTGTGGTTGCGGCGCCCCTGTTGCCTCTATTTTTCAGCAGTGAGTTTGGTCTTCACTCTGCTGCGCCGTTCGTACTGGCGGTGTTTGAGTACGCAGTCAGCACAGCGGACTTGGCCTGCAAGGCTTGGTTTGGCGCATTGGATGCAGAGGCCGAGTGATTTGCGCTCCGCACAGACTTGCGCTCAATGCTGTTGGTTCTTCTTCTTGTACGCTTCGCTGCACACTCTCTTGGGTGTCTGGCTTGCTCCTCGGGTCTCTTGGTCGGCGATCGCTTTCTGGATCTGCTCGATTAATTCTGCACTGATCCGAGGGCGGGGTTTTATGCCTTTCGCCCTTCGTCGGTTCTCGGAGTTCTGCCGGTTCCATTCGCGATGTTTCTCGGCGCACTCGGCACAACGAGTTTGCCCCTGTACGGCTGCTTGGCCGCAGCGGCACAGCCCTTGTTCCTTGCGTTCCTGCCGTGTAAGGGCTGGTTTTTGTTTGCGCGTTGACGGCTGTGGTTTCGGTGCGTGGGCGGATTTCTTCTGGCTCGGCCGAGTTGATTTCCGGCTTGGGCCGGATTTCATCCGTTTGCGGGTGCGCTTGGGTATAAATATTGTGTCAATAAAAAGTTGTGGCTTTAAGGTGTTTATCCTGACAAGGAACGCAACGTCATCACTCTGGATGAGCAGACGACGCTTACCGGCGTCCCTGCCGAAGCATGGGAATACTGCCTGGGCAGCCGTTCGGCCCTGGAATGGGTCCTCGACCAGTACAAGGAGCGCAAGCCCCGCGACCCAACGATCCGCGAGCGTTTCAACACCTACCGTTTCGCGGACCACAAGGAGCGCGTCGTCGACTTGCTCGGTCGAGTATGCGCAGTTAGCGCGTTTACGACGACCATCGTGGACGAATTAAGCCTCAGGTCGGCAATCGAGCAGGATTAGGCGCAGCTCGTACTTCTTCTCCGTTTGCGGCTTTTCGAGGGGAATGGGTTCGTAGTGACCCTCGACCAGCCTGTCGCTGGCCAACTTGGCGCCGTGGTATTGGCCGGTTTTGTCGAACCGCCAGTATTCGGGGATGGCCAGGGTAGCGCAGTCGTCGCGCTTGGCGCCGGTGTCGATGCTGGCTGTGCTCTCTGAGGCCACTTCCAGCACGAAATCGGGTGGCTTGCCTTGCTCGGAGATGATGTAGCCGTTGCTGGCCCGGTAGTCCTCGGGGCTGACGTTGAAGGCTATCAGCAGGTTTGGTCTTCTGCCCCGGGAGCGGTTTGTTCAGCCATTGCTTGGCGCTTGGCGACTGCTCGGTTGTGGGTCTTACGGTGGTCCCTGGCACAGGCTGCGCAGCGTGTTTGTCCAGGCACTGCCGGTTTGCCGCATCCGACGCAAAGTCCGAGTGCTATTCGTTCTTGCGGTTTTCTGCCGTACGGCGGCGGTTGGCTTCTTTGCGTTCCGGCTGTTGGTCTCTGGCTCGGTCGTACTGTCGGCGTTCTCCGATCGTTGCCCTTTTGGTGCTCGGTTTTTTGTTAGCGGGTTTGTCTTTTGTCGTGGACTGTGGGCCATGGCCCGGTTTTGGAGTAGTCTGTTTGGTGGGATGGCTGGGTGCCTGGACTTTTCGTTGCGTTCTCGGTGGTCTCTTCGGGGATGTGTTGTGACTGTTGCCGGTAGATTCTCTGCTGCTTGCAGGAGTTTTGGCGTTGCGTCTTATCCGTGGGAGTGGAAAGGTATCAACAAAAAGTTGCCTTTTAGGTTGGTGTACCCCGCCGCGCCCTGGACGAAATCGCCCTCCAGGCCGGTTCCTACCAGCGTGGCTATCTGACCTCGCCCATCGCCAACCGCGGCGCGTTGCAGCACGACCTGGGCCGGTGCGACCAGCAGCTCCGGGCCGCCCGCGCCCTGTGCCGTGAGGTGCTGGCAGACGCCTGGGAAATCTGCCTCCGCCAGGAGCGCCCCGATTTGGAGACCCAGCTACGCCTGCGGGGGGCCTGCGCCTACGCCACCGACGTGGCCTGCCAGGTAACGACCGCCGCCTTCCGCTACGGCGGCGGCAGCGCCATCTACAACGACCGGGTGTTGCAGCGGTGCATGCGCGACGTCAACGCCGCCGCCCAGCACTTCATGGTCAACACCAGCGCCTACGACAACATCGGCCAGTTCCGCCTGGGCCTCCCCAACGTAAACGCCATGGGGTAAAAACCCGCCGGATGTCGCGACCTCCTCACAACCCCTCGAGGCAAAAAACCTATGACCCAAGCGTTAACCTACCGCGCGATTTTCGCCGATGCGTACCAAGTCCACTCCCAGGCCATTGATAGGCTGGAGCAAGGAGACATTCGGGACACGGCGGAAAAAGCATGGTGCGCCACCAAACGGGCCACCGACGCCCTTATCCTGGCCCGAACTGGCGAGGAGCCGGGCACCACCGCCCTTTCATCCAATGGCTTGGACGACCTTGCCAGACATGATGCCAAGGTCAAAACCCTGGTGGGCCGTCACTACAGTCGCATCAGCCAACTCCACGGTGCCTGCTTCTACAACGGGATCTGCAACTCCGAAACCGAACGCCGCATCCGGGAAACGGCCGACTACATCCGGGATGCCGAGCGTCTGTCCGCCGGTTGAGCCAGCAACGGAGCTCTGAACCGGCCAACCATACAATGGCCAACACCAGCGCCTACGACAACCTCGGGCAATTCCGCCTGGGGATGATGGGCGTGAACGCTATGGGGTAGAGTGGTGCCTCGAGTCGTTCCTTACTGAGCACTGAGCAATTTTATCCTCACCAAAGGACGGGGGCATCTGATGTTAAAGACACTGCTAAACCGAATTCGACGCGCCCCTAACCTCGACTATGCGGAGGCTTACAGAAAACAGGGCGATGCTAAAGCGCGAGAAGGGGATAACTACGGCGCCATAGCTGACTACGACCAAGCCATCGCCCTCAACCCTGACGACATTCAGGGGGCCTACTACAGCCGGGGCGTCATTAAACAGAGAAAAGGGGATTACGACGGCGCCATAGCAGATTACGACCGGGAAATCGCTCGCAACCCTCATCATGAGCTAGCATACATAAACCGAGGCAGCGCCAAAATGCTCAAAGCTGACTATGAAGGAGTCATCGCTGACTTCGACCGCGCTATTGCCATGAACCCTAACTATGCGGATGCCTACGTTATCCGCGGTGCAGCTAAAGAATCCAATGGTGACTCAGTCGGTGCCGCCGAGGACTTCGACCTCGCCAACGCTCTCAATCCACAGTCTGCGAAGACCCACAACAACGAGGGCCTTGCGAACAGTGACGAGGGGAAGAGGACGGATATGGTCATGCAGAAGGTGACAGCTCTTGCCCAGAGCATTGCCAAAATGTGCAGAGGGGATTGTGAGGGTACAATAGCCAACTATGGCCAAGTCATCACCCTCACTCCCAGCGACGCAGTGGCCTACTACAACCGTGCCAATGCCAAAAGTGACCAAGGCGATTATGACGGGGCGATTGCGGATTATGACCGGGCCATCGCCCTTGACCCCGACGATGCGGTGGCTTATTACAACCGGGGCCAAAGCAAGCGTCGCAAGCGTGATTACCACGGAGCGATTGCAGATTATGGCCAGGCAATTGCCCTCGATCAGCAGTTCGTGGAAGCCTACCACAACCGTGGTCTTATCAAGAGTCGCCAAGGCCATTATGACGATGCGATTGCGGATTGCAACCAGGTCATTGCCCTTGACCCCAATAATGTCTTGGCTTACATCGACCGCGGCTTAGACAAACGTAATCTGGGCGATTACGACGGTGCCATAGCCGATTATGATCGAGCCATGGCACTTGCGCCCAACGATACGTTGGGCTACCACCAGCGAGCCGCCATCAAATGTGACCAGAGAGATTACGATGGTTCCATAGCCGATTACGACCGCGTGATCGCCCTTGCCCCGGACGATCATGAGGCTTACTTCTACCGGTCGGATGCCAAAACAGGCAAAGAGGATTATGACGGGGCCATTGCAGACTATGATCAGGCCGTTGCCCTCAATCCATTCTATGAGCAGTCTTGATAAAAAACGCAGCGGAGGGTACTGTACCTTTCGTCATCATAATCTGCTGCCAAAAATCTTATCCGGGGTGTCTGCGACAAGCCGGACCAGCAGAGCGACATTGACACCGCTGCGGAACGGCTGGCCGATTGGAGTGAACGCCGCCCCAAATGACCGCAACGCCACCCGTGCTACAATACAGCCACGTTGCGGACGGAGGTGGGCGATGGCCAACATAACTATAGGGGGCCTGGATGCGGAAGCCGCGGACGAACTGCGTATCCGCGCACTTGCCAACGACTGCACGTTGGAAGAAGAGGCTCGCAACATCCTGTGCTTTGCCCTTACTAACTGGGAGATCCTGCCGCCGCCGAAGAAGCTCGGCACGGCAATCCACGAACGGTTTAAGCGGCACGGCGGCGAGGGATTGACGCTCCCGATGCGAGAGAAAGTGCATGAACCACCGATGTTCGATTGAGCCGCACCGTGCCGGTTATTATTGATACCAACGTGGTGTCGGAGTTGACCAACCCGGCCCCAAACCCGACAGTCCTGGCTTGGTGGAACCAGCAGCGGCTTGATGATTTGTTCACCACCGCCATAACCGACGCGGAACTCCGCTACGGCGTCGCCGTTATGCCGGCTGGCCGACGTCGAGACCGTAAGTCCGCGGAAATCGAAAGGATGCTCCGCAGTGTCTTTGCCCACCACATCCTCCCTTTCGACAGCGTCGCCGCTCGCGCCTATGCCATAATCTACGCTGATCGACGCTTGAGGGGGCATCCTACCAGCCCCTCCGATTGCCAGATTGCCGCCATTGCCCGCGTGCATGACGCCGAAGTAGCCACCCGAAACATCAACGATTTCCTCGACAGCGGCATTGAAGTCATCAACCCCTGGCCAATGGAAGTGACTACATAAATATGCGCATGTCCCGACTCGTTACCCGCACCCTTCGCGACGACCCCCCCGAGGCCGAAACCGCCAGCCATCGCCTGATGCTGCGGGCCGGCCTCATCCAGCAGGTCGCCTCCGGCGTCTACGCCTATCTGCCGCTGGCCTGGCGCTCCCTCCGCAAAATCGAGCAGATCGTCCGCGAGGAGATGGACGCCGCCGGCAGCCAGGAGTTGCGTCTGCCCGCGCTCCAGCCCATGGAGTTGTGGGAGCAGACCAACCGGGCCGCCGCCTTCGGCGACAACCTCTTTTCTCTGGAAGACCGCCGGGGTCGCCCCATGGTCATCGCCCCCACCCACGAGGAAGTAGTGACCAACGTAGTCAAGGGCAACGTGCAGTCCTACCGGGACCTGCCCGTCATCCTCTACCAGATGCAGACCAAGTTCCGCGACGAACCCCGCCCCCGCGCCGGCCTGGTGCGCGTGCGAGAGTTCACCATGAAGGACGCCTACTCTTTCGACGCCGACGAGGATGGCCTCGAGGTGTCCTATCAGGCCATGGCCCAGGCCTATCGCAACGTGTTCCGCCGCTGTAGCGTGCCAGTCCTGATGGCCGACGCCGATAGCGGCGCCATCGGCGGCAAGGACTCCCACGAGTTCCTGCTCCCCACCGACACCGGCGAGGACACCGTCATCACCTGCCCCGACTGCGGCTACACCGCCAACGCCGAGAAGGCCGCTGGCGTCTACCCCGCCCGGGTAATCCCCGACGCGTTGCCCCTGGAGCCCGTCAGCACCCCCGGCATCAAGACCATCGCCGGCCTGGCCGAGTTCCTCGGCGTCCCCGAGTCCCAGACCCTCAAGGCCGTTTTCTACTGCGCTGACAACGAGGTGGTGTTCGTCACCATCCGCGGCGACCTGGAGGTCAACGAAGTCAAGCTGAAAAACGCCCTGCACTGCAACGAGCTGCGGCTGGCCGACGATGATGAGGTGGCAGCGGCGGGACTGGTGGCCGGCTCGGCTTCCGCCATTGGCATCACCAGCATCAAACGCGTCGCCGATCCCTCCATCCACAGCGGCGGCAACTTCGTCGTGGGCGCCAACCGGCCCGACACCCACTTCCTGAACGCCAACTACCCCCGCGACTTCGACGCCGACCTGCTCACCGACATAGCTCTGGCTCAACCGGGTCATCTATGCACCGTTTGCGGTTCTGAGTTGCAGGCTACTCGCGGCGTTGAGGTGGGCCATATCTTCAAGCTGGGCACTTTCTTCAGTGAGGCCCTGGGCGCCAACTACCTGGACCAGGACGGCCAGCAGCAGCCCATCGTCATGGGGTGCTACGGCATTGGTGTCAGCCGGGTACTGGCCGCCACCATCGAGCAGAATCATGACGACCACGGCATCGTCTTCCCCGCTCCCATCGCTCCCTACCAGGTCTACCTGGTGGGACTGAACATGTCAGACGAAAGCGTGGCCGAGTCCGCCGCAGCGCTGTACGACAAACTCTGGGCCGCCGGCGTCGAAACGCTGTTTGACGATCGGGAGGATGCCGCCGCCGGCGTGAAGTTCAACGACGCTGACCTGATCGGCTTGCCGTTGCGCCTGGTGGTCAGCCCCCGCAACCTGCGCCAGGAGGCGGTCGAGGTTCGCCGCCGCACCGATGCCGACGCCGAAATGGTCGACCTCGACGCGGTCGTAGAGCGGGTGCAGGCCCTCCTGCAGGAAACCTAGCGAGCAGAAAACCTGGCGAACCGGGAACTTCTCGAAAGGATAACCTAGCGCGGCGACAGGAACTGGCTGAGCATCACCAGGTTGTCCTGGAGTTGCGGAGCCAGCTCGGTGCCGCCCCGGGACAACAGCAGCAGCAACCGTATCTGCGCCGCCAGGTCCGCCGCCAGCTTGGACTTGGCCTCGGCGATGGTGTCGCCTTCCACCGGCACCCGGAGCCCGTTCAGCGGCAGCGCCCGCCGTGATTCGCCGGCCCAATACTTGTCCAGGCTGTCGATGATTACGATGGGAATTTCTTTGGTGATGACAAAGGGCGCATCCCGGGGGGTGTCCTCGGGCGTCAGCATCCCGGCAAAGGATCGGGTCACGTCGCTGTGATTGATGTGGAACGTCGCTGCGTTGGGCTGGCTCGCCGACGTTAGCTGCCAGTTCCACCCGTCTCCCAAGTCCGCCGTGTGGAAGTTGGGTTCAACGACCACCGGCAGCGCCAGGTCCTCGGCCAGCGGCGGCCCGTCGCCGCCGGGATCATCCGCCGGCATCAGGTCGTGGCGACGCTCGTTACCTTCTTCCGGATTTTCGGCAGTGGTCATGGCGATAATCCGTCGCCGCTAATGGCCGTGGCCGTCGTCGTCGATCTCCCAGGCGGTGTAAACCTGATCGGGCAACGTGATTGGGCCGACTGCCGCCTCGTAGTCCTTGACGTGCTTGGACGCCAGCACCGCGATGGCTTTCAGCATCTGGGGACTAACCTTAATGCGCGACCTCAGGAGGGGTTCCCGCTCCTCCAGCTGTTCGCCGAAGAACAGCACGGCGGAGTACAGGCTGCTGAATATGTGGAACGAATCAGCATAGAACGTGATAGGGTCCAGAACCCCGGGGGCTTCTGCCGGAGCAGCGGGGGCCGGGGCGTTCACGGTCAACGGCGCGACCTCGTTCGGGTTTAGAAATGCCGGTTCCTGGGGCGGCTTGTCCTCGGGTGGAACGTAGGGGCGCTGGATTATGGGCATGTTTCCTCCAACCCGGGGGCGCTACGCCGACCCGGCGACGGTGGTGGTTGCGGCTATTGGCCGCCATTATAGCGGGTTTGCGGTCAGTATGTAGAAGGCCCAAACACCGCGTCGGAAACGGCATGACCCAACACCGACTGCCCGAGCCGAAGGGGCGGTGAGCCCGCGGGAGCGGTTACCGGACGGGCCGTATTACCGTTGTTCCGTCAGTCGGTGGCCCGAAACTCTGATTCGTCGAGCGGGTACCAGAACACGGCGCCGGATTCAACGTCACCTTGTATCCGGTCATCGATCAATGCGGCGGCAATCACCGGTCGCGCCTGAATACCCGTGAACCGATTCAACAACGCTGCGTTTCGCATGGCCCGGCGAGTGTCGCGTTCGTCCGCGGTGTAAGACGCTTCCAATGCCACGTACCAAAGCTCGTCGTTGGCATCCACCGCGCTGAATATGAGATCGGCTCGCGCGAGACTATCGATTTCGTTTGGCGGCAGGTCTGACGTGTCGTTGTCCCGCAGCAGGTCCGCCATCTCCCGTAGCGTCATCGCAGATCGGTAAAACAATCCCATCCGCAACGCGATGGCTACCGATTGGTCCGCCGCCAGGTTTTGCGCGAAGCGGCCTTTTATGAGTGCGAAATCGTCACGCAACCTGTCCATCGATCTCTCCAAACGGGTTTGTCTACTCGCCAACTCATCCTGGCCAACCCGCAACCCGATTACGTCGGACCGCAACTCGTCCTGCCCGGCACGCAGCTCGGTTACGTCGGCACCCAGCTCGGTTACGTCGGCCTTCAGCTCGGTCACGTCGGGTCTGCAACACCGTGACGTCGGAGCGCAACTCATCCTGCCCTGCCTGAACCTGTTCCACCGATGCGGACAGGCGAGATACGGTAGCGGTGAGGGTGGCCATGGTCTGGGGAAGATTCAGCAGTTCTTCGCTGAGCACCAGCGCCCGCAGCGTGCGGGCCCAATGCGGGTGCGTCTCCAGGATCCGCGCCAAGTCTTCGATGTTGTTGATGGTCGTCATGTTCAATCCGGTAAACAACCATTCTACCAGTCGGGATCACTCCACCGGCTGCGATAACCCCTCGACGAACTCCAGGTTGGGTATCTTGGACAACTCCTGCGGAGGCATCTTCAGCTTGGCCGAGCGGCTCCCGGCGCCCACTATGATGTAATCCATGTCCAGCAGCCGCTGGTCGGCGTAGATGGGCAAGTCGTCCGGCAGCGCCAGGCACGTCACCCCGCCAATCATCATGCCCGTTACCTCGCGGGTCTCTTCCGGCGCCGCGAAGGACGCGCGCGAAACCCCCATCAGCCGACGCACCCGCCGGTTCACGTCCAGCCGGTCGCAGGCCCGTACGATGCAAGCCGAGTAGGCCGCCGCTCCGCGTTTGCTGGCAACCACTATCGTGTTGGCGGAGTGGGGCAGGTCGTACCCGTATCGGGCGCAGAAATCGGCGGTATCCCCGAACTGCGGATCAATCTCAATCCACTCCCAGTCGGCGATGGACAGCTTTTCCAATGCCGCTCGAACCCGCGTTTCGAGTTCGGCGCTCTCTCTAGCGTTCATATTCGGCTAACCCAGCGTCAACGTGGCGTCGGAAAGGCACACCAGCTCATCCCGCTGGTTCGTCCCGCGAATCCGGCACTGCACCTTGCGTTGACCATATAGATTGCCGCCCGACCCGGTCACCTCGCCGGCAAACGTTACCACATCGCCGGCCCGGAAGGGCGTGATGGCTCGCATCACCAGATTGCCCCCGTTGTAGAGCGCCTCCGGGGGGAAATTCAGCCCCAGGAACCGGTCCACGTACGACATCGTCGCCGGGCCGGCGTTGACTGCCCCGCCGAAAATGTTCTGACGGGCAAACTCCTCGTCGGTGTGAATGTTGCTGGGGCTGGGCCGACCGGCCAACCGCTGGGCATTCTTTCGCAGGATATTCTCCGTGGTTTCGCCCACCGCCAGGGTGCCCGGCAGCGCCGCACCCGCCCGCGCGTTTTCCCACGTCATATACTGCCCGGGGTCCGGTACCGCGTCGATGTCGGCGGTAACGCCCGCGTCCGCCGACTCCGGAACCTCCCGTTGCCCGCTGACGTACTCAAAGATGCAGGTGTAATCGTAGCTGGCGACCACCGCCCCCGACTCGCCGAAGGCCGACACCCGAAACGTAACGAATTTGCTGCCCCGTCGTTCGTACTTTTCGTATACACGACGGTTGCCGGTGATGGTCTCTCCGGCGTGCACCGGTCGATACCAGCGAATCTCGCACTTGGCGAAGGGGGTCTGCCGCCGCGCCGTCGTGGACCGTTCCTGGGCGACGAACCCGTTGGCCTCGGCAATCTCTTCCCGCAGCAGCGGCGCGTAGGTCAGCGCCATCGTCGGCATCGCCATCAGCGGCCTGGCGTCCACCCCGGCGGATGGCATCCGGTAGCGTGGGTCCGGGTTCTGGGCGCAGGCGGCGTACTCGGCCACGTCGGCGTCCGCAATCGTGACCTGAGTTTCCCCGCCAGATTGCCCGACGCGAACGGCGTCGTATGTCCACAGTCGTTCCGTTTCCGCGATGTTTTGTTGTGTCATGGTGGCGCCTCCTTCCAGCAAACACCGCAATTATAACCGCCCGGCACTTTCGCGCATCCCGCAACCCTTGATCACGACCCTCACTTCCCGACACCATCAGGCCACGTCGCGTCCGGCGGCGCCTCGAGCAGTCATCGCGATCATGGCCCAGACCAAATCGCTGATGACATTCGCGCGATGACAGGCTCCAACCCGGCATGGTAGCCTCGATACAATCCACTCCGGCAATTCTCCGGCGATGACGGACAATAACTGCTCATGACCCTTCGATCGTCAATCACTATCGTAGATGTTGGGCCGCCGACCCTGACCGCCCTCAGGCAGGCCGTCCGGCGCGCCAAGGTCGACGACGCCTTCGCCGAAGTCGTGGTTGTCGCGGACGACCAGGACGCCGCCCGGACGGTCCGGCACCTGCTCGGCGAACCGGGCGTGGTGAACGTCACGGTGCAAACCGGCGGGCGTCTGGCCTCTAACCTGGCCGCGCCCATCCTGCGCCAGAACCAAAGCCCCACCGGCGAACCCCTGAAACCCTTGACTCGCCTGCTGGAATCGCGGGCCGTGCGTCAGGTCGCCGCCGAATGGGTTGAATCTGGCGCACTCCAGTTGTCGTCTGCCGGGCGCCGGCGACTCTACCAGTCCCTGGCCTCGGCGTTCCGGGATATGCGGGAACGTGGGCCTGATGCGGGCTCTACGCTGGTGGGCGGCCTTACTACTGTCGATGCGACGCCTTTTGATTTCGAACAACTCTACGCCCGATTTCTGATCCTGCTGCGGCGGCAGGGCTACTACACGCGGGGGGAATTGCCCACCCTGGCAGCCGACGCTGTTGAATCGCACTGGACCGGGCGGGAATTACCCTTCATCATTTACTACCTGCCCCGCCGGTTCTCCGCCCCCGAACTAAGATTGGCCCGAATCTTGTCTGCCACCGGGCGGTGCCACTTCATCATCGGCTTGACCGGCGACCGGGACGCAGACACACCCGTTGCGGAGCTCGCCGCCATCTTCGAACCTGACGCCGTCGCAGCCCACGTTCCACATCCGCAACCGCTGCAACAGAAGGCCGACGCCGGCGCCCTCTCCGTACTGGTCGCCCCAGACCCCGCCGAAGAGGTGCGGGCCGTGGTGCGCCGCATCGTGGCCGACAACGACCTGATTCCCTTCCACCGCACCGCCATCATCCACCGGCAGGACGACCCCTACGCCGGCCTGCTGAGGGAACAGCTGCGTTTTGCCGGGATACCCTTCTCCGGCCTCGAGCGACGCACCCTGGCCGACACCCTCCCCGGCCGGTTGCTGACGGGCCTGGTCGCCCTGGCCGCCGCCGTGGGTTCCGACAGCGACACTACCGTGGATCGCGACCAGTTTCTCGATTGGCTGACCAACGCCCCGGTGCGCCACCACCCGCCTGCCACCGACGAGTCCGGAGCTGCTGAGCCCCGGGCCGGCCCGGTCCCGACGGCGGCCTGGTTGCGGCTGGCTCAACAGTCGCGGGCCAACGGCCCGATTGCCCAGTGGCAATCCCGCCTCAACGCTCACGTCGAAAAACAGCGTGAACTCGTCGCGGAGCAATCGGGAGAAGACCCCAACTCCTCCCGCATTGAGGACGAATACCCCCGCCTCCGGCAGGAACGTATGCTCGCCGAGGGTCTCCTGAGATTCGTCACGGGTCTCGTTGACCGCTTTCGCCAGCTGGCCGACCCGCCGGGGGCCGACCCACTGGAAACTCCCTGGCCGGCCGCCGCGGTTACCCTGCGCCAGCTGTACGCCGATTACCTGTGGAGCGAGGAGACTTCTCCGCGCCGATCCGACGGCAGCGCCGGCCCTGACCACATCAGAATAGACGAACTGCTGGGCAACCTGGGCGTCTGGCAGATGGAATACAACCTGCCCGCCCTCCTGGAAACGGTCTCTGAAGCCCTCCAGTCCCCCTCCGCCGACCAGGGTCGTCCCGTTGGCGCCGGGGTTTACCTGGGCCCTCCGTCCGGCATTGTCGGTACCGAATACCGGGCGGTTTATGTTGTAGGCATGGTCGAACGCGGTTTTCCGCCGCGGCCTCGGGTAAACCCGTGGCTCAACGAGCATGGTGGCTGGCAGCGTCGTGCCACCCAGTTGGAGCGTTACGATTTTCTCGCCGGCATCGCCGCCGCCGACACCGCCGTTCTCTCCTGGCCGGCCGCCCGCGACCACCGGTCTGCCGCTCATCCTTCGCGCTGGCTCATCGAAGCCGCCAACCTGCTGCATAAGTCTCAAGGTCTCGCGGAACGCTTGACCTACGAAAACCTGGCGTACGGGGTTGAGACCAAACCATGGCTCACCGTGATCCCATCCCGTGAAGCGGGCTTGCAAATGTTGGCCGGATCCGCCGCCACGCCCCGGCCCGCGTATCTGCCGGCCGATAGTTGCGATTACAACCTGATGCACCTGACGGTGGAGCCACCGTCGCCGCAATCCGGCCACCCCGTCCTGCTACGGGCCCCCCGCCTGGCGCTGGCCGTGGACGCGGCCAAATCCCGCCGAGATCCTATCCTCTCGCCCTGGGATGGACGGGTTGGCGGCGACGCCCGCCGCATCGCCCGAACCGGTACCCGTCAACGACCCCTCTCGGCCAGCGGCCTGGAATCCTGGGCCCGCTGCCCCTTCCAGTATTTCCTCTCCCGCGTATTACGCATCCAGCAGTTGCCCGATGCCGAATCGGACGAGATCTCGCCACTGGAACGCGGTTCACTTGTCCACAAAATCCTGGAACGTTTCACAGCCCGGGAACGGCAGGACCTCGACACGCTCATGATGTTGGCCGACGAGGAATTCGCCGATGCCGAACGGCGGGGCATCACCGGCTACCCCCTGCTTTGGGAAATCCAGAAAGACAACATCCGCAGCGGCCTGTCCGATTTCCTCGAATCCGAATCCGAGTGGTTCGGGGACGACGCTCCCGTCGACTCCAGGGCCGAAGTAGCTTTCGGCCCGGACTTCCCGCCCGACGGAGTGCGCGTCAACGTACCCGGGTCGGGCGAAATATGGTTCCGCGGCAAGATCGACCGGATCGATGTGTTGCCCGACCAGGTCAGGGTGCGGGATTTCAAGAGCGGCAGCGCCGACCGGTACCTCATCCGCCCCAACCGCCCGCCGCCGGAGTACAGCGTCGCCAACGGACGCGCCCTCCAGCTGCCCATCTACCTGGAAGCGACCCGTGGGCTGCATGGCGTCCTGCCAGTCACCGCGTCCTACTGCTTCCCGCTGGACGCTCGCAACCACCACGACGTTGCCGCGTACACGGACACACCGGAGCAACGCCAGGACTTTCACCAAGCTTTGACTGCCATCGTCGGCTCCATTCGCGCCGGCATCTTCCCCGCTACTCCCGACCCATCCGGTGTGTGGCGCGGCAATTGCTATTACTGCGATTTCCAGCGCCTCTGCCCCGCCCGGCGGCGCTACCTATGGGAAAACAAGCTCCAGCACGATCCGGCTGTGGAACCCTTCGTAAACCTGCATTCCAGCGCGCCCACCCCGTCGCCGGATGAGGCTGACATCCAGCTAGGCGTCGACCAACCGTGCTAGCGCCATGACCACTCCCGGGCTATCATCAGCTACTTCCCGCGACGAGGAGACGACTCGGCGCATTGTCGGGGAACTGGACGCCAATTTCATCGTCGAAGCCGGCGCCGGCGCCGGCAAAACCTACGCTATGGTGAGCCGCGTCGTCGCCCTGGTCAAAGCTGGCCCCGACCACGGCGGGGCCTCCATGGACCAAATCGTCGCCATCACGTTCACGGAAGCCGCCGCCGCCGAGCTCTCCCAGCGCATCCGGTCCCGCATGGAACAGTTGCTTGACCCCGACCACCCGGACAATCTCCACGACGTTCTGCACCCCCTCACCGTTGATGAGCAGGCCCGCCTTCGCCAGGCCGTCGACGACATCGACCAAGCTTCCATCCAGACCATCCACAGCTTCCTCGGCCAGCTGCTGCGGGAACGCCCCATGGACGTCGGCCTGCCTCCCGGCTGGCTCCAACTGGACGCTCAGGCCGCTACACAACGGTTCAACGAGAAATGGGACCGCTGGCTGGAATGGGCTCTGGGCGGCGGCCCCGATGCTCCTCAACGCCTGCAAACCCTGCTCACCTATCTGGTCGGCGATGGCGTGGGCCTGAGTCGTTGGAGACATTACGCCCGGGCCGTCGAACACAACTACTCGAAAATGCGCTCCTCTCACAGCGTCCCCAACGTTGACCTGCGTCAGTCCATTCTCGACGCGCTGATCGCCATCCAGTCCCTCACCCAGCAATGCGCCGACGAGTCCGACCGGCTCTATCAACATATGGCCGCCGCGTTGGATACCATGCGGGCCGTGGAGTTGGTAGCCGACGACCCGGTTGCAGCCGCACGGACTCTGAAAGACGGCGCCCGCGTCGTAACCCCTCGCAACGTCGGCCGCCGCGACAACTGGAACCGCGACGTCAAAACGGTTCAAAACGCCGCCGCCGATGCCGGCCAATCCCTGGAGCAGGACGTTTTGGCCGGCCCCCTGATCGTCCTGGTGGACCACCTTCGCCAGGAATTCTCCCTCAACTACGAGTCCGAACGTAAAACCGACGGCGTGGCCACCTTCGACGACCTCCTGGTCTGGGGACGCGACGTCCTGCTCAATGACGCCGCCCGCGCCCACTTCCAGAACCGGTACACCCGCATCCTCATCGACGAGTTCCAGGACACCGACCCCCTCCAGGCCGAAGTGGCCTTTTACCTGGCCTCCACTCCCGACGCCGGAGTGGCCGACCATTCCTGGCACAACCTGCCCCTCGCTCCCGGACGACTGTTCCTGGTGGGTGACTCCAAGCAGAGCATCTACCGCTTCCGTGGCGCCGACGTCACCGTCACCGAAAAGGTCAAGACCGGCGGCCGGCTTCAGGTGTTGACCCTCACCCAAAATCGTCGGTCCCAACAACCCATTCTGGACTGGGTCAATCGGACTTTCTCCCAACTCATGGTGGCCGACGATTTCGACGTCCCGGGCGTCCAGGCGCAATACCTCCCACTCGCCCCTCACGACGCCATTCAGCAGCCGGGCCTCGGCACGGTGATCGCCTTTGGCGGCATGGCTCCCGAGGATGCTGACCTGCCGCGGCTGCCGGCCCGCCACATCGCCAGCCTCATCATCAATCACACGGTCGGGGGAAACCAACCCCTCGCGGTTTGCGACGCGTCCACCCGCCAACCGCGGCCGGCGGGCCTCCGGGACGTGTGCATCCTGCTGCGCGATCGAACCGGTCTGAGCGCGCTGCAATGGGAGCTGGAAAACGCCAACGTCCCCTACCGCATCGAGGGCGGATCCCTGCTTTTCGACACGCAGGAAGTACAGGACCTCCTGAATTGCCTCCAGGCCATCGACGACCCGACCGACGAAATATCGGTTGTGGCGGCCCTGCGTTCGACCGCCTTCGCCTGCTCGGACGTCGATCTGTTGCATTGGGCTGATGCCGGCGGACCCTGGGATTGCATGTCCCCAAATTTCGATCCTTCGGCACCTCCGGAATCCGACGGCCACCGCCCGGCACTGGCGTCCATACCAACGATATGGGCCGCGATGGCCGTGTTGCGCGCTTATCACCTGCGCCGCCAGTCCATCAGCGTCCCCCAGCTCATCAGCGAATTCGTCCGTGAACGCCGCCTGGAAGAACTGGATCTGACCGAATACCGGGCCCGGGAAAAGTGGCAGCGTCGACAGTTTTTGATCTCCCAGGCCCGCGACGCGCCGGCGGTCGGCGCCGACACCGCCGGGCACTCCGCCTGGAACCTGCACCAGTTCCTGCGCTGGGTGGAACAGCAGCGGGAGGAGTCGGCCCGCATTGCGGAATCTCCGGCGCCCGACACCGACGACGACGCGGTTCGCATCATGACGATGCACGGCTCCAAGGGCCTGGAATTCCCCATCGTCATCCTCCAGAACCTGGCTATCGCCGACCGGGATCGGGAACCCGAAACCGTCCTGTTCAACGACCGCACCGGTACCCTGGAACTCTACGTGCGCCGCACTCCCCGAACCCAAACTCCCGGCTACACCGAGGTCTACGACGAAGCGGTTCAACACGCCCGCGCCGAGAAAATCCGCCTGGCCTACGTCGCCGCCACCCGCGCCCGCGACCACCTGTTCGTCAGCTTGTACCACCGCTGGTCCGAAGACGAACCGGCAGACCCGGCAGATGCGCGGCAGCCAACCAACGGCGACCGGGCCGCTGCGATGGTGGGACTGCCCGCCGGCCTGCCCCACGCCACCGTGCCGGTGTTCTTGGGCCCGGCCGCCCAATACGTTCCCGCGCAACCAGACGCCCTCGCACAACCGGTAGAACCTTACGACCCGGATGCCTGGCAGTCCGATCGCTCCCGTGCCATCAATCAACGCTCCCTACCCCAATCCGTCACCGCGACCTGGCTGGCTCAACAGGGTGCGAATCGATCCGACGTCATCTCTGACCCTGATGGACGCCCCGTCGCACCGCCTATCGACGACCGCATGGATGACAAAGAAGCCGAACCGGATGCCGAACAACCCTGGCGCAAGGGGCGCGGTGGCACCGCCTTCGGGAGCGCCGTCCACGCCGTCCTGCAGGACGTGGTGACGCTCCTGAAACCTCGCCTGCCCTTGCCTCCGGATTGCAACTCCGATGACCTGGTTGTCGAGCTGCATCCCGACCTTTTCCGGCTCGCCCAACTGCATTCCGCCGCCGAGGGATTGCCGGAGCGCCGGGACGAGGTCGTCGCCCTGGTTTCCCGGGCGCTCCAAAACCCGGACCTGCTGACCGCTCTACAGGCTCCCCGGCAGTGGCCCGAACTGCCGGTCGCCGCTCCCATCGACACGGCGCGGGGCCCGGTGGTGATCCAGGGATTCATCGACCTGCTGTACGAAGACGTGGAAGGGCAGGTCGTCATTATTGACTACAAATCCGACGATGTCCGTAACGCCGACGAGGTGCGATCCCGCATGGACCACTACCGATACCAGGGCGCTGCCTACGCCGCTGCCGTCCAGAACGCTACCGGCAAATCCGTCCGGGCTGTCAAGTTCCTGTTCCTTCGCATCGATGAAATGCAGACCGTCGACAACCTGCCCCTGCTGCTCGCCGAACTGCCCAATCTTATCGACAATCCTGCCATCTAACCTGCCCACCCCTCACCCCAACCCCTCTCCCATTGGGAGAGGGGCTTTTGTTGGCTACTCCGGTCTTGACCCGTGGGAGGGGTGATAACCCTGGCGCGCCTTGTCGTTGCGAGGAACGCCTTATCCCCGGTCATTGCGAGGAGCGGAGCGACGTGGCAATCCCGTTCCCGTAGCGACAATCGTAGCTTCGGGTTCGAGATTGCCGCGCTTCGCTCGCAATGACAATTCGGGCAAAGGTCTCCTCCGGGAGAGGTCGAAGGTGAAAACCCCCCGGCCAACCCCCTCCGTTTGTTGACGCTACACCGCCGGGGCGGGTATCGTTGCCACCATCTCCAACCACTGCTGAACCGGCCTTCCCCGATTGTCCATCCCAGGGAGGATTTCCTCATGACTGCTCAACGACGCGAGTACCAGGTCATCCGCGAACCTAACGTCATGGTGCCAATGCGCGACGGAGTCCGCCTGGCCACCGATGTGGTCCGCCCCGACGCTCCGGGACGCTTCCCGGTCCTCCTCAACCGCGGCCCCTATGGTAAGGACAGCTACCTGGGCAACCCCGACCATTCCATATGGTTCTTCCCGCGCAACGGTTACGTCCTCCTCAGCCAGGACGTCCGCGGTCGCTTCGATTCAGAGGGCGAGTACAACCCCCTGTTCCAAGAGGCCCAGGACGGCTATGACCTCGTGGAATGGGCCGCCCGCCAGCCCTGGTCCAACGGTCGCGTCGCCACCACCGGCCAGAGCTACCTCGGCGCTACCCAGTACACCCTGGCCGGCGGCCATCCGCTGCCCCCGCACCTGCAAACCCTGATGCCCGTCTCGGCGTCGGCAGATTTCCACCAGTCCTGGGTCTACCACACTGGCGGCGCAATGGAGTGGGGCTGGAACGTGCCCTACGCCATTCTCAAGGGTCGCAACACCCTGGACCGCGCCGGCCGCGAAGACCTGCTGGCCCAGATGGACGAATATGTCATCGAGCCCGGCAACTTCGGACAACCCCTCTCCGACCAGTGGTACCGACACCTCCCCCTGCGCGACTGGATCGACCGGCTCAAGGAGGCCGCTCCCTACTTCCACGAATATTTCGACCAGGAACTCGACGGCCCCTACTGGTGGCCCATCAACATGATGCGTCAGGCCGCCAACGTCACCATCCCCATGTTCCACATTACATCGTGGTACGACATCTTCCTCGAGGGCGCCCTCAATTCCTTCCAGGCCATCCAGCAAAACGGCGGCAGCGAGCTGGCCCGTCGCAACCAGAAGCTCCTGATTGGACCCTGGGCTCACCTCCGCCCGTATACCGCTCCCACCACGGGCGGCGCCGGCGACATCGACTTCGGCTCCGAAGCCGCCATCGAGCTCCACGACCATATGCTCCGCTGGTACGACTACTGGCTCAAGGACGAACAGACCGGCATCATGGAGGATGCCCCGGTCAGGCTCTTCGTCATGGGCGATAACCGCTGGCGCGACGAGCAGGAATGGCCCCTGGCACGCACCCACTACAACCGCTGGTACCTTCACTCCGGCGGCGGCGCGAACTCACGCAACGGCGACGGCTCCCTGTCTACGGTCCCTCCGGAAACCGACGAACCCGTCGACCGGTTCACCTACGATCCCGCTGATCCGGCGCCCACCCTGGGCGGCAATACCCTCATCATCGACTACGGCGTCTTCGACCAGCGGCCCGCCGAAGATCGGCCCGACGTGCTGGTATACACTTCCGACCCTCTCCCATCCGACACGGAACTCACCGGCCCCATTTCCGTGACCGTCTACGCCGCCACCACCGCGCCCGATACCGACTTTACCGCCAAGCTGGTGGATGTCCGCCCCGATGGCTTCGCTCATAACCTCCAGGACGGCATCGTGCGCGCCCGCTACCGCACCTCCGTCCGCGAACCCGCTCTCATTAACCCGGGCCAGGTCTACCGCTACGACATCGACCTCTGGGCCACCAGCCACGTCATCAAGGCCGGACACCGCATCCGGGTCGACGTCTCCAGCAGCAATTTCCCCCGCTTCGACCGCAACCCCAACACCGGCGCGGCCCTCGGCGTCGACGCCCGCCTGGAATCGGCGCGCCAGACCATCCACCACTCCGCGCAGTACCCCTCGCATATCACCCTGCCCGTGATACCCCGCTAGTCACAGGAGATTGCAGACATGGACATCAGCAGCCTGGTTTACGACCGGCCCGACCAGAGCAAGTTCCGGGTGCACCGCTCCAGCATGGTGTCCCAGGATATCTACGAGCTGGAGCTGCGCCGCATTTTCGACCGGTGCTGGCTCTACCTCGGCCACGAGTCTGAAATACCCAACCCTGGCGACTACGTGCGTCGTGTCGTGGCCGAGCGCCCCCTGTTCTTCGCCCGCAACCGGGATGGCCAGTTGCAGGTCTTCCACAACACCTGTCCCCACCGGGGCGCCCTGGTCTGCCGCACCGACCAGGGTAACGCCCAGGTGTTCCAGTGCTTCTACCACGCCTGGAGCTTCGACACCTCCGGCGACCTCATCGGCATGCCCGACATCGAGGGTTACGGCCCCGACTTCGACCGCGCCGAGATGGGCCTGCGGTCACCCAGGTTCGACAGCTACCGGGGTTTCATCTTCGTCTGCTTCGACGAGGAAACGGTTGCGTTGGAGGAATACCTGGCTGGCGCCGGCGAATACCTGGACCTGGTCGCCGACCAGGCCGTAGAGGGCATGCACGTCATCCCGGGCTCCAACCGCTACACCATCAAGGCCAACTGGAAGCTGCTGGCCGAGAACAGCATCGACGGCTACCATGCCATCCCCACGCATCAAACCTACTTCGACTATATGTCCAACGGCGACAGCGGCGGCACCGCCAAGATGGCCAACCGCAAGGGGTTTGGGCGCGCTCTGGGCAACGGCCATGGTGTCATCGAAAACGACGCCGTGTACGGCCGACCAATCGCCATGTGGCACCCCTCATTCGGGGACGAGGCCCGGCCCGAAATGCAGCGCATCAAGGACGACCTCATCGACCGCTTCGGCCTCACCAAAGCCCTTCGTATCGCCGAAAAGAGCCGCAACCTCCTCGTCTTCCCCAACCTCATCATCAACGACATCATGGCCGTTACCGTCCGGGTGTTCCAGCCCACCGGGCCGGACGGCATGGACGTCACCGCCTGGGAGATGGCGCCCGTCGGTGAAAGCGGCAACCTGCTCCGCCGCCGTCTGGATTCCTTCCTCACCTTCCTTGGCCCCGGTGGCTTTGCCACACCTGACGACACAGAGGCCCTGGAATCCTGCCAGCAGGGATTCCGCTCCGGCGGAATCGAGTGGTCCGACCTGTCCCGCGGCATGACCCGCTCGCCAAAGGGGAACGATGAACTCCAGATGCGTTCCTTCTGGCGCCGCTGGCAATCCCTCATCGCCGGCCAGCCCTACACCGAGCAGTTCGAACGCGGCTTAACCCCCGGCGAAATCCCGGAAGTAACCCCCTCCCCCGAACTCACCACCTACGCCGACGACTAACCCCCTCTCCCTCGATGGGAGAGGGCCGGGGTGAGGGTTGAAATTCCCGGAATCAACACCCTCAAAATTCGTCGCCATCTACGTACCGGCGTCAGTGGTAACCGTCCCAGCCCGCCGGCAACGCCGCTCGTCAGCGCCCCGACCATCCGTTCCATCCAAGTAGATTCCAAGGAGCATCCCCCAATGGTCTCCGAAATCACCCCACCCTTTCCCGCCCCAATCGTCGGTCTGCCCCCCACCGCCGAAACCCTGCTGTTGCAGCACGAGGTCGAGCAGCTCCTCTACCAGGAAGCCCGCATCCTCGACGATTGGAACCTGGATGCCTGGCTCACCCTGTACACGGCAGATGCGCGTTACATCGTACCAACCACCGACCTTCCCGACGCGAACCCCGAGACTGACCTCGTCTTCATCGACGACGATTACCAGCGCATGGTCGGTCGGGTGGGACGCCTGAAGAGCCGCCACGCCCACCGGGAATATCCCTGGTCTCGCACGCGGCGCTTCATCGGCAACGTGATGGTCACCGCGATAGACGGCGACGAAATTGCGGCGACCGCATCCGTGGCGGTCTGGCGCTTCCGGGCCAGCGAATCCGCGCCGTACGTTGGCCGCTACGACGTCCGCATGCGCCGCGTCGACGGCCACCTGAAACTCTGCTTCAAGCGCGCCGTCCTCGACCATGAATCCTTGTCGGACCACGGCGCCCTCAGCATCATCTTCTAACCCACTTCTGCCAATCTACCTCAACCGCCCATTCTCCCGTGATATCATCTGCCCCGACATCAATCAATGCAGGAAGCGCGCCATGACCACATCCAACAGCATCTTCAACGCCACGCAACGGGAACTGCTCACCGCGATTTTGAATCGCATCGTCCCCGCCGACGGTAACATGCCCGGCGCCGGGGACCTGGGCGTTGCGGATTTCATCGAGGGGGTGGTTTCTGCCAACGGAAGATCGCGCCGTGCCTTCCTCGACGGTTTGGTACAGATTGAACTCGCCGCCCACGAGCAGGGTGGCCCCTTCACGTCCCTGTCGGCAGCAGCCTGCGACGAGGCCCTTCGAGCGGTCGAAGCTGCCTCCCCGGCATTCTTCCAGGAGCTGGTAACCCAATCCTACCGGGGCTACTACACCAACCAGTCCGTCTTCGACTTGCTCCAGTACCGGGCGCCCAACCGAGCAGAGTACGACCCCAAGCCCCTGGACGAATCCCTGCTGGAGCCGGTTCGTCAGCGTGGCCCGATCTGGGTGCAACCATCCAACTGATCCTATCCGCGTCCTACGCCGCCAGCGGCAATGCCAGCTGCGTGGCATAGTCCGGCGGCTCATCCGCGACGCTGGCGACCTCCGGCGATTCCAGCGTACCGCCGAACCCCGGCAACGTCGTCGGTTGTAGCCCCTTGATGGAAGGCATTCTCGGCAATTCCCATCGCAGGCGCGCGTCATCCACCAGGCCCAGGACGGCGTTGGTGTAATCCCGTGGCGCGTGGTCACTCCGGTACAAACGAGCGTACCCCGGCGCCAGGTGCGGATAGGCCTCGCGGATCAGCGGCATGAACCACTCTCGGCTGCCCGGCCTCAGGAACAAAAGGTTACCGGACAAAAACTGCGCCCGGTGCTCCGCAGCAGCCTGAACCAGGGCGTTGATGCTGTCCGCCGTGTCCGACATGCCGGGCAGCAGCGGCGCCGCCAGCACACCGGCGGCGACGCCGTGTTCCACCAGGTACTGCATCGCCTCCAGGCGCGCCATCGGATGTGGTGCGCCCGGCTCGGTCTGTCGCCACACCGCTTCGTCGATGGTGCCCACACTGAACACCACCTGCACTCCAGCCATTTCATGCAACCGCCGCAGCACGTCCACGTCCCTCCGCACCAGCGTCCCCTTGGTAGTGATGGACGCCGGGTTGCGGAACTCCGCCAGCACTTCCAGAATCTGCCGGGTCAACTGGTACTGGGCTTCGGCCGGCTCGTAAGGATCGGACGCCGTGCCGATGGCGATGGCCTCTCCAGCCCACTTGGGTCGTGACAACTCCTGCCTCAACACCGCCGGCGCATTCACCTTGGCGAAAATTTGGCGGTCGAAATCGGCGCCGGCGTCCATCCCCCAATACTGGTGGGTGGAACGCGCGTAGCAGTATCGGCAGGCGTGTCGGCATCCGCGATACGGGTTGATGGTCCAGTTGAACGCATAATCGGGGGCGTTAACCTTGTTGATGACAGTTTTGCACTGGATTTCGGTGACTTCGGCAGCAACCATCGGTGGGTCCTCCCGGGCTGTCGTCGCCGGATGCTCCGGCACACAAACAGATGTTCTATAGGTTGCCTAATGTTAGACCGAATGTTCGCCCAAGTCAACCGGTTGCTGTCGCTCACGCGTACCCACTTTGTCATTGCGAGCGTAGCGTGGCAATCCCGTCGTCGTAGCAACGGCGATTGGCCGACGCGTGTTCAGCCCCATCGAGATTGCCACGTCCCTCGGCGAGCTCGGGATGAACGGGTACTCCTCGCAGTGGCAGATTAAAGCGGGTACGCGTAAGGTTGCTGTCGCCCCGCCGCCTCCACCCACGCCCCGTCATAACAGTCCCCTGGACGGTCCCTTCTCCCTGGATGGCAGCGGGGCTACGGGAAGAGTCAGGGTGATGTCGCCACTCCCATACGTTCGGCCAGCCATGCCGTACGCACCAGGCCATGCTCGTGCCCGCCACCCTCAGCAGCGCCGTCGTAGACCCGCAGGTCGCAGTTGGGCAGCGCCGCCGCCAACTCCTCGCCAAACGACAGTGGGCAGGCGCTGCGGTCCCGACGTCCCACGCTGAGCAGCGCTGGCGCCGTAACCGAGGCAGCGATGTGCAGCGGGTCGACAACCGACATCGTCGCGGCCACCTGCTCGCGCCGATCCGGATACATACGAAGGTAGTCGCCGATCTCGCCCAACGGGTAGCCCAGGCCCGGCTCGAGCGCCGCGGAGCGCCCCAACGCCAGCGGCGTATCCGCCGCCACCGCCGTTACCTGGGGTCGCCGAGCCGCCACGGCCAATGCCAGGCTGCCGCCCAGGCCCGCGCCGAGCAGCGCCAGCGTTGACGTTTCCGCAACCTCCTGCGCTCGCAGTGCGTCAACGGCGCGAAGCGCGTCGGCAAAGGCCCCCAGCAGCGCCCACGTCTGGACGCTGTCGATGCCCTCGGTCAGCAGCCCGGGATAGCTCGCCCGGATCAGCGAATCGCTGTGGCGCTGGCCCCGGTGCGTGACGTTCATGACCACCGCTCGGTGACGCAACGGAGTATAGATAATGTCGTGGACGCTGGCGTAGTCGGGCATCCGCACCAACGCCGGAAAGGGGCCGTCGCCATGGGGTCCGTCTCTTTTCGGAATCGAAAACCAGGCGAACAGCCGCTGGCCGCCGGAGCTGGAATAGCGCATCCGAAACACGTCCCACTCCGGTTGAGAGTAGAAGGCGTCGCGTTCCAGCGAAACCTGCGGGGCCAGCTCGGCCAGTTCGGCTTCGGTCTGCTGCCAGAATTCGTCGGGGGCGACGGGAACGGTGGTCATGGCGTGGCGGCCTGAACCCGGCCGACGCCGATCCGGTCTTCCAGCCAGGCGGCCTCTCGGGCCGGGTAATCGTGGGCGTTGCCGTGGCCCGAGTCTGGGAACAGCCACAACTCAGATTCTCCGCCCAGCAATCGGTAGGCCGCGTAGCTGGTCTCCGGCGGACAAACCTCGTCCTCCATGGCGATGCCCACCACCATTGGACACTTGATGCGGGGCGCAAAGTTCACGGCGTCGAAATATCGCAGCGTCTCCAGCATCTGGTCGGTGTGGTCGGGATGCGTTCGGGCGTAGCATGACAGCTCGTCGTAGGGGTAGCTGCGAAGCATCTGCATCGACTCCGGATAGCAGCAGAGGAAGGGGTAGCCCGACACCCCGGCCTTGATCTCCGGTCGCAGCGCCGACGTGATGAGCGTCAATCCACCACCCTGGCTGCTGCCGGCGCAGTAGATCCGCTCGGAGTCCACCTCGGGGCGCGACAGCAGGAAGTCAACTCCGCGCACGCAATCCGCGATGACGCCGCGATAGCTGTAGGTGTCCCGACTTTCGACGCCGTGGGTGAGGAGGCCCGGGTATCCGGGGTTGAAGTCCTGGCTGCTGGGCAACTTGCCGCGCACTGCCACCGACAGCGCCACCACACCCTTGGGGCCCCAATCCCGGCGCAGGGCCGGCTCGGACTTGTAACCCGGCAGGTTCAGGATGGCCGGAAAGGGCCCCTCCCCCTCGGTCGGGACCGCATACCAGCAGAAGATATCCAACCCGTCCAGGCTCCGGTAGGTGACCTGGTGGACGTTCACCGACTCCGTGCTGCGGAGTGGGTCAGACTCTACCCTGGCGTCCAGCGGGATTGCTGCCAGCTCGCCCAGCACGCCGGCCCAGAACTGGTCGAAATCGTCGGGGCAGGTGACCTGGGTGACGAATGATTGCAGATCCGCTTCGGTGGCCATCTTGCTACTCCGGGAGGGCGCAGATTCTCTGTTGGGCCGCATTATACATGGCGTGGGCACTGAAGCCGCGCCCGCAGGCTGAAGCCGGACGAGGGCGGGGCTCGTCGTCTGCAAGCGCCAGGCTGGGAATCCGGGAAGACTCGCTCCCGGGTTGGTGACGCTATTGGGGCTGACCTGGGGATGCCATACCGAGGCGGTTAAACAATTGGTCGATGCTACTGCCCAGGCGTTGGTGAGATGATGCCGGCCTGCCGGCCAGAATATTCCACAAGGTCGCTTCCAGTCCGTCGGTGGAATTCTCCGACGATACGTCCGATTGCCCCGGAGCGAGGTGCCCACGCAACGCCAGTTTTTCGAGGAACTCGCGGTTGAAGGTTAGGTGTTCCTTAACCGGTTCGCTGTCCAACACCCGTTCCGTTACGGAAAGGCAGTACAAACTCCGGGACTCGGCGCCGCCCTCATCGTCGGAACCCGTTGTCACGGTCAATTCGATGATGTCGGACTCGTCCAAGAGCACAGCATCGCCGTTGGCGCCTTCCTGCTGTCGATACAGATTGTAGAACGTGAGAATCCCTACCGGTGAAGACAGGTTGATTCCCTCTCGGGCTACCGCCCCCGGGAAGAACAACAGGTTTCCGCTGCCCAGCTGCGCCCGGCCGGTGTCGAAGGTGGATATGAGGCTGCGTTCCACGGTCAAATGATCACGGCAGAACACTCCTCCCAGTACGATGGAATCGCGGATGACGGCCCGGTTGGCGAAGATATTCCCGTACACGAAGGCGTTGGAAATGCTCAACTGGTCGGTGTAGATATCGGCGCCGAACCGAACCTGGCCGGGACAGTTCTCGATCACCAGGGAATCCGAAGTGGTCAGGCAGGACTCGAAGGAGATGGACGAGGTCTCATCGCCCGAAGACGCTTCAACGGCGATGCGTACCGGGCCGCGGCAATAAACGGACTCGGCCACCCTGGCATCGGCGCCGAATACGGACAGTGAACCGCACCAGATTCCGCCCTGGACGTCGGCGCCGGCTTCCAGGTAAACGTCCCGCCACATCTCGGCGCGCCGCCCCGGCAGGATGCTGCCGCGGTGCAGGGATCCAACCACGTACCGGGTACTGTCCTGGATGCTGTCCAGAGTCGTCATCGGTTCTCTCCCGCTTCCTGGTTGGGGGTGAAGTCGGCATGGAACTGCGCCACCAGCTGGGGCGGCATCCCAAATTCATCCTGGGCGAGCGTGCCGGTTTCCTCCGCGGCGTCAGCCGAAATGGTGGCGGTATCCCCGGATTGCACCGACGCCAGGGCCAAACTGTGTAGCGCCGGTTCGCTGGGCGGTGCGTCGCCCCGCTGGCCCTCCAGGTCCCACGGGAAAACCAGTTCAGTGGTCTGCTCGCCTGTCTCCAGGTCTTCAACGACGGCGTACCAGTAGGGTATCTCATAGGACCCGGCCGGCAACCCGGAATCCAGTGCGGCTTCTTGATCGTAGGCTTCCTGTCGAGCCAGCAGAAATGTCTCCAGTGCAGCCCGCGCGTCCTGGTAGCCTTCATTCAGGCAGATAGATCGGGCGATGGAGGACTCACCGGCGCGGCGGGCCAGTTCGTACCAGAAGGGCTGAGAAATCAGGCTGAACTTCTCCTGGATCTCCCCGGGGTAGATGTCGTCGGTGATCTGATACACGTGCTGGTCCAGCTGACGCAGAAAAGAACTGTGCTCGTTTGCTGTTTGTTCAGCCATGTTGTTGTAGCGCGTTTCTATGCGCTCGGTCTGTTGCTGCAATAGATCTCGGCGCCGGTCTACCTGACCTTCCAGGAAGTGGTGTTTGCGCTCCGCGACCTTGATATTGACCTCGCGGGCCTTCATTTGCACGGCAACCTGGCCGGAGAAATGGATTCGGAACTGATCCACCAGGCGATTTTTGAAATCCTCCAGAATTCCGGGCAGCGACGGCAGGACCTGCAACGGTTTGATCACTTCTACAAAGTCGTTGTGCAGCCAGTTGCTGATGCGCAGGGTGGTCTGATTGATGGACTGGATCTCCGGGGAATCGATGCGCATCCGGTCCGGAAACTGGGGTTGGTTGCGGTTGTTGCTCATTGACTAATCCTCGCTGTTGGTGCGCCGCGTAACGGCGGTTCGGGTTGGGTCACGGCGGGCCTAGCCATCGCGCATCTGGTGTCTGAGAGATGCCAGGGCAATGGCGTTCCCAAGCGCTTGTCGCTGTTCCACTTGCAGCATTCCCTTTTGGAGGCGTCTCGTGTTAAGGTCCGCCGTCTCCCGGCCGCTTTCCGCCTCTTCCCGGACCGTGGCGGTGTTTTCCTGGACTGCGCTTTGCACCTCGTTGATATTGGTCGCGATTTGTCTCTGGACAGCGTCCCTGCGCTCGTCGTCTTCCCGCTTGGCCCGGGCCAGGGTATTGAGTTCCTCCCGCAGCGCCGCCATGTTAAAGTCCTTGATCTCGTTGACGTGTTCCAGGACGGCCTGGGTGCGCCGTTGAATCTCATCGTCGGTGCGGTCGCCCGTTTCCTGAATGTTTTTCATCACCGCATTTTGTTCGACCTCGTAAGCTTCGAGGATGTCCTCCATGGTGGTGATAGCCAACCTTTCTCCTGAGATGTCCACGGAAAGGCGTTCCATCTCTTCTACCAAAGCGTCGATCTGTCCCAGATTGTCGAATTGGGCGCGTTCGACCTCCCCTTCCAGCGAATTGCGTATCTCGATTTCCCGGGTACGCACGTCCTGATGCGCCCGAACCCGCTCCACCTGGTGTTCATCCATCAACCGATCAAAGGCAGGTAAGAGGATTTCGTCCAGCATCTTGTGGACGGGTATTGGTCGTATGGTCTCAAACTCGCAGGCCGTGCATTGCCACGTATCGGTTGCGGTGTCCAAAAGGCAGCGGGTGTTGATGGAAAAGCTGATCGGTTCATTGACCTGGTCGCCCTGGACGGAGTAATCCCTGGCAACCAGTTGACCCAGCTTTTCGGCGTTGCATCGTGGGCAATAGAAGTTGAACGCTGAATACTGGAGGTAAGTGCCCAGGTCGAAGCACTCCGGAGCGATCTGGTCGCATAGCGATTCTTCCCGCACCTGAACCAGTGCATCGTCCACGTGCTGCCAACGCTCGACCCAATTTTCGGCAAATCGTTCCAGCGGGCGACCGCCCGGTGATTCCGAGAGTTCCGTCAGCTCCTGCGCCCACGCTGGCGCTCCGGCTTCCGGCCCGTAGGACGCTTCCAGCGACTCCAGGATTCTGCGATCGGTTACCGCCAGCAATCGCATCGCTACCGACTGGTCGGACGAAAATGCCCGCTGCATATCGTCGCAATGCTCTTTGATCTCCCGTTCCAAACCGCGCAACGGCAGTGTATCCCCGTAGGCGGTTTGCTCGCGGACCTCGAATCCGGCCGATGCGCCGTCCAGTACCCACGGCACGTGTTCCAGCGCCGATTCCATTTCCTGAGACCCGGCTACCATCCGGTCCAGATCGGGAATGGTCGGATAGTGCAATTCGACGGGGTCCATCAGCTGCTCCGGTCCCGTGACCACAACGCCACTCAGGCTGGGACTCGCCTGGAACCCGATGCCGCCCCTGCCCAACGCAACGACCCGGCGTCCGCCTTTGGCTTCCTCGACCGTGTGTTCCGGCTCCACTTCCCTCTCGTGTTGCACCGTTTTTTCAACCTGCCTGGTGGCGGTTACGAACTTGGTCCGGATGTTCGATAAGGCGGTTTGGTATTTCGCTAAGCGGCGCGCCCGGGAATCCCGGAGTCGTTGGGACAAAGACGCGCCGTTCCCCCGGCGGATGATGGCAGCGCCCACCCATCCCAAGAAGGTGAGCAGCAAACTGGAATACGATCGGAGAACGTGTGCCAGGTACGCGAGAGTATACCGCGGGGCACGCACCATAATAATCAAGGAAACGTTGGAATATCGCGGGACGCGAGCGGTGTACTGTTCATCCACCAGCACGGTTTCCGTAACTGTTTCGGTGCGGGCTGGTACGGTTTTGGTTAACACTTCGGCATCGTGATAAAGTCGCGCCACCAGTCCGGCCCATGCCCTTGTGTCGGTTTGAGTCATACCTGTAGCCGCCTCCCGGGATAGTTGCGTCGAAATGTAACGCAACCTATACATTCAGTCAAACTTCGCGGGCGTTTTCCGTAGTCGATGCCGCGGGACCTGTTCCCGCCGATGCTATAATCCCACCACCTGCCGGCGAACTCCATGCGTCGGCGTTGACTAGGGAGATAAGACTTATGAAAGCTGGGTTTATTGGCGTAGGCAATATGGGCAACCCCATGGCCACCAACATGATCAAGGCCGGCCACCAACTCACCGTGCACGACTTGCGCCGTGAGTCGGCGACCAACCTGCTGGAGATGGGCGCAACCTGGGCCGAAACCCCGGCTGGTTGCGTGGCCGGCAACGACGCCGTGTTCACCTCCCTGCCCGTGCCGCGGGACGTGGAGGCTGTCGTCATGGGCGAAAACGGCATCATGTCCGGCGCCAGCCCGGGCGACATCTACGTTGACCTGTCCACCAACTCACCCACCGTGATTCGACGGCTCCACGACGAGTGCGCCGCCCGCGGCGTTACCGTGCTGGACGCTCCCGTCAGCGGTGGCGTGTACGGCGCGGCGGCCGGTACGCTGGCCGTGATGGCCGGCGGCGATCGGGAGACCTTCGAGAAGGTGAAGCCCCTGCTGGATGCCATCGGCGCCCACGTCGTCTACTGCGGCGACATCGGGGCCGGCATGGTCACCAAGATCTGCAACAACCTGTTGTCCATGGGCATCGGCGTGCTGATGGCCGAATCCCTGACCCTCGGCGTCAAGGCCGGCGTCTCCCTGGAGACCCTGGCCGACGTCATCGCCAACAGCAGCGGAGGCAATCGGCGCCTCACCGAGAAATTCCCCCGCTACCTGTTCTCCGGCAACTTCGAGCCGGGTTTCGCCACCGCCCTCGCCGCCAAGGACGTGCGCCTCGCCACCGACCTGGGGCGCGAGTACGGCATCCCCATGGAGCTGTCCAACCTGGTCGACCAGCGCCACGTCGAGGCCATGCTGCGCGGCTGGGGCCCCGAGGACTCGGACGCGGTGGCCAGGCTGCAGGAGGAAAAGTCGGGGGTGCAGCTGCGATTCGATGGCATGGACGGGTAAACCCGGTGGCCCTCCGGGCAGCCAAGATATTTCAAAAACCCGCCCATACTGATTCTGGCGAGGCAACCGGTGTTTCGATCGGCGTATCCCAGCAGCGGCAAGCCCATGTACACCACCCGGTACGTGTCTGCCGACACCACCGTGTCCACCCACGGAGGTAGCGCCGGAGCCGTGCAAATCACCAGCGAGGAGCATGCGCGCCTGCACCAGATGGCCGATTTCCTGGAGCGTTGCTGCAACGACCTGCACGAGGCCGGCTACGACGTGATATCCATCGCGCCCATCGTCAGCGGGCGCACATCGTTCATGGATACCAACAGCCAGCGAGAATACCCCGGGCACGGCTACAGCGTAACCGACGGGCTGATCGTCACCGGGCGACTCCGCCAGCAGGAACCAGGCTCATGAGCCAGCAATCCCCCATCGAGCCCTTTGAGCAGGACGGCGGCGCCGTCGCCGATTACCGCCGGCAGGCCCGGGAGTTCCTGGTCAAGAGTCGCCAGTACCTGGCTGAAGACGACCTGCATCAGGCCTCCGAAAAGGGCTGGGGCGCCGCGGCCTGGATGGCCAAAGCCGTCGCCGAGGCCCAGGGCTGGAAATACACCCGCCACGACGAGTTTATCGATGTTATGCACCGGGCCCAACAACTATCGGGAGATTACCGATTGAGGGCCTTGCGGGCGGAAGCCAACGAACTTCACGGATATTTCTACACCAGAAAACGCTTTCTCCGGACTGACGATATCCGGGATGGTCTAGAGCGAATGGCCGCCTTGCTGGATATCCTGGAACCGCTCACCCAATCGGCCAACGTCGACTGGCGACTCCGCCAGCAGGAACCAGGTTCATGAGCCAGCAATCCCCCATGGAACCCTTTGAGCAGGACGGCGGCGCCGTCGCTGATTACCGCCGGCAGGCCCGGGAGTTCCTGGTCAAGAGCCGCCAGTATCTGGCTGAGGACGACCTGCATCAGGCCTCCGAAAAGGGCTGGGGCGCCGCGGCCTGGATGGCCAAAGCCGTCGCCGAGGCCCAGGGCTGGAAATACACCCGCCACGACAAGTTCTTCGTCGTGATGAACCAGATCGAACAAACCACCGGAAACCGGCAACTGGGAAGCTTGAAAGGTGAGGCGAACCTGCTACACGGATACTTTTATACTCGTAAGCGATATCTTTCCGCTGATGACATCGGACGCCGGTTGGATCAGATGGTCGCCTTGCTGGATATCCTGGAACCCCTCACCCAATCGGCCAATGTCGAATAGTGGGCAGGTTCGATAAACACCGCCACCCGGTGTACAATCCCCCCAATTCCAGCCCACGCGCCAGCAAGTGAGGACAGCATGACCAGCAGCGCCGAACGCCACGTCGAAACCGCCGACACCATCGAGGCCATCGAGGAATGTTTCCGCCTCGGCTGGACCGACGGCCTCCCGGTAGTCCCTCCCGCCGACTACAAAGTTCGCGAGATGCTGTCGGTGGCCGGGCTGACCGGTGAGGAAGAACTGCTCAACCTGGACATGCGGAGCCGCGTCATCACCTCCGAGAACGCCGCCGCCAACGCCGTCATGGCCGGCTGCCAGGCCGAGTATTTCCCGGTGCTGGTAACCGCCCTGCGGACGCTTGAAGAGGAACGAAACTTCGTCAATATGGCGGCGTCGTCCACCAGCTCGCCCAGTATCCTGATGGTTTTGAACGGTCCCGTTCGGGACGCGCTGGGCATCAATAGTCGCGATGGTATGTTTGGTCCTGGCTTCCGCGCCAATGCCAGCATAGGACGAGCGGTTCGCCTCTGCTTCATGAACGGCTTCGACGCCTGGCCGGGACAGCTGGACCGGGGAACGCTGGGCACGCCGGCCAAGTACACCTTCTGCATCGCTGAAAATGAGGAAGACTCCCCCTGGGAGCCGCTGCACGTGAGCCGCGGGTTCAACGCGTCAGACAGCGTGGTCACCGTGGCGGTGGCCTACAACCCGGTCAGCGTCCCCAACAGCTACGGCCACACCGGGCGGGCTATCCTGCTCACCATCTGCGACACCCTGCGTTCCACGGCGCTGGTGCATCGCTACCCCGCCCAATGGGTCATCGTGATCGGCCCCGAGCACGCGCTGACGTTGCAGGGTGACGGCTGGACCCGTTCCGACATCCAGGAGTTCCTCATCGAAAATAGCGGTCGCTCCCGGGGCGAGCTGGTGCGCCTCGGCTCCAAGCAGGGCCCGGAACAGCCCGGCGACGACGAGCTGATCATGCGCTGCGCCAACGACCCTAACGACATCCTGATCATGCACGGCGGCGGCACCGGCGGACGCTACAGCGCCATCATCGACACCACCGGTTACCGAATTCGCACCAGAGTAATCGGCGCAGAGGCTGGTTGATTTTCTTCGCAACAGGTAAACTGTCGACACAGGACACCCGAAAACCACACCGCAAGGGAGGTTTGCAATGACCACCGCAGAGTCCAGGCTACGCCTGGTGAACCCCAGGGGCACGGAACTGCCCACCACCGAGTTTCGCATGAACGACCGCTCCGGCGGCCTGGCCGGCAAGCGCCTCGGCCTCATGGAGAACTCCAAGGCCAACGCCGACAAACTCCTGCATGAGCTGGGCAATATCCTGAACGAACGGCATGGCTTCTCCGAGGTAAAGTATTTCGCGAAGCACCACGCCAGCCTGCCCGCCAAGCAGGATGTGATCGACTCCATTCTCGGGGAGGTGGACTACCTGATCACCGGGGTTGGAGATTGAGGGAGCTGCAGTTCGTGCAGTGTGCACGACGGAATTGACATGGAAAAGCGCGGCGTCCCCACCGCTGCCATCATTACCCACGTGTTCCTCAACACGGCCCAGGCCATGACCCGCATGATGGGCGTGCCGGACTACCGCTACGTGGTCGCCCAGCATCCCCTCTCCAGCCTCACCGACGAAGAGGTCAAGCAGCGGGCCTCCGAGCTCGCCGACGAGGTTGAGTCTATCCTGACCGGCCAGGAAGCGGCGGTGTCCGCCGACGACTAGTCGTCCTACATGACCACGCCCGGGCCTTCGCCGGCTCGCCCTCCCCTCAACCCGGCTCTTCAGCCCGGGCTGGCCGGCGAAGCATCGGTCACCGTTGCGGCGGAGCATCTCGCTCCCCACACCCCCAAGTTCAGCACGCCGGCCATGGTGATGCTCATGGAGCAGGCATCATTCGCCGTCGTGTCATCCCTGTTGTACGACGGCTAGACGGTGGTCGGTTACGAGGTCAACGTCAAGCACGTCGCGCCGGCAGACGCCGGGAACCGCGTCGTGGCGCTTTCCACCCTTACTGACGTGTCCGGCAATAAGCTGCGATTCGAAGTGGTGGCGCGGCTGGGCGACCTGGTACTGGGCACCGCCGAGCACAAAATGGCCGTAGTGCCGCAAACCTCCGCCGCCGCCTGATCCGCTGGTATCCGGGCCGGTGTGCCCGGGTACTTCCCACGGAGCGACGACATGTCCTGGATTCGAGAAACCGACGGCGGCTTGCCGTCCGTCATCAAGTGCATGTCCATCAACCCCGAGCTGATGGCCGCAGTGCAAAACCTCAACGCCAGGGCCACCTTCGCTAGGCTTTACGCATAATTTAGAAAAAGTATAAAGACAGGGTAAGCTGGCCTGACCCCACTTTCAACGGAAAGGCCCAGCCATGCTCACCCTGCCCGATGCCATCGTAGCCGTTCTCGTTCCCTTCGCAACGCTGTTTACGAGCCCAACCTGGCGGAAAGCCCAACTGCTGCTGGTCGGCGCGATCCTGACCCCGGGCCAACGCACCGTGGCGGCGGCACTGCGCGTCATGGGCCGCAGCGACCAGCGCGACTACGCCCGCTACCACGAGGTGCTCAATCGGGCGGTGTGGTCGTCCCGCCAGGCAGCGCGCATCCTGCTGGCGCTGTTGCTCCAGCACCTGGATGGTGGCGACGGCCCACTGATCTTCGGCATCGACGAGACCCTGGAACGGCGTCGCGGCGCCAAGATCAGGGCGCGGGCCATCTACCGCGACCCGGTGCGTTCCAGCCGGTCTCAGGTGGTCAAGGCCAGCGGTTTGCGCTGGATCTCCCTGATGTGGCTGGGCCACGTGCCATGGGCCGGACGCCATTGGGCCTTGCCGGCGCTCACGGTGCTGGCGCCTTCGACCCGTTACTCCCAACAGCAGGGACGCCAGCACAAGAAGCTCACCGACTGGGCCCGCCAGATGGTCATGCAACTGCGCCGCTGGCTGCCCCACCGACCCCTGGCGCTGGTGGGCGACAACAGCTATGCCGTGCTGGATTTGCTCCACTGCTGCCAGTCCCTCCGTGAACCCGTTACCCTGATCGCCAGATTGCGTCTGGACGCCGCCCTGTATGCGCCAGCGCCACCCCGTCAACCTGGCCAGAACGGTCGCCCGCCATTGAAGGGCCCGCGGCGGCCGCCGCTGAAAGTTTTCCTTGCGCAGACGGATGTAACTTGGGCCAGCGCCGAGGTGGCCTGGTACGACGGCATCACCCGCGCCGTGGAACTCACCTCCCAGACGGCGGTCTGGTACCGCTCCGGCAAGCCCCCCGTCCTCATTCGCTGGGTGCTGATCCGAGACCCCCAGGGCTCCTTCGCCACTCAGGCCCTGCTCTGTACCGACCCGGCGGCGGACCCGACCCAGATCCTGGAATGGTTTGTACTGCGCTGGCAACTGGAGGTCACCTTCCACGAGGTACGAACCCATCTGGGTGTGGAGACACAACGCCAGTGGTCCGATCTCGCCATCGCCCGCACCACGCCCGCCCTACTGGGACTCTTCTCCTGGACCACCCTGGCCGCCCACGCGTTGCAGAAACGGCGCCCCATGACCCAGCGCAAGGCCGCTTGGTACGACAAACCGTCGCCGACCTTCGTGGATGCCATCGCCCTGGCGCGTCGCCACCTGTGGCTGGCGTCGGAAGGTTTCTCACTGTCGGTCGCTGACCCCGACATTCAGGAACTCCCGGTCGCACTGTACCACCGACTTGTAGATTCCCTTGCCTACGCCGCTTGAATTGCGTAAAGCCTAGCTTCGGCTCCTCGGCGCTCACCCGCACCCAGCACGGAGGGTTCCTCCGTCAACACAGCGGCGATCCGGAATACGCGTCCCACATCATCCACGACTACCGGCAGGCCGACCTGGACCCGCAGACCCGCGCCATCCTGGACTTCGCCGTCAAACTGACGCTGACTCCCAACAATATGGAAGAATCTGATGTGGTCGCGCTCCGGGCCACCGGCCTCACCGACGAGCAGGTGCTGTCCACCGTGGCCATCACCTGCGTCTTCAATTTCATGAACCGCCTGGCCGACGGCCTGGGCGTCGAGATCCCGGAGGGCCGCCAGGACGTGATGGCCGGCTGGCTGTCGGCGGCGGCGCAGCAGGCGCAGCCCTGGCTGTTGCAACAGGCCGACGCCCTGGTTCCCGCCGACGACTGAACGGCGTACCGCCAGGGACTACGTACCGTTAGGAGGACAATATGACGCTGCTGCCAACGGGCCGGCTGCGCCTGGAAGGGAAAGTCGCCATTATCACCGGAGCGGGTTCCAGCGGGCCCGGCACCGGTACCGGCAAGGCCACGTCCATCCTGTTCGCCCGGGAGGGCGCCAAGGTGCTACTGGTGGACCGGAATGCCCAGGCCGCCGAGGAGACCCTGGCCACCATCCGGGAGGAGGGCGGCGAGGGGTCCGTCATGGCCGCTGACGTGACGCTGGCCGCCGACTGCGAAGCTATCGCCGCCGCTGCCGTCGAACGCTACGGCGGGCTGGATATCCTGTTCAACAACGTCGGCATCACCGGGCCCGGGTCGCCCACCGACGTGGAGGAAAGCGTATGGGATAACGTGCTGGACGTGAACCTCAAGAGCATGTGACTCAAATTGGCACTACACGGTTGTAGTGAAACCGTGGACCTACGGAGACCCCAGGGTTCAGAGTGGCGAGTGACGTTCTGTAGGATTCTCTTTTCCGAAGAGCCGCAGAACTCTGCGGCTCTTTCCATTTTAGCCAGTTGTCGCTGCCGCGGTCGCCGACCGCAGATCACGCCGTCTCTGGCGCTCGGCACCATCCATTTGGGAAATTCTCTGCCGTTGCCTTTGCTGCCCTGCATGCGGGTCTCCCCAGTCGCCTGCGTAGCGTCGCCGCTAACCTGACACAACCTTGGGCCTTGATCGGCGCATCACTCGAATGATCGAAAGGCCCTGGAGATCAATCTCGGCACACCACCGACCCGCTTGCCGTTCGCACGCCCATACTGGTGCACCCAAGACTAACCACGGATCCAACCAATGGGAGTTTCCTGCGATCATTAGCGTTAGATGTCCAACCGTCTAATTCGACGCGAGTGCCTTCTGGTACTGTCGCTCCAAGCCTTCATCGTGCCAGACGACTACGGCATCTTCGCGTAGTTCGTCCGGCCAATCTTGTCTCGCGGCGATGATTTCGTCGTTGTTGGCGTCTTCCAAGCCTTTCTCTTTGAACATGGCGTGACGGAGTCTGATTTCGCCCAGTGCCTTCCCATATTCGGGGAGCGCTATGTTCTCCCAATATTCATCGCTATTGGGGTCGAACCCAAGACGCTCGAGCGCCTCACGACATTCCGCGCCGTGTTCCCCGAGGCAAGCCTCCCGGTGTGGGCGCATGTATTCTTTGGCTTGTTCGCGGGTAGCGGTGAGCTCGCGACGTTCGACCTCGGCGTCAGAAATGAACCTGTCAATCACGGACACGATGGACTTGTGCGTGGCATCGTCACGAGACAGGGCGTCGTCCGTCATCATCCAGAATTCGGCCCACCGCCGGATGTCCCCACGGGTAACGTCTGTGCCCTGAACGGTAGCCACCACTTCCTCGTCCCCTTCTTTGGGCTCAAGGGCGTCACTGAAGCTTGGTCCATTCTGGGCCACGACCCCCGTGGGAGGGGTAGTTGTCGTCGGTTCCTGAAGCGTTGGAGTCGGTTCTACAGTATCTGGTGAGGCAGACTGAGCCAGTGTCATTGTGGGCAGATGTGTCGCTGTTGCTGCGCTCAACGGTTTTGCATCGGTGCTCGTGCCGGCACCCTGAAGTGGCGATGATTTCTCAGACGAACAGGCAATCAGCAGGACTGCGACGGTGAAGACGGTGGCAAGAGCAAGTTTCACGGGTTGAACTCCAAGGGCGTGCCGGTTCCGTTTGCGGTGCGCGGGAAGGGTTTCTGGAGGCCGTGCAAACGGCGGCAATCGTCTCACAGGCTTGCCGAACCGACAATGACGTGGACGGGGTTCAGAAGTCGGTGGTGGTGCCGCCTGTTGGCTCGGAGCCTTCTTCGACGCGCTGTTGTAGGCAGTCGGCGACGCTGATGTCGCAGAACCGGCATTCCTGCGCGCCCGGCACCCGTTGCGCGGGTTTGTCAGCCGCCAGGCGGCGGATGTGGGCCCCGAGATCTTCGATGAACTGGCCAGGCAGGGCGCCCGTGGGAACCTTCACCGTGCGGGTTGGGTAGACGACCTCTCCCGCCATTCTCATGCCCTTGTACTGTGGTAACGCTCTCGGGATCGCGTACTGGTAGATCATGACCTGCACGGCGTGCCACGGCTGTTCCTTGCCGGTTTTGACGGTTTTGGACAAAAACTCAGGCTTGAACTAATTTACTGTGCAGCTTGGCCCCAAAACTGTGGGAACGTTGATTTTGCTCGAGATTGCTGTCGAGGCTGATGCCGATGCGCAGTGGCGTTTGGAGAGAATAACGGTCTTGGTTCACGTTGCGTCGATTTCCAGTATGCGTGCTTCTCCCGGGCTCATGGAGTTGACAGCGTCGTTTATCGCGGTCAGAGCGCGGTTTACGTGTTGCCGGCGATTTCCGGTGATGATGAGTACAGCGATGTCTCTGCGGGACAGGTTCTGCTGGTAGGGGATCCGTTGGTCGGCGGTGATCAGCAGTTGGTATCCTTCGTTTTCAGCCCGGTCCAGGAGTTCGCCGTTGCTGAGGGTGTGCCAGCTGAACTGTAGGGCGGCGTCCACTTGGTGGCCTGGCAGGTTATTCCTAAGCAGTCTGGGGACGTTGTTGTCCAGCAGTATCTTCATCGGCGAAGTGTTTCTCCAGGGACCGGATTTGGTGATCGAGAACGGCCTCGATCTGTTCCCGGGTGACGGCTCCAAAGTCCTCGATGAACTCGTCGATGGTCGGGCTGTCCTTGAAGGCATCGAAGAGGCTCGCCACAGGCAGCCTGGTGTTCTTGAAGATCCAGGCTCCGCTCACTGTGTCGGTGCGACGTTCGATGGCATCACAGCTGTCCCAGTGACTCATGGTGTTGTCTCCTTTACGGGTGGCACTTTGCGATGTTTTTGAGTTTATCACCGGCCGGCGAGAGCGGGGGCCCGCACCTTGAGGCCGGTGTTGGGGATTTGTGGTCAACATCTCATGCGTTAGTGCTGCTTGAGATGGGGACTTCGTCCGCGTGCCGACAGTAGGCATTTTTGTTCAAGAATTCCGACGGTCGTACCCAAAGCCCTATTTTTGTGCAAGGCCGGTTTTGACGTCGATGATCAGCGCGTCGTTGTCTCGCACCACCATGAGGTCGGGTTTGCCCGCCAACGTCGCCGATTGCCCGCGTAGCCGGAAAGTGTTCTGTCCTTCGACCAACACGTGGCCGTTACCTTCCCATTGAGCCTTCTGCTCGTTCAGCAACGCCGTGTGCTGCAGGAGCCACTGTGCTTGATTGAAGTCTGAGGGCTCCCTGGTCCAGTTCTGGTGGTGGGCCCGAAACCAAGTTGCCCATTCGCATGAACTGTCGCCGGTCAGCAGCTTGGGCAGCCAGGTGGCCCAGATGTAGGGGTGTTCTCGTGGGATGGCCAAGGTCGAACTCGCGGCGGTGGTATGCTTGGGAGTCTATGAGCGGCGGCGGACGCGCCACAGCTCGCTGTCATCAATTTTCGGCGACGGCGGCGACGGCACGCGGGGTCCGCTGAACGGCAATGACGCAGGAAGAGGAAGAGGAAGAGGATGGAGAAGTAGTCGGTGGTTCTGGTTCCCGTTCCGGGGCTGGCATCCACGGAGCGACCGGAAAGGCAATCTCAAGTCGACATAGCGTTTAGCGTTGAATGCCGGTGCAGGCGTGACGTGAAGTCAACGAGAGGCGTGAGGTCGTAGTCGTCGGCCGTGGTGGTGGCGGGGACGTGGTTTCGTCTTTTCACCATTCTCGTCCCGAGCCGTAGGGCCAGTTGTCGAGTAGGGGCACCTTGCGTTCCGGGAACGTGCGCAGGTAGAGATTCACCGCCGCGCTCCAGGTGCCGCTGTTGTAAGCGCCGTCGGAGCGGACGATCACGTCGTCGCCCAGGTGGTACTTGATCACCAGCACGGTGGCGGCGACCAGCTGGTTGTAGGGCATCATGTCGGTGTTGCACGAGCCGTAGCCGGCCGGTCTGCCAGCCGCCTCGTTTTCGCTCCAGTCGGGTGGGTAGCGGAAGCTGTCTCCGCCGCTCTCCGGGGCCTTGAAGAGGATTCCGCTTGGCGAGAAGATGGTGCTTGGTTCGTCTGCCGAGCGGTGCGGTGCTTGGCCCCACGTGTTGGCTAGGGCTTGGGCGTCCTTGGCGATGGTGGGCGTCTGCGCGGAGGCTGAGTCCTTGACGACCCAGCGGTGTATGTACTCCGTGTCCTGCCCCTTGCGTTGCCTTGCCATCCTTTCTCGTTCCGCTCTGCGTGTCCAGGATACGTCTCCTAGTGAGGCCAGCAGCGTGGGTCCACGTTTGTAGTAATCGGAGTATTCGTCGGTGTCGGGAATGGTGGGCGGCGGCCGGGCCGAGTCGTCCGGCGCGTCAGGGCGGACGTCCTGGCTGCTGTGCTGCGGTGGCGTTCGCCGGTCAGAGGGGTCTGTTGCGTCGTTCATGCTTCACCTCCACGTCGTGCCGCTGGTCGTGATGCGTCTCATGTGCCCGTAGCTGGTGGGGGAAGTCGCAAAGTCTAGCGGGCGGCCTCCGTTTTACCGCACGGAGAGTTCGCGATTTCTCGCCTTGGCGGTCAGTGTCCCCCGGGTGGTACTCCCAGGGTGGCGAGGGCGGTTTCGATTCTATGGTTGTCGGCCCCTGCTTGGCGCAGGACTTCGGTGCATTTCTCGAGCTCTTCTGGCTCCCGTTTCGGTATCCGGTACTCGGGGCCGATCACGTAGTACGTGTCGGGGTTGTGGTCGGCAAATGCGACGACGGTGCGAACTAATGCTGGAGCGAACCCGTGCTCCCGGAGGCGGCGCGATAGGAATCTGGCGCGGTTGCCGGCCAGCCACCTGGGACTGATCCCGCACCGGTCAAGCAGGAGTCGGCCCACCTGGGGGTTGTCGTGGACATTGAGCAGGACCGTGCGTTTGGCGTCGTCGTCCATGCCGGCGTCGGCGAAGACGTTGTAGATCTTCTTCCCCGCCTGGTGGTCCAGGCTGTGGAGGCCGGCTTTGGCCATTAGCAGCATCGTGTAGGCGCGGTCGCTGCTGGTGGCCATCAGCTCGATGAGGACCTGGCGGCATTGTTCGACTGCATCGCTGATCGGGTAGCCGGGCGGGAAGGGGCCGTCGAACGAACGGTGGTGGAGCTGTCCGTCGAGGGTGGTCCACGACACGCGGCCGGGACGGCCGTCGGGTCCGGGGACGATGAGTGAATCGGGGCTTCTGCCGCTGGCTGCGTCGAGGGCCGTCTTGAGCTTGTTTCTCGCGTGGCGGCCTGGGATACCGGACGTTCTCCGCATGGTGGACTCTTCGATGCCGGCGTCGAATGCCGAGAGCAGCCAGTTGGAGAGGGCCTGTTCCTGGCTCTTCTCTGACCCAGGGAGGCCGCGCCGGGCGGCCTCTTCGAGTAGCAGTTGGGATAGTGGCGTGGCCAGGCCGTTTTGGCTCGAATTGCTGCCTGCGTGAACCCCCGTTGGCGCAGGTCGCAGTACTGCTCGACGAGCTTGGTCAGTTCCGGTTCAGGGACGTCGAGCTTGGGCTTGGGACGCGCTCGGGATCTGCGAGCCAGTTCCGCGATCTCCGCCGGCTGGAGAGGCAGCCGTACTTGGTAGTCCAGGGGTATGGGCAGGTACAGGTCGGCGACGGAGCGGCTGCATGCCAGGCACGTGATGGTGACGTAGTCGCCGTTGCATATTCTGACGATGTTGCCGCCGCAGCTGGAATGGGGACACTTGTTCATTGACTGCGGTAGCGGACGTCTTTCGCCGTTGTCGATTGGTAGCGGTTGAGGCATCGTGTTGGCTCCCGCGCTTCCGGCTGGCGTTGTTTGTCCAAGCGTGCTGCTCGTGGCGTGCTGGTTTGAGGGTGCCGGAAAATGCCCGGGGATTTTCTCGTCGACGATTCCGTTTGGCAAGCCAGTGGGCGCTCTGGCGTGGGACGCCTCCGGTTCAGGACGTTCGGCCGTTGCCGCTCCGGCGGGGTACGGGTGGTCGGGGTAAGCCCGCTGCTGCTTGGTGCTCCAACCGCCGCCGGCGGCTGTCTGCGTGGCTCTGCGTCGGAAACTGGCGGCATACAGCGCCGTCAACGAAACTGGCCGCCCCGTTGGTCGGTGGCGGCCGGCGTTGCCGTAGTAGCTGGTTACCGAGTCGTCGGCTGGGGCTATCCAGGTCAAGGTGACGGACCCGTCGGCATTCTCGGAGCCGCTCAGCCCGGTGAGGGCTGGGGAAACGATGTGGGCTCTTGGCTCTCTGAGGTGTCCGTTTCGGGTCTCGGCACGATAACCGCCGCCTTCAACTGCGACTGCTGCTGTTCATTCTTCCCACTTGTGCGGCGGGGGTTGACTGCTGACGTCAGTCGGCGGGACAGCGAACAGGTGCTCCACGTGGTGGTTCTCGTGCTCGCAGTCGGCGGCGGAGCGCTCCAGTGGGAACCTTTACGCTCCCGGGGACGCGGCGGGTCGTCTCCGCGCCTGCAGAGCCGTCTTCACGTTCCACCATACGATGAGCGGAGTGATGACGATGGTGGGCAGGAGCCAAGGCAGCCACACCGGGTTCAGGCTCACGTTGACCACCATCACGGCCGTTACGGTGGCGATGGTGCCGGCCATCATGTTGGTGAGGTGCCGCTGGATACGGCGGTAGGCGGCCGGGCGACGGTTCGCGCTGCGCCCCTGAATGAAAAACAACCCGTCGGCCACGCTCAGGGCGACGGCTATGGACCCGAACGCCAGCATGGTCACCCATTGACCGCTGCCCGACAGGCCCAGGACGACGGCGTAGGTCCACATGCCCAGGCCGGTGAGTCCCATGATGGCGACGGCGATCCAGTCCACGGGTTGCGCGCGCCGGCTGCGGTTGCGGGCGAAGCGCCACCCTGCGAATACCAGGTAGAAACTGAAGAACGCGATCAGCAGCAGGAACACGTCGGCGCCGAGCGCCGCCAGTGGGACCGCAGTCAGGAAAATCACCGTCATGCCGATGGCGTACACCCGACCGGCGCGGACGTGAATCACCCCGCCCTTGGCCGTCACCAACGCCACGAAAGCCGTCAGCAGCGCGATGGAGCCAGCCGTGATGTGTATGACGAGGAGGATCAGGGCGAGCATTACTGCTCAGCCATGGTATTGGCGGCCAGGTACGCGTCCGGTTCGGCCTTCGACTCTTTCCGCCGTCGGGATTCGAGCAACAAGGCATCGAAGGAATTGCCTGCCATGCGGGCCAGAGTGGCGTCATCCTCCCAGGTGGTGGGGTCCTCGGTTTCGCGGACGGTGCCCAAAAACCGATGGTCGCTGGTCCTGATTGCGACGGTTTTCATGTCTGTTTGCTTCTTGGCCAGCAAATTGTCCACACAAGCTGGCAGCGGGACGTCGACCTCAAGTGATTAATTTTCGCACACGATGCCGTCCCCATCTCCGTCTCTCGCGCTGGGCACCATCCACTTCGGGAAGCCTCTGCCATTGCCTTTGCTCCCCGGTACACGGGTTTCTCCAGCCGCCTGTGCCGCGTCGCAGGAGTTGTACTTGATGGTCGTTGCTGTTGCGGTCGGACGAGGTTCTGGCGTGCTCGTGGCGCGGTGTACGCCAGGGACACTGCCGTGCGAAACCCAGAGGCTGGGCGGTTGGTTGCAGGAATAAAGCATCTCATTGAGGCCAGCCAGCTCTGCCTCGGTGACCGTCAGTTCCCAGGTGCTCTTGATGTTAATCCAGTCGACGGCGTACTGGCACCAGTAGGTTTGGTCTTCCGGTTTCCATTGGTCCGGTCCTCGTGCACCCTTGGAACGGTTCGCGCTAGCCGTGACGGCGATCAGGTGCTGGGGGTCCTCCAAGTAGTTCGCGTAGCGTTCCCTTTGCTGGGCTGACCATTGCCAGGCTCCACTGTCGTGCGCGTTGCCCAGTGGCACCATGTGGTCAACGTCGAGTCTGCCGGGATCAGTGACGATGGTGTTGCTGTACGGGGCCAACCATTCGCCGGTCGTTACCCTGCACTTCCTGTCGGTTCGATAGGCAACCCTGGTCCTGCTTTCGGCAATCAGAACCTCGTTGCGGGCATCTTGGCAATCTCTGTCGGCGTCGGTCCATTGTTTCCAATCGTTGCGGTCGTAGTCTGGCAGCGTAGCTGGGACTGCTGACACGGTCACGCGCAGCACTGTTGCTGTGACGGTCGCTGTCGCTGTCGGCAGTGCTGGCAGCGCAGTCGACGGCGGGGTAGGGGTAGGTGAAGGTAGATCAGGTCTGGAGGTTGCCGTGGTTGGGGCAGTCGCCGTCGGCTCCTGTGGTTTGGCGGTTGGCGCCGTTTCCGTTTCTGGCTGGGCACCCGGTACTTCTGTCGTCGTCGGAGGTTCGGCAGGGTCCATAGTCGACGGCGGGACAGGCTCGGCCGGCGTCGTTTCCGCTGCCGGCGTCACTGCGGGCAGTTCTGTGGTTGTCGCTGCCACCGAAGGTCTTGCGTCGGTGCTCGTCTCGTTCCCGACTTGAGCAGCTGGTGACGTGGACGCCGGCGAACAGGCTATCAGCAGAACTGCGACGATCCAGATGATGACAGCAGCAGATCTCACGGTTCGATCTCCAAGGGCGTACTGTTTGTGTTTGTCGCGTGCCGGAATCACTTCTGATTTCCGGGCAAACGGCGGCAATTGTCTCACCAGTCGCTTGAACTGGCAACGACGCCAGGTGGTGGAATCAGAAGTCGGTGGTAGTTCTGCCTTCGGGCTCGGAGCCTTCGTCCACGCGCTCCGGGCAGTCTAGGGCGCTGATGTCGCAGAAGCGGCATTCCGGTCTGCTCGGCACTCGGGCGGGCGGCTTGTCGGCCGCCAGTCGGCGGATCAATGCTCCCAGGTTCTGTATGAACTGGTCGTCCACCGCCTCAGTCGGTATGCGGACCGTGTGGTCGAGGTAGGTGGCCTGCCCCCTGAGTTTGAGAGTCCGGTACTGCTCGAATGCTCTCGGGATGGCGTACAGGTAAATCATCACCTGTACGACGTGGCTGGCGCTCTCCTGCCCGGTCTTCACGTCGACGATGACCGCCTGGCCGTCCCGCTGCGTGATTAGGTCGGGCTTGCCCGCCAGCGTTGCTGACCTGCCGCGTAGCTGGAAGCTGTTCTATCCTTCGACGTTCACATCAAAGCCACCGTGCTTCCAGTTTGCTTTTCGCTTGTTGAGGAGCGCGGTGTGGTTCAGCATCCACTGGGCTTGGTTGAAGTCCGATGGGACCTTGGTCCAGTCCTGGTAATGGGCCTTGAACCAGATGGCCCACTCGCACGAGTTCTCGCCGGTCAGCAACCTGGGCAGCCAGGAGGCCCAGATGTAGGGGTGTTCGCGTCGCTGGGCCAAGGTCTGTTCACTGGAAGTGGGCTGGTGTCGGTGGTCTTCAGTCCAGTTTATTTCGGTGTCCGTCGAGCCCACAAGGGGCGCCTGTCATCAAATGGTGAACCAGAGTACGATGGTGGAGGACTGCCGTCGAGAGGTGCGGCTAACGGCGCGTGAACGGGAGATCCTGTCCAACCCGGCGTTGGGCTGGGAGACCAGGTACATTGCCGAGGGGTTGGGCGTGAGCGGGTACACGGTCAGGAACCACATCGAGAACCTGCGGACGAAGCTGGGCGCGTCCAGCCGTCTGGAGGCATTCATGGTCGCCATGAGGCTTGGGATACTGCCGTCAGAATAATTCCGGGATTGCGTTGGGTTCCTTTGTTCTCAGGCGACGGGTGTTCCCAAACGTGCTGACCAATCAAGATCGACCATTTGAGGCTGAACAACATAGGAGGAAGATGATGGCGGAGCGGACCCTGACGATAGACTGCCAGGTGCATGCCTACGAGCGGAACAAGCCCGAACGCCCGTGGGTCGGGTTTCTGACCGGGCCGGACGAAGTTACGGGGGACGACATGATCGCGGCAATGGACGCGGTGGGCGTGGACGGCGCGCTGCTGATCTCGCCGTTCGTGCTGTACGCATACGACGCCAGCTACGCGCTGGAGGTGTACGCGCAGCACCCGACCAAGTTCGGGCTGATCCGGCCGTTTGATCCCAACTCAGAGACGATTGACGCCGACGTGGAGGAATGGACGTCCACGCCCGGCGTGGTGGGCGCGCGCATCATGCTGGCGAACTCGGACTACGAGGCGGACCACCCGGGGCTGAACGGCATCCTGGCGGCCGGTGGGCGTGCCGGCGTGCCGGTGAACATCATGGCGGCGGGCAAGCTGCCGTTGCTGCGGGAGCTGGCGCAGCGCAACGCCGACACGCAGATCGTGATCGACCACGTGGGGTTAGCGCAGCCCTTCAACCCGCCGCCGCCGGTGGAACCCTTCGCCGACCTGGGCAACGTGCTGTCGCTGGCGGCGCTGGACAATGTGGCGATCAAGATCTCCGGCGCCGGCACACTGTCGCACGCGGGGTTCCCGTATCCGGACATCTGGGAGCCGCTGTCTCGCATCTTCGACGCGTACGGGCTGGAGCGGTGCCTGTGGGGGACGGACTGGACGCGGGCGGTAGAACTGCTGACGTACGAGCAGGGCGTGGCGGCGTTCCGGCTGACGGACACGCTGTCGGACTCTGACCGGGAGACGCTGATGGGCGGAGCGCTGGCGAACATCTACAAGTGGTCGCCGGCGGTGGCGGAATAGGGCGCGTCCTGCGATCCGCCGGGAGCGGACCTCCCGCGAGCACAAGACGATCCTGCGACCCGCCGGAGGCGGACTTTCGGCAGGCTCACGATGAGCGGGGGTTGGGAATTGCGATGTAGGGGCGAATGGTTATTCGCCCCTACGAATTCGGCCAGGTGCCCATTGCCACGCCAATCGCGAACGGGAGTATCGTCAAGGTCGGCGGCAAAACGTACCACTGAGGTGTTGCCTGAGGTTCACGGCTTTGCCGGTGGGGCCCCGCTTGGAGCACCGCCGGCCGCCTTTCAGGATTGACCATCATCCCAATGCCGCCTCTAACTGGCGACGTTCATCAAACGAGCTAATTGCGAAACTGGCGCGAGCGTGCGGCTCTGTGGCGGAAATTCAGCGCGTTGTGGTGCTGGTAGTGGAACCGGCCGCCCCGTGGGAAGCAAAAGCCACCGTGGTAAATGAGCACGGCGGCAAACGCACGAGCTCCACACCCTGAATGGAGACTCGCATGCCCCCGCATTATTACAGCGCGGAGGGGTCTTGAGACGGGTCCGGAGGGACTCTCTCCCCACCTTGAGGACGGAAAAGAGCTTGTGCGCGTTTCTTCGGTGGTGGTGGCCGTTACGCCTGGGAAGGCCCGGACTCGGTTCAGGGAAGCGGTCGGTGTTTTTGGAGTATTGAATACGCTCTGGCACCGTAGTGTGCCTATATGACGGTGTAGCGGCTGGTAAGGGCTGTCTTGGCCCTTTCCTGGTCATCGGTGGTGATGGCTGCGGTGGCGTAGTTTTCTCTGCGCTCGATGATGTGGAAAGTCCTGATGTTGAGGCCCGCGCCCGTGAGTTCGCTGGCAAGGTTGGCCAGGGCACTGGGCTGATCCAGCAACTGCACGAGTACAGCTTCGTCAGAGACTGCCTTGAAGCCAGCTTCGTTGAGGATGGCCAAGGCGTGGTCCGTCCGGTCGGTGGTGATGATCACCACTCCATGCTGTCCCTCGTTCTCGGTCGCGATGCTGTTGAGGTTCACTCCGCCCTCGGCTAGGGTCTGTGGACAAATAACTGGCCTGCCCGTTAGCATGAAAAGCACGGAAAGTTGAGCCGCACATAAGACTTCAAGGACCGTCCACTGCAATCCATAGGAGAACAAACTTGGGCACCGTAACCGTCACCATCCAGGTAGGCGACCACCAAGGCCACCAGTTCGAAACAATCGACATCGTGGTCGACACCGGCTCGACCTACACCGCAGTACCACGCGCAATGCTTCAACGCCTCGGGGTCCCGGTGCAGCGGTCACTGCCATCAGAGACCGCCGACGGCAGGATGGTCCCGGTCGACGTCGGCGAAACCATCATCAGGCTTGAGGGACTGCAGTTCCATACACCGGTCATATTCGCCGAAGAGAACGAACCAAGTCTACTCGGTGTGGTCACCCTCGAAGAGGCATCTCTCGCCGTGGACCCCGTGGGCAGCAGGCTCATACCCACCCACCTGCTGCGCTACTGACCTCGCACAATAGCGCCCCATGGCCAATACTGAGCCACGATGGAGAAGCCGCCCGTGCCATGCAACAGCGAGCGGCAGTTGGACAAAACCACAGGGGATGACCCTGTTCTACCCAAGTTTCGTGGCACTCACGTTGTTCGTTGCCATGTTCCTGATGTGTTATGCCCGCAGGGGGTGGGTCTGAATGAAAACCCTGCTGACCATATCGCTCATCGGATTTGCCTTCGTTCTGGGCCTGGTGGCCCCGGATGTTGACCAGAGACTCCCATTTCTGACCCACCGTTCACTCCTGACGCACGGCCCTTGGTTTGCGGTGCTGGCGACGTGGCTGGCGCAGAAAGCTAGGAGCCGGTCCGCTGTGCCACTGATAGACGGCAGCTTCGTTATCGGACTGGCTCTGCATCTCGCCTTTGACCTGTTCCCAAAGGCATGGATGGGATTTGCCCTAGTGCACATCCCGTTCTGGGGCCGTCTTCCCGCAGCGGCGAGTGTCTGCTGGCTGATCATGTCATTGGTGGTTTCAGCGGCATGCGCTGTATTTCTTGGGTGGCGGGCCATTCCCAAGCAAGAATGAGACGGGCGAGGCAGGACCTAAAACGCTGTCCCACGTTGATCTGAAGCATAATCGTGCTCACGTGGCCAAGCGGCGGCAACTGGATCTTCACAGGGGCTAGAGGTCTGGCCGGAAAGCCATTGGCCGGATTTTGCACTACGCCAAGCAGACGTATTACAGTCGTATACGGCGTGATAGTGTATGCAATACGTTTCAAGAACCCATCATTACAACGGTAATAGACGTCAAGAAAATAACGACTTGGGGAGAATCGGGGTTTCCGGCCCCGTTTCTAGTGTCCTGTATTCGTAGTTCGTCGTCTTATTCCGAGGCTTTCCAAAAGGACAGAAAAACGCATTCGTGCTTGAAGCAGAGTAACAGATCGGCGTAGGTCGGCCCTTTATTTCCCAATGAACTACGGATACACCACACTAGAGCGTGGATTGGTGCTACGTATGGCCGATCTGTGCGTGCCGGTGACCGGACGTGGAGACCGTGTAAGACCGGCTACGCTGGTGGTAGTCGGTGAAGCATCAGTGGGTTCTGCTGTGTATCTGCCTGGTTCTGTGAAGCGAGCTGGTTAGGTTAGAGTTGATCCTGAATAGCGTATTCGGCCCGATTACCCGGCCGCGGAGTAGTTTGTGGATCGTCACGTTGCTGACGGGGTGTCCGTTTCCGGCGACTCCCGAGGGTCTTCGACCGAATACCAGTCGATGGCCAGGGCTAGGATTCGCTCGGCGGCTATTGTGGATGGGTGCGCTCGGTAGATTTGGCCGGCCCTTGGGTCGGATCTCCTGCTACCGCGGTGCCGTCTGTGCGCTGGGCCCATCACGTCTATGTCGGCCGTCTAGACTGAGCTGATTGGCTGTCGCTGGTGAATGGCGAAAACGTGTTCTCAAGCCGGTTTCGAGCCTCGGATGACTCTGAAGTCCTCCAAGGGCTGAAATCGCCATCACAGCTCGTATTTGTACCCTCTATGGCGATTTCTCAGCAATATCTGATGCCCAGTTTTTGGTTCTTGAGCCGGGGCGGCTTTGCACAAAAATTGTTGCTTGTGCTTGGTTCGCTGTTGGAGATGGTCTTGGCCGGCTGGCGGCGAGCGCCGGAATCTTGGGATCGGCGAATTGGCTAGAGGCGTAGCAGGTTGGTGGGTATCAGTCGTCCCGCCAGGGGGTCTACAGCGATGGTGGCCTGCTCCAGTGTAAACGGCGGCGGTAAAGTGGACCACATGGGCGGCTCGATCGTCGGCTTGCGGCTGTCGACGTTCAGGGGAAATGTCCGCCTAAGCGTTCAGCAAAAATGTCACCTGTCTAATCCGGGATCGTATCAGATGTCGACAGCCCCAGTGGTACGGTTTGCCGCCGCCGTTTACAGTGATCCTGAAAACGGGCCTGAGAGCGCACCTTTGTGCCCTTTATGGCCAATCTGTGCGAGCCCGTGGACTGTCTGTTTGTCGCTTTTTGGTCGGAGGCGGTACAGTGGGTCACGTGGCCAGCTTGATCGTAGGCTTACGGCTCCAGGTCCACCCTGCCGCTGCTCTCGAACAGCAAGACCCATCACGGACGGATTCAGTGTAAGGCCAGCTAAGAACGGGAGAAGCACCACATGAACTCCCATTGGGTTAAGAAGAGCCGCGTGGCCTTTGCGTTAGCTACGGTCGCCCATGTCTTGGGTTGGGCAGCCTTCTTATGGATAGTCCTTTGGCCTAATTCCTATCAAGGCGTTTCGGCAACTCCGGTCAGTGTTGATGGTCCTAATTTCTATCGAGGTGTTTCGGCAACTCTGGTCAACGTTGATGGGACAGGTGCAGGTAGTGTCCCGTCAATAGGTGTAAAAGCGCGTCATCCCTTTTGATGTTGATTAGGCTGCTGCGTCCAGCATGTTGGGCTCCGGCAGTGCCTCGTTGCCGGCGGCGTTGGGGATGGTGAGGTAGCGGCGGGCTTCGGCCCACTCGTCATGCTGCTCGGCCAGCACCGCGCCCACCAGGCGCCGCGCCGACAGCCGGTTGGGGAAGATGCCCACCACGTCAGTCCGGCGCCTTATCTCCCGGTTCAGCCGTTCCTGCGGGTTGTTGGACCACAGCTTCTGCCAGTGGGCCACTGGGAAGGCCGTGAAGGCCAGGAGGTCCGGCGCGGCGTCCGCCAGCAGTTCGGCCACCTGGGGAAAGGCCTCCCGGAGTTGTTCCACCACTCGGTCCAGTTGGCCGTGGACCTCGGCGGGAGACAGTTGCTGGTAGATGGTGCGCACCATGGTGGCCACGCCAGGTTGGGCGCGCTTGGGCACTCGGGTGAGCAGGTTGGCCATGAAGTGGGTGCGGCAGCGTTGCCAGCTGGCTCCAGCAAACACCGCGGCGATGGCGTTCTTCAGCCCCTGGTGGGCATCGGAGGTTACCAGCTCCACCCCGCTGAGGCCCCGAGCGGTCAGCGACCGCAGGAAGGCCAGCCAGAAGGCGCCGTCCTCGCTGGCGCCCACGTCCATACCCAGGATCTCACGCTGCCCTTCGGCATTGACCCCCGTCGCCACCACCACGCAGACGTTCACGATGCGGCCGCCCTCCCGCACCTTCTGGGTCAGGCCGTCCAGCCACACGTAGGGGTAGGGACCGCCGTCCAGAGGCCGGCCCAGGAAACTCTCCACCACTTCATCCAGTTGCTCGCAGATGCGCGACACCTGGCTGCTGGAGATGCCGTCGCAGCCCAGGGCCTTGATCAGATCGTCCACCCTTCGGGTGGACACGCCCTCCACGTAGGCTTGCTGGATCACCGACAGCAGAGCCTTCTCGCTGCGCCGCCGCGGTTCCAGCAGGCTGGGGAAGTAGCTGCCCTCCCGCAGCTTGGGAATGTGCAACGCCATGGTGCCGACCCGGGTGTCCCAGGTGCGGTTGCGGTAGCCGTTGCGGTAGGTGACCCGCTCTGGGCTGCGTTCGCCGTGCTGAGCGCCGATCTGGGCGGAAACCTCGGCGTCCATGATGCCGTCCACCAGGACCCGCAGGGCTTCCCGCAGAAAGTCCACGTCTCCGTCCATGCCGCGCTTGCGTAATAATTCCAAAAGATCCATTCTTTGCTTGACCACCGTCGTTCTCCTTGGTTGGGTTGTTGTGATTCCACAAGGATGACGCGGTGGTCAACGTTTTGCCAACCGCCTAACTCTTACACCACTTCCTGGGACTCTACTCAGGTGCAACGGAAAGTGTTGAAGTCCACCGTTACTCTTCGTTCACCGAGGTCAATGGATATTGGCTCGTGATTCCGTTGTTCGTTCCCGTGATCGTGACCGGGCTGGCACTGCTGTTCGTGCTGACCCGGACGGTACGGCGAGTGTCGAATGCGCTGGTAGTTTGGGGTCTCGCGGCCGTCCTGTTAGTGTTCTGTGGCCTGGGCTACTACTCCTTCGGCATGACGTACCTGCCGGCGGCCATAGCCTTGATAGTAACCGCCGTTGCCTTTGGGCGTGGGCGCGGACTGCCTTGGCTGAATGACCAGTGAAACTCGGTCGTGACGCGGTCTATAGCGTAGAGTGATCCTGTTGCGTCATTCAGAAATGTTACCGAAATCTCAGCATTTAGGGCCACCCGTCACCAGCGCCATTTACGGGTTTCGACAACATCAACCTCGAGACCGTGCTGGACAATGCTTCGTCGCATCGCGCTCTGAACAGAACACCTCGGAACGCCTGCTGAGGCGAAAGCTAAGTCGTCTGGATCCAACCGGATTCTACAGAGTCCATGTATGGACGCTGGTCGCGCTCGCTGCGCTAGCGGTTTTGGTCGGCATCAGCTGTGGTCCCGCGCTGGCGGATCCCCCCACCAACCCTGGGTACATGCGGGCGTTCAAGGGCAGAAATAGCCAGTTCATCATTTTCGACGCGGACACCTACGAGATTTATCGCAGCGTCGAGTTTCGCTCGACGCCGCCGCTCGATTCACATCGGCTGGAGATTGGTCCGAATGGACGCATCTGGGTTGGATACGCCGAGTCCGGCGGAGACGGTTTATTCGCCTTCATGCTGAGGGACCAGAGACGGGGCATTCTAGTATTTGAGCCCGACGGTACGCTGCTGGACGATGTGGACCTCGTGTGCGACCCGTCCGGCATGGCTTTCGCCAACGGGTATGCATTCGTGGGGTGCGGGTCTTCGATTGACGTCGTGGATATTGAGACGATGGCCGTGGTAAAGCGCCTGGACTGGGAACATCCCCCAGGTTTGAGCGACAGTGAGCGTCATACCTCCATAACGGCGGTCGAGGCGATTGGCACGTCGATCCTGGCCTTCGGTTTCTCGTCCCCACCCGACGACTACAAGGCTAGAACTCATCACTCGGCGAGCGTGACGAAGATCGAGGTAATCGATCCAGAGTCGCTTACGGTGCGGGGCTATCTGAACATACCGGAACCGGGTTTGCTGGTATATTCCGCCGTGGACGTGAACGGCGACGCGTGGATCTTCAACCGCCTGAGCCACATCGCCGAGCGGCCATCCCGCATTGACGTATACGTCATGGACCCCCGAACCCTGGACATCGTGGACAGTTTCAACCTGGGACAACCTTTCCCCGAATGGGCAGAGCAGGACGAGAACGGCTTCATCCATATCTTCAACTCGGCTCGAGGCCTCGTGTGGCAAACCGGTTTCCCGAACGGGTTCACCCTCCTGAACCCGGTCAGCCGGGAAGGGACTTTCATTGCCACACCCGATTTCCCGGTTGCCCGCGGCATAGGCGTGAATCAGGGCAGGCCGTGCTTGACCCGCCGCGGAACCGAGGACGGCGGTCTCTGGTGCATGAACGACAACGGAGTCTTGGAGCAAAACATCAAGCATCTGTTCGCCATTGGAGTCGTGTTCGGGCCGCGCGCGTCCTGAAGTTGTCAGGGGCGTCGGCAAGGGACCGTTGAAAAAGTCGCCCGGTAAAGTGGATCACGTGGGCAGTTTGATCGTCGGCATGTGGCTACAGTTTTGCCCTGCCGCTGCTCTCGAACAGCAAGACCAATCATGGACGGGATCAGTTCCTCTGGCCGAGGGAACCTGGGGCGCAACGCAGCGAACAGGGTAAAGCCAGCCAAGAACAGGAGAATCTCCACATGAACTCCCATCAGGTTAAGAAGGGACGCGTGACCGTTGCGTCAGCGACGGTCGCCCATGTCTTGGGTTGGGCGGCCTTCTTATGGATAGTGCTAAGGCCTGATTTCTATCAGGACGTTTCGTTCTCCGAGTTCAATGGATATTGGCCCGTGCTTGCGTTGTTCGTTCCCGTGGTCGTGACCGGGCTGGCATTGATGTTCCTGTTGACCCGGAAGGTACGGCGAGTGGCGAATGCGCTGGTAGTTTGGGGCCTCTCGGCCATCCTGTTAGCGTTCTGCGGCTTGGGCTATCTGTCGTTCGGTATGGTCTACCTGCCGGCGGCCATAGCTTTGATAGTAACCGCCGTTGCCTTTGGGCGTGGGCGCGGATTGCCTTGGCTGAATGACGGGTGAAACGAGGTGCTACCCAAAGAGACCCTCCGCTGGATGGAGTAAGGGGAACGGCGACGCCGTTCCTCGACCGGTGCGAGCTGTTCCATCCACGTGGCTGCCCCTGCATTGTCGGTAGCATTTTATGTGAGGTGACCAACTTCGTTGGGTAACGATTTGAGTAATGAGATGCGCATCAGCACGTCGCCGGTTCCGGCGGCAATGGCCAGTAGCGGGTGATAGCCCCGCTGGCCGGTGTAGCCGTGGTCGTGCGCCCCCGCCTTGGCCAGCCCGTAGGTTTCGCAGATGGTGGAGTCCAGGTCGATGGTCAACGGTCCGTCGCCAGGTCCGGCCCCAGCGGTCCAGGCTTGGGCCAGCAGCTCCCGGCTCACCCGATCCAGCTGGCGCACGTGACCCCACTGGAAACTCCGACTGGAAGGTTCCCAGGCTTGACGGCGCCTTGACCACGCATCCCAGCACCCGATCGGTTCCGCCAGCGCGCAGCGCATCGGCGTCGTCAATGCAGTCGCCACCAGCCAGCGCCGACGCCACCAGGGTCAGCATCTTGTCGCCGACGTTGGCACGGCCAGGAGCGCCGCCCAGGTCAACATGGCGGTCCACCAGCTCGCCCAGTCCCAGATGGTGGGCCAAAGTGACCGGAAGGATCAGCCCGGCATTGGCCACCAGGCGGTGGTCGTCAAAGGCGACGTGGATGCGATCGGGGCGCTCACGTGGTAGCATCTGTTGGGTGCTCCTTCTCTGGGGTCGGTTTGCTGTCTCGCAAACCATTATCCCCGAAGCAAAGGAGTACTTTCTTACCCCGTCAGCACCCCGCGACACTCACCTCTTCGGTGGATTGGGGTTTAGAAACCGAAACGTTCCGGATCGTCCGAACGCGCTTGCAGAAGTTTCGCTAAGATTGGTAATGTACTCCTGATCCTGCAAGTCGAATGGGAGGAGCATTATGGCATCCGATGAGATCCCTGGAGTCCCGTCGGGAGATCATCCGCCCGGCGATTCTGAGCGGGCAAGTCGTAGGTTGGCTGGCGGCGAGTGGATAAACACAATGCAGTTTGCTCTAGCCGGGCTCGCTGCGTTGGGTTTGGTGGTGGTGGTAGTTGGTGTGTTCGGGCTTGAGCGGATTGGGAGCTTAAGCGATAAGTTCGTAGCGGGAGTGATAGTGGTGGGCGCGGGGATAATGTCCATCTCCGCGATCCTGTGGATCATCGCAGCAATCCTGATGATCATAGGTACCTTGGTCAGCTGGAAGAGGGCTCGTTCGGGTCCGTGCGAACCCAGCGATAAAACCACATGAACAGCACCGCTATTGACACTGCGATCACCGCAGTTAGTTTGACGTCATAGAAAAGGGGAAGCAAATCAGTTAACGATGATTTCGGAACATCGCCTTCCAGCCGCCGCTCCACCAGTAGGAAACAGCCGACCAAAATGACGGCCATGAAGATGGCGGAAACGAAAAATTGAAACCAATATGTCGATAGCCTTTCCAGCAGGTCAAGGCCCCGCCTGACCAACGGGATTACCTGTTGCCAGTCAAAGTTTTCCATCAAGATCCACCCTTTGCGTCAGGAACAAGATGATCTATTCGGGGTGGAATGATAACAGGCGATGGCGAGCGATGGCCTGATTGGCGTCGGGGACAACGGAGCCGCAGCCGTCTGACATCTCGGTAAGCCCGAATCCACCGATGCGACGTGGTGTTGACGATCAGGTGAGGGATGTGTGGGCAGGAAAAAAAGCTTGTCAGGCCGTGGTTCCGGCCGGAATGGACGATCCGGGGTGTGTCCGACACGCCAGGGGGATGTTGACAGCCTGTGGTGGCGCGCTGGGAGCGATGATCAGCGCAGATCGCCGGTGGAGACCGGCAGGGGCCCAACCCGGGCACTGATAGGCCAGGCGTGGGGCGCTATGGTGGACCGGTCAAAGGCCGAGAGCGGCGTCGGGAAGGAAGGGGCAGGGCGCGCAGTGTCGCCAGGGCAGAGTTGAACTGGTTTTGCCAGGGCCAGCCTTGAGGGAGATGCAGGGTGAGACGGCGTGCTTTGCGGGTGAGCCGTCCGGCCAGGGCGAAGAAGCGTCGTCGCAATGTCTGGGTGGTTGCCACCGGCTCGCCCAGACCGAAGCGCGTGGTCCAGCGTGCCAAGTTGTGAGCGATGACCTGTACGGCCAGCTAGGCGGCGTTGGCGGGAAACGTCCCGAGGGGAGGTGGTACAAAGTCCTTGGCGATCACTGGCTCAATGTCCGCGGCGTTTCACAGTTGGCGATCAAATGAGCACGAGTTCCCATCCTCAAGCAAGCCAGCAGGCATCCGGTTCGGCAGGGGGCGCCGGCCAAAGTTCCAATCAAGACCCTCATCGTCTTGTGGGGATTGGCAGGATCGGTGTGGCCATCCGAAGTGCCAGAAGCGAACCCGATTTAATCCCGGTTGGTCCGGAACAGCGCAGGCTAAGGAATCTCCTGAACATTTGGTTCGTGATAATTCCTGTCATGGTGGTTTTGTTCGATCTCTTCCGCAGGCTCGTGGCTCGCCTGCTGTCGGTTGGGGAGTTGCGCGTAATCGCTGAGACCGCGCTCAGAGAGCCTGACGAGGGCACGTTCGCGATGCCCGCCTTCATTTACTTCGGTCCCGTGGCGTTATTGGGGCTCGCATTTCTGTTAGTGCTGGTGCTCGTGGCAGTGGACCATTTCCGGCAGTGGCGCTCAGTTCAGAAAGCCGGCTATCTCATCGCGGCAACGTTTATTTCTTCCATGGTGATCAACAATATTTTGGTAATGTACTCGGTCGCTGGAACCAATCCAGAGTGGTCGTGGGTGATTGTTTTCGCGTCTTTCCTCTCCGCGGCAGCGGGTTCGGCAATTTATCTGGCAATCAACTTCATCACCAACGCCACGCGGTCGTTGGCGGACTATGGGGTCGGTATAGCCGTGTTCGTGGTCTCCGCCTTAGTGGCGATTTCGTTCGTGTGTCCCGCGTCAACTATATTTGCCGATTCCTGTTGCCTCATTCAGAAATGTTACCGAAACTCTAGCACTTGGGGTCCGCCCCAGCCAGTGCTAATTCCGGCATTGCAGGGAGTTCCGCCATGGGCTCACCAGCGGCGGCGTAGACTAGCTCTTTGCTCATGATGCCGCGCCACTGCCGCACTCTGCGCTGCAGCGTGCGCAGGTGAGCCCGGCTGAAACGATCTGGTTCAGCCTCTTGCAGTCGGCCCAGCAATACCACCGCACTGGCGTCCGGGTCTTCCTGCAACCAGCCCAGCACGTCGCACCATACTCCCTCGAAAGGGTCTGGCCGAGTTCGCCAGGTGCGGGGCGGTTGCACCCGCCGCTCCCGTGAGGTGTGCGCTGCATCCTGCCGCCACAAGTCGGGCAACTTGGCCAGGAACTGTTCCAGGCTCTCGCCGCTGGGAGTGGGCCGGATTTCGGGGAACGTAACCGCGGCCAGGGCCGACTGAGCTTCCCGGATGGCGTGCAGCAGCGCCACCGGGTCCAACTTGACCCGATACTCACTCAGCGCTGCCTTCATCTCCACGCTGACCGCGTCGTGCCGCATCAGCCGATCGCAGGGTGTGGCTGGCGGGCTGTACCGCTTGACCACCCTGGAGCCGTGCCGAGTTTTCTCCACCAACTTGAACGACGGCTGGAAGTAATTCACGTACCGTCGCACCGCCCCGTACAGGTGGGCCATGGTTTGTCCAGCAACTTGGCCTGAATAGCGGTCATGACCGACGTAGTGGCGGACCACCGCGCCGTTCTTCTGCTCAATCCAGGCCTGGTCGTTCTTGCGGTACGGCCGGGAACGAGTGAACTCGATGCCCCGCTCGGCGCAGTACTGGGTGAGAGTATCGTTGATGAATACGCTGTCGTTGTCCGAGTCGATGCCTTTGACGGGGAAGGGCAGCTGTCGCCCGATGGCCTCCAGTCCTGCCACCACCAGGGACTGCTCCCGGGCCAGCATCGGCACCGCTTCAGTCCAGCCGGTGCAGATATCGGTGGCCACCAGGCTGTGGATCATGGAGCCCCACAAGGAGCCGCCGTGGTGAACCACCAGGTCAATCTCCAGGAATCCTGGTGGCGGCGCATGCCAATCGGCGAAGGTCCGCACCGGAATATTGCGGCCCAGCGGCTGCCTCCTGCGTCTGAGCCGGCGGGCCGCCGGTGTCCTGATGGGCTGGAGCAGCCGGTCCAGGGTGGCGGCGCTGGCCGCCAGCAGCCGTTGGCGCACCCGCGGGTCCAGATCCAGGTGGCCGTGGCGTTCCATGGACTCCACCAGGTGGGGCAATGCCGCCTTCAGCCGCTTGCCGCAGATCCGGTCAGCAGCTTCCCATACCAGGATCACCGCTTCTCTCACGGCCTCGTCGTAGATGCGCCGGCCCTTCACGGTGGGCAACTTCTCTCCGTCGTCGCCGGACTGCCCCAGCAACCTGATGCCATGCTTGCGGTGATGACCGGTAACCGCGATGAACTCGTCCAGAATCCGACTTTTCTCCCGCTTCGATGAAGCTCGGTAGCGGTCTCGGATCGTCGCCAGCAATTCCTGTTTCGCCATCTTGCTGATGCCTCCTCCCACGCGATTGCCTCCCCGATTTTAGGTAACATTTTATTTGAGGCAACCACTTGCGTTGGGTAACGGTTTTGTTGAGGCAATGCGCGATTTGTCGTCAATTAGTTTTGCCGATGGACCTCCTTTTGCTGGCTGCGTTGTTGGGCCGCGCCGGTGCGGTAGCTGGGGACGTCAAACTCCAGGATGACAGAGTGATGGACCACCCGGTCAATCGCCGCGGCGGTGGCCATGGGGTTGGCGAAGATGCGCTCCCACTCCGAGAAGACCAGGTTTGACGTGATGCCCAGGGACCGCCGCTCGTAGCGTTCGGCGATGAGGGTGAAGAGGACCTCTGATTCCTGTGCGCCCTGGGGCAGGTAGCCCAGGTCATCGATGAGCAGGAAGTCGAAGCTGTCCAGTTTGCGTAATTGACGGGGCAAGGCCAGGTCGCGCTTGGCAGCCAGCAGTTCCTGCACCAGGCGGTAGGCGGGAGCGAAGAGGACGGAGTGGCCCGCTTCCACCAAGCGGTGGCCGATGGCGCACAGGGCGTGGGTCTTGCCGGTGCCGGGCAGCCCGAAGGCCAGGACGTTGACGCCCCGCTCGACGAAGCTGCCTTGGGCCAGATGATCCAGTTGATGGCGCAGCGCCAGGGGGACTCGGTTGTGCTCGAAGAGCCTGCCCCCGTGAAGACGGGGGTTTCCCAGGTCTTGCCCGAGGGCAGCCTGGATTTTCGGCGCAGCCGGTTGATGCGCCGTTGCTTCCGATCCTCGGCCTCCTGCTCTAGTACTTCGAGGAAGATGGGCAGGGAGTCGCCGTGGCCGGCGGCGGTGAAGCGGGCCACCGCTTCCGCCCCCATGGTGGGCAGCTTGAATTGGCCGCACAGCTGACCGATGCGCTCCTGCATGATGACGCTGTCCATCATGAGCACACCCCCGCCGTGGCCAGGCTGCCCGCCAGCAGACCGTCGTAGACTTTCAGGTCCGGCGCCGTGCGTACGGTCAGCAGCGGCGCCTCGGGCGGCTTGGGCTCCGCCAGGTCCCGCACCTCGCCGTAGTCGAAGGGCTGGCCCGCCTCCAGCAGCAGGAACAGCGCGCTGTCCACCGTGGCTTCCATGGTGGTCGCCGCCAGGTGCAGGATCCGCACGTACTCCACGTCGGCCCGTTCCCCGCGCCACTCCCGCAGCGCGTCATAGGCGAGGCGGAAGTGCATGGTGGGAAAGAGCTGCTCCCGGAAGCGGTAGCGGGCAAAGGCCCCGGGCTTGCGCACCAGGGAGCCGATGACGTGGCGGTAATTGACGTTGGCTTCACCCTCGCCATGCACCCGCTCCATCCGTTCCACCAGGTGGTCCTTGTAGTACACTGCCACCCAGTCGGCGTACAGCCGGATCTGTACCTCCTTCCCGATGAGACGGGAGGGGACGCTATAGGTCCGACCGGCTGCCTGGATGGTGCTCCACTTGCGCACCTTGGCCCGGTAGTTGACGTATTCCGGCACCGGAGCTGGGGGCAGGGGCCGTAGGCAAGCCATTTCCTGCTCCAGCTTCCCCTCCACCAGGCGATTGCGTCTCTCCACCATCTGCCGGACGAAGCTGGCGTAGTCGTCGATAGAGTCGAAATCGCGGCTGCCCCGCAGCATCAGGGCTTGGTCGATGGCGTCCTTGAGGCGGTAGTGAGCCTGCTCGGCGACGCCGTTTTCGTGGCTCTGGCCCCGATTGATGCGAGTGGAACGGAGGCCGTAGTGGTCCAGCAGGGCGGCGTAGTTGTCGTTAAGGGCGCGGCCGCGGCTGCGTTTCACCTCGTGGGTGGCCGCCGACAGATTGTCGCTGCGCAGTATCTGGGGGATGCCGCCCAGGGTCCACAGGGCATTCTGCAGCCCCTTTTGCAACGCCAGGAAGGTCTCACCGGCGGCGATCTCGGCGTAACGCCACCCCGAGTGGCTGAGTATCAGCTGGAACAGCAGGTGGCGATAGGGCTGGCCCGCGATGGTCACCTTGAGTTCCCCGCAGTGGGTGAAGTCAATCTGGGCCTCCCGACCCGGCGGATGCTCCTGGGGGAAGTACACCTCCCGCTCCGGCCCGTGCAGCGCCCGCCAATCCTGTAATCGTCGTTGCAGCGTGCGCAGCTGGGACGCGCTGAACCGACCGGGATGCTGCTCCTCCAACCATTCGATAATTGTCGTCGCCTTCAGCGCCCCGGCCGCTTTGCCCTGCAGCAGCGGCTCAATCTCATCCTCCCACACCCCGTCGAAGGGGTCGGGCCGGGTGCGCCAGGTGCGCTCTTGCCGAGTCTCCGACGGCAGGGGGCTACTCTGCCACTTGCGCGCTGAACGCACGCTCATCCCAGCCTTCGCGGCTGCCGTTTCCTGTGTCTTGCCTTCCATACGTTTCTGCCTCATTAGCCTGACTTGTCGGTCTGTAATCAACGGTACCTCCGTACCGAATGATTACCCCATATCGACCGGCAAAAATAGTCGTCGCTACCGGCAGGACTAATTGTCGTCTATCACCCTTGGTCGGCCAGTACGTGCTCGCCAGCATAACCGGCGATTAGACCCTCCGCCTGGGTGATGTCGTGCTGTTGCCCGCCGGTCAGGATGAATCGCAAGGGGTTGCCCAAGCCGTCCACGCTCAGGTGAATCTTGGTGCTGAACCCGCCGCGGCTCCGGCCCAGGGCCTGGGCCGCCTGGCCACCGTTTTTGGGGGAGCTCCTGCCGCGCAAGGGTGCGCCCGGACCACCGTGCTGTCGATGATCAGGTATTCCAGATCCGCGTCGTCGCAGCAATGTTGATGCATTTGTGCCCAGACGCCTTGGTCAGTCCAACGGGCGAATCGTTTGTAGACGCTGTTCCAGTTCCCGTATTCGGCTGGCAGCAGTCGCCATTGGGCCCCAGAGCGGTTGATCCATAAAGCCTGCCCCCGGCTACGACCGGGGGACGGCCTCGACAAAACGCCGGCAATCCGCTTCCTGGTCAGCGTACAGGCCGGTGCAGCCACGCAAGAAATCGAGAACCCTGGCCCACTGTTTTGGTGATAATCTGATGTTTGACATACGGCCATTATAATGAAATGTCAACAGAACCTAGCTTCCGACACGTCATCGGCGAAAAGGCCGGTCGCTCCGTTCGTCTGGGGCGGCCGGCGTCGCCGTTCGTCGGCGACCTGTTCATTGTGCCGGACGTCGCTGCAGGTTCGCTACGGCTTGCTGTCATCAATCGTTCGGTTGTTGCGCTCGTTCCTGCGCTGATCCGGTCGCTCGCCTGCCGCGCCGTCGTTTCTGCCCTTTTCTTGGCTCTGACGCTCTCAGACGCCACCATCTCCGCGCAGACGCTTTCCGTGCCCTCTTTTCGGGTAATGGCCTTTGAGCGGAAACCAGCGGTTTTGGTGCCGTGTATGGCTATCCTATCGCGCTCGCCGTGAATGTGGTGTAGGTGAATTCCTGGCGTCCGGTTTGCAGTGAATTTCCGGGGCGTTGCTATCCCGTTGCCGGGACAAATTGCGAGGTGTGCACACCCAAGACCCATTCCTTACGACGATCCGTCCTTATAGGGAATGGCCAGTGCGCTGGTTCCTCGTTCGCCTTGGGATCGGTACTCCTTGAAGTCCTCGTGTAGGCCATCTCTGAAGTGGCTAGTCACTTCCCATGCCCAGCAAAATCTCATTCCCAGATCGCGTGACAATCTCTCAATCTTATTTCGAGGTGCCGTCAGCAGCCATCCGGTAGCTGGCGGGAGACCCATGGAAAACGTGGCGGATATGCCTGCCGACCAGTCACTCCACGTCGCCATGATCCCTTCCCGGTTCTCGTAATCTACGGACTGCGGGCGGCAAACCGCGTGGATGTCTTGGTCCGACAGGGCATCCGTCGGGCATTGGATCCCCCGCATTCCCCGCCAGGCTTGCCACGGCATCGCCGCTGTCGGGTGCGCCTCGCCTGAGCAAGGCAGGATTACCCAGTCGCGGATCCGTGTCAATTCTCGGTCAAAAGACACCGACCCTTCAAACCGCAGAGGAGACACTCGTTGATCGACCCGCGCTCGAACGTTGTGAATAGCGTCCAATATTGCCTCCGTACCAGGTCGCAGCGGCCCGTCGGCTGACTGAAAAAATGATCGGATCTCCAACTCATGCTGAACCCGGCTTGACTGAAAGATGCATCCCTTCGCGGCGAGGACAACATTGGTCTCTGAGTCCCACTCATTGGCTGCTTCGTTCGTTTTCTGGATAGCGGCTGCGGTCTGGGCTTCTATCGAGTCCGGGATCGGTTCCGTGTCGAAGTTGGGCCACCACCCTGGCCGGGCTGCGGGCTCGACGCTCCACAAACCTAGATCTACCGGCGAGACAAAGGCGACCAGGTGTGCCGTAAGTTCTCGGGGCATACCGCAGTTTGCTTCGGCCCATGCCAGGGAGCGCAGGTAGGCCGATGCCGCATTCTCGCCCGTCAGCGGGTACCAGCCTGGGTGGCATTCGTTTCGGCGTGTTCCCCCGAGACTCATTGCCTGGGTCGGTGAGTCGCCGTGCGACGCGCGGAGCGTCGCCAGTTCGAATTCGAACTGCCGAGCTATAGACCACCGAAACCTCGCAGGCAAATCCTGTAGCACTCGCAAAAGGCTCTGTTCCATTCCTCTCGCTGTGGTCTCGCGATTGACCGCAGGCGGGTGCCATCCTGCCGGCGGCGGGCCAGAATGTCTCGGTGAGGTCATGAGAGCGGCATACGATGGGTCGTAGTGGCTCAAGAAGAGGTCTGCGAGTATCGATTTGGTGCCGCAGGCCGCAGCGAGGTCATGCAGCGATACCGGCCGTACGCCGGTCAGTTGCTGTGCTTTCAGGAACGGCAGTATGCCTGTCGCCGCTCGGCTCTCCAGTTCTTGGCGACTGATCCACGCGATTAGAGCATCGCTGACGTCCTGACGCCCCCGGGCGATAAGTTGCGCGATCTGAACTGCTGTGCGTTCGCGGACCAATGCGCCAGGCCAACGAAGGCGGTCGATCAGTAGATCGATCATTGGCCCTTGCCGTCCATATCGATCCATGACGGAACCGCCAGTTGTTGACCGCAGGCCAGGCCTGTTACGGTTTCAACCAGTTGTCGCGCTACGGCGCACGCATCGTCCCAATCATCGAAAAACGCTAGGTATTCGACCAAACGAGCCGCCGTCAACCCAAAGTGCCAGGAAAACCCGGGGAGGGGCGGGATCGAAGCCATCAGGAACTCGTGCTGCCTGTCTGGAAAATCGTGCTTCAGCCACTGCCATAGTTCTCTGGCTTCGTCGATGTCCGTCGAGTGCTCTTGCCACCCGCGGTTGGAACGGTTTGCTTTCACAAGCCAATCATAGCTTCGCGTCCTGCCCACGATCTGCTTCACTGCCCTGATCGCTTCGTTGCTGACGCGGAACCGGTCGCCGTCTAACAGGTAGGATCGCACTGCCTCCACCGCATCCTCGGCGCGACCGGTTTCGGCCCAACAGCAGAGCCACGTGCAAAGCGTCTCGGAAAGCCAGTGCGGGACGTCGCTGCCTTCCCGTCGGATAAATTCATCGAGATCTTCTGGAGGGTATTCCAGGCACTTTTCCGGACTAACGCCGTCCGCAGGCGTCCAGTCGTTGGTATCCTCGCGGGAGGAACCGCGTATTGAACGCTCGACGTTCCTGCGGGAGAGTCTAGATGAATACCCCGGCGTCAACGCCAGGATTTCCGCTGCCTGTTGGTCCGGTTCGTCTGCCCTTCGCTCGAGGAGTTCGATAGCATCAGGGTCGATGCAGGTGCTCACCAGAGCCTGAACATCGGGGTCGGATAGGTCCCCGGTTGACACCAATTCTTCCAGCACTTGTTGGACGTCCCAGTATTGCTCTTTGTCCATCAGAAAGGTCAGGTAAGTGGACGCGAGGCTGGGGTCTAAATGGAACATCACTCTGCCAAGTTTGGAAGCCAGTTGTTTCGTCTCATCCCCGTCGGTGAAATCCAGAACTGCTCCAATTACGGGAGCCAGTCTGGCCCAGACGGTTTGCCGCGTATCCACATGTTCGCCGACGGCGTCTATGACGTTCAGCGTGGTGTCAAGCAGAATGTCTTTGTGATAGCCGTAGCCGATCAAATTCTCGGCCGCTTGTTGCAGATAGCCTTGCGCCTTGGCTGGAAGGTTGTGTTGAGCACAGATTGTGGCCAGCATCGCCAACTCGGTTGCCCGCTCGCCGAAGGGATCGATCGTCGTCGCCAATTTGGCGACAACCAAATCGCAAAGCTCACCCACTACGTCATCCCCGGCGGAAAAGATGCCTTCCGCGATCCACTTGACCGCCGCACGATAACCGGCGAACCGGTGGCCGGCTAGCGCTTGAACTTCCTGCCAGTCGAGTGTAGCGTTCCCGCCTGTCTCTCGCCGGAAGACTAGGAGGTCCTCAGTAATGGTGCGCAGTGCTTGTTTTACTCCGTCAGCGCTCTCCCGGTCGGTGAACGGAGACCGAAAAGGTGGATAGTCAAGTAAACCGGAGGCAACATATCCAGCGGTCACAGCGACGGTGCTGCTTTGGTGCCACTGCGCTGCGATTTCCTCTGCGCCCACTGCCATTGCCTCGAGAGCCGACTTCAGCCATGGCGGGGTATCTGCGGGCGCGGTCCATTGTGTAGCGTGTCCCGGCGTTTGCAGTTCGCGAACCAACCAGCAAAAGAACTGGTCGTGGACATAAAGCGCGATGTCCTTTTCATATTTGCCGATTTCAAGTCCTCGTTCCTCCTCCGGCAGGTCCGGATCTTCCGGCAAGGGAGTGATGGCGTTCGGTTCCCGGAACATTTGGTACACGGACCGGTAAGGGGACACTAAAATCTCGGCTTCCGCGTCGCGCAAACGAATGCCCTCGGAAACGCTGTCGACGGCAAGATACCTTGACAGGCAACGTTTGGATGCCATTCCTGTTGGCCCCCTCAGGGCCTCGATCGCCAAATCTCGCCTTCCGCAGTGACGCAAACCAACGATCCAGCGTTCGACCAGGGTCGCCTTGGCGGTCTCTGATGGAACAGGGTTGACGAACTGCACAAGCCAGTCGGCATCGCAACCGATCAAGCCGGCCAACTCCGATAGCGTTCCGGGGCGAGTTTGATGCTCATTCCACATCTCGACACCGTCGGATTCCCCGTTGATACGGCGGCGAATTTGTTCAAAGCAATTCTCGGTTTCGGTCGTATCTCGTTGTACCGAGACGTAGAACCCTAGCGACGCTACGCAGGTATCGTTCAGTTCCGTCAACCGCGTCATCTCCCGAGCGGCCAGTTCCTCCCCGCCCTCCATGGAGAGTCCCGCTTCCAATATCCATCGCACCGCGTCGTACTGGATGGGTGCCGAGTGCTCCACAACGTCCGCCAAAATCCCCCGATCCACGTATTTGCGGTAGTCTCGGCACTTGATGGCCTCATAAGCAGCCGCTTGCAGCACGTTAGCAACTTCGCTCAAAGCATCCCCGGCCGCGATGGATTTGACTACCCATTGGCGGTCGGTGCTGTCCATCAGAGGTTTGGGATCTCCCGCCTCCCGTTGCAACAACCACAATTGCGATCTACGGAGGTAGGGCGGAGCTTTCTCTTCAAGCCACGTGATGGCTGCCTGGTACATCGCGCTCTCGCGCGAATGGAACTCCGGCTGTTCCAGGGCGAAGAGGACGACGCTGTTGTGGAACGGCTGGCAGCCGATCCGGTCACTCCGTAACAGATGTCGGACGGCCTCTACGCCGGTCGCAGCGTTGGCTTGGTCGTACCCAGCCATTTGAAGGGCTTCGTACAGGCCGCTCAAGGGCCAACGGAACCTTGCGATTGCGAGGAGGAACATCACGTCCTTGGCGAACTGCGGCACATTTGACCACAGCGCTTGGTAGTACTGCTGTACGGAGTTCGCCGGAGGTTCGGGAATCGCCTCGACCGCGGACGCCGTCAGGTACTCTTCAGCACCTGCTATTCTTTCGACGATGTAACGGATCAGCAGCGGATGTCCCCCGGTCCGCTGATGCAAACTCTTGGCCAACTCGCGTAGGTGCCATCGTCGGTTGTCTTCGAACCATGTCGAGGGCATCAGGTTGTGATGGTGATCGAGCCATTCTTCCACCGCTTGCTTCCCCAGGGGTGGAAGCTCAATCCAGAGGTTTCTCGGCGCGTACGTGAGGAGGGAGACGGGAAGTTGTTGGTCCTCCACTGGTTGGGTGCCCACCACCAGTACGACGCCGTCCGGGACGGGTAGCAACTGGTCAAACAGCTTGGTCAATTCGTCGCGGGAATCTTTGGATCGCCAAACATGGTCCAAACCGTCAATCACCACGACCAGGTGCTTACCCTCTTCCGACACTGTTTGACCGACGTGTTCCAGCCAACCGCGAAGATCCCGGGCGGGGTCAGGGTTCGTGGTGTCGGTCCCGGTGAGATAGGGCCGCAGGTTCGCTTGCAGTTCAGCCATCAGCGATTCGGCGATTCTGTGGGCCTCTACCCTCTCCAAACGGTCTCGGCCGGGGCCCAGGGAGTAGTGGTGCCTGACGACGGGCCAACTTGAATCCTGAAGTTCACCAACCAGCTGACTGAGACAGGTGCTTTTTCCGATGCCCGGTCCCGCCGTCAGGACCGTGACCGCTTCGGAGCCGTCTGTGATCCGCTTCACCAACTCTTCGCGAAGCTCCTTGTCGGCGACAACGTAATCCGGCGGAACCTCCAGATCCTGTGTGAGCGCCGCCAGCCGGGTCCATCCGCAAGCTCGCCGGATGTCGGAGATGCGGAGTTCGCCGTTCGGCGGGAGGTTTTCGCACCTGATCCATGACCTGATCGCTTCCAGGAAACCCGGCCAGTTTGTCGCGGGCAGCCTGAGCGATTGGAACTCCCGCTGCAGGTCCTCTTGCAAATCGGGGAGCCCCTGCTCGTTGGTCATAAAGCGGAAACGCTTTATGAAGTCAGCGGCGTCGTCCCCTAGTTGGGATTTAATTTCTTCCAATACGTCGTGGTTCGTTTTGTCGAGGTCGATGCGTCCGGTGGCGGTAAGGAGCAGGTCATCGCCGGCCACGCGGTTGGAGAACAACCGGGGCTCAGCCTTGCCGTATGCTTGGTCGAGCTTCACGACGGAATCCCACCACTGTTGAATCAATGATGGGCTCTTACCTTCGTTGCCCTGATGCAGCAGATACTTCCAGGTCCACGCATCGCCAGCCCGCAGGACGTCCGTGGAGAACTTAACCTGGGTGGCCTCTACGGTATCGTCGGTGTGAAGGACGACTACGTCGTCCAACTTGCCCGCCTCCCGCGCCTCCAGCTTGATCCACCGATATCGCGATGGGCTTTTCAAGAACGCCAACATCGCCCTCGCGGCGACCAGGTCCTGGTAATCGTCGCCGGATCTTCGGGCCGCGGTAGCGGTTCGTCTCAGCGCCATCTGACGGTCATCCGTATTCTCGTCGGGGATTCGTTGCTGCTTATTCGGGAAACTCAGCGGTGAGGTCCTCGATGAACCGCCAGACGTCGGTCCGTTCATCCGGCTCTGCGAGGTACCCGTCCGGCAGGTTGGCCAGTCGTTCGATATCCTCACGGTTAAATGGCAAGGCAGCGACCAACTGAGACCGTTCGATGATGTCGTGGGCCTCCAAGGCTTCGAAGACCCGTTTCACCAATCGTGGCGCCTCAAATGGTTCACCCTCATCGAATGGCTCGAGGGTATTCCAGCCGCGTCGGTTATAGCTGATGTAGAGCCGTCTTGATTCATCCTTGTCGATGATGTTGAGGTCCTGCGCACGGTGGATCATCATCTTGATCGACGTACGCCACTTGGTTTTCAGGGTTCGGAATACCTCGAGGGTCGGCCTGGTGAGATCCGACGAAAAAGTGGGAGCTGGCGTAAGAAATGCGGATGCAAATCGGTCGGCTTGCGTCTCAATCAACTTGAAGTACGTCTTCGAATCTAATTCGGTAGACGTCACGTTGCGGTGCAAAAGCAGGTGCCCGAGTTCGTGCCCGACGTTAAACCGGGAACGGAAGGCCGATTGGCCATCCGCCCCCAATACTATGTACGGGCGATCGCCCGCATCGTCCCAGGTAGAAAACGCGTCAAGCTTGGCGGTGCCCATCTCCATTTTCACCACAACTACCCCGTGATTTTCGGCCAGCAGCGTCATATTGCTGATCGGTCCGTCCCCCAGCTTCCAAGATCTGCGGGTCGCCGTCGCGATGTCTTCGATGCCCTGGTCGGTGATTGACCACCAACCTTCGCGGCCCTCAACCTCCGGAACATCGGCGTCCGGGAGGCGCACGAATTGGCCGAGATACTGGAGGGTCTCGTGCAACCAGGTCAGCCGGTGTCGGGCGCGTGTTCTCGCTGACTTGGTGGCAGCAGCTCTGGAACGTTCAAATACGGTCCTTTCGACATGCCAATCCGTTTCCTCTACGGGCCGGAAGAAAAAAGCAGGCTTGAAGTTCAGAGCAGCGCAGAGCCGGTCGAAGACGGCAGGGCTGGGAGTGGTGTGTCCTCTTTCATAGGATGAAATCGCCGACGAGGTGATCCCTGACAGTTCAGCCAGAGCGATGGCAGTCATCTGTCGCGCTTCTCTGGCTTCTCTGAGCCGGTGTCCAACAAAACCTGGGCTACCAGAGCGCATGTTGGCCTCCTCCTTCGCGAGTCACCACGGTGACTTGGAAATCTTCGGTCACTTGCTCATGGCCGGTTTCAACTGTCGCGATCGAAGCCAGATGCTCGTCCAAGTCGATGATGTCCGGCAAGTAATGATTATCAGCGTCGAGCATCCTGACCACCGTGAACCCGTGGCGTTCATGCTGACCGGGTTCGGGTCCGTGCAAAAGTTGGAGGTATAATGAGTGTGGATCGTGAGGGTCCGGCACCGGAACGATCCGGAGATGGGTCCCTTCAACTCGAAAGTACGTTTGGCGCATGGCGTAACGGCTTCTGTGGGCAGCCTTTCTGGGCAACCGATACCGCCCCGTGACAGCAGAAACCGTGATCAGCACGTTCTCCACCGTCAAGATCACGTGATGGTGCGACCGGCGGCGGTTTGGCGGAAGATCGGTTACAAGTCCCCGATCTGTTACACCGATGTCAAAGACCTCTTGGTTGATGTTGTGGTAGAGAATCTGGCTAAATGCCGTTTTCTCGATGCGGCGGTCGTAGCCCTTTTCCATAAGGTCCGCACTGGTTGCGCGGTAACCGCGCTTGATGGCACTGTTCACAGTGTCCAGGGCGGTGACAACTGCCGGAGAATCCAATTCTAAAACTGGATATTTCACCATTGCTTAGCTCCAAAAATTGAAACGCTCGTCATTTCAATTATTATAACCGTTCGAGCGCAATATTCAAGTTTTCCTTTTGTTTTCGTTGAGAATGATGGTCGTCTCCTTTTTTACGATGTTCTCACAGCGTCGCTGCTGGGTGTTGCCGTGCGCATGGGCGGCGGAGAGGGGGCGGGCTGCGGGCGCTGCCCGGGTTCTCGTCGCTCTGACGGCCTGATAGTACCCTTTTGACTGGCAGCCGAGAGTGGCCTCGTACGCCTATATCTGGGTCGGCTGGGTTCCCCGAGATTTCGCTACTCGTGTAAGCTGCGGAGGCAAGGGTCTGCTGAGAAAACTGCTTGCAGTGAACCCCAAGGATATGCGCGTCTTTACCGTCGTCGGAAGTCGAGGAGCAACGTTGCTTAATGGCACGATTGTGCAAACGTTGAGGAGATTGAGCCGATATTCGGCTTGCGACTTTGGACGCTAACCCCCAATCCACCGAAAAGATGAGTGTCGCGGTGTGCTGAAGGGGTAAGAAAGTGCTCCGGTCCATCGGGGATAATGGCTTTTGTAATACCAAACCGTCCCCAGGCCAAGAGCACTCAAAAGATGCTACCACTGGAGCACCCCGACCGCATCCAAATCACCTTTGATGACCACCGTCTGGTGGCCAATGCTGGGCTGATCCTTCCTACCACCTTGGCCCGCCACCTCTTTGCGTGGCTAACGCACCTTACACCCAGCACATTTATTGGCATCAAGCCCTCACCGTCTCTTTCCCTTGCCTCTCATCCCTTGCTTGAGCGACATAGCTGCATCCCTTCGGTGGATTCGGGGTAAGGCGCGGCCCAGTCCCACCAGACCGGGCCGCGTTGGTCATTGTGCTGCTACAGTGTAGATGGTTGGTGCAAACCCAGCCCATGTGCAGCGGCCCTCATGCTGGGCACAGTGCGGTCTTATAGCTGGAGCTGGCGATAAAGGTCGTTGACAACTCTAGCGGACGAATCGAGGCCTGGGTAAAGGGTTTCGCGGGTTATTCCCATGACTTGTAGGTCTTCCATAATTCCTGTTTTGCAATCGCCGGCGGGGACCGTGATCTGATAATGGGCATAAACTGGGGTATTGCAGCTAACTCGTTGAATTTCAGACCTTTCAAACCGTTCATGGTATGCCGAAACCATAAACGCCCCAGATTGCGCCTGAATTCGCTCGGAGGTTTTTTGTGGCTCAACCACAAGGATGCGAAATAAATCCCTGGGGTCTATACGTTCCGCGAAATGCGGCTTCTCTTCCCGAATAAGATGATACAACTTCCGCATCGCTATGCGGTGGTCATCCGTCGGCGCACGGGTTGTATCTGAAGGTCTACTACGGTTACCAAGTAGCACCCATTGGGAATGTGAATCTAGCTTGGCGAAATTGGCTATTATGCTGACCGTGTCGCTGTTGTAGGGTTTGATGAGAGTCGTCGGAACCGCAAATACGTGAATACGTCCATCGTGGCGAGGATATTTCTCGCAGGCGAAATACATGGCGACCAGCATATTTCTGGTTATGTCCAGAAGGCGGGTTTTCAGGCCATGATGTTGTGCCAGACCCCATTGGGCCAAAGCAGAAGGAGTGTTGGCAAAGTCGTGCGGACGCCGCGACATTAGATCCAAGAGCATCTCGCCTTCTTGTGTCCGAGGTGCGTCGTCCGAGCCTTGAAAATTGAAGCCGCGGTCCAAATCCATGAGGTAGTGAGCATAATCGTGCAGCGCATATGGATCAAAATCCTCGATCGGATTTCCCGTCGTGAAAGGGGCTTTCACGTTGGGTAGCTGTACCTTGCGCATCATTTGGGGAGACAATGTCCAGTCTCCACGTGGCTCACCACGGAAATAAAAACGAACTCCTCTGCCCCGACTGCTGTACAAACTTTTTATTTCGCGTACGGAGGCGATCATTTCTGCTATGGTGCTAATCCTTGGCTCAACATTGTCACATTGATCTAGTGTCACAGGGTTTTCGAACAATATTGCTCTTGTGGGTTCGCTTCCCGCGAGTACAGTATTATTCATAGTAGTTTCTTTTGAAATCCATGTGCGAGTTAGGACTGCATTTGTGAGATTGGCGTTGTTAAGATTGCAATGTACTATCTTGCATCCCGACAAATTTGCACTGGCGAGCTCAGCTCCTTCCAGATCCACCCCGATTATGCTTGCGCTAGTAAGGTCAGCAGCGCGCAGATTTGCCTTTTCAGCATTGACATTCCATATTGTCGCTTCGATTAGGCGCGACTGATGCAGGACTGTTCCTTCCAGTTGCGAGCCGCTAACCTGCGCTCTGGCAAGATCGGCTTCGCTGAAATCTGAGTATCGGAGATCGGACCCCCACAACTTTGCTTCCGTCAGGTTAGCATTGGTCAGATTGGCACGATGCAGATTGGCATCACTGAGATCGATGCCGTCGAGTGGGATCCGTCCTTCTGAATTGAGTTTGCCCGCATCATAAAATTGTGCGTAAACGTTTACACCTTCCAAATCGGGCCGGAATTGTTCACTCTGACGCTTGGCATTCCAAGAGTCGACGCCTAGTAGCAACCACTTGATATGATCGGTGTTGGCCATACGGCTGTTCTGTCCTTAGCCCCAATCCATCGAAAAGATGGGTGTGGCGGCGTGCTGAAGGGGTAAGAAAGTGCTCCCGGGCTTCTGGGACAATGGTTTTCGAGAAAGAAAACAATCCTCAAACCAAGAGCACCCACAAGATGCTAGCAGATGACCACCCCGACCGCATCCAAATCGCCTTTGACGACCACCGCCTGGTGGCCAATGCTGGGCTGATCCTGCCAGCCACGCTGGGCCGGCATTTGGGCCTGCCCGAACTGGTTGACCGGCACCTCGACCTGGGCCGCGCCCCTGGCCGAGCCAACACCGGCGACAAGGTGATGACGCTGGTGGCCTCTGCCCTGGCCGGAGGAGACTGCATCGACGACGCCGACGTGTTGCGCACCGGCGGGACGGCTGGCACGCATCGGCTGCGTGGTCAAGGCGCCAGCCACCCTGGGTACCTTCCTGTTTCGGTCCTGAACAACGTGCTCTCAGGCCGGTTTAATGCCCGGGATGACTTCTGGGTTGTCCAAGTGGCAAAAAAGCCGTCACAGCTCGTATTTGTACCCTCTATGGCGATTTCTCAGGAAGATCGGATGGGTATTTTCGTCCTCAATCGCCTGTCCCATGTATCCCACCTCAGCGACGTTGGTTTGACCGACATTGCCAGAGCGCATCGATGCCACGCCGGAGCAGATTGCCGAGGCATTCCTGCGGTTGCCGGCGGATTACGAATGGCGGTACCTCAAAGAGGACGCGGTTGACAGTGGGAAGGAAGCGTCAATCCCGGCTTTGTTCCTGTCACTCTGGTAGGGGTGCGCCGCTGGTTGGCCTTTTGATTACTTTGGTATGTAGTTGCCGGAAGCCCAATATCACCCAACCCGGGGAAGTAAATAATGCCATTACGCTGGACATGAATAGCGTGAATTGGAAGACGCCTCGAGCGCCAACACAACTGAAAACTTCGTCTGATTCGCAGGTCAGCGCAAAAAGCCCCCCAACATATAGGAGCAAGCCCGGTATTCCCACGGACGGTACCCAGAGCACGACCGCCAACTTGGGGAATCTGCGTCGCACCACCACAACGAGAGATTAAGAAAAGCAGCGGCCGCGAACAATGATAGCAATGACCATACCGTGTACTGTAATCGTCCGCGAAAATACCAGTGACGGGAATCAAACACATCGAACCCATCGCCGCTTGCTATCACCACCACCCAAAGGTTCGGTGCCCACAGAGACCATAGCGCCAGCCTGCCAATCGACCAAAAATTGACACCTGGCAATTTCCGTCTTCCTTGGTTCGTCGCGCCACCTACCGATATCCCAAGGGAATTACATACCTAACCACACAAACCCCGGCGATGCGGGTTGCGTAGGTTCGGTTTTTTCGTCCTGCTCATACTGCCACTGGTAATCGGCCGGTAGGCTCAAAAACCGCTCGGCGATGTCCTCCGGCGTGGCGTCGATGCGTTCGGGCATAGGTTTGACCGGGGGGCGACCCCGGTCTTTCTTTCTCCGTGGCATTTGTAATCCTCCCATCGTTTCGCTACGCGATGGGCTTCCCGCCACTGTTCTAACTGGCTCCAACTGCCATCCGAGTTGATTTGGAACTTGCCGTCATGTCCGCAGCGTCCTTTGTTGGTAGTCGGCGTCAAGGTCGGGCATGGGCGAATCAGTGCGGTTCGGGCCCGTAGCGGTTAGGTCCGGCCTCTCCCCGCCGGGTCATCCACACAATTTCCCAGACGACGACCGCCAGGGTAACCAACAGGGCAAACATAAACCCGAATATTGCCGTGCCGAATCTGGCAAAGGTCAGGCTGGCACGGAATTCTTCCTCTCCCACATTCCATCCTTCACCGAATATGTAATTGGCCAGGGTAAATGCAACCACGAGAAGGAATGCGATCCAAGCTCCCCCGACCAGCAGGAGCCAGACCAACTGCCACCAACCGGTTTTGCCGATGTCATGCAGCCGGCGGGCGGTAACCGCCAGGTGGGGCAGCAGGATGGCCAGGGTAAATATGGTGGAGAAAGGGCTGTAGCCGTAGCCACCGGTCAGGACACTGATTAGGCTGTCCACGGCGCCCAAGACGAGACTGGCGATGGTCGTAGCCAGCACCCACCACCAAAACTCGGCGCGGGTGGCCCGTCCGCCGAAATCGGCATACTTGCGCAGGCATACCTTGACCGCTTCTTGTATGGTCATCCTCGGCTTACTCCGGTGCATGGAAAGGTAACGCCCCGTCAAGCGGCGTAGTTGGCATCATCTTTGTGGATGTGGTTCCGGCTGCTGGCTCTAGGACGCCGTCGGCTGGTGGGACTCCGTTATTGAGGTCGTTGAGGGTGGCTCGGCGTCTGAGTCCACGTTCAGAGGGGTTGCAGTTGGTGCATACTACAGAATACGTTGGCAGGGTAGCCTCGGTTCTGTAAATCCGCACGCGGACTTTTGAGTCGGTTTGTTCAAGTTGGCGGCGTCAGTACGAAGTCCGTAATCTGCGATGCACTGGATTCGGGGTGATCTGCGGGGTCGGCTTGCCTAGTGAATCCTTCTGCACGAGGACGACTCGCCGGCCCATTGCGTGTCTTTCGTGCTATAGGGCTAGCCCTTGCATACGCGGTTACCCGTCCACCAGGAGCTGATGAAAGTGGCGGTAGCGGTCCATCCCTACGGGCGTTCCTGGCAAATCGAGATGGTCGTCTGGTGTGTGGTCGCTTGGCGAGGCAGGTTCTGCCTCGTGTGGTCATCGACAGACGGGAATTCCCCGGTCCCGGGCCGGGACGATGGGACTAGGGCGCAGGTCCGGGGTGATTAACGACAATGAGGCAATGCGCGCAGTGATGCACCACCCGGTCAATCGCCGCGGCGGTGGTCATGGGGCAGGGCTTGGCAGTTTTCTGGTAGCTGGGATACGACCTACGCCCTCCTCGAAAACATCATGCTTAATTCGGCTGTTTGAGATATTGCGTTGTTACCGCCTGGGCTGCTTCGTCGACACTCGGGAAGAGGGTCTCACGTATCACGTTGAATAGGCGTAAGTCGTCGAGCACGGTTCGCTTTTGAGCCATCGGCAACGCTCATCAGGTCTCCCGAAAACCAGCGAGCAGGGAGACTGCCGAAGTTATCGCGGCGGTCTACCCTGCTTGTCTATGTGTGCGACTTTGTTTCCTGCTCTCGCTCCGGTTCCAGTGCTACGGCGTCTGGTTGACGTAGTTCGATTGGGGACCTACGCCGGCGCTGTTGATCGCCTTCACCCGGTACACGTGGCGTACTCCGGCCGTGACGTTCGTGTCGGTATAGGTGGTCGCCGTGCTGCCTGTGTTGTCCACGTAGATCAGCAGGGTGTCCTCGCCCTCGGTGGGACGTCTTCGCAGTATCTGGTAGCCGGTGACGCTGTCGTCGTCGGGGGCTTCCCAGCTCAGCACGATATGACCGTCCCCGTTCACCGCCGCCGTAAGGTTCGCCGGCGCGGGCGGCGGTTCCGTGGGTTCGGCCTCCGCCACCGCGGCGGTTGGCGCGCTGGTCACCGATTCTTCGTTGTCCTCGTCGTCCGTGAAGGATACCCTCACCTTGATGGCCTTGCCTTCGTCGGAGTCCGTGGGAGTGTAGGTAGAACCCGTTGCGCCATAGATGTCGGCGTCGTCGGCCAGCCACTGGTAGCCGAATTCGGTGTTGTCCAAGCCATCGTCGTCCTCAATGCCCGACACATCCGCCGTCAGGGTCTCGCCCACCTGCGCCGTGCCGGTGATGCTGGGAGCGCCGGTGGCCGGGGTGTTCTCCGGCTGCGGTTCCTCCTGGTCCTCCTCTTCCGGCGTCTCCGCGTTGGCGTAGCTGGACCTGGGGCTGGCGCCGTGTTCGTTCAGGGCCACCACCCGGTAGACATAGCGCGTCCGGGGGGTGATGCTCCGGTCTGTATAGGTAACGCCCTGGCCGTTGGTGGTGCCGATTACCGCGAACTCCAGGGCGCCTCCTCCGTCTCCGTAGGCGTCGCCGTCGCGGGAACGGCGGAGAACCTCATAACCCGTGATGCTGGAATCCCCCGGGTCATCCCACGACAGGTCAATCCCTTCGTGGGAGGCGGCCAGGGCTGCCAGGCCGGTGGGCTGGGCGGGTACCGGCGGTGGCAATGTCTCCACGTTGGCGTAGCTGGACCGCTCGCTCTCCCCGGCGGCGTTCGTCGCCGTGACCCGGTAGACGTAGCGGCGGCGGGGTTCCACGCTGGGGTCGATGTGGGTCGTGTCGGCGCTGCCTGTCGTGGCTATGCCCTCGAACTCCCTCGCGCCCTTGCCGTCGCGGTACTCTACCCCGTCGCGGTCGCGGCGGTAGACCGTGTGGGTGATGATGCTGTCGTCCTGCGGGTCGTCCCACTGGAGCGTGACGGCCCCGTGCGTGACGGCCTTGGCCGAGAGGCCCGTCGGTCGCGCTGGCGGCTCGGCCGGCTCGTCTGTCGGCTCGCCATCGGTTTCGTCCGTCGGCGCGGCCTCCTGCATCATCCCGGCAGGCGGGTACTGATACCGGAGGATGTCCAGGTTCCCCCGCCCGAAGGCGTCCAACACGCCGGAGGGCGAGACCTCTACCGTGAAGGCACAGGGCTGTTGCCGTATGATGATGGAAACCCTCGGCGATGCCGACAGCACGTCGGTCCGCATCCATCGGGCATTGGACTGCCACGCCGGCAAGTACACGCATCCCTCCGGGTTGCTTGCCGTGATGTCCACCTTGTTCGGGTTGATGACGGCGGCCCGCAAACCCGCGCCCGTCAGGTCGGCGTGGACCCGCCGGTAGCCAAAGCCCGGAGCTTCGTCAAGGCGCAGCGGGGCGATCTCCGGCCTGATGAAGTCCACAGGCACGTTGAAAAGGTTGGTGCGGGGAGCGTGGGCTACCACCGAGTCAAACAGGGCGTTGCCGTGCAGGTCCGTGACTCCGCCGTCCAGCGCGACCCGCAGGGCGAGGTCGCCTTGGTGACTCTCGTGCTTCGGATTCAGCCTGACGGTATAGGTCGTGGCGTCCACCTGCTGGGACAGCCCGAAAGTCACGGCGTTCGCGCTGGTCCGCAGGTCGCGGTCGCTGAAGCCAACGACTGTCTCCGTGAAGGTCAGCTCCACCGTGAAGTCGTCCCCGTACCACCCGTCATGCAGACAATCTTCGGCGATGCAGCGGCCAAAGGGGTCGTGCGACTCAATAACGCGCCAGCCCACGAGTTTCGGGGGCCGGAGGTCGATGTTGTCAAACCGGATGTGCCGACCCTCGACCTCAATGTTCGAGATGGGGCCCTGCTCGTCTGATTCGTAGCTGCACGTGTCGGGGATTTGCGAAGTGCACGGGCCCTCAGGGGCAAACAGGACGGTGCCCGCAAAGTGGGCGATGCGAGCGATGACGTAGCTGGGGGCCGTGGGGATGCCTGCGGTCGTCCAGGTGTAGGCGTTGCCGTCACCGTCCACGTCCTCACAACGGCCATCCGGCCTCGACCCATGCCGCTCGCACTGCCGCTTGCGCTCGGTCTCGTCCGTGACGGTGTGGAACCGGATGCGCCACTTCAGCGTGTGGTCGTTCACCACCCGCCAACTGCCCGGCACGATGGTGGCGCCGGTCGAGACGGTGAAGCGGCCCTCCAGCCAGTCGTAGTACGCCCCCGCGTACTGCCCCGCAGGGCTGTAGGTGGCCTGAATCGTGAGGGTGTCGCCGTCGCCGATGACCGCCGGGATGGAAGTTGTGACGTTCATGCCCGTGATGGTGAGCTTGTCGGGTGTTGGGTCAGGCACCAGGCAGGCCACGTCGCTTGCCGGTCCCCGGTTGCTCGACGACGGGGACTGGCCGGACAGCAAGAATATGACCCTGAAGCAGCGGTTGACCCCATCCCTGCGCAACAGCTCTAGATAACCGTCTGCGATTACTGTAGGAAAGCCACCGAGCGTTGAGTCTGCGTGCTGCACCAACGCGTGGGTTGCGCCGTGCAGTTGCGACGAGTCTGGAGGCTGCCACCGGACTACGATAAAATCGAACTCCGACGTCGCCACGACCTCGATGACGGGCGTGGGCAGGTCGCTCGCGCTCTGCGCCCTGGCGGTGGCGGGATACATGACCCCAAGGGCCAGCACCGCCAGCGCGACCGCTACCGCTGCGATGCTGATGCCGCCCCGCGGTCGTGCGTTTTTCACGGGGGGGGTAGAAGATGCCGCAAACAGCTGTCCAATCATCATGGGCGTCGAACCTCCTCTTGCACGAACGTTTCATACCCCCTTCTCTGTTGCGGCCCGTTCACGGCAGCGGCATCCGCGGCTGCCGTGATTTCATAGCCCGCCCGCCTTCTGCCATGCGCCTGCCCCTAGGAGCCCAATCGCAGGGCTGCATCAGTTAAGACCCCGCATTGGAGCCCTCAGGATCGGAGGCCAAGCGAAAGCTTCCTTCCCAAGGCGACGGATAAAAAATACCACCGGTCTATGAACGTTCGATGGATTTATCGGCCGTGTTGCGATGTTCTTTCGGTGACATTTCTGCTGGTGGATGGTACAATCGGCCCGGTTCCACCTATTCAGCCTGGATTCCGCTCGGGCGTCCGGCCCGACGTCATAACGGGGGTTGCGCCATGAGCATGTCCGACACTCCCCGCTCCGAGGCGGCGGCCCGGGAGGACCGGCTGACCCGCCTCATCGAGGCGACCCTGCGCCTGAACGAGCGCCTGGACCTAGACAGCGTGCTCCAGGAGGGGGTGGACGGCGCGAGGAGGCTCACCGGCGCCCGCTACGGGGCGATCACCATCCTGGACGAATCAGGGCAGCCGGAAGACCTCCTCACCTCCGGCATGTCCGACGAGGAGCGGCGCGGTCTGGAGGAGGCGCCGGGGGGAGCGCAGCTCTTCGACCACCTCAGGTCCCAGCCGGAGCCCCTGCGGGTGCCCGACCTCCCCGAACACGCCAGGGCGCTGGGCCTGTCCGAGCCCGTCCCCCTGCCGGTGGCCGCCCTTCTGACCTCGCCCATTCGCCACCGCCGGGAGACACTGGGCCACGTCTATCTGGCCAGGGACGCGGAGGGAGGCGAGTTCAGCCCGGAGGACGAGGAGTCCCTGGTGATGTTCGCTGCCCAGGCGGCCCTGGCCATCGCCAACGCCCGCCGCTACCGCGAGGAGCAGCGGGCCCGGGCCGGACTGGAGACCCTGATCGAAACCTCCCCGGTGGGCGTGGCCGTCTTCGACGCCAGGACGGGAGCGCCCCTGTCCTTCAACCGGGAGGCGCTGCGGATCACGGACAACCTGCGGCTGCCCGACCGTCCCCGGGAGGACCTGCTGAAAGTCCTGACGGTGCGGCGCGGCGACGGGCAGGTGCTGTCCCTGGCGGAGTTTCCCTTCGCCAAGCTCCTCGGCAACGGCGAGCGGCTGCGGGCCGAGGAGCTGGTCTTGAGCGTGCCCGACGGCCGGTCCGTCACCGTCTTGGTCAACGTCACGCCGCTGCCCTCGGAGGACGGCGGGGTGGAGACGGTGGTGGTGACCTTCCAGGACATGACCCCGCTGGAGGACCTGGAGCGGCTGCGGGCCGACTTCCTGGGGATGGTGAGCCACGAGCTCCGGGAGCCCCTGACCTCCATCAAGGGCTCCACCGACACCATGCTGGAGTCCCTCCACTCCCTGGACCCTGCCGAGATGGTCCAGTTCCTCCGCATCATCAAGTCCCAGACCGAGCGGATGCGCGACCTGATCAGCCAGCTCCTCGACGTGGCCCGCATCGAGACCGGGGCCCTGGCGGTAGCCCCGGAACCCGCCGACGTGGCCTCCCTGGTGGACGAGGCCCGCAACACCTTCCTGAGCGGGGGGAATCGGGAGAACCTGGCCATCGACCTGGACCCGGACTTGCCCCGGGTGATGGCGGACCGGCGGCGCATAGTCCAGGTGCTGGGCAACCTGCTGACCAACGCGGCCCGCTACTCCGGCGAGGACTCGCCCATCCGGGTAAGCGCCGCCCTGGAGGACGGCTCCGTGTCGGTGACGGTGGCCGACGAGGGCCGGGGGGTGGAGCCGGAGCGCCTGCCCTTCCTGTTCTGCAAGCCCTCCCCCACCGGCGGGGGCGAGGGCGACCGGGACGTCGCCGGGTCGGGCCTGGGCCTGGCCATCTGCAAGGGCATCGTGGACGCCCACGGCGGGCGCATCTGGGCCGAGAGCGAGGGTGTGAGCCTGGGGACCCGGTTCACCTTCACCCTCCCGCAGGCCGAGGAGCCCTGGAGCCCGGAGGACGGGACCGCCAGGTCATCCCCCCGTTCGCGGTGGGGTGGTCGCGAGCGGGCGCGGGTCCTGGCGGTGGACGACGATCCGATGACCCTCCGGTACGTCCGGGACGCCCTGTCGAAGGCGGGCTACACCCCCCTGGTCACCGGCGACCCCGATGAGGCCCTGCGCATCGTCGAGACCGACCGGCCCCGCCTGGTGCTGCTGGACCTGGTGCTGCCGGGCAGCGACGGCATCGAGCTGATGAAGAGCATGCTGAACGTCGCCGAGGTGCCGGTGATCTTCCTGTCCGCCTACGGCCGGGACGAGATCATCGCGCGGGCCTTCGAGGCGGGGGCCGTCGACTACATGGTCAAGCCCTTCTCATCCACCGAGCTGGTGGCCAGGGTCCGGGGGGCCTTGCGCCAGCGCGCCGCGCTCCCCCAGGCCGTGCCCTCCGGCCCCTTCACGCTCGGAGACCTGAGCATCGACTACGCCGAACGCCGGGTGAGCTTGGCCGGGCGTCCGGTCCATCTGACCCCCACCGAGTTCGATCTGCTCTCCGAGCTGTCCATCAACGCCGGGCGGGTGGTGACCTTCGACGACCTGCTGGAGCGCGTCTGGGACCTGGAGCACTCCGGCGGCAGGGGGAGCGTGCGCACTTACGTGAAGCGGCTGCGGCGCAAGCTGGGCGATGACGCCGCCAGCCCGAGGTACCTCTTCGCCGAGCCCCGCGTCGGCTACCGGATGCCGAGAGGCGATGGTCAGGCCGACGGGAAGGAGACCTCCGATAGCGCAGGTCAGAATGGCTAGTCCCGACGCTGCATCGTCACCGAGCTACTCAAAACCTCGGAGCCGCATTTTGAGACTGCTGGCCACGGCGACCGGCGCCTTTCGAGTGACCCGTTGGATCTCAACCGCAGGGGACGCGGATGAGTTGCGGTATCCAGCGACGCTTTTTGTCTGGGGGCGCTGGGCGGTTCTCTTCGCTTGCGTGTTCCTCTTGATTTACCGCCCCGAATTCCTTCTCTCAAAATATGTGGCTTACATGCTCTTCCTTGCACTGTTCGCAGGGTTGAACGGGTACGTGCACTACCGCCTCCGCTCAGGTCGCACGGTGACATTGCGCTGGATGATCGCTCTCAGCGCTACGGACGTGTTCCTGATCACGGCCGGCATGGTCGCCGGTGGCGGCTTCAGCAACTACTTCTTCTACTTGATGTACTACCCAGCCCTGGCCGCGTTCGCCGTCTTCTTCAGCTCCTACAGGCTGGCCTTCGCGTGGGTGACCATGGTGGCCGTCATCTATGCCGTCGTCAGTCTGACGGTTGGGGAGGGTCTCAACTTCGACCAAAAAGAGGAAAGGGCTCTGTTTGCAAGAATCTCCGCCATGTATCTGGTAGTGGCAGCCGTCAACTTCGTCTCCAGCTTCGAGAGGATCAAGAGGCGGGAGGCCGTGGAACGGGAGCGGTCGCTCCAAAGGGAGCGTGTCGAGCTTTCCCGCACCATCCACGACACCGTGGCGCAGTCCGTGTACGTCGTGGGGCTGGGCGTTGAGTCGGCCAGGGACGCGGCCAGGGAGGCCGGCGATGGGCTGGCGGCCAGGCTGGAGGCTATCTACGCCATGTCCAGGACCGCCCTGTGGGAACTGCGGCACCCCATCGACTCGGGGCAGATCTTCGAGGGCCGGGACCTCGAGGAGGCGTTGATCTCCCACGCCTACTCGTTCACCGCCATTACGTCCCTTCCCGTGGAGGTGGTGCGGACCGGCGACGAGCCCGGCCTGCCGACGCTTGCCAGGAGCCTGCTCTTCGCCGTCGCCCACAACGCCATGACCAACGTGCTGCTCCACGCGCAGGCCGGCCGGGTCGAGGTCGCTCTGGACTTCCGGTCCGACCATCTGTCCCTGTCGGTGGCGGACGACGGCATCGGGATGCCGGAGGGCGGCGAGAGGCGGGGCCACGGTCTGCGCAACATGGCGGCCAACGCGGAGCGCCTGGGCGGGCGGCTGGAACTTTCGCCTGGAATCGGCGGAGCCGGCGCCAGGATAACCTGCGTGGCGCCCTACCACGCAAATCTTTGAGGTACGTGGAATGTCAGCGAGAGCACCGATCAGGGTGATGCTGGTCGACGACAATGAAATCGTCCGGAAAGGGCTTCAGGAGGCGCTGGAACACTCGGATGACTTCACGGTGGTCGGGCAGACCGGAGAGGGAGAAGAAGCGCTGGATATGGCCCAAAGGCTCCGGCCCGATGTGATCCTGATGGACGTGCTGATGCCCGGGATGGACGGCATCGACGCCTGCCGGGAGATCACGTCTGCAATGCCGGACGCGAAAGTGCTTATGCTGACCGCCTTTACCGACCGCAGCGCTTCGAACCGGGCGGCCGCCGCCGGAGCGGTGGGCTACCTGCCCAAATTGTGGAGCCGGTACCAACTCCTGGATACCCTGCGCGACGTGGCGGAGGGGCGCTACCGGCCGCCGCCTTCGGGTCCCGTTCAGCCTCCGCCGGACGGGCACGCTTGACTGCCGCTGCGACGGGCCAGGTCCTTATTTTTCCACCTCCTGTAGCCCGAAGGGGATAAGACATTACCGTAAATGGGAAACGGCACGTGAGGAGTGACTGGTGAGAATGAAGTTTCTGATCGCCGCTGTGGCGGCGGTGGTTCTGCTGGGGATTGGCTTTCAGGATGTGGAGGCAAGGTCTGAGTGCCCCGCGTCCTGGCCGTTGTCGGCAGAATCCGAGGGTTTCTTCGTTGACGAGGCTGGCCGGGAATGGTTCGTGATTGTGGCTACGGATAGCAACGGTTACACCACAGGGCGGGCCTATGTGGCTGATGCCCAATACCAGGCTGGTTATGCTCCGTCAGCGGATTTTCCGTCGGCGGTGTTGCGGCGGCAGGGTGAACCTGTGGATCGGGTGAATTGCATTTTGACAAGGAGAGACCGACCGGAGCCTCCGGTGGTGAGAGCGTTGCGGCTGTACGGATCTGACCCGCATCGCCTGGATCCGGCGGAACACGGATGGAGCGACCGTGAATACATTTGGGAAATCTATGGCGGGTTGTTGACGGTTGGCCCGGATATGACGTTGCAGCCTGACTTGGCCGAAAGTTGGACGGTTTCCGATGATGGCCTGGTGTACACGTTCCATTTGAACCCCAGGGCGCGCTTCCACCACGGGCGGCTAGTGACGGCTGATGACGTGATTTATTCCTTCAACCGGGCGTCGTCTGTCGGGAATTACCTGGATGAGGCATTCCTCGGGAACATCCAAGGGGCATCGGCCAAGTTTTCGGGATCGGTGGAGACGTTGGCGGGGTTGGCGGCGTTGGATGACCGGACGGTGCGGGTTGAGCTGGAGGAACCGGCGGCTGATTTTCCGGCGCGACTTACGTTTCCGAGGATGTTCGTGGTGGACCGACACAACGTTGAGTCTGGAAACGACTGGTTCCGGAACCCGAACGGGACCGGGCCTTTCAAAGTGGCGAGCCATACGCGAGGGCATCGGTTGGTGTTGGACCGGCACGACCAGTACCATCTGGATGGGCCCAAGGTGGAGAAATTGTCGGTCAATCTGTGCGCGGAATGCGCTCCCGAGGAGTTGTACGCGAATGGCGCGATTGACGTCTGGCGGATACCTTGGTCGCGCGGCGACGAGTTTCGGGAGCATCCCGATTTCAGGTGGGGTCCGGAGCAGTGGTTAACATATTACTTCCTGATGAATTCGGACTTTCCGCCGTTTGATGACAAGAACGTGCGTTTGGCGCTCAACTATGCGATTGACCGCGAGGCTCTGCCGCTCCACACTTGGGAGGCCGTTCCGGCCGGGACGGTCGTTCCGCCTTCTCTGGCTGGATACGAGGTCGAGGGATACGCTTATGATCCCGAGAGAGCATTGGCGCTATTGGCGGCGTCGAAGTATGGCGCCGATCTTTCCGAATACCCGCAAATCGTGTTGACACGGTATGGTGATAAAGAGCCCGGTAGGATTTTCGGGGCGGTGTTGGACGACTGGCGGGAACTTGGATTGCCGGTTTCGGCGAACAGTACGGGGGAGGATTTCGCTTCTTACAGAGCGGATTTTCGCAATGGTGAACTGGGATTGGTGAATCGCAACTGGTCGGCTGATTTTCCCGAGGCCAGCACTTATTTGCGGGACGTGTTTTACGGTGGGTCGTATTACCACCCATCCAGTGGAGGCCCTGCTTTTGACGCGCTAGTGGATCAGGCAGAAGCTGAGCAGGATCCCGCGGCGCGGCGCGAGTTGTACCGACAGGCGGAAGAGATGTTGCTAAAAGAGGTTGCGAACGCGATCCCAATAGGCCGTGATGCCGACCTGTTTTACTTGGCACGTCCCGGCGTTCAGGGATTACCGCTTACACCGATGCCGATATCTCGGTATCGGCATGTTGTCTTTGCGGAGTGATTGCCGACGCCTTGAGGATTTGGGTCGGGAGCATAACGACCCCGGTTGTCTTGAGGCCAGGAGCGCTTTCTTACCCCTCAGCACGCCGCCACACTCATCTTTTCGGTGGATTGGGGTTTAGGCTGTGTTCGAAACCTTCGCTGTTTCAGTTATAAGCTTTTGAATCTCGTTGATTTCCATGCGATCTCTCCAGGCGAGCCGGCGTAGGCGTTGCTGATTGTTCAATCCTAACCTACGTTCCGTGCCCGCCGGCACCGGTTATCCACCAGCTCGGTGGCTCCAACATAACCCGCCTCGCGCTCGCCGACCGTCGGGCCCAGCGCGCCACACGTCGTTCAGTCAATCTGCTGACTCACTCGTTGGTGTCAGCACATCCCAGTCCATGGATGTACAAATGGCGCTGTCCAATTCTGGTCATGACTTGTGCTTCGGTACTTGTAGGTTGTTTGCCGCACTCTAGTTATCTTACGACAGGGGCCCGGGATCCAAAATTGTTTTCGAAATGTTCGGCAATATGGCGGAAAACATCCTCTTGGAGCATGGTCGTATAAAATTCCGGACGTGCTGAGCTAAGGCCCCTATGTCGGGTCTGAGACCGCGGGGGTGGCGGGTCCACGGGGAGCACAATGGTATACATCTGCACCTCTCTGGTAGTGTGGGCAAACTGCAACCGGCTGCCATCGTCCAGATGCACGAGGCCGACGGACATGGAATCACCTCCAGAGCAAGGAACCAGCGTACTGGTGCCACTGCCCACGAAATTTTCCGTTATTGTCTCTGCAATGTTGTCTCGCGCCAATCTTGACCGTCTGAATTGGTTGGAGGCTTCGACCAGGCCGCGAGCCAATTTGTGACCGATAGTTCCTCCATGTATAACCCTGCTGATATTCTCGTTCTCAATTCTTTCCCAATTTCGGTTTTCTCTCTCCACAGCCTGTTCAAAGTAAGCCGTGTGCTCGTCATAAACGTCGCGATCTCCAGACGCGCCACCATAGCCGTGTAGATAGTCTTCCATGTCATGGTTGAAAGCGCGCTGCGCGTTCCGCCTGATGCTGACCGGGACGCGGACCAGACCAAACCAATTCCATCTTTGTGGTGGTACATCGCGTCTTCCCCGACATCCCGTGGAACGATGGGCATTGCAGCCCCAAAACTCTCCGCCTGGATCTCGCCCGCGACGAGCAAACTGGACCGCCATTGGTCCTCCACAACGTGGGCAATTTGGAGTAATCATCATTCTTTCCAGGTCGGTGTGGTTTACATCCGAAATTGTCAACCACGATGTTGGAACACCCAGTTGGCGTGGGGCCCAATGCGCCGCTCCAGCTTGGGGCCGGGCGATTTTGGTGACGTTTCCGAAAAGTTGATGGCTCTTCAGGGAGTTTTTGATTAGTTGCCACGTCCCCTGATGAGTGTCTGTACTGCTACTGCCCGACGTTCGTCCGCATCGACATCCATAAAACCTGTTACCGCTTCTTCTGCCCTGTCGACCTAGGAGTGAGCCTCTGTCAGTGTGAACTGTCGGCTGGCATCATAGTCAGCGGTGTGTCGTGCGTTCTGCAACGCTGCGAACGTCGCTATGAACTCCTGAACGGGTGGCGAGAACCGGGGGCGATCCTGTTCGAGGTTTCTTCTGGCCGGGGTGTGGTCAAGGCCGCGTCGGACCTTGTGCCATGCGTGTTCCAGCAGCGGGCTGGTCGGTGTCCCGATCAGACAGTCGGCGTTGCTGTTTGCCAAGGCGTGGAATGCGGCGTAGTACGCTGTGCTCACCGCCCTTCTGAGCGAATCCGGCGACGGTGCGGTGTTTTGGTCTGTTGTGCTCGTCAGCAGGCGGCTGGCCGCGATCAGGTCCTGCCAACGCATCACGCCTGATCCTCTGGTGGAGATGCCCGTACCATCTCTGACCACTCGCTGTCCTCGGTTTTCTCCCGGTACGAGATGGACGGGATCTTTTCCACGCCGGCTGCCCGTAGTTCATCCTCAATGGTTCCGTACAGGGAGTTCAGCAGGCGCGGGTTTAAATCGGTGGGTTCGCCGTCGTAGATGACTTGCACATCCAAGTACACCTCGTCGTCGTCTCCCAGTCTGGGAGTGATGCGGATCTCGTGAACACGGACTTTACCCTGGAACTGCACGTCCAGCGCACCTTGGATGATGTCCTTAGCCTTCTCGTGGGCTTCTTGTGATGTGACCATCGTAATTGCTCCGATGTCGTCTTGAGGCTTGATGCTACTTTCTTGGCTGGTGTCGGTCAAGCGGCTACATCGTTCTGCTCGTTCTCATTGGGCGGCGCCAAAACCCGGCAGTCTGGCGTGTCCCGTTACCGCGCCATTCGGCGTAGGAATCAGGCGAGGTGTTGACGGTTTTGGGTAGGCGTGGCGGGTCTCCTGAATTTTCGCCGGAAACGGCCCACGGCGCGTTTTTGAGCCGTGGGGTAGGTTCTTCCCCTTTGCCCTTGCAGGGCGTTTCAGGGCCGTTTACGGGCGATTCCGTCGGCTCGAACGGTTGCCGATGCTTTGCACGTAGAGCGGTTTCCGGCGTCGCCTACGGTGTCAATCATGGCGCCGACGTAGTGGTCGCCGACGGCATCCCGACCAGCGAATACCTGTACGCCATCGTAATAGACGAGGATGTTGGTGTGCTTGATGGTTTTCATCGTGCCACCACTTGGCAGGATGGCAAGTTGCGAGCGATTGATGGTGGCGACGGCTACCGTAGTGGCGGAGTTCCCGGTGGCGCGTACAGCCAGCCGCGGCTGACGGCTAAGGTCTTGAGCGGGTTTTGGACGCTGCCGTTGCTGGCTCCTTCGGCGAGTACCAACAGCCAGTGGTGCCGGTTGCCGGGCAGTGGGTCAGGCCTGGCCTGGAGATTCAGTCGGGCTATCTCGTCCATCGAGATGCCGACGGTTCCGATGGTTGGCGGGTGTCCGCCGTGGTGCCGTTCGTAGGCGTCTTGGGCCGAGTACTCAGGGCGGGCTAATTCTACTGAAATAGCGCGTTCGCCGGTTTCCGGGTCCGTGTCGATGCGGAAGAGTCCCTTTTGAGCCTTGCCGTTCCTTACTACCAGAGGGTTGGCTTGCCGGAGCAGGATCCGGTCCTGGCCTGTTGGTGGCGGCGTCTCCGATTCGGTCGTCATACCGCCGGATTGTTGAGGCCGGCCAGTATGGTGTCCCATCCCTGCCTGTCCATCGGCAACTCGGTCTCAATGGTTTGCAGGGTACGAGGATTGTACTGGCACCATTCCATGTTGGCGCCGTCGGAGCGCACGTCGATGCTGTGCTCTACGGCGCCCCACTCCCAACTGATGCTGACGCCGCCGTCGGCGGTAGGGCAGATGTCGGGCGTGCCTAGCTCGGCGCGCCAGTGTTCAGTGAGCCAGACGGCGGTGCGGTCAACGATGTCAGGTTCCGGCGTGATGGTGCCGGGGCCATCCCATTCTGGGCCTACCTGTTTCAGTTCTTCCAGCTGCAGCGTGATGGCACCGAGGTCTGCCCTCGGTAGCTTAGCTTTGGCGTGAGCGTTGAGGCGCGTTGGACTTTGCATCGAGTTTCGCCTCCTTCTGATCGTCCCGGTTCGTGGGCGATGATATGCTGGGATTGTAGCACGCGGCGGTGCGCTGGCTGTCTGCCATGGTCTGAGGACAGGGGGTATCCAGCGCATGGATGCCATACAAAGCCGGCCGCCCCGTTGGTCAGTGGCGACCGGCGCCGCCGTTGGTCAGCGACAGCTCCATTGTGCCAGCGTCGAATGTCTCCGCGCTACGGCAAAGCGTCCTCATTCTGAGGCGACGTCAACTCAATTGCTGTCCGTTTCGGGCAGCTCCGATGGCAAGGTTTCCCACTCGCATCCCTTGAATATATCGAGCGTCCAATTATTGATCGACGAGCCGCTCGTCATTGCGCTGATTACCTGGGCACGTTCGTGACCAAGCAGATTCCTCCACGAATCTTCACTGAAGACCACGTCATAACAACAGGAAAAAATCGCTCGTGTGACCTCTTTTCCCGGTACTCTTGAACGGCCTTTAGCCAAGCTGGGCAGCACCATGTCAATCACTCGTGTCCCTTCATCCGCCGGAAAATGCAAGAATAGCGTATTGGTGTCGTGTCCGGGAACCAGGGTCAGCCCCCACTGACCTAACTCGTCCGACGTTTCGCGCATTGCTCTGTCTGTCTGGCCCTGGAGCACGCCAAAACCTGCGGCTGCTAGTATGGGTTTGCCGTGCGACGATAGCGCGACGTGCAGATACGGTCGGTGCGGACCTTCGCCCAATCCGATTGACCGTTCGATTGCCATCTGAGAGGCGAGCATGACCCGGTCATCGGTTCGGAGCAATGTCGCGATTTCGTACTGTCTTTCGGCAGCGTGTTCATCCCTCGCCCTTTCTGAAGCTTGGGCCCAAAGGTGCATCCACCATCGGTTGTACAGGATGTTGCGGTAACACATAAGGTCCAACGCGCGCTGTTTTGGCATAGCCGTGATGTCTGCCAAGAGGTCGACCTCGTGGAACATATCGTCATGCGGTTTGCAGGTGAAGTAACCTACCGTCGCGTCGTTGATGCCCTCATTCATGGGAAGCTCGGTTTCCAGTCTGCCGAACCTGCGTTTCGTGAAAACCTTCATTGTGTTTGAGCCCGGAAGCCTTTGCATGTAATTCCTGGGTATTGCGTGCCCTCCGATTACGGGTTGCTTGGTCCTGCAATCATTGTTGACCAAGCATCGTTGGTACCGGTGTTTTTCGGTGTCGGCCATGAGACTAGACCGAAGAGCGTGTTGCTGGTACGCATTGTGACTTGGTCCGTTCAAGAAACGTCCTCCTTGGTGGAGTAGAGTACCGGGAGGTGGTGTAAAAGCATCGGTCTAGCCAAAAGCTGACCACCGCGTCATCCTTGTGGAATCACAACAACCCAACCAAGGAGAACGACGGTGGTCAAACAAAGAATGGACCTTTTGGAATTATTACGCAAGCGCGGCATCGACGGAGACGTGGACTTTCTGCGGGTCCTGGTGGACGGCATCATGGACGCTGAGGTTTCCGCCCAGATCGGCGCCCAGCACGGCGAACGCAGCCCAGAGCGGGACACCACCGAACCTCCTTTTGCACTGACGCTCCTGTCAGGGGCGTGCGCTTTCCGAGTGACGTTCTCCCCAACTACGTATACGGGCCGCACCCAAAACCATAAACGATACAGGTGAGATGTACGTGAGATATAGAGATCTTTAACCTGAGTTGGGATGAGCGTTTGATAGAGCTGACCGGCAGACCGGCGGGCCGCATCTCCCCGATGCAGTTCCACGCTCGACCGCGCGCGTCGAGGAAAACGCCGCGCATCAACCTGGCAAACGCCGCGGTTGCGCGCACGACCCCGAGCGTCTCTCTCTGCGTCCAACCGGATGAGTGCGCTGCCGGTGCAGCAAGCAGCCACGCTGCCGATAATTACCAGGAGCATGACTCCGGCAAAGATCCAACTCAGCACGGGAGGTTGACCCTCGGCCAGACTCTAAGTCTTAGCTCTTCTGGTCCCAGTAGTTGGACTGCGCCACGTACAGCCAGCACTTTGAGCCATCAGTTGGACGGTATGCAGTGTCGAACTCGACGAGGATGTTGCCAGCAGAGTCCCGAGCAAAGCCTCCGTATGTAGCATTGCCGAAACGGGATTTTGCGACCTCAGCCAAAGTCGACGGAGTGTCCGTGTTTCCAATCGTCTCGGGGACAACCACAGTGGTGTTATCCGCACAATCGGCGGTGAAACCATCGACGATCGTTGTATTTAATGCCGCACCAGGCGGAGTTCCAGACGCGATCGAAGCGAACGGGTTCCAGATTTCCTGATTGCAGTCGCTAGCCCGTTGAGCCTGGATCGCCCGAACCATCTGGTTCACCTGCTGCGAGTTACCCACACCACGCTGCGTAATCAGGGCAGACCTGAGCGTCCGATCGCAGCCGGTGTTGCCAGAATTCGCAACGCCCTCCAGACCAGCCGGTTCAAGGACGAACTGGCTCATGATCCGAGGGGCCAGGAAACTGACGCCCATGATGCAGACGCCAACGAACGCGCCGACGAGGGCGCCGCGAGCAATGTTCTGCTTCTGCGGGTCGCCGAACGCCGTCATGTAGAAAAACCCAGCCACGCAGACCGCGATGGTGAACACACCGCCGCCGGCATACAAAATTAGCCGGGCGAAGTTGTTGATTACACTCGCCAGTTCTTCCACAGGGACACCCTCCTTCCTTTGGTGCAGGTATATGCTCCAAAAGGTAGTGAAAACGTCCCTTCACAGCGGCCAACCCTTAATCCCATACCTACAAATCCCGCCAATGAACTGTCCCCGCCGCAAACGAGGAAACAAGGAACCGATGGTACTAACGGATTCACGGCGTTGATCTCAAAAGCAAGATCACTATGGTCCAAGAACCCCTGACAAATGAACTTGCGCATACGTACTAAACTAAAGCCAAGGTGGGATGTACATTTAAGTGGCGATGATGATCAGCTGGGTTAAGCCCGTGAATCCCTCTCATCCGTACTTGGAGAACGACCCGGCTCCGTCGTTTGATCCCCACCATCTGCGCATTTCACCTTGGCTTTAGTTTAGTCTTGCGTTTGGGTGCCGGCTTGGGCCGATAGGCGGGATTGGTGGTCATCTGGAAATCGAATTCCCACTCGAAGGTTGTGCCTACTGCCTACTTGTGCGGGGTACTGACTGCCGCACTCGCGACGAGAATTCGGTATCCATGCGGGTGGGAGAGATGCTGTAACAGTGGGCACCGACTACCCGGATGTAGTGACCCTGTGGGCGAGGGGGCAACCGCGTTGGCGGTTGACGCGATCACCCGTCAGATCCGACTACACCAACCCCGCCCGAATAACGGTGCCGTGAGCACTGCTAATACGACAAACCGAACCACGTGGAAACTCGCCACCGTACTTTCGAACGGTACGGTGGCCGATTCATCACCAGCTTGGAAAACCGCTATCCGATCGTGCTGAGAAATCGCCATAGAGGATACAAATACGAGCTGTGACAGCGATTTCAGCCCTTGGACGACTTCACAGTCATCCAAGGCTCAAAACCAGCCTGAGAGCGCGTATTTACCATTCCCCTAGCAGCAAGCAGCACCAGTCGGAACCGCGCCCCGTCCCAGGATGTAGGTCGTGTCCAGCGCCACCCGCATCCCACGCTTTTTCAGGTAGCCCGACTGCCGAGCCAGGCGCAGGCTGCTCTCGAATACCTCCCGCACCTTGTCGTGCAGTATCAGCTGGGCCCGGAACATCTGCAGCGTACTCTCGGCAAAGGGTACTCTTGGCAAAGGGTCTATCCTCAATCTCAATCCCCAGGGCGACCTTCCACCGGATGTCGAAGTCAGCCCTCGCCTTGGCCTTGGCGTCGCTCACCTTGTCGTAGGTCTGAACAGCAGCGCCGTGGCCAGCAGGCAGGGCGGCACGCTGTCCCGTCCATTGTCCGGACCGTAGATCTCGGCGAAATCGTCATCGCTGAACAGCTGGCCCCGCAGTGAGGCCAGCAAGCCGTAAAAGGTGTCCTTGCCCACGTAGTCCAGATACAACCGGTCCGCTTCCCACAGGCCCTTCTGGTCCGAACGCTTTCCCAGCATTGCCCTGCTCCGCTTTCCGGCCAGCTTTCTAGTGTGGTGTATCCGTAGTTCATTGGGAAATACAGGGACGACCTACGCCGATCTGTTACTCTGCTTCAAGCAAGAATCCGTTTTCCTGTCCTTTTGGAAAGCCTCGGAATAAGACGACGAACTACGAATACAGGACACTAGTATTACAACGACGGTTAATCTGACCGGGTGATTTTCGCGACCCATTTGGACCTGAACCGTACTGCCATGAGCTTACCGCGATTTCTCGCTCGTGGCCGAATACGAAGGATCAAGCACCATATTTGGCAATCCGTCGTTGTAATACTAGTGTCTTGTATTCGTAGTTCGTCGTATTACTCTGAGGCATTCCACCAAGACAGGAAAACGGTTTCCTTCTTGGATCGGAGTGGCACAAAGGCACAAGTCAGCACTTGATTTCCGACGAACTACGGATACACCACACTAGCCCAGAACCGGAGAAGCCGCTATGTCTCTTCGGATACTGGCGGCCAGTGATCTTGCACGACTAATCTAAAACATCTGCTCGGTTGCGGTCCCGTCAACCCTCTCCGTTCCGGTCTCTCATCCGCTGTTGAAGATACCGCATGGGCCGATTCCCCTTGGTGCGGTTGCACCAGCCACAGAGGAGCTGAACGTTTCCAACAATGTAACAACCGCCTGACGAACCAGGAATGATCCGGTCCGTTTCCAAGTTGTGAAACCGGGTCGCGTCGCCGCACCCAGCGCACCTTCCCATTTGCTCGCCGTAAAGGATGCCCTTAAGGGTGAGCCGGTCTGTAGCGACTTCTCCGTTCTGAATCTGGACCAACGTATCGAGAGGCAACGCCAAACCGCGGAACCGAACCCCACCATCCCCTTGCGGACCAGATCCAAGTGGCAGGATTTTTGGCGTTTTGTTGCGAACTGGTTTATTTTCAAAACAAGGCTTGGACAAACCGAGCGGTCCCTCGAGAACGTACGGCATGGGTGAGTCGACCCCTTCGTCGCCGATCATGCGGTTGATGGTTGGCGGGCAGCCGAAGCAAAACACCCGCTGTCCTCCATCACTACCGACCGCCGGGGTGTGTGCTTTGTCAAGGTGACCGCAATTTACGCACAGTCCGTTGCCGTCGAACAAATCTCCCCTTCGCACGCCTAGCCTCCGCCTGTTGAGTGAATCGATAGCACCCTTTTTAGAATCATCTGTGGGATGAAATGCTGCTGTTTGAGCGGTTGCGTGCCATCTTTACCCTCCTGATTACTTCAGTCCGTATTGTACCATACTCGTTGCGTACGAGATATATGTGTGGCGTTAATAGTTAATATCTAACGAAATCCTTCGATAATTCTCCGTTATCGTAGGGCGATGTAATCAGCCCACTGCGCTGCTCGGAGCGCCGAAACGATGCAGGTCTCACTCCCCCAGATTCTCCCTTCCCCATCCGCGACCTTTATTCCGCGAAGATAAGCAGATTGGCCAACTTTCCGCACAAGTCGGCCATGAGCGGCAGGAAATGGGCATCAATGTTGGGTAGGGGAGCATCGCGTTTGCGGAGAGGTTAGTCCTGTGTCCTCGATGCGCAGGGCTGCCCTCCCCCCAACGGTGAGATTGGGGCGATTTTTATCAGGCGTGCTTCACGTGGGCAACGTTGCGCCTTGTGATGAATGGCAGACTTTACTGCAAAGTCTGCCATTGTGGTAGCTTGCCACTCGTGGTCAATAGAAACGGTTAGTTGTCATCTATGAGCATAGATGGCTACGATGCGCGATAAAGTCTATATTGACGATCAGGAAGGCCAGCCACGGTTGCACGGAAGTCGGCGTGAGCTTATGGGATTGAGTGCGCCCTGATGGAGAATCCCCTGTCATGACGAGCGGTACACACGAAAACACGATGAACGACGCGTTGGGCGAGGTGCTGGGACAGCTACGTCGCAGTTGGAAGATAGGTAGCCAGCGGACGGGTGGAGTGCTCGTCGAGGGCGGTTTCCCTGATGTATTGGTTGAAGAAGCCAGTGGTTGGCCAGTTGTCATTGAGGCTGAACGCAGTAATCATGCGAGCGCCGAGGGCGATGCAAAAGGACGGCTAGGCCGGACAGTTGCGAATACGGGACGGACGATCGAGACGGCGATTGCACTGGTGTACCCGCAGGATATCCATACACTTGATGGACAATCGCTTCGAGACGCCATCGCTGCTACCGATGATCTTGAGTATGCGTTATACACCCGCCGCATCGGATCCGATGCGGAACGCCTCCCATCGAAGGGCTGGATAACCGGCAACGTCCGTAACTTGGCGTTGCTCGTGCACCGGGCTGCGGTTCCTCCACCGAGGGTCGAGTCCCTCGCTACGGAACTTGAGGATGGAGTGAAGCAAGCCGCCGAGTTGTTCACGCTAGGACACGCCCATGGCAGCGAGCTTGGCGCGCAGGTCGCGAATGTACTTGCCCAAGCCGACGATGCTGAAGGGCAGACGCGGCGCATGGCGATGACGGTCATCGTCAATGCCCTCATCTTCCACGAATCTCTCGCGGAGGCCGAGTTCCGGGTACCACAGGCACTGGGAGAACCCACCCGCGGAGTCCGATTGGTGGAATCCTTTCGACCTGGCGGTATCTTCGCTGCCGGCGAGATCTGCCTGGAATGGGAACGTATTCTATCGGTCAATTACTGGCCTATTTTCTGGTCCGCCAAGGAGATGTTGAAACAGATGCCCTCAGCCACGGCCCACGCGGTACTGAATCGGCTCTGGCAGACGGCTGGGGCGCTGGTCGCCGGAGGCGTAACCCGTTCGCATGACCTCACCGGCATCGTGTTTCAGAAATTGATAGCGGATCGAAAGTTCCTTGCGACGTATTACACCCGCCCGACGTCGGCTACGCTGCTGGCTGCTCTTGCTTTGCCCGTTGACCGTCCTCCGGGAGGTGCAGACTGGGGCGACGGCGAAACCTTGGCCAGTACCCAGATCGGTGACTTTGCCTGTGGTACTGGCACGCTGCTGTCGACGGCGTACCAACGGATGTCGTTATTGCATGAGTTGCACGGAGGTGACCCACGCAATCTGCATGGCCCTATGATGCGGCACGGATTGATTGGGCTTGACGTGCTGAACATCGCAGTTCACCTGACTGCGGCTATGCTCGCTGGAAGCCAACCCGACACCCCGTTCGACGGTGAATGCTTGTTGACCATGCCTTACGGAAAACAAAAGGATGGAAGTGTGGCGGTCGGCTCGTTGGACCTGCTAGCAGCGAACGTGCAGCCAGGGCTGATAGACGCGGCCATGGCAGTGTCGGCGGGAGGGCGACGCCCCGAAGACGTGCAAGACCTCGTCTCCAGGGTGGGGCATGGAAAGTTCGACCTGGTGATAATGAACCCGCCGTTTACAAGGCCAACCGGTATGGAGGGCAAGCGACGGGGAACAGGAAACCCCGCTTTCGCGGCTTTCCAGACCGATAGAGATACCCAGACGCGGATGCAACGGTCTTTGACAAAGCTGCGAGGAGGAGCGTCCATCGGCAAAGGCAACGCTGGGCTGGCCGCGGATTTCATTGACCTTTCGTTGCGGAAGACTCGACCCGAGGGGATGATTGCCCTGGTATTGCCGCTCAGTGCGTGCAGCGGTAGCGAATGGGAAGGGGTACGCAAGGCTTTTACCGGTGAATGCCGAGATATTACAGTGGTAACTATCGCTGGTGCAGGTTCCTATGCGGCCTCCTTTTCTGCCGACACCGGTATGGCGGAATGCCTGATCTTGGCCCGCCGTAGCGAACAACAAGGGGCGCTGCGGGCAACCTTTGTGATGCTTCGTCAAGGAGTTTGGTCAACGGCCGAGGCTGACTTGCTAGCTGCTGAAATAACGCGTATTCGCGAATCAGCACAGTTACGTACGGTAGAGAGTATGCGGGGTGTGAGCTCCATCAGAATTGGAGAACAGGATTACGGATTTATCCTGGACGCTCCGCTTCCCGAAACGGGGCCGTGGCCTTTGGTAGGCATCGCCGACGGAGAGCTCGCCCAGGTTGCCTGGAACCTTGAACGAGGAGCACTCGTGCAACCAGGGCTGCCAAACGTTGAGAGCATCAGCCTGTCGATTGTGCCTATCCGACAAATTGCCGGTCGAGGTCCGTATCACGCGGATATCTACTGGGAGCAACCTGATGGGACGCCACGCGGGCCTTTCCAGCTAATCAAACCCTCAGTCAGCCCAGTGCCCACTTATCCCATCCTATGGGCTCACGATGCCACACGCGAGCGAGGGTTGGTTGTCGAGCCGGATTCTGAGGGTCAAATCAAGTCGGCTTCCGCAGGTATGGCCAAGGACCAATTACTAGAAAACGCGGCTCATATTTGGGCGACGGCGACGCGCTCTCACTACAATCGCGATTTGCAGTTCAACTCTCAGTCGCTGATTGTGGCAATGACAGGACGCCTCTCCATCGGGGGGCAGGCTTGGCCATCGGTAATCTTTCAGAACTCGGAGCACGAATACGTGTTCTCCCTGTGGTGTAATTCAACCTTGGGACTTCTGATGCACTGGTGGGTGGCGAACAAAACCCAGTCGGGACGTGGTAGGACAACCGTCACCAGCATACCCAACATCCCCACGCTCGACGTGCGAACGTTGACCAGCGAACAGCTTGTGAAAGCCAAGGCAGCGTTCGAAGAGCTGCGGGAGCGACGGTTCCTCCCGTTCGACCAGATCGACGAGGATACGGCCCGCGCAGAACTCGACCGTCGCTTGATAGTGGAGGTACTCGGGCTGCCGGAGACGCTATGTGAGCCGGGCGGCCCGATAGACCTGATAAGACGCAAGTTGGCCCAAGAGCCACAGGTTCATGGGGCCAAACAGACGCGAGTAGTCTTCTATGAGATGGTCGATGGTGAGGGCAACACAGTCATTCAAGAACGGTCCCAGCGGCGCCAGGACCGTTAAGCGCCATCGGGTACCAACGCCGAACTGCAGTTGACTTACTATCGCTGTCGTCGTTCGGTGAAAGCGGCGTAATTCTGGATGAGTTCGGATTGTGATGCGCCGGGTTTGGTACGTCCCGACGGTGTTGCGGGCGATTCTCAACACGCTATCGCTGAGGAACACCCTCCGGGCCTTTTGTTTTGCCTCCGCCGGTCACGTAAACAGGGCATGACGGCGACAGACCATCGCGGCCCCATTGATACCCACATTGATTCGCCCAACAATGGTTACGCAACATCGCTGATGTCCCCCAGGGTGTCCGGCGCCAGTACCAGGTAGGTGTTGAGGGTTACAGTCGGACTGCTGTGGCCCAGCCAGGCAGAGACGGCGTTGACATTCAAGCCGGATTGCAGCCAGTGGCGGGCACAGCTGTGGCGTAGACTGTGGGAAGCAGGGCCCTTGACGCCGGTTCCGGTCGCAGCCGCCTGCAACCCCGCTTTCGTAATCCCCTCGGCAATCCAACGGGCCGCGCTCCTTGGGGATAGTGGCTTGCCACTGCGCCCGGTGAATACCTTGTCCGCAGGGCTCCGGTGAGGGACCGAGCGAAAGGCGTCCACCAGCTCGGGGTGAGCCGGCACGACGCGAAACCGGCCGCCCTTCCCGTTCCGGACCGTTACCGACGGTTGGGCACTGGCGAATTGCAGATCGCGCCACTCCAGGTTGAGGGCTTCCGCCTGGCGAAGCGCGGTCCGCCAGAGCAGCAGGGCGAAGAGCCACGGTTGTCCGGCCGGCATGGCGTCCAGGATCATCTTCACCTGGTCGGGGGTCCAGTAGTGGGGAAGTCCTCGCGTGGCCACGGGCTCCGTCTAACATGGCAGACTCACCCCCGGAACGGAATGATTAATCCAATTCGTTGCCAACACGGAGCCCCAACGGCGCAATCCCCACGATCGCCTGCAATACGTGCATAATGTAACCGACTTCAACGGACCGAACCGTGCATTAATTCGACCCTATTTGGCATCAGCCGTCAGGGCCGTTGTTGGAGTAACTTCGGGCACAAAAAACGCCGCTCCGTGAAATGGAAACTAAATCGGCTGAAAAACTGGCGGTCCAACTGACCGCGTTCCATTACGCCTACCGTGCATTCGTCTGGACCACCACTACCTTGGGCCTTGGCTATTTGACCTGGCTCGGGTGGTCTGGCGTATTACTCGAGCCTGTCGCTGTCGACGGGTCCACAGTCAAACTGGACCTATTGCAAACCCTAGCATTTTTTATAGCGGTTACAGCGTTAGAGGGGACGGCCGTCGCCACCGCGTTCAACAGGATGTTCGTGTTATTGGTGCCGTCACATTACGAGGACATCCAGAGAGTGGAACTGGCTCTTGGGCGGCGCCGTTCACTGCTGCAAAAAGTAGCTGCTCTAGGGATATGGCTTTGGTGCCCAGCCCAGGCGGCCTTAGCGATCATGACATTGTGCCAAGGATTTATGGAAGTGTCGCTTTCCGAAAGTAGTTCAGGTACGACATCCTTGGTAATCGACGGTTGGCTCGCGGCGGCGTGCGCCGGTAGCTGGGTGCTTTTGGTACTCGTGGTATCGTCACTCGCTGTCGGCTTCTATGCATCGTTGCGCCACCAGCTTGCGGCGCTGAGCATAGCAAGAGAACACGCTAGGGGAAGTAGGGGATCATAATTTCGACAGGTTCATATCGTTCTGCTGCCCACTGCAAATGTTCGCACCATTGAGAACGATACATCAATTCCCGCCGGCCGCTGCGCGACCAACGGGTGAAGACGCCGAACTGTCCTCTTGGATGACGCCGGCATAATAACCCTGCCCCGGACCTGATTCAGTCTAGCGACCGAATCTCACAGCCGTTGTGCGAACAGACACCTGAGAGGTCGTGGTCATGTCCAGTCACTGGTCAGCGAGACGAAGACGTTCCGCTTTTTTTGTAGGACTCGTCCCCACGATCTACTTCACGTATCTGACCATTCGAATAACGATCACTCTACTGGCCGGAGGTGCGTGGCCTCCACCTCCTCCTGACCCAGGGCGAGTCACCGTCGATCTATTGCAGTCGCTCGGTTTTTTGGTCGCGCTTACCGCTTTGGTGTTCGCCGTCGCCCTAGGAATAACGTCCAGATGGAAGGATTACACCGAGGCTATGGAAGGAACGCGTCGAATCCACGATAAACTGGACGCAATCCATGAAAGCATACTGGACGAAACAACGGATGAAGGCAAAGAAAATCAACGGCGTCCGATGTTCCTGCGCCGTTGGATGTCTGGCGCAGCCGAGAAATTTGTTGCGCTAGTCGCGTCTTCAAGAACCTGGTATCTATGGTTCTTTTTGGTCTACGGTCTAATTTACGTCGCTATGCGAGGACACTGGTTGCTCTCAAACGCTGCGTACCCTTCCGGCGAAAATGGAACCACGCTCATAACAATAAATGTGCTTGTAACGCTAAGTTTCTTGATGAATTGGACATTTGTGGTAATCCTCATGACCGAGCGAATTGTTCACGTCGGCAGATACGCGAAACGCACGAGCGAGGAGCGATTGGAGGACGCGAAGACGGCCTTGCGGAATCATCAGTAGAACTTCACGCCAAGTGGCAACCTGTCCCAATGGCAGACTTGTAAACCAAGTCTGCAACTTTTCGCGCCGGTGGTTGGATTTGGGCACCGCCGTAAGCAGGGCGCTGGGGCGGATCGGCGTCAGAATGGCAGAGTTGCTAATGAAATCTGCCATGGCTACACTGGCGTAGCGGTGTTTCGACCATGACTAACCTCGCCGATCGAACCATCTGAACCGGGGACAACCTTTATTTCAGTTTTTGAACGGAGCGGCGGGCTAGACATTCCGCCGGTGATGGCGGATGAACGCGTCGTCAGAACCCCAAGCTACAAAAACCAAGCTCCCACTGCATCGATTGCCAACGAAAACGCAGGCCCGAATACAACCCCTACGGCTAAGAAAATCACCTGCCTCCGCCGAATGGGCCATAGTATCGGCAGCAATACGAGCGGCAATGGCACCAATGCCAACAACATGAACAACTCACCTAGCAGGGATTCAGGACTGACGAGCCGGTATGCGATGATAAGCCCGCCGACCACTACCAAGATGCCAACATAGTCGCGTAGCTCTGCGAGCTGCGGCACTTTGTCCAAGCCTCGCTGCATAACCGCACCGCTGGCCACTAACACCGCCATCAACAAAATCGTCAAGCGCTCGTTGCCGGTTGTAATATTGACGACGAAAAACAACAGCATCCACAAATATATTCCCCACCTGATTATTCTCAGGCGAACTTCCGAAAAACTGATTGGTTCGTTCGAATTCAACAGCAGTAACCTCCTCTAGGAGGGTCAGGACTGGCTGGGGTCGGACACCGAAAACTGGCAGGTGAATCGATGGAAATGACGCCATTTCGCCTCAACTTGATAATCATCGCAGTGCTAATAACTGGAGTGTGTGTTGGGATCATCGTACTAATTGGCAAAGCTATGACGCTCCTATCGGGCGAGGGGGGTGACTCCACCACCGGGGCGTTCATCGTCGGTGCACTCATCGGTTTACTTGGAAGTGGTATCACCGGTTTGACCAGTTTGGGAACTACTCTGCTCAACGACCGCAAGTCGGACAACAGGGGCTCTGACACCGCTTGATGCATTTGTCGCGGCGTTCCTAGTGACCTCGCCAACGGTCCGGTCGCTACGGTGAAACCTGCTCGGATTCGATGAGAGCACCTATTGGCAAGTATTTCGATGGAGGTCACAACCGTGGCACTCGACAGGTTAGTGATACTCCAATTGCGTCGCACAACCCTCGTTATGGAACCTCGGATAAGTCGCCCAGAGTGTCCGGAGCAAGCACCAGGTAGGTGTCGAGGGTAACGGTGGGGCGCAGGTGCTGGGCAGGGCGGTTTTGACTCCCTGACGCAGTTACGGCGCGCTGGCCTGGCCGCTTTGGTTAAGCCCGAATCCACCGATGGACATGGATGGACGGCGTGAGGACAGTTGAAGGGGGGTGAGGGAGTTATAGGCGCGATGATCCGGGCTCGAATTCGGGTAGACGGGAGGTTGGCGGCGGTCTGCAGGCGCTTTTGGGGGCGCCAATGGCGGCCTAAAGTGGCTGTGGTGAGCGAGATGGCGGGATAACACACGGCGAGAGGTGCTCGCGGACCGGGATGGCGCGAGTTGGCGGTGGGCGCTGGGGAGCTAGTTTTTCTGGATTTTGGCGCATCTGCCTTGGGTTTTCCGGGTTTGCGGACGACAATCACCAAGGTGGATTCGAAGATGCGCTCTTTAGAATCCCCCGTTTCGGCGGATTTCGCACTTCGTGTCGATAGGTCGTCTCCAGTGGCGTTTCGCCTGAGAATCCCATGAAGTCATTGACGGTATCAACCTGAAACGACGCCGGCGTCCGTCTGCGTGACTCTACGGCGGAAATTTGGGACGTGTTGTAATCGTAGGATCGCGGCGTCCGTGTGCTGCCTCTATTGTTCAGCGGTGAGTTTGGCCTTCACTCTGCTGCGCAGTCCAGTCTGGCGGTGTTTGAGTACGCAGTCGGGACAGCGGGTCTGGCCTGCAGGACTTGGTTTGGCGCATTGGACGCAGAGGCCGAGTGATTTGCGTTCCGCACGGACTTGCGCTCGATGCTGTTGGTTCTTCTTCTTGTACGCTTCGCTGCGCACTCTCTTGGGTGTCTGGCTTGCTCCTCGGGTCTTTTGGTCGGCGATCTCTTTGTGGATCTGCTCGATTAATTCTGCACCGATCCGCGGGCGGGGTTTAGAGCCTTTCGCCCTTCGTCGGTTCTCCGAGTCCTGCCGGTGCCATTCGCGATGTTTCACGGCGCACTCGGCACAACGGGTTTGCCCCTGTATTGCTGCTTGGCCGCAGCTGCACAGACCCTGTTCGTGGCGTTTACGAGCGGGTGACCCGCGTCAACTATCCTTGCCGAATCCTGTTGCCTCATTCAGAAATGTTACCGAAACTCTAGCACTTGGGGTCCGCCCCAGCCAGTGCTAATTCCGGCATTGCAGGGAGTTCCGCCATGGGCTCACCAGCGGCGGCGTAGACTAGCTCTTTGCTCATGATGCCGCGCCACTGCCGCACTCTGCGCTGCAGCGTGCGCAGGTGAGCCCGGCTGAAACGATCTGGTTCAGCCTCTTGCAGTCGGCCCAGCAATACCACCGCACTGGCGTCCGGGTCTTCCTGCAACCAGCCCAGCACGTCGCACCATACTCCCTCGAAAGGGTCTGGCCGAGTTCGCCAGGTGCGGGGCGGTTGCACCCGCCGCTCCCGTGAGGTGTGCGCTGCATCCTGCCGCCACAAGTCGGGCAACTTGGCCAGGAACTGTTCCAGGCTCTCGCCGCTGGGAGTGGGCCGGATTTCGGGGAACGTAACCGCGGCCAGGGCCGACTGAGCTTCCCGGATGGCGTGCAGCAGCGCCACCGGGTCCAACTTGACCCGATACTCACTCAGCGCTGCCTTCATCTCCACGCTGACCGCGTCGTGCCGCATCAGCCGATCGCAGGGTGTGGCTGGCGGGCTGTACCGCTTGACCACCCTGGAGCCGTGCCGAGTTTTCTCCACCAACTTGAACGACGGCTGGAAGTAATTCACGTACCGTCGCACCGCCCCGTACAGGTGGGCCATGGTTTGTCCAGCAACTTGGCCTGAATAGCGGTCATGACCGACGTAGTGGCGGACCACCGCGCCGTTCTTCTGCTCAATCCAGGCCTGGTCGTTCTTGCGGTACGGCCGGGAACGAGTGAACTCGATGCCCCGCTCGGCGCAGTACTGGGTGAGAGTATCGTTGATGAATACGCTGTCGTTGTCCGAGTCGATGCCTTTGACGGGGAAGGGCAGCTGTCGCCCGATGGCCTCCAGTCCTGCCACCACCAGGGACTGCTCCCGGGCCAGCATCGGCACCGCTTCAGTCCAGCCGGTGCAGATATCGGTGGCCACCAGGCTGTGGATCATGGAGCCCCACCAGGAGCCGCCGTGGTGAACCACCAGGTCAATCTCCAGGAATCCTGGTGGCGGCGCATGCCAATCGGCGAAGGTCCGCACCGGAATATTGCGGCCCAGCGGCTGCCTCCTGCGCCTGAGCCGGCGGGCCGCCGGTGTCCTGATGGGCTGGAGCAGCCGGTCCAGGGTGGCGGCGCTGGCCGCCAGCAGCCGTTGGCGCACCCGCGGGTCCAGATCCAGGTGGCCGTGGCGTTCCATGGACTCCACCAGGTGGGGCAATGCCGCCTTCAGCCGCTTACCGCAGATCCGGTCAGCAGCTTCCCAGACCAGGATCACCGCTTCTCTCACGGCCTCGTCGTAGATGCGCCGGCCCTTCACGGTGGGCAACTTCTCTCCGTCGTCGCCGGACTGCCCCAGCAACCTGATGCCATGCTTGCGGTGATGACCGGTAACCGCGATGAACTCGTCCAGAATCCGACTTTTCTCCCGCTTCGATGAAGCTCGGTAGCGGTCTCGGATCGTCGCCAGCAATTCCTGTTTCGCCATCTTGCTGATGCCTCCTCCCACGCGATTGCCTCCCCGATTTTGGGTAACATTTTATTTGAGGCAACCACTTGCGTTGGGTAACGGTTTTGTTGAGGCAATGCGCGAATTGTCGTCGATTAGTTTTGCCGGTTCACCTCCTCTGACTGGCCCCGTTGCTGTTCGAAGGTTTCCCTAGTCTTGCCCGCGGGGAGCCTGGACCCCTGACGCAGTCGGTTGATGCGGCGGTGTCGGCGGTCCTCCTCCTCCGGCACCTCAAGGAAGGTGGGCAGGGCTTGGCCATGGCCAGCATCGGTGAAACGTGCCACCGACTGGGCGCCCATGGTGGGCATTTTGAATTGGTGGCACAACTGGCCGATGCGCTCCTGCATCACGCTGGTGTCAGTGTCCATCATCCGCACACCCCCACCACAGCCAGTCTGCTCGTGAGCAGACCGTCGTAGATCTTCGGGTCGGGACGACCTGCCAGTGTCAGCACTGGGGCCTCGGGCACCTTGGGCTCCGCCAGATCCCGCACCTCGGCGTAGTCGAAGAGCTGGCCGGCTTCCAGCAGCAGGGACAGCGCGCTGTCCACCGTGGCTTCCATGGTGATCGCCGCCAGAGGCAGAATGCGCACGTACTCCACTTCGGCCCGTTCCCCGCGCCATTCCGTGCGGGCGTCGTAGGCTGGCTACAGGCCAACCTGTTAGTCAGGTTTCGTCGGGTCCTGCTGTCCGAGTTCATGTTGGTGGATGTACCGGATGAAATCCGTGATGCTTTTCACCGCTTCAGGGGAAAGGTCCGGTTTGGCAGTCTCGTAGGCTCTTTGCGCCTCGTCCATAGGTGCGGGGACACGTTGTCCCCGCAATCCGAAGCCGGGGAATAGGTATGCCACTTCCGCCTCGCTGCCGTCCGCGATGAGATCATATGCCTGCGTGCCGTACGCTTCGGCCAGCTTCATCAGGTTGCTAAACGTGGGCCGGGCTAACGCGTTTTCGTAGCGCCCGATAGAGTTTTCGCTGACGCCGGTTCGTGCTGCTACTTCAGCTTGAGTAAGTCCAGATCGTGCCCGAGCTTCCCTCAACTTTGCCGCATCCGCTGGAATTCGGTTGTAACGTAACGCCGGTTCTGGGGTGGTTTGGATAGTTTTAAGGACTTCCGAGATCTCGGCCGACCCTACCTCGTAGAGGACCTCGATACCTTCGAAAGCGGTGGTACTTGGTTCATGCCTGCCGGCTTCCCAATTACGGATTGTCTGAGCGGAAATGCCGAGGCGAGCGGCGGCTTGTTCTTGGGTGAGACCGGCCCCGATTCTGGCAGATCTCAAACGACTACCGAGTAATTTCAGCGCCTCGTATCGGAGTCCGGATGTAAAGTGATTTCTCGGCCTGGCCACAGCGAAGCATATCCAATCGTTTATGGTCAGTCTAGGATCGCAGGGAATACCCTTGACGACAAGCCTATTTTTATTTATGATCACTGTGTGTATATCGTATAACCTTATGATTGATGTGGCTAAATCTTACGTCGGGCTATCTAGGGAGGCAGCTTGCAGAGAAACGACAACTCCGGACGTGATCGTGGAACGCTTGGCGAAGACCCAGGATCCCTTCTTTGCCGGGTTCGCGAGGGAAGTCGGTTGAGGCAGGTAGCCCAATCTAGCCGAAGAGGCTTGGTGTGCGTCAAGTTGACTGAGCCCATGAGTCGAAGCCATCGCTGTGCAGTCTCGGAGCCGCATTCTGGGTCATTGTTGGAGAGCCTATTCGTCTTCGGGAGGCTGTTCGGAGGAATACGGTTTATGGAAGCGCTCGTGTACGAGATGGATAAAACCAGCTATCAGATCCACTCCTTCCTCCGGAAGGTCGTCGCGCACGGCGTGGTAAGCCGCGAGAGCAGGATCCTGGGGAGGCTGGTCATGACTGTGGCCACTTTGCTTGCCGTCGGTGCTGTTGCTGTAGGGACCGTCTTTGGGGAGGAACCACGGGAGCGGTTTCTGGTAAGTGGCTGCCAAGGCCTTCATGGAGACAAGGGTTGGTTTGGTCAACCCACTTTCATAACGCCCGATGGAGTTCGCGCTGATGCCCGATAATTCCGCGGCCTGCACTTGGGTGAGTTCTGCGTCTTGTCGGGCAGATATCAGGCTAGCAAGGTCAACCTTGATGCGATTGTACGGGAGTAAAAAATCTGGGTTGACTAACGGATCGTCCCCCGGTTCGGCGATTTGTCGAGACGTCACGTCATATAACGAGGCCAGCGAATCTATGGAGAACCCGCCGGGTTCATTCCGACCTGCTTCCCAATTGCGGACAGTCTGGGTCGAAACCTCGAGTCTGTCAGCCGCGTCCGCTTGGGTTAATCCTGCATTTATGCGGGCTTCCCTCATTCGAGCCCCAAGAGATTTGAGTGCAGCCTGTTTGGCTCTCATGGAAATCTTCCGTTCGGAGTTGTTGAGCATGGTTAGTTCCTTATTGATTTCCGGTGCTGAGCGAGCCTCGTCGTCTGATTCTATTTTGGACCAAGGCGGTTCGTTTTGATGATGGCTATGGTTGCCGCAAGCAATCTCTCTGAGGGAGCTACCCCCGGTCCGCATCAGCTGATGTGCTGGCCCGCGCACTTGCTTGGGTTTTGGGAAGCCGCTGTGCGCTTCTCCGTTCGTCGTCGTAGTCGTCGGATCGGTTCTCAAGCACACACTGGTTTTTTGGCGGTGACAGGCACGGTCTCGTGCGCGAGGCTTCTGATAGTGGAGTCGAACACACCCAATTCTTCGGAATGCGGTGAGGTCGTCCACATGGACCGAGTGGCTATTCGCGCCCTACCATCGGACGCACTCGGTTTGAACGGGAGAAACGGTCAGCGCGTCTGCGCCCTGACGATTCGCAAACAAGGGCGCGCCACTTTGGAGGGAAAGACGAAGGCAAAAACGCCGTGCCCCGAAGGGACCGGCAATGAAAAGATGCCGCGGGAGATTGAGCCCTCAGACGCGGCCCCAAGACCGGATGATCGTGAACTTGAGGCGGTCGCATTTAATGCTAGGGAGATCGACGGTCGTTTGCAAACGACGGAATCTGGCTCAGTCGGCATCTGGCCTGAGTTGAGGTCGATGGACCTGGACCCGAACGATTCGCCCGTTGAAGGCTGGGTGGCCGGTTTTCCCGTTGTAGACGGCGTGGCGGACAGCGGGTGGCAGGAATGTGAAGGCGGCCGGCTCCGGTTGATAGTCAAGGTGCCGGATTGCCCCGGGCGGAGAGAGTGGGCGCGTGGAACGGGGTACGGCGGCACCCACGCGAGGGAGGTGCTGGGATAGGGCGGTTACTGCCGCTATCTGTAGGGTCGCCGGCGTCGTACGTGTTGCCTCCGCCGCCGACCACAACGCCAATGACTGAGTTGGATACCTAAGGAGGATTGACCTGCTGAAAAAGAAAATGGCGGCTCGGATTTACATCCGGGTGAGCACGGTGGGACAGCAAGAGGGGCCGTTGCAAGCGGACGTGCTCCATCCGCCGCAAACAACAAAATCTGAATTGGATGGGAAGGAGAACTGAAATGGCTACAGAGGACAAGCGCGTTGCGATCTACGTACGGACAGGTTCGTCGGACCAAGAAGGTGCCGAGTCGCTGGACGCGCAGGTTGTGGAATGCATGAGACTCGCGGTGTCTCTCGGTTACCCGGCGGGCTCAGAGTGTATCTACCGGGAGATTGGGACGGGCTCTCACCTAGACCGGGCAGAGTTGAACCATCTGCGCTGCATGGCGGCCTCTGGCGAGATAGATTTTCTGATCGTCTACGCCGTTAGCCGGTTGTCGCGTAATGGGAAGGACCTGCAGGCGCTGCTGCGCGAGTTCGACGAGCGAGGCGTGAAGGTGCATTTCGTGCAGGGCACGTCGGATGTTTCGATTGAGGGTGGGTTTGTTAGGTCAGTACTCGAACGTTCGGGGCGCGTGTAGCGTGCAATGATCCGGGAGCGGGCGTCGCTGGGCAAGGATGCCGCGGCGCTCGCCGGTCTTACGGCGGCAGGTATGTCGAACCCGCCCTACGATTACGATTCGGTGACGAAAAAGCTGGTTGTGAACGACGCCGAAGCCAAGGTCGTGAAGAGGATCTTCTAGTTTTTTGCTGAAGACTGGAGTACGTCTCGGATTGCCAAGGCGTTGAACGCGGAATGGATCCTGTCAAAAAGGGGGTTTTGGACTGTCGGTGCGATCAAGGCGATGCTTTGTGGCTCTCGCTACATCAGGGTGCTTTGCTACGGGAAAACCAAGATGGCGAGTGGACCCAGTGGCCGGCACAGGCGGGTTGCCGTACCGAGGCAATGTTGGGTTGAAATAAGGGGAATCTCGCCATTGTTGATCTCAGAGCTGCTGTCCCAAAAGGTGCAGGAACGGCTCGGTAAAGGCGGGTCATCGGAGCCAGACTAGGTGCCAGCAAATCATGACAGGTTTTACCACGTGGGGTTTGTGCGGATGCCGGTCGAGTTGGCTGTATGACCACGACTGCGATGTCGAGTTGGAGCGTCGAGAGACTAACGAACCTGGGCAGAATTTGGTCGTTGCGGCCACAACCCGCAACGACTGGATGTAACGGCTCCCGTTAAGAAGGAGTGCTACGACCATGATGGTATCAAAGGGAGAGGGTTTACTGGTGCTTGTTGGGCTAATGGAGGCTTGGCCAATTCTTGCTTGGCAGAAAAGAGTGCTGTGGATGGCCGGTGGGGTCAACGGGCGATCAGATCCGTGCGGAGATTGCAGATGACGCCGGTCCGGCCACAGTCGTGTGAAGAGCCGTTTTACGAAAACAAGAGGAGCGAGGGAGGAGACAGAGATGAGCAAAAAGAACGAAGTCCCGTGGTGTACGTCCATTCGCCGGATCGCCTGTCGCGCGACTCCGTGCATCTCTTGGCCCTCAAAGAGGAGTTTGCGTCCGTTGGCACCGAACTCCGCTTTGTGCGGGGTGCTGCCGGCGACGCTGGTTCGCCTGTTCGTGGCCTGTACGGGTACGAGTACTGGCCGCATGGGTCGAGTGATGAGCAGGGCGCAGAGGGCCTTCAACGCCGTCAAGCTGATTTTCGAGTTGGCGGGCGAGGGTTGGAGCTTCAGTCGCATCGCCGCTGAATTGAACGGGATGGAATCCCGGTCTGAGCCCAGTGAGTAGTGGGGCGTTTCGAACCTCAGCCTCATTCCGGAGAACTGGTCGAATACGCGCGAGTCAACAGATTGATGGGGAAATTACCCATTGAGAAGGAGGAAACAGGATGGTGAGAAAGTGGCCGGGCTTTGGCGAGCCCGAGTTAGAGAAACCAGCGCCACGGGGGGTTGAGCCCTCACCCGCGGCGCCAAGACCAGGCGAGCGGAAACTCGGCGCGGTCGCTGCTAACGGTAAGCGACAAGGAGGTGAATTGCAAACAGACGCGAAGGACCATTCAGCCATCTGGCCTGACGAGCGCGCGCTGGATCTCGACAGCGCGCAGGTTGAGGGCTGGGTGGCTGGAGTGCCCGTCGTGGACGGTGTAGCAGACAGCGGGTGGCGTGAGTGCCAAGGCGGTCGGGTGCGTTTGGTCGTCACGGTGGCGGATTCCGCTGAGCAGAGGGAGTGGGTGCGCGCGATGATGTACGGCGGTGCCTACGCGAGGGAGGTGATGGGATAGGGCGGTTTTTGCCGCCGTTCAGCGCGGTCGCCGGTGGCGCGTCATGTGTTGGCCGGCGACCACGACGGCACCTACAACCACTTCCAAGTCGCACTGCAAGGAGAATTGACATGGCTAAAAAGAAAAAGCGCGTCGCGATCTACGTCTTGATGAGTGCGGCTAGCCACGAGGGTGGAAAGTCGCTAGAGGCACAGATGGCGGAGTGTACCGCGTTCTTGATGTCTTTGGGTTACTCGGTGGACGACGCGTGTGTCTACCGAGAGGTTGGGAAAGCCGCCAGCCTAGACCGGCCGCAGTTGGTGGAGTTGCTTCGTTTGGCAGTTGCCGGTGAGTTGGAAGCACTGGTCGTTTGCGGCGCTGACCGGTTGGCGCGTGATGAGTCGCAGCTACAGGTGTTGTTGGGTGCGTTCGCCGACTACGGCGTGGACGTACACGTGGTGCGCAGCGAGCTGGATGCCTCGGTCAACCGTGATGTGGTGCGGTCAGTGTTCGATGATTGGCAGCGTTTGGAGCGCACCAGAATGCGGAAACGGACGGTGCGAGGAAAGGATATGGTAGCTCGTGCCGGTCGGATGCCGACCGGAATGTCGAACCCACCCTATGGTTACGACTACGACCGGTGGGCTAATAAGCTGGTTGTGAACGACGCGGAATCCCAGGTGGTGGAGGACGTCTTTCGGCGTTTTGCCGAAGGTTGGAGCATGGCCAAGATTGCCGAGTCGCTGAACGCTGAAGGAGTGCCGTCGAAGAAGGGCGGAGCCTGGAACACGGTGAGGATTCACAGCGTGTTGACCAACTCTCGTTACATGGGTGTGGATTACTACGGAAAGACGAGGATGGCCAGCGCCGAGCGTGGCGTGAGCAAGCGGGTGTCGGTACCCAGGGAAGAGTGGATCGAAATCAGGGGGTACACGCCCGCGCTGGTACCGGTAGCATTGTTCTGGAAGGTCAAAGAGCGTTTGGAAGGGCGCATGAGTTGATTTTAAGAGGTCTCCGGCGGCGTACGCATTTTGTATGCCGCCGGCGGCGGTGGAAAAAGTTGACGACAAGGAGGATCAACATGTCTAACAAGAAAGGAAAGTATGCGGTCTACGTCCGGGTGAGCGGTACCGCTCAGGAGGATGGAACGTCACTGGACACGCAGAGGGCGGCCTGCTTCGCGCTTGCTGTGTCTTTGGGGTACTTGGAAGAAGCAGGCGTAATGTTCCGAGAGATCTGGACTGGGGTGGTGCTTGACCGGCCGCTGTTGACAAAGCTGCGCCGAATGGTGACTGATGAGGAGATTGAAGCCCTGATCGTCTACACATCCGACCGGTTGGCGCGCGATCCAGTGGACCTCCTGGTGTTGTTGAGAGAGTTCGCGGACAGTGGTGTGGAGGTGCACTTCGTGCAGGAACCGTCGGATTCCAGTCCCGAGGGTGAGTTGGTGTCTTTCGTACGCGGGCACGTGGGGCGTGTGGAGCATGCCAAAATCCGGGAACGGACGTTGCGTGGGAAGATGGCGGTGGCTCACGCTGGTCGGATGCCGGTGGGCGCCTCGAGCCAGCCGTACGGGTACGATTATGACCTGCTAGCAAAGAAGCGGGTGGTGAACGAGGAGGAAGCGAAGGTCGTGAAGAGGATCTTCCGGCTTTATGTGGAGGGGTGGAGCATGTTTCGGATTGCCAAGACGTTGAATACTGAAGGGATTCCTTCGAAGACGGGAGTTGCCTGGAGCGTGACCGTGATCCGGTTAATGCTGTCAAACGAGTCCTACATTGGGGTGGATTATTACGGCCGGAAGAAGACGGTGCGGACCGGACGTGGTAAGGGGAAGCAGGTGCGGACACCGAAGGAAGAGTGGATCAAAATCACGGGGTACACGCCGGTGCTGATAGAGGAGTCGCTGTTCTGGAAGGTGCAAGAGCGGCGTAACGAGTCCCAAGAGCGGTACCAAGGCCGGATTTACCGGCGGTACCTGATGACGGGGTTTGTGAGGTGTGGGTGGTGCGGTGCCGCGGTGGTGGGAGCCGGCTACGTGGGGAAGTATTGGTACTACCGGTGCCGGTCGAGGACGGGCGAGGCGGTTCTTGGGACCAAGGGCTGCGTGTGGTCTAACCACATCAATGGCGCTTGGATGGAGGACCAGGTGTGGTTTCATGTGGTGTCGATGGTGCGGGATCCGAGTAGTGCCATAGCGGACTTGGAGCTGAATTTCCGGACCGGCGGCGGCGACATTGGGCAGGAGATCGAGCGTGTCAGAGGGGAAGTCCAGAGAGTTGGGCAGGAAAAGAAACGCATGTTGCGGCTGTACCGGCGTGGCAAGGTAGATGTCGACCTGTTGGAGGACGATATTGAGGAACTGTCGGAGTCGCTGGTGGCACTGCGGGAGCGGTTATCGGAGCTGGAAGAGCAGCAAGTGCAACAGGAGAGTGTAGCGTCGGCGGGCGTGCGCATTCGGGAGTATTGTCGACAGGTGTCAGCGGGATTGGAGGAGCTGGGCGCGGACGGGAAGAGGGCATTGATGTCGCGCATGGGCGTGAAGGTCTTGGCCGTGAAGGGAGATTTGATGATCACGGCAGAGCTTGACCCTGGGTTTGTGGTTAATGAAGACACATCAGCATGATGCTCACCACCAAGTACGCCGTGCCCAGGATGATTGACGCCGGCGGCGGCAGCATCATCAACATGTCATCCATCGCCGGCGTACGGGCCGGCAGCGGCGCCGCCAGCGTGCCCTATTCGGCGTCCAAGGCCGGCGTCATCGGCATGTCGGAAACCATGGCGGTTCACCTGGGCAGGGACAACGTGCGGGTCAACGTCATCGCGCCCGGTCATATTTACACACCGATGGTCGGTGGCACGATGGAACCCATCACCCGGGAACGGCGGCGCAAGGCCGGCCCGCTGGGAGTGGAGGGCAACGCCTGGGATATCGCCTACGCCGCCCTCTTCCTCGCCAGCGACGAGTCCCGCTGGGTCTCCGGCGTGGTGCTGCCGGTGGACGCCGGCCTGCTGGCCGCCACACCCCTCGCCATGTACTCCCGCATCCAGGAGGGCGAGTAGCGGGCGGTTTGACATACCTCCAAATCCTGCCTTACCTTGAAGGTGCGGCCTACATCGCCATAGTAATCGCCGTATTGGGAGTGCCACAGTTGCTTTCAAGTTATTTTGACATCAGGGAGCGACGCCGTACCCGGGAAGAGGATCGGCATAACCGGGAAGAGGAACGCCGTAACCGGGAAGAGCAACGCCGAGCTGACGAACTTCGGCGCAGCGAGCACCAATTGGAAGCGGAACGCGTCCGGCTGCAAGAACGGGCCGATTCGGAGCGGCAACGGATGGAGGAACGCGCCGAAGCGGAGAGGCGGCACCAGGAAACTTTGACCGCCTTGATGGGTATCATCGCAACGAGAACCAACGGCGGACGCGGCGCCGGGGAATCGCAAGACGGCACTATGCAGGAAATCCTCCGCCGGCTGGCGGCAATCGAAGCCGCTCTGGGATTGCAGCCTGATTCCGCAGACGGCGCCTCGGATGAATCCGACGAGTCCAACCTTCAGTAGTCCATGTCCGAAACGCGACCCGACATAACCGTCAAGCTGGTCGAAACCGCCGCCGATCTGGAGGGCGCCATCGCGGTGCGGATGCGCGTCTTCGTGGGCGAACAGGGCGTTCCGGCTGATGTTGAGGTCGACGACGCCGACACCGCCCCGGACACCGTGCACGCCGTGGCCCTGCGCGACGGCGTGGTGATTGGGACCGGGCGGCTCCTGCCCGACGTGGACGACAGAGGCCCCCACATCGGCCGCATGGCCGTGGAGCAGCAGTGGCGTCGCTACGGCGTAGGCGGGCAGGTGCTGGATTTCCTCGAGGCCCACGCCCGATCTCTGGGCTTTGCCCAGATCACCCTGCACGCCCAGGAATACGTCAAATCGTTCTACGCCGCCCACGGCTACCGGGAAGTCGGCGAGATGTTTCTCGAAGTGGATATCCCCCACCGGGAGATGGTCAAGGACCTGTAGCCGTAACCAGAAAGGGGCGACCAAACGGTCGCCCCCGCGCAACTCACGCAACGAGCGGGACGGTTACGCCACGCCGGCGGTGGCCTCCACGCCGTCCATGACCCGTACCTCCATCTTGGCGATGTGGCTGGTCGGACGGTCTCCCAGGGCGGAACGCTCCGGCGACGCAAAGTAGGCGGCTTCCTTCGTGGCGATGTCGTCGGCGCTGTCGAACCGGCGCACCCAGATGAACTCGGTGCGGTCGGCGTTGACGTAGCTGGAAACAACCGGGATACCCAGTCGGTCGTGGAGCGGTCGGATGTGCTCGTTGAAAACACCGAGCCACGAATCCATCATGCCCCGGTTGATGGTGTAGATGCGAAGTTGGTATGCGGCCATTGCTATTCCTCCGGATAACACAGTTCGTAACTAAATTTGGCCTATTCTAACCCAAATGGGTCAGGGGCGGCTTGCGTTGGGCATTCAGCTGATCTGATATTGAGCGATGGCGTCCTGGCTGAAGGACAGGCCGAGGCCTGGTCGGTCGGGCACCACGATGTCGCCGTCCACGATGTCGGGCGTCTCGTCGAACAGCCGCAGCGACCACGGCATGTACTCCACCGTCAGGCCGTTGGGGATTGCCGAGATTGTATGCACCTGCACCTCGGGAATCAGGTGGGACACCACCGGCAGGTTGAATGCCTCCGCCATGCCGGCGATCTTGCGGAAGGGCGTCACTCCACCGGCCCGCAGCAGATCCACCATCACGATGTCGATGCTGCGCTGCTCCAGCATGTGGCGGAAGGGACGGATGCCGTAGACGTACTCGCCGGCGGCGATGGGCGTGGTGAGCGCATCGGCAACCCGGGCCAGACCCTGGTAGTCGTCCCGGGCCACCACGTCCTCCAGCCAGTAGAGGTTGTATTCCTCAACCATGGCGCCAATCTGGATGGCCTGGTTTACGTTCCACAGCTGGTTGATGTCGCACATCAGGTCGATGTCCGGCCCGATGCCCTCGCGCAACGTGCGGATGCGGGCCACCTCCCGGGCGGCGGTGGGTTCAGCTCCCATTTGGGTTTTCATCTGGCGGAAACCCTGCTCGACCAGGCGCGGGCCGGCCTCGGCCAGGTACTCCACGCCCATGGGCCGCATCAGCGCTCCGCTGGCGTAGGTGGGCGCGCGATCCCGGTATCCGCCCATCAGTGAGCACACGGTCTGGTCCAGCGCCTTGCCCTTGATGTCCCAAACCGCCATGTCCACCGCGGCCAGGGCCAGTGAGACCACGCCCTCCGGGCCGGCGGAGGCGCAAGCGCCCATCAGCTTGTTCCACACGGCCTCGGGGTTCATGGGGTCTGCTCCCGCGGCCAGGGCAGCAATATCATCCACGGCCTGCCGCAGCGAGTTGTACAGCGGGCCGCCGAAGAAGGTCAGGCCGACGCCCTGGATTCCTTCGTCGGTGTTCAGTTCGAGAGTAACGAACTCGCGCACGCCGGGCTGGTCGATGCCCACCACCAAAGGGTTATCGGCGGGGGTTTGCAGAACGCGCGTAGTGGCGCTGGTAATTTTCATGGCCGGTTCGCTCCGTCAGGCTGTACAGTCAATGTCAATCCCGTTTCGCGGGAAGGTTAGCACGGGGGCCGGGCCCAAGCAACAAAATTCGGTTTGACGCCGCTTGCCCGCCGACGTAGCATAGGAGGTAGGCATGCCATCACCTTTGGGAGGTGCGGACACTATGACCATCAACAACGCTGACACCGGCGAAATCCGGCGCATCGTACAACAACAATACGGCCAACGTGCGCGGCGCGTCATCGAATTAACGGATGTAACTCCCCAATTCGACTGCGGCTCCGAGAATTGTGGTCACGGCAATTGCGGCGACGAAAACTGCGCGGCGGAGGCCCATGCCCACGTCGAGGATGCCGCCTGCTGCAGTTCGGCGGACACCGAACATGCCATGGCCTTGTATAACGAAGCCCAACTCCAGGGATTGCCTGTGGAAGCCATGGCCGCCTCGGCAGGCTGCGGCAATCCCACTGCGCTGGCCGACCTGCGCCCCGGCGAAACGGTGCTTGACCTGGGCTCCGGCGGCGGCATCGACTGCTTCATCGCCGCTGAGCAGGTGGGCGAGTCGGGCCGCGTGTTCGGCGTCGACATGACCCCCGACATGCTGGCCCTGGCCAACGCCAACCGGGACCGCATGGGCGTGACCAACGTGGAGTTTATCGAAGGCCACCTGGAGGACATCCCCCTGCCCGACTCCAGCGTCGACGTTGTCATCAGCAACTGCGTCATCTGCCTGTCGCCGGATAAGGACGCCGTGTTCCAGGAGGCCTACCGGGTCCTGACGCCGGGCGGTCGCCTGCACGTCTCCGACATGTTGGCGATGACGGATGAAGGCCCCGCCCTGGTCGACGCCGCATCCTGGGCGTCGTGCATCGGCGGTGCGGAGTACCGGGAAACCTACCTGGCCCGCATGGTCGCCGCCGGTTTCACCGACATCGCCACCACCCAGGAGGAGCTCAAGTTCGATGAGCGCCAGGTCTCCCTGAACGTGGCCAGCGTGAAGGTTTCAGCCCACAAACCGCGCTAGATAATCCTGAACCGGCGAACCGCGGCGTCCGGTGACAGGCCGAAGGGTCTGGGCCGGGCGCCTTTATGCTATCCGGCTCCCGACTCGGAAACAATCGTTAGCACCTGCCCGGACCCGCCCTCTATCACGGGTGAACGGAATGACCACCAAAGAACTGCGTACTGGCGCCAAATTGACCCTGGACGAGTTTCTGGCACTCGGCGAGACCGACGAGCGCATGGAGCTCGACCACGGGGCGCTATACATAATGGGAACCGCTAACAAAGACCACCAGTTTATCGTTCGTAGATTGTGCCGGCACGTGGACGATTACGCCGATACTTTCTTGGATCCACCCGTGGAAATCCACCACGAAATCACCACCGTTTTGTCGCGTGAGATGCAGGTCGCGCTGGAGCCCGACGTCGTGATAATTCGCACCAACCGCTCCGACATCGGCGGCGTCGTTTACGTGGAAGGTGTTCCCGACATAGTCGTAGAGATAATGTCCAACGATCGAACGCGCCACCTGGTTCGCAAGCGGCAGATTTACGCCGAATCCGGCGTGCTGGAATATTGGATATTCGACCCGGTGGCGGACGCTGTGGCGCAACTGGAACTGACCGGTGACCAATACACGGAACGCGCGTCGTTGAGCGCCGACGGCACGCTGACTACGCCGCTGCTGCCCGGACTGGAAATCCCCCTGGCCGACATATTTCGGCATCGCCGCCGCCCGCCCCGGGAGGGGTAACCCTCTTTCAGTCGAGACTCAGGCCAGCCGGAATCGCTTGAAATGCTCGGCGTATGGGACGCCGACCCGCTCGCCCACTCGGCGCCGGCCCTCTCTGAAGTAGTGGTCGGCGGTTTCCGGGGACACCTGGCTATTATGGGCCTGCAACGCTCGCACGGCGGTCTCGACGTGGTTGGTCACATCGACGTAGTGATCGGAGTCCTCGTGGTCCACCACCCACAGCTCCCGCACTTTATGGGGCTCCAGGCCCTCCTCCCGGAGCAGCTCGGGGAAGGTGAGATGATCCCGGGCTGACGGATAGACGGCCGACATCGCCGCCTCCCCCGACGCGAAGTGGTCCGGGTGGCCGATGTATCCGTCGCCCGATAAATTGCGTACCGGGTTCATGCAGATGAGCACATCAGGCCGATGGCGCCGGATCTCCCGGGTAATGTCCTTGCGGAGGGCCAGGGTGGGTTCCAGGTACGCGTCGGGATAGCCCAGGAACACTACCTCCGACAGACCCAGGACCAGGGCGGCGTCCTCCTGTTCCCGACGGCGGATTTTGACCAGCTCCTCGCTGGTAATGTCCGGATCGTCACTGCCCTTGCTGCCATCGGTGCAAAGAACGTACACCACGTCCCAACCCTCGGCGCACCAGCGGGCCACCGTCCCGGAGCAGCCCCACTCGGCATCGTCGGCGTGGGCCACCACCACCATGCCCCGACCGAAACCGCTGTCCAGTTGACCTACCATGCCCGGCTAATCTCCCGTGGCGGAATCCCCTCTCCCTCGATGGGAGAGGGTCAGCGTGAGGGTATGTCTCCCTCCCCCTCTCCCTTGATGGGAGAGGGTTGGGGTGAGGGTGAATGTTGGCCCGTCGCACATCTAATTTCCCGGTTGCGTGCCCTACCCTACGCCGTCGTCGCAGCCGGGTCGGGCGTCCCCAGCCCCTGGCGGCGTGTCTTGAAGTGCAGGATGAATCCCAGCGCGGAACCCACCAGCGCCAGACTCATTGACATCGCAAAGGACCATTGCAGCGTGCCGGTGGCGTCGGCAATGGGGCCCGAGATGGCCGGCGAGATGGTGCTGCCGATGCCGGCTCCCATCCCCATCAGCCCGAAGGACGCCGGCGCCATGTACACCGGCACGTAATCACCCGCCGCCGCCGCGCAGATGGTGTAGGTCGCCCGCAGCGCCAGTCCGGCCAACACCGATGCGATGATGAAGAACACCAGCTCGGGCATCAGCCAGAAAAGCGCGTGGCTGGCGGCTTCCAACAGGAAGGTTAGGCCGAACGCCATGCCCCGGCCCATCTTGTCGGACAGGGCCCCTGACCCAACGCCGCTGCCGATGCTGAGTACCCCAATGGTCATGAAAAGGGCGCCCACCGTAGTTACGTTAATCCCGTGTTCGACTCCCAGATACGCGCCGTAACTGGAGGTCAGGATGCCGTGGATGAAACCGGAGCAGAAGGCCAAGCCGGTGATCAGCCACACGTAAGGATTGGTGTACACCTGGACCGGCCAACCAGCAGGACCCCGCCGCACCGGAGCTGGTGCGGGTTCGGCGCCGGGGGCTGCGGGTCTGCGCGCTCCCGTAGCGGCTACGATGCTGGCCGGCGCTTCCTTGATGAAACTGACGCACATGAAGCCTAACAGAACGCTGGTGACGGCCAGCACGTACCAAGTGTAACGCCAGGCTTCGTCGCCGAACCAGTTGGTCAGCGGCGGCACGATGATTCCGGTGAAGACAATCGCCAGGCTGCCGCCTGAGGCCGCGATACCCGCCGCCATGCCGCGGTCGTTGATGCGGAACCAGGGCGACAACATCCCCATCATGGGCGTTAGCGCCGCGCCGGAGGCCACGCCCACCATTATCATTGCGACCAATGCCACCCAGTAGCTGGGCGACCACCCCAACAGCGCCATCGCCGCAGCCTGGCAGAAGATGCTGGCGATAACCATCCAGCGACCGCCGTATCGCGAAGCCAGGGTGCCGGATACCAGGCCCGAGATCACCCGCGACAGCGACAGGGCCACCACCAGCACGAACACCGTGGTGTACGACAAATCGAACCAGGCCTTCATCCCCGGTATCGTCAGGGCCTGCACGTACAGCGAGAAGCTGGTGATCAGGTTGACCGCCAGCGTCACCGCCAAAATTACGGCTGCGTAGGTACGCAGCCATTGCGGTATCAGGGCCAAATTAATGACGGCCATGACCAGTCTGGAGTTGGAGAAAGATCGACGACATTGGGCGGGAACGTGACAACGGAAGGCATGATACCACACGCCTGCCGACCCAATTTCCGCCGCCAGCCATGCCGGCTAAACCCGCTGGATGATACAATTATCACCCGGACACCCAGTGCAGCCTTTGCGGAACCAGTCGTTACGCGGAGCGAGGCGACGCGGCAATCACGAACCGGAAGCGACGACCGTCGCCAAGACGCCTCGGCATTCCGGCCCGCGCCGGGACGACGGTCATGCAACGGTGTCCTGTGCAAGGAAATGCGCCATGGATGATGACCAGTTCGTACACCGACTCAAGGAAAAACTGGAGCGCATCGCCGACCGCGACGTGGACTTGAGGGTCGACGATGACGACCCCACCCGGTTGGAAGTGGACCTGGACGGGCCGGTGCCCAGGGTCATATTTGGCAGGAACATCTACGATTACCCCGGGTTTGCCCGCATGTGCCTGGAGTACGCAGTAGCGTCCATAAGCCAGGGGCGGCACCTGGGTGAGCTTGAATTTCACATGCTGCTGGCGCGCAACTAACGCCAAAGCGGTGGTGGTCCGGTGGCGCAGAACTCGGCCCCTCATGATGATCCGGTCGACCCGGCCGGCTCCAGTGTGGTGAGTGAAGTAGACCCGTCGCCCGTTCCAGATGGGCCGATCACCAACAACTCCCCTACAAATGTGGCGACGGAGCCGCCGGTTCCTCCCAACGCGTTGCGCCCCTGGTATTTCCGGGAATGGTTCCTGGTCCCCACCTTCGTCTGGTGGCCGTGCAGCGCCGTACTGTTCATCCGCTCGCCCTGGCATAACGGCGTCCTAATCGGCACGGTTTCGTGGGCCTGGATAATCATTGGCGGCGGATGGATATTTCTCCGCACCCAATTCCGAATGCAAAACGGTGAGTCCCTGGTTGACCCCACCCTGTGGGCGCTGGCGGCTCCCGGCATTCTACTCACCATACTGACCCAATACCTTTGGCTGGCGCGCCACCGCCCGCGCATCCGCCGCATCAGGGATGCCGGCGGTTTTGCCGACTACCCCGATGAAGCCGATGACGACTGGTTGCCGCCCCCTCCACGAGACAATCCGCCCAGCCGTCGCCGACGCGCCAATCGGGGCAGTGCGCGCAGCCGACGCAGACGACGGTAAACGCCGGCCCGACCCCGAACCCATTGCTGGCGTGGGAGACGTGCCTGGTCACACCATTGCAACGTTGCTGCATTCCTCGCCATGACCGCAGCACGGGCGCTCCTCTCGATGACGGAGATTTGGGACAAATTGCGTGACAAACGGCCGGCCGTGGGCTATGGCATGATGAGGCGATTTCGCTACTCCAATTCTGATACAATGGATCGTATATCATCTAACAATCCAACGATTTTCGTAATCTGCCTCAAGCTCCGAATTTCCTAGCATTTCCTGTTTCCCATCCAACACTGGCATCGCAAAATCGTCCCGGGACGACGGGGAAATCAACGGCGGAACAGTAAACCGCAACGCCGCTCACTAGAATAGACCGACAAAGTAGAGGGCCGTTCAGCCCGACTATGGCACTGCAATACAAGGAGACTGAGAATGAGCATATGGAGCGAGCAAAAACTGGACGCCGTATTCAAAAAGAGCCGCGGCAGATGCCGCGAGTGCGGACGACAGCACAAGCGGGCCGACCATGGCAAAACGTGGCAGGTTGACCACATATTCCCGGTGTCCCAAGGCGGCACCGACGATCTCAACAACTTGGCTGTTGCTTGCAACCCTTGCAACAACTCTAAAGGGGCTGGCGCAAGCATCGCCGATGTTATGGACTCCATAACAGGCAGACGGTGAAAACCATCACCGACAAGGCACTGTAAGAACAGCAGCCCTGCCGTATCAGCCACATGGGCAAATCGCTGCGTGAGGAATCCACCGAGTTAGGAATACCCAGAGGAGATTTCGCTACCGACGCCTTCCAGCTGACTTTCGAGGCGAAGTGAGATGGGACCAGATCAGTGGGCAGAATTAATAAAGGAAATAATTGGTTCCAGAGAAGCAGTCCAAGCGGTGATACAAGGAGCCGAGCACTCAATGCGACGGGTGAATCCTGACTTGACGTCGCACCTTTGGGGTTCCCTGAGAAGATGGAAGGAAGGAATCCCATTCCCTTTTTGGGAATCATTGGGAGGTATCACGTACAACCTCACTACGAAGGAAATGTTCCACATGATGGATGATGTCCCAGATGAACTGTACCAGCGCGCAGTGGAAATGGCAGGCACTTTAGCCGTTCCCGGGATCATGCCATCTTTTGATCAGAAAGTGCTAGATCAGAGGTGGACATACCGCATGGTAGCCGTGTACGGGGGGTCATTACATTTGTTGACCTTTTACCGAAGGCCAAAAAGGTGGCCATGGATCGTGGTCTGAGACAGCGAAAACTTGAATACGGAATCCGTCACCGAATTGGCCGCTCTCAGACGTCAATCCTGCAAATCCCGAGTAGCGAAATCGCCTCGGCATGATGCGCTAGGCCGGCGAGGAGATTTCGCTACTCCGATTCTAGGGTAGGTGGAGCGTATATCGATCAACGGACTGACGATTTTCGTAATCCGATTTGCCCTCAAATTCTGCTTTTCCGGGCAGGTCGGGTCGGTGAAAACTTCCTGTCCGGGTAGTGAGCGACGTTTCCGAGGTTTCGCGATTCACAAGCCTCGCTGGTGCTAACGATCACCGATTCCAGCATCGGGTGCTGCTACAGCAACGAGCATCGCTCTCGCGGCCTGAGACGGTATTTTGCGGCCCTACGTAGCATCCCGACGAATCCCGGTGGGCCGCTCTCCGGGCGTCTGGGGACGCCCCGGGCCGTGTTATGCCGCTATGGCAGATTTTTGGTGTGCATCAAGGGCATCCGCTGCACGCCGGCCAATACCCGAGGCTCGCGGCCGGCGTGGCCTAACCCTCCTCACACACAGTGCGAAGGCCCGGGTCATCGCCCGGGCCTTCGCACTAGGCCACACTAGTAGTCCAACAGCTTTGGAATGATGGCATGAAGAGAACGCATCTTGACGGGGAGCAACTTTGCCCAAGTGTTGCCGGGCGATCACGCCAATCTCCGCTACTCCTCATATCAAAGATTTCGTTCTACTAGTACGGTCCAGCAGGCCTGCCGGACCGCCTCTGGATGGTGTCCTCAGTTGGTGGCGACGGACATGCCGGGTATCGCGTTGCCGAAATATTGTGTCAGCGCGTCCCTCCTCTAACCGAAAGAGTGTGTCAAGCCGCGTCAGTTGGGCGCACGGGAGTCATCGGTTCCACTTAGGTCATGCAGGACGACTGACAGCGATATGGCGAGGCTGTCCGTGATGTCGGGCCTGGTGGCCTCGGCGGCGCCGCGCTCGGCTGCCTTCTCCAGCGAGGATAGTTTTTCACCGGAGGGTGGAGTTGCCATCTGGACGGTCACGACGATTTCAATGGTGTCGCTGTCGTAATAAGTCACGCTGTCCTGTACACCGTCCTCTGCCATCACCGCGAAATGCGCTCCGACTACCGCTTCCTCCACCTCCCGCCTGGTGAACCCTGGGCCTTGGCCGGTTTTTACTCTGATTTCAACGTGAGGGTAATCGGACTTGAAGTTTTCGATGGCATCGTGGGCGCTGCCGGAGATTGAACCCGAAACCTCGATATAGGCAGTTGACCCACTGGTTATGGCAACATGGACTACGCTGTCGGGTTCGTCGTCCCGAATGGCCATTACCATCGCCGAGAAGTCATCACGCCAGACATAACGCGCTATGGCTTCATCAAGGGTAATCCCCTTTGTGTCGGCCATGAATTGCACGTCTATCAGTTCGGCAGGACTTATCGTGGGGGTGGGCTGGTGGCTCACGGTAGCCGTGCTGTAGTAGATTTTCACCGTCTCGCCGTCATCGTGACCAGTTGCCAGTACCGCGATCACGACCACAGCCGCGATCACGATCAGAACGCCGCCGCCGTAGGCGAGCCACATGTACCAGCGAGTCCAACCATTTTTTGGTGAGGCACCTCGTTCATTCTCGGTCATCATCGGGAAACCTCCTAAGGAGCGGCGCACCATACGGAAAGACGCCGCAGGTCCGAGCAGATTGGTCATGCCGCCGTTCCATCAACGCGAAGGGTGCCAGCTGGCACCAGACTATCCACCGTCACTAACCGCGTCGACTACCCAGCACGCACAATGGATGCAATCTACACCCTGCGGTATCGACAGCCAATCATGTCTCACCAGATAAGCCGCGACGTGAGCGCTGGCTCGTAACGAGGAACACACAGAAGGATTCTCCCTGCGCTGATGTCAGCCTCCGCCAAAGTAACGCGCCTTAGCGTCCTCGCGCAGATGTCACAACTGTTGGTAGTTCCCAATAAAAACGCGGCCGTGTGATAGAGATCCGCATGCGCAACTCCTTGTGCCACTCACCGGGCAACCATTGCCCGGTGCGACGAGTGGCGTAGTATCGATTGTTTGCCAGGCATCCTCCTTTTCGCAGGACAACATCGTCCCGCCCCAGTTGGGTTTCAGCCAGCAAAAAGCCCCGCCGCAATCGACGGGGCTGGACACGCCAGAGACACAGGGCTACCATTAAGCCCGATGGCGGAGCACATTTCCCCATCGCCGCGGCCTCGGTGTTCGCAGCACCGGGGCCATTTTGTTGGCTCGCGGAGCCTATCGACAGGTCTGCACGCTGTCAACCAATCGGGTGTCGCCGCTTTATGTCCGACTCTTGTCCAAACACGTAAAACGCGCTGGAAGCCCATAGAGTTATCCGACCAGCGCAGGAACGCCAAGGCGGGAATCAGACGCCAATGCAAGAGTTCGAGAACTTAGCCTGAATTCCAGTTCCCGTAAACCAAGCCTACTTGAACAGCGCCACTAACCGGCTGTGCATTACGCAACGGTGCGCCATCGACAACAGCAGGTGCAACCAGGGTCGCGGCAGGCCCTCTCCCGCAGCTGTTCAGGTTCCCTGCGTCGCGCCTTCGGCAGCTTGATTTTCATGTGCCTCATGTGGGCGTAGTCGTCGGCCTGGAGGTGCGCCAGTGCTGTGGCCAAGTAGCTCAGCATCGACATCGCCGCGGCTTGACCAGTGTTGGGTGAACTTGCGAAAGGTTCTCGCTACGCTGCTCGTTGCAGTCCGTTCAGTTGGTGAAGTAGCAACGACGCAACGATGCCGGTATCTGGCTTCTTCTCGTGTTTTCGTTCCCAAGCCTTCGGCAGCCTGATTCTCATGTGCCTCATGTGGGCGTAGTCGTCAGCTTGGAGGTGAGCCAGTGCGGTGGCCAAGTATGCGAGCATCGACATCGCCGCGTGTAGCGACACCTTGCTGATGTTGAGGTACCGGTGTACGTTCATCAAGCGACTGTGCTTGGCGCTGCTGAAGTACCGCTCAATCACGGTCCGCAGCTTGTACTTTGCCTTCCATTCCTCCGAGCAGCGGGGCAGCAGCCCCACTATCCTCAGCAGTTTGCCCTCGGGCTTCTCGTAGTGCGTGGAGTTGCAATACCGCGAGAAGTGGACCTTGCCTTTGAGGTCGCAGCCCTCAGCGGGGCATCGGAACAGGTGGCCCTGCTCCGCGTCGGTTTCGACGTACTGCATCGGCTTGCCGCCGACGCACGTTGGCCGACCCTCTGCCTCGTAGATGCCGTCGTACAACCGCTTGCCGGTCTCTTCGTCCTTTGCAGGCAACCGGACGGCGACCACCGGTATCAGCCCAAGGCTGACCAAATGCTTGATGTTTTCTATGCTGTCGTAACCCTTGTCCCCCAAAAAATACCGCGGTCCCAGCGTCTCGTAAAGAGCCAGACAGTCGTCCAGGTCCTGGACCATCACCACCACGTCGCTCGCGTTGGCTGGACGGGTCGTGCCGAACAGTGGCAATCCATAGTTGGCGTCGGCGACAACGTTGACCTTGTAGCCGAAGTAGAACTCGTCCTTGCTTTCCTTTCGGCCTGATTTGGTGTCGTTTCCCGCGCTGGCGCCTTTCTTGGAACTTCCGCCCTTACCGCGTTTCCTGGAACTCGGCTTGGCAGAGCGCACATTCTTGGCGGTCCGGTGACCCCACTTGGCGTTCGGGTCCTTGGAGGGCTTTTCCTCGCCCGTCTTCCGGCTCCTTCTGCCGGGCCGCGCCCAGGCTTCGTCGTCGGTGCTGTCCATGACGAGGGATTCGCCCAGCGGGGGCTTGTCTGCTGGGACGATGTCGGCTTCCCGCAACCGTTCGATCTCCTCCCCGCATTCCAGGAATACGTCCGCAATGATCTTGTCGATGTAGTCCATGAAGTCTGGTATTTCGACCAGTTTCTTCTTGAACCTGCTGTACGCGCCCTCGCTGGGAGCGTGGGGCAAACAGCAAATGCGCAAGAAGCGTTCGTTGCCGCCAAGCTTGTCCAAGAAACCGTTGGCGTAGGGCTCTCTGAGGACGAATTGCATGACGTAGGCACTGAGCATGGCTGAGGCCGGGTAACCCGGGTTTCCACCATTTCGGTGCGGCTCCTCGAGAACGTTTATTAGGGCTGCAGAATGTGAAATAACCCCCTCGATCACGGCTTCCAGAAAGCCGTAGCCTGATTTAGGGGGTTGTGTAGAGTTTCGGGTAGAATTAGAATAGAAGTAGCCCACTGGACTTTTTGAAGGGTTCTCGGGGGGCAAGGCCGCCTTGGAGCTACGAACTCTAGGCGGCCGTTTTTTGTACTTATTCGACTGCCTAAATTCTACAATTTTCCCGAATAATTCTCAACCCGCCGGTGTCAGTATTTAGTAGATTCTGCAACTCAAAACTACGGCAGGAATAGCTCCTGGAGTGTCTGCGGCAAGGGCAGATTATTGAGAATGAAGTGTCGCCGTTTCATACGGCAAATGACCATTTCGGTGGGTCGAGACATGACGTTGCAAGGCATCACGGATACCGACCAAATCCGGGGTTGGACCGGGCTGGGCAGCTTGACCAACTTCCAGCGGTCAGCTTCGGCACTAAATATGCCTGCCGATTCGGTCTGGCGACCAGCTGTTTACCCGGCTATGAAGCCTAGTGCAGGCGTTCCGGTAGGTGCTCCCCGGAAAATCCCTCAACCAGACCGCGGTATCTAGTTTGCTGAGTCCTCGTGCGCCAACGCCTAAGGGCAATTGAACGCGACATGGTTGGAAGCACCCGTAATGTGCCGTCTACGGTCAGCCCAAGAAAAACGCATCGGTTCCTAAACAACGACGCATACAAAATGACCTAGCGAAGTGGTTGCACCTCGGTTTCCAAGGCACAAAACACTAAGGCGCAACACGTTTGAAATACCCGAGGCCGTGATGACGTAATCCGCCATCAGTTCTACGATATTCGCTGTCACAATCGGGAAATTTGAGTAGCGAAATTTCCTCTAGGCCGGCGAGTGGTTGCGGGTTATAATGGCGCCAAATTATCAAACGCGCTAACCGCTCGTCAGCGAGCGGTGAAGTTGGGCTGGATGGCAGACGAGAATCAGAATCGGGTCAATGACGATTACGTGCGGCAGTTCATGCCACCGGAGCGCCGGTCGGGCGTGGGGGCAGCGGCCAAGGACGATTCCGCGGACGAGGCGCCGACACTCGAATCCTCCTCCTCCGAGCAGCAACCGAACTCCGAGCAGCAACCGGAGGTAGCCGAACCTGCCACCGCTGAACCGCTCCCGGCGGATGATTCTGCCGCACACGTCGCTGTGGTCGACCCGGATTTGAACGGATCAGCCGCTGCCGTCGCCGTCCCTGAACCTCCAGCGGTGGAGACCAGCGGGTCGACGGAGCGCGTATTCGACAGGTCAGCGCCGTTGACCCAGGTGGCGACCGATGCGCCGGTCCCGGTCCGGGAGACCGGGGAACCGGCCTACGTGGAGGCCAACGACCTTTTCAAGATCTACAAGCCGGCCGACCTGGAAGTGGTTGCGCTGCGCGGTGTTGATCTGGCCATCGCGCCCGGGGAGCTCATCGGCATCGTGGGCGCCAGCGGATCGGGCAAAACGACGCTGTTGAACATCCTGGCGGGGCTGGAACGTCCATCGGCGGGCCGTATCAGGGTCGGCGAGCGCGACCTGCTGGATATCAGCGATAGCGAGTTGGTGGTGTACCGGCGTCGGGAGGTCGGGTTCGTGTGGCAGGCCACAGGCCGCAACCTGGTGCCCTACCTGAACGTGCGGGATAACATCGAGTTGCCCCAGGCCATCGCCGGCACGGGCAAACCGGAACGCCGGGAACGGGCGGCGGAGTTACTGGAAGCGCTCCAGATGCCCGACAAGGCGCGGCGGTACCCATCGGAACTGTCGGGCGGCGAGCAGCAGCGCGTGGCCATCGCGGTGGCCCTGGCCAACAACCCGCCCCTGCTGCTGGCCGACGAACCCACCGGCGAACTGGATACCAACATGGCGGAGGAGGTGTTCCGCATGTTGCAGCGTATCAACCGCCGGTTCGGCGTAACGGTCATCATCGTCACCCACTACGCCGGCATAGCCCGGTGGGTGGACCGGGTGGTACGCATCCGGGACGGACGCATCGGCTCGGAATCGTACCTGGCCTCATCTTATCGTGGCGACGAAGGGCAGGAGCGCGAGTACCTGGTGGTGGACCGGGCGGGTCGGTTGCAACTGCCCCGGGAGTTTGTGGAACGCCTGGCCATGGATGGTCTGGCCAGCGCCGGCATCACCGAAGACGGCGGCAGCATTACGCTGCGGCCGGCCACCGCGCCGCACCGCAGCCGCAATCGGGATGATGGTATGCCAGGAGAATCGGGCGATGGCCGCTGACAACGGCTCCGTTGCGCTGGCGACGGAATCCGTCTCTCGTGATTTCGGGCAGGGTGATAGCGCTGTCCGCGCGGTGAACGAGGTTACCGTCCAGATCGGTCGCGGCGAGTTTGTGGCGCTGGTGGGCCGGTCCGGTTCGGGAAAAACCACGCTGCTGAACCTGCTGGCCGGCCTGGACCGGCCCAGCGCCGGCAAGGTGTGGTTCGAAGGGCGCGAGCTGTCGGAGATGCCGGAAAATCAGCTCGTAGGCCTGCGCCGGGAGCGGATCGGGTTTGTTTTTCAGTCCTTTGGGCTCATCCCGCTGCTGTCGGCGTTTGAAAACGTCGAGCTGCCGTTGCACATCGGCGGGGCGTCGTGGCGAGACCGGCGACGGCGGGCCAACGAAGCCCTGGAGCTGGTGGGCCTCCAGCCGCGGGCCGGCCATCGCCCCTACGAACTGTCGGGAGGAGAACAGCAGCGGGTGGCCATCGCGCGGGCGCTGGTGGCCGGACCCTCGGTGCTGTTCGCGGATGAACCCACCGGAGAGCTGGACAGCGTCACCGCCGAATCCATCGGAGCCATCATGCGGGAGATCGCGGTGGGTCGCGGCGTCACCGTCGTGACGGCAACCCATGATCTCATGCTGGCCGGAATGGCCGACCGGCGTCTGCAAATGACCGACGGGGCGATAACAGCCGAGGAATCCTGACGCCGGCCGCGCCCTCGCCATGCCGGCACAGCGTGGAGCCCGGTTGAATGCGGGAACCGGATCACCGATGCGCGGCGCTAGGGAAATTGGCGGTAAATGGGGATGACCGGGACGGCTCGTCGTTTGCCGCTGTTCCACACGACGTGGTAACATCTAAATGTACGAACAGTGACTATAAAGCAGATATTGCTGGAGATTTCAATGGCATTCGTAACGCCTCGAGAAGGCGAAAACCCTGAGAGTCTGGTCAATCGGTTCCGGGCGTCGGTGCAGCACGCCGGAATCCTGCGCGAGTTGAAAGACCGTCGGTTTTTCCGTTCGAAGGCGCAGAAGGAGCGTCTGGCGGCGCAGCGTGCCGCTCGTCGTCGCCGTCGGCAGCGCCGGTAGGCCCTCGCCGGTCGGTGGCGCAGTCGCCGCCGTTTGCGGAAGTGACGCCAACCCCGCGGTTCGGGCTGCGCCAGCGGTAATCTGGACACGCAGCCGAATTCGCTGACTGGAGCGGCCCGTAGGGCCCGCCGACAAATTGACCCGTCAATAGCGGGGTGCTAAACTTCCGGCTGTTGGTAGCACAGAGTGCGCGTTACGGTGCGGCACTATCGCCAGATGGCGCCCGTTGAATAAAGGAGGGCTGGTTTGCCTCGCTACGATTATCGGTGTACGGAATGCAGCACGGAGTTTGAGCTGGTTCAGACGTTCAGCGAGGCCGGCTCGGGTGAATGCCCGACGTGCGGTGGAGCGGGACAGCGCGTCTTCCACGCGGTGCCGGTAATCTATAAGGGCAGCGGCTTCTACACCACCGACTACGGACGCCCCAAGCGCCAGTCGGAAGCGAAAGAGGCGGCGGCAGCGGAAGCTTCTTCCAACGGCAGTAGTTCCAGCAGCGATTCTTCGTCGAGCGGCAGTGAAAAGAGCGATTCCTCCGGGTCTTCCGATGCGGCGACGCCAGCAGCCGCCACGGGCGGGGATTCGACGTAGTCGCCCGGATAACTGCTCCCACGGCAACCGAAAGGCCGCCCTTATGGTGCGGCTTTTTCAATTCACGGATTGCCGAATCCCAAGCAACTTTGCTGATCGATGAGCCATGCGTGCGCTGTTGCAGAGAGTAACGTCGGCTTCAGTGAGCATCGACGGGGCTGGCGTGGGCAGCATCGGCCCGGGCCTGGTGGTTCTGTTGGGAGTGGCTGATGGAGATGACGCGGTTGAGGCCCGATACGTCGTGGACAAGGTGGTGAACCTGCGGATATTCGCCGACGATGACGGGCGTTTCAACCGGTCGGCGCTGGACGTTGGCGCCGAGCTGCTGGTGGTGTCCCAGTTCACCTTGTACGCCGACACGCGGCGCGGGCGACGCCCCGATTTCACCCGGGCGGCAGCGCCCGGCGATGCAAACCGCCTGTACGAACTGGCGGTGACGATGTTCGGGGATACTGGATTGAAGGTGGCCACCGGAGAGTTCCAGGCCTACATGCAGGTCAGCATCCAGAATGACGGCCCGGTAACCATCCTGGTGGATAGCTCCGACCGGTCAAGGCCGCGGCGGGGTTGAGAAGTTGGCCGCCATGGCGGTGACAACAAGGTCATGGCGAGCGAAGCGTGGCAATCCCGTTGGCGTCCTTCGACAGGATCAGGATGAGCGAGATTGCCACGTCGCTGCGCTCCTCGCAATGACCGGAAGCGGATTAGTTTGGAGAAGCAGGCACGTTTGAGGACGGCCCAAGTTCCGGCCATCTCGGTAGCGACGGTTGTGAACGGGTCTGCAGTAGGAGAGGCGAGTTGAATTACGAGCGCTGGCCTGCTCCGGCCAGGGACGGTCTTTACCGGTGCCAGCCCATCCCTTTGTACATGCCGCGCAGGAAGGCGATCTGGCCGCCGTGGGACACGCAGTCCCAGGTCATTTGACCCAGGGCGGCGGCCACTGATCGAGGCTCCGACACGGGCGGAATGATCCTGGCCTGTTGCATCTGCGCCTCGGTGAGGGCCGGCAGGTATTCCCGCAGGGCGCCGCGAACCTGCTCGAAGTAATCCATCTGGACACTGCGGGCCGGCGGTTGCCAGTCGCGGACCATCTGGTGTGTCCAGCCCAATCCGCGGTTCTCGCCGTCGGCGGGCAGGTTGAAATGACGATCCCAGTGGTCGGCGTCCCACAGTTGGGGGAGGTCGCGCAGGCGCGTGTGGATAAATGAGTCGACGACCCGGGAGAGGTGCCACAAAATCCAGGCGACCGAGTTGCAGTCGTCGGCCGGTATGCGGTGGAACTCCTCGTCGGACAGGTCCCTGAGGGCCAGGTCGATGGTGTTGAAATTGTTCTCCAGGGCGGAGATGAGGCCGTCGGCAGCAGCGGGCATGGGAACACCTCCCTGGTGTCTGGGGTGCAGTCGTAGGTTGTGTCCGGAAACTATTTGATCCCGGTCAACGCCGGAACATGAGGGAATCTACCGTAATCCCAACTCCCTTCTGCTATCGGGGAGGTGAAGCAGGTCGGAAAGGGAGCGCTCGATCAGGTGATTTCAGGCTGGACCCCGTCGGGTAGGTCAACTTCGAAGGCCGACAGAATCTGTCCCACCAGCATGTAGTGCCCGATTAGGGCGGTGATGCCGACCGTTTTTTCAGTGCCGAAGTGGTTGCTCACCGCGTTGAAAGTTTCTTCGCTAATCTTGTGGTTTTGGGACAGTTCCTGCACGTACTTGACCAGTGAAGCCTCGATGCCGCTCAATCCCTCCGGGGCCTTGCCGGTGGCGATGGCGCTGACCGCGTCGTCGGAGACGCCGGCCTGGCGGGCCAGACGGGCGTGGGCGGAAAACTCGTACTGCTGCCGGATTTCGCGGGCGGTGGCGCAGATGATGATTTCCCGATGCGCTTCCGAAATGTCCAGGTCGAAACGCACGAAAGCGCCGGTGTGGGCTACGCGGGCGGCCAGGTCGGGGCTGTGGAGCAGGACACCGTATGGTCCCCGCACGCTGCCGCGGCTGCTGGCGATGGAATCAAAGAATCCCTGGTGTTCGGATGAAAGCTGGTCGCGGGTGATGTCGTCGAGACGGGCCATGATGATGCGCTCCTTGGTGATTGAGGTATGAAATCAATATACCGTCGGCTGGTGTCGTGGGCAAGCGGATTGCTTAGGTTGGCGGCCACTTCGGGTGCTGTCCCCCAGTAGGACGGTCTTCGCCCACCATTTAGCGCTGACCCCTGGCGGGTCACGAGGGTTAAACCGGAGCGGTGTATGGGGGTGCGAATCATGCGGACGCGGGCACCTCACCGGGCGGCGCCGGTACCGGGGATACCGGCGAGTTAGATGACTCCTACGCTGGACGCGCGCCCTATGATTTGGGGAAAGCGCCAGTGAATCTAACAGAGGTTGCGGTCAAGTCAGGCCTGTGTAAGTTCAGATAGATGTGAGACGGAGGGGTTGAAAAACTCATAGAGAAGGGCCAGCCTTTTGGATGTGAGCAAACACCGCAAGGAGGCCCTTCTCATGCGGATCGGTACTACCCGACCCAGATCATTTTACCAAGTGCCACGGGTGCAATCTGCGTCGGTGCGGGAACGGCTGCAGTGCGTCGCCTTTTGGGATGAACTGATACGGCAGGGGATGACCACCGGGGAAGCCAGCCAAGTAGTGGGAGTGTCGCGAGCCACGCTGTACCGGTGGCGGAAGCGGTTGCAGGAGGATGGAGTAGCAGGGTTGGAAGAGCGGAGTCGGCGGCCCCGGCGGGTGCGGCAGCCCAGTTGGAGTTGGGAGTTGGCCCAACAGGTGCGCCGGTGTCGGGAGGAGTATCCCCGGTGGGGAAGGACAAGTTGGTGGTGCTATTGCGGCGGGCGGGGGTGGTGGTGTCCACCTCCATGGTGGGACGGATACTGAGCTGGCTCAGGTAGCGTCCCGTCAATAGGTGTAAAAGCGCGTCATCCTCGTTGATGTTGATCAGGCCGCTGCGTCCAGCATATTGGGCTCCGGCAGTGCCTCGTTGCCGGCGGCGTTGGGGATGGTGAGGTAGCGGCGGGCTTCGGCCCATTCGTCGTGCTGCTCGGCCAGCACCGCGCCCACCAGGCGCCGCGCCGACAGCCGGTTGGGGAAGATGCCCACCACATCAGTGCGGCGCCTTATCTCCCGGTTCAGCCGTTCCTGCGGGTTGTTGGACCACAGCTTCTGCCAGTGGGCCACTGGGAAGGCCGTGAAGGCCAGGAGGTCCGGCGCAGCGTCCGCCAGCAGTTCGGCCACCTGGGGAAAGGGCTCCCGGAGTTGTTCCACTACTCGGTCTAGTTGGCCGTGGACCTCGGCGGGAGACAGTTGCTGGTAGATGGTGCGCACCATGGTGGCCACGCCAGGTTGGGCACGCTTGGGCACTCGGGTGAGCAGGTTGGCCATGAAGTGGGTGCGGCAGCGCTGCCAGCTGGCTCCAGCAAACACCGCGGCGATGGCGTTCTTCAGCCCCTGGTGGGCATCGGAGGTAACCAGCTCCACCCCGCTGAGGCCACGAGCGGTCAGCGACCGCAGGAAGGCCAGCCAGAAGGCGCCGTCCTCGCTGGCGCCCACGTCCATACCCAGGACCTCCCGCTGCCCGTCGGCATTGACCCCCGTCGCCACCACCACGCAGACGTTGACGATGCGGCCGCCCTCACGGACCTTCTGGGTCAGGCCGTCCAGCCAGACGTAGGGGTAGGGGCCGCCGTCCAGGGGCCGACCCAAGAAACTCTCCACCACTTCGTCCAGTTGCTCGCAGATGCGCGACACCTGGCTGCTGGAGATGCCGTCGCAACCCAGGGCCTTGATCAGGTCATCCACCCGACGGGTGGACACTCCCTCCACGTAGGCTTGCTGGATGACGGCCAGCAGAGCCTTCTCGCTGCGCCGCCGCGGTTCCAGCAGGCTGGGGAAGTAGCTGCCCTCCCGCAGCTTGGGAATGTGCAACGCCATGGTGCCGACCCGGGTGTCCCAGGTGCGGTTGCGGTAGCCGTTGCGGTAGGTGACCCGCTCCGGGCTGCGTTCGCCGTGCTGAGCGCCGATCTGGGCGGAAACCTCGGCGTCCATGATGCCGTCCACCAGGACCCGCAGTGCTTCCCGCAGAAAGTCCACGTCTCCGTCCATACCACGCTTGCGTAATAATTCCAAAAGATCCATGCTGTGTTTGACCACCGTCGTTCTCCTTGGTTGGGTTGTTGTGATTCCACAAGGATGACGCGGTGGTCAGCGTTTTGCCAACCGCCTAACTCTTACACCACCTCCCGGTACTCTACTCTGGCTCAAGGCCCGGGGGATGCTGAAAGAGCCGCCAGGCCCCGGCGTGGCGACGCGGCGGCGCCAGCGGCAACGTCCCTACGGCGTACGCAAGCCCCGGGACTACCGGGCCAAAGCCCCCGGGGACATCGTGCAGGTCGACACGCTGGATGTGAGACCCCTACCCGGCGTGATCCTCAAGCACTTCACCGCCCGGGACGTGGTCTCCCGCTATGATGTGCTGGAGGCGCATACTCGGGCCACCGCTCGCCGGGCCGCCCAGTTTCTCGACTCCCTGCAAAGGCGAATGCCCTTCCCCGTGCGCGCCATCCAGGTGGACGGCGGCAGCGAGTTTCAGGCCGACTTCGAGGCGGCCTGCCAGGAGCGGGGCATCCGACTGTTCGTCCTGAGCCTGTCGAAGGACCGCCCCGGTCCCCCAAGCTCCACGGCCACGTGGAGCGGGCCCAGCGCACCCACACCGAGGAGTTCTACCACCTCTACGACGGCGACCTGGCAATCACGACCCTCAACCAGGCGCTGCTGGCCTGGGAAGGCGTCTACAACACCTCCGCCCCCACCACTCCCTGGACGGACTAACCCCAGCCGAGTATCTTCACCACTACCATCCCGACCTGCTGGCCCCGGCTCCGTCTCACATGTACTGAACGAGTACAAGGCCTCGCAGTTGATACGGGCGACATGGTAAAATGACAGGGCATTGCAATTTGTGGGCGATTAGCTCAGTTGGTTAGAGTACTTGCTCGACACGCAAGAGGTCAGTGGTTCGAGTCCACTATCGCCCACCACTACTTGCCATTTTGCCGGCCGCCTATGCTCCACCGCCGGGGTCCACAACGTGCTAAACTGTTACCACCAAACCCTACACTACGCCGTGTTCACCGCCCTGGCCTCCGGGCCTAGCGCCCGCTGACATCCTCCGCACCGTAGCCAACGCCCTCGACCAGCCGCCTCCCAACCCGAACCCCCCTCCTCCAGGCCCATGGTCATCTACAACGAGTTGCCCCCAGGTTCCATCGACCTGCCCTCCGCTGCCATAAAATATGGCCTGAAACGCGGTACGCTAACAATGTGGGTCCGACGCGGCAAACTGCCCCGTCTAGGCAAACTAAAGGCGCCCGCCCGCGGTGGTGGTTACACCATCGCATCCCAGGCAGCCATCGAGGCCTGTATCAACGCGCCCCCAAACAAAGGCGGCAGGCCAAAAATAATCTTGTAACTCCCATTGCTAACCTGTTAGTCTTGGGCTACCGTCCCCCCCGGCGAACACCGCCACATGGGGATTTTTTATGCTCACCGCCCCAGTCACCGGCCCACCCAACGCTGCGCCCACTGTCACGAAGCCTTCACCGAAACCTCTTTCATAATGCGCTGCTGGTCCTGCAGCCAGCCAACCCATCGTCAATGTCTCCGATCCTGCCCGCCCTCAAACGTCACCCCTACGCCCCGTGGTGGCGGGTAGATCGTAGTGTGCGAATCTGAGCTAAAACACCATTTAGCTAACAAACCACAAATAGAGAGACCGAAAAAGCGTTCAAACTGATTGCATTAAGCGTTTAAACTATGCTATCAGCGAACCCAGCAGCCCGGAGCTGTTGGGTTTTGTTCATTTGCGCCGGGTGTCGATTGAAGCCCGCTACCCGACGCGGATGGCAACCCATATCTGAATTGGGAGGATTTGCGATGCCACCTGCATCTTACCACCAAGCCGGCGACGCTGACCATGACCCTGGCGTCATCGAAGACACCGGTTGCGAGGTTTCCCCCCAGTGCACCCGTTGTCCACTCAGCCGGTGCAAGTTCTAGGACCTGGACAGGCATCGGGATGGGATTAGGCGTGGCGCTGACCTCCTGGCGGCCAACGCCATGGAGCGGGAGGGCTTGACCCTCGCCCAGGCCGCCGTCCGGTTCAGAACCACCGAACGCACCGTAGCCCGCATCCGGCAGCGATGTCGGCAGGTGGTCAACGTCCTCACCGCGCAGGACTTAGTATTACAGTCGCGCATATGGTGAAGGTCTCTGAAGGCGTCTCCGGTAATGACACTGCATGGCCCGAGCCTGATGCCGCCGTCTCCACCACGACCATCCAATGGTCAGGGCAGGACTGCCGCGAGGTAGCCACCGCAGCCGGCATAGCAGCCGTCTGACCTCGGGCACGGTCAGTGGGATGAGCTCTCCCGGGAGCATCGCCCCCCTTTGCCAGCGCCACCATCGGCGTAGGACCGGGTCACTTCAAGGAAGGCATGGACCAGTAACGCCAGGGTGATGTGCCGGTACCACCCGACCCACCGCCGCACCGGGTATTCGTCCAACCCCACCTCCTGTTTGGCCGCTTTGAAGGCATCTTCGATGATCCACCGGGCGCAAGCCACGCGCACCAGTTCCGCCCGCGGCGCCTCCCCTACACCAAAACAGGCGTAGTAGGCCAGGTCCTCAGGATCGGTGATGCTGCGACGCACCAATCGCCAATGCCCCTGAGCCGGCTCTGACCAAGGCCGTAGCGACACTCGGCTCCAATCGTAGCGGCGTGGCCCTTTGCTACCGTCCCCAGCGCTCAGACGTTGCCACTGGTCATCGGGTATCTGCTCGGCCAACCGCCGCGCCGCCACCGGCGCGGCGCCACGCTCCGTGTCGGTCCACAACGGCGCATTACTCTTCACCGCCAGCACGTATGACCGCCAGCACGTATGACCGCCAGCACGTATGACCGCCAGCACGTATGACCGCCAGCACGTAGGGTAGGCCCTGCTCCTCCAGCCACCGGCGCAGTCGGCGGTCATTGCCGTACACCGTATCCCCAGTTACCCAGGCAAAAGGCACACCAGCACCCGTGGCTCGTTCAATCACCCCCTGGGCCAATTGTGCTTTGGTATTGTGCTTTGGTATTGTGCTTTGCTACGGAAGGCTACCGCTTCCGCCACCCCGGCTTCCCGCCGTCGCTCCCAGTCCTCCGCCCATTCCTGGGGCAGGTAAAGCTCCCGATCCAGCAAGGCTGGGCCATAACGACTGCCATAGGCCAGGAACACCCCGATCTGACAGTTCTCTATCTTCCCCGCCGTGCCGCTGTACTGCCGCTTTACCCCCACCGACTTTTGGCCTTGCTTGAGGAACCCCGTCTCATCCACTACCAGCACCCCTCTCGGATCGCCCAGATGCTCCACCGACCCCAGCAATCCTTTCAGGTACGCCAGAACCCGCTGGCGAGACTCACTGCGGCTAAAACGAGCGCGATACGCGCGTGCAGCGCCGGGAGCCCAGCTTCCCAGTCCAGCACTTCCCTCAGCACCGCCTCCCCTTCCACCAACGTCTGACTCAGATCCAACCCCTCCCCTCTCACCAGTAGTCATGAGTCTATCCTACCAAACTAAGCGCGACTGTAATATTAGGCGTTCCCCGCATTCGTTGTTGGTGGCGCCGGGTGGTAGGCTAAGTTTGACGCGGCGGCCGCGCTCGGGAGTTGGGGGTACTCAAGATTAGTAACAATGGTTACAGCGCCAACTGAAGTTGGGTGTAATCCGGAGTTGCTGTCTCGTTCTCCCGTCGTCTGGATTGGTTTCACCGACGGTTGTGCCTGTTGCAGGTCAGAGACCACTGGCTCCGTGCCTTCTCCAATCCACGCAGCAGCAACTGCCGGAAGTCCAGGTTTTGCTTGATCTGGCCGAAGACTGCCTCTACGGTCGCCATGCGCAATGCGTAACGCTGCCGACCCCTTTGGTCCGCAATCTCCGACGCATCGGGTCAACTGGAGGATCGGTGGCGAGGTATGCGTTCCTCGCGGCGCCGGTGGCAACACCCGGATGTGGCCGGTCTGCTCCGGCGCGACGTCCAGCCCAAGCAGCCAGAAAGTTGTCTCGGTATGCCAGAACTCGTGCATCGACCAGCCCTCCGGCGATTCACGGCGGTTCTGGTCACCTGCCAGCAGCCCGCCCAGGCTCAGGTGCACCGCATCCCAGTCGGCGGACGCCGCGCCCCAGTCGGGGACCAGCCGGTCGTCATCGGAACCTCGCGCCGGATAAGCGGACGCACAGGCGATGCCCAGACGCAGCCTGCCGCCGCAGAGCGCGTCAATCTCGGCGGCCTGCTTGGCCACCAAGGCGGTCTGGCGTTGCGGCAGAATCAGGATACCGGTGGCGAACCCCATGCCGGGGACGATCGCCGACAAGTAGCCCATCAGGGTCAAGGACTCGTGCACCACGACCTGGTGGTTGTACATGCCGTAAGAGGGGTGATTGTGGTGGGCGGGATCGGCTCCCCGCACGGGGTCGGCGATGAAGAAACAGGAATATCCCATGTCCCGCGCCGCCTCGGCGGAGTCACGCACGGCGTGGCGGTCCGGCTCGATCTCGGTCTGGGGAAATATGACGCCTATTTCCATCTGCTCCATCTTTCCGTGTATCTGCCAGCGCAGCTGCGCAGTTGCGCTACCCACCAGGCTTACAGGAGCCGGCCCTTTAGCGACTCGAACTCCTCGCGGGTTATGTAGCCTTGGTCCAGCAGGCGGGCAAGGCGCTCCAGCTCGCCCACCACGCCGCCGGCGCTGTCCGGGCCCGGGTCCTGGGCAACGTAGCGATCTACCCGCTTCACGTCGGTCACGCCGCAGAGGCCCATGGCCACGCTGAGCTCGGTGCGCAGGATCTCCAGGCAGTGGCGGACGCCCGCTTCGCCGTTGACCGACAGCCCCCAGAAGATGGGCCGGCCCACGAAGACCGCCCGGGCGCCCAAGGCCAGCGCCTTCAGCACGTCGGCGCCCTTGCGGACACCGCCGTCGAGATAGACCTCCAGCCGGTCGCCCACGGCGTCTGCGATCTTGGGCAGCATCTCGATGGTGCCTTCGGTGCCCTGCAACGCGTGGCCGCCGTGGTTCGAGACCACCAGCGCCTCGCAGCCGTACTCGGCGCAAAGCCGGGCGTCCTCGGCCGTTTGCACGCCCTTGATGACCAGCGGCATCGAGGTGATGGAGCGCAGCCACTCCAGGTCGGACCAGTTGAGGCCCGACTCGAAGCTCTCGGCGAAGTTCTCCCGCGTGGGCAGGTTGGGCAGCTCGATTCCCTCGAAGTTCTTCAGGGTGCGTTCCTGGTCCAGCGTGTAGGCGTAACGGTACTCCCGCTCCCGGGAGTTGGCGCCCAGGTTGTCCACCGTGAGCATCATGGCCTGGTAGCCCGCCTGTTCCGCCCGGCGCACCAGGATCTCGGTCAGTTCCCGGTTCTCGAAAAAGTAGAGCTGAAACCAAAGCGAATTGGTGGCAACCTCGGCCACTTCCTCGATGCTGTAGCTGGAGGCGGTGCTGAGCCCCAGGATGGTCCCCGCGCCGCCGGCGGCCCGGGTGGAAGCCAACTCGCCCATGGGGTGGGCGCGCTGGTGGGTGCCGGTGGGGGCCAGCATCACCGGCATGCTTATCTCTTCGCCCAGGACCGTGGTGGTCAGGTCCCGCTCGGTGACGTCCACCAGGATCCGGGGACGCAGCTTGACTTCGCTCATGGCCTGGACGTTGGAGGTGTTGGTTATCCAGTCGGGCGCGCCCAGGTCGCCGAACAGCCGGTCGAACAGGGCTTGGGGCATGGTCTGCTTGGCCCGGGCTTCGTAGTCTCCAATGGTCAGCAGGGTCGGCTGGGTCGGCTGGGTGGTCATGCGTCCTCCGTAGTGGATTGGCTGTGGCGGGCCGGCGTCAGCAGTCCGACACGAACCCGTTGGGATGGTCCGGCCCGACGGTGCGCTGCCGGAGTAGATGGATGAGGGCCAATCCTAACAGCAACCCGGATATTTTGCGAAGGGAGAAGCGGTTTCATGCCGGGAAGCGGGCGGCGTTTCACCACCGTCCCGCGGGGCCCTCGAGGGGAGCTACAGGGCGTGCAACGCCGGTATGACCTCTCGGCCCACCAGGTCGATATGCTCCAGCACCTCGACCTGGGACATCTCCGGGTAGAACAACCTCAGAGCCACGTCGGTGAACCCCATCTCGTGGTAGGCGGCGATCTGCTCGACGCACTCCTCGGGGCTGCCCACCATGAAGGAGATGGCCCATCCTACCACTCGGCACTCGCGCCGCCGTCATTCTCAACGCCCTGCTGATGACCCTGAAAATCACGGTTTAGAGTATTTTTTCGGCTCAGAAAAGTGCCCTTTCCTTACCCACTGGCTGTTACGAAAGATTGTCAGGCGCCGTTGCATCCACCGTTTCTGGTGTGCAGTACTGGCTACAATGAAATACGCTCTCTTGGGTGCTCGATTCCACATGATCACCCAGAGGTACTCAACTGCCAGAGTGTCATGCAGCAGGTTGTCGACATTGGCCGCGACCCAATCCTTATGAGTTTGGCCCCTTCGCGGTGGGGTCTGGTAGATGACGCCCGTCTTTCTCCTTTCTAAAAGCGTGTTTACCTCCCGGGAAACAACGTGCTGATGGCTAGCGCTCAAGTTCCAGCCGATTCCAACGTCGGGATTGAGGAAAATTACGTTAGAATCGGCGGTTTTGTCCATGGCGTCAGTGAACCATTGATCCCTTGTTTCCCGAGTGTAACCCGTGAGTACCGGCTTATCATAATGCTGGGTGTCGCAACGAAGGATGTTAGGGTTGTCAATGATGTCTCTAATGTCTCGGCTTGTGTTCGTCAACAAACGTTGTCCGACCAGTTGTCGGAGTTCGTCGTAAAGGTCTGGGTCGCACTCTCTATAAGTGAAAAGGTTGTGGCGCGACGGATTTAGGTATCCAATCGCGTTGCCATACTGGTCCTCACCTCGGTTCAAGTACCAGATTATCCCTAGCCTGATGTCGGGTACTGGATCTTTCGGCGTGCCGCAAAGCGCACGCAACAGTCCGTTATTGGCGAAGTCTCCTATGTCCCCCACGTAGTTGTTACGCATATTTTGCCGCCTTTACATTGCTGGACTTTGCATGCGAAGGGAGAAGCGGTTTCATGCCGGGAAGCGGGCGGCGTTTCACCACCGTCCCGCGGGGCCTCCGAGGGGAACTACAGGGCGTGCAACGCCGGTATGACCTCTCGGCCCACCAGGTCGATATGCTCCAGCACCTCGACCTGGGACATCTCCGGGTAGAATAACCGCAGGGCCACGTCGGTGAACCCCATTTCGTGGTAGGCGGCGATCTGCTCGACGCACTCCTCGGGGCTGCCCACCAGGAAGGTGTCGTCCATCAACGTTTCCAGGTCGCCGGTCACCTTCCGGGTCAGCTCGTCGTCGGTGCCGTGGAGACCGTGATAGGCGTAGACTTCGTACTTCTTGGCGAAGTTGGCCCTTGCCCGCTCCAGCGCCTCCTCGTGGGTCGGGGCGCAGAAGAACTCGCGCACGATGACCATCTCCTCGGGAACGTCGTAGCCGTTCTCCTCGAGGGTCTGATGGTACAGCGATATCTGGCGCCGGATGGTGGCGTTGGACTGGGCGGGTCCGACGTATAGGATGTCGCCGCCCCGGCCGACCCGGCGCACCGCCGGATCGCTCATCGCGGCCTGCCAGATCTTGGGGTGAGGCTTCTGGTAAGGCCGGGCGGTGGGCCGCGCCCCGGTTACGTTGTAGTAGCGGCCGTGGTGGGTCACCTCTTCGTCGCTCCACAGCCGGCGCATCAGGCCGAGAGCCTCGGTACAGCGGGCGCCGCGCTCGGACATCTTCGTTCCGAAGGCTTCACACTCCTCCGGGCGGTAACCCAGCCCGATACCGAGGATGAAGCGCCCTTCCGCGATGTGGTCGAGGGTCGCCGACTGCTCGGCGACCTCCACCGGATTCAGCAACGGCAGCAATAGGACCGAGGTGGCCAGCTTCATGTTTCCCGGCTCGGCGGCCAGCCGCGCCAGTATTGGCCAGGGCTGGAAGTGCTGGAAGGGGTCGATCAGGTAGTGGTGAGCCCAGCAATAGATGTCGAACCCGGCGTCGCGGGAGGCCCGGAACTGCTCCAGGTGGTTCCGCCACTGTTGCTGATGGTCGATGCTGTCCCGCTGCACCACCTGCCCGACCTGATAACCAACGCGCATATCCTCACCCTGACCCGCCCCAACGCGGGCGGCCGGTCCCTCCAGAAAGGGCGGCTTGAACTTCCCCGCAGACCGGGCTCTAGCAGACCGGGCTCTAGCCTTCGACGTGGCGGTATTTGATCAGCCGCTCGCCTTCGAGGTTCTGGTTCACGTAGATGTCGCCGTGGGAGTCGACCCAGACGGCGTGGGCGCCCTTGCCCCACCCGGCGTCCGCGGGACTGCCCCAGCGGGCCAGGATGTCGCCCTCGATGTCCAGAATGGTCATGAAACCGTCCAGCTCCGGCACGTACACCGCCTCGTCGTCGTCGATGTAGATGTCGCAGGGTCGAGCCAGGTTCAGCCACTGCTCCAGGTAGCTGCCTTCGGAGTCGAAGATCTGGATGCGGTTGTTCTCGCGGTCGGCCACAAACACCCGCCCGTCCGTGTGCACCCAGACCCCGTGGGGGACATGGAATTCGCCGGGACCGGTCTTCCCCGGCGCGCCCCAGGAGTCCACCAGCTCGCCGTCGGGGGTGAACCGATGCACCCGGGCGTTGCCGTAGCCGTCGGAGATGTACAGGAGACCGTCCGGGGAAATGGCGATGTCGCTGGGGCGGTTGAATGGCCCGGCCGCCCTGACGGCCGGGTCGCTGTAGTTCCCCGACCAGCCGGTGTCTGAGGGCTTGTCCCACTCGCCCATGGTCATCAGCAGGTTGCCCATGGGGTCGTACTTGAGGACCACGTGGCTGTTCTTGACCGGCAGGTAGAGGTTCTGGTCGTCGTCGATGAACATGCCGTGGGCGTCGGTGAGAACGCCCTCACCCCAAGAGGCGAGATAGTTGCCGTCCCGGTCAAGGACGATCAGCGGGTGTTCGCCGCGGTTGAAGAGATACACCCGGTCCTCGGAGTCGGTGACGATGGCCGTCTGTCCCAACTCCCATCCCTCGGGCAGCTTCTCCCAATTCTCGACCTGCTCGTAGGTGTACTTGCTATTGCCGACGGTGATCATGTCGTCGCCTCCTCGATCGCGCCCGGTGACCCCGGGAGTAGGTTGTTGGTCGCTCTAGTGGCCTACCACCAATGAATTGATGGATGGTAGGATGTGAAGGTCAAGTAGATACAGGAACAAATGGGGAAGTGGTGAGGGAGGTTATGGTGAAGAAGTACCGGGTAGAACTGACGGTAGAGGAACAGGAGGAACTGAAGGCATTGGTTTCCAGGGGCCGGGCGGCGGCTTATAAGCAGACTCACGCCCGCATCCTGCTGCTGAGCGATGAGAATCAGTCCGAGGGGCCAATGATGGACCAGGAGATCGCCCGGTCCCTGAAGGTGGGCACCGCCACGGTGGAACGGGTACGCCGCCGCTGCGTGGAGGAAGGAGTGACGGCCGCCCTGGGTCGCAAAGAGCAACTGAACCGGCGCCGGAAGAAGTTGGATGGTCAGGGTGAGGCCCACCTGATTGCCCTGGCCTGCTCGCCGCCGCCGGAGGGACGAGTCAGTTGGACGTTGCAACTGCTGGCCGACGGACTGGTGGAAGGAGAGATAGTGGAGAGCATCAGCGACGAGACGGTGCGCCGGACGTTGAAAAAAACCAACTGAAGCCCTGGCTGAAAGAGTGCTGGTGCCTGCCTCCCCAGGGTAGCGCCGAGTTTGTGTGCGCCATGGAAGACGTGCTGGAGGTCTATCACCGCAGCTATGAAGACAAGGAAGTTCTGGTGTGCCTGGACGAGACCAGCAAGCAACTGGTGGGGGAGACTCGGCAATCCCGTCCGCCGCGGCCTGGTGCAGTCATGGCCTACGATTATGAATACCAGCGCAACGGGGTGAGCAACCTGTTCATGCTGTTCGCTCCGTTGGAGGGGTGGCGACGGGTGGAAGTGACGGACCGACGCACCAGAGCCGATTGGGCCCGGGTGGTCAAGCGACTGGTGGACCAGGACTATCCCGACCGGGAGCGTATCGTGCTGGTGATGGACAATCTGAACACCCATCATCCGGCCTCGCTGTACGAGGCGTTCGAGCCGTCCGAAGCGCGGCGCATCGCCGAACGACTGGAGATTCACTACACGCCCAAGCACGGCAGTTGGCTGAATATGGCCGAGATTGAAATCGGGGTTCTGGACCGGCAATGCCTGGACCGCCGTATCCCCAGTCAGGAAATCCTGGAGCAGGAAACCGGGGCATGGGAACACCGGCGGAATCGGCAGGGCTTTCGGGTGGACTGGCGCTTCACCACCGCAGACGCCCGCATCAAGCTCAAGTCCCTATACCCATCAATACAAATGTGACTGGGTACTAGTAGGTTGTCAGCGTATCGATAACCGCCTGTTCCAACTCCCCGGCGCGGACCGAGACCTGGTCGGCCGTCAGACTGCCCAAGGGATGGGGAATGCCCAGCGGGTGGAAGTCGCGGCGGCCAAAGGTGCGGGCGTGGCGGAAGGCCGAGTCCAGGAACGGGTCGGTGCAGATCACCACCGTGGGGATGCCGAGGTTCTCCAGGGTCATTGCGTCGTGCATACTGCACGCGGTGCAGGAGCCTCAATCGGCAATCGCGGTGACCACGAAGTCGCACCGCTCGGAGAGCTCGCTTATGATCGCATCGGCGGCCGGCCGGGAATAGACGTACTTGTCCACGGCGACGATGTCGCCCAGTTCCAGGTCCCTGGCCAGCCGCTCGCCTATGCTCTGCAACAAGAGCTCGGCATTGGCCTTGCGGTTGCCCAAAAGGCCACCGACCTTGTCGTACAGCGTATCCAACCGGGGCGCGGCCCCCCAGCGGGACGCCGCCTCCGGGTCGATGGGCAGGGCCAAACCCAGTTCCCGCATCCGGTCTTGGTAGTTCGTGACAGTCATCGTTCCCTCTACAATTCTCCAATCCCGGATCTTCTATCAACCTGGGATCTTTCGCGTGACCCGGCGAGAGCCCCAGCCGGGCAGGTAGGCCGAGTGGGGGCCGCCGGCGCCACCGGCGACGAAAATGTTGATGCGGTCCGGGGCGCGGACCACCGGCACCATCTGGTCGTCGTCGTCGGCGTCGATGTACCTGGGCCAGAAATGGCCGCGGCGGGAGTCGCCTTGGGGCGGGCCGCCCTGGCGGAGTTTCCGTACCGGCTTGCGGGCGTGCTCGAAGAGGAACTGGCGGATGTCCCGTTTGTTCCAGCCGTCGCGGTGGAGGAACTTGGCGTGCTCGGGGCCAATGACCACGAAGGTGTCACCCATGACGTACATCTGGACGTTGCCCAAGGTGCACATGGTGTCGGCAAGAACGGTCAGGAAGTTCCGCGAGTGGGAGGCGTGGTACATGATGTTGTGGGGCGCCTCCGCCGGGAACACCGACACCGTGCTGTCGGTCGGGGCGAAGCCGAGCTCGACGTGCATCGGCTCCCAGGGGTTGGCGTCCTCGTCCTCGGCAACGCAGTAGGTGTAGGCGCCGGGGTGGCCGAAGGTGGCCTTGTTGGTCTCGCCAGGTATGGCGCCGCCCAGGTTGAGCAGGACCAGCTTGACCGCGCGGCCGATGGTGGCATTGGCCCGCCAACCGGAGCCGAAGCAGTTGTAGCCGCCGTTGATGTCCAGCTCCTTGACGATGGGGCCGTTGACGATCAACAGCGGAGTGTGGATGCCGGTGGAGCACATCACGCCCCGCAGGTTGAACCGCTCGTCCATCATCGCTTCAAGGGCGGTGATGACCACCGGCATGTGCTCCGGCAGACAGCCCGCCATGGCGGCGTTGACCGCGATCCGCTCGACGGTGGCCCGTCCGCCCAAGGGCGGCAGCTCCGCGATGAGTTCGTCGCCCCCGCGGCCGGTGCTCTCCACGAACCGGCGGACCAAGGGTTCGGACGGCGGCACGACCGGCAGGCCATCGGTCCACCCGGTCTCGAACATCAATTCGATGGCATCAGAAACGTCGGTGGAAAGCATTATCGGGCCATAAGGGACGTTGGATTACCCGCAGTTCAGCCGAGGCGAGTGTAATCCTCGTAGATAGTGCTGTCAACGCGACAATCGCCCACGTAACAGTTCACGTTTGAGAGGACGAGATCGGTTCGCAAAACAGATTCTGTGCTTCGCCACCCGTCCACAACCAGTCGGAAAGGCCGGAGAACCCCTCAAGTCTGAACTGTTACGTGGGAGAGTAACAGTTCAGACTTGAGGGTTGAATTGGGCGAATTTGGGTTTACGGACGCTGGCACGAGTGGCGGTGGTTATGTCGTATACAGGGCATGGATACTGAAGGTGACCTGACCACAGTTGACCTGACCACCGTCGACCGCGATGTTCTCATTGCCATCATCGCCGAGTTACAGGCGGTGATTGAGCGGTTGCAGCGGCGGATTGCCGAACTGGAAGGCCAGGCGAAGCCGGGCGGCCCGCTCAGACTTCGGCGCCTGGCGCGCCCAAGGTCTAAATCCGCTCGCCGCCTGCCGTCAACTGCTCGTTTCCCCTCTACTCTGAACTGTTACGTTTTGTCGAGGTCATTGACACGGAGCGAGGAATCTGAAAATGCCTGGCGGGTGACTCTCCCTTCGGCAAGACCCCTGGATTCCTCCCTTCGGTCGGAATGACAGCTGAAGTTTGCGGAGACAACTGAAAGACCCTGCGTGGGCCGCTCGGGGCCGTCGCAGGCTCCTCATTCACCCGGTCACGGTGAACCTTTCGAACCATCGGCCTATGGTGAGGGGGCCCTGCGGCTAGCTGAGGATGAGCAGAAAACAATAGAGGCTGCTTCCTTTCTATCGCCCTGATGGGCGAAACTCAACGTTGACTCTGCCAGCCCGCGGGAATATCATCGGCAGTAACATAGAATCGTACGTCCGTACTTTTACAGGAGGGGGCGAGCATGGACTTTGGATTGTTTACCACTTGGAACGCCGTTTACGAAGGCGGCAAGGTCCCCTGGGACCCCGACTATCAGAGCGGTAGGCTCCTGGAAGCCGAGGCCTACAAGCATAACTTCCGGGAGATTGAGCACATCGAGGATGCGGGCTGGGACTACGTCTGGTTCGGCGGCGGTCACTTCTCCACCCAGGGCAGCATGGACCCCCAGTCCCTCATGCTGTCCTCAGTCATCGCCAACCACACCAAGAACATAAGGATTGGCACCTCCATCCACCGCCCGACCCTGCGCTTGCCCGGTGAGACCGTATCCCTGCGGGCGTTGCCCCACGAAAGGTACGCCTTCGACAACCTCCAGCCCGAGGACCCCTTCCAGGTCGCGGAACAGGTTGCCATCGTTGACCAGATCAGCGAGGGACGCTTCATCTACGGCGCAGGGGCCCGCACTCGCGGCTCAGCCGAGCGCCGGGAGTACTTTTTCGAGTACCTCGAGCTTCTCAAGCAGCTCTGGAACGAGGACAGCTTCTCCGGTTTCGAGGGCAAGTACTTCAACTACCCCGCCTTCTACGAGAACTACATGAGCATCCCCAAGCCTGTGCAGAAGCCCATGCCCATGCTGCTTCCCGTGGACAGCCAGGAGAGCTTCGTGCCCATGGGCGAGCAGGGGTACCGCATTGCCATCGGCGCCGGCAGTTCCCCCCACAACCTGCGGGGCTCCGCCGTCCTCCGCGAGGACGTTCAGGACTACCGCAAGGCGTGGATGAAGGCCGGGCATGAAGGAGAGCCTTCCACCGTCGTCCGGGTGCCCACCCTCGTGGCCGACACCCAGGATAAAGCCGACCGCCGCGTCAATAACCTGATGGACCTCGCCCGCATCTATTACGCGGGCCGCGTCGGTATCGGCAGCACGGACGCCGGCAGCGCCGGCCCCGATGCCACCGAGGAAGTCAACCTGTTCGGCACGCCGGCAGAGGTGGTCGAGAAGATTCACATGTTCAGGGAGGCCTTCACTACCGACGAGATTATGTTCGAGTGCAACTGGACATCATCCGTCCCCCGCGAGGTAGTCATGGACACCTTGAAGTGCCTCTCCGAAGACGTCATTCCCCACTTCAAATAGGGGGGAGTTTGATTGGAGGGAATTAGGGCGGGCCGCCGGTTGGCGGCCCGTTTCCTAAACCCCAATCCACCGAAAAGATGAGTGTCGCGGCGTGCTGAAGGGGTAAGAAAGTGCTCCTGTGCATCTGGGATAATGGTTTTGGAAAGACAAAACCGACCCGAGACTAGGAGCACCCAATAGATGCTACCACTGGAGCACCCCGATCGCATTCAAATCGCCTTCGCCGACCACCGCTTGGTGGCCAATGCTGGGCTGCTTCTTCCGGTCACCCTCGCCCAGCACTTGGGTCTGCGTGAATTCGTCGACAGTCACGTTGACCTCGGAGCTGCGCCGGGGCCGGGCAAACACGGGCGACAAGATGCTGACCCTGGTAGCGTCTGCGCTGGCTGGGGGCGACTGCATTGACGACGCCGACATGTTGCGCACCGGCGGGACGGCTGGCGCTCTCGGTTGCGTGGTCAAGGCGCCATCCACCCTGGGGACGTTCCTGCGCAGCTTCCGGTGGGGCCACGTCCGCCAACTGGACCGGGTGGGCCGCGAGTTACTGGCCAAGGCTTGGGCTGCTGGAGCGGGACCGGGCGACGCACCCCTGACCATCGACCTGGACTCCACCATCTGCGAGACCTACGGTCTGGCCAAGGAGTGCGCGCGCCACCCAGCTACACCGGCCAGCGGGGCTATCACCCGCTGCTGGCCCGGGCCTGGACTACTGTGGCCGGTACCGGCGACGTGCTGATGGCCCGGCTGCGCGAGGGCCGGGCCAACACCGCTCGGGGCGCCGCCCACTTCCTGCGCGAGACGGTGGGACGGGTGCGCTACAGCGGAGCCAGGGGACAACTCACGGTGCGGGCTGACCGCGGCTGCTATACCCACGCCCTGGTCGCGGTCTGCCGTGAGATGGAGGTCCGCTACTCCATCACCGTCCGCCAGCGCCAAAGCCTGCGCGATCTTATCGAGGCCATACCCGAAGATGCCTGGACGCCGATACCCTACTGGATGGACGGCGCCGCCGCTGTGGCGGAGACTAGCTACATCCCCTTCCAGCACCCCCTTCCGGACTGAGCCCGATGCCGCGCCGGTGCGGCTCATCGTCCGTCGGGTGCAGCCCACGCCCGGTTCCCAACTGGCCCGCTTTGCCACCTACAGCTATCACGGCTGCATCACCGACCGGGAGGGGGACACCCTGGCACTGGAGGCCGACCATCGCCGCCACGCCGAGATCGAGAACGCCATCCGCGACCTCAAGTACGGCGTGGGACTGAACCATCTCCCTTCGGGGCGCTTCCCCGCCAACGGCGCCTGGCTGGCGGTGCAGGCGCTCGCCCACAACCTGGCTCGCTGGACGGCGCGCATCGGTCTGGGCGAGCCGGTGGTGACCACCAAGACCCTGCGGCGGCGGTTCTTCTCTATCGCCGGACGGCTCACCCGCTCGGCGCGCCGCCTCACTTTGCATCTGCCACAGCGTTGGCCCTGGAAAAACCAGTTCAGTGGCGCCCTGGCACGGCTGCGAGCAATTCCACTCCCAGCCTGGACTGCCGGTCTGCAACTGACCCAACGCCCCCCAACTCGCGCCAGGCTGGTCCCCGAGCGTCTCTTGCTGCACGCTACCCTGACAATTCCGCCCAGCATCGCCACGGCGGGCCGCCATCATCCCCTTTGCGCGGCTACCGCACCCCGCACTCAGCCAAATCTATTGGGATCAAGCCCTCACGTCTCTTTCCCTTGCCCCTCATCCCTCGCCTGACCGACATGGCTACATCCCTTCGGTGGATTCGGGCTTGGGCGCGCTGCCCGGGCAAACCGCAGCGCAAGTGGGTCACCGTGCGATGCGCCAAGGCCCAAGCGCAACGGCGGTTACGGGAAATGCTGGTCGAACTCGACAGGGGCGTGGTGCCGCCGGAACGTATCCTGTTGAAGGATTGGCTGGACTGGTGGATTGCCGACCACATCATCCCCAACCGCAGTCAGGCTACCCGGGAGCCTTATGAGGGCATCATACGGCGATACCTGAAGCCCAACCTGGGGAATGTGCAACTGGGCAAGATCACGCCACTCCAAGCGCAGTCGCTGGAGACGCAGCTGTTGGCCGACGGGTTGGCCCCCCAAACCGTGGGGATGGTCCACAACGTGCTGTCCGGGGTTTTCAGACGGGCGATGCGGTTGGAGCTGGTCGGACGCAATCCGGTGTCGCTGGTGTCGGCGCCCACCTTCCGCAAGCATGACGCGGAGGCTCCGCCCATCGAAACAGTCGCCGAGATACTGCGGATCGCCGAGGCCGAGCAGCATCCGCTATACGCCTGCATCTACCTACTGGCCTACACGGGGATGCGCCGGGGCGAGGCGCTGGCATTGACGTGGAGCGCCGTCGACCTAGACTACGGCGACCTGGTGGTTCGGGCGTCCTTGGGCCGGCGTTTGGCTGGCCTCCACGATATCGTCGCCCAAGACCGCCGCCGGGGAGCGGAAGATCGACCTGGGACCGCAAACCGTAGAGGTCCTGCGCCGGCATCGGGCAGATCAACTCCGGGTACGCGAAGAACTGGGTCCTTCTTACCAGGACAAAGACCTGGTGTTCTGTGACGATCTGGGCCGCTGGCTCAACCCGATGAAGTTAAAACGCGCCGTGCCGGCGCTGAGCCGTCGGGTCGGAGAACCCAACCTCACCATCCGCAGCCTGCGCCATTTCCACGCTTCGGTCGCCCTCCAGCAAGGGACAAACGTCGTGGTGTCGAGCAAGCGCCTTGGCCACGCCAACGTCAGCATCACGTCCAACATCTACGCCCATAGCCTGCCCGGTTGGCAGAAGCAGGCGGCGGTGGACTTCGAGGAGGCGATGATGGACGCAGATTCAGGGATCATGGAGACCGACGTGGCATAGGTCTGTCTTGCGGAAACTGTCCAATCTGCCACATTGCCACAATCAGCCGTGCCGCCCGGTGCCCTGGAGCGCATCCATTTGCCTGCCGATTGAGTTTGAAATCGGCATCGATGCCGCTCCATGCCGCTCCAAATACCGTTGAACGCTGAATCTCACCTTCGGCGCCAATTGCCCCGGTTGCCAGCCCATGTCGGCCCGCGCTTGCGGGTAGTTTGTTGCCCTCCCGCCAGACCGGCATGCCGCAAGTCCAGCAACATAGCAGCCACCGTCGCCATGATTGTCGCCTGGGGTGTCATTCGGTGGGCACCCTGGCGTTGTAGATCCTGCCGTACAGGACAAATCCGACAATGGTGGCAATGGCCGTGACCAGGCACGCTGTGTTCAGCAGCGTCAACGCCGCCACTCCGACGGCTTCGGTACCCGTTGCGTCAGCTACGGCGGCAGCGGTGACCCGCAGCACGACCAGGGTCACGGTTAGGCCAGCGAGCCACCACCGCCGGTGGGCCAGCAGTCGTTTCAACGGGCCTCACGCTCGAGAAATGCGGTTCGTTGCATCTATCCCTCCCGGAAAATCTCTTCGCCCCGGTGCAGGCGCAACGCAATCTGATAGGTCTGCCCCACGGATCGGGATGTGGGGGCATGCGCCGCCAGGTACCTGGCCATGCCGACCAGCACGTGCCGCCCCGATTCGGCGCCGCGCCGGGCCTGATACTGTTTGAATCCGGCGTCGACGATCTGGAACGAATGGAAGCCGGCGTCCTCGATCAGCATGCCGCGGCCCAGCGCCGCTACCAGCCCATCCAAATCGCCCGCGCCGGTCACATACCGGGATACCAGGTGCGACACCTCCTCCACCTGCTGTCGCACGTCCATGCGCTCCCGGAGCTGTGCCAGTATCTCCTCCCCATCCACCGGTGCATCGCCGGTTTCGGGAATTCGCTGCGGTGGCATGTTCAGGAAACGGTCCAGGTAGATGCTCATCGCCACGTCGAACACGCCTCGCATCAGTTCCATAGAGGGCGCCCGCTGTAGCGCCTGATGCAGCGCGTTGGCCGCAGTCAGGGTGTTGTGGACCGTGTCCCAATCGTTGAATTCGTTGGACACGTGAAAGTGCGCCATCCTGAGGAATGCAGCATACGCCACCGCTGAACCCAACTCATCCGCAGTGGCCCCATTCTTTATCGCCGTTTTGATGGCATCCAGAATGTCGGTGGGCGAGTCATTGAGCATCTCCCGGGCCAACCCATCGGCTCCGCCCCAGGGTGCGCCGGCGCTGCTGCCCTGCGCCAGGAGATCCGGCAACTCCTCGCGGGCCTGCCACACCAGCGACGCCAGGTCAATTGGATGACGCCAGGAGCTGAGTTCCTGACTGCGCCGGGCGGTAGCCATGCCGTGAACCAGGCTGGTCAGCGCCTGGCCGGCATGTTCCCAGCCGATGTGGTCCAGCAGCTCAAACGCCTTGTTGGCGAAGTCGACGACGTGGCCGGCGTCCAGATAGATGTGGTCCGTGGCGGCGGCGAATATCATGTCGGCAACATCCCGCGGCGAGAACCCCAGGTCTATGGCGGTTCGCAGGCAGCGTTCGGCAGCATCCTCGTCCCGAACGTCGATGAACCCCCGAAACCACTGCTTGAATACCTCGGGACGAGTTTCTCCGGTCGGCAAGGAGTCCACGACGAAGCGGGGCGGTCGGCCAGCGCATTCGCGAGCCACGTGGAGCAATCCCTGGTAAATGGCCACCGGACGTTCGTCCTCGGCCAGCTGCGGCAGCAGGTTGGCGGCGGCAGTCAGAATCGTCATTGCCGGACCCCATCCGGCGGACGTGTACGTAGTCCCGAATTCGGCGCCAACGCGCAGAGCCAACCGGTAGTCGGCGCCGGCGGCGCCCAACCCCAGCACGGACTTGGCGACCACCAGGCGAATGTTGTGCTCCAGGCCGTCGCGCAAACGCCCGACCCAATGCTCAACCTCATCCCGCTCCGTGGGTTGCGGGTCAACCCAAACCTGCCGCTCGACCACGGTTACCGGAAAACTGCGTACGTCATCGGCAAAGGGATTGAACGTGCCGCCGCTGGCCAGGTCGAAACGGGCGTGATGCCAGTGGCAGGTCAGAATCCCGTCCCGCACGCTGCCCCGGTCCAGCGGAAATCCCATGTGGGGACAACGGTTGTCGACGGCGTAAACGCGCCCATCATGGTAGATGACCGCGATGGCGTGCCCGCCCCCGGTGACCACCCGACACCCGGCGGCCTTGAGTTCTTCGACGGTTCCGGCCCTTATCTGTCCTTCGATCTTCGTGGCCATGTTGATGCCCTCCCGATGTGAACGAGTGCTAACCGTATCCCCGGAGCCAGGCTATAACTCAATTCTAGTGAGCAACCACCCTCCCGCGCAACCCGACATCCCCGATTACCCTGAGCTTGTCGAAGGGCTCCCCTCACCCCAACCCTCTCCCACCAGGGGAGAGGGAGCCAATCTCCCCGCTCATCCTGAGCTTGTCGAAGGGTCACCCGGAGCCCATCGAAGGGTAGCCCCGTCAAAGGATAGCACCGTCATTCGGTCTGCCATCGGTTAGAATGACGATGCCATCGTCAACCATCGGGGGAAGCATGAATATTGAGACCCTTGCCGTTCACGCCGGACGCCAAGTCGATCCCGCCACTGGCGCCGTCACGCCGCCGATTCACATGTCCACCACCTTCGAGCGCGCGCCCGACGGTTCCTTCCCAACGGGTTTCATGTACAGCCGTTCCGGCAACCCGAACCGGAGCGCCCTTGAGGAGTGCGTCGCCAGTCTCGAAGGAGGGGCCGCCGCCGCCGCGTTCTCATCAGGAATGGCCGCAATTGTGAGCGTTTTTCAGACCCTGGCGCCCGGCGATCACGTCATCGCTCCCCAGGATCTCTACCACGGTACCGCCAAACTGCTGAACGAGACCTTTGCCCGATGGCAACTGCGGACTTCGTACGTCGACATGACCGACCCCGACAACGTACGCCGGGAGGTCAACGGTTCCACCAGGCTCATCCTGATCGAGACTCCATCAAATCCCTTGTTGAAAATCACCGACGTCGCCGCAGTCGCCGATATCGCCCACCGGCACGGGATTGCCTGTGTCTGCGACAACACCTGGGCCACCCCCGTGCTGCAACGGTGCATCGACCTGGGCGCAGACCTGGTGGTCCACTCCACCACCAAGTACCTGGGCGGCCACGGCGACGTGACCGGAGGCGCGGTGGTGGCCGCCCGCGACGACGCACTCTTTGGCGAGTTGCGTCGAATTCAGCAGGATGGCGGAGCCGTGCCCTCGCCCTTCGACTGCTGGCTCATCCTGCGAGGAATTCGCACCCTGCCCTACCGGATACGCGCCCACGCCGAGAACGCCGCCCGCATCGCCTCCTTCCTGGACTCCCATCCCAACGTGGCCGAGGTGTTTTATCCCGGACTGGAGGGGCACCCGAGCCATGACGTCGCCCGTCGTCAGATGGACATGTTCGGCGGGATGCTGTCTTTTCGGGTTCGGGGCGGCCTGGATGCGGCCTTCAGGGTGGCGGCCCGCACCGCCCTCTTCACCCGCGCCACCAGCCTGGGCAGCTACGAGAGCCTCATCGAGCATCGGGCGTCCATCGAAGGCCCGGACAGCCTGACTCCCACCGACCTGCTACGCGTATCGGTCGGACTGGAAAACGCGGACGACCTCATCGCGGATTTGCAGCAAGCCCTGGATGCCGACTGACCGATCCGGCGTCGGCCAACCTCACCGTCGCAGCAACCCAACCTACCGGGTCAGGAAGTCGACAATCTTCGGGTTGACCTCTGCCGGCTTCTCCTGGTGCATGAAGTGGCCGGCGCCGGGGATTATCACCTTCTCCAGTCCGCCGGTGAAAAAGGCGTCCATGGCCGCGCTCTCGAAGGCATCCAGCCGGCGGGGACGGTCGCGGGTGCCGTGCAACGCCAGCGTGGGCACGGTCACCGGCCCGGCGTTGGCCCGGGCCTGGTCGGCCTGCATCGACGGATCCTGCAACGCCGGGTCGTAGCGGGCCCGGTAGTATCCCAAAGCAGCCTCTACCACGCCCGGCTTGCGGAAGGTTTCCCGGATGCTGTCCAGCGTGTATTGGGGGATGTCCCATTCCGGCGAGGCGTCGCGCCACCACTCCTCGACAAATGCAAAGTCATCGTGGGCGAGGGCCTGATTGGCCTGCGGCAGCTGGAAGAAGTAGGAATGCCACGTCCCTTTCAGGTACTGGTAGCTCATCGACAGGTCATGATCCACCTGGCCCGAGGCTATGATTACCAGCTTGATGACCTTGTCCGGCTCCAGAACCGAAGCGCCGGTGACCGCACCGGCTCCCCAGTCGTTGCCGACGAGATAGGCTCGCTCGGCGCCCAGAGCGCCGATCAGGGCCAACACATCCTTGCAGAACGCGACCTGCTGATAGCGCCCATCCGCCGGCGGCTCAGTGGGTGCATACCCCCGCATGAACGGCGCCACTGCCCGGAAACCGGCTGCCGCCAGGTCGGGCAGCAGGTGGCGAAACGACCAGGCGTGGTCGGGAAATCCGTGGAAGCATAACGCCAGCGGCCCTTCACCCATCTCCAGGTAGTGAAAGTTGATGCCGTTGGCGTTTACCGTGCCGGTGTTGATTTCAGCCATCGTACTCCTCGGACTGCTGCAACGTGCGTGCTATGAGCCGGCGTACTGTCCGACGAACTTGTGGATTGCGGCGAAATATTGCCGGTACCCAACGTACATCAGGTCGTTGTGGCCCGCTCCCGGGATGATTTCCAGGTACTTCTGGTCCGCCTGGATTTTGTTGTACATATCTACTGCGTCACGCAGCGGCGCGGTCTCGTCCCACTGGCCGTGGATCACGAGCGTGGGGATGGAGATGGAATACGCCCTGGCGTGATAGGCCGCTTCCATCGCTTCGATTGCCGCCGGTTCCAGTCCGTCGGCGAAGCGGCCCAGGTTGGGTCGGCCACTCTCGATGATTACGCCGTTAATCTGATCGGATGCCTGGGTGGCCAGCTCGATGGCGGAATGTCGACCCATGGAGCGACCCATCACGTAGACCGGCCCGGTGAACTCGAGGTCCCGCATGGTTCCGCGCAACCATTGGAGAACCTGGTGGGCGTCGGAGAGCATCGTGGAGAAGGCCGGCGAACCGCCGGCGGCGCCGTAGCCCCGGTAATCGGCCAAAAAGATGTTGGCGCCAATCTCGTTGTAATGGGGCGCGATGTCGTCGTAGGTGCACACCGTTTCGCCGTTGCCGTAGAAGAACAGCACGGTCGGATTCGACCGGCCCACGGCGTGGAAACGACAGGACAGCGCGACCCCCTCGTCCACGGTGACTGCGTAGTCCACCGCCCCTTCGGGGGTCTCCGTCCAATGGCGTTGAGGGTAGAAGGACCGAGCCGAAGCTTCGAGATTATCCAGCACGGAATAATCAACCGTGGTCATATTCTTACCTCCCCTGAAGCGGGCAACTTGGACTGGGCGGTATTATACTACGGGCAGTCGTCGGGCGATGCGGCGAAAATGCTGCCCCAAGCCCCACCGTGAGGAGCGGCGCCATGGCCAAGTTGGAAATCGGATTGTACGACGTCCTGGATCAACCCCAGATGGAAGCCCACACGCTGGCCGCCGACGTTTACGACGAACACATCCGTGGCGCGCAGGCAGCGGAGCAGATGGGCTACAAGTACTACTTTTCCATCGAGCACCAGACCTCGGACGTCAGCTTCCTCAGCGCCCCCAGTGTCTACCTGACGGCGCTGGCCCGGGCCACCAGCGCCATGCGGTTCGGCGTGATGATTTACCAACTGCCCTTTCATCACCCCATCCGGCTGGCCGAAGAGGTTGCCATGCTGGACCACCTGTCCCGAGGCCGGGTCGAATTCGGGGCCGGCACCGGCGTGACCAGCCACGAATTTCTGCGCTGGAACGTCGATTTCGACAAACGGCGAGATATCAGCGAGGAAGCCCTCGACATCATCCTGATGGCGTGGACCGAAGGGAATGTCACCTACGACGGCGAGTTCTTCCAGTTCGACGAAGCGCTGATCAATCCCCAACCGTATCAACTGCCCCACCCGCCGGTCTGGTTCGGGTGCCACAGCGCCGCCAGTTTCGAGTATGCCGCCAAGCACAACTTCCACGTCTCGCAGAACATCGACACCGACCAGGTCATTGCCGACAAGTTCGAAAACTGGCGCAACCTGTGGCGACAGGCTGAACACCCCGCTCCAATGCCCAAAACCTTCCTGACCCGGCACGTCCACGTGGCAGAAACCGACGCGAAAGCCCGGGAGCAGGCCGAGCCCCATCTGGCCACCGCCGTGTTCCCGCAGGCCGTGCCGCCGGGCAAGGGACGCGATATCATCGGCGAATCACGGGTCGGCTACGGACCCGACGGTAACCGGGGCGGCGATCCCGGCACTCCGGAGCGCGCCGAACTGCGTCGCATATTTCGCGAGCGCGCCCAGTCCTTTGACTTTTGGGTCGACAACGGCATCGCCTTGGTGGGCAACCCGGACACCGTCGCCAGGCAGCTGGAAGAACAGCGCCGCCTCATCGGCCACGACATCTTCTGCGCTCGCCACGGCTTCGGCTACCTTCCGCCCGACGCCGCCAACAATTCTATCCGACTCTTCGCCGACGAGGTGATGCCGGCCTTCGCGTAAGGCCGCCGTCCAATCCCCTGTCCCTTGGTGGGAGAGGGCGGCCTACCCGGCCCCTGCGGTTCGGTAACGGGGCTAAACCCGACGCAGCAGCTCTTCCTCCAGACGGTCGGCGTCGAAGGCGGCGCTGGTTTCCGCGACGCGCAGGTCTCCCTCCCGCACCATCCGTTCCGCTTCAGTTTCTTCGAGGACTTCTGGGAGTTCCTCTTCCCGTTCCCGGCGGCGGATCACGTCCCGGTTGTGTTCGACGAACAGGCGTCGCATGGCCACCACCACCGAGTCGGTGGACGACAGATACTCGGGCATGGAGTACTGGGTGTACTTTTCCGCGTCGTAGTCCTGGTTGCGGAAGTTGAAGTTGAGCTCCCAGTTGCGATACGGCCAGGTCACGCTGCGGACCAGCCGACGCAGCGGGTTGGGCCGCGTCTCGTACCGCTCCACGTTCAGGTACACCATGCGGGTCAGGTTGTCTTCTACGGGAACCGGCCAGCGAGTGCTCCGGAAGTAGCGGTTGTTCCCGCCGGTGCGGGACATCCCGGGCAACCGCGTTCCGTTCCACTCGTTGACATCCGGTGTCTCGGCCAATGTCGCCCGACGGTACTGCGGGTCCTGCCCCCTGCGTCGCGCTTTCCAGTCGAAGAACCAGGTCCAGGCCAGACGCCACCGGTGCAGCGGCCACACGCCGTCCACCCCCGGGTAGTACATCTGATAGGGGATGTTGCCTGCTTCGTCGTAGTAGTATTTCTCGGTGGAAGCCTTGCCGCTCCCCGGTCGGTAGTGGACGTTTTTGTTGTTCACCAGGTTGACGCGGTAACCCAGGGGAGTCCGGGGGCGGCCCCCAACCCGGCTGCCCAGCATCCGGAGCGCATTGCGGTGCACCATGAAGGCGTTGTGGGCGTCCATGGTGTTTTCCAGCACCAGCACCCAGTTGCAGTCGAACATGTCGAAAGACGGGCGGCAGATGTTGTTATCCTCAAACATTTCCGGGGGAATGTCCTCCTCCGGAGCCACCGGCTCGCCGTCGCCCATCCACACAAACACCAGGCCCTTCAGCGTGACGGTGGGGAATTTGCGGGCCTTCATCCCCTCGGCGCCGACCATCATGGAGTCGGGGCCTTCGGTGAGAAACGCCACGCAGTTGCCGTCGCCGTCGAAGGTGGCGCCGTGGTACGGGCAGGTCAGGAAACCCTCAAAATAGCAGCGTCCCATGGACAGATAAACGGCCCGGTGGGGGCACCAGTCCAGCAACGCCTGCACCTCCCCGTCCCGGTCCTTGAAGAACACCACATCGGCGCCCAGCATCCGCAGCACTGCGGGCTGGTCCTTCTTCACGTCCCTGGTTGGCAATGCCGGGTACCAGTACTCGCGGAAGCCCAGCGGAGGGATGCGGCTCCGCCGGTCGCGGGGATTGTCGGGTACCTTGAAGGGCGGCGTTGTGTCGAAACCCTGGGTGCCCCGCCGCATCTTCTTGTAACCGCCCGGATATCCCGAAAGAGGTTTTAGCAAAAGACCTTTCAGTCCCATATCTGTTGTCCTGTCTGGATTCGCGACCGATTTCCGTCATGGTATCAGAACGGTCAACCGACCGTTTGGAGCAGGTTACTTCGCTCAGGGTCTTTAAATTGTCCCTTGATGTCATTGCGAGCGTAGCGTGGCAATCTCGCTCATCCTGAGCCTGTCGAAGGACGCCAACGCAGCAATCGTGGCTACGGGGACGGGATTGCCACGTCGCTGCGCTCCTCGCAATGACAGGCTATGCAAAGGTCTCCGGGGTAAGGATCGCTCCCTCGTGTCCCGTCTGCGACCCGCCTAGGCCGGGCGCGAAAACCCGTCCAGCGTGCCGTCCAGCAACCCCTGCACCATCTCGATGCGCTCGTCGGTGGTGGAGAACGCCATCCCCATGGGCGTAATGGTGATGTTGTTGGCCTTGTGGGACGCGATGTCGCTGCCGTCGCCGCCCGCCAGCACCGGTCGGTTGCGCGATATCCAGTAGCGCCTGTGGCCGAACGAGTCCTCGGTGCGTACCGATTCGCCGTAGGCCCGCCCGCCCAGGCGCGTAACCTCCACGCCGGCTATCTTGTCCACCGGCTCGCTGGGCACGTTGACGTTCAGGAAATAGGGCGGCATCACGGCGGGAGCGTCGGACAGGCTGCGCGCCAGGTTGGCCACCACGTCGGCGGCCACGTCGTAACGCGGCGACGTCACCGACCCTACCGAGATGGCAATGGTCGGATAGCCCCGCACGAACCCCTGCACTGCCGCTCCCACGGTGCCCGATACAATGACGTCCCAGCCCAGGTTTGAGCCGCGGTTGATGCCGCTCACCACGAGGTCCGGCTTGGGCATCACCAACTGCTCCAGCGCCAGGATACAGGAATCCGCCGGCGTTCCCTGCACCGACCACGCGGTGATGGGGTGAGGCAACTCCGCGACAGCGTCCGCCCCGGCGGGTTCGGGCACAGCGTCGGCGGCGGGCGGCGGCGTGGCTATACTGGGCGCAAACTGGCTCAGATAATGTTCGGCCGGCACCTGATGCACGAACAGCGGCGAGTGCAGCGTCATGGACGCCCCCACTCCCGACTGCTCCCGGTCCGGCGCAACCACCGCCACCTCGCCCACGGTCGAGAGCGTGCGCGCCGCCGCCCACAGGCCGGCAGCGTGGATACCGTCATCGTTGGTCAGAAGAATTTTCAAGGTATGCTCCAAAGGTGTAGATCACTCATCTAATAAGGCGCAGGTCGCTCTAGCCGTATCACGTGCAGCCGGGCTACGGCAATGCTCATCCGCGGGTAATCGCCGTCGTAAGAAACCAGTTCCCCGCCGGTTACCACTGCGGTTGCCGCAATCCAGGCATCGTTTTCACTGGCAGCAATGCCGAGACGGGCGCAATCGGCGCGAATTGATGCCCACCAATCCGCAGTCGCTCTGGACGGTATCAGAATGGGGAAACCTGAAATGAATGCCTGTAAATCATGCAGACGACGCCGACCCCAATTGTTTCGATAGGGTAGCTGCAACAGCTCTGCTACTGCCGGCAAAGGCAGAGCTGCAGTCACATTATCGAAAATATGGCCGTACCGGGCATTGTCGGACGTGCCTCGGAACTTCTCCGAGGCTACCGAGGTATCCAACACCAGTAACCCGCTTTGCGGGGCCGGAGTGGTCACTCTTTCAGCGCATCTTTAAGGAGCGCGTCGGCCCAGGCGTCCAACTGGTCGTCATAGAACCACTCTCTCTGCTTTTCCTGCCAGCGTACTATCGCCAGGGCCTGTTGCACGTCCTTCTCGAATGGGCCAATATCTCCCGTCCAACCGCCATTATCGTCGTTGATAGTAATTGACTCTATCTCCCTGATGATAATCACCCCGTCGGGGGTGCGCTCGCCCACGCCGGCAACGCTAACGAGTCTGTTGCCCGCCTCGTGCATCCTTTCCGCCATGGTTCCGGGGAACACCAGCAGGCATTTGTCAATGGGCGAGTTGAGCACAGCGGTACCGCGGCACCAGTTGATTTCCTGCAACCGCCCGTGGCAGCGGAAGGTTTCCCACTGCGGGGGGCCGTCGGCAAATAATTCTCGGGTCAGCTTGAGCGGATGCCGTCCGGCCGGCCCGGCGATTACCACCGCGTCAATGCCGTCCGGCAGCCCCTCCACAACTTTCCGCAAGGGGAAGGCCACCTCGCTCGGCAGAGCGTGGACATCGGCGGCGGCGTTGGAGAACAGCGCGGTCAGCCCGTCCAGGGGTGCGTCGGCCAACTCGCCCAGCGCCATCGGCCCGGCAATTTCCAGCGCCACCGAGTAGGAACCGACGTCGATGGCCGCTAGCCGCAGCGCGCTGGCCGACAGCAGCGCAGAGTACGGCGGCCGATGTCCGGTAAGGAAGGCGTGCTGGTGGCGCATCATCAACCGCAGGGCGTCGCGGAACCCCTCAACCACCGGAAAGACGAACGCAGCGTCCAAAGGCCCGGCGTCGGCCAACTGGCCATAGAAGGTGATGGTAACAGTGCGGTTGTCCATAGCAGAATCAGCTTATTCCGCCCGATTCGCTCGAAAATGTAGAGATTACGCCAGTTCCGGCGGCGCCGGGGCCTGCCGATTGTAACACGGCTTGCTGACGCGGCTGCGCTCATTAGGGTATCACGTCCATCACAGTGGAGCGTTTTATAAAATCGTATTTATGATTCAAATATTGACATCGTGTTTTCAATTCGTTATACGGCGTCGCGAACCTCCAAGTGCAAAGTGCCAAATCAGGAGAGGTAGGAGAATTTCAATGGCAACGCCCCAACAACTGGCTGCGGAAGCCGTACACCGATTGCCCGTGATAATCCAAGAGTTGCCGGACCTCCGGTACACTGATAACGATTGGACCTCCAAGAGCGGGAGGCAGATTGCCATCGGGTCTATTCCCGTTTCGGGTCTCGCCGAACTCTGCGAAGTGGATCGGCTGGAGCCGGGTAATCAGGATGGCTATCAACGTGTGCCGACTCAGAACCGTATCAGTGCCCTCAGGCGCGATTTGCAAACCAATCGAGTTGACCTCCCAACGGCGATTCTCACTAATTTGAGGGATTTCGACGCTGACCGTCATCTTGACGGAACGGGGCCACACTTCGAACTAGTACTCGACCACACTAATCGGTTGTACATCGTTGACGGTCAGCATCGGGTAGGAGCGTTGATTGACCTCTACAATGAGAACAAAGAAAAATGGGGAGACTATGCGCTCCCATTTGTCTGCTTGCTTGGCGCTGACCGGGATGGTGAAATGAACGAGTTTCACGTAGTCAACAGCAACGCCAAGAGTATTGGAACTGGTCTGGCTTATGAACTACTAAAGCGCCGGGCAGAATCCTCTGAGGTGGTCAAAGACCGCTTGGTCGAAACAGGGAGAGCTTGGGTAGGAGCCGCCGCCGCATTGACCAGTAAGCTGTCAGAAACAACCATCTGGTGCGACAAGATCCAATTCCCGGGGCAGAGCAAAACCGGCACCTTGCTTACCAACAACGGTATGGTGACGTCGTTGAGGCCGTTGGTAGATCAGCCAGGATATTTCAAAATGTCAGGTCAGAAGCAACAACTAGAGATTCTCAATGCTTATTGGGAGGGGATCAATTTAGTCCTTCCAGAAGTCATGGGCAATCCTGAGAAATATAACCTCCAACGCACTCTTGGAGTGACCGCATTGCATGCGGTTTTGGTCAACGTGCTCGCAGTGATGGGATCACAAGAAGGAGTATCCGTCTTGGACCCTAACAGCTACGCAAAAGTGATGGAATCGCCTTTCAATGAGTTGGGCGGATACAACAAACAAGGTGAGTGGGTCGTTGGTTCCGACTTCTGGAAGCGTGGTAATGAAGGGGCATCTGGCCTGTTCAGCTCCAGGTCTGGGTACCGTATTTTGCAGGCGCAAATCACGGAGAACTTGCCGCCCATTAGTGTCCGATAACCCGGACGCTATCACGTTGATACCAAAAGGGCCGCCGTGCTAGCTAGCACGGTGGCCTCGTCTGCAGAAACTATCCCCCTCAGTGATGCCCCAGCCCGATGGCGTGCATTAGGGCGTGTTTTACCTCGATGGAGACCATGCCGGAGTGGAACTTTGCCGAGGGCGAACGCCTGATGAGGATAACACCAACCTAATCTTTCTTATCCGGTGTAGGCGGCGGCTCATGGAATGGTAAGCCGGCTTGCTCGGCGGCCTCGCGACGTTCCAGCCACTTGCGTAACTCATCGTACATCTCGGCACGTCCCTCGGCACGTCCCTGGGCACGATGCCTTGCGATGAGGGGTTTGACCCACTTGTTTCTGAGGTATTCCAGCGTCGACATAGTGTATTGCATTACCTCCGCAAGGATGATTACTGATACTGCCGCCGCACCCCCGCCGGGGGTAGGGAGAGGATGACTGCGGCGATGATTTCTTTGGCGCCGGCGTTGGCCTTCCCGTCGAGGTCGTACCAGGTAAGATACGCCGTGAACGTAACGGTCAAAAGGCAGAAGGCAGCAAAGCATGGCCGCCCCCATCCTGGTGGCACGCTCCATATCGGCTCTCTGCTGTCATTCCTCAGTCGGTGTTCCAGCGATGCGTCACACTTGTCATCGGTCATAGCGGACGTTATTTATTATAGTGGCAGAGAGGCGCGCGCCTCTCTCGGGCGTGCCGACTGCTTCAGTGGTGGCCCAGCCCGATGGCGTGCATCAGGGCGTGCTGCACCTCGACGGGCGCCACGCCGGCCCGATACTCCGCCGAGGCGTACAAATCTCCGATGATGTCCACGCCGGCGGCGTCCAGGTCCTGGCTGAGGTTGGCCGTGGCCGTGCCGATGCTGTCCGCCGTGAGATGCAGACCGGTCAGGGCCGCTTCCACCGCCGACGCCTTGACCGGTCGGGGCGTCAACCCTCCCACCGCCACTGAAGCAGCGGTGCACCGGTCGCCGTCCATGGTTACCACCACGGCGCCGCCCACCACCGAGTAGAAGCTGGCCGGATGGGCCATCTTGGCGTACTCGGCGCGCTGGTTGGCGGCCAGCACGGGCACCGTTACCGTGGTGATCAGCTCGTTGTCGGCCAGCGCCGTGGCGAAGGCGTCCTGAACGAAATCGCCGGCTTCCACTGTGCGGCTGCCGGTCGGTCCCTGCACATGCACCGTGGCGCCCAGCGCCGTGAGCACCGTCGCCCAGTCCGAAGACGGGTCGGCGTGGGCCAGGTTGCCGCCGATGGTGCCGCGGTTTCGCACCGCCGGGTCGCCAATGCCGCCGGCCGCTTCGGCCAGCAGACCGTTGGCCCGCTGCACCTCGGCGGAGTTGGCAATTTCGGCGTGAGTGGTCAGCGCGCCGATGCGGATCGCGTCATCGCCGACGCTGATGCCCCGCAAGCCGGCGATCCCGCCGATGTCGATGATGAGCTCCGGACGCGCCAGCCGGAACCGCATTAACGGTATCAGGCTGTGGCCGCCGGCCAGCAACCTGGCGTCCGCATTGTCGGCCAGCAGCTGGACGGCTTCCGCTATCGAGCCGGCCTTCCGGTATTCAAACTCTGCTGCAAACATAGCAATCAGTCCTCCTGTATCCGGTGCCGGCTAGTGGTTGTGGCCGTGGCCGTGGTCATGCCCATGGTCGTGTCCGTGCCCGTGGTCGTGTCCGCTCTCCCGGATGGCCCGCCAGACCCGCTCGGGGGTCAGGGGCATGTCCAGGCTAGTAACGCCCAGGGGTTTGAGCGCGTCCATGACGGCGCTGTAAATGGCGGCGGTGGAGGCGATGGTGCCGGTCTCGCCGATGCCCTTCACGCCCAGCGGGTTGTGGGGCGACGGCGTTACCGTGGAATGCACCTCGATGTCCGGCACCAGGTTGGCCCGCGGGATGGCGTAGTCCATCATGGAACCGGTGAGGAGCTGGCCGTTGTCGTCGTAGACGGCGCCCTCCCAGAGGGCCTGGCCGGCCCCCTGCACCACTCCGCCGTGGACCTGGCCCTCAACCACCATCGGGTTGATCTGCGGCCCGCAGTCGTCGACGGCTACGTATCGGTCCAGCACGATGTGCCCGTTGGCCGGGTCAACGCTCACGATGGCGGCGTGGGCGCCGAAGGGGTAGCTGAAGTTGGGCGGGTCGTAGTACGTGCTGGCCTCCATGCCGGGTTCTAGGCCCTCGGGCAGGTTCCAGGCCACGTTGGCCTGCAGCGCGATGTCCTGGATGGACTGGGCCCGGTCCGGAGCGCCTCGCACGAAGAATTGCCCGTCGTTGTACTCGATGTCGGCCTCGTCGGCTTCCAGCAGGTGCGCGGCAATGACCCGCGCCTTGTCCCGCAGTTTCCGCATGGTCAGGGCGACGGCAGCGCCGCCCACGACGGTGGTGCGGCTGCCGTAGGTTCCCCAACCCATTGGGGTGTTGTCGGTATCGCCGTGGACGATCTCCACGTCGTCGACGTCCACGCCGATTTCGTCGGCCACGATCTGCGCGAAGGTGGTCTCCTCGCCCTGGCCGTGGGGTGACGTGCCGATGAAGACGTTGACCTTGCCGGTGGCGTAGATGCGGACGGTGGCGCTCTCCCACAAACCGCCGCCGAAGCCGACGGCGCCGGCCACCTGGGACGGGCCCAGGCCGCAGATTTCGCAGTAGCAGGCCACGCCGATGCCCCGGTAGGTTCCGTGTTCCCGTTCGTGCTCCTGGTCGTGGCGGAAGGCATCGTAACCGATGTGGCCCAGCAGCTGGTCCAGCGCGGCGGTGTAGTTTCCGCTGTCGTAGGTTATGCCGATGGCAACGTCCCGGTTGTTGTCGAAGGGCTCAATGAGGTTGCGGCGGCGCGCTTCCACCGGGTCGAGGCCGGCGGCGTCGGCCACCTTGTCCATCAGCCGCTCCAGCAGGAAGGTAGCCTCGGGACGGCCGGCGCCCCGGTAGGCTTCCACCGGCGTGGAGTTGGTGAAGACACCGTAAACGTCGGCCTTGATGTTGGCGATGTCGTAGGGGCCCGAGTACATCAGGCCGTGCAGAATGGTCGGGATGCCCGGCGCCGCCGTGGACAGGTAGGCGCCCATGCCGGCGTAAACCACGCTGCGGACGGCGGTAACCTTGCCGTCGGCGTTGGCCGCCATTTCCACGTATTCCACGTGGTCGCGCCCGTGGGTGGTGGCGATGTAGTTCTCGGTGCGCGTCTCCGTCCACTTGACCGGAACGCCGAGTTGCATCGAGCAGAACGCGGCGATCATCTCCCAGGGATAGACGGCAATCTTCGAGCCGAACCCACCCCCCACTTCGGGGGCAATGACGCGAATCTTGTGCTCGCCGATGCCCGTGACCAGGCAGGTCACGAACCGGGCGATGTGGGGGTTCTGGGTGGTGTTCCACAGGGTCAGCTCACCCATCGCCGGCGAATACGAAGCTATGGCCGAGCGGGTCTCCATCGCGGTGGGGATGAGCTTCTGCTGGCGGATGGTCTCGCTGACCGTGATCGCCGCGTCGGCGAAGGCGGCGTCGGTGTCGCCGCCGGCGGCCACCCAGTGGAAGGCCTGGTTGTTGGGCGCGTCCTCGTGGAGTTGGGAAACCCCGTCGGCCAGCGCCCTTTCCGGGTCAATGATGGCCGGCAGCGGCTCGTAGCGTACGTCGATGAGCTCCAGCGCGTCCTCGGCCTGGTAGCGGTTCTCGGCGACCACCACGGCTACGGCGTCGCCCACGTAGCGAACCACGTCGGTCGCGATGGCCGGGTAGGCCACGGCCTTCAGGTCGGAGTCGGGAATGGCCCAGGCGCAGGGGATTGGGTTCAGCACGCCGGCGGTGTCGGCGCCGGTGTAAACCGCCAGCACGCCGGGTGCGCCCTGGGCGGCGGAAGTGTCGACGCCGGTGATGCGGGCGTGGGCGTGGGGGCTGCGCAGGATGGCAGCATGCACCATGCCCGTCAGCTTAATGTCATCGGTATAGGCGGCCTGGCCGGTGATCAGGCGCGGGTCTTCCCGACGCCGGATGCCGGAGCCGAATATGCGTGTAGTCATGACGCCTCCTTACGCTCCCGACTGTGCGGCAGCGGCGGCCAGCGCCGCCCTGACGATGTTGGTGTAACCGGTGCAGCGGCACATATTGCCCTCCAGACCGGCCCGCACTTCGTCCGCCGATGGGTTGGGGTTGCGCTCCAGCAACTCGGTAACCGACATGATCATGCCGGCGGTGCAATAGCCGCACTGCAACCCGTGGTTGTTCCAGAAGGCTTCCTGGACCGCGGTGAGGTTGCCGTCCTGAGCAATCCCCTCGATGGTCGTCACGTCGGCGCCGTCGGCCTGCACGGCAAATGCGGTGCACGACTTCACGGTTACGCCGTTCATCTTGACGACGCAGGCTCCGCACTGGCTGGTGTCGCAGCCGATCTTGGTGCCGGTCAGGTTCAAGGATTCCCGCAGGAAGTGCACCAGCAGGGTGCGGGGTTCCACCTCGGCGGAATGGGAACGGCCATTCACGGTGATCGTGATGGGTACTTTGTTGGGCAAAATAACACCTCCTCTGGTCAGGAACGCCGGCGGATTTCCGGCAGCGGCAGGGGTGAGGTAAAGTCGCGGAAACTGCCGCAACAGCGGCTGCCGAATCCAGCCGGCAGTATAGTCGGGAGCCGGCAAAGGGTCAAATTGGGGAATGGTGAGTTGGCAGCATTTGCGGCCCGGTCGTCATCGGCCCGGTCGCAAAAGGAGTCGTGCGGCTTGCGACACTTCCGGCGCAGTGGTCGTTGCGGCCTTCACACGAGTTGCGCGAAACGGGTTTTTAACCCTGCTAAGTCGGGGGGATAAATCTGAAAAGCGAACAGCTCGCTCACCGGGACTTCCAGCCCGACAGCCAGGGCGCAGATGTTCTTCAGCGACGGGTTGCGGACACCCCGCTCGATGCCGGACAGGTAGGTAACGTGAATGCCGGCGCGGTGGGCCAGCTCTTCCTGGGTGACGCCCTGCCGGTTCCGTAATTGGCGTATGTGTTGGCCAAAGGCGGATTGATAAACGTTCACGGTGACGGGAGGGTAACGGCGCATAGACTATGAGTCCATAGACTATTTGCTATGGACGAGAGGCTGGCGAGCACATACATAGTTGACCAAGATCGCAGATTGTCGCGCTATCAACTGCACAAGGTTGTCAGGAGTCGTTCATGCAGGGGCGAGTCTTGGATGTCTTAATTCATACCAATTTCGGCGTCATTTCGGGCGACGACGGCAATCGGTATTCATTCACTAATGCCGGCTGGCGGACACCCAGTTCCCCCCGACAGGAGATGCAAGTCGATTTCGAATCCGACGGCAACACCGCCACCGGAATCTACGCCGCCCCTGGCTCTGGCGCCGGCGCCCTTGCCACTTCCCTCGTCTCCTCCGACGCAGCCCCGGGCGAGCTCAGCAAAATCTCCACTATGGGCATTATTGGAATGTGCGCCAGCATCCTGGCCATAGTTTTCTTCAAGTCTGCTTTGTTTGCCTTTCCCTTGATAGTAGTGGGATTAGGGTTGTCCGTCGCCGGCCGGATAACCGGCAACCGGAGAGGGGAGCGGGTGGGATTCGCCACCGCCGGCATCGTGTTGAACTTGACCCCCCTTGTCCTCAATGCCATTATTGCCACATCCGTAACCCTGCTCGCGAATGAAGCCACCGGAAAATCGGGAGGCATATTCAAGGCAATAGTCAAACAGATATTGCCCTTTTATTAGTCAACATTCGCGCATGACGACAACGTTACAGGAGGTCGCCAATGACTGGACAGATTCTGGATTGCTCAATTCAAACCAATTCCGGCGCCATCTCGGGCGACGATGGCAATCGTTACTCGTTCACCGGCGCAGACTGGCAGGAAGCCGGAGCCCCCCAGCCGGGGACGCGCGTCGATTTTGAAGCCAACGGCAACGTCGCCGCTGGAATTTACAGCGAGGCCCGCGTCGCCGGCGCAACCCTCGCAGTCGCAACTCCCGCCGCCGGGGCCGTCGCGGCGTCAATCGACATGGGAATGGAAGTGGCCAATCCATGGCTTCGCGTTCTCGCTTATCTCCTTGAGGCCCTGCTCGCGGTTCTCACCCTTGGCATCGGCTACCTCATCTGGCTGGTCATCGTAATGGCCCGGGGGCAAACGCCGGGCAAGCAGCTCCTGGGATTGCGTGTCGTCCGCCAAGACGGCACTGCCGCCAGCTGGGGACTGATGTTCGGCCGCGGACTTTGCAAATTCATCGTCGGCCTAATTCCATTCTACATCGGCTACATCATCAGCTTCGTCATGATGCTGTCCGGCCCTGAGCACCGCACCATTCACGACCGCATGGTCAACACGTTGGTTGTTCGCAACCGCAGGTGAACATTGTGAAAGGCCAAATCCTGGATTTTTCGTTCCAAACTAACTCCGGCGTCATTGCCGGCGACGACAGCAGCCGGTACACGTTTACCGGCGCAAACTGGCAGGCTGACGACTTTCCGGAGCCGGGGATGCGCGTCGATTTTGAACCCGACGGCGGCAGCGCCACCCTTATCAACATCGATGTCGGTATTCCTGACCCCGCCCCCGTGAGGTTTCCGCCGGCCCCGGGGTCAGCGAATCCGTCTCCTCTGCGGCTGATTCACTACGTCCCCACTTCAATACCGCCATCGCCAGGGGACGCCAGTGGTTTGCCGTCGCCAGACCGGCCGCCATCCGCTACGCCACGACCCTGCTGGCGATGCTCAAAGTCATCCCCTCCAAGTACCTCATCATCGGCGGCGCCAGCGGCGGCGTGGCGCTGCTCGCTGTCATCGTCCTGGTCTCGTTGCTGGCCTCCGGGGTTATCGGTGGCGGCAATCCCCAGCCCGTCTCCGCGCTGGACCTGGTTCCCGACGCCGCCGAGACAGTAACCCACTTTAACGTAAAAAAGGTGCTGGACAGCGATCTACTCTCCGAAGAGGTCAATATAGAAAACCTCTCCTATTCGGATGGCCTGGGCATCCAACCCGATGACGTCTCTGAAATAGTCATTGCCGAATGGAATTCGCGCGAGGCCGTCGTCCTGAAAGGAAGCTTCGACCTTGACAGCATCAGGAAGGAACTGGAAGACCAGTATGGCGAAGAGGAGACCTACCGGGGTTACGAAGTTTGGGAAAACCTCTATAGAGGCCGCGCGGCGGCGCTTTTCAAAGGCTATATCATCCCATCCGATTCCGCCGGGCCCGTGGAGAACCTACTCAAGAACCTGTACAACGAGTCCGGTTCATTGGAACGAGCCGATAATGACAATGAAATGAAAAATATCCTCAACAAGATGGGCAAGGGGCACGTGCTTCTCGCGACGGTGGGTAATGAATGCCGCGTAGAGCGTTGTGAAGGATATGGCTTTGTCATCATTCAGGTTGACGAAGTCGATAAGGAATTGAAGCTTGAAATTGCGCTCCTGTTCCGCAACGATTAGACGGCGGAAAGTGCAGCAGACGACTACAACGAGATAGCCGATTTTCTGGAATCTGCGAATGGCATTGACATCGAGGATACTGAGGCCGATGGCAGATTCGTCGTCGGTATCGCCTACGCTGACAGGTTTGACGGGTTGTAATTAGGCTCGCGGAATGACGAGTTTAGGGAGGTATGCTACATTATCCGCGTCCATACTTTAACTTCCCGGAGCCTGCCCATGCTGCCCTCCCACCTGACACACGTCTTTCCCGACTCCACCGACACCAACCCGGCCGGCCACCTGACCCTGGGCGGCTGCGATGCGCTGGACCTGGTGGAGGAATACGGCACCCCCCTCTACGTCCTCGACGAGGCAACCCTGCGCGCCCGCTGCCGCCAGTTCGCCGGCGCCTTTGCCTCCCGTTATGCCAACTCCCATGCGGTGTACGCCTCGAAGGCATATATCAATCCGGCGTTGGCCCGCATATTCGCCGAGGAGGGCCTGGGTCTGGACGTGGTATCCGGCGGCGAACTGGCCGTCGCGATGGCCGGCGGCGTGCCCCTGGAAGGGGTCTACTTCCACGGCAACAACAAGACGCCCGCCGAGCTGGAGGAAGCCGTCGCCGCCGGTATCGGACGCATCGTGGTGGACAGTTTCCACGAGCTGGACCTGCTGGAACGCATCTGCGCCGACGTGGGCCAGAACCAGGACATCCTGGTGCGCGTATCGCCGGGCATCGATCCCCACACCCACGCCTACACCACCACCGGCGTCATCGACTCCAAATTCGGCTTCTCCATCCAGACCGGCGACGCCGAGCGCGCCATCCTGGAGGCCATCGCCGCGCCTCATCTGAACCTGCTGGGCCTGCACTTCCACCTGGGCTCGCCTATCTTCGAGCTGGAGCCCTACCAGACCGCCACCGATCTGGTGCTCCGGTTCGCCGCCGGTTTGCGGGAGCAGGGCTTGAACCTCCAGGAGTTCAGCCCCGGCGGCGGCTTCGCCATTGCCTACACCCGAGACGACCAGCCGCCCAGCCCCGACGACTACGCCGAGGCCATCGTCGGCACGCTTACCGCCACCTGCGCCGAGCTGGACATGGAGCAACCCAGCCTGGTGATTGAGCCGGGGCGTTCCATCATCGGGCCCGCCGGCGTGGCCCTCTACCGCATCGGCGCCATCAAGGACATCCCCGGCATCCGCACCTACGTCAGCGTCGACGGCGGCATGGGTGACAACATCCGCCCGGCGCTCTACCAGGCGACCTACGAGGTACTGTCGGCCAACCGGCCCAACGCGGTACCCGACGCCACCGTAACCATCGCCGGCAAGTACTGCGAGTCGGGCGATGTCTTGGCGACGGACATCCTGCTCCCCGCGCCGGCGGCCGGCGACGTCATTGCCATACCCGCCGCCGGAGCGTACTGCCCCTCCATGGCCAGCAACTACAACCTGAATCCCAGACCTCCCATCGTGCTGGTCAACAACGGGGAAAGTCGCCTCATTCGCCGCCGGGAGTCCTACGCCGACCTGATGCTTTGCGACCTGTAACAATCCCCTCTCCCTCGATGGGAGAGGGTTAGGGTGAGTGTGATCTCGTCTGTATCTGTCCGCCCGCTCTGTCGGCGGGCCTTAGCGTATTTGCCCTAATACTGGAACCCAACCGCTCTCCCCCTCACCCCAGCCCTCTCCCACCAAGGGAGAGGGAGCCTTTCATCCGGAGCCTGTTTCCGGAACCTGTCTGAAGGATGGACGGCGCTCACCAGGTCAGCCGAAGATGGACCGGAAGGACGGCAGCTAACACCATGTGGACCGCCATCGGCCAGGACCACCTGCTGCGGCGACTTAGCGCCAGCCGGCGCGCCGGCCGTGTCGCCCACGCCTACCTGCTCACCGGCCCGCCCCACGTGGGCAAAACGACCCTGGCGCTTGACCTGGCCGCCGCCGTCAACTGCGCCGATTCCAATGCCGCCCACGCTGATGCCGCCGACGCCAGCCCGTGCGGCCAGTGCTCAGCCTGCGACCGGATCCGTCGCGGCGTTTTCGCCGACCTCCACGTGGTGGCGGTGGGCGGAGACCCCCGCGTTCCCACGCGCATCAGCATCCAGCAGATTCGCGATACCGAGAATTTCCTTTCCCTTACCCCGGTGGAAGGCGGTTGGAAGGTCGTCATCATCGACGGAGCGGAATCCCTGTCGGCGGGCCAGAGTGAATCGGCCAACGCCCTGCTCAAGACCCTGGAAGAGCCGCCCGGACACGTGCTCATACTGCTGCTCACCACCAATCCCAGCGCCGTTCTGCCCACCATCCGATCTCGCTGCCGTACCCTCGACCTGCGGCCAATGTCGGGCGCATCCCTGGCCGAACACCTGGCGACCTCCTGGAACGTCGAACCGGAGCGGGCGGAGTGGCTGGCCCGCCTGTCCCGAGGCTGCCCCGGCTGGGCCTTCCGCGCCCTGGCTGACCCTTCCGTCCTGGAAGACCGTGCTGACCATTTGGACCGCATCGCCGAGGCAGCCACGGCGCCGCTGGACGAACGGTTTGCCTACGCCAACACGTTGGCCGGTCAGTTCTCCCGGGATCGGGAATCGGTGCGGCAACGGCTCTTTCTCTGGCAACGGTGGTGGCGCGACCTGCTGCTGGTGAAAGAAGGCGTGGAGCGCCATGCCCAGAACACCGACCGTCTCGATGAGCTGGCCGCGCAGGCTGAGGGAGTGGCCACCGGCGATATCGTGGCGTTTCTGCAACGCATCCAGGAGACGCTGACGGCGCTGGACGCCAACGCCAACCCGCGCCTGGCCCTGGAGTGCCTGATGCTGGCCGTGCCGGCAGCGTGACGCGACGCGGGCGTCAGACGGCCTCGAACTCCTTGACCCGCCCGCGGTGCACGGTACGTAGCCGCCCCTGACCCTCCAGCACCCTGATGGCCGCCATCACCTGGGGGTCGCCGTGGCGGCGGAACCGGCCGGTAATCTTGCTCTGGGAGCGGGGACGCTGGCAGTATTCCCAGACCTGCTCGGCCAGCAAACCGCCCGTGTCGGGCAGGCGTTGCACCGGCTCCACTACCGTGTGGCCCGGATTACCGTCCAGTCTTTCGCCCGGCGTGAATAGCAATCGCTGGCCCTGCTTCTCCAGGAAGCCCCTGAACCGGGCCCGCAACGCCCCGCCGGTACCCGTGGAGCCGTAGCCGTGGATGACGTCCAGCCTGCTGCCGCGTTGCGTCTGCACCGTGCGGTTGTAGACGTCCAGGAATTCCGTCAGCGCCTCCGCCCAGGTCTTGCCGTGGAAATCTATGCTGGGCATGAGACCTTGACCCTGGACAATCTACCCCCGTGGTACATGGTTGGGCCTGGGCAAGCGGAAACCGGTCAGTCTGCCACCGCCACACCGGCCAGCTCACCGTCGGGCGCTCCCGCATTACCGTTATTGCGCGCCGTGGTCTGCCACGGGATGTAGGGCTGCCACTCTTCCAGGATGGTGCGGTTTTCCAGGATCCGGTAGGGGTTGGGCTGGGGCGCGGTGGGCAGCCGGTTGAGCTTCATGCTGGCCTCTTCCGGAGTGCGGCCGGCCTTGTGCAGGTTGCACCGGCCACAGGCGGCAACCACGTTGTCCCAGGTATGGGGGCCGTGCTGACGCCGCGGCACCACATGGTCCAGCGTCAGGTGCTGCGACCGCTGGCCGCAATACTGGCAGGTGTAGTGGTCCCGCAGGAAGACTTCCTTCTTGGATAACCGTCGCGGGGCGAAGGGCCGCTTTACCAGGTAAACCAGCCGGATGATGGAAGGCGAGGAGAGGGCGGTGTTGAAGGTGCGGATGCGGGTGGAGTCGGCGCGCTGCTCCAGCAGTTCCGCCTTGCCCTTGGCCACCAGTACGATGGCCCGACGGACGGTGCACACGTTTACGGGGACATAATTCAGGTTGAGCACCAGCACCGGCGCGGTTAACCGACCGGGAATGGACGCGCCGTGACGTCTTCGGCTGCCCTCCGTGGAGTCGGCCCCGCCGGCCGGCGGCGCCGGCGTTCGGCCAGTCTTGGACTGCCGGCCGGCTAACCGGTTGCCGCCTTTGCTTCGACTCGTTCGTCCCCGGCCTGCCATCTGCCCATCCTCTACGCAGGTAGCGAACTCGCTGCCGTGTTGTGCCGAATTTCGTCGTGGATTTCGTTGCACCACGGAACATTATACCGCAGCGCCGCGTTCCACAGTACTTTCGCGGTCCGGAAAATCCGGGACGCCACGGAGCCAGTCACCGGGTTGACAATCGGGTGCGGGCAGGACGCCGACGATGCGTCAGAAGGGCAACGCCAGTCCCAGCTTGGCCACCACCGCATTGAACGGCCCCACCAGGAATCCGCCCAGCGTCGTGGCGTCCACAAATTCCCCGGCGGCGTCCGATATGCCAACCACCGCCGACAGGATTGCGCCCGTTATCAGCAACCCGACGAGCAGGCCGATCGCCAAGCCCAGGCCGCGGTCGGCCAGAGCGCCCAGGGGAAACAGCCCCAGCATTTTGCCCATCATCCAGCCCAGCGTCGCCGCCGCTACCACCGCCAGGATTATCACGATGATGTACGCTGCTGCCAGCTGTGCAAATTCGTTCTCAGAAATGAACCCGAGCCGGCCTTGCACGGATTGGGCCAGCGGGCGCGCCACCAGAAAACCCACCACCAGGATAACCAGTCCTGCCACCATTCGAGTCGCCCGCTGCTTCAGCCCGTATATCGCAGCCAGGGCCCAGACTACCAGGAGCGCCCAATCCAGCCAGTTCATGAACTGATTACCTTTGCATGACAAATATTTATATGACCACTATCCAGACTACCACACCGATCACCATACCCAGCAACAAACCGCCGGCGTGGTTGATGCGAACCTTGTTGGAAGAATAGACCAGGCGCTGCTCCAGGCTTCGGCCCAGAAAACCGATGCTGATGACAGAGATGACGCCCACGAAGGCCAGCGGTGCGTACAACAGCGCACCGGTCTGAGCGTCGCGGAACAGCCAGGCCACTATTGACAACAGCCCCACCACTCCCAGGGACAATGCCATTCGCAGCAGCCCGACGCGAAAGCCCCATCCCATCAACAAGCACCAGCCGGCCAGGCCCAGCAGGTGCCACGGCGAGTCAAATATCCCGAAAATCATCGCTGAATTGTCCGCCAACCCGCCCGGGGTTGCAACCCGATGTCACCTCTCAAGTGTACCCACTTCAAACGCACCCACTTTGTCATTGCGAGCGTAGCGTGGCAATCTCGTCGTCGTAGCAACGGCGGTTCGCCGACCATCGCGCAAACGCCGTCCTTGGGAAGCGGCCGGGGTGGAACCTACGCTACTTCTCCCCTGACCAGCATCGGTCCGGATGGCGGCGAAATGTGCCCCCGGAATTCCCTGCTATAATCCCCGCACCATGCAACTCTCCGCCGATTACCATTTCGCCAAATCACCCGAGACGGTGTGGGACGCCCTGATGAATCCGGACGTGCTGGCCGGATGTATCCCCGGTTGCCGCAGCATGGAGCCCGACGGCCCCAACCGGTATCGCGCGGCGGTCGACATTCGCGTCGGCCCCGTTGGCGGCCAGTACGACGCCGTGGTGATCCTGTCCGACCTGGATCCGCCCAATTCCTACAAGATGAGCATCGAGGGGTCCGGCAGGATCGGGTTCGCCAGCGGAAGGGCCACGGTGACGCTGACCCCCGCCGGCGACAACGTGACCACGGTCAAGGTGGACGCCGACAGCCAGGTGGGCGGAGCGGTGGCCCGCGTCGGCCAGCGCATGATGGGTTCGGTGGCCCGGGGCATGCTGGACCGGTTCTTCACCTGCCTGTCCGAATCGGTGTAATGCTCGGTCCTCCCCGTTGTCGCGACGCGCGTCAGGCTCACTGTTAGCAGGGTAGCCACCCTCACCCTCTCCCATAACCCTCTCCCGTCGAGGGAGCGGGAACCGGAATCCATAACCCAGGAGCGCAGGTCATGCCATTCGTCGACGATTTGAGAGCCAGGTATCACACCCAATGGGAGGCCATGGTCACCCACCCCTTTGTGATGGAGATGGGCGATGGCAGCCTGGACATCGCCAAGTTTCGCAACTACTTCCGCCAGGACTACGTTTTCTGCGAAGACCTGGTGAAATTGACCGCCATCGCCATCGCGCGGGCCGCCCCCGACTACGACGCCGGCAAGCGGTTCAACGGCTTCCTGGCCAACTTCCTGTCCGCCGAGAACGACCTGTTCCTCAACGGATTCCAGGACCTTGGCGTCACCGCCGAGCAGTACCGGGAAACCGTCGCAAACCCCACCACGCAGGCCTTCGGCGATTTCATGGTGCGTACGGCCCTGGAGGGTGACTTCGACGATCTGATCGCCCTGTTCTACGTCACCGAGGGCACCTATCTCGATTGGGCCAGCCGGTTGATAAACTCAGGCGCCGAGCCCAATAACCCGGTTTACCAGGGCTGGATCGATATCCACAGCCCGGCGGTTTTGGGCGAACTGGTGGAGTGGTTCACGGAGCGCCTCAACGACGTCGGCGCCCGCGCCGACGCTGCCAAAGCGGCCAACCTGGAGCGCATCTTCCGCACCACGTTGCGCTACGAGTACATGTTCTGGGAAGCCAACTATCACGGCCACACGTGGCCGGATGAAAGGCCACCAGCAGCCTAGCCCTTCTCCGGAGGTACCGGGTACGCCCTCACCCTAACCCTCTCCCGGTGGTACCGGCTCCCGGTGGGAGAGGGTACCGGCCGCCATGCGTTGAAGCGCCCCTCTCCCCCGGGGAGAGGGGTTGGGGGGAGGGCGGCTCCTCCCCAGGCCCTTTCGATTATCGGCAATGTCATTGCGAGCGCAGCGTGGCAATCTCGTTGGCGAAGAAAACCCGGCTACCGGATCGAGATTGCCACGTCGCTTCGCTCCTCGCAATGACATTAGTGGACAATCGAAAGTCCATGGGGCCTTCCCCGCTACCATTGCCACACCGGGCCCGCAATGCCACAATACGCGAGACTAACCTGCTATTGACAACCGCGTTGACGAATACGGAGGGAATATCATGACGACGAGCCGTCAAGTGCCGAGCCGAGAGGAAGTGCTGGGGTATCTGAAGGACGACGTGAACTGGGGCCGCTGGGGTCCCGACGACCAGAAGGGTGCGGTCAACATGGTCGACGACGCCAAGCGTCTGCGCGCCGCCGGTCTGGTCAAGAGCGGGCGAGCCGTGTCGCTGAGCCGGGATTTTCCGGTCACGCCGGCGCCCAACAACCCCATTCCAGCCATCCACTACATGCGGAAGGGGCCGCGGGAGCCCGGCGGCGGAATGTCCACCGACTACTACGGCATCTCCTACCACGGCACCGCCACCACGCACCTGGACGCCCTTTGCCACGTTTGGGATCACAACGGCATGTGGAACGGCAAGGACCCCAACGAGATGATCCAGTTTGACGGCGCCAAGTATGGCTCGGTGGAACACTGGCACCAGGGCATCATCACCCGCGGGGTGCTGGTGGACGTCCCACGCCATCGGGGCACCGACTACGTGACCCAGGATACCCCCGTGCACTCGTGGGAGTTGCAGGATATCTGCGACGCTCAGGGTGTGCAGATGGAGCCCGGCGACGCCCTCATCGTTTACAGCGGACGCGAGAAGTGGAACGCCGACGGCAACGCCATCTGGGGAGCCGACCCCACCCAACGCCCCGGCCTCCACGCATCGTGCCTCAAGTTCATCCGCCAGAGCGACTGCTGCCTCCTGGTTTGGGACATGATGGACCACACGCCCAACGGGTACGACCTGCCCTGGTCGGTGCACGGCAGCATTTTCGCCTACGGCATCGGCCTGCTGGACAACGCGCTGCTGCAACCCCTGGCCGAAGCCTGCGCCGAAGCGGGCCGCTACGAGTTCATGCTGACGGTCAACCCGCTGCGCGTCGTTGGCGGTACCGGCTCGCCGGTGAACCCGGTGGCAATTTTGTAATCGACGGCTGCGCCCCTCACCCCAACCCCTCTCCCCGGGGGAGAGCTGACAAGGGTATGTATGGGATTATCACGTAGGGGCATGGTAGGTGATCTCCAGGTTGGGCTTGGGTTCCGGCCAGGGTTCGGGCTGCAGCCAGACGCGGCGCCAGAGCCGGCCCCGGAGCAGCAACCGCCTGAGCCAGTCAATGCCGTGGCGGATTACGCTGACGGTCCGTCCCGGCCGACGCCGAGGGTTAAGGTGCGTAGGAGCCAGGGCCTTGAGCGGTGTGCGCAGATTGCCGGGCGCAATCCTCCGGGCGTTGGCGTCCTCCACCCGGGCGCCATAGGCCAGGGCCAGCAGCGTCGCCACCGACAACACGAGCCAATGCCGGGAGACACGCGCCGGGTCGGTCCGGCGGGTCTTGTCCCATTGCCAGCCCAGGCTCTTGAGCGCCTTGAAGCCCAGTTCGATCCAGCAGCGCAGCGCGTACCAACTCACCCCGACTGCGTCCGGCGGAAGGTCGGTGAGGATGATCCATGGTTCCTGCTGCTCGGCGTACCAGACCGCCAGCAGGGTGCAACGGCGTTTGGCGGCGGCGGCGCCAAAGGCGGCGCCTCTGCCGACCCACGCGGTATCCGGACGGGAGCGGTATCCGGACGGGAAACGAAGGCGCGCGCGGGGAGCCGGCGGCCGCCCTCGGCGCAGAAGGTGATGCTTTTGGGATACCTCATGTGGGGATGCCAGCCCTGAGCCATGATCTGTCGCCACAACTTGGGGCTGGCCAAGCCCCGGTCGCACAGGACGATCACGTTCATTTCCTGGGGCACCGCCGGGGCCAGGGCTTTCAGCAGTTCCACTATCGGGTCCATCCAGGCCCCGGGCTGGTTGGCGCGCCTGATGCGCCAGGCCACGGGGATGGCGCAACTCCGGTAGACCACGCTGACGACAGACCACGCTGATGACTAGACCACGCTGCTGACGATGGCGGTGGTTTGGTCTCCCTTCAGCGTGGGGTCAATCGCCAGGGCCAGCCGACCGGAGCGCCACCAGGCCAGCACCCACCGGAGCAGCGGCGCGAAGCAGAGACTTACGTCCAGCTCGGTCTGGCAGGGACGCGCCCGGTCGCTGCCGTCGTACAACCACTCCCGGAGATACTCACTCCCGGAGATACTGGCGCCGGCTGTTCCAGCTGCCCCAGGGCGAGAGGGCGGACGCCACGGCGTTCTGGCAGGCGCTCCCGGCCAGGATAGCGCCGCACACCCACAGAACCAGGCCGGTCAACTGTGGCTGACTGAGGTGAGGCAAATGCGTGCCAATCGTCTGCTGCATCTGGTAGGCTTCCTTGGGAAGGCGCAGGGGATCCCTCCGGCATCCGGTTTTGTCACAACCAAGATGCCGGATTCCCCTGCGCCTTCCAAGCTCCTCACCCAACCAATTTCAGCCAATACATACCCTTGTCAGCAGGGGAGAAGGGAGCACGACGGTTGACGCACGTAGGCCCTCTCCCATCGAGGGAGAGGGGGTTATTGCTGTGATTTGCTGCGGCCCCTCTCCCCGGGCGATCTGGCCGGCCCTCACCCCCGGCCCCTCTCCCACGGGGAGAGGGGAGTGATTGGGGAGCCCGCAAACCCCCTCTCCCACCAGGGGAGAGGGTTGGGTGAGGGGGTTCTCGCGTACCCCACCGGGATTGCCACGCTGCGCTCGCAATGACAGGTGCGTTGCTTGCTATACTAACTGCACCAATATCGGAGACGATGAAAAATGCCCCGCAAGAAGATTGTACTGGCCTATTCCGGCGGCCTAGATACCTCGGTGGCCGTGCCCTGGCTCAAGGAGAACTTCCAGGCCGACATCATCACCTGCACCATCGACCTGGGGATGGTTGACCTGGAGACCATCCGGCAGCGTGCTTACGCCGTCGGCGCGGTGGATGCCGTTACCGTCGACGGGCGCGAGACGCTGGTGAACGAGTTTTTGTGGCCGGCACTGCAGGCCGGCGCCATCTACGAGGGTCAGTATCCGTTGGCCACCGCGCTGGGCCGTCCGCTGATTGCGCGCTACTTGGCCGAGGTCGCCCAGGAGCACGGCGCCGATGCCATCGCCCACGGCTGCACCGGCAAAGGCAACGACCAGGTACGCATCGAGGTGGGCGTGGCGGCGCTGACCCAGGGCGTCGAGGTGATTGCGCCCATCCGCGAGTGGGGCATGAACCGGGAGGACGAGATGGTGTACGCCCGGGAGCGCAACCTGCCCATCGCGCCGTCCAACAACAAGTACAGCACCGACGAAAATCTCTGGGGTCGTAGCGCCGAGGCCGGCGAGCTGGAGGATCCCTGGAACGAACCGCCCGAGGACGCCTACGAGTGGACGGTGAATCCCAGCACCGCTCCCGACACGCCGGCCTACGTGGAAATCAGGTTCGACGAGGGCGTGCCCACCGCCGTCGATGGCGAGAGCATGTCGGGCGTGGACCTGATTACCCACCTGAACGGCCTGGCCGGCGCCCACGGGGTGGGCCGCATCGACCACGTGGAAAACCGGCTGGTGGGCATCAAGAGCAGGGAGGTGTACGAGTCGCCGGCGGCGGTCGCGCTGCACGCCGCCCACCGGGGCCTGGAGACGATGACGCTGTCCCGGGAGCAAGGCCGTTTCAAGGAGCGGGTGGCCCAAGAGTACGCCGAGCTGGTCTACAACGGCCTTTGGTACACCGCCCATCGCCGGGATTTGGACGCCTATGTCGCCAGCACCCAGCGCCACGTCACTGGCGAGGTACGGGTGCGGCTGCACAAGGGGACGTGTGTGGTGGCCGGCCGCCGGGCCGAGCGTCCGCTCTACAACTACGGCTTAGCCACCTACGACCGGGGCGACGAGTTCGACCACACCGCGGCCAAAGGTTTCATCGACATTTACGGCCTGCCGGTGAGGACGCAAAACCGCCAGCAGGGGTAGGAAGAACGGCCCTCACCCCAACCCCTCTCCCGGCGGGAGAGGGGCTTTTTGACGGGTTATCGCACCGGAGCGTTGGTTGGGAGTTCCCTCTCCCGCCGGGAGAGGGTTAGGGTGAGGGCGGACCCTGAAGGGCTGCCGGTGAGGACGCAGAACCGCCAGCAGGGGTAGGGAGAACGGCCCTCACCCCAACCCCTCTCCCGGTGGGAGAGGGGCTTATTATGATCATCCTTCTTTGGCGTCCCGGCTACCTTTCGCTCCCCTCTCCCCCTGCTGACAAGGGTATGTAACGGCTGAAATTGGGTTTGGATGTAGCTTGGGAAGGCGCAGGGGAATCCGGCATCTTGGTGGTGACAAAACCGAATGCCGGAGGGATCCCCTGCGCCTTCCCAAGGAAGCCTACCAGATGCAGCAGACGATTGGCACGCATTTGCCTCACCTCAGTCAGCCACAGTTGACCGGCCTGGTTCTGTGGGTGTGCGGCGCTATCCTGGCCGGGAGCGCCTGCCAGAACGCCGTGGCGTCCGCCCTCTCGCCCTGGGGCAGCTGGAACAGCCGGCGCCAGTATCTCCGGGAGTGAGTATCTCCGGGAGTGGTTGTACGACGGCAGCGACCGGGCGCGTCCCTGCCAGACCGAGCTGGACGTAAGTCTCTGCTTCGCGCCGCTGCTCCGGTGGGTGCTGGCCTGGTGGCGCTCCGGTCGGCTGGCCCTGGCGATTGACCCCACGCTGAAGGGAGACCAAACCACCGCCATCGTCAGCAGCGTGGTCTAGTCATCAGCGTGGTCTGTCGTCAGCGTGGTCTACCGGAGTTGCGCCATCCCCGTGGCCTGGCGCATCAGGCGCGCCAACCAGCCCGGGGCCTGGATGGACCCGATAGTGGAACTGCTGAAAGCCCTGGCCCCGGCGGTGCCCCAGGAAATGAACGTGATCGTCCTGTGCGACCGGGGCTTGGCCAGCCCCAAGTTGTGGCGACAGATCATGGCTCAGGGCTGGCATCCCCACATGAGGTATCCCAAAAGCATCACCTTCTGCGCCGAGGGCGGCCGCCGGCTCCCCGCGCGCGCCTTCGTTTCCCGTCCGGATACCGCTCCCGTCCGGATACCGCGTGGGTCGGCAGAGGCGCCGCCTTTGGCGTCCCCGCCGCAAACGCCGTTGCACCCTGCTGGCGGTCTGGTACGCCGAGCAGCAGGAACCATGGATCATCCTCACCGACCTTCCGCCGGACGCAGTCGGGGTGAGTTGGTACGCGCTGCGCTGCTGGATCGAACTGGGCTTCAAGGCGCTCAAGAACCTGGGCTGGCAATGGGACAAGACCCGCCGGACCGACCCGGCGCGCGTCTCCCGGCATTGGCTCGTGTTGTCGGTGGCGACGCTGCTGGCCCTGGCCTATGGCGCCCGGGTGGAGGACGCCAACGCCCGGGGGATTGCGCCTGGCAATCTGCGCACACCGCTCAAGGCCCTGGCTCCTACGCACCTTAACCCTCGGCGTCGGCTGGGACGGACCGTCAGCGTAATCCGCCACGGCATTGACTGGCTGTGGCGGTTGCTGCTCCGGGGCCGGCTCTGGCGCCGCGTCTGGCTGCAGCCCGAACCCTGGCCGGAACCCAAGCCCAACCTGGAGATTACCTACCATGCCCCTACGTGATAATCCCATACATACCCTTGTCAGCTCTCCCTCCGGGGACCTTTGCGTAAATTGTCATTGCGAGCGAAGCGTAGCAATCGCAAACCCGAACCTACGATTGTCGCTACGGGAACGGGATTGCCGCGTCGCTATCGCTCCTCGCGATGACACAGGCTACCCGAAGGTCTCCGGATGTCGGAGGGTTTCTTTACGATTATAGGAACACCCTCCAAGCCCCTTTGACGGGATAGGGTTCGGGAGTGGGCCAGTGTTGACTATCGCCGAACCGGACGACTAAGAGAGTGTGTGACAATGGTCTAAACGTGCACGGGCGGTTCTTGGGGTGATAACGGGATGGTGGTTACGCTGGGAGAATGAGCAGAAAACCTTATCCCAGCGATTTGACTGATGCCCAATGGGAGGAACTGGCTCCCCTGTTGCCGCCCGACACCACCAGAGGCCATCCCAGAACCACGGACCTGCGGGAGGTGGTCAACGGCATTCTCTACGTGCTGCGCGGCGGCATACCCTGGCGGCTGCTGCCCCACGACCTGCCACCGTGGGGAACCGTTTGGTGGTACTTTCGGAAGTGGCGGGATGACGGGACTTGGGAGCGGGTTGGGGAAGCCTTGCGGACCCGGGTTCGGGAAGCGGCGGGCCGAGAGGCCACGCCCAGCGCGGCCATCATCGACAGCCAGTCGGTGAAGACCACTGAAAAGGGGGCCTCGGGGCTACGACGCAGGCAAACGGGTAACCGGACGCAAGGGCACATCGTAGTAGACACCTTGTAGTAGACACCTTGGGCTTGCTATTGGCGGTGGTGGTTCATGCCGCTAGCATTCCGGACCGGGACGGCGCCAAGTTGGTGTTGGCCAAGCTGTTGGGCCGGTTTCCCAGATTGCGGGTGATTTGGGCGGATGCTGGTTACGCGGGCCGGTTGGTGTCGTGGGCTTGGGCCACCGGCGGCTGGCTGCTCACCGTGGTGCGGCGGAAGCCGGACCTCCACCATTTCGAGGTCCTGCCCCGCCGGTGGGTGGTGGAGCGCACCCTGGCCTGGTTGAGCCGCTGCCGTCGGTTGAGCAAAGACTATGAGGAACGCACGGAGAGCAGCGAAGCTTGGGTGCATATCGCCATGGTCAACCTGATGCTCAAACGGCTCCAGCCTTCCTAAATCTATTTGTCACACACCCGCTAAGAGCCTATCCTAAAAACTGGTGGAAACTTGCAGGGGGAGTTGCGGGAAGGCAAGCTGGGGTTGGGGCTAGACTGGGGGAATGACGAAAGCTAAAGACCCCAAGCCGCCGCGTCCGAAGCGTGCTGGCCCTGCCACCAAGACCAACCCCACCACTGGCTCCTTTCAGGTATCCGACGAGCTCTGGGAAGCGCTGGAGCCCCTGATCCCCGAGCATGTGAACACCCATCGGTTCGGCGGCGGCCGGCCCCGGGTTCCTGACCGCACCTGCGCCAATGGCCTCTTCTACGTGCTGCGCACCGGCGGTCAGTGGAAGGCGTTGGACGCCACGGGCATCTGCTCCGGCTCCACCGCCCACCTGCGCTTTCAGGAATGGGTCGCCGCTGGGGTGTTTCTGGAGCTGTGGCGGGTTGGGCTGGAACGCTATGACGAACTGAAGGGGCTGGACTGGAGTTGGGTGAGCATGGACGGGGCCATGACCAAATCACCCTTGGGCGGGGAAAAAAACCGGCGCCAATCCCACTGACCGAGGTAAAGGCGGCGTCAAGCGCCGCCGGTTGACCGAAGCTGAGGGCATTCCGGTGGGTCTGGCGGTGGACGGCGCCAACCGTCATGACATGAAGCTGGTACGGGCCACGGTGGAAAGTCTGCCCGTGCCCCGACCGGCGTCCACTCCGGACCAACCCCAGGGCAGGTGCCTGGACAAAGGCTATGACTTTGACGAGGTGCGCCGCACGTTGGAGGAGTTCGGCTTCACCGCTCACATTCGTAGCCGAGGTGAAGCGGCAAAGGCCATCAAGCGGGCGGCTGGGTTCAAGGCGCGGCGCTGGGTGGTGGAACGAACCCACGGCTGGCTGAACCGTTTCCGGCGCATCCTGGTGCGCTGGGACAAGTCCCCTGACAACTACATCGCCTTTCTGCATTTCGCTTGCGCCCTTATCGCCCTCAGAGCCGCCAGGTTATTAGGATAGGCTCTAATACTACAGTCGCACTTAAACTGACTCGGTTATTTCGACCGTAGATTTTGTCCTATTTCGTTAGGCGAAAAGACAGTGCCCGTAGCTGGATGCTGAGGTTATCAAGCCTGACTCCTGCCTCAGGAAATCAAGTGCGACTGTAGTACTAAGCTGGACTTTGTACATTTGGGTGGTGTAGGCGAGGACGTCGGTGAGTTGAGCGTAAATTGCGGCTGGGGGTTTTCAGCTGTCGGGTTCAACCCTCGACTTTGTACAAAAACTAGAAAAGTTATAAGGACAGGGTAAACTTGACCAAATCACGACAAGAGGTCAAGCATGCCTACCCTGCCCGCAGTCATTGTAACCCTGCTGCTGCCCTTTGAGCATCTGTTCGACCGCAGGACCTGGCGCAAAGCCGAACTCCTGGTAGTGGGAGCGATCCTGTCTCCCGGCAAGCGCACAGTGTCCTCCGCGCTGAGCATCCTGGGGATTGGTCAGAACGGCGACTTCGCCATCTTTCACCAGGTGCTCAACCGGGCCCGCTGGCGGCCTGGGTGCGTCCAACGAGCCGCTGGTGTTTGGCATCGACGAGACGGTGGAACGACGCTGGGGCCCAAAGATTGCGGCCAAGGGGAAGTACCGGGACCCGGTGCGTTCCACGGACGACCAGGTGGTGATGACTCCCGGACTGCAATGGGTCAGCCTGATGTTGCTGACCCGCATCGGGTGGGCCGGTCGCCACTGGGCGTTGCCGTTCCTGACCGCGCTGGTGCCCTCGAACCGCTATGACTGGCTCAGGGGTCGTCGCCATAAGCGGTTCACCGACTACGCGCAGCAGATGCTGGACTGCCTGCGTCGGTGGCTGCCGGATCGGGACCTGGTGGTAGTCTGCGACGGCGGCTACGCCAAGCGCGACTTCCTGCTCCACTGCCAGAGCATGTCCAAGCCCATTGTCGTCATCACCAAACTGCGCAAAGACGCGTCCCTGTACCAGCCAGCGCCGCCGCGACGGCCTGGTCAGATCGGCTGGCCCCGCGTGGTCGGAGCGCGACTGCCCAGCCCCACGGCGGTGCTGGACGATCCCGCCACCCCATGGATCCCCTGCCGCGCCACCACATCCGACGGCGCCGATCTCATGATCGAGCTGACCTCGGGCGTCGCGCTGTGGTACCGCGGAGGCTACCCGTCGGTTCACCTGCGCTGGGTCGTGATCAGGCACCTTGAGGAACCCCTGGGACCCCACGCTTTGCTATGCACTGATATCGAGGCCGACCCGCTGCAGATCGTGCAGTGGTATATGCTGCGCTGGCAGGTCGAGGTGACCTTTGAGGAACTGCGGGCTCACCTGGGCATGGAAACCCAGCGCCAGTGGTCCGAGCGTGCCATCGCCAGAACCACCCCAGCACTCTTTGGTTTGTTCAGCGTGGTGACCCTGGCGGCGGATGTCTTGATTGAACAACAGGGCGGCATATTGCCACGGACAACGGCATGGTATGCCAAAACCAACCCCACTTTCGCCGACGCCATTGCCCTGGTCCGACGGCACATCTGGGCACAGCAGGAAGCTTTTTCGCCCTCCGAGCTGGGGCCTGAACTGATAAAACTTCCGCGCGGAGTATACGGCAGGATGATCGACGCCCTCGCTTACGCTGCCTGATTGTACAAAGTCGAGGTTCAACTCCGACAGTGGAATATTTCAGTAGGCCAGCCACAGCACGAAGTGCGCCGATTCGGCCACGTATCTAAATTTTGTACAAAGCATCATTATGCCCGCGTCCGGGCCGTGCAGAGGAGACTAACTGACGAGGGTGGTGACCTACGTGTAAGCTGTTGGCGAGGCGTGTCGTCCGGACCAAGACCGAGAGGACACTGGCGCTTGTTGCCCGGCGTAAAGCATGGTCCGGGAGTCTTACGGCGGCATCATTGGTGACGCTCCAGTTGGGGTGATCCCGTTCGGGAGAATGGCTACGGTCCGTGGCTCCCTCCGGCGATGCGCCTACGCTGCGATGTTGGAAGGGAAAGATGTTGGAAGGGAAAGATGATGACGACACGCCAGAGGAGTGCGCAACCAGCGAGCCAGACCGCAGGGGAGCGGGAGCGTCTGCCCGCGGAGCTGTCCCAGATAAACCTCAACGCCGCGGGCATCGACGTGGGCGCCAGCGGCCATTACGTGGCGGTGTCCGCCGACCGCGCGGAGCCGCCGGTGCGCGAGTTCGCCGCCTTCACGACGGACCTGTATCGCTTGGCGGATTGGCTGACCGAGTGCGGGGTGGAGACCGTGGTCATGGAGTCCACCGGCGTGTACTGGATGCCGCTGTTCGGAGCGCTGGAAGAGCGAGGCTTCCCAGTGATGCTGGTGGACCCGCGGCGCATCAAGAACGTGTCCGGTCGCAAGACCGACGTGCTGGATTGCCAGTGGCTGCGGCAACTGCACACCTACGGCCTGCTGTCGGGAGCCTTCCGACCCGACGAGGACATCCGGCGCCTGCGCAGCTATCTGCGGCAGCGGGCCATGCTGGTGCAGTACGCGTCCCATCATATTCAACATATGCAGAAAGCGCTGACCCAGCTGAACGTCAAGCTCCAGCACGTCATCAGCAACATCACCGGCCAGACCGGTATGGCGATTATCGAAGCCATCGTGAGCGGCGAGCGAGATCCGAAGCGGCTGGCGCAACTCCGCGACCCCCGGATCAGGGCAGACGAGGCGACCATCGCCAAGTCTCTACAAGGCCACTGGCGGGAAGAGCGCATCTTCGAGCTGACCCAGGCCCTGGAGTTGTACCGGTTCTATCACGCCAAGATTGCCGAGTGCGACCGGGAGATTGCAGCCCAGTTGGAGCGGTTCGAGGACCACAGCGACGGCGGGTCTCCGGCCGGGAAGGGCCGGCGCAGTCAGGGCAACGCTCCCCGCTTCGACATCAGGGCCCACCTGTACCGGATGACCGGGGTGGACCTGACCCGCATCGACGGCGTGGATGCGTACACCGCCCTGAAGGTGGTCAGCGAGATTGGCGCCGACATGACCAAATGGCCCAGCGCCAAGCGCTTCTCGTCATGGTTGGGCCTAAGCCCCGACAATCGCATTACGGGCGGCAGGGTCATGAGCTCCAAAACCAAACCCAGCGCCAACCGGGCCGCGGCGGCGTTGCGTCTGGCCGCCAATGCGCTGTATCGCTCCGACAGCGCCCTGGGCGCCTTCCTGCGCCGGAAGAAAGCCCACCTGGGTGCGCCCAAGGCCATCACCGCCACGGCCCACAAGCTGGCCAGGCTCATCTACACCATGCTGCGTTACGGCCAGGAATACGTGGATGCCGGCGCTGAATACTACGAGACACAATATCAGCAGCGGGCGTTGCGCGCTGCCAAACGGCGGGCGGCACAACTGGGCTACCAGCTGGCGCCCATGTCCGACGCCGCTGACCTCACCACTTACGCACCACCTGGCGCGCCAATCGCCGCGTGACGACCTCAGTTAATCGGGAGTCGAGCTCAGAGGGTGTCCAAAAAAGTCTAAATTGGCATAGGGGGATTCAGGCGCGAGGTCTGAGGTCGGGCGTAGTGTGCGGGGATGAACCGATCAGCTTATCCCAGTGACCTCTTATCCCAGTGACCTCAGCGACCGAGAATGGCAACTGCTGGAACCACTTTTGCCGCCGCCCAAACCGGGTGGGCGACCGGTCAAGTATCCCCGTCGGGAGATAGTCAACGCCATCCGCTACGTACTGCGCACCGGATGCTACTGGAGGATGCTGCCCCATGACCTGCCTCCTTGGCGCATCGTGTTCCATTACTTTCGCACCTGGCGTCGTGATGGCATCTGGCAACGGGCCCATGACGCACTGCCTGCCACGTTGCGGCAGGCCCAGGGCCGGGAGGCCAGCCCCAGCGCGGCCATCATCGACAGCCAATCGGTAAAGACCGCCGAAAAAGGAGGCCCAGAGGCTACGATGCTGGCAATACGATGCTGGCAATACGATGCTGGCAATACGATGCTGGCAATACGATGCTGGCAATACGATGCTGGCAATACGATGCTGGCAAAAAGGTGAAGGGCCGCAAACGCCACATCGTAGTGGACACCTTGGGGCTGCTGCTGGCAGTGGCAGTGCATCCCGCAGATGTCCCAGACCGGGACGGCGCTCGGCTGGTGTTGGCCAAGCTGTTGCGCAGGTTCCCCCGGTTCAGGTTCCCCCGGTTGCGGGTGATCTGGGCCGACGGGGCCTACAGCGGCAAGCTGGTGGGATGGGCCAAGGCGGTAGGCTGCTGGACCCTGGAACTGGTGCGCCGTCCGGCACAGCAACATACCTTCCAGGTGCTGCCGCAGCGGTGGGTCGTGGAACGCACCTTCGGCTGGTTGAACCGGCAACGCCGGCTCAGCAAAGACTACGAAGCATTGTGCGAAACCACCGAAACCTGGCTGTACATCGTTATGACCGGACTCATCCTACGGCGTCTCGCTCGCCGTGCTACTTTTTAGACACCCTCTAATCTAGGCTTTACGCAATTCAAGCGGCGTAGGCAAGGGAATCTACAAGTCGGTGGTACAGTGCGACCGGGAGTTCCTGAATGTCGGGGTCAGCGACCGACAGTGAGAAACCTTCCGACGCCAGCCACAGGTGGCGACGCGCCAGGGCGATGGCATCCACGAAGGTCGGCGACGGTTTGTCGTACCAAGCGGCCTTGCGCTGGGTCATGGGGCGCCGTTTCTGCAACGCGTGGGCGGCCAGGGTGGTCCAGGAGAAGAGTCCCAGTAGGGCGGGCGTGGTGCGGGCGATGGCGAGATCGGACCACTGGCGTTGTGTCTCCACACCCAGATGGGTTCGTACCTCGTGGAAGGTGACCTCCAGTTGCCAGCGCAGTACAAACCATTCCAGGATCTGGGTCGGGTCCGCCGCCGGGTCGGTACAGAGCAGGGCCTGAGTGGCGAAGGAGCCCTGGGGGTCTCGGATCAGCACCCAGCGAATGAGGACGGGGGGCTTGCCGGAGCGGTACCAGACCGCCGTCTGGGAGGTGAGTTCCACGGCGCGGGTGATGCCGTCGTACCAGGCCACCTCGGCGCTGGCCCAAGTTACATCCGTCTGCGCAAGGAAAACTTTCAGCGGCGGCCGCCGCGGGCCCTTCAATGGCGGGCGACCGTTCTGGCCAGGTTGACGGGGTGGCGCTGGCGCATACAGGGCGGCGTCCAGACGCAATCTGGCGATCAGGGTAACGGGTTCACGGAGGGACTGGCAGCAGTGGAGCAAATCCAGCACGGCATAGCTGTTGTCGCCCACCAGCGCCAGGGGTCGGTGGGGCAGCCAGCGGCGCAGTTGCATGACCATCTGGCGGGCGCAGTCGGTGAGCTTCTTGTGCTGGCGTCCCTGCTGTTGGTAGTAACGGGTCGAAGGCGCCAGCACCGTGAGCGCCGGCAAGGCCCAATGGCGTCCGGCCCATGGCACGTGGCCCAGCCACATCAGGGAGATCCAGCGCAAACCGCTGGCCTTGACCACCTGAGACCGGCTGGAACGCACCGGGTCGCGGTAGATGGCCCGCGCCCTGATCTTGGCGCCGCGACGCCGTTCCAGGGTCTCGTCGATGCCGAAGATCAGTGGGCCGTCGCCACCATCCAGGTGCTGGAGCAACAGCACCAGCAGGACGTGTGCCACCTCAACGGGACGACCACACCGCCCGATTGAGCACCTCGTGGTAGCGGGCGTAGTCGCGCTGGTCGCTGCGGCCCATGACGCGCAGTGCCGCCGCCACGGTGCGTTGGCCCGGGGTCAGGATCGCGCCGACCAGCAGCAGTTGGGCTTTCCGCCAGGTTGGGCTCGTAAACAGCGTTGCGAAGGGAACGAGAACGACTACAATGGCATCGGGCAGGGTGAGCATGGCTGGGCCTTTCCGTTGAAAGTGGGGTCAGGCCAGCTTACCCTGTCTTTATACTTTTTCTAAATTATGCGTAAAGCCTAGCTAATATTACAGTCGCGCTTAGTTTGATAGGATAGACTCATGACTACTGGTGAGAGGGGAGGGGTTGGATCTGGGTCAGACGTTGGTGGAAGGGGAGGCGGTGCTGAGGGAAGTGCTGGACTGGGAAGCTGGGCTCCCGGCGCTGCACGCGCGTATCGCGCCTCGTTTTAGCCGCAGTGAGTCTCGCCAGCGGGTTCTGGCGTACCTGAAAGGATTGCTGGGGTCGGTGGAGCATCTGGGCGATCCGAGAGGGGTGCTGGTAGTGGATGAGACGGGGTTCCTCAAGCAAGGCCAAAAGTCGGTGGGGGTAAAGCGGCAGTACAGCGGCACGGCGGGGAAGATAGAGAACTGTCAGATCGGGGTGTTCCTGGCCTATGGCAGTCGTTATGGCCCAGCCTTGCTGGATCGGGAGCTTTACCTGCCCCAGGAATGGGCGGAGGACTGGGAGCGACGGCGGGAAGCCGGGGTGGCGGAAGCGGTAGCCTTCCGTAGCAAAGCACAATACCAAAGCACAATACCAAAGCACAATTGGCCCAGGGGGTGATTGAACGAGCCACGGGTGCTGGTGTGCCTTTTGCCTGGGTAACTGGGGATACGGTGTACGGCAATGACCGCCGACTGCGCCGGTGGCTGGAGGAGCAGGGCCTACCCTACGTGCTGGCGGTCATACGTGCTGGCGGTCATACGTGCTGGCGGTGAAGAGTAATGCGCCGTTGTGGACCGACACGGAGCGTGGCGCCGCGCCGGTGGCGGCGCGGCGGTTGGCCGAGCAGATACCCGATGACCAGTGGCAACGTCTGAGCGCTGGGGACGGTAGCAAAGGGCCACGCCGCTACGATTGGAGCCGAGTGTCGCTACGGCCTTGGTCAGAGCCGGCTCAGGGGCATTGGCGATTGGTGCGTCGCAGCATCACCGATCCTGAGGACCTGGCCTACTACGCCTGTTTTGGTGTAGGGGAGGCGCCGCTGGCGGAACTGGTGCGCGTGGCTTGCGCCCGGTGGATCATCGAAGATGCCTTCAAAGCGGCCAAACAGGAGGTGGGGTTGGACGAATACCCGGTGCGGCGGTGGGTCGGGTGGTACCGGCACATCACCCTGGCGTTACTGGTCCATGCCTTCCTTGAAGTGACCCGGTCCTACACCGATGGTGGCGCTGGCAAAGGGGGGCGATGCTCCCGGGAGAGCTCATCCCACTGACCGTGCCCGAGGTCAGACGGCTGCTATGCCGGCTGCGGTGGCTACCTCGCGGCAGTCCTGCCCTGACCATTGGATGGTCGTGGTGGAGACGGCGGCATCAGGCTCGGGCCATGCAGTGTCATTACCGGAGACGCCTTCAGAGACCTTCACCATATGCGCGACTGTAATACTAGAAAGGCAAACGCCGAAACGTGGCCGTCCAGAGAGGCCTCGGTGGTCTCCGCCGGATATGCCTTCACGAAGCAGCCATCGCTGTGGGGCAGGTCCAGCACGAAGTAGTGCACCTTGCGCTCCACACCGGCGACGATCGACACCGCCTCGCCGAAATCGCACTGGGCATGGCCCGGCGCATGGGACAACGGCACGAACATCTCCTGTCCTCGCCGCCGATGCTCCCTAACGTAATCCTTGACTATGGTGTACTGACCGTCGAACCCGTACTCTTCCCGCAATCGCTCAAAGATGCGTCTGGCGGTGTGGCGCTGCTTCCTGGGAACTCGGCCATCGCCTTCCAGGATCGCGTCAATCACGCCGGTGAATGGCTCAAGCTTGGGTCGACGCGGCGGTCCCTCTCGTCGGTAGCCTGGCGGCACCGAGTAGGCCAGCATCTTGCGCACCGTGTCCCGGTGCAGGCCGAACACCCGGGAGGCATCCCGAACACTCATGCCTTCCACCATGCAGGCCCGCCGCACCCGAGCGTACATCTCCACTGAATACATCCATCTCACCTTCCACGGGCTGATAATCAACCTTATAGAAAGCCCCGGACGGTACAGTTTTCCAACGCCGCAATGTCGATGTCCAGCGTAACAGTCCGAGCTAACTGGCCAGCAAAAATGTCACACTCACCGCATGGAGAATGTGACATTGACGCCAAAAGAACAGATGAGAGTCCAGGTTTTGAACAGCCTGCTGGCAGAGCAGATTGCACTGGATCAGGCGGCCGAGTTGATGGGTGTCAGCACACGCCACGCCCGCCGCATCACGGCAGCCTACCGGGAGCGAGGAGCAGCCGCCCTGGCACACGGCCATCGCGGACATAGACCGGTCAACGCCACACCTGCGGCAGTGACCGCCGACGTGGTGCGCTTGGCCAGCACCTAGTACGAAGGAGTCAACCACACCCATCTCTCGGAGTTGCTGGCTGAACGGGAAGGCATCCATATCGGCCGGACCACCCTGCGGCGGATCCTGCTGAACGCCGGACTGAGCAGTCCGCGCCGTCGCCGTCCACCCAAGCACCGGGTCCGTCGCCAGCGGATGCCCCGAGCGGGCATGTTGATCCAGCTGGACGGCAGTTATCACCGGTGGTTGGGGCTGGACGACCACCATTCACGTTGCTGCTGGCGGTGGACGACGCCACCGGCTCTGTGGTCGACGCCTTGTTCTGCAATCATGAAGACAGCCCCAACTACTTCCTGCTGATGCAGAACCTGCTCCGGCGCCGGAGCATTCCCCGCGCCCTCTATACCGACCGCCACGCCGTCTTCAAGCACACGCCCTGATCCGGGTCGACCGGAACGCCCACCCAGTTCGGACGGGCAATGGGAGAACTGGGTATCCGGATGATATTCGCCCGGTCGCCCCAGGCCAAAGGACGAGTGGAACGTGCCGCGGGAACCTTCCAGGACCGGCTTCACGGAACTTCGGCTGGCCGGAGCAACCACCATTGATCAGGCCAAGGTCGTGTTGAAACAGTTCCTGCCGCGATACAACCGGCGTTTCCAGGTTCCCGCCCAGTGTCCTGATCCGGCTTTCCGACCCTTGCCGTCAGATCTCCACCTGAGCCAAGTCCTGTGCTTCAAACACCGCCGTCGAGTGGCCAGGGACAACACCGTGAAGTTCCAGCGGCACACCCTGCAGTTGCTGCCTGACCGGCACCGCCGCAGCTATGCCGGTGCGGCTGTCGTGGTGCTGCACGGACTGGACGGCCGGCTGTCCTTACAGCATGAGGGACGCATCATCGCCGCCCAGGAGGCGCCGCCCAGTCCAGGATCGCTGCGAAACGGCATCAAGCCTTCCTCAGGTGATGCCATCCGGTCTCCTGACCCCAAAGGCCTCAGTGAACTTCGGGAAACGGCCCCTAATCCACTGACAATGGTAGCCGCCGCAAACGGTCACGGCCCCGTCATCGACGATGAAGACGTGGTCGCCATGACGGTGACCACCTCACCCAGGAGGTCGACGTTTCTGCAACAGGCCCGATGGGACGCGGTGCAGAAGGCCGAGCTCGAGGGCATGTCCATCCGCAGGATGGCAAGAGAATTGGGTCTCCACAGAGACGCCGTAAGACGATACATCAATGTCGAAACCCCGCCGACGCGCCGGTCGTCGGCAACCCTGCCGGCATCGACATCTGATACGATCCCTGAATAGACAGGTGACGTTTCTGCTGAACACTTAGGCGGACATTTTCCCTGGACTACGACAGCCGCAACCAGACGATCGAACCGCCCACGTGGCCCACTTTACCGCCGCCGTTTACAGACATCTCAGCCAGTTTCCTACCAGTGTTCATGGTGTGGCCGATACCGACCCCCATACCCGCACAACTAACGCGTGAGATTTCGTAGATTATGCGCCATCAGTTTGGAGCAATTTGTTTGCTGAGGAAATCGATGTCCCAAACGTCGCCCCGGAATCGCCAAACGGATTCGCTACCGTAGAACGCTCCCTTTAGACATTTTGGGTAGGTTGCGACCATCATGGCGAGGTCATCGCCCAATTATCGAACGTTTGGGCCGCTGCGTCGTCTCGACACACTATGAGCAACGCCCTGTCGTCCCTGTCTCTCCGCAAAGCATACCGATAGTTTCGAAGGATTTCTCTGATCACGTTTTCGGCTTGGGTAGAAGGGTCCACCAACGCCGCGTGCCAGACAAATGCCCGTTCCCTAACCGGTATCCGCACCCATAGATCGGGGCACCACTGCTGCTTATCGGTTGGTCGGCCGATTCCCATCCGGCGACCGTCGCCCACGTCGAACCCTTCTTGGCGGAGGCGAGTGTGAACCCCGTTGATGGCGCCGTCGCGTTTTGTGAGAACCGACGACCCCGTCTGATTTGATTTCCGCGGCTGGGTTATAACTAAACCAAAGCCAAGGTGAAAGGTGCAGGGGGATAGGGTAAATTTGTGATGGAAGTGAGCTAGCTTGTTCCGGGGTCGGAGAAGGGTTGGTGATGGGTGTGAGGGAGATAGACAGGTTCCTGCAACAATGGCATATGGATGCCAGGGATTTGCACCGGCGGCTGATTCTGGCGCCGACACCTCGGGAAAGGGAGCGTTGGCACGCCATCTGGCTATTGGCCCAGGGCTGGACGGCTTCAGCCACGGCGGATGCTCTGGGACGGGATCCCCACACCATCGGACGGTGGGCTGCCGCCTTCGGCGAGGGCGGGCCTGGGGCCTTGATTTTCGAGCAGTCCGGAGGTTCCCCCCCGCCCTGGGAGAGGCGCAGCAGGCGGAGTTGAAGGGTGCAGTGCAGGAGTTGCCCGAGATGTCCGGCATAGAAATGGCCAACTGGAACTGGAAGGTGGTGCGGCAGTTTCTCCGGGAGCACTTCGGTATCAGCCTGAGCCGGAGCAGTTGCCTGAACTACCTGCACCGTCTGGGGTTTGTCCTGAAGCGGCCCAAGAAGCGGCTGGTCAAGGCGGATCAGGACAAGCGAGAATCCTTCGTGGCGGATTACGCCGCCCGGTGGGACGAGGCGCGGCGTACTGGAGCGAAGATATTCTTTGCCGACGAGGCCCACTTCCGGGCGGACGCCGAACTGGGGGGCAAGTGGGTGCTGAAGGGAAAACCGGCCTTGGTGAACTCGACCAGCCCGCGCTATGGCGAAAAGGCCAGCTACTACTCGGCAGTGTGCCTGGAAACGGGCGAGGTGGAATGGATGGAGCTGGAGGGCAACAGCAACTCCGGAACCTCGACTGCCTTCCTGGACCGGTTGCGGCAGAGGCACTCCGGGCCGTTGGACGTGATCTGGGACAACGCGCCAGCGCACCGCGGGGAGGCGGTCCGTGAATACCTGCGGGCGCCGGGCTTGGAACTGCAGCTAGTGAACCTGCCTGGCTACAGCCCTGACTTCAACGCCGATGAGGCGATCTGGGGCTGGGTGAGGGAGGAAGCGACCGGGAACCTGTGCTTGGGAACCAAGGCCCTGGTACAGGAGAGGGTCGGCAACTTCCTCCACGGGCTGTCCCGCCGGAAAGACGAAGTCAAGCGTCGCTGCCGCACCACCCTGCAATCAAGGGCCGAAGGATTTCTGCGAGAATCACAGCCCGATCCCCGATGTATCGCAAATGCACATCCCACCTTGGCTTTGGTTTAGTACTCAATCAATGTTGAAATTGAAGGGATAGAGGCGATGCAATTTGGATCGGGCATCCTGGGTGTTGAACCGCCAGTTGATGGTGGCTCGTGCCGCATTGCGCTCGGCCTCATAGGCGTTGATGGCTCGCTGCAGGGCAGTCTCGTCGGGATTACGCCTCTGGAGACAGGCCCGGGTCAACACGCTGAACTCGATCTCCGCCATGTTCAGCCAACTGGCGTGCTGGGGCGTGTGGTGAAATTCCAGCCGCCTGACGATGCGCCGAGCTTCGACGGCGGGGAAGGTCTCATAGAGGGAGGCCATACGATGGGTATTCAGATTGTCCAGCGCCACGCGGACCACTTGAGCATCTGGGTAGGCCACGTCAACCAGCCACCGCATCTGGTGGGCAAAGTCTTCATGGTGCGGCGCTCGGTAATCGCCACGTGTCGCCAGCCCGCCAGGGGCTCGCAGGTCAGGAAGATGTTGCGGGTACCGCCGCGGCGATACTCGTAATCCTGACGCCGCGGTTGTCCCGGCTGCACCGGAATAGGCGGCCTGGTGTCGGCCAGCAACTGAGTGGAAGTCTCGTCGAAGCAGACCACCGGCCGGTCAGGGATGCAGTGGCTGGTCGTAGGGCTCAGCATACAAGTCCAGCACGTCCTCCATCGCCGCCACGAATTCACCCCCTACCTTGGGGATGCGCCACTGCTGCTTCCGCCACGGCTGGAGGACGTTTTTTTGAGCCTCAACCGCACCGTCTCGTACGATAACGACTCCACCAACCCCAACTCCACCACTCGGTCGGCCAAAAGATGCAGGGTCCAGTGGTCGTGGCCAGCGGGCGCTGGGCTGCACGCCAGGGCGATCAAGTGGGCCTCCCCCTTGTCATCAAGCTTCCGGTATCGGTTGGCCTGGACCCGGTCCTGCAACACGCCATCCAAACCTTCCTCAGCGTACCGTCGTTTGGCGCGGTACACTGTACCCTTGGAGATGTCCAAAGCGGCCGCCACCTGTGGTGCGTTCCATCCCTCAGCTACTTTCAGCAGGGTGCGCGCTCGGGCGATGATGCGCGCCGAACTTTTGCCACTGCGAATCAGCTGGCTCAGTCGCTCGCGTTCCTCCGGCGTCAACCGTACCGCGTATTGCTCCAGGGCCATGTTTGCCACACCTCCTCACAACTCGATCTTGCGGTCAGCGTAGCACTTGGAAGCCTTTCACTAAAACTACCTACAATGCTGATTTGAACCAGTACTAATACTACAGTCGCAGATTTGACAGGCGGCGTTTGTAATGGCATTGGCGGGCTCTGGCTTGGTGGCGCCGTCTCCACCACGACCAGGACAGGATGAAATCAGGCAGTTGATTTTCCGTCCATACAAGTCGGGTGAGCAGCCGGCGCACCTCCGGGGCCGTTATGGGAATCAGCTCTGCATCGGGCCCGTAGCAGCCCCCTTTTCTCCTGGTTCCATCGCTTGATGCTTGATTACTGACAGCTACGCCTGCGCCAGCATCGCCAAGGTGATGTGCCGGTACCAGCCGTCCCACCTCCGCACCTCATACTGGTCCAGTCCCACCTGCCCCTTGGCCTCCTCGAAACACTCCGCGATGGCCCACCGGGTCCCAGCCACCCTCACCAGTTCCGCCAAGGCCGTTCCGGCCGGGCCGAAGCATACCAAGTAAGCCAACTCCCCGGGCTGGGCAATGCTGCGCCGGGCCAGCAGCCAGTAGCCCTGGCCCGGCTCCCCAAGAGGCCGTATTTCCACGACGGCCCAATCGTAGACCCGTGGCCCCTTGGCCCCATCGCCCGCACTGCATCTGGTCCAACCCAACTCGTCAACCTGCGACGTCAGCCGGTCAGCCCGCACCTGACACAGGCCCTGGTCCGTCAAGACCCACAGCTTCTCGTTGCTCCTGATGGCCAGCACGTGGGGAATTCCCGCTCGCTCCAGCCACCGCCGCAGCTTGCGGTCGTTGCCATAGACCTCATCTCCAGCAACCCAGCCGAAGGGGACTCCGGATTCCAGCGCCCGCTTCAGCATTAGCTGGGCCAGTTGCGGCTTGGTCCGAAAGCCGACACTCTCCGGCACCCCAGCCTCCCGCCGCCGCTCCCAGTCTTCCGCCCACACCTGGGGCAGGTACAATTCCCGGTCCAGCAGGGTTCTGCCCCTGGCGCTGGCATAGGCCAGAAAAACGCCAATCTGACCGTTCTCGATCCGCCCCGCCGTCCCGCTGTACTGACGCTGCACCCCAACCGACTTCTCCCCTTTCTTGAGGAATCCGGTCTCGTCCACCACCAGCACCGCGTCAGCGGCGGACAGATGCTCCACCACGTAGGATTTCAGGTCATCACGAACCAGGTCCGCATCCCACCGATAGTTGTACAACAGGCGCTGCACCCCGTCGGGAGTTGCGTCGCCCGCCTGCTCCGCCAACTGCCACCCGTTCTTGCGCTCTACGGAACTGACCAGACCACGCAGGTAGTCCAACACCCGCCGCCGCGGCTCCGGTCGCCGAAACCTGGTAGTGTCCCGTCAATAGGTGTAAAAGCGCGTCATCCCTTTTGATGTTGATTAGGTCGCTGTGTCCAGCATATTGGGCGTCGGCAGTGCCTCGTTGCCGGCGGCGTTGGGGATGGTGAGGTAGCGGCGGGCTTCGGCCCATTCGTCGTGCTGCTCGGCCAGCACCGCGCCCACCAGGCGCCGCGCCGACAGCCGGTTGGGGAAGATGCCCACCACATCAGTGCGGCGCCTTATCTCCCGGTTCAGCCGTTCCTGCGGGTTGTTGGACCACAGCTTCTGCCAGTGGGCCACTGGGAAGGCCGTGAAGGCCAGGAGGTCCGGCGCGGCGTCCGCCAGCAGCTCCGCCACCTGGGGAAAGGGCTCCCGAAGTTGTTCCACCACTCGGTCTAGTTGGCCGTGGACCTCGGCGGGAGACAGTTGCTGGTAGATGGTGCGTACCATGGTGGCCACGCCAGGTTGGGCACGCTTGGGCACTCGGGTGAGCAGGTTGGCCATGAAGTGAGTGCGGCAGCGCTGCCAGCTGGCTCCAGCAAACACCGCGGCGATGGCGTTCTTCAGCCCCTGGTGGGCATCGGAGGTAACCAGTTCCACCCCGCTGAGCCCCCGAGCGGTCAGCGACCGCAGGAAGGCCAGCCAGAAGGCGCCGTCCTCGCTGGCGCCCACGTCCATACCCAGGATCTCACGCTGCCCGTCGGCATTGACCCCCGTCGCCACCACCACGCAGACGTTGACGATGCGACCGCCCTCCCGCACCTTCTGGGTCAGGCCGTCCAGCCACACGTAGGGGTAGGGGCCGCCGTCCAGGGGCCGACCCAGGAAACTCTCCACCACCTCGTCCAGTTGCTCGCAGATGCGCGACACCTGGCTGCTGGAGATGCCGTCGCAGCCCAGAGATTTGATCAGGTCATCCACCCTCCTGGTGGACACGCCTTCTACATAGGCTTGCTGGATCACCGACAGCAGCGCCTTCTCACTGCGCCGCCGTGGTTCCAGCAGGCTGGGGAAGTAGCTGCCCTCCCGCAGCTTGGGAATGTGCAACTCCATGGTGCCCACCCGAGTATCCCAGGTGCGGTTGCGGTAGCCGTTGCGGTAGGTGACCCGCTCCGAGCTGCGTTCGCCGTGATCAGCGCCGATCTGGGCGGAAACCTCGGCGTCCATGATGCCGTCCACCAGGACGCGCAGGGCTTCCCGCAGAAAGTCCACGTCTCCGTCCATACCACGCTTGCGTAATAATTCCAAAAGGTCCATTCTTTGCTTGACCACCGTCGTTCTCCTTGGTTGGGTTGTGACTTCCGATCAAGGATGACGCGGTGGTTAGCTTTTGGCTACACCGATTCTTTTACACCACCTCCCGGTACTCTACTCGAAACCTTCCCGCAATGCACTCATGCACCCCTTCGATGCCCTCGGCCCACCGGGCCACTTCCGCTTTCAACACAGCCACCGCCACACCTCATCACCACCAGACTGTCCCAATTATATCCGTTTCGAATCTGCGACTGTAGTACTAGCTTGATGGTCTCAACTTCGGCCCTGTTGTGCAACGCGGCATATTTGATCCCATCTTCCGCCACGTAAAATGGATGTCCGAGGTCGAATATCAACATCGCATGGATCAGATCGTTGATGATGCCCCTAGCAGCCCGTCTGAGGATTGCCTAACCGGCCTTGAGGGTCAGCCAAGGTCAGATAGCGACGACAATGGTTGGCGGTTTGCAGCCGGTGACGGATCAACAGCTTCGCATGCATCATAGGGCTGACCACCTCGGCAATGTTGCGGATACATCGCACGATACTGTTGATCCGTGTTTCGCGAGGTTGATTAGCCCCAAAGCGGAACAGTTTGAGCAGGTTGTGGCCGGTGCAGATCAGCGACCACTCGCCGTCCACCTGCTCCAGTCCCCGCAGCAGGAACTGCCGGAAACCGCGGCCTTGCTTGATCTGGCCGAACACCGGCTCCACCGTCCCCATGCGTAACGCGTAACGTTGCCGACCCCGCTTGGTCGGCAACTTCCGTCTCATCCGGTCCCTGGGGGACAGCTCCTTGGGGATGCGTCCTCGGGGGGCTGGCGGCGGTTTGTGGCCGTGGCGGGTCTTTTCCGGCGCGACGAACGGATCCACGCCCAGAGCAGAAAGCTCGTCGACTGCCGGTGCCGAGTAATAGCCAGCATCGGCGGATACTTCCCTGGGGACTGCACCGACGTTGTCGATGGTCTCCTGCAGCATCGCCGCCGCCTGTTGCTTGTCCGTAGTCTGGTTGGTGGCCCGCGCCGCCACGATCACCTGGTGAGCGCTGTCCACCACCGCCTGGCAGTTGTACGCCTGCAGGAAGTCCTTCCCGCCGGCTGCGGGCATGATGCGCGACTCGGCATCGGTGAAGTTACGCTGGGCCTTGTCGTCGGGCACTCCCGGATGCTTACGACCTTCGGCCTCGGCCCGTTCGGCCGCCACCTGCGCCTCGGCTTCCAGCGCCGCCATGGCCTCCCGTATCTTCTCCAACCGACCCTCCCGAAAGGCCAACTCCTCCGGCAACTCATCCCCACGCTGGTCTTTACCGTACCGCCGGTCCTCATCATCATCCGCTGCCTGGGCTCGTCGCAACAACTCCGCCACCTCCGCCGCCAACTGCGCTTCCTTCTCCTGCATCCGTTGGTAACTCATCGCCTTATGCTTCGATGCGTTGGCCTTGACCTTCGTGCCGTCCAGCGCCACGTGCCCCAGCTTCACCAGCCCCGCCTGCTGGCACAACGCCAGTACCTGCCGGAACAACCCCGACAGCGCTGCCAGATTGTCCTTGCGAAAGTCGCTGATGGTGCGGAAGTCCGGTGTGTTGTTCGCCGCCAGCACCCGAAAGGCGATGTCCTCGTGGAGCCGCTGGGCGATGCGGCGTGACGACGACACCCCCACGCAGTAGCCATACAGCAGCACCTTGACCATCATCAGAGGATGGTAGGGCGGAGAGGATGGTAGGGCGGTCCGCCCCGCCGCTCTTGCTCGTAGCGACCTGCGATCTCCGACAGGTCCAACTGATCCACGATGTCGGAGATGAAATAGGCCAGGTGGTCCTCAGGCAGCCATTCCTGCAATGCCGCGGGCAGCAGCAACTGCTGGTCGGGATCGTAGGGAAGGTACGTCTTGCTCATCAACCCCTCCGCTAGTTTGATGCTCAACCCATCATACCCCCAACCACTCGCCAACCGTGTTTCTCGGACAGGCTGCTAGCGATTGCCGTCGCCGGCGGCCTGATTGCCCATCCGGTGGCTCGATTGGACACTGACACGGGAGCCGGTTATGCCGCCACCGCAATAATATCGGGGTTTGCTATCGCTATAGCGGCATTGGCAGTTGTGATAGGCTTTTGGGTTAACTATGACGTTAATATAGGCGACTGGTTTGGCGGTGGCGGCGGCCCTAGCTCGCTTAATGTTCTGCCCTTTGCATTGATTTGCGGGGGCGTACCGCCGCTTTTGGGCGCCATTGCAGCATTGATGACGGGCGGATCTGCGGTGTCAGGCGGGGACTTCACGTCGGATCGGAATACGCCGGCCTCTCCGACATAATCGCAACCATCCATAACAGCGGTGGCGGTTTTACTGGCAATGGTGTACGCGGTGGAAGGGGGCTGGAGGAAAAGCCAACCCTTACGTCGGCCCGTCTCCACCCGGCCCTTCGCCTCCGCCGCTCTCGGCCACCGGCGTGTCCGCCGCCACGGCGTGCTCGGTGACCGCCGGCATCGCCGACTCCCGGGCGGCCAACGCGCCCGCCGGCATGGGCAACCCATCCGGCGACGCCCAGCCCTCGGGGAAGTGCAGCGTCCGCACCGGGTAGTTGATCGTGATGCTCTCGGCGTTCAGGCGGGCGTGGAGCTGCTTCACCAGCTCGCTGCGAACCTCGAAGCTGGCCAGCCGGTCCTGCGCCTGCATGAACAGCCAGAAGTCAATGTTACTCTCGCCAAAGGCGTCGTAGCCGAAGTAGGCCCCGTACGAACGCACTGCGCCCGGATGCTCCTCGAGCACCCGCTGCATCACCTCCTGACCCACTACCTCCACCAGCTGCAGGTCGCTTTCGTAGGCCACTCCGCAGGTCAGGTACACGTTCACGTGGGCGTCCGGCTTGCTGTAATTGGTGATAATCGTCTCGGCGAACCGCGAGTTGGGGATGATGACCAGGTTGTTGGACCAGGTACGCAGCCGGGTGCTACGCCAGTTGACGTCCACCACGTAGCCGCTGACGCCACCCTCCATCTCGATGTAATCGCCCTGACTGACCACCCCCTCGGTGATTACGTAAGTGCCGGCGAACAGGTTGCTGAGCGTCGGCTGGAGCGCCAGGGCCACCGCCAGTCCGCCGATGCCCAGGCCGGCGATGAGCGGGCTGATGTTGATGCCCACTATGTCCAGGGACACCATGCCGGCCATGGCGAAAACGACGATGACCATTCCGCGTCGCGCAATTGGCAGCGCCCAGCTGCCGGTGCTGGCCGCGCTGGTGGCTTGCAGATGGGTCTGCAACCACCGCAAGGTGGCGGAGCCGACGGCGTTAATGAGGATGGCGCCGTTAATCACCGCGATGAATGCGGCGACCTTGTTCACCACGTCCTGAACCGTGGGCGGCAGCGAGAGGGGAGCGGTTATCGCCAGATACAAACCGATCAGGACGATGTACACCATCAACGGGGTATGGGATGCGGCAATGACGCGGTCGTCCAAGTCGCCGGATGTGAAGTTCGACACGTGAACCAACAGCGGGAAAATCACCTTGCTGAACAGCAGGGCGATGACGACTGCCACCGCCAGAATTATGCCGCTGACCATCAGGTCGAACCACGACACGTTGACGGCGATAATGGCCTCTCCGAACGACCGGAACCAGTTGCTAATGGCTTGTCCCATGTCTTCCTATGAGTTTCCCCATCGCTACGTTCTTGGCCATGACAGTGCATCCGTTGCCGAGATTGCCACGTCGCTACGCTCCTCGCAATGACAAATTGGCTGATTAGCGAGTTTTGCGCCGGGCCAGGAGGCCGCCCCACCTTGTCATTGCGAGCGCAGCGCGGCAATCTCGACGGGGCAACAGTCGTCGTTGCGAGAACGAGATTGCCACGTCGCTACGCTCTTCGCAATTGCAGGGGCGTGGGCACGGGCCCAATTCTACTCCCGGCTGCTATGCGGCTCCCTCCAGCCTGGCGAGCACCGATGCGGCGATTTGCGGCAGCATTTCCCCCGCTGGCCCGGTGATGGCCAGGTGGGCGAGGTGAGTCAGCTGCGTCGGCCCCGGGTTGACCTCGATAATCCTGGCCCCCAACTCCCGCGCCAGGGCCGGGAATTGGGCCGCCGGATTCACCGTTCCCGACGTTCCCACCAGCAGCATCGCGTCGCACCGCTGCACCTCGGCGAAGCAGGCGTCCAGGATGGTGCGGGGGATGGATTCGCCGAACATCACGGTGTCCAGCTTGATTACGCCGCCGCACCCCGTGCAAACCGGCGGCAGGTCGGAAATCAGTACCTCGCCACGGGGCCAGCGCCGCCCGCAACCCACGCAACGCAGGAAGTTGCGGTTGCCGTGAATCTCCAGGAGAGCCCTGCTGCCGGCCCGCCGGTGCAGGTCATCCACGTTTTGCGTGATAACGCCCTTCAGTACGCCCCGCGCTTCCAGGTCGGCCAGCGCCAGGTGTCCGGCGTTGGGTTCGGCGTGATCCACGGCGTCTTTCAGGTCGTAGGTTGGATTGCCCGGCGTCACCTCGTCACGCAGCCGGCGTTCCCACCAACCCTGCGGATCGCCGGCAAACTCTCCGTAGGACAGGTTGCGGGGTTGCCCGTATCGAGTCCACAGACCGTCCGGCCCGCGGAAAGACGGGATGCCGCTCTCCACGGACAACCCCGCTCCGGTCAGTGCGATGGCATGTTGGGAAGTCGCCAAGACGTCGGCGGCGGCCTGGATGCTGTGCATATTTCCTGCCCGGCAAAAATTGGCTGCTTTGAACGTTACGAGATTGCCACGCTTTGCGCGCAATGACAAGGTGGGGGGATTTCCACCCTCACCCCAACCCTCTCCCATCAAGGGAGAAGGGGTTATTGCTGTCATTAGCTAGGCTTTACGCATAATTTAGAAAAAGTATAAAGACAGGGTAAGCTGGCCTGACCCCACTTTCAACGGAAAGGCCCAGCCATGCTCACCCTGCCCGATGCCATTGTAGCCGTTCTCGTTCCCTTCGCAACGCTGTTTACGAGCCCAACCTGGCGGAAAGCCCAACTGCTGCTGGTCGGCGCGATCCTGACCCCGGGCCAACGCACCGTGGCGGCGGCACTGCGCGTCATGGGCCGCAGCGACCAGCGCGACTACGCCCGCTACCACGAGGTGCTCAATCGGGCGGTGTGGTCGTCCCGCCAGGCAGCGCGCATCCTGCTGGCGCTGTTGCTCCAGCACCTGGATGGTGGCGACGGCCCACTGATCTTCGGCATCGACGAGACCCTGGAACGGCGTCGCGGCGCCAAGATCAGGGCGCGGGCCATCTACCGCGACCCGGTGCGTTCCAGCCGGTCTCAGGTGGTCAAGGCCAGCGGTTTGCGCTGGATCTCCCTGATGTGGCTGGGCCACGTGCCATGGGCCGGACGCCATTGGGCCTTGCCGGCGCTCACGGTGCTGGCGCCTTCGACCCGTTACTACCAACAGCAGGGACGCCAGCACAAGAAGCTCACCGACTGGGCCCGCCAGATGGTCATGCAACTGCGCCGCTGGCTGCCCCACCGACCCCTGGCGCTGGTGGGCGACAACAGCTATGCCGTGCTGGATTTGCTCCACTGCTGCCAGTCCCTCCGTGAACCCGTTACCCTGATCGCCAGATTGCGTCTGGACGCCGCCCTGTATGCGCCAGCGCCACCCCGTCAACCTGGCCAGAACGGTCGCCCGCCATTGAAGGGCCCGCGGCGGCCGCCGCTGAAAGTTTTCCTTGCGCAGACGGATGTAACTTGGGCCAGCGCCGAGGTGGCCTGGTACGACGGCATCACCCGCGCCGTGGAACTCACCTCCCAGACGGCGGTCTGGTACCGCTCCGGCAAGCCCCCCGTCCTCATTCGCTGGGTGCTGATCCGAGACCCCCAGGGCTCCTTCGCCACTCAGGCCCTGCTCTGTACCGACCCGGCGGCGGACCCGACCCAGATCCTGGAATGGTTTGTACTGCGCTGGCAACTGGAGGTCACCTTCCACGAGGTACGAACCCATCTGGGTGTGGAGACACAACGCCAGTGGTCCGATCTCGCCATCGCCCGCACCACGCCCGCCCTACTGGGACTCTTCTCCTGGACCACCCTGGCCGCCCACGCGTTGCAGAAACGGCGCCCCATGACCCAGCGCAAGGCCGCTTGGTACGACAAACCGTCGCCGACCTTCGTGGATGCCATCGCCCTGGCGCGTCGCCACCTGTGGCTGGCGTCGGAAGGTTTCTCACTGTCGGTCGCTGACCCCGACATTCAGGAACTCCCGGTCGCACTGTACCACCGACTTGTAGATTCCCTTGCCTACGCCGCTTGAATTGCGTAAAGCCTAGATTAGAGGGTGTGTAAAAACTCCCTCTCCCTTGTGGGAGAGGGCTGGGGTGAGAGGTCGTTCCCCCGCTACGCCACCTCTCGCCCGATATTCGCCAGGTGCTTTGCCAACGGGTGCTCAACCGCAACCAGATTGCCGCGCTGCGCTCGCAATGACAATTGGGGGGGATTTCCACCCTCACCCCAACCCTCTCCCATCAAGGGAGAGGGGGGTTATTTTTGATTCAGCAATGGCATGAGTTTGTCCATCAGGGCTGCTACGTCGTCGAGCCCTTCTGCGACTTCGAAAGCCGGCATCGTGTTCTCGTAGAAGTTCTCGTGCAAGGCGCTGGCTGTGTTGAACAGGCGGCGTATGTCTCCGGCTCCGGTCTCAGCCCGGAGTCGGCTGACGGTGACGAGGTGGTGTCGGTGCCGGCGGTGTTCCCAGCCGCGCTGTTCGGCGACGGCCTTGAGGATTTGGGCGGTGGCGCCCCATCCCTTCTCGGATGCCTGCGGCAGGTCGCCGGTGGCTAGTTCCTGTCTGGCTTGGGCCAGAAAGCGCTCGCTGGCCTGTTGATACTGTTGGGTGGTCATAGGGCGTGTTGACATTTAGACCCGACGAGTTGAGGCGATTATGACTCCGGTGATAATCGAGGCCCACCCTGATAGAGAGGGCGGGCCGATTTCTTGGCGGCACGGGTGCTTGGTCATGGGTGGATTTGTGCCAACGCCAATGAGTAGCACGCTATGGCAACGGCAACGATTACGGCGCGCGCCCAACTGCGCTTCACCGCAGTAGCCTCGGCCGGCTGAGGCGGGTCGCAAGGGCATACGTCTGGCAGCGATATCAGATGAACAAAGTCCAGACCGCACCACAGCACGTTATAAGCAAGCCAACCACCCCACAGCACCTCCAATCCGAGCACCGGGGCCGATGACGGGCTGACGCCCATCCCTGCGGCAGCCGCAGTCGCGACCACCAGTAGGCCGCCGCCGGCGATGCTGACTACTCCCCACTTCCTGTTGACTCTGGCAGTTTCGCACATTGGAACCCCCTTGCGGATGCAGGATTTGGCGACTTGCCACAGCAGCCTAGTCCGAACGCAAATGCCGCAAGGAGGCACGGAGCCATACCCTGCTGAAACACTTGCGTCCGTCCTCCGCTGCGGAGGGGGCGACTAAAACTGCCGTGGCGTCGTCACGGTACTACCGCTACGGCGGATGGGTCAAGCGCACATTTGTCAGCGGCGTTGCGCCGTCCACGGTTGCGACCAGGCATGATGGCGATGACCGTCGCCACCAGGTCAATCATCCCGGCGAAACTGGTGTCGGTCTTCTCGTAGCGCGTGGCGATGCGCCGGAACTGCTTGATTCTGGCGAAGTAGTTTTCCACCAGATGGCGGGTTTTGTAGGCGACCACATCCAGCGGATGCTGAACGATACGATTTACCCGCGACGGGATGACCGCTATAATCCCACGTGCAGCCAGGGATTTGCGGATACTGTCCGAGTCATAGGCTTTGTCAGCGATGACCATGCTGCCTTTGGTGGCAATGCCGTCCGTCAGGGGTTCCAGCCCTGGCGATTCACCGGCATTGCCCGGTAATAACAGGTAGCGGATGAGGTTCCCGTTTTTGTCCGTCGCCGCCAGTATCTTTGTCGTCAGCCCTCCGCGCCCGCGGCCTATGGCCTCGCCACCCGGGGGGCGCCCGCTTTTGGGGAACCGGCGCCGTGCTGATGCACCTTGATGAATGTGCCGTCCACCATGACGACACGCAGGTCGAGCAATTCCAGCATTATCAGTTGAAATAATCGTGTCAGTGCGCCGGTCAGAGCCCAGCGACGGAACCGCCGGTACACGGAGTTCCATTTGCCAAACTCTTCGGGCAGGTCGCGCCACGGGGCGCCAGTGCGGGCTATCCACAATATGCCTTCCACCGTCAGGCGATTATTCGCCCCTCTGCGGCCACGGTCTCCCCGTTTGCCCGGTAGGTGTGGGGCGATGCGTCGCCATCGCCGCTCGGAGAGGATTCTGCGGGCCATTTGCTACCTCCTGATTCGTCCGTGTAGGTCACCAACCGGTAGATACCTGTTCGTTCACCTTCCCTTTGCCAATCGTCGCTCATGTTGAATTGGCCGTGCAGAGACCTCTTGATGCTGTTGTGGTCAGCGGCTTTCCATTTCCCCGTGTCGTACAGCAACTTGCCGAGGTCGGCCAGTTTTACGACCCCGCCAGTCTGCCGTGCGACTTCTGCCGCCGCCTCCAGTTGGGTTTTGCAATGCCCTACGTCACCAGGACTGAGATGTCCGTGAATCCCATACGCGGGATTGGGTTCATCGACCAGTTCTTTGCACAGTTCCATTGCGGCACGGCACCCCTGCGCGTTGCGCTGGGCCGTTGCCAGCCGTTGTTGCACGTCCGACAGTTGACGTTGCAGCTCTTCGGCAGCGTTTTCCCAATGCTGAATCGTCTTCATCAGGTCGTATCCGTCAATTTTTCCGTTGAACGGTTCCGTTGGCATATTGCGCTCCTGTTTCGGTGATGGGTGTGGTCGTCAAGTCCCGTCAGTTGTTTTTGGTTGTCCGACCCCATAAAGTTAAACGACGTGGAGCCGAGGGGATTCAAACCCCCGCTTTCCGCTTTTCAGGCGGATGTTCTCTCACTGAACTACGGCCCCACGTAGAGACGGCGTGAGCCGCCTCGGTCTGTTCGGTGGGTTGATTCGTCCCTGGAAAGAAGGAACCAACCTGCCGAGTCGTTTAAGAGTATAGTCGGACGCAGCGATGAGCCGCAACCCGGCGGCAATCTTGGTAGTGTATCCGTTTGAAATAGCCAAGCATCCACGGGATTGACGCGGGCCATGTTGACAGGGTAATGGAACGGGTATAATGATATGCGTTATCCCACTCACCCCACTCATGCTATCAGTACCATGACGCACATGAACTTCTTGACCCTACCGAGGTAAAACTCATGCCCGTAGGACCCAAAGGCGAAAAACGGCCGGCAAACCCAATTGAGGCCGGCATCATGGCCGCGAGAGTGGCAGTTGGCGACATCGACGAAGAATACGTCGAAAAGCTGGAGCCCACCCCGAATCGGAGCAAAGGCGGGAAGAAGGGCGGCAAGGCCAGGGCCGAGGCTCTGACGCCTGCCCAGCGTTCCGAGATAGCGACCCGCGCCGCCAACGCCCGCTGGGGAAAGGGAGCCGACGATTCGGCGGTAGCGTAACATCTGCCTGATTCTGATCATCGGAGAGAAGGATAAAAAATGGTTACAACGATGTCCAGGACAGGGACGGATTCTTACACCAGCATGGTTGTCGATGCCATACAAGACAAGATCGGCGGGCGCGTGCTGACCTGTCCTGTCTCGTTGGATAGCGAGTGGGAGGTACAGGAGTACCGGGGGGTGCTACTTGCCACGAACCAATCCAATGACCTACAACCGTTGAGCGAAATGAACGTCTCGTTCCCCCTTGCTGTTCTCGTGTGTGAAACGTGTGGGTACAGCATGATGTTCAATCTGTTTTCGCTTGGCGTGGCGGACGAACTAGGTTTGCCGAGGGTATGATCTTGCAATACTGACCAACATGCTGGAGAACGACCAAAGCAACTCGCAGACCACCGTCTTGGGTGCTACAGGAGCGTCCGTCACGGTACATCCGGGTCAGGTCGTAATGTATCAAATTACCGAGCAGGACTTGGACTTTTTTGCTTCCGGGATGCGGTCGGTGTTTACAGGACTCGCCAGCAGTTGCGTAACGCTCGCTATATCGGTCAGCCTATTGTTCGCTCTGAACAACAACATCAGCCAACCGTTGCAGATCGGTATGTTGAGCACGATGATAGCGACCGTGGTACTGGGGTTGGTCTTTGGGGTGTTCGCCGTGAAGGAGTTTTGGGATTACAAACGCAAACTGCGGACCTTCAAGCAAAGTTCATCGCAGCAAACGTCTGCTGCCGCCGGCCACGAACCCGGCAGGCTGGTCGGTCGTGGGTTGCTGCGTATGCGCAGGCCCGGCCCGCGCTGACGAACGGCGATATTTCAAACGCCGATAATGCTTGACAATGCAGCCGGATACGACTAAAATCCGGCTATGGTCAATCGAATATCGCCCGACAAGCAAATCCGCATCCTGAATATGCTGGTGGAAGGCACGTCCATGCGCTCCATCACGCGGATTGAGAACTGTGGCATCAACACTGTCAAGCGCGTGGTGGTGGCGGCAGGGAAAGCCTGCATCGACTACCACGACATGCACGTGCGGGACGTTCCGGCCCAAGTCGTCCAGTGCGATGAGATATGGGCGTTCCTGTACGCCAAACGCCGTAATGTGGAGCACGCAGTAGCGGCCCCCGACGAAGCCGGTGACGTGTGGACATGGACGGCCATCGACTCGGACTCCAAGTTGCTCATTTCATGGGCGGTGAGTACCAGCCGAGACGGGGCGACAGACCTGGACTTGATGGACGACCTTCGTGCGCGGACGGCAAACCGATTCCAGCTGACGACGGATGGGTTGAGTGCGTACCCCGAAGCCGTGGAAGGTGCGTTTGGCGGCAACGTGGACTTCGCGCAGTCAATCAAAATCTACGCGGATGCGCCGCGTGAAGAAGCCCGGCGGTATTCACCTTCGGAATGCGTGGGAACTCGTCAGGAAGTTGTGGTTGGCGACCCCGATGAGCGGCTCATCAGTACATCCCATGTCGAACGCCACAACTTGACCATGCGGATGAGTATGCGGCGGTTCACTCGGCTCACCAACGCATTCAGCAAAAAGTACGAGAACCACTACTATGCCCAAGCCCTGTACTTCACGTACTACAACTTCTGCCGTCCGCATTCGACGTTGACCAAGCGGAACAACGGCTACAAGACCACGCCGGCGATGGCGGCGGGACTCACGGACCGTGTGTATGATATGGCTTGGCTGTCTGATTTAGCATCTGGGCATTTCCCGCAGCCCCAGCCACGCGGCACTTACCAGAAGCGAACCGCAAACTCGTGAATTTCAAACGGATACACTACCGCAATCTTTGAAGGCCCCGCAGGTCAACTGACCTGCGGGGCCTGTCGCTACCGGCTACCCTTTGAGCGGGTGGCGTCGTAAACCCGCGTCATTGTGCTACCCCAGGCCACCGTGATAGCATTCTGGCAAATCTAAATCACGTAGGCCCCGCTGCTTCAAACAGCGGGGCCTACGCCGAACACCTGGACAGAGCAGGCACTCGGAACGTCCCTGGGCGTTGGTATTCTACCAGTGCAGTCCGGGCGTCATCAAGACTTCCTCCGCCGGTTTTCGGGGGGGAGTTTTTTGATGGCTGCCATGAAAACGACACGTTTGAGAGAGGCCATAACCGCAGGCCGGCGAACCAACCATTTGCCCAACACCAACGTGACGAGTGTGACGAAGGCCGTAGTCAGGAAGTTGGTTGCGCCACGACCGACGCCAAAGCCTGGCACGAGGAAGGCGCATCCAGTCGGGGCTAAACGGCGGCGGCCAGCGGGCAGGTCCCGCTGAACAAAGGTAGGGAGGGAACCACCGTGGAGACCAAGACGTTCGCAGAAATCAACAGTCAGATGAAGCCACTTTTAGAACAACTCAAGGGGAGCACCGCATACAGCAATGAGACATTGCAGAATCTCGACTTACAATGCGGCGTGTACGTCTTTTATCAAGACGGCAAGGCGAAGTACGTTGGTCGTGTCGGCCCGCATTCTAAGCAGGACATCAGGAGACGGATTCGGCAACATCGCGCGGGGCGCCCCAGCGAAGCACCGTTGGCGTCCCTGATGACGATAGAATACTTGGGGTTGGGTCCTCTCACCAGAGCGCAACTGGACAGAGACTATAGACCCCAATTTGACGAGCAGCAGACGCTCGTCAGGAACATGGAAATCAGGGCAGTTGAAATCAAGTGTTGTGCGACCCAGGCAGTCTTCGAGATTTATGCTGCTCTTAACTTGCAGACCCCGTATAACGATTTCTGCACTCACTGATCCTATGACGCAGGACGGTGAGTTCCCGTTTACTTACGGTGGTGGCTGGTAGTACCATGACATGAGCGTCGAAACGATTGAGAAGAACAATAACCATTCGGAAAATAGCACCACTAGACGCCCTAATTGGCAGGATTTATCTGCGCTATGGATCGGACTGCATTTACCTTTGCTTGCAATGTGGTGATGTGATTCACGACCGTAGCGAATTCGGCATTAACCATCGGCGTTGCTGCGGTTGTGGTCGTTGCATGACCAGTGTGCCCGGTGGATTCGCCAGCCCCAACCCCCTCGTAATCCATGACGATTACGAAACTTGCGGCAACTGTTTCTGGCGGCTTGCAGTGCCCTGCGGGTGCGCCTGCGGTTGCACCGACCCACGGCTACCATCTTGGCACCTTTGCTTTGCGTGTGGCCCTGGTTGGAGCAGACTTCGCCCACCCCACGGATATGTCCTCGAAGGGCATGACGGTGCTCGTATCGCATGGAACCGTTACATGGACGCACAAAAAGCGGGGGAACAAGCAGCGGTTGAAGTTGCGAACCAAGAGAAAGAAGCGCGTGCCGAACGTTGGCGCAATGCCGACAGGGAGGAACGCCAGGCGATGTTAGCGGAATGGCGGTAATTCAAGTGGCGTTCACGGCGAGTTTAGGAATCGGCTCGAATCTAAATGTCAACACGCCCTAGGGAATCCTCCTGCTGTTTTGCAGGTTACCAACTCTAACGTCCTTGGGCAATCCCGTTCATCCTGCCTTCTCACCCGCTCATCCTGAGCTTGTCGAAGGATGCGCTCGCAATGACAGTCTAAACGCCGAAGTGCGCTATGTCCGGCGAGTTACCACCCCTCCGGATACGTGGAAATACGCTGCGTTGTCGCCGAAATGCGCCCGCACCGGCTCGACATCGGTGGTGGTGATCAGGGCCTGGCGATAGATGGCAACCTGGTCAAGGACGCGCTCCCGACGGTTGGCGTCCATTTCCGACAGCACGTCGTCCAGCAGGATTATCGGATCGTCCTGCCGCACCTGCGCCAGGTAGTCGGCCTCGGCCAGCCGCAGGGCCAGCGCGATGGTGCGAGCCTCACCTCGGGAGGCGTAGGAGTTGCCCAGCCGCCCGCCCGCCAGGATGATGAAATCGTCCCGATGCGGACCGACCACCGTCGTGGCGGTGGCCTGTTCACGCGCTGCTGATCTCTCCAGTTCCTCCCGAAAGGCCGACGCCGTATCCTCCGCCGAACCATGGGCCGGCACCCGAGGCTGGTAGACGAGCCGCAACGCAGCCGGCGCATCGGCCAGACTCCGCTGCACTTCGTCCGCTGCCGTCGCCAGGTACTCCAGCGCCGCCGCCCGGCCCTGGACCAGCGTCGACCCGGCGGCCACCAGCTGATCGTCCCAATAGCGCATTTCGTCGGGTTCCACGCGACCCTCGCGCTGCCTGCGCAGCAGACCGTTCCGGTTCCGCAGCGCCGCCTGGTATCGTTGCAGCGCCGTCAGGTAATACCGGTCGGCCTGGCTGATGAGGACGTCCAGGTAGCGCCGCCGTTCCGCCGGCGGGCCCAGCACCAAGTTCACGTCATCGGCAAAGAACAGCGTGGCGCCAATACGCCCCAGCAGGTTGGACGCGGTGCTCGGCTGACGGTTCACCCGAATCTGCTTGCGTACCGCCGGCATAATTCCCGCCGCCGGGCCGTCCGAGCAGGCGTCGGGACCCGCCGTCTGGGGATCGTTGCCGGGCAGATAACCAACCACTGCGGTAATTGCCTGCCCGTCCCGTTCCGCCGCGCCCTCGACGTAGGCAGCCTCCGCGTTGCGCGCAGCGTCGAAGTTGACCACCTCCCGCTCCCGTTCGGTGCGGAAAGAGCGTCCTACCGCCAGCGTGTAGACGGCTTCCAGCACCGCCGTTTTGCCCTCACCATTGGCGCCATGAAACACGGATACACCCGGCGGAAGGTCGAACGCAGCCTCCCGGAAGGTGCGGTAGTTGGTGAGGCTGACCCGCGACAGGTAGGCCAACGGTTCCCTCTCGATCCGCCTCGGGAACCTTTACCGGGTCCGACGGGTTCGGATATCGGCAGCAGATGGCCGACCTTCCGGCTCCGTGACGACTGCCGTCGGCTGCATCAATCGCGACTGGCGTAGATGTAGTCGCCGCCGGTGGCCGCCGCCAGGACTTGCAGGGAAAAGTGGTCCGCTTCCGCGCCGAAGCCGATGGTGTGCAGGGTGAGTTCGTGCACCGTGCTGGTAGCCAATATGGCAATCGCTTCGTCCCGGCTGGTTTCGCTGGTGATGATCTGTCGACCAGGCTCAGTAGCTCCGTCGAGTCCGTCGGTGAGCAGTACAATTACGTTGCGTCGGGTATCGTCGTCGGTATGAACCAGGATGTCATGGGCACTAACGATGGCATCGTAGATGAACGTTCCATCGTTCCTGATTTCCAGGCCGCCCACGGTTTGCAGCCATTCTTTCTGAACCGCAGAGTCTTCCAGGGACGAGAAGAGAATGACCGGTTCGGAATCGCCGGCGAAGGTCACCAGCGCCGCCCGGCTGTTCACGGTGACCTCGGCTTCAGCGTCAGGATCGACGTAAGGGATGACCACGTTAGCCAAGGACAACCGGAGGGTGTCCAGTTTGCCGTCTCTCATCATGCTACTGCTAATGTCCACCAAGAAGATGGTGTTGGTGTCAGATTGGTACAGAGTAGGGATTGCCTCCTGCAAAGGCACGGCATCGTCCGGCAAGTCTGCGGCAGCCGACGACGTCGGCGTCGGGTCCGGATCGTTATTGAGCCACCAGACCACGGTGGACACGACGGCGGCAATCACCAGCAGGGCGAGCACGATGGCCGCGACGCCCAACGCGATTCGCACGGGGGACCGCTTCGGGTCCTGGTAAGAGATATAGATAATCATGCTGCGGCGCGCTCGCCCGACTGGCCGGAGCTAGTTGCTCTGGGCGCACCCTTCGCAATAGCCGTAAAAGTCCACCCGCTGGGACGACACCTGGAATTGCGTGTTGCGGCTCACCGCGTGCTCCAGCTCGGCCACTTTGTCCTGGCCGACCTCGGCATCAACCACCCCGCCGCAGCCCAGGCAGACCAGGTTGGCGTGGGGGGAGAGGTTGGCGTCGTAGCGCGATTGCTTCTGGAACGGCAGTTCTCGAACAATGCCCGCTTGCTCGAGCAGGCCCAGCGTCGAGTAGACGGTAGCCAGCGTCACGTAGGGGAAGAAATCCCTGACGCGCTCGAAGATATCCCGCACCGTAGGATGGTCTGCGGAATTGACCACGACCTCAGCAATGGCCAGACGCTGCGGCGTGAGCCGGATGCCCAGAGGCTTCAATCGGGCTGCCAGATGTTCCTGAGTAGTCAAATTCAGTTCCTTAACAGGGTCATCCCTGCCGGATAGTATACCATCACGGCAGGGATGGGTTTACCGGTGATTGTTGGCGTTGCCGATCCGGTCGGGTTCAGGCTGAACTCGCCGGCAGCAAGGTGGCGTCTTACAGACGACCGCCGCCGCCCGACACGCGCTCGTTGACTCCAAAGAACACGGCGTCCTGCTTGTGGAACACCTGGATCCGGGAGCGGGCCGTCTCCACCACGAAGACCCTGCCTTCATCGTCGCACTCCACGGCGATGGGGCCCCAGAATTGTTTCTCCCGGTCGAGACCCTGGGAAATCTTACGCTCTTCCCACATCTCGGGATTCGCGTCCAGCTTGCCCATGCCCCACTGGGAAATGGTGCCCTCGCCGTAGGTCATGCCGGCGTAGGCTCCGTTGGGGTGGAATATCTGCATCCGGTCGTTGTTCCAGTCGGCAACGTAAATCGTGCCTTCGGTGTCCACCGCCACGTCGGTGGGGCGGTTGAACTGTCCAGGACCGTCGCCGGTTGCGCCGAAGGCCATCAGGAACTGTCCATCGGCGGTGAACTTCTGGATGCGGTCATTGCGCCAGTCGGCAACGTAGACGTTGCCGGAGCCGTCGACGTCGATGCCGAAGGGCATGTTGAACTGCCCGTCGCCCGTACCGAACTCGCCAAACTGGCCCACGTAATCGCCGTCCTTGGTGAGCATCTGCACCCGATGGTTGTTGGAGTCCACCAGGTAGAGGTTTCCGTTGGGTCCAAAGACCAGGCCGCTGGGGTTATCCCACTCGCCGTCGCCGTTGCCGGGTCGCTCCCACTTGGACAGGTACTCGCCGTCCTGCGAATAGATGCTGATGCGGTTCAGATTCTCGTCGGCCAGGTAGACGTTCTCGTCGGGGCCCACGGTAATGGCGGTGGGCCAGATGATGGCGCCGTCGGTGGCGACGGATTCGCCGTCGCCCTGCTCGAACACGCCCTTGGCAAACTCGCTGATGAATTCTTCGTCAACGGTGCACATGGTGATGCGCTTGCCGTCGGGACGGTAATCGTAGGAGCGGTTGGCCACGTACATTATGTTGCCTTCGCCCCGGGCCATGGCCGTCGGGTTGCGGAAGCCGGGTCCCGAGAACTCGGCGCGCCCGATGGTGTGGCTGTAATGCAACGAGATTTCCAGCGTGGGCAATCCCGTCCGTTGGGTCGTAGTAGTCATTGGTATTCCTCCGTTAGCACGGTGGCGATGCTGGGCAGAGCGACTATGCGCCGCCCCAGAATCCGGGCGGTGACCCTCTTGGGCAACCGCCCGGCTGCTTTCGATTACACCAAGTTGAATTTCTCGAACGTCCCGTTCACCAACGGCTGGGCGTCCAGACCCAGGTGCCCTTCCAGCAGGTCGGAGTAGATGCTGCGGAAGTCGGTGTTGAATTGCAGGTCGCCTTCCAGCAGCTTGTCCTCCTCCAGCGAAGGATATTCTCCGTAGAGGCCGCCCTTGACGGCATCACCGACCACGAAGGCCACGCCACCGCTGCCGTGGTCAGTGCCGGAGCCGTTGTCATGGACGCGCCGACCGAACTCGGTGAATACCAGCAGCACCACGTTGTCGCTGGCGTTGTGCTCCTTGAGGTCGTCGTAGAAGTCCGCCACCGCGTTGGAGGTGTCCGACCACAGTTTGGCGTGGGCGGCCAGCTCACCGGCGTGGGTGTCAAAGCTGTTGTAGGGCGCTGTGGTGTACAGAATCCGGGTGCCGAAGCCGGCCAGATGCACCTGGGCGATGTTCTTCATGTACTGCCCAACCACGTCGCCGCCGTACTCCACCGAGGAGGTATACATCTCGGGGGCGGTGCTGAGGATGTCGGCGCCCTTGAGGGCGTCCATGCCGGTCTGGGACAGGTAATCCACCACCGAGCTACGGCCAATGGTGGGCGAATAAATCTTTGAGAAGACGTCCAGCGCGTCCACCCGCTGGTCTTCGGCGTCGATGCCGGTGAGTACGCCATAGGTGGCCAGGTTGCCCACCGAGGCTACCGGAACGCCCGGAGCGGCCAGCGCCCGGGGGAGTCCGCGACCGAAGTTCACGCCGGTCAGGACGTTTTCCTTGGTGGGATCAATCTCGCGGATGGCGCGACCCAGCCAGCCTTCGGTGCCCTGCTTGTCGGGCTCGCAGGTATGCCAGATGTCCATGCTGCGGAAGTGGCTGCGGTTGGGGTTGGCGTAGCCCACGCCCTGGATGATGGCCAGTTTGCCCTCATTGTAGAGCCGCTTCATGGGCCCCATGTTGGGATTCAGGCCGATGTATCCGTCGATGTCCAAGGCCTGCCCCTCGGGCACGCGCACGGAGGGACGGTTGTCGTAGTACAGCGGGTCGCCGTGGGGCACCACGGTATTCATCCCGTCGTTGCCACCGGAAAGCTGGAGTACCACCAGCACCGGGTCTTTCTTGGTTGCAGTCATCTCGTTTCTCCTTGTGACGAAAACGGATCGGAAACGGCGTCGCCCGGTGTAGCGGGCGACTGGATGTTTCCCGTTAGGCGAACTGGTATTCCTGTGTGCTCACGATGAGCTGCAACGTCTGGGCAACCGTTTCCGAATACTCAGGCGTCCCGGGGGTTACGCCGCCGGCGTTGCCGGCGTAGGCGATCAACTGGTCGCGGGTCTCCGGCGCCAGCTCGTAGGCGCCCATCATCTCCAGGCAGCGGTCGACGATGTTATCGGCGCCGGCGATTTCCTCTTCACCCAACCGGGCCACGATGTCGCGGACGCCCGGCAGGCTGGTGTTGCCCACCTGGTCGGCGGCGAAGTTGATGCGCTCTACCAGCGTGCCCGAGTCAATCCACTCGGCGCCGGTGTGCCAACCCTCCACCGTGGGAGGATTCATCAGGTCCTGGCCCATGTAGCGGATGGTATTGGATAACGGGTTGAGGCCCAGCCTCGGCGACGTGAAGTCCCGCACCAGGCGCATCGTGCCAATCACCACTTCGGTCGGGCTCTTAACCTTCTCGAAGCGGGCGTCCTTGAAGAAGTCGGAGTTGAACAGCACGCGCAGCATGGCGGTCAGGTTGAAACCGGAGTCGAAGTAGGTTTGCTCCAGCAGGGCGATGGCTTCCGGATCCCGCGGCGGGGTGTTCTGCCAGGCCGGCACCTGCACTTCGTCGGCGACGAAGAAGTTGTACAGGTGGCGGGACACGAAGCGTGCCGCCGACGGCTGGCGGGCGATGATTTCGACGATGTCGTCGCCGTTGAAGTTGCCGGTCTCGCCCAGGAAGGTCTTTTCCTCTTCGTCGTGGTCGTAGGGATTGTAGATGAAGCCGGCTTCGTAGCGACCATAGGGATAGCGCGGCACCGCGTTGGTGATGGTCCAGCCGGTGAAGGCGCGGGCCGCTTCCTTGACATCATCCTCGCTGTAGTTGGCGTGGCCGTCCATGCCGACGCCGAGGGAGAAAAGCTCCAGCAGCTCCCGTCCCCAGTTCTCGTTGATGGAACCCTTGTGGCTCATGCAGTTGTCCAGGTAGAACACCATCGCCGGGTCGCGGGCCAGGCCCTTGAGCAGGTCGCCGAAGTTGCCCATGCCCATCTGGCGGAACATATCCAGCTGGAGCTGAATCTGTCGGCCATGCTCGCACTTGGAGTTGCCGGTGCAGAGTATGCCGTGCCAGAACAGGGCAACCTTTTCCTGCAAAGGCCGCTTGGTGTTGATCATCCGGTAGGTAAGATAAGCCTGGTTGACTTCCAGGGCGTTCATCTCTTTCCAGTCGACGAACTTGCGCTCCAGAATGTCCATCTCCAGGTCGGGCTGGGCTTCCGGGTTGAGCAGTTCTTCGACGGTGGCCTCGTAGCCATTGCTGGCACGTTCTTCCAGCTCGGCGTAGGTAGCGCCGAAGCCGGCCCGACGCATCAGGTGCGCCATCAGGGCAATATCCTGGTTGGTGGGCATAAGGTGTACCTCCTGTACAAAAGGTTGACGATTTCCGGCTAAATAAGTAGTTTTTCAGGTGAAATCCGCGACAACCAACGCACTAACCACGAAAGCATACGGAACCACCATTCTGATGGCCGCATAGTACGCCCGGCGGGTTTGGGGTGTCAAGGCGGTGGGTGGGCCGGGCGGTGGCCATCCAATCGAGAACGCCTATAACCACGACAGGTTATAATGCATCTATGAACTTCGACCGCATAGCAATAATCCCAAGTGTATGTCAGGGCCGACCGACCGTGCGTGGGACGCGCATTACGGTGGAATTTGTGCTCAAACTAATGGGAAACGGGTATACGGCTGAGGACATCCAGCAGCAATACCCCGACTTGGAAAGGGCTGATGTGTACCAGTGCGCTACTTATGGAGCGTGGCTGGCCAGCGACCGCACTTTACAAGTCGAATGAGGCTGCTGGCCGATGTGCACATATCCCACACCACAGTTCAGTACCTGAACCGCCTTGGGCATGACGCAATCCGCGCGACATCCGTTCTGCCAGCTGCTGCGCCGGATGATGACATCGTTGCCAAGGCAATCGAACTCGGACGGGCAGTATTGACGCAAGATTTGGATTTCTCCGATATTGTCGCCCTATCCGGCAAGGCCGAGCCATCACTAATCACGCTGCGGCTGTCCGATTCGAGGGTGGAGAACGTGAATCGGGTCCTGGGGTCCGTGCTGCCGACGCTGGAAGAAGAAGTGGACCGAGGCATCATTGCAACTGTGGAGGACAACCGAGTTAGAACCCGCAGGCTGCCGGTATGAAGCATCAGCTAGAACGGCGGAGCAAACCCGCCTTTGCCCTCGCCCAGCGGTGGCAAGCCGTTGTCCTGGAGCCTATTGTTGAGTACCTCAAAAAACTCCCGATAGCGTTCCAGGTACTCGTTGCCGAAATTGTCCCGACCGCAGCCTAGGTTCTGTTGACATTTCACCGTAGCCAGATGAGAGCGGCGGTGAAATGCAGGAAGCCCAGGTATCTGGTGTCCAGCTTCTCAAACCGGGAGAAGATCCGGCGATAGTGCTTGATCTTGTTCTTGATCTTGTTGATGAAGCATTCGACCAGATGACGCTCCCGGTACAGATGCCGGTCATAGTCGGCGGGTTCCTTGCGGTTCAAGCGGGGCGGAATGACCGGCATCATACCCAGTTCCAGGATGTGCTGGCGAAACTCCTGGGCATCGTACCCTTTGTCGGCCAGTACGTGCTCGCCAGCATAACCGGCGATTAACTCCTCCGCCTGGGTGATGTCGTGCTGTTGCCCGCCGGTCAGGATGAATCGCAAGGGGTTGCCCAAGCCGTCCACGCTCACGTGAATCTTGGCGCTGAACCCGCCGCGGCTCCGGCCCAGGGCCTGGGCAGCCTGGCCACCCTTTTTGGGGGAGCTCCTGCCGCGCAAGGGTGCGCCCGAACCACCGTGCTGTCGATGATCAGGTATTCCAGATCCGCATCGTCGGAGCAATGTTGATGCATTTGTGCCCAGACCCCTTGGTCAGTCCAACGGGCGAATCGTTTGTAGACGGTGTTCCAGTTCCCGTATTCGGCCGGCAGCAGTCGCCACTGGGCCCCAGAGCGATTAATCCATAAGACGGCCTCGACAAAACGCCGGCAATCCGCTTCCTGGCCAACGTACAGGCCGGTGCAGCCACGCAAGAAATCGAGAATCCTGGCCCACTGTTCTGGTGATAGTCTGATGTTTGACATACGGCCATTATAATCAAATGTCAACAGAACCTAGCTTTTCGGCCATCAGGTCATACGCCCCATCCCGCGTGCCGGCCAGAAACTTGCCCTGGCGGAAATGGAATGGCTGGGCGATAAACTTCTCGACGCCGGTGCCAATCAGGTCATCGGCAAAGTCGCCATTGTTGTTCACCAGCAGCAGCGGAGTCATCGTGATGCAGGTATCAATCCCGGCTTCCTGCACTTCCTTAATTGCACGTAGCCGCACGGGATTGGACGGGCAAAACGGCTCAAAGGTGCGGCGGATCTCCTCGTCGTCAGTGGTAACGGTCATATTGACTTGGACGCGGCCACCCTTCTCCTCAATCTTGCGGAACAGGTCGCAATCCCGCACGACATCGGGGCTGCGGGTTTGGATAACTAGCTTAGGCTTGTGCCGCTCCGTCATGATTTCCAAGATGCCGCGGGTGAGTTTCAGCTCTCGCTCCACCGGCTGATACGGGTCGGTAACGCTGCTCATATAGATGAGCTTGCCGTCCAGGGTGCCCGGCTTGCGTTTCGCCATCAGCTCGACGGCGTTTTCTTTCACGTTGACCCAATATCCCCACGAATCTCGCTTCTCAACATCGCGGCTGAAAAAGGCGGCGTAACAGTAAGTGCAGCCAAAGGAGCAGCCGGAGTAGGGGTTCAGCGTGAAATCATAGGCGTCCATGAACCCGGTGGCGCGGGTCAGGATGGCGCGGGCTGGGGCGTAGGAAACGGCGGTTTGACCAACCGTTGAAAGATGGGGTTCGGAGGTTTGATCATTAGCATGCCCGTTGAAGAGTTTACCTTGAAGCCCTTCCACAAGATTACCCTCATGTTGTAGTGCAAACGAGGTAATGGGCAGGTTGAGGTTGGCAATCCACTACGCCGTTCAACAAGGCAATGGTACTTCCCCACAACCTCTGGTCGCGCTGATTATAGCGTCTCTCGAAACTCCTTCGGTATCCCGTAGTTTCCGGTAACTCGCCTTCTAGACCCCCAATCAAGTCCTGAGGGTTAAGGCTTATCATTCGATACCCGTTGTCTTGAAACGGTTGCCAAGCTTGGTGTACGAGTTCTTCTTTGCGGCCGGTGGAGGTGATAAATCCGAAGTCTGGTCCGTGATGGCGCACGATTTCTGCCAACGAGTCCCTTACGTCTGTGATGTTCTCATCATACACGGTGTGCAAGGCACTGAGCCAAACCTCGGCGCCAATTTGTCTGGGTATTGCCCGAACAATTTGCTCTGTGGTCTCGGTGTTGTTGGTGTGCCAATCCAACAAACCACAGGCTTGGGTCAGTGTTGCCATTCCCGGATCTTGAGCCAACGAATCAATATATGCCTGCCAAACATTCCGTCCCAAGTTGATCATGGCATCGCACGCGTCGATGGAATCCACGCGCACCGTCGGGACTGGATCGCCCCGATCAATCGCGTCCGCCATCGCCAACGCAATCCCGAATTGCATGGCGAGGGCCCCGCAGCCGAAGTCGATCAAGTGGAGATTCGAAGCATTTATCAACCTTCTGCCACCCCCCCTTCGCGTTAATGGCACGATATGCCACGTTGATTTGCCTGGGTTGGTACCACAACAGGTAGAACAGAGCGGACCAGTCGTCGTAAATCGGCATCTCATCATCTATCAAACGTCTGAGTTGCAGAAATGCCCCATTAATTGGGTATCAAGCTGGGCCATTTCGAGCTTTAGCGAGTCGGTCGAACGTCGCTTCCCCAACCGCTTTGATGGTTTTGTCTAGGTGTCGAATTATGTAACGATTATTCCTCGATACCCAAGATTGTTGCATTGCCATGACTAACTCCCGTGTCCATTACTGCTTCGTGCTAACCCCTCCGCCGCTTGTGCTGGCGCAGGATGCAGTCGTCCATTACCACGCCCAGACCGGCTGTGCGCGCACGTTCCGCCGCCGCTTCGTCCACCACGCCGTCCTGCATCCAGATGTAGCGGGCACCGATGCTGACCGCATCGTCGGATACCGCGCCGGCGAACTCGCTGCGTCGGAATACGTCCACCAGGTCGATTTCCGTACCCGCCGCCTGGGCCGCTGCCGCCGCCGATTCCAGATCGGCATAGGACTGCTCGCCCAGCACCGTGGCTCCCCGCAACGCCGGGTTCACCGGGATGATGCGATACCCCTGGGACTGCATGTACGCCGACACCCCGTGACTGTCCCGGGCCGGGTTATCGGACAGGCCCACCACCGCAATGGTTTTCACGTTATCGAGAATCTCGTCAATCAGGTCCATTTCATCCGTTCCTTCATGTCATTGCGAGCGGAGCGTGGCAATCTCGTTGGAGCAATCCCCGTCGTCGGGGGCAAAGCCTCCACTCCGGCGGGATTGCCACGTCGCTCTGCTCCTCGCAATGACAGACGTCGCCCCCTACCGGCTGGCGGTGCTGTCGGCGGCGGTGATGGTGATGTGGCCCATGTAGCCGTTGGCGCTGGCGCCGTGCCAGTGGTTTTCGCCGGCCATGATCTGCACCACGTCGCCTACTCCGACCTCTACCTCGTGCGTCTCATCGGCCACAATGCCATTGCCGGTGGTAATCACGAGAATCTGGTCGCTGCTGTGGCGATGCCAACCCGTCTGAGCGCCCTTCTGAAAGTTGACGATGCTCGCGTTGAAAAATTGGCTGCCGCCTTCGGGAATGATGGGCTGACGAGTGCGGTGCACCTCGCCTCCAGTCCAACCCGGCACCGCTTCCGCGGGACCCAACTGTACATGCTCAACATTAGCGATACGAACTACGCGCATTTCCTTTCCTCCTGTGTGTGGTTTTCGGCTCTGCCATATCCCCTCTCCCCTTAATGGGAGAGGGTTAGGGTGAGGGCGCCATGTCCCCTCTTCCTTGCTGGGAGAGGGTTAGGGTGAGGGTGAAAATTCAGGGTAAAAACCTACCTCGCCGGCACCGGCACGCCGGCAATCTTGACCGGCACGCTGCCCACCGTGTTGCGACTGGTGAAGTACAGCGTCTTCCAGTCGGCGCCGCCGAAGCAGAGGTTGGTGGTCGCCGGCTGACCGTGCACCACGATGCCCAAAGTCTCGCCGCCGGCGTTCATGATGTGCAAGCCACCGGAGCCACCGCAATAGACATTACCCTCCACATCCACTTTCATCCCGTCGGGGACGCCTTCACGAGGACCAGTCAGATCCTTAAACAACCGTTGGGTCGCCAGGGACACAGTCCCATCGTCCTGCACGTCGAAGGCCCTGATCACGCCCCGCCGTGAGTCGTTCACGTACAGAATGCTCTCATCGGGGGAGAAGGCCAGACCGTTGGGCACGACAAAGTCGGCCACCAGCAGGGTCAGCGTGCCCAGATCGGCGGACAGACGAAAGACTCCGGAGATGGTCTGTTCCCATTGCTGACGGGGGCGTCGTAACGTCCACGGATCGGTGAAGTAGATGCTGCCGTCGGACTTCACCACCACGTCGTTGGGGCGGTTTAGTTGGCGACCCTGAAACTGGTTGGCCAGCACCGTCGTCGACCCGTCGGCCTCGAGACGGGTGACGCGCCGTCCGTCGTGCTCCGCAGCCACCAGGCGACCCTGCTGGTCTCGGGTCAGACCGTTGTGGCGGTTTACGCCGTCGGCGTCCACCGTGACGGCGCTGCCGGGCGTATAGCGCATTCGCCGGTCGTTGTGGATGTCGCTGAACAGCAGATAGCCGCCGTCGCTCCACCACACCGGGCCTTCCGCCGGCCCTTCGCCGCCGCCGTATCCCGATCCGTGCTCCTCGATGGGAGCGTTCGTATCAATGATGTTGTCCAATGCGTCGGAAAGCTTCTCGATGGGCATTATTCATCCTCCTAATTTAGCCGGCGGGCCCGCCGCGATTGGTTCGGGACCGTCAATGGTGTGGACATGGATGCTTGCGCCGTCATTGTAGGCGTGTGCAACCGGGCACGCAACGGGCCGCCGTCGTCGCTGACTTCGAGGCTAGCCCCTGCGATCTCCCGATCCTGCCCGCACGCGCATATCGTTACGGACATATCGGCGTATATGCACAAATCCAAATATCCACATATCCATATATCGGGAAAACACGACGTCCCATCCCTATGCACCGCCTAGGGCCTTTGCGGTTCAATGTCAACCGTTCTGCTATCCGTTTTTTGAAAAAGAGACCAATAAATGCGCCATTGGCTCAATCAGATTCATCAGGGCGACTGCCTGCAGCTGATGTCGGAGATGCCGGCCGGCTCGGTGGATCTGGTGGTTACGTCGCCGCCCTACAACCTGCTCAACAGCAGCGGCAACGGCATGAAGAACGGCAACGGCGGCAAGTGGTCGCGCTCCGCCCTCATGCAGGGCTACGCAGACCACGGCGACTGCATGCCCCACGAGGAATACGTGGAGTGGCAACGTGAGTGTCTGCGGGCCATGTTGCGGGTGCTGACGCCAGCCGGGGCCATCTTCTACAACCACAAGTGGCGGGTGCAGCGCGGCCTGCTCCAGGATCGCTCCGACATCATGGACGGCTTTCCGGTGCGCCAGATAATTATCTGGCAACGCTCCGGAGGATTCAACCACAACCCAGGCTATTTCCTCCCCACCTATGAAGTGATCTACCTGGTCGCCAACCCGGAGTTTCGCCTGGCTCCCAAGGCCGGCGGCGTGGGTGACGTGTGGCGCATCCGGCAGGATCGCAACAACCCGCACCCAGCCTCGTTCCCGGTGGACCTGGCCCGCCGGGCCATCGCCGCCACGCCGGCCCGTGTCGTGCTGGACCCATTCATGGGCAGCGGGACGACGGCGGTGGCCGCGTTGCAGGAGGGCCGGGACTACATCGGCCTGGAAATCTCCGACGAGTATTGCCGCTACGCCGGCCAACGCATCGCCCAAGCCACCGGGTCGGCGGAACCCGACGCGCCCAGCGCCCTGGATGTGCGTGCCGCGTTGGCCACGCCGGTCGCCTCGCGCCGCTGATACCGGGCACCCTGGCACAGCACCCCACCGTCGGCGGCCGGCGGCGGTGGTACAATCGACGGGACGGCGGGTACTATTTCGTAGCCGATAACACCAGGATCGAGGCTGATTTTGACTACCATCGATGCGGCACCGACTCCACCAGCCGAAATAGCCCGGGCGGGAGTAGCTATCGTGCCCCTGGCTGAGTTTGGCAAGTCTCTGGATAATCCCGACCTTGACGAATGGCTCGTTGAATTCTCCGAACGCAACGAAAACAGCGGCCAGGTTTATGAAATTTCAAACTCGGGACATTTACTGATCATGCCTCCTACGGGAATCCCGGGAATATCGCATGAAGGTGAATTGCTGATTGATTTAGCCCTTTGGGCCCGAAGTAACGGCGGGTTTGTGTTTGGGCCGACAGCGCGGTTTCGTCTTCCCGACCAATCCAGGCCGGGCCCGGACACGGCGTGGGTGTCAGCAGACCGGCGATCCGACCTCATGCGCCCTGAAAACAGACCTTTCGCGCGCTTCGCTCCTGATTTCGTCGCCGAGATCAAATCGCCGTCCAATACCACGGCGGAGTTGGCTGCAAAGATACGAGTCTTCGTGTCCTACGGCACCCGATTGGCCTGGCTGATTGACGCGGCGACTCGCACAGTGACCATCTTCCGGCCTGATCGCGAGCCCGAAGCGTTGGTCGACCCGGAATTCGTCGACGGCGACGCCGACGTGCTCCCCGGCTTCCGGTTTGCAGTGCGGGAGCGCATTTTTGACTACATGACCGATCCCCAGTCCAATCCACAGTGAGGTAACCCAGTGCCCGATCAGAACTACGACGTAATCATCATCGGCGGCGGCATGGCCGGGCTCACCGCCGGCATCTACGCTGCGCGCCACGGGCTCGCCACCGCAATCGTCGAAGAGATGATGGCCGGCGCCCAGATCATCAACCTGGATCGCATCGAGAACTTCCCCGGCTTTCCCGACGGTATCGCCGGCTATGAACTTGGTCCCTCCACCCAGCAACAGGCCATGAACGCCGGCGTCGAGATGCTCATGGGCACCGTGACCAGTGTGGCTCCCGACGGGGAATACCTGCGAGTCGATTGTGACGGCGGAGATGCCTACGGCGCCAAGGCCGTCATCATGGCCGCCGGTTCCGTCCTCCGCTCCCTGGGCATCCCCGGTGAGGAGGAATTCAACGGGCGCGGCGTCTCCCGCTGCGCCACCTGCGACGGCCCGATGTACATGGGCCAGACCGTCGCCGTGGTTGGTGGCGGTGACTCCGCCGCCGACGAAGCCCTGACCCTCACCGACTACGCCGACCGGGTCATCCTGTACCACCGGGGCGATGCCCTGGACGCCCAGAGAGCGCTCCAGGAACGCATCGCGGCGTCGGCCAAGATCGACGTCCGTTACAACGCCGAGGTAGTGGAGGTGATTGGGGAAGGCGCGGTAACCGGCATACGCGTCCGCAGCGCCGACGGCGAAACCGTCGAACCCGTGCACGGCCTGTTCGTCTACGTGGGCCTCGACCCCAACTCCGCATCAGTCGCCGACCTGGTGCCGCTGGACAACTCGGGGCACATCCCGGTCGGCCTCTCCATGGACACGCCGCAGCCGGGCCTGTTCGCCGCCGGCGACATTCGGCAACAGTCCGCAGCACAACTGGTGGCATCCGCCGGCGACGGAGCCACGGCCGCCATCGCCGCCTTCCGGTACATAAACAACAAGCAGTGGTGATCCCCGGGCTAATTCCCTCTCCCTCGATGGGAGAGGGTCAGGGTGAGGGTGAAATCCCCACAAAATACTTCCCCAGCGAGACCAACCATGCAAATCACCGACCACGTTTACAGCACCCACATCCAGGAAGACCCCAATGCCTACGGCGCAATGCACCCCGGCGGTACCCAGATTTACTTCGTTGGTGACCCAAACGACCGCATGGTGATGGTCGACTCCGGCGAGCCCTACCGGGCATGGCGTCACCAGATTCTCGCCTACTGGGAGGAGCTGGGTCGGCCTCCCATCGACGCCATCCTCATCACCCACGGCCACGGCGACCATATCGGCGGCCTGGACCGGCTGCAGGAAGCCTTCGACTGTCCGGTGCGCTGCCACCCCAGGCTGGCGCCTCGCCTGCAGCACATCCTGGGCGGCGACTCCGTGGTTGCCCTCAGCGCCCGCGAAGTCGTAACCACGGGCGGCGGAGCCACGCTCCGTCCCCTGTTCACGCCGGGCCACGAGGAAGACCACGTTTGTTACTTCCTGCGTCCCGACCGGGTACTGTTCAGCGGCGACAATCTGTTGGGCAATTCGTCCTCCAGCGTGCGCGACCTGAAGCTATACATGAACTCGCTGGGGCGAATGGCCAAAACCCGCCCCCAGGTCGTCTGCCCCGGTCACGGTAACACCATTATCCGTGGCGAGGAGCGCATCCAGCATCAGATCGCTCACCGACAGATTCGGGAAGCGCAGGTGGTTGCGGCCCTGTCCAAAGGCGCCAACACCGTCGACGAAATCGTCACCGCCGTCTACCCGCGCAATCTTCGGAAGTCGCTGCGTAGCGCGGCCGGTCGCAACGTCCAAACCCACCTGGAAAAACTCCGGCAGGAAAAACGGGTCCGCGAGCAGCCGGCCAGCTACTCCCTCCCCGAGTAGTCGCTGTCGTGCGGCCACCAGGACCGCTCATGTACCGGGCGGGCGGCCCGCCGGGAGCGCTGGGCTGCGGCCTGGCGCTGCTGATTATCGGCCTGTTCCTGCTGACGCCCGTGGCCGTCGCCCTCATCAAGGGCGTGGGTTGGGTCCTGATAGTCCTCGGCGTCGCCCTGGTGGCCCTTGCCGCCTGGGCCTGGGTTCGAACGCGACGGTTCTAGCCGATTGGCGCTACGGCTGCGGCGCCTGCAACCCGGACCCGTCCCGCTGCAACAGTTCGATACGAACGTCGTCCGGACCGCGCACGAAGGCGATGCGGACGCCGGGGCGGATCGTCCGCGGCTCGACGTAGATTTCGGCGCCCTTGGACCTGAGGTCCTCGACCGCGCCATCGATGTCATCCACGCGTAAACCGAAGTGATCCAGCCCCAGGTGCGGGTCGCTGGGGCTCGCCTCGATGTGCTCCTCGGGCGCCACCGTAGCGATGAAGATGGCGAGGCCGTTCACGTCCACGTCGACCCGGGGCGCGCCGTCGCTCTGCACCAGGCGCAATACCGTGGCGCCGAACATCGTCTCAAAAAAACCGGCCACCCCTTCCGGGTCCTTGGTCCGCACGTGAATGTGGTCGTAGGTGTACGTATAAACCGGCGCAGTGCTCATGGCGATATTCTCCCTGGTTGATTTGAAGGACATGATACTCCCTCTCCCTTGATGGGAGAGGCCTGGCGTGAGGGTGTAAATTCCCCGCACTGGAGACGCCTGAGGTGAGGGTACAAGCCCAGAGCCCGGGCAAGGGCCATGCCTCAAAATTCACAAAAAGGAGCGCAGTTGCAGGGCGACTGTGCTCCCGTATCCGACCTTCCGAAAATTATTGAATGTTACCCGGCGGCTTCACCTGCTCCATCAAATCGTTGTTCCAGTCACCTTCCGCGACGAGGATTGCCTTGACGTCAAACACGAACGCCTCGATCAGGTTGTGGGACAGGTAGACGTACACCCCCGGTTGCCGGATGGTGTGTATCGACGCGCCGGCCGAACCGGCGGCGATTACCCACGTCTCCAGGTCGAGCTTGGGCGGGTCGTTGAAACTGCCCCGCTCCCACACGTAATCGCCGTGCCCGCCGATTAGATGCGGATAAGACTGGCGATTGGACTGTTAGTGCACGATCAGCACGTTCTCGCCGACGTTGGCAGTCAGCTGCCCGTCGCCTTGCAACGCTCCGGTAACGCCGTTGAACACGAGGTGCGTCGCGATCAGGGACTTCATCGCTTCCAGGTCATCCACCATCGACGCCGACGGGCTGTCGTACCGCTTGAACTCGCCATTGTCGTACCGCGGCAGGTAGTAGTCCTGCTCGCCCACGTAGTAGGCTCGGTCGTAGCGCACGGGGTTGCCGGCCGGGTCTTTGAGTCCGCCCTTCGGCAACACCATGATGGCGCCGTTCATTCCGTGCACCACGTGCCACGGCGCCATCGTACCGCCGGGAGCGCAGTGGTAGATGAACACGCCGGGCTTTACCGCCCGGAACCGCAGCGCCACTTCCTGACCCGGCCCCACCTGGGTCAGCGAACCCCCGCCCAACGCGCCCGACGAGGCGTGAAAGTCGATGTTGTGCAGCAGCTCGTTGCCGGACGGGTTTATCAGCGTCAACTCTACGTAGTCCCCCTCGTGCACCACCACAATCGGCCCGGGAATGGAACCGTTGAAGGTAAATGCCCACATATAGACGCCCGGCGAAACCTCGATTTCCTTCTCCTCTACGACCATCCGGATTTCGACCACGCGGGGGTCGCCGGTGTAAACCTGCTCGTGCTCTGGGAAGAATGGCGGCGTCACCAGTTCTTGCGTGACCCGCTCCAAACCGCTCACGTTTTCCGGCTCCCAGATGCGCGGGCCCTGCCAATACTGGCTGCCGGTGGTCGCTGCCGTGGCCTCGCCCGCGTCGTCCCCGCTCACGGCCTCCGGACTGGGCAAGTCGGTGGGCGCGGCGAATGGAGGTACGGCGGTTGCCGTCTCGTCCCGCCTCGGCAGGCGACGCCGGCGACCAGCGTCAGCCCCACCAGGACACAAACCAGGAACGCCGCCATCCGAAGCCGCTGCTTTTGCCTGTTATCCAATCGCATATCCATTCCATCCCCCTGTTGATGAGAAGCTGGCGCCGTCCGGCAATTGAACCACTTTCAATCATCACGCTTGATATGAGTCGTATCAATTACGCCGTTATCGCTAGCCCGTATCCGTACCACTGCCTGACAACCTTCCCAGCCCCGGACGCGCTTGTTTCCGCACCGGGATTGCCACGTCGCTTCGCTTCTCGCAATGACAGCGGGCCGGGAACCCCAACGCCCGGCAATCCCTGGTTGTGCGGTTGCCGCTACCTAGCTCTCGAAGGCGCGGGTGGTTCCGCCGATGTGGGACGTGTCGTTATACAGGTGCATGACGCAGTTGTCGGGATAGGTGTGCACCACGGTCAGCGAGCAGTTGTGCATCACGAATTTCCAGTTGGCTTCCAGCGGGAGCTCCAGCAAAGAGACGATGCCGGCCCGCAGACTGCCCCCGTGACCCACCACCAGCACATTTTCATCCAGGTGTTGCCGCCGCACCGCCTGGAAAACCCGGGCCAGGCGGTGGCTGGTCTCCCGGATCGTTTCGCCGTCCGGCGGGGCGAAATCCAGATCGTTCTCCATCGAGGCTTTGAACAGGTGCGGGAATTTTTGCTGGTATTCCGCCGCCGTCATACCCTCGAACACGCCCTTGTTGTACTCCCGCAAATCCGATGTGAAGGATATCGGCACGTCCCGTTCACCCAGGGCGGTGCGAGCCGTCTCCGCCGCCCGACTCAGGTCCGACGCATAAACTGCGTCGATGCGTACGCCGGCCAACCGCCTCGCCAGCATACGGGCCTGCTCCCGTCCCCGCTCCGACAGCGGTACGTCGGTGTGCCCCTGGATACGGCCTTCGGCGTTCCATTCGGTCTCGCCGTGCCGAGTGATGTAGATGATGCCCATGCTGCTCCTTACCTATCGCCCAGATCCTCTCTAACCTCGGCCACCGCGCTGGCCAGCCGCTGGCAATCCGCCACTGGCCTCAACCCGATGCGTACGCAGTCCGGCAACCCAAAGGACGTGCAATCGCGCACGAAGATGCCCCGGCGCGCCAGCGCATCCCGCAACGCCGCCGCGTCACCCACTTGCGCCAGCACGTAGTTGGCCGATGTGGGGTAGCATCGGATCCCCATCGCTCCGAACCGCTCCTCAATGCACTCCCGCGACGCCTGCACCGCCGCCCGCGCCCGTTCCAGATAACCATCGTCGGCCAGCGCAACGACTCCCGCCGCCTGCGCCAATCCGTTCACGCTCCAGTCGGGCTGCAACGCCGACAGTCGCGTGATGACCGGTTCGCCGGCCACGGCATAACCCAGCCGCAACGCCGTCAGGGCGTAGTCCTTGGTCATCGACCGCAGCACCACCACCGATTCTCCGCGGGATGCCAGACCGATTACGTCGGCATCCGCCCATCGTTCCGACAGGTTGATGTAGGCTTCGTCCACCACCAGCACGCTGCCAACGCCGGCTGCGGCCTCGCCCAGCAACGCCAGTTCCTGGGGACTCATTAACGCTCCGGTGGGGTTGTTGGGGTTGCAGACGAAAACCAGCGCCGGGTGCTCAGCGGCGATGCGCTCCGCAGCGACCCCAACATCCCAGGCAAAACCGTCCCCGTTTCGCGTTGCCTCCAACGCGCTCACCGCACCACCGGCGATACCTACGGCCCCCGCGTACTCGCTGTACGTCGGAGTGAATAGCAGCGCCGACCCATACGTCCCACCCGTCGGCGACCCGATGTACGCCCGAGCCAGCAGGTGGATAATCTCGGTGGAGCCGTTGCCGACGATGACGTTGCCCAGTGCCACGCCATCCCGATTGTGGTGATGAGCGATGGCCTCGGTCAGCTCCAGACTGTGGGGGTCGGGGTAGGCTGCCAGGTCCACGGCGGCGATGGCCTGGGCAACGCCCTCCGGCGGCCCCAGCGGGCTCACGCTGGCTGAAAAGTCCAGGCAGTCTTCCGGGCGCAGGCCCAGCTCCCGCAACTCGGCAAGTTTGATACCGCCGTGCACTGGGCGGACCGGCGAATGACCGCCGGGGGCGGATGCGGGGCTCGCCACGCTCGCGAACCTCCCGCCTACCGGCCGGCGGACGGCAGCGTCCGCCCCGGATTGTCAAACAACCGCTCCAGCCCCAGCTCGAACCCGGGTATCGTGGGTGTGCTCAACGTATCGGATCGGCTCAGCTCAGCCCTCTCCACGTATTCCGACCCGGCCAGTTCCAGCACCAGAATAGTGTCGGATACCGGGTCGATTATCCAGTACTCGGGGGCGCCCGCTGCGGCGTACCAGCCCCGTTTCATCACCAGATCCCGTCGCCGGTCCTGGGACATCACTTCAACCACTACGTCCGGCACGCCTTCGACGAAGCTGCCCTGGATTAGATGCCCGCGCTCGGCCCGCACGTACACCATATCCGGCGTCGGCGCGGTGGACTCAGATAGGACTACACCGATCCCGGAGTAGGCCCAACCTGGCAATGGATCGGATGCCGCAAGAAAAGTGTTAATCATCATCACCAGGAAATCAACCAAACTCTGATGCTCCCAATTTGCCGGCGCAATCTCGTAAATTACGCCCTCGGCCAGCTCCCATACCCCTTCGTCCACCGGGCCCAGGTCGCGGTACTCCTGCAGCGTCATCTTGGCGCCGTGCCTGACCGTTGTCATTTCAGTCGCTCCTCAACAGCGGATAACAAACCTACAGTACGCCGACTATTCTACACTGCCCAGCCGTAGGTCCACCGCAGCCAGATGAGACCGATGGCGACGCCGGCGGCCAACACCGTGGTCGCATACAGCGCCCGCGTCGCCAGGCCAATGTGACGCACCTCCGGTTCCGGCGCCGGGTCGCCCAGGCGGTAGTGGCCCAACTTCTCCAGGGTGACCCCCAGCCCGCCGGCCATGGCCGCCATGGTCCAGCCGGCGTTGGGCGACTCCGTCCGGCCCCGGTGGGCCAGCATGATGCGCCAGGCGCGCCCGGCCAGCATTCCCGGAAGCGCCGCCGTGCCCAGCCACAGCAGCAGCGCGGCCAATCGCGCCGGCACGATGTTCACCAAGTCGTCCAAACGCGCCGACGCTTTGCCCAAATACTCGTAGCGCCCGTGATACCCGACCATGCTGTCCAGGGTGTTGATGGCCCGGTACGCGACCGCTCCGGGAAGCCCGAAGATGGCGAAAGCCAGCAGCGGCCCCACCACGCTATCCGTTACGTTCTCGGCCACCGATTCGATGGCCCCCGCCGCCATCTGCGCCGCCGTGAGCTGCGACGTGTCCCGGCTGACCAGCGCCGACATTTGGCGACGCACTTCGGCAATGTCTCCGGAGGCCAGCGTCCTGCCGATATCGGCGGCCACCCGGTGCAGCATCCGCACCGAAAACGTCGTTTTCAACAACGCCGCCACCACCAGCAGGTAGGCCAGTGGGTGCAGCTCCAGCAATCCCAGCGTCAGCGCCCACGCCAGCGCACCCCACGCCGCCGGAATCAGCAGCGCCATCGCGCCTCCGTACATCAGTTGCCGACCGGACGCAGCGTCCTCGCCCGGCCCGACCCGCTCGGCGATGGCCACGGTGTTCCCAATCCACACCGTGGGGTGCACCCGGTTGGGCGGTTCACCCAACGCAACATCAAGCAGCAACGCCAGCAGCAATGCCAGCACGTCCAGGGGCACAGGCAGCGAGTACATTGCAACCGCTAATGCGTCCATCCGCCTACCCGACCACGAATCCAAGCCACGTGGCAGGGACGCCAACCCAGCCTTGGGCCGCCAATGCCACCAGCGCGATTAACGCCGCCGATTCCATCAGCTCGTTGACGGCGCCGTAGCAGTCCCCGGTCAGCCCGCCGCCCAGCCTTTTCGTCAACGCCATGCCAGCCAGCAGGGCCAGGACGGATACCCCCACCAACACCGCCAATCCCGCTATCCCGCCAACCAGCAATGACACCAATCCGGCAATCAGCAACGCCAGCGCCGTCGCCAGCCAGGGTCGCCCTCCCGATGTGAACGCCGTGCCGATTCCTTCCTGCCGCCCGTACCGAAACACAGTAAGCAGCAGCGTCATCGACCAGCGCGACGCCAACGGAAAGATCAGCAACATCGGCCACACCTCCGCCGGACCGGCCAGCAGCGTTGCCAACGCCCCATACTTCACCAGCAGAACGCAGCCGGCTCCTGCTACCGCGAACGCGCCCACCCTGGAATCCCGCATTATCTCCAGACGCCGTTCCACCGTGCGACCGCCCCACACGCCATCGCACACGTCCATCAGGCCGTCCAGGTGCAAAAAGCGATTGACCACCGCCAGCGATGCCACCAGCAGCGCCGCCGTCAGCAGGGGTTGGATGCCCAGCCACCGGCACAGCTCGGCCAGGCCAACCAGCATCAGGCCGTACAGCAGCCCAACCACCGGATACCAGCCCCGGGAACGGGAGACGTCCCCGTCGGTCACCGAGCGCAGACCCACCGGCAGCAGCGTCAGAAACGATAGCGCCACCAACGGCGGGGCCAGCAAGTACCGCATCAGGCTGAAGAGCGGTTAGCGGTCGTCGGGACTGCCGGCGAGGTCGCCACGTCGCAGCGCGCGTAGCGGTGACAGAGCGGAACACCCGCCTTGCAGCGTCATGGGCGCTTACCCGTCGTCCCGGTCGCTGACGCCGGCCTCGGCGAAGGTTGCCATCTCAGCCAGACACCGGGCAGCCGCCTCCACTATGTGCATTGCCAGAGTCGCGCCGGTGCCTTCGCCCAGGCGCATGTTCAAGTCTAGCAGCGGGTTGAGCCCCATGGCCTGCAACCCCACGTTGTGCCCCGGTTCCACCGAACAATGCCCGGCGATGAGCCGCGACGCCACGTTGGGGCACAACCGCCACGCGATGAGCGCCGCCGCCCCACTGATGAAGCCGTCGACTATGACGGCGCAGTTGCGGGCCGCCGCGCCCAGCATGACGCCGGCCAGCACGCCGATCTCGAAGCCGCCCACCTTCATCAGCACGTCCAGCCCGTCCTCGCCGTTGGGTTGATTGACGTCCAGCGCCCGTTGGATCGTTGCGATTTTGGCGGCCAGGGCGTCGTCGTCCACGCCGGTCCCGCGGCCAGTCACCTGGGCAACGTCCGCGCCGGTGATGGCCGCCGTGATCGCCGCCGACGGCGTGGTGTTGCCGATGCCCATGTCGCCGCCGGCGATGACGTTCGCGCCCGCGTCCGCCCGTTCGTTGGCGGCGTTGATGCCCACCTCCAGGCAGCGAACGGCGTCCTCGCGGCTCATCGCCGGCCCGCGGGCGATGTTCCGCGCGCCATATCCCACTTTGGCGATGGTCAGGCCCGGTTGCGGCTCCAGGTCCACCGCCACGCCGGCGTCGATGACCATGATGTCCGCGCCGGCGTGCCGGGCCAATGCGTTGATGGCAGCTCCGCCGGCCACAAAGTTGAACACCATCTGCGGCGTTACTTCCGCCGGGTACGCCGATACGCCCTCCGCGGCGACTCCGTGGTCACCCGCCGCCACGATAACCGCCTTGCCGGTGATGGCCGGTACGGGTTGCCCGGTAATTCCGGCCAACTGAATCGACAATGCCTCTAACCGACCCAGACTGCCGGGCGGTTTGGTCAACATGCCCTGCCGGGCCTCTGCCGCCGCCACCGCTGCTGCATCCAGTGGCCCAATTGCCTCAATAGTCCGGTCAACCAACTCAGATATGCTCATTCCGTTCCTTCCTCATCAGTCGCACCGAAGGTCAGTTCTAGCCCCCTCTTCCTGCACGTAAACCTCTGCCCAGTTTGTCATTGCGAGGAGCGAAGCGACGTGGCAATCTCGCGAGACGCAATGACGCTGTTGCGCCAATCGCAGGGACCCTTACGAGATTGCCGCGCTTCGCTCGCAATGACAATTGGTGCAATCGCCCATCAAAACTCAATGCCCGGCTGCGCCTTGATCCCGGCGTCATAGGGATGCTTGACCACGTTCATCTCGGTCACCAGGTCGGCGAATTCCACCAGCGCCGGGGGAGCGTGTCGTCCGGTGATGATTACGTGCTGCATCTCGGGGCGGTCCCCCAACGCCTCGATGACATCCTCAACCGGCAGCCATCCGTAGTGCATCGGGTAGGTGAACTCGTCCAGTATGACCAGGTCGTGCTCTCCGCTGGCGATAACCTCCTTGGCGTCCTCCCAGAGCGCCCGCGCCAGGTCGGCGCTGGCGTCCAGGTCCTGGGAACGCCAGGTGAACCCGTCGCCCATGGCCCGCACCGTGACGCCCATCTTCTCGGCGGCGCGCTGCTCGCCGAAGTTAGCCGTGGTGTGCTTGATGAACTGGAGCATCACCACCTTCATGTCACGACCCCAGGCCCGCATCAGCACGCCCATGGCCGCCGTCGTCTTGCCCTTGCCGTTGCCCGTATTGACGATGACCAGGCCCTTGTTGATGCGCGGCCCGCGCACCGATTGCGGTCCGTGCCGACGTTCTTCCGTTGACATATCGCCTCCGAAACCCTGATTACAAATTACTGCATTGCGCCCGAGCAGGTGTCGACGAACCGCTTCGCCAAACCCGGCCGACTGCCCAGATGTACATGGATATATGATGCCCACACGCTGCCGGCCCGGAATCCCTCGGGCCGCCCATCCTGGTTCACCACCTGGTAGGCCGCGCTGTTCGCGTCCGGCGGCTCCTGCAGCACCGACCAGTGGAACTCGTGGCCCCGCACCTGCTCGCCGGCCTTGAGCAACGGCCCATCGCCGCACGCCGCCACCTCCCGGTAGCCCAGGTGTAGCCGCCGCCCTTCCATGGACGACACCACCGGGATGGCATCCACCATGGGGAACTGCCGCCCGTCCAGGTCCGATAGGCTGCGCCCCAGGTACATCAGGCCTCCGCACTCAGCGTAGATCGGGACGCTTCGCGCCACCGCATCCCGCACCGACTGCAACATCCCGACATTGCCCGACAGTTCCTCGGCAAACAGCTCCGGAAACCCTCCGCCCAGGTATACGCCCCCTACGCCGGCCGGCAGGGCGTCATCGTCCAGCGGCGAGAACGGGATGACCTCCGCGCCCCACGCCGACAGCAGATCCAGCGAGTCCTGGTAGTAAAAGGAGAACGCCCGATCCTGGGCCACCGCGATGGCCGTTCGAGTCGGCTGCGGCTCGTTGGGAAACACCTGCGCTGGCGCTGCCGCCGGACGCCCCGCCGTCGCCGCAATGCGGGCGATGGCGTCCACGTCGATGGTCAGCTCCACCTGTGCGTTGAGGGCGTCGTACCACTCGTTGACCACCGTTCCCTCGACGGTGGGTATCAGACCCAGATGGCGTTCCGGTTGAACCAGGTCGTCCCGGCGGGGCAGCCATCCCACCACGGGCAGGCCGGTGGTCGCCTCAATCTGCGGCTGGCAGAATTCCAGGTGCCGCTCGCTGCCCACGCCGTTCAGGATCACGCCGGCGATCCGCAGGTTGGGGTCGAACTGCTGGTAGCCCAAAATTTCCGCCGCCACGCTGCGCGCCACTTTGCCGGCGTCGGCAATCAGGATGACCGGAGCATCCAGGAGCTTCGCCAGCTCTGCCGTCGAGCCGTCCTCGTCCAGGGACGAATGGCCGTCGAAGACGCCCATCACACCTTCCACCACCGCGATATCCGCCGCTCCGGACGCCCGGTGGAAGAGCTCGGTAACCACCGGGTGGGGCAGCAGCCAGGTATCGAGGTTCCGCGACGGCACTCCGCAGGCGATGCCGTGGTAAGTCGGGTCGATGTAGTCCGGCCCCGCTTTGAACGGCTGCACCTTCAATCCCCGTCGGGCCAACGCTCCCATCACCCCGCTGGCAATGGTAGTCTTCCCAACTCCGGAGCGCACCCCGGCTATCACGACGGCGGATGTCATATGTGTACCCTCACCCTAGCCCTCTCCCTGATGGGAGACATTTGCATGACTTGTCATTGCGAGCGCAGCGCGGCAATCTCGATGCCAACGCAGCAGTCGTGGCTACCGGCACGGGATTGCCACGTCCCTCGGCGAGCTCGGGATGAGCGGGTGCTCCTCGCAATGACATCAACGTGCCGACCTCCGTCCCAAAGAGAGGGATTGGGGTGAGGGCCGTCTCCGTCCTACGGATGCTCAGCTTCAGCGCCATAGTTGTCCGGCAGCGCTATCTTGTCGGGGTACTTGTCCAGCAACGACATGAAGAAATTGTGCCGGGGCGGGTTGGTCTCGTCGACGTCCGACCTGCGGAGATAGACCCGCATGGCCGGGTTGCCCTCGCCGTCCCGCATCCAAAGCTGATACGACGGCAAGCCCTGGTCATTGGTCGTGTGGATAAATTCCGCCTCCCGGATCTTGGACATGTCCAGGTGCATGTGAGTGCCGCCGGGCACCATCAGCGTGACGATCCGACCGTCCGGCGTGAACCGCAGGTCGTCAAAGTCCATGTAGACCTCAGCGGATGCGGCGGTGCTTTCCAGCATCACCACCACCTCGTTGAATCCGACGCCGTCAACCCCGTCGCGGCATTCTTCCAGGATGTTGCGAAGTCCCGTGTCATCCGAACCGGCCATCAGGTTCACCTCCAGTCAACCCGTGCGTGATTCCCAACTCATTGTTCGGCGCGCCCTGCGGCGTGCCGGCCTCCCCATTGCGCCGATTATGACCCAGCGGGCATGGCAACGCAAATGGCCACCGGTCGACGGCGGTTGAACCACTTCTCCCTTGATGAAAAGCCTGATAAAACGCCGCTCCGGCAGTCCGGTGGAGGAGGCAACCATTCCACCGGAACGGCGTGGAAAAATCGGTCGCCAGGCGACCACAAAAAAACCCGATTGCTGCATCTGCAATCGGGTAAGTGGTCGTGGGGCCACGGTGGAACGGCCAGCGCCGGTCGTCGGTATCGACAACGGTGGGACCGCAATCTGCTCACTCTTCCGCGCAGTGCAGCTAGAAGATGCCTGCGGCAGGCCTCCTGGCTTATGGTTACGAGCGACGTCCCTCCGCCTTCCCACCCATATTGGGCAGTGGCTTGTTACCCGCGTCAGTATCGACGCAAGTCGGAGGGCGCCTCACCAATTACAGTGGCGGGACCGCACCGGATTCACACCGGATTTCCTTTTCAGCACGCTTGCCGCCCGTCTCGGACAAATCCGACGACGACTTGCGAACCACCGGCAGGCATTTCACGTTAATTCGGTTGTTAATGGCACAAGGGTATCAGTCCCGTCTCTCCCCGTCAATCTCCGACGTTCGCTCATCGAGGTCATTCTATTTTCGGATCGTAGCGGCCCAAGGGGATTTGGCGACAGCGTTGGTTGATACGGTAACGAGGTTGCCACGCTGCTACGGGACCGGGGTTGCCCCGTCCTTCGACAGGCTCAGGACGAACGCCTGCGCTCCCGCAATGGGAACGTTATGCAAAGGCCTGAGGTGGGAGAGCGGTTGGTGGAGAGAAAAGTACCCGCTACCACCAGATTTTGCCCTGGGCTTCCCTGGCCAGGGTCTCGTAATCCTTGGTCCAGAGTTGGCTGCTGAGATACTTCCAGCCGCCGTCAGCCAGCAGGCAGACGACGTTGCCGCCATCCAGCCGTTCGGCGTATTTAACGGCGCCGGCGATTACTGAGCCGGAAGATATGCCGGCGAAGATCCCCTCTTTGTCCATCAACTCTTTGGTCATGTAGAAGGAATCGAAGCTATTGACCAGCAATCGGTTGTCCAGCAGGTTGATATCCAGGATGGGCGGGATGAATCCGTCTTCCAGGCGGCGCAGTCCCGAGATGAAGTCGTCGGGCTCGGGCGCTACGGCGATCACCTTGATGTCGCTGCGGTGTTCCTTGAGGCGGCGGGCATTGCCCATCAGGGTGCCCCCGGTCCCCAGTCCGGCCACGAACACGTCAACGTCAGGCAGGTCTTCGACGATTTCCTGACCGGTTCCCTCGTAGTGGGCGTCCGGGTTGCCGTCGTTGCCGTACTGGTAGAGCATCAGGTAGTCGTGGGGGTTTTGCTCCACCATTTCCTGAGCAACGACCACGCTGCCGTTGGTGCCCAGAGTACCGTCCGAATAGACTATCTCGGCGCCATAGGCTTCCAGCAGTTGGGTCCGCTCTACCGAGACGTTCTCGGGCATGACCACCTTGACCTTGTAGCCCTTGATTCGCCCGACCATCGCCAGCGAGATGCCGGTGTTGCCCGAGGTGGGTTCCAGGATGGTTCGATTCGGGGTAATCTCGCCGTCGGCCTCGGCGCGTTCAATCATCTTGAGGCCGATGCGGTCCTTAACGCTGCCGGTGGGGTTCTGTCCCTCCAACTTGGCGTAGATGCGCACGTTGGGGTTGGGGGACATATTCTGCAGTTCCACCAGCGGCGTGTTGCCGATGGTGGCCAGAATACCCTTGTAGGTTCCCCTGGTGGGCATGGATGGGTTCTCGTCGGAGTGCGGGCTCGATCCGGAGTAAGGCTCGGTAAGGTTACGATCAGATGGCGCCGGCGCCGATGGTGGCGGGTTCCGGAATTTCGGCCACGCCGCAGAATACTTCGTAATCGATTAGCTCGGTGACGGTGGGGTTGTCGCCGCAGAGCGGGCAGGCCGGGTTGCGGCGCAATCGCACCTCGCGGAACTGCATGCTCAACGCGTCGATGACCAGGAGTCGGGAGGACAGACTCTCGCCAATTCCCAGGATGTGCTTGAGGGCCTCGGTGGCCTGGATGGAGCCGACCAGTCCGGTGAGGGCTCCCAGGACGCCGGCTTCGGCGCAATTGGGGACCATGCCGGGAGGCGGCGGGGCCGGGAACAGGCAGCGATAGCAACCCTGCCCGGGCAGGAACACGGTTGCCTGGCCGTCAAAGATGAGAATGCTGCCGTCGATGAGCGGCTTGTTCAGCAGGTAGCAGGCATCGTTCACCAGGTATCGGGTGGCGAAATTATCGGCGCCGTTGATGACGATGTCGTACTGGCCGATGATGTCGAAGGCGTTTTCCGAGGTCAACCACGTTTCGTGGAGCACCACGTCGATCTCCGGGTTGTAGGACAGGATGTTGTCCTTGGCCGATTGCACCTTGGGTCGTCCCACGTCGGGGGTGTGGTGCAGTATCTGCCGTTGCAGATTGGACAGCTCGACGACGTCGAAGTCGACGATGCCCAGCTTGCCAACGCCGGCCAGGGACAGGTAAACGGCGGAGGGGGAACCCAGCCCGCCGGCCCCGATAATCAGCGCGCTGGACTCCATCATCTTGCGTTGGCCCGCGCTGCCCACATCCTGCATGATGATGTGCCGGCTGTAGCGTTTGACCTGGTCTGGGGTCAGGCGTAGGGGTTGGACCATTTCGGATTCCTCCCAATAAGGCGGCGATGCCCCGAGGGCGCGCCGATAACGATGGACTGGCTGGTAGTTCTGAAACAGCGAAAGCCCGCGCCCGAATACCGTAAGGCGGCAGCATTCGCTGGGCGCAGGCGTGGTTGAAAATTAGTCCGCCAGCCCCTATGTGCAGGGACAGGCGCGGGTGCGACGTAGCAATTGCAGGGGCAACATTTCGCCGTCAGTGTATCGCCGGATTTTCCAGGTTGTCAAGCAAAATGGGCCGGCCTCGGACGGAAGGATGCCCCGCCACCGCGCCGGTGTCGAAATGCTCCCGTAGTGGTTGCTTCGCCCGTTAGACCGGAACCGGGGATTCGGTCGACCTGGAAGAATCCCGGCGGTCGGACTCGCTGATCAGGGCCGACTGACGTTCGGCCAGGTGGTCCAACGTCGTCGATTGCAATACCTGCTGGATGGAATCCTCGACGGTTTGCCAAATCTCTTTCTGGGCGCACGAATCGGCGAACATGCAGTCGGTGGGCAGAGTCAGGCAGTCCAGCGGGGAGGAGTTGCCGTCCAGCTCCTGCATGATGTCGTACAAGTTGATGTCCGACGGCGTGCGGGCAAGGAGATGGCCGCCCTGGGGTCCGCGCCGGCTGTGAACGAAACCGCTCTTGTTCAGCGTGGACATCAGGCGTTCCAGGTATGGTTCTGGAATACCCTGGCGATAGGCGATGGACGCGGTCTGTACGGGCCCGTCACCGTAGTGCATGGCCAACTCGACCAAGGCGCGGACTCCGTAATCTACTCTCATGGGGACGCGCAAACCGACACCTCCGTTATGTGGCTATTATACCCGTTCCGCCGGGAGATGCCAACCGTGCTGGCGACAATACGCCCGGACCCGCCCCCGGATTACCCTGAATCGGATTCTGGAGTGACACGGCGATCGAATACCGTAATGTTGGTGCCGATTCCGGCGGCAATCAGCGTGCCATCCTCGCCAAATATCTCCATATCGCCCACCACGATGCGCCCACCGCGGCCTTTGATGGTGCTGCGCGCCGTTAATTCGCCCTCTCTGGCCGGCGCCAGGAAGTTGAGCTTGAGTTCGATGGTCGCGGCGTGTTCCCCTTCTTTTAACACCGACCGGGTAGCTCTGAAGAAGGCATAGTCTGCCAAAGCCACCAGGATGCCACCCTGCACCACACCAGCGCGCTGCCGGTGTTTTTCCTCTACGGTCATGAACGCGGTTCCCACTCCGTCGGCGGATACGCCGGGTCTTATGCCCAACAGTTCGGCGAAGGGGCCGTCCTGGTGGGCCGGCCTTTCATCTGCGCTCATCCTGCGGTTCTCCTCAACACGATCCGTGGCTTTGGGTTGGCGGATTATACCGGGAATCGGGTTGGTACGCTTTCACCTCAACCTGAGGCTCAAGGGTCTGGAGCTCAGGAGCATCGTACTGCCCGCCAAAATCGTTGTCCCCGCCAGAGAGGAATTGGTCGTCGCCTGGGCGTAACTGTTCAGACTTGAGGGGATCTGCAGGCTATCCGGCCTCTTGTGGAGGGGTAGCCAAGCACGGATTTTCCTCTGAAAGTCCATTCCGTCCCCTCAAACGTGAACAGTTACGCCTGGGCCGGCGCGATGCAAAGACCGACGGCAGCGGCTATACTGTTTCGCCAGCGTTCCGAGCCACGCAACCGAGCCGACGCGGACCCGCCCTACAATTGCCTGACATCAAAATGGCCAAAGGATTACTCACCGCACTGGCTGCCATGCTGGTGTGCACGGTGATACCCATCGCCCAACTGTTCCTGGCGCCCTTTGGGCCCTTCATCGGGGCCTACTTCGGGATGAAATACGTGGACACCCGGGGGGCCCGGCCTTTGGCCGCCGCGGCAACCTTCGGCGCCTGGCTCGGCGCTGCCTCGGCGTTGATCCTGATTCTGATTGCCGTCGCGCTGATGTCCACAGTTGACATGGCCGGCAGGTTTGTCGTGTTGACGTGGCTTGCGGTGGTGGTCTTTTCATTCTATGTGGTGACCATGGGGACCCTCGGGGCATGGTACCGGCTGGTGAAGAGTACGGTACCGGCGGCATCGACGGCGCCGGAGCTGGGGTAACCGTGGATTCCGTTGCCCTGCGGCGTTTGCTGGAACGGGTGCGGGACGGTGAGGAGACGGTGGCCGCCGCCGCCGCCGAACTCCGCGATTTGCCCTATCAGGACCTGGGATACGCCCGCGTTGATCACCACCGCCCCTTGCGAACCGGCTGGCCGGAGGTTGTGCTGGGCGAAGGCAAGACCCCCGCGCAGATTGCCGGCATCGTGTCCGCCATGGTGGGGCGGGGCCACCCGGTGCTGGTGACTCGTGCGTCGGCGGAGGCGTACGCGGCGGTAGCGGCCACGTCGTCCGACGCCGAGTACAACCCGCTGGCGCGCTGCATCGTCGCATCCACCGCGGATCGGAAAACCCCTTCCGTGGACGGCGTACTCATCGTTACCGCCGGAACGGCGGATTTGCCGGTGGCGGAAGAAGCTGCCATGACTGCGGAGCTGATGGGCAGCCGTGTTTGCCGGATCAACGACGTGGGCGTGGCCGGGTTGCACCGTTTGCTGTCGCAACGGGAGATTCTCCGGACGGGCCGGGTCATAGTGGTGGTTGCCGGCATGGAAGGAGCGCTGGCCAGCGTGGTAGCCGGCCTGGTAGCTGCGCCGGTCATCGCCGTGCCGACCAGCGTAGGGTATGGCGCCAGTTTCGGCGGTATGGCAGCGCTGCTCGGGATGCTGAACGCGTGTGCGCCGGGCGTTTCGGTGGTCAATATAGACAACGGGTTCGGCGCGGGCTACCTGGCGGCGCAAATAAACCTGATGGCGGCAGACCCGCCGGAAACGGTCGAGTAGCAATGCGTTGAGCAGAAACCGATGGCTGTTGCTGGGCCTGCTGGTGGTGGGAGTATTTGCCGCCCTGCTGGTCTACGGGGACGTGTGGCAGGTGGGAGCGGCGCTGGCGCAATTCCCGCCGGGGTGGTTCGCCGCGGCGGCGGGGTTGGCCATTTGCAATTATGCCCTGCGCTACGTCCGCTGGATGATGTACCTGAAGGCGCTGGACATACGGGTGCCGGCCTCCATCAGTTTATCCGTATTCACCGCCGGGCTGGCCTTGTCGATCACGCCGGGCAAGGTCGGCGAACTGCTCAAAGGCGTCTGGCTCAGCGAAAAGGCCGGTGTGCCGGTGACCCGGTCCGCCCCGGCGGTGGTGATGGAGCGGCTCACCGATGTGGTTTCGGTGGCGCTGCTGGCGTTGGTGGGCCTGGCGTTGCTGCCGCCGCTGGTCGGGATCCTGATTGGGAGCATACTGGCCGTCGGTCTGGTCCTCGGCTTGGTAGCCGCATCCAGATTTGGGCTGGCGTTGCTGCACCTGCCCGGATTGCGACGGTGGCGGGAGCCCCTGTCCCAGTCGCAGGCGGGATTGCGGACGCTGATGGCGCCCAGGATGTTGATGGCAGCCGTCGTCCTGGGCGGGCTGGCGTGGGCTGCCGAAGGTCTGGCCCTTTGGGTGATTGCCCGCGGATTGAACGAGCCGTTGACCCTGGCGCTGGCGCTGCCCATCTCGGCGATAGCCGCTTTGGTGGGGGCGATTACCGCACTGCCCGGGGGACTCATCGGTTTCGAGGGCAGCATGGTGGCGCTGCTCAGGCAAGCGGGACTATCGGTGGCGGCGGCATCGGCGGCAACGCTGCTAACCCGGCTGGCCACCCTCTGGCTGGCGGTGCTGGTGGGGCTGTTGGCGTGGCTGTGGTTGACCCGGATTCGTCAATCGACAGCCGTATCCGGGATGGCCGGTGAGCCCGTGCCCGCCAGCGACGAATCACCGTGTTGACCGGATTGCCGTGCTGACCGGATTAATTAAAACCCTGCGCCCCCTACAGTGGGTTAAAAATCTGCTGGTTTTCCTGCCGCTTTTATTCGCGGTAGACCTGGTATGGTCGCCCGACGATTTGGGAGCGCTGGGGCACCAAATCGGTCGTCTGGTGGCCCTCTTCGCAGCGTTTTGCGCCTTGGCATCGGCGGTTTACCTGGTCAACGATCTGGCGGACCGGGAGGCCGACCGGACCCACCCAGTCAAACGCCTGCGCCCGATTGCATCCGGAGCGGCGCCGTCGGGGTTGGCCTGGCCGACGGCGGCGCTGCTGGGAGCAGTCGGGTTGATGGGCATGTTCTACCTGGGCTGGTGGTTGCTGCTGGTGGGCGGAATCTACCTGACGGTCAATCTGGGTTATTCGGGCGGTCTGAAACGGGTGGCCTTGGTGGACGTGCTGCTGGTGGCCAGTGGTTACGTGCTGCGGGCAGTGGCTGGCGCAGTGGCGGTGGGCGCGGCGCCGTCTCCCTGGCTGTACGCGGTGACGGCGGCGGGGGCGTTGTTCATCGTGATTGGACGGCGATACGCGGAGGCACGTCTGGCCGGCCACGACACGGATGGGCAACGGCCCACGTTGCAGCACTACGGCGCGCCCCTGGGCGGACAGCTGCTCACGCTGACGGCAGCGGCGGCGCTGGTGAGCTACACGCTGTACACGGTGGAGGCGGAAAATCTGCCGTCCAACGATGCCATGCTGCTGACCGCGCCGCCGGTAATATTCGGGCTGTTCCGGTACCTGTACCTGCTGAACCACAGCGATGACGCCGAGTCGCCGGAACGTCTGATGATGCGGGATGCGCCGTTGCTGGCGTCGATAATCTGCTGGCTGGCGGTGGCCGCCGCGGTGTTGTTATTGAATTAGAAACTATCTCAAAACTGCCTTTGCTCTTGGCGGCGCCCTTCGACAAGCTCACCCTGAGCTTGTCGAAGGGCGTTTTGAGATAGTTTCTGAGCTGGACTTTGTACATTTGGGTGGTGTAGGCGAGGACGTCGGTGAGTTGAGCGTAAATTGCGGCTGGGGGTTTTCAACTGTCGGAGTTGAACCTCGACTTTGTACAATCAGGCAGCGTAAGCGAGGGCGTCGATCATCCTGCCGTATACTCCGCGCGGAAGTTTTATCAGTTCAGGCCCCAGCTCGGAGGGCGAAAAAGCTTCCTGCTGTGCCCAGATGTGCCGTCGGACCAGGGCAATGGCGTCGGCGAAAGTGGGGTTGGTTTTGGCATACCATGCCGTTGTCCGTGGCAATATGCCGCCCTGTTGTTCAATCAAGACATCCGCCGCCAGGGTCACCACGCTGAACAAACCAAAGAGTGCTGGGGTGGTTCTGGCGATGGCACGCTCGGACCACTGGCGCTGGGTTTCCATGCCCAGGTGAGCCCGCAGTTCCTCAAAGGTCACCTCGACCTGCCAGCGCAGCATATACCACTGCACGATCTGCAGCGGGTCGGCCTCGATATCAGTGCATAGCAAAGCGTGGGGTCCCAGGGGTTCCTCAAGGTGCCTGATCACGACCCAGCGCAGGTGAACCGACGGGTAGCCTCCGCGGTACCACAGCGCGACGCCCGAGGTCAGCTCGATCATGAGATCGGCGCCGTCGGATGTGGTGGCGCGGCAGGGGATCCATGGGGTGGCGGGATCGTCCAGCACCGCCGTGGGGCTGGGCAGTCGCGCTCCGACCACGCGGGGCCGGCCGATCTGACCAGGCCGTCGCGGCGGCGCTGGCTGGTACAGGGACGCGTCTTTGCGCAGTTTGGTGATGACGACAATGGGCTTGGACATGCTCTGGCAGTGGAGCAGGAAGTCGCGCTTGGCGTAGCCGCCGTCGCAGACTACCACCAGGTCCCGATCCGGCAGCCACCGACGCAGGCAGTCCAGCATCTGCTGCGCGTAGTCGGTGAACCGCTTATGGCGACGACCCCTGAGCCAGTCATAGCGGTTCGAGGGCACCAGCGCGGTCAGGAACGGCAACGCCCAGTGGCGACCGGCCCACCCGATGCGGGTCAGCAACATCAGGCTGACCCATTGCAGTCCGGGAGTCATCACCACCTGGTCGTCCGTGGAACGCACCGGGTCCCGGTACTTCCCCTTGGCCGCAATCTTTGGGCCCCAGCGTCGTTCCACCGTCTCGTCGATGCCAAACACCAGCGGCTCGTTGGACGCACCCAGGCCGCCAGCGGGCCCGGTTGAGCACCTGGTGAAAGATGGCGAAGTCGCCGTTCTGACCAATCCCCAGGATGCTCAGCGCGGAGGACACTGTGCGCTTGCCGGGAGACAGGATCGCTCCCACTACCAGGAGTTCGGCTTTGCGCCAGGTCCTGCGGTCGAACAGATGCTCAAAGGGCAGCAGCAGGGTTACAATGACTGCGGGCAGGGTAGGCATGCTTGACCTCTTGTCGTGATTTGGTCAAGTTTACCCTGTCCTTATAACTTTTCTAGTTTTTGTACAAAGTCGAGGTTTCAACCCCGACAGTGGAATATTTCAGTAGGCCAGCCACAGCACGAAGTGCGCCGATTCGGCCATGTATCTAGTACTACAGTCGCACTTAAACTGACTCGGTTATTTCGACCGTAGATTTTGTCCTATTTCGTTAGGCGAAAAGACAGTGCCCGTAGCTGGATGCTGAGGTTATCAAGCCTGACTCCTGCCTCAGGAAATCAAGTGCGACTGTAGTACTAGGTTCTGTTGACATTTCACCGTAGCCAGATGAGAGCGGCGGTGAAATGCAGGAAGCCCAAGTATCTGGTGTCCAGCTTCTCAAACCGGGAGAAGATCCGGCGATAGTGCTTGATCTTGTTGATGAAGCATTCGACCAGATGACGCTCCCGGTACAGATGCCGGTCATAGTCGGCGGGTTCCTTGCGGTTCGAGCGGGGCGGAATGACCGGCATCATACCCAGTTCCAGGATGTGCTGGCGAAACTCCTGGGCATCGTACCCTTTGTCGGCCAGTACGTGCTCGCCAGCATAACCGGCGATTAACTCCTCCGCCTGGGTGATGTCGTGCTGTTGCCCGCCGGTCAGGATGAATCGCAAGGGGTTGCCCAAGCCGTCCACGCTCACGTGAATCTTGGCGCTGAACCCGCCGCGGCTCCGGCCCAGGGCCTGGGCAGCCTGGCCACCCTTTTTGGGGGAGCTCCCGCCGCGCAAGGGTGCGCCCGAACCACCGTGCTGTCGATGATCAGGTATTCCAGATCCGCATCGCCGGAGCAATGTTGATGCATTTGTGCCCAGACCCCTTGGTCAGTCCAACGGGCGAATCGTTTGTAGACGGTGTTCCAGTTCCCGTATTCGGCCGGCAGCAGTCGCCACTGGGCCCCAGAGCGATTAATCCATAAGACGGCCTCGACAAAACGCCGGCAATCCGCTTCCTGTCCAACGTACAAGCCGGTGCAGCCACGCAAGAAATCGAGAATCCTAGCCCACTGTTCTGGTGATAATCTGATGTTTGACATACGGCCATTATAATCAAATGTCAACAGAACCTAAATTTTGTACAAAGTCCAGCTGAGAGGGTGTGTGACAAATAGATTTAGGAAGGCTGGAGCCGTTTGAGCATCAGGTTGACCATGGCGATATGCACCCAAGCTTCGCTGCTCTCCGTGCGTTCCTCATAGTCTTTGCTCAACCGACGGCAGCGGCTCAACCAGGCCAGGGTGCGCTCCACCACCCACCGGCGGGGCAGGACCTCGAAATGGTGGAGGTCCGGCTTCCGCCGCACCACGGTGAGCAGCCAGCCGCCGGTGGCCCAAGCCCACGACACCAACCGGCCCGCGTAACCAGCATCCGCCCAAATCACCCGCAATCTGGGAAACCGGCCCAACAGCTTGGCCAACACCAACTTGGCGCCGTCCCGGTCCGGAATGCTAGCGGCATGAACCACCACCGCCAATAGCAAGCCCAAGGTGTCTACTACAAGGTGTCTACTACGATGTGCCCTTGCGTCCGGTTACCCGTTTGCCTGCGTCGTAGCCCCGAGGCCCCCTTTTCAGTGGTCTTCACCGACTGGCTGTCGATGATGGCCGCGCTGGGCGTGGCCTCTCGGCCCGCCGCTTCCCGAACCCGGGTCCGCAAGGCTTCCCCAACCCGCTCCCAAGTCCCGTCATCCCGCCACTTCCGAAAGTACCACCAAACGGTTCCCCACGGTGGCAGGTCGTGGGGCAGCAGCCGCCAGGGTATGCCGCCGCGCAGCACGTAGAGAATGCCGTTGACCACCTCCCGCAGGTCCGTGGTTCTGGGATGGCCTCTGGTGGTGTCGGGCGGCAACAGGGGAGCCAGTTCCTCCCACTGGGCATCAGTCAAATCGCTGGGATAAGGTTTTCTGCTCATTCTCCCAGCGTAACCACCATCCCATGCTCACCCCAAGAACCCGCCGTGCAGGTTTCCCCCATTGTCACACACTCTCTTAGAGCGTGTTTAAAAAGCTGTGGGGCGTGCCAAGCGGCGGAGCATGAGTCCGGTCATAGCCGTGTAGACCCAGGCTTCGGTGGTTTCCGGCAGTGCTTCATAATCTTTGCTCAATCTCCGGTGCCGGCCCAGCCAGGCGAAAGTGCGCTCCACCACCCAGCGTCGGGGCAACACCTCAAAGCGGTGGCTGTTCCCGGGACGCCTCACTATCTCCAGAGTCCAACCCGTCAGTGTCGCCACCCACTCGATCAACTTTCCGGCGTAGCCGCCATCCGCCCAGATCAAGCTCAACCGGGGAAACCTTCCGGTCAGCTTGCTAATGACCAGCTTGGCCCCATCCCGGTCTTGCATGTCGGCTGGGTGCACCGCCACCGCCAACAGCAGTCCCTGGGTATCCACCACAATGTGCCGTTTGCGGCCTTTCACCTTCTTGCCCGCGTCGTACCCCCGAGGCCCCTTTTTCCGTGGTCTGCACCGACTGGCGGTCGATGATGGCCCCGCTGGGGCTGGGCTGGCGGCCCAGGAACCGCCGCATCGTGGGGAGCAGGGCATCGTGGGGAGCAGGGCATCGTGAATCCCCGGCCAGGTCCCATCTCGCCGCCAAACCCAAAAGTAGTGGTAGACCGATTGCCAGGGCGGCAGGTCGTGAGGCAACAGACGCCATGCACAACCGGTGCGCAGCACGTACCGGATGGCATTCACCACCTCCCGGCGGGAGTACTTGGCGGGCCGGCCACCCGGCTTCACCGGCGGAACCAGGGGTTCCAGAATCCGCCACTCGGCCTCCGTCAAATCCGTGGAATAAACTGCTCGGCTCATGCCCCAAGTCTATAGCCTGCCCTGCTACATTGCCTGCTATTTCCCAGACCCTTTTTAAACACTTTCTAAACGGTTCGACTGCGTAGGTAAGCTGGGAACTACCCCACCCTAAACACCTTCATCACTTCGTCACCCAGGTGGTTGATGACCTTGACCGCGATGCGGCCGGTTTCCGGTTTGGGGAACGGGCGTGAGGTGTCGCTGTTCAGGGTGGCCCAGGCGTCGGCGTCGATTTCGGCTTTCAGGGTGGTTTTGAGCGAGCGGTACGGGTCGCTGGCACCGAGGAAATAGGCGTGTCGGACGAAGAAACTCTCCTGGTTGTAGTCGGTGTCGATGAACCAGCAGGCGATGCCCTCGGGCCCGTCGCTGCGGACCTCGCCGGTGTTGGGATGGAACACGTCCACGCCGTTGACTCTCACCTGGATCCGATCGTGCTCGGCGGCCACGATGTCGATGTCCGGCTCGCCGAAGATGACGAACAGATTGCCGTTGCCGGTGTTCTTCAGCTCGCCGGCCATGTGCAGGTCGGCGTTCATGCGGGCCTTGAGCACCGGGATCCTTCCCAGCCGCTCGAACTCGGTGGTGTGGGCGTCGTAGTTGAAGGCGCAGGCGATGAGCACGTCGAAGCCGCACTCGGCGGCCTCCCGCGCTGCCTCTACCAGGTCTGGACGGGACACGGTGCCGAACTCCGGGCCGATGAAGATGGCGGCCCGCTTCTCCGGCCCGGCCATCGTGTCGTCATCGTCGCCGCTGCCGCCCTCGACATACTTGCCCTCGGCGCAGACCAGCCGGCCGGGCCAGGGCATCAGGGAGGTGAAGTTGATGCGGTCTTCCTTGTGGGCCTGCTGGACGCCGGAGCGTCGCAGGTTGTCCAGGATGATCTCGCCGAAGTCGTAGCCCGTTGAGTAGCCGTTGCGGGGCTCGGCGATGCCGTCGATGACGTCTCCGTTCTCGTCCACGCCCAGCACCCGGTGGGGCGAGATGCTCTCCACGGTGAAGGGGCCGGCGACTCGGACCTTGCCATTGTCCACATAGGGCTTGTCGTACAGGTACTCGAACTCGGCGTGGGCGGCGATAGAGGCGTCGATCTCCTTCTGGCGGGCGATGCGTCGCTCCCACCAACTGGCGTGGAGCGTAGAGGCTTCCTCCGGCCAAGACTCATCGGCCTCCCGGGGAATCTCCCATTCCTCCCACGACGTGCCCAAGTTGCGGTTCAGCTCTTGCCGCAGGGGTTCCAGTTCTCGCTGCGCTGTCTCCCAGATAACGTCGATCTCGGCGTTGTTGGCGATGTCCCGCAGGGTGATATGCGGCACGCGCTCGTACACGAAGCCCTGGCGGACGTTGCCGTAGGTGGGCATCTCCGACGGGTCGCGGCGGGAAACCTCGGCCTCCTTGCGCTGCCCCTCCTTGCTGTCGGCCAGGATGTAGTAGGGATAGCGGGCGCCCATGATGCGGGCGCGGGCCAGGGCCAGGGCAACCCGGGAGGTGTCGATGGTGATCCACCGCCGCCCCGACTGCTCGGCCACGTAAGCGGTGGTGCCGGAGCCGCAAGTCGGGTCCAGCGCCAGGTCACCTGGGTCAGTGGTCATCAGGATGCAGCGCTGGATTGCTGTAGGAGCAGTTTGCACTACATAGGTCAAACCAGTTCCAATCTGCATGGATTCCCAACGATCTGTCACCGGGATTACAGGGAAGTCACCAACGTATCTCAGCGAGTTAAGTCGCCTACCTGTCGAGGATATTCGACCCGCTCGCGCCAGATTTCGGAGACCCGCCAGATTAGTCTTCCACCGCTGCACATAGGTCCCGCCTTGGAATTCGAACTCGAATGTCGGGTTAGCAGATTCAAGAGCGACATGCCGACTGCGTCTGCCGCCTTCTGGCAGGACTCCTGAAAGACGTTCTTGAGGAGTGATCCTCCGGAATGAGCCGTTAGGAAAATGAACTGTATCGTAGCGCTCTAGAGAGGTATCTCCGATATCCCGAGGTGCGTATAGCTGCCGGAGCTTAATTTCATCGTGATTCTTCGCGTACCACAAAACAAAATCGAGAGTCTTGATCAACCCATGCGAAACGAGCCCACCTGTCTTCTGGAGAGTGATGATACTGACGAAATTGTCCTCGCCAAACACCTCATCCATCACGGCGCGCACCCGGTGGACGTTCTCGTCGCCAATCTGGACGAAGATGGAGCCGGAGTCGGCCAGCAGGTCGCGGGCCACGGTGAGGCGGTCGCGCAGGTACGTGAGGTAGGAGTGGATGCCGTCGCGCCAGGTATCGCGGAAGGCCTTGACCTGCTCCGGCTCGCGGGTGATGTGGTCGCGGTTGCCGTCGCGCACGTCGCGGCTGGTGGTGGACCACTGGAAGTTGGAGTTGAACCGGATGCCGTAGGGCGGGTCGATGTAGATGCACTGCACCTTGCCTTGCAGTCCCTCGCGCTCGGACAGGGAGGCCATCACTTGCAGGCTGTCGCCGAGAATCATGCGGTTCTGCCAGTAGCCGTCGTGCTGGTAGAACTCGGTGCGGTCGGCGCCTTCGGGCAAGCCGTTGAAGTCGGCGAACATATCGATCTGGTGTTCTTCCGCTTCCCGGTTCTTTTTGGACTGGCGCAGCAGGTCCTCAATGAGCGCCTTGGGGTGCACCTTCTCCTGGATGTACAGGGGAGGCACGTTGACCACCAGGTCGGCCAGGTCCTGCTCGTCCTTGCCCCGCCACACCAGCTGGGGATCAAGGTCGCGGTTGCGCCGCTGGTAGGCCTTGCGCAGGGGCGTTTCCTGCTCCTCGCGTACCATGGACTGGTACTCGGCGGTGGGAATGTTGGTGCGCGTATCCTCCTCGTGGCGCAGGGCTTCAACCTGCTTGCCAGCGGCGGTGCGGGTGCGGCGTGGTCGGGGCATGGCTAGTTCCCTCCCGTCGTAGGTGAAAAGGGATTGAGCAGATTGACGCCCAACCCCTGAACGTTCTGAATGTTACGAGTCACCAGGGTCAGATTATGCACTTTAGCGGTGGCAGCCAACAGGCCGTCAACCACAGGGACATTTCGGGTGTAGTAAAACTGCCCCCAAACATCGGAAACTCTTTCATCTATGGGCAAAATTCTTTGGGCATACCTGCGTGTGACGTCTTGTAGCCATTGCTCCAAAGCGGCAAATTGCTGCGGGTCGCGGTCTCGAATCAGTTCGATTCCCTTGCGAATCTCGCCCAGCGTCAGCACACTTAGGAACAGTTCATCGTCTGAAACGCCGGTGTACCAAGCTGCCACGTTCTCGTCGCATCGGTCTCGCTTACGTAATTCTGAGACGACGTTGGTGTCGAGCAAATACACTAACGGGACTCGCTGGCATCGTCATAAAGGAATGAAACATCGCGTCCACTGTCTGGAGACCGTGTCAGGTCTAGGTCGTCAAAGGACGGCCCGGCCACCAGTATTTCCTTGAAGCTGAGTCCTTCGTAACTCTCAGGGTCGGAGCCGCCCTGCTGCCGCAATGTGTCTGCTACCAGCGCCTGCAACCCGGATTCGATGTTGTACACGTCGGCAAGCTCGGCAAAGGCCCAGCGCCCGTACTGCCCCAGTGCGTTGACCCCGGGGAGCCAGTAGGCTTCCATCGCGTTGTTCTTTTCCCGCACGTCCTCGCCCCGGTAGCCCTTGATTTCTACGATGAGGTTCAGAGGATCGTCCCGCCCGTCGTTCACCTGAACGATGAAGTCAGGAATGTAGGTTCGGGGTGTCGAACCATAGAGGTAGGAAACCTCCAAACCAAGGTTGTGGTTCTTCACGTAGGATTTCACCAGAGGGTGAGACTCTACTGACCGGCAGAACTCGGCTTCCCAATCGCTGTCCAGCACGGCGAGGTTCAGGTGGCACTTCCGGGAGTCGGTGGCCCAGAGTCCGGTCTTGGAAGTGGTGAAGTTGACATGGCGTGTTGAGCCGGTGGGATTGTAAGAGTCCAGCAGCGCCTTGATGGACCGCTCACCCTGGCTGTTGGTGATGGCGGCGGTGATCCGGTTGCAGGCCATGTCCGCCAATGACTGGTACATTAGTTGCGCCGGAAAAGTCCCGCCCCGGCAGACCAGGCAGGTATCCAGCCACTGCTTGACCACGTTCCTCAGCTTGCCGAACAGGTAGAGCTTCAAATCCTCGTTGGGATCGCGCCACTTCGTTTCCAGCAGGCGCTTGGTGAGGTGCAACACCAGGCTGGATGTGCGCAAGTCGCCGGTGTGGACCAAGTTCAGATCGACACCCTCCCCGATGATTCCCTGGTTCCGGGTGACCGTGGGACCGACCAGGTCCGGTGTCAAGTGCAAACGGGAATCGTCGGTGAAGTTGGCGATGAGGTCTTCCTTCGGCGGGTCTTCCCGGTAGCCGGAGACCCGTGGAAAGGTTATCTCCAGGTGGTCCCGGTCTGGTCGGACGGCATGTACCTGAACCGTCTGCCGCTGCGGACCCGGCCTGACCACCACCGGGCGGGCGGTGAAGTCGAAGGGAATCCCAAGGACGTCGGCATATTCAATGTCAAACAGGCCGTCGTCGTTGAGGTCGTAGGATTGGCGACGCAGGGCTCGACCGACCACTTGCTCGCACAGTAGCTGGGTCCCGAACGCCCGCACTCCGAGAACGTGGGTAACGGTGTTGGCATCCCACCCCTCGGTCAGCATGGATACTGACACTACGCAGCGGATCTGCTCTCCCAGCCTGTCTTCCTTCCCTACGGTGTTCATCACCTCCCTGAGCAATTCGGTGTCGGTGATGTTGTCCGCCGACTCGCGGTCGCCGGTCCGTTGCAGCCGCTCCGTGCGGAATCGTTCGATCTGTTTCTCGGCGGCGCGTCGGAAGTCATCGCTAAGTTTGTCGCCGGACTCCAGTTGGTGGCTGTCGATCAGCAGGGTACGGGGAATGGAGTAGCGATTACCGGATTCGTCGAAGTTGCGGAAAAGCTCCAGGCGTCCGGGATAGAGAGTTGTAGAGCCGTTTTCGTTCTCCCGTTCAAAGCCGGATATGTAGTCGTAGACCAACTTGGAGGTCGACGTGTTGTTGCAGACCACAATGAAGCAGGGAGGGATGGTAGCGCCAGATGCCTGCCACTGTTCGAAGGTGATTCTGTAGTGTCCGTAGAGGGCTTCCAGGGCCGTTTGCAATTCCACAGGTAAACCGAGCGGATCAAGGTAAGCGTTCTTGCCACGGCCGGCTTTCGGCATGGCTTCGCTGATGTGTTCCCAAAGGTTGCGGAACACTGGAACCTGCTCGCCCGGGATATTATCGGCGACGGGAACACGCGGCAGTTTCACGATACCGCACTCGATGGCGTCCATCAGAGAAAAGTCGCTGACGGTCCAGGGGAACAGCGTTCCCTCCATATAGCCCGAACCGCGCAGGAAGAATGGGGTGGCCGACAGGTCAACTACGTGCGGGACGCCCAACTTCCGTTTGACCATTTCCAGACCGGAAATCCAGACCCGCGCTTCCTCGTTGTTCCGGTCCGCTTCCTGGCGATCCTCCCTGGTCAAACGGCCTTCGTCGTCATCGCCCGGTTTGCGCCGGTAGCAGTGGTGCCCTTCGTCGTTCAGCGCCATGATGTTCCGCAGACCCATCAACTCCGGCATGACCCGTTGCATCATCTGGCCTGCTGATTCCAGGGTTACCACCGGATCCCCATGCCCTTGGAGCAGGTCACGGCCGCCTCGGGAAATTTCGACGCGTTCCCGGGGCCGGAGGGCGTGGTAGTTGGTGATGACGATCTTGGCCCGTTGCAGGTCGCCGAGCATATCGCTCGGAACCAATTCCCGGCTGGCGTAATAGCTGTCGGGGTCGTTGGGCTGCAATACCCGCAGGCGGTCCTTGATGGTCAGGCCGGGCGTGACCACCAGGAAACCGCGGGTGAACCGACGGCTATTGGGGTGCCGCACAGCGTTGATGGTCTGCCAGGCGATGATCATCGCCATCACGGTGGTCTTGCCTGCTCCGGTAGCCAGTTTCAACGCCGCCCGCAACAGCCCCGGGTTGGCCTCATTGTTGGCGTTTTCCAGCCGTTGCAGGATGCGCCGTTCGTTCGCCCCGAGCCTCGGCGCAACCTCGGTCAACCAGATCAGGGTCTCCGCCGCCTCGACCTGGCAGAAAAACGGCCGGTAGTGGCTGAATTTGTGCTGCCGCCAATGGAGGAGCAATCGAGCAGTTTCCGGCGTGACGCCCCAGTCGCTGGGCGACGGGATTTTCCGCCACTGGTCCACGTGCCGTCGAATCTCGTTCACCGCCGCGGTGACGTCGTACTGCTGATCTTCGGTGGACATCCCAGCCCCTTCGTCCATGACGAACTCGCGCTGGGATGCACGGGCCCTCCCGCGTTGACGTGGCTTTGGAATCGGCGTGATGAACTCGGCGCCGCGGCGGGTCTCGATGATGCGCTGCGTCGGCTGGCCTTCGGCGTCCAACTCCCAATGCCGGGAGGGATAGTCGTAGGGCGAGTTAATGATGGGCTGGTCAAAGAAGGGATTGTCCATGATTCTCCTCGCCCAAAAGCATACTCTAAATTAGGAGGCGATTTCGCTACTCAGAACAAAGCAGCCGAACCTCAAGCGCTCGGTAAGCTCGAATCCACCGAACGGGGTGATGGCGGTGGCGGAACGGGGGATATGGGACATGGAGGAGCGATTGGCCGGTAGATTTTGGAAGTTGGTGCCGAAGAGCGGTTGGCTACGGTCATGTGTAGCCCCCAGTGAGAGACAGGACGCAGCAGGAGACGCTCGCTGGCCGGTCTGGCGCGAGATTGGGGGACGTTTCGGTTGGGTTGGTGGGTGAGGGTGGCGGGCCGGTTGCCGCCGCCGTCAGGCAGGGAGTGCCATGGCTTGCAATCGGGCTAGAGCGCGATTGAACTGGGCTTCCCAGGGCCAGCGCTGGGGAAGATGCAGGGTCAGGCGGCGCGCCGAGCGGGTGAGCCGTCCGGCGATAGAGAAGAACCGCCGCCGCAGGGTCTTGGTGGTCACCACCGGCTCGCCCAGACCGATGCGCGCCGTCCAGCGAGCCAGGTTGTGGGCGAGCGCCTGGAGGCCAGCCAGGCGCCGTTGGCTGGGAAGCGCCCCGAGGGGAGATGGTTCAGTCCCACGCCGTACTTGAGGTCGCGGATGGCGTTCTCGATCTCGGCGTGGCGGCGATGGTCGGCCTCCAGTGCCAGGGTGTCCCCCTCCCGGTCGGTGATGCAGCCGTGATAGCTGTAGGTGGCAAAGCGGGCCAGTTGGGAACCGGGCGTGGGCTGCACCCGACGGACGATGAGCCGCACCGGCGCGGCGTCGGGCTCACTCCGGAAGGGGGTGCTGGAAGGGGATGTAGCTGGTCTCCGCCACAGCGGCGGCGCCGTCCATCCAGTAGGGTATCGGCGTCCAGTCCGTCTCGGGTATGGCCTCGATAAGATTGCGCAGGCTTTGGCGCTGGCGGACGGTGATGGAGTAGCGGACCTCCATCTCACGGCAGACCGCGACCAGGGCGTGGGTATAGCAGCCGCGGTCGGCCCGCACCGTGAGTTGCCCCCTGGCCCCGCTGTAGCGCACCCGTCCCACCGTCTCCCGCAGGAAGTGGGCGGCGCCCCGAGCGGTGTTGGCCCGGCCCTCGCGCAGCCGGGCCATCAGCACGTCGCCGGTTCCGGCCACAGTAGTCCAGGCCCGGGCCAGCACGGGTGATAGCCCCGCTGGCCGGTGTAGCTGTGGTGGCGCGCACACTCCTTGACCAGCCCATGGGTCTCGCAGATGGTGGAGTCCAAATCAATGGTGAATGGCGCGTCGCCGGGTCCGGCTCCAGCAGCCCAGGCCCGTGCCAGCAACTCCCGGCTCACCCGGTCCAGTTGGCGGACGTGCCCCCACCGGAAGCTGCGCAGGAACGTCCCCAGGGTGGATGGCGCCTTGACCACGCAGCCGATGGCGCCAGCCGTACCCCCAGCGCGCAACGCGTCGGCGTCGTCGATGCAGTCTCCTCCGGCCAAAGCAGAGGCCACCAGCGTCATCACCTTGTCGCCGGTGTTGACTCGGCCTGGAGCGCGACCCAGGTCCAGGCGCCGGTCAACCAGTTCGGGCAGGCCAGATGCCGGCCCAGCGTGGCTGGCAGGATCAGCCCAGCATTGGCCACCAGGCGGTGGTCGTCAAAGGTGACGTGGATGCGGTCGGGGTCGTTGCGTGGCAGCATCTATTGGGTGCTCCTGGTCTGGGGACGGTTTTGTGTTGCGGAAACCATTATCCCAGATGTACAGGAGCACATTCTTACCCCTTCAGCACGCTTCGACACGCATCTTTTCGGTGGATTGGGGCTTAGGGGCCTCAGTGCTCTGCTCATACCTCTCGCTTAAGTATCTAATGGTTTCCGCCATCGTCACTAGTAGCCTAACAGCTTTGAACTGACGGATAATGAGGTGAATTAAAGGAGCTAAAGAATAAGGTGCGGGGAGTGAGTGATGGAGAAGAAGTACAGGGTCAAACTGAGCGTGGAGGAGCGGCAGGAATTGAAGGCAATGGTAACGAGAGGGCGGGCGGCGGCCTACCGGCAGACCCACGCCCGCATCCTGCTGTTGAGTGATGAGGGGCAAGGGGACGGGGTGATGAAGGACGGGGATATCGCCCGGTCCCTCCAAGTTGGCCGGGCGACGGTGGAACGGGTGCGCCGCCGCTGCGTGGCAGAGGGTCTGGAGCGGGCCTTGGGGCGCAAGGAGCAACTGAACCGGAGGCAGAAGCGGTTGGACGGTCAGGGGGAAGCCCATCTGATTGCCCTGGCCTGCGGAGAACCGCCCGAGGGCCGGGCTGGTTGGACGCTGAAGTTGTTGGCAGAGCGGTTGGTAGAACGGGAGATAGTGGAGAGCATCAGCCCTGAAACGGTGCGCCAGACGCTCAAAAAAACGAACTCAAGCCTTGGCTGAAAGAATGCTGGTGCATCCCGCCCCAGGCCAGCGCCGAGTTCGTGTGCGCTATGGAAGACGTGCTGGAGGTCTATCATCGCTCCTATGGAGACAACGAAGTGCTGGTGTGCCTGGACGAGACCAGCAAGCAGCAGGTAAGCGAGACCCGTCAGCCCCGCCCGTCGCGGCCTGGGGCGGCCCAGACCTACGATTACGAATACCAGCGCAACGGGGTGAGCAACCTGTTCATGTTGTTCGCGCCGCTGGAGGGGTGGCGCCGGGTGGAAGTTACGGACCGGCGTACCAAAGTAGATTGGGCGCGGGTGGTCAAGCAACTGATGGACGAGGACTACCCGGACAAAGACCGGATCGTGCTGGTGATGGACAATTTGAACACCCATCATCCAGCCTCGCTGTACGAGGCGTTCGAGCCGGCGGAAGCGCGGCGCATCGCCGAACGTCTGGAGATTCACTACACGCCCAAGCATGGCAGTTGGCTGAACATGGCCGAGATCGAAATCGGGGTGATGGTCCGCCAATGCCTGGACCGGCGCATACCGGACCAAAGCGTCCTGCGGCGGGAGGTGGCAGCGTGGCAGCAGCAGCGCAACCAGGACGCAATACGGGTGCATTGGCGCTTCACCACCGCGGACGCCCGCATCAAATTGAAGTCCTTGTATCCATCAATTCAAAGATGTTGAACTACTAGGCTGCCGGATGATGTGAGAAGGGATACCCGATGGGACGACTTCATCGAATCTCAGCGAAGCCATGAAACCGTTTCTGTTGACTGCATTGGAACACACAGGGCAATCGCATTTCATTGTGATAGGACTTTGAGCAGGTAATCGAAGTCCCATCCGGCTTTTTTACGTTTGGCTTTGATGCCGACTTTGGTGGTGCGTTCCTGCTTGAGCAGGTTCAAGGCCAAGCGCCTGATCACCGCCAGGTTCTGGTCGGCGTGCCCGGTCCTCACCCGGCTGTGGTCCTCACCCGGCTGTGGTCCTCACCCGGCTGTGGTCCTCACCCGGCTGTGGTCCTCACCCGGCTGTGGTCCTCGTCGAAGGCCACGTCCAACACCCAGTGCAGGCTGTTCTCGATGCTCCAGTGGCTTCTGGCCGACGCCAACAGCGTGGCTGCGTCCGCCGGATAGCTGCAAATGTAGTAACGGGTATCTGTTGGGGCAGCGGTGGCAGCGTCCCTTCGATAACTGATCCGGCGATAGCTGACCCGGGCCACCGCGCCCAAGCTGGCCCATTGGCGTTGGGGGTCCACGTAGGCCAGTTCCGCTGGGTCAGTGATCGCCCAGCGCTGGCGGCGTTCCAGCCGGCCCTGGTCTTTGCCCACCTGTTCGTGGTGGCTGTAAGCCACACCAGCCCAGCCCACGCGCTCACCGCAGGCGAACAGGTCCTTGATGTTCTGGTGCAACTCACCCTGGTTAGCCTTCACGGCCAGCAGATACTCAGCCCCCCTGCACCACCTGCTGGGCGATGTTCCTCTGGCAGCCCATGGCGTCGATCGTTACCAAACACCCTTTCAATTCCAGCACCCTGAGCAGTTCCGGTATCGCCGTAATCTCGTTGGAGTGGGCCGCGGTGCGGGTCTGCCCCAGCACCATCCGGTTCTCGGTGGCCCAGGCGCTCACCATAGGCAGCGGAGCTCGGCTGCCGCCGAGCTCCGCCGTTGGCCCGGTCATGATAACCCCGCAGGGTCTTGCCATCTATCGCTACCACCTCGCCCTGGGCCAGGTCACTCACCGAGCGTACCCAGTCCATGAAGCAGGCCGAAAAGCAGGCCGAGAAGCAGGCCGAAAACTGCTCCGGATCCAGCAGACCAAACACCCTCCCGAAGGTGTCGTGGGAGGGTATACCGTTAGGCAACTTCAAGAACCGCCGGAACCAATCCTCCTTGGCCTTGCCGAATTCCTCAATCTCCACCCAGTGGTCGGCGCCGCAGATCACGGCGCAAAGAGTGATGACGATGATGTCCAGCAGCTCGTGCCTTCTGGCAGGTCCGGTTCTCGGGTCCTCCGGTATTCCAAAGCGTTCCGCAATCGAAAGTGCCACAAATCGAAAGTGCCACATCGTCCATAGCCACCACGCACCTCAGTCAACTAAATCGCAGGCGTTAGTTTAGCCTGATTTTTAGAATAATCTGAAATGCGATCGCCCTGTTGGAACACAGAGAAAATTGCGGAACTCGGTCAGCCGAGGCGCGATGACGGTATACGGTTAGCGGGTGGACGAATTTCGTAATTCCAGCCGAAGGCTTACAGGCCGCACGCTGGCATTACTGTTCACACACTTCAGACACCACCGTCCACACTGGCTACAATCGTAGATTGCTAAATTTAGCCACCATTTATGACACTACACCCTGGCATCAGGAACACCTGTTTGGTACAATAGTTCCAATCGAATAAGCATAAAGTTCGCCACCCGGGAGTTAGAACCGGGCGGCGTTCAAGACCAACAGGAGCACAATTCCTGGTGGCTGGTTATCAGCATACATACGCTGATGCTTTTGAGCAAGACCCGTTCACGGGCGGCTACGGCTTCCTGGTCGGCATCCTTGACCTCGCAGAATATGAACCACTGCTGACCCGCCTCCAACAGTACCGCCACACGGGACGCCCCGGCTATCCCATCTCGGCGATGTGGCGCGCTTTCCTGGTCAAGCATCTGCTGAGCATCCGTTATAACGTAGAACTGGTCGCCCGCCTGCGTGTCTCACCCATCCTCCGCCGCGTCTGCGGGTTTGATGATGCGGCGCCCACCGAAACGGCCATCTGCCGGTTCTTCAAGAGGCTGACCCGCCACCAGGATTTGGTGGACGAAGCGATTGCTGCCGTCGTGAGCCGCCTGAAGGAAACGATTGACGCCAGCCGTCAGAGCGGCGAGTTGCCCCGTAAGGCTCCGCCCGTCGGCGCAGCGCTGGCCATTGACTCCACTGACATCGAGGCGTGGGTGGACGTTCAGAAGAAGCCCTACAGCGACCAGAGCGCCCGGTGGGGCTACCGGACAAACCCCGACGCCCCAGACGGCAAGGAGTTCTTCTACGGCTACAAACTCCATCTGGTCTGCGACGCCTACTACGGCGTGCCGCTCACCTACGAGGCGCTGCCGGCCAACCAGAGCGATTCGCCCACGTTGCCAGGCTTGGTCGATAAGGTCGCGGCGACCCACTCCAGCTTCAAGACGCGCTACCTGATTGCCGACAAGGGCTATGACGCTCTGAGCAACTACCGCCACCTGGACCAGCTCGGCATCATCCCGGTCATCCCGCTACGCAACACCGATAGGAATAGCATATACGACCAGAAGGGGCGGCCCTTGTGCTTTGGCAACCAACCCATGGAATACGTCGGCACGGAATACGTCGGCACGGACCCTGAGCAGGGCCACCTGTTCCGCTGCCGTAAGAAGGGATGCCATCTCGAGGACCGGATTGGCCTGACCCTGTACTGCGACATTGAATACCACGAGGACCTGGAGCACGAGGACCTGGAGGGTGACGCGCCACGCAAGGTGGGCCCTCTGGTCAGGACCACCGGGCGTTGGAAACGGCTTTACAAGTGGCGTCCAATCATCGAGAGGTCCTTCCACAGCCTGAAACACTCCCGTCTGCTCAACCAGCACCGCTACCGTGGGCTGGCGAAGGTGCGGCTCCACGCCGCGCTGGCGCTGCTGACCTACTGCGCCACGATGTTGGCGCGGGCGCAGGCCGGCGACTATGACCTTATCCGACGGATGCGGATACGTTTGCCGGTCGTCAAGCCGGTGGAGCAGATGCGGCTGGCGGTGTAGTCATTCCCGGATGCGAACCGGGGCGCTAGAATGAGGTCGCCACCCACTCGTCTGCTCAGCGTTGACAGCGCCGAGCAGACGAGTGGGTGGCACGGATTCCGCCTCGGACAGTTCATCAGCCGTCCAGTACCGGATACAACCCCCGCTCGTCCGCGCAGGGCAGGATTTTCGGGCTATGCTGAACCGAGGAGGTGGCTGATGATTGACCACGATGTCCAAGAAACCGCTGCCTTGATGGGTACCATAAGCGAGCGCAACATGGCCGAGATGGGACCTATCTGGCAGCGCATTTGAAGGGAGCGGCTGTCTCGGCGCGGTCGCTCCTGGTTGGCAGGCGCCAACAATGTCAAGCCGGGCTGAAATTGCAACCCGGCTTTTTGCTGTTCAATCCTCCTTCACAGTCCGCGCTGGCGGGCCGTATTGTAGGCTCTGCGACAGCCGAAGAGATTGCTCTCTTCAAGCCCATGCCGGCCACCACCGAGTGGCCGGCGCAAAACGAAACGCAGCGGCACATCGTGCCTCCTCGCGGCGTTTTGCGTATGGGCTCGGCGGCTGTCGCAATCTGCCAACCTGCGGTCGTGAGGAGGTTCCATAGAACTGGCCTTGCTCCCGTAATCCACCGGAGGGGGCATGTTTGCCAGAATCGTGCCATTGCTTGGGTTTTTGATGATTGCGACGGTGGGCTGCGGGCCGGCAACGCCGCCCAGGAATGCCAACACCGGATCCACTGAGCCTCCCGTCAATATAGCAGCGACAGTGGCGGCGGTAGTCGCGTCTCGCTCTGACGAGACCATGGCGACCGAGCCGCCTGACGCCGGGTCTACGGCAGTTTCCGCAACGCCAGTATTGGCACCTGTCGCCGCTACGTTGGTGTCGCCAAACGCTACGGCAGTTCCGTCAGTGCCTGCAATAGCGACTGCTGTTCCTGATGCGGCGCCACCAACGGCAGTGCCGCCAAACGCCATTACGGTCATTCCATCTGCCACCGCTAACGAATTGACCGGCAACCTTCGGATGAGCTTCACTCATACGATCCCAGAATACATCGATTGGGCACGCGGCTCCTTTCTGTACATCGAAGATCAGATCTGTACATCGAAGATCAGAAATTCTGTGAAGCAGCGAGGCGGTTTAGAACTCTGGCCAAGTAAGCCAGGGATCTTTATGGCGAATGACTGACGTCCGCAACCTACAACGCCGGCGTAGCATATATGGCGCTCGGTTGGGAAGCCAATAGTCGAGCGGGATGCTTTATCGACGACCGACACTATCCAGCCGGAATGCTTGCCACTAAGCAGCTGAACAACGTACTCCCTCATCTGAGCGAGGACCAATATAAAGCGGCAGCGCATCTCATGATCGGAAGAGCCCGTGCGAACTTGTCAATCGAGGCTCGCAGTCGACTTGGTCATACGTCGGATGGGCGGGTCACGGCGGGCGACAAAGAGGGTGAGGAGAAGTACGCCAAACTCGCAGCTGAGCATCTTTGCCAAGCCATCGCCCTCGACATCCGGTTCACCGAACCTGCAAATAAAATACTTGCCGAAATTGACGGTTCGTGTCCTAGTCGGCAGTAACCGTCCGTGACTATATCCGTCTCGCATCTTACGAAAACCACCCCTCCAGTAAGGTATGGTCTAGTTTCGCAATTTTCTCGGAGGTGTACAGCGTATTGCCCAGACCTTTTACGGGTGCTATACTAGCGCCACATAACGCCCTGCTGTTGGGAAGCTGCTATATTATCGTGAGCGTCCCCGCAGCGAGAGGTTTATCGGTTTGGCAAGCGGGGCGTAGACCCGCTTTCTTGCTGTTAGCCTCACGGGTGGAGTGCATCAGAAAACAAACCCGGCCAGCGGAGGACGACGATGAAAAGCGATTTCATGATGGCATTAAATCAGTTATCCGCTGAACGCGGCCTCGCGAAAGACCAGGTGCTAAGCGCCATAGAGGTCGCGCTGGCCTCCGCCTTCCGACGCGACGACCCCGCGGGCGGGCAGAACCTCTCCGTAAAATTGAACCCCAATACGGGCGACATCAGCATCTTCGCCCTGCGAACGGTGGTCGAAGAGGTCGAATTTCCAGAAACGGAAATCAGCCTGGAAGAGGCCCGAGTGTCGCGCCCCAACATCGAAGTGGGCGACGAGATTGCCGAATCGGAAGAGGTTCCCCACGACGCCAGTCGCATCGCGGCTCAGACTGCCCGCCAGGTCATCATGCAGCGATTGCGCGAAGCCGAACGGGAGAAGATCTTTGAGGAATATTCGGCGTACCAGGGCGAGTTGATTAGCGGGAGTATCGAAGGTATCGAGAAGGGTCCAACCGTATTCATCAACCTCAACCCACACCAGGCCCAGAACCAGAACCGGGCCCGGGGCATCATGCGCCCGGACAACCAGGTAAACCAGGAACGGTACCGGAAGGGTCAGAACCTCAAGGTCCTGCTGGTCGAAGTGCAGCAGACACCGCGCGGCCCCGAAGTGGTGGTCAGCCGTTCCCATCGGGACCTGCTGCGCCGGCTGATGGAGGCCGAAGTCCCCGAAATCGGCAACGGCACCGTCGAAATCCGCGCCATCGCCCGCGACCCCGGAGTCCGCAGCAAGGTCGCCGTAGCCTCTCACCAGGAAGGCGTGGACCCGGTAGGGTCCTGCATCGGGTTGCGCGGCAACCGCATCCAAAGCATCGTCAACGAGCTCCAGGGCGAAAAAATCGACGTTATTGAGTGGGACACCAACCCCCGGGTTCTCATCTCCCGGGCGCTGAGCCCTGCCGACGTGGGCGCCGTGGAGCTGGACCAGGATGAAAACACGGCCTACGTGGTCGTGCCGGAGAACCAGATGTCGCTGGCCATCGGCCGGGACGGACAAAATGCCCGACTGGCCGCCAAGTTGTCCGGCTGGCGTCTGGATATCAAGAATGTTGAGCAATGGGCCGAATTGCGTGCCGCCCGCGCCGCTGAGGCCGTCCGGGCCGAAGCCGCGCGCATCGCCGCCGAATCCGCCGCCGCCCAACAGGCCGCCGAAGCTGCTGCCGTCGTCGAGGCGGTCGGCGCCGAGGCTGCGGAAGTCGAAGCCGCTGACGTGATGCCAGTCGCCGAAGCCGCCGAAGCCGCCATCGCGGAAACCGGACTCGTTACCGAACCGGAACCGGTCGCCGAAACCGTCGCCCCGATCCCAGAGGTCGCAGTCGAGGCCGTGCCGGAACCCGTTGCCGAGGCCGCAGCAACGGTGGCGGACGTAGTAGCCGACCCGGTGGGAGAGGAACCGGCGCCGGCGCCGGACGCTATCGACGAAGACGCCCTGCTGGAAGCCCTGATTGCCGAGGAAGAAGCGGTCGCCCAACCGGAGCCCGTCACCGCGGCGGCGACAGATGGAGTTGGATTGAGCGTGGATGCCCTTGATACGTTCACCATCGACGACGTTGTCGACGAATCTGAAGACCTGGAAGACGAAGAGTTGGAAGAAGAGCCGGAAGAAGAAGACATGACCGACCTTTTGGCGGGGCTGCCCAACCTGGCGCCCGACGCCGGTAAGATCAGGTTCGCCGAGGATATCGTCGGCGACTTCCGGGGTGGCGAAGGACGCCGGCGGCGCGGCGGCGGCAACCGTCGCGGCGGCAACGTCCCGGGCGCCCGCGGCCCGGGAGCGCGTCGCCGGTAATCGGGTAACATCTATCCCAAAAACGCGACATATCCCCGAACGTAGTTGTGTTGCCTGCGGTCGCAAGACCGCCAAAGGCGATTTGATTCGGGTTGTCCGCACGCACGACGGACCCATCGTCGTCGACACTACCGGCCGGCAAAATGGCCGCGGCGCTTACGTCTGCAGCCAGGCCATCTGTTGGGATAAAGGCCTCACCAGGCGAGTTCTGGAACGCAGCCTGCGGGGTCCAGTTTCCGCTGACGACCTTAGCGCTTTGCAACGATATTTTATAGAAACGTTCGCCGCTGGCGCCCCTCGGGCGTCTGAAAACCCGCAGGATGGCGCCAACCTGGCCCGGTGACGCCGGGCACGCATCGGCGACGATCCGTCGGGTCGTCCCGTTCCGGTCGCCCCGATGATGAGGAGATGTAGACCATGACTACCGAACAACGCACCGCCGGAGGCCGCCGGCAACGCCGCGGCGAACCCCGCCGGAGCTCAAACCGGGCCCTGACTTTACCCGAAACCCTGACCGTCAAGGACTTGGCGCAACTGCTGGACCAGTCCGACGTCGACGTCATCAAGCAGTTGATGCGTCACGGCATCATGGTGTCCGTCAACCAGATAATCGACCACCAGGTGGCCACCGTGGCCGCCGCCGCCTACGGCGTCCGCACGCGCCTCGCCGAACAGGCTGAAGACACCGGAGCCCTCACCGCCGACGTGGGCGAGGACAACGACGACGCCCTGGAAACCCGGCCCCCGGTCATCACCATCCTGGGCCACGTGGACCACGGCAAAACCAGCCTGCTCGATTACATCCGCGAGTCTTCCGTCGTCGAAAAGGAAGCCGGTGGCATTACCCAGCACATCGGCGCTTATCAGGTGGAGCGCGATGGACAGCCGATAACCTTCCTGGACACCCCCGGCCACGCCGCCTTCACGGCCATCCGGTCCCGGGGCGCCCGAGTTACCGACATCGCCGTCCTCGTCGTGGCGGCCGACGACGGCATCATGCCGCAGACCGATGAGGCCATCAACCACGCCCGCGCCGCTGAAGTCCCCATCGTGGTTGCCATCAACAAGATGGACCTGCCAAGCGCTCAACCCGACGTGGTGAAACGCCAGCTCAGCGAACGCAACCTGCTCGTGGAAGAGTGGGGCGGTGACGTCATCGCCGTTCCCGTTTCCGCCCAAACCGGCGACGGAGTGGACGAACTGCTGGAGAACCTCTCGGTGCTGGCCGAGATCCTGGAACTCAAGGCCAACCCCGACCGGCGAGCCGGCGGCGTCATCGTCGAAGCATCCCTGGACCGTCGCCGTGGCCCCACCGCCACGGTCCTGGTGCAAACCGGCACCCTCCGAGTGGCTGACCACATCGTCGCCGGCAGCGCCTATGGGCGGGTCCGCGCCATCACTGACGAAAGGGGCCAGACCCTGGATTCCATCGGCCCAGGTTCCCCGGGCGTGATTACCGGCCTGAACGCCACTCCGGAAGCCGGCGACATCCTACAGGTGGTTGCCGATGACCGCACCGCCCGCCAGACTGCCAACCGCCACGGCCAGCGCGCCACCAGCAACAACCTCGACACGGTCCTGACCCTGGACAACGTGGTCAAGCAAATCGACGCCGGCGACGTGAAGGAATTGGTGCTGGTTCTAAAAGCCGACGTCCAGGGCAGTGTCGAAGCCGTCGCCCAATCAGTGGAGAAGCTCTCCGAGGGTGACGTCAAAGCTCGCGTTATCCACGCCGCCCCCGGCGCGGTCAGCGACTCCGACGTCCAGCTGGCCTCGGCTTCGGAAGGCATCGTCATTGCATTCAACGTCGGCTTCGAGATTGGGGCCGAACGCACCGCCGACCGCCTGGGGGTCGAGGTACGCCACTACCAGATCATCTATCGCCTGCTGGAAGACATTGAACAGGCGTTGCTCGGCATGCTGGAACCCGAATTTCACGAGGTGGTCATCGGTCGGGCCGAGGTTCGCGAAATCTTCGAAGGGCGCCGCGGGGTCCGTATCGCCGGTTGCCGCGTCCTTGACGGCCGCATCGTGCGCCAGGGCCAGGTCCGCGTATTGCGCCAGGAACAGGCTGTTCTGGAAACCGACATCGGCAGCCTCCGTCACTTCCGCGACGAGGTCAACCAGGCCACCGCCGGCACCGAGTGCGGCATCGTCCTACAAAACTACAACGACTACCAGGAAGGCGACCTGATTGTCGCCTACCGCATGGAACGCGTGAATTAGCAACAAATGCGGCGAGCCACGGCAGGCTCATAGTGAAGACAGGCTCATAGAGAAGGAAACGATATGTCCGACCGCCGGCGCATCGAGCGAGTAAACGGCGTTTTGCGCCAGGAAATCTCGGCGTTGGTGGCCTCGCAGCTCAACGACCCAAGGTTGCGGGGCATTATCACCATCACTCAGGTTCGCACCGCTTCCGATCTGCGTAGCGCCCGGGTATACGTCAGCGTGATGGGCGCCGAGTCGCTGCGACAGGAGGCCCTGAACGGTATCCGTTCTTCGGCGTCTTACCTGCGCCGGGAACTGCGTGACCGGGTTTCTTTGAGACACGTACCGTTCCTCAAATTTGAACTCGACGACGCCATGCTGGAAGCCGACCGTCTCATGCGTATCATCGACGACCTGCAAGTAGAAGCCGCGGCCAGTACGGACCACTCGGTCAACTCGGCAGAACGGACCTGATACGATGCCCGGCGACGACCGTTCGACTGCCGCGGTCAACGGGTTCCTGAATTTCTACAAACCGGTCGGCATCACCTCCATGGAGGCCTTGCGTCGAGTCAAGCGCATCACCGGACAGCGCCGGAAAGTCGGCCACGCCGGCACGATTGACCCGCTGGCCGAAGGTGTTCTGCCCATCTGCTTCGGCCAGGCCACCCGCCTCATGGAGCAGGTCGTGTCTGGGCGCAAGCGCTACCGGATGACCGTCCGGTTGGGCGCGACCAGCACCACCTACGACGCTGAAGGCGACGTCACCCCGGTTGCTGATCCTTCCGGAATATCGGTCGATGGCATCGAATTGCAGCTGCAGCGGTTCATCGGCGTGATTGACCAGTTGCCGCCCATGTACAGCGCGGTCAAAGTGGACGGGCGACGACTCTACGAATTGGCGCGGGCCGGGCGTGAGGTCGAGCGGAAACCCCGCAAGGTGGAGATTCACGCCGTTGCCATCGACGCCTTCGATCCGCCCCACCTGAGCGTCACCGTTGACTGCGGCCGGGGCACCTACCTGCGTTCCCTGGCCCACGACCTGGGCCAGGTGTTGGGATGCGGCGGCTACGTCACCGCTCTCGCCCGCGTTTATTGCGGCGGTTTCCAGGCATCGCAAAGCGTCACGCTGGAGGCCCTGGAAGATTCCGGCGACGGCTGGCTGGACCTGGTGCAACCCGTAGACTGGGCGCTGCGGGACCTGCCGTCGCTGTCACTTACGCAACCGGAAGCCCGGGCAATGCGAAACGGCCAGGCCGTCGGTTCGACGCAAGACGCGCCAGCCGACGGCGAACAGCGCCGGGCCTACGACCCCGACGGTGTCTTTCTGGCGTTGGTTGAGTACCAGGCGGACCGGCAAAGTTGGCAGCCGGTACGAGTGTTCGATGCTGACCAACCCTCGCCCTACGCCCCACCGCCGGCGTGAACCACACGCTAGCCAGTTGGATCATCCCGTGACCAATAGCAGCGCAACCTGTCAACGGTGCGGACGGCCAGTCGCTGCCCAGTCGAGCTACACCTTTCGGCCTCGTGGCGGCAACGTTGGGATCACCAAGTGCGCGCGCTGCGCCGTCCGTCATTGGCCGATGTTGCGCCGTTCTCTCATCGCCAGCGCGGTGGTCGGCACGGCGCTCACTGCCCTCAACCAGGGCGACGCCATCCTGTCGGGGCAGCTGGCCGGAGCTCTGGCCTGGAAAATCCCTTTGACTTATTGCGTACCGTTCCTGGTCGCCACCTACGGCGCCCTGTCCAACAACCGCAACTAGGGATTATCCCACTAGAACTGCCGCAACACTTCCACAACCCGCCCACGGACCTCTACATTGCCGGCGTCGACATAGATGGGGTCCATGGTGCTGTTGGCCGGTTGCAGCCTGACCTGGGAGCCTTCTCGGTAGAACTTCTTCAGCGTGGCTTCTTCCTCTTCCCGGAGCCAGGCCACTACCATTTCGCCGTTGCGGGCCGTGTTCGTCGGTTTGATGACCACCACGTCGCCGTCGTCGATCAGGGCGTCGATCATGGAGGTGCCCTTGACCGACAGGGCGAAAAGCGTCCCGTGCTTCTTCTTGAGATCCGGTCGCACCTCGACGGTGTCGAACTCCGCCGCCGCTGCTCCCCCTTCTGACGAAAACGCGGGTATCGGTTCGCCCGCGGCGATATAGCCCACGATTTGCACGCGAACCGCACCGTTGGTTACCGGTTGCCCGGTCTCGTCCAGCAGCTCGATGCCCCGCGCGACCTCGGAGCGGCGCTTCAGGTACCCGTCACGCTCCATTAGCCTCAGGTTGTAATCCACCACCGACGTGCTGCTGATGTCGCAACCCTTCTGAATATCCCGCACCGTGGGAGGGATCCCGTTGCCGTCCAGGAAGTGCTGGATGAACTCCAGCATGCGTTTTTGTCGGGGTCGCAGACTTTTTTGCGCTGGCATCGGTGCTAACCTCCGGTGGGCGGGGTTGGATACGTTATGTAACGAAAACTTATGTTCGGCACCGATATGCTAATTGAACCGCCAGTTATTGTCAACGCAATCGCGTCACTGGGAAAGAATACCGGCAACTACCGCCGGATGCGGGCCGGCTCCCGTCAGCCTACTGGCTGGATTCAAGCCGGTTCAGCGCCGCCGCCAGCCGGGCTTTCCGACGAGACGCATTATTCTTGTGCAGCACACCCTTCCGCACCGCGATGTCCAGCAAACTCATTGCTTTGCGAACTGCGGCTGTGGATTCGGTGTCGCCGCCGTCCAGGGCCCGGCGGGCCTGTCCGATGGCGGTACGGGTCGTGCGGCGAACGCTCATGTTACGCGCATAACGTTTGACGGACTGGCGCGTAGCCTTCTGGGCAGGCAAAAGGGCAACTCCTGAAATATCGTAATTCCCAAGCGAAATCTAGGAAACCAATACTATCAAACAGCAGGGTAAATGTCATCCAGGCACCCCACCGGCAATTGTTCACGTTTGAGGGGACGGAGTCGGCTTCCAAAGCAAATTCCGTGCTTGGCTGCCCCTCTGTGAGAGGCCTGATGGCCCGTAGATCCCCACAAGTCTGAACAGTTACCCCACCGGCCGGGGCCTTTCGATTATTGGAACGTAGTGGTCAAAGGTGAGCTGGCGACAGCGTCGGTCGATACGGCTACGAGATTGCCACGCTGCGCTCGCAATGACATTAGGGAACAAACCGAAGACCCTGCCCGCCGGCTCCCATTGCCAGGAGCACCCTACCTTCTGTCATTGCGAGGAGCGCAGCGACGTGGCAATCTCGTTGCGTCCGTAGTAGTCATAACAAGGGCTGGACCGCCGCCCTTCGCCCGCGACCACCATGTTCTCGTCGCTCAGACCATCGCGATATTGGACAATCGAAACCTATTCATCCGCTCATCCGGAGCTTATCGACGGATCATCCGCCCAGGCAGAGCCATGCAACGGTGCTCTTCGTCGCGGTTGCGGCGCTCTGCGGAGGCTGGTTAGCGACGGCAACGAGATTGCCACGTCGTTCCGCTCCTCGCAATGACCGGGGCGGATATACGCAATCAAACAATAATCTAAAGTCCATGCCCACCGTCCAGGGTATTTCGATTGTCCATCCCGTCGCAATTGCAGCACGGGCAATGGATTGATGAGACACCGGAACGGGCTTGGCGCGAGGATGCGTGCGGCAAAACATCACCGTCCCAATCACGATTACTCCTCAATCCTGCAAATCCTATTTCAGGCCACCCCATCCTTTATAATGGCAGCCTGTTTGGTAAACCCAACCCGCAGGAGTCCGTATCATGTCCATCACCAACCTGACGCGCAGCGCTGTTTTCGGCCAGAACGGGATCGTCTCCTCCAACTCCCCGCTGGCGGCTTCCGTAGGACTCCGCGTGCTGCAGGACGGCGGCACTGCCTTCGACGCCGCTCTCGCCGTGGCTGCTGTCGAGACCGTAACCATCGTCGCCATGTGCGGCTTGGGCGGAGATTCATTTATCCTCGCCTACGACGCCAACACTCGCACGGTCACCAACATCAACAGCAGCGGGGCCGCCGCTTCGGGCGCCGACGCCGAATACTACCGGAGCCAGGGCCTCGCCCTGATGCCCATCCAGGGCCCGCACTCGGTGTCCGTTCCCGGCGAGGTGGCCGCCTGGCAGGCCCTCCATGACCGCTTCGGCGCCATTCCTTTCGCGGACCTGTTGGCGCCCGCAATTCGGTACGCCGAGCAGGGCTTCCCAGTGCCGACTCGACTGGCCCGCACCTTCGCCGGCAACGCCGAACTCCTGTCTCGTTTCAGCGCCACCGCCGACGTCTATCTCCGCAACGGGCGTGCGCCCCGGGAGGGCGACGTGCTGGCCAACCCCGACCTGGCCAACTCCATCCGCCAAGTCGCCGAGGGCGGAGCCGACGCCTTCTACCGGGGCCCCCTAGCCGGCCAGATGGTTGCGGGACTGAACAACGCTGGCGGACTTTTCACCGAGGCCGACTTCAATAATCACTACGCCGAAGTTGGGGAACCCATCAGTACCGCGTACCGCGGCCACCGCGTCTACCAGACCCGGCCGCCTTCCCAGGGCTTCCTGTTGCTCGAGATGCTCAACATCGTGGGCGGCCACGACCTCACTTCCATGACTCCCAACTCCGCCGACGCCATTCACCTGCTGGTCGAAGCCAAGAAGATCGCCTATTCCGATCGCAACCGCCTGGCCGGCGACCCCAACTTCGTCGACTGGCCCTTGGACGGCCTGCTGTCCCAGGAATACGCCGACATGCGCCGCGACCAGATTCACCCCTTCCAGGCCGGCGGCGAAGTGCGCCCCCTCACACCCGTCGACGGCCACGGCGACACCACCTACTTCTGCGTCGCCGACGGCGCCGGCAACGCCGTCAGCTGGATACACAGCCTCTCCAACGGATTCGGCTCGGGCGTTGTGGCCGGCGGCACCGGGGTGCTGTTCAACAACCGCGCCGGCCGCGGTTTCAGCCTGGAACCCGACCACCCCAACGTGATCGTTCCCGGCAAGCGCACCATGCACACCCTCAACTGCTACCTGACCACCGTCGACGGCGAGGTAGCCATTGTCGGCGGCACACCCGGCGGCGACTTCCAGCCCCAGTGCGGCATCCAGCTGCTGACCCAGCTCATCGACGGCGGCATCAAGGCCCAGGACGCCGTGGAGTCGCCACGCTGGTACAGCTTCCCCGGCACCGACCCGGCTACCATCAACCGCCCCGGCGAACTGCGCGTGGAGATGGGTATGCCAGAGGACACCATCCGCGACCTGACCCGCATGGGCCACAACGTGGTGCAGAGCCCCCTGGGTTCTACCAACGGCGTGGTGCAGCTCATCATCCGCGACCAACGGCGCGGCGTCCTTACCGGCGCCTCCGACCCCAGGGGAGACGGGCAGGCGGTGGGGTTCTAGAAACACCGGCGACCGTCTGCGTCCCCTGGTCTCTCGGGGAAGAAATCTCTCGGGGAAGAAATACGTTGCTGGCAAACGCCCTGGGCGTCGTCATAGGTGTTAGGGCCAGAAGGGGGAGCCTGCTACGGGCGCCGCCGGCAACGGTGCCCGGTCGCTTGGGGAGACGCCTCCCAATCCGGGGAAAGGCACGATTCGCTCAGGCTAGACTAGCGAGGCAGATAACGTGGTTTCGTTAAATGCCTCGAACGGTTCCCATGTTGTTCGACACTAGATTGCCAGATTTGCGGCTCGTGGCCTTCGTGCTCTTTTTTTGGGTGTTCGTTGTCCCGATTCTGGTGAATCTAACTGCTGCGTCTCTGGTCGCCTTTTTGCGGCCCCGAAAGGCGACGTGGGACGCGACACGGATCGGGGCTGGTTGCGGAATTTTGGGTGGTATCCTGATTAGCGGCTTGGTGGTCGGCGCGGTCGGAACAGACCTTCGTAGCCCAGACTTTCCAAACTATCTGGTGGGTGGTTATTTAGCGGTGCTGGTGGTGGACATGGGATTGTCCGCACTGTTGGTACGACGCTTTGCGAGACGACGTTGACGCCCACAACGGTAGGGCTTGCATCAGACTTGCTTGCGCTAAGTCAAGCCTCCGGAAAGTAGTAAACTCCCGGCAGTCCCCGGTACCGCTCGTCCAGGTCCATGCCGTACCCCACCACGAAGTAGTTGGGGATGGTGAAACCTACGTAGTCGTACCCGGTGGGCGCCTCGCGCCGCTCCGGTTTGTCCAGCAGGGTGCAAAGTCGCAGCGAGGCCGGGCCCATCGCCCGCAGGCGCTCCGACACCGCCGCCAGCGTGTGGCCCGTGTCGGTGATATCGTCGACCACCAGCACGTGCCGACCGGCGATGTCCTCGGGTTGCGGCGTGCCCTCGATACTCACCGTCCCCGAAGACTCGGTAGCGCTGCCGTAGCTGCTCGCCCGCAGGTACTCAACGCGCTGCACGTCGCAACGCAGTTGTCGGAGCAGGTCGGCGGCGAACAGGGCTGCTCCCTTCAGCACACACACCAGCACCAGCCCGGAGTCGGCGTAATTACGGTCGATCTCGGCGGCCAGACGGGCAATCCCCGCCCGTAGCTGAGAGTCCGACAGGAGCAGAACCATGCCCTCGACGGGCTCCACGGTGACCCTCCCGAGCCGGGAAGAACCGGTTATACGTCCAGGTTCCTCACTTCGGTGGCGTGGCTCTGGATGAAATTCTTGCGCGGCCCCACCTGCTCGCCCATCAGCATTTCGAACACGTCGTGAGCCTCGGCCAGGTCGTGCGCCGAAACCCGCAGCATCTTCCGCGTCTCCGGGTTCATGGTGGTGTCCCAGAGCTGGTCGGCGTTCATCTCGCCCAGACCCTTGTAACGCTGCACCGACGGCTCGGCCCGCGCCGTGGACATCTTCTTGATGAGCTCGTCCTTCTCGGTTTCCGAGAAGGCGTAAGCGATGCTGCGCCCCCGCTGCACCCGGTAAAGGGGCGGTTGGGCGATGTACAGGAACCCGCCGTCGATCAGCTCGCGCATCCTGCGGTAGAAGTAGGTCAGGATGAGGGTGCGGATGTGGGAACCGTCCACGTCGGCATCGGTCATGATGATGATGTGGTGGTAGCGCAGCTTGGCGATGTCAAAGGCCTCGCCTTCACCCGTTCCCACCGCCGAAATGACGGCCCGGATCTCCTCGTGGCTCAGGATTCGCTCCACCTTGTCCAGGTAACGCTCCACGTTGAGAATCTTGCCCTTCAGCGGCAGAATGGCCTGGTACTGCCGGTCCCGGCCCATCTTCGCCGACCCGCCGGCCGATTCGCCCTCCACGATGTAGAGTTCCGATTTAGCCGGGTCCCGTTCGGCGCAGTCTGAGAGCTTGCCCGGCAGGGATGTTCCGTCCAGGGCGTTCTTGCGGAGCACCAGGTCCCGGGCCCGCCGCGCTGCCTCACGGGCGGCGTGGTTGGTTTGCACCTTTTCCAGGATGCCCTTGGCCGACGTGGGGTTTTCTTCCAGGAAACGCGTCAGACCCTCGGCGGTTGCCGATTCAACCCGGCTGCGAACCTCGGGGTTGCTCAGCTTGTTCTTGGTCTGGCCTTCAAACTGCGGGTCACCCAGCTTTACGCTGACGATGGCCACCAGGCCGCCGCGGGTGTCCTCCCCGCTGAAGGAATCCTTGGGGTCCTTGAAGTAGTTCTGCTTGCGGGCGTAGTCGTTCAGCACCCGGGTCAGCGCCGACCGGAACCCGGCCAGGTGCGTGCCGCCTTCCGCCGTCAGGATGCAGTTGGCGAAGGTACGCTCGTCGGCGGCCAGGTTGTCGTGCCCGTCGGTGTGGTGGAACTGGAAAGACACCTCCACGTCCGCGTCTTCGGCGATGCGCTGGTAGTAGAAGGGTTCGGCCATGACGACGTTGCGCTTCCGATTGATGTTACGCACCATGCTGGCCACGCCGGTATCGAAGAAGAAGCAGCGTTCGATGTCGCCGTTGCGTTCCTCCTCGTGAAACTCGCTGACCAAGTAGATTTCCAGCCCCTTGTTCAGGTAGGCGGTCTGGCGCAGTTGAGCAACCAAGCGAGCGAAATCATAGGTGATTTCCGGGAAGATATCCGGATCGGCGTAGTACGTAACCCTGGTCCCCTGACGGCTCACCCGCTGGTGCTTGACCAGCTCGGACGTTGGGATGCCACGGGAATATTCCTGGGTATAGCGCATCCCGCCGCGGCAGACCTCGGCCTGTAGCTGCGACGCCAGGGCGTTCACCACCGAAGCGCCGACTCCGTGCAACCCGCCGGAGACCTTGTAAGCGGCGCCGTCGAACTTGCCGCCGGCGTGCAGGGTGGTCATCACCGTCTCCAGGCCGGACACCCCCGTATCCGGGTGCGTGTCCACCGGGATGCCCCGCCCGTTGTCGGAGACCATCACCGCGCCGTCCCGCCCGAGGTGCAGCTCGATCCGATCGCAGTGACCGGCCAGCGCCTCGTCAACCGCGTTGTCCAGCAATTCTTTGATCAGATGGTGCAAACCGTCTACGCCGGTGCTGCCGATGTACATCCCGGGACGAACTCGGACGGCTTCCAGCCCTTTCAACACCTGAATATTGTCAGAAGTGTATTCAGATGAGTTTCCGTTTACGATTGCCGTAATTTGCTGCGTCATAATATTTTCAGCGCCCCGTGGTGATGATTCAGCTCTTCAATACACATATCTACGTTGAGCGATAAGCGGATGATGTACACAACATTTTGTAGCGTAACTACCTTTATTATACCTGATATTCTACTTGATTGCCACCAAACATGATGCGAGATTAAGCGATTTCCACGTTATTTCAAAGAATTCGACGATAAACTCCGGGTGAACCCGACGCGAACTGCATGTTCGGCTGTATCCGGGCGTTCCACTCCGGCGTTACGGCGTCACGCACGGCCTGCCATTCTGCGCTTTCGGCCACCTCCGGACCCGTACACTCGTGGACCGTGGTGTACTTCGGCTCACCCATCACCACCTCCCAGCGCCTTCCCCGGATGTAACCCGGGATGCTGTAGTAGAGGGGGAGCCGTTCGGCGTCGTACGCCGAGTTGAACGCATCGTCCAGCCCATCAGGCACCTCCATCCGACCCACCAGTAGCGCGGGAGCCATATCCGAATTGGCCGTCGCCTCCGGCACGTCGGACGGATACAGCAGCCGGTAGAGGTTTCGCACGTAGTTGATGCCAATGACTCCCGGGGACATCCGCTGCGACCATTCAGTAGGGTTGGTTAGATGATACTGCCAGGCGTCGGAAGACCAAGTTTCCGGCTCGTCTATCTCGTAGCACGCCAGATACTTGGGGGCTCCCCGCACTGCCACGTACCGGGCCGCGTTCAGCACGCCAGGGATGGCCAAACGTTCCGGAATGTGCTCCTCGTCATACCATCGGTTGAACTCCGCCTCCTGCTCGGGCGCGACGTCCACGTACACCATCAGCAGGCCCCGTCCTTTCTTCGCCGTCATAACAAACTCCCGGCGCGACCGATGGCCGCGTAAATGCTTACAATCAGAGGTCAGGCAGGGGAGGTCAGGCGCTCAGTCCGATGAACCGGCGGCCTCGTCTCGGTCGAAATACCATCGTCCCGTCAACAAACTGTCGATGGCGATACGCATGGGCTCGAAGAGGGGCACGGGAGGGTCTCCCAGGGGGAACCAACCGTATTCGGTAAACGATGCGTCAGCAGCATCCGGCTCCGGATCCTGTTCGCCAATGTCCCCCAGAAATTCCACGTCAACGTAGTGGCGGCCATACTCCAGGATGTTGCTGAGGCACAAAATCCGCAGGCCGCCCACTTTCACGCCCAGCTCCTCGAAGGCTTCCCGCCGGGCACAGTCTTCCAAGCTCTCGCCGTATTCCAGGTGGCCGCCGGCTGACCCCCAAGTCGCGGCTCCGTGGGAACCCTGCCGCCGCGCCAGAAACACCCGCCCGCCTCGAACAAACACCACCCCTACGCCGACCAGCGGGCGTTTTTGCTGCGTACACATTGGCCGAGTATAACATAGCGTTATGTCGTGCCCCCTCCTGTTGTCGCCGCCCGCGGCCCGGTGCTAGACTGCTGCGACGCTCTGCCCGAATCCTTCCCGACGCCCATCGGAGGTCACTGCTCATGCCCGTTTCCCCTGCCGCCGACCCGCTGCCCACGTCGCGCAGTGGGCACTCCGCATTGACCGTCTGCGAAACCGCCGCCCGACGCGCTGGCGACCTGGCCGTCGCCCGTTTTCGCTCCGAGATAGAGGTTAGCTTCAAGGGCCGCGCCAACGTGGTAACCGACGTCGACCTGGCGTGCGAGCGCGTTATTCTGGACTATGTAACCGGCGAGTATCCCGACTTCGGCATCCTGTCCGAAGAATCGGCGCCCGTTGCCGGCAGCTCGCCCTACACGCTGGTGGCGGATCCCATCGACGGCACGCGCAATTTTGCCGAGGGAATCCCCCATTTCTGCATCGTCGTCGCCATCGCCCAAGGGGATGAGGTGGTCGCCGGCGTCACCTACGACCCGGTGCGCGACGAACTCTTCGCTGCCCAACAGGGTATAGGGGCAACCCTTAACGGCGAACCGTTTTCAGTTTCGGACCGGCAGGATATCGGCGAAGCGGTGCTGGGTTTCGACCTGGGTTACGACTTCGAGCAGGCCGGCAAATTGCTGGAAATGGCGTCCGACCTGTGGCCCAGAACCCAGAGTTACCGGTTGATGGGTTCCAGCGCCCTCAGCATCGCCTATACCGCGTGCGGGCGCATCGACCTCTACTTCCACCACAGCCTTTCGCCGTGGGACATCGCTTCCGGCGTGCTGCTGGCTCGGGAGGCCGGCGCTCAGGTGCTGGACCAGCGCACACTGGAGCCCGCCAACCTCTTCTCCCCCGGCCTGATAATCTCCAACCCGACCCTGGTGAGCCAGTTCCTGCGAATGACCGACGGAGCGGCGTGGCGGCGTCTTTAAAGAACCAGAATCGTTTGGAACCATGAAGGCGTGGCTGGTGTAAAAACTTGGGGAACGGCTACCCGACTCCCACCACGCCTCCATCCACCAGCGCGTCTACCTCGGCTTCCGTGTAGCCATGCTCCCCCAGGATGGCCCGGGTATGCTCTCCCAGCGCCGGCCCGCGGTGCCGGATGCTCGCCGGCGTGGCGGACAGCTTCACCGGCACTCCGATGTTGTTCAGCTCGCCCATCTCATCATCCTGGAGGGTTACCTTCATCTCCCGCGCCAACACCTGCTCGTTGTCGTATACCTGCGCCATATCAAATATCGGCCCCGCAACAACTCCCGCCGATTCCAGGTGTTGCATCCAATAGTCTGTAGAGTGTTCCGAAAGTATGCCTTCCAGCAGCTCGGCAAGCTCGCCCTCCCGGGCCTTGCGGTCGTTGGACTCTTTGTAGCGCGGGTCTTCGATTAGCGCATCCTGCCCGATGGCCCGGCAGAACTGCTCCCACGTCGGTTGGGACGCCGCCCCGATGTTGATGTAACCGTCGCTGGTCCGCAACGCCTGGTATGGGGCGTTGACCCGGTGCGCCGAACCCAGCGGCCCCGGTATCTCGCCGATGGCGAAATACTCCGCCGACTCCCACACCGTGAACGCTATCCCAGCCTCCAGCAGGGACGCATCCACCTGCTGACCCTGGCCCGTCCGTTGGACGTGGATGTACGCCGCCAGGATGCCAAACGCCGTGAAACTGCCGGCCCCGATGTCGGTGATGGGCACCCCCACCTTGGCCGGCGGCCCGTCGGGAAACCCGGTGATGCTCATTAACCCGCTCATCCCCTGGGCTACCAGGTCGAACCCGCCCCGATTGCGGTACGGCCCGCTGCCGCCGAAACCCGAAATGCTGGCGTAAACCAGCCGAGGATTTATCTCGGACAGCTGCTCGTAACCCAAATCCAACCGCTCCATCACCCCGGGACGGAAGTTCTCGGCTACGATATCCGCCGTTTCGGCCATTCGCCGAAACACCGCCTTACCCTCGTCCGAGCGCAGATCCAGCGCAATGCTCCGCTTGTTGCGGTTGAGCGCCAGGAAACCCGCGGCGAACCCGTTTTCATACCGACTACCCATGCGGCGAGTGTCGTCGCCGCTACCGGGCCGCTCGATCTTGATGACGTCGGCCCCCATGTCCGCCAGGAGCATCGTACACATCGGTCCGGCCATAATCTGGGTCAAGTCCAGCACCTTGACACCGGCGAGCGGGCCAGACGGGAAATTGCTTTGAGTCATACCAACCACCTGCGTATAACCCCTCTCTCTGCGGGAGAGGGGTTGGGGTGAGGGCCATCTCCGTTTGACACCCTCGTTACCAAACCAGATAATGCGGCCCCGATTGGAGGGACGCAATGGGAGACATTATACTGGGCGACAATCTCGATGTCCTCCGCACCCTCTCCGACGGCCAGTTCCAGCTGATTTACGTCGACCCGCCCTTCAACACCGGCAAGACCCAGTCCCGCACCCGCATCCGCACCACCAGGGACGACGCCGGCGATCGTACCGGCTTCCAGGGCCGCCGCTACAAAACGCAAGTCGTCGGCGCCAGCAGTTACGGCGACATCTTTGACGACTACATCGGCTTTCTGCGCCCCAGGATGGAGGAGGCGTACCGTGTGCTGGACGACCACGGCAGTCTCTTCTTCCACATCGACTACCGCGAGGTCCACTACTGCAAGGTGATGCTGGACGAAATCTTTGGCCGTGATTCGTTCATCAACGAGATCATCTGGGCCTACGACTACGGCGCCCGCAGCAGGAAACGCTGGTCGGCCAAGCACGACAACATCCTGTGGTACGCCAAAGACCCGGACCGCTACACCTTCAACTACGACGCCATCGATCGCATACCCTATTTGGCCCCCGGGCTGGTGGGCCCGGAAAAGGCCGCTCGCGGCAAAACCCCCACCGACGTCTGGTGGCACACCATCGTGAGCCCCACCGGCCGGGAGAAAACCGGCTACGCCACACAAAAGCCGCTGGACATCATCCAACGCATTGTCCGGGTACACTCGAATCCGGGGGACAGGCTGCTGGATTTCTTCGCCGGTTCGGGCACTTTGGGTGAAGCGGCCTGTTTGGAGGGCCGTGAGTTTGTGCTAGTGGATAATAACCCGGAAGCGGTGGGCGTGATGCGGAAGCGGCTGGCACATTGTGGTATCGCTGTGCATGGGGTTGACGAACTGAGCCAAGCCGACGAATCGGAAACAGAGCCTAGATTGCTATAGGAATGCCATGACTCAGCCAATCCACGATCCAGAAGTGCGGCAGCTTGCCGCAATCGCTGGCATCATCGAGCAGGATTATCGGAACGCTAATACTGATTGGATACACAGCCCTTTTGGTTGGATTAAAACGTTGCCGTCTCGCAGCTCAGGCGCAGTGTTTGAATCCCTTGTAGCAGGGTGGTGCGCCGCGAAAGGATTGGACGTAGCCAGGTCGCCGGACAGTGACGACGACCGGGTCATATCCGGACTTCGGACAGCGATAAAAGGCTCGACGCTGTGGAGAAATGGTTCATACAAATTCCAGCAATTGCGTGATCAGGATTACAGCATAGTCGTCTGTCTGGGCGTAAGTCCGTTTGACGCGCACTGCTGGGTCATTGAAAAGGTTGCTGTAATGGAATGCTGGGATAATGGAGTAATTCGCTCACAACACGGTGGAGCCACCGGCAGCGATACTGCCTGGATTACTGTAAATCCAGCAAACCCTCCCAGCTGGCTGCGTCCCTACGGCGGAACGTTGAACGAAGGATTCGCGCGGCTGCAATCTCTGATTGGCCAAACCTGATACCATAAAGAGGCCATCTTGCCGGAGATAGTGACTACGATGACAACATCCATACCTTCGGCCAACGAGCCAGAGCCGATGACCTTTGCCGAAATACGCGCTCTGCAAGCGGAGAACGCCAAGGCCCTCGCTGAAACCAGGGAATTAGTTAACGAGAACGCCAAAGCCATCGCCGAAATGCGCGCTTCACAGGAGCGGCTTGACCGCAGGTTTGAACGGCTGATGACATCGCATCAGAGAACGAGAGAAAGGGTTGCGGAAATCGATGAAGAATTAATTTGGACTTCAAATGACGTTTCTACCCTCAAAGGCTGGGGGATGGAGTTTCTCTGTGAACGCCGGCCAGACTTGTTCGCCGACGCACTGAATCTAAGCAGCATTGAAGTGATTTCCCGGATGGAGATTCGCGAAATAGCCGTGGACGCCGCCAGACGCGGCATCATCCACGGCGGCGATGCCGGAGGGCTTTACTCCGCTGATGTCTTTTTCTACGGCCGGCGGACTGAGGATGACATACCCGTTTATCTGGTAGTGCAGGCGTCTTTTGCCGTTTCCCGCGGTGATGTGAAGAGAGCTTCATCCCAGGCGGAAACTTTAGAAACCATCCTACGATCTGACGGTACTCCTGAGGAAAACGGGGTTGCCCGGCCCGTGGTAGCAGGTACTCGACTGCATACCAACCCCGACACCGGGGCGACCACCGCATTGTGGGATGTCACCTTCGTCCAAATTCGCAACGGCAACGACCTCACCGCTTGACCTTCAATGCTGCCCCTCCTGACCATTCTGCTGATAGTTGCGCTCTTATTTATCGTCGGCGTGTGGGGGCTGAACCGCATCGGCGGCCGTGTGATTACCCTGGTGTGGTTATCATGCAATATCGCTTCCTGGTTGTTCCCGGTTTTCGTCGCTGCCATCACCGGGCGCGGCAGTGAAACCTGGGATGCCGTCGGGGCCTTGATTCACCTGCCGGTTCTATTCTCAATAATCGGCTGGGCCATGTCATTCAGCATCGCGTTGATTATTCGCTACCGGAAGTACGCGTGCATGGAGAATGGATAAATGACCGCCACCAACCGCACCAAGCAGGACGCCGACTTCATCTTTCACGAGCTGACACGCTCCATCTGCCCCGAGTGCAAGGCGGTAATCGACGCCCAGGTCATCATCCGGGACAACAAGGTCTACATGCGGAAACGTTGCCCCACCCACGGCTGGTTCGAGGGAATCATCAGCTCCGACGCCGAGATGTACGTCGGCAGCATCCGCTTCAACAAGCCCGGCACCATCCCCCTGGACTTCAGCACCGAGGTGAAGGACGGCTGCCCCCTGGACTGTGGCCTCTGCCCCGAGCACAAGCAGCACATCTGCCTGGCCCTCATCGAGGTGAACACGGCCTGCAACCTCAACTGCCCGGTGTGCTTCGCCAACGCCGGCATCGGGTACAACCTCACCCTGGAGCAGGTGGAGTCCATGCTCGACCGCTTCGTGGAAATCGAGGGCGACCCGGAGGTTGTCCAGTTCAGCGGCGGCGAACCAACCATCCACCCCCAGCTCCCCGAGATGATCCAGGCCGCCAAAGACCGCGGCATCCGCCAGGTCATGATTAACACCAACGGCGTCCGCCTGGCTCGGGACGACAAATTCCTGGCCCGGATTGCCGCCCTGGACCCGGTGGTCTACTTTCAGTTCGACGGCCTCCGCGAAGATACCTACCTCACCATCCGGGGCGAGCCCCTCCTGGACACCAAGCTCCTCGCCCTGGACCGCCTCGCCGATGCCGGTATGTCCGCCGTCCTGGTCGCCGCCATCGAACGCGGCGTCAACACCGACGAGGTGGGAGCCATCGTCGATTTCGGATTGCAACACCCGGCGGTGCGCGGCGTCGTATTCCAGCCTGTTACCCACGTGGGCCGCCACATTCCCTTCGACCCCATGACCCGCGTCACCATCCCCGATATCATCCACGGCATCGTGGACCAGACCGCCGGCCGCTTCATCCTGGAGGATTTCGTCCCCGTACCCTGTTGCTTCCCCACCTGCCAGGTTAACAGCTACGTCCTCGTGGACGGCGACACCGTTACGCCCCTGCCCCGCCTGCTGGACATCGACCAATACCTCGATTACATCACCAACCGCGCCCTCCCCAAAGCCCCCAACGCCGCCGACATCCAACAGGCGCTGGAGGGCTTGTGGTCGGCCTCCGCCGTCGCCGGCACCGAGCGTACCGCTGGCCAGTTTGAGTGCGCCTGCGGACCCGGTTTCGACCTGCCCTACGAACTCAACCACCTGAAAGACCACGTCTTCCAGATTGCCATCAAGGACTTTCTCGATGCCTACACCTTCAACGTGAAGCAGGTAATGAAATGTTGTGTCGGAATTCTCACTCCCGACGGTCGCGCCATCCCCTTCTGCGCGTATAACTCGGTGGGCTACCGGGAGCAAATCCGCGAGCAGCTCACCCTGGAACAGGGCCGCCAGAAAATTCGGCTGGCCACCACCCAACAGCCCGCTAACCCTTAAACAGTCCCCTCTCCCCCGATTGGAGAGATTTGGGGTGCGGGTGGGATGTTGCCGCCAACCACTTCCCCCTCACCCCAACCCTCTCCCACCGGGGGAGAGGGAGCGGTTCGCCCGATGCGTCAATGCTAGACCAGAGTTACGCCGCCAAGATTTGCTGCGCCGACCTCTACTCCTCGGACCTGGCTCGCCTCATCCTGGGTGACAGCCTGCACCCCGGCGGGTTGCGTGTTACCAACCGTCTGGGGCGGATTATGGGCCTGCAACCGGGTTGGCGCGTCCTGGACCTGGCCTGTGGGATGGGAACCAGCGCCAACGCTATATCCCGTGTCTTCCGTTGCCACGTAACCGGCCTGGAGCTTGGCGCCGAGGGCACCGCGGCCTCCCGCCGGCGCTCCCTGGAGCAGCCCATGCCAGCCAATGTCGATTTCGTTCGCGGCGACGCCGAGACGCCCCCGTTCCGCTCCGCCGCATTCGACGCTGTCATTATCGAGTGCGCCACCAGCCTGTTCATCGACAAGCCCGCAGCCGTGGCCGAAGTTGTTCGCCTGCTGCGGCCCGGCGGAGTGCTGGGGTTGTCCGACGTTACCGTCGAACCCGGCAGCCTCCCGCCCGAGTTGGACAGTGCCGTCGGCATAATGCTGTGCCTCACCGACGCCCTCCCGGCCAACGGGTACCAGTCTCTCCTCCAAGACGCCGGCCTCAACATGTCGGCCCGGGAGGATGTCTCCAGCGAAATAGTCACGCTGTTGGCGGAACTGCGTGCCAAGCTGGCATTGTCAAAGGTATTCGCTGGTTCGCCGTCCGAACTAGACGGCGACATCGGCAAGACCGCGCCCGGGCTCATGGATCGGGTAGAGCAGCTGGTTTATCAAGGACGTATCGGCTACTGGCTCTATGGCGCCCGCAAACCCGGGTGATCGACGCACCGCCGGAGATCCTCCGGATGCGGGCAGCCCTGTGCTATCATTGCACGCCCTCCAGGATAGTTGACGGACCACGGTGATTGAACTACTGACCAATCTCGCCCCCCGGCTGTTCGCCGCCATCCTGGTGGGCTATTTGCTGGGTAGCATCCCCTTCGCGTACCTGGTGGCCAGACTGAAGGGTATCGACATTTTCGCGACGGGCAGTCGGCGCGCCGGCACTGCCAACGTCTTCTGGCAAGTGGGCCGTTACCGCGGGATGCTGGTGTTCGCCGGCGATGTGGTCAAAGGCGCTATTGCCGTCCACGTGGCGTGGATGCTGGGAGCCCCGGAACTCATCGGCATCGTGGCCGGCGTCGCTGCCATCGCCGGTCATTGGAAGAGCATCTTCACCGGTTTCAAGGGTGGCGACGGCATGGTCGTCCTGGTCGGAGTTTCCCTCGCCTATCTCAACTGGTTCATCCTGGTGGGTATCGCGGTCGGCATCGTAACCGTGCTGCTCTTCCGGCGTTCCCCGTTCCGGTCCTCCCTGGGCATATTGTGCGGATACGGCGTGATGCTCGCCCTGAACACCGTGCGCGGCGTCGACTGGTCCGTGATGCTGGCGTTGACCGCGCTCGCCATGGTCGTCATCACCCACAACGTGCTGACCAACGCCGACCACCGCCCGGAGGTCGCCAATATCATCCTGGACGACGACGCGATGATTGACGACATCCTCATCGAAGACACCCGTGAGATCCTGGGCGAAGCCGCCCGCCTCAGCGAAGACGCCATCCTGCGCCAGGTGATACCCCCCGACGAGGAAGAGGGCGAACCGGGGCGCTAGTCCCCGTCGGGTTGCTCCGACTGCTCGCGGCTGTCCTTCAACCGGGTCAAGTCCAGCACCCATCCCAGCGCCTCATCCGACTCGGCCTCAGTGTAGAGCGCCGGCTGCAACCGCACCGCCTCCACGAGCTGCTGGGCGCACCGCTCGATGTCCCCCCGATCCGCGTAAAGGCGCGCGGCATTATAGTAGGCGGCGGCAAACTCCGGCAGCGCTTCCTGCGCCGCCAGGTAGTCGGTCAGGGCCCCATCCAGGTTGCCCAACGTTTCCTGCGCGGCGCCCCGGTTGCTCAACACCTCGGCGAAGTCGGGCCGTAACACCAGGGCGGCGTCATAGTCCGCCACCGCCTCCCGATATTGTCCCAGCGCGTCGTAGGCCAGGCCCCGATTGTTCAACGCTTCCACGTCGTCGGGCCGCAGCTCGATGGCCGCCGTGTAGTCAACGACGGCGTCCCGGTGTCGGCCCAGCCGAAAGCAGGTGCGCGCTTTGTTGAACCTGGCGTCGGCGTTGTCCGGATTGCTTTGCAGCGCCCGGTCAAAGTCGGCGATGGCCTCGGCGGTGTCACCCAGCTCCTCCCACGCCACGCCCCGGTTAAGGTAGGCGTTGGATATGTCCGGGTTCAGCGCCAGCGCCCCGTCGAACGCATCTACCGCCTCCCGGTACCGGCGCAGGTTGCTCAGCACGATGCCCCGGTTGTAGTGCGCCTGCAGATACGTCGGGTCGATTGCGATCGCTGCCGCATAGTCATCCAGCGCGCCTTCCGGGTCACCCATGTCATCCCGGGCGTTGCCCCGCTGGTAGTAGGCCGGGGCGTGCCCATCCTCAATCCGCAACGCCATTGTAAATGCGCGCGAGGCTTCGTCCGGGCGTCGCCGGCGCAGGCACGTTACGCCCAAATTGAAATGCACTGCAAAGTCATCCGGCTGCGCTCCGGCCAAGGCCTGGTATACCACCAGCGCTTCCGCGTAACGCCCGATAGCGAAACAACCGTTGCCGAAAACCAGGCTGTGCGGACTGCGGCCCGCCGGCAGCCCATCGTCCAACGCGGTCAATTCGTCCAGCAGCGCACCCACGGTCGCGGCGTCTTCGCCGTGCAGCCGACCGCCCCGGGGTCGCGGCGTGAGCACGTCGGCGCCCAGCCCGTGCCAGTCCAGCAACTCGGACAGCCGGCGCAACAGGTCTTCAAAAGAGACGGTAGGCATGACCGGAGCGCCCGCCAGCAGCGAGCGTCAATAGTAGTGGCAGTGGTTTCGGCGACTACAGGGTTGACACGCGACCGCCGCCCATTTCGGGCCGCAGCGCTATCTGTGCCAGGGCCAGGGCGGTGTAATACGAGACGGTCATGGTCAGGTCGACCACCCCCCGGTCACCCACCAGGTCGTGCACTTTTTTGAAATTCTCATCGGAGATATCCTTTTCCCGCGTCATCTGCTGCACGAAGCGCGCGATGTCGGCATAGGCTCCGTCCAGGCACCCCGGCGCCTCCCCGGTGCGGATACCTTCAATGGCTTCATCGGACACTCCGGCCCGCGCCGCCGCCACCGAGTGTCCGGTCCACTCGATCCCGGAATCCCATTCCCGCGCCACCAGTATGATGGCCAGCTCCTTCAGGTCGTCGGGCAACGAGGATTGAAACCGCAATGATGCGCCCATGGACGTGAGATACCCGGCCGCCAGCGGGCTATGCAACAACGCACGAAACTGTAATCCGACGTCGTCAGCTCCCCGGTCATCGCGAATCCGGTCGTAAATCACCTGTCCGGCAGCGTCAAGTTCGTCTCGGGAAACGTAGGGAACGCGGGCCATAGCGCCATCCTCCGGGTAAGCTAAGCCCAGCATACCACAGGCCGCCCCACCCCCCACGCACCACCAGCCAGACATCGGGTAACCCATCATGCCATTGACCATCGTGAATTGGAATGTTCAGTCCCCGGTGGGCGAGAAGTATCTGGAAGCCGTTTCAGAAGTGTTGCAACGAATCGGGATCCGCCGCCTGATAGTGTGGGGTACTTCAAACAGCGGATTCAGCAAGGCAACGCCGCGGCGCTCCCAGGGTCTTTCGATTATCGGAACGTAGCGGTGCCGGGCAAGCTGACGACAGCGTTGGTCGATTCGACTCCGAGATTGCCACGCTGCGCTCGCAATGACATTAGCCGACAGTCGAAAGCCCCTGGCGTAATCCGGCGTTCACCCTCACCCCAGCACTTTCCCGTCAAGGGAGAGGGGACTGTGGCGCCAACAGAAAAAGCCCCTCTCCCAGCGGGAGAGGGGTTGAGGTGAGGGGAGTTGGTCGATGCTACTCCGCGATTGCCACACTGCGCTCGCAATGACATTTCGGGTAAACAGCCATCGCATCGCGTCTGACCATCGTTACCGCCGGGCTCGGCTTTCGCGGCCGCCGCAGCATCGACCATGTTGCCTTGAGCCCGGACCTGACCGCAGAATCCCTCGGCATCATCAGCAACCTTTCCGGTGAGGTCAGACTGTCAGACCATTTTGGAATCGTCGCCTCATTATCGGTTCAGAATCACCGTGAGTTGCCATAACACTTTACATCCCCCCAACCTCGGCGATGCAACGCGAATTTGTCGCCGACCCTCATCAAGTCCTCGGTCGGTAACATCCCTCCGGCAATGACTGCATTGCATCAATAGGATATGCTGGCGCCATGCTCAGCGACCTGTGGGTAATCGCCGCCGCCATCCTCATTCTGGCCGGACTGCTGGCCAGCCAAATTCTGCTTATCGTGGTGGGCGTCCTCGTCCTGATCATGTGGCTCACCGGCAAACACTGGCCCCGCTACGCCTTCTCACACGTCACCTACGAACGCCGCCTGGAGCGCCACCGCGCCTTCATCGGAGACCTGGTGGATTACTACATCACGGTCGACAACGGCAAACTCCTGCCCATGATCTGGCTGGATATCTCCGACGCCTTTCCCATCGGGCTACAAACCAGCGGAACCCACCAGCGCGGCGTCGGCGCCGAGGCCGAACTCGACCACCGAATCACCACCTCCCTGCTACCCTATCAGCGCGTGACCTGGAGGTACCGGGTGCGTTGCCGAGCCCGGGGCAACCACCGCATCGGCCCGGCCCGGCTCCGCAGCGGCGACATTTTCGGCTTTAGCGCCACCGAATTGCAGGTGCCCAACGTCCAGTATCTACTGGTGTACCCGCGCATCGTCGACCTGCGTCGCATGGTGGTTCCCTGGGAGCAACCCCTGGGCGACGCCCGGGGCCGCCGCCGCATCCAGGACGACCCCAGCCGCTTTGTGGGCCTGCGCGACTACGAACCGTCGGACCCCCTGAAACACATCGACTGGAAGGCCACCGCCCGCCACGGCAAGCTGGAGACCCGCATCTTCGAACCGGCAGCCACCCAGCACCTGCTCATCGCCCTCAACGCCCGCACTGGGGACGCCGCCTGGCAAGGCAGCAACCGGCGGATGTTCGAGCGAGCCGTCACCGTCGCCGCCTCGGTGGCCGACTACGCCGACCGCGAGGGTTATTCCTTCGGCCTGGTGAGCAACGCCGTCGCATCCTATACCAGCAAGTGGCTCTCCGTCCCTCCCGGAAGCGGGCGCCTGCAACTGGAAGCTACCCTGGAAGCATTGGCCATGGCCGGCCCCTTCTGGGTGGCTGAACTGCCGGCGGTATTGCGCGCTGAAATTCACGCCCTGGCCGCCAGCTCGACCGTCGTCCTGGTTACGGCCATCCTGACCGCTGCCGTGGTGTTGGAAATCGAGGAAATCCGACGACGCGGCCACCGCGTGGTCGTGTTCTACGCCGGTGACGGCCCTCCGGGCCCCGCCGCCGCTGCCCTGGGGCCCGATGTGCCCGTTTATCTGGCCGGCGCCAGCCTGGCCGCCCTCGAAGAGGTCTGGCGCGACGATTTGCTGGACGACGATGCAGATTCGCCCTGGCGTCAATTGCCCGACGAAATGACCGGAAGCGGCATCGCCCGGAACGGCGTCGCCCGGGACGGCGCCGCCGGCGAGGAGGCTCCGGGTGGGTAGGTTCACCAGGCTGGCCCTGATCACCTGCATCGCCCTGTTCCTGGAGGGGTTCGCCCTGTTCCTGGCCGGCCGGCTGCTGGCCAACGGCATTCGCCTGCCCGACGCGGCCATCCCGCTGGGCCTCGTGGTGCTGGCCATGGGCTGGTCGTTCATCCTCTCTTGGTACGTTCAGACCATACGGTTTTCCCTCAATCTGCGCGGCGTCATTGGCCTGGTCCTGAGCGGCCTGTCCGTGCTGGCGCTGGCCGGTATCAGCATGGGCGTCGGTTGGTTCCCCATCGGGCGGGTGCTGTCGGGCGATCTGCACACCATCGCGGCCCTGGGACTGACCATTGCCTTTATGCTGGCGCTGTGGTGGCGCGGCACGGCCATCGCCCGCGACGACGTAACGCTGGACGTGATACGCAACGCCTTCATCCGCGGCGTGGTCGTCGTCATCGTCGCCGTGGCCATCGACCCGCTGATGGACGCTGACATCGTGGGCGCGCCGGGTTTGCTGGTTTTCTTCGGCATCGGACTAGCCGGTCTGGCTTTAAGCCGCTTCACCTCCGAGGGCGCAACCGGGCACATGAACCGGGGCTGGATGGCGGCCATCGGCATCGGGATCGCCGCCGTCCTGATCCTGTCGGTAGTCCTGGGCGCCCTCGGCGTCGGCGGCCTGGACGACCTGACCCGCGCCTTCGCCCGCGGCATCGGCTGGCTGGGTCTATGGGTACTTCGACCAATCCTGCTGCTACTCGGGTTGCTGGCGGCGGCCATGGTGGCGGTGGGCAACTGGGTTTCCAGCTTTTTCGGCGGCGGAGACCTTACCGGCCTGGAACTGGCCAGAAGCCAAATCCAGGAATTCCACGAAAGCCTGAAAGAAGTGGAAGGCAGCGGCCCACCCAACCTGATATTGACCCTGCTCAAGTGGCTGGCCGCCCTGTCGGCAGTCGCGTTGGCCGGCTGGATTCTGTTCCGCATGTTCCGCCGGCGCCGGCTCACGGGCGGCAACCACCCGGAGGGAGAGACCCGCGAATCCATATTCAGCTGGCATGGCGCCGGCCAGGATGTTGCCGACACCCTGGGAGACTGGTTGACCCGCCTTGCAATCATGCGCCGCCACCGTCCCCCGCCCCTCAACCCTCGAGAGGTCTATCACCGCCTGCTCGAAGTGGCCAATACGCTGGGGATCCCCAGGCGGGAGGGCCAGACGCCTTCGGAGCATCGACAGGCCGTCGCCGGCACCCTGCCCGACCCTCCGGTGGAGCACATCGTCGAAGGTTTCCAGCGATACTACTACGGCGCCCGACCCGACGCCGCCGATCCTGAGGCCATGTCCGACCTGCTGCAAGACCTGGACGACCTGAACCCCCGGCAGTAACGGCAATCTCTACCGGAACTGGGGAATCACCTCTGCGGCGATAACCTGCATCAATTCTCGCAGGCGCGGCACGTCTCCAGTGTTCAGCGCCAGTACCAGGTGCTCCACGCCGGCCTCGCGGTAGGCGTCGATGCCGGCCGTCATACCCGCCGGGTCATGCCCCGGCAATCGGGCCCGGTCGGCAGCCCGCTGGCTGGACGGCTCACCGTGAGCCTCCACCTCAACCCGCGCCGACATGACCAATTCGTCCGGGTTACGCCCTGCCGACTCGGCCTGCTGCCGCACGCTCTGCCGTCCGATAGCGAACTCCTCCGCCGTGACGCCCGACGGGTGCCAACCGTCGCCGCGCCGGCCCGCGCGACGCAACGCCCCCGGACTGTTGCCACCCACCCACAGCGGGACGTGGGGTGACCCTCCGGACACCTGGCGCGGCTTCGGCGAGAATTTCAGGTCCTCGAATTGCCACCGTGAGCTTTCGTAGCGGGGGTCTTCGTTGGACCACAATTCCCGCATCACGTCGATGGACTCGTTGGTCAACGACCCACGCTGATTCAACGGAATGCCCAGAGCCTCGAATTCCGGCGTCATCGCACCCACGCCCACGCCCAGGACGACGCGTCCCCCCGACATCTGATCCAGCGTGGCCGCGTACTTGGCCAGCTCCACCGGATTGTGATACGGCAGCACCAGCACCGACGTGCCCAGCCGAACCCGCGACGTCACCGCCGAGATGTGCGACAGCGTCGCCATCGGATGATAGTAGGGCTTGCCGTCCAGCCGTTCCCGGATGTAGCCGTTGTTGAACAGGTGGTCCATCACCCACACCGAGTCGTAACCCAGCTCCTCGGCCAACGGCCCAAACCCGATCACCGCCTGCGGGTCTTCAATCCCCCAGTTGTTGGGGATGGTAACGCCAAATTCCATCATGCGCCTCCGGGTGAATTCCGCGGCCGACCGGATCTCGCGACGGGCAGATAGCAAAATGACGGGGCTAAAGCAGCGCCCCGGCCATCATCTCTGTCAGGCAAATCGGTGTGGCCGGTCAGCCAGTCTTGATGGACTGCACTAACCTTGCCGACTCGATGGCCCCTACGGCGCAGTCGGAGCCCAGGTTGCCCACCTTGCCGCCCGAACGGTTGATGGCCTGGTCCATGTTCTCGGTGGTCAGCACGCCGAACAACGTGGGCACGCCCGTCTCACGACTCACCGCCGCGATTCCCGACGCGGCCTGGTTGCAGACCATGTCGTAGTGGCTCGTCTCGCCGCGAATCACCGCCCCCAGACAGATGATCGCATCGTATTGGCCGGATTGGGCAAAGGTCTTGGCCACCACCGGCAACTCAAATGAACCGGGCACCCACGCCGTCGCGATGTCATCGTCCCTGACCCCATAACGCTCCAGCGTGGACAACGCTCCGTCCATCAGGTTCCTGGTGATGACATAGTTGAAACGGGCAGCGACCACGGCGACGCGTAGTCCGTTGCCATCCATTCCGGCATTCATTTCTCGAGGCAAACCATCATCTCCTGCGCTGCGACCCGATCTTTCCCACCATCAGCCTATCGACTACATGCGTCGCCAGTGTACTACGCTGCCGCAGGATTTGTCATCGCACCGTCCTCGCCCGGTCAGGGCCTTTCGATTGTCCCTTAATGTCATTGCGAGGAGCGCAGCGACGTGGCAATCTCGATGAGGTTGTACACACGTTGGCGAACTGCCGTTGCTACGACGACGAGATTGCCGCGCTGCGCTCGCAATGACATTGCCGAAAATCGAAAGGCCCTGCTCGCCCGGTCACCCTTCCCGCTCCTCCAGAATCCCCCGGATGGTGAACATCCGCTGGAACAGCGTGAAACACGACACCGCCGCGATCAACCAGATCACCCAGACCATGATCGGCGCCGGCGCCAGTCCTTCGGCGATCAGACCGACCCCCAAAATCACCACCCGCTCGGGCCGGGTCATGATACCGGAACGGGTGAACGCTCCCAACCCTTCGCCGCGGGCCCGCAGGTAAGAGACGCCCTGCGAGAACACCAGCCCCAGCAGCACCGCCAGCATACTCAACAGCAGTTGTGTCGGCGGCAAATCGGACAGCAGGTAGTACAAACCCAGCCCCACGAACAACGCCGCCTCGCCCAGCCGGTCGAACACCGAGTCCAGCAACGCGCCGAATGACGACGCCCGATTCGTCAGCCGGGCCAACGCCCCGTCAAACAGGTCCAATATACCGCCAGCCAGGAAAACTACGCCTCCCCACAGCGGCCAGTTCAAGGCCACCAGCGCCGCGCCGGCCACGCACACGGCGAAGCCCAGCAACGTTATGCTGTTGGGCGTCATGCCGACGGCTCGCAACACTCGCGCTCCGGGTATCTCCACGTAGCGCAAAACCGCCGCCCGAAACTGCTCCCTACCGGGCATTGCCAACTGCGCCCACCTCCTCTATGCAGTGATGGTAATATTCCTCGACGTCCGCGCCGATGCGCTCCCAACGGTATTCGGACGCCCACCGACGGCCAGCTGCCGACAGCCGCCAGGCCAGAGCCTCTTCGTCAATAATGCGCGAGATAGCCCCGGCCATCGCAGACGTATCCCGTGCCGGTACCAGCAACCCCTGCTCCCCATCCGTTACCACGTCCCGATACCCGTCGATGTTCGATGCGACCACGGGCGTTCCTGCCGCCATGGCCTCCAGCAACACGATGCCGAAGCTCTCGCCCCCGGTGGCCGGACTGCAGAACACGTCGGCGCTGGCGTAGTAACGTGGCAGGTCCTGGTCGGATACCGCTCCGGTGAGCATCACGGTTCCGGGGGCTGTGTCGGCGATGCGGGCCAGCAACCGGGCGCACTCCCGGTCCGGTTCCCCGGGCCCCACGACGATGAGACGCAGGTCCGACCGTCGGACCACCAGCTCCAGCGTGGCCGCCAGCAGGTAACGCAGGCCCTTGCGTTCGTCTTTCCGTCCCACGAACAGCACGTTCCGGCGACCATCCCGCAGGTGGGGGAACGGTTCCGCCCGGGCGAAGCGGTCGTATTCGATACCGTTGGGAATCACCCGGTAGGCGTGATTGGGAAAGTGGGGCGCCACGAAAGCCCGTGCCGCCGGCGATACCGCAATCCGTCCGTGCAACCGTCGTTGCAGTCGGGACAGGGCCGGCCGCGAGATACGATACAACCGTTGCCGGCTCGAGTAGGCGTGGAAGGTGCCGATGTTCACCGCCCGGGAATGGTGCAGCACCAGGTACGGCAGCAGCGGAGCCAGCGGCTCGTGAACGTGCACCACGTCGAACGCCTCCCGGGCCATCAATTGCCGAACCCGCGGATACAGCCACCAGGACAGGCTCACCCGCGCGGTGGAACCCCCTGCTGACAGTGGCACCGTTCGGCCCATGGGTATGAACTGACCGGCGCAATGCGCGGAGGTTGGCGCCGGTTCCCCCGACCGGGGCGCTATGATCCGCAGGCTATGCCCTCGGCGACGCAACTCGTCGGATAGTTGCGACACGTGGGCGTTCACCCCACCCGGCCAAGCGAAATCATAGGGCGATACCATCGCGATTTTCACGATTAACCCACCCTCGTGCCCGACGTGGTCGGGCCGTTGCGGCGCTATTCTGACGACCGCTCGCTACTCATCCTTCGTCGGGCGAACCACGCTGGCGGCGGCCACCGCCGGGTCGGCGATGAACGCTTCGACCATATCGTGGGCCTGGGCGTCGGTGAACTGGATGGGCGGACTCTTCATGAAATAGGCCGACGGTCCGAAAACTGCGCCGCCCTGGCCGTTGTCCAGCGCCAGCTTGGCGCACCGGATGGCGTCCACCACCACCCCAGCCGAGTTGGGGCTGTCCCAAACCTCCAGCTTCACTTCCAGTTTGACCGGCGCCCCGCCGAACACCTTGCCGTCGATGTGGATGTAGCACCACTTGCGGTCCTGCAACCACGGCACGTGGTCGCTGGGACCGATGTGGATTGCGTCGGCGTCGATCACCTCGTCCATCTGGCTCGTAACCGAGCCGGTCTTCGAGATCTTCTTGCTGACCAGGCGCTCCCGTTCCAGCATGTTCAGGAAGTCGGTGTTGCCGCCGAAGTTCAGCTGGTAGGTGTTGTCAATCTCCGCCCCGCGGTTCTCCATCAGGCGAGTCAGCACCCGGTGCACGATGGTTGCGCCCACCTGCGACTTGATGTCGTCACCGATGATGGGCACGCCCCGCTCTTCAAACCGGCTCCGCCAGTAGTCCTCGCGGGCAATGAATACCGGAATGCAGTTGATCATGGCGCAGCGGGCGTCCAGGATGTGCTCCACGTACCACTTGGTCGCCATCTCGCTGCCCACCGGCAGGTAGTTGATGACCACGTCCACTTCCCTTTCTTTGAGGATACCGGAGATGTCGGCGGTGCTGTGCGGCGACTTGACCACCAGGTCGGACACGTAACGGCCAATGCCGTCGTGGGTCATGCCCCGCTCTACGGTCACGCCCAGATGGGGCACTTCGGAAAACTTGATGGTGTTGTTCGGTTCGGTAAAGATGGCTTGCGACAGGTCCTTGCCAACCTTGTTCTGGTCCACGTCGAAGGCGGCAACCACTTCGATATCTTCGATGCGGTACTCCCCGATGCGGTTGTGCATGACTCCGGGGATGATCTCGTCGTCGGGCGCCTCAACATACTTGTGCACGCCCTGTACCAGCGACGAAGCGCAGTTGCCCACGCCTATGATGGCAACCTTAATCTTGCCCAATTCCGTACTCCTTGCGTCTCGCCCTCGCGGAGCGACCATACCAAAGAACTTTACCGCAGTTTTGTTAAGAAAAAACTAAAGGACAGTCTAACACACCAGAATCCTCACCCTGCGGAGACCTTTGCGTAATCCGTCATTGCAAGCAGCGCAGCAACGTGGCAATCCCGCGATACGCTCGGCAAGAACTCCCTCTCCTCTTGTGGGAGAGGGTTGGGGTGAGGGGTCGGTCCCCGGCTGTTCTATTTCTATCGGAACGTAGCGGTCAAGGGTAAGCTGGCGACAGCGTTGGTCAATACGCCTACGAGATTGCCACGCCTCGCACACTTGGCCGCTCGTCGGGCCGGGTCGGACGCGGCCCGGCTACCCGGCCGGATCGGACGCCGTGCCACGCGACAGGGGTAAGATCAGGAACACGACCGCCGCCACCGCGAACAAAGCAGCGATGTAATACGCCGTCGCCTCAAAACTGACGGTTTCGTAAAGGGCGCCGGCAATCAGCGGAGAAGCTGCACCCATCAAGAAGCTGATGCAAGCGACCACTCCAAGGCCCGTTGAAGCAACTTCCCGGCCCACTTCGTCGAACACCGCGGCGGTAACGATTGGCTGATCCGGATAGAGAAATAACCCGAGCAGTGCGATGGTTACCGTCAGCAGGATTCCCGAGTTGAATTGGATCAATGCCAACGCCACGAGGCACGACCACACCAACCCAGGCACCAATACCCGCTTGCGGCCAATCCGGTCGGAAAGGTAGCCCGCGAGCGGCTTGGCCACCAAACCGATGGCAATCAGCAATCCGATGTGGAACCCCCGGTTCCATTCACTGAGTTCCAGTTGGTGGTGAAGGTACAGGGGCAATATGGTAACCAGCGCTACCAGCGCCATTCCCCGGGCGCCGCGCACCACGATAAGCCCCCACAGAACCGGATTTCTGAACAGTCGTTTGGTGGCTGCCACACGGTCCGAAATCGCCACGCTGTCCTCGCCGTGCCGGCCCCGTCCAACGTTACGCAGGGACCAGATGGCCACGAATCCCAGAAAGAACGGAGCCACCGCATACACACTCAGCAGTTCGCTCCAGGTGAGCCAGAGCAACAACGCACCGGTCGCTACCGGTCCCACCACATCGCCCACGCTGCCGCCCACGCCGTGGAAGGCCAGCGCCATCCCACGGCGGTCCGTGTAGTGGTGCGAAAGCGACGCCCCGGCGGGCAGGTGCCAGATGGAATGGGATATCGCCACCGCCGCCATGCCGATCAATAGCAGCCAGTACACCGGCGAAACGCCTATCACCAACGATCCCAGGGCACACGCCACCAGGCACCCCGCCAGCAGCGGCCCCCACCACCTCCGCAGGACATCCGATACTATACCGCCGGGCAGGGCGATCAGCCCGGCAGCCAATTCCCGCGCGGACATGACGCCGCCGACACCAACCGAGTTGAGCTGGAAACTCTGTTGGATTTCGGGCAACACTACCGCGAAACTCTGTACGATCCAGTGAAACGCCACGTGGCCCACGGCTAAGCCGGGCAGGATCAGCCGGCCCCCAAGGGCCAGTTTGGGCTGTTCAGCCGTGTCTACAGCTCCGTGCTGTGCCATCGGCTGTCTCCGTTCGTCGCCACGGTCCCCACGTTGTTAACGCCCCCACGCACGCTCCTTTGTCCCTCGATGGAAGCTCCCTCGATGGAAGAGGGTCGCGGTGAGAGTGAAATCCCGATGGCCGGGCAGGTCGAGTCGCCGGCGACTCACTCCCCGAAGAACCGGAAAATCGCCGTCTCGTCGTCGTGGCGGAATCGCCCGCCGCGGAAGCGGATGTCCCGCCCCTGCTCGATGTGGTGATCCACCAGCGCCTTCACCTGCTGGCTGGCCGCTTCGGCGTCGCCCGAGCCCCGCACGATGTCCATCAGCTCTTCGCCCAGCAAATTATCGCTCACCCCATCGGTGCAGCACACCAGCCGGTCTGCCGACGACAGGTCCAGCGTGGTCTGGAACACCGACAGCGCTGCCTCGGCGCCAACCGCCTTGGAAATCCCGAGCCGGATGATACCGCCGCGCCGACCGCTGTACTGCTCGTACCCGTCGGGCCGGATGACGTAAATCGGGCTGTCGCCAACACTAATGATGTGCAGTTTCCCGTCCAGATACATCGCCGCGGATGCGGTGGTCAGGAGGAATCGGCCGCCGCCAACCTGGTAGAAATCGTCGTTCTGCTCCTGCAACACCGCCACGACGTCGTCCGGGCCGGCTATATCTATCTGATTTAGAGCATCGGCGACCGAGCTACTGGCTTCGTTACCTCCGTGACCGGTAACGCCGTCCAGCACCACGTCCAGGAAGTTCCCGTCCCCAAGGTCGCGAATCAGGAAACTGTCTTCGCCGTGGGCCGTATTGTCGTGAATCGTAGCAATCGAACTGGTCAGCATGTTGCGTCAGTCCTCGCAATGGTTTGATTTGCGCTGTGCTTAGCTTGAGTTTGCAATGATAATCGACGCACCGGAACGGCGCTCATGCGGACAAACCGGCTAGCTCCGTTTCCGCGTCGAACAGGTACCGTTTCCAGTGGTCTTCCGTGAGGCGATTCAGCGCCGTGCGCCAGGCTTCCCGCGCTACCCCTGCCTCCGGATTTTCGCCGTTTCGGATGGTAATGAGCCGCAGACATTCGTGCAAGTCCCGACCGAACTCTGCGACGCCGACGTAGCCACGGTTTCGCACCCGGGCGATGCACGCAGTCGCGGCCTCTCCCACCTCGCCCCCGGCGGCGGCAAACGCGCGGGCCAGTTCGTCGCATTCCTGCTCCACGGAAATGATGGGGCGCTGGTTGTGCGGGTCAAAGTACCCGGTCGGGTCCGTCGGCGGCAACATCGGGGCGAGGTAGAACTTGAGCATCTCCGCGTAGAAATCGTAGACGTCCTGGGGGCCCCGGTTTGCCACCGCCCGATCCACGTCGCCACCCACCAGCGCGCCGGCGTCGATCAGACTGATCCTGCCGGCGCCCGGCGAATAGAAAACGTTGTGCGGCCCCAGGTCCAGCAGTGCGTAACCGGCGCCGGCGAAAACTTCCTGCGCCGCCAGCAACTGGGTTTGAACCGGCCAGTCTCCGACGCCGTCCGGCACGAACAGCGGGTGCAGGGCGAACAGGTTCTGGCCCAGGCCGATGGGAACCCGCAGGATGCGGCTGCGCGGATCACCAACCAGTGGGATCCCGGACGCCCGCTCCTCCACCCGCACCCGGTAGGGCTCACCCAAGTCCTCGCCGAAGTATTCGTCGTGGACCTGCGCCTCGGTAATCCCGATCACCCGGGGTACTGCCTCGCAGTGCTGGCCCGCCGCGTCGTAGGCTTCCAGGATGCGCGTGGTTCGCTCCTCAATGTTCCCGTGGGTCTGCCGACGCACCGCCGGCGGGCTCGGACGTTTCAGCACCACCGACATCCCGGTCTGCCGGTCCACGGCGGCCCTTACGTCGTAGTCGGCCCCGCTGCCCAGCGCTCCGGTCAGCTCGAATCGGTCCAGCGAAACAGTATCCATGCTCGTCCCCCGGGCGCGTGCTACCGGTGCCGGCAGCGGATGGTTACCCAGTCCTCTCTCTGCATCGTTTCACTCACCTTCATTCCGGCGGCGGCGATGGCGTCCACCGCATCGCCGTGCTGCTCCACGATGATTCCGGAAGCGACGAATACACCGTCAGGACTGAGCACGTCGGGTATCCCCGGCGCCACTATCCCGATGCCCCGGGCGCTGATATTGGCCACGGCAACGTCATAGGTGCGACCCCGCGTCGCCGTGCCGGGAACGCTTCCGGTTTCCGTGGTCACCAGATCCAGTATGCCGGTGCGTCGAAAATTCTTGCGCGCCGCCCGCACGGCGTGCCCGTCGATATCCACCGCAGTGATGTGCCCGGCCCCCAGCTTGGCCGCCGCGATGGTGAGTATCCCCGACCCGGTGCCCACGTCCAGCACCGAGCAGCCGGGGCGCACCAGATCCTCCAACGCTTCCAGGCAGCAATACGTGGTGGGATGATACCCGGTACCAAAGGCCAGCCCCGGGTCCAGGTCGATGACCACATCGCCGGCGACGGGTTCGTAGTCTACCCACGACGGCTTGACCACCAGGTTGCGCCCCACCCGCAGCAGGGTGAAATGCTCCTTCCACGAGTTGCGCCAGTCCTCCTCGTCGTCCAGTTCCCGGATGTCCAGTTCACCCAGGTCGGCAATGCTGGCTGCCAGTTTGACCCCGACCTCGATGTGGGCCAACCGTTGCCGGGACAGGCTGGGCAGATACGAACGCAAAATGGCGTGTTGGCCGGGCACCGTTTCCACGCTCAACCCGTAGGCGTAGCGCTCGAACAGGTAAGAAACCGGCTCGACGTATTCGAAGGGAACCCGAATGCTCAGTTCATGCCAAGACATCGCAGATTATCCGGGCGGGCCGCCGACCGATGGTATCACTCCGTGGGTGGTGAGAAGGTATCTTTGATGCGGTCGAAGATCCCGCGCTGCTTTTCGTCACCGGCGTCAAAGTCGTCCGGGTCCGGCGTTCCGTCGTCCTCCGCAGAGGCCTCGGCTGCGGCGGGTTTTTCCTCCCGCTTCTTCCGCGCACCCGGCGGCTTGGGTTTTGTTGCTGCGGCCGGCGGAGCTTTGCCCGCGTTGTCCAAGGAGTACGCCAGATCCTCCAGCAACTTGCGCTGATATTTGTTCAATTTCGTCGGAACATCAACATCCACCATCACCCGGATATCACCGCGGCGGTCGGTGGGCCTGCCGTTGCGGCGCAAGTGGGGCACTCCAAGTCCGCGCACTCGGAAATAATTGCCCGATTGGGTACCAGAGGGAATTTCCAGGTCTACCGGCTCGCCTTCCAGAGTTGGTATCGGTTTGGTGGTTCCCAGCGACGCTTCGGCAACGTTGATGGCGATGCGATGCACCAGGTCGTAGTCTTCCCTCCAGAAAACCGGATGGTCCTGGACTTGCACCTGGACGTACAGGTTGCCAGCCGGCCCGCCGTTGGTGCCGGCGTTGCCTTCCCCGGTGATACGTACCTGCATCCCGTCGTCCACCCCCGCCGGGATCGTTACAGTGCGGGCGCGCCGACGCCGTTCCTGCCCGCGGGCGCGGCAGTTGCTGCACGGCGTTTCAAAGGAGCGCCCCGACCCATTACAGTTCGGACAAGGGGTGGTCACGGCAAACTGGCCGAACACGCTGCGTTGGGCGCGCCGAACCTGGCCGGCGCCGTTGCACGTGCTGCATGTATTGATAGCAGTGCCCGGCTCGTTGCCGGCTCCCGAGCAGTGCCCGCACGTCTCAACGCGCGTGACCTCCACGTCACGCTCGCAGCCGAACACCGCCTCCTCGAAGGTCAGCGTGATGCGCTGGCTGATGTCCTCGCCAGACCGGGGTTGACTCGCGGTGCGTCCGCCCCCACCGAAGAAAGTATCGAAAATATCGCCGAACCCGCCGAAAGGGTCGAACCCGTCGAAGGGACGATCACCGCCGCCATTGACACCGGCGTGCCCAAAACGGTCGTACCGACTGCGTTTGTCCTGGTCGCTGAGAACCTGGTACGCCTCGTTGATCTCTTTAAACGTATCCTCAGCGCCCGGCGTCTTGTTCCGATCGGGATGGAACTCCATGGCCTTCTTGCGAAAGGCCCTTCGGATATCTTCGTCGTTGGCGCCCCGGCTAACGCCGAGAGTTTCGTAATAGTCGGTTGGCATAAATTCCTGGTAATTTGGATTTTCCATTACGATTATAGCCGACCCCCGCCCGGATGCTCAACATCGCCAACCACGCTGTATCAATGAGATAAGGTTGAGGACTGGCGTACATCGACGGACCCGGGATGAACGGGCGTAGGAAAAACCAACGCAATACCCCCTCTCCCTCGATGGGAGAGGGTTGGGGTGAGGGTGAACTCTCAACCTGCCAACGTTGCTGGTATCCAATACGTGCCACACGCCCCGGCAGGACCGGAGCAGGCGCGCCGCGCTGGCGATGACACCCACGACCTTGCCGTTATAATTGCATGATGGCCATCACCGTCAACTACCCACCAAAACCGTCCGTCGATCGCAGTCAGCTGCCGCCGGGCCCTCCCGAGCTGCCCTTCATCGGACAGACCCTCCGTTACCTGCGCGACCCCATCCGTTTCATGCAGGAGGCCGCCACCTACGGCGACCTGGTGACCATGTCGGTCAAGCCGGCCCTGCTCCTCCTGGTGAACCATCCCGACCTGATTCGCGACATCGTGGTCACCCACCATCAACTGGTGGGCCGTGGCCCCAACGCCGATGTGCTCAAATACGCCATGGGCAACGGCCTCGTAACCGCCAGCGCTGCCGACCACCTGTGGCAACGCCGCCTGATGCAGCCACAATTCCACCGCAATCGTATCGAAGGCTACGGCGCCGTTATGCAAGATTACGCCGACCACCACCAGCGGGCCTGGGCCGACGGGCAGCGCGTCGACATGGCTGGCGAAATGGGCGCCCTGACCCTCCGCATCGTGGTCAAAACCCTCTTCGGCATCGAGCTGCCCGACGACGTGCGGCGCATCGGCGAAGCCTTCGTACTCATCAACAACTACCTGGTCAGCCGCGTCAACCAGCCGCCCCGACTCCGCAAATTCCTGCACCGGATGCCCGTCCCCTACACCCTGCGTTTCAAGCGCGCCCGGGCCCGCCTCGACCGCATCATCTACGAGGTGATTGAACAACGCCGTAAGTCGCCGGCGCAGAGCGATGACCTGCTCTCACTGCTGCTGCAGACCCAGTTCGAGGGGGACGACGGCCGGCCGCTGTCCATGACCGACCAGCAGGTGCGCGACCAGACCATCACCCTGTTCGCCGCCGGCCATGAAACCACCGCCGTCTGCCTCACCTGGACCTGGTATCTATTGGCGTCCCACCCCGCGTTGCAGGCGCGCTTCCACGCCGAGTTGGACGACGTGATCGGCGACCGTCCGCCAAACCTGGCCGACCTGCCCAATCTGACCTTCACCGACCAGGTTCTGGCCGAGTCGCTGCGCCTCTACCCGCCCATCTGGTTCTGGTCGCGGATGGCCTTCCAACCCTTCGAGCTCGGGGGTTATGACATTCCGCCCGGCGCGCTGCTGGCGGCGCCGCAGCTCATTGTGCAGCGTGACGCTCGCTGGTTCGACGAGCCGCTGGAATTCCGCCCCGACCGCTGGACTACGGAGTTTCGCGAAAATCTCCCCCGCTTCGCCTACTACCCGTTCGGCGGCGGTCCGCGCCAGTGCATCGGCGAAGGATTTGCGATGATGGAGGCCAAGCTGATCCTGGCCACCCTGGGCCAACGGTGGCGAGTCCACCACGACCCGCGCCACAAAATCGAGATGCTGCCCCTGATCTCCCTGCGCCCCAAGGGAGGCATGCCCATGCACCTGGAGCGGCGCGGGTAGCCTCTGTCATTGCGACGAGCGCAGCGACGTGGGAATCTCGCTCATCCTGAGCCTGTCGAAGGACGCCAAAATGCCCCTCCGGGCTACGGCCTGAGCCCGGTGCGTCGGTCACGCAATGGCCCTTGACGGGAAAGGGTTGCGGGAAAACTGGCTGCCCCGCCTGGGTTCGAACCAGGGCTTACAGCTCCAAAGGCTGACGTGCTACCGCTACACCACGGGGCAAATACGCTGCGTCTGGATCAATCCGACACACTTATCATTGTGCGACGCTGGCCCTTTACCGTCAAGGTTGAGGCCGTCGTCGTCCAGCGTTCGCCACCATGCCGTAGGGTATACTTCCCGCCGAATCACAACCGACAACGGGCACACGTGCGAGCGAGGTTTCATCATGGAAACGGTAGGATTCATTGGACTAGGCAATATGGGCGGCGGGATGTCGGCCAACATTCAGCGTGCCGGCTACCCGATGGTCGTCTACGACCTGCGCGAAGAGGCTGCCCGGCCCCTGCTGGAAGGCGGCGCACGCCTGGCCAACACCCCCGCCGAGGTGGCCGAGGCCAGCGACATCACCTTCACGTCGTTGCCCGGCCCCTACGAGGTGGAGTCGGTGTCGTTGGGCGCGTCGGGCGTGCTGGAAGGCATCCGGGAGGGCAGCGTCTACATCGACCTGTCATCCAGCCGACCCACGCTGATCCGGGAGATCGAGCCCCAGTTTCGCGCCAAGGGAGCCTTCGTGCTGGACGCGCCGGTGAGCGGTGGGAAGACCGGTGCGGCGTCGGGGAACTTGGCGGTGATGGTGGGCGGTGACCGGGAGGTATTCGAGCGGGTGAAGCCGGTACTGGACTCCTTCGGCGACAAGGTGTTCTACGCCGGAGAGATCGGAGCAGGGAGCGTGGCCAAGCTGGTGCACAACATGATCGGCCACAGCGTGCGCCAGGCCATCGCCGAAGGGCTGACCCTGGGCGTCAAGGCCGGCGTCGACCCCGAACCCCTCTGGGAGTGCGTGCGACGCGGCGCTCTGGGCCGGATGTCCTTCCTCCACGAGGGCCTGGTCCGCTCCATGTTCCGGGGGGAGTTCGACCCGGCCAGCTTCGCCCTGAATCTGGCCCACAAGGACATCTCCCTGGCCACCGAGTTGGCGCGCGAGTACGACGTCCCCATGCCCATGTCCACGCTGGCCCAGCAAATCTCTTTGACCGCCATGAACCGGGGCTGGGCCAACTCCGACAGCAGCATCACGGTGCGTTTGCAGGAAGAGCAGGCCGGCGTGGAAGTGCGCGCTCCCCACGTCGACCCGGAGCGCGCCGCCCGCTTCATCACCACCCACCCCGACGCCGAGTAGGTTCTGCCCAACTGCCGCAGGGTGCGCCCTCACCCCAACCCCTCTCCCGGTCGGAGAGGGGCACGGTAGATGATACAACCCGTTCGCCCTGAGCCAGTCGAAGGACACACTCCCCTCTCCCGGCGGGAGAAGGGCCGGGGGTGAGGGCCGGAGCCCGCTACTGCTTCTGATAAATCTGGCTGCCCGCCTCGCGGAACTCCGCGGATTTTTCCTCCATGCCGGCATCCAGCGCGATATCCACCTCAACTCCTCTCTGCCTGGCATACTCCCGCACGTCCTGCGTAATCTTCATCGCGCAGAACTTCGGGCCGCACATCGAGCAGAAGTGCGCCACCCTGGCGCCCTGCGCCGGCAGCGTCTCGTCGTGGTAGTCCCGGGCCGTTCCCGGGTCCAGCGCTAGGTTGAACTGGTCCTCCCAACGGAACTCAAAGCGCGCCTTGGACAACGCGTCGTCCCACTGCTGCGCCATCGGGTGCCCCTTCGCCACGTCGGCGGCGTGGGCCGCAATCTTGTAGGTGATCACGCCCGTCTTGACGTCTTCCCGGTTGGGCAGCCCCAGGTGCTCCTTGGGCGTCACGTAGCACAGCATCGCCGTGCCGTACTTCCCCACCATGGGCGCGCCAATGCCCGACGTTATGTGGTCGTAGGCTGGCGCCACGTCGGTAACCAGCGGCCCCAGCGTGTAGAAGGGCGCCTCGTGGCACACCTCCATCTGCCGGTCCACATTCTCCTTTATCTTGTGCATGGGCACATGGCCCGGGCCTTCAATCATCACCTGCACATCCTGCTCCCAGGCAAACTTGGTCAGCTCGCCCAGGGTGGTGAGCTCGGCAAACTGCGCCTCGTCATTGGCGTCCGCCACGCTACCGGGTCGCAACCCGTCGCCCAGCGAGAAGGAGACGTCATAGGCCCGCATAATCTCGCAGATTTCGCCGAAATGGGTGTACAGGAAGTTCTCCTGATGGTGGGCCAGGCACCAGCCCGCCATTATGGATCCGCCGCGGGACACGATGTCCGTCAGCCGGCTGGCCGTCAGCGGCACGTAGCGCAGCAGCACGCCGGCGTGGATGGTGAAATAGTCCACGCCCTGCTGGGCCTGTTCGATAAGCGTGTCACGGTACAGCTCCCAGGTCAGCTCCTCCGGGTTGTCCCCCACCTTCTCCAGCGCCTGGTAGATGGGCACCGTGCCGATGGGCACGGGCGAATTCCGCAGAATCCACTCCCGCGTGGTGTGGATGTCCTGCCCGGTGGACAGGTCCATGACCGTGTCGGCGCCCCAATGGGTGGCCCACAGCATTTTCTCCACCTCCTCCTCAATCGAGGAGGTGATGGCCGAGTTCCCGATGTTGGCGTTTACCTTTACCAGGAAGTTGCGGCCAATAATCATCGGCTCCGATTCCGGGTGGTTGATGTTGGCCGGAATGATGGCCCGGCCCCGGGCCACCTCTTCCCGCACCAACTCGGGATCAATGCCTTCCCGGATGCCGATAATCAGTCATTACGAGGAGCGCAGCGACGTGGCAATCCCGATGAGGTTGGACACACATCGGCGAACCGCCGTTGCTACTACGACGAGATTGCCGCGCTACGCTCGCAATGACACAGTGGGTACGCATGAGTCCCAATTTAATCAGTCATTGCGAGAAGCGCAGCGGCGTGGCGATTCCCTGCCCCAATCCGGCCAGCCTCTATCCAGCGCCGGTATTATGATGATGGCGCGAATCATCCGAAGACTCCGCCCAAGCCTTACCGCCCAAACGGCTGCGGTACCGCCGCACCTTGAAACGCAATCGCTGCCGGCCCTAACATAACCGCGGAACGACGATCCCCAATCACCACACAACCCCAGAGAGGAATCGCGATGTCGAGCGCCAACAATCAAACGCCCCAGGTGACTGTTGGACCCGGCGGCAGGCTGCGGTTCCTGGGCCTTATTGAACGGCACATCCAGGGCAGGACGATCGGCGGATTGATGGAGCTGGTTCCGTTGCTGGTCACCGCTATCGTGCTGCTGTTCATCGTCCGTTACGCGGACGCCTTCATCAGACCGCTGAAGATCGTCGCGGGTCAGCCCTGGGACTTTCCCGGCATCGGCATCATCGTAGCGGTGGTCGTTTTTTACCTGGTCGGATTGCTTTCGGTCACCGGCCCCGGTCGGCGCGCCATGGACGGCAAACACTGGTTGTTGAACCGAATCCCGGTGATCAAAACCCTCTACGGATTGACGCAGCAGGCCACGTCCTCCCTCAGCGAGCAATACCGGGACACCCGGGTGGTATTTATCAACTGGCCCCGCGACGGAATGGTCGCGCTGGGCTTCCTCACCGGTCGAATTGTGTCCGAGAGCGCTGACCGGTCGATGGTGGTCGTTTACATCCCGACCGTTCCCAATCCAACCTCCGGCAACCTCGCCTTCGTCATGGAAGACGACGTAATGGAAACCGACCTCTCCGTGGAGGATGCTATGAAGCTGGTATTTTCGGGCGGCATTATTCTCCCCGACGTGCTATCGTTGGCCCGCGTCCCCCGGGTACGCGACGGCATGGAATTAATCGGGCAGTTCCGGCCCGAATCCAGAGGTCGTTAACCGTCCGATACCGGTCGATTCCATCGTCGGGCCAGCCCTCAACCGTTGCCAGCGCCCGTCGAGATGGCCGCGGCGCCGTCTGGAGCCGGCGCCGGCGGTGTCACCGGAATCTGGATTATCATCTCGGTAAATTCCCCGGCCTCGGTCTCCACTCGAATCGTGCCGCCGTGCTGCCGAACGATATCGTTGCAGATGGCCAACCCCAACCCAGTTCCCCGGTCGGCGGGTTTGGTGGTGAAGAAGGGGTTGAAAATCTTTTCCACCACGTCGTCGGGGATACCATTGCCATTGTCCCGAATGAGTATCTCCACGTTTTCGTGGTCGCGCCGCGTAGCCAGCCAAAGGGTTGGCTTGTAGAGAGGGTCGGCGCCGGGAGCCTGCCGCTTTTCCGCGGTGGCGTAACAGGCGTTGCCCACCATGTTCAGGAAAACCCGTCCCAGATCCTGGGGCACCACGGGAATATCACCAAGGTCGGGATCCAGATCTTCACGCCAGTCCAGCTGAAAATCGGGGTCGGAGGCGCGGGCGCTGTGGTACGCCAGACGCGTGTTCTGGTCCAGCAGACCATTAATATCGGTGGATTGCCGCTCGCCGCCATCCCGACCCATCAACAGCATGTCCTGGATAATGCGGTTCGCCCGTTCACCGTGGGAACGGATACGTTCCATATTGGCCGACAACTCTCCGGATATCTCCCGAATCAACTCCTGTTGCTCGTCGTCCAGCTGCTCCGGGTGCTCGTCCAGCGTTTCCTGAAGTTCGGCAAGCAGGTCTGCTGAACCCAGGGAGAAGTTCATGACGAAGCTCAACGGATTCCTGATCTCATGGGCCACTCCGGCGGTCAGTTGGCCCAGCTCAGCCAGCTTTTCCTGCGCGATGATCTGGTCCTGGGCCAGGCGCAACTCGGTCAGCGCTTTTTCCAGCTCAGCGTTCGCGGTCTCCACGTCGTTTAGCCGCAAAACTTCCTGGGCATGGTGGCGGAACACCTCCAGCGCCCGGGCCATGTCCGCAATTTCGTCCTGACCCACCATTGCTTCCGGCGCTTCCAGGTTGCCCTCCGCCATCCGACGCATCCGCTCCGACAGCGCTTGCAGACGGCGCAGGAGCACCCGGCCCACGAACAGCCACGCTATCAGCAGCGCCCCGACGATGCTCACCGCGCTGATTACCAGCAGCAGCGTACGCCCGGTCAAAAACGCCTGGTCCGATGAGCGCGTCGCCGCCTCGGCGCTGACTTCCGCCGCCGCTACCAGCTTGTCCACTTCGCTCAACAGCCCCACGCCGATGTCCCGGTTCGCGGCCAGCAATTCGCCCTGCCGTTGCGTCAAGCGCACTCGCTGTTCCAGCAGGTCAAACCCACCCCCCTGCTCCAGGCCCATCTCGAACAATCGGTTGTAGATTGGCGCGACCTGGCCGTGCAATTCTGAACCTTCCAGCGCCGCCAGGCTGCGCTCGACCCGGCCACCGGCAGATATGAACCGCTCTCGCAGCGGCTCAATGGATGACGGATCGGCAACGCTGAACGCCCCCACCAGCAGCTCCGAAGCAATGTTGCCGTCCGCCTGCAACTCGGCCAGGTACCGGTAGCGATTGAATTCTTCCGTCGTAAAATGCTCGGCATTCCGCGCCGGTGGTTCTCCCAACTCGCGATACCCGGTCAGGGTGTAGAACAACTGGTCGTCGATGCCCGGCACCACCACCCGGTCCTGGCTGGCCCGCAGCCGCGCCAACTCCGCCCGAAGAATATTGCTCTCCTGGTTCAGCTCAAAGAGTGCGACCCGGTCGTTGGAGATGGCGTCCAGATTGGCCGCCAGCGTGTCAACGTGGTCGCGCGCCAGGGTCAAGTCGACCCCCGGCGTGTTTCCACGGGCCAGAGTGGCGGTTTGTATGTCGAGGGCGCGGCGCGCCTGCTCGATGCCGCTCGTCACCCTGGCAACCTCCCCCTGGGTGGCCGCCGCCGCTAGCCTGGGCCCCGCCTCCACCAGCGTGCCGCTATATCTGGCGACCCCGAAAGCCGCCGCCAGCTCGGGCACCGATCCTTCGTTCACCCGACTCTGAAATTCCCCAACCCGGGCGAAGAAAAAGAGGCCCACCAGGCTGGCGGCTACCGTGAGCAACACCGCCCCACCCAACCCGGCGTAAAGCTGGGCGGAGATCCGATGACGGATACGCAGCAGGCGTCCCATGTATCCGCAGGCAGTTTCGCTTACCGCATGGTGGTTACGGGCCGATAACCGCCATCCGACGCTATCGTCGTCAGAAAGACCGCGTCGGAACCCTGGTTATCGTCTTTTCCGAAACTCAGCGGAAATCCGTCTATGTCGATTGTCTCCGCGTCCCGCAGACTTTCCAGAAAACACGCCCGGCTTAACTCGCGTCCACAAGATTCGAGGCCGTAAATGGCCAGTCGTCCCGCCAGGTACCCTTCAAAGGACACAAACCCGGGCTCCGCATATTGCTTATATTCCGACAGCGCCCGGTTGTAGATACCGACCACGGGCAGTGCCCCTCCCCGGGGGAACGGCACCACCTGCGTAACGTAAACCCCCCCTCCGTCGTTTCCCAATTGGTCGGCCAGCGCGTTGCTGCCCACAAAGGACAGTGTCACAAAGAAGACGTCCATCCGTATTTCCCGCGCCCAGGAGATCAGAGCCCCCACCGGTTGGTACGCGCCAATCAATATCACCGCCTCCGGAGAACCGAGTCGCAAATCCAGCAACGCCGTCTTCACCGCCGTGGTGTTGCGAGGATATATCCCAATACCCACCGGCTCCATAACACGTCGATCCAGCGCCGCCCTAACGCCAACGTAACCCGCCCGACCGAATGAATCGTCCTGGTACATTACGGCGATTCGCTCGATGCCCAGGTCTTCGGTTAACCGGGCCACCATTTCCTCGGTTTCCTGGTTGTAAGACGCCCTCAAATTGATGACGTTGTCCCACCCGCCGTCTCTCAAGAATGCGGCGCCGGTGAAAGGCGCAATGTACGGAACCCCGGCGGCGGCGGCCACCGGAGTTGCGGAACGGGAGGTCGGCGTGCCCACGGCGCCGATCAGCGCAAACGCCGGCCGCTCCCGAACGAAATACTGGGTGTTGGCGATGGCCGCCTCTGGCTCATACGCATCGTCCCGCGTCACCAGCACCAGTTGCCGCCCGTGCACTCCGCCGCGCTGGTTCGCTTCATGAAACGCTGCCTCGATACCCAGCCTCATGTTTAGCCCCAGCGCCGAGGCCGGCCCGCTGAACGCGGCTGACTGGCCGAATATGATGCTGTCCTCCGTTACGCCGGGAACTGCCGACGCTCCCGGGGATACGGACAAGGGCGCGGCAGTGGCGCCTCCGCCAGCGCCGGGGACTGGAGTACCCACCGCCGGGGTCGGCGCTGAGCACCCCATGAGGCACCAGGCCGTGATGAGCGCGGCAGCTGGTCCCATCGTCCATCTGACGGCCCCCACGGCAATTACCCTGAGCGTCATCCACCCCGACGGGCAATCAAAGTCAGATGGTTCTTGCCCGCCGCCCGCTTGTATTCCATCCCGTCAACCAGCGACCGAACCAGATGCAAACCCAACCCGCCCACTCTCCGGTGCTCGATTGCGGCCTCCAGGTCCGGTTGCGGCGCATCTTGCAGTGGGTCGAACGGCGTTCCGTCGTCGACGATCTCAAAGATCAGCCGGTCCGGCTCGGACCCTAACCGTATCTCCACTGAATTAACTCCGGCGGCGTTCTCGCCCGGCCCGGGCCCGTGTTGGCTGATGTTCAGCACCAGTTCCTCCAGCACCAGGTTGACTTTGAATACTAGGTCCGGCGACCAGTGCTCCCGGGCGCCCATGGCCTCGATTTCGGCCACAATTCCCTCTAACGTTTCCGGAGTGGCGGTGACCGCCAGAGATAGCTGCTCAGTCATGACCGAACCTCTACGCAGGTGAGTGTCAGGCACGTAAGGTCGTCGTGCTGGGGCGCAGCGCCCACAAAGGCGCCCACGGCTTCGATGATAACCTCCGTGATTTCCTGCGGGTCAGCATGACGCGCCCCAACAAACACGTCCTGTAAACGTTCCATCCCGAATTGCTCGCCGTCCGTGTTTTCCGCCTCGGTAAGCCCGTCGGTGTAGAGCAGCACTGCATCGCCCGGCGTGAGTTTTATCGACGCCTGATCGTAGTCGAGACCCGGCGCCACACCCAGCACTACTCCCCCGGTAAGAGCCAGCACTTCGCAGTTCCCGTCACGGTGAACCAGCAGCGGAGGGTTATGCCCGCCGTTGGCGTAATTCAGTTCGCCACTGGCCGGGTCATAGATGACATACAGCGCCGTTACAAACATGACCGCATCGTTGTCGTCGCACAGCAGCTCGTTTACGTCCCGCAGCACCTCGCCCGGCTGCCACCGCAAGAGCGCCGCCGCTCTCATCTGAGACCGGACGGACATCATGGTCATCGCGGCAGGAATCCCTTTGTCCGACACGTCGGCGATGACCAGGCCGTACTTTTCGTCCGCCAGGTGAATCACGTCGTAGTAATCCCCGCCCACCTCCCAGGCCGTTGCCATGCACCCGAACAACCGGAAACGCGGGTCCAGGGGAAAGTTTCTGGGTACCGCGGATTCCTGTATTACGCGACCAAAATCCAGCTGTTGCTGGAGCGCCAACATGCGGTCCCGCGCCCCCAGCACTTCCTGCCATTCCATCGCGTTAAGCAAGGTCCGCTCAATTGTGATCTGTAAATCAGCAAAATCCAGCGGTTTGGTCACGAAGTCAAACGCGCCGCGGTTCATCGCCGTGCGGATGTTTTGCATATCTCCGTACGCCGAGATAATCACCGAGTGCATGTTGGGGTCAACGCTGAAGATCTCTCCCAGCAGCGTGAGCCCGTCCATCTCGGGCATGTTGATATCCGTAATCACCATGGCGAAGCCAGATTCTTGCTTCAGACGTTTGAGAGCTTCAACGCCGTTATTCGCAAACACCAACTCGTAGCGACCGGCCCGGATATCCCGCCGCAGACGTTGACGGAACAGGGGCTCCACGTCCGGCTCGTCGTCGACCACCAGGATCTTGTAGGGCTGCTGCAACATGTCACAAGCGCCGGGAATCGGCCGGGGAGTGCTCCGAAGGTAGGCCCTGGTTTGCTAACGCGTGGGGCCGGCAGTTCAGCCGCTGAGGGCTCTCAGGGCGTCGGGCACCGTTTCATGCACCGGAATTATCTTGTCGAACCCGCTAATCTCGAATATCTCGCGCACTGGATCTGACAACGAACAAACCGCCAACTTGGCCTGCTGTCGCTGCAACCCCTTGGCGGTGAGCAATATGACTCGAAGCCCCGCGCTGCTGATGTACACCAGGCGCTGAAAATCCAGCACCACCAGGCGGTCACTTTCCAGGATCGCCTCTTCCAGGTCGGACTGGAGCTCCCGGGCGTTCATCCCGTCCACCCGCTCACCCGTCGTGGCGACCAGGGTTTCGCCGTTTCGTTCGGTCTCTATCGCCATCGGTGGCTCCTTCCAATCTTCATCCCGAGCCAATCTGGGTCCCAGGGACTGGTTCATTTACCCGGTATCGCCGGCATTTACCGCAGAAAAATGGTGGGCCTGGATGGACTCGAACCAACGACCTCAGTCTTATCAGGACTGCGCTCTAACCGCCTGAGCTACAGGCCCACGGTTTTATTAAACTACCAAACTTGCCCCAACAGCGCAACTACGCCCGGTCCTTCACGCGTACCCACTTTGTCATTGCGAACGTAGCGTGGCAATCTCGTTGGCGTCCTTCGACAGGTTCAGGATGAGCGGGATTGCCACGTCGCTGCGCTCCTCGCAATGACAGATTAACGTGGGTATGCGTAAGCGCCTGGTCCTTGCCCGTACTCAGTTCGATCCGCCGTAGCAGGCAGCATCCCCGGCCCCCGTCCTTGACCGGGGCGTGCGCCGGTCTCCGACCACATAACGGGTCTCCGAGCACACAATCGAAATGCCCGGTGAGCTAACCTTCTGTTCCTTGACCCGCCAATTAGCCCTGTGCTAGCCTCAAAGCCGGAGAACGCCGGATCGGCCGGGTGGCCGCCGCGGGACCTTAGTGGTCTCGGGGAGGAAAGTCCGGGCTCCACCGGACAGGGTGCTGGGTAACTCCCAGGCGTTGACGCCCCAGTGGCGTCGGCGACGGATAGTGGCACAGAAACATACCGCCGGCAGCGATTCCGGTTGCGGTCGGCAAGGGTGAAATCGGGCGGTAAGAGCGCCCGGCCGAGTGCGGCGACGCACCGGCGGCCAAACCCCACCTGGAGCAAGGCCAAATAGGGGGACCATGGGTGTCCGGCTCGTCCCCGGGTTGGCTGCTTGACCCCAGCGGAAACGCTGCCCTCGGTTCGTTTCGAACTCCGGGAGCATCGGCGACCCCGGTGCGGGGCTAGATAGATGGTCACCATCCCGCGGCAACGCGGGGCACAGAACCCGGCTTACAGGCCGCCCGGCTTTCTCTATGGTTGGGGCGAGGGTGGAAGTGTCATCCCCAGGAGCGACCCTCCCCCGGTCATTGCGAAGAGCGCAGCGAGGTGGCAATCCCGCGGGCAACACCTGACCGACCGCTCGCCAGTGGTAGAATACGCTGGCGACCCCAACCGGCCCCCGCTCACACCACCTCGGAGCAACTCCATCATGGTCACAACCAATCGCGCCAAGGCCAAACTGCTGGAAGGCGAAATTGCCGTCGGCGGCAGTATCAACTTCTATGCCCCTATCCTCGTGGAGATGTACGGCGTCCTCGGCTTCGACTGGGTCTGGATTGACTGCGAGCACGGTTCGTCCAACGACTCTGAATCCGAGAACATGATCCGCGCCGCCGAACTCCACGACATCACGCCGGTGGTGCGCGTCCCCAACGCCGAGCCTTCCACGCTGCTTCGCTTCCTCGACCGGGGGGCCCAGGGCCTCATCGTCCCCCACGTCAATAACCGCGCCGAGGCCGAAGCCGTGGCCCGCGCCTCCCACTACTACCCGATCGGCGACCGCAGCAGCTCCACCGGCGGGCGCACGAATCGCCTCGGCTATGGCCTGCCGCCGGCGGAATACTACGAGGCCGCCAACCGCGAGACCCTGGTAATCTGCATGGTCGAGACCCCCGAAGCCGTCGCCAACGTCCGTGACATCGCCAGCGTGGAGGGCGTGGACGCCATCCTGGTGGGCAGCAGCGACCTCACCCAGGCCATGGGCATGCCGCCCCCGGCCGATGTGGACGCCGCCATCGACCAGGTAATCGACGGCACTTTGGCCGAAGGCAAGATTATTGGTGTCGCCGGCGCCGGCATGACCGTCGATAACGTAGACCGATACCGGCAATTCATTGAACGGGGCGTCCACCTCATGTCGGTGAACATCCAGGATTTCGTCCGTCAGAGCGCCAGCAGCTTCCTGGCCGATATACGGGCGTAGCGTGTAACGCCCGTCATTGCGAGCGGAGCGTGGCAATCTCGTTGGCGTCCTTCGACAGGCTCAGGATGAGCGCGATTGCCACGTCGCTGCGCTCCTCGCAATGACACAACCCGGCAATGACACAACCCGGTCACGATCTTTTACCTGACGCCATGGTAACTTCCCCCACTCCCTACCGCACCGATTCCTGCGCTGCCGTCATCGCCGGCCTGGAGGCCATCGGAGTCGAGTACGTCATCCATATTCCCGACAGCTTCGGCGCGCCGGTGGTCACCCATTTCGAGGCCGCCGAGGGAGTCCGCTGCTTCCCGGTGGCGCGCGAGGAAGAGGGCATCGGCATCCTGTCGGGCCTGGCCATGTCCGGTCGCAAGGGGGTCATGTTCATCCAGGACGTTGGCCTGGGCAACTCCATGGTGGCCCTCACCACTTTCGCCATGGCCTACCACATGCCCATGCTCATCCTGGCCATTCGCCGGGGCGGCTTCGGCGAGTTCAACGCTGCCGTCCACAACTACTCGGAAACCGCCATCGAGATGGTAGAGTCCATGAAAATCAAGGCGTCCGCCCTGGACTACCGCGTCCCCTTTGACCAATGGCCCGGCGTCATCAAATCCGCCTACGACTACGCCCAGATGACCCGCCGCCCCATCGTAGTGTTTCTGAATCTGAAGGATTAACCGATCAAATCCCCTCTCCCTCGATGGGAGAGGGTGAGGGTGATTTCGCAAAAAACAAAATTCACACCACTACCAAGACTCCCACGACCAAAACCCCAATCCTGAAAAACCTGCCCAATCCTGTAAATCTTGTCCATCCATGTTGATAGCCAGTTAATAGCCAAATGACCACGCCCCGCATCGACGCCCTGCAAACCATCTCTGCCGAGTTCGCCGCCGAACCGGTGGTTTTCACCTGCGGTTCCACCAGCCGCGAGATGGCCGCCCTGGACCGCCAACCCAACCATCTCTACGTGGTGGACTCCATGGGACTGGTTAGCAGCATTCTGCTCGGTCTCAGCCTGGGTCTGGAGTCGGGCGGGCACCGGAAAATAGTCGGCGTGGAAGGCGACGGCGGGATGCTGATGAACCTGAACGCCCTCACCAGCATCGGCTACCTTCAACCGGATAACCTGCTTCTGGTCGTGCTGGACAACCAGCAATACGCCTCCACCGGCGGGCAGGCCACCTTCACCACCCGCCTGGACCTGGCCGACATCGCCGAATCCTGCCGGCTCAAGGTCTGGCGGGCCGACGATATCGAAACGCTGCAGCAGTCCCTCACCGAAGCGGCCGCCACCGCCGGACCCTGCTTCGTCCACATGAAGATCGCCCCCGGCAACGCCGCCGGCATCCCGCTGTTGCTGGACGATCCGGTAACCCTCGGCCACACCTTCACCCAGTGGCTGGTCACCGTGTCCTGAATCGATTGACGCCCGACCTACCAACAGCCAGGGAGCAATTATGTTTTCACAGTCAGCAATCGAAGAACTAGTACCGTTGCCAGGTAGATTTGTAAGAATATAAGAAAGCAGCCATACTTGGGCATGAGCTTTGTGTGAGGAAGTGCCCAGCCAGGGCTGCCATCAAGTATAAAGTAGAGCTGACCGAGGCCGAACGCTCCCGTCTCAATGAGGTGTCCCAGCGAGGCAAGGCGTCAGTGCGCACCGTGAAGCGTGCGCTGTCGCTGCTCAAGGCTGACCAGGGGCTTGGGGACCGTGAGCTAGCCGATGTGCTGTTGGTCAACGCGGCCACGGTCGCCAGAGCGCGGAAGCGGTACGTGGAGGAAGGACTTGAGGCCGCCAGCAATGACCGACCGCGGCCGGGCCAGGAGCGCAAGCTGGACGGCAAGCAGGAAGCGCACCTGATCGCCTTCGCGTGCAGCGCCGCGCCCGCAGGGCACACGCACTGGACACTCCAGTTGTTGGCCGACCAGGTGGTGGAGTTGGAGTTTGCCGATAGCAGCTCCCTGGAGACGGTGCGCCAGCTACTCAAGAAAATGAACTCAAGCCGTGGAAGAAGCAAGAGTGGTGTATCCCCAAGGTGAGCGGGGAGTTCGTGGCGCGGATGGAGGACGTGCTGGACCTGTACCAACCGGCGTACCATCCGGAGCGTCCGGTAGTGTGCTTCGACGAGACCTCCCGGCAATTGACTGGAGAGGTGCGTCCGCCCCTGGAGGCTGCCCCGGGACGGGTGGCACGCTATGACACCGAGTACCAGCGTAACGGGACCCGGAACCTGTTCATGATCTGTGAGCCGAGGGGTGGCTGGAGACCTGTGGAGGTGACCGAGCGCCGCACTGCCGTGGACTTCGCGCACCAGATGCGGTGGCTGGTGGACGAGGCCTACCCTGATGCCGAGGTGGTCAGGCTGGTACTGGACAACCTCAACACCCACCAGCTCGGCGCGCTCTACGAAGCATTTGAGCCATCCGAAGCTCGGCGCATCGCCCAACGCCTCGAGTTTCATTACACTCCCACCCACGGCAGCTGGCTGAACATGGCTGAGATCGAGTTGAGCGTCTTCAGCAGGGGATGTCTGAACCGCCGTATCAGCGATGAGGCGGAGCTGCGGCGAGAGGTTGCGGCGCTCGAAAGCGAGCGCAACGCAGCAAGATTAGCCATCGACTGGCGGTTTACCACCCAAGATGCTCGCCGTAAGCTCCAACATATCTATCCGACAAGATCAGATTGAAACGGTACTAGGCTTCTATGTGTATCTCCTGCAAGATCCTCGAGACGGGCAGACTTTCTACGTTGGCAAAGGTTCCGGCAATCGAGTCTTCGCGCACACTGACGAGGCGGTTGAACTCGATTGGAGCAATGACAAGCTGGACCAAATCCGGGAAATCCACGGCGCAAGTATGGAGGTGAAACAGATCATCCTGCGACATGGGTTAACCGAGGATACAGCGGAAGCCATAGAAGCCGCGATGATAGATTTCCTGGGTAGGGACAATCTGTCCAACTTGCAAGGCGGCCTGTATTCAAAAGAGTACGGACTCAAAACCATCGACGAAATCCGGGCAATGTACGAGCCCGAACCCCTCGACACCGATGCGCCAGTTGTGCTGATCAATCTGAACAGGGGGTATCCACGCTGTAAGACAGAGAATGACCTATACGAAACGACCAGAAAACACTGGGTCATAGGCCAGCGTAGAGAGCAGGCCAAATACGCCATAGCAACCTTCAAGGGCTTGACCAGGGAAGCCTACGAAATCGCCAATTGGTTCCCATCTGAAATGAAAGTGGGTAACACCGAAGGTCGTTGGGGATTCGAAGGCAAAGTTGTCGCAGACCCAATACGCCAATCGCTGATTCACAAATCCATCTCGCACCTCCAGAAGCCTGGCGCCGCCAATCCAATCAAATACCTTAACTGCGACCCGCAGCCGGCAAAACAAAATCGGGGTGCTGACAAAATGAACAGAACAAAGAAAACGGCGGCACCCTCGGCGAACTCCCTTTCAACGAATGAGCCGATCATGTTGATAATCATCAACCGCCTCTACCAGCACGGTATGTCCGCCGAGGAACTGTACGAAGCCACCAGGAAGCGTTGGGCAGTTGGGCTACGCAGGAACGGGGCGAAATACGCAGTCGCTACATATGATGGGGAAACCAGAGAGGTCTATCAAATCGGAGAATGGTATGAGGACACGCAGGAATCGGACCAGAGACCCCGCTACGCATTCAACGGAAAGGTTGCCCCGGAACCAATCCGTAGCCTATTGAAGGATAAATCCATTGCCCATTTACAAAAAAGAGGAGCTGCCTCTCCCATCAAATACCTCAACTGCTGACGCGCACAACGGCCCCATCCCCCAATCATCCCGTCCATCCATGCAAAAAACCGTCCCCCGGTTGCATCCCCCACACTCGCATCCTATAATCATCCGTTGGCGGCACCCCATACTTTGGCGCTCGGAGACCAGCATTTTGACCTACCTGGATCTGCACTCCCATTCTGTCGCGTCCGACGACTCCCGCGCCACCGTCGAGCAGTACCTGAAGTGGATTAACGTGCTCCGCAAGCGCGGCTTCACCGTCGACGGTATCGTCCTCACCGAACACCGCCAGTACGATTTCGACGTCGATTACTCCCAACTTGCCGCCGAGTACGGCGTCATCGTCCTCAAGGGCGCCGAGCTGGACACCTGCTTCGGGCACATGCTGGTCTACAACATTACTCCCGGCCTGGCCAATGACGTCAACTTTGGCGACGTCAAGATGGATGGCCGCGAGCTTATCAAGGCGGCCCGCCACCACGGCGGCTACGTCGTGCCCGCTCACCCGGGGCGCTTCGGCATCGGCCTGGTGGAGTACATGGCCCAGGGCGAGGCCTTCGACGACGTTTCCATCGTGGAACTCGTCAATGGCGGCGGCAAGCCCGAGGAGAACGACCGCGCCGAAGAGCTCTGCCAGCGTACCGGCTACCTCGGCACCGGCGGCAGCGACGCTCACCTGGCCAGCCACATCGGTCGCGTCGTCACCCAGTTCCAGGCCGATATCACCACCAGCGAACAACTGGTCGAAGCCCTGATTTCCGGCGAGTTCCGACCGGTGCGGATCGAAGAGACCGCCGCCGCTCCCGTCAGCTGAGCCAGCCTGTTGGAGGCTAACCCCATGCCCACCCAGATCGACTACGAATACGACCACTCCCTCTACGGCGTCGAGCACGAGTCCGGCCCCTTCGAGGTCACGCCCGAGATCATCGCCATTTACACTCGCAGCATCGGCGAGGTCAATCCCATCTTCGTTGACGCCGACGCCGCCCGCAGCGCCGGTTTCGCCAACCTGGTCGCTCCGCCCACCCTCTGCGCTCTTTTCGAGCGCGGCGAGCTGCCCGACATCAAGCTGCAATTCGGCAAGCGCCAATTCCACGGTGGCCAGCGCGTCGAGCCCCGTGCCACCATCGTCGCCGGCGATGAGCTCACCGCTTCCTCCCACCTCAAGGACGTTTACACCAAAACCGGACGCTCCGGCACCATGGTTCACGTCGTTTGGGAAACCACCTTCCGCAACCAGGACGGCGTGGTCGTCGCCGACGTCCAGCGTTCCCAGGTTGTACGGGAGTGATGCCCCAATGCCAGAACCCGCCAAACTTTACTTCGAAGACACCGAACTCGGCGACGAGATCGGGCCCGTCATACTTTCGGTAACTGACGAGCAGGTCATCGACTTCTGCTCCCTGTGGGGCAATCCACACCCCAATCGTTTCACCGACCAGGCCGAGGCCGAACGAATCGGTCTCGACGGCCCCATCGTGCCCGGCATCATGAGCATGGCCCTGGTGTCCCGGGTGCTCACCGACTGGGCTGGCGCCAACACCGTGTCCGACCTGGACCTGGTGTTTCGCGGCACCATCCCCCACAACCAGCCGTTGCACGTCGCATTTCAGATCAGCGACACCATCCAGGCAGATGGCGTCAACCAGGTGCAGGCCGACATCACCATGACCGGGCCCGTCCCCGACCGGCCGTACATCATCGGCACCGCCCTGCTGACCCTCCCCTCCCGCGCCGACTGATTCGGCGCGGCCCCGCCGGACGCTCCCATGCTGGACAAGCTCCGCCAGGTCGCCATGATGGTCTCCGACCTGAACGATGGCATTGATCTCTATGGCCGCATCCTGGGCATGCAGCCGTCCCGCACCGGTACGTTGCCCCAGTTCGGCCTGGATAACGCCATCCTACCCGCTGGCAACGGCACCTTCGTCGAGTTGCTGGCTCCCACTGATGATTCGTCCGCCGGCGCGCGCTTCCTGCAACGCCGCGGCGAGGCTCCGTACCTGATCATCTTCGAAACCACCGAATATGACCGTCTCATCCCCCACCTGCGTGAAATGGGAGTACGCATCACCGGCGAAACCCAGCACGAGGGTACCCGGTCGGCCTTCCTGCACCCCGCATCCTGCAACGGCGCGTTTCTCGAAATCGTGGAGGTAACCGACCCGGACAACCCCTGGCCGGCCGCCGGCCCCGACTGGCAATCGTCAACCCATCAACCCGGCACCACCCGGCTCCGCCAGATGGCCGTGGTCGTCCACGATCTGGACGCGGCCATCGACCATTGGGCGCGCATGTTCGACCTGCAACCCACCCGGCGCTTCGAGATCAGCTTCACCGACCTGGAGATAGCCGTCCTGCCCCTGGCCGACCGGGAAACCTTCATCGAACTCGCTCAGCCCACCAGCGCGGATTCGCCCTCCGGCAGGTTCCTGGCCCGTTACGGCGAGGGGATCTACCTGACCATCTACCAAATTACCGATTCCCTGGCCACCGACGCCTACCTGCAAACCCAGGACATACGGTTCACCACCTCGCGCCGCACCCACAACTACGTCAACCTGGGTTTCAACAGCATCTGGCTGCACCCCGCCACCTTCAAGGGCGCCTTCACCCAACTGTCCCAGGTGCTGGACGCCGACAATCCCTGGCCCCCCGCCGGCGATGACTGGTATCAAGCCTGACTCCATGCACGTCAGCGCCTCTCATAGCCATACCCACTCTCGCGACGGCCAGACCCACACCCACGACGGCCACGCGCCCCAGGCGGTTGCCTTCGAAAATCTCACCGTCCGTTACGGGCGCACCGTTGCGTTGCGGGACGTTTCGTTTTCCGTGGAAACCGGCAGCCTGGCCGGCGTGGTGGGACCCAACGGCAGCGGCAAATCCACGCTGTTGAAATCTGTCGTGGGTCTGGTGAAACCCCAGAAGGGCGGCATACAGGTTCACGGCCATCCCAGCGTCAACGCCCGCAAGGATATCGGGTTCGTGCCGCAACTGGAGCAGGTCGACTGGAACTTTCCGGTCTCGGTGTGGGACGTGGTGATGATGGGTCTGACGCCCAAGCGCGGACTCTTCCGCTGGCACAACCGGGCCAACCGGGCCGCCGCCGCCGATGCCCTGGACATCGTAGACTTGGCACATCTCCGCCGCCGCTCGGTGGGCGAGCTCTCCGGCGGCCAACGTCGCCGGGCATTGCTGGCCCGGGCCATCGCCGCCGAACCTTCCGTCCTGCTGCTCGACGAGCCCATGAACGGCCTGGATCCCACCGCCCAGCATGGTTTCCTCGACATACTGGACCGCCTGCGGGAGCAGGGTGCAACGGTCATCATGAGCACCCACGACCTGACCTGCGTTTCCGCCCGGGCCAGCGACGTTGCCCTCATCAACACCAGGCTCATCGCCTACGGCCCACCGGAGGAAGTCCTCCTCGAATCCGTGCTCGCCGACGTCTTTGGCCACCAGCTGGTCGTCCACGCCGCCGGCGGCGCCTACGCCCTCCACCACCACGACCACCAGATCGCCTGGCCGGGCCACCCCGACGACCCCACCGCAACGGCAGAGGGTTAGCGTGCAGGTGACATCGCCAACGCCGACACCCCTGCGATTGCGAGAAGCGCGGCGACCAGGCAATCCCGTCGCCGCCAAACCTGCCTACCCTTCGATTGTTCTCCCAAAATCAACCCCGCTCATCCTGAGCCTGTCGAAGGACAAACCCGTCACGCGCCCCTCGCCGCCACCCGCCAAGCTACCTCCCAACGCCGTCCCTACTCGCCATGGCGATAGCCTGGGTCTTTGCTCCCCTGATTTCGGTCACTCCGGTAATCATCGCCGCCATTGTCACCGCCGCGGTGGCCAACGGCCGCGTGAGCCTCACTAGGGCGGCCCTGGTGGGCGTCGGTGTCGGCGTCGTTTTTACCATCGCTGGTTTCCTGTTCATCAGTGTCGTCGGCGCCCTGTTTATCCTCACTGAAACGCTGGTGACCAATCTTTTGAGGTTGCCCGAATTTTTCGCCGCATCGGCATTTTCGGTCATCCAGATCCTCCAGTCCGCCGTCCCCGCCGCCGTAGCCGGCTTGATCGTTGCCGCCCTGGCGAAACAGACCGTGGTCAACCTGCGCCGGGGCGCTCTCATTGGCGGTTCCTACGGCGTCGTCGCCGGCGTGGTGACCGTGCTGATACAGTCAGCTTTCTTCGTCGCCTTTTCCGGACCATTGGCCGACGCGGACTTTACGTCAGCCGTCGGCTACGCCCTCCCGCTGATCGCCGTTGGCGCCGCTTTCGTCGCCAACATCGTCCTCGGTATCGTGGTCATCGGGTTCATCCGCAGCAGAAGACCAACCGGCACGGCAACATAACCCGTTCAATGCTGTTAAACTGGTGGCCGCTGGCGTCGGCCCATCCACGCCCGTCCACTCCATAAAACCCAACAGGAGGGAACCATGTACGACCTCAATGGCAAAATTGCCCTGGTAACCGGCGCCGGCGGACGCCACGGCATCGGTCGCGCCATCGCCACCCGCCTGGCCTCCGAGGGCGCAGATGTCGTCGTTACCGACGTCGAAGCATCCCTGGACGCCATCCGCACCGAAGACCGTCTGGACGGCTGGGAGGGTCTGCCCAGCGTGGTCCAGGAAATCCAGGACATGGGCCGCCGCAGCAGCGGGCTCTACTACGACGTATCAGATAGCGCCCAGGTCCACGCCATGGTCAACGAGGTACTCGACGAGTACGGCCAGATCGACATCCTGGTCAACAACGCCGGCTCCCGCCCGGGCCGAGATCGCGTATTGATCGTCGAACTGGAAGAAGACGCTTTTGACGAGGTGATGCGCGTCAACGTGCGCGGCACCTACCTGGTCAGCCGGGAGGTTGCCCGCCACATGGTCGCACGCGGCGGCCCCGGCAAGATCATCAACATCTCCTCCGGCGCCGGCAAGCGTGGCATCGCCCGTTACGGAGCCTACTGCGCCAGCAAGTTCGCCGTCATCGGCTTCACCCAATCCCTGGCCCACGAGATGGCCCCCTACAAGGTCAACGTCAATGCCATCTGCCCCGGCCTGGTGGACACCGAACGCGTGGACTTCATCGCCGCCGCCCTGGCTCCCGAGGGCGTGTCCGGCGAGGAGCACCGGGCCCTCATGGTGCGCGAGCGCGAGCTGCGGGTCCCGATGGGACGCATCGCCCAGGGCGACGACATCGCCCGGGCCGCCGCGTTCCTCTCCTCTGCCGAATCCGACTACATGACCGGCTTGTCGATAAGCGTCTCCGGCGGCTCCGAGATGAGCTGATTTCCACCCGACCACCACACCGCGTGTGACCACCATGCCCATCGACCGCTCCCAGGTAGAACACATCGCCGCACTGGCCCGTATCTCCCTCTCCGAGGCGGAGATTGAGGCCTTCACCCGCCAGCTGTCCCAGATTCTGGAGCAGTTCGACGTTCTGCAGTCCCTGGACACCGCCGACGTTCCCGCCACCGCCCATGTCGCCGACCTGGACAACGTGATGCGCGACGACGATACCGACGGCTGCCTCCCCTCGGAGGACACCCTCCGCAATGCCCCAAGACGCCGGGGCGACTTCTTCCAGGTGCGCGCCGTGCTGGACGAATAGCCCCGTGGCCGTGCCAACACCCCAAAACGAGCTCTGGCAACTCTCGGTTACCGAAGCATCACGGCTGCTGGCGTCAAGTGATATCAGCAGCGCGGAACTCACCGAGGCCTACCTCGACCGCACCGCCGCCGTCGAACCACAACTGTCCGCCTACATCACCGTCACCGCCGACACCGCTCGCCAGCAGGCCGCCGACGCCGACCGACTCCGCGCCGCCGGCAATGCCACCTCGCTCACCGGCATCCCCATGCAGATCAAAGACCTGCTCTGCACCTCCGGGATACGCACCACCTGCGCCTCCCAAATGCTGGCCGACTACGTCCCGGTCTACGACGCCACCACCGTCGCCCGGCTGCGCGACCAAGGCGCGGTGCTGCTCGGCAAGGGCAATATGGACGAGTTCGGCATGGGGTCGTCCACCGAAAATTCGGCCTTCTTCCCCACCCGCAATCCCTGGGACACCGACCGGGTGCCCGGCGGCAGCAGCGGCGGATCGGCGGCAGCGGTATCCGCCGGCGCGGCGGCTTTCGCCCTGGGCACCGACACCGGCGGCAGCATCCGCCAACCGGCATCGTTTTGCGGCATCTCCGGACTCAAACCCACCTACGGGCGCGTTAGCCGGTACGGTCTGGTCGCCTATGCCTCATCCTTGGACCAGGTGGGCCCCCTGGCCCGTGATGCCGCCGACTGCGCCCTCATCCTGCAAAGCATCGCCGGCCACGACCCGCGCGACGCTACGTCGCTGCCCGACCCGGTCCCCGACTACACCGCCGCCCTCACTGGCGACTTATCCGGCCTGCGTCTGGGAGTCCCCGAGGAATATTTTGGCGACGGCATGGACGACGGTGTCCGGGCCGCGGTAACCACCGCCATCGACCGGTTAGCGTCTATGGGCGCCGACACCCGTCCGGTTTCGCTCCCCAGCACCCGGTACGCCCTGGCTTGCTACTACATCATCGCCCCTTCCGAATGTTCCGCCAACCTGGCCCGTTACGATGGCGTCAAGTACGGCTACTCCCACAACGGCGATGGCGATATGTGGGAAGCCATGGAGCGAACCCGCCAGCACGGTTTCGGCCCCGAGGTCAAGCGACGCATCATGCTGGGCGCATTTGCCCTGTCCTCCGGTTACTACGACGCCTACTACCACAAGGCCCAGCAGGTCAGAACCCTAATCCGGCAGGACTTCGACCGCGTGTTCAGCGAAGTCGACGCCCTGGTCGCTCCGGTGTCCCCGGTGGTAGCCTTCCCCATCGGCGACCGGGCCGACGACCCGGTGCGGATGTACCTGGTGGACATCTACACCCTGCCCGTCAACATGGCCGGGCTGCCGGCCATGTCCATCCCCTGCGGCTTCGCCACCCCAGACGATTCCGACAATCCCCTGCCGGTCGGCCTCCAGCTAATCGGCCCCCACCTCAGCGAATCAACCCTGCTCAACATCGCCCACGCCTACCAGCAAACGACGGATTGGCACCGTCAAAGGCCGCCGATCTAGCGGGCTACGGCGGCTATTAGTGATCACCAATTTTCGGCACAATGGTCTCCGGCGTTTCTATGAAAAGGGCGAGCGCCGGCGAGTACCGCCCCAGTACGGCGATAAGATTCACTACATCTTGACTAGTTTGGAGCAGGCCGGGGATCACATGGATATGGACAAACCGGGGTTCGACTTGCATCCCTTGCTGGGAAACCTTGCCGGTTATTGGGCAGTCACCGTGTCCCGCAACTGGCGCGTCGTCTTTCGATTCACCGGCCAAAATGTTAGCGATGTCGATTTGATAGACTATCATTAGTCTGAACAAAGGACAGGAGCAGGGAAAATGCCGATGCAAGACCCGGCCCATCCGGGGCCAATTATCCTTCACGAGTGCATCGAACCCCTCGGCCTCACTATCCCGGAAGCCGCGGCATCTCTTGGCGTCCCCGCCAGCGAACTGTCTGACTTGGTGGCTGGACGTGCCGGCCTGTCCCCGGAAATGGCCATCCGCGTGGGCAAGGTATTCGGCAGCAGCCCTGGCTCCTGGTACCGGATGCAAGCCGCTTACGACATGGCCCAAGCCGAAAAACGCTCTGGCGACATCCCGGTTCCCAGTCAACTCTGGCCCTCCCCGGCGCAGGCTGCCCAACTGGCCTCGTACCGCCTGGCTGAACCCGCCGCCCAATCGCCCATCTATCAATATGACCCAGATACGGCCACCGTATCTATTCCCGCTTCCGAAGTCCTACACCTGGGTCGCGGTTTTTTGGGCGCCCTCAGGATTATGCAGCAACAGATCGGTGCCTTTACGGAATACGTCCCCCCAACTGCAATTGCCTCGAGTGATTATTCCCCGCGGATTGCGTCTGTTACCATCCGTCTGAACCGGCTCATCCAACAGCTCTCCGATACCACTCTGCCGACCCCTTATGCTTACGACAATGAAGACGTTGAATTCAACTCGCTAATCGCAGTCGCCGACTTCATCACGATGAAAGCCGGCGTGCGTGAAATTGCCGAAGTAGTGAATCAACTCTTTGACCGGCTGGAAAGATACCAAGCTCCTAGCTTAACCACAGGTTTTTCATTTTCCGATTTAGACGATTTGGCCCGCGCCGAATACATCGTTGAAGCGTGGGATGAATTCGCCAGTACGCATCCGGATATTCTCCCTTTCCCTGACCTGATGCCGAAACGAAACAACCCCAATGATTTCGGGGCGCTGTTTCAAGAAATCGAAGCATTTTTACGCGATAATCAATTCCTCAACTCCTGGTCACCCTGGCCGTTTGACCCATCCACCGGCGCCGACAACGCCCCCGCCTAATCAAATCGGAGGTACGCCATGCCCACCCCGCAGCAGCGCACCCGCATCCAAACCCTGCTCTCCCGCAGCGAACCGCCCGACGCCGACAGCGACCCCGTAACCGTCAAAGGCTGGGTCAAAACCGTGCGATCCTCCGGCGCCGTTTCTTTCGTCCAGATCAACGATGGCTCCACCTTCGCCGACCTCCAGATAGTCGTCGACGCCTCCTGTCCTGATTACCCCCTCGTCACCCAGCTCACCACCGGCTGCAGCGTGAGCGTCGACGGCGTCCTGCAGGAATCCCAGGGCCGCGGCCAACGCTACGAAATCCTGGCCCACGGCATCGAGCAGCTGGGCAGCGCCGACCCCGAGGAATACCCCCTCCAGAAGAAACGCCACACCCTGGAATTTCTGCGCGAGCTGGCCCATCTGCGGCCCCGCACCAACACCTTCGGCGCCATGGCCCGCGTCCGCAACGCCATGGCCTTCGGCATCCACCAGTTCTTCCAGCAGCGCGGTTTCCTCTACGTCCAGACTCCCATCATCACCTCCAGCGACGCCGAGGGCGCCGGCGCCATGTTCCGCGTCACCACGCTGGACGTGAATGACCCGCCAAGATTGGACGGATTCGGAGACGGCTCCGTCGACGACAGCCAGGACTTCTTCGGACGCCCCGCCTTCCTCACCGTCAGTGGGCAGCTGGAGGCTGAGATTTTCGCCCAGTCCATGACCGACGTCTACACCTTTGGCCCCACCTTCCGGGCCGAGAACTCCAACACCTCCCGCCACTTGGCCGAATTCTGGATGGTGGAGCCGGAGGTGGCATTCTGCGACCTGGATGGCCTGGCGGACCTGGCCGAGGATTTCATCCGCGACATCTTGGCCCACGCCTTGGAGTCCTGCCCCGACGACCTGGCATTTTTCAACCGTTTCTACGACAAGGAACTGATCGCCACCCTGGAGGGCATCGTCGCCTCCGATTTCGAGCGCATGACCTATACCGAGGCAGTCGACGCCCTCAAGTCCTCCGGCGAGAGTTTTGAGTATCCTGTCGAATGGGGCTTGGACCTGCAATCCGAGCACGAACGCTACCTCACCGAAAAGAAGGTCGGGCGGCCAGTTATCGTCACCGACTACCCCAGCTCCATCAAGGCCTTCTACATGCGCCTCAGCGATGACGGTCGCACCGTCCGCGCCATGGACGTGCTGGTCCCCCGCATCGGCGAAATCATCGGCGGCAGCCAGCGCGAGGAGCGCCTGGACGTCCTGCAATCCCGCATGGCCGAGGCCGGCCTGGATGAAGCCCCGTACTGGTGGTACCTGGACCTGCGCCGCTACGGCACCGCGCCCCACGCCGGCTTTGGCCTGGGCTTCGAGCGTACCGTTCAGTTCGCCACCGGTATGCAGAACATCCGCGACGTAATTGCCTTCCCCAGAACTCCGCGCAACGCCGAGTTTTAGCGACCCTCACACCAACCCACTGTCATTGCGGGGCGCCCAACTACGTGGCAATCCCGATCCCGCAACTGGCCGGGTTTGATCAACTGGCTGGGTCGGGGATTGTGTGCATCATCGCAAAGTTTTGCCCAGCGACAGCCGCCTATAGCGCCGCATACCGACAGCGGGTATAGTGACTTCAATAATCGGAACCCAGACACCGGAACCCAGGCTTCCACGGGGCCAGTTCCCAGCACACGCCCAGAGTTCACCCCCCAGCCAATCTACGGCCCTCGACTGTACAGATATGACCTCTCAGGTGTATTACCGCAAGTGGCGGCCCAGACGGTTCACCGACCTGGCCGGGCAGGAGCACGTTACCAGCACCCTGCGCCAGGCCATCATGCAGGGTCGGGTAAGCCACAGCTACCTCTTCTGCGGACCCCGAGGCACCGGCAAAACCACCACGGCCCGCGTGCTGGCCAAGGCGGTCAACTGCGCCAATCCCCAGCAGGGCGACCCCTGCAACGAATGCAACCCGTGCATTTCCATCAACGAAGGCCGCAACCTGGACATCATCGAGTTGGACGCCGCCAGCAACCGGGGTATCGACGAAATCCGCGACATCCGCGACAAGGTCCACTTCCTGCCCGCCGAGAGCGCCCGCAAGGTGTACATCATCGACGAAGCCCACATGCTTACGGCCCAGGCTTCCAACGCCTTCCTGAAAACCCTGGAAGAACCGCCCCAGCACGTCATCTTCATCCTCTGCACCACCGAAGCCCACAACATCCTGCCTACCATCATTTCCCGCTGCCAGCGTTACGACTTCCGCCGTCTGCCGGGCCAGGTCATCTACGACCGGCTGGCCCGGATTAGCGATCTGGAAGCCGTGGCCATTGAGCCCGACGCCCTCCGCCTGGTGGCACGCCACGCCGGCGGCTCGCTGCGTGACGCCGAGAACATCCTCGAGCAGCTCGTGGTTTCCTCCACCGATACCATCAAAATTGGCGACGTGGAGGAACTGCTGGGATTGGGTCGCGGTGAAGCCTACCTGAACCTGGTGCAAAAACTGCTGGCCGCCGACACCCCGGGCGCGCTGACCGCCATCAACGAGGCGGTCTGGGAGGGCGCCGACCCGCGCCAGATGCACCGCCAGACCCTGGAACTGCTCCGCTCGGCCCTGCTGGTTTCGTGGGACTCCACCGACACCCTGGACCTCCCCGATGACGTCCTGGCGACGCTACGTTCCGCCGTGCAGCAGACCGACCAGGTCCGCATTCTGCGTGCCGTTCGCATCTGGGCCGAGGCCAACCTGCGCTACGACGCCCCGGCATCATTGTCCCTGGAAGTCGCTGCCGCCGAGATTGGACGTGAGGAACCAGCGGTTTCCGTTGTGACGGCGCCGCAGCCGGCGACCCCCGCGGATTCACCGACCCCACCCGCGTCCCGACGCGGTCCGCCACCGCCGCCACCACCCCGGCCGGCCCCCCCGCCCCCCCAGGCGGCTCCCGATCGGCCACCGCTACGTCAACCCCAACGCCAGGCGGCGGTGGGCAGCGCTGCTCCGGCCGCCCCCAACAGCCTGCAAGGCCAGTGGGAACAGACCGTCCGGGAACTCAGTCGCACCAAGGGCAACAAGTACAGCCTGGGCGCCCTGCTCCGGGACTGCCGCCCCGACAGCGTCCACATGTCAGCCGACGGTTCCTCGTTGGTGCTTCCCTTCCGCAACGTCGCCAACCTGGACCGTATGCAGGAAGAACTGGCCGACCCCAGGGTTCGTGATACCATCGAAGTGGCGATTGAGGCGGCCTTCGGCGCCAGGTTCCCCTTTGAGGTAACATTGGCCAGTGCCAACGGCGACACCACTCGCCCCGCTCGCAGCTCGGTCCAGGACAGCCATCTGGTTCGCACCGCTATGGGCCTGGGTGCGCGCATCGTAGACGACCCACAGGAGGCGCCAGAGTAATTATGGTGAATCGCAAGATGATGCGTCAGGCCCAGCAGTTGCAAAACCGCCTGGCCAAGGTGCAGCAGGAACTTGAAGAATTGACGGTGGAGGGCTCGGCCGGCGGCGGCGTGGTCCGCGTCACCATGAACGGCCGGCAGGAAGTGTCTGCGGTGGTCATCGAACCGGAAGCGGCTGAGGATATCGACCTCCTGCAGGACCTGGTCGCCGCTGCCGTCAACGACGCCTCGGCTCGTACCCAGCAGATGGCCGCCGAGAAGATGAACGCCGTAACCGGCGGCCTCAACATCCCCGGCCTCACCTGATCCAACCCGTGGCCGCAACCCCGCGGCCCCTTACGCCGGATACAACCCGGATATAACATGGTTGGTCAACCCGGCCCGGGCACCACTCGCTCCCTCAGCCTGCTCATCGACGAGCTGCACCGTCTGCCCGGCATCGGCCCCAAGAGCGCCCAGCGCATTGCGTACCACATCGCACAGATGTCGGACGACGACGCCCGCAATTTGGCCGAAGCCATCATTGCCCTCAAGGACCGTATCCTGCTCTGCGCGGAGTGCCGCAACCTGACCGACGCTTCCCCCTGCGACATCTGCTCCAACCCCCAGCGCAACCGCGAACAGATTTGCGTCGTTGAGGAGTCCCGCGACCTGGTGGCCCTGGAACGCACCCGCGCTTACCGCGGCCTGTACCACGTGCTCCACGGCGTCCTATCACCCCTCAACGGCGTCGGCCCGGAGGATATCCACCTGCCGCAACTCTTTGCCCGGCTGGAAGGCGCCGACGACCCTTTCCGCGAGCTGATCATCGCCACCAACCCCACCCTGGAGGGCGACGCCACCGCCGATTTCATCCTGCGTCGCCTGCAAGGCACCGGCGCAACGATCACCCGCCTGGCCCGGGGGCTGCCCGTGGGCGGCACGCTGGAATTCGCCGACGAAACCACGTTGACCCGGGCGCTGGCCGGCCGCAGCCCCGTGGAATAAGCCGGGTAATTCAGGCCATGACGCTGCCGCGCACCTACCGCGCCGTCGGACTCACCCTCCGCAAGCGCATCGCCGGCGAGGCCGACGTCATCTCAACGTTGCTCACCCGGGAGCACGGCAAACTGGAGGTGGTCGCCCGCGGCGCCCGCCGCCTCACCAGCAAGCTCATGGGACACCTTGAACCCCTGACGCTGCTGCGCGTTTCCCTGGCGCGGGGGCGGTCGCTGGATGTCATCAGCGAGGCCGAGGTGATCACCGCATTCCAGTCGGTCAAAAACGACTACCAGACCACCGCCCGGGCCCTCTACGTAGCCGAACTGGCCGATGGCTTCAGCGCAACCGAAGCGCCCAACCCCGAGCTCTTCTCCCTCACCCTGCAGACCCTGGAATCCGTTGCCACGCACCCGACTTCCGACCTGCGCCTGCGTTACTTCGACCTGCATTTGCTGAATCTTTCCGGGTTCCTGCCCGAGTTATACTGCTGCATCAATTGCGGCGCGGAACTGGAGCCAGAAAAACACCGTTTCGCCGCCGGGGCCGGCGGAACCCTGTGCCTGACCTGCACCCCCACCGACGTCCTGATTCGCCCCCTTTCGCTGCCGGCCCTCAAGGTATTGCGACTACTGCACCGCACCGTCCGACCCGCCGAGTTGCCAGACATCGTCGTGCCTGATTCCGTTTTGGACGAAGTCAACAACGTCCTGTCTACCAGCCTGCAATACTGGCTGGACCGGCAGGTCAACTCCAAAACTTTTCTGGAAGCCACCAAATTATCCTGAAACTCGCCTCACCGGTTGTTGAACCACCGACGGCAAAAGGATTAAAACGTCGTCTATGGCAGCGGTTGCGCCGCCTTCTTCCCACCGAAGCGACAAGTCAACCCACTGGCACGCCGCACACTTTCTTCACATTCGCCAGGTAAACTGCGGCGCATTACCATTGGATTGACGGATAGGGGCCTGAGATGTTCAGCAAGGTACTGGTTGCCAATCGGGGCGAAATTGCCGCCCGCATCATTCGCACCTGCCAACGGTTGGGTGTTGCCACCGTGGCCGTCTATTCCGACGCCGACGCCGGCGCCGTCCACACCCGCCTGGCCGACGAAGCGGTACGTATCGGCAGCGCCACCGCATCGGACTCCTATCTCAATATCGACCACGTGCTGACCGCCTGCCGCGACACCGGGGCCCAGGCCATCCATCCTGGCTACGGTTTCCTGTCGGAAAACTCGGAGTTGGCCCGTCGCTGTAAATCCGACGGCGTGGTGTTCATCGGGCCCGGCGAAGAAGTGCTCAACCAGATGGGCGACAAGCTGTCCGCCCGACGCGTCGCCCGCAAGTCCGGGCTGCCGGTCATGCCCGGCACCGAGGAGCCCGTTCGCGACGACGAGGCCATCACCCGCGCCTGGGAGCTGGGCTTCCCCATGATGGTCAAGGCCACCGCCGGCGGCGGCGGCATCGGCATCCACGTGGTCCACAGCATGGACGAGCTGGAACCCATCATCGAGCGCACGCGCAAAACCGCCGAGGCCGCCTTCGCCGATTCCAGCCTCTTCTACGAACGCTACCTCCAGGGCGCATCCCACATCGAGGTGCAGCTCATCGCCGACCAGTACGGCAACGTCCTGCACCTTTACGAACGGGACTGCTCCATTCAGCGCCGCAACCAGAAGCTCATCGAGGAGACGCCGGCATCGGCCAAACTCTCCACCGAAGTGCGCGGCCAAATCGGCCGCCTTTCCCGGCAGCTGGGGCGTGAGGTCGGCTACACCAACGCCGGCACCGTGGAATTCCTGGTGATGCCCGATGGCCATTTTTACTTCCTCGAGATGAACCCGCGCCTACAGGTGGAACACGGCGTATCGGAGTTGCTCACCGGACAGGACATCGTGGAACTGCAACTCCAGTCCGCCGCCGGCATCCCCTTCGGACTGCGGCAGCGCGACATCCACGCCAACGGCCATGCCATCGAAGCCCGCGTGTACCCCGAAGACCCCGACACCTGCCTGCCCAACGTCGGCGTCGTTACCGACCTCCATCTCCCTGAGGGGGAGAACGTCCGGGTGGACACCGCCCTGTTCGTTGGCTATGAAGTATCGCTGCACTACGAGCCGCTGCTGGCCAAGGTCATGGCTTGGGGGCCGGACCGGGCCGGCGCCATCGCCACCCTGGACGCCGCCCTGGCCGATTTCCACCTGGCAGGGGTGACCACCAACATACCGCTGTTGCGCGACGTGCTGGCCAGCGACGAGTTCTCCTCGGGCGAGTACAACACCGGCAGCCTGGCCAATATCCTGGAGCGGCGGCAGCGGGCCCACGGCATCCACGCCAACCCTCGCGGCTCATCGACGACCGGGCGCCAGAACGGCTACGACCCCGACCTGGCGCAGAACCCCCGAGCCCTGGCTGCCGCCATCGGCGCGGCGGTAGTGGCTGCCCAAAACGCCCAGCAGGATGCCATCGCCGTTCCGAGCGACAGCGGGTCCCGCTGGCGGACCATGGGCCGCCGGGAACTCTTCCGCTCTCGATTGGGCAGCGCCTCCTGATAACCTCACCGGCATTGGAATGACCCCCTCTCCCTCGATGGGAAATGGTTGGGGTGAGGGCGCTCTCTCCCTTCGGTGGAAGGTTGGGGTCAGGGTGACCTGGGCGCGCCCAACCATCCTCCTTTATCCCCAATGTCTACCGTGCCTCCGGATGATGACTTGCCATCGCCGTCTTTGCGTGGCAATCTGATCGCCACTCACCAGGCGGAACCATAACCAACGTGGCAACAACAATAAGGGTACGCATCGGCGACCAGTGGTATACCGTCGAGGTCGGCGACCTGACTCAGTCGCCCGTCGAAGTAACCGTCGACGGCGAAACCTTCCAGATCGATATCGAGGTGGACAGCGGGCCAACCCCGCCCCGCCGGGGCCGACCCTCAGGTGGCCTCGACGTACCGGAAGCGCCCACTCCGGCGACGCCCGGAGCCGGCGCGCCGGTGGACGACGATATCCTGCGATCCCCCATGCCGGGCCGGGTTATGTCGGTGCTGGTGCGTCCCGGCGACGCCGTCTCCGCCGGTGACGAGGTATGCGTCGTAGAAGCCATGAAGATGGAGCAAAGCATCCTGGCCCACCGGGATGGCGTCGTCAAAACCGTCTTCGTGCAACCCTTGGACTCGGTAAGCGCCAACGACCCCCTGGTCGAGCTGGAGTAACGCCCGGCCCCTCAATGGGTCAGCGTGAAGATCCCAGCCCTACAACAATGTCATCGCGAAGAGGGCAGCGACGCGGCAATCCCGTGACACGCAATGACGCCGTTGCGCCAATCGCAGCAACCCTCTCATACGTACCCACTTTGTCATTGCGAGCGTAGCGTGGCAATCTCGTCGTCGTCGCAGCGGCGGTTCGCCGACGCGTGTTCAACCTCATCGAGATTGCCGCGCTTCGCTGGGAATGAAAATTTGTGCCAGCGTCTCCCTTCGGGAGTGAGTTAAGGTTAGGGCACACTGCCGGCTCCACATTTGGTAGAATTGGGATGTCATGCCTCAGGACGTCATTTACATCAAGGGTGCCCGCGAGCACAACCTGAAAAACATCGACGTTACCATCCCCCGGGACCGGCTGGTGGTCATCACCGGCGTATCCGGTTCCGGCAAGAGCAGCCTGGCCTTCGACACCATCTACGCCGAGGGACAGCGCCGGTACGTCGAGTCCCTGTCCGCCTACGCCCGCCAGTTCCTGGGCCGCATGGACAAGCCCGACGTGGATTACATCGAAGGCCTTTCGCCGGCCATCTCCATCGACCAGAAGGGCGTTTCCCACAACCCGCGCTCCACGGTGGGCACCGTAACCGAGATTTACGACTACCTCCGCCTCCTCTTTGCCCGGGTCGGCAAACCCCATTGCCCCAAGTGCGGCAACCCGGTGGCCCGCCAGACCGTCCAGCAAATCGTCGACGCCATCCTCCACCTGCCCGAGTCCTCCCGCATCACCCTGCTGGCCCCCAAAATACGCCGCAAGAAGGGTGAGCATCGGGAGGTGTTCGAGGCCGCCAAGCGGGGCGGGTTCGTTCGCCTGCGGGTCAACGGCGAGGTGATGCTGGTTGAAGATACCGACGCCCTGGCGCTGGATAAGCAGAAGTGGCATTACATAGATATCGTCGTCGACCGTCTGATCGTGCGCGACGACACCGAGACCAGTCGCGTAACCGAATCGGTGGAAACGGCCCTGCGCGAGGGCGAAGGTGTGCTCACCGTGGCCCGGGAGGGCGACGACGACCTGGTTTTCAGCGAGCAGTTCGCCTGCGTGGCCTGTGGCATCAGCCTGCCCGAAATTGAGCCCCGCACCTTCAGCTTCAACAGCCCCCACGGCGCCTGCTCCACCTGCACCGGTCTGGGTTACCAGCTGGAGGTCGACCCATCCCTGGTGATCCAGAATCGGTCGTTGTCCCTGCTGGAGGGCGCCATCGTACCGTGGGCCCGCTCCGGCGCCGCCAACGCCTGGTACGCCAGCATGATGGAGGCCGTCGCCACCGAATTCGACTTCTCGGCCCAGGTACCGGTCCGCGAACTCACGGACGAGCAAGTCAACATAATCCTTTACGGCGCGGGGAAGCTGAAGGTGCAGGTTCGCCACCGCACCGGTCGGGGCCGCACCTACGCCTGGAACACCACCTATGAGGGCGTCATCCCCAACCTGCAACGCCGCTACCGGGACACCGAATCGGACCACACCCGCAGTGAAATCGAACGTTACATGGCCCAGCGCGCCTGCCGGTCCTGCGCCGGCGCCCGCCTGCGACCGGAAGCCCTGGGCGTGCTGGTGTGCGGCCAGAACATCATGGAGGTCACCGGCCTCACCATCGGGCGCGGTCTGCAATGGGTTCGCAGCATCAGGCCGGACGCGGAACCGTCGGCCAACGGGTCGGTTAACGGGCAGCATTCCAGCGCCAACGGCCACGATCCCGCCGCCGCGCCGGCCGTGCCGGATGCCGGAACTACCGACACCGGAACTACCCACAATGGAACGCCCAAAGACGGCAAGAAGCCGCGGGCACGCCGCAGCCGCAAGACCGAACCCCGTCCCGCGGAACCGACCACCCTCACCCCGCGGGAACTGACCATCGCCGACCAGATCCTCAAGGAAATCGAGGGCCGCCTGCATTTCCTGGACAGCATCGGGCTGGACTATGTGACCATGAGCCGCACCGCCCGCACTCTCTCCGGCGGCGAGGCGCAGCGCGTCCGCCTGGCCACCCAGATTGGCAGCGGGCTTACGGGCGTGCTGTACGTTTGCGACGAACCCACCGTCGGCCTGCACCCCCACGACGACCACCGTCTGATCGGAACCCTGACGCGCCTGCGTGACATGGGCAATACCGTCATTGTGGTGGAGCACGACGATGCCATGATGCGCGCCGCCGACTATATCGTCGACCTGGGGCCCGGAGCCGGCGAGCACGGCGGCGAAATCGTGGCCACCGGCGACGTGGCCGCCGTCATGGATAACGACGCATCCCTCACCGGCGCTTACCTCAGCGGACGCAAGCGCATCCCCACCCCCGAGGAACGCCGCCCCGGCAACGGATTGTTCATCTCCGTCACCGGCGCCCGGGAGAACAACCTGAAGGGCATCGACGTGGAGTTCCCCCTGGGCCTGCTCTCCTGCGTAACCGGCGTCTCCGGCAGCGGCAAAAGCACCCTGGTTTATGACATCCTCTACAAACGCCTGGCCCAGGCCGTGTCCCAGGGCCGCGACCGCCCCGGCGAGCACGACGAAGTGCGTGGCATCGAGCATATCGACAAGGTGGTCAACATCGACCAGTCGCCCATCGGGCGCACGCCCCGCAGCAATCCGGCCACCTACACCGGCGCTTTCACCCCCATCCGCGAGCTATTCGCCACGCTGCCCGAGGCCCGTATTCGCGGGTACAAGCCGGGTCGGTTCTCCTTCAACGTCAAGGGCGGACGCTGCGAGGCCTGCCAGGGGGAGGGTTACATTCAGATCGAGATGCAATTCCTCCCCGACGTCACCGTCCCCTGCGAGGTTTGCCAGGGCCGCCGCTACAACCGGGAAGCGTTGGAAGTGCTGCTGCGCGACCAGTCCATCGCCGACGTGCTTTCGATGACGGTGGAGACGGCGCTGGACTTCTTCTGGAACTTCAACCGCATCCGCACCAAGCTGGAAACCCTGCGCGACGTGGGCCTGGGGTACATCCGCCTGGGACAGCCGGCCACCACGTTGTCTGGCGGAGAGGCCCAGCGGGTCAAGCTCGCCACGGAACTGTCCCGCCGCGCCACCGGACGCACCTTCTACTTGCTGGACGAACCCACCACCGGCCTGTCCTTCGAGGATTGCGCCGCCCTGCTGCGTGTGCTGCACCGCCTGGTCGACCAGGGCAACTCGGTCCTGCTCATCGAACACAATCTGGACCTTATAAAAAACGCCGACTGGGTAATCGACCTGGGTCCCGACGCCGGCGATCTGGGCGGCAACCTGCTGGCCTGCGGCACCCCCGAGATGCTGGCCCGGGTCGACCAGTCCCACACCGGGCGCTACCTGCGGCAATCCCTGGGCCAGGGCGTACTGGCCGCGGACTAGGTTCTTTCAGCGCACCCCGCGGACACTGGCATTGCCGGCGCAAGGGTCGACCCGGCGGGCGGCGCCAGCAATCTTGCACATTGCCCTTGAGCTTCGCCTCGACGATGTTTGCCTGTTTGGTCGATCAGCGGTAAGAGATACCGCTACCAGTGACGGCGAACGCCGTACGAGTCGAATACCAACTCACTCGAAATGAGCACGAGGTTCCGCGCCAACCCCTGGGCGATGAGCATCCTGTCGAAAGGGTCGCGGTGGACTCCCGGCAGTGATCCGGCCCTCCCGGCATCGTCGACGGTAATTTTCAGCTCTGCGAAGCCCTGGCCTGCGATGGCTCCGGGAATGTCCAGCGCAACTTCGCCGGCTCCCGGTAGTTTGCCGAGGCGATACTTGGTGGCGATTTCCCAGGCCGAAGCCGCGCTGATCAGTATGTCGTTTCCTTCATCTTCAATAGCCCGGCGGGCCGGAGCGGACAATCTGTCACTCCCGGCGAGCCACCAGAGGAACGCGTGGGTGTCGAGCAGGAGCCGCAATGCTTACGACTCCCAAGCAGACAGCTCCACGTCCGGAAGCGGGTCGAAGAAGCTATCGTCGACGACCAAACGGCCCCTCCAGGCACCGAATTGCCGTTTACCCTGGGGCTGGCAGAGTACGAGACGGGCCACCGGCTTGCCGTTGCGGGCAATGATGACATCCTCGCCAGCTTCGACTTGTGCGAGCAGGCGCGAGAGCTGGGTCTTGGCTTGATGGACATTCACAATTGGCATCCTGGGCTCCCTGGCAGCAAAGGGTTGGCTAATTGTATGACTAATGTCCAGGACGGGTCAAATCGCGGATATCGCATTCGGAAGGTCGCGGGTCGACAACCGCTGCTCCGTCCCCGGCGAGATTGACAGGCCGGTAACATGGCATCGTCAAGGCACAGATTGGGCCGGTATTGGAGCATCCCGCCGGCGGCATCACCGCCGCTTGGGCCGGTCTGGCGACTGCTGCCGGCAATCTTTCAGCCTGACCACGCGCTTGGCCTTGACGAGGTTGCCGTACATCGTCACGACCTCCCCGACGTTGAGGCTGAGGACGTCATCCTTGTCCTCGAAGTTGCACTCCACGGTTTCGTCCTTCCGCATGAAGCGCTGGAAGACCAGGAAGTGCACCGTCGAGCCGTCTATCTCGCTGATTATCCCGGTGAACCCGTATAGCCCCCGGTCGTCCAGCATCTGCTCGAAGCGCACCGGATTCAACTCTTTCTGCTCCTGAAAATACAGGTAGAGCCGTTCCACCGGCTGCGCCGTCGGTGTGGGCGTCGGTACGGGAGTCCGCGTCGGTTCAGGGTCGTCGCACGCTGCGAAGCCGGTCACGGCCAGCGCCAACAGGCCGGCCGTCAACAGGATGGTTGTCAGAAATCTACGCAATGGCACGTCGGGTCAGCGCCGCTGCTGTCCGTTGTGCGGACTCTCGCCGTGACTTGGACAGCAGCGTGGCCCAAATTATACACGCTGCACTCAAACAAGCGGGCGTAGTTACGGTTCGCCGGAGATGAACTGTCCTCCGGCGGCCTGATGCCGACCGGGCGGCCTGGTGGTTAGCATCAGCAATGAGACAATGCCCAAGTTGATGCCGAAACCCATGAACACCCATAGATAGGTGTCCATGCGGTCCACCACCATGCCGGCCACTGTGGGCCCCAGCGCCTGACCCCCCACCTGCGCGGCCAGTCCCCAGGCCCGGATGGCCCCCAGGTGCAGCCGCCCGAAGTAATCCGCCCAGGTCAGCCGGCTGATGATATGCAACCCGCCCACGCCGAAACCGAGGATAAACGCGCCCGTCACACCCGTACTGATGTTGTCGGCGAACGCGGTCACCATCGCCCCGCTGCTGACCACCAGGCCAGCCGCCGGCATCGTCAGGCGCATCGGCAAGCGTTGACACAAGGTCGACCACAGCAGACTCGCCGGTACCTGGGAAATGGCGAAAGAACTGGCGGTCCACACCGCCGCCGAGGCGGGAACCCCCTGGTCGATAAAGTGCGGCACCTGGTGCAACGACACCCCGGCCTGCGCGATAAATCCGGCGAAGGCGAACAGCATCATCAGCCAGAACGCCCGGGTCCGCATCGCCTGCCGCAGGGTAAAGTTGATCTCGTCGCTGCTGGTCTGGGGACGCCGCCCGCCCGATTCGCCGGGCCTGGAGGGAGCAGCCCGATCGCCATCCGGTAACAGGCCGATATCCTCAGGTCGCCGACCCATCAACAAAATGGCCGGCACTACCCCCACCACCAGCGTCCACACTCCCAGAGCGTACCACGCCGTCTGCCAGCTCCAGGCCCCGATCATTACCTGGGCAGCCAGCGGCATGATCGCCAGCCCGGAGCCCTGCAGCACGTGGTTCATCGCCAGCGCAAAGGGCCGCCTTCGGATGAACCAGTTGCTCACGGCCGTGGACGTTCCCAGCTCCAGGGGGCTGGCAAACACCAACCGGCCCGGCACGTACACCAGGTAGAACAGCCAGATGTGATTCACCAGCCCCAGGCCGATAGCACAAACCCCGGCAACGCCCGACGACATGCCAACCACCAGGCCGGACCCGTACCGGTCGATGAGCGGGCCCACTAGCGGGGACATCACCACGGCGATCACTCCGCCCAGGCTCACCGCGCCGGCCAACTCCGTGCGCGTCCAGCCCAGTTGTTCCTCCATCGGCACTACGAAAACCGTCAGCACTGCCACCGACATCAGCGGACGGGAGGAACATGACGCAATCCCGGTCAGCCCCAGGATGACCCATCCGTAGTAGAAAGGGGTGGTCCGGGCCGCCCGGGTCTGCAGCGAACGCATCAGCAGGCGCAGTGCCAGCCCGCTGGGTCGCCCATATCAGGCCGATGGAAAAGGGACGTAACCACACAAATCACAAACCGGAAGGGCGGGCGCACGGGCAACGCGAAACGCCGCCGATTATAGCAGGAACCTCCCCGGCCTCCCCGGTCGCCGCAAGACCGGCCCGGCGTCCTGTCATCGCGAGGGGAGCAGCGACGCGGCAATCCCGGTGCATGTACTGCACTCGTTGGCCACCGGGATCGCCACGCTTCGCTAGCAATAACAGCGTTGTAACCCCCGTTGATCTTCCTGATATTGGGCAATCGAAAGGCCCGGTGGATACGGACGGAACGTCGCACTCGGCTGCGTTATAATAAGCCGATGCAACGCACGTTCCGGTTAGCCTTGGCCCAGTTCAACCCCACGGTGGGCGACATCGCGGGAAACACCACCCGCATCATCGAGCAAATTGATGAAGCCAGGACTGCCCACGCCGATCTGGTGGCCTTTCCCGAACTGGCCGTTACCGGTTACCCGCCCGAAGACCTGCTCTTCAAGCCCTCCTTCCTGGCCGATAATGTGGCCGCCGTGGAGCGGATCGCTGCCGCCACCCGCGGAATCTCCGCCGTGGTTGGATGCGTGGAGGTAGGTAACGATATTGCCAACGCCGCCGCCGTCATCGACGACCGCCGCCTGGTGGACTGGTACCGCAAGATGTACCTGCCCAACTACGGCGTGTTCGACGAAGACCGTTATTTCAAGCGCGGTGACGTATGCCCGGTATATGTCATCAACGGCACGTCGGTAGGCGTCAACATCTGCGAGGACATCTGGTACCCGGTGGGGCCCATCGCCGTGCAGCGTGACGCCGGCGCCGAGATCATCGTCAACATCAACGCCTCGCCTTTTCACGCCGGCAAGGCCAGCCAGCGCGAGCGCATGATCGCCACCCGCGCCGCTGATAACGGCGTCTTCGTCGCTTACCTGAACACCGTGGGAGGTCAGGACGAACTGGTCTTCGATGGCGCCAGCGTCGTGTGCGCCCCCGACGGTTCGGTCCTCGCCCGCGGCCCCGCCTTCGAAGACCGCCTTATCGTAGTGGACCTGGACGTGGAATCGGTGTTTCGGCAGCGCCTCCGCGACCCGCGGCCCCGCAAGGAAAACCCCAACATTCTTCACGAAGTCGGACACTCCCACGTTATTCCCCTGTCCGAGCACCACCTATCCAACCGGCATCTTCCGGCAAAACCGCCGATCTATCCCGGACTGGACGAAACGGAAGAGGTGTATCAGGCCCTGGTGGTGGGGACCCGCGATTACGTCCGGAAAGCCGGATTCCAGCGCGCCTTGATCGGATTGTCGGGCGGCGTCGACTCGGCGCTCACCGCCACCGTCGCCGCCGACGCGCTCGGCGCTGACAACGTGATCGGCGTCACCATGCCGTCCCGTTACTCATCTGAGGGCAGTATCGCCGATTCCCAACGGCTGGCCGATAACCTGGGGATCAAACTCTGGCGCGTGCCCATCGAACCGGCGCACCTGGCGTTTACCGACATGCTCGCCGAACGGTTCGCCGGCACTGAACCCAACGTGGCCGAGGAGAACGTCCAGGCCCGCATCCGCGGCAACGTCCTCATGACCATATCCAACAAGTTCGGGTGGATTGTGCTGACCACCGGCAACAAGAGCGAAATGGCCATGGGCTACGCAACCCTCTACGGCGACATGGCCGGCGGATTCGCCGTACTAAAGGACGTTCCCAAGACCCTGGTTTATCAGCTGTGCCGCTGGCGTAACGAACGCACCCACAACGGCCAGCCTCTAATCCCAACCGAAGTGCTGGTCAAACCGCCGAGCGCCGAGTTGCGACCCGACCAAACCGACCAGGACTCCCTGCCCCCCTACGAGCAGCTGGACCCGATCATCAAGGCCTACGTAGAGGACGACTACAGCTACGCCGACATGGTCGCGATGGGCCATCATCCTGATTGGGTGCGCCAGGTGATGTCCGCCGTTGACCGCAACGAGTACAAACGGCGCCAGGCTCCGCCCGGGGTGAAGATAACACCGCGGGCGTTCGGCAAAGACCGTCGTTTGCCCATCATCAACCGCTACCGCCCGGCGACCCCGGCCTAGCCGGCAGCGCCGTCGACTCCCCGGCCGGCGCGCCCGGCATCATCGACGACCTGCACAACATGCAGGGAGCCGTCAAGTTACCTGTCATCGTCAACAATGACCTGGTATCCAACCAGCGACCAGCAACTTCGCCTCCGATCTGTTGGGATAATCCTCGAAGTGGCGGACTGGAACCGGCTACAACGGGTTATGCCATCTGGCGACTCGTTAGATCCAAGTCCGCAGCAGGGCGCTCGGGAGCGAACTCATGCCCAATCCTTGATGGTTCCCGGAACGTGATAGCTTCGTAGTGATCGTCCAGCGGAATGAAGACGCCATTTTCCTCAGTCCATAGGCGCATCCCACGATTGCAGGAATGAGCCCACGATAACACCTCTACCTTCCAGGAACGGTTGTGCATCCTCTCGAGGGTGCTGTGAAAACCTTGCCCTTCGACGTAGCCAGCTCCATCGCCGGTTAACAGCACGACAGTCCCCGGGTCGCCGTTGTAATCAAGGGCATCCTCAAGCATCCGCAATTGCAGAATCCGGTCGGGCATATCCTGTTCGCCACGGGTAGTTTCACCGCGGTCAAATAGCCGCACTTCTACGCCCTGATTTTCAAGCCTGTTCCATAGCGACCGCATCTCGGGAGGCACAGACCCGGCTGCTACGGCTTTTTCCAACGGACGTCCCGCCAATGCCAAGTCCAGGAGACTGTCAAACTTCACCCGCACAAGGTAACGCGCCCCGGGTGTTCCTTCGCCTTCTTCGGCAATGCGCTTCGTTTCGTGGAATATGTTGGAGTTATCCCAATACACGAACACGCCGCTCAATTTAATACTCCTTTGACGCGTTTACTGGCAAGAAATCTTTTCAATCAGTTTACTACACGCCAGTCTCTCGCGGCTCCGGCTCCGGTCCCTTGTAACTAAACACCGCAAACAGCGGGTCCGCCGGCGGCGAGTCGTCGGCGTTGGCCAACCCTCCGCGCACGCCGGCTAGCCCGCCGGCGTGGTGCATGTAAGACGCTACCAGCTCGATGTGGTCTTCGTCGCTGGTGGACCGCCACACCCGCACCGCCTTGGTCGGGAAGCAGCGGTTGGAGAAGCTCACGATGAAAACGCCCCCGGATCGCAACACCCGAGAAACCTCGGAGAATACCTCCAGCGGGTGAACCAGGTACTGCACCGACACCGTGATGACCACAGCGTCGAATGACTCGTCGTCAAATGGCAGCAACGGGTCAACGTTGATGTCCTTCAGCAGATATTCGGCAAGCTGCGGGTTGTCGGCCATCTCCGCTGCGTTCATCCCCAGGCCGACGATGCGGCTCCGGGGATGGTCTTCCGGCCAATGGGTACGCCAGCTGCTCATCAGGTCCAACACTTCGGCCTGTTCCGGTATCAGCCTCCGGAACATCTGCCCCACCGCATGGATCGCCCCATCGTCTATGTGCACTACCAGACGGGGCATCGTGTAAAACTCGGCGTCGTTGCTTTCGTCCTCCCGCTGGAAAAACTCCGGGGGGAAACTCCGTGGGTCCATCGCCAAGTTCAACCTCCTCATGAGCGCCATCTCCCCAGTCCGTGCCGGAAAAACGACCTGCTCACGTTCCGATAAATTCATAAAGCCCTCACCCCAACCCCTCTCCCGGCGGGCGAGGGGCTTTTTGGGGCTTGCCGTCTGGTCCCCTCTCCCCCTGGGAGAGGGTTAGGGTGAGGGCCGCCCCCGCTCCCCCGATGGAACAGACGCGGGGTGAGGGTGAAAATTGGGCAACCAGGTTAACCCAGCCGATACGCCCGCGCCGCGCAGCCGTGGAACATATCCGCCCGTTCGCTGGCCGAGAAATCCGCCGACATCCGCTTGAACGCGTTCCACATCACGTGGTAGGAGAACGACTCCTTGTCCACCGGGAAGTTGCTCTCGAACATGCACCGACTGGGCCCGAACTGCTCGATGCAGTATCGCATGATGGGGTCAATCGACACCGCCACTTCCTCCGAACCCACCGGCGTCGACCGCTCGTGCCAGTCGAAGCCGGTGCGGGGCATCCCGACGCCGCCCAGCTTCAGGACGACGTTGGGCGCCGAAGCCGCCGCCGCGATACCGCTGCGCCAGTTGGCCATGGTCTCGTCCGGATTGGCAGCGTAGGGGCCGGTTCGCATCAGACCGCCGACGTGATTCAAAACGATGGTCAGGTTGGGCACCGCGCGGGCAAAGTCGGCCACCTCGGGCAACTGCGGGTGCAGACACGACACGTCCAGGGACATGTTCATCTCGGCCAACACCCGGGCGCCGGCGCGGTAGTCCTCGCTGGCCAGCTGGTTCGGAAACGGGTACGCCCCGGCGCTGGCAACCTCCGGGTGCGGGTCCCAGCCCACGCCGTGGCGGATGCCGCTGAACCGGTTGGGGCTGGCCGCCCGCAGCGCCTCCAGGACCGGACGGACGTTTGCGCCGAGGTGCAGGTTGGCATGGCCCACGATACCGTGAGCAGCGCGGGTGTCGCCGTAGATGCCGCTGGCGCTCTGGGCGGCAATGCCCTGCACGAATTCCACCTCGCCAACGGGACGCAGCTCGTCCGAAGCGCCGTCCTGGTACATTGACCGGGCCTCCACGAACACCGTGGAGACTATGTTGTGGCCACTGCCCGTGTCGGCCAGGAGCTCGTCCAGCATGTATCGGGGTTCCACCCGATCGGGCCGCTGATCCCAAAAGTGATGGTGCGGGTCGCAGATGGGTAAATCTGGTTCCAGCGTCGGCTCAACATTCTGCGCCAGCCAGTCGTTGATCGGTGCCGCCATGATTCTGCCTCCTTGGTCGAACCCCGTCGAAGAGTCGCGGGTCAGATGCCGGAATTATCGGTCGGTTAGGTCTCGTCCACGCTGTACACCCGCACCGCGGTATCGTGGAACATGGCCGCCCGTTCGGTGGGAGAGTATTCCCGGGACAGCCGCTTGAAGGCGTTGTACATCACGTTGTAAGAATAGGAGACCTTGTCCACCGGGAAGTTGCTCTCGAACATGCACCGGTCCGGCCCGAACTGCTCGATGCAGTGGTGCATGAAGGGCGCCATCCCTTCGGCCAGTTCTTCCGAGCTGGCCGGTACCGCGCGTTCGTGCCAGTCAAAACCCGTGCGGGGCATACCGATGCCGCCCAGCTTGATCACCACGTTGGGAGCGGACGCGGCGGCGGTGATGCCCTTGCGCCAGGTGTCCAGCACTTCCTCGTCGTTGTTGGCGTAGGGGCCGACGCGCAGCAGCCCGCCAATGTGGTTCAGAATGATGGTCAGGTCGGGAATGGCCTTGGCGAACTCCGCCAGTTCCGGCATCTGCGGGAAATACATCCAGCCTTCCAGCGTCAGGCCCATACTCGCCAGCGCCCGGGCGCCGGCCCGGAAGTTATCGCTGGCCAGTTGTTGCGGCATGTTGTGGGCGGCGGTGTTTTCAATCTCGGGATGGGGGTCCCAGGTGACCGAGTGGCGGATGCCGCGGAACCGGTTGGGGCTGGCCGCCTGTAGCGCTTCCAGCACCGGTTTTACGTTGTCGCCCAGGTTCAGGTTGGCGTGGCCCACGATGGACGCCGCCGCCCGACCGGAGCCGTACAGCCCGTTGGCCGACGCTGCCGCCAGTCCCTGCACGAACTCAACCTCGCCCACCGGACGCATCTCCTCCGGGCCCGTGGAGCGGTACATCGACCTGGCCTCGACGAAAACGGTGGAGGTGACGTTGTGGCCGCTGTTGATGTCGTCGGCCAGCTCGTGGAGCAGGTAACGCTGGTAGGGAATCCGCTCGGTGCGGAAGTCCCAGAAGTGATGGTGCGGGTCGCAGATGGGGATCTCCGGCTCCAGCGTCTCTTCCTGTCGGAGCGCGTGCCAGTCATTGCCGCCGAATGGCATAATCAAGCCTCCTGTCGCATGTTTTTAGACCTGTCGCATGTTTTTAGAGCGGTAGGCGCAGGTTATGTAGCCTCCGCCGTTGGCAGCGCAATCATAACACAGGGGGTTCCAGGTGGCCGGCGGTTGGAAGTTTTACCCTTGGGATCAACCAGGCTCGAATACATCCAGTCGGGCTATCATTCCGGCATAAACAGAAGCTGAAACCAAGTCAAAAAATCGCGCATCAGCCGTAACCACCAAGCCTCGGTTACGTTGAGCGAGGGCCAAATACATACAGTCATATATCGGATGCTGTAAATCCAATGCCAATTGAAGTGCCACGGGCCCCAACTCTTCATCGTTGCCCCACAATACAGGTACATGCCGGGCTTGATTACCTATGGCGATAGCGTCCTGTGGAGTCAGTTCCCCCGACCTTTCCTTGTTTCGCACTGCATTGAGAATCTCAGCAGCCATTAACCGCGGTGCGTGCAAGGCATGCCCGCGACCGAGCAGTTGTTCTGCCTTGCTGGAACCCTCCTCGGTTACCAACCATTTGACAGCCACGGATGCATCCACAACTATTAACATCACACATTGCGGTCGCGGTTATCCCGGTCCTCGCGGATCAATTTTTCCGAAGGAGTCTGAGGACGTTCCTCCGTCAATTTACGTACCTCACGCGACATTTCGAGGAACGATTCCTGCTGAGTGGCGTAGTCCACCGCTACCGCCTGATCGAGAATATACGATATCTCTCCTTCCAGAGATCGACGGTGTTCGGCCGCCCTCCGTTTCAGCATGTTCTCGGTCTGCTCCGATAAACCAACGGTAACGATCGCCACTGCTGTTCTCCTCTCGCGCCTGGTGCTGCAGCTGCCTTATGAATGGCATCAGTCGTGCGTTCCTGTCTGGTAGGAGGAACGATTGATCACCTTCCCTGTTATCATTCTATCAGCACGAAAGACTCGCCATCTCAGAAACTCCTGCTTTTCCACCTTCAAAGGGCGTATCGCACCATGACCACTGCCGCCATCCCCCGCACCTCGCATCCCTACCACATGTACGACGCCATCGTGTCCCAACCCGACGCCATCGCTTCGGTGCTGGACAGCCAGCAGGACGTTTGCGACGAGGTTGCGGCGACGTTGGCTAATCGCCGCCGCATCTACCTGGTGGGCATCGGCACCTCATGGCACGCCGCCCTGGCCGCCCAGCAGATGCTCAAGGCTGGCCCGGAGACTTTCGCTTGCAACTCCTTCGAGTTCTGCACCGCGCCGCCTCGGGTTACGCCAGAAGATGCCGTCATCGTCTTCAGCCACCGGGGCACCAAGCGGTCCTCCTACGACGCCCTTGACCACGCCATCTCTGCCGGCGCCTACACCGTCGCCATCACCTCCACCGCGCCCGGGCCCCGCATCCAGGTGGCCGACCGGATGATCCACACCGTCTCGCCAGAGATATCGTCGGCTTTCACCGTCAGCTACACCACCGCACTTTCAGTCATCGCCATGCTCAATCGCAGCATGGCCGGCTACGCTGACGCCAACGGCGTCGACGCGTTGCCATCCCTCGTGTCGCAAGTGGTGGCCGCCGAAGACGACATCAGACAGATTGCGGTCGAAAATCAATCACAACGCCGGTTCATCTCCGCCGGCTGGGGCGGCAACCGCGCCAACGCCTACGAGGTCGCCCTCAAAATCAAGGAGACCAGCCGCGCCGACTGCGAGGGTTTCCAGACGGAGCAGCTGCTGCACGGCCCCTTCTGCTCCCTGGACGCCGACTGCCTGCTGACCCTCATCGCCCCGTCCGGCGACGACCGGGGCCGCACGCTAAACCTGGCTTTGGCCGCCCGTGAGCTGGGCGCTCCGGTGTGGGCCTTGATGAGCCAGCCAGACCCGGCGGTTGCCGCCACCGGCGCCAGTATCTTCTCGCTGCCAGATTGCCCGCCGGAAATCATGCCTATCGTCAGCGTGGTACCGTTGCAGCTATTCACCTACCATTTGGCCCTCGCTCGCGGGAAACACCCTGACCTCTTCCAGCAGGACGACCCCCTCCAGGCCGCCGCCCGCACCCACTACGACCTCTAAGAAACTATCTCAAAACGCCCTTCGACAAGAGCAAAGGCAGTGTGGGAGAGGGTTGGGGTGAGGGGAGATAGCCAGGCATTACGCGATCCAATCACATCAAAACAACCAGAGGGAGCTATCCTATGCCCGATAACACTGACGCCCAACGCCTGATCGACGAGGCCGCCCGGACTCGCGGTTATACGCTGGAGATGCACCGCATCAACGCCCTGGCCGACCCGGAGTGGACGCAGAAGTACGGCGAGTTCATCGAGGCCACCTACACCGGCCAACGCCTGCTGGACCGCAAGACGAAGGAATTGCTGCAAATCTGCGTCGAAACCGCCCTGCGCGCCGACCAGGAGCAGATCCAGGCCCACATCCGCGTGGCCCTGAACGAAGGCGCCACGCCCCGGGAGATTCTGGAAGCCATGCAGGCCGTCATCGCTCCCATGGGGGCGCTGGCCTTCCGGCGCGGCGTGCAGGCCTGGGCCGCCGAAACCGGCTTCGAGTACTGACCGCCGGAAAGGGGATTCAGCCGCCGCCCGGGATGTTGGGGTGACCCCACAGCGGATGGCGGAAGGTGGGCGCCAGCGCGGGATTCAGCTCCCGCCGGGAGCGGGCTGCCGTCCCACCGTCGTGGGGAGCGATGCCGGCCGGCGGTTCGCCATCAATCTCCCGTCCGTGGGCACGTATACTTCGCGGCAGGCTGCGCCGGGCGCCCAGGTTGTTCAAATGGCGCGCCAGCTCCTGCAGGCTGTACAGGTTGTGGGCCGGCAAAAAATCGTCGATGTACGGCAGCGCCGCCTGCATCCCCCGGGTCAGCGGCTCGTAAGTCGGTGAGCCCAGCAGAGGATTCAGCCAGATGAGCCGGTGGCAGCTCCGTTGCAGACGGGCCATCTCCCGTCCCAGCAGTTCCGGCTCGCCCCGGTCCCAGCCGTCGGAGATTACCATCGCAACCGCCCCACCCCGCAGCACCCGGCGCGCCCAACGGTAGTTGAACGCCTTGACGGCCTCGCCGATGCGCGTACCGCCGGCCCAATCGGGCACGGCCCGGGCCACCTCCGCCACCGCCTGGTCGACGCCCCGGTGGGCCAGGTGGCGCGTGATGCGAGTGAGCCGTGTCGCAAACAGGAACGCCTCCACCTGCTGACCGTTCACCGCCACGGTGTGCACGAAGTGCAGCAGCATCCGGGTGTACCGCTCCATCGAGCCGCTCACGTCGCAGATTAGCATCAACGGGCGCGGCTTGGCTTTGCGTCGGCGGTGGGCGATATCCAGCAGCTCGCCCCCGTAGGCCAGGCTCCGGCGCATACTGCGGCGCAGGTCGATATCGGCGCCGTCACCCCAGGCGCGGCGGCGGGTGCGCCGGCTCCCCAGGTCCCAGGCAAGCTCGGACATCATCGCCCGCGCGGCGGCAACCTCCAGCGGCGTATACTCGGCGAAATCCCGCTGGCGCAACACCTCCCGCGCGCTGAATGACCGCTGCAAGTCCACCACCGGCTGACGGTCGCCGGCGTCGTCGGGAGGCAGGTCGTCGCCGGGCGGCCCGTCGGAAGTGTCCTCCCGGTGCGGCGCAACCCGCGGCGTGCGATAGCGTCGTTCTTCACCCATCGAGCGCAGGTCGCGCATGCTGACGCCGTGCGCCGGCCTCCTCCAGAATACCTGGAACGCTTCGTCAAACAGCGCCAGATCGCTGCGCCGGTGCACCAGCAACGCCCGCGCCGCCAGCCGAAAGTCGTTCCGGTTGCCGCCGATGGGGATATGCTCTGTCGCCCGCACCAGGTCCAGCATATTCGCCGACCCGAAGTCCAGACCCAGCCGGCGCAGCACCTCGCCAAACATTAGCAGGTTGGGCAGAATTGCTCCGTCGCCGATGTCGGCCGGGGCCGTGTGCTGGTTCAGGTTAACTACCATTGGCTGAATATCTCCGTCGGCTCGATGGTATCACACGGCGGCGGCCCGTCCGCTCGGCAGGGGCACTGCGGCGGGGGTTCTGGGGAACAACGCGGCGGCGATGATGCCTAGCGCGGTCAATCCGGCCACCGTCAAAACCCCGGTCATCAACGACCCGGCGGATTCGGCGATGATACCCGCCGCCAGAGGGCCGCCGGCGAATCCCACTGCCCCAAAGGTCAGGACCAACGCCGATATCACCGATACCTCCCTTTCGTGGATGTCGCGAAACTCGAAGGGCAGCACCTCCATGGCCGGCACGAATACCCAGACCAGACCCAGGCCCGCCAGCGCGAGCGCCACCAGCGCCACGTTGCCGGCCAGCAATGCTCCCAGCGTACAGACCACGTTGCAGACCGCCGGCGCCACCACCATCAATTTACGGTTGGTGAAGTGACGGGAAATCTTGCTGCCCAGCAACCCTCCGGGGATTAGCGGGTAATAAAGGAACCCGAAAATTACCCCGCCGGAGGCTATCGCCACGCCCCGCTCTTCCGCCAGGATGGTCGGCAGGAACGTCAGCACCGTCGTCCACGACGCCGAGAGGCACATCATGATAACGCCCAGCAACCAGGCGTGGGGGTAGGCCAGCAGCGCCCGAATCGGCGGCGAGCCGGTCACCGCCGGCGGGCTCAACGACATTGCATCGGACAACTGCCCCACCGAGTCGGAACGGCGTGCCAACGCCAGCATCCACCAGATGAGCAGATGCCCGGCCATCAACCCACCCTGCACGAAGTAGGCCAGCCGCCAGCTGCCCAGGGCGACGATGATGAGCGGGCTGAAGGTGATCACCAGCGCCATCAGTGTTGAATGGGCCGACAGGCCCGCCGACGTAACCCGCGCGTAGTCACGTGGCGCCGCCCAGTACCGGAGCAGCAGCGGGCGCACCGGCGCCAGCGCGGCATAGGTCAGCACAGTCAGGAATCGGGCCGCCAGCAGCGTCCAGAACCCGGTGGCCAAACCCTGGGCGAAGACAAACGGGGTAATCAGCAGCAGCGCGCCGAAGACCCGCCAGTTGGGATTCATCCTGGCCAACGCGACGCTCAACGGCACCAGCGCCATCGCCGAGGTAATCCACCAGACCCCTTGCAGCAGGCCGATTTGCAGGTAGGTCAGGTCCAGTTCCTCCCGCAAAAAGGGCAGGAACAACCCGAAGGCAAACGAAGACAACACCACCGAGCTGTAGTGCAGCCGGTTTGACAACAGCAGCGCCCACCCACGCCGGGAAGTGGCCACGGAATCGGTGAGCGGGGAATCGCCCGGCGCCGTATCAGGTAGTGTCATCGCCGCGGGCGCAACACCAGGAGTTAGCCCCTCTCCCTCAGGGAGAGGGGTTGGGGTGAGGGCCGTGCTCCCACGCGCCGTTCCCAGGAATCCCGGCCTGGAGCATCATTAACTACCGGTGCCCGGCAACTACCGGTGCCCGGCCCGCGGGTGCGCCACTGCGGTAGCCTGCTCTTCGGTCATACCGGCGAAACGCTGCGGGCGGTACGGGCCCAGCACCGCATCCGCCGCCACGCCTTCGCAAATTTCCTGCGCCGCCAGCGCACTCAACGCCGGCGCCAACGTGACTCCGCTGTGGGTCAGGGCGATGTACATGTTGGGCGCTTCGTCGGCAAACCCCATTACGGGATATCCATCCAGCGGCATGGGACGCCAGCCCACGGGTACCGGCACAGCTTGCGCCCCCGTCAAACCGGGCAGGTAGCGGCGCGCCCGGGCCAGCAGGTCGTCGGCGTGAGCCTGGCTGTCGTCCTCGGCAAGGCTCTCCTGGTCGCCTTCCCCAATCATCATCCGCCCGTCGGCGCACTGTCGCAGGTGAATCTCCCGCCGCCCGTCGCCCAGGGGAGGAGCGTAGACCACGGGCACGTTGTACAGCAGGGGCGGCAAGGGATTCGTGCGGATTACCACCCCCGGGCTCTCCGCCTGCGGCACGTTGACGCCGGCCAGGGCCGCAAGCTCCGTGGTTCCAACGCCAGCAGCAACCACGACCGCGTCCGGCTCCGCTGCTCCCAGCTCGGTAATAACCGAGTGGATACGCCCGTCAGACGCCTTCTCCAACCCACTCACCGGAGTATTCACATAGACCTGGCCGTCAAGTTCCCGCACCCGACGCAGGCTGGCGTTCACCACCAGCTGCGGTTCCACCTGCCCTTCGTTTTCGCTGTACTCGGCGGCGGCGACCGGGCCAACGTCCAGCGACGGTTCCAGCCGTTTCAGTTCGCCAGCATCGATTAGACGCGTTGGATAGCCCCAGGACTGCAACTGCCGGACCCGTGCCATCAGTTGTGCGGCGGCGCCTGGCTCGGATTCCCACGACACCTTGCCACCCCAGCGCAGACCAATCTCCTCGGCGTCCCCGTGGGGAGCCAGCGCCTCGGCAAACCGGGGCCACATCTCCAGCGACCGGCGGTTCAGATTGTGGTAGCCGATGGGTTCCTTGGCGCCGGCATTGATCCAGGCAAAACTGTGGTTGGATGCGCCACTGCCGGGCTCGCTTCCGTCGATGACGGTGACCCGCACACCCCGAGCGGCGATCCGCCACGCGATGGATGCCCCCAGGATGCCGGCGCCGATTACGACGACGTGGCGGGGAGGGATGTTTGGCCGGCTCATTCTTTGCTAGACTCCAATCCGAGCTTTTCGTCCAATTCGGCCAGCATTTTATCCATCTCTTCGTCGGACAAATCCGGCATGTCCAAATCCGGTCCTGAGATCATTTCATCGATTGCATCAAGCATATCCACCACGGTTTCGTGATCTTCGCCGCTCAAAAGAGCGTCTCTGACCAATGGCAACATCAACAAAAGCTGTAACGCGGTTTCGGCGATTCTGATGGATGCCGGCCCGGCGTCGGGGTCGGAGAGATGAGCGTAAGCTTTGGCCGCCAACTGAGCGTGTTCGTCGCCTGCTTCCGCTCGTTCCCAGATACCGTCCACAATCGCCTGGAGAGTGACTTGCATTTCCTGCGAGGTTTCGTCGGCAATTGCTACCGCCAGCAGGGCGCTTTGGTACAAATACACCAAATCGGTGAGGTTATGGTCTGCGTCGGCCATGATGCGTTGCGCCAACTCGATGATGTACGTCGGGTCAGCCGGGCTATGACTCAGGATGTCGTTAAATGCCATGCGACTGTGCTCCTAAACTGCATTGAGGGGCGTGGCGGGTCGGAGCGTTAGTAATCATCCCCTCCTACCGCCCCGGCGCGGCCCCCGATTCCGGGAGCGTTCCAGCAGGGCGCGCACCGGCTCACCCCGCACCGCCTCGATATCATCCTGGTACTTCAGCATGATGCCCAGCGTGTCGTCGATGACCTCCGGCTCCAGTTCCCGCATGTTCAGCGCCATCAGCGCCGACGTCCAGTCCAGCGTCTCGGACACTCCCGGGATCTTGTAAAGTTCCGTTTCCCGCAGTTCCTGGATAAAGGAAGTCACCTGCTGGGCCAGTTGGCGCGGCGCATCGGGCAGGCGCGCCGACACGATTTGCAATTCCTTCTGGTGGTCGGGGTAGTCCACCCAATAGTACAGGCACCGGCGTTTCAGGGCGTCGTGCACCTCCCGAGTCCGGTTGGATGTGATGACCACAACGGGCGGATGGGCGGCCTGAAACGTCCCCAGCTCGGGAATCGTTATCTGGTAGTCGGCCAGCAACTCCAGGAGAAACCCCTCGAACTCCTCGTCGGCCCGGTCCAGCTCGTCGATGAGCAGCACCGGTGCATGGTCGCGTCCCTGATCGATGGCCTCAAGCAGCGGGCGCTTGATGAGAAACTGCGGGCCGAATACGTCGACCGCCGCGTCATCGGGCCGTTCGCCGTCGCCGCGCCGCGCCTCCATCAGCCGTATTTCCAGCAGCTGGCGCGTGTGGTTCCACTCGTACACCGCGTGGTTGACGTCCAGCCCCTCGTAGCATTGCAGGCGAATCAGGTCGGTTTGCAGTCCCGACGCCAGCGCCCGGGCAATCTCCGTCTTGCCAACGCCGGCCTCGCCTTCCAGGAAAAGGGGACGCTGCAACTTGAGCGCCAGGAAAATGGCGATGGCCAACCCCCGGTCGGTGATGTACGCCTGCTCCCGAAGCAGATTTTGCACATCCTCGACCGAGTCGGGCATGTTGAGCTGATTTTCAGTCGGAGAAGTGGTCAAGACAGCGCTCCGGACGGCCAGGTTGGGGCACAGGCATTGTAACCCAATTACCAGCAACGGGATTAGCCGAATCAGTGGAACATCGTGGCCCAACGATTAGAACGATCCCCTCTCCCTTGATGGGAGAGGGTTGGGGTAAGGGTGAATCCCTGCCGACAGCCTCCTCGGACTCAACAGGATCAACCCAGCCAAACCGGCAAGAACCCCCGCACCAGCCCGCGCAACGTATCCCAATGGTCGCCCAACGCCGTCCGCTCGGCCTCGGTCAATCGGTCGTACGTCCGCCCATATTCAGCGAAATACCACAATGGGAAAACCCAAAAGCCGTCCCCGGTGCTCCGTATTCCTCCCTCTGGCGGCTCGGCGACGATAGTTCCGGTGGCCCCGCTCACCTCCCACGACGCCACCGTCTGCCCGCCGTCAGCGATGGCTAGCCCCTCCACGAAGGCTGCTTTTCGGTCATCGCCCGAGTATGGCTCCATCAACGCCAGCAACCTTCGCTGTCGCTCGCCGTCGTCCGCTGCCGGCCCGGCGAACCGGCGGGTATAGCGACTCTCCCAGTTCGCGCCCAGCGCCGGCACCAGCAACCCGCCGTCCGATGCCATCGCCGGAATGCCGGCCACCCGCGACCATTCCTCCGCCTTGCTCCGCGCGATGGCCTCGTGGGTGTCCGCCGATTCGTCGGGATCGGCGCTGATGCCCAAATCCTGCGGCGAAACCGGGCTTACGTCCAGGCCTTCCACCAGCCACCGCAGCATACGCTGCTTGTCGGCGTTGCCGGTGGCGAGGAGAAGGGTGCGTGCGGCCATTGGATAAACGCCGTCAGGCGTACACCAGCACGCCCGACGTTTGTGTGAGTGACGGGGGTCGGCAACCTAACCGTCGCCGTCTCCTCCCACGTTGCCGAAAGCCACGCCGGTGGCAGCAGCAGCCGGCGGGACCACCATCGGCCCGCGTAAGGTCCGGGCCTCGGGGGGCAGTTGTTCCTCCCAGTCGGGAATCAACTGCCGCTTGGTCGTTTCCAGGGTCATGACGACGACGACACCCAGGCTGCTGAACGTCATGGACAGGATGAAAGCGGGGATGTAGCCCAGGAACTGGATGATGATGCCCGCTAACAGTGTCGATATGAAGTGGCCCATCATGGCTCCGGAGATCTGGAGCCCGTAGACCGTGGCTACCGGCCCGGTGCCAAAGTACTGGCGGTTTACCACCGGGTACGCTGACATTTCGCCGCCGAATCCCACCCCGAAGACGCAGGCGAACAGGTAAAACGCCCACAATTCCCCGCCGCCGAAGAACAGCAGCGCCACCGACCCGGCCTGAATCCCCAGCGCGGTGGCCATGATGAGTTTGCCGCCGACCTTCTCGGTGATAATCGGCACGGCGAAACGGCCAGCGATGCTGAACACGTTGATCAGCGTCAGAATCACCGCCGCCGAAGTGAATTCGAGCCCTCGGGTCACCGCGAAGTCCACCACGAAAATCAGCACAATTCCGTGGCCGGCGCAGCCCATCCCGTGGATGACGGGCAGGTTCCAGAAGGCCCGGGTGTGCTTCATCTGCCGTTGAAACACCTGCAACCGCAGCTTGGCGGCCTGCGGGTTGAAGGTCGCCGGCGGCGGATCATCCGCAGTGGCGCCGTAGGCCAGCAGACCCTTTTCAGCCGGCTGGTTCCGGAAAAATGGCATCAGTCCCAGGATCAGGGCGCCACCGACCAGCCCAATGGAGACGAAGGTGGCAGTCCAACCAAAATTCTCCAGCAGCACCGAATAGACCGGAGCCAGCAACGCGGCGCCCACGCCGCCGGCGGCCCACATCAGCCCGATGCCCAGCCCCAGCCGCTTCTTGAACCAGGGGTTCACGGCCGCCATCAACGGAACCATGGAGATGGACGACGTCAGGGCCAGCATCACGCTGTAGACCAGGAAGAATTGCCACACCGAGGTTATAAAACCGATGAGGACCATGGCAACGCCAAAGAGGACGCCACCCACCAGCAGCAGTTTTCGCGCGCCCAGGATGTCACCGAACCGCCCGCTGAACGGGGAGGTCAGCGATCCCACCAGGTAGTAACCAGCCAAAGCCATGCCGATGATAGCCGGCGACCATCCGAAACGCCCGCCTTCTTCCAGCGGAGCGCGAAGTTCCGGAACCATGATCCCCGCCGCCATCGAAATCGACTGGCCGAAAATCTGAACGATGGCCAGGATTCCGATGATGATCCAGCCGTAGTGCAGTTTCCCGCTGGGACGGGGCAATCTTACCGATGCGGCCATCCAGGGTGTCCTCCTAATGTGCCAGCTTTTTTACAGAGACGTGATGGGCCGCAACTCGACTGCTGCCCCTAGTGGAGCGGACAGGCTACCAGAAACGCCTTGCCCCACCAGGTTTCGGCGGCCACATTGGCTGAAGCCAATCTGGGAACCGCGTCCGGATCAGAGACCACCGACGTAGCCGGTTGCGGAGCGGTTCCGGAAAAGCCGGTAATCGCACCCTGCAACGCGTTCCCCACGTCGGCCTCACTGCTGGCCGCGACGGCCCACGCGCCGAAGAAAATTATCAACAAGATCGTGACCACCATAGCGCCAACCGAAGTAAGCATGGCCACGTTGCGCCTCGCATACGGTACCATAGGGCCAGCATTGTACTCCTCGCCCGACCGATTTGTCAGCCTTTGCCGAAACGTCCGGGAGTCCGCCCGCTGCCGGTGGAGACCTTTTCGTAGTGTGTCATTGCGAGCGAAGCGTGGCAATCTCGTAAGGGTAGCTGCCATTTACGCAACGGCGTCGTTGCGCCGCACGGGGTTGCCACGTCGCTGCGCTCCTCGCAATGACAGCTTTGGCCCGGGGCTCTATTCGGCCAGGCTCTGCTGGAACACCTGGTCCCAGGCCAGCGCCCACGGCGGACGCAGATAGCCCAACGCCCGCACGTCGTCGTACCATACGGCCAGCGGCGAGTACCGGGTGTAGGCGCTGCCGCCAGTTAGCTTGCACAACCGGCCCAGGCAGTCCTCGGACAAACGGGCCACGCTCTCCTTGGCCAGCAGCAACTCACGGCGTCCGGTGTTGGTCTCCAGGCAGCGTATCGCGCCCTCCCAGGCCTGACCGATGAGCCAGGCTTCCTGTTCGGCGTGGGCCCATTCAACCTGCTGGAACGCCCGCAACCCGGCGTCGGACGCCAGCCCGCTCTTGATGCGCGGACGCACGTAGTCCATCGCCGCGTCCACCACGCCGACGATTACCGAAAGGAAGGCCGCCGCGCCCAGCCCGCCGTTCGCGCCCATCAACTCTGCCTGATGGTTGGGCCAGGCGACCCGCGTCGCCGGGAAGTTGGCAAACTCAAAGGCGTGGCTATTGGTCGACTTCATGCCGTGCCCACGCCATTCGGCGGTGAGCTGCAGGCCGGTGGAGCCGTCCCAGGGTTGGTTCCTGACCTCCATGAAAAACAGGTCCGGCGTCGTTTCCCCGGCGGCCAGCGCCCGGGTGGTCATAAATGACGTTAGCCCCGACCCGCTGCCGAAGTGCTTCATCCCGGAGATGAGATAGCCAAACTCGCTAACGCCGTCGGGTTCGCACACGCTGGAGGTGCGCGCAGTATCGCCGCCGGAGCCGGGTTCGCTGACGATGGTGCCCCACCAGCAGCCGCTGTGCACGCTGTCGAACACCTGGTTGCGCTGCTTGATCCAGCCGGCGGTGAACGGTTCCGGCACCGTCGGCAGACGCCAGGACGCCAGTACCAAGTGGTGCATCGCGGAGGCCAGCGTAATCGACGGGTCGCCCGTGGCCAGCTTGCGGAGCATGGAGCAGATGGGCCGCGCCGATTGCTCGATGCTCTCCCACGTGCCGCCCAGGTCCTTGGGCACGGCCATCAGCGGTACGCCGATTTTCGCCAGGCGGGCGTAATCGGCGGGGTCGCCCTTGGTGCGCTGCTGACGGTCGGCCAGGTCTTCAGCCCACTCCGCCGCAACCACGGGCGCTTGCTCCAGAATGCTAGCGATGGTAGTCATAAGTCCATGCCTCTGGCGGCCGGCCCGCCGCCGCCGTTCAACGTGGGCGACGCGGCGCGTCGACCGCCGGATAGATGTTGGGGTGGCCTCACGCTACGAGATGCTGATGTCGTAGCCGACGATGGCGGTGAAGTTCTTTCGCATGTTGTTGTACCGCGGTTCGTGGGACTGTACGTTCCCCACGCTGTCGGTGGCCCGGGACATGACGGTGTAGTCACCGGGCGTCGCATCCCAGACCCAGGACCAGCGTCGCCACATGAAGCGTTCCGACGGTTCCTCCAGCCGGGCCGGCTGCCAAGACTTCCCGCCGTCCACGCTGACCTCCACCTGAATGATGGCGCCGTTGCCGCTCCACGCATAGCCGCGTACCACGTGCTGCCCGGCCGCCAGCGTGCTCGTGTCGTCGTTGGGCCGTGTCACCAGCGACTTGACCCCGATGGTCGTGATGAGTTCCTTGTTGGGGTCATCGGCAGAATCGCCGTAGTAGTAGAAGTTGTAGTGGTACCAGCAGTCCGGCTCGTGGTCCATCACCTCCAGCCGACGCAGCCACTTCACCGACCAGTTCCCCGACCAGCCCGGCACCAGCAGACGGATGGGGGCCCCATGCAGATGCTCCAAAAGCTGCCCGTTCTGGGCGTAGGCCAGGATGGTGTCCGGGTGCAGGGCCTTCTGCAAAGGCAGACCCTTGTCGTAGAAGAACGACTCAGTGCCCTCCGCAGCGGTGGCCGGCACGCCTTCGTCCCAGCCCTCGGCCCGGATGTGTGTCGCTCGCCCGGTCAGCCCGGCGGCGTTCAGCACGGCGGCCAACGGCACTCCCGTCCACTCGCTCCCCGACAGGATCATGCGCTCCTGGGTGCGGGACGGCCGGGGGCCTTCACCCTTGAAATACTCGAAGTAGGTGGCGTCGCTGCCCGAACACTCCATCACCGTGCGAACGGAACGCGACGGGAACCGGCGTAGTTCCTGGTAGTTCAGCGTCAGCGATTCCTTCACTTCTCCGTCCACCGACAACGACCAGTCTGTCGCCGTCACCGGTTCCGGTATACCAAAGTGCTGCACCACGTAGTGCAGCTCGGTGGGCGTGATCAGGCCCTCCAGTTCCATGACCGGCGTGCGTACGCGTTCCGTCTTGCCGTCGGGCCGCTGTAGCGTGACCGGTTCGATCTTCTTGTGGGGCCAGCCGTACCAGCTATCCTGCTCGGCGCTGGCGTCAGCGGAGTCCGAGCCGTCCATCTGCAAAAAATCGGGTCGGGCCGCATCGTCAACTTGCGATTCCGGCGTGTTTTGCGGAGTAGTCATGGCGTCATCGCCTCCTGCTGTATGTCGGGCCAGCTGGGATGAGCGAGCCCACGATAGTTTCCCACGACGGCGCAAACTGGGCAAGCACCGCGTCGCTGCGTGACCTGTCATTGCGAGGAGCGCAGCGACGTGGCAATCCCGTCGGGGCAACATATCTCGCTGGCGTAGCGAGATTGCCGCGCTGCGCTGGCAATAACAGAGTGGATTATCGGGGCGAACCGCCCGGCGATTGACACCGCCAGCCCCGAGCCGCAACAATCCGGCCAAGGCTACACCAACGTACCAGGAGAAACCGAATGACCACCCTGCACATTATCGTCGAGATCACCGAGCAGGTGCCCACCGGGCGCACCGAATGGCGGGTGGACTGCTCCGAGTGCGGCTGGTACGACATCTATGACGACCGGCGCCGGGCTGAAGACGCCTCCTCCCGCCACGTCGGAGACGCCCACGCCGACGAGCCGGCCTACAACCGCATCGTGCAGACGCTCCGCATCGAATCCAACCCGGAAGAGAGCGACCTGGTACCCACCTCGGACCCGGACTGACGGGTTGCCGAAACGTCAGTCGGCGGCGTACTTGTCACCCAGCCGTTCCTCCCAGCGCAGGTAGTTCTGCATGTCCGCGTAGGTCCGGTCCGGCCCGCTGAACACCACGTCGGCGGGCGTACGCATCACGCCGGTCAGCCCGGTTTCCACGGGCAACCCAGCCTGGCGCCAGGCCGCCATACCGCCGTCCAGGGCCGACATGTTGCCATAACCCAACGACCGCAGCGTCGCCGCCGCCAGCAGCGATTGCCGGCCGTCGCCGCAGGTCACCACCACCCGGGCATCCTGGGACGCCACGTGCTCCGACGCCTGCCACTCCAGCCAGCCGCGCGCAACCCAGTTCGCGCCGGGGACGTGGCCACGGGCGAAATCCTGACTGGTGTCGACAAACAGCACGGCGTCCGGCGGGTCGGCTTGCAACTCTGCCGGGGAGACCACCGCTACCGTACTGCGGGCATCGGTCAGCAGCCCCGGCTCGCCGGCGCCGCCGATGGACCCGTCAAACCGCGCCCCCACGTTGCGCCCGGACTCCAGGGCCTTGCCGGCAGCGGCCCAGGCGCCGGTACCGCCGTCCAGGGCATATACCTCACCGTGACCCAGTTGCCGGTACCAGGAACCAACGAGTGTCGCCCGGGCTCTGCCGTCGCAACTAAACACGATGGGGGCGTTTTTGACCACCGCCACGTCGTCGCTGCGCTGCACGCACTGCCCGCCCGGGAACCAGCGGAATCCGGGGATGTGTCCCCCCGCGTACTCTTCTGCCGTACGTACGTCGATGAAGTAGACGGTCTCGCTGCGACTGCGTTCGGCCAACTGCTCCAGGCCGGCCACGTCGAGAAACTGCACGCCATCCTCGGCGGCGCAGCGGTCGGCGTAGGCTTCGGCGGCGGCCCGGCCCTCGGCGGACACCTGGGGCAGCTCGTCCCGGTCGGCGCCCGACTCCAGCTCGTAGCCGGCCAGCACCCAGCCCGAAGTGCCATTCTTGAGCCCGACCACTTCCCGGTCGAGTTCCATCCGTTGCAGGATGCGCGTTCCGATGATGCTGCGCGTTCGCCCGGCGCAGTTGATGACCACCGTGGTGTCCGCGTCCAGATCGGCGGTGACGTCGGTGATCCGGAGGGCCAGCTCACCACCCGGCAGGCTTTGACCGCCGGGGATGCAGAACCGCCGATACTCTTCCGGCGTGCGGGTGTCCAGAATCACCATCTTGTCGCCCCGATCCATGCGGGCCCGCAACTCAATGGCGTCAATTTCCGGAACGTGATGCACCACCTCCACCTTTTCCCCGAAGTCCTTGCTGGGCACGTTCACGCCCCATTCGGTGTCATAGTCCAGGCTCATCCACCGGTTAACGCCGCCGTCCAGCCAGGCCACGTTGGTATAGCCCATGGCCTCAACGGTCTCCACCGCCCGGGCCACCCGCTGGCCATCGTCGTCGCACAGCACCGTTAAAGATGCCGGGTTGGGCACCGCCACCGGAAGGTCGAACTCCAGCATCCTCCGGGGCATCATGCTGCTTCCCGGAATGTGGCTGGCGTTGTATTCGCCGGCCTCGCGGACGTCCACCAGCGCGAAGGGCGTGGCGCCTTTGAACAAATCATCCAACTGGGCAGGTGTAATCGGTTGAGCCATCAGAACATCTCCGTTGGTTGGTAACTCCCACTCCATTGAAGCAAAAGAGGTCGTGAAGCAAAAGAGGTCAGGGTCGGCCTGGCCCCCTCTCCCTCGATGGGAGAGGGTTGGGGTGAGGGTGGCTCACTCTCCTTTCATTGGGACTAGCAGTTATCGTACTTCTCCGTCATCATCTGCCGGATGGCGCCGGATTCCAGGTCGTAGCGCACCCGCTCCAGGCCCCGCAGGTCCTGGCCGTATACGTGAATCTCCACCGTGGGACGGTCGGTGAAATTGTCCATCTGATGGATTTCGTCCACCTCGGGAATCAGCAGGCTGACTTCGCCGGGCTTGACGGTGGCCGAGCGGTCCTGCTCCAGCTGCGCCCAGTCCTCCTTGCTGTGGTCGTCCACCCGGCGGAAGCGGGTCTCGGTGAGCAGGTTGTCCATGACGCCAATCATGCCCCAGGTGCGATGGTCGTGGGGAGCAGCATGGTCGCCAGGGCCCCAGACCACGGACGTCACCAGCAGGCCGCTGTCCGGGCTGTAATGCAGCAGCCACGAGCCGTGGTTGGCCCGCCGACCCTCGCCCACCGGCATCCGGAACCGGTCGGGGATCACGTCAGGATTGGCAATCAGACGGGACAGGGAGTCGGAACCCCGATCAAAAATCTTCTCCTGGTTGGGCTGACTCTTCAGCAGCTCCTCCATCTCCTGTACAAAGTCTGCCAGCGAAAATTTGACTGCGACCATGGGGCCACCTCCACCATTGAAACAACGTAGCCGCAGTGTACCCGGCGACGCCATTTTCAGGCAAGATGCAATCAATCCCCTCACCCTAACCGGCTTGTCCTGGCTAACGGCCCTCCCCCTCACCCCAAACCCCGCTCCCGCCGGGAGAGGGGCCTTTGTAGTCGCGACACAACAACTCCCCTCTCCTTCCGGGAGCAGGGCCGGGGGTGAGGGCGGTCTCCCGCTCCGTGCCCCCCTGCTCCAGGGTTGCCGCCGACCCCCATGCTATAATCCGGGCGTTATGTCGTTACAGCCCCAGTTCCACGAGCACACTGCGTCCAACGGCAACCGTGCGGCCTCCTCTCCCTATTGGGAAGAACCCCCGTCATCCCCCTACTGGGACGCCGCCGCGTTGGCGGAGCACAGCCTGGTACCAGCAGAGGAACCCCTGCCGGTCACGCCTTCGCCGGCCATCCTGCAGGGACTCAACGAAGCCCAGCAGCAGGCGGTCCTGCACACCGACGGGCCGTTGCTCATCGTCGCCGGCCCGGGCTCCGGCAAGACGCGCGTCATCACCCACCGAATCGCCTATTTGGTGGAGGAATGCGGCGTCAAGCCCTGGCAGATTCTGGCCGTTACCTTCACCAACAAGGCCGCCCGCGAAATGCGTGACCGCCTGGATCGCCTGCTGCTCAGCCGCAGCGAATACGTGACCATGGGCACCTTCCATGCGGTTTGCGCCCGCATCCTGCGCCGCCACGCTGAGCGCGCCGGACTCAACCCCAATTTCACGATCTACGACCAGGACGACCAGGTAGACGCTATCAAGTCAGCCATGCAGCTGGCCGAGATCGACCCCAGGAGTTATCAGCCCAGGGCCATTCTCTCCCGCATCTCCAAGGCCAAGAGCACCCTGCAAAATGCCCAGCAGATGCGGGAAGAAGCCTACTATGCCGATGACGAGTACGGCGCCCACTGGATGGAGGTCTGCGCTCGCATCTACCATTATTACGAAGAAGCCCTCACGTTGCAGAACGCCCTGGACTTCGACGACCTGCTGTCCCGCACCGCCACCCTGTTGCAGGACGCCCCGGAGGTGCGGGCCGATTACCACGAGCGTTACCGGTACCTGCTCATTGACGAGTTCCAGGACACCAACATCGCCCAGTATCGCCTGGCCAGACTGCTCACCGGCCCCCATGAGAACCTGTGCGTCGTCGGCGACCCCGACCAGAGCATCTACTCCTGGCGCAACGCCGACATCCGCAACATCCTGAGCTTCCAGTCCGACTTTCCCGGCTGCACCGTAATCAACCTGGGCGAGAATTACCGATCTACCCAGAACATCCTGCAGGCCGCCGCCAGCGTCATCGCCACCAACACCGAGCGCATTGACCGTCCCCTCTTCACCAGCAACCCGGTGGGCCGGCCCGTCACCTTCCACGAGGCGTTCAGCGAGGAAGACGAGGCGCTGTGGGCCGTGGACGAGATCAGTCGGCTGGTCAAATCCGGCGCACACCGGGCCGGCGACTGCGCAATCATGTACCGCATCAACGCGCAGAGCCGCGCCTTTGAAGACCAGTGCATGCGGCAGGGTATGCCCTACCGACTGATTGGTGGCACGCGCTTCTACCACCGCAAGGAAATCAAGGACGCGGTGTGCTACCTGCGGGTAATTTTCAATCCCGGCGACGAAGTGAGCCTGCAAAGGGTGATCAACACGCCGCCGCGGGGCATCGGCGCCAAGACGGTCCAGGTGCTCAACCGGTACGCCGCCGACCGCAGCATCACCATGCTGTCTGCCATGCAGCAGGTGGCGGCGGCCCGCACCGACGGATTGCCCTGCCCCATCAACATCACCGCCCGGGCCGCCAGGTCCATTGCCGACCTCGCCGTCACCTTCCAGCGCCTCACCGACGCATCCCGGGAGCTGCCCGTCGCCGACCTTCTTGACCGGGTGCTTGACATGTCCGGCCTGGCCCGCGCGGTGCAAGCCGATGAGGACGGCGACGACCGCTGGGACAACCTGCAGGAACTGCGCGCCCTGGCCGAAGACTACGGCCCCTCCCCCGACGCCGACGGCCTTGGGGCATTCCTGGAGCGCGTATCACTAGTCTCCGACGTTGACAGTTACGAGCAGTCAGACGACGCCCTCACCCTCATCACGCTGCACCAGTCCAAGGGCCTGGAGTTCTCCGTGGTGATCATGGCCGGTATGGAGGAAGGACTGCTTCCCCACAGCCGTTCCATGGACACCATCCGGGAAATCGAGGAGGAACGTCGCCTGTGCTACGTGGGTATGACCAGGGCCAAAGAGCGACTGTACCTGCTGCGGGCCTTCCGGCGACGCTTCCCATCCTCCGGCGGGATCTCCCTGCCGTCCCGTTTCCTCCAGGACGTGCCCGATGAAGTGCTGGCATCGCCGTCGCTGGACCGTCCTCCCGGCGTCCGCGCCGACGCCCACGGCCTCAACCCTTCCCGCCCGGACCGCAGCGACGACGTGGTCATCGGCGGCTCCTTCGCCACGAAACGCCGGGAGTCGCGCACCCGCCTGGGCGGCAGCGACGACGGCGAACCCGTCGGCCCATCCACCCGCGGTCGCCTGAGCGGCAACATCGACGAAAAGCTCACTGAGTGGACGTCCAGCCGGCCCAACCGTGCCGCCGAACCAGCACGCATCCCCCTTACGGTCGGCGAAATCGTGCGCCATCCCGTCTTTGGCGAAGGCGTGGTGCAGGAGGTCCAGGGCAGCGGCGAAGACGAGCAGGCCAGCGTCAACTTCGGTGGCAACGTGGGGCTCAAGCGGCTGCTGGTCTCCCTGGCGCCGCTGCAGCGGGGCTAGGTCTCTCAACGCCGGGAGCGCGGCGCCGACGCACGCCCGTTACGCGTCCCATTTCCCTTGCCATCGTGGCGGTCTCGCTGCCTGGCCAGTGAGAGGGCAACCGCCGACGCCGGCCGACAGACCACCCGCCCGTCGAACCCGAGCGTGAAGAACAGCGGTCGGCTTGGGCATTATTTGGTTGAGGGGATTTACGGGATCCGTCGACCGGTCCCTCTGAGCGCCACAATCCCGACGATGCTCCATCGCACGACATCCCGTTGCTGACTGTCACAATATTCCCGCAATTAACAGGGTTTACCTATAACGCGCAGGCAATCACGAGGTTGTCGCCATATTATGTCTATGGAGGGGTGCACCCGAGTCAATTTCCGTCTATAATTCTCAACCGTCGGAATTCCGAGGAATTCCAATGTAATCAGAACCATTTGCGCACTTTATCTCGCTCTGCCAACTAAGCAGGGCTTGGAGGTACAAAAATGCTCAAGTCATCTGTTTTCCTGATCGCCGCCTCCCTCGCGTTGACCATCTTCCTGGTTGCCTGCGGCGGCGCTGGTGAAGATACCACTCCCGGGGAGTCCGCTCCTGCCAGCGACCAGTCCCAGCCCGCAACGGCGGTGCCGGCGGCGGCGGCGCGGCCAACCGTGGTAGCCACCGCCACGCCGCGACCGACCAACACCCCCAGCGCCGCCCAAGAGATCACCGAGGTGGCCGGGCGCCTGCGCATCGCCACGGTGCCGCCGGTGCAACAGTTGGTGGAATCGTGGCTGGGAACCACCACGTCGGCCAACACCCAGGTACGCCCCTTCACCGACCCGCTGGTGCACACCGACCGTTTCGACGGCTCCCTGGTGCCCGGTCTGGCCACGTCCTGGGAGGCCAGCGAAGACGGCACTCAGTGGACTTTCCATCTGCGGGACGATGTGGAATTCCAACGAGGCTGGGGTACCTTCAGCGCCCACGATGTACCACACAGCACCGGCCTGATCTCGATGGAAGACGCCATCGCCAGCGATACTGGCATTTACCGCCAACTATTCGGGGAAACCTATGACGAGGTCCTTGAAAACGTGGTGGCGCTGGATGACAGCACCGTCCAGTTCAACGTGCTGGTTCCCAACTCCATCGTCGATTTCTTCGCCACCGCTCAGCAGGGAAACCAGTTCATGTACTCCCTGGCCCAGTTTGAGGCAGAGGGGCTGGAGGGATACAACACCCTCCCCGCCGGCGTCGGGCCATGGCAGTTCGAGGAACGAACCCTGGACGTAAACCTGCTCTACAGCAGGGTGGAGGACCATTGGCGGCGCACCCCGTTCTTCCAAGAGCTGGAATGGGTCCTGATTCCGGAGGAGAACACGCGCCTGGCCCAGCTGAAGACCGGCCAGGTGCAGGTGGGAGAGGTGAGCCGCGAGCTTCACGCCGACGCCATCGGCTCCGGCCTGAAGGTGGTACAAAGCGAACTGCCTTCCTACCAGGTGTCCTTCATCATCGGTGGCGTCTTCAACCCGGAGGTGCCCAATGACTGCGCCGACGGCGGTGAGCGTTGCTTCTACCAACCCGACGAGCCACACCTGGACCCCAGGGTGCGGGAGGCCATCAACCGTGCTCTCAACAGGGACGAAATCAACGAGCAGCTCTTCGCCGGCATCGGCCAGCCCCACGTGGTCTGGGGTTACCATCCGGCGTTGCCGGGTTGGAATCCCCGTTGGTTGGACGAGTTCGACGAGAAATATGGCTTCGACCCGGAGCGAGCCCGCCAACTGCTGGAGGAATCGGGCCACCTGGACTACAAGCTCAAGATCCTTCTCACCGAACTGCCCGGCGTCCCGGAGATGATTCCCATGGGCGAGGCGGCGTACACTTACCTGTCCAACGTAGGCATCGATGTGGAATCGGAAGCGATCGAATGGTCCACCTATCGGGCTAACTACTACCGCCCTGGGCGCACCCACGGCACCATTGCCGCCACCCGCGGCACCTACCGCCCGGCGGAGATAACGGTGCGGAGCTACAATCGCAGCGGCCCCACCGGGTTCTGGCGCACCTCCGTTGACCCGCGCACCGACTCGTTGTACGACCTGGCCACCCGCTCCATGGACCCCCAGGCTAAACACGACGCCCTACAAGAGCTGGGCGACCTCAAGTTCGACCTGTATTCGGAAGCGCCCATCGTCTGGCTGCCGGCCCAGGTGCTTATCGATCCCGAGGTGATCGGTGAATACGTTTGGCCGGGCAACATCAACGCCAGCTTCACACACACCGAGTACATCACGCCGGCCCGGTAATTTCACGTTCACGGGCTGCCGCCAGAATAACGCCGCCGGGTCAGATTCCGGCGGCGTTAACTATTGATGGGTACAAAACGCCGACGAATTGTATATTTGTTATCGTATTCAGCAGTATTACGTGCATTCGTTCCGATAAACGCCTGCAATGCACCTCGGGGCACATTTTCCACTAATTAAGACTGGATTGGCATCTGCAATTCCCTTTATGTTGCTGTTTACGCCTTGGAGGTACGAAGCATGTTGAAGGCGGTAATCCTGCCGCTCGTGGCGATCGCCCTGCTAATATTGGGAATCGCATGCGGAGGCGCTACGACTGAAGAGTCTGCTCCCGTGGCAGCAGACACGCCCGCTCCCGCCCAGGACGCCACCACCCCGGCGTCTCAGCCGGCCGCCCCGGCGGCAACGGTGGTCGCCACCGCCACGCCTCGGCCCACCAACACGCCATCGTCGGCCCAGGATGTAACCTCCGTTGCCACCAGACTCCGTATCGCGTCCATCCCGCCCGTGCAACAACTGGTTGGCGGCTGGCTGGGGACTACCACCGCGGCTAATACCCAGGTACGCCCGTTCACCGATCCGCTGGTCCACACCGATCGTTTTGACGGCTCTCTGGTCCCTGGCCTCGCCACGTCCTGGGAAGCCAACGACGACGGTACCAAATGGACTTTCCATCTGCGGGACGACGTGGAGTTCCAGCGCGGCTGGAGTCCATTCACCGCCCACGACGTGCCCCACAGCGGCGGGCTGCTCGTTCAGGAAGCCGCCATTGCCACCGACACGGGCCTGTTCCGCCAGCTTTTCGGCGGTACCCCGGAAATTCTGCAGAACAACGTCGTCGCCCTGGACGACAGCACCGTCGAATTCAACCTGCTGGAGCCAAACTCCATCGTCGATTTCTTCGCCTCCGCCCAACAGGGCAACTTCTTCATGTACTCCAAGGCGCAGTTCGAGGCAGAGGGCATGGCTGGCTACGACACCCAACCGGCCGGCGTCGGACCCTGGCAGTTTGAAGAACGCACCCTGGACGTTAACCTGCTGTACTCGCGCGTCAATGACCACTGGCGCCGCTCTCCCTTCTTTGAAGAGCTCGAATTCGTCCTCATTCCCGAAGAGAATACCCGGTTCGCTCAACTGAAAACCGGCCAGGTGCAGATCAGCACGATCAGCCGCGAACTCCACGAGGACGCCATCAGTAGCGGACTGGTGGTCCTCCAGAGCGAATTGCCGTCCATTCAGGTAGGGTTTATCATCGGCGGCGTGTACAACCCCGAGGCGCCCAACGACTGCGCCGACGGTGGCGAGCGTTGCTTCTACCAACCCGATGAACCCCACCTTGACCCGCGAGTGCGCGAGGCCATCAACCGGGCCATCGACCGCAATGAAATCAACGAACAGCTTTTTGGTGGCATCGGCCAGCCCCACGCCGTGTGGGGTTATCACCCGGCTCTCCCCGGTTGGAACCCCCGTTGGCTGGAAGAATACGATGAAACGTACGGCTTCGATCCGGAACGGGCACGGGAGTTACTGGAAGAGGCAGATCAAGTCGGTTACAAGCTCAAGCTCCTCCTCACCGAGCTGCCCGGCGTCCCGGAGATGATTCCCATGGGTGAAGCCGCCTACACCTACATGGCCAACGTCGGCATCGACGTAACGTCGGAAGCCGTCGAATGGTCCACCTACCGGGCCGACTACTACCGGCCCAGCAGGACCCACGGCACTCTCGCCGCCACCCGCGGCACCTACCGCCCGGCGGAGATAACGGTGCGGAGTTACAACCGCAGCGGCCCCACCGGGTTCTGGCGCACCTCCGTTGACCCGCGCACCGACTCGTTGTACGACCTGGCCACCCGCTCCATGGACCCCCAGGCTAAACACGACGCCCTACAAGAGCTGGGCGACCTCAAGTTCGACCTGTATTCGGAAGCGCCCATCGTCTGGCTGCCGGCCCAGGTGCTTATCGATCCCGAGGTGATCGGTGAATACGTTTGGCCGGGCAACATCAACGCCAGCTTCACACACACCGAGTACATCACGCCGGCCCGGTAGCGCCGACGTTACACCCGGTTACCGTCACCCCGCCCCCGGAACAACAACCGGAGGCGGGGTTTTTGCGCTCAATACTATTGGCCCCGAAGTATCGACGAATTGCACCCATTCTTTTGCGATATGGATAAGGCATTGAGTCAAATACGTGCAATCGTTCCAGATTACGATTACAATGTTCTGAATCAATAAAATTGTAGTAAACAGGCTTGGTTTGCCTGAACGCTACGAATATCGACGTGACATTGACAATGGAGGTTAATTTCATGAATCGCTTGACCAAATTGCCAATCGCTTTATTGTGCATGGTCTTTGCGCTTTTCGTCGTAGGGTGTGGCGTTGGAGAAGTAGGCGCACCAGGCGATGCGACCCAATCGGACCAACAACAGGCAGCCACTTCGGCACCACCCACATTGTCGTCGCCGATGACGCCGGTGCCCACCTTCGTCGCCACCGCCACCCCCCGGCCCACCAACACGCCCACCGCCGCGCAGGAAACGACCGCGTTGGGAGGCCGACTCAGGATCGCTACGATCCCGCCCATCCAGCAGCTCGTTGGCACTTGGCTGGGCACAACCACTTCCGCAAACATGCAGGTGCGCCCCTTCACCGATCCCCTGGTGCACACCGACCGTTTCGACGGTTCCCTGGTACCCGGCCTGGCCACCTCGTGGGAGGCCAACGACGATGGCACCCAGTGGACGTTCCACCTGCGCGACGATGTGGAATTCAACCGTGGTTGGGGGCTCTTCACCGCCCACGACGTACCCCACAGCGTCATGCTCAACACTCGTGAGGACGCCATCGCCACCGATACGGGCTTATTCCGCGAGCTATTCGGCCAAACCCAGGAGGAGCAGGCGAACAACCTCCTCGCCCTGGATGACAACACCGTCCAGTTCAACCTGGTAACCCCAAACTCTATCGTGGACTTTATCGCCTCGGCGCAGCAGGGTAGTCTGTTCATATACTCCAAAGCCCAATTCGATAAGGAAGGTATCGAGAGTTATGACGCACTGCCCGGGGGCGTAGGACCGTGGCAATTCGAGGAACGCACGCTGGATGTCAACCTGCTTTACTCCCGGGTGGCGGATCACTGGCGTCGTTCACCGTTCTTTGAAGAGCTGGAACTCATCCTGATTCCTGAAGAGAACACCCGCCTAGCCCAACTCCGAACGGGCCAGGTGCAGATTGGAGAAGTGAGCCGCGAGCTTCACGGCGACGCCGTGGGATCAGGATTGAAGGTAATTGAAAGCCAGCTTCCGGCGATCCAGATTGGTTTCGTCATCGGCGGCGTCTACAACCCCGAGGAGGCCGGGCCCTGTGCCGACGGCAGCGAAGGCTGCTTCTGGCAGCCTGACGAACCTCACTCGGACCCCCTGGTGCGCGAGGCCATCAATCGCGCCATCAACCGGGACGAAATCAACGAGCAACTTTTCGGCGGCATCGGGCAACCCCACCCCGCTTGGGGATTCCATCCGTCATTGCCTGGCTGGAACCCCCGCTGGAGCGAGGAGCACGACGAGAAATACGGCTTCGATCCGGAGAAGGCCCGCCAATTGCTCAAAGAAGCCGGCCAGGAGGGGTACCAGCTCAAGCTTCTCCTCACCGAACTACCCGGCGCGCCGGAAATGATCCCCATGGGCGAAGCGGCGTACTCCTACCTGCGTAACGTGGGTATAGATGTGGAATCGGAGGCTATCGAATGGTCTTCCTACCGGGCCAATTACTACCGGCCCGGCAAGCTCCACGGTGTCATCGCCGCGAGTCGGGGCACGTATCGCCCGGCGGAAATTACCCTCCGCTTCTACAACCGCAGCGGCCCTACCGGGTTCTTCCGCACCTCCGTCGACCCCATGACCGACGTTCTCTACGACACGGCCACTCAATCAGTGGATGCGGCAGTCAAAACGGACGCATTGCAGCAAATTGGCGACCTCAATTTCGACCTCTACTCCATGGTTCCCATCGTGTGGTTGCCGGCCCAGATTGTGGTAGACCCGAAGGAAATCGGAGAGTACGTTTGGCCCGGCAGCATCAACGCCAGCTTCACCCACACCGAGTACATCACGCCAGCCCAGTAAGGCCGACATCACACTTGGCCACCCAAATATCCCGCCTCCGGGTTTTGACTCGGAGGCGGGATATTTTTCGTTATTGATGGCCGGCGTTGCGCCAGAATCTGTCCCGGTAACTTCCATCGCTTTGCGGCGTGCATTGCTATAAGCAAGGAATTTTGCGTCGGCAATCGGTGCAGTTTGCAGGGTATTCGCTTACAATGTCCGGCAGACTCAAAAATTGCCCATCAATTTTGGTGCGGCACAAAGATTACGAATTGAGATGTGCTACGAACCTGGGAGGAATGAATCTTGCTGACAACGCGTTATTTGATCATGGCCGGGGTAGCCATCGCTATGATGCTTTTCGTCGCCTGTGGCGGCGCCGGCGAAGAGACCGCCACTATGGTGGCTCCGACCGAACCTTCGGAACCGCCCACGCCCGTGGCCACCGTAGTTGCCACCTCAACCCCCGAACCGACCAACACCCCCAGCGCGGCCCAGGATATCGAAACGGTGGCCGGCCGCCTCCGCATCGCCACCATCCCGCCAATCCAGCAACTGGTTGGTACGTGGCTGGGTACCGCAACTTCCGCCAACATGCAGGTAAGACCCTTTACCGAACCGCTGGTGCATACCGACCGCTTCGACGGTTCGCTGGTGCCCGGGCTGGCTACGTCGTGGGAGGCCAATGAGGACGGCACCCAGTGGACTTTCCACCTACGCGACGACGTGGAATTCAATCGTGGCTGGGGGGCCTTCACCGCTCACGATGTTCCCCACAGCCTCATCCTCAACACTCGTGAGGACGCCATCGCCACCGACACCGGTCTGTTCCGCCAGCTCTTTGGCGCAACCCAGGAAGAACAGCTCAGCAACGTGGTTGCGCTCGACGACCATACCGCCCAGTTCAGTCTGCTGGAGCCCAATTCCATCGTGGACTTCTTTGCCTCTGCACAGCAGGGCAATCTGTTCATCTACTCCAGGGAGCAGTACGACGCCGACGGGATCGAGTCTTATGAAGCTCAACCGGCCGGCGTGGGCCCGTGGCAGTTCGAGTCCCGCGCCCTGGACGTGAACCTGCTGTATTCCCGGGTGGCAGACCACTGGCGCCGTTCGCCATTCTTTGAGGAGATGGAATATATCCTGATCCCCGAAGAAACCACCCGCCTGGCCCAACTGAACACCGGTCAGGTGCAGATTGGTGAGGTGAGCCGCGAACTGCACGCCGACGCCGAGGCGGCCGGCATGCAGGTAATCCAGAGCCAGTTGCCCTCCATCCAGATCGCCTTCATTATCGGCGGCGTGTACAACCCCAATGAAGCCGGCCCCTGCGTCGACGGCAGCGAGGGCTGCTTCTGGCGGGCCGACGAGCCCCACCTGGAACCCAAGGTTCGGGAGGCCATTAACCGCTCCATCGACCGCGACGAAATCAACCGACAACTCTTCGACGGCATCGGCAGGACCCACGCCGTTTGGGGATACCATCCGGCCCTCCCCGGCTGGAATTCCCGCTGGACCGAGGAATTCGACCAAAAGTACGGTTTCGACCCAGAAAAAGCCCGTCAGCTGCTGCAGGACGCCGGCCAGGAGGGTTACAAGCTAAAGCTGCTCCTTACCGAGCTACCCGGCGTGCCGGAGATGATTCCCATGGGTGAGGCCGCCTACACCTACCTGTCCAACGTCGGCATAGAAGTGGAATCGGAGGCCATTGAGTGGTCGTCCTACCGTGCCGATTACTACCGTCCCGGCAAGACCCACAGCACCCTGGCCGCCACCCGTGGCACCTACCGTCCCGCCGAGATCACCCTGCGGTTTTACAACCGCAGCGGCGACGCCGGCTTCTGGCGCACCTCTGTAGACCCCATGACCGATGCCCTGTACGACAAGGCAACCCAGTCGGTGGACCCGGTGGTAAAGGCCGACGCGTTGCGTCAGCTGGGCGACCTGAAGTTCGATCTCTATTCGGAGGTTCCAATCGTCTGGCTGCCCGCCCAATTGGTGGTAGACCCCTCCGCCATCGGCGAATACATCTGGCCAGGCAACATCAACGCCAGCTTCACCCACACCGAGTACATCACTCCGACCCAGTAGCGCCTACAGGCCCACCGGAGCAAGCAACACATCCCGCCACGGTCGCAGGTACCGTGGCGGGATTATTTTGTCCGCCGCACCCGCCTCGCGTAGTCCACCTACCGCGCAGATTACTGCCGTCCGGTCAAGACCCACGATACCCTGGCGCCCAGTCGCGGCGCCTATCGACCGGCGGGCATCACTTTTCGTTTCTATAACCGCAGCGGCGACGCCGGATTCTGGCGCACTTCCGTTGACCCTATAACGGATGTCCTTTATGATAAGGCAACTCAGTCAATCGACCCCCGAGGTGAAGGCGGAAGCCCTGCGACAGCTAGGTGACCTCAAGTTCGACCTCTATTCGGAGGTCCTAATCGTGTGGTTACCAGCCCCGATCGTAGTCGATCCCAATGAAATCGGCGAGTTCGTCTGGCCGGGCAACGTCAACGCCAGCTTCACCCACACCGAGTAAATCACACCCGCTCAGGAGGCTAGCCATCTCCGGCAGGGGCGATTCAACCCGCTCCTGCCGGAGGGCAATTCCAGCCACAGGTAATCGTCGTGCAGCGCTACATTCTATTTAGAGTCGGCCAGTCCATCCTGGCCCTGCTGGTGCTCACCGTCATCGTGTTCACCCTGGCCAGAGTGTCCGGAGACCCCCTCGACGTGCTTCTACCCCTGGAAGCCACCGTCGAGGATGCGGCGCGGGTGCGGGCTGCCTGGGGGCTCGACAGACCCATCCATATCCAGTACTTCACCTTCCTGGGCAACGCCCTCACCGGCGACTTCGGCGAATCCCTCCGTATCCGCGGACGCACCGCCATCGGACTGGTGCTGGAGAGGTTGCCCAATACCGCCGCGCTTGCTGGAGTGGCTTTGGTGGTGGCCGTCGGGGCGGCCATCCCAATCGGCGTCCTATCGGCGGTGAAAAAAGACACACCGCTGGACTACATCGGCAAAACCATCGCCCTGTTCGGTCAGTCCCTCCCCGCCTTCTGGCTGGGATTGATGATGATGTGGATATTCGCCGTTCAACTTGGCTGGTTCCCGGTGTCGGGCAAAGAGCACGGCGCCTTGTCGTTCGTACTGCCGGCCATTGCCATCGGCTGGTTCCAGGTGGCCGCGCTGATGCGCCTGGTGCGCTCTTCCATGCTCGACGTCCTCGACACCGAGTACGTCAAGCTAGCACGGATCAAGGGCGTCCCCGAGTGGAAGGTCATCTGGAAGCACTGCCTACGCAACGCGGCCATCGCTCCATTCACCTATTTCGCCCTCATCATCGGCTCGCTGATGGTGGGGTCAGTGTCGATCGAGTTCGTCTTCGCGTGGCCGGGCGTGGGTCGCCTCGCCGTTGACGCCGCTGCCGCCCGGGATTTCCCGGTCGTTCAGGCCGTGGTCATCACCTTCTGTCTCGTCTACATCGTCGCCAACCTGCTGGTTGACATCGCCTACGCTTACGTCGACCCGCGCATCCGCTTCTCCTAGTCCAAAGCGGCGTCGTCCAGAATCCTGGGAGCATTTGATATGGCTGCCGAAGACCGAATTGCTGTCCCTGCCATCGCTGAAGAACCCGTTGACGCTGCGCCGGATACGGGGGGGGTCAGCGTAGGGCGCGTCTTGGGCGAGGTACGCCGCTACCCCTTATTTCCCATCCTCCTGCTGCTAATCGTCCTCGTTATTCCGGCCGCCTTTGCCGACTGGATCGCCCCTCATGACCCCAAGCTGGGCAACCTCAGCTCCAAGCTGTTGCCGCCAGCCTGGATGGAGGGCGGCACTACCGAGCACCTGCTGGGCACCGACCGGGTGGGCCGAGACATTCTGACGCGTATCATGTACGGTGCCCGGGTTTCGGTGATCATCGCGCTCATCGCCATTCTCATCGCCGGCGTGGTCGGCACATCTTTGGGCATCGCTGCCGGATATTGGGGCGGTCTCGTGGATGCCGTCGTGATGCGCCTGGTTGATATCTCTTTATCAATCCCGATCATCCTGCTGGCCCTCGTGCTCGTCGCCGCCATCGGCGCCAGCACAGGCACCGTGATCACCGTGCTCGTCCTGCTGATGTGGTCCAGATACGCCCGCCTCGTTCGCGGGGAAACCCTGTCCGTACGGGTGCAAGACTTTATTGCCCGTGCCCAGGTGTCGGGGTCATCCCACCGGCGAATCATGATTCGGCATGTCTTTCCCAACGTTTTCAACAGCATCATCGTGCTGGCCACCCTCAACGTGGGGTTCGTAATCATCCTAGAAAGCACGCTCAGCTTCCTGGGCGCCGGCATCCCGCCGCCACAGCCGGCCTGGGGCTTGATGGTGGCCGACGGGCGCGTCCTTATCACCTCGCCCAACGGCTGGTGGGTGGCCATGTTCCCCGGCCTCGCCATCATGCTGGTGGTGCTCAGCATGAACCTGCTGGGCGACTGGCTGCGGGACCGTCTGGACCCCAAGCAGCGGCAGGTGTAACAACCCCTCGCTGAGTTTTTGCCCCTCTACCCATCCCTCTCCCAGTGGGATAGGAGATTCGATTACTGCGTCGCCGCGCCGGTGGCTACGGGAACGAGATTGCCAGACTGCCCCCGCAATGGCATCAGGGGGACGGTTGAGCGGGCATCAAATCCGAGGGGCCAGCACTGCAACCCCGCCTCGGTGGCCTTCACTCACTTCGCTCTCAGCACTGGTGCTTAGATACTCGGTTCGGTTGGCCAGCGTTGCGGTGTCCAGCGGAGAGGCGAGTTCCAATAACTGCTTCAACCGCCCCAACACTTGCAGATAAGTCGGCTCATCCAGTTCGGCAATCAGCCGGAGCAGTTCCGCGTCCACTGTGATGGTTTCAGACGCTTTGATGGCGAGCAATTTGGAGAGGTTTTCCGACCAGTAATTCTGGTATGCGGTGAGATATTCGGCTAGTTCCAAAGTGAATGCCTCCCCATTGCGTCGCAATGTGTGATAGTAGATTAATTTTATCACGTGTAGCTTTATGTGGATGTACAGGATTTCGTTGATTAGGCCGGGCAGAACTGATGGTGTGGCGACCGTGGCTCGCGGCGGGTATGGCCCTCACCCCAACCCTCTCCCATTTAGGGAGAGGGGAATGTGGAGGTATAGCAGTATTCAGCCGGGTAATCTACAATGGGCCGGCGAAAAGATTCTCAGCGCAGCAGCTTTGAGTTGGACTGCGCTGCTACCCGCCAGGAGGGACACGTTTTGAAGGTAAAAGCTGCTGTTTTGTGGGAAGTTGGCCAGCCGTTGGACATCCGCGAGGTCGACCTCGACGAACCCAAGGCCGGCGAAGTGCTGGTCAAGATTGGTTCCGCCGGCATCTGCCGTAGCGACCGACACTTCATGCACGGCGACGCGCCCATCGCGATCCCGGTGGTGCTGGGACACGAGGGAGCCGGCACCGTTGTCCAGACCGGCCCCGGCGTCACGCTGGCCCAGGAGGGCGACCAGGTAATACTGTCCTTCGTCCCCGCCTGCGGACGCTGTCGTTCCTGCCTGGAGGGCCACAGTAACCTGTGTGACCTCCACGGAGCCACCGGCGCCAACATGCTGGACGGCACCACCCGTCTCCACGCCGACGGTCAGGACATCCACCACATGGGCAAGGTGGCCTGTTTCGCCGAGTACGCCGTGGTCCCCGAAACCGGCGTCGTGCCCGTCTCCACCAATGTACCCATGGACAAGGCCGCCATGATCGGCTGCTCCGTCACCACCGGCGTCGGCGCCGCGCTGTACAGCGCCGAGATCAAGGCCGGCAGCACCGTGGCGGTCATCGGCTGCGGCGGCGTGGGGCTCAACGTCATCATGGGCGCGGCCCTGGCCAGCGCCGGCCAGATTATCGCCGTGGACATCCGCGAGGCCCAGCTGGAGTTCGCCATGCGCTTTGGCGCCACCCACACCGTCAACGCCGCCGACCAGGACCCGGTGCGCCAGGTGCGCGAACTCACCGGCGGTCGCGGCGCTGACTATACCTTCGAGGTCTTCGGCAGCGCCGATACCACCAAGGCCGCTTACGAGATGGCCGGCAAGCGCGGGATCGTAACCGTGGTGGGTATCGCGCCGTGGGGACAGGAAGCGTCCATCAACGCCGTTGACCTGGTGCGTAACGAGAAGACCCTGCGCGGTTCCTACTACGGGTCGGCCCGTTCCCGCACCGACATGCCGGTTATGGTTGACCTCTACCAGTCGGGCAAGCTCAATCTGGACGACCTGGTGGTGCGCCACTACACCCTCGACCAGGTTAACGAAGCCTATGCAGACCTGGACCGGGGAGAAATCGGCCGCGGCGCCATAATGTTCGACTAGCCCAATCGTCCCCCCGCGGCCTGAAGGACGAGGGGACGGCCCTCACCCTAACCCTCTCCCGGTGGGAGAGGCAACCAGGGCGAAAGCCAACGCAAAAGCCCCTCTCCCCGCGGGAGAGGGGTTGGCGTGAGGGCGGTACCACCACGAACGACTCAATCAGGAGCTATCCAAAATGCCACGCCTGGAAATACTGTCCGAAGTGCAACGCCGCATGCTGGAGTTCTTCCCCTGCATGGAATCCGACGACGTGCCCTGGACACCGCTGGCCAAATCCCTTTCGGACAGCACGGTCGCCATCGTCACCACCGCTGGACTGCACCTGCGCGACGACAAGCCCTTCAACCGCGACCATCCGGGCGGCGAGTCTACCTACCGCATCATCCCCAGCGATTCCAACACCGGCGATATCGTCCAGAGCCATTTCAGCATCGGCTTCGACCGTACCGCCATCTACCGGGACATCAACATCACCTTTCCCATCGACCGGATGCGCGAGCTGGCCGAGCAGGGCAAGATTGGCAAGGTGGCGCCCAACCACTACTCCTTCATGGGCGCCCTGCGCGACTGCACCATCGTCGCCGAGCAGACCGGCCCCGAGGTCGCCCAGCGTCTCAGAGACGAGGGCGTCAACCTGGTGTTCCTGACCCCCACTTGACCCCTCTGCACCCACGCCGTGAGTGTGCTAGCCAAGGTGTTCGAGGCCGCCGGCCTGACCACCGTCGCCATGGCGCTGGTGCGGGAACACGCCGAACGCACCCGTCCGCCCCGTGCCCTGTGGGTTCCCTTCTACTTCGGCTTCACCATGGGCCGGCCCGACGACCCGGCTTTCCAGCACCAGGTGCTGGCCGCCGCGCTGGACACGTTGAACGCCAACGCCGGCCCCGTCCTGGTCGACTATCCCGACGACGCCGGCCCCATCGGACTGCCCCAGGCATCCGAGGTGACCGCCAACGGCAACGGAAATGGCAGCGGTGAACGCCCTACCCTGAGCGCCGCCGACGAGATAACAGCGTTACGCAGCTACTATGAGCGCTGGATCGAGCAACGGGGCCGCACCGCCGTCGGCCTCACCGGCGTGCCCCAGCGACGGTTCCGCGGCATCATCCGGTTCCTGGAGGACTACGCCGAGAGCGACGACGCCGATTTCGACGAACGCCCGGCAGACGTCACCGTCCTGCAGTTCGTCCGCTACTGCGCCGACGACCTCAAGGCCTTTTGTTACGAAGCCCGCATGGCGCAGCGTCCCAACGACGCCGAGCCGGACATTCATCGCTGGTTCTGGGGCGAAACGGCAGTTGGCACGCTGATTGACCGCATTACACAACGGCTGAACACCACGGGGGATGCCAGGCTGGCAGCCACCGCCTACGGATTGTCGCGGTAGGTTAACTTGGCTGAGTCACAAACACAGTCGCGACCACCAATCGTGCGGCTGCTGCCGCCGGTAATACTGGTTGCGCTGGCGGCGGCGGCGCTGTCCGGCAGCTGTACATCCTTTGCGGATGAAGCCGGCGGCAACGGCGCCATACTGACGGCGGCGTTAATCTCCGGTGGGATTGCGCTGGCAATCAGCCTGCTGTTTGTCTGGATGCGGCCCACCTGGCGCGGGGCCAAGCTTCTTGGGGTGATTTGCGTAGCCTCTTACCTTGCCGCCGGGTTCGGCGCCTGGTATCCGCTTATCTGGCCCTTTGCAATGGCGCTAGCAGCCCGTCTGAGGATTGCCTAACCGGCCTTGAGGGTCAGCCAAGGTCAGATAGCGACGACAATGGTTGGCGGTTTGCAGCCGGTGACGGATCAACAGCTTCGCATGCATCATAGGGCTGACCACCTCGGCAATGTTGCGGATACATCGCACGATACTGTTGATCCGTGTTTCGCGAGGTTGATTAGCCCCAAAGCGGAACAGTTTGAGCAGGTTGTGGCCGGTGCAGATCAGCGACCACTCGCCGTCCACCTGCTCCAGTCCCCGCAGCAGGAACTGCCGGAAACCGCGGCCTTGCTTGATCTGGCCGAACACCGGCTCCACCGTCCCCATGCGTAACGCGTAACGTTGCCGACCCCGCTTGGTCGGCAACTTCCGTCTCATCCGGTCCCTGGGGGACAGCTCCTTGGGGATGCGTCCTCGGGGGGCTGGCGGCGGTTTGTGGCCGTGGCGGGTCTTTTCCGGCGCGACGAACGGATCCACGCCCAGAGCAGAAAGCTCGTCGACTGCCGGTGCCGAGTAATAGCCAGCATCGGCGGATACTTCCCTGGGGACTGCACCGACGTTGTCGATGGTCTCCTGCAGCATCGCCGCCGCCTGTTGCTTGTCCGTAGTCTGGTTGGTGGCCCGCGCCGCCACGATCACCTGGTGAGCGCTGTCCACCACCGCCTGGCAGTTGTACGCCTGCAGGAAGTCCTTCCCGCCGGCTGCGGGCATGATGCGCGACTCGGCATCGGTGAAGTTACGCTGGGCCTTGTCGTCGGGCACTCCCGGATGCTTACGACCTTCGGCCTCGGCCCGTTCGGCCGCCACCTGCGCCTCGGCTTCCAGCGCCGCCATGGCCTCCCGTATCTTCTCCAACCGACCCTCCCGAAAGGCCAACTCCTCCGGCAACTCATCCCCACGCTGGTCTTTACCGTACCGCCGGTCCTCATCATCATCCGCTGCCTGGGCTCGTCGCAACAACTCCGCCACCTCCGCCGCCAACTGCGCTTCCTTCTCCTGCATCCGTTGGTAACTCATCGCCTTATGCTTCGATGCGTTGGCCTTGACCTTCGTGCCGTCCAGCGCCACGTGCCCCAGCTTCACCAGCCCCGCCTGCTGGCACAACGCCAGTACCTGCCGGAACAACCCCGACAGCGCTGCCAGATTGTCCTTGCGAAAGTCGCTGATGGTGCGGAAGTCCGGTGTGTTGTTCGCCGCCAGCACCCGAAAGGCGATGTCCTCGTGGAGCCGCTGGGCGATGCGGCGTGACGACGACACCCCCACGCAGTAGCCATACAGCAGCACCTTGACCATCATCAGAGGATGGTAGGGCGGAGAGGATGGTAGGGCGGTCCGCCCCGCCGCTCTTGCTCGTAGCGACCTGCGATCTCCGACAGGTCCAACTGATCCACGATGTCGGAGATGAAATAGGCCAGGTGGTCCTCAGGCAGCCATTCCTGCAATGCCGCGGGCAGCAGCAACTGCTGGTCGGGATCGTAGGGAAGGTACGTCTTGCTCATCAACCCCTCCGCTAGTTTGATGCTCAACCCATCATACCCCCAACCACTCGCCAACCGTGTTTCTCGGACAGGCTGCTAGATTGCGGGGATCAACGCTCGGCGGGGCTGTGTCGTAAGAATAGGTCACCCAACCTCGATACCGATCGATCCTGTGATGCGTTATCTCATTCAGCGCCAGCCACCTCTTGATCCCACATTCGATCTCAAAACTCAGGCCACGCACGTTCTCTAAAATTGTCCACATGTCGTACTTCTCGGGGAGCGCGTCCTTCAGTGTATGCCAATCATCCTCCGCGCCGGGTTTCTTCGACAAACAGAAAAGGAGCGGACTGTCGAGCCCGGAATCCTCCACACGAAGGTGTTGTTGTATCTTCCGTGTCTCCCCCGGCATCAAGCCCTCCACTACTACGTCTCGTGCGTCCTGTTCCGACGATACGACCACGGTTATCGGAGGCGACCCGCTCCAATCGCTGGTCCTTGATATCTGACCATCCGAAATTAGGCGAATCTCGCCCTCCTGGGAATCTCTCAACCCTTCCTCCCCGCTAATGTCCCGGTATAAGCTTGCCTTGCTCAGCCGCAGGCCACCCGTTACGTCGGGTGCGTATTGCTTTTCCCAACCACGAATCAATTCCATCCCATCAATTTCCTCCATGGAGAAAGTCAATTCTTCATCTTTTTCAAGTATAACGATGTGCAGCTGTTTCCGATGGCAGCATGGGCGAAATCTGCCTCGTCGCGTACGTTTTCTCCTCTTGCGGCACCAACGCTGTTCGGTTGCATATACCCGGGTTCGGCACCGCGCGTCGGACACCGGACCTGAGCCGTGGGGTTGTTGCTGCGCCGCGGCTGGCGCCAGGGTTTGATGGGCTCAGATTCATGGTTCAGGTCCTTTTCGGCGCGCCGTAGTACTCAATCAAGCGTGGAATGGCAGGGATAGAGGCGATGCAATTTGGATCGGGCATCTTGAGTGCTGAACCGCCAGTTGATGGTGACGCCCGCTACGTTGCACTCGGTCTCGTAAGCCGTGATTTGGCGTTGCAGAGCGTCGGCGTCGGGGTTTCTCCCCTTGAGACAGGCGCGGCTCAATGCGCTGAATTCGATCTCCGCCATGTTCAACCAACTGGCGTGTTTGGGCGTGTGGTGCAACTCGAGGCGTTTCACGATGAGCCGGGCCTCAGCCGCTGGGAATGTCTCGTAAAGGGACGCCATGCGGTGAGTGTTCAGATTGTCCAGCACCACGCGGACCACAGTCGCGTCGGGGTAGGCCACGTCCACCAGCCAGCGCATCTGGTGGGCGAAATCCTGCATGGTGCGCCGCTCGGTGATGGCCAGGTGGCGCCAGCCCGCCAGGGGTTCACAGGTCAGGAAGCTGTTGCGGGTGCCGCCGCGTCGATACTCGTAGTCCTGCACTCGTAGTCCTGCCGCCGCGGTCGTCCCGGTTGAGGAGGCAACGGCTCCCTGACCTCGGCCAGCAGTTGGGTGGAAGTCTGGTCAAAGCACACCACCGTCCGATCGGGGTCGTAGGGTTCAGCATACAGGTCCAGCACGTCCTCCATGGCCGCCACGAATTCGCCGCCTACTTTCGGGATGCACCATTGCTGCTTCCGCCACGGCTTGAGGGTGTTTTTTGAGCCTGAGCCTGACCGTCTCGTAGGACAGCGATGGCGCCAATCCCAACTCCACCACCTTGCCAGCCAACAACCGCAGGGTCCAGTGCTCATGGCCTTCGGGCGCGTCGCTGCACGCCAGCGCAATTAGGTGGGCTTCGCCCCGATGGTCCAGCTTGCGATACCGGTTGGCTTGGGGATGGTCGTGCAGCACGCCCTCCAACCCCTCTTCGGCGTACCGCCGTTTGGTGCGGAACACCGTGCGCTGCGACGTATCCAGGGCCGCCGCCACCTGGGGGGCACTCCAGCCTTCGTCGGACTTGAGCAGGATGCGCGCCCGATTGATCACCCGAGCGGAATGCCGTCCACTGTGGATCAATCCCCGCAACTGCTCCTGATCTTCCGACGACAACCGTACTGCGTATTGCTCCTGAACCATGGATGTCGCACCTCCCGCACCACTGCTTGCCAGTCAGCGTAACAACCCTGGCCCGCCCCGCGCTTCACCTGCCAATACAGGATTGACTCAATACTAGCTTTCTGGCAAGAAGGACGACGCTACGGCTTCAGCGCGGGCCCCAGCACTCGGTATTTGCGGTCTTCGGTACGCTCGGCGGTAGGCAGGACCTCCACCACCACCAATCCCGACAGTCCCACGACCTCACCCTGGTCGTCGAAGCTATAATTGCTCCCGATAGCGCCGCTCCAGGTAATGGCGTACATGCAGTCGCGGAAACCGTCGGCGTCCTGGTCGTCGTTGGTCTGCTTGAGGCACTCGGCGGCGATGTACACGTCGTCGTAGGCCGATCCCAGGTGCCAGGGAAGGGTGACGTAATTGTAGCGCTCCCGAAAGTTCGTCAGCACCTCGCCGGCCTTGGGATTGTCAGGGTCCAGGTCAGCCGTGATAGCCTTCATCCCGGTGGCGGCGTCTCCGGCGATGTCCAGGGCGGTGGTGCCGACCGAAATCGTTTCGGCGTAGATGGGGCCGTCGTAGCCAACCTCGCGGGCCTGCCGGATGATGGCGCCGGCGGCGAACTCGGACTGGGGCGCGAGATGCAGCGCGTCCGGCTTGCCGTCAACGAGCTTGCTCAGCTGGGTTCGGAAATCGGTCACGTCCGATGCGTAGTACTCCTCGGCCACCACCGCGCCACCGCGCTTTTCGAACTGCGCCACCACGGTGCGGCGGACGCCCTCGGCATAGTCGGTGGACTCGGTGATGGTGGCCAGCTCGCGGATGCCGTCGGCCCAGAGCAGGTTGCCGGTGTCGATCCCCACCTGGACGTCGCTGATCTGGGTGCGGAAGATGTAGTCGCCGGCATTGGCGATGTCCGGATTGCTGGCCAGACCAGAGAACAGAATGACCCGGTCTGCCTCGGCCAGTGGGGCGGCGCCCAGCATCGCACTGCTGCACGAGGTCCCGAGGATGATCTTCACGCCGTCCACGTCGGTGAGCTTGGCATAGGCGACAACGGCGCCTTGGGCGCTGCACTGGGAGTCCTCGACGACTAGCTCCAGGGGTCGCCCGTTGATGCCGCCGGCGGCGTTGATCTCGTCGGCGGCCATCTGCTTAGCCTGGTTCGCCACCGTGCCGTAGGTTTCGCCAGGCCCGGTCAGGGATTCCATCACGCCGACCCTGAAAGCCTCCTCCGTCTGCCCGTCGCCGGCGCAGGCCAGGGCCACCAGGGCCACCAGGGCCACGGTTAGTATCTTTACCCAAAGACCCGCCAAGGGCGCGCAGGACCGTTTCAACACTGAGCTTCCCATCCTGGACCAGTCACCTCCGTTGGGTGATTTGCCAGCTCGACCGCGGACACCCGGCGCTCAAGCAAACGCGTATCATTCAGCGATCGTAGTCTACCATGCGCTGCCGGGGCAACCGCTGACGATGCCGCCAACGGTCGCCTCGCGAAGTGGGTGTGGCTTCCTCGCTCGGCGGCCGCCGTTTACACGGGATTCTGCTCGGCCAGCCAGTCAATAATTGTCGTTGCCTTCAGCTTGCCAGTCGGATCATTCCGTAGCAGAGGATCAATCTCGTCCTCACGCTACCTTAGTCCCCATTTACTGGAATCGGGCCGAGCCCGTTCGCCTTCTCGTACCCATCATCCCTTGTGTCAACGCCAGCACCCACCGCTTCGGTGGATTCGGGCTTAGTACGCCGCGTGGTCGGTTTGCGGGCCATTACTCCCCCTCCTTTCAGTGGGCATCAACAATTCGGCTCCCCCGCTCTTCGTCATTCGTCGACGCTCCAGCGACGGCGCATGAGCGGGTGCATGTATCGGCCCCAGTGGTGATACCGCAACCAGTTCCGCCAGATCCGAGCCCCTTCTTTGGTCCTGCTGAGTTCACGACCAATCCTGGCCCGTTTGCCTGCGGCATCGCGCATCGTCGCCAGAGCGGCCGCGTGGGCATCGCGGGCGTTGTCAACCTCAACGCTGGCGTCGTCCAGTTCCAGTTGCGCCAACTCCAACGCCAGCAAAGTCTCGGTGTAGTCCGTGTCGGCGGGCTGCCGGTTCCAGGGCCACCTCATCGGGTCTCCTCTCTGCTGTCCCGTTCTCGACGGCGGATCCTCACGCCCTCAATGACCACGGCGACGACAAACATCGCCGCAGCCAACCACCAGAGCAACACGTGCGTGGCCAGGAAGCCGTTCTGGAGCGTCTCCCACCCCGCAACGCAGGTGAAGAAGGTCGCGAGGCCCACGCGAACGTAGTGTCCGGAGTGTTGCAGCAGGTTCATATCGTTGCCTCCTTCACCTCCAGCTCAACCAACTCCGCCGCCCTCTGCTTTGTGCAGTAGCCATTGGACGTCGCCGTCGGGGAACACAACTCCGACCTCGCAGACTTCGTTCTCGGCAGCAAAGCGGATGCCCTCCTCCAGGTCGGCGAACTCCCGAACGTCGCCGTCGGGCAGGACGAACCGGTAGGTCACCAGGCCCAGGTTGTCGACGAAGATGTATGTGCTCTCGCTCATTTATTCGCTGGAAATTTCCGCTCCGGAGCCGCGACACACCCGGTGGCCGGATGCTCCCTCTTTCGGATCGCACTGCCGGCAGCCCCGCAGCCGGCAGTTGTGGCTGGGCAGAAAGCCACCGGGCAACGATGGGACCGCGAACCGTCTGACGTACTGCCGCACCTTCAGCTGGTGGCCGCAGTGGGGACACGGCCGGTATTCCGGTTTGCTCATCATCACCCAGTCTTCCTGCTACCGCGACCGCGAGGAAGCCGCGACCCACGCGCTCATACAGGCGTGGCACACCACCTGGAGCGGGCCCTCATCGGCAGGTGTCTGCGTGTCCAGTTGCCAGGCGATTTCGTCCATGGCAGTCCGGTGGCCACAGGGCAGCTCCTGCTTCTGGCTGCGCATGACTCGTTCGTACCGGCCTTTGGACGTTCCGATTGCGATAGCGTCGCTCCTGATCATCACACTCTCCCCTCGGGTGTCCAGGCGGCAGAGGATTTGGCCTTTCCACCTGGTGCAGCGGTCTGGCCCACATGGTGGGTTGCATCGGTTTTTCGTCGTCATTCAGCAGTCCTCCCCGAGCGGATCATGTCCCTTCTCGGAGTGCGGCGGGAAGTCCATGTGGTCGGCGATGAACTCCCGGTCCGGCAACTGCCGGTCTGGCTTTGCCGGCGGGAACCACCTGGTGAACGGAACGCCGGCGTTGGGCTCCACCATCTCCACCGGTCGCCAGCCGAGGTCACGGAGGTCCCGCTCCAGGTTGGTGATGGCGTCGTTCGCGTCTTTCGGGTCAGTCATCTATATCTCCTGTTTTCGTTCAAGCCACGTATTCGTAGGCGGACCGCGGTATCGCCAGCTGAACCTCCGGCGGCGACAGCTGTCCGGCCTCGATGAGCGCCTGGTAGAGTTCCATGGCCAGCGACACGGCGGGTGGCCACGGCAGGGGCAACTGTCCCTGCCTCAACAACTTGGACAGTCGTCGCCGAATTCGGCTCCGGCGCCGGTCATCCGCGTCCCACCGGTTGTGGCAGCGTTGGCACAATGCGGCGAGGTTGAGCAGCGACGCCTGTTCCGGCCGCTTGTCCCACACGTGGGCCAGCGTGAGCGCCACCTGGCTGCCGGTGGCCGGATGGGGTTCGCCGTTGGCGGCGTGGCACCACTCGCACCGGTTAGCAGCGCGGTACTGGATGATGAACCGGCGGCGGGCCGCCCAGTCGGCGGGGTAGCGCCGGGCCATGTCCTTACTGATTGGCATGGATCCTCAACCTCGTTCGGTGGGGGTACATCGACATGGCGCCCGACAACTTCAGGCACGGCTCGCCGTAACCGGCTCCGCAACTCGCACACTGGTCCGGATGGGACGCAAGCTGCACCCGCGGCGCGTGCGGCGATCGCTTGCTGCCGCTCATCGTCGTGCAGGGTTCCGACGGCGCCGCGAGGCAGGCGGTGCAATAAACGTTCAGCGCGTCCATCACCATCCCGGTTTGCCGCAGTGGGGGCATGGTCCCTTGGTCAGGCGCCGCCACTGCCTGTGGGTCTGGGCCGTGATCCACTTGCCGCAGTGAAGGCACTTTCCGCCGTACCTGGCGGTCCGGCCGAATACCTTGGGGACATGTTTGGTGGTCATATTTCCGTCTCCGTGCGTGTTTCCTGCTGTCTCGCTCTTGCCGGGTGTAGGGATGTAGGGTTACCTGCCAGATTTCACGAAACGAAAAAAAGAATTAATTATTCGTCACTCGGCGGGGGTTAATTATTTTTTCTTTTTGTTTTCGCATTTTCGGGGGATAACCCTACATCCCTACACCCGGCTACTGGTCCGCGCTTCCTGAGTCGATCATTTGGACGCCCAACAAGCCCGTGCCTTCCTTTCGCCGGGCGTCCCTGGCGTTCTTGAAGGCCCGGCGGAGCAAACGGCTTTGCTTGGTGCTGGGGTACTTGCTGGCGTCCACTCCGGCGGCGTCCATGAGCGACTTGGCCAGGATGAAATCCTTCTCATCACCCGTGCACACCGCCACCTGGCGCAGGGCGTGCATATCCAGGTCTGCGCCGGCGTGCAGGCAGTCCGCGATGCTCTGGCGCACCACGGAGCTCTTGCAGGAGGCCTCCTGGGCTTGCGACACGCTGCCATTGGCGGCCCTGAGATAGTCGGTGGCCGTCAACAGCACCGCGGCCCGAATCCACGCGATGCCGTCATCGGACACCAAGAGGTCGTGGTGGTCCTTGGTGTAGGGAGTCGTCACATCGGCGCGGTTGTAGGCCCAAACGATCCGGGCTTCCATGCCCGGGGAGTCGGTGTTCCAGTCCGGCCAGTCGTTGCCCACCAGGACGAGGTTGCCGATCCGGCGCATCGGCCGGGAATCGATCCCCTTGGTCTCGACCTCCAGCCGGTCGGACTGAAGGCCGGTCAGGGTACTGTCGTAATAAGGTTGCAGTGGCTTGTCGCACTCGTCGGCGATGTACACCAGCGACATGGTGAGGTACTTGCTGAATTTGTTGAAGTTGTCGCCCTTCTCGCCGGCCAGGTCCTTCGAACTGGGCGCAAACGATATGGCTCCGGGAAAAGCCTTGGCCAGAGCTTCGATGAATGATGACTTGCCCGAGTTGGCCAGCGGGATGCGGACGGCGTCCAGGGTTTTGTTGGGCCCCAGCATCAACACCGCCGTCCGCTCCAGCCACGGGAGAAAACGGTCGTGGACCATCTTCTCAACCTCCTTGGCGGTCTCGGTGGGGTTGTCCAGGATGCTGAAGTCCGGCGGGTCGATGTGCCACTCCCTGGAGCGGATCAGGGTGCGGCGCATTTCGTCCGCCGTGAAGATCCGGCCCGTGGCCCATTCGTAGCCGGCCGCCGCCGCGCCGCCCGCCAGGGGTAATGCGCCGGCGCTCTGAACGTCATCAAAGCGCACCGGGTTGCTGGTGATGACGTTGGGAAACTCCTCACGGTAGGCGGCGGCATGGCTCGCCACGTCCTTGGCCACATTGTCGGCGTGGCGCCGGCCGTTGTTGAAGGCGGAGGTCATGGTGCGAAGCGCGTCCTCGTAATCCATGGTGGAATAGGACAACCCGGTCAAACGAGCCTTTACGTCGCCGATTGCCACGCGCCGGGCCTCGCGGATCAACGGCAGCATGTCGAGGCCGCTGGACCCGTTCTGGATGAGCTGCCACAGCCCGGTGCTCGACTCGGCCAGGTACACCTCCCGTCCCACGCGGAGGATGCGGTCGCCCTGGTACTCAAGTACCCGAAGGCTGTCCTGATACGACGCCTTGCTGCCCCAATCGGGACGCAGATGTGCCGGAACGCCCCGCTCGGCCAGCTCTTCCCACCAATGCTGAGGCCGGGAGTTGCGCCGGTGTACGATGTATTCGTCCTCATGGTATTGCTGCGGACGGCCCGGGCCATTTGACTCTTTCGGTTCCGGTTGGGGAACCGGAGGCTCCGATGCCGCCAGGTCGAAGCCGTCCAGCGCGGCGATGACGACGTCGGCGCGTTCGCCGGCGGAAACATCGGCCGCTCCGTGGCTGGTCTCTCCGCCTGGCTCCGGTACCAAATAGATGTGTACTGCCCCGGCTTCCCAGGTGCGGCGGATGACCCAGGCGTTTGCGCGACGTCCCTTGGCGTCGTCATCGCCCCAGACCACGACGATCTTGCCGGCCACGTCGCGGTAGTCGGCGTCGCCGGCTTTTCCACTGCCGCCCAGGTATGAGGCAGCAACACAATCGTCGTCGCGCACGGCGGTCGCATCCTTCTCTCCCTCAGTGATGACGATGACCGATGGATCGTGCGGGGTCCGCAGTGGCTCCCAGATATGCAGCAGGTAGCCGGCGTACCGATCACCCTCCGGCATGGGGCCGTCGTTCATCGCCCGATGCTGGATGTGCTTGTGGCGCTCAGGGTCTCCGCACCGGTGCACCTTGCCACCGCGGCGAAACTCCAACGGACACGGCGCGCCCCCGGGCCAGTCATAGCGCACCGCGCGCCTTGAGGTGTAGCCCTCCGGATGCCGGTAGATGCAGAGCTCCCTCCATTTCGCTTCGGCCTTGACCTGTCGCCGTTCGGAGAGCCCCGCAGCAGCGCGAAGGGCCGGAGCGGCGGTCCTGGTATCACATTCGGGGTCGCCGCTCCAGCAATTGGCGATGATGCCGCCGTTCCCGTCGTTCCTGAACCAGAGGCCGTCTCGGTTGTCTCCGCCGTGACAGATGGCCGTGGTGGTAGCCCAATGCCCCTCGGTATTGCGAACCACCGGATGCCCGTTGCGCTTCAGCCCGTCCGCCACCTCTTGAGCGGCGTCGCGGCCTGTTGGGTCGGATGCCATCATGCGACGTCCCCCGCTCTGGCCAGCCGCTCCTTGATCTCGGAGTTGTTGATGTTCATGTTCCTGGGCGTGATGGGACCTGGCGCCAGTTCCGGCCGGTCCGTCTGGTAGCCGCAGGTCTGGCAGATGGCCCAGTCGGGCGCGGCGATGCGCAGGTCGTTGCGGCCGCAGCGGGGACAGTCCACCGCCGGAAACTCGCCCTCGGCCACCATATGGGCAAAGTCCTGGTGCAGGCGGCTGCAGTAGACTTCGGGATCAGCGGTGTCGCGGGGCGGACGGGCGAACGACTGCCGGCACCAGGCGCACCGGAGCGTGGGGGTGGTGGTGGCCATGTCATACCCCCTCGACCAAATCTGGAAGCAGCCCTGCGAGCCGCAGGGCGTCCCTCAGCTGGTCGGGCGTGAGGTAGCCCAGCTCGTAGTATTCGCCGGACCGTCCGGCGGGCTGCATGACGATCAGAAGGTCCTGATCATCCGCGAAGTCGAACCGTAACAGCGCGGGATCCTGACCGACCTCCCGCGCAGCCCGTTTCATGTTCCGCCACTCCACAAAATCGAAGACGTAACCGCCGTCTGTGGTGGAGTTCATCCCGCTCTCGCTCACGACCGGGCCTCCTGTATCCGGGCGGCTCGGAACGCCTTCGTCTCGGCCTTAATCTCGAGACGCTTCTTTTGATAGGCCGCCTCGGCCTCCTTGTCCGCAGCAAAGGCCTTGACGTGGCACTCTTGGTCGTAGTCGCCGCGGCGGAGCACCGCGATGTACAGCGGATCGCCGGCGTCGCGGTTTTCGCTGTGGCCGATCCTGACGACCTCCACGGTCCAGCCCTCTGCCATGGCCTGGTTCAGGGCGTCCTGAAACATGGCGGGCGTCGTGTGCTCGATGACCTGGTATGGCTCGGCGGCACGGAGTTCCGCCCACGCTTCGAAGCGGGGGTTGTTCAGGCGGCACAGCGGGCAGGGGGCGCAGTGGCCGCCCACATACTCCAGCTCACAGTCCGGACAGTAGTCGATGATTTGGTGGTTCTGTGTGGTCATTGTGGCAGACTCCTGTTGCATTTTTGGCGTTGCGCCGCCGCGGGAATAGTCCTCCCGAGACGGCGCGTTTCTTTTGTGTTTAACGGCCGTCGATGACCGTCCGGTGTTTACGGCAGTTCCTCTTCTCATCCTGTAGGCGCTCGCGCCCCAGCTCGGTGAGCTCCCACCGTTCCTCCTGGGTCATTTCCGACAGCACCTTGATGACGACGAGTTCGTCCTCGTGGTCCGTGTCGATCGCTACGTGGCTCTGAGTGGTCATGTGTTAGACTCCTCTTGCTCTTTTGAGTCAGCCGTCGTGGGGAGTGCAGCCCTGCGACGGCGTTCCTATTTTCCCCTATCAGGATCTGCTCGTAGGCGACCCTGGTACCCGGGTGGCGCTCCTCCAGCGCATCCACCAGGTCGTTATGGTTGTGGACCTGAGCGCTGGCCGCGCCCTTGATCTGTTGGATCTCATGCGCAGCCCACTTCTGAAACTGGTCAGTACGGAGGTGGGCCGGATCGTCGACACATTCGAAGTGGACGTAATCCACGTGCGCCGGCCAGCCACGCCGTTCGGAGATCGCGACGGCGTTTTCGTAGCGGTCGCCCGCGATGGGCTCCCCGCACTTTGTGCAATCCATAAAAAAACCTCCAGCGTTTTGCTGGAGGCTAGACTAGACTAGGCGATGCGAAATTGTCAAGGCGATGCGAAACCTTTTGGACCACGTTTTCGGGGATTATCTCGACAATACGGGATCTGGGCTTCGTCAGTAACGATGTAACCGCCACCAGCGGCTCTAGCGCGAAGGCGGCCCAAGCGTGGAAGTTTGCCCCGTTGCACCCAGCTGCGGAGCGTCACCACGGAAATCCCGTACTTTTTGCTGGCGCTCGGCAGGTCGATCAGGCCCTCGGGCAGGTTGCCGGGCTCGTAGATGACATCGTCCGACTCGGTAGGACGGGCGCCATTGGTGGTGCGTGTTTCGTGTTCGGCGGCGGTGATCATGCTGGCCATTTCGGCTGGGGACAGGCCATCCCCTCGGGCTCGCTCGATAGCGGCCAGGAAAGCTTCGCGCTTGGAATCATCGCCGTAGGTTAGCATATCGGTTCGCGGTTTGTCCCAATACCAGGAAGGGAGTCAACCAGCGGCCACCCGCAGGATTCAGACAGGTTCGAAGTGATCTCGTTCAGGCCGATGCGTAGGTCGCGTACGATTTGGTAAGATCGGGTACCATACGGTGTGAAATCGCCAAAAACTTGCTCGAATGGCGGTACCAGCAGGCGGGAAATCCCAAGGGGAGCCGCCGGCGGTAAGGAATCCCTACTTGAAACTCCTGTCACCAGGAAATATGGTGCCGAGGGAGGGAATCGAACCCACACACCTCCAGGGAGGTAGCGGATTTTAAGTCCGCCGCGTCTACCCTTTCGCCACCTCGGCACTGGTGAGAACGAAACCGCGCAACGATGTTTTGCATCACGGCACAGCGCGGCGGTGATAACGCAGACCCGGCGTTGGTGGGCGCTGGCGCAAGCAGATATCGTCGTGCGGTCAGACTGTTTGCTGGGGAAAATGGAGGCGACGGGCGGATTCGAACCGCCGAATAGAGGTTTTGCAGACCTCCGCCTTAACCACTTGGCTACGTCGCCCCGTATCTGGACTTTAGAGGGTTGCAGTGTTTGAGATGCGGTCTGCCGCCATATTCAATAAGTGGGTTGGTGCCGAGGGCGGGACTTGAACCCACACGAGCGAAAGCCCACGGCCCCCTCAAGACCGCGTGTCTACCATTTCCACCACCTCGGCGTCAGGTAACAATCGGAGTATAGCACAGCGTCGAAAACCGCTGTCAAACCCTGGGGGATCGGACGCCCAAGAATGTGGGAGGGTCTGGGGCCAGGGCCAGTCGGAATCAAGCACACCTGCGACGAAGGGCCGGCGGGTACCGTGCTCCGTATCCCGCCGGCCCGTTTATTCCCCGGGCTAGTTGACCTGATGTTCCCGATTCAGCAGTTCCTTGGCGATGTCCCCGATATTGGCCTCAATGCAATCACGCAGAGCGGAATAGATGGATCGCTTGATGGCATCCATCATCCATGCCTCGAATTCGGGAGCGGTCTGGTACTCGTTCTTTACCGCGATCAGCTGTCGCAGGGTTTCCAGGTAGTGGGCCTGGAGCGGAGTCAGCGCTTCCAGATCGTAATCCTCCACCTGGGGACCAGCCTGCCCATCGACTCCGATAGGCGCGGCGCTCGCTACGGAGTTTTCGGTCTCCAAACCGCCGACTTCGGCCTCTTCTCTTTGTGATGCGCTCATTACAATTCCCCCCTGTATCCGGCGGGACGTTGGCCCGCACCAGACCTTGAGCTCAAGGCCATTATAGCACTTTTGCGACCGATTAACATCGTTGCGGCGATAGTTTACAAGGGTTTTACGCCGCGGCAACATTTCGTGCAGCATTGCCCAAAGTAATGCGCGGTTTCGGCCCGTTCGCTCCCCCGGTGTTACTTTTCCATACGCTGGGTGTCTGCCACCGGATTGCGGGGAAGCTGGGCGACCACATTGGATCGGCCAGCTTCCGGCTCTCCTGAGTTGGCGGGCGGCGACGTTGCCTATACCTCGCGGAACTCTCCCTCGATGGTGTCGTCGGGATCGCCTCCGGTGTCGCCGGATGTGCCCGGGCCCCCCGGGCCCCCGGCGCCGGGCTGGCTGTACACCGCCTGCCCCACGCGTTGCAGGACGTCGTTGAGCTCGTTCATTGCCGTTTGCATCTGGGGCAGGTTGTTAGTCTCGATGGCGGATCGGAGCGCCGCCAGCTTCCCGTCAGCCTCGGTTTTCAGATCGACGGGCAGGGTCTCGGCGTGCTCGGTGAGCAGCCGTTCCGCCGAGTAGGCCAGGCTATCGGCCTGGTTCCGCGTCTCAATTTCGGCCCGACGCTGGCGGTCGGCTTCCTCGTTGGCCTGGGCCTCAGACATCATGCGGTCGATGTCCTCCTGGGACAGGCCGCTGCTGGTCTGGATGACGATGCGCTGCTCTTTGCCGGTTCCCTTGTCCTGGGCGGATACGCTGAGGATGCCGTTGGAGTCGATGTCGAAGGTAACATCAACCTGGGGCATCCCCCGGGGCGCGGGCAGAATCCCGTCCAGCATGAACCGACCGATGGTCTTGTTGTCAGCGGACATGGGCCGTTCACCTTGCAGGACGTGAATGTCGACGCTGGGTTGGGAATCGGAGGCGGTGGTGAACGTTTCTGTTTTCTTGGTAGGAATGGTGGTGTTGCGCGGGATGAGCGCCGTCGTGACGCCGCCCAGGGTTTCGATGCCCAGGGTCAACGGTGTCACGTCCAAGAGGACGATGTCACCGACTTCGCCGCCGAGCACTCCGGCCTGGATGGCGGCGCCCAGGGCAACGGCCTCGTCCGGGTTGACGGAGCGGGAAGGTTCACGACCGAAAATCTGCTGGACCTTGGACTGTACCGAGGGCATGCGCGTCATGCCGCCCACCAGGATGACGTCGTCGATGCTTCCGGAGGCCACGCCGGCGTCGGAAATTGCCTGGCGGCAGGGGCCCTCGGTGCGGTCGATCAGGTTGCCGACCAACTGTTCCAGGCGGGAGCGACTCAACGGCTTGACCAGGTGCTGGGGGCCGCTGGCGTCCGCAGTGATAAACGGCAGGTTGATTTCGGTTTCCAGGGTGCTGGACAACTCAATCTTGGCCCTTTCCGCGGCATCGCGCAGTCGCTGCAACGCCATGCGGTCCTGGGTGAGGTCGATGCCGGTTTCGGCGCGAAATTCGTTGACCAGCCAGTTCAAAATGGCGTCGTCAAAGTCGTCCCCGCCGAGGAAGGTGTCGCCGTTGGTGGACAACACCTCGAATACGCCGTCGCCCAATTGCAGGATCGTGATGTCGAAGGTGCCGCCGCCCAGGTCAAACACGGCGATCGTGGAATCGGTCTGCTGCTTGTCGATCCCATAGGCCAGGGACGATGCGGTGGGTTCGTTGATGATCCGCAGGACGTCCAGGCCGGCTATGGTGCCGGCGTCCTTGGTGGCCTGGCGCTGGGAGTCGTTGAAATAAGCCGGGACCGTGATCACGGCCTGGGTAATGGTCTCACCCAGTTTGGCTTCAGCGTCCTGCCGAATTTTCTGCAGGACCATGCTGGAGATTTGGGGCGGAGCATAGGACTGGCCCGACATCTCCACGTGGGCGTCGCCGTTGTCGCCGCCAACGATTTTATAGGGCAGGCGTTTGGCGGCATCCTGAACTACTGGTTCGTCGTAACGGCGACCCATCAGGCGTTTCACCGAGAAGATCGTGTTCTCCGGGTTGGTGACCGCCTGGCGCTTGGCGACCTGTCCCACGTACCGCTCGCCACTGCGCGCGTTTACCGCCACCACCGACGGTGTGATGCGGTTGCCTTCGGCGTTTTCCACCACCTCGGCTTCGCCAGCTTCAATAACCGCAGCTACCGAGTTGGTAGTGCCGAGATCGATGCCAAGAATTTTTGCCATTGTTGATTCTCCTAAATTTGGTTTTAAGTCTACGCGCGGGCCGGGGCCCGGTCCAATTGCTATTGATTCACCACGACCTGGGCGGCCTGCACAACCCGGTTGTGCAGGCGATAACCCTGTCGCAGCACTTCTACGATACACCCGGATTCGGCAGCGCTCACCTGAGCGATGCCGACCGCTTCGTGCAATTCCGGGTTGAAGGGTTCGCCCAATGAGTCGATGCGGGTAACGCCCTGGGATTCCAGGAATGCCGCGAGTTTGCGTTGAATTAGTCGCACGCCATCAGTCCAGGATTGGTTGACACCCTCTTGGGGCGGTTCATCGCCGCCGTTGCCCAAATGGTTGACCGCCAGGTCCAACTCGTCAACGATAGGGAGCAGCTGCACCAGGAGGCGACTGTTAGCCTGTTCGCGTATGGAGACGCGCTCTTCGTCGTGGCGGCGACGCAGATTTGCCAGGTCGGCCTGACCTCGCTGAACGGCGTCGGCCTGCCGCGCGATTTCCTCGTTGGCCTCCGCCAGAGCGGCCCGCAGCATGGATGCTTCCGCCGCCGGCGTCATCGGGGCTTCGGGGGTTGGGGGCGGGTCAGCGCCGGCGGCCTCGACTGCTTCGGGGTCGGCGGCAGCGCCCATCATTTCCGAAGGGTTCGCGTCTTCCGGCGGGTTGGCGTTTCGGCAAGGACTATCGTGTTCATTGGTCATTTGGGGTTCCTGGTCAGGATTATGCATCGTATTGTCGTTATGGTACCGGAGACGGGAGGCTGAGGCTGCGACAGAGCAGGGCGACTTCTTCGCGGACGCGGGCAGCGAAGTCCGTGTCACCGGTTGCACGGGATAAACGTCGGGAAAAAACGTCGAGATTATTCACCAGGTTGAGGGCGAACTCGACGCCGGCCAGGTTCAGTCCGAGATTGTCCATCAGGTGTCGAATGAGCATCACCGTACGCAGGTCATCTCGCGAGTATAGTCGGAGCATGCCAACCGTGCGGACCGGTTGGATCAGGCCCAAACGCTCGTACTTGCGGAGGGTTTGGGGGTGCATTTCAAGCAGCCGGGCGGCTACGGAAATGATGTACACCCCCTCCATTTCGGCATTTACCGCAGGGCCGCGCGCCGTGGGCTGGTTCCTTCTGCTGTTGCCTGGCGCTTCGGTCAACGACGCAGCGGGATCGGTGTTCCAATCCTGGGGCGCGGTGAACGCCGGAACAGGATACGCTTCCGGTGACGGTGGGGAGGAGTTGTGGTTGCGGGACGATCGCCGTTGCATGGCGCTGTGTCTCCTGGGTGGGACTCGATGGGGATCCGGTATAACGGGTAAAACGTGGCGGATGCCCTGGTTCGTCCCGTGAATTTTTAATATATTGGGTTAATCAGCATAATACCACTTGACATGCTTCATATCAAGTCTTATTATCGGAACCGCAGAAGCGCCGATGCACTTTTGTGAGACCAGTCAATCGGTGGCGCCGACGAATCCGAAATCCCGACCTTGCCGTATATGTACACAGCAACCGGTACGACCAACCGGCGTTTGAGCATCCCTCGAATACCGGAAAATCTGAAATCCAATAAGGAGGCCACCATGAAGCTCAAATTCAACGCCTGCCCCAAATGCCGCGGCGATCTGGAACTGCGACGGGACATCTATGGGATGTATATCAGTTGCCTCCAGTGTGGTTTGCAACGAGATCTGGATGCGCCCACGGACGCCTTCGAGATAGTCGACCAGCCGCAGACTGCCGTCCCGATGGCGGATCACGAGGAAGGGCTGATGAAGGCCGCGTAACCGCTTCGACTTCCCGGCCATGAATGGGGCCGCGGGCGTGAATGCCGGCGGCCTTTTTCTGGCTCAATGTTCGTCAGGGTCATCTTTGGGGGTCACTTGGTCAGTTCCGGCCAGAATCGTTCCTCCAGCCAGGGGTCGGCATTGTTGTTATAGCCCCGTTGTTCCCAGAAGCCGGGGGCATCTTCTGCCATCACCTCGATACCGCTAACCCACTTTGCGGATTTCCAGCCGTAACGACTGGGAATCACCAGCCGCAGGGGCCAACCGTGGTCCTTGCCAATTTCCTCGCCGTTCTGCCGGTGAGCCAACAACCCCTCGGACAGGGCCAGATCCAGCGGTATGTTGGTGGTGTAGTCGCCGAAGCAATGGGCCATGATGTGCTGGGCTTCCGGCTTGATTCCAGCGTCGGCCAGCAGCGCCGAAACCGCAACGCCTCCCCAGGTCTGACCAAGGGCAGACCATTGGGTGACGCAGTGGAAATCGGCGCCCACCGATATCCAGGGCAGGTCGCAGAACTGTTGCCAATCCAGGATCAACTCTCGTTCGACCAGACCCCAGACGCGGAATCGCCACGTGGAGAGGTCGATTTCCGGGGTTTCCCCGTAGGTCAATACCGGGAAGGTTTTGGCGACGAACTGGCCCGGTGGGACCCGCTCACCCGCCGACGGGGCCGTCTTGACCTGGTCGGGCCGTTTCAGGCCGAATTCAGGCTGGCCGGTCGCCGGTTGCTGCTGGCTCGGGTTGGATGTAGTCATGGTAAGGCTCTCTCAAGTCGCGGAATGTGGCCGGAAACCTGCCGAAGCGGTCAGGAGTTGCAGGTTATGGAGCCGGCGGGACCGGCGGTGATACGTCCCACCACGGCGGCGCACTGGGCGCCCTCATCAAGCAGGGCATCGACCAGGTCCTGCTGTCGCGCCGCCGGAATCGATATCAGCAATCCGCCCGACGTTTGTGCATCGCAGATCAGGAGTTTGTCCTGCTCGGTCAAACTGTCGCTCCACGTCACGGTGTCAGCGACGCTGCTGACATTGCGGTGGGTGCCGCCAGGGGCGATGCCGGCGTCCAGCAGTTCGCGAACGCCCGGCAGGAGGGGCACTGAGGACAGGTTGATTTCGGCGGCGACGCCGCTGCCGCGCACCATGCTCTTCAAGTGACCCATGAGGCCGAAGCCGGTAACGTCGGTGGCCGAGTTGACGCCCACCCGCATCATCGCCTGGGCGGCGGGACGATTCAGCGCCGCCATGGTCGCCACGGCGCCGGCCATTACGTCGGGGTCTGCCGACCCCTGTTTGCCGGCGGTGGTGATGATGCCGGTCCCGATGGGTTTGCTCAGGACGAGCACATCGCCGGGTTGAGCGTTGGCGTTGCTGACCTGTTTGCCGGGTTCGACGACGCCTATTACCGATAATCCGTATTTCGGTTCGGGGTCGTCAACGGTGTGGCCGCCGACGATCAGACATTCGGCCTCAGCGGCCTTGGCGTAACCGCCCTGGAGAATGTGACCGAGAATCTCCTTGTCCAGTTCCGCCGGGAATCCCACAATGTTGAGCGCAATGAGGGGTTTGCCGCCCATGGCGTACACGTCGGAGAGCGAGTTGGCGGCGGCGATGGCCCCAAATTCGTAGGCATCATCGGTTATGGGCGGGAAGAAATCCACCGTAACGATCAGCGCGGTTTCGTCGTTGATGCGATACACCGCGGCATCGTCGCCCGTCTCGGCGCCCACCAGCAGATCGGGGTGCCGGAGCAGGGGAACGTAACTCAGGACCTGACCCAGGTCCTCAAGGCTAAGCTTGGCCGCTCAACCCGCGCAGTGCGAAAGCTCGGTGAGACGGATGGGGGTCTGTGATTCGACCATGTATTGATTCCAGAGTGTTGTGGAAGCTGTGATTGAGATTGGCTACAACTGGTACTCGGGCCGCCTCAACAGCTGGCGGGCTATTACCAGGCGCATGATTTCGTTGGTGCCTTCTCCGATAATCATCAGGGGCGCGTCGCGGTAGTAACGCTCGACGGGGAAGTCCTTGGTGTAGCCGTAACCGCCGTGGATACGCATCGCCTCCATGGCCACCTCGCCGCAAACCTCGCTGGCGAAGAGTTTGGCCATGCCCGATTCCAGGTCAATGCGGTCTCCGCTGTCTTTCTTGGCAGCGGCGTCGTAGACCAGCAGGCGGGCCGCCTGAATCTTGGTGGCCATGTCGGCGATTTTCAGCTGGATGGCCTGGTGCTGGCCGATGGGTTGGCCGAAGGTTTCCCGCTGCTGGACGTAACGCATCGAGGCGTCCAGAGCGGCCTGGGCGACTCCGACGGCGCGGGCGGCCACGTTGATACGGCCGGTTTCCAGCCCGCTCATGACCTGGCCGAATCCCACGTTCTCCTCGCCGCCGATGAGGTTGTCAGCCGGGATGCGGAAATCTTCGAAGAACAGTTCGCAGGTTTCCGGGCCGCGGTAGCCCAGTTTCTCCAGGTGGCGTCCCACCTTGAAACCCGGATCGCCGTTCTTTTCGATGACGAAGGCAGACAACCCGCGGTGCTTGATCGACGGGTCTGGGTCAGTGCGGGCCAGGAGGCAGAAGGCGTCGCCGGATTCCGCATTGGTGATGAACATCTTGGAGCCGTTGACCACGTACTCCTCGCCGTCCTTGACGGCGCGGGTTTGCAGGGCTCCCACATCGCTGCCGCCGCTGGGTTCGGTGAGGGCCAGACCGCCGCGGATTTCGCCAGTGGCGAGACGGGGCAAAAACTGGTCGCGCTGGGCCTGGGTGCCGTAGTTGGCCAACACGTAGGCCAGGATGTGGTGGGTGCCCAGGGTCCCGGTCAGGGCCATGTAACCCTTGCTGATCTCCTCGAAAATCATGGCAAAGGTCGTGTAATCCAGACCCATCCCGCCGTACTCTTCCGGTATGGTGATGCCGAACAGCCCCAGCCCCTTCATGGTGTTGATGAGGTCGTACGGTACCGTGTCCTCGGCGTCGTGTTGGGCGGCGACCGGTTCGACCTCCCGGCGGACGAAATCGCGCACCATGCTGACGATTTGCGTACGAGCTTCTTCCGGAGTAGGGGTAATGGTGGTCACGAAGTTGGCTCCTGTCGTATCAGGTATACGAGGGTGCGAATCAGTCTATCCCAGCAGGCCCGGAGGCGCAACTCAAACCGGATTCAGTGTGGTGTGCGTGGCCGCCGGCCCACCCACCGGGCTATACTAATTCGACTACGGAATACCAGCCGCAGGCTCACGCGTACCCACTTTAATCTGTCATTGCGAGGAGCACAGCGACGTGGCAATCTCGATGAGGTTGAACACACATCGGCGAACCGCCGTAGCTACGAGACGAGATTGCCACGCTACGCTCGCAATGACAAAGTGGGTACGCATGAGCAGCCGCAGGATGACGATGATGAGCGCGAAATCTACCGAACCGTACTACACCGGGCTGAGCCAGGACGTGCCTGTGGCGCGTGACCCCTTCGCCCGAACCCGTCAACTCCACGTCCAACTCCGATACCATTCCGATCGTTATTACAACGAAGATGCCCCGGTGATCGGCGATGGACAGTACGACACGCTGATGGAGGAGTTGCGGCGCCTGGAAGCCGAATTTCCGGCGTGCCGATCCGCCGATTCGCCCACTCAGCGGGTCGCCGGAGAACCGTCCGACGGGTTTACCCAAGTCGAGCATCCCATTTCGATGTTCAGCCTGTCCAATGCGTTCGGCCGGGATGATCTGGAGACGTGGCACCGGAGGGTCACCGACTTGCTGGACGGGCAATCATTCCGCATGGTGACCGAGCTGAAAATCGACGGCCTCGCCGTGCGCCTCACCTACCGCAACGGAAGATTTGTCCAGGGGGCGACGCGGGGCAACGGCCAAACCGGCGAAGACGTTACGAGCAACCTGCGAACGGTCCGCAGCATTCCGCTGACGCTCTCGGGCCACCCGCCGGCCGAGCTGGAAGTACGCGGCGAGGTGTATTTGCCGCTGGATAGTTTCAAGCGTATGAACGAGGAGCGCGAACGATTGGGCGAGCAGCTGTACGCCAATCCTCGCAACACGGGGGCCGGGACCATCCGTCAGCTGGACCCAAAGGTTACCGCCAGCCGGAACATGCAGATGTGGGTGTACAGCCTGAACGACGCCGGTGACGCTCCCATGCCGGCCGGCCAGTGGGCAGCGTTGCAAGCCCTGGCTTCCTGCGGCTTCCGCATCAATCCGTTGAACCGCACCTTCGATACGGTCGACGAGGTCTGCGCCTACTATGACGAGATGCTGGAACGCCGTCACGATTGGAATTACGAGGCGGACGGCCTGGTGGTGAAGGTAGACAGCCTCGCCCAGCAAAACTCCCTGGGCGTTGCCGGCCGGGAGCCGCGCTGGGCGATAGCCTACAAATTCCCGGCGGAACGTTCTACCACCCGGTTGCTGAACATCATTATCAACGTGGGGCGCACCGGCAGCCTCAACCCCCAGGCCATATTGGAGCCGGTAGTGGTGAGCGGGGCCACGGTGCAGCATGCGTCGCTGCACAACGAGGAGGATATACACCGGAAGGACATCCGGATCGGCGACGTAGTGGTGATCGAGCGGGCCGGCGACGTGATACCCCACATCATCGGGCCCGTGGACGTTCCCGGACGGGAATCATTGGCCATTTTCCGGATGCCCAACCATTGTCCCGTGTGCGACACCGCGGTCGTCAAGGAAGCAGGGGACGCCATGCACCGGTGTCCCAATTCCGCGTGCCCCGCCCAGTTTTTTGAGTCGCTGAAGCATTTCGTCAGTCGCGGCGCCATGGACATCGACGGCCTGGGCGAGCAGTGGTGCCGCATTCTGATTGAGCAGGGTCTGGTTGCCGACGTTTCGGACCTCTACCTGCTGACCAAGGACCAACTCACCGCGCTGGACCGGATGGGCGACCGCCTGGCGACGCGCATCCTGAACAACATCGAGACCAGCAGGACGCGGCCACTGGCGCGCATCCTGTTTGCCCTGGGCATATTGCATGTGGGCGCAGAGGTGGCCGACCTGTTAGCCGGCCGTTACGCCAGCATCGACGACATCGCCGCCGCCGATGTGGGGGATCTCACCGAGATTGACGGAGTGGGGCCGCGCATCGCCGAGAGCATCGTCAACTACTTTGCCGCCGAGAGCAACCAGCAGACCATCGCCGGGTTGCGGTCCGCCGGCGTGAAGCTCTGGCAGGAACTGGCGCCGGTGGACACGTCGGCGTTGCCCTGGAAGGGCCTGACTTTCGTGATTACGGGCACGTTGTCTGCCATGACTCGCCGGGAGGCAGAGGGCCGGGTAAAGGCCCTGGGCGCCGCCACGTCATCGTCGGTGTCGCGCAAGACCAGCTGGCTGGTGGCCGGCGCTGCGCCGGGCACCAAGCTGGCCACCGCCGAACGGTTGCGCGTGCCGGTACTGGATGAGGGCGGCCTGCTGGCCCTGCTCGACAACCCAGCTGGGGTTGCCACCGTAACCGATGGCGAACCCAGGGAAGACGGCGCTCCCCCGTCGGCCCAGGGAGCGCTGGATTTGGACGAGTAGGCGACGTCTACCGGATGAGTCCGTACACCCGCTGGGGCTGGACCACCACGATTACGGCGTCCTGCGCGACCATGGCCTGGTCGTATTCCTCCCAGTTCGGGTGTTCGTTGTCGCCGCAGGCCATGAAGGCATCCCGCAGCCGCACGCGCATGTCTTCGGCCTCGGTGTTGTGGTAGTCGGTGAGGGTTGCGATGCCTTCCACCACGGCGAACTGTCGCCAGTCTTCGGCCACCGCCATGACATTGCACCGCGGGTTGCGGCGCAGGTTGCGGACCTTGTAGGAAGTTCCGCGCACGGTGACGAAAATGGGAGCGTCGTCGCCGTCGAAGGGCGAAGCGCCGCAGACCACGATGCTGGTCTGGGCCGTACCGTCGTTGCGAAAGGTGTTGATCACGCCCCGGTGGTTGCCCTGGAAGAAATGCTTGACGTCGCCGAATTCCATGAGTGGCCTCCTTGTCAGCCGTTGTTTATTGGTCGACTAGTTTATAACTTCGTAGATGGTGATGCTGTTCGTGGTAAAGGCTTCCTCAAGCCAGCTTTCGTCCGCCCATCCCGACGCACGGGATTTGACGTCGCTGCCGTAGGTGGACAATTCGCGTGGACCGACCACGACCCAACGGACGGCGTAACGTCGTAGCAAAACCAGCACGTCGTCCGCGTTTTCGCTGGTGTAGATAGTCGTGATGTCATCCTCTCGTCCCGCAAAGGCGCTGTCGTCGCCGCGCCATTGCCTTTCGTGGCCTCGCCAGCCGAGTAACGTTGGTCGACCGGTGGACGCCGCTATGCGGCCATAATCGGTGTAGTCGTCACCCACCGCCTCCACAATGTTCCCGCCGCGGGCGGGAGCGCTCAACCAGACGATGGCATCGTGTTCGTCCGGGGAGTCGGCTTCCAGGTATGCCAGCCCCGACAGCGTGTTGTCCGCCCAGCTCTCCCCTGATCTACCCCAGCCGGTTCTCTCCACCACGGCTCCGACGGGATAGAATCCGGCAGCCACGATCAGGACTAATACTGCCACGGCATAAACGACCCCGATGGCTTTCAGGGATGCCAGGCGCAGGTCCCAGCTGCTCCTTAGCAACGGAGCGACCACAATGTAATAGATGCCCACCGCTCCGGCAATCCCGAGCAGCAGCCACGCCTGGTAGTACACCTTGAACACGGTGTTCATGCGGTTGCCGAACTGGTCGGCGATGTGGAATAACTCGGCGCCGGCCAGCAGGTAGAATCCGGCGGCCGAGAGCAGCAACGCGAAAATCAGCCACTGATTGGGACGCCGCCCCACGATCAACGCCAGGGCCGCATACGAGGCGAACCCACCCATAAGCAACAACGGCAATGCCAGCATTAGCCGGCGTACCACGATGCCGTCTGCAAGTTGGACGTCGTCTGGAGACACCGACAACCGAAGTCCCACGGCCACCAGCCAGAGGAGGAACGGCACCAAGCTCGCCGCCAGCATTGCCCACGCGATACTCCGCAGCTTCAGCGCAAGCCAGCCAACCTCCAGCAGGACACGGGCGACCAATCCAGCGGCCAGCAACGCGGGCACAGCCATCATCAGCAGGAAGTGTATCGGTCGCGTAGCAGGCCCCACTACCGGAAGAATTCCCTGCGCCTGGCTGTCAAAGGACAGGTAAAACGGCTGGTACAGCACCAGGCCCGCCGACGCCAACCCGATAGCCAAAATGACGGCCCTTCCGACCGAACCGGCGAGGGCACTACCCAACCTCCCGTCGGGCGAATCCAATTGGCCGGTGGGCATCGTCCACCAGGCAAACCAGCGGGCAATCGCCGCCATGGCTACGATGGCGATGTAGACCGGCCAGTCCCAGGTGTTGATGAACGCCAGCGCGCCCACGGACAGCGCCAGCACACCGGCTTCCCACGGTCTCCGCCGCAACCAGTCCAGTCCGGGCGGTTCCGGCGCCACCAGCAGCGCCAAGGTCAGCGATAGCACGAGAACCAGGAACGGCAGCGCCGTAACGTGGGCGTGCAGGTCGCCCAGCAGGAAGCTGAAGAACGGAAACTCGGTGATCGTGTAGTCAAGGGATGTCCCGTCCGCTCCCAGGGTGTCGATCACGCGGGTGCCCCGCCACCACCACCAGAAACCGTCCGGTAGCCATCCGGCGGTTCCGGCCGGCGCCTCCAGTCCCTTGACGCCTATCCACTGCCAAAAACCCGGTCCGCCCAGGCCTCGCACGTGGAGCAATTCCAGCAGCCCGGTCAGGTTGCCCAACAGCAATATCCCGCCGGCCGACGACAGGCCCGTGACCAGTGACGGCATGACCCTGGCTCCGGCAAAACGCAGCAGGTTGTACACCAGCCCCAACAGCCCGGTCGCCAGCAGTGCGGGCACGGTGGCGACGGCAAGGTTGTAGGCAATGTGGGGGGGAACACCGCTCAACGTGGTCAACATGGCGTAGACGTAATGTCCGCCGTAGTAGTAGGCGACGCTGTGGCCGGCCAGCCACTGGTCGTCGGGAGGAAAGCCGTCGGCCTGGACGATGGCGTTCAGGATGCCGAAATCCATGGGTTTTTCGGTGTGGTTGATCGCCGGCGCCTCGCTGACGACCAGGGCCCAGCAGGCGAACATTGCCAGAAACGCCAACTCGGTGGTTACCACCACCGTCCACCGCCGCCTGAAGAAATCGGTCAGTTCCGCGCGCTGACGGTAGGCCAGCCATACGGAGCCGACCGCCATCACGATAAGCACGGCGGCAATGCCGGCGGCGGAGTTGGGCAGGATGCCGATGCTGCCGCCCATCCAGGTGACCCAGGCCAGGAACAGCAATCCCAGGGTGCCCGAGACGGCCCAACCCCGGTCGGCCAGCCTCCCGAGCAGCAGGTGCGCCACCGGGAAGGCCACCAACGATATCACCCGGAGCGCGATGAGCCAGGCGAGGACGTCCTGCACGGTCTATTGGCGGGTCGGCAGGTCAGGCCGTCGGCGCAAGGAGGGCGTCGACGAAACCCTCCGGGTCAAATGGGGCGATGTCGTCAAGGCCCTCGCCGGTGCCGATGAACAGGATGGGGACTCCCAGTTCGCGGCGAATCGATAGCACGATACCGCCTCGCGCCGTGCCATCCAGTTTGGCCAGAAATATGCCGGTACACCCCACCGCCTCGGTGAATGCCTGGGCCTGGGCCAGCCCGTTGTGGCCGGTGGTTGCGTCCAGGGTCAACAGGACCTGGTGGGGCGCCGCTTCGTCGAGGCGGTTGATCACTCGACGAATCTTCTGCAGTTCGTCCATCAGATTGTGACGGGTGTGGAACCGTCCGGCGGTATCCACGATCAGGATGTCGGCGCCCCGGGCGCGGGCGGCCTGCCAGGCGTCGTAGGCCACTGCTCCCGGGTCGGCGCCAGGCTGATGGCTGACTACGTCCACACCGACCCGCTCCCCCAGTATCTCCAACTGTTCCTCGGCGGCGGCCCGGAAAGTGTCGGCAGCGCCCAGCACGACCTTCTTGCCGGCGCCCCGAAAATGATGGGCCAGTTTGGCGATGCTGGTGGTTTTGCCGACCCCGTTCACGCCGCACATCAGGATCACGTAGGGAGGGGCAATGGTGTCATCGTCCAGCCAGGCGTCGGCATCGGACTGCTCCGATAGCTCAGCTGATAGCAATTCTTTCAGGCGGCGGACGGCGGAATCAGCATCGGCGGCGCGCCCGGCACGCATGTCGCGGCGCAGTTCGTCCAGGACCGTCATGGTTGTGGAAACGCTGACGTCAGCGGAGATGAGGGTTTCTTCGATCTCCTCCCACACCGCTTCGTCGAGTTGCGCTGAGCCGAGCAGGTTGCGGATGCGGCCAAACCAGCTGTCGCGACTGCGTTTTACAGCGGCATCGGTTTGGTTACGGTTAACCTGGTTGCGGTTACGTTTGAAAATCGAAAACATGGCCAAATCAGATTATCAGCGGTTGGGGAGGCGCGCAACTGGCCCGAAGGGCTCGCGCGTACCCACTTTAATCTGTCATTGCGAGGAGCACAGCGACGTGGCAATCTCGATGAGGTTGTAAACACGTCGGCGAAACGCCGTCGCTACGGCGACGAGATTGCCACGCTACGCTCGCAATGACCGGGGGCGGATTGGTTTGAAAGAGCGCGTGCGGATGAGACGACGTGCGGCGTTGACCAATCGCCTGGGGTGTGTTAGGGTGCGTCAAAACCGAATACCGATTCTGGCGGGAGCTTGGGAAGCCAGGCTGAGAGGGTGGCCGTAGCAGCCGCCGACCGCAATACCTGATCCGGATAATGCCGGCGTAGGGATATGAAGCCCGCTTTCATACCGCCAGAAAAAACAACTGGCGGTTTTTTGTTTGGCGGTCGATTTCGTTCGACCGACCACGCTGCAAAAGGAGGCGGAAATGCTCGACACGGGAGTTGGTATCGCTACGCTGGTTTTGGTGTGCGCGACCTTTTTGTTCCTGGGAATTACGTACATCGGTCGCCGGCGACAGAGCGTGGAAGATTACACGGTTTCACGCAACCACGCGCCGACCAACGTGGGAATCGCTACGCTGGTTGCGTCGATGTTCGGCACCTGGGTGTTGCTCAGCCCCGGCGAATCGGGCGCGAACTTCGGCATCATCTCGCTGGTGGGCTACGCCCTGGGAATGGCCGGCATCCCGGTCATGTTCATGTTCGTCGGCCCGCGGATACGTCAGTTGATGCCCAACGGCCACTCGGTAACCGAGTACGTCAAGCATCGCTTCGGGACGGTCCCATTCGTCGCCATCGCGGTGGTGATCATCTTCGTGATGGGGATATTCATTACGGCGGAGATGACGGCGATCACGGCGGCGGTCAGCATCCTGACCGGTTCGCCGGCCTGGGCGACGGCGGTTGCGGTGGGCGTAGTGGTGGTTGCTTACACGGCATACGGCGGCCTGCGGGTGTCCATCTACACCGACCGCATTCAGTTTTGGGTGTTGATCCCGGTGCTATTGCTGCTCGTCGTGGTCGCGGCGGCGCTGGTGGGCGGAACTGGAACTTGGGAGTCGGCGCGGGGAGCCGGGCTGCTGTCAGTCTCCTCTTCGGGTAGTTATTTCTTCGGCATAGTGCTGATCATCGGCATCATCGCGTCCAACGCGTTCCACCCCGGCATGTGGCAACGAGTTTACACGGTGGAGAGTCAGCAGGCGCTCAATCGCAGCTTGTGGGGCGCCGCCGCATTGGCCATACCGATCACTTTCCTGATGGGAATGGCCGGCATTGCCGCGGTGGGCCACGGGTCGGTGGGGCCGTTTGAATACCCCGCCGTCTCTGCCGCGTTGTTCGCCCTGGCTTCGGACGTGTTCCCCTTGTGGATGCACTTCCTGATGCTGGTGTGTGCCCTGATGCTGGCAATGAGCACGCTGGACACGATGATGAACGGGCTGGCCAGCGGGATTTCCGCCGACCTGGCCGGCATCGGCGTCCAACGTAGCACCCTGATGCTGCTGGCCCGGGCGGTCACCGTAGTCGTGGCGATACCCGGGATAATCGTGGCGACCCAGGGGTTGAGCGTGCTATACGTGTTCCTGATTGCCGACCTGCTGGGCGCTGCCATCGCCGTGCCTATGCTGGTGGGACTCTATTCCAGGCGGATGCCAGGCTGGGCGGTCTTGCTGGCGGGCGGCGCGGGCATCATCATCGGGGCCCTGTTCTATCCGACGCCGGATCTGATTTCGCCGTGGGCCATCACTGCGCCAATTGGCGGGCAGATGTTCTGGGCGTTCGCCTCGGCGTTGGTGGTCTCGTCGGTAATATCGGCCCTGGTGGTCTGGATACGGCGTCTCGCTGCGCCCCAGGACGAGTACGATTTCGGCATCCTTAGTTCCAACGTCCAGCTGATCGACGAACCGGCTACCGGCGACGATTAGCAACAGGGTCGCGTTGGGTCTCGGGCTGCGACGCAACAGGGGCGACCAAACGGTCGCCCCTCCAACTTGATGCCGAACCCCCGACGGGGGATGACGCGAATCTACTTGAAAATTGCCAGGCACTTGGTTGAGTTGAAGATGTAGGTTTCGTACCAATCCACGATATCGGCTCGGTAACCGAGTTCGTCCATGGCGCCGGCGAGGCACATCCAGTTCAGCAGTTCCTGCTGACCGGCGTCCTCGACCTGCTCGGTGGAGATGCGTCCCCAGGCCTGGTAGTCGCCGGATTTCATCTCTTCGAACCGGGCGCGGTCCGATTCGATGTCCGGATACAGCCAGTGGTGTTTCTCGGTGAGAAAGGCGTGGGACCAGGACGACGAGGCGATGAGGGCCACCCGCCAGGGGGATTCCTGGAGCGCGGCAGCGGCGGCGGCTCCAACCTGCAGGCATCGCTTCGGCGACGGGCCGGGCGGGTCTGGGTCGGGCGAAAATTCGGTGCTGCCGCCTTTGTTGCGGATCACGCGGCTGCCGTAGCAGTTGACCAGGAAGGGCACAACCGGATAGTCAAAGCCCTTACGGTCGTAGTCCAGATACAGCAGGGTATTCAGGATGGCATGACCCAGGCCCGGTTCGTGGAGGGGCTGGTAAGCGTAGGACATGTCCACGCCCCGGTCAATCATCCCGGACACCAGCGCGCGGGCTCCATCCTTGTGGCCGGGGTATTTGAAGATGGTGTCCGCCGATTCATCCCACACGTTGCGCCGAGTCGACCCGTCGCCGCTGGCGAAGGGCTGGCAATTGAAATCATCGTAGGCCAGCACGCAGAACGGCGGGATGATGTCCTCGCGGAAGTTTTCGTACTGGTCATCGCCCCACACCACGACGAAGTCGGGATTGAAGGCATCCAGTTCTTGCCGGAGCCGGCGGAAGCCGGCGACCATCCGTTCCCGTAACCGCACGGCGGAGGCGAAACCTTCGTCCTCGCCGAACTCGACCCGCATGGGCTCGGGCCAATTCATCGGGTTTTTCATCTCTGCGGGGACTTTGTCGTTGGTCCGCAGGGTGCGTTTCAGGGAGGATTCGCCGTCCTCGTCGGGTCGGATTAACGATGGGGAATGGGTGAGTCCCAATCCAAGTATTTCCGCCATGATTTCCCTCGCTTTTCGGGATGGTGCGGGCGACGCGTGTGTCGCAGGGTCGGCCTCACCCCAACCCCTTTCGTGGAGGAGAGGGGCCGTGTTGGGCAAAACAGTTGCTTACTTGAAGATGGCCAGGCACTTGTTGGAGTTGAACACGTAGGTCTCGACGTAGTCGAGGATTTCGGGCTTGTAATCGAGCGTGTCCATGGCGCCGGCCAGGCACATCCAGTTGAGCATTTCTTGCTGACCGGCGTCTTCGACCTGGGCAGTCGAGATGCGACTCCAGGCCTGGTAGTCGCCAGCCTCCAGCTCCTCGAAACGTGCCCGGTCGGAATCGACGTCGGGCCACAGCCAGTGGTGCTTTTCCACCAGGAAGCCGTGGGACCAGGATGATGAGGCGATCACGGCTACACGCCACGGAGATTCCTGCAGCGCCTGGGCCGCGGCGGCGCCCACTTCCAGGCAGCGCTTGGGCGAAGGGCCGGGCGGATCCGGGTCCGGGGAGTATTCCACACTGCCGCCCTTATTGCGGATGACCCGGCTACCGTAGCAGTTGACCAGGAACGGCACCACGGGGTAGTCGAACCCCTTGCGGTCGTAGTCCAGGTACAGCAGGGTGTTCAGGATGGCGTGACCCAGACCCGGCTGGTGGAGCGGCTGGTACGCATAGGCCATGTCCACGCCCCGGTCGATCATGCCGGTAACCAACGCGCGGGCGCCTTCCTTGTGGCCTCGGTATTGGAACGTCTTGTCAGCCGGTTCGCCCCAAAAGTTGCGCCGATCCGAGCCGTCCCGGTTGGTAAAGGGTTGACACTCGAAATCTTCGTAGGCCAGCACGCAGAACGGGGGAATGATGTCCTCCCGGAAGTTCTCGTACTGGTCGTCGCCCCAGATGACGACGAAATCGGGATTGAAGGCATCCAGCTCTTCCCGGATGCGGCGGAAACCGGCCACCAGGCGCGCGCGGTGCTCCAGTGAGGAGGCGTAACCCTCATCCTCGCCGTACTCGACGCGCATGGGCTCAGGCCAGTTGCTGGGGTTTTTCATCTCCGCCGGAATATTGTCGTTGCTGCGGAGGGTTCGCTTCAGGGGGATGAGCTTATCTTCATCAGGGGCAATCAGCGGCGGGTAGTGGGTCAGGCCCAGCCCCAGGATTTCTGCCATATCGTCACCTTCCGTTTTGAGTGTAGGATTGGCGGTTGGGTTGCAATGCCGGCATTTTGCGTGGCTTGTTAGCGCGATGTCAACCGGAATGGCCGACCGGTGATGCGCTGGCCTTAATTATCATCCGCATCGCGGGAGAGGGACAGCGCCATGGGTTACGGAGTCGGTGGGCTGGCGCCAACCCTGTCCCTGAACTTGTCGCGGACGTAGGTCATTTCCGGCCGGGTTAAATCCCGGCCAATGCTATTCCTGCAACTGGCAATCAACGGCCCGTCATATTCCGGCGGTATCCAGTTCGGCGTAATGTTGCCAATATTATCCGAAGGGATAACGCTAAGCGAGGCAACAAATTCATCAACAGCCTGTTGCAAAGCAACCGCGTCACTGCCGGAAATTTCCTGAGTGACCGTAATGTCAGTCGTTCCGGAATTAGTGCTAACGTCGGATTTCAGGGTCAAAAACTCGCCTACGTCAGATCTGCTCCACTCGGTAGTCGTATCAGCTTCCTGCCAAAGCAGCGGCGAGCGGGATGGGTTTCCTGGGCCCGGTTCAATGCTTATTAGATGGACCCGGACGCCAAAGCTCTGGGCTATTTGAACAGCAATTCTGAGGTCGCCGTCACCCGACAGCAGGACTGCATCCGATATGGCGTGATTGCGAGCCAGTTCAATGAGGTCGGTAACAATCAGCGAGTCGACGCCTTTTTGCTCGCCGGCGCGATTGACGACGCCGGCCCTGAACTTTACGTCCGGCATGACGGCCAATTGCCGCTGTTCCGGAGAGAGGTCGCCACGCACGCCATCATACCAGTAGATGCGCAGCAAGGAAGCGTTCTCCGCTTTCTCAGATGCAGTGGCCCGCAGTTTGGCAACAATTTCAGGCTGGTTCAGTTCGACGCTAACCCTGGGCAAAGGGCTGGTACGGGACGCAGAAAGAGGTTTCGACCCTTCGGCATAAAGGTATCCAGCATCAATGAAAACGGCAATACGCATCATCGGACCTGTGTACAAAATAATAAGGGGCCCTGAGGGCCCCAGCCTAGTCCACGCTCCAACCTATTTACTATTCCGGGAGACGCTGGACTTTTAGATCCTACCAAATGGACGGTAAAGGTGTCAAACGAAAATCTAGCCCTACCGCAGTTGGACCAGGGTTACCCCGGCGGCGTCCCCACCCTCGCCCGGGCCGGCCGATGCCACCAGGGGATGACCCGACAGGTACTCCCGGACGGCTCGCCGCAGCGCGCCCGTGCCTTTGCCGTGCACGATTTTGAGCGCCGTCATCCCCTCCAGCGCCGCATCGTCCAACAGGGAGTCGATCACGGACAGGGCTTCGTCCACCCGGTAACCGTGCAGGTTGACCTCGGGGCTGATGGTGCGTTTGTTGGCGGGCCGCCGGTAGATCACGCCGGCCTGTTGGGCGGCAGGGTGGACCTGGTCGGCGGGCCGGTCCAGTTGGTATACGGGTATGCGGGCGCGCATACTGCCGATCACAACTTCCACCTCCTGCTGCTGGTTGGGGATCGACACAATTTCCACCGGCCTGGCGACGCCGCGGATGTAGACGCGGTCGCCGACGTGCAATTCCCGGTACCACGGCGTTCGCTCCACGGCGATGGGTTCCCAATCGGGGGAGGCCACTTCGCGGCGGGCCTGGGTGAGCCGGCCGCGTTGCCGGCGCAGTCCCGCTTCCGCGGCTTCATCGGCCTGCTGGCGTTTCAATGAGCGTTCGGCATCCCGGATCTGGTTGATCAGGCCGCCAATTTGCTGAGTCAGTTCACGGCGGGCCTCCTCCACCAGGTCGGCCTTGGTTTCCTCGACGTTTTCGAGTCGTTCGGCGGCTTCCTGTTCCCTTTGGCGGGCCATGGCCAGGGTCTGCTCCACCTGGCTCCGCAGCTCTGCCACGGTCAGGCGCTCTTCCTGGAGTTCCTGCAACAGGCGGTCGGTTTCGACGTGAGCCGGGACCAGGTGCGTTTGCGCCTCAGCAATCACGGCATCGGGCAATCCCAGGCGAGACGCGATGGTCAGGGCGTAGCTGCGTCCGGGGATACCGTGGGTCAACTGGTAGGTGGGTTCCAGCGTGCGCGGGTTCAGGTCGACGCTGGCGTTGGCCATGCCGTCCTGGTCTCGCGCCAACCTGGCCACACTGCGGTGGTGCGTGGTGGCTACGACGATGGCGTCACGGTCGCGGAACCCGGAGAGCAACGCCGCTGCCAGCGCGGAACCTTCCTCCGGGTCGGTCGCCGAACCCAGTTCGTCCACCAGGATGAGGGATCGGGGAGTGGCGACCTCCATGATCTGGCGGAGATTGGTGATGTGGCTGCTGAAAGTGGACAACGATTCGTAGATGCTCTGCTGGTCTCCGATGTCAACGTATATCCCGTCGAGCAACGGGATTTCTGCTTCGTCGGCGGGCAGGTGCAAACCGGAGTGCGCCATGGTGGCCAGCAATCCAACCGTCTTCAGCGCCACGGTTTTGCCGCCAGCGTTGGGGCCGGTGATGAGCAGCACGCTCTGGCCTTCGAGGATGTTGATGGTGTTGGGTACAACCTCGCCGGTGAGCAGCGGATGCCTGGCGCCGGCCAGCGTCAACCGGCGGGGTTCGCCGGGCTCGATCAGCCTAGGATGTATGGCGCGCATTGCGGCTGCGTAGCGACCCTTGGCAGCGGCCAGGTCGAGGCGGCCCAGCAAGTCGAATGTCAGGTTGATTTCGTCGACGTAACGGGCCACCAGCGAGGATAACTGGCGCAGCACCCGTTCCTCTTCCCGTTGCTCCGCCAGGCGGGTTTCCCGCCAGCGGTTGCCCAGGTCAATGGCCGGCATGGGCTCGATGAACACCGTCGCGCCGCTGTCGGAAACGTCGTGGACGATGCCCGGGGCCCGGCCCTTGAACTCGGTCTTGATAAGCAGCACCATGCGCCCGTTGCGCTCGGTTAGCAGGTTTTCCTGGGTGATTCCGGCGTCCTGGTAGCGCCGCAGCGAACGCTCCATCACGCCATTGAGCGCCGAGTAAGCGGACCGTGAGTCCCGGCGGAGGCGGGCCAATTCCGGCGAAGCATCATCCAGCACCTCCCCCGCCGGGCTGATGGCCCGGTTGACCGCACTCTCCAGATCCGGTAGTTGCGGAAAGTTCTCGGCGACAGCGGACAGGAGGGGCAAATCTTCGCGGTGGGAGAGGGCGGCACGGTTCCACCGGGCAGCCGCTGCCAGGGCGCCCAGGTAACGCAACTCCTCGCCGCGCAGGACGCCGCCCAGCAGGGCCCGGCGCACCGCCGGCCGCAAATCCTCTTCGGGCCCCAGCTCCAGCGCGCCGGTGGTGTCCAGCAGGCGGCGCGCCTCGGAGGTTTCCTGGAGCCGCGTCGCCACGTCCCTGCTGTCGGCGGAGGGCGACAACGCGGCGGCTGCTTCCGCGCCGACCACCGTGCGGGTAGTGGCGGCCAGGTGGTTCCTGATCTGGTCGAATTCCAGCAGACCGAGGGCCCGCTGGAAACCATCCGGGGGTGGCGTCGGCGATTCCTCTCCTGTCGTCATGGCGTAGATTATACCCGGCTTGCCGCTGGGCGTGCCCGTATCGGTTGGTTGTGTGTAATCAAAACTCACCGGGCGAGGATGTCTCCATGCCACTGCAGCGGGTAGACCCGACAGTCGTACAGCATCGCGCCGACCCGGTCCAGGGCGGCGCGGTTGGGTTCGCGAACGTCCAAGCGGCGCGGCAATGTGATGGGTGACAGGCGGGCCAGGAAGTCGCATTCGCGAAGGAATCCGTTTACGGTTCCGGCCTCTCCGCCCAGAGCGACGTATTCCAGTTCGTGCTCCAATGCCCGCCATTGCTGGGTAAGCACCCGGGACGCTTCCGCGTACAATCGGTGGATTTGATTTTCGCGCACCCGCTGGAATCTCCGTTGGGAAGTGCCGCCGGCGTGGTGCTTGCCCTTGACGTACCTGGTGTCGGTTTTCGAGACCAGCAACTGGCGGCCTCGATATATGCCGATGGCATAGCGTCCCAGGCGAAGCAGGGCCACCCCCACCGTGTGCTCCCTGGACAGCAAAGCGCGCACCGGATCGGTGTGGCAGCCATCGAACAAACCGGCTACGGCGAGAGGGAAACCCGGCGAAATCGCCAGACCCTGTTCACCAATCCTGAATGCGGCAAGGCCAGTGTCGCTCCGCAAGACGCGGCTACCGGCATTCTGCAACGCCTCCATCCAGGATGGGCCGGCGGGTTCGCGGATCAACGCGGCGATGGCCGCATCGTTGGGTGGCGCCGGGATGTACAACGATGCGGTGGCGCCGGACGAGGCGTCGGTGGCCTCCAATTCGTCCAGCGTCCGGTTGATGGTTTCAGCGGACACCATTTGACCGGCGCTATAAATCCGGCTGAAACCGGTTTTCGGGGTGGTCATACCCCCATGATACCCGACCCGGGCCGGCGTTTCCCGATATGCCATAATGACGGCCCGATTGGCGATGCTGATTTTTCTCTGGAGCCGATTGTGGTGGAGCGGATTATGGTTTCTCACGATATGCCCAACGACCCTGATGCCGGGCGTCTGAACGCCGTGGACCGGCAGATGAGGGCCTTGCAACGCCTTGACGATGGTCACGCAGCGTTGCTGGATGCTTTGAGCGGATTGGACGAGGCGGAAGCGTTCCTCGGGTCCCGCTGGTCGGTGTGGGAGGTGATGCAACACCTGCTGACCGAGAATTTTGTGGGTGCGCTGGAGGAGATAGCGACGGGGCAGCGGGAGATGCTGCCGGCCTTCGACGGACGGGCCAATCGCATTGCTGCCGATGTGGGCCGGCTGGAGGCCAATTACCAGCGATTTCGCGCGCTCATCGCAGGGTTGACGGAGAGTCAGCTGAACACGCCGGCCACGCCACCCAACCCGGAGAACGACTTCCCGGGCCTTTCGCTGCTGGACCTGATTGAAAGGGTGTCGGGCCACGAGGGTAACCACGCCCGCCAGGTGACGGAAACCCGCAAGTACGTCGATGCCTTTCGGACTGCGGAGCGGGCGATCACGGTGGCCGGGTTGGGCACAGGCGATCCGGCGCAGGTACCCACGCAGACCAGGGAGTTGCTGGCCAACGCGGACTACGTGGTGGGCGCCGAGCCGGCGCTGGCGTTGGCCCGCCGTTGGATCCGCGGCGTGGAATTGCAGTTGCGTGACGACAATTGGGATGAACTGGTGAATCGCCTGGGTCGGGACATTCGGGCCGGTTTGTGGTCGATGGTCGTGACGCTGGGAGACCCGGCAGAGTCGGCGCCAGGACTGTTATCCGGCTTGCGGAACGAGGTGAACGCTGTCTCCCTGGTGTCGGCTCCCGGATTCTATCGGGCGGCGCTGGCCGCAACCGACGTTTCACCGCTGGATGCCGTCTGCGTGTCGGCTCAGCGCGGCTGGCCCGATGCGAGAGACGTAGGTGGGTCGGGGAGGACGACGGTGTTGCTGGGGTCTGACGGCGCAGACTCATGGCGCGAGATAGGCGCCGCACTGGTGCAATCCGGCCTCTCCGGCAACCGCCGTATTCGGCTGGTAACTGGCCTGGCCGAGCGTCCACGGACTACAGACGGGACGTTGGACGAGGTGATGGCCACCGACATCGGTGAAACACCGGCGGCTATCGATTCGGCCCTGGTTCTGCTACCGGAGTGATGCGTCACCAGGGGCCAGGCGCCGAGCCAGGGCCTTTCGATTATCGGAACGTAGCGGTCAAAGGTGAGCGGGCGACAGCGTTGGTCGATACGGCTACGAGATTGCCACGCTACGCTCGCAATGACATTAGGGGACAATTGAAAGACCCTGGGCGCCGGGCGGGCATATGCCCGGTGTATATGGGCGGGACGGGTATAATGGTTGCCGCCGACTCAGCCGGCGATACATTGCGGAGAACACAACGCGACAAAACAACCGATAACCGGGCGTAAGCCGGCTATCAACGGAGGACGCACCATGGCAGAGCGCATTGGATTTGTGGGTTTGGGCATCATGGGCAAGCCCATGGCCCGAAACCTGATGAACGCGGGATACGAACTGACGGTCTACGACATCGTGGGCGAGCTGGTGGAAGAGTTGGCAACGGAGGGCGCCACGGCAGCATCCTCGGCACGGGAGGCGACCGTCAACAATGCGAAAACCATCACCATGCTGCCCGACTCCGCCGACTCCGAGCGGGCGATACTGGGACCGGAGGGCGTGCTGGAAGGCGCCGAGCCTGGGTCAGTCATTATCGACATGAGCAGCATAGCGCCGTCAATGTCCCAGAAGATTGGCGCGGCGTGCGCTGACAAAGGCGTGGAGTTCCTGGATGCGCCGGTCAGCGGCGGAGAACCGGGCGCCATCGCCGGAACGCTGGCGATCATGGTGGGAGGCGAGCAAACCGTGTTTGACGCCTGCGAACCGTTGTTGCAGGTGATGGGCGGCAACGTGGTGCTCACCGGCGACGTGGGAGCGGGCAACATCACCAAGCTGGCGAATCAGATTATCGTGGCCGCCAACATCGAAGCCCTCAGCGAAGCGCTGGTGCTGTCCCAAAAGGCGGGGGTTGACCCGGAGCGGGTATTCAACGCCATCCGGGGCGGCCTGGCCGGCAGCGCGGTCATGGAAGCCAAGGCCCCCATGATGCTGGACCGCAACTTCCGGGCCGGTTTCCGCGTTCGGCTGCACCAGAAGGACCTGCGGAACGTGTTGCAGACGGCGGGTGAACTGAACGTGCCGCTGCCCGTGACCGCCCTGGTACAGCAGATGCTCGGTTCGCTGATCAACGATGGGGATCAGGAGGCGGACCACGCCGCCATCCTGCATTTTATCGAGAAGCTGGCGGGGGTGGAGGTAGCCCGGGGCGGGTGATCCATTCGCCCCAACGCGGGTCTTGCCAAAAGGGGTCGCCGAGGATGGGCTAATCCGGAAAACGGCCCCTGCTCCATTGCAGGGCGGCCCGCAGTCCGCTTTCGGCGCGGATACGGCTGAACTCCGCCTGTTCGGGCGTTTCGGCGGTGTCGAAATGGGTCATCAACTCCAGATTGTGATGCAGGGCGGAGACGAATCCCGCCGATTCCAGGGCGCGGTTGATGGCCAGCTTGGTGGTCTTGATGCCGATGGCGGGGATGTTCCGTATCTTGAGGGCGACCCGTTCGCATTCTGCAATCAGGTTGTCATGGGGCACGACCCGGTTGACCATGCCGATGCGGGCGGCTTCGTGGGCGTCGATGATGTCGCCGGTGAGCATCATTTCCTTGGCCATGGCCAGGTTTACCGAGTATGGGGTCATCAGGAACGGCGCGCCGTAGCCCAGGCGGATTTCCGGTTCGCCCAGCATGGCCTGGTCGGAGGCGATCTTGACGTCGCAGACCTGCACCAGTTCGCAAGCGCCGCCCAGGGCATATCCGTTGACGGCGGCGATGACGGGTTTGCTCAGGTTCCAAACCATCAAAAACGTGTCGATGGAAGACTTGAGGCGTGAACGCCGGCCGTCAACCGACAACCTTTCGCCGGTGGAGCTTTCGGATGCTTCCGACTCGATGTCAAAGCCGGCCGAAAACGCGCGGCCGGCGCCGGTGAGGATTAGAACGCGGACATCAGGGTTCGCCTCGATAGCGTCCAACGCTTCCCGAAACTCGGCCATCAGCGTCTGGCTGAGGGCGTTGAGCTTGTCGGGGCGGTTGAGCGTCAAATGCCCTACGCCGTCGTTCTCGTCGTACAGGAGCGTTTGAAAAGCCATGATCTCGCTTCCCAGTCCTGCGACGGTCAGGGCCCGATGATTTCCACCGATTGGATGACGACCGGGTTGACGGGAGTTGAACCCTCGCCGCCCGGTTGCTTGGGCGCGGTGGCGATGGTGTCGATAGTATCCAGCCCGCCGGTAGCCTGACCGAAGATGGTGTAATTCGGCGACAGGCCGTAGTCCGAGTGCATCAGGAAGAACTGACTGCCGTTGGTGTTGGGGCCGGCGTTAGCCATCGCAATGACGCCGCGAGTGTAGGGGCGATTCACTGGTTCGTCGGCGAAACGATAGCCCGGCCCGCCGCCACCGGTTCCAGTGGGGTCGCCACCCTGGATCATGAATCCTTCGATGGCTCGGTGGAATATGACGTTGTTGTAGAACCCCTCGCGGGCCAGGAATACGAAATTATTGACCGTGTTGGGCGCGTCGCCGGGGAATAGTTCCACGGTAATCGGGCCGGCAGACGTGTTGATTATCGCGGTATACAATGCCGCCGGGTCGATCACGAGGGGCGGCGGGTTGGCCCACTGCTTCATGGACCTCCCGTTCACGACGCTGATTTGCGGAGTGCGCGGGTCGGGCGCGCCTGCCGCGGCGGGAGAGCCGACCGAGCTGCCGCCGGTGGGGGCAGCGGGCGGGACGGGCGTATTGGTGACGGTGACCCCGGTAGGCGACGGACCCGGGTCGCCGAAACCCGGCGCCTCCAGGAAAGTGCAGCCGGCGAACAGGAAGGTGGCGACGGCGATCGCCAGCAAAGTTGTGAGCAGTTTTGTGGGTGTAGCCATGTTGGAATCGCTAGTATGGCCGGGTGATTTTGGCGACTTCCTTCAGCGCTTCGAGGCTGAAATCCGCCGACTGGCAAAGGCTGATGGTCTGGTGTTCGTAGTCGGCGATGGTGCTCACCATGTCGGGTATCCGGTCGGCCAACTCGAAGGGGATGTTGGTTACGCCGTGCTTGTCGCCGTGGAGGAGGTCGCCGGTATGCACCGTGAGGCCGCCCACTTCGACGGGGATGCCGATGTCGACCATGTGAACGTAGGCGTGGGAGACGGATACTTCCCTGGCGAAGAACTGGAAACCGAGCTCGCGCACTTCGTCCAGGTCGCGGACGGTGCCGTCGGTTGCCACGGCCAGCGCGCCGAGCGCCTTATGGATGTTGGACTGGACCTCGCCCCAGTAGGCGCCCAGCGGAGGATTGTCGATATCGTGCAGGACGATGAACCTGGGTTCCGGCACCGACACGATCAGGTCCCACCACTCTTCGCGGGAGATGCTGTGACCCTCCGGGCGGTTGGCGGAGATAACGCCGGTAACGGCGTAGCCGACGACCGGTTTGAATTCCTGGAATACCGCCTTGATCTCGGGGAGCATGAACCCGGCGTTCTTGGGCCGGAAATTGAAGCCCTCGATGGCGTTGCAGATGCTGGGGGAATCAATTTGCGACAACGCTTGCAGAGTGGCGTCGCTCACGGTTTGATACAAGGCCGGGCCTCCTCGGTTGGCTTGCAGTTGAGATGCCGGCCCCTAGTCGGCACGGCGGGCAGGATACCATACCCGGCATTCCTGCGAAAGGCGACCGGCTTGCCCGTAACAGTTCAGAGTAGAGGGGAAACGAGAGTTGTCGGTAGGCGTCGAGGGGATTTAGTCCTTGGGCGCGCCAGGCGCCGAATAAGGAGGCCAGGGTCATCTTGCTGTTGCTGCCCGGTTCCGACCGGGTGCCGCCGCTGACCTTGCGGCTGACGACCAGGTGGCGCAGGCTGCGCTCGGCGGCGTTGTTGTCCGGTGGCGCCTCCGGTTCGGCCACGAAGACGAACAGTTCCTTGATGTGGCGCTCGATGCGTCGGCATAGCTTGGCCTGGGGATGGGTGCAGGCTTTGGCTTGGCGGTAAAGTTGGTGGACGGCATCGGCCCACCTGGCCAGTGGCGCGTCATCGGGGTAGAGGCCGCGCAGGTCGTGGATGTCCCGCAGCAGATGAACCCAGCAGCGTTGTTTGGGACCGGCGTAGTGGTGGTAGGCGGCGTAGAAGTCGCTGACCAGCACGCCAGCAAACCCCTCGCCCAGGACTTCATCCACCACCGCCTTGCCCCGACCACGCCGCAGGAAGTAGCGCTGGGTGGGCGTGCTGAAGGTCCACACGTAGCCGTTGGCCCCGCTGCGCCGTGCGATGGATGGCGCTCACGATGGCTCCCACGCTGAGGCGCAGCCCATGGACAGCGCCCAGATACCATTGGATGGCGCCAATGGGCAATCTGGCCTCTTCCCGCAGCGTGGCAATCAGGCTGATCAGGTTGATGCCCAGGCGCTGCTGGCCCAGCACCACACCGTCCAGTTGCGCTGGGGGAATGCAGCGGCGTCGACACCTTGGGCACGTGCGGGCGATATAGACGTGCTCGGTAACTTCCGCCGGAACCCGGGGCAGGTCGATGACTTCCCGAGTACGCTGGGTCCAACCACCGGACAGCTGAGTTCCGCAGTCAGGGCAGTTCGCCACGGCGTGCTCCACCCGCTGGGTGGGCGTCATGCGGGACCGGGCAAAGCCGTGGGGACGGCGCTGGCGGGGCGCTTTGGGCTGGGCCGGTTCCCGGTCGGCTTTGGGCTGCAGACCGGGCATCCGACCCGAGCCCCTGGCTTTGGCCGAGCCTTCCAATTGGGCAATCCGTTGCTCCAACCGCTCGATGATGACCTGTTGCCGGACGATGCTGGCAATCAGGACATCCCGGTCGGCAGTCTTGAGATCAATTTCCCTGTCAATGCCCACTATATGACATAACCACCACCGATAGCGCCAGCACTTCCCGAACCCCTTTCGGCCAATTTACCTCACCAACTCTGAACTGTTACCTACACCCGGCACGCTGCGATACAACTCAGCCAGTCGCCGAAACTCCACGTTCTGTCCCAGGAGTTCCTGGTCACGAGTTCCTGGTCAGGAGTTCCTGGTACTGCTCATCCAGCATCCCGATCTCCTGGTCCAGCCAGGCGATGTGCCTTCGTATGGAGTCCTGGGTTCCTGGGTTGCGCACCCGGGACAACCGGCTCTTCTCCTGGGTCCGTTGCCCCACCAACTGCTCCCGTCGGCGCAGCAGGTCCTGCAACTGGCCGCGGTCGGCCTCCTGGGCCAGGGTCGGTGCCGGTTGGAAGACCGCCCCATAGCGAGACAGCACCCGGGCGTCCAAACCGTCGGTCTTGGCCTGATAACCACAGGCCCGAGCAAAGGCCCGCGCCTGGTTGGGATGGGCAATATGCACCGGCACTCCACCCTGGCGCAACCCGTCCACCACCAATCCTGCATAGCCCCCGGTGGCTTCACAAACCGCCAGCGCCGCACCCTGGGACTGCAACCAACCCACCAACTCAGCAACCCCAACCGCCGTGTTGGCAAAGCGTCGCACCTTGCCTTCGTCCACCGACACATCCAGTGCCCTTTTGCCCACGTCGATCCCGGCCACGTCGTTCCCGGCCACATCGTTCCCGGCCACATCGTTCCCGGCCGTCGATTCACTCATCTGTCGCCTCCGCCTGACCTGGTGTGATCTTGTGTGATAATGGCGGCGCCGGGACTCTCCACACTGGCCTTGCGGGACTAGCCACCCGGGTATCCGTTCGGAGCAGCCCGGCGCCTTACGGGAGGGGTGTCCTACTGCGAGACGGTGCAGACAAGCTCTCCGCCCGGCCCACCTAATGACAGACGACGCGCCCCTCCCGCCTGCCCCGCAAATTGGCCCATTCGCGGGACATTTGCAACATACAAATGACAGATTAAAGTGGGTAGGCGTGCGGGGTGACTGCCCTTGCCCGTAATCCGCAACGCCGTTACAATCGGCCCACCGTTGTCCAACGCCATTAGGGGGCCCATTGCAAGCAGCCACGCCGGTCGCGCCCGAAGCCACGGGCATGAAGAACAACCGGGTATTCATCCTGAGCAGTCTCTCGGTGGGGCACGGATTGTCCCACATGTTCGACCAGGGGTTCCCCCTGCTCATCACCGAGATAGCGGCGGCCATGGGCTTGGGCACCTTCCGCACCGCCACCCTGTTCGCGGTCAGGCAGGGGGGGTCCAGCACCACCAGCCTGGGCGGCGGCCCCGTAATCGACCATCTGAAATCCTACTGGGGCCTCATCCTGACGGCGTGCATGCTGGCGCACGCCATCACCTTTGCCGCAATTGGCAGCTCACCGACGTTCGGGCTGCTGGTGGCAGTGGTGCTATTCCTGTCCATCCCCGGGTCCTTGTGGCATCTGCCTTCAGCGGCGGCCATCTCCCAACGCTTCCCGGAACGGCGAGGATTCGCCATCTCCATGCACGGTTTCGGATCCAACATTGGCAACGTCAGCGGGCCGGTGTTGGCCGGCGCGCTATTGAGTACCGGTTTCCTCATCTGGCGGCACGTGTTCTTCATCTACGCCGGGCTGGCGTTGCTGATGGCGGTGTTTGTATGGTGGTCGCTGCGTGGGCTGGGTCGTGAGACCGCATCCGAGTTGGGCATCAGCCTTTCGGGTCAATTCGTCAACGCTCTCAGGCTGCTGAAGAATCCCATCGTGATGGCCCTGATCCTGGCGGCGCTGCTGCGGGGGATAGGGCTAAACGCCCTGTTCAACTGGACACCATTCTATTTGCGGGAATCCCTGTCCATGAGCACCCTGGAAGCGGGCGTTTACTACGCCATGCTCACCGGCATGGGCATCGTGTCGGCGCCGGTTTTGGGCTGGCTGTCGGACAAATGGGGACGAAAGGCGGTGCTGGTGCCCGGGTTCGTAATCGCCGGTTTGCTGTCCATGGCGGTGGTCAGTGTGGGCGCCAGCCTGCTGCTGGTGCCGATATTGGCCGGGTTGGGCCTCTTCAGCTTCGCCCTGCATCAGATAATTCAGGCGTCGGTGCTGGACTACGTGGGACAGGGAACCGAGGCCACGGCCATCGGCCTGCTCTTCGGCATCAACGGCATAATCGGCATCGGCTCGCCCTTCCTGGCCTCCGCCATCATCGAAAACTGGGGCGGCTACGGCGCAGTATTTTACTATGCGGGCATCCTCACCCTGGTTACCGCCGTCATCGTGCTGATAATACCCCTGCGAAACCCGAATCAGACGCGGGCGTAGCCTGCTCTTCACCCGTCAACGTTGCCCGATTTCAACCAGCTGCAGGGGTGTTGACCCACCACGGCTCCAGATGGGGCGGTGGGGCGGCAGTATCCACCCTGGTTGTTACGTGTCCGCCCTGGTTGTTACCAGGTAGAGCCAGCGGTCTCCAGGTTCGAACGGTTCGAAGTCCACACTCCCGTAGGCCTGGTGGTTTCCGAATCCCGCGTGTTCCAGCAGAGCCGCGAGTTCCCGGTAGGTATAGAGCCGCATCGATAGCTGTCTGTGTTCCCTTTCCCCATCGCGGATGAAGGTCCACGACGACTCGACCCGGCTCGTCTCGTAATCGAAGCCGCGTTCCTCCAGCGCCAGCAGGTCTCCCACTTCTTGCCAAACCCTTGGCTCATCCAGAACTTCAGCGAGACGGGTTTCGATCAATGGCGTGTCGAATATAAAACGAGCGCCGGGCTTCAGTGACCGGGAGACCGATCTCAGGAATTCGGCGTTACCCTCCTCGTCGAAATACCCGAAACTGCTCCAAAAGCAGATTGCTCCGTCGAACTTCGCATCCCAGGGAAGGTCCCTCATATCCCGTTGCTGCCAGTCCACCAGCAGGCCGCGTTCGGTGGCCGACCTCGCGGCGGCGTCCAGCAGCTGCGGGCTTTGGTCGATGCCAGTGACCTGGTAGCCAAACGAAGCCAATTCCAGGGACAACCGTCCGCCGCCGCAGGGCACGTCCAACACCTTCGCCCGTGTGGGGAGCCCCAGGGCCCGCTGGATGAATCCCATCTCGCTGCGCGTTTGCTCCTCACTCCGCGACGACTGGACGAAATCCAGGCACATGCCGGAAAAGAAGGACTCCCACCAATCACCCTGCTTGTTCAACTCTGATCCTCGCCTTGCCGGCGACACGCTCAACTCGCCAACAGCTCCCGCAATTGGGTGTCGATGAACGTGGTGTCGACGGGGTTACGACCCGGCCCGCCGCCCGTGTGTCCCCAGATGGTCGGTATGGTGCGTAACTCGGCATTGGGCATCAGGGCGACTTCAATCTCGTTGTCTTCGGGAGGAAAATATTGGTCGGTCTGGGAAGGCATGACGAAGGCCCGCGCCGCTATTGATGCCAGCGCTTTCTCGAAGTCGCCGCCGTAGACCGGGTTGTTGCTGATGTCCCCGGCCTGCCAGGTCGCCACCATGGCCAGAATGTCGTTGGCGTCCACCTGCAAATATCTCCCCTCCCAGGCGGTGATCAGGTAGTCCTCCAGGGACGAGAACCCCAGATCAAGAAACACCTTCTCCCGATAAAACGCCTGGGACGGCGCCCAACCGGCATAGACCCGGGCCATCGCCCGCAATCCCTTGCGCGGTGGCGTGTCGTACCAGCCGTTGTTCCAGGCCTCGTCGGCGCACAGCGCCGCTTTGACGCCTTCCAGGAAAACAAAATTGTGCCGGGCCGTGCGGGCCGAGCCGCACCAGGGGGCGATCCGCTCCACCATGTCGGGAAACATCGCTGCCCAATGGAAAGCCTGCTGTGCCCCCATGGAAAAACCGCACACCAGCGCGATGCGTTCGATGCCAAACCTCTCGGTCACCAGGCGGTGCTGGCATTTGATGTTGTCATAGTAGGTGATTTTGGGAAACCTGGCCCGGTCGTAGGGCGACGGCGTGTTGCTGGGAGACGAGGACAGCCCGTTGCCGAACAGGTTGGGCGCCACGATGAAGTACCTCGTTGGGTCCAGCGCCATCCCCGGCCCTATCATCGGCTCGTTGGCCGGGTGCTGGGAGCCGAAGAAGGTGGGGAACACGATTGCATTGTCCCGGCGCGCGTTCAGCTCCCCGTAGGTCTGGTAGGCCAGCCGCGCGTCGCGCAGCCGCAGCCCGCACTGAAGGTCGATATCTCCCAGCTCGAAAGTCTGGTGGTCGCTCATGTGGGTACCTCCGGAGGGTTGAATACTGACGCGAAAACCACTAGGCTGCCACCAAGTCTAACAGCGTGGAGGAACATCGTGCTCAACAAAGTGCATCACGTAACATACGTTGTGGAAAACGTCGATAACATGGCCTCGTACCTGGAAGCCAACTTCTCCCTCAAGCCCATCCGTGCCGACGAATTTACCGAACGCGGCTTCAAGTCGATCCTCTACCAGATCGGAGATACCCTGGTCGACTTCTTCGAGCCGCTGCGGGACGACACTCCCATGGCCGCCCAGTTGCGCGCCACCGGGCCCGGAGTCATGCACGTGGCCTGGGGCGTCGACGGCATCGACCAGCTTTTCAGCGACCTGCAGACCCGGGGCAACGAGATGCGGGGCGACGCGCCGTCCACCAGCCCCTTCGGCTACAAGACGGCCAGCATCGAGACCAGCAGCTCCCACGGCGTTTACTTCCAGCTGGCCGAAGGGGAGCACGGCTAGGCCATGGAATATACCCAACTCGGCCGCACCGGGTTGACCGTATCCAAGGCTGGATTCGGCGGCGGCGGCATCGGGCAGGTGTGGGGAGTCACAACCGAGCAAGAAGCCATCGCCGCCGTCCACCGGGCGCTGGACCTGGGTATTACCTTCTTCGACGTGGCGCCGTCTTACGGGAACGGGAAGGCCGAGGAAGCCCTGGGCAAGGCGCTGGAGGGACGTACCGAGCCGGTCGTCGTGGCGACCAAGGTGCGTCTGCGCGCGGATGAGATGGAAGATGTCGGCGGCGCGGTGCGTCGGTCAGTCGAAACCAGCCTGCGTCGGTTGCGACGGGACTCGGTAGACGTGCTCCACGTGCACAACCGTTTCACCGAGCACCGCGGCGAGGCCCCGGATTCACTGTTCGGGGATGATGTCCTGGGCCCGGTGCTGGAAGCCTACCGGAGCGTCCAGCAAGCGGGGCAAACCCGGTTTATCGGGTTGTCGGCCATGGACCACCACGTGCCCACCATGAGGCGAATCCTCGCCAGCAATGAGTACGACACCGTCCTGGCCTACTACAACCTGCTCAACTGGACGGCCCAGGACCCGCCGCCGCCCGGGGTCGAAATCTTTGACAACGGTCAGATCATACCGCAGGCCCGGAGCCTGAACATGGGCGTAATCGGCATCAGGTCCCACGCCGCCGGCGCCCTGACCGACGGGCTGGACCGGCCACCACGGCCCAACGATTCCCTGATGCGCAAGGACTTGGACAGCGCCGCCAAGTTGGGGTTTTTGCTGCAAGCGCCGATCAGGACGCTCTCGCAAGCCGCCATGATCTTCAGCCTCATGAACCCGGACATTCACACTACCGTCCCGGGCGTGAAGAATCGCGCGGAGGCGGAAGAAATCGCGGGCTGCGTTGACCTGGGGCCCATCCCGCCGGAGCAGCTGGCCAGACTACGAGAACTTTACGAAAACGACTTTCGGGACTAACGCGCCCGTGGCAACGGCGTCGGCTTTCGCCGGCTTGGCGAGCAGAAAATCCGCTGGAAGGACGGCAATCCCGCCACGCCCGCCCTCCAGACGAATTAGAAACTATCTCAAAACACCCTTCGACAAGCTCAAGGTGAGCGGAACGAACTTGGGAATCCGCTCACCCTGAGCTTGTCGAAGGGCGCCGCCAAGAGCAAAGGCAGTTTTGAGATATTTTTTTAATCCCTCGCGTCATGAGCGTCGCCGCCACGGTGCGTTGTTCCAACACCCATCAGGACAAGCCCAGCTCAAGGGACGCGCTGCGCACAGACTCGCCCTTCACCACGTGTGCGCCCCCGATGCCTCCCCACCAGTCTTCGTCGGAATTCACGGCTCGCGGATTGTTGTAGAATTGCCGAATAAACCGCAACGCCTGCCGGCTATTCTCCGGCGGGCCAATGTTGGAGAGGCCATGTCGCAACTGATGACCGGCAAACAGGCCCTGTTGGAAATGCTCAAGGCGGAGGGTGTTGATCACATCTTCGGCAATCCGGGCACCAGCGAGGGTCCCATCATAGACCTGCTCGGCGACTATCCGGAGTTCCGCTACATCCTGACCCTCCAGGAGAGCGTGGCCGTGGGAATGGGTGAGGCCTATGCCCGGGCTACCGGGCGGGCGTCGTTCGTCAGCCTACACGTGGACAGCGGGCTGGCCAACGGCATCGCCCTCATGCTGGATGCCCTCAATACCGGTACTCCCATGGTGGTGACATCCGCCAACTACGACGCCCGCAAGGTGAACGAGTCGTTGACCGATCTGGCTCAACTCGTGCGCCCGGTCACCAAGTGGGCAGTGGAGCTGACCCATCCGGACCAGATACCCAGTGCGATACGGCGGGCATTCAACGAAGCCAACAGCCACCCCAAGGGCCCGGTTTACGTGGGATTTACTTCCAACGCCCTGGAAGGATTGGCCGAGATGAACATCGTGCCCTCCCGCCCCGTGTACGACGCGCCGCATCCCAGCCCGGACGGCATCGCTCAGGCCGCATCCCTGTTGCTCGACGCGAGCCGGCCCATTCTGCTGGTGGGAGACCGGCTTGCCGAAGATGACGCCCTCGATCAGGCGGTGGAACTGGCCGAGCTCATGGGCTTGCCGGTGTACCAATCGCGAGGCGCCGAGGTTGCTTTCCCAACTACCCACCGCCAGTTTCTCGGCAATCTCTCGCTGCGAGTGAGCGAGCAGCGCGCCGTTCTGCAGCGCGTCGACCTGGTCCTGGCGGTGGGAACGGACCCCTTCGAGGAGCTTTTCTACTGGGGCGACGTCATTCTTCCTGCCGACGCCAGGCTGGTACACATCGATCCCAGCCCGGGGCGCATTGGCCGCTCCGAGCCCACCGACGTCGGGATCGTGGGCCATTGCGGGAGCGCGCTAGCCGACCTGACCGCAGCCCTGGCAGAACGGTTGTCGCCGGGGGATCTGTCGGAAATCGAGGAACGGAGGCGGACCGTTGTAGCAGAAGGGAAGAGCAATCGGGAGAAATTTGAAAATGCCGTCGCCGACGGTTGGGGTCATCAGCCCATGTCGCCGGCCCGCATGATGTGCGAGCTGGCCGCCGCCGTTCCCGACAACGCCATAGTCGTTGACGACTCCATCAGCAACCGCGGCGCCATGCGCCACTATTTCCAGGGCGTGCGCCCGGGCGACCTGCGGGGAGTCCGGGGACAGTCCATCGGCGGCGGAATCGGTGCAACGATGGGCGCTCAGTGTGCTTACCCGGATCGCCCCGTGTTCGGAGTCATCGGCGACGGCAGCGCAATGATGACCGTTCAGGGACTGTGGACGGCCGCCAACGACAACATCCCCTGCGTCTTCGTAATCTGCAACAACGGTATGTACCGCGTTCTAAAGGTCAACTTCAACGTCTACCAACAGGATGTCCTGGAGTTGCCCGAAACCTCGGGCGGCCGGCTCCTGTACTCCGACTTCGCCACACCCTTCGACATGGCAGCGATCGCCAACAGCATGGGCGTCCACGGCGAACGCATCACCGATCCCGCCGAAATCAAGCCGGCCGTAGACCGGGCGGTGGCCTCTGGGAAACCGGCCCTCCTGGACATCGTAATCGACGGTTCGTTGTAGGGTTTGTGGCGACAACTCCGACGATCAACTTGCCGGCCTTTTCGACGCACCGGAATATTCTTTACTGAAAGGGAGCACTATCATGCGTACCAACACCACCAAAGCCAGGCTCAACGAAGGCGAGGTCGTTTTCGGGGCCATCATTACCCGCTACGCGCCCGACATGGTGGAGATTTTCGGCGCTCTCGGCTACGACTTCGTGATGATCGACTGCGAACACGGGCCCGCCGGACTGGATCAGGTGGAGCACATGGTGCGCGCCGCCGAATCCTTTGGCATCACGCCCATTGCCCGCATTCCCGACCACTCCGATCAAACCATCCTCCGGTACCTTGACCGGGGACTCCAGGGGATAATCGTGCCCCACGTCAATACTGGCGAGCAGGCCACGGGCATCGCCCGCGCCGCCCGGTACTATCCCGACGGTTACCGGGGGATGGGAGGCGGCCGGGCACAGGACTACGGGATCGGCGTGTCGCGGGACGAGGCCACGGCCTGGGTTAACTCGCAAGTGCTGGTGATTCCCATGGTCGAAGACATCGAGGCGGTCGGCAACCTGGACGACATTCTCCAGGTATCGGGCGCCGATGTACTCCACGTGGCGGCGTCCGACCTGGGCCAGAGCATGGGAAATCCTGGAGCGGGGGAAGTCCGCCGCGTCATGAGCGAGGTCATCCCGCGGGTTCGAGCCAGCGGCAAGTCGGTGGGAGTGGGCGGCAACAACCCGGCCGATGCCGCCGGAGTCGCCGAATTCATCAACCTGGGAGCCAACTTCGTCACCGTATCCGGCTGGGGCCTGCTGCGACTCGGCGCCGAAGATTTCATGAAAAGGGTCAACGACGCCCGGTAAGCAAATCCCTCGAGGTCGCCATCGCGCCGCCGGAACGCCGGCACCCGCGAGTACGCCTTTGGGTCCAGCGAATTCAGACTGTACACAGTCCACAGCGTGGACACCGCCACGGAGACATCGCCCGATAGGCCAGCCACAGCACGAAGTACGTCGATTCCGCCACGTATCTAACTTTTGTACAAAGTCCAGCTAATATTACAACGACGGCTTGACTAGGCTTTACGCAATTCAAGCGGCGTAGGCAAGGGAATCTACAAGTCGGTGGTACAGTGCGACCGGGAGTTCCTGAATGTCGGGGTCAGCGACCGACAGTGAGAAACCTTCCGACGCCAGCCACAGGTGGCGACGCGCCAGGGCGATGGCATCCACGAAGGTCGGCGACGGTTTGTCGTACCAAGCGGCCTTGCGCTGGGTCATGGGGCGCCGTTTCTGCAACGCGTGGGCGGCCAGGGTGGTCCAGGAGAAGAGTCCCAGTAGGGCGGGCGTGGTGCGGGCGATGGCGAGATCGGACCACTGGCGTTGTGTCTCCACACCCAGATGGGTTCGTACCTCGTGGAAGGTGACCTCCAGTTGCCAGCGCAGTACAAACCATTCCAGGATCTGGGTCGGGTCCGCCGCCGGGTCGGTACAGAGCAGGGCCTGAGTGGCGAAGGAGCCCTGGGGGTCTCGGATCAGCACCCAGCGAATGAGGACGGGGGGCTTGCCGGAGCGGTACCAGACCGCCGTCTGGGAGGTGAGTTCCACGGCGCGGGTGATGCCGTCGTACCAGGCCACCTCGGCGCTGGCCCAAGTTACATCCGTCTGCGCAAGGAAAACTTTCAGCGGCGGCCGCCGCGAGCCCTTCAATGGCGGGCGACCGTTCTGGCCAGGTTGACGGGGTGGCGCTGGCGCATACAGGGCGGCGTCCAGACGCAATCTGGCGATCAGGGTAACGGGTTCACGGAGGGACTGGCAGCAGTGGAGCAAATCCAGCACGGCATAGCTGTTGTCGCCCACCAGCGCCAGGGGTCGGTGGGGCAGCCAGCGGCGCAGTTGCATGACCATCTGGCGGGCCCAGTCGGTGAGCTTCTTGTGCTGGCGTCCCTGCTGTTGGTAGTAACGGGTCGAAGGCGCCAGCACCGTGAGCGCCGGCAAGGCCCAATGGCGTCCGGCCCATGGCACGTGGCCCAGCCACATCAGGGAGATCCAGCGCAAACCGCTGGCCTTGACCACCTGAGACCGGCTGGAACGCACCGGGTCGCGGTAGATGGCCCGCGCCCTGATCTTGGCGCCGCGACGCCGTTCCAGGGTCTCGTCGATGCCGAAGATCAGTGGGCCGTCGCCACCATCCAGGTGCTGGAGCAACAGCGCCAGCAGGATGCGCGCTGCCTGGCGGGACGACCACACCGCCCGATTGAGCACCTCGTGGTAGCGGGCGTAGTCGCGCTGGTCGCTGCGGCCCATGACGCGCAGTGCCGCCGCCACGGTGCGTTGGCCCGGGGTCAGGATCGCGCCGACCAGCAGCAGTTGGGCTTTCCGCCAGGTTGGGCTCGTAAACAGCGTTGCGAAGGGAACGAGAACGGCTACAATGGCATCGGGCAGGGTGAGCATGGCTGGGCCTTTCCGTTGAAAGTGGGGTCAGGCCAGCTTACCCTGTCTTTATACTTTTTCTAAATTATGCGTAAAGCCTAGCTTGAGTCTCCGCTTCGGGAATGCTTCTGACCGCCAGGGTTGCCGCAATAGTCTGAGGATGCACATCTACGAAGGGAATAGCCATGCATCCGGTATCCTGCAACAAATGCGTCGTTGTAATACTAAGAGCCTATCCTAATAACCCGGCGGCTCTGAGGGCGATAAGGGCGCAAGCGAAATGCAGAAAGGCGATGTAGTTGTCAGGGGACTTGTCCCAGCGCACGAGGATGCGCCGGAAACGGTTCAGCCAGCCGTGGGTTCGTTCCACCACCCAGCGCCGCGCCTTGAACCCAGCCGCCCGCTTGATGGCCTTTGCCGCTTCACCTCGGCTACGAATGTGAGCGGTGAAGCCGAACTCCTCCAACGTGCGGCGCACCTCGTCAAAGTCATAGCCTTTGTCCAGGCACCTGCCCTGGGGTTGGTCCGGAGTGGACGCCGGTCGGGGCACGGGCAGACTTTCCACCGTGGCCCGTACCAGCTTCATGTCATGACGGTTGGCGCCGTCCACCGCCAGACCCACCGGAATGCCCTCAGCTTCGGTCAACCGGCGGCGCTTGACGCCGCCTTTACCTCGGTCAGTGGGATTGGCGCCGGTTTTTTCCCCCGCCCAAGGGTGATTCGGTCATGGCCCCGTCCATGCTCAGCCAACTCCAGTCCAGCCCCTTCAGTTCGTCATAGCGTTCCAGCCCAACCCGCCACAGCTCCAGAAACACCCCAGCGGCGACCCATTCCTGAAAGCGCAGGTGGGCGGTGGAGCCGGAGCAGATGCCCGTGGCGTCCAACGCCTTCCACTGACCGCCGGTGCGCAGCACGTAGCAGATGCCATTGGCGCAGGTGCGGTCAGGAACCCGGGGCCGGCCGCCGCCGAACCGATGGGTGTTCACATGCTCGGGGATCAGGGGCTCCAGCGCTTCCCAGAGCTCGTCGGATACCTGAAAGGAGCCGGTGGTGGGGTTGGTCTTGGTGGCAGGGCCAGCACGCTTCGGACGCGGCGGCTTGGGGTCTTTCGCTTTCGTCATTCTCCCAGTCTAGCCGCAACCCCAGCTTGCCTTCCCGCAACTCCCCCTGCAAGTTTCCACCAATTTTAGGATAGGCTCTAATACTACAGCCGCAGATTAGGAGCAGGTAGAATTAGGGGCAGTCAAGCAGTGTTGAGGTGAGGCGGTGGCTGTTGTGATGGATGATGCGGCGGGAGTGGTCCGATGGGCTGAGGGGATCGAAAAGGTGCATGAGTGCATCGCGGGCCGGTTCCGGCGTCCGGAGCCGAGGCGGCGGGCGCTGGAGTACCTGCAGGGGCTGCTCAGTTCCGTAGAGCGGAAGAATGGCTGGCAGTTGGCGGAGCAGGCGGGCGACGCCACTCCCGACGGGGTGCAGCGCCTGCTATCCACCTACAGGTGGGACGCGGACCAGGTTCGCGATGATCACAGGGACTACGTGGTCGAGCATCTGGGCGACGCCGATGGGGTGCTGGTGGTGGACGAGACTGGCTTCCTCAAGAAAGGCGACAAGTCCGTTGGGGTGCAGCGGCAGTACAGCGGCACGGCGGGGCGGATTGAGAACTCCCAAGTGGGAGTATTCCTGGCCTACGCGGGTGTCAAGGGCAGGACCCTGCTGGACCGAGAGTTGTATCTGCCTCAGGTATGGGCGAAGGACTGGGAGCGACGCCGCGAGGCCGGGGTGCCGGAGCATGTCGAATTCCGCACCAAGCCTCAGTTGGCCCAGATGATACTGGAGCGGGCGGTGGAATCGGGGATCCCCTTCGGCTGGGTTACTGGAGACGAGGTCTACGGCAGCGACCGTAACCTGCGGCGGTGGCTGGAGCGGGAGGGCATACCCCATGTGCTGGCCATAAAAAGCAACGAGAAGCTGTGGGCCTGGACCGAAAAGGGACCCCGTCAGGTGAGAGCAGATCGTTTGGCGTCGTGGGTTGACGAATGCGACTGGCATCGGCTGAGCGCGGGCGACGGTGCCAAGGGTCCCAGATTTTATGACTGGACCACCGTGGCGATACGGCCCCTGCGGGAGCCGGGCAAAGAGTACTGGCTGCTGGCTCGGCGCAGCATTGCCAAGCCTGCTGAGCTGGCCTACTACGTTTGCTTCGGCCCGTCCGGTACCGCAATGGCGGAGTTGGTGAAGGTGGCCGGTCGCCGCTGGGCCATCGAGGAATGCTTCGAGGAGGCCAAAGGACAGGTTGGACTGGACCAGTACGAGGTACGCAGATGGGATGGCTGGTATCGCCACATCACCCTGGCAATGCTGGCTCACGCTTACCTGGCGGTGATCAGGTATCAAGCGACGACACCGGTATGCCTGGAGGAAAAGGGGGCAGTCCGTGCCGGGATCGGAGCCTGATTCCATTGACAGTCCCCGAGGTGCGTCGGCTGCTTACCCGCCTGGTATGGACTCCAAACCCCTCTGCCGATTTCGTTCTGTCCTGGTCCCAATGGAGACGGCGACATCAGGCCAGAGCGCGACAAAGCCACTACCAACGTCGATTATCGCAGCTGGCAACAGTAGTGCGACTGTAGTACTAAGAGGGTGTCCAAAAACTCCCTCTCCCCTTGTGGGAGAGGGCTGGGGTGAGGGGTCGTCCCCCCGCTACGCCACCTCTCGCGCGAGATTCACCAGGCGCTTTGCCAACGTGTGCTCAACCGCAACGAGATTGCCACGCTTTGCGCGCAATGACAATTGGGGGGATTTCCACCCTCACCCCAACCCTCTCCCATCAAGGGAGAGGGGGGTTATTGCTGTCATTACGAGGAGCAGCTGGCTCGATGCCCACGAAGCAGGTGGCTGACTCGCCTGTTCCGGACGTAACATCAGGTGGACGAAGTGCGCCACGATTCACCCGGCGGCACCGTCTTGCGGCGCGGGAGCGCCAACCGGACGGTCGCGGACCATCAGAGTCCATATCGTCGCCAATATGGCTAACGCCAGCATCAGTATGAATGCCCGGCCGTAGTCACCCCAAAGGTCGAATGCCAGCGCTCCGGCCAACGCGCCTAGTCCGCCGCTGATCTGATGAACCATCGATATGGTACCGCTGATCCTCCCCAGCCGCGCCGATCCGAAAATGTTGCCGGAAAACACTACCGTCAGGGGCGCGGTCATCAGGAAGGTGAACCCGTAAAGGAGGGCAAAGGCCATCACCGCCGGTTTGGCCTGGGACACTATTACCATTGCGAAGATCACAATCCTCATCACAAAACACAGCAGCGTAGGCCGGGCGGGCCCGAGTGCGTCCGACAATAACCCGGAAGCCAACACACCCAGCAGCCCCATCAACCCCATCAATGCGAGCAAGTTACCGGCGATCACGGTACTTATTCCGACATCCAGGGCAAACGCGACGGCGTGGGTCGCTACGAAATAGTCCTGAAACCCGCAAATCGCATATATCCCCGTTAGCAGCCAGAGCTGCCCCGACATCAAAAGGGACTCCTGACGCCCGGACTCGGCCAGGACCGCGGTTGCCGGCTCACGTTGCGTCGAGTCTCTGGTATCCGGCGCAATGCGGGGCGCGGACCTTACCGCGGCCAGCGCGATTGGCGCGAGGATAACAACGTTGGCCAATCCCAACGCAGCGTAGGAAACTCGCCATCCGAATTGCACTAACGACTGGGCCAGCAAGCCAACAATCACCAACTGACCGATAGCGTTTCCCGATACCGCCGTGCTGTTTGCTACGCCGCGGCGTTCCGGGAACCACCTCACGATCATTACGCTCACGATGGGGTTCGAGATACCCGCGTTGCCCACCGCGAAGACCAACCCATATACCACGAACAGGTGCCACGGGACGGTTATCACGCTCATCAAACCGATGCCCACCGCGCCCACTACCACCCCCATTCCCATGATCCAACGGAGTTGGTAGCGGTCGGCCAGCCGACCGGCAAACGGCATGGCCAAGGCTGACACCAGCATGTACACGGTGATGCCCAGCGACAGGGTAGTACGGGTCCACATGAGTTCGTCGCCCATGGGTTTCAGCATGAGCGCCAATGCCGAGCGCGACCCTCCATTGAAAAAGAGGGTCGCGAACCCAGTGGCCAGGATCACCCAGCGATAGTTAATACGGCGCATCGGATCCATTCGCTCTTGCGACGGCCCGCGATCCCGCTAGCGAACCACCTGGCGCCAGCCCGAACCGAATTGAGTCATGGCGAAATTCCGGCCGGCCAGCAGTTGAGCAATAGCCGGTGGCGAAGTATAACCCGAATTATCGGCCCGGCTTGCTCAGGATTGAAGGCCGTCGCCGGTTGAAGCAAGATCACTCCAACCGCCTGATGCGGGGCAGACTGAGGCCGGACAATACGTTGACGGTGGTCAGTATTGCGCCGTTGACCAGCAGCGCTGTCGGGGCTCCCAGGACGCCGGCCAATGCTCCGACTCCGACGTGACCTAACGGGGCAACGCCGACGCTGAGCACCCAGGAACCCGTGGCCCGTCCTCGATCCTCATCGGCCACCAGGTCCTGCATGATAGTTTTGTAGAGGGTGTCAACGGCCATGGCGCACGCGTTGACGAACAGCAGTACGGCCAGGAAGGAGTACATGTTGCGCGACAGGAAGAACACCATTTGTCCGCCACCGAATCCAATAGCCGTAATGAACATCATTAGGCCCTTCTTACGGGAAGTTCCTAGCCCGGCGAGCAACCATACCCCCAACAATCCTCCGGTCTGACGCATCGCGGTCATGACACCCAGTCCGGTCGGTCCGACGCGGAGGACATCTTTGGCGAATACCGGCAGCATGGTCATGTGCGTAAACCCGAACACCTCCGTGGTGGCGGTCAGAAACATTAGAATCAGGAGAAAGCGATTGTCACGGACGAGGCTGACGTAGCCCATCAAGTTCTTCAGGACGGGTTCCACGGACCCGGTGGCCGAACGGCCCGGATTGGCGATCGCCAGAGTCGCCAGGGCGGAGCACAGATAGCAGGCCGCCGACGCAATGAATTGCCAACCCGGTCCCACCAATTCGATCAGGCCCCCGGCAGCCAGGGAACCGGCGATTCCGCCCCCCTGCATGGCCATCGCGGCCAGCGCCAGACCGTTCAGGGCTTGTCCAGGGCCCACGATGTCATAGGTGAAGGTCTGCCGGACCGTGATGGTAAAGGCCATGAAGCCGCCCAAGGCAAGCACCAGCGCGATGACGACCCAGACGTGGGTAGTCCCGCCGAGTAGCAGGGTTCCCATCACCAGGGCTGCGGCAGACGCCCCCAGGGTGCCGACCCGGAGCAGCATTCGTCGCTCCCATCGGTCGGCCATCGCACCGGACAACAGACCAAGGAGGAAAAAGGGCAGCATTCGCGCTGCGGCTCCCACGCCAACCATGAACGCCGAGCCAGTCAGCTCGAAGATGAGCCACCCGATCGACACCTGCTCCATCCCCGTAGCCAGGGAGTAGAGGGCCGTAGATGCCCAGAGCAGGCGGAAGTCTCTGGTTTGCAGGGAGACAGCCCAGTTCCTGATACCGTACACAGATTGTGAATCATACACCCATCAGGAACCGGACAGTTGCGGATCGCTGCGCTGCGGCGCCGATCTGTTCTCGGCAGCCTACCGGGTGAATGGATTTGGATGGACCATCGAATGACTCCGGCTACGGCAAGGCTGGCAGGAAACACGCTACCTGAGGTGGTATTATTGGCGCGTTACCCGGTATTGGAGGGATTGAAGTGCCTTTTGGAAATGACGACTGGCTGGCTCTGACCGAGGAAAGTCCCATCGAGCCGGCTATCCCGCTGTGCGATCCGCACCATCATTTTTGGGATCAACGGCTCCAGAGTGTCCCCTACCAGCGATATCTGCTCCACGAGTTGATGGCGGATTTGGATTCCGGGCACAATGTCCGATCCACTGTCTTCGTGGAAGCGAGGTCGATGTATCGGGCCGCGGGCCCGGAAGAATTGCGACCGGTTGGCGAGGTAGAGTTCGTGCAGGGGTTGGCGGCGGCCAGCGCCAGCGGGACCTACGGCGAGGCCAGGGCCGCGGCGGCCATCGTCGGTCACGCCGACCTGAAGCTGGGCGAGGGTGTGGCCCCGGTGTTGGAAACCCTGCAAGCCGCCAGTCCCAACCGCTTCAAAGGTATCCGTCACAACGTCACCTGGAGCCCGGACCCGTCGATCGAAGACCGGGAAACCCAGGGGATCATGTCCAACGACTCCTTTCGGTCCGGCGCCAGAGTGCTGGCGCGGATGGGCTTGTCGCTGGACGTCATGCTCTCATTCCCACAACTGAACGAATTGGCCGACTTCGCCCGGGCCGTGCCTGAGCTGCCCATCATCCTCAACCATCTGGGCGGCGTTAGCCGGACGGGCGTATACGCCGGCCGGGACGATGAAGTAATTCCAGCATGGCGGGAGGGCATCGGCGCCGTGGCCAGCTGCCCCAATGTCACCTGCAAGGTGGGCGGCATGGGAATGCCTCGCTGGGGATTCGGCTGGCACGCCCGGAACGTTCCCATCGGTTCTGAAGAACTGGCCGAGTCCATGGCGCCGTGGATGAACTACTGCATCGAGCAGTTTGGGCCGGAGCGTAGCATGTTTGAAAGCAACTTCCCGCCGGACAAGGTCTCTTTTTCCTACCAAGTGATGTACAACGCCTTCAAGCGCCTCTCCCGGGGATACAGCCCCAGCGAACGGGCCAACCTCCTCCACGACGCTGCGGTGCGGGCTTACCGCATCGAAACGTAACCCGGGGCCTTTGCAGTATGAAATATGACGTGATCATCATTGGGGCCGGCTCGGCCGGCTGTGTCCTGGCCAACCGGCTGTCGGAAGATCCAGCCCGTTCGGTGCTGTTGCTGGAGGTCGGGCCGGACTACCCGAGCCCCGATCTGCTGCCCGACGAGTTGAAACACGACATGAACCAGGCCGCCTCGGAAAAGGGGGCGGCGCATAATTGGTCGCTGGTGGGACAATCGACCGCTCAACAACCGGGTACGCTCCACGTGGCGCGAGGCCGCGTGACTGGCGGCAGCAGCGCCATCAACCACCAAATCCTGTTGCGGGGGATCCCTGAGGATTTCGACGCCTGGGCCGCCGCGGGCAACGACGAGTGGAGCTATCAGAAGACGCTGCCCTATTTCCGAATGCTGGAAAACGACGCCGACGTCAGGGACGACTTTCACGGCGCCGACGGCCCCATCCCGGTCTGGCGGCATCCCCGGGAGACCTGGCTACCCCTGCACGCGGCTTTCTATCAGGCGTGCCGGGACGCCGGATTCCCGGATGACCAGGACATGAACCATCCCGACGCGACCGGCGTTGGCGCCGTGCCCCTGAACAACCCCGGCGGCATTAGGATGAGCACTGCCCTCACCTACCTGGACGACTGCCGCCACCGGCTGAACCTAACGATCCGGGCCAATGTCCTGGTGGGCCGGATCCGGTTCGACGGCAAGCGGGCCACTGGAGTGGAAGTCTACAGCGATGGACAGCTTTTCGAAGTCGAAGGGGATGAAATCATCCTGAGCGCGGGGGCAATCGCATCCCCGCAACTGCTTCTGCTGTCCGGGGTGGGCCCCGCCGATCAGCTGCGGGAGCTTGGCATCGATCCGGTCCACGACCTGCCCGGCGTGGGTCACAACATGAAGAATCACCCATCGGTTTCTATCGTGTTCCGTTCGCAGCCTGACCACCACCTCCCGCCGGACGCGCCCAGAAACCAGGTGGGACTACGGTTTACCGCAGCAGGCTCGGCCGACCGCAACGACATCCAGGTCCAGCCGACCACGTCCTACCCGGAAAGCCGGGATGCGCCGGACATTCGCATTGGTTGCCGGTTGGAGTTTCCCTACAGCGAAGGTCGCCTGACCCTGGCCTCCGCCGACGTTTCGGTGCAGCCGCACCTGGATTTCCGCTTCCTGACTGATCCCAGGGATACTTCCAGATTGCGCGACGCCGTGCGCCGCAGCGTCCAACTTTTCGAACACCCGGGCTTCGCCGATCTGCTGGGCGAACGTCTGACGCCGAACGACGCAGATCTATCAAACGATGATGCGCTGGATGCGTGGTTGCAGTTAAACGCCGGCATCGCCGGGCACACATCGGTCACCTGCAAAATGGGGCCGAATACCGACCGGTTGGCCGTGGTGGACCAGTATTGCAACGTCCACGGACTGGAGGGGCTCCGCGTGATCGACGCCTCTGTGATGCCGGAGATTGTGCGGGCCAACACCAACGCCACGATCATCATGATCGCCGAACGGGCCGCCGACTTCATCAAGCAAGGCCGATAAGGCAAGACGATAGCGACATTGCAACCCAACGACCCCCTCTGCATCCCAGTCCCGTTGATGCGGAAAGGCTACGGGGTCCGCGAACTTGCAACCCCCGGCCACGGCGCGCAGCGTAGCGACCTTCCAATACCGGTAACCAAAAATAGCCGACCAACGGCGTCGCCGGTACGGGTCAGTCCCGACTATTTCTACGGCCAACGGCCTACCGACATTCCCCTCACGCGTACGCACTTTGTCATTGCGAGCGTAGCGTGGCAATCTCGTCGTCGTAGCAACGGCGATTCGCCGACGCGTGTTCAACCTCATCGAGATTGCCACGTCCCTCGCCGAGCTCGGGATGAGCGGGCGCTCCTCGCAATGACAGACTAAAGTGGGTACGCGTGAGGACATTCCCCAATTATGGCGCTCTCTACACGTGTGGTAACATCGTGGAATGCGAAGGGCGGGCCACAGGCTAATTGCGAATATCGGGAATTTCTGGAAACGACAGGACCCCGGGACAACGCCGGGAATTGGCTCCCCGGGAACGTCATCACGCATGTTGGATCGACTACTTGCTTTGAGAAGGGTATTGACCAGTTGGTACGTGGTCGCACCCGTCGCCGCCATTGTGGGCCTGGCGCTCGGCGCCATGGTGTTCATCTACGCCACCCCGGGGAAACCCAACATCGGGGTGATCGACCTCCCCTTCATCGTCATTACCGATGATACGGCCTTCATCATCAGCGAGTTCATCAACTACGCGCGTCGCGACGATTCCATAAAGGCGGTGGTCTTGAAAATGTCCACCCCCGGCGGAGGCGCCGCTGCCAGCGAGCGGTTATACATCGAAACCCGCAATCTGCGCGAAGAGAAACCCGTGGTGCTCGTCATGAACGGTATGGTTGCCAGCGGCGGTTACATGGCCGCCATGGGCGCCAACCATATTGTTGCCCAGTCTTCGTCACTGGTTGGCAACGTGGGTGTCATCACCTTTGCCGGCCCGTTTGTTCCCCGAATTCCGCCGGAGTCCATAGTGTTCACCGGACCCCACAAATTGTCCGGATCCTCCCGGAGAGACTGGTTGCGGTTGGCAGACCAACTGAAGGATTCATTCGCCCAAATGGTAATCAGCGAACGGGGCGACCGATTGCGAATCACCGAGGAAGAGTTGGTGGAGGGACGTCTCTACACCGGCGTTGATGCCGTGCGATTGGGTTTGGCTGACGAAATTGGCGGTGACAGCGACGCCTTCGAAAAAGCTGCCGAGCTGGCCGGAATCTCCAACTACGGCCTCGTCGACGTCAACGCCGAGGTGCAACGGCAGTTCATCCTCAGAATACGCCGTATATTGGCCTCCGAGTACGATGGCGCCGGGCAAGGCGCAGTGGACGCTCTGAGCCTCCTCCTCATGGACCGCGAGGAAGGTAATTCCCTGCTGGGCACGTCCGCGTCGGAGTCCGACTCCGACCTTGCCGAGATCCAGGCCCTGCGAAAACTGATGCTTGCCGGGAGCCTGGACATAGGTCAGGAGGATCCTCTGCCCGAATTCCCCCTAGAAATCGGGCGTCCGAACTTCTACTACCTGTATACCGGACATGACAATTAAGCTGCTGGCGTCCCTTGCCCTGGTTGTGGTTTTTGCTGTCGTCGGATTCGGCGGCTGGTACCTCTACTTCTACCAGGCTGGCTATAACCCACCCCCGGCGCCGGATGTACCGTTCGACCAACTGAGTTCGCCTAAAGTCCTCGCCGGCCCATTGGTGGAGACGTCCTCGGCGAGCACAAAGCCCGGCCTGTTCTTGGTGGACGCGCTTCACATGAACGCCTTCGCCGAGAACGAGATCGTCCCGCTACGGTCTCGGGTGGCAGACCGGGGTTACGACGTGGAATTCGTCGGCAATTTTGGTCCGCAGGAAGAGGCCGACCGACTGTTGGACCTGGAAGACAAACTACGCCGCGCCGACAGTTTCCTGGTTATCTCGCCGCGAGCATCGTATTCCGCTGCGGAGGTCGACCTGGTGGAACGGTTTGTCAGGAAAGGCGGCAAGCTGCTCCTCATCGCGGATCCAACAAGACAGCACGTGATAAATTCTCTGGCGGAGCGGTTCGGCCTGAACTTCCAGCCCGATTATTTGTACAACCAAATTGAGCATGACCTGAATTTCCAGAACATCTTTGTCCGGGAGTTTCAGCCCGATGAACTCACCGCCGGGCTGGACGCCATCGTGCTCTACACCGCCGGGTCGATCCGATCCTCCGGGCCCGGCCTGGCGTTCACCGACGGCGATACCCGTTCTTCCATCGTGGAAGCCATGGGCGCCTTGCATCCCATAGCCTGGGGCGACAACCGTAACGTGGTCGCCATTGCCGACCTCACTTTTTTGATTCCTCCCCACAACTCGCTGCTGGACAACGACCGATTGGTGTCCAACCTGGCCGATTACTTCACCGAGGGCAGCCGGGAGTTTGATCTGGCGGATTTTCCGCATTTCTTCACACGCGGCCCGAAATTCGGCCTGGGAAACGGCGTAGACATCCTGTTGGGGCAACCAACTCTGCTGAATAGCGGTACACAACTGAAGAATGGCCTCTCGGAATTCGGCATTACTTCCGACATCGGAGGGGTGGAAGACCTGAGCCGGGACACGGTGTTCCTCGGGTTGCACTCGGACGCGCAGCAGGTGGGTCGGTACCTGCAAGCCGCCGGAATCCGCGTTGACGAAACATTGGGCACACCTTTCAGCGTCGACCTTGACCTGGAGGGAACCGCACTGACCGTCCTCGATCGCGCGCAGGACCGGCGTGTGCTGATAATCCTGGCAGACAACCCGGAGACCCTGAGCGGTGCGGTGGACCGCCTCCTGACTGGCGAATTCCGAAACGACCTGGTGAGCGACTTAACCGGAGTGAGTAGATAGTTCATGAAAACACGATCCGGCTCCTTCGTTGGCCTGTTCCTAACCCTGTTGTTGCTTTCGCTGGTCGCCTGCACCCAACCCGTCGTCCCCCAACCGGACATGCTACCAACGGAAGCACCGCCAGCAGTCGGGGCCACACCTCTGCCGGCAAGCGCCCAGATGCTCATCGGCGATTTCGCGGATCGACAGCAGGCCATCGACGAGGAGTGGGACCAGATTCATGCCGACTTCGACCAGTGGCGCGCCGACCTATCCTCGTGCGACCCGAATTCGATGCGCGCCGCCCTGAACGATTTCGCCGTCGCGTTCAATGAGGTTACCGAACACGCCCGCAGCCTAACCAGGACTCAGACCACGGGGGAGATGGCCGACACCTTGATCGCCGCCGCTGAAGGCGAAGAGGCGGCGTTCCGACGGCTGCGCGACCACTGGCAACCCAATAACGTTTCCCTGTTCGAGAATCTGGAACAACAGCGTTCCCGAGCGTCCCAGGCGCAGAAGAACGCCGAGGATCAGGCGATCAAGTTTCGGATATCGTTCGAAGATGGCGCAGACCCTGACGCGGCTGAGGACTTCGCTCAATCCTTTGATCCAATCAAAGACGACTGGGCTGCAATTCACGATGAGTACGCCGAATTGCGGGATAATGCTGAAACCGTGGAAGTCGATGCAGTCTTCACTGAACTTGACGCCCTGGTTGCCCGCATCGCCATCGTTGTTGACGCCGTGGACGAACTTCCCTCCGTAAACGGCGCCGAGAGCGCGGTAGACGCCCTCAAAGACGCCGGCGAAGCCGAGGTGGCAGCTTTCACCGTTACCGCCGAGCCCGCGGACGCCCCGCTGCTTCCTGATTTCAGCGCAATGGACGCCAGCGTCGAGGAAACCAATGATGCCCTGCAGGACACCCACCGCGCATTGACAAGCCAATCTGACGCCAACCCGGAGGAAGGTCTGGCGGACCTCCAGGTTTTCAACTCGGAGTACCCCCGCCTCGTGTCGGCGTGGAATGCGTTTCACCGTCGTTACAACGACTGGCGAGAGAGCGACGGAGGTTGCGACCGCACTGAGGTGTCGGGAGCCCTGAACCAGTTCAGTTTCCGTTTCGGCAGCCTGGCTCGCGACGTCAGGGACCTTCCCCGGGCCGGCTTTCTGCTCTCGATATACACGTCGCTGGCGGAAGCGGCGGGACGGGAAGAGAACGCCTTCCGATCCCTCAGCAACTCCTGGCAACCCTTCACGGTAGACCCCTTTCGGGGCGTGGACCAGCAACGGGTAAATGCCGATGGCCTGCGCCGGGAGGCAGACATCGCCCTCCAGGAGCTCAGCAACCGGTTCTGAACGAATCGGCGGCCCCCCGGCTACCCGAGGGGCGCCTTCGCCGACGCCCCGAACCTGGATTAGTCGTCCAGGTGGATCGTTGCCGTCACCCGGGGAACGTCGCCCACCACCCGCGTCGTGTGGCCGTGGCCGGTCAGGTCTTCGGCCAGGTTGACGTCGCCAGCCCCGAGCCGGTGGACGGTACCGTCGGCCAGCCCGATTTCCGCCTCGCCAGACAGCGTGATGATGTACTGGCGGCGCGGCGCGACGTGCCAGTCGCTGAAATAACCCGGTGGCGAAGCCCTGAAGATGATTCCCCTGGCGTTTTGCAATTCGTTCCACGCCGGGTGGTCCGCCGGGTCAATTGCTTCGATGTGGGATTGGCCGTCGTCGCCTGAATACAGTCTGATGGATCCCATGGTCACTCCTGTCGTTGCCAGATTTTGCCTCGAATATAAACACGTTCCGGGTGCCCGAAGCGAACCGCCGCCTCGGCCCTTTCCCGCTAGGTGGACGGGCCATAGCCGGGCAGCCGGGCCCAGGTCAGACCCTCCGGGTCGTGCACGAGTTCCACCGTATCGCCCTTGGAATCTTTTAGGCCCAGCGGGTGCTGCACCAGCTCGATCATGTTCCCGTCAGGGTCATTGATGTAGGTCGAGTGACCACCGCTGTAGCCCCGGACGGTGGGCGCGGAATACGGAACCCCCATAGCGTCCAGGTTGGCAATCATCTCATCCCAGTCGTGAATCTCCAGGGCAAAATGCCCGGACGGGTTGGGGTTTGGCGTATGGGTGCTGTGGATTTCTCCGCTGCCAATCCGCAACTGGAGTTGTCGCTGGTTCAGTTCCGGGCCACGGTCAAGGAACTCCGCTCCCAGTACCTTCTCGTACCATTCCCGCGTTCGGTCCTTGTCGCTAATCTGGATATTGATGTGCTGAATCATCGTAACTCTTGACATCTTTTGACCCCCTTCCTACCCAGGTTTGCTCAGTTGCGCCGGGCCGCATTGCCCGGTTCGTTGTCAGCGCCACTATACCACTGGGAGTCCGGCTTTTTAGTAGTCGTCGCTTACGCTCAGCCCGCCGATGCGCCCCCCATGCTTCCAAATGCTCGCCAACTTCCTCCATCTCGATTGGCGGCGGCCAGGCCGACCTTCCCTCACCGCCATGTTATTATGGCCGCGTTGGTTTGAAAACGGATGTCCCTTTCGATAGGAGGACTCGGCAAATGGCGACAGGTGCTCAAGCTTGGACCGAAGAAACCGTAGAGGTCGCAGGCGTCAATCTCCAGCTGGTTCGAGGTGGCAGCGGCGACCCCCTGCTGATACTCCACGACGAGTTTGGACATCGCGGCTGGTTCCGCTATCACGAAGCGCTGGCGCAGGATTATAGCCTGTATATCCCCTCACATCCTGGCTTTGGCGCAACCGCCCGCCAGGAATGGATCATGAACGTGCGTGACCTGGCCGGGTGGTACCTGGAAGGCATCGAGGATTTGGGGCTGGAGCAGGTCAACCTGGTCGGTTTCTCACTGGGCGGTTGGCTGGCTGCGGAGATGGCGTCCATGTCGCCCAACCTGTTCCGGAAGCTGGTGCTGGTCGGCCCTGCCGGGATCAAGCCTCCCAGCGGCGACATCTACGACATGTTCCTGGTGGTGGCCCAAGACTTCCTGAGCACCGGGTTCCACGACCCGGACAATGCCCCTGAATTTCAGCAGGTTTGTCCCGATGATCCCAGTCCCGAATTGCTGGAAGCATGGGAAGTGGCCCGCGAGGAAGCCTGCCGTTTGAGCTGGCGTCCCTACATGTACTACCCGGGCCTGCCCAACCTGCTCCATCGTCTCAAGAACCTCCCCACCCAGATCATCTGGGGGCGCGACGACAACATCGTCCCGGTCAGCGCCAGCCAGGTGTATCACGAGTCGATCCCGGGGTCGCGCCTCACCGTTCTGGAAAATTGCGGTCACCGTCCCGAATTCGAAAAAACCGACGAATTCGTGGCTCTGGTGAAAAGCTTCCTGTCGTCCTGAGCATTTCCCCGCTCGCATTTCCCCGCTATGGTAAAATCCATCCCGTAGCTGGAGTGGGCGCGTAGCCGGAGTTGGAAGGAGAAACAACATGTTCATCGGATACTTCACCGAAAGGCCGTACCAGGACCCTAAATCCGGATATTTCGGGGCCACCGGTAAACCGATCATGGACCTGGACGTCAGCAACGACATCTACGACGCCCAGTTAGGAGCCAGTCTCTACAACCGCTATCTCGACGAGAAAATCTACGCCGAGGAAATGGGTTTCGACGGCTTGATGCTCAACGAGCACCATAGCACCCCGTTCTGCATGGGCGGTGCGATGAACGTGGAAGCCTCCATTCTCGCCCGCATTACCGAACGGGCCAAGATCGTGCTGCTGGGCAACATCATTCCCATCTGGGATGACCCGCTCTGGCTGGTCGAACAGCTGGCCATGATCGACATGATCTCCCGTGGCCGGCTGGTTTCCGGCTGGGTGCGCGGCACCGGACGCGAGAGCGTGGCCCACAACGTGGAGCCCCACTACAACTGGGAGCGCTTCAAGGAGGCCCACGAGCTCATCGTCAAGGCGTGGACCACCCCTGGCCCCTTCCGCTGGGAGGGCAAGCACTACCAGTTCCGCCACGTCAATCCCTGGGTTCGGCCCTACCAGAAGCCGCACCCGCCCATCTGGCTGCCCGGTGTGGTTAGCCGCGACTCCCTGATGTGGGCGGCGGAACAGCGCATCCCCTACATCATGCTCGCCACCGAGATGGAACCCACCAGGCAGGCCTTCCAGCTCTACCACGACACCGCTGCCGAGTTGGGTTACGAGTCCGGCCCGCAGAACATTGGCTACCTCTGGAAGGTTCACGTCGACGAGACGGAAGAGCTGGCCGAACAGACGGCCCGCAAGTACGTCCAGGGTCCCAGCAACCCCTTCCTGGCCGGCAACGAGGGTACCGTCAACCCGGCGTTGCTCAGCCTGCCCGGTTTGACTTCCCGTCGCCGGGTGCTCCCGACCCAGGCCGTCGCCACCCAGGCGCGTGGCGGCAGCGCCGGCCCCGGTGGGGTGCTCAGCCGACCTTACGAACAACAGATCGCAGACTACACCATCATCTCCGGTACGCCTGATAGCGTCCTGCCCAAGATTCGCCACGTGCTGGAAACCATCCGCCCCGGCAGCATTTTCTTCTGGGACGGCGACGGCGCGATGACCCACGACGACGCCATGCGGAGCCTGCGCCTCATGGGCCAGGAGGTTCTGCCCGCCGTTCGCGAGATGGCCGACGAGTTGCAGCTCCCCGGCCCCTTCGAGATGGACCCGGCGTCCGGCAAGCCCTACGAAGCCCAGGTGTACGGCCCCGACTCCTTCGCCACCCCCGAGGGCGTTACCGCCGACGACGATTAGACCGCCGGCGCCTGGCCGCCTATTGCTTGACCTCCCTCGGTTCCGGGGGAGGTCATTGGTTTTGGCGGTAACCGCCTCGAACTGCTGACTGATATCCTGCGGACACCCGGCGACCCGCAACCCAATTCCGACGCCTCTCCCTCCTCATGGCCGGCGTCATCGTCCTTGTGGTAGCTTGCTACCATTGCGAACATCGCGAACCGGATCACGTTCAACCAACGAGGTGGAACCATGCGTTTGGAAAATAAGGTCGCCATCATCAGCGGCGGGGCCAGGGGGATGGGCGCTGTGGAGGCGTCCCTGTTCGCGCAGGAAGGCGCAAAGGTCGTAATCGGCGACTTGCTGGAAGAGGAAGGACGAGCCGTCGAAGCCCAGATCAACGAGACTGGCGGCGAGTGTCGTTACGTCAAACTGGACGTTACCAGCGAGTCGGACTGGCAGAACGCCGTGGCGACGGCCATCGCCGCCTTCGGCAAGGTGGACATCCTGGTCAACAACGCCGGCATCTCCATCAACGGCGCCATCGAGGATTTCACCTCCGAGCAGTGGGACCGGATCATGGCAATCAACTCCAAGGGGGTCTTCCTGGGCACTCGCGAGGTGATTCCGGCCATGCGAGAGGCCGGCGGCGGCTCGATCATCAACATCTCTTCGGGCGCCGGCATCGCGCCCTCGCCCGGAACTTCGGCAGCCTACGCTGCCAGCAAGGGCGCGGTTCGTCTGTTCACCAAATCCACCGCCATCCAGCACGCCGGCGACGGCATCCGGTGCAATTCCGTCCATCCCGGGCCCGTCGAGACCCCCATGCTGCGAGCCGCCCGCGGCGACGACTTCGACAGTCCCGAGCAGGTGGCGCGCATACCCCTGGGTCGGGTGGGCCGGCCGTCGGAAATAGCCTACGGCGTGCTGTACCTGGCGAGCGACGAGTCTTCCTTCGTCACCGGTTCCGAGGTCGTCATCGACGGTGGCAGGACGGCCCAGTGATTTGTGGGAAACCGTAATTTTGTGGGGGTTTTTCACGCTAACCCTCTCCCATCAAGGGAGAGGGGATATTCGACGACTGGAGGTGGAAAGTTATGCAGCCGAATTTGGTTCCATACCTGCTCTACGAGCCCGAGGAGTCGGGCATTCTGTGGATAAAATTCAACCGGCCCGAACGGATGAATTCCCTCATCGGCTCGTCGGAAGAGAACGGCACCGTGGCCAAGGTGGGTGAGTACATGCGGGCCGGCGACGACGACCCCAATGTGCGCGTCATCGTCCTGACCGGAGTGGGCCGGGGCTTCTGCTCCGGCGCCGACATGCGCCGGGACAACGACCCGAGCGTTACCGGCGAGAACTTCGTCGGCAACCGGGGCACAGCCGAGGGACCCGATGCCGCCCGGGAGCATTTCTTCCACGGCTTCACCAAACTGCACCGGGACATCTCGCAAATCCGGAAACCGACCATCGCCATGATCAATGGCCCTGCCGTCGGCTCCGGCATGGACATGGCGCTGCACTGCGATATCCGGCTGGGCTGCGAAAACACGCGGTTCATCGGGTACCAGCAACTGGGGCAAATCATCGAGAACGGCGGCAGCTACTACTTGCCCAAGATGGTGGGACTGGGCCGCGCCCTGGAGTTCGCCTACACGGGGCATCTGGACGCCCAGCGCGCCTACGAGTGGGGCATGCTCAACTACCTGGTTTCCTCAGGCGAGCTGGAGGAGACGACGCGGGCGTTGTGCGACCGCATCATCCGCACTCCGCCCATGGTGCAGTGGGTTAGCAAGCGCATCATGCGCGCCGCCCTGGACAACTCGCTGGAAACGACCATGGTGCTCACGTCCAACGCCGGCGGCATCCTCAGCGGCTCCGAGGACGCCGGCGAGGCCCGCCAAGCCTTCCTGGAAAAGCGTGCGCCGGAGTTCAAGGGCCGGTAGTTAAAGGGCTGGTAGTTGGGCCGATGTCGGGTGGAATCGCCTGACTGTCCAGGCTATTCCGCCGGACGCAATATCCGCACGGTCTCCAACGGAATATCGGCCCGAATGTCTTGCGGCAAGGAATCATAGTTTTCCATGAGCCGCTGCGCCAGCTCGTCCGGTCCCCAAAGCCGTATCACAAAGAACGACTGCTCGTTGCGGTCATGAACGGGCTTGGTAAATCCTCCCAAACTTACCAGCAAGCCGTGTTCGGCACGGAATGTGGCTATATTTCCCTGCAAACGGTCGTATTCCGCCAAGTCCGCGGGGCTGGTGCGTCCTTTGACCTGTACGCATAGACGTGGCTCCTCAAACCCCATATCGCCTTTGCCGGCCAGAACATCGACGCCGCCATCTGCCCCTTCCCGTGTTTGCAAAACGAAGTAGCCGGAGGTTTTCAGGATACTGGCTACCAGATACTCTAATCGCGTACCGGCGAATTTCTGCCGGAGGCGGCCCACGATACGGTCTCTGATTTCCTGGTCAATGTCGAATTCCTCGAAGGGTTCACCGTCCTGGAGGCCGTCGTTACTGGAAGGTTCCGCATCGGTGATCGGAGTTGTTGGGAGCTCGACGACTTGGTCAACCCCCAAATAGGAGCTCACAACTTGGGCAATACGCGCCTCGGCGTTGGGCGCCGCGGGTTGCGAGATCGTCAACAGTGAACCGAAGGAATTAAGTAAATCCCGGTCAAAGTGCGACCGCGGTATATTCTTGACCTGCCAGTTAACCGCACGGACATGCGGCATATCGTTGTCCACCAACTCCGGCTGATAGGCATATGGGCCAACAATACGGCCAACCGCGACCTCGCGCGTCATTTTACGAGGCAGCACCACCATATCGCCTTCGGCGACTTCGTTGCAGAATCGCCATATCTGGTCGGCAGCGTTGCGGCTCTCGAGGTGGTCGCGCAATGATTCCCGCTCTGGGAAATCGGCAGCACTGCAATGCAAGCCGAAACCCACGGCCACGAGGCCCCTTTCCAAAAAGGGGGCTTCGTATTGGCCGTGACGGCCGCCTTTTATCGTCCAAGTTCCCATATAGGCAGCCTCAATGGAACGCATTGGCCGTCAGTATAGCACTAGAGATGTAACCGTTCTTGAACAACCGGCGGCGCGCTGGCAAACTAACCGGTGGTCAGCGCCTGCCCGAACCGTTCCCCGTGGGCAATCTCCGACATTGCCTTGCGCGGCGTGCCGGTACCGCGACGCCCCTGCACCCGGTAGCCGAAGGGCAGCACCGTAACCAGCTCCATATCCTCGGGGATGCCCAGCAACTCTTTGACCTGGTCCTGCGCCTCGCCCCTGACGCCCACGAAGCAAGTCCCGAGACCCTCCGACCAGGCCACCAGCTCCATCTGTTGCAGCGCGCGTCCGGCATCCAGCTGGGCCCGGCGAGCGCCTTCCATCACGATGGCGATGGCGACCTGCGACTGCCCGATAAAGGCGCCCTGGGTGCAGATTTCACCCAACTTTTCGATAGTTGCCTTTTCCCTGACCACGATGAAGTGCCAGGGCTGGGTGTTGCTGGAGCTGGGCGCCCAACGGGCCGCCTGCAAAATCCGGTGAATGACCAGGTCCGGCACCGGGTCGTCAGTGAACTCCCGCACCGTCCGGCGCGTCCTGATGCATTGAAATACGTCCATAACATGACCTCCTGCGAAATCCACGTATCGCCACACTCTACCCGTTGGCTCAATCACGGGCAAGGCTCGCCGCCCAAGACACTCCTCTGGAGAACTTCGTCAGCGGAAGGATTTTCGGGATTGCTGGGATAGCACGGGTTGGAACACGCATCCGGAAAATCCCGTGAATCCTGTTGCCGACCAACTCACCCTCACCCTAACCCTCTCCCATCAAGGGAGAGGGGACTGGGTGCTGAAACGCGCCCTAACCTTCACCTTCTCCCATAGAGGGAGAGGGGACTGATTGTTGAAACGCGCCTGGTTTGTTGACGCCAGCGGGTGCGCCACGTAGACTCGGCCCATCGAACACCGATGGTCTGCTGACCGGCCTACGGGCTGCCGCCCCGGCGCAGACCTCGTTGTCCCTGGGCAGATGCCAACGACCGGAGGGAACAGATGAAGCTGCAGATAATGTCCCCCGCAGCCGACCGCGTGGACTTCAAAGTGCCACCGGCCCCGCGCCTGGAAACCCTGGAGGGCAAGACCATCGGTCTGTACAACAACCTGACCGGGGGCGCCGACGTGGCCGTCAATCGGGTTGCGGAGCACATTTCCCGTCGCTTCTCTAACGTGAAGTTTGAGCGTTACGGCGGCGACCTGCGGGAAGGCCGCCCAGCGCTGAGTCGGGGCAACCACATCGACGACGACGAAGCCGCCCGCATCGCCGTGGAGGTGGACGCCATGGTGGGCGCCGCCGCTCATTGAGGAGGCTGCACGTCGTGGCTTGCCCACGACATGGTTGCCATGGAAAAGGCCGGCATCCCCGCGGTTGGAATCGCTGCACGCAGTTTCGTCCGGGCCTGGCAGTCCTGCGTGGACGGCTGGGGCCAGCCCAGCACCGCCTTCGTCACCATCCCCCATGCCTGCACGGGTCAGCAACCCGACTATATCTGCAAGATGGTGGACGAGCAGATTGACGACATCATCGTGGGCTTGACTCGCCGGTCCGCCACCGCCGACCTCACCAGCGCGCGCAACAACGGGCCGGGCACCGAGTTGTTCACCGTGGAGCTGGACGATTCTCCCTGGGGCCTGGACTCGGTGAACCGCTTCATGGAAGAACGCGACTGGAGCGACGGAATGCCCGTCATTCCCCCGACGCCGGCCGCCGTGGAGGCGATGCTCAAGGGCACCAGGCGCAGCCCCCAGGACGTGGTGATGGTCATGGAGCCCGGCTTCGGCCTCGCCACCGTGGAGAAAATCGCCATCAACGCCGTGATGGCCGGCTGCGCTCCCGAACAGTTGCCGGTGCTGCTGGCGGCCATCGAGTGCATCGCCCAACCGGAGATGAACCACCGGGACATGCAGGTGTCCGGCCACACCGAAGCCCCGCTGATCCTGGTGAACGGGCCCATCGCCTCCAAGGCCGGCATCAACTTCGGCACGTCCGCCATGGGGCCCGGCGTGGTCAACAAGCCCAATACCGCCATCGGGCGGGCGCTGCGCCTGTGCCTCATCAACATCGGTTATTGCAAGGCGGGAGCCGGCGATCCCAACTTCATCGGGTTGCCCACCAAGTTCGGAATGTGCATCGCCGAGAACGAAGAGGTTAGCCCCTGGCAGCCGTATCACGTCGACCAGGGCTACCGCCCAGACGAGAGCGCCGTCACCGTGGTTACGGTCACCGGACCAACGGACATCCTTGACGCCAGCTCGCACAACCACCAGGACACCCTGGAAAACATCGCCTCCATGATGTTCTACCGGCACGCCGGCGGGGGCAGCTGGATTCGTGGTCGGCAGACCGCCCAGGTTGGACACACCAACCAGCACGTGCCTTACCAGGGGCCATATCATCCCATCATGCTGAGCCCGTCCCGGGCCGTCATCCTGGCCGAAGCAGGCATGAGCAAGTGGGACACCCAGGAATGGCTGCACGAGCACTGCCGGGCCAACGTGCAGGAAGCCATCGGCGCCCGGGGAATGCCGACTGACGCCGACGGCAAGTGGCTGTCGCATCCCGAGCTGCAACACCTGGCCGACGACCCCAACGCGACCATCCCTGCCCTGGAGAGCCCGGAGCAATACCTGCTGTTCGTGACCGGTGGCTCCACCCACTACGCCAACTTCTTCTACGGCACTTACGGCATCGCCACTGTGCCGGTCGAAGACGTGTAGCCGCCCACTCGAGGAAAACCATGCCCAGGCTGCCCGCGGACCAATACGGCACTGTGGTAAAAAAGCCGGCCGACATCGACGCCTTCTGGGAGGACGTGCTGGCGGAAACGGCGTTGATATCACTGGATCCGCAGGTGATGCACGACCCGCTGCGGTCTACCGAGGACATCGACGTCTACGAAGTGTTCTTCACGAGCCTGGACCACGTGCGAATCGCCGGGTGGTACGCCGTGCCCAAGGGACGCAGCGGCCCGCTGCCGGGTCTGCTCCAGGTTCCGGGCTACAACATGGAACCGCCGGTACCGAAAAACTGGGCGCGCAAGGGATACGCCGCTTTCAGCGTTGCGCCTCGGGGCAAGCTCCGCAGCAACCATCAGTTCAATCCGGGTTACCCGGGTCTGATCACCTACGGCATGGTCGACCGCAACGTGTATTCCTACCGGGGTTTCTACATGGATGCCTGCCGGGCCGTGGAGTTCCTGCTCGGTCGCGATGAGGTGGACAACCAGCGCATCGGCGTCACCGGACACAGCCAGGGCGGCGGCCTCACCGTTTCCACGGCGGCGCTGCGACCGGAGATAGCGGCGGCGGCGGCCGGCGCTCCCTACCTATGCGGTTACATGGACTCAATCGAGCTGACCAACGCCTACCCCTACCAGGAAATCGCCGACTACCTCCGCATGAACCCGGAGAGCCGGCAGCAGGTGGCGGACACCCTCGCCTACTTCGACGGCATCAACCTGGCCCACCGGATCACCTGCCCGATGATCGTCAGCGTGGGTCTACAGGACAGTACCTGTCCGCCCGAGACCGGTTTTGCCATGTTCGAGAACATCGCCAGCGTCAACAAGCGGATGTACGCCTACGACGGCCACGGCCACGACGCCAACAACTTCGAGCACGCCGCCATCGTCGACGACTTTCTGACCAGGCACCTGAGCCCATAATGGACTGGACGAGATGACAACCGCCAACGGAGACAGGCCCCACGACTTTGACAGCTATTGGCAGTCGGTTCTGGACCAACTGGCAGCCCTGCCGGCCGCTCCAGAGGCAGTCGAGCTTCCTATGAGATCCACCGAGTTTGCCACCGCCTACGGCGTGCGCCTCACGTCCGCCGGCCCTTACCGGATCTTCGGCTACCTGAGCATTCCCCGCGGCGACGGCCCCTTTCCAGCCCGGTACTTCATGCCCCGCTACGGCAGCGTCTCCGACCTGGTGCCCCAGGGTCAGGCCAACGGTATGCGCCGGGACTACGTGACGTTTGCCATCTGCGTGCGGGGACAGCGGCTGGCCGATCAGCCCTACGCCGCCAGCTTCCCCGGCCTGCTCACCGACGGCATCGACGATCCGGCCACCTACCGGTACCGGGGTATCCTGGCGGATTGCGTCCGCGGCCTCGAATACCTGGCTAGTTGCAACGACGTGGACAACTCCCGAGTGGCAATCATCGGCACCGACCTGGCATTGACGACGGCTGCGCTTTGCCCGCAAGCTACCCACGCCGTCTGCGCCCCGACCCTCTTCTACCGGACGGCAGACCTGGCGGCGGGCACCCAGGCCTATCCGCTGGAAGAGATCAACGACTACCTACGGCTGCACCCGGACCGGCAAGAGCAGGTGCGCCACACTCTGTCGTACTTTGACCTGCGGTGGTTTGCCCCTCGCGTCAATGCAGCCACGCTGTTGATGGCCGGCGCGGACGGCTCGGCCCTGGACGCCGCCGCACTGCAACCGCTGGTTGAGTCCATCAACGGGGCCTGCGACGTGCACAAGTCGGAGCACTCCGGATTCAAAGACGGCGTGTCCAGCGAGGAGTGGTTGACCCGCCAGCTGGGAATGCCCGCGCCCAGCCTGCCCCCACACTGGCAACCCTAGAAACCCGGACGGGCCGGGCTAACCGCCCGGGTCACCACCACCGCCGCACCCCCAAACATCGCAGGATTGAACGCAGCAGGCAGCCGCCCAGCTTCCCCACGGTAAACGGAGCGGATTCATGAAGGCTTCATATTTGGGCGCCATGGGATATTCCCAGCGCCACACCTTCCCGACCACCTGGCCCATCCCGCCGGCCTATCACGACCCGGAAACCTCGGTACGCAGTTACCAGGAAGGTATGGACGAGTGCGAGTTTGCCGAGGAGATGGGCTTTGACTGGGTAAGCTTCTCCGAACACCACTACTCGGGACGCATCGCCACGGGTACGCCGGCAGTGATGGCCGCCGCGGTGGCCGAGCGTTGCAAGCGCGTCAAGATTGCCATGCTGGGTCAGTTGTTGCCGCTGAACAACCCCGTAAGGTGCGCCGAAGAGTTGGGCCTGCTGGATAACCTGACCAACGGTCGGCTCATAATCGGGTTCCTGCGGGGCACTCCCAACGAGGACCAGACCTACGGCGTCAACCCCGCCGAGGGTCGCGGCCGGCTACTGGAAGGGATGGACCTCATCCTGAAGGCGCTGACCGAGCCCCAACCTTTCTCGTGGGAAGGCCGTTACCATCAGTACCGCACCGTTGCCGTCTGGCCGTTGCCGGTGCAGCAACCCCTGCCGCCGGTGATCGTGGCCACCCGCAGCGACGACACGGTGAAATACGCCGCCGACCATGGGCTGGGGTTGGGTGTTTCCTTCGTGCCGGCGGACCGGATGGCCGGCATCACCCAGAAGTACTTCCAATGGTGCGAAGAAGCTGGATGGCAGCCCGAACCCGACCAGGTGGTATTCCGGGGCAGCATCTACCTGGCGGAGACCGACCGGCAGGCCGAAGACTGGCTGGCCGACCGCACCGGCTCGGGCCCCACGCCCGGCGGCATCGCAATGAGCGCCGGCGTATCCCGGGCGGTGGATGCTGCCCGGCAGATCGAAGGCTCCAGCCTCCGGGCTGGCGTGGCCGGCAGTCCCCGGGGTGACGTCGTGGGCGTGTCCGGTCGTCTCAACTTTATGGGGAGCCCCGACACGGTAGTGCGCCAGATCAAGAAGTTTCGCGACGAGTGCGGCGCCGGCGTGGTCGACCTCTTCTTCCAGCAACCCGGCGTGACCCACCAGGAGGTCATGCGGGAAATCGACCTATTCGGGCGCGAGGTGCTGCCGCGCATCCGGGAGTTCTGATACCGGATGGGCCGCCGATACGGGATGGAGTGAGGTTGAATTGACCGCGAGGGAAGCGCAAATCACGGTGACGGGCGTGGATGTCCGCTATTGGGATGCGGGCACCGGTGACCCGGTGGTGATTCTAGACGGCGGCGACGTCAGTTGGTCTCAGCTCCAGGACACCCTGTCAGAAACTTACCGCGTCGTTCGGTTGGCGTTGGCCCACTCCGGAAGCGCTGCATCGGCGGCGGAGCGGGCGGAGTTGGCAGCCAACGCCTGCGTTGCCCTCGGAATCGGAACCTACACCCTCATTGCCGATGACGTCACCGCCGGCGTCGCCATGCGGCTGATCCTGCGGTCTCCGGGCCACGCGGACGCGCTGGTGCTGCTGTCTCCGCTGGCCATCGGACCCGCCCCAGACATTCCGGGCCGGCGCCACGATGCTGAACTGGAGGCTCGCCTGAGCGACATCACCTGCCCCACCCTGGTAGTCTTCGGCTCGAAGGACCCCATGGTCGGACCCGAAGCCGCCCGCATCTACGCGGAACTCATGCCGGACTGCCACGTTTCATTCGTTTACGACGCTGGCCACGACATCATGGCCAACCGTCCCGAAGCGCTAATCGGCCTGGTGCGCGACTACGTGGAACGGCGGGAAGCATTTGTCGTGGGCCGTGCGTCGGGCGTGGTAATCCCCTGAACCGCCGCCCCCGCTGTAGGGCCACCCCTTCCGGAGCCATCTAAATCATGCCTTACCTGACACTGCCGGGCGTGGACCTGTGGTACGAGGACATCGCCGGCGACGGGACGCCCGTCGTGTTCCTCCACGCGGCGTCGGGCACCTGCGAGTGCTGGGTACATCAACTTCCCGCCTTCACCACCGCCGGCTACCGGTGCGTCACCTACGACCGGCGTACCTGGGGGCGCTCCCGGGCGACCGACCCTGACCAGCAGCCCGGCCACCCCGGCGACGACCTGCACGCGCTGATGGAGCACCTTGGCCTGGAACGCGTCCACCTGTTGGCGACCGCCGCGGGTGGCATCACCGGCATCGACTACGCGTTGAGCCACCCGGAGCGCGTCCGCAGCCTGGTGGCCGCCAACACCATCGGCGGGGTGCAGGATGCCGAGTACCTGGCGGTGCAGACCAGGCTCCGGCCGCCGGAAATTCAGAACCTGCCGGTGGAACTGCGCGAGCTCGGCCCATCTTACCGGGGCACCGACCCCGAAGGCGCAGACCGTTGGCTGGAAATCGATCTGGCCAGTCGGCCCGATGGCGCAATACCCGCGCAACCACTCCGGGAGGCCATCACCTACGCGCGGCTGGCGACCATGCGCGTGCCGGTCCTGGTACTGTCCGGGAACGCAGACCTGCTATCGCCGCCGGCGCTGATGCGATTGCTGGCGGCGCACATTCCGACGAGCAGTTTCGCATCTTTGGCCGACGCCGGGCACGCCGGTTTCTGGGAGCGACCCCAGGTGTGGAACGGGTTAGTCCTGGAATTCATCGGCGAGCATTAAGTTCTTAGGCCAGGATCTTTCGCTACCGGTTCCGGGCATCCTCCGAATAGTCCCAGGACCGGATGCGCTCCGGGGTTACCCGGATGTAGGCTGCGCCGGGACGGGGCTCGGTGGGCAGGTCCTGCTCCGGTGTGCCCCGCAACTTCGCCGCCTCCCGGGAGTAGTGCAGGATGTCGGCCGGCTCGGAATGCACGGTGGCGGTTCCCTGCACCATCAGGCCCCGGATGTCCGCCAACGTGCTGCCGCTTTCGATGAGCAGGCTGACCTTAGAGTTGTGCTGGATGTTGTCCAGTTTGTGCGTGTTGGCCCGCACGCCCATCAGGATTTCGTCGCCCAGCCGGAAGTAGCCGAGGGGTACGGTATGGGGGAAACCGTCCGGATCCAGCGTGGTCAGCACAATCCATCCCGGCTTGCTGTCTAGAAATTCGTGGGCTTCCTGCCGGGTTAGTTGTCGTGGCATGGAACTTACCTCCGCTGAAAGGGGACGCTGAAGGGAGCGCTTGATGAGCGTCAGATACCGGGAGTGGGCGCGGGTCAGAAGGCGCGCGGCGGAGACACTCGCCGGTAAACGCCAGGTGAACCGGGCGCGTGGCCGTAGCTACCGCCAATGTACTCGTGCATCGTGTCGAGGGTGCGCTGGTGCTCCCAGGCGACGGTTTCGGGCACTTTTTCGTGCTCGAATTCGTACATGGTCAGGTACTTGGGGCTGCCCTCCACCACGTGGTAGCGGCGCACGTGCATACACCCGGGGATCTGGAGATTGGCCGGGGTGCGGACGTTATCGTAGTAGTAGTTGTACTTGTCCTCAATATCCGCCGGCACGTCCATTCGACCTATCTGGAGAGCTGGGGCCATGCCCCGACCCATGACGTGGTGGTCGTTCTCGCCGGGGAATATTTGTGTGCAGGCCAGCCGGACAGTGCCGCGACCGACGACGTTGGGCGACATGCGCTGGGTCCACTCGGTGGGGTTTTCGCTCATCCGCCGATACTCAGGCGTGTGCAAAGCCTCCACCGATTCCAGCTCGTAGACGGCCAAGTAGCGGGGGCCGCCTTTGAGCGATTCGTAGCGCCCCGCATCGAGAAATCCGGGCGCGCTGAGCCGCTCGGGGACGTGTTCCTGTTCGTACCACGCGTTGAACTCGGCGGCGTGCTCAGGGTCTACGTCAGTGTACACAATCAACAGGGCGGCGCCTTTCTTCATGGCCATGATCGATCCCTCCCTCTCCGTAGCGCTTCTAATTTCTTGTCCGGCCCCTATTAAATCACAGTTTGGGTGGCGTCGTTGGGGAGTTGTCAGAATCTCGATTCTCGGATGTTTTGATTCCGCGGATTAGGCTTTTGCGCTTGAGCCGTCTGATTCTGCAATCCGGTATTCCCCAGAATGGCGATTCTGATCAGGCGCCCGCTCGCCAACGATCCCGCGCGTACTTGCCACATCTTTCCTGGCGGCATATTGTGAAGCACGAATGACCACAACCAACTTGACGAGGTGCAAACATGCCCAGAGCGACAATTGATATCGGCGACCAGGCTGGACAGACGGCAACCAAGGCAGTTTGGAAGTACTCCCGCGGTTACGTGCCGGGGGAGAACAATGAAGGCCTGGTGGCCCAGAGCGAGGGGAGCCCGGCCCGCCTGCCGGACTATGACGATTCCGGCTGGGCGGTGTGCTACGACCTGCCGGGTCGGGTATCCCACGGCTTCAGCTTCGTGTGGTACCGCACCACGATCACCATCCCAGTCACGGTGGCGAACAAACCCACCGCCGGTATGCGCGTGCAGTTCGAGACCTGCGTGGACGACTACGGCGAAATCTGGATTGACGGCGAGTGCAACCGGGAACGGGGCGCAGTGCAGGGATTCAACGTTCCGCAACGGGTACAGGTTACCGACAACGCCCAGCCCGGCAATCAGCACACCATAGCCATCCTGGCCGTCAACGGGCCGTTGGGCGCGCCGGGAGGGACGGTTTTCGTGCGTTACGCCAACCTGGGCTTCGAATGGACCGACGACCGTTAGTCCGGAAACCGCCTACTCAACAAACCGACTACTTAACCACCATCTGACGGGACTGGTCGGATGCCTCTTGGATTTTGTCGATGAACCGGTGCAGCCGCACGGCCTCGTCGAAGTCGGGTTGGCTGCTGTCGCCCTCCCGGATGCCCCTACCAAACTGGTAGTACATCTGGCCCACGTTGTACGGGGCGCCCAGGGGCATTCCCTCCAGGACGTAGGTGTACTGTGGCGGGGTGCTAAGGTCTTCCAGTTGGTCGGAACCTTGAGCGCCCTGCACACGGACACCGAAATGGTTGGGCGACTCGTCGGATGATGCCACCAGCGTTCCCTCCCGACCGTAAATTTCCATGCGGTAACCGCTGCCGGCCCACGGGTTGGAGGCGATGTGCACCGAAGCAACCCCGCCGTTGGCCAGCCGACCGCTCACCAGGATGTTGTCCGGCGAGGTGACGTCAACCATCTGGTCGGTGTCGGTTTCGTACCATTGGCTGGCCTGCGTGGTTACCACCGATGACACGTGGCTGAAGTCACCCGCGACGAACCGCAGGGCGTCGATGGTGTGGCCGCAGGAGATGGTCAGCGTGTTGGCGCCCAGCTCGGCGTCCCGCTGCCAGGTTCGGTCAGACGTGCGATCCAGCCCGCCGCCGGCGATGCGGCTGACGTGGCAGGACATGACCTCGCCAACGTAACCGGCGGCGATCAAGTCCTTGAGGTGCAGCAGCGCCGGATTGGCCCGCGACTGCAATCCCACCATGTTCCGCACACCCCTGGCCCTGGCCAGGTCGGCCATCTCTTCGGCCTCGGCGGTGGTGCGGCCCAGAGGCCATTCGGTGTAAACGTGCTTGCCGGCGTTGAGGGCATCCATCGTCGGCTCGTAGTGCGACGGCACCCGCAGGCTGACCGCAACGGCGTCGATATCGGGGTGAGCCAGCATCTCGTGGTAATCGTCGAAGGCCAGTCTGGCGCCGAACATCTGGCGAGACTCCTCGGCGCTTTCCATGCGAGTGGTGCACACCGCCGTCAGCTCGAACTCGGGGCTGGCGACGACGGCGGGGAGGTGGGAGCGAACCGCCCAGCCGCGATGAATGTTGGCGCCGATAATGCCCAGGCGAATTTTGTCAGCCATGATTTTTCTCCTTCCCAGTAGTCCCGGTCATCGTACCATAGGAGCCGGGTGCGGAATCCCAGGGTCTTCCGATTATGCGAATGGTCGTTTCGAGTACGGCGGGGCCATCTCGAATGGTAGGAAAGGTATGGCGCGGCGTGGGATTGTGGAGAGGTGGATTTTCCGGATTGGATTTTGGGGTGCTCCCGAAGTGGGCGTTAGGGGAAGCGGCCCGCACAGATTATGTTAGGATTGCCCAAATCAAAGCAGGAACGGAGGAGCGGATATGCCTTACGGAGATAACACTTGGCTAGCCCTGACGACCGAAGAAACGCTGGAACCCGATCTGCCCATCTGCGACGCACATCACCATTTCTGGGACTTTCGCATGGAGCGCATCCCCTACCACCGCTACCTGCTGGACGAACTGGCGGCAGACCTGAATAGCGGCCACAACGTGCGTTCCACCGTGTTCCTGGAGGCGCGCTCGATGTACCGCCCGGATGGTCCGCAGGAGTTGCGGGCCGTGGGCGAGGTGGAATTCGTGCAGGGTCTGGCGGCGGCCAGCGACACCGGTCTCTACGGGCCGGCCAAGGCAGCAGCGGCGATCATCGGGCACGCCAGCCTGTCGTTTGGCGATGATGTGAACCAGGTTCTGGACGCATTGCAGCAGGCCAGCCCGCAACGGTTCCGTGGCATCAGGCATTCGGTGGGGTGGGATCCCCATCCCGAGTTGGAAAACCGTGGCACGGAACACCAGATGGCCGACCCGCAGTTCCGGGCGGGAGCGCAGGCCCTGGCGCGGCGGGGTCTGGTCTACGAGAACACGTGCTACTTCCCCCAGCTGGAGGAGTTGGTCGATTTCGCCAACTCGGTGCCGGACCTGACGATCATTTCCAATCACATCGGCGGGCTTTATCGGGTCGGGCCCTACGGGGACCGGGACGACGAGGTGATCCCGGCCTGGCGCGAGGGCATCGCAAAGGTGGCCCAGTGTCCCAACGTGGTCATCAAACTCGGCGGCGTGGGGCAACCCCGTTATGGTTTTGACTGGCACCTGCGGGACGTGCCCATCGGCTCGGAAGAACTGGCCGAATCGTTGGCGCCCCTGATGAACTACTGCATCGAACAGTTCGGACCGGAGCGGTCAATCTTCGAGAGCAACTTCCCGCCGGACAAGGTGTCCTACTCTTACAACGTGATGTACAACGCTTACAAGCGGATGACGAGCGGTTATTCCGCCACCGAGCGAGCGGCCATGTTCCACGACAACGCCGCCCGGATATACAGCATAGACGTATAGGGCGAGGGCCGTATCCCAAAGTGCCGTTTGGGAACGATGCTTGCGCCGGCAAGGGGCGGCCCTCACCCCCGGCCCCTCTCCCGGCGGGAGAGGGGCGGGATGGTTGGGGTTGCGGGATTGGCGCGATGGTTGGGCGGCGGGATGATTCTTGGGGAGATTTCACCCTCACCCCAACCCTCTCCCATCAAGGGAGAGGGGTGGTCTTGGACGGGCTTGGGGTGGGCGGGTTGGAGTTTGGGTTATTGGGTTTTTATCCAGTCGGCTACGCGCTCGCCGATGGTCATGGCTGTTGTGTTGGTGTTGGCGCGGACCACGTTGGGCATTACCGACGTGTCGGCCACTCGCAACCCCTGCACACCGCGCACTCGACAAAACTGGTCCACGACGGCCATGGGGTCTGAATCCGGGCCCATCTTGCAAGTACCGGCCAGGTGCTGCGAAGTGGTGATGTTCCGGTTCATCCACGCATCCAGGGCTTCATCCGTCGCCACGTCTTCGTATGTTGGTGTCAGCGGACTGTCGATTATGTCGCTGAAAGCTTCGTGCTCCATCAGGTTGAAGCAGATACGCACCGCTTCACGCAGCCGCACCCGGTCGGATTCTTCCTCCAGAAAACCGTAGTACAGGTTGGGCTGGTCGTTGGGATCGGAGGACGCCAGGGTTACCTCGCCCTTCCCGGCGGCCAGTTCCAGGATGCAGGAAAAACGCACGCCCTCACCCTCCAGCGGATCGCCGCCGAGGGGGAAGGAGAAGGAAGACGGCATGATCTGGATGTCGTTGCGGAGGGCGGAACCGGAGGCAGTGTAGCGGAGGGCGGCCTGGATCCGGGGCGCGTCGGGGTCCTGGGGAAAGTCGTCCTTGACCCGCAGACGCACCGGCGCCATGGGGTGGTCGCGGAAATTCTTACCCACGCCGGGCGAGTCATGCACCACTGGAATGCCCATGCTACGCAGGTGGTCGGCGGGGCCGATGCCCGACAGCATGAGTATTTGTGGCGAGGCGATGGCGCCGGCGCTGAGCACGACTTGTTCGGCCTCCACATGGAAGACATCGCCGCCGCTCTCCACCTCCACACCCAATACCTGGTTGCCGTCGAAGAGGATGCGGCGCACCATCACGTCGCCGCGAACGGTCAGGTTGAGACGGTGACGGTTGGGGTTGATATAGGTCAACCCGGTGCTCATTCGAATGCCGTTGGGGTTGTTCATGGGGATGGGGCCGACGCCGCCCGACTCCGGGTGGTTCATGTCGGCGTCCTCGGGGTAGCCGGAGTCGACGGCAGCGCGGAAGAAGGCATTCTGGAAGGGCAGCCAGTCCTGCCGCTGGAATCGCCGCACCGGAATCGGCCCGTCGGTGCCGTGGAAATCGTCCCGAATGTCGGTATCGGTTTCCAGCTTGCGGAAGTAGGGCAGCACGTTGACGTAGGCCCACTCGTCGTTGCCCATGGCGGCCCAGGAATCGTAGTCTTCGGGGACGCCGCGCAGCAGGACCTGGCCGTTGATGGCGCTGGTGCCGCCGACGACCTTGCCGCGGGGAACCGGCATGGGTTCGTCCTGCTCGGGCCGTCCCCGGGCCTGGAAGGACCAGTTGTGCGGCGCGCCAGGCTGGGACGCCGTGGCGCTATACCCGAATTTCAGGTCGTCAGGGTAGAGCTCGAAATCGGGATAGTCCGGGCCGGCTTCCAGCAGCAATACCGAGCGGTTGGGATCCTCGGACAGACGGCCGGCGACCACGCAGCCCGCCGAGCCCGCGCCCAGGACGATTACGTCGTATTTCATGTCTATTCCTCCGATGTTCGATGGCGCAGGGGTTGTCACCCTCACCCCTACCCTCTCCCATCGAGGGAGAGGGGGTTATGCGGGCTAGCGGACCGGGGGCCACATTACCCAGCCGCGGCGGCCGGAGTTGCGAAGGCGCAGCAGGTGCCCGCCCAGGGTGGTCACGTAGAGGCTGCTCTGGTCGGCGTCGCCGAAAGCGCAGTTGGTGGGCATGTCCACGCCGACGGGCATCGGGTAGGTTTCCAGGACGCGGCCCTCGGGCGTCCAAACCCAGAGCATGGGGCCGGGGCCGGTGGCCCAGTTGCCGGCGGCGCCGACGATGTTGCCCTCGGAATCCAGGCACATTCCGTCAATTCCGCGTTGCGGGCCCCTATGATCGGTGGCGAACTGGTGCAGCACGATGTACTGGCCCAGCGAACCGTCGTCGTTGATCGGATACGAACGCAGCTCCCTGACGCCTCTGGGCTCGTTGTCGGTCTGGATGATGTACAGGCTACGATCATCAGGGGAGACGAGGAGGCCGTTCGTGCCGGTGGTATCGAAGGTCATCTGTTGACAGGTGTAGCTGCCGTCGGGCTGCGGGTCGGCGCGCAGAATGTCGCGGCCCTCGATCTCCTGCACCTCGCTGGGGTCGACGTTGCCAGCATTCCAGGGATTGCTGAACCAGACCCGACCCTGCCGGTCGATGGCCAGATCGTTGGGGGTGTTGATGCGTTGGCTGCCCAGATGGTCGACGATGGTGGTGGTGCTGCCGTCGGCCTCGAAGCGGACGATGGCGCGACCGCCGGAAGAACAGCCGTAGAGACGCCCCTCAGCGTCGAAGGCGAGACCGTTGGTGTGGTTGGTGTTCTCCCTATAGACATCGCAATTGCCGGTCTCCGGGTCGTAGGCCATGATGCGGCTGGCGGGGATGTAGGTGAAGAGCATCCGACGTCCATCCCAGGCCGGGCCTTCGGTCAACCGGCTGAAGGGTCCGGCAACGTTTTCCCATTGCAGAGCCATGGTGTCCTCCCAATTGGTGATATTGGGGTTGATCAGGTCAAGAAGCGTTTCAAATCAGAGTCGGTAGGCGCGGGCGGCGGCGCCCTGGAACATGGCGGCCTTTTCGGTCGCTGAAAAGTTCCGGGTGACGCGCTTGAAGGAGTTCCAGCCGTTGGTGTAGGCGTAGGATGCCCTGTCCACGGGGAAGTTGCTCTCAAACATGCAGCGTTGCGGCCCGAAATGCTCGATGCAGTGCATGAGCCAGGGGGAGATGGTTTCGGCCAGCTCCTCCGACGTCGGAGGAATGGGGCGCTGGTGCCAATCGTAGCCGCTGATGAGATTGCCGAAGCCGCCGAGCTTGACCACCACGTTTTCGTGGGCGGCGACCGCGGCGATACCCTGCTGCCAGTCGGCGAACACCTCGTCCCGATGGCCGGCGTAGGGGCCGACGCCCAGGGGCCGCCCGATGTGATTCAGGATGATAGTGGCGTCCGGGAACGCGGCAGCCAGGTCGGCCAGTTCGTTCAGCTGGGTGTGGTAGACCAGGGCGTCGAAGCTGAGACCCATGCCGGCGAGCACGGCGAAACCCGCGCGGAACCGGGCGTCGGCCAGCATGCCCTGGGTGTTGGCGCTGCCCGGAGAAACCTCGGGGCTGGCGTCCCAGGCGCAGGAGAAGCGTATTCCCCGGAACCGGTTATTGCTGGCGGCTGCGTGGGCCTCCAGCACGGGTTGCACCGCGTCGCCCAGCATCAGGTTGGCGTTGGCGACGATGCCGGCGGCGACGGCGGTGGGACCAAACTGCCCGCTGGCGCTCTGGGCGGCGATGCCCTGCACAAATTCGGTTTCGCCCACGCAGCGCAACTCATCGGGGCCTTGCGCGCGATACATGGAGCGGCATTCGATGAAAACCGTTTGGGCTATGTTGTGGCCGCCGCCCAGGTCGTCGGTGAGTTCGTTGAGGAGGTAGCGGTCACCGGGGCGGTCCCAGAAGTGGTGGTGCGGGTCGCAGATGGGCAGGTCGGGGTCGATGGCGTCTTCCGGGGTTTGGGCGAGCCATTCGGCGCGTTGAGTGGACATCTTCAACCTCCGCGGGTGGCGGGCGCGCGGTGCGGGCGACGGGCAGGGGGTTGCCGGTTAGATGGGCAGGGGCACCTCGACGAGTTCGGCGGGCAGTTCGACGCCAAAGGCGTTGACGTTGAAGGCGAGCATGGCGTAACAGCCCAACAGGGTGGTGAGCTCGGTGGCGCCGTTGACGCCGAACTGGTTGACCACCGAGTCGAAGGCCGACTGGCTCACCTTGCGGGTGCGGAAGAATTCACGACCGTAGTTGAGCACGGCGATTTCGTCCTGGGCCGGGCTGGGAATCTCGCGGCGTTCACGGAGGGCGTCGACGATTTCGTCACGCAGCCCGGCGCGGCGGGCCGGCGGAGCGTGGGCGTTCCAGATGAACTGGCAGTCGTTCTCCCGAGCCGCAATCAGCATGGCCAGCTCCCGGATGCGGGGCTCCAAGGAGGTATCGGTCCGGAGGTACTGCGCCAGCCCCAGGGCGCGTTGGGCAACCTCGGGGGCGTTGAGCATGACGGAGCCGGGGCCGGTGGTGGGCACTTCTCCGCGGTCGGCGACGAAGGCATCGAACGCGGCGCGTTCATTTTCGGGGACGGAATCTCGAGTTACGTTGGGGGTGCGGGCCATGATTGCCTCCGTGGGTTGTGCGTTCCGATTATTCGCCGTCAGTGTATCATCAATCGGCGGCGGTTCAGGCCGGCCGCCGGTCGGGGCGAGGGCAAATCAGGGTGCGAAACTGGACCGGGCCTGCGCGCCCCAGCGGCCATCGGCGTCGGTCATGATCCACAGGGAGCGGTAGGTGGCGATGGGCCGTCCGTCCCGGTTGAAGCGGGTGAACTGAATGAGCACGTGGACCTTGTGCTCCGAGCTGTGCACAATCTCGGTGGAGTCCAGGACGGTGTGGTCCCAGTCTGGGCCGGCCCTAGCGTAGAAGTCCCGCAGATAGGTGGCCTTCAGCTCGCCGCGATCAGCCCAGATGGCCACACCGGCGCCGGAGATGCGAATGTGGGGCAGGTGCAGCACATCGAACAGCGCATCGTCGTCGCGGGCATTCAGGGCAGACATGAACGCCTCGATTGCGGCGACGGCGGATGCGGCGCTCTCCGGCCACGCGTTATCGGTCATGGATACCTCCTACGGGCGAAACTTCTTCGCCAGCAATATAACTAGTACCGTTTCAATCTGATCTTGTCGGATAGATATGTTGGAGCTTACGGCGAGCATCTTGGGTGGTAAACCGCCAGTCGATGGCTAATCTTGCTGCGTTGCGCTCGCTTTCGAGCGCCGCAACCTCTCGCCGCAGCTCCGCCTCATCGCTGATACGGCGGTTCAGACATCCCCTGCTGAAGACGCTCAACTCGATCTCAGCCATGTTCAGCCAGCTGCCGTGGGTGGGAGTGTAATGAAACTCGAGGCGTTGGGCGATGCGCCGAGCTTCGGATGGCTCAAATGCTTCGTAGAGCGCGCCGAGCTGGTGGGTGTTGAGGTTGTCCAGTACCAGCCTGACCACCTCGGCATCAGGGTAGGCCTCGTCCACCAGCCACCGCATCTGGTGCGCGAAGTCCACGGCAGTGCGGCGCTCGGTCACCTCCACAGGTCTCCAGCCACCCCTCGGCTCACAGATCATGAACAGGTTCCGTGTCCCGTTACGCTGGTACTCGGTGTCATAGCGTGCCACCCGTCCCGGGGCAGCCTCCAGGGGCGGACGCACCTCTCCGGTCAATTGCCGGGAGGTCTCGTCGAAGCACACTACCGGACGCTCCGGATGGTACGCCGGTTGGTACAGGTCCAGCACGTCCTCCATCCGCGCCACGAACTCCCCGCTCACCTTGGGGATACACCACTCTTGCTTCTTCCACGGCTTGAGTTCATTTTTTTGAGCATCTGGCGCACCGTCTCCAGGGAGATGCTCTCGGCAAACTCCAACTCCACCACCTGGTCGGCCAACAACTGGAGTGTCCAGTGCGTGTGCCCTTCGGGCGCGGCGCTGCACGCGAAGGCGATCAGGTGCGCTTCCTGCTTGCCGTCCAGCTTGCGCTCCTGGCCCGGCCGCGGTCGGTCATTGCTGGCGGCCTCAAGTCCTTCCTCCACGTACCGCTTCCGCGCTCTGGCGACCGTGGCCGCGTTGACCAACAGCACATCGGCTAGCTCACGGTCCCGAAGCCCCTGGTCAGCCTTGAGCAGCGACAGCGCACGCTTCACGGTGCGCACTGACGCCTTGCCTCGCTGGGACACCTCATTGAGACGGGAGCGTTCGGCCTCGGTCAGCTCTACTTTATACTTGATGGCAGCCCTGGCTGGGCACTTCCTCACACAAAGCTCATGCCCAAGTATGGCTGCTTTCTTATATTCTTACAAATCTATCTAGTAACGGTACTAGCGTCTTTCGATTATCGGAACGTTGCGGTCATCGGAACGTTGGGGTCACCGGAACCTTGCGGTGAAGGGCAAGCTGTCGACGGCGTTGGTCGATACGCCGACGAGATTGCCACGCTGCGCTCGCAATGACATTAAGGGAGGATCTAAAGCCCCGGCAATATAACGGTTTCCGCGGTCAAAGCGGGAAAAGGCTAGGTTCTGTTGACATTTCACCGTAGCCAGATGAGAGCGGCGGTGAAATGCAGGAAGCCCAGGTATCTGGTGTCCAGCTTCTCAAACCGGGAGAAGATCCGGCGATAGTGCTTGATCTTGTTGATGAAGCATTCGACCAGATGACGCTCCCGGTACAGATGCCGGTCATAGTCGGCGGGTTCCTTGCGGTTTGAGCGGGGCGGAATGACCGGCATCATACCCAGGTCCAGCCCAGTTCCAGGATGTGTCGGCGAAACTCCTGGGCATCGTACCCTTGGTCGGCCAGTACGTGCTCGCCAGCATAACCGGCGATCAAACCCTCCGCCTGGGTGATGTCGTGCTGTTGCCCGCCGGTCAGGATGAATCGCAAGGGGTTGCCCAAGCCGTCCACGCTCACGTGAATCTTGGCGCTGAACCCGCCGCGGCTCCGGCCCAGGGCCTGGGCAGCCTGGCCACCCTTTTTGGGGGAGCTCCTGCCGCGCAAGGGTGCGCCCGAACCACCGTGCTGTCGATGATCAGGTATTCCAGATCCGGGTCGCCGGAGCAATGTTGATGCATTTGTGCCCAGACCCCTTGGTCAGTCCAACGGGCGAATCGTTTGTAGACGGTGTTCCAGTTCCCGTATTCGGCCGGCAGCAGTCGCCACTGGGCCCCAGAGCGATTAATCCATAAGACGGCCTCGACAAAACGCCGGCAATCCGCTTCCTGGCCAACGTACAGGCCGGTGCAGCCACGCAAGAAATCGAGAATCCTAGCCCACTGTTCTGGTGATAATCTGATGTTTGACATACGGCCATTATAATGAAATGTCAACAGAACCTAGTGACACGCCTCAGGGTTCTACCTGCCACCTGTTCGCAGAGCAGACTGCTTCCGAATTTGCGGAAGCCCAACAGGTGAGTTACCGTCTTGGTGTTCCATCCTTCGGTTAGCATGTTGACCGAGATGACGCACCGGACGTGTTCCCCTGGCCTGCCTGGACGCCCGACGGTGTTCAACCCGACGGATGATGTCCTCGGGTTTGTCGTTATCGGTGAACCCGTAGTCGGGGTTCCTGCGGTACGCTGCGGCGAGTTCGCGGATGTGTCGGCCGGTTTCTCCGCCGGCTGCTTCGCCGTCTTCCAGCTTGCTGTGTACGATGATGGTGCGCGGGTCGTGCCGAATCGCGTTTTGTACGGCGTCCGTGTAGTTACCGAACAATGGCGTGGAAACGCCGCTGGCGACGAAGCGGTACATGGCGTTGGCGTTCTTGACCGAGTTCATGACGATTGCCATGACTGGCACTTCGCTGCGGTTTGCCCATTCCGAGTTTCGGTCCTCGTAGTCTTGGTACAGGACTTGGAGGGCTTCCTTCAACAGTGTGTTGTTACCGGCGTCCTCTGGACGGAAGTCCGAAGTCTGCTTGCTGTCGGTGTTGCTGAAGATGTCTCGGAATCGCGAGGTCTGATCAGTGGTCGTGCGGGTTGGGACCCTGGGGATCTTGGTGAGGCCAGCTTCTATGGCGTCAACGAGCGAGTAGTCGCTGACGACCCAGTCGAATGGCTTGGGGTTGGACTGGGCCAGGAAGATGGGGGTGGCCGACATGTCGGTGACGTACGACAGCAGGCCGGCGTCCCTGATGTGTCGAATGCCCGTAAACCATTGGGTGTCGCTCTGGTTTTTCTTATTGGGGTCTCCCCTGTGGCAATGGTGGCCCTCGTCGTTGATGACAAGGATATTGCCCCTCTGTGTTTTGCCGTCGGCAATTCTCTCGACCATTTCCGCTGGCGTTTCGATGCTGGCTTCCATCTCCTCGGCCGTAGTGGGGCGAGAGCCGCCGTCGATCAACCGTTGGCCCTTGTCACTGGGTCTGAGACCTAGGATGCGGGGTTCCAGTTGGTGATAGTTAGCGATGTTGATGCTGGTGCCTGTGAGTGCCTGCTCCCACAGATCTCCAGGTGGGATGAGGTTGAAGACTTTCCAGTCATTGTTGGGCTGGCGGGGGTCCAAGGAGTCCTGTAGTCTCTCCTTGACCGTCAGTCCTGGCGTCAGCAGCAGGAAGCGTCGCACGAAGCGGTGATCATCTTGGCCGGAAGCGTAGTGGTTGGCTGCTTGCCAGAGCACGAGCATTGCCATGACGGGCGTTTTACCGGTGGCGGTGGCCATCTTGTGTGCCATTCGGTCGATGCCGTCGCTGTACTTGAGATTTATTCGGTCTAGTTCTTGAATTATTTCCGTTGGGCGAGTTTCGCGCAGGAAGATGTGGGTCAGGACAGCGTCGAGTTGGGCGAAGTAGAGCGGAAATTCCTCGCGGTCGACCCAGTGGTTGATGAGGTCTCGGGTCGTTGCCGTAATACCCGGGTACTCCGCGTCTCGCCAGTCGGCTACCCCATGGCGAATCTGGTTGACGAGTTTTAGTTCTTCCCAAGCTACGCCGATGTCGCCGGGTTGAGCCCGAGCCCTTCTCGTTCCTCGAGAACCAGCCACCGGCGGCATATTCTGAGCTGAGCGTCTCCCGTCGGCTACAGGGGCGAACGCCTTTGTTTCGCTGTTGAGCGGCCAGTGGTATTGCGGTGCGTAAAACGGGGAATTGATGATAGGTTGCGCTTCGGGGTTGACCGGTTTTGGCAATTTCGTGTGGGGTGTCAAGACCATGTTGGTCTGCTCCAGCGTGTCAATCTGGGCGGGATTTTAGCACGCACTGGAGGTCATTGGGATGAAAGCATGAGGCTTGGTATTTATCGGCTGGCCAGTTCGAGAAGTGGTGGTGATGGCTATTGCCGGCGATGCCCTGAAATTCATTATTGGAGCCGTCGAGATGCCCGAAAGCTTTCGGTCGTTTTCGGTTTCAGTTCCTCCTCTTTGGAGGATGCCGCCCGCCCAGAGGCACCCCCAGCACCGACATCGCGGTTTCGACGGCTTCGCGACCGAAGCCCGCGTCCAGCAAGACGTCGACGCACTTGGCCCCCGCCTCGGGCGTGGGTTCCGGTATTCGATGCTCGACGCCGATCATGTAGTACGTGTCGGGGTCGTGGCCCAGGAGTTCGACCGCGTAACGGGTAAACGCCGGCGTGTGGCCGTACTGTCTCGACCGGCGGGAAAGAAACCTGGCCCGTTTGCCGTCGAGCCACCTGGGGCTGATGCCGCACCGCTGGAGCAGGAGTTGCTGGACATAAGGGTGGTCGTGGAGCTTGAACACCACCGTCCGTTTGGCGTCGTCATCGAGTCCGGCGGCGTGCATGGCGTCGTAGAGTTCCTGGCCCGCTTCGCGGTCGAAGGCGTGCAGTCCGCTCTGGGCGAGGCGCAGCATGGTGTAGGCGCGGTCTCGGGCGGCACCCTCTGGGTGGTCGAGCAACTCGATGAACACTTGGCGGCACTGCGCCAGCGCCGTTTCGGCCATGTAGTGGCCTGGGAAGGCGCCGTCGAACGGGCGGTGCATGAGGCGACCGCCTGGGTCGAGCCATGACACGCGGCCTGGCGTCTCGTCCGGCACAGGCGTGATGAGGCCGGACGGCGGGTTGCCGCTGGCGGCGTCCAGCGCGCTTTTGAGCCGCTGTTTTATTCCCCGCTCCGTGAGGGCGGACATCCGCTGGATGGCGGAGGTCTCGATTCCGGCGTCGAAACACGAAAGCAGCCATTCGGAGACGGCTTCGCTCTGGTTCTCCTGTGAGCCTGACATTCCCCGTCTGGCGGCTCCCGCCAGCAGCAGGCTGGGTTGGTGCCGTTTCAGCTGGAGCTTGCTCTGGATCTCGGTCTGGGAGAAGCCGCGGCGGCGCAGGTCGCAGTATTGCTCGAGCATTGCGGTGAGTTCTGTCTCAGGGACGTCCAGCGATGGTTGGGCCTTCCGGCTGCCGTCGGCCGGCACTGGACGTTGCGGCGCCATGTTGTCGCTCCTCGGTGGCTGGCGGCGGTCTTCTCCCATAGTCGTGACGACCCGCTCTGTTTGGCGTGGCGGCGGCGCCGGCCGTGACCGTCAGGGGGATGGCGTAGATTGCCCGTCCGCTGGTTGCGGCGGCGGGGGTGTGGCTTGATCTTCCCGCAGGGGGATGTTGAGTACGACCCAGTCTCGCGGTCGACAACAGTCTACCCACCGGCCTGCCCAGTTTGATGGGAAGCATCGAAGGGTCCGAGAGCATTTTGCTGACAATGAAGCCGCGACGGGCCGTGTGCTTCTGGTTTATTCTCAACAGCGCGTGGCGCAGATGGTCGAATTGGATGGTTTGAAGCCCAGTGGCGCGGTTCATCAAGGTGAGGATCTGCTGTCCCTTGTTGACGGGCATTTGAGGCCACTGCTGGAGCTCAATGTCCGGCACAGGATGGACGGGCTCGATCTGATGGGCACCTTGGCCGATGATGCCGTTCCGGCGGTGTTCTTCGACCCGCAGTACAGGGGCGTGCTCGATAAGCTGGCGTACGGGAATGAAGCGAAAGCGCGGGGGTGGGCCAGGGCCTCATTGGTTCAAATGACTGAACCGGTCATTCTTCAGTTCTTGGGTGAGATAGCGAGAGTGCTGCGTCCGAGTGGCCACCTTTTCCTGTGGACGGACAAGTTCCACCTCTGTTCAGGGTGCACCGGTTGGTTCACGCAGTTTCCGCTGGAGACGGTTGATTTGGTCACGTGGGATAAGGGAAGGATGGGGATGGGGTACCGGACGCGTCGTTGTGCTGAGTACCTGCTGGTGGTCCAGAAGTCGCCCTATGTCGTGGATGGGGCTTGGAAAGGGCGTGACCTTCCTGATTATTGGTCGGAGAGGTTACCTGGTGGGAGGCGACACGCTCATCAGAAGCCGGTTGGCCTGCAGGCTGCGTTGATTGAAGCGGTGACTGAACCGGGGGATTTGGTGGTAGATCCGGCGGCGGGCAGTTTCTCAGTGATGGAGAGTGCGCTTTCGGTCGGGAGGAATTTCCTGGGCGGGGACCTGGACGGCTAATGCCCGTCGGCAAGTGGCGTCAGTGGTGCTGAAGTCGGTGTTGGTCAATCGTATTCCGCTTGGCAAGTCTGCTGCGGAGTGCCCCAGTTTCGCCGGAAATGGCCCCCGGGCTCGTTCTACAGGATTTGTGGTCCTCTAGCCTGTTGTCGTTTAGGGCGATAACAGGCGTTCTGACGCCGGTATTCGCGGGTATGGCGCTGAAAACTTGGCCCACGTCAGGTTCTTTCGAGGACCTCGAGGGCTTTGTCGAATTCTCGGTTACGGGTGGCTTCGGCGTCGCCGCCAGAGGTACATTCCTGATTGTCGTTAATCACCAGGGTCTTGTCCAAGGTAAATGTCCAGGGCCCTCTGGGATGCGTTCCCGTAGATGTTGCGTAGGGCTGGGATGAGTTCGAACTCGCCCTGCCAGAAGGGGAACCGTCCCAATTGCTGGGGTAGGGCGGCGTGCATGTCGGGTACCGTCGCCGCCCCGAGGTCCGCGTCGGTCAACGCTGGCATTGAGTTCGCCCAGAAGTCCTCAGGGTCTTCCGGCAGCGGCTCAGGTGCCAGCGGCGGCCCTTCGATGGTCCGGGCCGACTGGCGGAACTCCTTGCCCAACAGGTCCTCGCAGTCCATGCCACGCATCCTGAAGATGAGGAACGGGTCGCGGTCGAACTCCTCGCCCAGCAGCAGGTAGACGGCGGCGATGTGCTTGCAGGGGTTGGACCAGTCCGGACACGAGCAATCAGTTTCGAGGTCGCGGACGGTCTCGGGGAACATCGACAGCCCGATGGCTTTGAAGGTGTCCTCGATGTTCTCCGGCATCCGGCCGGCCAGAAGGCTGGCGGCGATGACCGGCTGTTCGGCCAACGCCTGGCGCAACCGCTCCCAGTCGGCGGTGTCGATGGTCCGGACGCTGATCTCTACGCCGTAGGGTCGTTTGCGGCTGCCCTGCGCCTGGGCTTCCACGACGCCGTTCTGGATGTCAATCGAAAGGACCTGTCCCCGGCGGGCGTAGGAGCGGCCGCGGCTCAGCCGTGCGCCGATGCGGAACTGTTCGAGGGTCTGCATCCAACGCTTGGCCCACCAGTTGGAGCCGAAGTCGCCCCGACGGGACGCTGCCCTGATGTCGCCCTTCACGTCGATGGGATGAGAGTATTCGTGGTCGTAGTAGGTCATTGCGGATGCCCTTCCTGTCGTCGGTTTAGCTGGCGCCGTGTTCAGTCGTCGGGTGTGGCGCTGAGGGCCAGCACTTCCCGCAGTTCGGTGTTCGACAGTTCGGTGAGCCACCGTTCCGACGTGGCGCCCACCACCTGGTCGGCGGTCGCCTGCTTGGCCTCAATCATGAGGTCGATGCGGTCTTCAAGGGTGCCGGCGCAGATCATCTTGTGGACGTGAACGTCCCTGGTTTGACCGATGCGGAAGGCGCGGTCGGTGGCCTGGTTCTCGACGGCAGGGTTCCACCACCGGTCGTAGTGGATGACGTGGTTGGCGCGAGGCAGGTTCAGGCCCGAGCCGCCGGCCTTCAGCGACAGGACGAACACCTGCGGGCCGTGGGGGTCGTTCTGGAAACGTTCCACCATCTGGTCGCGGTTCCTGCGAGAGACGCCGCCGTGGAGCATGGGCGTCTCGATGCCGTAGGTTTCCTGCACGTGCTGCTGGATGATGGCGCCCATCTCGGCGAACTGGCTGAATACCAGGACGCGGTCGCCGACGGGAACGATCTCGTCCAGCAGTTCTTCGAGACGGGCCAGCTTGCCGGAACGGCCGGCGATGGTCGAATTGTCGCCCAGGAGTTGGCGCGGGTGATTGCACACCTGCTTCAGCTTGACGAGGGTGTCGAGTATGGAACCGCGACGCGCCATGCCCTCGGCGTCTTCCAGCCGGGGTTCGACGTCGCGCAGCACGGCCTCGTAGAGGGTGACCTGTTCGCGAGTGAGGTTTCAGTACTGCTTGGTCTCCTGCTTGTCGGGAGGTCGTCGATGATCGTCGGGTCGGTCTTCAAACGGCGCAGAATGAACGGGCTGGTGGCGTGCTGGAGCTTGGCGGCGGCTTCATCGTCTTGGTTGGTCTGGATGGGGGTGAAGTACCGGCGCTTGAACTCCGCCTGGGAACCCAGTAGGCCGGGGTTCAGGAACTGCATGATGGCCCACAGGTCGCCGACGTGGTTTTCGACGGGCGTCCCCGTGAGGGCAATGCGGTAGTCGGCGGGCAACGACCGGGCCGCCTGGGCCTGGCGTGTTACGGGATTTTTGATGTTTTGAGCCTCATCGAGGGTGACGGACCGCCAGTGTACGGAGGCTAGGAGCTCCTGGTCCCGCGTCATGGTGCCGTAGCTGGTGATGACGATCTGGTGATCGGCGACCTGCCGGGCGAACTGCTCGCCGCGTTGGCGTCCTGGCCCGTGATGCAGCATCACCGGCAGACTGGGCGTGAACCTGCCCGCCTCGCGCTGCCAGTTGTTGATCACGGATGTGGGGCAGACCAGCAGGTTGGGCTTCTCGTTGCCCTGCTGATGGTCCCGCAAAATGGCGGCCAGCGTCTGTACCGTCTTGCCCAGGCCCATGTCGTCTGCCAGGCAGGCGCCCAGCCCCCACCAGCGAAGGAAATCGAGCCATGAGTAGCCCAGTTGCTGGTAAGGACGGAGTTCTCCGTTGAACTCCTGCGGCGCGTCCAGCAACTCGATTTTGCCCTTCTGCTGAAGGGACTCCAGCAAGTCCTTGAGCCAGCCCGTGGCGGCCAGGGAGACGTTGTCGGCTTCCGCCTGCCGGTCGGCGCCCAGTCCAATTCGGATGACTTCCCGTAGGGTGGTCTGGTTCCGGTCACGCCAGAAGTCGGCGGCGGCGCGAATTTCGTCGGCGTTGATCTCGACCCGCTGGCCGCGAAAGCGGACCAGCGGTACCTTGAGGTCGGCCAGTTCGAGCAGTTCCTCGGGCTCGATCACCTCGTCGCCCATGGCGACCTGGATGTTCAGGTCGATGAGGGACGCCATGGTCATGTTGGCGCCGCCCTGCATCGGAGGAGTACGGACTTCGGCCCTGAGGCTGGAACGGTTCTTCGTTCCCCGTCGGGTCCACCAGGAGGGCAGCATGACGCCGAAGCCAGCCTGCTGCAGCGCGGCCGCCTGCTGAGTCAGGAACTGGTGAGCCTGCTCCGCGCCGAGCTTTGCGCCGTCCGGTTTTCGCTTGTTCAGGCTGTCGGCGATGGGCGGGCAAACGGAGCCGGCCTGGGCCAACGAAGTTAGCAGGAACTCGGCTGGGTTGAAGTCCGGCGACTGTCGATCTTGCGCCGTTTCGAGGGGCAGCAGGAGGCTGTGGTCGTCGTGAGATTGGAGCAGATAGCGCAGGTACCAGTCCTGTTCACGGAGGGCGGCCGGTGGTCGGTCCTCGTCAGGTTCGGGTGGTTCTTCCAGCCGTAGGCACAGGCGGTAGGGGGAGTTGGCGCCCATGGCGATGGGCCTGTGCCATTCCGCAACCTGCCGGCGCAGTTGCTGGAGCTGGGCAGCGGTGGCGTGGACAACGCCGTCCGCTGAAGTAAGGGCTTGTAGCTGAGCTTCATGCACGGAGTCCACCAGCGGGGACCCCTCCGTTGCGTCCAGTCTGATGATGTGGTTCACGAGGCTGGCGATGAACTCTTTCAGGACGGCCTGCGGCGGGGTAGTTGGCGGCCGGTCTGCCGAAGTGGTGGTGATGGCGCGAGCCGCAACCGGCATCGCCTTGGCGAGTTCGGCTAACCGATTGGCGTCGTCGCCGATGTAGAGCGGTGTCCACACGGCTTTGGTCTTTTCTCCGTTTTGCGCCACGTTGGGCAGGAACTGTTGCCGCGCCGTCAGATTGGCGGCGAAAAGCATGACGTGCTGCCAGTACGCCACGTCAGGGCTCAACACGATGCCAGGCGTCAGGACACGGCCGTCTTGGCAACGTTGCAGCAGTTTGATGGCCTGCCCGCTGGAAAGCCTGAGGATTGGCACCCGCCAGGGCTTGATGCGGGGTTTGGCCCTCGATTTGAGCGCGGGGCCGGCCAATGCTTCGGACGGTATCGGGTTGCTTCCCCGGCTGGGCAGCCAGATGATGGCTTCCACCTTGGTGCCGGCGGAGTCCTCGGGCGTAATGCCCATGGCTTCGGCCAGACGTGATGCGCCGGCTCACCTTGGGTGGTGGACTTCCGACAGCCGTTTGGATGGCGGGGGTGGGTCGGAGTCTTCGCCCCACAGCGTCAGGCTGCCGTCCAGTTGGGTTGCGTGGATGATGATCATGGCGGCTTTCTCTCTTTGAGTTTTACTACGCGAGGCGCACCGCTGGAAAGGGGCTGGCTGATCCTGCGGTTGCAGGACAGGCAGGTGCTCCTCACTCGGTACTTGCTGACAGGCATGGGCTGGACTTCCTTCGTATGGTGTCAGGAATCTGCGCTGGAGCCACGGAGAGGCCCTCTGCCGTCGCCGACGCACATTTTCCTGCTTTTGTGGCTGTGGAAGCTGCCCGGGGGCGCGTGGCGCGTGCATTCGGGGTACTGAGTGGCCGATGGCGCGGCGAGCAAGGCCTTGGGCAGCTGCCCCTGCTACTTCGGCAGGTGGAACTTTTCGAGGGCGTCCAGCGGGCACTGCCAGCCTTGGTCGTTCCGGTAGCGGCACTGGATCCGGGGCTTCTCGATGGTTGCAGGCATGGTGGGGTTTTCTCCTCCGGCCATACCAACGAGACTAGTACTCCGGTTTGCTGCTGATGCTTGCCCATCGTTGTGACAGGATGCTCCTATTCAGTCCACGCTTCTGGGGCGACGTTCCGGCCGGGATTTTCGATGGTGCCTTTGGTGGACTTGATCGGTTTCTTGGTGCCGGTCTCCTTGATGGCGATGAGTGCATGGTCTTGGACGATTTCCGACGTGATGCGGTGTTCGGCGGCCGTCATGGTCTTGATGCGCCCACGCTCTGTGTTCTGGAGTTGCTGCGAGGTCTTCAGGGTGGCGACCAGATTGTCGCCGCCGTCCATCACGAGGAGGTGATCACCGCCGTGAGTATCGAGAACGGCGTCAGTGCAGTGGCCAGGGCGCCGCCCGCTCATGTCGCGTGGCGCCACCGTCTGGGCCCGTGGTCCAACCGGCGGGGGCGGCTGCGTTAGCCAGCTCACATGCAGGGACCTGCCCGTAAACCACCTCGCCGCGCCGCGGACCGGTGAGAGTAGAGCGGATCATGATTAGCGGAGAGTTTCGGCAGTTGGTGGCGGTCCTGCCCTCGGGCTTGTAGCCATCGGCATGAGGTGAGGCGGTCAGGGACGCCAGACTCGGGTCCCAGCATCATCAAGGGGGTCGTTCCATGAGGAACGGCCCCTTTTTCAATTCACACAGACACGACAACAGGAGTTTTATCATGGCAATCCAATTCACACCGGACAAGTTTCCCGACGAGCGTCGGAGCGACCCGAAGCGGCGGGCGGAGGCCGAGGTTTTTGACGCGTTGGCCGCAATTCGCCGGAGCGGGTACGGCATTTATGAAATGCGTTTGCGCCGGAAGGGTCAGCAAGTCGACTACGCGGTCTGGCTGGATGGTCTGGGCCGCTTTGCCATTCAGGTCAAGGGGGGTGTGTACCGGCGGGACGATGGCGGCAATTGGTACCTGCGCACCTACGATGGAGAGTGGGAGCCCAAGCCGTCGCCGGTGCTGGAGACCGTGGACGGCCGCTTGGAGATGCACGATGCCATCAGCAGGGCGGTCTCCTTCTACGGTTTCGTGGGGGGAGTGCTGATCTTTCCGGACATGGGACTCGACCAGGACATGGAGCGCCTGGCCTGCAACACGGACGACGTCGGCATAGTTTGGGGACTGGATCACCTGGAGCAGGACCTGGAACGCATTGCCGAGATGGTCGGCTTCCGTCGCCCGCCGACTCCGGCGCACTCGCAGAACGAACAGGAGCAGGTGTTCGCGTTGATGTGGAAAGGTCCGGACCGGCCTGACGATGATGGTCCTGACGATGACCGTCCTGGGGACCGGCGAGAGGTTCCCCATGAGGAACTGGCGGCGGACGTCGCACGGAAAGCGCAGCAGGGGCTGGTGATCGGACACGCCACGTTCCACATACCCCACGTGGAGCACCTGCACGTGGAATTTCCGTCCACGCCGGAATAGGGCGCTGTCGCCATTGCGTTACCGCGGTTCACGACCCCGACTGAGATGAGATCAGTCGGGGCCGTTTCCTTCGCGGCGCCCCGTCCAACCGCCACAATCCCCGGTCCGGGGAATCACCACTCCGAGGAGACCCATCATGACCCCAGGGAACCATCACGTTCATCCCAAAATCCTGCGCCGGCATCCGGAGCTGGACCCGCAGCAGCTGCGGTTCGTCGGGCACGGCGCCGGCCCGCTGCTTGGGCTGGCCGGACCGGGCGCGGGCAAGACGCGCTGCCTGGTGCTGCGGGCCGCGAACCTGCTGCTCCTTGGGGTTGGTCGCTCCAGCAGAGTTGGTTCTCTGCACCTTCGGCAAACCGGCCGCCCGCGAACTGCGGCAGCGGTTCGTGACCACCGCCCAGGCGCTGGGCTGCGGCGCGGACGTGGCTCAGGTTCGCGTCTCCACCATCCACAGCCTGTGCCATCAGATTCTCGTTCCATATGCCGGCGCCGTTGGGCTGAAGGCGCCGTACCGGCTTCTGAATGATGATGAGCAGACTCGCCTGATGCGGAGTCGGTTCGACAAAATCTTTGGCCCTGACCGAGACGTCCTGGAGAACCGAGGCTGGCGGGACGAGCGCGACATCATCCACCAGGCTCGCCGTTACTTCGACAGGCTCGCCGACGAGCGGATCGACCTGAACAATCTGTACGACTTGCCGCGGTCCTTCGACGCGGCGCTGGGCCGCTGTTGCTGGCGCTATCGGCAGGTGTTGTGGGGATGCGGCGCCCCGGACTTCGCCCACCTGCAGGCGCTAGCCGATGTTCTGCTGGCCAACCCCTCCGTCGCCAGCACGGTCGCCGCCACCATGCGGCACATCATGGTGGACGAGTATCAGGATACCAGCCGCATCCAGCAGCGGATCATGTTCCGGCTGGCGCAAGCCCACGGCAACCTGGCCGTGGTCGGCGACGATGACCAGAGCATCTACCGTTTTCGCGGCGCCAGCGTGCGCAACCTGCTGCAGTTTCCCGTCCGTTTCCCCGACGCCCAGGTCGTGGGTCTCACGGTGAATTATCGTTCCCACGGCGGGATAGTCGACGCCTACGGACGCTGGATGCCCACCGCGGCTGACTGGTCGCATCCCGACCGGCCTGATGTCTCCCTCCGCTACGCCAAGTCCATTGCGGCCCACGCGGCAAACAGCCATGCGGCCTACCAGTCGGTCATCTCGGTAGTGGGCGACTCGCCCTATGACGAGGGGCGTCAGCTGGGAGAGCTTTTCCTCTTCCTGAAAGACGCTGGCGTCATCAGCCATTACGGTCAGGCGGCGCTGCTGCTCCACAGCGTGAAAGATCGGGTGGCGGGTCCGTATCTGGACGCCCTGGAGGACCTGGGCGTGCCGGTGCGCCACGTGGCCGCTGGCTCGGCCGCTCACGCCGGCGCCGGCGGTTCCTCAGACCAGGTGCTGGTCACGACCATCCACCAGGCCAAGGGGCGGGAATGGCCCGTGGTGGCGGTGGGCGGATTGGACCACCCGGGGCGGCACGATGATCCGGTGGGGGCTCACCTGTCCCGCCACCATCGGCGCGACCCGTTTGAGCCAATTGACAGGATAGCGGCCCTGGACCGGGCGCGGGTGTATTACACGGCATTCTCCAGGCCCAGTTCATTGTTGGCGCTGTCCGCCACCGGTCGTCCCCACCGCAGCTTTGACGGCATCTGGGATGGGCTCCCCCGCTGGCCGGACGTCGACCGTGCGGCCCTGGCGCGCCAGCGGTTTGCCGAGGGTCATCTCTTCGGCGCAGCGACGCGGTCGCCGGACCTGGTGGTCTGCATGGATCCCATGGACAACCTGAGAGTGCGCATGCGAGGCTGATGCGGCGATTGGCGGGCAGCCCAGCCCCGCCGCCGACAGGCTGTCCATCGCCTTGTACGATGTCAAAACAGCTTGTGAACAAAACCGCTGCCCGGGGTGATCTGCCTTCGCTCCGCTAGTATTTTTCCAAAGCCACCGGTCAACTGCCGGACACACGCGCTAAGGAGAAGCCAATGGCCGACAACTTCGACACATTCACCCACATCCTGAATGAGTTTCAGAAACTCGACTCCGGCAGCGCCAGAAAGCAGGTCATAAAAGCCATGCAAGCCATGGACAAAAACCTGTCGGTGGTGGAGTCGGAACTGAAAGCCGCCGTCCAGGACGCGGTTGAAAAGGACCGCAGGGAACGGGCGGCCGCAGAGCAGGAGTCCATCGACAAGGCTGCCGCCGAGACCGTGGCGAAAGACCGCCAAGAACGCGGCGCCGGCGCCGCACCGGCTTCTCCTCCCGCTGCTCCAACACCTCGCTAAATCCCGCAGCATGCGGGACCTTGAACCCGGCTACCGGCGATGCGATGCCGGCGGCCGGGTTTGCTTTTGCTCGGACCACGGATCCGTCGTCAACGCCATGAAGGCTTGCGACCCCTCCCCACGGTGGTGGAAACCACCATCTCCCGGCGCACCTGCAGTCCGCCATGCCTGTCCGATGCTAACGCCCATGACCATGCCCTCCGAATGCTCGCTCTTGAAGGGTCTCCATCCGGCGACTACGCCGGGCAAAATACCCCCGCCGCGCTTCCGATCCGTGGGCCAGACAGTACTGTGGCAGAAACTGGTCGCCAGCCGCTGTTGCAGCGCGCCGCGTCACCTCTTCGGCGTATTCGCCGAGGCACGAACTCGCCGTCATCGTCCGTCGAGCCTCAGCCTCCCAACTCCGCTCAAAATCTCCGATGCGGTCGACTGCCTCAGAGAGGACATCCTCTCCCGTAATGACCACGGCGGCAACCCTGTTTTCGTCCTCCTCGCCCAGCAATTGGCGCCTGGCAAACGCACCCGTCCGTGGCTCCATTCTCCGCCCGAACACGCCCCCGGAGCCGTCCGATGCCATCCCGCCGCGCACCAAAAATGCCGTGCAAATGCGGGGGGAACCCTTCGTGCTCAAATCTTCACGTTCTCTACTTCATCCCCCCAATGTCTGCCTCCCGGAAGCCTCGCGCAAACCAGGGTGCCCTCCGGGAGCAGCATCGCCAAGACCGTTATGGTCAGGCCAAAAACCCCAAAAAACCCCGTTTCACGCAAACCAGGGTGCTGTCCGGGAGCAGCAGTCTCAAGACCGTTACCCTTTTCCGGCCTTTTTTGCCCACGCAAACCAGGGTGCTGTACGCCAGCACGGGTTTTCCCGGATCCAGCACGAACCGAACGTATATGCTGTCGCCGGGAAGGCGGGTCTGTGGGCTACGGGGATTCTGACATTGGGACGCCGGGGAATTTGGGCGGTTCTGGCAGCGTCATCTCCCGGAAAAACCCGGTCCGTTGGACCTGCTTTCGAAAACGAAATCCGATGGGCGCCCAGCGCCTAGACATCGGGGTCAATGGAGCGGTTTGCGCCGAACATGGAGACGATGTTGGCGTGGTCTCCGCGGCAGGCTAACTGCGGCCCGAATGCCATGATGAGCAGGGGGCGTCGACCGTCTCAGCCCACCGTATTTTCATCAGATTCTTGACGTCAATCCACAACGTCATTTCTCCCTTTTGTTCATGGCCTCGGCGGTACCGCCCGTCTCAGTCTCCAAAGGTTCCGTGGAGCGCTGCTCTACTTCAGCGGCTTTCAGGTTCCAATAGGCGTAGGTCTGGATCGTCCACGAGGGTATGTTCCATGACGTCGCGGAGAGCCTGGTTGTCCTGCTTTTCGATGAGATTCGACCGCACCTGCCGGTACTCGGGCCCCAGGCTGCCCGTGGCGTCGATGCGCTCCACGAGTTCCGCGTGTGCATGCTTCGCGGCCTCGTTCTGGGGTGTCCATTTGTCGACGATTTTCGGTAGTGACTCGGTTTGAAATGGGGTATCGGAAATTCGGATAGTAACCGGTTTACGCCGGCCACCCAAATCAAGGGCCTACCATCTTGCCGGCGGTACGATGACCGCATTCGCGGCAACCGTGGCGCTACCGTCCTTCGGCATTCAGTTTTGGTACACTCGCCGGGCAAACTTGACGGCACCGGCCTTGGCGAATGTCCCGAACCGAACGCGTGACCGAAGCACAAATCACCCCGCTGAAACACGCAACGTTAGCCTCCAATGCACTCCGATTTGGACCCATCGCGAGAGGAAGGCACGCGCTCAACCACGGCACGAAAACCATCACAATGAAGAAACTGCTCACATATGACCCAAGCGCGCTCGACATTGCACGCGCCATGGTAGCCATCGTCTCCCCCGACGACGCTTTTCTGTTCGGGTCCCGCGCACGCGGCGATTGGACGGACCAATCCGACATCGATGTCCTCACAATTGCGGAACAACGCCACGACACCAGAGCCAAATATCAACAAGCCCTCCAGACCGGCCAAGCCATGGCCATTGAAATCTACGGAAGACCGGTCAAGATCGACCTGGTGCGCTACGCCATACAAGACTTCCAGTACTACCGTCAGGCCAGAACCCACCTGACGTACTCGGCACTCAAGGAAGGGATCAACATGAGCGGGGAAGCAACCGGGTACGGAAACCAGTACCCTGATACAGAACCCAACAACTGGCCGGACATCGAGCAACGATTCACCAATTACCAACGCCAGATACTGGCCGCCAAGAACAATCTGGAAGCCGGTCTCGGGTACGAAGAAGTGGGGTTCCACTTCCAGAGGTCCGTCGAAAACGCAATGAACGGCTTCCTGTCCTACATGGACTACGACGACGGCGAACAAAACGACTGGATGCGTAGCCACAGCATCAGCGCACTCCAAGAAGTGGTACGGATATTCCCTGAAGGGCAAGCAGCTCTCGGAGCAAACGACTTCACGTTCCTGAACGACTATGCAATCCACATCCCATACGAGGGGGTACAGGACCCCCTGCCCGACGAAGCGGAAATCCTGCTTAACATCATGGAAACCGCCGACAACATGATGCGGTTCATCGAACAGGACTCTGGGACCGAACTCGCCAGATACCAGCCACCAGGACCGCGCGCCTGACTCTGCCAAGCAGCCAAGAAACGAGGAAATTTCGCTACTCTCGATCTGGAGGCACCGCGTCAGAGTCCGGCCAACACTCCGACGTGTTTCGTAATCGGCCTAACGGCTTGAATTTCCAGGCAACGACGTTGTCGGAATATCGCCTTGGGACGAGCGCTGCGAGTTTTCCCGAAACGCGCTAAATACGGCCCCTTCGCGAATTTTCGCGGTCCACTGAATTAACCAATGCGAGGCGAAGGCACGTCAATTATCCGATCTTCGGGCGCTCCTGGCGGACTGTGTCCGCGGACCCAGCGGACTTCCGCCATGAGGCGTTGCTTCGCTCGTCGCCGGATCGTCTTGGCGCCGGTGATGTCGCAGTGCCCCGGTCCGCCGGATTCGGGGGTCTCGAAAACGTCCATGCCGGCTTCCCTGATGCTGGCAACCGTTAGGAGATACAGGTAGTCTCCCGCGCCTTCGTTCATGACTTCGTTGGGGTCGGCGTCGCCTACCAGGCGACAGGAGGCGTATCCGTCTCCGGTCCCATGTCCAGATGGCTGCTGGGAGGTCTGGGAATCCCTGTGGAGGGATCACGCGTCAATTGTCCGGCGCCTATCCGTCTCATTACCAGCCGGTCGTTTCCGGCGGGTCGATGTTGTCCCGTCATAAGCCGAGTTCTGCGGCTGCGTCGGCCAGCACTTTGGCCCAGCGACGGAGGCGTTCCTCGTTGCCGGAGATGTCGCCCTCGTCGTCTAGGTCCTGTTCGCTCCGTTCGTCGCCTTAGCAGAATTGGGCCGGCTGGCCCGGTCGGGTTTCGATCTCCAGGGTGAGGTCTCCCAGAAGCCAGGTTGCCATGGCGCCGCCGTCCCAGTTTGGGTTGATGTTGGGCGCCAGGGCGTGTTTGGGCAGGACATCGATGAGGATTAGCAGCATTTCCGCCACGGCGGCGGCGTCCAGGGGCTGCGGGTTTTCTGATGTCCAGTGAGGATCATCCCAGGGTAGGCCGCACAGCTCCATGATGGTTCCCTCGAACCAGTCGCCTGGGATCATTCCGGCGTCTGGTTCGACTTGGGTTGCGTCGAAAGTGGAGGCGAGTGAGCGTGAGATGAAGGCTTTCAGCAGTTTGGGAAGCCACTGCAAACGGGCGTACTCGGTTGGTTCCTGGCCCATGGTGGGGTTTGCGACCATATTCCTGCTCCTGTAAAGGAAAATTACACGGTGGGTGGTGGGTCGTCAAATTGCGATGAAGGTCTCCATCCTGGTGGGTTTGCCAGCCCGTCTGGGCGGCGGTGAACACCGTGTATTTGAGCGGGTTTCGACGTACGGTCGCGGGTGCCCAGCGACCTGGCATGACGCCTCATGTCTTGTGAGATCCTCAGTGGTGGAAATGGTGAAGTCCAGGTCAGGTCCGCGTCCTTCGGAAGGCCACGGACCGTGTCCTGTAGTGCTTCGATGGCCTGCTCTCGCGACACGGTGTCGTGGTTCTCGATGAGGTCGTCGATGTTGCTCTTTCCTGGAGGCGCTCGAACAGCAATGCGAGTGGACCCTGGCGCCTCGAAAACCCACTCGTCGCTGGCCGGCCGTGCACCATAGCCAGTGTCAGTAGCGCCTCGAGAACCGGTGCAGCATGTGCATGGCCAGTGTGTCGTTGGTCTCGACCGGTCTGAGCAGGACCCCGATGATGGCGGCGGCGGCCGCGACGTGGTTGGCGAGACTGCCGAGGCGATGGAGATTTTCCTTGGCGTCGCCATCGTTGACGTGAGGTTGCGGACCCGCACTCCTGGGTCGTACGTCCCTATGGAACCGCCGCCGTAGCGGATGCGTGCCCAGAGCAATGCGATTGCTGGACTGTTCATTGTGTCGTCCTCTCGTTGACGCCAGCCGGAGCACGACATCAAACGTGGGTTGCAAGTGGCTGTCAGTCAAAGGGCGTCGTCTTCGTTGCTCGAGTTTGGAGACGCCGGACCGGAATGTCCGTCGCTGCACCGACGTGGATGGCCATCTTACCCAGCCCATTGACGACGTTTCGCTGGTGGGCATGGTCCTGCCCGAGCTGCAGATCGTCGTTGCCGCACTGTCTCCAACGGAGCCCCATCGAAAGTTCGCCTCAGGCCAGCATTCTGAACCGCGTCAACGGATATGACGCTTGCGGCGCCACGCGGTGATCCATCACTCGTCCCGGGGTGAAAATCGCGTCTCCTCTTGCCGGCGCGTTAGCATTGGATCAGCAGGAGGATGCGATGAATGATGTTCATGTTGGATTGAACGAAGCCCAGTCGAAGGTGCTGCGTGGCGTCTGCGCTTTCCCGCTGATCTCGTCGGGCGAGCTGGCCCCCATTCTGGGATTGGTTTTCTCCACCGTTTCCAGGCACCTTGCCAGGCTGGAAGAGCTGGGGCTGGTGGACTCCGCCGTCATGGGAGCAGAGTTTCCGGCGGCGCGCCGTTACCGGCTTACCCCGGACGCCGCTCGCCGGTTTTTGGAGCCTGAGGTCTACTTCCACCTGACCCGCAACCTGAACACGCTGGCCTGCTTCCTGCCCGGGTTGGAGCAGTTTTACCGCCTGGTGGTCCGGTTGCCCCAACTGACCAACGTCGGCCCTTTCCACTCCTTTGACTGGCGTCTGCGGGACGGGGTCGGTGCGATGGCGCACTACAAGCACGGCACGGTGGCGTTCTTTTGGTCCGGCCCGTGGCAGAGCAAGCGGGCCTTCACGAAGCGGTTGGTAGACCTCGGCAACGCGGCGTCGACGATGGGCGGTTGGCCGGCGCTGCTGTGCGTGGTCGCTTCGGACCTCTGGCAGGTCCATCAGGCTGAAAACGCTCTGCGCGACTTTGGAATTGCGGACGGCGCCCTGCTGGTCTGCGCGTCAGACGGAAGGATGTACCGAGGCCTCCTGGTCACGGGCAGGACTTCCAACAACAGGTTGAGGTGCAACCCTTTGCTGGGCGCTGCCATCTACGGCGCCCCTGCGCAGAGGCCGCGCATGATGACGGATGTGCGTAGTGGCGACGACGCGAGTTTGGTCTACCGGCTTCTTGCCCTGTTGGAGCAGTTTCAGGGCCTCCAGGCGACCGCCATGAGGCGGGCTTTGGGGTCGAAGTGGGATACCGTGCACGCGAAACTGCAGCGGTTGAGGGACGACGGCATGGTGGTGGAAAGAGACGGACACCATTTCCTCTCCGACGATGCTCTGAGCATTGCCGCCCGTCGGGATCGGGTGCACCGTTCCAAGCCCCTCCATCGTTTTGGGCTCAGGTCTGACGGCCTGCCGGCGGTGGCGCGGTACCTCGAGCATGACGCCGCTGCCTTCGGGATAGTGTCGCTGTTTCAGCGTGCCGGGTTTCCCGTGGCGGGCGGCTGGCGCGGCGAGGATTACTCCGGCGGCCGGAACGCCATTGCTCCCGACGCGATGATCTACATGGGAGCGGGATCATCGGGTGGCGAGGACTGGTACTACCTCGAGTATGAGCGTCGCGCCAACTCCGCCGGCGCCGTGGGGCGCAAGCTGCGGGGCTACATCGCGCGTGGCGCCAAGAATAAACCCCTGCCAGTCCTGATGGCGGCCCGCAGCGATTCGATGGCCGCCGAGTTCAGGCGTCAGGCTGGAGCGGCAGGATACCCGCTTTGGGCGGCCAGCATACCCAGCATTCGCGTCGATGATCCCCCTACGGTCTGGGGTCATAGAACGGTGTGGCTGGACCCTGCAGGGCGGCCCGCGATTTTCCTGCCCGCGTGAGGCCGCGCGCGGTCCCGTCAGGCGGATGTGGGGCAGTCGGTTCAGAATTGCCACATCGCCTCAACAAGATGTCACCCCGGCTGGAGATGTGCACGGCCTGCGCGTCGTTGGTCTCCACCGGTTGTGCAGGACCCTGACGATGGTGTCGGAGGCTGCGATGTGGTCGTCGAGGTGGTGGACGATTTTCCCGGCGTCGTCATCGACGGCGCGATGCTGCGGACCATCTGCTCGACACCCAGTCCCGCGCGTCATGCGAGCCAGCGGGTCGGCGACGGGTCTGGCGTCCCACCGCTAATCTCGGGTCGACTCCGGTAGGGGGCACAATCGTACGCTAACGCTGCTAAGCCCGCTATCGGAGTTTTGGCCACCGGTATTCGCCAGTGATCAGGATGTGGGCCCACCCCAGGGGTGAGATGTGGCCCAGGAACTCGGGCTAGACGGTCAGGCCGGCGTGTTTCCGCTGTCCGAACGCTTCGCCCAGATGGGCAGTATTCCGGCAAATGACGATGGCGGCAAGCAGGTCGAGCCCAGCCATGCGGTAATGCTGGTCCTCGCTGGAGCGGTCAGGGTGACTTCGTCCGTGGGCAGGTTGTACGAGTCAGCACGCTGGCGCGCGCTCCAGATGCTTGGTCCCGGCATGTTCCGCCTCTCCGTTATCCGTTCATCCCGACACGTACGGCGCTGTCCGTAAGGGGATCGTTCAGCGGACACCCCAGCCGGTCGCCCCGACCCCCGCCAGGCCCGAGCCAGGAGCGTCTCGTATGAATGGTACGGTAACAATTGCAGATGCAGGACCCTATCCGTACACTTCCCCCATGACGGCGACACTCATCGGCTACGCGCGCTGTTCCACCGACCGCCAGGACCTGGACGTCGCCCCAGATCGCATCTACACCGACCACGGTCTCACCGGCACCACCCGTGCCCGACCCTGCCTCGACCAAGCCCTCGCCGCCGTGCGCCAAGGCGACACCCTGGTCGTGCCGAAACTGGACCGCCTGGCCAGTTCCGTCCCTGATGCCCGCGCCATCGCCCGCGCCATGGGGAAATTGCGCGGCAAACAGCCCAAACTGTCCGATAGACAGCAGCGGGAACTCTCTGCCGCATGCATGCCACCGGCGAGTATTCCATCAGCGATCTCGCCGAACTCTTCTCCGTCTTAAGACCAACCGTCTATCGCACACTCAACCGGCGCCTTTGCCTTTAGCGTACGATTCTGTCCCTACTGGAACCGACCCGAAGGATCCGCATATGCCCCCTGCTGTTCTTGCGTGGCTCGATTACTCCGAAGCCGACCAGCGCCGAGCCCGGGAGATCATTAGACTGTTCTCGGAGACCGACAGTCGAGACGAACTGGGACTCGGCTCGATTCGGGACGCACTGAGTGACACGCTTTTCCCCGGAACTTCGGTGCTGCTCACGCGGGCCAGGTATTTTTTGCTCGTACCCTGGTTGTACCAAGAAGGCGCTCAGCGCAGGTATCAGGGAGCCCAACTCGCATCCTGGGTGGATGGGCAGGAACGGGGTCTGATTGGAAAACTGATTGCCGGGGGAGCCTCAACAGGCTTGATTGGACGCAGAGCGAAAGGAGATGTCCAGAACCTGCCTTCAACCATCTACTGGAATAGCCTGCGACGCTTTGGCATCCTCAGGCACGCGGTATCGCCAACCCAAGTCGGGAGAGTGCGCGATGTTTCGCGGTCGTTGGACGACTCGAGCGAGTTGGTCGAACGACCTGACTCAGTTTGGGACCCTTCAATGCCCGCGTCGCCGAAGGACTTCTTAAACCTGGCCGTTTGTGATTTCACCCTCACGAATGAGGAAGCAACCTGGCTTACCGAACGCATCTCCGTGGCGGCGCCGGACACTCTGCTCCAGTTCCTCGTAACGAAAGGCACCCGACGCTCGAACGTTGCCGCGTTTGCCTGGGAAGATCCAGAGGTGCAAACCGCCACCGGTCAGATCCGTGACGCTGTTGACGAGGCGCGACGTTTCTCAGTCGCGATGCACGGGGCCGCCCTGCTCTACAACGTGCTCCTGGCCGAACGCGCCAAGAACCTTGGCCTCAAGCAACATGAGGGGAAGCGAGACGCTTTCGCCGGTGAGCTTGAAGAATGGAGCGGCGAGGTCGATGGGAGTGACCTGGGGAGTTGGGACCTCAACCAACTTTGGGCGCTGACGGCAGATCAGGGAAGGCCGGTTCCACTGCCTACACGCGCTTTTGTGGAACAGTGGGTCGATCTCGTCCGCAGTCGTCAGCCGCAGCGATTGGCAGACCACGAGTACGCGCGAACGTTGATTGCGAACAGGGAAATCCGTCAAAAACGCGGTCAGGCGCGGCTTCGCAACGATAATCTCATGCAGCAGTGGGGCGGCGCGTCCGGAACCCGGCGTCTCGATTTTCGCTGGCCAGTGGTCGCGCGCCTGCTGAACGACATCGCGGACGGAAGGGAATAAAGCCATGCTTGCTCCTGACAGCCGAGCGCTGCTGCTCGATGCGTTACGACCGCCGCCGGATCACTACGTGGACCGGGCGGTGGCGACGACGTTCACGTTGGACCTTGAATCAGCCCTGATGGTGCCGCTGGCGCTGGCGGGGTTTCGATTCGAGGAGGATACGAACCCTATCGACATCATGGCAGCATTGCGCCAGATGAGCGAACGGTTCGACATCTTCTGTCAAGCTGGCGCCATCAATGCCTCCGGGTGGCGGTCCGATCTGGTGGCGCTGCTGGAGGACACCGTTCACGAGGTAAAACAACCCCGTGAGCACCGCATCTTTCATCCGAAGGTCTGGGCGCTGCGGTTTCTGGATCCATCGGGAGACCCTTCCTTCCGCCTCGTCGTGCTCTCGCGGAACCTCACCGCCTCCCGCAGTTGGGATACCATCCTGTGGCTGGACGGGCGGATGAGGGATCGGCGACCCATCGCGAGCAACGCCCCGTTGGGAGGGTTCTTCGCCGCGCTTTTCGGCTTGGCAGTTTCCGACTTGCCGTCAAAGCGAAGCGACGCTCTGGCGGAGTTAGCGGAGGACCTGAGGCGGGTTCACTGGGATTTACCGGACGGTGTACGCGAGGTCCGCTTCCATCCTATCGGACTACAGGGAGGAAAATCCTTTCAGGTCGAAGAGCATTTCGGTGGCTATAGGCAACTTGTGATCTCCCCGTTCGTCCGTGATGGTCTGATGCAGAGAGTCCTCGACTCTGGGACCGGACGAAAAGCAGTGCTGATCTCGCTTGGCGAAGGACTGCAGGCGTTGTCGGAAGAAGTCCTTGATCGCCTGGACGCTTACGAGTTGGACTCGGCAGCGCAGCTGTCGTTGGACGACACGGAGGAGGTAAGGAGCCAGGCATTCCTCACCAACCTGCACGCAAAAGTCTTCGTGGTTGAGCGTGCCAGGCTGGCGCATCTGTTCGTCGGCTCGGCCAATGCCACCAAGGGAGCGTTCAGCGGCAACGTCGAATTTCTCTGCGAACTCGTGGGACAGAGGGCCAAGTACGGCGTGGATGCACTTGTCGGTGAAAACGCGCCACTGCGTGCCATGCTGAACCCTTACGTCGCGTCCGAGAACCCAGAGATAGATCAAACCGAAACGGCTGCCCGGGATCTTGAGCGGTTGCTCATGGCCATAGCCCAGGTGGGGTTCCGCACCACGGTCAGGAGGCAAGATGATGGCTGGCTGCCATGGATAACGGCGGATTCGAAGCTGCCACCTATTCCGGAGAGCGCCAGCGTTACCATCGCCCCGTACAATCACGCCACCGAGACCTACGAGCTTCATCCCGCAGAGCCGGTAGAAATCGAGCTGCCAGCGCGCGAGATTGCGGACGTCACCGCCTTCCTTCAACTCACCGCGCGCCAAACCGATAGGGGAGTGGTATTGGAGCGTTCAACGGTAGTTTGTTCCCGGCTCGACGGTGCGCCGGACGACCGTCGCGACGAGATCCTTGCCAGGCAGGTCGACAGCCCTGAAAAGTTCATGCGGCTGTTGTCGCTACTGATGGGCTTCGCTTCTGGAAGCGTGCTTGGCAACGGCGGCGGAACGGGCGGTTTGGGAGGAGGCTGGTCGACGGGCGCCGGGCAGGGTGTTCTGGAACTGCTGGCCCGCGCCCTGTCCGAGAATCCGGACTCGATCGATCACTTGGCTAGAATCGTGGAACATCTGCGCAGGTCGTCGAGTGGGACGGCCGTACTGCCTTCCGGTTGGGATGACGTGTGGAAGCCCGCTTTCGAGGCATGGCGCGCGATGGAGGAGGCCGGCTCATGACGCAGAGGAACAATGCGGGAGAGGGGCCTTTGCTGAGCGATTTTCAGCGAGCGACAGCCGAATACGCGTTCAGGTGCCTGTATGGCGACGCCGATTCCACGAAGCGATTTCTCGTGGCCGATGAGACGGGGCTGGGCAAGACGCACGTGGCCAGGGAGGTCATCACCCAAACCATAGAGCATCTGCAAAACGCCGATCATGTGAACCGCATCGACGTGGTCTACGTGTGTTCGAACGCGGACATCGCCGCTCAGAACATTCGCAAGCTCAACGTCGCCGGGTCAGACAGCCCAAGTTTCGCGTCACGACTGAGCCTGCTGATCACCAGGCCCGAGATGTTGCAGCCATGGATGCACGGACAGGACAAACCGACCACCTTTGTGGCATTCACGCCGGCCACGTCCTTCCAACTGGGGCACCAGATGGGAAGAAAAGATGAACGCGCCGTGCTCCTGGTGCTGCTCCGCGATCACCTGGGAATATATGGGGCCCGGTACACGGCGGCTCTGCGTATCTTCCAGGGCAGCGTGGGTGGCTGGCAGAGGTTCCGCGACCATGACGTCGCTCGCGTGGATGCAGACAACCTTGAGATTGAGATCCGGCAGACATTCCTCAAGGAATTCGACCAGAGTCATGAACGCGAGTCTCTGGTTTCGTTGATCGATGAGGTTACTGGACGCAGGGCGTTGAACGACGACCAGCATGTCTCGGCGCGCAGGATCGTCGGCGGCCTGCGCAGGATGCTTTCGCGGGCGGCGTTGCAGGCGCTCGAGCCGGACCTGGTGATCCTGGACGAGTTTCAACGCTTTCGGGACCTGCTCGACGTCAAAACCGGCTGCGACGCCGCCGAACTGGCTGGCGACCTTTTCAATCATCCCGACGCCCATGTTCTGCTGCTTTCGGCCACTCCGTACAAGGCGTTCACCTATGCCGAGGAAACTGGCGCGGATGGCGGTCACTACGCTGACTTTCTGAAGACGCTGGAATTCCTCGCGGACGCGGAAGCCCCAGTGAGCTCCGTGCGTGATGATCTTGATGAGCTGCGGCGGGCGGCGCTCTTGGGCGAGCCGACGGCCGATGTCCGGGATCGCGTCCAAGACCAGCTGAGAAAGTGGATTGCCAGAACCGAGCGTCCAACCGCTAGGCCGCAAACGACCTCCGCAGGCGAGACAGTGGGCGAGTTCGCCGTTACGGCTGAGGATTTCGCCGGTTTCGTCGCCTTGAGGCGCGTCGCTGATGAGGTCAAGGCCCCGCTCAGTGTCGAGTACTGGAAGTCATCCCCGTATTTCTTCAACTTCCTCGCTGGGTATCGCCTGGGCGAACGGTTGCGCGCCGAAATGAAGACCCAGAGCCGGCGGGACGATTTGGCGCCGTTGCTTGGCGGTGCCCAACGGATAGTCAAGTCCGACGTGGAGAATTTCCAGACGGTTGAATGGGGCAATGCTCGTATGCGCGCCCTCGCAGCGGAAACCCTCGAACAGGGCTGGTGGCGATTGCTGTGGATGCCCCCGTCCTTACCCTACCATGCGCTCGGCGGTCCGTACGAGAGCGTGGATCCGACCACGATCACCAAGAGGCTGATCTTCTCCAGTTGGGTGGCGGCGCCGTCGGCCATCGCCTCGCTTCTCAGCTACGAGGTTGAACGACGCATCTCCGAGGGAACTCGCCACGCGGCGAATACGGCAGCCGCACGGAACGCTATCTCGAGTCGCCTCGACTATCGGATGGCACGCAACCGGCCCTCCTCGATGTCCGCGCTCGCGTTGTTCTGGCCGCAACCGTCGCTGGCATCGCAAACTGATCCGTTGGACGCTACCCGTGACAATCGCGACGACCCGGAGCTGCTGAATGTGGACCGTCTCATCGAGTGGGCGCAACGACGTGTGGAGAATCTGGTCGGCCAGAATGGTGATTCCAGGTCCACCACCAGTGCGGCGTGGTACTGGTTCGCATCCATGCCCGCCGAGAGGAATGGCGCTCTCGCGTCTGAACTTATCGGCGCGCCCAGGAACGTTGTGGTCGATGCGTTGGCGGGCATCTCCGAAGATCATGAAGCGGACGATGGCCACCGCGCGCTGAACGCGAACGCCGACCAAATGCTCGACGCCCTGGGCGACTGGGTGCCGGACGCCGAACGTCCGGCAGACCTGCAGGAGACAATCGCGCTTCTGGGCCTGGGCGCTCCAGGGAACATCGCGTGGAGGGCGCTGAACCGGGTGAGGCGGGCGGACGACCAGACAACCGAGATCGGCCGATGGCGAGCTGCGTCCATCCTCGCCTCTGGCCTACGCACGATGTTTGTCAGGCCCGATGCGGTACTGCTCCTGGACAGGCTGTACGGTGGCTCGAGCACGGCGCGAGAGGGCACCAGCGCGTATTGGCGGAAAGTAGCTCGCTATTGTATCGATGGGGGACTCCAAGCCGTCCTCGATGAGTATATCCATCACCTGGCCGGGGAGTCTGGCGTCAACACAGCGACGGACGAGGGGATCATCGCACTCGCATCTACCGCACGACGGGCCATCGGGCTCCGGGAATCGGTATACCAGGCAACCGATATTGATGATTTCGATGGCGCTAGGATCTTGTTTCCCAGCCGGTATGCACTGAGGTTCGGCAGCGCGCAACACAGCCAGGAGGAAGCGAGGCTCCCCGAGATCAGGGCAGCTTTCAACTCGCCGTTCTGGCCGTTCGTCCTCGCAACCACTTCCGTCGGCCAGGAAGGCATTGACTTCCACTGGTGGTGCCACTCCATCGTCCATTGGAACCTTCCGGCCAACCCGGTCGACTTCGAGCAACGTGAGGGCCGAATAGACCGCTACAAGGGGCACGCCATTCGCAAGAACGTAGCTGCCGCTTACCGAGCGGCGGCATTAGCCGACGATGCTGCAGACCCCTGGGCCGCCGCGTTCGAAGCGGCGGCCGCGAATGTTGACGACGATCTGGGCGGGCTCGTTCCCTGTTGGGTGCATCCGGGCAGCGCCAGGATACAGCGGCGAATCATGGCCCTGCCGTTGAGCCGCGATGAGGAACAGTGGAGCCAGTTGCAGGTCGCGCTGGCGCTTTACCGACTTGCCTTCGGTCAGCCAAGACAGGAAGATATGCTGGCGGCACTCCAGCGTCGCGGCATCTCCAGCCAGCCGGACCAGATTGCTGATCTCCGCATAGATCTCCGCCCGCCTTCCCCAGACATGACACATTAGACCGAGTGCCAGGGGCGGTGGGAAGGCCGCCGACAAATTGCCCTACCGGGGCCGATTCCGGTAGGAGGCAGGATGGTACGATGATGGGAATGGCACCGGTTGAGTGTGCGATAGACGCTCCCCTCACAGACAGCGCCGCGCCTGCCGGAATGAACGGATAGTCGAGCCCGAGTTCCTGGCCCAAATCTCCACTCTGGGGTGGACCCACATCCTGCTCACCGGCGAATACCAGTGGTAAAAGTGCCGATAGCGGACTTAGCGTACGATTCTGCCCACTACCGGAGTCGACTCCAATCTACCCAGTTGTCGAGTCCATGGATGTAGGTCGCCATCTGGTTGTACTCTCGGGTCAAAAGTGGCCGACCGTCAAACGGCGCTCGGTTGTGAACTTTAATACCTAAAGGACCCATTTTCTGCCCGCAGGGCGTTCGCGGACGCGTCCGCGACGGGTGGTCAATGCTGCAAGCATGGGCCGTGGTTTGACCAAATGGGAACATTTGGCGTAAAAGTTCTCATGGCTCACATTCCCCACTACTGGACACCCCCGCAGGTCGAGCGACTGCTGGACGCCCTGGCGGCCCTCGGGCTACGGCGAGCCCGCGTGGCAACCCTCATCATGTGGAGGTCCGGTCTCCGCATCAGCGAGACCGTCGCCCTCGAATGGAGGGACGTCGATGTCGAGGGAGGCACGCTCCTGGTGCGCTGCGGCAAGGGTGGGAAAGGGCGAACCCTCCCGCTTCACGGCGACTTAGCAACCCTGTTCGCCAACTGGCCCACGCCCTATGGCCCGCGCGACACCATCGTGGGCCTGACGCGGAAGACGGCGCTGCGCCATTTGCGGGCCGGCATCGAGCAGGCGGGGCTCGACGAGGAATCGCCAGGAACCGGACGCCAGAAGGCCGGCGCCCACAGCCTGCGACATTCCGCCGCCAGGCACTGGCTCACGACTGCCGCCGTGCCGCTCAACGTCGTGTCCGCTTGGCTGGGACACGCCAACCCCGAGGTCACGCTCCGCATCTACCTGCCCATCGTGGGCAGCACCCACACGATGGCCGACGTCCCTTAGTACTACAGCCGCAGATTAGGAGCAGGTAGAATTAGGGGCAGTCAAGCAGTGTTGAGGTGAGGCGGTGGCTGTTGTGATGGATGATGCGGCGGGAGTGGTCCGATGGGCTGAGGGGATCGAAAAGGTGCATGAGTGCATCGCGGGCCGGTTCCGGCGTCCGGAGCCGAGGCGGCGGGCGCTGGAGTACCTGCAGGGGCTGCTCAGTTCCGTAGAGCGGAAGAATGGCTGGCAGTTGGCGGAGCAGGCGGGCGACGCCACTCCCGACGGGGTGCAGCGCCTGCTATCCACCTACAGGTGGGACGCGGACCAGGTTCGCGATGATCACAGGGACTACGTGGTCGAGCATCTGGGCGACGCCGATGGGGTGCTGGTGGTGGACGAGACTGGCTTCCTCAAGAAAGGCGACAAGTCCGTTGGGGTGCAGCGGCAGTACAGCGGCACGGCGGGGCGGATTGAGAACTCCCAAGTGGGAGTATTCCTGGCCTACGCGGGTGTCAAGGGCAGGACCCTGCTGGACCGAGAGTTGTATCTGCCTCAGGTATGGGCGAAGGACTGGGAGCGACGCCGCGAGGCCGGGGTGCCGGAGCATGTCGAATTCCGCACCAAGCCTCAGTTGGCCCAGATGATACTGGAGCGGGCGGTGGAATCGGGGATCCCCTTCGGCTGGGTTACTGGAGACGAGGTCTACGGCAGCGACCGTAACCTGCGGCGGTGGCTGGAGCGGGAGGGCATACCCCATGTGCTGGCCATAAAAAGCAACGAGAAGCTGTGGGCCTGGACCGAAAAGGGACCCCGTCAGGTGAGAGCAGATCGTTTGGCGTCGTGGGTTGACGAATGCGACTGGCATCGGCTGAGCGCGGGCGACGGTGCCAAGGGTCCCAGATTTTATGACTGGACCACCGTGGCGATACGGCCCCTGCGGGAGCCGGGCAAAGAGTACTGGCTGCTGGCTCGGCGCAGCATTGCCAAGCCTGCTGAGCTGGCCTACTACGTTTGCTTCGGCCCGTCCGGTACCGCAATGGCGGAGTTGGTGAAGGTGGCCGGTCGCCGCTGGGCCATCGAGGAATGCTTCGAGGAGGCCAAAGGACAGGTTGGACTGGACCAGTACGAGGTACGCAGATGGGATGGCTGGTATCGCCACATCACCCTGGCAATGCTGGCTCACGCTTACCTGGCGGTGATCAGGTATCAAGCGACGACACCGGTATGCCTGGAGGAAAAGGGGGCAGTCCGTGCCGGGATCGGAGCCTGATTCCATTGACAGTCCCCGAGGTGCGTCGGCTGCTTACCCGCCTGGTATGGACTCCAAACCCCTCTGCCGATTTCGTTCTGTCCTGGTCCCAATGGAGACGGCGACATCAGGCCAGAGCGCGACAAAGCCACTACCAACGTCGATTATCGCAGCTGGCAACAGTAGTGCGACTGTAGTATTAGAGCCTATCCTAATAACCTGGCGGCTCTGAGGGCGATAAGGGCGCAAGGGAAATGCAGAAAGGCGATGTAGTTGTCAGGGGACTTGTCCCAGCGCACCAGGATGCGCCGGAAACGGTTCAGCCAGCCGTGGGTTCGTTCCACCACCCAGCGCCGCGCCTTGAACCCAGCCGCCCGCTTGATGGCCTTTGCCGCTTCACCTCGGCTACGAATGTGAGCGGTGAAGCCGAACTCCTCCAACGTGCGGCGCACCTCGTCAAAGTCATAGCCTTTGTCCAGGCACCTGCCCTGGGGTTGGTCCGGAGTGGACGCCGGTCGGGGCACGGGCAGACTTTCCACCGTGGCCCGTACCAGCTTCATGTCATGACGGTTGGCGCCGTCCACCGCCAGACCCACCGGAATGCCCTCAGCTTCGGTCAACCGGCGGCGCTTGACGCCGCCTTTACCTCGGTCAGTGGGATTGGCGCCGGTTTTTTTCCCCGCCCAAGGGTGATTTGGTCATGGCCCCGTCCATGCTCACCCAACTCCAGTCCAGCCCCTTCAGTTCGTCATAGCGTTCCAGCCCAACCCGCCACAGCTCCAGAAACACCCCAGCGGCGACCCATTCCTGAAAGCGCAGGTGGGCGGTGGAGCCGGAGCAGATGCCCGTGGCGTCCAACGCCTTCCACTGACCGCCGGTGCGCAGCACGTAGAAGAGGCCATTGGCGCAGGTGCGGTCAGGAACCCGGGGCCGGCCGCCGCCGAACCGATGGGTGTTCACATGCTCGGGGATCAGGGGCTCCAGCGCTTCCCAGAGCTCGTCGGATACCTGAAAGGAGCCGGTGGTGGGGTTGGTCTTGGTGGCAGGGCCAGCACGCTTCGGACGCGGCGGCTTGGGGTCTTTCGCTTTCGTCATTCCCCCAGTCTAGCCGCAACCCCAGCTTGCCTTCCCGCAACTCCCCCTGCAAGTTTCCACCAGTTTTTAGGATAGGCTCTTCGTGATCTGGGTTTCGAGCGGGTTGCAGCGATCTTGGACCTGAACAAGAGCGATTTGATTTGCGATCTGCGAGGTAGGTTCCCCGGCTACACGCCCGTATCAATCCCAGCTGATGATGTCCGAACTAAGCCTGCGTCAATCGGCAGGACACCGACCAACGGATTGCTGGACGATAACGGCGAACTCAGGCCGGTGTATGTGGAAGGGACCTGCGAGACTTTCTCCACAGTTGTGGAAGGACTCCGAGAGGGTCGCAATAAACAGGCAGCAGTCTTGAATAGGATCGCGTGACTACTTCAGACCACAACATTGAACCTTCCCCGTAACGGTTCAGACTGGGAGAGGTAAATTGGCCGAAAGGGGTTCGGGGAGTGCTGGCGGTGCCGGTGGTGGTTATGTCATATAGTGGGCATTGACAGGGAAATTGATCTCAAAACTGCCGACCGGGATGTCCTGATTGCCAGCATCGTCCGGCAACAGGTCATCATCGAGCGGTTGGAGAAACGGATTGCCCAATTGGAAGGCTCGGCCAAAGCCAGGGGCTCGGGTCGGATGCCCGGTCTGAAGCCCGAAGCCGACCGGGAACCGGCCCAGCCCAAAGCTAGGCTTTACGCATAATTTAGAAAAAGTATAAAGACAGGGTAAGCTGGCCTGACCCCACTTTCAACGGAAAGGCCCAGCCATGCTCACCCTGCCCGATGCCATTGTAGCCGTTCTCGTTCCCTTCGCAACGCTGTTTACGAGCCCAACCTGGCGGAAAGCCCAACTGCTGCTGGTCGGCGCGATCCTGACCCCGGGCCAACGCACCGTGGCGGCGGCACTGCGCGTCATGGGCCGCAGCGACCAGCGCGACTACGCCCGCTACCACGAGGTGCTCAATCGGGCGGTGTGGTCGTCCCGCCAGGCAGCGCGCATCCTGCTGGCGCTGTTGCTCCAGCACCTGGATGGTGGCGACGGCCCACTGATCTTCGGCATCGACGAGACCCTGGAACGGCGTCGCGGCGCCAAGATCAGGGCGCGGGCCATCTACCGCGACCCGGTGCGTTCCAGCCGGTCTCAGGTGGTCAAGGCCAGCGGTTTGCGCTGGATCTCCCTGATGTGGCTGGGCCACGTGCCATGGGCCGGACGCCATTGGGCCTTGCCGGCGCTCACGGTGCTGGCGCCTTCGACCCGTTACTACCAACAGCAGGGACGCCAGCACAAGAAGCTCACCGACTGGGCCCGCCAGATGGTCATGCAACTGCGCCGCTGGCTGCCCCACCGACCCCTGGCGCTGGTGGGCGACAACAGCTATGCCGTGCTGGATTTGCTCCACTGCTGCCAGTCCCTCCGTGAACCCGTTACCCTGATCGCCAGATTGCGTCTGGACGCCGCCCTGTATGCGCCAGCGCCACCCCGTCAACCTGGCCAGAACGGTCGCCCGCCATTGAAGGGCTCGCGGCGGCCGCCGCTGAAAGTTTTCCTTGCGCAGACGGATGTAACTTGGGCCAGCGCCGAGGTGGCCTGGTACGACGGCATCACCCGCGCCGTGGAACTCACCTCCCAGACGGCGGTCTGGTACCGCTCCGGCAAGCCCCCCGTCCTCATTCGCTGGGTGCTGATCCGAGACCCCCAGGGCTCCTTCGCCACTCAGGCCCTGCTCTGTACCGACCCGGCGGCGGACCCGACCCAGATCCTGGAATGGTTTGTACTGCGCTGGCAACTGGAGGTCACCTTCCACGAGGTACGAACCCATCTGGGTGTGGAGACACAACGCCAGTGGTCCGATCTCGCCATCGCCCGCACCACGCCCGCCCTACTGGGACTCTTCTCCTGGACCACCCTGGCCGCCCACGCGTTGCAGAAACGGCGCCCCATGACCCAGCGCAAGGCCGCTTGGTACGACAAACCGTCGCCGACCTTCGTGGATGCCATCGCCCTGGCGCGTCGCCACCTGTGGCTGGCGTCGGAAGGTTTCTCACTGTCGGTCGCTGACCCCGACATTCAGGAACTCCCGGTCGCACTGTACCACCGACTTGTAGATTCCCTTGCCTACGCCGCTTGAATTGCGTAAAGCCTAGCAAAGCGCCCCGCCAGCGCCGTCCCCACGGCTTTGCCCGGTCCCGCATGACGCCCACCCAGCGGGTGGAGCACGCCGTGGCGAACTGCCCTGACTGCGGAACTCAGCTGTCCGGTGGTTGGACCCAGCGTACTCGGGAAGTCATCGACCTGCCCCGGGTTCCGGCGGAAGTTACCGAGCACGTCTATATCGCCCGCACGTGCCCAAGGTGTCGACGCCGCTGCATTCCCCCAGCGCAACTGGACGGTGTGGTGCTGGGCCAGCAGCGCCTGGGCATCAACCTGATCAGCCTGATTGCCACGCTGCGGGAAGAGGCCAGATTGCCCATTGGCGCCATCCAATGGTATCTGGGCGCTGTCCATGGGCTGCGCCTCAGCGTGGGAGCCATCGTGAGCGCCATCCATCGCACGGCGCAGCGGGGCCAACGGCTACGTGTGGACCTTCAGCACGCCCACCCAGCGCTACTTCCTGCGGCGTGGTCGGGGCAAGGCGGTGGTGGATGAAGTCCTGGGCGAGGGGTTTGCTGGCGTGCTGGTCAGCGACTTCTACGCCGCCTACCACCACTACGCCGGTCCCAAACAACGCTGCTGGGCTCATCTGCTGCGGGACATCCACGACCTGCGCGGCCTCTACCCCGATGACGCGCCACTGGCCAGGTGGGCCGATGCCGTCCACCAACTTTACCGCCAAGGCACGGCCTTTACCCACCCGTCGCAGCAGCAACGGCGCATTGCCCGACTGGCCTTGGAACGCCGCCTGCTGGCCCTCTGCCGACCCCACCTGGATGACGCGTCGGCTGCCCAAACCAGGCTGTGCCGACGTATCCAGGGTCACATCAAGGAACTCTTTGTCTTGGTGGCCTAACCGGAAGCCCCGCCGGACAACAACGCCGCTGAGCGCAGCCTGCGCCCGGTGGTGATCAGCCGGAAGATCTCCGGAAGATCAGTGGTGGCACGCGCTCAAACCAGGGCACTGACACCAAGATGACGCTGGCCTCCGTCTTCGGCGCCTGGCGGGCCCAAGGCTTCGACCCTCTCACCGCCTGCCGACAATTGCTCACTTCCCCTCAAGTCTGAACTGTTACGACGACACGCACTGGGCCTGGGAAGCGTGGACGTGATCAGCCTCAGGGAAGCGCCGGAAATGGCTCGTGTCAACAAGCAACAGGCTCGCGAGGGCCTTGATCCGCTCGCAGAGAAGCAGCGCAAGGCCATGCCCACGTTCCGCGATGCCACCGCTGAGGTTTGGCGATTCAAGCGGCAATCGTGGACGAGTGAACATCACGCGTCGCGCTGGTGGGCATCCCTCGAACGTCATGCGTTCCCGAAACTGGGCGACCTTCCCGTCAACCAGGTAACGCAGGCCGATGTGGTCGCCGTCTTGACGCCAATCTGGCACGCCGAGCGCGACACGGCCACCCGGATTAGGCAGCGCATCAGCGCCGTGCTGGATTGGGCAGACCTCCATGACTTTGCGAGGGCAACCCGATAGCGGGAAAGGCCCTGGACGCCGCCCTCGGCAGGACGAGACTTCCCGTGAAATACCACCCGGCGGTCCTCTACGATCAGGTTGGTGACGCGATTCGACGGGTACGCCAAACCCGAGCCAACCCCGCGACCGCTCTTTCGCTGGAATTCCTGATATTGACCGGCGCGCGTTCGTCCGAAGTGCGGATGGCCACCTGGGACGAAATAGACGAGGAATCGCGGCTGTGGACCATCCCAGCCAAACGGATGAAGGCGAGACGACCACACCGGGTGCCGTTGTTTTCCGAAGCTATGGATGTTTTGACGCAAGCGAGGTCGTTGAACGACGGCGAAGGGCTCATTTTTCCCTCTCCACTGACCGGCAAACTTCTTAGCGACGCCATCCACTGCAAAAGACTCCGCGAGGCAGGAGTCATGGCGGTCGACGGCGAGCCGCCCACCGTGCATGGGTTCAGGTCTGCTTTCCGGGATTGGGCTAGCGAGAAAACCGATTATGGCGTGGAAGTGATGGAAGCGGCCCTCGCCTACGTCAAATCCGACAAAGTACCAACTGCGTACGCGCGCTCCGACCTGCTGGAAAGGCGGCGACGTTTGATGGAGGAATGGGGCGAATACGTTGCACGAACATCGACGGATTGATGGGACCTTGTTCGATGGCTGCGGACAAGAGGGTGACGATCAGGATGCACGACCCTTGCCGTTCCCCGAGCGCGATTGAATACTATTCGCCTTATGCCCTAGTAGACCAACTTCTTTGTTATGACGGGTGAAATGCAGGGTTACTCGGCGAATTTCTGCGTAGGCCCAGTAGGTCAGGGCAGAGCCCCAGTACCAATCAACTCATCATTACAAAGATTTCGGACTACTAGTAGTCCGTCAGTGTTGGATTGACGGGTAAAGGGACTTCAGTTTGATGCGAGCGTCGGCGGTAGTGAAACGCCACTCCACCCGTACCGCATCCCGGTTGCGCTGACCTTGCCATGCCGCAACTTCCCGCCGCAGGACCTCCTGGTCGGGAATGCGACGGCTCAGGCATTGTCGGTCCAGAACCCCGATTTCAATCTCGGCCATGTTCAGCCAACTCCCATGCCTGGGCGTGTAGTGGATCTCCAGCCGTTCGGCGATGCGCCGCGCTTCGGACGGCTCGAACGCCTCGTACAGCGAGGCTGGATGATGGGTGTTCAGGTTGTCCATCACCAGCACGATACGCTCTTTGTCGGGGTAGTCCTGGTCCACCAGTTCCTTGACCACCCGGGCCCAATCGGCTTTGGTGCGTCGGTCCGTCACTGCCACCCGCCGCCACCCTTGCAACTGCGCGAACAGCATGAACAGGTTGCTCACCCCGTTGCGCTGGTATTCGTAATCGTAATCGTACGCCATGACAGCCCCGGGCTGCGGCGGGAGGGGCTGGCGGGTCTCCTTCACCAGCTGTTTGCTGGTCTCGTCCAGGCACACCAGCACCTCGTTGTCCCCGAATTGACGGTGGTAGACCTCCAGCACGTCCTCCATGGCGCAGACGGGATGGCGCAGACCAACTCGGCGTTGCCCGGTGGCGGGATGCACCAGCACTCTTTCAGCCACGGCTTGAGTTCGTTTTTTCAGTGTCCGGCGCACGGTTTCGGTGCTGATGCGGTCCACTATCTCGCATTCCACCAGCCGGTCCGCCAGCAGTTGCAGCGTCCAGGAGGCCCGGCCCTCCGGCGGTTGGGAGCAGGCCAAGGCAATCAACTGAGCTTCATCATGGCCGTCCAGCTTCTTGGGGCGGCGGTTCAGCTGCTCCTTGCGCCCCAGGGCCCTCTCCAGACCCTCCTCCACACAGCGGCGGCGCACCCGTTCCACCGTGGCGGTTCCCACCTGGAGGGCCCGGGCGATCTCCACGTCCTTCATGGGCCCGTTGGCCTGGTTCTCATCGCAGAGCAGCAGGATGCGGGCGTGGGTCTGCCTGTAAGCTGCCGCCCGTCGCCGGGACACCAGCCCCTTCAGTTCCTGTTGCTCCTCCTCAGCCAGCGCCACACGGTATTTCTTCACCATCACATCCACCCCCACCTCCAACATTTTTCCTTTGGCTGCCGTCCTCTCACATATTACCAGCCATCGTTTCAATGATAGTGGTCTACTAGTAGACCAACCGCTTTGAAATGATGGGAATCCGTCTTCACGCCTTGCTTTAGACCGACTTCGCTGGAGAACCAGGACGAAGCCAGCAACTCATCATTACAAAGATTTCGGACCACTAGTAGTCCGAAATCTTTGTAATGATGAGTTGATTGGTACTGGGGCTCTGCCCTGACCTACTGGGCCTACGCAGAAATTCGCCGAGTAACCCTGCATTTCACCCGTCATAACAAAGAAGTTGGTCTACTAAACTAAAGCCAAGGTGGGATGTACATTTAAGTGGCGATGATGATCAGCTGGGCTAAGCCCGTGAATCCCTCTCATCCGTACTTGGAGAACGACCCGGCTCCGTCGTTTGACCCCCACCATCTGCGCATTTCACCTTGGCTTTAGTTTAGTACTCAATCGATCTTGGAATTGAAGGGATAGAGGCGATGCAGTTTGGTTCTGGCGTCCTGGGTGCTGAAGCGCCAGTTGATGAAAACACCCGCTGCGTTGCGCTCGGTCTCGTAAAGGGACGCCATGCGGTGAGTGTTCAGGTTATCCAGCACCACGCGGACCACGGTCGCGTCGGGGTAGGCCTCATCCACCAGCCAGCGCATCTGGTGGGCAAAGTCCGGCATGGTGCGGCGTTCCGTGATCGCCACATGCCGCCAGCCGGCCAGGGGCTCACAGGCCAGGAAGATGTTGCGGGTGCCGCCGCGGCGATACTCGTAGTCCTGCCGTCGCGGTCGTCCCGGTTGGGCGGGCAAGGGCGCCCTGACTTCGGCCAGCAGTTGGGTGGAGGTCTCGTCGAAGCACACCACCGGCCGGTGGGGGTCGTAGGGTTCGGCATACAGATCCAGCACGTCCTCCATGGCCGCCACGAACTCCCCGTTCATCTGGGAGATGCACCACTGCCGCATCCGCCAGGGCTGGAGGGTGTTTTTTTGAGGCGCAGCCGCACTGTCTCGTGGGATAGCGATGGCACCAACCCCAATTCCACCACCTTGTCCGCCAGCAAACGCAGGGTCCAGTGCTCATGGCCCTCGGGGGCGTCGCTGCACGCCAGGGCAATCAGGTGGGCTTCACCCTGATCGTCCAGCTTGCGATAACGGTTGGCCTGGGGGTGGTCGTGCAGTACGCCGTCCAATCCTTCCTCGGCGTACCGCCGCCTGGTGCGGAACACCGTGCGCGGCGACGTATCCAGGGCCGCCGCCACTTGAGAAGCGCTCCAGCCCTCGTCAGTCTTGAGCAGGATGCGCCCCCGATTGATGATCCGAGCAGAATGCCGCCCACTATGGATCAATCCCCGCAATTGCTCCCGATCTTCCGATGACAACCGTACCGCATATTTCTCTTGGACCATGGATGCCGCACCTCCCGCACCGCTATTTGCCATTCAGCGTAGCAACCATGGCCTGTCTCGCCCTTCATCTGCCAATGCAGGTTTGACTCAATACTAAACTGAAGCCAAGGTGGGATGTACATTTGCGGGGTGGTGGAAATCGGTTCGGTCGCTCCGTGTCAGTTCTGCTGCGCGAGCCTGCGGCACGGTCCGGCATCGGCATTTCATTTTTCGTGCGTCGGTTGGACATATCGGTGAAAAAGTCACCCACGTTGTCCTGCACCACGGCTTTGGCGCCCAGGCACAGGTTGGCGGTAACCTCCTGGCGCGCCCAGCCCCAAATGGCCTCATCGGCGTTGAAGTCTGGATTGTAGCAGGGCAGGTTCACCAGGCTCAGTCGCAATCAGGGCGTGGCCAAGTAAGCCCGCACGGTATCACCTTGATGGGCTGGGGAATTGTCCCCAATCACCGTTAGCGGTTCGGCGTGCCGTGCCCGCAGTTGCTGCCGGAAGGCGGTGGAGGTGGCGGCGTTGCTGTTGCCCGTTAGTTCCATCACCTCCGCCTCGCCAGTCTCCAGACACACCGCCGAGTGGTAGCTGGCCCTCTCCCCCCGGCGCGGGCTGGTCGAACCCACGAAGGCCGGTTCTCCCTTCAGCACCCACCTGCCGTGCAGCTCTGTATCCGCCTGAACGTGGGCCTCGTCAGCGAAGAATATCTCGCCTCCCGTCCGTCGCACCGCCGTCGTCAGGGCGGCATGCTCCGCCACAAAGGCTTCGCGCCGCATCGGGTCCGCCTTGCGCAAACGCTTGTTGGGCCGTTTCAGCACAAATCCAACCGGTGCAGGTAGTTCAGACAACTGCTGCGGCTCAGTGCCAACCCAAGGCGCTTCTGTACAAACCGGTGCGCCGCCTTCCAGTTCCAGTTGGACAGGTCTATGCCTACTTGTTCCGGCACTTCCTGCACCGCCGCTTTCAACTGGGCCTGATGCTTCACGTCCAGGGCGGGGGAACCCCCACTCTGCTCAAAACCAGCCCTTGGGGATCTCCCTGCCCAAAAGCGGCCGCCCATTGGCCAATGGTATGGGCATTCCAGCCACCGCCTCGGCCACCGCCTCTGCGGTCCAGTCCCGCGACAACAGCCACAACGCGCGCCACCGTTCTCGTTCCGGAGGCGTCGGCGTCAGGTTAATCCGTCGCCGCACCTCAGCCTCATCAAATCGCTACCGTCACGGCAGTGCCTGCATCGCCTTCATGCCCAGCAGCAACCCCCACCCGGATCTCCTGACCCACCAACTCAACTGCCTCGATTCTACGCAATGCTGATGCGGGTTTCACCTTGGCTTCGGTTTGGTATGCCGTCGAGCCGACGATTACTGATTGATGACAATCGGTCCTGCCGATCAGGGTAGGGCAAATGATCCGGCGCGGACGCGCCCTCCTTCTAATAGTAGCAGCAGGACAAAGTACCGTCCTTCTAAAAGTAGCAGCAGGGAAAAGTATTAGTACTGAATGAAGTATATTACCTGTGTCCTTTTGCCGTACTTTTATGTGTCGCTGATATAATGGATATGTTGATTCTGGCACGATACCATGCCATATTGAAGTAACATTGCATCCATATCAGGAGGCTGATACGAGCATGACTGTTTGGAAGCCAATCCGCGTTACCCCAGCTAATGGGAATGTCATCGCCTGCGAGTCCAACGGGTCGGGCGCCGCTGCTCGACACCATCAACGGTCGAGGACAGGCCGGTCCCGCGCTTTCGCCAAAAGCAGTTTCGACCAGCAGACCGATGGCTACCATCCAGGCAACGAAGGGCCGTTCGGAGACGTGTCCAATGGTGGAGACAAGGACCAAGATGATGGCCAGGGGTGGAACCGGACAAGTTCAGCGGGCGCAACATTGCCTTCGGAGAGGCCGCGTGCAACGGAGCGAAGACGGAGTTCATGAATACCAGGGATCCGTCGAATGAAAGCCGCAGGAGGTGAAGATATGGGCTTACTAACCATCGGAGCCATCGCCGCATCAGCCGTGGTGATCGAATCCGTGGCGCTGCCGGTCGTGGCCGACCGGTGGAGCGAAGGCCGCGACGAGGCCAATGACCTGACCGCAGCGACCAGCTCTACTGTGCGCAAAGCCAACGACCTGGGGGACAGCTTCACTCATGTGGCGCCAGCCCGCGCGGCGGTGGGAGAGGTTGAAATCGATGACTACCGCCACCTCTCGTCTTGGCGGGCAGAGGTGGGTCGGCACCGAGTACAGCGACTCCAGGCACTGGATGTGATGATCCCATGCACCGTGAGGGTGCGCGAGTGGGCGATGTCGTAGGACACGCCGTCCCGGGGGAGCGGGGTATGGCGCTCCTCGTCCTGGAGACCACCAGCGGCTGCTTCCGGGTGGCGCCGCGGACGCTGGTGGCATGATGCCGGGAGATACCTCGCCAATAGCCCGCCGCCAGGAAACGAAGAACGCGATCCGGTACATCGTTCGGGAGGCTAAGGCTGCTGGCGAGCAGCGGATTTAACGACAACACAGCCTCAGACGGAGACGTACTCTGGGGGCTGCGTTTCTGAGGTCTGTTTTGCCCAGGAGGAGATTGAGCCCCTGTTGCGAGGCGATCAAATGAGCAAGCCGAAGGCGACGACAATTATCGAGTGGAAGGAGGTCGACAAAATGATCGGAAAGTTCCGCAAACGAAAGAACGACGAACGGCCCATCGCGCTCGCCGTGGTGGTCGCCGTATTCCTCATGTCGGCCGCTGCGGCCGCCGTCTTCAACCACGAGGGAAACGCCGGCGCGCAGGTCGCCGAGGCCGCCAGCCGGGTCAACCGTCAAGTCGACGACACGCGAGCCGCTTTCACGGACATCAAGGGGCTGATTCCCGAGGTGGAACGCCTTGAGGCGGTGCCGCCCGACGCCTACGCCGACGAGCCAACCAGCGGCGCTAACTCGCAGCTGGACTATACCTCGCCGACCACCCCGGGCAGGATCCCCATGCCGGAGCACGCCAGTTCGAATAACACCGGCTCCGTCTCCGGCCCTACATACGGGGTTAATCCGACCAACGGCGGGGCGTCGCACGCGCCTGAGTCGATCGACGAAAAGGACGACCAAGACGAGGGCAACGACGCGGAAAGGGCGGTTCCGCCCACACTGACGTTCAACCAGAAGGCCCGCGAGATCCAGGGCGACAGGGCGCTGACCCAGCACCGGGAAGCCATGGACCGGATAGTCGATAACTGGAGGCCGCAGTATAAAGCCGCCAAGCGCGAACACCAAGAACTGGTGGAGCGAATCGACGCCACCCGCGAGCTGTGGCCCGAGTACTGGGAGGAGCAGATTGCCCTCATCGACAGACAGGGCAACCCCAGGCTGCGCGAGGTAATGTGGCTGTCGCTGGTTAACGACACCAACGCCTACGACCAGTGGCGCCAGCAGGCCTCGGATGTGGAAATGCGGTCGGCGGAAGCGCTGTCGAAAATCGAGGACATGAACACGTTCATCCTATTCTACAAGAACCAGTCCGACTTCAAGGCGATAACCGAGTACGACGACCTGGACGTTCCCCTGCAGGTGGGACTGCTCCTGGAAAGCCTGTACGCCTTTGAGGCGGAGACCGCCGGCCTCGCCGAGGCCATGAAGAGCAGCTGAACGTAGCGTCAGGGCAACAACGCCAACCCGAAAAGACCGGCACGGCCCCGACGGGGCCAAGCCCCGAAACAAGGAGTCTATGAATTGAAACTTGACGTTGAGAACCTGATGCAGAAAAGGTGGGCCGGAGTCGTCCACGCCTTCCTGATCATCATGTCCTTCGGCCTGCCCTGGGTGTACCCCGAGGACTACGGAAACACCGTGTCCGTGTTCGGAATGCACCTCACTAACGGCTCCGATCTACAGAGATTCGGAGACGTCATGGGCTTCCTCATGACGGGCGGAATAATGGTCGCGGGCGCCGCATACCTGTGGCTCAGGTGGCGCGGAACGCAAGGCACCAAGACCGCGATCACCCTGTTTGCCTTGGTGGCCCTGTATCCGGTCATAGCCAGCGTCTCTTTGGAGAAAGTCTGGCTGGGATACCTCACCACCCTGCTGCTGTCCGCGCTTATTCCGTCCCTCATGTTCGTCGACTGGGTCCACCGAAAACCGGAACCGCGCGGCCGCATCCAATCCATCACCAAGAACATCTACAACCGGATAAACGTCCAGCTGGGCCGGTCATCCGGAAACGCTCCACAACCCTGAAATATGAAACATACGTTCAGCAAGGCCCAAACCCGCCAGTCACCAGGAGGTGAATTGAAATGACCCTGAACCTATCGAACCCTGAGAGAAACTACCTCGGACCAAACGACGGCTATGATATCGCCTTCGAGCAGATGAGCAACTTCGCCGAAAACAACGATGACCGCTGCCCCGTCGCGCTTGTCGTTGACGTGTCTGGCTCCATGCAAGAAGACATCGGGATGCTCAACGCTGCCATCGAGAAGTTCCGCTGTACGGTGCTCGCTGACCCGGTCGCCACCAGGCGGGTGGAGGTAGCGCTGGTCGCCTTCAACCACCAGACGGAGGTGCGGCAGGAGTTCAGCTCCATTGACGAGTTGAACCCAGGCCCGCTGTTCGCGGGGGGCGGCACTAAAATGTGCGAAGCCGTGAACCGCGCCCTCGACATGATCGAGAACCGCAAAGCCACCTACCGGGCCAACGGCGTGGGTTACTTCCGTCCCTGGATGCTCATCTTCACCGATGGCATGATGGGCGACGCCCACGAGGTGCCGGCCACTGCCCGCAGAGTGCGGGAGACCGAGAAAGCCAAAGGCGTGAACACCTTCGTAATCCTCAACGGCGCGGCCAAGTACGACGGTACCAAGGCGCAACTGCGGCAGATCACCGACCGCACCCAGCCCATGAAGACGGCGGCCTACGACGAACTGCTCGAATGGCTGGCCAACTCCATGGTGGCGGTGCCCAACTCCGGCGTCGGCGACAAGATTAAACTGGAGGATCCAAGCGCATGGCTGGAAGTCGAAATCTAGACCAGGTCAACCGGTGGTTCGTCGCTGCCGCCAGTGTGGCGGGAACCAAGCACGTCAAGAGGGATGCCCCCAACCAAGACGCCCTCTGGTACCGAACCCTGCCCGGAACCGACCGACTCGTGGTCGTGGTCTGCGACGGCGCGAGCAGCGCCCAGCAGAGCAGAGCAGGCGCGCACGCCGCCGGCGCCGCCGCTCTGGGATACGCCTGGGCGGGGATCACGAAGAGGCCGGATCAGGACCTGAACCAACTGCTCCGCCGGACGTTCGCCGCCGCGCGCGACGCAGTGGTCCGCGAGGTCGAAACGTCTGGGATCCCGCTGCGGGAATACGCCGCCACGCTCACCGCGTTTGTCCAAGTAGACGGACGCTCGGCGTCCGCGCAGGTTGGCGACGGAGCCTGCGTGGTCGGCATCGATCAAGGCTGGATCCTGACCAGTGAGCCACAGCACGGCGAGTACGCCAACGAGACATCGTTCATCACCGAGGAAGGCGCCGTCTGCCGAATGTCGGTAAGCGACGAGATCACGGGGGTACAGCGCGTCATGCTCTGCACCGACGGCATGATGAGCCTGACGCTGCAACAACCCGGGAACGTGCCCCACGCGCCGTACTTCGACGGAACCTTCTCCTGGCTGGAGAGCAACCCCAGCCAGGAGAAGGCGTTCCGGCAGATGCAAGGGCTGCTACTCAGCGACATGGTGAGACGGCGCACCGACGACGACCTCACCATGTTCCAGGCGACCCTCCTGCACCGGACACCGGAGACGGAACACCACCGGCAAAACGTCCGTTCAGACGACGGAAAGGAGGCCGAAGATGCAGCAGAGTCAACAGCATGAAGCCTACCGGCTTCCGGACGGCCAGCGGGTGCTGCTCGGCGCCCAAATTGGCGAGGGCGGCGAGGGCGTGGTCTACGAGGTCACGGGCAACCCAGACATCGTCGCCAAGGTGTACCGCAGGGGAATGCGTCCACCGCACATCGAAAAGAAACTCAGGCAGATGGTGAGCCGTCCTCCAGGCGGCAGAGCGCCCAGCACGGTCGCCTGGCCGCTAGCCCGGCTGATCGCCGACCTGGACGGCGAGACCCACGGCTATCTCATGAAACGGGCTGAGGTCGGCTACATCCCCGCCGCCTCGTTCGCCTCCCGCAAACTGCGAAAGAAACATCGGGGAATCAGCCTGAAGAGCCGGCGCGAAATGCAGGAACTGATGGCACAAATAGTCATCAGGTACGCCGACACAATGCAAGAACTGCACGACGCCGGCTACGCCGTCGGCGACGTCAACGACAAGAACCTGCTGGCCTGGCCCGACGGGCGAATCATGGTGCTGGACGCCGACTCATTCCAGGTGCCGAAACCGGGCGGTGGCGTGTTCCGATGCCGGGTCGGCAGACCCGAGTACCAGCCGCCCGAGATCATCAAAACGATGTCCGCGCCCTGTCGGACCAGCGGTTGTCTCGAGGGGCCACCCGGCCACCAGGCCAGACACGGATGCTTCGATCGGAAGCCGGAACACGACCGCTTCTCACTGGGCGTCCTCGCGTACCAGGCCCTCTGCGATGGACAGCATCCGTACTCCGGCCGACTCACCTCAAGCGCCCAACCGGCGTAGAAGTCTCCTGACCGGATCCGGCTGGGATACTTCCCGTTCCACAGCCACGGCGAGCAGTACATCCAGCCTTCCCGGGCACAGCAGCTGGAGTGGGGGGCACTCACGCCTGAGCTGCAGGAATACTTCCAGAAAACATTCGAGTACAGGTAGCGGGTGAGACGTCCCAAAAAGCCCGAACGCTATACGCGATGCGGGTCACGATCAGAATGCCATCGAGGCATACCAGTATTGAATGCGACAGCATCGGAAGCGATACGATGAACCAGAGAAAGAGTTTCGGAGCCGCCTACCACCACGTGGGACGCCGCCCAAACCATCCGCCGCCGACGCCATCCAAAGGTCAGCGGCCCGACGCCTGCCGACTGTCGGCGCTGGCGCGGGACTATGTCAACCGCATCGACGAGTGCGAAGAGAAACGCCGACGTGCCGAAGCGGAAATGGACCGCAGGAGCCAGCGCAGAAACGCAGGGGCCAGAGAGCGGGAAAAGAACGAATGGCAGCGACGGGAAACCGTGTTCCACCAGCAGATCAAGGTGGCTCACCTGGACGAGATCTGGATAAGGTACGCCGACCAACACCCCGACGCCGACCACAGCTACAAGGGCGACTTCCTCGACTGGGCACTCACCACTAGGGCTTATACTCACGGGCTCAAGGCACTCGAAGAAGACTTGCGGAACGCCGAGGCCGGACGCCCGGTAACCCGACGCCGTGCACCAGGCCCGCGCCAGCCCCGGGACAACCAGCAGCAGAGCCACCGGACATACACACGGCCCGGCGGACCAGGCCGCACCAGCCCACCACGGGGAAACCAACAAAGAAGCGGTACGGCCGGAGCTTCCGCTGGATCCAGGGCAACGGCCACTGCCTCGAGTTCCTCCTCAGCAGGCCATGCAGGGCAGGCGACAGCGGTCGCATCGGAAGACGGCAAGGCGCCGCTCAGCATCCGCAACTGGGTGGTGATCGGAACGCTGTCCAGCGCGGCCCTCATCGCCGTAGCCGCCATGCTGCTCGGCGGCTGAGACGTAATCAACGTTGTTGTCCAGGGTTCTGTCCTATTACTGACGCATGAACGATCGACTGAATACGACCCACTTTCCTGATGCACGAGCGCAACACATCAGGTTTGGCCAACAGCCGCTCCGCAGCAACCCAGAATTCGCGGCGCAACTGCTCCGGCGGAGCCGCTGGGGCGCCTCCTTTGACGGCGGCCACCTGGTCTGCCCGCAAGGCAGGACCCTGCGCCGTGGCTCCTTCCACCGGCGGAATCACTCCTACCAGTATGTGGCCCTGCAGGAGGATTGTCAGGCTTGCCCAGTCAAGGATGCCTTCCTCCCGCCGGGACAAAAGCGCCGCAAAGTGTCTGCCATTCCCCTAAGTAAGGCAATCATTGAATTTCAGGTTCAAGGGCGGCTGTTCAGTTCAATCAGCCTTGTTAATTGCCTAAGGTCGTAATCGAACAATGCGAACGCAACCGCTTTGTTGCTGCGCTCCGGCCCATCTGTTGCCCCACCCCATGCGATAATGTCATTCTCCACTTCTAGGTTCATGCAGCTTGTCAGTTCACCCCACGTCGCCATCATCAGGTAGCGTTCCGTTTCGGCGATAGTCGCGCACCGTCAGTCGGGGCCGCCGGCGTTCTCCAACAACTCATGCGATTCGCGGGCTTTGGAGCAGATTACCTGCCAAAGGGTATCCAACTTCTGCTGAAGCACCAGGAACAAAAGCACCGATGGCCCCTTTTCCGGTAGGAGGGCGATGTATCCGTTGGGCTGCTGCTCAGCGAGACCGGCGAAAAATTTCGCTTCAATGACCAGCCGTACGGGTCCATCGCCGTCGCGCCCCACCAGGTCGGGGCGAGCCCCATTCTCGTCCTGATGTTGGCACAAAAACCTTTCGACTTGCACGAAGTCGGCGCATCCCTTCCGCACCAGCGAGTGCAAGCCTCTAGACGCCGACTTGTGGTGCGACAGCATGTATTCCAAAGCGGCGGACACCGCATCCTCGTGTTTCAAGATAAACTTTTCGATGCTGCTGACGAGCGTATCCATTTCTTGGTTTCTCCTTTCTGTGCCTTGAGCTCTCTTTCCGTCAGATTGTACCGATGGCAGACCTCGTATATGAACTCCGCCATACCGAGCGAAGGGTCGATGCGGACTAGCTGGGCCGCATTACGTAACCGCCATTGAGCGAAGCACGGCGGGTATCAATAAAGTGGAGGACGCTGGAACGGCGCACGGACAAATCAACTCCACCGATGCGTTGCAGCGAGTCTTTCCGACGACGGTGTCCGGCTATCTCCAATTTTGTGCTTGGATCCGCCAAGAGATCTTGTACGGCCGAAGTTCAGTAACATTTGATTTGAGGCAATGCGCCGGCAGGACCAATTGTCGTTAATCAACGGGCGGCTTGGAACTGCCCTTGGTGGCCGCCCTGGCCGCTGCGGCACTGCCGGTGGTGGTGGTCAACCCACGCCAGGTCAGGGACTTCGCCAAGGCCACCGGAACGCTGGCCAAGACCGACACTCTGGACGCGGGGGTCCTGGCCCATTTCGCCGACGCCGTCCGTCCTGAGGTGCGCCCCCTCAAGGACGCCGCGACCCAGGTCCTCAACTCGCTGACTGCCCGCCGGCGCCAGGTGATGACCATGCTGGTCTCCGAGAAGAACCGGCTGGGCACCGCCAGCGGCGCCGTTAGTCCCCGCGCCGTTAGTCCCCGCATTGAAGCCCACATCGCGTGGTTGGAACAAGAGTTGAGCGACTTGGACAAGGGGCTACGTCAGACTTTGCGCCGGAGTCCCGTGTGGCGTGAGAAGGATGACCTGCTCCGCACGGTTCCCGGCGTGGGCCCGCAGCTATCGCTGACCTTGCTGGCGCATCTGCCGGAAGTGGGCACGCTGGATCGCAAGCAGATTGCTGCCCTGGTCGGGGTGGCTCCCTACAACCGCGACCGCGGCGCCCTGCGGGGCAAACGCGCCGTCTGGGGCGGACGCTCCCGGGTGCGGGCCGTCCTCTACATGGGAGCGTTGGTAGCCAGCCGCCACAACCCTGCTATTCGGGACTTCTACCAGAGGCTGCTGGCAGCTGGTAAGCCGAAAAAAGTGGCGCTGGTCGCGTCCATGTGCAAACTGCTGGTTATGCTCAACGCCATGCTCAAACATGGCTACCCTTGGCGCGATATGACTCAGCCAGTCGTCGCTCATGCCTGTTGACTTTCAAGACAGTTGCTATTGGGTACTCCTGGTTTCGGGTCGGTTTCCTGTTCCAAAAACCATTATCCCAAAAGCACAGGAGCACTTTCTTACCCCTTCAGCACGCCGCGACACTCATCTCTTCGGTGGATTGGGGCTTAGCGGAAGTTGGGCATCACTTTTTCTGCGAACAGTTGCAGCGAGCTGGACACCTGGTCGTAGGACAGGCCCCCGGCGTCCAGGTAGCTGATGAAGTGGGTGACGTGGTTCTCTTCCAGTTCCTTGATGGCTGCCGTGACCTTCTCGGGGCTGCCGATGGCTGCCATGCCTTCCTTGCCCCGCTCCGCCACCAGATCCGGCTCGATAAAGGGGTCTTGGATGTAGTGCTCATAGCCACGCACCCCTGAGGCCCGCACAACGTCGGAGAGCGGGCGGCGCAGGAAGTCCCCCATGTCGCCAGCCCATTGCAGGCGCGGCACGAGCAGTTCGATGGCTTCCTCGTCGGTGGGAGCCACATAAACGTTGCGGACGGCGGCGACCTCGATGTCATCGGGCGCCGTCCCCTCTTCCAGCATCCGCCGGCGGTAGAGGTTAATCAGGTTCTGGTCAGAGTCCGGCGAAGCAGGGAAGAAACTGCTGCCCACGGTGAACAACCCCCAACGGTTGCGGACGGCAATCTCTACCGATTCCGGGCTGTGAGTGACCGCCATAAATATGGGCGGATGCGGCTGCTGCACCGGCTTGGGAATAACCCGCACTTCCGGGAAGCTGAAATAGTCGCCGTCGTAGGAGAAGGTGTCCTCCGTCCACGACCTGACAGCGATGTCCATGCCCTCGATGAAACGGTCGCGGGATTCGGCGATGTCCAGGCCATAGATGTCGAACTCCCGCTTCTGGTAGCCGCGGCCGGCCCCGACAATCAGGCGTCCCTGGCTGATAATGTCCAGTGTGGCCAGGTCCTGCGCCAGCCGCAGTGGAGCGTGCCACGGCACTATGGTGCAGGCCACGCCCACCTTGACCCGCTTGGTCTTGGCGGCGATGGCGGCCAGCAGGCTGTGGGGCGAGCTGATGATGCTGTGTTCGCTGAAAGCGTGCTCGGCAATCCACACCGAGTCGAAGCCCAGTTCCTCCGCCAATTCCGCGCCGCGCAGAATGTCCTCGTAGACCTCGACGTCGGTGCGGCTGACCGGGTTGGGATTGATCTTGCTCTCGTCGGCGTATTGCTCGTGCAGCAGGGGGCGCTGGCCCACGAAGAAGGCCCCGAATTTCATCCGGTTAGTCCTCCCGCTCGATCTCGGCGTACACCGCCCGCATGGAGGCGCCGGAGTCGTCCTCCACCTCGGTGAACCACTTGATCAGAGAACGTGTCAGCTGGTCGACAGACTCATCAACTGAGGCAGCCTCATAGCGCTGGCGCACAGTGGGCAGGGTTACACGAGTTTGGGCTTCGCGCATCCAGACGATCTTTTCCTTGTCGGTCATTTCCGAACCGGCCACGCGCAGCCGCTCGGCGAACATGGCGTCGTCCTTGTCCTCGGGGGCGCCGCCCAACTCACGAATGCGCCGGTCGAAGATGTCCCCGTGGCTGGTCTCGCGCTCGGCTACCAGAGAAAGGCAGCCCTTCAGCCCCGGATGCTCGGTCTTATCGGCCCACGCCTTGAGGAAGACTCCAGCCCGGTGCTCCTGCAGGCGAATGTCGTTGAGCAGGTCTATGTATTCTGGCTTGTCCGGCATTGCGATACCTCACTATATTGAGCATTTGGGAAGCGAAAGCGGACGCGGCTGCCATCATTTCATAATAAAACACTCGCCGATGATTGTCAGGCAACGCGGTTACAGGCGAGTTTAGTGCGCCGCCCTTGGGGTGTCAAACTTGGCTGCGCCCGGCGCGTGATAAAATGCCGCCAGGAAATCAGCCCGGTTTCAGGAGCGGTTTTGCCTCAATTGACTGAAGCGCAGCGCGGCATGGTCGCCACAATCAGAGAGTTTGTCCGCAGGGAAGTCCAACCTGTCGCCCAGAAAATGGAACACGCCGACGAGTACCCCTTCGAGCTGGTGGAGCGGATGAAGGAGCTGGGCCTGTTCGGCGCGGTGATCCCCGAAGAGTACGGTGGGCTTGAGCTGGATGTCACGTCCTACGCCCTGGTCATCGAGGAAATCTGCCGGGGATGGATGAGCCTGAGCGGGATACTGAACTCCCACCTCATCATGGCCTACATGATCACGACCCACGGAACACTGGAGCAGAAGGAGCGATTCCTGCCCCTGATGGCGACCGGCGAGAAGCGAGGCGGCATCTGCATCACCGAGCCCAACGCGGGCAGCGACGTCCAGGCCATCGAGACTCGCGCCGTCCGCGAAGGCGACGAATACGTGGTAAACGGGGCCAAGAGCCTGATTACCAACGGGCGCCACGGCAACACCTTCGCCCTGGTCGCCAAGACCGACCCGAACGCCGACCCGCCCCGGCGCGGCATCAGCATCTTCATCGCCGAGAAGGGGCCGGGCTTCAACGTGGTGCGGGACATACCGAAACTGGGCTACAAGGGCGTGGATACCTGCGAGCTGTCCTTCGAGGACTACCGCGTATCCGGCGGGAATCTGGTCAGCGGCGAGGAGGGCAAGGGGTTCTACCAGATAATGAGCGGGCTGGAGCTGGGCCGCATCAATGTTGCCGCCCGCTGCCTCGGTGTGGCGCGGGCCGCGCTAGAAGAATCCACGCGATACGCCAAGCAGCGCCAAACCTTCGGCAAGCCCATCGGAGAACACCAGAGCGTGCAGATAATGCTGGCCAACATGGCGACCCAGATACAGGCGGCCCACCTGATGGTGCTCCACGCCGCCGAGAAGAAGGACCGGGGCGAGCGCGCCGACATGGAGGCAGGAATGGCCAAGCTGTTCGCCAGCGAGATGTGTATGCAGGTCGCCATCGACGCCATGCGCATCCACGGCGGCTACGGCTACACCCAGGACCTGACGGTGGAGCGCCACTTCCGCGACGCCCCGCTGATGATGATCGGCGAGGGAACCAACGAGATTCAGCGCCTGGTCATCTCCCGCCATCTGCTCAACAACTACCCCACCGGCGACTTCCTGTACGAGTCGGGGTTGTAGGCGGGCTGGATTTGGCGAGTATGTTACCTTATTTCGAACTGGTCGGGCACGACGAATAGTATTTTGAGAACCGTCGTTGTAATACTTGATGGAGGTCCTCAGCCATGGTTCAGAACAACAACGAAACCGGCATGACCCGCGCCCTAGGCAGCTTCGCGCAGGCGCTCGAGTACGAGGATCTGTCGCCGGAGGTGATCGACTGGGCCAAGTACCTGTGCCTGGACTTCGCCGCAGTTACGCTCAACGGCTCCACCACCGGCTCGGCGCACGCTGTCGTTGATGCGCTGCAGCGGCTGGACCGCTCCGGGCCGTCGGTGGTCGTCGGTACGCCCTATCGAGTGCTGCCGGAGTACGCTTCGATGGCCAACGGCATCGCCTTTCACAGCATAGAGATGGACGACGTGAACAACGAGGCGTCGCTGCATCCGGGCGTGGTGGCCTTTCCCACCGCCCTTTCGATGGCCGACCTGGCCCATGTGTCGGGCAAGGACTTCATCGCCGCAGTGGTTGCGGGGTACGACGTCATCGTGCGGCTGGGCCGCGCATTGCAGCCTGCCGAGCATTACGGGCGAGGCTTCCATCCCACCGGCACCTGCGGGGCTTTCGGCGCTGCGGTGGTGGCCGGGCGGCTGCTGGGGCTGCAGGGCGACGACTTCATCCACGCCCTGGGCATCGCGGGCAGCCAGACCGCCGGCAGCATGGAATACCTGGCGCAGGGAGCCTGGACCAAGCGATTCCATCCCGGCTGGGCGTCGCACAGCGGTTCCTGGGCAGCCCTGCTGGCCCGCTCCGGCTACACCGGCCCCACCACCATCCTCGAGGGGCGCGACGGCTTCCTGCAAGCCTATTCCGGCAACCCCGACATGTCGCTGGTGCTGCAAGACCTGGGGGACGAATATCTGATTACCCGCACGGGAATCAAGCCCCATGCTTGCTGCCGTTACAAGCAGGGACCCATAGACTGCCTGATAGACATCCGCAACACCCATGGTCTGGAGGCCGATGACGTCGAGGAAGTGACCGTCGGAGTACTCAGCGGCGGTTTCAAGGTGGTAGCGTCTCCAGAAGAGGACAAGGCCAACCCCAAGACAGTCGTGGATATGCAGTTCTCCATGCCCTTCGGCGCGGCGGTGGCCTTGGCCTATGGCCGCGCGTCGCTGGAGGAATACGCCGACGGGGTGCCTGACCGCCCGGAGATAAGCCGCATCCTGCCGCGGGTGAAGTGTGTGACCGACCCGGAGTTGGACGCCCACTTCCCCCGCGAGTTTCGCGCCTGGGCTGAGGTATCCACCGCCGACGGACGCCGCCTGCGCAGCGACATCCGATACCCCAAGGGCGACCCGGAGAATGCCCTGTCGTGGGCCGAAATGAAAGAGAAGTTCGCCGTCCTTACCGCAACGGTCATCAGCCCGGAACGCCAGCAACAAATCATCGCCGCCATAGAATCGCTGGACGAAATGGAGGACGTGCGAGAGCTGGCAGCCCTCCTGTCCACGGAATAGGCCACCAAGCAGTGAAGATGGGCAAGAGAGTATGACTCCTCCGTTGCAGGGTGTCCGCATCCTCGAAATGTCGCAGGCTATCGCCGGGCCGGTGGCGGCGCGGACGCTGGGCGACCTGGGTGCTGAGATAATCAAGATCGAGCAGCCCGGCGTGGGGGATATGTCGCGGCGCATCGGCCCCCACTTCCTCGGCGGCGAGAGCGCCTATTACCTGAACTTCAACCGCAACAAGAAGAGCGTAACCATAGACCTGCGAACGCCGGAGGGCCGGGAAGTCTGCCGCCGGCTCGTAGCCGTGTCCGACGTGGTGTTCGACGCATTCCGGCCTTCGGTGCTGGAGCGCTTGGGACTGGACTACGAATCGTTGAAGGCAATCAACCCGTCCATCATCGCCTGCTCGCTGTCGGCCTTCGGGCAAGAGGGGCCGTACCGTGAGCGGCCCGGCTTCGACGGCATCGTGCAGGCCATGGGCGGCGGGATGAGCGTCACCGGCAACCCCGGCCAGCCGCCGGTGTTCATGGGCTTTCCGGTGGGCGACATGGTAGGCGGCTACGTGGCCGCCCTCAGCATCACCTCCGCGTTGTACGGGCGGCGGTTCACCGGCGAGGGGCGCCGCCTGGACATCTCCCTGCTGGACGTTCAGATTTCCCTGCAAGCCCACCTGGGGCAGTTCTACCTCGTGTCCGGCGAGGTGCCGCAGCCCATCGGCTCCGGCCATCCGTCCAACCTGCCCGTGGGCGCCTACCAATGCTCCGACGGCAAATACGTGCAGGTTCACTGCGCCAGCCAGGAATTCGCCATGAAGACCCTGCGCATGATGGCCGGCGAAATCGAAGCGCTGCGGGGCATGGATGAAGACCTACGCTTCACCACCGCCCCCTCCCGCATCGAGAACCGCGATGCGCTCGAAGAAGCCCTGACCGCAGGCTTTATGACAAAGCCGCGCCCCGAGTGGGAGCAACTGCTGCTGAAGTACGATGTGCCCGGCGGCCCGGTCAACAACATTGGCGAGGCCCTGGCCGACCCGCAGGTGCAGCTACGCGACATGGTGGTGGAAATCGACCATCCAGTCGCCGGCGCCTACCGCACCGCCGGCAACCCCATCAAGACCGGCAGCCCCGATAACTTCGCGCCGCCGCCAACCCTGGGCCAGGATACCGAAGCCGTCCTGACCGGGCTACTGGGATATAGCGGCGCGGAAGTGGCGGCGCTGCGCGAAGCGGGAGCGGTTTAAGGGATAGTATGACAAACAACCCCGCGAAGAGAATCATCACAATTGCCGGGCCCAATGGGGCCGGCAAAACCACCCTCGCTATGGAGCTTCTGCCCAACGAGGCGGAATGCCCCACCTTCATAAACGCCGATCTCCTCGCCGCCGGTCTGAATCCGTTTCAATCTGGTTTTGTAGGGTAGATATGTTGGAGCTTACTACGAGCATCTTGGGTGGAAAACCGCCAGTCTATGACTAATCTTGCTGCGTTGCGCGCGCTTTCGAGCGCCGCAACCTCTCGCCGCAGCTCCGGCTCAGCGCTGATACGGCGGTTCAGACACGCTCTGCTGAAGACGCTCAACTCGATCTCAGCCATATTCAGCCAGCTGCCGTGCGTGGGGGTGTCATGAGTGGGGGTGTCATGAAACTCCAGCCGTTTCGCGATGCGCCGGGCTTCGGATGGCTCAAATGCTGCGTAGAGCGAGCCGGGCTGGTGGGTGTTGAGGTTGTCCATCACCAGCCTGACCACCGCGGCATCAGGGTATGCCTCGTCCACCAGCCACCGCATCTGGTGCGCGAAGTCCACGGCAGTGCGGCGCTCGGTCACCTCCACAGGTCTCCAGCCACCCCTCGGCTCACAGATCATGAACAGGTTCCGTGTCCCGTTACGCTGGTACTCGGTGTCATAGCGTGCCACCCGTCCCGGGGCAGCCTCCAGGGGCGGACGCACCTCCCCGGTCAATTGCCGGGAGGTCTCGTCGAAACACACTACCGGACGCTCCGGGTTGTACGCCGGTTGGTACAGGTCCAGCACATCCTCCATCCGCGCCACGAACTCCCCGCTCACCTTGGGGATACACCACTCTTGCTTCTTCCAGGGCTTGAGTTCGTTTTTTTGAGCATCTGGCGCACCGTCTCCAGGGAGCTGCTATCGGCAAACTCCAACTCCACCACCTGGTCGGCCAACAACTGGAGTGTCCAGTGCGTGTGCCCTGCGGGCGCTGCGCTGCACGCTAAGGCAATCAGGTGCGCTTCCTGCACGTACCGCTTCCGCGCTCTGGCAACGGTAGCGGCGCTGATCAAAAGCACATCGGCTATCTCACGATCCCCAAGCCCTTCGTCAGCTTTGAGCAGCGCGAGCGCCCGCTTGACGGTGCGGACTGACGGCTTGCCCCGGTGGGAAACCTCATTGAGACCGGTCCGTTCGGACTCGGTCAGTTTGACTTTATACTTGATGGCAGCCCTGGCTGGGCACTTCCTCGCAGCAAGATCATACCCAAGTATGGCTGCTTTCTTATATTCTTACAAATCTATCTGGGAACGGTACTAAACTAAAGCCAAGGTGAAACCCGCATATGGAGGAAGTCAATTGGCGGCGCCGGACCGCCCTCCAAGTACAGGTGGGAGAGCTCCACCTGTGGCGCCTGAGCCAATCTTCATCGCCCCGCAAATGCACATCCCACCTTGGCTTTAGTTTAGTATTACAACGACGGTTGGCATGGTAGGATGGTGGGGTACTGGGGAAGACTTGAGCAGGTGAGGCAGGGGAATGGATGCGGCGGCTTTCGAGCAGGTGGACGGGGCCTTTCAGGATTTTCACGCTTACTTCGCTCCGCTGTTTGGCCGCCGGGAGGCGCGGGGTCACAGTCGTCATTATCTGCAGGCCCTGCTGGTGCAGTCCGGGGAGCGGCGCAACGCCGAGAATCTGTCGGAGACGGTTCCGGCGTCAGCCCGGGTGATGCAGCGGTTTCTCGCTGAATCCCCTTGGGATGATGACGTGGTCATAGGACGCCTTCGGGATGTCGCCGTCCTTCCGGGAGGGACTGGCGGCTCTGGGGATGCGCTACGTGCTGGACGTTCCCGGCGGCACTACGGTCTGGCCGCTGGAGCCAGCTTGGACCAGTCCGGAGTATCAGGGGATCGGGCGTCCCCGCAAACCCAGGCTCAAGGGCGGGCAGCGGCGCACCCTGGTGGAGTGCAGTGCTGAATTGCCGGAGGAGGCCTGGCGGGAGATTACGGTGGCGGAGGGAAGCCAGGGTCCCCGCAGCTACCAGTTCAGCGCCCAGCGGGTGCGGTCGACCAGTAAGCGAAAGCCTGGCGAAATCCACTGGGCCGTCTACCGCCAGAACCGGGACGGCAGCGAGCCCCGCTACTACCTGTCCAACGCTCCAGAGGACACCCCATTGGAGACTCTGGCCTACGTGGGAGGGTCGCGGTGGCGCATTGAAACCGAGTTCGAGACTGAAAAAAGCGATGTGGGGCTGGACGAGTACGAGACCCGCACCTGGGCGGGCTGGCATCATCACGTGACCCTGTGCCTGCTGGGCGGAGCGTTTCTCCTGAGTCTGCAACAGGCTTGGGGGGAGAAAGATGCCCCGGATCACGAGACCGCAGGTCTACCGGGTGGTCAGGGAGCTGCTGCCCCGGGAACGGTTCGGGCCGGATGAGTTGCTGCGGTGGCTGGAGCAGACCCAAGAATGCAACGAACGGGCCAGACGCTCCCACGCCAAGCGGCGCGCCGCCCTTCGCGCATCCCCGAACATCCCTCCTTGAACCGTCGTTGTAATAAGCCCTGGTTGGGTAGAGGGATTTCGGCAGTAAAGCCGACGTGAGCAAAATCAGGGACCATATTGTCCGAGCCGGACAGCGCTGAAATTGGCCGCCGCATTGGCGACCACAGTGTGGACTGGCGGCTGGCGGCCCGAACTGGGCTGGTGGCCGGGCATTCGCAGCGGGCCGCCCAGTTTCGCCTGGCCTTCCAGTTCGGCAATCCGCCGCTGCAACCGCTCAATCACCGCCTGTAACTCGGCGTTGATGGCAATCAGAACATCGCGGTGGACGGTGGTGAGGTCCACTTCAGTATCCATGCCCTGTATATGACATAACCACCGCCACCCGTGCCAGCGTTCGGCAACCCGCCTTCGGCCAATTCACCTCACCAAGTCTGAACTGTTACCAGGTCGCGGCCTACCTTGACAGCGAATTGGTGATCGACCAGTGGGGCGGGCGGGCAGACGAGACCACCGATCAACAGGTCGATGGAGACACCCTCTTCCCGGTGTTTTCCAACATCAAGGCGGTGACGGCGACCGCCCTCCACATTCAGGCTGAACGGGGACTGGTGGACTACTACCAACCGGTGGTGAAATACTGGCCCGAATTCGGAAAGTACGGAAAGGACAAAGGCACGGTTTTCGACACCTTGACCCACCGCATCGGCGTACCTCTGATGCCCGTGGGAGTCACCCCTGAGTTGATGTGCGACTGGGACTGGATGGTAGGGCAGATCGCGGAAATGCATCCCCTCTTTGAGCCGGGCACCCGCAGCGGGTACATGGCCTACACCTTCGGCTGGGTGGTGGGCGAGGTCGTGCGCCACACTGACCCAAAGCAACGGCCCTTCGGCAAGTTCATCCAGGAAGAAATCTGTGAACCCCTAGGCATCACCGATCTGTGGGCGGGCATTCCGCCTGAGGTCGAATCCCGGGTGGCCAAGCTCACCAATATGCCTCTGCTCCCCCCCGGCGCTCCGGGACTGCCCCCGGACTCTCTGCGGTTCAGGGCCACTCCGCCTGAGGTGGGGACCACACCCAGGAGGTGTTCGGCCGCTCCGACGTGCGCCAGGCGTGTATCCCAGGGGCACAAGGGATCATGAATGCGCGGAGCCAAGCCCGGTTCTACGCCATGCTGGCCAATGGCGGTGAACTGGACGGCGTGCGGCTTCTCTCCGAGGACCGGGTTCGTACGTTTCATATACCCCGTCCGCCCAGCGATTACGACCCGGTGCACGGGAGACCCCACCACGGGACCATCGGAGGTTTCCACTTCGCCGGCAGTCCCGGCATGGGCGCCATGGGCGGCAATCCTCTCGCGTTCGGCCACAACGGGGCCGGCGGATCCGTGGGCTGGGCTGATCCTCAGCATGGTTTGGCGGTCGCCATCCACCACAACCGCATGGTGCCTCACGGGCTGCCCGAAGAAAGCCCGCTGACACCCATCGGCGCAGCGGTGCGAAGGGCCCTGGGGATACCCGAGTAAGGTTGGATTTGCTCTTGCGAGTCTCCGGTCAGTCCGGAACTCTAACCAGTTTTTGCATCGAGCGGAGCTCGCGGGGTGGGTCCATGTGCCGGCCGTAGTCGGTCCAGGATACCTCCGCCACGTACAGGTCTCCCGGGGAGTCGATGGCTATCCCGTGGGGCGAATAGAACCGCCCCGATTGGTCGCCGTAGCTCTCGCGCCCGACCCTGGCCAGGACCTTCCCTTTGGTGTTAATCACCGTGACGCGAGGTCTCGGCTTTGTACAATCAAGCGGCATAGGAGAGGGAGTCGAGCATCCTGTGGTACAAGAGGCGCGGGACTTTTATCGATTCGTGCTCGCGCTCGGACGGCATAAAAGTTCCCGGTTGCACCCAGAGGTATCGTCTGACCAGGGCGATGGCGTCGGCGAAGGAAGGGCTGGTCTTGTCATACCACGCCGTGGCACGCGGCGCCATGCCACCCTGCTGACCGATCAGGATATCCGCCGCCAGCGTCACCACGCTGAACAAGCCAAAGAGCGCGGGGGTGGTCCGCGCGATGGCGCGTTCCGACCACTGGCGCTGGGTTTCCATGCCCAGGTGAGCCCGCAGCTCCTCAAAGAGCCTGCCCCGTACTTGATACGGGGTCACCTCGACCTGCCACCGCAGCAGATACCACTGCAATATCCGCAGCGGTTCCGCCTCAGTGTCGGTGCATAGCAAGGCATAGGGCCCGCGGCGCTCCGCCAGGTATCTGACGACGACCCAACGTATGGGAAGGCGCGGCGGGCCCGCCGTGGTACCACAGCGCCACGCTCGAAGTCAGCTCGACCATGGTGGTACTGCCGTCGGAACCGGTGGCGCGGTAGGGGGTCCATGCGGTAGGGGGTCCATTGTGTAGCGGGATCGTCCCGCACCGCAGTGGGGCTGGGCAGTCGCGCGCCGACCACCCGGGGCCGCCCGATCTGGCCGGGCCGCCGCGGTGGCGGCGGCTGGTACAGGGATGCGTCCTTGCGCAGTTTGGTGACGACGACAACGGGCTTCGACATACTCTGGCAATGCCGGAGGAACTCGCGCTTGGCGTAGCCGCCATCGGCCACCACCACCAGGTCCCGGTCCGGCAGCCACCGGCGCAGGCAGACCAGCATCTGCTGGAGGTAGTCGGTGACCGTCTGGTGTCGTCGGCCTTTGCGCCGGTCGTAGCGGGCCGACACCACCAGCGCGGTCAAAAACGGCAGCGCCCAGTGTAGACCCGCCCATCCGATACGCGTCAGCAACATCAGGCTCACCCATCTTCGCCCCGTTCCGCTTCCTTGACGCAGCGGTCATCCAGGCGGCTGATCGCAACGTAAAGCACCGACTCGCCCGGGGATAACGCCAGCCCGTTGGGGTATTCGCACTCGTCGGTCGCCACGTGCAACGTGTCGTCTGGCGCGATTCGAAAAACGCCGGCGAACCCCAGTTCCCGCTGTTCCACCGGTATGCCCCGTTCCGGGTCGGTGAAATAGACACTGCCGTCGGAGCGGCAGACTATGTCGTTGGGACGGTTGAGCCGTTTTCCCTGCCACCGGTCGGCCACCGTCGTCACGGTCCCGGCGACGTCCATCCGAGTAATCTGCCGGTTGGCTCCTTCGCACAACAGGAGTCGGCCCTGGCGGTCCAGGGTACAACCGCTGCCTTCTCGGGTATTGGTGCGAATAACGACGGGTTCCCCGCTGCCGTCCCCGCGCATCAACATGCTTCCCCGGTGTCGCACGTAGGTTAAGTAATTGCCCGTATGCCAAAGAAGGCCCTCGGTGGGACCTCCGGCAGCGATCAGGACGGGGTCTCCGGACTCAACGATTGCGGAAAGGTCTTCAGCCATGTTTGATCCACTCCCATGCGCGTATCGGTAACCGCTGCCAATCCACGCGATTACATCAGTCCCGTTCCGGTGTAACCGACTTGACCACTGAACTCGGCTATGTCGTCAGACCGCTCGACACTTTCAGCCTCGAAGCAGGTCCGCCAAGCCGCTGACCGGTTCTCCCTCTTCCAGCATCTCCAGGCGGGACAGGACCTCCGCCGTCGTCGCTTCGGACAGTAACTGCGAGGCGCAGTCCCGGAATTTCTCGCGGATATCCTCCATCGTCACGCCACGCAGGGCTCCGCTATTGGCGCGGTGCGCCTGCTGCCGGAGTACGCTTCCGTTCTTCATCTGTACGTCAACCTGGTGGTAGCCCTCGGTCCAGCTTGGCTTGCCCTCGTTGCCCGGGATGCGGCGCATGTCAATGCGGGGGATCAGCACCTGTGCTTCGGGACGCAACACCTGCTCGTCGGTGAAGGACAGCAGCCCCACGCGGCGGTCCAGCAGGGCGGCCGCCAGGCAATACTGCATACTGAACTTTCCCTCCAACGACGACACCGGACGGGGGTGGATCAATGAGCGAGGCGGATCAAAGTCCACCATCACGTCGATCCGGTCCACCGCCTCCGGGTCGATGGCGGCCTGGGACAGCAGGTCGAAGATGGCATCCAGCGCCAGGTGGGCGCTGCCGCAGCATGGGTACTTCTTGATTTCGATGCCCGACTCCACCAGGTAGCATTTGTTTCCCAGGTTCTGTGCTACCCGCTCGCTGTCGAAACCCTGGCCGCCAGAGAAGGCCCGAATGAACCCGAACCGTCCTTCCAGGGCGTCCTCGCTGGCGGTGAAACCTTCCCGTACCAGCTTGGCCGATACGACCCCGGCGCGGGCGGCGTCTCCGGCGTGGAATGGTTTAGTCATGGTGCCAAAGTTCTGTCGCAACCCCGATGCCTGGGAAGCCGCCAGGGAGACGGCCATGGCCGTCTGTTCCGGATCCAGGGCCATGATCCTACTGGCCGCCGCCGCCGACCCGACCGCCCCCAGGGGGCCGGTCGGGTGCCACCCCAGGTCATCGTAATAGGCTTCGCTCAAGGACTCGCCCACCGCGCATGCGACCTCAAACCCTGACATATATCCCAGCAGCATGTCCTTCCCTGAAGCGCCGAACTCCTCGGCCACTGCAAGGGATGCGGGCAGTAAAACTGCGGTGGGATGGGTCTTGGTAATCTGGGTGATGTCATCGTAGTCCAGGGCGTGGGCCATGGCCCCGTTGAGGAGGGCAGCGTTGGCCGCCGAGGTCCTGAATCCCCGGCCCACAACGCTGGCGATGAGAGCGGAGCCCTCGGCTGCAACGTAGCGGCAAAGAATGTCCGACAGGGATTCCCGGGAGCCGGCGAGCGTGCACGCCAGACAGTCCATGATCGCTCCCTTGGCCGCTTCGATGGCATCGGGTGGGAAGTCCTCAATGTCGGTAGCGGTGACGTATTCAGCAATACGCTTGGTAATGTTCATGGATTACCTCTTGGCGGTTGTGGCATGCCGCTTCCGTATCATGCGCCTAGTCGTGACGCGAATGTATGCCTTTTTGGAGCAGTGTCAAGTAGCTGGTGGCGGACACGGAAGATGCAGACGGCCTTTCTAAGGACCGACGTTCAGGGTTGTTTGCGGCGAGTATCGCCATGGTTCATACGCTTTGCGTCTATTGGATCATCGGTGTCTCCGAAGGGCTGACAAAGCAAATCAACCTGAGATGACCTGACCTCCGAGAATCGATCCGTGATCAGAATTGGTATTCTGGACAACATGGAGGACAAGGTATGCCCGAGAGAAAACACACGGCCGGGGAAATCATCAACAAATGGGAAATGCCCTTACGTGCCGAAATAGTCTGCCTCCTCCTCCTAGAAATCTGGCCGGGAACCCCGATTCTCCACAAGCCGTTATTTTCATGACGTCGAATACCGATGTAATGATGGGTTCTTGAAACGTATTGCGTACACTATCACGCCGTATACGACTGTAATACGTCTACTTGGAGTAGTGCAAAACCCGGCCAATGGCTTTCCGGCCAGACCTCTAGTGTGGTGTATCCGTAGTTCATTGGGAAATACAGGGACGACCTACGCCGATCTGTTACTCTGCTTCAAGCAAGAATCCGTTTTCCTGTCCTTTTGGAAAGCCTCGGAATAAGACGACGAACTACGAATACAGGACACTAGTATTACAACGACGGTTCAAGGAGGGATGTTCGGGGATGCGCGAAGGGCGGCGCGCCGCTTGGCGTGGGAGCGTCTGGCCCGTTCGTTGCATTCTTGGGTCTGCTCCAGCCACCGCAGCAACTCATCCGGCCCGAACCGTTCCCGGGGCAGCAGCTCCCTGACCACCCGGTAGACCTGCGGTCTCGTGATCCGGGGCATCTTTCTCCCCCCAAGCCTGTTGCAGACTCAGGAGAAACGCTCCGCCCAGCAGGCACAGGGTCACGTGATGATGCCAGCCCGCCCAGGTGCGGGTCTCGTACTCGTCCAGCCCCACATCGCTTTTTTCAGTCTCGAACTCGGTTTCAATGCGCCACCGCGACCCTCCCACGTAGGCCAGAGTCTCCAATGGGGTGTCCTCTGGAGCGTTGGACAGGTAGTAGCGGGGCTCGCTGCCGTCCCGGTTCTGGCGGTAGACGGCCCAGTGGATTCCGCCAGGCTTCCGCTTACTGGTCGACCGCACCCGCTGGGCGCTGAACTGGTAGCTGCGGGGACCCTGGCTTCCCTCCGCCACCGTAATCTCCCGCCAGGCCTCCTCCGGCAATTCAGCACTGCGCTCCACCAGCCTGGGCTGGCGGGGACGCCCGATCCCCTGATACTCCGGACTGGTCCAGGCTGGCTCCAGCGGCCAGACCGTGGTGCCGCCGGGAACGTCCAGCACGTAGCGCATCCCCAGCGCCGCCAGTCCCTCCCGGAAGGACGGCGACACCCTGAAGGCGTCGTCCCCGGCAACCCAGCCGGCTTTCAGATGCCCCCGCTCCAAGGCCCGCTCCAGCATCTCCAACGCCAACTTGGTTTTCGACCGGTAGTTCCAACTCTCCTCCGGCACCCCCGCCGCCGCACAGCGGTCGGTGTCCGAGGTCCAGCTCTCCGGCAGATAGAGCCGTTTGTCCACCAGGGCCCGTCCCAGCGGGCTAACATAAGCCAGGAACATTCCAGCCTGGCAGTTGGCCACCTTGCCCAGCCGGCCGCAGTACTGCCGGGCCACTCCCACGGACTTCCTGCCCTGCTTGGGGAAGTCGCTGCCGTCCAGCACCCACACCGCCTCCGGGTGCCCCAGCCGGGATCCCAGGTACTCCTGGAGGCGTCCTATGACCACGTCATCATCCCAAGGGGATTCAGCGAGAAACCGCTGCATCACCCGGGCTGACGCCGGAACCGTCTCCGACAGATTCTCGGCGTTGCGCCGCTCCCCGGACTGCACCAGCAGGGCCTGCAGATAATGACGACTGTGATCCCGCGCCTCCCGGCGGCCAAACAGCGGAGCGAAGTAAGCGTGAAAATCCTGAAAGGCCCCGTCCACCTGCTCGAAAGCCGCCGCATCCATCACCCGTCCCCACCTCCCGAGGTCTTCACTATCTCCCTGATCATCCTATCATGCCAACCGTCGTTGTAATACTAGCAGGATGTTGAAATTGGGTGGTAGAGTGGCGCCGCCAGACCGATATTATTCTCACCGGCGCGTTTTTGTTCACTAAGCACCTGGCTCATTCGATGATCCAGCAGAATCGAAAGGGCAACATCATCAACATCATCTCCACCGCGGGACATCAGGGCGAGCCCGGTAACGTGGGCTACGGAACCGCCAAGGCGGGACTGATCAACTTCACCAGGTCGGTGGCCATGGAACTGGCCGAGTACGGCATCAGGGTCAACAGCCTGACGCCCACCGCCACCAACCCATCGGAAGGACGGGACCGGGCCGCCAGATGGGGCGTGGATTGGCCGGCGCCCCGCGTGGGACAGCGTGCAGCGGGGCTAATACCAGACGCCAGCAGAGGCGCGCCTTTGCTCAAGCTCCCCAGCCCGACACACTATGGAAAAGCCGCGGTCTTCCTGGCATCCGACGACGCTGAAATGATTACCGGATTCGACCTGCGCGTGGATGCCGGCGCCGTTTCCCGGTACTGGATTTGGTCTCCTGGAGACGCTTAAACGCTGTCACGAAGGGGAGTCAAGGGACGGCGGCCCCCAAGCGGCTAATCGTTGCGACGTGGGCAGGTCGTCTATTGGTCCGGGGCGGGTAGGAACACCGGCAGCACCACCTCGGGATCGTCGACCGCAGGAATGAAAGTAACCTGTACCGGCATATTAATGCTGATGTCCTCGGGGGGCACTCGGAGGACGTTGCTGCAAATCCGAAGACCCTCCTGCTCCTTCAGTTCGATCATGCAAAGGTTGTAGGGAGTCTGTTTCTTCTCCTGGATTGCCGGGTGCACCGGGTGGCGGACTATCACGTAGGAGTAAACGAAACCCCGGCCACTGACCTTTGTCCAGTTGTAGTCAAGAGACGAGCATTCAGGGCACATGGGGGATGGCAGGTGCCGGAACACGCCGCAATCCGAGCACCGTTGGATGCGAAGCTCGCCGTGCCGGGGCCCCTCCCAGAATCTCCGTTCATAGTCCGGCAACCGCTCCAGATCGGGTAGCGGTACGCCTTCCAGCGGCGCGGTCATCGGCCGGGTCTTGACGGCCTGTTCTCTTTCCTGAGTCATCGGAAATCCTCGCTATCCTTGGGCCGTCCCTGCGCTATCCCCGGCGAATTATCACGGCGGCGCTCAGCTGGGCCGTGCTGCTGCAGGAAAGGACCCGGTTGATGGTCTTGTGGGGCGGCTGAGCGGTGGAGGCGCCTCGGATAAGCCGGACCGCCTCCTGGGGATGGGTCAGGCCATGGATATACGCCTCGGAGTGATTGCCGCCGTGGGTGTTGGTGGGCAGCATGCCATCAAACCGAAGGTTGCCTCCACCTTCCACGAAGTCCTTTGCCTCGCCTCGAGGCACAAATCCGTAGGCTTCCAGGTTCAGCAGGCAGAACGGGGTGAAGTGGTCGTAGAACATCAGCGCGTCCATGTCCGATGCTTGCAGGCGGGCCCGGGCCCACAGATCCCGGGCGGTGTGCTCTGACTCTGACGCGGCCAGGTCGTGACGGTAGATTATGCCATCGTTCCGAGCGCCGGAGCCTTGGGCTGCCGCCTCAACCAGTGTCAGGGTCCCTGAATGGCGCAGTTCCCTGGCGCGCTCCGGGGTGGTCATTACAATGGCGGCGGCGCCGTCGTTTTCCTGGCAGAAGTCCAGGACGTGCAACGGGTCCACAACCATGCGGGAATTCTGGTGGTCGTCGATGGTGATGGGGTCCCTCCGGAGAGCGCGGGGGTTCCGGGAGGCGTGCTCGCGCAGGGTAACCGCGACCCAACCGAAGTGGCGGCTCGTAGCTCCGAACTGGTGCATGTAACGCCGGACGAACATGCCGAAATGATGCGCCGGCGCCATGTTGCCCCAGGGGGCGGCAAAGCTCTGCGCTCCGCCGGCGATTCGCTCCGGGCCTCTGGCCAGGCCCAAGCGTAACCCGGAACGGAGGTTGGCGGCGCGGAAGCACACCACGTAGTTACAGAACCCGGCAGCGATCGCGGCGGCGGCATGGCCGATCACCGCGTTGCCCGCGCCCCCTCCGTAGGAGACGGATTCCCAGTGACGCAGGTTCTTGATGCCCAACGACTGTACTAGCAAAGTTTCGTGGTTGGACTCCATGTCGTAGCGCACCAGGCCGTCGATGTCCTGCGGGGCGATACCGGCATCGTCGCAGGCGGCCTTGATCGCCTCGGAGGCCAGCTGCAACTCGCTACGGCCCGAGTTCCAGGAAAACTCCGTTTCGCCTATGCCGACTATCGCGGCCTTGTCCCTTATGCCGTTGGTATCGGCGGGGACGATGGTTTGCGCCATTGCCGGCTAGTCCTCCTCCCAGTCCACTACCTTCCGTTGTTTCAAGTCGTGGATCTGTTCGTCGGTGTACCCCAATTCCCTGAGGATGGGGCGGGTGTGCTGACCCCTAAGCGGTCCCGGGCCGGCCCGCCCCGAGGAATCCGAGAAGTCGACCACGGGGGAGTAACGCCAGAATTCACCATAGCGTGGCGCCTCTGCCTGGGTAAGGAGTCCGTTCTCGCGCACGTGGGGGTCTTCGTTGAAAAAGAAATACATTCCCCGATCCTCGGCCTTGACGCATGCCACGTCGGCGGCGGTGAGCAGCTGCTCCCAATACAGTGGATCTTCGCCAGCGAACACCCGGGCCAATTCGTCGGCGAGCGCATCATCGTGCTCCTCTCGCATCTCGGGAGTGGCAAACCGGGGATCATACAGAAGGTCGGTCCGGTCGATGGTCCGGCACAGGGCCTCCCACTCGTCCTCGAAGGGACAAGCGAGGAACATCCACCCGGTTTTTGCGCGGTACAGGCGGTAGAGGGCGTGGAGCCCGTGTCCGTCCCCGTCGGGCAGCGGTCGGGGTCGCTTCCCCTCGTGCCAGTAGAAATCGTCGACATTGGCATAGGCGTTGGCAGCGATCATGGTGGACTCGACATATTGCGCCCTGCCGGTGCGCTCACGGGCATAGAGGCCCAGTACCAGTCCAACGGCATTTACCATGGCGGTGTTGTGATCGGCGGTGCCGTCGTTCGCCCGCTTGAGCTGCGTGGCTACGGCGGCAATGTCATCAATGGACATGGACTGATCGGGCGGTGGGAAAGCGTCCCTCCCCATCTGAGCCACGGCACCGCCGGACACGGCGCCGGCGATCGGGGCCATGGACGGCCGGTGAGAGTAGGGCCCCGTGGAGCCATAGCCGCCAGCGTAGAGGTAAACCAGGTTGGGGTTGATCCTGGATAGCTGCTCGTAGCCGATGCCCGTGCGCTCGGGGGCGCCTGGGCGCATGCTGTGTAGCAGCAAGTCGGCCCTGGCTGCCAGCTTGCCCATGATCTCCTGACCCTCCGGAGTCTTGAGGTCCAGACAAATGCCCTCGGATCCTGCCATGGTACGGTGTGCCGTCATGGCCATCCCCTGCCTGCCCCAATCGCCGCCGGGGGCTTCGATGCGGATTACCCTGGCGCCAAGTTCGGCCACCAGCGCGCAACCCAGAGGACCGTTGATTACCGTCCCCAGGTCCAGGAGTGTAATTCCGTCCAAAGGATGCTGGGGCATCTGGTCTTTGGCGCCGTTGGAACGCGTCTTGACGTCATCCCTCCGGCGTGCGAGTATTTCTGCGGTGTGCTGGCCCAGTGCCGGGGCCGGCCCCTGCGTGCGGGCCGGGGTCCCCTTCATGTTCACCATGGGTCCAAGCTGCCGCGTGTCGCCCACTCCCGGAACATGCACGTCCTGGACGTTGCCGTTGTGTACGATCTGGGGATGGTCCAAAGCCTGCTCTGAGGTGAAGTAGGGCTCAGCAGCCACGTCGCCGGCCTCGCCAAGGAATATGGCCATCCACTCATCGAGAGTCTTCTCCTGGACTTTTTCCAGCATGATACGTTCCAGGGCCGCAACGGCTTCCGGGTCCAGGGAAGGCGCGGTCTTGAATCGGGGGTCCTCGTAGATGAAGTCCATGTCCAGCCAGTGCATCATGGACCGAAACAACCTCTCCACCACGTTCCCCAGTTGGATCCAGTGGCCGTCTTTGGTACGGGCGGGCAGATAGCCCGTGGGGTTGGGACGCCCGGTCCCCACCGATGCGCCTGACGGGTAGTTGTCCGGTTGCTTCTCAACCATCTGGCCATGGATCCAGGAGACGTGATCGTAGGTGGCCACAGCCTTCAGCATGCTGGTTTCCACCCGCTGGCCCAGGCCGGTCTTTTCCCGCACGTAAAGGGCGGATGTGATGCCACGAATCAGCGCCGTGGCGGCGGCGTGGCAAACGCCCTGTACCACGACGTAGTTGGGGCCCTCCCTGGGATTCTGCCCGGCGAACATCATCATCCGTCCGCTCTTGGCGGCCACCACGGCGTCGTAACCCTTGTAGTTGGCGTAGGGTCCCTGGGGTCCGAAGCTGGTCAGCGTGGCATATACCAGTTCGGGATGACCCGCGCGAAGGGTGTCGTAGTCAATGCCCAGCCGTCGGGTGACCCCTGGCCGGAAGCTTTCGACGATGACGTCAGAGAGTTGCGCCAACTTCCGAGCATTATCCCGGCCGTCCTGGGTATTCAGGTCGAGGACGACGCTTTTCTTGCCGCGATTCCATTGGATCGACCCCGGCGACCTCCTGAATTTTTCTCCACCCGGCGGCTCAACTTTGATGACCTCAGCGCCGAAGTCGGACATCACCATCGTGGCGACGCCACCGGCCCGGCCGCTGGTAAAGTCGAGGACGGTGATTCCATCAAAAACTTGTGCCATGGCGGCCCCTTCTCAGTCCAGTAGTCTATCGCCCCAAAGATGCACAGGCCAGTAGGTCAAGGCATCGAATCATTCGTACCAGTCCTGCGCGATTGGCATTATACCCTGCGCGCAAACGGTCACCTGCTGATGGCATGTTACGGCGTTTTCCCAGCCGGCACCATCTCCGGCTCCAGCTTCGTCCGTTGGTGGCCTGACGGTAACGGTGATCTGCCCCCAAGAAAGTGGCCCAGACGAGTCAGGGGCATGCGGTGATTCAGGTTTTGACATTCCTTGACGAACCTCCTGGTGGCGTAGCACCGGCCGGCGACCACCATTATGCGCCTGGCGCCCGGCGACGCCAGCGTCTCCAACGCGGCGTCCCGTTCCCGGGTGTCATCGCCTGGAGTGAGCCCGACGTCCACCACCAAGCCTTCCCGTGGCAGAATTGCCGCTCGCTGCGCGGCGAGAACCGAACCGCCAGCAGGCTGGACATCAGCCAGTCGTGGCGAGGATTCCAGTCCAGCAGTCGCTGCGCCTTTTCCGTACTGATCACGCTGGCCGTGCCGCTCAGCCCATCCCGTATCTCCACCCGGTCGCCAAAGTTGTTTTTGACCAGGTCGATGGGGGGCTCTTGGAAACGACTGGAAGGCTGGGCGATCACGAATGCCTCATACTGTTCTTCTCAATTTACCGGCCTGAAGCCCCTGTAGATTGATATGGGCACGCCTCCGGCGGGAGACCCGCGAAACGGGAGGGCGACCATCGACAGTGCCCCGCAGTCCCCCAGGAAGGCGCCGGTCCCAGTTGGCACCGCCGGAGTCAGCGGCGGTGGGACTCCGTACTTCGCCGTAATCGACCGGGATGGCAACATCCTTCTCCTGCACCCCCAGCGAGGGCACCAAAAACGGCGGGCCAATAATTCCGGGCACCGGCCTGGCGTTTTCATTCTTATACTGTGTCATCACGCGCAACCCGGAGACCAAGGTGCTACAGGGGGGGCGCAGACCCACGCTGCGAGGCCTACGCCGTGGGTTTCTAGTACTCAGTCAACGTTGGAAAGGCAGGGGTAAAAGCGCTGGAGTTTAGTTCTGGCATCGTGGGTGCTGAATCGCCAGTTGATGGTGACGCCCGCTGAGTTGCGTTGGGTTTCGTAGGCGGTGATCTGGCGTTGCAGGACGTCGGCGTCAGGATTTCTCCTCTTGAGGCAGGAGCGGCTCAACGCGCTGAATTCGATCTCCGCCATGTTCAACCAGCTGGCGTGTTTGGGCGTGTGGTGAAACTCGAGGCGTTTGGCGATGCGTCGCGCTTCGGCTGCTGGGAAGGTCTCGTAAAGGGAGGCCATGCGGTGGGTGTTTAGGTTGTCCAGGACGACCCGCACTACTGGAGCATCAGGGTAGGCCACGTCCACCAGCCACCGCATCTGGTGGGCGAAGTCCGGCATGGTGCGTCGTTCCGTGATGGCTACGTGGCGCCAGCCAGCCAAGGGTTCACAGGCCAGGAAGATGTTGCGGGTGCCGCCGCGTCGATACTCATAGTCCTGCCGACGTGGTCGTCCCGGCTGGGCGGGCAACGGCTCCCGCACGTCGGCCAGCAACTGGGTGGAGGTCTCGTCAAAGCACACCACCGGCCGGTGGGGATCGTAGGGTTCGGCATACAGGTCCAGCACGTCCTCCATGGCCGCCACAAACTCCCCGTTCATCCGGGAGATGCACCACTGCTGCATCCGCCAGGGCTGGAGGGTGTTTTTTGAGCCTGAGCCTGACCGTCTCGTAGGACAGCGATGGCGCCAACCCCAACTCCACCACCTGGTCGGCTAACAAACGCAGGGTCCAGTGCTCATGGCCCTCGGGGGCGTCGCTGCACGCCAGGGCAATCAGGTGAGCTTCGCCCCGATCATCCAGCTTGCGATACCGCTTGGCCTGGGGGTGGTCGTGCAGCACGCCGCCCAGTCCTTCCTCGGCGTACCGCCGCTTGGTGCGGAACACCGTGCGCGGCGACGTATCCAGGGCCGCCGCCACTTGAGAAGCGCTCCAGCCCTCATCGTCTTGAGCAGGACGCGCGCCCGATTGATGACCCGAGCGGAGCGCTGGCCGCTACGGATCAACCGCTCCAGTTGGTCCCGATCTTCCGACGACAACCGTACCGCGTATTTCTCTGCAACCATGGATGCCACACCTCCCGCACCGCTGTTTCACCACCAGCGTAGCAACCATAGCCCGTTTCATCCTTCATCTGCCTATGCAAATTTGATTGAGTACTAAACCAATACCAAGGTGGGATGTGCATTTCGAGGGTCTTGAAGACTACCGAAAGGACCTTAATACTACAACCGCAGATCAGTAGCAGGCCTCTTCTTGATCGTCGGCGCTACCTTACCATTCCAGTTTTGGGGCTGTTACAATTAGCCCCGCAACCCCAAACTAACGAAACTTTTGGAGAGTAATGATGGCTGTGTCCGCCGGGATTTCAAATGCGCTGGAACGTAACTGGGGTATGGTAGACCGCGCCATAGACGGGCTGAGTGATGAGACACTGGCGCGCCAGATATCCGACAGCGACAATTCCATCGGTTGGCTCCTCTTCCACATGAGCCGGGTGGTGGACGTTTTCATGAATGCCAGGTTCCAAGGCAAGCCTCAGATATGGATAGCGGACGGTTGGTGCGAGAAATTCGGCCTGAGCGACGACCCGGAGACGACCGGCCAAGGCTGGGACACGGCGCGCGTGGCCGCGTGGCCGCTTCCCTCCAAAGACGTCCTGGTAGGGTACTACGAGGCCATGAAGGCCTGCTGCCGGGACTATATGTCCTCCGTGACCGACGAGGAGTTGAGCGCCACCATGAGCCTGAGGCCCGGTTCGGACCCCGAGGCGAAAGAGACCATCATGGGTGTCCTGGTCTTTGACAACATCGTCCACGGAGGCCAGATAGCCTTCCTGCGCGGCCACTTGGAAGGCATGGGCTGGTTCGTCTAGCCCGAACGCAGGCCTCCCGGACAATTTCTACAGGTTTACCGGCTGGGGTTTGCCTGCCAGCGCCCCAAGAAGCGTCTGCTCAAGGCGAATGAGTCCAAGCGGGAGGCCTTCGTGGCGGAGTGCGCCGCCCTGTGGGAGGAGGCCCAACGGACTGAAGCCAGCATATTCTTCGCTGATGAGGCCCACTTCCGGGCGGACGCGGAATTGCGGGGCAAGTGGGTGCTGAAGGGTAAGCCTGCGTTGGTGGACTCCAATAGCCCGCGGTATGGGGAGAAGGCCAGCTACTATTCAGCGGTGTGCCTGGAGACGGGCGAGGTGGAATGGATGGAACTTGAGGGCAACAGCAACAGCGGGACCTCGGTTGCCTTCCCGACGCAACTGCCTGACGCAACTGAAGGAAAAGCATCCCGGGCCGCTGCGGGTCAGCTGGGACAATGCGCCGGCCCACCGTGGGGAAGCGGTGCGGGAGTACCTCAGGACGCCTGAGCTGGAGCTGAGTCTGGTGAACCCCGTGTCAAGCACGGGGGCAGGCTCTGCCGGGCTACAGCCCGGACTGCAACGCCGCTGAGGCTGTCTGGGGCTGGGCGAGAGAGGAGGCCACTGGCAATCTGTGCCTGAGGAGCAGGGCGGCGGTGCAGGAGAGGGTCGGCAAATTCCTGGCCGGGCTGTCCAGCCGGAAAGACGAGGTGAGACGGCGCTGCCGGACGGTCCTGCAATCAAGGGCCGAAACACTCCCGCGAGACTCCCGCCCCGATTCCCAGCACCCGGCAAATGCACATCCCACCTTGGCTTTGGTTTAGTCCCGGCTCAAATACTGACAATCAACCGAGGAGGTGGCCAAACCGGACACCACGGTCAAACAATCCGCCGCTGTCAATTGATTCATCCTTGTCAGACAAAGTCTAACTTTCGCACCTCAGGAGCCCATAAGCCGAACTTTCGAGTTGTTGATGGACCTCTAATCAGCTTGCCGGCGTTGATCGAGGCATTCGGCGCGGCGGGTTCTGTACTTCTTGCAAACTGGTCAGATCCAGGTGCGGAATGTCCACGTCGATAAACTCCGATACGCCGTTGGCCAGCTCATCGTAGCTTTCAAACCAGGCCCGTAACCGACCACGCCATGCCTCCAGCCCACCACTGGCATGGAGCTCGAAAACCGCCTCCCATCCGTCCAAACCGGAGGAGACTTGGTCCCAGGCAAGCTGCAGGAGCGCCGCGCGTTGCAGGGCAGTGTAGTGTAGCCGCCCCCGCCAAAGGCGTCTTCCAGTTCGGCGCCGCAGGCAATACAGCTGGGTATGGCTCTCACCTCTGGGTGATACTGGGTGGCTTTGTCCTCATTGTAGTGAGAGAGGCGGGACGGGCTTGCCGTTCCCCCCGGGCCCGTCGCCTTCCGCTCCTCGCGGCGGTTCGCCATGCATCGGTATCCAATGGACTCCTATGCATTGGATATCAATCCTTTTCATGGCCACGTCCATTCCAATGGATAGGTATGGACTCCATTGGAATGGATACCAATCCATTCGTCGTCTTCGACGTGGCTGTGGACGTGAGCACGCAGCACGACCGACGCTCCCATTGGGTCGGCGGGAGGGCAACCCATCATCGTGGGCCCTTTCCGCCCGCCGGAGGCCGGCAAACGACGGTGAATAGGCCGCTTGCGCACGTCCATTCGCTGCGCGATAATTGTTTATCGCGCATCTTTTACCCGCCCAGATCGCCCCCGAAACCCCGCCGCCGGAGACTCGCCCATGACCACCATCGCCGGAACCCAGATAGTCCCTGTTGAGCCCTCGTCTTTGCCGGCGATACGCGCCGCCGACCAGGGCGTGGCCGCCGCCCTGGAGTCCGTCCTCTCCGACAACACCCAGCGCGTCTACGGTGCCCAGTGGCGCATCTTCACCGGCTGGTGCGACGAGGTTGGCCTGCAGTCTCTCCCCGCTGAGCCCCTCACCGTGGCCCGCTACCTGGCCGCCCGCGCCGGCTCCGGCGCCAGCATCGCCACCCTGCGCCTGGCCACCAGCGCCATCGCGAAAGGCCATGAGTGGGCGAAGCTGGAATCGCCCTGCCGGGACCCGGGCGTGCGCGCCTCTTTAAAGGGATGGGGGGCGACGCCTCTCGAAGCCCCAGCGCCAGTCCGGCGCCCTAACTGCCGACGTGCTCGCCGTCATCCGCCTCACCGCCGTGCAGCCCCGCAAGCGCGGCCGAGACATCGAAACGCCCGAGCAGGCCACCGAGCGCTCCGGTTTCGACCTGGCCCTGGTGGCGGCGCTGTCGGATGGAGGTTTGCGTCGCAGCGAGGCGGCGGCGTTGACTTGGGGCGATATCCAGCGCTGGGACGACGGCAGCGGCCGCATCACCGTCATCCGCTCCAAGACCGACGTGGAAGCCCAGGGCGCCACCGTCGCCATCACCCCCGCCGCCATGCAGGCGCTGGACACCATCCGGCCGGCGGGCGTTGGCAGCGATGAGAAGGTGTTCGGGCTGTCGGAGTCCCAGATCGCCCGGCGGGTCAAGGCGATCGCCAGGGCCGCCGGCCTGGCGGACTGGGAGTACTTCAGCGGCCACAGCGGGCGCGTCGGCATGGCGAGGCGCATGGCCCAGAACGGCGCGCCCACCCACGAGATCGAGCGCCAGGGCCGCTGGAAGCAGGGCGGCGGCATGGTCGGCCACTACACCCGCGGCGAGTCCGCCGGGTCAGCACTCAGGTACTTATAAGACAAAGATATACTTCACTCTGCGGCGCAACGACGACCGAGTCGCCCACACCATTCACTTTACCGCTACCGTTTACACCGCCGGCAGGACTTGCGATTAATGTCAGACAACAACGCCGCCGAACGCAGCCTGCGACATCTGGTCGTCAGCCGCAAGGTCAGCGGCGGCACCTGCTCGGAGTAGGGCACCGAGCGCAAGATGACGCTGGCATCCATCTTCGGCACCTGGCGCGCCCAAGTTCTAAATCCTCTCGTCGCCTGCCGTCAGCTGCTCGTTTCCCCTCTACTCTGAACTGTTACAATCTGCTGCCACGAATGACGTGATCGTCGATCATGCTGATCATGATGCGGCCGGCGGCGATAGCGGCTCGCTCTGGGTTCAGCGGGTTCGATCGGACCGCGATCAGGTCGGCGTTAACGAAGTTGGGACAGTTGGTTCCGTTGGGCAGCAACTCATCGGCACAAGTCGTTTTGCTGGTTCTGTCGAGGCCGGCCGTGGTGACGGTTTTGGCCGCAGAGACGTTGGGGCAGGGTCGGGGCGAGTTCGCGGATCCAGGCGGTTGATGCCGTTCAGGGCGGCGGTCGCGTAACACTCGGCGAGAGATGGATAACTGGTCACCGCCTCTGTGAAATAGTCAACCGTGCCGCCGTGGGCCATGACCGCCTGGCCGATGTGAATCAACTCCGCGGCGTCCTCTCCCAGGATGTGTACGCCCAGAATTTTTCGGGATTCAGTGTCGAAAAGCAACTTCAGCATTCCTGCGTTGTCGCCCTGCATGACGCTGCTGATGGTCTCCTGGTAGTTAGCCTTGCTGATCTCATACGATACGCCCGCGTCGGTCAGCTGCGATTCCGTTTTGCCGATCATTGCCAGTTCAGGGATGGTTCGGACGGTGTAAGGGAACAGGTCCGGGAATCGTTTGATCGGCTCTTCAAAGGCATGGCAAGCAGCGAGGCGGCCTTGCATACGGGAGGTGGAGGTGAGGTCGGGAAAGCCAATCACCCCGCCGACCGCATATATGCCCTCCACACAGGTCTGGTAGTTGTCGTCCACACTGATGCGGCCTCGCCCATCGACCTGGATTCCGGCCGCTTCCAGGTTGAGGTTTGCGGTGTTTCCGGTGCGCCCCACGCAATACATGACCGAGTCGCTGATGATCTGTTTACCGCTTTCCAGCATCACGCGGACCCGGTCGCCTCGGTGGTCTCGCACGTATTCGATATCGTTGACGTTTTCGTTGAGGCGCAGGGTGACTCCGTTCTGCCGCAGGTGATAGACCAGGGTATCCACGATTTCATCGTCTGCGAACTGGAGGAGACGCGGATTTCGATCCACCAGAGTGACCCTTACCCCCAACGCGGCGAATGTGCTGCAATATTCCAGCCCGATCGCCCCACCGTCGACGACGGTCAAAGAGCGTGGGATGTTGGGCGAGTTCAGAACATCGTCACTGATAAATATCAGGCGGCCGTCCACGTGAACGATAGGCGGGGTGGTGGACAACGATCCGACTGCGATGATCACTTTGTCGGATGTGATAGTGCGGTTCAGCCTGCTATCGGGTAACGAGAGATTTATGGTGTGGTGATCAACGAACGAGCCTTCCGCGTTTATCATCTCAACCTGGTTGGTGAGGAAGTGGACACGCAGCATGTCGACCTGTTGCTGCATAACGTACCCGGTACGCACCATAAGGTCGCCCATCGTAATGTTCTGTTTTACGGAGTAGGAATCACCATATATGTTGCGTTCCCGAAAGCCGGTGAGGTGCAGCACCGCCTCCCGCAAAGTCTTGCTGGCAGTTCCGGTGTTGACGTCAACGCCGCCGAGCATGGGCAACCGTTCCAGTACGGCCACGCTTTTGTCCAGTTTTGCTGCCTGGATTGCAGCCCTCTGGCCAGCCGGTCCCGAACCGATGACGATCAAGTCATAGTCATAGGCAGCCACTGCAAACCTCCAGGGCTCGGGACGTGTTAGCGGAACTGGAATATTCTGAAACGCAATGTTGTCTGTGTCAAACCAACCCAGAGCATAGTCAAGGCCTTGTATCTTCGCCTGTATGTGGAACAGGCCGTATGTCGTGGAGGTTTGCAGGTCGGCAGACCGGCAGGGTCTTGGTCAGAGGAGGCCGTTGGAAAGCGAGGGTCGCCGCGCTGTTTCCCACCGGAGCCCGAACAGTTGCCTGGGTTAGCCAAGCCCGCATCGTGTAAGAGCCTGTTTACGATCTTTTTAGGATTAGCACCATGAAGGCAAGCACCAGCATTTGCAGGCTGGTATTGAGCTTCCTTTCACAGTTCTTCCAGAGTCGGCGGCACTTTTCCAGCCAGGCGAAAGACCGCTCCACCACCCATCGCTTCGGCAGCGCCACGAAGGTGTGCAGTTCGTTGCGTTTCACCACTTCCACCGCGGCTCCCAACAGGCCTTGCACCGCAGTGGCAAAGGGCTTCCCGGTGTAACCCCCGTCCACCAGCACGTTCTGCACTTGACTGAGGCCGTCTCGGCGCCGGTCAAACATCGCCAAAGCCCCAGCCCGGTCGGTAACGTCGGCGGTAGTCACGTGTATCCCATGGGGCAATCCTGGCGTGTCCACCGCGATGTGACGCTTGATTCCCGACACCTTCTGGCCCGCGTCATAGCCCTGGTGCCCGGCGGTGTCCGTGTTTTTGACGCTCTGGGAGTCCACGATGCAGAAGCTGGTCTGCTCTTTCCGACCGTTGCTTTGTCGGACCTCGCCAACCGATTTTTTAGCCCAAATCCACCGAAGGGATGTGTCCCTGGCAATAAATCTGGGATAGGGGGCAAGCGAGAGCGATGGTCAGGGCTTGATCCCAATGGAATGGGCTGTGTGCAGGGTGCGGTATCCACAAAAAAGGGATATCAATTGCTCGCGGCGGCAGGGCTGGGCGAGATTGGCGGGGCAGTTTGCGGTAAGAGACGCTCGAAGAGCGGCCTAGAAACCGGGCCGGAAAACCCTGATTTGGAAGTGGGGTTGCGGCAGTAAAGCCGAGACGAACAAAATCAGGGACCATAGTTGTCCGAGCCGGACGGCGCTGAAATTGGCCGCCGCATTGGCGACCACAGCGCGGACAACATTGCGGACGACGCGGTGGCCTGCTGCACCGCCATCGGTACTGCCCGACAGCCCGATTTTGCCCGCCACCAGGGTGAGATTGGCCACCGTGGCCGCCAGGTACAGCTGGAATTTCGTCTTGACCCTACCGAAGTAGCGGGCCTGCCGGATGCCCAACTGGACCAGCCGGGCCAACCTGTGCTCCACTACCACCCGTCGCGCTCGATACTCGTCGTAGTAGGCGCTCTGCTGCAAGGCCCGGGCCTGTTGCAACATGCCTTCCTGGGGATGGATCAGCACCCGCCGTCCCTGCCGGCCTTGGGCCGCGATGCACTGGGACCGCAGTGGACATACCCAACATACCACCCCATCGAACTGGAAAGCCTGCAATCGGTAGACACGACCGGCGCGATCCGTCCGCTTTCCCGCCGGCACGATGGCGCTGGTAACCTGTCCCGCCGGACAGGTGCAACTGCCCGCGGCCAGGTCAAGGTGAAAGTCATTTTTGGGAAAGTGTTTCCGGTTGGGCCGGCCCGGCGCTTTGGCCACCAACCGGCGTCCCGCCTCGGCGAAGGCCTGACGGGTCCCGCCGTCCTCATAGGCGGCGTCGCCCATGGCTTCCTCCACCACCGAGCCGGTACTCGCTTCGCTCCGCTCCACCAGTTCCAATGCCCCCAAATTGTCGGGAGCGTTGCCGGGCAACACGTCCACGGCGGTGATCAGCTGGGAGTCGGTGTCCACCACAATCGCCGCCTTGTGCCCGTTGAAGCGCCGCCGGCTGCTCTTGTGCCCGTGGCGCAGCTCCGGGTCATGCACCGACGGCATCCGGTCCTTGCTCACCCCATCCCTGATGCTCACCCCGTCATCATCATCAGCATCATCAGCATCGCCATCGCCACTCTTGCGCTCGATGTCCTGGAGCAGCAACTGTCCCAGCAACTCCGCCCCATCCACTATGCTCTGCCGCTGGGCGCTGTCCTCCGGCAATTCCACCCACGCCTGCCGCGCCAATTCCAGCAGCCGGTCCGCGTCAGCCACTAGCTCAGCCAGCAACGCCGCCCGCGCTTTGCGGTCCGACCAGTCGATCACCGCCTCGCCCTTGATGCTGGACCCGAAGTACCTCTGGTACCCTTGGGCTTCGGCCCATGCCGGCAAGGTGGCGTTCGCCACGGCCGCCAGGACACGCAACAGTTTGACGATGCCGTCCGCCAGCAGATTGTAGGTGTCCTGCACCGCGCCCCGACCCAGGATGTAGGGCGTGCCCAGCGCCACCCGCATCCCACGCTTTTTCAGGTAGCCCGACTGCCGAGCCAAGCGCAGGCTGCCCTCGAATACCTCCCGCACCTTCTCGTGCAGTATCAGCTGGGCCCGGAACAGCTGCAGCGTACTCTTGGCAAAGGGTCTATCCTCAATCTCAATCTCCAGGGCGACTTTCCACCGGATGTCGAAGTCAGCCCTCGCCTTGGCCTCGGCGTCGCTCACCTGGTCGTAGGTCTGCAACAGCAGCGCCGTGGCCAGCAGGCTGGGCGGCACGCTGTCCCGTCCATTGTCCGGACAGTAGATCTCGGCGAAATCGTCATCGCTGAACAGCTGGCCCCGCAGTGCGGCCAGCAAACCGTAGAAGGTGTCCTGGCCCACGTAGTCCAGATACAACCGGTCCGCTTCCCACAGGCCCTTCTGGTCCGAACGCTTTCCCAGCATTGCCCTGCTCCGCTAGCCTTGATTGCCCGGAGTATAACCCCTCGCCATAATCCGGTCGGTTTCCGGCCAGCTTTCTAGCGCGAGGCTGCCAGGCGGTTGGGTAGTCTGGCGGACGGGTCAGGCGCTGTCGCTGCCGTTAGGCAGGGAGTGGCAGGGCGCGCAGTCTCGCCAGGGCTCTGCCGAACTGGTTTTCCCAGGGCCAGCCCTGGGGAAGATGCAGGGTCAGGCGGCGGGCCGAGCGGGTGAGCCGTCCGGCCGGGGAGAAGAAACGCCGTCGGAGGGTCTTGGTGGTCACCACCGGTTCGCCCAGCCCGATGCGGGCGGTCCAGCGGGCCAGGTTGTGGGCGATGACCTGGACGGCCAGCCAGGCGGCGTTGGCGGGGAAGCGGCCTGTGGGGAGATGGTTAAGCCCCACGCCGTACTTCAGGTCCCGGATGGCATTTTCGATCTCAGCGTGGCGGCGATGGTCCGCCTCGAGATCCAGGGTATCTCCGTCCCGGTCGGTGATGGATGAAGGCGTGATAGCTGTAGTTGGCGAAGAGCGCCAGTTGGGAACCGGGCGTGGGTTTCACCCGGCGGACGATGAGCCGCACCGGCGCGGCGTCGGGCTGACTGTCGAAGGGCGTGTAGGTGGTCTCGGCCACATCGGCGGCGCCTTCCATCCAGCAGGGGATGGGCGTCCAGTCGTCCTCAGGTATGGCCTCGGTCAGGTCCCGCAGTCGGGCGTGCTGGCGGACGGTGATGGAGAAGCGAACCTTCGTCTTGCGGCAGACGGCCACGATGGCGTGGGCGTAGAAGCCGCTGTCGGCCCGCACGGTGAGTGGTCCGGTGGCCCCAGCGTAGCGGACCCTACCCACCGTCTCCGGCAGGAAGTGGGCAGCGCCCCGAGCGGTGCTGGCTCGACCCTTGCGCAGCCGTGCCATCAGCACGTCGCCGGTGCCAGCGGCGATGGCCAGCAGGGGGTGATAGCCCCGCTGACCGGTGTAGCCGTGGCGGCGCGCCCCTTCCTTGACCAGACCATAGGTCTCGCAGATGGTGGAATCAAGATCAATGGTCAACGGCCCGTCACCCGGACCGGCCCCAGCGGCCCAGGCTCGAGCCAGCAGCTCCCGGCTCACCCGATCCAGCTGGCGGACGTGGCCCCACCGGAAGCTGCGCAGGAAGGTCCCCAGGGTGGACGGCGCCTTCACCGCGCAGCCGATGGCGCCGGCCGTTCCGCCGGTGCGCAGCGCGTCGGCGTCGTCAATGCAGTCGCCACCAGCCAGCGCCGACGCCACCAGGGTCATCATCTTGTCGCCGGTGTTGGCTCGGCCAGGAGCACGGCCCAGGTCAACGTGGCGGTCAACCAGTTGGGACAGACCCAGGCGCTGGGCCAGGGTGACCGGCAAGAGCAGCCCAGCATTGGCCACCAGGCGGTGATCGTCAAAGGCGATTTGGATGCGGTCGGGCGGCTCAGGTGGCAGCATCCGTTGGGTGCTCTTGGTCTGGGGTCGGTTTCGTCTTCCCGAAACCATTATCCCCGAAGCCGGGAGCACTTTCTTACCCCTTCAGTACGCCGCCACTCTCATCTCTTCGGTGGATTGGGGCTTAGGACTTGCTCCAGAATGGAATCCTGACCCGGGTCAGGCCGCTCGCTCCATTGCCGGAAATACTGGTAGCAAGTGCGCCAATCGGGGAAGTCCGCGGGCAGCATTCGCCACTGGCGCCCGCTTTTCAAGAGGTACAGTACTCCGCAGAAAACGTCGTACAAGTCCACGGTGCGGGGCTTGGTCCGGCGGCGAGCCGACCCCAACGTCGGCAGAATACGGGCGAGTTGCTCCCGGCTGATGTCGCTGGGATAGAAATTAGACATGATTACCCCTCCCCTGATAATAGTCTCAACTTAACCTATTTCAGAGATCGTAGACAGGTTCTTAGTATTACAACGACGGTTGGCATGGTAGGATAATCGGCAAGATAGCGAAGGCATCGGGAGGTGGGGCAGGGTGATGGATGCGGTGGCGTTGGAACGGGTGTCCGAAGCCTTCCAGGATTTTCACGACTACTTTGCGCCAGACTTTGGTCGTAGGGAGGCCCGGGAGCACAGCCGCCATTATCTACAGGCCTTGCTGGTGCAATCGGAAGAGCGGCGCAACGCCGCGAATTTGTCGGAAACGGTTCCGGCGTCGCCACGGGCGTTACAGCGGTTTCTCGCCGAGTCGCCTTGGGACGACGACGCAGTCATAGACCGGTTGCCGGAGTAGCTGGGTTCGCGATTGGATGACCTGCCGGGGGTGTGGGTGCTGGACGGCAGCGATTTTCCCCAGCAGGGGGTGAAGTCGGTGGGAGTGGCCAGGCAGTACTGCGGGGCGTTGGGCAAGATCGCCAGCTGCCAGGCTGGGGTGTTTCTGGCGCACGTGGGACCCCAGGGCAGAGCGCTGGTGGACAAGCGGCTGTAGCTGCCCCAGGAGTGGACTGGGGACGGGGAGCGCTGCGTGGCGGCGGGGGTGCCAGCGCACCGACGGGGGTACCGAAGCAAGACGGAGTGGGCCTTGGAGATGGTGGAGGAAGCCCAGGCCAGAGGATACCTCAAGGCCCAGTGGGTGGCCGGAGATTCAGCCTTCGGGATGTCTCCCGCGTTGCGGGAGGGACTGGCGGCAACGGGAATGCTGTACGTCTTGGACGTGCGGCCGGATATGACGGTCTGGCCCTTGGAACCGACCTGGACCGATCCGCCTTACCAGGGTAACGGGCGTCCCCGCAAACCCAGACCGCGGCGTGAGGAGCGGCAGACCATGGCAGAGCGCAGTCAGGCGTTGCCGGCGGCGGCATGGCGGGAGATCACGATAGCCCAGGGAAGCCAGGGGCCGCGTGTCTATCGGTTCAGCGCCCAACGGGCGCCGGTGACCAGGAGGCGGCAGCCTGGTGAGGTCCGGTGGGCGGTTTATCGCCAGAACCGGGACGGCAGCGAGCCCCGCTACTACCTGTCCAACGCACCCCCAGATGCGTCTCTGGAGACCTTGGCCGATGTGGGCGGCTCCCGCTGGCGCATTGAAACCGAGTTCGAGACCGAGCAGAGCGACGTGGGCCTGGACGAATACGAGACCCGCACCTGGGCGGGTTGGCATCACCACATCGCCATGTGCCTGCTGGCTGGGGCGTTCCTGTTGACCCTGCAACAGGATTGGGGGGAAAAAGATACCCTTGATCACCAGGCCCCAGGTGTACCGAGTGGTGCGTGAGCTCCTGCCCAAAGAGCGGTTCGGCCCGGAAGAACTGCTGCGATGGCTGACAGATGTCCAGGAGCGCAACGAACGGGCCAGATGCTCTCACCAGAAACGCCGCGCTGCCCTCGGCCGTAACACCTCCGGCCTCCCTCCATGAACCGTCGTTGTAATACTAGCGACAGGCTTGGCGAAGATGCTCTTCCGAGGCTCGAGCGGTCAACGGGTGTTCTTGATCTCCGCGCCGATTATGGAATCATAAAATAATACCAAGGTGAAATACGCATATGGAGGAAGTCATCGGCGGCGCCGGACCACCCTCCGGGTACAGGTGGAAGAGCTTCACCTGTGGCGCCTGAGCCAATCTTCATCGCCCCGCAAATGTAGATTCCACATTGGCTTTAGTTTAGGGACGGCTGGCCCACCGGGCCAGGGCTTTCTCCGGGGACGTCATCTCCTCAACGGAGGTGTAGTAGAAGTCCCGCCAACCTTCTTCGGGCAGCCCGGTGAACAGCATGAGATTCAGGGGATACTGCTCGCTGTCGGTAACGCGGCGGAAATCGTCCCGAAATAGGAAGGTGGGCTTTCCCAGGGCAATGGCCATGCCCAGCTCCACCATCACGCCCTCGTCAGGGGGAACGCCGTTGACGACGGCGAAGGTTGCGTCGGAATCCACCACGTCGCGGAAGTCTTTCTGGCCAACCAGGTAGGCCCACCCCGGCTCCAGAAAGTCCACCTGGTTGTTCCGAACGAAGGGTTCCCAAACTTCCAGCCCAAGTTCCTCCAGCGCCGTCACGATGGGGGGCAGCAGGGTTGCCTTCTGCTGGGCTGAAAACCCGTAAGGGTTAGCCAGGTAGATGGTCTTGGTCATTGTCGGCTATTACTGTCTCTTTCCCCGCACCGGCGGAGCAATCTGGCCACCCCGGACTGCCCTGGCTCGCTCGGCCGGCAGACCGCCACAGGGAGATGGCTTCAAAGACGAGCATGACGATGGCCAGGGCAGTCAGGTGCCCCCACAACCCGGATGTGGCTTCGTGGCCGGGGGCAATCTTGTCGGCATACTGCATCAGAAAGCGGACCCCCACGATGGCCACCAAGGCGGTTACCACGTCCCGGGGCCATTGGGCCAGGTGATCGCCGGCCTGGCTGCGGGTTCGCAGGGAATCACGCACGTTGACCAGCACGTTGAGGGCGATGACGATGATTATCGCCGGGTCAGCAATGTAGTCCCAGATAAACTGGCCCACCTCCTTGTTGTAGGGCCAGTAGAGTTCGTTGGCCAGGGTTACGGCGGCGGTAATACCGCCGATGACCGACAATATTTTGCGCCAGAATGTCAAAACTGAGCCTCCCCTTTGGTCAAAATTGCGTGCCCGTGCCCTCTCCGGGGTAATTGTACCAGCCCGCGGAATCGAGCCGCCGGAATGGAAGAGCAGCCTTATTCCACTAGCAACTGCGTGCTACGCTGGAATCATACCGAGGGCAACATCCACCTCGCGCTCAAAAGCCTTCTCCCCGGTTCCCAAGACGGAGTGGGGCAGGGCTATGAGGGCCAACGGAGGTCTTATGGACGGACTGAAGAAACTGGCCGGAGTTTACCTGGTTGGGGTCGCCGTGGTCGTGGCGGTGTACTTCATCATCAACAATTTCCTCGCCGGTTCTTTCGACGTGCTGAGCGTCTGGTACATGCTGATGCTCATTGGGCTGGCGCTGGCGTTGATTTTCAATTACGCCAGCATGAGGGAAGAGGGCAGCCGCGGCGAAACGGTCACCCGCCGGTACCTGTAGGTCAACCTGGAAGACGACGATCCCGAATCCTGGGAGTTTGTCGTTGAGCTGATGGGAGACCGCCGGGTTGTGATGCAGGAAGTCCGATCCAGGTACCTGTCCGCCGAACCGGACGATGACCCTGAGCGCCGCCGTCTTATCGTCGAGGCCACCAACGCCGTGGAGAACATTTTCTTCCTGCTGGCCCAGCTGATGCGCGAATTTCGTACTGACGACGCCCTGATGCCGTGCTCTCCATCGGAGCGATGATTGCGCCGGCCAAGGAGCCATGCTGTTGCCGATCCTGGTCGATGTTCGATATCGAAACTTTGCGGACATTCTGCAAGCCATGCGCCGACTCATGCATATGTAAACGGCGGCGGTAAGGTGGACCACGTGGGCGGCTTGATCGTCGACAGCCCCAGTGGTACGTTTTGCCCCCGCCCTTGACACTGGCTCACCCTTGAGTACCCATTTGCCCCTCGGGTCAGCATCCGCCCGGAAGTGGGTCGCCCGGAAGTGGGCCTCGTCGACGAAGAAAACCTTGGCTCCCACCTGCTGCGCCTCTGCCACCAGGGCGTCATGCTCCGCCACGAAGGCTTCCCGCTTGGCTGCGTCGGCTTTGAGTAGACGCTTCTTGGGCCGTTTCAGCACAAACCCCAGGCGATGCAGGGCCTGCCCCCGCGTCGACGGGGGTAATTCAGGCAACTGCTCCGGCTCAGCGCCCAACCGAAGCGGTCTTGCACAAATCGGCGCATCACCTTCCAGTTCAGTTGGACAGGTCGATTCTCCGTCCAGGGTGGGGGAACCCCCAGTCTGCTCAAAAACAAGCGCCGACGGACCGCCTTCTGTGAAAGCTACCGCCCACCGGCCGATGGTATGGGCATCCCTCCCCAACGCCTCGGCTACCGCCCCTGCGGTCCAGCCCTGCGTCAATAACCACAATGCGTGCCACCGCTCCCGCTCTCGGGGCGTTGGCCCTCGGTAAATCCGCCGCCGTACCTCAGCTTCGCCCAATTGCCAACGCTCCAGCTGCGCCTTCATCTTCTTCATGCCCAACAGCAACCCCCACTCCGGTTTTCAGACCCACTAACTCAATTGCCCTCAATTCTACTCAACCCTGATGCGGGTTTCACTTTCACTTTGGCTTCGGTTTAGGTTATGCCCTATTGAAAGCCCCGTATAACATTAGCCCGAATCCACCGATGGACACGGACTGAGGGAGTGAGAACACAGGAAGGGGGTGTGAGGAAATTACAAACGCGATGGCCCGGGCTCGAATTCGGGTAGACGGGGGGTTGGCGGCGGTCTGCAGGCGTTTTGGGGGGCGACGATGTCGGCCTACAGTGGTTGTTGCGAGCGAGATGGCGGGATAAGACGCAGCAAGAGATGCTCGCGGACCGAGCTGGTGCGAGTTTGCGGGGACGTTCAGTTGGCCGGATGGCGGGTCAGTGGCGGTCGTGCGCCGTCAGGAGGGGAGAGGCAGCGCTCGGAATCTAGCGAGGGCGCCACTGAACTGGGCTTCCCAGGGCCAACGCTGGGGCAGATGCAAAGTGAGGCGGCGCGCCGAGCGGGTGAGCCTTCCGGCCATGGAAAAGAAGCGGCGTCGCAGGGTCTTGGTGGTCACGATCTGCTCGCCCAGACCGATGCGCGCCGTCCAGCGTGCCAGGTTGTGGGCGAGCACCTGCACCGCCAGCCAGGCGCCGTTGGCGGGGAAGCGGCCCGAGGGGAGATGGTTCAACCCCACGCCGTACTTGAGGTCTCGGATGGCGTTCTCGATCTCGGCGTGGCGCCGATGGTCGGCCTCCAGTTCCAGGGTTGCCCCGTCCCGGTCGGTGATGAAGCCGTGATAGCTGTAGGTGGCGAAGAGGGCCAACTGGGAACCGGGCGTGGGCTTCACGCGCCGGACGATGAGCCGCACCGGCGCGGCGTCGGGCTTGCTCTGGAAGGGAGTGTAGCTGGTTTCGGCCACGTCGGCGGCGCCCTCCATCCAGTAGGGGATGGGCGTCCAGTCCTGCTCGGGTATGGCCTCGATGATGTTGCGCACACTGGCGTGCTGGCGGATGGTGATGGAGAAGCGGACATCCATCCGGCGGCAGGCGGCGACGATGGCGTGGGCATAGAAGCCGCTGTCGGCCCGCACCGTGAGTTGTCCCCTGGCCCCGGCGTAGCGCACCCGCCCCACCGTCTCACGCAGGAAGTGGGCGGCACCCCGAGCGGTGTTGGCCCGGCCCTCGCGCAGCCGGGCCATCAGCACGTCGCCGGTGCCAGCGGCCACGGCCAACAGCGGGTGATAGCCCCTCTTGCCCGTGTAGCCGTGGTCGCGCGCCCCCTCCTTGGCCAGACCGTATGTCTCGCAGATCGTCGAATCCAGGTCGATGGTGAATGGCGCGTCGCCGGGTCCGGCCCCAGCCGACCAGGCCCGTGCCAGCAGCTCGCGGCTGACCCGATCCAATTGGCGGACGTGGCCCCACCGGAAGCTGCGCAGGAACGTCCCCAGGGTGGACGGCGCCTTGACTACGCAGCCCAGGGTCTGGGCGGTTCCCCCGGTGCGCAACACGTCGGCGTCGTCAATGCAGTCGCCGCCAGCCAGCGCCGACGCCACCAGGGTCAGCATCTTGTCGCCCGGGTTCGCCCGCCCCGGCGCATTGCCCAGGTCCAGGTGATGGTCAACCAGTTCACGCAGACCCAGGTGCTGGGCCAACGTGACCGGAAGGAGCAGCCCAGCATTGGCCACCAGGCGGCGGTCGTCGAAGGTGATTTGGATGCGGTCGGGATGGTCAAGTGGTAGCATCTGTTGGGTGCTCCTTGTTTCGGGTCGGTTTGCTGTCTCGCAAACCATTATCCCCGAAGCACAGGAGCACTTTCTTACCCCTTCAGCACACCGCGACACTCATATTTTCGGTGGATTGGGGATTAGGGGAGCGGATCGCTACCGCTCCTCTTTCAGTGTAGATATAACCATTTCGCAGCCCATAATTAACGGAGAGAATATGGAAGACCACGAAATCGTCCAGCAAGCCCGCGACGCCGGTGTTCAACTGGTCACGTTCGCCTACTGCGACAACGGCGGAATCATCCGGGGCAAGGCCACCCACGTCTCCGGCCTGGAGCGGCGCCTCGAATCGGGCATCGGCGTCACGACGGCAATGCAGGCCATGGGCGATATGGACCAACTGCAGGTGGTGGACGGCATGGGACCGGTGGGTGAGTTTCGCATGGTGCCCGACCTGGATACTTTCACCATCCTGCCCTACGCGCCCAGGCGAGCGCTCATCCTGACGGATATGATCACCATGGACCGCCAGCCCTGGGCGGCCTGCCCCCGCAGTTTCTTGAAGCGGGTGCTGGCGAAGGCCGAGTCCATGGGCCTCACGTTCCAGGCCGCAATGGAGCCGGAGTGGTACCTGGCGCGGCGGGAGGGGGATTCGTTCGTCCCCATGGACGAGAGCCTGGACAACTCCACCTTGGGCGCGACCTTCTCGCAGGAGGTGGTGGACGAAGTGGTGCAAGCGCTGGAAGCCCAAGGATTGCAGCTGGAACAGTACCACACCGAGTTGGGCCACGGCCAGCAGGAGTTGAGCATCACCCATGCCGACGCGCTGCGGGCCGCCGACAATCACATAATCTACCGTGAGACGGTGCGCAACGTCGCCTGGAAGCACGGCTGGTTGGCGTCATTCGCTCCCAAGCCCTTCCCCGACCAACCGGGCAACGGTTGCCACACCCACATCAGCGCGTGGGATGCCAACGGCGAGCGCAACCTGTTCTACGACCCTGACGACGAACTGCAACTGAGCGCCACGGCGTACCACTTCATCGCTGGCATCATGCAACACCTGCCGGGCCTGATGGCCCTGACCTCCCCCAGTATGAACAGCTACCGGCGCATATCTCCCGGTTCCTGGAGCACCGCCTATATCTGCTACGGGCCGGACAATCGGGAGGCGGCGGTGCGAATACCCTCGCGATTCTGGGGGTCCGAGATGGCTTCAACCAACCTCGAGTTCCGGCCCGCGGATTCCAGCTCCAACCCGTACATCGCCTTGGGCGGCCTCATCGCCGCCGGCCTGGACGGCATCGAGCGCGCCCTGACCCCCGCCGAAGGGCTGCGCATCGACGTGGACCCTGCCCGATTGACGCCTGAAGAATTGTCGACACGCGGCATCAGACCTCTGCCGGGATCGCTGCTGGAAGTCATCCGCGAACTTGAGGCCGATGCTACCCTGACCGATGCCATGGGGCCGTTGCTCGCGGACTCGTACCTCACCATCCGCCGGGCCGACTGGGAACTGTTCTCCCAGCACGATGCTGACTTTGAAATCCGGCATCACTTCTACAAATACTGAATCCGCACGAGCCCAATGCGTCGATTGGTTATCATGTATATACGCAGTCCTACCAATCAGGTGCCAAGGGCGGCCAGATCTACGCCGCACCCTTGCGCTGAACCGCCCCCGCATCGCTACAATGGAACAGGAAGTCGAAACCCGCGGGACGGACGTCACGCCCTGGTCTACGATCGAGCACGACCTGGCCGCGGCCTAATCGCTTGGACCAAACCGGCAGGAGGTTGACCGTGACTCACAACATCAACACGCGCAGCACCATCGGCGACATCCTGGACATCCAGACCCAACGCTTCGCCGAACGGGAAGCCCTTGTCCACGCGGCCACCGGCGACCGCTTCAACTACCGCGAGTTTCATGCCGAGGTGGAACGCGTGGCCCGTGGCCTCCTGTCCATCGGTATCGAAAAGGGCCAGCATGTCGGCATCTGGGCCACCAACTACACCGAGTGGGTGATCGCCCAGTTCGCCACCGCCAAGATTGGCGCCGTCCTCGTCACCGTCAACCCGGCCTACCGTACCCACGAACTCGCCTACGTGCTGGAGCAGGCGCAGATCGGCGCCCTCATCCTGATCGGCCGGTTCCGCGCCCCGGTCCTGACAGGCCGCACCTCCGACTACGTGGGCATGGTCAACGAGCTGGTCCCTGAACTGGCGTCCGCGTCGCCCGGCGAGCTCAACTCCACTCGCTTCCCCCACCTGCGCCACGTCATATTCATCCCGCCCCACGACGACGCTTCCACTCCCGCACCCCCCGGCATGCGGCGCTGGGATGACCTGCTGACCCTCGCCGAGCAGACGAACCCGGACGTCCTCCGCAACCGCCAGGCCCAGTGCGGCCCCGACGACGTGGTTAACATCCAGTACACCTCTGGCACCACCGGCAACCCCAAGGGCGCCATGCTCACCCACCACAACCTGGTAGCCAACGCCCTCCACGTCGGCGACGCCATGGAGATGGACGAACACGACCGCCTGTGCATCCCGGTTCCCTTCTACCACTGCTTCGGTTGCGTCATGGGCAGCCTCAACTGCGTTGTCCACGGCTCCACCATGGTCATTCCCGCCCAGCACTTTGATCCCCTCCAGACCCTGCACGCCATATCCGCTGAGCGCTGCACCGCCGTCCACGGCGTGCCCACCATGTTCATCGCCCAGCTCGGCCATCCCGAGTTCGCCAACCTTGACCTCTCCTCCCTGCGCACCGGCATCATGGCCGGTTCCCCCTGTCCCATCGAGGTTATGCGCGAGGTCATCGACCGCATGGGCGCCGAGCGCATCACCATCGCCTACGGCCAAACCGAGGCCTCGCCGGTGGTTACCCAGACCCTCGCCGACGACAGTATCGAGCGTCGCGTCTCCACTGTGGGCAAGGTTCTGCCCGGCGTGGAGGTCAGGCTGGTCGACCCGGAGACCGGCCTCGTGGTCGGCCCGGGCCAGCAGGGCGAGCTTCAAACCCGCAGCACCATGGTGATGAAGGGCTACTTCAACATGCCCGAGGCTACCGCCGACGCCATCGACGCCGACGGCTGGCTCCACACCGGCGACCTCGCCACCGTCGACGAGGACGGCTACTACAAAATCACCGGCCGCCTCAAGGACATGATCATCCGCGGCGGCGAGAACATCTACCCCCGCGAGATCGAGGAGTTCCTGTACACCCACCCGCAGATCGACGACGTGCAGGTCATCGGCGTGCCCGACCAGCGGTTCGGCGAGGAGGTCATGGCCTGGGTCCGCCTCAAGCCCGACGCGGACGCGACCGAAGAATCCATCCGCGACTTCTGCCGCGGCCGGATCGCTCACTACAAGGTCCCCCGCTACGTCAAGTTCACCGACGAGTTCCCCATGACCGTAACCGGCAAGATCCAGAAGTTCCGCATGCGCGAGATGGCAGTGGAAGAGTTGGGCCTGCAAACAGCCGCCAGCGTGCAAACCGCGTGAACAGAGTGGTATGCCCATCAGTTGTTCGAATAGGACGGCCAATCGACGTACGATCTCTCCTGCTGCTTGAGCCACCCATGCGGGAACAGCCCACTGCAGATCAAATAAGGTTCGTAGGCCGGCCGGTAGGCAGGGCCATTGCCCTATCTAGCAGGGTGTTGAAAATCGGAGCGGGATGAACGCCCGGTGGCAGGATTTGCTATCTGCGGCAGAGAGGTTCCCCGATGAGAGGCAAGGCAGCGCGACAGGCCACCATGCTGACGGCGGTTAGGCCGGACGCTCTGGTTCCTAAGCCCGAATCCACCGAAAGGATGTAGCCATGTTGGTCAGACCAGGGATGAGCGGCAAGGGAGAGAGACGTTAGGGCTTGACCCAATAGATTTGGCTGAGTGCAGGGTGCGGCAGCTGCGCAAAGGGGATGTTGGCGGCCCGCGGTGGCGGCGCTGGGCGAGATGGTCAGGGCAGCATGCAGCCAGAGACGCTCGGGGACCGATCTGGCGCAAGTCTGCGAGGCGGTTGGGTAGTCTGGTGGGCGGGTCAGACCTCCGTCGGCGTTGACACCAGCGGCGCCGTCAGGCCGGAAATGGCAGGGCGCGCAATCGTGCCAGGGCGCCCTGAACTGGGCTTCCCAGGGCCAGCCCTTGGGCAGATGGAGGGTGAGGCGGCGCGCCGAGCGGGTGAGCCGTCCGGCCATAGAGAAGAAGCGTCGTCGGAGGGTCTTGGTGGTCACCACCTGCTCGCCCAGACCGAGCCGCGCTGCCCAGCGGGCCAGGTTATGCGCCATCACCTGGACGGTCAGCCAGGCGGCGAAGCGCCACGACGACAGGTGGTTGAGTCCTACGCCGTGCTTGAGGTCTCGGATGGCGTTCTCGATCTCGGCATGGCGGCGATGGTCGGCCTCCAGTTCCAGGGTTCCCCCGTCCCGGTCGGTGATGCAGCCGTGATATCTGTAGTTGGCGAAGCGGGCCAGTTGGGAACCGGGAGTTGGCTTCACCCGCCGGCGGATGGTGATGCAGAGACGATGAGCCGCACCGGTGCGGCGTCGGGCTCGCTCTGGAACGCGGTAGTGAGCCTGCGCGGCGACGCCGTTTTCATGGCTCTGGCCGCGATTGATACGGGTGGAGCGGAGGCCGTAGTGGTCCAGCAGGCGCATTGCCTCAACAAAACCGTTACCCAACGCAAGGGATTGCCTCGAATAGCGGGAATTTTCGTTCCGTTTGCTGCGGCATTACGCGTCGTCGGTGCAGCATCGCAAGTATCACAACATAGACATAAATACCGTAGAGGTCGAAGACTCCCGCTGGCAGTCAGCTCTGTAATTCAAGGGTTGGGGGCCGGGGGGTGACTGGCCGGCATATCACCACCGTGCCAGCACTATTCAAGGTTGTCCTCCATCAACCGCGCGTTGCAATCCAAACGACGTGATGTGCGCCTCCCTTGCGGTTGCTCCCACCACGCGCCCGCACCTTGACTTCATCCACCTGGAAACCGGCACGGCGCAACCGTCTGACGAATGCCGGTTGAGGACCGGCAGACCACATCGCCAATACACCGCCGCGCCGCAACGCCGCGTAGGTGGCGGTCAGCCCTGGCAGGCTGTAAAGCCAATTGTTGCCTTTTCGGACCATCGCCTCGGTGCCATTGTCAACATCAAGCATGATGGCGTCGTAGTCACCTCCGGCGGCCTTTATCAACTGGACAACGTCAGTTCCATGGAGTTCAGCCCGGCCGTCGTCAAGAGGCCGGCCAGCCAGATCGGCAAGCACTCCCCGATTCCACTCAACCACGGCTGGCACCAGCTCTGCGACCACCACCCGGGCATCGTGGCCGAGGATGTCCAGCGCCGTTCTCACCGAGTAGCCCATGCCCAGACCGCCAATCAGAACGCGGGCCCTCGGTTGTTTCACCAGGTTCTGACAGGCTAGTCTGGCCATCTCTTCTTCTGACCCGTAAACCCGGCTGTTCATGAGTTCCCGGTTATCCGCTTGGAGCGAGAACTCAGAGTCACGTTGGTACAAAACGAGCTCCGCTCCGCCGCCGGGGGGTTGTGCCCGGCCGAGCAACTTCCAAGGATTCATTGACACCTCACGATCATGTCTGGAGCAGCCGGGGCAACATCCTCGGCGGAATCCGACTTCGTAACCACTGGACCTCCGGGGTGATCCTCTTCAAGCGGTTCGGTCAACCAGCTCATGCAGCCGGCCATTCTCATGAGCCGTTGGATATTCGATGGTTGGTCGGGTGATTGGGCCGGTCCATGGCCAGATATACTGTCGTCAGCAGGTTACGCCCCAAGCTTATTGTCGCAAGGAGAATAAACCGATAATAAGAGCCTCGGCTATTCTCATCTCTGCTAATAAGAACCAATCCACCGAAAAGATGAGTGTCGCGGCGTGCTGAAGGGGTAAGAAAGTGCTCCTGTGCTTCGGGGATAACGGTTTTGAAACAGAAGACCAATCCCAAACCAAGAGCACCCGATAGATGCTACCACGCAACCACCTGGACCGGATCCAAATCACCTTTGACGACCACCGCCTGGTGGCCCTGCATCTTGGCCTGCCTCAACTGGTTGACCGGCACCTGGACTTGGGCGACGCGCCGGACCGAGCCAATCCTGGCGATAAAATGATTACCCTGGTGGCCTCCGCCCGCCGCATTCGCGGGACAGGCAGGCTCTGGACGGCGGCGACCGCGCGTCCATGCACCTCATCTCCTGTTCCGCCACCACCACCGCCCCCTTCGGTGGATTCGGGCTAAAAATAGCGGCGAAAACGGCCGCTGGCGCACGTCCGTTCGCCGCGCGATAAATGGCTAGCTCGCCAAGGGGCCGGTAGCGCCGCGCAAGAAAGACTACTCGGGTGGCGAAGGAAATTGGAATCGGGCTGGCGGCGTGAGCTCCCGACCAAGCGGGTTTACGTAATGACCCTTGCGGGAATCAACGAGAGTATCAACAGGGTACGCAATGACCGTTATGGCCGGCAGACGTACCGATAGTATGCGAACCGAACCGGGTATTAATTGGGAGATGCGGTAGCCATGCTAGATTTAGGGGACATCACTGAAATTGGATTGTTCGCGCTACCGCTGGTATACATCATAATAGTGTTGCTTTAGCGTCACGCCCTGCTGTCCGAGTCCGCAGGCCGGGGTAGCACAACGGTAGTGCAATCGCTTTGTAAGCGATAGGTTGCGAGTTCGATCCTCGCCCCCGGCTCCATTATTCCTGAGTCCCACTGGCGGATCCAGAAAATTGCTCGCAAATTCATTGCGAAAAAGGCTCCCCGACATGAGTACGACATAGCACAAGCCGACCTGGCCACCGTGGCCACCGGAACCGGCGTCATGCGAACTAAATTGACACATCAATACGGCCATCCGGCCACGTCCAAAATTGCTCCGAGCACCGTGATAAGCCGGAATGTCCGAGTATGACCGTTGCCGTTACGTTTGGTCGGAATAAGGCTAGATCAAGGCCCGATATGTGCTTACCGCTGTTGTGCATCCTATCGCTGATCTTGGCGTCGTCCTTGGCATGTCGAAATGACCAAGGGAGCCCCAACCGCGGCACCGGCGAATCTCAGACCGTCGCAACTGAGCTGGAATCGGAAGGTGATGGCACGCCAATCACGGATGAGAAGGCCCCAATCCCCAAGCGAGGCGAGAAGTCTTCGGACCAGGTCTCGCAAACCGAGACCATTGCCGTGGCGCTTCCGCGCCATCAGGGACCACTGTTGGTCAACCCCGGCAACAGGTATGTGTACAGCGAGCTTTCGCTGATCGGCGTTTGCCTACACGTGCCGTACATAGACCAGACCTATCCGGAACGAACGCCGGACGGGCTGTTGGTAATATGGCCGCCAGGTTTCGACGTTCGCATCAGGGATAACATCGTGCGCGTGATCGATCAGGACGGGTACTTGGCGGCCAGCGTCGGCGAGACTGTACGTATCTCCGGTGAGTATTTGAGTGAGGAAGCAGGGAGGTTCTCAGGAATGGAATTGGAGTGGGGAGTCTGCCGGAAACTGTGCGGGCCCTTACTGGCTGGTCGGCGACGAGATAACCGAGGTGCGGAACGAACGAACTGAAGCCGGCGCCGCATCTGAGATATTTTTCCCAAGGGAGCTACATCAACAGCGCCGGCCGACTGGGAGCTTGGACGCACTGCTGAAAGGCAGATTGGTGTTGCGGGGCAATTGTCTTCGTGTGGTGACACCTCCGGATCCTAACGGATTCGTGCCGGTGTGGCCTCCGGGTTTCAAAGTCAAGACCGTCGAGGGCGATGTTGTAATCACTAACGGCGGAGGCAGCGTGCTGGCTCGGGTTGGCGATGATGTAGCACTGGGCGGCGGGCAACCAGGGGACAGTCGCTTTCCCGATGGGTCGAGGTGTCCTGGGAAAAAGTGGTACACGTCGACCATCAGGTCCGAGGATTGATGCTCTCTCCCATCGGGCAGGCTGCGACCTTTCTCCCGGGGTACTTGTTGCAGAACGCGCCTTTTGGGTTCAACCTGCGGGCGCGCCTTATGCTCAAAGCAGAGAGCGCCATGGACCCCGGTGTAGCATGTTGGGGGATTTTGTTGCAGACGGGGCCCTGCAGACGGCGTAGCGCACGCGATCAACGTACCGGCCGTTGCCTGAACTGAACCGTACCCGACCTCAGAACCTATCGACCTCAACGGACGTTGGCCAATCGTACAAGAACCAAATCGTGGCATTGTCCAAGTGCATCGTGTATTTAAAGAAACGTACGTCAGTCATATCGGTCGGAATCCCTTGCCCATCAACTTCAACCGCGGCGTGAAACGCGATTTGGGCTCTCGCGGTAGTCTCCACGCTATCATCGCTACTACTGTAACGATCAATCCCGTCCAGATACGCCGTCGCTTCGACGCTGACGAGGAATGGAGCTCCCGGCCTGATTTGTTGGAACGCTGTATACTCTACGTCCTCAATATAGCGAAGCCGCAGGTCAAGGTGGCGTCCTTCTTCGAGTTCCCAACCGTACTGCTCCACGTTTTCCAAAACGGCATCATTGACGTCTAAGTTTTCGTATAGGAATTCGATCAGGTCAGCCTCGGGCTCTTCGATCTTGAGGCCTAACCAATTAAAAAGACTCGGGATTGAGTTTATGAGGATCATGTTGGGATGATCGCCGACTGGACGATCGAAATCCCCATCATTGGTGACCACGAGCATGGGTGGGCCCTCGTTTGCCACAGTTTTCAGGCATTCGAAAATGAACGCGTCTGGAAACTGATTTCGCTTATTTTTACTGTGGAACAAGCCTTCTTCCCTGTCATAGTCGGCAAATATCACAGTGGGGTTAACATCGGCCACGGAAACTACGCGAGCCTTGAGAGCAGAAAACATTCCTTCCACACCGTGACCAATGTTCGCTCTAATCTTTCCCAAAATCTCCTGCGAATTGGTCGAAGGAATCTGAACGGCGAACAACGTGCGCATTAGCCTTTGGAATTCTCCATCTGCGATAGGTTGCAGCTTCTTGTTGGCGGTAGCCACGTGAAGCCGGGTGAGTTCCGATTTACTCAAGTCGGTTGTAATCGCGTTAATGAGTCGGTAGTCCACCAAATCCACCAGCCGTTGGAAAGTGGCATTGCCAGGTGGTGGGCCGACTTGTGCCAATACGTTAGCGTCAATGAAGACGTTGGGTAGTTGCGTACTCATAGGGTTCGGCGGTGTAGCGATTCGGTTCCCTGTGGAATCCAGGGAGTGGTCGTGTTCGGTGGCGTAGGCAAAGCCGTTCGGCTTTTGTGTGGCCAGTCCTAGATACTGCATAACTCATTGCCGAAGCTTCGGTATCCTACGCGACCTCAGTGATTTCGCCCAAAGCGTCCGAAGCCAGCGCCAGGTAGATGTTGGACGCGCGGTTGGAGTTGAAGGGCGGGTCTAGGCAGAACAGGTTAACCGACGCGGAGTTGAGGCCCCACAGAATGCCCGGGTTGTCCCCGGTCCAGATGGTTCTGTCGGCGAAGTTGGCCGTGGTGGGATGCTATGTTGTCAGTCTAGCGATGGCCGAATTCATTAGCAACTCTGCCATTTTGACGACGGTCCGGCCCCAGCGCCGTGCTTACCGCAGCGGCCGGATCCGCCTCAGGACAAGGAAAATGGCAGACTTGTATGTGAAATCGGACATTGTTAACATCCCGAACCGGCGCTAGGTGTCAAGGGCGGCGGCAAAACGTACCACTGGGCTGTTGTAGTTCAGCGAAAAGCAACCGTCTTGTGTGTCAAGAGGTCGCGACGGTGGGATTCCGGCCGTCCCAGTTTTCGCCATGCTGTTGAGCACGGTTAGCAGCTTTCGCATACAGGCGGTGAGGGCTAGTAGTCCGTCAGTGTCGTATTGATGGGTAAAGAGACTTCAGTTTGGTGCGTGCATCTGCGGTGGTGAACCGCCAGTCCACTCGTATGCCGTCCCGGTTGCGCTGAGCCTGCCACGCTGCTGCCTCCCTCCGCAGGACGCTTCGGTTCGGGATGCGGCGGTCCAGGCATTGCCGGGCCATCACGCCGATCTCGATCTCAGCCATGTTGCGCCAACTCCCGTGCTTCGGTGTGTAATGTAGCTCCAGCCGCTCCGCGATGCGCCGCGCCTCCGACGGCTCAAAGGCCTCGTACAGCGAGGCCGGATGATGCGTGTTCAGGTTGTCCATTACCAGCACGATCCGTTCCTTGTCAGCATAGTCCTCGTCCACCAGCTTCCGCACCACCTCAGCCCAATCGGTCCGGGTGCGGCGCTCTGTAACCTCCACCCGCCGCCACCCTTGCAAGGGTGCGAACAGCATGAAAAGGTTGCTCACCCCGTTGCGCTCGTATTCATAATCGTAAGAACCCACCGTTCCGGGGCGGGGCGGACGGGCCAGCCGGGTCTCCTTCACCTGCTGCTTGCTGGTCTCATCCAGGCACACCAGGACCTCGTCGTCCCGGTATTGGCACTGGTGGACCTCCAGCACGTCCTCCATAGCGCACACAAATTCGGCACTGCCTTGGGGCGGGATGCACCAGCACTCTTTCAGCCAGGGCTTGAGTTCGTTTTTTTCAGTGTCTGGCGCACCGTTGCGGCGCTGATGCTGTCCACTATCTCGCATTCAACAGTTGGTCCGCCAACAGTTGCAGGGTCCAACCAGCCCGGCCCTCCGGCGGCAGGGAGCAGGCTAGGGCAATCAGGTGAGCCTCCCCTGCACCATCCAGTTTCCTCTGACGCCGATTGAGCTGTTGCCGGCGCCCCAAAGCCGCTGCCAGGCCCTCCTCCACGCCGCGGCGGCGCACCCGCTCCACCCTGGCAGTGCCCACCTTCAGGGCCCGGGCAATCTCCTCGTCCTTCATGGCGCCGCCAACCTGGTTCTCGTCGCAAAGCAGCAGGATGCGAGCATGAGTCTGCCGATAGGCTGCCACCCGCCCTTTGGACACCAGCGACTTCAGTCCCTGTTGCTCCTCTCCGCCAGCCGTACCCTGTGCCTCTTCACCATCATCCACACCCCACGTTCAAGTTCCTTCTTGGCCACTGGCTTTATGGTACACCACTACCCATCAGTTCAACGATGTCCGGCTACTAGTCCGCGCCTCAAGGCAGGTTGCTATCTACAGCCCCGCCCGCCTGCGCTGCTCCTCCTGCAACTCGTCGATGCTCTCCCGCGACCTGCCGTAGATGTGCGGCACATCCCAACCCTCCAGTCCCGCGTAGGTGTCTATCTGGCTGCGGTGATGTGTTTCGTGCTCGAACAGCATCATCATGATGCGCCAGCCGCTGAGCATCCCGTCGGTGTCTATCATCCTCACACGGCGTTGCAGCCACTCCGGCGGGCTGTCGTCCAGCCGCCGGTGGAACTCCTCGAAGGAGCTCTCGATGGCCGGAATCCAGTCCGACTGCCGCTCGGTGCTGGGCACGGGCCAGTCGTACAGCCAGCCCTGACCGCAGTAGGCACCGGCGAAGTAGAGCCGGGATTCCGCGATGTGATGCACGATTTCGTTGATGTTCCAAGCCTTCTCGCCTTCTCCCCGGGGCGGCCGCCAACCGTCGGCCTCCGGTGGCAGCGCCAGAATGTCCCGCACCGTGCGCTGGTGGAAGCGGTCGAAGTAGCGAAGCAGGGTTGGCAGGTCGGTAATCATCTATTCTAATCCTCGTGGGGAATTCCCGTTTCCAAACTCCCAATACGGTTGCAGAAATGATAGATAGCTGCATCGGTAGCGTCAACGGCGCTGTTGGCCAGGGCAATCGCGTCTTAATTCGTAACCGACAAAATGAGTGTGCTTCCAAATGATCGGCAAGACTCCAAGCCTCTCAGAAGGCACCCAATACATGAATCACAAGGTATCGTGAGGCTCATTGTAACCCTGAGCGAGCATGATCTAGTACTGGTTCAAATCAGCATTGTAGGTAGTTTTAGTGAAAGGGTTCCAAATGCTACGCTGACCGCAAGATCGAGTTGTGAGGAGGTGTGGCAAACATGGCCCTGGAGCAATACGCGGTACGGTTGACGCCGGAGGAACGCGAGCGACTGAGCCAGCTGATTCGCAGTGGCAAAAGTTCGGCGCGCATCATCGCCCGAGCGCGCACCCTGCTGAAAGTAGCTGAGGGATGGAACGCACCACAGGTGGCGGCCGCTTTGGACATCTCCAAGGGTACGGTGTACCGCGCCAAACGACGGTACGCTGAGGAAGGTTTGGATGGCGTGTTGCAGGATCGGGTCCAGGCCAACCGATACCGGAAGCTTGATGACAAGGGGGAGGCCCACTTGATCGCCCTGGCGTGCAGCCCAGCGCCCGCTGGCCACGACCACTGGACCCTGCATCTTTTGGCCGACCGAGTGGTGGAGTTGGGGTTGGTGGAGTCCCTGTCCCATGAGACGGTGCGGTTGAGGCTCAAAAAAACGACCTCCAGCCGTGGCGGAAGCAGCAGTGGCGCATCCCCAAGGTAGGGGGTGAAAAGGTAGGGGGTGAATTCGTGGCGGCGATGGAGGACGTGCTGGACTTGTATGCTGAGCCCTACGACCAGCCACTGCATCCCTGACCGGCCGGTGGTCTGCTTCGACGAGACTTCCACTCAGTTGCTGGCCGACACCAGGCCGCCCATTCCGGTGCAGCCGAGACAACCGCGGCGTCAGGATTACGAGTATCGCCGCGGCGGTACGCGCAACATCTTCCTGACCTGCGAGCCCCTGGCGGGCTGGCGACACGTGGCGATCACCGAGCGCCGCACTATGGAGGACTTTGCCCACCAGATGCGGTGGCTGGTGGATGAGGCCTACCCAGATGCTCCGGTGGTCCGCGTGGCGCTGGACAATCTGAATACCCATCGTATGGCCTCCCTCTATGAGACCTTCCCCGCCGCCGAAGCCCGGCGCATCGTCAGGCGGCTGGAATTTCACCACACGCCCCAGCACGCCAGTTGGCTGAACATGGCGGAGATCGAGTTCAGCGTGTTGACCCGGGCCTGTCTCCAGGGGCGTAATCCCGACGAGACTGCCCTGCAGCGAGCCATCAACGCCTATGCGGCCGAGCGCAATGCGGCACGAGCCACCATCAACTGGCGGTTCAACACCCAGGACGCCCGATCCAAATTGCATCGCCTATATCCCTTCAATTCCAACATTGATTGAGTACTAGCCACCGAGCAACGCGAAACTGCCCTTTCATCACAAGCTCAGATATACATTATTGGCGGATTGTTAAGACGCGATTGCCCTGTAGGCTGTAACTGTTCAGAGTTGAGGGGAAATGAGCAACCGGCGGGTTTCCAGGAAGGGGTTGAGGCCCCTGGCCCGCCAGGTGCCGAAGAGGGACGCCAGGGTCATTTTGCTGCCGCTGCCCGCTTCCGAGCGGGTGCCGCCACTGATTTTCTGGCTGATCACCAGATGGCGCAGGCTCCGTTCCGCCGCATTGTTGTCGGAAGGGGTGTCTGGATGCGTCACGAAGACAAACAGTTCCTTGATGTGCCGTTCTATCCGCCGGCATAGCTTGGCTTGCGGCGCCGTCGGGTCTTCCAGGAAGGGACGGCACAGCTTCAGCAATCGCCTTTCCAGGACCAACTCTCCCCGTGCCGGGAGGCGTCCTCCGGCCGCTGCCCAAGCCCGGGCCCGGTCGTAGAGCCACCGCACTCCGTTGGCCCACTTCGCCAGCACTGCATCCTCCGGGTACAGCGCCTTCAGCTTGTGGATGTCCCGCAGCAGGTGGGCCCAGCACCGTTGCTTCAATCCAGGGTAGTGGTCGTAGGCGGCGTAGAAGTCGCTCGCCAGAATCCCGCCAAACTCCTCGCCCAACGCCTCGTCCACCACCTCCCCGCCCCGGCCCCGGCGCAGGAAGTACCGCTCCGCAGGTGTGCTGAAGGTCCAAACGTAGCCGTTGACTCTATTCTCCCGCCAGCCAGTCTCGTCAGCGTGCACTACCGGGCTGCTACGGATGCGCTCCAGCGTTTCAGCGACAGCCGTTCCGCCATGCCGGGCAACCTGATGGACGGCCCGGACGATGGCCCCAACGCTCAGTTTCAACTGGTGGAACGTTCGCAGATACCATTGAATTGTCCTTACGGGCAGCCGCCCCTCTTCCCGCAGGGTGACAATCAGGCTCACCAGGTTGACCCCCAGGCGTTGCCGACCTACAGCCAATCCCCGCAGGGGGGCCTGGGGCAGCCGCCGTTTCCGGCACAGCGGACACAGCCGGGCCATGAAGACGTGCTCTGTGACTTCCGCTGGGGCCACCGGAATATCTATGACTTCCCGGGTCCGCTGCACCCATCCCCCGGACAGGGTGGTGTGGCATTCCGGGCAGGACTCCGCAGCGTGCTCCATCCGGCGGGCGGGTTCCGTCCGCCGCCGGGCAAAGCCGTGGGGACGCCTTTTCCGGAGCTCTTTTCTCTGCGGCTGACGCCCCTTGCCAGCCGGCTTGTGGCCCGGCATCCTGCCCCTTGGACCGGCGGCGGACAGCCGGGCCTCCAGGCTCTCCACCCGCTGCCGCAGTCCGGCATTGGTGTCCTGTAGCTCCGCTATGACTGCCAGCAGGGTTTCCCGGCTCGCCTTGGTCAGGTCCAGTCCCGTTTCCATTGTCTTTTTATGCCACAACTACGCCTTGGGCGCCAGTGTTTTTCAGCGGGACCGTGGACCCGGCAAATTCGCCTCATCAAATCTGAACAGTTACCTGTTACGGCTTTTTGTTGACATTCGACTTGGCCAATCCTAAAATGTTGTGAATCGGCGCCTGGCTTAGTGTTCTGGGCTCGATAAACGGAGAGGTGGTAATGCCCCACCAAGAAGACATTCGATTGATGGCCCATTTAATGAGACGCGCAGGCTTCGGTGATACCCGTGAGGAACTGGAGGAGCGTGTCTCCAAAGGCTACGAAGCCGTGGTCGAGGAGCTTCTGTATCCAGAGCGGCAGCCGGCCATAGACGACGAACTGCTGTACCGGTTCTTCCCGGGTTATGAGGGGGCCGGGGCGCCGCCAATAAATCAGGCCAATTGGGTGTTCCGGATGATCAACACCAAACGGCCTCTGGAAGAGAAGATGGCCCTCTTCTGGCATCAGTTGTTCGCCACCAGCAACTCCAAGGTGGACAATCCACTGGAGCTGACTCGCCAGATTGCCATCTTCCGTGAATACGGATTGGGTACTTACCGCGACCTGCTGGTAGAGGTTGCAAAGTCGCCAGCCATGATCTTCTGGTTGGACAACCACGGAAATCGTGACGGTGCCATAAATGAAAACTGGGGGCGGGAGCTGTTGGAGCTTTTCTCCCTCGGAGTCGGAAACTACTCAGAGGATGATATCAGGGAAGCAGCCAGGGCCTTTACCGGATGGACGATTGCCCCAAAGATTCCCCGTAATCCTTACGGTCGTTTCCACTGGCTATTCGACTACAAACCTGAGGACCACGACGATCGGGAGAAGACCTTCCTAGGGTATACCGGGAACTTCAATGGCGAAGACATCGTGGACATTATTGCGGATCAACCGGCTACGGCCCGGTTCCTGGCCCGTCACCTCTACAGATTCTTCGTCGCCGACGAGCCCCATGTCGCCAGTTGGAACATTACACCGCCAGTTGACCCTGAAGCCATCGAGTTGTTGGCGGATGCCTACAATGAATCCCGTGGCGACATCCGGTATATTCTACGAGCGTTGTTCAACTCAGAGTTCTTCAAGAATGCCCGCTTCGCCCGGGTGAAAAGCCCGGCTGAATTGATCGTTGGCACTGTGCGTACGGCGGGCAACTATAAAGGCTTCAAGCCAGGATTCAACGATCTGGCGTTGGAGTGCGGTTGGCAGGGACAGGAGCTGCTCAATCCTCCCAGCGTGGAGGGTTGGCACACAGGCTCAGAATGGATCGACCCCGGCGTTTTGATGCGCCGGGTGAACTTTGCCGCGAGGATATTTGGAGACATCTCACTACCCGGCGTGCAGGCTATCGTCAAACGGGTGTTGGTGAATGTGCATGGGGATTATTCCCCCCAGGCGATAGTGGCAGCTTGTCTCGATGCGATGGGACCGTTGGAAGTCAGTAGGGCGACCCACTCTGAATTGATTGCCCATGCCGAAAAATGTGGCGATCTAGCCTGGAGCACCAACGAAGAATTCAGGGCTACGTTGCACAATGTGAGCAAGATCTTGACCTTGATTGCCGCCTCGCGAGAATATCAGTTTGCCTAGGCAAGCGCATACAACTGATGTAGAAGGATATGAAAATGGCATCAACCCATAAAGACCCCGTGCTGGTCGTGCTGGAGCTAACTGGGGCCAACGACTATCTCAATACGATTGTTCCTTATAGCAATCCCCTGTATTGGGATAACCGGCCCAAGGTCCATATCCCTGAAGACCAATTACTGCCCATAAATGACCAACTGGCATTCCGGGCCGATTCGGAGCCGTTGAAAGAAATCTACGACCAGGGCAACATGGCAATCATTCACGGAATCGGATTTGAAAATTCACCCCGTTCGCACTTTCGTGCCATGGACATCTGGCATACCTGCGAGCCGGATTCCATCGGTATTAACGGCTGGCTCGCCAAGGTCATCCGGGACTTGGATCCTGGCGGCGAGAACGTGCTGAAGGGAGTTAACTTGGGCCAGGGCCTGCCTCGGGCACTGGCCATGAAGGGGGTTCCTGTTACTTCTGTCAACCACCTTCCTTCATACGGTGTACTCTCATCAAATCCGGGAATCGCCTCCGAGCAAGATCGGATCCAGTTGTTGGAGACCTTTGCCCGCATGTACTCTCCCGCCATCGGCGCCGGACCGACCATGGAATATCTGGGACAGGCAGGACGGGATGCGTTGCGAGGAGCCGACATCATCCGGGTTGCTCCCGAAACCTATTCTTCAAACGTAGAGTACGCCAATAATCCCATCGCGAGGCGCCTCAGAGACGTGGCCCAAGTGCATCTGGCCGGCCTGGGCACCCAGGTCTTTTACACCTCCCACGGGCCCTTCGACACCCACTATGACCAGCTGGGACCACATGAAAAACTTTGGACGGAAATTTCCGTTGCCATACGCGACTTCTTCGCCGACCTGCGTGAGCACGACGCCTCAAACGAGGTGGTTATTATGTTGTTCAGCGAGTTTGGGCGCCGCGTCCGCGATAATGGCACTGGTACCGACCACGGAGCGGCTGGGGTAGCGTTCGCCATTGGCGACCGGGTGAATGGTGGAATGTACGGGACCTATCCGTCGCTGAAACCCGGGGATCTCACTCAGGGAGACCTGGCGCCCAACTATGATTTCCGTGGCTTCTACTCCACTTTGGCGGAAAAGTGGCTGGGACTCGACCCTGTACCTATCGTCGGTGGACACTTCGAGCAAATGTCCTTCGTGTAGCTTTAGGATCCCAAAATAGTTCGCAGGAGAGGGGATATGCTGACCACCGTCGCCGCCGGCCGGGTGTATGACTACAGCTACTGCATAGGCATGTACAGTCAGGCCGGCTGGGGATTTTGGGCTCCCCAAGATTTCGTCCTGGGATCGAACGGTCGAATTTATGTGTTGAGCCGCGGTGTGGAACAATTGGGGCAGCGTGTCACCAAGATCAACTTTGACCACGAGTTTCAAGGACAGTTCGGCTCCGTCGGCGAGGAAGACGGGCGCTTCGTTTGGCCCCGGTCAATTGATTTGGACCGTACCGGCCGAGTGTTCGTTTCGGACGAGTATCTCAACCGGGTAACCATTTACGATGAAGAGGGTAGTTATCGATATCACTGGGGCAGGTCCGGCAGCGGAGACGGGCAGCTAAACGGACCGTCAGGAATTGCTTTCGACTCCCGGGGAACCATTTGGGTGGTGGACAGCTTGAATCACCGGGTGCAGAGTTTCAGCCAGATCGGTGAGTTTCAGTCCAAATTCGGGAAGCGAGGTGGCGGTGACGGAGATCTGGAGATGCCATGGGGCATCTGCATCGACCGTCAGGACAACATCTACGTCGCGGATTGGGGAAATAACCGGGTGCAAAAATTCGCCCCTACTGGAGAGTTGCTCGTTAAGTTCGAAGGCTCCAGCACCGGGGTGGGTTCGCTCAAAGGGCCATCCGGTGTAGCTGTGGACTCAGATGGAGATGTATACGTAACTGACTGGGGGAACCACCGAGTCCAGATCTACGCCGCCGCCGGCCAATATATTACGGCGCTGGTCGGTGACGCCCAAGAGCCTTCGCCATGGGCCCAGACCTACATCGACGCCAATCCGGATATCATCAAAGCCAGGCGGCGGACAGATCTGGAGCCTGAATGGCGGTTCCGGCGGCCAGTGGCTGTCAACGTTGACGCAGACGACCGGATCATAGTTTTGGAGTCCTACCATCACCGGCTTCAAATCTACAACAAGCTAAAGGATTACGAGGAACCCTCAATAAACTTGTAGGCGCCTGCCCGTCTCCACATATTTGCCCGTTGCCGGTCACTTTCCCATTTCAGCCCACCTAACTGGACAAAATCAAGAACTTTTGTGATTGGGTTTACTTTAGCGGTTTAATCGGCCATACTCCCCACCCCACGCGAAGGATGAAGTTTCCAAGCCCCTGCTCACACGGCGGGGGTTTTACTTTTGGGAGGTCCGGTCACTACGACATTGCCATTTGGTCCAAAGCGGGCCTGTTTTGACGGTAGACAGAACCATCTTTGCGATGCGGCTGGGACTGTGAGACTCACCAAGGGCTGCTGCCGCATGATTATGACAGGATGGCAGCGCCGGCGGCCAATGCGCCCGTGCCCATGCCGCCCGTGCCCATGCCGTTGCAACCAGCCTGGGTCAGAGGTTGACCTTCTCTTCAGCTGTGAATGCGCAGCGAGGACTAGTACCGTTACCAGGTAGATTTGTAAGAATATAAGAAAGCAGCCATACTTGGGCATGAGCTTTGTGTGAGGAAGTGCCTAGCCATGGCTGCCATCAAGTATAAAGTAGAGCTGACCGAGGCCGAACGCTCCCGTCTCAATGGTAACTGTTCACGTTTGAGGGGACGGAATGGATTTGCAGAGGAAAATCCGTGCTTGGCTACCCCTCCCAAGAGGCCGGATAGCCTGTAGATCCCCTCAAGTCTGAACAGTTACTCTCAATGAGGTGTCCCAGCGAGGCAAGGCGTCAGTGCGCACCGTGAGGCGTGCGCTGTCGCTGCTCAAGGCTGACCAGGGGCTTGGGGACCGTGAGCTAGCCGATGTGCTGTTGGTCAACGCGGCCACGGTCGCCAGAGCGCGGAAGCGGTACGTGGAGGAAGGACTTGAGGCCGCCAGCAATGACCGACCGCGGCCGGGCCAGGAGCGCAAGCTGGACGGCAAGCAGGAAGCGCACCTGATCGCCATTGCGTGCAGCGCCGCGCCCGAAGGGCACACGCACTGGACACTCCAGTTGTTGGCCGACCAGGTGGTGGAGTTGGAGTTTGCCGATAGCATCTCCCTGGAGACGGTGCGCCAGCTACTCAAAAAAACGAACTCAAGCCGTGGAAGAAGCAAGAGTGGTGTATCCCCAAGGTGAGCGGGGAGTTCGTGGCGCGGATGGAGGACGTGCTGGACCTGTACCAACCGGAGTGCAATCCGGAGCGTCCGGTAGTGTGTTTCGACGAGACCTCCCGGCAATTGACTGGAGAGGTGCGTCCGCCCCTGGAGGCTGCCCCGGGACGGGTGGCACGCTATGACACCGAGTACCAGCGTAACGGGACCCGGAACCTGTTCATGATCTGTGAGCCGAGGGGTGGCTGGAGACCTGTGGAGGTGACCGAGCGCCGCACTGCCGTGGACTTCGCGCACCAGATGCGGTGGCTGGTGGACGAGGCCTACCCTGATGCCGAGGTGGTCAGGCTGGTACTGGACAACCTCAACACCCACCAGCTCGGCGCGCTCTACGAAGCATTTGAGCCATCCGAAGCTCGGCGCATCGCCCAACGCCTCGAGTTTCATTGCACTCCCACGCACGGCAGCTGGCTGAATATGGCTGAGATCGAGTTGAGCGTCTTCAGCAGGGGATGTCTGAACCGCCGTATCAGCGATGAGGCGGAGCTGCGGCGAGAGGTTGCGGCGCTCGAACGCGAGCGCAACGCAGCAAGATTAGCCATCGACTGGCGGTTTACCACCAAAGATGCTCGCCGTAAGCTCCAACATATCTATCCGACAAGATCAGATTGAAACGGTACTAAACCAAAGCCAAGGTGGGATGTGCATTTGCGATACATCGGGGATCGGGCTGTGATTCTCGCAGAAACCCTTCGGCCCTTGATTGCAGGATGGTGCGACAGCGACGCTTGACTTCGTCTTTCCGGCGGGACAGCCCGTGGAGGAAGTTGCCGACCCTCTCCTGTACCAGGGCCTTGGTTCCCAAGCACAGGTTCCCGGTCGCTTCCTCCCTCACCCAGCCCCAGATCGCCTCATCGGCGTTGAAGTCAGGGCTGTAGCCAGGCAGGTTCACTAGCCGCAGTTCCAAGCCCGGCGCCCGCAGGTATTCACGGACCGCCTCCCCGCGGTGCGCTGGCGCGTTGTCCCAGATCACGTCCAACGGCCCGGAGTGCCTCTGCCGCAACCGGTCCAGGAAGGCAGCCGAGGTTCCGGAGTTGCTGTTGCCCTCCAGCTCCATCCATTCCACCTCGCCCGTTTCCAGGCACACTGCCGAGTAGTAGCTGGCCTTTTCGCCATAGCGCGGGCTGGTCGAGTTCACCAAGGCCGGTTTTCCCTTCAGCACCCACTTGCCCCCCAGTTCGGCGTCCGCCCGGAAGTGGGCCTCGTCGGCAAAGAATATCTTCGCTCCAGTACGCCGCGCCTCGTCCCACCGGGCGGCGTAATCCGCCACGAAGGATTCCCGCTTGTCCTGATCCGCCTTGACCAGCCGCTTCTTGGGCCGCTTCAGGACAAACCCCAGACGGTGCAGGTAGTTCAGGCAACTGCTCCGGCTCAGGCTGATACCGAAGTGCTCCCGGAGAAACTGCCGCACCACCTTCCAGTTCCAGTTGGCCATTGCTATGCCGGACATCTCGGGCAACTCCTGCACTGCACCCTTCAACTCCGCCTGCTGCGCCTCCCCCAGGGCGGGGGGGAACCTCCGGACTGCTCGAAAATCAAGGCCCCAGGCCCGCCCTCGCCGAAGGCGGCAGCCCACCGTCCGATGGTGTGGGGATCCCGTCCCAGAGCATCCGCCGTGGCTGAAGCCGTCCAGCCCTGGGCCAATAGCCAGATGGCGTGCCAACGCTCCCTTTCCCGAGGTGTCGGCGCCAGAATCAGCCGCCGGTGCAAATCCCTGGCATCCATATGCCATTGTTGCAGGAACCTGTCTATCTCCCTCACACCCATCACCAACCCTTCTCCGACCCCGGAACAAGCTAGCTTACTTCCATCACAAATTTACCCTATCCCCCTGCACGTTTCACCTTGGCTTTGGTTTAGGAGCGAGATGATGCGGGCAGCGTTTCGGGCAGAAAGCGCGACTGAGGAGCCTGTTCCCCTTGGCTTATTCACCCTCGATGCGATGAACGAAAATAGGCTGCTCGCCATGATGCCTCTCCTGAACCACTGAGGATTGAAGTGCTCACAGAGAATTCCAGACTTCCCAGCGATCGAGCGACTATTGGCAGATCGGTACGGATACTGGGATGACGACGTTCCGCACGACGTCCTGTTCCCAGATTCTGGGAATGAGGGAAGTAATGGAGGGCTGGTGGTGGTAAAGGATATGCCGCCGCAAGCTCAGGCCTGAGTAGGCGAGCGGATCAGCACCGCTCATACCCCCACTGCACTTCCGCCACCGCGCGGACCACGCCCAGTATGCCGGTGTCGAATCACCTATCCAGCACCAGCTCGACTGTCAAGGGCGGCGGGATTTTGATGGTGACTGGATTACTAACTGTTACAGGTTCTAAGGATAGATTCCGGCCAGTCTACGTTGTAGGCCGGCCTGTATTACCCCGAATCCACCGAAGCGATAGGCGCTGGCGTTGACACCAGGGATGATGGGTACGTGAAGGCGAACGGGCCAGGCCTGATTCCAATAGATGGGGATGAGGGCAGCGTGAGTGTCAATTTTCATCGACTTTGATCATCTAAACCGTGAAATGTTCACGGTCCTTGACGCTGGGAGTGGGGAACCCCTCGTCTGGCGCGGGAAGTTACTTAACGATGAGCCTTGGGGATTCTCTGAACAAGCTCGTGGCGATGTGGCATAGTTAGTGTGAAGAGCCTGATGCTGACGGGGATGAGGCTGTATGAACCAGCCAACCGTTGCCAACTTGGAATACCAGGGCAAGAAGCGCAAGATCCGCAGGGAGGCGTTCCTGGAGCGGGTGAACGGTTCGATTCCCGGCCAGTTGCTGGAGGCCGGTCTCCGTCCTTATACCCCAAGGAGCGCAGGGGGAGATAGCCCTACCTGCTGCCCACCATGTTGCGAGTCCAATGCGTCCAGCTCTTTTGTATTCTCAGCGACCCCGGCATGGGTGATGCGATCTCCGTGAACTCCGTCACGATGCCGAGGTGTGCCAGTCACGGGCCCGACATTGCGGGTCTGCGGTATATAAATCGGAGGAAGAAACGATGAGCAGATACGAGGTAGCGCTTTCGTTCGCTGGAGAGCAACGGCTCTATGTAGAAGAAGTGGCGCGCACGCTTCAGAGCCGTGGGGTTTCCGTGTTCTACGATAAATTTGAGACAGTTCGGCTCTGGGGGACACACCTCGCTGAGGAGTTGCAGTCGGTATATGAAGGACGCGCGTCCCTGGCGGTAATGTTCATATCGCCTGATTATGTCCAGAGAATGTGGCCCCGACACGAGAGGAGAGCGATCCTCAGCCGCGCGGTTGAGGATCGCGGGGAGTATGTGTTGCCGGTGCGCTTTGACGACTCGGAGGTACCGGGATTGTTCAGGGACCTGGTCTACCTTCGCGCGGAAAACCACCCGCCCGCGGAACTGGCAGCCATGATCGCCGAGAAACTTGGCATCAGACCCTTTCAGGGTAAGGCATCCGACGTGCCGCCTCCGCAGATGACCTCGCTTTCCGGAAAAGCGGTTTTCAACTACGCGAACCATAACGGTCGCTACGTCATCGGCCACGGAAAGTTGGAGTTCGAGACGAAGTGGTCCAAAGCGTCCAACACCTCCATCCATGTCTACAATGACCCTCCATCCATTCACGGCGTCGCGCTGGGTCTACGGGAATGGACGGACATTGGCCAGGTAGCAGGCGCTGCTTCGTTGGACTACACCTCACGCGCCCGGACTCCGCCAGTTGGGCAGATGGTGGTGTTCCGCAACGTGGAGGGCTTTTACGCGGCGGTGCAGGTACTGGAATTAAGGACGAGACTCAGGGCGACGACAGCGATGAATTGCGGTTCCGGTACGCGATCCAGGTCGACGGTTCCGACAACTTTGCCACGCTGCGCACGGTATAGTGCGTAACCCACGTGGCTGTAACCTCCGGTAAGGCAGATGGCATCTCATGGCCGCATTGTGCAATGCGCCGTTGTAGTTGCATGGGATGCTGAGCACCATGCGACTGCCGGCAACGCAACCCGTGAACGACCCGGTCGGACTGTGGTCACTGCAGCTGGAGCTATTGGCGATGGCGGAGTCTTTGCTGGGGCCCCGCGAGGCTTCAAAAAAGATCTACCAGCCGCAGTTCACTGACTACGGCCCCTGTCTGCGGAATACCCCAGCTCTGGACGGCGCTTATGTGGAATTGAGCCGGAACGGACAACATTACTGGCCCACGGTAGTCTTCGAGATGTCCCACGAGACGGTTCACCTGCTTAATCCCATCCCAGGCAACGCGAACAACCTTGAGGAAGGAGTTGCCGTCGCTTTTTCGCTGCACGTTCAGTCGTCATACGGAATCAGCATACCGGTATCAATGCCGTCCTATCTGTACGCGCTACGGTTGGTCCAAGCGCTGCCGGAAGGCCCCCTGGGAGCCGCGGCACGTGTTCGCCGCCAGGTAGGATCCCTCAGTGCCGCTACGCCACAATGTTTGGTGGAACTGTTTCCTGAGGTTGACGGAGGTGTCCTGGCCAATCTGGCAGGGGGGTTTGTCAGAAGCGCCGGCTGACGAGCCATGACGGTTGGGATTGGCGGGCCGCGTTCCCGCAGGGCGGGATTTACGTAACAGGCGTTATCCGAACCACCGGCGGTTTGATCTGAGACAATACTATTATCCTTTGACGATTTCCGATTGAGGTTTCAAGCAGACCAGGAGTGGGTCGTATGGTTGACGATTTGCCGGAATGGGGCGAGCGCGCAAAAGTTATCGCGGATGTAGCTAGTGGTCCGAAATCTTTGAAATGATGAGTTGCTGGCTTCGTCCTGGTTCTCCAGCGAAGTCGGTCTAAAGCAAGGCGTGAAGACGGATTCCCATCATTTCAAAGCGGTTGGTCTACTAGAGCGGTTGATGCACCTGGGTTGTTTCGCAGACTCTTTGATGCGGCGTTGAATAAACCGCCCGGGGAATCAGGTCCAGTATCGGCGCCTGATTGGGTAGTGAAGCCCTTCAGGCCCTTCGCGACAACGCGGTCGACAAATTGGCCAACATCCCCCTTACCGTCGAGCAGGCTATCCGGATATTGGAGCCGGATTTCGACTGGGGTAACCTGGTAGAACCCAACCAAACTTGGTCTACTCATTGGCTATCTGCCGCGTCGAAAGTGGGCGCCGATGACCAAGAGCGGCGGACATGGTGGGCCCGTTTGTTGGCCGGTGAAATTCAACAGCCGGGGACTTACTCTCTGCGCACGATCGGGATCATGGATGTGTTGTCGCCATCCGAAGCGGAACTGTTTTCCCGACTTTGCGGTTATGTTTGGGTTGGCACCGCCAGACCTCACCCGTTGATATTGCTGCGGGAAAGCAGCACGCTCTGGCGACCAGATGTGAGTGAAAGCCTTACATTGCAAGCTGCAGGCTTAATCGCAAGACAGGCTCAGGGATTTTCTTGGCCTATGATCGCAGGGGAACGTTATAGATTGGATCTCGGGAGCACTCAGGTAGAGATCTCCGTCAACAGAAATGGCAGTTTCCGCGTTGGGCCTTTGCTCCTTACGGAAGCGGGAGAACAGATCTGGGGGCTTGTGGATCCCCGTTTTCAGCATGGTTACTTGGATGAAATGTTGGAGGAATGGCGCACGAACGGCGATGTATCGGTTCATCCGTTAGTGTGAACGGCTGTCCGCTAATCACGAGGACCGATTAGGGTTTCTATGCTCACTTGCTTACGTAACGGCTGTTGGGCGAACTACTACCGTTCCCAGCTAGATTTGTAAGAATATGAGAAGGCAGCCATACTTGGGTATGATCTTTCTGCGAGGAAGTGCCCAGCCATGGCTGCCATCAAGTATAAAGTAGAGCTGACCGAGTCCGAACGCTCCCGTCTCAATGAGGTGTCCCACCGGGGCAAGCCGTCAGTCCGCACCGTCCAGCGGGCGCTGGCGCTGCTCAAGGCTGACGAAGGGCTTGGGGACCGTGAGATAGCCGATGTGCTGTTGGTCAACGCGGCCACGGTCGCCAGGGCGCGGAAGCGGTACGTGGAGGAAGGACTTGAGGCCGCCAGCAATGACCGACCGCGGCCGGGCCAGGAGCGCAAGCTGGACGGCAAGCAGGAAGCGCACCTGATCGCCATTGCGTGCAGCGCAGCGCCCGCAGGGCACACGCACTGGACACTCCAGTTGTTGGCCGACCAGGTGGTGGAGTTGGAGTTTGCCGATAGCAGCTCCCTGGAGACGGTGCGCCAGATGCTCAAAAAAACGAACTCAAGCCCTGGAAGAAGCAAGAGTGGTGTATCCCCAAGGTGAGCGGGGAGTTCGTGGCGCGGATGGAGGATGTGCTGGACCTGTACCAACCGGCGTACAACCCGGAGCGTCCGGTAGTGTGTTTCGACGAGACCTCCCGGCAATTGACCGGGGAGGTGCGTCCGCCCCTGGAGGCTGCCCCGGGACGGGTGGCACGCTATGACACCGAGTACCAGCGTAACGGGACCCGGAACCTGTTCATGATCTGTGAGCCGAGGGGTGGCTGGAGACCTGTGGAGGTGACCGAGCGCCGCACTGCCGTGGACTTCGCGCACCAGATGCGGTGGCTGGTGGATGAGGCCTACCCTGATGCCGAGGTGGTCAGGCTGGTACTGGACAACCTCAACACCCACCAGCTCGGCGCGCTCTACGAAGCATTTGAGCCATCCGAAGCTCGACGCATCGCCCAACGCCTCGAGTTTCATTACACTCCCACCCACGGCAGCTGGCTGAACATGGCTGAGATCGAGTTGAGCGTCTTCAGCAGGGGATGTCTGAACCGCCGTATCAGCGATGAGGCGGAGCTGCGGCGAGAGGTTGCGGCGCTCGAACGCGAGCGCAACGCAGCAAGATTAGCCATCGACTGGCGGTTTTCCACCCAAGATGCTCGCCGTAAGCTCCAACATATCTACCCTACAAAACCAGATTGAACCAGTACTACGGTGAGTGTCAAAATAAATGTTACGTCTGCTCGGTGTCGCCAAAGTTTGTGCGGATTGAAACGGAGTAGAGCCGCGACTGCATTGACCTTGACGCGAGGGTACTGGTCACCGCAGCGGCATTAATAAGCGTTGGCAGGACGAGCAGATAGACATCCTTGATAGTAAGCATGACCCATCAGGCGGTGGATTTGGCTCAACTTGTACCGATCTACCGCATGCTACCCTTTATAGTAGGCCTATTGCCAAATTCGTCGTCGGTAAGCCAAACCCGCATACTCAGATTCTAACTGCCGAGGTGTTCGATGCCGGAGATCAAGACGATATCCGATTTTTGGGATTGTGAAATTGAGCACGCTGAGGCAAAGTGAAGATGGGTGAGCGATCATTTGCGCTACGTCATCATCAATAAGGCCGGAAGGCGGAACCTGACGAAACTGGACGTTGAGGCGGCTCTTATAGACATGGCTGTGAAGCAAGCCGTGGACATAATCTGGGAGATTGGGGACAGAATCTTGGACTTTGCGGATGGCAGCCGATTAGACATCGTTGCGCCTGCCGCAGGGACAATGGCAGGTTCATCGCGGGTGATGAAACCAGGAGAGCGTGGGTAAGATCTGCGATCCGTGGCGACCGCCCATATGTCCATGGAATCACGCGCAGTGCGTGGTACTGGACGAAAAACGGTAAGAATTATGGGAAGCCAGAGCTCGTCTGGGCGACTACTGATGCCTCTTGCCCGGAGGATGGATTGTGGGTCAGAAGATTCTGCAACAGAGGTTGCGGCGATAGAGCTGTTTGGGAGGCACGTCTCGCTGCGGGAGACGAGATGCCCTACTGCGCTGATTGCGGCTCGCGCGCTAACTACGGATGGGCAACACCATAGCCAATGTCTTGGTCAGGCAGATACCCGTCCAAGAGTCGGCAGCAGTTTACTTGAAGCAACCACCTTTGTCGGGTAACGTTTTAGGTGAGGTGATGCGCGTCGAAAGGGGCAACCATGTCGTCGCCAACTTGGTGCTCGCGACCGCCAGTTCCGGATGCGGCCAAGCCGCTGGTTTTATCAGGCAGCCACGTGATCAGGCCGTTCAGCGCGGCCAGCTTCCCTGGAGGCGTGGCAGCCTCAATGCGAAGCGTCGGCGTCGATTGTCTAGGGCCAAGTTCACGGCGCCGGCATGATGATAATGGTATGTGATACTATAAGTACATAACATTCCATTAGCTGGGATGCAATAGTCCATGATTAACTCACCAGCATCGCCTGCGGGGATTTCCGGCAGGAACCGCCGCCTGTTGACCAGGTTGCACCGGGAGTTTCCGTCTCCGTTCATGGTGCGTGAGGCGGCCGGCGCACTGGACTTCAGCATACCGCAGGCACGGCGGTTTCTGGCGTATCTGACCGAGCGTGGTTGGCTGGTGCGGGTTCATCAGGGGCTCTATGCCACTGTATCTCTGGAGGCTGAATCCCCCTCCGAATGGCGGGAGGATCCTTGGGTGGTGGCAGCCAAGCTGTTTGGGCCGGACTGTTACCTGGGCGGGTGGACGGCGTGTGAACACTGGGATCTTACCGATCAGATATTCCACGAGACCGTGGTATTCACCACGCGGCGGGTGCGCAGTGCGGAGACGCAGGTCCAGGGGTTTCCCTTCCGGCTCAGGCGCATCGCGCCGGAGCGCATCTTTGGCACCCGGCCGATCTGGCGAGATCGTATGAGGGTGTCTGTGTCAGATCCCACGCACACCGTGGTTGACGTGTTGGACAAACCATCCCTCGGCGGAGGAATACGCCACGTGGCAGAGGTGGTCAACGAGTACTTCCGCGGCGAGCACCGGAACGACGAGCTCCTTGATGATTACATGATGAAGGTCGGCAACGGGGCGGCCTACAAACGGCTCGGATATCTGCTGGAGAAGCTGGACGTTGTTTCGCCCAGCCTGCTCGGCAAGTGCCGGGACGGTGTCACCGCCGGTATAAGCATGTTGGATCCGGACCTACCGCGGAAGGGGTCGGTGACAAGGCGCTGGAACCTTCGGGTGAATGGCAACGTCAATTAGGGAGTGCCACCGTTGATCAGTCAGACGGAGCTCAACGAGAGGGTCCAACGGTGGGGCATGCGTCCGGAGGTGGTTGAAAAGGACTACGTGATCGGGTGGGTGTTGTGGGGGATCGGCTTGGACCCCGACCTGACCGACTGGTGGGCCTTCAAAGGCGGGACGTGCCTGAAGAAGTGCTACCTGCGAGATTACCGTTTCTCGGAGGACCTGGATTTCACGTCTCTTCCTGGCGGCATCGCCGACGCCCCTGCGGTGCTGCCGGCGCTGACGCGAATGCTGCAAAGGGTCAGCGATGAATCGGGTATAGATTTTCAGAGCCGGGAGCCGCGGTTTGAGATGCGCGACAATGGCACATCCGCCGAGGGCCGAATCTATTACCGAGGACCGCGCAATGCGCCGGCGGTTCGGATCAAGCTCGACCTAACCGTCGCCGATGCGGAGCGGATGGTGTGTCCGACGGTGTGGCGACGGATTTTCCATGAATACCCGGATGATCCTCAGGAACCGGCGTCGATGCGTTGCTATAGTCTGGAGGAATTGTTCGCCGAGAAGGTTAGGGCACTGGGGGACCGGTGCCTGCCCCGGGACCTCTACGACGTCGTAAATCTGTTCAGAAGGCGTGAACAGATGATGCACTCCAATCGGGTTCCGGAACTGTACGTGGAGAAATGTCGCAACAAAGGTTTGCCAGTATTTACCCTGACCGACTTGGAAGGACAGGATTTGCGAGCGGAGATGGAGGTTGACTGGGTACGTATGCTGGGAAATCAACTCCCTGATCTGCCGCCGTTGGCGGAATACTGGGATGAGTTGCCGCTTGTCTTCGAATGGCCGGGCGTAGGCTGACCGGCGCACGAGGGGCGCGTATTTAACGGTAGGCCGGTTAGGGCGCACAAACCACCCGTCCCTGCAGAGTGCATCAGCGCAGGATTATCGGCTTACGGATCTTGCAATCAATGGTGTAGCGTGATACGCTACACACAACTATCAATCAGCCATTATTGGCTGGATCATTGGAGGCGGCGACTGTGCCTGAGCCAGAGATTTCGTATGACCACGTCGGGTTTTATATCCGTCACCACGTCATTCCGCCCGGAGTTTCCGTAACTGGGGCGGCCCGATTATTGGGAGTGGGCCGACCGGCACTGTCGAATCTGTTGAATGGCCAGGCGGCTTTGTCGCGCCAGATGGCTCTGCGTCTTGAACGCGCCTTTGGCGTTGACCATGAGGATTTACTAGCAGTGCAATCCAGTCTCCAAGGCAAGAACATCGATCAACCGGGTCAAGCGGCAACAGTTGGTCGTTACACCCCAAATGTGGCTGTCATCCGGGCGGCCCAGATCGAGCGGTGGTCAGAAGACATCGCTTCACGCCAGAAGTTGCCGGTCCTGATGCGGAAGTTGGTCCACGCGGTGGGCGAGGGCTTGGAACGCGTGGACTTCCCGGGGTATGACAACGCGGAACGACATGGCTGGGACGGGCTCGTTGAGGCTGCCGTCGCTACTCCCTGGGTTCCTCGAGGAAAGTCCGGGTGGGAATTGAGCACACGGGAAGATATTAAGCGGAAAGCGGAAAAGGACTATGCGAACCGCATGAGGGCAATTCCCAAAGCGGAAGAGAGAGCAGAATATACCTTCATATTCGTCACTGCCCGCAACTGGCCTGGTAAGGATCAGTGGGTGAAGGAAAAGACGGCCTTGGGGCACTGGCGCGAAGTCAGAGCGTATGACGCAAGCGACCTGGAGCAGTGGGCGGAACATTCGGCAACGGCGCAGATCTGGCTTGCAGAGCTTCTGAACATTTCAGTGGAGGGGTACCGGTCGCTGGAGAGGTGCTGGCAGGACTGGGCAGCGGTGACGGCGCCCAGGCTTTCTACGAAGCTGTTCGATCCGGCGGTTGAGGCTCATGCGGCGCATATCGACTACTGGCTGAACAGCGGGTCGTCTGAACCGTTGACCATCGCGGCGGATTCGGTGGATGAAGCCCTGGCTTTCCTGGCCTGCGCCGGCTGGTCGCCATCATTGAGGCGCCACGATCTGACAAGTCGTGCCGTTGTGTTTGACACTCCCGAGGGCCTGAGGCGGTTCGGCGGGGTGAAAACAGTTCCAATTATAGCCGTCGCCACCAGCAGGGAAGTCGAGCGGGAGATGGGGTCTCTGGACGAGAGCGTACCTCGCATCATCGTTCGCTTCCGGAATCCGGTAGATCCCACGCCTACCATAACTCTGGACCGGCTCAACCGCGCGAGTATTGAAGCGGCACTGCACGATATGTCAATCGGCCGTGAACGGGCGGAAAGGCTGTACCGCGAGTCCGGCCGATCGCCTACCATATTGCGTCGCCGTCTCGCCCAATTGGATGCGATCCGTGAACCGGCTTGGGCGAGGGATGAGGCGATTGCCGGCAATCTGATACCCATGGCTCTGGCCGGAGCGTGGAACCAGAGCAGCGACGCCGATGTCGAGGTAATCAGATTATTATCGGGCGGTGTGGATGCTGGAGAGCTGGTTTCTCGCTTCCGGCAATTGTCCCGGCTCGAGGATGGACCGGTGTGGGAAGTTGGCCAATACCAGGGTGTGGTCTCCAAATTGGATGCGATGTTCGCCACCGGAGGTTTCATCACCCCCGAGCATTTGGACGCTTTCTTTTTTGCCGCAGAGTACGTGTTGTCAGAAGCCGATCCGGCGTTGGAGTTGCCAGAAGATAGCTGGTGGATGGCGCCCGTCCTGGGAAAGTCGCGGGTGCATTCCGCTGCGCTGCGGTCCGGAATTTGCGAGACTCTGGTGATACTGGCGGTGCATGGCGACGCGATACTGAGGGGCAGAAACCTGAGGCTTCAGCAACGTATTGACGGGTTGGTCAGAAAGTTGGTGGAGAACCTCAGCGTTGAGAAGCTGCTGTCGTTGCGGCACGACCTACCGGATTTCGCCGAGGCCTCGCCCGAGGTGTTTCTACGCTTGCTGGAACAGGACCTTCGCCAGGATGAACCAGTGGTTCTGGATTTGCTGGTCCCGGCAGCGGGCCGGTGGCCAACCAGCCCCAGGCGCACCGAACTGTTGTGGGCCCTGGAAAGGCTGGCCTGGAATGCGGCTCACTTTCCCCGAGTGGTCGCCATCCTGGCGAGGATGGCGACCGTGGAAATCGGCGATAACTGGGCGAACAGTCCCAGGTCCACGTTATGGTCGATAGTAAGGGATTTTCGTCCGCAGACCGGAGCCACCAGCTGCGCGAGGATCCGCGCCCTTGAGAAGGTAGCGGCCGATGTTCCGGAGGTGGGCTGGTCATTGTGTGTAGCCCAGATTGGCGGAGGGGTTCGCGTCGCAATGGCTAACTCTCGTCCCAGATGGGGGGCCGACGCAGTCGACGCGGCCGAATCCGTTGCCAATAGTGGACCCAACGGAGAACTTTCCCGATGTGCTTTTGAACTGGTCCTGGCCTGGCCGCATCACAATCCGGCGACCTTAGGTGATCTGCTGGAACGGATGCGTTGGCTGCCTGAACCTGACCGGGAACGGGTTCGGGCCCTGATCAGGAGGTGGGCCTCGAGTGCGTCTGATGAGGACAAGGTCGCGCTGTTGCGTCGGCTTGAGCTGAGTATGCGCTACGGATCCGCGGGGACAGTGCTGTTTGGAGATCTGGCTGAATGCCTTGCCCCGTGCGACTTAATCGCGCGGCACGAAGGGTTGTTATCCTCGCATTGGTTGGGACCCTATAACGACGGCACAAGCGACGATTTCGATCCGAAAATCCGTATGGAGAGATTACAAGGCCGGCAGTTGACTGCGCTCGAGGAAATCTGGACTGTTCGGGGTGCGGAGGGATTGGGCACTCTCATCGGCAAAAATGCGCGAGCGGCAGCCGTCGTAGGTGGCCTTGCTTCGGATTTGTTGCCCGGACCCAAGGAGTTCGAATCCTTCGTCCGGTATTGCGTAGTCGCTGCTTCTGGCGAAGCCGGCGCCAATTTCCTGGCAAGTCTTCGCGCGATGTTGGATAAGCGAGATGAAACTGAAATCGCCGCTCTCGTGAAAACGGCACAGACGGAGCTGCCGGAACATCAGTCGGTCACCTTATTCATGGGGCTGCCGCTGCGCGCCTCCACTTGGCCGTTGCTGGAAGGTATGCCGGCGCCCATCAGGCAAGCCTACTGGAACAGCGTCCGTCTATCAGGGTTTGTCTTTCCTGAGGTGATGAACAAAGTTGTGGACAGGCTGTTGCAAGCGGGGAGGGCGGTCAGCGCATTCGAGGTGGCGCAGTTCCAATGGGCACTCCTGGAAACCCGGCAGCTGATCCGCTTGTTGCATGAGGTCGCCCGCGCGGATTGGGATGCCTTTGAAGACAAGAGCCTTTTGCATGAAGCCGTTTCGGACGTGTTCAGTGCGCTGGACCAACGGGCCGATGCCACGATAGAAGAAAAGGTCCAGCTCGAGATCATGTATTTCGGGATGCTGGAATGGAGCCTGCGGGGCATACCCAACATAGAACGGACGGCGATCAATTCTGCTGAATTCTTCGCAGATCTTGTTATGCTGGCCTATGGGAAAGCCGCAAATGTTGGGGAACAAGGTGCTGATACACGAGAGGCACAGCGAAGCATTGCACGGCGGGTGCTTGGCAGACTCCGTCGGATACCGGGAGCCAATGAACAGGGATCCATAGCGGCTGGATTATTGAGCGCTTGGGTCGAGGACGTACGCTCCCTCTGCTCTGCAAACGAGCTGCTGGACGAATGTGACCTGGAGATTGGGCAATTGCTATCGATGGCGCCCGGCGACGGGGATGGTTTTTGGCCGTCGTCCGCCGTGTGTGAAGTGCTGGAAAAGATCGGCACCGATGCGGGTGCGGATGGGTTGCAACAGGGCTTATTCAACCAGCAAGGTGTGTACTCGCTGGAGAACGGTGGTGCCGAACAGATAGAGAGGGCCCAGCGGTACCGGGTCAACGCTGACCGCATAGTTTACGATTTTCCCTATGTGGCAGGGTTGTTAAGGGCGTTCGCCGAGCTTTGCGAAGAAAGGGCGGAAGACATCAGATCCCAAATGGAACTGATTCGACGATTGGGAGATTAACTGTCGCGGCAGTTCACGACGTATGACGAACCGGAAACTGATACAAGCCGTCGAGGCCTACTTTACCGAACTGCGCTTGGTGCGCGGATCCGGCGGCGCCACCAACGAGCGTTCCCTGTACGTGCCGCTGGCCAACCTGCTCAACGCCGTGGGCGGCGCGCTCAGGCCCAAGGTGTTCTGTGTGCAGGAGCTGGCCGATCAGGGCGCCGGTCATCCCGACTTCGGCCTGTACACGACCCAGCAGGTGCAGAAAGGGAAACCGAAGTCGGGACAGAAGCCGGAGCGCGGCGTAGTTGAGGTCAAGCCGGTAGCCGATGACGCCTGGCTGACTGCTTCCGGCGACCAGGTGAGCCGCTACTGGGATGGCTACCGGCGGGTGCTGGTCACCAATGCCAGGGACTTTGTGCTGATGGGGGAGGATGCGTCGGGCCGGCCGGTACGGCTGGAGACCTTCCGGATTGCGGCTTCTGACACGGAGTTCAACGCACGGTTGGAAAGGCCACGAGCCTTCGCCAACGAGGTTGGCGCCGGCTTGGGCGAGTACCTGGGCCGAGTGTTATCCCATTCTGCTTCGCTGTCCGAGCCCAAGGACGTGGCCTGGCTGTTGGCGTCCTACGCCCGTGACGGCCTGTCGCGAGTCGAAGTGGCCAGCGACACGACGTCCCTCGCTACGGTACGCACCGCCCTGGAAGAATCCCTGGGCGTGCGCTTCGAAGGCGACGATGGCGCCGCCTTTTTCCGTTCCACCTTGGTGCAGACCCTTTTCTACGGGATCTTCTCCGCCTGGGTCCTCTGGGCGCGGCAGACGCCTCCGCCGTCCGGCCTCTTCAACTGGCACGATGCCGTCTGGCACCTGCGGGCACCGGTGCTCCGCGCGTTGTTCCAGCAGATTTCCGACCCGGGACGCTTGCAGCCCTTGGGACTGGTGGAAGTGCTGGACTGGACGGCCACCGCGCTCAACCGCGTGGAACGCGGTGCCTTCTTCGCCAAACTCAGCGGGGGCGAGGCCGTGCCCTACTTCTACGAACCCTTCCTGCAGGCCTTCGACCCTGACCTTCGCAAGCAGTTAGGCGTCTGGTACACCCCCGCCGAGGTGGTGCGCTACATGGTCGCCCGCGTGGACCAAGCGCTCAAGGACGACCTGGGCATCCCCGACGGGCTGGCCGGCGAGAACGTGTATGTGCTGGATCCCTGCTGCGGTACCGGCGCGTACCTGGCCGAGGTTCTCCGCCGTATCTCCTCGAATCTGGAGAGCAGTGGCTTGGGCGCATTGGTCGGTGCGCGGGTGAAGCAGGCCGCCACCCAGCGGGTCTTCGGCTTTGAGATCATGCCCGCCCCCTTCGTGGTGGCGCATCTGCAGGTGGGCCTGACCATGCAGGAACTGGACGCCCCTTTGTCCGAAGACAGTGACGAACGCGCCGGCGTCTTCCTCACCAACGCCCTCACCGGCTGGGAACCCACGGTGCAGAAGCCTTTGCCGTTCCCCGAAATAGAAGAGGAACGGGAACGGGCCGAACGGGTGAAGCAGGACACGCCGGTGCTGGTCATCTTGGGCAACCCGCCCTACAACGGCTTTGCAGGCATGGCCGTGGACGAGGAACGCGAGTTGTCCCAAGCCTACCGAACGACCAAACAGGTGCGGCCTCCAGAGGGACAGGGACTCAACGACCTCTACGTCCGGTTCTTCCGCATGGCCGAGCGGCGCATCGCCGAGAAGACTGGACAGGGCGTGGTCTGCTTCATCTCCAACTACTCGTGGCTGGACGGACTCTCCTTCACCGGGATGCGAGAACGCTACCTCGAAGCTTTCGACGCCATCCGCATCGACTGCCTCAACGACGACAAGTACAAGACGGGCAAGACAACGCCGGAAGGTGCGCCCGACCCCAGCATCTTCTCCACGCCCGAGGACCCGGTGGGCATCCAGGTTGGCACCGCCATCGCCACGCTGGTGCGCAAGGCGGACCATGCGCCAACGCAATCTGTTGGCTTCCGCCATCTGTGGGGCCAGTCCAAGCATGACGAACTTGTGGCCACGTCGGGCAGCCAGCCCCAAGACCTGTACGCTGGCGTTGCGCCGCTGCTGTCCCTCGGATTGCCGTTCGCCGACCTCGCCGTGAGCGACGGCTGGCAGGATTGGCCGGCGCTGCCCGACCTGTTCCCCACGTCGTTCCCCGGCGTGAAAACCAGCCGCGACGGTTTCCTGGTTGACGTTGACCTCGACCGCCTGAAGCAACGCGTCTCCGATTACTTCAACACCGACCTGAGCCACGAGGAGATCACGCGCCGCTATCCCGGCGTGATGAAGTCCACCGCACGGTTCAATGCCCGCGCCGTACGAGACGCCCTGCTCAAACGCGGCGGCCCCGCCGAGGATGGTTTCGTCCGCTATGCCTACCGTCCATTCGACACCCGATGGCTGTACTGGGAGGCAGATACGAAGCTACTCGATGAAAAACGCGCCGACTACAAGAAAGAGATTTTTGAGGGGAATTTGTGGCTTGAGGTTCGTGGGAAAGAATCGCGACCCGAATTCTCCCGAGGTACGCTGTGTCGGCACCTCGCAGATAATTTCGGCAACGGGCTGTCCAGCTTCATGCCGTTGTGGCTTGTGGATGAAGGTCTCGGAATCAGCGCTGGCGGTACACAACACCGCCCCAACCTGTCGCTCTCAGCGCAACACTACCTGGACTCTATGGGCGCAGGCGTCGAGGACCTGTTCCACCACGTCATCGCCACGCTGCACGATCCAGCCTACCGCACCGCCAACGCCGGCGCCCTCCGCATGGAGTGGCCGCGCATCCCTCTGCCCGGCTGGCCCGACGGAGTCGCCGCCGGCGCGGCGAATGCGCTGGCAGAATCGGCGGCACGGGGCCGGCAGCTGGCCGTCCTGCTGGACTCCGACACCCCCGTCGCCGGCGTGACTACCGGCTCGTTGCGTCCCGAACTCGCCGCCATCGCCGTGCCCATGACGACGGACGGCGGCAACATGGTGGGCGACGACTTCGCGGTATCCGCCGGCTGGGGACACCTCGGCACCGGCGAGGCCGTCATGCCAGGCCAGGGCAGGATCGTGGCACGGGACTACACCGCCGCTGAGCGTACCGCGCTGGGCGACGCCATCCTGACGCTGGGCGACTCCACTTTCGACGTGTACCTGAACGACCGGGCCTACTGGCGCAATGTTCCCGCCTCCGTCTGGAATTACCAGCTCGGCGGTTACCAAGTTCTCAAGAAGTGGCTGTCCTATCGGGAGACCAAGGTTCTGGGCCGCTCGCTGCTGCCGGATGAGGTGCGACACTTCGCCAATACGGCGCGGCAGATCGCGGCGATTGGATTGACGACGATCGTGGAGTGAACGGACGGATTGAATCTAACTAACCGCTGGCCTACAGCAGCTTGGATCGTGAGTGCGGGCTGGCCTGTCGCGACATCCCACTGAGGAAACCGGAACGAACCAGCAAGAAACCGTCCCGAGCCCGTTGGCCACCGGCGGTGCGGGAACCACGTTTGAGCAGCAGGTGGGGGCCATGTCCTTGGTTCTGCTGCTGACTCGCGGCATCCCGCCAGTCTTCAAGGATTGCCAGGTGGACCAAGTTGCCTTTCAGACCCTGCGTCTGGGATGGCAAACGGACGACCTGCTGGTGATGTGCTCGTCGGCCCAACAGGGACAGCACAAGCTGGCGATACAGGTCAAGCGGACCTTCCATGCCACGGCCAGTTCCAACGACTGCAAGGAAACGTTCCAGGGATTCTGGAAAGATTTCAAAAACACCAATCGGTTCAATCCAGACCGCGATGCCTTTGTGCTTGTCACCCTCAACGCTCCCCAGGCGCTGCAGGAAGGATTGGGGCGACTGCTGGAATGTGCCGGAAGTGCATCGGACGAGATGGATTTCGCCGACCGGATGGCGAAAAGCGGCCTGTATTCCAAAAAGGTCCGCGATTGTCATTCGGTAATCAAGAACATAGTGGCCCCACCGGATCCGGAGACCCTGAACGATAAGGATTTCTGGAGGTTCCTCAAGTCGGTCCATCTGCTGAGTTGGGATTTGACCACGCCGACCGCTCAGCAAGAGGGGATGGCGAAGCTAATGCTGGCTATGGCGAGTCCTTTGGAAAACCGCTTAGAAATAGCTGACGCCACTTGGTCGAAGCTGTTGGAAATCGCGGCCGCCGGCGCTATGAACGGCCAAACCCTGACGCGGAGTGGCTTGCCCAAAGACCTGTTGTCGAGACATACGGCGCTTGACCCGGCGGAGAGCCAGCTACGTGCTTTGCGCGACCATACTCAGTTAGTGCTGGACGGGACCCATTCGTGTATAGGCGGATCCGTAACGCTCGCCCGCAATGACCTGAAGCGGGCGGCGGTAGACGCTCTGTCTGAACACCGTGCGCTGGTACTGACCGGCCCGCCGGGCGGCGACAAGTCAGCTCTTGCCAAGTCGTTAATCCTATCGAACCAAGGCGACCACGAATGCCTGTCCTTCAGGGGTGAGGATTTCGCAAAGAGCAGCATCGACGATGTGCTTCAGGCCCGGATGACAGGGCTGCAACTGAAAACCCTGCTTGGCGTGCAGGAGCGTGTTTTGATCCACGTGGAGAGCGTCGACCGCCTGCTGGAACATCCGGTGCGGGACGCGTTTGCTGACCTGATCAGAATCGCCGAAGAGTGTGGGAACGTCCACCTGCTGCTGACCTGCAGAGACTATGCGGCTGCGGCTGCAGTGTCTTCGTTTTTCAACCAAGGGAATCTGATTCCGGCCAGGCTTGACGTACCTCCCTTGAGCAATTTGGACCTGGATGAGGTTGCGACGTCCCTGCCGGTACTCAGGGTGCCGTTCGCGGATCCCAGGATCAAGGACTTCCTGCGTAATCCGTTCCTTCTAGACCTCGCCGCCAAGCTGGATTGGCTAGGAGAACATGACCTACCCTCCGACGTCATTGCCTTCCGACAGAGGTGCTGGAATGAAATAGTTCGTCGTGACGATCTAACTGTAGCTGGGATGCCAGATCGGCGTGAACGTACTCTCATTGATCTGGCGGAAAAGCGCGCCCGTGAATTGCGCGCCTTCGTCCCCACTGACGCCATGGACTTTGAAGCGCTGGATGCTCTGTATAAAGACGGCGTCCTCAGTAAGGACGCCAATGGATTCGTTGCTCCGGTTCACGACGTCATTGAGGACTGGGCGATCATCCGTTGGGCCGAATTGTTGGTCGCGACTCATCAATGGGAAGCTGTTGCAATAGCTGAATTTGTGGGTGAGCACCCCGCGATCCGTCGCGGATTTCGAGAATGGGTGACCGGAGCCTTGGAACAGGATAGGGACAGGGCTGACCAATTCGTCCTGTCCAGTTACGCCGATAAAGCTATCCCGCAGCATTTCCGAGATGACGTTCTCGTTGCAATGCTGCGCTCCAACTCAGTCAGAGACTTCGTTTCTCGTCAGAAGGACCGTCTGCTTGCACAAGACGGCGAGTTGCTGGTCAGGGTAATACATTTGCTGCGGGTCGCCTGCAAAAAGAACCCGGGATGGCTTGGCGATCAATACATTCTACCTTCACTATGGTTTGAACCAGACGGGGAAGCTTGGCCTGCTATCTTGTAATTGGTCGCGGATAATGTAGATGACCTGATCCCAACTCACGCCAGATTGTTATCGGGATTGATTGAGGACTGGTCGCGAGGTGTGAGCTTACCGGTCCCCATGCCTGCTGGTGCCATTTCCGTGGGGACGATTGCATTTAGGCTACTTGATCTCTTGGACGGATGGCGGGACGATGCGGCACGCAAGCAGATCCTCGAGGTGATCGCAAAGGTTCCCCGCTGTAATGCGGCGGGTTTTGAAAATCTGATCAACAGAGCAATGAACAGCGCAGATCGGCGAGAACCAACTTTGGATGATCTGGCTGGAGTCCTACTGGCAGGGGTTGAAGGCTGGCCGGCCTGTCGTGATTATCTAGAATTGATGACCCAGTTCGCGCTCTCCAGGTACTGTCTGACGGATGATGCCATTAACCACGAATGCGAATGGTTCCCCCCGCCAATGGATATTGACTACGCCTTTGGGTTGAGTAGCGATTCCGGGTTTGATCTATTTCCGCAGAGTGCGCTGCATGGTCCGTTTTTGCCGTTGCTGAGAGGGCATCCCGAGGTTGGCGTACAACTGTTGCTTAGCCTTGTTAACCATGCGGCCGAATGGTACGGCGAAAGGAGAGCCGCCCCAGACCACCTAAACTAAAGCCAAGGTGGGATGTACATTTAAGTGGCGATCATGATCAGCTGGGGTTAAGCCCGTGAATCCCTCTCATCCGTACTTGGAGAACGACCCGGCTCCGTCGTTTGACCCCCACCATCTGCGCATTTCACCTTGGCTTTAGTTTAGAATCTGCCTTCCGTCTCACCCTCTCGGTGCCGGGGCACGGTGAGGTCGTACAGTGGGCGAATGATCGTCTTTGGATGGCTTACCGGGGTACGTCGGTCCTCCCAAACGTACTCCACTGTGCGTTGATGGCCTTGGAGACGTGGTTACTCGAATTGTGCGAAAACGGCGCCCCCATCGAATCTTGGCTAACGAAGTTACTCGTGGATAGCAACAGTGTGATGACCACCGCGTTGATCGCCAGCGTATGCAATGCTTACCCCACGTCCGGTGGTACAACAGCCCTTGCCTTGCTGACTGCTCGGGAGGTTTTCCCGATGGATCTCCGCAGGATGGTCAAGGAACGAGATGCGGCCATCCTATCCGCCTTTCCCAGCTTTGATCCAATGCACAAACTTTATGGCAACGAACGTGAGCAGTCAAACGCGTTGGAACACCGAAAGCACAGCGTCGAAACTCTAGCTTGCAGATTGCAATTCGCAGGCAAGCGTCAAGAAGTGTGTGAAATTCTAGACAGCCACTATGCGGGAATGCCAAATGCGGATGAGAGATCCGAAGATGATCGGCATCTCCTACTAGCGTTGCACCGAATGGATACTCGAAGGTGGGAACTCGGTGAGGAGATTCCTGTTTCGGTTCAGTCATCGCCACCAAGCGAAACTGACGAATGGGTGGGGTACAGCATCCGAATCAAAGATATGGATGAGGACCTACAGAACTACTTGGACGACGGTGCTCAAGAGCAGGAGCAAGTCCGTATCTCCCTGCAGCTGCTTGGTTGGGGGCGCGCAGAGTGGGAACGGCGTCACGAGGACAGCGATGGTACTGAGTGGCGGACTTTTTTCGCTCAAGCCAAAGAGCTTCAACGGCGCCACCAGCCAGCTACCATTTTTGACGGCGATGCTGTGGGGTACGTGGCCGTCCTCTGTATACGAGATCACTGGGATGAAATGGCGAAGGACGATCGTCAGTGGTGTTTGGACACCGCCATTTTGGAACTTGAACGAGAGAACGACAGCAGCGATCCCATGGTCCGAATGTCGGTTCACGCTGGCAAAGCCGATCGCCCTGCAGCCTATGTTCTACCCAAGATTCTCGCGTCTGAACCCGACAATCCCGACGTTCTCGCCGCAGTAGCGACGGCTCTGACGCACACTTCAGAACAGGTGGTGCTTTGGTGCGCCGAGGGAGTGGGAAATTACCTGGCATCGGATCATCAAGGTTTGTTGTTCCGCTGCGCCGGTGCCCTTACCATGCGAGCACGCCTTCTCATTGAGCATGAGCTTCGAGAACGAACGGCATTTCTTGAACGGCAAAAGCGGGCAGCCCAAGCTAGGGGTCGCTTAAATAACCGGATTGGCAAACTAATCGCAGGAGCCAAACGGCTGTTTGGAGACAGGGACACCGAAGTCCCGCGGACCTTTTCAGCCACGGTCAGAGAGGCCTTCCTAAACCTTACGATAGATCCTCAGGTGGAGATCGCTTCACTGGACCTCAGGACTGGGCCGGCCAGGTCCATAGTAATCTCGGTCTCATCAATTTTGGCCAGTGTATCCGATTCGACTCTTGCCAGAGATTTCCACTTGAGCATGTCTCAAGCGGTAGTCGAATCCAAGGCGTCGCGACGTCAGGACCGGAATGTGGACTGGCAATTCCAAACGAATCTGGCAATGGTGAAACGGGTTTGCGAGTTCATCCTGACGCTGCCCCGTGCTGAGGCATTGATTTGCTGCCAGCCTTTTCTCGAGGCTGTGGCATCGCATCCTTCCGACGTTGAGGATTTCGCCACATACCTGATTGCGCAGGAAGACTTGGCGAATGATGACCAGTCCTGATTCTGGGATATCTGGAACGCGCTAGGCGACCGGGTTATTGATACATCATGGTCATCCTCGATCGCCGATAGGCATTCCAAGGGTATGTCGTTGACCGATAAAATCCTGTTCGGCATCCCATGGGAAGAAGGAGTACGTCATTGGAACCGGCTGGAGGGTCATGCGGAGGATGTCGATGAGCTAATAGCTCGACTCCCGGCTGCACCACCAATCCTGATGGCATACACCCGATACCTGGATGGAATTGGAAGAAGGGCGTTACCTGGTGCATTTACGATCGTGGCGCATATCCTTCGTGAGGGTGTGCCAGGAGATTTGCTCAGCAACGGGAATACCGTGTTTTACTTGGAGTCTGGGCTCGGGCGACACGTGCACGGTGAACCGTCACGCCTCAAATCCGATCCGTCGTTGCGTCGCGACGTCCTGTACATATTGGACCGGCTCGTTGAAGCCGGTTCTTCCGCCGCCTACACTATGCGTGATGACTTCGTTACGCCTGCGCTCTCGTCCTGAAAACACGAACCGAAGTCGGTGAATCTTCTCGACATCAAGGTTAAAGGTACCGCAACGCCGACCCGGCGGACTCGCCGCGGGTGTAGCGGCCGACCATGCCGCCGCCCTGCTTCCAACGGCCCTGGCGTTCGATCTCGTGGGTGGGCGCGCCGTTCTGGGCCATGCGCCGGGCCATGCCGACGCGGCCGCTGTGCCCGCTGAAGAACTCCCAATTCTCTAACCCCGCGGCCCTGGCGATCGCCTTGACCCGCCGGGCGATCTGGGACTCCGACAGCCCAAACACCTTCTCGTCGCTGGCCACCCCCGCCGGCCGGATGGCGGAGAGCGCCTCCATGGCGGCGGGGGTGATGGCGACCACGGCGCCCTGGGCCTCGGCGTCGGTCTTGGAACGAATTACGGTGATGCGGCCGGAGCCGTCGTCCCAGCGCTGCACGTCGCCCCAGGTCAGCGCGGCCGCCTCGGACCGGCGCAATCCCGCGTCGGACAATACTGCCACCAGGGCGACGTCAAACTTCCCCCTTGCTGCAGCCTGATCAGGCGTCTCGATGCCGCGGCCGCGTTTGCGGGGCTGGACGGCGGTGAGGCGGATGACGGCGAGCACGTCGGCGGTGAGGGCGCCGGACTGACGCTGGGGCTTCGAGAGCCGCCGGTCCATCCTTTCAAAGAGGCGCGCACGCCCGGGTCCCGGCAGGGCGATTCCAGCTTGGCCCACTCGTGCGCTTTCGAGATGGCCGACGTGGCCAGCCGGATGGTGGCGATGCTAGCGCCGGAGTTCGCCCGGGCGGCCAGGTAGCGGGCCACGGTGAGCAGTTCGGCCGGCAGAGAAGAAAGGCCCACCTCGCCGCACCAACTGGTGAAGATGCGCCACTGGGTCCCGTAGACGCGGCGGGTGTTGTCGGAGAGGACCGACTCCAGAGACGAGGCCACCCCCTGGTGGTAGCGTCCCGTCAATAGGTGTAAAAGCGCGTCATCCTCGTTGATGTTGATCAGGCCGCTGCGTCCAGCATATTGGGCTCCGGCAGTGCCTCGTTGCCGGCGGCGTTGGGGATGGTGAGGTAGCGGCGGGCTTCGGCCCACTCGTCGTGTTGCTCGGCCAGCACCGCGCCCACCAGGCGCCGCGCCGACAGCCGGTTGGGGAAGATGCCCACCACGTCAGTCCGGCGCCTTATCTCCCGGTTCAGCCGTTCCTGCGGGTTGTTGGACCAGAGCTTCTGCCAGTGGGCCACTGGGAAGGCCGTGAAGGCCAGGATGTCCGGCGCAGCGTCCGCCAGCAGTTCGGCCACCTGGGGAAAGGGCTCCCGGAGTTGTTCCACTACTCGGTCTAGTTGGCCGTGGACCTCGGCGGGAGACAGTTGCTGGTAGATGGTGCGCACCATGGTGGCCACGCCAGGTTGGGCACGCTTGGGCACTCGGGTGAGCAGGTTGGCCATGAAGTGAGTGCGGCAGCGCTGCCAGCTGGCTCCAGCAAACACCGCGGCGATGGCGTTCTTCAGCCCCTGGTGGGCATCGGAGGTAACCAGTTCCACCCCGCTGAGCCCCCGAGCGGTCAGCGACCGCAGGAAGGCCAGCCAGAAGGCGCCGTCCTCGCTGGCGCCCACGTCCATACCCAGAATCTCCCGCTGCCCGTCGGCATTGACCCCCGTCGCCACCACTACGCAGACGTTGACGATGCGGCCGCCCTCCCGAACCTTCTGCGTCAGGCCGTCCAGCCAGACGTAGGGGTAGGGACCGCCGTCCAGGGGCCGACCCAGGAAACTCTCCACCACTTCATCCAGTTGCTCGCAGATGCGCGACACCTGGCTGCTGGAGATGCCGTCGCAACCCAGGGCCTTGATCAGGTCATCCACCCGACGGGTGGACACTCCCTCCACGTAGGCTTGCTGGATGACGGCCAGCAGAGCCTTCTCGCTGCGCCGCCGCGGTTCCAGCAGGCTGGGGAAGTAGCTGCCCTCCCGCAGCTTGGGAATGTGCAACGCCATGGTGCCGACCCGGGTGTCCCAGGTGCGGTTGCGGTAGCCGTTGCGGTAGGTGACCCGCTCCGGGCTGCGTTCGCCGTGCTGAGCGCCGATCTGGGCGGAAACCTCGGCGTCCATGATGCCGTCCACCAGGACCCGCAGTGCTTCCCGCAGAAAGTCCACGTCTCCGTCCATACCACGCTTGCGTAATAATTCCAAAAGATCCATGCTGTGTTTGACCACCGTCGTTCTCCTTGGTTGGGTTGTTGTGATTCCACAAGGATGACGCGGTGGTCAGCGTTTTGCCAACCGCCTAACTCTTACACCACCTCCCGGTACTCTACTCCCCTGGTCGGCCCGCAGCGCCGGGATTGACGGGCGTTGATGGGGAACGAGTTGCTGGCCAACGGTGGTGGTCATGACTTTCTCCGGCGGCGGTCTCAGGGCTTGGAATAGCGCACGGTCGTTCGGGGCATGGGAGGCGGGCGATCAAGTTTGCGAATCTGAGGACGACTGCGCTTGAGTGAGGTCGTAACCGCTGAGTGCGCGGATCCGTTCCCACAGGGCGATACGGTCACTTTCGAGATCTCGCCACATGGCCGGCACGTCGTCGATGGGATCGGTCACCACCACCTCGCACCCACAGCCGGAGTACTGGTCAATGCGCTCCAGGTCGCTGCGGAAGGCGTAGCTCCAGCCGGCGTCGTGGTCGGCGATGGCGGTGGCCATCTCCGCCACCGAGTCCCGAGGGTAGATGACACTCAGGATGGACAGGAGCGCCGCTCCCGAGTTCCACAGCAGCTCGTGGGCGTTTCGCCCCTGGCTGGTGTGGACATTGAGGCGGTGTCGGCGAGCGGGTGGGTCGCCCTCGGCGTACCAGGCAAAGCCGTCCCGCGGACGCTCGATGCTGCGACGGACCTGGGAGGCGCGCTGGAGGCGCTCCAGTGTGACCAGTTTCCACTCGTTGGAGACGTCGTCGTCGTGGCGGAAACGGCCTGCGGCGCTGGAGTCCCTGGTGAAGATGCGGCCCTCCCGGGCGGCCCGGGCCATGACGTGGTTCAGGGTGCGGCTGCAGGCGTGGTAATTCTGCGGCGTCTCGACCATCAGCCCGTCCGCCACTCCGTGATGGGGACTGTCGTAATCGCCGTGGCCCGGGTAGTGGCGTTCCCCGAGCCGGGCCAAGGTTTGTCCCAGGACCTTCCTGCGGTCATCCTCGGCGGCGGCGGGATGGACGATGATCATGTCGAGATCGGACTGCTCATCCCAGCCGCCGGCGGCCCGGGAGCCGAAGAGGACGACGGCCTCCGCGTCGGTCTCGGCCGCTAGGTCCCGGCAGAGATTGATTGCGGCCGGATCGGGATCCGGGTGGATCACGGCCGGCATCTCCTTGCCGATGCGGTGTCGTCTCACCGGCGGCAGGGGGTCATCTCCGGCCGGGCGGGACGCCGGCGGCGGTCATTCCCAGGGTTGTTGGCAGCGGTGGCCAGGGCGGTCTCCGGAGGGGCGATTTCGTGGTGATTTCTAGGGCTGAAAGCTGCGCGATAAAGACAATTATCGCGCGGCGAACATCCGTGCGCAAGCGGCCGTTTGAAGACTATTTTACAGCCCTCCCCGGGGCCGGAAACCCGATGCCGTCCACGATCCGACCACAGGTCCCGTACCAGGAAGGGCCAAATCGCTCTCGTGACCCCACCTCCGGACGCGGCAGTTCCAGGGGCGATCAGCCCAATGGTATCCATACTAATGATATCCATACCATTCCTATGGAATACATTCGCAATGGAATGGAATGGTATCCATTGCAATGCAAAGGATTGCATAACACTGCACCAGTGACGGCCGTCGGTTGCTCCGGCCCGGGATAACGACAACGAGTCCCGGGGCTCTTTCACTACAATTCAGGCAACACCATAAATCACCCGGAGGTGAAAGCCATGCACAGCTGCGTTGCCTGTGGAAAAGAACTGGAGCCGCCCGCCCGTGCTCCCCACACCAATTACGTGAAAACCCTGTACCAGCTGGCCGGCCAGACCTAATGCCGCCACCACGTCCTCAAAGCTGCCGTGGTCGCCGGCGTAATGAAGGAGGTCAGGGCCGGCACCGGTTCCGATACCATCTTCGTCAACCCGCGGCAGTGACCGTGCCCTGGAGTAGGGCCAACAGATGTACGCTATCACCCTGCACCAGCCCCGGGCATCACTGATTGCCCTAGAAATCTGGCCGGGAACCCCGATTCTCCACAAGCCGTTATTTTCTTAATGTCTATTATCGATGTAATAAGGGGTTATTGAAACGTATCCCATACACCATCACGCCCTATACGACTGTAATACGTCTACTTGGCGTAGTGCAAAACCCGGCCAATGGCTTTCCGGCCAGATCTCTAATCTAGGCTTTACGCATAATTTAGAAAAAGTATAAAGACAGGGTAAGCTGGCCTGACCCCACTTTCAACGGAAAGGCCCAGCCATGCTCACCCTGCCCGATGCCATTGTAGCCGTTCTCGTTCCCTTCGCAACGCTGTTTACGAGCCCAACCTGGCGGAAAGCCCAACTGCTGCTGGTCGGCGCGATCCTGACCCCGGGCCAACGCACCGTGGCGGCGGCACTGCGCGTCATGGGCCGCAGCGACCAGCGCGACTACGCCCGCTACCACGAGGTGCTCAATCGGGCGGTGTGGTCGTCCCGCCAGGCAGCGCGCATCCTGCTGGCGCTGTTGCTCCAGCACCTGGATGGTGGCGACGGCCCACTGATCTTCGGCATCGACGAGACCCTGGAACGGCGTCGCGGCGCCAAGATCAGGGCGCGGGCCATCTACCGCGACCCGGTGCGTTCCAGCCGGTCTCAGGTGGTCAAGGCCAGCGGTTTGCGCTGGATCTCCCTGATGTGGCTGGGCCACGTGCCATGGGCCGGACGCCATTGGGCCTTGCCGGCGCTCACGGTGCTGGCGCCTTCGACCCGTTACTACCAACAGCAGGGACGCCAGCACAAGAAGCTCACCGACTGGGCCCGCCAGATGGTCATGCAACTGCGCCGCTGGCTGCCCCACCGACCCCTGGCGCTGGTGGGCGACAACAGCTATGCCGTGCTGGATTTGCTCCACTGCTGCCAGTCCCTCCGTGAACCCGTTACCCTGATCGCCAGATTGCGTCTGGACGCCGCCCTGTATGCGCCAGCGCCACCCCGTCAACCTGGCCAGAACGGTCGCCCGCCATTGAAGGGCCCGCGGCGGCCGCCGCTGAAAGTTTTCCTTGCGCAGACGGATGTAACTTGGGCCAGCGCCGAGGTGGCCTGGTACGACGGCATCACCCGCGCCGTGGAACTCACCTCCCAGACGGCGGTCTGGTACCGCTCCGGCAAGCCCCCCGTCCTCATTCGCTGGGTGCTGATCCGAGACCCCCAGGGCTCCTTCGCCACTCAGGCCCTGCTCTGTACCGACCCGGCGGCGGACCCGACCCAGATCCTGGAATGGTTTGTACTGCGCTGGCAACTGGAGGTCACCTTCCACGAGGTACGAACCCATCTGGGTGTGGAGACACAACGCCAGTGGTCCGATCTCGCCATCGCCCGCACCACGCCCGCCCTACTGGGACTCTTCTCCTGGACCACCCTGGCCGCCCACGCGTTGCAGAAACGGCGCCCCATGACCCAGCGCAAGGCCGCTTGGTACGACAAACCGTCGCCGACCTTCGTGGATGCCATCGCCCTGGCGCGTCGCCACCTGTGGCTGGCGTCGGAAGGTTTCTCACTGTCGGTCGCTGACCCCGACATTCAGGAACTCCCGGTCGCACTGTACCACCGACTTGTAGATTCCCTTGCCTACGCCGCTTGAATTGCGTAAAGCCTAGCTAATATTACAGTCGCGCTTAGTTTGATAGGATAGACTCATGACTACTGGTGAGAGGGGAGGGGTTGGATCTGAGTCAGACGTTGGTGGAAGGGGAGGCGGTGCTGAGGGAAGTGCTGGACTGGGAAGCTGGGCTCCCGGCGCTGCACGCGCGTATCGCGCCTCGTTTTAGCCGCAGTGAGTCTCGCCAGCGGGTTCTGGCGTACCTGAAAGGATTGCTGGGGTCGGTGGAGCATCTGGGCGATCCGGGAGGGGTGCTGGTAGTGGATGAGACGGGGTTCCTCAAGCAAGGCCAAAAGTCGGTAGGGGTAAAGCGGCAGTACAGCGGCACGGCGGGGAAGATAGAGAACTGTCAGATCGGGGGGTTCCTGGCCTATGGCAGTCGTTATGGCTCAGCCTTGCTGGATCGGGAGCTTTACCTGCCCCAGGAATGGGCGGAGGACTGGGAGCGACGGCGGGAAGCCGGGGTGGCGGAAGCGGTAGCCTTCCGTAGCAAAGCACAATACCAAAGCACAATTGGCCCAGGGGGTGATTGAACGAGCCACGGGTGCTGGTGTGCCTTTTGCCTGGGTAACTGGGGATACGGTGTACGGCAATGACCGCCGACTGCGCCGATGGCTGGAGGAGCAGGGCCTACCCTACGTGCTGGCGGTCATACGTGCTGGCGGTCATACGTGCTGGCGGTCATACGTGCTGGCGGTCATACGTGCTGGCGGTCATACGTGCTGGCGGTCATACGTGCTGGCGGTCATACGTGCTGGCGGTGAAGAGTAATGAGCCGTTGTGGACCGACACGGAGCGTGGCGCCGCGCCGGTGGCGGCGCGGCGGTTGGCCGAGCAGATACCCGATGACCAGTGGCAACGTCTGAGCGCTGGGGACGGTTGCAAAGGGCCACGCCGCTACGATTGGAGCCGAGTGTCGCTACGGCCTTGGTCAGAGCCGGCTCAGGGGCATTGGCGATTGGTGCGTCGCAGCATCACCGATCCTGAGGACCTGGCCTACTACGCCTGTTTTGGTGTAGGGGAGGCGCCGCTGGCGGAACTGGTGCGCGTGGCTGGCGCCCGGTGGATCATCGAAGATGCCTTCAAAGCGGCCAAACAGGAGGTGGGGTTGGACGAATACCCGGTGCGGCGGTGGGTCGGGTGGTACCGTCACATCACCCTGGCGTTACTGGTCCATGCCTTCCTTGAAGTGACCCGGTCCTACGCCGATGGTGGCGCTGGCAAAGGGGGGCAATGCTCCCGGGAGAGCTCATCCCACTGACCGTGCCCGAGGTCAGACGGCTACTATGCCGGCTGCGGTGGCTACCTCGCGGCAGTCCTGCCCTGACCATTGGATGGTCGTGGTGGAGACGGCGGCATCAGGCTCGGGCCATGCAGTGTCATTACCGAAGACGCCTTCAGAGACCTTCACCATATGCGCGACTGTAATAATAGGCTGGGCAAAGCGGTTCCTGATGGAGGAACGGCCGTGGTATATGCCACTTGGGAGGACCGCGCCGATGAAATGGCCCGGCGATTGTCGCAGATCAGCGGCGGACCGGCTCCGTGGCGCCAACCGTCCTCCCTCGACAACCTCAAGATGCTCGACCTAGCCGGTTACGGCCCGCTGTGGACCGCGGCAACGCGCTACGACGTTCCTTCGCTGACACCGCTGGGGCGGGCATTGCGGCAGGTGGTGGAAGACGTGAGCGCAGGCCTGCTGGTACTGGATTCACTGGCCGCCGTCTATGGGGCGAGCGAGAACGACCGAGGGCAGGTGAGGGATTTCATGGCGTCGTGGGACGCCTGGGCTACTGCCGCCGATTGCACCGTTCTAATCATTGGCCATCCGCCCAAATCCGCCGCGGGATACTTGGGATCCACGGATTGGCATTCTGCGGCCCGAGCTCGTTGGGAAATCAGCAAGGAACCGTTACAATCTGCATCCAGAAACAGCCGTCAGGAGCCTACCCATTGGCAGCTGGCGATGGTCAAATCCAACTATGGCCCCGAACCCCCCGAGCTATGCCTGGATTGGGACCCCTCAGGTCCCCGTTGGGCAGTATCCAGCACTTGGGAGGCCGCGGCTGGAGAAGCCCCTGATGCCGCCCCAGTGGCGACCAACGGCAATCACAGAGCGAACTATGACGACATCTGATTCCGGCGACGCCATCTTGAGCCGTCTGGCCACACGGAACGACGGCGAAACCACAACGGTGGGGGCCCTGGCCCAATGGCTGGTGTCGGGAGAGTGTCCTCCCGACGTCATCCGAACCGCCGCTTGGAGCATCCTGGAGTTGATCACGAAATCCGAAGACTGGGAGGCATCAGGCTTGGTGGACGTGATCTGCACCGTCCACCAGCCCTTTGGCGAGCGTTTGGCTACCGAGGGAGCCCCAGACACCGATGATGGACGCCATGCTGACACGCTGCGCCCGTCGAGGGAGCCGCGGACGCAAACGAGGATAAAACTGAATTCGGTCGGCGACGTGGTGGTGGACTACACTGGCCGACTGGTCTCTTCATCAGGCACGGTGAGCGCCACGGACGAGACTTTCTCCATCGCGATACGCATTGCCGACCTGCTGGCCTTTTGGAACGGCCTGCCGGTTGATGACAGACCCAGAGACGGGTTTCCCTTGGAAATACTGTACGTGGCCTGGCTTAACCGGCCGCAGCTGGTGACACCCAACGCCCGCGCTACGGGCCGTATCATACCGGCCAAACTGGCACAGGTTGCTCCGGGAGATCGACAGGCCGGCAAACTGTTCACGATAGCCGCTCACGTGGCCCACATCGCGCCGGAAACAGGCTCCGAAACAAGCCAGCTGGCCTTCTCCGGTTTTCAGCAGTCCGAGGCGGCGCGGCAGCAGTTCATCCTCCCCGGATTCAAAGAATCCACGGCTATCGGGCCTTGTCTGCCGCTGGCCCTGTACGACTTGGGCGATGCGCCAGCGACCAGCCGGGGACCAGCGGCCCCCTTGCCGCTGAGGCTGTTTGTGGAATCGGTGCTGGCGGTGCCGATGGACTCCCGAGATGCCCACACACCAGTAGCAATGCGGGTCACACTCCGCCAGATGCTGGACTGGCTGTATCCTAGCCGGCGCAAGCCCCGGCCCAACGAGTACTGGCCACGTCTGATGGCGGCGTTCGAGGCGCTGGAATCCCCAGCCGCCCGAATCCCCTGGTATGATCCGGAAACCGGTCGGGGCGGCTCACGTCGGATAGTCAACATCTCCGACATCCCACGAGGTCCGGCTAAACTCGACGACCTGATCAGCATCATCGTTGACCTGCCGCCCGGCTCTGGAAACGGCCCCCAGGTCAGCGGCGACCTGCGTCAGTGGGGGATCAAGTCCGCGGCAGGGTATCGGGCGTTGCTGAACCTGGCCTACCGCTGGTTCGAGCCGGGGAGAACCCATTTTCCGGTCGGGAGAGGACGGCGACGCTATTGGACTCAGGTCAATGATCCGGAGCGATATCCGACGTTGGCGGAAGACGAGATCATTGCCTGGTGCTTCCCGACCTCGGCGCGTAGCGCTCGTCGCAACGTCCTGTCGGACGCGCGAAAGGTCATCCGCCAACTGGAACATTCCGGAGAGTTGCGTGTGGTGGAAGGCAGTGGAAGCACCATGAGGATTCTGCCACCTAGCATTGACGCCAGCCCGTGCGGATGAACGGACAGCGAATTCCAGATAATGACACTACCCCGTGCAGATAATGAAACGCAATCGGTGTAGTTGGCGATCTACTTCATTCTGTATATTGATCTATCCGTGCTCAAATTATGACGCTACCCCGTGCAAATGACGATAGGATAGCGGCCGAGTACATGACGTTACCCCGTGCACATACTAGATAGTCACGGATTTGGACAATGACGCTACCTCGTGCAAAATGTGGCCTGACCCGGCTATTTTGAACATCGGGCATAGCAGATACCACCGCGACACTCTTAAAAGATGGTCAATAAGGCCACCTCGGAGACGTTGCAGACCGGTATAGCAAGGTTTTCAATGCCCACAGGGAAGGGATCCGGTTCAGAACATCAGAGTATGTTGGCTCGAGAATGATGACGCTACCCAGTGCAAATGATGACGCTACCCCGTGCAAATTACCCTGATTTTATACTCAAAATTGGCCTCGCCTACCCCTACCCCTACCGGGGCTGACAAGGGTATGTATGGGATTATCACGAAGGGGCATGGCGGGTAATCTCCAGGTTGGGCTTGGGTTCCGGCCAGGGTTCGGGCTGCAGCCAGACGCGGCGCCAGAGCCGGCCCCGGAGCAGCAACCGCCACAGCCAGTCAATGCCGTGGCGGATGACGCTGACGGTCCGGCCCGGCCGACGCCGAGGGTTAAGGTGCGTAGGAGCCAGGGCATTGAGCGGTGTGCGCAGATTGCCAGGCGCAATCCTCCGGGCGTTGGCGTCCTCCACCCGGGCGCCATAGGCCAGGGCCAGCAGCGTTGCCACCGACAACACGAGCCAATGCCGCGAGACGCGCGCCGGGTCGGTCCGGCGGGTCTTGTCCCATTGCCAGCCCAGGCTCTTGAGCGCCTTGAAGCCCAGTTCGATCCAGCAGCGCAGCGCGTACCAACTCACCCCGACTGCTTCCGGCGGAAGGTCGGTGAGGATGATCCATGGTTCCTGCTGCTCGGCGTACCAGACCGCCAGCAGGGTGCAACGGCGTTTGCGGCGGCGGCGCCAAAGGCGGCGCCTCTGCCGATCCACGCGGTATCCGGACGGGAGCGGTATCCGGACGGGAAACGAAGGCGCGCGCGGGGAGCCGGCGGCCGCCCTCGGCGCAGAAGGTGATGCTTTTGGGATACCTCATGTGGGGATGCCAGCCCTGAGCCATGATCTGTCGCCACAACTTCGGGCTGGCCAAGCCTCGGTCGCACAGGACGATCACGTTCATTTCTTTGGGCACCGCCGGGGCCAGGGCTTTCAGCAGTTCCACTATCGGGTCCATCCAGGCCCCGGGCTGGTTGGCGCGCACGATGCGCCAGGCCACGGGGACGGCGCAACTCCGGTAGACCACGCTGACGACAGACTACGCTGACGACGATGGCGGTGGTTTGGTCTCCCTTCAGCGTGGGGTCAATCGCCAGCGCCAGCCGACCGGAGCGCCACCAGGCCAGCACCCACCGGAGCAGCGGCGCGAAGCAGAGACTTACGTCCAGCTCGGTCTGGCAGGGACGCGCCCGGTCGCTGCCGTCGTACAACCACTCCCGGAGATACTCACTCCCGGAGATACTGGCGCCGGCTGTTCCAGCTGCCCCAGGGCGAGAGGGCGGACGCGACGGCGTTCTGGCAGGCGCTCCCGGCCAGGATAGCGCCGCACACCCACAGAACCAGGCCGGTCAACTGTGGCGGAGCGAGGTGCGGCAAATGCGTGCCAATCATCTGCTGCATTTGGTAGGCTTCCTTGGGAAGGCGCAGGGGAGACCTCCGGCATCCGGTTTCGTCACAACCAAGATGCCGGATACCCCCTGCGCCTTCCAAGCTCCTCACCCAACCAATTTCAGCCAATACATACCCTTGTTAGCTCTCCCTCCGGGAGAGGGGCCGGGGGTGAGGGGAGTCCCTTCTGCCTACCGGTAGTTTCCAGGGGTGAGGCCGAACCCCCTACACGCTCCCCAACGCCGTGTCCAGGCGGCCCACGCCTTCGTCGATTTCGGCCTCGGTGATGTTGAGGGCCGGCATGATGCGTACTGCGTTGGGGCGCACGCCGTTGAGCAGCACGCCGGCGGCTTCGGCGGCGTCCATGACCTGGGGCATGATGTCGCTGTCGAAGGCAACCGCGGCTAGCAGGCCCTTGCAACGGATCTCGTTGACGAAACCGTACTTGGACTTCAGGCCGTTGAGGCGGTCCTTCAGCGCCACTTCCATTTCCTTGACGTGTGCCAGGATGTCGTTGTCCAGCAGGTAGCGGGTGCCGGCTGCTGCCGCGGCGGTGGTCAGGGGGTTGCCGCCAAAGGTGCTGCCGTGGTCGCCGTAGGTCAGCGCCATCGCGTCCTCCTTGGCTAGAAACGCGCCGATGGGCACGCCGAAGCCCAGCCCCTTGGCCAGGATCATCACGTCGGGCTCCACGTTGTACTCCTGGTACCCGAACAGGCTGCCCAGACGGCCCATGCCGGTCTGAACCTCATCCAGAATCAGCAGGATGTTGTTCTGGTCGCACCAGGCGCGCAGCCGTTGGAAGTAGTCGTCGTCGGGGATGTTGACGCCGCCCTCTCCCTGCACCGGCTCGATCATGACGGCCACCGTGTTTTCGGTGGTGGCGTTCATCACGGCCTCAACGTCGTTGAAGTCCACGTAGGTGAAACCCTCCGGGATGGGCTCGAACAGCTCGTGGTAGTGGGGCTGGCCGGTGGCGGCCACCGCGTTCATGGTGCGCCCGTGGAAGGAGTTCAGCGCCGTGATGACTCCATAGGCTCCGTTCTTGTGGAGCTTGCCGTAGCGGCGGGCGATCTTGAGCGCGCCCTCCACGGCCTCGGCGCCGCTGTTGCAGAAGAACACCCGGTCCATGCAGGAATTTTCGATCAGCATCTCGGCGATGTCGAGCTGGGGAAGGGTGTAGAACTGGTTGGAGGTCTGCATGAGGGTGGCGGCCTGCCGGGTGATGGCTTCCACCACCACGGGCGGGCAGTGACCCAGGTTGTCCACGGCCCAGCCGGCCACGAAGTCAATGTATTCCTTGCCGTCGGCGTCCCACACTCGGGAGCCTTCGCCACGCACGATGACGACCGGGCGTCGCCGGACGGTTTGGGCGTAGTATTTCTGCTCGATGGCGATGTATTCAGCGTTGCTGGGCATTGGACATCTGCTCCCTTCAGTGTGTTGTGCGCCTGGGCGCGCCGGCTATTATACGTCAAGCGGGAAGCCTCTGCCCTCACCCCAATCGGGTCCGTTTCAAGGGGAGCAGTGTTGTTGGCGTTTGTGATAGCATGCGCTCCAGCAAATCTCATCCCAACGATGACCATCTGGAGGAATTTTAAACATGGCAACTATGATTGATGGCGAGTCCTACTTGGGCAAGGTGATGATCCGCCCGCTGAGCAAGACTGGCGACGTTACCCTGTACTGCTGGCCCCTGCGCTGCCTGCGGGCCAAGTTCGGCGGCCCCACTTTCGGCGTGGACGTTCAGGGCGTGGAAATCATTCGCTTTGACCCCCACGGCGCGCGCGGCCACTGGCACAAGGGCGGCTACGATAAGCTGGGCGCCGGCGGCTCCCACGTGGACTTCCCCGAGGACGTCACCGAGAGCGAGGCGCAGGTCGCCTGGTCGCTGGAGCAGGTTCGCGAGCAATCCGCCGCCCTGCTGGCCGAGGCTGGCTACACCGACGCTGCCGCCGGCCTGGACGCTGAGCTGCTGGCCGCCGCCACCGCCGACGTGGTTGCCCACCTGGACGCCCACAACGGCATCATGACCGACGCCATAGCGAAAGATCTGATCGCTGCTTAGGGGCCCTCGCCCCTCACCCCAAACCCCTCTCCCGGCGGGAGAGGGGCTTTTTATAGGCTTGCCCTCGCCCAGGGACGGTTCGTTACACTTACTACACGAGGTAAAGGTCATGTCGGATCCGATGCTGCCCGGAGCCGAATGGGATAGGAACGTCGGTAGTCCGGCATTTCCTGTGTCATTCCTCCACGAATACGCTGTGGGCTTGCTATGGGATGCCTTGCACAACAATGATGCAGTAGCCGTTAAAAAGATCGACGGCAGTATATCAGGCAACCTGAAAGAGGGCGTTGACCGTGTGGTGATTCCCGATTCGATGCAACCCATCGGTGGTTGCATACCCGATTTGGCGTTGCTGGATAAAGACTTGCGGCCAGTGCGGGTCATCGAGGTCGTAGTAACGTCTCCGCCCACGTCGAAGAAAATGGCAAAGCTGGAACAGTTGCAAAATCGTGACGTGGAAGTAGTACAAGTCCCGGTCCGCAACGAGGACGAACTCAAAGCCTTGGTCCCTTCCCCGAATGATGAACTGAAACCGAAATGGGCCTACGCTTGGAATACGATAGTCTTCGATCAAGTGGGCATAAGCAATATTCCGCGTCAGCAACAAATCCGCAGAACACAGTCTGGCGCGGACGGTAAGGTCCAAGAACTGATTCACGCCCTGATTCAATGCCAACCAGAGACCCGTCGGCGCTTAGTCAAGGTGTTGGAAGAGCTAGACAGCCTGGAATCACGTTACTCACTGTCGCCCAAAAACCCCAAGCGAATCACTCAATTCAACGGCGATGACGGTACATAGCTGTCCCAGAGGACAGCGCCCACCGCGCCGAAAGCCTCGGCCTTAAGTTGGTCGTTGAGGTGGTTGCCCACCTGGACTCCCACAACGGCATCATGACCGACGCCATAGCGAAAGATCTGATCGCTGCTTAGGGGCCCTCGCCACTCACCCCAAACCCCTCTCCCGGCGGGAGAGGGGCTTTTTTTGCCTATCGGGGTGGGGTTGCCCGGCAGTCGACCGGGCGAGCCAGTGGCCTGGCGGCTGTCCCGTGTTCACACCGGCGTCAGAGGATTACGCCAGCGAAGGCCTGGGAAGCGGCTGAAGTCGGTATCGTTGGAGTGCAACTCAGCCTGGTACTCCATGGCCAATGCGGCCAGGTGACAATCGGTAACCAGGTTTCCTCCCACCCCGGCGGCTTCCAAGTTGCGCCGCAGGTAGGTGAGATGGTCGGTCCCTGGATTGATGGGCACTACGTTGGGAAACCGGAACCATTCCGCCACGACATCGATGGCTTGAGCGCCGTCGATCGGCACAGCCAACAACCTCGGGTGGGTCATGAGCCGCATAAAACCGGTGGTTACCACCCACGGGATCCCCACCCGTTCGGTGCCGTTCACCATATCTTCCCACCACCGCAACGCCGGCTCGTGCCACTGGACCGCGTCGTTATAGGCATACACTAACAGGTTCACGTCTGGGACTATCAAGGCGAGTCCGCTGCGCCGAATTCCTCGGCTTGGAGCTGGTCGTTGAGCTGATTCAGACGCAAAGGGTCGACGCCAGGCGCGAACCCGCTCTTGTTGGGAACTACCCTGAAACGTGGCACACGATCCGGTGAAGCCTCAGGAGACAGCCCCCGTCGTATCGCGTCGTTCACCACCTGTTTGAAAGGCAGATTCATGAGGAACGCACGCTCCCGTAGGGCATCGGCCAAATCGTCGTCCAAAGTCAACGTGGTTCTCATGCCCGCATCATAGTGCGCGATCTGTTTGATGTCAAGATGCACTGCTCGGGCCCGGGTGTCCCCTGAACGGCGAGATCCGGCCGGTTACCATTCATTATGAGGCTGTTGAAGGACACCCTCGAACTGCCTGGCAAGGAACTGGTTGGACGGCGTTAAGCGCTGCCTACGGCGTAATGCGGGTGCCGATGGGGTTGCCGTTGATGCACTCCATCAGGGCGCCAGGCTCCCGCCCGTCGATGATATGAGCGCTGGGAACGGCGTGGTCGGTCAGCGCGGCCAGGCAGGCATCCAGCTTGGGCAGCATCCCGCCGCGGGCCACGCCTGAGTTACGCAGGTTCTCAGCGGTGCGGGAGTTCAGGCGCGGAATCACCCGCCCGCCGTTATCCATGACGCCGGCGACGTCGGTCAGGAAGATGACCCGCTCCGCCCCCAGGGCGTGGGCGAGAGCACCGGCTGCCGTATCGCCGTTGACGTTGAGGGGTTGCCCGGCGTGGTCGCTGCCGTCGGTAACATCCACGGCGATGGGCGAAATCATGGGGATGAAACCGGCGGCGACGATGGCATCGACGGGTGTGGTGTCGACCCGGGCGATCTCCCCGACGTAGCCGAGTTCGGGGTTGGCGACCCAGGCCTGCAAAAGGCAACCGTCCATGCCGCTGAGGCCGATGGTGGGCGCGCCCAGGTTCTGCAGCTGGGCGGTCAGTTCCTTGTTCACCAAGCCGCCCAGGACGGCGACGACAATCTCCAGCGCAGGGGCGTCGGTGACCCTGAGACCGTTGACAAAGTTGGGCGCCAGGTTCTGCCGCCGCATCCACTCGCTGATGACGTTGCCCCCACCGTGAACGATGACCACGGGCCGCCCCGCCCGGTGCAATTCCACCAAATCCTGCAACGATGTATCATTTCTGCCCAGGGTGCTGCCGCCGATTTTAACGACGATGGGGGCCGGTTTGGATGGTTGCGACACGGTTTGCGGTGCTCAATGGCTGATGCTGTGGCGCCGGCGGCTCCCGCTCCCCTGGTGGGAGATGGCTGGGGTGAGGGGGAACCCCCCGCCGGGCCCGGAACGAATGGCTATTCGAGGTTTTTCACCCTCACCCTCTCCCATCAAGGGAGAGGGGACAAGTAATCTCTAGGTGGTGTAGGCGCTGTTGATGATGACGTACTGCTCGGTGAGGTCGCAACCGAAGGCGGTGGCGGCCCCGTCGGCCAGGTTCAGGCTGACCCGAAAGTCCACCTGATCGGTGGACATCAACGCCACCACAGCATCTCGATGGAATGGTATTGGAGTGCCGGCTTCCATGATGCAAACACCGTTGACGAAGAGGTCGACGTGCTCCTCGACGGCCTCGGCGCCGCTGCGGCCCAGGGCCATCATCAGGCGGCCCCAGTTGGGGTCGGCCCCGTAGACCGCGGACTTCACCAGGTTGCTGCCGGCGATGGTCTTGGCGGCCTTGCGGGCGTCGACGTCGCTGCGGGCGCCGTCCACCTGCACCGTTATGAGGCGCGAAGCGCCCTCGCCGTCGCGGGCCAGCATGCGGGTCAGATCGGTGCAGACCCGGTGGAGCGCGCTGCGGAAGGCGGCGGCGTCGGGCGAGCGGTCGTCGATTACCGGGTTGCCGGCCTGCCCGTTGGCGAAAGCGAGGAACGTATCGTTGGTGCTGCTGTCGCCGTCCACCGTGAGCATGTTGTAGGTCTCGTCAGCCACCGCCTTCACGGTGGTTTGCAGAAATCCCGGGTCGACGGCGGCGTCGGTGGCAGCGAAGGACAGCATGGTCGCCATGTTGGGGTGGATCATGCCCGACCCCTTGGCCACGCCGCCGATGGTGATGGTCTGGCCGCTGGAGGCGGTGAAGGATACGGCGGTTTCCTTGGGGTGGGTGTCGGTGGTCATCATGGCCCGGGCGAGCTGGTTTCCGCCGCTCGCGTCGAGGGAAATCGCCGTTACGCCGGAACGGATGAGAGACATGGGCAGCTCCACGCCGATGACGCCGGTGCTGCACACCAGCACGTCTTCGGTGGTGAGGCCCAGGGTATTGGCGGCCAGGCGGGTCATCTCCTCGGCGTCCTTGTAACCCTGGGGGCCGACGCAGGTATTGGCGATGCCGGCGTTGACGATGAGGGCGCGAGCCTGGCCCCGGGCGACGCGCTCCCGGTCCAGGTCGACGGTGGCCGAACGGATGGAGGAAGTGGTGAACACACCGCCCACCGAACAGGTGGTGTCCGAAACCAGCAGCGCCAGGTCAAGTTTGTCCTCCCCCCGGCTCTTTAGCCCGATGAAAACGCCGCCGGCGGAGAAGCCCGGCGGGGAGGTGATGGTGCCATCGGAGATCTGGGTGATATCTGCGCTGGACGACGGGTTGCTGGCCATTGTAAAGCGCTCCTGGCGGGCATGGATTAGCAGCGAAATTGCCGGCTCAATATACCATAGAGGGCGGTTGGAAATAGATTATCACCTGTTGCACAAACGGCGGTTGCGACGGTTGTTCAAGAACTCGCGATAATCCGTATTGGGATAAACCTTGCCGCCTATACCGCCGATAATGGCGCGGTTCCCGAAATCACGCTGCAACGCCTGGTCGTTGGTGTACAGCAACTGCGCCCCGGTATGCTGTGCCAGGGCGAGAACGTGAGGGTCATTGGATTGACAAATCCCTTGCGTCTTCAAAGCTTTGGCTGCCGCATCCACTACCGTGTCGTCATTCGGTTGGGCAACGCGGCCAAGCCGTATAGCAGTGGGAAGCCACCTTCGGAAGTTCACAGAACCGGGCTGCTCATTGTTCCCACCGAGTTCATCCCGGAGCTGAGTGCCGCCTATTACTAAACGGCCATACCCCTGATTAATCCACTCGTAGAAAACCTGGCCCCTATCAGTCGGCGTATTCCCAAAAACCTCGTCCCTGGTGCTGTTATCAAGTATCGCGCACACCCTCATTTCCTGCGAAGGCCGATAGACCTAAGTAGAGTACCGGGAGGTGGTGTAAAAGAATCGGTGTAGCCAAAAGCTAACCACCGCGTCATCCTTGATCGGAAGTCACAACCCAACCAAGGAGAACGACGGTGGTCAAGCAAAGAATGGACCTTTTGGAATTATTACGCAAGCGTGGTATGGACGGAGACGTGGACTTTCTGCGGGAAGCCCTGCGCGTCCTGGTGGACGGCATCATGGACGCCGAGGTTTCCGCCCAGATCGGCGCTGATCACGGCGAACGCAGCTCGGAGCGGGTCACCTACCGCAACGGCTACCGCAACCGCACCTGGGATACTCGGGTGGGCACCATGGAGTTGCACATTCCCAAGCTGCGGGAGGGCAGCTACTTCCCCAGCCTGCTGGAACCACGGCGGCGCAGTGAGAAGGCGCTGCTGTCGGTGATCCAGCAAGCCTATGTAGAAGGCGTGTCCACCAGGAGGGTGGATGACCTGATCAAATCTCTGGGCTGCGACGGCATCTCCAGCAGCCAGGTGTCGCGCATCTGCGAGCAACTGGACGAGGTGGTGGAGAGTTTCCTGGGTCGGCCCCTGGACGGTGGCCCCTACCCCTACGTGTGGCTGGACGGCCTGACCCAGAAGGTGCGGGAGGGCGGTCGCATCGTCAACGTCTGCGTGGTGGTGGCGACGGGGGTCAATGCCGACGGGCAGCGTGAGATCCTGGGTATGGACGTGGGCGCCAGCGAGGACGGCGCCTTCTGGCTGGCCTTCCTGCGGTCGCTGACCGCTCGGGGGCTCAGCGGGGTGGAACTGGTTACCTCCGATGCCCACCAGGGGCTGAAGAACGCCATCGCCGCGGTGTTTGCTGGAGCCAGCTGGCAGCGCTGCCGCACTCACTTCATGGCCAACCTGCTCACCCGAGTGCCCAAGCGTGCCCAACCTGGCGTGGCCACCATGGTACGCACCATCTACCAGCAACTGTCTCCCGCCGAGGTCCACGGCCAACTAGACCGAGTGGTGGAACAACTTCGGGAGCCCTTTCCCCAGGTGGCGGAGCTGCTGGCGGACGCCGCGCCGGACCTCCTGGCCTTCACGGCCTTCCCAGTGGCCCACTGGCAGAAGCTGTGGTCCAACAACCCGCAGGAACGGCTGAACCGGGAGATAAGGCGCCGCACTGATGTGGTGGGCATCTTCCCCAACCGGCTGTCGGCGCGGCGCCTGGTGGGCGCGGTGCTGGCCGAGCAGCACGACGAATGGGCCGAAGCCCGCCGCTACCTCACCATCCCCAACGCCGCCGGCAACGAGGCACTGCCGACGCCCAATATGCTGGACACAGCGACCTAATCAACATCAAAAGGGATGACGCGCTTTTACACCTATTGACGGGACACTACCTAGACCTACTAACCTCATCCATGAAGAACTTTCCATATGAATGCGGTGCATCCAGCACGTTCCCGGCTTGGTCTATGCGAATCGAGTGAATCTTCACATCCAAATCGCCCGGTTCAAAGTAGAGGATTGATACGTCCTCAGGCTTGAGGCCGGTGGTTCCGTCGCGCACGTCCATCCGCACCCGGTCGATGATGTAGTCGCTGTGGGTTTCGATTACCAGTTGGCGGCCCCCGGCGGCGACGGAGCAGAACAGGGTACCTAACGCCGCCTGAGCGCTGGGGTGCAAGTGCACTTCCGGTTGCTGCAAGAGAAAAGTCGAGGGTCCGTTTGCGCGAAAAACTTCGGTCAAAGTGGGCAACACTTGGCTGATACCGTACCCAACGTCAATCAGGTTACGAGGTCGGCCCTTTCTACGCTTCCCGAACTTGCGGATTTGCAGTTGAAAAGGGTCGCCGTCCGATTTTCCGAGTGATCTGACGGAGATTTCGTCGAATAATCCTGATTGGTCCCCGAATCTCTCTAGACGGCGCTTTAACGACTGCCATTCGTCAGGGTCAGACCGGGCCAACCCAGCCAAGTAGCTTGGTATGTATTCTCCCTGAGCGTCCGGCGTCTGAAGCATTGGGTCGTACCTCCGTTGTGGCCGAGAGCGGATGGCTGCATTGGCAAACGGACGGCGCAAAAAATTCCGCACTGCAAAAATCACAGCCCCTAATTCCATCATCGGGGTATAATCAATGTCACTTTCGGAGGGATCGAAACTATTCCTATGCGGAAAAGTCCGGTGCAGCCGCGATAACTGGGTCGACAAAGGGAACCGGCCATGAAGTTCTATGTTCCCTTCAAGCATCGGATAGGGTTGCCATTCTCCGTCGCCGACACGAAATCTCCCTTGCGACGCACCCTCTCCGCCGGCACATATCTCCCACGTTACTTCGGTGGACACCGCGCTAGTAAATCTGGGAAAGGGAGCGGTGTCACGATTCTCGAAAGTGACCCACATGTGGACAGGCGAGCCTTCCATTGTTTCTATGGGTGAAAAGTCGAATCCGGCCCCAAATTCGCTGGCTTGACTACCCCTGGCCCCGCGACTGTGGGCTATGTCCTGGAACGAACCCAGATCGTATGGGAACTCCCGGAAATTGGGTAATCGATTCACCGAAGACCGTATCCCAAAGTGCCCGTATCAGCGCCAGGAACGATGTTTTCCCGGTGCTGTTGGGGCCAACCAACAGCGTCAGCGGAGCCAGGCGCGCGGTTTGTTTTTCGCCGAAGCAACGGTAGTTTTCGAGCGTTATGGAGTCCATGAAGCCAGTATATCAGCGCCCGATGCTGCTTCACCCTCACCCTGGCCCTCTCCCATCAAGGGGGAGGGGAGGGGATAGTCGCCGCCCAAATGCCCACCCCTTGCTGTGGAGGGAGCAGCGGCGCCGTTACCCCTGCTCGCGGCGTTCCTGGAAGTTGGCGGTGATGGTCTGCTCGGCGCGGCGGCTGTGCTGGGCGATGAAGTGTTCCAGGCGTCGGATTTCGGCGGCGGCTTCATCGGACGGCGGCAACCCTCGGGATTGCTGCTTGAGCTGGGCGAGGGACTTGCGGGCTTCGTCCACCTGCTGCACCGATTCCAGCGCGGCGAGTTCTTCTTGAGCGGCTTTCTTGACTGTCAGCAGTCGGCGACGGGTGGCTTCGGCGTCCTGCAACCGCTCCTCCACCTCGCCCATGGCCGACAATGCCATTTCCAGGGGAGCCCGGCCATAGATGTTCTGGCGGGGGAGCCGACGCATCTGCGTACGGAACTGGCTTATGGAGGCGTCCAGCTGCTCTTCTTTGTGACGAATCTCGGCCAGGGACAGCCGGAGAGTCGCCATGGCCTGTTGTAGCTGCGAGTTGGTGGACATATCCGTCACTCCATCGGGGGTTTACGTTGCCCCAGAACCTTTCTACCGATGGTTCGACCGGTGACCGGACCGACGTTGATCCGACCGCTTATCCTTTGAAACCGACCTTGGGCAATACGCGTCCCAGCGCGTCCAGAACCTCGGTGATGTCTTCTTTGGTCACCCAACCCAAGTGTCCGATCCGGAAGGTGAGGCCGGTCAGCTTGCCCTGGCCGCCGGCCAGCACCACGCCCTCGTCCTCGCGCATCATGGCCATGAACCTGCCGCCGTCGATCTCTTCGGGCATCTTGACGGCGGTCACGGTGTTGGACGCGCGGGATTCGTCGTTGGCCAGCAGTTGCAGGCCCAACTCCTTGACGCCCGCCCGGCAGTATTCACCGATGCCGGCGTGGCGATCGTACACCGATTCCAGCCCCTCGCTGAGGATGCGGTCCAGGCCCAGGCGCAGGCCGTAGAGGAGGGCCACGTTGGGCGTCCAGGGGGTCTGGCCTCGGGACAGCGAACGCTCGGCAGCCATCAGGTCGAAATAGAACTTGGGCATCTTCGCGTCCTGGTAGGCTTCCCAACCCCTGGCGCTGATGCTGATGAAGGCCAGCCCGGGCGGAATCATGAAACCCTTCTGCGACCCGGTGGCGACCATATCGCAGTCCCAGCCGTCCACGGGCAGGGGCAGGCAGCCCAGGCTGCTGACGGCGTCCACCAGCAGGAGCTTGCCGAACTCGCCCTTGACCACCCTGGCGATGGATTCCAGGTCGTGGGTCACGCCGGTGGAGGTCTCGTTGTGGGTGACCAGCACCGCCTTGATGGAGGCGTCCTGCCGCAACTCGGCCCGGATGGCTTCGGCGTCGATGGCGTCGCCCCATTCAAAGTCCATGCGGAGCACGTCGGCGCCGTAGGTCTCGGCAATCTGGACGAAGCGGTCGCCGAAAGAACCGGCGGTGCAGGCGATGACCCGGTCGCCGGGGGACAGGGTGTTGACCACGGCGGCCTCCAGGGCCCCGGTGCCGCTGGCGGTCAGGATGTACAGGTCGTCGTTGGTCATGAAGACCTGCTTCAGGCCGGCGGTGGTAGCCTCAATCAGCTCCTTGAACTCAGGCCCCCGGTGGTTGATCATCGGCAGCGACATCTCTTCAACGATGTCGTCCGGTATTGGGGTAGGTCCGGGAGTACGCAGGTTCTGCTGGGCGATCTTGGTCAGGGTCATGGGAGGGGCTCCTCAGCGTTTTAAGTCAACAGGTCAGGTTGAACGGGCGGGCCGATTCCGGCGACAATCGGGGCAGAATCCGGCCGACTGCCCTGGTTGGTACGAGAGTCGGGATATGGGATAATCAGACCTCCCGACGTTGGCACAACATAAGAATTATAGCAGGGATATGCCAAATCTGTCGGTGCGTCCGCCAACTCATGCGTACCCACTTTGTCATTGCGAGCGTAGCGTGGCAATCTCGTCGTCGTAGCAACGGCGGTTCGCCGACGTGTGTTCAACCTCATCGAGATTGCCACGTTGCTGTGCTCCTCGCAATGACAGATTAAAGTGTGTACGCGGAGGTCCGGCAACAGTTGATGAACACACCGGTCGATTCTGGCGCCCCAGACCGGTCGATTCTTATGGGGATAGTCGGAAGCGAAATCGATAAATTAGGTTCTGTTGACATTTCACCGTAGCCAGATGAGAGCGGCGGTGAAATGCAGGAAGCCCAGGTATCTGGTGTCCAGCTTCTCAAACCGGGAGAAGATCCGGCGATAGTGCTTGATTTTGTTGATGAAGCATTCGACCAGATGACGCTCCCGGTACAGATGCCGGTCATAGTCGGCGGGTTCCTTGCGGTTCGAGCGGGGCGGAATGACCGGCATCATACCCAGTCCCAGAATGTGTCGGCGAAACTCCTGGGCATCGTACCCTTGGTCGGCCAGTACGTGCTCGCCAGCATAACCGGCGATCAAACCCTCCGCCTGGGTGATGTCGTGCTGTTGCCCGCCGGTCAGGATGAATCGCAAGGGGTTGCCCAAGCCGTCCACGCTCACGTGAATCTTGGCGCTGAACCCGCCGCGGCTCCGGCCCAGGGCCTGGGCAGCCTGGCCACCCTTTTTGGGGGAGCTCCTGCCGCGCAAGGGTGCGCCCGAACCACCGTGCTGTCGATGATCAGGTATTCCAGATCCGCATCGTCGGAGCAATGTTGATGCATTTGTGCCCAGACCCCTTGGTCAGTCCAACGGGCGAATCGTTTGTAGACGGTGTTCCAGTTCCCGTATTCGGCCGGCAGCAGTCGCCACTGGGCCCCAGAGCGATTAATCCATAAGACGGCCTCGACAAAACGCCGGCAATCCGCTTCCTGGCCAACGTACAGGCCGGTGCAGCCACGCAAGAAATCGAGAATCCTAGCCCACTGTTCTGGTGATAATCTGATGTTTGACATACGGCCATTATAATCAAATGTCAACAGAACCTAGTAGTCTGAAATCTTTGTAATGATGAGTTGATTGGTACTGGGGCTCTGCCCTGACCTACTGGGCCTACGCAGAAATTCGCCGAGTAACCCTGCATTTCACCCGTCATAACAAAGAAGTTGGTCTACTAGTACCGTTACTAGGTAGATTTGTAAGAATATAAGAAAGCAGCCATACTTGGGCATGAGCTTTGTGTGAGGAAATGCCCAGCCAGGGCTGCCATCAAGTATAAAGTAGAGCTGACCGAGGCCGAACGCTCCCGTCTCAATGAGGTGTCCCAGCGAGGCAAGGCGTCAGTGCGCACCGTGAAGCGTGCGCTGTCGCTGCTCAAGGCTGACCAGGGGCTTGGGGACCGTGAGCTAGCCGATGTGCTGTTGGTCAACGCGGCCACGGTCGCCAGAGCGCGGAAGCGGTACGTGGAGGAAGGACTTGAGGCCGCCAGCAATGACCGACCGCGGCCGGGCCAGGAGCGCAAGCTGGACGGCAAGCAGGAAGCGCACCTGATCGCCATTGCGTGCAGCGCCGCGCCCGAAGGGCACACGCACTGGACACTCCAGTTGTTGGCCGACCAGGTGGTGGAGTTGGAGTTTGCCGATAGCATCTCCCTGGAGACGGTGCGCCAGATGCTCAAAAAAACGAACTCAAGCCCTGGAAGAAGCAAGAGTGGTGTATCCCCAAGGTGAGCGGGGAGTTCGTGGCGCGGATGGAGGACGTGCTGGACCTGTACCAACCGGAGTGCAATCCGGAGCGTCCGGTAGTGTGTTTCGACGAGACCTCCCGGCAATTGACTGGAGAGGTGCGTCCGCCCCTGGAGGCTGCCCCGGGACGGGTGGCACGCTATGACACCGAGTACCAGCGTAACGGGACCCGGAACCTGTTCATGATCTGTGAGCCGAGGGGTGGCTGGAGACCTGTGGAGGTGACCGAGCGCCGCACTGCCGTGGACTTCGCGCACCAGATGCGGTGGCTGGTGGACGAGGCCTACCCTGATGCCGAGGTGGTCAGGCTGGTACTGGACAACCTCAACACCCACCAGCTCGGCGCGCTCTACGAAGCATTTGAGCCATCCGAAGCTCGGCGCATCGCCCAACGCCTCGAGTTTCATTGCACTCCCACCCACGGCAGCTGGCTGAATATGGCTGAGATCGAGTTGAGCGTCTTCAGCAGGGGATGTCTGAACCGCCGTATCAGCGATGAGGCGGAGCTGCGGCGAGAGGTTGCGGCGCTCGAACGCGAGCGCAACGCAGCAAGATTAGCCATCGACTGGCGGTTTACCACCCAAGATGCTCGCCGTAAGCTCCAACATATCTATCCGACAAGATCAGATTGAAACGGTACTAGTACCGTTACTAGATAGATTTGTAAGAATATGAGAAGGCAGCCATACTTGGGCATGAGCTTTGTGTGAGGAAGTGCCCAGCCATGGCTGCCATCAAGTATAAAGTAGAGCTGACCGAGGCCGAACGCTCCCGTCTCAATGAGGTGTCCCAGCGAGGCAAGGCGTCAGTGCGCACCGTGAAGCGGGCGCTGTCGCTGCTCAAGGCTGACCAGGGGCTTCGGGACCGTGAGCTAGCCGATGTGCTGTTGGTCAACGCGGCCACGGTCGCCAGAGCGCGGAAGCGGTACGTGGAGGAAGGACTTGAGGCCGCCATCAATGACCGACCGCGGCCGGGCCAGGAGCGCAAGCTGGACGGCAAGCAGGAAGCGCACCTGATCGCCTTCGCGTGCAGCGCCGCGCCCGAAGGGCACACGCACTGGACACTCCAGTTGTTGGCCGACCAGGTGGTGGAGTTGGAGTTTGCCGATAGCATCTCCCTGGAGACGGTGCGCCAGCTACTCAAAAAAATGAACTCAAGCCGTGGAAGAAGCAAGAGTGGTGTATCCCCAAGGTGAGCGGGGAGTTCGTGGCGCGGATGGAGGACGTGCTGGACCTGTACCAACCGGCGTACAACCCGGAGCGTCCGGTAGTGTGTTTCGACGAGACCTCCCGGCAATTGACCGGGGAGGTGCGTCCGCCCCTGGAGGCTGCCCCGGGACGGGTGGCACGCTATGACACCGAGTACCAGCGTAACGGGACCCGGAACCTGTTCATGATCTGTGAGCCGAGGGGTGGCTGGAGACCTGTGGAGGTGACCGAGCGCCGCACTGCCGTGGACTTCGCGCACCAGATGCGGTGGCTGGTGGACGAGGCCTACCCTGATGCCGAGGTGGTCAGGCTGGTACTGGACAACCTCAACACCCACAAGCTCGGCGCGCTCTACGAAGCATTTGAGCCATCCGAAGCTCGGCGCATCGCCCAACGCCTCGAGTTTCATTACACCCCCACCCACGGCAGCTGGCTGAACATGGCTGAGATCGAGTTGAGCGTCTTCAGCAGGGGATGTCTGAACCGCCGTATCAGCGATGAGGCGGAGCTGCGGCGAGAGGTTGCGGCGCTCGAACGCGAGCGCAACGCAGCAAGATTAGCCATCGACTGGCGGTTTACCACCCAAGATGCTCGCCGTAAGCTCCAACATATCTATCCGACAAGATCAGATTGAAACGGTCCTAGTGTCGTTGTCCAGCGACTCTGTCAGTTTAAATGTAAAGGGAAAATGTCAGTCTGAGCGGTTGGTGGTTGGTTGATGTGATCGGCTGGCGCCACGGTTGATGGGTCGATTGGTCGGCTGGGTTGGGGAGCAGGCGTACTTGCGGACGGTGTTGCGGTGCACGCCCAGTTGGCGCGAGATCGCGCGCAGGGAAAGGCCCTGGGCTTGGGCCTGCTGCACGGCCTTCCAGAGGGCCAGCTGTCGCGGCGCGAGTTCCCGGCGAGTTGGGGGGTTCACTGTGATTGTTGTCGACCGCCGGTTCCTCGACGACGGGATCGGGCTCCAGGTTGGCCAGGTTCCGCAGTTGTGTCTGACTGATGCGGTGGTTGCCCAGGCGTTTCACGATGCGGCCGATTTCCGGCGTGGGGGCCAGGGCGCCATGGGAAGCGCGCAGGGCGCCGGGTCGGGGCGGCGCGGGCCGGCTGGGGATGATCTCGCCTTCGTGGCGCACCTGGAGGCGGCCGTCGGTGTGTTCGAGGACCTCCACCTGCACACCGGCGTAGCTGGGACGCTCCTCGCCAGGCAGCAGCTGCAGGGTGCGCCAGTTGTACTTGACCGTGTTGTCCCTGGCCACCTTGCGGGTGTGCTTGATGCAGAGGATTTCATCCAAGGGCAGATTTCTGTGCCACGGACGGTAGGCCGGCTCGGCCAGTTCGGCAGGGACAGCAAACTGGGCGTTGTACCGGGGCAGGAAATCCCGCAGCACGGCGTTAGCGTGGTCTATGGTCCTGGCTCCGGCGAGACGCAGTTCAGTCACCAGCCGGTCCTGGAAGGTTTCCGCGGCGCGTTCCACCCGGCCCTTGGCCTGAGGAGAGCGGGCGAAGATCTGTTGGATGCCCAGTTCCGCCATGGCCTTGCTGAAGTGAGTGGCCTCCACCGGCGGCTGGATATGCCTGGGCCGGCCCGAGAACTTGAACACGCCGTGGCGGTCGCCGTACCGGGCGATGGGCCGGCCCCAGCGTTCGATCAGGTCCTGCATCAGGATGAAGTAGCCCCGGGTGTCCTCCTCGGGACTAAACACCGCGTTGACCACGGCGCTGGTGGCGTCGTCCACCGCCAGCAGCAGGGTGAATTGGGGACCGTCATCGCCCAGCCACCGGTGGAAACTGCCGTCGATCTGCACCATCATCCCAGCCTGGGGCATCCGTTGCCTTCGCACCCGATGCTTGGGCGGACGCCGGTGGCGCGGACTGGAGATCCCCGCCCTGGTCAGAATGCGCCGCACCGTGGGCCGGCTCATGTCGATGCCCTCTCGTTCCTTGAGCAACTCGGTGAGGTGGGTGTTGATGGCTCCAGCATAGGTGGTGCTAGCCAGCTGCACCACCGCGTTGGCCTCGTCGTCGGCCACGGTGTTGCGTGGCTTACGGCCCCGGTTCCCGTGAGCAAGTGCGGCGGCGCCTTCCCTCCGATAGGCCGCCAGAAGTCGCCAGGCATGGCGCTCACTCACCCCCAGGACCTCGGCGGCCTGGCTACCGGTAGCTGGTGTTCCAATACTGAGTTGAGCACGTGGAGTCTCGTCTGTTCTAGCTGGTTCAATGTCAGGTCCTTCATGGGACTGATATTTTCCCTGACCAGTTAGCTACTGACCGAATCGTAGACCAGCAACAAAAGTAGCAAAGTGGAACTGACCCACCGCGCGGTGGTGGCATCATCTGCGGACTTTTCGCGGAGGTGCCGCAGAGACCTTGCTAACGCTGGGAATGATGGACGAGATCTACGAGATGACAGGCGCGGGACGTTCGATCTGAGACATAGCCCGGGAGCTGGACATATCGCGCAACACGGTGCGTCGGTGCCTGAAGTCGGCAGAGGCGATGCGTCCGAAACTGCGGCGGCGGCCGTCGAAGCAGGACACGTACACGAACTACATCGACCACAGGATGGCCGAGGGGTTGGTAAACTGCTTGGTGCTGCACCGGGAGTTGGTGGGCCGCCATGTTGACCTGGGATATGCGTCGGGTCGGGCCAATGCGGGGGACAAGTTGCTGACGTTGGTGGCGTCGGCGCTGGCCGGTGGGGACCGCATTGATGATGCCGACGCGCTGCGCGCTGGCGGTACGGGGCAGGTCCTGGGCTGCGCGGTCAAGGCGCGTCCACACTGGGTAGCTTCCTGTGGAGTTTCCGGTGGGGCCATGTGAGACAGGTGGATCGGGTGAGCCTTGAGTTGCTGGCTCGGGCCCGAGCGGCTGGGGCCGGACCGGGCGATGATCCGCCGACCATCGACCTGGACTCCACCGTCTGCGAGACCTACGGGCTGGCCAAGGAAGGTGCACAGCGCCACAACTACGCCGGACAGCGAGGCTATCATCCGCTGTTGGCCATCGCCGCTGGCACCGGCGACGTGCTGATGGCAGGCTTCGCCAGGGCCGAGCCAACGCGGCGCGGGCCGCCGCCCAATTTCCTATGGGAGACCATCAGCCGAGTACGCGACGCCGGAGCCACCGGACCGCTCACCGTACGGGCCGACAACGGCTTCTACACCCACGGTATCGTCGCCGTCTGCCGGAAGATGAAGGTCCGCCTCTCCGTCACCGTACGCCAGCGCCAAAGTGTGCGCAACTTGATCGAGGCCATACCCGAGACGGACTGGACGCCCAAACCCTACTGGATGGAGGGCACCGCCGACGTAGCCTAGACTGAATACACACCATTTGGCGGTGAGCCCGGCGCTGCATCGGTACGGCTCATCGTGCGAAGAGTGAAGCCCACCCCCGCCTCCCAACGGGCCCTGTTTGCCAACTACAGCTATCACGCCTGCATCACTGACCGAGAGGGTTAGATGGTGGATCTGGGGGCCGACCATCGTCGCCACGCGGAGATCGAGAACACCATCCCTGACCTGAAGTACGGCGTAGGCCTCAACGACCTGCCCTCGGGTCGCTTTCCCGCCAACGCCCCCTGGCTGGCCGTCCAGCCATCGCCGACAACCTGGTTCGCTGGACCAAGCGCCTCGGCTTGGGTGAACCGGTAGCGACACCGAGACCCTCCGGCGACCCTTCTTCTCCCTGGCCGGACGCCTCACCCACAAGGCCCGCCGCCTCACCCTGCATCTGCCTCAAGGCTGGCCCTAACACAACCTGTTCAGCTCCGCCCTGGCCAGATTGCGCGCCCTGCCACTTCCTTTCTGACGCAGCCCTCGGCGTTTGACCTGTCCACCATGACGCCACATACTTGGCCGATGAGCGCCCAGGCTGTGCTCCTGACGGTCTGCACCGGCGATTTGCGATGATGATCGCTCCAACCCCGCCACCACAGGCCGCCAACATCCCGCTGGCGTGGCACCCGCAATCTGCATCGTCTGCTCCTATCAGCATCACAGCCTCGCCATCCTTTCCCTGGCCGATCACCCCTCATCTGGCCAACACCGCCTCATCCCTTCGGTGGATTCGGACTTAGGGGAAACGGAACGGATCATCAAAATCGCTGCCGCCTTACCTGAACAACCCACCATCGTTCTGAGATCACTGGCCATAAGCGCGCGAAATTTGTTGACCCAGATTCCCACGCTGTTTGCGCGTCTTTCTGTGTATAGCCCCCTGTGGATCCCAGAATGTGATCCAATTGACTTGATTGACGGCGAAAATTCTGCCTATGTCAAAACAGCCGACGTGATGGAGTAATTTGACTGATTTGACGTTCATTAAATTGATAATCGCTCAACGGCTCATTGAACCAATTAATTGACGCAATTCAATCGTGTTTTTGTGGCCCAGTGGTTGAGAAACCACCGCGTGCCACGCATCCAACGCCCCCGTCAACCCAGGCTGGGACGTGCAGGTTATTCCCGCTTGGGCGAAGAATCACGCCGATGCCTACGAGCGCATTGGCTCGCCGGTAGCAACTCGCAAATCCGTTGCGATTCAACGGCCTCGAGGCCCAACGGTCAAACCAGATGCCCAACGAGGGAGCTGCCGCGGTCCACTTCCTCGCATGTGCCGTTGGGGAGAGAACCCAACTGGCTGGTCGCAGAGTCCCAACGGTTCGACCGGAACTGTTCTCGGGAATCGCCGCGCTCGCTTTGCCGAGCGCCCGCCGCGTCCTCACCGAATGGAGCCGCCGGTCAAAGAGTTTGCCGCCCACGCCGTTGACCTGTGCCGCCTGGCTTGCTGAATGCGGAGTGGAGACCGTGGTCATGGGGTCCACCGGGGTCTACCGGATACCCCTCCGGGATCCTGGAAGACCGGGACTTTCAAGTGACGCTATGGTCCCACGGCGCATCAAGAACGTGCCGGGGCGCGAGACCGACTTTTTGGAATGCCAGTGGCTGCAGTAGTTGCACACTTACGGCCTGCTCTCCGAATCTTTCCGTCTGGACGGAAACATTCGGCGTCTGCGCAGCTACCTGCGGCAACGGGTCACGCTGGCGGGATACGCCTCCCACCACGTCCAGCAATATGCACAAGGCGCTGACCCAGATCAACGCGAAGTTGCAGTGCGTGATCAGCGACATCACCGGCAAGGAAGGCATGGATATCATAGAGGCCATCGTGGCTGGTGAACCGAACCTGCGGAAGGTGGCTCGCCTGCGCAACCTGGTATCAAGACCGTCGAGAAGACCGCCGCCAAGTCTCTGCGGGGGCACCGGCACGACGATCACATCTTCGAGCTGACCCGGGCCCCGGAACTGAACCGGTTCTACCAGAGCAAGATTGCCGAGTGCAACCAGGAGATTGAAGCCCAGTTGGGGCGGTTAGATGACCGCAGCTATGGCCAACCTTCCGCTCTTCATGGCCAAAAGCGGAACCAGAAGAACGCGCCGCGCTCGTCTGGCTACAAGAAGCCTGGCGCCCACACCAACCCCGCATCCGAAACTTCCACTGCGCCCACCGACCAAGCAGAGGAAAAGGAGAAGCGAGAGAGTATGAGAATGTATCCCAAGGAATTTCCGCCAGCCCGCCTGAAAATCCCGAAGCGGCGAGCGGAGCGTCGGGTCTACGAAGCCCTGGCTGATTGTGGTCGCCAGGGCTTCTGCTATTACGAGTGGCGCAAGGGTCATGAACAAATCGAGTTGGACTTCGCCGTCTGGATAGAGGGTTTGGGGCGTTTCGCATTGCAGGTAAAAGGCGGCTGTTACCGCCTGATAGATGGCGATTGGCGCCTCCAGACCCGGGAAGGGCTCAAAACCGTCGCCTCATCCCCGCTGGACGAGACAAAAATCGCGGCGCTGGACCTTCACGATGACGTCAAAGAGCGTGCGAAAACCGACTACAACCCATTCGTGATCCCGCTGCTCGTCTTCCCTGATAAGCACGGCGATTCGGACATTGACCGGCTGGCCAGCAGGCAGGGAGTATACGTGGTCTGGGGAACCGCGAACCTTCCCGACAACCTGGAGGGCATCGTGCGCGGGCGCAGCGTGCGCGCGTCCCTCGACTCCGCACAGATCGCCAGAGAAGTACATGCCGTTACGGATGGGCTGATCCGGCTGAGGGAGGTAGCCGATGCGCCCGCTCTCGACCCGGTCAATGGCGAAGCCACCGTGCCGTCCGTAAGCCAAAAAGCGTCGTTGTCGCTCAAGGTTGGCGGGTCGGACGTGTTCAAAGTTGAAGCGGGCACGCTTCGCGTCCGGATACAAACAAAACAAACTCGCCGCCGCCCCCACCGTTGAGTGGGGGCGTTCCCTGCTTCAGATTATTCCGGAAGGCCGCAAATCCTGCCCCGTCCCGTCTGCCCGGCCGCGCTGCTGTCGTCACAGCGGCGCGTTTTACGTCGTGCTGCAGTCAGGACAACCCAACCCCGTAATTCTGTGAACCTTCGTTGGAGGAGATAGTCATGAAATCGTTCGACACCATCGCACCCACCATACGCCGCCTGCACCCTGAACTCAATGACCAACAGCTGGACCTGATCGGCCACCGGTATGGGCCCCTGCTGGGCATCGCCGGCCCGGGAGCGGGCAAGACCCTGGCCATCGTACTGCGAGCGGTAAACCTGCTGCTCCTGGGTATGGTAGATCCCGGAGAACTGCTGGTCTGCACCTACAACCGCGCGACGGCCCGGGAAATGCGCACCCGTTTCGACGCTGCCGCCGGCGCGGCCGGGGCCGGCTACAGGGGCGATTTGAGCCGGGTGCGCATCACCACCATCCACGGGTTGTCCGGCAGTCTGCTGCGGCGTCATGGGCGCCTTGGGGGATTCCGTCGCAACCTCCGGCTGCTGAACGAAGAGGAACAGCAGGACCTGCTGGCCCTCAGCGTCGGGCGAGTCTTCGGCCCCGACCGGCGTCTCCTAGAGCGGCGTGGCTGGCGACGGCGACCCGCACTGATACGCAATGCGCTCAAATACTTCGACCGCATCTGCGACGAGATGATAGACCCCCAGGAACTGATCGATGCCGGCGGCAGCTTCAAACCCGCCCTGGGACGGTCATACCTCCGCTACGAGGCATTGCTGCTTGATCGCGGATTGGCGGATTTCGCGCACCTCCAGCGTTGGACGGTCGAACTGGTGGAAGAGTGCGATGAGGCACGCCAGGGAATATCGGCCCAAATCCGTCAACTGATGTGCGACGAATACCAGGACACCAGTTACGCCCAGGAACAGCTCCTGTTACAAATGTCGCGGGTCCACGGCAACATTTGTGTGGTGGGCGACGAGGACCAGTCCCTTTACCGCTTCCGAGGTGCGAGGGTGGAGAACATCCTGCTCTTCCCCGACCGGTTCGACGACTGCCGAGTTGTGGAACTCACCGTCAACTACCGCAGTCACCCGATTATCGTCCGGGCATACGGTCGCTGGATGGCCTCGGCCGACTGGTCCAACCCGGACCAAGATAGCGCTCCTTTCCGTTACGACAAGACCATCACGCCGCATCAGCACGCAGGGCACGACGACTATCCGGCCGTAATCGCCATCGAGGGAGAGGGTCCTGCGGACGAGGGCGAGCAGCTCGTGCAGTTGCTGCGGTTTCTGAAACGCCGTGGCGTGATCAACGATTTCGGCCAAACCGCGCTTCTGTTGCACAGCATGAGAGAAGCGGTGGCCGGCCCATACCTGGACGCGTTGGAAGACGGTGGCATTCCCGCCAGCGTCTACGTGGCCGGCGGGAATGCCCGCGGGGCCGTGGGGCGCCGGGCTTCGGCGGTGTGTGTAACAACCATCCACCAGTCCAAGGGGTTGGAATGGGACGTGGTGGTCGTCGGTTCGCTGGATTTCCACAATCGCACCGTGGACCCGGTGGGGCGTGTGCTCCTGCCTCACGGCGAACGATCAGCGTTCGAGCCGGCCAATCGCGTCGCACTGTATGACCACATGAGGCAGCATTACGTGGCGTTCTCCAGGGCCAGGCGCCTGCTCATTCTGACTGCCAACGACGAGCCCAAGGCCCGCTTCGGCCCCATTTGGGACCAGGCCCCTCGATGGCATGAGATGGGCCGGAGCGAACGGCGCGCTTTGGGACGCCAGCGATTCGGGTCCGACGATGCTACCGTCCACCCGAAGTCGATCGAACGGGCATCGAACCCGCGCCAGCGTGCCCTTGATCTGAACGCCAGGCGGATCCGGGTTCGCATGGGATCGCGGGCTGATCCAAGAACGACAACGAGCGTTCGCGTTAAATGACGGGCGGATCACTCCCCGGAGATTGACCACCGATCCCGCTTGCGACGAAGCCAGCTACCACCTCCCATGGAAGGAAATCGACCCAGATGAATCGTCAACCAGACAGGAACCGCCCGCGCGGTCCTCCCACGTTTCATGAAGCCGGTTCGCAGTTATGAACCACTACGATACGGCCGACATGCCGAACGCTGTGGGCGGCCCACGACTGCACGTGGGCCGCCCGCTTTTGCATTTCGGCGGCGGCCAAACCAACACTCATCACCATGAGGTGCATCTGATGCAGGTATTGAACAACTCGACCAACGGAAACGACACAACGCCATTGAGGACCGTGGAACTCAAGGCCATGGCTCAATTCAAAGCCAGAGATCGGGGAGGTACCGCGCTGTGGCGTCCTGGCGTGACGGGCAACGTACCTTCGCCCGACTGCGTCACCCTTATTCACAAAATCGGCCGGTTCGCAATCTGCTTCCTCTCCGGAGACTACGATGTGGAGGACGGCAGCTGGTATCACCGCGCCGATGACGGCGAGGTTGTCAGCGTGGAAGACCCGCTGGAAAGCGCCTGGCAAGCCGCCATGGCGGTCAGGGACGACATCATCCGGGACTTCGATTTTGGTGCGTTTGTCCTACCCGTGGCGGTATTCGCCGACATGGAACCCGACGAGACGGTCCTGGACATGAAGGGAGATCGGGGAGTGAAAGTCCTCTGGGGCCTGGACGACCTGGTGGAAAGGGTTATACGCCAGCTGCCCAAGAGCAAATGGAGGTCTAATCTGAACGCCCAATACGTTGACAGGGATCTGCGGGTCCTGAGCACAAACCCGGTACCCTACGATCCCGATTCTCCGGATGACGTCGAGGTGGACCTGGGATCGGGAGTACTGAACATCCACGGGCCCAGCAGCGTGGTCGTCAACGTGGCCAGCGGCGCTGAAGTCATCATCAATGTCAAGGTACTCTCGGAGGAAGGCGAAGCCCCGCCGGGGTTCACGGTGCGTGAGCAGTAGCGGCAAAATGGGAGGCGCGTTTGCCAAACGCGTCCCCATCATCTCCGGTGGGTGCCCAATGACCGGACCGTCTGGTGCGCCATTCGCGGGCCCGGCAACGGTTGGACCGGCTGCTGATCAGCAATGTCCACCCCGCTCCATGAGCGGCTGGGGCCGGCCCCTCAGGCGGAACCATCTCGCCGAAATCGCACTGGGAGTGGGCAGGAGCGTGGAACAACGTCACGAGCACCTCCTGCGTCCACCGCCGGCGCTCCTTGGCATAGTCCTTGACGATGGTGTGCTGACCAGCGAACCCGTACTCTCTCCTGAGCCGCTCGAAGATGCGCTTGGCCGTGTGACGCTGTTTCCTGGACTCTGGCATCAGCCTCCACGATAGCGCCAACCACGCCGGTGTAGGGCTCAAGCTTGGGACTCCATGGCGGATTCTCAGGTCGGTACACGAGCGGAACTGCGTAGGTCCACATCTTGCGCACCGTGTTCCGGTGCACGCCGAACACGCGCGAGGCTTCTCGAACACTCATCCCCTCCGCCAGGCAGGCCCGGCGAACGCGCGCGTATATCTCCATTCGAGCCTGTCTCAAAAGTCGGCGGCATAGTCGCGGTGTAGACTGTGTCGAGATGTAAAACTGTTCCTCAATTCGCTGGACTATAGTCCCTATACATTGACACTCGGCGATGCGCCTGTCGGACAGGAAGATGGCACCGGCATTGTTCAGCAGCACATGCAGATGGGGCACCAGTTCCATCGCCTCGGCGGCGACCCGACGCACCTCACTCTGGGACGAAAGGTCGGCCAACAGGCACTCCACTGCCGGGTTGTCCGTATCGGCGATGATCTCCCGCACTGCGGCTTGGGTCTTGGCGGAGTTGCGGCCCACGATGACCACCCTGGCGCCCATGCGGGCCAGTTCGCGGGATGCAGCGTAGCCGATGCCATCGCTGCCGCCGGTGATGAGACAGATTTTGCCTTGCATCGGATGATTCATAGGGACAAGCTTTGCCATCGTTTGTATTGTCTGTATGGCCCAGAAGTCGGCAAATCTGGTGGACGCCGGACAGTGAAGGGCGCGCCGTCCATCATATATCTGATTTGCTCAGCGGGTCCCAACATTGATCCTGGGTTGATCGCGACGATAAGGTCACGTTGGCAATCCGGTCCCGTTCGGGCGTTGGTGACCATGGTCATGACCACTGTATAATGCAGTAGCGATAGCCGCACCCGTCTCACAGGAGCGATGACTATGACCACCCACAGCGGCGGCACCGGCCAGAGCCGGACCATGAAGGCATCGGAATTCAAGGCGAAGTGCCTTGCGCTGATGGATGAGGTGGCCGAGAACGGCGGCGAGATCGTCATCACCAAGAATGGCAGGCCCGTGGCCAAGCTGACCGCCTTTCACGAGCGGCCCAAGACGCTGTTCGGTATCGACAAGGGGCGTCTGAAAATAACTGGCGACATCATCTCGCCCATAGACGTTGAATGGGAAGCCCAGTCGGACCCTGATCGGGTGCTCAACCCGTGCCCTGCTGGATACTCACGCCGCCGTGTGGTTGAGGGCCGGCGACGCCAGGCTGGGTTCGGTGGCGCGCGCTGAAATTGAGCGGGCCTGGCAGGCTGGGGAAGTCGCCATGTCGGCCATGTAATTCTGGGAGATGGCGACGCTCAGGGAGAAGGGGCGCATCGAATACCCAGACGACGTGAGCCGGTGGCGGCTGGAGCAGTTGGGCCAGGGCCTGACCGAGATCCCCGTGGACGGCGAGATCGGCATCCGCGCCAACGAACTTCCCGATTTCCACGCCGACCCGGCCGACCGTATCATCGTCGCCACCGCCATGCACGGCCACCAACTGGTAACCGCCGACCGCCGCATACTGGATTGGACCGGCGGCCTACGATGAGCGGACGCCGCCCCATGAGTGCAGCCCAAAAAGACCCCATGTATCGTCAGCACGGTTTCTACGGCGAGGAACCGGCGCGTCATTGGGCCAGCAACTCGTAGAGACGACGGTTGCGCTCCAAGCTGGCTCGGAAATGAGCGATCGCGTCGGGCTGTACCTCATTACGAGTCTTGCATTCAGCGTGCAGTCGCGTCGCATCTTCCAGCGTCGCCTTGAAATCATGACCTCCTTCGAGGGCTATCTCCCGTATCGAGGCCAGCAGTTCAGGGGGTACCTGTCCCGTGAACTGCTCCTTTCCGGTGACCATCAATCTCGCTCCCGATTCAGCGTGGTTCCATTGCGCCGACGACTTCGAAGATAGGTCAAGGCTTGCTCAACGGCGCGATGTATAGGGCGTTTCATGGTGAAGGCAGATCAATGAAGTGCGAGGCACACAGTGACATCCTGTGGTTGACCTGCCTCTTCGACGAACGTACATTGTGTCGGCCCTCACCAGTGAGGTGGCAAAACCCGATGAAGATGGGGTGTGCGTTCCGATATGGCCTTTCGATTTATCCATGCCGCTGATCTCCACCTGGACAGTCCGTTCAGGGGTATCAGGGCAGCAGCGCCCGAAAATGTAGCCAGGGCGCTCTACTCAGCAACCTTCGATTCCTACCGAAACATCGTCGATCTCTGCATTTCCGAAAGCGTGGATGCTCTGCTGGTCGCCGGCGACATCTACGACGGCGCGGACCGCAGCCTGCGCGCCCAACAGGCCTTCATCGACGGCCTGCGCAGCCTGGACGCCGCCGGCATACGGTCCTTCGTTTGCCACGGCAATCACGACCCGCTGGACGGTTGGGAAGTGCAGTTGTCGTATCCGGACGGTTGCCACCGGTTTGGCCCTGAATTCGAAGCGGTCCCGATCTTTCCGGATGCGCCGGAGCGCGGGTTGGTTTACGGCGTCAGTTATCCCACCCGGGACGTGTACGACAACCTCGTCGCCCGGCTTGGGCACGTGGACGCTGCGAAATTCACGGTCGGCCTGCTGCACGCCCACGTGGGCGGCAATCCCGACCACGACCTGTACGCCCCTTGCTCACTGGACGACCTGGCGCAGTCGGGTATCGACTACTGGGCGCTGGGCCACGTTCACACTCGCCAGGTCATGCGGGAGCGAACCCCCACGGTGGTGTATCCCGGCAATCCCCAGGGTCGGCACCCCAACGAGCAGGGAGCGCGGGGCGTCTATCTGGTGGAGGTGGATGCAAGCGGGAGCATCAATCTGGATTTTCGCGCGACGGACACCGTGCGATGGGAACAGTTAAGCATAGACATCAGCGCACTGGAGACTGAGCAGGACATGCTGGATGCCATTGACGATGGGATGCAAGGCCTGCTGGACGGCGCACAAGGCAGGTCGGTGGTGGTTCGTATGACCCTGAACGGCAGGGGCGAGTTGAACCAGTTTCTGCGCCAACCCGGTGCGGTGGATGATCTCCTGGCGGGCGTTAACGAACAGTGGGCTGAACGGTTGCCGTTTGTGTGGTGCGAACGAATCCAGGACGAAACGGCGGCGGCCGTTGACCGCAATGCCCTGCGGTCCGGCGAGGACTTCCTGGCCGAGGTGCTGCGCACCGCCGATCAGATCAGGCAAGACCCCGCCGCGCTACAGGATGGACTGGCTGAACTTTACCAGCACCGGCGATTCAGGCAGCATCTCGCCGCTCTGACCGAAGCGGAGATGGCGGTGCTGCTTGACGAGGCGGAGGCGCTGGCCGTGAACCTGCTGGCCGAGGACGACCGCTGATGAGAATAACAGGCCTGCACATCGACGGTTTCGGGCGGTTTGCCGACCGCGCTTTCGGCCCCTTGGAACGTCCGGTAACGGTGTTCTACGGCCCCAACGAAGCGGGCAAGAGCACGCTGCTGGAGTTTATCCGTCGGATACTGTTCGGGTTTCCCAGCGGCCGCAACCGAGGCAACGACTATCCGGCCCTGGCGGGCGGGCGACACGGCGGTCGGATCACCATAGCCACCGACGCAGGGGACGTCATCACCATCGACCGGACGCCGGGACGGGGCGACGGGCCCGTATCCCTCACCGCCGGCGCCGGCGAGACACTTGTGGCCAGCGAACTCCAGAGGTTGCTGGGGAACCATTCGCGGAGCGTGTTCGAAGGTATCTTCGCGTTCACGCTGGACGAGCTGAACGATCAGAACCGACTCAGCGATGAAAGTGTCAACCTGCAGATCTACAGCGCCGGCATCGGAGCGATGAGACTGCCCGACGCGTTGGCGGCACTGGATCGCCAGAAGAGGGAGATATTTCTGCCGAGCGGAAGGAACCAATCAGTTGCACGTACTGCTCAAAGTATCGAGCAGACTGATTCCAATCTGCAGGAGGTGGCGGGCCACGCCACCGCATATCGCCGGCAATCGGACCGGCTGGCAGAAATCGACCGAGAATACCAAAGGTTGGCTGATCGGCGTTTGCGACTCATGTCGGAAAGTGACCGGCACGGAAACTTGATTGACGCGTGGGACCACTGGAACGTGTTGGTCAGTGCGGAACAACGACTGAAAGAGCTGCCGTCGGTGGAGGCGTTCCCTGAGAATGGCGTCATCCGCTTGGAAACGCTGGAGGCGCAGGCCGAAACTGCCCGCGAGGAATTGTCCGCCGCGGAGGATCGGGTCAAGCGCATTAGGGCCAGCGTTGACGAGGACATCGAGCATCTGACGATCCTGAGCGCTCAAGCGAGGTGCGCGACTTGGCGTATGCCCGCAGCGCGTTCGACCAATCGGTGAAAGACCTGCCCGAGCGACGGGCCGAACTCGCCAGCAAGCGCTCCGAGCTGGAAACCTCGCTGGCGAACCTGGGGCCCGACTTGAACACGGACCGCCTCGACCGATTCGACCTGTCGCTGGTGGTGCGCGAGGAAGTCGCCAACCACGGCGAACGGCTCCAGAACGCCCGGGCGGCCGTCGATAGATCTCAGACGGCGTTGGCGCAAGATGAAGCGACGCTGTCGGACGCCGCGGAAGGCGCGCAGCGAGCGCAAGCCGAACGGAATGCCGCCACACCTCTCGAACAGGACGAAAACGACATCCGTGAACGCCGCCGGCGTATCCGACAGTCCAGAACCACGCTGGACGAATTGGGCCGTGCCGAAGACCGGAGCCGGGACCTGCAAGCGCAGATTGCCGATGAGCCTGAACCCGGCGCGGCGGGGTCGCCACACGTCGGGTCCCGAGTGCTGGCGGGGCGCTGGGAGTATTGGGCGTCGTTCTGCTGGTGGCCGGCCTCTGGCTGGCGGCGGCCACCACCTTCGGAGCCGGCGCGATCCTGGCTGCCATCGGCGCGGTGCTGGCCACGGTGGCGGTTTTCTGGTTCATCAGGGGTCGCGCTGAAGGACAGCCCACCGCCTCGCCAGCGGCGGCGCGGGTGCGCGGACAGATCCGCGACGCCGACGAGCAGTTGGCGGGAATCCGTTCGCGTCTCCAATCGGACGCCGACGCACTGGGACTGGAAGCCGTCAACGCGAACACGTTGCTGGAAGCCGAGGAAGGACTGGACGCGGCTGACGCGAGGCTCAGGGAATGGCGGGAACTGGAAGCCACGCTGGCTCAGGCGACCGAACGCGTCGAGCGCCAGACGCAGCGGCGGGATGACGCACAGCAGGCCGTGCAGGACGCTGGGGTGGCCATGGAAGCCGAGCAGCAGGCGTGGCAAGCCTGGCTCCAGCAACGCGGTTTGCTGAACACCTTCCTGCCCGACAGCATTCAGGAACTGCGTACCCTGGTGGACCTGGCGCGAACCCACCACCGCGAAGTGGTGGAAATGGAAAATCGCATCGCCGCCATCCAGACGGATATCGATGAATTCATCGCCATGGCCCGACCGCTGGCGGAAGACCACGGATTTGCGGCGGAGTGGAGCGACTACCCCAGGGTCGCCGGCGTGGCCGACGACATCATCGACCTGCATCGCGACGTTACCGAGGCGGCGCGAACTCGCGATGATGCCGAGAAGGAACTGGAGACGCGGCAGAAGGGCCAACAAGAGGTTTCTGACGCAATCACGGCCCTGCTGAAAAGCGGCGAGGCCAGGGACGCGGACGACTTCCGCAGGCTCGACCGTGTTTCCAAGAGCGGACTGCCCTGACCGCAACAATGTCCGGCGCCTTGGAGCAGATGCAGCGCATCAGTGGGCCGGGCGAGGCGTTGGACACGCTGCGGGACACACTGGCCAAAACCGACGTTCAGTCCATCCGCGACGACATCCGGCAGCGCGACACGGAGCTTGAAGATATAGAAGCGCTCAGGTCTGAACTTGACACCGAGCGCGGCTCCATCCGGACCACGCTGGACGGGCTCGCCAGCGAGGAGGACTCATCGCGGCTGCGATTGGAGCGTCATCGGCTCTCCGAAGAGTTGCAGGGAAACGCGCGGGACTGGGCGGTGCGCGCCGTTGCCGAGAACCTGATCCGGCAGGCGCAGAGCAAGTTCGAGAAGGAACGGCAGCCCGACGTGATCCGCCACGCCGAGCGCTTCTTCCGCGACGTCACCGATGGCGCGTACCAAACCGTCTTTTCACCGCTGGGCAGTTCCGAGATAAACGTCACGGACGCCGCCGGCAACGTCAGGACACCCCAGCAGCTCAGCCGCGGCACCCGCGAGCAGTTGTTCCTCGCCCTGCGGTTCGGCCTGATCCTGGAAATGGGCCAGCACTCGGAACGCCTCCCGGTGATCGTGGACGAGGCCCTGGTCAACTTCGACCCAACCCGCGGCACCAAAGCAGCCGGCTCATTCATCGAACTCTCCGAGACCAACCAGGTGCTGGTCTTCACTTGCCACCCCCAGATCGTAGATTGGTTCGTGGACGCGGCGAACGAGCGGGGCGCCAACGAGCCTGAGGTTGTGCGGATTTGACGAGAGGATCCGATGTGCCAAGATGACGCACCGTCCGATGCGGTGACGGTCGATGATTACTCCACGTCAATATCGTCGAAGATGCTACGGCTTCCAGCAGGGGCAACCGGGAGTTCTACGCGTCCGATTAACTTCTCCTCCCGCTCGTTTTCGACGTAGGGGTGGTCGTCGATCCAAATTTGAAGCATGGTCAACTGATCGCCGACAAGGGCAGAGATACATGGCTCATCTTGAAAGTAAGTATCCATCGCCCGGAGGACCTCTTCCAACGGTCGCATCCAATCGTCAGGATCAGTTTCTTCGTCCCAATTCCACTCTTCGCTGTCCCGCATTTCATCGAGGTTCGGCACAAGCTCATCCTTGATGCGTTGAATCAGATCCTCCAATTCTCCATCACGATATAGGGCTCTGATTTGGTCGCTTACCAATGCGCCTGCATCCCTACCATCGAGAAAGGACTCGCTTGCCTTGTCGATCAAATCCTTCCGTTTGGCCTCAGGCAGGAGTTCAAACTCGTGCAGACGAACGGCGAGGTCGACTTCTGGTGCATATTTCAGCATCGTTCTTGGGCTAGAGACGTGCTCTAACAGATGTGAATGGTCTTGCAGACACATACGCATGAATTCTCGGGAGCAGCGGTTTGCTAGGAACCTCGACAGCCCCCACGTCGCGTGATCACTTGCGAATAAGAGCCTATCCTAATAACCTGGCGGCTCTGAGGGCGATAAGGGCGCAAGGGAAATGCAGAAAGGCGATGTAGTTGTCAGGGGACTTGTCCCAGCGCACCAGGATGCGCCGGAAACGGTTCAGCCAGCCGTGGGTTCGTTCCACCACCCAGCGCCGCGCCTTGAACCCAGCCGCCCGCTTGATGGCCTTTGCCGCTTCACCTCGGCTACGAATGTGAGCGGTGAAGCCGAACTCCTCCAACGTGCGGCGCACCTCGTCAAAGTCATAGCCTTTGTCCAGGCACCTGCCCTGGGGTTGGTCCGGAGTGGACGCCGGTCGGGGCACGGGCAGACTTTCCACCGTGGCCCGTACCAGCTTCATGTCATGACGGTTGGCGCCGTCCACCGCCAGACCCACCGGAATGCCCTCAGCTTCGGTCAACCGGCGGCGCTTGACGCCGCCTTTACCTCGGTCAGTGGGATTGGCGCCGGTTTTTTTCCCCGCCCAAGGGTGATTTGGTCATGGCCCCGTCCATGCTCACCCAACTCCAGTCCAGCCCCTTCAGTTCGTCATAGCGTTCCAGCCCAACCCGCCACAGCTCCAGAAACACCCCAGCGGCGACCCATTCCTGAAAGCGCAGGTGGGCGGTGGAGCCGGAGCAGATGCCCGTGGCGTCCAACGCCTTCCACTGACCGCCGGTGCGCAGCACGTAGAAGAGGCCATTGGCGCAGGTGCGGTCAGGAACCCGGGGCCGGCCGCCGCCGAACCGATGGGTGTTCACATGCTCGGGGATCAGGGGCTCCAGCGCTTCCCAGAGCTCGTCGGATACCTGAAAGGAGCCAGTGGTGGGGTTGGTCTTGGTGGCAGGGCCAGCACGCTTCGGACGCGGCGGCTTGGGGTCTTTAGCTTTCGTCATTCCCCCAGTCTAGCCCCAACCCCAGCTTGCCTTCCCGCAACTCCCCCTGCAAGTTTCCACCAGTTTTTAGGATAGGCTCTTAGTCGGTGCCTGCATCACAGTAATGACCGAACCCAGGCAGTGGCTGACCAACCATAACGGCGGAACTCCCCCAGACATGTTCGGTGCACGTTGGGGCTCTCGAATCCAGATGGGTTGGAATCCATGCCCAATGCGGCTGTGCTGTCGCCTCGGCGACTGGCCAGTCCAACAACGGTTCGAATCTCACAAATGCCACTTACACAGCGGCATTGCTTACGCTGTAGTGGCAGGGAAGCACGATGCGTCCGTGCTGACCGTACGCGTTCCGCTGCTCATCTCTACGCCTGCCCCGTTGGTCAGAGCACAGCGACGGGAACCGGTCGGTCTTTACTGCGGGGAATAGCCCGTTGCAGCGGTGAAAATCGAGAAAGTCGACCTGTTTCACTACCATTGGGGCACGACACGGTTCGGTGTCCCCATTCAACCGGTGGCGAGGCTCTAGTGCCAATGCCACGCAAGGCCAAACACACAAAGCCAGCAGCACTCCCCCCGCCGGAGATCATGGGTCTCCTGGCGGAAGTGGGAGAGGTCGTCCGCGAGTACCTTGAGGCAAAGCGGCGTTCGGAGCGTACAATGCTGGACAATGACGATGATGGAGCGCATGACGATGAGAGCGGTGGCATACATTCGAGTCAGTGACGACGATCAGGTGGAAGGCTATTCGCTGGATGCTCAACGGCGGGCCTTCTACGACTTCTGCGCACAGAAAGGGTGGGAAGTCGTCGGCATATACACGGAGGAAGGCCACTCGGCGTGGGCGGAATCCAGCGCCAAGCGCCCGGTCTTCCGCCAAATGTTGACGGATGCCCCAGCGGGCAAGTTCGACGTTGTCGTCACCCACACCCTGGACCGCTTTTCACGCAACCTCCGCGTCATGCTGGACGCATTTCACGTCTTTTCTCAGCACAGCGTAACCTACGCGTCCATCACGCAAGATATCGATTACTCGACGCCAGAAGGCAAGTTGTTCATGACCATGCTGGGAGCTTTCGCCCAGTATTTTTCCGATGCATTGTCGGGCCACACCAAGAAGGGCATGCGAGAGCGGGCGATGCAAGGGATGTTCAATGGTGAGCCGCCTTTCGGTTATGAACGTTGCGATGCAGATTGCATCGGCGTTGACCAGAATCACACCGGATGCCACATCGACCCAGTGGCCGGGCCCGAGATGCTCAAGGCATTTGAGCTGTACAGAAACGGATCACATTCATACCGCACAGTCGCGGAGGAGTTGAACCGGAAGGGATTCCGGACCAAAGGAAGACGACGGCCAGACCGGGATGCCGATGGAACCGCCGAGGATCCGGAAACCGCCAAGGGAGCTCTTTTCACTGGATGGTCGGTTCGCGACCTTTTGAGCAACCGTTTTTTCATAGGAGAGGTGCGCCACAAGGGAGAATACTACTCTGGGCTCCATCAGCCTCTCGTCAACGTGGGCGTGTTTCTCGACGTCCAGGAACTCATCAAAGAGAACCGGTCCCGGAAATCGGTTTCCGTCAGCCGAACCAGCCAGAACCCTCATATGCTCACCGGGCTCCTGCGTTGCCACCAATGCGGGATAAAACTGTGGTCCCAAAGGCAGGGGCGAAGCGGCCAGACCTACTACGTGGTCCCACGAAAGGGGACGGACAGAAAGTGCCCCCACGTCGGTCGGTCGGTCGTGGGTGGCGTGTTCGAGGACCAGGTTGACCAGATCTTCGGCGGTTTCACACTGCGACCAGACTGGGTTGAGTGGATCATTGAAAACTACATCGACGGAACCGACCGGAGCCAGTCCCTCAAACGACGAGAGGCTCTCCAGAGAAAGATCGAGCGGGCCCGGGAACTATACCTGGAGGGCGACATCACCAAGGATCGTTACTTGATCATCAAGGACAACACTGAGTCTGAACTCAACACGATCTACATCCCCGAACTGGATGACGCGGAGGAGGCGGTAAAAATTCTGAACGACCTCGGCGACCTTTAGCAAGCGTCTAACCCCGGCCAGCGTAATCGTTTGCTGCTGGCGGTATTCCACAACATCTACGTTGATCTGGAAAACCGGGAGGTCGTGGGATTCCGGCCCAAGAAGGCCTTCTACGCCCTCCTGCAGGCAACGAATTACCGTGAAGAAGTCGATGTATGGCCTACCCCGTATGGGGAATTTGGACGGGATGGTGGAGACGGGGGAGAGTCGAACTCCCCGTCCAGAAACTCCCCTGACCAGATGTGCTACAAGCTTGTTCGGCGCTTTGATCTCGCCGTTGCGGGCTCCCGCCGACGGGATTCCGTTACAGCCAACCGATTAATCTGTGGCTCCCATCATCGGTGTCGTGAGAGTAGCATCCCGAAAAAATAGTACGTCCGCGTCCCGGTCTTCGGGCAACCCGGTGGCAGACGTAGCCGCGGTTAGGCGGCTAGAGCGAATTCACGTTCGCCAGTTACTTGTTCGCCACCGTTTTTAACGAGGGCAGCAGCAACCTCGGCTTGCAATCCGTCAGAGACCGCCCCTGTCGAACCCGCGCGTCCCCAACTTTTCCGTCACGCCGAAGTATTCCGGCGTTTCGTTGATTAATATTACCATATTCCCCGCTGTGCCGGACCAGGCGGCGCGGCGGGCCGGGCGTTGCGGCGGGGTTCGCACCCCGATGGCCTGAGCCGTGCCCCAGACCCAGCGACGCCCCAGACCCGGCGACGCTCCAGACCCGGCGGCCGCCGAGGCGGTTCGTGTAAATCCCGTGTCCGGCCCGTGTTGACAAGGCGAGACGGATGGAGTACAGTTGCCGAACATAGCCGCCGTAGAGGGCGAGTACCTCCGGTGAGCGTCGGCACCTTAACAGCTGAATAGTGGAAGGAAATGAGTAAGGTTCACAGTAAGAGAGTTTGATCCTGGCTCAGGGTGAACGCTGGCGGCGCGCTTAATGCATGCAAGTCGAGCGTGTCCGTGGCTTCGGCCACAATGGAAAAGCGGCAGACGGCTGAGTAACGCGTGAGTAATCTGCCCTCCGGTGGGGTATAGCCTCGGGAAACTGAGGATAATCCCGCATACGACCATCATCCCTTGGGGTGGCGGTGAAAGGCTCCGGTCGCCGGAGGAGGAGCTCGCGTCCTATCAGGTTGTTGGTGGGGTAATGGCCTACCAAGCCGATGACGGGTAGCTGGTCTGAGAGGATGACCAGCCAGAGGGGGACTGAGAACGGCCCCCACTCCTACGGGAGGCAGCAGCAGGGAATCTTGGGCAATGGGCGCAAGCCTGACCCAGCGACGTCGCGTGGAGGACGAAGGCCTTAGGGTTGTAAACTCCTTTTCCGAGGGAAGATACAGGACGGTACCTCGGGAATAAGCCCCGGCTAACTACGTGCCAGCAGCCGCGGTAATACGTAGGGGGCAAGCGTTACCCGGAATTACTGGGCGTAAAGTGCGCGTAGGCGGTTGGATAAGTCTCTTGTGAAAGCTCCCGGCTCAACTGGGAGAGGTCAAGGGATACTATTCGACTAGAGGACAGCAGAGGTAAGCAGAATTCCCGGTGTAGCGGTGGAATGCGTAGATATCGGGAGGAATACCAGTGGCGAAAGCGGCTTACTGGGCTGTAGCTGACGCTGAGGCGCGAGAGCGTGGGGAGCAAACTGGATTAGATACCCAGGTAGTCCACGCCCTAAACGATGGATACTAGGTATGGGGGGTATTGACCCCCTCCGTGCCGTAGCTAACGCGTTAAGTATCCCGCCTGGGGACTACGGCCGCAAGGCTAAAACTCAAAGGAATTGACGGGGGCCCGCACAAGCGGTGGAGCGTGTGGTTTAATTCGATGCTAAGCGAAGAACCTTACCTAGGCTTGACATGTTGGTAGTAGGAACCCGAAAGGGTGACGACTCCGGGGTAACTCGGGGAGCCATCACAGGTGCTGCATGGCTGTCGTCAGCTCGTGCCGTGAGGTGTTGGGTTAAGTCCCGCAACGAGCGCAACCCTCGTCGCTAGTTACACTCTCTAGCGAGACAGCCTCCCGCAAGGAGGAGGAAGGTGGGGACGACGTCAAGTCATCATGGCCCTTATGTCTAGGGCTACACACACGCTACAATGGCCGGTACAATGGGTTGCTAAAGCGCGAGCTGGAGCCAATCCCACCAAAGCCGGCCCCAGTTGGGATTGCAGGCTGAAACCCGCCTGCATGAACGCGGAATCGCTAGTAACCGCAGGTCAGCATACTGCGGTGAATACGTTCCCGGGCCTTGTACACACCGCCCGTCACGTCATGGAAGCCGAGAACGATTGAAGTCGCTGAGCTAACCCTTTGGGAGGCAGGCGCCGAGGTCGGGTTCGGTAACTGGGACGAAGTCGTAACAAGGTAGCTGTACCGGAAGGTGCGGCTGGATCACCTCCTTTTTAGGGAGACCTACACCACGTCGGGGTGGTTCCAACACTCAGACGAGGTCACTCCCAAGGTCAATCAACGGATGTCCCTGTCCCTCGGGTCTTCTGGTCGAGCCCTTCAGGCTCCCGTACCTAGAGAACAGGTTCCCTGAGAAAATCCGTTGAACTCCGGCAACTCGCCGGATATCTACTCTCAAATTTCTCGTTTCCTTTCACTACTCAGCCGTTAGCGCCAATCATCGCCGGGCCTCCCACCAGAGGCCCGGTTTAGTTTTGCCTACCGTTAAAATCGCGCATTTGGCCGCCGGCTACGCATCTCCAAGGAACCAGCCCCAATCACCATGATGATCGTAAGCCGGGTTGCCCGCTGGTAGCATCCCCGAGCTCGGCGCAGTAGCAGATTTTGCCTCCCCTCTCTGCTATCATCCACACTGATCATGCGTATTTCCGACTTGGGAGAATTTGGACTCATTGAGCTGGTCCAGGAGTGGACCCGACCCTCCGCCGCCAGTGCAGGTTTGGCCGGCGACGGTACGGTTTGCCTTACCATCGACAACGGCGACGATGCCGCCGCCAGCACGTTCATACGCAGCCCGGTCACCGAGTTCTATACCACCGACACCATGGTCGACGGTATCCACTTCACCGGTAAAACGACGCCGTGGGAAGACCTGGGCTGGAAGTCCCTCGCGTCCAACATCAGCGACATCGCCGCCATGGGCGGTACGCCAACCTGGGCGCTGGTGACTTTGGGCCTCCCCGGCCATACGCTGGTTGACCATATTCGGCAACTCTATCAGGGCATGAACGCAATCTGCCGCGAATACGGCGTCCGGATCATTGGCGGGGATATGGTCAGTTCCCCGGTCGCCTTCGTAACGGTGGCCCTCACCGGCGTTTCCCAGCGCCCGGCATTGACGCGGTTCGCCGCCCAACCCGGCCACCAGGTCGCGGTCACCGGTCCCGTGGGTGGTTCCGCCGGCGGCCTGAAGCTGCTGCTGGCAGACGCCGACGCCGCAGACCTCGCCGACAACCCGATGGTCCTGCAACATCGCCGTCCCAGGCCACACATCAACGAAGGGCAGGCTCTCGTGGACGCCGGTGTCCGCGTGGCCATGGACGTGAGCGATGGGCTGGCCGACGACCTGGCCAAGCTCTGTAAAGCCAGCGGCGTGGCCGCCGGTATAATGCTGGACCGGGTTCCAGTCCTCACTACACTCCAGGACGCCCACCCGGCAGACTGGCGACAGCTGGCCCTCTATGGAGGTGAGGATTACGTGCTGGTGTTCACTGCCCCGCCCGACGTCATGGCCCTGGCGATCGATAAAGTCCCCACGGCGAAGGTTATCGGCGAAATTTCCGCCGGAACGCCCGGTGACGTGGTGGTGCGTGATTCTGCCGGTAACGTCATCTCCAGGGACGGTTCCGGGTGGGACCACTTTGCCGGCTCCGGTTCCTGAACTGCCCACGTTATGTCGCCGACTCTTACCCTCCACACCGATACCGCCGCCGCAACCCGCGCCGTCGGTGAAGCCATTGGCGAGTACGCCAGCCCCGGTGACGTGTACCTGCTGACCGGGCCTCTTGGCGCTGGCAAAACCTGCCTGATTCAGGGTATAGCCCGAGGTCTCGGCGTTCCGGGTTACGCCCGGAGCCCTACATTCGTACTGGTTACCCGATACCGGGGCCGCTTAACCCTGCACCACGCCGACCTTTATCGCATTGAACAATCCGCCGAAGCATGGGACCTGGGATTGGAAGACGTGGTCGCCGCCGGCCAGGACGTTCTCGCCGTTGAGTGGGCCGACCGGGCGCCGGACATTTTCCCGCCCGATGCCCTGTGGATCGAGCTGAACTACGCTATCGACGCCGCGGCAGCGTGCGAAGTGATGCCCGACGAAGACGGCTCCATCCCCGCCCGGCACAGTCTCGCCCTAAGCAGTCCTTCAACCAGGTTCGTGGCCTTGCTACACCACCTGGCGGAACGGTTCTCCGGACGCAGCACGGCAGGGATTTGACGATGCTCCTTGCCATCGACACGTCGTCCCGCTACGGGGGTGTCGCCATTGCCGACCCCTCCGGCATGGTGGTGGAAGCCCGCCTGTGGCGCAGTCAATACAACCACACCGCGCAGCTGATGCCCGCCGTGGCGTCGTTGTTGGAAACCTGTCATGCCGAGGTTTCCGACCTGGCCGGCGTGGGGGTTGCCCTGGGGCCGGGCCCGTTCAGCGCGTTGCGGGTGGGCGTTAGCGCCGCCAAGGGCTTGGCCATGGCCGCCGGCCTGCCCATCGTGGGCATCGACACTCTGGCCCTGGAAGCGGGCCGTCACCTCAATACGGGTGGCGCCACCGTTGCCTGGCTGGATGCTGGCCGCCATGAGGTCGCCGCCGGCTGGTTCGACGTCCGGGGTAGGCGGATCCGTGATGACGAGCTTGCAGAACCCGGCACGCTCATCGCCGGAGACGCCGTCTTTGCCGGCGCGACGACCTACTGCGGCGAGGCTGCCTACCGACTGGCGGACACCATCGGGGAATCCGGCGCCGAATCCGCCCGTGCCGTAGCTCCATGGACGCCGGCAGACCGTCTTTGGACTCTGGCCGCACGTACCGCCCAATGCGTTCAACACGGAGAAACCGACGACCTCGACAACCTCCAACCCTACTACCTCCGGATGCCCAGCATCGGCGCGCCCAAACAGCGCGACCAGGTGGCGCAGGGGAGACCCGCATCGGCTCGACCATAGCCGGGCCGCCGCCAATAACCAGACTTTTGACCAATCCAGGAGAACAGGAATCCTATGGAACGAACCTTTGTAGCGATCAAACCGGACGGTGTCCAACGCGGCATTATCGGCGAAGTCATCTCACGACTGGAGCGGCGGGGCCTCAAACTGGTCGCGATCCGACTCATGCAGGTGGAGGATGCGCTGGCCCGGGAACATTACGGCGAGCACGTTGACCGGCCCTTCTTCCCGGGCCTGGTTTCCTTCATCACCTCCGGCCCCATCGTGGCAATGATCTGGGAAGCCGAAAATGCCGTCGCCCTGGCTCGTCAGACCATGGGCGCCACCAACCCGGCCGAAGCCGCCCCCGGGACCATTCGCGGCGATTTTGGCATCAACATCGGGCGCAATATCGTCCACGGATCCGACAGCCCGGAGTCCGCGGCAAGGGAAATCGGGCTGTTCTTCGGCGCCGACGCCGGAGTGGATTACAGCCGCGATACCGACGAATGGATTACAGAATCCTGACCACCTGGGGCGCCCGGTTCCACAGCCGTTCCAGGCCGAAAAACTCCCGCTCCTCCGGGCCGAATATGTGAATCACAACATAGGCGAAATCCAGCAAAACCCACCCGGAAGCCGGCGTGCCTTCCCGATGGTGGATGGGTATGCCCGCAGTCTTCATCGCGCCGGACAGGTCCTGCTCCAACGCTTCTATCTGGCGCACCGAGTCCGCCGTCATCACGACGAAGTAATCGGTGAACACGGTCAGCTCCCGAAGGTCCAGCATTACAATATCCGTGGCGAGTTTCTCCGCTCCCACGTCAACTGCCAGCCGGGCCATTTCATTCGGTGTGTGCGTGGATAGATTGGTCGTCGATAAATTGGTCATGGACATTCCAATATGGCCTGCGATCCGTGCTTTTTTTGAGCCCTCCAGGCTCCCTGGCGGGAGTATAGGGAGCCGTGCAACGCCTTGCAATCCCTATCATTTGTGATATATTACACAAGTTAGCGTGGCGACGATTATTTTGTGTTGCAACGACCGGGAGCGGCACAGCGGGGGTGGAGTTGCCCGACCGCCGGTTGTCAGGCAACGCAGCGTACCTCACAAGGGTGTAACGATGAATTCGCTTAAAGAGTTAGCTCAATCCGGTTTGTATTCCCCGGAGCAGGAACACGACGCTTGTGGCGTCGGCATGGTCGCTAACATCAAGGGCGAAAAGACCCACGCCATCATCGAAGAATCGCTGGAGGTGCTGGTCAATCTCGGCCACCGGGGCGCCTCCGGCTCCGACCCGGATACCGGTGACGGAGCCGGCATTCTGGTACAGATGCCAGACACCTTCTTCCGCCTGGCGACCCAACCGTTGGGATTCACGCTGCCCGCCGAGGGAGAGTATGGCGTCGGCATGGCGTTCCTGCCTCAGCACCCGGACGCGGTGGCCGCTGTCGTTGCGCACATCGAGCAGGTTGTGGCCGATGAGGGCCTGACCATGCTCGGATGGCGTGCAGTTCCTCTGGATCATGCCTACATTGGCGCCGACGCCCGCGCCGTCTGTCCCACCATTCGGCAGTTTTTCGTCGGCAGAGGCGCCGCCAATACGCCGGATCGCGCTGCGCTGGAACGCAAACTCTACGTCGTTCGCAAAGTCATTGATAATACGCTGGGAAACACCGGCATCAGCGAAGACGACGCCGACTTCTGCTACATCTGCAGCCTGAGTTGTAACACTGTAGTGTACAAAGGACTGCTGGTTTCCCATCAGTTGCCCCAGTTCTACCTGGACTTGAACAACGAAGCGCTGGTCTCCGCCTTTGCGCTGGTCCATTCCCGTTTCAGCACCAACACCCTGGGACACTGGAAACTGGCCCATCCCTACCGGTACCTGGCCCACAACGGCGAAATCAACACTCTGCGCGGCAACATAAACTGGATGCACGCTCGCGAGCAGCAGTTCCGGTCCCCGCTGTTCGGCGATGACGTCCACAAGCTGGCCCCCATCTGCAACCCCCAGGCCAGCGACACCGCCAGCTTCGATAACTGCCTGGAACTGCTGGTGATGACCGGTCGGGAGCTGGCCCACTCCATGCTGATGATGATTCCGGAGGCGTGGGACCAGCACGAGACCATGGCACAGGAGAAAAAGGACTTCTATGAATTCCACTCCTGCATGATGGAGCCCTGGGACGGCCCGGCCATGATGCTGGCCACCGACGGCAAGGATGTTTGCGCGGTACTCGACCGCAACGGGCTGCGCCCCTTCCGCTACACGGTGACCCACGACGACAAGCTGGTGATGGCTTCCGAAACCGGCGTCCTGGAATTCCCTCCCGAAAACGTCCGGGAGAAGGGTCGCCTACAACCCGGGCGCATGTATCTGGTCAGCTTCGACGAAGGCCGCATCATCGGCGACGAAGAGCTTAAGCACACCCTGTCCAGCCGCCGGCCCTACGGCGATTGGCTCAAAGCAAACAAGGTCACTCTGCAAGACCTGCCGGCCGCCGATCCGGCAATCTCCGCCGGTGGTGAGAACCTCCGCCAGCAGCAACGCGCCTTCGGCTACACCATCGAAGAACTGCGGATGCTCACCACACCCATGGCCGCGGCCGGGTATGAAGCCATCGGCTCGATGGGCAACGACGCCTCGCTGGCCGTGCTGTCCAACCAGAATAGGTCCCTGTTCGACTACTTCAAACAGCTGTTCGCTCAGGTTTCCAATCCTCCGCTGGATGCAATCCGCGAAGAACTGGTCACCTCGCTGGAAGCCTTCGCGGGCAGCGAGCAGAACCTCTTCGACGAAACGCCCGAGCACTGCCGGCAGTTGCGGTTGAAGAGCCCTTTGCTTTCCGACGAAGAGTTGGCCCAGATCCGCGCCCTGGACCTGCCCGGTCTGTCGTCCGTTACCATCCCGACCCTTTTCAATGCCCGCAACGGATCGCTGGAACAGGCGCTGGAAGACCTGTGCGCCGCCGCATCCCAGGCCATCGTTGACGGCAAGAACATCATCATCCTCTCCGACCGCGGCGTGGATGGTCAACACGCCCCCATTCCAACCCTGCTTGCCACCGGGGCGGTGCATCACCACCTGACCCGAGAGGGCACCCGTACTCGCGTGGGCCTGGTGGTCGAATCCGGCGAACCCCGGGAGGTACAGCATATCTGCCTCCTGGTCGGTTACGGCGCCGGCGCCATCAACCCCTACCTGGCCCTGGAGTCCGTGCGCGATCTGGCCGAACGCGGCGAACTCAACGGCACTGAACCGGATTACGCCGTCTACAACTTCATCAAAGCCAACGAAAAGGGCATCCTCAAGGTGATGTCCAAAATGGGAATCTCCACGGTGCAGTCATACCGGGGCGCCCAGATCTTCGAGGCCATCGGCCTGCGCGACGACGTGGTCGACCGTTACTTTGGCGGCACACCCTCCCGCATCCAGGGCATCGGCTTGGACATCATCGAGGAGGAGGCGCTGGAACGGCATCGTTCGGCTTTCGACGACCCCTTCGTACCGGGTATGCAGGAACTGGAGATGGGCGGCCAGTACCAGTGGCGGCGTCACGGCGAATTCCACCAGTGGAACCCCGAAGCCATTGCCAAGCTGCAATACGCCACCCGATCCAACGACCCACGGGCCTACCGGGAGTTCGCCGACCAGGTAAACGACCAGAGCCGCGCCATGGCGACCCTGCGTGGCCTGATGGATTTCAAACCGGCCCAGTCCATCCCCATCGACGACGTAGAACCCGCGGTGGATATCGTGAGGCGGTTCGCCACGGGCGCAATTTCCCTCGGCTCCATCAGCCGCGAGGCCCACGAGACCATGGCCATCGCCATGAACCGGCTGGGCGCGCGCAGCAACACCGGCGAGGGCGGGGAGGACTTTCATCGCTACACCCCCGACGATAACGGCGACAATCGCTCCAGCGCCATCAAGCAGGTGGCCTCCGGGCGTTTCGGCGTGACACCCAACTACCTGGTCAACGCCACCGACTTGCAGATCAAGATGGCCCAGGGCTCCAAGCCCGGCGAGGGCGGACAGCTCCCCGGCCACAAGGTTGACGAATACATCGGTTGGGTCCGCCACACCACCCCGGGCGTCGAGCTCATCTCCCCACCGCCGCACCACGACATCTACTCCATCGAAGACCTGGCCCAGCTGATTCACGACCTCAAAAACATCAACCCGGAGGCGCGCATCCACGTCAAGCTGGTTTCCGAGGTGGGAGTTGGCACCATCGCCGCCGGTGTTTCCAAGGGCCACGGCGACGTGGTGCTCATCAGCGGCCACGACGGCGGCACCGGCGCGTCACCGGAATCGTCCATCAAACATGCCGGCCTGCCCTGGGAACTGGGCGTCGCTGAAACCCAACAGGTGCTGGTCGCCAACGACCTCCGCAGTCGTATCGTCGTGCAAACCGACGGGCAGCTCAAAACGGGCCGGGACGTCGCCATTGCCGCCCTTTTGGGCGCTGAAGAATTCGGTATGGCCACCGCTGCCCTCATCGTCAACGGCTGCATCATGCTCCGCAAGTGCCACCTCAACACCTGCTCCGTCGGCATCGCCACCCAGGATCCCGAGCTCCGCAAGCGGTTCGCCGGCCAGCCCGGTCATCTCGTCAACTACTTTTACTTTGTGGCGGAAGAGTTGCGGGAAATTATGGCCCAGCTGGGGCTCAGCACCGTAGCGGAAATGGTGGGCCGGGTGGACATGCTGGAAACCCGCCAGGCGGTAGATCACTGGAAGGCCTCCGGCATCGATCTGGCGCGCCTGCTGGCAATGCCGACACGCGCCCAGCGTGTGCAGACCTACTGCTGCATCGACCAGGACCACGGCCTGGAACGGGCGCTGGATCACCAGCTCATCGCCCAGGCGCAACCCGCCATCGACAACGGCGTTGCGGTTCGCATCGACCTGCCGGTCAGCAACTCCAACCGCACCGTGGGCGCGATGCTCAGCGGGCGGGTGGCGCGCAAGTACGGGGAGCAGGGGCTTCCCGACGGAACCATCGACATCCATCTGAGCGGGTCGGGCGGTCAAAGCTTCGGCGCCTTCCTGGCGCCCGGCGTAGCAATCAGCCTGGCCGGCGACACCAACGACTACATGGGCAAGGGCATCGGCGGTGGACGAATCGTTATCGTGCCACCCGAAGGTTCCGGATTCGTCCCCGAGGAAAACATCATCATCGGCAACGTGGCCCTTTACGGCGCCACCGGCGGCGACGTGTACATCCGCGGGCGCGCCGGCGAGAGGTTCGCGGTCCGTAATAGCGGCGCGCGCGCCGTGGTGGAAGGCGTCGGGGATCACGGCTGCGAATATATGACCAGCGGGGTGGTCGCCGTCATCGGTAGCGCTGGCCGCAACTTCGGCGCCGGCATGAGCGGCGGCATCGCCTTCGTTTACGACCCGGACGGTGATTTCCACATCAGGTTCAACGGTGGCATGGCCGACCTGGAAAACTTGGCCGAGCAGGATGACATCGACCTGCTGCACGTCCTGCTGACGGAACACCTGGAACGTACCGGGAGTGGCCCCGCGCGACGCATTCTGGAAAACTGGACCGAGAGCATCGGTCGGTTCCGCAAGATCATGCCGCGGGACTATCGTCGCGTGCTGGAAGAGCGCCGGCAGCGCGCCGAGGCTGAATTGGCGGCGGTGCAGAATGGGTAAAGTCACCGGATTCATGGAGTTCGAGCGTGAGCCGCCGGACCGCAAGGCCCCCGCCGAACGAATTGGCGACTACCAGGAATACTACCAACGTTGGTCCGACGCGCAGGCAACCGAACAGGGCGGGCGGTGCATGGACTGCGCCGTGCCCTTCTGTCACATGGGCTGCCCGCTGGGCAACGTAATACCGGATTTCAATCACCAGGTCTACCTGGGAAATTGGGAGCGCGCCCTCGAGGTCCTCCTCAGCACCAACAACTTCCCTGAGTTCACCGGACGCATCTGCCCCGCCCCCTGCGAAGCATCCTGCGTGCTCAGTATCAACGCCGATCCGGTGACTATCGAATACATCGAAAAAGAGATCAGCGACCGCGGTTTCGAGCAGGGTTGGATCAAGGCATCCCCTCCGGAGACCCGCACCGGCAAATCCGTGGCCGTCGTCGGCAGCGGCCCGTCGGGCCTGGCCGCCGCCCAGCAACTGAATCGCGCCGGCCATCAGGTCACCGTCCTCGAACGGGCCGATTACGTCGGCGGTCTTTTGATGTTGGGTATCCCAGATTTCAAACTCAGCAAAGAAGTCGTACGCCGCCGCGTCGACCTGATGGCGGCGGAGGGTATCCAGTTCCGCACCGGTGTCAACGTGGGCATAAATTACCCGGCGCAGCGGCTCCTGGAAGAATACGACGCAGTTTGTCTCACCGGGGGTTCCACCGAGGCTCGGGACCTGAACGTGCCCGGCCGCGAACTGAGCGGCGTGCACCTGGCGATGGAGTATCTGCCCCAACAGAACCGCAAATTAGCCGGCGAAGCAGTCAACGACCAGATTTCCGCTGAAGGCAAGCGAGTCGTCATTCTCGGCGGCGGAGATACCGGCGCCGACTGCCTGGGCACCGCCCATCGCCAGGGAGCTGAAATTGTCCGGCAGTTTGAACTCCTGCCCGAACCGCCTGCCGAACGCGCCGACGACAACCCCTGGCCCAACTGGTCGCTGATCCTGCGAACCTCCGGCGCCCACGAGGAAGGCGGTATCCGCGACTACAACATTCTCACCAAATCCTTCAGCGGCGACGGCGATCGCGTTGAAAGACTCCACGCCGTTCGCGTCGACTGGACCAAAGGCGAAGACGGCCGCTTTCAGATGTCCGAGGTGCCCGGCAGCGAGTTCGCCGTCGACGCCGACCTGGTGCTCCTCGCCATGGGCTTTCTGCATCCTGAACACGGCGGAATGGTGGAACAGCTCGGGGTAGCGCTCGATGGCCGTGGCAACGTGCAGGTGGACGCGAACAAGATGACGTCAGTCCCCGGCATCTTCGCCGGCGGCGACATGGTGCGAGGTCAGTCGCTGGTGGTTTGGGCCATTGCGGAAGGCAGGGACGTCGCGCGGGGTATCGACCAGTATCTATCCGGAGTCAGCCAGCTGCCACGCTCCACTGCTGCCAAGTAGCGGTTTCCTGCAACATTGGCACGCCGATTGCAGCGTCAGCCCTCCAATAACGCCAGCACGCGTGCAACGAACTGGTGAACCGCTGGACGGTCAACCTCAATCTCGTAATCTTCCATCTCGTCGTGATAAAAGTTCTTATGAAACTTTTCGGCGATGGAAAATCCGCCAATCAAGAAAAGATCGCTGTATTCTTCCGCCAGTCGTTGGCTGGCGTTTTTCATATCCCGATGGGTGCGATACCGCCAGCCGCGCTGTAACGCTATGGCGCTCAGCGCTTCGTTCGCCGCGCCGTAGAGTTTCTCCGAAGCCTGCTGCCGGTCTCCGGCGGCAAATTCCCGGTCTGCATCGGCCAGAAAATCACGCGCTTTTTGTGCATACTCCTGACCAGTCACACTATGCCTCCGCTTACACGCCGTCCCTTACACCGGCGCCGCGTGGGGCACCGCGTTGCGCCCGATGTGGTTCAGATACTCCCGAATGTTGAGCACCTGGATGGTGTTGGTCGTGCCCGTGACACCCGTCATGAACCCATGCACCAGCGTCACTATGTCCCGCTCCGAAACCAGACCCGTGGCCATCGCTTCGTCCACCAGCAGCGTTACCAGCTTCGCCACGTCGGGTTCTGCCGGAATGACGCCTTTCGGCGCCAGACCCCAGGCCATGCACACGCGCCGTTGCACCGCCTCGTCATGGGAGAACACCAGCACGTCGTTCTCGGGCCGGAACCGCGCCATCTCAAACGCCGCGCGCCCGGTGCTCGTGATCACGATGGGTTTGGCATCCAACGACTTGGTGAGCTGTGTCGCACCCCAGGTAACCGATTGGGTCTGGTCGCGCTGCGGAAACTCCGTGTAGTAGTGGTACATCTTTTCCGCTTGCACGATGGCCGCGTCCGCGATGCGTACCGCCTCTACCGGATACCCTCCCACCGCTATCTCGTCCGACAGCAGGATCGAGTCGCAACCGTCCAGCACTGCGTTGGCAATGTCAGAAATTTCGGCCCGGGTCGGTGTGGGTGAATTTACCATCGAGCGGAGCATCTGCGTTGCCACCGACGAGATGCGGCCCGCCTCGTTCGCCCTGGTCACCATATTTTTCTGGATGACGGGAACTTCCTCCATGGGCATCTCAACGCCCAGATCCCCGCGGGCGACCATGATGCCGTCAACCTCGCGAAGGATGTCATCCAGGTTGTCGATGCATTCACGACGCTCCAGCTTGGCCATTACCGGCGCGCGGCTATTCAGTTGGTTCAGGTAAGCTCGAGCGTAGCGAACGTCCTCTCCCGTTCTCACGAAGGAGAGCGCTACCCAGTCCACTTCCTGCTCCACGCCGAACTGGAGAGCAATCTTGTCACTCTCAGTAATTACCGGCATGTCGATAGGCACGTCGGGCAGGTTCACGCCCTTGTACGAGGACAGATTCCCGCCGATACGCACCCGGGTTTTGACTTCCAGGTCATCCGTAACATCCAACACTTCCAGGCAAACCGTGCCATCGGAGATGTAAACCAGGTTGCCGGGTCGAAGGTTTCTCAGGATGGACGGCTCCGGAAATGGCAACTGGCCGGGGTCTTCCGATCGCGGTTCGTTGACGATCGAAATCGCATCGCCGAAGTTCAGTTGAATGGCTTCCGCCATGTGCCCCAACCGGAACTTGTTGCCGCCCAGGTCCTGCAGCACCGCAACCGGGCGGTTCTGGCGCCGGGACGCTTCGCGGACATTGGCGATGACTTCGGCGTGCTCTTCCAGCGTACCGTGGGAAAAGTTCAGCCGCGCCACGTCCATTCCAGCTGCCACCAGGCGATCCAGGGTCTCCGGCGACCGCGACGCCGGGCCTATGGTGGCAATAATCTTTGTCTTCCGCATTTCCCATTCCTTTGCCTGACCGGCAGGTTCCCGGCGGCCCACGCCATTGGGCTCATGATGGCCTTCGTTAGTTCGCTTCTGACTGCATTATACCTGCAACGATTCTGTCCCACGCAATTCACCGCCGCGCAGAAAAATAGATAAGGACGCACCCGACGGATCGTCGGATGCGTCCCGTTGGGAGTCGTTGACCGGTTAGCTCTGTTGGCGGGTCTGCTCGTATACTTCGGCAGCGCGATCCAGGCCGGCGCGGCGGTTCACCTGCAACGTGTCCCGCATGTCGGATGCCCACTGCTGGGACGTCTGGATACCGGCGATAGTCCCTTGGAACTGGGGCATCACGTAGCGGGCCATCAGCTCGTACGAACGATGCAGCTTGTCCCGGGGCGCCCAATCCTCCACGCGCACCAGCATCCCACCGAAACCGCCGGAAATCTCCTGCAGCTCATTGATCCGCTTGATGCAGTCGTCCGGCGTGCCCACAATCCACTGGTTATTGTCGGTCATGAAATCCACAATCTGGTCGCGAGGCACGTCGGGAACCTCGTGTCCCAGCGTGTTACCAAAGTATTCAGTAACTACCCGCGCCGAGCCCTCGCGAATATCCTCCTGGGCTTCTTTCTTGCTTTCGGCCAGGTGCACACCAACCGAGAGACGCCATTCCTCGCGCTTGACGGTTTGGCCGTGCTCCGCGGCCGTCTCCTCCGCGATGGCCCACTGGGACTTCAGCGACGTTGACCGTACCATATCCCGCGGCACGCTCAACGAAATGACCCCCGCGCCGTACTTGCCAGCCGTCATCACGCCAGCCGGCGACTGCACTGATGCGACCACCAGCGGGAAGGGCTGCTGGTAAGGACGCAATTGGAGATGCGCGTCGTGCAGCTCAAACCAGTCGCTGGTGTAGGTGTAGGGTTCGGGACTGTCCATCAGTCGTTTGATGGCCCCCAGCGATTCGTCCATCATTTCCCGCTGACGGGCGGGGTCGATGCCGAACATGTACGCATCGGAGGCCAATGCGCCGGGCCCTACGCCCAGCATCACCCGGCCGCGGGTGAGGTGGTCGAGCAGCACCATCCGGTTGGCCACCATATACGGATGGTGATAGGGCAGGCTCACCACGCCCGTGCCCAAACGCAGGTTGCGCGTCCGCTCGGCGGCGGTTGCCATGAAAACCTCCGGGGAGGCGATGGTTTCCCAGCCGGCGCTGTGGTGCTCACCGATCCATGCTTCGTCATAACCCAGATGGTCCAGCCATTGCAGCAGTTCCAGGTCGCGCTCCAGCGCCAGCGTCGGATTCTCGCCGACCCGGTGGAACGGTGCCATGAATACGCCAAAATTCATCCGCGCTGGAGCAGCCATGTATTGCCTCCTCGTGATTTCCCACGTGCTTGATATCTTGAAGTTGCGCCATTCTAACACGGCGTCCCACCCGCCGAACGGGCAGCAACAGCCTGTGGCATTCAGACGCCGGTCACGCCGCATTGCGCCCGGAATAACGCCAACCAGGACACCTGCCCCGGGGACGGGCGTGTTCCATCGCCACTAGCCCAGCAACGGCAAACGTGGTATTGTTGCGCCATCAGTTCTCCAGGCAATGCGTCCTGGTCGCCAGATTACAACATACGTAGGGAGGGAGACATGCCTCAGATCAAGCACATCGCCATCGCCACCAACGACGCGGAAGGCACCGCCAAGTTCTACTCCGAAGTCTTTGGGCTTCGTCAAGTGGCCCAGTTGGAGAGCGAAAACGCCCGCGGCTTCATGCTCAGCGACGGCAACGTCAACATGGCCATCCTGGATTTCCAGAACGACACTGTGGCCGGTGAGCGCGGCAAGGACTGGGAAGGCATCCACCACATCGGCTTCGAGGTCGAAGACCTGGAAGACATCGAAAAGCGGCTGATGGAAAACAACTCCAAGCCCATGGACGACGTCAACAACGCGCTGCACGCCGGCATGGGCGGCCCCCGCACCCAGAACGTGGAGACCAAGTACGAAGGCCCCAACGGCGAGATGATCGACGTCTCCGGCACCGGCTGGATCGGCACTCGCGGCTTCGACTAGGCCAACTACGACACCGGCTACCAATACGTAGGGGCGACCGGTTGGTAGCCCCTACACTTTTTTGAATCGCTGGGCGACGTCAAGCCGGCCGGAACACCAGCCCCGGGTCGTCGGCGTCTATCTCGTCCAACGCCAACACCACCGGCAGGTCGGTGGGAATGGTCTGCGGGTTGGCCGCATCCACTCCAGAGATTCGCGCGCTGATCCGCGGACCCTCCTCCAGCGTCACTATGCCCGTGCAGTACGGATTATTGCGCCCGTAACCCTTGGCCTCCAGCGACGCCGGCGCCACCGAGATGCACGTGAAAGTGCTCAAAGTCGCCCGACCGCTCAGCTCATGCCATTCCATATCCCGGCTGTGGCTCACTGGGTCGATGGGTCGGGCCTCGGCGTAGATGTTCCCGTTCTCACGGCAGCGCACGCCCATGAACCGACCTTCCTTGAGGAACGCATAGAATGAGGCGGCGTTGAACGGCCTGGATTCGGCGTCGGTGGTCATGGCAACCCCCTAGCCGCGTTGCAGCACGTTGACGACGCAGGTGCCGCCAGTGCCGCCCACGTTGTGGGTCAAACCAAACTCCAGGTTCGGATTGTCCAACTGACGCTCACCGGCTTCGCCACGCAGTTGCTTGTAGACCTCGATGACCTGGGCCACGCCGCTGGCTCCCACCGGATGCCCCTTGGCCTTCAAACCGCCACTGGTGTTGATGGGCCGGTCGCCGCTGCGGGCGGTGCGCCCTTCGTCCACCGCGTGGGGCCCCTCGCCGGGGGCAAAGAACCCCAGGTCCTCGCTGGCTACGATCTCGGCGATGGTGAAGCAGTCATGGACTTCAGCCACACCAACATCGTTGGGCCCAATGCCCGCCATCCCGTAGGCTTGCTCCGCCGCGATTTTGGCCGCCGACAACGACGTCAGCTCTTCGGCATCGTGCAGCGGTCGCCCGGTCGCCTGGCCGATACCCGCCATGCGGATCGGCTGGTCGGTGAACTGGTTGGCGATGTCGCTGGCCACCAGCAGCACGCAGGACGCACCGTCGGTGATCGGCGCGCAGTCGTACAGCCGCAGCGGCCAGGCAATCCACGGGTTGGCCCGGGCGTCGTTGAGGAAATCCAGCTCGTCGGCCCAGTCGGGCACGGTTTCGCCGCGCTGCTCGGCCCGCGCCTTGCGGCGATCCATCATGTCCCGCACCGTCTGCTGGAACTGGGCCTTGGGGTTCAGCTTGCCATTCTCATGATTCTTGATGCCGACCTTGAGCAAATGATTCAGATTGGTCTCGTAGCGGTCCATGTGGGCCTTGGCGATGGCGCCGAAAATGCCCGGGAAAGTTAGCCCCGCCGGCACCTCGTACAGGCCGTCCGCTGCCGACGCGAGAACGTCGGTCACGCCCTCCGTGGGTAGGGACGTCATTTTCTCAACGCCGCCCACGAGCACCACGTCATACATACCGCTGGCGATGGCCATTACGCCCTCGCGCAGCGCGCTGCCGCTGCTGGCGCAGGCGTTTTCCACCCGGGTGAAGGGAGTCGGCGTCATCCCCAACCAGTCGGCCATAATGGGCGCGGTGTGGCCCTGATGCTCGAACAGGTCGGCGGAATAGTTACCCAGGTAACCGGCTTCGATGTCCTGGGCGGTAATGCCCTGGTCAATATTCTCCTGCATATCCTGGAACGCTTCCACGAACAGGTCGCGACTGGTCTTGTCGGGATACGCACCGAACTGGGACAGTCCGGCGCCGACGATTGACACCTGGCGCGCCAGCCGGCGCGGGCGAGTAGTTGCCATTGGTTGGGTCTCCTTGATGATTGTAGGGGCTTATCCTACCCCAAAAATACCCATAATTACCAGTACGGTTGCCAGGCAACGAAGTCGACAGCCCACCGTCATCGGGCATCTGGACATGGCGTGTAATACTGGCAAGGAAGGATGTATCGCTGATTACGCAATATCATCGGGATACCGTTTTAGAAATGCCCGATGGGGTTCGACCTGTTTGCTATCAGCGGACGTACTTTCGCTCGAAATCTTCATCCGAGGCTGTCAAGTACATGATGCCCTCAACAAATGAAATAACCCCTACGATGAACGGACCGCTGGTTATCAACTCCGGACATGACGCCCGAGGTAGTCTGCACTGTATAGTTTAATACGCTGCCTTTCATGTATTTTAGTATCCGCTAAATGAGATTTTACGTACCGCCCTTTAAACGATCTATACCGGCGGCATCAGGTCCACGCCCAATACATCCTCGCACCAGGCCGCCGACGACAGCAATCTCGACTCCGCAAAGGGCGACGCCACCAGCTGGATGCCCAGCGGCAATCCCGATTCGGCGATGCCCGAGGGCAATGCGATGGCCGGCAAGCCGCATGATGTCCAAGGCCCCTGGAACGCCGGATCGCCGGTGTTTGTGACATCGGCCTGTGGCGGCGACGGCGTGGCCGGCGTCAGCAGGACGTCGCACTGCTGGGAAAGCTGCTCCATGTCGGTGATGAACTGCCGTCGATTTTCCAACGCACGCGAATAGGCGATGCCGTCCACCTGCAAACCGTCGGCCAGCATCGCTCGCAGCTTGGGCTGATAGTCCTCGGCCTGCACGCGGTACATAGGTTCGTGAAACGCCGCCGCTTCCACCGACATTATCAGGCGTTGGTTGACGTACGCCGTGTCGATGCTGGGAGGCATCGGTAGCTCTTCAATCCGGGCGCCGGCCTGCGCCAGTCGTTCAACCACGCTATCCAGATGTTGACGCGTCTCCGCGTCCGCCCCCTGGTAGAAGTACCGCCGCAGCACACCGATGCGGGGCGCCGGCGGGTCGGCTATTCCAGACAGATAATCCCCCACCGGTTCGTGGGACGATACCGGATCGTTAACGTCCGGCCCCGACATTACCTGCAAAAGCAATGCGGCGTCTTCCACGCTCCTCACCAGCCAGCCCACCGTATCCAGGTTCCAGCTGACCGGTACCACCCCGTATCGGCTAACCCGTCCGAAAGTCGGTTTGAACCCGACCACGCCGTTGTATGCTGCCGGTCGCAGCACCGACCCAACCGTCTGGGAACCCAGGGCAGCCGGACACATGCGCGAGGCCACTGCCACCGCCGAGCCGCTGCTGCTGCCTCCCGGCGTATGCGCCGCGTTCCACGGATTCACCGTTGGTGAAGGGTCCAGGCAGGCGAACTCCGTAGTTACCGCCTTCCCCAGCATCAACGCGCCAGCCCTCTTGAGCAGAGTCACCGACGTGGCGTCGAATTCGGGAACGAAGTCCTTGTACACCTCGCTGCCGGCTCGCGTGGGGATGTTTGCCGTGTAGTAAATGTCCTTGAGGCCGACCGGAACACCGTGCAACGGACCCAGTGGGCGACCCGACGATAAGGCCTGATCGGCGGCCCGCGCTTCCGCCAGCACCGCTTCACGGTCCACGTATACCCAGGCTTTCAATCTGGCATCCAGGGATTCAATCCGATTGAGGCAGGCTTCAGCCAGCTCCGTCGCCGTGATGCTCCTTTTCGCCACCGCGTGGGCAGCCTGGGTGGCGGTGAGTTCGTTGGGGTTTGGCATGATGCATTGGCCTCTTGTCAGATTCAGACGCCGGGCGGACGCCGCTGTCCCCAATCGGTCGCTTGCTCGTAGGCGTAGGCTGCGCGGAACAGCGTCGACTCGTCGAAAGCTCTACCGGCGATTTGCAGACCGATGGGCAGCCCCGACCCGGTGTATCCGCAGTTTATCGATAACGCGGGCAGGTTGGCCAGGTTGAACGGCGCGGTGAATCCCCGCCGTCCCTTGAATCCAGCTATGACGTCTTCCTTCGTGCCCAGACCCGCCGAGTCGGGTATCAGCGTGGCCGGCACCGACGACGCCGGCATCACCAGCACGTCAACGTCGTCCAGCGCGGCCAGTATTTGCCGACGCAGCACGTCCCGCAGTCGCGCCGCCTTTTGATAAATCTTGGCCGGTACAATGCTGCCCATGAGCAGACGCACCTGATTGTTGTGGTCCAATTCCCGCAACCGTTCCGTGGTGATGATGTCCCAGTTCAGCATCGCCGCGTCGCTGCTGATGATGCCGTAGGAGATTTCCGACGAGTTGACGATGAGCGGTATCGACACTTCCCGTACGTCGGCGCCCAGGCCGGCCAGCACGCCGGCGGCCGCGATGATGGCGTCTCTAACCTCGGGATCGTTGGCGTCGGTGTGAACACGCTCTGTTATCAGACCTACTTTGAGCCCATCTATGCCATCGCCCAACCCAACGGCGTAATCGGGCACCGGAACATCCCACGTCTGCGCGTCGTTGGGATCGTGGCCGGCGATGGCGGCCAGGGTATTGGCGCAGTCCGTCACGGTTCGGGAAATTGGGCCCACGGTATCCATCGACCAGCTGGCGCCAAAGACCCCGTGCCGGCTGACCCGCCCGAAGGTGGGCCGGATGCCCACCAAACCGCAGAACGCCGCCGGCCCACGGATGCTGCCACCCGTGTCCTCGCCCAGGGACGTGGCGCACAGGAACGCCGCGGTGGCCGCGCCGGATCCGCTGCTGCTGGTGCCGGGGTTTCGGTCGGTATCCCACGGGTTGCGCGGCCTCCCGTAGGGATGGCGAAAGGCGTCACCGCTGGCGTATTCGCTCATATTGAGCTTGCCCAGGAGCACAGTGCCTGCCTCGCGCAGCCGGACCATCACCGTGGCGTCCTCAGCAGGCACGTTTTCGGCCATTATCGTGGAACCGTTGGTGGTGACGATGCCGGCCGTGTTGAACTGGTCCTTCACCGCCACCGGCACGCCATGGAGCGGCCCGCGACGTTGCCCGGCAGCCAACTCAGCGTCGGCCCGGCGGGCATCTTCCCGGGCCCGGTCGGCGGTGACCGTGATATACGAAGCGTAGTTGCCATCCAGGTCGGCGATGCGTTGCAGGTACGCCTCGGTAGCATCGGCAGAGGATATTGCGCCGGACGCTATCCGCTCCCCGAGTTCGGTGGCCGACAGGTAGCAAAGGTCTGCACTTGCCATCACGGCGCCTCCTGCTGACGTGCGGTGTCGGAAATGATGATTGGCAGGGGTTCCACGCCGGCAACGTCAGGCTCGTCGATGACGGCCAGGGCAGCCAGCAGCCCGTTCAGCGATTCACGCACTTCGCCCACCAGGTCGTCCGGGATATTGATGTCTGAGGCATTGGCCAGAGCCCGTATCTCGGCGTCGTTCAAATCTGGCAAAATTCAACCTCCCAACGCGGCGCCTCCCGATGCAATGCGGCACGAATGCCCAAGCGCCGGGGAATCACGGCGAACCTAACGGTGGCGCAATTGTGGCGAGGGCCGCCGGCAATGTCAACCCGACTCCTCCGCTCATGCGTGCCCGCTTTGTCATTGCGAGCGCAGCGTGGCAATCTCGTCGTCGTAGCAACGGCGATTCGCCGACGTGTGTTCAACCTCATCGAGATTGCCACGTCGCTGTGCTCCTCGCAATGACAGATTATAGTGGGTACGCGTGAGGACCCCCCTGCTATAATCCCAACCGGGCGGAGACCCGGGATACGGCCGGCCCCGGAGGGGGAAATGATGGTCGCCAGTTCTCAACCGATGCACGACGTTGTGGGGGTAATCCTGGCCGCCGGCCGCGGCAGCCGGATGCAATCGCGCATCCCCAAACCCCTGCACCGGGCCGCCGGCCGGGAGCTCATCCGCTTCCCCGTGGACCTGCTGACCAGCTGCGGTGTGCAACAAACCGTCGTGGTCACCGGCCCGGACAACTCCGACGGCATTTCAACACTGCTGGGTGACGACGTCACCTACGCCCTCCAGCCCTCGCCGGACGGCACCGCCGACGCGGTGGCTAACGCGCTCACTGCCTTCACCGAACCACCGCGCGTCGTGGTCGTCATGGCTGGTGATACTCCCCTGGTTCGCCAAGAATCTCTGCAAAAACTCGTGCAGGAGCACATCTCTGTGCCCAGCCGGTGCATGACGGTTCTCTCGGCGTCCGACGTATTCGCCGAAGACCTGGGCCGGATCGAGCGGGCCAGCGTCACCAGCGACGGCCGGGTAGGTGCTGTCAGCGCCATCGTCGAAGCCTCCGACCGACCTCGCACGAGCTACGGGCCCGCCGAAGTCAACACCGGCGTTTACTGCTTTGACGGAGGTTGGCTCTCCCGAAATATCTCAACCGTGCCTCCGTCGCCATCGGGGGAACGCTACCTGACTGCGTTGGTAGCCATGGCCGCCGACCGGGGTGAGGACGTCGCCGCCATGCCCATCGCCCTGCCCGACGAGGCCATGGGCGTGAACAACCGGGAACAGCTCGCCGCCGTGGAAGTGGTGCTGCGGGACCGGATCACGCGCCACTGGATGGCCAACGGCGTAACCGTATCCGACCCGGCTACCACCTACATCGACGCCGACGTTTCAATCGGTATGGATACCGTGCTTCTGCCCAACACCGCGCTCTCCGGCAACACCAGCATCGGGGAAGACTGCCGCATCGGGCCCAACTCGGTCATCGAGGACACCCACATCGGAGACCGGTGCCGAGTGGTGGCGTCATTCCTCGAGGGCGCGCGCGTTTCCCACGACGTTACCGTCGGCCCCTTCAGCCATCTGAGACCCGGCGCGGCCATCGCAACCGGCGTACACCTGGGCAACTTCGTAGAAGTCAAAAACTCCCGCGTGGGACCCAACACCGCGGCTGGACATTTTTGCTATCTGGGCGACGCCAACATCGGGGCGGAAGTGAACATCGGGGCCGGCGCCGTCACGTGCAACTACGACGGGGTCGACAAACATACCACCGAGATCGGCGAACGGGCCTTCATCGGCAGCGATACGATGCTCATCGCTCCGGTGAACGTGGGTGACGGGGCGGCCACCGGCGCGGGCACAGTGGTCACCAAAGACATCCCCAGCGGTAGACGGGCGGTCGGAGTACCTGCTAGACTATTGCCAAAAGCAGATTAGGGAGAACGGATGACCCGCCGCCACGCCGTTTGACGCTGGCAAAGGGGTCACAAGTTTGGATACCGACAGTAGCTTACCACCGTTATTATTCTTGGCCGCTTCGCTGTTGCTGTTTGGCTGGACCAGCGTGGTGTTCTCGGCCCGGAGCACGCCCCCGCACATGATGCTGGTGGGAGTGCCTGACCAACCCAGACTGGTCAGGATTGTCAGAGTCGCCGCGGCGGCCCTCACGGGCGCTTCGGCCATCGTACTGGCAGTTACCCTCGGACTCAATTCGCCAAGCGCCCCGGATGCCGCCGGCTGGCCTCTGGCTGGATTGATGGCCGCAGTCGCCGCCGCCGCCGCATTCATCCTCATAGCCCTGGACTACGCCGGCAGAGCGTTAGTCATCGCCTTCCCCGGATTGGCCCGGCGATTGGCCCGGCCCGGACGATGGCTGGTGGACGCTGTCCCGCTCCATCACAACGACAGCAACGGGAACGGTCACAACGGCAATGGCGCCGATGCGACCAATGACCACCCCGAAGCTGGCACATCGCTGGCCGTTCCGCTGACACCGGATGAATTGCTCAACCTGGACCAGTACGATATCGACATGGTGCGATCAATCAGCCGCATGGACGACCGGGATGCGCTGCATATCATGGTGCCCCGCCTGGATATAGACGCCGTGGAAGTGTCATCACCCCTGTCCGCCGTCGTGGATACCCTGGCATCCAGCAAACACACCCGCCTGCCCGTTTACCGTGGCACCATGGACGATGTGGTTGGAATCGTGCATATCAGCGACGTCCTGGTGACACTGGCCGACGGGGCTACCGACGCTGCCCTGGAAAGCATCATGCGTGAGCCGGAGTTCGTCGCGGAAAACATGGCGCTGGACGACCTGCTGCTCCTGATGCGTAACAAATCCCTGCAAATGGGCATCGTCGTCGACGAATACGGCGGGGTTGAAGGCATCGTAACCCTGGAAGACGTGCTCGAAGAAATCGTCGGCGAAATCGAGGACGAATTTACCGACCCCAACGACGACGACCCTGCCCGCGCCGCTGACGGGTCGTGGTTGGTCAACGCCACCCTTCCCATCGAAGACGTCGCCGAGGTCGTCGGGGTTCCGCTGGACTACGGGGACGTCAACACCATCGGCGGTTACGTGTATTCTCAATTGGGCCGGATGCCGGCAGTGGGCGACCAGGTTCAGGCCGGTGTCGTAACCATCGAGGTTACCCAGGTCCGGGGTCGACGGATTCAGGAATTGCGTATTCGTGTGAATAACAGCATATCGTCACCGGTTCGCTAGGCCTCCCAGCCCTTCGCCTGATACCCGACTCGCTCGACACCAAGGTGGCAAAAAAAGCCCCGGACGTTCGGACCAGGGCCTTCCAACATGTTGGGTGCGGGCGGCGTTACCGCATCCCCACCAACTCCCCGCTGAGTACCAGGAAGTGGTCGTACAGCCCGGTCGGCACCGGTACGGCCAGGTGCACGGTCGCCCGATCCGTGCTGGATAATTGCAACTCCGACGCGCCTATCACGTCGGTGTGGGTACCCAGGTACAGAAACTCCTGCGACCCATTGTTTATGATTACCAGCAGATCCTCGCCCCGATTTAACAACAGGTGCGCGTCGGTCAAAGAACCGAAACCGTTGGAACCGCTACCGGCTGGGCCAAAGAACCACATCGCTCCCTGCTCCCCAGGATTGGCCGAGGTAGCAAGCTGCCCGGTCGGGCTCATTCCCGACGCATAGTTCACAATTGACTCGCCTGTCACGCCGATACCGTCAATCCTGGCATCAATACCCAACGAGGATATGGACAGCCGCTTGGCCGCCGGTTGCGTTCCCGGCGCAGCGGCGCCTTCTGCGGGAACCGGTATGAATCCCAGTTCGTCAATGCGCTCCAGGAAAGCGCCGCCTTGCAACGCCAACGGAGCCACGGTAGCGCTCCGATTGCCGTCGGTCTGGACGCTGATCCCTTCAATTGCCGCCACGTCCTCGCGCTGGGCCGCGTAACTGTCCAACTCTGCCCGCAACCAGAAGATGTGGCCGTAATAAATCCCGCCGGCCAGTACCAACGCCAGGCCAGCCAATACGATTGCTGTGCCGGCCCAACGCAAACCGTAGCGCTGCGCCCGGCTCCGCATGTGCATGTAGTCCAGACCAATCTCCATCTCTTTACCCTGCCGTTGGTTACGTTTGAATTGAAGACCGCACGCGGCCCGGCGCCGGCGCATCCGGACGAACCCGGATGTAATCGCCGCGCCGTGCGAGGGTCAGCCGCGACTATTGCCGACCGGCTCGGATTGGTTCATTCACGAAAATGTCGCCGTTACGGATCTTTATGTTGTACCCGCACGGCGGGTTCGTGCATGTCCAGGCTTTATAGTGCACCGCCGCGCCCTGCGCCCCGTAGTCGGACAACGGCACGAGCGTCCCAATATTGCACTGCTGACAGATGGGCATTTCCATGGCTTCCACCGATCTCACCTCCCTGAACCTGATGTATCCGGGTATTCCCGTGGGAGTATAGCAACGGCCATCCCGCCGATGCCCTGACATTTGCAAACAGGGTTTCGGCGTTTTGCACCACCAATAACCTCCGCGCCATGAAAAAATGGGGCAACCTTTCGGATTGCCCCACCACAGGTGCGTGATCGCAGCGCGTCGCTGCTCGCTTATTCCAGGTAGTCCCGCAGCTTCTTGGAACGCGACGGGTGGCGCAACTTCCGAATGGCCTTCGCCTCGATCTGCCGGATGCGCTCACGGGTTACACCGAACTCCCGGCCAACTTCCTCCAGCGTGCGCGTGCGCCCGTCTTCCAGGCCAAATCGCAGCTTGAGCACCCTGCTCTCCCGGTCGGTCAGCGAGTTCAGCACCTCCTGAACCTGCTCCCTCAGCAGCTGCGCTGATGCAGCGTCGGCCGGCGCCAGAGTGGTACGGTCCTCGATGAAGTCACCCAGGAAAGAATCTTCCTCTTCACCGATGGGCGTCTCCAGCGAAACCGGCTCCTGAGAGATTTTCTGAATCTCTTCGACCTTCTCGGAGGTCATCTCCATGGCTTCCGCCAACTCTTCCGTGGTCGGCTCCCGACCCTTTTCCTGCAACAACCGGCGATGGTGACGCATCAGTTTGTTGATGGTTTCCACCATGTGGACCGGAATCCGGATGGTGCGTGCCTGGTCGGCGATGGCGCGGGTGATGGCCTGCCGGATCCACCAGGTGGCGTAGGTGCTGAACTTGTAGCCCTTGCGGTAGTCAAATTTCTCCACCGCACGGATCAGGCCAATGTTGCCCTCCTGGATCATGTCCAGCAACGCCATGCCCCGTCCGATGTACTTCTTGGCGACGCTCACCACCAGGCGCAGGTTGGCCTCCGTCAGGTGCGTCTGCGCCCGCTCGCCGGTCTTCTTGATGCGGTCATAGTGCAACGCGGCATCGAAGTTCTCATATTCCACCCGATCGCCCAACCCCGGGTCTTTGAGCAGTTGGGACAGCAACAGCAGGGAACAGGCGTCATCCTCGGCATACAGCGGCGGTACGTCCAGGCCCTGCTCCGGCGCGTAGCAACCCTCCACGCCGTCGGGATGCAGTTCGGCCCAGACCGGAACGTACGCCGTCATCGTGTCGACTATCCGCGGCGGAAGCACCCAGGTGTCCAGGGACAGCTGAACGATGCGCTGGTAGGCCACCTCTTCGCTGATCCCCAGATCGCTGGCCACCTGGGCCACCATGGCGGTTGACACTTCGGCGTCGATGGCGCGGCGCAACGGGTCGGATTCCTTCACCTCCTCCAGCGGAATGTACTGGTTCAGCTGCAGGTAGCGGGCCAGTGATCGCACCAGCGGCGCCGCGTGGGCAATGCGAATCAGCAACAGCATGGCGGCTTCCCAGGCCATGCTCTCCACCGGAAGTTCGTCCTCCAACGGCAGCACCGTCATCGTTTCCTTATCGGCCGGCTGTGCGGCCAACTCCTTTTCCAGCTTATTGAGGTGGTTCAAGCCCTCCAGTTCCCGAGCCAGGCGGCGCTCGTCGGCGGAAGTAAGCAGGTCGACGCGTCCGATTTCCCGGAGGTACATCCGTACCGGGTCGTCCAGCGCGTCGCTGCCCTCGTTGGTATCCACTTCCGCCCAGTCGCGCTCTTCGCGCTCGATGTCCCGAGCCGACGGTCCGTCCAGCTCCGGCAACACGGTGCGCGCCGCGGCCACCCGCCGAATCTGCCACTCGTCGTCAACGGTGTCGGGATCCTCGGTGGCGACGGCGGGAGCGTCGATTTCGTCGGCATCCCGATCCTCGTCATCCGCGCGTTCTTCGTCATCATCGTCGTCGGTGGCTACGACGGCGACGCGCTCCCGACCGTAATTATCGTCCTCGTCGTCTGCAATCACGACGGCTGTACCGGCTCCGTATTCCCTGTCTTCATCGTCATCCATGACGTTGCGGCGGTTGTTAATGATGGTCATATATCCTCCGTTATTGCGGTAGCGATGATGTTGGTGCAAGGCAACCGGCTAGATGACGCCGGTCAATTCTCGATTTATCTCGCGGACCCGTTCGTTGCCGGCCTGCACCTGGCCGGCTACGGGAGAGTCCCAGTCTGCGCTGTCTTCCAGGACGGCGAGCAATTGCGATATCTGACTGTTCAGGTATTCCTGCTCAATCCTCAATTTGATCTGTCGCCAGGCCCGTTCCAACTCTGTAGCCTTGGACAGGGCCAGTTTCCGATTCCGCAACCCTTGCACGTGCGACTCCAACTCCGGGGCCACCGGCAAAACCGACGGTGGAGCTTCGGCGTCACCAGCGATAATGGCGTGCCCGGTATCGATAATGCTGCGGTGGATTTCCCGATTTTCCGCCCTGGTGAACCAATCCGAAGATACGGTGGTGGCCGCCTGCGGGCCCAGTTCGTCCCAGTGCTGCAACAACAGGGCCAGGCAATACTCTTCGGCGGCGTTGGCGTCGCGCAACGGCTGCGGCGTCGCATCCTCTGCCCGGGACGCTGCCGAACGCTGTCTCCGGGGCTCTGCTGGTTGACGGGCCGCCGGCATGGCGGCATGCAGCGTCTCTATGTTTACGTCCAGCCGGCTGGAAAGCTCGTCCAGGTGCATGTCCCGGCGGATCGGGTCCGGTATCTGTGCCACAAACCGCAACATGGCGCGAGCCACCCAGGCTCGATCGTCCGTCGTAGTCATATCCGCCCGGGCCGTCAGCGATCCTAGCAGGTAGTCGAACAGCGGCGCGGCGTCCGATAGAAATTCGGGCCACCGGTCCGGGGTTTCGCGAATCAGGTCGTCCGGGTCCTGCCCAGCCGGCAATTCGGCTATGTGAAGCTCCAGGGCTTCCGGCGGCTGCAACACCGACCCCGCGGCCCCATTGGAAGGCCGAGCCTCCCGCTGCTGAAACACCCCCCAGGACGACTCCAGGCTCCGCAACGTGGCGTTGCGGCCGGCCGCGTCGCCGTCCAGCGCCATCGTCACCCGGTTGGTCAACCGTCGCACCTGGGTTACCTGCTGCTCCGTCAACGCCGTGCCCATGGATGCCACCACGTTGTCGTAGCCATGCTGGTGGGCCATGATGGCGTCCATGTAACCTTCCACGATGACTGCCCCGTGCTGGCGCACCGGTTCCTTGGCCAGGTGCATTCCGTACAGAATCCGCGACTTGTCGAACACCGGGGTGCGCGGCGTATTGATGTATTTAGCCACCGCCGATTCATCCAGCGCCCGGCTGCCGAAACCGGCCACCCGGCCCGACCATTCCCGGATTGGGATAATCAGCCGGCCCCGGAACAGGTCATAGAACCGTCCATCGTCGGCTTCCCGGATCAGGCCGGCCTCCACAAGCTTTGCCGGTGTATAACCGGCGCCGGTGAGGTGGGCCAGCAGACGGTTGTCACGCGGCGGGCTGTATCCCAGTTCGAAGATTTGCACGGTCTGTTCAGTCAACCCTCGACCGGCCAGGTATTCCCGGACGAATTCCGCCGCCGACGACCTCAACTCCTGCTGGTAAAACCGGCGGGCCTCGTCGTTGATTTCGTAGAACTCTGCCGAACGTCCCGCGTCGTTTCGTTCGGTAATAGTGACGCCCACCCGCGCGGCCAGCCGGTGCAGCGCCTCGCGAAAATCCAGGCGCTCGACCTTCATCACGAAGGTCAGAGCGTCGCCGCCCTCGGCACACGCTCCAAAGCAATGCCAGGACTGACGGTCGGGAAACACGAAGAACGACGGCGTTCGTTCCTGATGGAAGGGGCAGTTGGCTTTGAAGGAGTTCCCGGAACGTTGCAGGTTCACGTAGCTGCCTATCAGCTCTACGATATCCACCCGGCTTTTTACGTCGTCAATTTGCGTCATATTAGTACAGTTAGCTAATATAGAGATACTTCGTCCACATGATAATAGCAAATTTTTCAGTAATTTGCAAACCGCCGGGCGCGGCGCCCAGGGTCTTCGATTATCGGCAATGTCATTGCGAGCGCAGCGTGGCAATCTCGTTGGCGTCCTTCGACAGGCTCAGGATGAGCGGGATTGCCACGTCGCTTCGCTCCTCGCAATGACATTAGGGGACAATCGAAAGGCCCGGGCGCGGCACCGGTATCACGCCGCACGCTCTGCCCCACGTTCTAGGGCATGTAGGTTACGGTGAGCGTCGCCGTTTCGGTTTCATCCCCGTGCAAGGCAACCACGCTGATCTCGTTGGCGCCCGGCCGCAGGACGATGCTCGCCCGCCAGTTGCCGTCACCGTCCACCTGCGCCGGAATCACGCCGTTCAAGCGTACCCGCGCCCCCGGCAGCGTGGTCCCGACCACGGTCAGTTCCTCATCGTTAACCCGCGCGCCATTGGTCGGTTCCAATACGGCCACCGCCAGCTCCAGCGGCGCCGGGTCGTACACGACCAGGAGCAGCACCCGGACCTGCTGGTTGGAAAATATGTCGTTGCTGACTATAGACAGGCTGTTGGCGCCGATTCCCAGGGGCACCAGGTCGGCAAACATTCCGTCGGCGCCGGCCCGTGCCGAACGAACCCGTTCGTCCGTGCCACTGCTGTGGTAGGAAATCTGCACGAATGACCGGGGTAGCGTCCTGCCGGTCACCTCCACCTCCGGATCTCCACGCACCACGTCCAGGGCGTTGGGCTGGTGCACCTCCAGGAACAGTTGCGGCGCCGGCGGGGTAGGGGCTAGCGCTGGAGTGGTCGGCGTCGGCGGCGTGGGCGTCGACACCGGGGTCGCCGTAGGACGCGGCGTGGGAACCGGCGTCGGCGTCGGCGTCGCGGTGGGTGACGGTCGGGTTGGCGGCGGAGTTGGCAGCGGCCTGGTGGGCAGCGGCGTGGCCGTGGAGCGTGCTGCCGGCCTCACTTCCGGTGTAACCGGTGACGCAAACGCCCACACCGCCAGAAAAGCCAGGCCCAACAACCCGACTGCTACGACAACTATTATCTCCTGGCGCAAAGCGGCGTGATTCGGGTCAGTTTCGTCCGCGTCAGCGGGCGTCGGGGCTGCCCAGCGGCAGCGTCAACGTGAACGTGGTGTGGTGCCCCTCGGCCGGCCCGGTGATCGATTCCACCGAGAGGTCCCCACCGTGCCGGGTGGCCAATGTGCGGCTGATGTACAGACCCAGACCCGACGACGTCTTCTCCTCGCTGCGGCCCATCTCCGGCGTCCAGCCCCGGGTGAACAGGTGGGTTCGATAGTGGGCCGGAATCCCGTCGCCGTTGTCGCTGACCCGCACCAGGAAGTCCGCAACCCCCCGGGTAACGCTTATCTCCACGTCGTCGCCGCCATAGCGCAGCGCGTTATCCACCAGGTTGGCGATGATGTGTTCCAGCACCGAGGCGTCCGAATACACCAGCCCGAACTCGTCGGGCTCCGCCCACCAGACGATATCCTTGCCCTGTTCCGCGGCCTGCCCCATGTACCGGTCTACGATGCGACTGACCACTGCGGATGGCTCCACACCATAGCTGTTGATGGGAGCATCCGGCGTCTCCAGGTTAATCATCACCTGTATGTTGGCCATCATCAGACGGAAGGACGGAGCCTGCTCTTCGATTTCGTCCAGTAGCTCGTGCACGACTACCGACACGTCCTCGCCGGTGGATGCCAGCACCCCTCGCACCTCCCGGCACTTGCCCAGTATCCGGCGCATGGGGCGGCCCAGGTCGTGCTGGAAGGTCTCAAATTGCTTTTCGGTCAGCCGGCTCCAGTCGTCGGCCCCGTTGTGGGCGTTGCCGTTGCGGTACCGTACGGCGGACATGGCGTACACCCCCATGGCCAGGCCCAGGCCCACCACGACCCCGCCCAGCCCGATGTAGGCCAGCGGCTCGATGCTCCACCGTTGCGGGAACACCGCCTCGGCGGGAAAGAACAGCGACAGCATCATCGCGGACAGTCCCAGCAATGCCACCGCCAGCCCCAGCAGGGCCGGCCACGGGTAGGCCGCAATGCGTCGCGCCGCCAGGATCGCCATGTTCGGTTCCTGACCCCCCGTTCCCTATTCCCGCGGCGGCAGCAGACGGTACCCCCGGTCCCGAACGCTGACGATGAAGTCGTTGGCCCGCAGCGGCATCCCCAACGCCCGGCCCACGGCCACTTTTATCTCGTGGATGCGTACCCGCAGCGACGCGCGGGTATCATCGCCTTCCAGGTACCGTTCCAGCCGGTCAAATGACACCAGGTTGCCCGGGCTGCGGTACCACGACTCCGCCAGCTCCCGCAGTATCTGGAACCGGCGGCCCCCCACGTCGTGCACCTCCGCCAGCTGGCCGTCGTCGCCCCGCACCAGCACCGACTCCGCGTCCGAGTCGATGACGATGCGGTCGCCGATGGAGATGGATCTGGGCACCGCGCCCACCAGCCGGCGCATCCGCAACGCCACCTCCTCCGGTGACGCCAGCTTGTCGATGAACTCCACCGGCGCGTTCACCTGCAACGCGCTGCGGGCCACGGTGTCCCGCTCCACGCCCTGGCTGTATTGGGTGAACATCAAAACCGGCAGGTGCGGATGTTGCCCCACGATCCGTTTCAGGATGTCCAGGCCCTTGAACTGGTCGTCCCGATAATCACCCAGGCGCACGTCCAGTATCACCCCGTCGGGCCGCCGGTCCTCGATGGCTTCCAGCGCCGCCCAGAGCATGTCGTCGGCGGAGCCGTGCTCCTCCTTGCTGACCACCTGGGTACCCCAACCCTCGTCTTCCAGCCGGCGGCACACCGCCCGCACGATTGCCGAGGTCGCTTCGTCGTCCACGATGAGGATGTTTCCCGAACGTGTCGTCATGCTTCTTTCCCGTAGGAGGATCAACTCTACGATTCAGACCCTTAATTTTAGCATAGCCGGGTTTCCGCCAATCTCCCACCCCAACCCGTTGCGCATCATATAACGAGGAATCATACGCACGCACCATACCCGGCAAACGTCTCAATCCCGATATCTAGCTTCAGGAGCACCGGTCGCGCCGCAATGGACCGGGCCTGCCGACTCCATCATCACGAGATACCAACACCAGCAAAGCGCGGACGGCGGCACTGGTTGGAGCTTCGGCTGGATCGATGAACGCAAAAAAGGGCGCATGGTGTTGCGCCCCTTTTTGGTCGTACCGATGCGTAGTCGCCGGCGGCGTCAGGCGTCTCTGGTCAGGTTGGTGAGGAACTCCGCGTTGGTGCGGGTGCGCGAGAGCCGGTCCAGGACGCGTTTGGTGGCGTCGCCCATGTTGGCCTGGTCGCCGCCGGACGCCAGGGTAACCATTCGCCGCAACAGCCAGATCTGCGGCACCGCCTCCGAATCGTAAAGCAGTTCCTCCCGCCGGGTGCCGCTCCGCACCACGTCGATAGCCGGGAAGTAACGCTGGTCGGCCAGGCGCCGGTCCAAGTGCAGCTCCATGTTGCCCGTGCCCTTGAATTCCTCGTAGATGACCTCGTCCATTCGACTGCCGGTGTCGAGCAGGCAGGTGGCGACGATGGTCAGCGAACCGCCTTCCTCCAGGTTGCGCGCCGCGCCGATGAACCGCTTGGCCGGATAGAGCGCCGCCGGATCGATGCCTCCGGAAAGCGTGCGGCCTGAGGTGGGCAACGCCAGGTTGTAGGCCCGGGTCAGGCGGGTGATGCTGTCCAGCAGGATGACCACGTCCCGGCCCGTTTCCACCAGGCGCTTGGCCCGCTCCACGGCCAGTTCGGCCACCCGGCACTGCTCCTCCACCGACTCGTCGAAGGTAGACGCAAAAACGTCGCCGTGGACCGCGCGGCGCATCTCGGTAACCTCTTCGGGACGCTCGCCGATGAGCACTACCATCAGTACGACGTCGGGCCGGTTCTCCGTAACGGCCGCGGCAATCTGCCGCAACACCGTAGTCTTGCCGGCCTTGGGCGCAGAAACCACCAGCCCACGTTGACCCAACCCGATGGGAGCAAACAGATCAATCATGCGCGTGGATATTCCACCGCTGTCGTGCTCCAGCACAATATGGTCGTTGGGGAAGATGGGCGTGAGGGACTCGAAGAGACGCCGCGTGCCGGGTTTCTGCTGATCCGGCTCCAGCAGGTTGATGCTGGTGGGTCGGGTCAGGCCGAAGCGCCGTTCGCCTTCTTTGGGCGGACGCACCAGACCGGTGACGGTATCGCCGGTTTTCAGGTTGAAACGCCGAATTTGGGACTGCCCCACGAAAACATCGCCATTTACGGGCGGGTACTGCATCGACCGCAGCAGGCCGTGCCCGGCATCCATCACCTCCAGTACTCCCGAGGCGGTCAACATGTTGCGGTTGGCCGCCGCCAGGCGGATTTTCTGGAGCAGCGCATCCCGACCCAATTCGGTAAGGGCGGACTCGTCCCGGAACCCCACTTCGGGGGCCAGGTCCAGCAACTGGTCGTAGGCCATGGCGGTCAGGTCGGCCACATCCACCAATCGTTCGGGGATGGAGCCGTTGGCGCCATTGGAATAACCACGGGTGTCTACGGATTCATCCTCCCGGGGTTCGCTGGCGTCGGTGACGACATCGCCGTCGTTGGGTCCGCCGGCCGGCGGTCGCCGCCGTCGGCGGGGAGCAGTCGTAGAGCTGGTAGGTCGGGAACGAACCATGTCGTCAGCCTCCGGAGGCCTGTTGCCAGTCTTGCAGGAATCGCGCCAGACCGACGTCGGTAAGGGGGTGCTTTATCATTTGGGTCAACACGTTGTACGGTATGGTGGATATCTGGGCGCCGGCTTCGGCGGCCAGCACGCAATGTCGCGGGCCGCGAATGCTGGCCGCCATAACTTGCGTCGCCACGTTCTGCTGCCGGTAAACACCCACGATGTCCGCCACCAGCGCCATCCCATCCTGCCCGATATCGTCCAGTCGGCCCACGAAGGGACTGACCACGGCGCTGCCGGCGTTGGCGCCCAACAGCGCCTGATTCACCGAGAATACGAGGGTTTGATTGATCTGTATGCCATCCCGCGCCAACACGCTGATGGCCTTCAAACCTTCTTCGGTGCTGGGTATTTTCACCCAGGGGTTGGGTATCCACTCTGCGATGTCGCGCCCTTCAGCGATCATTCCGGCGGCGTCGGTGCTAACCACTTCCACCGAGATCGGACCGTCGATGATGTCGGCTATTTCCTGCACCGCGGCCCGGTAGCCGGCAGCGCCGCCGATGCCTTCCTTGGCCGCCAGCGACGGATTGGTAGTAACGCCGGATATAACGCCAAGCTCGGCGCCTTGTCGAATTTCGTCGATGTTGGCCGTGTCCAGAAACAGTTTCACTACCTGATCCTCCCGGGGAGGTGTCGTCGAATCAACGGGAAACCCTCGTGGGCAACCCGCCCGGTGTAGACCCCGTTAACCCAACTCGAATAAAGTTGCCAGAACCGGAATCGGGTCCGGCGCTCGGAACTGATATTGCGGTTAGAAGGACCACCAGTTGGAACGTCGGAAGGGGAGCTGGCTTCCTTCCCGGATCGTATTACGCGCCTTTCCGACCAGCGCGCTGAATAGCGGGTGCGGCCGGTTGGGCCGCGACTGGAACTCCGGATGGAACTGCACCCCCACCATGAACGGATGGTCAGGCACCTCAGCAGTCTCGACCAGCTCGCCGTCCGGCGACAGGCCACTCATCACGAGACCGGACGATTCCAGCGTCTCCCGGTATTTGTTGTTCACTTCATAACGGTGCCGGTGGCGTTCCATCACTTCCCCGACGCCATATACCTGCGCGGTCAGCGTATTCGGTTGCGGTCGGCACGGATATTGGCCCAGGCGCATCGTGCCACCCAGGTTCGTTATCCCTTTCTGCCCGGGCATGATGTCAATAACCGGATGCTCACAGTCCGCGTCCAACTCGGATGAGTTCGCCTGGCGCAGGCCAACCACGTCCCGCGTCCAGTCGATGATCATCACCTGCATTCCCAGGCACAATCCCAGGTAAGGCACTCCCCGATCCCGGGCGTACCGGCTGGTGTCCACCATACCTTGCACGCCCCGCGAGCCAAACCCGCCCGGAACCACGATCCCGCTGACGTCCTTCAGGTGGACGTCGGGCCCGTCTCGCTCCACCGCCTCGGAGTGCACCCATCGCACGTCCGCCTTCAGGCCGCAGGATGTTGCCGCGTGCCGCACGGCCTCACGAACCGACATGTACGAGTCGGGATATTCAACGTACTTGCCCACGATGGCGATGGGAACTTCGCCCTCCACGCTGTTCATCCGGTTCACCAGCTCGCGCCACTCGCTCAACTCGCAGTGACCATCCAGGCCCAGCATCTGGGTCAACGTTCGACTGACCCCATACTGCTCCATTATCAGCGGGACCTCATAGACGTTGTTCACCGTGGGCATGGGGAACACCGCTTCCGAATCCACGTCGCAGAACAGGGACAACTTGTCCCGGATGCTGCGGGTTATCTCGGTATCACTCCGGCAAATCAGCGCGTCCGGCTGGATACCGATGCTCCGCAACTCCTTGACGCTATGCTGCGTCGGCTTGGTCTTCAACTCTTCCGACGCCGAGATGTAGGGTAGCAGCGTGAGGTGGATATAGAACACGTTGTTCCGACCCACCTCGTTACGCATCTGGCGGATCGCTTCCAGGAACGGCAGGCCCTCGATGTCGCCGACGGTGCCACCCACTTCCACCACCACCACATCAGCGTTGGACCTTTGCGCCAGTCCCGTCAAACGCTCTTTTATCTCGTTGGTCAAATGCGGTACCGTTTGAATGGTGCCGCCCAGAAAATCACCCCGCCGCTCGCGGGTAATTAACGTCATATAGACCTGGCCGGCGGTAACATTGCTGTCCCGCGTCAGCTCGACGTCGATGAACCGCTCGTAGTGCCCCAGGTCCAGGTCGGTTTCGCCGCCGTCCTTGGTAACGAAAACCTCCCCGTGCTGGTAGGGCGACATCGTACCCGGATCCACATTGAGGTACGGGTCCAGTTTGATTACCGTGACCGACAGGCCCTGACTCTTCAGGATCCTGCCGATGGATGCCACGCTAATACCCTTTCCAATGGAGCTAACCACGCCCCCGGTAACAAAAATATACTTGGTGGGCATATAGACCTGTCGCGCTTACGGCGTGATGACGGTCGGCAAGGGATTTGCTGATGACACTCCCGCCGATTCAAATCGCCGGCGTCGGTCATACTGCATAATGAGTGGCAACATATTGCCGTCCGGGGAAAACACCAGCATTCATAACGAAAACGCATGAGCGTAGAGTCGTCTGTGCCAATTTGCACGTCAACGTCCACCGACGCGCCTGGAACACTGGTTACATTCCACATTATAAGCGGCCCGATTCCAAGGTGTCAAACATACTCGCTCCCGGCAACTGCGACCGTCACCCTGCCCCCGGTCATTGCGAGGAGCGCAGCGACGTGGCAATCCCGACGGGCAAGCACACCCGTCGGGGGTAAAGCGCTCCCGTCGGGCGATACCGTCCTGTCGGTAGCCATCCCCGATAGTTCACCCCGCACACCCTGAGCCGGTCGCAGGGCCATCCCGGCCACCTACCGATTGTGGTATCGTATACGGCGATTTCCGGTCAACCCGCTTGCACCGCATCGGGTGGCGGCGCACAATTTCCCGAACATCTCAGAGGTGAGTCCACGATGGTTGCCCACAGTGAGCGCATGGTGTCCGTTCGCGGCGGTATGTTCAGCGTCCAGGTCGCCGAGGGCGGCTCCGGCCATCCCTTGCTGTTCCTGCACGGCGCTGGCGGATACGTCGGTTGGCCCGATTTTCTGGATCAGCTGGCGGAAAAATACCACGTGTTCGCTCCCGCGCATCCCGGGGTTTCCGAGTCCACCGGCCTGAACTATCTCGATGACCTGTGGGACCTGGTCCAGTTTTACGAAGAGTTGCTGGACGCCCTGGGTATTGATAGCTGCCACGTCATCGGTCATTCCTACGGCGGATTTTGCGCTGCGGAACTCGCCGCCCACCGCTCCGAACGCGTCTCGCGCCTGGTTCTCGTCAACTCCCTGGGCTTGTGGCTGGAAGACCACCCCGTCGCTGATTTCTTCATCCTCACGCCGGACGAACGGCGGGAGATGCTGTGGTACGACTCGGAAAGCGACCTCGCCCATGCCTACGTCGCCGCTCCCGAAGGGATCGAAGAGCGCATGGAAGCCACGCTGGACCGGTTGCAGACCCTGCAATCCGTCGCCAAGTTCACCTGGCCCATCCCCGAGCGCGGCCTGACCAAGCGCGCGCACCGCATCACCATGCCCACCCTGGTCCTGTGGGGCGACTCCGACCAGGTTATTCCCCCGGAATACGGCAATGCTTTCCGCGACCTGCTCCCCAACGCCACCCTTTCCGTCATACCCCAGTGCGGCCACATCCCTCAGCTGGAACGGCCCCAGGCCTTCTACGACAACGTCACCGGATTCCTCGATACCGGAATCCTCGACAGCTGAACGGCCAGCAATCGTTTAGCCCGCAGGTTGTTGCCCAGAACCCGCACGCAGGAGAATCCCATGGCCATCAGCGATACCATGTGCCAGGCAATTAATCGGCACATCAACGCTGAATTCTACTCGTCTTACCTGTACCTCTCCATGTCTGCCTTTTGCGATTCCGTCGATTTGCCCGGTTTCGCCCACTGGATGCGGATACAGAGCCAGGAAGAATACGACCACGCCATCCGCCTCCTGGACTACGTGCAGGACCGGGACGGCGCCGTGGCCTTACTGCCCATCGACCAGCCGCCCGTCGAGTTCGATTCGGTAGACCAGGTGATGCATGAAACGCTGGCCCACGAGCAGCATGTGTCCAGCCTCATCAACGAGCTGTACGGCATCGCCGTGGGCGACGGGGACTACGCGACCCAGGTCATGCTGCAATGGTTCGTCAACGAGCAGGTGGAGGAGGAGAAAGCGGTGCGCGACGTAGTGGCGGCCCTTCGCATGGTAACCGGTCGACCCGACGCCCTGCTGCTGCTCGACCGGGAGATGGCTGCCCGCACTCCGTCGACGCCGGCAACTACGTAGGGCTTGACCAGAATTTGTGGCGACCACCACTGGGAGTTGGAGTTATGACACTGAACGAATTTATCACCGATGCACTGGAAAAGGAATCCGGATCCCTGCTGGAAGCCCTTGATGGTCTCACGCCCGACGAGCTGGCGTGGCAACCGGCGCCGGATGCCAACTCCATCGGTTGGATTCTATGGCACATGGTCCGCGTTGAGGATATGTTCATCCAGTTCTTCGCCCAGTTCCAGCCGGAATTGTGGGAAACGGGCGGCTGGAACGATAAATTCGGCCTGCCCACCCGGGACAACGGCTTCGGCCATACCCCCGACCAGGTGAACAACTTCCCGCGCCTGGACCTGGCCGACTTTCTGGCCTACCGCGCATCGGTGCGGGAATCCACCCTGTCCTACCTGAACTCCCGGTCGGCAGACGACATGGCAACCGTGCCGCGCGAACGCCGGCCCGACATGTCCATCGCCGGCATGTTCCGCCAGATAATCGGCGAACTCTACCAGCACGTGGGACACATCGCCTACCTGCGCGGCCTCCAGGGAAAATAAGCCGCACCGCGTACCCGCCCGGCCCGGCGGACTCTAACGCAGCCTCTTGAGACTCTCTTCCAGCGCCACCCAGGGCAGCAGGGCGCACTTGATCCGCACCGGGTACCGACGCACCACACCCAGCGCCTCCAGTTCGCCCAGCTCCTCCACGGCCACCGGCGGCAACGGTTTGCCCTGCATCAGGTCGCGAAAGAGTTGGGACAGGTCGGTCGCCTCGCTCACCGTGCGTCCTCGCACCGAATCGGCCAAAAGCGACGCCGACGCCTGGATGATGCTGCAACCTTCGGCGTAGGCGCTCACGCTGGAGATGGTAGAGGACGAATGGCGGGGGCCGTCAACCCGCAACTGCAGATTCGCCCGGTCGCCGCAAAACGGATTGAATTCTTCCGTTTCTACATCCGGGTCGGCCAGCCGCTCCCGATGCCGGGGACTGCGAAAGTGATCCATAATGACGTCGCCGTAGAGCGCATCAAACTGGTCGGGTACCTGCGGCATTCCCCTGTGCAAACTCCGGCGCGTTTGCCGCTACTCCGTGGTAGCTATGCCCTGGCCTTCCAGCGCGGCTTTCAGCGTGTGCCAGGCCAGGATGGCGCACTTGATGCGGGTGGGGTAGGCAATGACGCCGCCCAGCATCTCCAGGTCTCCCAGCAGGTCCAGGTCCACCTCGGCGTTCGGCTCCGTCAGCATCCGGTGGAACTCTTTGAACAGCGCGTCCACCTCTTCCCCGGCTACGCCTTTGACCGCCTGGGTCAGCAGCGACGCCGAAGCCCGGCTGATGGCGCAGCCGTGTCCCTGAAATCCCACGTCCTCCACCGCGCCGCTGTCCGGGTTAATCTTCAGTTGCAACGAAATCTGGTCGCCGCAAAGCGGGTTGAAGCCGTCGGCGTGATGCGTTGCGTCGTCCACGGTACGGAAGTTCCGTGGACGACGGTTGTGCTCCAGCAGGATCTCCTGGTAGAGGTCTCCAAGGTCAGATGCCATCAGCCAAACACCTCGATCACCCGGTCAATGGCTTTCACCAGGGCGTCGATATCATCCGTTGTATTGTAAATCGCCAAGGACGCCCGAGCGGTCGCCGCGATATTATAACGCGCCATCACCGGTTGGGCGCAGTGGTGACCGGTCCGTACCGCGATCCCTTCCGCGTCCAGGATCGTGCCGATGTCGTGGGCGTGGGCCACGTCCATCACGAAGGACAGAACTCCGCCCTTTTCCGCCGCGTTGCCGATAATCCGCACTCCCTCAATATCACCCAGCCGCTCCGCGCCGTAACGCATCAGGGCCTGTTCGTAGGTGGCGATGCGTTCCATTCCAATGGCTTCCAGATACTCTACCGCCGCTCCCAGCCCGATGGCGCCGGCGATGTCCGGCGTGCCGGCCTCAAATTTGGCCGGCAGGTCGTTGTAGATGGTCTTTTCGTACGTCACCGATTTGATCATCTCTCCGCCGGACTGGTAAGGGGGCATCGCGTCCAGCAGTTCCGTCCGGCCCCACAACACTCCGATCCCGGTGGGCCCGTACATTTTGTGTCCGGAGAATGCCACGAAGTCGACCCCGAGGTTCTGGACGTCCAAGGGCATGTGCGGTACCGATTGCGCCACGTCCAGCATCACCGGCACACCCTTGGCATGCGCCAGCTCGGTGATGGTCCTGGCCGGATTGACGGTTCCCAGCGCGTTGGACTGATGCACCACCGACACCATGCGGGTGCGGTCGTTCAGCATCGTTTCAAACTCGTCCAGCAGGAGCTCACCATCATCGTTGAATGGTATAACCCGCAGTTTTACGCCGATCTCCTGTCCCAGTATCTGCCAGGGCACTATGTTGGAGTGGTGTTCCATGCCGGTGATGATTACCTCGTCACCCGCCCGGAAATACTTGCGCCCGTAGCTGCTGGCCACCAGGTTCAGGCCCTCGGTGGTGCCGCGCACGTAAACAACCTCGCAGGCGTCCGGCGCGTTGATGAAACGTCGCACCGCTTCCCGGGCCGCCTCGTAGTCGTCGGTCGCGCGCTGGCTCAGGGTGTGCACGCCCCGATGGACGTTGGCGTTGTTGCGGGTGTAGTAGTCGACGATGGAATCGATCACCGCCTGGGGCTTCTGTGCGGTGGCGGCGTTGTCCAGGTAAACCAGCGGCTTGCCGTTGATCTCCTGGTGCAGAATCGGGAAATCCTGGCGAATTCGGTGGGCGTCAATCGCTTGCAACCCGTCGGCCAGATGCTGTCGCGGCGCGGTGGTCACTAGTGGCCTCCGATGGGCAGTGAGATGTCGGCGTCGGGGATGGCGTCCTGGAACGCCTGGTCAAGGTAGTCCCGGAGCGGTGCAAGGCGCACCGTATCGATGATTTCGCTGGCAAAGGCGTGCACCAGAATCCGGCTGACGGTGGGCAGGTCCAACCCCCGGCTCCGCATGTAGAAAACCGTGTCCAGGTCGATGTGCCCGGCGGTCGCCCCGTGTCCGCACTTCACGTCGTCGGCGTAGATGAGCAAGCTGGGCTTGCTGTCCACCTCCGCCTGCTCCGACAGCAACAGGTTCTTGTCCGTCTGCTGGGCGTCGGTCTTCTGTGCGTCCTTCCGGACCGTTACGTTGCCCCCGAACACCGCCCGGGAGTGGCCATCCAGAATCCCCTTGTAGAAAAGACGGCTGGTGCCGTGGGGTTCGGTATGGTCGATGTTGATGTAGTTGTCCATGTGCTGGTTGCCGGTGGTCAGGTACAGGCCGTTCAGGGTGCATTCGGCTCCGGTGCCGACCATGGTTACACCAAAATCGTTGCGGCCCAGCGCCGCGCCGCGCGCTATCGCCACCGACGAAAACGTCGAATCCCGGTGCTGCACGACGCGGCTGGTGCCAACGTGATAAGCGTCCAATCCATCCAGCAGCAGCCGGTAATGCTCCACCGACGCTCCCTCGTGGACGTGTAGCTCGGCGACGGCGTTGGTGAAGTAGCGCGTATCGTCGGGGCCGCAGTACGTCTCTATCACCGTGGCCCGGGCCTGCCGTTGCGCTGATATTAGAATCCGGGGATGCGTTACCCTGGGTTGCTCCCGGTCGGTGGTCAGGTAAACCAGGTTCACCACACCCCCGTCACCCCCCACCGGAACGTCCACGCTGACGCCGTCGCTGACGAATGCCGTGTTCAGGGCGACGAACCCATCATCGTGTGGCGGCGCCAGCTCTCCCAACAGGGATAGGCGCCCACCGTTCGAGTCGTCGGCCAGCCGGGAGAAGGGAGCGGCGTAAGACTGTGCGGTGGGCCCACCGGAGAGCGCCGGGGCAAACACGCCGTCTACGAAGACCAGGGTGAACCAATCTTCATGCCACGGTGCGACCTCTCGCAACTGGTCCAGGGATATCGGGCGGGCGTCAACGTCCAGCGGCTTGGGATTAGCGAATGCCTCCCGGGCAATGGGCGCTACGTTGGTGTATTTCCACGGTTCGTTGCCGCGACGGGCCGTGGGCAATCCCAGCCGGGAGAATGCGTCCCAACCCCGGCTCCGCAAAGCTATCAGGGCCGCCGGCACGTCGGCCGGCTGGGCCGTGTAGTCGGCAGCGTAGTGGGGATAGGTATCGGTTGCGGTGGTCATGCAGTTATCTCATTCCGTCGTAGTGCCGGGAGCGACAAACGGCGCGGGGGCCCGGAGGACATCCCAGACTATGCGTCAGCGACGCTGGCCTCTTCCCGCACCCAGTCATAGCCCTGGGCTTCCAGCTGCTCGGCCAGCTCGGGGCCGCCGGATACCACGATGCGGCCATCCACCAACACGTGCACCTGGTCGGGCGTTATGTAGTTGAGGATGCGCTGGTAGTGAGTCACCACCACGACAGCGTTGTCGGGACGGCGCAATCGGTTAACCCCGTCGGCCACGATTCGGAGGGCGTCGATATCCAGCCCGGAATCGGTTTCGTCCAACAGGGCCAGTTTCGGCTCCAGCAGCGCCATCTGCAACACTTCGTTCCGCTTCTTCTCGCCGCCGGAGAATCCCTCGTTGACCGAACGCCGCACCAGCTCCGGGTCAATTTCAACCTCTTCCACCTTGGAACGGAGTAGCCGGTCGAATTCCCGCGCGCCCATTTCCTCTTCGCCATGGTGCACCCGCTTGGCGTCCACGGCGGCCTTCAGGAACTGCCAGGCCCGCACTCCAGGGAGCTCGATGGGGTACTGAAAGGCCAGAAACATACCCGCCCTGGCCCGGTCCTCCGGCTCCATGCCCAGCAGATTCATGCCGTTGTAAATTACCTTGCCGCCGGTCACCTTATATTCGGGACGCCCGGCCAGTGTATTGGCCAGCGTGCTCTTCCCGGAGCCGTTGGGCCCCATGATGGCGTGGACTTCGCCGGGCCGCACCGTCAGGTTCACACCCCGCAGAATCTCCTGATCGTAGATGGAGACGTGGAGGTCGTGCACCTCCAGGATTGGCGAATCGGTTCCGTTGGTTGTGGTCATCTCTGGCTTCGGTGTCCTCTCATTTAGCTGGCGGTCGGCAGGTCTAGCCTACGGTTCCTTCCAGGCTGACCTTGAGCAACTGGGATGCTTCCATCGCAAACTCGAAGGGCAGCTCCTGGAAGATGCCGCGGCAGAACCCGTTTATGATCATGAAGTGGGCGTCTTCCACGCCGATTCCACGCTGTTGCAGGTAGAAAAGCTGGTCGTCAGACACCTTGGAGGTGGTCGCCTCGTGCTCCATCTGCGCCGTGGGGTTCTTGACCTCGATGTACGGCACGGTGTGGGCCCCGCACTTGTCGCCCACCAGCAGCGAATCGCACTGGGTGAAATTCTTGGCGCCGTTGGCCGAGGGGTTGATTTTCACCAGGCCGCGGTAGGTCTGCTGACCCTGGCCGGCGGAGATTCCCTTGGCAATGATGGTGCTGCGGGTGTTTTTCCCCACGTGGATCATCTTGGTTCCCGTGTCGGCCTGCTGCCAGTTGTTCACCAGCGCCACCGAGTAGAATTCGCCCACCGAGTTGTCCCCCTGCAAAATCACGCTGGGGTACTTCCAGGTGATGGCCGAACCGGTCTCCACCTGCGTCCAGGAGATCTTGGAGTCGGCGCCGGCGCACTTGCCCCGCTTGGTGACGAAGTTGTAGACGCCACCCTCGCCGTTCTTGTCTCCCGGGTACCAGTTTTGCAACGTGCTGTACTTGATCTCAGCGCCTTCCAGCGCCACCAGTTCCACAACGGCGGCGTGCAACTGGTTGGTCTTCCGCATGGGGGCCGTACAGCCCTCCAGGTAGCTGACGTAAGCGCCTTCGTCGGCGACGATCAGCGTACGCTCAAACTGGCCGCTGTCAGCCTGGTTGATCCGGAAGTAGGTCATCAGCTCGATGGGGCAACGCACCCCCGGCGGTATGTAGGCAAAGGAGCCGTCGGAGAACACCGCCGAATTCAGCGTCGCGTAGAAATTGTCGGCGTAGGGAACCACCGAGCCCAGGTACTTCTGCACCAGGTCAGGATGTTTCTGAACGGCCTCGCTCATCGAGCAGAAAATCACGCCGGCCTTTTCCAGCTGTTCCTGGTAGGTCGTCGCCACCGACACGCTGTCCAGCACGGCGTCAACCGCCACGCCGGCCAGCCGAGCCTGCTCTTCCAGCGGGATGCCCAGCTTGCTGAACGCTTCCAGCACCTCCGGGTCCACGTCGTCCAGGCTCTTCGGCCCGTCGTCGGACGACTTCGGCGCGGCGTAGTAGTGCATGTCCTGGAAGTCGATGGGCGGATGCTCAATATTGGCCCAGGTCGGCTCGGCGTAATTCTGCCGCGACCAGAAGCGGAACGCCCGCAGGCGCCAATCCAGCATCCATTCGGGCTCGTTCTTCTTGGCCGCAATCAACCGCACGACATCTTCGCTGAGGCCCTTCGGGAAGGTCTCCTCTTCGATATCGATGGTGAAACCCCATTTATAATCGGAGTTCAACTCCTCGGCGGTGGTGTCCCGAGATATTACTCGTTGGTTTTGCGTGGTCATCCGACCGGTACCCTCCCCACCAGCGTATAGCGGCTCGCCGGCAGTCCGAATTGCCTATTCCCGACCATTACGGTCAACAATTATCGTACACGGGCCGGACCCTACTGTCAACGGATTTCCGGCAGAAAACCAGCGCCCCGCTCACGCCCCGGCGATACCCATTCGTTACCGCTTCGTAATCGGTAAGAAACACCTCCGGCTCCTTCAGATGCTAACGTAATCACCATCATATCCGGTTCGATGTGACGCCGAACCACCGGGCTCAAAAATAGCTGTATTGACGAAACAATCCGCCGTCGGCCCGGTCGATGACTTCGCCAGCATGGGCGTATCGCCGGTCGGATTGGACGGCCAGGAATCGCTGTTGATAGCGGAGCAGGACATGATGAAGCTATGCAGGGTACACAAGCATGAGACGCCGTCCGACGCCTCCCAGCCCGAGCCGTTGATCTGGACAATCGGGAGGGGCCTCGGCGACGACTTCACCCCCGAGATTGCGCTGGCGCTGGCGGCAATCTACGACCCCATGTCCGGCGCGATGGCCGTCAACAAATTTGATTTTCCGGACGCCACACCGGAATCGGCGCCCGCCCCGCCTGAAGTCTGACTCGCTGCCGGCCCGCCGCCGCGCCGGCTCCAGCGGTTCTGACTCGCCATCGTGTCCCAACGGCGGCCCGATGATATACTTGGCCAACGCTAATCCAGCGCCCCAAGCCCGGCGCTGCGGAGGCCGTCCTCATGTCGGCAACGCCCGTTTTTTGCGACGCCCATACCCACCTCGACCAATACGCTCCAGATGAAATCTCCGGCATCCTGGAACGTGGCAGAGACGCCGGAGTCGGGTACATCGTCCTCGCCGGAACCACCATCGACTCCACCCAGCGCTGCATCGACCTGGCCAACGAACATCCCATGTTCTACGCCGGCGTGGGCATTCACCCCATGCAGGCCGACCAGCCCGTGGACGACGAGGCCTATTCCCAGCTCGAATCCCTCGCTCGCGACAACCCCCAGGTAGTCTGCATTTCCGAGGTCGGCCTGGACTACCTGCCCACCTCGCCGGACCACGAGGTGCAGGACCAGGTATTCCGCCAGCACATCCATCTGGCCAAGAGCCTCCACCTGCCCATCATCTTCCATTCCCGAGAATCCCACCCCGACGTCTTTAGGGTATTGCGGGAGGAAAGCGCCGGCCTGGTGGGCGGCGCCATGCACTACTTCCAGGGCGACGCCGCAACGGCCCGCGCCGCCATCGACGGCGGGTTTTTCATCTCCCTGGCCCGTCCGCTGACCCGGCTCCCCGAGTTGCAGGAAGTCGCCCGCAACATCCCCATGGAGCATATCGTCCTCGAGACCGACGCCTACCCCCAGCCCTTCAAGAAGTACCGCCACAACTGGACCGAACCCCGCCACCTGGCCGACGTCGCCCAGTGCCTGGCGGATATCAAGGGCATCTCCGTGGACGAGGTGGCCGAGATTACCACGGCCAACCTGAGCCGGCTGCTCAAGCTGGAACCGCCCACCCAACCCGGGACTTTAGCCGTGAAATAACATCGATTTAACGGATTAGTCCCCTCTCCCTCGATGGGAGAGGGTTAGGGTGAGGGTGATAATCTACTCCAAACCAACGCACCCCCGCCACATGGGACGGATCTCCGACCCATCGGGAAGACAGAATAAAGAAAGCAGAGGAGGTCTGAGACGCCATGACCACCCAACGCGAATATCCCATGGATCACGACGCTCCGGAGCAGATTGCGCCCCAGAGCCTCAATGACTACCTGGAAGTTATGACCAAGGCCGTTTTCCAGAGCGGCCTCTCCTGGAAGGTGGTCACCAACAAGTGGCCCGGCTTCCAGGCCGGCTTCCAGGGATTCGACGTGGCCGCCGTCGCCACCATGGGCGAGTCCGATATCGACACCCTGGCGGCGGATACGGCAATCGTTCGCAACCGCCGCAAGATTGTCGCCACCGTCCATAACGCCCAGCGCCTCATCGAGCTTGACGACGAGTACGACGGCATCCAGAACTACCTGCGTTCCCACGGCGACTTCTATGCCGTCCTCAAGGATGTCCGCAAGCAGTTCAAGTATATGGGCGACACCGGCGCTTACTACTGGCTCTACGTTCTCGGCGAAGACGTCCCCGATTACAGCGAATTCTGCAACCGCGGCAAGTAAACCCTTGTCATCGCGAGCGTAGCGTGGCAATCTCGTACCATCCAGATCCCGTGCATCCTATCCATTGATGCAGAAACCAACTGAGGTTTGAAACATGACCACCAACGCCACCTGCCAACTGGCATTGAAAGAATGGGCCATTACCGTAAAGGCCCTGGCTGACGGCGACCAGATCATGATGCTCCGCAAAGGCGGCATCCACGAAGAGAGCAAGGACTTCCGGGTCATCCACCCCGAGTTTCTCCTCTATCCCACCTACCTGCACCAGCGGGAAGACCTGCTCAAGGACAGCCACCAGCCCAGCCTGCGGCAACTGCTGTCCGAAAATCCGGCGGATGACGACGCCGTGACCTTCACCCACTGGGCCCGCGTCCACGAACTGCTGGAAATCGACCAGCAGGGCAAGGTGGAAGACCTGGCGCCGCACCACATCTGGACCGACGGCTACGCCCAGTCCCGCCTCCACTGGAAGCCCATGGTGCCGCTGACCATCATGCTGCTGCGCGTCTACCGGATGGCAGCGCCGGTGACCGTTTCCTACATCCCCGAGTACGGCGGCTGCAAGTCCTGGGTGGACATCATCCCCACCGTCAACCTCGGCAACCTGACGCCCGTGGTCGACGACCCGACCTTCGCCGATATGGTGGAAGCCGTCCGGGGCAGCCTCGGGCTGGTGGCGGCCTGACTTTATCCGGCAAGGTGGACATCGAAGAAACCCTGGCGGTGGTTGGGCCGCCGGACTACGGTTATCTGTTCGATTCGGTGGTTGACCCGGACCGCGCCGATTGCGAGCATAACGGGGAATGCTAACAGGCCGAGCCTGAGGCGTCAGCGCTGGAATGGGCCAACTACGAAGGGCTGGATGCAAAAGGCCGGGATGCGCTGGGTAGCCAACCTGCCCTGGCAAAACGGGCGGATAACGTTTGAGTGGGGGACTAAGCTGGCGAATGACACCAGGCCGTTGACTAGGGAGCGTTGGGGTCCGCTAAACCTTTGCCAATCCAACCGACGGGGTGAAGGCAATGGGATTGGACGTAGGGGTGGTTAGCATCGAGTACCTGGAGCGGCCAGCGCAGCCCATGTATGGCTTCTTGCAGGATTTGATGGCTGACCCGAACGTGGGAACCGAGTTTGACCCATTCGACTACGTACCCGGTTGGGGCGATGGCTGGGAAGGCAACGCTTTTTACGAATTCGATCGGGATGTGTTGCTCAGGCGCGCCGATGGCTGGGCCGTGAAAAAGAACCTGGACGCTGTGGATCGAGCGATGCTGCTACGTTGGGTTGACGATCTGCCCTATCGAGGCGATGCAATCATGCTGCACTTGAACATCTGATTATGAACACTAGTAGTCCGAAATCTTTGTAATGATGAGTTGATTGGTACTGGGGCTCTGCCCTGACCTACTGGGCCTACGCAGAAATTCGCCGAGTAACCCTGCATTTCACCCGTCATAACAAAGAAGTTGGTCTACTAGCGCCATTCTGCTGCCGGGCGACTGTCGTACTGAATTAGCCAAGGTCGATACGGAGTCCGTTGATTTGGTGGTGACCTCGCCACCCTACGCTGACCGTCGAGCAAGTACCTACGGCGGGGTGAAGCCGGATGATTATGTCAATTGGTTTCTGCAAATCGCCGACAAGCTGCAACGGGTTCTGAAACCAACCGGTACTTTCGTACTGAACATCAAAGAGCGAGCGGTAAACGGTGAACGGCATACCTATGTCATTGAACTGATACTGGAAATGCGAAAACGTGGCTGGCTGTGGACGGAGGAATTTGTCTGGCACAAGAAAAACTGCTACCCCGGCAAATGGCCTAACCGATTCAGAGATTCCTGGGAACGACTGCTTCAGTTCAACAAGCAGCGCAAGTTCAAAATGAATCAGGAAGCCGTAATGGTGCCCGTCGGTGATTGGTACGAAAACCGGATGCGCAGCCTGAGCGAAACCGACCGAGTGCGCGACGAGTCCAAAGTGGGCAGTGGATTTGGGAAGAAGGTGGAGAACTGGCTAGGTCGCGACATGGTGTACCCAACGAATGTACTGCATGGCGCTACGGAGTGCGGCAATCGCAACCACAGCGCGGTGTTCCCGTACTGGCTGCCGGAATGGTTTATTGAGCTGTTCACCGACCCCGGCGATACCGTTCTTGATCCGTTTATTGGCTCCGGCACCACGGCCTTTGCCGCATTGGATAAAGGTCGCAATGTCATTGGCATCGAGATGTACGAGCCATATTATCAAGACCTCAAGGAGCGGTTGGAAAAGGATTTGAGGCTGGCGATATGAGCGCCATCACGGACCAGCAAATTACCGCATACGTCGAAGCCCACATCGGCACTTTCCACGACAAGCGGCTGGATGGGCTGAGGCAGTTAGAACTGCGCGAGCTCATCATCAGCAAAAATCCGTACCTCTTCCGTAGTAAGAACCTCATTAAGGTGGCTGACTTGGTCAAATCTCTGCTGGACGCTCATCTGAGTTCGCAGGAAGAAACCATGTTCGGCGATTTTCTGGAAGGCTTGGCAATTTACGTCGCCGCGCAAGTCCATGAAAGATGAAGGGCGATTTCAGAACCGCCGCGCGAGTCATCCAACAACGTAACCCTGCCATAATCGTTATCTCGGTAAACGGCTGTTGCTATGGTCGTGACGTTAGCCCGAACAAGGGCGGCTATTTCAAGTATTGCGGGCAAGACTTTTGGGAGCTGATTTCCAACGACCGCGACCTGTACACACGCATCATAGAACCGCTGGGGCACGATGCCAAGCAGCGGAATGACGACTTCACGAGGAATTACGGTGCGGTTATCAACCGTTTTTCGCTTGAATTCACTCAGCAATTTTGCGATGACACGGGTGCCATTGATTGGGACAAACTCGTTCGCCATAGCTCGGCGTCTACGCCGTTACTCTCACTACCTGCGGAAAAGCGTGCAGTAAATCAATTGCCATCCATCACGAATATATGTGATGTATTGCGGCATTGGGAGTATCCAGACTTGGCAGACCGGGTCGCATTTCTCACCACCCGTGATCCGCCGCCGATAGTAGAAAGCCTCCGTGGCTTTTTGATGTTTATTGGCACTATACAATCGGATGCCAATATCAACGTAAATGTGACAACGGAAGGGCTTATTACTGCTGTATGGGGCTTTGCTGACAACCGGAGAGCCACGATTACATTCTTGGAACGTTGAGTAGAGTACCGGGAGGTGGTGTAAAAGCATCGGTGTAGCCAAAAGCTAACCACCGCGTCATCCTTGATGGTAACTACAACCCAACCAAGGAGAACGACGGTGGTCAAGCAAAGCATGGATCTTTTGGAATTATTACGCAAGCGTGGCATCGACGGAGACGTGGACTTTCTGCGGGAAGCACTGCGGGTCCTGGTGGACGGCATCATGGACGCCGAGGTTTCCGCCCAGATCGGCGCTCAGCACGGCGAACGCAGCCCGGAGCGGGTCACCTACCGCAACGGCTACCGCAACCGCACCTGGGACACCCGGGTCGGCACCATGGAGTTGCACATTCCCAAGCTGCGGGAGGGCAGCTACTTCCCCAGCCTGCTGGAACCACGGCGGCGCAGTGAGAAGGCGCTGCTGTCGGTGATCCAGCAAGCCTATGTAGAAGGCGTGTCCACCAGGAGGGTGGATGACCTGATCAAATCTCTGGGCTGCGACGGCATCTCCAGCAGCCAGGTGTCGCGCATCTGCGAGCAACTGGACGAGGTGGTGGAGAGTTTCCTGGGTCGGCCCCTGGACGGTGGCCCCTACCCCTACGTGTGGCTGGACGGCCTGACCCAGAAGGTGCGGGAGGGCGGTCGCATCGTCAACGTCTGCGTGGTGGTGGCGACGGGGGTCAATGCCGACGGGCAGCGGGAGATTCTGGGTATGGACGTGGGCGCCAGCGAGGACGGCGCCTTCTGGCTGGCCTTCCTGCGGTCGCTGACCGCTCGGGGGCTCAGCGGGGTGGAACTGGTTACCTCCGATGCCCACCAGGGGCTGAAGAACGCCATCGCCGCGGTGTTTGCTGGAGCCAGCTGGCAGCGCTGCCGCACTCACTTCATGGCCAACCTGCTCACCCGAGTGCCCAAGCGTGCCCAACCTGGCGTGGCCACCATGGTACGCACCATCTACCAGCAACTGTCTCCCGCCGAGGTCCACGGCCAACTAGACCGAGTGGTGGAACAACTTCGGGAGCCCTTTCCCCAGGTGGCGGAGCTGCTGGCGGACGCCGCGCCGGACCTCCTGGCCTTCACGGCCTTCCCAGTGGCCCACTGGCAGAAGCTGTGGTCCAACAACCCGCAGGAACGGCTGAACCGGGAGATAAGGCGCCGCACTGATGTGGTGGGCATCTTCCCCAACCGGCTGTCGGCGCGGCGCCTGGTGGGCGCGGTGCTGGCCGAGCAACACGACGAGTGGGCCGAAGCCCGCCGCTACCTCACCATCCCCAACGCCGCCGGCAACGAGGCACTGCCGACGCCCAATATGCTGGACACAGCGGCCTAATCAACATCAACGAGGATGACGCGCTTTTACACCTATTGACGGGACACTACCACGTTGACCGTATATCAGTTGCGGCTACCGTAGCGGACGGTAATCCGGTTAAGATAAGGAACAGCCAAAGGGTTACTCGGAAGACTGCAATTAGAAGGCTGGTCGAACAGGGGTTGTTCACATGGTTGCCGGATGACTAATATACACAACACCCCCCGCCCTCTACCCTCGGACGCCCTCGCCCGCCTCCGCTCCGTCGCCGAGGTGTGCGATGTGCTGCGCAGTTGGGGTGAGCCTAGCTTGGCTGACCGCATCGGCTACTTCGCCTCGGAGGAGGACTTGGATGATGGCGATGTTCCCGTCACGCTGGAAAGCGCTCGCGGGTTTTTGGCCTTTTTCGGCGCGGTGGAATCGGAGGGCGAAGTACGGCTGACCTGCACACCAGAAGGCTGGATTTGCGCCGAGTGGGATTTCCCTGACAACCGAGACGCCGGGCTATGGTTCCTGGACGCGGATCGCGTAATGTTCTCTGCCATTGGCCGTGATGGGAAATTTATCGACATACGTAGCGGCAAAAAAATCGCACCACGTAGGGTCATTCTAAAAGAGCTGGCCTCCGATGACTTGTTTGTATGTCGTTAGAGCCGGCAGACCGGCAGCCGCTTCCCAATCATCATCACGTCGGACGATTTTGCCGGCAACGTGATGTAGCAAATGGCATAATTGCCAGAAGTGCGTTCTTGCTCAGACCGAATGAGGAATACCTATCTACAAACTGGCTGGAGTATTTTCACGATTCAGACCGTCAGTCCCAGATCGTCGGTGTTCACCAGGCGCTTACCGATAAAGGTTTTCGTGTCAGTCCCACCGGATCATTCGCCGTGCTGAACGTCGGTAGTACCGTTCCAACGGTCCGGCAAGCACGAGACTTGAAAATCCGCTTCGTGAACTTTGGCGAACCACACGACCCGTCACACACTGGCATATTCGGCTACAATGCTGAGGATACCGACACCGCAGTGGCGCTCGCTCGATTAGCCCGTGAAGTACACCCAGCAGCGTGACAGTTCACTATCATGCACCTGAACATGCCGCCAACTCCTCAATGACTCAAGGATTACACCATGAATTACCGCAATCTCCCCCGCACCGATCTGCTCGTCTCCGAAGTGGGCTTCGGCGTCTGGACCGTGGCCACCAACTGGTGGGGCCGCATCGAAGAGGATATGCGCCGCCGTCTCCTCGAAGAAGCCCTCGAGCTGGGCATCAACTTCTTCGACACCGCCGACACCTACGGCGACGGCTACGGCGAGGATGTGCTGGCCAAGTTCATGGGCCATCGCCGTCACGAAATGATCATCGCCACCAAGTTCGGCTACGACATCTACGACACCACGACGCCCCGGGTCGGCCACGCCGAGCGGCCCCAGAAGTTCGAGCCCGACTTCATCCGCTACGCCTGCGAGCAGTCCCTGCGCCGCCTGAACACCGACTACATCGACCTCTACCAGCTCCACAACCCCCGCATCGACGCCATCGAGGACGATGACGTATTCGAAACGCTGGAAGAGCTCAAGCTCGAGGGCAAAATCCGGTATTACGGCTCCGCCCTGGGCCCCGACATCGGCTGGTTCGAAGAGGGCCAGGCCAGCATGGAAGAACGCCACGTCAGCAGTATGCAGATCATCTACAGCATCCTCGAGCAGGACCCGGCCAGGGACTTCTTCCCCATCGCCGCCAAAGAGGCCGTCGGCCTGCTGTCCCGCGTCCCCCACGCCTCCGAGGCCCTCACCGGTCGGTACGACGCTCCGCCCGAGTTCGACGAATCCGACCACCGCTCCTACCGCCGCCACCAGTGGCTCAGCGAGGCTTTGGTCAAGGTGGACCAGGTCAAGTTCCTGGCCGGCGAGGAGGTGGGCCGCACCATGAGCCAGGCTGCCATCCAGTTCGTGCTGCACCAGCCCACCATCACCAGCGTCCTGCCCAACTTCACCACTCTCGACGAGCTGCAGGAATACTCCGACGCCGTGGATACGCCGCCCATCAGCGAGGGCGACCAGGCCATCATCGACGACCTCTGGGCCAACAACTTCTACATCGAGGAACCGGAACCCGTCTTCCGCGAAATCTGATCGCAAGGCCGGGGCGGCGGCGAAATCCAGCGCCATATCTACGAGTTCCGTCGAGTTCCGTTTAATTGACAGTGGCATGGGGTAGTGATAACTTTCACATGCCACTATTTTTACGTTTGTGGGAAGAGGATTCCAGATGCCCGTAAATATCTGCGTGCTCGCCAAACAGGTCGTTGACCCTGAAATGCCGACAGCCGCCTTCCGAATCGACAGCGACGCGTTGCAGGTCGTGCCGCCACCCAACATCCCGCCGGTGGTCAACGGGTTCGACGAAAACGCCGTCGAGGCCGCCCTGCGAATCAAGGACGCCCAGGACGCTTCGGTAACCGTCATCTCCTCCGGCGCCACCTTCGCCCTGGACGTGATGAAGAAGCCCCTTTCCATGGGCGCTGACGAATTGGTCCTCCTCCAGGACGACGCGTTCGCCAACTCCATTGACGCTTTCCAGACCGTGCAGATGCTCGCCGCCGCCATCAACAAGCTGGGCGGTTTCGACCTGATCATCTGCGGGCGCCAGGCATCCGACTGGGACAACGCCCAGGTGCCCCTCGGCGTCGCCGAAACCCTGGGCATGGCCTGCATCACCCTGGGCAAAAAGGTGGACGTCCAGGACGGCAAGGTAATCGTGGAGCGCCTGGCCCCCGATGGCTACGACGTGGTTGAAGCCCAGCTGCCCGCCCTGGTCACCGTCAGCAACGAACTCGGCCAACCCCGTTATCCGACCCTCCGGGGCATCATGGCCGCCACCCGCAAACGCCCCACGGTCTGGACTTCAGGCGACCTGGACATCGACGCCGAACGCCTGGAACCCCGCATTACCCTCCACGACCTGTTCATCCCCGAACGCAATCAGGCATGCGAACTGATCGAAGGCGATGACGACGCCGACGCCGCCCGCAAACTGGCCCTGCGGCTACGCGAAGACCGCTTCTTCTAGACCAACCAACCTTTCCAATCACGGAGACTGCAATGGCAGACGCTACCGGAATCCTCGTATTTGGCGACGCTCCCGGCGGGCACCTGGGTTCAACAGCCTATGAACTCCTGGCCGCGGGCCGCAGCCTGGCCGACACCCTGGGGCAGGACCTGTCCATTGCCATCGTCGGCGCCGACACCGGCGACGCGGCGCAGCAGGCCATCGCCCAGGGCGCTGACCGGGCCTACTCGGTAACCAACCCGGCCCTCGGCGATTACCACCCCGACCTTTTCCTGGCGGCCATGCAATCGGTGGCCGCCGAAACCAGCCCGGGAATCATCCTCATCGCCCGCAACAACGAAGGCCGGGAACTGGCTCCGCGGCTTGCCTTCCGCCTCGGCGTGGGCCTGGCCCAGGACTGCCTGGAAGTGTCCGCCGACGTCAGCACCGGACGCCTGCTTGCCAACCGCCCGGTGTACGGCGGTAGCGCCGTCGCCGTGGTCAGCTGCAACCAGACGCCGCAGATCGCCGCCATCCGTCCCAAGACCTACGAACCCCTGGATGCCGACACCTCCCGTTCCGGTGCAGTGATCGCCTTCCCCGTTGATATCGACCCCGCTGCCGCCAGAACCCGCGTGGTGGACGTGGTGAAGGAAGAAGCCGCAGGCATCAAGCTTGAAGACGCGCGCATCGTGGTGTCCGGCGGGCGCGGCCTGGGCGGCCCCGAACCCTTCGCCCAACTGGAAGAACTGGCCAGCCTGCTCGGCGGGGCCGTGGGCGCATCCCGCGCCGCCGTAGACTCGGGCTGGGTTCCCGCCAATCAACAGGTCGGCCTCACCGGCAAAACCATCACCCCCGACCTCTACATCACCGTCGCCATCTCCGGCGCCAGCCAGCACATGGCCGGTTGCAGCGGCTCCAAGGCCATCGTTGCCATCAACCGCGACGGCGACGCCAACATCTTCAAGGAAGCCCGTTACGGCGTCATCGGCGATTGGGAGAAGGTAATCCCAGCGCTAACGGAGACGGTGAGGGAACTGACGCAGTCGTAGGACAGTTGCTATTCGGCTATGGTGTCGATTAACCACTTGCTCTGGGATTCGTGGAATATCGGGCACATTGTCCGACATAGCGTTACCCCTGCAGAGGTGGAAGAAGTCTGTTTGAGCACATTCATCGCGCGTCAGAGTTACGCGGGCCGCATTTTGCTTGTCGGGCCAACTTATGACCGACGGGCATTGGCCATCGTTCTAGAACCTCAAGGCGATGGGATATACTATGTCGTAACCGCTCGTCCGGCCAGCCGCCGGGAGCGACGACGCTACCAGGGAGGGTACGGGATGAACGCCAAGCAACCTTCACCCAAAGACCCCATTCCCGAGTTCGCTACCCGGGAAGAAGCAGCCGAATTCTGGGATACCCATGATTTCGACGACTATTGGGACGAACTGGAGCCGGCAAACCTGAAGCCCGGGCCTAACCTAGCGTCATCCATACTGGTGCCCATGGATGGAGAATCCTTGACGCAGATCTGCCAGCGCGCCAAAGAGAGCGGCACAGACATCTCGACCCTGGCCCGCACCTGGTTACTAGAACGTCTGCAAGACCTAACCACCGATTGACAACGGCAGCGGCGCGGTCATTCGGCGCGCTGGCCTGCTTCTATCTCGCGCAACATCTGGCCAATGTCCGCGGTAGGGTGGTTGCACTGTGACGCTTTTTCCAAAGCCTGCAATTTTCTTTCGACTTCATCCTGGTTGGTGCGTCTGGCAGCGCAGAGCGCCTGCCGAACCCAACTCTGACACGCTCATCTGTTGCCGTTGCGCCGCATCGTGAATCGCCGCGTATTCGGCCTCGTCCAGCAACACTAGCAACTCTCTAACCACGAGGATCCTCCCACATGGTAGGTACAGCAATGACCAACCTCAAGATAAACGGACATCACGAAACCGATAAAAATACTTTATTATCGTTAGCGGGGCACCTTATCCGCTCTGGACAAGCTGATGCAGCGATAGAGCCTCTGGCTGTCGTGGCTAATGACTCGAATTGTAGCAGTTGCGACTTGCGACTTATAGCACGGCTACTTCATCGGTCAGATGCTAAAGATGACCAAGCAATAATGGTGCTGGGCAACCTAGCAAGTAACCCAGCCGCGCTCCCTCATCACAAAGCCGATTTCGCCAAAAAATTGGCAGACTTGGGAGCAGCAGACGAGGCTGCGTCTATACACCGCTCAATTGCCAATGACCAGTCAGTTTACTATGACGAAAGAGTCACAGCAGCAAAGTTGCTTGCCAACCTCGGGCATACGGATGAAGCGGTTTCGATATTGATTGCCCTAGTTCGTGATACGACTGCCCAAGGATATGACTTGGTAATGGCAACAAACGTACTCAGCATCATAGGTGAAAAAGAGACTGCCGTTGGAATTCTCGCTGATACCATCGGCTCCGATAACATTTCCGCGTATCATCGGATGTTAGCCGCGCAAGCTATAGGTAAACTCGATGAAATTGCCATAGCCATGCGAGCACTTATCAGTGTTGCCAAAGACAAATCTGTACACGGCTACGCCAGAATACTGGCTGCCCAAGCTATTGGTAAATTGGGCAATGTAGATATGGCTGTGGAATCGCTTGTCCGCATCTGCAACGATCAATCAATCTACGATCCCGATAAGGTGCGAGCAGCCCAAGCTATAAGCAAAATGGGCGATGTAGATACAGCTACGGAATCGCTTATCCACATCTGCAACGATCAATCCATTTCGGGCCATTACAAAGTACAGGCGGCACAAATTCTTAGTGACTTGGGCAAAAGACCGGAAGCGGTAAATGCACTAAAAACCTTGGCTAATGGCACTGGCGAGTACGCCGTAGCAGCGTCAAAAACTTTATCCGACATGGGGCATCCTGACGAAGCAAACGCGGCCTTGACAACATTGGCCAACAATATAACCGCCGATAGATATGCACGGATGTTGGCAGCAAAGGACTTGGTTGACCGGGACATGGCCCAGGAAAGCGTACCTGCCCTTATCTCCATTGTCGATGCACCGAACACCAGATATTCAGCCCAGCATCGTGCTGCCCAGGTTCTTTTGGACCTGGGCGAAATTGGCGAAGCGGCGGCAGGGATGATTGCACTGGTCAACAACCGTCGAGCGCAAATCGACATTCGAGAAAGCGCCGCTCGTGACCTTGCTGCTTTGGGCAGGACCGAAGAAGCGATCGATGCGTTCATACCAATAGCCCAAAACGTCAAATACGCCGGGAGCACCAGGGCCACGCTGCCATCTTACTTGCCGATCTTGGCAAGGCTGACGAAGCAGTGTCGGTATTCACATCTATAATCACTAACGTTGCTACCAATGGCAGCGGTATATGCGTGGCCGCTAAAGCCCTAGTGGGTTCTGGCAAAACCGACATAGTAATACCTGCATTGGTCGCCCTGGCAAACCATCCCGAGGCTGAATGTTCTCATCGCAATGATGCAGCAGAATATTTGGCTGAGTTAGGCATGGTTGACGAGGCTATTGCAGGGATGGCCTCTATAGCCAGCGATCCATCAGTTCGTGACTACCACAGGAAGTTAGCCCAACGAAACCTCGAGTCCTTAAGAACAATGCGATAGATAATTGAATATATCGCGAATAAGTTTTATCTCTACCCTAACACCACGTTATCTATCAGCCGCACCGCCCCCACCCTAGCCGCCACCGCCACCATCACCCGCCGCCCGTGGACTACGTCCACCACCGCCATGCTGTCCGCGTCCACCACGCTTACGTAGTCAACCTCCTCCACCAACGGCTCGGCGCTCAACACCTCCAGCGCCGCCGCTCGCAACCGGCCCGCATCCCGCTCTCCTGATGCCCAGAGCCGCTCGGCAGCGCACAACGCCCGGTATATCACCGGCGCCGCCGCGCGTTCGTCGGCGGTCAGATACGCGTTGCGACTGCTCATGGCCAGGCCGTCCGGCTCCCTTATGGTAGGCATGGTGACCACCTCGACGCCCATATCCAGGTCCTGCGCCATGCGCCGTATCACCGCCACCTGCTGACCGTCCTTCTGGCCGAAATACGCCCGGTCGGGCCGCACCACGTTGAAGAGCTTGGCCACCACCGTTGCCACGCCGCGGAAATGCCCCGGACGGGCCGCTCCCTCCTGCCCTTCGGCAACCGCGCCGGGCTCGACCCAGGTGTCGAATCCGGCCGGGTACACCTCCTCCGGCGGGGGCGCAAATACCAGGTCGGTCCCCTGTTCCTCCAGCAATGCCAAATCCCGTGCCATGCTGCGGGGGTAGCTGGAAAAATCCTCGCCGGCGCTGAACTGGGTGGGATTGACGAAGATGGAAACCGCCAGCGTAGCGTTGTCCGCTCGTGCACGCCGGGTCAACGACAGATGCCCGGCGTGCAGCGCGCCCATGGTGGGCACCAAACCCAGGGGACGACCTGCCGCGCGGCACAACGCCGCCATCTCTTCGCAAGTGCCGATTATCTTCATTAGCGCCTCTCAACGTCCAGCCCAGTACGCCGACCAACCCAGTGAGTAGTAGATCAACCTGGCGGGAACAACTCGTCGATTTCCCGCTGGAGACGTTCCTGGTCCGTTTCCAGCGGCGTCAGCGGCGTCGCCGTCGGCTCCACACCTGGCGGCAATGCCATATCCCGGTAGAAACTCTCGTTGTAGTCCCGCGGTCGCAATACCAGGGGCATGGGCGCCGCGTGGCCGAACACCAACGCCTGCTGCCGATTGCTCAGCCGTGACATCACGTCCCGCAGCTGCCCGGAATCTCTCGCTCCCATCAACACCGCCGACATGTCCCGGTCATCGTTAAGCCGGCAGGTCAAACGGGTTCCCAGTTGGCTCATCACCTCGGAATCGATGCCGCTGGGGCGCTGGTCGACAATCATCAGCGTTACGTTGTACTTCCTCAACTCACGGGCGATGGCGCCGAATACAGTCTGCGATGCCACCTCCGGCGTGAGAAATTTGTGCGCCTCTTCGATGAAAATGACCAACGGGCGCGGGTCGTCCCCCTGTCCGCCGTCGGCCAGTTCCTTGCGGCGCACCCATTCTTCGTGGATGCGGCGAGTCAGCAGGTTGCTGACCAGGACGTAGGCCGCCTCGTTGCGACCGTATTGGCCGAACTCAAGCACCACGTGGTTGCCCCGCAGCAGGTGCTCCACGATGTTCCCGGCCGAGTTTCCAGCGGCGTCGGCGTCCAGGAACTCGAAGCGTCGCCACGCCGAGAGGCGACGATGCAGGGCCGCCAGCGCCGAACCATTTACTCCGATGGCCTCCGATAGCGCTGGAAGGTCCGGGCCCTCCGCTGCGACGAACGCCGCCAACCAGTTCCGACTCCCAAAGTGCCGCTCCAGGTTGTACGCCGCCGCCGCCGCCACCGCCGACAAACCCAGCGATTCCCGCAGCACCTCGATATCCGCCGGTTCAATTTCCCCGTAACCGATCCGCACCACGCCGTCGGAGGCCACGCCCCTCCGGCGGCTGCTCGATTCGTCGAGCGTGAACGTGACCACGCGACTGGGAAACAACTGCTTCAGTCCCTTCACCTGCCGCCCCCGGTCGTTGTCCTGGCCCTGCCAGCCGTATTCGCTCTGCATATCGAATACCAGCGACACCACCTCGCCGCGCTTGACCAGTCCGGCCAGCAGCATTCGCGCCAGGAACGTCTTGCCCGAGCCCGAGGCGCCAAAGATCCCCACCGACCGGCTGGCCAGCGCGCTCAGGTCGAGATGCACGCTGGCCGCATCCATCGCCTGGGGCGTCCCCAGGGCCATGGCGTTGTCCGCCGACCCGCCGAACACAGCGTCGACGTCGGCCTGCGATGCCGTGAAAACCGGCGAAAAATGCTCCGGAATAGTCGCCGCCGTCTCCGGTGCAACCCTTGCGGCCCCATCCGGGCCCATCGCCATGCCCGGCATCACCGACAGCAGCCCGTACGCCGTCGTTCCCCCCACCACCTCGGCGACGAATGCGTCGGCGCTGTCGGGGGGGAAGTGGCGCAAATTCTCATCGGCGACCCGCAATTCCACGTCGGTGACAACGCCCAGGTAACGGTGACGTCGACCCTCGATGGTTACAAATGATCCCACCTGGACGTCCTCGATGGAAACTCCGCCCGAGCCGTCCAGCCTCACCTGCAACCCACGAGACAGCTGCCCGCCCACCACTACGCCGAGTCGCCGTCCCTGGGGTCTCCGTTCGGGAAGTGGCGTGGAATTTACCCACGCACCGTCGGGGTTGCCGCTGCCGTTGCCCAGCGTCATAACGCCATCTCCCGCAGCAGGGCGTGCAGTCGTTGGCTTTGGCCGGACAACTCTGTAGCCAACATCCGGCCGGCGCTGACCAGAAACCCGCGCCGGTCGGCCACACCGTCGGCGGCGCGTCGCAAAAAGGCCAAAAACGCCAAATCCCCCGCCACGGATCCGTCGGCCACTAACAACCTAACGGAGCCGGGTTGGCCGGCCAGCGACGCCATCTCGGGGGCGTCGCATCGGAAGACGAAGGCGTGGAGATTGGGCGGCGTTGGCGGCACTCCCGGTCTGATACCGGTGGTCCCGTCGGAGTAACCCACCACCGTGGCAGCGAAGCGCGTAGTCAGCACCGCCGCCAGTTGCGGGTTGTTGGCATACACCTCATCTTCCGTTTCCAGGTCTGCGCCGCGTGTCGTCAGTGGACGGCTCGGATCAAGGGGTTCATGCCAAATCTCCCGCACCACCGCATAAACCGGCGGCGACCCGATACGCAGCAGCGACCCCAACGGCGGCGGCGAGTGCAGTTCGTAACACTGCACCTCCACCCGTTCCGTGTGGGAAACAATCACTTCGCCAACCCGGCGTTGAGTTTCCAATCCAGTCACTTTGACTCTAGCTGCTCCGATGCCGGCCGTTTTACTGGTCTGCTGGCGGGGGCAATCCGTTGAGGGCGCGAGCGACAGCCACGGCCTCGCCTATGCTGTAGAAATCAACCCCTATGATATTGGGAGTCAGGCCCCGCGTTTCCAAGCAGTCGGCGACCCGCCCGTTGAGAGTTTCGGCGGAATTGGCGACGGCCCCGGCCCCGGCAAATGCCGGAGTGACCCAATGGTTAATCATAAACAGGGGACTGTCCGGACGGCCGGGGTTAGCGGCGCAGTTGAATTGCTCAACAGCGTCGAAGGCATACGGCGTCTCCTGAGTGTAGGTGTAAGCGTCATGGTACCAAGGCACGCCGCCGGTGTCGTTCTCGGCCAGCACCACCAGCCGCCGGCCGGAGTCAATCATTTCGCGCAGCGTGGGCCACGGCGCACCCAAGGCCTGGGTATGAGTGTAAGGGAGCAACCCGGCTTTTGCGAAAGCATCGGTAACGTCGGCAGGAGCGGCGTGGTCTTCAATAATAATAACCAGGACTTCGCGGGGGTTGTCGTCCATCCAGGCGCGGATTCCTTCCAGTGCCACCGCAAAGGGGGTCGCGCCAATCTCGCGCAGCCGGTGACAGAGGTACAGATCGCGGGCGCCGCCGGCGTTGTAGTTGCGCTGGCGGAGTTCCTCGGCCGACCGCACCGCCGCCTCGCCCAAATCCTTCACCAATTGCTGCCGCTTTTCCGGCGTAACCGCCGCTATGTCGGTTACCACTACCCGTGCCCGGTCCGACTGAATCCCATAATGCACATCAATCAACAACCCCCGGTATCCGGATTCAAGTTGCGGAATGATGCCCCGGGCATGGTTGGCCAAAAGGAACTCATCCGCAGCGCTGGACATGGAATTGTGGGTAGCGGCAATAACAACGTTATCAAAGGGGCGGTCGCACAAGAGGATATGCCCGTTGCAGGCCGGGTTCGCCGGCTGAGCCAGGATACCCTCGCCGCCGCTGCGCTGGATGGCGAATAACCCTCCTACGATGATTGCCGCGGCAGCCGCCAGCCCACCGCCCAGCAGCAGGATTTTCCGGCGGACGCCGCTCCCGGCCTGCCGGCCCGGCGCCGGCGTCAGGGAGTCGGGCGTCAGGGAGCGAGCGGCAATCAGCCGCAACAACTCCCCCAGCGCGTCGACCAAAAAGACCACGCCGGCCAAGGTGACCATCACCCGCAGCGCCTCTTGCCAGGCCAGTACCAACAGAGCACCTGCGATGGCGCAGGCCATCACCCAACCCAATCGGGGGAGCGTGGCGGCGGGCGGTTGCAGAAACCGACTCGCCTGTCCCAGCCTGGCCACCAGGTCGATGGGTTCCGACATCCACCATAAGGCAGCCACCAGCACGGCTCCGGCCCCGATCACAATCAGCCCCCACACGCCCAAGTCGGCAGCAAAGGCGTCCCAGAAAACCCGGGCCACGAGGACTGCCGTCTCGCTCTCGAACAACCCGGCAACGAGCAGGCCGCCCGCTTCTTCGGCGATGAGAATGAACAAACCGGCGCCGATGACGCCAAATCCGACCCAGACCAGCGCCCGCCGGCGGTCGGCCGCCAGCAATACCGCGCCCGCAAACGCCGCCAGCGCCAGCAGGGGCAACCCCAGGGCCAGGACGCGAATCATCTCTCCGGCGCGCACCGCCTCCAGGAGCAGGGGATCGGACTGGATGTCGATGAGCGCATCGGTAATTTCGTCGGGAATCCGGGCGCCCCACTCGGGGCTCAGAGCGCTCACCTGCGTCTTAACCACCAGGACCGTATCGGTCAGCTCAACCGTCAGGGTATTGGTGTTGCCGATAAATATCGTCTGGTGCAGGTCGCGGAGGGCCCGCTGCAAGACCGATTGGAAACTCGGAGTCGCCAGCACGCCCATCACCACCTGCTTGAGCAAGGGGCGCACCGCCAGGGCATCGGGGGCGACAACTACAATCTGGTCAACCACCTGTTCGGCGATTAGCTCCCGCATTTCCGGCTGCGACAAAGCGCTAACCGCTCGCTGCGCCGCCTCGTCACTGTCCACCACCGCGTCCCACGCATAGACCATAGTGGTTCCCAGAACCCCGGAGATAATCCCCAGTATGATTAGGGAGATTACGATGGCGCGCCGCATTCGATTGCCTTGCTCGTATTTTTAAGTTGCCCTTGGGAATAGTGGCCCAAAGCATAGCACGAATGACCGGCCGCCCGGCGACTACAGCGGAACCAGGCAGGGCAAACGCGTTCTCTCCGTAATTCCAGCGTAAGAGAGAATCCAGCGTCCTGTACGACAAGAACGCTCTGGATTCCCGCTTGCGCTGGAATGACGGTTGGGCGGGAATAGAAAGCCTCTGCTTTCCTCATCAACGCAGCATTGACAACAGTACCCGCTGTGCTATCATTGGCTACCGCAAATCATTGCAATAAAGCAGGTGTACCATGTCTGGTCACGAACTCGCCGTAGATCGATTGCGTACTCAGGGCTATCGGATGACACCGCAACGCCTGTCCGTGCTGGACATTGTCGCTGGTCGCTCCGGTCACGTCGGGGCCGACGAAGTGTGGACCCAGGTCAAAATTCAGCACCCGTATGTTGACCTCGCCACGGTGTATCGCACGTTGCAGCTATTGAAGCGCGAAGGCGTCGTGACCGAAGTGGTCATCGGCAACAAACTCCACTTCGAGCTCACCGACCAGCACAACCGGCACCACCACATGGTCTGCGCCCGTTGCGACGCCGTGCAAACGCTCAGCCCCGCCTACCTGGAGGAGCTCAGCCAGCGCTTGCAGCGGGAATTCGGGTTTACCCCCGATCTGGAAAACCTTACCATCGGCGGAACTTGCTCAACGTGCCAGACCCAGGTGTCTCAATAACCGGGCGCCTGTCTAACGGTTCTCCGATTAGTCCAACAGGAGAGCAGAGGTATATTGCGCCTATTAGTTTTCGCCGCGTTGGGCTTTGTTGCGTTACTGATCGCGTTGTCCTGCGCCAATCCACCGGAACCCGCCGCCAACACTGTACCGTCCAGGCCCTCGAACGATACCCTTAATGTCGTAGCCACCGTGTCACCCATCACCAGCATCGTGGAGAGCATCGGCGGTACCCGCATCAAACTGCGGGGTATCGTGCCCGAGGGTGTCAACTCCCACACCTTTGAGCCGGCGCCCTCGGTCGCCGCAATATTGGCCCAGGCCGATATCGTTTTCCTGAACGGCCTTTTCCTGGAGGAACCCACCCTGGAGATGGCCCGCGCCAACCTCCAGCCCGGCGCCGCCATCACCAGCCTGGGCGACCAGACCGTCGCCCGTGACCAGTGGAAGTTTGATTTCTCATTTCCCGAAGATCACGGGCACCCGAACCCTCACCTCTGGCCCGACCCCATCCTGTCGCTGCGTTACGCCGAGCTGGTTCGCGACGTTCTGACGGACCGCGACCCGGATAACGGCCAGTATTACTCCGCCAACTACAAAGCCTTCGCCGCCCGCATCGCCGACCTGGACGCCGCCATCCAGGCCGCGGTAACCACCGTGCCGGAACGCAACCGCAAGCTCCTCACCTATCATGATTCCTGGGCCTACTTCGCCGAGCGCTACGGCATGACGGTCATCGGAGCCGTCCAACCCTCCGACTTTTCCGAGCCTTCGGCCCGGGAGGTCGCGGCCCTCATCACCCAGATTGAGTCCGAACGGATACCGGCCGTTTTCGGTTCCGACGTCTTTCCCAGCGACGTAATGCGGACCATCGCCGCCGAGTCGGGCGCCGCCTACATCGACGAACTCAGCGATGATGATTTGCCCGGCGAGCCCGGCGACCCGTTCCACAGCTATCTGGGCCTTGCCGTATCCAATTTACGCATTATGATCCCCGCCCTGGGCGGCGACGCCTCCCCTCTGGACGCGGTCAACGTTGGTCCCGTTTTCGACGGACCATCCGAAGCCTTCTACCCCCAATAAGCGCCATGTTGCACCCTCCCGAATTAGAACACCTGCACCGGCCCGACCCGGACGCACGGCCTATCGTCGAACTCCAGGGCGTGACTGCCGGCTACAACGACACGCGCGTCCTGCAGGACATCGACCTACGCATCATGCCGGGCGATTTCGTCGGGCTGCTCGGCCCCAGCGGCTCCGGCAAAACCACGCTGTTACGCACCGTCCTGGGCGCTGCCGACGTGATGGCCGGGAACGTGCGCGTCTATGACAAACCCGGCGGACGCCGCAACCGGGCCGGCTACGTTCCCCAGCTGGAAACAATCGACTGGAACTTCCCGGTCACGGTCGAAGAAACGGTGATGATGGGCCGGACCATGGTCAACGCCCTGTTCCCCTGGTATCGCCGCCGGGAACGGGAACTGGCCTACGACATCATGGAACGCCTCGGCATCGCCGACCTGGCCAAACGCCACATCCGCCAGTTGTCGGGCGGGCAACAACAGCGCGTCTTCCTCGCCCGCGCCCTGATCAGTAACCCGGAACTGCTGCTGTTGGACGAACCCACCTCCGGCGTGGACGTAAAGACCCGGGACGACGTGATGCACTTGCTCCACGACCTCAACCACTCCGGGGTTACCATCATCCTGACCACCCACGAAATCAACGCCGTGGCCGTCCACCTGCCCCGCATCGTCTGTCTCAACGGAACCGTTGTCGCCGACGGCCCGCCGCACCGCGTCATCACTCCCCACATCCTGCAAGAGGTGTACGGAGCGGAGATGCCCGTCATCCAGTACCATGGCATGACGTTGGTGGCCGAAAGCGCCCACTTCTGGATCGACCAAAACGGCGGCGAACCCCTTTCCACCGTAACCGATAACAGCCACCTCGAGGCGCCCGACCATATCCATACCTCGGAGGGCAATCTGCCGACGCACCACCATCATCAAGAAGGCGTTCCGGCGGCGGGAGATTCCTGATTGCTTCTGGAACCCTTTGAATTCGGCTTTTTCGTCAAGGCCCTCATCGCCGCCAGCCTGGTGGGCGGCCTCTGTGGCCTGATGGGCATATACATCGTCCTGCGCGGAATGTCGTACATTGGCCATGGCCTGTCGCATGCCATTTTCGGCGGCGCCGTCGTCAGCTGGATCATGTCAATCAACTTTTTCATCGGCGCCACCGCCTGGGGTTTCCTCTCCGCCCTGCTCATCACCTGGACCACCCGACGCAACCCCATCGGCTCCGACGCCGCCATCGGCATCATCACCACCGCCAGTTTCGCCCTGGGCATCGCCATCATCAGCCGCAACCAGAGTTTCACCCGGGATTTCGAAGCCTCCCTCTGGGGCAGCGTGTTGGCCGTGGACCGCAGCGAGCTCATCGCCATCGCCATCGTCTCAACCATCGTAGTATCCGTGTTTTTCGTCGCTTACAAGCTCTTTTTGTTCGCCACCTTCGACCCGGAAGTGGCCCAATTCTACGGCGTCCCCACCGGATGGGTCGATACGGTGTTCTCCCTGATGTTGGCGGCGACCATCGTAGTCTCCATGCAGGTGCTCGGCGTAACCATGATCGCCGCCGCCGTGGTAATTCCGCCCATCATCGCGCGCCTGCTCACCAACAGCTTCCGCAAGATGGCCCTGGCGTCCACCGCCATTGGCGTATTCTGCGGCGCCGTTGGCATCTACATCAGCTACTTTGTCGATGTTTCATCCGGAGCCAGCGTCGTGCTCCTCTCCGCCGCTCTTTTCGTGCTGGCCCTGTCGTGGGCTAAAATTCGCAATCGACTCGGCCGGGCTGCCCACCGGGAGGGCGCACTCGCCCGGTTGCCCCAGGGTTCGGGCAACACCCTCGAATAGCCTCCAACCAATTGGCCACAGGAGGTCAACATGGCTCACGCTCACCATCATCAAGCCGCCCCGTCGGTAACGGAAGGACGCACCGGTGTCAGGAGGGGCGCTGCCTTCATCATCGGCGGCCTCACCAGCGGCCACGGTGTATTCCACTGGGTCGCACAAAGCTTCATCGTCGTCCTGCCCGAAGTGAGGGATCTCTTGCTGGGCGGCAGCATCATCGCGGCTACGAGCATCCAGACCACCCGCGAAATCGCATCTGGAGTAGTCGCGCTGCCCGGCGGCGTGCTCACCGACGCCCTGCGCCGTTATTGGGGTTGGGTGATGGCCGTCTGCATGGCCCTCTTCGGCGTGGGCTGGTTGCTGATGGCGGCGGCCGGCTGGCAACTCCCCGGCAGCTCGTGGTTGGTTGCCGGACAAACCGGCGCCTCCGCCGAGACCGGCGCGAGCCTCAACGTCCTGGGCTACATAATCCTGCTGATTGGCATGGCCGTGGTTGCCATCGCGGCTTCGGTATGGCACCTGCCGGCCATGGCGGCGTTGTCATCCCACTTCGCCCACCGACGGGGTTCAGTCCTCTCGTTCCACGGCGTCGGCGGCAACGTGGGCGACGTATTGGGGCCCGTGTTAACCGGCTTCCTGTTAATCACTCTCACCTGGCAGTCCATCATCACCATCTACGGCGCCGTGCCTATCTTCCTGGCCTTCCTCGTGTTCTGGGCGTTCCGGGATATCGGCAACCGCGCCCAGGAGGCGGCCGATTCCCAGCAAGGGCTGACCATGCGCTCCCAGTTGGACGAGACCAAGCTCCTCGTTCGCAATCCCCGCGTATGGGGAATCACGCTGGTCGCCGGCCTGCGTGGGATGGCATACATCGGATTTGTGACCCTTCTCCCCCTATACCTGGCCGACGTGCTGGGTCTGAGGACAGATCCGGACGGAGCCGGGGGCGTCTTCGAAGGAGTTTTCATCCGGGGAGGATTGATCGGACTCCTCGTCCTGGTGGGCATCTTCGCCAGCCCCGTAATGGGATATTTGTCCGACCGATTTGGAAGGAAAACGGTGCTGGTCCCGGGCATGTTGTTCCTCGCGATCATCACGATCATTATGGTCCCCTTCAGCACCAACCTGGCGGTAATGACCGGACTCCTTGCCGCATTGGGCATATTCCTGTATAGCGACCAACCGATATTGACCGCCGCCGCCCTGGACATCGTGCGGGAAGGTACGGCGGCCACCACCTTGGGGTTCCTGTCCACCTCGCGCTTCGTATTGAGCGCGGTGTCGCCCATCCTGGCCGGTTGGTTGTACGCCCAGGACTACACTTACCTGTTCTATTACACCGCCGCGTTGTACCTCGCCGCCGCCATCATCCTGGCAATGGTGCGCCTCCCCCGGCCCGCGCTAACCGCCGACGGCCATGACGACCACGATGACCACGGCCACGGCGTACACGATGACCACGGCGACCACGGCCACGGCGCACACGGCACGCACGATGACCACGGCGACCACGGCGCGCACGGTGACCACGGCGACCATGGCCATCGCCACTGAGTGATTCGCCTGGACCAGGCAAGCGAAGCGGGGGCGACCGATTGGTCGCCCCCGCACAATTATCCCGTTGCAAAACTGAAGTTACGCTTCGGTCTGCTCTGTCTCGCTCCCCTTCACCGTGATGGTGATGTGGGACATCGCCGTGGCATCGGGAGCGCCGTGCCAGTGGTCTTCGCCAGCGGGGATGATGGCCACATCGCCCGTTGACACCACGACGGACTCGTCGCGGGTGGCAACGGTGCCGGTGCCTTCCGTGACAATCAGAATCTGGTCGCCGCTGTGCTTGTGGAACTTGTTACGCACTCCGGCTCCGAAGTGGACGATGCCAAAGTTGAAGTTGTTGCTGTCGTCCGGATCGAGAATCGCCTGACGACCAACGTTTCCGGTAAACAGGGGCGTAATACCCTCGGTTCGGGGCACTGCCGACATCTTTACGATCTTCATTGTTCCTCCGTGCTTATGCTCTGTTGAGACTGGTGGCGCCGCCTGCGGATGCCACGTCCAATGATACGACGGCCCACGTCTATCGTCTAGTCGACCTGCCAACCCCTAACTGTTCAGAGTTGGTGGGTTGAATTGGCCGAAGGCGGGTTGCCGAAGGCTGGCACGGGTGGCGGTGGTTATGTCATATACAGGGCATGGATACTTAAGTTGACCTCACCACCGCCGACCGCGCTGTCCTCATCGCCAGCATCGCCCAACTGCAGGCCACCGTTCTGGAACAGCAGCGGGTGATTGAGCGGTTGGAGCGGCGATTGCCGAACTGGCAGGCCAGGCGAAATCGGGCCGCCAGCCGCCGGTGAAGCAGCAGCCCCGCAAGCAGCGACGCCACGGCTTTGCCCGCCGGCGCATGACGTCCACCCAGCGGGTGGAGCACGTGCGGGTGGAGCACGTGATGGAGAACGGTCCCGATTGCGGGACTCACCTGACTGGGGGCTGGACTCAGCGCACTCGGGAAGTCATCGAGTTGCCGGTGGCTCCGGTACGGGTCACCGAGCACGTCTACATTGCGCGGACTTGCCCGGCTCGGACTTGCCCGGCGCGGACTTGCCCGGCGTGCCGGCGCCGCTGCACGCCCCCGGCGGGACTGGACGGTGTGGTTTTGGGACGGCAGGGCCGCGGCGTCAACCTGCTCAGCCTGGTCGCCACGCTACGGGAAGAAGCGCGAATGCCCTTCCCCACCATCCAGCGGTATCTGGATACCGTACAGTAACGGCGCGTCAGCGCGGGCGCCATCGTCGGGGCCATTCGTCAGACGGCGCCAAAGGCCCAGCCGATGGTAGCCGGCATACTGGACCGCGTCCGGGCCAGCCCGGTGGTCCACGCCGACGAAACCGGGCCGACGAAACCGGGCCGACGAAACCGGGCCGACGAAACCGGGCCGACGAAACCGGCTGGCGTCAGAGCGGGGCCAACGGCTACGTGTGGACTTTCAGCACCCCCACCGAACGCTACTTCCTGCGGCGGGGCCGGGGCAAGACGGTGGTGGATGAAGCCCTGAGCGATGCTTTTTCCGGAGTATTGGTCAGCGATTGCTACGCTGCCTACCACCATTATGATGGCCCCAAGCAGCGGTGCTGGGCCCACCTGCTGCGGGACATCCATGACCTGCGCGCCCTCTACCCCGATGCTGCGCCACTGGCCAGGTGGGCTGACGCCGTCCACGGGATTTACGACCGAGCCAAAGCCTGCACTCATCCCCAGGCCAAGCGGCGCCGCACCGCCCAACTGGCCCTGGAACGCCAACTGCTGGCCATCTGCCAGCCCTTCCTCGACGACCCGTCGGCAACTCAGGCCAAACTGTGCCGACGCATGGAGAACCACATCAGGGAACTCTTTGTCTTTGTGGCCGAACCCGCAGCGCCTTCAGACAACAACGCCGCCGAGCGCAGCCTGCGACATCTGGTCATCAGCCGCAAGATCAGCGGCGGCACCCGCTCGGAGCAAGGCACACAGAGCAAGATGACGCTGGCATCCCTCTTCGGCGCCTGGCGCGCCCAGGGTCTAAATCCGCTCGCCGCCTGCCGTCAACTGCTCATTTCCCCGCAACTCTGAACTGTTGCCCTGCCCTGGCCCAGGGCCTTTCCAAAGTTTTAGCAAAGTATGAAGATTGAGGTGTGGAGGTGCGGATATGGATAAAGAGCGATCGTTGTGCGAGGAGTTCCAGTTACTGAGGGAGCATTTATCGCGACTGACGGATCGGCGGTTCCGACGGGGTTTGGCGCATCCCTTTTGGCGCATCCTTTGGAGAGGGTGTTGAGTTTGACGGCGCTGGGTTTGATGTGTGGTTGTCAATCGTTGAGTGCCGTCTACCGCTTTGGCGACACGCAGCCCCAGTTGTTGAGCCGGTTGGAACTGCGGCGCAGCCCGTCGGCGCAGCCCCTGTCGCGGTTGCTGGGGATGGTGTCGGTGGCTGAGGTGCGCCGGGTGCTGCTGGAGTTTGTGATGGCGTTGCAGGAGCGTCGTGGCAATGACATCGCCACGGCGGCGTGGGACGGCAAGACGTTGCGGGGGGGTTGGGAGAATGGGCACCAGTTGAAAGCGCTGTGCGTTTTCAGTCGGGAGGGTCTGGCCGCGCTGGATCAGGTGGCAATTGACCACCATATTGACCACCATGTGGACGAGCCCCGGGCGGCGCAGGCGTGGATTGAAACAGTGGCGGCCCGTTGTCCCGGTTTGGAGATGCTGACTGGTGAACCGCATTGGGAGGTGAGCAGCAAGGGACACGGACGCACCGAACATCGGCAGGTCTGGGTGTCTGGAGAGTTGGCGGGCTATGGTAATTTGCCCGGGCTGTCCAGCGTGGTGATGATCAAGCAGCGAGTACGCCGCCGCGGCAAACCACCCATCGATAGCGTTCAGATCGATAGCGTTCAGTATGCGGTGTCCAGCCGACCGGCGCTGTCGCCGGCGGAAGCACTGGACCTGATGCGGGGCCATTGGGCCATCGAAAACAGCCTGTTCCACGTCAAGGACGACAGCTTCGGCGAAGACCGTCAGGTGTTGCAGACCCACCATGGCGGCTCCGTAATGGGCCTGCTGCGCAATGTGGCCGTTACTCTACTGCGGGGCACATGTCCGCTATGGTCGGAAAAGGAACCCCTCACCGGCCAAGCCCAACGACTGGCCGCACAACCCACCGCCGCTGTCCCAAACAGTTCCTGACTTTGGAAAGGCCCTGGTGAGGGCAGGGCAACAGTTCAGAGTTGCGGGGAAATGAGCAGTTGACGGCGGGCGGCGAGCGGATTTAGACCCTGGGCGCGCCAGGCGCCGAACAGAGAGGCCAAGGTCATCTTGCTCTGTGTGCCTTGCTCCGAGCGGGTGCCGCCGCTGATCTTGCGACTGATGACCAGGTGGCGCAGGCTGCGCTCGGCGGCGTTGTTGTCTGAAGGCGCTGCGGGTTCGGCCACGAAGACAAAGAGTTCCCTGATGTGGCGTTCAATGCGTCGGCACAGCTTGGCCTGAGTTGCCGACGGGTCGTCGAGGAAGGGCTGGCAGATGGCCAGCAGTTGGCGTTCCAGGGTCAGTTGGGCGGTGCGCCGCGGCTTGGCCTGGGGATGAGTGAAGGCTTTGGCCCGATCGTAAATCCCGTGGACGGCGTCGGCCCACCTGGCCAGTGGCGCATCCTCGGGGTAGCGGGCGCGCTGGTCGTGGATGTCCCGCAGCAGGTGGGCCCAGCAGCGTTGTTTGGGGCCATCATAATGGTGGTAGACAGCGTAGCAATCGCTGACCAATACTCCGGAGAAAGCATCGTTCAGGGCTTCATCCACCACCGTCTTGCCCCGGCCCCGCCGCAGGAAGTAGCGTTCGGTGGGGGTGCTGAAAGTCCACACGTAGCCGTTGGCCCCGACGATGGCGCCCGCGCTGACGCGCCGTTGCTGTACGGTATCCAGATACCGCTGGATGGTGCGGAAGGGCATTCGCGCTTCTTCCCGTAGCGTGGCGACCAGGCTGAGCAGGTTGACGCCGCGGCGCTGCCGTCCCAAAACCACACCGTCCAGGTCCCGCCGGGGGCGTGCAGCGGCGCCGGCACGCCGGGCAAGTCCGCGCCGGGCAAGTCCGCGCCGGGCAAGTCCGCGCAATGTAGACGTGCTCGGTGACCCGTACCGGAGCCACCGGCAACTCGATGACTTCCCGAGTGCGCTGAGTCCAGCCCCCAGTCAGGTGAGTCCCGCAATCGGGACCGTTCTCCATCACGTGCTCCACCCGCACGTGCTCCACCCGCTGGGTGGGCGTCATGCGCCGGCGGGCAAAGCCGTGGCGTCGCTGCTTGCGGGGCTGCTGCTTCACCGGCGCGGCTGGCGGCCCGATTTCGCCTGGCCTTCCAGTTCGGCAACCCGCCGCTCCAACCGCTCAATCACCCGCTGCTGTTCCAGAACGGTGGCCTGCAGTTGGGCGATGCTGGCGATGAGGACAGCGCGGTCGGCGGTGGTGAGGTCAACTTAAGTATCCATGCCCTGTATATGACATAACCACCGCCACCCGTGCCAGCCTTCGGCAACCCGCCTTCGGCCAATTCAACCCACCAACTCTGAACAGTTACGCCAATGCCGGTTGCGTTGACACTGCCACCGCCAGACCCGTACACTGCCGTATCGTCCCTAAATGCGTGAAACCAACCCCCGTCCGGTTCGCCAACCGCCTCGTTTGAAGGAGGTAACCCCCATGAGTTTTGACCAGTTTGAAGCAGGAATGAAGGTAGAGTGCGTCAATGCCTTTGAGGTCCGCGAAGTAATGGCCTCCCCGGTCGGTTCATCCGTCCGTAGCATCTCCGTCGGCGACCAGGGCGAGGTCCGCGAAAAGCGCTCCATCGGCCCGGCCACCTGGCTGATCGTCTACTTCGACAGCGTCAAGCGCCAGATCAACGTTGACCAGACCAACGTCGAAAACATCAAGCCGGCCTGACTTTCCAGGAACCGCCCGCCATGACATCTGGCTACCTCTCCCAGGTTGATACCCTGACCTTCGATATCTTCGGCACTGTCCTCGACCTGGGAGGTAGTCTCGCCAAACCGGCGGGGCAATTCATCGCCGAACGCGGCTCCTCAGTATCCGGCGCCCAGTTCTGGGACGACTGGCGCAATCGCCAGCGCATCGAGCAATACCAGGACAACCTGTTCATGCTGGGCCACCGCGGGTATCGGGAGACCTGCCGCCGCGCCTTCGTCTATTGCCTGCGGCTTCACGCCGTCGATTTCTCCTACGACGACGTTGATCGGTTCATGGCCGTTTACGACGACCTGCGCCCTTACGACGATTCGGTGGCCGGCCTGCAGCGCCTCGCCGACAGCGGTCGCTACCAACTGGTAGCCCTCTCCAACGGCGAACAGGACTACCTGGAAAAGCTGGCTCGGGACAATATCAAAATCCCGTTCGGTAACATCATTTCGGTGGAGTACGCTGGCGTCTTCAAGCCGCACCCCGCCGTCTACCGCACCGCCGCCCGCATCCTCCAAAAAGAACCGGCCCAAATAATGATGGTGGCCGCCCATTCCTTCGATATCACCGGCGCCCGTGCCTGCGGATACCGGGCCGCCTACGTCAATCGTTACAACCTTCCCAATGAGGAATCACCCTTCCAGCCGGACTTCGAGGTCGCCGACTTCCATCAACTCGCCGTGCAGTTGCTTGACTGACCTGCCGGCCTGACTCCTGATGGCGACCAGCATCGGCGGTATCCGCCGGTTCACGACTTTTTCCGCCCTCCGTCATCGGGATTTCCGACTGTTCATTCTCAACATCGGGATGCAGTCCTTCGGACAAGGCATTCAGTTCCTCGGTATCGGCTGGCTAATCCTCGACATCACCGGTCGGAAAACCGACCTGGGGCTGGCCGTAACGATCTTCGGCGTCGCCAACCTTTTCTTCACCTTCGTCGGCGGCGTGCTGGCCGACCGCGTGGAACGTCGCCTGTATCTCATCGCCTGCGTGTTCGGCAACGGATCCGTAACCGTCGCGCTGGGAATTTTGGCTGTCTTCGACCTCGCGGTAATGTGGCATGTTTACGTAGCCGTGTTCCTGATGGGAGGCATCAGCGCGATGCAGATGCCCGCCCGCTTCGCCCTCGCTGCCGACCTCGTTCCCCGGGAAGACATGATGACCGCCGTGGCGTTGCACACCTCCACCAGCCAGGTTGGCAACATGATTGGCCCCCTGATCGGAGGCTGGGCAATCCGTCTCGCGGGCACCGGGTCGGCGATCATTCTCAACGGGGCCACCGTGCTGCTGGGCATCGTATTTCTGCTGATGATGTCCCGCCGTCCCGTCACGCAACGTAGCGGCGCATCGCCGGTTGCTGATCTCATCGGCGGCTTTTCCCATGCCATCCGAACTCCAATGGCGGCCATTCTCATTATCATGGCCGCTGCCTTCGGCTTTTTCGGGATGGCCTACATGCAGGTCATCGCCGGTTTTGCCCAGGAGTTCCTCAAGCTGAACGAAGTGCAAACGGGCATCCTGATGACTTTCCGGGGCGGGGGAGCCTTCCTGGGTTCCATGGTCGTTGCCAGCTGGGGCAATCGCCGCGACAAGGGCCTTCTGATGTATCTGGAACTCACCGCCTGCTGCGTCGCCCTCATCGCATTGGGCTGGATTCCCTGGTTCTGGGGCGCCTGCTTCATGGTGGCCCTGGTGGGCTCCACCAGTATCGGAGGCTTCTGGCCCGTTTCCAGCTCCATAATGCAACTCACCACGGAACCGCAAATGCGTGGCCGCATGATGGCGCTGATGCAGTTTGCTCCCGTGTTCCATTTCCTCGGCGCCTGGCCCCTCACCTGGCTGGCCCAGCTATACGGCTGGTCGGTCGCCATCAGCAGCGGCGCCGTCGTGCTCCTGGTTATCTCCCTCGGCGGCTGGCTCTATCGCCCAATGGTGCGCCGCATGAACGAGGTATAACCCGGCATTTCAGCAGACCGCAGGTCGCCATCATTGTTGCCCCTGGCGTCGTTGTTGCCCCTGGCGTCGTTTCTGTCGTATAGTACCGGCCAACAGGCGCCCACCCCACTAAAAAGGAGCAGACCCATGGTTAAACCCAAGCAAGTAGGCCACTTGGTGATCAACGTCCGTGACGTGGCGGCATCCACCAAGTTCTACACCGAAATCCTGGGTTTTGAGATTGCCGTCTCACGCCCCACCTCCACCTTCCTCACCTGCGGCGAGATCCACCACGACCTGGCCCTGTTCCAGGCCAGCGATGATTCCCCGCCCGTGGGCAAGGGCCACATCGGCCTCAACCACTTCGCCGTGCAGGTCGAGGACCATGACTCCCTCCGCGACCTCTACCACACCCTGCTCGAGCACGATGTGGTCGTCGATCGCACCACCGACCACGGTATGACCGGCAGCGTCTACTTCGAGGACCCGGACGGCAACGGCATCGAGTTTTACTACGACAAGTTCGCCACTCCGGAAGAAGGCCTCGCCGAGATGCGCCGCCCCGGGCGCGAGAACAAGGTATTGGCTATCGACTAGTTCCCCAGTGTCGGACAACTCGGTCATGATCTACCGGGGTGACGCAATCGTCGCTCCGGTAATTTTCCCGGCCAATAAAAACGGCCCCACGCTCTTGCCGCCGGGGCCGTATTTCTTAATGTACTACCTGCTGATCAGGTGGACGGCGTGTCATCTTCATCGCCCGACGACAGGTCGAACTGACCCAGGATGTCGGCCAGCGTCCCTTCCAGACCGGGATCCAGCGCCACCGGTTCCTCGTAAGGCTGGAAGTTGTACTCGTTGCGAACCCGGTCGATGTAACGACGCGCTTCTTCGTTGCGTTCCGCCACCCGGTCCAGGGATTCCTGCAATCGGGTGGCTTCCTCTTCGTAACGGGGACGCAGGTCGGCCAGGTCGATTTCCAGCGAGTACAACGCCCGCAGACGACGCATGATGTCGTAGAACGCCCGGTGGTCCGTGGTGATTCCCAGCTGCCCTCCGCTGCTCCCGCTGAACGGGAACATGGGCGCCATGGCGCCAACCCGAACCATCTCCACGTCCGGATGCTGGTAGTGGGCCACGCTCACCAGCGCCATGCCAATCGTCGGCCCCTGTCGCTGCTGCGACCCATAGCTGGAGAACAGCATGCCGTGCTCCCGCAGCGTGTCGGCCATGGCCGCCTTGCTGTACACACAAGATACCCGGCGTTCCAGTTCGGGGGGAGCCGGCCCGTTGTACCCCTCTACGGCAACGACCTTGGGGTTTCCCATGGCCGCCACTGCCTCGAAAAACGCCTGTCCATAAAGGTCGATACGGTACCAGGGTTCAATCCCCAGGAATATCACCACCCCGTCGCCGGCGTCCCAAAAACCGTTATCCCACTGCATGGGGCGGCTGGGCAAGCCGTCTTCGAAGGCGGCTCGCGGGCGGTACATGTCATGGGTGCCGGCCACCTGGAAGGGGAAGCACATCCGCGAGATTTCCTCGGTCATCCGACCGATCCGCCGCGCCCCCAGTTTGTCGATGAGCCAGCGGGGCATGCCGCTGGAGATGTTTCCGCCGTCGGACCATTGACGCCGCCACCCGGCGATGAGCACCCGGGCCTGCGGTGTTTCATCCAGCGTAATCAACGAATCGGCCATGACCTTCTCCCCACGTCGCTTAGCTAAATAAGCTGGGCCGGCGTAAAGATACCCTCCATATCGTCCTCGGTCGCCGGGCTCTGGGCCGGCTGACCAAGTTGGTCATCCATGTACCAGTAGACCTGCTTGAGGTGGTGCGTGCTGTGGCTGAGGATGATGTTCAGCAACTCCAGCACCGTGACCTCGCCCCCGTAGTGGGCCGGGACCACCCGGTCAAACCCTTCGGTATCCCCGCTGTTGAGGAACGCCACCAGGTCGTCCGATACCTGCCCGGTATAGGCTGCAATCGCGGCCGGCTCCATCAGGTCGGCCAGACTCTCCTTGCAGGCTCCCATATCCTCGCTGCTCATGGAGCCCCGCGTGCGACTGGTGCGAGCCAGGTCGGGGAACGACACGATGTGAACCAGCGTATCCCGCAGCCGCTCGGGGCGCCACTGCACCGGTTTCGCCAGCTGTTCCGACGAAAGTTCCAGCGTGGCCCGCGACGCCGCGGCCAGGATCCGTTGGTATTTGTCGGCCAGCCAGGCGGTACGTCCGGACAGGTCGATGGGCGCATCCTCGAGTCCCAACGCCGGAATCAGCTTCTTGGGATAGTAGCCGATTATCACTTCCGTGCCGTCGATGATGGTCACCGGCGCCGAAAGCACCCCGCGGGACTTCAGATCTTCCCGGGCCGCGTCGTCGGTCAACAGGTCGTGGTGCTCATACTGAACACCGTTGGACGCCAGAAATTCCTCCAGCGTCCGGCAGCTGAATCAACCAGGGTTGGTGTAAACGTGTACTTCCCGTACTTGGCTGGTCATCGTATGTCTCCAGATTCTTGGGGTCTCCGGCGCTTTGACCAGGCGCCGTCCTGAATGCGGTTGCGAATACGGATACTAAACGCCGGCGCGGAACCAGTCGGATTTCCGCTCGGCAATCATGATGGTCGTGCAGTTGGTGTTGGCCCTGATGCAGTCGGGCATCACCGAGGCATCGGCCACGTGCAGATTCTCCAGCCCATGGACGTGGCAATGCTGGTCGACCACCGACATGGGGTCGTCTGCCGCGCCCATCTTGCACGTCCCGGAAATGTGTTGCGAAGTGCTGACCACGCTCTTCAGCCAGTTGTTCAACGCCTCGTCACTTTCCAGGTCCGCCGGCGTCGGGTCCAGCAACTCGTCCGCCACGTCCCGGTAGTGCTCGCTGTCCAGCAGGTTCACGCAGACCCGCACCGCCTCCCGCATCCGCGCCAGGTCAAACTCCTCCTGGAAGTAGTTGTAGTTCAACTGCGGCTGATCCTGAGGGTCGGTGCTGGCCAGTTGCAGGTGTCCGGAGCCGACGGCCAGTTCCAGGATGCAGGTGAACCGGATGCCTTCCGCCTCCAGCGGATCGCCGGCGATCGGCGAGGAAAACGACGATTGCATGATCTGGATGTCGTTACGCAGGTGGCTGCCCGATGCCGTGTAGCGCAGGCAAACCTGCGTCCGCGGCGCCTGGGGGTCCAGCGGAAAATCGTCCTTCACCTTGACCGGCACCCGGATGTTGGGATGGTCGCGCAGGTTCTGTCCCACGCCCGGCAGTTCGTGCACCACCGGAATCCCCATCTCCCGCAGGTGATCCGCCGGACCAACTCCGGAGAGCAGCAGCAATTGCGGCGATCCTATGGAACCCGAGCTCAGGATGATGTCCTCGCCCTCAACAACGAACACGTCCCCGCCGCTCTCCACCTCAACACCCACGGCCTTTTTACCCTCGAACACAATCCGCCGGCAGGCAACGTTGGGCCGGATGGTCAGGTTCAGACGATGCCGAGCCTCCCGCAGATAGGTCAGGGAGGTGCTCATTCGCACGCCGTTGGGGTTGTTCATCGGCACCGGGCCCACGCCGCCCGATTCGGGATGGTTCATGTCCGGGTCGTGGGGGTGTCCGGCCTGTCGGCAGGCGTTCCAGAAGGCAACCTGGGCCGGCAGCCAGTCGTCCTGCCGGTGGCGACGCACCGGGATTGGGCCGGTGTTGCCGTGAAAGTCATCGGAAATGTCGGTGTCGGTTTCCAGCTTGCGGAAAAACGGCAGGCAGTCGGTGAATTTCCATTCGTCGTTGCCCAGGGCCGCCCAGGCATCGTAATCTTCCGGCACGCCCCGCAGCAGCACCTGCCCGTTGATGGCCGACGAACCGCCCACCACTCGGCCTCTCGGCACTGGCATCTGGTTTTCCTGCCCCGGATTCTGCGCCCAGAACGTCCAGTTGTGGGGCGCATCCACCGCCGAAGCCGTCTGGTCGTAGCCGTACTTCAGGTCATCGGGATAAAGCTCGAAATCGGGGTAGTCGGGCCCCGCTTCGAGTACCAGCACCGACCGATGGGTGTCTTCCGACAATCGAGCCGCCATCGTGCATCCCGCCGAACCGGCGCCGATGATAATTACGTCGTACTTCATTTGGTTACGCCTCCTGACAGAAGCTTATGAGGTTCAACCTTGCGCCGGATTATCGCTGTTAACGCCGTCGCCGGCAAGGGGCGGCGGCGCTTTTCCGGCGCCGTTGCTCTTGACCGTTTTATTAGCCCATCGGCGCTCGACTTCGGCTAACCTTTCCTTACTCCAGCTGGCCATGGTGGCGCGGGCGATCTCGCGAGCATACTCGATAGCCGCCTCGTGATTGGCTACCGGATGCCACTCACCACGCTCAAGGGAGCGTAGCATATCCAGCTCTTCTTCATCTTCAACGCCATCATCATCGTTGAAAGGCCAAGGTTCGTCGAAAGGCCACAGCTCGGCCAACTCCGCATCGGAAAACGGCGGTTCCCGGTTTTCATTGTCCGCCACAGTCATCTTTTATCTCCCCCTATCGTATTTTATCTCCCCCTATCGTAGATCATCTCGGGTTGCCTTGCGACTTGGATACACGGTCCTCAGCACGAACGAGTCTCCTTCTATCACAAACGGCACTTCATAGGCATAATCTCCGATGCAAACGATGAAAACGCGCTGGCCGGGGCGCCGCGCCTGATTGGGATGGTCAACCGTAGCCAACAACCCGCCATGCTCAATATGGTATACCACATCCAGAAAAGATAGCCCGCGCTCGCGTATCAGGCGTTCGTTTTTGTCGGTATCCCAATCGTAAGTTGGCATACCCATACTGTACCAAAAAAGCGTCAGGCAGCCGGTATAGTTGAGTTCGGGTGGTTTTGATTAGCCGGCATCCCGTGGCATCGCTCAATTCGCCAAGCAGGGGCAATTGCGCTATACTGCCGCCAAAATGCACTACGGCTACCGGTGCTGCTTCTCGCTGAGTTTCGACATCGAAATAATCCACAGCGCCCATCGCCCCAAATCCGCCGCACAGGAGATTTACCATGCAGTTTGGCCTGCTTTACGAATGTCAACGCCCGTTCGAGGGAACCGAAATCGATTGGAACGCGCTGTACAAGGAGACCCTGGAACAGTGCGAGCTGGCCGACCAGGTCGGGTTCAACAACCTCTGGTTCGTTGAACACCACTTCCTCACCGGCTTCTCCGGCTCCCCCGCCCAGGACGCCATTTTCGGCGCCCTCAGCCGCATCACCAAGCAGATCCGCATCGGCTACGGCGTCTGCATCCTGCCCTACCACCACCCCGTCCGCGTCGCCGAGCGCGTCGCCCTCCTCGACCAGCTCACCGACGGGCGCATCGAGGTTGGCACGGGCCGCTCCAACGCCTACGAGCAGACCGGCCTGGGCATCGACCCCCGCGAAACTCGTAACTTGTGGGCCGAATCCCTCAGCATGCTGCCCAAAATCTGGACCTCCGACGAGTACGAATACGAGGGTGAGAACTGGAGCGTGCCCAAGCGTCGGGTGCTGCCCAAGCCCTTCCAGCAGCCGCATCCGCGACTGTATCTGGCCTGCACCTCCGAGGACAGCTTCCGTCTGGCGGCCCAGAAGGGCATCGGCGTGCTTTCTTCCGCTTCCTACGCCGTCGAAGTGTTGAAGGAGAAGGTGCAGATTTACCGAGACGCTTTGAAAGACTGCGAACCCGTCGGCGAGTTCATCACCGAATTCTGGGGCAACAACGTTCACGGCTTCTGCGACGACGATGACGATTACGCCAAGGAACTGGCGGCCGAGTCCATGAAGACCTTCTTCGGACCCGACAAGCCTTACATCGCCGGTCGCATCGGAGCCTACGAGGAACTGCTGGAAGCCTGGGGCGGTGTGCCCGACCACCTTAGCGCCGACTTCAGCCGCTGGCTGCGTCAGTCCGACGAAGAGCACCAGCAGTTGGCCCAGGACGTCGGCCTGTCCCTGGACGCCGGCCCTGGAGCCGCCCGCGCCGCCATCGCCCAGTTGGACGGCAAGACCCTGTCCGACCGGGGCGTGATCATCGCCGGCAACCCCGAATCCTGCATCAAGACCTGCGAGATGTACGAAGACATCGGCGTTGACCAGGTCATGCTCATCATGCAGACCGAGACCATCCCCCACGAAAAAGTGATGGCTTCCATCGAGAAGTTCGGCAAGGAAGTGATTCCCCACTTCCAGGGCAACGGCAAGTAAACCCTTCGCCAAATTAGCTCTCTCGCCCTGGACGCGCCAACCGCAACGGCTGCGTCCAGGGCGTTTTAGTATCCGTGACACCATGTTTTCGCGAGGGCTACCTTGACTCCCCCTTCCGCCAGTACGCCAACCCTCAAATTTAACGTCCGCATCAACCAGTACCGATACAGCTACAAGGACCTGCTGCGGATCTGGATCGAAGCCGACCGCCTGGGGTACTACTCCGCCAGCCTGTTCGACCTGCTGAATACCGACGCGCTGGAATGCTGGACGACGCTCACCGCCCTGCTGGCGCTAACCCAACGGATCCGTGCGGTGCCGATGGTGCTGGCCAACCCCTATCGCCATCCGGCCCTCACCGCCAAGATGGTGGCCACGCTGGACGTGATTAGCGGCGGTCGCATCACCCTGGGCATCGGCGCCGGCGGCAGCCGCTCCGACACCGCCGCCGCCGGCCTGCCCTTCCCGTCGACCCGCGTGCGCTGCGAAATGCTGGAAGAATCCGTAGCCATCATCCGGTCTTTGTGGACCCAATCCTCCGTAGATTACGCCGGCAAGCACTACACCGTCAGCGGCGCTACCGTAGAGCCAAAACCCACCCAACTACCAGCTCCGCCCATACTGGTCGGCGGCCACGGCGAGCGTTACATCCTGCCGGCTATTGGCCGCACCGCCGACATCTGCAACGCCGGCTCCAACAACACCGTCGCCGACCACCAGCGCTGGCGGGCAATCGTCGACCGGGCCGCCGAGGCCGCCGGTCGCGACCCCGCCGACATCGAAACCACCCACAACGCCAACGTGGTCATCGCACCCACGCAGCACGAGTTCGACCGGTTGGTCGCCCACCTCGCCCGGCAGGCCGGCATGACCACCAGCCAGTACCACTCCCATCGCCTGACCAACACCATCTCAGGCACCCCCGAGCAGTGTGCCGAAATCATCTCGGAATATTCCGACGCCGGCATCCGCTACTTCTTCGTCGTCTTCCCCAACCCGGCGCCATCGGAAACGCTGGCCCTGTTTGCCGGGGAGGTTATGGGCAAGTTCAACGCGCTGCCGGGACCTCCACAATAAGGGATCAACCGGCGGTGGTCGTTCGTCGGAATTTTCGGAGCGGACCGGCGAGCGACATCGCTACCGAGCCCAGCAGGCCACAGACCAAGCGTTACTACGCCCATGGCGATGAAAATTGCGAAGTAAAAAGACCTCGCGAGGTCATCCGCCTATCGAGCGTGTCAGAACCCGCGAAGGATGTCAGTCATCGGCGGGTGTGCTCGCTCCCCGGGTGATGAGCCGTTGCATGTCCGCCCGCCGGCGCTGCGAGGGCGACAACCGCGGGTCGCCCAGCATCAGAAACATCAACGCTCCGATGGCGCTGACTATCCCGATGGTGGCGAAGGGGACTGTGTAGCTGTGCGTGACCGAGTCCTTCATCCACGCCACGTAAGGCACCACGATGATGAACATGATGTTCATGGGTATCATCGATATCCCGGTTATCGTGGCGAAATTACTCCTGCCGAAATACACCCCGCGAATGGCCGTCGTCAACGGCGTCCGCCCCCCGAATCCGATTCCCATCACGATGGAGAACAGGTAGAACATGGGCATCGTCTCGGCGAACAACAGCACCGTGAGCGCCAGCGATTGCAGGAACGAGAAGGCGAATATCGCCAACCGGATGGGCACTCGGTCCCCCACGTATCCGCCGATCAACATGAACGCCGTGGAAACCGCGGTCTGCACCGACACGATCAGGCTCACTTCCACCAGCGAAAACCCGCGCTCCACCATCAGCAAACCCAGGAACGTCATCACACTGATGATGATGATGGACGAACTCGCGTGACCCATGGTGATGAGCCAGAATGCCCGCGCCCGAATTGCTTCACGCCAGGTGTAATCCGGCACGATGGCAGTACCGCCGGTCGACCGTTGGGCTTCGCCCTCTCCAGGGGTTGCTTCAGGTTCGATGCCGTCGGGGTGTTGACCGTGATCCTCGGGACGGTTGCGTACCATCAGGGCCATTGGCACCGCCGCCACCAGGCCAATGATTCCTACCACCAACGCCACATTCTGCCACCCGAGGCGGCCCGGTATCTCCATGGCCGTTTGCGCGTCCCAGCCCATGGCCCACGCCATCAGCGGTACGATGACCACGCCGCCGATACCGAAGCCCAGCATCGGAATGGACATCGCCGTCGACCGCCTGACCCGGAACCAGTTGTTCAACGCCGTGTTGGCCGGCAACCACGAGCCGAGGCCAGCGCCCAGGCTGACTACCACGAAGGCCAGGTAGAACATCCAGAGGTTGGCGGTGCGGCTGAACAGCAGGAACCCCAGCCCGAACACCACCAGTCCGATAACGACCATCTTGCGCGGGCCCAGCTTGTCGACACCCCATCCCGCGATGGGCCCCATCACCGTCCCTTCCACCCGGGTCAGCGTGAACGCCCACGACAATTGCGTAGTCGACCACCCGAAATTCTGCGACATCACCGGCATCCACAGCGACAGCGCCTGAAACAGCGGCACCGTGCCAATTACCATGATGACCGCGCCGATGATCGCCAGCCACCAGCCGTAGAACAGACCGCGGGCCAACCGCACGGGATGGACTAGGTCACGCGCTTGTAACAATGGAATCTCCGGCTACATTCCGATTAACGTAGAAGTCTTCACCGTTTCGGCAAAAGAACGGTCAACATTATACCCCGAATCGGCGGTATATGCACGTTTCCGATATGTAAACTCACACAGTATCAAAACCCCCGTCACCAGGACAGGGGCTTTGATCTTCCCAACTCCGGACAAATCCGGCTGCTCTGGGAATTACGCCCCAGCCGCCGCCCCATCTTCGTAAAGATGGCAGGACGTCAGGTGCAGGGGCGTGTATTCCTTCAGTACCGGAACGTCAACGGAACATCGTTCCATAACGAACGGACAGCGCGGGTGGAACGTGCAACCGGCGGGCAGGTTCAATATCTGCGCTCTGAGGGACACGTCCAGCGCCGATACCGGTTCGTCCAGCACGATCAGCCTGGGTCGCGTGGACAACGCCCGGGTGATGGCGATACGTTGGCGTTGGCCACCGCTGAATTCGTGAGGGTATCGCTCGGCGTGGAAGGGGTGCAATCCCACTACGTGCAGCACTCCTGCACCTGTGAACGCACTTCCGACCGGCTCAACCGTTGGTGGGTAACCAGCGGCTCGGCGATTATCTGGTCCACCCGCATCCGGGGGTTCAGCGAACTCCAGGGATCCTGAAAGACCGCTTGCACCGACGCCTTGAAGTTGCGTCGCTCGGCGCCGGTGAACTGGTGCATCGGGCGACTGTCAAAATAGATGCTCCCTTCCGTGGGTTCATCGGCCATCAGTACCATGCGGCTGGCGGTGGTCTTGCCGCACCCCGACCCTCCCACCAGGCTGTAGGTCTTACCCGGCAGAATCGCGATGGATATCCCGTCCACGGCTTTCACCGTGCCGGTTTGACGGCGCAATATGTTTCCCCGGTAGTTCGGGAAATGGCGTCGGATCCCCACCAGGCGAACCAGGGGTTCGTCCGTCGCCATGCTCGGAGCGGCGTCCGGCGCCGCGGTGGCCGCCATTATTCGGCCCTCCAGCAGCGTGACGTATGCGATGGCGCCACCAGGAACTCCGGCGGGTACTCCTCGCACTTTTCGAATGCGTAGGGACAGCGCGGCGCAAAGGCGCACCCCGGAGGCAGGGCGTCCAGCGACGGCGGCTGTCCTTCAATTGATGGCAACATGTCCACGTCCGTGTCCAGGTCCGGTACAGATTCCAGCAGCGCCTCCGTGTAAGGGTGCCCGGGGTAGTCGAACATGTCCTCGATGTTGGACTGCTCGACGATGCGTCCCGCGTACATCACCGCCACCCGGTCGCACATGCGCGCCACTATACCGAAGTCATGGGTGATAAAAATGATGGCGGCGCCGGTCTGCTCCTGAATGTCTTTCAACAGACGCAGGTACTGCAACTGAATCGTCGCGTCCAGCGACGTGGTTGGCTCGTCGGCGATCAGCAGGTTGGGCTCCCGGGAGATCGAAATCGCGCCGACCACCCGCTGCCGCATTCCCCCGCTCATCTGGTGCGGGTAATTTATCAACCGGTCTTCCGGCGCGGGAATCCGCACGTTGGCCAACAGCCGCACCGCGCGTTCCCGCAACGAACGCCGGGATTCGTGGTATTCCAGTCGGAGCGTCTCCATCAACTGCTCGCCAACGGTGAATACCGGATTCAGCGATGTCAGCGGGTCCTGCATTACCATGCAGATACCGGAACCTCGGATGTCCCGCATCTCGCCCTTGCTCTTTTCCAGCAGGTTTTCACCCAGGTATTCAATGCTGCCGCCCACGATGCGCCCCGGATGCGGCACCATCCCCAGGATCGACCAGGCGGTCATGCTCTTGCCGGAGCCCGATTCCCCCACGATGCCCAGGGTTTCGCCCCGCCTCAATTCGAAACTGATCCCGTCCACCGCCTTCACCACGCCCGTGCGCGTAAAGAAGTGGGTCTGAAGGTCCTGACCCTCAGGATAATGTCATTAGTCATTCACCACACGCCGACGTTGGTCACCGCGCCCGTCGCAACTTGGGATCCAGATAGTCGCGCAACCAGTCGCCAAAAAAAATTGAACGCCAGCACGATGATGGTTATCGCCAGTCCCGGAAAGAGGAACAGCCACCACACATCGAGGATCACATCCTGCCCTTCGGCGACCATTATACCCCAAGCCGGGTACCCCGGCGCCAAGCCCAGTCCCAAATAGCTCAACGCCGCCGCCAGCAGTATAATCTGACCCACCATGAGACTGGTAATCACCATCAGCGTATTCGCGACGTTCGGGAAGATGTGCCGCCACAGGATCACCGGGGAACTCACCCCCGTAATCCGGGCCAGCGTTACGAAATCGTAACCCTTCACTGTCAGCACGTCGCCCCGGATCATGCGTGCGAATCGCGCCCAAACCGTGAGCAATACGGCCAGGATTATCGTGGTCGCTCCCGCATCCATTATGACCACCACCACCAGCGCCAGCAAAATGGTCGGAAACCCCAACGCGGCATCCGTTATCCGCATCAACACGGCGTCCGTCCATCCACCTCAGTACCCCGACACCAGCCCGACCAACGTACCGATTACCGCGCCCAACGCCAGCGCAATTACGCTGATTTGGACGCTGGTGCGTGCGCCGTATATCAGCCGGCTCAGCATGTCGCGACCCAGCACGTCCGTCCCCAGCGGGTGAGCAATTTCCCGGAAAGGTGGCTGGTTGCTATTTATTATATTGAGACTTTCCGGGTCGCGGGGCGCCAGCCAATGCGCGAACGCCGCACATATCACCAGCGCCAGCAGAATCCCGATGGGCAACCGCTTTTCGGCGATGCGTTGCCGCCAGGTCAGCTGCGGCTGCGCTCCCTCCAGAATCAAATCGGCTGCTGCCATATCGACCGCTCCTACGCCTAACCTAGTGCCTGATCCGCGGGTCCGCGTAGACGTACAGGATATCCACCACCAGCGCAGTCAGGATGTAAAAGAACGCCGATGCCATCACCGCCGCCTGTACCACCGGAAAGTTCCGCTGCAAAACGCCGTCGAGCATCAGCCGACCCAGTCCCGGCCACGCGAACACCACCTCCACGACGATAGCTCCGTTGAGCAGTCCCGCCAGGCTGATCCCGCTAAAGGTCAAGATTGGTATCAGGGCGTTCCGCAACGCGTGTTTCCACACCACCAGGCCATCTTGCAGCCCTTTGATGCGGGCAAACCTCACGTAGTCGCTGTCCAGTACCTCCAGCATGCTGGAGCGACCCAGCCGCATGATGCCGGCCATGATCGACCAAGCCAGCACGAAGGCCGGCAGGATGAAATGGTCAATCCCTCCGCGACCGTAAGTGGGCAGCACCTGCAGGATGGCGCCGAATAACAGGATCAGCATGATTGCCACCCAGAACTGCGGCGCCGCCATGCCCAATATAGCGAATAACTTTCCGCCCTTGTCAAATACGGAGTCCCGCTTCACCGCCGACAATATCCCCAGCGGCACACCCATTACGATGGCGAGGAACATGCCGGCAGCGGCCAGTTGCACGGTGGCGGGCAATCGCTCCAGCAAAAGGTCGCGGGTGGGCCGGCGATCCCGGATCGACACCTCAAAGTCACCCCGCACTGCGCCCGACAGAAAGATCAGGTATTGCTCGGTCATGGGCTTGTCGAGCCCCAGATCGGCCCGCAGCCTGGCGTAGTCCTCCTTGCCGGACGCTTCCGGGGGCAGCAGAACCAGCGCCGGGTCCCCGGTCAGCCTGGTGGCCAAAAATACCAGCAGGCTGATAACCAGCAGCGTGAACAGGCTCTGCAGAACCCGAACTGCGACGAATTGCCACATGAAGACTTACCCGTGACTACTGGAGCTTCATGGTCCAGATGGCGGTTTGATACGCCACCACCGGCCAGGGTTCCCACGAGGCGATTCTCGGCCCAACTCCCCAGGGAAGGTTAACGTAACCCGTGCTGAACTCGTAATGCTCGTCGTACAAAACCTTGTATGCCTCGTTAAAGGCTTGTTGCCGCAGCGCCGGGTCCACCTCGGCCAGCGCGTCCCTGGCCACCTGTATCAACTCGGGCCGTGTTTGCCTCCCAGGTGCGCGCTGCCCTCCGGATCGCCGTAGATGCCGTTGGTGCTGCTGCCGCCGTCCCAGCGGGTCTCGTTGGCGCGCACGATGACCTTGCCATCCAGTTGTCGGCCAAACCACCGCTCCCGCACCGTCGACGCCTCTCCCACGATAACGTCAACGTCGATCCCCAGGTTCTTCCGCCACATGTCGGCGATCAGCTGAGCCTGCTCGGGAAGGAACGGCACGTCGCCGGCCTTCCAGGTGTGAATCTCCAACGTCCCGAATCCGTCCCCTCAGGGGTATCCGGCATCCACCAGTAATTGCAGCGCCTTCTCCGGATCGTAAGGGAACGGGTCCAGGTCGGGGCTATAGCCCAGGGCGTTGGGCGTCACCCAGTTCCACCCGCGGGCCACCGCCGCTTCCGGACCGTAGAGCTGGCTCATTATCAGGTCCTTGTCGATGGCATAGTCCAGGGCTTGCCGGACTTCTTTCTTGTTGCAGGGGAACTGCACTTCCCAGCACCCGGGCAACAGGATCCACATGTAGGAAGATTCCTGGGACCAGATGAACCGCCCGCCTCCGTCTTCGACCTGCTTCTCCACCGAGAGGTTGGCCTCTATTACGTCGGCGTCTCCGGCCCGCAGCGCGGCCACCCGCGTGGATACCTCGGGAACCAGCCGCAGGTCCAGCGTCTGGAACGACGGACTGCGCTCCGGCAGGAAATAGTCGTCGTACCTCTCCAGCAGAATCTGTTCGGCGATTACGTGTTTTTCCAGGTAAAAGGGTCCCGCGCCGATGGGTGCGTCGTTAAAGGCGTCTTATCCGATGCTCTCGAAGTAAGTTTTTGGCAACGGGATCCCGGCGATTCCGAAGCTCAGTTCGGAGATGAAGAAGGGGAAAAAGGCCTTGGGCGTCGTGTGCGTTACCCGCAGCGAGTTGGGGCCGATGGCCTCGATGCTTTCCGTTTCAGCCGCCTCGGCCTGGATACTCGGACTGATCGATTCCGTAACCGCTTCCGGCCCGAAGGTGAAATCCATCGTGAATTTGGCGTCGTCGATCGTCAGCGGGTCGCCGTTGTGAAAGGTTATCCCGTCCCGAATCGTCAAGTCCCATGACAGGCCATCTTCGGCCACCTTCCATGCGGTGAGTACCCCAGGTTCCATCTGCACGTTTTCATTGCCATGAATCCAGAAGGCGTTCATTTGGCGACCATACGTCGCAGCTTCACCGACGCCGTCGCGCGGGGTAAACAGCTCAGTGCCCCACACCGCGTTCATCAGCGTTACCATGCCGCCGCCATCCGACGTCATCGCCGCCGGCGGAGCCTCGGTTGCCTGGGCCGGCGCGGTGGGCGCCGCGCCCGAGGATGCCCCCGTGGTGTCCGCCGGAGCAGCCCCGCCCTCGTCGGCGGCCGGCGTAGCGCACGCCGTTATCCCGACCAGTAGCGACAGCGAAACCACCGCGAACAGAAACCTCATGCCGGCGTGGCGAAGCAGCATCGTGCATTCCTCCCCTGCAACCAAGTAGCCGATTGGCGACTTCTTTCGCAAAAACCGAAGCTGCGTAGCGGCGACATTAGCACACCCCTAACAAGCGTCAAATGATGTACTTCACCCGTTATATCGCGCACGCATTTCGCCGCCGTGGGGCTGATTGCTGACCGTCCCGCAGCCACCGGCGCTCACCAAAAAAGCCCCGCTGAGTGGTCAGCGGGGCGGAAATTCCAGTCGTTTTGCCGGCAGTTATCGGAGAATGCGGCCTATTGCGCCCGCCGCAACCTGGGGTCCAGGCAGTCCCGCAGCCAGTCCCCGAAGAAGTTGAACGCCATCACGACGATGGTAATGATCAAACCGGGGAACAGAGGGATCCACCAGGCTTGCGTCAGCAGCTTCCTGCCCTCAGCAATCATGATTCCCCAGGCCGGGTCGTCAATCTTCAGGCCGAGCCCCAGGTAACTCAGCGACGCCTCCAGCAAAATTACCTGGCCGATACTCACGCTGGTCAACACCATGAGCGTGTTGATGACGTTGGGGAACAGATGACGCCAGACAATCATCCCCGACGAAACCCCGTAAATTTGCGCTAGCGTCACGAAATCCCGATCCCGCACCGCCAGCACCTCGCCTCGTATCATCAGGGCGAAGCGCGCCCACTGCGTGGCGGCAATAGCAATCATCACGTTCCACACGCCCGTCCCCAAATAGGTGACGATCAGCAACGCCACCAGGATTGACGGAAATCCCAGCACCGCGTCGGTGATCCGCATCAATAACGAATCAACCCATCGACCCGAATACCCCGACACCAGACCGACCACCGTGCCCACCACTATGGCAACCAATATGGACGGCGCAGTTACTTGAAGCATGGTGCGGGAGCCGAATATCAGCCGGCTCAGGACGTCCTTGCCCAGCTTGTCCGTGCCGAGAACGTGCTCTCCGGTCGTGAACGGCGCCACCAACTTGTCGCGTACGTCGTTGTCCCGGGGATCGTGGGGCGCGATCAAATTGGCGAATATCGCGCAGAACAACACCACGAACAATATGACCAACGGAATCCACGGCAACCGGGCGTCGCGGATACGCTGGCGTAACCCGGTCGGGCTGCGTTGGTCAAGCACCAATGCGGGGGTCTCGGCGGCCAATATCGTCCTCCCAATGACCCTAGTTCAGCCGCACACGCGGATCGGCGTATCCGTAAAGAATGTCGACAAAGAATGTCGACCATCAACGCCGTCAGGATGTAGGCGGCCCCGGACACCATGATCGCCCCAAGCACCTGCGGGTAGTTGTTGGACAACACACCGTCCAGCAGCATCAGCCCCACGCCGGGCCAGGCAAACACCACCTCCACCACTACCGAACCGTTCAGCAACCCGGCCAGGCTGATTCCGCCAAAGGTCAGTACCGGAATCAGCGCGTTGTGGGCGGCGTGTTTCCAGATAACCGCACGATCCCCACCCCCTTGACCTGGGCAAACTTCACGTAGTCGCTATCCAGCACCTCCAGCATCGCCGACCGGGCTAATCGCATTATCGCCGCGATGATGGCCAATGCCAGCACCGACGCCGGCAAAATCAGGTGCCGCAGCATGTTAGGAATCTCAGACCACTCCGGCAGCCATCCCGGGGTGTCGCCCCGGCCGTAGGCCGGCAGCCATCCCCAGTGCCCGGCAAACAGGATGATGAGCATGATGGCGATCCAGAATTGCGGGACTGCCATGCCGAATATGGCAAATGCCTTGCACACCCGGTCCAGCAGAGAATCCCGCTTTACCGCCGAAATGATGCCCAACGGCACTCCGATGCCCACGGCGAGAATCGTCCCCGCCAGCGCCAGGTGCACCGTTGCCGGGATTCGCTCCGCAGGATTTCCTGTACGGGACGGCGCTCGGTGAAGGACACCCCGAAGTCCAGCCATACTGCTTTGCTCAGGAAGTTCCAGTACTGAACGATGAAGGGCTTGTCCAGCCCCAGCCTCACCCTCTGCTCTTCATACACGGTTTCGTCGTACTCTGCCGAGATGGGCAACAAAAATCGCGCCGGGTCTCCAGACAGGTGCACGCTGCCGAAAACTACGAAACTGAGGGCGATGAGGGTAACCAGTCCTTCCAACAACCGCCGGGCGATGTAGCAGTCATTATCTTCCAGTCTGGGGGAGCCGAATAACGGGACTCTTGGGGGTCACGGGGCTCATGGGACTATATCTCGCTTCTGGCCAGGTAGGTCACCGAATGCGGGAGGAGCGGGTTGGAACCCCGCGCCTGCCGCAATTGCCAGCGCGAAACGGCGCCGGCTACTTCAGCGTCAACGTCCAGAGGGCAGTCACGTAAGGCACGAGGCTCCACGGCTGGTAGCCGGAAACGTCGGAACCAAGGCCCCACGGCACGTTGGTGTTGAACCCGTCGCCCCAGTGGGCCTGGTCGTACAGGTAGGCATACATCTCGTTGTATGACTGCTGACGCGTGGCCGGGTTCAGGTCAGACAGACCCTTTTCCACCACCGGCGTCGTGGTGCTGGCCCAGGGCTCCGCCGTCGGATCGTCAATCGCCCGCCAGGCGATCGCCGAGTTGAGGTACGCGCCCTGCGCGATCGACGTGCCGTCGTAACGGGCTTCGCTGGTGCGAACCAGCACGTCCCCAGGATACTCCCGGTTGTTCCAGGCCTGCCGTGTGGCGGCGGCGTCACCTACCGTCACTTCCACGTCCCAGCCCAGACCCTGTTCCCAGAAGTCATGATACAGCTGGGCCAGTTCGGGCAACCCGGGCAGGTCGCCAGCTTCCCAGGTGTAGATGGTGAACGACACCTGCTCGCCGTTGGCGTCGGTTCCGTCGCTGCCGTCAGCGCCACCGAAACCGATGGACATGAGCAGCTCGCGAGCCTTGGCCACGTCGAACGCACGTGAGCGCAGGTTTTCACCCCAACCCAGCGAGTTGGGCGTTACGTGCGACCAGCTGTCGGCATTCACGGCTTCCGAAGAGTAAAGTCCGTTGACAATGTCGTCCTTGTTAAGGGCGTGCTCGGCAGCCTGGCGAGCCTCCTTGTGGAAACACCACAGGGCCTCGTTCCAGCAGTCAACGTAAACCACCCAGTTGTAGGAAGACTCTTTTTGCCAAGCTATGGAGGCCCCGTCGATGCCGGCGATTTGCGGCTGCAATTCGATGTCGGCTTCAATCAGCTGCGCCTGACCGTCGCGAAGGGCGGCCACCCGAGCCTGTCCGTCCGGCACCACCCCCAGGTCCAGCGTGTCGAAGGTCACCCGACGGTCTTCGTCGAAACCGTTTTCCGGCGTCCAGAAGAAGTCGTCAAAGCGTTCGAAGGAATATTTCTGCTCGAGGATCGAATCGGTCACCCGCATCGCGCCGATGCCGATTGGGTCGGATTCGTAACCTTCGAATCCCCTTTCGCCGGTCCGGGCCCGCATGGCCGCCTCGGGGACGATCATCGGGTCCGCGCCCTCGGCGTTTTCAGACCAGTTGAACGCGAAGTCCAGCCGAACCTTATTGAAGGTCACCGAAACCTGGTCGTCCGCCGGCCCCTTGTCAACACTGTCCACCAGCTTGGCGAAGGCGACGTCCCGCGGCTCGTAGTAACCGGTCTCCAACAGGGCGTCGGATTCCGCACCCATGCGGCTGTCCAGGTTGAAGAACACGTCGTCACGAGTAATCATGCTGCCATCGTGGGCCGTGATCAAGCCCTCGTTGACGTCGAAGGTCCACACCTTGCCGTCATCGCTGACGGACCAGCTCTTGGCAACCGACGGGGTCAGCTCGCTGCCGCCTTTACCGCCCACCAGCGCCACCTGGAAAATCCGCTGGAATTTCAGGTCTTCGCCCTCGGTGAGGAACGGGTCAAACTTGCCGTTGCCCAGGTTGGTCACCAGCACGGTGACGTGGCCGCCGGCTTCTTCTTCCATCGCCGGCGCTTCCGTGGCCTCGGGGGCCGCAGTGGCCGCGCCGCCGGTGGTATCCTGCACCGACGCCGGTTCTTCCGAAGTGGCGCAGGCGGCGGCCCCGATCAGGGCAACCGCCAGCCCTGCTGCAAGCAGCATCCGGACGTTTAGAAATCGTGTCAATCCCATTATTCGAACTGCCCTCCTTAGGTCGTGTCGGCGCCGTATATCGTGATTTACGTGCCAACTCTGTAGGGATAGGGTAGGATTAATTCTGTCACAACCTCAATTTGTCAATCCGATTCAACGATATCACGACGCGCAATACCCGTTAATTCCTGCAAGTACGGGTTGATACCGTTAGATTACCCTATCGTTAATGCGGTAATCGTAGACGAGACGGCTATGTTCGCCAACTATTTCACCCCTGAATTACCTCCCGATCCCCCTGGACACCCCAATATGCTGACACCCACCAGACTCCTCTACACGACCTGCGCCGCCGTCTTTGGCGTCGCCGCCGCCTATGTGGCCTGGGCCATTGCCTCCCGGTTCGCTTTCATTGCCGGACTCAACGACCGGGCGCAGTTGGAACCCAACGTCCTCATCGTGCTGTGCACGGCCGGCGGACTGTTGGCCCTCCCCATTGGCGCCGGCGTCGGATTGGTCGTGGCCGTAATCGGCAACCGCCTGCTCGATGCCGTCCGTCGCCCCCGCATTTCGGGCGAAGGCGGCCACAACCGTTCCTGGGTTACCCGACGCCAACCCAGAGACCCCTGACTCTGCACGCCAACATCGTAGCCCTCTGTTCTGTGCGCGTTCGACCTGTGCCCGCGCCCATCTGTCATTGCGAGGAGCGCAGCGACGTGGCAATCTCGTTCCGGTAACCGGGCAGGTCCGAGGCCGCGTTGCACCGGCGGTCCTGCGGGGGTCGTTATGTATAATGACGGTCAACCCGCAATCAGCACGCGCTGACGGCGCCCCGCAGCGCCCATCCAGCGTCGCCACGGAGGAATTTTCCATGCCCCAATTCGTCAGAGTCTATACCGGTACCGACGGCCAGTCCCACCTGGAGCATTACGAACCGCCCTTCGAGGATTTCATTGACACCGAAGGCTCCTACGGGCGAGGCACTCCCATGCAGGCCACCACCGGCCTGACCATCCGGGTATCGCCGCCGGATTACTTTCTCGATTTCCACTGCGCCCCCCGCAAGCAATACACCGTTACGCTGGCCGGCCAGGCCGAAATCGGGCTGGGCGACGGCAGCACCTACCGCCTGGGCCCCGGCGATGTGCTGTTGGCCGAAGACCTGACCGGTCAGGGCCACACCACCCGCGTCGTCGGCGACGACGCACGCGTGTATCTCGTCATACCGGTGGCAGACTAACCGGCCCCGTTACGCCCGTACCCCCACCTGCGACCACGCGCCTCGCCCCATCCGTTTTGCGTCCGCTGCGGATACCCGACGGCAACGTATCCGCCTCTGCCCCGCGCGGGAGAGGCGGAATCTTTTACGGTTGGTGGGTATTGGCCGCCGCCTCGTCCCTGGGATTCGTCGCCTTCGGAGTAGTCATCCCTGGCTACCTGGCGTTTTCCGTACCGATCCGAGCCGAGCTGGGATTAACCTCGGCGCAATCCGCCTTTGTCGTCGGCGCATCGTGGGGGGTTGGCGACATCACGTCCCTGGGAGCGGGTTGGCTCGCCGACCGATTTGGCGCGCGCCGGTTGATCCTCGCCGGAACGCTGCTGGCCGGCGCCGGATTCGCCGCCCTCGGCTTCGCCCACTCCTTCTGGGCGATCCTCATCGCTTACTCCATCGCTGGAGCAATGGGACGGGGATTGGGCGTCTTTCCGACACCCATGACCTGCGTCAATCAGTGGTTCGAACGGCGCAAGGCCCTGGCCATCGCCATTTTCAATACTTCAGCCACCGCCGGCGCCGCCGCTATGTTGCCGGCGCTGAACCTGGTGACGGCCCTGATCGGATGGCGATATACCGCCCACGGGTTCGGCATCTTGATGTGCGTCTGGGCCTTGCCTGCGGTGGCGGTGATCCGCAGCCGACCCGAAGATCTGGGACTGCAACCCTACGGCGCTGCACCTCTCGATGCAACCGCGCCGGCTGACCGGCTCCGCAGCGCCGACGGCGCTCCCGCGACGATCCCCATCGCGAGGGACTACACGGCGCTGGAGGCGCTTACAACGTTATCTTTCTGCGCACTCGCCGTGGGTGCAATCCTGCGGACCGTCGCTTCCGACGTATTGGTCATCAACCAGATTCCCATTCTCGTCTGGAAAGGTGTCTCCCCGGAACAGGCTGCTTACTATTTGTCCCTCACCTACGTTGCCATTCTGCCGTTCCGCTTCATTATGGGTCTCGCCGCCACCTGGGTCTCTCCCCGCTGGTTGCTTACCGGAAGCATGCTGGCCGTCGCCCTGTGTTCCCTGGGCGCGCTGCTCTGGTCGGGCGAGACCGTGGCCTGGTTCCTGATACTGGCTTCGGGAATCGGCCAGGGCGTAAGCACCGTGGCCTGGTTGACGGTCGGCGCCTACTACGGCCGGCGCAGCTTCGGTACCCTGATTGGCATGGTGACGTTGTTCTACGGCATCAGCGGCCTCATCATGCCGGCCCTGGCCGGCTCGGTTTTCGATCGCACCGGCAGTTTCGTCCCCGTGCTGGTGGTGATCATCGTGCTGCAGGCCGTTTCCGCCGGCTCCTTCACCAGGGCCCGTCGACCCAATCCCACCCGGGCGCACGCATGACGTTACCCCGATGAGGGACTCCGCCCCCAATCCGGACCTGGCCGACCGCCGGCCCCAGACTTCCGGCGCGTTCTTCTACGGTTGGTGGGTGCTCGCCGCTTCCGGTGGTTTGGGGTTCCTCGGTTTTGGCGCCATCATCCCCGGCTTCCTGATTTTCTCGGCGCCGATCCGCGCCAACCTGGACATTAGCAATGCCCAGTTCTCGTTTGTAGTAGGGGCGGCATGGGCCATCGGCAACGTCGCGTCGCTGGTGGCCGGCTGGATGGCCGATCGCTAGGGCGATCGCCGTCTCGTGCTGGCGGGCGGGCTGCTCAGCTGCGCGGGGTTTGCGGCGGTGTCCTTCGTGGGCGTGTACTGGCAGCTGGCGCTGGCCTATTCCGTCGTCGCCGCCATCGGTCGCGGCATCGGGATCGTCCCCAACCTGATGACCGTGGTGAACCAGTGGTTCGTCAGGCGCAAGGCCCTCGCCATGACCATCCTCAACACCGCCTTCGCCGGCGGCGCGGCAGCGATGGTGCCCCTCCTATCCATCATCCAGGGACTCATCGGCTGGCGACCGACCATCCTGTGGGCCGGCGTGCTCCTGTGCGGCCTGACCCTGGCCGCCGTCCTCGTCATACGCAGTCGCCCCGAGGACATGGGATTGCTTCCCGACGGCGATGCGCTCCGAAACACCCGGGGACCACGCCGGGACACCGCCGGAGACCCAACCGACTTCACAATCAGACAGGCCCTGGCCGCTCCGTCATTCTGGCTCCTCACCGTGGCGGTGACGCTCCGCATCGCCAGCGCGGACGCGCTCGTTATTAACCAGATTCCACTGCTGGTATCCAAAGGAGTGCCGGAGGAGCAGGCGGCTTTTTACCTGTCCCTGACTTTCTTCGGCATCATTCCCCTGCGGTTCGCCGTCGGCGTGGCCGCCATGGTGATCCCATCGCGCTGGCTGCTGTTCGGCGGCATGTCGGTGGGGGCGGCCGGCGCCGCCGTCCTGATGGTGTGGTCGGGTTCCGGAGCCGCCGCGCTATTCGTGTTGTCCGTCGCTGCCACCGAGGGCATCGCCATCCTGGGTTGGCTGGCGGTGGGCGAATATTTTGGCCGCCGCAGCTTCGGCTCCCTGGTGGGCATTATGACCGTCAGCTTTGGCGCCGGCTCGCTGGCCGCGCCCGTGGCGGCCAGCTGGGTCTTCGACAGCACGGGCACCTACGCCTCGGTATTGCTCGTGGCAGCGGTGTCGCAACTGGCATCCGGCGTCTGCTACTTCCTCGCCCGCCGGCCCTCCGTCAGCGCCCCGGCCGGGTCGGCGGCCAACATAGCCGGCTAGACAACCCCCCGGCCTGCGCCCCTCGCGTCGCCGGGAGTCGCGCGGTCGCCGCCCGTTTGTGGACAGCCGTTACCATTCCAACTATATTGTGGGTCAAATCCCCGTCACCCGACTCGTAGTCAACCGACCCGCATAATTGCCCAACTCGCAATGAGGACGTGACATGGCTTCCGGCGGAAACATCAACGACCAACTCGGCCAGGCGGATGCCCGCGTCGGCATGCGGATCGAGCAGGTGTACGTCGGCCCGCCCCACGAGGGCGAGGTGGGCGAGGGCCTGGTGCTGCAAACCACCCGCGGCGACATCCCCGCCATCGTGCACGCCGCCCCCGATTCCACCCAGGCCGTCGTTTGGGTGTGCGGCGCGCGAGGCGGTTACGGAGGCCCGGCCACCGGACTCTACGCCGAGCTGGCCCAGGAGATGACCGCAGCGGGCATCACCTCGCTGCGGATGGACTACCGGTACCCCAATAACATCCAGGAATGCGCGCTGGACCTGCTGGCCGGCGTCAATTACCTGCGCGCCATGGGCTACGGCCCGCCGGTGGTAGTGGGCCATTCCTTCGGCGGCGCCGTCGTCGTTGCCGCCGGCAGCGTCAGCGATTACGTCGCCGGCGTCGTTTCCCTTTCGCCACAAACCTACGGAGCCCAGGGCGCCGGCATGATTTCACCCGTGCCCATCCTGGTGGTACACGGCAAGGCCGACACCCGCCTCCCCTTCTCCTGCGCCGTCGCCATCCACGACTGGGCCAAAGAACCCAAGGAACTCGTGCTCTACGAGGGCGCTGAGCATCGTCTCGACGAATGCCGCGCCGAGTTGGCCGACCTGCTGCGGGACTGGATTCCGGCCCGCCTGGCGTCCAGCGCCGCCGCAACCCCGGAGTGAGTTGACGCGATGAGCCTCATCGACCGCATCGGCTACGACGGCGGCGCAACCCGCCTGGAAGACTCCCTGGCCTTCGCCGCCGAACACGGCTTCCACTACCTCGATTTCTCGGCTGATACCGGGCCCAACCGCGTGGACAACTGGCCCGATGACCGCCTGCGCGCCGTGCGCACCCTGATGGAACGGCATGAAATCGCGGTTACCGTGCATACCGCCTCCGCCGTAAACGTCGCCGAATACGCCCCCCACGTCGGCGAAGCCGTTGACGCCTACCTGCGCGGGAACATCGACCTGGCCCGACGCCTCACCGCCCACGGCGTGGTCGTGCACGGCGGGATGCACTTCAGCTCTGCCATTGACGCGCGCATGGACGCCGCCCGGCAGCGCCTGGCCCGCGTCACCGACTACGCCGAATCCAGCGCGGTTTCCCTCTTCTTCGAGAACCTGAACTGGGAACCCGATAACGCCGAAGTCCATTACCTGGGCCACAACGTCGACGAGTGCCGTTACTTCTTCGACGCCATCCCTTCTGCGCGCTTCGGCTGGGCTTTCACCGTCAATCACGCCAACCTCGTTCCAGAGGGCATCAACGGGTTCCTCGATGCCTTCGGAGTCACCCGCATCGGCGAAGTGCGTCTCGCTGACAATACCGGCGAGGTGGAGGTTCACCTGCCGCCCGGACAGGGCGATATCGACTTCCCGGCCATGTTCCGGAGGCTGGAAGGAGCCGGTTACTCCGGCTACTACACGATGGCATTTGGTTCCCTGGACGACAAACTGGCCGCCCGTGAGCTCTTCGGCTCCTACGCCGTCTGAAGTCGCGCGAAGTCCGAAGTCGCGGGTTGCCCAGCGCCGCTCGTCGTTCCCCATGGCATCGCCTACCGCCGACGTGGCAATTATCGGCGGCGGCATCGTCGGATGCGCCACCGCCTTTGAATTGGCCAAACGAGGCTTGCGCCCGTTAATCGTCGAGCGCGATTCCATCGGTAGCCACGCCTCCGGGTTCGCATTCGGCGAGCTGCTGCCCTGGTGGGGTCGTGGCATCCCCGGCCCGCTTTTCGACTTTGGCCGCCTTTGCCTGGAACTCCACACCCGACTGCATCCCGCACTCCACGAACTCACCGGTATCGACACCGGTTTCCGCCTCACCGATGCCGTGTCGGTGGCGGTAACGAACGACGACGAACGCATCCTGCGCCAGCGACTGGAGCGCCTAGCCATCGAAGGGGTTTCCGCCCAATGGCTGGACGGGCCGGCCCTTCGCTCCATAGAACCCCGCATCGCTCCCGACATCAACGACGCCCTCCACATCGGTTCCGTCGGCGTCCTGGAAGCCTACCGCTACCTGTTGGCGATGGCGCAGGCCGCCGAGCATCTGGGCGCATCCGTTCGTCACGGGAACGTAACCGGAATCGTCAGGCAGGGCGTTTCCTCGCCCACTGTGCAACTGGGTTCCGAATCCGTGTCCTGCGGGGCCGTGGTCGTCGCCGCCGGGCCGTGGTCTGCCAATGCGGCGGCCTGGCTCGGTATCCCCGTCCCCATCCGGCCTCTCAAGGGGCAAATCGTGCGCCTCCAGCTGGACGGCCCTCGTTTCTCCACCTACGTCGGCTGGCGGGACTACTACGCCATATCCAAAGCCGACGGACTACTCTGGACCGGAAGCACCGAGGAAGACGCCGGCTTCGACGACGCCCCCAGCCCCGCCGGCCGCCAGGACATTCTGGTCAACCTGAGCCGCGTCGTGCCGGCCCTGGCCGAGGCCGGTATCGAGGGCCACACCGCCTGCCTGCGTCCCCTCTCTGGCGACGGGGTACCCATTATCGGCCCGGTCCCAGGTTTCCAGGACGTTTACCTGGCCACCGGAACCGGACGCAGCGGCCTGCTACTGGCGCCAGGCATAGCAACAGCCCTCGCCGACCTCATCGCCGACGGCGCTACCGCCTGGGATCTCGCCCCATACTCTCCGGCCCGGTTCGCCAGCAACGATTAGGGTGCGCCGGCCACAAAGGGTTTCAGCGCAGCGTAAATAACGTCGTTGATGGGCGTCGGCGCACCGGCAGCCTCGCCAGCCCTGACTACCGCTCCGTTCAGCGCCTCCAGCTCCAGCGGACGCCCGGCCACCAGGTCGGCGTGCATCGATGCCCGCATCGCCCCTTTCGCCTGGTCCATGTATTCAAAGGTGCTGGGCGCCACGTCTGCCGCCAGATCCACTCCGGACGCCCTTCCCGCCGTTTCAATCTCTTCCAGGCAGGACAACACTATCTTCCGCCACTCTCTACGGGGTAGCAGATCCGCCAGGAACTCCCGGGCCAGCGACGTAACGCCGGCCATCGTCGCAATAAACAGAAACTTGGTCCAAAGCGTCACGTCGATGTTGTCAGCCGCTTCCGCCTCCACTCCCGCCGCCCGGAAGGCCGCGCAGATTGCTGCGGCCCGTTCGCCGTGACTCGCCGGGCTGTTTCGCATCCCGCCCGTAACGATGCGAACGACACGACCGGCCTGCTGCACCGCGCCCGGCCCCAGCCGGTTGGCCTCGATGTACGCCGCTCCCGGCAGCACGGTCGCGTTGGGGAACTGCTCCACCACCGGCAAAAACGAGTCGATACCGTTCTGCAGCGAGAGGACGGCGGTGTCATCGCCAATCATCGGTCCCATCGCCGGTACTGCGTCGACGTTGTGGTAGGTCTTGGTCGTGAGCAGCGCCAGGTCCACCGGCCCCACCTCACCCGGTGTGTCGGTGGCGCCGCACCGCACCACGTGGTGGCCGTCTTCCGTTTGCATCCGCAGCCCGTCGCGCCGGATGGCTGCCAGGTTCTCGCCGCGGGCAATCAGCGTAACATCGTGCCCGGCTCGGGCCAGCATCCCCCCGAAATACCCGCCGATGCTGCCAGCCCCCATCACTCCAACTTTCATCGACATCGTCTCCTTGCGCTCGTCACGCATCCGCAATCGATTGTTACCCATCCCGATTCACCTACAGGATGATAGCATCGGCGCACACCGCTAAGACCAACCCCGCAACCCACGCACGGTCATTGCCAGGAACGCAGCGACGTGGCAATCCTGTCACCGCTCCGATCGTGTTCCTGCTGACCGGCATCGACGGCTCCGCGCGAAACCCGCCATGCCCCGCTGGCGACGCCCAACCCCACGGCCAGCCCAAGCCCCTATGCTAGAATGCCATTACCCTCCTCAACTCCGTCATCCATACCCACCCGGAGGCCCAAAATGAACCAACTCTACAGCGAAAAATGCACCGCCTGCCGCCGTGATTCCCCCCACGTAACCGACGGCGAGATCGTCGAGCTGCACCCCGCCGTCGACGACTGGGCGCTAATCGACGAATCCGGCATCCCCAAGCTCGACCGCCAGTTCAAGTTCAACAACTTCGTCAATGCCCTGGCTTTCACCAACGCCCTGGGCGAGCTGGCCGAGTCCGAGGGACACCACCCCAGGCTCACCACCGAGTGGGGCCGCGTCACCGTTACCTGGTGGACCCACAAAATCCGCAACCTCCACCGCAACGACTTCATCATGGCCGCCAAAACCGACCAGCTGTACGGCGACTACGCCACCGTCGAAGCATAAAATCACCCATCCGCAAACCTCCGGAGCACCAATGAGAGTCGTCTATTCCCTCAAATCCCGCGACCTGAACGCTGTTGCCGCCGAGGCCGCCTGGGCCGAGTCCATGGGCTACGATGGCGTCGCCACCAACGAAACCGCCCACGACCCCTTCCTGCCCCTGGCCGTGGCCGCCACTACCACCAGCCGCGTCACCCTGGAAACCCACGTCGCCATCGCCTTCCCCCGCTCTCCCATGGTCCTGGCCTACACCGCCCGCGATCTACACGACGCCAGTGGCGGACGCTTCCGCCTCGGTCTGGGCACCCAGGTCAAGGGACACATCGAGCGCCGCTTCGCCACCCGCTGGGGTTCTCCCGGCCCCCGTCTCAGGGAATACGTCCAGTCCCTCCACGCCATCTGGAATTGCTGGGACACCGGCAGCAACCTCGAATACGCCGGCGACTTCTACCAATTCTCCCTGATGACCCCCTTCTTCAGCCCGGGCCCTAGCGACCATCCCCATCCCGAGGTGTTCACCGCCGCCGTCAACGGCTACAACTGCCTGGTCGCCGGCGAATGCAGCGACGGACTCATGCTCCACAGCCTCACCTCCCCCGAATACATCCGCCAGGTGGTCAAACCCAACATCAGCGAGGGCGCGCGCCGGGCCGGCCGCAACCCGAAGGACGTCTCCGTGGTCGGCGGCGGCTTCATCGTCACCGGCCCCAATCGGGCCGCCATCCGCGAAATGGACGCCGAAACCCGCCGACGCATCGCCTTCTATTCCTCCACCCGCACCTACTTCCCCGTGCTGGAATGCCACGGCTTCGAGGACATCGGACGCCAGCTCCACCGCATGTCCCTGGAAGGCAGGTGGGATGAGATGGGCAGCCTCGTGTCCGACGAAATGCTGGATGCCTTCGCCATCATCGGCGAATACGACGAAATCCCCGGAATGTTCCAGGAAAGGTACGGCGGCCTCGTCGATGAAATGCACTTCTCCATCCAGACCGCCAGCGACGCCGAGCAAACCCAGCTGCGCCGCATCGTCGGTGAACTCCAGGAACTCTAAGAGGGTGTCTAACAAGCACCTGGTGAGTCTCGGGCGAGAGGTGGAGTAGCGGGGGAACGACCCCTCACCCCAGCCCTCTCCCACAAGGGGAGAGGGAGTTTTTAGACACCCTCTAACGTTCCACGGAATCGCAAAACCCCCTCTCCCTTGATGGGAGAGGGTTGGGGTGAGAGTGAAATCACAGTGATCCCAAACAGCCCAACGTATCGCCTGAACCACCACAACCCGCCCGAACGCCCCGGAGGTCTATCGTGCCCGACCTGACCATCGACCCCCAGACCACCGCACTCCTGATCCAGGACATGCAAAACGAACTGATCAAGGGCGCCGTGATGCCCCAACAACCGCTGTCAGGCCCCGAGATAATCGCCAACAGCGCCCGTCTGCTGGAAATGGCCCGTTCCGTCAACCTGCCGGTCATCTACGTCGTCGTCAACCGCCGTGCCGACCGTCGCGACGCCCCCCGACTCCCCTTCGGCGCTCCGGCGTCCGCCGCCGACGCCGGCCCGCGCCTCACCGGAGGCACCCACGACGCCGAGGTGGTTTCAGAACTAGCTCCTCAGCCGGGCGATCCGGTGGTCGTCAAGCACACCACCAGCCCCTTCAACACCACCGATATCGAGGTGTACCTGCGCCGCTTCGGGATCACTACCCTGATCCTCACCGGCTATTCCACCACCGGCGTCGTGGAAGGCTCCCTGCGCGACGCGCGTGATAAGGACTACGACTGCATCGTCGTTCGGGATTGTTGCGCCGCCGCCACCGCCGAAGAGCACAACGTGTGCATGGACATCATCTTCCCCCGCATGGCCTGGGTGGCCGACGCCGACGAGGTCATCGCCGCCATCGCCGCCTGACACCTACCGATTCAGCAGCCACCACTCCTCGCTGCCCAGGTTGAACTCGATCCGGCGGAACCCCTCGGCGAGTTCCACGCCGATGCGCTCTCCCTGGTTGCGGGCGCCGACGGTGAATCGCTCCAGCCGGATCTCCGGAGTCCGCGGACCCATCTGGGATGCGTGGGCCAGCAGGGACTCCGCCTTCATTCGAACTTGCTCCTCGGTCACCTCGATGAACGTATCCGGGCGCTCCGAACCCCACAACAGGGCCTCTCTCACCCGGTGCGGTTCCAGGCCACCGGCGAATTGCTCCGGATAATCCAGATAGCTCCAGGCGTAGGAATAGGCGGCGTCCAGCGCCACCTGACCGCTCTTGCGGTGGTCCCGGTGGGTGTGGGACGTGACCCGGTAGGGGTCGATGCAAAACACAACCTCGGGCTTGTGCCGGCGGATCTCCCGTACCACTTCACCCCGGTATTTCACGGTGTCTTCCAGCTCGCCGTCGCCGTAGCGCAGGAAGACCACCTCGTCCACGCCCAGCATTCTTGACGCTTCCCGCTGTTCCGCTTCCCGTGTCGCCGCCAGGCGATCCGGCGTCATGGCTCGGTCGCCGGTCCCCTTGTTGCCGTTGGTCGACATCAGCACCACCACGTGCGTTCCCGCTTCGGCAATCCACTTGGCCATGGTAGCGCCGCAGCCTCCCTCGGCGTCGTCGGGGTGCGGAGTAACCACCAGCGCGCTGGTCGGAGTCTCCGTCATCAGTCGCGGCGTCGGGGCGTATTCCTGGTCAGGGAACCCCCATCCATCTATCCCATGCGGCCTGCTGGTCATGTCAAATCTCCAAAACCCCTGATCCGCCCAACTCCCGTCAGCGGCCCACCGAGATTACCACACTGGAAAGGACGAGGGTGAACGTGAATGCCTACCCAAAACCCCCGTCCACCTGACACCCTACCCGCTGATCCTGAGCCCGCCTAAAGCTACCCCCTCAACCTTGATGGGAGAGGGTTGGGGTGAGGGTGAATACCCAACACCAAACCACTCCACCCATCCCGCCGCCCCAACAAAAACCCCCCCTCCCGGTTGGGAGAGGGGCGAAACCCGAACTCCCCTCTCCCAACCGGAGAGGGGCCGGGGGTGAGGGCCAATACCGCCCTACCCGCCCAGGTGGAACACAACCATCTTGAGCTCGGTCATTTCATCGATGGCGTAGGCCGGCCCTTCCTTGCCCATGCCGCTATCCTTCAACCCGCCGTAGGGCATCACGTCGGCGCGCCACTGGGGAGAGGCGTTGATGTGCAGGTTGCCCGAGTGGACCTCCTGCGCGAACCGCATGGCCCAGTCCACGTTTTGCGTGAAGATGCCGGCCGACAGCCCAAACCGGGAATCGTTGGCCTTGGCGATGGCGTCGTCGATGTCGTCAAACGCGCTCACCGCGATGGCCGGTCCGAACAGCTCCTCCCGGGAGATGAGCATGTCCGGCAGGGCGTCGGCGATAACGGTCGCCGTGTGCAGCGTACCCTGCCGCTCGCCGCCGGCGATGACCCGCGCGCCCTGGCCGACCGCCTCAGTTATCCAGCTCTCGACCCGCTCGGCGTCGGTTTGGCGAATCATCGGCCCCATCTTGACGTCTTCGTCAAAGGGGTTGCCGGCGTTGAAATCCTGCGTGGGCTGCACTAGCGCATCCAGCAGGTCGGCGTAGATCGCCCGCGCCGCAAACACCCGCTGGGTCGAGATGCACACCTGGCCGGCGTTGGAAAAGCCGCTGGCAACCGTGGCCGCCGCCACCTTCTCGATGTCGGCATCGGACATGATGATGAGCGGGCTGTTCGAACCCAGCTCCATCGTCACCTTCTTGATGCCCGCGTTTCGGCAGATTCGGTCGCCCACTTCCATGCTGCCGGTGAACGTAATCTTGCGGATGCGCGGGTCGCCGGTGATGGCATCGCCAATCTCCCCGCCCGATCCCGTGATTGTCTGAATCGCCTCTTCGGGCAAACCGGCTTCCAGGAGAATCTCGGTGAGTTTCAGCGCCGACATGGGGGTGTCGCCGGCCGGCTTCAGCACTACGGCGTTGCCACCCGCCAGCGCCGGCCCAACCTTGTGGCACACCAGGTTCAGCGGGAAGTTGAACGGCGCAATCGCCGCCACCACTCCCACCGGCACCCGTATCGTGAACCCGAACTGGCTGACGATGCCGGGGGCGGCGTCCAGCGGAACCGTCTCGCCATGCAGCCGCTTAGACTCCTCGGCGGATAGCGTGATGGTCTGGATGGCGCGCTGCACCTCGGCCCGACCCTCGGCGATTACCTTGCCCTCCTCGCGGGTGATGGTTTCCGCTAGGTCATCGGCGCGTTCCCCCATCAGGTCGGCGGCGCGCTTCAAAATGGCGTACCGACGATGCGAGGGCAGTTTGCCCATCACAGCGGCGCCACGCGTCGCGCTGGTGATCGCCGCTTCCACGTCGGCGGCGGAACCCCGGGGCACCGTATCAATCACCGACTGGTCGAATGGATTGACCACCGGCATCTTGTCATCGCGGTCAACCCATTCGCCGCAAATATACATCCTCATGGCGCGCTCTCCTCGTTTCCCAACACAATATGTACCCTCCGCGGACTATTCGCAGGGCCTCCGATTGTACTACCTGCACCGCCCCCTGTCATCGCGAGCAGCGCCGCGACACGCCAATCCCGCCGCCCTCACCCGTCGTTGCGAGGAGCGCACCAACACGCCAATCCCCCGCCCTCACCCACACGCCAATCTCGCCGAACCCCACCTCGGAAAAAGGTCTGGCAAACGGCCTACGCCCCGTCGCCCACATCCCCAGGCGCCGACCCCACTTCAACCCGTGCAGCAACCGTCACCGGTTTTTCTCCCAGCACGATGCTGCGGCCCACGTTCGTGACCCGGTAGTGGCCAGGCTGACCGGCGATGCGTTCCAGCCAGCGAAACTTGGTACGCGCCGCATTTCGCAACGTCTGCACGAAGTTATGGGGCAGCGGCCAGCCCGCCAGCGAAAACAGGGGCGACAACTCGTCCGGATCCACGCTCTTGATCGACAGGTATCGGTCGCCGGCCTCCGCGGCTACTACCACGCGCCGCATATCGCCCAGCGGACTCACCCGACGGCAGAAAGCCACGTATTCCAGCTCGTCCGCCGTAATCGGTTGAATGGCGCCATTCCGATCGGGAATGTTTGCCGGCTGCCCGTTTCCGTTGCCCGTCACCTGATGGGTATTCGGTTCGGCTCGGACGGTTCCGGCCTCCGGCGATTCGGGCATCACGGTGGTGGGTTCCGCCCCGTTGGCCGCCGGCGCCGTCGCTTCCGGGTCGGGGGTGCCGACGGGTGCGTCATCCCAGTGCGGTCGACCATTCACCCCATTGCCCATCACGCCGTCGTGTTTCGCCTGGCTCACGAACTCCGGGGGAGCGGCCGGCGCCGGTTCAGCGTCTGCCGGCAGAACTCCGGTCAGTTGGGGCAACGCCGAATAATAGAACTCACGCACCAACTCCCGGTCGTCGGACTCAATCGAAACCTGCGACCCGTTGGGCAGCGTAATGACCAGCTTGATTACTCCCGACGTTTCCATGCCGCCTTCACCGCTCCATGCCGCCCTCACCGCTCGTGGACGTTTGATAATAGTAAATTACCCCTGTCGCCATTGGCAAGAAACGGGCCGGCACGATTCGGACGATTGCGCCGGAAATCGGGCCGTCGCCTCACCCCAGCCAGGATATGAGCAGGGCCGCCGTCCCCAGGAAAATCAGAACAAACGTTGGAAACCGCTCACCCTGAACTTGTCGAAGGGCGTTTTGAGATAGTTTCTAAATGGTCTGTTTCAGTCTCACGGCCAGCGAGCGCGTCAGCCCCGGCACGGCGGCGATGTCCTCCACGCTGGCTTCCTTGATGCCCTGCAGCGACCCGAACCGACGCAGCAACATGCGTTTCCGCTTCGGCCCGATGCCGGTAACCATGTCGATGGGAGATTTGAGACTGCTTTTCGACCGCAAATTGCGATGGAAGCTGATGGCGAACCGGTGCGCTTCGTCGCGGATCCGCTGCATCAGGTATAGCGCCTGGGAGTTTCGCGGCAGGACGATGGGCTCCGGCGTGTGCGGAACGAACAGCTCTTCGTTTTCCTTCGCCAGCGAACACAGCGGAATCTGCTCCAGTCCCAGGTGCAGCATTACTTCCCGCGCCGCCGACAGATGCCCCTTCCCCCCGTCGATGATAACCAGGTCGGGCGCCACGCCCCACGTATCCACCTTGCCGTCCGGATCGGGGTTGCTGATGGCCTGGCTCAACCGCTTGAACCGGCGGGTCAGCATCTCTTTCATGCTGGCGTAATCGTCCACTCCGTCCACGGCCTTGATTTTGAAACGGCGATAGTCCCGGGTGTAGGGTTTGCCGTCGTCGAACACGACCATGCTCCCCACCAGGTTGCTGCCCTGGATGTGCGAAATGTCGTAGCACTCCATGCGTCTGGGCAGGGCGGGCAGGCTCAGTTCCTCTTCCAGCTCGCCCAACGCTCCCTGGATGGCGTCGGAACGGTTCAACCACTTCACTCGATGCTGGGCCAGTCCCTCGGCAGCGTTGTCGGCGACGACTCGCAACAGCTTGCGATTTTCGCCCCGCTGTGGCCGCACCAAACGCACCGCGCCGCCGCGCCTGTCACGCAGGAAGCCCAGCAACAATTGCGCGTCTTCCTCGGGCGGGTCGTGTTGCATCAGGATGGTCGGCGGAATCTCCAGGGCATTGGCGTAGAATTGCTGCACGAACTGGGCGATGATCGAACCGGGTTCGTCGTCCTGCGGTCCCTCCATGAAGAAATGATCCCGCCCGATTAGCTTGCCCCGCCTTATGAAAAATATTTCCACCCAGGTCTCGTTGGCCGCCACCGACATGGCGATGGCGTCCAGGTCTGTCATCCGGCCCGAGTCGACCTTGACGGTGCGCTCTTCCTCAAACTTATGGATGGCGGCCATCTGGTCCCGCAGGGCAGCGGCCCGTTCGAATTCCAGCTCTGCCGCCGCCGCATCCATCTTGCTCCGCAGTTGGCTCGTCACCATTTCGGTGTTGCCTTCCAGGAACAGTATGACCTGCCTCACGACCTCCGCGTACTCCTCCTGATCCGCCAGCCCGGCACAAGGACCGACGCACCGGTTGATGTAATACTCAAGGCAGGGCCGAGGGTCGGCACCCGTGATTTTCTTGGTGCACGAACGGTACGGAAACAGCTTTTTCACCAGGTCCATCGACTGCCGGACGCTGCCGGCGCTGGCGAAGGGCCCGAAGTAACGCGCGCCGTCCTTGTGGACTCCCCGGGTGATGTATACCCGCGGGAAATCATCCGCCAGGTCCACCTTCAGATAGGGATAAGTCTTGTCATCCTTGAGGCGTACGTTGAAGTGGGGGCGGTGGCGCTTGATCAGCGTATTTTCGAGGATCAGCGCCTCTGCCTCGGTGTCGGTAACGATGTACTCGAAGTCGGCCAGCTCACTGACCATCCGGCGCGTCTTACGGTCCAGGCCGGCGGGAGAGCCGAAATACGAGCGCAGCCGGTTCCGGAGTACTGCCGCTTTACCCACGTAGATCACCGCGCCGCGCGCGTTTTTCATCAGGTAAACGCCGGGACGCTCCGGCGTCACCAGCAGGCGGTGTTCAAATTCCTGGCGTACCATCGGTCGAAGCCCGCATTGTTAAAGTTAGGAGCCCGCATTGCCAAAGTTAAATGTCGCCCAGGCTATATGACGAAGGAGACGGCTATCAGGGCGACCAGCAATACACCGGAAAAGATGCCAATCCTGACCAATTCCGAACCCACGTAGTTGTATGCCGCCGGACGGTCGAATCGGCGTCCTCTGGGTTGCTGCACGGGCCTGGGCGCGACTTCCGGAGCGGCTGCAACCGCTGCCGGCCCAACCCCGTTGGTTTCCGCCGTACCCACGGCGGTTCCACCGTTGGCAGGACTCAGGGCGTCCGGGGGCGCTGCAACCGGATTGGCGCCGACCGCCGCCTGTCGGTTGGATGTGTTTCGCCTGCGACGCAGGTTGTTCTGGCGAGATGCTACCCGTTTGCCTTTGCTTGGCATTATCCGCCTCCAGCGCCCGTCCTGCCCAATCTGGTGACCGGCGGTTCTTGTTCTGAAATCGCAACGGCGTCAACTGCGTCCAGCCGCCGCCGTCGGTACCATGATACCAGCAATCACCGGCCATCGACCCCGCCAATTACGGCCGTTTATGTCAAGCCTTCAGCAGCGCACCACGCCCGGATAACGCCCGCTGTTCGACCTTCTCTGGTTCACGCCCGCGGGTGACTCCGCTCGTACTCTTCCCGAACGTGGGAGTTGGTCAGGTGAGTGTAAACCTGCGTCGTCGAGATATTGGAATGGCCCAGCAATTCCTGAACGTGGCGCAGCGAAGCGCCGTTTTGCAGCAGGTGGGTCGCAAAGCTGTGCCGCAATGTGTGCGGCGTTATCTTGGTGTCAATCCCGGCCTTCTTGGCGCTGGCTTTCAGGATGTTCCAAACCCACTGGCGCGTCAGCCGCTCGCCCCGCTGGTTTACGTAAAGCGCGGTCTCACCCCGTTTGTTGCCCAGCAACTCTACCCGGGCTCCGCCAATGTAGGCGCGCACGTTGATCAGGGCCTCCGGATATACGTACACAATACGTTCCTTAGAGCCCTTGCCCCAGGTGCGGATGAACCCTTCTTCAAAGTCGATGTCCTGCACATTCAGCGCCACCATTTCGCTAACTCTGAGGCCGGTGGCGTAGAGCAACTCCAGGATGCTGGCATCCCGGCGACCCTCCGGCGTGCCGGTGTCGGCAGCAGTCGTTAGCAGCTGTTTGACCTCTGCCTCGGTGATGAACTTCGGCACCGTACGACCCACCCGGGGCGCGCCCAGGTTCTCGGTTGGGTCCGACGTGATGAACCCGTTGCGGCTCAGATACCCGAAGAAGGACCGGACCGCAGCCACCTTCCGCGCCGTGGTGGTGTCTCGATAACCCCGGTTGTCCCGCAACTCGCTGATGTAGGAATTGAGCAGGTTGATGTCCACCAGGCGCCAGACTTCTTCCCTGCCGTCGGATTCCAGGTTATCGGTGACGAATTCCCGGAACTGATTGAGATCGTTGCTGTACGCATCCAGCGTGTTTTGCGTGAAGCCACGCTCTACCACCAGATGCTGCAAAAATGAATTGACCGTCCTCTCCATGCTCACCGCCAAACTTTCGCGTCGACTCCATTGCTGGCACCGATACCCACTCAACCTATGACCGCGATACGACAGGAATCGCCAAACGGATTTTGGTATTATTCTTATACACACACCAAGATCCGGCATATTATGCGTGGTGCAAGATTTCAGGAATTTCGGTGAGGTTCGCGCCTCTCTAACCTGAACGGGCGTCAGCCACCAGGTCGCCACGCGTTGCAGCGGTCGTTATTGAGCCCATCAAGACCACAGCCAACGGAAAATCCCGGCGGATATCAACGCCAACGCAACTCCGTGCACTGCCAGGCTCGCCGCCACCGACATCAGCAGCCGGGCCCGGCGCATACCCATCGTTTCCAGAGTCAACGTAGTCGCGTAAACGCCTGCCCACGGAGTTACCAACAGCACACCCCAGATACCCCAACGATCCAGCGCCCGTGCCAGATTCCGGCTGCGCCGCCGCAGCACCCACACGACGCCGGCTTTTAGTATCCCAGGTCGCAGTCCCAGCATCGCCCGTACGACTCGCGTCCCTCGTTCCGCCCTCCAGAACAACGCCGAAATAACCAGCGCCGGCGCCATGTTGCACACCACCGACACCAAGACCACCATCACGACGTTCAATCCCAGCCCCACCCCCAAAGGTATCGCCACCAGCGCTTCGCCAATGGGCGACGCCGCCGTTATCCCGACCAGTATGTACTTTGCCAGCAATTCGGTCGTCCTACCTGGGAGGTTCACCGCCACACCGCCTTTCCGGCAGTGGCGCATTACCAGAAATCCATGCAAAATGATACAGTGCCGCTCCGCCAGGCCCGCCATGCGGTTGTCGCGTATCTGGAGTCAGGTCTATGCCGATACCCCTGATCATCGCCCTTCAGAACGGGGGCGGTTCCGGTGACCTCACCTTCCTGGCCTATCTGGACACCTGGATTATCGGTGGCCTCGTGCTCCTCGCCGTGGTGGTAGTCACCGCCAAATGGCTCTGGGGACGTTTCCATCGGGACGACGACCCCTACGAATACACCCATGACGACGACTATCCGGATAACCTATGCTGACGCCAGCGACTCCAACCCGCCGCCCTCTGCAATTAATGCGCGAATTGCGTCTGTCGCGTCAGTCATTGCCAGCCGGCTCCCCCGTCACGGCGAGGAGCGCAGCGACGTGGCAACCCCGCTCATCCTGAGCCTGTCGAAGGACGCCAACCATCCCGGCCCGGCTGCCGCCAAGACCCCCCAATCCAGCCCAGGGTCATTCGATTATCGGCAATGTCATTGCGAGCGCAGCGTGGCAATCCCGCTCATCCTGAACCTGTCGAAGGACGCCAACGAGATTGCCACGTCGCTTCGCTCCTCGCAATGACAATAGGGGACAATCGAAAGGCCCTGAATCCAGCCGCCGCCGCTTGCACGCCGCCCCCTCGCTCGCTATCCTTAGGGCCACTGAATTCGCATATAGCCTCGCCACCGGAGACTTTCAGATGACCCAGCCAGCTCCTCCCATCACCCCGCCGGCCCCTCAACCGGAATCAGACTTTTACTGGGAAAAGTGCAAAGCCGGCGAACTATGGCTGCGCCGCTGCACCGTCTGTAACCGCGCCTATTTCTACCCGCGGGACATCTGTCCCTTCCCCGAATGCTTCTCGCGGGAAACCGAGTGGATCCAGAGCAGCGGTCGGGGCACACTGCAAACCTTCGCCATCGTCCATCGCGCGCCCACCCCGGCCTTCCGCGACAAGGTGCCCTTCATCACCGCCGTCGTCGAGCTCGAAGAGGGCGCCCGCCTTCCGACCAACCTGGTGGGCATCGAATTCCAGGAGGATGAAATCCGCCCCGATTCCATCCAGTGCGGCATGGCGGTGGAATTAACCTTCGAAGAGTTGACCGACGATATCAGCCTGCCCGTGTTCCGACCGGCATAATTCGTCCGCCCAATCCGACACACAACCGGGCCTCTTCCCAGTGCGGGAGGGGCCCGTTTTGGTGGCGTCACCGTCGGTTCCGTACTATACTGCGCCCGAAACGGCGACCACGTTATGTCGCTTGCCGCATCCTCCGCCAACCACCAAAGGAGCCAACCATGACCCAGCCCGCAGCCCGCACCGTAATGCAGGAAATCTCCCCCAAACTGGCCGAACTGTCCGCCGACGTCCTCTTCGGAGACGTTTGGGAGCGCCCGGAACTGTCCAAGCGCGACCGCAGCATGATCACCGTCGCCACCCTCACCGCCCTCTACCGCACCGACCAGCTCCGCGGACACATCGGACGCGCCCTGGATAACGGTGTCACCCGCTCCGAAATCTCCGAGGTTATCGCCCACATGGCCTTCTACGCCGGCTGGCCGGTGGCCGCTAACGCCGTCCGCGTCGCCAAGGAAGTATTCGACGAGCGCGGCATCTAGGCCGCCCATCCCTGAGGAATTGCCAAATCGTTGGCCCGGCAGGAGTCGCCGGGCCAATACCCAACCGGAGGTACCCCGATGCCCACAATGACAGGCGCCCGCTTCCTCGCCGAAACTCTCCGCGAGTACGGCGTGACTCACGTGTTCTTCGTCCCGGCGATCATCCGTCGCGCCCTGGTCGAAATGGAAGACGTGGGCATCAAGCGCATCATCAGCCACGGCGAAAAGTCGGCCGCCTACATGGCCGACGCCTACGCACGCATCACCGGCAAACCCGGCCTGTGCTTCGCCCAATCCGTTGGCGCCGCCAACCTGGCCGCCGGCCTCCAGGATGCCTACCTGGGCGTGTCCCCGGTCATCGCCATCACCGGACACCGGCCTCCCATGCACCGGCACCGCAATTCGTACCAGGAAATTGAGCACTCCCGCCCGTTCGCATCGGTTACCAAGTACAGCGTCGACGTCGAATCGGTGGAGCAACTCCCCCACCTGCTTCGCCAGGCGTTCCGGGAGGTGACCACCGGCCAGACCCTCCCCGCTCACCTGGACTTCTCAGGTATTTCCGGCGACGTTATTACCGACGGCGAGGCCGACCTCGATGTGATCGTCGAGGAACCCTTCACCCAGCGCCCCGCCTTCCGACCCGAACCCGAACCCGAACGCGTGCGCGAAGCCGCGCGCATCCTCTCCCAGGCCCAACGCCCGGTCATCGTCGCCGGCGGCGGCGTTACCGCCTCGGGCGCCGAGGCCGAGGTGGTGCGACTGGCCGAGATGCTGAACATACCGGTGGCCACCGCCCTTAACGCCAAGGGCTGCATCCCGGAGAACCACCCCCTCTCGGTCGGCGTGGTCGGCAGCTATTCCCGCTGGTCGGCCAACCGCGTGGTCTCCGAAGCCGACCTGGTCTTCTTCATCGGCAGCCACACCGGCAGCCAGGTTACCCTGGACTGGCGTCTGCCGGCCGTCGGCACCCCCGTCGTCCAGATCGACATTGACGCCACCGAGCTGGGTCGCTCGTATCCCAGCACCTACGGCCTGCTGGGCGACGCTCAACGCACCCTGCAACGCCTCATCGACGTGCTCGAACCCACCAGCGGCAACGCGGCCTGGGTAGGCCAGGCCCAGGAACACGTTGACAACTGGCGCAACGAGCACCAACACCTGCTGACCTCCAACGACGTGCCCATCCGGCCCGAACGCCTCTGCCAGGAACTCACCGACTTCCTGCCCTCCGACGGCGTCCTGCTCGCGGACACCGGCCACGCCGGTATCTGGACGGGGAGCATGGTCGAGCTTCAGCATCCCGGTCAGTCCTACCTGCGCGCCGCCGGTTCGCTGGGTTGGGGCCTGCCGGCCGCCCTGGGCGCCAAGTGCGGCGTTCCCGACCGCCCGGTCATTTGCTGGACCGGGGACGGCGGCATGTGGTACCACATCGGCGAGTTGGAAACTGCCGTTCGTTACGGCATCAACGCCGTCATCGTCGTGCACAACAACGGCGGCCTCAACCAGGACCGGCGCGGCGACGAGGCCGCCTACGTGGGCCGCGAGGGCAACTCCGACGAATTGTGGCGGTTCACCGACACCAACTTCGCCCAGATTGCCGAGTCCATGGGGGCGCTGGGCATCCGTGTAACCGACCCCAACCAGATAAACTCGGCCCTGGACCAGGCCGTCAGCGCCAACCGCCCGGCGGTGGTCGACATCGTCAGCGACGGTGACGTGGCCGCTGAACCGCCCTGGGGGCCATAATCCCGCAGATTCAGCCGGGTTTCATCAGGCCGCTCGCTCCAGAAACTGGCGAGCGGCCTCGTGATTTCTAGCCCCGCTGCGCCGGATCGGTGGCACCAGGTAACAATTCCTGGCTCCTGCCGCCTGCAACTCCGCCCAATTCTCCAGCGCGATATCCACCCCGGGCCGGCCGCCCGAAACCTCGCTCAGCACCCGGTCGGGCACGTTGGAAAAGGATACTCCGTCCGGCTCCATCAGCCCCACGCCGTAGAACACCGGGACCTCCAGCGCTTCGCCGGCGCCGCCCTGATAGGCCTCGATGAAGCTGGTCACGTCCCGAGCGTCAAACACCGGCTGGGTGATGAGGAATTGCGCGCCCGCCGCAACCTTGCGCGCCGCCAACCGCGCCTCCCCAACGATGCTGCGTCCCAGGTCAACCGTGGCCCCGATGCAGAAATCCGTCGATGCCCGCAACGCTCGTCCCCGATAATCCCTGCCGTCATTCAGCTCGGTGATTCCGGCAATCAGTTCGCTGGGCAGGTAGTCACGTACCGAAACGGCAGCTGTATCAGATTCGGGAAACGGATCGCCGGCCACCACGATGACGTTTTCCAACCCCAATGCCTGGGCGCCCAGCAGCAACGACTGTAACGCCAGCCGGTTCATGTCCCGGGTGGCCACCGTGAAGATGGCGTTCACGCCAATGTGCGATTGCAACACCGCCGCCATGGCCACCGAGTTCACGCGTACCGCGCGCCCCGGGTTATAGGCCGCGGATACGAAGTCAGTGCCCTGCGGAGGCGGCGGCACGTCGCGCGCCAGGCCGGAGCGAGGCGGGGAATAGTCGCAAATGAACGCCGGCCGACCGGTGGCTGCGGCGGTTCGTTCCGTTACCTTCATTTGCCGACGCCCGTTGCCCGATCTCGCGGGAGACCCGAAACGGCGAGAACCGGTTCAGGAGCCGAGCTGGTTCAGACACTCCCGGAATCGGTCGATGCTCTGCTGCTCGGAGCGGCCTACGTAATAACGGATCCCCTGGACGTAATTAACCACGTCCCGGGGCAGCATCAACAGCTCATCCCGGGGATCGCTGAGGTGGTACAGGCCGTCCACCCCTTCCTCCAGGCCCACGTACAGCGTATCTTCCAGCAGGGCCTTATCCCGAGCCTCCAGATCCTTCCGCATCACCCAACGGCTAAAGACGAAGGGCAGGTTGGTCCAGCTGCTCCACTCCTCGCCCAGGTCAAAGCGATGGGCAAACCCCCGGGTTCCCCGCCGCCGCCGCAACGCCCGATTGCCGATGAGCAGGAAGGCGTCGAACGGCTCGTCGGGCCGCACGACGTCACCGGGACGTTTGGCAAACTCCCCCGGCTCCACTCCGTATTTCTGCCTCAGTAGCACTTCCAGCAGCCGCGCGCCCGTAACGTCCTCTTCCGACACGCCCACCGTGACGCCGCCAAGCTCAGCCATCTCGGTTTGCGAATAGAGCAACACGCTGGTAGCCCGGCTCACCATCGCCACACAGAAACCGCTCACCGGTTCAAATTCGTTCTCCAGTCGGAATGAATCCACCAGATGCGCCGGCCCGGCATCCAGTTCACCGCTGGCCAACGCCTCTCCCAATTGACTGGGCGTGGTTATTCGCAACTCGATACCGCGGCGTTCCATGTCGTAATAGAACGGTTCAGCTTCCAGATAAGGAACGCGACCTACTTTCAAGGGCATAGTTTTCCACCGTTACCGGGCAGAGAATCGACGTTAGCGACCGACAGGCGGGGTTTGCGGATGGCGGTCGCAGCGGTAAGATTGTAGGGCGACCCACATCCCCGGTCAAGAACCGCCGAAACCGCCGTCAACGTACAATTGGTACCAGTCTATCAACTACGAGGCTCTATCACTTGAAACTGCCTTCTCTTATACCTGCTTTCCTGTTGCTGGCAATTTGCACCGCTCTTTTCGTCCTGCCTACCCCACCCGCGTCGGCCCAGACCAGCCTGTCCATAACCGAGCAGGGGGTGGAAAACCAGTTCCCGGACGGCCTGCGGTTCTACATTTCCGCCAGTAGCGACAGCCCCATCGAAGAGATACGGGTTTACGTCCAAAAACTGGGGCAGTCCACCCGCAGCTCCTACCGCGCCATCGAATTCGAGCCGGGCAATTCCGTCTCCGGCGAGGTCCTGTTCCGCAGCAAAACCGCCAACGAGTACATCCCCACCGGCACCCGCCTGTCTTACCATTTCGACCTCCGCACCGCCGACGGCGCCGTGTCGGTGACCGAACCGGAAACGGTTGTATACCTGAACACCGGCCTGGACTGGCAATCCACGTCGATCGGTCTCATCAACGTTTATTACTACAACCACGATCAATGGTCGGAACAGCGCGCCAACTTGGTGCTCGCCACGGCGGTCGACACCTACGCATTCATGGCTCCGGCGCTCGGCGTCGACCTTACCGAGCCAATGAACATCGTCGTGTATTCCGACTACGGCCACATGCTGGACGCTCTGCAACCCGCCTCACGCGTGGCCGCCCAACGGTTGCGGACGCTGGGCAAAGCTTTCACCAACGAGCGCACATTGCTCGTCGACGGCTCTCTGGACAACATCCTGACCACCGCGGCCCACGAATTTACCCATCTGCTCGTCGCGGACGCCGCCGGATCTGCGTATACCGAGGTTCACGCCTGGCTCAATGAAGGACTCGCGGTGTATTCGGAGCGCAACCCCGACGACGACTTCAGCCATTACATCCAGGCCGCCATCCGGCGCGGGGACGTCCCGCCCCTGGCCGGTCTGATCACCTTCTCCGGGACCCCCGGCGAGACGCTGCGAAATTACGGCCAGGGCTACTCGGTAGTAACGTACCTGGTCGACACCTACGGTCCGGATAAAATGGCCGATCTGTTTGCGGCGCTGCCCACCGTCCGCAGCACCGAAAGAGCGTTGCAGGATGCCTACGGCCTAACCATCCAGGAACTTGACCAGGAATGGCGGGCGTCCGTGGGCCTGCCCGAAAGGGCTGCCGCCACGCCGGCGCTGCCGCCGCTGCAAATTCCGGCGACCAGCCGACCCGGCTTCCAGGTTCCCCGGGAGTTGCTGCCCACTCAATCCGCCGTTGACCCTACGGCCCCGGCTACGGCCCCGGGCGTCGCGGCGGCAGCGGAACCGACCCACACTCCCCGGTCGGCTCCACAACAGGCTGAACCAACGCCGGCCCCGGTGTCGTCCGGTGGTTGCAGCAATCCCGACCCCGGCGCGACCGACAGGGTTTCCCCGGAATTGGCCGCCCTCGGGCTGCTCGCCTTTCCGGTCGGATTGGGCGCGCTGGCGGTGCGGCGCAGGCGTGGCAAATGACGCCCGCGCCGGTTTGACACCCTTCAACCATCCTATTACATTCACGCCGTTGGCGTTACCAGCCCACCCAAGGAGTCGTCATGCGCGCAATTTGGTACGAAGAAAACGGAAACGCATCAGTTTTGCAGGTCGGCGAGATGCCCGACCCCGTCCCCGGCCCGGGTGAAGTGCGGGTGCGCGTCGCCACATCGGGCGTGAACCCCTCGGACTGGAAGCGCCGCCAGGGTTCCACCGCTCGCATCAACTTCCCTCGCATCATTCCCAACCAGGACGGCGCCGGCGTTATCGACCAGGTCGGCGAAGGGGTTCCCGCCAGCCGCCTCGGCCAGCGGGTCTGGCTCTACCAAACCCAGATCGAACGGCCCTTCGGAACCGCCGCCGAGTACGCCGTGACGCCGGCCATCCGCGCGGTGCCCTTACCGGATAACGTGGACTTTGGCCTGGCCGCCGGCCTGGGCGTTCCCGCGTTGACCGCCCACCGCTGCGTGTTCGCCGACGGCCCCCTGGAAGGCAAGACCGTACTGGTGCCCGGCGGCGCTGGCGCAGTGGGCAACATGGCCCTCCAGATGGCTCGCATCGGCGGCGCGGCCCGCATCATCAGCACCGTCAGCGGCGACGCCAAGGCCGAAATCGCCGTCCAGGCCGGCGCCCACCACACCGTAAACTACCGTACCGAAGACACCGCCGCGCGCATTCTGGACATCACCGACGGCGAAGGCGTTGACCTCATCGTAGAGGTGGATTTCTCAGGCAACTTCGACGTGAGCCGCCAGATTATCAAACGCAGCGGCAGCATCACCATCTACGCCGCCGGAGACGGTCCCGCCCCCCGGTTCGACTTCCCGGTCAGCAACGTCAACGTCCGCCACGTCCTGGTCTATGACATGCCCGAGGACGCCAAGATTACCGGCGTAAATGACACGAACCGCTGGCTGGCCGACGGCAGCCTGGTCGGCATGGACGGCCCCCGCTTCCCCCTGGATGACACCGCCGGCGCCCATGAGGCCGTCCGGGCCGCCACCGTAGGGAAAGTAGTCATCGACGTGGACACCACCCTGTAATCCAAACCCTCCCCTCGCCCTCCGGGAGAAGGGGCCGGGGGTGAGGGCTGCCCCAAACGTCCCCCTCTCTCTCGGCGGGAGAGGACCAGGCGGTGACCCCTGCCTACCGGCTCTCGAACCGGGCCGGCCGTTCTACCATGGCACGCTCCAGCGCCACCTTCAGCCGTTCACTGAAAAACCGGCTCGTCGACGACACGATGCGGTGCTCCTGCCGGTCTTCACGCTCCGTCGGCAACGTCACGATGACGTGATACACCTTAAACTTGGTGGACCGAATGCGGTTGCCCCACCATGTTACCGCAACACCCGCCAGCACCACGAATATACCCGCCGTCAGCCAGGGCCCGGCAAACCCGCCGACTCCCGCCAGCACTGCGCCGATTACCGCCGAACCTCCCACCGTGCGCCACCACCGGATGGGCGGGCGCTCGCTCTCTTCCTCCACCACTTCCATCTCCACCGACACGATGTCCTCGATACGGTATATCCTCCCCTCCGGTTCCACGAACCGCTCGTACGTAACGAGTACGCCGTGTTCCTTGAAGAGAACCCGATCCTTCGATGCAGCCATCGTGAGCCCCGAATGCCCCGCCGGTTACGTGGCCGTCGTGCCGCCGTCGATAACGAGCTCAGAACCGGTCATAAACGATGATTCGTCCGACGCCAGGAAAACAATCCCGTAGGCGATATCGTCGGCGTTGCCCACTCGCCCAATGGGTATGCGCTCCTGGATCCAGGAAAAATGGCGTTCGTTCTCGTAGCTGCGCGTCGTCAATGGCGTATGACAGTACCCCGGATGAATGGAATTGATCCGTATGTTGTCCCCGGCGTACTGCATGGCCGCCGACTTGGTGAACAGCCGGATCGCCCCCTTGGCAGCATGGTACGCGGTGGATGTCGGGCTCCCCACGATCCCGTAAATCGACGAAATGTTGACTATGGAACCCGCGCCCTCTTTCAGCATCTCCGGGATGGCGTGCTTGGTGCCCAGGAATGTGCCCTTGGCATGCACGTCAATCTGCCCGTCCCAGGCTTCTTCGGTGGTTTCTTCCACGGTGAAACGGGCTCCGGTGCCGGCGTTGTTCACCAGCACGTTGAGCTTGCCGTAGGCGGACACCGTGGCAGCCACCGCGTCGATCCAGTCCTGCTCGCTGGTGACGTCCAGTTTCACGAACATCGCGTCGCCGCCCGCGGATCGGATCTGCTCCGCGGTGCGCTCGCCACCTGCGGTATTGATATCGCCCAGCACCACCTGCGCGCCCTCCCGGCAGAACATGCGGGCCGCCGCGCCGCCAAACCCCATCAATTCGCCGTCCACGCCGCTGGCCGCACCGCTGATCAGGGCAACCTTGCCTTCCAACCGCATCGCTGAACCTCCTGCCCGTTCGCCCTCGAAGATGTCCTGCCCGCATTATAGCAACTGCGCCACCCGACCGGGGCCGGGCCCCGGTCATTGCGAGGAGCGCAGCGACGTGGCAATCTCGATGAGGTTGAACACACGTCGGCGAACCGCCGTTCCTACGACGACGAGATTGCCACGCTACGCTCGCAATGACAAAGTGGGTACGCGTGAGCCCTCACTCGCCATCCCCACGCCACTACGTCACCGGGTATAATACCCCGCTGGGGCCACACCACGTATCAACGTCGCCGTGTCGAGGAGGCATTCTGTAATGGCCGATTATTTTACGGACATAGACGTCCTGCGTAACGGAGATTCCGCCGGCAACGGCATGGTCCTCGGCTTGACTGATCCCCACGGACGTCGCATCCACACCGTGGCAGTGCCACAGGAAGGCCATTCCCACACCGGACCCACCTGGGCCTACGTATTCGACAACGAGGGCCTCACCCTGATCGACCCGGGCGCCGCCGTCTCCTTCGACCTCCTGCAGTCGGGCATGGCCCTCTTTGGCTGCGCTCCCGCCGATATCGAACGCGTGATCATCACCCACGGCCACGCTGACCACGACGGCGGCGTCGCCCAGGTTATCGAGGCTTCCAGCGCCGAGTTCTGGGCCCATGACATTTATCAGCCTCTGCTGCCTTTCGACCCGCGCGATCTGCAGCTCATGCCGTCGTCGCCCATCAAAAAGGCCATGTGGGAAACGGCCCGCGCCAATGGCTTCAACCCTTCGGACTCCGACGAGCGAACGCGCTACATGGCCTCCCGAGCCACCCACGACGTTGGCCACCACATCCACCCCGGCGAACAACAGGGCGCCCTCACCTACCTGCACGCCCCCGGCCACTCGCCCGACGAGATCTGCGCCACGCTGGGCGGCGAAATCGTCTTCACCGGCGACCATGTCCTCCCGGAAATCAGCCCCCATCCCACCATGAAAACCGAATATTCCAAGGAGGTCCGCAACAGCCTTCCCTCCCAATACCATGACCCGGACGAATCCTACGGCCTTTTGACCTACCTGCGGTCCCTGCAACGGGTAGCTGACCTGGGGCCGGAGGTCGCCGTGTTGCCGGCCCACCGACTCTACAACAACCACAAATTCAACTTCCAGACCAACCAGCGGGCTTCCGACATCATCCGTTTCCACGCCCGCCGCCTGGGCCGCATCCTGGTTACCGCCGGCCCGGAGCCCCAACCCCTGGAGGACGTAACCCGTCGCACCTTCGAGCGGCGCAAGCTGGAAGGCGGCAACTTCTTCGCCGCCCTCACCGAAGTCGTCGCCCACATCGAACTGCTGGAAGACTCCGGCGACCTGGAGGTCCTCGACGGAAACCGCCTGCGCCGCACCGGCCAGGAAAACTACCAGGAAATCCTCCGGGAATTGTAACGGCGCAGCCTGAAAGCGCGCCTGAAGTCCCACCACATTCGACAACCGCCCTCGAGCATCGGGAGGTACCGACCATGTCTCTGGATGGAAAAGTAGCCCTGGTCACCGGCGCCGGCCGCGGCATGGGTCGCGCCACCGCCCTGGCCCTGGCCAACGACGGCGCCGACGTGGCCGTCACCGATATCATGGCTGATAACGTGGAGGAAACCGCCACCGACGTGCGGGCCGCCGGACGCAACAGCGTCGCCATCGCGGCCGACATTGGCGACGACCAGGACATCGACCGGGTAATAGCCAACGCCGTGAGCGCCCTGGGAAAGGTCGACATCCTGGTCAACAACGCCGGCGTCACCCGCTTCCTGGATATCATGGACATCACCATGGAAGACTGGGACCGCATTCATCGCGTTAACGCCCGCGGCGCCTTCTTCGTGATGCAACGCACCGCCCGCCAGATGATCGACCAGGGGAGCGGAGGCCGCATCGTCAACATCGCCTCCATCGCCGGCAAGGGTTACTCCGGAACCTCCAACGCCGCCTATGCCGCCAGCAAGGGCGCGGTTATTTCCATGACGCTCATCGCCGCCCACCAGTTGGCCCGTCACGACATCAACGTCAACGCCATCTGCCCCGGCTCAACCATCACCGCCATGTCCACCAGCACCATGGAGCAGCGGGCCGCCGAGCGGGGCATCTCCGTGGCCGAACTCCAGGCCCAACGGGCGACCAACATCCCCATCGGCAGGGCCAACGACCCGGAGGACATCGCCGCCATGGCCGCCTTCCTGGCCAGCCCCGGAGCCCGTAACATCACCGGCCAGACGATCAACGTCGACGGCGGCCTGGTAATGCACTGACGAATTCATCCCCTCTCCCCTGGCTGACAAGGGTATGTATGGGATTATCACGTAGGGGCATGGCGGGTAATCTCCAGGTTGGGCTTGGGCTCCGGCCAGGGTTCGGGCTGCAGCCAGACGCGGCGCCAGAGCCGGCCCCGGAGCAGCAACCGCCACAGCCAGTCAATGCCGTGGCGGATGACGCTGACGGTCCGTCCCAGCCGACGCCGAGGGTTAAGGTGCGTAGGAGCCAGGGCCTTGGGCGGTGTGCGCAGATTGCCAGGCGCAATCCTCCGGGCGTTGGCGTCCTCCACCCGGGCGCCATAGGCCAGGGCCAGCAGCGTCGCCACCGACAGCACGAGCCAATGCCGGGAGACGCGCGCCGGGTCGGTCCGGCGGGTCTTGTCCCATTGCCAGCCCAGGCTCTTGAGCGCCTTGAAGCCCAGTTCGATCCAGCAGCGCAGCGCGTACCAACTCACCCCGACTGCTTCCGGCGGAAGGTCGGTGAGGATGATCCATGGTTCCTGCTGCTCGGCGTACCAGACCGCCAGCAGGGTGCAACGGCGTTTGGCGGCGGCGGCGCCAAAGGCGGCGCCTCTGCCGACCCACGCGGTATCCGGACGGGAGCGGTATCCGGACGGGAAACGAAGGCGCGCGCGGGGAGCCGGCGGCCGCCCTCGGCGCAGAAGGTGATGCTTTTGGGATACCTCATGTGGGGATGCCAGCCCTGAGCCATGATCTGTCGCCACAACTTCGGGCTGGCCAAGCCTCGGTCGCACAGGACGATCACGTTCATTTCTTTGGGCACCGCCGGGGCCAGGGCTTTCAGCAGTTCCACTATCGGGTCCATCCAGGCCCCGGGCTGGTTGGCGCGCCTGATGCGCCAGGCCACGGGGATGGCGCATCCGCGGTAGACCACGCTGACGACAGACCACGCTGACGACAGACCACGCTGACGACGATGGCGGTGGTTTGGTCTCCCTTCAGCGTGGGGTCAATCGCCAGCGCCAGCCGACCGGAGCGCCACCAGGCCAGCACCCACCGGAGCAGCGGCGCGAAGCAGAGACTTACGTCCAGCTCGGTCTGGCAGGGACGCGCCCGGTCGCTGCCGTCGTACAACCACTCCCGGAGATACTCACTCCCGGAGATACTGGCGCCGGCTGTTCCAGCTGCCCCAGGGCGAGAGGGCGGACGCCGCGGCGTTCTGGCAGGCGCTCCCGGCCAGGATAGCGCCGCACACCCACAGAACCAGGCCGGTCAATTGTGGCTGACTGAGGTGAGGCCAATGCGTGCCAATCGTCTGCTGCAACTGATAGGCTTCCTTGGGAAGGCGCAGGGGAGACCTCCGGCATTCGGTTTTGTCACAACCAAGATGCCGGATTCCCCTGCGCCTTCCCAAGCTACATCCAAACCCAATTTCAGCCGTTACATACCCTTGTCAGCTCTCCCTCCGGGAGAGGGGCCGGGGGTGAGGGTCGCACCGCTCCGCGCTACCGGGAAGGCCGCTTGTCGGAGACGATGCGGCCTTCTTTTATTACCAGCTGAAGCTGTCGCAGGTTGTTGATATCTTCCAGCGGGTTGGCTCCGACAACTATCAGGTCGGCAAATTTGCCCACTTCGACGGTGCCCAGCTGATCGACCATGCCGCACAGGGCGGCTGCGTTGCGGGTGGCGGCCAACAGCGTCTGCCAGGTGGTGGCGCCGTCCCGCACCCACAGTCCCATCTCCAGCAGCGCGGATTCCCGAAGGGGGCGGATGTCTGAGCCCAGCGCCATCGGCACACCGGCGTCCAGGGCCCGGCGGAACCAGCGGGCGTGCTCCTCAGCGGCGGCATCGGCCCGGCGCTGGAGTTCCCGGGCGATGTTTCGTTCGGCCAGCCACCGTTGCTCGTATTCGTTCTGCGCCTGCCCCTCGGTCAGGTGCGAAATGGCCAGCGTGGGCACGTACCAAGTCTGCGAATCGGCCAGCGCGGCGATGCACTCGTCGTCCATGATGTAGCCGTGTTCCACGGAGTGTGCCCCCAGCCTGACCGCCGATTTGACCGAGTCCGGGTTGGCGGCGTGGGCCATCACCGGGAATTCGCGCTGTCGGGAGATTGCGAAAGCAGCGGCCAGCTCGTCTTCCAAAAGGAACGAATGCCAGTGCCGGTCCCAATCGGGTCCCATGATGCCGCCGGTGAGGTTCAGCTTGATGTGGTCGACGCCGTTTTTAATCTGTTCGCGGATGGCTTGCACGAAGCCGTAGGGGCCATCACACTCGCGCGCCTGACCGGAGGTGAGGAAATGACCGCCGGTGGTGGTCAGGAAGTATCCGGACGCGAACACCCGTGGGCCGACCACGCCGCCGGCCGCGAAGGCGCGTTTCCAGGCCACGTCCATGAAGTGCGCCGCCCCACCGCAACGCACCGACGTAACACCCCCTTCGGTTAGCGCCAGGGACAGTTGCCGACCGAAGTTAGCCGTCTCCTGCGCCACCGTCATCCCGGGCGGCACCGGATATTCGGGATGGACGTGCACGTCCCACAGCCCGGGCAGCAGAAATGCGCCCCGCAGGTCTACCACCTGTGTATCTGGTCCGTGGGACGCGACCCGCCCGTCGGCGATCTCCGTGATGCAACCGTCTTCGATGACCACATTGGCCTCGATTATGGTACCGGCGGTCACGCAGTCGATCACGTGGGCATTGCTGAGGACTAACGGCAAGTTCGGCCACTCCGGGATTGCATCGTCGCGCCACGCACGGCATCGAGACGTAGCGAGGATGCGACATTATACATACCCGGTATACACTCGCCGCTGTATGCACTCGCCGCTGCCGTGCCGGTCGGCGCCGTTGACCCCGGGTCCAACGACAATTGATTCAAGACCGCTACCGTCGTTCCTTCCGGATGCTATCATTTCGTCGTGACCAGCACACTGGTCGGTCCGAATATTCTTTAGTGGAGAGAATGACATGGCCACTCTGCGCCCCTTCCGTGGTTGCCGCTTCAACCCCGCCGTCGTGGGAGATCTTTCCGCGGTGGTTTGCCCGCCCTACGACATGATCGGCCCGGAGTTGAAAACCCAGTTGCAGCAGCGCAGCGCGTACAACGCCGTGCATCTGGAGGGCGGAGAGCAGCCCGATCCGGTGGAGCCCCAGGCCGGTTATCAGCAGGCGGCCCGGCTGTTCCAGCAATGGCTGGGCGATGGCGCCCTGCTGCGCGACGACGAGCCCGGTTTCTACCTGATGCGCCACGCCTACGACTTCAACGGCGCGCGCTACCAGCACCTGGGCTTTTTCGCCGACGTGCTGGTGGAAGACTACGACGCCGGAGCCGTCTACCCTCACGAATTCACCCGCGAACCGGCGGTACTGGACAGGGTGGCGCTGCTCGACGCCTGCCAGGCCCAGTTCAGCCCCATAATGTCGCTGTATCAGGACGCCGACGGCGATCTGCAACGCATTTTCGACGCCGTCATCGCCGGAACACCCGATGCGTCGGCGGTGACTCCGGCGGGCGGCAACGCCCAGCTGTGGCGCATCAGCGACGAAGCGACCCAGGCAGCCCTCACGGAAACCTTTGCCAATCGCCCGGTGTTCCTGGCCGATGGACACCACCGTTACGAAGCGGCCCTGCGCTATAGCCGCAATCAGGCCGGGACCGGCGCGCACGGTGCGGACGCCGCTTCCAACTACGTCATGATGACGCTAATCGAGTTCGATGACCCGGGACTGCTGCTGCTGCCCTATCACCGGGTGGTGGGCGGCCTGTCGGCGGAGCAGTTGGACGGTGTGCTCCGGCGGCTCTACGAACTTTTTGACGCCCGGTCTGCCCGCGCGACAGATGCCGGATCCGTGGTGGCCGAGGTAGCGGAACTGGGCGCCGACCGTCATTGCTTCGCCATGTACGCCGCCGACGGCTCGGCGACGATACACACGCTGAAACCCGGCGTCGATTGGCTCTCGTGGGGCTCCCTGGCCGTGTCCGAGGCCTGGGTGTTGCAGGAGCGGGTTTTCGCAGCCGCGCTGGGCGACGCGCTGGGCGACCACGTGGACTACAGCCCGGATCACAACGCCATCGTTGGGCAGGTCAGCCGGGGCGAACAGCAGCTGGCCATCCTGTTGAAGCCCTTCCCATTGGAACCCTTCCGGGAGATTGTCAGCGCCGGCCAGCGGCTGCCTCCCAAGTCCACCTTCTTCTATCCCAAGCTGCCCACCGGCCTGGTCATCAATCAGCTTTCGGGAGCAGTGTAGATATCTGGGGTGAGTGGCCCCAATCGAGGGTTACGCACCGGCATGTCCTCCGCAGGTGGCCGAGGCGTCAAATCCGGGCTTGGATTCGCACCGCGCAACCTTCCTTATCACGGATTCCGGTAACTAGTACCGTTTCAATCTGATCTTGTCGGATAGATATGTTGGAGCTTACGGCGAGCATCTTGGGTGGTAAACCGCCAGTCGATGGCTAATCTTGCTGCGTTGCGCTCGCGTTCGAGCGCCGCAACCTCTCGCCGCAGCTCCGCCTCATCGCTGATACGGCGGTTCAGACATCCCCTGCTGAAGACGCTCAACTCGATCTCAGCCATATTCAGCCAGCTGCCGTGGGTGGGAGTGCAATGAAACTCGAGGCGTTGGGCGATGCGCCGAGCTTCGGATGGCTCAAATGCTTCGTAGAGCGCGCCGAGCTGGTGGGTGTTGAGGTTGTCCAGTACCAGCCTGACCACCTCGGCATCAGGGTAGGCCTCGTCCACCAGCCACCGCATCTGGTGCGCGAAGTCCACGGCAGTGCGGCGCTCGGTCACCTCCACAGGTCTCCAGCCACCCCTCGGCTCACAGATCATGAACAGGTTCCGGGTCCCGTTACGCTGGTACTCGGTGTCATAGCGTGCCACCCGTCCCGGGGCAGCCTCCAGGGGCGGACGCACCTCCCCGGTCAATTGCCGGGAGGTCTCGTCGAAACACACTACCGGACGCTCCGGATGGTACGCCGGTTGGTACAGGTCCAGCACGTCCTCCATCCGCGCCACGAACTCCCCGCTCACCTTGGGGATACACCACTCTTGCTTCTTCCACGGCTTGAGTTCGTTTTTTTGAGTAGCTGGCGCACCGTCTCCAGGGAGATGCTATCGGCAAACTCCAACTCCACCACCTGGTCGGCCAACAACTGGAGTGTCCAGTGCGTGTGCCCTTCGGGCGCGGCGCTGCACGCAATGGCGATCAGGTGCGCTTCCTGCTTGCCGTCCAGCTTGCGCTCCTGGCCCGGCCGCGGTCGGTCATTGCTGGCGGCCTCAAGTCCTTCCTCCACGTACCGCTTCCGCGCTCTGGCGACCGTGGCCGCGTTGACCAACAGCACATCGGCTAGCTCACGGTCCCCAAGCCCCTGGTCAGCCTTGAGCAGCGACAGCGCACGCTTCACGGTGCGCACTGACGCCTTGCCTCGCTGGGACACCTCATTGAGACGGGAGCGTTCGGCCTCGGTCAGCTCTACTTTATACTTGATGGCAGCCCTGGCTGGGCACTTCCTCACACAAAGCTCATGCCCAAGTATGGCTGCTTTCTTATATTCTTACAAATCTACCTAGTAACGGTACTAGGTTCTGTTGACATTTGATTATAATGGCCGTATGTCAAACATCAGATTATCACCAGAACAGTGGGCTAGGATTCTCGATTTCTTGCGTGGCTGCACCGGCCTGTACGTTGGCCAGGAAGCGGATTGCCGGCGTTTTGTCGAGGCCGTCTTATGGATTAATCGCTCTGGGGCCCAGTGGCGACTGCTGCCGGCCGAATACGGGAACTGGAACACCGTCTACAAACGATTCGCCCGTTGGACTGACCAAGGGGTCTGGGCACAAATGCATCAACATTGCTCCGGCGACCCGGATCTGGAATACCTGATCATCGACAGCACGGTGGTTCGGGCGCACCCTTGCGCGGCAGGAGCTCCCCCAAAAAGGGTGGCCAGGCTGCCCAGGCCCTGGGCCGGAGCCGCGGCGGGTTCAGCGCCAAGATTCACGTGAGCGTGGACGGCTTGGGCAACCCCTTGCGATTCATCCTGACCGGCGGGCAACAGCACGACATCACCCAGGCGGAGGGTTTGATCGCCGGTTATGCTGGCGAGCACGTACTGGCCGACCAAGGGTACGATGCCCAGGAGTTTCGCCGACACATTCTGGGACTGGGTATGATGCCGGTCATTCCGCCCCGCTCGAACCGCAAGGAACCCGCCGACTATGACCGGCATCTGTACCGGGAGCGTCATCTGGTCGAATGCTTCATCAACAAAATCAAGCACTATCGCCGGATCTTCTCCCGGTTTGAGAAGCTGGACACCAGATACCTGGGCTTCCTGCATTTCACCGCCGCTCTCATCTGGCTACGGTGAAATGTCAACAGAACCTAGTGACACTTCGACGATTTCGCACATTTTAATATTGGCCGCGACACACCCTCCAATGCCGCGCAGAAGGCTCCCAGTCCGGGTGCTGCTGCGGGGTTGCATGAGACCTCTTGGTGGTTGGCTACAATACCAAACCGGCCAGATCAACCTGCAAGCATTCGCCAAGGGAGGCGATCTTCCTACCGACTGGGATGGTGTCACCCCTCTCCCAAGATCGTACGGTTTTACGATCTATTCCCAAACGTGCTGCTAATCCGGTTTGGCTCATCCCCAATGCGGCCCGGCTTTGTTTGATAGCCTCCCCGATAGTGTTGTTTGGTTGCGACAGGCTTGAGCGCCGCAGCCGGACGTTGAACGGCCAGGTCAGGAACAATGGGTCGTGCCCTCCCCCGTCTCCACCAACCCTTCCAAAATTGCCGGTCGGGTTCGATGATAATGTCACCGCGTCATTATCTTCAACTGTGTCGAATAGGGTTAGGAAGGCCTGCCGTGGCCTGAGTCCGACGATCTCCCGGCGCTCCGCATACACGTAAATCGCCTCCAGAATGGTCAACAGCAAGCGGTTGCGCTGGCTTGGCGAGGCGCCTCGCCATCGGGCGTTGATATCCTGCAGCAACTTGGCCGCTTCCTGCGCATCGTCCAGTTCCGAAATACACTTGCCAGCGTAGACGCAGCGGTGATCATGGCTTTTCCGCGGGACGATGTAATAGGTTCCCGTCGGCCCCCGTTGGATCACGGAGTAATTGTCGTCAATCACCAGCAGCTGGGGTGAGGCGCACGTCCGCCAGCAGACCCTCCCGATTGTCTATCAGCACGGCAGCCCCCAAGCAAAGCCGCGCTCCTTTACCTTTGCACCTTTTGGCCAGCCGGGTCTCTGTGCCCATGGGGGAATCGTGGGTTTCGTCGCTGCGCCGCTCCCCGCGAAAGTCCAACTCCGGGTTACCTCCGCCACCTGATCGGAGGATCGAAGTCCTGGGTGACACATAGGGGTTGCCAATTCTGGACACATGATTCACCATTACCCGAGCGGAATTACGAACTAAGTTGGATAATCGGCGTGAAGCGACATCACGGTGGACAGATGCGGCCACAGCATAAAGGAATAAGACAATGAAGCAGCTACTGGCCGTCAGTGTTCTGGCCGTCCTGGCCCTGGTGGTCATAGTTAGTGTGGCCTGTGAAGGTCCTGCGCCCACGCCGGCCGCGCCGCCCGCACCAGCGTTGACCATGCCGGCGGCGGCACAAGTATTGCCCCCAATGGTGTCGTCGACCCCAACCGTTGCTCCAATACCGCCCCAGATGCCCTCGGCTGAGCGCACTCCGACACCGGAGCCGGCGCGGGAGGCCACGCCGGGGCCCACGCCTACGAGAGTTCCAACGCCAACGCCGAAGCCAACTTCAGCCGGCGAGCGGATAGACTGGAACCCGTGTGAGTCTGACCCCGAGCTGGAGTGCGGATTCGTAGAGGTTCCGGCGGACTACCGGGACCCTGAGGCCGGCAGCCTCAGCATCGCGGTCAACGTGCACCGGGCCGCGTCTCGGGACCAACGGATTGGCTATCTGTTGGTGAATCCCGGCGGGCCGGGCTGGAGCGGTTTGGTAATGGTCCAGGGCGCTCTATCCGGAAGGTTCACCGATGATGTCGTCGCACGCTTCGACATCGTCGGGTTTGACCCCCGCGGCGTTGGGTTATCTGAGCCCGAATTTGCCTGTGGCGACCTGGGTGAGCAGCACTCACTGCTGGCCTCCATTGAACTGCCGATAGACACCGCCCAGGAGATAGCGGCCGGCGAAGCGGCCGCCAACCTGTGCATCCAGTCGATGGGGCCGGTGGGCGGCCTGCTGCACAGCGAATACGTCGCCAGGGACATGGACGAAATACGCCAGGCCCTGGGCGCGGAGCAAATCTCTTACTACGGCTCCGGCTATGGAGCGGCGCTGGGCGGCTGGTACGCTACGCTCTTCCCCCAGTCGGTCCGGGCGATGGTTTTTGACAGCGCCGACAACCCGGATGACCCGGCCGGCACCCGGCAGGAACGAATCGATGAGCAACTCGAGGAAATCGCTCCCCTTGAAGTCGCGCTCGAAGCGGCCCTGAGAGCGTGCTACGACTCGAGAGTCTGCCCGATCTACAACAACGGAGACCCGGTTGGCTACTTCAAGCAGGCTGCGGCAAAGTTGGAGTTGGTCAATCGCGCCGCGAATAATCATCCTCTGGCCGGCGCCCTGGGAGTAATCACGACGCTATATTTTGAAGTGGGTCGGCCCGACCTTTGGCATGGTTTGTTCGAACTCAATGAGAACGATGACCCGGCCCGCCTGCTCGAATTTGCGATGGCTCAGATTGGCGAGCCCGGCGCCGCGAGCTTTACCGGACACGTCAATTGCCTTGACGGCTGGGTTCTGTCCCCGGTAGCCCGCAAGACTTTACTGGAAGAATCCGAAATCCTTGCTGCAATCATCCAAGAACAATTCCCCCTGCTGGCCTCGATGCCCATCGTTGCCCCCGAGGAATGTCTCTTCTACGACCAGTTCGCCCCCGACCCGTTTGAAGGCTCGCTTGATGGCGGCGGCGTACCGATACTGGTAATCGGCAACCCCGCCGACCCGATTACTTCCTTCGGCGAGTCCGAAGAACTGGCTGCCGAGGCGCTCAGCAACGGGTATCTTGTCGAGGTCTCCCACGCCGAGCACGTGGTGTATCCTGCCAACCAGTGCGTTAACGAGCACGTTCACCGGGCGCTGATTGACGGCGTGTACCCCAGCGAGCGGCGGGTCATCTGCGAAGAGGTGGAGCTGCAGCTGGCCAAAGAGCTACTGCCCTGGACTGATTGCGCCCCCAACCTCGAGTGCTTGAGAGTTCCAGTGCCTGCCGACTACCGGGATCCCGAGGCGGGCGTAATCGACATCTTCATTGACGTGCATTGGGCCACGTCTCCCGAGCAGCGTATCGGCTACTTGTTCGTCAATCCCGGCGGTCCCGGGGTAAGCGGTGTACAGTATGTCGCCAGCACAGAATACGGGATTTTCCCCGATGAGATAGTCGAACGCTTCGACATTATCGGGTTTGACCCCCGTGGCGTCGGGTTTTCCGATCCCGAATTCGCCTGTGGCGACCCCGGTGAGCAGCTGGCGCTGCGCGCCTCAGTCGAGGACGACGTCATAGACACCCCCGAGGAAATAGCGGCCGGCGAAGCGGCCGCCAACCTGTGCATCGAGTCAATGGGGCCGGTCGGCGGCCTGCTGCACAGCGCGTATGTTGCCAGGGACATGGATGAGATACGCAAGGCGCTGGGGGCCGATCAAATCTCTTACCTGGGATATTCCTACGGCTCGGTGCTGGGGGTCTGGTACGCTACGCTCTTTCCCGAGTCGGTCAGGGCAATGGTGGTTGACGCCGCCGCCAACCCGGTTGCCGAAGCCGCCACCATAGAGGAAAGCATCGCCGAGAGTATCGAGAGAAGCAGGCCGACCGAAGAAATTCTGGAACGAGCGCTGAAAGCGTGCGCCGACCCGGGATGCCCGATATACAACGACGGAGACCCGGTTGGTTACTACCTGGAGGCTGCCGCGAAACTGGACCTGGTCAACAGCGCGGCGGGCGGTTATCCCCGCGCCGGCATTAATGGAGTGATTTCAGCCCTGTACGCTGAAGGGTCATGGCCTGAGCTATGGAAGGGCCTGTTCCAGCTCAACGAGAACGACGACCCGGCCATTCTACTCAAGCTCTCCGAGCACCAGCTCCTGGGCAGGGACCCCACCGCTGCGAGCTTCACTGAACATGTCAATTGCCTGGACGCCTGGGCCTTGGACCCGGAGGACCCCGCCACCATACTGGAGGAATCCGCAATCATCAATGCCGCCATCGAGGGGATGTTCCCCTTGATGAAGGCAGCGTCCAGACCATACCTCTCAGTTTGCCTCTTCTACGACCAGTTTGCCCCCCCACCTCTTGAGGGGCCGTTCGACGGCGGCGGCGTACCGATACTGGTAGTCGGCAACCACTCCGACCCGATTACTCCGTTCGTAGAATCCGAAGAGCTCGCAACCGAAACGCTCTGCAACGGCTATCTGGTGGAGACCTCTCACCCCACGCACACCGTTTATCCTGCTAACGAGTGCGTCAACAACCACGTTCACCGGGCGCTGATTGACCGCGTGTACCCCAGCGAGGGGAGAGTTTACTGCGAGCGGGAATAATGAGGCCGCCGACCCTCAGGATTACTGTACTGGCCGACGCCGGGCCAATGGCCCGGCTTGAGCCGGAGTGCCCCGGCGGGTGTCACCCGCTTATGCGCCACCCGGGTGCGAGCGCCACGGAGTTGGCGAACTCGGCCAGACCCTTTCGAAGGAGTGTGGTGCGACGCGCTGTCCTGGTTGCAAGAACCCCCGGACGCTGAGGCCATCGCCCTGCTGAACCGGCTGAAGTCGGCCCATCCCGACCGTTGCAGCGACACTCACCTGCGTACGCTGCAGCGCAGGGTGCAGCGGTGGCGCGGCATCATGGCCGAAAAGCGGCCTACGCCACGGCTGGTGAGCCCGTGCCGGAACTCCCTGCAACAAAATAGTTGCTGATCCCGCCAACTTATAGAGCGGGACTGATATGGAAGCGTTCGAGGAGGCCGTCCGGCATGAATGAGGTTGACGCGCATCTTCGGTGGGCTGCATACTCGGTCTCGCCGGCTAGCTTGGGTTGCGAACTGGGTGATCCCGAGCCAGGAACGTCCGGCAAACTTGCTGGAAAGACAGTTGTGTACCGCAGGGACGGGCCAGATGCCTGGCCAAACGGGAGCCCAGACCACTGAAGGGGGAGGTGAACCGTGGCAGGACCATGTACAGGCCTGACCGTCCTGGATTTCTCGTTGGGGATGCCAGGGGCCATCTGCACCCTGGTAATGGCCGACTACGGGGCCGAGGTGATCAAGGTTGAACCTCCCGGCGGAGATCCTTTCCGCTTTCAGCCCGCCTGGATTTCATGGAACCGCGGCAAAAAAGGCATCGTGCTGGATCTCAGCACTACAGAAGGCCGCGAGCAAGCCATCCAGCTGGCCGGAGAGGCTGATGTATTGGTAGAGTCCTTCCGTCCCGGAGACATGGCCGACTGGGGGTTGGCGTATGACACCCTGTCGCAACTTTACCCGCGGCTGGTCTACTGCTCCATCACGGGTTTTGGGCAAAAGGGCCCGCTCCGCCGGGTAAAAGGGTACGAGGGTGTCGTTGCGGCCAAGGCAGGCCGAATGCTCAACTTGCAGGGACAGCCCAACCGGGAAGGCCCAGTGTATTCGGCGGTGTACACCGGGAGCTGGCACGCCAGCCAGGCTGCAGTGCGCGGGATCCTTGGCGCCCTCCGCGTGCGTGACCTGTGCGGGCGTGGGCAATGGGTGCAGACCAGCATCATCCAAACCCTGGCTTCTCCCCACGACAACAATGTCGGTGACGGTGGACTGGTGAATATGCAGCTGCGCCGCAGGGACCCGGAGCGATTTCCCGGGAGACCCGGCGGCACCCGAGGCCTCTCCTCCATAGGGTACGTTCCCGTGCGGACCAAGGACGGCACATGGCTCCAACACGCCAATCAGAGGGTCCCGCACATCCAGGGGCATCTCAAGGCCATTGGGCTTGGGCGCCTGCTCGAAGATGAGCGGTTCGAGAAAGTTCCCGCCATTGACCTGAAGAACCGGGAGCTCCTGCGCCGGGAGATACTGCACAAGCAGTTGGAGAAGACCACCGACGAATGGATGGAGATTTATCTCCAGGACGGCGACATCGCCGCTGAGCCCTATCGTGACAGCGTCCAGGCCATGGATCATCCCGCGGTGGTCTCCAACGGTACCGTGGTAACGATCAATGATCCTCGCGTGGGCCCTATGCGGACCCTGGCCCCGCTCGTGGATTTAAAGGACACCCCGGGAGAACAAAGCGGACCAGCCCCTGATGTCGGGCAGCACAACGCCGAAGTGCTGGGACGCCGGCGGCAGCAGTCCGTGGCCGTAAGCGGTGGCTTGCCTGAGGCGAATGGCGCCGATGTGGCGGCCCACCCCCTGTCAGGGGTCACCATCCTGGACCTGGCGACAATCCAGGCCGGGCCCTACGGCGCCGCCCTATTGGCAGACCTTGGAGCGCGGGTCATCAAGATCGACGCCACCGATCGGCGATTGGATGAGGGGCGGCGGTCCACTGCACAGGCAGTGGCCGACCCACGGACCTACGCTGGCAAGGAAGGCATTCAGGTTGACCTACAGACCCCTGAGGGCAAAGAGATCGTCCACAAGCTGATCGCCAGGGCCGATGTTCTCTCGCACAACTTTCGCCCCGGCGTTCCGGAGCGTCTTCAAGTCGATTGGGAGACCTGCCTGAGGATCAATCCCCGCCTGGTCCACGTCTGGATGGGGACCTATGGTGAACACGGGGCGCACGCGCGCCGGCCGGGCGCCCACCCCATTCCCGGCGCTATCATGGGCGGCGCCATGCGGCAGATGGGCCGGGGTATGCCCCCGCCTCCGGAACAGGCCATGGATATTGAGGAGACCGTTGAGGCGACCCGCTGGCTCATGAAATCCAATTGGGGACCGGACCAAAACACGTCCCCGGCTGTGGCCACGGGCATCATCCTGGGCCTTCGAGCGCGAGACCTCACCGGTAAAGGCCAGCCCGTCCATGTCACCATGCTCAACGCTAATGCCTGGACTAATGCCGATGAGTATTACGACCACGCCAACCGCCCTCCCATTGCCATGCCCGACGAAGAGATTCATGGCCTTCATGCCCTGTACCGTCTGTACCGCTGCCGGGAAGGGTGGGTGTTCCTGGGTTGTCTGTTCCAGGACGAGTGGGAAACATTCTGCCGCACTGTGCAACGGGGTGAACTCCTGGTGGATCGCCGCTTCTCTACTCCAGAGGCGCGACAGGCTAATGACGAAGCCCTCGTCGCCGAGATCTCGGCAATCCTCGCCGGGCGTACTGCTGCCGAATGGGAAGATTTGCTGGTCAAGGCGGACATCGGCTGTGTGCGGGCCGATGAAGCTCTGGAGGGAGAGTTTTATGCGGACCATCCCCACGCCAAGGCGAATGCACTGAGCGTTGAGGTGGAGCACCCGTATGTCGGAAAGTACCTCCGTTACGGCGGGTTGGTCGAACTGTCCCTGACTCCGGGACTCTACCGAACCTCCATCCAAATTGGCCAGCACACCAAGCCCCTGCTTCGGGAAATCGGGTACGCCGACCAGGAGATCGAGGACTTGGGAACGCGGGGAATCGTCCAGTGGGCGGACCCCTCGGTGGGCGGGGAACCGTAGGCGCGTACGCCCAACACGCGTCAAGTCGCTCCATACCTGGGCAATCTCATCTGCATCCAATTTGCGAAGGGAGGTCAAACTTGGCAATACTGGTCAGTTTCGATATAGATGGAACGCTGGAAGCAGGAGACCCACCTGGGCCTGTTACCATGAGCATGGTCAGGAAAGCCCAGGCTCACGGGTGCATTATTGGTAGCGCTTCTGACCGTCCGCTTCCAGTACAGCAGGCCATTTGGGACGGGCACCGCATCGAGGTGAGTTTTGTCTCATCGAAGCAGGGCCTCCTGGACTTGAAGTCGCGCTTTTCGGCTGAGGAGTACTACCATATTGGCGATACGGAGTTGGATCGCCAATTTGCCCTGACCGCGGGGTTCCATTTCGTCCCGATGGACGCCGGAAATACCGAGCCGTGGATTACCGGGAGGACTAACCAGGATTAAACGCACTTTCCGCATGCTTTTCCTTTCCCACGGGCTTATCCGGACCTGTACCTGAAGAACGTCACCGATGATATTGGCTCGGGATTCTGGTGGGGACATCGGGGAATGCAACTATGGGCGGCATATATCTTTGACCAGCAAAAGCACTCTACATATAATGTGCGCTAGATTGTGTCGGTAACGGCAGCGCGCGGTGAGCAAGATTCCACAGGAGGGGAGAACCATGTCAACGATTCCAGGCCTGGAGAGACCTGTCCCGGTTCCCGATGATCTGACCAAGCCCTTCTGGGACGCCTGCAACGAGCGGCGGTTGGTCTTGCAGAACTGCACCGCCTGCGCGAGGCTGCATTATCCGCCCACACAGCGATGCAACGAATGCGGCTCGGCCGACGATCTGGAGTGGAAAGAGGTGCAAGGCAAGGGACACATTGACGTGTACATGGTGATACGCGACTCCCGCATCAGGGGGTTCCGGGCGGCGCAGCCCATCAACTTTGCGGTGATCACCCTGGACGAGGACCCGGGCATCAACTTCTTGTCCAACCTTCCGGGTACCCCGCCGGGCGAGGTCCCCGTTGGCGCCCCGGTGGAACTGATATTTGAACAAACGAGTGCCGGCCAGTTGGTCCACGAGTGGCGGGTGCTCACCTAGCCCACCTGGGTCCGGCGGACACGGTCAATAGCGCAGACGGCATAAGGGAGCTGAGATGGTTAGCGACACGAGTTGGATGAGAAATCGGGAAGGGATGGGAATCTGGGAGCACCGGGGCAAGGTTGCCGTTGTAGGTTGGGGTCAGTCCCATATGGACCGGCGCTGGGACGGTGTGGCCCTGGACCGGAGCTGCGGCGGCTTGAGCAAGGAGGCCTGCCTGAAGGCAATTGCAGACGCGGGCCTGTCGCTGGACGACATTGATGGGCTGATCACCAGCCCGGAGACCCGTGCGGAGCAGACCTGGGCGCCTCGCCCATATTTTGACCCGCCCTACGACACCGAGGACGGCCTGACCTATGCTTCGGCGGAGTGGATACAGAGGGAGTTGGGGCTGAAGAACGTAAAGTATCTCAAATCCGATGCACCCTACATCGGCCCGATGATGGGCCTGGCCGCTCAGGCGGTCGGCGACGGTTTATGCGAGACCGTCTTGGTATGGTACCCGATGGTTAACCTCGAAGGCCGCTACGGGCACAACAATCCCCAGAATATCAACCAGGAGGCCCCCGGGAATAGCGCCTTTTCTCTCCCGTGGGGTTATCAGAGCGGCGCCATGTTCAACAATCTGGTGATCTTCCTGCAGTACTGCAAAAAATACGGCAAGTCCCACGACGGGCTGGCCCCGCTCTGTTTGAACCTACGCAGAAACGGCCTGATGACTCCCTGGGGCTACTACGCGCTGCACGAGCCCTATCAGCTCACCCTGGAGGACTACTTGACCGGGCGCGTGATCGAGGAACCGCTGGTGATCTATGATTGCGACAGGCCAGTCAATACCTGCGGGGCCTTCATCTTCACCACCGCCGAGCGTGCCAGGGACCTGAGGCAAAAGCCGGTCTACGTCCTTAACCATGCCCAGAACAATGGCAGGGGCAGGAGCACCATGGCAACTCTGGAGGAGCATCAGGAGTCGGTGGCCAGCCTGGCACGGAAGATGTGGGAGGGTTCCGGGTTGGGCCCTGAGGATGTTGATATATTCAACCCGTACGACGGCTACCTCACGTTCACTCAGCAATTCCTGGAGGGCTTCCAGTGGCACGGTGTCAAGCTGGGCGAGGCCCACGACTTCTATGCCGACGACATCAGGGTCGAAGGTCCGCATCCCTTCCTTTCAAGTGGCGGCAATAACGGAACCGGACGCAATCGCGCCGTCCTCTACGCCGACAGCATTCAGCAGCTGCGGGGGACAGCGGGTGCGCGGCAGGTGACGGTGCGGGCCGAAACTGCCCTGGCGGGCTGCAATACACCCGACAGTAACGGCTTCATCATGTTCAGCAAGCACCCGAGCTAGAATTCAGCGCCTTCAAACCCCAGTAGCTCATTGCCCAACCCGTTCCCTTTGGCTTGGGCAAGCACTTTGAAGTCGCCATATTCTTCCGGGTCCACCAGGGTCATCATGGCCATTCGGTTGAATTCCGTTCGGGCTGCGGATTGGCCTTGCGTCTGGAGGGCATCAAGGAACGAGAAGAAGCCAAGGTTCGTCAGGAACTGGCTCTGCAGGGCGTAGCCCACGGTGGCTAGACCGTGCCGATCACCCATCCGCATGAGGGACGTGAAATCCACCTGGCAGGTGATGTCCTGTTGCCCGATGTGCTGGTACGGGTCGCTGCTGACGACGTGTCGGTTGTAACAGACCAGTGTGCCCTGGGCATTCTGGGGCGAGTAGAGGTCAGGGGCCAGTTGACCGTAGTCGATAGTGAGAATAAACCCGCGGTCCAGGGCTCTGGATAGCTGGCGAGTCCAGTCCTCCATGGCCAGGTTCACCTCGCCCCGATACCCTTCAGTCAAGGATAAGCCCAAACTGGTCAGCCTCTGTTCGATGCGAGGTGAGGATGGCTCGTCCAGGACTTCGGTGAGATTCTCCCCCGCCGATGTGACGAAGACTTCCTTGGCTCTGCCACCCTGGATGGCGAACCGGTGGACCGGGAAGTTGTCGATCAACTCGTTACACAGGATACAACCAACTACATTTCGGAACGCCCGAAGTCCTTCGGTTTTGACTCGTTGGATTCCCAAGATGGTGTCTTGCCCGCTGGAGGATATCCAATCTCCAGTCCCGCTGGCCCAGTCAAACGTGTGGTCAGGTGATTGGAGCCATCCAGGCTCGTAGTCTGCCGCCACATAGTAAAGCGCCTGAGCGAACCGGGGGGCCATCCGCCGGCAGGCGTCCAGGATGGATTGAGCCAAGACGCCGTCTCCGGAACCCACCTCGATCACATGGAAAACGGGAGGGCCTCCGAGGAGGCGCCACATCTGCTCCAGTTGCCGTGCGATCAGGGCGCCGAAAACCGGGTGACTCGTGGAAGAGGTCCCGAAGTGGGTGCTGATCCTGTTGCCCCGGGCAGAATAAAAGCCTCCACGGGGCGAGTACAGGGAGGCTTGCATGAACCGAGCGAATGTAATTCGCCCATTCTTTTGAATTAGACCTCTGATCTCCCGGTCAACCGCTGAGCGCAACGTCATCTCCCAGAACGGCCAAGATTCCCCAGCTTTTTGAGCAAGCTTATCATGGGCAACTGCGCGGGGGCAGTCCATCCGATTATGACATTATTAGTATCTCTGGAATAGGGCCAGGTATTGATTTGCAGGGGCTACCGGCCAGCAGGGCTGGAGATTTCTCTGACGCCACAGCCGGGGGCATTACCGAGACTCTGAACACATCCCTCGACACACGCTGGTACCCAAGAGGATAATTCCCCAACGGGCATCCGCTTGGGCGATGAGCAACAGGACTCCCCGGCAGGTGCAGACCTTGAACGGGTAGGTGCTACGATGACGACGAATGAAACGCAGCAGGACCAGGCCCCGGCTTCTTCCGTCCCCCAGGAGCTACTTGGCGCAGTGCGGTGGCGCTGCATCGGTCCACCCCGGGGCGGTCGGGTGGTGGCGGTCGCCGGCGATCCGGTCAATCCCATGGTGTTCTACTTTGGCGCGTGCGCCGGCGGGGTATGGAAGACCACCGATGGCGGGACCTATTGGGAGAATGTTTCCGACGGTTACTTCAACACCGCCTCGGTGGGCGCCATCACCGTCGCCGGTTCCGACCCCAACGTGATTTACGCCGGCATGGGGGAGTCCTGCATCCGCGGGGACGTAACCTACGGGGACGGGGTGTACCGGTCCACTGACGGCGGCCAGACCTGGACCAACATGGGTCTGTCAGATACCCGGCACATCGCTCGGGTGCGGGTACACCCCGCCAACCCAGACCTGGTGTACGTTGCGGCCCTGGGACACGCCTACGGCCCCAACGAGGAGCGAGGCGTATTCCGCTCCAGGGACGGAGGGAACACCTGGGAGCGGGTCTTGTTCCGTAGCGAAAACGCCGGGGCAGCAGACCTGTCCCTGGATCCCAACAACCCCCGCATTCTCTACGCCTCCATCTGGGAGACCCGGCGCACACCCTGGAGCCTCATCAGCGGCGGACCGGAAAGCGGCGTTTTCAAGTCGGTGGACGGGGGTGACTCCTGGGCCGAGATAACCGATAACCCCGGCTTGCCGGGCGGCCTCAAGGGACGCATCGGCGTCGCTGTATCCCCCGCCAAACCAGGGCGGGTGTGGGCCACCATCGAGGCCGAGGACTGCGGCCTGTACCGTTCCGATGACGGGGGCGATACCTGGGAGTTGGTCAACGACGACCGGGACCTGCAGGGGCGTCCCTGGTACTACCAGCACGTCTTCGCCGACCCGCAGGACCCGGACACGGTGTGGATACTCAACTACCAGTGCTGGAAATCGGTTGACGGGGGACGCAACTTCAACCGGGTCACCACGCCACACGGCGACGACCACGACCTTTGGATTGACCCCAACAATCCTCTACGGATGATTGAGGGCAACGATGGCGGCGCCTGCGTCACCTTCAACGGCGGGGAGAGCTGGTCCAGCATCTACAATCAACTCACTGGCCAGTTTTACCACCTGACCACCGACAACCGGTTTCCCTACCGGGTGTACGGAACCCAGCAGGACAACACCGCCATCAGCGTGCCTTCCCGCACCCACAAGGGGGCGATTCCCTGGGGCGATTGTTACGTCGTGGGAAACTCGGAAAGCGGCCACATCGCGGTTCATCCCCAGGACCCCAACGTTGTCATTTCCGGGGCCATTGGCAGCTCAGCCGGTGGTGGCGGCAATCTGCTGCATTACGACCACGCCACCGGGCAGGTGCGGATAATAACGGTATGGCCGGAGCTGTACACCGGGTGGGGGGCCAAGGACATGAAGTACCGCTTCCAGTGGACCTATCCCATCATGTTCTCGCCTCACGACCCGCAGACCCTGTACGTGGCTGGCAACCTGGTGTTTCGCACCACCGACCTGGGCAACAGTTGGGAAGCCATCAGCCCTGACCTGACCCGCCACGACCCGGCCACCCTGGAACCCTCGGGCGGCCCCATAACCAAGGATACCTCCGGCGCCGAGGTCTACGCCACCATCTTCGCCTTCGTGGAATCTCCGCACCAGCCGGGAGTCTTCTGGGCCGGTTCCGACGACGGGCTGGTACACCTGTCCCCGGATGGTGGCGCTACGTGGGACCCGGTTACACCCGACGACCTGCCGGAGTGGACGCTCATTTGCATGATTGAGGTCTCCCCCCACGACCCGGCCACGGCCTATCTGGCGGCCACTCGCTACAAGCTGGACGACACGCGTCCGATACTCTACAAGACTACCGATTACGGACAGACCTGGACATCGATCACCGCTGGCTTGCCCCAGGATGATTACACCCGGGTGGTGCGGGAAGACCCCACCCTTCCGGGCCTGCTGTACGCCGGCACCGAGACCGGAGTGCATGTGTCTTTCGACCAGGGGGAATCCTGGCAGCCGCTGCGCGCCAACCTGTCGGTGGTCCCGGTGTACGACCTGGCAATCAAGGACGACAACCTGATTGCGGCCACCCACGGACGGTCTTTCTGGATTTTGGACGACCTGAGCCAGCTGCGCCAGCTCGCTCCATCCCTGGCGGATCAGGCCTTCGTCCTGCTGCAGCCCCGGGATACCTACCGGGTCCGGTCGCCCTTCCGGGAGCGGAAGCCCACCCTCGGCAAGGTCTACCGCGCCGGTCTGGGTGCGGACGTCACCTACAGCGAGTCGCTGGGCAAAGGGGGCGAGACCGTGCGGAAGTTCTGGGATGCCGGGGAAAACCCGCCCGACGGGGTGATGACTCACTACTATCTGAAGGAGGCGCCAGGGGAGTTAACCCTCAGCATCCTGGAAGAGGACGGGAGGATCATACGGAGCTTCTCCAGCAACCCCCCGGAGGCTGACGAGAATACCCCGGAACCCCGGGCGCCAGCCGAACCGGGAATGAACCGCTTCGTATGGAATATGCGCTACCCGCCCGCCCGCAAGGTGCCCGAAGACAAGAGCACCGAGGACTCCCTGGTCGGCCCCCTGGCATCGCCCGGCGCCTACCAGGTAACGCTGCAAGCAGGCGACGACTCCCAGGCCCAGACTTTCCGCATAGTCAAAGACCCCCGGGTGGGGGCCAGCCAGGAAGATCTGGATGCCCAGTTCAATTTCCTGATTCAGATTCGCGACAAGGTGTCGGAAACTCACGACGGCATCAACCAACTGCGCCGGATCCGCCAGCAGGTAGAGCAGTGGGTGAGTCGCGCCCAGGGACATCCCTCGGTGGAGACGGTGGGCGACGCGGCGGAGTCGGTGACGGGGAAATTGAAGCAGATCGAAGACCAGCTGATCCAGTCGGCGTACCGGGGCGCCCGAGACCGGTTGGACCTGCCGGTGCGGCTCAACCGAAAGCTGGCGGAACTCACCGCCGTTGTCGCCAACGCCGACTTTGCGCCTCCTCAGCAGGTCTATCAGGTCTTTGACTACCTCTCCGCCGACATAGACCAACAGCTGGTGGCGTTACACCAAGTTATAGATGAAGACGTTGCCCAATTTGCCAGCCTGGTGCGGGACCTGGACATACCGGCCATTGCGACGTAAAGGAGAGTCCGACGGTCAATCAGTCGTTTAGCAAGACGTAGACTGCGGCCGATGGAGTCAGGTCGTGGTGCGAATGGCCCTTGCCAGTGACGTCCTCCATCAGCCGGATATCCCCGGCTCGCAGCACCCGTTTAGCGCCGTCGCTGGCGCCGATCTCCACCTCTCCGGACAGGTGGACGATCAACCTGCGCTCGGGCAGGGGATTAAAGTCCCGGTGTCGCGACCCGTCAAACTCCTGCACCCGCACCTCGGACACATTGATCAGCGCCTCCAGCTCCGGGTGATCCTCCAGCTTCAGGTCCTCGATGTGGCTCTCGCCGTCGGCGTCCGAAAATATCCGATATATTGCCATTTATCCTCCCGGTACATTCGTGGAAATTTAGCTGCTCGTTCGCGTGCCTCCAGCACTACCAATATCGTCACAACGCTTTCTATTCTCGCACACCGACCGACGGCGGGTTACGACACCGCAGCTGGAGGTTCGGCAACGTTATCGCCGGCCGGGTATCCCCGTGATTATCCCACGATCGTTGCATGCGGCGAGCAGTTGGAGCATGAAAAGGCGCTACGCTCCATGAGGCTGTTTGCCGACGAGGTCATGCCCCACCTGAAATAGAAAGCGTTGCCGGGGTTACAATAGAGGCGTCAACCAATGAAATCCCATCCAAACGATAAGGAGGCCACAAGTATGACGACGGTAGGAAGCGGCAAGTACACCTACGAAATGGTGGGAAACTGGGCCAAGCTACCAGCGGGCGAGACCTTCGCCATGGTCAGCGCCATAGCCACCGACTCCCAGGACCGGGTGTTCGCCTTCCAGCGCAAGGACCCGCCCATCCTAATCTTCGACCGGGACGGCAACCTGCTGGACAGCTGGGGGAACGGAGCGTTCTCATTCGCCCACGGCATCTACATCGAGGACGACACGGTCTACCTGACCGATCGGGACAATTCCGTCTGCCTGGTCTACACCATCGACGGCAAGCCCATCCAGATGCTGGGGCGCCACGGAGTCCACTCGGACACCGGCTGCGAACACGCGGGCGACCTTTGCCCTCGCGCCGCCGGCCCCTTTAACTACCCAACTGAACTGATCCCATCCCCCTCGGGCGACCTGTACGTAGCCGACGGATACCGGAACGCCCGCATCCACCGGTTCAGCGGGGACGGTCAACTCAAGCAGTCCTGGGGACAACCGGGGAAGACCGAGCCGGGGCACTTCCACCTTCCCCACAGCCTCCTGATCCAGAACGACACGATCCTCCTCTGTGACCGGGAGAATCACCGGATGCAGCTCTTCACGCTGGACGGCGAGTTCATCACCATCTGGGACGACATCCAGCGGCCCATGGACATCTCCGTGGACAGCGAAGGCGTCCTGTACGTCAGCGAGGGCAGCGTCAACGATTCTTCGGCCCGGGTCAGCGTCCTGGACGCTTCCGGAAACGTATTGGCACGCTTCGACTGCCGAGGCCCCGGCCACGGCAGTTGGGTCGACTCTCGCGGCGACATCTACGTCGGCCTCAGCGACGGCACTGGCATCGACAAGTTCATTCGCCAGGGGTAGCCCGGTCGGAACCCGTGGAACTCAGGAACCGGACCTGCGGAAACACACCGGCCAGAGCGGTCCGCTCCAGTGAGCACCATGCTCATGCGTAGCCACTTTGTCGTTGCGAGCGTAGCGTGGCAATCTCGTCGTCGTAGCAACGTCGGTTCGCCGACGTGTGTTCAACCGCATCGAGATTGCCACGTCGCTGCGCTCCTCGCAATGACAGATTAAATCGAACGACTGCTCGGCCCCGCCGTCTTTTTGTTCAGCCGATTTACGGGGGTTTGCGGCTAACGTTGTTCAGTCGTCAGAGGCTACCGGCCTTCTTTTCCATGAAGTCCTTGATGGCGTCGGCGTATTCTGCCCTGGGGAACTGCTCCCCGTTGGGAACCTTCATGCCGTCGCAGAAGATCTCCAGCCGGTTGCCGTCCGGGTCCAGGAAGTAGAAGGAGCGGCTGCCGCTGCCTTCCAGGTTCCCGCCGGCCTCGATGCCGTGAGTCAGCGGGCCGCTGACAATCTCCGCGCCGTGGGTGTGGATGTGGGCCAGAGCCCTCATAAATTCGTCACGGTTTTCCACTTCAAAGGCCACCTGCTGCACCAGCCGGGCCTGCCCAGGAACGTTCTCGGAAACGTCCACGCCTTCGGGAGCAGCGGCGATTACGAAATCATGGTGGGTCTCGTCAAACCGCAGGAAGGCCGTCTCGGCGCCGTCGGGCCGGCGGCGGCGGGAAGTCACCTTGCAGCCCAGCACCTTGGTGTAAAACTCGAAAGACCGTTCAAAATCGGAAACCAGAATCCCCACATGTCCAACGCGCTTGATCTGAATGCCCATAACAGGTTCCTCCTACCCAAAACTCGATAAAGTCCAGGACCGGTGCATGTTTTCCCACTCCATCGGAATCGGAGTGGATTGGTCCAAATTATATACTCTGGGGAGAAGACTTGTCCGCCCGCCGCGCCCGCTGCACCGGGGCTGTCGGTTTTCTAAAAAAGTGGCTAACATGGCGTTGTGGACGCTAACTAAGGCCCGTTCTTGCCGACTAGTACCGTTTCAATCTGATCTTGTCGGATAGATATGTTGGAGCTTACGGCGAGCATCTTGGGTGGTAAACCGCCAGTCGATGGCTAATCTTGCTGCGTTGCGCTCGCGTTCGAGCGCCGCAACCTCTCGCCGCAGCTCCGCCTCATCGCTGATACGGCGGTTCAGACATCCCCTGCTGAAGACGCTCAACTCGATCTCAGCCATGTTCAGCCAGCTGCCGTGCGTGGGAGTGTAATGAAACTCGAGGCGTTGGGCGATGCGCCGAGCTTCGGATGGCTCAAATGCTTTCGTAGAGCGCGCCGAGCTGGTGGGTGTTGAGGTTGTCCAGTACCAGCCTGACCACCTCGGCATCAGGGTAGGCCTCGTCCACCAGCCACCGCATCTGGTGCGCGAAGTCTACGGCAGTGCGGCGCTCGGTCACCTCCACAGGTCTCCAGCCACCCCTCGGCTCACAGATCATGAACAGGTTCCGGGTCCCGTTACGCTGGTACTCGGTGTCATAGCGTGCCACCCGTCCCGGGGCAGCCTCCAGGGGCGGACGCACCTCTCCAGTCAATTGCCGGGAGGTCTCGTCGAAGCACACTACCGGACGCTCCGGATGGTACGCCGGTTGGTACAGGTCCAGCACATCCTCCATCCGCGCCACGAACTCCCCGCTCACCTTGGGGATACACCACTCTTGCTTCTGCCCGGGCTTGAGTTCATTTTCTTGAGTAGCTGGCGCACCGTCTCCAGGGAGATGCTATCGGCAAACTCCAACTCCACCACCTGGTCGGCCAACAACTGGAGTGTCCAGTGCGTGTGCCCTTCGGGCGCGGCGCTGCACGCAATGGCGATCAGGTGCGCTTCCTGCTTGCCGTCCAGCTTGCGCTCCTGGCCCGGCCGCGGTCGGTCATTGCTGGCGGCCTCAAGTCCTTCCTCCACGTACCGCTTCCGCGCTCTGGCGACCGTGGCCGCGTTGACCAACAGCACATCCGCTATCTCACGGTCCCCAAGCCCTTCGTCAGCCTTGAGCAGCGACAGCGCACGCTTCACGGTGCGCACTGACGCCTTGCCTCGCTGGGACACCTCATTGAGACGGGAGCGTTCGGCCTCGGTCAGCTCTACTTTATACTTGATGGCAGCCATGGCTGGGCACTTCCTCACACAAAGCTCATGCCCAAGTATGGCTGCCTTCTCATATTCTTACAAATCTACCTGGCAACGGTACTAGTCGTCACCACCCGCAGGGCTGGCGGCAGCCGCGACCGGGCGGGCCGTGCCCCGGAAGTAGATATCGCGCCAGAAGCCGCTGGCGATCACGGTGCCCACAACCACCAGGGTGAACGTGGCTCCCGCCACCGCCATGACATTGCCGGCGGGCCAGGAGTCCGCCAACCGGCCGTACAGCAGGTTGGCGAAGGCCATGCTGCCGCCGATGTGCATTGAATACGCCGATGCAACCCGGCCCCGGATCTCGTCCGGCACCACTGACTGGATTATGGTGTGGGTGATGGTCATGAACCCGGAGGTGCCCAGTCCCATCATGACCGCAGCGATCATGGATACGCCGGTTTGGGACGACAGTCCCATCCCGATGGGCGTCAGGCTGCTGGTGAATCCCAGCAGCAGGAACACCCGTCCTCGGGTCATGTGATTGATAATGCCCCCTACGAATATCGAAGAGAACAAGGAGCCAATGCCCAGGGCTGCCATCAGGGCGTAAACGTCGTTGTCATTGAACGTTACCCCGTCTGGCGAGAGTTTCTCCAATGCCAGGGGCGGCAGCATGGACTCGAAGGACATCACCAGTACGCAGTGGGCCACCGCCATCAGCAGTATGCCGAAGACCAGTGGCGTGCTGTACGCGTAAGCGAAGCCGGCGGCGGTGTTGCCCCAGAAACCGCGGCGCCGGTCGATGACTCCCGACGATGCCGTCCTGATGTTGAGCGCGGATATCAACGCCACCAGGTAGAAAGCCGCGCAGGCCCAGAAGACTATTGTGGAGGTGCCCAGGGTGACCGCCAGGTTCTGGAGCGAGAACGAAAATCCTTCGGATCCGAAAATGGCGCTGCTGCCCACGGTGACGGAAATTCCCAAAAGGATGGCAGGACCCACGGCGCGGGAGCCCTGCTGCAGGGCCTGGTTCAAGGCCACCGCGTTGGGCAAACGTTCCCGGTCCACCAGGTTGGGCGTCAACGACTGGGCAGCGGTCATCTGCGTGGAGCGCAACGTGCCGTTCACCACCGCCAGGACCACCACGTACCATGGGTTGGTGACGCCAATCATCACCAAAACGGCCATGACGGACGCCTGGGCAATTTGGAGCACGTACACCCGCTGCAGCAGGGTTTTGCGGGTCATCTTGTCGGCGAGGTAGCCGATGAACGGGGTTGCAAGAAAACGCGGCGACATGGCCGCGAAGGTGATCAGCCCAACCCACAAGCCCTGCGTGCCCTCCAGCTCGGGGATGCTGTACACCCACGCTCCGCGAGCTACGATGAGGGCCCAGGCCCCGCTGCTGCTGCACAGCGTGGCAAAGGCCATGAATCGAAAATCTCGAAAGACCAGCGCTGCCAGGAACCGATGCGCTCGCTGGGCAAAGAAGTTAGGTTGCGGTACCGGGGTCGTGGTCATGTCGCGTCTCCTGCCACGTCCAAAACCGATGGACGACGTTGGAAGAGCTGGCCGGGCGGGGCGGGAATAAGCGAACATTGCACGAGATCCGCGCAGATGTCGTCGCGGCCCGCAGTTTACCTGGCGGTCATCGCGGCATTATAGCCCACCGCTGCACCGGATCGACATCTGGAGACCCGCTGCCACAGAGCCTTTCGGTGGTCATTTCACCATCTTGCTGACGCCTCCACCCACGTGGCTGCCTCCGCATTTTCGGCAGTATTTTGTTTGAGTTAACCAACTCCGTTGGATAACGATTCAGGTGAGGCAATGCGCCTTTACGCCACTGGTCGGAGCGCTGCCTCGTCCGGGCGTGCATAACGATTGCGTTTGAACCCAAGGCTCCCCGGTTGGTATGGTATCCATATTCAAAGCTGCCCCTGTAATGTTCAACCCAGTGAGTTCAACCGAGTGAGTTCAAGGTGAGGACAAATACCATGAAATACGACGTGGCGATTGTGGGGGCCGGCTCTGCCGGTTCGGTGCTGGCGGCCCGGCTGTCGGAAGATCCGGGCCGCTCGGTGCTGTTGTTGGAAGCCGGGCCAGACTATCCGGATTTTGATCGACTGCCCGACGAGCTAAAATACGGATTCAGCGCCGCTCCGGTACCGCCCACGGCCCGAACGGCCGGCGGCCACCCGGTCTCTTTGACCACCAGTCGCCATAACTGGCAGTTCACGGCAACTGCAACCGACCTGGCGCGGCCCATGTTGGTGCCCCGAGGCCGGGTTACCGGTGGCTCCAGCGCCATTAATTCCTCAGCTTTTTACCGTGGCATTCCGGAGGATTTTGACGCCTGGGCGTCCCGGGGCAACGACGAGTGGAGTTACGAAAAGGTCCTCCCTTTCTTCCGCAAAATGGAAACGGACGTTGACCGGCACGACGACTATCACGGCTCCGAAGGGCCTATCTTCGTCCACCATTCCAACCCGGACGATTGGGACGCCGCCCAAAGAGCCTTCTTCAGCGCCTGCCGCGCCAGTGGCTTTGCGGAGGCCCGCGACCATAACCATCCAGACTCGAACGGGGTCGGCCCAGGCGTGACCAACAACCATAGCGGGGTCCGGTTCAGCACTGCCCTGGGTTACTTGAGCCAGGCCCGCCATCGACTCAACCTGACGGTGCGACCCAATTGCCACGCCCGCCGGATTGTTTTTCGAGGCAAGCGTGCGAGTGGTCTGCTGGTGGAGAGCGGCGGTCAGACCTTCACCGTGGAAGCTGAGCAGATTATCCTCAGTGCCGGCGCGGTCGGCTCGCCCCACCTGTTGCTGCTCTCCGGCGTGGGCCCGGCCGGGCAACTGGAGAGCCTGGGCATTCCGGTGGTTCAGGACCTACCGGGCGTGGGGCGAAACCTGAAAGACCACCCGAAGGTGTACGTTACCTGGGAAGTCGGAGACGGTTTTGTTGCTCCTTCCAACCGGGGGGCCGGCGGCGCGGCGCTGCGGCTAACCGCTCCCGGCTCCCATCTGAGAAACGATCTGGGAATCAGCCTTTCCGCCTTGGTCGCGCCACGGGTCAGGGGAACCGCGCCGGCGCCCCAGGCTCAGGGGCCACTGGCTGAGGGGGAGGACGCCGTCGGCCGGCACATGGAAATGATGGTCGCCCTGCTGCTGCCCGAAAGCCGGGGAGAACTGACGCTAACCTCGTCCGACTACCGGGCGCAGCCGGCCATGCGCTACAACTACCTGGCCGAACCCTTTGACAGAGCGCGGCTGAGGGCCGGCGTTCATCTGGCCCTGGATTTGGCCGGGCGACACGAACTGGCCCCCCTGTTGGGGAAACGCATTGAACCCGAGGACAACGACCTGGCGAGCGATGACGCGTTGGACCAATGGCTGCTGCGGGAAGCGACTACCTACTCCCACATTTCCTGCACTTGCAAAATGGGACCGTCCGAAGACCCTCTGGCCGTGGTCGATCAGTATGGGGAAGTGCATGGCATGGAGGGGTTGCGCGTCGTTGATGCGTCGATCATGCCCGACTTGGTACGCGCCCCCATCAACCCGGCGGTGATAATGGTGGCAGAACGGGTAGCAGACTTTATTCAGGCCGGACGGTAAGCGATAACGGGTAACAGAGATGGGGAGGTTACGCCATGAAATTGAATGGTCAGGTAGCAGTCATTACGGGCTCGGGGCGAGGCATTGGGCGGGCCATCGCCCTGGCCTATGCCCGCGAAGGCGCCAAGCTGGCGCTGGCCGCACGCAACGAATCCGAGCTGGAAGAGGCGCTGAACGCCGCGTCGGAGCTGGGCACTGAAGCGATTGCCGTCCGCACCGACGTCACCAGCCAGCAAGACACGGAACAGTTGGCCCATCGAGTAGTGGATCGATTTGGGCGAATTGACGTGCTGGTCAACAACGCCGGCAACTCCGGCCCCGTCGGCCCGTTGCAGGGCAACGACATCGCCGACTGGGTGAACACCATCAACGTCAACCTCACCGGCACTTTCCTGGTATGTCGAGCTGTTATCCCCACAATGCTGGGGCAGTCAGGAGGAAAGATTATCAACCTGTCGGGCGCGGGGGCGACCAATGCGTGGAGCAATATGTCGGCCTATTGCTCCAGCAAAGCGGCGGTGGTACGGCTTACCGAAGTGTTGGCCCAGGAACTGGATGGCAAGGGGATTACGGTGAACGCCCTCGGGCCTGGCTCGGTTCATACCAGTATGTGGGACAAAATGACCGAGGAAGCCGCCCAGGCGGGAGCGGACTTCATCCACCAGCTCGGGCTGAGGGTGACGTCGGGCGGCGGCGCGTCCATAGACGAGTGCGCTGAGCTGGCAGTGTGGCTGGCCTCCGACGATAGCGGGGCGCTGACCGGAAGATTGATCTCGGCGGCGACCGATGATTTTCGTGGCCTGCCGCCGAGGATTGCGGAGATTATGTCCGGGGACGCATACACGCTGCGGCGGGTTGGCCTGGACTAGAACGTGTTCACAAATGCCGTCATTCCCCCAGATGCGGTAAGGCGGATTCACATTATCCCCCTCTTAGCGATTGAAGCGCCCCTAATACAAAGGGGCGCTCCGTCCTGCATCCCGGCTGGCAACGGCGATTCTAGGGGTGTTACTAGCGGTCCATCATCACCACTGTGCCTTCCTCGGGGTTGTACTGGTAGCGGGTCACGCGGTCCAGCTTCTGGGATTCGAAGCGCACCACCACGGCGCGATCGCCCGTTACGTTCAGGGTGTTGTGGATCTCACCGGGCAGGAAAAAGGCCACCTTGCCGTCCTCCTGGACGAAGTCGCCGGTCTCCTGTATCTGCACCGAGTCCACTCCCTCACCTGGATAGAACCAGCGCCACTTGGTCTGCTTGATGGCGCCCTCGTGCACGCCATACACTACCCAGGCCGCGCCGTGGTCGTGGGGCAGGTTGTCCTGATCGGGTTTCTGCACTGACGCCATCAGCCAGAAACCGCCGCCGGGGTGCCCATATTCTTCGTCCAGGTGGAGGTCATAGCGTCCGTACCCGCCCTCGTCGGGAAGTTCCAGCCGCTCCTCCAGCCAGCCCGGGGTGGCTAACAGGCGCTCCATATTTTTTGCCACGCCCTGGGCCTGGGCCAGCGGGTCTTGCGTGGCGTCGAAAATCTCGCGTACGTCGTCGATGAATGCGTCCACCGAATAGGCTGCGGTTTGCGTCATATCGATTCCTCCCACGTAATCCAACGTTCCGTTTGGTTAATTCTGAAAGGCAAAAGGGAACGTGTCAACTCGCCGATGATCCAGCGGCATTGCACGGCGCGGCACGGCTGGCGCATTAGTGGCCCCGTAACTTTGGCGGCTAGAATGCCGACCTGATATGACTGAGGTCGTTGGTTGACGGCCATCCGGGCCGGCGGATCGGGCGCGTTTAGAAACTATCTCAAAACTGCCTTTGCTGTTGGCGGCTCCCTTCGACAAGCTCAGGGTGAGCGGATTCCAAAGTCCGTTCCGCTCACGGTGAGCCTGTCGAAGGGCGTTTTGAGATAGTTTTTTAGTTGCCAACGGACCCGACGCTTACGCGCGGGCCAACTCTTCATATGAAGGCTCTGGCATTCCCTCGCTCCAGCTGGGGTCTCGCAACTCCAGCCGGTTGCCGCTGGGGTCAAAGAAATACAGCTCCCGGCCGGTGAACACTCCTCGGCCCCGATACGTCAGATGCTCTATCCTGACGCTCCTCTCGTGGAATACCTGGCACGCGAGTTCGAAGGTATCGGGAGAAACGGTGAAGGAATGGTGCACCCCCGCATCCTCCTTCAACGGCCCGTCCACCGGATTGGGACGTTCGCACAGCAGGATGTTGTGGTCCCCAACGTTGAAGCAGGACATGATGTTGTTCCCCAGTCGTCCGACCGGGGTCAGGCCCAGTAGCTCCCCATAGAAATCTTCGGCCTCTGCCAGGTCGTTGACCGGTATAGACCAGTGGGTTACGCCTTCCACTTTCAATATTGCCATGTCTTCCTCCTGTAATGGTTACGCATCGATAGATTGGACCCCTGGCGGACTCCGCGCCATGTCCAAGTACCCAGGAAAACGAGCGATCTTTCAGCAGGGCGCACCACTGCCATGGGCAAGATAAGGACGTCAGGGAACCGCACCCTCCGCACGGAACACGTCTGCCAGTTTTGCGACCCCTTCCCATATTTCATCCTCGGTAGGGAGAGCGAAGCACAGCCGGATATAATTGGCGGCTTTTTCCGGGTCTGCCGACCAATCCGGTCCGGGATTGAACGCGATGCCTTCCCGGAGCGCTGGATCGGCGAGTTTGCGGGAATCGATGCCCGGGGGAAGCTTGACCCACAAGTACATCCCGCCTCGGGGAACATAGAAGTCGATACTCGGTCCGAACGACTCACGGAGCGCGCCGGTTAGCGCGTCGCACTTGCGTTTCAAAACCGACCGCACCTGCACGACGTGGTCTTCATAGTGGTTGGTGAAGTAGTCGCCCACAATCATCTGATCCATGACGCCGGTTCCGGCGTCGTTTTTGCGGGAAAGCAATCGGCTCATCACCTCCCACGACGCTACAACGTATCCCAACCGCGTACCGGGCCCCAGGGTTTTTGAGAATGAGCCGATGTGCAGCACTCGGTTGGTGTCGTCCAGGGATCGGATCGCCTTCTCATATTCGCCCTCGAACACAAGGTCGGCGTAGCATTCATCCTCGAATATCGGAACGCCAAATTCTTCGCTCAGTTCCAGCATTTGCCTCCGACGCTCCATCGTCAATATAGTGCCCGTGGGATTCTGGAGAGTCGGGATCGTATAGATGTACTTGGGGCGCACTCCCCGGTTCCGCAGGTCTTCGAGCGCCTGGGCCAGGTGGTCCATGCGCATGCCGTCCTGGTCCACCTCCACACCGACGATGTTGACTTTCCTGCGCCTCAGATTACTCAGCGCGCCGGAGAAACTGAACGCCTCGACGATTGCGGTGTCACCTTCCTCCAGCAGGATTTCATTGATCAACTCGATTCCCTGGCCGGACCCGGAAGTGATCAGGACTTCGTCTGTCGTAATGTCGATCCCCCGATGCTTGGCGAGTTTGTCAACCAGGAACTGGCGCAACGGGACAATGCCCTGCGGTCCGCCGTCGAAGTTGTACATGGAGATGTTCCTGGGGTCGCCCCGAAATACCCTGGCGGCGGACTCGATAAACCTTTCCGTAGGGACCAAATCCGGGTCGCTATGACCGCCAATGAAATTGTATTTGGGGTGGCCTTCCCAGGGAGCCGGAGGGGGAGGGAGGTCCTTGTTGAAGAGCGTGGAATAATCCAAGCCTTTCCCTGGCATGAGCTGATCCTCCGATTGGTCGGCGCGTCTCCGCCCGTTGGTGAAACCAAAGCCGCGAGCATATTAACACCGTCAGCATCGGGCGTCGACGGCATCGGAGCTAAATGGAGAATCGTTACAGGATCAAGACGCAGGTCTCGCCATCGCATTCAAACGTCACATGGGGATGTTCCCCCGGTGGATTATCCGCTGCTCCCTCGATGATCTGGGCGACGGCGTTACTCAGAACCAGGTCGTTCATACGCTCCTGGGGGCGGTCGATCTGTAACCGATAGTGCAGGGGGCGTCCTTCCAGTTGCATCGCGCTGCGGGCTGTGGTCATGTTGCCTCGCCATTCTTTGGACCCCAGGTCACTCCGAATTCTGCTCTTGACACCAACGCGCCCGTCAGGGTTTCGGCGGTCTGGCCCGCCAGCCATACGCCCGGCGATGCCAGGGCATCGGGCTGGACCATGGGGATGTGGGCGGTTCCCGGCCAGTCGCCGCGCCGGTTCATCCAGGTGTCCACCCTCCCCGGCTCAAATACGTTGACCGCGATATTTTGAGGCCTGACCTCCTCCGCTAGGCTCAAAAACATCCGCTCCAGCGCTGCTTTGCTCATCGAATAGCCGACTCGCCCCTCCCGGTAAGCCCGGGCGGAGCCGGAGGTAATGCAGTATATGGACCCACCCTCGCCCTGGGATATCATGGACGGCAGTGCGTACTTGCAAAGCAGCAGCGGGCCGCGCACATTAACCGCGATGCATTGGTCCAATAGCTCGACGTCCAGGTCCACCACCGGTGACTCACAGTCCATGCCGGCATTGCAGACGAGAACGTCAATCCGGCCAAATCGGTCCAGCGTGGCGGTCACCAGGTCCTGAATGTCCGTGACCTGCGTCACGTCGCAGCGGACCGGTATCGCCGTGCCTCCCCGGGCGGTGATCTGCGCTGCCGTTTCGCGTATGTCGCCCGATCCGTACTCCTCGTACTGGGTGCCGGCCGACCTGTCCACATCAGTTCGAGACGCTACTACTACCTTCGCCCCGGCGTCGCCCATCCCCAGGCAAATGGCGCGCCCAATCCCACGGCTGCCGCCGGTTACAATCGCTACTTTGTCGTCAAGTCTCATTTTGTCAAAACGTCCTAGATCCGGGGCCGGATGTTCTGGTTGTGGCTGAACAGGTTCGTCGGGTCGTACTTCTGCTTCAGAGCTGCCAGCCTCTGGAAGTTGTCCCCGAAGGCCGCCTGTATCGACTCTGCTCCTTCCTCCGCCTCGGTGCCGACCTGATTGATGTAGGCCCCCGAGGAGAAGGGCGACAATGCCGAGGCGAACTCCCGGACCCATCGGATGTGGACCTCCGACTCCCCCGGGTCCAGGAAGACCGCGTTGGCAGCCCATTCGCACAGGGCGCCCCGGTGGCCGAAGGCGGTTTCGTTGGCGGGCACGCGCTGGGCGGCGTTGCCCAGATACTGGAACAGGACGCTCGAGAGCGGCGAGGTTATACGATCAAAAAAGTCGAGCGTGATGTCCAGCGCGTCGTCGCTGACTTGGCTCATGAAATGAGACTTCAGGTAGTTCTGCCGCCCCGGTGCGGCCTGCGGCAAAGACTGGGCCTCGGCGTAAGTCCTGGGCCTTACATCGTCGGACAATGGCGGGCCGAACTCCCGCAGCGGCCGGATGACCCGCTCCCCCTCTTCAATGGGGCCGTAGTAGCAGAGCAGAATGCTGCACGCTTTCCCTCCGCCGTCGGGGAGGGTCGTCAGGAAGGTGATGATGTTCATCTCGTCGGGCATATTGGCGGTGAACTCGCCGACCAGGGCGAAGAAGTCCCTTACCCGGTGGTACGGGTAGACCAGGAAGCCGGCCAGCACCATGGGGCCGATGGGATGCAGCCGGTACTCGAGAGAGGTTACGACGCCGAAGTTGCCGCCGCCGCCCCGCAGGGCCCATAACAGGTCGGGGTTCTCGTCGGCGCGGGCGGTGAGCGGCCGGCCGTCGGCGGTGACCACGTCGGCGCCAATCAGGTTGTCGCAACTGAGGCCGTAAGCGCCGGACAGCCATCCGATGCCGCCGCCCAGCGTGAGACCGGCGATGCCGGTGTCCAGGTCGGTCCCTCCGGGCGTGGCGAGTCCGAAGGCCTGTGTCTCGTGGTCGAACGCTCCCCACTTCGTCCCGCCTTGAGCCCGTACCGTTTTGGCCGCCGGATCGACGCGCACGCCGGTCATACGGGAAAGGTCGATCATCAACCCTTCGTCGCAAACGCTGTTGCCCGGGAAGTTATGGCCGCCGCCGCGCACCGAGATCAGCAGGCCGTTCTCCCTGGCGAATTTGACCGAGTTGATCACGTCGGCCGTTCCGCTGCAGCGGGCGATCAGGGCGGGCCGTTTATCGACCATGGCGTTCCAGATCCGCCGGGCGCTGTCGTAGCCCTCGTCGCCGGGGCACAGCGTCTCCCCGTGCAGGCTGCCCCTGAAGTCCTCGACTGCCGCCTCGCTGATGACGGCGTAGTCGCCGGAAAGGGTCGCAAATTTCAGGTCTGCCATACCTCTGTCCTCCTGCGTCCTTTTCGACGCCCCTGGAGCCGCTCTGATAATGATGGTCGCTCCCTCCAAACGCATTCGGAGGCCGGTCGAGTCCGCTTTGAACGCTGCCGATTATATGTCCGACGCCGGAACGCCGCCACTGGAACACCCCCAAAGAGTCGGCACCGGCGCAGAATGCAGTCAGCGGCCGCCTCCAGCGGGTGGCAGGCAGGCCCTGTGATATATTCCCCTATACCTATAACGCTGCACCAGCCGGCGCAGATCCAGGGAGGTCAGGCAGATGGTCGACAGGGAACCGGATTGGGAGTACGGCCTCCGCACCGAGGGACACGGGACCCCAGGTGAAAAGGGCGGGCCGGTCGTGATCGGCGAGAACGGTTTCCACTACCGGGTCTCGGGCGAGAACTGGGGCCAACTTCCCGAAGGGTGCGTCTACAGAGAGGGAACGGCCGTCGCGGTTGACTCGAAGGACCAGGTCTACGTCTTCAACCGCGGGACCATACCGATGATTGTGTTCGACACCCATGGGAACCTGTTACGCACCTGGGGCGATGGGGTGTTCACCAACCCCCACGGTGTGACCATCGCGCCGGACGACACCGTCTTTTGCGTGGACAATGGCGACAGCACGGTCCGGCAGTTCACGCCCGACGGCGAGCTGCTGATGACCCTCGGCACGCCCCACCAGCCGAGCCCCAGGATGAGCGGCGAACCGTTCAGCGTTCCGGCCCACGTGGCCTTCGACAAGCGCACCGGAGAATTCTACGTGGCCGACGGCTATTCCAACGCGAGGGTGCATAAGTACTCACCGGACGGCAGGCTCGTCTTCTCATGGGGCGAATCGGGCACCGGGGACGGCCAGTTCAATATCGTCCACAACGTCGTGGTTGACAACGACGGCTGGGTATACGTCGCCGACCGTGAGAATCATCGCATCCAGGTCTTCAGCCCCCAGGGGAAATACGAGACGCAGTGGGGCAACCTCTCCCGCGCCGCCGCCATCTGCATCGACGACCGTTCTGGCGAAGAACTGATATTTATCGGCGAGTACTTCTGCGGGATCGCAACCAACGACATCGGCGCCGATCTCGGTCCCCGTGTAACCGTGATGAACACCAGGGGCAAGGTCCTAGCCAGGGTCGGGCGCGAGAGTTACGGCGACCAATCGGGCCGCTTCTATTCCCCCCACGGGATAGCCGTGGACTCCCGGGGAGACCTGTACGTGGCGGAGGTGTCCTGGACCGACTATGGGCGGCACATGGACCCACCCCGCGAGCTTCGCTCGATGCAGAAGCTGGTCAGAGTTCTGGACTAACTGGTGGAAGCTGTCCACCAAACTGGACCAAATCAAGAGGAGTCGCGTTGGGGTTTCCTGGGAATGCCGCAGCATCCCCCCGCTTCACCATTTGTGCGAGATTCCCGCCGAGCTGGTCGAGTCGGCCTCGCCCCGCCCTGAGAATCGCTAATCTGGTGCAGCACACCGCCTGCAACCCGTCCGGCGGCGATAACGAAATGTTTGTGGAGGTCCACAACGGAGTGGGCTAAAACAATTCCCTTTGAGCGTCGCCCCACTGGAAAAGCTGGAAGGATAGCGGCAATTTGTCCGCGAGGAGTAACCAGGACATGCGAGGGTTAGCGCATCGTGTCGTGCACGCGCGGTGGTTCGAATACTTACTCACCGTACTCATCATCGGAACCTCCGTTTTGCAGGGTATTGCAAGTTCAGATTATTTATTTGAACAGTACATAACTTGGATAGGGGTTTTCATTATCATGTTGCTGGGAGCGCTCGTTTTGGAGGTGCTTCTCAAGATGTTTGCGCTCTCTCCCAGGGCCTACCGGTATTTCAGAGACGGTTGGAACGTGTTCGATTTCCTGACAATAAGTTTTATGATAATCGCTTTAGCAGTCTTTCCGTCTGCCGCCAACTGCGGGCCATTCATCCTTTTGGTGCGCTTGCTGCGGCTTCTTCGGGGCCTTTCAACCGTTCAGGAGCTGCGCATAATCCTGTCAACACTGTTCCGCTCCATCCCGAGCTTGGGACACATCGTGGTCCTGCTGGGCGTCATCGTCTATGTGTATGCCCTTATCGGGAACGGGTCCTTTGGAGAGCACGATCCGGAACACTGGGGAAATCTGGGCGTCTCCGTTTCTTCACTGTTTCAAATAGTTACGTTGGACGACTGGGCCACCAAGATGCACGCTCCCACCGAGATATATCCGTGGGCGTGGATATATTTCTTCTCCTTCGTGTTAATCAGCGCCTTTGTCGTAACGAATGTATTCATAGCCATCGTGATAAAGAACCTGGACGAAGACAGGCAGGAACGGCTGCGAACGTTGGAAGCGCCCGCATCCTTGGAAGCGCCCGCATCCAAGGAAGAAATCCTCCGAGAACTGCGCTCGACCCAGCAAGCGCTCCGCCGCCTGGAAGAACGCTTGCAGGTGTACCCCGATTAGTGGTATCCGCGGCCCGGGGACATATACATAACGAAGTCGATCACGGCCCGAAAAGGCGAGGTAATCCCCCTTTCGTCCGTGTCCGGCAAGGCTACGGGCCTGATCGGTCCAAGCTGGCGTTCCTGGACCGACTGGTGGGCGGAGTTTTTGTGGTAGCGTCGCCGCTGGCAATCGGTTCTTAGTTCGGGTAGTGCCTATATGGTGACGCCCAAGAGATAAAATAGCCGGCCACGCCCTCACCCAAGGTCTCAGCTATCTTGACTTCCCGTTCCCGAGCGGTTTAAGCGTCTCCGGGAGACCAAATCCAGTATCTAGAAATGGCGCCGGCATCCACGCGCAGGTCGAATCCGGTAATCATTTCGGAGTCGTCGGATGCCAGGAAGACCGCGGCTTTTCCATAGTGTGTCGGGCTGGGGAGCTTGAGCAAAGGCGCGCCTCTGCTGGCGTCTGGTATTAGCCCCGCTGCACGCTGTCCCACGCGGGGCGCCGGCCAATCCACGCCCCATCTGGCGGCCCGGTCCCGTCCTTCCGATGGGTCGGTGGCGGTGGGTGTCAAGCTGTTGACCCGGATGCCGTACTCGGCCAGTTCCATGGCCACCGACCTGGTGAAGTTGATCAGTCCCGCCTTGGCGGTTCCGTAGCCCACGTTACCGGGCTCGCCCTGATGTCCCGCGGTGGAGATGATGTTGATGATGTTGCCCTTTCGATTCTGCCGGATCATCAATTGAGCCACGTGCTTGGTGAACAAAAACGCGCCGGTGAGAATAATGTCGGTCTGGCGGCGCCACTCGTCTACCGGCATGTTCAACACGCCCTTGAAGTTGAACAGAGCCGCGCCGTTCACCAGAATGTCCACACCCCCAAACCGTTCCGTGGCCTGGCCGATAGCGGCGACCACCTGGTCCTCGTCGGTTACGTCGCAGCCTACGCCCATGGCGTCATGTCCCTCGGCGACAATAGCCGAGGCGCATTTCTCGGCGTATTCCTCGCGGATATCGGCGCAAACCAGGTTGGCCCCTTCCCGGGCCAACTCCTCGGCGATACCGCCCATTATGTTGGGACTCGTACCCGTCACCAGCGCCGTTTTACCTTCGAGTTTCAATCGCTAGCCTCCACCACTCGGGCGCTTCGACGAACCGAATGGCCCGGGTGTTCAAAAGATGATGCTAACCGCACCATGCCAGGAGAGGGCCTCCAAATCCAGCACCGCGCGGCGGTACGCTATTTTCAAATCCCCGTCGTCCCGCCGCAAGATGTAGTCGATGCTGCCGACGTAAGGCGCTCCCTCGCCGTTACGGAACCGATAGACTAGGACGTTTGACGCGACCGAGAGCTCACCATCGTTGGTTTCTTCAACCCGCACGTTGGAAACAAATCGGCGGGTCCGCGACCACGGATACTCGCGGTGAGCATGGCGGCTGTTCAGCCGCACCGCCCGAGCGCGCAAACGGGTGATGTCGTCGTCGATGAACACCAGGTCGCGCTTGGGGTCCCCATCCGGCAAGTCGGTGGTGGGGACCACGTACCGGGCGTCTTCGGTGAACAAATCGACCCAGTCGTCCAGGCGCCATTCATCCAGTAGCGCCGCCTCTTTGAACAGGAAATCCTCCACCAGCTCGCGCAACGTGGGTTGGTTAGCGGTCGTCATCGTACACCTGGTCCGGCGGGGCGTCAGTCGTCTGTTGCCAAAGCCGCCATGGCTTCGGTTTCGGCGACCGGCCCGTCCTGTACGTCGGTATGGCTCAGGCCCTGCATATTCGCGTGCCATTGTCGCCAGAATCCCCGCATTTGGAGCTCATCCGTCGATAGCGCGGGCCTGAGCATACCTCTGGAGATGTCGGACCACCCGGTTTCGGTGGCGCGGAATCCAGCCTGACACGATTCCAGAGCTTCCACATCATCGGGGGTGGCAAAGCCGCCCGGCCCCAGGAAGGTCAGGAAGCTGTCCAGTCGGGTGGACAGCATGGCTTCTGATTCCTCCCTTGGGACAAGGTGCCAGGCCGTAACCTCCATGTGGTCCGGGGCCAGAGGTTCGAAATACCTGACAGTGATGGCCATGATGTCGTTGATCACCAGGTTGGGATAGATGATCAGGTTTCGGGAGGTATCGGCCATCCGGTAAGTGCGCTCTTCTCCGTATTTCTCCACCAGCTGCTGACGGACTCGCGCCATCGGTTCCCGGGCGTCCTCGCCGAATAGCGGGTGCCAGTGAGCGATGGGGCGTCCGTTCCTCACCGGAGATTCAATCACGCAATGGCCATTACCCAGGGCTTTCGCGGTGCCGGGGATGCGGGATGCCGCCGTTTCCCCGCTGTCGTCGGTCCCGAGACTGGTGATGTAATCAAGATAAGTCTGATGAGTCGGAATCAAGTGATATCCATCGAGGCTGTTTTCAACCAGGAGCTTCCAGTTGGCCTTCATGGTGTACTTGTTGGAACCGCGGACTACCCGCATCCCTTCCTCGGATTGGTCTACGATCAGGTCAAGGTAGTCTCTGGCGCCGGCCAGATAAGTAACAGGTCATCGACGTAGGGGTTGAAACACACGAAGTAAAAGCCCCGATAGCTTTCGACCCTGGGTGGTCCCTTCAGGCCCAGCTCCCCGCGGTCGAAGTATGGGCCGTAGGCTTCCTCGCCGGGGACGCCGATCAGCTCTCCATTGGTGTTGAAAGACCAGGCGTGATAGAAGCATTGCAGGACTTCGGAGTTCCCGGCGTCGCGCCGGCAGATCAAAGCGCCTCTATGAGTACAGGAATTGAGGAACACCCGTCTTGACCATCTTTACCACGGGCAAAGAAAAGCGGCCGGCCAGCTATTGTACGGCGCTGGTAGTCTCCGGGCCTCTCCACTTCCGACTCGTGTCCCAGGTAGATCCAGCATCGGTCAAAGATTTGTTCCTGTTCCCGCTGGAACAAATCCACGGAGGTCATGGACGACCGGTGGACCCTGAAAATGCCCCGCCGCCGGTCGTCAACGATCAGGTCTTTGATCTCCATACATTCACCCGTATCCCCAGCGTAGATTCGAAGCTGAGGCTAGTACTCAATCAATGTTGGAATTGAAGGGATAGAGGCGATGCAATTTGGATCGGGCATCCTGGGTGTTGAACCGCCAGTTGATGGTGGCTCGTGCCGCATTGCGCTCGGCCGCATAGGCGTTGATGGCTCGCTGCAGGGCAGTCTCGTCGGGATTACGCCCCTGGAGACAGGCCCGGGTCAACACGCTGAACTCGATCTCCGCCATGTTCAGCCAACTGGCGTGCTGGGGCGTGTGGTGAAATTCCAGCCGCCTGACGATGCGCCGGGCTTCGGCGGCGGGGAAGGTCTCATAGAGGGAGGCTATACGATGGGTATTCAGATTGTCCAGCGCCACGCGGACCACCGGAGCATCTGGGTAGGCCTCATCCACCAGCCACCGCATCTGGTGGGCAAAGTCCTCCATAGTGCGGCGCTCGGTGATCGCCACGTGTCGCCAGCCCGCCAGGGGCTCGCAGGTCAGGAAGATGTTGCGCGTACCGCCGCGGCGATACTCGTAATCCTGACGCCGCGGTTGTCCCGGCTGCACCGGAATGGGCGGCCTGGTGTCGGCCAGCAACTGAGTGGAAGTCTCGTCGAAGCAGACCACCGGCCGGTCAGGGATGCAGTGGCTGGTCGTAGGGCTCAGCATACAAGTCCAGCACGTCCTCCATCGCCGCCACGAATTCACCCCCTACCTTTTCACCCCCTACCTTGGGGATGCGCCACTGCTGCTTCCGCCACGGCTGGAGGTCGTTTTTTTGAGCCTCAACCGCACCGTCTCATGGGACAGGGACTCCACCAACCCCAACTCCACCACTCGGTCGGCCAAAAGATGCAGGGTCCAGTGGTCGTGGCCAGCGGGCGCTGGGCTGCACGCCAGGGCGATCAAGTGGGCCTCCCCCTTGTCATCAAGCTTCCGGTATCGGTTGGCCTGGACCCGGTCCTGCAACACGCCATCCAAACCTTCCTCAGCGTACCGTCGTTTGGCGCGGTACACCGTACCCTTGGAGATGTCCAAAGCGGCCGCCACCTGTGGTGCGTTTCATCCCTCAGCTACTTTCAGCAGGGTGCGCGCTCGGGCGATGATGCGCGCCGAACTTTTGCCACTGCGAATCAGCTGGCTCAGTCGCTCGCGTTCCTCCGGCGTCAACCGTACCGCGTATTGCTCCAGGGCCATGTTTGCCACACCTCCTCACAACTCGATCTTGCGGTCAGCGTAGCATTTGGAACCCTTTCACTAAAACTACCTACAATGCTGATTTGAACCAGTACTACGTCGCCGGTTCCGAGGAGTGTATTCAGGCTCTGCTCAACCACCCCTCCTTTGAGGTTATGGCAATTGCCGGGGACGCGCCCTTTGGCTGGGGGCAGGACCAAGTCAATCTCCCATAGCAGTGCGGCTATCGCAAAACAACGCCACCCTGCGGATCCGGACCAGCCCCTCAACTGGACCCTCCCCCAGATCGAGCGAAGGCCAGCTGAACGAGGTAGACAACCGACCACGCAAAAGCCCCTCTCCCACTGGGAGAGGGGTTTGGGGTGAGGGTCGCACCCCCGAGAGGAATAACTGAATGAAAGTAAACGACATCCATTCCAAGCTGAATGCCGTCGACGTGCAACGCGTGATAACCCCCGCCAGCGTCTCCGAAGTGCAGCAGGCCATCGCCGTGGTGTGCGGAGACGGCGGCAACCTCAGCATCGCCGGCGGACGTCACGCCATGGGCGGACAACAGTTTCTGGACGGCGGCGTCCTGCTGGATACGCGCCGATTGAATCGCATCATCGGCCTGGACGCCGAACACGGCCTGGTGCAGGTCGAGGCCGGCATCCTGTGGTCCGACCTGGTGCGGGGATTGCCGAAAATGCAGCAGGCCAGCCCACAGCGTTGGAGCATCGTGCAGAAGCAGACCGGCGCCGACCGTTTGAGCATCGGCGGCGCGCTGGCCGCCAACGGCCACGGTCGCGGCCTGACCTATCAGCCCCTCGTGCAGGACGTGGAATCCTTCGAGATCATCGATGGTGTCGGCTACCTTTTGAATTGCAGTCGCACCGAAAACCCAGAACTGTTCAGCCTGGCCATCGGCGGCTACGGTCTTTTCGGCGTGATCGCCACCGTGAACCTGCGCCTCATGCCGGCCCACCGGGTGCAGCGCGCCGTCGAGATAACCACGGTGGACGAGCTGCAACGACTGTTCCCGGCACGCATCGCCGACGGGTTCACCTACGGCGATTTTCAGTACAAAACCGACGAGAACTCGCCGGGGTTCCTGCGCGATGGTGTGCTGTCCTGCTACCGTCCCGTGCCTGAGGTTCCGACCGACGGCTGCGGCGCACCCCAGAGATTGCTGTCCGAGGACGACTGGCGCCGTCTGTTGTACTGGTCCCACGCCGACAAGGCCCGCGCCTTCGACGAGTACGCCGGTTTCTACCGCAGCACCGACGGCCAGACCTACGACAGCGACACTTTCCAGCTGAGCGTGTACATCGACGATTACCATCGCGAGCTGGACCGGCGTCTCGGAGCCACCGCCCCGGGCACCGAAACGATCACCGAGCTGTACGTGCCCCTGCCTGCCCTGGCCGACTTCATGGACGCCGCCGGCCGGGAACTGCGCCGCCGGCAGGCCAACGTCATCTACGGCACCATCCGCCTAATCGAACAGGATGACGTAACGTTCCTGAACTGGGCCCGGCAGCCCTACGCCTGCATCGTTTTCAACCTGCACGTCGACCACACCGATTCCGGCATCGCCCACGCCGCCGACGCGTTGCGGGCGCTCATCGACCTGGCCCACGACCGGAACGGCAGCTACTTCCTCACGTATAACAGGTTCGCCACACCCGAGCAGCTAAACCGGTGCTATCCCCAGTTCGACGAATTCCTGGCCCTCAAGCGCAAATACGATCCCAACGGCGTTTTCGCCAGTGACTGGCACCGCGCCTACGTCTGATAATCGCGAGGGGCATGACCAACCGCATCGACCGACTGCTGGTCGGCACCGCAATAGTCCTGTCGATGGCCTTCTTGCTGCGGGTCATTGGCCAGGCGGTGCAGCGGTGGACGCCCCAACCCTGGCTGCCCCCCTTCGACGCCTGGCAAGGCAGCGGCATGCCCTATCACGTCCTGCTGGCGTTCCAGGTGACCATCCTGGTGCTGCAGCCTACGTGCTCACGCGCATGGCCCAGGGCCGCCGCATGATGGGTATGCGGGCCAGTCGGGTGCTCATCGCGCTGGGAGCCGGGTATTTCGCGGTGATGGCGTTGCGGCTATTGGTCGGGCTCGCCATCTGGACTGATACCCACTGGTTCACCAGCTGGATATCCACAGCTTTCCACCTGGCGCTGGCAACCATCGTAATGCTGTGGGGCTGGCATCAGGTGAAGGCACACCCTCACGCAAACCAACTCCCGGAGGGTAATCACCCTCACCCCAACCCTCTCCCATCGAGGGAGAGGGAGTGAGACCCCGTTATAATTGAAACTTGCACATCCCACCCTCACCCCGACCCTCTCCCATAAAGGGAGAGGGGGTGTCTGCGATACCTGTTTCGCGTTCGCCGTGGCAGCTCGATAACCTGAACCATGCGCTACCCCTGGGCCAACATCCTCCTCATAGTCCTGGTGGCCGCCGAGTTGCTCACCGGCTACCTGGGCCTGACCCACTCCCAGCCGGCGTGGTTTGCTGCCATGCACCTACACCGGATTCTGGGTTTCTCCATCCTGGCGGTGTTCCTGTGGAAGTCTCGCAATATCCTGAGTTCGATCCGGTCGGCGCACAACTGGCGGGTGTCGGGGCGGGCGATGCTCTGGTCCATCATCATGCTGGCGGGGCTGTTGGCGGTCATTGGTCTGGGCCTGGCCTGGAGCCACTTCGGGTACTACAGCTGGCTGGGCTTCTCCGGCGTCACCATCCACATGAACCTGGCGCTGCTGTTGCTACCGTTGCTGGCATGGCACGCCCTGCGTCACCGCATCAGCTTACGGGCGCGATACCTGGCCGACCGCCGCCACTTCCTGCGCGTCATTGGCCTGGCGCTGGCCGGATTCATGCTGTGGCGCGTTTCAGAGTTCACCGGCATCCTCGTCGCCGGACCCGGCGCGGGGAGACGGCAAACGGGGTCGTTCCAGGAAGACGGCGAGGACTTCCCCGTCACTATGTGGCTCAACGATAAAGTTCCCTACATTGATGTTGACGCCTGGGCGCTCCAGGTAGACGGTCATGTGGAGCGCCCCTTCCAGATGGATGCCAGGGAGCTGCAATCCTGGACCCATCGCCTGACCGGTACCCTGGACTGCACCGGCGGCTGGTACACCACCCGTGAATGGGAGGGAATGCCGGTTGCCGACCTGCTGGCCCGGGCCCAACCCAAACCTGGCGCTGGCAGCATCACCATCCGCTCCCGTACCGGCTACTTCCGCCGCTACTCGCTGGAGGAAGCCGGCCGGGCTATCCTGGCCAGCCGAGTGGACGGCGAGCTGCTGTCCGCCGGTCACGGCTTCCCGGCACGAATGGTCGAGCCCCACAAGCGCGGCTACGACTGGGTGAAATGGGTGGAGTCCATCACGATCAACGATACCGGCAAGCTCTGGCAGCCGCCTCTGCCCTTGACGTGAGGGAGAGGGGCAGTCAGAAGCAGGATTTTCGGAGTTTAGGGGAGCGGATCCTGTTTCTGACGATTTCACCCTCACCCCAACCCTCTCGCATCAAGGGAGAGGGGGCGAATCCTCATGCGCAGGGCCTTTCGATTGTCCCCTAATGTCATTGCGAGCGCAGCGCGGCAATCTCGTTGGCGAAGAAAAACCGACTGCCGGATCGAGATTGCCACGTCGCTTCGCTCCTCGCAATGACACTAGAGGGATAATCGAAAGACCCTGGCATAATGCGCCAGGGTTGGGACGGCGGCGATGTCTGTGCTAAAATCTGGCCCCAAGTATCCTACCCGCCCCCGCAGCTGGGCCAGGAGCGGGGCCAGCGGCGCCGCTCCCCAACAACGCGCCAGAAATCTTACGCATTGCGAGGTGACGCATGGCGAATATCGTCCTATCCAACACCAACTACAACGTCGTCGGAACGCGGCCCATCCGCCACGACGGCGCCGACAAGGTCACCGGGCGCGCCAAGTATGGCGGCGACTTCGCCATGACCGGCATGCTCCACGGCAAGATGCTGCGGAGCCCCCACGCCCACGCGCGCATCCGGTCCATCGACACCTCCGCCGCTGAGGCTCTGCCCGGCGTGCGCGCGGTCGTCACCGGCGCCGACCTGCCCATCGCCAGCAAGGACAACCCTTCCCTGTCCGCCCGGGCCAACAGCGACAACGTGCTGGCCGGATCCAAGGCTCTCTATCGCGGCCATCCCATAGCCGCCGTGGCCGCCGATTCCATGCACGTCGCCGAGGAAGCCGTCGAGCTGATCAAGGTTGAGTACGAGGTCCTGCAGGCTCACTCCAACGTCCTGGACGCCATGAAAGACGGCGCCGAGCTGCTGCACCACGACCTGACCACCACCGAGTTCGGCGAAGAAACCGACCAGCACAGCAACATCGCCACCCGGTTCCAGTACGAGCAGGGCGACGTCGAAGCCGGTTTCGCTGAAGCCGACCACGTCGTGGAGCGCGAGTTCAACACCCGCACCGTACACCAGGGCTACATCGAGCCTCAGAACGCCTCCGCGCTGTGGAATTCCGATAATTACCTCACCGTCTGGACCAGCACCCAGGGCGCTTTCACCACCCGCGACGCCCTGGCCGGCGTGCTGGAGATTCCCGTCTCGCAGATCAAGGTCGTGCCCATGGAGATTGGCGGCGGTTTCGGCGGCAAGATTCCGCTGTACCTGGAACCGGTCGCCGCCCTGCTGTCAAAGAAAACCGGCCACCCGATCAAGATGCAGATGACCCGCACCGAAACCTTCGAGGCCACCGGGCCGACTTCAGGCGCCTGGTTCAAGGTCAAGATGGGCGCAAAGAATGACGGCACGATGGTCGCCGCCGACGCGGTGCTTTGCTACGAGGCCGGCGCGTATCCCGGCTCCCAGGTAACCGCCGGCGCGCAGTGCGTCTTCGCTCCCTACGAAATCGCCAACCAGCGTGCCGAGGGCTACGACGTAGTAACCAACAAGCCTCGCGTCGCCGCTTATCGCGCCCCCGGCGCTCCCATCTCCGCGTTCGGCGGCGAGCAGGTTGTCGACGAGCTGGCCCGGGCCTGCGGGATGGACCCGCTGGAATTCCGTCTGAAGAACGCCAGCAAGGAGGGCACCCGCCGCGTCGACGGCCCGGAATTCCCCGTCATCGGCAACATCGAGACCCTGGAAGCCGCCCAGGATACCGACCACTACAAGTCGGATTTGTCCGGCCCCAACCGTGGCCGCGGCGTCGCCACCGGCTTCTGGTTCAACGTCGGCCTGGCCTCCAGCGCCAGCATCAGCGTCCACGCCGACGGCACCATCGCGCTGGTGGAGGGCTCCACCGACATCGGCGGCACCCGCGCCTCGCTGAGCATGCAGGCCGCCGAAGTGTTGGGCATCCCCGCCGAGGACGTGCGCCCCAGCGTAGCCGACACCGATTCCGTCGGCTTCACCTTCCTCACCGGCGGCAGCCGCACTACCTTTGCCACCGGTTGGGCAGCTCACGACTGCGCCCAGGAAATCAAGCGCAAGATGATTGAGCGCGCCGGCCAGATTTGGGACAAAGACCCGGCGGAGGTTGACCTGGTCGATGGCATCTTCCAGCACAATACCGACGAAGACCTCCAGATGTCCTTCAAGGAGCTGTCCGCCCAGTTGGGTCGGACGGGAGGGCCGGTGTCGGCGCAGGTCAGCGTCAATCCAGGCGGCGTCGGCAGCGCCTTCGGTACGCACCTAGTGGACGTCGAGGTGGACCCGGACACCGGCAAGGTGGAAATCCTGCGCTATACCGCCGTCCAGGACGTGGGCAAAGCCGTGCATCCCAGCTACGTCGAAGGACAGATGCAGGGCGGCGCGGTGCAGGGCATCGGCTGGGCGCTCAACGAAGAGTATTTCATGAGCGACGACGGCAACATGGTCAACTCCAGTTTCCTGGACTACCGCATGCCCACCAGCCTGGACCTGCCCATGATCGACACGGTGATCGTGGAGAAGGCCAACCCCGGACATCCCTACGGCGTCCGCGGCGTGGGTGAAGTGCCCATCGTTCCGCCGATGGCCGCCATCGCCAATGCCATCCACGACGCGCTGGGTGTCCGAATGGGCTCGCTGCCCATGTCCCCGGGCGCAGTCCTGGAGGAGCTCTGGAACCAGAACGGCGGCTAATTCGCCGGCGCCCCAGATCCAACGGACGGCCTCGTGGCGACGCGGGGCCGTCCGCATTTGGCGACAGCTGGCCGTTGCCAATACTATTGCAGTCGTGCAAAAGTGTGCTGGTACGGCGACTCAATCGACAGAGCTAGAACCCCAGACAGGAATTCCCAGCATCGAGCCGAGAACTGTCCCGTGGTGCTTTCGAGCGGCGACTTCCATGCCTGGTCCGCCGAAGGTGGACCAGCACCCTGGGTAGGTGAGTTGCACGCCGGCCTATCGACACTGACGCACGTAGCCACTATTCTGGCCCGGGCGCAGGCAGGCCAGTTGGACAGGATGCGGAGGATGCGGGCGCCGGCGCCGGCGGGTGGGCACACTCCGCGGGAGCACATGCGGCTGGCGACTTAGATTTTCTGCGGTTGTGTGGGCAGCTCATCCAGCGCGATGCCGTTCTGCTCGAATATCTTCCGCCAAGCTTCGGCGTCATCGTCGGAGGTAATCAGTCCCTGCGCCCGCCCTGCTGTCAATATCTTGACCCACAGCTCAGCGTTCCATTTGGCTTTCCTTTGCCGCTGTTTTTCAATCGCCCACAACATAATGTTGATACCTCGTTCTACCGACACGGCTAACACGGCGTAAAGCACGGCGGCCAAGTCCACCAGATCGGTCGCTACCGTCATGTTTCCACGTTCATCTCGCTGACCCTGCTGTACCAAGCACGTCAGGATAATGGTGGTGATAAGGATACCAAACGGCGCGATTGTAGCGTGGAAGCGTAACCATTTGCTGTTGTTCCACCAGTCGGTCATTGCCTGCCTGCTTGCCTATAATGCCAGCATAGCACATTGACTACAAAACTACGTTGCCGGATCGTAGCGACTGCGATACCCAGAGAATCCTCTTGTTCCTGGCCACGACTCGTGGCCGGCTATGCACAACTCTACAGGTTGCACAACGTGCCTCTTCGTGACTTTGTGCATGGGCTCGGCGGGCATCGCAAACTGCCATCCTGTGGTCGCGAAGAGGTTCCATAGCCTCCGATGGCCGCAACGCCGAGCCTCTGGAGGAACTATGGTAATGCAACATTCCCGCATGGAACCCGTACCGGTCAGACGGGTCTGGCCCCACGAAGAGCAGGTCTTCACGCCGTGGCTGGCCGAGCACTTCGACATGCTGAACGATGCGCTGGACCTCAACATGGAAGTGATCGCCCAGGAAGAGGTCATACCTGGAGCCGGTCGAGCCGACATCTTAGCACGCAACGGCGATACCGTGGCCATCATCGAGAACCAGTTGGACGGTTCGGATGACGACCACCTCGTCAGGATGCTCCACTATGCCGCTAACCGGAGAGCCAAACTGGTGGTGTGGGTGGCGCACGGCTTCACGGACAAGCACCGGGAGATTGTGGGATGGCTCAACGACGCCGACGGCATCGACATTTACTGCGTCGAAGTAAGCGCCTGGCGCATCGGCGATTCGGTTGCGCCCATGTTCCGCCGGGTGGTGCGGTGCCCCACGACTGGGTTGAACCCCAAGCATTGGCCGAGCGAATTGAGAACCAGGCGTACCGGGCCTATTACGGCCCACTCATTGCCCGCGTGCGGGACGCCGGTATGGTTCACGTGGTGGAACCGGGCTGGGAGAGCCATGTCAGTCTTCGGTGGTTCAGCACTGCGCTGGACGATGTGTACTATGGGCTGGCGTATGGCTTTGAGGACGGCAAGTCCCAGGCTTTCCTGCTGATGAACTCTGCGGACGCCGAGCAGCCCGTCTATCAAGCGCTACTGGAACTGCGCTCCGAGATAGAGGGTGAACTGGGTGTGGAGTTAGAGTGGGTGCTGGAGGACGGAGAGGCTTGGGTCGGCATATCGACGGACGGATCGCTGGACGATTCCGACGATGAGCGGCAGGTGACCTCTGAGTGGATGCTGAGCAATCTGGTGGCCCTGCGGGATGCGCTGACGCTCAGGTTGGACGGCATGACCTAGACGCTTTGGATTTCGTAGCGGACGTGACGTCCCCCGGCCCTCCAGTTAGGGCGGCGACAATCCTTTAACTGCTACTGCCGAATCCCTGCCCTATGCACTCGTCGTCAATGCGCTGCAAACAGAAGCACGAGTTGGGTGGCGAAAGGCCCTGTACCCAGTGTCCATGAGCAGAACGCCGCGTCTTTCCACCACCCCGGTCGCGTGTTTTGTCGCCGCCCGCGCCGGTGTTTTCGAACCTTGACTACCTGAAATCGGGAGCCGTCGGGAACATGGACAGCAGCGGCGAAACTGTATCAATTTGGGTGGAACCGATGCTGTCGATTGTGGGGCAGCCACACATGCCCATGGTGGCGTCCAACTCGTCCCGCAATATATCCAGCACGGCTTTGGCGCCGGCCTCACCGTCCACGGCCAAGCCCCAGAACAGCGGGCGGCCGATCAGGACGCAGCGGGCGCCCAGCGCCAGCGCTTTGAAAACGTCGGTTCCCCGCCGGATACCACCGTCCAGATACACCTCGGCATTGCCATCCACGGCCTTCACTACCTCGGGAAGGACTTCGATAGAGGCGGGCGTGGTGTCCAGATAGCGGCCGCCGTGGTTGGAAACGATGACTCCCCGGGCGCCGTTCTCCGCAGAAAGCCGGCCATCCTCACCGGCCATTATCCCCTTGACCACCACCGGAAGCCGGCTGTTCGACGCAAACCAGTCCAGGTCGTCCCACGTGGCCGCCACGTCCCGGATATCGGTGGGACTGGCTGGGGCCTCAGGAGCGAAATCGGAACTGTGGGCGCCCAGGTCCAGGTGGGCGTAGTTGGGCGACGGCGCGAGGACCCAGCCGTTGCGGATGTTGCGTTCACGCTTCGGTGCGATCTTGGCGTCCAAAGTCATGCAGATGGCCGAATACCCGGCTTCCTCGGCCCGGGCGGCCATCTCCAGCGTAATGCCGCGGTCCTTGAAGAAATACTGCTGGAACCACAACGGCCCGGCGGCCGACGCCGCCACGTCCTCCAGGGTACGCGAGGCGTGCGAGCTGAGCACCATCAGCGTTCCCGCCGCTCCCGCGGCTCTGACCGATGCGATCTCCGCGTCCGGGTGGGCCGATTCGTGATTGCCCGCCGGGTCCAGCATGACGGGCAGGGCAATTTCCTGGCCCAGCACCGTGGTGGCCATGCTCCTCTGCTCCACGTCCACCATCATGCGGGGCCGCAGCATGATGGAGTCGTACACCGCCCTGGTACGCCTGATGGTGATTTCGTCGGTGGCGCCGCCGGCGATGTAGTCGTAATCACCCTTCTGAATTCGCTCCCTGGCGATCTCTTCGTACTCGAAAATGTTGACCGGTTCCGCAGCCATTTTGCTACTCCACTCGACGGATGGGTTTGACCCGGCCCATTATACATAGCCCCCGGCGTGTTCACTGACTGGGAGCTGGTCTGAGACATACCCGTGAGTTGACGGGGAGTATGATGGGGCGAGCATGGAGTGGATGGAGCCGTTGATGAGCAACGCCTACCGTCCCTACGATCCCGACCAGCAGGTGCTGTTGCCGGCTGCCCTCCAAGAGTGGTTGCCCGACTACCACCTGGCCTACTTCATCTCCGACATGGCGGACCAGTTGGACCTGTCAGAGATCACCGCCCGCTACGAGGGAGAAAGGCGGGGTGGCCCGCCCTATGATCCCCGGATGTGAAGCCTGGGATGATGGTGAAGGTGCTGCTCTACGGCTACTGCGGGGGTATCGTCCTCAAGAGGGGTTGCCCAACGGCGCCACGAGGACATCGCGTTTCGAGTGCTGCCGGCCAACAACACTCCAGACTTCGGCACCATCTCGGAAGTAGCGGAGTTGCACCAGCCACCCCAAGTGGGCCAACCGAAATACCACCGGAGCAAAAAACCCGGGGGCATTTGATCGCTGCGCTTTTTAAGGCCGGCGTAGACCGCCGGGTTCCCGTAAGCGTACGCCTACTTAGACGGCGCGTCTTTCCGCTCTGGCGTAGGCTCTACCGTGGGATTCGGCCTCGTGGTGGGGAGCGGAGTAAGCACGGCCGTCGGGTCGGCGCCGTCGTCTCCATCGTCAGCGCTGCCGGTCCCCGTATCAGTCGCAGACGGAATGTCGAAGGGCTCGTTGAAATCCGAGAAGGTGACGGTTTGCCAATATACATAGGCTTTGAGGTCACCGCAAGCCGGGTAGCTCCCGTAGGTTGAGTACCGGTAGATGAGACCGTGGTCCTTGCCGATCCAAGCGACGAACTCTTCTCGCCGGCGAGCATCTGCTTGCGCGGGGTGTCGACGCCCTGGCGAACCCCGTCGGACATCTGGTCGACGTCGTCCCAGGCCTGTTCCGCTTTCCTCTCCATGTTGGCTCGGGCGGTGATATTGGTGACGTCGATGTCCCTGAGTCTCTCTTTTCCCGCGACCGTTATGTCCTCCAGGTTGCTGAGCACGTTCGCGTGCGCCGTGGAATCGAGTTTGGGCAATGCAAAGCTCGAGGCGCCACCTGAGGTTTTTGTCCAAGGGTCATCCGGTCCGTAGCGTTCGTATTGATTGTGGGGTCGGGACAGATATTGGACGTAGCCCAACGTGGTTTGAACTTTCAGGTAAACGCGTTCCTCGGCAACGACGGAACCGGTCACGGTCGACGTGAATACGGTCGGTTAGTCATCGGTTTGTGGCGTCTGGCCGGATGAGATGACGTATGTGTACGTCTTGACCACCGTTTGCTCGGCGGCGGTCGTCAGGAGTCTTTGTGCGTCCGCCGGCGGCGGGAATATGGTGAGGCTGGTTGCGGGGATAGCCGCGACGGCCAGTGCGACGATCACGGCCCCTATTAGGGTATTTCTTCTGGACATAGATCCTCCGTTGGTGGGCGGAGATCGTGACATTGGGAGGGAGCCTCACCCTACAAGGGACCGGTGTACACCGAGCTCTGCGTATAAAGATAGCTGGGGTTGTTGGAGGTAACAGTTCAGAGTTGCGGGGAAATGAGCAGTTGACGGCAGGCGGCGAGCGGATTTAGACCCTGGGCGCGCCAGGCGCCGAAGATGGATGCCAGCGTCATCTTGCTCTGTGTGCCTTGCTCCGAGCGGGTGCCGCCGCTGATCTTGCGACTGATGACCAGGTGGCGCAGGCTGCGCTCGGCGGCGTTGTTGTCCGCTGGCACGTCCGGTTCGGCCACGAAGACAAAGAGTTTCCTGATGTGGCGTTCAATGCGTCGGCACAGTTTGGCCTGAGTTGCCGACGGGTCGTGCCGGAAGGGTTGGCCGAGGGCCAGCAGCTGTCGTTCCAGGGCCAGTTGGGCGGTGCGCCGCCGCTTGGCCTGGGGAGGGGTGCAGGCTTTGGCCCGGTCGTAAATCCCGTGGACGGCGTCAGCCCACCTGGCCAGTGGCGCGTCATCGGGGTAGAGGGCGCGCAGGTCGTGGATGTCCCGCAGCAGGTGGGCCCAGCAGCGTTGCTTGGGGCCGTCGTAGTGGTGGTAGGCGGCGTAGAAGTCGCTGACCAGCACGCCGGCGAACTCCGCGCCCAGGACTTCATCCACCACGGTCTTGCCACGGTTCCGGCGCAGGAAGTAGCGCTGGGTGGGAGCGCTGAAGGTCCAGACGTAGCCGTTGTGTCCGTCCTCGCGCCAGCCCGTTTCATCGGCGTGGACCACTGGGCTGCCTCGGATGCGTTCCACGATATCGGCCATCACAGTCTGGCCCTTGCGGGCCACCCTTTGCGTGGCATCCACGATGGCCCCCAGACTGAGGTGCAGCCCATGGTAACAGTTCAGAGTTGGTGAGGTGAATTGGTCGAAAGAGGGTTGCGGGGCACTGGCGCTACCGGCGGTGGTTATGTCATATAACGGATATGGATCGGGAAATCGACCTCGCCACTGCCGACCGGGATCTCCTCATCGCCATCATCGTCCGGCAGCAGGCCATCATCGAGCGCTTGGAGCAACGGATTGCCCAGCTGGAAGGGGAGGCCAAAGCCAGGGGCTCGGGTCGGATGCCCGGTCTGAAACCCAAAGCCGACCGGAAGCCTGCCCAGCCCAAATCGCCACGCAAGCCGCGGCCCCACGGCTTTGCCCGGGCCCGCATGACGCCCACCCAGCGGGTAGAACACACGGTGGATCAGTGCCCCGACTGCGGGACCCGGTTGTCCGGCGGTTGGGCCCAGCGCACTCGGGAAGTCATTGACCTGCCCCAGGTTCCGGTGCAGGTTACCGAGCACGTCTATATCGCCCGCATCTGTCCCCGGTGCCGACGCCACTGGACGCCCCGAGCGGCAACGGACGACGTGGCACTGGGCAAGCAGCGTCTGGGGGCCAACATCATCAGCCTGATTGCCGCCTTGCGGGAGGAGGCTCGGCTGCCCGTCCGCACCATCAGGTGGTATCTGGACGCCGTGCACGGGTTACGCCTCAGCCTGGGGGCCATCGTAGCTGCGACGCACCAGGTGGCACGAAAAGCCCAGGCTGTGGTGGCGGGCATACTGGAACACATCCGCGGCAGCCCAGTGGTCCACGCCGATGAGACCGGCTGGCGGGAGGACGGCCACAACGGCTACGTGTGGACCTTCAGCACGCCCACCCAGCGGTACTTCCTGCGACGGGGCCGGGGCAAGACGGTGGTGGATGAAGTCCTGGGCGACGAGTTCTGCAGGGTGCTGGTCAGCGATTTCTACGCCGCCTACCACCACTACGACGGTCCCAAGCAACGCTGCTGGGCCCACCTGTTGCGGGACATCCACGACCAGCGCGCCCGCTACCCCGAGGATGCGCCACTGGCCAGGTGGGCCGACGCCGTCCACGGGATTTACGATCGGGCCAAAGCCTTCACTCATCCCCAGGCCAAGCCGCAGCGCACCGCCCAACTGACCCTGGAACGACAACTGCTGGCCCTCTGCCAACCCTTCCGGCACGACCCGTCGGCAACCCAGGCCAGGCTGTGCCGATGCATCGAGCGCCACCTCAAAGAACTCTTCGTCTTCGTGGCCGAACCCGCAGCGCCTTCAGACAACAACGCCGCCGAACGCAGCCTGCGCCATCTAGTCATCAGCCGCAAGGTCAGCGGGGGCACCCGCTCACCCCAGGGCACTGACACCAAGATGACCCTGGCCTCAATCTTCGGCGCCTGGCGGGCCCAGGGCCACAACCCGCTGTCCGCCTGCCAACAATTGCTCACTTCCCCTCAAGTCTGAACAGTTATTGTTGGAGTCCTTGCGGAAGACATGGGAGCCGTAGATGCGGAGCTTGGACACCCCCAGGCCTTGATTGAACGTCAGGTGGTGCGAACCCGCAGAGCTGCGGTTTATGCAGCCCAGGCACGATGATCCAAAGTTATCGACCAGGTCATCGTTTTCGTAGAACCAAGATCGCCACGAGATCTGTGTCAAAGCATTGCTGGTCTTGGCTTTGACTGTACCGTGAAGGGAATTGGGGATGAAGTCACCCAACGATGGCGGTACCGACGACGGGCGGGCCGTCCTGCTCCAACCCGATGGCCTCGTGGGCCAGCCGCGCGATGGAGTTGGACTTGCCGATGCCTGCCGAGTGCTGGATCAGGTACCGGACGCCAACGCCCCTGGCGCCCTTGGCGCCCACGTCGGCCAGCAGCCTGCGGATCACGTCCAGCTGGTGGTAGCGGGGCCAGATCTGACTCCGCGCCTTCTTCTTGGTCTTTTGGTCCTGGGATTCGACGATCTGGGCGTAGTTCTCGATGATGTCGGTCAGGCTATCCCGGGCGAGTACCCGCTTCCACAGGTAATCGGTCTTGAGGCTGTTGAGATTGGGCGGGTTGCCGCGCCCGTCGATATGCTCCAGGTTAAAAGGGAGGAACCAGGACCGCTTGCCCCGCCGGCGGATGCAGAACCAATCTTCGTGGTCATCCACCGCGAAGTGGGCCAGGCACCGCTCCATCTCGAACAGCGGCTCCCGGGGGTTGTGACGCTCCTTGTACTGGTTGATGGGGCCGTCCACCGTCTGCTTGGTGAGGCTGTTCTTCAGCTTGAAGGTGATGATGGGCAGGCTGTTAATGACAAGTCCCAAATCCAAGGTCAACTGGGTGTTGTCGTTGCTGTAGCGCAGCTGGCGCGTCACGGTAAAGCGGTTGTCGGCGTACGGTTTCCTGGCCTGCTCGTTCCCGGGGGACGGGGTGCCGAAGAACAGGTCAATCTGGCGCGGACTGACGCGGACCCGGGAAACTGGACTGGTAGCTAAGCGAGAGTCCTGCTCTTGAACTGAAGGCAGCTGTCGCTGTCGAGAAGGAGTGGGAAATGTCGAAACAACGGAGGAAGCACAGCCCGACTTTCAAGGCCCAGGTGGCCCTGGAGGCGGTGAAGGGGGAGGAGGCGGTGGCCCAACTGGCGGCCCGGTACCGGGTCCACCCCAGCCAGATTCAGGCCTGGAAGCAAGCCCTGACCGTGGGAGCCGCCGGCGTGTTCAGCAACGGGCAAGAGCAGCAGGCCAGTAGCGACCCCGCGCTGACCGCCCGATTGTACCAAGAAATCGGACCGCTGAAGGTGGAGCGGGATTTCTTCTCGGGGAGGTTCAGTCCTTGAGCCTGGCCCAGCGGCGGGGGATGGTGGACCGGGAGCACCTGGCGTTGTCGATAGCGCGGCAGTGCGCCCTGCTGGAAATGGCCCGTTCCAGCCTGTACTATCGGCCAGGGAAGCCTCCGGCGAGGACTTGGCCTTGATGCGGGAGATGGACCGGCAGTACTTGATTAACGACAATTAGTCTTGCCTCCTGCGACGACTATTTTTGCCGGTCGTTGTGGATACGTCATCCGGTACGGAGGCGCCAGATTGATCACAGACCGACAAGTCGCATTGTTGAGGCAGAGACGAATAGAAGGAAAAACCCAGGTAACGGCGGCCGCCTAGACCGGTATGAGCGTGCGTTCGGCACGGAAGTGGCAGAGTCGCCCGTTGCCGTCGGAGATAAATCAGGAGCGCCGATGGCGCACTCGGCCCCACACCTTCAACGGGGCGTGGGAGGATTCAGATTGAGCCGCTGCTGCGGGGCAACCAGGCGGGCAAGCTGATGGCAACGACAATTATCGAGTGGCTGGCGGAGCAGTATACCGGCCGTTTCAGCGACGCCCAGTTGCGGACCCTGCAGCGACGATTGCAGGCCGTTCGACAGGCTCACGAGGCGGGCGCCGCACGATCCGGAGCGGGAGGCGTACTTTCCCCAGGAGCATCCGCCGGATCGGGAAGCCCAGATTGACTTCACCCACTGCGGGGAACTCAAGGTGACCATCGCCGGCCAGCCCTACCGGCATCTGCTGTTCGAGCTGATACTCAGCCACTCGGGGTGGCGTTACGCCGAGGTGGCCGCCGGTGAGAGACCTTCCTGGCCTTGCAGCAGGGTCCGCAGAAGGCCCTCTGGACCCTGGGCGGCGTCCCCCAAGTGCTGCACAGCGACAACACCTCGGCTGCCACCCACGAGGTGAAGCGCAGCCGCGGCCACGGCCGCGCGGAGTCCACAATTACCTTAAAGCAGCCTCCAGGCAATCGCGCCGTGCCGCAGGTTTGCCACACGACCTCACGAAACCGCCCTACCGGTAAGGCAATTTGCGCCCAAAGCGCCAAACATGGCGCCCGGAGTGTCCCGACCCTTAATGGGCGGATTCTCCTTGATACGGACATCGGCGGTGACATTGACGACCTGTGCGCGTTGGCGCTCTTGTTGCGTGCGCCAGGTGTGGAAATTGCTGGCATCACAACTGTCGCCGTCCACAAGGGCCGGCGGGCCGGTTATGTTCGGTGCGTGCTGGAGTTGGAAAGACGCGAGAGCATTTCGCTAGCCGCTGGTGTTGACGTTTCGTCTGGCCAGTTTCGCTATAGATCCGGTTATCCTCCGGAGTCGGACGATTGGCCAGAACCCGTCCAACCGGTGGTCGGTCCTCCCGAAGACGCAGCAGAGCCGATTGGGGCCAGCATCGCTAAAGGCGCTGTCATCGCGGGTACCGGACCATATTCAAACCTGGCGCTGGTCGAACATGCGCACTCGGGGAGCCTTGCCGACGCGAATCTGATCCTGACGGGCGGCTGCATAAGAGGGCCGTACCCAGGGTTTCCACGATGGTCTAACGCGGAGGACTACAACGTCCAGCTGGATGTGGACTCAGCCCGTTTTGTGCTAACACGCAGTGATCCGCTCCTGGCGCCGCTGGAAATGACCACGCAAACGGCGCTGCGGCGCGCTTTTCTGCCGGGACTGGCGAATGCCGGTGCGTCGGGTCTAGTTGACATCCCGCCGGGCAGAGGTATGCGCGCGGGAAGAACGCATTGTAGCGCGCCACGGCATGAACTGCGACGGGTTACCGGGCGACATCGTAAGCCTCCTCCACGACCCGCTTGCCTGTGCAAAGGGTGATCCTTCGACAAGCTCAGGATGAGCTGGGGTTTACCCAAGTGGGCAGCCGAATGACGCTGGGCCAGTCGCGGGGGTTGTTGGTATGGGTGTAGATTGGAGAGTATAATCGGGATAGTAACTCAAGGGCCGACGAAACCGTTTGCAGAGACGACGGCCAGGTATCGGTAAGGTATTCGTCGGTGGCGGCATTCAGGCAGGTGACGGCGTGCGTGAAGTAATCCAGGAAGCGGTCAATCAGGTAGATTCGGGCAACCCGTGCGTGTTGGCGACGGTCGTCCGCACCAAGGGATCAACGCCCCAGAAGTCGGGCGCGATGCTGCTGGTGCGCCAGGACGGCACCGCCGTGGGCACTCTGGGCGGCGGTTGCGTGGAAGGCGACATCTGGTTCGCCGCGCAGGAGATTCTGCGGAACCAGGGCGGCCCCGAGTTCAAGGACTACTACCTCAACGAGGATATCGCCGCGCGGGACGGCTTGGTCTGCGGCGGCACGATGTACTTCTACCTGGAACCCTTCCGGGAACCGGACGACTTCTCGGACATTGGCCACGAGCTGCTGGGCGCCTACGACGGCGCTGAGCCGGCCGCCCTGGCTACCGTGGTCAGGTCCGATGGCGACACTGCAGAACTAGGCGCCAAGCTGCTGCTGCGCTCCGACGGATCGGTGGCCGGCGGCATCGGGACGTCTGCCCTTGATGAGCTGGCCCTGGAGGTTGCTTCCCGGGTCGCTGCGGTGGGCGCCAACGAAGCGGTGAGCATCGACGACAAGACCGAGCTCTTCGTGGAAGGATTCACCACGCCGCCGACGCTGGTGATGGTGGGCGGCGGCCACGTGGGCAAGGCCACGGCGGACCTGGCCCATCGCCTGGGCTACCGGGTCTACATCGTGGACGACCGGCCGGATTTCTCCAACCCCGAACGGTTCCCCTACGCTGAAGAGACCATCGTTACGCCCTATACCGACTGGGCGACCCATCTGGACATCAACGTCAACAGCTTTGTGGTGGTGGCGACGCGAGGTCACTGGTTTGACGACGTGGCCCTGGAGTCGGCGCTTACCTCCCGCGCCCGCTATGTCGGACTGCTGGGCAGCCGCCGCAAGACGTTGATGATTTACCAGCGGCTGTTGCAGGATGGCATCCCGCGGGAGCGCCTGGCCGAAGTGAAGTCGCCCATTGGGCTGGACATCGGGGCGTTGGAGCCGGAAGAACTGGCCGTCAGCATCATGGCCGAGGTCATCATGGCGCGACGTGGTGGCAAGGGCAGCCCAATGACGATGGACGACTGGTACCTGGAAAGGGCCGAACGCCGGGCCAACCGCGCGATGGGGATGCCGGCCGATTAACCCGCTGCGTCCGTCAGATTCCGGGCCGCCGCCGCCACGGTGCAAGCAAGGCAAATGGATGAGACCGAGCAGGCCGGCGGCTTCACGTCGGCCATCCTGCTGGCGGCGGGCGTGTCCCGTCGAATGGGGACGCTGAAGGCCCTGCTTGACTGGGGCGGACGCCCCCTCATTATCCACCAGATTGTGGCCCTGCGCGAAGCCGGCGCCGATGAGGTGGTGGTGGTATTGGGCCATCGCGGCGACGAATTGCAGGCCCGCATCGGCGCGAACCGGGAGGTGTATCAGGCGGGCGCCGTCCATTGCGCGCACAACCCCGATTTCGCCTCCGGCAAGACGACGTCCATCAAGGCGGGCCTGCAGGCCATCGGCGGCAGCGCGGCGCAATCGGGAACGATACTGATGCTGAACGTGGACCAACCTCGCAGCGCCGGCATCATCCGGCGTGTCCTGGATGCTCACCGGTCTGCCGATGGCGCCGTGATTACCATTCCGACCTGCCGGGGCAAGGGTGGACACCCCAACGTCCTCAGCAGGAGCCTGTTACCGGAATTGCTGGAGATCGACGAGGCGACCCAGGGGATGCGGGCGGTCACGCAGCAGCATCAGGCCGCCACGCAGCGTGTTGAGTTGGGTGCCGTTGAGCTGCTGTGGGACGTCAACACTCCGGAGCAGTATCGGGCGACGCTGGCGGCCGCCGGTCTGCCGCTGCCGGATAACCCGCCGGCGCGTTAAGGCTGGTCGCCGGGACCCCACCCGGCAAAAATATTTCAAGAGCCGACCGCGTCTACTTCTGCCTGCGTTGCCAACTAATTGACTTATCAATAATAGACTGGACAATGATTGATAAGTCAATTATAATGAGCGCATGGCCACGCAACAGCGCATCACCGCGCAGGACGGATTGGGGTTTTGGGTTGGGTCCTTGGGATCTGCGATGAAGAACAGCCTGAATCGACGCCTGACGCCGTTCGACATAACTGCGGCGCAGTGGGCCATCATGGAGACGTGCTACAACGGCGAGGCCAACTCCATATCAACATTGTGCCGATGTATCCCGGTTGACGCTGCCGCCATCAGCCGCCAGGTTGACCGACTGGTTGCCAAGGGTTACGCCCAGCGGCGGCGCAGCGCCCGGGATCGCCGCAACGTCCGCATCACGCTGACCGCCGCCGGTCGGGAGCTGGTGCCCCGGTTGGCTCACCTGGTGTACGCCAACAATGACCAGTTCGCTGGCCGGCTCGATAGTGCGGAGCAGGCGGAATTGGTGCGGTTGTTGGAAAAAATCCTGACCCACGAAGAATCCGCGGAGGATCCGATATAAGCACGATGTAATCAGCAGGACACCCAGTAACTTCTTCCGGTTCACCGGCTTCAAAAATCACGCTGCTCGGAGGTCGCAATGACTACTCAGACCACACGGGACCCCAAAACCGACCATCTGCTCACGCCTGAAAATTCGGCATTGATATTGATTGACTTCCAGCCGGGATTGATCGACGGCACAAAATCAGTCAGTCGGGAGATACTGGTCAACAACGTTTTGGCGTTGGCCAAGACCGGAAACTTGTTTCGGCTGCCCATTGTGTTGACCACCGTGGGGGTGAACGCGGGCTATCAGGAGGACACAATTGCCGAGCTCAAGTTGGCTCTGCCCGACGTGTCCGCCGTTGATCGCTCGAAAGTGAACGCATGGGAAGAGCCGGCCTTCCGCGAGGCGGTGGTTGCCACCGGCAGACGCAAGTTGATAATGGCCGGCCTCTGGACGGAAGTGTGCCTGGTATTCCCCGCGCTGGACCTGCTCCACGAAGGCTACCAGGTGTACGCCGTGTCCGATGCGTCGGGCGGAACCAGCATCGACGCTCATGAGCGCGGGATGCAACGGATAATCCAGGCCGGAGCGGTTCCGGTTACGTGGGAGGCGGTAATGGCCGAACTGGGCCGATTGAACATGGCCGACTACGACATGAACGGGTTTATCGAACTGATGAACGTGCACTTGCCCAAAAGCGTTTAGCCCGGACGGACGCCGGAGGGCGTTGCCAACGCTCGTCTCATTCTGTGGGGAAGGGGACGCTACTTTTTGTGCGGGGATGAAGGGCAGGAGCTTCGAACGTTCCATACCCCTGCCGTTAAGGCAAAAAGAGTGCCAGGACCCAGTTACGGTGTCCTGGCCTCGTTTTATCCATCGGCTATGGCCGTCCGCTGGCCGGTCTTACGACCGATCTGCCCGCCTTCCCTGAGCGCCTGGTCTGGCGCGTGGCCTTCATGTTTTTACCAACGGCTCGCCTGATGCTTTTGGTTTCCCCGTCGGCGGCAGCGATTCATCGAATCACGATGCCCTGGCCGACAGGGCTTTTACAGGGGAAATGCCACTTATGGTTTAGCGTTATCAACGAAACCACTTCTAACCTCCTGCAATGACGACGGTTCGTAACCATCGGGTTCGGTGGGTGGGATTTCCCAGCAACCCCAGCACCTTGAATATAGAATATACGCTGCGACGATAGTTGTCAATAGTATTTACAAGGCGAATTTTGGTTATTTTCGGCGGTGGGGGTAGTGGAGCCGGCGCGGGGATTGCCGCGTCGCTTTGCCCCCGCAATGACAGGTTAGCCAAAGGGTTGCCCAGGGAGAACGGGCCAGGCGTTCGCCCCTCTTATCATTTCTGCGATAAACTGACGCCGTAAATCACCCTCTATCGGGAGCGGGAGCGAGATGGCGTATAACGGGGGGGCCAGCGGTAACGGAATTGGATCGGCGGGGGCGACGCCCAGCGTCTACAACGACGGCGGCGTGACCATTGTCGGGATGATTGGCGTGGTGCGAGAGGCCGCGTCCAACCGGGGGGCTACGCTGAGTCTCTTCGGGGGTGGCATTAATCCGGGAGCCGAGGTGCCGTCGGGCGTGGACCCGGACTACATCCTGGACTTTGCGCGTACTCATGAAGCGGCCGGCTTCGACCTGGTGCTCACCGGCTATTCGTCGTCCACCCCGGACGGGTTTGAGGTGGCTGGCTACGCCGCAGCTCATACTACCCGGCTCGGGTATCTCATCGCTCATCGGCCCGGTTTCGTCGCGCCCACGCTGGCAGCACGAAAGGCGGCCACGCTGGACCAACTGACCAACGGTCGCATCGCACTGCACATCATCACCGGCGGTAATGACCTGGAGCAGCGGCAGGACGGGGACTGGCTGGGCCACGACGCGAGGTACCGGCGCACCGATGAATACCTGGACGTGATGCGTCGCATCTGGACGGAGACGGAACCTTTCGACCACGACGGGGAGTTCTACCAACTGGCTGGGGCTTACAGTCAGGCCCGGTGCCGTCAGGACCCTCACGTGCCGCTGTTCTTTGGTGGCGCTTCTGAAATGGCGTTGGACGTGGCGAGTCGGCGCGCCGACCTCTTTGCGTTGTGGGGCGAACCGCGGGAGTCCATTGCCGAGCGCATTGCCGACGTGCGGGGTCGCGTGGCTGCCGCCGGCCGCGACCCGGCGCTCATGCGATTCAGCCTGTCGGCCCGGCCCATACTGGCCGAGACCGAGGCCAGGGCGTGGGAGCGGGCGGAAGCCATCCTGGGCCGGATCAAAGCGGCCACCGCCGGGCGCATCACCCCGGGCGTGCCGACGCGTCCTCAGTCTGAAGGCGCGTGGCGCCTGTTGCGTTTTGCGGCTGAGGGCAACGTGCACGATGAGCGTCTGTGGATGCCCATCGCCGCCGCCAGCGGAGCATCGGGCAGCACCACCTGCCTGGTGGGTACGCCACAGCAGGTAGCCGACTCCCTGCTGGCTTACTACGACCTGGGCTGCTCGGCGTTCATCATCCGGGGATTCGACCCGCTGGCCGACGCCGCCGAATACGGACAGGAGCTGATTCCGTTGGTGCGGAAAGGGGTAGCCCAACGCCTCGCCTCCTCCGGCGTGGTGGCGACGGGCTGACGGTGTTGTACGGATGCGGACTACGATTGCGTTCTGGATACGATTCACTTTCTGCAAATGGAGAATCCCGAAGTTTACGCGGCCACCACGATAGAGTTTCTGGAAGCCCAAGGATTGGCGTGACTGCTCGCTAAGGGAGTTGTCGAAGCACGGTATCCCACGCCGCACCAACCTGCTATGATTCGGGCCAACTGAGCATACCGTCGCCGTTGCAGTGCGGTCGTCCGACGATTGTGGGTCGATTCCGTAACGATTGAGCCGCAGCGTCTCCCATATAACACACACCCGCCCTCGGAGGCCGTGAAATGGTGGATTACGCAAGCCTGTTCTCCCGCAACCTGCCCCGTTCGGTGGCGACGCCGGAGGGGGCCGGCGCCCAGGTGAAGTACATTTTCTCGGTGACCAATGCGGTGCCCGAGGTGATCGACGCCAGCGAATATTTGACCGCCATCCGCGCCGGTCTGGATGCCGGAGGCCCCGCGTCTCTGGCCGCCTACCCGCCCACGGGCGGTCACGCCGGACTGCGGGAGCTGATTGCCCAACGCCTGGCGTCCAACCGCGGGTTCAACGCCTCCCCCGGCGACGTTTTCATCGCCGACGGCGCCGGCGGGTCCATTACCATCATCCTGGACTCGTTCATCAACCCCGGCGATCCGGTGCTGGTGGAGGAATTCACCTACATGGGCAGCCTGCGGATGATGATGGAACGGGGAGCCGAGCCCATCCACGTCCCGTCGGACGAGGACGGGATGCTGCCCGACGCCGCCGAAGATATCCTGAATTCACTGGAAGCCGGTGGCCGCCGCGCGAAGTTCATCTGGACGATACCGGTGTTCCAGAACCCGCTGGGTTACACCACGTCGGAGGCTCGGCGCAACGCCCTGCTGGACGTGGCGGAGCGGCACCAGGTGCCCATCCTGGAGAACGAGTCTTACGCCGATTTCCGCATCGACGGCGACCCGCTGCCGCCAGCCATGTCGGGGATGCGGGACGACGCCGACGTGATGTACGTATCATCGTTCACCAAGCTGCTGGGGTGTGGTCTGCGGGTCGGGTTTGGCGTTCTGCCGCCGGCCGTAACTGCCGCGCTGCCCCAGGTCAACGCCGAGAACCTGCCGCGACGCAACGCCAGCCACCTGGCGACGATGCTCGTCTACGAGTACATGCGCGATCACGAGGCCGAGCACATCGAAGCGGTGCGTAAAGCATTGCAGGTACGCCGCGACGCCATGCTGGAGGCGCTTTCCGCCAACTTCCCCGCCTTCTGTGAGTGGACGGAACCCCAGGGCGGCATGATGATTTTCGTCCGGTTGCCGGAAGGCGCCGACACCTGGGGGACTCTCATCAAAGCCACGGAGCGGGACGTGAAATACAATCCAGGCGGCATGTTCCGGTCAGACCGGGGACGCAACAATCACTTCCGGCTCACCTACAGTCACAACTCTCCCGACGAGATTCGGGAAGGCATCGCCCGCCTGGCCGAATTGTTCCAGGAAGAAGGGTACTTCGAGGGATAGGGAGCGCAGCGGATCGCCACAGTGCGCCTGCAATAATGATCGTTAGTCCCCTCTCCCTTGACGGGAGAGGGTCAGGGTGAGGGTGAAATCCGCTGACCCAACCATGACAACCACAATCAAACCCCCCGCTCCCCCAGCCATTGTCGTCAGCGTGGATGGTCATCCCGTCTCCGTTTCTGTCGGTGCATCCGCGCTGGACGCGATTAATGCGGCCGGCGTGGCCATCTCCCAGCTTTGCAAGGACCCGGACATGCCGGCAATCGGGGCCTGCCGTACCTGCCTGGTGCAGATTGACGGAGTGCGCGGCTTTCCGGCGTCGTGCTCCGTGCCTGCCACCGACGGCATGGCCATCCGCACCGACACCGAAGACGTGCGCCGCATCCGCTCCGGCGTCGTCCAGCTGACGCTGGGAATGGTGAACCGGGAACGCCAATCACCCCCGGCCTCTCTCCCGGCGGGCCAGGGGAGTATGCCCCTGACCCTGGTGCTACCCCGTGGCGAGACGGAATTCGTGGTGGAGACTGGGGACGCTCGACCTGAACCTCTCCCGTCAAGGGAAAGGGGAGTTGATGGCTACGGCTTGCTGTCGGCGGCGGCGGAGCTGCACGGCATCGCTGGCCGGCGATGGGAACCGCGGGAGCGACAGGCAACCGATACATCCAACCCGGTGTTCAACCTGGCGATGGACGCCTGCATATTGTGCGCCCGTTGCGTCAACGCCTGCCAGACCGGGCACCAGTTCATCGGCGCCATCGACGTGTTGGGCGCCGGCGCGTCGGCCCGCATCGCTACGGCTGGGGACAAACCCCTCGCGGAGAGCATCTGCACCACCTGCGGCCAGTGCCTCAGCGTGTGCCCCACCGGCGCCATCAGCGTCAAGGAGCCGGCGCCGGTCGACGCGCCGACCCACACCGTCAGCACGACCTGCCCATACTGCGGCGTCGGCTGCGGCATCCAACTCGAGGTGGACGACGCCACCGACCGCATCGTGGCGTCTCACGACGACCCCGACAACCTGTCAAGCGTGGGCATGCTGTGCGTCAAGGGTCGGTTCGGTTACACCTTCGCCCAGCACCCCGACCGCATCCGGACGCCCTTGATCCGCGACGGCGAGCGGTTCACCGGGCCGTTTCGTGAGGCAACCTGGAACGAGGCGCTGGACCTGGTGGCCAGCCGGCTGGCCGAATATCGCGGCGATGCCTTCGCCACCCTCTGCTCGGCCAAGGCCACCAACGAGGACGGCTACGTGCAGCAGAAATTCTCCCGTCTGGTCATGGGCAGCAACAACATCGACCACTGCACCCGCCTGTGTCACAGCCCGTCGGTGGAAGCCATGCTGACGTCGCTGGGCAGCGGCGCCACCAGCAATTCCTACACTGACTACGAGGGCGCGGGTTGCCTGGTGGTGATCGGTTGCGACCCAACGTCCAACCATCCGGTGGCAGCCTCGCGGATGCGTCGGGCCGTGGTGGAGCGCGGGGCGAAGCTCATCGTCATCAACCCCCGGCGCATCGACATGTGCGACTACGCCGACCTGTGGCTGCGGGCCTATCCCGGCACCGACGTGGCGCTGCTCAACGCCATGGCCCAGGTGATTGTGTCGGAGGGACTGGCCGATGACAACTTCGTCCGTAACCGCACTGAGGGTTACGACCACTGGCTCTCGGTCGTTGGTTCATACACGCCGGAACGCGCGGCGTCAATCACCGGCGTTTCTGCCGAAGACATCCGGGAGGCGGCACGGATTTTTGCCCGCCCGCCGGTGCCGAAGGGAGGCGACCCCAGCGTAGGCTGCGGTGGATCGTGCCTGATCTGGGGCATGGGAATCACCCAGCACACCAACGGCACGGCCAACGCCCATAGCCTGCTGAACCTGGCCCTGGTGGCTGGGCAGCTGGGTCGCCGTGGATCGGGTATCTCGCCGTTGCGGGGCCAGAACAACGTGCAGGGCTGCGGCGACGCGGGCTGCCTGCCCAACTCTCTGCCTGGATATCAGGGTTTGCTTCCCGACACGCTGGCGCGGTTCGGTGACGCGTGGGCAGCGATGGGGATGCTGCCCGATACCGCCGGCCTGGTGGTCACCGAGATGGTGGAGTCGATGGAGCGTGACGATGGCGTGCGGGCGATGTACATCACCGGCGAGAACCCGTTGCTCAGCGAACCTGACCTGAACCGTGCCGACGATTTGTTCCGGCGGCTGGAATTCCTGGTCGTGCAGGACATATTCATGCACGAGACGGCGGAGTTGGCCGACGTCATCCTGCCGGCCACCAGCTTTGCCGAGAAGGACGGCACCTTTACCAACAGCGAGCGGCGGGTGCAGCGCGTACGGCAAGCCATACCGCCGGTGGGCGAAAGCCGGCCCGACTGGGACATCGTGTGCGACCTGGGCCGCCGGATGTCGGACCGGCTGGGGTTGCCGTGGGCTGAGCAATTCACCTACGGAAACCCGTCGGAGATTTTCGACGAGATGGCCCAACTGACGCCCATACTGTCGGGCATCTCTTACCAGCGGCTGGACGTTGAGGGTGGCATCCAGTGGCCGTGCCCCTCGCCGGAGCATCCTGGCACGACGTATCTATACGCCGACGATTTCCCCCGGGGCGACCGGGCGAAGTTTGTAGCCTTTGAGCAAGGGCCCCTGGCGGCGGAGACTCCGTCGGAACGGTTCCCGCTGGTGCTGAACACCGGGCGGGTGCTCTACCACTGGCACGGCGGGACCATGACACGGAGGGTGGACGGGCTGATGGCCCGGTCTCCGGCGCTGGAGGTGTCGATAAACCCGCTGGATGGCGAGCGGTTCGGGTTGCAGGACGGGGGCCAGGTACAGGTGCGTTCACGGCGGGGGTCGCTAACCGGCGTGGCACGCTACACCTACCGGATGCGGACCGGCGAGATTTTTGTACCCTTCGTCAGGCTGGCCGAATCGGCAGCCAACTTCCTCACCAACGCAGCCTACGACCCCGAATCGCACATACCCGAGTACAAGGTGTGCGCCGTGCGGGTGGAGGCGGTGGAAGAGTAGCCGTCGGTCCGTTTCCAAAAGGTCGTCAGCATCGGGGACATCCTCTCTTTGGGTTGGTAAATCAACGCAGCGAATCCTGATTTCGACGACTCCACCCTCCCCCAGCCCCCTCCTACTCCCTCCCACCTTCTACGCCCCGCCTGGCTATTGCGCCGCCGGCCAGCCCTCCCAATAGAGGAATAAAGATGTTGATGCCCGGCACAAGATACAGTGCAACCGTCCACACCAAACCGACCACCGTTCCCATCAGCAGTGAGAGCGTTGGGATTCCACCCTTGCCTCATCCTTTGCCCGCCGATGGATTCGTAGCTGGCAATAACAGCAAACTCGACGCGACTGGCTAGGCACGTCCGGGCTGTCGGGTCTTATTGCCTGACAACGCCATAATCAGGCAAATTATCCAGACGATACCGGTCCACCCGATCAAAACGTTGAGCAAAATGACCGTGGTGGAGTTATCTGTTTCTCTCAGCACTGCGACGCCGGCAGGCAGAAAATACACCGTGAGGATGAGTAAAATACCGATAATCATGCGCATGACTCATAACTCTCCTTCGGAGCATCGAATACGCCAAGTATGCCAGACCCGCCAACGCTATATTCAGGCCGGCAGAGAGCGCCATCGGTATCGGACGCACCGCGAGGGGCTCCAACGTGAAAAATCCGTACTGGTCCATACCAGTAATGCCGGCCATGACCAGCGGCAGATTCAGCATCACCAGCAGGGAAACGAAAAGGAGCCCTCCGATGTTGGTTGGACCGTGGGTTTGGGACTCGGGAAGTGGCCTGACATTCAAAGCGCGCAGAATGTTCATCATTGGCTGGCCGCGCCGGTGGACCTACCCGCGACGCTCCCGGCCCTCGATGAAGTGCACGGCTTCGTCGGGGCTGATGCGTCCCACCGGGCCGCTGGCGTACATCGCGCCCAGGACGGTGCCGCCGCGCCCCAGCAGGAACTCGGTGGGCTGGATGTACCCGTCGCGCTGATCCGACCACCAGGAACCCAGTGTTTCCGCGTCCTCTGGTGTGACGCCGTAGGCCATCCGGAATTTGACGCCCGATTTGGTCGCCATCTCCTCCACGACTTCTTTGGGCTCAACGCTGGCGGCGACGATCTCAACGCTCATCTCGGCGAGGGCGGCGCTGTTCTCCTGCCATGCGGCTAACTGCCGCGCGCAATAGGGTCACCACACGCCCCGGTAGAACAGCAACGCCAGGTAACGGGAAGACATCGCGTCCGGCAGCGCCAGCGTTTGGCCGTCGATCAGGTTCAGCGTCAGCTCTGGCAGACGGTCGCCCTGTTGCAATTTTTCGCCCATGGTAGCTCCTGGTCAATGGGGGTTCAGGTGATTGGTCGTTCCGGCCAGAACAAATCGTACAAACGATCAGACAGTTCTTCGCATAGCCGGAGTCCCGCCCTGACTTCGCCCGCACTTTCTTCATCCTCGTAGTAGTTAGAATGCAGGGCGCGAGCGGTTCGGAAGGCATTGTTGATCCAGGTTTGCGTATCGGGACCACCCGATATAGCGACCAGGTCCGACAATTCGCGTACAACCTGCCAGATGGAACGGTGTTGGTGGATGTTGCCGCCGTGTTGCGCGCTAATGGCCTTGACGGTCTCGGCGACCATGCCCCAAGCCTTGTTAGAAGCCTGGGGCAGATCACCGTCTTCGAGGAGATGCTTCCAGGCTCCGGCACGGAAATCGCTGCCAAGACGAGCGTATTTTTCCGGCCCACGATCAGCATCGTCGGGTTTGCTGGGGTCGCGCGCGGCGGCCAATCCACGGGCGACCGCGGCGGCGATGGCTTCGTCAGGGTATATCATACTGGTCGTTCCGGCCAGAACAAATCGTACAAACGATCAGAGAGTTCCTCGCAGAGGCGAAGTCCTGCGTACACGTCTTCCTCAGCGGCTTCGTCCTCATAGAAATTGGAATGCAATGAACGGGCCACCATGAAGGAATTTCTGATCCAGTCTGGTGTTTCGGCATCTCCCGCCTCGGCTACCAAACTGGACAGTTCCCGAACAACTTGCCAAACGGAGCGGTGTTGATGGACGATGCCGCCGTGCTGGGCGCTGATGGCCTTGACGGTCTTAGCGACCAGGCCCCATGCCTTGTTGGACGCCTGCGGGAGGTCGCCGTCGTCGCGGAGGTGCTTCCAGGCGCTAGCTCGAAAATCATCACTCAGCCCGGCATACTTCACCGGCGTCCGTTCTGTGTCGTCGGGCTGGCTGACGTCGTTGGCCGCTGCCAGTCCCCGGGACACGGCGGCGGCGATGGCATCGGGGGAGTGTTGCATCGAAAAGGGGTCAGTCGCCCACGGCCTCAGCGGCGGGAGACTTGAGGCGCTCGGGCCACCAGGGGTCGTCGTAGTCGTTGAACAGGCCCTTGATATGGGGCATGACCTCGTTGGCGAACAGGTCGGTATTCTTCCTGGTCAGTTCGGGCGGCATGGATCCAATCTGGAGCAGGACCATCAGGTGCCCGATGCGGAGTAGCTCGGCGGCTTCAGTCAGCTTGCGGCGCACCGTTTCCGGACTGCCGGCGATGATGTGGCCCTGCTCAACGTAATCCTTCCACTTGTTCTCCGTCGCGGCGCGCTGGGCCTCTTCGCCCATCTGCGGACGCAACGACTTGCGGATGGATTCCAGCGAACGGTAGCCGGGGGACTCGGCGTAGGGCGGGTACACCCGCAACATCTTCTCGTAGAAGAACTGCACGTGCTCTTCGTAATCCTGCTCGGCCTGCTCGTCGGTTTCCGAGACGCATACCAGCTGCAGGAATCCCAGGCGATGGGGGTTGTCATCGACGCCCCGTTCGGCGGCGCGCTCCCAAAAACCCTTCACGATGTTGTAGCCGCGCAGGTAGCCGTAGTAGGACAGATAGCAGTACACGTAGTCGCGATCCAGCACCCAGTCCCAGGTTTCCAGGCTGCCCGAACCGGGAATCCAGACGGGCGGGTGGGGTTCCTGCATGGGCCGCGGCCAGATGCTGATGTAGCGCAGCTTGTTGTACTTGCCGTTGAAGATGGTCGGCTGGCGCTGAGTCCAGGCCTGCATGATCACGTCGTGAGCTTCGGTGTGTCGTTCACGCAGAGTGATCGGCACCTGGCCGTAGGAGAAGGTGGTATCCATGGAGGTGCCCACCGGGAAACCCGCCACCAGCCGGCCGCCCGAGATGACGTCCAGCATCGCCATTTCTTCCGCCACGCGGACCGGCGGGTTGTAGAGGGCCAGGCTGTTGCCCAGGACGATGAGCGCGCCGTTGTTGGTGGTGTTGGCAAGCACCGACGCTATCAGGTTGGGCGAAGGCATGATGCCGTAGGCGTTGTTGTGGTGCTCGTTGACGCAGACGCCATCGAAACCCACCTCGTCGGCGTACCGGAGCTGGTCGATGTAGTCGGCGTAATACTGATTGCCCTTGGCCGGGTCGAAGTTCTCGTTAGGTAGGTCAACCCAGGCGGAATGGTGCTTCTCGGCGAAGTCGTCGGGCAGATCCTGATAGGGCATCAGGTGGAAGAAGGAAACTTTCATATTTTCACGTACCTCGGCAGCGGGTGGGCCGCCTATCGTGGATGCTGGGATTGTACCATGAGGCAGCGGATACCTGGGTTAGCCGCGTTGCGGCGGGAACAGGTCGGTCACCGGGCGAGAGAAGCCGGGTAGGACAGGTTCGGCGGTGACGGCATCACCAGGCCGGAAGACAGCGCCCCGGTCTTCCCAGAAAGCAATCACGGTCCTACTTTCCGGAAACGTCAGCCAAACTAACTGTGTCCCGGCCGCCAGGTATTCGGCTACCTTATCTTCCATTTCCTGCACAGTGTTGTTGGGTGACATGATTTCCACGGCTAACGTGGGCACCAGCGCAAGGATGGCTTCCGGCTCCGTAGGTATCGAGCCGGCCACAAACGCAACGTCGGGCTTGCGGGACTGGCTGCGATCGGCCCCGACCAGAAACGACGGCGTGGTTAATACTATGCCCAGATTCCGCTCATCAACAAAATCTCGCAGTTTCGAGGCAGTGTAAGTAATCGTAAGCGCATGATTCAGGCTCCGCGGAGTCATCCCATTCTCGGTATCTCTCCAGTAATGTTTCTTGACGATTCGGCCATTAAGCAGCTCGCAGCCCTCGGTCATTTCCTCCGGCAGGGCGAGGAATTCATTCACCGTGTACAGTTTTCCCGCAGCAGCAACCATGTTTCTCACCTCCGCAGCTAACGGCCTGACTCGCAATCGCCTAGCTGGCCAGCCAGTCATGCACGGCGGTAATGAAGTCCTCTGGGTTGTCCTCGAACACCATGTGACCGGCGCGCTGGATTTCGGCCAGGGTACCCTGCTTGAGCGTGGCAACCATCTGCTGCGCGGTTTCATCCGTGAGCAGGTCGGTCTCGGCGCCGCGGACCAGGAGGGTCGGGCAGGTGATGCGCTCCAGCGTGGGCCATAGGTCCGCCGCCGGCGCCGCGGTGCCGTTGATACGCTGTTCGCGGATTTCCGGATCGAACTTCCACCCGATCTTGCCGTTGGGCAATTGCTGTGTCTGACCGGTGAGTCGGCGACGCATGACGGGCTCGGAGGCGAACCGGTTCCCCGTCTGGACGTGGGCCAGGGCGGCCTCGAAGGTGTCGAGTTCGGGCGGCAGGTTTCGCAGCTCGTTGGTGATGCGGTTGCCGCCGGCGGGCTCGATTTTCGGGCCGATGTCCACGATGCAGAGGCGCTCCAGCCGTTCCGGATACTTGCCGGCGAAGGCCATGCTGTTGCGCCCGCCCATGGAGTGTCCGAACAGGATGAACTTGTTCAGACCGATGGCGTCGACAAAACCGGCCAGGTCATCCACGAAGGCATCGGTGGAGTAGTCGCCACCCGGGGCGTGATCGGTGTCGCCGCGGCCACGCTGGTCCAGGGCGTAAACGTGGTAGTCGCGGTAGAGCGATTCGGCGACGTCGTCCCAGACGTGGGCGTGGCCGCGCAGGCCGTGAAGCAGAACCAGGGGCGGCTGGCCCACGGTGCCCCAGTCCAGGTAGTGCAGGTTGATGCCGTTGGCGGTGACGGTCTTGCTCTTTGGCTGTACTTGCGTAGTCATGGTGGTGTACTCCTTCCAGTGCGGGGCGATATGGGATGGCAGCGCCGGCGAGTCTGGCGACGATTACTTCAGTTGCCAGTTGGGCCGACGCTTTTCGGCGAAGGCGCGGGGGCCTTCCTTGCTGTCTTCCGTGGTCAGGATGTAATCGTAGGCCACGTAGGTTTTGGCGCTGATTTCGGCGATTGACATGTCCAGGCTGCTGTAGGCCAGTTCCTTGATGGTGCGGACGGCCAGGGGTGCATTCTGGGCGATGCTTTCGGCCATCTTGATGGCCTCCGGCAGCAGGTCGTCGGCCGGGACCACCCGGTTGAGGAAACCCATCTCCTGCACCCTGGGGGCCGGCAGCAGGTCGGCGGTCATGACCAGCTCCAGCACGTTGGCGATGCCGATCATCTTGGTGAGCTCCACCGCGAAGGGCGGCATGAGGCTCCATTTGGTTTCGGTTATGCCAAGGCGCGCGGTGTCGGCGGCCAGGCGGACGTCGCACATCTGGGCGATGGCCCAGCCTCCGGCGGCGGCGGCCCCATTGACTGCGGCCACCAACGGCTTGTTCGGTCGCGTCCACATATGGGGGCGGTCGGGCGCCATGCTGTTCTCAGCGCGAGCCTGCACACCGTCGGCATTATCAGCAGCCCGTTCTTTCAGGTCGCGTCCGGCGCAGAAGTTGCGCCCGCTGCCGGTGATGACGCCAACCCAGGCCTCGTCGTCTTCATGGTCGAAGTGGTTGATGACTTCCTGCAGTTCCCGCCGGAGCTGGCGGTTGATGGCGTTGGACGCCTCGGGCCGGTTCAGCGTGATTATGGCGACATGGTTGTCTACGCCGGTCTTTTCGTAGAGGATCGTTTCAGGCATTTCGATGAGTTCTCCTTGGTAGACATTGGATGACTCTGGCGGGGCGTCGGTGGGCGCCACGGAGTCGATCAGGCGTAATGACCCAGGAATTGGCCGCCTATGACGTGGACGTGTCCGTGGGATTGGCTCTGCAAACCGTCGTGGCCGAAGTTGGACAGGATGCGAAAACCGTTGGGGCAGTACATGCAACCCAGGGTCGCCGCCACGTCGCCGAGCCGGGCCATGATGCCGTCGCTCCACATCTCCAGCTGCGACATGTGGCGCCGGGGCATCACCAACAGCATGATAGGCACCCAGGTCAGCCGATTGACGATGGCGATGAGGTCGTTGTCCATGTATCGAATGCGGGCCGGCTCAGAGCCGGCGACGATGTCGCAGAAAATGCAGCCGTACACGGACTGATGGTCAGGAGGGTTTGGTTGGGTCATGCAGCGGTCCAGAAATTCGACGTTTATGAGTTGGAGGGATGCCCGTTGGTACGCTCATCTGACAGGCAGCGCAGATCAGATACCTCGGCGGCCAGCCGCTCCATTGGGGAGACAATTTGTAAACAAATCTCGTGGTGAGGTTGCGGGTCCTCCGGGAAGGGCCAGAGTCTTACCTACCACCATGCCACTCAAGCCCAGCGGATGGGCGGCGAACCGTGCCGCATCACGAAACCTCGAACCGTTGGGCTCCGCATTTTGCGGGGGTTCATCCTGGTTCCCATTGTACTGCATCGACAGATATTGCGTTCGATTTCGAACCGCGCTGCGGCGTGCCGGCCACTATACGAAGCCCTATGCACGAGTGTCAACGACGGACGACTCAGCCCGTCTCGTCGCGCCGTCCGTGCAGCGTGGACGGGGTGTGGTATGATTGGCGGCGTGCAGCGGGGCCTGGCGTTTTGACTGCCCCAATACTTGATTCAACCCTTGTTCTGATCATGTATCGACTGGCCATTCTCACCATCAGCACCTCCGGCGCCCGGGGCGAACGGGAGGATACTGGCGGACAGGCGATCCGCGACAAACTCCCGCCGCCGGGATATGAGGAAGTGCGTTACGAAGTGGTGTCCGACGACCCTGAAGCCATTACAAGCCGCATTTGCGAGTGGGCTGATTCCGGGGAAGTTGACCTGTTGGTGACCACCGGCGGCACCGGAATGGGTCGGCGGGATGTAACGCCGGAAGCGGCCAAACAGGCCATGGACCGGGAGGTCCCCGGCATGGCGGAGGCGATGCGCGCCCAGACGCTGCAGTTCACCCCCATGGCCATGCTGAGCCGGTCGGTGGTTGGAATCCGAAAGAACACCCTCATCATTACTCTGCCGGGGAGCCCTCGGGGCGTGGGCGAGTGCCTGGATGTGGTGTTGCCGGTGTTGCCCCACTCCATCGAGCTGCTGCAACGGGAATCGGTACAGGAACATCCCCGATAGCGCCGTCTCCGCCAATATCATCTGGCGATAACAACCAATCCGAAACTGGAGATTGTCACAGTATGAGCACTGCTGCTAATAACACCGAGCCGCCTCCCGTGTACTGGCCCCGGGTCAAGGAGTTGCTGGACGGCATCATGGAGCGCTGGATAGACCGGCATGGCCGGGATCCGTACCCGGGCATCCACGAGTATTGGTGGGAAACGCCTGAAGACCTGGCCAATTCGGTTTTGAACGGCTATCCATCCATCGAGCCTGGCCTGCCGGGCGCTGAGACCCATCTGGTGCGGTCCCTGCGGCTGGGTTGCGGCACTTTCGGGCGCATGCCGTTGCGCGGGCCGTTCCTGTCCCGCACGGAAGCGGCGGAGGTAGCGGCGTGGATTGACGCTGGTATGCCGGTAGGTCCGGAAGCATAATCCGACCAACGTCACGGTGCAGAAACCAACGCCGCCGTCGGGTATACCCGATGGCGGCGTTCTTATCGCCGGTTGGAGGCGGGGGCTGCTTTACAGCAGAACCGCTTCCTTCTCCTTGAGATAAATCTGGATGCGGCCACGGGTGTGGTCGATGATACAGATCTGGCCGGAAGGAGAGATTTTGACGGCGCACGGGTTGGCAAATGCCTTTTCGAAGGCGCCACCGTCGTTGGTGATGGCCATCGTGCGCTGGCGAATCATGTCCGGGTTGGAGTTCAACTTGGTCTTGCCCCAATCGGACAGGGTGTAATCACCCTTGAGCTGTGCGCGGAAGCGTCCGTCCGGCGCCAGGATCTGGACCCGGTCGTTCTCCCGGTCACAAACGTAGATATCGCCATCGTCGTCGACGGTGACGGCGTTGGGGCGCTTGAACTGGCCGGGGCCGTCGCCGCTCATCCCAAAGGAGGCTTGCCACTGGCCGTCCGCACTGAACTGCTGGATGCGGTCGTTGCGCCAGTCGGCCACGTAGATGAGACCGTTCTTGTCCAGGCAGATCCCCCAAGGGAGGTTCAGCTGTCCGTCGGCAGTTCCGAATTCACCAAACTGGCTCTTGAAGGAGCCGTCCAGGCCGTAGCTCTGGATCCGGTGGTTCTTGCTGTCCACCAGCCACAGGGTGTCGCCAGCGATGGCGATGCCGGACGGGCCGTCGAACTGGCCGGGGCCATTACCGATTTCACCCCAATGGTTGAGGTATTCGCCGTCGGCGTCGTAGATGGTGATGCGATTCAGGTACTCGTCCGCGACGTACAGGTTGTTGTTGCTGTCCAGGGCGCACGAAGTGGGCCAGTACATGTCGCCGGGGTCTTCGCCGAACTTGCTGAATTCGCTGACGAACTCTTCGTCCAGCGTGGCCACGGTTACGTGGACGCCGTCGGGCCGGTTTTCGTAGGAGCGGTTGAGAACGAAGATCTTACCCTCATCATCGATAGCCATGTCGACCGGATTGCGGAACCCGGTGCCGTTGAACTCGTTGCGTCCTACGGAGTGGCTATAGTTGAAGGCAGTATCAACGAGGCCAAATAGATGGGTACTCATGGACTTCCCTCACAAGTTGCGTGGTAATTTTGGGAGCCACGGCGAGCGCGTCTGTTGACGGGTTCAGCCCGCCGTGGCGTTTGCAAATGGTGCGTGCGGCCTAGAGGAAGGGGACCTTCTCGAAGACGCCGCGGTTGATCGGGTTGGAGTCCAGACCCATCCAGTCTTCCAGGATGGTGGCGTAGACCTGGCGGAAGTCCATGTTGGACTTGAGGTTGCCGCCCTCTACCTGCTCACTGGGCTCCAGCGACGGGTAGACGCCGTAGATGCCGCCCTTGACGTGCTCGCCGACGGCGAAGGCCACGGAGCCGGCGCCGTGGTCGGTGCCAGAACCGTTGTCCGCAACGCGGCGACCGAACTCGGAGAACATGAACAGCGTAACGTTGTCGCTGGCGTTATGGTCCCGCAGGTCCGTGATGAAAGTGTCCACGTTGTTGGACACGTCGGTCCACAGGGCGCTCTGCAGCTGGGCCTGGTTGGCGTGGGTGTCGAAGCCGTTGTAAGGGCTAGTGGTGAAGAGCACGCGGGTTCCCAGGTCGGCCAGGTGGGTCTGGGCGATGTTCTTCATGTACTGTCCGACGACGCTGCTGGAGTACTCCACGTTGGAAGTGTACTTCGGCGGCGCGGTGGCCAGGATGTCGGCGCCGATGCGGGCATAGGTGCCGGTGGAGCGCAGGTAATCGTTCACGAAGCCCTGCCCAATGGTGGGCGCGTAAATCTTGCTGAACAGCTCCAGGGCCTCGGCGCGCTGGTCTTCACCCTCGATGCCGGTTAGCAGCCCGTAGGTTTCCAGGTTGCCGACGGAGGCAACCGGGACGCCTTCCTTGGCCAGCGCCCGGGGCAGGCCGCGACCGAAGTTGACGCCGGTGATGCCCTGGCCCTCGTTGTTGGGGTCCAGTTCCTTGATGACCTGGCCCAGCCAACCCTCGGTGCCGATGGTGTCGGGCTCGCAGGTGTGCCAGATGTCCATGCTGCGGAAGTGGCTGTAAGAAGGATTGGCGTAGCCGATGCCCAGGAAGACGGCGAGCTTGCCTTCGTCCCAGAACTTCTTCAGGGGCAGCATGGTGGGGTGCATGCCGATTTCGCCGTTCAGGTCGATGACGGCGTCGGCCGGCACGCCCAGGTTGGGGCGGAAATCGCGGTAATGACCGTCGTTATAGGGGATGACCGTGTTCAGGCCGTCGTTCCCGCCGGAGAGGGAAAGAACTACCAGAACGTTGTCCTTATTGGTAGAGACCATTTGTTAGTCCTCCGTGTGGTCGGTGGGCCGTTGCCCGTATTGGTTGGCTCGGGCTGTCGCTGCGTGGCGCGTGGTCTTGGTGCGCCGACACAGCGAGGTCAGCCCATTTCGGATTGGCGGGAATTACTCGAACTGGAACTCGGAAGTGGAGGCGATAATCTGGAACATCTCGCCGGACCGGCGGGCAAACTCGGCGCGCTCGGCGTCGGAGCCGTGGGTCAGGTTGCCGCCGCGGTCCGCGTGGGCGACCAGCTGGTCCCGGGTGTCCTCGGAGAGGTTCAGACAGCCCACCAGGTCGGCGCAGGTGTCCACGAACTGCTCGGGGCTCAGGGAGTCGCCCTGGGCCATGAGCCTGGAAATCATGCCCTGCACGCCAGGAAGCTCGGTGCGTCCCAGGTAGTCGGCGGCGAAGTTGATGCGCTCCACCAGGGTGCCGGAGTCAATCCACTCGTGACCGGTGTGCCAGCCCTCAACCGTGGGGGGATTCATCAGGTCCATGCCCATGTACTTGGGCTCCTGGCTGAGCTCGAACATGCCGGGCTTGATATCGCCCCGGTGGTCGCGGACCATGCGAAGGGTGCCAGCCACCATCTCGGCCGGGTTCTTCACCTTGGCATAGCGGGCGTTCTTGAACCCGTCAGAGTTGAACAGGGTGCGGAGCATCGCGGTGATGTTGGAGCCGTTGTCGAAGTACGCCTGCTCGAGGTCTTCCAGGGCGGCCTCGTCCTTCGGCGGGGTCTGGCGCCAGCTGGGAACCGGCACCTCGTCGGCGACGAAGTAGTTGTACAGGTGGCGGGAGATGAACCGGGCGGTGGCCTTCTCGCCGGCGATCATGTTCAGGATGTCATCGCCGTTCCAGTTGCCGGTCTGGCCCAGGAAAGTCTTCTCGGAGTTGTCGTGGTCTGCCGGGTCGAACCGGAATTCCCAGGGGCTGCGCCCGTAGGGGAATGGAGGGTACCCCGGGGCAATATTCCAGCCGGTGAATGCGCGGGCGCAGGTCTTGACGTCGTCCTCGGAGTAGTTGAACTCCTCGTTCATGCCGACGCCCATGGAGAACAGCTCGAGCAGCTCGCGGCCATAGTTTTCATTGATGGCCGTCTTATGGCTTTCGCAGTTGTCCAGGTAGTAGACCATGGCGGGGCTGGTGGACAGCTCCAGCAGCAGTTCGCCGAAGTTGCCCATGCCCTTGTCGCGGAACATCTGGATCATCCGGCCCATTTCTTCGCCGGAGTCGATCTTGGAGTGACCGGCGCAGAAAATCATGTGCCAGAAGAGCGCCATCTTTTCCTTGAGCTGGTGCTCGGTATTGACCATGCGATACACCCAGTTCTGGATGTTAATCTCAATGGCGCCGGCGTGGTTGTAGGTGGGATGGTAGCGCAGCATGAGGTCGTCTTCGACGCCGGAGTCGGGCGCCGGGCTCAGCAGCTCCTCCACTACAGTGTCGTAACCTTTCGCAGCCGCAGCTTCAATCTCGTCGCGGCTGGCGTTGAAACCGGCCCGGCGCAGAAGGTGAGCCATCAGTGCGATGTCGTTGCTTCCTGCCATTTGTTCCTCCTTTGTGTCCTGTTGGGAATTGCTTCCCTTTCGGTTGGTTTTGATGACCGGAATATACCGCAAATTCGACAGATTCCGCAATACGGAGCAGGCCCCAATACCGGTCGACGCTTCATAAACTGCGGAATTGTTATTAGTTTATAATCGTATTGCGACAAGCCCGGCTTGTCAATACGCTGCAAACGGGAATCGGGGCCCTTTTCCCAGCCCTTCACCAGGGCCCCCCTGATGGTCTGACCCCGGAAACCGGGCAACCTCACCTCAACCTGTCCAAAGCCGCCCGCAAGGGCCAGGGTCTTTGGATGGTCCCTGGACGCGTCGTTCCGGAGAAGGCCGGAACCGCGGAATTTCTCGATTGCAGCCATGGCGCCTCTACCCAATTTTCTGGATTCCGGCTCAAGGCCGGAACGACTGAATAGTCGAAAGGCCCTGCGCCAGTTGGGCATATCAATAGCCGCTTACCCTCTATATGTTATCATCAGTTCAAGTCTAACTGCCATTGGGTTTACCCAGAATGGGTTCCAGTCACCGGCCAAGGCGCGCGAACCCGCCTGCTGAATGTAGCGACTGAATCCGGCGGAGGTTGGGATAATGCCAGTAATCACGATAAACGGCCCCATCGGCGCCGGCTCCATCGAAGTGGGCCAGATGGTGGCCGGAGACCTTAAGCTCAACTACGTCGACCGCATGGTGTTTGCCGAGGCAGCCCGCATCATCGGTTCGCCGGTAGGCAACCTCATCGCCAAAGAGCAGCGGGTGGAACGGTTTGGCGACCGGGTGGCGGCGCTGTTCGGACGGGTGCTGGAGCGGGCCGCGGTGTCGGGCGACTACGACCTGGGGGTCGGCATCGAATCCCTGCCGGAGACCTACCACGAACTGGCCGGCGAGCCCTCATCCCGGGTACAGCGGATCAACGACCAGGTTTTCATCGACACCACCCGGGAGGTGGTACGCAACCTGGCCCAGGCCGGGCACGTGGTCATCATCGGCCGCGGCGCCAACGTCATCCTGGGCGACACTGCGGGCGTGCTCCACGTGGGTATCCTGGCCCCGATGGAAAAACGGGTGGTCACCATCATGGAGCGCGAACACCTGGGCGAAAGCGAAGCCAAGTCCTACCTCGAAGGACTGGAGGAGGCGCGGGTGCGGTTCTTCCAGAAGTTCTTCAAGGTATCGCCCCATGACGCGACGCTGTATCATATTATGCTGGACATGGGCCATATGAGCTCGGAAACGGCGGCCAGGATCATTGCTCACGCTGCTGGCGACCTGGAGCATTAGTTTGGCCGCATTTCACATCGAGTCATGGGCCAGGAGGTAATATACGGAATGTTTATAAGAATGGTTTGGGGCAAGCTGCGCGCCGGTTCCTGGGAGGAATTCGAGCGCCACTACCACGAACGGGTCACCACCGGCGCCACCCGGCCCCAGGGTCTGCGGGAACGGCAGCTCATCCGCAGCACCGAGGACCCGGACGAGGGCGTCAGCGTCAGCGTTTGGGAGACGCTGCATGACCTGCGGGAATACGAAACCAGCGATTTCCGCGCCAACATCGCCCGGGAGGTGGAGCACCTGTACCGGGGCGAATATTGGGTGAAGCACTTCGAAATCAGCTCCACCGACTGACCCGTTTCACGCGCTGACCCGGTTTAGGGAACCAGCGAAAACCCCGCCGCGTCCTGCGGCGGGGTTTTGTCACGCCAATTGGCGCGACGCCGAAGCGTTGCCGGCTGGCGCCGGCGCCAGCCAGGCGACCGATGCCAGCCCGGGAGCAGTCCTCATCTTCCTGCGCGGTGCCGCCGCTACCGCCCACGGCGCCGATGAGCTCTCCGTTCACGTAGATGGGCAAAGCGCCCTGACCGGGCACGAACTCGCCCCGCTCCACTTCCATTACAGCGCGCATGATTGGGGTGGTGGACCGTTCGGTCAGGTCGCCGCTGGGTTCGCCGAAGCAGGCCGCGGCCCGGGCCTTGCCGCGGGACACGTAGGGCGTGCGCCAGGCGGAACCGTCCATCTTGCACATGGTAATCAGGTCGCCGCGGGCGTCGACGACGGAGAAGCTGAAGGCTTTGCCCACCTCCAGCGCGGCGGCTTTGGCGCCGGCCAGCACGGCTTCGGCCTGGTCGAGGGTGATGTTGGGCATGGTGGTTATCTCCTTTGATTTATCCGTTCTTGCTCAATGCGGGGCCGTTTACCGGCGTTCGCTATTATATCAGCCAGGCCGACAAACACGGTTCGCGACCGGTCGCTCCGGCCACAGTGCCTGCCTTCGATGCGCCGGTGCAAACGATGCGCCAGTGCAAACTATAACGACGGCCCGCGGTTCCGGAGGGTTTTCCCAGTTCCGGCAGTTGCGCGAGCGCCTGGGTTGCTGTCATCATCAACCAGGCACATTTCGGCGCAACCTCCGGCCGACGCCCGGCATCCCGGGCTTCCGCTGTCTGTAGGTAATAATAGTGGGGTAACAACGGTATAGGCTTGTCTTTGGAAATCAGGAGTGATGTCATGCAATTCGGTTTTTATCTGCCCAACCACGGCCCCAACGCTCAGCCGGGTCCGGTGGCGCAAATCGCCCAGACCGGCGACCGGCTGGGATACTACTGCATGGTGGCCGGCGATCACATCCTGGTCCCGAACCGGATCGACTCGCCGTACCCTTATACGGTGGGCGGCGAGTTCCCCACCGGCGAGAGCGGTGAGTACTTCGAGCAACTCACGCTACTGACCTACCTGGCCGGCGTCACGGAAAACATCCGCATGGTGCCCAGCGTGATGATTGTGCCCTACCGTCCGGCCATCCTGGCCGCGAAGATTCTGGCCACGCTGGACGTTCTGTCCCAGGGCCGGTTGATCCTGGGCGTGGGCGTAGGCTGGATGGAGGAGGAGTTCGAGGCGCTGGACGCGCCGCCCTTCGCCGAGCGCGGCGCCGTGACCGACGAATACCTTGCGGCCTACAAGGAACTGTGGACCAGTCCCAATCCGGAATTTGACGGCAAGTACGTGCAGTTTTCGGGCATCCAGTTTTTGCCCAAGCCGGTGCAGAAACCCCACCCGCCCATCTGGGTAGGCGGCCAGAGTCGTCCCGCCATCCGTCGGGCGGCCACCCTGGGCGACGGCTGGCATCCGGTGGGCACGATCCCGGCGGCGACGCTTGAACCGGAAGAGCTGGCGGGGGACATGGTGCAACTGAACCGCTTCGCCGAGCAAGCCGGCCGGGACCCGGCGGAAATCGAAATATCCATGAAGGCGCCCCTGTACGATGCGGCGACCATGGAATCGGGGCCGCGCCGGCGGTTCTCCGGCTCCAACGACGCCATCCTGGAGGATGTGCATACCTATTCTGAGATTGGCGTGTCGCACATCATCTTCGACATCCGGGGCCGCGACCTGAATCAGGCGGTGGAACGGCTGGACTGGTTCGCCAGCGATATCATGGGCGAGGTTAGCTGAGGGGCCTCTGTGCTATAATCGGCCCGGCTAACTGCCCCAGCGCCCACCCTAACGTTGGTTAACGTTCATTGCCGCTGAATCCCATTGCCGCTAAACCCCATAACTATCCAGCAGGAGGAAGACTGCTTTGACAACCCTGAATGACCGCTATGAAGCCGGACAGAATATGCGGGGAGTTATGTCGGGCGGGGACCGGACGCACTACGCGCTACCTGGCGTCGACCAGTTGGCCCCGGACCTCAAACGCATCATCGACGAAGCGCTTTTTGGCTTGATATGGACGCGTCCCGGGCTGGACCTGCGGTACCGTTGCATCGCTACGGTGTCGGCGTTGATGGCGTTGGGGGAGTTGAACCTGCTGCGCCGGCACGTTGACCGCTCGCTGAACGTGGGATTGACTCCGAACCAGGTGGTAGAGATTTTCATCCAGTCCACCTTCTACGTAGGGGTGCCCGCGGTGGAAACCGCCCTGCGTCTGACCAAGGAAATTTTCGAGGATCGGGGGATCGATTTCCAGGCGGCGTCGGAATACGACACCACGCGGCATGCCGATGAGCTGCACGCCCTGGGCCAGGAGCTTCACCGCCACCACATGGGTGACCTGAGTACGCCGAGCTACGGCTCCGATACTCCGGAAGCGGAGCTGGAGCGCATCGTGGACGAGTACCACTGGGGGGCGATCCACAGCCGTTCCCATCTGGACGACAAAGCGCGGGCGATAATTTCCCTAGCCTCGCTCACGGTGATGGGAGTGTACGACGCCCAGATGCGCCGGCGGATTCGCGGCGCTGTCGGCATTGGCCTTTCGCCCACCGAGGTAATGGAAGTGTTTATACATCTCTCCATGTACGGTGGATACATCAACACCCGCACCGCCATGCGTATTGCGCGTTCCGTGTTCGTGGAGTTGGGCATATCCTAAAACGGCGAGCGTTTGGGGTTCCATTGCGCCACGCGGGAACCCGAGCCGCCTGGCATCAATCAGCAAGGAGGTCGGTGGTAATCTGATGAAACTGCGACTGGACGACGGCTGCGAGCTGTTTTACACCATCGACGACTTCACCGATCCATGGACGGAACCCGAAACGGTGGTGATGCACCACGGCATGGCCAAAAACCATCAGCTGTGGTTCGGCTGGGTCCCCATCCTGGCAAGACACTACCGGGTCATCCGGTTCGACATGCGCGGCATGGGCCAATCGGCAGTGCCGGAACCGGGCTACGCCTGGTCGGTGGACAACTTTGCCAAAGACCTGGCGGAATTCGTAGACAAGCTGGGACTGGAAAAGTTCCATCTCATCGGCGAGACGGTGGGGGGCAGCATCTCCATGCGCTACGCCACCATGCACCAGGAGCGCCTGCTGTCGCTGACGGCCTGCACGTCGCCCACCAGTTTCAACGACGCACACCACGCCGAGTCGGCAGTCCAGATTGAAAATGACGGCATCGGGGCCTGGGTGGAAGGCAGCATCGGTCGTCGACTGGACCCGCAGATCGTGGACCCCGCGTACACCCGCTGGTACGCCGAGCAGATGAAGGCGACGACCCCCCATGTGGTTGCCGGGTTCCAGGCTCAGGCTTCGGGGGATTTGCGTCCCCTGCTGAGGGATGTCCAGACGCCCGTGCTGATCATTGCGGCGGCGGCGTTGCGCGAGGAAGTGCTGGGAGATTTCCGCGGCGCATCCGACGTGTTCCCCAATGGCCGTTCGGTGGTATTCCCCGGAGTGTACGGGTTCGTGCAGCACATCCTCCCAGTGCCCTGCGCCCGTGTCTGGCTGGATTTCGCCGGCAGCCTGGCTTAACCGGCGACTTTGTTGTTGTGAGTTGTCCGCAACCGGGTAGGGTTGCGGAGCAGTAATCTTCCGCTATGGCGAACTACGCTACCGGAGAACCTCGCCGGCCGTCGGAATCTGCCGCCGACAGTGCATCGGGAGCCGTTGACGACGGCGGGGACTCCGCGCATCAGCCCTCGCCTAACGGCTTGGCTCAACGCCTGCTTTACCGACACGTGCGTGACCAGCGCGGTCGTTACCGATCCCGCCTGCTGGCACGGGGAGAGCTGCAAGTGCTGCCCCGTCGCACCAGCCGACGTTTGCATCTTTCGCCGTTCGTGGAGCTATACGACGTCCGTTTTTTCCGGAGGCAGAAGGATTACCTGTGACAGTCTGCCGTGGCTGTGGTCGCCATCCTCGCGGTTCTGCTGATGGTGGACTCGGTGGCCGACGCCGCGCTGGCCGCCGGTCTGGGTGCGAGCGCGGTCATCGTGTTTGTGCATCCTTCTTCCCGCGGCGCCAGTCTCCGCAATCTCATCGGCGGACATTCGCTGGGGTTGCTGGTAGGCGCCGTGGCGTCGCTGATTATGTTTCAGTCTGGGTGGCATCCGGTTCCGGATGACTTCTCCCACTGGGTCGCGGATATTATGGCGGCCGGCGTGTTGGGCGTGGTGATCCTGATGATGGCCGTAACCGATACCGAACATCCGCCGGCGGCGGCCACCGCCCTGGGATTCGCGCTGCAAAGCCTGGCCTGGCAGATGGTGATATTGTTCATCGCTGCCGTGCTGGTGCTGGCCGTAGCCAAGGTCATGCTACGGAACCGCCTGCACGACCTGATCCACTAGCTTCCAACCAGTGGGTCGTCCGGCCAGCGCCCGCGTTGGTCCCGGGCGTGTGCTACTATTGCCGTGTCGGGAGGACGCAGGAAGGACGCATCGGTCGCGGGAGCAGCAGCATGGATCCCCTGAAAATCACTGCCAAGGTCGAAAAGGACGGCACGATTACCGTACGCAACTTGCCGTTCGCCGAGGGAACGATGGTCGAGGTTACCGTTTCGGAACGGAAGACCGCACCGCTAGACATTGTTGGCGAACACTTACCGGGTTGGGTTCCACCACATCCCAATAAAGGCATGTTGCTCTGGTACGACCGTCCGTTTGACTCCGCATTCACCGATGAAGAATTGGAATCACTATAGGCCCGCGCACCGGATCCGCAATTGGTTAAATGCCCTTCGGGACAGGGGATAATACAAACCGGTGATAATCCTGGATACTCATGTGTGGGTCTGGTGGTCGAACGGAACAAGCCAACTGACTGAACCCCAGCGAGCCGCCATCACACAAGAAATCCGCGACGCCGGAATTATTGGAATCGGCGCAGTTTCGTGTTGGGAAATTGCAATGTTGACCGCCAAGCAACGCATTGGCCTGAATATGGACACGTTGGCCTGGCTCAGCAGAGGACTGTCATACCCCTCCATGAGATTGCTGCCCATAACCCCCGAAATCGCAGTGCGGGCGTACAACCTTCCTGAACCGTTCCATCGTGACCCGGCAGACCGGATGCTGGTTGCCACCGCACTGGAGCATTCGAGCCCCCTGGTCACGTCCGACGAGCGAATCATTCTTTATCCCCACGCTTCCACCATCAATTGACGAGGACGGTCTTTATGCCCGATTCCATCTCTCGCCAGCTGGCCCGTTGGGCCGTGAACCTGACCCCCGGAGACCTGCCGCCGGCCGCCGTGGACAAGATGCAAACTTCGCTGCTGCACGGCGTGGTTGTCGCCATCATCGGCGCCGGCACCCACCACGGGAAGGCAGCCGTGGGTTTGACCCTGGCCGAGGAAAGCTCATCCCACGGGGCCAGCATTTTGGCCCACGGCGGGCGGGCCACGCGCTGCGGCGCGGCGTTCGCCAACAGCAAACTGATGCACGCCACCAACCAGGCCGATTCCTACCGTATGCTGACCCATCCGGGGCCGTGTGTAATACCGGCGGCGTTGGCGTCCGCCCAACTGGGCCGAGCGTCGGGCGCGGGCCTGTTGACCGCCATGGCCGCCGGTTACGAGGTAGAGTCCCGCATCGCCGGCGATTTCATCACCTCCACGCAGGCCCGGGGGTTCCGGTCCAGCCCCATTTACGGCACCTTGGGCGCCGCCGTAGCCACCGGCAAGCTGCTGGGTCTGAGCGAGGACCAGATGGTCACCGCCATCGCCCTGGCCTGCACCTTTACCGCCGGCACCAACGAGGGGCCCCGCTCCGGCGGGCGGGAGATGATGTTCCACGAGCCGCAATCCACCCGCAGCGGGATCATGGCGGCGTTGCTGGCCCGGGAGGACGTACGAGGTTCGGAGGAAGCGCTGGAGGGGCCGGCCGGCTTCTACAACGCCTTCACCGGCAACAACCGGGGCGAGCTGTCCTATGTGTTCACGGGATCGCAGCAGGTGGATTTCCTACCCGTTACCGAAGGGTTGGGCGAACGCTGGGAGCTGTTGCATACGGTGCTGAAGATGTACCCCACCGCCGGCTACAACTGCCCGGTCATCGACCTGATGGCGGACATTCGGCGCGCCCACGACCTGTCCATCGACGATATCGAGGGCATCACAATTGACATGAACTGGCTGGAGACGCTGTACCCCTCGCCGGCCTTCCCCAACCCTTCCCGTGGGCAGGCCATCGTGGGCAGCACCCACTATTTCGCCGCCTACGTCGCGGTGAACGGCGGTTACCCTCCGCTGCGGACGCGCATCGACCCGGGCGACGATTCCGACGCCGCCAACGCCGAGAACCACGACGCCGTCCTCAGGCTGATGCACAAGGTGCAAACGGTGGGCCACCAGGACCGAACCGCCTTCGCGCCGCGCATCACCATCGAGATGACCGGCGGCAACACCTACCAGGGTGAATACGGCGGCACGGAGCTGGAGTGGGGGCTGGAAGCCGAGGTGGACCGGTTGCGACCGTTGTTCGGGGCAATCGACTGGCCGGACGACAAGCTGGAATCGGTGGTCTCGGCAGTGCGGGAGATTCCGGACGCGGGCGATTTAACGGCGCTGTGGGGAGCGGCTACGCCGTAGGCCTGGAGCATGAGAGGATAATCAGGAATAAACCAACCAATCAGGAGCGTAGATATGTTGCCAGGACTTGAAGGTAAAGCAGCGCTGGTCACCGGCGGTAGCCGGGGCATCGGCAAAGCCATCGCGTATTCGCTGGCTGCCGATGGCTGCTCGGTAGCCATCTGTGCCCGGGGCGAAGAGGCGCTGAATGCAGCGGCGGCGGAAATCAGCGACTCCACCGACGCCAACGTCATCGCCATTCGAGCCGACATGACCTCGCTGGAAGAAATCGTGAGCCTGGTCCAGCAGACGGTTGACGGGCTGGGACGGCTCGACATCCTGGTCAACAACGCGGTGAACAGCACCAGTGACCGCGCCAGCCGAATCCCGGACGACGTAATCCTGAATCACATCACTACCAAGATCATGGGTTACATCCGCTGTGCCCGTGAGTGCGTGCCTCATATGGCCGCCGCCGGCGGTGGGCGCATCATCAACATCGGCGGGATGGCGGCGCGCAACTCCAGCCCCACCAACCCGGGCTCCGGCGTCACCAACTCGGCCATGTCCAACTACTCCAAGGCCCTCGCCGATGACGTAGCATCGGACGGCATCCTGGTGAACTGCATCCATCCCGGCAGCACGCGCACCGAGCGCTATATGGGCCTGACGGCGGAACGCGCGGCCCGCAACAACAGGTCACCCGAAGCGGAGCTGGCCGAGTCCGTTGCCGATATCCCGATTGGGCGCATGATCGAACCGGAAGACATCGCGCAACTGGCGGCCTTCCTGTGTTCTGACCTGGCGTCGGCTATCACCGGCCAGACCATCGCGGTGGACGGTGGCGGCGGCAAGGGCGTCCACTTCTAGACCCCGTTGGTTCAACGCCCCATCACCATTGGGGCCAACCAGGTTAGTTGATACCCATCTGCCGCATGGCGGCAGCGAAGCCGGCGTCCAGAACGTAGGTGTCCTCTGCCCGGTCGTAGGTCAACGGCCGTGGCAGATCAACGTCGCCCCGTCGACGCTTGAGCCGGTTGAGGCTGTGCCCTTGACTCGACAGCGAACCGGATAAAGCGCGCTGGGACAGGTGCAGGGAGTGCATCAGTTGAGCGCGCTTCTGCACGTGATTGGGTGAGCGGGCAACGCGAGTCATCGCCTGTTTGGCGGTATCCGACAAGTTCCGCCAAAAGGTATTTACGTAGCTGATATTCCACTCCGCCATGGGACGGTGCGGCGGTTCCTCAACGAGTGAATCGGCCGGGGCCGCCGTGATGGCGTCTCCTGCCGATGGGACGGCAGCAATGCCGGATTCCTCAGGCGCAACGGCGGCCACGCCACCGCCCATGCCGCCGCCGGCGATCTGGCGGATCGCTGAAAGCACTTCCTCGATGTCTCCCTCGATGTTCACTGTTATATTGGCCAAAACATTACTCCCGAATGTTCACATGTACGCAGGATTCCGAATCACTGTCGCTTTGCATCATTGCGAAGAGTGTACAGCAAGAAGTGCTAATCCGCCATGAACAATTGTGTTTGGATCGCGTACCGCTTGACGTTCAGGGCAGGACCGCCAGAAGCGCCGCCTCCAGTACATCGGGCGGCACGTATTGTTCGAACCGCGCCGAGATGCGCCCGTCTCCGCCGACGATGAAGGTCCACGGTTCTGAAACCAGCCCCCACTCGTCCACGGCCGGCACCAGGAGCTTGCCGGGTTGTCCCGGTTCTACCAAGTGTGGATCCTCGTAGACCTCCACGTGAACGAAGTTAGCCTGCCCTGCGTAGCGGGCTGCCAACGCCGACAGGTCGGTTACCTGGGGCCCGCAAGTGGCGGTTACGCAGAACGCCGGAGTGGAGAAGTTGACCACCGACGGCTGGCCCGACCGCACCGCGTCGGCGACGGATTGTTGGTACAACGCCGGGTCGGGTTCCGGGCTGCTGCTGATGGTACTCAGGTCGGACACCGTGGCCACGGTCGGCGTGTCGGACAACGGAGCAGCATCGCCGATGAACGGCGCTCGATGATCGACCGCCACCGACACTACGGCGCCGATGGTCAGACTCTCCGGATTCCGGACATCTGAAGGGTAGTCAAAGGTGGCGTGCACTTCCCAGATCCCCGGCGTCTCGCCGGTAGCGGTGCCCGCCTCGTCGAATGATACGTCGGCGATGAAAATACCCCGGCGTCCCTCCGGAGGCCACATTTCGTATCGGGCGACACCATGGTGGCGTACCTGTCCGGTAGCGGCGCCCGGCTCGTAAAACACGGCCCGCACGGCAACCGTCTCCGGTCGCACCGGCATGTAGTCCCGGTCCACCAGGCCGAAGGAGACCCGATTCTCCCCAACCGCCAAATCGCTGTTGGACACTACCAGGCTGACCGGCGGGCCGCCGGGCTCCTGGTTCAGCACGTCGTCGGGCGCTGTTGATACGGAACAACCCGCCGCCAGCAGGAGCGACGCCGTCAGCAAACACATGCACAAAACAATCTTCATACATCGAGGTTGCCACGACGCGACGCAGTTGGCAAGGGGAGCGCTGCGAGCCCCGGGCCGGGCAGCCGGTAGAGCCCATCGCCCGACGACGGATCATGCAAATGTCTCCACCGGGAGCAGGGAGTCGCCGGTGGGTTATACTCATGGGACGTACTTCACAAAATGGCCATAGCGAGGGTTTGTCATGCAGTTCGGTTCATTCGTCTTTCCGGTTAGCCATCATCCCGAAAACGACTCGACGGTGATCGACAATACGCTGGCGGAGATATCGCTGGCGGAGGAAATCGGGATGCACTCGGTTTGGCTGACTGAGCACCACTTCGACGGCGCCGCCGCCCACGCCGACCCGCTGGTGCTGGGCGCAGCCGTCGCCGCCCGCACCAGCCGCATCAAGATCGGATTTGCCGTGGTGGAGTTGGCCTTTCACCATCCGGTGCGTCTGGCAGTGCAGACCTCGCTGCTGGACAACCTGAGCCACGGCCGGCTCATCGTGGGCACCGGGCGGGGCTCTGCCTACAACCATTACGAATACATCGGCTTTGGGCTGACCATGGACGAGGGTATCGCCCGGTTGGACGAGGCGGAGCAGCTGCTGGTGGAAGCATGGACTGCCGACGATCTCTCCCATCGTGGGGCGCACTGGAGCGTCGACTTCCCCGAACTGCGGCCCCGACCCTACCAGAAACCCCATCCGCCGCTCATCCGAGCCTGCATCAGCGAGGCATCAGCGGTCAAAATGGCAAAAATCGGACGCCCGGTCATGATTGGCATCCAGACCCTGGAGACGCTGCAATTGCGGCTGGGTCGCTACCGGGAAACCATGCTGGACTCCGGTTTCAGCGAGGCGGAAACCGAGGCGACGCTGGACCAGTGCTGGGCGTCCCGCGACCTGTTCGTCGCCGACAGCTACGATGAAGCTCTGGAGATTGCGGAAGCCGGCTTCGAACGGGAACGCACGCACTTCCGACGCGCGCGCGAGCTCTACAACCCGGGCGGATTCCCCCCGCCCGACCCGAACCGCCCCGTGCCAGCCGGCGAAATGCTGGAGCACTCATTCATTCTGGGGACGCCCTCACAGGTGGCCGAACAGGTTGCCGCCATGCGTGACATCGGCGTCCGCAACCTCATGTTCAAGCTGAATACGGGGGAGATGGACACGCAACGGGTGCAGAAGTCCATGCGGATGTTGGGCGAGCAGGTTATGCCGAAATTTGTGGGTTAGGTTGCGCCCCTCACCCCCGGCCCCTCTCCCGCCGGGAGAGGGGTGATGCCGCTGTCAACAAAAAAAGCCCTCTCCCCTGATGGGAGAGGGTTGGGGTGAGGGGATTACAACGCCCGCACCATCTTGTCCAGGCTTTCCAGGGCCCTGCTGATATTTTCCTGGCTGTTGGCGTAGGACAGGCGGACGTAGCCTTCCCCAAACTCGCCGAAAGCGGCGCCGGAAAGCAGCGCCACGCCGGCTTCCTGCATGGCCTTTTCCTCGAACTCGTCGCTGGTGAGTCCCGTGTCCTTGATGCTGGGGAAGGCGTAAAAGGCCCCCTCAGGCTCGGGACAGTTGACGCCGGGGATTGACGCCAGGCCGTCGGCGATGAGCCGGCGACGGCGGGCAAACTCGGCCGCCATCTCCTGCACTGCGTCCTGGGGACCGTCCAGGGCGGCCACGCCGGCAATCTGGCTGAACGAGGCGGCGCACGACACGCTGTTGGTCGCCAGGCGGGAGATGTGGGGAACCAGTTCTTCCGGCATAATGCCATAACCCAGCCGCCAGCCGGTCATGGCGTAGCTCTTGGAGAATCCGTCCAGGATGATGGTACGCCGGGCCATGCCGGGCAGCGCAGCGATGCTGTGGTGCTCGCCGGAGTACAGGATGTCCTTGTAGATTTCATCGGACATCACGTACATGTCGGGGTGGCTGCGGACCACGTCGGCGATGGTTTCCAGTTCTTCCAGGGTGAAGGCCGAGCCGCAGGGGTTCTCCGGCGAATTGATGATGAGCAGCCGGGTGTTTTCGTTGACCATGTTGGGTAGCTGGGTCAGGTCGGGATGATAGGCCCGGTCTTCCAACAGCTGCATGGGCACGGCCCTGGCGCCGCTGAACTCGATCATCGACTCGTAGATGGGGAAGCCGGGATTAGGGTAGATGACCTCTGCGCCGGCTTCGGCGATGGCCAGCAGCACGTAGAACATGATGGGTTTGGCGCCGGGGGTAACCACGACCTGCTCCCAGTCCGTGTCGATGCCGCGCACCTCACGGCTGTTCCGGGCTACGGCCTGGCGCAACTCGGGCAAGCCGGGCGTGGGGCCATAGTGTGTATAGCCGTCCTGGAGGGCCTTCACACCGGCCTCGACGATGTGGGCCGGCGTCTCGAAGTCGGGTTCGCCGATTTCCAGGTGAACGATCTCGCGGCCCTGGGCTTCCAAGGCGCGGGCCTTGGCCAGCACCTCGAAGGCGCTTTCGGTTCCCAAGCGGCTCATGCGGGTGGCGATAGTCATGGTGCGTTATTCCTCAAACACAGGGTGTTTGGAGAGGTTACCATATCTGACCACCAAAACAGATTACTCCCCTCGCATGAACATTGGTGCAATTCCCTTCGCTGGGAGAGGGGGCCGAACCGCCCTAGAAGGGATACGGCTGCCCGCCGCCCACCGCCAGCACCTGGCCGGTGATGTACGAAGCGTCGTGGGAGGCCAGGAACGCAATGGCCGCCGCCTGCTCATCGGCCTCGCCCCGCCGGCCCATCGGAATCTCCGAGTTTCGGGTCGCCGACCGGTACTCCTGCTGCTGCGCCAGTTCGTCGGGGGGAAGCGTCGGCGCCACGACATCCACACCAAAATCCCGGGGCGTCACCCGGTCGTCGGCAGCGGTGCCGCTGGGCGCCACGCAGTTGACCCGGATGCCCAGGTGGGCTACCTCCCGGGCCAGCGACGTAGTCAACCCTATCTGGCCCGCCTTGGCGGCGGCGTACGGCACCCGGAACCGCCCCGTGACGGCGTGGGTGGCAATGTTCACTATGGAGCCGGAACCCTGCTCAATCAGGTGCGGAAGCACGGCCCGGCAACACCAGGTGGCAGTCCAGAAGCTGCGGTCAATCTCCGCCCGTATCTGTTCGGGCGTGTAGTGCTGGAAGGACTGGAACCAGATGGTGCCGCCGGCGATGTTGGCCAGCACGTCGATCCTGCCGAAAGCCTCCAGGGCCCGGGCCATCAGCGCCTCGGCGTTCTCCCACCGGGAGAGGTCGCCGAGGGAGACCACGCACGAACCGCCGAACTCCCGAATCGCCGCGCAGACCCGCTGGGAGGTTTCCGCCACCACGTCTCCGATGACGATGGACGCTCCTTCCTGGGCCAGCCGGCGGGCCGTGGCGGAGCCGATACCCTGGCCGCCCCCGGTTATGACGGCGACCTGTCCCTCGAACCGCCTGGCGCCGGCCGCCCTGGGATCCAACAGCTGCGTCATGCCCAACCTCCGCGCAACCGGCCTAATCCCGGGCGCGGGCCCCGTCCCGACGCTGGCGCTTGCGGCCTTCGGCGGACAGCTCCATCTTGCGGAGCCGCAGGTTCAGGGGTGTTACCTCCATGAGCTCGTCGTCGGCGATGAACGCCAGCGACTCCTCCAGGCTCATCTTCACGATGGGGTCCAGCCGTTTGGCGACCTCCGCCGTGGAGGACCGCATGTTGGTTTGCTTTCGCTCGCGGCACACGTTGATTTCGATGTCCCCTTCCCGGGGATGTCGACCGACGACCATACCCTCGTAGACTTGGGTGCCCGGTTCGATGAAAGTGTCGCCCCGACCTTGGGCGTTGATCAACCCATACGTTACCGCCACGCCGCTCTCCGAAGCGACCAGGGCACCGCTGCGCTGGGTCCTTATCTCGCCTACCATGACGTCGTAGGAGTCGAACAAGCTGCTTTGCACGCCGTCGCCTCGGGTTGAACGCAGGAAAAAGGCGTTGAACCCGATCAGTCCCCGGGTTGGTATTCGGTATTCCATGTGGACGTAGCCGTCGTCACCGTAGCGCATATCCCGCAGCTGGGCCAGGTGCGTGGATAGATATTCCGTCAAAACGCCCACGTACTCTTCCCGGGTGCTGATATACAGGACTTCGTAGGGTTCGTATACGCGCTCTTCCACAACCCTGGTCACGGGCGACGGGCGCGACACCTGGAACTCATACTGTTCCCGGCGCATGGTTTCCACCAGGATGGACAGGTGCAACTCGCCCCGGCCGGCGACAACGAACATGTCGGCGCTGGGCGTGGGCTCCACGCGCAGGCTCACGTTGGTACGAAGCTCACGCATCAACCGCTCGTAGAGATTGCGGGATGTGCAACGGGAGCCTTCCCGACCCATGAAGGGCGAAGTGCTGACCCCAAAGGTCATCCGCACCGTCGGCTCGTTGATTTCGATGGCCGGCAATGCACTGGGGCGCTCGGGGCAGGCCACGGTGTTGCCGATGGACACGCCTTCGGGGCCGGTCAACGCCACGATATCCCCGGCCCGGGCTTCCGGCACTTCCACCCGCTCCATGCCGCGGAACACAAAAACATGCTCCAGGTTGTGCAGCGCCGGCTCCACGTGCGGTTCCAGCACCGCCACGGTGTCGTGCTGACGGAGCGTGCCGTTGGTAATCCGTCCCACCGCCACCTGGCCCAGATAGTTATCGTAGTCCAGGGCTGCCACCAGCATCTGTAGCGGCGCGTCCGGATCCCCGGCCGGCGCCGGCACCGAGTCTATGATGGCGTCAAACAGGGGTTTCATGTCCGACCCTGGCACGTTCGGATCAAGGGTGGCATATCCCTCCCGGGCCGACGTGTACAGCACCGGAAAGTCCAGCTGCTCCGCATCCGTGGCCAGTTCCAGGAACAAATCCTGAACCATCTCGACCACCTCGGCAACGCGAGCTTCGGGCCGGTCTATCTTGTTTATCACCACCATCGGGATGACGTTCTGCTGAAGGGCCTGGCGCAGAACGTAGGTGGTTTGCGGCATGGGGCCGTCCACGGCGTCCACCAGCAGCAGGCAGCCGTCGGCCATGTTCATGATCCGCTCCACCTCGCCGCTGAAATCGGCATGGCCGGGCGTATCGATGATATTGATTCGCACGCCCCGGTAGGACACGGAGGCGTTCTTGGCCAGGATGGTAATACCCCGCTCGCGTTCCAGGGGGTTGGTATCCATGATCAACTCACCCACCTGCTGGTGAGCGCGGAAGACCTGGCCCTGCTTCAGCAGCGCGTCGACCAGCGTGGTCTTGCCGTGGTCAACGTGGGCAACGATAGCCAGATTCCGGACATCTCGGTTACGGTTTTCGTTCAATTTAGTACACTCCGCAAACCATGATAGCACCCGTGCGCCATTATTGCAGTGTGCTGTTGCCTTGTCCCTGGGTTTTTCTATGATCGGAACGTAGCGGTCAAAGGAAAGCTGGCGACCGCGTTGGTCGATACGCCTCCGAGATTGCCGCGCTGCGCTCGCCATGACATTAGGGGACAATCGAAAGACTTGGGCCTACGCTTCTTCCCGGTCCCGGTCTGCTATCAATCGCCCCTGTTCCACCCCCTCACGCATCCGCCCGTACTCCGAGGCGAACTCGGCCCCGACGATCAGGATCAGCGCGGACAGGTAAATCCACATCATCAGCGCCACCAGCGAGCCCAACGAGCCGTACACTCTCCCGAAATTGGCAAAATGATCCAGGTAGAACACGAAGGCGCTCTTGCCGACCTCGAAGGAAATCGCCGCCAGCAGCACTCCGGGCCAGATGTAGCGCCAGCGGGTCGGCGTGTTGGGGACAAATTTGTAAATCAGCAGGAAAATGGCGAGGCTGAAAACCAGCGGCAATGACCTGGCTACTATCGTCATGCCGTAGTTCGGCACCGTGCTGAGCGGGCCGGCGTCGGATAGCTCCAGTTGCCCAAGGAGTTGCAGCGTCGCCGTGGCGCCGAGGGACAGCATGAATAACAGACCCACCGCCAGGGCCATCCCAATGTGACGCGCCTTCTCCACCACGAAATTCCGGTCCTGGTGCACGTCCCAGGCCCGGTTGACCGCCCGGCTGATGGCGCCAAAGACGGCGCTGGCGGTCCAGAAGAGGCCCAGCAGGCTGAAGAATCCCGCAAAGCCCCGAATTCCAGGGCTGGCGCTGACGTTTGACGATAGCAAATCGCCGGCCTCCGGAAGGTACTCCCGCAGAAATTCCACCAGCAACTCCTGCGTGGAGCCTGACCCCAGCACCAGCCCCAGCACGGCCACCAGCCCGAGAACCATCGGGAACAGGGACAGGATGGCGTAGAACGCGACCCCGGCGGCCATGTGGGTGGCGTCATCGTGGCCGACCTCGCGTACGGTCCGCGCCACCAGCACGACGGGCGGTTTGGCCAACAGCCACGCCTTGACGCGTCGAATCCTGGTGCGCCACCGCGCCATCGGACGCGCCAACCGGAGATTCGACAGGATTTTGAGCGTGCGAAGGGGCGGCGTGTTCACTCTTGAAACAGCGACATCGGTCAGATTGGTAGACGGCCCAAACGCGAAAAGGGGTCACGTCGCCGGCGCGTGAACCCGAATGTTTTAGCGGCGCGGGGACGGGCCCAGGTGCGACCCGGCGTCGACCAGTATGGTCTCGCCGGTCACGTGGTCGGCGCCTTCCAGTAGCCAGACGACTGGATCCGCCACCGCATCGGTGGTGCCGGCCGTTTTCAGCGGGGCCGACTCGGCGTAGCGGTCGATGAAACCCTGGTAGTTATCTTCGCCCAGACCTTCCCGCCACCACCGGGTCTGCATTACCCCGGGGCATACGGCGTTGACCCTTATCTCGGGAGCCAGCGCCCGGGCCAGCGAGAAGGTCATCACGTTCAGCGCCGCCTTGGACGCCGCGTACGCTATGGAGCTGCCCGACCCGCTGAACGCCGACCCTGAAGAGATGTTCACGATTGCGCCCCGCCCCAGCTCCTGCATGGCGGGTGTCACGGCGCGCACCATCTGGAAGGCGCCTATTACGTTCACCCCCAAAATCCGCTGAAAATCCTCTGATGAGAGCCCCTCCAAGTCGTAGTGCGGAACTATTGTGGATTGGGCCGCGTTGTTGACCAACCCGTCGATGCGGCCCCATGCCTCCACCGCCGTCGCGGCCATCCGGCGGCAGTCTTCGTCCACCGATACGTCGGCCTGGCAGAGGATGGCCTCGGCTCCGAGCTGCTGGCAGGCTTCCGCCGTGGCCAGGGCCTCCGCCTCGCTCCTGGTGTAGTTGATGACCACTCGACCGCCCTTGCCGGCCAGGCGTTGCGCTACGGTAGCGCCCAGGCCCGTCGCCGAGCCGGTGATAATGAACACGCCGCCGTCAATATCCATCGTTGCTCCCTGGCGCTACGCCGCTCCGAATCGACTCATCCCGTTGTTCGATGTGGCTAAATCGGCGGGCGCGTCTCATACAGCCGCGCGTGCTGCTGGTAGGTGTACGCGGCCTGAATCACGCCCGGCTCATCGAAGGGTTTGCCGGCGATCTGCATCCCGATGGGCAGCCCGCTCTCGGTAAATCCGCAGGGCACCGAGATTGCCGGCAGGCCGGTCACGTTGAATGGGGCCGTAAAGCTCCGACCCCGTACCGTGGTGGTAGGGTCGTAACCCTCGAAGGCCGGCGCCGGTTGGGTCATGGTGGGCGTCACCAGGAAGTCCACATTTTGCAGAACCTCGGCGAACTCGCGCCGTGCCCAGGACCGCACCCGCTGCGCTTGCAGATAATCGGACGCCGTGAGCATGCCGCCGATCCGGAAACGACCCCGGACAATCTCGCCAAACTCCTGGGGCCGGGCTTTCAGATTGGGTTCGTGGTAGGCGAAAGCTTCGCTCACCATGATGACGGTGTTCGCGGCGCGTACGTAATCCAGGCTCGGCAAAGATACTTCCTCCACGTGGGCGCCGAGCCCTTCCAGCTCCGATACCGCTTTCTCCACCGCCGAAACCACCTCCGGGTTGACGCTCGGGTCGGCGTCAAAGAAATAATGCCGCGGCAGTCCGATGCGTACGCCGCGGATGTCCTCGCGCAACGAGAGGGAATAATCCGGTACCGGCGCGCGGCTGGATGTGGGGTCCCTGGGGTCGTGGCCGGCAATGGCCTGGAGCATGTAGGCGGTATCTTCCACCGTCCACGTCATCGGGCCGGCGTGGTCTTGAGACCAGCTGAGCGTCACCACTCCGTACCGGCTGACCCGTCCGTAGGTGGCCTTGAGGCCGACAATGCCGCACAGGGACGCCGGGCCGCGTATTGATCCGCCGGTGCACGAACCCAGCGCGCCCAGCGCCTGACCGGAGGCCACCGCAGAACCCGAGCCGCTGCTCGACCCCCCGGTGATGTGGGCCAGGTTCCATGGGTTGCGGGCCGGTTCGAATGGGGTGGTCCAGTCCGGCCCGCCCAGGGCAAACTCGTGCATGGCCAGCTTGCCCAGCAGGATGCCCCCGGCCTCCTTGAGCCGGGCAGTGGTGGTGGCGTCCTCGGTCGGCACCCGTTCGATGTCAACCCTCGACCCGGAAGTGGTGCGTACTCCCGCAGTGTCGTACAGGTCTTTGAGCGCGAACGGTATCCCGTGCATGTGGCCCCGGTAGTTGCCCCGCAGCATCTCGGATTCGGCAATACGGGCCTGTTCCAGGGCATCGTCGGCCAATAACAGGATGAAAGAATGCAACCGGTCGTCGGTGTCCTGGATGCGTTCCAGGCAAGCTCGCGTCAATTCCACGGGGGAAAGTTCGCCCCTACGCATCAATTCCCCGGCCTGATGTATCGTCAGGAAGTGCAATTGGGTGTCGGATGTAACCATGGGATGGTCTCCTTCTTGGTCTGGCCCGGCTTCCGTTCAATTCCAGTGCAAGTCAGCCGCCCGGCCAGTCCGGGTGGAACTCCACCACCATCTCTTCGGGTCCAAAACTGATGGTGTGCAGCATCCGGGCGTAGGCAGCGTGCAGGTCATAGATGGGTTTCAGTTCTTCCAGTTCCTGCTGGCTCATTCCGAGCCCGGCCCGGTCTGCCATCAGCTTGAACTCCTCCATGGTAACTTCGGTTGGTTCCGGCATCGCCATACCTCCAGTTCAGCATACGGTCACGGCCACCGGTGACAATACGCGATGGCTCGTCGCCCTGATTATACATCCGCAGGAAACCCGCCCGACGGACAGTTCGCCGGCTTCGCCCACGGCGGGTGCGCCAGGCAGATTGGCGATTCGGCGCTATGCCTTATAATTCAGTGAATTTGGTTGAATCGACCCGCTGGGAGAACGAACCCGATGTTGGAACTGCGGAAGCTGACCCCCGACGAATTCATACCGTGGCTTCAAGCCGAAGCACGGGCTTACGGCAACCGCCTGGACCATGATCCGGAAGACCTTCGCCCGAATTTCGACCTGGACCGTTCCATCGCCGTGTTCGACCGGAGCAGTGTGGTCGGCGGCGCCCACTCACACCTCATCGAGATGTCCGTGCCCGGCGGGACGGCGGTAACCGCCGGCGTGGCCAACATCGCCGTGCAGCCAACCCATCGTCGGCAGGGTGTCCTGACCAACATGATGCACCACCAGATCAAGGACATCCATAACCGGGGCGAACCCCTGGCGGCGCTCTTCGCCTCTGAAAGCGGCATCTACGGCCGGTTCGGCTACGGCATCGGCTCCCTGCGGGAGCAGTGGGCCATCGAGCGCCAGCACAACGCCTACGCCACGCGTCGGGAGGCCAGCGGCCGCTTCTTCTTTGTAGACCCGGCGGATATCTCGAAAGTCCTGCCCGACGTTTCCCGTCGCAGCACCGTGGGCCGGCCCGGCGTGATCCAAAAGGCCATCCACCTCTGGGAGCGAGAAGCCCGGGCTCCGGAGCACCGCCAGGGAGGGCGGGGCGGTATTTTTTACGTAGCCTACGAAAACGACGGCGCGCTGGAGGGTTATGCCAGATACCGTACCAGCGGCAATACCCTCACGGTCAACGAGCTGATGGCAACCACCAGCGAGGCCAACGCGGCGTTATGGCGGTTCTGCTTCGACGTTGATCTAACCACGCGCACCGAGGTCGAAAGGCGTCCCGTGGATGACCCGTTGCCGTGGATGCTGGCCGACCCCCGCCGTCTGCAACGCGTAACCCGCGACGGGCTCTGGCTGCGCCTGGTAGACGTCAGCGCGGCCCTGCAACTCCGCACCTACATGGCGGTAGACCGTCTCGTGCTGGAAGTTCACGACGATACGTGTCGCTGGAACGACGGACGGCTGGAATTGGAAGGTTCTCCCGAGGGCGCCGTCTGCCGCCCCACCGACGCTTCCCCGGACCTGGCGCTGGCGGCGCGCGATCTGGCCTCCGCCTATCTCGGTGCAGTGAGCTTCACCACCCTGGCCCAAGCGGGAATGGTGGCAGAGCCGACCCCGGGGGCGCTGCTACGCGCCGACCGCATGTTCGCCGTCCAGCGCCAACCCTGGACGCCGAACGGCTTCTAACCGGCAAGGCGCACACCCCGGGCCGCGGGCGCGGTAACTCCCGACTACGGCGGCGACGGGGAGATAGCTCGCCGGCTTCGGCGTTCATCAGCATACGACCGTCCGCGCACCGCCGGCATGGCTCCATATCGGTTTACCTCGCCGGTATGGCAACCTCCCTCCCTGATGTTGACCCGCGCCAGCGCGGGTTGCAGTAGGAATCCACTTGGGAAGCCACCGGCTGAGCCCGCGCTGGATATAACGCCCGGGCCAGGAATTGCAGCCGCCGGGATCCTCCGGGCTTCAGGTCCTCGTCTCGACGATGCGTGACCCGTCGTGCAGCAACGCCAGTCGTACCGTCCCACGGGCCGGTTGTGACCCATCAAACAGGGATACGGAAATATTCTCCGTCTGCCCGGACCGGAACAACGCCGGCGCAACCGCCATGAAACTGTCCAGACGTTCCGAGGAAAAGCAGATGTGCTTTGTGGTGAGCGTGGGCGCTGGTCGACTCCGGCATGGCCGGCGACCTGACAATCTCGGCTGGGGGGCGGTTCAGGCGGTTACGGACCCTTCGCCGTCAGCGAGGAACCACGGCATCTCGGCGGCTTCGTCGGGCCAGAGGAACTCAAACCCGGCTTCCAGGGCGTACCGCTTGTCCAGGTCTTCCCGGTCGCCGATGTGGTAGTACACGTCGGCCTCGAAATCGGCCTTGACTCCGGGGAGCATGTGCTTGGGGACGGTGAAATGCACCGGTATTTCGTGCTCTGCCCAGATCGCCCGCTGGCTGCTGGGGGGCCGGTCGGAGCAGCTGCCAATCAGAAACCCCTTCGCCTGCACCATCCTTACCATATCCATGGTCAACACGCCCGGCGGGTCGCCCACCTCCAATGTTCCGTCAATGTCAAAGCTAATCAATATCGCCAATTCGGTTCCTCTCTTGTTGCCGAAGTGTATCGGCGCGTGCTGCAAAGGGCTCCAGTCGACCCGGATGGTCAACTGGAGCCGGCATCAAGTCCAGAATTTCCCGGGATGGGCAAGTCGGCGGACTTAGTCGGGCGAGGCGCCCCATACGGTAAAGTTGCCGCCCATGGGCATAGGACCGCCGGACACGCCAATCTCCGGCTTTACGCCGGTGAGCGTACGAGCGCCGGCCCGGCCCTGTATCTGCTGGATGCAGTCAGTGTGCATCCAGAACCGGCTGCGTCCGCTGCCGATGTTGCCTCCACTGGGCAGAATGGGGTTGGCCCCTTCGATGCTGATGTCGGTCTGGTAGAAGTCCAGGGCATCGCCATTTTGCATGCCCCGGTAACGCAGGCCCTCAACGTGAAACTGGTGGAACTGGGCGAAGCCGTCGTACATGTTCTCGAAGGACAGGTCATCGGCGGTGATGCCGGCGGCCTCGTAAATCTTGCGGCCGGTGCTGGCCGTCTCGGCTTCCACCTCTTCCAGGGTAGGCGTAATGCTGCGGGCCGCGCCGCGACTGGACGCATGTCCCAGGATGTAGACCGGCTTCTGGGCCATGTTCTGGGCCCGGTCGGCGGTGGTGAACAGATAGGCCGCCGACACCATGATGGGGATGTCGTTGTCAAAGAGGTTGGCCGGCTTGGCGATCCAGCGAGACGACAGATAGTCCTCCGGCAGCAGCTGTTCAGGGCGATGCTGGGCCCAGTATCCTTCGGGGAACAACAGGCCGTTGCGCCGGGAATTTTGCATGAAGGGGGCCATCATGTCGTGGTTCTTGCCGTATTTCGTGCAGTATTCGGCGAACTGCAGGGCCGTGCCAAAGCACCCGGGAGCGCCCCAGAGGGTTCTGCCCGGGCTGATGGCGAAAGCGCCCGGGACTTCGTCCGCGGCGCTGATGCCTCCGTGGTTGTAACGGCCTTCCAGGTTGTGCCAACCCTTGAGCACCAGGCAGTTGGTGGCCAGGCCGTCGCCCACCGCCTGGGCGGCGACGACGATGGCTGCCGACATGCAACCCGGAGCGTACATGGTGAACTTCACGTTGGTCAGCTCCGGCATGTTTTTAATGAGCCATTCCGCGCTGAGCTGACCGACGCCGTCCAGCGGGTTGTCGGTGGGGTTGAACGCGTTGACCACGTCCATGGGCACGGGCGTTCCTTCGGGCCAGTAGGCTCCGGTGGTGGTGACGGGAACCAACACGATACCGTCCACCTGGTCCGGAGAGACACCGGCATCCTCGATGGCTTTGCGGCACGCCAGGATGCTGTTGGCGCCTACCGACGTTTCGGCTCGACCGTCCCAACGTCGGGCGGTGGGGGAGTGGCCGATGCCGACGGCGGCTACCTTGCCGCGGTGTTCCCATACTCCCAGGCCCTCGGTGGACCGGTACATGGATTCGGGGGCATTCTGCGTAGTCATAGTTGACTCCTAGTTGCGAACTAATCGAAGCGGCTGTCGATTCACGTTAGCCGGTAACCTGCCATTCGGGCACTTTTTGTCCGTTGGCCGTCGCCTCAAATATTACCTGGACGCTGCCTCCTACCGGAACCTCGTCCACCGGCGTCCCGGGGAGGTGGGAATAAAACAGTATGCCGGGGTCTTCTTCCAACGTTACCGCAGCAAGGTTGAAAGGCAAGTCCTCCTTCAACGTTGCCACCGGGCAGTCGTACACCACCCCGTAGTTGTAAATCTTGCCCCGTCCGCTGACTTCCTTCCACTCCAGATTATCGCCCGAGCGGCACTGCCCGCAAACCGGAGCAAACGGATATTGCAGCCTGTCGCAGGCGCTGCAATTCTGGATGACCAGACGTTCCTCGTTGGCAGCGTCCCAGAAGGGTTTATTTAACTCGTCGGGTACCACACCCTGCTTTACCATATCTTTGCCTCTTCGTTGCCAATCCTCGGAATTTTAGCCCGGAATGCAACCTGATTGGGGGTATTCTGCTCGGCCAAGAATACTCAAATTCCAGCAACGATGTCAAATGGAGCGCTCGCCGAACCGCCCGCTGACTGTCGCTCTCGGGACACCCCCGCCGGGCACCCTGAGGGTGGTACGATGGGCGGCAAACAATCCGGCGAGGAGTTGCCAAAATGACCACCCACATGTACGTATCCCTCCAGCAGGAAGACCGGATCTCCCATTACACGCTGGACGCGCAGAACGGCTCGTTGCAGCAGCAGGATGAATTCCCCCTGGCCGGCATGCCCGCCCCCATGGCGGTGGACCCGCAAAAACGTTTCGTCTTCGTGGGCCGGCGCCGTCCGGGCGAGTTTGGACTCACCAGCTTCAGCGTCGACGACGGCAACGGCGCGCTGGCCCAACTGAACAGCGTTGGTCTCGATGGCGACCCGGTGCATCTCTCCACCGATCGCACCGGCAACTACCTGCTTTCCGCTTACTACTACCAGGCGCGGGTTGGCGTGCATGGCTTTGGCGGGGATGGCGTCCTGCAAGCATCGCCCATCGAGTGGCGGGAAACCGGCCTGGGCGCCCACTACGTTCAGACCGACCCCTCCAACCGCTACGCCTTCGTTCCCCATATCGCCGAGGGCAACCACACCGGACTCAACGCCATCTTCCAGTTCCGGTTCGACCAGGAATCCGGCAACCTCACCGCCAACACTCCGGACCGGGCGATTCCCAACGCCCCGGAAGGCCCGCGCCACATCTGTTTCAACCCAAACCTGGACGTGGTTTATTCCTCAAACGAGCAGGGTTGCAGCGTCACCGCCTACCGCTTCGATCAGGACGCGGGCGCCCTTACGCCCTTCCAGACTGTGCCCACCCTGCCCGACGACTTCACCGAACGAAACTCCTGCTCTCAAATCCAGATAACCCCGTCGGGCAAGTTTCTTTTCGCCCCCAATCGGGGACACAACAGCATCGCCGGCTTCGCGGTGGATCAGTCCGACGGTAGCCTTACCGCTTTGGGGCGGGTGTCCACCGAACCCATTCCCCGCGCCTTCAGCATCGACCCGTCGGGCAATTACCTCTACGCTGCCGGCCTGGACTCCGGACGGCTGGCTTCCTATCGAATCGACCAGGATTCGGGTGCGCTCGAACCGCTGGAAGTCTACGACGTCGGGCAGGGGCCCATGTGGGTGCTGATGTTCGATTTGTAACCTTTTTACGTCATTGCTTGGTGTCATTTCCACGAGGGAGATGAGATTGCCCTCACCCTAACCCCTCTCCCGATGGAGACCTTTGCGTAAATTGTCATTGCGGGCGAAGCGTAGCAATCTCGAACCCGAAGCTACGATTGTCGCTACGGGAACGGGATTGCCACGTCGCTATCGCTCCTCGCAATGACAACATTATTCTACGGTCTCCGGTGGGAGAGGGGCTTTTTTGATGAGATTGCCACGTGACTACGCTCCTCGCTATGACAGATAACCATGGTCTCCAGCAAGGAGAAGGCCAGTCAGGTGCAGGGTCTTTCGATTATCGGCACGTAGCGGTCAAGGGTAATCTGTCGACAGCGTTGGTCGATTCGCCTGCGAGATTGCCACGCTGCGCTCGCAATGACATCGGGGGACAACCGAAAGACCCTGCAGGCAGGTGCGTCAGCCCTCTACCGCCAGGACCGCGGCTCCGGGAGGCTGGAAGCCGGCCAGCCCAGCGGCCAGGCGCCTTGCACCGTGATGTTCAGCGTGTCGTCCCGGCGGGAGACCCGGCCCTCCACCAGCACCAGCCGGTGACCCAGCGCTCCCTTCAGCCGCTCCCACTCCGCCGGCCAAACCGCCAGCGGAATCAACCCGGTCTCATCCTCCAACGTCATGAATACTGCCTTGGCCAGCGGACGTTGACGGCGCACCACCCGACCGGCCACCCGCACGATGTCTCCGTCCCGGTACGCGCGCAGCCCTTCAGCCGGAACCACCTCTCTGCCCAGGTACGGCCTGATTAGTTCCATCACCTGACCATCGGGACAGAGTCCCAGCATCTCGTACTCATCCAGCATCCGGTCGGCGCGACCTTGGGGCTCCAGCGCCGGCGTCGCGTCGTCGAAGGATACCGGCAACGCCAGCTGTCCACCCCCGGCCGGGCGGTAGGTCAGCCCCACTTCCCACAATGCGCGTCGCCGGTCCATTGCGCCGGTAACGGCATCCATCGCGCCGGCGCGCACCAGGCGCTCCAGGGGCTCCCGCTGCAACCCAGACCGGCTCACCAGGTCCCCCAGACTGGCAAACTTCCCCGCCTGTCGGGCAAAAAGGAGGCGCTCCGCCAGCCGGCTGTCCACCCCCTTTACCGAGGTCAGCCCCAACCGCAGGGCATCGGTTCCCTCGGCAGTGCACCGGGCGTTCGACCGGTTCACGTCGGGATGCAGTACCCGCAGATTGAGCCGGCGCGCATCCTCTTTCAGCGTCTCAAGGTCCCAGAACCCCATGGGCTGCTGATTGAACAGCCCCACGAAAAACTCCAGCGGATAGTAATGGCGCAGCCAGGCCATCTGGAAAGCGGTAAACGCAAAGGCCAGGGCGTGGCCCTCCGGAAACATGTAGTGGGGGTTGAACTTGCCGTAAATCCGTTGCGCGGTCGCCTCATCCGCTCCCTGCGCCATTGCCCCGTTCCGAAACTTCTCCCAATATCGCTGCAACAGCTCCTCGTTGTTGCGCCGACTGAACGCCCGCCGTAGCTGGTCGGCCTCCCTCGCCGACAGGCCGCCCACATCCATGCCCAGCCGCACCACCTGGTCCTGAAACATGATGACCCCCAGCGACCGCTCCAGCGCCCGTTTTTCCAGCGGGTGGTCGTAATCCCAGGGCGCGCCGTGCCGCCGGCGCAGAAACTCGGCCACGCCGTCGTTGGCGCCCACGCCCGGTCGCACCGCCGCCACCTCCAGGGCCAGGTCGTAGATGTCCTTGGGCTGCATCCGGGGAATGGTCTGCATCTGGGCCGCCGACTCCACCTGGAACACCCCCACCGTGTCGCCCCGGGACAGGTCGGCATACACCTCAGGGTCGTCGAAGTCGATGCGGCTCAGGTCCGGCTCCGTGCCAGTGCGTTTGGTAATCAGCTGCGCCGCCTCCTGCATCTGCGACAGCGCGCCCAGCGCCAGCAGGTCAATCTTCACGAAGCTGGCATCGTCGACGCTGTCCTTGTCCCACTGGCAGACGTAACGACCGGCGATGGCGCTGGGTTGCACCGGCACCATGTCCGTCAGCGGCACCGAGCTGATGACCATGCCCCCCGGATGCTGGGCCAGACCCTTGGGAAACCCGGCCAGCTGCCCCGACAGCTCCGCCAGGTCCCGCCAGCCGGCACGCTCCAGCTTGCCCCGGTAGGCCGGCAGCTGCGCCAGCTCATCGCCCAGACTCGACGCCGACCGGCTCTCTACCTGCTTCGCCAGCAGCCCGGTCTCTCCCGCCGGCAGGCCCAGCGCCTTGCCCAGGTCCCGTATGACGCCCCGCGACTTGTAGGTGGCGAACATGCCGGTCAGCGCCGCATGATCCCACCCCCACTCCTCGATGAGACGCAGGATCAGCCCCTCCCGAATATCCCGCGGGAAGTCCAGGTCGATGTCCGGCGTCGACGACATGTCCTCGGGCAGGAAGCGGTCCAGGGACAGGTCGTAGGCCAGCGGATCCACGTGGGACAGCCCGATGAGATAGCCCGTCAGCATCACCACCGACGAGCCGCGTCCCCGGCCCGGCGGCTGCCACTCCAAGGGCATTTCGGAATCGCCGTGACCCAGCTCCAGCATTACCTCCCGGGCCAGCTGCACCACCCGATGGTAAATCAGGAAGAAGCCGGCCAGCCCATGGTGGCGAATCAACGCAAACTCCTCGTCCAGCCGATCCCGAACCCGCCGGTCAATCCTGCCGTAGCGCCGGTGCGCGGCCTGCCGGCACAGCTCTTCAAACCAGCTCTGGGCGTCGTGGCCATCGGGTACCGGGCAGTCGGGAAAGCGGTAACGGTCGGCCATGTAGTCCGACAGGTTGAAGTCCGAGCATCGTTCCGCGATGGCGAGAGAATTCCGCAGGGCTTCCGGCGTCGACCGAAACAGGGCCTGCATGCTTTCCTCCGACTTCAGCCAGTACTGATGGTTGGTTTTGAGCAACCGCTGCACTTCGGATAGCGCCTGATTGTGCCGGATGGCGGTGAGCGCGTCGTGCAGCCTGGCTCGCCCGCGTCGGTGATACCAGGCCTCGTTGGTGGCCACCGTCTCCACGCCGCAACGTTCTGCCAGCTCGCCGAGGCGCCGGATGCGCGTGGTGTCGCCCTGCACCAGGTGCTGTTGCAGCTCCAGGTACACCGAGCCGCCGCCAAACCAGTCCAGGTAGCGACGCAGCGTGGCCTCGGACTCGGCCCACTCCCTCCGGTCCACCAGCCGGGCCAGACGGCTGCCCGGCGCGCCGGCCAGCAGGATCAGGCCGACCGTGTACTCGGGCACCAGGGTCGCATCCGCCACCGGCGTGCGCCGCCCTCCGGACAGGTAGGCCAGGGACAGCAGGCGCGACACGTTGGCATAGCCGGCTCCCGACTCGGCCAGCAGCGAAACCGGTGCTGCGTCACCGCCCTCGTCCAGCAGCAGGTCGGCCCCGCTGATGGGCTGGATTCCCAGGGCGGTGGCCGCCCGGGCGAACTCCAGCGCGCCGCACAGGTTGTTGACGTCGGTCATCCCCAGGGCCGGCAGCTCCAGCTCGGCAGTCCGGGCCAGCAGCTCGTCCACCGACGATGCGCCGTTCAGGAACGAATACCAGGAATGAGCTCTGAGCTCTACGTATTCGGCGGATGGCACGTCTACTATCCGTATTATCCGCTCTGCCGGTACCAGCCCCCGCCCCGACGGTCCTCAAAGACCGTTTCCATCCGCCCCCCGTCCAGTTCCAGCAAACAGTAGCGTCGGTGCACGGGCTGGGGACGCCACCATTCCGTCTCCACCTCCCACAGGTCCTGCACCCGCTGCACCGGCCTGGCCCCCACTCTTCGCGGCACGCCCGATCCGAGGGTCGCCACCTGCACCGGCCGGGGCTGGCTCAGCGGTCGCAGCGAGGCGGCGAAGACCCGGCGGCGTTCCGGCAGCGGCGACCCCGGTTCCAGCGCCACCACCCGGTCCACGCCGGCGGCCACGTCGGGCAGGCGCGCCAGCTCCAGACCTCGCCGGTGCTCGGGCCACAACCCGGACTGGATGCCGGCGTCGCCCCGCAGGTTGGTCAGGGTCAGGGACAGATCGTCCAGCTCGCCGGTGGGGTAGCGGGACGCGCCGTCCCGACCCACCGCGGCCAGTCCGTTCACCAGCGCACTGACGGCGGCATCCGGCGAACAGGCCGGCATACGGAAGGCCCGTCCGTAGCGCCAGACGCCGCCCTCGGTCAGCGATCCCTCCAGTTGCGCGCAACCGGCGCAGCGGTTACGCAGGATGCTACGCGTCCAGGCTCGTCCCGTCAGGGCTTCCAGCGCTGGCCGCAGCATCTGCGACCCCACCATTGGGAACGGAAACGCCAGCCGCTCCATAACCTGCTCCGGCGCCGTTTTGGGGCGCAACGGCTCCCGGTCAATCCCGTAGGACAGCTCCCACGCCCGCAGGCCGGCCCAGCCCAGCTGCGCCTGGGCCGCCGCCAGCGGCAACGCCGCCAACTGACCCAGCGTGCGGATGCCAAAGGTTTGCAGTCGCTCCACGTCGGCGGCCTCCAGCGGCAGCCAACCCACGGGCAGCGTGGCCAGCCAGGCCGCCACTGCCGCGGAACCGCCGTGCACCCGCTGCACCTGGCCGGCCGTCGCCAGCGCCGCTGCACAGAAGGCGGGGAACTTGCCCCGAGCCACGCCCAATCGCGGCCTGAACTCGGGTTGGCAAGTGGCCAGCAACGCGTCGAACAGCCCAGTCTCGCCCCGGTACATATCCGCCATGCCGTCCAGCCCCAGGTAGAAGCGACCCCGGTCGGCCGGCTCGATACGGTCCACCACTCCGGCCAGCGCCTCGCCGATGCCATCGGATAGCCCGTCGTAATAGGTCAGGTCGGCCGGCAGGGTCAGAAGATCCCGGCAGCGGGACAGCGCCAGCGCCAGCGATTGACCCGACTGCACTCCCTCCGCTTCTCCGGAGGCGTCCAGCACCAGCGGACGGCTCTCCGGTCCGTCCAGCAGCGCCACCGCCCGTCCGACCAGTTCGGGCCGTCGGGCCAGCTCGGCCTTGATGGGCAGGTGGGTAATCAGAAAGCAACCGGCTAGCATCGTTCGTTCAGCATCGTTCATCCAGCATCGTCGTTCAGCGTCAATGCACCGGGAATAATACACGAACGTTTGTTCGTTTTCAACCGGGAAATGTCACTCGTGTGTACGCTTTGCAAACCAATCAGGCCTCTTGGTCATTGCGGGGAGCGCAGCGACGTGGCAATCTCGATGCGGGGAAAGCACCCTGACGGCAACGGGATTACTGCGCTTCGCTCGCAATGACACCGGGCACAAATGACGCAGCAACGACCCATCTGATAAACCCAGTTATAATGACAGCCACGGACCAATCCGATACGGGAAATCCGCAGCGTGGCGACCACCGGACACTGTATGCCCAAAGTACGAGACGCTATCCGGCTGATAGAACAGGACGGCTGGATATGGGTTCGAACTCGCGGGAGTCATCGTCAATACAAGCATCCAGAGAAGTCGGGCCGAGTGACGATTGCAGGACATTCGAGCGCTGACCTCGCTCCGGGAAGTTGGAATAGTATTTTGAAACAAGCCGGTCTCAGAGTTACGGAGGAACAATGAAATACGTCGTAGTGATCGAAAAGACACCTGACAATTTCTCCGCCTACGTCCCCGACCTGCCCGGCTGCGTCGTTACGGGAAACACGCGTGAAGAGACCGAGCTACTGATGCGTGAAGCAATCATCTTCCACATTGAAGGGATGCGTGAAGATGGTATGCCAATCCCCGAACCCCAGACATCCACTTCGTTGGCCGACGTACCAATCAGCTAAAATCATCATGTGCGGACGCTTTGGCCTCTTCTCCGAGCTCGACGACCTCGCCGAGTAGTTCAACTTCGCTCCCACCATCGTGCGGGATATCTACCAGCCCCGCTTTCGTTTTCAACCGGGAAATGTTATCTCCGCTGCCTCCTGGCGTACAATCCGGTTATAATGGGCGATCCACCAAACGGTCTTTCAGGGTATTTCCATGCACCCAGTAATCGAACAGCGACGGGACGAACTGGAACAACTCTGTTCTCAATATCGCGTTTCGAGCCTCAGTCTGTTCGGGTCCGCCGCAACCGCACAATACGACGCCGCCAACAGCGACCTGGATTTTCTGGTGGAGTTCCAGCCGTTACCACCCGGCACCTACGCCGACACCTTTTTTGGCTTGCTGGAAACCCTCGAGCACATGTTTGAACGTCCGGTAGATTTAGTGGTTCGTTCAGCCATCCAAAATCCTTACTTCCAACAGACTGTCGACCAGACCAGCGTCCTGCTTTATGCAGCTTGAAGCCCGGAAATTTCTATACGACATTGAACAGGCTCTGACGTTGATAGTCGGATTCACTGCCAACAAGAGTTTCACCGATTATCAAGAGGACGCCATGCTGCGGGCGGCCGTCGAACGTCTGCTGGCAATCATCGGCGAAGCGGTAGCTCAATTGGCAAGACTTGACGAGAACCTCGTTTCCCGAATTACCGAGTATCGCCGCATCATTGCCTTTCGGAATATTCTGGTCCACAACTACTCTGTCGTAAGCGACGAACTGGTATGGGATATTGTCGACACGAAATTGCCAACCCTGAACCGCGAGATCCAAACATTACTGTCTGAGTAGCCACTATGTGCGGACGCTTTGGCCTCTTCTCCGAGCTCGACGACCTGGCGGAGCAGTTCAACTTCGCTCCCACCATCGTGCGGGACATCTACCAGCCACGCTGGAACATCCCACCCACCGCCGCCGTCCTCACCATCCAAAGTAATACCGTCCAGCGCCGGGGCGACCCGGACGATCTCGACCCAGATGATCCCGGCCCAGATGATCCCGACGCCCGTATCCCGCGCGTGCTGCGCTGGGGCATGACCGCCGCTCGTCCGCGCCAGGGGGCTGGGGCAAACCGGCCCCTGTTCAACGCCCGGGCTGAGACCATCCGCCAGCGCCCCAGCTTCCGCGACGCCTTCGCCCATCGCCGCTGCCTGGTGCCGGCCAATGGCTTCTATGAGTGGCGCAAAGACCCGTCGGGCAGCCGGGTCCCGATGTGGGTCCACCGCCTTGACGGCGCGCCCGTCGCCTTCGCCGGCATTTGGTCGACCTCCCACACTCCCGATGGCCCGGTCGATGCCTGCGCCATCATCACCTGCGTTGCCAACGAGCTGACCGCGCCCATCCACGACCGCATGCCCGTCATCCTCCCTCCCGGTCAATATGGCCTCTGGCTAGCCCCAGACCTGGATGCCGGACCTCTCCTGACGCTGTTGCAGCCCGTCGAGTGGCCTGACATGGAACTTCACGCCGTCTCCACCAGCGTCAACCGCGTCGCCAACAACGACCGGACCCTCGTTCAACCGGTTGTCACGCTGTTTTGAACCCAGGCGGCTCGGCCAACCGACGTTGCTGTTGCCTCCCCACTGAAATATTCCCTCCCCACTGAGGGGAAGACGCTGACGCGATGCTGACCGTATCCCACGCCAGCGGAGACTGCCGCCGGTTCTCGGTTCTGCTAAAATCCCTTCGTACCCTACCAATCATACCCACCGACCGCACCGCAAGGAGATCGATATGCCTATTGCCAGGCTATACACCGGAGACGACGGCCAGTCCCACATCGAGCACCTGGAGCTGGATTCCCACCCCGATCTTGCCGCCATGCAATCTACCACCGGAATCGTATTCCGCCGGGTTGATTCTGGCTACTTTAGCGATTGGCACTGCGCGCCCCGCCGCCAGTTCGTCATTACGCTGGAAGGCGAGGTGGAGATAGGTCTGGGCGACGGTTCGATGCACCGTTTCGGCCCGGGCCAAGCCATGCTGGCCGAGGATCTCACCGGTCAGGGTCACACCACCCGCGCCGTCGGCGACGGCCCCCGGCTCACTGCCACGGTCCCGCTGGACGGCTAAACGCCGGGACGGTTGCCCCGCCCCTAACACGGGTCTTGTCGCAATGCGAGGCTCTCCGACGGTGGGAACCGCCGGAGAGCTTTTCCATGGCGCAGCACCCAACACGGGAACGGGGTTAGTCGTCGGCGACGCCCGCCGGTTCTTCCAGATGCCTTCCGAAGGCGCCCGAGAACAGGCCGTTGCCAACCTTGTCCTCCCACTGGGTGCTGGGGAGCTCGTAGTACACCTCGATCTCGTTGTCGTCCGGGTCCAGCAGGTATACACCCAGGGACACGCCGTGGTCGCTGACCCGCTGAATGCGGACGTTGTTTTCTCTGAGCCGGGTGTAGAGCTCCTGCAGGTCCTCGAAGGTTTCCATCTGCCAGGCCATGTGAGCCTGTCCGACGATGGAATGATCGGGGCCGCCCGCGTCCATGCCGATGGCTCGGATCGCCAGCTCGTGCGACTTCTCCGTGTTGGCCGACATGAACACGGTACCGCTGGCGGTTCGCTCCATGATGGTCAGTCCCATGACCCTGGTGTAGAAATCCAGCGACCGGTCCATGTCCCGCACCCGCATAACCAGGTGCCCCAGGTGCTTCGGTGTGTACGACATCTTGCTCCCTCCTGTTGGGTCTGATTCAAGCGTCGGTCTCGCCGACTTCAATCTGGTCGAATTCAATCTGGCCGAATTCAGTGCATTGTGTCAGTCGACCTGGTCCAGGAACGCCCGGACCTTCTGCTTGTACGGTTCCTTGTCGTAGTTGGTGTACAGGGCCAGAGCGTTACGCACCGGGTTCCCGCCGAACATCCGCTCGTAGAGCACCTGCCGGCCGCTGAATGCGCTGCATGCCACGTCCCACGCCAGGTGAAACAGCTTGGCCCGCTCCCGCGCCGGCGTCGAATCAGTCGCCAGGTAACGGTTCAGGTCGTCGGCGATGTCGGTGTCGAAGTCGGCTTCCGCCGGCAGCGCCATCAGGCTGCTGGTGCTGAGCAGCTGAATGATCTCCACCATACGGGGATACACGGTACGCCCGAACATGGCCCGCCCCGCGCGGATGGCCGTAATCTCGGGACACATCATGCCCCAGCGATTGGGCGTAGCATCGGCTTCAGCGGCGCGCAGGCAGGCGTTCAGCGTGTCCCGCTGGGTGATGAGCTCCGCCACCTGTTCCTGCACGTGGGGTATGGTCCCCGAGCCCAGCGCATCGACGATCAGGTCGGCCAGGCCCAGGATGAACTCTGCTTTGGTGACGCACCGGGTCAGCACCTGGTGGCCGGTATGGGCGTCGGACTGGGTGCCCGCGGCGTAACCGTTGCACAGCTCTACGTCGCCGAGCAGAAACACACGCTCCCAGGGCACGAAAACGTCGTCGAAAAAAACCACCGAGTCCATCTCTTCAAAACGCGACCCCAGAGGATGATCGAAGTGGGAGCGACCCAGGTCGAAGCTCTCCCGGCAAAGGAACTTGACGCCCGGGGTGTCACAGGGGATCGAGAATGAGAATGCCTGACTTTTGGCCTCGTCGTCCAAGCGATGACTGGCCACCGGGTAGATGGCGATTTCATCCGAGATGGGCCCCAGGGTCGCCAACACCCGACTCCCCCTGACGACGATGCCGGCGTCCGTTTCTTTCACCAGAGTGAGAGCGATGTTCTCAGTGAGGGTGTCCGCCGGGCCGGTAGTCCGGCGCCGCTGCAAGTTCACCAGGGCATGTGTCAGGGTGATGTCGTTCTCCCGGATGAACTCGTGGTAATTCAGGACGTTTTGCTTGAACTCGGGCCGGTCCTGGGCAAAATAGTCAGCCGAGCCGGCCCAGGCGGTGAAAATGGTGTTCATGAAGTCCGGCGACCTGCCCATCATGCCGCAGCTGGCCCAGGCCCATTTCGCCATCATCTCCCGCCGCCGCTTCAGGTCTTCGACCGTTCTTGGAACCATGAACGAGAGGCCCACCGGGTCTCCAGTGGAGGGCGAAGCGAAGGTCATTTCCTCGCTCAGCGACGATTTGTGCTGCATGTCGTACAGCGCCGCCACCGATTCCACCCCGTTGCGGAGCTTGGGGTGCGTCGTCACATCCTTGACGCGTTCCCCTTCCATCCATATTTCCCGCGGCCGTTCTTTCAGACCGTCGATATATTGCTGTCCAGTGCGTGCCGGCATGGTCGTTCCTCCTTGCCTGCTGGGTACCCCCTTCTCGCCAGACCGGATAGGACAAGGGCGAGGGCGTCGCCCTGCCCGGTCCCGGGTCGCTGTCCCGGCCTACGCCGGAATCGAGTCACTTCGTTGCAATCCTCCTGGCCTGGTGCCGGCTGGGGGGTGACGATGGGTCTTGCCCCCGCTCCATCCCCTACTTGAACGCCGGCATGACCTCCTGGGTCAGCAGTTTCAGGCTGCGCTGCACCGCTTCCTTGGGCAGGAACCCGCCGGGGTTCAACTCGGCGGTAATGCCGGTAACCCCCAGCATCTCTTTGAATTCGTGCAACCGGTCGATAACCTGCTCCGGGCTGCCGAAAACGACCCGGGTTTCCAGCAGGTCCTCGTAGGTCGAGTTTAGCAGTCGTTCGTAACGAGCCTGGCGGCCCGCCGACACGTCCGCGCCCTGCCGACCCCTGGAATATTCAAAGAGCTCCCGCTGGCGCTGGAAGAAGGCCTCGATGCTCTCCTTGGGTTCCTCGATGGCCTCGGCTTCGCTGGGCGCGATGTACACCGGGAAGCGCACGTTGATGTCGCCGCCCTCGCCGGGATGGCCGGCGGCTTGCCACTCCTGCTTGTAATCTAGCAAATTCGTCTTCAGGTCTTCCACGTCCATGGTCCGCAGACCCAGGAAGATGGGATACCCCAACCGACCGATGCGCCCGAAACTGTCCTCGCTGCTGGCGGCGATGCGGACCTTGGGATGCGGGTCCTGATAGGGCAGCGGCGAGATGCTGGCATTGGTGATGTGGTTGTACTGTCCTTCGTAGGAGAAGGTTTCCCCCGACCAGGCCAGCAGGATGATGTCCAGGGCTTCCTGGAACCGGTCCTTGCTCTCACCGTAGTCGATGCCCATGATGTCGTAGGCCCGCACGTTGCCGCTGCGACCCACTCCAAACTCGAAGCGGCCCTGGCTCAACTGGTCCACCGTGGCCGCTTCCTCAGCGATCCGCAGGGGGTGGATCAGGGGCAGTACCTGCACTGCCATCCCGACGCGCAGGTTTTTGGTGCGGGTGGCAATGGAACTGGCGATAACGATGGGCGCTGAAAGCACCGAGCGTGCTGGGTTGAAGTGCATCTCCCCCAGCCACACGGTGTCCAGTCCCAGCTGCTCGGCCAGGTCAACCTCTTCCATGGATTCCCGAATGGCATCCTGGTGTGTCTTTGCCCCACCCATGGTGAAGTTGATATTAATTCCAAAGTCCATTGAGCTACCTCGCTACCGTTATTTTGGCCGGATTGCAGCGCCAACGGCGCGCCGTTGGCCGACCGCTGGTCCGCTGTCATGATAACGGTATAGTAAGCACTGCTCAGGGTCAAGATACGCAGCGTTTCCGGCATGCGGCGGCGTACGCCTGCAACGGTTTTCGACGCCCTCCCGCTGGGCCATGCGCCACTCTGGCCCGCGCTACGTTGATTCCGGGTTGGCCACCTTCCCGAGTACGGAAGCAGACGCCCAAGGTTGGCGAAGGCCCACGCGCCTAAGAACCTGTCTACGATCTCTGGAATAGGTTAAGCTGAGACTATTATCCGGGGAGGGGTAATCATGTCTAATTCCTATCCCAGCGACATCAGCCGGGAGCAATTCGCCCGGATTCTGCCGACGTGGGCGTCAGCCCGCCGCCGGACCAAGCCCCGCACCGTGGACTTATATGACGTTTTCTGCGGTGTGCTGTACCTCTTGAAAAGCGGGTGCCAGTGGCGAATGCTGCCTGCGGACTTCTCCAATTGGCGCACTTGCTACCAGTATTTCCGGCAATGGAGCGAGCGGCCTGGCCCAGGTCAGGATTCCATTCTGGAGCAAGTCCTAAAAAAATCGGTTGGCGCGGTCCGACAAAGCAATGGTCGGAAAGAGCAGACCAGCTTCTGTATCGTGGACTCCCAGAGCGTGAAGAACACGGACACCGCTGGGCACAAGGGCTATGACGCAGGCAAGAAGGTGTCGGGAATCAAGCGTCATATCGCGGCGGACACGCAAGGATTGCCCCATGCGATACACGTGACTACCGCCGACGTCACCGACCGGGCCGGGGCTTTGGCGATGTTTGACCGGCGCCGAGACGGCCTCAGTCAAGTGCAGAACGTGCTGGTGGACGGGGGTTACACCGGAAAGCCCTTTGCCACTGCGGTGCAAGGCCTGTTGAGAGCCTCGGTGGAAGTGGTGAAACGCAGCGAACTGCACACCTTCGTGGCGCTGCCGAAGCGATGGGTGGTGGAGCGGTCTTTCGCCTGGCTGGAAAAGTGCCGCCGACTCTGGAAGAACTGTGAAAGGAAGCTCAATACCAGCCTGCAAATGGTGGTGCTGGCCTTCATGGTGCTAATCCTAAAAAGATCGTAGACAGGCTCTAAGAGCGGCCCCTCTTTCCCGCTTGGGCTGCCACGGGCCCAGAGGGCCGTCCAGCGGGAGGCAGACCTTGCAGGGGCGAAATCCGGCGTTGTACGCATCACCTGGGGAGTCGAAGTACACCCGGTTACCGGGTTTCGTGCGCCGTCCCGGGGGACAATTCGGCCGGCAGAAAATGCGGGTAATGGTGCAGCCGTTCAGCACAGTGCCATCCCGTATGAACCTAATTAACTTACCGTGTGAACCTGGTCGGAAACTGAAGCCGCCCCGCCGGGCGACGGCGTGGGCGGGAATACCCAGCAGGCGAAACGCGTGACGGTTTGCCAGCAGGTTGCAGAATTGGCTCCCCCGGTAGGATTCGAACCTACGACCTAGCGGTTAACAGCCGCCCGCTCTACCGCTGAGCTACGGGGGATTGCACTAAACCGGTCGGCGCCAGCGGCACACCGACCGTCAAATAATAGTAGCACCCAACGACGAACCCGGCAACCGGACTATTGACTCACGCGTAGCCACCTTGTCATTGCGAGCGTAGCGTGGCAATCTCGTCGTCGTAGCAACGGCGGTTCGCCGACGTGTGTTCAACCTCATCGAGATTGCCACGCCGCTGTGCTCCTCGCAATGACAGATCAAAGTGGGTACGCATGAGGCGTCATTGAGGCATAAGGTCTTCCCATTGTCCTGTCGAACGAGTTGTCCTGTCGAACGAGCTCTCCCGCTCATCCTGCTCTGGTCGATGGACCATCCGCGCTTCGTTGTCCCGGCCACCCGCGGACTACCCGGATGGCCGCGGACAACCGAAGGGTGCGGCCAAAACGGCGCACCCCCCAACCCGCAACGGCCAGGAGGTGCGCCGACGTCAGCCGGATTGCGGGATCGCGTCTAGCCGGCGTCGGCGGAACCGTGGGCGCCGATCTCCAATCGGCGGGGCTGCCGCGACTGATCCACCGGAATCACTATCGTCAGCACTCCGTTGTCCATGGCAACGGCGGCGGCATCAAGATTCACGTCCGATGGCAGTTTCACGGCGCGTACGCCGCTGCGAAAGCCATGCTCGCGCAACAGATAACGTTCGTTCTGCCCCTGCTCGCGCAACTTCCGGAACGCTTTGATCGACAGATGACGGTCCGGTGTGACCGTAACGTCAACGTCGTCAGCCTCCATACCGGGCAGCCAGGCTAGCACGGTCAGGTTATCGTCATCCCGCCGGACGTTAATCGGGAACCGGTGCCCGCTGTCGCCGTCGGAGGCGTAGGGAAGACGCCAACTGGGGCCGTAGGCGAAAGGGTCACCCATCCGCCAGCGAAAGCGGCGCGTCTCGCTAAACGGGTCGAATCGTTGCATACTGGTCATCATTTTCCTCCTGGAGTGGTGGCCTTTTGGCCGATGGCGTACGGCGCATCAACACCGTCAAGGCTTACTATAATTAGTTGATGGATTCTTGTCAACTATTTGGAGTTGGTATCAGCAGGTTATTGACAATGATTCACTACTGATATAAGATTAGGATACCATCATGTTCAATCAACCGGGTTTAACCAAACGGGCACCGTAATGGCCGACTATTACGAAATTCTGGGCGTTCGACGCACCGCCGACGAGAAGGAAATCCGGCAGGCGTACCGCCGCCTGGCTCGCCAGCATCACCCCGACGTGAATCCGGGCGACCATGACGCCGCTGAACGGTTCAAATCCATCAACGCCGCCTACGAGGTGCTGTCCGACGCCGACAACCGCGCCAAGTACGACCGCTACGGGGATCAGTGGCAGCACGCCGACCAGTTCGAGCAGCAGCGCGGCGCGGGCGCGGACTTCGGCCGGTTCTTTCGCTCCGGCAACGTCGGCGGCAATTTCGGCGGTGATCGTTCTGGCGGCTTTTCCTTCTCCAACGACGGAGGCTCCCTGGCCGACCTGTTGGGCAACTTGGGCGGATTCAGCGGCGGCAACCACTTCCGCTCACCACCCACCGACATACCGGTGGAAATCACCCTGGAAGAGGCCGACCGGGGCACGACCCGCCTGGTGAATCTGCCCGACGGACGGCGCCTCGAGGTTTCCATTCCGGCCGGCATCGCCGAAGGTGGCCGCGTCCACATCGCCGCCGGAAACTCCTCCGGCAGCGAATTCAACCTGCTGGTGTCCGTCCTCAACCACCAGCAATTCGACCGCCAGGGCGCAGACCTCTACACCAACGTGGAGGTACCGCTGGCCGACGCCATCCTCGGCGGCGCGGTCAAGGTAAGGACCCTGCGCGGCCAGATCGAACTCACCCTGCCACCCGAAACGCAGAACGGGCGCCGCTTCCGCCTGGCGGGACAGGGCCTGTCCCAGCTGCGCAACCCCGAGCGCCGCGGCAACCTCTACGCCACCGTCAACGTGGTACTCCCCACCGGCCTGTCCGACGAGCAACGCCGCCTGTTTGAACGGTTGCGCGAAACCGGAATCCCGGCCGGCAGCGAGGAACAATCATGACGACTCCCGAGCATACACTCACTACCGAACCCTGCTTCGTGATCAGCGTCGCCGCCCGTATGGTCGGCCTCCACGCCCAGACCCTCCGCTACTACGAGCGGGTTGGCCTGCTTATGCCCTCCCGCTCCGGTGGCCGCCAGCGGCTTTACTCCATGGCTGACATCGACCGCCTGCGACGCATCAAGGCCTTCACCGACGAGATGGGCGTCAACCTGGCCGGCGCCGAGGTGGCCCTCAAACTTATCGACCGCATCAGGGAACTGGAAGCCCAGGTGGAAACCCTCTCCAACGAACTGGAGCGCCTACGCCCGTCGACCCGAACCGGCGGTACCCGCAGTCCCAGGGGCGTTCAACAACTTTAGACATCACGCCGACGCGTCAGGCGTGTTGCTGGTTATATCTCCTCACCACTCAGGACCGACTCCGGCGCGCCTCGGACCGACGGCACGGCAACGGTGTTCCGGCAACGTTATGCTAATATATCTTTATACGGCACGACTCAATTTCATATCCGGGTGAGCCTGCAGATTCCGTTCGGCTCCATACCTTGCCATTATCATCCAGGAGGACAAACATCATGGTGATAAGCGCAGAACAATTCACCCGCCAGGCCCAGGAAGCCCTGCAACGCTCCCAGGAACTGGTTCGTAACTATCAACACAGCCAGTGGGACGTGGAGCACGTGCTGTTGGCCCTGGTCGCCCTGGAGGATGGCCTGCCGCTTCGCATCATGCAGGAGCTCGGCGTTGACGCTGAAATCCTGAAAACCCGGCTGCACGACGCTCTGGAATCCGCCCCCAAGGGCGTGGCCGACACCCAGCAGATTTTCATCACGCCGCGGCTGCAACGCCTGCTCCAAACGGCCAAGGAAGAATCGGACCGTTTGAAGGATCAATTCATCAGCGTGGAACACCTGCTGCTGGCCACCTCGCGGGAGAGTTCGGGCGACTCCGCCCGCATCTTCCAGGAACTGGGCATCAACCAGGAAATGGTCTACCAGGCCATGCAGAAGCTGCGGGGCGGGCATCGGGTCGACGACCAGGACGCGGAGCAGCGCTACCGCTCCCTGGAGAAATACAGCGTCGACCTGACCGAGCTGGCCCGGGTCGGCAAGCTTGACCCGGTGGTGGGCCGCAATGACGAAATTCGCCAGGTAATGCAGACCCTCACCCGCCGCACCAAGAACAATCCGGTGCTCATCGGCGACGCCGGCGTGGGTAAAACCGCCATCGCCGAAGGCCTGGCCATCAAGATCCTCGACGACGACGTCCCCGATTCGCTGCGCCACAAGCGCGTGATGGCCCTGGACATGGGTCGCCTCGTCGCCGGCGCCAAGTTCCGCGGCGAGTTCGAGGAACGCCTCAAGTCGGTTATCGACGAGGTCACGTCCTCCCAGGGCGAGGTCATCGTCTTTCTGGACGAAATGCACACCCTGGTGGGCGCGGGCGCCGCCGAGGGCGGCCTGGACGCCAGCAACATGCTCAAGCCGGCCCTGGCCCGCGGCGAACTGCAGGCCATCGGCGCCACCACCCTGGACGAGTACCGCAAGCACATCGAGCGGGACCCGGCCCTGGCCCGCCGCTTCCATCCCGTATACGTGGACGAGCCGAGCGCCGAAGATGCGGTGACGATCCTCCAGGCCCTGAAACCCCGCTACGAAGCCCACCACAAGGTAACCATCACCAACGAGGCGCTGGATGCGGCGGTGCGGCTCAGCAGCCGCTACGTGACCGACCGCTTCCTCCCCGACAAGGCTATCGACTTCATCGACGAGGCCGCCAGCAAGGTCCGCATCGACGCGGGAATCCTGCCTCCTCAGGTGCAGGAGATGGAGAACCAGCGCCGCCAGCTGGAGGACCTGGAACTCCGGTCCAACCAGATGGGCGACTACGAGCGCGCCGCCGAACACCGCACCGAGCGCCTCCGCCTGGAGGAAACGCTGACCGCTGAACGCGAGGCCATCGAACACACCACGGGTCCCGACCTGGTGGTCAACGAACAGGACATCGCCGAGCTGGTGTCCATGTGGACCGGCATCCCGGTGGGTCAACTCATGGAGGGTGAGGCCGAGCGCCTGCTCCACATGGAAGAATACCTTCACCGCCGGGTTATCGGCCAGCACGAGGCCATCGCCGCCGTATCCGACACCATCCGCCGCGCCCGCTCCGGCCTCAACGACCCCAGGCGTCCCTTCGGCAGTTTCATCTTCCTGGGCCCCACCGGCGTCGGCAAGACCGAACTCGCCAAGGCGCTGGCAGATTTTCTGTTCAACGACGAGGACAGCATGGTCCGTCTGGACATGTCCGAGTACGGCGAGCGGCACACGGTTTCGCGTCTCATCGGCGCGCCCCCCGGCTACGTGGGCTACGACGACGCCGGCCAGCTCACCGAGGCGGTACGCCGTCGCCCCCACCGGGTCATCCTCTTCGACGAAATCGAAAAGGCCCACCCGGACGTTTTTAACCTGCTCCTTCAAATCCTGGAGGACGGTCGCCTCACCGATGGGCAGGGTCGAGTGGTTGATTTCCGCAATTCCGTGGTGATCATGACCAGCAACCTGGGCACGGGCGACCTTTCCCAGCGGCCCTTCGGATTCACCCCCGGCTCGGACAATGAGCCGGAGACCGGCAAAGTGTCCCCGGAACTGTCCCGGTCAGTTCACGACGCGCTGCGCCGCACTTTCCGTCCGGAGCTGCTGAACCGCATCGACGAAACCATCGTGTTTCATCCCCTCAGCCGCGCCCAGATTGGTTGCATCGTGGGTCTGATGATCGGGGAGGTGCAGGAGCGTCTCGCCGAGCGCAATATCACCTGCACGCTGACGGAACCCGGCTGCGAATGGCTGGTCAAGGAAGGATTCGACGTTACTTACGGGGCGCGTCCCCTGCGCCGGGCCATCCAGCGGCACGTTGAAAACCAACTCTCCCGCGGCGTCCTATCGGGCCAATACAAGGAGGGCGATCACGTAGTCATCGACGTCAACGCCGCCGGCGACGGCCTCGACCTGACGGTGGAAACGCCGGCGGAGCCGGAGCTGGCCACGGTGTCCTGACCCGGCCACCCGCCCTGGTCGTTTGGCGGGGGCGCGTTAGGGCACCGAAACCCTCACCCCAACCCCTCTCCCTTGATGGGAGAGCAACTGTGTTGAATGTCAAGGTGTGGCGATGGCGGGGTTCCAATGTTGACCCGACCTGACCATGCTGTTGAGGAGGTGGACCAGTTTGCGTACGCACGCGATGAGGGCCACCTTTTTAGCTTTGCCCGCCGCCACCAGGCGCTGGTAGAAGGTTCGGATGGTGGGGTTGTGCCGCGTCGCCGCCAGCGCGGCCAGGTAGAGCACGCTGCGCACCCGTCGCCTCCACCACCACGATGTCCCGCCCCAGATACTACGCCGGCCCCGCATCGTCCCGCTGTCCCGGTTGAACGGCGCCACCCCCACCAGCGCCGCGATCTCCTGCCGGCTCAACCTCCCCAACTCCGGCAACTGGGCGATCAACGTGGCGCAGGTCACTGGACCCACCCCGGGCACGCTCTGCAGCAGTTTGGCCCGGGCTTGCCACGCTGGGCTCGCATCCAGCAGCTCCCCAATCTCCTGCTCCACCTCCCGCAACTGCCCTTCCAGCCACCCGATGTGGGCCTGGATCCCACCACGCAGCCGGACGTGGGCCCGCCGCCACCGGTTCCGCTCCATGGTCAGCAGCTCCATGGTCAGCAGCTCCACCAACTGCTGCCGCCGCGTCACCAGCGACTGCAACTCCCGCAGCTCAGCAGTTGGCAACGCGCGCACCTCCGGCTGCACCCCCGCCCCAAACTCGGCCAGCGCCTGGGCATCCAGCCCATCCGTCTTGGCCAGCCGTCCGGTGGACCGGGCGTAGTCCCTGGTCTGGCGCGGATTCACCACCGCCACCGGCAACTCCGCCGCCGCCAGCGTCATTACCAACTCCTCCTCCAGCCCTCCCGTCGCCTCCACCACCACGACGTCCGGCCCCAGATCCCTGAGGTCCGCCACCAGACGCTCCACCCCAGCCCCATCGTACTGCACCCGCCAACTCTCCCCAGTCGGACTCTCCAGGGCTCTGGCACGGCGACCAGGCTCTCCCACGGTTTCCAGCAACCCAGGGCTACACGGTCTGCCGCGCTTCTACTTTACATACAAGGGTTAGGGTGAGGGTAAAATCCCCAGCACCCGCCCCCCGTCATTGCGAGGAGCGCAGCGACGTGGCAATCTCGTAGCCCGGGTCAACCTCCCGCCGCCGTCCGCTCACAGAGGAACCGTAGCCCCCTTTTCTCCAACCGCCACGCCGGTTCAGCATCACACATCGCTCTTCCCCTTGCGGCAAAATGGCCGCCTGTATATCATGGCGACAAATTTACAAGGAGCGTTCCGGTTATGAAGTACGATTACATCGTCATTGGGGCCGGCTCAGCCGGTTCCATCATCGCCAGCCGGCTCACCGAAGACCACAGCAAGCACGTCCTGCTGATCGAGGCCGGCCCGGACTACCCCGAGTTCGAACACCTGCCCGAAGAGGTCAAGTTCGGCTACAACACCGAAATCGACATCATGGTCAGCGACCACAACTGGCAGTTCGTCGGCAAGGGCACCGACACCTCCCCCGAGATGATGGTTCCGCGCGGCAAGGTCACGGGCGGGTCCAGCGCCATCAACGGGCAGGTCTTCCTGCGCGGCGTGCCCGAGGATTACGACGGCTGGGCCGCCGAGGGCAACGACGAGTGGGGTTACACCAAGTTGCTCCCCATCTTCCGCCGCATCGAGACTGACACCGATTATGGCAACGACGACTTCCACGGCGGCGACGGCCCCATCGTCATGCACCGTTTCGCCCGCGAGACCTGGCTGCCGGCGCAAAACGCATTTTCCGCCGCCTGCGTGGCCGCCGGTTTCCCCGAAACCTGGGACCACAACCACCCCGACTCCTACGGCGTCGGCCCCACCCCCTTCAACAACCCCAACGGCATCCGGATGAGCACCAACCTCGGCTACCTGGCCGAGTCCCGCCACCGGCTCAACCTGACCATCAAGGCCAACTGCCACGTGCACCGCATCATGTTCGACGGCAACCGGGCCACCGGCGTGCAGCTCGAATCCGGCGGCGAAACCTTCATCGCCGAAGCCGACGACATCGTTCTCAGCAGCGGCGCAATCGGTTCGCCCCACATCCTGATGCTTTCCGGCATCGGCCCAGCGGACCACCTGCGATCCCACGGCATCCCCGTAGTGCACGACTCCCCGGGCGTCGGCCAGAACCTCCGCGACCACCCCACCGTCTGGTGCACCTGGCGAACCAAACCCGATTTTGACCTGGACGGCCTGGCGCCCCGATCACAGCTCTCCCTTCGCTACACCGCCGACGGCTCGCCTTTGCGAAACGATATGAAAATCAGCATGCAATCCTTCGCTACCGAGCGCGTCAACCGCGGCGGCGACCGCATGGTGCCGGTCGGCGTGCGGATGACCACCGGCATCCAGCTGGCCGCCGGCGCCGGTCACATGGAATTGCAGTCCACCGACCCGCTCCAGCAGCCCTTCCTGGACTACAACTATCTCAAGGAAGAGTCGGACCGGGTGCGCCTGCGGGATTCGGTCCGCCTGTGCCTGCAACTGGCTGAACATCCCCAGTTCCAGGAGATCATCCAGGAACGGACCGACCCGCCCGCCGATGCCGTCGTCAGCGACGAAACCCTCGACGCCTGGATCGCCCGCGAAGTTACCACCTCGCAGCACATTTCAGGCACCTGCAAGATGGGCCCCGACACCGACCCAATGGCCGTCGTCGACCAGTTCGGCAAAGTCAAGGGCGTGGAAAATCTGCGCGTCGCTGACGCCAGCATCATGCCCGACTGCATCCGTGCCAACACCAACGTTTCCTCGATGACCATCGGCGAGCGCGTCGCCGAGTTCATCATCGAACGACGTTAGTTGCGCGGACGCCACAACCCTGGCATCAGGCCCTAAAATCAGGCCTTAAAGCCAGGCGATGTTCCTGCCTCTCCTCCCCGGAGGAGGGGCAGTTTGCAATCGGCCAACAGGAGATCGCGATGCCGCCACCGCGCAAATGGACCCGTCTGGAAGAACTGGCGGTGCTGCACCTCTACCGTGGCAAGGTGACGCCCGAAAGCCGGGAGGCCGTCGCCCTGGCTGCCGCCCTGGAACGCAGCCCCAAATCCATCGCCACGCGCATGGTCGCCATGGCCGCCCTGGATGTCAGGAATCCCAGAACGCCGGCGACCAAACCCACCGCCCTCACTCGCTCGGTGTGGGCCGAATACCAGGCCGACCGCACCGCCATCGCCACCGAAGGCCAACGAGCCTACCTGGGCATCCTCAACCGCTACTCCATGGGAAGGCCGTAGGGACACCCCCCGTCATTACGAGGGACGCAGCGACGTGGCAATCCCGGTGCGGCGCGAAACATTGCCCCCTCTCCCTTGACGGGAGAGGGCTGGGGTGAGGGTGGTTTACACCAGCACCCCAAACCCGGACTTGGTGCAAATCTCCAGCCGGTTGTGGTCGGGGTCGTGGAAGTAGAATGCCTGCTGCCCGTCGTTCCGGGTCTGGATGTCCGTGCACTCCACGCCGATATTCTGCAACTCGTCACGGGCCGCCGCGATGTCGTCCACCTCGAAGGCGGTGTGGTGCGAGGGCGCCGACGGTGCGTCGAGATTCTCGATGATGTGGACCATGGCTCCGCTCGGCAGCTGCAGCCAATACAGGTTGTCGTTGTCCACCATCTTCGGAATCTGCTTTACGCCCAGCACCTCCTGGTACCACTTCAGCGCGATGTCCTTGTTCCTTACGTTATACGTGATGTGGTTGATGGCCTTGAGCCGGATTTTGTCAGCGTTCAATCCCATGATTATCCTCCAGTTGTTGCGTTGCAAAATGGCTGGACGCGTCAGATGCCCAGCAGCGATTCCAGATTGCCAAACAGTATGGCATCTTTCTCGGGCTGACTGAGACTCGCCAGCCCCAGCAGCCAGGACACCGGCCAGTCGGCGCACATATCGAAGGGCCAGTCTGTGCCGAATACCACCTGCTCGATGCCAACCATGTCGATCAGCATCCGTAGCCCTGCTTCGCTGTGGGTCAAACAGTCGTAGTAAAACCGGTTCAGGTAGGCGCTGGGCGGCTGGTTGATGTGCTCCCTGGCTTCCGGGCGCACTTGCCAGCCCCGGTCCATCCGTCCAATGCCATAGCAGGCGTAACCTCCCCCGTGGCAGAGGCACACCTTCAGGTCGGGATAACGATCCATCACCCCGCCGAACACGAATGACGCGAACGTTACCGCCCGGTCGGCCAGGTTGCCGATCGTGTTGGGCAGGTGGTACCGGCTGAGTCGGGACGTCACCACCGTGTCACCACCCTGGTGAATCAGGAACATGGCGCCCAGTCGTTCTGCGATAGCCCACAGGGGATTGAACACCGGGTCATCGAATGTCCGTCCGTTCACGTGGTCGCCGATCATCGCACCCTTGAGTCCCAATTCCTGCACCGCGCGGGTCAGCTCCTCGATGGCCGCCCCAACGTCCTGCATCGGCAGGTGCGCCAGTCCGGCGAACCGCTCCGGGTAATCCTGGGTCAGCTGCGCCACGTAGTCGTTGCACTCCCGGTGCATCTCCACCGTCTGCTCGGTGGGCAGGTCGTAGAAGTACATATTTGCGTTGGTCGACAGGACGTGCACGTCCACTCCCAGCGACCGCATATCGGCGATGCGTTGTTCCGGGGTCCAGAACGTCCGGGGATTGTAACGATGCTGGTTGTAGAGGGTGGGTGCGCTGACCCCAAACCAGTTTTCCCCACTCTGCATCGACCGCAGGGCGCTGGCCGGCGTGATATGGGCGTGAACGTCCAGAACTCGTACTGCCATGTCCGGTATTCTCCTGTCGGATTCGCCGCGTTCACCCGCCTCCACGTCCCATCCGGGGCGACGCGACTGGATTATAGACTGTTTGACCCGCTCCGTCAGGTACACCTCCGGGAAAGCAAGGCCGCTCCTCCCGAGCCCGCCGCAGGCCGCACACCCGGAGCCCCTCGCCCCGGTCATTGCGAGAATCGCCGCGATGTGGCAATCCCGCTAATCCTGAGCCTGTCGAAGGACGCCATCGCTATGCCGCGCCCGGTGTTGACTGGCACCTTGCTGGGGCATAGCATTCGCCCAACTGTATGTGAGGGCTACCAAGATGCGCGAAAACACTATGAAACAGAAGCTGGCCGAGGGAAAACCCGTCTTCGGTTCCATGATCACCTTCCCATCTCCTCCCGTGGTGGAGATGCTGGGGTACCTGGGCTACGATTGGGTACTCATCGACAACGAACACGGTAGTATCACCATCGATTTGGCCGAGGAGATGATCAGGGCCGCCGAGTACGCCGGCGCCGCCCCCATCGTGCGCCCGGTGGGCAACCGACCCGAGATCATCGCGCCCTTCCTGGACCGGGGCGCCTGGGGCGTGCAGGTACCTCACGTCAACACCGCCGACGAAGCCCGGGCCGCGGTTTCAGCCGTCAAGTACTACCCCGAAGGCGAGCGGGGATTGTTCAGCGGTGGACGCCCTGCCGAGTACGGCTTCAGCGGCGCAACGCCCGACTACGTTGCAGACGCCAACCGCAACACCCTGGTGTGCCTCATGCTGGAAGAAGTAGAGGCCATCGAGAACATCCCCGAGTTGTTGACGGTGCCCGGAGTGGACGTGTACTTCATTGGCTCCGGCGACCTGTCCCAGAGCATGGGCTACCCCGGCCAACAAACCCACCCCGAGGTGCAGGCCCTGGTGGAAAAGGGCGTGCAGCAGATTGCCGCCTCTGGCATTACAGCCGGGTGCAGTTGCCCCGACAACCTCGTGCCCCACTACCTGGAGTTGGGCGTACGCTACTTCCACAACACCGTGGGCCGTTTGCTCCAGTCGGCCAGCGCCGGCTACCTCAACACCATGCGCGCCGCCGCCGACGGCCTGAGCTGAATAATCCCGCCCCAATGACCACTACCAACCAACTGCTGGAGGTATTCCATGACCAGCCCCGTCGACCCCAATCAGATCGTATTAACCGGCGAAAACTCTTTCATCCGCCTGTCGTCCACCGCCGGGGGCGCTAGCACAACCCGCACCAGCCACTGGCGCATCCTGTGGTCGCCGGCCGGCGCCGGGCACGTCCTGTTCCTGAAGAGCGAACAGGTCGCCGGGGGCGCTGCCCGCGTCTATTCGGACAACATAGCGCTCACCCGCTACCTGCAAGAAGAAATCGAAACCCACCTGTTCCCTGAGTTCGCCGACGTATCCCTACCGGTCATCGCCGCCGAGTTCGGCAGATCCGGAGACGCCGCCAATTTCTACACGGAATCGGTCGCAACGGCTGTCGGCACGCTGGAGTTGACCTGGTACGACTTCCTGACTCCCTTCATGCTCAACGTGCCGGCCGGTAGCGTCGAGGGCCGACCCCACGGCGTCTACAGCTGCTTCATCCCGGCGCGCCACGCCCAACTGACCGTGGGCGGCCAGGTGCTGCCCGGCGTGGTTACACTGGAAAGCCGAGGACACGCCCAAAGCAGCACCGCTTGCATCGCCTGGTCCGAAACCTGGGTAAAACCGTAACGCCGTCCCAATGGCGCGCCCCTAGCCGTTGCCCAGGTCGCCCACCGTCCCGTCGACGTAGAGCAACTCCATCGCCTGCACCGCGACCCGGGCCAACTGCACTGCGGCGGCTGGCTCCGCGCCTCGGCCAAGCGCGGCAATGGCCTGGCCTACCGTGGTCTCGCCATCGAGTTGGGCAACCAGCGCCGCCACGACGGCGCTACACGGCAGCCCCTCCGGGTGGGAGTCGGTAACCAGGCCGTAACCCCACTCGAACTGGCCATCGGCCAGCACCGGTTGGCGTTGCACGCGCACCCGTTCAGCCAACCTAGGAATCGACGCCATGAGCGCTGCCGGTGTTTCGCCGGCCAACCCGTTCACCCATTCACGCCGGCGTTGACGCTCGGATTCCACCGCCGCCACGCTGCGGTCGAATGCCGCTGGGGCCAGTCCACGGTCAAGTACGGCCCGCTCGTAGCCGCGTGGCGGCTGTCCCGCCACCGCCTGGATGAACGACTGGCGCGGCGACAATGACTCGTCATCGTCCAGCAACCTCCGGGCTTCCCAGAAATAGGAGTCGGCGGTGCGGTTGCTGGAGTAGAACAGCCGCGCCATCTCGCGAAAATGGCCGTACTCCTTGTAGTACAGCTGTTGATAGACCCGCCCCACCGGGCCGGCCATCGACGGGTCCCGCAGCGCCGACGTGACCGCCGCCGCCGCCAGCGTCGCCGACGTCAACGCCAGGTGCACCCCCGACGAAAAGAGCGGGTCGATGAAGCAGGCCGCATCGCCCACCAGCATGTACCCGGGCCCGCTCAGCGATTGGCAGCGGTACGACCAGTCCCGCAGCACCGCCGGTTCGCCAACCAGGTTGGCTTCGCTCAGCAGCCCAGCCATCCGGGGCGCGGCGGCAATCTGCGACAACAGATACTCCCTGGCGCCCAACCGGCGGATGGTCTCCTGGCCGGCAACCGAATCAACCACCGCGCCCACGCTGGACCAGCCATCCCGCAGCGGGATGTTCCACAGCCATCCACCGGGCTGCGATTCGATGAAGATGTTACCCTCGTCCGGCGACGGCAACCGCGCCCCACCGGCGAAATACCCATAGACGGCCAGGTTGCGGAAAAAATCGTCCCACTGGCGCAACCCCAGCCGCCGGGCCAGCAGACCGCCCTGGCCGGTGGCGTCAATCACGTATGCCGCCGCAGTTTCCGTCTCGCATCCGGAATGGTCAGCCGGGCGGCCACGTACGCCCACCGCCGTACCACCAGCGTCGAACACGACGTCGGTGGCCTGAAACCCCTCGCGCACTTCTACGCCGTGGCGTCGCGCGTTGTCCAGCAGGATGGCGTCGAACTCCGGGCGCCATACCTGGTACGAGTGGGGATTGCTAACGTTGGTTTCGCTGAAATACCAGCTCCAGGGTTCCGGGTTGCTGCCCCACACCATCGTCGCGCCACGTTTCCGCACAAACCCGGCCCGCTCCACGTCATCCAGCACCCCCAGGTCGTCAAGAATGGGGAGGCTGGCCGGCAGCAGCGACTCGCCCACGTGATCCCGGGGGAACCGCTCCCGTTCCAGCAGCACGACCCGATGACCACGCCGGGCCAGCAGGGTGCTGACGCAGGAACCCGCCGGGCCTCCCCCTATTACGACTATCGGGGCAGTGTTCATCTGGAAGCGCCGCCCGCCGGGTGAAACGGACCCATCGTCACCAACTCCCGCAATACGCTTAGCGGTAGTACTGCGAGAAGACGGGTTCTTCCCGGGTGATAATTTCCAGCACGCACGGTTGCCCGGTGGCAGATATCTCCTTGCCCCGTTCGATGGCCGGCCCAACCTCCGCCGGGTCCGTGATGCGCTCGGCGTACGCGCCCAGCGCTTCGGCCATGCGGGCGTACTCGCCGGTGACGTACTTGCTGCGGTAGCGGTCCACGGCAATGGGCATATTCTTCTCGTAGCCGCCCATTGCGCCGTTATTCACGATAACCGTGGTGATGCCCAGCTTTTCCCGGGCCGCCGTTTCGAAATCGGTGCCGGACATGCCCACGGCAACGTCGCCCATCAGGTTGACGCAGGTTTTCTCCGGGAAGGCCACCTTGGCCCCCATGGCGTACCCCAGGCCGCTGCCCGTTTGGGTCGAGTTGCCCCAACCGATGTAACCCCGGGGAGTCGTCGCCGCGTAAAAAGGTACGATCTGGTCCCGCGGGTTGCCCGAGTCGTGCGTGACGATGCTGTTGGCCTTGTCCAGCCGGGCGTTTAGCTCGTAAACCACCCGGTAGGGGCTGATGGGCGCATCGTTGCTGCTCAATCGGGGCATCCACTCGGCGATCCACTCCTGGCGTACCTGGCGGATTTCGGCGGCCACCGATTCGTCGCCCCGCCGACCCTCCGGCCCCAGCCGATCCCTGAGTTCCTCGATGAGCTGACCCAGCACCAGCCTGGCGTCCCCCACGATCATCTCTTCCAGTGGATACTCGCCGTTCAGGTCCTTCTCGTCGATGGTGGACTGGATGATCGTCTTGCCCTCGGGCACCGGCGCCGACGCCAGGGTACGCTGGAAACTGGTGCCAATGCCGAACACAACATCGCTCTTCGCCAGAAACTCCCCGACCATCCGCGTGCAGGTGTTGCCACCGGCGCCCAGGGCCAGGGGATGGTTTTCGGGAAAACCGCTCTTGCCCAGCGTGGTGGTCATCGTGGGTGCGTTCAACAGCTCGGCAAGTTCCACCAGCTCGGGCGTCGCCTCAGAGTAAAGCACGCCCTGCCCGGCGTAGATCACCGGGCGGCGGGCGTTGACCAGCAATTCGGCCACCCGGGAAACGTCCCTGGGGTCGCCGGCCGAGCGGCGCTTCCGCTGGGGTTTATAGAGGAACTGTTCTTCGGAAATCTCACCGCTCAGCACGTCGTTGGGCATTTCCAGCAGCACCGGATAGGGCCGCCCGGTTCGCAACTGGGTGTAGGCGCGGCGCATCATCTCGGGAACCCGGTCGGTGTGATTGACGAAATCGGCCCACTTGGTGACGCCCTGGTAATTGCGCGCCGCGTCGAAATCCGAGGTCATGCCGTGACGGCGGGTGCCGGGATGGCCGGGAATCATCAGCAGCGGCGACGAATCGGCGTAGGCTTGCGCCACTCCGGAGAAGGCGTTCTCGATGCCAGGCCCGCCCTGCACGATGCACACGCCGTTCTTGTTGCCGTTATTGACCCGGCTGTAGGCGTCGGCCATGTTGACTGCCGTGCGTTCCATGCGGGATATGATTGGTCTGATCCCGGCCGCCGCGCAGGCGTCGATGAGCATGTTATTCGGAAAACAAAAGACTACGTCCACGCCTTCCTGTCCCAAGATTGTCGCAAACGCAGTTTTTCCGTCCATCTGGCTTCTCCGGTTAGCGCCGCGCGAACGCCTTCGATAGCCCAATACCGGGCATTCCGGGCGTCGTTCGCAGGTTTTGGTTAGCTTAAGCAGTATATTTCAATCCCCTTTCTCCAGCAAATTGCATCTTCAATGCAGGTTGCCCCGCGCCACGTAACCGGGCGATTGTGGGAACCCGGCGGCCAAAATCGTTGCATTATGTTGGTCGGAGCAAGTATAGTGGTGAGGTATTAGTTTGCGCCCGACTGCCTTCCTGGGAATTGGAAACGCTGGGCCCGACGAACCAAAATCAATCGCGTACAGCGTCAACCCCGTTTGGCCGGAGGAAATAAATCGTGGCTCTTTCAGACATTACCCTGGTGTGCAGCGACTGTGGGGCGGAATTCCCGTTCACTGTAGGTGAGCAGGAGTTCTATGCTTCGCGCGGCTTCACCAACTATCCCAAGCGTTGCGCGTCTTGCCGCAACGCCCGCCGAGGTCAACAGCCTCGCGACGGTGGTGGTGGCGGCGGATACGGCGCTCCCCGCGAGACTTTTGCCATCGTATGCAGCAACTGCGGCGCTGACGCCACCGTGCCATTCCGGCCCCGCGGCGATCGCCCCGTGTACTGTAGCGACTGCTTCTCCCAGATGCGTAATTCCTGACCAACCGGTCCAAAACCGGTTGGCCTGGTCCAAAGCCGGCGGAGGCGCCGGCTTAGTTCAGGCGGCCTGTCAAAGTCCACCCTGGCCCGGAAAAAAACCTACTGTCGTCCTGAGCCCGATGCAATGCTGCGTCGGGCTTTTGCTGATCGCATCGCTAGTACCACTCGATCCCCTGGGGCGCGTCAATACCGCGCGCTGTTACAATGATACCGGGCGCCGCTCTGACACTGTAGCCGCGTCGTAATCCGTTCCAGCCCTTTCCACCTCAATGCCCTACCAAGACCTGCGCGAGTTCGTTGCCTTCCTGGAATCCCAGGGTGACCTGCGGCGCGTCTCCGCTCCGGTGGACCCGGAGTTGGAGATTACCGAAATCGCCCACCGCATGCTCCGCGCCGACGGCCCGGCCCTCCTCTTTGAAAACGTGGTCGGCCACGACATGCCCGTCCTCATCAACCTCTTCTGCTCGGATCGACGCATGAATTGGGCGCTGGACGTCAACAGCCCCGACGAACTGGCCGCCCGCCTGGAATCCATGATCGACCTGGTGCAGGGAGGCCCGCCGCCGGGTATCGTGAACAAACTGCGAACCCTGGGCCGTCTGGTGCACGTGGGCTCCTACCAGCCCCGCAGCGTAACCAACGCCCCCTGCCAGGAAATAGTGCTCACCGGGGAAGATGTCAACCTGTATGACCTGCCGATCATCAAGTGCTGGCCGGAAGACGCCGCACCCTTCATCACCCTGCCTCTGGTCATAACCAAAGACCCGGAGACTGGCACCCAGAACTACGGCATCTATCGTATGCAGGTCTTCGACCAGCGCACCACCGGTATGCACTGGCAAACCCACAAGGTCGGGGCCCGGCACTACCGTGCCAGCGCTGAACGCGCCGACGACCGGCTGGAAGTGGCCGTCGCCCTGGGCGGCGACCCTGCCTCCATCTGGACCGGCTCGGCTCCCCTGCCTCCCGACGTCGATGAGATGGTCCTGGCCGGTTTCGTCCGCGACCGGGGCGTGGAGCTCACACCCGCCAGGTCGGTGGACCTCATGGTGCCGGCCCACGCCGAGATCGTACTGGAAGGCTACGTTATCCCCGGCGAAGAACGGGTGGAAGGCCCATTCGGCGACCATACCGGCTACTATTCCCTGGCCGAGCCCTACCCCGTGTTCCACGTCACCACATTGACCCGCCGCCGCAACCCAATCTACCCAACCACCTTCGTCGGCCGCCCCCCCACCGAGGACTACTGGATGGGCAAGGTCACCGAACGCGTGTTCCTGCCCCTGATACGGCTCATCCTCCCCGAGGTGGTGGACATCAACATGCCGGCGGAAGGCATCTTCCACAACCTGGTGCTGGTTTCCATGAAGAAGGAGTACCCCGGCCAGGCCCGCAAGGTCATTTACGGCCTGTGGGGCCTGGGGTTGCTCAGCCTCACCAAGGTGATCGTGGTGGTGGACGATTTCGTGGACGTGCAGAACCTTTCCGAGGTGGCCTGGCGGGTCGCCAACAACATCAACCCCGGTACCGACCTGGTGCTCGCCGAGGGACCCATCGACGACCTGGACGTCGCCTCCCCCACGGCCCGGTTCGGCAGCAAACTCGGCATCGACGCCACCCGCAAGGGCCCCGATGAGGGCTACCACCGGGATTGGCCTCCGGACATCGTGATGAACCCTGAAATCCGCAACCGGGTGTCGCAACGCTGGTCCGAACTGGGCCTGTCCGACATCGTTCACAACCCTGGCGCCTGAACACCAACCGCGACTCCCTCGCCAGCGCCGGCTTCCCAGCATCATGCAAAACACGCCAGCACATCCGCCAGCGGCGCGGTCATTCGTCGGCAAACTTCCCCACTATCTCAACGCCATCAACTTGTCCGAATCGCTCTTCGCGATGCCTTTCGGCTACATCGGCATGGCGCTGGCTTCCCACTACACTGGCGGAGCCGGCTGGCCCGGTTGGCACGTTTTCATCTGGATAACGCTGGCATTCCTGGGGGTACGCACCCTCGGCATGTCGGCCAACCGCATCATCAACCGCCGGGAGGACGCCCGCAATCCCCGCACCGCCGCACGACACATCCCGGCCGGCCTGCTGAAGCCCCTGGAAGTGGGCGGCATGGCCGCCGTCGGCGCGGCCATTTTTTTCGTGGCCGCCTGGCAGCTCAATACCCTGGCCCTCATATTGTCCCCGGTCGCCGCTGCATACGTGGTGCTGTACTCCTTTGCCAAGTACTACACCTGGCTGTGTAGCCTGATGCTGGGGCTGGCCCTGGCCATCGCCCCCACCGGCGCCTGGATCGGCGTGACCGGGCAGTTGAATTGGCAGCCGGTCCTCCTCACCTTCGCCGTGGCCATGTGGGCCGGTGGTTTCGAAACCATCTACGGCAGCATGGACTTTCAGTTTGACCGCGATAATGGCATTCACTCAATAGCGTCCCGTTTCGGCGTCCGCAACGCCCTTCGCACCACGCGAGTGCTGCACACGCTGGCCGTCGCCGCCCTGTTCGCGCTGGGGATCTGGATGGGCCTCAACGTGTTCTACTTCATCGGATGGGCCGGTGCCGTCGTACTGCTCGTCTACGAAAACAACATGGTACGTTCGGGAGAAGTCGCAAAAATCGGAGCCGCCTTCGGGTTCAACAAGTACGTCTCCACGCAGTTGATGTTCTTCACCATCCTCGCCGTGGCGCTACCCTTCCACGGATTCTTCCCCTGGTAAACGGTTTCCCCACCAGATGGCGACTCAACCTGCATTCAAGCCCACGTTTCCGGTGGTGGTGGGCATCACCGGCGCCAGCGGAGCGCTCATAGCCAGGGAGTTGGTGGACACGCTGCTCAGCCGCCAGCACCCCGTGGTCGCCGTGGCGTCCAACGCCGCCCGCATGGTGTGGCAGGAGGAGCTGGAAGAATCCTACAACGACGCGGTGGCCCGGTGGGTGGAGCATCCCCATTTCCAGCAGTATGCGATCAGCGACCTGTTCGCCCCCATCGCCAGCGGCACCTCTCCCACCGCCGGAATGATCATCGCGCCGGCCAGCATGAACTCAGTGGCGTCGATCGCCCACGGCCTGACGCCCAACCTGGTGCTGCGCGCCGCCGACGTCACCCTGAAGGAACGCCGTCCGCTGGTGTTGGTGCCCCGGGAAACGCCTCTCCACGCCATCCACCTGGAAAACATGCTGACGTTGTCCCGCATGGGCGCCGTTATCCTGCCCCCGGAACCCCCCTTCTACCTGAAACCTCTCGACATCGACGCCCTGGTCCGGTTTGTGGTGGAACGCGCCTTGGTCGCCCTGGGGTTAACCCTGGCCCTGCCTCCGGATCTCCAGTACCAGGACCGGGAACGTTAGCGCAAGGGGGCTGCCGGCATGGCGGAAATCTCGCTGTACATCGCAACCAGCCTGGACGGCTACATCGCCGATGCCCGCGGCGGCGTCGACTGGTTGCCTGCTGACGGGGACGAAACCTATGGCTATGACGAATACTACGCCGGCACAGCTGCGCTGGCGATGGGCCGGCGCACCTACGACCAGGTCCTGGGATTTGGCGACTGGCCGTATTCGGGTAAACCGACCTACGTTTTTACAAACTCGCCCATGGAGGACCCGCCCCCGGGCGTCCAGGCTGTGCGACTCAGCGCCGACGGTTTTGCCCGCACGATCGCCACACGGCACCCAGGCCGCATTTGGCTGGTCGGCGGCGCCGACCTGTTCCAGCAATTCCACTCCCAGCGCCTCGTGGACGAATACATCCTGTTTGTGATACCCACCGTGCTCGGCGCCGGAATCCGCCTGTTCCGGGAGCCGACGCAACCCGCTTCGCTTCGCCTGGTGGAGTCTCGCCAGTATTCCAACGGCCTCGTAGAGCTCCGTTACCGGCCCAATCCGGTCGGCAACGGCGATTCCGGGTAACCCATGGCCCACCTGAACGGCGACGACAAACGCCGCTACGTGGCCGAGATGTTCGCCCGCATCTCGCCGCGCTACGACCTGATGAACACGCTGATGACCGGCGGCCTGCATCACCGCTGGAAGCGGGCCGCCGCACGATTCACCGCATCCGGACTCACCGGCGCCGCCCTGGACGTCGCCACCGGCACGGGCGACCTGGCTTATGCCCTGGCCCCTGTGCCGGGCATCTCCGCCGTCGTCGGCGTGGATCTGTTGCCCGAAATGCTGACCATCGCCGCCCGAAAAGCCGTGCCCATTCCTGGCCAGGCCCCATGCGCGCAATTCGTGGTGGGCGACGCCCTCCGCCTCCCCTTCGACGACGACACCTTTTGTTGCGCCACCGCCGGATTCAGTCTCCGCAACATGGCGGATGTACCGGCGGCCATTGCCGAAATGGCCCGCGTCGTCGCCCCCGGAGGGCGGGTCACCACCCTCGAACTCACGCCCATGCCCGGCGGTTTGCGCTCGACGGTGGGCCGGCTGTATTTCCACCACCTGGTGCCGTTGCTGGGCCAGGTTGTTGCGGGCGACCGTTCCGCCTACACCTACCTGCCCAACAGCGTCGATTACTTTCTCACCGCCGATGGATTGGCCGATGTCTACCGCCAGGCCGGCCTGGAGCAAGTGGGGTTCCGCCGGCTAGGGATGGGTGGCGTGGCCCTGCACTACGGCCACAAACCCGGATGAACAGCCAATCTGCGACGACGTCTCAGCTTTCGGACGGTATCGAGTCCGAGCAACCCCGGTGCCCCACCCCCCCTGTCATTGCGAGGAGCGCAGCGACGTGGCAATCCCGGTGCATATAAATCACGCGTTGGGCACCCGTATTGCCACGCTCCCCTCGCATCAATCATCCACAATGACACAATTGTCTTCCAGGGCCTTTCGATTTTCGGCAATGTCATTGCGAGCGCAGCGTGGCAATCTCCTTGGCTAGGCTTTACGCAATTCAAGCGGCGTAGGCAAGGGAATCTACAAGTCGGTGGTACAGTGCGACCGGGAGTTCCTGAATGTCGGGGTCAGCGACCGACAGTGAGAAACCTTCCGACGCCAGCCACAGGTGGCGACGCGCCAGGGCGATGGCATCCACGAAGGTCGGCGACGGTTTGTCGTACCAAGCGGCCTTGCGCTGGGTCATGGGGCGCCGTTTCTGCAACGCGTGGGCGGCCAGGGTGGTCCAGGAGAAGAGTCCCAGTAGGGCGGGCGTGGTGCGGGCGATGGCGAGATCGGACCACTGGCGTTGTGTCTCCACACCCAGATGGGTTCGTACCTCGTGGAAGGTGACCTCCAGTTGCCAGCGCAGTACAAACCATTCCAGGATCTGGGTCGGGTCCGCCGCCGGGTCGGTACAGAGCAGGGCCTGAGTGGCGAAGGAGCCCTGGGGGTCTCGGATCAGCACCCAGCGAATGAGGACGGGGGGCTTGCCGGAGCGGTACCAGACCGCCGTCTGGGAGGTGAGTTCCACGGCGCGGGTGATGCCGTCGTACCAGGCCACCTCGGCGCTGGCCCAAGTTACATCCGTCTGCGCAAGGAAAACTTTCAGCGGCGGCCGCCGCGGGCCCTTCAATGGCGGGCGACCGTTCTGGCCAGGTTGACGGGGTGGCGCTGGCGCATACAGGGCGGCGTCCAGACGCAATCTGGCGATCAGGGTAACGGGTTCACGGAGGGACTGGCAGCAGTGGAGCAAATCCAGCACGGCATAGCTGTTGTCGCCCACCAGCGCCAGGGGTCGGTGGGGCAGCCAGCGGCGCAGTTGCATGACCATCTGGCGGGCCCAGTCGGTGAGCTTCTTGTGCTGGCGTCCCTGCTGTTGGTAGTAACGGGTCGAAGGCGCCAGCACCGTGAGCGCCGGCAAGGCCCAATGGCGTCCGGCCCATGGCACGTGGCCCAGCCACATCAGGGAGATCCAGCGCAAACCGCTGGCCTTGACCACCTGAGACCGGCTGGAACGCACCGGGTCGCGGTAGATGGCCCGCGCCCTGATCTTGGCGCCGCGACGCCGTTCCAGGGTCTCGTCGATGCCGAAGATCAGTGGGCCGTCGCCACCATCCAGGTGCTGGAGCAACAGCGCCAGCAGGATGCGCGCTGCCTGGCGGGACGACCACACCGCCCGATTGAGCACCTCGTGGTAGCGGGCGTAGTCGCGCTGGTCGCTGCGGCCCATGACGCGCAGTGCCGCCGCCACGGTGCGTTGGCCCGGGGTCAGGATCGCGCCGACCAGCAGCAGTTGGGCTTTCCGCCAGGTTGGGCTCGTAAACAGCGTTGCGAAGGGAACGAGAACGGCTACAATGGCATCGGGCAGGGTGAGCATGGCTGGGCCTTTCCGTTGAAAGTGGGGTCAGGCCAGCTTACCCTGTCTTTATACTTTTTCTAAATTATGCGTAAAGCCTAGCTTGGCGAAGAAAACCCGGCTACCGGATCGAGATTGCCACGTCGCTTCGCTCCTCGCAATGACATTAGGGGACAATCAAAATACCCTGAATTGTCTTCGCCTTCACCTTGCTGAGTCCGCAGCCACTACGATATACTACATTCGGTGATTTCTTCTAAGGAATATACGCAGTAATGCCCGATATTTTCGATAAGTTGCAGCCCATCGTGGAACGCTATCAGGCCCTGGAGTCGGAGATGGGCCTGCCTGAGGTAGCTGCCGATTACGCCCGGCTGCGCGAGTTGAATCGGGAACGGTCGTCCCTGGAAGAACTGGTCGACATCGACCAGAAATACCGCCGCCTAGCCGAAGAATTCCAGGACCTGCGCGCGCTGGTGAGCGAAGGCGGCGACCCGGAAATTGTTGAAATGGCACAGACGGAACTGGACGAGGTGGAGGAACAGATTGCCGCCCTGTCCGACCAGTTGAAACTGGCCCTGTTGCCCCGGAACCCCAACGACGAACGCAACGTCATCGTCGAGATTCACTCCGCCGCCGGCGGACAGGAAGCGTCGCTATTCGCCGGTGACCTCTACCGCATGTACCAGCGTTACGCCCAAGAAAAGGGTTGGGGCGTGGAAATTATGGACTCGAACCCCTCCGACCTGGGCGGTTTCAACCGCATCGCCTTCTCCGTAGACGGCAAGAACGCCTACAGCAACCTGAAATACGAGGCTGGGGTGCATCGAGTGCAGCGCGTGCCGGAAACCGAAGCCCAGGGCCGGATCCATACCTCTACCGCCACCGTTGCCGTCCTGCCCCAGGCCGACGAGGTGGAGGTGAACATCGGCGAAGACGACCTCCGCATCGACATCTTCCACGCCGGCGGACACGGCGGCCAGAACGTGAACAAGGTGGCCACCGCCGTTCGCATCGTGCACGAGCCGACCGGCCTGGTCGTGGTCTGCCAGGATGAACGATCCCAATACAAGAACAAGTCAAAGGCCATGACCATCCTCCGGAGCCGGCTCTACGCGGCGGAGCAGGACCGCCAGCAGGCCGCGATCTCCAGCAACCGCAAAGCCCAAATCGGCAGCGGGGATCGCAGCGAAAAGATTCGCACCTACAACTACCCCCAGGACCGGGTTACCGATCACCGCATCGGTGCATCGATACACGGCATGCAGCGAATCATGGACGGCGGGCTGAAAGACCTCATCGACCAGATCATTGTCCACGATCAGGCCCGCCGCCTGGAAGAAGAAAGCCCGTAATCGCCGGCGCCCTGTTGCTGGCCAATCTGGCCGGTGAACCCTTATGCCCAACCTGCGGAGCGTAATCCAGGACACGCATCGTACCCTGGAATCGGCCGGCATCCCCGACGCTCGCCTGGAAGCCGAGGTCATGGTGATGGACGTTATGCGGATGCCCCGCCAGGCCATCTTCGCCGAGCAGGAATCCCAGGTCTCCGAGCAGCAGCAGCAGAGCCTGGACGCCATCGTCCAGCGCCGCCTCACCCGCGAACCCCTGGCTTACATCCTGAGCTACCGGGAATTCTACGGCGTCAACCTGCTGGTCAATCCGGATGTGCTGATCCCCCGTCCTGAAACCGAGGCCATGGTGGAACACGCTCTATTCATGGCCCTGATGGGCATGGAGAGCCGGGAGCTGGTCATTGCCGACGTCGGCACGGGCACCGGAGCCGTCGCCATCAACCTGGCCATCCACCTTCCAGCGGCCCGCATCTACGCCACCGACGCCTACGACGCCACCCTGGACGTCGCCGCCTACAACGTCCGGATGCACAACGTCACCGACCGGGTTACGCTCCTGAAAGGCGACCTGCTGGAACCGCTGCCCGAGCCGGTCGATGTCATCGCCGCCAACCTGCCCTACCTGCCCACGGATCGCATCCCAACCCTGCAGCCGGAGGTGCAGTGGGAACCGGTTGCTGCGCTGGACGGCGGCCCGGAGGGCCTGGACGCCATCGCCCGCCTGCTGGCCCAGGCCGCGTCCGGCGACCGCATCAAGCCCCACGGCGTCATCCTGTTGGAGATGGACCCGGAGCAGTTCCCCGCAGCCAGGGACCTGGCGTCCGCCGCCTTTCCCGATGCCGAGATCACATCGGAGCCCGACCTGGCCGGGCGGGACCGCGTCCTGGTGGTCAGCCTGGCGAGTTCAACAGAAGATTACTAGCAACAGGCCCCGGGGACCCCGGATACTCGACGGGCGGGCCGATGCGGCGGGCAATTGACGGTCAGGCTACGCTCCGCCCCTGCTGGATAATCCAATCGAGATCCACGTCCAGCTTGGGTTGGCAAACCTTGATGAACTCGCTCACCACCCGAATGTAGGGCGGTTCACCCCGGCACTGGCGCAGATAGTCCACCACCATTGCCACGTTAATGACACCCTGTTCATCGGTAAATGGAGAATCCATGGCCGTGGCCTCCTCGGTCAGCACCCACTTTCCGTATATCGGGTTGTCAAACCAGGCGCCTTTCAGCACTCCATCCACGTCCGGCGACCGGTCTCCCATCGCCAGTTCCACCGCCTGCCACAACTCCCGACGCCGCACCGGCTCGGCCCGGGTCACCAGCACGTCGCGCAAGATCTTGCTGGCCAGCATGGTGATCGTATCGGACGATTTCACTGCGTAGATGGCGTCGGTGTCAAAATCGGATGGCGCTACCATATCTGCTCCTGATGACGTGCTGAATATCCCGAATATAGTATCTGCGTTGGGTCGGGGCAACAGTGTCGCTGCGGCCACACGTTATGTTGCCCCACTTGCCGCCCAGCGTCAATATTCCGGCTGAAAATAGCCGACCCCAAACCACGAATGTTCCATGCCGACGGTCGTCAGTGCGAGGCCGGACTACAGGCCGGACAACTCCAGCGTCCAGACCCGGTCTGCTTCCAAGTCGGCCACCCGGATGGCATGGTTGTTGGTATCGGCGATGTACAGCAGCGGCGGTCGACCGTCACCGGAGACGGCGAAACTGAGCCCGCTGGGTTCGCTGAACGTGGCGTGCTGGCTGATGCCGTCATGGTGGCCGTTGGCCCCGGAACCCAGCAGTGATTGAACCGAACGGGTCAGCGGCAATAACCGCTTGATCTTGTGGTTGTAGGTGTCTGCGAAGAACAGCTCGCCCTCGTGCCACTCGATGCCGATGGGATGCTGTAGGCGAACGTGGTGTTCCACGCCGTCCCGGTCGCCAAAGGCAAACAGGTCAATGCCGACCATGGTTGCGACCCGTCCGGTAGCCGGGTCTATTCCGGCGCTACGGATACTGCTGGTCTCTGAATCCGCGAAGTACAGCATGCCGTTGCCCACCGTAATGCCGCTGGGTTGGGCCAGCGTGGCCGTGGCCAGGGGCCCGTTGTCGATGCTTTCGCCGCCGGTCCCGGCGTGGGGTTGCACCACCCCGTCGCCCAACGACAATCGCCAAAGCTGATGTATCCCCGCCATGGCGATGTAGAGGATGCCCTCATGGTGGGTCAAGTCCCAGGGGCTGCTCAACGCGACCTGCCGGCCCGGGCCCTGGGCATGACGGTCCATGCCCTGCTCTCCGGTGCCGGCGATGGTGTCTACCGTCCCACGCTCCAGGTCCACCCGCCGGATGGCATGGTTTTCGGTGTCGGCCACGTAGAGGATCCCGTCCACCAGCTCCATTCCTTGAGGATGGTTGAACGCAGACTCTTCGTAACTCCCATCCTCAAAGTCCTCGGCGCCGGAACCCACGACAGCCTGCACCGCGCCGTCCAGGTTGGTAATCACGATGCGGTTGTGGTTGGTATCGGCAATGAACAGCCGGTTGCCCGGGCCATCAGCCAGAACCTTGCCGGGGAACGCCAATGCCTCCTGTTCCAACGCGGCGGGAGACAGGTTCAGGCTGCGTCGGTCGATCATGCCCTTGCCGTCGAACTCTTCGATCATCTGGCCCAACAGGGTGTCAAACGCATCGTAGGGCAACTCGCCTTCGTGTTTCCCAATGACCTTCCCTTCCGGATCCACGAACATGAGGGTGGGCCAGGCGCGGCAGGCGTAGGCACGCCACACCAGGAACTCGGCATCATTGACCACCGGGTGTTTCAGCTCATAGCGCTGGGCAGCCCGCAGCACGTTGTCAGCGTCCTTCTCGTTGGGGAACTTGGCCGAATGGACCCCGATAACCACCAACTCGTCGGCGTATTTTTCTTCCAGTTTCCGCAACTGCGGAAATATGTGCATGCAGTTCACTCAACAATACGTCCAGAAATCGAGCACCACTAGCTTGCCGCGCAGGTCAGCAAGGCTGAGCGGACGATCCGTGTTAACCCATTCGACTTCGGCGGGAAAGTCCGGCGCGTTGACGGTGCCGGCGAAAGACTTGGTAGCCATGTTGCTGCTCCCTGTATGACTGTGCGAGTCCCGATTGGTTAGCGCGGCGGCTGCGATTCAAAAGCCAGTGTGGCGTAGCGCATGAAGATGGCGCCCACCGGTTCCCCCAACGGAGCGTTCGCCACCAGCACGGCGATGACGTGCTCCCCTCCCGGTTGCCCGGGCTCCTCCACCAGTACGCGTTTCGGCGTATTGTTGCCCGTCACCGCGCCGATGTTGCGGTCGATCTGGCCGTCGATGAAGACTTCGCCGTAGTTGTCCACGTTGGTCTCGAAAAACACCCGGCACTGGGTTACGTCCTCGCCCTTTACCGTTTCCGGCATCGTGAACCGCAGGCGATACCAGGCAAAGGTAAAGCCCACCGAGTACCGCTTCTGAAAATCGGCCCCGCTCTCCCACGACGAGTCGTCGTAGTCGGCGAGGCGTGCATTGCTACCCAAGTTCTCCGCCACCAAACCCTGATTGGGTTCGCCGGGCTCCAGGCCCTGCGCCACCCGCCAGCCGTCTGATTTAATGACGGCCAGGTCGCCTTGCTGTTCCAAATCCAGCGCTACTCGCGGCATGGTCATTCTCCTGCTGAGTGGTTGGTTATTCCCGACGATATGGTCGGCGGCGGTTACGCCTTGAGGTGCTGGCCGAAAAACTCCAGCGTGCGCGGCCACGAACGGTCGGCAGCCTCTTTGTGGTACCGGGGGCCGGTGAAGTCCATAAAGGCGTGGTCGGCATCCCGATATACGTAAAACTGATGATCCTTACCCAGCCGGTTCAGTTCTTCGTCGAACCGCCGCATGTCTTCCTGCGAAGGGTTCTCGTCGACCTCGCCAAAGTGGAAGAGCATCGGGCAGTTGATGTTGCCGACCAGCTCGAAGGGGGGCGTTTCGCCCGCTCCCCACGTCACCAGCAGGTTACCACCGTAATAGGGCGCAACCGCCGCAAAGTGCGGATTGGACGCTGCCGCCAGCCAGGCCACCCGTCCCCCCATGCAGAATCCGGTGACGCCGATGCGGTCTCCTCGAATCGCTTCGTGATTGCGGAGCCAGTCCACCGTGGCGTTGACGTCGGCCACTATGGAAGGGTCGCTCAATACGTCCCAGGGACGGGGCCGCGGGTCGCCATTCATCACGTCATCAGAAATGCGGTGGTAAAGATTGGGCGAGACGGCGGCAAAGCCTTCTGCGGCCAGCCGGTCACAAATCGTCCGGATGAATTCGTCGACACCGCCGCCGTGCTGCGCAACCACCACCGCGGGGTACGGCGCGCTGAACCCGGCGCTGCTGCTCGGCACGCTGGCGTACATGTCCATCTCGCTACCGTCGACAGTTAGCTTTTCCCAAAAACTGGCCATGGCGATACCTCCTGGGTTGTTCCTGAACGCTACGGAGTCACTCGATATTACACCTTTCAGCTCTTCAGATGTTTGTCGAAAAATGCGACGGTGCGGGGCCAGGATGCCTCGGCAGCCGCCTGTTGATACCTGTCGCCGGCGGGATTCATGAAGGCATGGTTAGCTCCCGGGTACGAGTAAAACTGGTGCTCTTTGCCCAGCCTGTCCAACTCGGCGTCCAGTTTGTTCATGTCAGCGGGCGACGGGTTTTCGTCGATTTCGCCGAAGTGGAACAGCATGGGGCAGTTGATATGGCCGGCCATGTCGAACGGCGGCGTCTCGCCGGCTCCCCACGTCACCGTCAGGTTGCCGCCGTAGTAGGGCGCAACCGCGGAGAAATGGGGATTCGCCGCCGCGGCCAGCCAGGCCACCCGTCCGCCCATGCAGAAGCCCGTCACGCCGATCCGGTCGCTCTGCACCGCATCGTGGTTGCGGAGCCAACCCACGGTGGCGTTGATGTCGGCCACGATGTCCGGGTCGCTGAGCAACGCGGCCGGCCGGGGCCGGGGCTGCTCGTTCAGCAACGCCGGGTCCGTGACCCGATGATACAACTCAGGAGCGACGGCGGCGTAACCCGCAGCGGCCAGCCGGTCGCAAATGTCCTGGATGAAGGCGTCGACGCCCGTGGCGTGCTGGGCCACCAACACCGCCGGATACGGAGCGGAGAAGCCGGCGCTGCTGCTGGGCACGCTGGCGTACATCCGCATCTTCTGGCCATCAACGTCAATAGTTTCCCAAAAACTTGCCATGTCAAACCCCCAAACGGCGGATGAAATTACTCGCCCAGTCGGTCTTCAAGTCCTGGCCGAAGCGCCATGTTGCGCTCTTCCCAAGCGACTTTGAAGATCCAATTCAATATGGACGTCAGGACTAGCAGGATCAACGCGCCGCCGATGACCCCCAATGCCGGAAATCCGTTGATTCTGAACAGTGTATCGGAAATGGCATCAATACCGATCAATGCTGCGCCGATTGAGAAAAACACCAACCAAATGTTCCTAAGGTTTTTCATCGCCAGGAATCCGAGAGGAATTGGACTATCCACACTGAAAAACCAAAGCCAATCAACCCGGCCAGCAGGCCGACCGCAGTTGCACGCAGGGCACTTTCTGACAGCTCGGCAGCGAATACCAACAGGAACAAAGTTACGGCGACGAGGATACCGACGCCCACCGCAACGAATTTCATGAGCAGAGGGTCCGCGTGACCAAATGGAGGTCTGCAATCTTCAAATCAATCCCTCCTCCCGAATCTGCGCCAGCGTCGCCTCAAAAGCCGCCAGCGTCTGGTCGATGTCCGCCGCGTTGTGCATCGCCGACACCAGCAGGGCGTCCCGGCCCATGATGTCCACGCCCCGATTCTGCAAACCCCGCTTGATGCCCGTTACGGCGGCGCTGGCGGCGGCGGCCTTGATGCGACGATTCACCTCCGGCCCGAATTCATGGTCGAAGTCGCCGTCGGCCAGCGTAAAGTGAATCATTGACGCCACACCGTAGGCATGGCCGTTCACCTCCATCCGCGAGAACACGTCATTCAGTCCGGACTTCAGGCGGGCAGCCATGGCATCGGCCTGCTGATTGATGGGCTCGGCGGCGATCAGCTCCAGGCAGGTGGCGCCGGCCACGGCCGACAGCGGGTTGCCGTTGAAGGTGCCCGGGTGGTAGACGCGCTGGGTATTGTCCCATTCCGGGTCGCCGCGCTGCGCGATCATGTCCACGATATCAGCCCTGCCGCCTACCGCTCCACCCGGCAACGCCCCGGCCACGATCTTGGCCAGGGTGGTCAGGTCGGGCGTCACGCCGTATCGCACCTGCGCGCCTCCCGCGGAGGCCCGAAATCCCGTCACCACCTCGTCAAATATCAAAACCACGTCGTGTTGGTCGCAGAGTTGGCGCAGACCCGACAGGTACTCGGGCACGTCGAAAGGCAGCTGCCCGTAGTGGGCGCCCGTGGGCTCCAGGATGATGGCCGCAATGTCCGAATCGCGTTCCATGGCCTGCTCCACGGCGTCCAGGTCGCCAGCCGGCACGATGACCATGCTACCCCAGGACTCGGCGGGGATGCCGGGCGCCGGCCGGTCCGACCCGGCCATGGCGTAGTCGTGCCACCCGTGGAAGTGATCCTGCAGCTTGATAATTTTGTTGCGACCCGTGTAGGCCCGGGCCAGGCGCATGGCCATCAGCGTTGCTTCGGTGCCGCTGCTGTGGAACCGCACCCGTTCGATGGCCGGCATCAGGTTCATGATGGCCCGGGCCCAGCGCAGCTCCTCGTCGGTACAGGCTCCCAAGTGGGTGCCGCGACGCATCTGCTCGGCGACGGCGTCGGCCACCGCCGGGTGGGAATGACCCAGGATCAGCGCCCCGTGGCCCGAAACGTAGTCGATGTACTCGTGGCCGTCCACGTCCCATTTGCGGGGACCCTGCCCGCGGGTTATGTACAGCGGGAAGGGTTCGGCGTACCGGTTGTCGTGGGTAACGCCGCCGGGGAAAATGCCCACCGCCTCCCGATATCGTTCGGCGGAGCCTGGGTGTTGTGAGATGTACTGTTCCAGAATCGTGGGCATATTCAGGCTCCAAATGTTTCGTTTGTATTAACTGGCCGGCGGCGTCATTGTAGCATAGCCGTTTTGTAGCATAGCCATCTTACGGGCACCCTACGGCGTGCCCGCTTCGGACGGCTCCGTCGTCAGCTCCGGCGGCGTCTTGATGAACAAGAAACACGCCCCGGCCACGAAGGCGCAGATGGCCCCCGGCACGATGGCCCGGTTGTAGTTGCCGAAGTTGTCGTACACCCAGCCGGCGTACACCGGCGACGCCACCAGCGCCCAGGCGTACGCGAAGGTTATGTAGCCCCGCAACGTGGCGAACCGGCTGCGTCCGTAATACTCGCCCAGGGCCGCCCAAACAATTACGCCAGCCCCGTCCATCATCCCTTCGCAAACTACGAACGTCAGGACCAGGGTGATGCCGATGGCCGTTTGCCAGTCACCCAACCACAAACAGAAGTAACCTATTCCCTCCACCCCAAGGCTCAGACCCATCAGCGCCTTTTTGGACACCCGGTCGCCCACGTAGCCCATGGCCAGGCGCGAAAAAAAGTTGATCGCCGACATCACTCCGGTCAGGTTGGCCGCCATCTGCGTGCTCATTCCCTTGTCGTCGACCAGGATGGGGAACAGGCTCACCAGGATGCCCAGCGTGGCCGTTTGCCGCAGCCCGGCTCCCACCAGCAACAGCCAGTAGGCCTGCGTCCGCAACGCTTCGCGCACCGTGTAATCTCGGGCTTCGCGACGTGGCGCCGTCCGACCCGAGGTCATCGCCGGACGCGTCGCGCCGTCGGGCAACAGTCCCATGTCTTCCGGCTTGTTGCGGAACCAATAGCACAGGGGCAGCAGGATGACCAGGTAAAAGAGCCCCGAAACGATCAAACCCCACTGCAGATTGGTCCGGTCGATGAGCAGGTTCATCGTCGGAATTAGCAGCAAACCTCCCAACGACGCCACCGCCGCCAGCACCGATATAGCCAGCGCCCTCCGCCGATGGAACCACTGATTCAGTCCGGCGAAGCAGGCGTGTTGGAACGCCATGCTGTTGCCCAGCGATACCAGGCCCAGGTAAACGAACGCGAAGGCCCACACGTTGGGCATCCAGAACGCCATTACGACGTAGCCCACCACCGCAATGCCCAGGGATGGCACCAGCACTGCCCGATTGCCCCACTTGTCGATCATCCACCCCGCGATCGGGCCTTCCAGGCCTCCCTCGGCACGCGCCACCGAGAACACCAGGTTGGTCTGCGCCTGCGAGATGCCCAGCTGGTTGCGAATTGGCAGTACCAGCACCCCGAATCCCCTGAAGAAGATGCCGCTGGCGAACAGACTCATCACCGACGTGATGGCCACCATCCACCAGCCATAAAATATGCGGGGGCGCTCCTCCGAGGTTGTAGTTTCGCCGGGTGTAGTCAATATGCTCGACCTCTGGGGGTTGCCGTCACCGCCCGCGTCGCAACCTTCCGGTTGCCACGCACAACGGGCCGCCAGTGTATACGCCGACCGACACGACGGCAACGCCCACCCTTGTAGCACCAGGACGATTGCAAAGTCCCTGGACACCCGCTCATGGTGAGCTTGTCGAACCATCGGCGACCGTCCTTCGACAGGCTCAGGACGAGCGGGTAGAGTCAACCCCCGTAACTTTGCAATCGTCCTACCAACCCACTGCCAATCCAGCGCCTATTCGATTAACGGCAATGTCATTGCGAGCACAGCATGGCAATCTCGTTGGCGTCCTTCGACAGGCTCAGGATGAGCGGGATTGCCACGTCGCTTCGCTCCTCGCAATGACATTAGGGGATAATCGAAAGGCCCTAACACTGACGGGGACGGGATGCCGCCACTCCCGGCCTCGGGTTACAATGCCGGCAACTATCGACTGCGCTGCCCCAGCGCCCGGTCATCACGATGACTCAACCGACGACCCGTCATATTATCCACGCCGACCTGGACGCCTTCTACGCTGCCGTGGAACAGCTCGACAACCCCGAGTTGCGCGGCCAACCCGTACTGGTGGGCGGCAGCCCGGAAGGGCGCGGAGTGGTCGCCACCGCCTCCTACGAAGCCCGCAAATACGGCGTGCACTCGGCAATGCCCATGGCTACTGCCGTGCGCCACTGTCCCGACGGCATCATCGTCCGCCCCCGCTTCGACCGCTACCGCGAAATGTCGGTGCGAATCATGGAGATCTTTCGCTCGGTAACCCCGATAATCGAACCTCAATCCCTGGACGAAGCCTACCTGGACATCACCGAACCGGCCTTGAACCGTCCCCTTATCGCTATCGCCATCGACATCAAGGAACGAGTCACGGCGGAAACCGGCCTCACCGTGTCCGTTGGACTGTCCACCGGCAAGTGTGTCGCCAAGATCGCTTCGGATTTGCAAAAACCCGACGGCCTGGTCGTGGTGCCCATCGGCGAAGAACAGGCATTTCTGGCGCCTCTGCCGGTTGGCAAGTTGCTGGGCATCGGCCCCAAATCCGCCAGCCGCCTCCAGGCCGACGGCGTCCACACCATCGGCGACCTGGCCCGTATGCCCGATGAATGGTTCGCGCGACGATTCGGCAAGCGCGGCTCCAGCATCCGCGACCACGCTCGCGGTATCGACGAATCTCCGGTCCAAACCGTGCGCGCCACGAAATCCGTCAGCAGCGAAACCACCTTCCGGGAAGATATCGGAACGCCGGATGAACTGCGCCCCGTGGTGGAGCGGTTGTCCAACAGCGTAGCCAGCGCGTTGACCCGCAAGTCATTGGCCGGCCGCACCGTGACCGTCAAGATGCGCCTTTCCGATTTCACGACCTTCACCCGGCAGACGACGCTGCCCGCCGCCGTCAACCTGGGCGCCGCAATCGACGCCACCGCCTGGATATTGCTGGAGCGCGAACTCGCCCCGGACCGGACTTTTCGCCTGCTTGGCGTGGGCGTCTCCGGATTCACGCCAGCCAACGATGATACGGATGACCGGGCCGATGAGTTTGCGTCGGCGACCCGCAAATCCACCGGCGCCGCCCAATATCAACTCGCCCTGCCCGTCGAGGACGGTCCGAACTAGCGACGCCGGAAACTGACCGGGCGCTCCCGCCCGGCAGAGCAAATTATCGGAACAAATCCTTGTCGCCATCCCGCACGATGGCGCTGCTGCTCGCTTCGTCCATCCGCTCGTAGGGATAACCCCTGATGATGGCGACCGGCACGCCCAGCAGTTTGCCCGTAACCAACTCCGCCGTCGCCGCCAGTTCGTCGGCCACGGCGATGGTCGTGGTGTGCAACTCGTTGCCGTGGGGGTCGAACTCGCCTATGTAACTCACCACCGGGTTGAACCCGGCAACGCCGATGGACACGTTGGTGGCGCCGTTGCGCCAGGGACGCCCAAAGGTATCGGAAACCAGCACCGCGACATCCACGCCCAGCCTGGCCCGCACCGCTTCCCGGATTCCCTGGGCCGATGCGTCCGGGTCCACCGGCAGCAGGCAAATGGCGTTCGCGCCGGGAATGTTCGAAGCGTCGATGCCGGCGTTGGCGCAGATATAACCGTGGTAGGTCTCGCTGATGATGACGCCCCGATCCATGCGGACGATGCGGCGGCTCTCCCTCAGGATCATTTCGGTGTGCCGCGGGTCCCGACGGTGACCTTCGGTTATCGCCACCGCCAGCGGAGACGCCTCTACGTCGTCGATCGTCATGACCCGACCCTCGGCCTTACTGACGATTTTCTGAGTCACCACCAGGACGTCGCCGTCTTCAATTGGCGTGCCCTGGCCGGCGCAGGCATCCATTATCTGGGTTGCTAGATCGTCCCCGGCCTGCACTTCGGGCAACCCTTCGATTCCGATGGCGCGAATTTCTGGTGGCATCGTGACATCCCCAATCTGGCGACAGGTTTCGGCTCGCATCGCCACATCCCCAGTTTATCACCTGCCCCCGGTACTTCCCCCTCTCCCTCGACGCGAGAGGGCCGGCGTGAGGGTGAACCCCGGTGCTTCCCCCTCTCCCTTGATGCAGGATAGTTCAAGTAGGGGATTCAAACACGAATTACGTACGCGGTGGCGCTGTCGTGTGTTTTTGTGGGAACTCGGCCTACGATAACCGTATTACTCCTTTTCTCATTTGTTTTGTGCCGTGATGGTGTGGCGTCGTGATGCGGCCCACCTGCTGGTGTGCGCAACCAGTCGCGCCCGTGTTGTTCGCGCTGAAACGGTTTGTCCTTGGTGGCTGCCGCCCTTGATCTTGATGTGGTGGCCCGGTACTGCAGGGTGGTTGATTGTATTCCCGATGCCTTCATGTCCTCATGTTGCTTCCCATCTGAGCTGTGGAGTAGCGAAATCGCCTCGTATTCCGGTTGTACGTCCTGTCCTCTGATGTTGGCGGCGTGCCAAAAATGAACCTCGTGTTGGCGCACGGGGTTCTGGTTTGCTGGGTTGGTTTGTGTTCTTTGTTTGCCTGAACCTAGTGCGCTTCTCGGCACTTCCTTAATCTGGACGAGTACCGGCGGGAATATTCCTGCTGGCACTGGAGCAGTGCTGCGGTTAAATGGCGAGCAGGTCTGCAAAGTAGGATTGGTGCACTACCGCGAGGTCGTATGGGCTCTGGCCGTTGAAGCTGAAGGCGTCTCTTCTTGAGCCGGCCTGGATGAGTAATCGCGCCACTGCGGCGTCATGCTGCCAGCGTGCTGCCCAGTGCAGTGGAGACTCTTCGTTGGCGTCTCGCCTGTTCACGTTCGCCTGGTTGTTGATGAGCGCTGCGACGGTGTCGTATTCGTTGAAGCCGGCGGCGTAGTGCAGAGGGCTCCCGGGGTTGGCGAGGTCGTCCACGTCCGCGCCGTGGTGTAGCAGCCTGGAGACTGTTTGGGGTGTGCCATTCCGGCCGGCCCAGTGCAACGGCGTTTGCTTGGAGTTGTCCCGGGCGTCTACGCGGGCGCCTTGGTCAATCAGCGCATCGACGGCGTGGGCGTCGTGGTTTTGGGCTGCCCAATGGAGGGGCGTTGCCCCGGTGTTTGGAATTACGGCATTCAGGAGCACCGGCTCGATGATGGGCCACCGTTCTGGTGGTTCGTCTCTGAAAGAGTTGACGTATTGTGCCCTTACTCTGGCGAGCCAGTTGTACGATTTCGGGTCAATCTGGTTTTCGGGTAGTAGCAGGTGGTTGAGTACGGCGATGCTCTACCGCGCTGCCGCTGCTGCGGTCCCGAATCTGATTGGGTCGTGTCCACCCCGGTGCTGGATGTTGTGCAGCTGGACTAGTATTACAGCCGCGCTTGAATTGAGGGCCTCTGAAAGTGTCTCTGGTAACGGATTCCAAGGCTCGGGCTTGATGCCGCCGGCCCCACCGCGGCTACCATATAGGCAGGTCAACGTTCTCATAAAGTAGTCACAGCTACCTGCATAACAGCCGTCTAACTTCGGGCACGGTCAGCGACATGAGTTCTTCCTGCAAAGCGCGACTGTAATACTAGGATGGACCAGGCGACGTTCAAGCGTAGCTGGGGGAGTTGGGGGTGTAATATCCTTGTGATGAACTGCGATATCTGAGGCGACCGTCCTGTCGGCGTAGTTTGTGTCTCTTGGAGTAGCAGGATCGACCCCCTAGGTCTATGGCGGCTGACCATATCATCATGCCGATGTTTGATCGTTCTAGGTCTGCCTCTGGCGTGGCCTCGAATTGGCACGATGGGTTGTTTCGCAGCAAAAGCCCGGCTGACTGGAGCCGGGCTTCGGTGCGTGTACGGTAGAGGTTGGTCAGGTCAGGTTGGGTCATTGGCTGTTTCCAACATACGCACGATGCTCTCGGCGACAGAGATGTTCAGGTCCCATTCGCTTGGTGTCGGCGCGATGCCCGCTCGGGCGTCTTCGCCCATGACGTCTAGGGTCCAGAGTGCTGCGCGCAGGACGCTTTCGCCGTGAGGGAGTTCCTCCTGGTGCGAACCTTGGACATCGATCCGTGGCGCTGAGGTCCTTTTCAGTCCGCTGATTCCATCGTGGAGCATCAGGGCTGCCGCCATGGGTTCTGTTTTGTACACTTGGCGGGCTTCTCGTATCGGTGCCGGCATATTGTTCGTTGCCATCTCATGTGGTTGCATGATTTCCTTTCCTGATGATATCCGCTACTGGTAGGTTAGATAATGGTCAGACTAGTGTCAACAATCCCGTTTGGAAGGCGATTTCGCTACTCCAATCCTCTTAGTACTACAGTTGCAGAAATGTGGTGAGGAGTTTCAGGCGGCGTCGGTAATGGCAGCGCCGGGCCGTTGCCTGGTGCCGCCGTCTCCACCGGGACCACCGCAGCACTGATTCGTCCGTAGGTTGATGTCTCCATATCAGCCGGTAGAGCAACCGCCGGACCTCGGGCACCGTCAGGGGTATCAGCTTTTCGTCCAAGCTGGGACAGCCCCCTTTTCCCCCGGACCTCCTTGTTCCAACGCCTGGCGCCTGACCACCGCCAGGCAGGCGTGGGCCAGCATCGCCAGGGTGATGTGCCGGTACCAGCCATCCCATTTCCGGACTTCATACTGGTCCAGACCCACCTCTCCCTTGGCCTCCTCAAAGCATTCTTCGATGGTCCAACGAGTTCCGGCCACCCGCACCAGTTCCTCCAGAGTCGTATCAACCGGGCCGAAGCAGACGTAATAGGCCAACTCCCCGGGCTTGGCGATGCTGCGCCGGACCAGCAGCCAGTACCCCTTGCCCGGCTCCTTCAGGGGCCGGATCTCCACCCGCGCCCAATCGTATACCCGGGGTCCCTTGGCGCCGTCGCCCGCGCTGCGCCGCACCCAGCCGGGTTCCTCCACCCCAGGCGCCAGCCGGTCCGCCCGCACCTGTCGCCATCCCTTGTCCGTCTCTGCCCACAGCTTCTCGTTGCTCCTGACGGCCAGCACGTGGGGAACGTCTCGCCGCTCCAGCCACCGCCGCAGGTTGCGGTCGTTGCCGTAGACTTCGTCCCCAGTGACCCAGCCGAAGGGCACTCCCGATTCCAGCGCCCGCTCCAGCATCCGCCGGGCCAGTTGCGGCTTGGTGCGGAATGCCACTTTCTCAGGCACCCCAGCCTCTCGCCTCCGTTCCAGGTCATCAGCCCACACCCGAGGCAGGTAGAGTTCCCGGTCCAGCAGGGTCCTCCCTTGGGCAGAGGCGTAGGTCAAAAATACCCCGATCTGGCAGTTCTCGATCCGCCCCGCCGTGCCGCTATACTGCCGCTGCACCCCAACGGACTTGTTCCCCTTCTTCAGAAATCCCGTCTCGTCCACCACCAGAACTCCATAACTCCATGGACGTCGCCCAGATGCTCCACCACGTAGTCCCTGAGATCGTCGCGAACCAGGTCGGCGTCCCAGACGTAGGTGGACAGCAGGTGCTGCACCCCATAGGGGGTGGCGTCCCCCGCCTGCTCCGCCAGTTGCCAGCCGTTCTTGCGTTCCACGGGACTGAGCAGCCCTCGCAGGTAGTCCAGCGCCCGCCTACGCGGCTCGGGACGCCGGAATCGTCCCGCAATGCACTCGTGTACCCCTTCGATTCCCTTGGCCCAACGGGCCACCTCTGCCACATCTTCTATCACACCTACCACCGCCTCACCTCTCCAGCCCTTGACTGCCTTGATTCTACCCGCCTTTGTTCTGCAACTGTAGTATTAGAGCCTATCCTAATAATCCGGCGGCTCTGAGGGCGATAAGGGCGCAAGGGAAATGCAGAAAGGCGATGTAGTTGTCAGGGGACTTGTCCCAGCGCACCAGGATGCGCCGGAAACGGTTCAGCCAGCCGTGGGTTCGTTCCACCACCCAGCGCCGCGCCTTGAACCCAGCCGCCCGCTTGATGGCCTTTGCCGCTTCACCTCGGCTACGAATGTGAGCGGTGAAGCCGAACTCCTCCAACGTGCGGCGCACCTCGTCAAAGTCATAGCCTTTGTCCAGGCACCTGCCCTGGGGTTGGTCCGGAGTGGACGCCGGTCGGGGCACGGGCAGACTTTCCACCGTGGCCCGTACCAGCTTCATGTCATGACGGTTGGCGCCGTCCACCGCCAGACCCACCGGAATGCCCTCAGCTTCGGTCAACCGGCGGCGCTTGACGCCGCCTTTACCTCGGTCAGTGGGATTGGCGCCGGTTTTTTTCCCCGCCCAAGGGTGATTTGGTCATGGCCCCGTCCATGCTCACCCAACTCCAGTCCAGCCCCTTCAGTTCGTCATAGCGTTCCAGCCCAACCCGCCACAGCTCCAGAAACACCCCAGCGGCGACCCATTCCTGAAAGCGCAGGTGGGCGGTGGAGCCGGAGCAGATGCCCGTGGCGTCCAACGCCTTCCACTGACCGCCGGTGCGCAGCACGTAGCAGAGGCCATTGGCGCAGGTGCGGTCAGGAACCCGGGGCCGGCCGCCGCCGAACCGATGGGTGTTCACATGCTCGGGGATCAGGGGCTCCAGCGCTTCCCAGAGCTCGTCGGATACCTGAAAGGAGCCAGTGGTGGGGTTGGTCTTGGTGGCAGGGCCAGCACGCTTCGGACGCGGCGGCTTGGGGTCTTTAGCTTTCGTCATTCCCCCAGTCTAGCCCCAACCCCAGCTTGCCTTCCCGCAACTCTCCCTGCAAGTTTCCACCAATTTTAGGATAGGCTCTTAGTGAGAGAAAGGAGATGTCTCTGGACTGCTTGTGGTTGAGGGAGAACTGGATGTCCCATGAAATATCATCGGTGTCCGACCGTTTGCCGTCGCTCACGCTGTGGACGGTGATGTCGGCTTCATCGAGCATTGCCAGGTAAATGTGCGGATCCACCTTGCTCCGGCTGTACCTGGAGAGGTCGGGGAACACGATGTGGCCAATGTCATTGGCTGGGTCCAGGGCTTTTGCGATCATCTCGAGGAACCCGGGTCGGTGATCTGTGCTGAGGCCGCTGCCTACGTCGTCAAACTCGCCGGCGTCGACTAGGCCGTTGTCGGCCAAGTATTTGTCCATGTCATAGAACTGCCCTACTTCGGAGAGTTCGTTCTGTCCGGAGCTTGAGCGGCGGGCGTACTTGTATGCGCGGTTCGATTGCGTTTTTTTTCGGCGCTGGCATCTGGGACTCCTTGGTATGCGCTAGAGCAGTTTCTTGCCGGTGTAGTGCTCGTATAGGTTGACCACGAATTTCTGGGTATCGACTGAGGGGGTTGTCCCCGGCTTTTCGTAATGGATGAGATGTGGGTCTGTCAGCACGAACTCGTAACCGCGGCGGACCTCTTCCAGGCTAGCCTGCATGCTGGCGAGGGTTTCCCCGCGAGTGATCGCCTGTTCGTCAAACGGAAGTCCGGCGCATTCGAGAAGCCCGTTCAGGGGCACTCGGTAGTAGGCCGCCAGTTTGGATAGGGACCTGATGCCTGGATTTTTCCGGCCCATCTCGAGGTTGCTCAGGTAAGAATTGGAAATGCTGGTGTCCTGTTCGACCTGTCGCAGGGTTCGGTCGCCGCGCAGCTGCTTCAGCAGAGCGCCGATTGTGGTCGTGTCAGGGCGGTCCTGGTCGGGATTATTGATGACATCCGGGCGTTGCCCGCGTTCGCTCGTTCCGCTTATCATGGTGGTCAACGACCTCCTTCAATCGAGCGTTCAGCTCATTGCTGAAATCTGCTATACTGAGTGCGCGGCTCCCGCTGCAAATCTAGCAAGTGCCAGCCACGCTGGCAAAGAAAGTATATCCGATGTCAACAGAAATAGGCAAGAACCTTCCGCCTTCCGCGGAAGGCAATCCTGAGAAACCTTCTAGCAGTTATGCTATCCCACCGGAAATGAGCGCTGCACTCCAAAAGCTGATCGCAGACCGTTTGATGAAGGTGAGCCACAAGGCCCAGCGGTTGGGTGCTGACACAGGGGAGGAGGTCGGGGTGGACGTCAGCTGGGAGCGTATGCCCGGCGCCGCTAAAGAGTTTCACGCCCGGTCGGCGCAGAGCGCCACCGACCAGGAGGATGCCGAGGACCGCGATGCGGTTGTGCCAGATGATTGAGCCGCACGCTTTCCTCGCGCCGTGATGCACCCGGCTCATGCCGGGTGTCCCGTCCCAACCTTGCGGGTAGTTGGACCCCAGTGGAGTGGTCCACGATGGCGCTGGGGTGGATCCTCGCCCCAAAAAGGCCGGTCGTCGGAAAGAGCGGCCGGCCTCTGTGGTTCGTTTACGCGGGTAGTCAGGGCAATGGGAATGATTCCGACTTGATGAGTTCGTCGTTGCTTGCGCCCGGAATGGGGTGGGTGTACGTGACCGTGCACGACGTGGCGGCGACTCGGATGTCTTCGATGAATGTCTCGACCAGTTGCTTGGCGAGTTTCGGCTCTACGAATTCGGTGTATGTCGCGACGTCCAGTGCCACTGACTGGATGGTTTCCTGATCGCTCACGAACTCCAGCTTGTCGATCTCTTCTCGCGAGACAGCGGACTCGTACGCGAGGCCGGCACGGGTGCCCTCGATGGATTCGAGCTGGTCTGCAACCTCTCGTAGGGGACTTTGCCGTACTCCACCTGGGTCAGGATGTCCGTCCTCTGGCTGTTCAGTTTCTCGATGGCCGATTCCGTTTCGTCGAGTTTGTCTTTCTGGGTGAGCAACTTGCCGGAAGCGCCTTGCTGGATGCTCTCAACTATGCCGGACAGGTTCCTGGGGGTCATGACCCGGTCGACCAGGGTGGACATCAGCTGGTGGGCCAGGCGCTCGGCGTCGACTGACGCAGTGGAACAACCGGCTTCCCGGTCGTGGTTCGGGCAAACGTAGTTTGCCTTGTTCACAACCATGCGGGACCCACAGGATTCGCAGTGGATGACGTCGGTGAGGATGGAGCCCTGTTGGGTGGATTTTCGTTTGGTCGTCATGTCGTTTCTGTTCTCGCCTTGCGCGGATAATGTTCCAGAATGGGTATTATTCGTCAAGTTGCTGGGGAAAGGGACGCCGGGTCGGTGGTTGCGTCGGCGGGTGATTGAGAGGTGGGCATGCCGCGCTGTCGTCGTGGCTCGTTGGGTTGTGGAGGATGTCGATGTATTTGCGGGCAATCTCCCTGATTCTTTCCGCTTGTTCGGCGGTGAGCATTCTGCTGGAATTCGGCTCGAATGAGTTCTCCCTCGCGAGATACACCGGTGTCTTCGGTCGTATGGTTTCCTCGTTCTGGGGCCACCTCTCGTCGAGGACGGTCTCCGCGATTGTAAAGGTGGCTGTTACATATCCTACGGAAATGATCTCTCCTCGTATTTTAGCGAGCGAGAGTCCGTCGCTGGATGGTTGCGTGATTGTAACGGGAGTACCTACCTTAAGGTTCCGCGAGTCGCCCGGGTCGGTGAGCAGGAAGCGGATGCGCTCGAGGGTCCGTCGGTGGATGAATCCCAGGGGGTTGATGTAGGGTGTCATTACGTCTCCGTCGCTGACAATGAAAAGGGGCAGGCTTTCAGCCTGCCCTGTGGTGGCGGTGGGTTGTCTATCTTCCGGGCGCGCCGGCCGCGGTTTCTGGTGGTTCTAGCGGTGTGCAGAGGCGTCGCTGTTGCTTGTTGCCGCGGTAGGTGATCCCTTGGCCCCGCCAATCGGCGTCACCGTGCGGCTGCGTCGCTCTGGTGACCTGCTGGCGCCTGTTGGCTGGACACTGGGCCGAAGATGGCCGGGCGACGATGGTGGGGCACCTGTGGTTTGCCGGTTCTATCCGAGATGTGACTATGAACCGTACGGCCGGGGCGTGGTTCGCCTGTTGCTGCCTCGTCGGCCCGTCGTGCAACGGCCGGTAGTTGCCGCAGCGCTGTCGTTGGTCAGCAACGGTCTACTATGCCGGCGGGTGATTGGTCGGTGCTACGAGCCGTTGTGAACGTTTTAGGCGGTGTAAAGCTCGCTTCACAACGCGAGGGCGACTGCGGTGACGCGCCATTCGGCGCAGCAGTCAGGTGAGGGGTTGCCGGTGGGTAGGCGTAGCAGGACACCCCGGAATTTCCGCAGAGAAGGCCCCCGGGCGCGTTTCTGAGCCCTCTGGGGCAACGCCCTTTTCGGTGCCACAGGGTGCCCCGTTCACGGGCGGTTACGGCAGCTCAGCCGGTTTCAATCCTTTGTAAGTAAAGCGTCTTCTGATCTCGCCAGAGCGGGTCTAGTTCGGTAACTTCCGTGCACTGGAAGCGGTAGCGTTTACCAACCTGCAGCCTGTCCAGGCTTGGGCCTCTGGGGATGGTTTTGCCGGTTTTCATACCATGCTCGGTGAGTAGGCTCCATTGGCCGGCTCTGCGGTTGACGTGCTCAATGTGGCCAGTGAGGGCAACGGCTTTGCCGAATTCCAGCACCCGTCGAAATTCCGCTTCGTCAGTCGGTTCCTCGGGACCTAGCAAGTAGCCGTCGCCGGGAAGGTAATCTGAATCGGCCAATGGTGTTGACTGAGGTACGAGTGCCATTGGGTCGTCAATGGTGCCTTCCGGTATGGCGACGTACCATTCGCCGTCGGGAGCTTCCAGCAGCAGCGCGCGAAGGTCAACCTTGCCGTTTCGCAGGTCGTCGAGACGTTCTGGTCTGGCGCCGACGATCAGGTAGCGGTCGTTATCGCTCGTTCTTTCGATGATTGAGCCCACGTAATGGCCGCCGATGGGGTCCTGGGCGGCGAACGCTAGGATGCCGTCGTAGTAGTCGAGGATTTCTGTAATCTTGACGGTTTTCATGGCGTCACCACTTGGGAGTTTGCCAGGATGTCGTAGTCGGCGAACGGCCACCAGGTGTGATGGGAGCGCCGGCCCGTTGGCTGGATGCTTCCCGCTCCCGGTGCCAGGATGACCTGGCAGATAGCTGTCCCTTGTAGGCTCCCTCTCGTTGACAGCTGTTCGGCAAAGGTGCGGCTGGCGAAGACCGACAGGCCACGGGCCTGGCATTCGGTGACGTCTCGAAAGACACGGTCCGGCCTTTCAGCCTGCTGGGACTGGAAGTCGTCATCGGTGGGCGGGTTGTTCCGCACCAGGCGAAAAACGAGGCGCGGCGAGGTGATTTCGTCGGCGGTGTCTGGTGGACAGTTGTCGGGGAGGGGTTCACGGTAGGTCATGGTAGTGATCGTATGATGTCGGCCTTCAGTCTAGCCTGTGTCCTAGCCGGCGTCTAGCCGAAGGTGATTCAATGAGGCGATTGAGAAACCCTGGACTCGCCGGAACTAAGGTTGAGCGTTCGAGTGGGTCGGACATCCATGCGGTGTCGGGTTCGGGGATGAGCTTTGCGTTTTCGACGGTTAGCCAGCCTTTGGGTAGCTGGAGGCGGTTGGTTTTGCCTGATCTGGCGATCCAGGTTAGGCCGTGGTCGGCTTGGCAGGCGTTGGCTAGGTCCAGGGTTAGCTTGGTGTCTCGGATGCAGTAGTCGATGACTTCCTGTCGTTTGCCGTCTGTCCACATTTCGGGTGCGGTGGCTCCGGACATGCCTTCGGTCTTGGCGCCGACGTTCATGCCTGCGGCAGCGCTGTTCAGGCCGAGTGGAAATCCCTTGGTGCAGAACAGGTGGTACATCATGTCGACGTGGTTGCGGGCGAGTTCCCGGCAGGTGTCGGGTTGACCTGATTCCTCTGCAAGGACGGGCCAGTCGAATCCCATGCCGTTCCAGGTGACGATGGTGCCGAACAGGGATTGGGCGTTCAGGTAGTCGACGAGTTCCTTGACCTCTTCACGGGTCATCTGGTCTGCGGGTGAACCGTCCGGGTTATGTCCGTGCCATGGTTTGGTGCCGTTGATGGCGCTGGTAGTTACGGCGCATGCTATGCCGAGGGGCCGGTGTTCGCGCCAGTCGTCTCCGGAGGGGAACGGTTTGGCGGTTTCGATGTCCAGGGCTATGAAATTCTGGTTCATGTTCTTTTGCCTCGCTCGGTTGTCGAGTCGGGTCCGTTGGTTGGATTGTCCCATGTTGGTCTTGAGCTTTGCCGGTGCTTCGGGCTGGGAATGTTTTGCCGGCCGCGCTGGCTGTTTTCAGAGCATGGGTTGGGTGCGGAATTGTTCTGCCGCGGTGGCGGCTCTTGCGAGTGCTCCGGCGTACGCTATTGCGTTGTTCGCCCTGACGATGGCGCTCGTGTATTGGGTCTCCAGTTCGGTGTTGTTTTTTGCGCTCCCCATGGTGTGGATCGATATTCCTGCCATTGCGGCGTATCCGATCGCCATGATTTCTCCGGCGATCTCCACTATGTTGCTGTCGGCGATGTCGGTGGGCTGGATGGTCCACTTATCGTCTTGGTGATTGTTGGTGAGGTTATCGGCAAGACTGAACGGCTTTGCCTTCGGCCTTTGCGCAGTGCAGGAGAAGACCTGCCCTGATGGCGTTTGGTTCGTCGAGCGATGTGGTGGGGTTGTCTTCCGGATCTGCTCCGGGCTCGAAAATTTGGGTGACGGCGTTGGATACGTTGAGGTGGTGGGATATTTACTGGTCGCCGTGTTGGCGCCACGAGTCCGGAAGGATTTCATCGGCGCGTTCGGTCTACTCGACGATGCTCTCGTGGATGTTTTCCAGGGACTTGGCTATGTCGTAGCCGTTTCGCCTCACCATGTAGGGCAGGTCTTTCAAGTCGTTATCGGCGGTGCTGTGTTGGGGTTCGGTACGGCGGGTGGTCCGGATGGCTTTGGCGATGGCGGGTCATCCGGAGTTGTCTGGCTGCGGAGTGGTCTTGACGGTGGAGTTCGTTTCGTTCGGCGTGTCGTGGGTGTTGTCGTAGAAGCCGTTGCCGACGCGTGGTGAGTTCCTCAGCGTGACCATTGGTACGTCTTGGGGGGAGCAGTCGCTGCAGAAGTACGGGGGTGCGACGATGGGGCCGTCCATCTCCCTTGGGACGTGGATGTATGGGTTTTCGTAGTAGCGTAGTGAGGCGGTCTGCCCGCATGTGAAGCACCGTTCGACCGGCTCGTTTCGAGCTACGATGGTGATGAAGTGGTCGGAGTATTTGTCGGCATTCCAGGGTGCGTTCGCCAATTCTGCCACGCACTCGTACGGTACGGGCACGACGCCGGCGTGTTCAAGGTTGAGATATGTGGTGTCTCCGTAGTCGAATTCGTGCTGGAATTCGCGGTGCGGTCTGATGGCTTCCTCAACGGTGCGGACCATGTGGAGTTCGTCTGGGTCGGCCTTATCTGTGTCGTGGTCGTGGTGGTCTCCCGGGCCGGGGACGCAGGCGCTGTACTGTTTCTTGCCGACTTGGAAATGGCTCATGTGGCCGCAGCATTCCAGCCAGGTGTCACGCAGGAACTGGTCCAGTTGCCGGAGGCTGGTTGTTGGCCTGACCGTGATCGTCATCCAATGACGGAGTTTCTCGTCTTGGATGTGGATCAGAACGGGGTTGTTCCGGCTCTCATATTCTTCTTGGAGCGCGAATACGTTGTGTACGGCTGCGACGACGCATATTCGGCTGTGTTCGACGGCTTCTTCGCCGTGTATGGTCTGTCGGCATAGGTGGCACCAACCTGGGGAATTGTCCGCCTGAGCTTGCGTGGCTTTGACCTTCGTATCGAGGTCGGTGTGAAGGTCTGCCAGTTCAGCGCAGTCTTTCAGTGCCTGTTCCCTGACTTGTCTGCGGGTCATGGGGAACGGCTCGTCGTCGGATGGCTCTTGGTTGCGTATGATTTTCTCCGACTGGAGCACTTCGTCGTGGTAGCTGCTGACGGCGTAGTGGGCTATCTCGGCCGTCATATCGTTGTCCGGCATCCGGTTGACGCGTTCGGTATTCTTTCGTGCGAGATGGACGAGGTAGCCGGCATGAATGCAGGCGATGTGCCAGTCGACATGGTCTGAGTTGGAGTTGTCCAACTGCTCTTTTGTGGAGGGGTGTTCCCATATCATCTGGTCAAGGCGGTTGGAATGCGCGGTGAGTTTGCCGACCAAGTTCTGTCGTTCCGACGGTTCGAGCAGGGCGGCGTGTTCGGGTGTGAGTATTGGGAGGATGGCGATGACCTTTTTGATTTTGTCCCTGATGTCCCAGGTTGTTGCAAGGGCGGCGTTGGCGGCGATGTGGTTGCCCTCGCGTCGGTACTGATTGCCGAGGTTGATCACTTTCTCGCCGTATTCGGCTGATGCCAAGGCTTCCTCGATGCACGTGCGGGTTTGGTTGGGTGGGGGGATAGTCATGGTTGGCTTTTCCTTGCTGTCTTTGATCTCGGGATTGGTGTTGCTTTTTGGATGCGGTCGGCGGCCTGGCTTTTGTCCGGCGATGCGCCGGCGTGTGGTTTACGGGATTTCGATAGTCCAGGTGGGGCACGGCGTCGGTGCGTCGAACTTTTCCGGGTCGGCTTGTATGGTCTCGCTCTGCCGAATTGTCAGTTCGTCCGGAAGTGGAGGCGCTGCGTATTCGGTGTTGATGGTTGCGACAGCTTCGGGTGTTCCAATCAGCCATAGCGCACTGTTGCCCGGGTTGTACCACGATCGGGCCGAGCCGGCGTAGCGGACCAGCAGGGTCATTCCGGACAGTCTTTTTCTCATGCATGCAGATTGGGCAATCCGTTTGATGAGGTCTTCGGCGGCCTTCTGTCCGTTGAAGTCCGGGTAGTTGGCCGTGTAGTAAGGCTGTGGGATGTAGACGGCGTGTTCAGGCTGTATTCGGGCGGCGGCCTCGTGGTCGATGAGTTTGCTGCCTACTAGCCGATTGCCGTATCCGTCGCATGGGCGGTGTGGAGGAATCGACCCTTTGGCGATGATGCCGAAGCATGGGTTGGTTTCTTCGGTGAACTTGATGCCCGGGTTGGCGTCCAGGAATGCTTCGAAAGCGCTTTTCCCGTATGCCGTGAGGCAGTTGCCTTCATGCCGGCATCTTAGGGATCGGTCGGTTTCCTGTCCTGACACGTAGCAGTTAGGAGATTTCGCTACTACCGAGGTAGAGCGAGTTCATGTGTACAGCGCTATCCCGCCTCGCGGCGGGATTGTGTCGCGCTTACTAGTAGTCCAACTGCTTTGAAATGATGGATTGCTTTTCCAGCCGGGTTCTCGGCCTGATGCTTGTCTACGTAATCCCACCAACCGAATTACCCATCATTACAAAGATTTCGCACCACTAGTAGTCCGAAATCTTTGTAATGATGGGTTGATTGGTACAGGGCCTTTCCCCGGCCATACAGGGCTTTATGGAGGCTATCGTCGAGCAATCTGGCATTCCACACCCATCATTTCAAGAATGTTGGTCTACTAGTGGTCCGAAATCTTTGAAATGATGAGTTGCTGGCTTCGTCCTGGTTCTCCAGCGAAGTCGGTCTAAAGCAAGGCGTGAAGACGGATTCCCATCATTTCAAAGCGGTTGGTCTACTAGTACTCAATCAATGTTGGAATTGAAGGGATAGAGGCGATGCAATTTGGATCGGGCATCCTGGGTGTTGAACCGCCAGTTGATGGTGGCTCGTGCCGCATTGCGCTCGGCCGCATAGGCGTTGATGGCTCGCTGCAGGGCAGTCTCGTCGGGATTACGCCCCTGGAGACAGGCCCGGGTCAACACGCTGAACTCGATCTCCGCCATGTTCAGCCAACTGGCGTGCTGGGGCGTGTGGTGAAATTCCAGCCGCCTGACGATGCGCCGGGCTTCGGCGGCGGGGAAGGTCTCATAGAGGGAGGCTATACGATGGGTATTCAGATTGTCCAGCGCCACGCGGACCACCGGAGCATCTGGGTAGGCCTCATCCACCAGCCACCGCATCTGGTGGGCAAAGTCTTCATGGTGCGGCGCTCGGTGATCGCCACGTGTCGCCAGCCCGCCAGGGGCTCGCAGGTCAGGAAGATGTTGCGCGTACCGCCGCGGCGATACTCGTAATCCTGACGCCGCGGTTGTCTCGGCTGCACCGGAATGGGCGGCCTGGTGTCGGCCAGCAACTGAGTGGAAGTCTCGTCGAAGCAGACCACCGGCCGGTCAGGGATGCAGTGGCTGGTCGTAGGGCTCAGCATACAAGTCCAGCACGTCCTCCATCGCCGCCACGAATTCACCCCCTACCTTTTCACCCCCTACCTTGGGGATGCGCCACTGCTGCTTCCGCCACGGCTGGAGGTCGTTTTTTTGAGCCTCAACCGCACCGTCTCATGGGACAGGGACTCCACCAACCCCAACTCCACCACTCGGTCGGCCAAAAGATGCAGGGTCCAGTAGTCGTGGCCAGCGGGCGCTGGGCTGCACGCCAGGGCGATCAAGTGGGCCTCCCCCTTGTCATCAAGCTTCCGGTATCGGTTGGCCTGGACCCGATCCTGCAACACGCCATCCAAACCTTCCTCAGCGTACCGTCGTTTGGCGCGGTACACCGTACCCTTGGAGATGTCCAAAGCGGCCGCCACCTGTGGTGCGTTCCATCCCTCAGCTACTTTCAGCAGGGTGCGCGCTCGGGCGATGATGCGCGCCGAACTTTTGCCACTGCGAATCAGCTGGCTCAGTCGCTCGCGTTCCTCCGGCGTCAACCGTACCGCGTATTGCTCCAGGGCCATGTTTGCCACACCTCCTCACAACTCGATCCTGCGGTCAGCGTAGCATTTGGAAGCCTTCCACTAAAACTACCTACAATGCTGATTTGAACCAGTACTAGCCCTCAAGGGCCTATGGCGGTACACCCAGGAGTCTCCTGCCCTGGCCAGGATATCGAGGCCCTGGCGCCGGATGTTCTCTGCCGCGTTCACGTCGGCGTTGGATTCATGGCCGCAATTCGTGCACCGGAAGACCGATTGGCTCGGTCGGTTGCCGGCAGCGATGTGGCTGCACGCCGAGCAACGTTGGCTGGTGTGATCGGGGGTACTGGGACGAATTGCCGTCCGTACCATTCGGCCTTGTACTCGAGCTTGGTACGTAGGCCGTACCAGCCTTGCGCGAGTATCGAACGGTTGAGGCCAGTCTTTTGGCTCACGTTGGTGCCATGTTCTTCTGCGGTGCCCTTGGCGGAGCGGGTCATGTTGCTCGTCTGCGTGTCCTCGATGCAGACGGCTTTGTGGCCCCGGATCAGCTGGTGTGAAAGACGGTGCTGGTAGCCGGTCATGCTGTCCTGGCGCTTCTGCGCAACTCGTCGGAGCTGTGCCAGGGTCTTGAGGTAGGTCTTCGAAGGTTGTGCAATCCAGCGAAACCGTCGCTTGATTGTGCCGATAGTGCTCTTCTGGGTGGTGAACCGTGCGCGGCTGTCTTTGAGAGCGGCGTCGCGTTGACGCTGCAGTTTGCGGAGCAGACGGCGTTTGGTCTTGAGATACCGCTTGCCGTCAATGCCGGGCAGTTGCAAAACCGTCCCGTCGTCGCTGACTGCCGTGATGTTGTGCTTCACGCCGGGGTCGATGCCTACCGACTGCTTGGGTGGCTCACCGAGGTCTCTGGGCTCCTGCTGATATACCAGTGATACGACCAGCCGGCGTGGCTTCAGCGTGATCCTGATTGCCTTTGGTTGCTCTCCTTTGGTCATCCGCTCGTCGGTCCGGAGCCTGATGGTGGGGAGTCCCTTGATCCGGATGGTGGCCCAGCGGTTCGGCTTCACTTTGAGGTGCTCGATGCTGGGCTCGGAGATCTCGAGGGTGCGGTTCTGGTACGGACTTGCGGTGTTGGGCCGGCCGACGTCGGGATGTTTGAAGTAGGTGCGGTAGGACTTGTTTACTTCGCGGGCGACCGACTCCAGCAGTCGGCGGGCATACTTCTTGAATGTCGGGGCGTTGCGGTGCAGGTCCGTGAGGTGGGTGTTCTGTAGGTTTAGGTTGAAGGCGTGTCGATGTGAGCCGTGTGCAGTGTCCCGGTGTCGTATCAGGGCGTTCCGAAGGTGGTCCATCTGCAGCATGGCCTGTTCGAGTTGCCGGTAGCCGGCCTTTGAGGTGGTGGCCCGGTACTGCAGGGTGGTCGGTTGTATTCCTGATGCCTTCATGTCCTTATGTTACTTCCCATCTGAGCTGTGGAGTAGCGAAATCGCCTCGTAGCAGTGGTTGATCGGTCCGATGTTTGGTTGGTCGGTGAACTGTGGCATTTATTATCTCCCTTAGCTTCTGATAGCCATGTTGTCTTGGGGTGTGTCTCGGTTGGTGTTGCGGTTTGGCCGGTATTTCCGCGCTTCGTTCTTCCCTCGCCTAGGCTGCCCTCCCTTTTGGGGGAGGGCAGCCTAAACCGAAGCCAAGGTGAAACCCGCATCAGCATTGGGTAGAATTGAGGGTAGCTGGGTCGGTTGGTCAGGAAAACCGAGGGGGTTGTTGGTGGGCATGGATGAGATGGGGGCGCTGTTGGAGCGGTGGCGGATCGATGAGGCTGAGGCGCGGCGACGGATGTACCGGGCGCCGACGCCACGGGAGCGGGAACGCTGGCACGCGCTATGGTTGCTGGCGCAGGGTTGGACGGCCGCGGCGGTAGCCCGGGCGTTGGACAGGGATGCCCACACCATTGGCCAATGGACCACGGCGTTCGCGGAGCGCGGTCCGAGGGCGCTGTCTTTTGAGCAGTCGGGAGGTTCCCCCCGCGCTGAGCGGGGATCAGCAGGCCGAATTGAAGGCGGCGGTGCCGGGGTCGCCATCGCAAGCCGGCATCGACCTATCCAACTGGAACTGGAAGGCGGTGCGGCAATTTATGTCGGACCACTTCGGGTTGTCGCTGAGCCGGAGCAGTTGCCGGAACTACCTGCACCGGCTGGGGTTTGTGCTGAAACGCCCCAAGAAGCGACTGCGCAAGGCGGATCCGGTGCGGCGGGAAGCCTTCGTGGGAGAGTATGCGGCGCTGACGGCGGCGGCCCGACGGACTGGGGTCAAGATATTCTTCGCTGACGAGGCCCACTCTCGGGCGGATGGGGATCTGCGGGGCAAGTGGGTGTTGAAGGGGGAACCGGCCCTGGTGGACTCCACCAGCCCACGCCGGGCCGAGAAGGCCAGCTACTACTCGGCGGTGTGCCTGGAGACCGGCGAGGTGGCGGTGATGGAACTGGCGGGCAACAGCAACTCCGCCAGCTCAGCCGACTTCCTGCGGCAACTGAGGGCGCGACACACCGAACCACTGACCGTGATCTGGGACAATTCGCCAGCCCATCGTGGCGACGCGCTACGAGCCTACCTCACCACACCCGGCTTGAACCTGTGCTTGGTCAACCTGCCCAGTTACAGTCCAGACTTCAATGCTGATGAGGCCGTCTGCGGCTGGGTGCGCCAGGACGTGACTGCCAACTTGTGCCTGGGCACCAGGGCCGCGGTGCAGGAGAAGGTGGGCGACTTTTTCGCCAACTTGGCTAGCCGTCGGGACGAGGTCAAACGGCGTTGCCGAACCGTGCTTCAGGCTCGCGTAGCAGAACTGAGTGGCAGCGCCCATGCCGATTTTACGGCCCTGCAAATGTAGATTTCACCTTGGCTTCAGTTTAGTATTACAACGACGGCTTGACGCGTTGCTTCGGGAACGCTACGTACCGCAGAGGCTGCAACCCTGGCTGGAGATGTACATCGACGAATGGATTGGGCGAGCATCTGGTCTCCCGACCTGAATCCGTCGTTGTAGTAATAGGGTTCTGCTTCACGTTTGCCTCCCGCAGGATTGGCCCGTACAGTTAAGGATACAATATCCGTTTGCGGATTTGCGTAGAGCTTTGAGCTTGGCGCGTTCCGCGACGCTGAGCTTCTTGGTGGGCGTCGGCGTACGTTCCCACGGGTTCAGGGTCATGTTGGCAGGGTCTCTTTCGACGGTAGCCTGGATCGTGGCTTCATCGATATGCTGTGAATGCACCGGTTCCAAGGCGGCCAGCCGTGCTGCTGCGACTTGCCGATGTGGTGGTCGCCCACGCTGCTGACGATGCGCTTGAGGTCAGTCCCTGGCGGCCAGGGACTGACCGAAGCCCACAGTGCGCCCATGCGCGGCGGCGGTTCCTGCGTGACCCCTCGACGACCCTCATGCCGGACGATGAGTTCGCCGTCGGGTCGTTCTAGGACCTCAACCCGCAAACCAGCATAGCTGTTGGTCCGGCAGCAATTGCAGAACCCGCCAGTGGTACTTCACTGTGTTGTCCCGGGCCGCCTTGCTGGTGTCCTTGAACCACAGGATCTCGGACAGCCACAGGTCGGGAGCCACCGGGCGTTAGGCCGCTTCCGGATGGTCCGGCTGTACGGTGAAGCGGGTGTTGTAGCGGGGCAGGAAGTCCCGCAGCACGGCAGTGGCCTGGTCGATGGTCCTGGCGTCGGCCAGGCGGAGTTCGGTTACCAGCCGGTCCTGAAAGGTCTCCGCCGCACGCTCCACCCGGCCTTTGGCCTAGAGTGTGTGGACAAATTGTTGCCAAAGAACGACAAGGAGCGCAAACCCAAAGAATTCACGCCGTACGTTGCGTCGCGCCGATGAACGGAATAGAATCCCGACAGGACGGCGGCGCGGAGCCGAAAGAAATGGTACCGCCATTCCAGCCCAACGGCTATCTGCCGGCGGGAATTCACGAAGCAACCTGGCAACAAGCGACCCAACGCTTGGGAACCAATCCGCACCGAAGGACGCTACTACAAGGCTTGCTCCAAGCTCTGGAAAACCTGAGACAATCAGGGTGCCGCAAAATCTATCTCGATGGAAGCTTCGCCACCAATAAGGAACTCCCCGGAGATTTCGATGTCGCATGGGAAACCGCTGACGTTGATCCTCAACTGCTGAACACAACAATGCTCGACTTCAGCAATCGCCGTCAAGCGCAGAAACTCGCTTTCGGCGGCGAACTGTTCCCCGCCGACTGGGAAGCCGACGACCAAGGCAGAACCTTCCTGGATTTTTTCCAAACCGACCAGCAAGCCATACCCAAAGGAATAATCGCCATCGACCTGAGGACTCTCCCATGATTGAAAATGAAGAACAATACCGGGTCACCCAGGAGAAAGAGCAGACATTCTCTCAACTGGTCAAGCGTATGGAAAGCGGAGAGGCACACAGCATCCCAGTCGAGGACCCCACTATACACCAAGCCAAGATAGACGCTACCCAAAGTATTTTGCAAGAGCTTCGAGAGGAACTCCAAGAATGGGAATCGAGGCCGCGCCCCGACGCAACCGACGCCCGGCAAACAGCATAACCGCCACCTACTCCGGCACCGATTGAGTCGCCGCCCTCATCAGCTGCCGCCGGGCGCACCTCCGGCACTGCGAATGGCAGTCAGGTTATACACCGGACGTACTGACCGCCCCCACCGGGTGGCAGAGCACCCATCCGGCTCCGGCCAGTATCGCTCGGCTTAGAGCTCAGCTTATTCAAGCTGGAAGGCACTGCGACGAGTTCCCACCGGAACAGAGTCCGCGGCCCAAGGCCGGACCGCCGTATCCAAAGCGGCGGCCCATCACATCCAAACTGATGGAAATTCAGTGCGAAGTTCCTGTTTCCGGGCTCGCGCTCAATTTGTCCACAGGCTCTAGTAGACCAACCGCTTTGAAATGATGGGAATCCGTCTTCACGCCTTGCTTTAGACCGACTTCGCTGGAGAACCAGGACGAAGCCAGCAACTCATCATTTCAAAGATTTCGGACCACTAGTAGACCAACCGCTTTGAAATGATGGGAATCCGTCTTCACGCCTTGCTTTAGACCGACTTCGCTGGAGAACCAGGACGAAGCCAGCAACTCATCATTTCAAAGATTTCGGACCACTAGTGGTGCGAAATCTTTGTAATGATGGGTAATTCGGTTGGTGGGATTACGTAGACAAGCATCAGGCCGAGAACCCGGCTGGAAAAGCAATCCATCATTTCAAAGCAGTTGGACTACTAGTGGTGCGAAATCTTTGTAATGATGGGTAATTCGGTTGGTGGGATTACGTAGACAAGCATCAGGCCGAGAACCCGGCTGGAAAAGCAATCCATCATTTCAAAGCAGTTGGACTACTAGTAGTCCGAAATCTTTGTAATGATGGGTTGATTGGTACAGGGCCTTTCCCCGGCCATACAGGGCTTTATGGAGGCTATCGTCGAGCAATCTGGCATTCCACACCCATCATTTCAAGAATGTTGGTCTACTAGTGGTCCGAAATCTTTGAAATGATGAGTTGCTGGCTTCGTCCTGGTTCTCCAGCGAAGTCGGTCTAAAGCAAGGCGTGAAGACGGATTCCCATCATTTCAAAGCGGTTGGTCTACTAGTAGTCCGAAATCTTTGTAATGATGGGTTGATTGGTACAGGGCCTTTCCCCGGCCATACAGGGCTTTATGGAGGCTATCGTCGAGCAATCTGGCATTCCACACCCATCATTTCAAGAATGTTGGTCTACTAGTAGTCTGTCACCGTTGGAGTGATGGGTATAGCGGCTTAAGTTTGATGCGGGCGTCCTTGGTAGTGAAACGCCACTCCACCCGTACCGCATCCCGGTTGCGCTGACCTTGCCATGCCGCAACTTCCCGCCGCAGGACCTCCTGGTCGGGAATGCGACGGCTCAGGCATTGTCGGTCCAGAACCCCGATTTCAATCTCGGCCATGTTCAGCCAACTCCCATGCTTGGGCGTGTAGTGGATCTCCAGCCGTTCGGCGATGCGCCGCGCTTCGGACGGCTCGAACGCCTCGTACAGCGAGGCTGGATGATGGGTGTTCAGGTTGTCCATCACCAGCACGATACGCTCTTTGTCGGGGTAGTCCTGGTCCACCAGTTCCTTGACCACCCGGGCCCAATCGGCTCTGGTGCGTCGGTCCGTCACTGCCACCCGCCGCCACCCTTGCAACTGCGCGAACAGCATGAACAGGTTGCTCACCCCGTTGCGCTGGTATTCGTAATCGTAACAGCCCGCCGCCCCAGGTCGGGCCGGCCGCGGCTGCCGCGTCTCCTTGACCTGCTGCTTGCTGGTCTCGTCCAGACAGACCAGAACTTCATCCTGGTCATAGGAGCGCTGGTAGACCTCCAGCACGTCCGCCATGGCGCACACGAACTCCGCGCTGCCTTGCGGCGGGATGCACCAGCACTTCTCAGCCAGGGCTTGAGTTGGTTTTTTTGAGGCTCTGCCGCACCGTCTCCGTGCTGATGCTTTCTACTATCTCGCATTGCACCAAGCGCTCCGCCAGCAATTGCAGCGTCCAACTGGCCCGGCCCTCCGGCGGTTCTCCGCAGGCCAGGGCAATCAGGTGGGCTTCCTCCTCACCGTCCAGTCTCTTCTCCCGCCGGCGAAGTTGCTCCTTGCGCGCCAGCGCCGCCTCAATCCCTTCCTCCACGCAGCGACGACGCACTCTCTCAACGGTCGCGCAGCCAATCTGGAGCGCCCGGGCAATCTCCTCGTCTTTCATCCCCCCGTCCGCCTGGGCCTCATCGCTGAGCAGCAAAATACCGGGAGCAGCAAAATACGGGCGTGGGTTTGCTTACTGGCCGCTGCCCTCCCTTGGGAAACCAACGCCTTCAGTTCCTGACGTTCTGCTGGGGTCAGTTGCACCCGGTATTTCTTCGACATCCCCTTCCTCCCACAACCTGATCCTTTTTATCTCCTGCTGGACAAAATACACCTGCCAGTCCTCAACTCAAAGATGTTGGACTACTAGGCCAGTCCGAAATGGGATTTCGAGGACATCACAGAACTTGATCGTTCCAGAACGGCCGCTGGGCTTATAGCTTAAGTTTGTAGGTTCTGGTTCAAAATCGGTCGCGCTCGTCCTTTGACTATGTTATGAGCGCGACTCTCTCACTCAACCGTCCAATCTAGTGACCCTACTCAATCGATTTCTCCACGTCTCTTAGAGGAGAGTGCATAAAGATTGCCATCATGGGACGCCACGTATAGCATGTCTCCTACCACTACTGGGCTGGCTGAGATCTTTCCGCCCGTCTTGAAATTCCATTCCTCTTTGCCTGTAAAGGAGTCCAAGGCATAGAGAATGCCATCCTCGGAGCCGACCAGTAACGTGTTTCCGGTCACGATTGGACCAGCCGTGATCTTCTCGTCCAGTTTGGTTGCCCACCGCTCCGAGCCGGTCCCGATGTCGAGGGAGACGACCTTACCCCCGGAGCTAGCTACATAGACCGCGTTGTGGGCAGTGGCAGGACTGAGCGCCACCCTGTCACCGATGCTGGAGGCCCAGATAGCCCCCTGTTGGCTAGGCACACTAGGCAGCAGGCCCCACACAAACAGATTGACCCTGATGGTCCACCAGGCACGTTCCAGAGGATAGGTGCTGCTATTCCAATCCAGCGACCATACGGTCCCTCGATGAGATACGACCAAAACTTGGTCCTCGTGTATCGTAGGGGCTCCCATTATGGGCCAGCCCGCATCGTAGACGAAACGGGTGCGACCGGTTTTCGCCTCCACGATGTGGAGCAAGCCATCCTGAGAAGTCACGGCCACCCTATCATCACGGTAGGCCACCGGAGCGACAATCCATCCCCCAACGGTAAGGGTCCAGCGTTCTTGGCCGGTGGCGGCGTCGAGGGCATATAGCTGCCTATTGGTGGAGCCAATATAAACCGTCCCATCAGCCACGATAGGCGAGGCAAGCACCGGGTTGCCGAGGTCCTTTTCCCACCGTAGCTCGCCGGTTTCCCGGTCTAGAGCGACAAAGCGTTTATTCCGTAGACCAAAAAACAGCAGGTCACCGGCGATGGCCGGAGAGGTGTCGGAAGGGACGAGAGTAGGGAATTCCCATACCGGCTGGCCAGTATCTCCTTCCAGAGCCAAGGCACGACCATCCCCGGTAGTAATATAGATCCGGCCTGCCACGACCGCCGGTGCAGCAAGAATGGGGCGGGCCGTGTTGTAAGTCCACTGCAATTCTACCGGCGTCTGAGGACCTTGGTCCGGGGTAGATGCGCTATTCTGGGGCGTCCGTCGAATCTGGGCCCAGGTCTCGGAGCCGGTATGAGCGCTAATCCTGGTGGTGGCCTCGGGAGGGGGGAAAATCAAGGCGATCAAATTAAAGCTGATCGTGACCCACCAGAGAATCAGCCCCAAGACTACGGCAATGCCGATAGTCAAGGGACGACGGCGTATGATACCCCAGATGCGGCGCCATAGATGCGGACTCTCGTCGGCCGATATTGGGATGAGAATCGTCATCTAGGCGCGCCGGTTGACGCGGTGACATGAATCTTCAGGGTGAGGTGTCCGTAACTGGGAAGCATTAACTTTTACGCGACCCACCGCAGTCCTTCCACCGTACCTGGAGGGCATTCCTGCCCCTGCGCTTAACCTCTCCCCAAATGCGCATTTCACCTTGGTATCAGTTTAGGTATTGCCACGCAGTTTGGGGTCCAATGCGTCCCGGATCGAGTCGCCGAACAGGTTAAAGGCTAACACGGTGATGGTAATGGCAACTCCAGGGAAGATAACCAGCCACCATTCCGGCTTCAGAGTGGCTGCCACCGCACCACCTAGCATGTTGCCCCAGGTGGCGGTGGGAGCGGGCACTCCGACACCCAAAAAGCCTAAGGACGCTTCCAGCACGATGACGCCTCCCAGCTGGGCGGTCACCAACACCAACCAGGGGGCCAAGCACTGGGGCGCTATGTGTAACCCCATGATTCTCACGTCGGAGGCCCCAATGGCCCTGGCGGCTTCTACGTACGAGTTCTCCTTAACGGAAAGGGACACCGAGCGAATCACCCGAACCGATAACGGAATGCGGGTAATGGAGATGGCCAGTATAACCGTGAACACTCCTGCTCCCAAGCCCAACAACAGTACCATAGCCAGGATGAGAGTGGGGAAGGACAAGAGCAACTCAATGATTCGCTGGCTGTAAATATCGAACCTTCCGCCCAGGTAACCGCTGGCGATACCCCACATCGCGCCGAGTGTGTCCCCAACTATGACAGCGACGAAGGCTACCAACAGAGATATGCGCGCTCCATAGATGACCCGGCTGAGCACGTCTCTGCCGACACGGTCGGTACCTAGGAGGTACTCCGAATCGGGAGGGTCATTGATGGCTGTAAAGTGCCCCTCGATCGGGTTGTAGGGGGCTATCAAGGGTGAAGCGACCGCAACCAATATTATGACCGCCAGGATTACCCCACTGGCAAGGCCCACTGGCTGCTTTTCAGCAAATCTGCGAAGTCCCCGCAGTACCCCCACGGTATGCTCCGTGAAGGTAGTAACAGGCTCAGGTTCGATTACCAGGACACTCGGATTCTCTGCCATCTTTCAACTCCCTGGGGCTCAAGCCGGATGTGTCTGAATGCTCCGGTGGTCGGCTCGTGTAGCGGCCCCTGTCCACTTGAATTCCCGCCCAGCGCCAAATAGGAGGACGCGGCCTGGAGGTCTTAGGGGTCCGCCACGAACAGCCAGGCCCAGTTCATTCTGAGTAGAGTTAGGTCTGGACCCATCTTGTAAGCGGGGCGGTTCGAATGGACGGTCACAGTAAATCACTGAGTGCGAAGCCGATCCGCTGTTCCAACCGGGGTCACGTGGTTACATACTAGGAGTAACGAATCCTGGGGTCAAAGAAAGCATAGGAAATGTCCACCAAAAGATTCAGCACCACGAAGATCAGGCCATATAGCAGGACCAGGTTCTGGATCACGGTGTAGTCCCGTTCCGTAAACGCGACCACCAGCGTGGATCCCAGCCCCGGTACTCCGAAGGCTTTTTCCACGACGACCGACCCGCCAAGCAGAAATCCCAAGAGCACTCCCGACAGGGTGATTACCGGTAGAATGGCGTTTCGCAGGGCGTGACGCAAGATCACCCAACGCTCCGACAGCCCCTTGGCCCTGGCAGTGCGGATATAGTCATCTCGCAGCACCTCCAGGAGAGTCGAACGGGCCATGCGCGCTACGTAAGCTGCCTGACTGAGGGCCAACACCAGAGCTGGGCCCCACACGATTTGTAAGTTAGCCCACGGGTCTTCCCAAATCTGGACGACTCCAAAAGGCGCCTTGTAGTGCCACCCTAGCAGTAGCACGAGTACGATCAGCGTCCCCAGCCAAAAGTTCGGGATTGCCAGGAATAATATGCTGAAGAATCGGGCGACGTAATCGGAGAAGCTATTTTGTTTGACCGCAGCCAGGATTCCAACAGGCAGGCCGATAATCCAGGCAAGGACGATCGCCAGAAACGCGATCTCCGCAGTCAACGGGCCCCGGTGAGTTATGGTTTCCATGACCGTGTCACCTCGCCAGAAGGACTCTCCCAGCTTCAGGGTGGCCACGTCTCCCATCCAATTGACATACTGCTTCCAGAGAGGATCGTTTAGGCCCAAGCTTTCCAGAAGCCTTTCCCGGTCCGCTTCACGGAGCATTTGAAACCCGTCTTCATCGCTGAACATGACCGCCAGAACGTCTCCGGGCAAGATACGCATTGCGGCGAAGATGATGATGGTTATCACGAAAATGGCGGGCACCGCGAGTATGAGCCTACGCAGGATATAGGTTTGCATCTTCCTACCTTTACTCGAGTGGGATGAGCCGGGCCGAGGTAAGTGTCATCGCATCAGCATGGAGCATCTCAAGGCTCGGGAGTCCTCCTACTGGTCGAGCCACATCGTATCGTACCGGTTGCAGTTATAGATGCCGCAGCCGGACTTCCGCACTGCACCGCCGACGTAGTCGTACCAGACGCTGAAGATTATGCGCCAGTGATGCGGAGCCATTGGCACTTCTCGGTCCAGAATTTCAGTTGCCTGCTGCCACAGAGCTACGCGCTTTGTTTGGTCCAACTCTGCGTCAATCTGGTCCATCAGGGAGTCAAACTCGGCGTTAGACCAACGAGAGAGGTTTTGAGAGCCCCCGGTCTTGTAGAAGTTGGTGCCGTAGTCCGAAGGGTCCATTAGGTTGGTGCCGATGGAACCCAGGCCGATGTCGAAAATCCCGGTACGCATGTCTTCCTGCCACTGTCCGCCTAGAGGTGCCCTCAAAGTGGACTCGATGTTCAGATGGACCCTCAGCATCTCTTGGACTATCGGCGCCATCACATCCTCCCGAGGAGCCCATCCTCCACGCACCGAGAAGTCCACGTCCTTGATACCTTCGGCGTAGCCAGCTTCAGCCATCAAGGCCTGGGCCTCCGCGATGTCCGCATTTTTATCGAGCGTAAAGCCCGGTTTCATCAGCAACACCTCGTCTGTAGGGGAAAAGGGCATATTCGGAGGGGACCAATCAACCACGACCTTGCCGAAGAGTCCCTCCGTGGCTTCCATGATCGCCCACCGGTCTGTGATCAGGTGAATTGCCCGGCGCACTCTAGGGTCGTCCCACGGTGCTCCTTTCTCTATGTTGAACCACATGGCGTTAGCGGCGGCACCTTGCCAAATATGCGCTGTTGTAGCGGGGATGTTGTTCATCTCGGCGACGGCTTCAGGGCTGATGTTCCAACAGAAATCTACCTGGTTGGCGATACAGAGGGCATCCCGTTGAGCCGTTTGGACAGAATAGATGGTCACACCATCAAGGTAGGGCAACCCGTCTACAAAGTACTCGGTATGCCGTTCGGTTTCCCACGTCTCTCCTTGGGTGAAGTCTACGAACTTGAAGGCCCCGGTCCCAGGGCCACCGCCTTTGAGTTGTCTTAGGTCAAACCCGTTCTCCTCCAGGGTTGTTTTCGGGTGAATTACATTCCACTCTACCGCGAATGCACCCAGGAAGAAGCCGCTCGGTCGCTTGAGTTGCACTTGGAATGTCAATGGGTCAATGGCCTCAATCCTTTCTATGATTGGCGCCAACAAGTCCTGCCGTAAGCTGGCAACGCCTTCGGGAGGATCGATAATACGATTCCAACTGGCGAGCACGTCCGCGGAGGTCATGACGCTCCCGTCATGAAACTTGACCCCTTCGCGGAGCGGGAAAGTCCAGGTCAGGTTATCTTCCGAAACTGTCCAGTCAACAGCCAGGTCCGGGATGATCGTGTTGCCCCCGTCCAGAGGGTTGTACCGGAGCACCCCGTTATATTGCTGGCTCATGGGTTCAGCGGTATAGGCTGTAGCCGATTGCAACATGTCGTAGTGCGCCGTATCCGCAACCGTAGCTACCCTGAGCGTCCCGCCTTGCTTCGCGTTGCGATCGAGGAGAGAAACCGATCTGGAGTCTCCCGCAGCGGCCACTGGTGTGGGTATCGCAGTTGGAATCTGCGTGGCTACGGCGATCTCTCGGATTCGAACCGCCGGAGTCTGATCTGCGGCAGCAGAGGGTGCGCTGGCTTCAGGTGTTGGGGTGGCGGAAGACCCGCAGGCGATCATCATTAACAATATCGCAATCAACGGGGCAACCACAATGTTCTTGAGTATCCTTAACAATCGGTGTGTCATCTTTCGACCTCCAGACGTTCGGGATTGGAAACCGATAGTCGTGCCAGGGGGCTAGGTGTTCCGGGGCTGTGGTGCGACGAGTTATTCATAATATCGAGGGATATCATAACGAATCACTGTATTAGATAGGACCTACTTTATCATTTTCCGTATATGAAACGAGCACGTGCGTCGTGTATCAGTCGTATGCCGGTTGAGCGTAAACTAAAGAATCCCGTCTGTCAACAGGACGATTGCAAAGTCAGGAGGCTCGACCGTAGAGGCGGTCGATGGTCTGCGTTGGGTCGATGGTCTGCGTTGGGTCGATGGTCTGCGTTGGGCGGAAGGCGCAAGTTTTGGCTCGCAAGGGCATCGACATCCGGGGAGGGAACCATCCTTCCCGGCGCAGGGCGTTCAGCCCGGTGTTGACCAGGGTGGCGAATATCTCGTCCAACCCGGGACGGCGCAGCGTACGCACGTCCGCATCCCAGCTGCGGTCCTTCACGTGATGTTGGCTGTTCTCCATGCTCCAGTGGTTAATGCTCCAGTGGTTAATGCTCCAGTGGTTAATGCTCCAGTGGTTAATGCTCCAGTGGTTTCGGAAGAGCCGGAGCAGCTCTTGGGGGCCGCACTGGCGCGAACTCAGGCTGGTCAGCAGATACCAGCGTGCGCTCCTCACTTCCCCAGTGGCTATATCCACCGTCTCCTTCTCTACCATGGCCCCTTGCCGCGCCCCCGGAAATCCCAAATCATCCCGGATATAGTCGGCCAGCAGGTCATCAGCCCAAATCCGCCGCCTTTCGATTACACCCGCTTTTCCCCAAGCTCTCCGCCGCAGGCTCCCCCAGTTCCTCCGGGGCAAACCCGTCTGCCAAAGCGGCCAGCGCTGCAGGCTGGTTCCCCTTGATTCGCACCAGCTAGTACTCAATCAATCTTGGAATTGAAGGGCTATAGGCGATGCAATTTGGTTCTGGCGTCCTGGGTGGTGAATCGCCAGTTGATGGAGACACCCGCTGCGTTGCGCTCAGACTCATAGGCGTTGATGGCTCGCTGCAGGGCAGTCTCGTTGGGATTACGCCCCTTGAGACAAGCCCGGGTCAACACGCTGAACTCAATCTCCGCCATGTTGAGCCAACTGGCGTGCTTGGGCGTGTGGTGAAACTCGAGGCGCTTCAAGATGCGCCGAGCTTCGGCGGTGGGGAAGGTCTCATGGAGGGAAGCCATGCGGTGCGTGTTCAAATTGCCCAGCACCACCCGCACCACCGGGGCATCGGGATAAGCCTCATCCACTACGGCAGCAAAAGAGGCCGGACCAGGGCATGCAATCCGACCTACCACGAGAGGTATGGGTCTGCCCCGCAGCATTATGAATGCCCCAGGACCGGGTTGGAAGTGGGAGCGTCACTGAACCCCAGAGCGCGGCGCACCGTCTCGTTGGTGCGAATCAGCCGTTTGGCAGACATGGCCAATCGGGGTCATTGCGGTTGACCACCTCATGACGTTCCACGATCCCATCCTCCTGGTACTCGTCGATCAGCCGGCTGCACTCGTGCTCGTTCCAGGCAGTCCCCAATCCAGCATCCACTGATTGGACAGCATGCTGTAGCCGACTAAGCTCAGCCGGCCTTCCAGCTTGTATATCTGCCGAATGAACCGTTCCAGGACATCGTCGATGCCGGCGTCGCCCTCCTCAGAAACCGCGGGGAGGTCCAGGTTGACGTCGCTATGTTCCGCCAACTGGATACCCAGCTCGGCCTCAAGCGGGAATAGCGGGGCCGCAGCCAGCATGTCCCGGGACGCCGAATGGCTGAAGGCGCACAGCACGATGCGTCGCCCGTGGAAGCTGGCTCGGTCCACCAGGGCCTGGTAGTCAGCGTCACCCGAACCCAGGACCACCGTGCCGTAGTCCTCCCGGTCCCTGATCCACTCGTAGACCTCCAGCAGGATGGAGTAGAGTACCGGGAGGTGGTGTAAGAGTTAGGCGGTTGGCAAAACGCTGACCACCGCGTCATCCTTGTGGAATCACAACAACCCAACCAAGGAGAACGACGGTGGTCAAACACAGCATGGATCTTTTGGAATTATTACGCAAGCGTGGTATGGACGGAGACGTGGACTTTCTGCGGGAAGCACTGCGGGTCCTGGTGGACGGCATCATGGACGCCGAGGTTTCCGCCCAGATCGGCGCTCAGCACGGCGAACGCAGCCCGGAGCGGGTCACCTACCGCAACGGCTACCGCAACCGCACCTGGGACACCCGGGTCGGCACCATGGCGTTGCACATTCCCAAGCTGCGGGAGGGCAGCTACTTCCCCAGCCTGCTGGAACCGCGGCGGCGCAGCGAGAAGGCTCTGCTGGCCGTCATCCAGCAAGCCTACGTGGAGGGAGTGTCCACCCGTCGGGTGGATGACCTGATCAAGGCCCTGGGTTGCGACGGCATCTCCAGCAGCCAGGTGTCGCGCATCTGCGAGCAACTGGACGAAGTGGTGGAGAGTTTCTTGGGTCGGCCCCTGGACGGCGGCCCCTACCCCTACGTCTGGCTGGACGGCCTGACCCAGAAGGTCCGTGAGGGCGGCCGCATCGTCAACGTCTGCGTGGTGGTGGCGACGGGGGTCAATGCCGACGGGCAGCGGGAGGTCCTGGGTATGGACGTGGGCGCCAGCGAGGACGGCGCCTTCTGGCTGGCCTTCCTGCGGTCGCTGACCGCTCGTGGCCTCAGCGGGGTGGAGCTGGTTACCTCCGATGCCCACCAGGGGCTGAAGAACGCCATCGCCGCGGTGTTTGCTGGAGCCAGCTGGCAGCGCTGCCGCACCCACTTCATGGCCAACCTGCTCACCCGAGTGCCCAAGCGTGCCCAACCTGGCGTGGCCACCATGGTGCGCACCATCTACCAGCAACTGTCTCCCGCCGAGGTCCACGGCCAACTAGACCGAGTAGTGGAACAACTCCGGGAGCCCTTTCCCCAGGTGGCCGAACTGCTGGCGGACGCTGCGCCGGACATCCTGGCCTTCACGGCCTTCCCAGTGGCCCACTGGCAGAAGCTCTGGTCCAACAACCCGCAGGAACGGCTGAACCGGGAGATAAGGCGCCGGACTGACGTGGTGGGCATCTTCCCCAACCGGCTGTCGGCGCGGCGCCTGGTGGGCGCGGTGCTGGCCGAGCAACACGACGAGTGGGCCGAAGCCCGCCGCTACCTCACCATCCCCAACGCCGCCGGCAACGAGGCACTGCCGGAGCCCAATATGCTGGACGCAGCGGCCTGATCAACATCAACGAGGATGACGCGCTTTTACACCTATTGACGGGACGCTACCCAGGATGGCCGGGTCGAACCGGTCCTTGCCGGCGCTGGTCCGGGGAGCGTGATAAGGGACGATATCATGCTCGGCGAACTCCCGTCCGTCCCCGGGCCGGAGCGACCAGCCGCCGAAGGCTTTGCCTCCCACCACCTCTCCGAAAACTCGGCTCACGTCCTGCATGGCCCGGCACAGTTCAGTCGGCCTGACGTCTCGTTGGTAAAGCTGTGCGCCACACCTGACGTTCTCCGAGTCGATAGCGATCAGAACCCCTTGGGGCTTGCTGGCTCATGGGGTGGGCTCCCGCCAGAACAGCGCGATGGTGCTGGAATTAGCGTGATCTGGTGCGTCCGATTCGGTGAAATCCTGAACGTCCAAGGTATAGCCGTCCGGGTGCCGGTGTTTACCCTGACTGCCTGGCTGGTGTCCAGCATCAACCAGCAGGCATTGGCGATCGACACGGTGCGGCGTTGGACGCCTACACCTCACCTTCCTGCGAGACAATTTTCCACCACCGCCGCCACCGCACCCGCCAATATGTCACGTTGCCGGGTTGAAACTGGGACGCAATTCTCTGTTCATCCACGGACCTGAAGGGAAGAGTCGACGCGGTCCCGGCCGTCGGCCTACATTGGTACCAAGCCATGCGGGGCATTGCAGATGTGAGTGATTCCCGGCCACCGAACAATAAAATCGCGCCCGGGGTTTCCGGGCGCGATCATGCCGTCGATTACGGCCTCTTACTGTGCGTTACTGGGAATTTGTCCAGCATTTGTCCAGCGGATTGAGCTCCATCCGGTCGAAACCCTGCTTATTGATACCAATCCCCGTACAGGTACGACCATTATTGAGATTGATGGAGCCGATGAAGGGACTCGAACCCTTGACCTGCGGTTTACGAAACCGCTGCTCTTCCGGCTGAGCTACATCGGCGTCCCAAACTAATATATCATAGCAGCCCGGTTTCGCTGGTTGTCCGTCGGGATGGCCACCATCGTCCGTCCAATGCGCTAAAATACCGGCGACCGCGACGGCGACAATACGTGAAAGTATCACACCGCCGCCGTCAAACCACATCGATGACGAATTAGTTAAAATGACAAATTGGTTAACAGGAGGCTCAGGCTCATGTTCACTCGAATTTACACCGGAGATGACGGCCAGACCCATTTCGAAGATCTGGACCTTCCCGCCGACCGTGCTGTGCACAGTGGTATGCAGGTAACGCCCGGCGTCAACTTCCGCCGCTTCGAAGCCGGCTACTTCTCCGATTGGCATACCGCCCCGCGCCGGCAATACGTGATTACGCTGCAGGGCGCGATGGAGGTAGGCATTGGGGATGGCACCAAACGGACCTTTGGGCCCGGGGACGTGCTACTGGCCGACGACCTGACTGGCCAGGGCCACACTACCGCCGTGGTAGGAAACCAACCACGGGTCTCGGTAACCATACCCCTGACGCTGTGGTCGCCCTGGCTCCCGGCTGAGGGTTAGCCTGACCGGTTCGACGGCGTAAAACCCCATCACGTTACGGATGCCTTCACTCCGGCGCGTTGGCCCTGATGATTTGTTTGGCCACGGAGCAGGCATCCGGTCCACCCAGCCGCGGCGCGATTATCGGCAGCGTGATGCCCGCTTCCCTGAATTGGGCCAGCCGCTCTCGTCGCTCGGCGGGTTCTGAAGGCAGCGACATGCTACGGATGAGCCCTTCAGGAACCAGTCGCTCTGCTTCAGCGACGTTGCCGGCACGCCAGGCCTGCCGCACCAGTTGCACCTCGTCGGCGAACCCCGCCTCGGCCATCAGGCGTCGGTAGCGGGGAAACCCGCCGGCGTACCTGGCGGCGGTGCGTCGCATCCCAGCGCTATCGTCGTTGGGCGAAGTTACCGACAATAGCGTCGCGACCTCTACCTCGGACGCCGCGCGTCCCGACCGGGTCGCGCCTGCTGCGACATGGCGGGAAGCGGTCAACGCGTGTTCCGGCGTGCACCAGGTTAGGATAACCCCGTCGCTGATTTCTCCAGCAATCTCCAGCATTTTCGGAAACACCGCGGCCAGATAGATGGGTAGTTGCGTCCGGTGGGTCGGGAAGTGCAGATCGAACGAACGGATGTTGACCGCTTCTCCGGCGTAGTCGTTGATAACGCCATCCCGAACCAGCTGGCGCACGATGTTCACCGTATCCCGCACCCTGGGAATAGCTCCGGAAAACTCGATGCCGTGTTCCGGTTCCACCTGCACCTTGTGGCTGCTCCCCAGCCCCAGGATGAATCTCCCATTGGAATAGCTGTCAACGCACGCCGCGGCCATGGCGATGGTGGGAGCGCTGCGGACGAACACGCTGCTGATGCTGGTGCCCAGCAGTATCCGTTCGGTATTCAACGCACAAGCGGTCAGAATGGAGAATTGGTCGCCGCCGTGCCCTTCCGCCACCCACGCCGATTCGTAACCCAGCTCCTCGGCAAGCTTGACGCATTCCACGACCTGCGGGGGCGACATACCGCCGCCAGCGAATGCCACACCGAGTCTTTCCATCATGAGCCTCCCACGCCAGTTTTGGGTTCACCAAGCGGGCGCCAACGGCGTGCCGCCGGTTTCCCACGTCACCAGGATTTCCCGGGCCGTTTCAAGCCAGACGGGCACCAACATCGGCCCCTCGCGCCGGAACAATTCCTCCATGTGAGCTTCCACCAGCCTCCGGCTATCATCATCGGAACCTTCCAACGCGGACATCGCGAAGTCGACGGCGTTTCTTTCGGACACGCCTTCCGTCGCCTCCGGATACCACCACGGTAACTCTGGCAGCGGTCGAATATCGGGGAGAATTTCCATCTCCCACAGCGCTGCCGCCAATTCGGGAAGACCGGGCAACCTGGTCGGGGCTTGCCCATACAACACGCGGTGCAAGCCGTCGTGCATATCTCCGGGCGTCGGCTGCCAGATGGTTATCATCACCCGCCGGGCGGCGCCGTCGTGCAGCTTGCGGATGAACGGAGCAATGTCCCGGACGAAATAGGTCACGTCAGACATGGTCAGAACGTCGCCGGTGGCCGCCGAATCCATCCACCAATCGCCGCTGGCGCGGGCGTTGGTAATTCCCGCCTCGTCCCGGGCCGCCAGGAACTGTTCCCGCATACCCGCCGACGGTTCAACCAGCTCCACGGATCCGACGCGGGACGCCAGGGCCAGCGAGACCCGGCCGGCTCCGCCGCCGATATCTACCAGATGGTCCGTATCCCGCAGGTAGCCGGCCAGTACCGATAGGTTAGCATCCAGTTCCCGCAGGGGGTCCAGCCGGAACAGCTCGGCCATATCCGCCCAGGGGTCCCCGTTGCCGGCGACACCCGACAGCCATTCTCGCTGCATCGCCGCGTCGTACACGGCGGCGTAGCGTTCAACGGCGGTCATCACACGTGGCACTGGAAAGCATTCAGGGCGTGAGTATGACTTTTCCGCGGGTGCCCCGAGCCGACAGGTGTCGATGGGCGTCGGAGGCCTGATCCATGGGGAGCACCCGGTCGACGACCAGCTTGAGTCGCCCGTCAATTATCATGGGGGCCAATTCCTGGATCGCGCCCTGGTGATTCAGCGAACCGATGGGCGACCGGCCCATGCTGAAACCGATGACGGTGCGATTTAGCGTCGTGATATCGGCGGCGGCCAGGTTAGCCGGCTGGCCGCTGGCGTTGCCGTAACTAACCAACCTGCCGTAGGAGGCCACGCACCGAACCGATTTCTCCAACACCGGCCCACCGACGCATTCCAGCACCAGCGGAACGCCCCGGCCGTCGGTCAGGGATTTGATCTCCTCCTCGAAGTCGGCTTCGGTGTAGTTGATGGTCACGTCGGCGCCCAGAGAGCGGCACAGTTGCAACTTGTCCTCAGTAGACGCCGTAACCACCACCCGCGCTCCCCACTCTTTTGCCAGCTGGATCGCGATGGTGCCCACGCCGGAAGCGCCGGCCTGGATCAGGACGGTATCGCCGGGTGCCATGGCCCCGCGCGTCTTCAAAAGGTGATACGAAGTAAGGAAGGTAATGGGCATACCGCCGGCGTGGACCGGGTCGATACCGTCAGGGTACGGGAAGACGAAGTTGGCGTTGACGGCCACGTACTCCGCCTGGCCCTGGGGACCCATCGCCATCACGCGTTGACCAACCGACAAGGCGCCATCGGTAACTTCGGAACCCAGCGCGGCGATCGTGCCGGCCGCTTCCAGTCCCAGCGTTGCCGGCAGATCCGGCCCCGGGTAATTTCCCTGGCGCCGCATGATATCGGCGTAATTCACCCCCGCCGAATCGACCTTTATCAGCACCTGATGAGGGCTGGGTTGGGGTTCGGGCACATCCTTCCACTGCAGGACGTCCACGCTGCCGTATTCCTCGATTCGCAAGGCTTTCATATCGAATGTCTCCAGTCGAATGTCCCCAATGATTTTATGTATTCCGGTCAGGCTGGGCCGCGCAAGTTGCCGGCTTCCAGAACTTCCGGGTTGACTACTCGCACCGGCTCGCCCGATGCAAAGGCGCGGATGTTTTCGACCACTCCCCCATAAAATGCCTGGTAACTGTCATCAGTAACGTAGCCTACGTGGGGAGTGATCAGTGTGTTGTCAAGAGTGAGGAACGGATGATTCGCCGGCAGCGGTTCTACGTCGAAGGTGTCCAGGGCAGCGCCGGCGATGGCTCCACCGTCCAACGCAGCGACCAACGCAGCTTCGTCAACAATGGGCCCTCGGGAGATGTTGACCAGTATGGCCGACGGCTTCATCAGGCCGATCTCGTGCGCGCCCACCAAGCCCCTGGTACGATCGCTGAGGCGCACGTGTACCGACACCACGTCACCGTCGCCGAACAGCGTATCCCTGTCCACCAGCGCGGCGCCGCACTCGGCAGCCCTTTCTGCGGTGAGGTTCTGGCTCCAGGCAATGACGCGCATGCCAAAAGCATTGCCGACGCGGGCCACCAGCGAGCCGATGTGTCCCAGCCCCAGCAACGCCAGCGTTTTGCCCTGCAGACCCGTGCCGACATGGACTCCCCATCTGCCCTCGCTGCGGGTTATCCGGTCTTCGTCACCGATGCGGCGCAGCAATCCGATAATGAGACCCCAGGTTAGTTCGGTGGGCCCTTCACCGGCGCCGGGAGTGCCGCACACGGTGATTCCCAATCGGGTGGCAGTATCCACATCGAAGACCGCGTTGCGAGCCCCGGTGGTAATCAGGCAGCGCAGGTTGGGCAGCCGCTGCAACAGCGACGCCGGGAAAGGCGTGCGTTCCCGCATTCCCATCACGATGTCAAAATCGGCCAGGCGCTCGGCCAGAGCATCCTCGTCAACCAGATGGTCGGCGAAATATTCCACCCGTATACGCGACGGCAACGAAGACCAGTCCGCCATTTCGGCAGCGGCGTTGTGGTAATCATCCAATACGGCAACTTTCATGTCTGGAACACCTTTTGGCATGGGCCGAACGCGGTGCGTCATTGGAACGATGGCATCACTAGAACGATGGCATCACGTTTTCGGTCAGCAGTTTGAGATTTCGCAGCACAGTGTCATGGGGGATGAGGCCGCCGGCGTTGAGCTCGGCCACCACGCCGTCCAACTCAATGTCTCCATGGAGCTGGGCTAACCGGTCGACCGGGCCCTGGGGTGTGCGAAGGCAACCTTGGTGGTGAATCCGCCAACATAAGCCAACGGAGCAGTCCACCAGGAGCAGTCGCGTGTGAAGTGCATTCCACCGAGCAACGCGCCGTCCGAACTCTTCCAATCGGCGGGGTCGACGAACCCGAATCCCTTGGCGAAGGTTGCCGACTGGAAACCTCCCGGCCCGATTTCGAACGGCGTGAATCTGCCGAAGTGCATCACAAATATTTTCACCCGAGGCACCGGGTTCACCCCTCAGCGCATTGGTGGCAAGTAAAGCACAGGGTCCCAAACCGGTCAAGGAAACTCGGACCAGCTGTCGGCGTCTAACGAGACGGGGCTCAGCAAGCGCCTTATACAAAAAGCCAAAAACCTGTCGATGTTTGTTATTGACTAAAATTTTATAAATTGGATAAGGTTATGTGAATGGCACTATCATATTGACCTGTGAACCCACTTCGTTATGAAATCCAGCCGGATATGAACCGAATTAAACGTCACAACCGTGCCTTAGTATTGGTCGCATTGCTGATAGCATTGGGCGTCGCCGTTTACCCGGCAGGCGTCGAACCGGCTCTGGGATACCACGCCAACCCGCGCACCGGTGCCTCCCTGGGGTGGATGCAGTCGCCAACGGATTTTACCGTCAAGTCATCCGACGCTGAAACGCGATTTCCGGTCGAATACGCCGGGTTCTCGGCATATTATCGCGTCCCGGCGCCCGAAAATTCGCCAACTGCCAAGGAGGGGCGCGCACGGCTGGATGTTTTCGCAACTGCCCTGGCGTTGACCGATCTCCCCAGGGTTGATGACACCGTGTTGGCCGGCCCCGGCGTCATAACCGACTTGGGTAGCAATTTCGGCATCGTGGCCCTTCCAATGTACCCGGCGCTCGACCAGACGCTCGCGCCAGCCACCATAAGCGTGTATTTCGATGATCGGGGCTGGATAGTTGCCTTTCTATCAGCCGGAGAGCCAGCCGCCGCGATCTGGAGACACGATCCGACCATAACAACCAGCCAACGGGGCATCGATACTGAGAGGAACCTGCAAGACAACCTGCTGGTGCTGGCCATCAATGCGGCAATAGCCGCCGCTGCGGCTATCTCCTCCGAGGTGTCCCGTTCGTCCGAAGTGTCCCATTCGATGGTGAGCTACTACGACTGGCAGCATCCGGATTGCGACGCCTTCGTACTGTTCAGCAATACGGCGCAAGGCTCGCTATCCACTCCGGTTACGTTCCTGATTCCAGCTAGCATTGAACAAGTGCATGCTTCCGCAGCCGTTCTCATCACCAGCCACGCCGACGCCGGAGGAACCGGTCACGCCGCTTTGTTGTTGGACGGACAACCGATATCCAACGCCCGGAGCGGCGGTGCGTTGCTGCACAACGTTAGTTTCGAGCTGGTGCGCTCAGGGCGAGTCGTCAGCCAACACCAAATGTCATTGACCGCCGACACCGGCATGTCCGCCGCCGGCGTCGTGATGCTGGTGTACCACCGTCCAGGGACATGATGACGCGGTCACGGGCCGGAAACCAGGGAATCGCCGAGCTGTGGCGTACTGCTGGCGCGAACTACTAACGTTCGCGCTGGTGCTGGCCGGGGTTTTAGCCGGATTGTTCACCCCGTCGGCCACGGCGGTGGCGTCCGACTGGCAAATTGGCGGACGGTTGCCAGGATCCGATGCCATTCATCCCCAAGGGCCCTGCGTTGACGATGTCAGCATCGAGGTTTGGGATCCGGCGGACGTCAACTTTGGTTACCTCCTCAAAGACCCACCCGATTACACGCCCGAGGCCGAAATACGCATCTATTACGACGTTTACAACCACAGTTGCCAGGACGTGGAGATAAGGGTGGAACTCCGTGGGTCGCAAAGCGGAGCGATCATCCGTAACGGTGACGACGCTCCCGATCCATGCCTGGAAAGGTGTGCGATAGAGACGGAGGGCGCATATTATGGCAACGTACGGTGGGACCTCGCCCAACATCCGGAGGTCACCGACGAGAAAGTAATCGCCACCATAAGCGCGCTATCTCCGGAGGGATTCGCAGATATAGACGCTGGCAACGACTCAGCTACCTCCACGACGGGAATCAACGTCAAGCCGCCGGTATCAGTCATCGACGTTGGCATATCTTCGGTAACATCCTCCCACGCCGAAGCGCCCGTGGGTACTTCCATCGAATTCACCACGGTGGTAGTCAACGTGGGATCCGAGAAAACTTCACCCACCGCTCACCTTTATGTCGACGATGTCGACAGCGAAACAATCGCGGTGGATTCCGCCGTCATTGCCGATCTCGGCAGTGACCAATCTGAATCGGTAACGCTGGTCTGGGATACAACCGGCGCCAATGTCGGGAGCCACGATGCGCGAATAACCATTGATGTAGAAGGCGATGCCTCCGGCGAAGATAATGAATGGTCCACTTCCATAGATTTGTGGGAGCCCGTCGTCGATTTACGCATCACGGCGCTGGAAGCGTCAACCGTGGTGGCATCAGTTGGGCAATCGGTCAACCTGTCGATAACGACAACCAACTACGGTGATTTTGACGCCGAACCCGGCATAGACCTCTACCTTGGGGACGATATATCGCCAATCGTTTCCACGGTCACGGCGCCGGTCCCACCCGGCGGTGAAATCACGTCCGACCTGGTATGGGACACCACCGGTGTCGAAGCGAAAGAGCACGTTTTGAAGGTCGCGGTTCGCCCGGCCCACGACTCCGTCGATACCGTAGATGAGAGCACGGTGAACGTGACCCTGAATCACGCGGCAAATCTGGCGTTGATATCCGCTTTGGTCGCCAACGCGCCAACTATTACCGGCGAAGCTGTCAGGGTTGAAACCGTCGTTGGCAACGTTGGTGCGATCGACGCCGAGTCGGTGTTGATTGCCCTGTACGTGCGTGGCCAACCCGAGCCGTTGGTCAGCGAGTTGGTGGGTTTTATCGGCCAGGGTAAATTCGCGACCATCAACCTGGATTGGGAGACCGCAGGACTGATCCCTGGCCAATACGACCTGCAAGCGGATGCGTCCGTTGACGGGGAGATCGACCTTTCCGACAACTCCAGGCGGCTTTCCGTGGAGCTACGCAACTGGACGAAGCTCGCGTGGGCGTCGGTGGACGAAACCGCCAAAATCGCGGGCAACATCGTGGCAATCTCAGCAGGTATTTCCAACGAGGGAGCCGAGCAGTTGGCAAACCTTACGCTGGGGTTGTACGACCCCGGCCATAACTCCCCCCTGGCTACCGCAATCATCCCCAGTGTGGCGGGCGGCGAAACGCAAACGGCTGAGTTGGGTTGGGATACTCGCTCCGCCGAACCCGGCCTGCATCAACTATTGGTGTCGGTCGACACCCCGGATACCCTCGGCGACCCCGACGACAGTCTGTTCCTCTCGGTTTTTCTGCACAACGAAATTTCGATACTTGGTGCAAGGCAAGAACCGTCCCCAGCGATAGTAGGATCACCTGCCACCATCATTGCGGAGGTTCGCAATGACGGTCAACGTACTTTGGACCTGGTGTCCGTAAGGTTATCTGAATCTGGGGCGTCCACGGTAGCAGCCGAAAAAGGCGTGGCAACTCTGCCTTCTGGAAACTCCGCGACGGTCGAACTCCCGTTGGATACCGCGGGATTCGAGCCAGGTGTCTATCAATATTTCGTTACCGTGGAGCTGCCCGACCGGGCGGGCGACGGGAACGATTCGTGGCCAGTATCTATCGCGCTGCGAGACCCGATAGTCGACGTCGCGCTGGTTGAAGCCGTTCCGTCGACTACTGCGTTTACGGTTGGCGAAATCGTGGAGATTCGAGCGACCGTAGCTAACCGTGGCGAAGCGGCTGTCACGGTTCCGGTTTCAATATACGTAGACGACCGTGGCGCAGTGGCATCCTCCACTACAACCGGGTTGATCAACTCGGGCGCTACTGGCGCCGGAGTCATGACCTGGGACACTCAGGGCGTCACAGATGGCGCGCGCACGCTCCGGACTACCATCGACGTTCCTGGCGACGTGGCGACAGACGACAACACCCTAACGTTGGCGGTGGAGGCGTTTCAGTCGGCCTTCGATTCCGAACACCCGGCAGACCAATGCGCCCAGGATGTGGCGGTGCAGGTGATCGGCATCCACGATCAATCCGGAGAATTGGCTACGCTGCCCAATTACGACAACGGCGATGTCTTGCGCGTCGGTTATCGAATCAGCAACTATAGCTGCGATACCGACATCCAGGCCAGGTTGGCCCTTTCCGGTTCGGAGAGCGGCGCTGCGATCAATGACGATAACGAGCCCTGCTGGTCGGAATGCACGATTCCCGCCGGCGGAATGCTCCAGTCCTGGGCACAATGGCAACTGCTGGCTCATCCCGCCGCGCTGGGCGAGCGGGTGGTCGCTACGGTAAACGTGCTATCCCCCTCCGATTTTTCAGACGTAGAAACCCGAAACAACGGGCACGAATCAACGAATGGGATTAACGTCGGAAGCCCTTCTCACATTGCCGTACACATGGGTTCCCACGAGTCGTCGCGAGGCAAATTCGACTCATCCCTTGGGCTAACCGGTTTCGACCCTGCATATTCTGCGGGTTACTCTACGGACGGAGGCCCCTCCATCGCGGGCCTCGAAGTGGCGCCGTTTGATTTGGTCGCCGGCACGATGGCTTTCGTTACCGCGTTTGCGGCAAATTGGCAGAATTCCGGTGCCGCATTCGATGTCAGCGTGGCTTTGGATGACGTGGCCGTGTCGATAGCTCCTGCCCGGAACCATATCCTGGAGGGCAAGTGGTTCAAAGCGATGACATTCAATTGGCTCATCCCGAACGATGTCGTTGCGGGGCCGCACGTCGTCACCGCCAACATCGTCGACCCAGACTCGATGGTGGGCGAAAACGTTGCCTTGAGCAAGTGGGTATCGATTCGCCAACCTGAACCTGGCCCCATATTGGACAACATCTGGGCAACGCCGGATCAGGCATTGCTGGGGTCATCCATCGCTGTGCGCGTTGCGATTCGCAACACCGATGCGATTGTCCGGCGAGTGCCGGTGAGCCTGTACGTCGGATCCGGCGCCACGCCGGTTGCTACGGCTACCACCGGGGAAATCCAACCCGGGGAAACCGCATTTTCGACGCTGGTATGGGACAGTCCGGTTGACGCCAGCCCTGGCGCCTACCTGCTCCGCGCTCGTACCGGCGACAGCGAACAATCGATTACAGTGAATCTGCGCCGCGCGTCTACAAACATTTCCATCGGGGATGTTTCCGTATCTCCGGCGGTGGCGATATTAGGCGAACACGAAGCGGTGGAGATCACGGCGGCGCTGACAAATACCGGCGACACCGCAGTCCAGGCGTTGGCGACCTTGCACATCAACCAACTGGGTCACTCGGTCGATTCCCTTTCCGGCATATCGATGACGCCCGGCTCAACTCGCGAGATAACGCTGGCCTGGATGGTACCGGACGAAACCACGGGCGGGGAATATCAATTGAGGATGGAGGTGGGTGGACCTGAAAGGGGAGGGGCTCCGTTTGACACGGCTACCAGGACCATCACCGTGAGGGGGCCGTATTCGGACCGGGAGTTGCTCACCGTACACGCGTCACCATCGCCGGCCGATCTGGGGGAACCGGTTTCGATATGGGTAACCGTCCTGAACCCGAAAGATTTCGACGCGCAAATCCGTATCGTTGGGATTCCCGGGAAATACCAGGCGGGATGAACACCGCAACCCCCGGGTCAAGGCGCACCAAAGCGTCACCCGGCATTTCGAATGGCGCACCGGGAACTTGGAACCTGGGGAATACCAGCTGCCGGTTTCGGCAAGCGTCGCCGGACGTACAATCTCAGCGGTGGTCACGGTAGTTTTGCAGGTGGACGCCGAGATAATCTCAGTCGAATCGTCCCCCGATCAGGCCATCCAGGGCCATCCTGTTGAAATCGCGGTGGCGGTCAGGAACAACGGGTCCGCTGCCGTAAACGTTCCCATCACTCTCACATATCCAGCTCTCGGCAAAAACCCGGAAAGACGCTCGCCACGGATCGGGCCGGGCAAAACGGCGCTAGCAACGTTCCGGTGGTTAACCCGCAACTATGAACCGGGCATTCATCGATTCAGGATCGTGTTGGGAGCCGAATGGTCGGGAGGAGCCGGTGTCGATTCGCGAATGATCGACATTGCGTTGCTCCCTCCGCAGGTGGATTTCGAGGTGCAATCCGTTGTTATTGACGACCCGGGTCGCCCATTCATCCAGGGAGAGTGGGTTGGCGTACGCGCGTTAGTACGCAATGCAGGATCGTCGCCGGGCCGGGGCACTGTTACGTTACGGGATTTGACCCACGGGCACGATCTGTACGCGCAATCGGCAACGCTCCAACCCAAGGAAACGAAACGCGTGGAGTTCACGTGGAAAACTCTGCGCTATGAATTGGGCCACCATGAGTTTCAGGTAATCACACGTTCCCAGCACGACAGCAACGACGCCAACGATCGCTCCAAACCCATCGCCGCCGAACTGGCGCCCTGCCTGACCCACATCGTCGCTTGGGACGGGAAACACATCCTTCCAATCATGCCGGGCGACATCAGACCGCCGCTGGTAGGTTAGGTGGTTGCGCCGGCGACCCGCGCTCCTCCGCCCTGTGCCTGGAACTCCAGCGGGAGCCGGGGGACGTCCTGCCTCGGGCGGCGCTTTGTCCTTACGCGCCGTCGTGGGTGCGCTGATAGCGGGTTACACGACCGCGTCGCGGAGCACCTCGACCAGGTGTCTGGCGCGACGGCCAGTGCCGTGCTCCACCTGCTGGCGGCAGGACACGCCCATCACGGCCACCTCCCAATCAGGTTTGGCCTCGATGGCGGGGAACAGTGACAACCCACCAATTTGCATCGAAATGTCGTAGTGTTCCCTCTCGAACCCGAAAGAGCCGGCCATCCCGCAGCATCCGGCGTTGATTAACTCCGCTTCGTAGCCGGGCGGCATGTTCAGTGCGGCCAACGCGTTATCGGTACCGACTATCGCCTTCTGATGGCAATGTCCGTGGAAAAGCACTCGCTTGGTAAGGTCCGAGAACGTCAGGTCAAGCCGATCATTCGATTGAGCCGTTGCCAAGAATTCGTCGATGAGGAATGAGTTGCCGGCAACCAGCGAGGCGTCTTCGCCCGTAACGAAGTCGGGGTATTCGTCGCGGAGGGTGAGCAGACAACTTGGTTCGCACCCGACGACGGGCACTCCGCGGCAGGCGAAAGTCGCCAGGTGGCCGAGGTTGTCGCGGGCCTGCTGCCGGGCCTGTTCGAGCAGTCCTTTGGAAATCATGGGGCGACCGCAGCACGCGCCGTTGACCAGCTCCACTTCGTATCCCGCGGCCTCCAGCAGCTCCACCGCAGCGATCCCTATCTCCGGATAGTTGTAGTTCATGAAGGTATCGTTGTACAACGCCACGGTCCCAAACTTGGCCGGTGAAACCGCGTTTCGATTCCGCTGTGCGAACCAGTCGGGCAAGGATTGGCGGGCAAAGGGCGGCTGCTTGCGCTCGGCGCTGACGCCGAACAAGGCTGATGCTATCGACCGCCCCAGACGGTTGCCCGTCATCCAGTTCGTCACCGGCGCGTACCGGCTCCCCAACCGGTTCAGCGCGTTGATGTTGGCGAAGATGCGGGACCGGAGCGGGACACCGTGTTTCTCGTGGTAATGGTTCAGAAACTCGTACTTGAGCTTGGCCATGTCGACGCCGGACTCGCACTCCGCCTTGCATGCCTTGCACTCCAGGCACAGGTCGAGGGCCTGATGCAAACGCTGGTCTGTGATGGAGCCTTCTGCCCCTTCCGGCATCCGTCCGGACAGGGCAGCGCGTAGCAGGTTGGCCCGGCCGCGGGTGGAATGTTCCTCGTCCCGCGTGGCCATGAATGAGGGACACATTGAACCGTCCAGCTTCCGGCAGGCCCCCATGCCGTTGCACATTTCCACGGCTCCGGAGTAGCCGAAGTCGCTGGAGAAATCCAGCGCAGTGTCCAGCTGGATGGGCTGATAGGCAGTTCCGTAACGAAGATTCTCCGTCATGGGCGGAGTGTCGATGATCTTGCCGGGGTTCATGATGTCGCCGGGATCCCAGGTGTGCTTGAGTTCCCGGAACGCGTTATAGATTTGGTTGCCGAACATCTTGCGGGTCCAGACACCGCGCACGATCCCATCCCCGTGCTCGCCGCTCATGGAACCGCCGAACTCTTTGATCAGGTCGGATACGGCGTCGCCGATTGATACCATCTTGTCGATGCCTTCCTGGCCCTTGAGGCTGATCATGGGCCGTATGTGGAGGCAACCGACGGCGGCGTGGCCGTAGTACCCGGCGGTGGTGCCGTGGTCGGTCACGATTTGGTCGAAACGGCGCACGAAGTCTCCCATGACAGAAGGGTCGACCGCCGGGTCCTCGACGAAGGGGATCGGCTTGGCGTCACCACGGATGCTCATGAGGAGACCCAGACCACCCTTACGCACGTTCCACACCGCCGCCTGGCCGGCCCGGTCCAGTATGTTGACGCAGGCGTAGGCCAGGCCGGCGTCGGCTTTCAGGCCGTCCATCTTCGCGGTCAGTTCAGCCTCGGATTCCCCGTAGAATTCCACTATCAGCATGGCCCCTGGATCGCCGTCAATGAAGGACAATAGCCGTGACTGACCCAGGGCGTCCCGGCAGCGATCCAGCACCATCTTGTCGATCATTTCCACCGACGACGGGTCGTGGCGGAGCACCCGCATGGTGGCTTCGCTGGCGTCGAACACGCTGCGGAAATGCAGCACCGACAACGACGTCATGGTCGGCCTGGGCACCAGGTTCACCCTGGCTTCGGTAACGACGCACAGCGTACCCTCGGAACCTACCACCATGCGCGCCAGGTTCACGGGGCCGGCATTTCGGTCTCCGTCCAGGATGAACTCGTCCAGGTTGTACCCGCTGACGCGCCGCTGGATCCTGGCGTAAGTCCGGTCGATCTCGTCCTTCTGCTCCTCGGCGATCCGCAGGACTCCGCGGTAGATGTCGCCTTCCAGTCCACCGGCGCTGAGCCTGGACTCCAGCTCGGCGGGCGTCAACGCTCCGAAGTGGGCGGAAGAGCCGTCGGACAGGATGACGTCCAGCTCCCGAATGTGGTCCAGCGTCTTGCCGTAAATCACCGAGTGGGCGCCGCAGGTATTGTTGCCAATGCCACCGCCCACACAGGCGCGATTGGCGGTCGTCGGGTCGGGGGCGTACTGCAATCCGTGGGTACCGACCTGGCGGGTCAACTGGTCCAGGATGATGCCCGGTTCGACGCGCGCCCACTGCTCCTCGGGATTAACCTCCAGGACGCGGTTCATATACTTGCTGAAGTCCATCACGATGGCATGATTGACGGTCTGGCCGGCCAGGCTGGTGCCGCCGGAACGGGGCAGCACCGGGATTCCCTCGCCGGCGGCGAATTCCACCACCGCCTGCACGTCAGCGGCGTTACGAGGGATCACCACGCCCACCGGTTCCATCTGGTAGATGCTGGCATCGGTGCTGTAGAGCAACCGCGAATAAGGGTCGAAGCGGACTTCGCCCTCGACACGACGCCGCAATTCGTCGGCAATGTCCTGGCGTTCCTTGCCGCGAATCCTGCGTAGCGTTCCAGATGCCGGTACCGTTGCCATATTGCGTCCCTCCGGTGGAAAACCGATTTGCGGAAAACAGGTTAACGCACCGAGCCAACGGCGGCAACTTGCACCTCCGGCCTGGGTTTGAGGCCAGCTCCGGCTCCGGTTGGCAGTGTGCATACCCGGTGATACACTTGCCGCAACACGCTGCCGGAGGTATTCACCATGATACGGATGGGCGCTACCGGTTCCGTTTCGCACCTGAATTTGTGCCGGGCTTTGGAGACCATCTTCCAGCGTCGGGGCGTAGAGTTCGACTGGATTCTCTACTCTGGATACGACCAGATGGTGGCGGCATTTGAGCGCGGGGACATTGACGTGGCCTGGAACGGCCCGCTCTCCCACGTCAAGATGCGACGCGCCTTCCCCGAGGCTACGCCGGTCATCGTCATGCGCGATGTGGACGTGGACTTCACCACCAGGTTCATTGTCAGGGCTGATTCGCCCATCAGCACCGTGGAAGATTTGCCCGGAGTCCGTTTTGCATTCGGAGCGCGCAACTCGGTGCAGGCCGGGCTGCTGCCGGTTTATTTCCTCAAACAGCTGGGGATTCTACCGAACTCCGACCTGGCATCCGCGGACTTTTTTGACCAAAGACCCTCGTTGCACTCGTCCGACGAGTTGGACGTGGTGATGCAGGTACTGAATCGAGCATACGACGCCGGCGCGGTGAGCGGTCGGGTACTGGAGACCTTGCAAAAGGATGACACCGCCGACCCGGCCGATTTGCGGGTGTTGTGGACCAGCCCGGGTTACAGCCACTGCTGCTTCACTGCCCGTCCCGACCTGGCCGCCCAGGACGCATCGGATTTCACAACGGCCCTGGTGTCGGTGGACGACAGCGACCCCGTAGGCCGGGCTGTCCTGGAAGCCGAGCAGTGCGAACGGCTGGTGCCCGGCATCGACGACGGCTGGGACGTGATAGAAGCCGCGGCATTGGCCGAGGGGCTGATCTGACGAGGGGATGGCGAATTCTATGGGCGCCTTTGCCGAATGGCCGAAGGGGGTCTCATCAGCGCGCCACCGCCACCGCAAGCGAAACCCACACTGGGTACGAGGGGTGGACTTATTTGCCTCATCAGAACTACCCTCCCCTCGCCCGGGCGAACTCGCCTTGGCGAGTTGAGCGGAGACTGATGGCCACCTTTAGGCGTTTAGCCAAATGGCAGGTTTAGGCTGGCGTTTGGTCATCCCGACATCAGCCGGCGTTTGATAAATGGTGCTACCGGGTAGCCGGCGATCAGGAGTTAGGACGAAACCCGGGTGGAAATTGCTGATTGTTGTCGCCATCGCGGCGCTAACGGTGTGCATTGGCTGCGGGGTATTGGGCAACCCTGATCCGTGTGACCGCAAACAGGCGATGCGGGACGCTCTGGAGTCAGCGACCGGGCGGGACTGCGATCTCATTACCGAAGATGATTTAGCCGATGTGTGGGGTTTGCATATATCCGACGCTTGTGAATTGAAAAGGAGTGACTTTACAGGTTTGAGCAATCTGCACAGTGTAGATTTAAGTCGGTGTTTATTGGATTCGGATATTTTTGATATATTAAATGTATCGCATATAACTGACCTATATTTGGCTAGGTCAGGGCTTCCAGGTGGAACATGGGTTGGAGGCGACAGCGGATATTACAAAACTATTTACAGTTGCTTGGGTCCTGATGCAAGTGTGCTAAATCCAGAATGGTTCGAAGGACTGGCCGACTTGGCAAGACTAACCTTGTGTACGACTGACGAACTTCCGTCAGATATAGAAAGGAATTTGGTTGGACGCGGTGTCACGATAGAGCCACTTTACCTAAGCTGCGGCCTGGCAGCCCACAATAGGCGAAGTTGCCGGTAATGATAGAGATGATGCGATGCTGACGCCGGAGCAGTTGCAGGGTATGCGAGGCTTGCTGAACGCCGCAGACCGGGAGTTTGAGAACGGCGACGCGCTGGCCAGCACGGAACGGCAATGGGATGCCATTACGCATACGCTGACGGCCAGCGCCGAAGCAAATGGCTGGGCCTATTACGCAGGCGACCTGTTCCTGATGGTGAAGAAACTAGCCGAGAGAGATGAGCAGGTCAGCTATATCCTCCAAGGCATATACGCCGCCGCAGAAGACCATCCGGGCTTGGTTCGCGCCGAGTATTTCCGGTTTGAGTACGGTGACACGCACCGGGCAGGCCGGCTGGCGCGAGAGTTCATTGACACGGTACTGGCGCTGGCGGCACAATCCGATAAGGCCGCTTGGTCATACAGAGGCACGATGCAGACGCAAAAGTATTCTAAAGCCGTCCAAGACTACCTGGACGCCGCCGACCGGGAGTTTGAGAACGCCGACGCGCTGGCGGCTACGGAAAACCTTTGGGCGGCAATTACGCATACCCTCAAGGCCGTGGCAGACCAAAAGGGCTGGGAATATGATACGAACCACCTATTTCCCGTGGTCGAGAAGCTCGCCGATCTAAATGGCCAAGACGACGATATTCTGCAAAGCTCGTATTTGGCGGCGAAAAGCTTTCCGAACAAGGTTCACTATGGATATTTCGTTTGGGAGGATGGCGACAGCCACTGGATGCGCCGTGTCACGCACGAATTCATCGCTGCGTTACAGGAATTGGCAGGACGATCCCAATGACTACCGCAACGCTGCCGCTATCGGAACACGTTGCCATAGCGCAGGAAATGTTGGATGAAGCCGAAGCGGAATTTGCTGCCAGCAAAATCCTGAAAGGGTCGGAAATGCTGTGGGGTGCAGCGGCCCATGCGCTGATAGCCGTTGCGCTCCGGCTCAACCACCCGTTTAACAGCCACGGCGCGTTGCGGAATGTTACTACCCGGCTGCCTCATGTTCCCGGCCAACCTCCATGGCGGGACGAGTACAATACGGCGGAAGAACTGCATATCAATTTCTATCACGGTCAGTTGAGCGACGAGGATGTAGTGGATTACCGGCCGCGGCTACGCCGTTTCGTCGCCCGCCTGCTCGCCGTAACCAACGAACCCGTTTGAGGAGTTGACAACTTGACCGAAAAAATTGGCTTCATCGGCCTGGGGCGCATGGGGCTGCCCATGTCTTACAATCTGCTCCGTGCCGGCTATGACTTGACGGTGCATAACCGCAGCCAGGAGAAAGTCCGTCAGATCGCCGACGCCGGCGCCACTGCCGCCAAGTCCGCAGCTGAAGTGACGGAAAATTGCGACGTCGTGCTGGCATGTTTGCCCGACGTGGCCGCCTGTGAAACAGTGCTCCTTGGCGAGGACGGTGTGCTGCCTAACTCCCGTCCCGGCCAAATCATCGTCGACCACAGTACGGTGGGATCGTCGACGTCGAAAGTCTGCGCCGCCGCCGCCGAAGCTCGCGGCGCCATGTTTTTGGACGCGCCCATCAGCGGCGGCACGGAACGCGCCACCGATGGCACGCTGACCATCATGGTGGGAGGGCCGAAGGAAGCGTACGAAAAAGCGCTGCCGGCCTTTGACGTCATGGGAGCGGTGGTGCGGCACGTGGGGCCAACCGGTTCAGGCACGGCGGCCAAGCTCGTCAATCAACTGCTGGTGGGCGTGCACATGGTCGCCGCCGCGGAAGCGATGCTGCTGGGAGCAAAATCGGGCGCCGACCCGGCCCTGGTTTTCGAGCTCGTCAATTCGGGATGGGGCCAGAGCTTTGTGCTGGGCCGCAACGCTCCCGCCATGCTGGACAGGGACTTTGACGGCGCCCGCACCCAGTTGCGGGTTTTCCTGAAAGACTTGGGCCTGATCCAGGAAATGGCCCGCGATCTGGACACCCCCGTCCCGGGCGGCGACCTGGCCTACCGGTTGCTGGGCGAGGCGGTTGAGCAAGGGTTGGGAGATTTGGACAGCGCCGCCATCGTGCTGCCCATGGAGAAACAGGCGGGCTTCGCCATCCAACGCAAAGACTCCGCGGAGAGTTAGAACCAGCCGGAAACGGGAGATTTCAGCTATGCCTGACGAAAAGGTAGTGTATTTCAACGGCGAAATGATGCCCGCTGACCAGGTTGGCATCTCCATTTACGACCGAGGGTTTCTCTACGGCGACGCAGTATTTGACGCCACCCGCACCTTCGGCGGGCAAACATTTCGGCTGGACCGCCATATCGACCGGCTGTACAACTCCCTGCGCTACCTCCGCATCGAAGTGCCGATGAGCAAGGCCGAGATGACCGCAGCCACGGAAGCAGTCGTTGCCCAAAACTATCCGCTGCTGCCGGCCGGCCAGGATATGTGGGTTATGCAGCGCGTCAGCCGGGGGGTAGAATCCCCAGACCGCGCTGGCGGCCTCACACCGACCATTCTTATCGAGAGCCACGCCATCCCATTTGCCAGCCGCGCCCCCCTGTACCGCGACGGCGCACGAGTCAGCACGCCGTCGGTTCCCCGCATCCCGCCCCGTTTCCTCAGCCCCCGGGCCAAGACCCACAACTATCTTAACCTGATCCTTGGGGAGCTGGAGGCGCACGGTGAAGACCCCCAGGCCTGGGCCATCCTGCTCGACGAGTTCGGCAACCTCACCGAAGGGCGCGGCAGCAACATCTTCGTCGTCAAGGACGGCGTTGCGCTGACCCCCAAGTCCCAATACGTCCTCGAGGGTGTCACGCGCAACCAGACCTTGGAGCTGGCCACCGGCCTGGGCATTCCCACCGAGGAGTGTGACATCGACCTCTACGACGCCTACACCGCCGATGAGGCATTCCTGACGTCGACCAGCCTGTGCATCTGCCCGGTGTCAGCTTTTAACGGCTCCCCCATCGGCGATGGCGCAGTGCCGGGACCGGTAACCAGCCGGCTCATGGCGGCCTTCAGCGACCTGGTCGGCATGGACTTCGCCGAGCAATACCTGGCGCATCTCGCCGCCGACAACTGATGTCTTAATCAACGCAGCACGACACACCAGGAGGCCATCATGCCCGATAATCTCGATAGCATCGTAGAACCCGGCCAGGAAGCGCAGTTACTGGCCACCGGCTTCGCCTTCACCGAAGGCCCAGTCTGGCACCCCGACGGCTATTGGCTCTTCGTCGACCTGCGTCGTGAGCCCCCGGTGATCCACCGCATGTCCCCGGCCGGCGGCACGCCGGAAATCATGCGTGAGCCCAGCGGCGGCACCAACGGCATCACCTTTGACCTCCAGGGCAGGCTGCTGATGTGCGAAGGTGACAACCGCAGCATCAGCCGCATGGAGCCCGACGGTACCATCAACCTGGTAGCCGACCGCTGGGACGGCAAGCGTTTTCACCGGCCCAACGATATCGTAACCCGCAGCGACGGCAGCATCTTCTTCACCAATCCCAGCGGGCGGGTACCGGAGGAAGAGCAGGAGATCGAGTTCCCCGGCACCATCCACCGCATCGCGCCTGACGGTACGGTGCACATGTCTGCCCACGACATTGACTTCCCCAACGGCATCGCCTTCTCGCCCGATGAGTCGGTGCTCTACGCGTCCAACACCCGAAAACTCGGCGAACGACCGGACCAGTATTGGGATGGGGAGATCAAGCAAAACCAGTTCATTCAGGCTTACGACGTAGCCGCCGACGGCTCGCTGAGTAACAGCCGTGTCTTCGGCAGCATGGCCTCCGCCGAAGACGGCGTGCCCGACGGCATGAAAGTGGACGCCGCCGGCCGCGTGTACTGCACCGGATCGGGCGGAGTTTGGGTCTTCTCTCCAGAAGGCGAGCATCTGGGCATCATTCGGGTGCCCGAGATTCCGGCCAACTGCGCCTTTGGCGGCCCCGACTTTCGCACCATGCTGTTCACCGCCCGCACGTCGGTGTACAGCCTGCGGATGACCACGCCGGGCGCCCCGTTGCCCCGGGCGTAGGCAGATAGATACCAGCGCATGCGGGAATTTGATGCCATCGTAGTCGGCGTCGGCGGCATGGGCAGCGCCGCCGTCTATCACCTGGCCAGGCGTGGGTGGCGTGTGTTGGGGCTGGAGCGGTACGACATCCCCAACGAGATGGGTTCATCCCACGGCGTCAGTCGGATGATCCGGCTGGCGTACCACGAAGACCCATCCTACATACCGCTGTTGCTCCGTTCCTTCGAGCTGTGGCATCAGCTGGAAAACTTGGCCGGCGAACGCCTGCTGGTGAATACGGGATGTCTGCGGGGCGGAATCGGCGCCAGCCAGGTGCTGGAGGGTTCCATCGCCACGCTGCGCGCCCACAACTTGCCCCACCGGCTGCTCAGCGGGCCTCAGGTTAACGCCGAGTGGCCCGGCTACCAGATGCCGGAAGATGCGTCGTTGGTCTACGAACAGAACGGCGGGTTCGTGCTTTCGGAACGTTGCATCGTGGCCCACTTAAGCGCAGCGCTTGAATCGGGCGCCGAAGTCCACGGCCGGGAAACCGTGCAGGAATGGGAACCCGTGGGTACGGACCAGGTGGTGGTGCATACCGACAAAGATTCCTACGCCGCCAGCCGGTTGATCATCACCGCGGGCGCATGGGCGGGCAAGGTTGCGCCGCAGGTCGCCAGGTACGCGCAACCCGAGCGGCAGGTTCTCGGTTGGTTTGCGCCAATCCGCCCCGAGCTATTTCGTCCCGCCACCTTTCCGGTCTTCGGTGTGGAGGTGGAAGAAGGCCGATTCTATGGCTTTCCTTCCTACGGAGTGCCTGGGTTCAAGCTGGGGATGTTCAATCATTTCCGTGAGCAGGTGGACCCGGACACCATGGACCGGGAGCCCAATGCCCGCGACGAAGCGGCGCTCCGAGACTTCACCGAGCGGTACTTTCCGGATGCCGCCGGCCCCACCCTAGCCCTGAAAACCTGCATCTTTACCAACACGCCCGACGAACATTTCATAATCGACACCCTGCCCGACTATCCGCAAGTCTCCATCGCCGCCGGGTTCTCGGGTCACGGGTTCAAGTTCTGCAGCGTGGTGGGCGAAATCATGGCCGATCTGGCCCAGCACGGGGCAACGGAACACGACATCGGCCTGTTCCAACTGGGCCGGTTCGACGAGTGGTAACCCTCCACCCAACGGCCACGGTCACACCAGGCAGGAACAATTCCCATGAAAATTACCGCTGTTGAAGCCATCGTGCTGGTCTGGCCACCGCCCGACCGAGAATACTGGACCGCCCTTCGGCCCATTGGTCGGGTCAACGAACTGTTGGTTAGGGTACACACCGACGCCGGATTCTACGGCATCGGCGAAGCCCACAGCTCCGGCCAGGGATTCGCCGGGCTCTACCGACACGATTCCGACGGCGCGATCCACGCCGACGGCGCATCCCGGGCGGTGATCGACCTGCTGAAACCGATGCTGGTGGGGCGCGACCCGGTGGACCACGAGCGGCTGTGGGACGAGATGTTTAACCTCTGCCATCAGGTTGGCTGGGGTTTTTCGGGCTTCGATCGACCCCAGATCCTGACGGCGTTGGCCGCCGTGGACATTGCCTTGTGGGACATCAAGGGCAAAGCCGCCGATCTGCCGGTTTACAAATTGCTCGGCGGTTATGACGACTCGGTACCCTGCTACGTGACCGGAGGCTATTACCAGGACGGCAAGTCGGTATCCGATCTGGTCAACGAATGCGAAACCTACGTGGATCTGGGGTACGAAGCCATCAAACTTAAAATCGGTCACGTCAGCCTGGCCGAAGACTACGAACGGGTGCGGGCGGTGCGCGACGCCGTGGGTCCATCGGTAGACCTGATGGTCGACGTGAACGAGGGCTGGGACGTGGACACGGCCATCAAAGGCGCCCGTATGCTGGAGCCGTTGAACATCCGTTGGCTCGAAGAACCGGTGCACTGGTACGACCGCGTGGAAGGATTGGGCAAGGTCGCCGCCGCTACCACCATCCCCATCGCGTCCGGAGAGAACGCCGTCACCCGTTGGGACGCCCGCGACCTGATCCATCACGGCGGCGTCAAGGTATTGCAGTTCGACAGCACCCGCAATTGCGGCATTACCGAGTGCCTGCGGATCGCCGGGCTCTGCGCGGCTGAAAACGTCCGCCTGGCGCCACACCACGACCCCCAGGTTCACGGCCACGTGGTAGCCGGCCTGGCCGTCGGCGAAATCTGCGAAACATTCCCCTCCGCGGATCGAGACCCCATCTGGGAAGAGCTATACACGGTGCGACCGGAGATTGTCGGCGGCAAGATGACCCTGTTGGACCGGCCCGGCTGGGGCATCGAGCTGGACGAACGCACGCTGGAGCGGCGCGGCGTTTGGGCCTGATTGTCCGCGCGCCGATGAGGCCCTACTAGATTGGTCTGGGTGCTGGTGGCCATCGGCGGAGCGGCCGGCTCCCTGTTGCGGTTCGGCGTCAACCGGCTGGCAATCCACTATCTGGGCGTTGACACGGTGGTTGGCACCTTTGCGGTCAACATCGTTGGCTCCTTCGCTTTGGGACTACTGGCCAGCGTATTCATCGCGCGCAGCGACATCCCAATCGAAGTGCGCGCCATGCTCACCGTGGGTCTGCTCGGTGGATTCACAACCTTCTCCACTCTGGCCTACGATGGCGTGAGGATCCTGTCCGGGGGCGAGGTGGCACGGGCCGGCGCCGCCATCGCGGCCAACGTGTTGATTGGGCTGCTGGCCGCGTATCTGGGAGTACTGACCGGACGCCTGGTCTCTTAGGAACAACCACCCGGTCCGCCGGTGTGGCGGCCCACCTATTGTGGTTACGTTAACACCGATAGGCCAGATTCTGTATGCGAACGAACAGGACGATTGCAAAGTTACGAGGGTTGACTCTACCCGCTCGTCCTTCGACAGGCTCAGGACGGTCGCCGATGGTTCGACAAGCTCACCATGAGCGGGTGTCCAGGGACTTTGCAATCGTCCTGTGCGAACAGAGCGTACCGGTTGGCGAGAGGCCGGCGCGGTGATAGAATCTTGGCGTTATGTGCATTGGTGGGGAACTCCGGGCGATAGCTTGGAACGGGGTGAAGGCATGTCGGCATTAGACGATTATTTGATTATCGGTGAACTTCCGGAAACTCCGGTGGACCGGATGGTGGTGGCGTTTCGCGGTTGGCCCGATGCGGGAGACGCGGCCACGACCACCGTGAACTACCTGCTCTCGGCGTTGTCGGCGGTAAAATTCGCTGAGATCGACCCGGAGGAATTTTTCAACTTCGCCCAGGAACGCCCGCGCTCGACTCGCAGCAAAGACGGCAAACGACACCTGCAATGGCCGGCCAATGAGTTTTTCTACTGGGACGGCAGCGGGAAAGCGCCAGCGGTGCTCTTCTACCTGGGCACCGAACCCCACCTTCGTTGGCGGACCTTTGCTTCGCTGGTATCCGAGTTGGCCCGGAGTTGCGGGGTCAAATCGGTGGTGCACATCGGAGCGCTGCTCGACGCCGTACCCCACACGCGCGATGTCCGATTTACCGGCACGTCGAGCAACCGGCAGATTCAGGCCGCTTTCGACAAGAACTCCATCCGCTCATCAAACTATCAGGGACCGTCCGGTATTACTCTCCCCATATCCGAGGCTTTGGTCAACAAGGGCATCAGCTTCACGTCGCTCTGGGGGCATGTGTCCCACTATCTGCACGCGACGCCCAACTTCCGCGTCAGCCTGGGGCTCGCTCGCAATCTGTCGGATATCCTGAGTCTGTCGGTCGATCTGAGCCGTCTCCGCGCGATGGCGGATACCTACGACCGGGAGGTCGGGCAGGTAATCGCCGACGACGATCAGCTCGGCAATTACATCGCAACCCTGGAAGAACGCTACGACGGCGGAACCGGGCAATCCGCTATGCCCGACCCGGCCGAGTTGGTTCGGGACCTGGAACTTTTCCTCCGTGCCGAACGTGGTCACGACGTCGGCGATTAGGCGCGGTTACAGCACAGGTCTGTCGCCCTTGCGACGGAGCATCTGCCCGTGAACCACGGCCCTTCCTTGCCCGGCGGCGGCAGGGGCAGTATAGTCAACCAACCTACGCCAATCACGGCATGGAGGATGTAGTTGACTATATTTGACTGGCCAGCACGCATGCAACAGATGGCCGATTTTATCGGTCTGACTGACGGCGACCTGGAACTGGTGCGGGAGAGCGGTCCGCTGCTCCTGGCACGGGCCGACGAACTCACGTCGGCGGTTTACGACCATTTCCTGCAATTCCCGGGGGCTGCCCGCTTTTTCCTGAAGCTCGACGGTGATGTGGATGAGATCCGCCTGGACCGGCGCAAGCACAGCCTGGCCCGGTGGCTGCGGTACAGCATCGACTTTCAAATCGACGAACAATTTCCGGTGTTTCTGCTAGCCATCAGCGTCGTGCACAGCAACCCCTCGTTGGAACGCGGATACCTCGGCTCCATCCCAGCCCGGTTTATGATCGGCACCATGTCCTTCGCGCAAACCGCCATTGCCTCGGTGCTTTCCGAGGACATGGATGACCCGGTGAGAGTATTGCAGGCGTCCATGGCGTGGAACAAACTGCTGATGCTGCAATTGGACGTGCTGTTGGCTGGCTACGTGACCGAAACGCCGGTCCCCGCGTCAGAACCGCCTTCCCCGGAGCCGGAAGGGGAACCCGCGGAGGGGATGCGCCGGGTCCTGAACAGCATCCTCGGCAGCAATCGGGGCAACGGTTCGGCCAAAACGGACTAGGGAGGAAAACTATGGCCAAAGTACTGGTAATCCAAGGCGCCGGCATGAATATGCGCGGCAAGGTTCAATTGGAAACCTTCGGCCCAATGACCCTGGACGAGATGAACGAGCAGATTCGCGGCTACGGCGAGAGCCTCGGGGTCGACGTTGAAATTGTCCATTCCAACGTTGAGGGCGAGGTGGTGAACGCGCTCTACGATGCCTGGGAACAGGGGTTCGACGCCTGCCTGATAAATCCCGCCGGCTACACCACGGTCAGCGGCCCCTTGCGCGGCGCCATCCAGCAGGTGCCGATGCCGGTGATCGAAGTGCACGCCAGCAACCCCACCGCGCGCGGCACGGTGTCAGCGGTGCTGCCGGTCAGCAAGGGTTGCGTCTACGGGTTCGGCGTGTATGGCTACTACCTGGCCATGGAGGCAGTGAAACACACCGCCGAATAGAGCGGGTTTGACCGCCGGACGTCATTCGCAGCGCAGGCAGCGGACGTCTTTGAACACCGTGTCGTGGAGCCCCGGGTTTACGATGAGGTAGTCCATTATGATGCGGACTACCTTGCCTTCGTCGGCGATATCATACTTCTCTTTGGAGGTGTTGATGAGCCCGATGTGTTCGGCGTTTACGTCAAGGGTAAGGGCGGTTTTGGTGCCGGCCATATTGCATTCTCCTGAAACGTGCTGATTCCGAAATCTCGCCGCTGTCGAACGGGAGCGGCGCCAGCACAGCATAGCCCCGGCGTTGCTCCAATTCAACCGCCATTTTCCGGTTTTGCCGCAAGACCGGTTCGCCACGCCGGGCATCCAACGTGCAACATTCTTCGATAGTGTTGCACAATAAAGCCGAGGCAACACCTGACCAACACCCAGCCGGATACACCGGCACGGAGGGAGCCCCATGGCAACGCAAACATCCACGTTCGTCTGCATAAAGTGCCAGTGCACGGAGTACGTGACTGACGAGTTCCGGGCCACCGGCGGATTTTTTGCCAAGATGTTCGACGTGCAGAACAAACGGTTCATGACGGTGTCGTGCAACCAGTGCGGGTACACCGAAATTTATCGGGGAAACTCGTCAACGCTGGGCAACATCTTCGACTTTTTCGCCGGCGGGTAATGGCGCCGCTGAGCAGGGGGTGGCGTTAGCGCCATTCGCTGAACGTAGCCTTACCCACGTGCAGCCCTGCCCACGCAACGAAAAAGCCCTCTGCTCACGGCAGAGGGCTGCTGATTAGCTGGTACCCCGGATGGGCTTCGATCCCATGATCTCCACCTTGAAAGGGTGGCGTCCTTGCCAGGCTAGACGACCGGGGCAACTGTCGCCGCGTGAAACGGCGCAGAATTAATGTACCACATGACCGGCGATTATGGGTAGACGGCCAGCGCATCCAGCGCCATATCTTCGGGGAAACCGCACATCAGGTTCATATTCTGGACGGCCTGGCCGGCGGCGCCTTTTACCAGATTGTCCAGGCAACTGATGACGATCAGGCGATTGGTGCGCGCGTCCACCACCGGATAAACCAGGCACTGGTTATTTCCCAGGGTCTGTTTGGTCTGGGGAGGCGCATCGGTCACGCGCACGAAGGATTCGCCAGCGTAGAATTCCCGATACAGCTGCCTGATGCGTTCCGAAGCTTCCGGGTCCTGGGCGATGTCGGGGCGCAGGGGCGCATAGCACGAGCTGAGGATGCCGCGAGTCATGGGAATCAGGTGGGTCAAAAAGGTCAGATTGACCGGCTGCTCGGCGCCGGCGTCCAGTTCCTGGCTGATCTCCGGCAGGTGACGATGGCCGTTGACCGAGTAGGCCATCACGTTTTCGTTTACTTCGGAGAAGTGGGTCGTCATGCTGAGGGTGCGACCGGCGCCCGATACACCCGACTTGCTGTCCACGATGATGTCGCTGCCAATCACGCCGTTTTGAATCACCGGCGCCAGCGCCAGAATGGCGGACGTGGGATAGCAACCGGGATTGGCCACGAGGCGGGCGTCGGAAACGGCCTCACGATTGAGCTCGGTAAGCCCGTATACCGCTTCCTCCAGGTACGTGGGATCGGGATGTTCTACTCCGTACCATTGGGTGTACACGTCGGCTTGCTTCAGCCTGAAGTCGGCGGAAATGTCGACGACCTTGACGCCTTGTTCCAACAGCGGGATGCAGGCTTCGGCGCTGGCCTTATGGGGGAGCGCCGAGAACACCAGGTCGAGACCGTCTTCCAAGTCGGCGGTGATGTCCAGGTTCATGTTGTCCAGGTGGGGGAATACCTCGCCCAACGATTGCCCGGCGGCACTTCTGCCGGTAACCGATGCGATCTCGATTTCGGGATGATGACGCAGGATGCGAACCAGTTCGCAACCGGCGTATCCAGTGACGTTTATTATTCCAACTTTCACGATTGCAGCTCCTTGACGGCTTGAGTGTGGGGCACTGGCGTAACGGATTTACCGTTGCGTCGCCTGCGTCCCGGAGCCTGGCCGTCGGGCCGGTCGTCGTCGGCAGCGGAGTGTTCGGTGTCGTCAACAGCTGCCGCGGCCTGGATCGCTTCCTCATCTCGGGAGGGACAACCGTAGTTCACCACGCAGGATCCACACAAGGGGCGCTGGGCTTTGCAAACTTGGCGACCGTGGATGATGAAGGCGGCGTGGAATGGATATACGTCCTCTGGAGGCATCGCCGCCTCGAGGATTTCGTGGGCTTTGTCGGCGCTTACCTTCGGCCCGATAATTCCCAGGCGTTGGCTAACTCGATAAATGTGGGTGTCAACGGCCATGGCGGGCATACCCAGCGAAAAGCTCAGGACGATGCCGGCGGACTTCGGTCCGATGCCGGGCAACTGGCGCAACCAGGCGCGGGCATCGCCCATGGGCATCTCCGCCAGGAAATGCAGGTCCAGAGATTGCTGGTTCAACTCCAGGATCTGATTGAGGACCTGTTTGATGCGCGGCGCCTTTATCTTCGCCAGGCCGCCGCCGGCGATGGCTTCTTCGATTTCCTCAATTTCGGCGGCTGCGACGTCTTCCAGCGTGCCAAAGCGGTTCATCAGGCTACGGAAGGCGCGCTCCGAATTCCGGTCAGAGGTGTGCTGGGACAGTATGGTGAACACCAGCTCGTGGGCCGGATCCAGCCGGGGCTCGTTGGCAAAGGGGCCGTGCGCTTCCGTCAGCAGCCTTATGGCGTCATTGATGGCGACGCCTGGCTTTTTGCGGCGACGGGGCCGGGGTGTTTTGGTGGCAGTTTTCGGTGGCATTGGTAACCCTGCTCGCAACGGGATTTTAGCATAAGGCGACCGGTCGCGTGGGCCGCAGTTGGCTGCTATACCCGCCGTGCCGCCAGGGATTGCGGCGGCGGCGGCGACGGTCGCGTTATGAGAGGTGTCAGGAAGAGCGCGGGCAGTGATACGGCGATGCACGCCAAAGCAAGAATGCTCACCGACCGTTGTACACCGATCAGCTCCCCCAACCAGCCCATCAACAAAACGCCGGGCGGAGTGCCAATTCCTATGCACAAACTCATCAGGCCGACCATGCGTCCGCGCATCTCGGGTGGAGCCGAACGTAGCGTGATGGCGCTCTGCATGGTGCCGAAACAGGACATCCCCAAGCCGCTGATTATCAGCATCAGGAAAGTGGCCTCGTACCACGGTAACCAGACAAAGATGGCGGAGGTAACCATCACGACAAAGGCGCCGGCGGTGAAGATACGCCCGTGATAGCGAACGGAACCTATGGAAGCCAGCACACCCGCCATCACCAGTTGCCCGATGGCTTCCCCCGCCGCCAGGACACCGACCAGCGTTTCGCCAACGTTCAGATGGTCGCGTCCGATGGCAGGGACGAACTGGCGGGACGGGAAGGCCAGGCCGTTAATCATGGTGGTGATGAATAGCATGCCCACCAGTTGGCGATTCCCCAGAGCCGCCCGCACGACTGCGCCCAGGCTGTTCCAGATGGGTTCCACCCGCCACTCGCGCTCCACGCTGGGGATTTGCACCCGCATGGCCATCAAAACTGCCGCGGTGTGCATGATCACGACGACGGTGTAGGCCCAAACGTAGCCGGCGTAGTGAGGCCAATAGAAGCCCACGTGTTCCACCAGGAACCCGCCGGCGAATGGCCCAACCATCCGCCCCATGGTCATGCTGATCGAGTCGATGGACAGCGCATTTACGACTCTGCGTTCGCCCACTATGTCGAAAACCGCGGTGCGCCGGGCTGGATCTTCCAACGCCCGGCTGATCCCCTGGGCAAACATCGAGGCGAAAATGTGCCAGGCTGCGATCAATCCCATCGCCAGCAAAACCAACAGAACTATTGCGACAACCAGTTTGATCGCCAGGGCGCTGAACCAGATTCGTTTGCGGTCGAAGCGATCGGCGATGATCCCGGTGAACGGCGACAGCACAGGCCGTGGCAAATTCTCGAAAGCCAGCACCAGCCCCAGCATCAAAGGGGAGTCGGTGAGCCAGTACACCAGGAGGCTGCTTACCAGCAACTCCATCCAGCGCGTTAGCTCAGCGACGTTGACCACATACCAGATAGCCCTGAAACGGCGGTTCTGCAAAACCTCCATCATCGGCGATGTGGGTCGAGTACGTGGGACGGCCAACGGTGCCTCCTTCGCGTGGTGGGCCCGCCAAGTGTAACGGATGAGTAGGTCCCTTGCTACAAATCGGTCGGCCCCTATTGCCCACATCTGGAGCCACCGCGTTTTCAACGGGCCAACATCGCACAAACGCCGGCGCCGATCTACGGCGGCCACCGGTATGGCTACGCTATAATGCCGGTCAGATTTCGCGGCCATAGTCGCCCAGCGATACCGGATCAAGATAACCTCGACAACCATGGCGCAACCCAATACACACACCAGGTCCGATGTGGTATGGCAGGATTACGGCGTGTCGGTGTCCGATCGCGCCGTGCTGTTGAGACAGCAACCCCTCGTCCTCTGGTTCACCGGCCTGTCCGGCGCCGGCAAAACGACGGTGGCGAACTGCCTGGCCATGGGGCTCCACGACAGCGGGTTTCTCACCTGGGTGCTGGACGGAGACAATTTGAGGCACGGCCTGAATGGCGACCTCGGTTTTCAGCCTGCGGACCGACGGGAGAACGTGCGACGCCTGGCGGAAGTGGCAAACCTGATGTACGACGCCGGCCTGATAACGTTGGCTGCCTGCATTTCCCCATTCAAGTCGGAGCGGGATTTCGCGCGCGGTCTGATCCCCGACGGGATGTTCGTAGAGGTGTTTGTGGACACGCCGCTGGAGTTGTGCGAGCAGCGGGACAACAAGGGCCTCTACCGGCGGGCCCGCGCCGGCGAGATTACGGACTTCACCGGCATCGACTCACCCTACGAACGCCCGGAGAAACCCGAAATCGTTATCGATACTTCCCACCGCTCCGCCTCTCAATGCGCCGATGTCATCATGGCCTACCTGCGCCGCAAGGAGTTGTTGCGATGGCCGCCTCCGGTGTGAGCGACGAACGGTCCAGCGATATCCAACGTCGAACCAATCGGCGGCGGGGATATACGCCCGGTAGCGCCGGCGGTTCCGGGTCGTTCGCATCAGGATTCAACAGTTTTCTCGCCACCGGGAGCTTTTCGCTGGCGCTACGGTTGGGCGTCCGATACGGCGTGGACCGGGAATTTCTGACGCGTTACCTGGGAGTGCTGACCGCCAACGCACTCTTTTCACCCCTGAGATTGTGGCAAAGCCTGGGTTACGACCGGAGGATCCGCCGCACCGAGCTGCATCCCGAACCGATGTTTCTGCTGGGGTTCTGGCGATCCGGAACCACGCTGCTGCACAACTTGCTGGCAATCGACGAAAGATGGGGCTACGTCAACACGTACCAGGCCGCCATGCCGGACCTGTTTCTGGCTGGTCAACGACGTATACGGCGGATGCTGGAGTCGCAGTTGCCCGAGAATCGGGGCGTCGACAACATCCCGGTGGATTTCGCGATGCCCCAGGAAGAAGAGATTGCCATGATGTGCACGAGCGGGGTCAGCCCTTACGTGTCACTGAATTTTCCACGCACCGCCAGTAGCGCCCTGAATTACCTGTTCCTGGACGACCGGGTGAGCGCGACGAACCGGGACCGGTGGCGCAAAAAATATCTGCACCTCCTCAAGGCCGCCAGCTACAACATGGGTGGCAAACCCTTACTGCTCAAGTCGCCATCCAATACCAGCCGAATATCCGCCCTGCTCGACCTGTTCCCGGCGGCGCGATTCGTCTACATCCAGCGCAACCCCTATGACACTCTGCGTTCTTACGTTCACCTGCTCACACTGATGAACGATTGGCACGCGCTGCAACGCATGGACTTCGACGAACTGCTGCTGCGCCAGGTCAAAATTTACCGCGAGATGGCACTGACGTACCTGGAACAAAAGGAACTCATTCCCCCAGGCCGGTTGATCGAGATCCGTTACGAAAGTCTGGAGGAGGACAACATCGGCCAGATTCGGGAAATTTATACTGCGCTGGATCTGGACGGCTATCGTGAGTTCGAGCCGGACCTGCGGGAATACGTCGCATCGATCGCCGATTTTCAGAAGAACCCGTCCCACATCAGCGACCAGGTTATTGACCTGGTGAACGAGCACGTACCGTTCCTGGTATCCGAGTATGGTTATGAGGGTATGTCGCCGACGCACTCAAGCGGCGCATCGGCCCGTGGTACCATTTAGCCGTGGTCGTATGATCCGCGGTCGTGCCAACTCCCCGGCGAAATTCGTGGCTTGACGGTTGAGAGAGCGCCGGACGCGGTACGAACCCAAGCCACGGCATCATTTCCGCCCACCCGCGGGCTCAACAACTGCGAAGGTCTTTTGACGTTGCCCCAGCACCAATCGGAGAGTGGACATGGATCAGCAAGTAACCGATTTTTGGAGCGCCACCCGCTCAATCCTGGACGAGACTCCCATTGACGCCGTTCTCACGGAGTGCCCCGAGCGGAGCGGCCGCGAATACGAAACCTGGAACATTGCGGTATCCAGTTACAGCAACCAACGCCTTCGTGGGTTTTATACGGTTCCGCGCGATGTTCCCCCGTCCGGCAAGTTTCCGGCGATGCTGGCGGTACCGGGTTACGGCGGCGCCAAGGAGATACCGTACCACGTGGTCATGCAGGGGTTTGCCGTGCTGACTCTGTTCCCGCGAGCTCAGGGCGAAAGCGTTGCGGAGTGGGATCTCCCCCACGGCACCAAACTGACCTATAACGTCACCGACCGGGACACCTACTACTATCGGGCCGGCTACATGGATTGCGTGCGGGGCGTGGATTTCCTCGCCCAACGTGATGAGGTGGCCGCCGACCGCATCGGCATGTGGAGTAGGAGTCAGGGCGGCGGGTTCACGCTGGCTACCGCAGCGCTCGACCAACGGGTCGCCGCCGCCGTGGCCGAGGAACCCTTCATGTGCAACTATCCGGTGGCCATCGACATTGACACCCGTCCTTACCACGAGCTCTACCAATACGTCCGCGAGCACCCGGAACAACGGGCAGCGATGCTCGACACCCTGCACTACTTCGACACCCTCACGCTGGCGGACGCTATCGAATGCCCCATCCTGGTCAATATCGGCATGGCGGACACTACCTGTCCTTACCCAACCATCATGCCGGTTTTTGATCGCATCGGGGCCCCCAAGTCGCTCATGGTGTATCCGGACCTTACGCATAGTCCCTGCACCGATTTCAACGTGCACGCTATGAACTGGCTCAAACGATACCTGGGTACCTGAACGACCGGCAATTCCACCACCACACCAGGAGCAACGTCATGTCCGCGCGCACGGGCGAGGAATATCTTAACGGGTTGAAAGCGCAACCGCGGGAGATTTGGCTGGACGGCCGGCAGGTTGACGACGTGACCACCTTCCCCGGTTTGGCCAATGGCGCCCGCTCGGTGGCGTCGTTATACGACATGCAGCACGACCCAGCCATCGCCGGGCAGATGACGTACCCTTCTCCCTCCAGCGGAGACCCGGTGGGGCTGTCGTTCCTGGTACCCAAGACCGGCGAAGACCTGGCGCGCCGCCGCACCATGATGTCCCACTGGGCTCACGCCAGCTACGGAATGATGGGGCGTACCCCCGATTTCCTGAACGTTACGATCATGGCCATGGCTGCCGCCGGGGATTTTTTCGGCGACAATCGACCCGAATTCAAGCAGAACGTCGTCAACTACTACGAGTACGCCCGGGAAAACGACATCTGCATGACCCACACGTTGGTCAACCTGCAGCGCAACCGGGCTCCGTCTGCCACGTCCATGAATTACAGCGCCGACGTCGCCTTGCAGGTGGTAAGGGAAACCGACGCCGGCCTGGTCGTGCGAGGGCCGCGCGTCCTGGCCACCCTCGGGCCGTTGTCTGACGAAATCATGGTGTACCCGACGCGCTCCCACCTGCTGGCCCGGGACGAAGATGCCCACAAGTATGCTTTCGCCTTCGCCGTGCCGTGCGGCATCGACGGCCTCAAGTTCATTTGCCGGGAGAGTTTCGACCTGAACAAAACCCATTTCGACCACCCGCTGGGTTCCCGGTTCGAAGAAATGGACGCCATCGTCTTTTTCGACGATGTGCTGGTGCCGTGGGAAAGGGTGTTCATGTACGGAGACCGACACAAGTGCAACAACATGTCCGGGTCCACCGGCCAGTACGTCCATACCGGCCACCAGGTGGTTACCAAGAACGTGGCGAAGTGTGAATTTGTGGCCGGCCTTGCCAGTCTCATGGTGGAAACGCTGGGCAGCGGCGAGATTCCCCAAATTCAGGGACTATTGGCCGAGCTGGTGGAAAACCTGGAGATTTCCAAGGCGTTGCTAACTCAATCCGAGGTCAACGCCGCGATCGACGAATGGGGCGTGATGCTGCCGGACCGGATTCCCCTGCACGTGGCCCGCAACCTGTTCATCAAGATGTATCCCCGGATGGCCGAGATTATCCAACTGCTCGGTTCCAGCAGCTTGATGGCGCTGCCGTCTGAAGGTGATTTCAACGGGCCGCTGGCCGAAGTTCTGGACACTTACCTGGACACGGACACCGCCACGGCCCGCGAGCGCGTCCGCCTTTTTCGCCTGGCCTGGGATACGGCGTGTAGCGCGTTCGGCGGACGACAGGTGTTGTACGAACGCTACTTCCAGGGCGACTGGATGCGAAACGCCGCTCTGCTGCTCAATGTCTACGATCGCGAGCCGTTGATGCAGCAGGTTCGGGAGTTCCTGGACCGCGGTTGAGGTGGACGGGTAATAATATGCGGCGGTACCGAGCGTCTAGCGGGTCAGACCCTCGGCAACCGGGCCCTTGAAGGCTTTGTCGCCACCGAATACCGTTCCCGTGGTGCGCGCCTCAAACTTCGCCAACCCAAGGTCATACACCCGGCTCGGGAAGGGAATGTATCCCACCGACGCCGCCAGCTGCTGGCCATCCTCGCTCAGGTAGTACCGCACGAACTCGCTGACGTGCTCCGCCGCCGCCGCATCCGACCTCACGTAGATGAACAACGGGCGGCTCAACGGCGCGTAGAATCCATTGTTAATCGCCTCGTCCGTCGGCGCTACGCATCCAGCCCCGCCGTCTATCGACACCGCCTTCAACTTGTCCTGGTTCTCCACGTAGTAGGCGTAACCAAAATATCCCAAACTGTAGGTGTCTCCCGAGATGCCCTGCACCAGTACATTGTCGTCCTCCGACGCCACGAAGTCCCCGCGCGACACTCCACCGTCACCGTTGATCGCCCCCGTGAAGTAGTCGAACGTCCCGGAGTCCACGCCCGGCGCGTACAGTTTGATCTCCTCCGCCGGCCACGACGGGTCCACCTGGTTCCACGTCATCACCACTCCTTCCGACTCCGGTGACCAGATCTGGTTCAACTGTTCCGCCGTGAGACAGTCCACAAAGTCGTTCTCCGGATTGACCAGCACGCTCAGGCCGTCAATCGCTACCGGTATCTCGATGTACTCGATCCCAGCGGCGATACACAGGTCAACTTCCTTCTGCTTGATCGGCCGCGACGCATCCGAGATCGCCGTCTCGTTGGTGCAGAACTTCTTGAATCCGCCGCCGGTTCCGGAGATGCCCACCACCGTACGGACGTTCCCGCCCGTCAGGTCGCCAAACTCCTCCGCCACCGCCTCCGTGATCGGAAACACCGTCGACGAACCGTCTATCGCAATGTCGCCGGATAGGCGAGACAGGTCAGTAAGGTAATCGGTCACCGCAGTAGCGCCAGAGTCGGAGGCGGCTGTCAGCGCCGGCGCGGAATTGCCGCCACCGCCCTGGGATTCGGAAGAAGGTTGGTTCACAGAACTGGCGGATTCACCGCCGGTGCCCGCACTACCGGCTGGATTGTCATCTTCGGGGTTGCACGCCACAAAGGCCAACGCGGCAATCATGGCGACCGCCGGTATTAGCGTGAGCCAGGGTTTCATGTTGAAAATTGACAAGTTGAAGGAACTCATTGATCCTCCCCCTTTGACGCCAGGTGATCGAGGAATATGCCACGGCGTTGCCAACCAGAAAAAACGGCGGGGAATAATTTCCTCGCCGAATCAAAACCTTTTTGCCATTGCGGTGAAATCGCAGGGGGCGTAACCATCAAGTGGATCACCTCCGGCGCTCCAGGGAGCGGGATGGATAATTCCGCGTATTGCAACGCAGATGACCTCCCGATAACCTCTCCAGGCAATCCGCGACCACCGCGACATTTGGCCAGTGCAAGCACAGATTAACGGGAGTCCGATACAATCGCTTCCAGTTCTGCCGGTTCTTTGGGTATGCCTTCCGACAGCACCCGGCAGCCGTCTTCGGTGACCAGGACGTCATCCTCGATACGTATGCCGATGCCCTGATAAATATCCGGGGCGCCTTTGGCTTGCGGTCCGAAATACAACCCGGGCTCAACCGTCAGTATCATTCCGGGGCGCAGGCGTACCTGCCCTCTGTCATCGCGGTACGGGCCGCAATCGTGCACGTCCAGACCCAACCAGTGGGAAGTGGCGTGCATGTAGTAGTCCCGGTAGGCCTGTCGTTCCATCACGTCGTCGACGCTACCATCCATGATTCCCAGGTCGATCAAACCTTCGATCAGCGCCCGGGTTGCGACCCGGTGCACGTCGTCGAAGCCCACGCCGGGCTTTACAGCGGCGATAGCTTGGTGCTGCGATTCCAGCACGATGTCATACAGAGCGCGTTGCGGTGCGGTGAATTTCCCCGAAACCGGCCACGTCCGGGTGACGTCGGCGGTGTAGTAGCCGTATTCGGCGCCGGCATCAATCAGCAGCAGGTCGTCGGGACCCAACGCGTCGCGATTTCTGATGTAGTGCAAAACGCAGGCGTTGGCGCCACCGGCTACGATGGAAGGATAGCCGTTGCGCGGCGATCCAAACTGCCGGAAGGGCCGTTCCAGCGCGGCCTGCACCTCGTATTCATAGACGCCGGGCGCTGCCGTTCGCATCGCGGCGTCGAAGCCATGAGCGGTGATGTCGATGGCTTCCTGCAGGATGGCGACCTCGTTTTCCGTTTTGGTCAGGCGCATCAGATCGACATGGGCCGTGGGGTCTTCGATGCGCCGCACGCTTTTCGCGCCGCGTTGTGCCATGGACCGCCGGCGCTTGATCAGCCCCGCTATGATTTCGTCCAGGCGGTCGTCGCTGCCCAGGGCGTAATAGACGGTGTCGCAATCTGCCAGCAACTTGGGCAACTGCGAATCCAGTTGGTCCAACGGATAGGAGGCGTTGGCTCCCAAAGGTCCAACTGCGCCGTTGACTCCGGCTCGGCGACCGACCCAAATCTCAAACAAAGGGTCGAAAGGACGGACGAAAAGCGTATAGGGGGTGTGCGAACCCGGACGAAGGACTGCCACAGCGTCCGGTTCGTCAAATCCGGTCAGGTACCAAAACGACGAGGTCTGACGATATTCGTGATCAACGTCGTTGTTACGGGGAGAATCGTGGCCAGCGGCCAGGACAATTGCGCCTCCGGATAGCGACTCCATTAACCGGCTACGGCGCCGGGCGAATTCCGCGGATTGGATAGCGGGACGTTGCGTGATCATTCCTTCACCGTGGACACAAGGCCAAACTTCGTGAAATCGGCCACAATTATAACAACGGCGTATGTGTCTAGCAATAGCGCAACGGCATCGGGCAACGTAAACCGCTGATTTCTTACGATAACTGTGCAACCCTGCCGATACAACTTACGGTATATAAACATGCGCGGGTATCGTTCGCTGCGTGGTTGTGATCCGCCCGGTGAGATCAGCCTGTCCTTTCATGGGCACTCGAAAAGCCCTGGGCTCAGTGACTGACAGTCCTGCAGTCCTGTTGTCGCTATCCGGATTCTGCTATACTTGCGCGGGTAGTTATTCCGCCACTCGCCGTACGCAGGGAACCAGCCGGCTGCCGATATCCACACGCCGCGTTGTCCCTGCGCGTATTCTGAAATGACCGGGAGCAAAGCATAATGCCGGCTTACGCCGTAATCGGGGGACAATGGGGTGACGAAGGTAAGGGGAAGGTCATTGACTACCTTGCCGGTCACTCCGATTGTGTCGTTCGATTCGCCGGCGGTAACAATGCCGGGCACACGGTAGTCAACGAACGGGGCGAATTCCAGTTGCACCTGGTGCCATCCGGCATTTGCTGGCCTAACGTTATCGGCATTATCGGCAACGGAGTGGTGGTCAATCCGGAAGTGCTGCTCGGCGAGATGGCGGGACTCCAGGCGCAGAGCATCGACACCAGCAGGCTCTTCGTCAGTGACCGGGCGCATGTGATAATGCCGTACCACATCGCCCTCGACGCTTTGCAGGAAAAAGCGCGCGGTAGCGGCGCCATCGGCACCACCGGCCAGGGCATCGGCCCGGCCTACGTGGACAAAGTGTCCCGCGACGGAATTCGAGTCGGGGACCTGCTGGACCAAAAGCATCTCCCGGACCGGGTCGCCGCCGCCGTTAATATGAAAAACCGGGTGATCACCAGGATCTTTGATGGTGAGCCCCTCGACGTGGACAGCGTCGTCAATCAGTGCCAGGCTTGGGCCGAGCTGCTCGGCCCGTGCGTCAGGCCCACCGAGCAGATGGTGCAGGATCTGCTGGCCCAAGAGAAACGCGTGCTGCTGGAAGGAGCCCAGGGGACCTTGCTGGACGTCGACCATGGTTCTTATCCCTACGTAACCTCTTCCTCCCCTTCCATCGGCGGGGCAATCACTGGATCGGGGCTGAATCCCCAATCGATCAAGGGCGTCGTCGGCGTATTCAAGGCATACTCAACCCGCGTCGGTGGCGGCCCGATGCCCACCGAGATGAACGACCAGGCCGGCGGCGAACTGCGCGAGAAGGCTCACGAGTATGGCACTACCACCGGGCGTCCCCGCCGGGTAGGTTGGTTCGACGCCGTGGCCGCCAGGTACAGTTGCCAGATCAACGGATTCACTGGCATCGTGCTTACCCGTCTGGACATCCTGGATGGCATGGACAGCGTCAATATTTGCGTAGGGTACCGGGTGGACGGCGGAATCCTGGACCGTTTTCCGGCCAACACAGCCTTACTCGAGCGGTGTGAACCCATTTACGAAGAAATGGCCGGGTGGAGCGACCCCACCGCCAGCGCCACACAAATGGAGCAACTTCCCCCGGACGCCCTGGCATACGTCCGTCGGATCGAAGCGCTGATTGGGTGCGAGGCGCAAATGATTTCCACCGGGCCCAGCCGCCACGAAACCATCGCCATTGACACAATCATCCATTAGCAGCGCGACACCACTCTCACGGGAGGATATGCTTATGGCTTCCAATGCAGGGGAAGCGCGGGATACGTCCATCTTTGGACGATTCCTGCTGCGCTACACCGACGAATTCTATCTACTTTTTCGACTGCTTTTCGCCTTTATCGTGGCTCTGCATGGCGCACAAAAGGCATTTCTGCTCTGGGGTTTCCCGGCGAGTCACCCCCTGGGCGCGCGGGTGGACATCGCTGGCTGGGTTGAGATTATCTCGGCCCTGCTGATTGCCTCCGGCATTTTCACCCGTCTTGGCGCCGGCGCGCTGTGCATCAACATGGTAGTGGCCTACTTTATCGTCCATTCCGGCGGAGTAGCTCCGCACATCTTCCCCAACCCGCCGGGTGATATGGGCTCGGCCTTCGGCGCTCACGGCGGCGAAGTTCCTATCCTGTGGTTCACTATCGCCGGCATCATCGGCATTCTGGGCAGTCGCAAGTGGGGCATCGAACGCCTGATTCTCAAACGGGAAATCCTTTAGCCTGCCTCTGCCGGTATCCGGCAACCTACACCCATCGCCCGGGGTCGCCATGATGCCGGGCAGGACATCGTACTTATGCAACAGCAAGCAGCCAGATTCGGTATCTATTTCAACGCCGCCACCAACCAGGTGGTTCGCATCAACTCTCCATACTGGTTCCCTCCGGAACCGGAATGGCAAATGGTGACCCGGGAGGTCAACGCGACGCTACTGGACCTGCGCCAAATGATTCAGGAACAGGGTCTATCCAGCGATGCCGACGCCGTGACCTGGACCACGTTGCCCCTGCTGGACGAATAGAGCCGGCGACCGCAGGCTGGCGCTGCCGGTGCGCCGGATTGGGATGGACCAGCGACCCGACCTGCCGGGGCGGAAACGTACCCAACGCCGAACGCCGGTATGGCCGGCGTGGCTGTTGACGACCAACCTGGAGCAAGCTCTTCGCTGGATTAGTTGGGCGTGGATTGCCGGGCTGGCCTGGTGGGTGTGGAGCACGGGCTTGCTCCTGGTTTGGCTAATCGCCGGCATCGATCCACAGGAGCAAAGCATCCCCGATTTCCCGATCAGGATAATCATTTACCAGGGCGTGGAAGGGTTCCTGATCGGCGTGCTCGCCCTTGGCGTTAACCTGCGCTGGCGGCTGGCAGCCGCTCTGCTCCCCACCGTTTTTTTCCTCGCGCGGGTTATTGCCCTGACTCGGCTGGAAAAAGTGGACCTGAGCGACGCCCGCGCCATCTGGCTCGTCATCTACTTCCTGCTGTTTCTGCTGTTTGTGCGGGGAGCTCAGGGTGCCTTCAGCTATTACCGGCTCACTCATCCGACGCAGCCGGCGCCCAGACTATGAAACAAAATCGGGGACGTGTTGGCTAACACGCCCCCTCAAATAGCGGTCGTTTTTCGAGGCTTATTGGCTGAAGGCAGGCATCACGTCGGAGGCGAAACGGCTCAACTGTTCCTTGAATACCTCGCGGGGCATTCCCATTACCGACCCGAGGTTCACGCGCTCAACGCCCGGATACTTCGCCTCCGTTTCCTTCAAGTGATTGATCAGGTCGTCGGCGGAACCGCACAGCCAGGTGCCGGTTTCCACGGCTGCTTCCAACGTGGGCAGCTCTACGCCGCGGCGCAGGCCGGGATTGGCTACGGCGTTGATTTGCTCCGGTTCCAGCCGCATCAGGCCCAGGGGGGCCGCGAATTTCATCGCTTCCTCAAAGTACGGGCGCGCCTCTTCGATGGCTTTTTCGCGATTCTCGGCCAGGAAGAACCGAAAACCCAGGGCGATGTCTTCCCCAAGGGCCAGTTCGCGCCCATGTTTGGCCGCCGCCTGCTGATACATATCCAGGCGTTCCGCCAAAGCGGGCTCGGGAGTATTGGCCACCATGGCCTTGATACCGACTCGTCCCATAAAGTCCACGCCCTTGGGATTGCCTGACACGAGCGGTTGCCAGATATCCACCGGTTGTTGCAGCGGTCTGGGCACCAGGCTCAGTTTCTCCAGGGTGTAACCCCGGTAGGGAACGGGAGCCGGAATCGTGTAGTGCTTGCCTTCGTGGGAGAAAGACTCCTGGTTGAAGGCCTTCACCATCACTTCGACCTGTTCCTCGAACAACTCCCGGTTGGCGTCACCATCGAACATCGGCGAACCGAAGGTTTCCACCTCCCGGGAATGGTAGCCTCGCCCCACGCCGAAGATGATGCGTCCGCCCGACAGTATGTCAGCCATGGCGAAGTCCTCGGCCAATCGCAGCGGATGCCACATGGGAGTGATGTTGAACCCGCAGCCGTACTTGAGCCGCTGGGTGTTGCACGCCAGATACAACCCGAGCATCAGCAGGTTGGGGATGCATTCGTACCCTTCCGGCTGGAAATGGTGCTCGGCCATCCAGAATTCGTCATACCCATTGGCTTCCAGGTGACGGGAGAAATCCAGGGCCCAGTCGAAAGCTTCGGCCAACTGCTCGTTAGGGTACCAACGGTCGTTGGCGGGCGTCCCGTCAAGCCCCAGGTCGTTGTCGACCACATGGCCGGCGTATGACGCGCTAAAACTCTTGAACATTATCGTCGTTCCTCACCGCCCCAACAGACGTGGGGTGGTTCATGGGTCGGGATTGGCGCCGTCGCGTGGCGCGGTCAGGCGGTGGGCGGGGGCGCCGGCGCCGGGTTATACAGCTCGATGCCGATGGTCGCCGGGAAAACCGCCGCCAGCTCGTCCACCGTCCACCGGCCATCCTTCTGGATGGTTTTCACCGGCTCCGGTTCATTGAGTAACGTCACCAGACCGCCGGTGACGTGAAACACGTGCCCGTTGACGTGGGCTGCTTCGTCGGAAGCCAGCCAGGTGACCATGGGCGCCACATCTTCGGCCTCGCCCCGCAAACTGCCGCCGGCGGCAATGCCGCGGGCCGAGCGCAGGGCCCTGGCCTCGTCGGGCACGCTGGTCGTCATGCGCGTACTCGCCGACGGGGAGATGGAGTTGGCGGTTACGCCGTAGCGGCCCAGGTCGCGGGCGCAGACACGGGTGAACCCGGCGATGCCATCCTTGGCCGCGCCGTAGTTGGCCTGCCCGCTGTTGCCGTAGAGACCGGAGGTGCTGCTGAAGGTGATAATGCGGCCCGATCGCTGCTGCCGGAAGAGGATGCTGGCGTGCTTTACCACGGTAAAGGTTCCCTTCAGGTGAACCGCGATCACGTCGTCCCATTCCTCTTCAGACATATTGAAGACCATGCGGTCGCGCAGGATACCGGCCACGGTGACCACGATGTCCAGCTTCCCAAAGTTGTCCACTGCGGTTTGCACGATTTTTTCGCCACCGTTCATGGTGGCTACCGATTCGGTGCACGCCACCGCAGATCCACCGGCTTCGCCGATCTCGTTGACCACCTGTTGAGCGACCGAGACGTCTGCGCCAGAGCCGTCGACGTTTACTCCCAGGTCACAGACCACGACGCTGGCGCCCTCGGCGGCCATCAGCTTGGCGACTCCACGGCCAATACCGCGTCCGGCTCCAGTTACGATCGCTACCTTGTCTTCCAGTAATGGCATTTCAAATTCCTTGTATCCGTTTACTCGTGGAGGCCCATGCGCGGCAGGATTCTCAAGAACTCGCCGGGGCCGGGTTGGGGATGCCTGCGGTCAGGTAGTTGCGCGCGCGTTCCGAAAGTTCGTCCATCTCCCAGTGCCCGGCCTCGTTCCAGATGGCTTTTTCCGGCCTGGGTTGGGACACCAGCGATATCGTATCGCCGTATACCAGGAAGGTTTGACCGTTGATGTTGCTCCCGTAATCCGACGCCAGGTAACAGACGAAAGGAGCAATGCCGTCCGGGTCCAGGTTTCGGATATTGCCTTGCTCGGTGTCCGACCCCGACAGCGAAGCAACGCCGCCGCGGGCGCGGATTTCCGCCGCCGAGTCCGGTATGGAGCCAATCATGCGGGTGGTGGCGCGCGGGGCGATGGAGTTGGCGGTCACGCCGTAGCGTCCCATGTCCTTGGCGACCACCTTGGTCATGCCGGCGATGCCGCTCTTGGCGGCGCCGTAGTTGGCCTGGCCGCTGTTGCCGATGAGCCCCGATTCACTGGTGAAGGTAATAATTCGCCCTGAGCGCTGTTGCCGGAACAGGATGGCGGCGTGCTTCACCACCGTGAAGGTACCCTTCAGGTGGACGGCGATGACGTCATCCCATTCCTGCTCGGTCATGTTGAAGACCATGCGGTCGCGCAGGATACCGGCGCAACAGACCACGATGTCCAGCCGTCCGAAGTTGTCAATAGCCGTCTGCACGATCTGTTCGCCGCCCGACATCGTGGCCACCGATTCCGTGCAGGCGACGGCAGTCCCGCCGGCGTCGCGAATTTCGCCGACCACCAATTGAGCGATGGACTGGTCGAAACCGCTGCCGTCCACGTTGACACCGGGGTCGACCACGACCACCCTGGCGCCCTCTTCGGCCATCAGCTTCGCGATACCCCGTCCGACGCCTCGGCCCGAACCGGTGACAATGGCTACCTTACCTTCCAGATTGTTGGGCATGTTGAGACAGTCCTTATGGTGATTTTGTAGTGTCGGGGCGCAGTTGCTAGTCGTTGCGGCTGGGCAGGGCAACGGTCGCGGTTCCGGGGGTTGTCTGCTGGCCCTGCGGATTCTCCAGCCAGATGGTGCAGTCAACCAGGTTCTGATTACCTTCCTGATAAACCCGGCTGACGTGCCCTTTGGCGGTGATGGGCTCACCAGGGTAGTCCATGCCCCGATATTGGCAGGTCAGCCGGCGCAATATCGCTTCCGGTCCTGCCCAACGGGTTACAAAGGAACCAAGGAGGGCGTTCTTCAAAGCGCCATGGATGATGACGCCGCTGAGTCCCGTGTTTTCTGCAAAATCCTTATCGTAATGAATTTCGTAGAAATCACCAGAGGCGCCGGCGTATTGCACCAATTGGCGCGTGGTGGGTTCCCGAACCTCCGCCGGCAATTCCATCCCTTCGGATACGTCTTCGAAATACACTTGGTTTGCCATGTCGCTCCCCTGCGAATGGGAATAATTGTTGCCACCAGACGTTGGTGGTCAGTACCTGATGGAAGTGCTAGTCTGGGTCGCCACGATATCCCCATGCTGGTTTCGGTAGGTTATCTTCGTGGTCGATATCAACATCTGCCCGATGCTGCCCGTGCGCTCAAGCATATTCTCGATCCTGGCGATTGCGGTTATGGTGTCACCGGCGCGGACCGGGTCGAAGTACTCCCAGTCGCTACCGCCGTCCAGGACCCGATGAAAGGGGATATCGAAAGGCAGTTCCGGGCGAACATCCCGCAACGCGCGCAGGAAGGTTGGCGGCGCCACGATTCCGCCGGATTGAGAGGTGCCCTCCGTGTACGCCGGATTGTCATCACCAATGGCTTCGGCAAATCGGGCCACGTGGCCTTTTTCGATGTCCATCGAGGCCGGTTCGCTCTCGGCGCCGATGGCCTGCTGTCGCATCTCTTCCGTTAAGGTAAAAGCGCTGGTGGACAATATAATGCTCCCTGTTCAATCCCCACAACCGACACGCCCGACTTCTCAGCGTCTCGCGATGGTGCGGCGTCGAAATATGGTACGGGCCGCCGGCACGGGTGTCAAGAATCCGGAATCCCTCACGCGTACCCACCTTGATCAGTCATTGCGAGGAGCCCCCGCTCATCCCGAGCTCGCCGAGGGATGCGGCAATCTCGATGAGGTTGAACACACGTCGGCGAACCGCCGTTGCCACGACGACGAGATTGCCACGCTACGCTCACAATGACAAAGTGGGTACGCATGAGTCCGGAATCCCATGAGCGAATACGTGCCTGACGGCTTTTCGCGGCGACGGCATGGCAGGTAGCGCGCCAACGCCAACCACCACGTTCAGCCGGGAACAGCGCAGGCAACCCATGAGAGTCCTGGGCCGAACATTGGCGTTGCTGTTGGTCCTGCTGGTCACCTCATTTTGCGCCGGGGATGACCGTCCCAGCGCGTTGGAAATATCGGCTGCCGGACATCAGCTCAGCGTTCTAAAGTGGGAACTCGCCAACCTGCCCAAGAAGTGGTTGCATCGTGCGACGCAGGTACCGTCGTGGCGGGGAGATGCTGCCGTCGGTACCCAAACCTGGCACGAGGTGGAGGAATTCCTGGCGGCGGCGGAGCGCGTCCGCTGGATAGATCGTCGGCTGGTATACCTTTCGCCCAGCACTGAGATAGCGCCACCGGAAGCTGCTGGGCAGGACGTGCGGGAACTCGTCGCCGAGCGGGATGCGCTGGTCGGTAGAATGGAGACGCTGCGCCCGATTGTCGAGGAAACGCTGGAAACCGCCGTGGCTGGAGCCTTGCGTTCCCGAGGGTTCTGGGCCCGGCTTGGGGTGTTCCCGCCGGTGGATGCAGTGCTGACCAACCCGCCCACCGTACTGGTCACGTCTCCCCGAGACCGCATCGCGCGGGGAGATGAGTTGTTGCTGAATAACGGACTGAGCGCCCAGAGCCGTGAGGCCATCGAGGAGCAGGTGGAGACCCTGACCGACCTGTCGGCGCTGGTAGTTGACACTGGAGGTATCGCCTTCTATCCGTCCATAGTCGTGCCACACGCCGGCTTGGACTACGTCCTGGAGATCACCGCCCACGAGTGGGTCCACCAGTGGCTATGGTTCAGGCCGCTGGGTCGTCGTTACTTCTCGGGCGGCGACCTGCAAACTCTTAACGAAACCGTCGCGACCATCGCCGGCCGGGAATTGGGCGAATTGGCCAGGCAAAATCTGCCACCCCCAGCGCCCGCAGCGGAAACGCAGGCCAGCGCATCCGCCGCTGGTTCGACAACCGCTACGTCCGACCCCTCCCGGTTTGATTTCCAGGGCGAAATGCGAACCACTCGCATCCGTGTGGACCAACTGCTGGCGGCCGGCGATGTAACCGCCGCCGAGCAGTACATGGAACAGCGACGGCGTTTGTTCGTGGAAAACGGTTACGCGATCCGCCGGCTCAATCAGGCATACTTCGCGTTCCACGGGTCTTACGCCACCACCGGCGCCGCCGGCGTGAACATCATCGGCGAGCAGGTCGAGGAATTGCGGCGGCGCAGCCCCTCTTTGGCGCAATTTCTGCGTACGGCAGCCCAGTTCGATAGTCTCCAGGACTTGGACGATTACCTGGACGAGCCGCCGCCGTAATGGTCGTGAATCACCGAATTGGCGTCACGCAGCCTTGAGGGCTTCCTCCAGCAACGCCAGGGCAGCACGCGCGAAAACCCACATGTTGGCTTCCCGGTCGTCGTCGCCGGTCTCCAGGGTTTGGGAACGCTCCACCGGCCCGACGACGCCAAAACAGGCGTGACCCGCCGCGTCCCCGTACCGGTTGCCGGTGGGCCCACTGGCTCCGGTTTCCGCCAGACCCCAGGTGGCGCCCAACGCTTCGCGGGACGTTCGCGCGTTCAGCAACGCATAAAACTCGGTGCTGGCCCTCTGCCCCTCCATGGCGGAATCGGGAACGTGCAGCAAACCCGCCTGAGCAATTCGGGTGTAAACCACGGAACCGCCGACGTAGTAGTCCGATGCGCCCGGTATGGACACCAGCGCCGCCGAAATCAGCCCACCGCAAGAGGATTCGGACACGGCCAGCGTGTCGCCTCGTTGCTTCAACAGTGCGGCGACCGATGCCGCCAGGTCATTGAGTTCTCCCATTGCCAATCCTCCGTTGATGCCTGCGTTATGCGAGAAGTGAATGCGTGCCGGCGCTAAACCCACGGGCGCCGTTTCGAGGTGTTTTTTGCCGACTCGATGGCCGGCAACCCGTATTTCTCCAGTTCCTTGAGGACCGCGTTGCGGAATTCAAGACGGTCGCGGGCATTGACCACGGCCTGCTCGTGCGCCTCCGAGATGACCACGGGATAGCCTTTGCCCAATTCGCACTGGGCTACCACCATGGCGTGGGTCAGGCCGAGCAGCCGCGGGTCGCCGGCCACCCATTCCGGAACCTCCACCCGCGCAATTTCCTCTCCGGCGTGCACGTAGAAGAAGTTGACCCACGTGTGACCGAACGAAGCGCCCCGCTGGCGGCGACCGGATTCGTAGACCGGCGACCGATGACCGGATTCCAGCACGTATTCAAACAGTTGTCGGTCATTAAACCCCGCCACCTTTTCACATCCGCCCAAGTCCGACCGTCTCGCGTTGCACCGCTCCGCGCAAAGCGTCAAGTCACGTTCGCACAGGCAGACTCGCATCGCACCGACCACCTCGTTGGTTCGTGGCCGGGAGGTGTAGGCGGCGACCGTCAGGTTGCCCGCTTTTTGCGACCACCGGAACAACCGGTCCAACGCCGGCTGGAGCCGCTCCTCGATCAGGTGCTGCACCAGGTAACCGGGGTAATTCCCCGATTGCACGTCGCGAAACGCCAGCGTACCATCCACCAGCGCCAACGTAGGTACGGCGCCCGTCGTCGCTGCAACGGTATCGGCCAGTTTTTCCACCTCTCGCACGGTACGCAACGCGCCGAGCAGCGGGCCGGCGATGGGGGTGTCCGAGGGGGTATCCGGTGGCTGATTTTGGCCTCCACTGTAGTACAGCTCGGTTTCCCGAACGGCCAGGTCGGGCTCGCTGAACAGTGTGCAGCTGGGGTGTTGCCCGTATTCGATGGCGCATCCGCCCAGGTTGATGAGAAAACACGACAACGGCAGATGTCGGTCAACATCGATGTGGGAACCGTCCACCGATACAGCCGCCCAGTCATCCGGCATGGTCGGGGCCGGTATGCTGGCCAACAGACCTTCAGGGCCGGTCCTGGCCACGGCAAAGGACGCCTGATCCGCGTTCGCGGTTCGGGCAATAGCCTGCTCAGGGGCCACCGACATCGCTAGCGCCAAGCGGTCGGCAAACGTCCGGTTTCGCTGCACTATCGATTCCGAAACCTCTCCCATGGCGGCCTGGAGCTGCCCAAGGGTTTTGCCCAAGTCAAGGCTCATCCGTCCACAGAGCCTTGGCGCCGAGCCGTCGGTGAGTTCACCTGAGTACCCGGTCGTCGCCGACCCTCCGGGTGATCCGCTGCTGGTCCAGATACTCCAACAGAGGCAACACGTACTTCCGACTGGTACCGAAAATGGTGCGGGCGTCGGCGACGGTAACGCTGCCGTTGGCCTTCAAATGGTCGACGATGCGGGACGCCATGTCGTCGTAGGCCGCCGTCGTGAAAACCACCGTTTCGTTGACCCTGATCACGTCTCCCCGGCCCTGCAAATAGGCTAGCAGTTCGGAGTCGATGGGGCGGTCCGTGGGCGGTGACCAGGGCTCGGCGGCCAGCCCGGCCAGATATTCCGCCGCGTCCGATTGCTGACTCGGCGTCAATGCGACCTGGTGGTCCGGTGAGCGCACCAACCCACTGTCGTCGATGGCAACGCCCTCGTCCGACAGCCTGCCGGCCGCCCGAACGTAAACGGATTGGGGGAGATTCAGCCGACTGCGGAGTTCCTGGGGTGGAGCGCCGCGACGCAATGGATACTGGTTATGGTAAGTCTGCAACGCAATCTGGGCCTGATTTCGCACGATGTCCCAACCGCGTCGGGAATAGACCACGGTGTCGGTTTGGGATCCCAACTCTCCCAGGGCCACCACCTCGCCCTGTTCGATTAATTCCGCCAGCCGGTCCTGGACGTCGGCTTCCGACAGGTTGGAGCGTTGGGAGAGCGTTCGAACGTCGCACGGCCCCAACTGGTCTGCCAGGGTGATAATGACGTCCTCGCTGGCGCCGGCGTCCAGCGTGGTAAGACGTTCCAGCACCTCAGGTGCGAACCGACGGTGCCGGCGCCTGGGGTTGGGGTCGGCAATTTGCCCGCCGCCCAGCGTATCCTCTGAGGAACGCAGCACGAAGAAGTCCCCCTTCACCATGGGCACCGGTTCGTCCAGCAGCACCTGGACCCAACCCTCGGAGCCCGGCTGCAATCGGTCAGCGTCCAGCAGCCGGACGCGGGCGGTGGTTTCTGACGTAAAGAGGTGAAAGGTCACGCCCTCGTTGTGCTTCAGCGCGTGGGGAGCGCCCTTTACCATGCGGAGGTGGGCATCGAACCGGCGCGTGGGCTGGAGCCAGCCCGGGTTGGTCAACACCTGACCACGCATCACGTCGTCCCGGGATATTCCGGACAGGTTCAGCGCCAGCCGGACTCCGGGCGCGCTGGCGTCGAGGCCAGATTTATGGGTCTGTAAGCCGCGGATTCGAGCGCGCGCGCCGGAGGGCGCGAGCTCAACCTGCTGGCCCACCGCCACCGAGCCGTCGATCAGCGTGCCGGTGACCACGGTGCCGAACCCGCTGACGGTGAAGCTCCGGTCGATGGGCAGGCGCGGTCGCCCCAGGTCACGGCGGGTTTCGGTGTCGTCGAGGATGGCGTCGATGGACGCCTTCAGTTCGTCAAGACCGAATCCGGTGTAGGCGGATACGGCGACCATCCGGCAGCCGGCGAACGATGTATCGGCCAGGGCATCCTCGACTTCAGCCTTAACCAGCTCCACCAGTTCGTCGTCAACCAGGTCGGCTTTCGTTATGACAACCAACCCGCGGCGAATGCGGAGCAAATCCAGGATGGCCAGATGCTCGCGAGTCTGCGGCATCACGCTTTCGTCCGCCGCAACGATGAGCAATGCCAGGTCGATGGCGCCCACGCCGGCGAGCATGTTTTTGATAAACCGCTCGTGGCCGGGCACGTCGACGATGCTGACTTCCTGGCCGCTGGGCAGCGTCATCCAGGCAAACCCGAGGTCAACCGTCATCTCCCGCTCTTTCTCCTCGGGGAGACGGTCGGGGTCGATGTCGGTCAGTGCCTTGACCAGCGTGGACTTGCCGTGGTCAACGTGCCCGGCCGTTCCGATTACGAACATGGTGGCAGTCCTAAGTCAGAATAATGCAAGCCCTTTACCAAGCAGTGACCGCGACTATTATACCTGACGAGGCCTTGAGCCAAACGTTGCATTAAACATTATCATTCTCGTAAGGTCCCAAGAATTTCTCGCCGTCAAAATGGATTAGATGCGTCGGTGCATCAGCAACCCATACCTCGGTTTCCCAAGCGATGTCGGACAAATACCGCCACATCGCAACCCTATCCAAGAAGGCAGTTACGTACACCAGTCCGCAACGGCAGCCCTTGAAGAGGCTCCTCAGTTGGCCACGACGTAACGGGCTTATAGGGCCGTGTGAGGTCACTGCTTCGACGACGATCAGCCAATCCCTTTCAACATGATGGAACACTACGTCAGGCATCGGTCCGTGTTCGTCCACAACGACGCCAAGCTCGACTAGATATTCTGCGTCGAAGTGCCGACCGCTGGCTCCGGCGTCTCCGACGTAGACCACTTTCCCGTCAGGAACAAACCTCTGCGCGAAGTCTTCAATAATCTCCTTCACCAGATCGTTTTGACCACCAGGGGTAAGAGACAACTCCGTAGCATCCGGTAGCGTAACCGGAATCATCTCCATGTCTCTCGCGCGCTCAATGAGCTGATTGCGCTCTTTCGATTCCTTCAGAAACTCTGCTAAGTGAGGCTCCCATGACTGCGATCCGTGGGACCGAACCAGCTCCAACATTGAAGGATGCACCTGATAGACATTGTTAGGGCTGTTCACGGTCCTGGTAGGATCGTCCGGGTTACGGTTGACCAAGCCCATGCTCACAAACTGATGGAGCGTAAACCGCCTAATTGTTTCGCGGGTGTTCGGGGCATAGGTTTTGCCATAGTGGCCAGCCATCCAGTTCATCATCTCAGTTACGCCACGCAACGGCTCTGTTGACTCGGACCAAGCATCCTCTGGCCCCAGGTTAAGCAATGCCAACAGCGTCAATACAGACCGCACGTTCTCTTGCCCGCTGGGAACGCCAATAGACTTCAAGATTTCCAGCGCTTCCTCAATCCGTTTCGTCGCCGCCGTCGCCTGGACACTGTCACTCATTGCAGGAACCTCATCGCTTAAGAGCAGGTCGATTTCGACGGTACCGGGCATTGCATCATTGACAGCATCGCCCAGGCGTAACAACGCATCAACATCCGGAAACCTCAGCGCACGCAGATCCCCGGCGTTGACCTGCGTATGCCCGCTGAACTGCCGGAAGTAGGAGTCGACTACTGAGCTATTCAGGAACACTGCGAGTCCCTTGGCTAGAGACTCAGGCAATCCTGCGTTTTGGCCGTGTAGAACGTTCAACTTGTTGTCAAAGGCAACATAGTCCGATCCCACGCGATTGGGGTCAAAAAGAGATGCCACGACCCGTCGGCGATCCTCTTTGGCGCTGAACCGATTCACCAATACGTACCAGCCGGTAGGCAGGAGAAGCTCGTCATCAGGACCCAAGGCGGACAGGCCGTTTGGAGTGGTTCCGAATACTTGAGGCCACGTCACGAACCCACCTCGACAGTGTCGGGGTAGAATCATGGGCACGTCTCCAGGCTGAGCTTCGGAATGAAGTCGATCCCTACTACGAAAGCCGACCACTCGCCCGGTAGACACCGAAATCTCCAAATCGGATATGCGGTGGGAAAGGCCAAGCATCCCTCGGGCTATTCGAGCTCCATTTTCATCGGGCACGAGTCTCATTACAAACTGCCCATCATACGGAGAAACCATCTCAGAAGGATCTACGATCCTCTCGGTCCAACCCTCGTCAGCCGGCCCATAGGACGTTGTGACGCGTAGTGGACCGCCAACGGCGCCACGGACACCGTGGAAAACTACATTTTCTTGCAGTACACCGTCGGTGGAGAAAGTCACGTCACGGGCGTCGTATATGTGTATCCGCCGAAAAGCGAGATGCTGGATCAGCGCCTCACGGAACGCCCGGAAATAGGTGCCATTCATGAAGCTACGCGGGGTGATAGCCACTATCTCCCCGCCGTCTCGAAGGAGTTGCAAGGCAAGCCAGACGAACGCAGAGTACAGATTACCGGTGCCCATACCCAAGCCATCCAAACAAACTCGTTCTGGGCTATCCCCATTCAGTTTACGATAAGGCGGATTCAGGATAGCCACATCGAACGGCTGATCTACACGGCTACCGAAGAGCGCGTTGCCGGCAATCACGTCGCTGGCTTGAGTTATAAAGTCCCCGTAACGGGTACTCCACGTAAATTCCATGCCCGAACGCGTGGCAATCTCTTGGCAATACTTGAAAGTGCGGTGCAACAACGGCTCAAACAAGCTGTCAATCTCCCAAGAAACCGCATCGATTACCACAGGACGGCGGGAGACCGGTCGGGCACAGAACTCGGCCACCACAGCAGCAGTCAATATGCCAGTCCCGCCGCCGGCATCAAGCACTCGCAGTTTTTGGGAGGCGGATATATCTCAAGCATAGAGGCCAAAAACGCCGCAACGTTCGCCGGGGTCATGAACTGTCCCAATTCAGCCCTACGCTTCCGGTTTTTCATCAGCCTGTTAGGGACTTCCCAGCACTCCAATTCCAAGCGCTCCAGCAGGCTGGCACTGGTCAACTGACTGTGCGGATCGCCCGCAAGCATTTGATGTCCTCGCAGCCACATATCGTTCAGAAACGCTATAGCGATAGAGCTAAACCGTCGACGCTCGTTGTAATGGCATCAAATGGCGATACGGGTAAAACCAATTGGCAGGGGCGGTGGACATTGTCAATCAACCAGCGCTTTGGACGCTGCCCACTCCCGGACTCTGAACACACAGATGCCCCCTACCTTTCAAAATCCGTAATCACGCTGCGACGCACGCTACCGGCCTTCATGTCGGCGAAGGCCCGGTTGATTTCGGACAACGCCAACTCCTGGCTGACCAGCTCGTCCAGCTTGAGGCGTCCCTGTTTGTAAAACTCGATGAACCGGGGCATGTCGGTGCGGAAGCGGTTGGAACCCATGGTACAACCCTGGATGGCCCGTCCGCGGCGCAGGTAGTTGCCGGCGTCGATCTCGATCTTCACCCCCTCGGGAACCATGCCGATGATGGTCGCCACCCCGCCGGGGCGCAGCATGTTGTAGCAGTCCTCGGCGGTTTGCTTCAGACCAATCGCTTCAAATGAATAGTCGACGCCACCGTCGGTCAGGTCGACGATGCGTTGCGCCACGTCGCCGCTGGTGGCGTCGATGACGTCGGTGGCCCCGAATTCCCGAGCCAGGGAAAGCTTGTCCTCGGTGGTATCGACGGCGATGATACGCAGGGCGCCGGCCAACGCCGCCGCCTGTACGCAGTGGATGCCGATTCCGCCGCAGCCCACGACTGCTACCGTACTGCCAGGTTCCACCCGGGCGGTGTTCAATACTGCACCAAGACCGGTGGTTGCGCCGCAGCCAATCAACGCCAGCTGCGGGAACGGGATGTCGTCGTCTACCTTTACCAGCGCATTTTCGTGCACCAGCATCTCGGCGGCGTAAGAACCCAGTTGCGCGAACTGGGTAATCGCTTCGCCGTCTCTGCGAAGGCGCGGCGGATCGCTGGCGCCGCGGGTTACGGCGATCTTGTCACACAGATAGGGTTGGCCCCGGGTGCAGAATTCGCAAATGCCGCAGAAGACGGAAAGGCACATGATTACGGAATCGCCGGGCTGGACGTAGCCAACCTGGTCCCCCACCGCTTCCACGATTCCGGCGGCTTCGTGCCCCAGGACGCAGGGCATTGGCGTGGTGTATAGACCTTCCACGAAATGCAGGTCGCTGTGACAAACCCCCGACGCGCCGGTGCGGACCAGCACCTCGCGAGGGGCCGGTGCATCCACCTGGACATCTTCCACCACCACCGGTTGGTTGACTTCCCGCAATACTGCCGCTTTCATCTACCAATCCCTCCAATGTTCGCAACCGCCAGGATCCGACTTGCGTCGTGATTTTGGATGGTTGTCGCACGTCTTCGGCGCTCAAGATACGCAGTGCCGAGGTTAGCATCGGCTACGAGCAAGCGTCAACAACGGGGCGTGGCGTGGCGGCGTCGGGCGGGTTATGCCAGGATTGCCCAGACCAGCGTAGCGACACCGGCCAATACCAGCGATCCACCCCAGAGCAAATCCAGGTTGATCCAACCCCGACGCAGAAAGGCCAGGCCCACCCGGTAGTACACGACTGTCGCTGCGGCCAGCATGGCGGTCAGCATAACCACCGTGTGAACCAGCAATCCCAATAGCCACCACGTTGGGGCGTCCGCGTGTGACAGGAACATCCCGTGTTCGCCAAGATCGCCAGCCACACCGGATGATACGACCCGGTCGGTCAGGGCCAGGACTACCGGCGCCAGCATGAGTCCGGCTCCGTGGGCCGTCGCCATTAAGAACGACCAGGCAATCAGGTCCCGTCCGCCCACGTTCATTCCAACCCAGCGGGGATGTCGGTAGTACAAAACGACCCGGTACAACCCGAAGACCAGCAGTACAGACCCGGCAGCAAGCCGTACCCATTGCAGGGGTAAAAACGCTCCCGCCAGGAATAGCGCCGTCATCACGACCAGCAGCGAAAGCAGATGTCCCAGGGCGATATAGCCGGTGGCGGTAAGGAGTTGCGTCGGCCGCTGCCGCTGCAAAGCCAGCGCCACGGCGAACAACCATCCCATGCCAGGGTTCAAGCCGTGGAATAGTCCCAGGGCGATCAGGCCCAGCCAGGGCCCCAACGACGCCAGGGCCGCCGGGTCCGGAATCAGGGAGTGCAGCAACACTACCTGCATAGCGGACCCGACGACCCAGAAATGACGTTATGTAGACGGCCCATCCGCTTCCCCGGCGTGAGGTGGGCCGCCGTGTGGGAACCGACTACGGGAAGCAGAAAGTATCTGAAGAGGCGTCGCCGCCCTGGAGCCGCACCTGGTGGGACCGGGTCTTGCCGTAATCGACGAAGAAATCACGGTTGACGGCGATGCCGCCTTCCGGATTGGCGTCGATGCGGCTCATCCAACCGTTGAGACCTTCCGGATAGAACTGGTCGTCCCAGGAGGAGTACAGGGAATTGGTGAGGTACACCCGGCGTCCGTCACGACTGATCTCAACCATCTGCGGACCGCCGGTGAGCGTGGCCCCGTTGGGATGCGCGGCTTTCCGGACGATACCGCCCATCTCCACCTCGCCGGTCTGCACCGGGTGGAATGGGTCGGACACGTCGAACTGGAGGAGTCTGCCCGTGCCCCAACAGGACACGTACAGGAACTTGTCGTCCAGGGAAAGGTCGATGTCGGTGATCAACGGCGGGACTGCGCCCAACGGCTGCAACGCCAGCGGCAGCGCCGACGCATCCGCCGGTTCGGCGGGTATGGAGATGACCTTGGTCGCAGCCCACTGTTCACCATCCCGATACCACAGGAAAATCGCGCCGGAGAGGTCATCGGTGCTGACCACCACGCCGCAGAACCCATAGTGCCGTGTGGGGTTGTGGGCGGGTCTTAGCTCCAGGGCCATCTGATGCTGAGCGCCCAGGTCCACGACCTGCTGATGGCTGCGGCGGCGCATATCCCAGAAGTTGATCCGGTGGCCATAGTTCTGGCCGACCACGTCCTCGAGCCTGGCGCCGTTTTCGAACATTTCCGGCGTGCCCCACTCGCTGGTCATCATCGTATCGATGCCGATGTGCCACCAGAAGTCGTAGGCCAGCTCCTGAGGGCCGCGGTCCAGTTCCCACGGGCCGATGGGGTCAAACGTATAGTGGTCGAGGAGCATCAGCCCGCCCGGCCGGCCTCCGTCCGCCGCGCCCAGCGCGCTGACGTAGATGGCGTCGGGGCCGCAATGCACGGTGTGCGGACGGCTGTAGCCGGCCCGTTGCACCTGTTCTGCCTCGATGGTCTTCACGATACGGGGCCGCTCGGGGTCAGGTTGGGTGTCGATGATGTAAATGCGGCTGGACGCCAGGGACGGGACCACCAGGTAACGCCGTTCCAGGTGCGGATGCGCCGAAGATGGGCACAGAGACGCGCTACAGGCATTCCAGCCGAAATGGTGCAGTTCGTCATCAACGTGCGGCATGGGCACCGAGCTCACCACCCGGGAATAGGTCGGCGAGTTGGGGTCGCAATCCACCACGGTCATGGCGTCGGGTTCGCCGGAGTCAGGATTCAACACCGCAACGTAGGCCAGGCGTTCCTGCGGCGCTTCCATGGCCAAACGGGCTGACGGGTAGAACGTGGGGTCGGGTCTCCACAGGGCCATAACAACTTCCTCCGGTATAGCTCGAGCGTCGGGATTGGCGGATGGTGATTTAATGTTGCCAGAAAATGATATGCCAAACGACCGCCCTCGGCAAATCCCGCCGGATCACCGGGTCATTGCCGGGCTAGTGGTAGAATGCCGATAAATCGCAACCTACGGAGGGACTATGGCTGCCAGCAAACTCACAATCGGCAACGTGGAAATCGCCTCACTGACCGACGGCACCCTGGCGTTTGACGTCTGCAATTTCTTCCCCGACATCCCGGCGGCGGATTGGGAGCCCTTCCACGACCATCTGACCCCCGACCGCCAGGTCAGCTTCAACCTGGCCTGTTTCCTGGTTCGTTCCGACGGCAAAAACATCGCCATCGACACCGGGCTGGGGGCCAAGGAAACCCCCGAAACACCCTGGGGCGAGCTCCTGGATGACCTGGCCAGTAACGGCCTGTCGCCCAACGACATCGACGCCGTGGTGATGACCCACCTCCACCGGGATCACGTCGGCTGGAACACCGTCCGGGACGAAGGCGGCGCGCTGAAACCCACCTTCCCCAACGCCCGCTATTACTTCAGCAGGGCCGACTACGAAGCGAGCCATGATCCAGCGTTGCAGCCCAACCGCTTCCCCAACGCTCCGGACTGCGTGTGGCCGATTGCCGAGATGGGACTGGTGGAGTGGATGGAAGGCGAGTACAGCATCACCAGCGAACTCACCACGCTACCCACGCCCGGACACACCCCCGGACACATGAGCATCATGATCAATTCAGGGGGTGAGCGAGGACTGATTCTCGGCGACGTGCTCCACAACACGGCTCAAATCCAGCAGACCGATTGGGCATCCCGGGCCGATATCATTCCCGACCTGGCCATCGCCACCCGCAAGTCGGTGCTGGACCGCCTGGAGAGCGAGGGCCTGCCGGTGGCCGCGGTGCACCTGCCCGCCCCCGGCTTCGGCAAGATAGTCACGCTGCAGGGCAAACGCTACTGGCAAGCCATCTAACCGCCTCGCCGCCACATTTCCCTGAACAGCACAATCATGTTGCCGCGGGAGTTCGCCATCGGAATCTCCGCTGAAGCTCCCTGGCAGCATCGCTTTTTCTACGGGTGGGTCATCGTCGCCACGATGTTCGCCGTCAATTTTTCAACGATGGCGACGGGCACCCTCAACTACGGCTTGTTCGTATTGCCCATGCACGGGGAACTGGGCATTTCCCGGGCGACCTTCGGCTGGATGCAGACCACCCGACGCCTTTCGGCCGGCGTGCTGAGCTTCGCCGTCGGCACCGTCATCGACCGCTACGGAGCCCGGGTCTACATCTGCATTGCCGCCCTGGTGATTTGCGCCTGCCTCGTGCTGGTGAGCTACAGCAGCGAACCCTGGCAGTTCATCATCCTGTTCGGAATCATCGGCATGTCCGGCGTGGCCGCGCCCAATGGGATAGTCACCTCGGTGCCAGTGGCCAAGTGGTTCAATCGAAAACGCGGACGAGCCCTGGCGCTGGCGTCTTCCGGGTTGGGAATCGGCGGCATTGCCCTGTTGCCCGTCACGCAGTGGCTGATCGACGACTACGGCTGGCGTGGGACGTGGCGGATTCTGGCTATATTGTTTCTGATCATTGCCGTGCCTTTGTCGGCGCTGTTCATTCGCCGCCAGCCGGAGGACATGGGCCTCCGTATGGACGGCGACCCACCGGACGCAGCCGTTGCTGCGCCTGGATCCCCGGGGCGACGCTCCCCAGCGGGGGACGAGCCGGTGTGGACGGTTCGCGAAGCCATGCATACCGGCGCAATGTGGAAGCTGATCCTGGTCTTCTCTTTGTCCGGGGTGGCCCAGGGCGGCGCCAGCTTCCACCGGATTCCCTACTTCATCGAGCAGGGTTTCAACCCTTTGCTGGTGTCCTGGTCGTTTGCCTCGGACGCCGGTTCGGCGGCGGCGATGGCCCTGGTGTCCGGCTGGTTGGCAGACCGGTACCCGATCCGGTACCTGGCCGCGGTTTCCTTTTCCGGATTCATCGGGGCGATACTGCTGATGATTTACGCCCAGTCGGCGCCGATGATGTTCCTGTCCACGATCGTTTTCGGCAGTTCCGTGGGTGTGGGGATGATCGTGCACACCTACATATTCGCGTCCTACTTCGGGCGGGAGTTTCTGGGCGCCATACGAGGGATCGTCATGCCCATCAATCTGCTATCCGCCGGTTTGGGCGCGCCTCTCGTTGGATACCTGCACGACTACACTCAAAACTACGTCCCATCCTGGTGGGCCCTGCTGGTGATATATGGCCTGTCCGCAGCCATTATCCTGACGGCGCTGCCGCCCAGAAAAGCGGACGGCAGCGCGCAATGGCTTGCTACCTTCCCTGGCCCCGGTCCAGGTAATCCTGGCCGGATCCCAAACCTTCCAGCGCCAGGCCGTAGCCCAGCAGGTCGTGCAATTCCTGCTTTAGTTTGTGGGTCAGCAATACCCGGGAGTACCGCAGTACCAGTCGGGGTTGTTGAGCCAGCAGTCGCGCCAGCTCCCACGCACGCGGCAGCAAGTCCTCCTGGGGCAGCACCTCAGCGACCAAACCCAATTCCTGGGCCTGGGCGGCATCCAGCATCTGTCCGGTCAGCAAGAAATACCTTCCCCGGTTGATGCCCAGCAGCAGGGGATAGATGATGTGCATACCGTCGCCGGGAGTCAGGCCGCTCATGAAATGGCCGGAGTCCTGGAAAGTGGTATGGGGAGCGGAAAGTACGATGTCGCTGAGCAAAGGCAATTCGGAGTGGCGCAGGGCGGGCCCGTTGACCGCAGCGATTATTGGCACCTCGATATTTAGCAGGTTGCCTAGCAGATGCTTCCCTTCCCAGAAAGTGGCATCCCATTGTTCCGGAGTGCGGCGCGGCACCGTGGCGCTGCTGCCGGCCGGGCCGGTAAATCCGTCGCCGGCGCCGGTCATTATGATGACTTTGGTTTCGGGGTCGGTGCCGATGGTGTGAAACACTTCGGGCAGCTCGGAGTGCGGGCCGGATCCCCATTGCAGCGTGTCGCCGTCGCTGTGGAGAGTCATCTGCAATATGCCGTCGTGCCGCTCAAACCGGACGAATTGGAACCTATCGACGTATTCCTCTAGTCGTGCCATGGCAAATCCTCCTTGGCGCATTGGGAGCTGACGCAGTTCGCCAGCGGGTTGGTCGGGCATCCAATGTTCAAATCCCGGCTCAAGTATAATCAAATACATCAGGGACGGTGGCGGACCTTTCCGCAAGCCAGCGTCCCCTAACGGTAGGCTAAGGAAACGATAGGCTCAGGAAATTCACCTGCTATGACTACTAACCCGTACAACATCGGGCCGCAGTACTTGCCGGAATCCCCGGCGGGTGAGGCGCCTCCGCTGGACTCCAGGCCGCGCACGATGTTTCGCGCTCCCCGTTGCACCGACCTTGACACTCTGGATGCCGACATCGCTTTCATTGGGATGCCCTTCGATCAGGGCACGCTGGGGCGACCCGGCGCGCGCTACGGCCCGGATGCCTTGCGGGACGCCCCCCGGGGCTATTCTTACTCCGACCCCTACGGTGCCGGCCAGAATGCCGAGGGTTTTTTCGACGCCGACGCCGGCGACGAGCTGCTGCGCGGAGTCACGATGGCGGATTGCGGAAACGTGTTCGTCACCGCGTCCGACGTAGTGCACAACTTCACCAGACTGGCCGGCGTGGTGGAACGCATCGCCGCGCAGGGAGCCTTCCCGGTGATCCTGGGCGGCGACCACGCCATCACCTTCCCGGCAGTGGCCGGCCTGGCCCAGTTCGCCCCGCTGGACATCGTGCACTTCGACGCTCATCTGGACTACACTCACCATTACAACGGCGCGATGCTCAGCCACGGTAGTCCCATCCGTCGTTGCCATGAACTGGAACACGTCGCCAACATCACGTCGGTGGGCATACGTTCGGTGCGGCGCGCGCCGTACGAAGAGGCCGCCAACCACGGCAACACCGTCATCACCACCCGCCAGTTCCGGGAACGGGGACCGGAAGACGTGGCGGATAGCATCAGCGTCGGTCCCAACCTGTACATCACTTTTGACGTCGATGTCCTGGACCCGACCCAGGCGCCGGGCACGGGAACGCCGGAGGTCGGCGGCCTGTTCTACGAGGAAACCCGCCGATGCCTCGAGCGGCTGGTGAGCAGGGCCAACCTGGTAGCGTTCGACGTGGTCGAAGTAGCGCCGCCCTACGATTTGTCCAACCTGACGGTGCAGGTGGCGGCGCGGCTCATTGCGGATATCCTGGCGATCCGGTTCCCGTCCCGTTCGTCAACGGCCGGCTGAAATCGTCAACCGTTACGTGCCACCGCTGGGCGCACTCCGGCGTTCTGGAGCGGGAAACGTGGCAGGGCGAACGCCTGACTCTGCGAAGATCCGCCTCGACGTCGTTTGTGTTCGTGAAGGTTTTTAGGTACATTATTGATGCCTCCGGAGCCGCGTTCGCGGATTGCCCGGAGGCAGATATCGGTAGCGCTGCATCACCAATGCTGCCAACCCCAAGGAGGCCATTCAATGGCGGACACGCCTCTGTTCCCGGTAACCGTGGTGGGTAGCTGGCCACGCTCCACCGAGTTGGTGCGCGCCCTGCGTAGCAAGGAGGCGGGGGATATCACCCTGGCCGAATTCAACAAGGTGGCCGACGGCGAAGTCCTGGCGTGCATCCGCGCCCAGGAAGCGGCCGGCGTGGACATCATCAGCGATGGCGAACAGCGCCGGGACAATTTCTACTCCTTCGCGGTTGACAAGCTCACCGGCATGAAGCTGATGAAGGTTTCGGAATTGCTCGACTACTCCAGGGACCGGGCTCGCATGGAAGAAGTGCTGCGCGCCCTGGACGTCCCGTCCTTCGCCATCAAGAGCCCTATCGTGGTCGATCGTATCGGCCAGCGACAGGGGTTGGCCCAGGACGAGCTGGCCTTCATGCGCGAACACACCGACCGGGCAATCAAAATCCCGTTGCCCGGCCCCTACATGTTGACCAGGTCAAGCTGGTTCGAGGGACTGTCCGACCGGGTATACCCCAACCCGGAAGACCTGGCCGAAGACGTGGTTGCCATCCTTCGCGAGGAGATTATCGCCCTGCGCGACCAGGGTTGCGATTTTGTCCAGTTGGACGAACCCATCCTCAGCCAGGTGGTGTTTGGCGAGGAGAGCACCGAGACCTTCATGTGCGCCGCCCTGCCCAACCGGCGCGACCCCACCGACGAGCTGGAGCTGGCGGTGCGTTTGATGAACGAGACAACCGAGGGCATCACCGGCATCAGGACCGGTGTCCACGTCTGCCGGGGCAACTGGAGCCGTCGGGAAGACGTGCTGCTCACCGGCAACTACGGGCCGATGCTCCCCTACCTGACGCAAATGAACATCGACCAATTGGTGCTGGAGTGCGCTACTCCCCGGGCTGGCGAAATGGAAGTCTTCAAGGAATACAGCAACGAGAAGGAAATCGGCCTCGGCGTGGTCAACCCGCGCACCGACGACATCGAGCCGGCGGAGCAGATTGTGGCCCGGGTCAAGGAACTGCTGCAATATTTCGACCCGGACAAGATTTACCTGAACCCGGACTGCGGTTTCGGCACCTTCGCGGAGCGCAACGTGAATACCCATGAAATGGCCAGCAAGAAGATGCAGGTAATCTCCGAAGCCGCCGCCACGCTGCGGGCGGAATACCAGTAGACCCAACGACGCCAGACCCTCACCGAGTGAGGGCTAATCCGACCAGAGGAGCTGGACATGACGCAAGAAGGAAACCTCAACGGCCTGCCGCGCGAGAAACTCGCCGAAGTGCTCGACTCCTTCCGCGACCCGGACGTTTTCAACGCGGTCACCGGGCCCTGGAAGTCCCGGGTAGTCTGGCAGGACGGGATGCGCGCCCGGGCCTACATGCGGAACCACCAGGTGGACATGGACGAGCCAGGCGATCTCACCGCCACCGATGTGGCGGCCAGCGCCCACGAACAGTTATTGTCCGCCATTGGCAGCTGCATGACCGTCGGCTTTGTGGTCAACGCCACCAAGCAGGGCGTTCGCATCCACGATCTGGAAGTGGCCGTGGAAGGGTATTTCGACAACATCCGCAAGTGGGCCGGCGTCGAGGACGAAGGCAACCCCGGGTACGGGCGGATTTCGGCCAAGTGCTTCGTGCGCGCCGACGCCGACGAGGATACCTTGCGGGAAATCTGGCGCCTGGCGGTGGAGGGTTCTCCCGTCACCCAGTCGGTGTCCAATGCCACAGCGGTGGAGACCGACTTTGAAGCGGTGGGTTGATGGTCACCTTCGTCTCCGCAGACTGGGTCGCTGACCACATTGGCCGACCGGGGTTCCTCATCATCGATCCCCGGTCGGCCATGCGATATTTGATGGGCCACCTGCGGGAGGCCGTTAGCGTACCCTTCAAGAAACTGCAAGGAGCCGACGGTCGCCTGGGCCCGGCTGAACAACTAGCCACCGCGTTCGGTGACGTGGGATTGGGGGACGAAGTAACTCCGGTCCTCTACGACCATCAGGATGGGCGGAACGCCGCCATGGCCGCCTGGGTGCTGGAGTACCTGGGCCGCGACGACGTTCACCTGATGGACCTGCAGTACGACGCCTGGAAAGCCCAGGGCCGCGAGGTGCTCTACCGACCGGTTCCCGTTGAACGCCAGCCCTTCACGGCGCGCCTCAATCCGGCCATTCGCGCCACGTTGGGCGACGTTGCTGACGCTGGGGAAGCCAAACTGCTGGACGTCCGGTCGCCGGAGGAATTTCGTGGGGAGGCCGAAATGGATCATCGACCCGGGCATATCCCGGGGGCGATACACCTCCCCCACTCAGAATTCTCCGGAGCCGATGGCAGGTTACGCATCGACCCCGATGTGCTTCACCAAAAATTGGCGGCCCTGGGCATCTCCCGAGTAGACACGGTAGTGGCCTATTGTCGGAGCGGGGTGCGCGCCTCACTTCCATACCTGTCCATGAAGCAGGCCGGCTACAACGTGCGGCTCTACGACGGGTCGTACGCCGAATGGATGGACAGCGACCAGCCGGTTAGCCTCTGACGCCCGCTAAATCGCCGCGTCCGGTTCCAGCCCGAGGGCTACCCTGCCGTATTGCTGACCGCCCAAGTCCATTATCAGAGTGTCCCGATGGGCTACGGCCTGGGCGTCCCGGTGGAAACGCTGTAGGGGAACCGAATCGAAAAGGGCGTGGCCGCCGCTCAGGTCAAACAACCGGTTGACGGCCTGCAGGCACTGTTGAGTGACGAACGCCTTGTCGCGCCGGAATCTGGCTCGTTCCAGCGGCGTGAAGGCCTCACCGGCACCTGCTTTGCGGAAAATCTCGTCGATATCCCGAGCCATCAATGCCCGCGCTGCGTCAACTTCGGCGGTGGCCTGGGACAGGCGCAGATGCACCGCCGGCGATTCAGCGGATCTGCCGGGGCCCGAAGTGCCGGTGAATCGAGCGATGAACTCATCAATCATTCCGGTGGCAATGCCCAGCATCGGCGCAACCAAGTCCCATCCCAGCAAAACCGGGATCGGCACCCGGTAACGATCCTGACCGTGCAGGTTCCAGCCGGTCCAGTCTCCATCGCCCGCAGTGGTAACGTCCAGAACCCGGTGGGATGGTATGAAAGCGTCGGTGACCACGATGTCCTTGCTGCCGCTGCCCCGCAGCCCGGAGACGAACCAGGTGTCCACTATCTCGTAGTCTCCACGGGGCGCCAACGCCCAGTTGCGTTGGCCAATGCCAGGCACTCCCAGCATCAACCAACTGGCCGAATCACAGCCGCTGGAGAACTCCCACCGACCTGACAATTGGAATCCGCCTTCCACGGGGATAAGCCGGGACGTGCCGGTATTCAACGAGCTGGAGCAGAGCGCGTCCGGACCCAACCCGAACACATCCTCCTGGGCTTGCGCCGGCCAATAACCCACCAACCAGGCGTGGGCGGCCCAAAGTCCGTAACACCAGGAAGTGGCCGGGCAACCTCGTCCCAATTCGATGGCCACGTCCAGCGTCAATCCGTAATCGACGTCGAACCCGCCGAACCGCCTGGGCACTCCGATGCGGTAGAGCCCCGACGCAAGCAGGTCTTGTACCGTCTCGGCGGGCAATTGCCGCAACTCCTCGGTGCGGGCCGCCCGCTCCTTGAGCACGGGAACCAGCTCAGCGGCCAGTCGCAGTAGTTCCGACGCGGTCGGCGTCGCAGTGTTTGTTCCGGGCTTTAGCGCCATGGTTTCACCAAAGTCGGTCGGTGGTTTCCAGATGCGGGCAGGGATTGGGGTAGCGCTGCCTCCGTCCCAAACCGCAACGGTAGCCTACCACGAACCCAACGGTCACGAAAAACACCAGGGTTGAACGGGCTGCGACCCCGGTGTATTCTCGTTTCATCTCGACCCGCGAGCCCGACCCAGATTTGGCAAATGGCTGGCGTTTCTCTGCAAGGAGTTGGTTATGAACTTCGGTATGTTCACCGATTTCCACGTCCGGAGCGACATGTCCCAGGCGGAAGCGTTCGAAGAATCGTTTAGCCAGGTGGCAGAGGCGGAGCGTATGGGCATGGACTCGGTGTGGTTGGCCGAGCACCATTTCACGCCCGACCGTTCGGTGCTGGCCTCGCCCCTCATCATCGCCAGCGCAATCGCCGCCCGTACATCTACCCTCCGGGTGGGTCTGGCAGTGCAGGTGCTGCCGCTAACCAATCCCCTGCGAGTGGCGGAAGAAGCGGCAACCGTCGATCACATCAGTAAGGGTCGTTTCGATTTTGGGATCGGGCGCAGCGGCCTGACTAAGTATTACCAGGGGTACAACATCCCCTACTCCGAAAGCCGAGGCCGGTTCTTTGAGGCCCTCCAGGTCATCATGAGCGCCTGGAGAGGCGACAGTTTCTCTTACCAGGGAGATTTTTACTCCTACGACGACGTGCAAGTTGTGCCGCAGCCCTTGCAGCAGCCCTACCCTCCCACGCGCATCGCGGTGGCCTCGGAAGACACCTTCCCGCTGGTGGGTCAGTTGGGTCATCCAATTTTCATCAGCGCGGCGACGGGGATTCCCGTGCTGAAGCAACGGCTGGAGCTTTATCGAATGGCACGCAAAGAGGCCGGATTCGAGGGGCCTGGCGAAGTCACGTTGCGTATTCCCGCCTATGTGGCAGAAACGACGGCCCAGGCTCAATCGGAACCGAAGGACAGCGCCATCCATGCCATCCGGTATGCGGCTACCGAGTTGAGCAAGACGGCGGCCAGCGAAGAAGGTGCGGAACGGCTCCGGCAGACGGCAAACATCCCATACGAAGAGATTTTGCAGCGGCGGGTCATGTTCGGGACACCGGAGGAAGTGACCGAACGGCTGGAAGAATACCGGGACGAGCTGGACATTTCGGGCGTGGTTCTTGAAACCAACTATGGCGGCCAGAATCCCAACGATCGGGTCATGAATTCCGTCAAACTCCTGACCGAGAAAGTAGTCCCCAGGTTCAAGTAACCGACGGCGAACCGCGTCGGAAGCGGCTGAACGTAGCACACCGGGCTATCGTAAGCGGCGCATCCCCCAAAGGGGCAACGCGCCGGCGGCTGCCGACCTGGACGCCGCGTCGGGACACGTCGGCGCAACGCTATTGCCCCGGCCACATGCGGGATGTACACTCCCGCCGAGCCGAGCCTTTACCGGGAGGTGTAACGAATGCCAATATCCGATGCGACCCTGAAAAGGATGATCGCCGAGTACGGCGGGTTCGAGTTGTCCGACGCGGAGTTGGAAATGGTCAGGCCGGAGTTGGAAAATTACCTGGCCGAGCTGCAGAACCTGCGCGACCTGGATTTGTCCTCAGTGATGTCCGCGCGCTTGCTCAGAGCGGGAGACGGGGGTAACGAAGATGCCTAACTCCGAACTTCTCAAGCTGACTATTTCCGAGATCGCACCCATGATTCAGGCGCGGGAAGTATCCCCCGTGGAATTGACCGAGGCCGCGTTGGCCGAGGCGGAAAAGAGGCAGCCGACCCTGAACTCCTTTATCACCATCATGCACGAGCAGGCGATGGCTCAGGCCGAACAGGCCGAGGACGCTCTCGCCCAGGGTGAATATCTGGGGCCGCTGCACGGAATTCCCATCGGCATCAAGGACAACATCGCCACCGGCGGGATAACGACCACCGTCGGCAGCAAGGTGCTGAAGGACCACGTTCCCGACGAAGACGCTGAGGTGGTGCGACGCTGCAAAGAAGCCGGCGCAATCATCCTGGGCAAGGAAAACCTGGAAGAATTCGCCGCCGGGGCCACCTCCAATAACCCTCACTTCGGCGCGGTTCACAACCCCTGGGGCCTTGACCACGTCCCGGGAGGTTCCAGCGGGGGCGGAGGGGCCAACGTGGCCGCCGGCGTTACTTTCGCCTCTTTGGGCACCGACCTCGGCGGGTCGGTGAGGCTGCCCGGCGCGTTTTGCGGGGTCGTCGGCCTGAAACAGACTTTCGGCAGAGTCAGCCAACGCGGACTCCTGGTAACAAGTTTCAACGGCGACCACATCGGCCCCATGACTCGGTCGGTGCGCGACAGCGCATTGGTCCTGCAGGCCATCGCCGGTTACGATCCCCTCGATCCCAGCACGGTTCCCGTGCCGGTGGACGATTACGCACTTATCCTGGAGCGCGGCGCCCGCGGGTTGACCATGGGGATTCCATCCAATTATTACTTCGACCTCCTCGACCCGGAGGTGGAGGCAGCCGTTCGCCGGGCCATCGCGGCGCTGGAAGAGTTGGGTGTTGCCAGCCGTGAAGTCAGCGTCCCAAGTATGCAATACGCCGGCGCCCTGCGCTTCTCCAGCATGGCCGACAGCGTGGTCACCCATGAACCGTTGATTGCGTCCAACCGGGAGGACTATAGTCCCGACACCCTGTATCGGACGCTCGCCGGCCAATTCGTGCTGGGTAGGGACTATTCCAAGGCAATGAAGGTGCAGCGAATCATCAAGGAAGAACACGCCAGGGTGCTCCAGGAGGTAGACTTCCTGGTGACTCCAACGACTCCCATGCCGGCCCCCCGCATCGACGCCGACACCATCATGGTTGGCGATGAACGCCAGAAAGTCAGGGGTCCTGGGTCCGGGTTGATATCGCGCAACACCAGCCCCATGAACGCCACGGGATTCCCCGCCATTACCGTTCCCTGTGGCTTCAGCGCAGCGGGACTTCCCATCGGGCTCCAGTTCATCGGACGCCCCTGGGATGAGGGTACTCTGTTCCGAATCAGTCAGGCGTACGAAGCTGTTTCGCCCAGCAGCGGCCAATGGCCGGTTCTGGACTGAGGGTCGTCAGCCACAACCAGGTCGAAAGGCGACGGTCTCCCGACCAAGTCCATAGGAGCGCAAATACCATGACTCGGCAATCTGTCGGACCAAAAGCCGATCTTGCGGCTAAATCCAACACGGCCATCGAGGCTTCCAGGCAAGCGTTGTTCGACCTGTCCAGAGACGTACACGCTCACCCTGAGTTGAATTACGAGGAATATTATTCTTCCGACGCCCTGGCCGTATTCCTGGAACAACGCAACTTCCAGGTGGAGCGGGGAATCGGTGGCGTGGATACGGCATTTCGCGCCACGATCTCCGGCGGCGCTGGCGAAGGCCCGACCATCGCCGTTCTGGCGGAATACGACGCCTTGCCCGAAATCGGCCACGGTTGCGGACACAATCTAATCGCCATGGCGGCGATGGGCACTGCCTTGGGGCTACAGGCGAACTCTCCCGATTTGCCCGGGCGCGTGGTAGTCATCGGAACACCGGCGGAAGAAGGAGGCGGCGGCAAGATACGGCTTTTGGAGGCCGGCGTATTTGACGACGTGGACGCTACCCTTTCATCCCATCCCTTTTCCAACCGCACCGTAATCCCTACGGCGTCGCCACTGGGAGAGAGCTGGAGCCTGGCCATGGTGGGCTACCGGTACATGTACCACGGCAAAGCAGCGCACGCCGCCGCCGCGCCCGAGGCCGGGATCAACGCGTTGAACGCGGTCATTCACCTGTTCACCGGGATCGACGCCTTGCGCCAGCACCTGCGGGACGACGTTCGGATGCACGGCATAATCACCGACGGCGGAATGGCGCCCAACGTCGTGCCGGAATTTGCTGCCGCCAACTTCATGCTGCGTTGCCGAGACCGTCATTACCTGAGTGACGTAGTAGTGGGCAAGGTGAAACAGGTAGCGGAAGGAGCCGCGTCCATGACGGGCGCCCGTCTGGAAATCCAGGAATTCTATCCCTTCTACGAAAACGTGCTGCCCAACACGGTGCTGTCCCAGGCGGTTCGTAGCAACGCACAAGCACTCGGAATCAAAGTGGACGAGCCGATACCGGGCCGTCCGGGCAGCGGAGCGTCTACCGATTTCGGCAATGTCAGCCAGGTAATGCCGGCCTTCGAGCTGAGGTATGCGGTCAGCGACAGCCCGGTGGCATCCCACACCAGGGAAATGCGCGAGACCGCGGTCACCGAATTGGCCCTCTCCAACGCCCTGTCGGTAGCCAAGGCGCTTAGCCTGACGGCCAGGGACCTGCTGCTTGATTCACCGTTAGTGGAGGCCGCCAAGGTCGAGTTCGCAGAACGACACGCCTGACGAGACTCACGTCCTCGGCGTTGTTTCCCAGCAAAAGATTGCCACCGGCAACTAGGCGATAAAACAGTTGCCAACGGTGTCGCTTCAGAGAAGCCTTGCCCAAACGAGATTGCCACGCTGCGCTCGCCATGACAGTTTTGCCACAGTGGGTACCCGTGAGCCAGATGCCCCACTCGTGGCCAGCAAAGCGACCAACAGCCGTCGGAAAATTTCGCGCGCCAAGAACGCGCAATAGTCAGATGCCCTGCCAGTACCGGCGGTCTGCTCCCCGGACGAAGCGGCCAATGCCGGGATCTGGGAAGTGCCCGGCAGACACCAGTGTTCCCTCGGCTTCCAGCATGTCCATCACCGCATGCCGGGTGGACCGGGCCATGTCCTGGTCAATGTCGAATTCCGGGCACCAATCGGTGTGATGGGCCTGGATGGGACTGTGGGCAACGTCGCCCAGGATGAATGCGTGTTCGCCGTTGGAGGTGACGCGGATGGAGTTGTGCCCTGGCGTGTGGCCCGGCGTCGGATAGGACGTCAGTTCCGGAGTGATCTGGTACTCGCCGTCCATCAGGTCCATCACGCCGTGTTCCTGCAACGGCAGGACCTGTGGGACCACGTACTCGACGGTGTTTATCACTTCGGGTTGAGTCCAGTAGTCCCAGTCCTTTTGGGGCACCAGGAACCGGGCATTGGGGAAGTTGGGTTTGCCGTCGGTGTAGTTCCAACCGACGTGGTCGGGATGGACATGGGTAAAGACCACCAGGTCGACCGCCTCCCGGTCGATGCCTTTTTCCTTCATGTCGTCCAGCAAATAGCACCCTTCACCCTGCATTCCAGTGTCCACGATGATCAGCTTGCCGGATGAACGGATGGCCAACGAACCCCAACGTTGCTGGGCGTTTTCCTGGTCCGCCATCAACTCCGGGTACTCCCGCCATTGCTCGATGGTGGTGTGGGGGAAAGCGACCAGCGGAGACCTGACGGGCAGGTTGTCGTTAAGAGAAATCAGTTCGACGGCGCCTACATTTATGACGTGATTGGGCATTTCAAACTCCAAATAGTCGGTGTTAAAGTTCGAAGGTCTTCCTGAATACGCTGGGCGACCCGGGTCCGTGGGTGATCAAGCCCCGCATTTCGGCGTTCTTCGGGTTGGCTTCCAATTGGGCTGCCCATTCCGGGGTTTGGGAGACGTATTCATTCTCAAACTCGTAGACCACCGAGTACATCGGGTCCTCGCCCCGCACCGTCCTGAACCGGCGTCCTCGGATCACACCGGGCACTTTTTCGAAATTGGGCACGAAGATCGTGTTATACCATTCGTTCCACTCGGTATCGCGTTCGGGAGGGATATTCATGCGGCCCACCTGTAACACCGGAGCCATACCGCTATCCGCCATCGCTCTGGAGACCGAGTCGGGATAAATCATTTCGTAGAGCGGGTTGAAGAAATTGCGACCGATGAGAGACGGCCCCATCGTCTCGCTCCACTTGGACTTGGTGCGCTTGGTGAAACCGTCGCCCAACACTGCGGCAGGGCTTTCCAACTCATAGGCGGCCAGATGCTTTGGTCCGCCGCGCACCGCTTCGTAACGGGCGGCGTTCAGCACCCCTGGCACGTTCAGAATCTCCTGGATGTGCTCCTCGTTGTACCAGCGGTTGAACTCGTCCTCGCGGTCTTCCGGAACGTCGCACCAGACAATCAGCATTCCGGTTCCTTTTTTGGCAGCCAAAATGTTTCCCTCCGTTTGATGGTGACTTTTCGATGATAGGGTCTTGAAAGCGGCATCGGGCGTCGCCGAACAGCAATCACTATATCCCAGGAGCGCGCCATCGGGAACACGCTGCGTCCGCCTGTCGTGCTATCGAGCGCTGGTGTTCTGGTGGAAACCCTGGTGGCGCGGCGGAAACAGGGCTGACGCTGCAATCGCGCAGCCCAAACGGCCATTGCACGACACCCCGGGCGCGATGGCGTAGTAGTATGGAACCGCCGGCTGGAGGTCATTGAAGTCGACCGTCCCCGCGCTGTAGGAGTCGTTGATGTCAGGACCTTCCCGAGCCGACGAAATAACCCGGCGCCACGGCGCCTATGTGGAAGAACTTAAGAGCAAGGGACCCATCCAATCCCCCAGGGTCGCAGAAGCTTTCAGAACGGTTCCACGGCATCTATTCTTGCCGGACGTGCCTTTGGAGAGGGTCTATAGTGATGAATCAATACTGACCAAGCGCAAGGACGGGAAGGTAGTCAGTTCGTCTTCGCAGCCCACCATGATGGCAATCATGCTGGAACAACTAAACCTGCAACCCGGGCACCGCGTCCTGGAGATAGGAGCGGGTACCGGTTATAATGCGGGTCTGATGGCGCACCTGGTCGGCGATTCGGGGCGGGTCACGACCATAGATATTGATGACGACCTCGCCGCAGGCGCCCGAAATCGTCTGAGTGTGGCGGGCCTCGACGCCGTAACTGTGGTTTGCGGTGACGGAGGGCTCGGGTTCCCTGAACACGCACCTTACGACAGGATAATTCTGACAGTGGCAGCTTGGGATATCGTCCCCGCCTGGTGGGAGCAATTGAAACCGGGTGGGCGGCTGCTTTTGCCGATTGACGTGCGAGGGGGTATCCAGGAATCGGTCGCCTTCGACAAAATTGACGACCACCTGGAAAGCGCATCAGTGAAGGATTGCGGATTCATGCCCCTGAGGGGCGATTTTGCCAAGCCACAACACTCCATCCCTCTGGGTCCCGAGCCGGGGGTCAATTTGTCGATTGACGATGCCGGTGACGTGGATGGAGAGGCGGTTTATCGCCTGCTGTCTGACCCGTCCGAAGATGACCCCACGGGGATATATGCGACTCCGGGTGAAGTCATCTTTGGCGGCCTCCCGCTCTGGCTGAGTTTGCGGGAGCCCGGCTTTTGCGTCCTAACCGCTGAAGGAGAGATGGCAGACCGCGGGATCGTGCCCAGAGTCATGGGGTACTCGGGCGAGTGGAGCAGCTGTTGGACAAACGGTCTATTGGGAGATGACGGTCTTTGCGTCTTCGTTCGCCCTCCCGAACAACCGGCCGGCCCCCCTGCGTTCGAGCTGTTGGTGCGAGGGTTTGGATCATCGACTGAACTTGCTGGGCGCCTGATCCGGCAGGTGAGGCGATGGGAAGCTGCCGGCCGGCCATCAAGCGACCGGATTCGCATCAGGGCCCTCCCGATTGACACAGATTGTCGCCCACGGGCTGGCGAGATCGTCGTTCAGAAGCGATGGACCCGGCTCATCGTGGGTTGGGCATAGCGTTCGCGATGCGACCCTAACGAACCATCTGCCGACGACGGACGGGCTAGGTTGTTTTTACGTGTGCAGGACGTTGCCACCCTGAGTCCAGAGGGTGTGCACATTGACGTCGTCGTCGTGCTGGATGACCACCTGGCCAGTGCCGCGAGACCATCCGCCGAACCGTGCCAGCTCGGTGCCGCCGGCAGCACATTTTGTCGCTGTCCCGGACGGTTATGAGTCAACGCTCCCGCCGCTTTTCTATCGGGCAGTTAAAACGGCGTTTTCTGCGAACTGCTTGCCGAAGAGGCTCGTCATCAGCGCGCTCGTGCTGGTCACGCCGAGGAACAGGTAGCCTATTCCCTCGTAGCCCGTGCTCGCCAGCAGCGCGCCAACGATCGCGGCCCCCAGCGCGCCTCCGGACTGGTTGCTCAGGCCCATCAGACTGGCCCCGGTGGACTTGGATTCTCCCGAATACTCGGTGCTGACGGCGACCATAGCGGGCATTGCTACGCTCAGCAAACCCGTGCCAACTGCGGCCAGCGCCACTGATACCCAGAGTTGCAGCTCAAAAGCAAAGAACAGGAACCCGCAGAACCCCCCGGCGACTGAAGTACCCGCAATGAGGGCAGCGCGGGATCTTTGTTTGGCCACGAATGCCGCAGAATAGCTTCCGATAACTTGTCCTACGGCGGCTATCACCAGCGGGATGGCAACGAATCCTAAGCTCACCTCGTAGGTATGTATCAAGTAGGCGGGGAAAAACGTGATCGTACCCCAGAAAGCGATGCGTTGTGTCACACCAACCGCTATGGCTACGCGAAAATAACGTAAGGACAACAGCGACCGATATCTGGAGAAAAATACCCAGTCGCGAACTCGCTCCCTGCCATCGCGCGGGAACCAGATCCAGTTGGTCAGCAACGCCAATGCCAGCAGCAGACCCGCAACGACGAAGGGAAGCTGCCAGCCACCCAAATCCGCCAACACGGCGACCATTGGGACCGTGATGGCCGAAACCACTCCGTTCACGGCCAACAAGGCCGTAACCGCCTGAGCCCGCCGGGCCGGAGAAAAGACATCGGACACTACGCCCACCGTAGTGGGAGGCAGGGTTCCCCCGGCCAGGCCGGTCAACACCCGGAGCGCCAACAGCGCTTCGATGTTGGGTGCGAAAGCCGACGCGAGCACGGACACGGTAAGCACCAAAAGCCCGGTAAGGGCCACCGGACGGCGACCTAAGGAGTCGGACAGGGGGCCCACCATCAACAGGGAAACCGCCCAGGCCGCGAAGGTGGCGGTGGCCAATTGGCCCGCGACAGCCACCGAGATATCCAGATCCGATGCAATTTCCACCAGGAGCGGCGGGACAATGAAAACCGCGCTTAGAGCGGTAAAAACGGCAAACGCAAGCACCGCAAAAAACCAGGCCTTGTTCACCTCTCTATTCCCTGCTTGCCCCGTTTGCGTTCGGATGTTGTTTATCCCCCTTCCAGAGTAGCGGCCACTATCAATTCCGATTAGTCGCGGTTGATCGAGCCGTTCCAGGCCAGACTTACCAGCCTCTGGAAACCGCCGCCGACAGTAACGACCATCCCGTGAACCTGGTGATTGTACACAACCGTTGCGTCATAAGCGCAACCTCCAGGATGGTTGATGCCAACCCGCTTGGGTCACTCCCGGCATCCTGTTTTGAAGCCAACCTGTACCCGGCCTGCGTAGATGCCCGGAAGCTGCGCCTGCCCTCCGTCCGCTTACGCCGTGCACCCCACTGTCAATCGCCCTTCCGCCAGGCCAGCGGCGCGAGCTGCAATAGAGATCAATGCTCTGTGAAAAAGGGCTGCTAAAGGCTAAACTGCACCCTACGTTCCAAGCATCTCAGGGCGGCCGCACCGCCGCCCGAAACCGAGGGTTAACCCCATGAGCCAACTTGACGGCGCCAACACGATTCTGTGGCGGGACTGGAGCGAGGAAGCCTTCGAGGCCGCCCGGTCTGAGGACAAGCAGGTGCTGCTTACCCTGGGGGCTACCTGGTGCCACTGGTGCCACGTCATGGATGAGACTTCCTATTCCGACGAACGGGTAATAGAACTGGTCAACTCCCGATTCATCCCGGTGCGCGTCGACGTTGACCAGCGGCCCGACATATCGCTGCGGTACAACCAGGGTGGTTTCCCGTCGGTGGCGTTCCTCAACTCGCGGGGTGAATTCCTCGCCGGCCGCCCGTACACCCCTCCGGACGAGATGGTGGTTTTGCTGAGGCAGGTATCCAGCGGCGAAGTCACCCCGGGGGGCGGTCACCCCGCAGACCATACTGCATCGCCTGGCCGTGACGGAGCCAACGCCTCCGTAGATGCGGTATCAGGCCGGCTGACCGAGCTTTACGACGAGCAATTCGGCGGCTTTGGGCTGGAACCCAAACAGCCCCCGTGGGAGGCGCTGCACTTCCTCACCGCCCGTTACGGACTCACCGGCGAACGCAGCGTCCTGGGAATGGTCGAGACCACCCTGCAGGGAATGTGGCACGGCATTTACGACCGGAAGGACCAGGGTTTCTTTCGTTATTCGGTAAGCCGGGACTGGAAGGTACCGCACTACGAAAAGATGCTGGTCAGCAACGCCAGCCTGGCAATCGTCTACCTGGAAGCATTCCAGATTACCCGCAGAGCGACCTACCGGGCCGCCACTGACGGCATCCTGCATTACCTTTTGACCACGCTGTTCAGTTCCGGCGAAGGGTTGTTTTTCGCCAGCCAGGACGCCGACGAACCCTTCTACCAGGGGTCCTGGAAGGACCGCGATGCAACCACACCGCCGCCCGTTGACCGCACGTTTTACGCCGGATGGAACGCCCTGGCCGCCCATGCCCTGATCCAGGCGGCCAACGTTCTGGGAAATTCGGATTATCGCCGTATAGGGTCCGAAATCCTGGAAAGGTTGTGGGAAGAGAGCTGGACTCGTGCGGGGGGGTTGCGCCGCCGCGGGGGCGAGTTGAACGACGCCACACCCATCCTGGCCGATCAGGTAAATTTCCTGAAGGCCTGGCTAGCCCGGTATCAGTCCACGGGGCAACCTGACTGCCTGGAGCGGGCGGTTGAAGTCGTCGAAACCGTCGAGCGGCTGTTTGGCGCACCCAACGGTGGCTGCTACGACACTCCCCCACCCCGGTCATTCGAAGCGGGTATCCTGCTGCGGGAGCAGCCAGTATTGGAGAACAGTAGCTGGGCCGAGGCGCTGCTGGCCTTGTCTCACCTCACCGGCGACGAGGGACACACGGATCGGGCCGCCCACGCCCTCAAAATCTTTGAATCCGTGGTCCCTGGGAAGAGCTATCTGGGCGGCCACGCATCCCGCCGGATGGAGGAGGATGAAGAAGCGTTATTCCTGCCGGCGGGTGCGGCCTGGGGACGGGCCAGGGACCTGCTGACCCACGGGCCGGTGCGCCTGGTCCTGGTCGGCGACTCGTCCAGTTCGGCTTATCGCCGATTGCACCGGTCGGCGTTGCGCGCCTACGCACCCTACCGTATCGTCCAACCTTTGGACTCAGAGCGTGACGCCGAACGAATCCGCCAGTTGGGTTTCCCCCGGCAAAGGGGAGCGGCGCTTTACGCCTGCATGGGAGACTGCTGCCTGGCTCCCATCGCCACGCCAGAGGGTGTTCGGGAAATGACCCGGTCTCGCCCTTGGGCCACCGGGTGACCTAACAACTAAAATCGGTCCAGAAAGCCCGACTCAAAGCCGCTGGACGGATTCAAGGAGATTAATGAGATGACCACTAAGCGAATCTTATGCGCGTTTGGCGTCGACCTGGATGCCGTCGGCGGTTGGTTGGGATCCTACGGCGGGGAGGACTCCCCCGACGACATCTCCCGCGGACTGTTCGCTGGCGAAGTCGGCACGCCCAGGCTGCTGAAACTTTTCGACCGACTTGATATCAAGACCAGTTGGTTTATCCCGGGCCACTCCATAGAGACCTTTCCGGAAGAGTGCCGGATGATCGTGGAGCAAGGGCATGAGGTGGGCCTGCACGGTTACTCCCACGAGAACCCCATCTCCATGTCCCCCGAACAGGAAGAGACGGTTCTGGTGCGTTGCATCGATCTGATCACCGAGCTTTCTGGGCGGCGGCCCCGGGGCTACGTCGCTCCGTGGTGGGAATTCAGTCACGTAACCAACGAGCTGCTGCTAAGGCACGGCATCAAGTACGATCACAGCCTGATGCACCGCGACTTCGAGTGCTACTACGTCCGGGTCGGCGACCGCTGGACCAAGATTGACTATGGAATGCCGGCAGACCATTGGATGCAGGCGTTGGAACGGGGCGATGAGACCGACCTGGTGGAGATCCCGGCCAACTGGTACCTGGACGACCTGCCTCCGATGATGTTCATAAAAAAGTCGCCCAACAGCCACGGGTTCACCAACCCCAGGGACATCGAGTCGCTTTGGCGCGACCAGTTCGATTGGGTTTACCGAGAATACGACGAAGCGGTCTTCCCGATAACGATCCACCCCGACGTTAGCGGTCGCCCCCAGGTGTTGCTGATGCTGGAGCGACTCACCGAGTACATCCGTTCCCACGACGGTGTCCAGTTTGTCACCTTCGAAGAGATCGCCGACGACTTCCTGGCCAAACATCCTCGGCAACGAACATAGGGCAATCAGAATTTCTCGCACCGTCGCAGGGCATCGTAGACGAGCAAGGGGTGATAACGGACCAAATTCATTGGGGCCAAGTACGGGAACTTCCCATCCAGGTGCGTAAGTCTCATTATCACTACTGCCTCTTTCGGTTACTCTCGCCCCGCCTTCCATCGTGGCGGTGGGGCGAGGCGCTACGCTCGGCTGCGGCGGAAGCGCATCCCCAGCTTGGGCCGCCAACTGGAATTGCAGTCCAAACCCAAAACCGCACTCTCCGGGGTTTATCAGGACGATGGGATCGTGTTCTGCAATGGGCCGGGAGGCTGGATGGAGACCGGCTGGGTGCTTCGAGGGATCAAGAAATTGCGGCAGCGGATCGGTCATCCGGAACTCAACCCCAGGGGCCCGCTCCAATAACCTGTAATCAACAAAAAGTGGGCTTTCCGTCCGGATTGTATCCACCGGGAATCGGCTGGTTCGGGCTGGACGTGGTTGACGCGCCGGCGGCTGACGCAGATCAGCGGGATGCTGTTCATCGGCAGATGACAAGCGTAGCGGCGTTGCAGCGTGTGGTTCCCGACGTGCCCAATCGGGGCCAGCAATTCACACCAATGGTTACGCCCGCGCTTGCCGCGGTTTGTTCCCACCCCAATTGACCGCAAGGTTGGATACCACTATCAAGAAGGCTCCCGCCAGCAAATAATCCAGCCGTGCCACTTCTATCCCGGTAAACACCCATAGCAGCAGCAGGCCGAATATCGGGCGCGCATAGATCACGGCATTGATACCGAGATTTCGTGTGTCCAGGTTGGCCTTTCGGACACAAACTCCGCCCACGGTGAAGAAAAAACCGCCCCACAGAAAAGCGGTCGCCGCATCCAAATAACCGAACTGGCGAACCGAAGCGCCACCGAGGAAGAGCAAGCTACCCAATACGTTGATCGGGATGATCAAAACATTGGCCAGCAGGGCGCAGAGCAATACGCCGAATAATTCAGATTGACCGGAAGGGTTCAAATCCCTTCCGAAATCTCGTCCCCAACGGAAACTGAACCCGATCAGCGTCCCCACGGTTGCAGACCCCAGAGCCAACATCACGCCCAACGTGAGATGTAACCACCCGTTCGGCTCCATCGCAACCGGTCCCCCGGTCTGTCCCCATACTACAAGAACGAAACCGCCAAATGCCCCCAGGGACCAGAACAGCGTCAGTGGCCCAATCCGGCGGTAGTTACCGTGACCGCGATCCAGTCGCTGCATGAGCAACATGAACAGCATCGGCGAGATTTCGACCAGGATGGTTACGACCGCAATGTCTACAAATCGCGCCGCCAACGCAAAAAGGGGCAGGTCGAAGTAGCCCAACGCGGTCAACCACAAACCACGGCGTGGCAGGTACGACTTCAATAACGGCCAGAACCGGGCGTTGGCCATGTTTCTCCAGTAGCCGGCCACCAGGTAACCGGCCAACCCGACAACCATTCCGGAGCGCCATACGGCGCTAAACAGAAACGGGTTCGCGCCCCCGCGGGTCAAACTGATGGCCAAGGGCGAAGTGGAATAACAAAACACTCCGAGGAGCATGATGCCTACGGTAAGCCAAATCCGGCGCGAGTTGGCGGCGCCAGTCATCGACCTACCGCGACCGGAGAAACAACGCCAGAAAGCGTGACCAACTCATTTCGCAATTCAAAACGCTCCCAGAGCCAGGGTTGCTATCGACCGTGGAGGCGACCACGCCGGATCTCCCGAGCAACGATAAATGCCCAGGGTGATAGAGGCAAGACACCACAGCTCGACGAACACGCAAGTTCCCGAGCCTCGCCATGGTCGACCGTGCCTTATCCGACGCCGTCACCCGTAAACGCAGTAGCTAAAACTAAACCTGACACTTGGGAGCAAAGGAGAAGGGAGCTTTTCCAGCCCCTAAGGCGAATTCGGGCCACGCAGCTGGACCCGAAAGCCCTCTCGGGCCTGATAAAGAAGGGTTACGTGGCAGGGGTTTCTGCAGCCTCTGGCGGCTGAGCCTGCGAAAGCTCGGCAGAGCGTAGAGCCGGTGGCAGGTGGTTCTCCCAGTCGGGGATCAGGCGGTGACGCGGTGAAGGCAGCATCACGGCGGACACCAGAGCCATAAAGCTGAACCCCAGCGACATCAACAACGGCGCCAGCGGACTGCCGGTTAGGTCCCAAAGTAACCCGGCGCACACGGGCGCCAGTCCCATCCCCAGGCCGTTGCCGATATTCTGCCAACCGTAGAGGCTCCCCTGCGGCACGTTGCCGAAATATTGACGATTAGCGATGGAGAAGGTGGGCACTTCGCAGCTCTGGCCGATTCCAAAGAGGAAGGAGAACAGAAAAAAGGCCCAGGCGTCGTGGGAAAACAGTATCAACAACAGTGGGAAGGTTTGTAGCGCCATCCCCGTTATCCAGACTGCCCGACACCCCCAACGTTCCGCCACCAAAGGCACTGCTCCCCGGGCGACCACTCCAACGCCCTGGTGCGTGGCCAAGACTGCGGCGGCCACGCCAACCGACAGGCCCCGGTCCACGGCGATGGCCACCAACAGCACGTTGATGACGTTGTGGCCCATGCAACCCCAATAGTGAATGCCGATCAGGTTCCAAAAGGCGCCGGTCCGCTTGGCCTGCTGGATGAAAACGCTGGCCCGGATCTTGCTCGCTTCATCATTGGCGGCTCGCCGGGGAGGTTGGGGTCCGGTATCGCCCCAGGGCTTGAGGCCGACCTCGGCGGGTTCGTTACGAAAGAATCTGGTCAGCAGCAACAGGACGGCTCCGCCGGCTATACCCGGCAGCCAGAAGACCCATTTCATGCCCAATGATTCGAGTCCGGCGCCGATCAAGAAGAGGAAGGCCACAACCCCCAACCCCTGAAAGGACCACACGGCGCCCAGGGCCAGCCCCAACTGCCGTCGGAACCACAGCGTGACGCCGGATATCGTCAGGACGGTGAATATGGTGGATGCGACGCCCAGCACCACGCCAAAGAAGAGGTAGAACTGCCACAGACTTGTCATCACCCCGGTGAGAACCATCCCGGCGATGAACAGAATGCTCCCCAACAACAGAAGCCGGCGGACGCCGTACCGGTCCCCCAACGACCCGACGTAGGGGCTGATGATTCCGAGAACGATCCACTGGAGGCTGAAGGCCAGGCTGATGGAGCCATAGCTCCAGCCAAACCCGTTGGCTGAATCGCGCAGGTAAGGGACCAGGGCGGCGGCGGCAAAGCGCACCGACGAAGTAATGAAGCCCATGGCGGCGGCCATCGCCACGACTGCCCAAGCGTAGTGGATTTGGCGAATCCGGGTCATAGCACAATTTCCTGGAAGCTGGGTTCCTGCGGGTTTCTGGCAAGCTGCAACCTCGCATCGCCGGCCGCGTCCTGGACGATCATAACGCGGTAACCGCCACGCAACAACCGACCACGATGCAACATTGCGGACAGCAATGACAACTGCAAGGGTGCAGCGACGCAAACGCGCGAGCGAGTAACGAGGCGTCAATATGGCCCACTTTACCGCCGCCGATTACGGGTGTGCCGCTCAGTCGAACACGCCGTCTATGGCGCAATCTTCCACCTCGTCGTCGGACATGCCCAGCAATTCCCGCAGCACGTAGGTCATGTCTGCTCCAAAGGCCGGCGCACCCTTGGTGACGCTGCCCGGCGTGCGGGACAGCTTGTAGGGCGCGCTCTCTATGGTCCGATACTCTCCCTGGTGATCCAGGACAGGGCGGAAGAACCCCCGCTCTTTCAACTGCGGGTCGTGCGACAGATCGGCCCCGGTCTGGACCACCCCGGCAGCGACGCCCGCAGCTTGAAGGAGGCCCATCACGTCTTCCGCAGTGTGTTGGATGGTCCAGGATTCCACGAAGGAGTCCAGTGCGTCGGCGTTGCGCCAACGGGCATCGGCGGTAGCGAACCGTTGGTCTTCAGCCCATTGGGGGCCGCCCATGACGTCTACGAAGGCGCGCCATTCGTCGTCGGAGAAAATGGAGATAGCCACCCATCGCTCCTCTCCCCAACAGCGGTACGCGCCGTGGGGAGTGCCGCCGCCATACGGTAAGCGATTGCCGGCGCGAGCCGTGGCCGCGGCGGGTCCGTTGGCGCTCATGTCCAACACCAGGGTTTCCAGCAGAGACGATAGGGACTCGAACTGGGAAACGTCGAGCCATTGCCCCCGCCCGGTCTTGGCCCGGTGAATTAGGGCGAGCAGCACCGCTTGCGCCCCGGCCATGCCGCCCACGGCATCACTGTACGCGCTGGCCGGGCCGCTTGGGTCGGCATCCGGAAACCCGGTCAACTGGGTGAACCCCGACCAAGCCTGGAGGGTCTGGCCGTAACTGACCCGGTCTTTCCACGGTCCGGTGCGTCCAAATCCGGACATGCTAAGCATGATTATGCTGGGATTAATGGGTCTTATGGAGTCGTAATCAAGGCCCCAGGAGGGCATCACCCGCCCGCTGAAGTTTTCCGCCACCACGTCGGACACTGCCACGAGCCGCTTGGCGATGTCGATAGCTTGGGGGGTCTTCATGTTTAGGGAAATGGACAGCTTGCCGGCGTTCCAGTTGTGGCGTTGACCCAATCCCCTGGCAGTGGCGGACGCCGGACCGCCAATGACCGCCAGGGCGTTGTTGGACTCGACCTTGATTACTTCCGCGCCCTGGTCGGAGAGAATCCGCGTGGCCGAAGGGCCGGCGTGAATCCAGGTGAAGTCCAGCACTCGGATGCCCTGGAGGGCGAGAGCGGTGTGATTCGAATCACTGCGCAAGTCCATTCAACCTCAGGCGGAAAGGCGTTCCAGCTCTTCCGGCGAGAGACCCAGGATGCCGGAAAGGACCTCCGCGTTATGTTCGCCGGGGGCGGGAGACGTGCGGCGTGTCTGGCGTGGGGACTCGGTGAGGCGGTACGGGTCGCCTGGGTATACCAGGGACGGGCCGCCGTCCGAAGACTCTACTGTTGTCAGGTATCCCCGGCTCCATAGTTGCTCGTTATCCAGGATTTCATCGGGGGTGGCCGCGGGACCCCACGGATGGTGGTTGGACTGGCCGAACTCGGTTATCTCCTGCCTGGTGTGAAGCAGGGCCCACTGCTGGATAAGGCCCTCAATATGGCCCGAATGCTCGCCCCGCAGGATGAAGTGGTCGTTGTATTGTTCGTCCATCAGGTCGCCGGCCATGCCGTCCCGATCCATCCAGGCCCGCAGGTCGTCCCACGCCTGCCGGGTGTTGGTGGTGATACTGGCGTAGCCGTCCCTGCACTGCCAGGTGGCGACGAACTGGCCGCCGTGGCGGAACCCGCAGCGCACCGCCGACTCGCCGGTATAGTTGTAGGTTGTGTTGACGTGCTCGGTGGTGGCGGCCACTGCCTCCTGCATAGAAACGTCGATGTACTGTCCTTCCCCGGTCATCGTGCGATGGTACAAGGCCAGCAGTATGGCGATGTAAGCGCGGTTCGAGGCGGTGTGGTAGGCCCGAGACCCCCACAATCGGGTGGGCGGGGTATGGGGCCAGCCCGTGACGTACATGTACCCGCCCATGGCAAACCCTACCAGGTCGGACGCCTTGAAATCCCGATAGGGGCCGGTCTGCCCGAAGGGCGTGATGGACGAATACACCAGTCCGGGCACGTCCGCCGCCAGGCTCTCGTATCCCAAACCCAGAGAGTCCATGTACCCGGGCGGGCCGGTCTCCAGCAGCACGTCGGAGGCGAGGGCAAGCTTGTGCAGTAGCGCCGCCCCTTCGGATGAGCGTATATCCAGGGTCACGCTGCGCTTGTTGGTGTTGAAGTGGAGCCAATGCAAACTGCGGCCGGGGCCGGGTTGGCCGTCGATGAAGGGACCAATGCCCCGCATGGGATCGCCGCCCGGCGGCTCGACCTTGATAACGTCGGCGCCCATGTCGGCCATCAGCTTGCCGCAGTAGACGCCCATCGGGCCGGCGAGGTCCAACACCCGGTAACCGCTGAGCGGTAGTGACGGCCCGGAATTCAATTGTTCGCCTGGGACGGTCATTTGGGGAGCATTGTAGCATCGGCCACCGGCGGTAGATTACGCTGTGTCCTCAGGTTCCACCCTCACGCGTAACCACTTTGCATCAAACCGTCATTGCGAGCGAAGCGCGGCAATCTCGTTGTCGGTGACGTTATCGCTCGCTCACGGAGATCCCCACGTCGCTTCGTTCCTCGCGATGACAAACTGGGTACGCGTGAGAGGTCAGGGCCTTTTCAAGGTCGCTGGACGTCCGCTGATGGTGAGAGTGTCCAACCATGAGCGGAGTTTGATGGGGTCAATTACTTTGAAAAGGCCCTGGTGAGAGGTTACATCTGCTTGACAGATAGCCATGTGTCTGGTCCATTATCCCGACAGTATCGCTTCCAGTTTGTCCAGCAGGCGTTCCACGTCGTCCAGCGCCTCGTAGATGTCCTGAGCCGCCATCTGGTTTTCGTAGAAGTTCTCGTGCAGGGCGCCCGCGGTGTCGAACAGGCGGTAAATGTCTCGGTCGCCCCTCTCAGCCCGGAGGCGACTGGCGATCTGGTGGAGGTGCCGGTGTCGGCCATGTTCCCAGCCGCGCGTATTGGCCACCGCCTTCATCATCTGGGCGGCAGCGCCCCAACCTTTCTCAGATGCCTGTTGCAGATCGCCCTGGGCCAACTCAATGCGGCTCTGCGTCATCATGCTTCTGCTGCCTGCTTGATAGTCCATCTTGGTCGTCATGATTTTTGCCCTCGGTGCTGTAACTGCCGATCACCCTATAGTAAGCCCCATGGCTCCGGCCAGGTCCAACACCCGGTAACCGCCGAGCGGTAGTGACGGCCCGGAATTCGATTGTTCACCAGGGTCGGTCTTTGAGGACTATTGTAGCATCGGCCGAGGATGGTGGAATGTACACGGCCTCAAAGGTGTAGTTCGGTTCGGGGGGATGATTTGGTGGCAAGAGGATGGGTACTCGACACCTAACTGCTCACGCCTGTGGTATATGGGCGCACCCGTCATCGACGAGACGCCAGAGCGGGAGACGAGACCCCAACAAGAACCGTCGAGTGGCGGCACTCACAATTTCGGGTTCTGTGGAAGCCCAGATGAAAGCAATATGGGAAACGTAAGCAACAGCGTGGACGTTAGCATCATGCACGCGGCACAATTTCCTCCTAACCTGCTGTCTGGGAGTTCCTGCCTCCCCGTGGTTAAAGTTGATGCTTTGATCATAAACCAGCACGAGCTTTCGTTCACGGGCAGGGGAATGGGCAATTGCAATGAACTCTTCGACGTTCACGAACTGTCGCAGCTTCGCTTTGTTCAGTCGCAAGCCGGTGTCCGGGTCGAGGAAGAGACGACCTGGGTTTGCGGCAACCGCATCCACGAGCTTCGGCCTCTGCTTAATGTTCCCACGCACGAGGCGAACCCCTAGAAAGTCGGCGTACCAACATGGGAAGGTTTCATCTGGAGCTTCGCTTTTTGCGGGGAAGTACATGGGATGGATAAGCCATTCTTCATCGGGGGCGAGCCAGCCCAACATGCACAACTTCGCCATCTCGTAAGTGTCCCCGAACTTGCTGGGATGCATGCTGCCAAACCTCTGAAAACCGGATAGGCTGTAATTCTAACACTGTGTTCATCACGCAACGAGAAAAGATAACAGGTCCTTTTATATACCCAGCAGTCATATACCTCGCCGGGGCCGGAAAGAGGAAAACTTCTGGGGGAGGTAGCAGGTGCGAATCCGAGGTGGCGGATTATCCTCCAGAACCGAACGGCATCGCCTCAAAGTCCTCCTCGGATAAGACGCGGCTGCTCTGCCCGGGTCACGGGCTGCCAATCATCCACCACTGCATATTTGCTAAAATGGCCGCACTTGACCCACCCTTGTCCCAATGCCACAGGGAGGCGACATGACCACAACGATTTACGACGCCGAGCGCCGCGATATTTCCATCGCCGTAGGCGGCGACGCCATGATTACCCGCCGGATGAAGGCCTTCCAGGAGCCCCGTTTCCTCAAGCTGGTGGACGTTCTTCGGGGAGCTGACGTGTCCCTGGTCAACCTGGAGATGTTGTTCCACGACTACGAGAGCAGTTGGCAGTGGAGCAGCGCCACTTATACCCGGTCCGACCCCCGCAACCTGGATGAGCTGAAGTGGATGGGCATCGACGCCGTGACCGCCGCCAACAACCACTCCTTCGACTTTTCCGAGGGCGGTTTCCTGACTACCCTGGAGCACTGCCGGGAGATCGACCTGGCTTACGCCGGCGGCGGCCGCAACCTGGACGAGGCCCGTTCTCCCACTTACGTCGACTCGGCCCGGGGCCGGGTGGCAGTGATGGGCGCCACCAGCACCTTCAGCGAGCAGTCCCGGGCCGGCGCCGGCCGCCCCGATTTCGCCGGTCGCCCGGGGGTCAACGCCCTGCGCCACGACATCACCCACCACGTGCAGCAGGACGTGTTCGACGCGCTGCAACGGGCCAACCTGGAGCTGGGGTACGAGGAGGAGCACGCCTTCTATCGCCACTTCGGCTTCCGGGGCGACGATGATGCGACGGACCACGGCTCCGAAATAGATTTCCTGGACCACAAGTTCATCTTGGACGAACAGTTCGCCGTCCGCACCGCTCTGAACGAGGATGACCGGCTGGGCATCGGCAACTGGATCCGGGGCGCGCAGACGCAGTCCGACTGGCAGGTCTATGGGGTCCACTGCCACGAGAGCGGGTCCGAGGGCGACTTCCACGGCCATTCCCGCCAGTCGCCGCCCCACTTCCTGGTGGACTTTGCCCGCTGGACCATCGACCAGGGCTGCGCCGCCTTCGTAGGTCACGGCCCCCATTTCCTGCGGGGCATCGAGATTTACAAGAATCGGCCCATTTTCTACAGCCTGGGCAACTTCATCTTCCAGAATGAAAGCGTCCTGTGGCTACCCCACGAGGCCTACCGCCGTTTCGGGCTGGACTTCAACAGCACCCCCGGCGATTATCTGGACACCCGCTCCGGCGGCGGCACCCGCGCCTTTGCCGCCGACCCGGTGTTCTGGCAGAGCGTGGTGGCGGTATGCAACTACGCCGGCGGCGACCTGAGAGAGGTTATCCTGTACCCCATCGACATGGGCTTTGGCCGTCCCATTCCCCAGCGAGGCCGCCCCGTGCTGGCGGAAGAACCCATCGCCCGCCAAACCCTGCAGTGGCTGCAGGACGTTTCCCGCCCCTTCGGCACTGAGATTGCCATCGAGGAAGCGAACGGGGATGTGGTGGGGGTGATACGGGTTTAGGGGAACCGGCTGGCATTTCACGCGCCCGGGAAACTTTTCCCGGGCGTTTCGCTTTGCCGACCAGCCTTAGGCGGCCCGGCGCGCCTATACACGCCGGAGATGGAAGCACTGAGCGCGGCTGCAACGCCGTTTTGGTGGTGAAAGCGTGGCAATGATGATTGTCGTGTGCAATCCAGCCTGTGGCGCATTGCTCTGGCATGGTGTCTGCGCTATTTGTCCACGGGCTTTATCCTGGGTAAGGATATCGATGAATGGCGCAGGAAGACGTATCGGCTACTGCGGTCAGATAAGTGCAAAAAGGGGCAAATGGCCCAGAATACCTGACTCAGCGTCGAGTCCTTCCTATGCTTAGTGGTTCACAAAACTGTTGAACGGCGTCTCCATCTTCTCATGGACGTAGACCTCGAAGACAGCCTGTTCGTGGGGATGCTCGACCTCGACGACCCGAGTTGACATCCGCCTCACTCGTTCTACGGCTTCCTTCCAGAGTTCCATCTTCATGCTGTGATGGCCATTCAGCTCCCTGGCTAATTCCTTGCCAAACAGGCTATGTTGCACCGAGTACATTTTCTTGAATTCATACTTGGCAAGTATCAGCGCAAAAGTAGCGGAGGATGGCACATCCGCACTTGGTTTCCTTCCGTGGTTAAGCAACCTATCAGCCATCTGGTCTGTTCTTCCCACGTACAGGGGTACTTCGTCCTCATAAAAGACGTATATTCCCTTTTCGGAACTGACTCGCTGCTTGATTTCTTGCCGCAGGGAGTTATGTTCCCGTCTGGTTTCCATTCTTATGGGGCCGCACTTCCGAAGTCGCTCCATAAGAAGTTCGAACTTGTCTATGGGGTCTTGGAATACCGCCGTCTGCGTTTTCATGCCCGTTGCCCTCTCAAAGGAAATCGAGTAGTTTGCCGGACTAAGAGGAACAAAATGGTTGGGTGGCAAAAGCTAGCGCTCAATACCGGTCCGGCTTACGTTCGTTCTCTACATCGGTATGGAAACAACGATTCCTGCTAGGTCCATGAACCAAGCCAAAGAACCAGTGGGGTGGTTTTGCATTTCTCTCTACGGAGTATTGAACTGGACCAGGATCCCGTCGGGGTCGTGGACGTAGATACTGCGGATGTCTCCATTGGGGCCAGTAAAGGACTCGATGGGGCCAGCCAGTTCGACGCCCTTGCTGAGCAGTTCCTCGGTTAGCGTCTTCACGTCGGCGACTCCGAAGGAGATATGGCTGATGCCGACCATGTCCAGCTTGATTGGTTCCCCATCGGGCTCATCGCCGGGATGGCTGGTGAGGGTTAGCGTAGGTGTGGCCCCAGCTCCGTAGGCAAGGCTGACCCAGCGGCGGGCCTGGCGCTGGCGTCGATAGTTGTGCAGTCGGCCCCCTTCGGTCGGGTCGGTCATCCGGTCGCCCAGCACCGTCATTCCCAGTATGTCCCGATAGAAAGCCAATGACCGGTCCATGTCTCTTACGCAGATTCCGATGTGGGTAACGCAAGTTGCTTCCATAACATTCCCCTCCCCCAGATAGTTTGCTAATCCATGGGCAATTTGTGGAGCCATCCCGGCTCCGATATATCCAGGACCTGCCCGTTGGGACCAGACCACTTCTCCTCGGCGCGAGGCAGGCGGGGTTCGCCGTCCCCTGCTACTTCACGTCGGACAATTTCCTTTCCGTGAATCTCCCGGAGCCTGGCTCCCGCATCCTCCAGGCTGTCTACCTGGAATCCGATGTGGTGGATACCGCTGTAGTTCTCGCCATCGGGGCCGACGTCGGCGTCCTCGTCGGTCTTCCACTTGAGGATGGTCAGGTTGATGTCGCCGTCGGAGAGTTGGATCTGTCGGGCGTTACGCGCGACCTCGACGAGGTCGAAGCCTTCCTTATAGAACTTTGCCATCGCATCCGGGTCCTCGCAGGTGATGGCAATGTGTTTGATTTTAGCCATAGGGACACCCCCAAACTGGTTTTGGGGCATTATAGCCCGCATCCCATGTATTGGAGCAACCTCCGTCTGGCGCTCCAGGACGATTGCGAAGTTACCGGGGTTGACTCTACCCGCTCGTCCTGAGCCTGTCGAAGGATGGTCGCCGATGGTTCGACAAGCTCACCATGAGCGGGTGTCCAGGGACTTTGCAATCGTCCTGCGGCGCAGCGGGCTGCTGTGGCTTCACTATGCCCTGGGTGATAACCTATCCTGACGTTATCCCGGCGACCTGCGAGGTAGGTAATCCATGAGCACAACCCGAACCCTGGCCCAGTTTATTGCCGACACCGACTTTGAAAACCTGCCGCCTCCGGTGGTGGAAGCGGCCAAAATCGCCATCCTGGACGGGGTGGCCAACATGGTCGCTGGTTCGGTCCAGGAACTCGCCGACATCATCGGCCGCTACGTGCGGGACGCCGGCGGCTCGTCCCAGGCCTCGGTGGTAGGTTGGGGCTACCAGACCAACCCGCCGGCCGCCGCCTTCGCAAACGGGGTCTTCGGCCACTGCCTGGACTACGAGATCCAGGGGTTTCCGCCCACCCACGGCACCTCATCCTGTCTGCCGGCGGCCCTGGCGCTGGCGGAACACCACCACGCTTCAGGTGAGCGAGTCATCACCGCCTACGTGTTGGGCTGGGAAATCCAGGGGCGGTTGCGGGCCGCTTCAGCGCCGGCCACCGCTCCCGCCTATCATCCGCCGGGCCTGGTGGGTCCCCTGGGGGGCGCGGCAGCAGCAGCCAAGACCCTGGGCCAGGACGCCGGGCAAACCCTGATGGCCCTGGGCATTGCCGCCTCTCGCACCGGCGGCCTCACCGCCAACACGGGCACCATGGTCAAGTCCACCCACCCGGGCAACGCCGCCCGCATGGGCGCCGAGGCGGCCATCCTGGCCGGCATGGGCTACACCGCCAGCGAAGAGGCGTTGGAATCGCCCGTGGGTTTTGCAGCGGCCCTGTTCGGGGGCGAGTTCAATTGGGACACGGCCACCGGAGGCCTGGGGGCGTCGTGGCGGCTGCTCGACCCGGGTTTTGACATCAAACGGTTCCCCGCCCAGGTCTATATGCAGAACGCCATCGAGGCGGCGCTAAACCTACGCGAGCAGAACGGCCTTGACCCCGACGACATCGAGCAGGTGACCCTTCACCGCCGGGGACGGGGCCATTCGGGGCCGGCGCCCCGCAGCGGCCTGGACGGCAAGTTCAGCGTGGAATACTGCGCCGCCGCCGCCCTGCTGGACGGGCAGGTGGGTATCGACACCTTCACCGACGCCCGCCGCTTCTCTCCGGACATGGAGGAAATGCTGGGTCGCATCCGGGTGGAACCGGAAGGCCCCGCATCGGGCGCCACGCTCGCCACCGCTTTGCTCAAAGACGGGACTACGGTCAGCGCCGAATGCGCCGCCTTCAGCGGATCGGTGGCCAATCCCATGTCCCGGGATCAGCGCCTGGAAAAGATACGCGACTGCTTCCGTCGCGCCCTTTCCGAAGCTGACACCGAGCGCGTGCTGGGGATGCTGGAGAACCTGGAGCGTCTGGACGATGTGGGGCAGTTGATGAGTGTGCTGGGTCAGGCGGCGGTGGGCAGAGGCTGAACCGCCAGGCACGGACGACATCGGATCCGTCTGCCACTATGAACTCGCCCTTCGCGGAACAGTGCTTGGGTCCTTTCGGTTCTTCTGCTCAAGTCATCGCGAGGAACGGAGCGACGTGGAGACCTCGTTCCCGTAGCCAAGATTGCTGCGTTGGCGTCCTTCGACAGGCTCAGGATGAGCGAGATTGCCACGCTACGCTCGCAATGACATATCAAGTCGTGCGCCCCGTCTGTCATTGCGAGGAGCGTAGCGACGTGGCAATCTCGGTGAAGCAGCTTAGCCGTGGATGGCGTGCAGAATTTTCAATTAATCCTTCATGGCGTTGAGTCCTGGGGGGCCTTGGCCAGAATCCTCGGGCAGCGCACACTCTCTTCGTTGCCCATGATCCTGACTGCGCCATCGGAGACCGCGACAAACTAATGCGTGACTTTGAGGGCAGGGGACGCCGCACCATTTGTCTTCTGCCGTAAATACGGGAGTTCATGCGTTGGGCAGCGCCATCTCCCAGCCAAAATTCTCAATAAGGTCTGCTTTGGCCCCCACGTAGTCAGTACCAGAAACCCACGTTTTGAGTTCTGGCGGACTCTCCAACGGGGACTTGAGATAGTTGGCGAATGTGGTTCTCGAGGTGGCCCGCGGCGTGGATGGCGGGGTGGTGACCGGTACTGCCAGAATTAGCCCGCTGTGCCCGACCAGGTCGATATGCGGGCCGGGCAGGGCTGTTACAATGGTGGCGCGCTCGAATGGCGCACCGACGTTTTCACAGCGGCGGGCCGGCAATTGCCGCACTTTAGAATCCCGCGCTGAATGCCATTTTACCTCTCCAGGCCAAGGAGTCCGTCCATCTATGCCATTTCAACCCCGGTCGAACCGCTCGCCCCAAGCCAACCGCAAACAACCCCATAGCCCACAGATCAGTCGTCCGCAGCGCCACCAGGCAATTTGCGCCGACTGCAAAGCGTCAACCACCGTGCCGTTCCTGCCCAGCGAAGGCCGGCCGGTGTATTGCCCACCCTGCCTGTACCTCCGTCGGAACAGCGTCGCGTCCGCGCCGATGGTGGCAGCGGGCGAATTGTCTGCTGCCAACGGCAGCTCGGGCAACGGCAGATCGGCGAATGGCAGCACGGCGAAAGCCGTCGGGGCCGGCGTCGTTGCCGCCGATTCCGTCTTCCCCACGATGGTTCTGAACCGGGCAACCAGAACCGCGATTGCCGCCATGGACATAGCGGAGCCCACGCCGATTCAGGAGAAGTCGATACCGTATCTGCTGGAAGGGCGCGACCTGGTTGGACAGGCTCGCACGGGGTCTGGCAAGACGCTGGCCTTTGCGGTGCCGCTGGTGGAGCAGTGCGACTCGGCGACGCGGCAGGTGCAGGCGCTGGTGCTGGTGCCAACCCGCGAACTGGCGATTCAGGTGGGTGGCGTTACGGAGGCGTTGGCGCGATCGCAAGGGCTGCACGTTACGTTGCTGTACGGTGGTCGGTCGGTGGGCCCGGATTACAAGGCGTTGAAGCGGGGGGCGCAGATCATCATCGGCACTCCCGGCCGCACGCTGGATCATGTGCGGCAGGGGAGTCTCAATCTGAAATCGGTGCGATTCCTGGTGCTGGACGAGGCTGACGAGATGCTGGACCGCGGGTTCGCCCGCGACGTCGACGCCATCCTGAGTCAGACGCCATCCGAACGGCAGACTGCCCTGTTGTCCGCAACCATGCCCGATTGGGTGGCGAGGACCGCCAAGAAGCACCTGCACAATCCGGTCAGGGTGGAAGTTGATGCAGAAATGCAGGCGCTGCCGTCGGTGGAGCACCTGGTTTACACCATCCAGAAAACTGACAAGATGGATGCGCTGCGAACGCTGTTGGACCGGCGGGATGGCGCACCAATCCTGGTGTTTGGCAAGACCAAGCATGGCGTCAAGCGGCTGGCGGGTCAGCTGGATGCGTTGGGCTATCCGGTGGGCGCGTTGCAGGGCAACCTGAGCCAGCCGGCGCGCGAGCGGGTGATGCAGGATTTCCGTTCTGGCGTCGTTCCCATCCTGGTGGCTACCAACGTGGCCGCCCGAGGCTTGGACGTTGAGGGTATCGGCCAGGTTATCAATTTCGACCTGCCGGATTCGGAGCTGCTGTTCACGCACCGGGTGGGTCGCACGGGCCGGATGGGTAGGGCCGGCGAGGCTATTACGTTCATCACGCCGGACGAAGACCGGAAGTGGCGGGAGATTGAGCGGGGCCTGGGTCGCCAGTTCACGCGCAAATCCTGGACGCGGGAACGCAAGGCTCAAGAACGACGGGAGAAGGCGGAAGCGGATTTTGGAATGGATGGCAGCGCAGTGCGGGTGCGGACCCGGCTCTAGCGCTCTGTATCCCTGGCAGGGTGTCTGAGAAATACCGGTGAGTTGGCGGGCCGCTGCACCATCCGGGGATGTGAAGCTTGGGATGATGGTCAAGGTGCCACTCTGCGGCTACTGCATCGGGGTGGCCTCGTCGCGAAGGATCGCCCAACGGCTCCACGAGGACATGGCGTTCGGGGCGCTGGCGGCCCATAGCTGATGGGCCTGTTTCTGCAGGCGCTGGCGCTGTGCCAACGGGCCGGGCTGGTGAAGCTGCGTCATGTGGCGTAGGCCGGCGCCAAGGTGAAGGCCAACGCATCGAAGCACCAGGACATGACCTACGGACGAATGAAGGAGGGGGCAGGGCAGTTGGCGGCGGGGCTGCCGGCAGTTCCTGCTGCGGGGCCGAGGTTTCGGTTTCCCAGAATTTCACCGTGACGGGGTAGACACCGATGATGCGCGCAAGGTCGATTGGGGTGAGGCTGTATCGCTCCCTCCGAGCTTGAATCCAGGCAACCGGTCAATTGTTCGCCGCCAGCAGGGCCCGGATTTTTACCAGCCTCGGCAGGTACGGGAGCTGGGGTGCGCGTTCTCCCCCACCCCTTGCCGCCGAAACCGGCGGCTGCCGGGGACGATTTCCGCAATTCGCACTCCGTGGACGGCCCCGCTTACGTGGGGCCAAATGACGTGTCACGAATAGAGTAGCAACATAGCCAATTTATAACCGGTTTTCAACGAGAATAGCCTAAAAATATGCGTTTGACGGGTATACCGCAATTCGGATAGATTAACCGCCAATACGACGTCATCGGTACACCAAGTCGGATTGCACCGCCATTAGCAGTAGATACCGGGTGTCTAGGAGAGTTATCTGCGATGATTGACCTGAAATCCATCGTTCGATTGTGGTCCGCAGTTCCCGCCCTCCTGATGCTCGTCGCCGCGGTGGCCTGCGCTGGCGATCAATCCGCGCCCGGCGCTGCGCCGACCGTTGCCCAGCCAGCAGCCACCTCAGCCCCAGCGGCAGCATCTACCCAGGCGCCGGCCCTGTCACCCACCGCTCCCGCTTTCCGCGCCGCCGCCGACTCCACGCCCGCGCCAGCCGCTACCGTGGCTGCCGCCCCCCAGCCGGAGGGTCAACTCAAGGCGGACACGCTGGTGATCGCCGTAGACCCGGCGGCTGGTGAAACCAATTTGCCCTGGGGCGGCACCGGGGACCATCATCAGCAGATGGACCTGGTGATGGAAGTGCTCGTGGACATCGACGCTGAACGCAATGTCTGGGTTCCCCAGTTGGCCACCAGCTGGAAACTCTCCGAAGACGGCACCCGGTGGACGTTCCAGCTGATCGAAGGCGTCGAGTTTCACGACGATTGGGGTGAGTTCACCGCCGCCGACTTCTTCCACAGCGTGAGCATGCTCACCCGCGACGATTCTCTCATCGGGACCATCACCGAATGGCGCACCATTGATCTGGATCAGTCGGTAATCGTCAGCGACCACGAGTTGGTGGTCCAGCTGGGCAACCCCAATCCGGATTACCTCTTTTATATCGCTCCCAGCGGTGGCGGACTCATGATGAGCAAAGCATTCTGGGACGCCGAGGGCCTGGACGGTTACAACCGGGATATGATCGGTACCGGCCCCTACCGGTTCGCCGGTCGAGAACTGGGCGTAGACGTCGACTTCGAGCGCTTGCCGGAGCATTGGCGACTCAACGGTCAGGGAGGCAACCCGGCGCCGGCGGACTGGCCTATGGTCAATCTGCGTTGGATTTCGGAGCCCGGCACCCGCAACGCCGGGTTGCTGGCCGGCGAGATCCACCTCACCGAGTTGACCCGCGAACTGGCCGATACCGCGGTTACCGATCATGGCATGAAGGTCATCCAGAGCAACTTCCCCGGCAACCAGCTTTGGGGCGTTTTCCAGGGCCTCTATCCGGAAACCCCGGCGCCCGGGGAATGGAGCACCTGGGAACAACCCTGGATGTTTCCCGACTTCTCCGCCAACGACCCGCGGGTGCGCGAAGCCCTGAACCGAGCGGTGGACAAGGAGCTCCTCATCGACACCTTGTTCAGTGGCCGGGTTACCGTCAGTCCGGTCGGCGGATTCTACCCGAACCTGCCCGGTTGGGACGAAACCTGGGTAGAACGGTTCGATGACTTGTACGGCTACGACCCAGACCGAGCTCGTGAACTGCTGGTCGAAGCCGGTTACGGGCCCGACAACCCCGCTGAGATGAAGATGATCGTTATGAATATCTTCGGATTCTCCGAATCGGCGGACCTGATGCAGGCCGTCGGGGTGATGTTCGCCGATATCGGCGTCGATGTTACCTACGAAGAGTGGGAGTTCGGCAACTACTATTCTGCATGGACCAAAAAGGAACCGGAGTCCGTCGGCTTCTGGGTAGCGCCCCCGTCCTACAAAACGGTCTACGCCCAACTGAGCCTGTTCAACCGCTCCAATGGGGCCATTCACCTCTTCGAAACCCAGGAGTTGGACACACTGTTCCAGGAACTGGACCGCACCGTACCGCCGGACGACCGCGCCGATATTCAAAATCAGATGGGCGACATCCTCTTTGAGGAATACGCCTACCTGCCCCTCTTTTACATCTTCATAGAATTCGTGGCCAATCCGGACATTATCGAATCCTGGGAGTTCCCCGGGTCAGACGGGTCCAACTACGGTCACTTCGATTTGATTCGGGCCTGCCGGACCTCTACTCCCTGTAAATAGACCGGCATGCGCATCACACCAACCTACGGGAGCTGATCAAGGTGGCAATCACCAGCCCAGCAAACACCTCGGACGCATCGGCAGGAGTCGCCGCTCCTGCCGCCAGAACTCCGTCCCGCGCCAGGCGCATCTTCCAGGAGGTCCGTCGATACCCGTTGATCCCCATGGCAGTGGTCATGATCATGCTGGTGCTTCCCTCCATCTTCGCCGAGGTGATCGCGCCAAAAGACCCCATCGACGGCGACCTCAGGGTGCGCCTGTTACCCCCGGCCTGGGTAGAGGGAGAATGGGAAATCAAAAGCGTAGTGGATCAGGTAGACCCGGCCCGCAGCGTGTCCGAGGTCATGGCCGGCAACGCCGCCCGCATGGTCCGCAACGGCGCTGCCGTGCTCATGTACGGCGCTACCGAAGCCGTTCCCGGTACCCGGGTATCGGTGGTCGCCAAGCCCGGAGGCCGTTGGGACTACCCGCTGGGCACCGACAAGGTGGGGCGGGACATCTTGAGCCGAATCATTCATGGCTCCCGCATCTCCGTGATCGTGGCCGTGGTTTCCATCCTCTGCGGCGGCGTCATTGGCACCACCCTGGGAGTTGCCGCCGGCTACTTCGGTCGCTGGGTAGACATCATCGTGATGCGCGCCGTCGACATCTCGCTATCCATCCCGGTCATCCTGCTGGCGCTGGTGCTCGTCACCGCCCTGGGAGCCAGCTTTGGGACCATCATCACCGTGCTCATTCTACTGCTCTGGGCCCACTACGCCCGCATGGCCCGCGGCGAGGCCCTCTCCGTGCGCGTCCAGGACTTCGTCGCCCGGTCCCGAGTGGCCGGCTCCTCTCATCCCCGCATCATGCTGCGCCACATCTTCCCCAACGTTTTCAACAGCCTGGTCGTCCTCGCCACGCTGCAGGTCGGCTTCGTCATCATCCTGGAGAGCACCCTCAGCTTCCTGGGCGCCGGCATCCCCAGGCCCACCCCAGCCTGGGGCCTGATGGTCGCCGACGGACGCGAGCTGGTAACCTCCCAGAGCGGCTGGTGGATGTCCCTGTTCCCCGGGCTCGCCATCATGCTAACCGTGCTGTCCATGAACCTCCTCGGCGATTGGCTCCGCGACCGCCTGGACCCCAAGCAACGCCAGATCTAACCACCCCAGTCCCCTCCCGGCCCCGCCTCCGCCAGCCCGGCGCAGGCCGCAATCCAGTCGATGGATTCACATCTGAAGTGCAACAGGTGATTTCTGTCGCATAGGACAACGCCACCGGTTCCCTCACGCTTACCCACTTTAATCCGTCATTGCGAGGAGCGCCCGCTCATCCCGAGCTCGCCGAGGGACGTGGCAATCTCGATGAGGTTGAACGCACGTCGGCGCACCGCCGTTGCTACGACGACGAGATTGCCACGCTACGCTCGCAATGACAAAGTGGGTACGCATGAGCACCGGTTCTGTACTGACGCGCGGCGCCGAACGTCCGTCCGTAACCCGGTTGGCGATCCGATTGACCTCGCCCGCGACTGCCCGGTCCGTACCAGGACCGGCACCGGTTCTACGGCCCGGCGCAATGCAACGCTCGCCTCCGCCTGTACCAACAGGACTGACAGCACTCAGGGGGTTATCGCGTCCGGAGCGCAGATCTTCTGCTGCGGCAGGAGACGCTTGCCGTCCTAGCCGTACCGAATACGCGGGTCCAGGTAAGCGTACAGGATGTCAATCAACAGATTGGTGAACATGTAGATGATGCTGAACAACAACACCACCGTCTGGATAACCGGGAAATCCCGGGCCGCTACCGACTGAAATGCCAGGAACCCTATCCCCGGCCACGCAAATACCGTCTCAATCGACACCGACCCAACCATCAATGACCCCAGGATGATCCCGAAGTAGGTGATGGGTGCGATGGCCGCGTTGCGTAACGTGTGCTTCCAGATCACCTTCCATTCCGGCAGCCCCTTCACCCGCGCCAGCTTCACGTATTCGCTGTCCAGCGCATCCAGCATAGAGGACCGGATGAGCCGCATCAACGCCGCCACCCAGAACAACCCCAACGAGACCGCCGGCAGGATGTAAGAGGTGCCGCCGCTGCGTCCCGACGTCGGCACCACGTCCAGCACCACGCCGAAAACCCAGATCAGCACCAGCCCCACCCAGAACGGTGGCGCCGCCTGACCCACGAGAGCCAGCGCCTTGCCTCCGTAGTCCAGGAACGAATCACGTTTCACCGCGGTGATGACCCCGATGGGCACCGCGATGATGGTGGCCACCGCCATCGCCAGCCCCGCCAGCGAAAGGGTCGCCGGCAGTCGCGCTATCACCAGGCTGCGCGCCGATTGCCGCCACTTGAACGACTGGCCGAATTCTCCCTGGAATGCATTGCCTATGAAGGTGAAGTATTGCACCGGCAAAGGCTTGTCCAGCCCCCAGGCTCTGGCCACCCGGACCCGGTCTTCCTCCGTCGACTCGAACGACAATAGCGTGTCCAGAGGGTTGCCGGTGACTCTGGCCAGTGCGAACACAATGATACTCACCGCCCATAGCGCCACGATGGTTTGCAGGACCCGGACCATGATGTAACGCTGCACGGATAGACCCCTCGTTGCCGTCATACCCGACGAGAATGCCAACATCATAGCCCAGCGCTTCCCGGTGTCAAGCGCATTTGCCGCCCAACGCGCACGAAAGGCGCCAATCAACGTCAGTGGCCGGCCCCCACAGCGAACCCGTAGGTACCGTCCACATCTGCTGGCCCCTAGTGGCCTACCACCAATGAATTGATGGATGGTAGGATGTGAAGGTCAAGTAGATACAGGAACAAATGGGGAAGTGGTGAGGGACGTGATGGTGAAGAAGTATCGGGTAGAACTGACGGTAGAAGAACAGGAGGAACTGAAGGCGTTGGTTTCCAAGGGACGGGCGGCAGCCTATAAGCAGACTCACGCCCGCATCCTGCTGCTGAGCGATGAGAATCAGGCCGAGGGGCCAATGATGGACCAGGAGATAGCCCGGTCCCTGAAGGTGGGCACCGCCACGGTGGAACGGGTACGCCGCCGCTGTGTGGAGGAGGGAGTGGCGGCCGCCCTGGGTCGCAAAGAGCAACTGAACCGGCGCCGGAAGAAGTTGGATGGTCAGGGTGAGGCCCACCTGATTGCCCTGGCCTGCTCGCCGCCGCCGGAGGGACGAGTCAGTTGGACGTTGCAACTGCTGGCCGACGGACTGGTGGAAGGAGAGATAGTGGAGAGCATCAGCGACGAGACGGTGCGCCGGACCTTGAAAAAAACCAACTGAAGCCCTGGCTGAAAGAGTGCTGGTGTCTGCCTCCCCAGGGCAGCGCCGAGTTTGTATGCGCCATGGAAGACGTGCTGGAGGTCTATCACCGCAGCTATGAAGACAAGGAAGTTCTGGTGTGCCTGGACGAGACCAGCAAGCAACTGGTGGGGGAGACTCGGCAATCCCGTCCGCCGCGGCCTGGTTCAGTCATGGCCTACGATTATGAATACCAGCGCAACGGGGTGAGCAACCTGTTCATGCTGTTCGCGCCCTTGGAGGGATGGCGGCGGGTGGAGGTGACGGACCGGCGCACCAGGGTTGACTGGGCGGAGGTGGTGCGGAAGCTGGTGGACGAGGACTATCCCGATAGGGAGCGGATAGTGCTGGTGATGGACAACTTGAACACCCATCATCTGGCATCTTTGTACGAGGCCTTCGAGCCGGCAGAGGCCCGGCGCATCGCGGAGCGGCTGGAGATTCACTACACGCCGAAGCACGGCAGTTGGCTGAATATGGCGGAGATAGAACTGGGGGTGCTGGCAGGGCAGTGCCTGGACCGCCGTATCCCCAGCCGGGGAATCCTGGAGCAGGAAACCGGGGCATGGGAAAACCAGCGGAATCGGCAGGGGTTTCGAGCGGACTGGCGCTTCACAACCGAGGACGCCCGCATCAAGCTCAAGTCCTTATACCCATCAATACAAATGTGACTGGGTACTAGTGGTCCGAAATCTTTGAAATGATGAGTTGCTGGCTTCGTCCTGGTTCTCCAGCGAAGTCGGTCTAAAGCAAGGCGTGAAGACGGATTCCCATCATTTCAAAGCGGTTGGTCTACTAGTGCGTCTCAGATATGCTGAACGAGTAGGGTCTTTCAGTTATCGGCAATGTCATTGCGAGCGCAGCGTGGCAATCTCGTTGGCGTCCTTCGACAGGCTCAGGATGAGCGAGATTGCCACGTCGCTTCGCTCCTCGCAATGACATTAGGGGGATAGTCGCAAGGCCCTGTGAACGAGTACACACCGTTGACTACCGTCTACCCTGCCGCTAGACTGGCCAGAACTCGTTGTGTTTATCGCTAATTAAGGTCAATTTCCTACCATTACTCGGCAATCACTTCGCTAAAACGGAGGTTCCTCACCGATGTTTGGACACAAGAGTATTTTCCGGATCCTGTTCGCCATCCCCGCTGCATCGTTGCTGATCGCGGCGGTAGCCTGCCAGGGGGCCGCGCCCCAGGCCGAGGCCCCACCCGCCACTCAGCCCGCCCCGGTCGCCGCTGCCGCCACCACGGCGCCTTCCACCGGTCAGGTCGCGCCTTCCCCCACCGCTCCCGCCTTCCGCTCGGCCGCCACCGTGGCGCCACCCACCGCCTTGCCGGCCCCGGTGCCCGAGCAGCAGGGCGAACTCAAGGTCGACACCCTCGTTATCGCCGTCGATCCGGCGGCCGGTGAAACCAACCTCCCCTGGAACGGCTCGGTCGACCACCATCAACAGATGGACCTGGTCATGGAAGTCCTCGTGGACATCGACCCCGAGCGCAACGTCTGGGTTCCCCAACTGGCCACCGAGTGGGAACTCTCCCCCGACGGCACCCGCTGGACCTTCCAACTGGTTGACGGGGTTCCCTTCCACGATGACTGGGGTCAATTCACCGCCGCCGACGTCCTCCACAGCGCCAATTTGCTGTCCCAGGAGGACTCCACCCTGGCCTACGCCAACGACTGGCGCACCGTTGACCTGGTAGCTTCCCAGGTCGTCAGTGACACCGAAGTCATCATTCAGTTGAAGAACCCCAACCCCGACTTCCTGTTTTACATTGCCCCCAGCGGTGGTGGCCTCATGATGAGCAAAGCCTACTGGGATGCCGAGGGCCTGGCGGGCTACGACCGCGATATGATCGGCACCGGCCCATACCGTTACGCCGACCGCACCCTGGGCGTAAACGTGCTCTTCGAAAAACAGCCCGACCACTGGCGCCTCAACGGCCAGGGCAACAACCCGCTGGAAGTCGACTGGCCCATGGTCGACCTGCGTTGGATCTCCGAACCGGGCACCCGCAACGCCGGTCTGCTGGCCGGCGAGATTCACCTCACCGAGCTCACCCGTGAGCTGGCCAACGTGGCCGTCAACGACCACGACATGAAGATCATCCAGAGCAACTTCCCCGGCAACCAGCTCTGGGGCACCTTCGAAGGGCTCTATTCGGTTACCGACGCTCCCGGACAACCCAGCACCTGGGAAGTGCCCTGGATGTACCCCGACTATGCCCCCACCGACATCCTGGTTCGGGAAGCGGCCAACCGCGCCATCGATAAGGACCTGCTCGTCGACACCCTGTTCAGCGGGCGCGTCACCATCAGCCCGGTGGGCGGCTTCTACCCCAACCTCCCCGGTTGGGACCAGGTTTGGCTCGACCGCTTCGACGAGGTCTACGGCTACGACCCCGACCGCGCCCGCGACCTGCTCGCCCAGGCCGGCTACGGCGATGACAACCAACCCCACCTCAAGATGCTCGTCATGAACATCTTCGGCTTCCCCGAATCCCCTGACCTCATGCAGGCGATGGGCATTATGCTCGCCGACGTCGGCTTCGACATCACCTACGAGGAATGGGAGTTCAACACGTTCCGCGCCGACCGACGCAACAAGAAGCCGGAATCCGTCGGCATGTGGGTCGTGCCGCCTTCCTACAAGACCGTGTACGCCCAAATGTCCCTGTTCAACCGTTCGGGCAGCGCCGGCCACTTCTACGAGACGCAGGAGCTCGACGACCTGTTCTTCCGACTCAGCAACTCCGCCGACGTGGCCGAACGTACCGACATCCAGAACCAGATGGGCGACATCCTCTTCGAAGACTACGCCTACATCCCCCTCTTCTACATATTCATCGAGTTCGTCGCCAATCCCGACATCATCGACAGCTGGGAGTTCCCCGGCTCCGACGGCGCCAACTACGGTCACTTCGACCTGATCCGCGCTTGCCGTACCGCCGAGCCCTGCTACTGACCGTCCCAACCATCCCGCCGCGCAGCGTGACCGGGCACGCCTCTGCGTCAGTCCGACTCGCCGGCAACAATTCGATCCTGCAACGGTGGGGGACGCTTCGGCTCTCCCACCGTTTCGGGGTCGGGGTTCCCTGCCGACCGTGGACCTTGCCGCATGTCGCATCCTGTAATCGGGGCGTTTGACTGCCATTGCGAATTTCGGCTAAATTGACCGCGCCCGCAGCGCTATCGACACATAAACCCAACTGCTGCCAACCGTAGCAGCAGGCACTGGGAGTACTGGAGAGTCATCGCCAATGATTATCCTGAAGACCATCGCCCGCTTTTGGTTCGCGACTACCGTCCTCTTGATTCTGTTTGCGGCAGTAGCCTGCGCCGGCGAACCGGCCGGCTCCGCTGCGCCATCGGACGCTCAGTCGGCTGCCACGGCGGCCCCAGCGGCCCCAGCGGCGGCAACCCAGCCCCCCGCGCCTTCGGCCACCGCTCCTGCCTTCCGCGCCGCCGCCGGTTCCACACCGGCCCCCGCCGCCACGGCAGCCCCCGTTCCCCAGCAGCTGGGGGACGTCAAGGTGGATACCCTCGTAATCGCCGTGGACCCCTCCGCCGGCGAGACCAACCTTCCCTGGGCAGGCACCGTCGACCACCATCAGCAGATGGACCTGGTGATGGAAGTCCTGGTCGACATCGACCCCGAACGCAACATCTGGGTTCCCCAACTGGCCACCAGCTGGGAACTCTCCGAAGACGGCAAGCAATGGTCCTTCCAGCTGGTGGAGGGCGTCGAATTCCATGACGGCTGGGGCGAGTTCACCGCCCAGGACGTCCTGCACAGCGCCACCATGCTGACCCGCGAAGACACTCTCCTGGCCTACGCCACCGACTGGCGTTCCATCGACCTGCCGGCCTCTCAAATCGTCAGCGACCACGAACTCGTCGTGCAGCTCAAATCCCCCAATCCCGACTTCCTCTTTTACATTGCGCCCAGCGGCGGCGGCCTCATGATGAGTAAGGCCTACTGGGACGCCGAGGGGCTGGAAGGCTATACCGACGACATGATTGGCACCGGCCCCTACCGCTACGTCGACCGCGAGTTTGGCGTGAACGTCGAATTTGAAAAGCTGCCCGAACACTGGCGTCTCAACGGAGAGGGCGGCAATCCCGCCCCCGTGGACTGGCCGAACGTCGACCTCCGCTGGATTTCCGAGCCGGCTACCCGCAACGCCGGCCTCCTCGCCAGTGAAATCCACCTCACCGAGTTGACCCGCGAACTGGCCGATACCGCGGTGACCGATCATGGCATGAAGGTCATCCAGAGCAACTTCCCCGGCAACCAGCTCTGGGGCATCTTCATGGGCCTCTACCCCGAAACCCCCGGTTCCGGCGAATCGAGTACCTGGGAGCAACCCTGGATGTACCCGGATTACGCGCCCACCAACATCAAAGTGCGTGAAGCCCTCAACCGGGCGGTGGACAAGGACCTGCTGATCGACACTCTCTTCAGCGGACGCGTAACCCTCAGCCCGGTGGGTGGCTTCTATCCCAACCTGCCCGGCTGGGACGAAACCTGGTTCGACCGGTTCGAAGAGCTTTACGGCTATGACCCCGACCGCGCCCGTGCGCTGCTGGCCGAAGCTGGCTACGGCGACGACAACCCGGCCGAGCTCAAGATGATCGTCATGAACATCTTCGGCTTCCCTGAATCTGCCGACCTGGTCCAGGCCATGGGCGTCATGTTCAGCGACGTTGGCGTCGACGTGAGTTACGAGGAATGGGAATTCGGCACCTACTACGCCTCCTGGACCAAGAAGGAACCCAAATCCCTCGGCTTCTTCGTCGGCTCGCCGTCCTACAAAACCGTTTACGCCCAGCTCAGCCTCTTCAACCGCTCCAGCGGTTTCATCCACCTCTACGAAACCGAGGAACTGGACCGGCTCTTCGCCGAGTTGGGCCAAACCGTCCCCGTCGACGAACGCGCCAAGGTCCAACACCAGATGGGTGAGCTCATCTTCACCGAATACGGCTACCTGCCCCTCTTCTACATCTACATCGAGTTCGTCGCCAACCCCGAGATCATCGACACTTGGGAATTCCCCGGTTCCGACGGGGCAAACTACGGACATTTCGACCTGATCCGCGCCTGTCGGTCGGCAACCCCCTGTAAATGATCGCCCCAACCGACTTGCCAATATCCCCTCCGGGGCAAAGACATGACGATCCCGCAGGGGGACGCTCCGGGTGCACCGCGTCCCCCCGTCGCCGTCCGACTGGCCCACGTCTTCGGCAATGGCAACGCGACGTCGTACGATTGGCCGCAGAACCAAATCGCAACGAAGCCTCCGGGAAGGCACGGTTAAACCCCAGTCTGGAAATCCCATTCTCGCGCGGCTTACACCCACGGAGATTCGGTCTCCTACTCGGGCTTTGAGGTTTCCGCCGCCGTCGCGGGCTGCCATCACGCCGTGCTTGACGTGAGACGCGAACCCTGGCGGCCAGGCGACCGGAGGTCCTCAGCCGGCACACTCACTTCATCTCCGGCCACCCAATATGGGCCAGGGCATTCCTCATGCGTCCCCACTTTGTCATTGCGAGCGTAGCGCGGCAATCTCGTCGTCGTAGCAACGGCGGTTCGCCGACGTGGCAACCTCATCGAGATTGCCACGTCCCTCGGCGAGCTCGGGATGAGCGGGTGCTCCTCGCAATGACAGATTAAAGATAGCAAAAGATTGGTCAATATGGAGGATGCGAGCCGGGTCAACGAACCCCTGCGAGACCTGCTTCGACAGCGCGGACGATCCGTTGGAGCGTCCCGCGCCGTTGAGGTTTAATTTTCGACGGTGCAACCAAAGTGCCCATTTTGTTACACTGCCGTCCATGACCACCACCACGCTGAGCGCCCGCCGCGCCCGGGGAATCCACCCCAAAGGCGACAAAACGCAACAATCACTCCGAGGGATAGGTTCCTACCTGCCGGAGTACCTGGAACCGCCCGAAGTCCAGACCGTCGTCGCCTCCGCTCCGAATCCTCCAGCGAAACCCGTGATGCTGGGGCAGTTAGCTTGGGGTCGTCGCAACGAAACTCGTACGCTCCGCCACAGTAATGCGCGGCGCCTGCTGATGCACGGGATCCCGATCAACCACCTGATTCTCGCTTGAAACCAACCCCGGAAGACGGGACGATTGGGCAATACACCAAATACCGAAAGGGGGAAGAGTGATGCCAGAGAAGCAACGTATGACTACCAGGCTCAAGGAGCTGTTCGAGCGTCCGGAGATTTTCGTTCTGGCCGGCGGGATGAACGCCATGGGCGCAAAGATGGCCGAGGTGCTGGGGTTCGAGGCCTTTTACATGTCCGGGGGAAATACCTCGGCGCAACTCATGGGCTTGACCGAGGGCGGGACCAGTATGCGGGACATGGTGGACAACGCCCGCCGCATCGTCAACACGATAGACATCCCGGCGTTCGTTGACATGGATACCGGCTACGGGGACGCCATTCAGGTGTACGAGACGGTGAAGGAGTACATCCGGGCGGGGATCGCCGGCACCCACCTGGAGGACCAGACCTACCCGCCCAAGTCCGGCCCCCGCCGCCGGTGCGTTTCCATCGAAGAGATGGTGGGCAAGCTGCGGGCCGCTATGGACGCCAAGATGGAGCTGGACCCGGACTTCGTAATCGTGGCCAGATGCGATTACGCCGGCGTCCCGGGGGCGACCTTCGAGGAGGTGATGGAACGCTGCCTGGCTTACAAGAGCCAGACCAACGTGGACGTAGTCTGCCCCGCCGTAGCGTCCTGGGAGGACAACCAGGAAGCGATCCGGCGGATACCCGGTCCGGTGCTGCCCCTGTTCACCCACGGGAGCCAGACTCATCCCACTTTGGAAGAATTGCAGGAAGCGGGGGCCGCCGGGGCCTGGTATCCCGCCCTCACTACCATGGCGGGGCTCCAGGCGTCCTGGGACTTGCTGAGCGATTTCCAGGAACGCGGCACCGGCGCCATCGACGATTTCCTGGCGACGGCTGCTCAAAGCAGGTGGGGCGTGGCCAGCAACGGAGGTATCCTGGGGGCGCAGCGCATTCGGGAGATGGAGGACAAGTACTTGCCATAAGGGAGACCGAACCAACCGCACAGGATGCCCTCGGATTAGAAGTGGGAAGGGTTTAGTAGAGGGAAGCCATGCGGTCCGAGTTGAGGTACGGCGTGGCGTTTGAGTACGACAATCCTTTATCCGTGGTTTTCACCGACTGGCTGCCGATGATGGCCGAGCCGGGTGTGGCTTCCAGCCTCGCCGCTTCTCGTGCCGGGGCACGCAAATCCGCCTCAACTCGTCCCCACGTCCCGCCATCACGCCACTTCTGAAGACACCGCCATTCAGGCGCGGAGAAATAAATTCGGCGACCCTGACAGTTGCGTGGATCCGACCCACACTCCCGGGGCCGGTCCCCCTTGCCGATAAGTCCGTTCGCCGGCTACTCCAGGCTTCGCAGCAGGCTGCCGTAGCCGTCTATCGGCTTCGACCACCCCAGCCGCCGGAGGGCCATCCAGATGGTGGCCTGGTTGACTGTGATGACGGTCTTGCCCAGCTTCTGCTCCAGTGCTTCAGCTGCGTCAAGCGCCCGCCAGGCCGTGCCGGGCAGGAAGATGGTATCGGACTCTTCCTGGACCACCGTCGGCACGAAGTCGATGATGGTCTGGGGCGGCTCGGCGTCGATTTCGCGGGGGTTCATCGAGTCCTGCATCCACGGTTCGCCGTCGGCGCTCAGCACCTCGAAGCCGGCCTCTTCCATCAGCGGCTTCAGGCGGTTTCGCAGGTGGAAGTTGCGGTAAGGACCAGCGATGCTCAACCGGCGGCTGCCCATGTGCCGCATGGCGGCGATGCAGGAGGCGACGGCGGTTATTGACTGGACGCCGCTGGCTGCCTCCATGATTTCCGCCATCCGCTGGTCGTAGGCCATATAGCCCCTATGCCACGTGCCAGAAGTGCAGGCATAGACCAGAACGTCGGGACCGATGTTGGACAGGGCGCTGGCGCCACGGGCCACGTCGTCGTTCATCTTGCCGACGTCGAATCCGAACAGCGCCCAGTCGACTTCGTCGGCTTCGTTGCTGGTCATGCTGAGACGGTGCCCGGTGTCGGTGGAAATTTCCGGCTGGGTTCCCCAGGCGCCGTTCCACATACGCTCGAAGTGCACCGTGATTTCCGGCGGCGTCACCCGGTAGAAGTCGGGTTCGACCACCGGGTTGGTGGCGGGAACCAGGGCGCCGATTCGGTGCGTGTTGGTCAAATTCGCCATATTCTTCCGCTCCAGGCCATTTTCGGTCGTATTATACAACTCGGATGACGCACGTAATACGGATAAGGCGTAATGGTTGCGTCGCTGAGTGTTGCGCCCGCTTCAATTCGGCCTAGAATGTCGCAACTGAGATCAAGCAGGAGGAACGCCGAGATGGGATTCAAGCTGGTAATCTGCCCACCCAACTACCAGGGCCACTGGCCGGAGCGGCTGCGGGAGGAAATACCGGATATCGACGTTCACGTTTGCCCCACGGTGGGGGAGGCGATGGAGGTCATCGGCGACGCTGACGCGGCCTTTGGCGATATTGTGCCGGAACTGTTGGAGCGGGCTCGCAACCTCAAGTGGATTGCCTGCCCCCAGGCCGGGCCGCGCGCCGGGTATTACCACCAGGATTTAATTGGGAGCGACGTGGTGGTTACCAACACCAGAGAGATCTACAACGACCATATCAGCGCCCACATCATGTCCCTGCTGTTAGCTTTCGCCCGGGGGTTACAGGTGTACATACCGCAACAGGTTGCCGGCGTCTGGCAGCAGGGGTACCCAACGATCTACTTGCCGGAAGCCACCGTGGTGATCGTGGGTGTCGGGGGCATCGGCGGCGAAACCGCCCGGTTGTGCTCGGAGTTCGGAATGACGGTGCTTGGGGTCGATCCCAGACTGCCAGCGCCCTCCGCGGGAGTTTCGGAGCTGCACCGGCCCGATGACCTGCTGGAAGTCCTGCCGCGGGGCGACTTTGTCATCGTGACCGTTCCGGAAACGCCGGAAACGCAAGGTATGTTCGGACGGGCCCAGTTCCGCGCCATGAAGAGCAGCGGATATTTCATCAATATCGGGAGGGGAGCCACGGTAATTCTGGACGATCTGGTGGATGCATTGCGGGCGGGCGAGATTGCCGGCGCCGGTCTCGATGTATTTCAAATTGAGCCGCTGCCCGCTGGACACCCCCTTTGGAGTATGCCCGGAGTGCTGATCACGCCCCACGTGGCGGGTAACGGCCCCTATCTCGACGACCGACGTACCGAGCTCTTCATCGACAACTGCAAACGCTTCAACGAGGGCAGAGAACTACGAAACGTGGTGGACAAAGCCAACTGGTTCTGATATCGCAACTGCGGACAGTCTGGTCAAATGTGAGGCCGGTTATTTGAGGTACTGTCATTGCGAGGAGCTAAGCGACGTGGCAATCCCAATCGGCAGCCGGGTTTTTTCGCCAACGAGATTGCCACCCCCGCATCAAGTACGGGGTCGCAACGTCATTGCAAATAATCGAGCAAATGGCGTGAGGCCTCGACACGCCAGGTTTGTCCAGTCCCCGGACACCCTCCTGGCTAATTGGAGAGGCGATAGATGCCCGACTCCTGGGAGAGCAGGTATAGCTCTCCGTTGTTGTCCTGGGCGAAAGACATGATATGCAGGCCAGTGTCGAGGAGTTGTTGATGTTCCACCACCTCGCCGTCGACGTAGCGCAGGCCGAAGACCTTGCCGGAGCAGAAGTCGCCGTATACATAGGCGCCGTTCAGCCACCGGATCGCGGAGCCACGGTAGACGTAGCCACCGATCACCGAGCACGGTTCACCATCCAGCGAGTATTCCCATACCGGCGGTACCGTTCCTTTACGTTCGCAACCGTCCCTGGCAAGGAAGCAATGGGTGCCCTCCAGCACGTTCCATCCGTAGTTGGCGCCCCGCTCGATGAGGTCAATTTCCTCCCAACGGTTCTGCCCCACATCGCCGGCCCATAGCTCACCGATGTCGCGATCAAAGGCGAACCGCCACGGGTTACGCAGGCCATAGGCCCAAATTTCACCGCGCCCGCCGCCGTCAGCGAAGAAGGGGTTGTCCGGCGGGACGGTGTACGCATGGTCTAATGTGGTTCGGGATACGTCGATTCGCAGGATGGCCCCGAGCAGTGTTGACGTATTCTGACCGTTGCCCAGCGGGTCGCCGGCCGCTCCGCCGTCGCCCAGGCCGATGTACAGGTAGCCGTCCGGCCCGAAAGCGAGCTGGCCGCCGTTGTGATTGGCGAATGGTTGCTCAACTTCCAGGATCACCATTTCGCTGTCTGGGTCGGCGGAGGGACGGTCAGACGAAACGGTGAAACGCGAGACCACCGAACGGCGTGGGTTGGCCGCGGTGTAGTAAAGGTACAGGTGCCGTTGGATTTTCGGGTCCAACGCCATACCCAGCAGCCCTTCTTCGGAACGGCGGCTATTCACGCGATCGGTGATGTCCAGGGGCTCCGGGACGGCGATGTGGCCAGGATTCGTCCCGTCGAATACCCAGACCCGTCCGGCCTGCTCGGATACCCACACCTGGCCATTGTCAGCCTGAACCAGGTTGGTGGGTGACCGGAACGACCTGGCAGTCAACACCGGTTCCAGCCGCAGGGTCGCCATCTCCGGTTCCGAAGATGGCGACGGTGGCGTCGGAATCGTAGAGGTCTTTGCTTGCGCTGGCGCCGGAGGCGTCGGAACCGTAGGGGTCGTTGTTTGCGCTGGCGCCGGGAGCGTCGGAACCGTGAAGGTCGTTGTTTGCGTTGGCGTCGCGCGGTCGCATCCTACTGCAAGCGCCACCAGTAAAACCATCAGAATTTTTGCTATCGCTGCCACATTCCCAACATACTACAACTACCCCACTCTTCGGATAGCGGCAGTCCCGCATGACTGTTGCACCGCCGCCTTCGCGGTTAGAATGTGCGTGCCCGGCGGATGCCAAGCCTTGCGGGCCAACGGGCCCCGATATTCATCATCGGAGAAGGTCTAATGAACGCGATCGAATCTTGGGGCGAAATGGTGCGGGTGGAGCACGAGCAGTCGGACCGGATGCGGGGAGTGCGGCCCACCGACCACTGGACGGAATCCGCGCCGCAGTTCAAGGCCGACCCGCACCGGGCGGGAGATCCGTTGGTCGAAGAACTCCGTGCGCGCCTCAGGCCGGGTGAAACCCTGTTGGACGTGGGCGCGGGCGGCTGGCCCTGCCGCTGGCGCTCACCTGCCGAACAGTGACGGCGGTGGAGCCGTCGCCCAGCATGTGCTCCGTGCTGCGGGAGACTGCCCTCGAATACAACATCGCAAACGTCTCCATGATCGAGGCCGGCTGGCTGGAAGTCTCCGTTGAACCCGCCGACGTGGTGCTGTGCAGCCACGTGGTTTACGTCATAGAGGACATCGGATCATTCGTCCGAAAGATGGACGGCCACGCCCGCCGTCTGGTCCTGGCCGTTCTGTTCCAGTCTCCGCCGCAGTCGCAAATCTCCGGTCTTTGGGAGCAAGTTCACGGCGAAAAACGCCGCCGGCTCCCCTGTCTGCCGGAGTTCCTCCCGGTTCTGGAGCAGTTGGGCATCAGGCCGGAGGTGACCGAGCTGGACGAACAGCCGCCACGGGGGTTCGGCAGCCGCCAGGAAGCGAGCGACATGATCGCCCGTCGAATCTACGTTACTCTTGGGACCGAAGCGATGACCCGGCTGGAGCGGGCGTTAGAGAGCTCGTTGCACGAAGAGGAAGGTGTCTGGCAAATCGAGGGGGTACAGCCCCTGCGCCCCTGTGTCGTGGCTTGGGAAACTGCCGGGCGTTAGGCGGACCCATAGAAGCCCGTGATGTTCGGAATCTGTGTGACGGCATTTTGACCGGCCGGCGGGCTCACCCCAGGGATCTGGGATTGATTGGAGTGGGCATGACCTGCACCTCCGGAAGGACTTTCTCTGCGAAGAGTTTGAGGCTTTTTTCGGCTTTATCCCTCGGCATCCCGCCGTAGAACATGTGGATCACCAGCTTTTCCAGGCTGATGGTCTCCTGGAGCGCCCTGATCTTCTCGATGATCTCGTCCGGCGTACCGATGGGTTGGGTTGAACGCCGGGCGGCGAAACTGGCATCCGCGGTACCGACGTCGGCATTCTGGCGTATGAGATATTCCTCGTAGCCGTGTATACCCTCATAGCCTGGATTGTTCCATTCGAAGTAGTGGTGCTGGGCCGCGGTGAGTTGGTTATGGAAGTAGTCCCATCCCTCTTCGGCCTCCGCCGCCGTCTCGGCGCAATACATCCACAACAAAGTGGTAGGCTGGTCGGGCGGAAGGCCCAGTTCGCTCCGAATCTGGTTGAACCTTCGCACCTTATCGGTCATCTCCTCGACATTGTCGCCGGCAACAAACATCTGCCCAAGACCGTTCTCGGCAGCCATTCTTGCTGACGCCTCGGTAGTGAACGCCACCTTAATGTTCTTGGTCAGTTCACCCTTATGGCGGGCCTGAGGCCGGATGCTGGTCGGAGGGATATCGTAGACCTCGCCCTGGAAATCGAAGCGTTCCGCGCCGTCAGCGGCCTTGATGGCGTTGATTACGTCGTAGAAATACTTGTGCGATTGATCTATCGGATAGCCGAGCGAAGCATACTCGTGGGGCGCGATTCCGCGGCCGATCCCCAGATGGAGGCGCCGGCCTTTCAGCAGGATGTCGAGCATGGAGATCTCGGAAGCCAGCCGCACCGGATTCCACCACGGCGCGACGATGACCGCGGTACCCACATCGACCCGGCTGGTGCGGCCCGCCCAATATGCCAGGTATTGCAATGGGTTGGGCTGCATCGAGTATGCGGAGCCGTAGTGTTCGGTTGCCCAGATCGAATCGAACCCCAGCGGCTCGACTAGTTCCCCCATATAGAGGGTGTCATCCATATTCCTGGCGTCCGGTACCGTCGGCGGGCGGTCGTAATCTCCCTCCATCAGACGGTCCCAGTCACCTTGGTTGTAACCAGTGACCATCACTCCACAATGCATTGGCGTGTTCCTCCTTCAGGTTCTCCTGCCAGGCTCGGGCGGGGTTTAATCTTCAATAAGGCAATTTGCCGTGTCAGTATAACTGTTCCTCCCTGCCGACACCGGGAATCAACGGCGCATTCCTTTAACCCGTTTCGGAGGGTTCAATGTTCATCGGCACAAAAACGTCCAGACCCCGAGCAAGTCCGGCGTGGGCCTTTTCAAAGTCCCCCAACCTCCGCTCATGGTGAGCTTGTCGAACCATCGGCGATCGTCTTTCGACAGGCTCAGGACGAGCGGAATTGGTCAATACACCGACTTTGAAAAGGCCCTGCTGACCGCACCGTGCCAATCGCACCGCGAAAGCCGGCAATGTATAATGCCCCCGTCGCCCAAAGTGCGGATAAACGCTCGCCCGGGAGAATCGAAACGGAATGGCACTGGTGAAAAACTTCGGGGTCCTGCTTCCCACCAGGGGTGTGCTGGTGTACGCCGACAGCGGCGGCCCCAGGGTGGAACTGACCTGGCAGATGGCCGAGACTGCGGAGCGGCTTGGCTATGACTCCGTCTGGGTTGGCGACAGCATCACCTCCAAGCCTCGCCTGGAGCCCCTGACGGCCATGGCGGCCATCGCCGCCCGCACCAACCGGGTCAAGGTCGGAACCGCCGTCCTGCTCAACGCCCTGCGCCATCCCGTCCACCTGGCCCACGCCGCGTCCACCATCGACAACATCTCCAGCGGGCGCACCATCCTGGGCCTCGGCGCGGGCCGCGGCAACAACCAGATGTTCGTCGATGAACACGCGGCGGTCGGCGTTCCGATAACGGAACGCGCCTCCCGAATGGAGGAGAGCATCCGCACCATGCGCGCCCTGTGGACGGGAGAGCCGGTCAGCACGTCCGGGGAGTTCTATCCACTCCAGAACGTCGAGCTGGAACCCCGACCGGTCCAGCTGTCCATCCCCCTCTGGATTTCCAGCAACTGGGTGCAGCGGGGCCTGGCCAGAGTCGCCGAGCTGGGCGACGCCTGGATCACCAACGTTCCGTCGGTGGAGCTGTTCGACCGTTGCTGGGAAAGGATCGAACAATGCGCTGGTGAAGTGGGCCGGGACCCGGCGGGCATAGGCCGTTGCCTGTATATCTCGATAAATCTGAAGGATGATACCGACGCTGCCCTGGCCGAAGGCGACCAGTTCATGCGGGCGTACTACAGCGTTCCCTACGACGTCATCAGCAAACAACTGCTGTGCGTGTTCGGCCCGCCCCAGAAGTGCATCGACGCGATCGAGGCGTACCAAGAACGCGGGGCCGATTACTTCATCGTCAGGTTCGCTGCTCCGGACCAGATGGGTCAGCTGGCGCGGTTCACGGAGGAAGTTCTCCCCTTCGTCACCTGACGGCTCCAGGTTGCGGACGCTACTTTGAAAGCATCTCAAGAGCGCGGTTGATGCAAAACACTCGGTCGCCCCGAACAGTTTTGACACTGCCTCTGCCCCATCTATAATTGCGGTGGAAGTGCAGACTATTCCAGGCTAAACGCGAAGGAGATAGCCAAAATGCCCTCTTGGAAAGTTGCTTATTTCAGCGGAGTGGGAGGACGTGCCGAGGTGATGCTGGCCCAGGCCCCCGACGACTTGGAGGTTACGGTTGTGGACGCCGCTTTATCGGAGGCGGAAAAAATCGATCTATGCCGCGAAGCCGACGCCATCATATCCAGCGACATCTCGGTCAACGTACTGAAGGAATGCCCCAACGTGAAATTGATCCAGACTCTCAGCGCGGGTTACGACCGGTTGGATCTGGAGACCATCCTGGAGATGGGCATTCCGGTAGCGAACAACGGCGGAGCCAACGCCATCTCGGTTTCTGAGCAAACCATTGCCTTGATGATAAGCATCGCCAGGAACCTGATGGCTCAATGGGACAGCACCACCCGGCAACGTCAATGGCGCGGCGCCCTTTATCAGACCGAATTATCGGAGCTCACCGACAAGACGGTGGGTATCGTCGGACTCGGGCGCATTGGCAAGCACGTCGCCAAGAGACTCACCGGGTTCGACACCCGGACGATTTACCACGACGTCATCGATATCCCGCAGGACATCCAGCGGGAACTCAAGGCCAAACCGGGGCCTTTTGACGAACTGTTGGAGTCCTCCGACATCGTCAGCCTCCACGTGCCTTTGACCCGACGCACCAGGGGGATGATGTCCGACCGCGAGTTTGAGATGATGAAGCCAACGGCTTTCTTGATCAACGCGTGCCGGGGTCCGGTGGTGGACGAGGCAGCACTCTATCGGGCTCTCACGGAAGGGAAGATTGCCGGGGCGGGATTGGACGTTCTTGAGGTAGAGCCAACGCCGGCGGACAACCCTCTATTCGACCTGGACAACGTGGTCATAACACCGCACATGGCTGGCCAAAGCGGAGAAACGGCGCTGCGGGCGGCCACCTTCGCTTGCGCCAACATCCTGCGGGTGCTCTCCGGTGCAGAAGCTGAATCGTTGGTGACGCCCGAATAGCCTCAAAAGACGGTCTCAAAAGGAGATGACCCATGATTTGGTGCCGCTTTCAAATAGACGAAAAGACCAGTTTTGGCATCGTGGAAGGCAACAACGTGACCGAGGTGTGGGGCAATCCGCTGGAAGACTATGCCGTCACCAACCATTCTTATGCCCTGGACCGGGTGAAGCTGCTGGCGCCCATCAGGCCCCCGATGCTGTACGCCGCCGGACCCAACTACCGGGGACACGTGGAAGGTATGGCCGCGCGACGAGGAGCGCCTCCCGCATATCCGGACCGCCCCTCACCCAACTATCGATCAGTCCACGCCGTCATCGGTACGGAAGAAAACATTGTCGTTCCTGGCGAGTCCTCCGGCGCGGTCCAGCCGGAAGGTCAACTGGCGGTGGTTATAGGCAAGAAAGCCCGCAACGTGCCGGTAAGCGAAGCCCTGGACTACGTCTTCGGTTATACCATAGGCAACGATATCAGCCAGCGGCCCTGGCAGCAGGCCGACCGCACCATGTTCCGGGGCAAAAATTGCGATACCTGGAAGCCCATGGGCCCCTGGATCGTCACCGATCTCGACCCCAAGGGGTTCCGCATCATCGTGCGCCACAACGGTGAGGTGTGGGAGGACTTCTCGTCTGCCGACCAGATCTGGGACACCGCCACCTGGATTCACGAACTCAGCAACTATGCCACTCTGTACCCTGGCGACGTCCTGTGGATGGGGACCGAGGGAGCCGACGGGGACATGTTCCCCGGAGACACCATCGAGGTGGAGGTCAGCGGTATCGGCACGCTCAGGAACTACGTGGTGGCGGAGGAGTAGGTCAACCGCCGTTCTCCTCTCATGCGTACTCACTTTGTCATTGCGAGGAGCACAGCGACGTGGCAATCTCGATGAGGTTGAACACACGTCGGCGAACCGCCGTTGCTACGACGACGAGATTGCCACGCTACGCTCGCAATGACAGATTAAAAGGGGTACGCGCGAGCCGTTCTCCTTCCTCACTCAGTCACATATCCGTTTTTCAGGTCCCACGTTAATGCCTCTTTATCCCGGTCTTCCAGGCGACCGTAACCGCCGCCGCCGGAGGAGAGGCAGATGATGTGGTCTCCGGGATTGACGACGACCCCCACCTCTTTCGACCCCAACACCCGTTCCGCGCCGTTGGAAACGATCGTGTAGTGGTGCGGCAAACCATCGGTTGCGCCGAACAGCCCGAAGGGTGGCACTACCACGCCGTCGCCCGCCGTGTTGAGCAGGGCTGGACCTTCCCCTTCGTAGATCAGGTCGCACACTGCTCCGAGGCCGCCGCGCCACGCGCCGACTCCTCCCGAGTCGGGCCGAAACTCGTGGCGCTTGATGAAGAATGGAAACCGCTCTTCGGTCACCTCGATGCTGGGCGACCGTATGCCTCCGGCCACGTTAACCTCACCGACGTTGGACCAACCGTCGTAGCCGTCGGAGGCTCCGCCACCGCCTCTGGCCAGGAAGAAGTGCCAGATGAAGCGTCGCCCAGACCTCGGGTCGATCCCGGTGATTGCGTAGCGGAGCCGGCGGGAAAACCCGGCAGAGACCGAGCTTGGGATGGCGGGAGCCAATGCCTTGAACACCGCCTCCACCACCTCTTCGGCGCAGTGGTTGGTACTCATGCACACCGGCGCGGGAGGATTGGCGTTGACGACGAGTCCCCTGGGGGCGATTATCTGGACGGGCCGCATGGAACCCTCGTTGCGGGCCACATCCATCGGCGCCAGGTACATAATGGCAGCGTGGGCCAGGGACCGGGTGTTGGCGTAAGCGCTGTTGATGAACCCTTCGACTTGAGGACTAGACTCGGAGAGATCGATGGTCATGGAGTCGTCGGCAATAGTTACTTTCGCCCTGATGGGCACCAGCTTGCTGTCGAACCCGTCATCGTCGACCAACGACTCCCCGTAGTACACGCCGTCGGGCCACTCGGAGATGAACTGCCGCACCTGGCTCTCGGTGGCGTCCAGGATTCCGGCTACGACGGCCATCAACCGGTCGGCGCCGTAGTCGGCCAGCAGCGCTTCGATCCTCTGGGCGGCCAACATCACCGAGCCTATCTGCGCGTTGAGGTCGCCCAGGAAATTCTCCGATTGCCGGACGTTTGCTGACAGCATTTGGAGCAGGTCGTGCCTGGGAACGCCCTGGTCATAGAGCTTCAGGGGAGGGATGCGAAGGCCCTCCTGAAATATCTCATTGGCGCCGGGATTGTAACCGCCGTGGGTGCCTCCCCCGACGTCGCTGTGGTGCGCTCGGTTCACCCCGTAAAACAGCAGCCGTCCCTGGTGAAATATGGGCCGGATGATGGTGATGTCGGGCAGGTGACTGCCGCCGAAATAGGGGTCGTTCAGAATGAACAGATCTCCTTCGGAGACATCCTCCCCAAAGTAGTCCCGGACGGCAGCGCCGGCCACCGGGAGCGCGCTGATGTGCACCGGTATCCCTTCGCCCTGGGCCACCAGCTGACAGTCACCGTCCAGAATCGCGGTGGAAAAGTCTCGGCTGGAGTTGAGGATCTGGGACATGGCGGTTCGCAGCATCGCCTCGGTCATCTCCTGAGCGATGGATTCCAACCGGTGCTCCACCACCGCCATGGTGATGGGATCGTATTCCCCGAGGCCATCTGGACCCTCCATACCGACGGAATCGGGCGTCGCATTCGGGACACCCGCGGGGGTTTCCTGGTTGACGCGCAACTCGATGCCGCCCATGGCATCGACCGTGGCGTAATCTCCCGGACATACCAGGATGGTAGTGAAATCTGACTCCAAAATCGCCGGGCCGGCGATCTCCGTGCCAGTGGGCAGGGAGTCGGTAGCATAGGTTGGCGCCCGTAGCCATTCACCCAAAAAGATCCAGCGGCTGCCCGATGCGCTGGCGGTACTCTCAGCCTCCGTCCGGTCCAGCTGGGCCATCCTGGGGAGCTTGCCGACTGCCGTCACCCGGAGAGTGACCAACCGCACCTCCTGGTCCTGTTGGCTATAGGAGTAGAGCTCCTGGTATCTCTGGTGGAAATTGGACGTCCATCTGGACAGAAACACCGAGTCCGGCAGCGTGGGATCTGGTAGCGGCACGGAGACTTCGTAGACTTGGTCCAGGTACCGCATGTCAGCAGAGTAATAAAATTCCACCGCTTCGGGAGCGACGCCCTGGCCCCGGAGCTTATCCCGTCCCTGGGTCTCCAGTTCGTCCAGGATCGACCGGAGTTCGCCCGGGTTCAGCCGGTCCAGGCTCACGGGATAGGAACGGGAAAAGTCGTATTTGATGTCGGTGTTCAACATGCCGTAGGCCGACAACACCGGCGCCGACGCAGGTATGTACACCTTCGTCACCTGCAACTGACGGGCAACCTCTGCGGCGTGAAGGCCCGACGCGCCGCCGAACCCCAGCAGGGTAAATGCTCGCGGGTCGACACCTCGTTGCACCGACATCAGTCTTACGCCTTGGGCAATGGTGGTGCAGACCACCTTGAACACCCCGTAGGCGGCCTCAACATTGGTCAGATTGAGGGGTGTGGCCACGTGCTCGGCCAGGGATCGCTCGGCGGCCCGGGAGTCGAGACTGGCCCGGCCGCCCAGGAAATTCGCCGCGTCCAAATAGCCCAACACCAGGCTGGCGTCGGTTACGGTGGGATTCACTCCTCCCCTGCCGTAGCAGGCGGGGCCGGGTTCAGCGCCGGCGCTGTCCGGGCCGACATGGAGAATCCCTCCGTCATCCACCCTGGCGATACTGCCCCCGCCAGCGCCCAGCGTGTGGATGTCGATCATCGGGGCGGCGATCTTCCACCCGGCCTCGAACTTCTCGTTGGTGATGTGGGGAGTCCCGTTTTCGATCAGGGAGATGTCAGTGCTGGTACCGCCCATGTCGAAGGCGATGACTTTGGATTCCTCCAACAACTGCCCGATGTGGGCGGCGGCGCTGACCCCTCCCGCTGGGCCGGACAGGATAGCCCGCACTGCCATACGGCTGGAGTCGTCTATCGGGGCCACGCCGCCATTGGACTGCATGATTAGCACGTCCTGCAACTGGGGGTAGGGTTCGAACCGGTTCTTCAGATGCAGCAGATAACGGCTGAACACCGGGCCCACGTAAGAGTTGATTACCGTGGTGCTCAGCCGGTCGAATTCCTTGATCTGGGGAATTACCTCGTGCGAGAGGGAGGTGTACAGGTCCGGGTAGCGGCGGTGAATGGTTTCCCAGGCCTGCTGTTCGTGGGAGGGGTTGAGGTATGAAAACAGGAAACAGACCGCCAACGCGTCGGCCCCCTCCTGGACCAGGAACTCCAGGTTTCGGACCAAAGCGTCCTGGTCCAGGGGGAGTTCGACCAAACCGTTGGCGCGAACCCGTTCCGGAACGCCCACGCGCAGGTAACGGGCCGCCAACGGCTCGACCGGGGTCATCCTGAGGTTGTACCGGTCCTCTTTCAACCCCTCGCGCATTTCCAGGAGGTCACGGAAGCCGTCGGTGGTGATGAGGCCCACCCTGGCCCCCTTGCGTTCTACCAGCGTGTTGGTCGCTACAGTCGACCCATGGATCACCAGGTCCGTGTCGCCGAGCAACTGATCCAAAGACAGTCCGTAGGCGGCTGCGGCTTCCTGCAACCCGGTCATCACGCCGATGGAAGGGTCCTCGGTGGTGGACTGAGTCTTGAAGAAACGCGGCTGCTTCCCTTCGCCGGCTACGACGAAATCGGTAAAGGTGCCTCCAACGTCGATCCCGATCTTGTACACGTGTGTCCTCCTAAAACCCTTTGGCGGTGAATGCGCCGTGCGCCGTGCGCCATGCCACTGCGTAACGGGGGCGACCGCCGGCTCACTGGCGACGGGGCGAGCAATGGCAACCACGGGATGTTCCCGCCCGCAGACCCATCCGATCCGCTAATGCCGATTTCAACCGGGATCAGTCGCCTGAATCCCCAACAACTGTTCCAGGTTGCGGTGACCGATCTTTTCCTTTTCCTCCTGGGAAAGGCTTTGCAAGCCATCCAACCAACCACCCGGAGACGGGTCCCATTCGACGAAAGGCCAATCGCTGCCCATCACCACCCGGTCGGCGCCCACCGCGTCGATGAGGAACCTCAAGGCGGGTTCGCTGCTGGTGAGGAAGTCGTAGTACAACTGCTTTTGGTAGGTGCTCGGCGGTCTGGTGATATTGCCCCGGGCTTCCGGGCGTACCCACCAGCCGTGATCCATCCGGCCCATGCCGAAGCAGGCTGGGCCGCCCCCGTGCGCGATGCACGCCTTCAGGTTAGGGCACTCCTCCAAAATCCCCCCGAAGATCAGTGTCGCCACCACCATGGCGTCCTCCAGCGGTACGCCCACGCTGTTGGGTAACGAATACTTGCGCGACCGTTCCAGCGCCACGATGTTGGCCTGGGGCTGCGGGTGGAAGAAGAGCAGGGCGCCCAACTCCTCGGCGGCTTTGAACAATGGCAGAAAGTGCGGTTCGTCCCAATTCTCGCCGTTCACCACCGCGTCCAGCTCGGCGCCTTTCAGTCCGAGCACATTTACCGCCCGCTCCAGCTCGTCGATGGATGCGGCGACGTCCTGGGCTGGCAGCGTTGCCATACCGACAAACCTTTGGGGATGCTGACGGGCCAGCTCGGCGATCGCATCGTTCACTTCCCGAGCCATCTCCTGCGTCTGAACAGAATCCCAGCTGTAGCCGAAGAAAGGGGTGTGGATCGATACCACCTGCACGTCGGTGCCGCTGGCGTCCATGTCGGCCAACCGTTCGGCCGGCGTAAATCGAAGCTTGGGACTGTTGATGACCACCCGGCGACCGTTGGGATCGTCGAAGCCTGGGCTGGGTCTTTCCGAATAAACCAGCCCGTACCAGTCCTCGCCACGAGTCTCAGCGCCCACGACGCTGGCGGGGATGTAGTGGGCGTGCACGTCTATCTTCCGCAAGTTTCGCCTCCGGAGAGTCGCCTGAGCTGCGTGCTGGGCCTACAGGCCCAGCACGCGCTCCACATTCTTCCACAGGATCGCTTCCTTCTCTTCGACGGTAAGGCCCGGCAGGCTCAAAACCCAGGAAACCGGCCAGTCCTGCGCCATGTCGTAAGGCCAGTCGGTGCCGAACAATACCCGGTCCACTCCCACCGCGTCGATCAGGAAGCGCAGCGCCGACTCGGTGTAGACGATGCTGTCGTAGTAAAAACGGGAGAGGTAGGAAGTGGGTGGCTCCATGCTCCGCCTTTCCTCCTCACTCAGCCCGTGCCAGCCTCGATCCATGCGGCCGGCGCCGTAACAGGCGTACCCGCCGCCATGAGACAGGCAAATTTTCAGGTCTGGACAGGCGTCCATCACGCCGCCGATCACCAGGGACGCGAAGGTCAACGTCCGGTCCGCCAGGTTCCCGATCGTATTGGGAAGGTGGTAGCGACGGATGCGCGGGCTGACCACCGTGTCGCCGCCCTGGTGGAACAGAATCAGCGCGCCCAATTGCTCTGCCGCTTGCCAGAAGGGCAGGAATTCCGATTCGTCCAGCAACCTGCCATTTACATGGTCGTTGATAACGGCGCCCTTGAAACCCATCTGGACCATTACCCGATCCAGTTCGGCTACGGCGGCATCGACGTCCTGCATGGGTAGGGTCGCCAGGCCGGCGAAACGGTCCGGCCAGGATTGGGTCATTTGCCCGATCTCGTCGTTGGTCTCACGGGACGTGGCCACGGCCAGGGCAGTGTCCAAGTGGTAGTTATAAAGCCCGGCAAACGGAGAGATTACGTGAACGTCCACGCCCAGCGAGTCCATGTCTGCCAGACGCTGCTCCGGCGTCCAACTGGATTTGGGAGGGAGTTGGCCCCTCTCCTGCCCCGATACCAGCAGCTCCTGCCCCCGGCCGTCGCGCTCCCGCCGCAATCCGTGCCAGCTGCCGCCGTCGCTGGTGGCACGCCAGAAGCACTGAGGAGTAATGTGGGCGTGGATGTCAATTGATCGCATGCCGGATCTCCAGTCTCGGTGTCGCAATCCCCTGAGTCAGACAATCCGGTGTTGCTACCAGGACTTCAGGACTGGTAGAACTTCTTCGGCGAAGAGCTTCAGGCCCCGTTCCGCGATGTGGAACGGCGTGCCGCCAAAGCGGAAGGCGACGTTCAGCTCGAAATCGCCCAGCAGCGCGCGGCGTTCTTCAAGCCCCCTGAGAATGCGGTCAGGCGTGCCCCAGCTGGCCGCTCGCATGAAACCGTCGATAGCACCTTCGAGGCCGGCGGAACGCGCGATCTCCGCCTTCTGTTGATAGGCGTCGTAACCCTTCACAGACCGGAAATGATCCCCGAGAAATTCATAGTGGTAAAAATTGCTCTCGACAAATTTGCCTTGATATTGGCGCGCTTCTGCCTCGCATTGGGCATTGTCAGGGCCGCAGACGACGAATTCCGAGAGCATCAGGGCTGGCGGCTCTGTGCCGTGAAATTCGCGGTGCAGGGCTCGGCCACGTTCGATCCCGGGCATCCGCATCTCCCAGGGGCGGTCGGCGAACATGATGATGTGCGCGCCGAGCTTGGCCGCCGAGAGGACCGATTCTTCGCTGGCGGCGACCGCGTAGATACGGCCGTCGAAGGAATGCTGGGGGCGGGGGCGGATTTCCGTGCGAGACTGCTGGTAGAACGTCCCGTCGCCCTCTATGAACCCCGTCCTGAGGGCCTCGACTATCATCGGCGCCGCTTCGTCAAAACGTTCTCGCGATTCATCCATGCTAATGCCGAACATTTCGAATTCACGCCGTGCCAGGCCTCGCCCGAACCCGAGTCGCAAGCGGCCATTGCTCAACAAGTCGAGGACGGCGGCATTTTCCGCCACTCGCAACGGGTCATGCCAGGGCAGGATCACGGCGGCTGTCCCCACGTCGATGTTCGGATGCTTCGCCGCAATGTGGGTCATCAACTGGATGTTGTCGGGTACGAAGGAATAATCGTTGAAATGATGTTCCGCAGACCACAGGCAATCGAAGCCTGCATCGGCAGCGATTTCTGCGAGGCGCAGCTCCTCCTCCCACATCTGGCCGTCCGAGCCTTCTTCCCAGCCGTAACTCGAGAAGATCATCATCATTCCAACATCCATTCGTACGCTCCTGCCGATTAATTTCAGGTTACCCAACTTGGCTCAATGCCAAATTCTAAACGCCCGGGCCGCGGCAGACAAGGAGAGGTAAACCCTCACGCGTACCCACTTTGATCTGTCATTGCGAGGAGCCCCACTCATCCCGAGCTCGCCGAGGGACGTGGCAATCTCGATGAGGTTGAACACACATCGGCGAACCGCCGTTGCTACGACAACGAGATTGCCACGCTACGCTCGCAATGACAAAGTGGGTACGCATGAGGACGTAAACCCGCTACCTCAATCAGGCTTGGGCTCCACGCCCGTTGCCTACCCTAAGTTACGCTCTGGCAATCACGTGCGGGGAGAATGTCGTCCCATGGAGCGGCGCCCAGGCGACCTGGACCTGCGCCGTCACCGATGCCGGCTAGTTTGGAACAGGGATTGCTGCGCCGGGCGTCATGCCGTTGGAGGCAGCTACGTCACTCGATGGCGTGCAGCATCCCTTCGCTGGTTCTGACGTAGAAACGCCCGTCGGCAAATACCGGCGATATCTCGATGGGGGCTTCCAACGGGAGCTTCCAGATCAATTCTCCGTCGGCACGGCGCAAGGCGTAAAAGAATCCGTCGTTGGAGCCGAAATAGACCCGGTCTCCCAGTACCACTGCGGACCCGAAAATGGCGTCCTCAGCCGCAAACCGCCATGTTTCCCTGCCGGAATGCGCGTCCACCCCGTAAAAGTTGCCGTGGAAACTCCCTACGTAAAGGGAATCGGATGTTACCGCCGGAGTGGCCACCAACCCGGAGGAGGTCTGCTTCTCCGGATCGAAACGCCACTGCCCCCCCTTTTGAACTGGAGGAGGGGGCACGCCAGGAATACGCCATACCCAAAATTGCGACCAGACCCGCTTGAACTGGAATTCTCCGGGGATTTCCCGCGCATGGGCGTCAACGGCGTAAACCCGGCCGCCAGCGGGAAAATAAGCGACCTCATTGGCAACCACCGGGGATGCTTTGGTGTTTCCCATGGTGCGGAACCGCAACTTGCTCTGGCCGGTCCTGGCGTCCAACATATAGAGATTGCCCAGATTATCCGTGGCAAACACTCGCCCATAGCTCACCGCAGGCGCAGCGCGGAGCTCGCCCTGAATCTTTTGCTGCCAAAGGGGCTTTCCAGTGACTGCATCCAGGGCGTAGAGGAAACTATCGGACGAGCCGAAATACACGATGCCGCCATCTACCACCGGAGCCGCGACAATGGGCCCTTCGGTTTTGAAATCCCACCGGACCTCCCGCGTGTTCCGGTCCAGGGCGAGGATCCGATGGTCCAGCAGGCCCACGTAGAGGAGATCGCCGGCAATCGCCAACGAATGGTCCAGTGGACTGGGAGTCTTATGTTCCCAAGCCACCTGCCCGGTCGCCGAATCAAGGGCGATGATCTTAAAATAACCGCCCACGTAGACCATCCCGTCATGCACTACCGGGGCTCCGCGGGTGGGAGTGCCCAAGTCGCGCGACCAAACGACCCGTCCTTCCGGCTGGACCGGCGCCACTGGTATATGCCGGGTGAGCTGCAGGTCTCTGCCGGCCATCGACCATTGGCCCGGGGCGGAGGCCGAGCTAACCTCGGTACTGGGTGCCTTGAACAGCAGCTGAATAGGGTTGGGGAAAAAGGGAAAATACAGCCATGCCGCAAAGGCCAGCAGCACGGCGGCGACGGAGAGTCGGATCAAACGGCGTCTGGAAAGCCATCTGCGGCTACCGGGAAGCCGCCGGGCCCACCTGGGGATAATGGCGACGACCCGTTGGCATTGTTGGCAAGGCTGGCCCGGGCTTTGGCCGGCTGCCCCGCACCAACCGCAGACCACGGTATTGGCGGGCTCGGTTTCGGGATGGAGGACGTTACTCATTAGTCATAGGTTATCCCGTTTCAATGGGCCGGGGCAATAGCGAAACCAGGAACCCGGCGGGATCATGTAACGCCGGGGCTGATGGCCAGTGTTGGCAAGGCAGTTGAAAAGCAGAGGTTACCAGAGGTGACAAACTACCTTTTCCAAGCCCTCCTGCCGGGCGTTCCGAATCTTCTACCACACGCCTTTCCGAGGCGACGGGACATCCGGGCCGGGAGCGGCGCCCCGTAAGCGGGGTAATCTGCGAAGGCGCCTCCGCAGTTAGCAAAAGGCAACGAGGTACTTGGCTGATTCGAAGGCACGAATGTGTATCTGCGGGAGAGCGGGTAGGCCCGGTGAGTTGCCAGCCGGGTTTTGCCTGAAGGGTCGCAGCCTGATTTCATGCGACGCGTTCACATCCCACCGTTCTGCATGTTCGCAAACATGGCACGGGTGAACGTTGGCCTCGGCGGTGATGTTGGGCGCACCTACCCGCGGTCTCAAAGATGACCGAGGGGCGTGGAACACCGCCTGGACGGTGTTCCGGTAGCTCAAGCGGCGCCGGCATTTGCAGGCCCGGATATTCGAGGCGTCAAGCAGTATCCGACCTTCCGTAGTCTGCTCCAGGCGCAAAACCGGTGAGGATCCGTTTGCCTTGCGCCGAACCCAACGGGTTACACATTCCTTTGCTTCGGGTCCAGCCGGTCGCGCAGCCAGTCTCCCAGCAGGTTCATGGACAACACCGTAAGCAGGATGGCCAAACCGGGGAAGAAAGATACCCACCAGGCGTCCGTCACAAACTCACGCCCGTCGGCCACCATCAGGCCCCACGCTGGGGTGGGTCGGGAGATTCCGGCCCCGAGGAAGCTGAGGGTTGCCTCCAGTACGATGACGAAGCCCACCTGCAGGGTGGCCAGCACCACTATGGTGTTGACAATATTCGGGAAGATGTAGCGGAGCATGATCCGCGGGTTGGAAGCGCCGGCCACTCTGGCCCGGGATATGTAGTCTTGAGCCCGAATGGTCAACGTTTCTCCTCGCACCAGACGGGCATAGCGAGACCACTGGCTTAGTACCAGCACGGCGATGAGTATCTTCATGCTGGGCCCGGCCATGGCTGCCACCACAATTGCGACTACGATTATCGGCAAGGACAGCGAGATGTCCACCAGGCGCATCATGACATTGTCCCACCAGCCACCGTAAAAGGCGGAAATGATGCCGAAGGCGGTGCCAATTAACCCTGATATCGCGATGGCCACGCCGGCCACAATCACCGACACCCTGGCGCCGTAGATGACGCGGGTGAGTATGTCTCTGCCGATCTTATCGGTGCCGAACCAATGCTCCGTTGACGGCGCCGCGAGACGGTTGGTAATGTCGCCGGCCAATGGTTCGTAAGGGGCAAGCCATCCAGGCATAATGGAGGGAACGATCAGGACCACCAAGAGGACAAATACCGGGATCAGCGGGTATCGGAGTACTTCCTTTGTAACCCCGGCGACTCCCCCCGACGGTAGACGCGGGCGGACTCTCGGTATTGCTAAAGCCATGGTTATCGTCCTCGCTTAAGCCCTCGGGGCGTCAGTTGTACCGTATGCGGGGGTCGAGGTAGGCGTAAGCTATGTCCACCAGCAAATTCGCCGTGATGTATATGGTGGTGAAGGTAAGCATTATGCCCTGCAACAAAGCGTAATCGCTGGAGCGCGCCGCGTTGAACAGGAGGAACCCCAGACCGGGCCACTGGAAGACCGTTTCGATGGAAACGGAGCCCACCATCAGCGACCCCAACGTGATTGCGAAATAGGTCAGCGGGGCGATGGCGGCGTTCCGCAGGCAGTGCTTCCAGATTATCTTCCGTTCCGGCAGCCCCTTGATTCGGGCCAATTTCACGTACTCGCTATCCAGCACGTCCAGCATGGAAGACCGGACCAACCGGAGCATGGCGGCCACCTGGAACCACCCGATGGCGACGGCCGGCAGGATCAGGTTGCTGATGCCACCCCTCCCGGAGGTCGGGAACCAATCCAACTGCACCGCAAAGATCCACATGAGGATGATGCCCAGCCAGAATACGGGCAGGGATTGTCCCAGCAGCGCCACCACTTTGCCCGTCCAATCGAAGACGGTGTCTCGGTAGGTCGCCGTCAAAACCCCGATGGGCAACCCTATAGCGACGGCCACAAGTATGCCGGCCCCCGCTAACTGAATCGTGGCCACGAACCGGGCCTGGATGAGTTCGGATACCGTGAACCTGGGGTACTTGAACGAGTGTCCGAAGTCACCCCTGACGGCGTTCCAGACATAGGTGAAATACTGCAAGTGCAACGGCTCGTTGATGCCCCAGAATTCCTCCAGGTCCGCCCTGACCTGGGCGTCGGCATCGTCCGGCAATATGGCATCCAACGGGTTGCCGCCAGCGTGGCCCAGAGCAAAGGCGACTACGCTCACCACTGCAAGCACGAGGATCGCCTGGAGGAGACGTAGCAGGATATACCGTTGCATCCTTGACTCCTAACCGAGTTGGGCGGTTGCTGCCATCAGCGACACGCACCGCGATTCACGGTTGCCCACCAATTGCGGTGCGTTGAAACCAGGCTGTTGCGACGTTGCAGCGAGGATCAGCAGGGGGGCGCCTCGATTTCCTCATTGCTGCCCAGATCGCCGCCCTCCCAGCCTGGGAACGGCCAGGCGCAGATGATTTTGGGGTCTACGATGGTCTCAATGGGCACCCAGAAGAGGGGTATCCACTCGTGTTCGTAGAACTTGATGTTCCCCATCTGTATCAGAACCTTGGCGCGTTCGTTGGGGTCCATGGTCGTCTGCAACGTGTGGTACAGGTCCCGCAGCTCCTTGGTCTCGTACATCCAGACCACGCCGCCGTCGTCCTTATGGGTGTTGAACAGCATCATCTGGGCTTCCTGAGCCTTGAAGGAGGGCGTAGTCGCCAGGGCTGTTTCGTGGTTGGCCTTTTGGCGACGCCGGGCTACTACCGCCGCCCGGTCCTCGTCCCGCAGCGTCAGGTCCACGCCAATCTCCGCCCAGGCCAGTTGCATGAACTGGGCTATCTGCGGCAGTTCCGGCGCGCCCGGGAAGGGATACATGGGGACGATAATCTCGAACCCTTCGGGGTAGCCGGCGTCAACCAGAAGCTGCTTGGCCGCCTCCAAGTCATAGCCGTACTCCGCCTCCCAGTCCGCGTCCCACTGGGGGTTCCACGGGGTCAGTTCACTGTGGAAAGAGTGCACCTTGGAGTCCCACACCCGACCCTTGTAAAGCTCTTGCTTGAAGGTTTCCCGGTCCACGGCCTTGTTCAGCGCCTTGCGCACCATAATGCCGATTTCGCCCGGGGCCGTAACGGGGAAGTTGGGGTCATAATTCTCCGGGTCGTTGTAGAACATGCCGCCAAAGCGGAAGGCCGTCTGCTGGGCCGGGCCGGTGCTCTGGATGATCTTGTAACCTTCCTCAACCAGCCGGTCGCCCAAGTCTCGGTTGACCTCGGTCATGTGGGTCTCACCGGCGCGGAACTGGGCCAAGCGGGTGGCCTCTTCCAACACCCAGGTGTTGCGCATTTCCGGATAGTCGGGGTCGTGGCGCCAGTGACCGTCCGGGAAGGCCAGGGAGTAATCCACTTGAACCTCCTCGACCCGGCCGTCGTACTGATAAGGACCGGTGCCGGCCAGACGTTCGTAGTACTCGGTGGTGCAACCCTCGCTGGCCTGGTTTGCAGCGACGTCAAACCCGCCGGCCTGCTCGCACTGGGCCTTGCTGGATATCATGTTGCCCGCAGACTCGGCTACGTAAAACAGGTACTCCGCGGAGGGATTGACCGTGTGAACCTTGATGTTGTAGGGGTCGACAATCTCCACATGGTCAATGTTACAGATGCCGCCCTTGTAGCTGGCGCGGGTACCCTTCTGGCAGTTGACCTGGAAGCTGTGTTCCACATCAGCAGCCGTGAACTCGCCGAAACCGCGGTGGAACTGAACACCCTGCTCCAACTCAAAGGTCCAAACGTCGCCGGTGGCGTTCATCTCCCAGCTTTTGGCCAGCATGGGCTTCCATTCGCTGGTATGGGAGTCCAGCTGGACCAGATATTCCATGAATGGGCTGTGCTGGTACACAAAGTCGACACCGCCGAGCCAAGGCACCACAGTGTCGTCGATGGGCGTGATCAACCCCAGGACGATCTTTTGTACCGGCAACACTTTGCCGTTGCTGGCCATGGCCGCCGGCTGATCTTTGGCCTCGGCAGCCGTTGTGGGCTGGGCTACTGCCGCCGCAGCGGAGCCAGAGTCGCCGCCGGCTTGATCAGTTTCAGCCGGAGCCCCGGCGCCACCGCATGCCACGGCAAACGCCAAGAGCATCAGCATGGGCACGATTATTAACGTTGAGGGGACCTTTATTCCGTAACGGTTCATCACTAGACCTCCAGACTCGATTTTCCTGTCAGAGGCCGCAGACCAAATTGGCAGTTATCGGTCGATCCGGGAACCCTGGCCAAATATTGATCTCGGCGCGTGTCCTTGGATATGAAATCGCACGGTCGATTCTGTTCTCATGGCGCGTACCGTCGGTTGGAACGCGTTGTGAATCGCCATTTTTGAATTTGCGCGGACTTTATACTAGCAACGCGAGGCGTGTCAATAGCGGCAAACCGCCCACGCGTACCCCCCTTCGCTCAAACTGTCATTGCGAGCGCAGCGTGGCAATCTCGTTGCCGTCCTTCGACAGGCTCAGGATGAGCGGAACAAACTTCGGAATCCGCTCACCCTGAGCTTGTCTTAGAGCGTGTTTAAAAAGCTGTGGGGCGTGCCAAGCGGCGGAGCATGAGTCCGGTCATAGCCGTGTAGACCCAGGCTTCGGTGGTTTCCGGCAGTGCTTCATAATCTTTGCTCAATCTCCGGTGCCGGCCCAGCCAGGCGAAAGTGCGCTCCACCACCCAGCGTCGGGGCAACACCTCAAAGCGGTGGCTGTTCCCGGGACGCCTCACTATCTCCAGAGTCCAACCCGTCAGTGTCGCCACCCACTCGATCAACTTTCCGGCGTAGCCGCCATCCGCCCAGATCAAGCTCAACCGGGGAAACCTTCCGGTCAGCTTGCTAATGACCAGCTTGGCCCCATCCCGGTCTTGCACATCGGCTGGGTGCACCGCCACCGCCAACAGCAGTCCCTGGGTATCCACCACAATATGCCGTTTGCGGCCTTTCACCTTCTTGCCCGCGTCGTACCCCCGAGGCCCCCTTTTTCCGTGGTCTTCACCGACTGGCGGTCGATGATGGCCCCGCTGGGGCTGGGCTGGCGGCCCAGGAACCGCCGCATCGTGGGGAGCAGGGCATCGTGGGGAGCAGGGCATCGTGAATCCCCGGCCAGGTCCCATCTCGCCGCCAAACCCAAAAGTAGTGGTAGACCGATTGCCAGGGCGGCAGGTCGTGAGGCAACAGACGCCATGCACAACCGGTGCGCAGCACGTACCGGATGGCATTCACCACCTCCCGGCGGGAGTACTTGGCGGGCCGGCCACCCGGCTTCACCGGCGGAACCAGGGGTTCCAGAATCCGCCACTCGGCCTCCGTCAAATCCGTGGAATAAACTGCTCGGCTCATGCCCCAAGTCTATAGCCTGCCCTGCTACATTGCCTGCTATTTCCCAGACCCTTTTTAAACACTTTCTAATACTACAGTCGCAGATTTGACAGGCGGCGTTTGTAATGGCATTGGCGGGCTCTGGCTTGGTGGCGCCGTCTCCACCACGACCAGGACAGGATGAAATCAGGCAGTTGATTTTCCGTCCATACAAGTCGGGTGAGCAGCCGGCGCACCTCCGGGGCCGTTATGGGAATCAGCTCTGCATCGGGCCCGTAGCAGCCCCCTTTTCTCCTGGTTCCATCGCTTGATGCTTGATTACTGACAGCTACGCCTGCGCCAGCATCGCCAAGGTGATGTGCCGGTACCAGCCGTCCCACCTCCGCACCTCATACTGGTCCAGTCCCACCTGCCCCTTGGCCTCCTCGAAACACTCCGCGATGGCCCACCGGGTCCCAGCCACCCTCACCAGTTCCGCCAAGGCCGTTCCGGCCGGGCCGAAGCATACCAAGTAAGCCAACTCCCCGGGCTGGGCAATGCTGCGCCGGGCCAGCAGCCAGTAGCCCTGGCCCGGCTCCCCAAGAGGCCGTATTTCCACGACGGCCCAATCGTAGACCCGTGGCCCCTTGGCCCCATCGCCCGCACTGCATCTGGTCCAACCCAACTCGTCAACCTGCGACGTCAGCCGGTCAGCCCGCACCTGACACAGGCCCTGGTCCGTCAAGACCCACAGCTTCTCGTTGCTCCTGATGGCCAGCACGTGGGGAATTCCCGCTCGCTCCAGCCACCGCCGCAGCTTGCGGTCGTTGCCATAGACCTCATCTCCAGCAACCCAGCCGAAGGGGACTCCGGATTCCAGCGCCCGCTTCAGCATTAGCTGGGCCAGTTGCGGCTTGGTCCGAAAGCCGACACTCTCCGGCACCCCAGCCTCCCGCCGCCGCTCCCAGTCTTCCGCCCACACCTGGGGCAGGTACAATTCCCGGTCCAGCAGGGTTCTGCCCCTGGCGCTGGCATAGGCCAGAAAAACGCCAATCTGACCGTTCTCGATCCGCCCCGCCGTCCCGCTGTACTGACGCTGCACCCCAACCGACTTCTCCCCTTTCTTACCGACTTCTCCCCTTTCTTACCGACTTCTCCCCTTTCTTGAGGAATCCGGTCTCGTCCACCACCAGCGCCGCGTCAGCGGCGGACAGATGCTCCACCACGTAGGATTTCAGGTCATCACGAACCAGGTCCGCATCCCACCGATAGTTGTACAACAGGCGCTGCACCCCGTCGGGTGTGGCATCCCCCGCCTGCTCCGCCAGTTGCCACCCGTTCTTGCGCTCTACGGAACTGACCAGTCCCCGCAAGTAGTCCAGTACCCGCAAGTAGTCCAGTACCCGCCGGCGAGGCTCAGGGCGGCGGAACCGTCCGGCAATGCACTCATGCACCCCTTCGATGCCCTCGGCCCACCGGGCCACTTCCGCTTTCAACACAGCCACCGCCACACCTCATCACCACCAGACTGTCCCAATTATATCCGTTTCCAATCTGCGACTGTAGTACTAAGCGCTGCCGTTTCGAGCTATCACCACGGCCGGCGATAAAAACGCGCCCCCGGATAACCTTCCGGAGGCGTGTTTTTCGTCGCAACGGGACCGGGCCGGGATTGCCGGTTACGGCCCGGTCACGTCCCGCAGCGCCGCTTCCAGTTCGTTGAACGTTGCAAACCCTTCGAAGCGGTGTCGGACGATCCCCTGGCCATCCGCCACGAATACCCACGATTCGTTGGTCCAGTGTTCCAGCCAAGTGAAGCCCCACTCATCGGCGGTGTCGACGAGCCTGGCTTTGCTCAAGTCCCCCTGAATTTCTGCTGGGTTGTCGTAGAGTTCCACGTGGATGAAGTTGGCATCGTCGGGGTGAGCGGCGCGCAACTCGGACACGGTGTCGACCTGGGGTCCGCACGTAGGGCTGGTGCAGAATGCCGGCGTGGCGAAAACGATGACGGCGGGCTGTTCTTCGGCAACGGCGTCACCTATGGAAACCGCGTACAGCTCGGGGTCGGGTTGGTAGGCGGTGGTGATTTGGGTCAGCTCCAGACCATCGGACAGGGTTTTGGTTTTGCTGGGTGGGATTGGGTCGCCCAAGGCGGGCACCGGTGAATCGACCACCACGCTTACCGGAATTTCCACTGAACCCGAAACGGTGTCGTCAGCGACGGCGGCGGTGAGGACGTAGTTGCCGGCAGACGGGAAGGGAACAACCGCGGTGTACGACCCCCGGACGCCGTAGGGCCATTCGTTGAATACAGCCGTTATTTCGGCGGGTTCGACCGCACCGTCCTGACCGGATATGGTGACCGTCACGCTGGGGGCTTTCACCAACGCCGTCTGGGTGGACAGCAGGAAGGCAACGCGCTGGTCGCCGACCTCCAATACCCTGGTGGCCAGGTCGGCGCGCAGGACGGCGTCTGATGAATCGACGGTGGGTACCTGTATGGCGGGCGGCGCGGTGGTTGAGGATGCGGGTTCGGCGTATCTACCAGGCGGTTCGGTGGTTCCGCCGGCCGAACACCCGACCAGCGCCGCCAGGAGGCCGGCGGCGACCGCGAAAACAAGGATCCTGGGCATCACGGGCCCTCCGCGTACACGCCGAAGGTGAGGGCGAAAATACCGAAGTCGTCCGAATTGGACCGCATTGTCAGGATGGCCTCCCGAGTGTATTGCGCGTTATCGATGATGGCGTACATACGCGGCGTGTCGACCAGGATGTAGGACTGACCGGTTTCGTCCCACTGGATGTCCTGGCCGGCATTATCCTGCGTCAGCATCGCCCCGTCCTGGGTGATGACCACGCGATAGGGTTCGCCGGAATCGGAGGTTAGCACCACATTGACGCTCTTGGCGGCGTAATTCAGCGCGAGGTAATCCTCCAGGTTTTGCGTCAGCCGGGCATGGCGGACGCGTTCCGGTTCCACCGACCACTGGCCCTGGAAATACAGGACGTGCTGTTGAATTTCCTGGGGGACGGTCGCGTCCAGAACGCCAGCGGCGTTGCTGTCGCCGGCGGCAATGGCTTCGAAGTATTCCTCCTGGGCAACGTAGGGCAGGCGGCCGGCGCGGGCGACACCGACGTTGCGGTGCCAACCGGCATAAAGCTCGCGCGTGATGGGGGCGTTGCCGGATTCCCGGGCAGACTGGAAGGCCGGGTCGCGCACCTGGTCGTCGGGGAGGCTCGCCGGGTCGTCGGACAAGTCCGCGCCGGCTTCTACCAGGGCGTTGCGTATGTGCTGCTCGGTTTCGCCGTAACCGCCCTCGCCAAAGTGGCTGTAGATCTGTTCGCCGTGGGAGTTGAAGAGGTACTTGGCCGGCCAGAAACGGTTTTCAAAATTCGACCAGGTCACCATATCGTTGTCCTGGGCGACGGGCCAGCCCACGTCGTTGGTCTCGATGGCTTTTGCTACGTTGTCGTAGTCCTTCTCAAAATCGAACTCCGGGGAGTGGATGCCCAGGATGACCAGTCCGTCGTCCTCGTACTGGCTCCACCAGGCCCGCAGGTAGGGCAGCGTGCGTAGGCAATTGATGCAGGTATACGTCCAGAAGTCGACCAGGACCACCTTGCCGTCGGCAGTAAGGTCGGCGACCTGCAACTCGGTATCGGTGTTGAGCCAGGCGTCGATGCCGGATATTTGCGGAATCTCCGGCATGGCCCGCGCCTTGGCCTCGATGGGCGTCGGGTTGGGGTCGTCCGGTTTGTCGGCTGTCGGTATCGGTTCTTCCGGCGTGGATTGAAGCGCCTTTGATTCCTCCGACCCGGCGGCGGGCGTCGTATCGGAGGACGATGCGACGGTCGGAGGCGATCCGGGTTGCTCGGGAGCGCTCGATTGCGCGCAGGCCAGCGACACTATCGCCAACAGCCCCAACAATGGCAGCAACGAGATGAGTTTGCGGTGGTTTGAGAGCGTCATATATCACTCCGGTCGCGGCCAACTTGACGCTTTCAACGCCCGTTGACATTGGGGATTCCAACATCTATTACGCCGGCGGCGATGCTACGGATTGCATGTGCAGGTCGACAGTATAAACGCTAGCCGGCCTTTGCAGGATAATCGGTCAGGCGCAACACTCCAGTAATTTCCGACGGGCATCATTGCCGCACCGCCGGCTGTGCTAAACTTACGATTGGCGCAGAATCGCATCAGCATGGATCTTCCAGTGCAGAATACGGTAATCAACGATCCGTCCGGCGTGCCCGTGGCCATCACGGAAGCGTCCGCCATCGCCCACCGCATCGCGGAAAACGTGGCGACGGTGATAGTCGGCAAAGCCGCCGTCATCGAACAGGCGTTGTCGGCGCTGGTTGCCGAGGGTCACATCCTGGTGGAAGACGTCCCTGGAGTCGGCAAAACGATGCTGGCCCGCTCCCTGGCGGTGTCGATCGGCGGCACCTTCTCCCGGATTCAGTTCACTCCCGACCTGTTGCCCAGCGACGTTACCGGAGTTTCGGTGTACAACCAGTCCACCGGGGAGTTCAGCTTTCGTTCGGGGCCCATCGCGGCGCAGTTGGTGCTGGCCGACGAGATAAACCGGGCCACCCCCAAGACGCAGTCGGCGTTGCTGGAAGCCATGGAGGAGCGGCAGGTTACGGTGGACGGGGTTACCCACCCGCTGGCGTTGCCCTTCCTGGTAATTGCCACCCAAAATTCCGTCGAATATGAAGGGACTTTCCCGCTGCCGGAGGCGCAACTGGACCGGTTCCTGATGCGGATCGGCATCGGCTACCCCCAGTTCGATGAGGAGATCCTCATCATCGCCCAGCAGGAACACACTCATCCCATCGGGAATTTGCAGCCGGTGGCGACGCCGGAGCAGGTGCTGTACCTGCAACGCGCGGCGCAGGACGTGTACGTCGACGGGCTGGTGCGAGAATACGTGGTCGGGCTGGCGGAAGCGACGCGGGCTCACAATGACGCCTCGCTGGGGGCGTCTCCGCGGGCTTCGTTGGGGTTGTTCCGAGCGAGCCGGGCGCTCGCGTTGATCCGGGGACGGGACTACGTGCTGCCCGACGACGTGAAGGAACTGGCCCCGGCGGTTCTGTCACACCGCATCGTGCTGACGCCGGCGGCTCGCATGAGGGGCGTGCGCTCGGAAAATATGGTGCAGGACCTGCTCAACACCGTACCCGTACCGGGAGCCCGCTAGGTCGGCTCCCGACCAACATCGGCGTCGCCCGGGAGTTGATGGACGATGGTAAGGGAATTCCTGAGCCAACATCGCCGCAAAATCCTGCTAGGCATTCTGATTCTGGCGGCGCTTTTCTACGCGCTGGGCACCGGTTTCGGCTTCTTCTATCGCCTGCTATTCACGCTGATCCTGATCACTGGGATTGGCTACGGATGGGCCTGGCTGAACATTCGCGGACTGGAGGTAAGGCTCCACCGGCTGGACACTCGGGGACGCGTTGGGGACTACCTGGAAGGTCAGATCCAGCTGCTCAACCGGTCCAGGTTGCCCAAATCCTGGCTGGAAGTGGTAGAGGACACCGACCTGCCGAACCCGGGCGGGCGTACCGTAGCACTGGTTCGGGGTCAGCAGCGGACGTTTCGCATCTTCACGTATCTCTCCCGGCGCGGCATTTACAGTACCGGCCGGGTGAGGGTTACGGCCCGGGACCCTTTCGGACTATTCCGGCTGGACCGCACCTTCCTCAATGACCAGCCGTACACGGTGCTGCCGGCCACAGTGCCACTGCCCGACCTGGACAGCAGGTTTGCTAATCTGCCCAGCGACAGCGCATTTTCCCGGCGCACACCGGCCATTACCCCGGAGTCGTCGTCGGTGCGGGAATACGCCTACGGCGATAGCCTGAGACGCATCCACTGGCCCTACACGGCGCGGATGAACCGTCTGATGGTCAAAGAGTTTGACATCGGCGTGTCGGCGCAGGCCTGGGTGTTGCTGGACATGGAGCGACGTTCCCACGTCGGCGAACCTCCCGACGACACCGAGGAGTTGGCCGTTACGGTGGCCGCGTCGCTGATACAACGCTGGGACGAGGAAGCGGTGCCGGTTGGACTGGCGGCCAACGCGTCCAACCCGTGGATGTTGCCGCCAGACCGCCGCCCGGCGCAATTGGGAGCTTTGATGGAAACGCTGGCCGGCATCCACGCCGACGGCACGGTGCCGCTGGAACGGTTCATGTATGAGTTGCGCCCGCACCTGTCGGGGTTCAACACGCTGATGGTCATCACACCGTCCCAGCGACCGGAATGGGCGCCGGCGCTGAGCAGCGTTCGGCGGCAGGGCATCAACGTGGCAGTGTGCTACGTCGACCGCACGACTTTCCTGGAGACCCCGGCCGGCTCGGCGCCGGGCACGACCGCGCGGGTGGCCGCGGATTACCTGGGCCAGCACGATATCCCGCTTTACCTGATGGGACGCGATTCCGACATCAACACCGCATTGTCGGCGCCGGTGACCGTGGGGGTCGATCGGGTACTGGCGTCGTCCGGAGCCGTACCGGCGAGCGGTCCGGAGACCGCCGGGGCGAGCCAGACCGACGGGCGTCCGGTATCTGTGAGCTAGCGCATGGTAATGCTGGTTAGGCAACTGGACTACTGACCATGGTGACGGCAACACCCACCGCGTCTGCGACGGCATTGCCCCGTCGACCGGCCGAACCCGGAACGGGCAGCACGCCGTGGTCGAACCGGCTACTGGCGTTGCTCGCGGCGCTGCGTCCTCCCGACGGGTGGCTGAGCTCGATGTTCCTGGCGTTCAACTTGGTGATCGTCGTGTGGTCGGTGGAAGTGGCCGACTGGGCGCCCACCCCTTCGCTGGTGGGAACCATGCTGCTGTCCCTGCTGACGGCGCTGGTTCTTTCGCGGATCAGGTTTTGGGCTGCGTTCCTGCTCCCGCTGGGAATCCTCATCGGGATCGGTGTGATCATCTGGTTCATGACTGCGGCAGCGCCCGCCGCGTTGAAAATCGAAACCTCGGGGCAGCTCTTCGAACGACTGGGGATGTGGCTCTTCGCCGCCCGCAACGACGGCATCAGCGTGGACCCGCTGCCCTTCGCGGTGGGCATGATGATTGCCGCCTGGGTGTCGGGATTCCTGGGGGGCTGGGTGTTCTTTCGGTACCGAACGTTCTGGGGGGTTTTTGCGCTGGGCACGGTCGGGCTGCTGTCCAACCTGACGTTCCTGCCGGAAAACGCCAGCGTATACCTGGCCATGTATCTGTTCACCGGCCTGTTGCTGGTCGGATGGGTGCAGTCGGTGCGGGCGAGACAGCGTTGGGATCGGGAGGGCCGAATCTACGACGGGCACCTGGGCATACTGACGATGAGCGACACGGCGCTGGTGGCGCTGGTGGCGCTGCTGATTGCGTTCCTGCTGCCAATCGGCGGGCAGTGGGGACCGGCCAACGCATTTTATTCCGTTACGCGCACGCCGCTGGTCACGTGGGAGGAGGATTTCAACCGTCTGTTCGCCGGGCTGCCGGCCCGCCGGCCGCTGCCGTACCGCATCTGGGGGGACGCCATGGCGTTCCAGGGGACGATCAACCCTACCGACACGCCGGTGTTGCAGGTAAATTCTCCAGTACCCATGTACTGGAAGGCGCGCTCCTATGCCACGTACACCCACGAAGGTTGGATCTCGGAAGGAACGGTGCTGCAGGAACCGGGCTGGCAACCCGAGTACAGCGCACCCAGTCCCGAGCAGAAGCGTTTCAATGTCACATTTGAGGTGGTGCCGAAATACAACAGCCGCAGCGTGTTCGCCGGCGGCCAGGCCATCGGATCGAACCGGGACATTCGCATCGAGACCTTCGATTCGCCCAAGTATGTGATTGACCCGCATGTGGGCGGGTCGACCGATAATCTGCCGACCACGCTGGCGGAGACGGTAGAAGGAGTGCGTGCGGCGGTTTCGGAAACCAGCGACGCATCGAACCAGGCCATCGCCGCGTCGTTGCCAACGTCGTTCTTGCTGGAATCGGTGGAGCGAGACCAGGATGGAGCCGTGCTGCGGGCCGAGGTAGCGGAGACCGTGCCGGCGCAACCGGACGTGCTATCGGTGCGAACGTCCCGCGGGGTCGCTGAGTCGGGTGCGCCGTACCAGGTAACCACGGCAGTGTCCAACGCCACGCCGGACGATCTGCGGACGGCGGGCGACGAGTACGCCCCGTGGGTCTGGACTCGATATACCCAGCTCCCGCCGGATACGCCGTACCGAATCGGCGAGTTGGCCCGCCAGGTCACCGCGAACGCCGAAAGCCCCTACGACAAGGCCAAGGCAGTGGAAAGATACCTAAAGACGAACTACGCCTACAATCTGGCCATCGAACCGCCTCCGTTCGGGTCGGACGGCGTCGACCACTTCCTTTTCGAGAGTCGGGAAGGTTACAGCGAATATTTCGGGTCAGCGATGACCGTGCTGATGCGGAGTATCGGGATTCCCGCCCGCATGGCAACCGGGTACACCGTGGGCAGCCGGGTGCCCGACTCCGAGTTATACGTAGTGGCCGACCACCACAGCCATGGCTGGTCTGAGGTGTACTTCAACGGTTACGGTTGGATTCCATTTGAGCCCACCCCGGGCAAGTCCATCCCCATACCCATTCCGCCGGAAGAGGCGGCCAATCGCGATGGCGCCAATCTGTCCTCGTCGGCGGACGATGAATTCATCTGCGAAATCGAGGAAGAATGCGAAGATTTCGACCAGTTGCTCGGCGACGACGCGCTCCCGTTGGCCGACCTGGACGGCCCGGTCTGGCTGTTCAACCTGCGGAACGCGCTGCCCTGGGCAAGCGGTTTCGGAGGCGCGGCGCTGATACTGGTGGCGGCAGCGTGGACCGGATGGCGTTGGATGCTGGCTACACCAAAGGACGTGCGAACCGCCTACCGCCGTTTGCAGCGCCTCAGTCGTGTCGCGTCGTTGGGACCGCGACCCCACCAGACTCCGCACCAATGGGGCGCGAACATCACCGCCGTGATACCGGAACAACGTCAAGCGGTGGTGGCCATCGTTGACGCCTACGCCCGCCACATCTATGCCGGTCGCGACGGCACAGCCAGTGACCGGGGAGAGCATCTGGGGCCGGCATGGGCCAGCTTGCGGGGACCGTTGGCGCTGTACGCACTGCGCCGAAGAGAATCCTGATGCAGCCCGGTCGATGGGCACCCGGAGATGACACCGGGTGGTTGACCGCCAGACGTGGTTCGGGTTCAACATGCTGCACAACCGCACGTCCCCATGAGCAGGGAAGGACTAACTTGCTGGCAAGAACCAACTTGCTGGCAAGAACCAACTTGCTGGCAAGGACCAACGCATGACTGATCGCAAAACCGTTTCCAGAGAGCTGTATTTCCACATGGAAGAATGCGCCGTGGGTTGGCTGGCGCTACTGGGCACGGCGCAGGGATTGCGTCGGATCAGCCTGCAACCGGAGCCTCAAGAGGCGCTGGCCGGGCTCGGCGCAGAGCTGGGGTCGGCGGCTGAGGACTCCAACGCCTTCGCCGACGCCCTGGCCGCCTTCCACGCGTATTTTGCGGGGGAAGTCAATGCGCTGGAAGGAATCGAGCTGGACCTGGGAACGGCGCCGCCGTTTTTTGGCGCGGCTTGGAAAGCTTGCCGGAGCATTCCCGCCGGCGAGACCCGGTCGTATCGTTGGCTGGCCGAGGCGGCCGGCAATCCCCGGGCGTCCCGGGCCGCGGGCCAGGCGATGGCGAAAAACCCGCTGCCCCTGGTGGTGCCGTGCCACCGGGTAATCGGCAGCGGCGGCGGCCTGCATGGTTACGGCGCCGGCGGTCTGGGCGTGAAAGCCAGATTGTTAGAGATGGAGCAATTGGCGGTGGGGAAGCGCCAACCGACGCTCTCCGCTATAATGACGGCATCCTAACTGACACAAGCACCCGGCTGGAGGTACTAACCATGGCAGGTCAAAAATTCACTTCCTGGGTACACGGCTCCGCCATGACCGGAGAATACCTGAACCGAATAACGTCCATACGCCACTGTGGGCCCTTCGTGCGAATCGAGGGTAACGAAGGCCAGAACACCTGGCTGCATTTCGCCATCCCGACTCCCACCGTCCAGAACGGTAACCGCACCAGGGCGGAGTCGGTGTCGGTCGCCTTCCGAGCCCGATCCCACGCCAACCTGGTAGAGGTTCTGGTGTACGACGGGGAGAAAATTATCGCCGATCACCAGAGACTCGGCCTGAAAGGCGACCACCTGGACAGCAAGTTTGAAATTCCCGGCGGCCCGGAAGTCGAGCGCGGTATCAACGTGGTGGTGGGCGTCACCTTTGACGCCGCTGCGCCGGACATCCGCTCGATGCAGGTGGAAATCGTGGGCGTCGGAGTGGACTTCGAGGCGTAGCGCCGGCCCGGTATTCAGCCCCCACCGAGACCTCTCCCGTCGGGGAAAACGAGGTTTCAGGCTCCTTCAACTATCATCACATTGGAGATGGTGGATTTGATGCGGAGTTCCCTGGGGCCGGCGTAATCATCCGAGAAGTACCACCCGCGGGCTTTCTCGAGGCTTTCGAACTCCAGGACGACGGTGCGGCGGGCGGGCTGGTCGCCTTCTACGACCTCAACGTCGCCGCCGCGCACCAGGTATTTGCCGCCGTGTTTCTCGATGGTTGCGGGGACCTGTCCGCGATAGGTCTCGAACATTTCGGGGTCAGTGACCTCAATGTTAGCGATGATATAGCCTGCCATAATAAACACCTCTCGGTTCCCGTACTTTTGACGTCGGCCTGATGGCCGGGGTGGCGCCGGCATCCGCCCACCGGGCGGCATTGTAACGCACGCGGCAGGCGCCGAGCCAGCCGACTTGCCGCCGGGTTCCGGGGGTAGTATTCTGCGATAGGCCGACCAATATTGACACTAGGAGCGCCACCCCGATGACCACCGCCGCCGACGTTCGCACCCACAACAACTTTATCGCCGGGCAATGGACGCCCTCCGACTCCGGTCGCACGTACTCCGTGTACAACCCGGCGCACAAGGACCGGTTGCTCGGAAATTTCCAGTTGTCCAACCCCGAGGACACCTTGCGGGCGGTGGCTGCGGCGGCCGAGGCTGCGACGGCGTGGGCGGACACTCCCGCGCCGGTGCGCGCGCAGGTCCTGTTCCGGGCCCTGGAGATCATGGACCGGCGGGCCGAAGAAATCGCCCGCACGATAACCGAGGAGGAAGGCAAGCCGCTGCCCGACGCGCGCGGCGAGGTCAAACGGGCCATGAACATCATGGAGTACGCCGCCGGCGAGGGTCGGCGGATGTTTGGCTACACGACACCGTCGGAATTGCCCAATACGGTGGCCTACACGGTGCGGCGACCGCTGGGCGTGGTTGGCATCATTACGCCGTGGAACTTCCCCATCGCGATACCGGCCTGGAAGATGGCGCCGGCCCTGATCTGCGGCAACGCCATCGTGTTCAAGCCGGCGTCGGGTACGCCCCTCAGCGCCGTGAAACTGACCGAGGTATTTGAAGAGGCCGGCGTGCCGCCCGGAGTGCTCAACCTGGTCACCGGTCCCGGCGGCAGCGTGGGCAACGCCCTGGTGGAATCTCCCGACGTAACCGGGATTTCGTTCACCGGCAGCACGGAGATCGGCACCGAGCTCTACACCCGCGGCGCGTCCCTGCTGAAGAAGGTGCAGGCCGAAATGGGCGGGAAGAACGCCGTCATCCTGCTGGCGGATGCCGACTTGGACAAGGCATTGGGCGGCATCGTGCAGGGCGCTTTCGGCTCCACCGGCCAGCGCTGCACGGCGACCAGCCGGGTCATCGTGGAAGATGGCGTGTACGACGAGTTCATGGCGCGTCTGCTCGACAGCACCTCCAAACTCACCATTGGCGACGGTCTGGAGGACGGCATCGACATTAGCCCCCTGTCCAGCGAGTCGCAGCAACGCACGGTGTCGGAATACATCGCCACCGGCAGGGCAGAGGGAGCAACCTTGGCCTACGGCGGGCAGACGTTGTCCGGCGGGATCTATGACGACGGGTGGTACGTGGAACCGACCATCTTCACCGACGTGGCGCCCGACATGCGGATCGCACGGGAGGAGATATTCGGGCCGGTGCTGACAGTGTTCCGGGCCCGGGACCTGGATCATGCGGTGGAAATCTCCAACAACGTGAAATTCGGCCTGTCTTCGTCCGTATACACCCGGGACATTCCCCGGGCCTTCCGCTACATCAACACGGTGGACGCCGGGATGGTGCACGTCAACGCTCCCACTTTGGGCGGTGAAGTCCACCTGCCCTTTGGCGGGCTGAAAGCGTCGGGAGTGGGCCAGCGGGAGCAGGGTGTGGAGGCGGTGGACTTCTTCAGCGAGGTCATCACCGTCTATATCGACTACGCCGACGCTCCCCGGGAGCAGGCCCGGTTCATCTAGCCGATTTCCCCGGATTCATTGGTCCGCATCGGCATCGCACCGGTCGCCGTGGCGGCGATATTGGCGCTGCTGGCCGGCGCGTGCGCTCCGTCCGACGCAGCTATCGGCGACCGAATCTCCGGCGAGGTTCGGACGGCGGTCGCCGAAACCCGAATAGAAGAGTCCGGACTGAAATCGCTGTACCAACAAGTTTGGCCTTCAGTGTTTTACATCGACCCGACCGATGGGCAGCACGGCACCGGCTGGTTGCTGCAACCCGGGTTCATTGTTACGGCAGCCCACGTCGTGGCGGGGCGAGAACAGGTCATCGTTCGGCAGTCCACGTCGCCAACCTTCACCGCCGACGTGGCGGGCACTGACGCGCGCCGTGACGTGGCGTTGCTGCGCTACGACGTGGAGACGGCCCACCTGCCACCCGGGGCGGACGCGCTGCCGCTGGGCAACGCCACCATCCGGGATATCGCCGGCGACCTGCTGGCGTTGGGTTATTCCGGTAGCGGCGTGAAACGCGAGGGGACGGTAGGATCGCCCAAGGCGAACGCCGGAATACTGTCGCAAATCACCAGCTTCGGGCCCGACAGTTACGGGCGGAACCTGGAGATGGATGCAGCCGTCGATCCTGGCGACAGCGGGGGTCCCGTACTGAACACCGCCGGCGAGGTGGTTGGGATGGTGCGCGCAGCGGCCCGCGGGTCGGACGCTGGCGGGCGGGTGGTTGGCACCTTTTACGCCGTGCACGCCGATGAGATTCGCGCCGCGTTGCTGGAGATCAGCGGCGGCGAGGTCGGCGAAACTCCGCCCCGGTAGTCGGGCCGGCGGACTCCGAGTTATAACGGCCTGCGCCCGCTGAAACCGGTGTCGGTGGGATGCCACCATTCGATGGTCGGTTCGCCGCGCAGCCAGCACAGATACACGGTGTCGCCGTCGCGCTGGGCGGGGAAATCAACCAGGCCCCGGCCGATGTCCCGGACCAGGATGCCGGCGTCGGTTATCTCGGCCACCGCCTCCTGGAGCTGACGGGTAATGCGGGACACCTCATTTTCCACGGCAGCGATTTCCTCTTCGCTGCTGGAATGCCCGTTGCTCCGGCGGTGGCGCAGCAGGGTCAACAGATATTCCTGGCGTTCCACCAGCTGCGAACGAATTGGCGCCATGGCGGCAAAGCGCTCCTCCAACCAGGGCACCAGCGCGTTGGCGTCATCCAGGTCAAAAATACGTTCGGCCATAACGCCTGTATAATACACCAACCCAATCGTCACCCGTGGGGTCGCTGCCGGCGCAGCCAACGCGGTGTGCCAGGGATGAACCACCATGCCCGATTACCCTCCTTCCAATGCTGTCGACCGGGGCCGCTTCGTTGACGGCGACCTGGCGCTCTTTATCGACCGCAAGGGCCGGACTTACCAACACGCGCTGAAGGACGGCGGGAGCTTCCACTCGCATCTCGGCGAGTTGCCCCACGATTCCGTCATCGGGCAGGCGGTGGGCGGGTGGTACACCACCAATCGGGGGCACGTGCTGCTGGGGATACGCCCCACGCTGGGTGACTACGTCCGATTGATGCCCCGGGGACCGCAGGTCATCTACGCAAAGGACCTGGGCAACATCGTGTCGATGGCCGACATATTTCCGGGGGCCAGCGTGGTGGAGGCCGGTTTCGGCTCGGGCGCGCTGACCACCGCTCTGCTGCGGGCCGTGGGACCGACCGGCAGCGTCCATTCCTACGAAATCAATCCCGAGGTAGTGCCGAAAGCGTTGGCCAACGTGAAATCGGTGATACCGGACACCTCGCAACTGGAGGTGACGGTGGGGGACATCTTCGAGGGCATCACGGGTGCGCCGGTCGACCGGGTGATACTGGACCTGCCCGAGCCGTGGCAGGCGGTGAACGCCGCTGCCGACGCGCTGATCACCGGCGGCATCCTGCTGTCGTTTTTGCCCACCATTCTGCAAGTTCAGGAATTGGTGCTGGCGTTAAACGCGGATGGACGTTTCGCGCGGGTCGAAACCGCCGAGACGCTGTTGCGTGGCTGGAACGTAACCCGACGCAGCGTGCGTCCGGCGCACCGGATGGTGGCCCACAGCGGCTTCATTACGACCGCCGTGCGATGCCTTCCCAGGTTGGGCCAACGCACCGAAGAATAGGTGTCCGGCCAGGTTACGGCGTGAGGCCGTGCGCCGGGAACACGGCGTCGCGGATGGCGGCGACGCTCTCGTCAGCAAGCGCCCGGGCGTCGGCGCGGACGTTGGCCGGGATCTCAGGGATTTCGGTATCCCGCAGGTTGTTGCGGCCCAGGCGCTCGATGGCAGCCGGGGGAACGCGGTCGGGCCACTCCGCGCCGCACATCACACCGTAGGCCAGCGTCCAGCAACGAGCCACCGCGCCCAGGTCGTAGCCACCGCCACCGGTAGCGAGCCAGGGGTAGCCCAATCCGCCCAGGCATTCCACCGCCGCAGTGAAGCCCCGGCTGGTTACCTGGAGGTGGGTCAACGGGTCGGTGTGGTAGGAGTCGATGCCGAGCTGGGTGAGCAGCACGTCCGGGTCGAAGGCCCGAATCAACGGCGGAACGACGGACTCAAAAGCGTCCAGATAAATGTCGTCATCCGTGTAGGGATACAGGGGCAGGTTGACCGCATACCCGACTCCTGCGCCGGCGCCGGTTTCGCCGGCAAACCCGGTGCCCGGGAACAAATACTGGCCTGACTCATGCACCGAGATGGTGAGCACACGGGGTTCGTCGTAGAAGGCATCCTGCACGCCGTCGCCGTGGTGGGCGTCGATGTCGACGTAGGCGACGCGCCGGCCCCGATTCAGCAGGTACTTGATGGCGACCACCGGGTCGTTGAACACGCAGAACCCGCTGGCCTGGCGGGCGGCGGCGTGGTGGAGTCCGCCGCTTATGTTGAACGCCGCCGACACCTCGCCGTCGGCGACCATGCGCGCGGCGGTAAGGGTCGCGCCGGTGCTCAGCAGGGCGGCTTCGTACATACCGGGGTAGGTTGGGTTGTCGCCGCCCTGGGCAAAGCCGAACCGCTGGGGCTGGAAACCGGTCAAACCGAGGCTGAAAGTCCGTACGGCGGCCATGTAGTCCCGGGAATGAAACTCGCCCACGGTGGCTTCGTCGGCCAGAGTCGGCGTCACCAGGAGGGAATCATCGCTATCGAAGGCGCCGTAGGCGTCCAGCAACTCAAAAGTGTGGCGCAACCTGATGGGCCGCATGGGGTGATCGGGACGCAGAACGTGCTGGCTCATGGCATCGTCGTAAACAAAGGCAGCGCGCGGCATGATTTGCTCCGTGTGGCTGGTTAGACTTGGGGTTGGCGAGATCGTGATGGGCCGTAGGGTATCACGGAGCCGGAACAGCGGGCCGTTGCGATTCGGCCAGCGGGCCAGCATGGGTTATACTTACGCCAACTGAGTAGCCATCTTAGACATGTCGAACGACACCGACATTACCGCCGTGATACTGGCCGGTGGCCAGAGCCGGCGTTTGGGCCGGGACAAAGCAATTGAACCCTTCGGCGGAGAGCCGCTGATCCGGCGGGTGATCCGGCGTGCGGTCGATGCCGTGGGCGCCACCGACGTGGTGGTCGTGGTGGCGGATACGGCTCGCGGGGATGCGCTGCCGCTGGATTCTTCCCACCGAACTGCCGTAGATGTTTACACCGACTGCGGGTCGCTGGGCGGCATTTTCACGGGCCTCGATTCGGCGCGAACCGATTGGGTCCTGGTGGTGGCCTGCGATATGCCCTTTCTCTCCGCCCCGCTGCTGGCGCACATGGCCGGGTTGCGGGCGGGCGCGGACGCCGTGGTTCCGGTGGTGGAAGGGCGACCGGAGCCGACCCATGCGCTGTACTCCCGACGGTGCATGGTGGCCATCGAGACGAGGTTGCAGGCCAACGAGTTGAAAATCTCCGGTTTTTTTGATGATGTAGCCGTTTGCTACCTGGATGAGGAGGAAGTGCGCCGTTGGGACACCGACCTGCTCAGTTTCTTCAACATCAATCGGCCCGAAGACCTGGCGAAAGCCCTGGAGCTGGCGCGATGAACGCCAACCGGGCGGCGCCTGTCAACTCCGTCCATATCACCGTCGAACTCTTCGGCATGGCACGAATTAGGACCGGCGTCAACGTCCTGGACTTGCAGGTGGCGGCCAACGCAACGCTGCCCGATATCACCAGTGAAATGGCCCGACTGTGCCCATCGCTGCTGGGTGATGTCCTAGTAGACATCGAGGGAGGGCAAGCGCGACCCATGCTGCAGCAAGGGTATGCCATCAACCGCAACGGCCTGGAATTCCTTCCCGATGATGCAAACGCGCCGCTGGAGTTGCGAGCCGGCGACGCCCTGTTGCTGCTGTCCAACCAGGCCGGCGGGTAGCGCACTCACTCCGAGTCATTGGCGGTAAATCACGATGAGCACGCTAAACGGTTATCGCGGATTCGCGCTGGTGGTAGATGTCACCACCGGCGAGTACCGTCGGGATTCCATCCCTGAGGCGGCGCTGCGCGCGACCATTGGCGGCATCGGGCTGGGTACGTGGCTGCTGCACCGGTATGGAGCGCCTGTAATCGACCACGACGGCGACATGCTGTCCGACGCCGACCGCCGGCGGTTGCTGGATTCGGCGCTTGAGCCCGACAACCCGCTGATTTTCGCGACGAGTCCGCTGGTGGGAACTCGGCTGACCACGTCCAGCAAGTTTGCCGTGTTGACGCGCTCGCCGCTCACCGGATTCATTGCCGACGGGCTTTCGTCGAGTCATCTGGCGGTGGAGCTCAAACGGGCCTGCGGCGATGCGCTGGTCATCGTGGGAAGGGCGGCGGAGCCCACGCTGCTGCAAGTCAACACCGACGGGATCCCGCGCCTGCTGCCGGCTGACGACCTGATGGGTCTCTCCACGATGGACACGGAAGCGGCAGTCAAGGAAATGCTGGACGACGGCGGCAGCCGTCCGGTGCGAGTGGCCAGTATCGGCCCGGCCGGCGAGCGGTTGGTGCGGTTCGCCAGCATCGCCAACGATGGCGGGCGGCAGGCTGGAAGATGCGGCCCCGGCGCGGTCATGGGCAGCAAGAACCTCAAGGCAATCGCGCTGCGCGGCATTCGTGATGCCGACCCGCCAATTGCGGACACCACGGCCATTCGGCGCTACGCCAGGGATCTGAGCCGGCGCAGCCTGGGCGCGGCCACGGCCAAATATCGGGAGTTGGGCACCATCGCCAACGTATCGGTGTTCAACCGGCTGGGAACGTTGCCGACGCGCAACTTCCAGCAGTCCACGTTCCAGGACGCCGAAGCGGTTAGTGGAGAGGTGTTGCATCAAACCCGGGAGACGCGCTCTGCCCATTGCGCCAACTGCACCATCGGTTGCGAAAAGATCGTTTCCGTCGGGCCTAAATCCAGGCGCGGCGAGCCGGACAGCCCCGGCGTCAGTTCCCGTTTGGAATACGAGAGTCTGTTTGCGCTGGGGCCGCTGGTGGGAGTAGGCGACCCGGACGCCGTCATCAGGGCGGTGCGGCGGTGCGACGAGCTGGGGATTGACACCATCTCGGCGGGCGGAGCCATCGCCTGGGCCATCGAGACGGCGGAGCGCGGCCTGTTGCCCAGCGTGCCGGCCGGGGAACGCGCCGACGCCGTGGGAGAATCGACGCTCCGATTTGGGGACGGCGAGGGAGTGCTGGCCCTGCTGGACGACATCGGCCATCGCCGGGGGTTTTTGGGAGAACTGCTGGCCGACGGCACCAGGCTGGCGGCGGAGCGTGTCGGCGGTAGGTCGGGCGATTGGGCCATGCACGTCAAGGGTCTGGAGATGCCGGGTTACGAGCCGCGCAGCCTGAAAACCCTGGCGCTGGGCCTGGCCACGACGCCTCGAGGCGCATGCCACAACCGCACCTCGGCCTATGACGCCGACTTCTCGCCCGACGTGGATCGACTGACGGTCGACGACCGGCGGGGAGGCATCGCAGCCGCCAGCGAAGATTTTGCCGCTGCGTTGGACTCGTTGATATGGTGCAAGTTCCTGCGCCGGGCCTTCGACGATTTTTGGGAAGAATCCGCCAACGTATATCGCATGGTTACCGGTTGGGAGGATTTCGACGCTGACGAACTGCGCCGGGCCTCCGCGCACATCGCCGACTTGAAAAAAGCGTACAACCAGCGCTGGGGCTGGCGCCGGGAAGACGACACGCTGCCGGTCCGCACACTGACCGAACCGCTGACCGACGGGGTGGCAGCCGGGGTCGGGTTGACCGCTTCCGAACTGGACGGGATGATCGCCGACTACTACGTGGCCCGGGGTTGGGACTCGCAGGGCCGTGTGGAGTCGTCGAGCCTCGGTTTGTAAACCGCTGAAGCTCACAGTGGTTGTTTGGCGGGCACACCGACGCGCCGGGGATAATCGGCGGAGGTCGGCGTCCGTTTGTGCACGTCCACCAGCCAGCGGTCGGGCGGCAGAGGAGGCGACACCACGTCTGCCGAACGAACGCCGGCGATTGCCCCGCCCAGTTTGCGGAGGGCGTTGTGGGAGTGTTGGGCTTCATCCGGCCCATCTCTGCCCTTCCAGGCGACCAAATGTCCGCCGACCTTGCAGAGGGGCAGCGCGTATTCCATCAACACGGGCATTCTGGCGACACCCCGGGCCAGGGCAACGTCGAAGCCGCCCCGGTATCCCGGGGTGCGGGCCAACGCTTCGATGCGGATGGTCTGGACCTCCACGTCGGGTAAGTCCAGGGCCTCAACGACCTCGGTGAGGAACCGGGTTTTTTTGCCCACCGACTCGACCAGCGTGAGCCGCAAGCCGGGAAAAACGATTTTCAGGGGAATCCCGGGGAATCCGGCGCCAGCGCCGATATCGACGACCCGCGTTCCGTCGGGCCAGTCGGGCAACGCCAGCACGGCGGTCAGCGAATCCAGGTAGTGGCGAACCTGCACCTCGGCGGGGTCGGTGACGGAGGTGAGGTTGGCGCGCTGGTTACCGTCGGCCAACAGGCGGGTGTACTGGGCGAACTGGTCCAGCTGTTCGCCGGTGAGGGTCAACCCCAGCCGATGCGACTGTTCGACCAGGATTTCCATTCCTGCGGTGAGGGGTTGGGTCACGGGGCTATGAACCTGGCGAAAACGTCGCGTCCGGCAAATATGGCGCGGTCACCCAATTCCTCTTCGATGCGAAGCAGCTGGTTGTACTTGGCCAGGCGTTCGGAGCGGGTGATGGAGCCGATCTTGATTTGGCCGGCCCCGGTGGCCACGGCCAGGTCGGCGATGGTGGTGTCCTCGGTTTCGCCGGAGCGGGCCGAGATAACGGGGAGATAGCCTCGCTGCCGGGCCAGTCGGACGGTGTCCAACGTCTCGGTGAGGGTGCCAATCTGGTTAGGCTTCACCAGGACCGCGTTGGCGATGCCCTGGTCGGCGCCCTGTGCCAGGCGTTCGGGGTTGGTGGTGAACAGGTCATCGCCAATGAGTTGGGTGCGTCCGCCCATGCGGTCGGTCAGGTACGCCCAACCATCCCAGTCGTCCTCGGCAACACCGTCTTCTATGGAGATGATGGGGTAAGTGGCAGACCAGTGCACCAGCAGGTCGGTTAGCTCGTTAGCGGAGAAGGAACGGCGTTCGGCTTGCAGCGCATAGCGCCCATCTGGAGCCATGAACTCGGTGGCTGCCACGTCGAGGCCCAAGGCGACGTCGCCGTCACGGGCGCAGCGATATCCGGCCAGGCGGATGGCGTCGTGAATCAGGCCCAGAGCGTCTTCGTGGCAGGGCAGGGGTGGGCCGTAGCCGCCCTCGTCGGCGACGCCGTGGCCATAGGGTCCGGTCTGGGAGAGGATGCGCCCCACGGCGCGGTGCACGTCGACCACCATCCGCAGGGCATCCCGGAAGGTGGACGCGCCCACGGGGATGGCCAGGAAATCCTGCATGTCCAGCCCACCCTCGGCGTGGCGTCCGCCGCTGATGATGTTGACCATGGGCATGGGGAGCGTGGTGGCGTCGTCGCCACCGAGGTATCGGTAGAGCGGCAAGCCCAACGCGGCAGCCGAAGCGTGGGCGGCGGCCAGCGAAACGCCCAAGATGGCGTTTGCGCCCAGGTTGGACTTGCGGGCCGTTCCGTCAAGCTCGCGCAGGCGGGCGTCGAGAGCGGACTGGTCGGTAGCGTCGGTAGGATTCGGGCCAGTGATTGCTGGCGCGATGACGTCGTTGACGGCGGCGACGGCGCGCAGCACGCCCCGGCCCTCGTAGCGCGTCGGGTCGCCATCCCGCAGCTCCACCGCCTCGTGACGACCGGTGGACGCGCCCGATGGGACGATGGCGCGCCCGAATGCGCCGCCCTGCAACCTCATATCCACCTCAACGGTGGGGTTGCCTCGGGAGTCCAGCACTTCGTGGGCGTGGACGGCTGCTATGTGGGTTGAGTTGGGCATGTTGGATTAGTTGGCGATTTCACCTTCACACAGGCCCTTTTCCCATCAAGGGAGAAAAAGCGAGACTGCCGTTACCCCAGCCCTCTCCCGGAGTAGACCGTTGAATAATGTTGTCATTGCGAGGAGCGATAGCGACATGGCAATCCCGTTCCCGTAGCGACAACCGTAGCTTCGGGTTCGAGATTGCTACGCTCCGCTCGCAATGACGATTTACGCAAAGGTCTCCGTCAAGAGAGGGGAACGCCATCGGCGCCCTGGATTTCACCCTCACCCCAGCCCTCTCCCATCGAGGGAGAGGGGCCTATGGGGAGGGTATGTTAGCCGTGGGCTTCGGATTTGATGTCGTTGAAGGTTACGCGGAGCATGGGCGCGTCGGTTTGGTTTTTCCACTGGTGGTGCTCACCGGGCGGCACCAGGACGGCATCGCCGGCGGTGACGGTGTACTCAGTGCCGGAGACGACCAGGGTGCCAGTGCCTTCCAGGACGAATACGGTGTGCTCCCACTCGTGGTTGTGGCCGCCGGTATCGGGGTGGCTGACGGCGCCGGGTTGCATTGCGCCGTTGTACAGCATGAGGTAGTTGGGACAGCCGTCGCGACCGCCGAGCATGGTGTGCCCGGTTTCGTCGTTGAGGTCCGCGTGGTTGCGGATGACCGGCGGAGTGCCGGCGCCGGTTTCGGTGCCGCCGGGCCGGGCGTTGCCGCTGGCGGCGGAGATGGGATTGATTTCGATGCGGCGGATGTTGCCGTCGCCGTCGTTGCGGGTAACGTGATCAACCATGGGCGGTATGAACATGGCATCGCCGGCCTTGACCGGGTATTCCTTGCCGTCGGCGAGCAGGGTGCCGCTGCCCTCGATGATGTAGACCTCGTGCTCCCACTCGTGGATGTGGTGAGAACTGGTACCGCCGGGCTCGATGACCGAGTAGGCCAGGGTGACCAGGGGCGGGTTGTCGTCCGCGCTGATGAGGCGGGCTGGCGAACCGGCGGGATAGTCTTTGATGTTGTGGATTATCGGGTCCATCGGTGGTCTCCTTTGAGTTGGAGGGGTGCGAACTGTGATTACGATGCGGTTCGATTATACGGGGCGGTTGATACGGTGTCATTGGCGAGCAGTGAGGGCACCCAGTGCGGCCTCCGCAGCCTCGGTTTCGGCGGCGGATTTGCTGCCGCCGGTACCCTCGCCCAGCACCTGGTCATCGTCGTCGATCACCTCGACGGTGAACTGCGGGTTGTGAGGAGGCCCCGACGTTGCGACCACCCGGTACGCGGGGGCAGACTGGCCGCTGGACTGAAGCAACTCCTGCAAGTCGGCCTTGGGGTTGTGGGGTCGCCAGTCCGGGTAGCAAGTGGCGTCGATTTCGTCCGACATTACGTTCAGCACGAAACGGCGGGCCGCTTCCAGCCCGCCGTCCAGATATACCGCGGCAATGAGGGATTCCATCACGTCGCCCAGGATGGACGGGCTGGTCCGGCTGCCGGTGGTTTCGGAACCCCGGCCCAGGAGGACGTAATCGGCCAGGTTCAGGCGGCGGCCCACGGCGGCCAGACCGCGTTGGCTGAGCAGGGTGGTCCATCGTCGGGTGAGTCCACCCTCATCGCAATCGGGTAGGCGGCGGTAGAGTTCCTCGCTGACGATGAGACGGACTACGACGTCGCCGAGAAACTCCAGGCGTTCGTAGGATTCGGGCGGCTCACCGGGCTGTTCATTGACCCAGGAGCGGTGGGTCAGGGCCTGACGCAACAAGCCCCGGTCCTGAAAACTCAGGCCCAGGGCTTGTTCGAGCTCTTGGCTTGGTCGATGCCCGCCTTGGGGCATCGAAGGGTTATCCGCGGACACCCTCATACGGCCACGGCGGGGAAGGCCGCTTGACCTCGCCCACGTGCTTGTGGTCGGCAACCATTTCAACCAGGTTCTCGTAGATGGAACCGGACTCTTCCTCCGACGGGATGAACATCTTGACGAAACCCGAGTTCCCGTTGGGGAACACGTAGAGGGGCACGCCGAAAGCGCCGTGGACTTCCACAGCCTCGGTGTGACTCTCGCCAATTTCCCGCAGGACTTCGGGGTCGGCCAGGTCTTCAGAGAACTGGCCCATATCGACACCGGATGCCTCGGCCACGGCGTTGATGGCGTCGGCGTCGGTCAGGTCGATGCGGTCTTCGTGGCGAGCCCTCAGGAGGTTGACGAAGAACTTGTCCCAGATCTCCTCACCCTGACGCTGGGCGGCGATACCGGCGCGCAGCTCGAGCAACGTGTTGTCCGAGTCGTCCTGCTCCCAATACTTGAAGTTGTCGCCGTCGGCCTTGTTGTTGTCGTAGTTTACCTGGACCAGCGAGAATGGCTTCAGGTCAACATTGATTTCATAATCGGTAGTCTCGCGAACTTTCGCCCACCACATGGCAGCGTTGTACACGAAGGGTCAACGAAAGTCGTAGTAGCAAAGGAAATCGGCTTCGGCCATAATGCCACCTCCAGGCGTTGTTCATTGCTATCTAGGGCCGCTCCGGCCCATGTTGGCCAGATTGTAGCACATACCCGGACAGCCGTCACCGCAACTGCGGCGTGCGTAACTGTTCAGAGTTGGTGGGTTGAATTGGCCGAAGGCGGGTTGCCGAAGGCTGGCACGGGTGGCGGTGGTTATGTCATATACAGGTTATGGATACTGAAGTTGACCTCACCACCGTCGACCGCGCTGTCCTCATCGCCATCATCGCCCAACTGCAGGCCACCGTTCTGGAACAGCAGCGGGTGATTGAGCGGTTGGAGCGGCGGATTGCCGAACTGGAAGGCCAGGCGAAATCGGGCCGCCAGCCGCCGGTGAAGCAGCAGCCCCGCAAGCAGCGACGCCACGGCTTTGCCCGCCGGCGCATGACGCCCACCCAGCGGGTGGAGCACGTGCGGGTGGAGCACGTGATGGAGAACGGTCCCGATTGCGGGACTCACCTGACTGGGGGCTGGACTCAGCGCACTCGGGAAGTCATCGAGTTGCCGGTGGCTCCGGTACGGGTCACCGAGCACGTCTACATTGCGCGGACTTGCCCGGCGCGGACTTGCCCGGCGCGGACTTGCCCGGCGTGCCGGCGCGGCTGCACGCCCCCGGCGGGACTGGACGGTGTGGTTTTGGGACGGCAGGGCCGCGGCGTCAACCTGCTCAGCCTGGTCGCCACGCTACGGGAAGAAGCGCGAATGCCCTTCCGCACCATCCAGCGGTATCTGGATACCGTACAGTAACGGCGCGTCAGCGCGGGCGCCATCGTCGGGGCCATTCGTCAGACGGCGCCAAAGGCCCAGCCGATGGTAGCCGGCATACTGGACCGCGTCCGGGCCAGCCCGGTGGTCCACGCCGACGAAACCACGCCGACGAAACCGGGCCGACGAAACCGGGCCGACGAAACCGGGCCGACGAAACCGGCTGGCGTCAGAGCGGGGCCAACGGCTACGTGTGGACTTTCAGCACCCCCACCGAACGCTACTTCCTGCGGCGGGGCCGGGGCAAGACGGTGGTGGATGAAGCCCTGAACGATGCTTTCTCCGGAGTATTGGTCAGCGATTGCTACGCTGCCTACCACCATTATGATGGCCCCAAGCAGCGGTGCTGGGCCCACCTGCTGCGGGACATCCATGACCAGCGCACCCGCTACCCCGATGCTGCGCCACTGGCGCGGTGGGCCGACGCCGTCCACGGGATTTACGACCGGGCCAAAGCCTGCACTCATCCCCAGGAAAAGCAGCGGCGCACCGCCCAACTGGCTCTGGAACGCCAACTGCTGGCCATCTGCCAGCCCTTCCTCGACGACCCGTCGGCAACTCAGGCCAAACTGTGCCGACGCATGGAGAACCACATCAGGGAACTCTTTGTCTTTGTGGCCGAACCCGCAGCGCCTTCAGACAACAACGCCGCCGAGCGCAGCCTGCGCCACCTGGTCATCAGTCGCAAGATCAGCGGCGGCACCCGCTCGGAACAGGGCACACAGAGCAAGATGACGCTGGCATCCATCTTCGGCGCCTGGCGCGCCCAGGGTCTAAATCCGCTCGCCGCCTGCCGTCAACTGCTCATTTCCCCGCAACTCTGAACTGTTACCGGCGTGTTTCTCAACAGGCCGAGCGTCCGACCGAGATTGGGCGCGACACATACTCGCTCGCCATGAGCGCGGACGCGGCCGGCAGCGTTACACCCGGTTGTACCGATTCCTGGTGTGGCAACACGCTCCCGACCCGCCATATGCGATTTGCCTACAGCGTGGCGACGGGATATAGTGTTCATATTAACCTACTATATTAGTGCGTGCTAACCGCAAGGAGCATGACCATGACCCAGAATCAACGGTTACGCAGCGGCAACGTGGAACCTCCGGCCACGTCCGTCAGCGTCTATGAGGCCATCCACAACCGCCGGATGAACAACGAATTTTCCGACGCCGTGGCGCCCCGGGAGGCACTGGAACGGATGATTGACGCAGCCATCTGGGCGCCCAATCACCGCCTCACCAACCCGTGGCGGTTTTTCGTGCTGGAAAAGGGCGGGGCGAAGCGCGCGGAAGTCGCTCAACTTGCCTACGACAATCAGATGATCCGCAACGGCAACCAGGACGCCGCCTACGGCAGCCGGCAGCGTGTGCTGGACGCACCGGCGCTGATCTATGTTTACAGCGTGCCCGGCGATACCGAGGAGATGACGCAGGAGAACTATGCCGCGGCGTGCTGCGCCGTGCAAAACCTGTTGCTGGCCGCCGTTGCTGAGGGACTGGCCGGGGATTGGAGCACCGGGAATACCACGCGGCATCCGGACCTGGCGACGACGATGGGTGGCGAACCGGACTGGATGATGGTCGGAGCGCTTTTCATCGGGCAGCCCGCGCGCCCGTCGGCATCGGTGCGGAGTGCGCCGGAAGAGGTGGCGGTCTGGCTGGGGTAGTGGTTTAGTGAGTCCGGCCCTCACCCCCGACCCCTCTCCCGGTGGGAGAAGGGAGCAGCAGAAATTGTCATGGCGATGAACGGGGCGGGGACGGAATCCGTAGGGTGTTTGGGCAACGGTGGTTGTAGCTACACCGGGATTGCCACGTCGCTGCGCTCCTCGCAATGACAGATGGTGCGAGGGGCTTCCGTAGGGCCGAAGGGAGCGCCCATCAATGTGGGTGCGCTATACTGTGTCGCCGACGAGGAAATCCGGGCGGCAGGTTTGCCGACAAAGGAGCCAATAGCTTATGGCCTGGGCTGAAACTATCGTTGATACGCTGAAGAAGTGGGACACCTCGCTCATTGCGTACGTGCCGGACATATCCATCGACAAGGTGACTAGCATCATCAACGCGGACCCGTACTTCCACCTGGTGTCGTGCACCCGTGAGGAGGAGGCCATTGGAGTGGCGGTGGGCAGCTACGCCACGGGTCGCAACGCCGCGGTGTTCATGCAGTCCAGCGGGTTCGGCAACAGCGTGAACGCCGTCGCCAGCCTGTGCATCCCTTCCCGAACGCCGATACCAATCTTTATGAACCTGCGCGGACAGGTGGGCGAGTTCAACATCGCCCAGGTCGCCATGGGACGCAACACTACGCCGATACTCGACCTGTTCGGCATCGCCCACTACACCATCGAGAGCGAGGACCGGCTGGACACGCTGCTGGACGGCATCATGAAGCTGTGCCACGCCCATCGCAATCCGGTGGCGGTCTGCATGACCCCCATGCTGCACGGAGGCAAAATCGCTTAGGTTTCCGGGCTAAAAGCACAGTACCAGTTCGCAACCGGAATCCGAACCACCATTCGGTACAGCGGTGCTACTTTTGCCACTGTCCTGATACGTTTGTCGGCAAACGCGCCATTCCAAGTCCGCATCACCGCGGCGAAACCCTCAGCTACATGGCACTGCCACGGCGGCAGAGCGTGTCCATAAATGTCCGGCGTGATGGGTACTCTGGCATGGCCCAACCGCTGCGATACCGCCACGATGTTGTGCCCGTTCTGGCGAACTTGTTCCCGGAAGGGTCACCGTTACCCCGACGAGATTGCCACGCTGCGCTCGCGATGACAGTTTTGCCCTGGTCCATTTCACCCTGCCCTCGACACGCCAAGGCTTTCTGGCTGACTCTTTGACTGGCCGAAGTCGTTAGACGAAGCCTCTCAGATGGGAGGTGCGGGCCACCCGGTCCACCGCAATATCGAAGGCTGCCTGCCGCAGGGTTAGACCGCCGGCCCTCGACCTGGCCGCTACGCTCTGATAGGCCGGTACGATTCGGTTGTATAGTTCCTCATTGACCCGCTCTTCGCTCCAGTCGAACTGCTGAATGTTCTGCGTCCACTCGAAGTAGGAAACGGTAACGCCGCCCGCGTTCACCAGCAGGTCGGGCAAAACCAGCATACCCCTTTCCTGCAGGACGGTGTCGCCTTCGGGCGTTGTGGGGTGATTGGCGGCCTCCAGGACAACCCGAACGGGCAGACGGCGCGCCACTTCTTCCCCAATCACGTTTTCGATGGCGGCGGGAACGAAAACGTCGGCTTCCATTTCCAGAATGTCGTTGGGGGCGCACTTCGTCCCGCCAGGAAAGCCGTCTACCGAGCCACTGCGAGACACAAACTCAGTCAGGGCGGGGATGTCCAGGCCGGCGCTGTTATACACCGCTCCCCTAATGTCCGACACCGCTGCGATTCGAAACCCTTCCTGGTGAGCCAGGCGGCAGAACCAGGAGCCTACGTTTCCAAAGCCCTGGACGGTGATGCGCGCTTGCGTCAAATCCAGGTCCAGATCCCTCGCTGCCTGCTGCAATACGAAAAGCGCTCCCCGTCCGGTGGCCGCCTCCCGGCCGGCCGACCCACCAACTTCCAATGGTTTGCCGGTTACAATGGGCAGTGTATATCCGTGGGTCTGGCTGTATTCGTCCATGATCCAGGCCATGGTCTGGGCGTTGGTGCCCAGGTCGGGAGCGGGGATGTCGCGGTAGGGACCCAGAATGTGCTGGACGTTCTGAGTATAACGGCGGGTAACGGCGTTGAGTTCGCGCTCGCTTAGCGCATGCGGGTCCAGTTGAATGCCCCCCTTGGCCCCGCCGAAGGGCAAATCCAACAGGGCGGTTTTCCAGGTCATCAGGGTTGCCAGAGCCCGCACCTCGTCCTCATCGGCCAGGGGATGGAACCGCAGGCCCCCTTTGTAGGGGCCACGGGCGCCGTTGTGCTGCACCCGGTATCCGGTGAACACCTCGATGCGCCCGTCGTCCATCCGCACCGGGAGGGAAACCCTCAAGTCCCGCCAGGGTTCACACAACATTCGGCAGGTTCCAGCGTCCAACCCCAAACGCGCGGCGGCCCCGTCGAAGTAGCTTTTTACGTCATCCTGGGCGCTGCGCTCTTTACTCACAGTGGTCATCGCTCCCCCCGGTTGGGCCTGATTACCGTGTTTGCCCCTGGATCCCGAGCCATCTGCCGCAGGGCAGGCGAATCCTATCGTCTACGTCCGCTGACAACCACGAATTTCTCGGATTGATGAAAACCGTGATGTCCGCCTTCAAAAGCAAGATAAGCCGTTGGTGTCCCATTATCGCATAGCCCGATTCTCGCAACCCCCGTTGCATATTTCTGCTGACTGACTGGCTGGGCCAGGGCAACCGTGTCTTACCATCCCGCTGGTTTTCAAACCACTTCCCGGCTGGCGGTCATGCTTGAATCATGCTAGACTCGTAGCATGGCAAACTTACAGGTAAAACATATCCCCGATCCCCTCCACGATCGGCTCCGCCGCCGCGCCCAGGCTCAAAACTCCACGATCAGCGCCGTAGTGCTGAACGCGATCGAACGGGAGTTGGCCCGGTGGGAATGGCGGGAACGGCTGTCCGCACGACCGACCGTCAATCTGGATACCGACGTTGCGGCGCTAATCCGGGCAGAACGTGAATTGCGCGGGGACCGGGATTGAACCGTTACATCATTGACGCCTCGGCGGCGGTGGAGTATTTGCTCCGCACCCCGTCGGGGCTCCAGGTCGACAGTCTGATCGCAAACGCCGAGATAGCGGCGCCCGAGTTGATGGACGCTGAGGTGCTTTCCGTGCTGCGGCGACTGGTACTGTCCGGCGAGTTGGACCAGACGAGGGCGGAGACCGCTCTCGATGACCTGGTCCACTGGCCCATTGATCGGATTCCTCACCGGGAGTTGATCCAATTAGCCTGGTTGCACCACCGCAACCTCAGCACCTACGATGCCCTGTACGTAGCGGCGGCCCGCTCCGATGCCATGACCCTGGTCACCACCGACCGTCGGTTGTCCAGGGCCACCAATCTGGGAATCCGCGTAGAAAATGTTCGACATCAACCCGAATGACGACGAATAGCGCCAGGGCGCCGGAAGTCCTGCCGGTGTACCTCGCCGGCCCTGGCGGCGCCGGACGACGACTTTTATGTGCGTAACCCGAACTACCGTTCAAGACGCGTGCGTCTCGGGCTCGTCGCTGGCGGCGTTGACCGCCGTATTTGGGAAGCGCGCGACAGACCTAGTCCTGAGTGATGTCTTCGCCGGAGTCCACCCGGAAACCCACGCCCACCTTGACCTGGTACCAGTTGGCGCGATCACCGTCAATGGTGCCGCGGATCTCCCGCACTTCGAACCAGTCGAGGTTGCGGATGGTCTGGGCGGCGCGGCTGATGGCGCCGTCGATGGCCTGTTGTACGCTCTCGCTGGAAGATCCTACCAGCTCGACTACCTTGTAAGTGCTGCCAGTTGTCATGTTTCGCTCCGTTAGCTGCTGCGGACCATAGATCTAGTTTTCTTAGCCGCAGCGCCCACGTATAATATGCAGCGCGTCCCGATAGCGCAATAGGGATCAGCGCCTGTTCTCATCACAGCTTGCGCCTGTCAGCCTGTCCCCGGTACGCCAAACGCTGACAATTTCAGTAATATTTGCGCTCGAATAACCTGCCTTGCCATCGGTCGGCGCGACGGTGGCAGGTTGATACGCAAGCGCTAGCGATGGGTAGAGCCACGCGCACAATGGAGCAAAACAAACCCGGCAGCGATGACCAGGTTATTTCTCCAGTGAGTCAGCTGAATCAGCGTAATTCAACCACCCGATTCGAGAGCGGTTATCCGTGCAACGCAGTGAAACACGCATCCTGACCACCCACACCGGCAGCCTGCCCCGGCCCGCGGGGCTGGTGGCGATGCTGGGCGCGTTGTCGCGGGGCGAGCAGGTGGATGAGGCGGCGCTGGACGCTGCGGCCCGGGAGGCTACTGCCGGGGTTTTCTCGGCGCAGGTGGCGGCCGGGGTCGACGTAATCAACAACGGCGAACAATCACGCATCAGCTTTTCGACGTACGTTACCCAGCGGATGTCCGGCTTCGGCGGCGCCTGGACCCGGCGCGGTCACCGGGACCAGAACGAATTCCCCTCGCTGGTGCGTCCTCGCGTGGTGCAGTTGATGCGCGACGTACCCACCTGTGTTGGCCCGCTGGCGTACGAGCGACTGGACCTGGTCGAGCGGGAATGCCGGCAGTTGCTTGACGTCGTCGATGCCGCCGGCGAACCGCAAGAACTGTTCATGACCGCCGCGTCGCCCGGCATAGTCGCCCTGACCCTGGGCAACCGCTACTACGACAGCCACAAAGATTACGTATTCGCTTTGGCCGAGGAGTTGAGGAAGGAATACGAGATAATCGTCACGTACGGCCTGACGCTGCAGCTGGACTGCCCCGACCTGGCCATGGAGCGGCACGTGTCGTATCAGGACGAACCGCTAGCGGCCTTTCGGGACCTGGTGGACCTGCATATCCGGGCCATCAACCACGCCTTGACCAACATCCCTCGCGACCGGGTGCGTCTGCACGTCTGCTGGGGCAACAGCGAGGGCCCGCACCATTACGATGTGCCGCTGGAGGACATCCTCGACCTCCTTTATGGAGCCAAAGTTGGAGCGCTGGTGATGGAAATGGCCAACCCGCGCCACGCCCACGAGCATCGCGTATACCGCGACCGGCCGCTTCCCGAGGGGATGCTGTTGATCGCCGGGGTCATCGACACCAAGACCAACTACGTGGAACACCCCCGATTGGTGGCTGACCGGTTGCATCAGGCCGTGGCCGCCGCCGGAGGCGACCCCACGCGCGTGCTGGCCGGCACCGATTGCGGCTTCGACACCTCGGCAGGCTCCAACCGGGTGGACGAGGGCATAGTCTGGTTGAAGCTGCGGGCAATGCGAGAAGGCGCAGATATCGCCAGTAGGGAGCTGTTCTAACCAAGCCAGGGCCGTGTGGCGATTTCTCCTATCCTGACCACCAGGTGGGTAAACCCATGCTCACCCCTCACGCGTACCCACGTTGTCATTGCGAGCGTAGCGTGGCAATCTCGTCGTCGTAGCAACGGCGGTTCGCCGCAATGCGTTCAACCTCATCGAGATTGCCACGTCGCGGTGCTCCTCGCAATGACAGATTAAAGTGGGTACGCATCAGATGCTCACCCGGCCAGATGCCCTGCTATCCGTCCTACTTCCTATTGCTACGTTGTTCCAATATCGGACGTGGGGAAAAGCCCAGGTTATGTTGGTGGGCGTGAAACTCTCCCCAGGCCGGCGTACCGTCACTGCCGCCCTACGCGTTATGGGCCTCAGCGGCGACCGCAACTATGCCGGCTACCCTGGACTTTCCGCATTTCAAGCGGCGTAAGCAAGCGAATCTACAAGTCAGTGGTACAGAGCGATCGGAAGTTCCTGCGTATCGGGGCTGGCTGCTCGACTTTGTACAAAAACTAGAAAAGTTATAAGGACAGGGTAAACTTGACCAAATCACGACAAGAGGTCAAGCATGCCTACCCTGCCCGCAGTCATTGTAACCCTGCTGCTGCCCTTTGAGCATCTGTTCGACCGCAGGACCTGGCGCAAAGCCGAACTCCTGGTAGTGGGAGCGATCCTGTCTCCCGGCAAGCGCACAGTGTCCTCCGCGCTGAGCATCCTGGGGATTGGTCAGAACGGCGACTTCGCCATCTTTCACCAGGTGCTCAACCGGGCCCGCTGGCGGCCTGGGTGTGTCCAACGAGCCGCTGGTGTTTGGCATCGACGAGACGGTGGAACGACGCTGGGGCCCAAAGATTGCGGCCAAGGGGAAGTACCGGGACCCGGTGCGTTCCACGGACGACCAGGTGGTGATGACTCCCGGACTGCAATGGGTCAGCCTGATGTTGCTGACCCGCATCGGGTGGGCCGGTCGCCACTGGGCGTTGCCGTTCCTGACCGCGCTGGTGCCCTCGAACCGCTATGACTGGCTCAGGGGTCGTCGCCATAAGCGGTTCACCGACTACGCGCAGCAGATGCTGGACTGCCTGCGTCGGTGGCTGCCGGATCGGGACCTGGTGGTAGTCTGCGACGGCGGCTACGCCAAGCGCGACTTCCTGCTCCACTGCCAGAGCATGTCCAAGCCCATTGTCGTCATCACCAAACTGCGCAAAGACGCGTCCCTGTACCAGCCAGCGCCGCCGCGACGGCCTGGTCAGATCGGCCGGCCCCGCGTGGTCGGAGCGCGACTGCCCAGCCCCACGGCGGTGCTGGACGATCCCGCCACCCCATGGATCCCCTGCCGCGCCACCACATCCGACGGCGCCGATCTCATGATCGAGCTGACCTCGGGCGTCGCGCTGTGGTACCGCGGAGGCTACCCGTCGGTTCACCTGCGCTGGGTCGTGATCAGGCACCTTGAGGAACCCCTGGGACCCCACGCTTTGCTATGCACTGATATCGAGGCCGACCCGCTGCAGATCGTGCAGTGGTATATGCTGCGCTGGCAGGTCGAGGTGACCTTTGAGGAACTGCGGGCTCACCTGGGCATGGAAACCCAGCGCCAGTGGTCCGAGCGTGCCATCGCCAGAACCACCCCAGCACTCTTTGGTTTGTTCAGCGTGGTGACCCTGGCGGCGGATGTCTTGATTGAACAACAGGGCGGCATATTGCCACGGACAACGGCATGGTATGCCAAAACCAACCCCACTTTCGCCGACGCCATTGCCCTGGTCCGACGGCACATCTGGGCACAGCAGGAAGCTTTTTCGCCCTCCGAGCTGGGGCCTGAACTGATAAAACTTCCGCGCGGAGTATACGGCAGGATGATCGACGCCCTCGCTTACGCTGCCTGATTGTACAAAGTCGAGGGCTGGCTGCCGACAGTGAAAAACCCTCCGACGCCAGCCACAGGTGGCGCCGCACCAGGGCAATGGCGTCCACGAAGGTCGGCGACGGCTTGTCATACCAAGCGGCCTTGCGTTGGGTCATGGGGTGTTGTTTTTTGCAACGCGTGGGCGGCCGGCCAGGGTGATCCAGGAGAAGAGCCCCAGCAGGATGGGCGTGGTGCGGGCAATGGCCCGGTCGGACCACTGACGCTGGGTCTCCACGCCCAGGTGGGTCCGCACCTCCTGGAAAGTAACTTCCAGTTGCCAGCGCAGGACAAACCATTCCAGGATCTGGGTCGGGTCCGCCGATGGGTTGGTGCACAGCAAGGCCTGGGTGGCGAAGGCGTCCTGGGGATCCCGGATCAACACCCAGCGGATGAGGACTGGAGGCTTGCCGGAGCGGTACCAGACCGCCGTTTGCGACGTGAGTTCCACGGTGCGGGTGGCGCCGTCATACCAGGCCACGGCCACACTGGCCCAAGTTACCTGGAGCTGGTCGAGGAGGACTTTCAGCGAGGGTCGCCGCGCGCCTTGCAGCGGCGGGCGGCCATTCTGACCCGGTTGACGGGGCGGCGCTGGCGCATAGAGGGCGGCGTCCAGACGCAATCTGGCGATCAGGGTAACGGGTTCACGGAGGGACTGGCAGCAGTGGAGCAGGTCCAGCACGGCGTAGCTGTTGTCGCCCACCAGCGCCAGGGAGCGCTGCGACAGCCAGCGGCGCAGCTGCATGACCATCTGCCGCGCCCAGTCGGTGAGCTTCTTGTGCCGGCGTCCTCGCTGTTGGTAGTACCGCGTCGAGGGCGCCAGCACCGTGAGCACCGGCAGGGCCCAATGGCGTCCGGCCCATGGCACGTGGCCCAGCCACATCAGGGAGATCCAGCGCAGGCCGCTGGCCTTAACCAGTTGGCTCCGGCTGGAACGCACCGCGTCCCGGTAGATGCCCAGGGATTTGATTTTAGGGCCGCGCCGCCGCTCCAGGGTTTCGTCGATGCCGAAGACCAACGGGCCATTGCCCTGATCCAGATACTGGAGCAGCAGCACCAGCCGGATGCCAGCCGCCGCACGGGGCGACCACACCGCCCGATTGAGCACCTCATGGTAGCGGGCGTAGTCGCCGTCGTCGCTGAGTCGCATGACGCCCAGCGCCGCCACGGTGCGCTGGCCCGGGGTCAGGATTGCGCCCACCAGCAGCACCTGGGCTTTCCGCCAGGTTGGGCTGCTGAACAGCGTTGCGAAGGGAACGAGCAGGGCTACAATGGCATCGGGCAGGGTGAGCATGGCTGGACCTTTAATTAGATTTGGATCAGGCCAGCTTACCCTGTCTTTATACTTTTTCTAAATTATGCGTAGAGTCCAGCTACCATCACGCGCTGGAACCGAGCCGTGTGGTCGCCACTGGGGATATCACATGCTTTTGTAAGATGGTTGAGTGATCAACGTCAGCGCCGAAGAGAGCCCCCAGCCAGGCTCGGGCAGTGTCGAGAATCCACGTGGTGGCTCCGTCGCAATTGTTTCATCATAATAAATATCATGGCGGGAATTGATAATGTGGAATTGGTGCCATAAACTTCCGCAATACTTCGTGTATCAGCACTGATTTTGAATTGGTTGATGTGATTCGTAATGTTCTTGTCATTGACAGCAAGTGATTCGTAATACTCCGCCTCGTGCAGTCTCGCTGCGGAGACTAGATTCCCCTCATGTAGCCCACGTTCAGGTCTAAGCACCTTGAGGTATTTATGCGTGATGTGCCAAGCGCCTCCCGAATTGCAACCCTTTTTTCGATTCCCTTGCTGCTGGTGCTGTTGGTCGCCTGCGGCGGCACGGCGCAAACGGAACAACCGGTGACGGCGCAGCCAGCCGGGGAACAGACGGCGGCGGAACCTACCGCAGCCCAGCCCGCTCCACAACAGCAGGCCGCCACGGCAGTCCCTATCGCCACGCCCGACCCTACTCCGGAGGGTTCCGCGATGGGTTCATCGGAGCAACTGGCAGGGACTCTCACCGTTGGGCAGAAGGAGCTCGGCCCATTTATGGGGCACCCAAGCCTCACGGGGAATCCGCAGATTTTCGTCATGCAAACCGCTCCAATCGGCGAATCGCTCTTGACGGTTAGCGCCGACCTGGCGGCCGTGCCGATGTTGGCCAAAAGTTGGGAAGTCTCCGAAGACGGTTCGACCTGGACTTTCCGATTGAACGAAGGAGTCCAGTTCCACAAGGGTTACGGTGAAATGACCGCCGAGGACATCATCTGGTCCATGCGGCAATTCGGAGCCGAGGGTTCCAAGCACGCTCGAGCCTCCAACATGCGCGGGATTTGGGAAAACGAAGACGGGCACGCCAAGGCAATTGACGACTACACGGTGGAAGTCAACACCGGCTCACCCTGGTCGGATGTTCAGGTCAACGAAATTCTGACCAGCCCGGGCGGCGCCGGAACCTGGATTATCAGCAAAAAGCAGACCGATGAATTGGGAGCAGAAGAGGCCAACGGGCAGATATCCGCCACTGGTTCCTGGGACTTGGTGGAGTTCGTCACCGGCGAGTTCTGGAAGATGGAAGCCGTGGAAGACCATTGGCGCAAGACCCCGCATTTCGCCGAAATGTACTTCCGGGAAATTCCTGAAGAATCGTCCCGGGTCGCCGGATTCCAGACCGGAAACCTGGATACCACCGTAAGCGCTTTCGACTCTTTGGATGCGCTGGCCAAGGTGGAAGGCGCGAGTTTGATGCGCCTGCCAGGTGGGGGAGAGGCCGCGATCAACTTCTACGGTCAATACTACGTGGGCATCGGTACGGAAGACCAGCAGCCCGGCTACGACCCGGACCTGCCTTGGGTTTCCGCAAACCCGGACCTGAACTCCGAGGAGTGGGCCAACGCGGCCCAGGTTCGCAACGCACTGTCCATCGCAATCGACCGGCAGGGCATTGTTGACACTTTGTTGCAGGGGTATGGCAGCCCGGCAGTGATGTGGGAGTTCGGTCAATACGAAGACACCTGGTTGCCGCCGGAAATGCGCTGGGAATACAACCCGGAGCGCGCCAGGGAGCTGCTGGCAGATGCCGGCTACCCCGACGGATTCAGCATAACGCTGACGCCTTCGTTGCGGGGCGCGCCGGTGGAAACCGAAGCTTGTGAGGCGATCGCTGCCATGTGGGGCGACATTGGTGTGGACGTGAAGTTCCAGCGGCTGCCGTACACCACGTTGCGCCCCACCCTGATCGCCCGCACCTACCAGGGTGTCACCTGCCACTCTGCCGGCATCCGGCTGGAACCGGGCCAGGGATATTCCGGCAAGCTCTCGAAGCTGCACCACCAGGCGGTCTGGAGCAGCGGTGTGGAGCATACGTGGCTGGACGAGAAGATACCCGCCCACATGAGCGAGATTAACACCGCCGCGCGCCGCGAGTTGGCCATCGAGATCGTCACCTTCATGTTCGAAAACGCCCTCACCAATGTCGGGTTATACAACTTCGACGTCGTTTGGCCCGTTGGTCCCAAGATCCAGCCCTGGTCCGAAGGCGTACGTTACCGCGACCTGCGGAACATCAACGGTTATGAGTTCATCCGTCCTCGGTAAATCGGGGACGCAGAACTACTATCGAATACTTCCGAACGCCGTTGGAATAGCCTGACGCGGTTCAGCCGCGTTGGCGCCAGTAGACAACAGAACCCGATGGTTTAGTCCCATCGGGTTCTGTTTAAGACATCACCTAACGTCTTTGAATACTCGCAGCTGAAGCGGCTCGCCTGGGGCGACCTGCGGGCTTACCGGCTGGCGGCCGCGACCGAGTTCAGTTCGCGGATGGCGTCGAGCGTTTCCGGACTGGGTGACTTGCCCATTTCGACGTTTTGGACCGTCTCCCAGGACCTAAGCACTTCCGCCATGACCGCTTCGTCCGACTGGTCAATGTCTATTGGGATGCCAATCTGGGCCCACGACTGATAGCCGGTTAGCCAGAACACCTCGGTGGGGTTGTTCTCCGGGTCGCGGAAGTAGCAACCGATAGCGCTCGCATGGGTGACGATGCGGTCCAGCTGGTACCCGTGCGCCTGGATGCGACGCTTGAAGTCCCGTAGATCATCGAGGGAATCTACGCGCATTGAAATCTGCTGGATCCAATGCGGGTCTTCGAGCGAAGTCCGTCCGTTAATCAGTGCTATCTCGTGGTCGACCCCCTCAGGGTCTGCACTGAAAAACGCCCCGAGCGGACCGATCTTGGTAAGCGTCATGCCCATGAAATTCCCATAGAAGTCTTTCATGAGATCCAGGTCATGAACGTAGAAACCGATATGACCGAGGCCATTGACTTTCGCTGGCATTTCTATCTCCTCTTCAATATTTGGTGAGGCACCCCATTGTGCCCTTTTTACCGGTCAGGCATCGGAACGGAGCACATAGCAAATTGGATCTTTTCAATCATTAAAAAATTATACGCCTCCTGGCCGCCGTCGGGCCAACGTGCGATTGGCCTGGGCGCGCTATCGGCCACGCTGACGATGGCATCGAGAACGCAACAGGTCACGCCGTTGCTACGACGACGGGATTGCCACGCTACGGTCGCAATGACAAAGTGGGTGCACATGAGCAAGCCGACGCACTTGACTTCACCAAATAGTCAGAGGTCCTAACGTCTTTCATATCTCTTGCTGCGGCGGCCCGTGGCAACTGAAAAGCCTCCGGATGTACTTGGAGGCGCCAATGTGGGCCAAGTGGGCGGCTTGAACGCCGATTAACGGCGGTTGACGTTCAGCGAAAACTTCCCCGCTATCTGGCCAAGGGAGCTGGGCATCCACAGAGACGCGTTGAGGAGATACATCGATGTTGAAAGCCCGCGAACCCGGCGGCCTCGGGCAACTCCGGCAACACTGCCATCTGATACCATCCCGGAATAAAAAGTGACATTCTTGCTAAACGCTTAGGCGGACATTTCCCCTGGACTTCGACAACCAGCCGAGGCTTATGGCCTGGCAGTGATATTGGCCGGCATTCCGAAAGGGAGCAAATAACATCGAAACGCAAACGGCGCAGGCCGGGCAGAGAGAGGTAAACAAAGCGTGGTTTATGGCCGTGCTTGCGCTTACCGTGTTTGGCACCATAAGCGCGACTCTGATTGTTCCGCCGCTGCTGGTGGAAATCGCATCGGACCTGGAAATCTCGGTGGCCGTCGCGGGTCAGTTGGCTACCGCGGCCTTCGCGGGTTGGGCGGTTTCCCTGCTGACGGTGGGCCCCCTGTCCGACTCATTCGGCCGCCGCCCGGTGGCCGTGGTCGGGTTGGCGGTTCTTTCGATATCCGTCCTGGCGTGCGCCGTCGCGCCGAATCTGGAAATTCTGTTGGCGTTGCGGGTTTTGACCGGTTTGGGAGGGGGAGCGATCCCTCCCAACATCATCGGGTCGGTATCCGACGTCATTCCCCCGGCCAGGCGGGCCCAGGCGGTAAGCGCCCTGCTGGCAATTCAAGGGCTGGCTTCGGCCATCAGCGTCCCAATGGTCGCGTTGCTGGCAGACGTGGGCGGCTGGCGGTTTGCCTTCATTGTCTACGGCTCGATGCTGGCTGCGGCGCTTCTGGCGAACTGGCTCTGGCTTCCAAAAGACCGCCGGGAGCGATTTAGCAACCGGGCATTCTTCTCCAGGTATTGGTCGCTGTTGTCCATGCGGTTTTTCCGCGTGGCCGTGGCGGTCAATCTGACGCAACGCATCGCTTTCTGGGGAATGTTCAGCTTTTTCGCCGCCTACCTGATACATACTTACGACTTGAGCATAGGTTTTGTGGCCCTGCCGCTGGCCATAGCCGGCATGGGGCAGATGGTCGGGAGCTATTCTGCTGCGTGGGTGGCAAGCAGAAGGTATCGTGCGGCGTTGGTCGCCGCCGCCACGGCAGCCGGGGGAGTCTGCGGTTTCCTGTTCTTCACCGCGAACCTTGGACTTTGGGCGTCGGTTGCCCTAGCAACGGCTGCGACGGGCTGTCTGAGCGTGACGTTCCCGGTTATGGTCGCGGCCAGCACCGAGTATTCGGGAGAATCCAAGGCCACGGGAGTGGGTCTGATGGGTTTCAGCAACCAGGGCGGTGGGGTCCTGGGCGCTGGGATCGCCGGAGCGTTGTTGGCGACTACGGGTTATGTGGGAATAGGCTATATGTGCCTCGACTTTACGATCGCCAGCGCGCTGTTGACGAGCCTCTTCGGCCGTCAGTTCGGGGAAACCGCCGGTCAGAGCAAAGGGTAGAAAGGCGGCAACCGGCCCGGACACGTGGACAAACCAGCTCATGCGTACCCGCTTTGTCATTGCGAGCGTAGCGTGGCAATCTCGTCGTCGTAGGAACGGCGATTGGCCGACGTGGGTTCAACCTCATCGAGATTGCCACGTTGCTGTGCTCTTCGCAACGACAGATTAAAGTGGGAACGCGCACGGACAAGCCAGCCGTCGACACCATCCTTCCAACGCTCCTATAATGGGGGCGGGTTGGGGCGTTTCCGGGAAATACTGCGGCAGAGCATATCAATCGCCGAACAACTCTCCCGTCATGGCATTTTTTCAGGGGATTTTCGTTGGAGTTTGGTCGGTATAATGTCGGGAAGACACGGGAGATGACCCTCCAAACTGGCCATTTTACGCACGAAACCTGCTAACAACGCGACTCGGAGGTAATTTTGCTTAGGTTCGACGCCACGAAATTGGTATTGCGCCACGCCGGGGATAGTCCGGTGGTTGGCAACCTGGGGCCGACCAGCGATGAGCTGTACCACGCCGGCCACCGGGACCGTAACTTCTACACCTACGGCAGCATGGGACTGTGTTCGTCCATCGCCCTGGGGATGGCGCTGTCCACCGACGACAAGGTGATCTCGCTGGACGGGGACGGTTCGTTGCTGATGAACCTGGGCACGATAGCAACCATCGGGCGGGAGAATCCGTCGAACCTGGTCGTGGTAGTATGGGACAATGAGGCGTGGGCGCAGACGGGCGGGCAACCCAGCCACACGTCCACCAACACCGACCTGGAGGAAGTTGCCAAGTCGTGCGGCCTCACCAAAACGGCCACCGTGAGCGACCTGGAGACGCTGGAAAGTGTTCTCACGCAGGCGATGGCCGAGCCGGGCCCGTGGTTCATCGTGGCCAAGATAGAAGAGGCCGACGAATACATGGCGGTAGCGCCGGTGGAGCCGGAGTTCACCCTGTATCGGTTTCGGAATACTTACGTAGGCTGAGGGCCTGTCTCGCAAGTAGTGGTGAGTTGCCTCCGGCGCAGGAATGACCGGGTAGTGGCCGGCGCAAGTCGCAGTCTGGAAAACCGGCAATGAATCCGGGCCTTCAACGGCGTGGCGACGGCGCATTGCGATGCGAAAACCGGGATTTAGCGCTTGCCTGAAGTAGTGCGCGTTTTACGTCGGGAGACCGGGGACTATGGATAATACTACCGTAGTTGCCCTGGGCGCAGGGATAGGGCTGTCCATGGGCATCGTCATCGGCATGGCGCTGGGCGTTAATATCGGCGTGGCCGTGGGGATGGGATTGTCGATTGGCATGTGCGTTGGCGTGGCAATTGCGTACGTTATGATTGGTGGGCGGTGAGCAAGCTGGGCGGTGAGCAATGGGGATTGGCGCTCTCACTGGTATCGTGGCCGAAATTCCCTTGACACTGCTGGTTTCCCTGTCGCGGCAGCTGGTTTCCCTGTCGCAGCATACGGAGGTGCTTTGAGTTTTTAAACAGGATGCACCGTATCCAAACTTGGATCCCTCCCTGAACCGACTCATCGTATTAGACGCTGCCCAAAGGCTGACTGATGAGAGCGCAACAGTTCCGGAGCCGATCAATATACACGTCGTTGCGACAGACGAAGGTTATGCCAATATCCGCCGTTTTCTAAAGGAGAATAACCTCAGCGTAACTAACGGCTCTCAACGGTTGCCAGTTCGTTTGTTAGGCCCGATGTCCCAGCTAACGGGGTTACGTTCATTGGACCAATACTTCGGACCAATACTTTGCCCAACTCCTTCGGCCATATTTGGGAATGAATCACCTGCACAAGTACCCCAGCTTATTCCCCAATCGCGGATGAACCAACAGACCGCTCCCACCAAGCCAAAACCCTAGCTCATGTTTGAGTGGCCTGGGCGTGAGCGGCTCGGTAGCGTTGCAGTTCAGGTGGTTTTTTTATACGGATGAACAGGATGAACGGGATTTTTCTGAATGGACTTGCTGGATTCCGACCGGCGCCGGAATGACGGGAAACGAAACCACCTAAACGGAACGCTACGGAGCGGTCCACCGGCGTTTGCCAGCAGTTGGCCGTTGGTCTATCATTAAGCCGGCGGGGTTGCATCTCCGCTCTATGCTTGTGGGTTCCAGGAGTATGGTCCCATGACCCAGGCTAATGTTCCCGATTTGAACGCTGACGCGGTGGCCGTCGCCAACGGCAACCCGCCGAATTTGCCGGCCGGGCTGTCCGCTGCCGACCTGGTGGAAGTTTGCCGCCAGATGATCCTGGTGCGTACGATGGACGAACGCATCTGGATGATGAACCGGCAGGGCAAGGTGCCCATCGCGGCGTCTGCCCAGGGCCACGAAGCGGTGCAGCTGGGCTCGCTGCTGGCGGCCCAGAAGGACGGCGACTGCTTCCTGTTCCCCTACTACCGGGACCTGGCCACCAAGATGGCCGCCGGCCTGACGCCCCGGCAGGTGATGCTGTCGTTCATGGGCAAGGACGGCGACCCGTACTCTGGAGCGCGACAATTCCCGCTGCAGGGCGCCGATCTGCCCCGCAAGATCATCCAGATCTCCAACGTCGTTGCCGCCGGGTTGACCCAGAGCGTGGGGTACGCTTTGGGCTGCAAGATGATGGGTGACGATACGGTGACCATCTGCTACTTCGGCGACGGGGCGACCAGCCAGGGCGAAACCCACGAGGCGATGAACTTCGCGTCCATCCACCAACTGCCCATCCTGTTCATCTGCGAAAACAACAAGTACGCCATCTCCACGCCCCAATCTACCCAGATGGTGATTGGTGACGTGGCGGCCCGGGCCGAAGCCTATGGGTTCCCCGGTTTTGTCGTCAACGGTATGGACCTGGTGGCGTGTTACGAGGCGACGCGGCAGGGAATCGACCATGCTCGCCGCTCCGGGCCTTCGCTGGTGGAGATGAAGTGCGAGCGGTTCATGCCCCACACTACCGACGACGACGACCGCCGGTACCGGGATCGGGAAGCGCTGGACGCAGCCCGGCAGTTCGATCCGGTGCTGACCTTCCCCGCCGACCTGGTGGATCGCGGAATCGTGTCTTCGGTGCAGGTGGACGCATTTCGGGCCGAGGCGCTGCAAATGGTCAACGACGCCACCGATTTTGCCGACGCCGCCTCGCCTCCGGACGCATCGACCATCTACGATAACCTCTACATCTAACGAGTCCGGATACTAGCAATTCAAGGTTGACGCCATGGCAGAGATGACGGTAATCGAGGCGGTGCGCTCGGCGCTACGGGAGGAGATGGAACGGGACGAGCGGGTGTTCGTCATGGGCGAGGACGTGGGACAACGCGGCGGCGTGTTCCTGGCGACCCAGGGCTTCATCGAGGACTTCGGGCCGCAGCGGGTGATGGACACTCCCCTGGCCGAGGCATCCATCATGGGCATTGCGCTGGGCGCGGCGTTCCGGGGGATGCGACCCGTCCCCGAGGTGCAGTTCTCCGACTTCGTTTGGCCCAGCGTCAACCAGCTGATTGGGGAGGCGGCCCGGGCTCATTACGGCACCAACGGCGCCCTGAAGGTTCCGATGACGGTACGCATACCGTACGGCGGCGGGATACGGGGCGGGCTGTTTCACTCGCAGAACGTGGAGACGCTGTTCTTCCACACTCCGGGCCTGCTGGTGGTCACACCCTCGACACCTTACGAGGCCAAGGGCCTGCTGAAGTCGGCCATCCGCGACGACAATCCGGTGATATTCCTGGAGCACAAGAAAACCTACCGGCTGGTGCGGGGCGAGGTACCCGACGGAGACTACACGGTGCCCATCGGGCCGGCCGACGTGAAGCGGGTGGGCGGAGACGTAACCGTGGTTTCTTACGGACTGGCGATGCACTACTGCCTGGCCGCGGCTGAAACGGTAGCCGCCGACGGCATCGGGGCCGAGGTGGTGGACCTGCGAACGCTGAAGCCCCTGGACACCGAGACGATCCTGTCGTCGGTGCGGAAGACGGGCAAGCTGCTGGTGGTGCACGAGGACAACATCAGCGGCGGGATGGGCGCCGAGATAGCGGCCCTGGCCGCCGACGAAGCCTTCGAGTACCTGGACGCTCCCATCGCCCGGCTCTGCGGACCGGACGTGCCGACCATGCCCTTCGCCAAATCGTTGGAGGATGCCTACATGCCCAGCCCGGAGGCCATCGCATCAAAAATCCGTCAGCTGGCGGCTTACTGACGGGGCAAACGCTGGGCTTCCCGGCGCTCGCGCGTCCGGGTTGTTATCGGATGCAGAGGAACAGATAGTGGCTCAATTCATCGAACTGCCCCACGTCGGCGAAAGCGTCGTTGAAGGCACCATCGGCAAGTGGCTGAAGCAGCCCGGCGACCGGGTAGAGCGCTACGACCCGCTGGTCGAGGTGGTGACCGACAAGGTAACGATGGAAGTGCCCTCACCGGTGGCCGGCCAGTTGCTCCGCATCATCGCCCCGGAGGGAGAAACGGTGCCCATGGGCGCGCCCATCGCCGAGGTGGAAGCGGACGGCCCGGCGGCGTCGGGGCCGGCGTTCGCCGCCCAGACCGCGGTTACGGCAACGCCGGTGCCTAGCGTCCCAGCGCCGGCAGCATCACCGGCGTCCGCACCTTCGTCAACCCCGGTGTCCTACCTGATAACCGACGCACGTCCCGTCGGACCGACCGGCGGTTCGGCGGTGGAGGCCCAGGCCCAGGAAGCAGCCACCTCGGCTACTGCCCCCGCTGAACCCGCGACCGTTCCGACGGTTGCCCCAGCGCCACCAACGGTAATCCTGGAGCCTCAAACGGAAGTGGATGCCGAGCGACCGGCCAACCGACTGTCGCCGGCCGTCCGGCGATTGGCCCGCGAACACAACCTGGACGTGAGCCACATTGTCGGCACCGGCATGGGCGGGCGAGTAACGCGAAACGACGTCCTGGAATACCTGGAAACGGCAACGGCCCCGCCGGCAGCGATCCGGCCGGCGGCGGTTGCGCCAGCGCCCGCGCCTCCGTTGGCCGCAACGGCGGCGGACGAAGAGAGGGTTGCCCTGACCCCGGTGCGCCGCATGATTGCGGACGCCATGGTGCGGTCGGCCAGCCAGATTCCCCACGCGTGGAGCATGGTGGAGGTCGACATCAGCGAGCTGGTGGCGCTCCGGGCGGGGGAACGCGACGGGTTCCGGGCACGCGAGGGGATAAACCTGACCTACCTGCCCTTCGCGCTGAAGGCGGTGGCCGGCGCGTTGAAAGACCATCCGACGCTCAACGCATCCTGGGGCGACGACCACATCGTGTTGAAACGCCGCATCAACCTGGGGATTGCCGTGGCGGCGTCCACCGGGCTGGTGGTGCCGGTGATTCACGACGCCGACCGGTTGAGCATCGCCGGGCTGGCCCACGCCATCGACGACCTGGCCGGTCGGGCCCGTGCGGGCGCTTTGAGGCTGGACGACGTGCAGGGCGGGACGTTTACCGTGAACAACACCGGGGCACTGGGCAGCGCCGTCAGCGGCCCCATCATCAACCACCCGCAGGCGGGCATCCTGACGACCGAAGTCGTGCAGCAGCGCCCGATGGTCGTCAATGACGCCATCGCCATCCGCTGGATGATGAACGTGTGCCTGGCCTTCGACCACCGGATCAACGACGGCGAGGAATCGGGAGCGTTTTTGCAATCGGTCAAGCGGCGGCTTGAGTCGATGGATGGCGACACTCCCATCTACTGACCCGGCGGCGGGGACCGGTACCGGCACAGAACCCTGCCGCGTAGCACGGCTGGGCACGATGGGATACCGGGAAGCGTGGCGGCTTCAAGTGGAAACCGCCGACCGAGTGCGTCGGGGCGTGGAAACTGAAGCTCTGCTGCTGCTGGAGCACCCGCACACGTATACCCGGGGACGGCTGGCTCCGGATTCCGACTTCCTGCTGGACCATGGGGCGATAGAGCGCAGCGGAGCGGAAATCGTGGAGACAGACCGCGGTGGGCTGATTACGTACCATGGCCCCGGTCAGTTGGTGGCCTATCCCATCATCCGCCTGAAGGGACGCGGCGGGCCGCACTGGTACGTGCGGACGCTGGAGCGAGTCATTAGCGGCAGCCTGTCCGAGATTGGGTTGTCAACGTCGGAGGTGCCTGGCCTGACCGGTGTTTGGACGACTGACGGCCGGCGCAAACTGGCGGCCATCGGCGTAAAGATTGCCGGAGGGGTGGCCTACCACGGATTTGCAATCAACGTGTACCCCGATTTGTCCATGTTCGATGCCATCATCCCCTGCGGGATCGCCGATCGGGGCGTGAGCAGCGTGGTTGCAGAGTTGGCGGAAGGCGAGCGCGGCCCCAGTGTGGGAGAATTGGCTGAGGTGGTGGCCGGTAGATTCTGTGCGGAATTCGGCTTCCGGAGACTATAAGGCGCCCAAAAGCTGGAACGAGTGAGAAGATTATGCAGTACGACGTAATCGTGGTGGGCGGAGGATCGGCGGGTTGCGCCCTGGCGACGCGCATATCGGAAAACCCGGAGAAATCGGTGCTCCTGCTGGAGGCTGGGCCGGACTACGCCGAGTTTGAGCAGTGGCCCACCGAATTGCGCGACGGCGCCAGTCAGGAAGCATCGACGCCGGGCAGCCCGTTCAACTGGTCGTATCAGGCGAGGGCAACACGCGAACAGGACGCTCCGATGGACATTGCCCGGGGTCGAGTGATGGGCGGATCCGGGGCGGTCAATGGCCAGGTATTCCTGCGCGGTCTGCCCGAGGACTATGATGCCTGGGCCGCCGAGGGCAACAACCAATGGTCATACGAGAACGTGCTGCCCTATTTCCGCCGCTTGGAAAGCGACAACGACATTCGGGACGACTTCCACGGAAGCGACGGGCCGATTCCGGTGGTGCGCGCCCCGCAGGCGGCGTGGCATCCCTTCCAGCATGCGTTCGCAACTGCCTGTGCGGTGTTGAGATTCCCCCAAGATTCGGACATGAACCACCCTTCCTCCACCGGGTTTGGCCCGGCGCCGATGAATAATCCGACCGGGGTCCGCATGAGCTGTGCGCTGGCGTACCTGGCGTCGGCCCGTCATCGGTTGAATCTGACGGTACGCTCTAACGTGGTGGCCCGGCGGGTGCTTTTCGATGGGAACACGGCGGTTGGCGTCGAGGCGGAGAGCGGCGGCGGAGTGTTCAGCGTCTCGGGGCGGGAGATCGTGCTCAGCGCCGGCGGGATAGCATCGCCGCAACTGCTGATGCTCTCGGGCGTGGGTCCGGCGGAACATTTGGCCGCACTGGGCATTCCGGTGATTCACGATTCGCCGGGGGTTGGGAAGAACCTGCGGGATCATCCGCTGGTTTACGTGGACGCTGCGCTGAAGCCGGGATTTGCATCGGGATTCGACGGCTCCCGCATCCAGACGCTGCTGCGGTATACGAGCAATGGTTCCCATCTTCGCAACGATATACACGTGTACGTGAACAACGTGGCATCGGGGCCAAGCCCTTTGGGCAGCGACCCAGGGGCCACGCAGGCGGCGGTGCGGATGACGTGCATCCTGCAACAAGCCGACAGCGCCGGCGAGATGTTGCTGGCTTCCGCTGACCCTCGCGACAAGCCGCTGATCGACTACCGTTATCTGCGTAGCGACTTTGACCGCGCGCGTCTGCGGGAGGCGGTGCGTCTTTGCCGGCAGGTGCTGGAGCAACCCGCGTTTGCGGCGTACGTTGACGGTCTGATTGCTCCTTCTGCCGACACGATTGCTTCTGACGATGCACTGGACGACTGGCTACGGCGTTCGGTTTTCACCACGTTTCACACATCGGGCGCCGGCCGGATGGGGCGGGACGATGACCCCCTGGCGGTGGTGGACCAGTATTGCCGGGTGCGCGGGGTGCAAAATCTGCGGATCGCCGACCTATCCGTCTGCCCCAACGTGGTGCGGGCCAATACCAATGCCACCGCCATCATGATCGGCGAGCGGGTGTCGGACTGGCTGTAGAGCGGGCGACGACGGAGGTTCGGCGTCGGCTATAATTGGCAGGCAGCCGCGCCTGGAGCGCCGATGGAGTCGATCAGATGGCAATTTCCCAATACGTGAGCAGGTCGATGGAAGAAGGCGGCTGGATTCGCCGCATGTTCGAGGTGGGTATTGCGCTGAAGGCGCAGTACGGAGACGCCAACGTGTTCGACCTGTCGTTGGGCAATCCCATCATGGAGCCGCCGGCGGAGTTTCACGACGAACTGCGCCGCATCGCGCAGAATCCATCGCCGGGGATGCATCGCTATATGCCCAACGCCGGTTATCCGGAGACCCGCCAGGCCGTCGCCGACACCCTTTCCGGAGAAACCGGGCTGACCTTCGGGGCGGGTGACATCGTAATGACCTGCGGCGCGGCTGGCGCGGCCAACGTCGTGCTGCGGACGATTTTGAATGCTGGAGACGAGGTAATCATCCTGTCGCCGTTTTTCGGCGAGTACGTTTACTATATCCAGAATCACAACGGCGTGCCGGTCATCGTGCCCACCAACGACGAGTTTGGCCTGGACCTGGCGGCCGTGGAAGCGGCGGTCACCGAACGAACCCGCGGGATCATCCTGAATTCGCCCAACAATCCGTCGGGTGTCGTGTATCCGCAGGAGGACATCGAGGCGCTGGCCGACCTGTTGGTTCGAGCCGAGACACGGTTTGGATCCGAAATATTCGTCATTAGCGACGAGCCCTACCGTCGCATCATCTATGACGGGCTCACCTACCCGCAGGTATTCCCGCACTACGAACACACCGTTGTCGTGAACTCCCACGCCAAGGACCTGGGGCTGCCGGGCGAGCGCATCGGGCACATCGCGGTGCATCCTGCCTATTCGGGCAAGGGGGAGCTGGTGGACGGCCTGGTATTCTGCAACCGGGTGTTGGGGTTCGTCAACGCGCCAGCGCTGATGCAGCACGTCGTGCGCGCGGTGCAGAACGCCTCGGTGGACGTGGGTGTATACCAGCGCAAGCGCGATTTCCTGTACGACCGGCTCACCGGGATGGGCTACCAGATTGTGAAACCGCAGGGGGCGTTCTACCTGTTCCCGCGGTCACCCCTGGCCGACGACGAGGCCTTCGTGGCAGCACTGCAGGAGTACAACGTGCTGGTGGTACCGGGCAAAGGGTTCGGCACGCCGGGTCACTTCCGCATCTCTTACTGCCTGGAAGACAGTGTGCTCGAAGGCGCAATGGACGGGTTCGCCCGGGCGGCGGAGCAGTATTTGCGTTAGTCGGTAGGTGTAGGGGCGGCGCGCACTCGGTCGAAAATGGGGGCCAGGTCGATGGCTACGCCGGGCATGGTCGTTGACGTCAGAGTTTCCTGCGCCCCATACACGCGTTCCAGGGTAAGGGTCTGGCCGTCGGTCACGTATTGGGATACGGTCTCGGCGTCCAGGTCAGCGACCCACGCTTCGCGAACGCCGCTGGACCCGTAAACGGGCAGCTTTTCGGTGAGGTCGCGTCGCCGCGTCGAATCGGATAGCACCTCGACAACGAGGTCCGGAGCGCCGGTAACACCGTGGCCATCGAATATTTCGCGCCGTTCGTTAGACACGTAGAGCAGGTCGGGTTGGAAGGTGTTGAACTCGTCGACGGCAACGTCGTAGGGGGCTATACGGGTTTCTCCGATCCCAGACTCTCTGGCTTGTATGGTTAGCGCGATGTACAGTTCTCCGGTAAACACTTGATGACGGTCGTTGGGCCCGGCCATTTCGATGAGTTCTCCGTTGATGAGCTGATAGCGGGGGCCCGGCGGGAAGGGCGGCGTCATTTCGACGTAGTCCGCCCTAGTGAGCTTGATTTTGGGTTTCTGTTTCGGCTGCGTCATATTTGGCCCCGTCACGTTGGGCGTCGCTGTTCGTCGTCAGCGAGGTTAGCACGTGGGATCGGCTTGAACAACGCCTACGGCCAGTTGGCGTTGGCGTCTTTCGAAGGCAGGCGGACGGTGGCGTTGCCGCGGGTGGTTACCTGCTGGCGCTGGTTTTCGCCCCAGATGTCCATATCCGCCAGGTATTCGCCGTCCTGGACACGTTTGCCGGTGACTTTGCCCTTGCACCAGGTGGTGTCGCCGACCACATTGAAGCGGCGCAGTTCGACGTGCATGGCCTTGAGAAATCCATCGTCGCCCATCCAGTTGGTGAGCAGGTTGCCCATCCAGCAGCAGCGCTGACAGCCATAGTCGTAGGCTCCGGGCAGTCCGGCGCTCTCGGCGGCCTCCGGAATGTCATGGACGCGTATGATCGCCTCCTGCGCGCCGGTGTTGGGGTCGGTGAATCCCCAGGACGGATGGCGCAGCATCTCCTGCAACTGGATGCCGTGGCTGATTCCGCCGATGCACCCGGCGACGAAGGCCGTTATGTCACCGTGGCTCAATGGCCCCTTTACGACCGGAGTCAGCTCATCGCCAACGCTCACGTCCTCGAACCAGCGGGGGTTGTTACCGCGAATCTCTTCGTTGAGGATGGCAGTCTGAATAATCTCCAGTTCGTCCCTCGAATATCGGTAAGGCTCAAAGGAGTACTTCTGGCGCTCCCGGGCGGCGGAGCGTTCCGCGCGAATCTGCCAGCCTTTGGTTTTGGCGATGGTCTCGCCGCGCTGGTTGTAGTAGTGGGTTACGCTGGACTGTATCAGGATGCGACCGGCGAACTCGCTTTCCTTTTCTTCGAGGCCGGTGAACTGCTCCTGAACGCTTATTTCGTCGCCCAAGTAGATGGGCCGATACCATTCCCAGTCATTGCCGGCATGGAATCCGTGGACGCCGGGCAGGCCGCCGGTGCGCCCGGAGCACCAGTAGACGCTGTACAGGAAACAGGGTGGGGCGATGATGGCACCGTATTTGCTGGTCTGGGCGTAGGAGCGATCCCAGTAGAGGGGGTTGGTATCGCCGATGCCCTGGCAGAAATGGCGGATGGCGCTGCGGGAGGCCTCCTCATTGAACAGGCCGACGCCGTATTGCCGCGGGCGGTTGAACGTGCCAACACGGCCACGCAGCCGTTCCAGACCCTCTTCAGTAATCCTTCCCGATTCCAGCACCATCTTGTTGTCCTCCGTAAAAGCGCTATTCCCCGGGTTGACTGATTACTCGCCATGCCGGGGGCTGTTTCCACGCCCATTATAGACGACCCCGGTACGGCTAATCGCGGCGGTGTCGACCCGGGGAGTTTGGCTGGGAATGGCCTGACGTCCCTGGCACACGGCGATTGGCGAAGGAAGGGCACGGGTTTCGCCGGAGGGCCGGCGGCATTGACGCTTTTCCGGTTGTAGATTCTGGCTTTAGCGGAATCCTGAATCAGGGTGGCGGCGGTATGGTCATTACCGGGTTGCGATCTTGCAAATATTGCTCGGTGACGAAGGGGGAGCCGAAGCCGTACTCCTCGGCGCAACGCTGCACAACCTCCAGCGTTTCGGCCCGCAGGGTTTGGGGCGCCGGCTCGGTGCCGCCGGCGATGATGCTGCGGATGAGGCGGCCGGCCAAGTCCTGCTTGGTATCCGGGTGCCCGCAGATGCCCTCATAAGCTACGCCGCCGCAGGTGGGACAGTACCACCACTCCAGCGTCAACACGGAGCGAATCCCCAGGTCGGGCAGGTCGCCAAAGATTTCGTGGGCGGCGTAGCGGTCGTAGTAGTCGCCGACCCCGGCGTGGTCCCGACCAAACATGTGATGCGTGCAACCCAGGTTCTTGCGGACGATGGCGTGGAAAACGGCCTCCCGCGGCCCCGCATAGCGCATGTCCCACATGAGGGCGGTGGTACGGTGAATGTCGTCGCGGAAGAAACCGCACTCGCGCAGGTGCTCGTGAGTCAGAACGATGGCCTCGTCGATGTAATCTCCCTCCTTCTTTTCGCCGATGACGGCGCTGACGAGCACACCATCAGCCCTGGCCTCCATGAAGGCGCCTTTCATCAGGTACTCGTGGCCGGAGTGGGGGACGTTGCGCGTTTGGTGGGCGACTACCCGGGTCCAGCCGATTTCCGCCAGTTCGGAGCGCAACTGCCGGGGCGTGCGCCAGAAGCGGTCGAAGGGCGGGTTGACCACCGGTTCGCAGACGAGCGTGATGTCGCCGGCGACGAGCCGGTCCGCGTAATCCAGCGTGCGCTGGACGCCGGGATGGGCCGGGTCGCTGGCGCCGTAAACTCGCTCTGCCAGCGCGGCCAGGTCCGCTTCAAATATCTCGGACACACCCAGCGTGGCCAGCGGGTTCCCCTGGTAGGTCAGCAGCGCCGTGTCGCCGGACCGGACGCCCACGCGTGCCAGCTCGCTGGCCTCAACATCCATAACGATGGGGATGGGCCAAACCAGGCCGTTGGTCAGGCGCATATCGCTCGCCACCGACTCGACATCGGCGCTGCCCATGAACCCGCTCAGCGGAGAGAAGAACCCGTAGGCGATGTTGACGCACTCCCGGGCGATCTGGTCGCGCACCTCGATGGCCGGCAAGTGGGCGACGGACGCGGCGGTTTCCGACGTCAGTGGTTGAACGCGCTCGACCAGGACGCCCCCGTGGGGGCTGCGGCTGTTGTCTACAGGCATGGCGGGGGCATTTTATCACCGTGGGAGGGCGTGGGCGGCGGCAACTGTCCGACATTACCACGACGCGCCATTGAATCCGATGGGATTTGCCATCCGTATTAGCAGTCAGTTGGCAAATAATCAATATTTCGGAGGACGGTGATGCGATTTCGAGAGTGGTTCAAGTTGGGGACGATCCTGACGATGACATCGGTTCTGGGCCTACTGGCGCTCGGCTGCGGCGGTGGGGAATATTCGAGTCCGGCAACGGGGGCTGAATCCGGGGCGAACACGTACCAGCCTCCAGCGGCCACCCAGTCGAGCCAGTCAAGCCGGTCTCAACCTCCCAGCGCCAACGCTCCAGCGGCAACGGCGGCGCCGGCAATGGCGGCTCGGCCTAACAATCCCGGGACTGCCGCCACTCCTGCGGCGCAGATGGCGGGCCGGGCCCAGGGGGCGCAGGGCGCGCCGGCTCCGGCGGGTGGGCCACCCATTCCACCAGAATCGGGTGGAACCGAGAATCCCAACGACGGGGCTTTTCCGTTGATGTACTTCGAGCACTACGGCGTAAATCCCTTCATCGACGCCGATGAGGATGCGCTGTCCACCTTTGCGCTGGACGGCGACACGGCGTCCTACGAAATCCTGAAGTTATACCTGGGCAACGGACACCTGGTTGAACCGGATGCGGTGCGGGTCGAGGAATACATCAACAGCCTGCCTCAGAACTATCCCCCCGCCGAAACCGCGTTGGGACTGCATCTGGATGCCGGCCCGGCGCCGTTCGCCGAGGACGACTACATGTTGATGCGCGTCGGGGTGAGCAATCCCGCGCCCACAAAAGACCGGGACCCGGTCTCGCTGATTTTCGTGGTTGACGTATCAGGGTCGATGGAGTCGGACAACCGGCTGGGTCTGGCCAAGGAGGTCATCGGCGGAATTGCCGACCAGATGAAACCGGCCGACCGGGCCGCCATCGTGACCTACGCCAGCGACGTGCGCGTGGCCCGGGAATTCACCGACGGAGAGAATGCCCGCGATCTCATCAACACCGCCAACAACCTGCGTCCCGGCGGCAGCACTTACGCCGAAGCAGGGTTGCGGCTGGCCTACGATATCGCATCCGACGAGATGAATCGGGGTCGAAACGTGCGGCTGGTACTGCTCTCCGACGGCGTCGCCAATGTGGGCGCGACCGGACCGCAGTCCATACTAAAAGTGGTGGACGGCTACGCACAGAAGAACGCGACGTTGACGACCATCGGCGTTGGACTTTCCGGCAACTACAACGACGTATTGCTGGAAGTGCTGGCAAATCGGGGCAACGGCACGTATCACTACATGGCAGACCGGACGGCTTCGGATCGGTTCCTGGAAGAGAGCGTGGCGGGGATATTCACCGAGACTGCACGAGACGCCCGCATCCAGGTGGAGTTCAACCCGGAGGTGGTGCGGAAGTATCGGCTCATCGGATACGAGAACCGGGCCGTGGCTGACGAAGACTTCCGGGACGACAGCCTGGACTTCGGCGAGGTGGGTTTCGCGCGGGACGTGTCCGCCCTGTACGAACTGCGCCTGTTTGATGACGTGGCGAACGATGCGTGGATCGCGCAGGCGAGGCTCCGCTGGCTGGACCCCATGACTCGGGACGCCACGGAACTGTCCCAGACCATCCGGGTGAGCGACACCGCCAACGAGCTTTCCGGCACCGACCCGTATTTCCGGCAAACTGCCGCTGCCGCCGAGTTCGCGGAACTGCTCCGCAAGTCTTTCTACGCCCAGTGCGGGGATCTTGGCGCGGTGGACAACCTGCTGGGAACCGTGGAGTCTGACCTGGAGGAGAATCGCACCTACCGGGAGCTGCGGGGCCTGGTCGACCAAGCCGAGCGACTCTTTGAGCCCTTCTGCAAGCAATAGGGCAACCGGCGTCAACTACGGGCGCCTGCCGGGGCCGGGTCACCGAAGACGGTGGCCCGGCCCAATTTTGTTAATAGTTGCGATATTCAGCTGCCCGCTTTTCGCGGAAAGCTGCCACGCCCTCCACATGATCCTGGGAGGTCAGGGTGATGGTTTCGCCGGCAGCGGCCATCGTCATGGCGGTTTCGAGGTCGAATTCCAGGCCTTTGTAGAGCATGAGCTTGGAGAGGCGGATGGCGATGGGCGGCTCGGCGGCGATGCGTTCAGCCATGGCCAGGGTGGTAGCCTCCAGTTCCTTATCGTCCGCCAGGCGGTTGAGGAAACCCAGGCGGTAGGCTTCGTCGGCCTCCAGAAAATCGCCGGTGAACAGCATTTCCGCGGCGCGTCCCAGGCTGCCCAGGGTGCGGGGGTAGAGCCAGGCGCCGCCGAAACCGGGGAACAATCCGGTCCGGACGTAGGCGGACATGAAGCGCGAGTTCGGCGTGCCGATGCGGATATCGCAGGCGCAGGCGAGGTCCAGGCCGGCGCCGGTGGCAACGCCGTTGACCATGGCAATCACGGGTTTTTCGCAACGCTGCACCCCGAGGATCAACCTTTGGGCCGACCGGAAACTGCGCCGCACCTCGTCGGCGTTGCTGGAGGTCCAGCCCGCGCCGCTCCCGTCCGAAGAGCCGCCCAGGTCGTTCAGGTCACCACCAGCGCAGAAAGCCCGACCGGCGCCGGTGATGATGACCACGCGCACTCCGTCGTCAGATTCAGCGGTGGCGACGGCGCCGGCGATCTCGAGTTGCATCTGATCATTCAGCGCGTTGAGACGGTCGGGGCGATTGAGCGTAATGCGGGCGATGTGGGTGGCCGGGTCGGCGGCGAAGTCGACGAATTCGTAGGTGGGTATCGAGCTGGGGTCCTCCACGTGTTCGGCTTTGGGGTGGGCACATCGGTGTGGGTACAAGTGAACCCGGTCGGAGCCGGGGTGGTGCGTTATAATAATACCGCACTTTCTATTCCGATTATGATGTTCACCGACGAAACCATCGCAGCCGCTGTGGCAAGAGGCCGGCAAGCCGCTCGCGACCAAGCCCGGCCGGCCGGCCAAAACAAGTCGGCCATGACGTATGCATTGATGGCGGACGACTTCCACCGGGGCGCGTTTCGACACCTGACTGAGCGAGACCTGCCCCAAGCGTCCAACAAGGGGTGGGGCATGGTAGCGGAGACTATTAAAGCCATCAGCGCTCATCATGGCGGAATCATCCACAGCCACAGCTCCATTTGGCTGGTGCTGAGGGAATTGTCGGCCCTGGTCCGAGAATCTGGCGACGAAGGAACGGCGCGGCGAATCAACGACTCCTTCGATCGAGCTCGAGGGCTTCACGCCAACTTCTACGAAAATGAACAGTCCGACGTCGAAGTGGGTGACGGTCTTCTGTTGTGCCAAGACCTATCTGAGCTTTTGTACGGCATTTTTTGGCCGGACAAACCCGTGGCATAACGCCGTTGACCGTCCACTGACGCTAAAATCGCTAGCCCATCGCTCCACGCATTGACCATATGGAGGCTCATGCCACCCTTCAGCTATATCGACCATCTGGAATGCACCAACTGCGGCAAGACATCCCCTTACGACGGTCTGGCGACGGTGAGCGAGTGCTGCGGCAAGGTGCTATTCGTGCGCTACGACCTGCCACGGGTGCGGCGCGAGGTTTCCCGAGGGGATATGGACAGCAGGTCCGCCAACATGTGGCGGTTCAACGAGCTGTTGCCGGTGACCGACCCCGACGCCGTCATTACGCTGGGCGAGGGAGGCACGCCGTTGCTGGAGGCGTCGACGCTGGCGCGGCAGCTTGGCATTCGCCGCCTGCTCATCAAGGAAGAGGGGCTGAACCCCACCGGCACTTTCAAGGCCCGGGGAATCGCCGCCGCGGTGTCAAAGGCATTCGAGTTGGGAGCGCGCGGATTTACCATGCCTTCGGCCGGAAACGCCGCCGGGGCCGCCGCCGCTTACTGCGCCCGGGCCGGCACTCCGGTCAAGGTGTTCATGCCCCGGGATGCGCCGGATTCCAACAAGAAGGAGTCCATCGTGGCCGGCTCGGAGCTGAACCTGGTGGACGGGTTGATCAGCGACGCCGGGCGCATCGCCGTGGGCGTGGCCGCCGAGCAGGGCCTGTTCGACCTATCCACCCTGAAGGAGCCGTGTCGGGCCGAGGGCAAAAAGACCATGGGCCTGGAGATTGCCCAGCAGTTGGGCTGGCGCATGCCCGACGCCATCGTGTACCCAACCGGCGGCGGCACGGGAATCATCGGGATGTACAAGGGTTTCCAGGAGTTGCTGGAATTGGGTTGGGTGGAAGGCGAGCCGCCCCGGTTCTATGCGGTGCAGGCCGAGGGATGCCAACCGATCGTGAAGGCGTGGCAGGAAGGGGCCGACACCGCCGAGCCGTGGCCCAACGCCACCACCAAAGCGGACGGACTGCGGGTGCCCGGCCCCTTCGCCGACTATCTGATCCTGCAGGCGCTGCGGGAAACGGGCGGCGGCGCGCTGGCAGTCAGCGACGATGCCATGATCGACGCCATGTATCGTCTGGCCGCTGCAGAAGGTATCATCGCCTGCCCCGAAGGAGCGGCGACGCTGGTGGGTCTGGAGCGTCTGCTGGCCGACGGCAGCATCGGCGCTGACGAGGAAGTAGTGTTGCTGAACACCGGCTCCGGGTACAAGTACCTGGACCTGTTGCGCGGCCCGGGAGACTAGGACCGACGCTTCGATAGGGTGCGTTTGATCCGACGCCACATGGTTCGCATTGGCCGGCGGCGAGGTATCAGGTTGTTGGCGACCAGGGGCGCCAGAGTGGGGTTGGCCGCGACCAGGGGCGCTACCCATTTGCGTAAATCCGCCATGGTGGGCGCCTGGTCATCCCAGGTTGGCACCAGCGATTCCATCGGATGCCAACGGCGGACTCCGGGCAGGCGTGTCATGACGGCGCCACCGGCTTCCTGAACGGCCAGCGCTCCGCCGAGCATATCCCACATGCGTGGAGCGCCGATGATGGCGAACTGCATCATGCCCATGGCGGTCAGCACCAGTTCGTAGGCGATGCTGCCCGTGACCCGGGGTTGCCCCAGGGGTTGTCCCTTCAAGCCTTTGCCCAATCGGGTCGAACCGCCGAAGGAACCGGGCACACCGATCAGGCGGTCGCCGCGCAGACGGTCGGACTCGAACACCGACACCGGCTCTCCATCGCGGAAGGCTCCGCCGCCGGCCCGGCAGTGCACGACCACGCCCCCATCGGTGGTGGGCCAGGGGATGTGCACCGCGCCGACCAGGGGGCGGCCCCGGTAGAGCACGCCAATGGACGATGCGTAGACGGGCAGGCCGTTCATGAAATTGGTGGTACCGTCCAGTGGGTCGAGCACCCAAAGGAAGTCGGCGGCGCGTTTGTCACCGTCGGCGTCGGCATCGTCCTCCTCGCCCAGGATGCCGTGGTCGGGGAAGCGTTCCCTGATCCGACCCTCCAGGAAAGCCTGAGCCTCCTTATCGGCGGTGGTGACCGGATCCTGCTGGTTCTTGTCCTTGTACTCGATGCTGATGGCGCGCCCGAAATGGCCGGTCAGCAACTTGCCGGCGCCGCGGGCGAATTCGGCAGCGGCGGCTTCCACCTCACGGGCGATGGCGTCGTCGGGCATGGTCATAACGCCGGCGATTGTACACTACTGCGATATCGGCATATCCATGGTTGCACCGTCCCTCACGCCCGACTCCTCTTCTTGAGGAGACCTTTGCGTAATCTGTCTTTGCGAGGAGCACCCGCTCATCCCGAGCTCGCCGAGGGACGTGGCAATCTCGATGAGGTTGAACACACGTCGGCGAACCGCCGTTGCTACGACGACGAGATTGCCACGCTACGCTCGCAATGACAAAGTGGGTACGCATGAGCAGTCGCACGGGCCGTACCGGCCGAGTCGGCGGCATGAAACGTGCCCGGCGACAACCCCAACGGGATTCGGAGGATCAGTCGAGGCGCACTGGCAGCCCAACCTCCATCGACTCATACGCTTTGAGTACCAGGTGGAGGTCAGCGATGCCTTCCCGCCCGGTCATGGCCGGCGCCCGCGCTTCCAGGATGCTTTGGTGGAACTCCCTGACCATGGCCCGCAAACTGCTGGCGTCTCCGTCCAATTCCAGGACGGTTTCGGAGTTTCCGTCCAGCAATTTCAGCCAGGGCTTGCCGATTTCGAAATACAGGCTTCCGGTCGTACCGGAGATCGAGACCCAGGAATGTGGGGTCGGCGGAGCTACGCTCCAGGAGTGGTTGATTACTCCCACCACTCCATCCGCTGTCCTGGTAATCACGACCACCCCGTCCTCAGCCTCCAGACCGGGTTGGCCGGGCAAGACCCTCTGGGCGTACACCTGGTTGGGCCGTCCCGACAGGTACGCCAGTCCGCTGACCTTGTGTATTCCTCCGTCGATGAGAACTCCGCCTCCGTTCAGCTCCGGTCGGTTGCGCCACCCCGAGGGTAGAAAGGGGTACTGTTCCTGCAACTGAATCAACCGGAGTTGCCCGAGGCGGCCCTGGTCCACCAGCTTCCTGGCCTCGCGTACCGCCGGCAGGAACCGGTAGTTCTCCGCTACCATCAGGGTCACGCCGGACGCCTCCGCCTGCTGGACGATGGCCTCGGCATCAGCCAGCTTACCGGCGATGGGTTTTTCGACCAGGACGTGTTTACGCCGGCTTGCCGCCAGCGAGACATGCTCCAGATGCAAATGATGCGGCGTGCAAATGTACAGGGCGTCCAACCTGGGGTCGGAGGCAGCGGCGGTGTACGTGCCAAAAGCGTCCAGACCGTCGAACCGCGCCGCGTAGTCTTTGGCCCTGGCCAGGTCACGGCTGGCGAAATAAAGGTCAATTTCGCCGCGCAGACCGGCCATTGACTCCGCGAACACCCTGGCGAAGGAGCCGCATCCCAGGACGCATAGACCGAGACTCATTGGACCACCACCAACGGCGAATATTTGTGCGACCGGAGCCCGCGCGCGGACTCGGTGCGGTCGGTGTGTCTGGGATGTTGAACGCGGTACCAGACGTGGCCTGACCGGTGGTCAACCGGGCACGCCGGTACAAGACGATCCGCAGCGTCGCCACCAATCATCCGGAGGCTTGCGTCCTCCCTGTCGAGTGCGCCGTTAATCGCGTCCCAGGGTGGGAAACCAGCGGCCCGGCAGCGTTGCAGGCCCGGGCCGCGCTGGCGTCCAACACAGACCGACGGAGGCATCGAGTCACGGAGGCATCGAGTCTAAGTTACCGGCAATACCACTTCGGAGCGTTCGTCCGGGAGCTGAACATCAAAGGCGTTGAGGAAAAACGCGGTCTGGGCATAGTTGCCCATTAGCGCGGTGATCTCGACGAGATGCTGGACGCCAAACTGCTCCTGGGCGATCTGGAAAGTGGAGGCCGAAACCCGGTGGTTCTTGTAGAACTCCGTGCAGAAGTTGACGATGGCCCTTTCGTCGTCGGCCATAGGCGGCAGCGGTTGCTGGTCGCGCAAGGCGTCTACCAGCGCGTCGCTGACGCCCTCCCGCCGGGCCGCCGGAGCGTGGGCGTTCCAGATGTAAGGGCAATCGAAGGCGCGGGCCGTCGCCAGAATCGCCAACTCCTGGATCCGCTTCGAGAAGGTGCTCTCGAAACGCAGATAGGCCGTGAGATGGCTGCGACGTCGAGACATCTCCGGGCTGTTGATGGTTATGGAACCGGGTCCGCCGGTGATGGAACCTCCGGTATCCCTGGTCAACTCGTCGAACGCATCCCTGAATTCTTCTGGAACCATTTCTCGGGTGACAACGGGTAGTCTTGCCATGATTCTCCTCAAAACAACGGTCGAAATGTACGGGTTCGGTGAAATTGTCCCATGGTGACGGCATCAACCGGCGCCTGGCCGATTGTACCACCCTTCGTCAGTTATCTCGTTCACCGCAATTCCGGCAACATCACGTCAGACCAACCGGGGATCGGCGTACGGAATGACATGTCGCTGGATTAGGGCTAAAATCTCCGCAACGCAACGACACGTAATTTGAAGCAGCAAACTGGACACAAATCCCGGCAATGCGACGCCAAGCGTCCAACGAGGAGGTAGCCCAATGGCTATACCAGAGAAGGTTAGCGTGGAAGATTCCCAGCGGTACTACGACAACACCGACCGCGTCCGACTCAAGCCGGGCTGGATGCAGGGAGACGGGCAGCCCCTGCCCGAAATGGAGCCCTACCTATGGCGTTGGGCCGAAGTGGAGCCCCTGGTGCTGAAGAGCGGTGAACTGGTCACCCCCGACCGGGACGTGGAACGCCGCACGCTGCGTCTGGCCACGCCGGGCTTGGACCGGGGCACCACCCATACCATCACCGCGGCGCTGCAACTTCTGCTACCCGGCGAAAACGCTCCCGCACACCGCCACACCCCCACGGCCATCCGGTGGGTGCTGAAAGGCCAGGGAGCCTACACTACGGTTGAGGGCGACAAGTGCTACATGGAGCCGGGCGACCTGGTGCTCACACCCTCCTGGACCTGGCACGACCACAACAACGAAGGGTCCGATCCGATGATCTGGCTGGACGGCCTGGATGTGCCGTTGGTGCGGTACCTGCGGGCCAACTTCTACGAGGCATATCCGGAAGACCAACAACCCATCGTGGGCGTGGCAGAGTCGGAGAGGAAATTTGCGTCCGGCGCCCTGCGACCCGCCTGGGAGGACACCAGCCTGCCCTATTCCCCGCTGTGGCATTACAAGTGGGACAAGACCTACGAGGCCCTGCAACGCCTGGCGGAAGTCGACGCTAGCCCCTTCGACGACGTGGCGATGGAGTTCAGCGACCCGGCCACCGGCGGCCCCGTGTTGCGAACCATGACGTGCTGGGCTCAACTGATTCGACCGGGCATCTGCACCCGGGCGCACCGTCAGACCAGCTGCGCCGTTTACCAGGTGTATAAGGGCGAAGGCTACAGCGTCATCGACGGTCAGCGGTTCGACTGGAGCGAGGGTGACTTCTTCGTGGTGCCGCCCTGGGCATGGCACGAGCACGCCAACGACACCGCCGAAGAGGCCGTTTTGTTCTCCATCCAGGACATTCCGGTGTTGAAGGACATGGCCCTGTACCGCGAGGAGCCCTACGAGAAAAACGCTGGCCACCAACCCGTGACCAGTCGCTTCACCGGCTAGGGACCTCTGGGCGCTACGCTGACCCTCTTTGGGGCGAACGAGGAGCTTGGCGTTAGCCAGGCTCCTTTCGGGTCTGTCAGACTCCGGTCGGTTGGACACCGGTAGTTGGCCTGATTCAGTGCTGCGCCGCCGTCCGGGAAATCGTCGCACGGACGCACGGGCTTCCAGGGACTTGACCGGGCCTGCCGGAGCCAGGGCTATTGAACACCGTGCTATGGCGATTTAGAATCCCCATCCAAACAGGTACGGTACTTCCGTAGTCTCGTCGAAATAGTGCGGGATTTGGCCCATTTTCCCGACGGCGAGCCGCCGGATTGACGCCGTTTCCCTCGGAGGCTACCGGTTCATGGGCGCCAAACCTCATTTTGAACACGATTCCCTGGAGTTTTACCGGACCCATGCCGCCCGGTACGCGGAGTTGTCCCAGGGGTTCTGGGATAACGGCTATACCAACTGCTCCCATCCCAACTTCCGCGGCGACCGGGATCTGTACCGGCGACTGACGCAGCTGGTTCCATCGGGGCGCGGCCTGGACGCCGGCTGCGGCGCCGGCGCGCGGGATGTGTTTCTCCTCACGCAACTCGGGTATCGAATGGTCGGGCTGGACGCGGTGGAGCAAAACGTCCAGGTGGCTCGACAGGTTCATCCCGAGATTGCCGACCAGCTGCGGACGGCGGACGTTTCTCAACCGCTGCCTTTCGCAGCTTCCGACTTCGATTTGATCCTCTGCAACGCCGTAATTCAACACATGAGTCGCGATGCGGTATTTGGGCTCGTGCTTGGCGAATTCGCACGCGTGCTCCGCCCGGGCGGCGTACTGCGGCTCATGTTCAAACCCGGCCAGGGTGTGGAGACGGTCGTCGATCCGGGCTACGGTTCAGACGGCGTTTCACGGAGTTTCCAGCTCTATGGAGAGCAGGAACTGCTAGAGGCGTTGGGCGAACTGGGCCTGGATATGGTCAAAGAAGGCGACAATGGCGAGCTGGGCGGCCTGCTCTATTTTGATGACAACAAACCCATGCGCCATTGCGTGTTCTGGGCCCAAAAGCGCTGAGCCACGGGGCAATCTTCGATTTAACCTACGCACCGGGGACGGACGCCAACCGTCGGCCCGATGCCGTGCCCAGCCCGAACCAGAGCGTGACCAGCAGGCAGAGACCGGCAGCAACGCTTATCGAGGTTGGCCAGCCGACCCAACCGGCGGCGGCGGCCAGCGGCAATGCCCCCAGGTAGTGGAAACCGGGCGTGAAATGCAACACTCCCATCACCCGTCCCCGTACTTCCGCCGGAGCGGCTAGCTGAAGGATTGTCGTGGCCAGGGGCCAAACGGTGCCCAGGCTCAAAATCCCCACCACCAGGAATAACGCCCATGCCAGCCAGAACCAGGTTGACCACGAAAAAAGGGTCAGGAAGAGGCAGAACAGGACCAGGCAAACCAGCAGCCAACGATATAACCAGGCCCGCTGCATGAATGTAACGCTGAGATTGCCGACCAGGGAACCAACCCCGGACGCCAATAGCAGCAGGCCGGCCCCGTATGCGTCGTTCCCCAGTTGATCTTTGGCGAACGCCGGAATCACCGCCAGATGACTCATCCCGAATCCGCCCCAGGCGCAGGCAATCACGATGACAGTCAGCAGTACCGGCGAGCGCCAGATTTGGACCAGACCGTCGGTAAAATTCCTCAGCACCGGTTCGGACACCGGCCTTCGTTCCCGGGGGGCGGACCGGATTCTGGAAACAGCGGAAACGCTGATCACGTAACACGATGCGTTCACAAACAGAGCGGCGCTGATGCTCCAGTGATCGATCACCGCTCCAACCAGCGGGGGGCCGACAATCCTGCCGATGTGGACCGCAGCGTTGAAGTGCGCCACCGCGTCCAGCAACGAGCGCTGGTCCACCAGGTCGGCGACCATTGCCACGCGCGCCGGCTGGTTCAGCGCCTGCAACGAACCCATCACCACGGCGCCCAGGTAAATGTGCCAAACCGCTATCACCCCCGTCAGCGAAAGCGTTGCCAGCACCCCAACTACCAGTCCCACCGCCATTTGAATCGTCATCAGCAGCCGTTTCCGGTCGATGCGGTCGGCAATTACCCCACCCACCATGAGCAGGCCCACGTTCGGCACCCCATAGAGGAATAGCACCAAACCAAATTGGGTCCTGGACCCGGTTACCTCCAGCACCAACCAACCCAGGACGAGGAACTGCATCCCCGCTGCCAGGGCCTGAGTGGAGGAACTGGTCCAGTACCACCGGAAGTTGGAGCTGCGCCACGGACCCAAAATCCGGCGCACGTAAGACGTGGCGCGTCGTGCCTCCGGGTTGGCCCCTACCAAGGCGAGGTCCTTGCGGTCGTTTTTTCCGACCGATCAGGACTCACCTGGTGCGTGGCTGGCACCGGATGGGCTATCGAGCGCATAGTAATTGACACGGACCGATTGTAAGTGATTTCGCGATATCGTGGGCGCGTCAATGGTGGGAATGGACGTCTGGTGGTACCATCGGCCCATCTTATTTGCGGAGGCGTTCACGATGGACATTGGAGTTACGGCACGGGCATCCAGCGATTCGGTTGACCCGGCAGAACTGGCGAAACGGGCTGAAGAACTTGGGTTTGAGTCGTTCTGGCTCCCGGAACACCCAATCGTTCCGGTGCATACCACGTCCCGGTACGGGGGCACTCCGGACGGTTCAATCCCGCCATCCATGGCAGACATTGGCGACCCGCTGATCGCCCTGGCCCGGGCGTCGGCGGCCACCACGACTATCAAGCTGGGCACCAGCATCAGCCTGGTTCCCGAACATAATCCCATCATGCAGGCCAAGCAGATTGCCACCCTGGACAAATTCTCGGGAGGCAGGTTCCTGTTTGGCATCGGCGCGGGCTGGTTGCAGGAAGAAACCGAGATAATGGGCGGCGATTTCCAACACCGCTGGGGGCAAACCAGGGAAGCGATTCTGGCGATGAAAGAGTTGTGGACCAAAGACGAGGCGGAATTCCACGGGCGTTTCTTCGATTTCCCGCTGGTCAAGTGCTCCCCCAAGCCGGTGCAAAAGCCCCACCCGCCGGTATTGCTGGGCGGCTACGCTGCCAACGTGTTCAAGCGCGTCGTGGCCTGGGGTGACGGCTGGATGCCGGTGCGCGTAACCGAAGAGCAGGTACGGGCAGGCCGGGCCACCATGGATGAGTTGGCAGAGGCTGCCGGCAGAGACCCCAGCGCCATCCAACTCATCGTTTCTAACGTCGCGCCCGACCGGGATGTCATCGCCGGCTACGAGGCCGCCGGGGCCACTCGCGTGACCGTCGCGTTGCCCCCAGACGCTGGCGCCGAGGGTCTCGCCGGGTTGGAGCGTCTGGCGGAACAGGTGTTTGGTTAGTGTCCCTGGGCGGGGAAATCGCGCAACCCGGAGACGTGGCCGCCTGGTCGCTGATGCGCGGGAGGTACGACGGCAACCACTGGTCGACGAATTGCGCTGAAATGGGTGAATTGATTGCCTGGGCCGACATATCCGATTTCGAGCACTACATGGGGCCTTTGCCATTCCCCTACGACAACTCAGCAGCCGTGCAGTTGTACGAAGCCGCCAGGTCGGACGCCTCGGCCCATGGCATCACGTTCAGCCACCAGCATTACGCCGGCGGGTTTCTGGAAGCCGTGTATGAGGAATGCCTGAGCCGCCTGGGGCTGGATCGCTAAGAGCGCGGCAAGGAGACGCCTGCAATCAGGCCCGGTTTTCTATACCGACGCTGCATCCGGCGGGGCCGGTTGCCGTTCCAGGAGTTCCAGCCAGTTGCCGTCGGGGTCCTGCATGTAGCAGCCCTTGCTGGCCGCCGGGTACACCGGATTGGGCCGTATGGCCGGCGGGCTGACGAACCTGACGCCTTTGCCGGACAGGTCCCGGTAAAAGGCGTCCAGGTCGTCCACAATCACGCCCAGGTGTGATGCCCCAACCTGGTGCCGCTGGGGGAGGGCAACAGTATCGCCGGGAGGGTTGAGGTACTGGATCAGCTCCACCGAGTGGCGCAGGTCCCCGACGCCAAGGTACACGATGTGCAGCCTGGCGTCGGGATACCCCACCAATTCGGAGATGAACTCGCCTTCCAATATCTGGTCCCGTTCTTCCCGGAGCCCCAGCAGGTCCCGGTAGAAGGCCAACGACCGTTCCATGTCGCTGACCACGAATCCGGTGTGGTTCATCCATTCGACTTCCATTATGCCAACCTCCCCATGCAGCCTGACCCACTAGCGGCCCTCACGCGTATCCACTTTGTCATTGCGAGGAGCGCAGCGACGTGGCAATCCCGTTGCGTTGCAGGTGGTGGCCCGAGCGTGCTGATTGCCCCGACGAGATTGCCACGCTGCGCTCGCAATGACAAAGGGGTACGCGTGAGCTAACGGCCTTCTTTTATGAAATCGGAGACTTTTTCGCCGATCATGATGGTGGTGGCGTTGGTATTGGCGCGGATGCAGTCCGGCATTACCGAGGCGTCGGCTACCCTGAGTCCCTCCACGCCCTTCACCTTCAGGAACTGGTCCACCACCGTCATGGGGTCGGAATCGGGGCCCATCTTGCAGGTGCCCGAAATGTGGTGGGAGGTTCCGGAGTTGCGCCGGAGCCATTCGTTGAGCAATTCGTCCGACTCCAACTCTTCGTCGGTGGGCATGACCCGCTCCAACAGCAGGTCGGAGTAGTGGGGCCCCTCGGCGATGCGGACACCCAGGCGAATTGCCTCCCTCATGCGCCGCAGGTCTTCTTCTTCCTGATAGTAGTTGTAGTTCAGGCGCGGTTGCACGTGGGGGTCGGTGGATTGCAGGGTCAGCTCACCCTTCCCCAGGGCCAACTGGAGGCTGGCGCCCATCCCGATGTAGTTGAGGTCATCGTCAATGGGCACGTGGGCGGGACGATGCTCGCTGGTCAACAGGGTGGGACTGAGCTGCATGTCGTTGCGTAGGGCGGACCCTTCGACGGTGTAGCGCAATCCAACCTGGATTACGGGAGCCTGAACGTCGGGCCTCTCGCCGACGGCGCGGTAGAGCGCAGCGGCGGCGGGATGGTCGCGCAGGTTCTGGCCGACACCGGGCAGGTCGTGAATCACCGGGATTCCCATGCTGCGGAGGTGCTCTGCTGGGCCCACGCCGGAGAGCATGAGCAGTTGGGGAGAGGCAACGGCTCCGCTGCTCACGATAATTTCGTCGGCCTCCACCGTGAAGACATCTCCGCCGCTTTCCGCTTCGATGCCGACGGCCCGCCGCCCGTCGAACAGGATGCGGCGGGCGGTTACGCTGCCCCTGATGGTCAGGTTAAGGCGGTGGCGGGCGATGTCCAGGTAGTTGATCGCCATGCTCATGCGTACGCCGTCGATGGTATTGCGGGCCCGCGGCGATACGCCGGTGGACTCGGGATGATTCTGGTCCTCGTCGATGGGAAAGCCCTCGTCGACGCAGGCTCGCTCGAAGGCCGTCGCATGAGGCATCCACTCACTGCGAGGAGCGCGACGCACTGGGACCGGGCCGTCAGACCCGTGGAAGTCGTCGCCACCGAAATCCAGATCGGTCTCCAGCTTGTTGAAGTAGGGCAACACCTTGGTGAACCCCCATTCGTCGTTTCCCCACTCGGCCCAGCGGTCATAGTCCTCGGGGATGCCCCGGTAAAGGACTTGGCCGTTCACGGCGCTGGACCCGCCGGTGGCTTTTCCTCGGGGAATGACCAGTTCATCCATTTCCGGGGTGATCTGGGCGGTATATCCCCAGTTGTGGGGGCCGTAGGCCGAGAGCCAAACGTTGTTGCCCAGCTTGAGGTCGTCCGGCAAGTGCTCGAACTCCGGATAATCTGGCCCGGCCTCCAGGAGCAGCACGGAACGCTCCGGGTCTTCCGACAGTCGGCTGGCGATGGTGCATCCAGCGGAGCCGCCGCCCACTACGATAACGTCGTATTTCATAAATTACCTCCATCCTTGGCAGGAATCTGAACACCGGTCGTTGAACGTTTTTCTGTATGACCCCAATGATAATAACAACCTGGGGATATGGCGGCCAGGTTCCTCTTAATATCTACGATGCGGGCGCCTGGCGATAGTCCGCTGGTGATCGACGTGCGCGGGCCTTGCCGTTCCGCCTCGGCCAGAGTTTATCAGCACCAGCAGTCGGCCCGCCAAATGAGTCGCCTTGGATAATTCCGTCAGCTGCGGGAGGAACCGAGGCGCTACTCGTCGGGGTCGATGACAATATCTGGGTGGGTGTCCACTCCATAGCGGGCAAACACGGCGTCGATCTGCTCCGTGTCCGCGCCCGAAAGCGCCCACTCCAGCCCGGCGACGTTGTCTTCGACTTCCTGAACGGTGCGGGTGCCTACCAACGCAACGCTCACGGCGGGGTTCGACAGCACCCATCGTAGCGCCAGGTGCGGCATCTGCTTGGCCCTCAACTGCGCTATGGCCTTCAATTCCTCCACAACTTGCAGGTTTCGCTGGAAATGTTCCTCCGCAAACACTCCGACGTTCCAGCCTGGCCGTCCGCCCGTGGCACGCCAGTCGTTGGCGCCGAAGGTGGTGTCAGCGTTGAAGGCCCCGGAGAGCAGACCGAACGCAAGGGGGCCGTAAACCATCACGCCCGTCCCGCGCTGCTGGCAATAGGGGAAGATATCCTGCTCCATCCGCCGGTCGAACATATTGAGGCCGTACTGCACGACGTCCACGCTGCGAACGCCTTCGCACTCTTGGATCTGTTCGAGCGTGAAATTCGAGACTCCGACGGCGCGCACTTTCCCCTGGTGCACCAGGCTGTCCAGCGCGTTCATGGTCTCCTCGAAGGGCGTGTTGACGTCCGGCCAGTGGATGAGCAGCACGTCCAGGTAATCGGTGGCCAGGTTACGCAGGCTCTCCTCCACGGAAGCGAATACCGAAACCATGCGGCTATCCCGGCCCTTGGGACGTTCGGGATATCCGACGCCGCACTTGGTGACGACGACCACATCCTTGCGCCGGTTCGCCAGGGCTCGTCCCAACAAAATCTCGGACTCACCCCTTCCATAAGCCGGGGCGGTGTCGAAACAGTTGATGCCCAGGTCAATGGCGCGGTTCACGGCGGCGGCAACCTCCGATTGGGAAACGTCGCCGTAGGTGCCGCCCATCTCCCAACACCCGAACCCCAGGGCCGAAACGGTCATATCTGTTGGGCCAAACCGTCGATACTCCATCGAATTCCTGCTCCCGCTGCGTGATTGGTGTTTAGACCTGATTCTACCGCTACGATTCTTTCCTGGGCAACTCGTCAGATTGATACCATGAGCAACGTAATGATTCGGGCTAGACAGGATTTCGGATTCCGGTGGTCGCCGTCTCAGATGCACTGGAGAGTACAGTCATTTGCTCAATCCAGATACTCGGGTAGAATTGGCTCCTTACAGCGCGATCTTGCCAGGAGCAATAGCCCATGACCACGCCCGAAGAGCTGGCCCAACGGGCCAGGGATTTTCTGGGAAAAATTCCCGGCAGCATAGGGACTCCTTCCATACCACCCTACTACGCGCGGATTCAGACCCCGCTGTCGTGGGGCGGCATCTGGCAGGGCCCGGGCCTTGACCCAAAGCTGCGCGGATTCGCCACTATTACCGCTCTGTGCATCAACGGTTGGGATTTCGCGCTGCAATACCAGATCAGGGTCGTGCTGTCCCTGGGAATAACGCCCCAACAGGTTACGGGCACTTTTATCCAACTGCTCTTCTACGCGGGTATTCCCGCTACGGTAAACGGATTACTGCAAGCCCAGCGGGTGATTGACGAGCGAGATGAGTGGAAGTCTGCTGATGTGCCCGACGGCGCGGATTGGCTGGAAACCGTCGAGGCCAAGCTGGAGCGGGCCACCGCGATAAGACGACGTCTCTGGGGGGAGGAGGCCAACCGCGAGGTGGAAGAATCGCTGGCGCAGCGCCTGGTTCCGGAAGCCTCGGACATAGTGGACGGGTACAACTTCGGGGAAGTGTGGGCTAGAGACGACCTGTCGCCCAAAGAGCGCATGGTCTGCGTGCTGGCGGCGTTGATGTGTCGGGAACATTGGAAGCAACTCAGGCGATACGTCCGATACGCGCTCAACATGGGGTTCAGCCAACAGGAAATCTGCGAAGTGTTTGCCCAGGCCGGCTGGTATCGGGGGTGGCCCCATGTGGAGGATGCCCTGGAACAGGCACAGGCGGTTTTCGCCGAAGAACCGGCTTGATGTCGCAGCGGAACGGTGAGGAGGGATTTGCAATGACGACCGTGGCAGAGTTGCAGGAAAGGTCTGCAAAACTTCGGCAGTTTTTTGACCAACATCTGCCTTACGCCAGGCCCACTCCGGTTTTGGCTGATTTCATACGGGTGCAGCACGAACTGATGTGGGGCGGCGTGTGGCTGGTTGACGGGTTGGACCTGAAGCTGCGTAGTTTCGCAACCATTGCCGCCCAGTGTGTCAACGGGTATGACTTTGGCGTTGAACACCAGGTTCGCACCGGCCTGACCGTGGGAATCACCCCGCAACAGATCAAGGGGATATTCATTCAGCTGTTGTTTTACGCCGGAGTGCCCGCCACCCTGTTCGGTCTTCGCATCGCCCAGGAAGTGATCGACGAGAGACAGGAGTGGAAGTCGAACGACGTGCCGCTGGACGTCCGATGGCTGGCATCCGTTGCAGAGATGTTGGCGCAAGGCAAGGCCATTCGGATTGCGAACTGGGGCGAGCACGCAGATGCCGAAATCGAGCATTCCCTCGCGCGGCAGTTGGTTCCGGAATCCGCCGAGCTGGTGGACGGTTATCACTTCGGCGAAGTGTGGCGGCGGGCTGACCTGAATCCCCGGGAGCGCATGGCGTGCGTGCTGGCGGCGTTGATGTGCCGCGGCCAAATGAAGCAACTGAAGCGCCACGTGGAATATGCCCTGGTCGCCGGGCTCGACGAGAAGGAGATTTGCGAAGTGTTCGCCCAGGCCGGCTGGTACCGGGGTTGGCCCTGCGTCGAAGATGCCCTGGAGCAGGCCCAGGAAGTATTTAATGCGCGAGGAGCCTGACCTACGGTTTCGACAACCGCCCCGCGATTCCCACGAGGAGGACGACGATAAATGGACACTGCGGCCGACCTGGCCCGAAAAGCGGCTAATCTTCATGCCTTCATCGACCAGTACGTGCCGCAGGGGCGGCTGACCTCAGCATTGCCGGACATCAGCCAGGACTACGTGAAGCTCCAGGAAGAGGTGATGTGGGGCGGTGTCTGGCAGGTGCCTGGCCTGGACGTGACGCTGAGGAGTTTGGCGACAATCGCCGCCCAGTGCTGCAACGGCTGGGAATTTGGCCTGCAGCACCAGATTCGGGTGGGCCTCTCGCTTGGCATGTCCCCCCAAAAGATCAAGGGAATCTTCCTGCAACTCATCTTTTACGCGGGGATACCCGCCACCGTGTCTTCCCTGGCTCAGGCGCAGCGCGTAATCAACGAGCAGCCCATCTGGCAGCAGGAGGACAGCGAACCATTGCAGGCGGATTGGCTCTCATCCGTGGAAGAGAAGCTGTCCAGAGGCCGGCAAATCCGCAGCGAGGCGTGGGGTCAGCAAGCTGACGCTAACCTGGAGGGCACGCTGTCTCACGCTTTGGCCCCCGAGACCGCTGCGCTGGTGGACGCTTACAACTTTGGCGAGGTATGGGCTCGCGGCGACCTGACTCCCAAGGAACGCACGGTGTGTATCCTGGTGGCGCTAATGTGTCGGGGCCACATGAGGCAACTCAGGGAGCACATCGGATACGCTCTGAATCTGGGAATGAGCCGTCGCGAAATTTGCGAGGTCTTCTCCCAGGCTGGTTGGTACCGCGGCTGGCCTTACGTGGAGGATGCTCTGGAGCAGGCCGACGCGGTGTTCACGGAACGGGGAGTTTAGACCCCGGGTTGGCGTCACCGCGGCCTGCGTTCGTGTTGACGCTGCCGGGACTGTTGGTCTGCGGGGACATCGGGCAGCAGGGTTGCGTCAGTGGTATTTGGCGGGCCGGCGAGGCGTCGCTCCCGGTGCGGTTTTTCCGATTCGGGTTATACTCGCCCCCGGGCTGCCGCTCTCGCTCTGCAAAGCAACAGCCCCGAAACATTGATGGAACCAACTGACCCGTTGCTGCTGGACGAGCGGATTACAGGAGAATTGATATGACGAATAACGGCGCAGGAGCTGTACTGGACGGCGTGCGGGTGCTGGAGCTGGCCCGCTGGCAGGCGGCGCCCCGCGGCGGCCTGATTCTGCAGGACATGGGCGCCGAAGTAATCAAGTTGGAGTGGCGCAAAGGGGCCGACCTGCGAGACTCCGGGCCGTTTGTGGGCGAGATGAGCGTCCAGTTTGCCGCCTACAACCGGGGGAAGAAGAGTGTCACGCTGAACACGCGCCACGCCAAGGGCAAGGACCTGTTCTTCCGTCTCTTGGAGGTTTCCGACGTGGTGCTGGAAAATTTCAGGCCGGGCACCATGGAAGCGATTGGTTTCAGTTACGACGAACTATGCAAGGTGAATCCGGGCATCATCCTGGCGTCGGTGTCGGGCTTCGGCCAATACGGCCCCTATCGAGACCGCCAGTGTTTCGATCCGATCATCCAGGCGATGAGCGGTTTTGGCGATCAAACCGGGCGTGGGTTCGACCAGCCAATCATGGGAAATGGCCCGGTGATGGACCGCACCGCCGCCCTCCACGCTGTTATTGGCATCCTGGGAGCGCTGCGCCACCGCGACCGAACCGGTGAGGGCCAGTGGCTGGAAGTGGCGATGCTGGACGGGGGGATTACCCTGGAAGAAGTCGCCCTGGCGATGTGCTACGAGACTAACACCAACGATTTTGTGCGGGTTGGCACTTTCCTGCGATGCAAGGACGGCTGGGTCACCACCGGGGCGGCCCGCGCCGGAATGTGGGAGCGGATGCTCAAGGTAATGGACTATGACGAACTGGCCGCAGACCCGGAGTTCGCGGCGCCCATGTTCGCTACCAACATGGCTGAAATCCGCATGGAACTGCTGCGCCTGTGGTGTGAGGAACGCACGGTCCGGGAGGTGGAGGACGCGCTGGTCGCCGCCGACATCCCCTTTGGCCCAGTCAAGTCGATCCCGGAGGTGCTGGAAGACAGCCACATGTGGGAGCGGGAGGTGATGATGGAGGCAGAGATCCATGAGCCGCCCGGCAAGAAGATGCTGGTGCCCGGCCCCACCATCATCAAGTTTTCCAAAACACCGACGACCGCCGGGCCCATACCCAGGTTTGGGGAACACAACCAGGAGATTTACGGAGGCCTTTTGGGGCTCGACGAACCCGAAATTTCCAACCTGGTGGAGCAGGGCGTAATAACTTGATGTGGGTCGTTCGGTGCCTGATCCCGGTGATGATACGAGGCCGCCAAATCGCACCGGCTAGTGGTCGATGAGCACGTGGGAGATATCATTCACCAGGAGCGGCAACCCGTGGCCATGGTTCACGCGTACCCGCTTTGTCATTGCGAGCGTAGCGTGGCAATCTCGTCGGCGTAGCAACGGCGGTTCGCCGACGTGTGTTCAACCTCATCGAGATTGCCACGTCGCCGTGCTCCTCGCAATGACAAAGCGGGTACGCGTGAGGTGGCCTCGGTTGGATACGACCTGCGCCGAGCAGCCGGGCGTGTTCCTGGCGTTGATTTGAGCGCTGGTGGCGGTTTTCACTGCTTTACGAACGGTTTACTGGGAGATTGAGATGGACAGGTTGGACGGAAAGGTTGCAATCGTGAGCGGTGGCGCGCGCGGGATGGGCGAATGCGAGGCGCGGCTTTTCGCTGCGGAAGGCGCGGCGGTCCTGATTGGAGATTTGCTGGACGACGTGGGTGAAGCGGTTGCCGTCAGCATCGTCGCCGGCGGAGGGCGGTGCATCTATCGCCATCTGGATGTTACGTCGGAGGCAGATTGGTCAATGGCAGTGGAGGCAGCGGTGGCGGAGTTTGGCAAGTTGGACATCCTCGTGAACAACGCCGGCATCGGCAGCAGCCCGCACCGCATCGCCGATGAGCCCGCTGAATCCTGGGACCGGACCATGGATGTAAACGCCAAGGGAGTGTTCCTGGGCGCGCGAGCGGCCATACCGGCGATGCTGGTGGCCGGCGGCGGGTCAATCGTCAACATATCCTCCCAACTTGGCATCGTGGCGGTGCCGTACAATGGGTCGGCCTACCAGAGTTCCAAGGGAGCGGTCCGGTTGTTTACCAAGTCGGCTGCCATCCAGTACGCGGCGGACGGGATCCGGGTGAACTCCGTGCATCCTGGGCCCATTGTCACCGAGATGACCCGGGCCAGCCGAGCGGATGCTGAGCGCTACGAGATGATGCTGTCCCGGGTGCCTATGGGCCGGTACGGCGAGGCGGAGGAGGTTGCCTACGCGGTGCTCTACCTGGCGTCGGACGAATCATCATTTGTGACGGGCAGCGAGGTCGTGGTGGACGGAGGCTGGACGGCGCAGTGACAACGGCCCGATGGCCGGTCAGTATAGGTGGCAGGAAACTACGTGACCCGGGGTTAAATCCCTGACCTGCGGTACCTCGTGGGAACAGCGTTCCATGACGAAGGGGCACCTGGGATGGAAGCGGCACCCTTCCGGCGGGTTCAACGGTGACGGTACTTCACCCGTCAATATCATCTCGTCCTGCTCGATGTCCGGGTGGGACGGCAGGGCAGCGCTCATCAACGCCTTGGTATAGGGGTGCGACGCATTGTTAAACAGCTCGGCGGTCGGCCCGAACTCAACAATCTGTCCCAGGTACATTACGGCGACCCAATCGCACATGTAACGCACCGTCGCCAGGTGGTGGGCGATGAGCAGGTAGCTGACCTGATACTCTTCCTGCAGGTCCTTCAGCAAGTTCATTATCTGGGCCCGGATTGACACATCCAGTGCAGAAACCGGTTCGTCCAATACGATCACGCGGGGTTCTACGGACAACGCACGGGCGATCGCCAACCGCTGCCTTTGTCCTCCGCTGAACTCGTGGGGGTACAGGTTGGCGTGGTAGCTGCTCAATCCCACGTCATCCAGCAACTTCGCGACCCGGTCCTGCATCTCCCGTCGGCTCAGGTCCAGATTGATTACCATGGGCTCGGCGATCAGGTCCTTGACGCGCATCCTGGGGTTCAGGGAGCTCCAGGGATCCTGGAAAACGGCTTGCACGGAACTCCGATACTCCTTGCGTTGGGTACTGGTGGCGTTGTGGACCTCCCTGCCCAGGTATCGGATGGTGCCCTCGGTGGGCTCCTCGAGCATCAGCAGCATCTTGGCGGTGGTGCTCTTGCCGCAGCCGGACTCGCCGACTATGCCCAGCGTTTCCCCGGCCCGGATCTGGAAGGAAATTCCGTCCACTGCTTTAATCCAGCCGGTCACCTTGGACACCAGCAGGCCCCTGGTCACCGGAAAATACTTCTTGAGATCCTGGGCTTCGAGTAATACTTCAGCTTCCGGTTGGGCGTCCCGGGCGCTTTCAACGGTGGTCATTCCAGCCTCCAACACGCTGCGTAGTGGCGTTCCGTCAATGGTGTCGTCGGTGGGTACGCCTCGTGGCATCGGTCCATTACGTACTGACACCGGGGAGCGAAGGGGCAACCCGGCGGCAGGTCGTGGAGCGTCGGCGGTTGGCCTTCGATAGAGTACAACCGATCCACGTCCTCTTCCAGTTTGGGCACCGAAGCCAGCAGGGCCTCAGTGTAAGGATGGGAAGGGTTGTTGAAGATGTCCCGCACGTCGCCCATTTCCACAATTTTGCCGGCGTACATTACCGCCACCCGGTCGCACATCTTGGCCACGATGCCGAAGTCGTGGGTAATGAAGATAAGGGCGATGTTCGATGCCTCCTGCAGGTCCTTGAGCAGTTTGAGGTACTGGGCCTGGATGGTCACGTCCAGCGAGGTGGTCGGCTCGTCGGCGATCAGCACCGTCGGTTCGCAGGAGATGCCGATGGCGCCCACGACGCGCTGGCGCATCCCGCCGCTCATCTGGTGCGGGAAGTCACGAACGCGCGCTTCCGCCGCCGGGATGTTGACCTTCCGCAGCACGTCCAATACCTGCTGCAGGAGGCTGCGCTTGGGTATGTCCTGGTGAATCTTGATCGCTTCTCCAACCTGGTTGCCGATGGAAAAAACCGGGTTCAACGAAGTCATGGGGTCCTGGATGATTAGCGCTATCCGGCTGCCCCTGACATTGCCCATTTCCTTTTCCGAGAGTTGCAACAGGTCTTCGCCTTCCAGCACGATCCTGCCGTCAACGATGTGGCCGGGAGGGCTGGGAATCAGGCGCATCAACGACAGCATGGTCACCGACTTGCCCGATCCCGATTCACCCACTATGCCCAGCGTCTCTCCGCGCCGTAGGTCGAAGCTCACGCCGTCCACGGCTTTCACCGTTCCCCAGCGGGTCTGAAAGTAGGTCTTCAGTCCATCTACTTCCAGCACGACCTGGTTTTCGTTGTGTGTAGCGCTGTTATCCATATTTTCCGCCTGCATGCAAAGTTGGCAGCAACCGCCGAAGGGGCGGCCCAAGCCGTCGGGATCACTCCAACTGGCGGAGCCTCGGGTCCAACCGGTCCCGTATCCAGTCGCCGAACAGGTTCATCGAAAGAACGGTCATCATGATGGCCACACCTGGCATCGTGGAAATCCACCAGGCCACCGCCAGGCGGTCCCGTCCGTCAGCCACCATCGAACCCCAGGCGGGCGTCGGCGGAGGAACCCCAGCCCCCAGGAAGCTGAGGGTTGATTCCAGCAGGATGACGATGCCCACCTCCAGCGTGGCCAGGATGATGAGGGTGTTGATGACCCCCGGGAAAATGTGCATGGTCAGGATGCGGGGCGTCGATGCTCCGGCGACCTTGGCCAGAGCAACGAAGTCCATGGTCTTTAACTGGAGCACTTCGCCTCGCACGTTCCGAGCGAAGCGAGGCCATATGGCGATGGCCAGGATTGCCACGATGATGAGGAAAGATTGCCCCAATGCCAACACCAGCACCAGGGCTAACAATATGGTAGGAATAGCCAGCTTGATATCCACCACCCGCATGATTAACTCATCCACCCAGCCGCCGTACCAGCCCGCGACCAGGCCGCCGGCGACGCCGACCACCATGCCGACACCAAGGGTCACCAGCACCACCGTCAGGGAGATGCGGGCGCCAAATACGACACGGCTCAAAAGATCGCGCCCCAGGTGGTCTGTCCCCAGCAAGTAATCCGACTGGCCGCCGTCTATCCACACGGGCGGTATGTTCCGGTTGCGGAGTTCGCCGCGCTCCGGGTCGTGAGGGGCAATCAAGGGGGCGGCGAGGCCCGTAACCACAAAAACCGCCAGGATGAACATGGGAATCAACGGCCAGCGCCGCAACTGCCAGGCGCGCCGGGCGACGCGCGTCGCCGCCGGCGGCCGCTGTACGACAAGTGTAACTTCTGCCACGATGCGCTCCTGTTTTAGGCGTACCTGATTCTGGGGTCAATGTATGCGTACATGATGTCCACCAGCAGGGCCGCTATGACGTACATCAGCGTGAACACTATCACCACGGCCTGCATCAGCGGGTAGTCATTGCCCGCCAACGCCTCGATGGCCAGTTTCCCCAGACCGGGCCAGGCAAAGACGGTTTCGACAACCAGGGACCCGGTGACGAGGCTGCCCAGGGTAACGCCGGCGAAGGTGAGCACCGGGATCAATGCGTTACGCAGGGAGTGCTTCCATATGACGGTCTGGTTGGACACGCCCTTGGCCCGGGCCAGCTTCACATATTCTGAGTCCAGCACGTTCAGCATGGCGGACCGCAGCAGGCGCAGATTGGCCGCCGCGTAGAACCAGCCCAGCGTCACCGCGGGCAAAACGATGCTGGAAATTTCTAACCGACCATAGGGTGGCAGCCAGTCCAGCCGCACCGCGAATAGAAACACGAGCATGAGGCCTAACCAGAAAACTGGCGCTGACTGCCCCACCAGCGCGATTATCTTGCCGGAAATATCCAGGGCGCTGCCCCGCTTCACGGCGGAGAGGATTCCCAATGGCACGCCCACGACTACGGAGAACACGAACGCGGCCAGACCCAACTGGAGCGTGGCCGGGATCCGTTCGATGATCACTTCCATCGACGGGCGTCCTTCTTTGATGGACTCGCCGAAGTTGCCCCGCAGTGCGTCGCCCAGGAATATCCCATATTGCTGGTAGTACGGTTTGTCCAGGCCCAGGCTCTCCGTCAGCCGGTCCCAGTCCTCCTGGGTAGAGTAGTCATCCAGGTAGATATGCCTGGGGTCTCCGGCGGCTCTGCTCATGACGAAGATGATCAGAGACACCGCCAACAGGGTTAAAAACGCCAGCAGAATACGCCGTACCAAATACCGCTGCATGTTTTACTTCCTCAAAAACGGGTTCCGAATTAACTGGGGGGGGAGGCTCGGGATTGAGTTTGCGACCGTAAAAGCCGAATGGCCGCGGTCGTCAATTGCCCGAGCCAGGTACCGAGTTCGCCCTTGGCGTGGCATCCTGCTATGCGCTGCGCTCGGCATCGCCGGACGCGCCCACGGTGGAACCTTTGCGCCGCAACCGGGGCACGGGCCAACCGCCGGCGCGCACTTCGTAACCGACGTTGCAAACCAGGACGACGGCGTTGGATACCAGGGTAGCCCCCAGCGCCATATACGTTCTGGGCTTGAAAAGGTAGTCACAGACCCCGACGCAATTCGCCTCCTGGGTGGCGGTTATTTTGTCGCCAATCTGGAACCCCGCCCAAGCCCCTCCGGCACTGAGCAGGGAGATTCCCAGGCCGATAGCCAGCACCACAGGCCAGGATGGGACGGCGTCAACCCGTAGCAACATTGCTCCGGCGCCGATGCCGGCGCCGATGCCGGCGCCAATCATGAGCAGCAGGAGCAGGGTGGGCAGGGCGGCAACACCGAAGAACACGGACATTGCCGACGCAGTTGCCATGCCGATGACGCTCAGTACCGCGGCCAACGAAAGCCCGACGAGCAACCGCACGACGACCGACGTTCCTGACTGGCGCCATTGCATGATTTTGCTACCTGCCCACCTCACATTGGTTTGACCTGAATTTGGCTGAGGCTGATTACCGACACTGATGACCGGAACCGGTTACCGGGGCCGGATGTATTCGTAACCGTTGATATTTCGCAAGTCAGCGTAACGCACGCCCTCGTCCCAGGGCTGGATGCGCGGGCCCACCGGCCACAGGGAGTCGAAGTTATATAGTCCGACACCAGTGAGGGCGTTCTCGAACATGAAGGTGGCGATTTCAAGGGCCATGGCCCGGCGCTTTTCGGTGTCAAACTCGGCCATGTGAGCCGGGACTTTCTCGTCCAGCCACGGGTGCTCGACGCCCCGGTTCCAGACTGCCTGGTGGTGCAGCTTGGACAGCATACCGGAGAAGCCCTGACCGGGTTCCAGACGGATGCCGCCAGCGTGGCAGGTGGAACCCTGGTAGTTGCGGGCGATTAGGCTGGGGCGCAGCGTGGCGTAGGGAAGGGTCTGGAATTTCACGTCCAAGCCGATGTCGCCCCACATGGCGGCGATGGCTTCGCAGGCTTCAATCTCCACCGGCGCGCCGCGCTGCGCCGGGGTCAGCGTGATGCTGAACCCGTCAGCGTAGCCGGCTTCCGCCAGCAACTCTCGGGCCCGGTCGGGGTTGAATTCCCACCGCATTTCCGGCGGCAGCCAGGTGTCTTCGTACTGTCCGAAGTCCCACAGGACGGCAGGACCGCCGTTGCCCTGCAGCAGAGTGTCGACGATGCCCTGCCGGTCAATGGCGATGGACAGGGCGTTGCGGACCTTGGCCGCGTTCTTCCAGGCTTCGGAATTCAGGTCCGGGTCGGCGGACACCCAGGGCAGGTCGGGGTCATACCCGGGCTGCTCATCTTCGGTGCCAATGCCCACGTAGTACTGGCCGTAGAAGGTCAGGGCCGCTTCGCCTCCGCCGGGGACCCGCATGACTTCAGCGCCTTCGACCTCTTCGACCAGGGGCAGGGAGTCGAAGGCGATGAGCGTGGTGTCCAGGTTACCGGTCTGGAAGCCGGCCACCCGCGAGGACTCTTCCGGAATCTCCCGGAAGATCAACTCGGCGAAGTGCGGGGTCTTGCGCCAGTGATCCTCCACTGCTTCCATCCGCCAGAATTCACTGGTACGGGACTCCACCAGGTCCCAGGAGCCGGTGCCAGCGATCTGTCCGTTGGCTTCTTCGACACCCAGCTCGTCGCTCTGTTTCTTGCTGACAATCCAGGTCCCGGCGCCCGACGGGCTGGTCAGATATTCGTTGATGGGAACTTCTGACCAAGGATCGCCGGTGTCGACCTCGACGGTGTAGTCGTCAATGGCTTTGGCGTGGCCGTTTTCGTTCTCCCAGGTGCCTCGGATGTTAGAAGCCCTGGGATGCTTGGAGCCTTCGGCTCCGAACTGCCGCATACTCCAGATCACGTCCTCAGCGGTCATCTCGCCGTAACCCTTGTGAAACTGGACGCCCTCAATCAATTGGAAAGTCCAGGTTGAACCGTCCTCCGACACGTCCCAGCTCTTGGCGAGCATACCTACGGGTGTCAAATCGCTGGAAACCGTCAAAAGCGATTCGACAATGGGAGCGGTTTGGACCACGAAAATTTGCGGGTTGCCGGTGAGGCTCGGGTGGCCCATAAAGGGCCCCAATTCCTTCTGCCCGACGGTGAGCGTGCCGGTAGGCACTTCGGCCATCGCCGTTTCGGGAGCGACGGTGGCGGCGGCAACGGCAGTGTCGCCGGTCATGGGCGTGGCGGCCGACTGTTCGGCTGCCGGTTGCCCGGTGGTGGTTTCTTCCGGTTGCGCCGTGCCGCCGCAGGCCGCGATAAGGGCGAGCAGCAACGGCAGCGCGATAAGGGTTACGATGCTGGGGTATCTTGGAAATAGACGCATAAAATCCTCAAACTCCTCTGACCAATTTTTTGCTCTCGTGTTAACTTGTTCCTGGCTCTGGCGAATTACCCCGATGCACGTTCACTGGTCGGAGATGCTCCCGACATGCTCGCCCCGAGGAGCGATTTTGGAGCTCAACCGGCCAGGTGGCGTGCGCCGGGCGGGGGTTCATGCCGGCCATAGCGTGATTGAATAAGGAATCATGCGACGGCAGGGTCGAACGTTTCCGGTCCGGTGCCGTGCGTTGTCTGAAGACACGCGACCAGGCGCCCGTTCACCGCGGGAGAAACACGAGAAGGCGTATGCCAGTACAAGGCGCGCCCGCCGATGACTATTTAAAGTCATAACGAGTAATCCGGATCGGGACGTCGATGCGATTGGCTCTGCCAGCTGCCAGCCGACTCGTTGGGATACCAAAGGACGATGTTCACTTCTCGGGTGCGACAGGACGAACGACAATAATAAAAAATGGTGGCTGGAATGGCAGTTCGGCCGCATAACAAGCCACCGCGCCGCTCGTCAATTCCTGACCAGCGAAAACGCCACCGTAGGTTATGGCACATAGTTCGGTTTGTCAACGTGGCGTACGGGCAGGTAACAGTTCAGAGTTGCGGGGAAATGAGCAGTTGACGGCAGGCGGCGAGCGGATTTAGACCCTGGGCGCGCCAGGCGCCGAAGAGGGATGCCAGCGTCATCTTGCTCTGTGTGCCCTGTTCCGAGCGGGTGCCGCCGCTGATCTTGCGACTGACCACCAGGTGGCGCAGGCTGCGCTCGGCGGCGTTGTTGTCTGAAGGCGCTGCGGGTTCGGCCACAAAGACAAAGAGTTCCCTGATGTGGTTCTCCATGCGTCGGCACAGTTTGGCCTGAGTTGCCGACGGGTCGTCGAGGAAGGGCTGGCAGATGGCCAGCAGTTGGCGTTCCAGAGCCAGTTGGGCGGTGCGCCGCTGCTTTTCCTGGGGATGAGTGCAGGCTTTGGCCCGGTCGTAAATCCCGTGGACGGCGTCGGCCCACCGCGCCAGTGGCGCAGCATCGGGGTAGCGGGTGCGCTGGTCGTGGATGTCCCGCAGCAGGTGGGCCCAGCACCGCTGCTTGGGGCCATCATAATGGTGGTAGGCAGCGTAGCAATCGCTGACCAATACTCCGGAGAAAGCATCGCTCAGGGCTTCATCCACCACCGTCTTGCCCCGGCCCCGCCGCAGGAAGTAGCGTTCGGTGGGGGTGCTGAAAGTCCACACGTAGCCGTTGGCCCCGCTCTGACGCCAGCCGGTTTCGTCGGCCCGGTTTCGTCGGCCCGGTTTCGTCGGCCCGGTTTCGTCGGCGTGGACCACCGGGCTGGCCCGGACGCGGTCCAGTATGCCGGCTACCATCGGCTGGGCCTTTGGCGCCGTCTGACGAATGGCCCCGACGATGGCGCCCGCGCTGACGCGCAGTTGCTGTACGGTATCCAGATACCGCTGGATGGTGGGGAAGGGCATTCGCGCTTCTTCCCGTAGCGTGGCGACCAGGCTGAGCACGTTGACGCCGCGGCGCTGCCGTCCCAAAACCACACCGTCCAGTCCCGCCGGGGGCGTGCAGCCGCGCCGGCACGCCGGGCAAGTCCGAGCAATGTATCCGGGTTGTCGAATGCTGGCATGGCAGGCGGTAGTTATGTCATATACAGGGCATGGATACTGAAGTTGACTCGACCACCGCCGACCACGCTGTCCTCATCGACATCATCGCCCAACTGCAGGCCACCGTTCTGGAACGGCAGCGGGTGATTGAGCGGTTGGAGCGGCGGATTGCCGAACTGGAGGGCCAGGCCAAACCGGACGGCCCGCTCCGAATGCCCGGCCTCAAGTCCAGTTCGGGCCGCCAGCCGCCAGCGCAGCAGCAGCCCAGAAAGCAGCGACGCCACGGCTTCGCCCGCCCGCGCATGACACCGACCCATCGGGTGGAGCACGTGGTGGAGAACTGCCCCGATTGCGGGACTCACTTGACTGGCGGCTGGGTCCAGCGCACCCGGGAAGTCATCGAGTTGCCGGTGGTTCCGGTGCAGGTCACCCAGCATGTCTTCATCGTCAGGACCTGCCCAGTGTGTCGGCGGCGTCGAGTGCCCACCGCGCAGCTGGATGGTGTGGCACTGGGGCGGCAACGCCTGGGCGTCAACCTGATCAGCCACATCGCCACGCTGCGGGAAGAAGGGCGCCTGCCGATCCGCAGCATACAGTGGTATCTGCGCACCGTGAATCAGTTGCGCCGCAGCGTCGGGGCCATTGTGAGCGCCATTCATCAGACCGCGCAACAGGCCCAACCAGCGGTGGCTGGGATGGTGGACCGCATCCGCGCCAGCCCAGTGCTCCACGCCGACGAAACCGGCTGGTGTCAGAATGGGAACAACGATTGCGCCTGGACTTTCAGCACTCCCACCGAGCGCTACTTCCCCTGTTCAAGCCAGGGGCAGGCTCTGCGGCAGGGTCGGGGCAAGGTGGTGGTGGACGAAGCGCTGGGCGAGTCGTTCTCCGGAGTACTGGTCAGCGATTGCTACGCCGCCTGCCACCATTACGATGGCCCTAAGCCCGAATCCACCGAAGCGAGACGTCCCTGTCGTTGATACCAGGGATGATGGGTAAGGGAAGGCGAACGGGCCTGGCCAGATTCCAATAGATGGGGATGGGGGCGGCGTGAGGCAGCCACACTGGCACGATGATGGCGGCCGGGCGGCCATGGGGGGCGGGATCGATAGGCGGTAGGCAGGAAGTGTCCCTCGCGGACCGAGTTGGTGCGAGTTGGCGGGGACGATGGGTTGCCCGGTGAGTGGATCCGGCGACGACGGCGCCGTCAGGCTGGGAGTGGGATGGCTCGCAGTCGTGCCAGGGCGCCACTGAACTGGGTTTTCCAGGGCCAACGCTGTGGCAGATGCAAAGTGAGGCAGCGCGCCGAGCGGGTGAGCCGTCCGGCGATAGAGAAGAACCGCCGCCGCAGGGTCTTGGTGGTCACCACCGGCTCGCCCAGACCGATGCGCGCCGTCCAGCGAGCCAGGTTGTGGGCGAGCGCCTGCACCGCCAGCCAGGCGCCGTTGGCTGGGAAGCGACCCGAAGGGAGATGGTTGAGTCCCACGCCGTACTTGAGGTCGCGGATGGCGTTCTCGATCTCGGCGTGGCGGCGATGGTCGGCCTCCAGTGCCAGGGTGTCCCCCTCCCGGTCGGTGATGCAGCCGTGGTAGCTGTAGGTGGCAAAGCGGGCCAGTTGGGAACCGGGCGTGGGCTGCACCCGACGGACGATGAGCCGCACCGGCGCGGCGTCGGGCTCACTCCGGAAGGGGGTGCTGGAAGGGGATGTAGCTGGTCTCCGCCACAGCGGCGGCGCCGTCCATCCAGTAGGGTATCGGCGTCCAGTCCGTCTCGGGTATGGCCTCGATAAGATTGCGCAGGCTTTGGCGCTGGCGGACGGTGATGGAGTAGCGGACCTCCATCTCACGGCAGACCGCGACCAGGGCGTGGGTATAGCAGCCGCGACCGTGAGTTGCCCCCTGGCCCCGCTGTAGCGCACCCGTCCCACCGTCTCGCGCAGGAAGTGGGCGGCGGCGCGAGCGGTGTTGGCCCGGCCCTCGCGCAGCCGGGCCATCAGCACGTCGCCGGTTCCGGCCACAGTAGTCCAGGCCCGGGCCAGCACGGGTGATAGCCCCGCTGGCCGGTGTAGCCATGGTGGCGCGCCCCTTCCTTGACCAGCCCATGGGTCTCGCAGATGGTGGAGTCCAAATCAATGGTGAATGGCGCGTCGTCCGGTCCCGCCCCAGCCGACCAGGCCCGTGCCAGCAACTCCCGGCTCACCCGATCCAGCTGGCGGACATGGCCCCACCGGAAGCTGCGCAGGAACGTCCCCAGGGTGGATGGCGCCTTGACCACGCAGCCGATGGCGCCAGCCGTACCCCCAGCGCGCAACGCGTCGGCGTCGTCGATGCAGTCTCCTCCGGCCAGCGCCGACGCCACCAGCGTCATCACCTTGTCGCCGGTGTTGGCTCGGCCTGGGGCGCGACCCAGGTCCAGGCGCCGGTCAACCAGTTCGGGCAGGCCAGATGCCGGCCCAGCGTGGCTGGCAGGATCAGCCCAGCATTGGCCACCAGGCGGTGGTCGTCAAAGGCGATTTGGATGCGGTCGGGGTGGTCATCTGGTAGCATCTTTTGGGTGCTCCCTGTTTCTGGTTGGATTCCTCTCTCGAAATCCATTATCCCAGATGCACAGGAGCACTTTCTTACCCCTTCAGCACGCCGCCACACTCATCTTTTCGGTGGATTGGGGCTAAGTGAGGGTGACAACGTCCTCAGTGTGAATCCTGATTGGAGACACATTTGGGGCGGGTTTGCCAGCCTCCTAAAGATCCACAAGGGGAGCTACGCTACTGAACTTGTCCCCGAACAGAGTTCGAGTCTCCGTAGGTCCTAGCTATGAATTGGTGGGCCCGACAGGGTTCGAACCTGTGACCTGCCGATTATGAGTCGGACGCTCTTCCACTGAGCTACGGGCCCGTTCCGGCCAGGCGCGCCTGCGCCTAGCCGCATGTTCAGGTTAAACCGCACCCGCCCAATCGTCAACGCCACCGCCGCTTTCCGACCGAGTCCGGACCTGATTCTTGGGGAGGAGGTTCTAATTCCTAAATACCGAGTCGCTGGCGATAATCCGGGTCCCACTCGGCCATCTGGCGGCGCTCCACGAGCTCACGAGGGTCGAGCGTCGGCGACGGCTCTCCGCTGGTGGGCACCGTGGTAATGATGGCTTGCTCGGCCCATGCCGCAACTTGCTTCGGGGCGATGCCCAACAAATCGGCCAGCAGATGCTCATTGTCCTGGCCGAACCTGGGCGCCGGCCCCCGGATTTGCAACGGAGTTTTCGACAGTGAGTACGGCCGGCCCATCAGGAACCGCGCGCCAATCTGCCGATCCGCCGGGTAGTCCACCCGTTCGAGGAAATTGCGGCTGCGGTAGTGCGGGTCGAAGTGCACTTCTTTGCCGTTCAGCACCGGGCCGGAAGCGATGCCGGCGGCTTGCAGCGTGTGCATCAGCTCGTATTTGTCGGCGAGGCACGTCCATTCGCCAATAGCGTCGTCGATCTCGTCGTGGTGCTTTTGCCGCCCCGCCAGCGTGGAGAGCCTCGGGTCGGCGGCCAGGTCGGAGCGTTCCATCAGCCGGCACAGGGCGTCCCATTCGTCGTTGTCGCCCACCGACAGAGTTATCCACTGGTCTTCGCCGGCCGCCGGGTAGGCGCCCTGGGGCGCTCGGTACGGGTGGCGATTGCCGATTCGCTCGCCCTCGCGCCCGTTGGCGATTGCATCCATCAGGTACTCGGAGAGAAACATGACGCCGGCCTGGTACATGCCGATGTCCACCCATTGGCCCTTGCCGGTGCGATTGCGGTACCGCAGCGCCGCGCCGATGGCGAACAGCGCGCTCCAGGTGGACAGGAAGTCCACAAATGACCGTCCGGCCTTGGATGGCTCGTCGTTGGGGTAACCGGTAATCCAGCAGTGGCCGTGGGTACCCTCCTGGGTGGTGGCCTGAGCCGGATAGGAAGAATACGGGCCGTCTCCGTGGCCGTAACCCGTATTGGAAACCATGATGATGTCCGGGCGCAGCTTGCGAAGGTTGGGGTAATCCAGGCCCCAGCGTCGCATCACCCGGGGCGTGAAATTCTCCATCACCACGTCGCTGACCATCACCAGGTCGCGGAATATCTGCCGGCCGTCTTCCTGGGACATATCCAGCACCAGGGAGCGCTTCCCCCGATTCAGTAGTTGATAAGTAGATGGCCGGTTCCACCAATCTTCGCCGGGGTCGTTGTCCGGGAAGGTGCCGTACAGACCGCCGCCACGTGTTATGTCGGGACGGCCCGGGCCCTCAATCTTGATGACCTCCGCACCCAAGTCCGCCAACTGGCCGCCTGTGTAGGGGAGAGCGAAGACGTAGGTAGAATCGAGGACGCGGATGCCGTCCAGCGGCAATGTCGACATGTTGGCTCCTGTACCGTCCGTCCGGGATGGGAGGGTCAGATTACGTCAAGCTGGCGCATGACCGCCAAGCTGGAGGGATCCATCCCGAGGCCGTCCACGAATATTTCCTGGTTGTGTTGACCCAACGTTGGAGCAGCCATACGCATTTGGTAGGGCGCCGCGGACATCTTGAACAGTCCGCCAGGGACTTTGATGCGCCCGATGACCGGATGCTCCGTTTCCTTGTAGAAATCGCGGGACTCCAACTGCGGGCAATCGGCGAGTTCCGAAGGAGTTTGCACCAAGCCGAACAACATGCGCTTCTCGGCGGCGTTGGAAAAGAGTTCCCACTTCTCCCGGTCCTTGATGGCGTCCAGCACCACGGCGTCCATGGCCGGGCCGTTGCGGACCCGCTGGGCGCGATCGGCAAAGCGGGGCTCCAGCAGTTCGGGCGCCCGGAAGAAATCGGCGATGTCCTCCCAGCTGGCGCCGCCGCCGGCCTGCACGATGATCCAACCGTCCTTGCAGGGCATGGGGTTCTCCCACATTGTGCCGTCCTGCCTCCGAATCTGCACGCCGCCCATGAACGGGTAAATGGTCTGGGTGGCCATCATCGTGGACGCCACGCATTCGGTCACCGACACGTCCACGTGCTGGCCGATGCCTTGCCGGTCTTGGGCAAAGAGCGCCATGGCGGTGGCCCCGGCGCCGAACAGCCCTCCCTGGTACTGGGCCTGGAACCCGCCGTGCTTCAGGGGCGGTCGGCCCTGTACCCCGCTGATCCCCATGACCATGCCCATGGCGTAGGACACTATCTCCTCGCCGGCGTAGTCGCGATAAGGGCCGGTTTGCCCGAAGGGGGTGATGGAGGTCATCACCAGGTTCGGATTGATGGCGGAAAGCGCCTCGTAGCCGATGCCAAGTTCGTCCAGGTGACCGGGGCGATAACTCTCCACCACCAGGTCAACGTGGCCGGCGAGTTCCCGGAGAATGCGGCGTCCGGATTCCGAGTTCAGATTGAGGGTAATGCCCTTCTTGTTGAGGTTCAAAATGAGGAAGAACAGGCTCTTTTCCGGGTGCGGGTCATCGTGACAATAGGGCCCGATCCTCCGCATGGTCGAACCCGAGGTCGGTTCGACCTTCAGTACATCGGCGCCGTAGTCCGCCAGCAGCCGGGCGCAAAATGACCCGGCGATATCCTCGCTCAGATCCAGGACTTTCAGGCCCTCGAATACGCCACCAATCATGCCCTTTCGTCGCTCCTCGCCGGCGGTTGCGCCCGCCTCGCCTGTTGCAAATCGTCCCAATTCTACACCCGCCGTCAAAACCCTCGCCACGGCCCCGGTCTCAAACCAACTGAATGACGCCGCGACAGTGTGGGCCGGTCCCGACTCCATCCGTTCGAAATGGGTTATCATGCCGGCAACAATGTTCTCAATAGGAGCCAGACCCGATGATCATCGACCCCAAGACGTTTGACCGCTTCAACCTGATTCTCACCGGCGTAGTCGTGCCGCGGCCCATTGCCTTCGTGTCCACCATATCAACGGACGGCGTGGTCAACCTCGCGCCCTACAGCTTCTTCAATGCCGTCGCCTACAACCCGCCGACGGTGGTCTTTTCGTCGTCGCGCAAGGCCGCGGGCTGGCAGGACAAGCGCAAGGACACGTTGACCAACATCGAAGAAACGGGCGAATTTGTGGTCAACGTCGTGGTCGACCCCATCGCGGCGGCGATGAACGCCACCGCCGCCGAGTACCCTTCGGATGTGTCCGAATTCGACGTGGCCGGCCTCACCGAAGCGCCCAGCGAGATGGTGAAAGCTCCGCGCGTCGCCGAATCTCCGGTCAACATGGAGTGCCGCCTGGTTCAGGTGGTGAACATCGGCGAACAGCCCCATCAACACGGCCTGGTGATCGGCGAGATTCTGCGGATGCACGTGCGGGACGATGTGCTCTACGAGGGGCCGAACGGCTATCGAGTCAACCACCAGGCGCTGCAGCCCACCGGACGTCTGGCCGGGAATTCCTACTGCCGCACTGATGACGTGTACGAGCTGATTCGTCCGCACTACGTTCCGGAAGAAAATCCCCAGGAAGCCGGCCGCGCCGCCGACTAAAGGCTACGTCAGTAATCCGACTACCCAGAACCTCAGGAGGCAATCATGGCAAGCGACTTCGCCACCAGGATCAAGGTTTACGGCGCTGAATGGTGCCCCGACTGCCGCCGTTCCCGCAACTACCTGGACAGCCAGTCGGTGGACTATACGTATGTGGACGTGGACGGCGACGATGACGCCCAAGCCTACGTGAAGCAGGTAAACGACAACCGGCTCATCATTCCCACCATCATATTCCCGGACGGGTCGGTGCTGGTGGAACCTTCCAACGCCGAGCTGGCCCGCAAACTAAGGACGTAATACCGGCGGAGCGCCTGGGTTGGGCACGCTTCCGAGCAGGTCATTCGGGAAACTGCAACAGCTGCAGGACGTTTCCGTCGGGGTCTTTCAGGGTAGCGACCCAACCGCCCCAGTGCTCCTGCTCCGGCGGGCGTATGAACTCCACGCCGTGCGCGACGAGGCGAGTGTGTGCGGCATGAATGTCGTCCACGCCAAGGTGGGGCATTATCCGAAACGGGTCTCTGGATATACCGCTGACCCCGCCGTGGCGTCCTACGTTGAACCGGATATCCCCCAGCTGGAAGGCGGCGAAACCCTCGTCTTCGTGAAACGAATGCAGGGGCAGGAGGAGGACGGAGCGGTAGAACTCCAGCATCCTTTCCAGGTTGTCGGTCCACACGGTGATGCCGACAACAGCGTTGATCACGGCTGACTACTCCCGGTCAGGGCTGCAAGCCCGGCACCAGCCGTGGAAATCGACCCGCTGCCACATCACCTGGAAGCTGGTTTCGCTGGACACCTCGTCCCGCAAGCGCAGGATTATATCGCTGCTGTCGTCGGCGTCGGCGATGCTGCCGCACCCGACGCAAACCAGGTTGACGTGGGGCGATACGTTGCTTTCGTAACGCGATTGCTTGGCGAAGGGCAGTTCCTGGATGAGACCGCTCTTCGATAGCACACCCAGGGTGGAATAAACGGTCGCCAGGGTCATGGAGGGGAAGTGCTGCTGAACGCGCTCGTGGATCTGCTGGACGGTGGGGTGGTCGCTGGAGTTCAGCACCGCCTCGGCGATAGCCAGCCGCTGGGGCGTAACCCGGACGCCTCCCTTACGTAGTTGTTGTACCACGGCGTTCTGAATCATCGGCTGCCTCCCTCGCCGGCAAACCTGACTGGAGGGATGGCCGACGCGAAACCCAGTATAACACCAGCCGCAGTTCTCCGGTTCCGGCTTCATGGGAGCCGGCTACGATGCAGAATTCAACCATAAACCAATGCCTGAAACGAATGCCTGCCGGTCGCCAACGAGCCGTCTATGGCGGCCTGGCGCCCAAAGCACGACATGCTTTGGAGATTCCAAATTACAATCTTCCAGGGTTTTAGGATTGGAGAACGTACCACTTTCAAAGGCCAGGGATTTGCAAAGTCGTTGCGCGGGTTGCGTGCGACGGGCCGTTTCCTTCGGCGGCGCGGGCGACACCCTCCGATTGACCCGCCGGCGGGCGTGTGGCACAATTTTGTCAAGATATATGAGACTTCAAAGTTAGCCCCATACTCCCCGGCCGCGCGCCAAATCACCGCGCCTAGAGAAGGATCGCAACTATGTTGACCGGTGATGATTTACAACGCCTGGTACGGCGGGAACTCAGCGAATACAAGCTGGTCGTGGTGTCCAACCGGCAACCCTACGCCTTCCGCGTCGAAGACGGCGAGCTCATCGGCGAGATGCCTCCCGGGGGATTGACCGCCGCAATAGACCCGTTGATGCGCGCCTGTGGCGGCACCTGGATCGCCCAGAGCGGCGGCGCAGGCGACCAGGTAGCCATGGACGACGACGGGCGTATCGCCGTCCCCCTGGAAACCCCGGCCTACAGCCTGCGTCTGCTCAACCTCACCGAAGCCGAAAACAACGGCTTTTACTACGGCTTTTCCAACGAAGGGTTATGGCCGCTGTGCCACATCGCCTACACCGAGCCCATCTTCGACTCGCAGCACTTCGAGACTTACAAGGCGGTGAACCGCAAGTTCGCCAATCTGGTGCTGGACGAAATTAGCGACCAGCCGGCCATCGTGCTGGCCCAGGATTACCACCTGGCCCTGTTGCCAAGGTACATCCGCCAGGTGCGCGACGACGCCATCATCGGTCAATTCTGGCACATACCCTGGCCCAACCCGGACATCCTGCGAATCTGCCCCTGGCAGGAGGAAATTCTGGACGGGATGTTGGGCAACGACCTGCTCGGTTTCCACCTGTCCAGTGACTGCGAAAAATTCATGGATAGCGTCCAGCGCAACCTTGACGTCCAGGTGCAGACGGAATTCGGCTTAATCGACTACCAGAACGACATGACGCTGGTGCGCCCGTTTCCGATCAGCATTGACTTCGACAGCCTGGACGCCGAAGCGCGTTCACCTGAGGTCATTTCCGAGATGGCCCGGCTCACCCAGGAATTCGGGCTGGACCGGGGACGCATCCTGGGGCTGGGGATCGACCGCCAGGACTACACGAAGGGAATCCCCCACCGATTGCGGGCGGTGGAGCGATTCCTGGAAAAATGGCCCGAATACCGGGGCCGGCTGACCTTCCTCCAGGCCGGCGCCACCAGCCGCACCAACATTGATTCCTACATGCAGCTCACGATCGACATTGAATCCACCGTGAACCGCATCAACAACCGGTTCGGGGACGGCGAATGGCAGCCCATCGCCTATTGGCCCACGTCCCTGCCGTCCCCAACTTTCTCGGCCCTCCGGCGCCTGGCCAGTTTTTGCGCCGAGAGCAGCCTGCACGACGGCATGAACCTGGTCGCCAAGGAATATGTGGCGTCCCGGGTGGACGAGGACGGCGTGCTGATCCTCAGCGCATTTGCCGGCGCTTCCCAGGAGTTGAGCAGCTCCATAATCATCAATCCCTACGCCACCGAGCACTTCGCGGACGCCATCCACCAGGCGCTGACCATGAGCGACGAAGAACGCCGCTTGCGGATGCGGCACATGCGTAGCGTGGTGCAGCAGAACAATATCTACAACTGGGCGGTTCGTATCATGATGAACCTGATGCAGGCCAGCACACCCGACCACTCCAGATTGGCCGCCGGCGAGACGGCCTGACTTGGCATCGCCGGGACTTCCAGTGGCGGCCATGACGCCCACGCCGGACTCCTGGCCGGTGCTGCTGGCAAAGTTACGTCAACAGGCGGAGATATTGCTGGTGCTGGATTTCGACGGCACCCTGTCCGAGATTACGGAACGACCCGAGGACGCCGTGCTCCGTCAGGGCAACGCCGGGCTGCTGGAGACCCTGGGGCGCAACCCAAGATTCACCGTCGGCATCCTGAGTGGCCGCTCGTTGGATGACGTGGCGGGACGGGTGGGTGTGCCCGGATTGGTGTACGGCGGCAACCACGGGCTGGAAATCAACGGTCCGGTATTTGAGTATCTGCACCCCGCTGCCGCGGCGGCCATCCCGGCTATCCGCGACGCCGCAGAACGATTGGCGGCGGACTTGGCCGACATTCCGGGCGCTATCGTGGAAAGCAAGGTGCTGACGCTCACCGCCCACTATCGCCTCACGCCGCCTCAGTACCACGACTCGGTGGCAATGATATTTCTGGACGCGGTGGGTCCGTTGCTGTCCACCGGCTCCTGTCGTGTCACGGCTGCCAAGATGGCCATGGAACTGCGGCCGGCGGTGGACTGGCACAAGGGCCACGCTCTTGACCTGATTCGCTTCCAAGTGGCTCCCGACGCCTTTCCGGTGTACATCGGGGACGACGAGACGGACGAAGACGGATACGAAGCGGCTCAGGTTGATGGCGCCGGGGTGTACGTTGGTCCTCCCCATTCGGAAACGCGGGCCAGCTACCGGCTGGATTCGCCGGCCGCGGTGTCAGACGCCCTCTCAGACCTCGCCGCGCTGCCCTAACTAATATCAGAGACCGCGGGCAACCCCGCTGACGGGCCATCGTTTTGCCCGGGCCGCTCCCATAACCCGGTAGGTCCCCCATTTAACCCGGTAGGTCCCCCATTAGCCCGAATTCCGAATCGGGCGAAATTGTAATGTTTTCGGTGTGCTATCATTGGGCCCACAGAGGCGCGAGGCCACCGGGCCACTCTCTCGTCGTCGTCCTGTTCCAACGCAGATGATTAAGGCGATATTCTTCGATTTCTATAACACGCTGGTTCGTTTCTGGCCGCCATTGCCCCAGATTCAGCACGCCGCCTGCCAAAACCTGGGGATTCGCGTACCTGCCGAAAACCTGGCCCGGGGTTACGCCATCGCCGACCTGTACTTCAACGATGAAAACCACCGGCGACCCCTGGGAGACCGGACCTCCGAAGATCGGGCCGAGTTTTTCGCGCGGTACGAGCAGATAATCCTGGAAGAAGCCGGCGTCGCCGTGTCGCTGCGGATGGCCAAACAGATTTGGGATATGGCCATCTCCGTACCCAAGGAGTTCGTGGAGTTCGAGGAAACCCGCCCGGTACTGGCCGAGTTGCAACAGCGGGGATACCGGCTGGCGGTGCTCACCAACCTGCGCCGGGACATGACCGAACTGACGCAGCAGCTGGGGATCGGGCAGTACCTCGAATTCACCATCACGGGCCGCGAGGTGGGTGAAAAACCCGCCACCGCAATTTTCGAAGCCGCCCTCGAGCGCATGGCGGTTACCCCGGAACAGGCCATCCACGTGGGAGATCAACCCAAGTCCGACGTTCAGGGCGCCCGCGACGCCGGCCTGCACCCGGTCCTGATAGACCGGGGCGGCTACCACGCCGACGTAACCGATTGCGATCACATTGACAGCCTGGAAGGGTTGTATTCCGTTCTGGAACGGCTGTCCAGCTAACCGCCGGCGAACCGCTGGCCGGCCCAGCCCGACCGCACACATCTCCGCCACTCGGCCCGTCACTTGAGAAGGAGGGTCCGCCATGACCACACCACCGCCCGCGCACAGTCATCCGGAAGACGCCGCGCCCGTACACGTCATCGTCTGGTACGACTACATTTGACCCTGGTGCTATGTCGGCCTGGAACGCGTCGACCGGCTGGAAAAAGAATACGACATTACCGTCGAGGGCCGGGCATACCTGCTGCGCCCCGACACCCCTGAAACTGGCCAACCCCGGGAACCGCGCCCCGGCGAAACCGAGGATGAGCTAACGGAGCCTTTGCGGACCTACGCTCGGGAAGCCAATCTGGTCATGCGCCCGCCCCGCTATACCCACAATAGCTGGTACTCCCTGCAGGCCACCGAGTTCGCCCAGCAAAAGGGCAAGTTCATGGAATACCACCATGCCGCTTATCTGGCTTATTGGGAAGAGCGGGCCGACCTGGGTGAACCCGCCGTGCTGGCCGACATCGGCTCCAGCGTCGGCCTGGACAAAGACGAAATGCTCCGGAGCCTGGAGTCGGGCGAGTTTTCGCAAAAGGTGGTTGACCAGTACCACGAAGCCCTGGGCCACGGCATTCGGGGCATACCGACTTTTGTGTTCGACAACCTGCTATTCACCGGCGCGCAACCCTACGAGGTGTTCCAGCGGGTGATGGACAAGGCGCTGGAGAATCGGGCCGCCGAAGAGTAGCTCCGCACCCGCTCCGTCCGAGCGACCGGCAATTGCGGAGGCGGCCATCATACGTCGCCTCCGCCCCGACGGATTGCCGGGCCGCGTTGGCGTGACCCCCCTCAAGCCGTCCTGCGTCCGGTAACGGTGAAGGTCCCCGACCGTGGCGGGTCTTTTCGACTGCCTGGCGGAACGAATTCATCCGCTTAACCTGAGCCCGTCGAAGGGGCATCCACTCATGCACAGCCGGGCAATTGCGCCCCCAGTCGCGGCCAGGGTCATTCGATTGTCGGCAATGTCATTGCGAGCGCAACGTGGCAATCTCGTTGGCCAGGAAAACCCGGCTACCGGATCGAGATTGCCACGTCGCTTGGCTCCTCGCAATGACATTAGGGAACAATCGAAAGGCCCTGTAGTCGCGGTTCGGCCGCATTGCCCGGCTGACCCGGCCTATGCTAGACTGCCTAAGATTAAAATAGCCGTTTGTAACGGATTTCACAAGTAATCGACCGGGTTGCACGGTGCCCTTAACCGGATTCCATGGACGACGCTACACGCACACTCATTGCCGATGCCGTCAACAACCAGCAGCAGAGCACCGTAACGGTACTGTCGTCGCTGCTGGCCGTTGAGGACGCCATCGGATACATCCCCAAGGAAGCCGTTGAAGCCGTGGCCGACCGCATGGACGCCACCATCAACGATGTGTGGGCAGTAGCAACCTTTTACCCCAACTTCCGGTTTGACCCACCCACCGAACATCGCATCGAGGTGTGCTGGGGACCTTCTTGCCACGTCATGGGCGCTACTGCCATCATCGCAGCCGCTCAGGACGCGCTGAACCTGCCCGACGAGGGCGACACACCGGACGGTAGGGCGACTCTGCGCTACAACACCTGCCTCGGCGCGTGTGCCCACGCTCCCGTCATTGCAATCGACCATCACCTGGCGGGACGCATTACCCCGGGCGACGCCCGTTCCAGAATACTGACGGCTCTCTCATCCGCCGCCAACCACTGAACCCCTCCGGTTGCCACCATGACCACCGACACCATTGCCGCTTTTGACGCAATTCTTACCGAGGCTAATCGCCGTTGGGCATCACTGACCGCTGGCGACGCTCCCTGGATTCGGGTGGGCACCGGGCTGGCGGGGGAAGCCGCCGGCGGCTTTGAAACCCTGGCCGCAGTGCGGAATCTGTTGGACGAGCGGGGTATCAACGCCAACGTGTCCCAGGTGGGAACGCTGGGGCTCTGCTTCGCCGAACCGCTGCTGGACGTGCAGACTCCGGGCGGGCCGCGGGTCTTCTACGAACGCGTGACACCGGACATCGCCGCGCGCATCGTCACCGAGCATGTATCCGGGGGCAATCCGGTCCGGGAACACGCCATCGGATACCTGGGCGACCGGGAGGCTGCGCCCGAGGGAATACCGCACCTGGACGACCACCCGATGCGCGCCCTGGAGCATCGTATCGCACTGCGTAACGCCGGGCACATCGACCCATCGGACTTGTACCAGTACATCGCCAACGGCGGCTATTCGGCCCTGAACAAGGCTCTGACCGCCATGACCGCTGACGAGACGTTGCAGGAGGTGCGGGACTCCGGGCTCCGCGGACGCGGCGGTGCGGCGTTCCCCGCTGGCGTCAAATGGGGGTTCCTGGCCGGCAACCCCGACCCGAACAAGTACATCCTCTGTAATTGCGAGGAAGGCGACCCCGGCGCGTTCAACGACCGGGGGATTATGGAAAGCGACCCGGCCACCGTCGTCGAAGGCATGACGATCGCCGGTTATGCGTGCCGGGCCAACCGCGGCTACATATTCATTCGCCACGGCCACAACCAGCCCATTGACCGCACTCGCGCCGTCATTGAGCAGGCCTACGAGCTGGGACTGCTGGGCCAGAACATCCTCGGCACCGATTTCTCATTTGACATTGAGGTGGCGCTCACCGGCGATTCCTACGTTTCCGGGGAAGAAACGGCCCTCATGGAAGCCATCGAAGGCAAGCGCTCGATGCCCCGTTTCCGACCTCCTTTCCCGGCCCAGGTCGGCGTATTCGGCAAGCCATCCAACATCAACAACGTCAAGACCCTGGCCTATGTGCCGGAAATAGTTGCCCGCGGGGGCCAGTGGTTCGCCGGTATCGGCACGCCGCCCGACCGGGATCGGGGCATCAACGGCAGCAGCGGCACGGCCATCCTGTGCCTGACCGGGGCGATTACCTACCCCGGCATGGTCGAAGTGCCGCTGGGCATGACCCTTCGGCAGGTTTTGTTTGACATGGCCGGCGGTGTGCCCAACGGCAAGGCCATGAAGGTACTACAAACCGGAGGGCCACTGGGCGGAGTCCTGTCCGCCAGCGACGCCAATCTGGATCTGGTACTGGACTTCGACGTATTCCGGACCGCCGGCGCCATTCTGGGCTCGGGGGGCATCATCGTTGCTGACGAGGATACCTGCGTGGTCGACCTCACCCGCAACCTGATCGCCTTCTGCCAGTACGAATCCTGCGGAAAGTGTTTCCCCTGCCGCATGGGCATGAGCCATCTGCTGGAAATCCTGGAGCGCATCAGCCGGCTGGAAGGCACCGAAGAAGATCTGACGCTGATGCGGAGCATCGGGGAAAACATGCAGGCCGGTTCCCTCTGCGGACACGGTCAATTAGGATTCAACCCGGTTTCCTCGGCGTTACGGTACTTCGGCGACGAGTTCCAGGCGCACATTCGGGAAAAGAGGCACACCGGCAACTGCCCCGACCAGGTTTATTCGCCCAGCCTCACCCGCCGTTAATCCGCCGGCCCGCCGGCTCTGGTAGGAGCGCTAATGCCTGACGACATCACTATCTCGATCGACGGTGTCGAGATCAGGACGCAACCGGGGAAGATGGTGCTGGAAGCGGCCATCGAAGCCGGCGTATACGTGCCCTACCTGTGCTACCACTCGGGGATGAAACCCTTTGGCGCCTGCCGGATGTGCGTCGTCGCCGTGGAGGGCGGCCGGGGGTTCCCGGCAGCCTGCACGCTGCCCGTCGCCAACGGCATGACCGTGTGGAGCGACACGCCGGACGTGGCCGAACTACGCCGGTCCGTGATGGAGATGCTCATTGCCGAGCATCCCAACGGTTGCCTGACCTGTCACCGCGTGGATATCTGCGGGCCCTCGGACGTCTGCCTGCGTCACGTGTCGGTGAACGATCGCTGCGTGACCTGCCCAAAGAACGAACGTTGCGAATTCAAAGACACCGTCCGGTACCTGGGGATGGAGCTGGAATCGCCCATGACCTACGTGTACCGGGACATCCCGCTCGAAGTGCAGGACCCCTTCTACGACCGGGATTACAACCTGTGCATTACGTGCGGGCGCTGCGTACGCGCCTGCGAAGAGATCCGCGGCGACAACGCCATCTGCTTCACCGAGCGGTCGGGCAATGCCCTGGTGGGCACGTCCTTCGGCACGTCGTTGCTGGAATCGGGGTGCGAATTCTGCGGCGCCTGCATCGACGTTTGCCCGGTGGGAGCGCTGACGGAGCGGGAAGGGAAGTGGGAGAAGCCGGCCAGCATAGAGCGGACCATCTGCACCCACTGTCCGGTGGGTTGCCAGATTAACCTGGAGATCAACGAACAGGGCCGCGTCATTCGTTCCGTTCCGGAGATCAACTCCCCGGCCAACCAAGGCCAGGCCTGCTACAAAGGCAAGTTCGGAATGGGCCACCTCACCAGCGGCCAACGCTTGCGTCGCCCGATGATCCGTCGTAACGGACGCCTGGAGTCGGCCACCTGGGACGAAGCCCTCGACCTGGTCGCTGACCGGCTGCGGCCTCACCTGAGCGGCGCCGGTTTCGGCTTGATCACCGCCGGCGACAGCACTAACGAGGAGTTGTACCTGGCCCAGAAATTCGTCCGCCGCGGTATGAATTCCAATAACCTGGATCACTCCGGCAACATCCAACCGTCGTTGATACTGGGGTTGGAAGAGGTGCTCGGCTACCCGGGCGCCAGCAATTCCACGTGGGGTATTGAGAACGCCGGCTGTATCCTGGTGTTCAACACCAACCTGACCGAGAGCCACAACGTTGCGGGCGTACCCATCAAGAAGGCCGCACGGGCCGGTACCCCGCTGATCGTAATCGATGTGCGCGAATTGGAGCTGACCCGGTACGCCGACCTTTGGCTCAGGCCGGTACCGGGTTCTGAGCTGGTGCTCATCGGCGCCATCTTGAAAACGATCCTGGACGAGGGCCTCGTCGACGGGGAATGGCTGGCCGAGCACGCCGAGAGTCATGACACCCTGGCTTACGAGCTGGAACGCATCGACGACGACGCCATTGCCGCTACCGGCGTGGCGCCGGACGACATCGCCCGCGCCGCCCGTATGTTCGCGGCAGCCGACCAGGGCTCCATCGTGTACGGCCTGGACAACGTGCCGGCGACCATCGCCCATGATTGCGTGGTGGCGTTGGCTGACCTGGCGCTCCTGACGCACAGCGTGGGGAATGCCAACGGCGGAATCTTCCCGATGATCCAGGGCGCCAACGGCCAGGGGGCGACCGACATGGGTTGCACGCCCAACCGCCTTCCCGGAGGCGGCCCATTGTTTGACGACGAGCACCGTGCCTTGGTAGAGAGGGTCTGGGGATCGGCGTTGCCGCCCCAGCCCAATCTGGGGGCGGCGTCCATGCTGAACGCGGCAAAGGACGGCAACATCCAGACGATGCTAGTGATCGGCGATAGCGCCAACTTCAATAACGGCCAACTGGGCGACGGTCCTGCTGCCTTCGAAAAGCTGGAATTTCTGGTCGTGATGGAGTCGTTCCTGACCCCCACGGCCCAGTTGGCAGACGTGGTGCTGCCCCGCACGACCTTCGCCGAAAAGGACGGAACCTTCACCAATCTGGAGCGCCGCGTCCAGCGGGTGCGGCCGGCGGTCAACGTCAAGAACAACGACGCCATGCCGGAAGGATGGGTGCTGTCCCAACTGGCGGAACGCCTCGGTATCGATGGTATTGATTACGAAGACCCGTCCGCAGTGATGGACGAAATCGCCTCCGTCTCGCCCAACTATGCCGGGGTTAGCTACGAACGTCTGGCGGCCCAGTCGTTCCTGGTGATGAAGACCGGCGTGGAAGCGCCCAGGCCAACTCAGCTGCTTTACGCAACCCGGGAGGAGCGCGGAATTCAGTGGCCATGCCCCAGCACCGGGGCAGACACTTCCCCGGCGCTCTATCACGACGGATTCCCGGCCGGTAAGGCCGAACCGGGCTCACCCTATTTCCGGATCGTTGAACCACCCGCCGACTCATCGTTGCCGGCGATGTACGCGCCGGGTCGGGTCCTGCTGCAACGCGACCGGGACATGGAAATCGAAACCGACACGCTGAACCGGATTGTTCGTGACGAATTGGTAAAAATGAACCCGGCAGACGCGGCGGCGTGGGGCATCGACGACGGCGCATCGGTGGCGCTGGAGACGGCCGGCAGCCGAATCACCGGTGTGGCATCCGTTGACGCCGGTCTCCCGGTGGGTATCGTCGCGACCACCACTCTTTTTGGCCAATTGGCCGTAGAACTCCAGATGTCCGAAGACATCAACCCCATGGCCCGTGTGCCGGGACTGGATGTCGAGCCCTGCCGGGTAGTGGCCATCAACGGTCGGTAGTTACTCCGCTGACCAGCCAGGTTCATATTTTGGCAACAATCTTGGGGTAACATAGTTTGGAGTGAACTATTGGGGTACCATGGTAGTGTACCGGCGGCTCATTGGCGTCGGCGTGTATTTTTTATCCGCGGGCCAATACTTGGCCTGATCCAAAATTAACTGGAGATACCATGACGAACCTGCAAACTTCGCCGGTAGCTCGGGACCGTACAGTCAATCTGCCCAGAGCCAAGTTGGTGGAGCGGGTTGACAACACTGAAGACCTTATGGTCATCAAGCTGGAACCCCAGGGGTTCGAGTTCGATTTCAAACCGGGCCAGTATTGCACCCTGGGCCTGGAAGGGGTCGAACGCGCCTATTCCATCGTATCAGCCCCTCACGAGCCATTGCTGGAAATTTTCGTTGAACTGTTACCTGAGGGCGAACTCACCCCCCGGATGTGGCGCATGGACGTAGGCGACACCATGTCCATACGGCCCCGCCCCAAGGGAATCTTCCTGATGGACCCGTCGGTGTCACAACACCTGATGCTGGGTACGGTCACCGGCGTGGCGCCCTTCGTCAGCATCGTACGAAACCACCTGCACTATGGTCGCACCGGGCACCGCTTCTACATCCTGGAGGGCGCCTCGTATCACGACGAATTTGTGTACGACACCGAAATGGTGGAGATCTCCGCCGCGCATCCCGACGTGGTGACATTCGTACCCTCTATCAGTCGCCCCGCCGAAGAGCGCAACGCCAGTTGGGAAGGCGAGACGGGACGGCTCAACAACATCGTTGGAGCTTACCTGGAAAAATTTGGCCTGGACAAATCTGACACGCTGGTATACGCCTGCGGGCACCCCGGTATGATTGAAAGCTGCCGGGAAATCGTGGCCGCCGACGGGTGGAAGTGGACCGAAGAGCGATTCTGGAAGGAATAGCCGCACGGAATTGAGATAATCTGGGTGAGGTTGATAACGTAAACCTCTAAACTCCCAGCCTCGAAATTCGCAGCGCCGAAAATGCGCCCCGCCTTTGTGGTGGGGTTTTTCATGTTCTACTCCATCGTGGGGTAAAATCGCTCCATGTCCTCGCAGCGCCTCACGCCGGTTCGCCGCCAGTACCTGACCATAAAACATTCTTATCCGGATGCCGTGTTGCTCTTCCGGATGGGCGATTTTTACGAGGCGTTCGATGAAGACGCCCAGACGCTCTCCGAGGCTCTGGAAATTGTTCTTACCTCCCGCGCCATGGGAAAGGACACCCGGGTTCCCATGGCCGGGGTGCCGGCGGTTTCCCTGGAAACCAACCTCGTGAGACTGATCCGCCAGGGCTACAAGGTAGCCATTTGTGAGCAGCTCAGCGACCCGGCGGAGTCCCGGGGTCTGGTGGAACGGGGCGTTGTCCGCGTGGTAACGCCCGGCACGGTGCTGGAAGGCACGCTGCTGGACAACAACGCCAACAACTACCTGGCCGCCGTGTGCGTAGACGGCGACGCGGCGGGTCTGGCTTACGTTGACGCAACCACGGGGGAGTTCGTGGCGGCCCAGGTGGATACCGACCGCCTGCCCCACGAAATTGTCCGGGTGCAACCCTCCGAGGTGCTGGTTGCTGCCGCCGCCGATGAACTTTCGGACTGGGTGACGCTCGGTGGCCCGGAGCTCAACACCACGCCGGTGGACGCGTCGTCCTTCAACCCGGACGTAGCGCGACGCAGCCTGCTGGACTACTTCGGCGTCGTGTCGCTGGAGGCGTATGGTGTGGAATCGATGCCGCTGGCGGTGCGCGCGGCCGGCGCCATCGTCGATTACCTGCGTTACACCTACAAGGGTGAACAGCCCCGCCTCCAGTATCTTTCCGTTTATAACACCGGTTCACACATGACGCTGGACCGCCAAACCCGACGGAACCTGGAGCTCTTCGAGGCCGGGCGTTGGGACGGCAGCGACTGGTCCCTGCTATCCGTCCTGGACGACACTCGCACCGCGCTGGGCGCGCGCCTGTTGCGCCGGTGGCTCGGTCAACCCCTGTTGGACGTGGCGAGCCTGGAGCAGCGGCTGGATGGTGTGCAGTTCTTCGTTGACGACGCCTTTCGCCGCGACGACGCCGTCGCCGCCCTTGCGGACATCGCCGACCTGGAACGCATCCTGAGCCGGGTTCAGCGCCAAACGGCATCTCCGAGGGATCTGGTGGCCCTTCGAAGCAGCCTCGCAGCCTCGCACCGCCTGCATACCGTGCTATCTAACGGGGATGCGGAGAGGATGTCGTGGCTCGCCATGGGGTTGAAGCCCATCGCCGATATCGAAGACCTGGTGGAACGAGCCATATCCTCCGAACCTGCGGGTCAGGTGGGAGAGGGCAGCGTGATCCGGGAAGGCTTCTCCCCGGACCTGGACCAGATACGTTCCCTGGCCCGCGACGCGCGCAGCATCATCGCAAACCTGGAAGCCCAGGAACGGGACCGCACCGGCATACGCAACTTGCGCGTCGGATACAACCAGGTTTTTGGATACTACATCGAGATCAGCCGTTCCAACCTGGACGCGGTACCAGACCATTACCAGCGGCGCCAGACCCTCACCAACGGAGAGCGGTACATAACCCCTGAGCTTAAGGAGTATGAGAGCCAGGTGCTGGACGCCCGGGAGCGTCTGGATCAACTGGAACGGGCTCTGTTCCGCCAGGTGTGCGCCCAGATCGCCGACCACGCGGAGGCCATCGGCAGGTTGGCCGCGGCCATCGCAAGTTGCGACGTATTCGTAAGTTGGGCCAACATCTCCGTGCGCCATAACTACACCCGTCCAACCCTGCGCGAAGGTAACGCCATCAGAATCAGCGACGGGCGTCACCCGGTGGTGGAACGAGTGCTGGACACCGGCGCGTTTGTGCCTAACGACGCGTCCCTGGATTCCAGCGACGCACAGATCATGGTGATCACCGGGCCGAACATGGCCGGCAAGTCCACGTACATCAGGCAGGTCGCCCTCATCGTGCTGATGGCTCAGGTGGGCTGCTTTGTGCCGGCCGGGTCAGCCGAAATTAGTCTGGTCGACCGCATTTTCACTCGGGTGGGCCTGCAGGATGACCTGGCCACCGGGCAGTCGACTTTCATGGTTGAAATGCTGGAAACCGCCGCAATCCTCAACCAGGCCACTGACCATTCACTGGTCATCCTCGACGAAATCGGTCGAGGCACCAGCACCTACGATGGGATGTCAATTGCCCATGCCGTGGTGGAGCACCTGCACAACAACCCGCGCCTGGGTTGCAAGACTTTGTTCGCCACCCATTACCACGAGCTGACCGACCTGGCGGCGACCCTGCCCGGTGTCCGCAACTACTGCGTTGCGATATCGGAAGAAGACGGACAGGTGGCCTTTCTCCGCCGCATCGTGGCTGGCGGGGCGGACCGGTCCTACGGAGTTCACGTGGCCAATCTGGCCGGGATGCCCAAAGCGGTGGTCAACCGGGCCCAGGAACTGCTGGCCGATCTGGAAGCGACCGACTCGCGCGTCGCACGACGCGGGCGGGTTGCGCGGCGGCGGAACGCCCCATCGCCCCAGTTGCCAATGCCCCTCTTCGGCGCCGACGACGCCCTGGCCGACGCCGTTTTGCAGGTGGACATTGGCAACCTCACGCCTCTGGAAGCCATCAATAAGCTCTACGAGCTGCAGGAACAGGCGCGCAAACGACCCACGTAAAGAGACTCGTCGGGCGGGTGCCTTTGGACTCCACACCGTGGTAAACCGGGTACACCTGCCCCCTGGCCTTTCGATTTTCCGATACCGGTCGTCCAAGGCAGCGAGGACACTGTCATAGCGACCGAAGCGTGGCAATACTGTTGCCATGAGAGTGCAATACGTACATCGAGATTGCCACGTCGCTACCGCTCCTCGCAATGACAGGGGGCGGGCGCTCCTCTCGATTGCTGGGGGATGGGCGCCGCTTGCAGCATGAGAGGCCGGCCCTTCGACAGGCTCAGGGTGAGCGGAGGGATTTGCAGAGTGGGCGAGGGCATTCTCGAGGTGAGCGCAGGAATATATGGGATGGACGACCGAAGGATGGACGACCGAATGACGCTGAACCGGCGCGGGGAGGGCTTATGTATCGTGCCGCCCAGGGTATACAATTACGCAATCCACAAGCCGTCATCGACTCAGATTCTTCAGAGGTCTAACATGACTACCGTTGCAACACTGTATTGGTGGCCCCGTTGAAGCAGTTGCCGCAAGGTGCGGGAGTTGCTCGTGCAAAACGGTGTCACGGTTGAAGAACGCGACTACTTCAAAGAGCCATTCACGGAGTCCGAGTTACGGGCTCTGATTGACGAAAGTGGTGACGCCGGCGTAACCGGCATGTTCGCCAGCCGCAGCCCATCACTGAAAAAGATGGGGCTGGTGGCCGCCGAACTGTCCGACGAACGGAAGGTCGAATTGATGCTGGAAGAACCGCGCTTCGTCCGCCGTCCGATTATCAGGTTGGGCGAACGGCTGCTCATCGGAGCCAATATCAATGCCGTAACCGAGGCGCTCGCCGCCTGAACTCCTGACCTCACATTCCACCCGCTGACCCACGAGGTATTTCGATCCGCGATGAAAATTTTCTTTGACGTCGACTACACCATCCTCGGCCTGGACGATACGCTCCGTCCCGGGACTACCGAAACCTTCCAGAAACTGTTGGATGACGGCCACGAAATCCACATCTGGTCGGGCATGGGAGAACGTTGGGAAGTCATCGAAAAGCATGAGTTGCGCGGATACATCAGCGGGGTTTACGAGAAACCCACCCATCACTACCACGAGCGGTTGGTGGAGTTGAAGGTCCCCGTGGAACCGGACTTCGTCATCGACGACTATCCGGAAATCGTGGCGGCGTTCGGCGGAGTCTGGGTACCGTCCTACTTCTTCTCCCGCAGTGTAGACCACGAGATGGACCGGATTTACCGCATCGTCTGCGACTTCATCGAAACAGGTGATTCTGAAGACCGGCAGTACCGGGCCAAGGGCACCAGGCTCCCCCTGTTCTAGCCCTGAATTGCGGGCAGGAGTGCGGCCCCAAGAAAATGAACATACCTGCAATGGGCCAGCTTGAGGTGATAGGGCGGAGGGTATTTCCATTGGTCGCCGATAGTGAGACGGCGACTTCAGATTGAATTCCCATGCCCATACGCCAGCTCCCGCCTGAAGTAGCCGCCCAAATCGCCGCCGGCGAGGTGGTAGAGCGTCCGGCGTCGGTAGTTAAGGAATTGGTGGAAAACTCTCTGGATGCCGGCGCGACCCACGTCGCGGTGTCCATTCGGGAAGGCGGGGTTGCCGAAATCAGGGTGACGGACGACGGCTCCGGAATAGCCGCCCCGGAAGTCGATCTGGCGTTTCGCCACCACGCCACCAGCAAGCTGGCCATCATCGAGGACCTGTCCACGGTGGCCACGCTGGGGTTCCGGGGAGAAGCTCTCCCCAGTATCGCCGCCGTAACGCGATTGACCATCACCACCCGGCCCGCGGACGCAGAATCAGGTATCCGAGCGGAGCTCCGGTATGGTGAGCCGGGCGGTACGGTCGCCTTGGGGTGCCCGGTAGGTACGACGGTGCAGGCTATGGAACTTTTTGCCAATCTGCCCGCCCGCCGCCGGTTTCTCCGTTCGACGTCCGCCGAATCGTCGCGAATCCAGGAGGTTGTGACCCGCTACGCCCTGGCAAGCCCGCAGGTCCGTTTCACGCTGCATTCCGACGGTCGTTTGCTTATTGACACTCCCGGTAGCGGTCGCTTGCAGGAAGTCATTCTTGCCCTGTACGGCGCCGACGTTGCCGTTCGGATGCTCCCAGTCTACCTGGTGGACGCCGACGTCACAGTGGATGGTTACACGAGCGCACCGGAGCTCAGCCGGCACAACCGCTCCTACATGACGCTACTGATCAACGGACGGTGGGTGCACGACCGTTCTATCCTGTTCGCAGTCGAGCGGGCCTACCAGGGTAGCCTGCCTGACCGACGTTACCCGCTGGCCGTCATTAACCTGGCGATACCGCCGGAGCGGGTGGACATCAACTCCCATCCGACCAAGCGGGAGGTTAGATTCCGGGGCGAATCCCAGCTGTTCTCCAGCGTACAAAGGGCGGTCCGGGACGCTCTGCTCGCCCACGCTCCCGTGCGCCAGGTGGAACGCTCCTCCGCGCTTCCTTCCGGACCGCGTACACCGTCGGGTGTATCGCCAGGCGTCGCCGGTGAAACCGGGCCACGGGTCCAGGGAGCCGATCGGGCGCTGGTGAATCCGTCGCTTTCGTCGATTTCTGCTACGCAATTCGTCCCTCTGCGGCAGACGCTGGCAACCCTGCGAGTGGTGGGTCAAATCCGGCAGACCTACGTGGTAGCGGAGGGCGACGGCGGCATGTACCTGATCGACCAGCACGCTGCCCACGAAAGGGTGGTATACGACCGCCTGCGGCGGCAATGGGCCAATCAGGAACGCACTTCCCAACCCCTGTTGGCGCCGTCGCCGTCCGAATTGACGCACACCCAGATAGATACACTGCACGACTATCGCGAACTAATGGCCGCGTCGGGGTTCGACGTCGAGCCTTTCGGAGATAACGCGTGGCTGTTGCGGGCCATCCCGGCTCAGTTGGCGACCAACGGCGTCGATCCGGCGCGGGCTCTGATGGACTTGCTGGACGCCGTCGCGGTGGAGCAGGTGGTGATGGAACGTGAGGAAGCGTTGGGCGCGACCATCGCCTGCCACGGATCAGTCAGGGCGGGAATGACGCTATCGGTCAAGGAAATGACCGGACTGTTGGAGCAACTGGAGAAAACTCCCGAACCGCACCATTGCCCGCACGGACGCCCCACCATAGTCCATTTCACCGAGTACCAACTAGAGCGTGAATTCGGGCGCCGGTGAAAGAGCCGGCCATGGGCCGGAATGCGCGGGTCAGGCTCTAGCGGCGCGGATCCGTTCGAGGGTCCTGAGCTGGGTGGAAAATGGAACCCGGCCCGGGAAATTGGTCCACCGCTTCCGTGCGCGACGCACGCCTCCCAAAGGGCAACAATGCGGCTACCACGGCGGCGCCAGCCACTCCAATTCCCAGCACGCCCAGGAATCGGCGGCGGGACGTGCCGGTTGCGGGAGGGTTCTCGTTGGTGGACTTATTCACAGGGCCCGTGTCTCCAATGTACGCGTCTGGGGTCAACAGCGGGCGAAATGTTAACAGTTGACTCTAACAGTGTCAAACCGTGGCGGAGGCTCATGCGTGCCCATTTTGTCATTGCGAGCGTAGCGTAGCAATCTCGTCGTCGTAGCAACGGCGATTCGCCGACGTGTGTTCAGCCTCATCGAGATTGCCACGTCGCTGTGCTCCTCGCAATGACAGATTAAAATTGAAGACGATTGAAGACGATGGAAGGCCACCGACCATCTGCTATCATTATGCCCGTTGCTCGCCCGAGCATATCTTTGCTCCACTGTCACCCCGGGACCCACAACCGCGGATGGCCGGCGTCAAAATCCAAAGGAGCCACCACCCATGCGAGAAAACAAAGTCAAAACGGCCCTGCGGGAAAACCGCCTGGCGCTGGGCACCTACGTCACTTTCGCCGACCCGCAGATCGTCGAGATAATCGGCTTGGCCGGCTACGATGCCGCCTTCATCGACATGGAGCACACCACCTTCGACCTGGGCCTGGTAACCGAGATGATTCGGGCCGCCGACCTGGTGGGCGTAACATCCATGATTCGCATCCCGGGCAACGACGAGCATCTGATCCTTCGTCTGTTGGACGCCGGCGCCGAGGGAATCATCATCCCGCATATCGACGGGCTGGAAGGCGCCAAACGGGCGGTTGAGGCCGTGCGGTACGCTCCCATGGGGGCTCGCGGCGGAGCCGGCGGCACACGCGCCGCCCGTTTCGGAACCGTATCGTGGGAGGAGCATACGCAATCGTCCAACGAGCAGATCGTCCTGTCGGTGATGACCGAAGACGAAAAGGGCATCAGCGAAATTGGGGACATAGCCCGCCTCCCCGGCATCGACATAGTGGCCATCGGGCCGACCGATTTTTCCGAATATATGGGTATCCGCGACCCGCAAAGCTCGGTGATACGGGCGCGGCTGGAGGAGTTAGCCGCCGAGGTAAAGGCTGCCGGCGGGGCCAAACTCTCTATCCCGATGAACCATCCCGCGTACCCGCTGTCGGCCAAAGAATTGCAGGACATGGGCGTTGGCTACACCCACGTCGCACCACCACCGCCGGCGCTGCTGCTGCGCTCCCTGAGTGACCGAATCGCCGACATACGGGAACAGCTGGCGTAGCTTTCGGCGCCCGTGTCCCGCTGCCCGCCAATCCTCATTGCGCCGGCGCTGTGCATAGCCGGGTTGTTGGCGTTGGCCGGAGCGGCGTGCACCGGGGGAGGGCCAGCCGTCACGACGCCAGTGCCAGTTTCGACGCCGACGCTAATTTCGACGCCAGCGCCAGTATCGACGCCGACGGTTGCGACCACGGCGCCACCGACGGTGCCGCCCGTGGCCCCATCGACCCGGGCGCAAATAACAACGCCGGGGAACATTCCCATGCCGACCAACTCGCCGGCCCCGTCGCTGACGCCTATCCCGACCCCGTCGCCGTCCCCGACCCCGTCGCCGTCGGTCGAGGCGCCAGCGGAAACGGCCATCGTGAGGATCGGCCAGGCCACGTATCGGGTCGACCTGGCGGTGTCCGAAATGGAACGGGCGCAGGGACTGTCGGGGCGGCCAGACCTAGGCGTCGATGCGGGGATGCTGTTCGTATATGAATCGGATGCGCCGCGGACGTTCTGGATGCCGGACATGCACTTCCCGCTGGACATGGTGTGGATCAAATCCGATTGCACCGTGAGCGGGGTTTCATCAGACGTCCCCAATCCGCAGCCGGCAACACCCCGCAACGAACTACTCCGATACCCTTCGACGGAGCCGGTCCGCTTCGTGCTCGAAATCAACGCGGGCCAGGCGGCGGCGCAGGGCGTCACCGCCGGAACGCGCGTTGAATTCGACGGCAAGATTGCCGGAAATTGGGGCTGCTAATCATCTCAACCACCGGGTAAATCCGAACCCCGGGAAACAACGAGGCAACAACATGGAAATCCTAGTGTCAGGTTCTCTGGCCATCGACCGCATCATGACCTACAACGGCCGGTTCGGAGACCACATCGTTCCGGAACGAGTACACCAGATTAATGTCAGTTTCACGGTGGACGGTTTCCACGCCTACTTCGGGGGCACCGCCGGCAACATCGCGTACTCGCTGGCAATGCTCGGTCAACGTCCCCGGCTAATCGCGGCAATCGGTTACGACTACCGGGACTATTTCGGTTGGCTGGAGAAAAACGGCATCGCCACCGACGACATTCGAATCGTAACCGAGGAGGCGACGGCGTCCGCGTTCATCACCACCGACCTGTCGGACAATCAGATTACGGGTTTCAATCCGGGGGCAATGAAATACCCGGCGGGGTTTGACTTCGGAACCATAGCTGCCGACGATGCCATCAACATCGTCGCGCCGGGGAACCTGACCGATATGGCAGATCTCGCCGAACGGGGCGCGCGCGCCGGCCTCTACACAATTTTCGATCCCGGCCAGTCGCTGCCGGCCTGGGATGCCGATGGCCTGCTCACCGCCATCGGCCACAGCGACCTACTCATCGCCAACGACTATGAGATGGCCCTCATTACGGACAAGACCGGCATCGATGAAGCAGGCCTTGTAGAACGCACCGGGGCGGTGGTAACCACGTTAGGGGAACAGGGCGTGCGCCTCGCCACCGGCGAAGGCAGCGCCGTCATTCCCTGCGTCCCAACCGACAATGTCGTGGACCCCACCGGAGCCGGCGACGCCTTCCGCGGCGGCCTGATTCTCGGACTAGCCCGTGACGTCGGGCTGGAGCGCGCCGCTCAAATCGGCTCGGCGTGTGCACATTTTGTTATTCAGATGCCGGGTACCCAAGAATACAGTTACACCATGGAACAGCTCGAATCTGTTCTCCACGCCACCTACGGGAGTTGATTGAGCGCAGCCGCTCAACACGTGGCCGGTGTGCTCCCGGGCCCTACCCTGATTGACGAACCCGCCGCCCTGCGCTAGGCTTGGCGGCGCTGCCGGGGAGTTCACCGCAGCCGCGACCAACCCACTGGATTCTGGAGCCTTGGAAGTATGACGCAGCAGCAAACACCCGCGCCGGCCCTCACGCCAGAGGTTCAGGCCATGATCGGCGTAAGCGGCGAGGTTGTCGAGTCCTGGGGCGTGATGGACGGCGAATACATGCGCCGTTTTACCCAGGCGTTGATGGACCCGGACCCGCGCTACTGGGACGAAGATTTCGCTAAATCGACGCGCTACGGCGAACTCATTGCGCCGCCGATAATGGTGAGCTACCTGGCCAGCCGCATCCGGCCCGACCAGGGTGACCCGATCACCGCAGCCTTCGAGGAGAATCCGGAGTCCGACGGAATCGGTTCGGTGGCCCGGCCGGGCGAGTTGCCGCCCGTTCCCACTAATCTGGTGCGAGTACTCAATGCCGGCAACGAGCTGGAGGTGTACGCCTATCCGAGCATCGGCGATACCATCTTGTTCCAAAACCGGTATTCGGACATACGTGAACGGCTCGGGCGCGACGGCACCCCCTTCCTGATCATCACCAGGGAAACGCGCTACTGGAACCAGGACGACGTGACACTGTGCATTACCAGAGCGTCCACGATTCGCCGGTGACCCCTGGCTGCCGTCCAAGACGCCCAACACCCTAAGCAAGCGAACTACACCAGGAGACATTTCGATGAGTACACCTCTCGACGAGTTGCTCAACATGGAGCCGGAGGATATCTGGCAGCGCAACGAACGTCCCGACGCTGACGGGTTGCGTAACAAAAGCCAGCTTTACTTTGAGGACGTGGCGGAAGGCGACGAACTGCCGAAGTACATCTACAAGCCGACGCCGACCCACCTGTTCCGATGGAGCGCCGCTATCGAAAACTTCCACCGGATCCACTACGATCTGGATTTCGGGCTGAACCATGACCGCAACCCGAGCATCCTGGTGCACGGATCGTGGAAGCAGAGTGTGGTTCCCCAATACCTGAAGGACTGGACGCTGCCCAACGGATGGCCCTGGAAGGCCCGTTTTGAGCACCGCGCCATGCTCGTGCCGGGGGATATCCTGATCATGTGGGGCCGGGTGACCAGCAAAGCTGAAAAGGGCCGGATGGGCATCGTCGAACTGGAAATCGGCATGAAAACCCAGGACGGCATCGAGAGTATGCCCGGCACGGCCACGGTCGTACTACCGCTGCGGGATGGGCCACCCATTCCCTACCCGTTCGTGCCACCCACCGAGGACTAGCGCGCTGCGGCGCCTGAACCAACCCGCCACCGGAAACCGTCTGGAGCAAACACCATGGCCCGATTCATCGCCGTTCACAACGTGCCCGGCATTACCGAAGCCGAATTCCGCGACAAATTGGACGCAGTCCGCAAGTGGCGACCGGACCGCCGCACCACCGTCCTGAAGGTCTACGGTGACCTGGAAAACGGCAAGCTCATCTCCGAGTGCGAGGCCGTGGAGCAGGCGCACTTTGAAGATTGGCTCAACATGGTTGGCTGGCCCGCCGAGTCCATCAACCGGGTCGACATCATCTGCCAGGTGGGCAGCTTCTGGAAGCTCTGAGCGGGAAGGAATGAACCGGGATCGAACGCCGATTTTCATCGTTCTAAGATGACATGGCGGACGGGACCTGTCGTTCTCGTCCGTTTTTTTGGCCTACTGCCGGAGGAACCAACCCGGCCCGGGCGTGGGCCCCTGTCCGGCGTAAATGCTTTGAGTGTAGGCATTGAGGGCCGCGCCGATGGCCAGGATCAACGCCGACGCGAACATCCACATCAGGAAGACTAGCACCGATGCCAACGGCCCGTATAGCAAATGGGACGGCGCCAGGTGGGCCAGGAACAAGGCGAACCCGTCGTTGGCGAGCTTGAACGCGACGCCGGCCACGGCTCCGGCGATGACCGCCCATTTCCATTGCACGGAACGCTCCGGCACGTACCGGTACACCAGGAGGAACGCACCCGTTGATAAAACGATGGATAGCAGGTCGGGCCACCAGCGCTGGGCGTAAACTGCTTCTGATGATTCGAGCACACGCAGGTCTCGCAGCAATTCGGGCAATGATTGCAGGTCCACCAGGTAGGTCAACAAGCTGGAGATCAGCAGGATCATCGCGGTAGCGCTCATGAACAGGAACTGGCGCAACCTGGCGATCCCACCCAACTGTGTCGGCTGAATGTCCCACATCCGATTGACCACCAGGCCCACCGCGCCAAACAGCCGTATCGATCCCCAGCTCAGGCCCACCCCGGCGAGAATGGCGGTCACTCCGGCGGCGGTGCTGTCCCCCGACGAAAGCAAGGTAATGAGGTCGATCTGGGGTGGCAAAAGCTCTGACGATAACTGGATGAACCAATGCTGGGTCAGGGAGGAACCCAATACCATCTCCAGAGCCTGGAACACTCCAAACGAGATGGGGAGCAGGCAAAGTACCCCGTAGTAGGCCACGCCGGCGATCATCTGCTGGGCATCGTTGCGCGTGACCACGGCTAAAATCGCGAGCAGCACTCGCAGCGCGCGATAACGTTGGGCAAGTCTCTGGATGGCCCGGCGCAGGTGCAGCAGTTGAATGACCGGCCGCCAGTGCAACAGCCGGCGATTTTGGTTGGCCCAACGAGCCGTCTTTTTTAAAGCTTCTTCGAACGTCATCTGCAGCGATAACCGGAACTCCGTCAATTGGCAGAATTCATCCGCACACCCCCACTCAAACGGTGAGTGGGTATTCTCAGCCAAACCCACCCGATTATATTGCCGTCGGGGACTGGCCCGTACCGTCTGCTGTCGGTACTTTCCGGCAAGTTATCCCCCAGGAGGAAATACTCGTCGTCGTCGCATACCCAGGTCACGGCGCCGGGCTGCCCCGCCGGAATGGCCGGCGCCATCCCGGATGAGTGGTCTCCGGAGACCCTCACCGACCCATCCCCGTCGACCCGCACCCATTCCCCGGGCCGGCCGGCGATGCGCTTGATTACGATGCGTTCGCCGACGAATGGCGAATTGACCACCACGATGTCTCCGCGCCGATACCGCCTCCGTGACCATGCCGCAGGTACGGCGTGTACGAGGTCCCCGTCGTACAGGTTGGGCGCCATGCTGCGGCCACGCACGACAAAGTGGGAGCGGAACGCCAATTCAGCCGCCCTGTGCAGGAAGGAAGCCATCGATCGAAACATACCGAAATTGTAACGTAACGGCCTGACGCATCGCTGACGATGGTCGTGTCGGTTGGCGGATTCGCGCTTGGTCTGCGGTGCGCGTTCCCTGACCCGTTTCCACCGCAGCGCCGGGAAAATATTGACGCTGAAGCAAATATTCATTATCCTGAATAGTAATCAAGGGCGGGATATAATCCCGTTTCCGGCTGGGGTGACATTTGCCCACTAGCGGCCGGCGCGGAGCGCCCGAAAATACAAAACTCAATGTCTTGACAGGAGGCCCATCATGAATCAGCAACAACAAGCCATAGGACTGCTAACCGCTGGATTAGCCGGACTCGCGTTGGGATTGGCGGCAGGCATACTGCTGGCTCCCCAGAGTGGCAGGGAAACGCGTGCAGCCGTCCGGCGCAACGTCGAACGCGCGGTGGACACGGGCCGCTCATACGTGGACCGGGTTCGTAACCGTGGCGGCGAAGAAGTTGTGGAAGAGGTGATCGATTAGCCGTTCCGCATTTCGCCCCTACACGGGCGGCGGTAACCAACCGAGCGGCAGGTGCTACCACCATTCGGAACTAATCAAATTCTCTGGGCGCATTGCACGAGCGATGCGCCCGTTCGATCAATTAATATAGAGCAGGCGACGGCAACAGGCTCACCCAACGCGTTCAAGAAACGCCAGCCGCGTGAACATCCTGGCGACGAACTCCTCACCGGCCCTGGGGTTCCTGGGCCGGTAGCATCGGCATGACAAGGGGACAGGCCCAGTTGGAGCCTGATGGTTCTTGAGGTGAGGAGCCCCGGTGGGTTATCCCTCGTCCGGCTCCCACAGCGGATAGGATCCCAGAACCTTGAACATATCGACGTGTTGGCGCATGCCTTGCAAAGCCTCCGCCACCGCCGGTTCTTCCCGGTGCCCGGCGCAATCGATCAGGAATATGTAACGGCCCAGCGCCTGCTTGGTGGGCCGGCTTTCGATTTTCACCAGGTTGATGTTGCGCTGGGCGAATTCGCCGATGCACTGGTACAGGTCCCCCGGTCGATCGACGGTGAACGAGAAGCAAATCGAGGTTCGGTCGTTGCCGGTGGGTGCGTGGTCGGCACGGGCGAGGACGGCGAATCGGGTCTGGTTTACCGAACTGTCCTGGATTCCCCGGTCCAGAATCGCGACGTCGTATATTTCCGTGGCCCGCTGGGGGCAGATGGCGGCGGCCGGCACCGCGCTCGCCTGCATATCAGCCACCGCCGCTGCCGTGCTCAAGGACGCTTCGTTGTACACCTGCGGGAATCGGGATTCCAGATAGCTGCGGCACTGGGCGAGCGCTTGGGGGTGCGAGTAGATTACCCTGACTGCATCGGCTGCGATGCCGGCCGGGGCCACCAGGTAATGGTCGATGGGAATTACCACCTCATTGCGGATTGACAATCCCGATTGGCTAATGAGCAAATCCAGGGTGAACGTCACCGACCCTTCAAGGCTGTTTTCGATGGGCACTACGCCGGCATCGAGTTCGCCGTTGGCAACGGCGCTGCCCACGGCGTTGATGGTCGGGTAGGGCTTCAGGCTGGCTTCCGGGGCGTAGAGGAGAGCAGCCTGCTCGGTGTAAGTCCCGGCTGGTCCCAGGTAGCCGATAGATTCGGTCATGGCGCCTCCCGTCAGTACCACGGTGCAAAAATATCAGCGAGTCTCGAATATCGGTGGAGGAAAAACATCGTTGAGTGGATTCGCCGCCCCGTGGCGTCGTCGGCTCGGGCAACCACAGCTATCTGGAAAATGCATTCTCAACGGCCTCGTGGCTCCCGACTACCACCAGCACGTCGCCGTCGTCGATGATCTCATCATCCTGAGGATTCAGTATGTACTCGTTGGCTCGACGCAAGATCATGACGGCGATGCGAGGGTTGCTGGAGTCGAAAGCCAGGCCGACATCGCGCAGGCGCCGGCCACGCATCCGCTCCGGTGGCCGCAGTTTGTGCACTCCGGATGATTCGGTGATGTCCATGTATTCGATGGCGTTGGGGGTCATGTCCAGGCTGGCGGCCCGGACGGCGGCCTCCTCTTCCGGGAAGATGACCTTGTCGGCGCCGACGCGGTGTAGTATTTCGGCATGTTGCGTATCCGTGGCGCGGGCCATGACGAATGGCAGGCCCATCGTTTTCAGCAACATGGTAGTGATGATGCTGGATTGAATCTGGCTGCCCAGGGCCACGATGGCCACGTCCATATCCGCTACGCCGAGGTCCCGCAAAGCCGCTTCGTTGGTGGCGTCGGCTTCGACCGCGTAGGTAACCTGCCCCAGCATCCCCTGGACTTTCTGCTCGTCCCGGTCGATGGCGAGCACTTCGTGCTGGCGCTGAAACAGGGTGTTGGCCAATTTGGTGCCGAATCGGCCCAGGCCGATTACGCAAACTTGCTTCGCCATAATTATTAACCAATTCTAACGGGTTCTTCCGGATAACGGTAGGACATTTCGTACCGGGGCGTCAGTAGCATGACCAGCGTTAGCGGGCCGACGCGACCGATCAGCATCGTCACCATGAAGATTATCGATCCGGCCAGGCTCAAATGGCTGGCCGTTCCGGTGGACATGCCGTTGGTTCCGAACGCTGAGATGGTCTCAAACATCAACTTGATGAATGGAATCTCCGGGTCGGTGAATGTGAGAATCGGGACGACCAAACCCAGATACAAAACGCCGGACAACACGATCAATACCGCCCGCGCGACCAGGGCAGGGCCGATTTCGCGACGAAATATCTCGGTGCGGGGATGGCGCAACGCCGATGAGCGGGCGGTGACCAACAACACCGCGACGGTGTTCACCTTGATTCCGCCGGAAACCGACGCGGTGGAACCTCCGACGAACATCAGACCGCCGTACACCAATAGTGTGAAGTCCGCCGTCGCGTTCCAGTCCATCGCGGAAAAGCCGGCAGTTCGGCCACTTACGCCGTGAAAAATGGCCGAGCCCACCTTTCCCGGTACGTCGTGCCCGCCCAACACGCCGTTCCACTCCACCAGCAAAAACACCAGGGCAGCGAAAACGTAAAGCACGGTGGTCAAAATCAACACCAGCTTGGTGTCCAGGGTGACGCGCGAAAAGTTGAAGGGCAATATGGTCGGCGGACCGTTGCTCAACCACTCTCCCGGCGCAAAACGCCATCGCCAGTTGCGCCTGATGTCTAACATCAACGGCCACCCCAAAGCGCCCAGGATGATCATCGGAGTGATCACTCCCATCAGGTACGGGGCGGAGCCCAACGTGTCGGCGTTGTTGCCGCTGGCAGCGTTGGGCAAGATGGAAAAACCGGCGTTGTTCAACGCGGAAACCGACAGGAAAAGCGATTGCCAGGCTGCCTCCAGAAAGGAAAAATCAGCGATGGTCCGCATCTGGAACAACATCAGCACGGCGCCAATCAGGTAGGCAGCGAAGAACGCAATTACGATGTTGCGGGCCACCCTGGTCAGAGTGTTTTCGTATCCCACGCCCACCGTATCTTGGTATACATCCTCTTCCAGCGCCGTGGCCCGGCGACCAATGACGGCGATCAGGACGGTGGCTGCGGTGATGAACTCCAGGCCGCCAATCAGCATCAGCAGGAAAATCACGACATGACCGAAGGTCGACCAATAGGCGGGGGTGTCCACCATGACCAGACCGGTAACGGTGGCGGCGGAGATAGCGGTAAAGAATCCCACGCGCAACTCGGAAAATTCACCACTCGTGGATGAGATCGGCAGGTACAGCAATATCCCGCCGGCCACGTTCAGCAGCAGGAAAAAGCCGAGCAGGATCAGGGGTGTCGACGACCACCGGCGCGGAGGGACCCGGCGCCGCACCAGCATCCGGATCGGGCCGGTTCGGCGGCCCACCCTCATCAAATAAGCCTGCTCTCCTGGGCGGCTATCTAATTCCGCCCGGGACTCATCGGAGCCGGCAGCGTGGGGTTCAGCGTTGTCGCGCAACAGGAACGGGCGGTGGTTCGGTCAAAAATGGCTGCGATGGCAGGGTAAAGTTGATTCGGCGGGAGTGTAGGGTTGTACCGATGAACATGTCAACTTGGGCAGAGTTGCGGAGCAGAGGACCGGGACCGTGGTCGGGGCCCGGTCGTCCGCGTGGCATCGACTCCGGGTCGGGCTGCCCTCGGCAGGCCACCCCGCTATCGACCAGGTACGGTGTTATACTTGGCTCGGGTTCGGCGCTGCCATACTGGGCCTTGTGCTATATTAGAGTCGCTCCGGGTTGGTCGCCAACCCGCATCAGGCGCACCGGGTCTGCCGCCAGCACCGAGCTTTCGTTTCCAGCTGATTAGTTGAGGGATTCCTCCCGATGACAACCACACAGCGTCAACTCGAACTCCGCTACGACGCCGTTGGCATTGACCGCAAGTGGCAGGAGCAATGGGAAAAGGACAACATCTATCGGGTTGACGACGACGACCCGCGACCCAAGTGGTTCGAGATGACCATGTATCCCTACCCCTCCGGGGATTTGCACATCGGGCACTGGTACGCCATGGCGCCGTCCGACGCCCACGCCCGGTTCCGCCGGATGCAGGGATACAACGTGCTGCACCCCATCGGGTTCGACGCCTTCGGGCTGCCCGCCGAGAATGCCGCCATCTCCCGGGGTATCCACCCGTACGAGTGGACTATGTCCAACGTGGAGAACATGCGGCGGCAGTTGCGTTCGCTGGGCGCCATCTACGACTGGGACCGGGAAGTGGTCTGCTGCCAGCCTGATTACTACCGCTGGAACCAGTGGTTTTTCGTCAAGCTGTACGAACGGGGTCTGGCTTACCGCGCCAACGCGCCGGTGGTCTGGTGCCCATCCTGCCAAACCGTGCTGGCCAACGAACAAGTGCTGAACGGGGTGTGCGAACGGTGCGATACACGGATCACCCGCCGGGACCTGGAACAGTGGTTCCTCAGGATTACCGATTACGCGGACGAGTTGATGGATTTCAACTCGCTGGAGGAATGGCCCGACAAAATCCTCACGATGCAACGCAACTGGATTGGCCGCAGCGAGGGCGTGGAGATCAGTTTTGACATCTCGGAGCACGGGCTGGATGCAAAGGAAATCCGGACTTTCACCACCCGAATCGACACCATCTTCGGCGTGACCTTCCTGGTACTGGCTCCAGAGCACCCCCTGGTGTCGCAACTCGCCAGCGAAGCGCGCCGAGATGAGGTGGAAGCGTACGTTGCCCAGGCGAGGGCGGCCTCCGAAATAGACCGGTTGTCCGCCGACAAGGAAAAGACCGGAGTGTTCATCGGCGCCTACGCCCGCAACCGCCTCAACAACGAACCGGTGCCCATCTATATTGCCGACTACGCCCTGATGACCTACGGCACCGGGGCAGTGATGGGTGTTCCAGCCCACGACCATCGGGATTTTTCGTTCGCCCGTCAATACCGATTGCCCATCCGAACTGTCATTGCGCCCATCACGTGGGACGGCAGCCAGCCGACCGAGGCTTACGTCGGCGAAGGCTTCATGACGAACTCGGGCGCCTATGACGGCATGACCGATGAAGAAGGTGTGAAAGCCATCGCCGATGACGTGGAGCGTCGGGGTTGGGGGAAACGCGCCACATCCTATCGACTGCGCGACTGGTTGATTTCCCGACAGCGGTACTGGGGGACGCCCATTCCGATGGTGTACTGCGATGCTTGCGGTGTATCACCGGTGGCGGAATCGGAGCTGCCGGTGCTGCTGCCCGAGGATGCCGAGTTTCGGCCCACGGGTGAATCTCCATTGGCTGTCGACCAGAAATTCGTCAACACGGTGTGCCCGCAATGCGGTGGCCCGGGCCGCCGGGAAACGGACACCATGGACACCTTCATGGATTCGGCCTGGTACATGCTGCGTTACTGCAGCCCTCACTTTGCAGAGGGACCTTACGAACCCAACGTGACCGCAGAATGGATGCCGGTAAGACAGTATACCGGCGGCGCTGAACACGCTGTGATGCACCTGCTGTATAGCCGCTTTTTCATCAAAGCGTTGCGGGACATGGAGATGTTGTCCATTGACGAGCCCTTCCTCCGGTTGTTCAACCAGGGTGTCATCCTGGGGCAGGATCACGAAAAGATGAGCAAGAGCCGCGGCAACGTCGTGAACCCGGACGACGTGGTCGGTCAGGTGGGCGCCGACGCGGTGCGCTGCTTCCTGATGTTCATCGGACCGTGGGATCAGGGCGGCCCGTGGAGCGACGAGGGCATTAACGGCATCGTCCGCTGGCTGAATCGCGTCTGGGGGGTGGTGGAGCACGACGCCGACGAACTCGACGGACAACCGACTGACGCTGCGGCGGTCCGGGAAACCCGGCGCGTCCTCCACCAGACAATACGCAAGTGTTACGAAGACCTGGATCGGTTCAAGTTCAACACTGCCATTGCGGCGTTGATGGAACTGATAAACCACCTCAGCCGGGTGTGGAACGAGCAGTCCGTGGATGCAGAGACCTGGCGGGACTGCGTCGAGAAGTTTCTGCTCATGGTGGCGCCCATAGCTCCCCACGTCGCCGAGGAAATGTGGCAGCGCATTGGCCGCCCGTACAGCATTCATCAGCAGCCCTTCCCGGCCTGGGATGACGACTTGGCTGCGGAAGAAGAGATTACGCTGGTAGTGCAGGTGAACGGGCGGGTTCGCGACCGCATCACCGTCGCCGCCGACATCGGAGAAGACGACGCCCGGGCGCTGGCGCTGGACAGCCCTCGCATCCAGAGCCATACGGACGGCAAGGCCATCAAGACCATCGTGTACGTGCCGGGGCGACTGGTAAACGTCGTGGTGGCCTGATCCCGACTACCCGTTATATCCGAGAACTGAGCTACTGCAGCGTCGCCGGCGCACGGTGGTCAGACTCCCGACCCGGCTGACACTGACTTACACGCCATGACCCTGGTTCATAAATACGCACTGCTTCCCGACGAAATCGACCGGCAAAGCCTGGTGATGGTTGCGGAGAGTCTGGCAGGTCACCAAACCCTGAGCCAGCTGGACGACTCGGAGCGGTACGTCCTGCACCGCATCGTGCGTGCCGAAGGCGACCCGAACATCGCTGCTGACGTACGATTCAGCGATGGAGCCGTCGGGTCGGCGCTGGCGTCACTTGGCGAAACCCGACGGGTGGTAACCGATGTCAGAATGGTGCAGGTGGGCATATCGCGGGCCGCCCTGGCCCGGCGCAGCGTCGAAACCGCCTGCCTCATCGACGCGCCGGAGGTCGCCGAGCGCGCCCGAAGGGAGGGCACGACGCGCAGCGTCGCGGCGGTGCGCGAGCTGGCGCCGCTGATGAATGGTTCAGTCGTGGCCATCGGCAACGCACCCACTGCCCTGCTGGCGTTGCTTGACCTGATCGACGCTGGGCAGGTTTCACCGGCCGTTGTAGTAGGAATGCCCGTGGGATTCGTTGCGTGCCCGGAATCGAAACAGGAACTGGCCGCCCGAGCGGTTCCGCATATCACCATTCTGGGGCGCCGGGGCGGCAGTTCGGCGGCGGCGGCAACCGTAAACGCGTTGCTGGACCTGCTGGGAGAAGAAAGCTGATGGTTGGCCGGTTCGATTTTCCGACCGGAGCCGCGGGTGGCTCCGATTCATGGGGCGTGGTGCTGCTTTGCCACGGTAGCCAGCGCGGCGCGACCCGGGACGAGTGCTCCTGCGCCTGGGCAGCCGACGGAGCCCGTTTTCCGGCTTGGTGCCCCGGTTGCCCGAACACTCCGGTCGGACTTCGCGAAGTGGCGCTGCGCCTCCAGGACCAGCTGGAAGGAAACGTCCAGCAGGTAATCGTGTCCTGCCTGGAGTTTCTCCCGCCCCATCCGCCCGAGGCCGTCGCGATGCTGGCCGACCTGGGCCTCAACCAGGTCGTGATCCAGCCATACCTGCTGGGCAACGGTAAACACGCCACCGTGGAGATGGACGAAGTTCTCGAAGACATCGCGGAGGCTGCGCCGAACGTGGACGTATATCTGGCAGACGGGCTGGGCGCCGACCTGCGTATCGCCGACCTGGTGCGGGACCGCATTGCGTCATTGCCCGAGGAGGCCGCACGCCCGGTGGACGACAAACCGGTGGGTGTGCTCATCGTGAAAGCTGGCACACAAACCAGATATGACGATTGTCTCTGGCTCAAGGAGTTGGGCAGTTGGGTGGAAGAGGACCTGGGAATCGAATTCGCCGTGTCAGTAGCCCAGTCGCACTACGGAGACCCGACGATGGAAGACGCCGTCGCCGGCCTCATCGCCGACCGCGTAATCGGGAGTCTGATCTGCGTCCCATATGTTTTCTTTCCCGGTCTTATTCTGCAACGGAACGTGCTGGGAACGCTGCGCCAGCTCCAGGAACAGTATCCGTCGGTCCCGATGTGGGTGGCGCCGCCCCTGGGAGTGGATGACCGGCTGGTGGCAGTAGCACGGGACCGCGTACGCGAAGCCCAACTGCGTCTCTAGCCCGTGATAAGGTAGAATCCCCCAAAAGCGGCGTGCGCGGGCCAACCAGCAGCACCGGGCGGGGGCACAACAAATTATGCCAGAGCAACCACGAAATACCGTTGATGACGAGCGACCGGAGAGCGACTACTCCCGGCCCACGAAACGGGACCCAAAGGGGATGCGTACCGGATACACGACCGGCACCACCGCTGCGGTCGCCGCCAAAGCTGCCGTCATCCTGATGCTATCGGGCTCCGCTCCTCATGAGGTCTCGGTGCCCTTGCCCGGCGGTATTGGCAGGGCCACGCTCCAGATACACCAAAGCTGGCCCATGGAGCCCTCCGAAGGGGTGCGGTGTTCGGCCATAAAGGACGGCGGAGACGACCCGGACGTGACCCACGGCGCTGAGATCATCGTCGGTGTATGGCGTCTCCCCGACGGCAACAAAGGGCTGCAAATCACCGGGGGCACGGGCGTGGGCACCGTTACCAGGCCCGGCACGGGCATCGACGTCGGAGAGCCGGCGGTAACCCGGGTGCCGCGTCGGATGATGGCCGATGCCGTAGCGGAAGGGCTGGTCGAGTGCGGCTGGCCGGCCGATACCGGGGTACGGGCCCGCGTCTCAGTTCCCAACGGCGAGGAGATAGCGAAACAGACCACCAACGCCCGCCTGGGTGTTCTGGGTGGCATCAGCATCCTGGGGAGCACCGGCGTGGTGCAACCCTTCAGCACTGCCGCCTGGCGGGCCAGCGTGCACCTGGCCATCGACGTGGCCGCCACCAACGGCCTGGATCACCTGGTGTTGTCCACCGGCACCCGCAGCGAACAATACACCCGGGAATTGCTGAACCTGCCCGACATGGCGTATGTGGAGGCCGGCATATTCTCCGGTCCCTCGATGAAGCGTTGCCTCAACAAGGGCATAAAACGGGTTGCCCACGTGGGCATGGTGGGGAAATTCTCCAAGATGGCCATGGGATATTTCGTCACCCACGTCGCCGGCAATCAGGTCGACACCGACTTTTTGTCCGGGCTGGCGGCTCAGTGCGGCGCATCGCCGGAGCTGCAGGAAGAAATGCGAAACGCCGCCAGCGGAAGGCATTTCCAGGAGTTGGCCCAGGAGCACGGAGTCATGGGCGTGTTTCCGCTGATGTGCCAACTGGTGTGCGAACAGGCCCAGGAATATCTGGGACCGGGCGGTGAAGCCCTGACGGTGGACGCGTTGTGCTTCGATTTTGAAGGCAATCTACTCGGATCGGCCAGCACGTCGCCGGACGGTATTCCCATGCGAGCCCAGGGCTAAGCGCCTCCCATGGTGAAAACTGTCCCCATCGCTGACACCGCATCCGTGGCCGCACGGGCCGGTCGAGGATTCGGCATCGCCGACGATCAGTTCGATCAGCGGCGACCGGTTCGCGGCCAAATCACCAAATCGGAAACGCGGGCGGTAAGCCTCTATGCACTGGCGTTGAAACCGGACAGCGTGGTTTGGGACATCGGCGCCGGCACCGGTTCCGTGGCCGTGGAAGCGGCGCGTATCGCCTACGCCGGAGCGATCTACGCCGTAGACCGGGATGCGGACAGCGCCCACCTGCTGCGAGCCAACGTAGAGCGTTTCGGAGAAGGACGGGTTGAGATCGTCATAGATGCTGCTCCGGCGGCCCTGACGGCGTTGCCAGACCCCGACGCCGTCTTCATCGGAGGCGGCGGCGCAGACCTGCCGGCCATCCTCGCGGCGGCGACCAAACGGCTGCGACCCGGCGGTCGCGTGGTAGCCAACTTCGCCGCCATCGAGCGAGCCAATTCCACCTACTCTGCCCTGCGCGAGACCGGGTTTTCCCCCGAACTGACTATGATTTCCGCGTCGCGTGGGCGGGAGCTTCCCGACGGAGCGTTGCGTCTGGAAGCGATGAATCCGGTGTTTGTCGTATGGGGTCAAAAATGACCACCAACGCCGCTGCAACCGGCAACGTGGGTCGCCTTTACGGCGTGGGAGTAGGGCCGGGAGACCCGGAGTTGCTGACTATAAAGGCGCAACGGGTGCTCCAGTCCGTGCCGGTTATCTGGGTTCCTCAGGCCGGCGTCAGCTCGGAAAGCTACGCCTACAGCATCGTCAAGGGCATTATCGACGAGGGTCGGCAGGAGGTGGTGCGGGCCAAGTTCCCGACCAACGACGAAGACGCGGCCGGCGAAGTATGGCGGGAAGCGGCCCGGGAACTGGCCACGCGCCTGGAGGCTGGGCACGATGTAGCCTTCATCACCGAGGGCGACCCCATGCTGTACAGCACCTTTGCCTACGTGCTGGAAACTATCCTGGAAGAATTTCCTCATCTGCCGGTGGAGGTCGTGCCCGGGGTCTCGTCGGTGATGGCGGCGGCAGCATCCGCAGCCGCGCCGCTGGTGACCCACGGCCAACGTCTCGCCATCCTGCCAGCGGTCTATGGCATTGACGACCTGCGGGAGGCCATTGCCCTCTACGACACCATCGTTCTGATGAAGGTCAACCGCACCCTGCTCGATGCCCTGGCCAACCTGGAGCGCCTGGGCCTGGCCGGCCGCACCATTTATGTGCGGCGGGCGACCACGGAACGCGAGCGGGTGGTGCGGGACATTCGCGAGCTGACCAACGAAGACCTGGACTATTTCTCCCTGCTGATAATCCGGCGGTGACCGACGACGCGCTCAGGCGCGGAGGCAAATCGCATGACCAATGCGGGCAAAGTCTATATTATCGGCGCCGGTCCCGGAGACCCGGAACTGCTTACCCTAAAGGCGAAACGACTCATCGAGTCGTCCGACGTCATAATTTACGCCGATTCCCTGGTGCCGGAGGAAATCGCCGGTTTCGCCAAGGCGGGATCACAAATCTACGGCAGCAAGGACATGGCGCTGGACGAAATCATGGCGGTCACCCTGCGTGCGGTGGCGGACGGCAAGACGGTGTCTCGCATCCAGAGCGGCGACCCATCCCTCTACGGCGCCACCCTGGAGCAGATGCGAATACTGGAATCGGAAGGGGTGGACTACGAGATTATTCCGGGCGTGAGCGCAGCATTCGCCGCCGCCGCCGTGCTCAAGGCCGAGTTGACCGTGCCCGAAGTGTCCCAGACCGTCATCATGACTCGGGCGGAGGGACGCGTGGCGATGCCCGAGGGCGAAGACCTGGTCGACCTGGCCCGCCACCGCAGCACGCTGGTGATATTCCTCAGCATTACGCGCATGTTCCGCGTCGCCAACCAGTTGCAGGAAGCGGGATATCCGGCAGATACGCCCGTGGCGGTGGTATATCGCGTGGGTTGGCCGGAGGAGCTGGTAATCCGCGGAACCCTGGCCGACATCGCCCAAAAAGTCCGCGACGCCAAAATTACGTTGCAAGCGCTCATCATCGTCGGAGAAGCGGTGAACCCCAAGCTGCTGGACCCGGAATCGGGCACGAAGGTTGCCGTCTCTCACCTCTACTCCGACGACTACACGCATCTGTACCGCCGGGCCGGCAGCGGCGACCACGCAGACGCGGACCGTGCCGAACTGTATGCCGCCGGAGGATACGAGGTGCAACCGGAAGCTGCCACTCCGGGCTCCGGCGACGGCAACGGCTGAACGGGCTCTCCCGTGGCGGCAACAGCGCTGGACAGAATAGCCGTAATCGCGGTATCCAGGCCGGGAGCTGGACTGGCGTTGAGGCTGTCCAACTCCCTGCCCGGTTCGGACCTCTACCTGGAGAGGAAAAGCGCCTATCCACGATATTCGGGCGTGGACGGCATCAACTGGTACGACCTGCCGTTGCGACCCGTGTTGCCGGAGTTGTTTGTCCGCTACCGTCGTCTGGTGGTCTTCCTGCCGGTGGGGGCCGCCGTTCGCCTGCTGGCGCCGGCGCTGGTCGACAAGCGCCGGGATGCTGCGGTGGTGTGCGTCGACGACGGGGGCCGTTACGCGGTCAGTCTGTTGTCGGGACACCACGGCGGCGCGGACCAGCTGGCCCGGGAGGTAGCCGACGCAATCGGAGCCCAGCCGGTCATCACGTCGGCATCTGACGCCCTCGATGTAACCGCCGTGGACATGGTGGGCAGGAACTTGGGCTGGAAGATTGATGCGTCAGCCGACGATTTAACACGGGCAGCCGCAGCGGTTGTGAACGGTGGCCCCGTCGCCCTGTGGCTTGATCCAGAAACGGGGGCGCCTTGGCCGGACTCCGAGCCACTATCAGACGGAATGTTCGTAGTAGACCGCCCTGCTGAAACGGGCGACCCGGCTTTCAAGGCTGTCCTGGTAGTGTCAGACCGGGCGAATCCACTGGCGGAGCGGACGAAGGACAACGAACGTCCGTTGGTCATCTATCGGCCGCCGACGCTGATGGCGGGGGTCGGATGTCGCCGGGGCGTCGGAGCGCAACACCTGCGGGAACTCCTGGAATCCACCCTCGCCGGGCACAACCTGTCGCACGAGTGCCTGGCTGGGATCGCGACGGCAGACATCAAGGCGGAAGAAGCCGGTATAATCGCGCTGGCTGCCGAACTGGATGTGCCGTTGCATAGTTTCACTGCCGCTGAATTGAACTCGGTAGCGGCGCGCCAGCCGGTGGCTTCGATGGCCGGCGGAACGGTCAGCGGCCCGACGCCTTCAGCGGCGCAGGACTTGCTGGGCATTTTCGGCGTCTCGGAGCCAGCAGCGATGCTGGCCGCCGGCGCCGACGGCCTGGCGGTTTCACGCACCAAATCCGACCGGGCCACGGTAGCAGTCGCCCGCATCTTCAACCCCGCATCGTCAACACCGATAGCCATGAAGGGTAGTCAGTAAGGATATTCAGGCATGAACGGCGGCAAACTTTACCTGGTTGGACTTGGCCCGGGGGACGCCGGGCACCTGACGCCGGCGGCGCTGGCTGCCATCGAAAATAGCGACGAGTTGGTCGGATACCGGTTTTACATCGACCAGGTCTCAGCTTTGGCGTCCGGTAAAGTGAAGCACTCGATGGAGTTGGGACAGGAGTTGGAACGAGCGGGACTGGCGGTGGACATCGCGTATTCCGGGCGCACCGTGGCGGTCGTATCGTCGGGGGACGCCGGCATTTATGGCATGGCCGGGCCGGTATATCGGGTGCTCACCGACCGGGGATGGGATGGCGTCAGCCCGGCGGTGGAATCGGTGCCGGGAGTTTCTGCGCTGCAATCTGCCGCCGCGTTGTTGGGTTCGCCGCTGATGCAGGATTTTTGCGCCATCAGCCTCAGCAACCTGCTGACGCCGTGGGAGCAAATCGTGCGTCGACTGGAAGCCGCTGCCGCCGGGGATTTCGTGGCGGTGCTGTACAACCCCCGTAGCCGGCGGCGCACCAGCCAACTGGCCGAGGCCAGGAACATCTTCCTGCAACATCGGTCTGGCGCCACACCGGTAGGAATCGTAAGGCACGCCTACCGTCCCGAGCAGGCGGTGGCCTTGGCGGATCTGGACGGTCTGGACGGGGCCGAGTTGGGCGTGGATATGTTCACGACGGTCGTCATAGGAAACTCCAACACCTACGTTCACCAGGGCCGAATGGTTACTCCCCGGGGATACGAAGCCAAGCAGTAGAGCAGTCGGACGGCGGCTCCGCACCCTACTGTTATACTGCCGCAACACTTATCAACAGGAGGGCGACCGTGCCTGCGATACGACCAAATCCGGTGAAAGACAAGCTCCGCCGCGGGGAGCCGGCAACGTGCATCTCGGGATTGTTGTCCAGCGAGATAATCGATTTTCTGGGGCCGCTCGGATTCGATTCGGTCTGGATGGAGTGCGAACACGGCCCGGTGGATTGGGAAACCCTGGGCGACATGACCAGGGCATGTGATTTATGGGGAATGGCGTCGATCACCCGCTGCAACGCCAACGATGCCGGGCTCATCACACGGACGCTGGACCGCGGTTCCATGGGAGTGGTCCTGCCCCACGTGAACACTCGGGAGGAAGCGGAGGCTGCGGTAGGGGCCGCGAAGTTCGCCCCGCTCGGTTACCGGGGTATGTTCGGCGGCCGGCAGTCCTTCGGCGTGCCCGATTATGTTCACCAGGCCAACGACCAAACGCTGGTAGTATGCCTCATCGAAGAGGTCACCGCGCTGGACAATCTTGATGACATTCTCAAGGTGGACGGCGTGGACGTTTTCTTCGTTGCTCCTTCCGACCTGTCTCAAACCATGGGGCATATCGGCGATGTCGGTCATCCCGAGGTGCAGGCGTCGATCGACGACGCGCTGGCCAGGATAATCGGCGCCGGCCGGACCGCCGGTACGCTGGTCAATGACGGCAACGTGGCGTCTTACGTTGAGAAGGGCGCCCGTTTCCTGATGACGTCCTGGAACGGTTGGGTAGCCCAAGGCAGCAACGCGTTCCTGGCTCGCCTACCGTAGGCAAAAATCAATGGGACGCGCCGGCGAAGGTGCGCCCCATTGCACTCGACTACGACTCCCGGCGGGAAATCACTACACCCGCCGGGCTGATTGGTTACTGGGTACCGCTGGCGATCGCGTGGGTGTCTGGTTCACCGCCGTGGTCAACGTCCCAGTCCCAAAGGTCGACTTGGAATCCGGATAGGTTTTCTTCCAGGGTGTTGATGAAGTTACGCACGCCGCGGCCATGGAACTTGCCCCGCAGGGTGCAGATACCGATATTGGCCGTCGGGAACAGGTGGTCCAGGCGCACCACGGCCAGCCGGTCGTGGTCTTCCGGGTGCAACGTGAAATCGCTCACGATGGCGATGCCCATCCCAATCGCTACATAGCGTTTGATCATCTCGGTATTATCCATTTCCAACACGACGTCGTAACTCACACTGCGTTCCCGGAGCTTCTGTTCGACGCGCCGCCGGCTGAGACTCTCCGGACTGTTCAGGATGAGCGGCCAGGTCGCCATATCTTCAATGGCTATGGGGTGCCGTTGGAGCAGTTCGTGTCTCGGAGCCGTGATGAGGACCACGTTGTAATCGAAAAGACTGGTGAATTCCAACGACGCATCATCGGTGGGGGGAGCCGAGCACAATGCCAGGTCCACCTCACCCGATTTGACCAGTTGGATCAGGTTGGTGTAGGACCGGGCAACCAAGCGCATTCGGACGTCCGGGTAGCGGGCGCGGAACTGGCGAATGGGTCTGGGCAAGTGGTAGGAAACAATGTCAGGGTAGGCCCCCACGACGAATGACCCACGGCCCTCAGAATAATCCATCTGTGTCTTGAGGGTATCGATGGATTCCACGATGGGAGTTACCAGCTCGTAGAAGAGGGTTCCTTCTGAAGTCAACTGAATAGGCCGTTTGATGCGGTCGAAAAGGATTATGCCGAACTCTCCTTCCAGCTTACGCAGGTGGGTGGTGACGGTGGGTTGCCCCAATTCGAGCTTGCGCGCCGCTTTGGAGACGCTGCGCAGGCGGGCAACGTGGTAAAAGCTGATAATCTCTCGCAGTTCCATGGACAAACCACCTCGGGAGCGACGAATGGTGAGCGCCTGTATCCCGTAATTTGGCCGATATACTATATCAAAAACGCGGATAATGCAATGTTGATAGTCCGACATAATCGAGATAGTACCCGCGATGGAGAACCGATTAAGAGTAGCGCGACAGGACCGGCAGGTGAAGAATGGCGGGCTGCCGCCCGGTGTCGGGCGAGCGCCAAGTCATTGGCAATGTCGATAGCAATATCGTGGCCTTATGCCTTGACAAAATATCGGCTCAAACCGCAGAATACATTCTACTAAAGGGCAACATCTAACGGGCAACATCCGGTCGGGCTAATCTGTGAACAGACGGGGAAATAGACCGCTATCTTCCGCCCCCATGCCGAGGTAACCTGATGGCATTCGTGATCACAAAAGCTTGTGAGGGCGTTAAAGACGCCACCTGCGTCGAGGTCTGCCCCGTGGACTGCATCCACACCGACGACGAAGCGCCGATGTATTACATCAACCCCACCGACTGCATTGACTGCGCTTACTGCGTTTCAGTCTGTCCGGTGTCGGCCATTTTCGACGAATTCACGGTGCCCGCCGATTTGCGACAGTACGTTCAAATCAATCGGCGCTACTTCGCCTCCTGACCCGCTTCGAGCTTCCTGACCGACCCCCGATCTCAGTCTGTGGCGGCCATGGCCCGGTTCCTGCTTGACGCCGACGTAGACCGTTGCGTCGACTTGCCCCAAATGCTTGGGGCCATCGAGGAAATGCAGGCCGAATACGGTCGTGGCGAAGTCATAAATCTGACCCGACGCCGCGTAGCCGCACCCGGCGGGTATCTGGCGGTGATGGGTGGGGCGCTCTCCTACGCCGGCGTCCTCGGAGTCAAGACATTCACTCACACCCGGAACGGCTACTCGTTCCAGATCAGCCTGTACGACGCCGATACCGGACGACTGCTCCTGTACGCGCAGGCCAACCGCCTGGGGCAGCTGCGAACTGGCGCCACCACCGGCGTAGCGATCAAGCACCTGGCCAATCCGGAACCCGTACGCGTGGGAATCATCGGAACCGGCAATCAGGCCGGCGCCCAGCTACACGCCGCCTGCGCGGTGCGAAACGTCTCCGACGTGCTGGCCTTTAGCCGCAACGAGGAGAACCGCCGCAATTTCGCGGCCCGCATGACCCGTGAATTGGGAGTGCCCGTCCAGGCGGCAGAATCCAACCGCCAGTCGGTCGCCGACCGGGACGTGGTCATCGCCATCGCATCGGCGCAGACTCCCGTCGTGCTGGGGGAGTGGTTATCGGACGGCGCCGCCGTGATTGCCGCCGGCCCTACGTTGAGCCGTTATCGGGAAGTGGACGACGACGTCCTGGTGCGCGCGAACCACCTGTTTGTGGATTCGATTGAGCAGGCTCCGCTGGAATGCGGCGATATATCGGCGGCGGTCGACCTGGGGTTGGTGCAGTGGAGCCAATTCCATGAACTGCGCCACGCGGTAGCCGGGGTTGTGCCTGGGCGCGTCAACACCAGCGATGTGGTTTATTGCAAACTAATGGGAACCGGCGTCGCCGACGTCGCTGCCGCCAAGTTGGTTTGGGAGCGGGCGGAACACCTGGGGATAGGCGCCGAACTGCCGCTGTAACGTCATTCCCGCGGCGTGGTGAGATATTCGTCCGTGGTGAGGACGTTGTAGTTGTCCAGGCCGCGCAGCATACTTTCCATCGCAGCCCGAGCGGTGTCCAGCGACGTGAAACAGGGGATTCGGCGTTCGACCGCTGCCCGCCGGATATAGAATCCGTCCTCCATCACCGTGGTATCCCCGGACAGCGTGTTTACCACCGCTCCTACCGTGCCGTCGTTGATGACGTCCAGCACGTCGGGCGAACCCCCGCCGATCCGCTTGGTGATGGTTGTGACGGGCAGCCCCATGGCGGTGATCATCGCCGCGGTGCCCTCGGTGGCGAAGAGCTGGCAGTCGGCGTCGGCCAACCCTCGAATCAACGGCAACGCATCTGGTTTGGTCTGGTCCGAAATGCTCAACAGGACACCCATACCGGGAGACAGGTTGATACCGGCCGCCTGCAGCGCCTTGGTCAAGGCGGACGCGAAGTCCCGGTCCAATCCCATCACTTCGCCGGTTGATTTCATTTCCGGGCCCATGTACCAGTCCACACCCACCAGCTTGGACATGGAAAACACCGGGGCCTTGATGCCCACCAGGCGCTGCCGGGGCCATAAACCGCCGGCGTAGCCCAACTCGGACAATGTGGCGCCAAGCATCACCCGGGTCGCCAGCTTAGCTACCGGGACGCCGGTGACTTTGGAGATGAACGGGATGGTTCGGCTGCCCCGCGGATTTACCTCCAGCACATACACCGTGGTGGGTTCCGTGGGTCCGGATTCGCGGGTGGCAGGGCTCCGGTACGCGTTCCCTCCCGCCAGGACGAACTGAATGTTCATCAGGCCGCGTACTCCCAGGGCCAGCCCGATTCGCGTGGTGTAGTCAACCAGCGTGTTGACTTCCTCCTCGGTGAGATTCAGACCCGGGTAGATGGCCATCGAGTCGCCGCTGTGCACGCCCGCTCTCTCCACATGCTCCATGATCCCGGGGATGAGGACGGTTTCGCCGTCGCAGATAGCGTCGACTTCACACTCCCGGCCTTCCATATAGTGGTCCACCAGCACCTGGCGTTCGGGCGTTACTTCGGTGGCGATGGTGAGGTAGCGGATCAATTGGGTGGCGTTGCCCACGATTTCCATGGCACGACCGCCCAGGACGTAGCTGGGGCGCACGACCACCGGATAGCCAATTCGCTGGGCGATGGTGAGGGCCTGGTCCACGGACTGCACGGTCCCGCCGGGTGGTTGGGGAATCCCCAAGTTGACCAAAAACCGTTCGAACCGTTGCCGGTCGCTGGCGATGTCGATCGCTTCTGCGCTGGAACCGAGGATGGGCAACCCGACCGCCGCCAACGATTGCGAAAGATTGATGGCAGTCTGCCCGCCAAATTGGACCAGGGACGGCGGAGCGACGTCGCCCTCCGTTTCATTGTCGATGATGTCCCGAACCGACTCTTCGTCCAGGGGTTCAAAGTACAACCGGTCGCTGGTGTCAAAGTCGGTGGAGACGGTTTCCGGGTTGGAATTGATCATAATGCTGGCCACGTTGGCCTGGGAAAGGGCCCAGGCGGCGTGCACGCTGCAATAATCAAACTCGATGCCCTGTCCGATGCGGATTGGCCCGCTGCCGATTACCACGGCTTTGGCGCCGGGCAAGGGCCGAGCCTCGTTCTCCATATCGTAGGCGCTGTAGTAATAGGGAGTCGCGGCTTCGAACTCAGCGGCGCAGGTGTCCACCATCTTGTAAACCGGTTTGATGCCGTGTTGCACCCGCATTTGGCGCACCTGCTCCGGCAACAGCCCGGACAGGGTGGCGATTTCCGCATCCGAGAAGCCCAGGCGTTTGGACGCCCACAGCGTGGCGGCGGTCAGCGGATTGCCCAGCAAACGCCGTTCCTGGTCAACGATGCGTTCCAGCGCGGCGATGAACCAGGGGTCGATGCTGGTTTGGGCAACCAGATCCTGGCGTGAGACGCCGCGGCGCAGGGCAGCCGTCAGCGCCCAGAGCCGCAGATCGTTCGGGTAGAAGGGCAGGGACCGGAGTATCGTGTCCGTATCGCCGCCGGATATCGCGTCCCGCCATTCCGGAGCTTCCCAGAGTAGCGACGAATTTCCCTGTTCCAACGAGCGGGTGGCCTTTTGCAGCGCGGCTTCAAAACTTCGGTCAATGGACATCACTTCGCCGGTGGCCTTCATTTGCGTGGTCACCTGGCGGTCGCCGTGGGGGAATTTGTCGAAGGGCCAGCGCGGAATCTTCACGACGCAGTAGTCCAGGGCCGGCTCAAAGGCCGCTCCGGTTGTGCCCGTGACGGCGTTGGGAATCTCGTCCAATCTCCTGCCCACTGCGATTTTCGCCGAAACCCGGGCGATTGGATACCCGGTAGCCTTGCTCGCGAGCGCTGAGGACCTGCTCACCCGAGGATTGACCTCAATCACGTAGTAATCCGAGTCGGCGTCCCAGTCGCTGGGCCGGTCGCGCATGGCATCCGGATGAGGGCGAGTGGCCAGTTGGATGTTGCAGCCGCCTTCAATACCAAGGCCCCGGATTATCTTGAGGCTGGCGGTGCGGAGCATCTGGTACTCCTTGTCCGTCAGCGTCTGGCTGGGCGCGACCACGATGCTATCGCCGGTGTGGGCGCCCATGGGGTCCAGGTTTTCCATGTTGCACACGGTGATGCAGTTGTCGGCGCCGTCCCGGATGACTTCGTATTCAATCTCCTTCCAACCCACCAGCGAGCGTTCCAGCAGGACCTGGCTGATGGGGCTGGCCGAGAGGCCACTTTCCACGATGGTGTAGAAATCTTCCGGAGTGTTGGCGATTCCCCCGCCGGTGCCGCCAAGGGTATATGCCGGGCGGATCACCAGGGGCAGGTCCACCTCGCGCAGATATTCCTCGGCCTCCGCCATGTTGGAGACGGTACGGTTGGGCGGCATGGGCTCGCCGATTTCATTGAGGAACTGGCGAAAGTAGTCCCGATCTTCCGATTTGCGGATGGTCTCCAACGGTGTGCCCAGCAGGCGGACGCCGTAACGTTCCAATATGCCGGCGTCGGCCAGGGCAACGGCCAGGTTGAGACCCGTCTGGCCGCCCAGGGTGGGCAGGACGCCGTCGGGGCGCTCGGCGACGATGATCCGTTCCAGGACGGGCACGGTCAGTGGTTCGATGTATACCCGGTCGGCGATATCCTGGTCGGTCATGATGGTGGCCGGGTTGGAATTAACCAGAACCGTAATGACGCCTTCCTCGCGCAGGGCCTTGCAGGCCTGGGTCCCGGCGTAATCGAACTCGGCAGCCTGCCCGATGATGATGGGGCCGGAACCAATCACCAGGACTTTCCGGGGTTGCACTGTGTTAGAGGTCAATGGAAACTCCAGGTCCGGGCGGCAATGCCGTCAATCTGCGTCGTCGACCATAGTGAGGAAACGGTCGAATAGATACTCGTTATCCTGCGGTCCGGGCGACGCTTCGGAATGATACTGGATGGTAAAAAGGGGTAGGCTGCGATGCACCAGCCCCTCCACCGTGTTGTCATTGAGGTTGATGTGAGAGACTTCCAGGCCAGCGGGCAAATTTTCGGCGTCGACGGAATAACCATGATTTTGGGCCGTGATGTGAACCCGTCCAGTCAGCAGGTCTTTCACCGGGTGATTTCCGCCCCGGTGCCCGAATTTGAGCTTATAGGTATTTGCGCCCAATGCCCGGGCGGCCAGTTGATGACCCAGGCAAATTCCCATCACGGGGACTTTACCCAGCAGTTCCCCAACATTGCTCACGATCCCGGAAAGCAACTCCGGGTCGCCCGGTCCGGGAGACAGGAGCACGCCGGCCGGGTGCATCGCGAGCATATCGGTCGCCGGCGTGGTGGCGGGTAGTGCTATCACCTCACAACCGCGGCTCTGCAACAATCGAAGGATGTTGTACTTCAGGCCAGCGTCGGTTACCAGGATACGACGAACGCCGGCCGGCGCCGGCTGGTTAAGGTAACCGGTCGATTCGTCAAATCCGTTCCACACGTAACCCCGTCCGGTCGTAACGGTGCTCACCAGGTCCAGGTTGTCGTAGCGTGGCGTGCCGGCCAACTGTCGCAGCGCGGCTTCCGGAGAATCGGTAGTGGTGAGCAGTCCCATCATCACGCCGCGAGTACGCAGGCGTCGGGTCAGGGCCCGGGTATCAATTCCGCTGATGCCGGGGACGTCGTACTCGTTGAGGAAAGCATCGAGCGTCATGTCGCTGGAGCCATGGCTGGGAAAGTCGCAATGTTGCCGTACAATTAACCCGGCGGCCTGTATGCGCCGGGATTCAAAATCTGCACGGTTAATACCGTAATTCCCCACCAGGGGGTAAGTTAGGGTCACCAGTTGCCCCGCATAGGACGGGTCGGTCAATACTTCCTGGTAGCCGGTCATCGTGGTGTTGAAAACAACCTCGCCCGACCCCTGACGCTGGGCTCCGAATGACTCGCCGGAGAACACCGAACCGTCCTCCAGAACCAGATGCGCTGCCCGACTCACGCATCACCTCCGACGTTGAAAAGATCGGCGTCCTGATAAACCACGGCGCCGCCAACCAGGGTGGCCACGACGCGACCTCGGAGTTCAACCCCGTCCAACGGCGTGTTACGACCCATCGATGCGAAACGAGTGACGTCTACTGTCCAGGCGGCGTCGGAGTCAAACAGCGCCACGTCAGCGGGGGTACCGGGCGCCAGGGTAGCGAAAGGTGCGAACGCCTCGCCAAGTACCCGGGCCGGGCCCACCGTCAGACGGTCAACCATTGTCGCCAACGACAGCGCTCCCTGGTGCACCGGTGCCATCACAGTGCCCAGCGCCGTTTCCAGGACGCTGATGCCGAACGCAGCTTCGTCGTAGGTGCACTCCTTGCTGACCCGGTCGTGGGGAGCGTGGTCGGTAGCCACGCAGTCGATGGTACCGTCGGCCAGGCCATCGACGCAGGCTGCCACGTCATCATCGGCGCGCAATGGTGGATACACCTTGGTCGACGTGTCGTACGCTCGATCTCCGGTGGCGGCGCCGTCGCCGTGACCGCCCAACGCCCACGCGTCGGTTAGCAGCAGGTGGTGAGGGCACACCTCGGCGGTGAGGGCGACCCCCCGGCGTTTCGCGTCTCGCACCAGGGCCACGCTGCCTGCGGAGCTCAGGTGTGCCAGGTGCAATCTCCCTCCGGTCAACTCGGCCAGGGCGATATCGCGGGCCACCATTGCTTCCTCGGCAACCGACGGGATCCCGGCGAGGCCCAGGCGACTGCTGACCCAACCCTCGGCCATCACTCCGCCCGAACAGAGGGCGTGGTCCTGGCAGTGGTTGCTGATGGCCGGGCCAAGATCCCTGCTGTAGGTAAGAGCCAATCGCATGAGTGAAGCATCGTGCACCGGGTCTCCGTCGTCGCTGAACGCCACGCAACCAGCCGAAAGCAGTTCCTCCATATCCGCCAGTTCGCGACCATTCCGACCCCTGGACACGCACCCGATAACGCGCACGCGAACCGGCGCGTCGTTGGCCCGTCGGTGCACGTAATCCACGACGGCGGCGTTATCAACGGGCGGGTCGGTATTGGGCATCGAACAGATGGTGGTGAATCCGCCCCGCGCGGCCGCCGCGGCGCCGGTAGCGATGGTTTCCTTGTATTCGTAGCCCGGCTCACGAAGATGGGTATGCACGTCGATAAACCCGGGACAAATTACTAATCCGTTAGCCCGGATGACTGCGACGTCTTCCGCCGGCGTCTCGTTGGCAACCCGGGGGCCCACCGCGACTATGGAGCCGTCGGCAATCAGAATGTCGGCGGCGCCGTCAAACCCGGTGGCAGGGTCGACGACGCGACCGCCAGCAATGAGCATTGGTTTGGTGTGTACGCTAACGGACATGTTTCAATCAGCGTTGGTCGGCGCCCCGGCCAGCTGGTAGAGCAGGGCCATGCGGACGGCGACGCCACTGGTCACCTGTGCTTCAATCAGGGAACGTTCGCTGTGCGCCAGGTTGCTGCTCACCTCTATCCCTTCGTTCATGGGGCCAGGGTGCATCAGCAGCGCTCCGGGTTTCGCGCGGTTCATCCGCGCATCGTTGACCTGCCAGCGACGGATGTACTCCCTGATGCTCGGGAAAAAACCCAGATTTTGGCGTTCTTGCTGCAACCTCAACGCCATCACGAAATCGGCATCTTCGATAGCCCGGTCCAGGCTTGGTTGCACGGTGACGGCGGCGAGCGGATTCGGAGCGCCGTTGCGGTTGGCATCGTTGCCCCAACCGCCGGGGGCGAATGGCTCGGGCATGAGGGTCAGTGGGCCGGACAGCACCACGTTGGCGCCCATTTTGGCGAAGCCCCACACGGCGGACCGGGCGACCCGGCTGTGCAAAACATCCCCCACAATGACGACTTTGCGGCCCTCCAAATTTCCAGCGTGGCTGCGGGCGGTGTGCAAGTCGAGGAGCGCCTGCGTCGGGTGAGCGTGAGTACCGTCGCCGGCGTTGATAATGGATACGTTGGACAGGTTGCGCGCCAGGAAGTTGGGCGCGCCCGAATGGGGGTGCCGGATGACGATGGTATCCACGCCCATGGCCTGCAACGTGAGCCCCGTGTTCAGCAGTGATTCACCCTTTTCCACACTGCTGGCGGTGGCGCTCATGTTGATAACGTCGGCGCTTAATATCTTGCCCGCTTCCTCGAAGGAAATTCGAGTCCGGGTGCTCGGTTCGTAGAAAAGGGTAACGATCACCCGCCCCCGCAACGTGGGGACTTTTTTGATATCGCGATTCAGCACCTCGTGCATGGCATCCGCGTCGTCCATCACCGCGATTATTTCTTCCGTGGTGAATTCGTCCAGATCCAGCACGTGCCGGCGCGGCATATCCTCGGAGGGCGAACCCGTGGGCCGTCGCGGCGAGCGGGTCGTAGTAGTAGACACCATCAGCTGAAGCCGCCTTGCAGGATGTTGACTTCGTCATAGCCATCGGCTTCGACCAGGTTCACCTCCACACGCTCGTCGCGGCGGGTGGGAGTGTTTTTTCCGACGAAATCGGCGCGTATGGGCAATTCCCGATGGCCCCGGTCGACCAGGGCAGCGAGCTGGATACGCACCGGGCGGCCCAGGTCACTGAGGGCGTCCAGCGCCGCTCTGACGGTGCGACCGGTATACAGCACGTCATCCACCAGGACAACGGTACGCCCGGCGATATCGACGGGAACCTTGGTAGGACGCACTCGAACGTTTTTGCGTACGGTCAGGTCATCCCGGTAAAGGTTGATGTCGAGATAGGCCACCGGAACGGTTCTGCCTTCGGATTCAGCAATGTGGCCGGCGAGGCGTTCGGCCAGGGGCACGCCGCGGGTACGTATGCCAACCATCACCAAGCTTTCCGCCCCGTGATTACGCTCCAGAATTTCGTGGTGCATACGGATCAGGGCGCGCCTGATCTCGTCGGCATCCATGATCGAGCGGGGCGAATCGGCCCCGGTCGGCTTTGCAGATACGACCCGCGCCCGGGCGTCCCAGGCCGCGCTATCTATGTTGTTCGCAGTAGAAATAAAATCCCCGCCTGGAATGGAAGCAGTCCATGACGGGGCGAATTGCTAATTGGATACTTCCGTCAACGGCGGACGGTACCCATCATCAGCTCCTGCGCTTTGCCAGCCTCACGGGACTGCCTTAAAAGCTCGGGTGCGTTCATCTTGGGGAGAGCGCAATAAGTTGTAATGGCAATTGTATCAGCGATACGTTGAAATGCAAGGGCCTTTATTATCGAATTCGTAGAATCATGGTCGGAAAGCGGCAAACCGTCTAGCCGCTAACCCGCTTGCGGCGGTTGGTTATGTAATCAACCAGCATGTATTCGCCCAGGTTTTCGCTGCTGCTGTAGAAGGCCCGGCCCCGATTGATTCGCGTCATCCGATCGACGAAGTTGACCAGCTGATAGCTGTTTTCCAACATGAAGGTGTTGATGATGATGCCTTCCTGGGTGCACCGGCGCACCTCTTTCAACGTTTCCAGTTCGGTTCGGTAACTGGGCGGGTAGGAGAAATACGCCTGTTCGCCTTCCAGGTGCGCGGTCGGCTCGCCGTCGGTGATGACCATGATCTGGCGGGTGTTGCCCTTTTCGCGGGACAGCAGCTTCCGGGACAGCATCAATGCGTGATGCAGGTTGGTTCCTGAAACCCAGTTGTTCCAGGTGAGCCCGGCGAGGTCTTCCTCCTGCAATTCACGGGCGTAATCGGAAAATCCCACGATGTGCAGGGTGTCCCGGGGGTACTGCTGGCGGATCAGGGCGAACAGGGCCAGAGTAACCTTTTTGGCGGCGGCCCAGTTGTTGAACAAACCCATGGAGCGGCTCTGGTCGAGCAGGACGATGGTGGCGGCTCGGGTCATGTGCTCGTTGCGGTAAATCTCGAAATCATCGGGGCGCAACTTCACCGGGACCGTGGGGCCATTGCGGACGATGGCATTCTTTACCGTGGTTTGCAGGTCGAGCTGCAGGGGGTCGCCGAATTCGTACTGTTTGGTATCGCCCAGAACGTCGCCCCCGGCGCCGCGAGTGTCCAGGTCGTGGTTACCGGTCCGGTCCTTCTTGAGATGCTGGAACACCTCACGCATGGCCTTCTGACCGATGCGGCGAATGCCCCGAGCCGTTAGAGTCAATTCGTCGTCGCCGGTAACGTAACCGGCATCCTTGAGCAGCTGGCGAAGGCGGTCGAGCTCTTCCCAGGCGCGACGAGCCTCCTCCCCCAGGAGTTCGGCCAGCTGGTCCGGGTCGACGTCATCCAGGTTGCCGGAGCGCATGGCCTGTTGCAGCGTTTGCTCCAACTGGTCCAACGACTGCATCTGCTGCATTGCTTCCATGGCCTGTTCCAGCGTCATGCTGTCGTCACCCAGGAAGGGATACTGGCGCGCCAGTTCATCCGGCGGCATGAGCGACCGCATCAGGCTGGCGAACTCGGACATTTCGTCCATGAGCCTGGGGTCCATGGCGGATTGCAGGGCGTCTTCCAGCTCCTGGCGGGCTCCCGGGGACAGGCTGTCCATCAGGGATTGCATCTGGGACATCTGCTGCTGGATGCGTTCCATCAGCTCGTCCAGGCTCTGTGGCGGGTCATCGCCGAACATGGAGCCCCATTTCTGCATGAACCCGTCGAAGTTGGGGTCGCGGCCTTCCATTCGGTCGCGGAGCATCTGGTTCAGGTCCTGCATCATCTGACGCATCGCTTCCATCTGCTCGGGGGTCATGTTCTGCATTTGGTCCCGCATTTGCTGGGACACGTTCTGCGCCATCTGGCCCTTGAGCATGTCCAGCAGCTCCTGAAACTGCTGCTGGGCGTCCGGGTCCATGAAATCGTATTCCATTAAACCCTGAATCTGGCCGCCGATGTCGTTGGGCAGTTCGTCCAGGCGGTCCAGATTGCGCTCGGCCCGCTGCCGGAGCAACTGGTTCAACGAACGTTGTTGCTCCTTGCCGGCGGCGTCCTCGGGTTCAGGCAGATCGGCCGCTTCGTCCAGGCGTTGCTGAATGCCCTCGCGCTCGGTCCGCAGGATGTTTTCCAGGCGTTCTTTCAGGTCATCTACCACCGAGTCCAGGTTGCTCTGCTGCAACTGCTGGCGGCGCTGGTCCTTGAGCCGCTCCATCAGCTGGCGCAGGCTGGGCATCTGGGAACCGTCCCGGTTCTGCATGCCGTTGCGGAAAAGTTCGCGCAACGCCCGCATCACGTCGCCCTGCTGCAGCAGGTCATCCGACAGGGCGTCCATCACCTCGCTGGCGTCCATGTCGAAAATCTGCTGGGTGCCGTCCCAATGGGAGTAACGATAGCGCTGGTTGAGCATGACGACCTCCGGCCTGGCCGGTGCGGGTGATGGTCTCGGCGCCAATTGTGGGCCACGTTCCTGTTCGGCAGATAATAACACAGGGATGCGAACCGAACGGCGGGAATCACACCACCCGGGCTCCCAGGATATTCTCGATGTGGTGCAGCGCCCAACCATGAGCGTCGGGGTTGAACGAGGCCACGCAATCAGCGGGAACCTCGACGGCGTAGTCCCGGTTGCGGGCGTCCGACGTGGTGTGCATCACGCAAATGTCGGTGCACACCCCGCACACGATGATACGCTCCGGTTCCAGCGCAGCGAGCCGGTCGGCCAGGTCGGTGTTGAAGAATCCGCTGTAACGGTTCTTTGGAATTACGTTATCGCCAGTGACCCACCGGGCCAATTCGCTGATGACGTTGGGTTCCTCGGTGCCTTTGACGCAGTGCACCGGAAACATCTGAAATTCCAGGTCGTCGGGGTCGTGATGGTCGGAAATGAAAAGGATGGCGGAACCGGCATTTCTTTCCCGTTCCAAAAGGTTTCGAACCGGGCTGATGATAGCGCGGGCGTCATCGCCGCAATACAGGTTGTGGCCGGGTTCCAGGAAACCCCGCACCATGTCGATTACCAACACCACGTTTGGCATCCCGCTCACCTCCAACTTGGCTTTCGTCCCTGGTTTAGACCACGGAGAGACGATACACGCACGGCGCGTTATTCAGTGGCTTTGGGATCGAAGGGATCGCCGTCCACCAGCACCTGCTTGATGACGGCCCGCCCGTTTCGGTCCAGAACCGCTACCACCTTTACGTCGTCCCCGCGTTCGATGGCCCGACCAGTTCCTTCTGGGACAAAATAAGTGTCGATGCCGAAATCGAGGTGCCCGGGCCGGTCGACGACGCCCCGGATGTACAGGTCGGTCCTGGACGGCGCCTCATCAAAAAAATATCCGTCGGAGTACCAAACCCCCCGATGTTCCCGGAGACCCACGTAAACAACTTCCCCCACCGGCGTGTCGTCCGAATAGCCCGGCAACCTGGCAATCTCGTAATCCAGGATGGCGTAGTCACCCTGCAGCAGCGACCGCGGGTCCACGGGCACCGTTTGCAGCACTACCTCCCAGCCTCGCGCCAGGGCCACCTCGCGAACGCCGGCGAAGGCGAGCAGGCCCGCCACCTGGACGCCGACCACGACCAAGAAGAGGATGGCGGCCCAGCGGTTCATAACGCTATCCCCTGGAGCCGCATGCGTGCCACCATGCGCCGGCGGAGGAGCTCTAGTCCGAAGCCCACAGCGAGCAGCAGCAAGCCGGTGACAATGAACGCCAGAGACTGGCCAAGCAGGCTGAAGCCAAACTCGAAATAACGGGTGAAGACCGTAATGGCAAATACAGCGACCGCGAAGTTAATGAGCTCGGCCCGCATCATTCGGTAACCGGCCGCGATCAGGGCGACCACAGCAGCGAGCATTACCAAGTTGAACACCCACCACATCCAGCTCAAGCCGATGACTATGGACACCAATGCCACGGCTACCACCAGCCCGGACCCGCCGACCAGGGCACCCTCCCACCAGATAGCTTCGTCCCGTATGGAGGCTGGGCTACCCAATATACGGGTCAGGATGGAACCGACGGCAACAACTGCTGCGACACCCATGACCAACCAAAACTCCAGCATGGGCCAAATCAGGGCGACGCCATCGGCGCGATCACGGGCGACCTGATGCCAAAATTCATCGAAGCTCAGGACGTAAATCGAGGCGATCGCCAGTAACAACCCTACGGCGGCGAATATCAGGGAGAAGGGCCGGGTGTAACGCCAGGAGTGTTGCAAGCTACCCAGGGCGAAGATGGCGGCGGCCAGCACGAGGTAGGCCGGGGCCATGAAGAAGAGCACTTCCTCATCAAAGTCGGGGAACCATTCCTGGGCACGGAATCCTGCGCCGACGAAGAACAGCGCCAGCATGAACACCGCCACGGCCCGGGACCTGGTGATGTAGGCCACGGGCGCGGCGCCGAGGAACCACAACGCAACCAGGTTGGGATGGTTGACTGGGACGTGATAGGTCTGCGCGATTAAATGGATGGAAGCGCCAAAGGCGATGACGCCCAGCAAGATGACCGCCAGCCCAATGCGAGGGTAGGCCATACGGTAAGCCAGGAACCAACCGATGAAGTAGATGGCCGGAGTCCCCACCGACATCATCACCAAGCGACCCCAAGCTGGGATGCTCGACCAATTGGCCGCCACGAAGGCGATTATCCCCAAGCCGATGAGGACGGAGCCCATGATGGCCAGCGCGGAAACCACCCGATTGTTCAGAGGGTTGGAAACAACGGTTACATCTTGGGGGTATCGCCCCAGAATGGCGGCGGCCTGCTCGCCGGTGATCAGGTCGTCGGCACGCCAGGCCACCACCTCGGCGCGCAGACGTCGGTTGAATTCGGCCTGCTGGCCCTCGCCGACAGCGTTATTGGCGTCTTGAGCTTCGTCAGCCATGCCGACGTGCTCCAGTTGGCGTGGCCGGAGCCATGGGCGGTTAGTCGGCAACGGCGCCGGCGGCATAACCGGCGTCGCGATTGAGCATCTCGGTCAGGCCCATGAGTTCGAAGGCGTCGGTGAGGGGCGTCATCTGGTCGACCAGGTGCGCCGTGGTGCCGGTGGCCTTCAGCTCGCCCATCACCCGGGCTACCGTGTGGGCCACCGCCATGAACGCGCTGCCCGGGAATATCACCATTTTGAACCCGATCCTTTCCAGCTCGGACACATTCAACAGGGGTGATTTGCCCGTCTCGACGAAATTATACAGCAACGGGACGCTGGTTTCGGCCACGATATCAGCCGCCTCTTCGGGAGATCGCAGCGCCTCCACGAACAGGGCGTCGGCGCCGGCTGCGGTGAACGCGTGGCAACGTTGTAGCGTGTCTTCCCACCCGGTTACGGCCAGGGCGTCGGTACGCACGATGATCGTGAAATCGTCGTCGGTGCGGGCGTCCACGGCGGCCTTGATCTTCTGCACCATCTCGTCGATGGGCACGACCCGTTTATCCTCCAGGTGGCCGCAGCGCTTGGGAAACTGCTGGTCCTCGATGTGAATTGCGGCGACGCCGGTGCGTTCATACTCCCGGATGGTGCGGCGCACGTTCATCGTGCCGCCGTAGCCCGTATCGGCATCCGCGATGACCGGAACCTCGACGGTTGCGGCGATGGCTGCCGCGTTGGACAGCATTTCGGTCGCGGTGGCCAGCGCCAGGTCGGGATAACCGATGCGCGCCACCGACGTGCCGGCCCCGGTCATGTACACTGCCGGAAACCCCGTTTGTTCGATGATGGCGGCGGTCAGGCAATCATATGCGCCCGGCGCCGTGATTATGCCGGGCTCTGCCAGCAGTTGGCGAAATCGTGTCGTCGCTCGCATCTAGTTTACCTCCCCATGGCGTGGGCCAGGATTCGCGGTCTTTGCCGCAATCGGCTGCACAAGGCGCGGATGTTCAGAGTCAGGCGATCAGGCCGCCGTCGATGGTCAACGTCTGGCCGGTGATATAGCTGGCGGCGGGGCTAACCAGGTAGAGGACGGCGGCGGCCACCTCGTCAGCGGAGCCGAAACGACCGGCGGGGATGCGGGTTAGAATCTGCTGCCGTTGCTCATCGGTCAGGTCGGCGGTCATGCCGCCCGGGTCCTCGAACTCGATGAAACCCGGCGCGACCGCGTTCACCGTGATGTTGCGGCTGGCGACCTCGCGGGCGACCGCTTTGGCAAAGCCGATCTGGCCGGCCTTGGAGGCCGCGTAATTGGCCTGCCCCGGATTTCCCGACAACCCCACCACGGACGAAATGTTGACGACGCGGCCGTACCGTTGACGAACCATCAAAGGCACCGCGAATCGGGTGGGCAGAAAGGTTCCCCGAAGGTTAACCGACAACACCTCGTCCCAGTCCGTAGCGGACATTCGCATCAACAGCCGGTCCCGGTTGACGCCGGCGTTATTCACGAGTATATCCAGGCGTCCCAGCTGCTCGGCGGCGCTTTTCACCACAACCTCAGCGGCAGCTTCGTCCGAGACGTCGCCGGGAACCGGGATGGCGTGTCCGCCGGCGGAGCGGATGGCGTCCACCACCGCGTCGGCTTCGGCTCCCCGATTGCGGTAGTTGACGGCGACGGCTGCCCCCGCCGACGCCAGGTGTCGGGCAATCACGGAGCCGATGCCCCGCGATGAGCCAGTCACCAGGGCGCCCTGGCCAGTCAGGTCAATGGTGTACATCTTGCCTTCCTTCCGGGATTCCGGCACGTTGGGATTCCGGCACGTTGGGATTCCGGCACGTTGGGATTCCGGCACGTTGGGATTCCGGCACGTTGGGATTCCGGCACGTTGGGATTCCGGCACGTTGGGATTCCGGAGCGCACTAGGTTTCCAGTACGCCAGTGCGTCGCAACTCCGATAACTCCTGCCGGAAACCCTCGACCAGGTCGATGCGGTGGCACAAGATACCGGTGTCGATGGCGCCGGCGATGCCTTCGGTCGTGGACGACCCGTGGCCGATCATCACCAGACCGTTCACGCCGAAGAGTGGCCCGCCCATGGTGCGGGGACGATTGGTGGTGTCCCATAGCGCATCGGCGACCCGGCCCAGTTGGTCCTCCGGCAACATCGCGGACAGATGACGCTGGAGGTAGGGGCGTAACACGGAACCGAGGCCCTCAGCGAACTTGATGAGGATGTTACCCACGAACCCGTCGCACACTATCACGTCGGCCCGGTCGGTGAAGAAATCCATTCCTTCGACGTTGCCCACGAAATTGAGGTGGCTTTGGCTGAACAGGGTATGACTCTCCTGGACCTGCCGGTTACCTTTGGCGGCTTCTTCTCCGACGCTGAGCAGGCCGACCCTGGGGTTGTCGATGTTCAACAAGCGCCGGGAGAATGCTACGCCCAGGGCGGCGAAGCTGAGCAGCAGAGCCGGTCGGCAGTCAACGTTGCTGCCCAGGTCGACCACCGTCGTATTGGGAGCGAGGCCGAGGAAATTGCCGCCGATACAGGGGCGTTCCAACCCATCCATCAGGCCAATGCCCATCACGGCGGTGGCCATGCTTGCGCCGGTCGATCCCATGGAGACGACCATGTCCGCCTCGCCAATCCTGAGCAGGCGGGTGGCTACGGCGATGGAGGAATTTGGCTTGCGTCGCAACGCCGCCACCGGGTGTTCGTCGTCAGCAACCTTCCCCACCGACGGCACGACCTGGATAGCGTCGCCAGCCGTTGGGTGGCGGCTCAACTCCGAGTTGACTGCATCCGGGTCGCCCACCAGCGCAATGCGGAGGCCTGGATGTGCGGCCAATGCCGCCAGAGCGCCGGGTACGGTGGTCGCCGGGCCATGGTCACCGCCCATGGCGTCCAGCGCTACCCGTAAAATAGTTCCTTTGCTGTTATTTGTCATAGCATCAATATCAAGTTGGGTCTAGGGCGTAGTCACCACAGTGGCGGTGCCTGAGAGTATGAGCGCATCGGTGTCTGGGTTACGTACCGACACTTGGCAGGTTATGTTAATTTTCTGTGAATTGCTAGCGATTTTGGACACGGTACCAGCGGATTCGAGACGATCGCCAGGGTACGCCGCTCCCCGAAACCGGACGCGGATGCCGCCGCTGGCCAGCCAGTCCGCTCCGTAAGCGCCGGCCATCATCTCCGAAACCAACGCCAGCGTGAGCATGCCGTGGGCGATGATGCCACCGAAGCGGGTGGAAGCAGCGAAGTCTGCGTCGAAGTGCAGCGGGTTGTTATCTCCGGAAGCCTGCCGGTAGGCGTCGATACGGCCCTGCGTGATGGTGCGGGATACCGTTGGCAACGCATCTCCCGGGACGACGGGCCGGCCGGGAGTGGCGTCGGCCCTGGATGCCATGAATCTACTCTCCACCGACGGAGGGTTCTTCCGGCAGCAGCACGGTCGTGCGTCCGTGTAGGACCGGATCGTGCGCTGCCGCATCGGCCACCGTGAAATGTACGGTCAGGAAACGCATACCGCCGCGTTCCCGCGGTGTTTCCACTTCTGCGGTAGCCGATACCCGGGAGCCGATCGACGTCGCACGCACCGTCTGCAAGTCCTGAAGACTGTGGATGGCTCCCGGGGGCAACGACAGGCGTTCCAGCAACAACCCCACCACCTGTGCCGCCAGCGCAAGGGGCGGAGCAATACCGGCTTCCCGGTAAAGGGTCAGTTCGTCCCCAATGGCCTCCAGGTACTGGTCCGTACCTTCGACCGAGACATGCCAACTACCCAGTTCTATCACGCATTGTTGCACAGTCGTCGCCACCACGCCCACGGAACGCGCAGAACGCTCGTCGTGGCATTTAACTATACAACGCCTCCGCCAGCAGGAACAACGGAGGCGGACGGCCTGGCGTCCGGGTATCGGGCGACCACTTGTCTAGGTCACCGGCAATCCGAAGTCCTCAACGGCCATGTCGGTCAAATATTCGCCAATCGCCAGCGACGAGGTTGCGCCGGGAGACGGGGCGTTGAGGACGTGCAGAGCCCGCTGCCCGCGCAGGATGTGGAAGTCGTCCAGCAGTGCGCCGGCCGAAGACACCGCCTGGGCGCGTACGCCGCTTCCTCCGCGCTCCAGGTCGACGGGCTGAATCTCAGGGATGAGTTTGCGGAGGTCATTAACGAACACCGATTTGCGGTAAGACCGGTGCATTTCCTGGATCCCGGTGCGCCAGTGTTTTGCCGTCATTTTCCAGAATCCGGGGAACGTCAACGCTCCGGCGGTCTCGCCGATGCTGATGTCGCTCTTGCGGTAGCCTTCCCGCGCCCACGCCATTACAGCGTTGGGGCCGGCCTCAACGTAGCCGTGTATGCTCCTGGTGTAGTGCACCCCCAGGAACGGGAAGCGCGGGTCGGGCACCGGGTAGATGAGGCCCTTGACCAGTCGTCCACTCTGATCCTTGAGTTTGTAATACTCGCCGCGAAACGGGATGATGCGGACGTCGGTTTCCTCACCCATCATTCGGGCCAACCGGTCGGCGTACAGACCGCCGCAGTTGATAATATGGCGGGCCAGCACAGTGCCCCGTGTCGTCTCGAGCGCGTTGACGTCACCGCCCAGCCGCACCGCCTGCACGGCCGTTCCGGTGAAAATGTCGCCGCCGGCGTCCTGGGTCTTGCCAGCGTAGGCGCGAGCGACCTGGACGTAGTCGATTATTCCAGTATGGGGAGCCCACAAAGCCCGAACACCCGACGTGTGGGGTTCTATCTCGGCGAGCCGTTCCGGTTCCACAATCTCCAGGTCGGGAACACCGTTGGCGACGCCGCGCTCGTAAAGGTCCTGCAATCGACCCAGCTCATCCTCGCGGGTGGCGACGATTACCTTGCCGCATTCCTCGAACTCGATCTCGTTCTGGTTGCAGAACTCGATCAGACGGTCCTTGCCGCCAACGCAAAATCGCGATTTCCAAGACCCGGGCCGGTAGTAAATTCCCGAATGGATGACGCCGCTATTGTGCCCGGTCTGGTGCTGGGCCAGTTCCGATTCTTTCTCAACAACCGCCACGTTCAGCCGGGGCGACCGTTCCAGCAGCTGCATCGCCGTCGACAATCCAATGATGCCGCCGCCGACAATGGCCACGTCGTAGGCACGGGTCTCCACAGAGCCTGAACCGTTTCCGGTGGTCGCCATAGTTGTCCTCCACGCCGTTCTCGATTTCACGACTCCGTTGGATTCGCAGTTTGGCAAATCTTGGGTTCCAAAGCAAGCGAACGCCGACGTGGTCAGCACCTTTGGGGGAGAAACCACGCTGTCGTTGCGTCTCGACCGACGTGCCGTTATCCTTGCGGTACAGTGTTCGAATCACGCACCGACATCGTCCGTCGATTGGCCGAATTTGCCGTCGATATCACGGAAAACCCCGCAAAACTGACGGCCCCGGTCGCCGCTCAGTGCCGGGATATGATGCTCAATGCCGCTGCTGCCGCTTTGGCCGGCGCGGCCCATCCCGACGCGATCACGCTAGGCCGGTTCGTGCGGGAGATGGGAGGGAATGGCCGCTGCACTATTATTGGAATGGGCATGCGGACGTCTCCGGTGTACGCCTCGTTGGTCAACGGTTCGCTGGTACGCATTCTGGACTTCGACGACCAGACCATGGGCACGGGCTGCCACGCGACAGCGGCGGTGTTCCCCACGGTGATGGCCCTGGGCGAAATGTACGGATTCTCCGGCGCATCGGCCCTGGGGGCGTTCGCCGCGGGTTGTGAAATCGCGGCCCGCCTGTCCGCCACGCCCGATCTGGCGGGTTCCGCAGAGCCGATGGGTTCCGCCGCCGCCGGAGCCGCTCTCCTGGGTCTGGACGTAGCCGGGGTGTGCAACGCGATGACGCTGGCGTCATCCCGATCCCACGGTGGTGGAGGATATTCGGGCCCGGCGTTGGATTCCCTGGCCAGCGGCGGCAGGGTGGCCATGGAAGGGGCCGTGGCGGCATTGCTGGCGATGGAAGGATTAGGCGTACCGGGTGACTACGCCTCGTCAACGGGGCACCCCGATATCGGCGAGTCGCTTCCCGCGTCGATGCGAGGATTGGGGGAGCGATGGTGGCTCACCAACCCCGGCGTGGGGATTCGGCTGTATCCGTGTCACCCGGCTGGTCACTGCATCATCGACGCGGTGCTCGGTGTGGTGCAACTGCACCGTATCCAGCCCGACCAGATCAGAGACGTCCACGTGGGGGTAACCCAAAATACCCTGGCTGAATTGCCCCATGCCATACCGGCAGATGCGTGGCAGGCTCGGTCCTGCGCGGGTTTCATCGCCGCGGCGACGCTGTGCCACGGCCAACCGCTGATTAACTTCTTTTCGGAACCGGCGATCAACGATGCTGGCGTTCGGACGATGATGGAGCGGGTTTCGGTGGAAGCATCGCTGGCCCCGTCCCCGTTATCGGAAAATCCGGCGGAGGTTCGGGTCACCTTGTTGGACGGAACTTCCCTGCAACATCGCGCCGACCATGCCCGGGGAACACCGGCGTTACCCCTGGATGCTGACGAACTGGAGGCGAAATTCCTGTATTGCACCCGGTACATCCTGCCGGCCGACCACATCGACGAAGCCGTCAGCAGCTTCCGCAACATTGAAGCCATCGAAAACGTGACCGGGATGGTATCCGTCCTGGGCGGCTAACTGGCGTCCAACGGTTCCGGTCCTAACACCTGGAGGTTTGACCATGAAAGGAGTGCGAGCTTACGAAGTCGGCGGCCCGGAGGTGCTCAAGTACGAGGACATGCCTGAGCCCACCCCCGCGCCGGGAGAAGCGATCATTGAAATCCGCAACATCGGGGTGAACTATACCGACGTATCCAGTCGCAAGGGCACCAACCCGCCGGCGGCTTTCCCCTGGACACCCGGACGGGAAGCATCTGGCGTCGTGGTTGCGGTGGGCGACGGGGTGAGCGAGGTATCGGTGGGCGACCGGGTGGCGTACGCGATGCACACCGGTTCTTACGCCGAACGGCAGTCGGTGCCGGCGTGGCTGTTGGTACAAATTCCCGATGATATGGACTTTCCGACGGGAGCCGCCACGTTGCTGCAAGCCATGACCGCCCACTTCCTGGTGAACGACATCGTGCCGCTGCGAGAAGGCGAACGGGCCCTGGTGCATGCCGGCGCCGGCGGCATGGGTCTGCTGCTAATCCAGATGCTGAAGCGCATGGGGCTGCACGTCTATACCACCGTGTCGACCGGGGAAAAGGCGGAGATGGCCCGGGGCGCCGGCGCTGACGACGTGATTCTCTACACCCAGCAGGACTTCGGGGACGAGGTTCGGCGCATGACCGATGGCCAAGGCGTCAAAATCATCTTTGACGCGGTTGGCGCAACCACCTTCGAAAAAGGGCTGCGGGTGCTGGGTCGGCGAGGCTGCATGTGCCTCTACGGACAGGCCGGCGGCCCGGTTGGCCCGGTGGATTCATCGGCCCTGCGGAATGGATCGCTATATCTCACGCGCCCGTCGTTGGGGGATTTCACGGCGACCCGACCCGAGTTGTTGAATCGGGCGCAGGAGTGCCTGGATTGGGTACAGTCCGGCGAAATCAAGCTGAACGTGACGCTCAACCTGCCCCTGTCCGACGCGGCGGAAGCGCACCGGCGGTTGGAAGGGAGAGAGACCACCGGCAAGATTCTCCTGACACCCTAACCGACCGCACCGTAGGAATGCGATTTGCCCTCTCGTTGACACCTTCCGGGAACCACTCCTATACTTGTTCTCGAAATCTGAATCACAGAAAGGCTTGGAAGGGGACTAGTACGCGTCCAGCGAGGCTCAGAGAGCCGGGTTTGCTGAGAGCCGGCGCCAGGCGCAGACGGTGAATGGACCCCGGAGCCGCCAGCCGAACCGCTCGTCAACGGGTTAAGTAGGCCGGGACGTCTGGGCCACGTTATTCGCCCGCGGCACACGGCCGGGCAGCAGACCAGTCGCCGGGTTGCCGACCAAGAAGCCCTTGCGTCCTCACGCCCGGAGAGCGCCGGCAAGCAGGGTGGCACCACGGCCAACTGGCTCGTCCCGCAAGGACGGGCCTTTTTCGTTCCCCCATGCCCTGCCCCAGAATCAAACCGCAATCGCACGAGGAATATGTACCAACCAACCCTTGAAGAAGTCCGAAACCTGGCGGGACAGGGCAACCTATGCCCGGTTTACCGCACCATCAACGCCGACCTGGAAACGCCCGTCTCGGCGTACCTGAAGGTGGCGCGTCCTCCCTATTCCTTCCTGCTGGAATCGGTGGCGGGAGGCGAACGCCTGGGTCGTTACAGCTTCATTGGCACCGAACCGTACGACGTGTTCAGCACCGGCAGCGATCAGCCATCGGGCTGTGTCGATCCCCTGACGTTGGTACAGGAGGAAATGAACCGCTACCAACTGGTTCAGGTGGAGGGATTGCCGCCTTTCCACGGCGGCGGCGTGGGTTACGTGGCCTATGACGCCGTGCACTATTTCGAGCCGCGCGTGCCCATGCTGGACAACGACCCGCAGGGCCTGCCGGAATCGGTTTTCATGTTCACCGACACGTTGCTGGTCTTCGACCACCTGCGTCACGACATCAAGGTGGTGAGTCACGCCAGGCTGGACGGCGACGTCGATACCGCCTACGCCGAGGCGACCGCCAAGATCGAGCGGATGGTTGACCGACTGTCCCGACCATTGGAACTGCCGCCCGAGCTAACGCGCACGCCGACCTTGCCCACAGGCGGCGAAACCCAATCCAACTTCACCGTGCCCCAGTACGAAGCGGTGGTGGACAAGTGCATCGAGTACATCTACGCGGGCGACGTGATTCAGGTGGTCAACTCCCAGCGGTTCAGCCGCCAGACCGATGCACACCCTTTCCAGGTGTACCGGGCGCTGCGGAGCCACAACCCGTCTCCTTACATGTACTACCTGGACCTGAACGGGTTTCAGATCGTCGGCGCAGCAATCGAAACGGTGGCCAAGGTCGAAGACGGCGTCGTCGCCACACATCCCATCGCCGGCACTCGGCCCCGGGGCCAGACGCCGTCGGAGGATATGGTCCTGGAGGATGAACTGCGGAACAGCGAAAAGCAGCAGGCGGAACACATCATGCTGCTGGACCTGGGGCGGAACGACATTGGCCGCGTCAGCGTGCCCGGTACGGTCAACGTAACCCAGTTTATGGACGTGGAACGGTTCTCCCACGTCATGCACCTGGTGTCACACGTAGAAGGACGCCTGCGGGACGACATGACGCCCTACGATGCCCTGCGCGCCTGCTTTCCGGCGGGCACGGTGTCCGGCGCGCCCAAGATTCGCGCCATGGAGATCATCGCCGAAGTGGAAGGCGAACGGCGGGGGCCCTACGGCGGAGCCGTGGCGTACTTCAGCTACAGCGGCAACATGGACACCGCCCTCGTCCTACGCACCGGCGTATTCAAGGACGGCGTGATGTACGTGCAGGCCGGCGGCGGCGTGGTGGCCGACAGCGTCGCCGAGGACGAATATATGGAGACGCGCCACAAATCCGGCGCAATGATGCGGGCCATCGACTCCGCAGAGGGATTAGCGGCAAACTGAATTGTCGCGTAACGAACGCCAGAGGAGGCCAACATGCTGACGTCATTTTTCCACACCGGCTTCGTGGTCAGTGACCTCGAAGCGGCCATCGACTTTTACACGGACGTAATGGGGCTAACCCTGACGGGCCGCACCGAGCGGACCGGCGAGTTTCCCAGCACGTTGTTGGGGTTCCCTGACACGCACATCCGGGGGGCTTTCCTGGAGATGGGTGGGGGCCACCAGCTGGAGCTGATCCAATACATGAACCCGGTGGGTGGCGTGGCCGACTTCGACAAGAACAATATCCGCGCCGCTCACCTGGCCTTTTTCGTGGCAGACATCGACCGGTTCTACGAAGACACGCGCCAGCGCGGGTTGACCTACTGTACGCCGCCGGTGGCGATGTACGACGACGCGGGCGCGATGCTACGCAAAGCCCTTTACTGCCAGGACCCGGACGGCAACTGGCTGGAACTGGTGGAGTTGTACTGATGCTGCTGCTGCTGGACAACTACGATAGCTTCACCTACAACCTGTACCAGTACCTTTCGGAGCTGGGCGCCGACGTTACGGTGATCCGTAACGACAAGACCAACATCGAAGAGATTGAGGCGATGGCGCCGGAGGGCATTGTCGTTTCCCCCGGGCCCTGCACTCCCAGCGAAGCCGGCGTATCCAACGATGTCATCCGTCATTTCGGCCCAAAGTTGCCGGTGCTGGGTGTCTGCCTCGGCCACCAATGCATCGGCGAGGCCTACGGCGCAACCGTTGACCGGGCCGGCGAGATTCGCCACGGCAAGACCTCGATGATCAACCACGATGGCAAGGGAGTATTTGCCGGGCTCCCGGACCCCTTCGAGGCCATCCGCTACCACAGCCTGGTGATATATCCCGAAACGTTGCCGGATTGCCTGGAAATCACCGCCCGCACGGATAACGGCCTGGTGATGGGCGTGCGCCACACCGAATACCCGGTGGAGGGCGTGCAGTTCCACCCGGAGTCCATTATGACCCGGGTGGGCCATGACCTTTTGCGGAATTACCTGCGGCGGGTGGACGAATTCTGGGGGCGGAACCGGCAGGGATAACCCGGTCGATGGCCGCGCCGAAACGCAAGGGCGCTGCTCGTCGCGCCGACATTCCGCCGCAGGTGCTGGCGGCCCTCAATGCGGGTCGCGAAGAGACGGCAACCCTGGTGGAATGGCTGGCCATCGACATGACCACCCTCGTCAGCCACGTCGCGCCGCAGGTCGGATTGACGGCGCACACTCATCGGTTGGTGCAGCACGCCGCGCACCTGTCCGGGGAAGGCATCACGGCACGGATGCGTGGCATGGGCCAGGCGTTGTTCGACGCGATGCGGGAGGCGCCCAACCGCGATGATTCGTTCCGGTCGCTGGCCGCGCACCCGTCCGACATGGCCCGGGCCTGGGCGGCCTACGTCGTGCATGCCGACGCCGCACTGTCACTGGAGGAGCGACTCGCGCAATGCCAGCGATTCGCCGCCGACGCCAGTGCAATGGTGCGAGAGTGTGCCTGGGACTCGTTCCGACCCCATGCGGCCGCTGACCTGGGAGCCGGCCTGGTTCTCCTCCAGGACTGGGTGGTTCACGCCGATCCCAACGTCCGCCGCTGCGCCGTCGAAGGCACCCGACCACGGGGGGTCTGGACTTCGCACATCGCGGAGCTGAAGGCGGATCCTGCGCTGGTGCTGGCTCTCCTCGAACCCGTGAGGTCGGACCCATCCCGATACGTACAGACTGCGGTGGCGAACTGGATGAACGACGCCAGCAAATCGGCGCCGGAATGGGCTGCTGCCGTAACCGGACGATAGTTGGTTGAATCTCCTACCGTCGAAACTCGTTGGAGTGAACCGGGGTATGCGAACGCTGCGTAAAAAAGGTGCCGACCTGCCGTTTCTGGCATAATCTGGCCAACACCGCCTTGAGGGAGCATTATGTCCACCATCGTCGAGTACGTATCGAACTATTCCGCGAATCTGCATTACAGCGACCTGCCGGCCGACGCAGTGCATCTACTTAAACGGATGATCATTGACAGCATCGGGTGCGCCATCGGCGGCTACAGCTCGGAACCCAGCAAGATTGCCCGCGATCTGGCTGGCGACGTCACCAGCCGACGGCCCTGCACCATAATTGGCAGCGGCCTGACTTCCAGCCCAGATTTGGCTACCTTTGCCAACGGGGTGATGATCCGCTACCTGGACTTCAACGACGGGTACACCACCCTGGAATCCGGCCACCCCAGCGACAGCATCGCGGCCACCCTGGCCGGAGCAGAGATGGTCGGCGCCGGGGGCCGTCGTCTGCTGACCGCCACCGCCGTGGCCTACGAAGCATTCTGCCGCTTTGGTGATGCGTACAGCATCAGATATATCGGCTTCGACCACGTAACCAACGGAGCCATCGCCAGCTCGATGGGCGCGGCCCGGGCGATGGGGCTGTCCGTGGAACGAACACAGGAGACCATGAACCTTGGCATCGCCCCCAATCTGGCGCTGGGACAAACCAGGGTGGGCGCGCTGTCGCACTGGAAGGGCTGCGCGTACGCCAACGCCAGCCGCAACGCCGTGTTCGCCGCCATGCTGGCCGAAAAGGGCCTCACTGGCCCGTCGCCGGTGTTCGAGGGAGAATATGGTTTCTTCGCCGCCGTGACCAAAGAACCTTACGAACTGGAACGCTTCGGCGGCGACCAGGGGCAACCCTTCAAGGTGCACGAGTGCAACATCAAGCAGTTTGCCCTTGGGCTGTACTCCCAGACGGTGGTGGAGGCCGCCCTGGCCGCCCGCAACCAGGTACCCGAGTTTCGCGTAGACGACGTGGACGGGGTCCACATCCGCACGCTGCAAAAGGCCATCGACATCATGGCCGGCGACGACGAGAAGTGGCATCCCAGGACCCGGGAAACCGCCGACCACAGCATGCCCTACGCCACGGCAATCGCCCTAACCTACAACGACCTAAATGAAACCCACTTCTCCGACCAGCACATCAACGACCCGGGTATTGCCACGCTGATTGGCCGCACTCGCATCGAGGTGTCGGAAGAGGCCAACCGCCGAGTTCCGGAGGCGATGCTATGCAACTTGGACCTCACTATGCGTAACGGCCAGACCTACAGCTCGGAAGTCGCCCACTTCCGAGGCCACCATCTCAACCCGATGACGGACGCCGAGGTGGAGGCCAAGTTCCGCGGGCTGTGCGACGGCCTGCTGACTCCCGACCAGACCGAAGAGCTGCTGGGTCGGCTCTGGCGGCTGGAGGACGAAGCGGATATCAGCGCGCTGCTGCGCCTCACCCGGATTTAGGCGGCGATTTTCGTGCCGTCCGGATAGGTGTAGCCGGACCGGTCCGCGTAACCGCCGACGGCTGGGAATACCTGGCGATACAGTCCCCGCGCCCGCTGCTTGACCACTGCGCCGGCCGCCTCTTTGGTGGGGGTGGGGCGTGCGTTCTGGTCCTTGTATAGCTGCGATTGGAGGGGGCTATCGTTTTCCAGTTCCCAGATGCACAGGTAGCGCAGCACGCCGTTGGCCTGGTCGTCTCCCGGATCGAGCTGGAACCGACGGGCGCTGATGTAGCCGGGGATGGCCATGCGCTCGGGAAGGTGTTCCTCGTTGTACCATTTGTTGAAAACTTCATCGTCAGCCTCGTCCACGTCCATCATCACGATGAGGACGGTGGCGCCGACCTGTTGACTGGTTCCCTGGCTGCCATTAACGCTGGTCATATTTCTTCACTCCTTACAATCGTTGATAAATCTGCACCCGGTGGCGATAGCAGTCGGCTACGAACACCAGACCGTCATCGCTTACCGTCACCGCCGTGGGTCGATAGAAACGCCGTTTCAGTTCGATGTTTTGAGTCGCGGCGTTCAGCTTCTCTTCGATATCCGGGTTGGCGTCCAGGAAGGTGCGCACCCACTCGGACGTTCCCGAATGGCCGATAAGCGTGTCGATGACCCGGCCTGATTCGTCCAGCACCTGTACCCGGTCATTCCACCAGTCGCATACGTAGATACAGCCCAACGAATCTACCGCGATACCGTTGGGTCGACTGAACCCGTCGCCGCCGTCGCGGCCATCGCAGGTGGTCATCCACACGCCATCGGCGTCGAAAACCTGCACCCGGTCGTTGCGCCAGTCCGTTATGTACACCTCGCCGGCCGGGCCCACGGCCACGCCCCAAGGCATTCGGAACTGTCCGGGTCCATCGCCGAATTCCCCCCAACTGTTGATGAATGTCCCATCCTGGCTGAACCGTTGCACCCGGTGATTCAGGGAGTCCACCACCAGCAGGCTGCCGTTTCCGTCGAAAGCCAGGCCCGACGGACGGTTCAGCTCGCCGGGTTGGTTTCCTTCGGTTCCCCAACAACGCAGGAAATTTCCTTCCGGAGTGAACACGCTGATTCGGTGGGTGTTTTCGTCAGCCAGGTACAGGTCGCCATCGGGCCCGAAGGCAACGGCCGTAACCCAGATGAACTGGCCGGGCGCCTCGCCCCAGCCCAAAAACTCGCCAACGTATTCTCCGCCGATGGTGCAGCGGGTCACGCGCACCGCCTCGGGCTGGTTGGGATTGGCTCGATTGGCGACGTGGAGCAGGCCGTCGGGGCCCAAAGCCACCGCTACCGGCCCGCTGAATCCCGGCCCACCGCCGGAGAGCAGGCCAATCACGTCGTGGTACTGGTAATGTCCACTAACCGACCGTGGATATTCGACGACCGTAGTCATTGTTGTTTCGTCATCGTCCTGATTGAAACCGACTGACCAAAATCAGGTGAGTTCGATGGTTACGGCGGGCAGGCCACATTCCAGCTTGCCGATGGTTTCCAGGCAACGGTCATTGGCCGGCGGCATCACGGGACCGGACAGGGCATCGCGCCGCAGGCGTTCCAGGGGAGACGACCGCAGCAGTCCGCCGCCGCCGGCCAGCCGCATGGCCGCGTCGGTAACGGATACGCCGACCTCGGCGCAGTGTTGCTTGGCGCGATTCACCGCCAGCACCGCCGCGGTCGGATCGACCTGCCGGTCGGTGAGGGCGGCGTCGATCAACATCAGACGCCCCGATTGAATGGCGACGCTCATCTCGCCAATGGCGCGCTGGGTGCCGGGATGGTGGATGATGGTGTCACCGTCGGGGGTCCAGGTGCGACCGGAGACGTAGCCCGTGATGTACTCGTAGGCGGCTTCGGCTATCCCAAGGTAAACTGCCGCGTACCCCAGCGAGAAGCTGCCCCAGTCAGCGGACAACAGGCGACCCGGCGGGCCAAATACCTCGTTGGCCGACACCTCGGTATCATAGCTAACGGTGTGGCTGGCGGTCGCCCGCATACCCACGGCGTCCCACTGGCCGGTGATGGACACGCCGCTGGAATCGCTGGGTATCATGGCTGATATGAGGTTTTCCGGACCTCCTGCGCTGCCCTGCACGATGCCAGAGACGAAGAAGTAGTCGGCGGCGTCGGCCAGCGAGCAGAAATGCTTGACGCCTTCCACCCGGTAGCCGCCGGTTTTCAGTGGCGTGAACGTGGTGGACAGGACAAAGCGTTCCCGGGCGGACGCGCCTGGTTCGCTGGTGATGGACGCGAAAAGGCGCCCGGAGTCGACGGTCTCGCTGAAGTAGTGGCGACGCTGCTCGGTAGTGCCCAATCCGGCTACAAAGGAACCCAGCACGTTGGTGTGCATTGTGAGGGTCAGGCCGGTGGAAGCGCAGGCCCGGGCCACCGCCAGGATGCACATGGCGAAGGTGAGTGGCGACGCTTCGTGCCCTCCGTACTCAGCGGGCACCCGCAGCGTCAGCAGATTGGCGCCGTGGAGGTCGACGTAGTTTTCCGCCGGGAATTCGGCGGCTGCGTCGAATCCGGCGGCACGGTCGGCAAACTTTTCCCGGGCGATCCGGTCCGCCGTTTGCACCAGGGCGATATCGGCGTCGCTCATGCCGCGGGAGGCAGCGGTTGGAATTGGTTCCAGATTGATGGGCATAGCAGAGACTACTCTACCGCCGTATTATGCGACTGCTGAGGGAATCCTGATTAATTCCGCGCCTCAGCTCAGCTTGTTGCCACATTTGTCTCCCACGTATCGGTTCTGCATTCCACTCTCCTTGCAAATCAAGCCAAGCTCAATCTGCTACCGATCCCGGTGGAACAACGATTGCAGCAGGTCTATGACCGCCAGCACTTCCTCCACAGACCTCTCAACTTCCGCGGCTTGCAAGTCATTTTCATAAAAGTGCTGGTGTAGGCTCCTGGCCGCGAGGAAACCGCTGCGCAGCCGGGCTGCGGTGGCGGCATCCGCGCTGGCGGCCAGGGAGGTAAGCTCCTGTGCGACGCTCAACAAGTTGCGGTGGGTGGTTACATTCATCCCATAGTCGGCGCCGGCCGACTTGATGGTCTGGGCATAGGCTCCCCAAGACTTTTCCGCCGCCTGCAGGTGATCTCCTTCCGTCAGGCTTTTTTGCGCCAGACTCCGGTAATGAGCCAGATTCCCCCGGTAGGCGGCGCCTTTTTGCGTTGCCTCCTCCGGAGTGAGCGTATAACCCCGCCCCGCTATGCTCAGCCCAGCGCGCATAGCGCTATCAATTTTTTGAAATGTAAAAACCGGAGTAGTCATCATTTGTACCCATATAGTTTACGGTCAGGCAAACTGGTACTCTCGTGTTGAACCAATCATCCGCAAAGTATTGAGGATGACGGGTTCCAAACCGTCCCCACCGTCCAACGCGTCAGCGGCCTGCACGATAAGCGCGTCCCGATTGTCGTCCCGGAGCACAAAACATCCCAACAGATCCAGACAGCCGTCCACAACGTCAGCGGCGGACCGGGCGGTATCCTGGCTCAGCAAGTGATCCACGATGGCGCGAATGCCCGGCCGGTCGGGGTTGCCCAGTTCGTCGGCAACGAAGTTGATGCGCTCCACCATGCTGCCGCTGTCGATCCATTCTTTGCCGGTGTGCCACCCCTCTACCGAGGGTGGGTTCAGCACGTCCTGGTTCATGTACCGGCACTCCAGGGCCACGTCCATGACACCGGTCTTGGGAAACTTGAATTTCCCACCAGGTGCAGCGTGCCAACTACCACCTCGGCCGGGCTTTTGACCCGGGCGAATCGAACCTCATCAGATTTGAAGAATTCGGAGTTAAAAAGAAGGCGGAGCATCGAGCGGACATCGTAGCCGGAGCTGAAATATTCCGCCTCCAGCACGGCGATCGCCGTCGGATCGGCGGGCGGCGTGTTCTGCCAGGCCGGAACCTGGACGTCATCGGCGACGAAGAAGTTGTAGAGGTGCCGGCTGATGAACCTGGCCGTTGCCGGCTGTCGGCAGATTATGTCAATGATGTCGTCGCCGTTGAAGTGTCCGGTTTCGCCCAGGAATGTCTTCGGGCCGTCATCGTGGTCTTCCGGGTCGTAGCGAAACCGCCAGGGAGTTTTGCCGTAGGGGATGCTCGCCACGTTGTCGTCGTCAATGGTCCAGCCGGTGAAGGCTCGGGCGGCTTCCTGCACGTCTTCCTCGGAGTAATTGGACCGGCCGTCCATTCCCACGCCCATGGAGAACAACTCCAGCAGCTCACGTCCCCAGTTTTCGTTGGTGGCGCCCTTGTGGTTGAAGTTGTTGTCCAGCCAGAAAATCATGGCAGGGTCTCGAGCCAGGTTCGACAATAGCTCGCGAAAACTGCCCAGGCCACATTCCCGCAGCAGGTCCATCTGGTTGAGCATGGTCTTTTCGTGCAGCACCTTGGCCAGGCCGGTGGCGAAAACACCGTGCCAGAACAACGCGACCTTTTCCTGCAAAGGACGGGTGCCGGCGTTGGCGTTCATCCGATATACAGTTTCGGTGAGCGCGCCCTCGATGTTGCGGCTTTCCTTCCAGTCGATGTAGTAGCGCTCGATGATGTCTTCGTCCAGGCCCGGTTGCGCTTCGGGGTGCAGCAGCCATTCGACGGTTGGTTCGTAGCCCCAGGCGCAATATGCGTCCAGCTCGCCCGGGGTTGCCCCAAAGCCGGCCCGTCGCAGCAGATGGGCGATCAGTGGCCGCTCAGATTCCTGGCCGCGGGTGGGGACGCCGGCCACCGCAGATACGATGGTCATCGGGTTGATTTCTCCTAGTAAATTCGAGGTTTCAGGTGGTTTCGCCGCCTGATTTTGGGCGTCGCCATGATACCACAGCGCCCGACGATTGATGGATTCCAGCGGCGCCCGGCGCAGGGTTGACCACGGACCGTACCGACGGGAATAATCCGGTTGACAACCCTCCCGAACCGGTCCCACTATGTAGCGCCAATTGCGCCGTAGCGTCATTTTAACGATGACGCCATAATCTGCAAACGTCGCCCGGAACCGCTCATCCGCTCATCACGTCGATTGCCCCGCCTGCACACGCTGGACGCCTGGTTGCAATACCGGGACTTCCGGTTTCTGTGGGTGGCGAACTTCTGCGGAAACTCCGCGCTCTGGCTTCAATTGCTGAGCGTGGGCTGGCTGGTGAAATCGTTGTCGGAAGACTCGGCGGTGGGCGGATTGCTGGTGGTATCCGTTGGCGCCATCAACACGTTGCCGAGCCTGGTGGTGAACCCCCTGACCGGTGTCCTGGGAGACCGGCTGGATCGGCGCAAGCTGGTGATGACCATGAACGCGCTGGGAGCTGCCCTTGCCCTGGGGTTCGCTTTCCTGGTGGACAGCGAGTTGATCCGCGCCTGGCACGCCTACGCATACGTGCTGATCTCGGGGGCGTTGCTCTCCATCACACAACCGTTGCAGCAGGTGCTGGTGTCCAACACCGTGCCGCGGGAAGCCGTGGGCAATGCCTACGCCATCAACGTTCTCACCGTCACGGGAACCAGGATTTTCGGTCCCTTCGTGGGAGGGTTGATCATCTTCTGGCTGGGGTTCTTCTGGAACTTCGCCCTGGAAGGCGCGCTCTACCTGGCCGTGGTGCTCATGATGATTCCCATGAAGTTGAACTACACCATGAGCGTCCCGGGCATCGACGGGCAGCGATTTTCTCCATTGGCCGACCTGCGCGACGGCATCATGCACCTGTGGCGTCGGCAGCGGGAGATTCTGCAAATGATGGTGCTGGCCGTTGTGCCCAACACCATATTGCATCCGGTCTGGTTCCTGCTGCCCTTGTTCACGGCGCAGGCGCTGCACGCCGAGGCAGATATGGGCGGGTACCTGCTGGCGGCCACCGGTGTGGGCGGGTTGATTTCGACCCTTACCATTGCGTCGTTCGGTTTGCCTCCCCGCAAGGGTTACATCCTGCTGGCAACCGCCGGGATAAGCTCGGTGTGCACCATGGCTTTCTCCCACTCGTCCTGGTTGCCGGCGGCTTTCGTCTTCCTGGCGCTGATGTCGCTATTTCAGGCGCACTACCGCACCACCCAGGGTACCGTGGTGCTGACCATAGTTCCCGACCAGTTCCGCGCCCGCACCATGGCGATCCTGGCCTACGAACGGGGATTCCTGACGGGGGCCAGCGTGCTGGTGGGCATGTTGGCGGACGCCACGTCGGCGTCCACGGCCATCCTGACGCTGGGTGGGCTTGGGTTGGTGCTCACCGCCGTGTGCGCCGCCGTTCTGCAGAGGGTACGGGCCCTGGACTGAGCGGGTCGAGATGGCCGCGAAGGTGGTTGTTTTGATGATTGTTCATCAAAGGCGCCGATATAGCCGGCCCATCTGAATTGACGGAATTGGTGTATCGGGGCAAAATGCCGAGAGTCCGATTCTCACCAGAAAGCCGTTAAGCCGGCCCGTATTCGTGGCCAGCGGCGTCCCGTTCCGGCCCGCGTCCCATCCGGAGGAACAATCATTCTGCGCCTCGGTCGCTTGCCGCGATTGCATACGTTCGATGCCTGGTTGGCGCATCGCAATTACCGACTGCTCTGGATGGGCAATTTTTTCGCCAACAACGCTCAGTGGTTGCAGTTGCTGAGCATTGGGTGGTTGGTGCGCGACCTGTCGGAAGGGTCCAACGTGGCCGGAATCCTGGTGGTGACGGTGGGCGGGATCAACACCCTGCCGGGCCTGGTGGTCGGCCCGTGGGGCGGCGTGATGAGCGACCGATTCGACCGACGCCGGCTGATCATTGCGTTGCAGTTCGTCATGGCCGCGCTGGCCTTTTCCTTCGCCCTGCTCGTGTTGTCGGAACGAGTGGAGGTGTGGCATGCCTACCTCTATGTAATCCTGGCCGGCACCTGCCACTCCATGACGCAACCCATGCGTCAGGCGTTGATCGCCGGGACGGTGCCTCGGGAGTTGCTGGGCAACGCCCTGGCCACCAACGTGCTCACCATCACCGGCACTCGTATCGTCGGGCCATTTATCGGCGGCATCCTCATTTTCAAACTGGGTTATTTCTGGAATTTCACGGCGGAGGCCGTCCTGTACCTGGCCAACATCTCGATGATATTCCCACTGCGCGCCCCTTTCTACCGACCTGGCAATGCTCGGCAAAGGGGCTCGGCGCTGGCCAACCTGGCGGAGGGTGTGCGCTACGTGTGGAGCGGAGAACGCGCCTTCCTTCAGTTGATGATCCTTTCCGTCATTCCCAACATCATCCTCCATCCGGCGTGGTTCCTGCTACCGGTGTTCACCACCCAGGTCCTGATGCGTGACGCCGACGTGGGCGGGTACCTGCTCGCCGTCACCGGCGTGGGCGGATTGCTGGCGGCATTGTCCATGGCGTCCTTCGGGTTCGTCTTCGACAAGGGCAAGGTGGTGCTGGGGGCCGCGATAGCCAGTTCCATCACGTTGCTGATTTTCGCCTATTCACACTGGATGGCGCTGGCCTTCATCGCCATAGCGGCGATGGCGTTCAGCCAGGCCGTGTTCCGCACTGCCAGGGGTACCATCATCCAGACGCTCGCGCCCGATAATCTGCGGGGTCGGCTAACAAGTTTGCAGAGTTTCGACCGGGGTTTCCTGGTGGTGGCCAGCCTGGGCGTGGGATTGCTGTCCGACGCCACCGACGCGGTAACGGCCATTGCGATCATTGGCGGTCTGGGCCTCGTGTTGGCCATGATTTGCGTGGTCGTGCTCGGTAGAGTCCGCCGGTTGCAGTAACCTCAATTACCTGGTCCTGGACCGTCGCAGGTTATCCGTCGATTGCATACTGTAGGCAACGGAGTATGATGTTTGAGGTTGGGCGACTGGTTTCGCCCGTGCTACGGGCATTTGCAAACGGGATTCGACTTGATTCAGCGCATTTCCACGAGCCGGTACTACAAATGGTGGGTCTTCTGGACCATCGCTACCGGCACCTTCTTCTCGGTAATCGACCACGGCAGCGTGCTCATCGCACTGCCGGAGATTGAAAACCACTTTGATGCCACGCTGGAATCGGTCCAGTGGGTGGTCGTAGCGTACGCGCTGACCATCAGCGTGCTGCTGCTGCCCATGGGCAGGTTGGGCGACGTGATAGGGCGTCGCCGGGTTTACGTTCTGGGCACGGCGATATTCGTAGTGGGTTCGCTGGGCGCCACGTTTGCGCCCAATCTGGGCTCGTTGATTGTATTCCGCGTGTTTCAGGGCATCGGATCCGGCATGGTGCAGGGATGCGGGATGGGGATGTTCATCTCGGCGTTCCCCGATTCCGAACGGGGAAAGGCGCTGGGCACGCATCTGAGCGTCGTCGGATTGGGCGCCATCGCCGGGCCGGCGCTGGGCGGGTTCCTGGTGGCCTGGCTGGGGTGGCAGTGGGTGTTCTTCGTCAACGTACCCACCGGAACCGTGGTGCTGCTCGTCGCCCTGCTGGTATTGGAACGCGGGTCGGGCGCCGGACAGCGCCAGGGCGCGCAACGGACGGGATTCGACTGGATTGGGGCAGCGCTTTCCGGTGTCATCCTGCTGGTTATGTTGTTGATAGTCGGTAATGGCAACGGTTTTGGTTGGACCTCGGTGCTGGTCCTGGCGGGGGTTGCGACGGTCATCATTGGATCAGCAGCCTTCGTGTGGTGGGAGTTGCGGATTCGGTCGCCGATGCTGGAGTTGCGGCTGTTCACCAACCGGATCTTCGGGTTGGGAGTGGGCGCCGCCTGGCTATCGTTTTTTGGCACGTCCTCCTCCAGGTTCATACTGCCGTTCTATCTGCAACGGGTGCTGTCCTACGCACCCGAGCAGGTCGGCCTGATGATGATTCCGCCGGCGCTCTGCATGGTGGTGATAGGCCCCTTTTGCGGGAGGCTTTCGGACCGGTTTGGTTGGCAGGCGTTCACCATCGGGGGCTTGTCCCTGACCGCGTGTAGTTCGTTTGTCTTCGCGTTCGCCCTCGGGGAGGAGACGCCGGTCTGGATTATCATCGGGACAATGATGCTACAGAGCTGCGGAACGGCGTTGTTCAACTCGCCCAACAGCAGTAGTATCATCAGCGTGGTGGACCGCAGCAGGTACGGTGTGGTGTCCGCGCTCACACAACTGGTCCGCAATTCGGCCAACGTGGTTAGCGTCGCAGTGGCTACGCTGGTGATAGTCACTACGATGGCGACCTACGGCTTGGAGCCCAAGCTGGATGCGGTGAACCCGACGGTCTCTACTGCCTTCGTGGCGGGCCTGCAGTGGGCCTTCCTGCTCATGGGCATCGCCCTGAGCGTTGGCGTAGTTATCTCGGTCGCGCGTGTTTGGGGCAACCTGCAACCCGTTATCCCGTCGGCGGCCGGCGAACCGCAAGAGGCGCCCGCCGGAGCTCCCGGGGACGCCTGAAGAACCCGAGGATCAGTCCATTCCCTCGAAACGGGGCATGACCTCGCGGGCAAAAAGCTCCATTGACTTGACCTGCCTGGCGTGGTCCAGGCCGCCGAAGGCGAAGTTGCAGCCGAAGTAACGGACACCGGCGTCGTGCAAGGCGCGAATCTGGGCGGCGCACTGGTCGGGAGTACCGATGAAGGCGCGGTTTTGTGCCAGATAATCGTAGGTCGGCGGAAACGTGGTGCGGGTCTGGCGGTAATCGGCCAAACTCTGGTAAACCTCGCTGCCCACCGCAAATTCCCTGCGCCAGGTGTTGATGTCCAGCGTCCAGTTCAGCGCTTCCCGTGCGTCGCGGTGGGCCTGTTCCTCAGTTTCTGCCACGTAGAAATACCGGAACACCGGCACGTCGGCGGCGGTGGCCGGGCTGCCGGACTCCTCGGCCTTTTGCAGGAACCTGCGAAGCAGATCGATGCAGTCGTCAGTGTCCAGCACGACGCCGATGATCAATCGGCGACCGGTGGTAGCGACGAAATCCAGCGATTCGGCGCTCCTGGTGGCAGCAACGTACACCGGCGGGTGGGGTTCCTGAATTGGTGTGGGTACCAGGTTCAGTCGTTCGGTGGCGTAGTAGTCTCCCTTAAAGGAGCAGTCTGGGGTAGTCCACAGAGTCTCCACCATCTGGATGGTTTCCCGGTATCGGGCCTGACTTTCGGCGTGGTCGACGCCAAAATTACCGTACTCGGAAGAGGACGCGCCCCGTCCGAACCCGACGTCCAGCCGTCCGTCGCTGAGGACATCCAGGGTAGCCGTGTCTTCGGCCAGTCTCACCGGGTGGTGCAGGGCCGGAATGAGAACGGCGGTGCCCAACCGGATCCGTTGCGTGCGGGCCGCAATATTGCTGGCGATAATCAGCGATGACGCGCCCAGCCCGTAGCGTGTGAAATGATGTTCGGCCAACCAGATCGCCTTGAAGCCGAGCTCTTCTCCGATTACCGCCTGCTCGGTCAATTCGGCAAACAATCCCCTGGGAGTCCGTTCTTCCGGCCAGGGAATATGGGAAAACAGGGCGAAATCCATCTGCAGCTCCTCAATAGATATGGCCGTTAGTGTACTACACCCTGGCCGGATTCTTTACAATATCTTTACAATCGTCAACTATTCTGGCGCCAGCTTACCGGATATCGTTAATCTTCGAGGGCCGTACCGGGCCGGGTCTGGTATCATTCACTGGAATCCTCGTCACGAGCGCCGTAAAGCCGCTAACCTCCCGCTAGCGGCTTTCGCATGAATTGGGGGCGTTTTGACCTTTCTGACATCCCTGGCGCTGCGCCGCAAACCCGTCACCGTGATGGTTATGGCGCTATTGCTGGCAGCCGGGTTATTTTCCTACAACAGCCTGCGCCAGGAACTATTCCCCGAAATCAGTTTCTCCGTCATCTACGTGGTGACACCGTACCAGCAGGGCAACCCCAACACCGTGGCGTCGGAAGTTACCGAGAAGGTGGAAGACACCATCATCGGAATGTCCGGGCTGGAGAATGTCACATCCATATCCACCTCCAACCTTTCCGTGGTGACGGCCAACTTCTCGCCCGGCGAAGACATCGAGAGCGCCGAGGATGATATACGAACCGACGTCAGCGCCCTGGTTTTGCCCGACGATGCACAGGATCCGATAGTCGTCCGCCTGACTTCCGACATATTCCCGGTAATGTACCTGAGCGTAAGCGGCCAGCGCGACATTCCGTCTTTGCAAAGAATCGTCGACGACCAGATTCTCCCGCAGCTGGAAGCGATCGACGGCATATACCAGGTTGAGGTGGAAGGCGGCGTCACCGAACGCGTGTCCGTGATCGTGGATTCGGACCGGCTGGAAGAATACGGCCTGAGCGTTAACGACGTCATCAACTCGGTAAGGGCGAACGAAATCGATTTGAGCGGCGGCGAATTGAACCGGGATGGGCGAAATACGGTACTGAGGACCTACAACGGCTACAACGATCTGCAATCCATTGGCGACGTTCCGGTTGGGTATCGTCTTGTGCCCGGCAGTGGAATATCCCCAGGGAATGGCGACGCTACTCCCATCCTCCTTTCCCATGTGGCGGAGGTGACGATAGACACGCCGGACGCCGAGACGATTTCGCGCACGGATGGGCAACCCAGCCTTAGCCTGAACGTGCTCAAAACGCCGGAAGGAAACACCATTGAGCTGACCAACGAGCTCCTGAGTGTCGTAGACTCGATGGCTTTGCCGTCCGATGTGCGTATCGACGTGCTGTACAACAGCGGGCCCGAACTGGAAGAACAGCTGAGCAACGTCATGCAGCAGGGAGGGCAGGGGTTTGTCATCGCCGTGGTAGCGATATTCCTCTTCCTGTTGCAACTCAGGCCAACGGCATTGCGGGGCGCCGCCAACACGTTGCGGCCCACGCTCATCATTGCCATCTCGATACCGCTCAGCATCCTGACGACCATTCTGGTGATGGCGATATTCGACTGGGCGCTGAATTTTATGAGCCTGGCCGGGCTGGCCATCGCGGTGGGTCGCATCGTCGACGACAGTATCGTCGTGCTGGAAAACACCTACCGGCACGTACAGGCAGGGGAGCCTCGGGCCTCGGCGGCGGTGCGGGGCGCCCGGGAGGTGGGGGCGGCGATTCTGGCGTCCACCCTCACGACGGTTGCGGTGTTCCTGCCGCTGGCGTTCATCCCCGGGATCGTGGGCGAGTTTTTCCTGCCCTTTGCCCAGACCGTGTGCGTGTCCCTGCTGGGGTCGACTTTCATCGCGTTGACGGCGGTTCCGGTGTTGGGCTCGGTGCTGCTGCGCCAGGGAGACATGGCGGACGAAGCCGACTCGAAGAATGCCGACACCTGGCTGCAACGCATTTACACGCCCATCCTGACCTGGACGCTGCGGCATCGGCTGATTACCGTGTTTGGATGCGTCGGAGTGGTGGCAGCCAGTCTGCCGCTGCTGTTGGTCCTGCCAATCACGCTCTTCTCGTCCGGCGACCCCGAATCCATGCGTATCGACATCACCATGCCGGAAAGCACCGACGTCGGAGCCATGTTCACGGAAGTCAGCGCCGTAGAGTCGATTCTGGAGGGATACCGGGAAGAAGGACATATCGCGGCGTACCAGGTGACCATGGGCTCCACCAGCCAGGATTTCGGCCCCAGCTTGGGCGAGTCCGGATACGACGTGGCGGGTTTCTTCATTGCGCTGTCCGACGATCTGCCTACCGATTTTATTGAAGAACTGCGCGGGTCTTTGCCGGAGAAGGAAGGAGTTGAATTCCAGCTTTTCGTCGAAACGGCAGGGCCGCCGCAGGCGGGGCTCGAGGTTGCCGTCACCGGCCCCAACTTCCCGGACGTACAAGCGGTGGCACGGGATCTGGTTGACTGGATTACCCCCGTGGAGGGCGTGGTCAACCTGAAAACCAACATAAACGACGCCCAGGAAGAATTGACCTTCCAGGTAGATTTAACGGAAGCGGGCAGGTACGGACTCTCTTCGCGGGACGTCGCCTCGCAGGTCCGCACCTGGACGTACGGTATGGACGTATCCGACGTAAACCTGAACGGGGAGAGCTATGACCTGGTGGTTCGAGGCCCGGGGGAAATGCTGGACGACATCAAAGATCTTCAGGGCCTGGCCATCGGCGGGCCGTTGGGCACGGTGCCCCTGGGCGCCATCAGCGACGTCAAATCCACCGTCGGGCCGTCTATCGTAACCCGATATGACGGGGATCGGTCCGTAACGATTACCGGAGAATTCGAAGGGCAGGACACGCAAGCCATCAGCGCCGGTATCAACCAGATCATTACCCAAGCAGACCTGCCGCCCGGAGTCAGCGTGGTACAGGGAGGTTTCGCCAGCGATATCGAAGAGCAGTTTGCCAACGTGTATCTGGCAATGATCATTGGCGTGTCGCTGGTATATCTGGTCATGGTTGCAACCCTGGGGTCCCTGCGCGACCCGTTCATCGTGGTGTTGAGCATGCCCCTGGCGGTGGTGGGAGCGCTGGTGGCGTTGACCCTTACCGGCCGGGCATTGAGCCTGTCATCGCTGATGGGCTTCCTATTCCTGATTGGAATCGTGGTCACCAACGCCATCGTGCTCATCACTTTCGTCAACCAGCTGCGGGAGGAAGGACGGGACGTGCTGGACGCGATGATCGTGGCGGGGCGCACCCGGCTGCGCCCCATTTTGATGACCGCTTTCACCACGATCTTCGCGCTGTTCCCGCTGGCTTTCAGCAACACCAGCGGTTTCGTGGGAGCCGAGCTGGCGACGGTGGTCATTGGCGGCCTGGTGAGTTCGACCTTCCTGACCCTGGTGGCGGTGCCCGTCACCTACATGCTGATGCACGAATCCATCCCCAGCCTGTGGGCCCGGGCTTCCGGCGCAGTCTCAGGTCGTCGCACCCCTCCCACGTCGTCCACTCCCGCCTCGCCGTTGGATAGCGCTGCGGTCTGACCGCAATCGATGATTCGGATACCCGATGGCAGATGGATGGCATGATTATCCTCTCCAAAATGGCGCTGCAACGTCGATCGGTGACCATCATGGCGTTGGTGCTGGTGTTGGCCGGCGGCGTCTACGCGTACCAGCAACTGCAACAGGAGCTGTTCCCTGAGATCGAGTTGAAAGTCATCAATGTTGTTACGTCCTATCAACAGGGAACTCCCCTGGAGGTGGCCGAGGAGGTGACCAAACCCATTGAGGACGTCATCATCGGCATGGAGGGGCTGGAAGAGGTAACGTCGACCTCCAGGGGTAGCCGTTCGTCGGTGCAGGCGAGTTTTGGCGCCAATGCCGACATGGCAGAAGCGGAAGCGGAGATCGTCAACCAGGTATCCGGCGTGCGGTTCCCGGACGCTGCCGGCGACCCCCGGGTGTTCGCGCTCACGCCCAATCAGCGGCCCGTGATGGAGTTGAGCGTATCGGGGCAGCGTGACATCCCGTCGTTGCAAAAGGTCATCGAGTCCCAGATATTGCCCCGGTTGGAATCGGTCTCCGGAGTGTTTGACGTAGCAGTCGAGGGCGGCGTCAACGAGCAGGTCTTCGTCACGGTAGACCCGCGCCTGCTGGACACTTTCGGCCTGTCGCTCCAGAACATCGTCGGCGCAATCCGGGGGCACGACGTGGACGTTACCACCGGAAGCATAGTTGCCGACGGCCGTTCGATCAAGTTGCGGGCTTTCTACGGGTACGCCAACCTGGACGCCATCCGGAACCTTCCCGTAGGGTTTACGCACTACACGGGCGTTGCAGCGAGCGATCGCGGCGGGCAGACCAGTGGTACGCCAATCCGCATCTCGGACGTTGCCGTGGTTGAAATCAACACACCCAAAGCTTCCACGATTTCCCGTACCAACGGCCAACCCAGCGTCAGCCTCAACGTGATAAGGACACCCGAAGGCAACACGATAGAAGTGACCGAAGGAATCGACGCCATCCTCGTGGAATTTTCGGACCAGCTCCCAGAAGACGTCCGGATCGAAGTCCTGGACAGCCAGGCCCCGCGCCTGGAAGAAGAGCTGAACAAGGTTATCACGCAAGGATTGCAGGGCTTTGGCTTTGCAGTGCTGGCCGTGTTCCTGTTCCTGATCCAGGTGCGCCCGCGCGTAGTCGCCGGAATTTTCAACAGCCTGCGTCCCACGGTCATCATTGCCGCCTCCATCCCGTTGAGCGTCATGGTCACCATGCTGGTGATGGCCATGTTCGACTGGAGCCTGAACTTCATGAGCCTGGCCGGCCTGGCGATCGCAGTCGGGCGGATCGTAGACGACAGCATCGTAGTTTTGGAGAACATCTACCGGCACATCCAGGGAGGAAGCGCGCGGGCGACGGCAGTGGTAGAAGCCACTCGGGAGGTCAGTCCGGCTATCGTCGCCTCCACATTGACCACGGTGGCAGTCTTTGTGCCGTTGGGGTTCCTTCCGGGCGTGGTCGGGCAGTTTTTCCTGCCGTTCGCCCAAACGGTGTGCGTGTCGTTGCTGGCATCCACGCTGGTGGCCCTAACCGCCGTGCCCGTGCTGGCGTCGCTGTTCTTGCGGCAGGGCGACATGGCTAACGAACCATCAGAGCCCGCCACCGACACCTGGATGCAACGGATCTACACGCCGGCGCTGCGCTGCGCGCTGCGATTCCGAATGCTGACGATCCTGGCCTGCGTTGCGGTGGTGGCCGCGAGCCTTTCCCTAATCTGGGTGTTGCCAATTGAACTCTTTTCAGGGGGCCGGTCAGACTCAATTCGCCTGGACCTCACCCTCAACCAGAGCCCGTCCACGGGCGTTCTTTTCCGGGAAGTTCGGCAGGTTGAGCAGGTGCTGGACGGATACGTGACCGATGGATCAATCGAAAGTTACCAGGCGACGCTGGGTTCCAGCAGCCGGAGTTTCGGGCCCGCAGCGTCTGAAGCGACCTACGACCGGGCCGGTTTCACGGTGCTGCTGACGGACGAAACTCCTGCGGATCTTGACGAGCAGCTTCGGACCGCGCTGCCCGGGGGCGCTGATGCGACGATTCGGGTGTTCGCCGATTCCAGCGGGCCGTCGCGCGGCGGACTGCGATTGACGCTCACCGGCGCCAACTACGCGGATGTCCGAATCGCCACCGACCGATTGCAGACGGCCATCGAACGGGAAGCGGGTGTGCGGAACATTCGCACCAACATAGTCGACGGCCAGGAAGAATTGACCATCGCCATTGATCCGGAAGAAGCCACCCGCATCGGCCTGTCCACCGCGAACGTGGCCAGCCAGATTCGCACCTGGGTATTCGGTTCCGAGGTTGGCGAGGCCAACGTCACGGGAGATACGCTGGATCTGGTGGTGCGGGGAGCCCAATCGGCCGTGGATGACCCCCTGGACTTGCAATTGCTACCCATCGGCGGCAATTCCAGGGCGATCCCGTTGGGAAGCATATCCGAGACCAAATACACCATTGGCCCCAACGTGGTTACCCACTACGACGGCAACCGTTCGGCCACTATCTCCGGCGGATTGGCCGGCCGCGATGCCGGCGCCATCGGCGAACGCATCGACCTGATTGTGGCCGAAACCGAACTGCCGCCGGGGGTTTCCGTGCGCTCCGGAGGGGTCTTCAGCGACATCCGCGCAGAATTCGCCAACGTGTACGTGGCGATGGCCATCGGTGTATCGCTGGTATATCTGGTAATGGTCGCGACGCTGGGCTCCCTGAAAATTCCGTTTATCGTCGTGCTAAGCATGCCGCTGGCGATAGTCGGCGCACTGGTGGCGTTGTATATCACCGACCGGTCGTTGAGCCTGCCCGCGTTGATGGGTTTTCTTTTCCTCATCGGCATAGTGGTCACCAACGCCATTGTTCTGCTGGTATTCGTCAATCAGCTACGCGAAGCCGGCCGCGGTCCGCTGGAGGCCGTAATCGAAGCCGGACGCACCCGCCTACGCCCCATCCTGATGACCGCGTTCACCACCATTCTGGCCCTCATTCCGTTGGCGTTCAGCGAGTCCAGCGGACTGGTTGGCGCCGAACTGGCCACCGTGGTCATCGGCGGGCTGGTGAGCTCGACGTTCCTCACGCTGGTAGCCGTGCCGGTGGTGTACATGCTGTTCGAAGAATCCATTCCCAATCTATACTACCGCGTCATTGCCGCAGTTACGCGCCGGACGGCGACCCCGTGCAACGTCACCGATCCGCAACCACCAAGTAGCGACAATTAGTCCAACCGGCGGCAAGCCGACATCCCGAAACGCGAGGGCATTGAATTGAAAATCCTGAAATACTTGATCCCACCACATGCTGCCAAGCTGGGCAGGTTCTTCGCCTTGGCGATTATCAGCGCATCGTTCATTCTGGCCATTGCTTGCGGAGGACCAGCTGAGCAGTCCGACACTCCGGACCAGGCCGGCTCGGGCGGGCGCGGCGCGCGCGCCGTTTCCAGCGACTTTGAGGTACGCGGCGAGCTCATATTCACCAACCGCGCCGACTTGGCATTCACCGTGAACGGAGAGGTTGGCCCGCTTGACGTTACCGTAGGCGACCAGGTATCCGCCGGGGACATCCTGGCAACACTGGATGCCGAAACTGTAACCCTGGCGCAACGGGACGCCGCCCAGGCGCTGGTCAACCTGGAAGCCGCCCAGGACGGTCTCGACCAGGTGCTGGGTCTTCAGTCAGCAGACCCGTTGGTGCGGGCCCGGGCGGAAAACGATCTGGCCGCCGCCGAAATTGCCCTGGAACGCGCTCAGGACGAGTTGGACGATTATCAGTTGACCCATAACGTGCAGTTGGGCGCGGCCCGCCAGTCGGTAGCCGATGCCGAAGCCACGGTCGAGCGCGCCGAAGAGGCGGTGTCTGATTTTGCCGACGGGTATAGCGAACAGTTTGCCGAGGCGTTGGCCGCCCGTTCCACTGCCAAGTCCACCCTGGACCGCGCAGAGGATGCGGTCACCGACTTTTTGCCCAGGCACGACGAATCGGTCAGCCGCCTCCGGACGCAGATATCTGAAACGCAAAGCGACCTGGAAAACGCCAACGAGGCAGTCCGCGACTTCGATGCCGACCATGCCGACGACCTGGCCACGGCGCGGCAGGAACTGGCCTGGGCGGAAATCGCGCTAGAATCCGCGAATGACGCCTTCAGCGAGTTTCAGAGCAAGGCCATCGCCGGAGAATTCAGGGGTCTGGCCGAGGGCGAAAATTTCGACGTGGTCCAGTTCAACGCGTTGCAGGGTGCAGTGACCATCGCCAGGCAAGCCGTGACCAGTTGGCAAATTGAGGTATCCGACCTGAAATCCGGTCCCAAAGAAGTGGACCGTTCAGCTGCCATCGCCCGCGTCGTTGAGTTGGAAGCTACGCTAATTCTATTGAATCGCGAGCTGAACGACGCCCTGCCCGGACCGGACAACGATGAATTGCGTAGCCTGGAGGCGGCGGTCGAAATCGCCAAGTCACGACTCAGCCGGGCCGATCGGGACCTGGCCGAAGCCGAGGAAGGCGTCGACCAACTGGAGTTGGCAAAATTACAGGCCGCCGCGGGTCAGGCCCGGTTCACCCTGGAATCGGCCCAAACTCAACTGGCCCGTCTGGAAGAAGGACTCGATGCCACCAAGCTGGACGCCCTCACCAAGGCGGTAACGATAGCCCAGGAAGCCCGAGACGACCTGGCCAAAGAGGCCAAACCCGCCGACATGGCCCTGGCTCGCGCGACCATCAACGCTGCATCCACCGCTTATGAAGAAGCCCTGAAAGACGTGGCGGCCACGATCCTGACGGCGCCTTTTGACGGCGTCGTGCGGGTGGTAACCATCTCTACGGGCGATGCGGTGACCGTGGACGCCCGGGTTATCCAGGTAGTCGACCCCCGGGAAGTAACCGTCCTGGGCCTGGTGGAATCCAACTACCTCGAACGCATCAGGGTGGGCACTGCGGCGACGGTAGCGATGGCCGCGTTGCCGGGCGTAGAGTTGAAAGCCACCGTAACTGAACTGAGTGACGAGGCCCGCACCGAGCGGGGCATCATCACGTTCCCGGTAGTTTTCGATGTTACCGTGCCGCCGGATGTCGACGTCCCGCCCTACCCGGGGTTGGTCACCACCACGGTCCGCCAGTGATGATATTCGGTGGGCAGGCCAGCGTATGCCCATCCGGTTCAGATGGGCAGTTTGGGTTCGGCCCCGTCCGGCACGTCAATCTCAAACGAGTTGGCATTGAGAGCCAGCAGAGAGTAGTAGCCCATCAAGGTGGTCAGTTCGGTGAGTCCAAGGGCGCCGAACTGGCCCAGGGCGGCCTGGAAGGTCACCTGGCTCACTTTATGGTCGCGGAACAACTCGATGGCGTAGTTGACCACGGTTTGCTCGTCAGCGGGTAGCTGCGGCAAGTCCTTGCCATCGCGCAGGTTATCAACGAATGCATCGCTGATGCCCTGCTCACGAGCACGGGCGGCGTGGGCGTGCCAGATGTACTGGCAGTCCATGTTGCGCGCCGTCAATATCATCGCCAATTCCTGAATCTTCTTGGATAACGACGACTCATCGCGTAGATAATTGACCAGATGGTTGGAACGCCGCCGCATCTCGGGGCTATTGATCATAACGGAGCCAGGGCCGCCGGTGATTACTCCGCCGGAGTCCGCGGTTTCCGCGTCGAATGCGCCCCGGAGGTCCTCCGGAACCTGATCACGGGTTACGTTGGGTGTTCGAGCCATGCTGTACCTCCAGGGAATTTTGTTAATTATCGCCGTAGATCCTCGTGGTAGACCCTCGTGCCGCTGTGGAATTTCGCCGGCGGCGGTTCTAGCGCGGTTGCCGGCATCATAGCCTTTCCCCGATGTGTGGACAAGCACAGGCCAGGCGGCCGTCGTGCAGTCTCGTGCATCGTGGCGCAGTAATTCGGCAACCGGTACCAATCTGGCCCGAACCGTATTAGAATGCCGTCACGGATACCCCGCGGAGGAGGACACGCTATGCCAACCGTGAACACGGTATTGGGTCCAGTGGACACAGACGATCTGGGGTTCACGCTGAGCCATGAACACGTCGGCACCAACGCGGCGGGGCTGCGTAACACTTACCCGGAATTCATCGACCGCGACGGAATCAGGGAACAGTCAACAGATGCAATGCGAGCGGTGTACGCCGATGGAGTGCGTACCGTGGTCGACGTTAGCACCTTTGACCTCGGCCGGGATATCCAGTTGATGCGGGAGGTTTCGCTGGGCAGCGGCATGCAAATCATCCCCTGCACCGGCAATCACCTGGCCGTGCCCCGTCCCTTCGGTGACGTGTCCCCCGACATCATCGCCGCCCTCTATATTCGGGAAATCGAGGAAGGCATCGAAGGCACTGGCGTCAAGGCCGGCATCATCAAGGTGGCCAGCGACCGGGGCGGCATAACGCCACCGCAGGAAGTGGTGCTGCGCGCGGCGGCCAGAACGCAAAAGGCGACCGGAATTCCCATCTCTACCCACACCTGGTCGCCGGACCGGGTGGGCGAGCAACAGGTGCAAATTCTCGAAGAAGAGGGCGTCGACCTGGACCGGGTGTACATCGGTCACAGCAACGACGATACCGATCTGGAATACCTGCTGGGCCTGCTCAACAAGGGCGTTTGGCTGGGGCTGGATCGTTACCCAGGGGGGCAAACGCCCGGCACTCCCAATTGGGAGCAGCGAACCGAGGTAGCCAAAGGGCTGATGGACGCCGGGTTTACGCATCGCATTTTCCTGTCTCACGATTACTCAGTCCCGAAGGCCCGGCACGGGGCCGAGGTGCAGGAGCAGCGGCGGCGGGCTAATCCGGATGGGTACACCTTCATACCCAGGTACGTATTGCCGCGGTTGAAAGAGCTGGGCGCCTCGGATAATGATATCCACCAGATCACCGTGGAGAATCCCCGACGCTTCTTCGCCGGCGCATAGTCCAGCTTGACCGGCCCCCAGGGATCCGAGCACCAGTGCTAGCCAGCCTGGCGAGCAGCCCTCGCTACAAGTGGTACGCCTTCGGCACTATGGCGGTGGGCACCTTCGCCTCTGTCGTAGACCACGGCAGCGTTGGCGTGGCGTTGCCCACGATTGCCAGCCATTTCGGCACCGACATTCCCAGCGTGCAGTGGCTGGTCATCGGCTACGCCATGGTCATCATCGCCATGCTGCTTCCCATGGGGCGCCTCGCCGACCTGATCGGCCAGAAAAGAGTCTACATCATGGGCTCTCTGGTGTTCATGGCCGGCGCAATTGCGTCTGGAGCATCGACCGACTTGGGCATATTGATAGCGGCGCGGGTGATTCAGGGAGCGGGGGCGGCCATGACCCAGGGCACGGGTATGGCCATCGTCATTGGAGCCTTCCCGCCGACCGAGCGGGGCAAGGCCATCGGATTGATAATGACCATGGTTGGCACCGGCGCCGTCGCCGGGCCGGCCATGGGCGGACTGTTGGTCGACGCCTTCGGTTGGCGATCCGTATTTTTCGCGGTGTTGCCCCTGGTAATTGCCAGCGTGGCGTTGTGCTTCCTGATACTTGCTGAAGATCGCCGACCGCGCATCGCCGGAAACCGGCAACGGTTCGACTGGCTCGGCGCCGCGATGTCGTCGACGGCGTTGCTGGCGCTGCTACTGGGGATAACCAACGCGCACCGCTCCGGGTGGACCTCGCTACCCATATTGGGAGCCGCCGCCACCTTCGTCGGCCTGTCGGCGGCCTTCATCTGGTGGGAACTGCGGTACTCAAGCCCGATGCTCCAGTTGCGACTCTTCCAACGGAAAAACTTTTCCCAAGGCGTGTCCGCCAATTTCCTGATGTTCATGGGCAGTTCGGCGGTGTTGTTCATGATGCCCTTTTACCTGCAAAACGTGCTGGGTTATCGGGCGTCCATCGCTGGCCTGGCGGTGGTGCCAGGAGCCATCTGCATGGCTTTACTCGGTCCGCTGAGTGGACGGCTATCAGACCGGTTTGGGTGGCGCAAGTTCACCGTCGGCGGTCTCGCCCTGTCGGTTACCGGCATTTTGATACTTTCGCGCCTTTCGGATGACTCGTCCCTGTCCCTGGTGATTCCGGCGCTGATGCTCCAGAGCAGCGGCATGGGTACCTTCTATTCCCCCAACTCCAGTTCGATCCTCAGCGCGGTGGAACGGGAGCGCCACGGCGTTATTTCGGCGTTGCTGAATCTGATCAGGAATGCCGGCAACGTGATCAGCGTGGCCGTGTCCACCGCCATCGTGACCGCCACCATGGGCGCCATGGGATACGAACCGAACCTGGACGCGGTACGCACCGGCGCCGGGAGCGGCGTGGGCGAGGCTTTTACCATGGGCCTGAAGTACGCCTACATGATCATGGCCTGCTCAATGTTGCTGGCCATGTTCGTATCGCTGCTCCCCTTGAACCGGGTGCAGTACCCGGAATACGCCATCCCCCAACCTGAAAGTTAGCCGATTCCCATCGATTCGATGTCCACGGAGAATTTTCCATGACTACAAATCTGGACGGCGGCGAGGCCATTCTGGAAGCGTTTCGCAACCTGAGTATCGACTACGTCATATCGTCGCCCGGTTCCGAATGGGCGCCGGTGTGGGAAGCGCTGGCGCGTCAGAAAATCAACGAGACTCCCGGGCCGCGCTATATTAACTGCTGGCATGAAACCCTGGCGGTGGACATGGCCATCGGATACACCAAAGTCACGGGCAAAATGCAGGCGGTGCTGCTCCACGCCGGGGTAGGCGTGCTGCAAGGTAGCATGGGCATCCATAGCGCCAGCCTGGGCGAGGTGCCAATGCTGATCTGCTCCGGCGAGGCCACCAGCTACGGCGAAAACCCGGAGCTGGACCCCCAAGCCCAGTGGTACCGGAACCTCAGCGTGGTCGGCGGACCCAACCGTTTCGCCGACGCAGTCGCCAAGTGGAGCGGACGGGCGACGAGTCCTCACACTTTGTACGAACAGTTGGTGCGGGCCGGCGAGCTGGCCCAGCGGGTTCCCCAAGGGCCGGCATTTATGGATATTTCCATCGAAACGATGATCCACGAGTGGCCGCAACCGGCCAAGATGCGGCTCATGCCGGCTGCCCCCAAAACCAGGCCCACCGACGCCGCGATTGAAGAGCTTGCCAATCTGGTCGCCGCCAGCGAATCTCCATTGATCATCACCGACTGCGCCGGGCGGGAGGCGGCGGGATTCGCCAACCTGGTGGCCCTGGCCAACCTGTTTGCGATCCCAGTGGTGGAAAGTGCGGCCACGTACGCCAATTTCCCAAAGAGTCATCCGCTTTACCTTGGGCCGGAACCGGCGCCGTACCTGGACCAGGCCGACCTGGTCCTGTTGTTGGGGAGCCGCTCGCCGTGGTACCCGCCCAGCGCCGGACCGAAAAACGCCACCGTGGTGGCCATGGGAGAAACGCCCATCAAGGAAATGATGGTGTACCAGAACCTGTTTGCCGACCGGTACGTTGAGGGCGACCTGACCCTCGGGTTGCAGTTGCTGACGGAGGCCCTGGAACCCGCAGCAAAAACCCGCCGCGCCGCCATCGAGGAACGTCGCCAGCGCTGGGCGGCTGAACATCAGCGGCTGGCCGAGGGGTACCGCCGGGCCCAATCAGCGGCGGACTCCCACTCGCCCATCGATCCGGTGTGGTTGTGCTCCGCCATCAGCGATGTGATGCCCGACGACACTGTCTATGTGGAGGAAGTCACGACGCACCGGGGGGCCATCGCCCGGCATGTGCAATGGGAAACGCCCCACAGCTACTTTCGCCCCAACGGCGGTTTGGGACAGGGACTCGGACTGGCGCTGGGTGTCAAACTGGCGAAACCCGACCAACCCGTCGTGGCCCTCATGGGAGACGGCGGACTCCTGTACAACCCGATAACCCAGAGTTACGGCGTTGCCCGGGAAGCCGACCTGCCCTTCCTGACCATCGTGTTCAACAATGGCAACTACGAGGCGATGCGTGGCAACCACCTGAGCTATTATCCGGATGGGGACGCCGCCAAAGCTGGATTGTGGCACGGCGTGCACATCCCCGGACCGGATTACCCCGGGCTGGTGACGCCATTTGGCGGTTACGGGGAGCAGGTAGAAGACCCGTCTCAACTGCATCAGGCCCTTCGCAACGGTCTGGAAGCGGTGCAGGGTAGACGTATCGCGCTGATTGACGTGGCGCTCAACAAGTAACGAAATCGGAAAATACGGCGGCGCTTTGGGAACGGCGACACCCCTGTGGCGGTTCCACGTCAAGCCCGCCGCAGCTTGGGGGCCGCCACCGCCAGGACCAGGACCAGGGCGATTCCGGTAACACCCACCACCTGCGCCGCCGCTGCCGCCCCCCACCAACCGGCCATGGCGCCCGCTGCGATGCTGCCCGGGCTGAAGGCAAGGATGGCCAGGGAGCGCAAACCCATCACCCGCCCCCTGAATTCGGCTTGCGTGACACGCAATAGCAGCGTGAGGATCAGGACCTGCGTCGCGGCGAATGCCGTTCCCACCAGCACAAAAACGAACATCGAAACATAAAACGACGTCGAGAACGAAAAGGCCAAAATCATGCCGTGCCACGCCACCACGGCGGCAATCAACAGTTTGCCGACGCTCCGCAAACTCGGCACCATGGCCAAACTCACTGAACCCGTCAACGCGCCTATACCAAAGGCAAACAGTAGCAATCCCAACCCGGCGGAATCGGTGCCCAGCACGTTGCGGGCGAAAATAGGCGCCAGGCCGGTGTGCAGAGTCCAGCCCGCCAGGTTGATAATCACGGCCACAAAGAGCACCGCCCAGATGACCTGATTGCCGCTGGCGTACCGCAAGCCATCAGCGACCGTGCGAAGCACCGACTCAGACCGGCGATTGCCACGGGCTTGTCCCCGCCGGATGGCCAGGGCCACCATTCCACTGGACAGGTACAGAGCCGCAATCGCCAGGTATGCCCCCTGCGGGCCATACGCCTTGAACAGCAGGCCGCCGATCAACGGGCCGCACAGCATCGCAATGTTCATGGCGACGGTGTTGAATGCCGCTCCGTTGCTAACACGCTCGGTGGGCAACACGTCACCGATGAGCGATTGGGCGACGGGCATCTGGAACAGGCGTATCACTCCCATGAGCATGGTGATGGCAAAAATATGCCAGACCTCGAGCAATCCGGTCAGGATGAGGGTCAGCATCAGGATGCCCAGGGCGCCCATGACGAATTCCACCGTCGCCAGCAGGAGGTTTCTGGGCAGACGGTCGGCGATGGCGCCGGCAAACAGGGCCAGGAAGTTCATCGCCATGCGGGCGGCGGCGATGGATCCCACCAGGAACGGGGAGTCGGTGAGGGTCAACACGAACCAGCCGAGTACCGCCGACTCCATCTGAGTGCCCATGCCAACCAGGGTCGTGGAGCCCCACACAAACGCGAAGTCGCGGTAGCGGAAGATACCCAGGGGCGTGGCAGCCCGGGAAAACCTCGCCGTTAGTTTCAATTTATGACCAACGCGACGCCGCTGGGGTGGCGGCTAAAGTGCCGCATCGGCTGCAACAGAAATTCGTCATCTGGCTGACGAGCCCGCACGCGTCGGCGGGCTGGCCACCGGATTATCCATGGAGCACGATCTCCCTGGCCAGTTCGATGAGAGACTCGTCTGATCCAGGATTGCCCAGCAGCGATAGTCCGATCGGGAGACCGTCAACCTCCGCCAGGGGCAGGCTCAACTGGGGACGACCGGTGTTTCCGGCGATGGACGTCAGGGCGCTGTTGCGGAGCCGCAGGGCGTGGCGCTCCGACACCGGCTGACCGACCGGCGGAGCCGGCCCGACGGTAGTGGGCAGGCAGACCACCGTCTGAGCCCCGGCGAAAACGTCGTTCATGCGCGCGATTACCTCGTCCCGGCCAATCTGCGCCGCGGCAACCTGGTCATCGGTTACCGACCGGGCCGTGACGTACCGGTCAGATACCTCGAAGCTGAGCGCCGGGTTTACTTCGTCAAGCCAGTCGCGAATCGACTCCCACGCCTCCCGGCTCTGCAAAACCTGCTGGCGCCCAGACCATTCAACCAGGGATGTCGGTGAAAGCCGCACTTCTTCAACATCGTTGAACCGGGAGGCGATGTTGTTTGCGATTGATAGCAGCGCTGCACGCACCGGCGCCTCCGCAAGCTCGAAGGCATCCTGGGCGACGACCAATCTAACCGGGCGGCCCGGCGCATCTGCCGGCGGTAGCAGAATTGATCCCACCCTGGCGAAGGTATCAATGTCGCGGGCAAACCAGCCGATTGTGTCAAAACTGGACGCCTGCAACAGCATCCCGTGCAGCGGGATACGCCCGTGGGTAGGACGTAACCCGAACAGACCACAAAAGCTGGCCGGCACGCGGACGGAGCCTCCGGTATCGGAACCCAGCGCGAAATCAACCGCGCCGCCGGACACCGCAGACGCGGAACCACTGGAGGAACCGCCAGGTACTCGACCGGGAGCCCTGGGGTTCCGCGGCGTACCGTAGTGGACATTCTCGCCGAAAATCCCACGGGTCAATTCGTCGGTGATGGTTTTACCAACCATGGTGGCGCCGGCATCCGCCAACTGTTGGACCACTCGGGCGGTGGTTTCGGCGGGGCCGTGGGTAGATTTCCAGTTGGGGTTGCCGCATCCGGTTACGTACCCCGCAACGTCGAAAATGTCTTTGGCGGCGAAAGTTAGTCCGGCCAGCGATCCTCCGGGCGCACCCTCCAGGTAGGCATCGCTATCGGGACAAAAAGCGCCGAGATGATCGTCGTTTATTCGCATGTTCACAGTTATTGCTCGCCGGTAGGTGTGTCTACAACATGGTCTCGTTGAGAGTAAATCCGCAGCCGGGACGGTCGTTGGCTGAGACGTGCCCCTCGTGCGGAGCGGGTTCATCCAGCCAGAACACGTCCCGTTGGGCGCGAATGTAGTCGGAGTGATACTCGGCGAAATCCGCCCAGTCGCTGGCCGCCATCAGGTGCAGGCTCCACACCTCGCCGCCGCGGTGCGTGGTAACCCTCCAAACCAAGCGCGCCATCGGAACCTATACGACGGGGCCGCCCAGGGGCGAACGTGGCGCGCCGCTTTCCAGGAACCGCCCGTACCCCGGGTTCTGTTGCAGCGCTCCGTCTTTCAGCACTACCTGTCCGCGCAACAGCGTCATCCACGGGCGTCCATTGACCTGCCACCCCTCGAACAGGGAGTAACCGGCGTTGCTGAAGTGGTCTCGCGAGGTCAGTACCCGGTCGCCGTTGGGGTCGAGGATAAGCAGGTCGGCGTCGGAGCCAATCTGTATCACTCCTTTACGGGGATAGAGCCCGAATACCCGCGCCGGGTTCTCGGACATCACCCTGGCCAGCCACCAGATGGGCAGGCCGCGTTTCACCACGCCCTCGCTGTACATCAGCGGAACGATGGTCTCGACTCCCGGGGAACCGAAGGGAATCGACGTGCCCTGATCATCCACGAAAATGTTGTCCCAACCGGGCTGCTTCAACTCCCGGGGATGGGGGGAGTGGTCGCTGGCCACGATGGAGATTTGGCCCTGGCGCAAACCCTGCCAGAGGGCATCCCGGTCGGGGCCGTCCTCGGGGCGCAGCGGCGGGCCGATCTTGGCCAGGGGGCCGAACTCCGCCATCTGGGCGTCGGAGAGCAGCAGGTATTGTGGGCAGGTTTCCGTCCACACCTGTTGACCCAGGCTCTGGGCCTGCTTGATGCGCTCCAGTCCCAACTGGGTGCTGAGGTGCACCACGTAGGTCGGGCAGCGGGTCGCCGCGCTCATCTTCACCGCCCGGTTGATAGCCTCCTCCTCCGCCCAATCCGGGCAAGCGGTGGGGAAATCGGTCGGGTGGGTGTGGCCGTCGGCGATCAGCTTGTTTTCCAGGTATTCGATGATATTGCCGCTTTCACAGTGCAGTTGCAGCACGCCGCCGCCCCGGGACACCAGGTCCATGGCCTGGCAAATGTAGTCGTCGTCGCACATTCGACCCGGGCGCTTTTTGTAGGTCATGAACATTTTGAACGACTTAACGCCCAGGTCGACCGCCTCGGGGAGTCCCGAAAGGATTGACGGGCGGTTTTGCAGGATGAAGTGGAAGGCAAAATCGGTGACGGCGCTCTCCTCGATGGTTTCGCGGGATCGATGCAAAGCCTGGGGCAGCGTTTCGTCGCCATCCAGTTGGTAGGTGCCAAAGGGGATCAGCGTGGTCAATCCAGCGTGGGCGGCGGCCCGGGAACCGAGCGCGTAATCGTCGTGCCCGTCCAGGTGCACGTGGCTGTCAATAAGGCCGGGCAGGACAAACTTGCCGGACGCGTCGATGTAGTTGTCGGCCGGCGGCAGATACTGCACCGGTCCGATTGCGACAATCTTTTCCCCGGCGATGGCGATTGAACCTTCGTACACCTGGGACGACGTAACGATCTGCCCTCCCACCACTACCGTATCAACGTGCATCGGATCAACGTGGTTTGCAGCCATAGCCTCACCTCGCGTGGTTTCGCGTATCGGTTCGGAATATCCTAGAAAACCCCTCGGGGCTCCAGCCCCAGATAGAACTGACCTGCCGTTTCGTAGTGAACGTGGTGGCCCTGGACGTGCTGCGTAATGGCGTGAATGTCCTGGAACCGGCGATGGATGGGATTGGCGTGGAAGATGGCGCCGGCTCCGCACAGCGTATAGGCTGTATCGACGACCTGCGCCGAGGTGCGAATGGCGTGAGTTGCGGCGACGCGCAACTCGATGCGCTCGTCCAGGTCGAGGCTGCGGCGCCGGCAGGCCGAATCCCACACGGCGGCGTGGGCAGTTCTGAGCAAGGCACGGGCCGAAGCATGCAGGGCGTGGGCTTCACCGACGGACCGTTGCGTGGGCTGCTGGTCGCGCAGCAGGGTTTGGGACCGGAACGGCGTCCTGGTGCGGGCCACGTCAATCGCCAGATCCAGGCTTTTGCGAGCAACTCCCAGCGCCACGGTGGCGAACCCAGTGGCAAACAGCAGAGTGCGGGGGACGACGTAAAGCGGACCATCCGCCCAGGGCTCGCCCTCCTGTACGTAGGTTCGTTCCTCGGGAATGAAGAGGTCATCCACGTCGAAACTGAAGCTGCCGGTGCCGCGCAGGCCCGAAACCTGCCAAAGGTCAACGATACGTACCTTCTCTTTGGGCATCAACAGGATTCGCATGTTGGGGGCATTGCCCGGGCCGCCCACCGTGCCATCCTCGGATGCGACGGGAGCCAGGGCTGCAATCCACGTAGCATGGTCGCTGCCACTGCTGAAATTCCAGCGTCCACTGAGCCGGTAACCGCCGGGCGCCGGTACCGCTTTGGACTCAGCGGTGGGCGGTCCGTTGGTGACTACGCCACGCTGGTCATCCCAAATCTGGTGAGCGACGGCCAACGACATGCGCGACGAACTGGTGGAAAAGACGTTGTTCTGGTTCAGACACCACGCAACGCTGGCGTCCATCGGGGCGAACATCTCCAGTATCCTCAGGAATTGCGGATGCTCCAGTTCAAATCCGCCCAACTCTTCAGGCAACAGGAGTCGAAAGAAGCCCGCATCGGCCATCTCGTTGGCCAACCCGGTGGGGAATTGCCGGTCTTCGTCGATGTGGTCGGCTTCGACGGCTACCTGCTCGGCGAAACGCCGGGCGGTTTTCAAAAGTTGGGAGAATTGAGTTGTTTCCATGGAAAAATCGTTTATGCACTCACTGTTTTGACGGTGGATATACAGGCGTATTCGGGGCTCCGATATTGCGTTATTACGGTACACGGGGACAACTTTGGTGTCAAAGCGCCGGAGCCCGCCGCAGAGCCGTAAGTTTGCACGCGTGGGTTCAAACATTTACACGCTGACTGCGCCAACCGGGATCGAATTTGCAATCTCCAACTGCCATTGTCATTATGTAATCGCCGTCGGCAAGTCATCGCCACGGCCACCGGCGATCCATCCCACCTCGCGGTTCTGGGAGGCAAAATGTTTGAGGGCTTCGAACAGCATCAAATCCAAACCAGCGGCGCCACTATCAATGTCGTTAAAGGTGGTAGCGGGCCTCCCATGTTGCTGCTGCACGGATACCCTCAGACGCACACCATGTGGCACAAGGTGGCGCCCCGTCTGGCTGAGGATTTCACCGTCGTGGCGGCTGACTTGCGCGGCTATGGAGACAGCGGCAAACCGGCCGGCGATGCGGACCACCAGAACTATTCCAAACGGGCGATGGCGCAGGATCAGGTCGACGTCATGGCGCACCTGGGGTTCGAAACATTCTTCCTGGGCAGCCACGACCGGGGCGCACGGGTGGCCCACCGGTTGACCAAGGACCATCCGGAGCGGGTGCTGAGGCTGGCGACGCTGGACGTAGTCCCCACCCGCCACATGTTCTCCATCGTCAACCAGGCCATGGCTACCAATACCTACCACTGGTTTTTTCTGATTCAGCCCTACGATTTTCCGGAGCGCGTTATCGGCGCCGACGCGGACTACTTCATTCGTTCCAGATTCATGCGCGTTGACAACGCCGAAACGGTTTTCCCGGCGGAAGCCGTTGAAGAGTACGTGCGTTGTTTCAACGACCCGGCGGCGATTCACGGCGCTTGCGAGGACTATCGGGCCGGGGCCAGCATTGACCTGGCGCACGATGAAGCCGATTTTGACAACAAGGTGAGTTGCCCTCACCTGGCCCTGTGGAGTGAGACGGGTTACGTGGGCCGGACGCAGGACGTCCTCGGTGTCTGGCGCAATTACTCCAACAACGTGGAGGGGCAGGGTTTGCCCTGCGGCCACTACATCGCCGAAGAAATGCCCGACGAATGCTACCGCCTGCTCCGGGAGTTTTTCACGCGTTAGAATTTCCAGGTTCCTACGCGGTAACGACTGGACAAGGGTGGAGGGAATTATGCCTGCCGATTACCTGGACCAACTGGCCGAGTTCGTGTGTTCCATCCGCCTGGAAGACCTGGCAGATTCTACGGTAACCGCCGCCCGAGCAGTGGTGCTGGATACGATCGGCGCCATCACCGCGGGTAGCCGGTTGCCGGAGAACGCCAACTTTGCCCGCCTTGCCGCCGGGATCGGCGGCCCGGGCAAGACGACCATCGTGGGCCACAACCGGAAGGTACAACCGCTGTGGGCCACCATGGTCAACGCCACGGCGGGCGTTGCCCTGGAGATGGACGAAGGCAGCAGGCTGGGCGGCGGACATCCTTCCATCCACATAACCCCGGGGGCAATCGCCGTCGGGGAAGACCTGGGCAAAAGCGGGCAACAGGTGCTGGAAAGCATCATCGTGGGCTATGAGGTTACCTCCCGTATCGGGAGCGCAACGCAGATACGCCCGGAGATTCACTCCCATGGCACCTGGGGCACCATTGGCGCAGCGGCGGCCACCTCGCGCCTTTTGGGGTTCAATCCAGCCCAGACCGGTCTGGCCATGAATCTGGCGATGTCCATGAGTCCGGCCAATACTTGGACGCCCTGCATCGAGGGCGCGACGGTACGCAACCTCTACCCGGGCCGGTCCGGGTTCCAGGGCATCATGGCGGCGTACCTGAGCACCTGCGGTTACACCGGCGTCGCCGACGGACCGGCAGACCTGTACACCAACATCCTCGGCGAAGGTTTTGACTCAAACGCGGTGGTCGACGGGTTGGGAACGCCGGGAGAATTCCGCATTGAGCGTAACTATTTCAAGCTGCACGCCTGCTGCCTGTACAACCATCCGGTACTGGACGCCGTGCAGAACGTGATGCGCGAGGATGCGTTCACCGGAGATCAGGTGGAGCGCATCAGGGTCGCGGCGCCGCCCATCGTGCAGATAATGACCAACCCGGAACCTCCTAACATGCTGGCCGCCAAATTTTCAATTCCCTACGCGGTGGCCGTCGCCGTGCATTCGGGGATTACCGACGTGACCGCGTTTTACCCGGATCGGGTTTCGGATACTGCCATCAGGGAGCTGGCGAGCCGGGTGGAAGTAGTAAGTGACGACGAAATGAGCCTGCGCCGATACGACTACCCCTCAGCGCGCGTCGCGGTACACTTGAAAGACCAGCGCATCCTGGAAGGCGAAGTCACCAGCCAGCGCGGCGACTTCTCCAACCCGCCCACCCGCGACGAACTGCTGGCGAAGTTTCAGTTTCTGGCCGGCGAGACCCTCGGTGAACAACGCACACAACAGGTGATAAACACCGTTGCCAGGCTGGACGCGGTGGACGACATCAGCGAATTGACCGGGCTCCTGAGTGGGCCGGATTAATCAGGCCGGCGCCAGTGCAGATAGGTGGCTCCATTCGTTGCTTGGGCAATTGATTTGTCGACCTCGCAATGTTGGGCTAAAATCGGTGCGAAATCAGCCCGACGACCGGTCTGGGGGCGACCGCTGACGACATCAACCGCGACTGCATCGCTATATCCAGGCCCGTTGGTCTGCCCATTTGCACCCGAAAAGGAGCAAGACAGATGCCCGGCTCCCTGATCACCGAAGAAATCACCGCGCTGATCGGCCTTGAAACCGAACCGGAACGCAACCGCTTTCCCATCAGCGCTGAGATGGCCTTTGACGTGGCGGACGCCATCGAAGATTACAACCCGCTGTACGTGGACGCGGACCACGCCGGGCAAAGTCGTTTCGGCGGCCTGCTCTGCCCGCCCCTGGCGGCATGGAAAGATATCGCGCCGCCCATCGGTTATTTCGGCGCCGGACAGGAGTGGCATTTCGAGGTTCCCCTGCCCTTCAACAGCTACGGCCTCAATGGTGGCAGCGACTGGCAATTTCTCGCGCCCGTGCGCGTGGGCGCATGGATAACCAGGCAGTTTCGCATCCTGGACATCTTCGAGAAGCAGGGCCGCTCGGGTCCTCTGGTGTTCATCGTGCGGCAGGAGACGCAAACCGACCAGGACGGTATGGAATTGAGCCGGGCCAAGCGGGTGAGCATTCATCGCGCCTTGCCAGCCGGAGAACAACCCAACGACGTGGCCCAGGTGGCTGACCAACTGGTCACCGTGCCGGTGGCCCCACCCAATCCCGAGGTGATCCTGGACAAACCGGAACCCTCCTCCGGCGCCCAGCAGTATTTCGAGGACATTGAGGTGGGGGCGGTGTTGCGCCCGGTCATCAAGGGCCCCATTACCACGACGCACCTGATTCGCTGGGCAGCGGCCAACGGGAACTATGCCCGTATCCATTGGGATTTGCCCTTTGCCCAGCTCCGGCAGGGCCTGCCCAACGTGGTGGTTAACGGTTCGTTGAAAAACCAGTACCTGGGTCAACTGCTGCTGGATTTCGCCGGTGAAGAGGGGTGGTTCAAACGGTTCTACGTGCAGCATCGCGGCATGGACTTCCCGGGAGACACGTTGACCGCCTTCGGAGCCGTGACCGACAAGCGCGAAATGAAGGGCTACGGTTACGTGGATTGCATGGTGGGTCTGCGGAATGACCGGGGCGAACAAACGGCATCCGGCGCCGCGACGGTCATACTGCCCCGGCGGGGTCAACTGTTGCCGTTGGTATGGGAAGAGGACCCCTGGGAATGACGGGTATCCTGGACGGAATCCGGGTGCTGGAGATGGGCGGGGACGTCTCCGCGCCCTTTTGCGCGAAACTGCTTGCGGATTACGGCGCGGACGTTATCAAGATTGAACCGCCCGGCGCTGGGGATCGCGCCCGCCGCATGGGCCCTTTCGTGGGAGATGACCCGCATCCCGACAAGAGCATCCCCTTCCTGTATCTCAATACCAACAAACGCGGCATCACGCTAAATGTCGGGACGGTGGCCGGTCGCAAGATACTGTCCGCCCTGCTGGAAAACGCGGACGTCCTGGTAGAAAACTTCCCTCCGGCAGAGCGCCCACATCCGGCGCTGGACCATGATCGACTGGCAACGGCCCACCCCGGTCTGATTGTTACCTCCATCACGCCATTTGGTCAAACTGGCCCCTACCGGGATTTCGCCGCCACGGACATCGTGACCTACGCCATGAGCGGGCTGATGTACCATTCCGGAGATTCCGACCGGGAACCGCTCCGGAACGTACTCAATCAATCCTTTTACGTGGCCGGCGTCAACGCAGCGGTGGCCACCACCGCCGCACTGTTCCAGCGACTCTTCTCGGGAGAGGGACAGCTGGTCGATGTGTCTACCGTGGAGTGCCTGGCATCACACCTGGTCCAGGCGATTCCGTATTACAGCTACATGGGAGCCATCAAGGGGCGACGTCCGGTGCGCGGCTCGGGATTCGAAGAATTGATGCCGGCCAGGGACGGGTACGTCATACCCTCGGTGCAGGGGTCTCAACCCTGGGCCACCGTCGCAGACCTGATTGGTTTGGAGGAGCTGCACGATCCGCGCTTCGCCTCGGGATCGGGCCGCATCGAATTTGGCGAAGAGCTGAATCAACTGCTGGTACAGGGATTGGCCCAGTGGGACCGCAAGGCGCTCCACCAAGCTTCAGGGGAACGTCGGCTGGTGTTCGGCATGGCCCAGGATGCGGGTGACCTGTACGAATGCCCGCACCTCCGCGAACGTGATTTTTTCGCTTCGGTGACGCATCCGGTGGCGGGTACGGCGGACTATCCCGGGATGGGGCCGAAACTGTCCGGCATGAACTTCTCGGTGCGTTATCCGGCGCCGCTTTTGGGCCAGCACAATCGGGAAATCGTTGGCGACGAGCTGGGATACTCGCCGGCTGCGATGGTCCAACTCCGCGCCAACGAGGTTATTTGATATGGCCGAACCGGCACGACCGGCGGATACTCTAAAAGCGGTCAAACCGCTGCCGCTGGAGGGAATCCGCGTCCTGGACCTGAGCCGGGTGTTCGCCATGCCCTATTGCGGTGCGTATCTGGCCGACCTGGGCGCCGAGATCATCAAAGTAGAGACCCATCACAACGCCTTCGTCGACACCACGCGTACGCTCAACGGCCCGTATCCCGACAACGAACCCGGCGACCGGTATTGGGAACGGGCGGGAACCTTCAATACGCTGAATCGGGGCAAGCGCAGCGTAACGCTGGACCTTCGCTCCGAAGATGCCCTGGCGGTATTGAAACAGTTGATATCGGTGTCCGACGTGGTGCTGGAGAATTTCACGCCACGGGTCATGCGCCGTTTCGCCCTGGACTATCAGCATCTGCGGCAGTTGAAGCCAGACCTGATAATGGTATCCAACACCGGTTACGGCCACTCCGGCCCCTGGACCGACTTCGGGGCCATGGCGACAGCCCTGGAACCCACCCATGGCACCGGCGCTTTCATGGGTTACCTGGACGTTGGCGGCGACGGAAAGTCCGCGCCGGGCGCCGTTCCCAACAAGATTGCCAACTCCTATACCGACTTCTTGGCCAGCTGGACGGCGCAACTGGCGGTAATGGCCGGCCTGTTCCACCGAGCCCGCACCGGCCAGGGATTGTGGATTGATCTGGCCATGTACCAGGTGGGCGTGTCGTTCGTCGGCGAGGGCCTGCTGGATTTTGCCTTCAATGGCCGTCGGTCTCGCCGAATCGGCAACCGGCATGAATCCTGGTCGCCACACGGATGCTACCCTTGCCGAGGCGACGACGAGTGGGTGGTGATCGCGGCCCGGGACGACGGGGAATGGCGGCAGATTTGCGCCGCGATGGATTCCCGGCAACTTGCCGATGACGGCAGATTCGCAGACGCAGTCGCCAGGCTGCAAAACCAGGACGCGCTGGACGAGATCATAGCCGGATGGACGTCGGCCCAATCCCAGTATCAGGTGATGGAATTGCTCCAGAAAAGGGGTGTGCCAGCGGGGCCTGTCCTGGACGGCAAGGGTTTACTGGCGAATCCGCAGTTTCGCGCCCGTGGCTATTTCGAAACCGTAGACCACCCGGCGGCAACTGGCCTGGGACGCCGGGAATACCCGAGCCGCGGATGGCGGATGTCGGGGAACGACGTCCACATTCCCAAAGCGGCTCCCCTGCTGGGCGAGGACAACCACTACGTGCTGGCGCAGATGTTGGGACTGGCCCAATCCCGTATTAACCACCTGGAACAAACCGGAGCCGTCGGAGAATCGTTGGAGGGCGCCGAAACGCCGCCCGCAGTACCCCTGGAGCGCCAGGTTGAATTGGGCTGGACCGTGAGTTACGACCGAGACTACCGACCGGAATTGGACCCGCCGTCGGCCTGAGGATTAGCCGGGGGTGCTGGCGTTTGCCCATCGGGATGTCGCCATCCGCCGTAGGGCCGCCGGCACTGCGCCGGTAAGCGGTTGCAGCTAGGCGCAACGTGCTTACCGACGCCTCAGATCGCCGATCGTGCGTGGCATCGCTGCTTCTCGTGCGAGGCTTGCTCGCCGTCGGACGCTGAACACCAATTACCGGCGATCAACCAAGAGTTCTTGACTGCCTTTGCTTTTGGTGGCACCCTTCGACATGCTCAGGGTGAGCGGATTCCAAAGTTCGTTCCGCTCACGGTGCGCTTGTCGAAGGGCGTTTTGAGATAGGTTCTTAGTAGTGACGAAGCTCGACCACGTTGTCGTCGGGGTCGTAGATGTACAGAGAGATGCCGTCGCCGTGGGAACCCCAGCGCTTGCCCGGGCCGGCCTGAATCTCTACGCCAAGGTCCTCGAAGCGAGCCTTGAGTTCCTCCATGTCTGTGTAGTCAATGACCATGCAGAAATGGTCCTGGTTTCGGACGTCCCCCCGACTCTCCGGTATCTCCTCAGAGGCGAAAAAGTCGATAATCGTGTCGGCATTTATGCGCGCCGACGGGAAGCGGACATCCCCGGCCCGCCATTCGTCCACGCGCTCCGCCTCCAGGCCAAGCACCTCGGTATAGAAACGCAGCGATCTCTCCACGTCATTAGTTCGCAGGACGATGTGGTCCAGCTCGGTAATTTTGACCAGGGGCCTGGTCACAATTTCGAATTTCGTTTCGGTAGCCATCTCGGCCTCCTGAATGGTGTCGTCGGTGGGTTGACCTGTGTTACCGGCATTATATGGGCCGCTCTCGCGGTTGTCATCCGCGACACAGCTTGCGTTCATCGGTCGTAATCTGGCTTCCCCGACGTTGGCGGCGACACCGACACCACCGGGTATCGCGCAATCAACTCCCGGAGCGTTGCGTAGCGCATGGCGCCTGTACGTAGATAGTGCACCGTTTCGAAGGACTGGCGGCCCAATCCGGTCTGTATCAACGGTTAGGACGAGGGGATTTCAAGCGTTGGCCGCAAGTCCCCCATGATTGGGAAATCCCATCTCCAGTTGCGTAGCGAGGTTGTATGTGCGAACCCATCGCATACGCCGTGAGGGTTGAAACTGGACACCAACACCCTGATCCCCAAGCGGGCGCTGAAACAGTTTCGTAATGCGCCGATTCCAGACGGGCCACGTCACGCGGCGAGTTTCAACGATCCCGGCGGTGGCCAACCCTCACTCGGTGCCCGTCACCCCGCGAAGCTCCCAACCTATGGAGTTCAAAAGCACTGGCCCATGAGTTTTGGCAACGAACGTCAACACACATTCTGTTCGACCTGAGTTCGCAGAACTGAGGAATCGGCGCCAACGGGTATAGAGTAGAGCCAGAACGAAAGCGTTGGGAGAATTCATGGTAATCGACGGCAGAATGAGAACGGGCATTGTTTTCGGAATCCACCAGGGCCCAAGTCCAAGACTTCCGGACCGTCCAGATCGCGTGTGCTGGGCTTCGGACGCTAAATTTGATAATGTTAGTAATCCCGACAATCCTCAAAACAGCGTAGGAGCGTCCCTTGAGTTCTGGCGATACCTCCTGGGTTCTGGCAGCCACTGCCCTCGTCTTGTTCATGACATTGCCGGGCCTGGCTTTGTTTTATGGAGGCTTGGTTCGGTCCAAGTCGGTGTTGTCAGTGGTGATGCATTGCTTCTCCATCACCGCCTTGGCAAGCTTGTTGTGGATGGTTTTGGGCTACAGCCTGGCCTTTGGCGACGATGTTGGCGGTGTCCTGGGCGGAGTGGAGAAGGCGTTCTTCGCGGGTATAGGAAAGGATACGCTGCGGGGTTCAATTCCGGAGATAGTATTCGCCATCTTTCAGATGACGTTCGCCGTTATCACGCCAGCCCTTATCGTGGGGGCATTCGTCGAGCGTACCAAGTTTCCCGCCATAATAATCATGAGCAGTGCGTGGGTGCTTCTGGTGTACTCGCCGATCTGTCATTGGGTGTGGGGTGGAGGCTGGCTCCAGCAACTCGGGGTAATGGACTTTGCGGGCGGGTTGGTGGTGCACGCCAGCGCCGGAACATCAGCTCTGGTCGTTGCCAGCATGGTGGGTAGGCGGCGGGGATTCCCCACCCAGATCCAACCCTCGCACAATCCCGGAATGACGGCAGCCGGAGCGGGGATGCTGTGGGTGGGTTGGTTTGGGTTTAATGGGGGCAGCCAGTTAGCCGCGGACGGCGGCGCTGGTATGGCAATTGCCGTTACGCACATTGCGGCCGTCAGCGGCGCCATCTCCTGGTCGACCGTTGAATGGATCAAGTTTCACAAGGTTTCCCTGGTGGGAACTGTCACCGGAGTGATCGCGGGCCTGGCTACAGTCACACCCGCCTCGGGCTACGTTGGGCCAGTGGGAGGCCTGATTCTGGGTGCGGTGGCTGGAGTTCTGTGCTTCTTCGCCGTCGATATGGTGAAGTACCGTTGGAAGATCGATGACTCCCTTGACGTTTTCGCTGTGCACGGAATGGGCGGTGTTATTGGCACGCTACTGTTACCCTTTCTCGCGGTAGCGATCGTTGGAGGTGGTGGCCTCTCGGTTGAAAATGGTTCGATCGGCCTCCAATTGGGTATCCAGGCGCTGGGTGTGCTGGCGACGATGGTCTGGGCAGCCGGTTTTACTTTCATCATCGTATTCGTAACGTCCCGCCTGACCGGCGGCATGCGGGTTGACGAAGAGGATGAATTGGTGGGGCTTGACCTGGCCACCCACGGCGAGCGCGGATATGACATGTAAGAGACCAAGGGGTGAGTTGAGATGAAAATGGTAATGACAAGGATTCGGCCCCACAGACTTGATCCGATACACGAGGCCTTGCTCCACATCGGGGTCTCCAATCTAACGGCCACGGAAGTGAAAGGGTACGGAGAGGCGGTAGACCATGCGGAAATACACCGCGGCGCCGAATACCGGGTTGCTTTCATGCCCATGGTGAAGATCGAGGTGGTGGTCGAAGACGATCGCGTTGAGCCTGTGGTGTCTGCCATCCGGCAAGCCAGCGCTTCCGATCCTGGGCAACGCGGTACGGTGTGGGTGTACGAAGTGCTGGCCGCGGTCGCCGGAGACGGCGATTCTGCGTAGTCCCGACATCTGAGTAGTCCCCACATGGGAATAAGCGCCACTGAGCTGCGAGGGCAAAAAGCACCTGAATTCGGGACTTGAAGAAGACGCGCCAAATGAGGTTTCGACGGAGCAGCACGGGGAAATGCTAATCGCAAAGACGGACGGGAGGGTCGATGGCGCCAACGCGCGCGAATTCCAGAAAGCTCTAGAGGCCGCCATAGACGCCAGTGACCGCGCCATAATCCTGGACATCGAACGGTTGATTAGATCCGGGCAGGCGCCCATGGCCGGCGCGTGAGGACATCGACATGTCGGTCTCGAAATTGATGGCGCATCAAATGAACCGCTCTCTTTTGTGGAAGCCGTTAACCGGGAGAGGATCGCAACATCCGGCGCAGGTCCTTTTGATTGTCTCATCAATCCGTCATTGAGCCGGAATCCAGGGTGCTTGAGCAGAGACAGTTCGTCTGCAATCGAGGTTTTTATTGGGCTCCGAATTTCGCCAGAACGACTTCCCGATGAATGATCGAAAGAGCCTGCCGCCGGTCCGCCGTGTTATCGCCGGCCTGAGCCTTCGCATGGTATATTCGGTGCCGTGAACTTCGATAAATACATACTTGAACCGTCCGTATATGACGAGATGTTTCAGCCGGATGGCACGCCCAGAGAGCATTGCCGGCGTCTTCACGAAACCCTGAGCCAGCTTTCTGAGGATGACCTGAGCAGCATCCAGGAACGCGTGACCCGGTCCTTTTACAACGAGGGTATCTCCTTCACGGTTTACGGAGACGAGGAGGGTGACGAACGAATAATACCGGTAGACTGCCTGCCTCGGATACTCTCAGGGGCCGAGTGGCGGTATTTGGAGGCCGGTCTGGCCCAGCGCGTGAAGACGCTGAATCTCTTTCTGGAGGACGTTTACGGTGAGGCCCGTATCATTGCTGACGGGGTGATACCGGCCGACATGGTGTTCGGGTGTCCTCAATATCGTATGGAGATGCAGGGTTTTTCCGCACCCCACGGCACCTGGGTGGCAATCTGCGGTACGGACCTGGTGCGGACCAACGATGGCTTTCGGGTGCTTGAGGACAACCTGCGGGTGCCTTCCGGCGTTTCCTACATGATCGCGAATCGGAAGGCGGTGAAGGCCAGTTTGAGACTGCTGTACAGAAGCCTACGGGTGCAGGAAGTGGAGCAGTACGGACGCCTCCTGCTGGAGACGCTTCTTGAACTCGCGCCCAGTGGACGGTCTGAGCCCTGCATTGCACTGTTGACCCCAGGGGTCTACAACTCGGCCTTCTACGAGCATATGTTTCTAGCCCACGAGATCGGCGCGGAGCTGGTGGAGGGGCGAGACCTGCTGGTGAACGATGGTTTCGTTTACATGCGGACCACCACCGGCCTGCGCCGTGTGGACGTAGTCTACCGCCGTGTGGACGACGATTTCCTGGACCCACTCGCTTTCCGCCCTGATTCCCTGCTCGGCGTACCGGGCCTCCTCCATGCCTACAAGCTGGGAAACGTAGCCCTGGTAAACGCGCCGGGTACGGGAGTTGCCGACGACAAGAGCGTATACGCTTATGTGCCCGATATGATTCGTTACTACCTGGGAGAAGAGGCGATCCTGGCCAACGTGGAGACGAACCTCTGTCGTCGCCCCAGAGATTTGGAATACACCCTGGACAATCTGGAGAACCTGGTGGTCAAACGAGTGGGTGAGTCAGGGGGGTACGGGATGCTGATCGGCCCTCACGCCACGCCGAAAGAGCGGGAGGAGTATGCCGTACAGCTACGATCCAACCCCGCCGACTTCGTCTCTCAGCCGGTACTGGCCCTCTCCCGGGCGCCTTGCCTCATTGAGGGCAACTTTGAGCCGCGACACGTTGATTTGCGGCCTTTCGTACTTCACGGGAAAACGACCCGCATGATTCCCGGAGCTTTTTGTCGCGTGGCTTTGCGACGCGGCAGCCTGGTTGTGAACTCCAGCCAGGGTGGGGGAGGCAAGGACCTTTGGGTGCTGGGGGACTGAGCTGAATGCTTTCGCGCAGTGCAAAAGGGCTTTATTGGATGGGCCGCTACCTGGAACGGGCTGAGTTCCTGTGCCGTTTGCTGCGACTACAGACCGAAGCCCTGGTCGACCGGCCCATCAGGGAGATCCATATTGGCTGGGTCCGCATCTATGGCGGCTTAAACCGGCAACCTCCCGGCGGCAGCCTGGAACTGATGAACAACGACGAGTTTACGCTGGCAGATTCCTTTACCCTTGCCGACGACCTGACCTTCGAGCGCTCCAACCCCGATTCGGTGTGGAGCTGTTTCGCCATGGGCCGGGAGAACGCCCGGCAGATACGCCACTGCATCAGCAGCGAGCTATGGACCAGCCTTAACCTGGCCTACCTGCGACTTCAGAAAATCAACATACAAGACATCTGGTTGACTTCTCCGGAGGGTTTCTACGCCGAAACTGCCGCGGAGATGAGCGCGGTTTCCGGCGTGGCCGGTGCGACCATGTACCGGGACGAAGGCTGGCGTTTCATGCAGCTTGGCCGCTTTGTTGAGCGGGCCCAGATGTCCACGTCGTTGTTCCTGGCGCAACTGGCCGCGGACTCGCAGACGGATGAGAATTCCGATGCCGACTGGACCAGCCTGTTGCGTATTTATCATGCTTTTGAGGCCTACAACCACAGCTACAGCATTGAAGTGCGACCGAGTCAGGTGTTGAACCTGCTGACCACGGACCCCCTGCTGCCGGACTCGCTGTGCAGGTCTCTGGACAGGACAGCATCAGGCTTGGCGTCTATCGGCCCCGGCCCCGACGCCAAGGCCAGCGCCGCCGTCACGCGGCTGGCCGGCCGCATGGCGGCACTGATCCATTACGATTGGCCCGACAGGGAAGACCGCTACGGCTTGTTGTGGCAGGTGCGGGAGCATTGTCGGGAGTTACACCATCTCGTGACCGCAACCTACTTTGAATACCCGGTAGAAAATTTCCCCATGCGCTAAAATTACAGCCGGTGGGTGCTCTCCGAGATTGAGCGTGTCTGCGGTTACCCGCACTGGTCTCCGATGCGGCAATGGGTATTCTTCCTCTGCCTGAATCCGCGTGACGACACACGGTAAGATAAATGGCGGTTCGAAATCTGTGGCAACCGATTGGACGCGGCTCTACCCAACCTGGTGGAGTCCATGGAGCGCCAAGAGCTTCTGGACCTGGACTCCACGGTACTCCGACGGCTGCTGGAGGCCAGAGTCGCGACCGTGGACCGGCTGCTCAAACCCATACGGCCACTGCCGGGAGTCGGCGCGAACTCCGCAAACGGCAGTCGCTGGGCACCATGTTCCGGTGGGCACTTTCGATGGGTAGTGGCCGGATTGGGAGCCATCCGGCGACTGCTACCCTCCGCCGTCAGAGGCATCGAATCGCACTAATGCTGAACGGCCTACTACGGAACGTTCATCAAAACTACCCTGATCCGGTACTGATCGGACCAGGGCATCGAGTTCAATCCCTCACTAGCGTACCGCAAGAACGATCAGGCCTGGATCGAGCAGAAGAATGGCGCCGTGGTGAGCGGCTTCATCGGCTATGACCGTTACGCCGGCCAACGCATTCGCCGGCACTTTGGCTGTCCGACGGAGGGGCGTGGAGGCGGCGCTGGAAGCGTAAACGGCAGCCGCAGAAGCAGCGCCATCCTCGATCGATTCACTCGAATCAATGGTGTTCGGCGCGGATTCCAACCTGCAAACGACGGAGGATCTGAGCGCGACGTGACACCGGTGTTATTTATTCCGATGAGGACACCCGGGTCTACTTCATGCTGCTGGAGGGGCTGATCGTGCGCTGGGGCATTCCCTCGGCCCTGTACAGCCACCACCACGCCGTCTTCAAGCAAAACGCTCGCCAGCCGGAGACGGCGACGGAAGCCACCCAGTTCACCCGAGCTTTGTAGGAACTGGGAATCGGGCAGATCTTCGCCCGCTCTCCCCAGACCAAGGGTCGGGTGGAGCGCATGGCGGAGACCTTCCAGGACCGGCTGGTCACCGAACTGCGACTGGCCGACGCCAGGACCATCGACCAGGCCATCGCCGTGCTGCAGGACTTCCGGCCCCGATGCAACGCCCGCTTCGCCGTACATCCGGAGCATCTAGAAGCGGCCTACCGTCCAGTGTCGCCGGATCCGCGCCTCTCTGAAACCCTCTGCTTCAAGCACACCCGCAAGGTCACCCGGGACAACACGGTGAAGTACCACTGGCCGGTCCTGAAACTGCTGCCTGATCAGGAACGTCCCAGCTACGCCGGATTGCGAGTGGACGTACTGGAACGACCCGACAGCGAACTAATTGTCCAGTACCAGGGGCAACGGTGTCCACTCAGGAACCGTCGCCGCTGATGGGCGCATTGTGGGCCTCGGTCACCGCTTGGTCTCTGGGAACGGAGCTCAAGCGCATCGTCAGCAGCGTGGGCAGCCGCCACATCAGCAGGTCCCAGCAGGAACGCTTGGCGGCGCTGGAACCGGTGCGAATCGACGAGGCCGCGGTCAAGAAAGATGCCGCTGAAAAGGACGCCACCAGCAAAGCGCCGACCATATGGGGGCGCACACCGACGCCCACTCAGAAGGCCCGGTGGAAAGCGGCCCCAACTCAAGGGGCTGTCCCTGCGGGCCGTCGCCCGGGAACTCGGCATCGCTCGCGATACCGTTCGCAAATACGCCTACGCCGAGAGCCCCCTACCAAGAAGCTCAGCGCGCCGGAGCGAGCCAAACTGTCGGGGCTACGCAATCCCCAACCTCTTGCCAAATGATCGACCAGACATTTTCGCTTTCCATTTAATCAGACAAAATCGCTGGACAACAACAGATTGGACAACAACAGACTGACAGAGGGCTTAGGAAAACGACGTTAGCGTGATGCTATGGCGCCGGCCGTGGCACATCCTACCCGGCCTCGCCGAATTCGCCTAATTGCCATCGATCGCTTTGGGTGAGGGCACCAAAAAGGCGCTAAATTTGCCCCACGGCCACAAAAAACGGTAGTTGATACCTCGCTGAGTTCATCCAACCAGCTTGTTGATGATGGAGCCGATGAAGGGAGTCGAGGGTATCGTTAAATTAGGGTATTGTACAGTCCTGTGAATTGAGGTTTTCTATTCAAACCTACCTGTGCGGTGTGGCATGGTATTGGGAGTTACTGGTAATTTGTCCAGCATTTGTCCAGCAATACACTATGCGGCATCTCGCATCAGATCTGCGAACGCTGCGGCCGCACCCCGCTGCCAGCCAGGCAATGCGTGAGCATAGATTGACAGTGTAATCGCTGCGCTCGAGTGGCCCAAACGCTCGGCGACCACGGCAGGATTTAGCCCTGACGGCAACAGCATCGTTGCGTGGAAGTGGCGCAAGCTGTGCAGCGTGACCTCAGGACAGTTGGCGCGCATCGCTAAACTCGATACCACTCGGCCCAAGACGGTTGGGCGGCACCAATCGCTTAATCCTCTCTTAGGAAAAACGATTTGCGGTGGGTCAACGCCCAAAGTAGTCGCCAAGTCTATTTGCCTAGCACGATGATCTCGGAGCACGCCGACGGTTTCGGCATCGAGTTCGATTTCGCGTTCACCGCTTTCGGTCTTTGGCGGTTCCATTTTGACACCGTGTGCGGTCACTACCAAGGATTGGACCACCGACAAGCAAGCATCGTCCAAATCCACATTCCCCCACTCCAATCCCGAAATCTCGCCGCGTCGAACCCCGGTGTACGCGGCTACATGTACAGCTGGCCATAAGGGATGTTCGGATCGTTCCGCCTCGGCCAGGAGAGCGTGCACTTGTGAAACCTCAGGGACGAACGCTCTCTTTTTCGGGGATTTCGGAGGCGTAACCAACGTCACGGGGTTTCGCCCGATTAGTTCCATTTTCAAGGCATGGTCCATGGCTGCGGTCAGAACATTGTGAACCGCCTCTACCCCTTTAGGATCCATGCCGCCCTTTACTAGTTCCAACTCCAGGTCTTTGATCTGCATTGGTGACAATTTCGCCAGCTCCACGCGTCCCAATGTGGGTTTGAGGTGTAAGCGAATTATTCCCTCACAACGATCGATGGTCTTCTCGCGTCTTCCACCAACTCGCTTCTCGTCCAACCATTTATCCAACCACTCTCCGACCCTATATCGTGTGTTGGCCGGGATGGCTCCCCGGTCGACTTCTGACAATATTTCCCTGAGCCGACGTTGGGCGTCGGATTTCTTTCCCCGGACCGTTTACGTCTTGCGGATACGTTTGCCATTGGCGTCACGGCCCAGGAACACCTGGATTTCCCAGGAGCCTGGATTGCGTTGCCTGATAGTGCCTTTCATGGTGTGATACCTCTCCAATCGGTTTCCAATTGTTAACGAACTTGGCGCGAACGGGTCAGCTCGGCTGATGATTTCCGACGGGACCAACCGGCAGCGTCCTCACGGATTTGCCAGAACGTTGAACCGTTCCGCCGGAAACTCCCTGAATGACATCTCACCTCCTTGTTGAGTCTGAAGTTTTGTGGTCGGCGGTTTTCCAACTCGAAAGTTGTATAGGCAATGGAGGCTTGCCCCTAAATGCGGCCGTCGGCGCCTCTAGCTGCGCATAGTTCGGGCAGGACGACGCCTGCAAGAACCGTCGGATCCGGCAGCCTACCAACTGGTTTGGTTCTTTGCCCGCGGTGAGAACGCGAATCCCGTCGATGAACCAGTCGGCAAGACCGAACGCACGACGTTTGGTCTCAACTCAGTCGGCCCTCGGTTGGTGAGCTTCCTCAGGCGCGGCGCTGGATTTGTCGTCGGTCTGTTCCGAGTTGCCGACGAGTCGTTCCAGAGCTTGGCGGGGGATTAATATACGGGCGCCGAACCTCACGGAATCAATGCGTCCAACACGGATTTCCTCCCGCACCATCCACTCACTGACTCCCAGGGCCGCGGCTGCTTCCTTCACACTGTAGGTGATCCTTTCGGGCGTTTGGTCCATATCGTGCACTCCTGATGTGGCGGCGTGTCCGTTACTGTCTGAGCACGTCGCGGGTAATGGACTAAACATAGCGAAAACAGCCCGGCTTACCGCAATCCCTTTCCCACATCAGCATTGAAGGACGGTGCGTGGCGCGGTTGCGTCGAAACGTCTGCTGGTATTGGGGGACGGCGGATCCCGTTGGCCGAGGTACGCCAGCCGTAAGTTGCAAAAACGCCGATCCGATCGTCCCACAGAATCGCCATTAGACCCCACGAATGCGCGTTCTCATGGCGGTTTAGGCTATTTCAGGTGTTTTGGGTCGTCCAGCCTTCCAAAACGGGGTGAGAACGCGTTTCCGCGGATCCCAGCACCAGACGTCAGTTGAGCCGCTGGGGTCTGCAATCTGGGAGGATGATCAGCAATGCCGATGTGGCTGCATCGACCAGCGCTAGGAAATCTGGGGACACCGAGAGACTGGAGCAGATGGCGCCACATGTACGGGGGTGATCCTTGAGTGAACCCGCACACCCGTGCAATAGGTGGTACTTTTGAGTTCACCTTCATCCTCCCCATGCCGGCCAACTCCGGCAACACGCGTCCCGAAAACCGTAAAGCCGTCAAGCCCAGACACAAAACACACGCGGACTCCGCCAATCGCGAGACCGCCGCCAATGCTGCGGGACCACGCCTCGCTGAAAAGCAGAGACGGGAACCCACCCAGCATACGCCACCGAGAACCGCCAACGGCCGAAGGAACTCAACCTCAACAACTGCCGCCAACGAACCATGCCCGGCCAGCTACCCCGCGCCAACTGCTTGAAGAAACAACGCCGCGCCCGCCGAGACGCATCGGCTGACATCAAACGATGCAATGCCCCACCCCAAACCGCAAAGGGTATAATCCAACCCAACGCCCGACGCGTCGCCAACCAGCCGCGCATACACCACACCCGGCGAGGATCACCATGACCACCGCCAAGACGCCAACACTCCAAGACGCCGAGTTCCAGATCCCGGAACCCGAGAAGACCCAAGACGAAAAGATGACCGCCTCCCGCCACCTGTCTCTCACCGGCGGCGCCCACTACCTGGCCCAGCACCTCGGCAAACCCGAAACCACCGTCGTCGGCTCCGACCTCTATCTCGCGCCGGTCCCTCCGGCCCAACTCCAGAGCATGAGCGGAGTGCTCTACCCCGACCTCTTTGTCGCCTTCGACGCCGACCCCGCCGGCTACCTGGCACGCAACGGCTACGTCATCTCCGAGCAGGGCAAGCCGCCGGACTTCGTCCTCGAGATAGCCGCACGCTCCACCGGACGCCGGGACGCAGTCGACAAGCGCATTTCCTACGCCGCTCTGGGCATCCAGGAATACTGGCGCTTCGACGAAACCGGACAGTTCCACGGCACTCGCCTCGCCGGCGACCGCCTCGTCAGCGACCAATATGAACCGTTGCCCATCGAGGCACTCACCGACGGCAGCCTCCAAGGCTACAGCGCCATCCTCAGCCTCAACCTGCGCTGGGCCGAAGGCCAACTGGGCTGGTATGACCCCAACACCGGCCGGCACATCGCCACATTGGAGTCAGAGCGCCAAGCCCGCATCCAGGCGGAAGCCAAGTTACAGGAACTGCAGAACCAGCTACGCCAACTGCGCGGCGAATGACCAACTGAAACAACCCGCACGACAGAGCCGACCGTCATTCTCCCCGCGTGAACGGGGGTGAACGAAAGTAGCCACGATGGAAATCGGACTTTACGACGTGCCTGACCAGGCCCAGTTGGAGTCCCATCCGGTTGCCGCCGACGGGTACGACGAGTACATCCGCGGCGCCCAAGAAGCGGAGCACCTGGGGCGCCAGACCTCCGACGTTAGATCCTCAGCGCTCCCAACGTGTACCTCGCCGCCTTGGCCCGCGCCACCAGCGCCATGCGTTTCGGCGTCATGATCTACCAGCTGCTCGTCCATCACCGTCGTAAAAATGGTTGACTTTAGTCGCATGACTGCCGTCAGCCGTTCCTGAAGACGCGGGCGGAACCGCGCCGCCGCCCCAACAGTTCAAGACGGTTCCGCTCGGGTACCTCACCCGGAAACACCAAACGGGTCCCCGTTCAAGCCACCCCGCGAACCTCAGCCCACACGGCAACCTGAACCGGATTGAGTCTGCGTCTCCGCTTCCCCAGCTGGTGTTGCGCTGCAAGCGCCGGTCTCAGCTGTCCCGAAGTCGCACCCCAGTACGTCCACACGTGCTTCACTCGCTTCCTCGCGGGTACGTTGAAGGTGACCTGGACGCCATTGCCGACGGGACAGACCCGCCGGCGAGGCATGCGCTCCCAACAGCTGATCAGCCCGGCGGCTAGCCTTGCGACAGCGAAACATCGACCGCGGCAAGGCCTTCGACGGCCAGACCGTATCCCAGCATGTCCTGCATCTGTCGCTTCAGTTGCAGGGTGAGGGCAACGCGGGTGTAGCGCAACGTCAGCGGCGGCCTTTCCGCCAATTGCCGGGCCACTTCCCAAGCCCGAGGCAGCAGTTCGTCCCGGGGCAGCACTTCGGCCACCACGCCCAGTTCCAGCGCCTCCCGGGCCGATAGAGTCCTCCCAGTCAGCAGGAAATGCCGGCCCCGGTTCTGTCCCAGCACCAGGGGCCAGATCACGTGGACGCCGTCGCCGGGCACCACGCCGCGCGGGAAGTGGGGAGCGTCCTGGAAAGTGGCGGTCTCCGACGCGAGGACGATGTCGGACATCACCGGAATCTCAGCGTGGATGGTCGCCGGGCCGTTGACCGCACCGATGATCGGCACTTCGATCTCCAGCAGGTTGGTCAACAGCCGCTTACCCTCCCAGTAGGTCTTGTCCCAGTCCCGGGGCATTCGCCGGGTTGGACGGTTGGGCTCGAAGTCAGCGCAGTAGTCGTCGCCGGTACCGGTGAGGATGACCACCCGGTTGTCCGGGTCCGCGCCGATGTCGGCGAAGGCGTAACCCAGCTCCCGGTGAGACGCCTCGCCCCAGAGCAGGCTTCCGTCCCCCGAGTGAAACGTCACCTGGAGAATCCCATCCTCCCGTTGCACGCTAACCGTCTCGTATTTATTTGCATAGTCCGCCAGCACTGTCATGGTTGTCCTCCTGTGGATTCGTCGTGTGGTTTGCTGTGGGCAACTCGCCCAGGCCCCACTTTACACCAGCAGGTTGCGGCCCTTCTGAGCTTGTGTCAGCGGGCTCATGCCAAGCAAGCGGCGCCGGTAGCGGTGATGCGAAAGCTGCTTGCGAAGCTGAACGCCATCACCCGCCGGGGTACACCCTGTCTGTCATTGCGAGGAGCATAGCGACGTGGCAATCTCGATGAGGTTGAACTCACGTCGGCGAACCGCCGTTGCTGCGGCGACGAGATTGCCGCGCTACGCTCGCAATGACAAAGTGGGCACGCATGAGCCCAAACGTCCGTTGACGGGTCAAACCTTGCGGATTACACTGCCGGACACTGTATCGGATAGCTCGCATGGGTATCTCATGCCCATCACAAAGGGAGGTGTTCGCCATGCCTTTGGCGCCTAATCGCGTAGATTACAGTCCCATAATCGACCGGCCCATCATCAAGTGGCCCAACGACGCCAGAGTGGCGTTGTGGATTGCTCCCAATGTTGAGCACTACGAATACGAACCGGAATTTGACGGTCACCGCGACCCTTGGCCGCGCACTCCCTATCCCGACGTTCAGCAATACGCCTACCGGGATTACGGCAACCGGGTGGGCTTCTGGCGCATGGCGGAGGTGCTGGACAAGCACAACATCCGCTGCTGTGTGTCCCTGAACATGGCCGTGCTGGAGCATTTCCCCGAAATCGGGGAGGCCATGGTGCAGCGCAACTGGGACTTTATGAGCCATGGTATTTACAACACCCGCTACCTGAACACCTATACCGAAGAGCAGGAGCGGGAATTTTACCGGGATACCATCGACACCCTGAAACGGCACACCGGCAAACAGCTCAAAGGGATGCTGGGGCCGGCCATATCCGGCACCGATCGCACCCCGGATCTGATGGCGGAGGCCGGTCTCATCTACCATACCGACTGGATGCACGACGACCAGCCCGTGCCCATCAAGGTTAAGAGCGGCAAGCTCGTCTCGGTGCCGTACTCAATCGAGCTGAACGACGCACCGCTGTTCCGGCAGCACTACGAAGGCGACTATTTTGCCGAGATTTGCAAGGCCCAGTTCGACCAGCTCTATCAGGAAGGCGCCCAGAGCGGACGCGTAATGTGCATCGCCCTCCATCCCTACCTCATCGGCCAGCCCCACCGGGCCAGGTATCTGGACGAAGTGCTGGGCTACATCATGTCCCACGACGGCGTCTGGCAGACCACAGCGGACGACATAGCGGACTACTACATCGCCAACTACTACGACCAGGCGGTGGCCCATGCGGCGCGGTTGAATGGTTGAATTATGGGCTGACAGCATTGGCAGTGAGGCCAGGGCGACTCATGAGTCACCCCTACGATAGAGTGTGCAGAGGGCGTCGGGGCAACCACACCACCTGAAATAAAACCCGACTGGCCACAATGAGGAGGTGAAGAAATGCCCGCAGAACGGCGCTTCGGGATGGACCACGGGCATTACGACTGGTCGCCCTTCAACAAGAGGGGGATTCTGCGCTGGCCCGATAACGCGCGGGTTGCCCTGTGCGTTATCGTCAACCTCGACCACCCGGAATGGAACCCGCCGGCCGACAGCTTCACCACACCTTTCGCTGGCGGTTTGAGCGCCCGGGATTTCCCGGACTACGCCAGGCTGTCCCATCGGGAATACGGGCATCGGGTGGGTATCTTCCGCGTGCTGGACACTCTGCAGAAACACGGCATAAAGGCCACGGTTGCAATGGACGCCATGACCGCCGAGAACTATCCTTTCCTGGTGCGGCATTGCCTGGACGCCGGCGCTGAAATTATCGGCCACGGAGTGTCTCTGTCGCGCATGATCACCAGCAACATGTCCGAGGATGCAGAGCGGGAATACATCGGCCAATCGGTGGCTGCCCTGACTCGCGCCACCGGCAGCGCGCCCGCCGGGTGGTTGGGGCCGGAATACGGGGAGTCCGCCCGCACTCCGCAGCTATTGTCCGAGGCCGGGCTGCGCTACGTCTGCGATTGGGTCAACGATGAGCAGCCCTACCCGTTGCACAGCCCCCACGGGGAGATGTTCGCCCTGCCCGTGATGGTGGAACTGGACGACGTGGCAGCCCTCTGGGACCGTAGGGTGACCATCGGGCGGTATCAACAGCTCGTGGAAGAAAGTTTTGAAACTCTGCACCACGACGGACAGCAGAACGGACGTCTGATGGCGCTGAACCTGCATCCCTGGCTCATCGGCCAGCCCTTCCGCATCGGATATCTCGACCGAGCGCTGGGCCGCATCATGCGGCGCGGCAGCGTGTGGGCCGCCACCGGCTCAGAGATTGTGGACTGGTATCGGCGCAATCCCCCGACGGCCTAGTAGACCAACTTCTTTGTTATGACGGGTGAAATGCAGGGTTACTCGGCGAATTTCTGCGTAGGCCCAGTAGGTCAGGGCAGAGCCCCAGTACCAATCAACTCATCATTACAAAGATTTCGGACTACTAGTACCGTTGCTAGGTAGATTTGTAAGAATATAAGAAAGCAGCCATACTTGGGCATGATCTTTGTGTGAGGAAGTGCCCAGCCAGGGCCGCCATCAAGTATAAAGTAGAGCTGACCGAGGCCGAACGCTCCCGTCTCAATGAGGTGTCCCAGCGAGGCAAGGCGTCAGTGCGCACCGTGAAGCGTGCGCTGTCGCTGCTCAAGGCTGACCAGGGGCTTCGGGACCGTGAGATAGCCGATGTGCTGTTGGTCAACGCGGCCACGGTCGCCAGAGCGCGGAAGCGGTACGTGGAGGAAGGACTTGAGGCCGCCAGCAATGACCGACCGCGGCCGGGCCAGGAGCGCAAGCTGGACGGCAAGCAGGAAGCGCACCTGATCGCCATTGCGTGCAGCGCCGCGCCCGCAGGGCACACGCACTGGACACTCCAGTTGTTGGCCGACCAGGTGGTGGAGTTGGAGTTTGCCGATAGCAGCTCCCTGGAGACGGTGCGCCAGATGCTCAAGAAAATGAACTCAAGCCGTGGAAGAAGCAAGAGTGGTGTATCCCCAAGGTGAGCGGGGAGTTCGTGGCGCGGATGGAGGACGTGCTGGACCTGTACCAACCGGCGTACCATCCGGAGCGTCCGGTAGTGTGCTTCGACGAGACCTCCCGGCAATTGACCGGGGAGGTGCGTCCGCCCCTGGAGGCTGCCCCGGGACGGGTGGCACGCTATGACACCGAGTACCAGCGTAACGGGACCCGGAACCTGTTCATGATCTGTGAGCCGAGGGGTGGCTGGAGACCTGTGGAGGTGACCGAGCGCCGCACTGCCGTGGACTTCGCGCACCAGATGCGGTGGCTGGTGGACGAGGCCTACCCTGATGCCGAGGTGGTCAGGCTGGTACTGGACAACCTCAACACCCACCAGCTCGGCGCGCTCTACGAAGCATTTGAGCCATCCGAAGCTCGGCGCATCGCCCAACGCCTCGAGTTTCATTGCACTCCCACCCACGGCAGCTGGCTGAACATGGCTGAGATCGAGTTGAGCGTCTTCAGCAGGGGATGTCTGAACCGCCGTATCAGCGATGAGGCGGAGCTGCGGCGAGAGGTTGCGGCGCTCGAAAGCGCGCGCAACGCAGCAAGATTAGCCATCGACTGGCGGTTTACCACCCAAGATGCTCGCCGTAAGCTCCAACATATCTATCCGACAAGATCAGATTGAAACGGTACTAGTACCGTTACTAGATAGATTTGTAAGAATATAAGAAAGCAGCCATACTTGGGCATGATCTTTGTGTGAGGAAGTGCCCAGCCAGGGCTGCCATCAAGTATAAAGTAGAGCTGACCGAGGCCGAACGCTCCCGTCTCAATGAGGTGTCCCAGCGAGGCAAGGCGTCAGTGCGCACCGTGAAGCGTGCGCTGTCGCTGCTCAAGGCTGACCAGGGGCTTGGGGACCGTGAGCTAGCCGATGTGCTGTTGGTCAACGCGGCCACGGTCGCCAGAGCGCGGAAGCGGCACGTGGAGGAAGGACTTGAGGCCGCCATCAATGACCGACCGCGGCCGGGCCAGGAGCGCAAGCTGGACGGCAAGCAGGAAGCGCACCTGATCGCCTTCGCGTGCAGCGCCGCGCCCGAAGGGCACACGCACTGGACACTCCAGTTGTTGGCCGACCAGGTGGTGGAGTTGGAGTTTGCCGATAGCATCTCCCTGGAGACGGTGCGCCAGCTACTCAAAAAAACGAACTCAAGCCGTGGAAGAAGCAAGAGTGGTGTATCCCCAAGGTGAGCGGGGAGTTCGTGGCGCGGATGGAGGACGTGCTGGACCTGTACCAACCGGCGTACCATCCGGAGCGTCCGGTAGTGTGCTTCGACGAGACCTCCCGGCAATTGACCGGAGAGGTGCGTCCGCCCCTGGAGGCTGCCCCGGGACGGGTGGCACGCTATGACACCGAGTACCAGCGTAACGGGACCCGGAACCTGTTCATGATCTGTGAGCCGAGGGGTGGCTGGAGACCTGTGGAGGTGACCGAGCGCCGCACTGCCGTGGACTTCGCGCACCAGATGCGGTGGCTGGTGGACGAGGCCTACCCTGATGCCGAGGTGGTCAGGCTGGTACTGGACAACCTCAACACCCACCAGCTCGGCGCGCTCTACGAAGCATTTGAGCCATCCGAAGCTCGGCGCATCGCCCAACGCCTCGAGTTTCATTGCACTCCCACCCACGGCAGCTGGCTGAACATGGCTGAGATCGAGTTGAGCGTCTTCAGCAGGGGATGTCTGAACCGCCGTATCAGCGATGAGGCGGAGCTGCGGCGAGAGGTTGCGGCGCTCGAAAGCGCGCGCAACGCAGCAAGATTAGCCATCGACTGGCGGTTTACCACCCAAGATGCTCGCCGTAAGCTCCAACATATCTATCCGACAAGATCAGATTGAAACGGTACTAGCCGTCGCATCTGACCCCAACGTTTCTGGAATTGGGGTTGACGGTCAGGATCATTCGGTTATCCCGTCATTCCGTCCCGCCTGAGGCGCAAGGGTTTGACAAAGACGGGTTCTCGCATCCTGCCGCCTCTCTGAGCGCACCGGGAGTGTGTAGAATGCGGTCTGGGATGCTCCAACATCGTGCAGCACGACGCGGGACACCCGCTCGGGGAGGCGGCAATGACATTATCTCTGATACGGGGCAAGCACGTCGTCTGCAAGGTCACCGGCCCCCGGTCGGCGGACGTTGTCGCCGACGGGGCAGTGCTCCAGGGTGATGGGCTGATCGAATCAGTAGGCGACTACCGGGAGCTCAGCCGCCAGCATCCCGACGCCGAGGTCATAGGCTCCGGCAACCACATCGTCATGCCAGGGCTGGTCAACGACCACTTCCACGTTGGCCTTACCCCCTTTCAGATGGGCGCGCCCGACCTGCCGCTGGAGATGTGGAGCCTGGCCCGCATCGGCGCCCGATTGATCGACCCCTATCTGGACCAACTTTACGGTGCGGTCCAGATGATCGAGACCGGGACCACGATGGTGCAGGCGATACACTCGCCCAGGCGGGGATACGGACCGGTAAGCCTGGAGATCGCCGACCGGGTCGTGAGCGCCTACCAGGCCTCCGGAATGCGGGTCTCATACGCCCCCTCCGTGGTGGATCAGAACTCGATGGTCGCGGGTTCCGGCGGCGGAGAGGCTGACTTTGCCGCGCAAATGCCCCCGGACTTGGCAGAACGGTACCGGTCCTTCATGGCACCCAGCTACTGGCCCGTGGACGAGGTGATGCCCGTCCTGGAAGAGATCTGCCGGAAATACGGCAACAACCAGTACGAACGGGTGCAGGTCACCATGGCCCCCAGCAACGTCCACCGCTGCTCCGACCAGTTGCTCACCGCGCTGAAGGAACTGGCGGGACGCTACCGGACCGGCATACACATCCACCTGCAGGAAACGGTGTACCAGAAGCTTTACGGCCACACGGCCTACGGCAAGACTCCCCTGCAGCACCTTTACGACCTCGGTTTCCTGGGTCCCGAAGTGACCTGCGGCCACAGCGTGTGGGCCACGGAGGAGGACCTGCGGTTGATGGCCGCCACCGGCGCCAACATCTGCCACAACGCCAGCTCCAACCTGCGGCTCCAGAGCGGGATAGCGCCCCTGGGCCGGATCCTGGCGGCGGGAATCAAGGTGGCTATCGGCAGCGACGAGGCTGGCCTGAACGACGACAAGGACCTGTTCCAGGAGATGCGACTGGTGCTGAAGCTCCACCGTGTGCCGGGGATCGATGTGGAGCCTCCCACGTCCTACCAGGTCCTGGAGATGGCTACAGTCAACGGCGCCTACGCCAGCTGGTTCGGAGACCGGATCGGCGCCCTGGAACCGGGGAAACGGGCGGACATGGTGCTCGTGGACCTGCGGAACATCGAAGAACCGTATCTGGACCCGCGGGTGTCGGTGGTGGACGCTCTAGTGCACCGGGGACGGGGCATTGACGTCGACACCGTGCTGGTGGACGGCGAAGTCGTGCTCCGGGAACGACACCTGACCAAGGTGGACAAGGATGCCCTGTTCAGGGAAATCAAGGCCGCCCTGGATCGGCCCCTGTCGGACCGAGAAGTGGAACGGCGGGAGCTGGCCGGGCTGGTGGAGCCTTATCTGCGACAGTTCTACCGTGGCACGGCGCCGGGGGACGCCGCTCCCTTCACGGTTTATAACTCCCGCACCTGAAGGCAGATCTATCAGGAAAAGCAAGCGATCCGTAGACGCCCTCATCGCCTGAGCCCGTACCAATGAAGGTGCGTCCGGACAGAGTTGCCGAGGACCGTCGGACTATCACTCGGTTGACTTTCTCAACCCGACACCGCAAGAAAATGCAAATGGATGGCTGCGGCCGCCACCTGTCGAAAAGTCAATCAGTCTGGAAATGGTGAGGACAAAAATGGCCGAAATTTACACCCTGGGCGCGGGAACACCCACGCCCACGCCGACGCGCTTTGGAAGTTCCCACGTGCTCAAACTCGGCGACGAGCTCTTGATGTTCGACTGCGGGCCGGCCGCCACTCACAAACTGGTCAAGGCTGGATTATTCCCCACCCAGGTCGACTACCTCTTCTTCACTCACCACCATTTCGACCACGACATCGACTATCCCTGTTTCCTCCTCTGCCGCTGGGACCAGAGCATCGGCAGGGAGAACCAGCTCCAGGTTTTCGGCCCCGACCTGACGGAGAAGATTACCGAGGGCATCCTGGGCGAAAACGGCCTGTTCGCCCACGACTGGAAAGCGCGGGTGAACCACCCCCTTAGCCAGCAAGTTTTCGTCAATCGCGGCGGCACCCTTCCCCGACCGGCCCCTTCGGTTGCTGCCCGGGATGTCGGACCAGGCAAAGTGTTCAGTGGGTCGGATTGGGAGGTGACAGCCGCTCCTGCCGAGCACGTCCAGCCCTGGCTCGACTCCCTGGCTTACCGGGTCGATTCGGCTGAAGGGAGCGTCATATTCACGGGCGACACCCAACCCTGCGACTCGGTGACCCAGCTGGCTCGCGGCGCCGACATGATGCTTTGCATGTGCTGGGACGACCAGGCGGTGATGGACGCAAATGGAGAGTACACCGGCCAATGCGGCACCACCGGCGCGGCCCGCATGGCCCAGGCCGCCGGAGTGGAAAAGCTGGTGCTCGTTCACATCGGCCCCCACCTCTCAGCCCACGGCCCCATGGAGCACGGCATTGGCGAGATCAGCCGGATTTACAGCGGCGAGATAGTATTTTCAGAGGAACTTATGCGAATTTCGTTGTAAGGTCGGCCGGAACCGCCGGCCCCAGCTAGACACATCTGGAACGCGATTGCAGCGGTTTTTGAGCTAAGCGGTTGAGAGTAGACCTTTATTCAGGCTATAGTGTGCCGACTACAATTCAGGAGCCTGCGTCATGGCAAACAAGATTCGCTTGGGGTTTGTGGGAGCTAACGTTAGCTCGACCTGGTCATCCCAGTCGCACTTCCCGGCGCTACTGGCCAGTCCGGATGTCGAGCTTACCGCGGTTTGCACCACCAGGCCAGAGAGCGCGGAAGAGGCCCGCCTGGCCTTTGGAGCCAAGCTCGCCTTCCACGATTTCCGTGCAATGGTTTCGTCGCCGGAGATTGACGCGGTGGCCGTGGTGGTGCGCGTGCCATCCCACTATGAGCCAACGAAGGCCGCCATCGAAGCCGGAAAGCACGTCCTCACCGAGTGGCCATTGGGCCGGACTACCGCCGAAGCCGAAGAACTGGCCACCCTTGCTCGGGCCAAAGGGGTGCAGACGGCGGTCGGTCTGCAATCTCGCGTCAGCCCGGCATTGCTGTATGTCAAGGAGCTGATCGACGCTGGCTACGTGGGCGAAGTGCTGTCTTGTCATGTGACCACCATGCGCGACGGCTCGTTGGAACGCCATTCCAGCAACACCTGGCAGCGCGATACCAGCCTCGGCGCGAACACCCTGACCATCGCCAACGGGCACGTCATTGACGCCCTGCGCTTCGTCCTCGGTAATTTCACACGGGTGGCGTGCATGGTCACGACCCAGGTGCAGCAATGGTACGAGACCGATACCCAGCAATTTGTGGAGGTCACCGCCCCGGACAACGTGCGAGTATCCGGACGGCTGGAGCGAGGCGCGGCGGCGTCGGTCCACGTCGGATCTGTTCCCTGGGCCGGCAGCGGCTTTCGAATGGAGATTTACGGTCGAGAAGGCACGCTGGTCACCACCGGGAGCGTCTCATCCCAACGGGGCGAGATGCTACGCGTGCAAGGCGCACAGGCAAGCCACGAATTACAGGACTTGAACATACCCCAGCGTTTCGTATACGTCCCCGACGACTTCCCTCGCGGCGATCCGTTCAATGTCGGGCAGTTGTATGCCCTGTTCGCCGAGGCGATCAGGTCCGGGCAGAGCCGCCTGCCCACATTCGATACCGCGGTTGACCTCCATCGTTTTCTTGATACGATCAAGCGGGCGTCCGACACCGGCCAGGAGCTACCCGTCGATTGAGGTGGCGATTTTTTGCCTTCCGGCTTCCTCTGCCTCGTTGATGTGCGGTGCGATTCGCACACGCGCCACTACCCCGCCACCAGCATCTCGTCGGTGTTGAAGAGGGGCGACAGCAGCCTCGGGGCGTCGTTGGTGACCAGCACCATGTCCTGCAGGTGCCAGTAGCCGATGTGCGGCTCGAGGGCCACCACCATGCCCTCCTCCAGGACGCGCGTGCTCGACGGCACCATGTACGGCTCCTGCTGGTGCCACCAGGCGCCAACGCCATGCCCGGCCAGGGATACGTTGCCCGGGAACCCGGCTTCGTGGAAGCTGTCATTGGCAAAGTGGTAGATGTCCGCCGTCCGCGCCCCGGGGCGGCACCGCTCGATGGTGGCGCGGTAGATGTCTCTCGTAACTCGGTAAATCCGCTCCTGTTCGTCTGAGGGCGCACCCACGCAGACGCTACGCGACTGGTGGCCGGGATAGCCGTTGAGGTATGCCACATAATCGTTGCGGATGATGTCGCCCGCTTCAAAGGCCAGGTCGCTCTCGCCGCCGTAGCCCACGGTGTTGCGGCTGGAGTTCAGGATGCCGTGGGCCCAGTTGGCGCCCCGGCGCAGACAGCTCTCGATGATGCGGCTATGCACCAGCCGTTCCGTGTCGCCGGGCCGAACCGTGGGCAGCACCTCCAGGTACGCTTCGTCCAAAAGTCGGGCACCGGCTTCCAGGGCCGCCACCTCTTCGGGAGTCTTGATCCAACGCACCCGGTCCATCAACTCGGTGCTGTCGACGATCCGCGCCCTAGGCAGCAGCCCGCCAATCTCCTCCCACCGGTTCGCGCTGACGTAGCTCTTCTCGAACCCGATGGTCTCCTCGGCCAGCCCCAGTTGACGCAGCACATCGGCGGCCCTCTCGTAGGGCGACTCCGCGTAGTCGTCGACGACCTCGATGCGTTCCAGCCACGAGTCGCGGCGGGCCAGCGGTGCGGCGTAGGAGTTCAGCACCATCACCGGCTCGCCCGTCCGCGGCCACACCAGCATCACCTCCCGCGGCGAATCCGGGAACTCCAGGTGCCGCGCCAGCGTGCCGGGATAAGCGAACCCAGCCAGGTAGGTGAAGTTCTTGCCCGAGCGGGCGACTATGGCCGAAACGCCAGCTTCGTCCATCAGCCGGTGCAGCCGCTCTACGTTGGCGATTATCTTGCCTTTGGTGTTGGCCATAACCCTCACTCTCCTTCCCGGGGTCTTTCCATTGTCCCCTAATGTCATTGCGAGGAGCGAAGCGACGTGGCAATCTCGATCCGGTAGCCGGGTTTGCTTCGCCAACGAGATTGCCACGCTGCGCTCGCAATGACAATAGGGGACAATCGAAACACCCTGGTGGCCGCACACGGCTTCTTGTCCCAATTACGGCGGTCTGATATAAGAGCAAAACCTATGGCGTCCTCTTTGACGGCTCTCCTCAACCGGCGTCCCAACACTCCCTTTTATTACGGCTGGCTGGTGCTCGGACTTTCGGGCATTGGGGCTTTCGCGGCCACGGCGGTGGCAGGGGTGGTGCTGGGAGGAGTGCAGAGCTACATTCTGGAGGACACCAACTGGCCCCGGACCAGCATCGGGCTGGCCTCCAGCTGCGGCGTTTGGATGTCGGGGGTCTTCGCTCCCTTCGCCGGACGGCTGGCGGACCGGTATGGGCCCCGATGGCTGATGCCTGTCGGGGTGATTGTCCTGGGGCTGTCCATGGTGTCCATCGGTGGAGTGCACACCGCCTGGCAATTTTTCCTGGCCGCGGTCATCGGTCGGGCCATCAGCCAGCCCTTCCTCATCGGCGTGGTGCCGCGGACCATGGCGGTCAATTTCTTCAACCGGCGTCGCAACATGGCGCTGGCCATCACCGGAGTCTATCGTCCCATCAGCGGGGCGCTGATCATCCAGGCGTTCTCGGTCATCACCCTGTTGGCGGACTGGCGCATGGCCTTCCGGCTGATGGGGTTTTTCAGCCTGTTCCTGGCCATCCCCATGATAATCGTCATGCGTCGGCGCCCGGAGGACATCGGGCTGCTGCCCGACGGGGCCCGGGCCTCGCCCGCAACGGGGCCATCCGACCCCGCTCCGGGGGGACGGGGCGGGCACGGGGCGCCACGCGGGACGGCGGCAGCAGAAGTGAGCTGGACGTCCAGAGAGGCCATGCGGTCCCGGGCCTTCTGGATGGTTTCGTTGGTCGCTTTTCTCAATGTGACGGGCAGTTCCGGCCTGGGGTTCAGCCTGGTGCCCTACCTGCACGAGTTTGCGGGGTTGACCACTCCGCAGGCAGCAGGGGTGCTGAGCGTGAGCACATTCCTGGCGTTGAGCAGCCTGGTTTGGGGACAGGTGGCGGGCAAGCTGACGCCGCGATGGTGCATCGTCGGAGCCATGGCGGTGGCGACGCTGGCGACCCTGGCTTTGCTACAGGTGAACTCGCTGGCGGCGGCGTATGCCTTCGGCGTGTTCTGGGGGCTGTTCCACAGCGCCCTGGAAGTGCTGCTGTACATGGTGCTGGCGGACTATTTCGGGCGAAACTCCTACGGAGCCATCGTCGGGGCGATGCGCCCCTTCGAGGCCGGCGGGTTGGGACTGGGACAGATTGTGGGGCCAGTGGTGTACGACCTGACGGGCAGCTACACCGTCCTGATCCTTTTCTCGGCGGCGGTGCAGGGGATGGCGATGTGCCTGATGTTGCTGGCGCGGCGTCCGGAGCGTCAGCCGGCGGCGGTGGAGGCCGGGTAGCACGCTAACCCAATTCGGGAAGTGCACGCGTCATTGGCCGTAGTTATTGGAAGAGAGGAGATTTACGCTATCCGTATGGGCACCAAACAGCGCGGGCCGTTGCCCTGCCTTTCCCCGCAAACGATTTAACCGCCTCTCACGAGAGATGCACTTTTTTCCTACCAGCCCCACTTTTCAGGGAGGCTCGGATCGAGATCAATTTCCAAAAGAACTGCACAATCTTCCACTTTATGCCCATGCTCTACCGGCGGCATGGAATGCCATCCCGCGAAGTCATGTGCATCGGATAGGATTTGCCCAATCTTGACCCAAGCCAGATCGCAGAGAGTAATAACGTTGGCATCCCCTAGCTCAGGGGCACACCACTCCCTACGAATGCCATACTGCTCGCCTATTGCGGAGTGTTCTGGATCAATCAATTTAAGTTCAGGCGTGATATTTTGCAGCAGGTGTTGCGAAGGCACATTTATCGGCACATCAATACCAATGGCAAGTTTGAGTGTCTGCCACCGGAAGATACCAATCTTCGCGCTACTGTTCATTTCGAGGCTCCTCTGATGAACCACGATAGTGCGACCATCAGCGAAACTGCGAAGTAGTGGATCATCCTTCATCGTTTGTTGACGTGCCGGATACCATTCCCGGAATCCGTCCCAATGTGACAGTTCTTTTTGTAGCACAAATGTCACACTTCTCAACGCTTGGAGAAATGCGTTCAAGTTGTATCTGAAGGCCATGGCGTTGTGGTATTCAATCATCATCCTCTCAATAAAATAGTGAGATTCTCTGAATTTGTCATCGGTTTCGGAAAGCGGACATTCTGACGCTTCACTCATTACAACCTCCAATGCTGATGCGGCTTATTTAGGTAATATTTGGGAACTATATACACTTCTAGCCAAGCCATTCTGAGGCCCCCGCAACCTCAACCGTCGTTCGTGCATTAATGATACAGACAAACTTGGGCTGCGTCATAAAGGTCGTCAAAGGGAATCTGCGCCCACTCGCGACCTTTGGTCCAATATTCCATGCGTGGTATGGAGTATTCTTGACGCAGTTCGCGCCAGAAGCACCGGCACCGCGATTGCGTGTATATGCGGTCGGGAAGGCCGGAGACCGTGCATATGGTCACGAAGTCGCGTCTTACTTCACTGGCGTATGTGCATCGGCCAATCCCTATCGCCATCCCCAAGACGAGGGACAGGGCCACCAGAAAGTAAACAACCCAGTGATACCAGCGTGTCCACCTTCTAACCATTGGGAGCTCCCCTAGGTCCGTCGGTCCTGTCCAAGCGAGCCAACGTCATCTGGTAGCACCCGGCGAAAACCCATCTTGGCCAAAAGCCGCCCAGGGCAACCGCATTCTAAAATCGGCGGGGCTGGAAGCCCCGAATTCTACGGGCGCCCGGCGTCAAGCAGTCGTCAGTCCCTGTCAAAATCGGTTAATTCAAGCCGGTCGGAGGCAAAATTGGCCGCTTGTTTCTCGCTCCAAATTAGAATGCGGTTGCCCTGAAAAGCCGCCCGGAAGTCAAGCACTTTTGGCTAAAATTGTATATAATTCCCTAATATTTGGTGCCAGTTTGGAAAGATTTCGAAGATGCCACAAAGCCCTTCTATGCAATGAGTTGACATTCTACACAGCATCAAGCCTCGTGAACATCACCTATTTTATCACCAAGTTGTTCTGCAAGATAGACGATGCGTTGACCGATGCCACTCGCCGCAGCCGTGCCGTCCTCTCAATGCATCCACGCAGACGCCCCCCGTTTGGTGACCGGGATAGCAGTTGATATGTGACGTAACCGTTGCGGATGATGTCGCCGGTCGCTCTTCTTTGCTACAGGTGAACTCGCTGGCGGCGGCGTATGCCTTCGGCGTGTTCTGGGGGCTGTTCCACAGCGCCCTGGAAGTGCTGCTGTACATGGTGCTGGCGGACTACTTCGGGCGAAACTCCTACGGAGCCATCGTCGGGGCGATGCGCCCCTTCGAGGCCGGCGGGTTGGGACTGGGACAGATTGTGGGGCCAGTGGTGTACGACCTGACGGGCAGCTACACCGTCCTGATCCTTTTCTCGGCGGCGGTGCAGGGGATGGCGATGTGCCTGATGTTGCTGGCGCGGCGTCCGGAGCGGCGGCCACCGTTGGCGGCCCCACGAATGCCGTAATCTGCCGAACCGTCACTGGTTGGCCAGACCACCTGAAACAAGACCCCTACACCGGGGTAAGGGTTTCCTACCGCCCGGCCGGAGCCGACCAGCTGGTGTTGCCCTCCTGCATCGCAAAGGGCGGGGAAGTGGCGGAGACGTAGATTAACTTATCCTCCCCAATGTTGCGTATGAAGTGGTTGGTGCCCGGCGGCACCAAAATGGCCGTGCCCGGCCCGACCTCTTCCACCTCGTCCCCGACCCGCATCGCACCCCGTCCCTGGACAATGACGTACACCTGTTCCCGACCTTCGTGGGAGTGGGCCGCTTGTTCGCTGCCGGGTTCACCTTCAACCCATGTTACGGCCAGGTTCTCCGATCCAAACTGACCCGAGGCCAAAAGCAAGTGCGACACCTGCCCGCCCCGGTGGTTCTGTGGGCTCCGCTCCAAAGTCTGGATGTTCATCGGCAAAGTCTCCTGTTTTGAGTTTGGCATGAAACCTCGGTTTCCTTCGCAACCTGCATTCCCGCTACAGCGGGAATGCAGTGGAGTCCCCATCCTATCACCAAGCAGGAGGACGGAAGCCATGATCGTCAATCCAAGCGACGTTGACTGCTTCAAAATGTTCCACGGCGGAATGGTGGGCCGGTGGCTTGCGCCGGAAGATCTACGAGGTGAACCAGGCGGATACGATGCCATCGCTGTTGAAGCAGGAACCCGCTTCAGAACTGTAGATGAGCAGATGGATTGAGTTGAGAGCTGGTTTAATCCGAGTTGACGCCGGTCGGGATTAAATTTACCGTTACGCGCCCGGTTGTTCTGCCGGCGAATAAGAGCCTATCCTAATCTAGGCTTTACGCAATTCAAGCGGCGTAGGCAAGGGAATCTACAAGTCGGTGGTACAGTGCGACCGGGAGTTCCTGAATGTCGGGGTCAGCGACCGACAGTGAGAAACCTTCCGACGCCAGCCACAGGTGGCGACGCGCCAGGGCGATGGCATCCACGAAGGTCGGCGACGGTTTGTCGTACCAAGCGGCCTTGCGCTGGGTCATGGGGCGCCGTTTCTGCAACGCGTGGGCGGCCAGGGTGGTCCAGGAGAAGAGTCCCAGTAGGGCGGGCGTGGTGCGGGCGATGGCGAGATCGGACCACTGGCGTTGTGTCTCCACACCCAGATGGGTTCGTACCTCGTGGAAGGTGACCTCCAGTTGCCAGCGCAGTACAAACCATTCCAGGATCTGGGTCGGGTCCGCCGCCGGGTCGGTACAGAGCAGGGCCTGAGTGGCGAAGGAGCCCTGGGGGTCTCGGATCAGCACCCAGCGAATGAGGACGGGGGGCTTGCCGGAGCGGTACCAGACCGCCGTCTGGGAGGTGAGTTCCACGGCGCGGGTGATGCCGTCGTACCAGGCCACCTCGGCGCTGGCCCAAGTTACATCCGTCTGCGCAAGGAAAACTTTCAGCGGCGGCCGCCGCGGGCCCTTCAATGGCGGGCGACCGTTCTGGCCAGGTTGACGGGGTGGCGCTGGCGCATACAGGGCGGCGTCCAGACGCAATCTGGCGATCAGGGTAACGGGTTCACGGAGGGACTGGCAGCAGTGGAGCAAATCCAGCACGGCATAGCTGTTGTCGCCCACCAGCGCCAGGGGTCGGTGGGGCAGCCAGCGGCGCAGTTGCATGACCATCTGGCGGGCGCAGTCGGTGAGCTTCTTGTGCTGGCGTCCCTGCTGTTGGTAGTAACGGGTCGAAGGCGCCAGCACCGTGAGCGCCGGCAAGGCCCAATGGCGTCCGGCCCATGGCACGTGGCCCAGCCACATCAGGGAGATCCAGCGCAAACCGCTGGCCTTGACCACCTGAGACCGGCTGGAACGCACCGGGTCGCGGTAGATGGCCCGCGCCCTGATCTTGGCGCCGCGACGCCGTTCCAGGGTCTCGTCGATGCCGAAGATCAGTGGGCCGTCGCCACCATCCAGGTGCTGGAGCAACAGCACCAGCAGGACGTGTGCCACCTCAACGGGACGACCACACCGCCCGATTGAGCACCTCGTGGTAGCGGGCGTAGTCGCGCTGGTCGCTGCGGCCCATGACGCGCAGTGCCGCCGCCACGGTGCGTTGGCCCGGGGTCAGGATCGCGCCGACCAGCAGCAGTTGGGCTTTCCGCCAGGTTGGGCTCGTAAACAGCGTTGCGAAGGGAACGAGAACGGCTACAATGGCATCGGGCAGGGTGAGCATGGCTGGGCCTTTCCGTTGAAAGTGGGGTCAGGCCAGCTTACCCTGTCTTTATACTTTTTCTAAATTATGCGTAAAGCCTAGCTAATAACCCGGCGGCTCTGAGGGCGATAAGGGCGCAAGCGAAATGCAGAAAGGCGATGTAGTTGTCAGGGGACTTGTCCCAGCGCACGAGGATGCGCCGGAAACGGTTCAGCCAGCCGTGGGTTCGTTCCACCACCCAGCGCCGCGCCTTGAACCCAGCCGCCCGCTTGATGGCCTTTGCCGCTTCACCTCGGCTACGAATGTGAGCGGTGAAGCCGAACTCCTCCAACGTGCGGCGCACCTCGTCAAAGTCATAGCCTTTGTCCAGGCACCTGCCCTGGGGTTGGTCCGGAGTGGACGCCGGTCGGGGCACGGGCAGACTTTCCACCGTGGCCCGTACCAGCTTCATGTCATGACGGTTGGCGCCGTCCACCGCCAGACCCACCGGAATGCCCTCAGCTTCGGTCAACCGGCTGCGCTTGACGCCGCCTTTACCTCGGTCAGTGGGATTGGCGCCGGTTTTTTTCCCCGCCCAAGGGTGATTTGGTCATGGCCCCGTCCATGCTCAGCCAACTCCAGTCCAGCCCCTTCAGTTCGTCATAGCGTTCCAGCCCAACCCGCCACAGCTCCAGAAACACCCCAGCGGCGACCCATTCCTGAAAGCGCAGGTGGGCGGTGGAGCCGGAGCAGATGCCCGTGGCGTCCAACGCCTTCCACTGACCGCCGGTGCGCAGCACGTAGCAGATGCCATTGGCGCAGGTGCGGTCAGGAACCCGGGGCCGGCCGCCGCCGAACCGATGGGTGTTCACATGCTCGGGGATCAGGGGCTCCAGCGCTTCCCAGAGCTCGTCGGATACCTGAAAGGAGCCAGTGGTGGGGTTGGTCTTGGTGGCAGGGCCAGCACGCTTCGGACGCGGCGGCTTGGGGTCTTTAGCTTTCGTCATTCCCCCAGTCTAGCCGCAACCCCAGCTTGCCTTCCCGCAACTCCCCCTGCAAGTTTCCACCAGTTTTTAGGATAGGCTCTTAGCGGGTGCGCGTCGGATCAAAACGACGGAATCGGGATCAACACAAACCCCAAACCCAAAATATTCCACGGGTGGTATATCGTCGCTTGCGGGTTCTTGAGCCAGGGAATGCGCGTAGGTTTGGGAGCTCAAACGTTCGGGTTCTTCTCCAAGCGGGGATCTCGTTCGGGATCTACGGTGCTTGTGCATTCGCGGCCAAACTGGCCTAGGGATTTTTGGCAGACCGTTACTCGATTTGGCTGCTGGCCATAATCGCCTTAATTGGCAGCGCAATCAGCATCTTTGCCGGCGTGGGCTCAACGAATGTTTGGCAATTCTACGGCACATCCGGAGTGATGTACGGGCTCACCGGAGGTTCGTTGGTGGTGATTGGGCCCTTGCTGTGGGCGGCACATTTTGGTCGGCGGCACCAAGGTGCGATCAGAGGAGTGCTGAGCCCGTTCTACCTCATCGCCAGCATCGGTGGGCCGCTGTTCGCTGCGTTGGTTTACGACCATTTCGGAAGCTACGATGTTGCTTTCAGAGTGTTCGCAGGGTACTTTGTGGCCAGCGCGGCGCTAGTCTGGTTGGCGGGGCGTTGGGGGAATCAGCGTCCCCGGACTGATCCCTGACTGGTTATGTGTCGCTACTACACGCGTTCAGTCCGGACGGATCATACATGGAACACGGATCCTCGACCTGCGGTAAGACCCCGGCGGGGACTGGCGTAGTTGCCAGGCGTGGGGCCTGCAACTGCTGCTAGAGGACCAGGCGCGCGCCATTGGATACGGCGGACCCGGGGTTCACCTGGACCTGGGGCGGGGCGTCCTTCTTATGTAGGAAGTCTCGGAACGAACGGGAGTGAATTTTATTTTGCCGGTGCCTGGAACCCGCTCCAGAAGGCCGCGGGGCAGCGGCCTCGATTCCAATTACATTTGGAGAGTGATCCTTGTGGTCGCCTTGAACGGAGTTGTATTATGACGCTTGGCCGATTCCACCTCGTCAGTCAAGTGGGCCGTGTCCCCTCCATGACCGTGCGGCTGGACGGGCAGCAGGAAGTCAGGTTTCAACGCTTGATGGAGGAGTCGATAATGATCGACCTTCACCAGCATCCGATGGTCCTGCCCGAAGATTTCAGCCGATATTGGGAGTACCTCCGCAGCGACAGCTACGTCTGGGGGTACGATGCGGTACGAGAAGGCGGCTTTACCGCCGTTGGTACCGCGAACGTCTTTCGCGGGATGCTGCACACCAACGAGATGTCCTTTATCCGATTCTACGATCTGCTGGATGAGATCAGCATGATGATTTCGGACATTTCGCGACACGACGACGTGCTCCAGGTCAGTAATGCAGCCGATATAGAGTCGGCCAAGCAGCAGGGCAAGGTGGGGTTCTTGCCAACGGTAGAGCACCTGGCCATTGGCAATGAGCTAAACCTGGTGGACGTGCTCTATAACACGGGAATACGGCTGGCTGGCCTTACCTACAGTCGCAAAGCCTACATCGGCGACGGCATCTTCGAGCGCAACGACGGAGGCCTTAGTGATTTCGGGCTGGAGGTCGTCCAACGTATGAATGAACTGGGGATGGTTATCGACGTGTCCCACGCTTCCTTACGAACCGCTATGGACGCCATCGAGGCATCGAACACCCCAGTGACCTTCAGCCACGACGGTTCCTACACCCTCGCCAGCGACAGTCTTCAAGCCCGCAGGTTGAGAAAGGACGAGGAGTTGCTGGCCTGCGCCCAGAAGGGCGGCATCATCGGAATAACCGCCGTACCCAACCGGTTCAGCAACGACCCGGAGCAAAATATCGAATGCGTGCTGGACCAATACGATTACATGGTCAAACTGGTGGGCGTGGACCATGTGGCCATCGGCACAGACACCGGCATCGGCGACTCGGTGGGCGTGGGGCAAGCGGTGATGGGCCGCCCCGGTCCCGCCCCGGCGCCCTATCTCAACGGTCTGGAGTCTCCTGCCGACGGCAAGAACATCGTCCGTGGCCTAATCGCCCGTGGCTACTCCGACGAGGACATCAAGAAAATCGCCGGCGGCAACGCCCTGGCATTTTTCAAGCGGATCATGGAGTGAGCCGTCTCACCCTTCCAGCCAGACGAGGCGCTCCGGCGGTTGAGGTATGCCGCAAGATGAGGAGATTTCGCTACTCCGATTCTAGGGTAGGTGGAGCGTATATCGATCAACGGACTGACGATTTTCGTAATCCGATTTGCCCTCAAATTCTGCTTTTCCGGGCAGGTCGGGTCGGTGAAAACTTCCTGTCCGGGTAGTGAGCGACGTTTCCGAGGTTTCGCGATTCACAAGCCTCGCTGGTGCTAACGATCACCGATTCCAGCATCGGGTGCTGCTACAGCAACGAGCATCGCTCTCGCGGCCTGAGACGGTATTTTGCGGCCCTACGTAGCATCCCGACGAATCCCGGTGGGCCGCTCTCCGGGCGTCTGGGGACGCCCCGGGCCGTGTTATGCCGCTATGGCAGATTTTTGGTGTGCATCAAGGGCATCCGCTGCACGCCGGCCAATACCCGAGGCTCGCGGCCGGCGTGGCCTAACCCTCCTCACACACAGTGCGAAGGCCCGGGTCATCGCCCGGGCCTTCGCACTAGGCCACACTAGTGTCCTGTATTCAAAGTTCGCTGGCAAAAATGGGCGACGTTGGCCAGGATTTGGTCGGCGGTCTTGGTCCAGACAAAAGGTTTGGGGTCTTCGTTGGTGACGTCCAGGTAGCGGTAGATGGCAGTCTCCAGTTCGGCGCTGCTCTGATGCACGCCGCGGCGCAACTGCTTTTCGGTGAGCAGACCGAACCAGCGCTCCACCAGGTTCAGCCACGAGGCGCTGGTGGGTGTGAAGTGCATATGGAAGCGGGGCCGCTTGGCAAACCAGTTCCGGATCAGCGCCGTCTTGTGGGTGGCGTAGTTGTCCGCGATCAGGTGGACGTCGAGGTCGGCGGGCACCTCGGCCTCGATGGTATCGAGGAACTTGCGGAACTCCACGGCCCGGTGCCGTTGGTGGCAACGACCAATCACCTTGCCGGTCCTGGTGTCCAAGGCGGCGAACAGCGAAGTGGTGCCGTGACGCAGGTAATCATGGGTGCGCCGTTCCACCTGTCCCGGGCGCATGGGCAATAGCGGACGGGTGCGATCCAACGCCTGGATCTGGGACTTCTCGTCCACGCACAGGACCAACGCCCGATCCGGTGGATTCAGGTATAGCCCCACCACGTCCCTGACCTTCTCGATGAAGAAGGGGTCCGACGACAACTTGAAGGTCTCCGTGCGGTGGGGCTGCAATCCGAAGGCCCGCCAGATGCGGCTGACCGTGTTGTGGCTCAGCCCGCTGCGCTGGGCCATGGACCGGGTGCTCCAATGGGTCGCGTCCCGGGGCGCGGCCTCCAGCGTCAGCGTAATCACACGCTCCACGTCGTCATCGGTAACCGCTCGAGGCCGTCCGCTGCGCGGTTCGTCCGACAGTCCGTCCAGCCTCCGTTCCAGGAACCGGGAACGCCATTTCCCCACCGTCTCATCGGACACTCCCAGGTCGGTGCCCACCGTGGTATTGCTGCGGCCTTCGGCACAGCCCAAAATCATTCTGGCCCGCAGCGCCAAAGCTTGCGCCGTTTTCGGACGACGAACCCACCGTTCCAAGGTTTCACGCTCCACGTCATCCAAAATTAGCGGCGGCATTGGTCGTCCGATTGCCATGGTCATCCTCCTCTGGGCTGCTAACCCGGAGGATACCTCATCGCGAATACTATTACAATGAACTTCAGTTACACCACACTAGTAGTCCAACAGCTTTGGAATGATGGCATGAAGAGAACGCATCTTGACGGGGAGCAACTTTGCCCAAGTGTTGCCGGGCGATCACGCCAATCTCCGCTACTCCTCATATCAAAGATTTCGTTCTACTAGTACGGTCCAGCAGGCCTGCCGGACCGCCTCTGGATGGTGTCCTCAGTTGGTGGCGACGGACATGCCGGGTATCGCGTTGCCGAAATATTGTGTCAGCGCGTCCCTCCTCTAACCGAAAGAGTGTGTCAAGCCGCGTCAGTTGGGCGCACGGGAGTCATCGGTTCCACTTAGGTCATGCAGGACGACTGACAGCGATATGGCGAGGCTGTCCGTGATGTCGGGCCTGGTGGCCTCGGCGGCGCCGCGCTCGGCTGCCTTCTCCAGCGAGGATAGTTTTTCACCGGAGGGTGGAGTTGCCATCTGGACGGTCACGACGATTTCAATGGTGTCGCTGTCGTAATAAGTCACGCTGTCCTGTACACCGTCCTCTGCCATCACCGCGAAATGCGCTCCGACTACCGCTTCCTCCACCTCCCGCCTGGTGAACCCTGGGCCTTGGCCGGTTTTTACTCTGATTTCAGCGTGAGGGTAATCGGACTTGAAGTTTTCGATGGCATCGTGGGCGCTGCCGGAGATTGAACCCGAAACCTCGATATAGGCAGTTGACCCACTGGTTATGGCAACATGGACTACGCTGTCGGGTTCGTCGTTCCGAATGGCCATTACCATCGCCGAGAAGTCATCACGCCAGACATAACGCGCTATGGCTTCATCAAGGGTAATCCCCTTTGTGTCGGCCATGAATTGCACGTCTATCAGTTCGGCAGGACTTATCGTGGGGGTGGGCTGGTGGCTCACGGTAGCCGTGCTGTAGTAGATTTTCACCGTCTCGCCGTCATCGTGACCAGTTGCCAGTACCGCGATCACGACCACAGCCGCGATCACGATCAGAACGCCGCCGCCGTAGGCGAGCCACATGTACCAGCGAGTCCAACCATTTTTTGGTGAGGCACCTCGTTCATTCTCGGTCATCATCGGGAAACCTCCTAAGGAGCGGCGCACCATACGGAAAGACGCCGCAGGTCCGAGCAGATTGGTCATGCCGCCGTTCCATCAACGCGAAGGGTGCCAGCTGGCACCAGACTATCCACCGTCACTAACCGCGTCGACTACCCAGCACGCACAATGGATGCAATCTACACCCTGCGGTATCGACAGCCAATCATGTCTCACCAGATAAGCCGCGACGTGAGCGCTGGCTCGTAACGAGGAACACACAGAAGGATTCTCCCTGCGCTGATGTCAGCCTCCGCCAAAGTAACGCGCCTTAGCGTCCTCGCGCAGATGTCACAACTGTTGGTAGTTCCCAATAAAAACGCGGCCGTGTGATAGAGATCCGCATGCGCAACTCCTTGTGCCACTCACCGGGCAACCATTGCCCGGTGCGACGAGTGGCGTAGTATCGATTGTTTGCCAGGCATCCTCCTTTTCGCAGGACAACATCGTCCCGCCCCAGTTGGGTTTCAGCCAGCAAAAAGCCCCGCCGCAATCGACGGGGCTGGACACGCCAGAGACACAGGGCTACCATTAAGCCCGATGGCGGAGCACATTTCCCCATCGCCGCGGCCTCGGTGTTCGCAGCACCGGGGCCATTTTGTTGGCTCGCGGAGCCTATCGACAGGTCTGCACGCTGTCAACCAATCGGGTGTCGCCGCTTTATGTCCGACTCTTGTCCAAACACGTAAAACGCGCTGGAAGCCCATAGAGTTATCCGACCAGCGCAGGAACGCCAAGGCGGGAATCAGACGCCAATGCAAGAGTTCGAGAACTTAGCCTGAATTCCAGTTCCCGTAAACCAAGCCTACTTGAACAGCGCCACTAACCGGCTGTGCATTACGCAACGGTGCGCCATCGACAACAGCAGGTGCAACCAGGGTCGCGGCAGGCCCTCTCCCGCAGCTGTTCAGGTTCCCTGCGTCGCGCCTTCGGCAGCTTGATTTTCATGTGCCTCATGTGGGCGTAGTCGTCGGCCTGGAGGTGCGCCAGTGCTGTGGCCAAGTAGCTCAGCATCGACATCGCCGCGGCTTGACCAGTGTTGGGTGAACTTGCGAAAGGTTCTCGCTACGCTGCTCGTTGCAGTCCGTTCAGTTGGTGAAGTAGCAACGACGCAACGATGCCGGTATCTGGCTTCTTCTCGTGTTTTCGTTCCCAAGCCTTCGGCAGCCTGATTCTCATGTGCCTCATGTGGGCGTAGTCGTCAGCTTGGAGGTGAGCCAGTGCGGTGGCCAAGTATGCGAGCATCGACATCGCCGCGTGTAGCGACACCTTGCTGATGTTGAGGTACCGGTGTACGTTCATCAAGCGACTGTGCTTGGCGCTGCTGAAGTACCGCTCAATCACGGTCCGCAGCTTGTACTTTGCCTTCCATTCCTCCGAGCAGCGGGGCAGCAGCCCCACTATCCTCAGCAGTTTGCCCTCGGGCTTCTCGTAGTGCGTGGAGTTGCAATACCGCGAGAAGTGGACCTTGCCTTTGAGGTCGCAGCCCTCAGCGGGGCATCGGAACAGGTGGCCCTGCTCCGCGTCGGTTTCGACGTACTGCATCGGCTTGCCGCCGACGCACGTTGGCCGACCCTCTGCCTCGTAGATGCCGTCGTACAACCGCTTGCCGGTCTCTTCGTCCTTTGCAGGCAACCGGACGGCGACCACCGGTATCAGCCCAAGGCTGACCAAATGCTTGATGTTTTCTATGCTGTCGTAACCCTTGTCCCCCAAAAAATACCGCGGTCCCAGCGTCTCGTAAAGAGCCAGACAGTCGTCCAGGTCCTGGACCATCACCACCACGTCGCTCGCGTTGGCTGGACGGGTCGTGCCGAACAGTGGCAATCCATAGTTGGCGTCGGCGACAACGTTGACCTTGTAGCCGAAGTAGAACTCGTCCTTGCTTTCCTTTCGGCCTGATTTGGTGTCGTTTCCCGCGCTGGCGCCTTTCTTGGAACTTCCGCCCTTACCGCGTTTCCTGGAACTCGGCTTGGCAGAGCGCACATTCTTGGCGGTCCGGTGACCCCACTTGGCGTTCGGGTCCTTGGAGGGCTTTTCCTCGCCCGTCTTCCGGCTCCTTCTGCCGGGCCGCGCCCAGGCTTCGTCGTCGGTGCTGTCCATGACGAGGGATTCGCCCAGCGGGGGCTTGTCTGCTGGGACGATGTCGGCTTCCCGCAACCGTTCGATCTCCTCCCCGCATTCCAGGAATACGTCCGCAATGATCTTGTCGATGTAGTCCATGAAGTCTGGTATTTCGACCAGTTTCTTCTTGAACCTGCTGTACGCGCCCTCGCTGGGAGCGTGGGGCAAACAGCAAATGCGCAAGAAGCGTTCGTTGCCGCCAAGCTTGTCCAAGAAACCGTTGGCGTAGGGCTCTCTGAGGACGAATTGCATGACGTAGGCACTGAGCATGGCTGAGGCCGGGTAACCCGGGTTTCCACCATTTCGGTGCGGCTCCTCGAGAACGTTTATTAGGGCTGCAGAATGTGAAATAACCCCCTCGATCACGGCTTCCAGAAAGCCGTAGCCTGATTTAGGGGGTTGTGTAGAGTTTCGGGTAGAATTAGAATAGAAGTAGCCCACTGGACTTTTTGAAGGGTTCTCGGGGGGCAAGGCCGCCTTGGAGCTACGAACTCTAGGCGGCCGTTTTTTGTACTTATTCGACTGCCTAAATTCTACAATTTTCCCGAATAATTCTCAACCCGCCGGTGTCAGTATTTAGTAGATTCTGCAACTCAAAACTACGGCAGGAATAGCTCCTGGAGTGTCTGCGGCAAGGGCAGATTATTGAGAATGAAGTGTCGCCGTTTCATACGGCAAATGACCATTTCGGTGGGTCGAGACATGACGTTGCAAGGCATCACGGATACCGACCAAATCCGGGGTTGGACCGGGCTGGGCAGCTTGACCAACTTCCAGCGGTCAGCTTCGGCACTAAATATGCCTGCCGATTCGGTCTGGCGACCAGCTGTTTACCCGGCTATGAAGCCTAGTGCAGGCGTTCCGGTAGGTGCTCCCCGGAAAATCCCTCAACCAGACCGCGGTATCTAGTTTGCTGAGTCCTCGTGCGCCAACGCCTAAGGGCAATTGAACGCGACATGGTTGGAAGCACCCGTAATGTGCCGTCTACGGTCAGCCCAAGAAAAACGCATCGGTTCCTAAACAACGACGCATACAAAATGACCTAGCGAAGTGGTTGCACCTCGGTTTCCAAGGCACAAAACACTAAGGCGCAACACGTTTGAAATACCCGAGGCCGTGATGACGTAATCCGCCATCAGTTCTACGATATTCGCTGTCACAATCGGGAAATTTGAGTAGCGAAATTTCCTCGCCGCAAGATGGGCACCAGTGAGCAAATTTTCTCCAAGACCTGTAGAATTCCTTCCAGATTAGTTTGAAGGAGGCCCATTTCCATCATGAAGTTTGCCCTGTTTTTGCTCGGTTCGTGGACAGAGCAGGAGAGCAGCGCCCAAAGCCGGATCTTTGGTGAAATGCTGGAACAGGTTGAATACGCCGAGGAGGTCGGCTTTGATTCGATCTGGATTGCGGAGCATCACTCCAGCCGGTACGGCATCTGTCCCTCCCTGATGCCACTGCTCAGCCACATTGCCGCGCGTACCAGGAAGATTCGCATCGGGGCTGGCGTCAGCGTCTTGCCATTCCACAATCCCATTTTCCTGGCTGAAGAGAGCGCCATGCTGGACGTTCTGAGCAATGGCCGGCTGGACTTCGGGGTTGGACGCGGCTCGGCAGATTACGAGTACGGCAACTTCAACATCGACTTTGACACCCGGGACGCGCGAACTCAGGAGGCCTTGGACATTATCCTGGGGCTGTGGACCGAGTCCGACTTCACCTTTCAGGGCGAATTTTATCAGGTGAAAGACCTTACGATAGCTCCCTGGCCCGTGCAACAACCCCATCCCCCGGTGTATCTGGCCGTATCCCGCACCCCCGCCAGCGTGGACGTTGCCGTATCGCGAGACCTGCCCATCCTGACCAGCTTCTCTACCCCGGAAGCCGATAACCTGGGCCTGTTTTCCCTTTATGCTGAACGCTGCGCCGCTGCTGGAAAGGATCTGCCTCTGGAGGAAATGCCCTACTTCCGGTTTGTGTACCTGGAGGAAGACGAACTGACAGCCCGGGAATACCCGAGGCAATCCCTGACCTGGGTACGGGATCTGGGTGGTTACCGACGCACCTTGACCTACGGAGATGAAATCAATGTGGACCTGGATCACTGGCGCCGAACCCGCACCGTCAAACCGGCCAGTTATGAGTCGGAACTGGAGACTACTGCTTACTTTGGCACGCCGGAGCAATGTGTGCAGCGAATCACCAGGTTAAGGGACGAACACGGCATCGGGTACTTTGGCGCCAGCATGTCCTTCGGTAGTATGGAGCACTCCAGGGTATTGCGCTCAATGGAGCTTTTCGCCAAGGAAGTGATGCCCAAGTTCCGGCAATAGAACTTCATCATGCAGCGGGTGTCTGATGGCGCCTGGCTCGGCTCGATATGCCGGGGTCGCCCTTCGTGAGCATCAGTCCCGTCGGCCCGCTGTTCACACGACCCGCGGCTGGCTCGGCATGATATAGTCAGCGCCAGATACGAGCCAGCGAACCGTAAAGGGTGTAATTGCACCGGTGGTTGGAAGACACCATCCGCTAAATCGCCGAAAGGCTGAGCGAGACGGTCATCAGTCCACCGGTGGAGCGCCGCCATTCCGACCAACCAGTATCAGGAGGCCACCATGCCCGATAGTCTGGATCAAATCGTAGAATCCTCCGAAGCGGAACGGCTGGCCACCGGGTTCGAGTTTACCGAAGGGCCTCTATGGCACCCGGATGGCTACCTGTTATTCGTGAACAACCGGATCAACGTCATCTATCGCCTGACGCCCGGTGGCGAACCCGAGGTCATACGGGAAAACAGCGGCGCCGCCAACGGCCTGACCTTCGACCTCCAGGGCAGGTTGATAATGTGCGAAGGGGATGCCCGGCAGATGACCCGTTGGGAACCCGACGGCTCCATCACCGTAATCGCCGACCGCTGGGAGGGCAAGCGGTTGCACCGGCCCAACGATGTGGTGTGCCGCTCCGACGGCAGCATCTACTTCACCAACCCCGGCCTTCGCCTGCCCCCGGAAGAGCGGGAGATTGACTTCCACGGCATCCACCGCATCGCCCCCGACGGCACGGTGACCGCGGCGGTCACCGACTTGGAATCTCCCAACGGCCTGGCCTTCTCTCCCGACGAAACTATCCTGTACGCCGACAACACCCGGCGCGGCGACGAATGTGCCGCGGAGAAGGAACGGGGGGAGGTTTGTACTCACCAGTACATCCGGGCCTACGACGTGGCCCCCGATGGCTCGGTGGGCAATAGTCGGCTGTTTGCCAACATGCACTCGGCGGAGGACGGCGTCCCCGATGGGATGAAAGTTGATACCGACGGCCGGGTGTATTGCACCGGCGCGGGAGGAGTTTGGGTCTTCGAGCCGGACGGTTCCCTAGTGGGTATAATCCGGTTGCCCGAGATTCCGGCCAACTGCGCCTGGGGTGACCCCGACTACCGTACCATGTACTTCACCGCCCGTAGTTCAGTCTACCGGATGCGGATGAAGACCACCGGAATCAACCCCTGGCGGGGCGGCTAACCGGCCCTTTCGGTTTACCCAAGCGTCCGCAGATTCCAGTCCGTTCGTGGCCTTCTGAATCGGCCCGGGGTCACACCGGGGAGAAGGAGGAGCAATCTCATGGCAGGACGCGACCTAATCGGCTACGGCCCCAACCCGCCGGTGGTTGAATGGCCCAACGGCGCCCGGATTGCCGTATCGTTTGTCGTCAACTACGAGGAGGGGTCCGAAAATTCCATCCTGGACGGGGACCCTCATGGCGAGACGGTTGGCGAGTCGCCGTCGCCGGTCGCCAGAGGAGAGAGGGACTTGGCAAATGAGTCCTTCTTCGAGTATGGGAGCCGGGTCGGCGTCTGGCGCATCCTGGACCTGTTGGACGAGTATGGGGTCGACTCGACCTTCTTCGCGTGCGCCCTGGCCTTGGAACGCAACCCTGAAGTGGGGCCGGAGGTCGTTCGCCTGGGACACGAGGTAATGGGCCACGGCAACCGTTGGGAAGAATACTACAAGATGGACCGGGAGGCGGAACGGCTGGCCATCAATGAGGCCGTGGCCTCCATCACCCGCACCACCGGGCAGCGGCCGCTGGGCTGGTACACGCGCTACGGGCCCAGCGTGAACACCCGGGAACTGGTGGTAGAGGAAGGCGGTTTCGTCTACGACTGCAACGCCTACAACGACGACCTGCCCTATTACACCGAGGTTCACGGAAACCCGTGGCTGGTGGTGCCCTACTCGTTGGAGGTCAACGACTACGGGTTTTGGCGTGGCCAGTTGTCAACGCCCAACGACTTCTTCGAATCGGCTCGCAACTGCTTCGACACTCTTTACCGGGAGGGAGCAACCCACCCCAAGATGATGTCGGTGGGACTCCATTGCCGCATCATCGGCAAGCCGGCCCGGGCGGCGGCGTTACGCCGGTTCCTGGAATATGTGAAGGGCAAGCCCGATGTTTGGCTGCCCCGTCGCATCGACATCGCCCGGTGGTGGCTGGACAATTACCCGGCCCCATAGCGGTTATTCCTCCACGGCTTGGGCGGCGGTGAGGAAGTCGGCGTCGGCGAAATCTGCGAAGCGGTCGGGGAGGAATTCGCTCATGTCGGAGACGACCCGGGTTGAACCACGGCAGATATAATCGGTGATGATGCGGCCAGTGATGGGCCCCAAGTGGATGCCCTTGGTGGTGTGGCCGGTAGCCAGGAGGACGCCTTCCCGACCGGGGACCGGGCCGACGATGGGTTTGCTGTCGGGACTCAGTGGGCGGGAACCGGCAAGCTGCTGAACCAACTCGGCACGCTCCAAATCGGGAAAAACATCTATGGCGCGCTGGAGGAGTTCCAACCGGGCAGTTTCGGTGGGCTGGCGGTCAAACTCCTCGCCCCAGAAAAGCTCCTTCTGGTCGTAGTCCCGACCGCCGGTGCTGCCGACGCTGGTGAAACCGTCCATCCGGCTGATCATGTGACCGCGCTTGGGAGAGCTGATCAGCACCGGCAGGGGTTCGCCGGGGTAGTTGAGCAAAAGGCGCTCCCCCTTCATGGGTCAGACCGGAACGGGGAAGCCCAGCCAGGGAGTGAACGCCCGGCTCCAGGTGCCGGCAGCCACCACCACCGCGCCGCAGTGTATGTCTTCTACGGCGGTCTTGACGCCGGAAATCGTGGGGCCGCCGGTGACCAGGCCGGTTACTTCCCGGTAAAGGATGTTGGCGCCCTTGAGTTCGGCGCCCCGGGCCAGGGCCGGGTTAAGGCGGTAGCTGTCCACCTGGGCGGACTCGTCCTCATACACCGCGCCGATGATGGAGGGGGAGAGGCGGGGTTCGATCGAGTGGACTTCCCGGGCGTCAATCCAGCGCATCTTGACGTGGGGTTGCTGCCAGACCATCAAGCTTTTAATCAGACCGGCCTCCTCGTCGTCCAGGGCCAACCGGAGAGAAGGACGACGCTGGTAGAGCAGGTCCATGCCGGTGGCGGATTCCAGTTCGGGGACGATCTGTTGAAACTCGGAGGAAGAGGCCCGGGCGATTTGAAAGGACGCCCCTGGGGAGAACTCAGCGCCCAGCAGGCTAAGGGAACCGGTGGCGTGGGCGGAGGCCCCGCTGCCAATGGCTTCCCGCTCCAGGAGGGTCACGTTGACACCTTCCCGGGCCAAGTAATAAGCGACCGAGCAACCGACCACACCGGCGCCAATCACAACTACGTCCGCAGTTTCAGGCAAACCCGCACCCTCCCATGGGAATTTTTGAGATTATCGCCGTGGGCCGCAGGAGTGTCAATTTGGGTCTGCTTTGCACCCAGGGCCTTCCGATTATCACGAATCGGCCAAGTTGGTTAAACGTCATTGCGAGGAGCGTAGCGACGCAGTAATCTCGTTGACGAGAATGCGTCGCCCACTCAACGAGGTCGCCACGGTGCGCTCGCAATTACGGGTCGAATAATGGGAACCGACCCAAAAAAGAACGGCTGGTACTCAGAGGTTCAGCTCCAGGATGTACAGGCCACCCTGCAACCGGTCCACCACGTACATGATGCCGTTTTCGTCCACGTGCACGTCGTTAATGCCGTTGGCGTCGGCTCCGTCGGGTATCCGCGGAACGAAGTAGGCGACCTCCTCGGGTTGGAAGGGATTGGTGGTGTCGAACACCCGGATGCCCCCGTTGAAAAAGGTGGCGTACACCAGAGTATCCGACCGCAGGGACAGGGGGCCCGGACGATTTTCATGGATGTTGTGCGCCCCATAACGTCCCGGTCGGTTGAAGAAGTCGTCGGTGTCGGCCATTGGCAACGTGCTGATGATTACCGGGTTGCTCTCCAACCGATTGTCCATCAGCCACACCAGCTTGGGGTAGTCCGCTCCTCCCAGGGCGGTGGCCTCTTGCGTCACCACCAGCAGGTCGCGGCTGAACAAAGGCAGAACCGTATGGGTGAACCCCGGGAACGGAGGCGCGTAATTCAGCTGGGCAACCATCGACGGCCGGGACACGTCGGAGATGTCCAACGTGATGACACCCGAGTCTTTCCAGCCGCAATAGGCCCGGTCGGGTCGGTTTGGGTAAACGTTGGTGTTATGGACGCTGTGGCCCACGTCGAACTGAGGATGCCGCGCCGGCGGCGGTGCGTCGTCGCCTTCCTGAGTCCCCGGCAGCCACCAGCGGCCGGCTTCCCGCGGATTTGAGGGGTCCTTCACGTCCATTACCACGTAGAACTGATCGTCCTTCGGATCGGTGGGCCGGGAATCGGGTGTTCCTGTGGCCAGGTGTGCATAGTCGCCATCGACCCACCACAGGCAGTGGCAGCCGCGTGACCCTGGACCCTGAGCGTCATAGAAGGCGATGCGTTTTGGCGCCTCCGGGTTGCCGATGTCGTAGACCCCCATGCCGGTACCGGGCTGGTTGTGCTCGCGCGACTGGTAGGCCACCAGCATCGTGTCGCCAACGATGGACAGGGAGTTGGAGCGCAAGTGGTTATAGTCCAAATCGGTCTGGGCCACCACCTTGGGGTTGGCCAGATCGGTAACGTCAACACTGGTGAAGTCCTTGGGCGGGCCTTCGTGGGCCATGTAAAAGATACGCCGGCCGCCGGCCGTCTGGTGCAGGTCCACTCCTTCGCCCAGATTGTTGTGCCCATGCAAATCGACATGGGAAATGAGCCTCATGTTCTTGATTTCCTGGGTTTGGGTTGACATGAAGCCTCCTTTGGCGTTTATACAGCGCAATCGATAATTTTTGCCCAGACTGGTCTTCTGGGGGCAGTTTATCACCGTGCATGGTCACTATTGGCCGCTAACGTGGTGAACTCTACATCCGCTCCCAGGCAAACCTGGCCATGATTAGCTCAAATTGAGGAACCGATGCCGACTGGAAATCCACCATGCAGGCAAAGCCCGTGGCTAAAGCGAAGATGTCATGCGACATCCTCGGCGATGGTTGACCAAGCGGTTCACACCAGCACGCCGGCACCGCTGATCTGACCAACTGGAAGGTCGCCCAGCGTAGGAAAGGCGTAAGTTTCCAGACTCACCAACCATGGGGAAGCGCACCCGGTGTTGCGCCAGGCAGCCTTCCGGACATCGGTCACCTTAGTATTCAGTCAAACCTGAAAGGGCAGATGAAGCGTGAAACGGGCCCTGGTTGGTACGCTGACTGGCCAACAGCGGTGCGGGAGGTGTGGCACTCATGGTTCGGGAGAAATACGCGGTCCGGTTGTCATGGGAAGATCGGGACCGACTTCGTCAGTTAATCTGCAGTGGTCAGCGCTCGGCTCGGGTCATCAATCGGGCGCGCATCCTGCTCAAGACGGACGACGGGGGGAGCGCCTCACGGGTGGCCGCAGCTTTGGACACGTCGCCGCGCACGGTGTTCCGCACCAAACGGCGGTATTCCGCGGTATTCCGAGGAGGGGTTGCACGGCGTGCTACACGACCATCCCCAAGCCAATCGGTATCGCAAGCTGGATGATCGGGGTGAAGCCCACCTGATTGCCCTGGTGTGCAGCGACGCCCCCGAGGGCCATGACCACTGAACCCTGCGTTTGTTAGCCGACAAGGTGGTTGAATTGGGATTGGCGACGTCGCTATCCCACGAGACGGTCAGGCTGCGGCTCAAAAAACACCCTCAACCCCTGGCGTAAGCAGCAGTGGCGCATCCCCGAGTGAACGGGGGAGTCTAAAGAGCGCATACCTTTGGTGAACAGCAATTCTTCTACGTCAGCCTTCTCGGTCCAACCCTTGGGCGGCATGGGGATCCTGTACCTGATGATCACGGTTGCAGTGTCTTTTTCCTCTCCTGGGCGGATTCTTATTTCCGTTATCAATTCATTCAGGATTTGCTTGGTGAGATCCAGGTTGGTTCCCCGGAGATAGGTATCGAGGTTCTTGGCGTAAGCAGCCACCTTTTGGGGGTTTGATGTGAGAGCCTTCTCGTTTGACAACTTGGCCTTTGCTTTCAGGGCGTTGGATTCCAACTGGGTCAGTGTCGCCCTGATTTCATCCAGCCTTTCTGAGATGTCTGTCGGTACGGCGCCTCCGGTCTCGACCAGCCTGAGCAGGTTGTTTCTGTATTCCTTTTGGTTCTCGATTTCCATACTGACATTCTTCAGTTCTTCTTCCACTGCCATCGTGGTTTCCGTCTGGCTCTTGGCGACGATGGCGATGATCCTTCCCGTATTCTCCTCAATGAGTATCCTGTTGATTACGTGTTCGAGCACGGCAGCGTCCAAATGTTCCGCCCTCGGATTGGGGGTGTCGCAGGACGGGCATATTCCGGCACGCCTCCCGTTGCAGTTGTAGTAACTGCGTTCCCCGCCGGTGGGGCTCATCTTGTAGTTGCCTTTGTCGCAGTAGACCAGTCCGCTGAGGATATGGACGCTGGCGATCTCTCGCGGGTGGTTTTCCTTCGGGGTGCGGGATGCCATTATCTCCTGCGCCCTGTTGTATTCTTCGAGGATTATGAGCTCCATTTCGGCCCAAGGCGCCAGCACTTCTAGATCATCGAATTTTGAGCGCTTTCCGTAATGGACAAAGCCAGCGTATGCGATGTTTTTTATCCTCTTCCTGACCAGGCCTGGAGTCCATGGCTTGTCGGAGGAGTTTGGCACACCTTCGTCCCGGAAAGTCTTGGCGATCTTTGAGGTTCCGGTGCCATCGAGGTACATGCCGAACAACTGCACGATGATCCATGCGGTCTTGGGATCCGGTACCAAGAACGGCCGCATCCGGCCTCTGTCCATCCGGTATTCCCTCATGAGTCCGAACGGGACGGACGAATTGGTCCAGACCCCATGGCCGGCAGAGGTTTTCCGTCCTCGGGCAATGTCCTCGCCCATGTTGTCGCTGAAGAACTCGCTGATGTTGCCCAACAGGTTCCGGACGAACCTCACCACGGCGGGTTTTCCGTCAATGGGTTGCTGGATGGCGGTGACCGCAATGCCGAGGCTCTCGAGATCCGTTGCGCGGCGGTCGATGGTGCTGGCCTGGCGGCCGAACCTGTCGAATTTCCAGATCAGGACTTCGTCGAAGGGCCGGTCCCGGCTCTGGCCGTCCCGCATCAACCGGTTAAGTTCCATCCGGTCGTCTCTCTTTCCGCTGATGGCTTCGTCGATGTAGATCCCTACGCAAATTTTCCCATTGGAATCTGCGTAGTCTTGTAGGGCGTTAAGCTGTCCTTCCTTGGAGTTTTCGGCATCTTGTTTCCAGCTGGAAAACCTGATGTAGAAGACGACTCTTTTGGGCTCTCCGTCATTTTTCTTCTTCGCGGGCATATCCGCACCTCCGGTCCGCTCTGGTTGTGCCGGTTACTGCTGGTGTGGGCTACTGATTCGCTCAGGGGTTGTCTGTCGTTGAGTTCAGGAGCATTCTTCCGGTCAGGATCTCGTACATCCTGACGACCTGACGTTTGGCTTCGATGGACAGGACTCCCTGTGGCTCCTCCCAGGGCTGAAGCCTGGGGTCCTCTGTTACGAACCGGTAGGAACGCTCTACGTCGGCTGCCACGACCTGCTCGGGGTCCGCTTGGCAGTCCCTGAGGAGTTCCGCTTGGCGGATGATCTCGGCGATGCTGGTCTGGTAGTAGCTGGCCATGCGGCCCAGGAACTTGAGTCCGGGCTGCTGGTTGCCCCTTTCCACGCTGCACAGGTGGGAGTTGGCAATGCCGGTATCTCTCTCCACGTCACGGAGGCTCTTTTGGCCTCTCATCCGCCTGAGCACTGTCCCTATGGGTAAGGCGCTCCCCTTGGTTTCGCTGCCGGGGCTGTCCCGAGGGATGGTTACTGAGGTGTGATCCGTCTCCGTAAGTTGGCTCATCCGAGCTACCTCCCGGCTATTTTTAGTGACATTTACCAGTCGTTCCTCTGGCGTCTACACGCTATAATTAATGGTAGCATATTTCCCATTTGCGAACTCAGGGCCTGGCTATTTTTGCGTATTTTCGGGTGATCACTCTTGACGGATTTAAGTGAGAAATGAGCGACGGCGAGGCTGGTTACTCCTGTGAGTTGCGACGTTCGCACGCTGATGTGGGCGCCGAGGTTATGCGTCTCATCGGCGGGGCAGTTTTAGGGGCGATGGTCGAAGACTGGACCGTCGAGTCGCTGGAATTGTACCGGGCATTCGAGGGGCCTGGTGCTCCCCGTCAATTGCCGGACGATACCATCGGGAGGGAGTCACCGTTGGAACGCGAGTTGGTGCAGTGGCTGGCCGGCGAGCAATACCCGGTGGACGGGTTGGCAGCCAGCGTGAGGGATTTTCTGTCCCTGGTAGTTTCGGGTTCCAGAGTGTTGGAGGACAAGACGGCATTCTGCCGGGTGGTATGGGTTTCCAGGGGAGATGTTGCAGAGCCGGTGTTCGTTCTTGGAGATGCACCGTAGTCTGGGGCGGGGTCCGGGACCCGGTCTGCCTTGGTTATCAGCTTGGCAGGTCAAACTCTTCTTGGGTTCTGCCTTCGGCTCCACTACCTGGGGGCATGGGGATGCTGTATTTGATGGTGGCGGATCCTCGGCCGACTTGGATCTCATCCACCGCGGTATCCATGATGGTCTTAGTGGTGCTGATGTTGCTGGGACGCAGGTAGGTGTCTAGATCTAGAGCGTATTGTTCGATCTGCCCGGTGTCTCCCGTGGAGCTCCAGTACTGGTCGAGTCTGCGCAACGGTTCGATATATTCGCCCTCATCCAGGCGGAGAAGTCTTTCCATTTCTGGGTCCAGCTCAGGACGGTGCCGTCGAGGTGGACGTACGGGTGACAACGGATCGAAGTGAGAGATATTAAACGAGGCCAGTGCCACGGTGAACTTGGCAGCCCTGTACTCTTCGCTGCGTTGCCTTGCATCGTCTTGGACGGTCTCGGCTACCCGCTTGGTGTTCTCGACTTCCAGCGCGGCCTGGATCACGCGTTCGACCACGAGTCGGTTGAGGGGTTCGGCCGGGATGTCCGGGGTATCGCAGCCTTCTGGGCTGGAGAGGCATACATACTTGGGCGTCTCCCCGAAGGACTCTCCTGTGGTCGCCATGGGCGTGTTGCACCTCCGGCAATGCACCATTCCGTCCAGGAGGTGGCTGACCGGGTTCTGTTCTGCCATTCTCATGGGCACTGGACCTCCCGCATTGCTGTGAGGGTCGCCGCTTGGCTGAGAGTTCGGTTTCTCTTGCATCTGTCCTGCACCCGGATGGTTTGCTCAAATATGGGCGTTAGGGTAGCACAGTCGGGTCGATTGCTTAATAGTACAGCGTTGTCGGCATTGATGAGTGGCATGTGGTTCATTCCTGGCTGTCCTCTGGGGCATCCAGCGTTACGGTGGTCGCCGTGCGGCTGGTGTCGGGTTCGAAGGAGCCTCTCAGGGCTAGATAGACCGGGGCTCCGGCCCCCAACGGGTTGATTTCGGCAGGCCATCTCTCGTCTACTTCTGCCCTGAGAACGGCGAACGCGGCGGTGTCGTCGCCCACGCGGGTGATACGTCCGTTGTACTTCGCAATGGCGAGTTGTTCGGGGTGGTATCTCCAAACGGTCACGTGGGCGCCGATTTCGAGGACCGGGTTCTGTCCTTGGGGGGTCAATCGGAAGGTCGCGCCTGCCGGCGTCGGCTCCTCGATGATCCCAATGGGCATGATTATGGTCTGGTTCACTGTTTCTTCTCCTTGGCATTGTGGGGCAACTGCGCTGAACGGCAGTTGGGCGCCGGTCGCCAAGCGCACCGCCTGTGTTGGCGGTGTGCCGTGCTGATTGTAGACGCCGTGGCTGCGCTTTGTGGGTTTCAGCGTGCCGCTGGGAGGGTGCCCGGTCGGGCTTGGCCTCTCCGTCCGTATCCGTCGCTGTGGCGGCGTGCTGGTGCTGTTGGGCGGGTCCCTCAGCACCAACGGGCGGGTTTTAAACCCGCCCGTTGGTTGAACCGTTCTGCTTCCGCCGTTGTTTACTGGCGCGTACTGTTCGGTGAGTTGTTCTCTAGCATGGAGTGGCTTCACTCTCGCTGCTTGCTGGGGTCGGTGTCATCCTTTTTGGACGGCGTAAAACCTGCTCCGCAACGCGAGATCGACTGCGGTGACGCGCTACTAAACTAAAGCCAAGGTGAAATGCGCAGATGGTGGGGGTCCAACGGCGGAGCCGGGTCGTTCTCCAAGTACGGATGAGAGGGATTCACGGGCTTAACCCAGCTGATCATCATCGCCACTTAAATGTACATCCCACCTTGGCTTTAGTTTAGCCCCAATCCACCGAAAAGATGAGTGTGGCGGTGTGCTGAAGGGGTAAGAAAGTGCTCCTGTGCATCGGGGATAATGGCTTTTGAAACAGGAAACCGTCCCCAGGCCAGGAGCACCCAAAAGATGCTAGCAGATGACCAACCCGACCGCATCCAAATCGCCTTTGACGACCACCGCCTGGTGGCCAATGCTGGGCTATCCTGCCCGCCACGCTGGCCCTGCACCTGGGCCTACCACAGCTGGTTGACCGGCATCTCGACCTGGGCGACGCGCCGGTCCGAGCCCATCCTGGCGACAAGGTGATGACGCTGGTGGCGTCTGCGCTGGCTGGCGGCGACTGCATCGACGATGCCGACGTGTTGCGCGCTGGCGGGACGGCTGGTGCCATCGGTTGCGTGGTCAAGGCGCCATCCACCCTGGGTACCTTCCTGTTTCGGTCCTGAAAAACGCGCTCTCAGGTCGGTTTTCCGCCTCGGATGATCTGGGTCGTCCAAGTGTCAAAAACGCCGTCACAGATCGTATTTGTACCCTCTATGGCGATTTCTCAGGCAGATCGGATGGGTGTTTTCGTCCTCAATCGCCTGTCCCATGTATCCCACCTCAGCGACGTTGGTTTGATTGACTTTGACATCCCCTTTTTGGGTCTCCGGTAGATGTGGGTGACGCCGGATTGGCCCATCAGATAGGTGAACGAGCTTTCATCTGATCCGCTGCGCTGCGGGTTCCCCCTACTGAATAAACGTGACCTCTGTGCCGTGTTCCGTCAGCAGGGCGATGGCGTCCTTGACGTGTTCGTTGACGTCGGTTGTTGGACTGCCGTAGACGATGATGCCGTCGTAGTGTTCTGGGTTTTTGACGACGTTTCTCAGTATGTTGACCAGTTCCTGTTGTCTTTCCTCGACAGTAGGATTGTTCAAGTAGGCGGCGTCGGTACGAAATCCATAATCTGTGGTGCGCCGGATTCGGGGCTACTTGAGCTGTCGCCTTGGCCTTTGAATCGTTGTCCTGCCCTGCTGGCTCAGGATGATTCGGCAATAACTGCCGACGTAGCGCCGTAGGCATTGCTTTACGTAGCGTCGTGTAGGGCGTGTAAAACCCGGCGCCGCTGTCGAGGCGGTCTGGCTGGTCGATCGTTTACGTACTCCGCATGGGTGCAGTTGTTGCGGATTGCATTCTCTATGAATAGCATTTGCCCGTATTGACGGGGGTATTTTTGCTACGTCGGGAGGTACTTTCCAATCTTGCACTCACCGCCGGTCGTGGCTAGATTGGCCCTGAGGCAGGCCCGTAGGGCACCTCGAAACCACTGGAACGCCTCACCAGGTCACGTGCCTTCCGGAGAGGAGATGTTGGAATCGTTGCGCCAGCACCGCGCCTCGCAGTTGCTCGGGACCGCCGTCAGCGTCTTCCGGGCCAACGACTGGACCCTCAACCGTAGAGACCCCGACGGCCTCAGGTACGTGGCGTCTGTCTGGGTCTGGGTGCATTGGTTCATGGTTGCCACCTGCTTGGTGCAACTGGTCTACCGCCCCTGGTACGGCCCGGAACGGTACGCCGCGTATGCATTGTTGTACTTGGTGTTGGTGGGGTTCAGCGCCTACGTTCACTACCGGCTGGCGTCCAACCGGGCGATGACTTGGCGCTGGATCTTCGCGCTCTGCACCCTGGATGTGTTGCTGATAACAGCGGGGACCGTGGTGGGCGGTGGCTTCAGCCACTATTTCTTCCACCTGCTGTACTACACGGTGTTGGCCGGCTTTGGGGCGTTCTTCACCTCCTTCCGGCTCAACATGGCCTTTGTTACGGCGGTGGCCGTGCTCTACCTCGTCATCAGCCTGACCGTTGGCGACGGGGTCGACCTTGAGGCCAGAGAAGAGAAGCCCCTGTTCGCCAGGATCGTGGTCATGTACGGCGTGGTGGCGGCGGTCAACCTGGTCTCCCGGTTCGAGCGGACCAGGTGGCGGGCGTCGGTGGAACGGGAGGGTGCCCTGCAGCGGGAGCGGATCGAGCTCTCCCAGTCCATTCACGACACCACGGCCCAGTCCGCCTACATGATCGGCTTGGGAATCGACTCGGCCAAGCGGCTGGCTGGAGACTCCAACCCGGAACTCACGGCCCGTCTGGAGGCTACTGCTCTGCTGTCCAAGACCGCCATCTGGCAGCTGCGGCACCCCATTGACATGGGAAGCATCTTCGACGGCCGGGAGCTGGGCCGAACCCTGGGCTCCCATGTGGCCACGTTCACGGCCATCACCGCGGTACCGGCGGAACTGGTTCAGCAGGGGAAGGAGCCGGATCTCTCGGTGGAGGCCCGGAGCCTGTTGTTCTCGATCGCCCATAACGCGCTCACCAACGCCTTTCGCCATGCCGAGGCCAGTCGGGTGCTGGTGGAACTGGACTTCGGGAAGGACGAGGTCAGGTTGTCGGTATCGGACGACGGCGTTGGCCTGCCCGAGGACTACGCCCAACGTGGCCACGGGTTCGCCAACATGGGGGCCGATGCTGAGCGGCTGGGCGGGCGCCTGGTGGTGGAACCGCGAGGCCTCGCCGGAGGGGCCAGGGTGACCTGCGTGATGCCGTTGGCCCGCAACCGAGAGGAGGCATAGGATGACAACCGAGACCTGCTGCACGGAGCCCAGCGGTACGGAGTCCCGCCGCATCAGGGTGCTGCTGGTTGACGACCACTCGATCATGCGAGAGGGCCTGCAGGCGATGCTGGCGGGGTCGGAAGAACTCGAGGTGGTGGGCCAGGCCCGGGACGGTGAGGAAGCGGTGCGGGCCGCCGCGGAGCTGTCCCCCGACGTGGTCGTGATGGACGTCATGATGCCCAACAAGGACGGCGTGGAGGCGTGCCGGGAGATCATGGATGCGGCGCCCGACGTGCGGGTGGTCATGCTGACGGCGTCCACGGAGGAAGACGCGGTGATCGAGGCGGTGGCCGCCGGGGCGACGGGCTACCTGCAGAAGGTGTCGGGCATGGACCGCCTGCTGGACACGATCCGGGAGGTTGCGGCGGGTGAGCTGCGTCTGCCCCCGGACGTGGTGCGTCGGGTGTTCGAGGGGATCCGCCGGGGTGCGGAGCCGGAGGATGAGACTGGCCCACTGACGCAGCGGGAACGCGAGATACTGGCGCTGTTCTGCCGGGGGCTGTCCTACGCCCAGATCGCAGAGCTCCGGGAGGTCAGGCCGGTGACCATACGGAACGCCATCTACGCCATTCAGGGCAAGCTGGAAGTCAGATCCAAGCAGGAGATCGTGGTCTGGGCCGTGCGGAACGGACTGCTGGATGACTAGCGGGCCTCTGCACTTGGTCATCCAGCCGGTCAAGTTCCGCTTGTCATCGCAGAGTCGTATTTGGATATGGCCGACAAAGCGGGTTTGGTGTGCCCTGCCCACTTTGAATGTAAACATGGACAGAGGATTGAGCTCTCGCCATCTTCGGTAAGTTGCGCTGGTCGCATTCTGGATTGTTACCGAGATGTCACGAGTCGGTCTTCCCAACATCGTAGTCGGCGTCGGCCTTTTTGGTGTGCGGCAGGATCACCGTCATCTCAGTGTAGTCACCGTGCTTGGACTCGGGGATGATGATGCCGCCGTGCTCCCTCACGATGTCGTAGGACAGGCTTAGGCCTAGTCCGGTATTCCATTCGGTGTTCTTGGTGGTGAAGAACGGGTTGAAAGAGAGGACCGCCGCAAACGCGGCGGCCCATCTGCCGGTTATGGATGGGGGCTGTTCGGGTCAGACCATCTGCTGCAACCCGACTGCGGTTTGTCCCGCGTCGTCAGCCGCCGTCCACCTTGTGGTCGGACTGGGTGCCCGGTATGTCATGGTGGAGGATGACGTTTCTGCCGTTCGGGAGGAATCCCGGCCAGGCGTGCCGGTTGGTTGTTGAACATTCAGCTAAGAAACTGGAGTCATTGCGGGGTAGTGTCCGTGCCGCGCGAATTCTACTGACACGTGAAGGAGACGGACGATTCAAACGTCCGCCCGTCGGGGCTCTCCGCGTCGCCGTAGATTGTTACGTCGCCCCTGTAGTCGTCGGCGCATTGGAACTCAGCTGCCGCTATTACCTTCCTGTTCCGGTAGGCACAGCACAAATGGCCGGCACTTCCAGGATCCCAATAGAGGAATCCACCATCTGAGATCTCGGCACCCGAAGGTATCGCGATGACCTCCACACTGGTCTTACGCTCCAGAGAGCCGTACAACTGTAGCCGGACCCCCGTCAGTTGTGCTTCGCCGCTATCCTCAGTTCCCGTGGGAGTGGGCGTCGGTTGAGGTGTCCCAGTGCGAGTCGGAGTCGGCGTAGGCTGAGGTGCGAGAGTAGGTGCAGGCGTCGGAGTAGGTGTAGGCTCAGGCGTGGGAGTAGGCTCAGGCGTTGGAGTAAGTGTAGGCGTGGGCGTCAGTGTAGGCTCAGGCGTGAGAGTAGGCTCAGGCGTTGGAGTAAGTGTAGGCGTGGGCGTCAGTGTAGGCGTGGGCGTCAGTGTAGGCGTGGGAGTGGGAGTTGACGCTGGCACGGGTGTGGGTGTGGGAGAAGGCGTGGGAGTCGGTGTGTTGGCCGGAACTTCCGCGACGCCGAAGTTGGATCCGGAACTTTTGCGCAGGGCCATGACCCGGTATACGTACAGCTGGCCCGGTTCCGTGGCGTCGGTGTCCGTGTATTCGGTGCGGGTCGAGCCGGTGTCCGCCACGTAGGTGCCGAGGGTATTCTCCCCTTTGCGGGGACGGCTGCGTTGGATTTCGTAGCCCGTCACCGTGTCGGCGTCCTCTTCAGGGGCCTCCCAATCCAGCTTTACACCCCCGTCAACAATCGTGGCGGTGAGGTTGCCGGGCACGGTGGAGTCGCTCTGGGCGTAGACTATCTGGTAGATGAGCAGAATGCCCAAGGCGGCGGCCAGAAGGACCGGAACGGCGCTCCGTGCCGGCAGGAAAAGTCGCGGTGACGTCATCGGTTTGTGTCCTCCTCTCTGCGTATGCGGGAGCGCCGACTGGGGGCAGAACGCCGCCGCTTGCCCGGCACTAAGGTTGCCTTGGGTTGGCGGCGGCCCTCCGGTTCATCCAGGTGTGCGTGCTTTCCTGTTGCCCTCCATAATCGGCGCGGCCGCCCGCCGTCAGCTGGTGTCCACCTTGTGTTTGGACTGAGTGCCCAGCTCATCGTGGTTGAGGATGGCGTCCGTGCCGGTGGCCACGTCCCGGATCGCGTCCCCCGCGTCCAGCTGCAGGGTGCGGGTGTGGTCGCCGATCCAGATGCCGTTGTCGTCATTGTCCGGGTCGTCGTCGGAGCCGACGCGGTAGGTGAACACCAGCTCGGCGGCGCCGCTGCCTGAGGTCAGCCTGGCCCGCCGCCGGGCCGGTGGGTCGTCGCCGTCCCGGCATTCCCCCGAACCCATGCAGAACTCGAACTGCGGGCTTCCGGTTGTGTACACCGCCTCGCTGAAGGTGACGGTGATCTCGATGTCCTCGCCGTCGCCGTAGGCGTCGCCGGAGGCCGGGCTGGAGGTGACCCGCACCCCCTCGGCGACGATGCGCGGTATGCCCGTCACGTCGGTAACCGATAGCGTGTAGGTGCCCTCCTGGCTGAGACTGAAATCACCGTTCAACGCAGCTTTTTCGTTGGTTATTACCACGTAATAGAGCCCCGTGCTCTCCGGGGAGAAGACCACTGAAGCGTTGAGTCCCTGGCCGCCATCATCATCTGAACAGGCACTGAAACTCTCCTGGGGAGTGCTGCCGCTACAGGCGGTCAGAAGGTCAGGCCAGTGATTCTCAATATTTGATACAGTGGGGTCATCCAGGGTGCCGTCGCCGGTTTCCGACCCCTTGGCTTCGATCCGGTAGGTCCTACCGCCCTCAAGCAGGGTGGCGAAGCTGTCGACATCGGCGCCTTGGTCGCCAATGTGTCCGGTCACCGGGTCGCCGACCCGCACGTATCCCTTGGTCCGGTGATCATTAGCGAAATCCTCGCCGTCCGGCTCGGACACGCTGGCGTCTTGGCGCAGGTGGAGCTGGTAGTCGCCGGTGTCATTCTTCCGGTGGCTCTTTATGACGGCCAGGTAGGCCCCCAGGTCCTCGGCGCTTGGGTTGAAGACCAGGTGGAACTCTCCCTCCCGGCTGGTCCCCAATAACTTGCCCACGGGCCGGGGGACAACGCTCCTGAGCCGTCCGGCCTCGGCGTCGGACACGTCGGGGTCGGGGTTGCCGGAGCCGCTCTCGGGAAACTCGATGAAGTCGTCGTCCAGGCTGAAGTTGTCTATGTAGGCGTCCAAGCCGGACAGGTCGTAGAACGTCTCCACCTGGAGTTGGGGCGTGTCCAGCCCCCGGACGGCCAGGACGTAGTCGGCGTCGAGAGGCGCTTTGTCAGAGCCCAGGTAGAACAGGAACGCGTCCTTGTCCCGTTGTCCGCCGCTGCGCTGGGTGGCGTCGGCGCCGTACAGGTTTCCGTTGGCCTGATTGTCTGGTTGCAGGAAGCCTCCCGGTTCCTCGGCGCCCCAGTCGGTGTGCCAGACGCCCAGGTCGTCCAGGATCTCCTGCACGGTCAGGCGGTAGGTGCCGGTTGTACCGCCCTGCCCCAAGCGTTGATGAAGTGGGTGGCGGTCTCTTCCGCCGTGAAGGTCACCTGGGCGTTTTTGAACTTGCCGGTGCCGGACAGCGCAGAGTCTGAAACTGCTTGGAAGGTACCGCCGCTACTGTAAAAGCGCACCTCCGCTAATCTTGGCAGTTCCAGGGTGCCGCGACCGGTGGAAGAACCCTCCATGTCGATCCGGTAGGTTCGGCCCGCCACCAGGTCCACACCAAATCTGTCAGGATTTCCGCCCGAATGAATGTTGCCCGTGACGTGCCCGCCGGCCCGCACTCGGCCTGGGGTAGTTTCGTCGCTCGGGAAGTCTGCCCCGGGCGGCTCGGATATGTCGAACTTCACGTGAGCTCCGGTGCTGCCGTGGGCGGTCTGGTCAACGGTCCGGTCGGAGAACGCCTGCCGGTAGTTGGCGGTGGCCCGCACGTAGCGGCCTTCGTCTTCCTGCGGTGCGATGTCATCGTCGAGGTCGGCCGGGGTGAAGGCGACCGGGGTGTAGCTGGACGAGGTGGCGCCGTTGATGTCAGTCCAATCGGTCCCGTTGATGGACCTGGACCACTGCCACCTGAGGCCGGTAACCGGTCCTGTGTCAGGGTCGTCCAGCGCGGCGGTCAACTGCACGCCCACGTAGGGCTGGCTGGCGCTGAAGGGCTCCGCCGCCGACAGGACGACCGTGCCCGGCCGGTCCCCGGACGAGGGTCCCAGCACCTGGTTGCCATTGATCTGGATCTTCATCGTGATGGATATCCCGGACCAATCGCCTTGTGGGGTGCGCTCACGTGAAAACGATCGGCGGATGCGCCAACCAGGCGCACCGCCGGCATCGGCGGATGTCCCATTTATCCTCCGCAATAGGATCTGGTCTACTGCACCTGTGCTTGGGTAGGACACAAACACGAAGAAAGCCGTGTCGCTGGCCAGTTCTGTCCCCGCCGGGGCGTCGAAGGCGTTGAGGCCTTCGGTCCACGTTCCGGTGGAATGGGTCAGCGTTGCGACCGGGGCGTTGGGCTTGGGCGTACTTTCACTTGTCGCCGACCACAGCTCGACGGTCACGTCGGTTGGAGTTTCGGGAATGCCGTAAACGTCCAGTTCGATGCTGCCCAGTGTGTAACCGAGGATATTCGGGCCAGTCGTGAACCCCTGAGCAACTTCAGAATCGCGAATAATCAGACCCGATGTGGATTGCACCTGCCCAAAATTACTCAGCAACACCCCAGCCTCCTGCCGGGGCTGGATGGTCCACGATCCGCATCTTGTCGGTCATGTCATATCTCCTACTTTTCATCCGCGAGGGCGACAAGGTCCGACTGGACAATGTCCAGGCGCAGGACCACGTAGCCGGTGATGCTGTCGTCGGGGTCGTCCCAGGTGATCACCACCTGGTCATGGGTCGCCGTGGCGGAGAGCCCCGTGGGCCTGGCTGGGGCGGAACCCTGCTGAGGCGTAGGCCGGATGGACGTAGAGGCCGAACAGTGCTGTAGACACCATCACGGTCAGCAGGACTATTGCCAACGTCAGCGACGTCGGCAAGGCAGCGGGGCGTGAGCCTGGAGTCATGGTATCTGGAGACCTCTTGAATATTGGCCGGCCCGCTTATGTTTCGGCGGCCGGTCTGCGGCGCAGTTATGGTTGCCATTCCGAAATCATATGGAACCCCCGCGCCGCTGGTAAGTGCCAAACATCACAATTTCATCAGACTTTTTCACCATGTGGGGAGGGGGCGTTTGAACCTGTGCCGGGGTGCGTTTGCCCACACTGGCCCCACCACGGCGATCCCGTCCTCCATTACTTCGGCGGCGAGTCCTCAGAGTCCGGCGCTGCTGGTGTGTCAATGTGGAACCAGCGGGAACGCTCGCTCACCCCGCCCTCGTTGATGGCCTTGATCCGGTAGGTGTAGGAAGTATTGGCCTCTACGCTGTCGTCGGTGTAGGTGGTCGCCGCCGTTCCGGTGTCCGGCACCAATGGACTGAACTGGCCCGATTCCGTGTTCTCCCGGTTGCGGCGCAGGATCACGTAGCCCGTGATGGTGTCGTCGTTGGGGTCGTCCCAAGTCAGGACCACTTGGTCATACGACGCCGTGGCGGTCAGTCCCTTGGGCTTGGTTGGTACGGGAACCGGCAGCGTGTCGATGTGGACCCAGCGGGAACGCTCGCTCGGCCCGTGCTCGTTGATCGCCTTGATCCGGTCTGACGGTCCGGTGGTGCGGCGGCTGCCACGATTGGGCCGTGCGCCGGAGAGCGTTGTACAGACCCGCTGGGGCTCTGGGGTGCCCTCGTTTTCTGCTGTCTAGCCCTGAACGGGTCTCTGCGGCCTTCTGGCGGCGCATTTGGGCATCGCTGTAGGCCGGCAGCGACCCTCACCAATCTCCGGAGCGGGAAAACCCCTTGCCCTTGGTATCCGGTACGGGTGGAGACGGTGTCAGCTACGCCCACGCCGAGGGTGTTCTCCCCTTAGCGGGGACGTCTGCGTTGGATCTCGTGGCGGGTCGCAGCGCCGGCGTGCTGTTGCGGTGCGTCCCAATCCAGCTTTATGCCGTTGCCAAAAATCGTGGCGGTGAGGTTGCCGGGCGCCGTGGCGTCGCTCTGGGAATGGACTAACTGGTAGATGAGCAAGTTGCCCGCTGTGCCGCCGCCGGCAGGACCAGAACGGCGCTCCAAGCTTACTGGTGAGGCCGGGGCGGGGCGTGATCATCGGTGTTCCTCATCCCCTGAGCAGGCTTGCCAGCGGTTTGGACCACCAACACGGGCGCTGAGTTTGGCGGCGATTGCCCCTCAGTCGCCCGCTAGCGGTTCTCTTACTCCTCAGGCGCTGGCTTCACCTGCAGGGTCGCCCGGCTGCGCAGGACCTCCTCGTGGTAGCCGGCGGCATCGTCGTCGAAGGTCACCATCACCCTGAGCTTCTTGCCCACCACGTCGTTGGTGACGGTGTAGGAGACGCCGGTGGCGCCTTGGATTTCCTCGTAATCGGCCAGCCACTGGTAGCGCAGCGTCGCGTTGCTCATGCCGTCCGGGTCGGAGACGCGCCACGTGTCCGCCGTGATGGTGTCGCCCACCTGGACGCGCCAGACGCCGCCGATGTAAACATGGCCTTCGGCGGGGCGGTTGCCGTTGGCTCTCAGGTCCGGCCACTTGTAGCCATGCCCCGGCTCGGCGTTGTCATGCCGGTGGTAGACCTCCCTGGGCAGGACGCCGCCGTACGTGCCGGATTCCCAGTCCTCGGCGTCATGGCAGGCGCGGGTGACGCTCCGGCATTCGTGAACGTGGTAGATATCGTCATGGTTGCGGAGGTTGGGGCCCTGGTACACATAGCCGCTGTCCTCCTCGTGGTGGACGTGCTGGCCGGCTTCGACGCCGTCCAGCAGATCGGGCAGTACGCCTAATAGCAGCATCGTCTCCGAGTGGCGGTTGCCCGTGTCGCCGTGCGTGTGGGATCCGTGGCTATGGTAGGGATATATCTGGTCGTAGTACCCCCCGCGGTAGTGGGAATGACTGTGGCTGAACCTGGGATGCGAGTGCGTCGCCTGCTCCACGGTCACGGTGGCGGAGGACGGGCTGCCTATCTCGTACTGTGACACGCTCGTTTGGGCTATCTCCACGGTGATGTCGCCGTCCCTCGACCCGCTAACGTTGTCTCTCACATCCAGCGTGAAGGTCGCCTTGGCCTCGTCCTGCCTGATGGATATGAACTGCTCCGTTTGCACGCCGCTCGCCAGCAGGTCGCGGTCGTCCTCCTCGCTTATCGTCACGCTCACGATTAGGGAATCCTGCCTGGAGCCGGTCCGGGCCAGCGTGAACTTGGCGTCCCCGCCCTCTATGGTGTCCCGGTTGACCGCCCTGATGGCCACCGTGGGCGTGGTGTCGTCGTCCAGGATGGTGATGGTGCGCTTGATTGACTGGTACCTGCTCGAACCGGCCCGGACGCGGAACACGATGGTCTCGTTCGGCTCCTCCTCCGTGTCGTCGACGATCCCGATGGTGAATGTCCTCTCCGCCTCCCAGACCGCCCTGGTGGGGCTGGGGGAGAACGCCGAGGCCGGCACGGCGTCGAAAAACACGTCGACATTGCCGATGGGCTTGCCGTCCGGCCGGGTATAGTCGTCGTCGCGCGTGGCGGTTCCCTCCCGCTCCAGGACATAGATCATGTTCTCCGATCCGATCACCGGGGGGCCATTCTGCCGGGTCCTGAGCGTGTAGGTCACAGTCGCCGTCCCCGCGTCCTCGTTCACAGTCGCCGGTACGCTGACCCAGATGTCGAAGGGTTCACGGTCGTCGTTGATGATGGTCAGGGTAATGTCATCGGGGTCAGTGACGCCCTCGCGGGACACGACGCCGGACACCGTCACCCGCTCGTGCGGCTCGGGTACGTCTGGCTCGGCTGGGCTGTCGGCAATCGTTCTGATAGTCACCGTTCCGGAGCTTTCGGTCGCATTCGCGGCGAAGCTCAGCGTGCGGTTTGAGCTCAGGCTGAAGTCGTCCTCCTGCGCCGGCCCATAGAAGTCGCCAAAGTCGCCGTCCGGCGACGCGGGGGTGGCCGACACCTCCACCGTAAAGGGCACGGACGAGGCGGGCGAGACCGTCGCCGTCACTGTGACCCGCGGGCTGCCCTCAAAGGGATTGTCATTGCTCAGGTGCAGCGTCACCCGCGGCCGGTTGGGGTCGTCCGCCGGCTGGCCGGGGTCGTCCGGCGGAGTGACCCGGTCCGCCTGCCTGACCTCGCGCGCCGACAGCGTGTAGGTGCCCATTCTGCCGACCGAGCCACGCGCTTCCAAGTAGTGGGCGCCGGCTGCGGTGGCGGTGTGGATAATCCGGCTGTTGAAGCTCAGATGGATGTCGCCGTTGTACCTGTCGTCGTTGGACGTAATGATCGTTCCGGACCCGTTGTAGAGCAATAAGAACGTGTCCGTCAGGGTGCCGCGTATCGGGTCCGTCGGGATGCCGCGTTTGTGCGACTTGCCCTCCATGTCGAACTGGTAGGTCTTGCCCGCCTCCAGCACGACCTTGAACCAGTCGTTGTCGGTTTCGGAGTCGATTTCGCCCGTGACCGAGCCGCCGACCTGGACCCGGCCGGAGGTGGTGGTGTCGGCGGGCAGGTCGGTGTCGCCCTCGGAGACGTTGGCGGAATCGTCCGGCGGCGGGACCTCGGCGGCGCTGACGCTGAACTTCAGATACTGGGTTATTGCTACTCCCGCCCAACTGCCACTGGTGCCCCTCCGACGTTCGAGACGCTTACCGGTGACCGTCCAGTTCGTCGATGTGTCGTCAGCGGAGCGTGTTCTTGTGCTCTCGAGGTCGAGCCCCGGTCGGTCACCGCTGTAGGACACAACCACGAAGTATTTCGTTTCGGCCGCCAGGACCTTGCCCGGCGGGGCACGGAACGTATTGAGGCCGGTGGCCCAGGTCCCCGTGGCATGCGTCAGCGTGGCGATCGATGCGTCAGGGTTCCCGCTGCTCGCGAACCACAGCTCGACAGTCACGTCGGCCGGGGTCTTGGGGACCGTTTTCACGTCCAGCGTGATGCTGTCAAGGAAGTATCCGTTGCGCGCTCTGCCGGTGGTGAACCCCTGGGCGCTGTCGTACGTTTCAATGCCTGCCCAGGAATTTGTGTCGGTGGCTTGCCCGAGGTTGCTCAGCAGGACGGCGACGCCCTCGGAGACGTTGACGGAATCGTCGGATGATGTGATGTCGCGCACCGACAGCGTGTAGGTGCCGGTATCAGTGGTCGCATGAGACGCTACCAGGTAGTAGGCGCCGGCCGTGGTCGGCGTGAAGATTATCTGGCTGTCGTAGATGTCGTTATCCGGATCGACGTCGTCATTGTCGGTGCCGTCGATCGCGCTACCGGATGAGTCGCGGATATTGTCCAGATAGGGGTCCTCCAGGGTGCCGCCGCCGCCATCTACGCCCTTCATGTCGATCTGGTAGGTCTTGCCCGCCTCCAGCACGACCTTGAACCAGTCCACGTCATTTAAGGTGCCGATGTTGCCCGTGGCCGAGGCCCCGATCTCGACTCGGCCGGTGGTGCTGGTGGTTTCGGGAAAGTCCGTGTCGGCCTCCGAGGCGCCGTTCGCGCCCAGCACGATTACCGACAGCGTGTAGGTGCCGGAACCTGAGCTCCTTGATTGCACAAAGTATGTACCGCCCTCCGTCGGCGTGAAGATCGTCCGGCTGTTCTCGCCCACGCCTGAGTTGTCGTCACCCACACTTAACCCGCCCACCATCACGCTGTTTCCCATCGCATCGATAAAAATTGCGCTCGGGTCCGGCAAGGTGCCTCGTCCAGTATCCGCCCCCTCCAGGTCGATCTGGTATCTCGTGCCCGCTTCCAGCTCTAACTTGAACCAGTCCCGGTCCCCTGGATCGAGCGTGCCGGTGGCCGAGCCGCCGATGTCCACCTCGCAAGTGGTGGCGGTGTTGGAGGCACAGTCGCCATCCGAGGGCTCGGAGACGTTGGCCGGCTCGGCGCGCAGCGGTTCTTCCGGGCCCACGGGCGCGTTGGTGCGGACCTCAACGTCGCTGGATGGCTCGCTCACCCCGTCGGGGTTGATGGCCAGCACCCGGTACACGTAGGAGGTCTCTGCTTCCACCGTCTCGTCGGTGTAGCTGGTGTCGGCGTTGCCCGTGTCCTCTATCAGGATGGCGAACTCGCCCTGTACCCCGTCCACGACGTCGGCGCGCAGGATGCGGTAGCCGGTGATGCTGTCGTCCTGCGGGTCGAGCCAGAAGAGCAGTACCATGTCGTGCCCGGCGCCGTTCAGCACCTGCTGGGGGGCTGCCGGGGGCTGCCCGTCGGGCGCCGCCGGGGTGTGGACCCGCAGCCACTCGGATTGCTTGCTCTCTCCCTGGGTGTTGATGGCCCTGACGTGGTAGAGGTATTCGTTCTCGGGCTCAACCGTCTCGTCGGTGTAGCTCGGGTCCGCCGTTCCAGTGTCCGCCGCGATGGTGACGAACCCCGTTGCGTTGTAACCGAGGGTCCAACGCACCACCGCGTAGCCGGTGATGCTGTCGTCGTTGGGCTCGTCCCAGGTGAGGGTCACCGAGTTGTGGGCGACCGTTCCGGCGGTCATGCCCGTGGGGATGGCGGGCTTCAGTAGCACCCACGTCTCGTTGGACGCCGCGCTGCGTTCCTCGTCGCGGATGGCCTTGACCCGGTAGGCGTAGCTGGCCCCTGAGGAAGCGACCGTGGCGTCGGTGTAGGTGGTGGCGGTATTCCCCGTGTCCGACACCAGGGTGGAGAGCTCGCCCTGGCCCTCGGCCCGCAGGATCTCGTAGCCTGTTACCGTGTCGGCGTCCTCGGCGGGCGGGTCCCAGCTGAGGACGACCTGCCCGTCAGCCAGTTCGGCGGCCAAGTTGGAGGGGGCCTGCGGGTCTGCTGGCGTCACTACTACGGTTATTGGGGCCGGAGGCGTGTTCACCGTCAGGTCCGGGGACGGCCCGCTCAGTCCGCCGGGCCCGATGGCATGGACCCGGTACACGTAGGACCGCTCCGCCTCCATCGTCGTGTCGGTGTAGCCGGTGTCCGCGCTGCCGGTGTCCGAGGCGACGGCGACGAACTCTCCCGGCGCGCCGTCCACGACGTCCGAGCGCAGTACGCGATAGCCGGTGATGGCGCCGTCCTGGGGGTCGTTCCAGCGGAGCCGCACGTAGTCGTGCGCGGCGGTGCTGAGCACTCCCGTGGGCACGGCCGGCGGCAGCTGCACCACCGCCTCGCCTGACGCCTGGCTCCGCTCGCCGTCCCGGATGGCCTTGACGCTGTAGGCGTAGTCGGCGCTGGCCGTGGTGGCCGTGGCGTCGGTGTAGGTCGTGGCGGCGCTGCCCGTGTCCGCCGTCAGGGTGGCCGGCTCATCCGCTCCCTCACCGCGCAGGATTTCATACCCGGTCACCGAACCGGCGGCCTCGGCGGGAGCGTCCCAGCTCAGGACCACCTGCCCGTCCGTCAGTGCTGCGGCCAGGTTGGCGGGGGCCAGGTCCGCCGGATCGGTTTCCGGCTCCGGCGCCGCTGGGGTGTCGATGTGATACCAGCGGGAACGCTCGCTGACCCCGTGCTCGTTGATGGCCTTGATCCGGTAGGTATAGCGGGTCTCCGCCGCCACGCTGTTGTCGGTGTAGGTAGTAGCGGCGCTGCCCGTGTCCGCCGCCAGCTCATCGAAGTGTCCCTTGGCGTCGGTATCGCGGTTGCGTCTCAGGATAACGTAGCCGGTGATGCTCTCGTCCTGGGGGTCCTCCCAGGTCAGGGTAATGGAGTCGTGGGACGCGGTGGCTTCGAGGCCCGTGGGCTGGTCGGGGACGGGAGGCGCCGGGGTGTCGATGTGGTACCAGCGGGAGCGCTCGCTGGTCCCGTGCTCGTTGATGGCCTTGATGCGGTAGGTATAGGTGGTGCTGGCCGCCACGGTGTCGTCGGTGTAGGTAGTTGCAGCACTGCCCGTATCCGCCACCAGCTCGCTGAACTCGCCACCTTGGTCGTTGACGCGGACGCGGCGCAGGATGACGTAGCCAGTGATGGAGTCGTCCTCGGGGTTGTCCCAGTTGAGGACGACTTGGCCGTGGGACGCGGTGGCTTCTAGGCCTGTCGGCTTATCCGGTGCCGAGCCCTCCTGGGCGTGGGCCGGATAAACGTAGATTGCGAACATCGCTGCTGCCACGGCCAGGGTGGCCAAGACGGTGGCCAGTAGGGGCAGCGTGGCTGGTCTGGTCGGCAATGCGACCAGGGCACGGGCGAGAGCCGCGCTCCGAGCGGTCAAGTTGGAGCAGAATGAGCGTCGGTTCATAGTGATTGGACTCCTCTTGCCATTGGTCTGACAGGCCGGTGCTGTACTGCAAATCTCAGATGAACGCCGTGGCTCTTCGTTGCCGATTTGCCGACTGCTGACATCTGGTGACATCGTTATTGCTTACATAATGTATTGGGCTTGCATCTGGCGCGTAAGTGCCTAACAACACAACTGCACAGTGAATTTGCGTCGAGTTTTTACGGTTAAATGAACCACTGGCGGAGGTACGAATGCCCTGTCGCCGGGGTGCAAACACCTTCGTGTTCCCCTGAGCGTCGGTCAATGACCGTTGGGTTTGCAGGGGTGGCAGCGGCCGCAGTCCCCGGGCCCGTGTCTGGCGTTGACGTTCCCACGGTTCACCACCTCCCGTGTGGCGGATGGATGTGATGTAGCGAGACGTCCCGGTAGGTCGGTTGGGTCGTTGGGCCGGGGATTGTGAGGGGTCGTGTAGCGACCCCTCGTACATGGTGTCTGCGGGTTTCTCCAGCCCTTGGGTGACTTGCTAGTTGCTGGGACGGTGCTGGTTGAACACCGCGATGTTGGGCGACCAGGCGGACTGCTGGACGCCGTGGGGGCCCAGCGCCCGCACCTCGAAGATGTACCAGTAATATTCACTGGGCAGGTCCGACACGATGGCCGTCGTGTCGGACGTCGTTACCGACACTGCGCCATCGTCCTCGCCGTCCAGCTCCTCCCAGCGGTCCACCGTCCAGAGGCGCAGCCGGTACTGGGTTGCGTCCGCCACCGGATCCCAGCTGAGCGACAATTGCCCGCTGCCAATCTGCTCAGCATCGGGCCGCCCGGGGGTCGCCAGGTCCGTGGCGATGGTGATGGTGCGGGACCATTCGGACAGGATCAGCAGGGACGTGCCGTAGGTGGGGACGTGCCTTCCCAGGTGCCGTATGGCGAACTCGTAGCTTGGCAAGCCGGTCGGCAGACCGCTCACCACCGCGCGGTTGCTCACCACCGCGACGGTGACGCCGTTCACGTCGTGGCCGGGCAGCAGGTGCAGCCATTCGCCGTCCATGCGGTACATCACGAAGGTGGTGATGGGCCGGAAGGCGCCGTCTCCGAAGTAGTCCGGAGCGCCCCACGTCAGCGTGGCCTGACCGTCGGCGGTCATCGCGCCGTCGCGGTTTCTGACCGCCAGCCACATTTGGTCGGCGAACCACACCTCGAAGTCATCCGACCACGGCGATGCCTGGCCGTACTGGATGGCCCGCACCCTCATGAGGACGTGTTCACCGCGGGTCCACGACGGCTGTGGGTAGGAGACGTAGCGCGGGGACGCCGCCAGGATCTTGACGCGGGTTTTCCCGTCGAACCGGTGGATCAGGCCGGGCGGCTGTTCCAACCCGTCTCCCAGGGCAATCCACTGCTCTTCCTGCTGGTCTTTGATCTGGACTTCGTAGTCCACGTTGTCGCCCGCCGTGGCGTCCCACTCGAAGGTGAGTGCGTCGGGGTAGTAACGGAGGTTCCAGCCGCCCCGCAGGTTGCCCGGAGTGTCCGGGATTACCACGATGGAAACGTCTTGGTGGTCCGTCGTCGCCACGCCGTCCACCACCCGCGTGATGCGGAACTCGTAGTCGGCGTAGTCGTCGCCGGTGGGCAGGCCGGTTACCTTGGCGGCAAATCCGTCGTTCAGATATTCCAGCCCGATGCCGGCCGGGTTGCCGCCGTTTGCGGAGAGGGTCGTCCACTGTCCGTCGAGGCGGAACTGCACCTGGTGGGAGTCGGCGATGCCGTAGCACTGCCAGTGCAGCTGGACCTGTCCGGTGTTGGGCAGGTTGCCCCGGAGCGCCTCTGTTTCCAGGCCGTCGGTGTGGGCGGCCTCGACGACGTAGTTGGTCATGGCCGGCGGGGCGCCGTCGGGCCGGAAGACCTCGATGTAATGGCTGCCCTCGGCGCACGCCGCGGCGTGGATGGTCCGGCCCGAGCGGATTGAGCCGATGACGGACCCGCCGGAGTCCCGCAGCCGGAGCCGCAGGTCAGTGTCGCTCTGGCGCAACCCGAACCGGTAGGCGCGGCCCGCTTCCAGGTCGATGCGATACCAGTCGACGTCGTGCGGCGGGATGGCGCCGAACACCCGGTTCCAGCTTGGGTTGAAACCGGGGAACTGCTCGGGCGTCAGCATGCGCAGAAACCCCCGGGTGTCGACGTCGTCGGACACGTCGAGCGCCAGGTCCACGCCGCCGTCCACGCCCTCGTGGGCGCGTTCCAGCGTGACGGTCAGCCGGTAGGAACCGGTGTTGTGGGTGTTGTCGCCGATCAGGGAGGCCACCGCCACGTAGCGGGAACCGGCCTGTGAGACCTCGACGTGGGTGCAGCCCGCGCTGCAGGGAGGCCGGTCCTGGTTCAGCGCGTGCTCGGAGACCAGCACCGAGCCGTCCGGCCGGTGGTAGGCCTGCTGGTGAGGCGTCTCCAGGGCGGTGTAAGCGCCCTCGCCATATCCGGTGAGGGTGATGGTGAACCACTGGCCGGGGTCGGCCTGCACCAGGATCCAGTCCACGTCGTCGGCGGTTCCGATGCGGCCCACGATGGACTCGCCCACCGCCACCCGTCCGGTGGTCGTCGTGCCGTCGGCGAAGTCGCCATCCGCGGGTTCCGTCGTGGTTGGCGGGTCTGCGCTCTCCTGTGTGTTCTGCTGGCCCACTGGGGCCGCTGGGGCCGCCGGAGTGTCGATGTGGAGCCAGCGGGACCGTCCGCTGGTCCCATGCTCGTTGATCGCCTTGATGCGGTAGGTGTAGCGTGTCTCCGCCGCCACGGTGCCGTCGGTGTAGGTGGTCGCCGCCGTGCCGGTGTCCGCCACCAGTTCGGTGAACTCGCCCTCGGCGCTGGTATCACGGTTGCGCTGCAGGATGACGTAGCCGGTGATGCTGTCGTCGTCAGGATCGTCCCAGGTCAGGGTCACCTGGTCGTGGAACGCCGCTGCGGAGAGGCCCCTGGGCTGGTCGGGCACGGGGGGCGCCGGGGTGTCGATGTGGTACCAGCGGGAGCGCTCGCTGGTACCGTGCTGGTTGATGGCCTTGATGCGGTAGGTGTAGGTGGTGCTGGCCGCCACCGTGTCGTCGGTGTAGGTGGTGGCCGCACTGCTGGTGTCCGCCACCAATACACTGAAGTCGCCGCCTTGATTGTTGACGCGGATGCGCCGCAGGATCACGTAGCCGGTGATGCTCTCGTCGTCGGGGTCGTCCCAGGTGAGGACCACCTGGCCGTGTGACGTCGTGGCTTCGAGGCCCCTGGGCTTATCCGGCGCGGAGCCGTCCTGCGCCTGTGTCGGATGGGCGTAGAGTGCGAGTGCGGCAACAGCCAGCACCAATGCCGCTAGGGCGGCGAATATGATGGGTGTTCGTCGTATGTTGGCGTGAATCATGGCTCCTCCTTTATTTAGTGGTGTTCAGCTATTTAGCGGCCGCTGCATTCAATTGGACGTCTGGGACAGGACTTCTGGAACCTCGCATTGCTCGTTGGCATCGGCCTCGAGTATCGCGATGGCGTCGGGGTCTTCCAGTAGGCGGTTCATGAATTGCGCTGGCCCGCCGGTGGTGTCGATCATGCACTGCATGTAGAGCAGCTGGGCGTGTGCTTCGGGTTCTTGGGCAGCTATCTGTTCCATTTGCTGTTCGTCGGTGCAGTAGGCGGCGACTGCGATGCTGCCGAAGAGCATTGCTCCGAAAATTTCGAGTGTGTTCCTGTCGGATACCTCCATGGTGTGGAGAGGAGCCAGTCCTTCCCAGAGGCAGCGGAGGCTTGCCTCGCTGGTCGTTGGGTCAGGCTGTTGCGTTGCGATGAATAATTGGAACTGACCCTCGCTGCTCAGGCATTGGAAAGTTTCGGCTGCCGCCGGGTCACTGGGGTTCCGCGTAATCGCCGTGAGGTCGTTCAACGTTTTTGCCTGTTCCGGCAAGCATTTCTGGTCGTCTGGGGACATCCCTGCAATGATGGGCATGGTTGCCGGATGTTCCGGTTGCACGGAATAAAGCGTCGGTTTCGGCTCCGTGGACGGCTTTCCCATCGCTGGGGCGGCGTCCGTCATCTCAGGCATTTTGACCGTTTTTGTGGGCTGTCCCATCGGTTTGACGTGCTGAGCTGTTGGCTCCATGGCATCGGCCGTTGGCTCCGTTTGGTCCATCGGTTTCGTTTCGTCGGTGCCAGCGGCATTTTCCATATTTGCTTTCGAGTCCGGCGTTTCAACCTGTTGACTCTCGACGTTTGTCGTTTCTGTGCTGGACGGCTGGACGTTCTCCGCGATGGTGGGGCTGCTTGATTCTGCCGTGGCGGGTGTTTGCTCTTGTGAGCTGCACGCCATGGTGGCCACTGTGGCCAAGGTGGCGAGTATTGCGAAGGCTGCTTTGTGCATTCGTGTGAACCTCTCTCCAAGTTCTTTCTTGCCGGCTTTAGTATGGGAAACCATCTCATTTGGCTGGGTTGTTTTTCGTGCCAGTCGCCCGACGTTCCCGGGGGTCGTTCTACTTTGTTGTTGCCGGCATCTGGTGGATTTCGGTCATCTCCGGAGGATCAGGCTCTCCTTTCTGTTGAGAGAATTGGGCGGGTTCAGGTGGACGCGTTGGTCTATTGCGTCCCCGATGTGGCGGTGTGGCGTGCCATGTATGATGGCGCGGGTGTCGGTCTGCACCAGTTTGGTGATTGGGAGGTCACGAACGCGGTGCCGCGTGGTGTATTACTCTTTGCTGAGCCCATTCGTTGATGATTGGGTGCCAGACGCTGGAAAGTGGCCGGTCGACGAGGCGTGCCAGTATGTCGGCCGCGATGTGGAGTGGGTTCACGTCCCGGTTGTGCAGGCGGTGATTGGTTTTCTGGTCGGAACGTGCGGGGTCGGGCAGCCATGCCCGACCCCGCCTCTTGGTGGCGTTCTGGTAGGTCCGCCCTACTGGGGCAGGACGTACCCGTAGATGGTGTCGTTGACCGAGTCCAGCGCCCATAGGTTGAAGCCGTCGGAGTAGATGCCGGACGGGCCGGCGTTCTCCCAGGCCAGCTGGACGTCCAGGCCGGGCTTGCGCGCTCCGGTTGCGACGTCGTAGGCCCGGATGAACTCGCTCAGCCAGTAGCTGATCCAGATGGTCTCGCCGTCCGTCCAGAGGGCGGTCATGTCCCGTTTCAGGGTGTCGATGCCGTTGATCTCGCTGGAGCTTTGGCGGTTCCCGCTCGCGATGTTGTAGGCGTAGATCTTGTCGTCGCGGTTGTCGCCGACGTAGATGACGCCGTCCCGTCCGGTCAGCCCGTAGGGATGGGAGTTGTTGCGGTGCAGCGCGATGTCGCTGGAACTCTGACGGGCTCCGTCGGAGAGCCGGTAGGCGAAGATCTTGCCCCTGGGGTTGCTCCGGTTCCGGTCGGCAGTCAGCACGTAGAGAGTGGCGCCGTCGCTCCAGAGCCCGTGTATGGAGGGATAGCTGCGTCCGCCCACCGCGAAGCCGCGGTCTTCCAGATACTGCTGGGTGGCGCGGTCGTAGACCATCGCCTGGTCGCGGTTGGAGTAGCCGCTGACGTCGTTGGTGGTGACCACGATGTCGTCGTCCACCCAGAGGCCCTTGGGGAAGGCTGACCGTGAGGACGGCGCGATGACGATGTTGGGGTTGATGATCGTCATGGTGAGGCTGAGGGTGTCGTCCGCCGTGCGGTCTTCCCGCCACTCGCCATCGACGCCGTCGCTGACGCTGATGGACGCCGTGTAGGTGTCGCCCTCGGAGATCTCGAGGCTGCCCATCAGGACCTCGCCGGTGGCGGGGTTGATGGTGAAGGCGCCCGGGGTGTCGGAGACGATGGAATACGTGAGGGTGTCGCCGTTCGGGTCGGTTGCGGTGAACGGCGGGGCTACCCTAACGCCCTCGCGTACGTTGATGCTGATGTTGAAGGTGGCGGTGTGCTCGCCGAACCGCGGCGGCCGGTTGGGTTCCGGTGTAACTGCAAAGGCGCTGATCGCCGACGCGGTGTCCACGTTGTCGCCGTGTCCGTCCGTGTAGCTTACGGTGGCTTGCAGGTAACGGTGCACGTCGGCGGCGTTGGGCGTGTAGGCGGCGTTGGTGGCTTCGCTCACGTCGGCCCAGGGACCGGATGCGGAACCACTGGACTGCCATTGCCAGGCTTCGGCCGCAACGCTGCCGTCGGGGTCGTCCAGGGCTGCGGTGAGCCGGATGTTGACCTCGGGGCTGGCGTCGGTGTCGAACGCTACTGAACCCGGTTCCTCGACGTTCTGCACCGCGATGTTGACCGTGATGGCGTCGCTGCCGCCGGCCGGGTCGCTCACCGTGGCGGTGACCTGGTAGGAACTGCGAGCCTCGTAGTTGGGCACGGCGGTCATGCTGATCTGCCCTGCGGCGTCAACCGAGAAGGTTTCCGCGTCCGTTCCGGACAGGGAGAAGTTCAGCGGGTCGTCGTTGGGGTCGGTGGCCTGCAGGGGCTGTCCGACGAAGGCGCCCAGTGGCGCGTTCTCGGCCACGGCGGCGTTCATCGGGTCGGCGGTCGTGAACGTGGGCGGGTCGTTGGCGACGGCGTTTTCCGTCTGGGCGGACGCGCTCTTGCCCGGTCCCTGGGGATCGGTGTAGGAAACGACGGCACGCAGCAGGTGGCCGATGTCGGCGCTCCCGACGGTGTAGTCGCCGGCGTTGGCGTCGCTGATGTCGTTCCAGGCGTTGCCTTCGTCTTGTTGCCACTGCCAGGAGTGGGCCGACGTTGCGCCGTCGGGGTCGGTCAGGCTGGCCGTCACGGTGTCGCCCACCTTGGGCGCTTGGTTGCTCAGCGCAACGACGCCGGCCTCATCGACGTTGTTCACCGTGATGGTGACGACGGCGTCTGCGGTGGCGCCGTGTACGTCCGTGGCGGTCAGGCTGACGGTGTGGCTGGCGCTGGTCTCGTAGTCGAGAACCCCATTGCTCACGATGGTCCCGTCTACCCGTACGGAGAATGCGTCCCCACTGGCGAGCGTGTAGGTCACGGTGTCGCTGTTGGGGTCGGTGGCGATAACCGGTTCGCCGACCGCCGTTCCGGTAGCTGCGTTCTCGTCGATGGAGCGACTGAACGTGTTCGTCGGGAAGGCCGGCGCGTCGTTGCCGATGGCGGACGCGGTGGCGGCGCGTGCGGATTTGCCCGGGCCGTGGCCGTCGGTGTACCGGACGGTTGCGCTCAGGACGTGGCCCACGTCGTCGGTCGTAACGGTGTGGGAATTGGCGGTGGCTCCGTCGATGGGTTCGTCGCTCTGGTTCCACTGCCAGGTCTCACCTGAGACATTGCCGTCGGGGTCGGATAGCGTCGCCGTGATGACCACGCCGGCGCGTAGTCGGTCATGGCTGAGCGTTACGGCGCCGGTCTCCTCGACGTTGGCGACGTTCACCGTCACGGTGGCATATCCGGCGTCGCCGTGGGAGTCGGTTGCCGTGACGGTCAGGGTGTGAGTCGCCCCGGCCTCGTGGTCAAGGCTTGTGCCCTCAGCAACCGAGATCTGCCCCGTGTTGGGGTCAATGGTGAAGTCGGCGCTGCCGGCCACGGAGTAGGTGATTCCGTCTCCGTTGGGGTCGGAGGCGGTCACGGGTGTGCCGACGGGAGTGCCGGCAGTGGCGTTCTCGTCAACCTGCCTCGTGGCCGTTCCGTCCGGGAAGACCGGCGGGTCGTTACGCACCGGGTTGGCGGTGGCTGCGTTGGCTTGGTGGCCGACGCCGGCTCCGTCGTCGTAGCTGGCCGTGGCCTCAATGCGGCGCCCGATGTCGGCGGTGGTCGTCGTGTAGGACGTTGCCGTTGCGCCGGGGATGACGTTCCAGTCGTCGCCGTCGGAGTGTGTCCAGGACCACCGGACGTTGGCTATGCTGCCGTCGGGGTCGCTGAGGACCGCGGTGATGGTTTCTCCCGCGCCTGGCTCATCGGTGGACAGGGCGACGGTTCCCGGCTCGTCCACGTTCAACACCTGCACGGTGATGTCCGCGATGGCCGTCACGGTCAGGGAGTACTCGGACTTGGCCTCGAAGTCGGGGCTCACGTCTTGGGCGAGACTGACCTCGCCGGTTGCGGGGTTGATGTTGAAGTTGGCGGCGTCCGGTCCGGAGAGCGCGTAGCTGACGGTGCTACCGTCCGCCGATGCGTTCAAGGGGGTGCCCACGGCGGTACCGCCGGGCGTGTTCTCGTCGATCTGCGGGTTGGTTGGATCGGTGGCGTGAGTCTGGCCCACGCCCGTTGCGACCAGGATTGCTGCGGTCGCCACTACGGCGACGGCCGCAACCCATGGTCTGGCGGGTAGTCTCGGAATTCTCATAGTCCATGCACCTCAGTTTTGGTGGATGGACTTAATGTAGCGAAATGCTCCGTTTTTTCATGTCGGTTAGCCCCATCCCGGGCTTGGCGAGGCCGATTCGTGAGCACGGCAAACGGTGAGGTTGTTGCCGAAATTTGGGATTCAAAAAACTGCCTCGCCCAGTGTGTCGTGGGCGAGTAGCCGATCCTGGGTTCCTTCGAACGACCGGTTGAGGCAACGGGGTGGGCGTCGCGGCTCGTCGTTGACGCGTTTCACCAGCCAAGACCTGATGCGCTACTGGCTGGACTCTCCCGGGTTACCGACAAAAAACTGACTGCCCCGTTGGCCGGTGGCGGTCGGCACCACGTGGAATGGGCCAAATGTGGTCAAACGTGCGAACCTTGAAGTGGCGTATCAGGTCCGGCAGTTGCTATATTCGCCGTCCGTTGGGGATCTCTGACATTTGCCCCGCGGGTTCGTAGGTGTGATGAACGCTTATCGCTGGACGGTACGGGTGGCGCTCGGTGGCGTCGGGTTGTTGACGCTCTGGGCTTTGTTCGTCGCTGTTGCCCGGATCTTCGACCTGGTTATCGCCGGCGTGTAGCCAGAGGCGTGGGTGTTGACCGCCATGATGACAGCGCCGTTCACCATCGGTGAGATGTCGCGCCGAATTGAAAGGGACGACCCGGTTCGCATCGAATACGTGCCAACACAGGTGGTGACCGAGTTCATCAGCTGGACTTTGCACAAAATTTAGATACGTGGCCGAATCGCCGCACTTCGTGCTGTGGCTGGCCTACTGAAATATTCCACTGTCGGGGTTGAAACCCGACATAGGATGTACGTGTTCACGGTGAAGCCGTGAGCCAAGCCGAGCAATCCGCTCTTGAATGTGGATTGGGAGCTCCCCAACTTCGGGGACGTCCTCGCCTACACTAACCAAATGTACAAAGTCCAGGCTGGGAGTTGCGCTGAAACTGTGGCTCGTGCCGCCGTTGGTTGCGCTTAGCGTAGTCCTGAATGGCACGGGTTTCGCGACCTCTTATTGGTCCACACTGGGGTAACCCGCTCCGAAAGGAACCTTGCTGATTGTCTGGCGGAGTTGATTCGCGAAAACGTGTTCTGAGGCCAGTTTCGGGCCTCGGATGACTTGTGAGTCGTCCAAGTGTCAAAAACGCCGTCACAGCGCGTATTTGTGCCCTCTATGGCGATTTTTCAGCAAGATCGGATGGCGGTTTTCGTTGATGTTCACTCGGTACAGACTTGGTGCCTCTGGTGGCGTTTCGGGCGGCTGTTACCAAAACCCGTCGGAGTGACCGGCACGTCGACCGTCAGCGTCTAATCCAGCTCGACTGAGGACCTGACACCCAACTCGTTCACGATGGTCGTTGTGAACGCGCTCACGGCACATACGCGGCCCAGCAGGTCGACAACCCGTTCCTTGTGGTCCGCGAAGCGGTAGGTGTTGAACCGCTCACGGATAGTCGGATCACGGGGCTTGCGCTCCTTGTACTGGTCGAGAACCCATTCGAGCGCTGAGCGGTTACCCAGTCGGTACTCCCACGCCTCAGCTGGGACGCCGGTCAGCGTCGTCTGCCCATCCAGCGTGATGATGCCGAGATCCTTATCAGCCCGCAGGATGACCCGGGGCGGCGTTACGCTGTCCTTGTCGGTCCGCTCCAGCGGCCATGGCTCCGCCGCCTCAAATCCTAGGTGCAGGTCCAGTAGCTCCCGGCCCTGGTGAGCCCACCAAGCGAAATCTTCTTGGAAGTACACCCGCGGAAACTCCCGCCTCAAGTCTACCTCGTATCGTGAGCGGTACGCTGGGTCGTGGAGCATGGCGTACACGTAAGCGAAGATGTCCTCAGCCATGATGCTGTCGTCGCCGTAATGCTCACGGAACTGCCTCAATCCCCACTCGGTGATATTGCTGACTCGCTCGCCTTTGGGCGTGTAGCAGTAGAGAGGCAGGCACTGAGTCGTTTTCAGCAGGTCGTGCGAGAACACCTTGTCCGTCGCCAAGGCTTGAAAGCCATTGCTGGCTGCGTTGCCGGGAAAACAAATGACTTTGTTCTCCACCGTCAGGTCATGGGGAAACACCTGAGGTATCTGGTAACGGCGGTGCGTAACTACGGGAGCGTAGTAACAATGCTTGGCCACGAAAGGCCGGTACAACCCCGGAACGAGCCTGAGCGTCGTGAACGGGATCGTACTGCCTTTGACCAGATGTTGTTCCAGCTCGGTAGTCCACTTTATGGACCGGTCAACCCAATTGCCAACCGAGTCGGGGTCTGGCTTCTCAGCCGCAAATCGCTGAAGCTCATTCTGGTAGGTTCTACAAAAGAACAGCATCTTGTTGGAAAGGGAACTGTCGTCGAAATCGTATACCCACTCATCCCGGTTCGTGCTGATTCCCACAGAGAACAGGCCGAAGACGGCCCGCTCATCCGACGCACTTTTGGCCAATTTGGTGTGTCGGTCGGCGACTGGAGTCAGTTCGCCAAAACCGCTGTCCGACTGGTCGATCCAGTTAGCCTTGCTATCAGGGTTGATTTCCACAAACTCCAAACCGTCAATCGACTGCTCGCTGATGTAGGCAACCTTGTCGAAAGCCTTGGCGTAATCGGCTACTACGTCGTAATAAACCTTGAATCCATTCACTCCTTTTCGACGCACCAAGAAGTAAATGGCCACGCCGACACGGATCTTGTCGTCGAAGACGTTACCACCTTCCTGTCGGCGCCGCTCACCACTGGTGCGGGCGTTGCCCTTCAGGTCAATGGCCCACAGCTCATTGAATTCCTCAGCCACGACTTTGCGGAAGCCGTCGTCCTGCCGGGAGTCCAAAAACGCGCTGTTGCTGACAAATCCGATGATTCCGTCGTCCTCAAGACGGTCTGACGCCCACCGGATGAACCGCTTGTACATGTCGTACTGGTGGGTACGTTGAGCCGTACTTTCCTTGACGTAAGTTTCGCGGATGCGCCTATCTATTTCGGGGTACTTACGGTTTGGGTTGTCGTCGTACCAGTTGCGCTGTTGGTCGTTGTACGGCGGGTTCCCGATGATTACGCTGATGGGCTTCTCGTTCTGCTCCTGCACTCGGATCCAGTTCTCTTCCGAGACACCACCAAGGTTCAGCATCGTCTGCCGCTGGACCGCGGCGCCACTGGCACCTTTCCAGTCCATGTTGTCCAACGTGTCCACAAAGCACAGGTTCGGGAATTCCAGGTAGTCGCCCGTCAACTCCTTGTACGTGTACTCGATGTTCAGGTTGGCGATGTAGTAGGGGAGAATCTCCACCTCATTGGCGTGGATCTCATTCTGATACTTGTACTCCAGCCGGTCCGCCGGCAGGTGGTTCATCAGGTTTGTGATGAACGTGCCCGTTCCAGTCGCTGGGTCAAGGATGTTCACGTTTTTGTCGCCCAGCGTTTTGCCGAAGTGCTTTTGGAGCAGCCAGTCAGTGCCACGGATGATGAAGTTCACCACCTCGTTGGGCGTGTACACCACGCCGAGGCGGTCGGCGGCGCCAGGGTTGTAAGCCTGGTAGAAATCTTCGTAGATACCCTTCAGGAACTGCTGCTTCTCGCCGTACTCGGCGATGTCGTCAGCGGCGCGACCGATGGCGCCGTAGTAGGCCCTCAAACGGTCAACGGCCTGCCGGCGCACGTTGCCGATGAAGAAGGTGCCCTCGAGGGCGTCCAGCTGGCGGGCGACGTTGTTCTCGCGATGGAACTGATCCTCGGCGAACACCCGCAGGAAGATGTCCTTCGTGAGAATGTGCTGGATCAGCATCTCCCTGACGTTGTCGTTAGTGACGTTGGGACTGATGGACTGGTGGCACAGTTCAAGGAACAACTGTGCTGCCCCTTGGTACTCCGCGTTGCCGGCTTCGGCCTCTACGATGGTTTCACGAAGGCTTTCCAACACGGCAGGCAGGTCATCCTTGAACTGCTGCCTTGCTTCCCGGAACTCCTGGATCTCCGGCAGTTCGTAGTCCAGGAACCTGTGGATCAGCTCGTCCAGTGTGGCCGCGTTGGCCATGTCGGTCCGCATCACCTCCTGGTCGCCCTGGACCAGCACGGCGGTGCGCGAGTTCTCGAAAAGGATGTTGTCTCCAGAATAGCCTTGGCCCAGTTTGTTGCGGATCTCGCGGTCTAGATCGTCGTGGATGTCCTTGGCCTCCCACAAGCCGCGCGTCATGCGCAGTGAGTCCCGGACCGTCCCGTCAGGCTTGTTGCTGCGGTCGGAGCGCAGTTCGGGCACGAGCACGAACCGTTCCGAGTGTTCCTTGCAGTAGTCGGACAGGCAGTTCTGGAACGCCGGGCGGATGTTTTCCTCGTTGTCCGCACCGCCGAACTCGATGAGTTGGGAGAGTTCGTCGTAGTAGCGAGTGATGTGGGAATAGGTGGGCATGGGAACCGGTGAGTTGGGGTGTCGCAAGCAAGTGGTGATTGCGTTGGATGCCTGTGACGGCAGCTCGGCGGCAGATAAGGAAACTGAGGTCGTTGGTGATTTGTGGTGGCAGGGTACACTATACCTGTGTGTGGACACCGGAAAGGTCGTCTGGTATGCGAGGCGATTTCGCTACTCGCGATTTGGCCGAAGGACGGCAGAAAGCGATCAACGCTGCTACCAATCTCGTTTCCGCATTCTGCAGTCTCTAACGGAGACCTACGCCGGTTGTAGCCTGCCTGTCAGGACAGTATTTACGTCAGCAGGTGGACAAGATTTGACGAGAGGGAAATCGTCCCACGTTCTGTTGTCCAGCATCCGTCCATTGCGTTTTTTGTTAGTCCCGCCCCATTGCTTGAAGAAGAAACGCACTCCTGCATCGTCACACTGGTCACGGATGCTCTGAACCCAAGCCTCCTCGATTTCCCTAGCCTTTGGCCCTGATTCGCCACCAGCAATTACCCAGTCTATGCTGTCCAAGTTAATGTCCGGGATGGCTTCTATCAGTGGCTCTAACGACAGAAACCGCGTCTGCGCCGGGATACAGCGGAGCGTGTCCACACGGTACAAGTAGTCTGGATTTTCAACCGAGACACCCATCCAAAGGTTTTCCGGCCATGGAAGTTCGTCAGCCATCTCCAGGGCGCGCTCTGGCCGCTTGGTCAGGACCTGAAAGGTGTGGTGGTCGGCGACGACGACGGTGGAAAACACCGACTGGATGAAGCCCAGAGGTACTTCGTCGTGAAACAGGTCACTCATTGAGTTGACGAAGATCTTTCGGGGTTTGACCCATTTCGTCGGAAGTGTCACCAAATCATGGTGCAAGGTGACCTCGAATCCGTTCACGTAGCGGGGATTGCCCATGGCCTGTAGGCGTGCCGCCAAGCGAGAGGCGTAGCAGTTTTTGCAGCCCGGGCTGATCTTTTGGCACCCCGTCACGGGATTCCAAGTCGAATCTGTCCACTCAATGCCGGTATTCTGAGCCATGATTTACCAACGCCTCAGCAAATGGTCTGCAATCCGTACCGCAATTGGAGCTCCCCCTGGGTTTGCTGCTGCGAACATCATCGCGAACAGCGGCGAGTTGCGGCGGTTGCAGAACCACCTAGTAGTAGGTGCGACACTTGCAAAGGCCGTCTTCAGCTTTGCCAAGTACCGGTCAACAATTTCTTGCTGGTCTTCCCTGACCATTTCGGTGTGCTCAGGGTTGCCCGCCATGAACGTCATTTGCCGGGGCCTATCGCGGTACAACTCTCTCCATTCTGGACTGCCGAAAACCCGGTCCAAGAGTGGTGCGTATTTCTCGTCAGGTTGACGATGTACCGGCAACACCCGGCTCAGCGTCGAGAGCGGGAACAGCATCCATAGATCAACTGACTGGGTGCGCCCGATTGCTTCTACAGTTTGCCAATCTACCTCGGTGGCGAAGGGGTCAAGAAATATAACCGCTCGCTGGTTCCTCCAAGGGGCGCCACGTGTTGCGTCCTGGGCTTCGCACCATTTTCGCAGGAACTGGTTGGCTTCACCTTTTTCGACTTGGATGTTACGGTTGGGAAACTCGCCCTTCAGCGAAATCAGTTCTTCGGCAAACGTGGGATCCTGTTCCACGAATATGAGCTTGTCGAAAGGTTTGTCGTCCACCTCGAGTGCTACGCGTGCCGACCCTTTTATGACGTTGGCGGCCAGTACCGCTGCGTGTTCCTCTTCACTCAGCCAAGACTGAGTCAGCCTTTGAGCTGCGCCTTTTGGGTTCAGGTCAATCGCGCCTGTGCCCGCGAAGGCGTCGACGTACACCAATTCGAAGGAACGATTTTTCAGGGCAGTAGTGTACGCGTTCAGGTACAGCCTGAGTATCTCCAGCTTCTCCGCGGTCCACGGTCCGCCGAACGAATTCATCGCCGGTTGCTCTACCGGCTTGGTTTCAAGTTTGACGTTGGGCGAGCCGGCGAACACGCCGCGCCGTGGGTTGGAGAATTCGGTTATCTCTGGAATGTCGGACGTGTCGATGTCTTCGTCGGGCATTGCCGCGAGGGCTTCCAGCTCAGCCGCCTGGCTTGGAGTCAGATCAGTGTTCCTCATAGATTCTCCTCTCATGCGGAGTGGCTCGGCGTGCGCTGATGATTCTACCAACCTCCACGTTGTAACGAGAATTAAATTCCGGTTTCGTGTGAACCACGACAAGCAGAACGCTGTCCACCATTCCGGTCGTCCGCTGCCTAGGTTCCCAGGGATACGGGTCATCGTCCGTGACGGACAAGGGGTCGTTCAGCGCTAGAATGGCGGTGTCGAAACTGACGAGGTGCTTTTGCTGGTTTATTCTGTCTTTGTTCGGGTCCCATTTCCAGTGCAATTGCCAGGCTCCTTAACGCGGACATCCGTATCTTACAACAGGCCCGGCACTTGCGTTGAGGCGGCTTCAGTCATTGAGGCGATTTCACCACTCTGATTCCCCAGCCGGCGGGTCAGATGTTGACCGATCTACCGACAGATCTCCGTAATCAGCCCAAGGGCCTGACGCTTTCAGCACCGTTTGACCAAATCCTCAGTAGCGAAATTTCCTCGGGAGTCTGCAACCCGCACAACGGTCGTACCGTTCGCCGGTGTCGGCCATTGCCGTAGAGTGTCGAATTGCCGCCGCCCTTGACAGCCTCGGGCGTTTTCCCTGCCCTTTTGTTATTCAGGGCGTGTCAGGGGCATTTGAACGCAGGCAGTTGTGGCTGCACTACAGAACCGGCCGGCGTCGCCTTCAGTCGGCGACACTTTCATTGTGCCAGCGGCGGACGATTGCGCTTGGCGACTGGGTGGTCTTATCTCATCAGAGCCGATGCCAAACGCTGGTAGATGCCCCAAATTCTTGCGCTGGGGCTATGGAGAGCCCCTTAGCGAGGTCCAGAGGATTATTTCTCGGGGCTGGAAACGAGCCTCTCTGCGCCTTTCGCGCAGCATCATGTAGTTGCGGGCCGACTGGCGTTGTACGTGAAGAGTTCTGACGAACTCGTGAGGTGAATCGGCTGCGGCGGCAGCTGCCGACATACGCCACTCGATCGCACAGGGCACAACTCCTGACGGAATGTTGGCGGGATGTCGCCCCATTTCGGCCGGGCACGTAGGCCTGCCCTACACTCGGCCGTCTCCGTTTTCGTCGGTGGCGACGGGGTGGGGTGCCGTAAGAACGGTTTGGTTCGTTCACGGCCTGGGCGTGTTGAAGTCGCCCTTCTTAGCCTGTTCGGCCTTGGCGGCCCGTTCGTTGAGGAATTCGCGTACGTTTCGGTTACCGGGCATTGGCGAGCCGTCGGCTGTGAACCTAATGCGACCGATTGTTAGCGGTCCGACGGGCCTCGGTTCTGGCTTTTCTTCATTCAAGTGCAGTTCGGTCCGCCCATGATCCTTCTGTGGCGTTATTCGGGTATGTCTTTCATGGCTGGTGCTTGGTTGCTCGCAGCGGCATGTTGTTGTCGCTCCTTTGTTTCGCACTTGGCTACTGGCGAGGATAGGACGTCAGGGTTGGTATGCGCAACTTCTGCTGGGCCAGCCTGAATTGACCGTCCCTGAAAGGTCGGGGTATGGTGTCGTCGCCTCTTTGGGACCATCCTTGAAGTCTGAAGGTTCCCCCAATGGGGCACGGGAGTCCCGACCAACATTTGGTGAATGAACTTGCGTGCTGCGATTGCCTCACTGCTCCTGCTGGCCCTGGCGACCACCCTCGCGTGCGCCACCAGCCCGCCCACCCAGGATGCCCTGGAGGCCGAGGTGGTTTCCGCACTTGATGCGTTGGCGGCAGAGTTGGCGGTGGCGCGACTCACCGACGCGGCCGCGTATGCGGAACGCCTGCGGGCCTACCTGGATGCCTACCCGGCGTTCTACGGCAGTGCTGCGGCCCTCCTGGATCAGGACGGCAAGGTCACTGCCAGTCCCTACGTCTATCGCACTTCCGACGGCTACGCCACCTTGGACCTTGCGGTGCCGTCCTACAACATCGAGTCGCAGGCTTGGGTCACGGCGCCATTGGCCGCCAACGCGGGCGTCTGGACGGCGCCCTATTTTGATGCGGGAGGCGGTGAGATCTGGATGGTCACCCGCTCCGTTCCAGTGCGGGATGCCGAGGGCGTCTTTGCCCTCATTACGACCGACCTCCCGGTGGAAGACCCCGGCCAGTAACGCCGGCACAGCGTCAACCTTTCCCTGTGAGCGATGAGGAGCAAAGGTAAGGACGGATGCGTTGTCGTTCAGCCAGTTCGGCGTTGGCGACAGGGTCAGCGCGGCGGCCGCTTTGGCGATGCCTTGCTTTCGCCGCCGCTGGTCGGGAGGTCCGGCAGAGTCCGCTGTTCCGTGTTGCTGGGGCGTCGGGGAGCTTTGCGCTTTCGCGGCTTACTGGCTTTTTTGACCTGGCCGGGCACTCGGGCTACGAGTTCGAAGACAGTGTCTTTGGGGTTGTCCGCTTGGACCGTGGTGGTTTTGCCGTTTCGTGACGCCTTCGCTGTTTTCCGTTTGCGAGTCTTGTCGGTTGGTGCTGGAGAGCTAGCTTTTTTGGATTGTGGCGCACCTGATTTGGCTTTCCTGCGCGGCTTGCGGAGGGTAATCACAAAGGTGGATTCAAATGTGCGCTCTTTAGATTCCCCCGCTTGAACGGGGAGTTTGTGGCGGTCATGGAGGACGTGCTGGACTTGTATGCCGAGCCCTACGACCCCCAAGGGCCGGTGGTGTGCTTTGACGAGACCTCCACCCAACTGCCGGCCGAGGTCAGGGCGCCGCTACCCGCCCAGCCGGGACGACCGCGGCAGCAGGACTACGAGTATCGGCGCGCCGGTACTTGCAACCTCTTCGTGACCTGCGAGCCGCTGGCGGGTTGGCGCCACCTGGCCATCACCGAGCGGCGCATCGTGCAGCGGCTGGAGTTTCACCACACGCCCAAACACGCCAGTTGGCTGAATCCTGTCCTGAACTTCGAAGGGATGCCGGAGATCGAGTTCAGCGTGTTGACCCGCGCCTGTCTCACCCGCTCCTGTCTCAAAGGGAGAAACCCCGACGACGACGCCCTGCAACGCCTGATCACAGCCTACGACACCCAACGCAACGCAGCGGGCGTCACCATCAACTGGCCGTTCAGCGCCCTCGACGCCAGAACCAAACTTCATCGGTTTTACCCATGCCCTACCAACGTTGACTGAGTACTAGGGATATGGGCGTTTGCGAACGACCGATACCCATCAACAACAACCCCTGCTCCCTGATTCGAGTAACCAATCGAGTGTAGTCGCTGTCGCTGGACACTATACAAAACCCGCCCACGTGGCCTGAATGCAACAGGTCTATAGCATCGATGATCAACGCACGGTCCGTAGCGTTTTTTCCAGTGGTGTATCGAAATTGTTGGACGGGCTGAACTGCGTGGGATTGAAGGGCGTCTTTCCAAGAGGACATCTGCGGAGCCGTCCAATCCCCATAAATTCGCCGCACCGCAACGTGTCCGTATTTAGCGGTTTCGGCCAGCACTTGTCCGATCAGCGAAGGCTGCGCGTTATCCCCGTCGATCAACACAACGATGGGCTCGTGGTCAGCGATCATCGTGGAGTTCATCATCATCGCCGCTCTTGCCGCACCATGCACCGTTCGGTCAACGTTATCATGATGCAATTACCAAGTCAGAAATTCAATGAACACCACGACCTGAGGCGCATTTCCTGAGCGGATCGTTACCCGATTCAACGGTGTGGCACCCGGCGCGGCGACAGGCTTCAGGCGCTCAATAATTCGGGGCGCGGATCTCCGACCACGCACAGCGTCAATCGTTGTGTCTGGGACCGCGCTCAAAACCGATGTCGGCAAATGGCCCGACCTGGTCTATATTGATACCCGTATTTAGGTTCTGTTGACATTTTACCGGAGCCAGATGAGAGCGGCGGTGAAATGCAGGAAGCCCAGGTATCTGGTGTCCAGCTTCTCAAACCGGGAGAAGATCCGGCGATAGTGCTTGATCTTGTTGATGAAGCATTCCACCAGATGACGCTCCCGGTACAGATGCCGGTCATAGTCGGCGGGTTCCTTGCGGTTCGAGCGGGGCGGAATGACCGGCATCATACCCAGGTCCAGCCCAGTTCCAGGATGTGTCGGCGAAACTCCTGGGCATCGTACCCTTGGTCGGCCAGTACGTGCTCGCCAGCATAACCGGCGATCAAACCCTCCGCCTGGGTGATGTCGTGCTGTTGCCCGCCGGTCAGGATGAATCGCAAGGGGTTGCCCAAGCCGTCCACGCTCACGTGAATCTTGGCGCTGAACCCGCCGCGGCTCCGGCCCAGGGCCTGGGCCGCCTGGCCACCCTTTTTGGGGGAGCTCCCGCCGCGCAAGGGTGCGCCCGGACCACCGTGCTGTCGATGATCAGGTATTCCAGATCCGGGTCGCCGGAGCAATGTTGATGCATCTGTTCCCAGACCCCTTGGTCAGTCCAACGGGCGAATCGTTTGTAGACGGTGTTCCAGTTCCCGTATTCGGCCGGCAGCAGTCGCCACTGGGCCCCAGAGCGGTTAATCCATAAGACGGCCTCGACAAAACGCCGGCAATCCGCTTCCTGTCCAACGTACAAGCCGGTGCAGCCACGCAAGAAATCGAGAATCCTAGCCCACTGTTCTGGTGATAATCTGATGTTTGACATACGGCCATTATAATCAAATGTCAACAGAACCTAGTACCGTTACTAGTGGCCTACCACCAATGAATTGATGGATGGTAGGATGTGAAGGTCAAGTAGATACAGGAACAAATGGGGAAGTGGTGAGGGACGTGATGGTGAAGAAGTATCGGGTAGAACTGACGGTAGAAGAACAGGAGGAACTGAAGGCGTTGGTTTCCAAGGGACGGGCGGCAGCCTATAAGCAGACTCACGCCCGCATCCTGCTGCTGAGCGATGAGAATCAGGCCGAGGGGCCAATGATGGACCAGGAGATAGCCCGGTCCCTGAAGGTGGGCACCGCCACGGTGGAACGGGTACGCCGCCGCTGTGTGGAGGAGGGAGTGGCGGCCGCCCTGGGTCGCAAAGAGCAACTGAACCGGCGCCGGAAGAAGTTGGATGGTCAGGGTGAGGCCCACCTGATTGCCCTGGCCTGCTCGCCGCCGCCGGAGGGACGAGTCAGTTGGACGTTGCAACTGCTGGCCGACGGACTGGTGGAAGGAGAGATAGTGGAGAGCATCAGCGACGAGACGGTGCGCCGGACCTTGAAAAAAACCAACTGAAGCCCTGGCTGAAAGAGTGCTGGTGTCTGCCTCCCCAGGGCAGCGCCGAGTTTGTATGCGCCATGGAAGACGTGCTGGAGGTCTATCACCGCAGCTATGAAGACAAGGAAGTTCTGGTGTGCCTGGACGAGACCAGCAAGCAACTGGTGGGGGAGACTCGGCAATCCCGTCCGCCGCGGCCTGGTTCAGTCATGGCCTACGATTATGAATACCAGCGCAACGGGGTGAGCAACCTGTTCATGCTGTTCGCGCCCTTGGAGGGATGGCGGCGGGTGGAGGTGACGGACCGGCGCACCAGGGTTGACTGGGCGGAGGTGGTGCGGAAGCTGGTGGACGAGGACTATCCCGATAGGGAGCGGATAGTGCTGGTGATGGACAACTTGAACACCCATCATCTGGCATCTTTGTACGAGGCCTTCGAGCCGGCAGAGGCCCGGCGCATCGCGGAGCGGCTGGAGATTCACTACACGCCGAAGCACGGCAGTTGGCTGAATATGGCGGAGATAGAACTGGGGGTGCTGGCAGGGCAGTGCCTGGACCGCCGTATCCCCAGCCGGGGAATCCTGGAGCAGGAAACCGGGGCATGGGAAAACCAGCGGAATCGGCAGGGGTTTCGAGCGGACTGGCGCTTCACAACCGAGGACGCCCGCATCAAGCTCAAGTCCTTATACCCATCAATACAAATGTGACTGGGTACTAGGTAGATTTGTAAGAATATAAGAAAGCAGCCATACTTGGGCATGAGCTTTGTGTGAGGAAGTGCCCAGCCAGGGCTGCCATCAAGTATAAAGTAGAGCTGACCGAGGCCGAACGCTCCCGTCTCAATGAGGTGTCCCAGCGAGGCAAGGCGTCAGTGCGCACCGTGAAGCGTGCGCTGTCGCTGCTCAAGGCTGACCAGGGGCTTCGGGACCGTGAGCTAGCCGATGTGCTGTTGGTCAACGCGGCCACGGTCGCCAGAGCGCGGAAGCGGTACGTGGAGGAAGGACTTGAGGCCGCCAGCAATGACCGACCGCGGCCGGGCCAGGAGCGCAAGCTGGACGGCAAGCAGGAAGCGCACCTGATCGCCATTGCGTGCAGCGCCGCGCCCGCAGGGCACACGCACTGGACACTCCAGTTGTTGGCCGACCAGGTGGTGGAGTTGGAGTTTGCCGAGAGCATCTCCCTGGAGACGGTGCGCCAGATGCTCAAAAAAACGAACTCAAGCCGTGGAAGAAGCAAGAGTGGTGTATCCCCAAGGTGAGCGGGGAGTTCGTGGCGCGGATGGAGGATGTGCTGGACCTGTACCAACCGGCGTACCATCCGGAGCGTCCGGTAGTGTGCTTCGACGAGACCTCCCGGCAATTGACCGGAGAGGTGCGTCCGCCCCTGGAGGCTGCCCCGGGACGGGTGGCACGCTATGACACCGAGTACCAGCGTAACGGGACCCGGAACCTGTTCATGATCTGTGAGCCGAGGGGTGGCTGGAGACCTGTGGAGGTGACCGAGCGCCGCACTGCCGTGGACTTCGCGCACCAGATGCGGTGGCTGGTGGACGAGGCCTACCCTGATGCCGAGGTGGTCAGGCTGGTACTGGACAACCTCAACACCCACCAGCTCGGCGCGCTCTACGAAGCATTTGAGCCATCCGAAGCTCGGCGCATCGCCCAACGCCTCGAGTTTCATTACACTCCCACCCACGGCAGCTGGCTGAACATGGCTGAGATCGAGTTGAGCGTCTTCAGCAGGGGATGTCTGAACCGCCGTATCAGCGATGAGGCGGAGCTGCGGCGAGAGGTTGCGGCGCTCGAAAGCGCGCGCAACGCAGCAAGATTAGCCATCGACTGGCGGTTTACCACCCAAGATGCTCGCCGTAAGCTCCAACATATCTATCCGACAAGATCAGATTGAAACGGTACTAGTATAGATTTTCAGATAATGAAATTATGGTGCCGAGGGGCGGATTCGAAGGTATCAGTATTTTGGCGTATTGTACACTGCTGTGAATTGAGATTGTCTACTCAAACCTACGGGCCTCATGCGGTGAAGCTATGTCCGTTGTTGTGAATTTGTCCAGCATTTGTCCAGCATTTTTCAGGCTGCTGGCTGCATGGCATTCGCAAAGGCATCCGCCGCTTCCTGTTGCCATCCCTCGAGGGCGTGGGCGTAGATATCCATGGTAATTTTGGGACTTGAATGGCCAAGACGTTCGGCCGCCACGGCATAGTTTGGCCGCACATCCAGCAACACCGAGGCGTGGAAATGCCGCAGGCTTCGCAACGTAACACTTGGACATCCCGCGCGTTTTACCAACCGTTCCACGGCGTGCATCACCGTGTTGGGGTGCGACCACCCGGTCCATTCGCGCCGGGGGAAGACGATCGCAGGTGGCTCTACACCCAGTTGGCCTGCTAGTTCCTCTTGTTGTGCCCGGTGCTTACGCAGGACTCCCACGGTCAGTGCATCCAAGGCCACGGTCCGCTCCCCGCGTGCCGTCTTAGGCGGCTCCAACGACACACCATTAGCTGTCACGACCAGGGACTGGCATATTTGCAGAGTTCCCTCGTCCAGATCGATATGCTCCCACGTCAAAGCCAGGGCTTCGCCTCGGCGCATCCCAGTGAAAGCGATGAGGTGGATGAACGGCCAAAGAGGGTCCTCCGCCTTTTCCGCCAACGACAATAGCGCCAGCACCTCGTCCATTTCGGGACTGTACGCTTCCGTCTTGGCGACGGTGGGTGGCGACACCAGCGCCACGGGATCCCTGAATATCATTTCCATTCTCAACGCGTGTTTCACGGCACCGCTGAGCACGTGGTGTACCGCCTGCACACCCTTCGGCGCCATCCCTTCGTCCAAGAGTTTGGACTCCAGCCCCTGTATATGCATTGGGGAAAGTTGCAAAAGCCCCACGTGCCCCAAGGTGGGTTTGATGTGGAGCCGTATGATGCCCTCGTAACGGTCGATCGTCTTCTGCCGGCGATTAGGAATGATTTTCTCCTGGAGCCATTTGTCCAGCCACTCACCGACCTTGTACTGGACTTTTGTAGGGGCGATGCCGCGGTCCAATTCTGCCAGGATTTCGCGCAGCCGACGTTGGGCGTCGGATTTCTTTCCCCGGACCGTTTACGTCTTGCGGATACGTTTGCCATTGGCGTCACGGCCCAGGAACACCTGGATTTCCCAGGAGCCTGGATTGCGTTGCCTGATAGTGCCTTTCATGGTGTGATACCTCTCCAATCGGTTTCCAATTGTTAACGAACTTGGCGCGAACGGGTCAGCTCGGCTGATGATTTCCGACGGGACCAACCGGCAGCGTCCTCACGGATTTGCCAGAACGTTGAACCGTTCCGCCGGAAACTCCCTGAATGACATCTCACCTCCTTGTTGAGTCTGAAGTTTTGTGGTCGGCGGTTTTCCAACTCGAAAGTTGTATAGGCAATGGAGGCTTGCCCCTAAATGCGGCCGTCGGCGCCTCTAGCTGCGCATAGTTCGGGCAGGACGACGCCTGCAAGAACCGTCGGATCCGGCAGCCTACCAACTGGTTTGGTTCTTTGCCCGCGGTGAGAACGCGAATCCCGTCGATGAACCAGTCGGCAAGACCGAACGCACGACGTTTGGTCTCAACTCAGTCGGCCCTCGGTTGGTGAGCTTCCTCAGGCGCGGCGCTGGATTTGTCGTCGGTCTGTTCCGAGTTGCCGACGAGTCGTTCCAGAGCTTGGCGGGGGATTAATATACGGGCGCCGAACCTCACGGAATCAATGCGTCCAACACGGATTTCCTCCCGCACCATCCACTCACTGACTCCCAGGGCCGCGGCTGCTTCCTTCACACTGTAGGTGATCCTTTCGGGCGTTTGGTCCATATCGTGCACTCCTGATGTGGCGGCGTGTCCGTTACTGTCTGAGCACGTCGCGGGTGATGGACTAAAGATAGCGAAAACAGCCCGGCTTACCGCAATCCCTTTCCCACATCAGCATTGAAGGACGGTGCGTGGCGCGGTTGCGTCGAAACGTCTGCTGGTATTGGGGGACGGCGGATCCCGTTGGCCGAGGTACGCCAGCCGTAAGTTGCAAAAACGCCGATCCGATCGTCCCACAGAATCGCCATAGACCCCACGAATGCGCGTTCTCATGGCGGTTTGGGCTATTTCAGGTGTTTTGGGTCGTCCAGCCTTCCAAAACGGGGTGAGAACGCGTTTCCGCGGGTCCCAGCACTAGACGTCAGCTGAGCCGCTGGGGTCTGCAATCTGGGAGGATGACCAGCAATGCCGATGTGGCTGCATCGACCAGCGCTAGGAAATCTGGGGACACCGAGAGACTGGAGCAGATGGCGCCACATGTACGGGGGTGATCCTTGAGTGAACCCGTGCACGCGGGGGTATTCCCATCCAGAGCCGCAGCCGGCACCTAGACGACGCGTTGTCCCCGTGCAAGCGGGGGAATCTAAAGAGCGCACATTTGAATCCACCTTTGTGATTACCCTCCGCAAGCCGCGCAGGAAAGCCAAATCAGGTGCGCCCCAATCCAAAAAAGCCAGCTCTCCGGCGCCCACCGACAAGACTCGCAAACGAAAACCAGCGAAGGCGTCACGAAACGGCAAAACCACCACGGTCCAGGCGGACAACCCAAAAGACACTGTCTTCGAACTCGTAGCCCAAGTGCCCGGCCAAGTGAAAAAAGCCAGTAAGCCGCGAAAGAACAAGGCTACCCAATCCCGCAGCAACACGGAACAGCGGACTCTGCCGGACCTCCCGACCAACGGCAGCGAAAGCAAGGCATAGCCAAAGCGGCCGCCGCGCCGACCCTGTCGCCAACGCCGAACTGGCTGACCGACAACGCATCCATCCTTGCCTTCGCTCCTCATCGCTCACAGGGAGAGGTCGACGCTGTGCAGGCGTTACTGGGCAGGGTCTTCCACGGGAAGATCGGTGCTGATGAGGGCAAAGACGCCCTCGGCGTCCCGCACCCGGAACGGAACGGAGCGGGTGACCATCCAGATCTCTCCGCCTCCCACATCAAAATAGGGTGCCGTCCGGACGCCCGCGTTGGCGGCCAATGGCGCCGTGACCCAAGCCTAGGACTCAATGTTGTAGGACGGCACGGCAAGGTCCACCAAATTGGACAATAGAACGTACCGCCGAGTACGTCATCCCTCTACCCACCTTCCAAGTCGACCTGAAGAAGGCGTACCCGCCTTATGCTGAGTCCGACAGGAAAAATCCTAAAACCGACGAGCAACGTAAACAAGACCGACGAGATTACGAGAAGCGTTTGCGCGAACGCCGCAAGGAACTCGGCCTCTGCGCCAGTTGCCGAAGCGCCGCCACACCTGGCACAGCCTATTGCCCGGATTGCACGGAAAAACGCCGGCAAATGAAAGCGCGACACAAAGAACGAGACCGACAGAGCAAACCTGAAACCCAACCGATCCAAAAGGAAATGCCGGACAGGACCGTCGCCACCTGACACCGATAAATCCGCTCACAAGATTTTGACCGCGGGCACCGTGATGCCCGCGGTCATTTTTATTTCGACGAGAGTAAACAATTACCCTCCGGCGGGTCCGTCGTGCCACGACCTCGAGAAATCCGCGAGTGAGGCAGAGCCTGCGTAGGAGACCACACAGCAATCGCCGGACTCACCACACGCCCGCGTGGCAGAGCCGCAATGCGGTGAGATGCCGCCAGAGCCGCACAGAGGCGCGTCTCCGGCCTAAAGGCAAAGAACCACTACGAACCCGCTCAGGGCCTCTCCGTGTCCCCGGCGCAAGGATCAGCATTCCCATGCATTTGCCGACGCCCTTGACAGCAAGACCCTTTGCCCGAACTGCGCCGAAGAACACCGGCAGGCACACCGAGCCCAGCGCGTCGTAGCCACCGAGTAGTGACCAGGATTAGAGCGTGCTTACATTCATGGAGTCTCCAGCCGAAGGCCACCCCCCTCCTCGAACGAGCAGAGGCGACTCTGAACAGGTCCGACCGAACAACCGATTCTGTTCCACAACTCACCCCGCGCTGGTAAGATAGGCCCACCAAGCTACGGAAGCCAATCAGTGACCACCGCCGCAATCCAAGACCGCGTTGACGAACTCTTCGCCGACGCCCGCAACGTTCATGCGCAGGCCATCGAGCGCCTTCAGAACGGCGATATTCGCGATGCGGCGGAGAAGGCCTGGTGCGCCACCAAGCGCGCCACCGACGCCCTCATCCTGGCCCGGACCGGCGAGGAGCCGCCCACCACGGCGGCCACCACAGATCACCTCGACAACCTCTGCCGTCTCGTCCCGGAAATTCAAACGCTCCAGGGTCGCTACTACAGCCGAATCCACAACCTGCACGGTATGTGCTTCTATTCCGGCTATTGCAACGAGCAGACCGAGCGCCGCATCAACGAAACCGCCGCGTATATCGACGACGCCCAGACCCTCGCCACTGGATGAGTGGCAGATACTCAACTGTCAGCCTAGCTGCGGCCGGGGCCCTTCCCCACAGAGGGGCTCCGGCCATTTTCAACCAAGGCGGACAAGTAATTCAGGGACCGGTTGCAAATGACAGAACCAAGCCGTAGCTCGAGGCAAAGCCGATGACCGCACAGGTGGGTCACCCTAACGAATGACGCGTGTCATTTTCGACGAGTCGTACCCACTGATATGTTGGAGCCCGCAGACGGGATGACACCGCAATTACCGACAATGACCCCGCAGGAGTTTGCCGGCTGCTGGCATGACGCCGGGTTCGGCGAACGGCAGGGAGCGCAGTCGTTCTTCAACGACCTTTGCGGCCTGGTGGGTCACGCCACGCCGGCAGCGTATAGCGATCCGGAGGCGTTCACCTTTGAGAAGTGGGTGCCGGGTGGGTTTGCGGACGCATACTTCGAGGAGCACTTCGGCTGGGAGTTCAAGGGACAGGACGCGCAACTGGACAGTGCATTCGACCAGCTGCTCCGCTACCAGGTGCACCTGAAGACGCCACCGCTGCTGATCGTGTCGTCGTTCGAGACGATACGGATCCAGACCAACTTCCCGGGCATGGAGACCGCCCGGTACGACGTCGGGATCGCTGAGCTTGAGCAACCGGACCGGCTGGGCTTGGTACGGGACGCGTTCTTCGCGCCGCAACGGTACCGGGATCGGCTGCGGTCAGTCGACGCGGTCACGCGTGAGACGGCATCACTGTTCCAATCCATCGTGGTGGACATGGAGGCGCGCAATGAGGATACAGAGCGCCTAGCTCACTACCTGAACCAGTTGGTGTTTTGCCTGTACTCGGAGGACGCGGGGCTGCTGCCCGAGGGGCTATTCACGCGTATAGTGGCGCAACACTATCGTGATCCGGCGACCTTCGACCGGGCGATTCGTAGCCTGTTTGCCCAAATGGCCAAAGGCGGGTTCTCGGGAGCAGATGAGATCGCGCACTTCAACGGCGACCTGTTCAACGTCGTGGACACGGTAGAACTCAGCACGGTGGCCCTGCAGCGGCTGGGGGAAGCGTGCGACCGGAACTGGCGGGACATCGAGCCATCCATATTCGGGACGCTGTTCGAGCGTGCGCTGGACGCATCGAAACGGGCGCAGACGGGGCCCATTACACCGGCGCCGACGACATCGAGTTGGTGGTGGAACCGGTGGTGATGACGCCGCTACGCCAAGAGTGGCAGGAGGCGCGGGCCGCGATTGACAAGCTGCTGGACTCGAAACAGGAGTCCAATGCTGTGCTGGCGACGACACAAAGGACGGGTTTTGAACCCCTGACCACGCTGGCAACAGCACTGAGGACTACGGCGCGGGAGCAGCTGAACGCGTTCCGCCAACGGCTGGCGTCGGTGAAAGTGCTGGACCCGGCGTGCGGCAGCGGCAACTTCCTGTACATCGCGCTGCGATCGTTGCTGGACCTGGAGCGAGAGGTGATCGATTTCGCCGCGGTGCAGGACTGGCACGGACTGACGCCGTCGGTGCAACCGGACCAGATGCTGGGACTGGAGATCAACCACTACGCGGCGGAATTGGCACGGACGGCGCTGTGGATAGGCTATATCCAGTGGCACCACGCCAACGGCTTCCGTTACACACAGCAACCGCTACTGATCCCGCTGGACACAATACGGCAGACCGACGCGATACTGGACCTAACCGACCCCGACAATCCGGCGGAACCGGAATGGCCGGCGGCGGAGTTCATCGTGGGCAACCCACCGTTTTTGGGGAGTCAACTCCTGCGGAGCAACCTGAACAACGAATATGTGGAAGCCTTGTTCGATTTGTACGATGGTCGTGTGCCAGGGGCAGGAGACCTAGTGTGCTACTGGTTCGAAAAAGCCCGAGCCATGGTCGAACAGGGAAAGGTCAAGCGGGCAGGACTATTGGCGACGCAAGGCATTCGCGGTGGCGCTAGCCGACAAGTGCTACAGCGAGTCAAAGAGACTGGCGATATTCACCTAGCCTGGTCAGATCATCCCTGGGTATTGGAGGGTGCCGCAGTCCACGTTTCTATTGTCGCTTTCGACAACGGAACCGAAACAGAGCGGGTACTGGATGGCGAGAGAGTAAGCGTTATCAATGCCAATCTGACCTCCGGAGAGGATCTGACACGGGCCAAGCGAATAAGTGCGAACCTTCGTTTGGCTTTTCAAGGACCTGTCAAAGTCGGACCCTTCGATATTCCGGGAGCGTTGGCCGAGGAAATGCTTTCGCGCCCCAATCCTCACAACCTCGGGAATTCTGCGGTAATCAGTCCGTGGGTTAACGGGCGGGATATAACAGACCGTCCACGGGGGATGTGTATCATCGATTTCCGCGATATGGCACGTGAGGAAGCCGCCTTGTTCGAAGCGCCTTTCGAGTACGTCAATGAACATGTCAGGCCAGCCCGCGAGCAAAACCGAGACCGCCGGCGGCGAGAGAACTGGTGGCGATTAGGTGCTTCAGGGCAAGACATGCGAAAAGCTCTCAACCCACTGTCGCGGTTTATCGTCACTCCCAGAGTCTCGAAGCACAGGTTGTTTGCATGGGTAGCCCCGGAAACGTTGGCCGATAGCGCAGTGGTGGCCATCGCAAAGGATGACGACTACACGTTTGGCGTGTTGCACTCGCGTTTTCACGAACTGTGGGCACGAGGCATGGGGACTCAACTGCGGGAAGTAGAATCTGGGTTCCGTTACACCCCAACCACCTGCTTTGAGACGTTCCCGTTTCCGCGTCCTACGGAGGAGCAGCGAGAGGCCATCGGCGCGGCAGCAGCGGACTTGAACGACAAGCGGGAGAGCTGGCTGAATCCTCCGGGGATCAGCGCGGCGGAGCTGCGGAAACGAACTCTGACAAACCTGTACAACCAGCGGCCGACATGGTTGGACAACGCCCACGCACGGCTGGACGCGGCGGTGGCCGACGCTTACGGGTGGCCGGCGGACCTGACCGACACAGAGATCCTCGAAAGGCTGCTGGCACTGAACCTGGAGCGGGCGGGAACATCGGCCGAGCAGTAGAGACAAATGCTACCGATTGGTCCTGCTACACACGGTGCTGCACAGCAGACTAAACGGCGTGCAATCAAGACCGAACCAGCCTCTTCGAGCCAAGTTGAACATCGTGGATATCCTGTACAAATACATGACCGCCAACCGGGCACTGACCTGCATCCCAGAGGTGGGTGACGGAACCCTTCGCGCGACCCAGCCGGCAGCCTTGAACGACCCGTTTGAATGTGCGGTTACTGCACTATACGTGATACGGGACGCATCAGAAGAGAACCGCCTACTAGCAGAGGCCCTCACTCAGATTAATGAAAGCACTCCCGTGACGGAAGAGCACGTACACAACGCCAGGCAACGGTATGGCAGCCTGTTCACCCGACAGTTGTTCGCAGAACAAGTCTCTACTAAGTTCGGCATCGTCTCGTTCGCCGTCGACCCACAGCACCCACTGATGTGGTCTCATTACACGACTGACGGTTCCGGGTTTGCCATCGGGTACGACAAATCGGCAATAGCCAAACTTGCCGGTGCGAATGGGGAGTTACTGCCAGTGCAATACAGCGACCGTACCGCACCCATCGCGGGGCCCATCGTGCTAGCGTGGCCAAGGTCGAATTTGCCAAAGCTCCTGTCGCTGAAAAGCGACCATTGGCGTTACGAGAACGAATGGCGCTTGATCGTAGAATTGAACGAGACCATCGGGACGGGAGAGAATGACAGGCATGGGCAGCCAGTCAACCTGGTTCGAGTGCCGAACGAAGCAGTGGTTAGGGTGTACTACACCGAGAGAACACCACCTGAGTCGTTAGAGACCATCCAGAACCGGCTGGCAAACGACAACAACCGATATCAGACGGACAGCCCCCGCAAACTGGTGATGTCCTCCACCTCGTACGGATACGAAGAGGCACAGGAATAGATAGGAACCGAGGGCACCCATGACACCGAGGACATACCAAGTAGCCAGCCGCCATCTGCTACGTCAAGCCAAGGAGGAACTCGCCGTCGGCGATGTTCATCAGGCTTCTGAGAACGGCTGGGGCGCGGTTCCGATTGGTGCTGCTTGCTGCTAAACTAAAGCCAAGGTGGGATCTACATTTAATTGGCGATGATGATCAGCTGGGTTGCGCGGGTGAATCCCTTTCATCCGTACTTGGAGAATGACCCGGCTCTGTCGTTTGACCCCCGCCATCTGCGCATTTCACCTTGGCTTTAGTTTAGCACCGGCAAACTGATCGCGGCTCAGGCCGCAATGCAAGTCAAAAGGGTTAGTTTGGAGCTGGGAGGAAAGGCGCCCTTTGTGGTGTTCGATGATGCAGATGTCGAAGCGGCGGCGCGAGCGGCGATTTTCGGGATGTTCCGCAACGCCGGGCAGGCCTGTGGCGCCACCACCAGGTTATTACTCCACGAAGGGATTCACGATCGATTCCTCTCCAGAGTGTTAGAGCTAACGAGTCAGATCGATGTCGGCCATCCCACAGACCAATTCACCGACATGGGTCCGCTGATTTCCAGCAGTCAGGAAAAGATAGTACTGGATTACATCAAGTTGGGCCAAGATGCCGGATTCGAGCTGGTTACCGGTGGTGAAAAGTTAACGGGAGGCGAATACGATCACGGCTATTACGTGGAGCCGACAATATTCGACCGGGTGGATAACTCTTCGAGCCTAAGCCAGGAGGAAATCTTTGGACCGGTGGTTACTGTAACTACCTTTCAGGAAGAGGATGAGGCCATAGAGCTGGCTAACGCGGTGGACTTTGGTCTGGTTGCCGGGGTTTGGAGCACCGATTATCCCCGGGCCCTCCGAGTGGCTAGACGCGTTCGTGCGGGCACCGTGTGGATTTGGGACAACTACGCCCAACCGGTGGAAGGAATCTGGGGCGGCTTTAAGCAAAGCGGCATCGGGAGAGAGTTGGGCTACCACGGGCTGGACGACTTTTTGAAAGTTAAGCAGATATTCACCGACGGCACTGGCCTGGCGGCCAAGCCGGCCTACGGACAGCTAATTAGAGAGGGCTGATTAATAAGTAAGCTACCTGGGCTGGGGAAACTCCTCCCAGCTGGGATATGGCCTCGGTCTGGCGATGGGGCCGAAGCTGGGAGCCCCTGAGAAGCTGGGGGTCAACATCATGGACGCCGCCGCTATTGGGATGTCCGGAATGGACATAGAGATGGCGGTGCGGCATCAGGTTCCAATCATGACCATCGTCTTGAACGACCACGTTCTAAGCGGCTATTCCGTAGATTATCCGGTATCCGCAGAGCGGCTCGGTTTCACTAACCTATAGGGTGAGTACGCCAACCTAGCTAAAACCCTGGGCGGTTACGGCGAAAGAGTCGAAGACCCGCAAGAGATAGTTCCGGCCATAGGACGGGCCAGGGAGGCAATGTCCAGCGGCGGTCCGGCATTGCTAGAATTCCTGACCAAGGGGGAAAATGCCCTTTCACGGTACCCTGCCCGCGCACCACGAGCGTTACCCTGCCCTGAGTTCCAGGTTGGCACGGAGCGATCCCCTCTGCGGCAAGGCGCTCCGTGGCTTACCGTGGTTCTGTATGACGATGAATAATGCTCGCATAAGCTGGGGAAGGGTGAAATCGAACCTGAAGACGGGGGGATGATTGTTGACAGGCTTCCAGGGGCGGGCGTACTCTCCTCTCGTTTCATCGGATAAGGCCGGGACCGGTGGAAATGGAAAATTTCGATTCAAATCCCGCCGATCCAGGAAGTCTACAGCAGGAAGTCTACAGTCAGAGGAGAAGAGCCTCATGTACGCAGTACCTGACGTCGATGAAGTGGTGGCCGTGGCCAAGGAGTTGGGGATTCACCTGAGTCCCGATGAGGCCGTTAAGTACCAGAAGTACCTGGTGGAACACCTGGGACAGTTGGACACCTTCGTGCAGGCCCGGTTGGAGGAGCCCAAACCTCCGATGGTCTCTACCGCCCGCGAGCCCGGGTACCGGCCGAGCGCGGAAGAAGACCCGCTCAACGCCTGGATGTGGAAATGCCGAATCGAAGGGGCGGCCGAAGGTCTGCTTGCCGGCAAGACCGTCAGTTACAAGGACCACGTCGCCGTGGCAGGCATACCCATGAGCTTCGGCTCCTTCGCCCTCGAAGGCTTCATCCCCGACTTCGACGCAACTGTCGTCACCCGGGTGCTGAAGGAAGGGGGCACGATCATCGGCAAGAACGTCATGAACGGCCTGAGTGGAGGCTTCGGCACCGGCGGCGCCATCGGCGACTACGGCCGTCCCCTCAATCCCCACGACCACGATCACGTGACCGGCGGTTCGTCCTCGGGCTCCGCCGCGGCCGTGGCCGCCGGCGAGGTGGACATCTCCTTCGGCGGCGACCAGGGCGGCTCCATCCGTATCCCGGCGGCTTTCTCCGGCATCGTCGGACACAAGCCCACCTTCGGATTGCTGTCGCATTTCGGTATCAGCTTCGGCTCGGACCAGAGCATCGACTACACGGGTCCGTTGACCCGTACTGTGGAGGATGCGGCGGCTACCCTCCAGGCCACGGCGGGTTACGACCCTTACGATCCCCGCCAGACACGAGACGTCCCCACCAGCATTGACCTGCTCGGCCGGCTGGCCGACGGTGTGTCCGGGCTGCGCATCGGGGTGCTCGAGGAGGGCTTCGACGATGCCGAGGCCGATGTGCGCGACCTGGTGATGGCGGCGGTCGACGTCCTCGCAGAGGCAGGTGCCGACGTATCCCAGGTGTCCGTCCCGGAGCACCACACCATCCGCGCGGCCCAGGCCGCGCTCACGGGCGAAGGCGCCCTTGCCATTTTTAAAACTGGGTTCTTCGGCGCCTTCGCCCGGACCTACTACCCCGCCTCCGTCATCGCCGCCATTAACAAGCTGTGGGCCTCTCAGGCCGACGTGCTTGCGCCACGCAGCAAGCTGTCGCTCATCGCCGCCGAGTTGAGCCGGCGCAACTACCACGGCCGGGTGTACGCCAAGGCCCAGAATGTGCGTCCCACCTACATCAAAGCCTATGACGCCGTACTTGCTAACCTCGACGTGCTCGTGATGCCCACATGCATCATGACGGCGCCCAAGAACCAAACTCCGGGTAGCTACCTGGAGGCTGTGGAGGAGAACCTGGCGACGATGAACTCGAGCGGCTCTCGCAACACCCTGCCCTTCAACTACACCGGGCATCCAGCCCTCGCCCTTCCCGTGGGCAAGTCGTCAGCTGGTCTCCCAGTCAGCATGCAGCTGGTCGGCCGCTACTTCGACGACCCGCTCCTCATGAGGGCCGCCTACGCCTACCAGCAGTCAACCGACTGGGACAAGATCATCGGCGTCCAATCTTGATCGGGCTAATACCTGGCGAAGGGTCATATTCGTTACGTTACCGCATTTTATTGGGCTGTTAGGCCGCCATCGATCACTAGCTCGCTGCCCGTCATGAAAGATGACTCGTCGGATGCGAGGAACAGGGCACCGTATGCCACGTCTTCCGGCTGCCCCAACCTGCCGATAGGATGGCGGGATATGGTAATCTGCCGGGCCTGTTCGTCAGCTAACAGATTGGGTGCGGTCATAGGTGTCTCTATCACACCGGGGTGGATGGAGTTGGCGCGGATATTATCTTTGGCGTACTGGATTGCAGTGGACTTGGTAAGGAGCCGCACCGCCCCCTTGGAAGCGCCGTAGGCAGCCGAGTAGCGGGTACCAATCAAGCCCGCAACGGAAGAAATGTTGACTATGGAGCCGCCCCCATTTTTGCGCATCTCGGGTATAGCGTACTTGGTTCCCAGGAAGACTCCCTTGGCGTTTATGCCCATGATTTCATCCCACAATTCGGAGGAGGTCTCTTCCACATTGGCTAACTTGAAAATTCCGGCATTGTTGACCAAAACATCAAGCTTGCCGAAGCGCTGAACTGTGGCCTCCACTGCCTCTTTCCAGTGGCCCTCGTTAACCACGTCCAGAGTGACAAAAAGGCATTCCCCGCCGGTCTCGCTTATCTCGGCTTCTACTCGGCGACCTTCCGGACCGATGCCGAACTGCGAAGCAAGTGGGTGCTGAGGGGAGGGCCGGCCATGGTGGCCTCCACCAGTCCTATGTACGGAGAGAAGGCCAGCTACTATTCCGCGGTGTGCTTGGAGACCGCCGAGGTGGAGTGGATGGACCTGGAGGGCAACAGCAACTCCGGAACCTCGGCCGCCTTCCTGAGGCAACTGAGGGACAGACACTCCAGTCCGCTGATGGTGATCTGGGACAATGCGCCAGCGCACCGGGGCGAGGCGGTGCGGGAGTATCTGAGGACACCCGGTCTGCACCTGGGGTTGGTGAACCTGCCAGGCTACAGTCCGGACTTCAATGGCGATGAAGCTATCTGGGGCTGGGCCAGGGAAGAGGCAACGGGGAACCTGTGCCTGGGGACCAGGGCGGCGGTGCAGGGGATGGTCGGCAACTTCCTCGCCGGCCTGGCCAGTCGGAAAGAAGAGGTCAAGAGGCGCTGCCGGACCGTACTGCAATCCAGGGCCGAAGGTCTCCCCCGCAACACACAGCCTGATTCCCAACGCCCTGCAAATGTACATCCCACCTTGGCTTTAGTTTAGTACTCAGTCACGTTTGAAATGGCAGGATGTTTTTACTATTCACGGTCAGTTCCGCACTCAGTTCCCTAAACCTTGCCTCTCAGCAACTGCCATTTCTCGTATGACTGAGTACTAGCGGACCAAAAAAGACCCACTCCACTCCGACGCAGAGCATCGCCGAGCGACCCGTAACCTCCTCAGGGCGGCTTCAAGTCTCCCAAGAAGCCAACATAGGCGAACTATCGGAACTGAGCGCGGGAAGCCCAAGCCAGCTATCTCCCACCTGCTGGGTGCCGCACACGGATACCGAACCAATCCTTCCAAAGAAACCCAAGAGCGCCTCCTGGCTATTGCGGTCAACTGGTACAACACCGAAAACCTACCCACGAAACGGCGCGGCAACACGCAAGATCCGTAAAAGTCAGCGGGTCAGACCTCGCCCCAGGATGACCGCGCAGGACATCGCCGAAGCGCTCGATGACGTAGAAGCACTGCTCGGGAAGCTGGAACGCATCATGTCGGACTGATGCGCCAGTAGCCAGCCGAACGTCCTGCTTAGGACGCTCCAACGGGCGGGTCAACCGACCAGCCTTTTTTCATGCCAGCGGGAATCAACACAGCAAACCCAGAGCGCCGCAGCCGCACGCTGACGCAGATTGTCGAGAAAGACCGACCCACAACGGGAAAAGCCAACAGCGACGCCTCTGCCAGCGCTAGAGCCCTCTTGGGCCGCGGTCGGCACGGTCAAACGACAGACAACCCACCGCCACGATGGGGCAGGCTTTTAGCCGGCCCTTTTCCATGGAAAGGAAAAGAGACATCATGCCCGCGCCCCGCATACTACCCCTGGGATTCATCGACAGAACCACCAGCGACGGAGCAGTCATATCGCTAACCAAGCCCAGCGACTTGCCGAACCTCCGACCCGAGACGGCGGTTACACTCGCCGAAGTATTCCCGGCGCCGGCCACAGAGGCGGCACTTCCTGAAGGTTGTCCCCGCACACGCGTTTAATAGGCAGTACCCTCCACCACGTTTTCATCCTCCCCAAGCCGGATAACGCGGGCAACACCGGCTCCAGAAAACGCAAATCCACCAAGCCGAGCCGGAAATCCCCAACCACCGCTAAGCGCAAGACAGCCCCGAAAGCCGCCAGGCCACGCCTCACTCCCGAGCAGAAGCGAGAACTCAGGAGGGTACGAGCCGCCGAGGAACGCCAACGGCGCAAGGAACTCGGCCTCTGCCGGGACTGCCCGAACGTCGCCACCCAAGGCCGAACCCGTTGCTCCGACTGCGCCGAGAAACACCGGCAATCAAGAAAACCACGACGGTAGGCAACAAGCACCTGAGCCGATCCGAGTCCTATCCGGACTGAAGCGGCGGCATGTCTGGATGGTCCTGATGGTAGCAATCTTGGCCATCGCAGTCGCCATGACGAACGGTGTGATCTCTGCCGATTACGCCGGAACGACAACGACAAAGATGTCGAAGACCCCTTCACGAATGTCGAGATTTACCACAACGGTAATTTCCTGTTCCGGGAGCCGTCGCCATTCTTCAGGCCCGACCCGGCGTTCATTCCAGGCGGCTGGCACCGGCAAGGCAGAGTATCGCATAACTACACCGTCTCGATCACAAACAACGGCACGGTTGATGCCAAGGGCAACATGAGCTGGAGGCTGTGCAACTGGAATGGTTGCTACGGTGGCGTGTGGCTGCATGGCGAATGGGACTTGTGGTAGCCTCCCGCAGACCCTCGGAACCTGACACAGAATAGGACGGAAGCACATGACAACTATCAGACTGAAGCGGAAGATGGTCGTTCTGGCCATTCTCGCAGCCGCAACGATCGGGGCCGCCGCTTTCGTTGCTCAAGGCTTGCTCGTGCGGGCGGGAGACTTCCAGAGCAGCGACTTCCAGGCCGGCCAGATGGCAACCAGTACGTCCGACGCATCGGACTCGGACATCCTGATCGCCAAGGTTGGGGAGTCGTCCATCTCACTGGCGGACCTGAAGGAAGAGAAACTCCATGCGACTTACATGGAGACTATCGCGAAACGGGAACTGGACGGGTCTGGCCCCGAAACGGGGTTGCCGACCAAGCACTTGGAAGCCATGTACGGCGTGACAACCAAGTGGGGTGTTGAGACCGCCTCCCTCGCCAAACTGATCCAAGACCTGGTGTTGTTCGAGAAGGCAAAGGAACTGGGGCTCACCGCAACCAAGGATGAGATTGCGGAGAATCAGAAATTCGCCAAGGAAGCCTACGACAACGGGGAGTACGACGATTACAACAAGGGCTATGTCGAATCCGTTGGGGAGGACACCTACTGGACAGATGTATATCCCCGCAAGGCCAAGTTGGCGCTGTCCATCAGCAAGTTGCGCGCCCATGTCGCGGAAGAGGGCGAGGCAGTGGCTCACCGCGACGCAAAAACCCTGTGGTTGACCTTCACCGAAACGGTGATGGCCGAGGCCAATGTTTTGCTGCCCAAGAGCACCCACCATTCGACCACCTTGGACGACGTGCGCGATTACCTTTCCGATGTTCGGGACGCGGGGCGGGAGACCCTGCTGATACCTGCCGAGCACCTGGAGACGGCCCCAGAGGATACGTGGGTGATCTATGCTATGTCGGAGGGCGGCACAGTCGAAAAGACGGAGAGCGACGAAGCGGCAGTTATCTGTTACGACGAGGACGCCAAGGGGAATGTGACTCGCTGGGTCTGCGACGAGGCCACCGGGGAGGTGACAATTGCCGACCTTGAGGGTGCGGTGCTGTACATGATCGTCGAGCCTGGGAACCCGCTGCCCGTGTTCGACAAGTAGTTTCTCGACAGACGAACCGAGGCAACACAAGGCCCCGCGCGAGCAGGGATTCACAGGTGAGCATCAGGCAGATTCAGATGGCAAAGGCACTGGCCCCGCGCGAGCAGGGATTCACCGGACGCAATGCCGTGTAGCTGAGGTTTCGCCAGATTGGCCCCGCACACGCGTAGGGATCCACCGAATATCATCCGATCACCCCCTTTCGTCGTTTGCATTCCCCGCGTACGCAGGGACGCACACTCCAAAACACAAGTATCTTCCCACATCCAACATCTAGCGCGCCGAGGACAAAGCAACCATGACCGCACCGAACGACATCGAAACCCGCCTGACTGAACTCCTCCAGACAATCCAGGACGCGGAGCAATGGCAGGTGGGCTACCCCGGCAACCAGAGCTTCGACTACTCCCCTCTCATCCCATTCCTCAGCCACTCCCTCAACAACGTCGGAGACCCCTTCCACCAGACCAACTACCGGGCCAACACCCACCAGTTCGAGCGAGAGGTCATCCTCCACTTCGCCCAGCTCATGGGCCTGGACCCAGAGGACGCCTGGGGCTACGTCACCTCGGGCGGCACCGAAGGCAACATGTACGGCCTCTACCTGGCCCGGGAACTCCATCCCGAGGGTATGCTCTACTTCTCCGAGGAAGCCCACTACTCCATCCTCAAGATTGCTCGCGTCCTCAACATGCCCCACACCACCGTCAAACGGCAGCCCGACGGCGAGATCGACTACGACGACCTCAGGGACATGCTGACCGTCCATCGGGACCGGCCGGCCATCATTCTGGCCACCATCGGCACCACCATGCGCGGCGCCGTGGACGACATCCCCGCGATCCGACAAATCATTGACGAGCTGGGCATCGAAGAACACTACATCCACGCCGACGCGGCGCTCAGCGGCATGATCCTACCCTACGTGGATGACCCACAGCCCTTCGGGTTCGACGCCGGCATCGACAGCATCTCCATCAGCGGCCACAAACTGATCGGCGCACCCCTGCCCTGCGGTATCGTCGTCACACGCAAGCACTTGGTCGAAACTTTGGGCCGGGCCATCGAACTCGTCGGCGTCAACGACACCACCCTGTCCGGTTCCCGCAACGGCCTCACCCCGCTCATGCTCTGGTACGCCATCAACCGTTACGTAACTGTTCAGAGTTGAGGGGAAGCGAGGAGTTGCTGGCAGGCGGCGAGTGGGTTGAGGTCTTGTGTGCGCCAGGTGCCGAAGATTGAGGCCAGCGCCATCTTGGTCTCGGTGCCTCGCTCCGAGCGGGTGCCGCCGCTGATCTTGCGGCTGATCACCACTGGGCGCAGGCTGCGCTCGGCGGCGTTGTTATCTGGTGGCACGTCGGGTTCAGCCACGAAGACGAAGAGTTCCTTGATGTGGTTACTGATGCGTCGGCACAGTCTGGCCTGCGCCGACGCCGGGTCATCCCGGTAGGGACGGCACAGCGCCAGCAGCCGTCGTTCCAGGGCCAGTTGGGCAGCGCGTCGCTGCTGCTCTGCCGGATGGGTGAAGGCTTTGGCCTGTTGGTAGAGTTGGTGGACGGCTTCCGCCCACTGGACCAAGGGGAGATCGTCGGGGTAGAGGACGCGCCGGTCGTGGATGTCGCGCAGCAGATGTGCCCAGCAGCGCTGCTTGGCTAGGCTTTACGCAATTCAAGCGGCGTAGGCAAGGGAATCTACAAGTCGGTGGTACAGTGCGACCGGGAGTTCCTGAATGTCGGGGTCAGCGACCGACAGTGAGAAACCTTCCGACGCCAGCCACAGGTGGCGACGCGCCAGGGCGATGGCATCCACGAAGGTCGGCGACGGTTTGTCGTACCAAGCGGCCTTGCGCTGGGTCATGGGGCGCCGTTTCTGCAACGCGTGGGCGGCCAGGGTGGTCCAGGAGAAGAGTCCCAGTAGGGCGGGCGTGGTGCGGGCGATGGCGAGATCGGACCACTGGCGTTGTGTCTCCACACCCAGATGGGTTCGTACCTCGTGGAAGGTGACCTCCAGTTGCCAGCGCAGTACAAACCATTCCAGGATCTGGGTCGGGTCCGCCGCCGGGTCGGTACAGAGCAGGGCCTGAGTGGCGAAGGAGCCCTGGGGGTCTCGGATCAGCACCCAGCGAATGATGTCCCGCGTCAACTATATTTGCCGGTTGGCGTCAATCAGTTTTGCCGGTTCACCTCCTTTGCTTGGCCCCGTTGCTGGGCTGCGTCAGTCCGGTAGCTGGGGACGTCAAACTCCAGGATGACGGAGTGGTGCACGACCCGGTCAATCGCCGCGGCGGTGGCCATGGGGTTGGCAAAGATGCGTTCCCACTCCGAGAAGACCAGGTTTGAGGTGATGCCCAAGGACCGGCGTTCGTAGCGTTCGGCGATCAGGGTGAAGAGGACCTCGGACTCTTCGGCGCCCTGGGGCAGGTAGCCCAGGTCGTCCAGGAGCAGGAAGTCGAAGTTGTCCAGCTTGCGCAGCTGGCGGGGCAGGTCCAGGTCGCGCTTGGCGGCGAGGAGCTCCTGCACCAGGCGGTAGGCCGGAGCGAAGAGTACGGAGTGTCCGGCTTCCACCAGGCGGTGGCCCAGGGCGCACAGGGCGTGGGTCTTGCCGGTGCCGGGCAGTCCGAAGGCCAGCACGTTGACGCCGCGCTCGACGAAGCTGCCCTGGGCCAGTTGGTCAAGTTGCTGCTGCAGCGCCAGGGGGACTCGGTCGTGCTCGAAGGTCTCCCAGGTCTTGCCCGAGGGCAGCCTGGACGACTGACGCAGCCGGCTGATGCGCCGGTGGCGGCGATCCTCGGCTTCCTGTTCCAGTACCTCCAGGAAAGTGGCCAGGGCATCGCCGTGGCCAGCCGCGGTGAAACGAGCCACCGACTGGGCCCCCATGGTAGGCAGCTTGAATTGGCCGCACAGCTGGCCGATGCGTTCCTGCATCACGCTGGTGTCCATCATGCGCACACCCCCGCCGTGGCCAGGCTGACCGTGAGCAAGCGGTCGTAGATCTTCAGGTCCGGCTTCCCGGACAGAGTCAGCAGCGGGGCTTCGGGCACCTTGGGCTCGGCCAGGTCCCGCACCTCGGCGTAGTCGAAGGACTCACCCGCTTCCAGCAGCAGCGACAGCGCGCTGTCCACCGTGGCTTCCATGGTGGTGGCCGCCAGGTGCAGGATCCGCACGTACTCCACGTCGGCACGCTCCCCGCGCCATTCCCGGAGCGCGTCGTAGGTCAGCCTGAAGTGCAGGGTGGGAAACAGCTGCTCGCGGAAACGGTAGCGGGCGAAGGCTCCCGGCTTGCGCACCAGCGATCCAATGACGTGGCGGTAATTGACGTTGGCTTCCCCATCACCGTGCACCCTTGCCATGCGTTCCACCAGGTGGCCCTTGTAGTACACTTCCACCCAGTCGGCGTACAGACGGATCTGCACCTCCTTACCGATGAGACGGGAGGGGACGCTGTAGCTATGTCCCGCTACCTGGATGGTGCACCACCGGCGCACCTTGGACTGGTAGTTGGCGTATTCCGGCACCGGGGCTGGGGGCAGGGGCCCTAGACAAGCCGTTTCCTGCTCCAGCTTCCCCTCCACCAGGCGATTGCGTCGCTCCACCATCTGCCGGACGAAGTCGGCGTAGTCGTCGGTGGTGTGGAAATCGCGGCTGCCGCGCAGCATCAGGGCCTGGTCGATGGCGTCCTTCAAGCGGTAGTGGGCGTGCTCGGCGACGCCGTTTTCATGGCTCTGGCCGGGATTGATGCGGGTGGAGCGCAGGCCGTAGTGGTCCAGCAGGGCGGCGTAATTGTCGTTCAGCGCCCGGCCGCGGCTGCTGCGCAATTCGTGAGTCGCCGCCGAGGTATTGTCGCTGCGCACCACCTCTGGAACGCCGCCCAGGGTCCAGAGGGCGGCCTGCAATCCCTGCTGCAACGCCAGGAAGGTCTCGCCGGCGGCGACCTCGGCGTAGCGCCACCCCGAGTGGCTGAGGATCAGCTGGAACAGCAGGTGGGGGTAGGACTGGCCCGCGATGGACACCCTGAGTTCCCCGCAGTGGGTGAAGTCGAACTGGGCTTCCCGTCCCGGCGGATGCACCTGGGGAAAGTACACCTCCTGATCCGGACCATGCAGCGCCCGCCAATCCTGTAATCGTCGTTGCAGCGTGCGCAACTGGGATGCGCTGAACCGCCCGGGATGCTGCTCGGCCAGCCAGTCGATAATTGTCGTTGCCTTCAGCTTGCCCGTCGGATCATTCCGCAGCAGCGGCTCGATCTCATCCTCCCACACCCCGTCGAAGGGGTCGGGCCGGGTACGCCACCGATGCTCCGGTTTCGCCTGCGACGGCAATGGGCCACTCTGCCACTTGCGCGCGGAACGCACGCTCATCCCAGCCTTGGCCGCTGCCGTTTCCTGTGTCTTGCCTTCCATACGTTTCTGCCTCAATAGCCTGGTTTGTCGGTCTGTAATCAACGGTACCTCCGTACCGAATGATTACCCCATATCGACCGGCAAAAATAGTCGTCGCTACCGGCAGGACTAATTGTCGTCTATCAAATGAGGACGGGGGGCTTGCCGGAGCGGTACCAGACCGCCGTCTGGGAGGTGAGTTCCACGGCGCGGGTGATGCCGTCGTACCAGGCCACCTCGGCGCTGGCCCAAGTTACATCCGTCTGCGCAAGGAAAACTTTCAGCGGCGGCCGCCGCGGGCCCTTCAATGGCGGGCGACCGTTCTGGCCAGGTTGACGGGGTGGCACTGGCGCATACAGGGCGGCGTCCAGACGCAATCTGGCGATCAGGGTAACGGGTTCACGGAGGGACTGGCAGCAGTGGAGCAAATCCAGCACGGCATAGCTGTTGTCGCCCACCAGCGCCAGGGGTCGGTGGGGCAGCCAGCGGCGCAGTTGCATGACCATCTGGCGGGCCCAGTCGGTGAGCTTCTTGTGCTGGCGTCCCTGCTGTTGGTAGTAACGGGTCGAAGGCGCCAGCACCGTGAGCGCCGGCAAGGCCCAATGGCGTCCGGCCCATGGCACGTGGCCCAGCCACATCAGGGAGATCCAGCGCAAACCGCTGGCCTTGACCACCTGAGACCGGCTGGAACGCACCGGGTCGCGGTAGATGGCCCGCGCCCTGATCTTGGCGCCGCGACGCCGTTCCAGGGTCTCGTCGATGCCGAAGATCAGTGGGCCGTCGCCACCATCCAGGTGCTGGAGCAACAGCGCCAGCAGGATGCGCGCTGCCTGGCGGGACGACCACACCGCCCGATTGAGCACCTCGTGGTAGCGGGCGTAGTCGCGCTGGTCGCTGCGGCCCATGACGCGCAGTGCCGCCGCCACGGTGCGTTGGCCCGGGGTCAGGATCGCGCCGACCAGCAGCAGTTGGGCTTTCCGCCAGGTTGGGCTCGTAAACAGCGTTGCGAAGGGAACGAGAACGGCTACAATGGCATCGGGCAGGGTGAGCATGGCTGGGCCTTTCCGTTGAAAGTGGGGTCAGGCCAGCTTACCCTGTCTTTATACTTTTTCTAAATTATGCGTAAAGCCTAGTAGTTCAACATCTTTGAATTGATGGATACAGGGACTTCAATTTGATGCGGGCGTCCGCGGTGGTGAAGCGCCAATGCACCCGTATTGCGTCCTGGTTGCGCTGCTGCTGCCACGCTGCCACCTCCCGCCGCAGGACGCTTTGGTCCGGTATGCGCCGGTCCAGGCATTGGCGGACCATCACCCCGATTTCGATCTCGGCCATGTTCAGCCAACTGCCATGCTTGGGCGTGTAGTGAATCTCCAGACGTTCGGCGATGCGCCGCGCTTCCGCCGGCTCGAACGCCTCGTACAGGGACGCTGGATGATGGGTGTTCAAATTGTCCATCACCAGCACGATCCGGTCTTTGTCCGGGTAGTCCTCGTCCATCAGTTGCTTGACCACCCGCGCCCAATCTACTTTGGTACGCCGGTCCGTCACTTCAACCCGGTGCCACCCCTCCAGCGGCGCGAACAACATGAACAGGTTGCTCACCCCGTTGCGCTGGTATTCGTAATCGTAGGTCTGGGCCGCCCCAGGCCGCGACGGGCGGGGCTGACGGGTCTCGCTTACCTGCTGCTTGCTGGTCTCGTCCAGGCACACCAGCACTTCGTTGTCTCCATAGGAGCGATGATAGACCTCCAGCACGTCTTCCATAGCGCACACGAACTCGGCGCTGGCCTGGGGCGGGATGCACCAGCATTCTTTCAGCCAAGGCTTGAGTTCGTTTTTTTGAGCGTCTGGCGCACCGTTTCAGGGCTGATGCTCTCCACTATCTCCCGTTCTACCAACCGCTCTGCCAACAACTTCAGCGTCCAACCAGCCCGGCCCTCGGGCGGTTCTCCGCAGGCCAGGGCAATCAGATGGGCTTCCCCCTGACCGTCCAACCGCTTCTGCCTCCGGTTCAGTTGCTCCTTGCGCCCCAAGGCCCGCTCCAGACCCTCTGCCACGCAGCGGCGGCGCACCCGTTCCACCGTCGCCCGGCCAACTTGGAGGGACCGGGCGATATCCCCGTCCTTCATCACCCCGTCCCCTTGCCCCTCATCACTCAACAGCAGGATGCGGGCGTGGGTCTGCCGGTAGGCCGCCGCCCGCCCTCTCGTTACCATTGCCTTCAATTCCTGCCGCTCCTCCACGCTCAGTTTGACCCTGTACTTCTTCTCCATCACTCACTCCCCGCACCTTATTCTTTAGCTCCTTTAATTCACCTCATTATCCGTCAGTTCAAAGCTGTTAGGCTACTAGTGGTCCGAAATCTTTGAAATGATGAGTTGCTGGCTTCGTCCTGGTTCTCCAGCGAAGTCGGTCTAAAGCAAGGCGTGAAGACGGATTCCCATCATTTCAAAGCGGTTGGTCTACTAGCTTGGGGCCGTCGTAGTGGTGGTAGGCGGCATAGAAGTCGCTGACCAGCACCCCGGCAAACTCATCGCCCAGGACCTCATCCACCACGGTTTTGCCGCGTCCCCTCCGCAGGAAGTAGCGTTGGGTGGGGGTGCTGAAGGTCCACACGTAACCGTTGTGTCCGTCCTCCCGCCAGCCGGTCTCGTCGGCGTGGACCACCGGACTGCCTCGGATCCGTTCCACGATGTCGGTCATCATCCCCTGGGCTCGGTCGGCCACCCTTTGTGTGGCGGCCACGATGGCGCCCACGCTGAGGTGCAGACCATGCACCGCGGCCAGGTACCACTGGATGGTACGGAAGGGCAGCCTGGCCTCTTCCCGGAGTGCGGCAATCAGGCTGACCAGGTTGATCCCCAGGCGCTGCTGGCCCATCACCACCTCGTCCAACTCCGCCGAGGGAACCCACCGCCGTTGGCACTGGGGGCAGGCGCGGGCGATATAGGCGTGCTCGGTTACCTGCACCGGAACCTGGGGCAACTCGATGACCTCCCGAGTGCGCTGGGTCCAGCCCCCGGACAACTGGATCCCACAATCGGGACACCGCTCCAGCGCGTGCTCCATCCGCTGGTCGGGCGTCATTCTGGTTCGGGCAAAGCCCGAGCGACGGGGCTGGCGCGGCTTCTTGGGTTGATCCGTCTTCCCGTCGCCTTTGGGCTTCAGGCCGGGCATCCGTCCCGAACCGCCGGATTTGCCCTTGCCTTCCGACTGGGCGACCCGCTTCTCCAGGCGTTCAATGATGGCCTGCTGTCGGATGATGATGCCGATGAGCACATCCCGGTCGGCAGTCCGGAGATCAATTGCACCTTCCATCCCAGCTATATGACATAACCACCACCCCCAACGCCAGCCATCTCCTAACCCAATTCGGCCAATTCACCTCACCAAGTCTGAACAGTTACACCGTTACGGCGAAGATGGATGGAGAGAGACCGTCCACGGTATGCTGGACACTGCCGAGTACGCCGTGAAACGGTTCAACGAACACGGCATCAGCGCCTGGCGACACCGGAACTCGCCCACCGTGGTGTTCGACCGCCCCTCGCAGGAAGTCTTCGACAAATGGCAGATTGCCCCCGAGGGCGACGTGGCCCACATCATCACCATGCCCCACGTTGACTTCGAAACCATCGACCGGCTGGTCGACGACTGCGTCAGTCCCCGTCCCGAACCGCGGCAGGAACACGATATGCCGCCGGCGGAAACCGGCCTGCCGGCTCAAGAGCAACAGAAGCAGACTGCTCACGCAACCACGATGCAGCGCATCGTGATCATGGCCGAAAACCGCATCGGCGTCATTGCCCAGATTGCCGGCACCCTGGCCGAGGGCGGAGTGAACCTCAACAGCATCACGACCGAGAACGAGGGACAGCACGGAGTGGTGATCATCACCACCGACCGGACGGACCACGCCTTGGCCATCCTCAACGAAGCTGGCTTCAAGGCAGTCTCTGACGAAGCTGTACTCGTGCAGCTCCTGGACCAGCCCGGAGCCCTGGCCAACCTTGCCGGCGAACTCACGGGCGCCGGCCTCAACATCAGGACTTTCCACATCATCGAGCGCAGAGAAAACTACGCCACGGCGGCCATCACCACCGATGACCAGGAAAGGGCCAAGACGGCCCTTACCAGCCGCTACACCGTCATATAGGTCACACTGCGGCACCGGAGCGTAGGCCACGCTCCATAAACACCAACGATTTCCACGAACGAAGTCCGGGCCTTCCCAGGCGTAACGGCCACCACCACCGAAGAAACGCGCACAAGCTCTTTTCCGTCCTCAAGGTGGGGAGAGAGTCCCTCCGGACCCGTCTCAAGACCCCTCCGCGCTGTAATAATGCGGGGGCATGCGAGTCTCCATTCAGGGTGTGGAGCTCGTGCGTTTGCCGCCGTGCTCATTTACCACGGTGGCTTTTGCTTCCCACGGGGCGGCCGGTTCCACTACCAGCACCACAACGCGCTGAATTTCCGCCACAGAGCCGCACGCTCGCGCCAGTTTCGCAATTAGCTCGTTTGATGAACGTCGCCAGTTAGAGGCGGCATTGGGATGATGGTCAATCCTGAAAGGCGGCCGGCGGTGCTCCAAGCGGGGCCCCACCGGCAAAGCCGTGAACCTCAGGCAACACCTCAGTGGTACGTTTTGCCGCTGACCTTGACGATACTCCCCTTCGCGATTGGCGTGGCAATGGGCACCTGGCCGAATTCGTAGGGGCGAATAACCATTCGCCCCTACAGCGCAATTCCCAACCCCCGCTCATCGTGAGCCTGCCGAAAGTCCGCCTCCGGCGGGTCGCAGGATCGTCTTGTGCTCGCGGGAGGTCCGCTCCCGGCGGATCGCAGGACGCGCCCTATTCCACCACCGCCGGCGACCACTTGTAGATGTTCGACAGCGCTCCGCCCATCAGCGTCTCCCGGTCAGAGTCCGACAGCGTGTCCGTCAGCCGGAACGCCGCCACGCCCTGCTCGTACGTCAGCAGTTCTACCGCCCGCGTCCAGTCCGTCCCCCACAGGCACCGCTCCAGCCCGTACGCGTCGAAGATGCGAGACAGCGGCTCCCAGATGTCCGGATACGGGAACCCCGCGTGCGACAGTGTGCCGGCGCCGGAGATCTTGATCGCCACATTGTCCAGCGCCGCCAGCGACAGCACGTTGCCCAGGTCGGCGAAGGGTTCCACCGGCGGCGGCGGGTTGAAGGGCTGCGCTAACCCCACGTGGTCGATCACGATCTGCGTGTCGGCGTTGCGCTGCGCCAGCTCCCGCAGCAACGGCAGCTTGCCCGCCGCCATGATGTTCACCGGCACGCCGGCACGCCCGCCGGCCGCCAGGATGCCGTTCAGCCCCGCGTGGTCCGCCTCGTAGTCCGAGTTCGCCAGCATGATGCGCGCGCCCACCACGCCCGGCGTGGACGTCCATTCCTCCACGTCGGCGTCAATCGTCTCTGAGTTGGGATCAAACGGCCGGATCAGCCCGAACTTGGTCGGGTGCTGCGCGTACACCTCCAGCGCGTAGCTGGCGTCGTATGCGTACAGCACGAACGGCGAAATCAGCAGCGCGCCGTCCACGCCCACCGCGTCCATTGCCGCGATCATGTCGTCCCCCGTAACTTCGTCCGGCCCGGTCAGAAACCCGACCCACGGGCGTTCGGGCTTGTTCCGCTCGTAGGCATGCACCTGGCAGTCTATCGTCAGGGTCCGCTCCGCCATCAGCTTCCTCCTATGTTGTTCAGCCTCAAATGGTCGATCTTGATTGGTCAGCACGTTTGGGAACACCCGTCGCCTGAGAACAAAGGAACCCACCGCAATCCCGGAATTATTCTGACGGCAGCATCCCAAGCCTCATGGCGACCATGACGGCCTCCAGACGGCTGGACGCGCCCAGCTTCGTCCGCAGGTTCTCGATGTGGTTCCTGGCCGTGTACCCGCTCACGCCCAACCCCTCGGCAATGTACCTGGTCTCCCAGCCCAACGCCGGGTTGGACAGGACCTCCCGTTCACGCGCCGTTAGCCGCACCTCTCGACGGCAGTCCTCCACCATCGTACTCTGGTTCACCATTTGATGACAGGCGCCCCTTGTGGGCTCGACGGACACCGAAATAAACTGGACCAAAGAGCACCGACGCCAGCCCACTTCCAGTGAATAGACCTTGACCCAGCGACGCGAACACCCCTACATCTCGGCCACCTGCCTATCCAGGTTGCTGACCGGCGAGAACTCGTGCGAGTGGGCCGTCTGGTTCAAGGCCCACCACCAGGACTAGACCAAGGTCCCATCGGACTTCAACCAAGCCCAGTGGATGCTGAACCACACCGCGCTCCTCAACAAGCGAAAAGCAAACTGGAAGCACGGTGGCTTTGATGTGAACATCGAGGGACAGAACAGCTTCCAGCTCCGCGGCAGGTCAGCAACGCTGGCGGGCAAGCCCGACCTAATCACGCAGCGGGACGGCCAGGCGGTCATCGTCGACGTGAAGACCGGGCAGGAGAGCGCCAGCCACGTCGTACAGGTGATGATTTACCTGTACGCCATCCCGAGAGCATTCGAGCAGTACCGGACTCTCAAACTCAGCGGGCAGGCCACCTACTTGGACCACACGGTCCGCATACCGGCGGAGGCGGTGGACGACCAGTTCATCCAGAACCTGGGAGCATTGATCCGCCGACTGGCGGCCGACCAGCCGCCCGCCCGAGTGCCGAGCAGACCGGAATGCCAATTCTGCGACATCAGCGCCCTGGACTGCCCGGAGCGCGTGGACGAAGGCTCCGAGCCCGAAGGCAGAACTACCACCGACTTCTGATTCCACCACCTGGCGTCGTTGCCAGTTCAAGGGACTGGTGAGACAATTGCCGCCGTTTGCCCGGAATTCAGGAGTGATTCCGGCACGTGGCAAACACAGATAGTACGCCCTTGGAGATCGAACCGTGAGATTTGCTGCTGTCCTCATCTGGATCGTCGCAGCTCTGCTGATCGCTTGTTCGTCGGAGTCCACGTCACCACCCCCTCAAGTCGGGAGCGAGACGAGCACCGATGCAAGACCTTTGTCGGCAACGACAACCACAGGGCTGCCAACAACGACAACCGCCACCGAAACCACACCGGCTCAGCCTGTCCCTTCCGCGACGGTAGGGCCGCCCAATCTTCAGACGCCAACAGCAGCGCCAGAGGCACAGTCAGAAACGGCAACAGCGCAAACCGCCGCGCCCCAGGAACCTACGGCGACCACCACCACGGTTCTGCGCGTGACCGTGTCAGCAGTCCCAGCCACGCTGCCGGACTACGACCGCCAAGATTGGAAACACTGGACCGACGCCGACCGGGATTGCCAAGATGCCCGCAACGAGGTACTGATTGCCGAAAGCCGGACCGCAGTTGCCCATCGAACCGACAGGAAGTGCAGGGTGACGACCGGCGAATGGCTGGCCCCGTACAGCAACACCGTCGTAGTCGATCCCGGCAAACTCGACGTTGACCACATGGTGCCGCTGGGCAACGGGCACGACAGCGGTGCCTGGAACTGGTCGGCCAATCGGAGAGAGCAATACGCCAACTACCTGGACGACCCTCAGCACCTGATTGCCGTCACGGCCAGCGCGAACCGTTCGAAGGGCGCACGAGGACCGGAAGAGTGGAAACCAGACAACCGCACCTACTGGTGCCAGTACGCCGTTGACTGGATCACCATCAAGTACAGCTGGGTGCTTACCGTCACCCAAGGGGAGCATGCCGCACTGGCTGAAATGCTCAACACGTGCCCGAACCGCCCCACGTTACTGGCAGGAGAGCCCAGCCAAGGTGGGCAGAGGCCGAACACAACCAGTTCGCCAGCCCGGCCAACGGCGACACCGGTGCCGTCCACAGCTACTCGGGCTGCAAGAACGTACAGCTCCTGCGACGCAGCGCAGGCGGTCGGCGAAACCCGAGTGCAGGGCAGCAAAGGCACCGGCCGAGGCTTCCCGAAGCTGATGGTGCCGAGCGCCCGAGACGGCGACGGTGACGGCGTCGTCTGCGAAAGGTGACCGCGCCACCCACGTCAGGCTACAATTAGAAATGCCTCAGCGTCCTGCGGCGCTTCCAAAAAATCACGTTGCTGGCCAGCTCTACTCTTCCCGCGCGGCTCTGGGGTCGCTATGCGTCCACGGCTTCACCACAAACGTGTAGTGCCAATTTTGGCCACTACAAGGAAGGCCCCTTTCCACAATTCCCTGAAATTCAGAATCCCTATCCCAAAAGGTGAAAACCACATGACCACCGTACTAGAACGGGAAACCCGCACCATCACCCAGACCGGGCAGGGCAACCGCCAAGGCCGCTGCGAGGGCTGCCCCCGCTGCGACGAGCCGGCAAGCGGCTTCTGCAAAATCCCCCATCCCAAGTACCAAAATAGACATCCCGTCTGCCGAGTTTGCGGTCATTGTGTCCTGCGCGGCAACCACATGGACGACGCCTCTGACCTGGACGACCACCCCGGCCTAGGCCCCGAGCACGCCGGACAGGGACCAAGCCTCAACTGACGGAGATGACGACCCGGCGGCCGAAGCCACCACGAGCGACTAACACCCGTGTATCCAGTGGCCCGCGCTGTTACCACCCATTTGGGGCAATTTCTCTTAATTCAAGAGTTACTGGCGACTGGTAACTGGAGACTGGCGACTGCGTCGGCTATGCGGCGCGGAACTTGGGGAGGGTGATTTCGTCGTTGACCTGTTCGAAGACGACGGTCACGTTCATGCCTATTTCGATCTGCTCCGGGTCGAAGTCCACCAGGTTGCTGATCATGTGGACTCCCTCGGTGAGTTCCACATCTACGATGCCCCAGGGAAGCCGCTCACGGAAGGCTGGGTTCACCGGCTGAAGGGTGATGGTGTAAGTATAGACCTTGCCCTCGCCCTTGGATTCCACCCATTCAAGATTGTCTGAGCCGCAGAAGGAGCAATTGGGCTTGGGGGGATGGGCGAACTGGCGGCAGTCATTACAACGGCGGAGGACCAGGCGTCCTTCACGGCAGTTGTCCCAAAAGACCTGATTGTCCAAGTTGGGGATGGGCAGGGGAAAGTTGGCGGCGGTCATGGCCAGGTTACCTCCTCAGCACCAGGGCGCCGGAGCCGTCGCCGCTGTCAACGAGTCCAAACTCGGCGTCTTGCACCTGGGCATAGGACTGGCCGCGAAGCTGCCGAACCACCTCTATTATCTGGTTCATGCCCTGCATGTAGGCTTCGGAGAGGTGACCGCCGGAGGTGTTCACCGGCAACTGGCCACCCACCTGGATCCTGCCTTCCTCGACGAAGGGGCCGCCCTCACCCCGGTCACAGAACCCGTAGTCTTCCAGCTTGGTGATGATCACCGGACTGAAGTGGTCATAAAACCCGATAACGTCAATGTCGACGGGAGTGATCCCCGCCGTGCCGAATAGCTCGGGGGCCATTCGCACGCCGCCGCTGTCGTCCCACGACCGGCTGGAAGTGCCCTGTTCCGCGGGCAGGCATTGGGTCGCGCTGGAGATGTATACGGGAGGATGGGGCATGTCCCGGGCGGTTTCCGCCGAAGTAATCACGAAGGCATTGGCTCCGTCGGCTTCCAGGGCGCAATCAAAGATGCGGAGAGGGTCGAAGAACATCCGGGATGTCTCGTAGTCCTCCATGGTAATGGGGCGGTCGTACATGATCGCCCTGGGGTTCATGCAGGCGTGGTTGCGGAAGGTGAGGCACACTTCGCCCAGTTGCCTGGCGGTGGTGCCGAACTCGTGCATGTGGCGGCGGAACCGTAAGGCGCTGGACTGGCCGGGGACCAGCAGGCCGTATGGTTCGGTAAAGGCCGAGCTTTTTTGCCCCCGGCGGGTGGTGACGACGCCTGAGCCATAGCGGGCCCCGGAGCGTCCGTTGACCGACCGAAACACAAGCACGTTTTTGGCGAGACCGTGGGACACGGCCATCGCAGCCTGGGCCACCAGTCCGCAGGCAGCCCCTCCCAACGGCCCCAGCTCGCCGTAGTAGCGCAGCCAGGGGATTCCCAGGCAGGCGGCCAGCTCGGAATGTCCGGTGGAATCCGCGGTGAACCGGAACATACCGTCAATGTCCAGGGGAGTTAGGCCAGCGTCGGCGATGGCGTTATTGGCGGCTTCGACGGCCATGCTCATCTCAGTCCTGCCGGAATCGCGGGTGTACTTGGTCTCGCCGATACCGACGATGGCGGTCCTGTCTTTAAGGGCGTTCATGGTTTCCTCACCTCAGTTTGGTTCGAGAATCGCAGGGGTGCCCAACGCTTCAGAACGGTAGGCAGCGTCGACGATACGAAGAGCGTTCAGGTTGTCCTCGATGCCGGCTACCGGAGGCCGGCTGTTCCTCAGGGCGTCTAGCGTGTCCGCAACGAAGACCGGATAATAGGGGCTGTTGTCCAGCGCGCCGTCGAGGCTCCCTCCCGGACCCGTCTTATCGAACCAGACCATCCGGTCTTTTCCTTCGGAATGGTATTGCCTGGATTTCCTATGAAGCGAGAATTCCACCCGCGGGGTCCAGGGCGGTCCGGCGTGCACGTAGGCGGACTCCATGGAGCAGACTGCCCCATCTTCGGTCTCGATGGAAACCTGGGCGTAGTCCTCGACTTCCTCCCCGAAGGAGTCGTTGCTGGTTCGAGCGTAAACCTTGGTGACCCTCTTGCCGGTCAGGTGGAGGCACAGGTCGGGCAGGTGAATCCCGATGTTGATCAAGCAACCGCCTCCTGCCTCGGCCAATCTCAGATTCCAGGGGTTGTCGTTCTCGTAGTAACGGCTAACCGGACCTGACATGAAACGGAAAGAGGCGTGGGAAAAGTCGGCGCCTGACCCTTCCATCTCTCTAACTTTGCGTACCCAGGGACTCAGGCGGATGGAGAATGGGATCGCCACGAATGCGTCCTTGGCTCTGGCCAACTCGGTCAACTCCTCCGCTTCTTTGAGGTTGAGACCCATGGGTTTTTCCATGGCGAAGGGTACCCCTTCCTCCAGGAGGAATCGCGCCGTCTCCGCCATCTCGCAGTGTCGGCCCAGGGCGAATACGAAATCGGGGCGCTCCCGCTGCACCATTTCCCGGTAGTCTTCGTAGAACTTCGCCCCCAGCCCTTCGGCCACGCCCTTCCCGGTTTGGGAATTTCGGGCAGTCAGGGTAGCCACGCCGGTCAACTCGCGCAGAGTCCGGTAATAGGAGGGCGCGTGCCAGTGGGTAACGTCGATAAAGCAGACCTTCATTGCCGCTTTGGCTCCTCAACAGGGCTACCTGGTCAGGGCTTCCTCGCCACCTGAACTATGAAGTCCGGGGCGTATCGGTCGTAGTGGAGTTGGAAGTCGCCGTAGCGGGTGACCTCGGTGAAACCCGCTCCCTCCAGCAAGCCGGTCAGGTAGTCCTGGCGCAGGGGAAACACGGTCAAATAATGGGTCTCGCCGTCAGTGTAGTCGTAGCTAAGTTCGACGGCTTCTGAGGTGATGGAGGTTGGATGAACGTGGACGTTGCTACCCAGGTAGTAGTAGAGGTGTTTGCTGCTGAACCCGTGGTCAAGCATGGCGTCGTAGTTACGCTGGTCGATGACGGCGATTCCTCCAGGCCGCAACACCCGGTGGATATTGTCGAGGAGGCGCACACGCTCCACTTCCTCAAATAGGTGGGTGAAAGCGTTTCCCAGGCAGATGACGGCGTCAAACTGACCGGGATCCGGGAATGCGCCGGCCAGGTCCGACCAATCCGCTTGGATGAACGAAACCCGCGGCAACCCCGCTAATAGGGCGTTTTGCCGGGAGCGGGCCACCATTGTTGAGGAGCCATCGGAGCCGGTGACGTCGAACCCTCGTTGGGCCAGGGTGATGGTGTGGTAGCCTGTGCCGCAGGCTATGTCCAACACACGATGGGCGCCGCGTTCGGTGAGGATTCTCTCAAAGAACCCGTTCTCAGACTTTCGGCGGCTCTCCCAGTCGATTAGCTCATCCCAGCGGTTGACGAACGCGTCAGTGTACTGACGCTGGTAGACCTGGGAGCGGGATTCAGGTTGCATGGGGTATCTTCGAAGCCACGAATAGGGACCATCCTATTTTGCCGGCGTTGGCCGATTCAACCCAAAAGGCGAGACCGTCCAGGGTCCGGGCTATGGTTTCGGCGCCGGTCCGGGGCAGAAGCGTCCCGCGCTCTCTCAGCAGCCGGTCCCTTACCCATCCGTAGGAACGCGCGACGTGCGAGGACCAGTCTTCTTCCCGACGGACGTCGAAACCGTGTTCCGCCAGGGCCAGGCGGTACTCATTGGCGTCCCACATCCCGGGGGAGCGGATCCGATCGTAAATGCGTTGCCTGTCGGAAAGGGAGGCGCCGGAGGTGACCATTATGTCCGTGAACACCAGCAACCCGTCTTCCACCAGGACCCGATGGGCTTCGGAGAGTATCCGGCCTTTGTCCGCGCCGTGCAGAAAGGCTTCCTGGCTCCACACCACGTCGAAGGACCTGTCCTCGTAGTTGAGAGAGTGGAAATCTCCGGTCTCGAATTTTAGCAAGGGACCCAGTCTGGACTCAGAGGCCCGCTGCCGGGCGAGTTCCAGTTCCTTTTCACTTATGTTAATCCCAGTGACGTTGCAACCGCGGCTCTGGGCCAGGAACCGGGCTGTGGAGCCGTAGCCACAACCCAGGTCCAGGACCCTGGCGTGGGGACTCAGGCCGGCGAAACCGGCCATGATCTCGTTGGTGTGCTCCATCGCCTCGGGGTGGGGGCAGTCCGGGTTGCATGGCACTCCCAGGTGTAGGTTGTCGCCCCAAACCAGCCGGTAAATCTCGTCGGCGGGGCCGTCGTAGTATTCCCTGGTTGTGGAGACGGTGGATGCGATATGGTCTTGAGGCATTGGAGACTGTCCGTGGCTAAGAGTCACCCGGGCTCCCCGCGGGCACGCTGGCAAGGTGCTCGGTGAAGAACTCGGCCACTCTCTCGCCCAACCCCGGCTCGCGTCCAACCCAAAAGTGGTCCACTTCGGGGACAAATTCACAGGTAACAGGGCGATCGAAGGACTTGAGGACTTCGTCCAGGTTAGGGGCCTCGATCAGGCGGTCCCGATCGCCGGAGATAATGAAGACGGGGTGTTCGGTGCGCTGGAGGGGAGAATTCTCCAACCTGGCGATTCCCGGCGACACCAGGGCGTAGACCGAGGCTTGGGCCTGAAGCTCGGGGCTGCCGAGGATTATGCCCGTGCCGAAGGAGTAACCAGCCAGCCCGATCTTGGCGCCGTCAACGCCCTGCCAGTTGCGAAGCAGGTCCGCGGCGGCCAGAGCTTCCTGGTGTTCCAACTCACCGCGAGTGTGTTCGCCCTGGCTGTTGCCGACGCCGCGGAAGTTGAACCTGATGGTGGCGAAACCCGCTTCCACCAGGGCGAAGGACACGGCTATGACCACGTTGTTGTCCATGTTGCCGCCGTTCAGGGGACCGGGGTGGCAGATGACAACCCCAAGCACCGGGTTCGAGATGTCGTCGGGGACTGCGACTACACCTTCAAACCTGAGCCCGCTGGTTTCGAAACTGACCGCGCTCTGACGCATGGTTTCACCTCTTGGGTGTGCTGGAGTTTTCTCAGTTGTCCCTCGCAGGCAGGGGATGGGTTGGGGCGGCAAGGGACCCAGATTACCTGGCGGTCCTGCCGCCGTCGATGACGAGTTCGCTACCGGTCATAAAGGAAGACTCGTCGGACGCCAAAAAAAGCACGCCCCAGGCGACGTCTTCGGGCTGTCCGATGCGGCCCAGGGGGACCCTGTCGGCGCTGCGCTGACGGGCGTCTTCGTCCCTGAGAAGGTTGGGCAAAGTCATGTCGGTTTCAATAACGCCGGGATGTACCGAGTTGCAGCGAATGTTGTCCCCAGCGTATTGGATGGCCGTGGACTTGGTGAGCAGCCTCACCGCGCCCTTGGACGCGCCGTAGGCGGCTGCTCCGGCGGAGGCGCGAAGGCCCGCCACGGAAGAGATGTTGATGATGGACCCGCCTCCGGCCTTCCGCATTTCGGGGATCGCGAGCTTGGTGCCCAGGAACACGCCCTTTCCGTTGATGTCCATGATCCGATCCCATAACTCTTCCGTCGTGTCTTCGATGGAGGCGGGCGGGTAAATTCCGGCGTTGTTGACCAGAATGTCCAGCTTGCCGAACCGGGACACAGCCTGGCCGATGGCGTTGCGCCAGTCTTCTTCAGAAGTAACGTCGAGGTGGACGTAGACGCACTCGCCGCCGGTCTCGTTGATTTCGGCCTCTATCCGCTGCCCCTCGGCGTCGAGGATGTCGCCAATCACCACCTTGGCGCCTTCCTGAGCGAACAACTTGGCTTCAACCGCGCCCTGACCCCGAGAGCCGCCGCTGATGAGCGCGACTTTTCCCTCTAGCCTCATGTTATCTCCTTGAAGCCCAGTTCCCGGGGCAGCACAACCCAGGTCCAGGGTGATGGCCCATTATCGCATACCCGCTACCCCGCTTCTACTTGAGAAAGTAGGTGATAACTGTTCAGAGTTGAGGGGTTATGACTGCGACACTATCGTCATTCCGGGCTTGACCCGGAATCCAGAAATGTTTGTGAGCGGTGACGTTCCCTATCTCGAACAGTTCTGGATTCCCGCTTTCGGTGACCTTTGCAAAACCCCCTTTTTCTTGGGGAGAGGGTAAGAGTGAAGGCTTCTCCCGTATCTGGGCACACTCTGGATTCCCGCCTTCGCGGGAATGACGGGAGGTTATGCAAAGGTCTCCCGTCGCGGGAATGACGGGTTGGGGGCTGAGATCCCCCTTAGTATTACAGTCGCGCTTACCTTTGGTAGGGTAGGCCCATGACTACTGGTGAGAGCGGAGGGGTTGGAAATGGGTCAGACATTACTGGAGGGAGAGGACGCCCTGGAGGAAGCACTGGACTGGGAGGCTGGGCTCCAGGCGCTGCACGCGCGTATCGCGCTTCGTTTCAGCCGCAGTGAGTCTCGTCAGCGGGTGCTGGCGTACCTGAAAGGATTGCTGGGGTCGGTGGAGCGCAAGAATGGATGGCAGTTGGCCGAATACGCTGGAGACGCCACGCCCGATGGGGTGCAGCGGTTGCTGGCGGTGTACCACTGGGATGCGGACCGGGTGCGGGACGACCTGCAAGGGTACGTGGTGGAGCATCTGGGCGATCCGGGAGGGGTGCTGGTAGTGGATGAGACGGGGTTCTTCAAGCAAGGCCAAAAGTCGGTGGGGGTAAAGCGGCAGTACAGCGGCACGGCGGAGAAGATAGAGAACTGTCAGATCGGGGGGTCCTGGCCTATGGCAGTCGTTATGGCCCAGCCTTGCTGGATCGGGAGCTTTACCTGCCCCAGGAATGGGCGGAGGACTGGGAGCGACGGCGGGAAGCCGGGGTGGCGGAAGCGGTAGCCTTCCGTAGCAAAGCACAATACCAAAGCACAATTGGCCCAGGGGATGATTGAACGAGCCACAGGTGCTGGTGTGCCTTTTGCCTGGGTAACTGGGGATACGGTGTACGGCAATGACCGCCGACTGCGCCGATGGCTGGAGGAGCAGGGCCTACCCTACGTGCTGGCGGTCATACGTGCTGGCGGTGAAGAGTAATGCGCCGTTGTGGACCGACACGGAGCGTGGCGCCGCGCCGGTGGCGGCGCGGCGGTTGGCCGAGCAGATACCCGATGACCAGTGGCAACGTCTGAGCGCTGGGGACGGTAGCAAAGGCCACGCCGCTACGATTGGAGCCGAGTGTCGCTACGGCCTTGGTCAGAGCCGGCTCAGGGGCATTGGCTATTGGCGCGTCGCAGCATCACCGATCCTGAGGACCTGGCCTACTACGCCTGTTTTGGTGTAGGGGAGGCGCCGCTGGCGGAACTGGTGCGCGTGGCTGGCGCCCGGTGGATCATCGAAGATGCCTTCAAAGCGGCCAAACAGGAGGTGGGGTTGGACGAATACCCGGTGCGGCGGTGGGTCGGGTGGTACCGTCACATCACCCTGGCGTTACTGGTCCATGCCTTCCTTGAAGTGACCCGGTCCTACGCCGATGGTGGCGCTGGCAAAGGGGGCGATGCTGGTAGCGTCCCGTCAATAGGTGTAAAAGCGCGTCATCCTCGTTGATGTTGATCAGGCCGCTGCGTCCAGCATATTGGGCTCCGGCAGTGCCTCGTTGCCGGCGGCGTTGGGGATGGTGAGGTAGCGGCGGGCTTCGGCCCACTCGTCGTGTTGCTCGGCCAGCACCGCGCCCACCAGGCGCCGCGCCGACAGCCGGTTGGGGAAGATGCCCACCACGTCAGTCCGGCGCCTTATCTCCCGGTTCAGCCGTTCCTGCGGGTTGTTGGACCAGAGCTTCTGCCAGTGGGCCACTGGGAAGGCCGTGAAGGCCAGGATGTCCGGCGCAGCGTCCGCCAGCAGTTCGGCCACCTGGGGAAAGGGCTCCCGGAGTTGTTCCACTACTCGGTCTAGTTGGCCGTGGACCTCGGCGGGAGACAGTTGCTGGTAGATGGTGCGCACCATGGTGGCCACGCCAGGTTGGGCACGCTTGGGCACTCGGGTGAGCAGGTTGGCCATGAAGTGGGTGCGGCAGCGCTGCCAGCTGGCTCCAGCAAACACCGCGGCGATGGCGTTCTTCAGCCCCTGGTGGGCATCGGAGGTAACCAGCTCCACCCCGCTGAGGCCACGAGCGGTCAGCGACCGCAGGAAGGCCAGCCAGAAGGCGCCGTCCTCGCTGGCGCCCACGTCCATACCCAGGACCTCCCGCTGCCCGTCGGCATTGACCCCCGTCGCCACCACCACGCAGACGTTGACGATGCGGCCGCCCTCACGGACCTTCTGGGTCAGGCCGTCCAGCCAGACGTAGGGGTAGGGGCCGCCGTCCAGGGGCCGACCCAAGAAACTCTCCACCACTTCGTCCAGTTGCTCGCAGATGCGCGACACCTGGCTGCTGGAGATGCCGTCGCAACCCAGGGCCTTGATCAGGTCATCCACCCGACGGGTGGACACTCCCTCCACGTAGGCTTGCTGGATGACGGCCAGCAGAGCCTTCTCGCTGCGCCGCCGCGGTTCCAGCAGGCTGGGGAAGTAGCTGCCCTCCCGCAGCTTGGGAATGTGCAACGCCATGGTGCCGACCCGGGTGTCCCAGGTGCGGTTGCGGTAGCCGTTGCGGTAGGTGACCCGCTCCGGGCTGCGTTCGCCGTGCTGAGCGCCGATCTGGGCGGAAACCTCGGCGTCCATGATGCCGTCCACCAGGACCCGCAGTGCTTCCCGCAGAAAGTCCACGTCTCCGTCCATACCACGCTTGCGTAATAATTCCAAAAGATCCATGCTGTGTTTGACCACCGTCGTTCTCCTTGGTTGGGTTGTTGTGATTCCACAAGGATGACGCGGTGGTCAGCGTTTTGCCAACCGCCTAACTCTTACACCACCTCCCGGTACTCTACTGCGATGTGCTCCCGGGAGAGCTCATCCCACTGACCGTGCCCGAGGTCAGACGGCTGCTATGCCGGCTGCGGTGGCTACCTCGCGGCAGTCCTGCCCTGACCATTGGATGGTCGTGGTGGAGACGGCGGCATCAGGCTCGGGCCATGCAGTGTCATTACCGGAGACGCCTTCAGAGACCTTCACCATATGCGCGACTGTAATACTAAGGGGACGGCGGGACCCGCCAGACCTTCGCCGACGCGGGACGCCGGTTGGTGGCCAAAGCGCCGGGCCGGCCCAACCGGAAACACTTTCCCAAGAATGACTTTCACCTTGACCTGGCCGCGGGCAGCTGCACCTGTCCGGCGGGACAGGTTACCCACGCCATCGTGCCGGCGGGAAAACGGACTGACCGCACCGGTCGCACTTACCGATTGCAGGCTTTCCAGTTTGATGGAGCGGTATGTCGGGTATGTCCACTGCGCTCCCAGTGCATCGCGGCCCAAGGCCGGCAGGGTCGACGGGTGCTGATCCATCCCCAGGAAGCCCTGCTGCAACAGGCCCGGGCCCTGCAGCAGAGCGCCGACTACGACGAGTATCGAGCGCGACGGGTGGTAGTGGAGCACAGATTGGCCCGGCTGGTCCAGCTGGGAATCCGCCAGTCCCGCTACTTCGGTAGGGTCAAGACGACATTCCAGCTGTATCTGGCGGCCACGGTGGCCAACCTGACCCTGGTGGCGGGCAAAATCGGGCTGTTGGGCAGTACCGATGGCGGCGCAGCAGGCCACCGCGTCGTCCGCAATGTTGTCCGCGCTGTGGTCGCCAATGCGGCGGCCAATTTCAGCGCCGTCCGGCTCGGACAACTATGGTCCCTGATTTTGTTCGTCTCGGCTTTACTGCCGCAACTCCACTTCCAAATCAGGGCTTTCCGGCCCGGTTTCTAGTGTGGTGTATCCGTAGTTCATTGGGAAATAAAGGGCCGACCTACGCCGATCTGTTACTCTGCTTCAAGCACGAATGCGTTTTTCTGTCCTTTTGGAAAGCCTCGGAATAAGACGACGAACTACGAATACAGGACACTAGCGCTCGCCATACGCAAGGCCAACGAAGCCCTGAAGGCAAGAGGGGGAGATGAGCGCGTCGCAATATGGAGCATCACCAGCGTGCAGGCGAAGATCTTTTTCCCAATGGTGATCTCCATGTCGGTTGTCGCTCTGGCGTACATCACCTACGATGACGTCATCCAAGCCAAAACCCTCACACCCGAACACGTCAAGACGGCGACAATCAACTTCGGCCAGACGGTGCTCGCCATCGTGGCCATCGCGATGATACTGTCCGCCTTGATCACCACCGCTTGGAGACAAGCGTATTCAATCAGGAGGATATTCGCTATGCGCGTCCTCGACAAACTGTACGATCTCCTAGTCCGTCCCATCGAGACCAACGCCGAAGCCAGAGGAACAGCCGAAGGCCGAGCCGAAGGGATCGACGAAACCATGAACTGGGCGAATCGAAAAGCGGAGGCAGAGACGAAGGGATTGCCCTTCGACGAACCGCCGCCCCAACCTACGCCGGAAGACCCGCCGCAACAATAACGGCGAACGCCGGCGGAAACTGCCAGCCAACCCGACCTGCCGAGAGGCGGTCGGGCTTTTCTTTTCCAGAACCACGCCAGTATCCCGGCCACAGCGCCATAACTCGCCCACCCCAAAATCAACCATCCGATATCGCTGAGAAATCGCCATAGAGGGCACGAATACGAGCTGTGACCACGATAACGCGCCTTTCAGGACTTCTGGGGCATCCAAGCCTAAAACGACCGCGAGAGCACGTCTTTGGCCAAGACAACCGGTCAAAATCAATAGGTCATCTCAATACGCCACACAAAAGAAAGTATCCGACGCCAAAGCCTCAAACCCCTGGCCAAAACAGGAAGCCCGCCTCGGCGCACCACCGAAGCCCCATAAAACCAACAAGCGCGACACAACCCAGCAATGAGGCAGGACAGCACAAAAAATCGCTCAGCCGCGGCAGTCGAGAAACCTCCCGGGACTACGAGGACTGAACAACAAGAAACACCATCGCCATAACCTGACCGGCATCAGCCCAGCAGCCAACCGGCGGGCGCTTCCTCAAAAGGGAGCGCCCGCACGCTTTTGGAACCTCCAAGGGGTCTGGGGTACTCCCCCGAAAGGGAGCACCCCAGGCCTTTTCGCGCCCGACCTACGGACGGGCGAATAGCACGGGGAAAACGCAAAACACCCCAAGGAGGTGAACCAAATGTCAGTCAACACCACATCGAGGGCCAAGGAAACAGCAGCATCAATTCGCCGAGAACTGAAATTGACAGGCATCAAGCCGAGATCAGTAACCAGTAAACCGGGCGAAATCAACAACACCGTCATCGTCGAGATCACCGACGCAGACCCGAAAACCTTCCGTACGGTAGACGAGATCTGCAACAAGCACCGGGTGCTCATTCCCAATCCAGACAACCCAAACCTTCTAATCGCCAACCAAGACGACTCATTCCCCAAAGTAAGCTCAGTAAAACTCTCCGACCATTTGTCCGACCACATGGGCCGCCGGATACGAGAGTACATTCACAACCACACCCCCGAGTTCCCCACCGTCAGATCAACTTGGGAGAGATTCGAAGGCACCATCGGAGACTTCTGGAACGACTCAATCAGCATCGGGTAAACGACAGCAAGGCAAAGAGCAGCATGAACAAAAAGACGAAATCCAGTCAGACATGCGTTTCCTCTGGAAACCCAGAACAGCCAGACTCAAGGCGATTTCGCTACTCCACAGCTCAGATGGGAAGTAACATAAGGACATGAAGGCATCAGGAATACAACCCACCACACTGCAGTACCGGGCCACCACCTCAAGGGCTGGCTACCGACAACTCGAACAAGCCATGCTGAAGATGGGCCACCTTCGCAACGCCCTGATCCGACACCGGGACACGGCACACGGCTCACATCGACACGCCTTCAACCTGAGCCTGCAGAACACCCACCTCACTGACCTGCATCGCCACGCCCCGACATTCAACAAGTACACTCGCCAACTGCTGGAGTCGGTCGCCCGCGAAGTAAACAAGTCCTACCGCACCTACTTCAAGCATCCCAACGTCGGCCGGCCCAATACCGCAAGTCCGTACCAGAACCGCACCCTCGAGATATCCGAGCCCAGCGTCGAGCACCTCAAAGTAAAGCCGAACGGCTGGGCCACCGTCCAGATCAAAGGACTCTCCTCCATCAGGTTACGGACCGACGAGCCGATGCCCAAAGGAGAGCAACCAAAGGCAATCAGGATCACGCTGAAGCCACGCCGGCTGGTCGTATCGCTGGTATATCAGCAGGAACCCAAAGACCTCGGCGAACCGGCAAAGCAGTCGGTAGGCATCGACCCCGGCGTAAAGCACAACATCACGGCCGTCAGTGATGACGGCACCATCTTGCAGCTACCAGGCTTCGACAGCCGCCCGCACCGCAAGGTCAAGCACCGTCTGCTCCGCAAGATGCAACGGCAACGCGACGCCGTACTGAAAGACGGCCGCGCTCGGTTCACCAGCCAGCAGACACGGGCCGGCAAGAACAAGCGGCGGTTTCGCTGGATCGAACGACCTTCGAAGAACTACCTCAAGACCCTGGCCGAGCTCCGACGAGTTGAGCAGAAGCGCCAGGACAGCATGACAGGCTACCAACACCGTCTTTCGCACCAGCTGATCCGGGACCATCAAGTCGTCTGCATAGAGGACACGCAGACCAGCAACATGACCCGCTCCGCCAAGGGCACCACAGAAGAACCGGGCACCAACGTGAGCCAAAAGACTGGCCTGAACCGTTCGATACTCGCGCAAGGCTGGTACGGCCTACGTACCAAGCTGGAGTACAAGGCCGAATGGTACGGACGGCAATTCGTCCCAGTACCCCCGCATCACACCAGCCAACGTTGCTCGGCGTGCAGCCACATCGCTGTCGGCAACCGACCAAGCCAATCGGTCTTCCAGTGCACAAACTGCGGCCATGAATCCAACGCCGACGTGAACGCGGCAGAGAACATCCGGCGCCAGGGCCTCGATATCCTGGCCAGGGCAGGAGACCCCTGGGTGTACCGCCATAGGCCCTTATGGGCCAGTAAGCGCAACATAACCCCGCCGCGAGGCGGGATAGCGCTGTACACATGAACTCGCTCTACCGCAGTAGTAGCGAAATCTCCTAAATGCGAGATACCAAAGGCCAGTAACACAGGCGTGGGTGGAAAACACGCCGAATTTCGCCGCGACCAAAAAAGGCAGCATTTCACCACTACGTTACGTGATTCGTGACATCTTCTGACACCCTGCAACTGGCGACCAATTTTTGCACGGACCTAATTGGTAAATCCATGTCCGTGATCTCAAAGACCACGGACATCTGATTCAGCATCCAGCATAGTTGCATCATCTCAGTCTTACAGTTCACGCCCCTCCCGACTCCGGGAAGACACAGTTCCCAATGACCGCAGCGAGCAAAGGTACTATCGGATTCTCTGATACCCCATTTCAAAATGAGTCACTACCCTCTTCGTGGAGTCCCGAGCAGATGCACGCGTTCACCCAATACGCCCTAGTAGTCCATCAGTTTTGGATTGATGGATACAGGGACTTCAATTTGATGCGCGCGTCCGCGGTGGTGAAGCGCCAGTCCACCCGTATTGCGTCCCGGTTGCGCTGCTGCTGCCACGCTCCTGCTTCCCGCCGCAGAACCCCCTGGTCTGGAATGCGGCGGTTCAGGCATTGGCGGGCCAGCACCCCCAGTTCTATCTCGGCCATGTTCAGCCAACTGCCATGCTTGGGCGTATAGTGAATCTCCAACCGCTCCGCGATGCGACGCGCCTCCGCCGGCTCAAATGCCTCGTACAGGGACGCTGGGTGATGGGTGTTCAGATTGTCCATCACCAGCACGATCCGGTCTTTGTCCGGGTAGTCCTCGTCCACCAACTTCCTGACCACCCGCGCCCAATCGACTTTGGTACGCCGGTCCGTCACTTCAACCCGGCGCCACCCCTCCAGCGGCGCGAACACCATAAACAGGTTGCTCACCCCGTTGCGCTGGTATTCGTAATCGTGGGCCCGGGCCGCCCCAGGCCGCGACGGGCGGGGCTGACGGGTCTCGCTTACCTGCTGCTTGCTGGTCTCGTCCAGGCACACCAGCACTTCGTTGTCTCCATAGGAGCGATGATAGACCTCCAGCACGTCTTCCATAGCGCACACGAACTCGGCGCTGCCCTGGGGCGGGATGCACCAGCACTCCTTCAGCCAAGGCTTGAGTTCGTTTTTTTGAGCGTCTGGCGCACCGTTTCAGGGCTGATGCTCTCCACTATCTCCCGTTCTACCAACCGGTCTGCCAACAACTTCAGCGTCCAACCAGCCCGGCCCTCGGGCGGTTCGGCGCAGGCCAGGGCAATCAGATGGGCTTCCCCTTGACCGTCCAACCGCTTCTGCCTGCGATTGAGTTGCTCCTTGCGCCCCAAGGCCCGCTCCAGACCCTCCTCCACACAGCGGCGGCGTACCCTTTCCACCGTCGCCCGGCCAACTTGGAGGGACCGGGCGATATCCCCGTCCTTCATCACCCCGTCCCCTTGCGCCTCATCGCTCAACAGCAGAATGCGAGCATGGGTCTGCCGGTAGGCCGCCGCCCGCCCTCTCGACACCATTGCCTTCAATTCCTGCCGCTCCTCCACACTCAGTTCGATCCGGTACTTCTTCTCCATTACCCACTCCCCTCACCTTCTTATTTAGCTCCTTATAATTAACCTCATTATCCATCAGTTCAAAGATGTTCAACTACTAGTAGCCGGACATCGTTGTAATGATGGGTTGATTGGTACAGGGCCCTTCCCCGGCCATACAGGGCTTTATGGAGACTATCGTCGAGCAATCTGGCATTCCACACCCGTCATTTCAAGAATGTTGGTCTACTAGATACCTTGGAACACCTCCAAGAAAAAGGTGAAATCTTTGACCCGAAACACATTGTTGGTCGGGACGCTCGGGGCGCCAGGGCACGTTCCGTCGAAGTGGGAGACGACGACCTGCTGCGGTCTTTCCACGTCGGATCCTATATTGCATTGGAGGCGCACCGAACGATGTATCCGGGCATCGCATCGGTCGTACACCTCCTTCTGGCACTAAACCCCGAAATGCTGCCCGAGCTGGTGGGCAGGGTGCGGGACCGCCTGATGCAATCGCTTGCCGCGTTCTGCGTTGCCGGGATCCGCGCCACGTCCGATCACCGAAAACCTCTGCAGTGGGTTACCGACAATTCACCCAGGGTACTGATCGCGCTGGCAATTCTCCACGTATTGGAATTCGCCCGCCAAGCAGAAATAGCCGGCACCACCGGGCCGAGTCCGAGCGCCGTGGAGGCCCCCGTTCCAACAACACTGGAGGATGCAATCACGGATCTGGTATCCAGTCTTGAGGAACTCGGACCCGCACGCAGCACGTGGTGGGCGTTCGAGCTGCTCAACCACACCTCCTTCGGTCCGGACGAAAAATGCCCAACGGCCGAGGCGGTCGAAAAGCACTGCACCCAATTGCTCGAAGGCGTGGGGCTTGATCACTGGTCGGAAGAGGTGATCAGCGAACTGGAATCCGGCTTGCGGCGGGCTAGACTCGAACCCAGGGGCAAACCCTTGGTAGATATCGCGTGGCAAATCCGAGAACAGGAACCCGAAAAAGCAGCCAAGGTTGCCGGTATCCTCCTGGACGAACACGAACGCCGCATGACGGCTGCTCTGGAAGACGACCTGCAGTCCCCGGACCTCTCTGGGCGTTGGAACAACCGGGACTGGCTGATCGCGTTGGCTGCGGCGGTGGTGATTCATCATGAGGAGATCGGTCCGCTGGGTTGGGCAATTGAGAAATGCAAAGCGCTCCCGTTGAGCGCGTGGGATGCTGACGAAGAATGGAAAATCTTTCATGTGGCTGACCGAGTCGCCCAGATCCAGATGACAATCGCGCTATACGCCGTCCAACTCTTGGGGGAGGCCGGGCGAAGGTTGGACCGCGGAAAGCTGCTGGCGTTCGCCGAGCAGGTGTGGGCCCATGCACATTTTGTCCGCCGGCATTGCGACTTGTTGGTCGAAAACTTGGGACCAACCGAACTTGCGGCGCGGGTGGCCGCAGTTTTCGGAGAGCCGGATCAAGAGTGGGCGTTGCGGCAGGTCAATTGCCCGGCATTGAATCCGCTGGCCTTATGGTCTCTGCTGGATCAGATGGGACACCAGGAAAGCACCGTGATCGAAGCTGACACGCTGGCGGAAATCCGAAAAATCGCGTCCAACCGGTACGTCAACGCCGTGGAGGCGAATCCACAGTCCGCGCCCCATTTGGCGAACCTGTGGGTCTTGCTGAATGCGCCACAAGAAGCCGCGAAAACCGCCGAAGTCCTGCTCACTTACCATCCCATCCGGGCCGGCCGTGGCACCCACGCTGAGCGCACTCACGCAATCGCGGCTCTCAAGATGCTGGCGTTTGCGGAAAGCGGAGGAGAATTGGCGGACAACCTGGTGGAGGCATCTCGGTCGCTCTATGATCACCTTTGGGGGCTATACACCCCGACAGACGAAACGCACGCGCGACAGGAAATCGATGCGTTCCTCGAGCGGACTGTTCCGGGGGAGACGCATATCGCGAAACTGGAGTAAGATTTTTGATTCCCTTGCCAACTCCGGCTCCTGACCCTACTCGGGCAGGTGCCTGACATCAACATCAATGCTCGGTGCACGGCGGTCAGATCAGCATTCCGAACAGGCCAGAAGTCGTCGCTAGGTTGCCGGAGGGTCTGCCGCTCTACCCGTTGTCGTTGGCTGGTGACACTGACTACAGCAACTGCAGGCTTCGCCATCGCCGGGGAGGACAGGGCATCACCGCTTACATCCGCATCCATCCCAAGCAACAGACCAGCATGGCAGCCAGCGGTGATTTCACTTATCACGGGGACCACCTGATTTGTCCCCAAGGCAAGACGCTGCGGCGCGGCGCGTTCCATAAACGTCAACGGTCCTACCAGTACGTGGCGCGTCAGAAGGATTGTCAGGTGTGCCCCATCAAGGACACCTGCCTGCCGCCAGGTCAAAACGACGGTTCTTCGGCGTAACGATATACCACCCGGAGTATTCGAGAGCCCGGGAGCGGAACCGGACTGCGGCGTACCGACGAGAGAGCATCCGGCGTAAGACCATCGCGGAAGGAACGTTCGCCTCTCTCGACCGATTGGGATGGGAAAAGTCCCGGTTGCGGGGACTGTGGAAAGTGGACTGCGAGGGGTACATGGCCGCGCAGGCCCACAACGTGCTGAAGATGGTGCGGAAACTGGGGCGCGGTGTTGGACCGCCCGGCCCTGTGGCGCCCGCTGACGACATGGCCGAAAACGGATGGCACGCCACGGACGATGCGGTGGCCGAATCCTTCGCGCTGCGATGGTGCTTTGCCCGGGCAAGTTAATGGACCTTCTACCTCAAGCCCGCATTACGGTAGATCTACCGTTAATTCGGCGACTTTCTCAACGGACCCGTCCGCGGCGTTTCACAGTGACCTGCCCCGCCGGACAGGTGCAGGTACCGACCGCCAGGTCGATGGTGAAGTCTTTCTCGGGGAAGTGTTTGCGGTTGGGCCGTCCTGGCACTCGGGCCACCAGCTTACGTCCCGCGTAGGCAAAAACCTGGCGGGTGCCGCCGTCGCCGTAGGCGGTGTCCCATTGCTTCCACAACCGGCACATCAGCGTTGATCTCGCTCTGCTCTACCAACTCCAACGCGCCCAGATGGTCCGGAGCGTTGCCCGGCAGCACGTCCACCGCCGCTTTGTGCCCGTCAAAGCGCCGGCTCCTGCTCTTGTGGCCGTGGCGTATCTGTGGATCATGCACCGACACCATCCGGTCCTTGCTCACCCCGTCTTTCAGGCTCACCTCGCCGTCAGCGTCCACATCATCGCCGTCGCCGGTGCCATCTTGCTGCACGTCCTGGAGCAGCAACTGTCCCAGCAACTCCGCTGCGTCAACCATCGCCCGACGCTCCCCGCTGTCCACCGGCAAGCCTTCCTGAGCCTGTCCGGCCGATTCCAGCAACCGGTCGTCATCAGCCACGATCTGCGCCAAAAGCCTCCGACGTGTCCGCCGGTTTGACCAGTCGATGCCAGCCTCGCCCTTCACACTGGATCCCACGTAGCTGTTGTAACCGTGGGTCTCAGCCCAGCGCCGCACCGGTACATCCTCCACCGCCGCCAAAGCCCGCATCAATTTGATGATGCCGTCGGCCAATAGAATGTAGGTGTCCTTCACCGCGCCCTGACCCAGGATGTACGTGGTGTCCAGCGCCACCCTCATCCCACGCCCCCGCTTCAAGTAGCCTTTCTCCCGCGCCAGCCGCAGGCTCTGCTCGAACACCTCACGCACCTTATCGTGCAGGATCAACTGGGCTCTGAACACCTGGGACGTGCTCTTGGCAAAGGGGCGATCCTCGATCTCAACCCCCAACGCCACCTTCCACCAGATGTCGAAGTCGGCTCGGGCCTTGGCCTCGGCGTCGCTCACCTTGTCGTGGCCCTGCAACAACAACGCCGTGGCCAGTCCGCCTGAGGAGGAGGCGGCACGCTGGCCCTGCCGTTATCCAGGCAATAGAACTCGGCGAAGTCGGCATCACGGAACAACTGACCCCGCAACGACGCCAGTCCGCCATAGGCGGATAGAAGGTGTCCCCACCCACCAGATCCAGGTACAACTGGTCCGCCTCCCAAAGCCCCCTCTGGTCGGATCGCTCGCCAAGCATGTTTCCACTTCGCTCCACTATCTCAGATGGCCCCGAGTATGACCCGCTGCCTTCGTCAGCTGGGCTTTCCGGCCAAATTTCTGGGCACCTTCCCATAAATAAGGAGAATGACCATGTAACCCGTCAGCCTGAGTGACGCCATGGAAACCGGCGTCGTTGAACAACATCAATGCAAGACGTGGGCCGTTCCGAGTGGAGCGGCTCGATTTTATCCTCAACGCTAGACATTGGAGAAAACCGTGACTATCAAAATGAAACCCGAAGAACTCTCCACACAACGCCAAAACGATCCGAAAAGGAGGGCAGAACTGGAAACGTTCGGAGCGCTTGCCAAACTGGACCTGGAAGGACATGCTCTCTACGAATTCCGCTGGCGGCCAAAGGGTCAGCAGGTCGACTTCGCCTTGTGGGTCAACCGCATCGGGCGATACGCCGCCCAGGTAAAAGGTGGCAACTACAGGTGGGATGGCGGCGAGAAGTGGTACCTAAGGGCGCTTGACGGGCGATGGGAACGCAAACCGTCGCCGATTGAGGAAACCGTCGACGGGCGCATAGAGATGCACGACGCAATCCAAGAGGCGACCGGGTTCTACGCATATGTCGGCGGGTTTCTGATCCTCCCGGATACGCCACGCGATCGTGAACTGGAACGCTTTGCGCTCAACAGGGATGGGGTCTACATCTGCTGGAATCTGGAAGAGTTGCCTCAGGACCTGGAACGGGCAGCGAAGCAGTTAGAATTCCGGCAACCGCCGACTCGCGCTCACTCTGAGAATGAATCCGGCCGAGTGTACGAGTTGCAGGGCCGGCGATCCGACGAACATGGCAGGTCAGGTCCGCGCCCGGCAACCCCCACGGAGCACACCGAGCCGAACACCGCGTCGGACCTGCCGTTTACCGTAGGAACGGCGACGTTCAACATCCAAAACTTGGAGCAGTTGATCGTCCAGCAATACCAACTCAACCCCGATGCCGAAGGCAACTTCCACCCCCCGCAGCAGTAGGAACCAAGGCTCAATACCCTCGTCTACCACGCCGCTCTGGCCGGATTAAGTTCGGCCGGAGCGGCGTGCCCTATTGATGGAAAGGCATCGCGACTGCCTTTGCGATTGAGTTTAGGGAACTTCGCCCGCAACCTCGTCGCTCATGCCGTGCCGCAGGGAGCCTGGACGTCGAACGCGTCAGGGCAGTCATCATCGGCTCGGTTCCATGAACCCTCCGATTCGTCGAAAGGTCAACAGAATCGCCGTGAACTACCAAACAAACGAGATTGCAGTAACCGTGCATCTACTTCCCACACCGAGAAAAACGTAATCATGAACCACCAACTCAACATCGCACCATCAATCCTTCGCTTGCACCCCAACCTCCACCCCCAACAACAGCAGTTCATTGCCCACCAGGACGGCCCCTTGCTCACCGTGGCCGGCCCAGGCTCAGGGAAGACGCGTTGCATTGAGCTTCGGGCTCTGAACCTATTGCTGCATGGCTCTGCGACTCCGGATGAACTCCTGCTGACCACCTTCAGCAAAACGGCGGCCCAAGAACTCCAGCAGCGTTTGCGCGTATCCGCGTCGTCGGTTGGATACACGAAGGATATATCAATGGCTCGCATCACCACCATTCACAGTTTGTGCCATCGGATCGTACGCCCGTACGCTCGGACACTTGGCTTGAAGCGTGACTATCGTATCCTGGGTCCCAATGACCAAACGACGCTGATCCGGCAGGAATTCGATTACATTTTCCGACCGGATCTCGACGTCTTTGCGGAGCATGGTTGGGCAGACGACGCGCACGTCATCTCAAACTCCATGCCCTACTTCGATCGTATCGCGGAGGAGCGTATCGCAATCGGAAAAATCATGAACGCGCGCAGCGCCTTCGACGCCGCTCTGGCTCGTTGTTGCGAACGGTACCTACGGATGTTGCGCGCTATGATTGTGTGGATTTCGGGCAGCTTCTGACGCTGGCGGACGAACTTCTGGACGACGACCGCATCGCTAACGATCTCGGACGTCGCATCGTGTACATGATGGTGGATGAGGCACAGGACACGAGCCACATTCAGGATCGCATTCTCCGCCGTCTTGCCGAAGCGAACGGGAATATCGCGCTGGTCGGCGACGACGACCAGGCCATCTATGGGTTTCGTGGCGCCAACGTGGAGAACATGCTTGCGTTTCCGCAACGCTATCCCGACGCCAAAGTGCTCCACCTCTGCACAAATTACAGGTCGCACCCTGCGATCATCCGGGCCTATGTCCGTTGGATGGCGTCGGCAGACTGGCACGATCCCGAAGGCAATGTCCGCTTGCGATACGACAAGGAGATCGTAGCCGACGAATCCGCTGAGCATCCCGCATACCCAGCGGTGATCGTGGTGCAAGGATCGTCGGCTTATGATGAGGGGCGCCGACTTGGCGAACTGATTCGCTTTCTCAAATCCCGGGATGTAATCGCCGATTACGCGCAGTGCGCCGTGTTACTGCACAGCGTCAAGCCCACCATCAGCGACCCCTACATTGATGGCTTCCAGGACGCGATGGTCCCGATCAGGTGCGTGCCCGGAGGCGGGACTGTCGGTTCGAACAGTCGGCCTGTAACCGACGAGATCACCGTGACCACAATCCACAGTAGTAAAGGACTGGAATGGGACGTCGTCGCCGTAGGGTCTCTCGACTTCCACGGTGGCAATCCCGATCCGGTGGGTCGAAGATTGGCGAAATATCTCCCACGCCGCGCTTCCTTGCAGCACGGTTCCAACGCGGAGCACGCCAGAATGAGACAGCACTATGTCGGGTTTTCACGACCCCGCCGGCTGCTCATCCTCACCGCCAGCGGACAACCCCACCCGCGGTTCGATACCCTTTGGCGCGACGCGCCACGGTGGCCCGACGTGGATCTGGACAGCCTCTCACGCCAACGTTTTGGCGAAAGAAACATCAACACCACTTCGCCAGAATTCAACATTAGCAGCATGAAACGCCTCGTCGTGAGGATGGGCTCCCCACGGTCTCTCAGCGCGGGTAAACCTACGGCCCGGTCGGTCGGCTGGTCAAACCTTGGTTAGCTCAAACGGCGGATCATAAGCCTCCATGTGTCAGCCATGGGTTGATCGGGTGTACTGCGAAAACCAATTCCGCAGCGGCAGGTACCTGCCAGTTTCGGGAGCGGCTTCCCGATTGTTGAACCAACGGTTTGGTTCATGTGTAGAGCCCCAGTTCCTCGAGCCGCAATTTCATATCCTGCATGGCTTCTTGGGCGACCATCCGCAAAGTCCGTTCTTCGTCCAACTCCTGCTCGACCAAGTGCAATTCGTGCTTCATCCTGGTGTTTTCGGCGGTGAGTTCTCTGATACGCTCCTGCAGCGCCGCCTTTTCCTCCTTCCAGGACACCGAAGCGGCCGGCAGAGTATCGGGTTGGTTTGGAGCGGCTGCATTTGCCGTAGCGACGGCATCACGTTCCTGATCAGCGCCGACAGACTCCGCTTCCGCCAGCGCTTTTTTGTACGCCTGATCTAACGTCCACTCGCCGTCATGCACGCGTTTGGACAGGCCTGCTGCCCTCACCAGACTTGCCATTTTGAACGCTTCGCCGAACGCGATCTCCCTCGCCAGCACCATATCTTCCAATTGGAACGCACATATCTGCTTCGCCTCACTGATGCGGGTAGTGCCGACCCTGGCCAGCGTTGCCATCTCTGCGATGGTCCAAGGAATGTCTCGAAACGTCACGCCAAGCGTGACCTTTTGGGGGCGACCTGGGCCAGCCCATTTGCAAGCTACCACTGCGATTAGCGCTCTCAGCCCGGCGCTCAACTGGGGGGCGTGCAGCGCTTCGAGGCATAGCCGGACGGTTGGGTCGTTTCCCTTGATTGGGATTGTTCTGATTTTAAGACCCAATTCCAGGGCAATTTCATAACGCTCGTAATCCCATAGCACCTCGTCACCCAATGTGAGAACTTCGATATGGCAATCTGAGACGTCATCAGCATGATTGAGGAGTGCCATGGCGGCGACCAGTTGCCGTCGCTGGGCTGGGGTGCGGGATGGCACCGTGTCAGCCAAGGAGTGTTTGCGCAGCCGCGCTTCCGGAGGCTTCGCGGTTCCATCAGAGGTAGCTGATCGTTTTTGCGCTGATTGCACCCGTTCAGGAGGTTCAAGCAGGTGGGTGAAGTCCGTCTGGTGTGCCGTCGCCTGGTTGCCGGTGCCGTCTTGCATGTGTACTCCCTCCGCCGCGCCCTGCAATTGCATATGGGCGTGGTACATGGGAAGTATGGGCTTGAGGGGGTGTTCGTTTGCGCGATCCCATTCCTCCGACCACCCGGAAACTGGTTCAAGCGTGTCCGCTCATCTGACCTGACCTCCGAGCATCGGTCCAGGGTCAATGTTGGGATTCTGGACAAAATGGGGGATCAGATATGCCGAAGAGGAAGCACACCGCCGAGGGGATCATTAACAAGCTTAGGGAGGCGGAGGTGATCATCGCCGCGGGCAGCACTGTTGTCGAGGCAGCCAGTTGCATTGGGATCTCGGAACAGACCTTCTGCCGCTGGCGGGCCGAGTATGGTGGTCTCAGAGTGGACCAGGCCCGGTGCCTGGGACTTGGTGAACAGGTGGATAGCCACGTTGACCTGGGGGATGCGCCGGGTCGGGCGAATGCGGGAGATAAGATGCTGACCCTGGCGGCGTCGGCGCTGGCCGGTGGCGACTGCATCGACGACGCTGACGTGTTGTGCGCCGGCGGGACGGCTGGCGTCATCGGCTGCGCTGCGAAGGCGCCGTCCACCCTGAGGACCTTCCCGCGGAGTTTCCGGTGGGGCCATGTCCGCTGGCTGGATCGTGTGAGCCGGGAGTTGTTGATGCGGGCCAGGGCCGCTGGAGCCGGCCTAGTATTACAGCCGCGCTTGAATTGAGGGCCTCTGAAAGTGTCTCTGGTAACGGATTCCAAGGCTCGGGCTTGATGCCGCCGGCCCCACCGCGGCTACCATATAGGCAGGTCAACGTTCTCATAAAGTAGTCACAGCTACCTGCATAACAGCCGTCTAACTTCGGGCACGGTCAGCGACATGAGTTCTTCCTGCAAAGCGCGACTGTAATACTAAACTAAAGCCAAGGTGAAATGCGCAGATGGTGGGGGTCAAACGACGGAGCCGGGTCGTTCTCCAAGTACGGATGAGAGGGATTCACGGGCTTAGCCCAGCTGATCATCATCGCCACTTAAATGTACATCCCACCTTGGCTTTAGTTTAGGCTGCGGGTCGTTGACCATCGACATTGATTCCACCGTTTGCGAGACCTACGGTCTGGCCAAGAAAGGCGCGCGCCGGCACAACTACGCCGGCCAGCGGGGCTATCGCTCACTGCTGGCCATTGCCGCCGACCCTGGCGATGTGCTGATGGTTCGGCTGCGCAAGGGACGGGCCATCACGGCTCGGGGCGCCCCACTTCCTGGGTGAAACCGTGGGACGGGCGTGCTACGCCGGGACCACGGGTCAATTCACCGTGCAGGCCGACAGCGGTTGCTACGCGCACGACATCGTCGCCGTCGGGCGCAAGATGTTTATCCACTTCTCCGTCACCATTCGCCAGCACGCCCGACTGCGCAAAACATCATCAAGGACCGGCTTGGACGAGCCATCTAGGGAAGCCGACCATGCCCAGTTCCGCCACCAAAGTGGAAGCAACGCGTCGGCCGTCCAGGCACTCAGCCGTCCCCGCACTTGACGACACGCCGGAGACCCTCCCGGAGAGTCTCCGAACACCCGGCCTGCCGCCGCCAAAAGGGCCAATGTCCCTGCCATCCCCCGGCAACACGGGAATAACGCCGCCCGACCCACGCCCAGAAATCGCCATAGGGGATACGAATACGAGCTGTGAGGCCGATAAGCGCTCCTCAAGGACCTGGACTCATCCGACGTCCCGAAACGCCGCCACAGCTCGCCAAACCGCAGGTAATCCGAGAAGCACGTGCCCCACAAATACCGGTCAGAACGGACCGGTATTGCATGTCGAACCTGAACGATTCGGTCAGCAGCTAACTGATCAGCGAAAATGTCAGTCCGATGAGGGAAGGTTTTTCTGGAACACCCCTGGACAGCAGACTCCCACACCAGCCTGAACGGCCCCGCGTGACGCGCCTACCGGGGACGTTTATTCGTTCCCCGCCCGCGCAGACCAGTCCCATAATCCGCTATCCGACCCTGCTGGAAAATCGCCATAAAAGCCAGGTTTACGCGCTGTGACGGCGGGTTCAGGTCTTGGAGGCTCGGGGTCCCTCCGACCCTAAACACCCTTCACAGCGCGTGTTTCGATGGTTTCAGCAAACGTAGTGGCGTGAATCGCAGACCGGACAGCGGCGCGGTGATGCCACGTTGCACGGGTTGCCGTGGGGACGTCCCGACTGGAGTTCAGAAAACCCCAAGCCGATGGGTCCAGCAGGGGTGAACGAGCTGGTTAGTGTTCTCCATGAAATCCTGCCCGATGATGCGCCGACACCGCAGATGGGCCCCAATTGGAGCGGCGGCGCAATGGCCGTTTGGGAGTTGGGCGATGTGTGCCTGGAGATAGAGGCAGTCCCCGGCCGGCCCGTCCAGTACCTCTACGTCGACGAACGCACCAATCCCGGGTTTGCCAACGAGGGTGATGTCAGCGGCAACGAGGCAAACCTGCGGCAGTGGTCCTTGGTGATCAGGGACGCTGTTTGGGATCTTCATGGCTGACGCGTTGTCGCTTCTTTCCCCTCGAACCCTCCAGGGACCTGCCCAACATCGCACGATCGTCCCGGCGTTTGATGCGTTACCTGGCGCGGGTAAAGCAGGTTCAGGCGGGAACGTGCTCGGCTATGTTCCGGCGGGTTTCGTCGCTTCGACTCGACATATCGGTCTCTTCGGTGGGATCTAGTTATTGTGGTGCACAGCTTGTCGCCCACAACCGCCACATACCCGATTCATGCGCTGCCGTTGCCGCCATTTCCACCACCATTCCCGGATGAGGATCCGTCATCGCCTCCCTCTCCCGGGAGGTCGCCGCTGCTGTTGTCCCGCGACGATACGGGGTTGTACAGCATACCCGCGATGATGATCACTATCACCACGACCACGACGATGATGAGTGCGTATACCATGGTTGTCGCTCCAGTTCGGTGCTGGACGGATGATATACGTAGTGGGCTCACACCGGATTGGTGGATCCCATATAGTCCGCGTTCACTGACCTCCACACTGGATCGTTCGTCCCCGAGAAACACGCGCCCACTGGGGACGTTTGCTTTTCCCAAATGAGGCTATCCGACGGAGCTGAGAAATCCCCATAGAGGGCACGATTGCAGGCTGAGACGGGATTTCCGGAGGGGTGTGAGACGGGGCTCGTCGTTTCGTGCCCGGAACGCCGTCACAGCCCTCGTTATGGTCAACAACCGCAGTATTTCGATCCGCAGGTCCTGCACGGTCCGGTTTCCACCCCCAGGCTCACCAGTTCCCTCTGGGTAAGCAACCCCAAGTGCTGCAGTACGGGCCCGTATGCAGGGCGGAAGGTCCCTATGCCGGCCCGCCATTCGGCGCAATCGTAGATCAGGAGTCTGCTCCCTCCATACTCGGAGCACATCCTGGTGAGGGGCGTTTTCAGATCAGACGAATTGGCGATTTCGCCCTCGGCGATCATGTCCACGATGTCGAGGAAGTCCCCGGAGTTGAGGTTGAATCTCACGCGGGCCATTCGGTCCGCCGCGTTCAGCATGTCGCCCCGGCCCGGGATCGGCATCTTCTCGCGTTTCTCGTACTCCGTGGGCAGAGGCTCAATCTGGTCCCTGTTCAGTAACTCGTCGACGTACTCGGGGTCGCCGAACGTATACCTGTTTCTCTCCTTCACCCGCCCGAGTTTGGGCATGGACCGTGAGACGGATATGGTGTGCGCCTCCTTGCCGTTTTCGTCTTCGATGGTCTTGCGCCACGGGAGTATGTCGTCCAGATCATCCGCCGACAACACCTCGGTGGTCCAGGTGTGATCGATCTGCTTGTCCGTCAGCTCCTCTCCCGCCGCCTCGATCTCCTCCTCGGTCGGGTCGTAGCAGATGAGGAGTTTCACGACGGCGACATCCCGCTCAAACACAGTCTCCGCCTCGTCCCCGAGCAAATTTGACTGTGCGCCATCATTGGGGATGGTGATTGTATCCAAGTCCAGGACCCGGGTGGTTCGTCCCGACAAAAGCCGCCCCAGCCTTTCCCGCCATTTGACCGCCTGACTCAAAGAATCGGTCCGAGCGGTGAGAACGCATCGGACTCCGCCCGCAAGGCGAATCATTTCTTTCTTTTTCAGCCGCCACCATTCCAGGCATGGCAAGCACTCGCCGCAGTCGCCCGGACCCTTGTACTTCTCCCCCTTCGGCAAATCGGAATTTACGGTGTACGGCGCTTCGCACCAGAGCTCCATGGGGTGGGCTGGTAACGGAAACACGGATTTAGTCACTATGTCTTTATGATCCAATCCGTTTTCCCCAATGGCGGCCTCCACAACGGTGGGAGAGAGATCGCCCCACTTCACTTCCATTGCGCCCCCGGGAGCGGCGTCCGCCGCTCCCGCGATCTCCCCCCGGGCGTCGGCCGGATCCGACCCGCTGGCCGGGGGGCAGACCTGCGCAAATCCGCCGGCTTCCCTGATATTGTCCCGTAGAATGTTCGCAGCTCTCTCGCCGGGCTCACCGGCGTCCGAGTGGATGATCACTTCTTCGTACTGCGCGAGGTCCTTGGCGAGATCCTTGTTTTTGAAACCCGGTGTTCCGCACGTCGCCCACGTTTCCTGTTGCCATCGCCCGTGGACCGCGAGGGCATCGCCGATGCCCTCCGCGACCCGGACGGTTCCGCATTGCTCGGACAGGCCGAATATCACCACGGACCCCGTCATGGGACCGTCGGACCGTTTGTTTATCCACCCGCCTGTTATGCGGAGGCCGTCAACCTGGATGCCGTCTGCGTTGATGGATATTCGCTGTATGGCAGAGGGTTTGGGCAAATTCGGGTACGCCTCGCGCCAGGCTGAGGGCGGTGCGAGCAGGGCCATTGCGGACCCCACCATGCCTTCGGGTCCCCCCTTGGGTTCCCACCTGATTCCACCTGGGGCGCGGCCGTAGAACCCCGATTTCTGGTCCATCCACAGCGTCGAAGGGGTAGTGTCCCGTCAATAGGTGTAAAAGCGCGTCATCCCTTTTGATGTTGATTAGGTCGCTGTGTCCAGCATATTGGGCGTCGGCAGTGCCTCGTTGCCGGCGGCGTTGGGGATGGTGAGGTAGCGGCGGGCTTCGGCCCATTCGTCGTGCTGCTCGGCCAGCACCGCGCCCACCAGGCGCCGCGCCGACAGCCGGTTGGGGAAGATGCCCACCACATCAGTGCGGCGCCTTATCTCCCGGTTCAGCCGTTCCTGCGGGTTGTTGGACCACAGCTTCTGCCAGTGGGCCACTGGGAAGGCCGTGAAGGCCAGGAGGTCCGGCGCGGCGTCCGCCAGCAGCTCCGCCACCTGGGGAAAGGGCTCCCGAAGTTGTTCCACCACTCGGTCTAGTTGGCCGTGGACCTCGGCGGGAGACAGTTGCTGGTAGATGGTGCGTACCATGGTGGCCACGCCAGGTTGGGCACGCTTGGGCACTCGGGTGAGCAGGTTGGCCATGAAGTGAGTGCGGCAGCGCTGCCAGCTGGCTCCAGCAAACACCGCGGCGATGGCGTTCTTCAGCCCCTGGTGGGCATCGGAGGTAACCAGTTCCACCCCGCTGAGCCCCCGAGCGGTCAGCGACCGCAGGAAGGCCAGCCAGAAGGCGCCGTCCTCGCTGGCGCCCACGTCCATACCCAGGATCTCACGCTGCCCGTCGGCATTGACCCCCGTCGCCACCACCACGCAGACGTTGACGATGCGACCGCCCTCCCGCACCTTCTGGGTCAGGCCGTCCAGCCACACGTAGGGGTAGGGGCCACCGTCCAGGGGCCGACCCAGGAAACTCTCCACCACCTCGTCCAGTTGCTCGCAGATGCGCGACACCTGGCTGCTGGAGATGCCGTCGCAGCCCAGAGATTTGATCAGGTCATCCACCCTCCTGGTGGACACGCCTTCTACATAGGCTTGCTGGATCACCGACAGCAGCGCCTTCTCACTGCGCCGCCGTGGTTCCAGCAGGCTGGGGAAGTAGCTGCCCTCCCGCAGCTTGGGAATGTGCAACTCCATGGTGCCCACCCGAGTATCCCAGGTGCGGTTGCGGTAGCCGTTGCGGTAGGTGACCCGCTCCGAGCTGCGTTCGCCGTGATCAGCGCCGATCTGGGCGGAAACCTCGGCGTCCATGATGCCGTCCACCAGGACGCGCAGGGCTTCCCGCAGAAAGTCCACGTCTCCGTCCATACCACGCTTGCGTAATAATTCCAAAAGGTCCATTCTTTGCTTGACCACCGTCGTTCTCCTTGGTTGGGTTGTGACTTCCGATCAAGGATGACGCGGTGGTTAGCTTTTGGCTACACCGATTCTTTTACACCACCTCCCGGTACTCTACTGTCGAAGGCGCGTCGTGCCGTTCCGGCATGGGGAACGCGTTCCGCCAGTGAGCCCGCGCCTGGTCCCGCCTTTTGTCGTTGTCCTCTTTGCTGTGGCGCGTTGTCCGCCGCTTGAAGTTGACCCTCGGCCCACCGCGGTACGAGCCCCCACGGTACGAACCCCTGATCATCTGCATCAGGTTTTTCCACGCCTCTTTGCTGTCGCCCCCGTCGCCCCAGCACACGACACCAAGTTTTCCGCGGTCGTCAATCCATGCCCTGGCGGATTTTGTCCTGTCGTCGTTCTTGTGCCCGCCGCACACGCACATGTGCTCCCAGCCCTTGGGAGTGAGTCGCGGCCTGCGTCCGTGCGCTTTCAGCACCCTGCCGATGTCGCCAAGATTTATTTCTGTTATATTGTCCATGGTCACACACCCAAACGGTGAAAACGCCCCCGAGCATCGCGTGCTCGGGGGCGTTTTCCACACACGCGACGATCTTTCGTTCGGGTGTGGAGGCAGGCCTCACCGGGTCTAGCCCGGCGTTCGGGTGTGGGGATTACGATCCCGTGGGCGAAAACAAAATCGCCCCGGCATTGCCGAGGCGATGGTTTGCGGGTATAGTGTACCTGCAGTCCGAGTCGCTGTCGGTTCTGCCACAACCGGGGGTGTGGGAACCCGCCGGTATCCAATAAGATATCGCCCCTGGCAGAATTCGTCAAGCCGGGGGTGATTCCATTTGAGGAAATTTCGCTACTCGGGCCTTGACTGAACGGCAGCGGAAAACGCCCGGTCCGGTGACGGATTTCGTTTCTCGATGTGTCGGGTGTTTCGTGGTTTCTGGAGCAAGCTACAGGTCGTGGTGGGACGAGTAGCCAGCCGCTACGTCGGCAGGCGATGGTCAGGGGATCGGTTAGTGATTTGGCACCCCTAGTACCCAGTCACATTTGTATTGATGGGTATAAGGACTTGAGCTTGATGCGGGCGTCCTCGGTTGTGAAGCGCCAGTCCGCTCGAAACCCCTGCCGATTCCGCTGGTTTTCCCATGCCCCGGTTTCCTGCTCCAGGATTCCCCGGCTGGGGATACGGCGGTCCAGGCACTGCCCTGCCAGCACCCCCAGTTCTATCTCCGCCATATTCAGCCAACTGCCGTGCTTCGGCGTGTAGTGAATCTCCAGCCGCTCCGCGATGCGCCGGGCCTCTGCCGGCTCGAAGGCCTCGTACAAAGATGCCAGATGATGGGTGTTCAAGTTGTCCATCACCAGCACTATCCGCTCCCTATCGGGATAGTCCTCGTCCACCAGCTTCCGCACCACCTCCGCCCAGTCAACCCTGGTGCGCCGGTCCGTCACCTCCACCCGCCGCCATCCCTCCAAGGGCGCGAACAGCATGAACAGGTTGCTCACCCCGTTGCGCTGGTATTCATAATCGTAGGCCATGACTGAACCAGGCCGCGGCGGACGGGATTGCCGAGTCTCCCCCACCAGTTGCTTGCTGGTCTCGTCCAGGCACACCAGAACTTCCTTGTCTTCATAGCTGCGGTGATAGACCTCCAGCACGTCTTCCATGGCGCATACAAACTCGGCGCTGCCCTGGGGAGGCAGACACCAGCACTCTTTCAGCCAGGGCTTCAGTTGGTTTTTTTCAAGGTCCGGCGCACCGTCTCGTCGCTGATGCTCTCCACTATCTCTCCTTCCACCAGTCCGTCGGCCAGCAGTTGCAACGTCCAACTGACTCGTCCCTCCGGCGGCGGCGAGCAGGCCAGGGCAATCAGGTGGGCCTCACCCTGACCATCCAACTTCTTCCGGCGCCGGTTCAGTTGCTCTTTGCGACCCAGGGCGGCCGCCACTCCCTCCTCCACACAGCGGCGGCGTACCCGTTCCACCGTGGCGGTGCCCACCTTCAGGGACCGGGCTATCTCCTGGTCCATCATTGGCCCCTCGGCCTGATTCTCATCGCTCAGCAGCAGGATGCGGGCGTGAGTCTGCTTATAGGCTGCCGCCCGTCCCTTGGAAACCAACGCCTTCAGTTCCTCCTGTTCTTCTACCGTCAGTTCTACCCGATACTTCTTCACCATCACGTCCCTCACCACTTCCCCATTTGTTCCTGTATCTACTTGACCTTCACATCCTACCATCCATCAATTCATTGGTGGTAGGCCACTAGCCTTCGTGGAGCAGGCACTCGACTTTGTAGCTGAGCAGCAACGGCAGGGAGTACTGAACGGTGGCTCGTTCCTTGTAGAGTTCTATTTGGTCGATGAGCCGCGACAAGAGCTCGGTGGTGGCTGGCACCGCGCTTTCGGCTAGGAATGTGTTCGGGTCGTTGGCGATGCGCTGGATCACTTCGTTGGTGGGTACGTCGGTCGGGTCGTAGTGCTCCGATTCGGCCAAGCCTGAGAAGTGCAGTCATTGCGCACCCGCAGCAAGAAGCGCGTGCTAGACGGAATGTTTCAAGTTCATCGTGCAGCCCGGTGTGTATGATGATGTCGGCATCAGCCTGCAGGGTGTCCAGCAGCCTTTCCGTCTCATTCTCCCAGACGTAGGCGTATGCCGGGAGCGGATAGCTCTTGGTAGAATTGAGGTACTTCCGGGGGCGAGTGAGGTAGAGTTGCCAAGACGTACAGGGACTGGGCTTTGGAAGCATCCCAATGGCAAATGGTTTGAGGGAGTTCACAGGTGAACCTCCGGGCGGTTTCACCAATCGGAACCTCGTCACCCGGCGACGGTGTAATAGGAAATATTGTAATGGCCGATAGGAAACAGAATCATTACGTGCCTCGCTTCTATATGAAGAGATTTGGCTCTACGGACAGGTCCATCCATCTGCTCAACACAGCGTCCATGAAAGCGGTGCCGGACGCCAGCATTGCCAAGCAGTGTCAACGGAAGAATCTCTATAACAGTGGACTGGAAGACGGTTTGTCCAAGTTGGAGTCGTTTATAGCCAGGGAGATCTACCGGGCTGACGGCTACGCTCAGGTAACTACCGGTCTGTGGCATGTGTTTACGGCGACGCAATATGTGAGGGTACCCCGTAAAAGCGATCCCGGCAAGAAGTTCATGGAAGCCGTTGTTGACCATTGGTTAGAGTAGCAATTGGAGAACAACCCCGAAATTCGAGATAAGGACACGAGTTACACTATCACTGGGAACTCTATTGAGATGCTCTTGGGTGCATTGCCGGCCGTTCTGGGTTGGATGCGTGGGTTGAAGGCCCGGGTGGTAAGGATTGAGTCGCCCAGGTTCATCCTAGGCGACAAGCCGGTAGTCTTGTACAACCAGTACTGTGAGCAAGTCGAACACTATGCCGGATTGGGATTCAACCGAAGTGGTGTTCAGTTGTTTATGCCGCTCTCACCGAAGGAATACCTGTTGCTGTACGACGGCCAAGTCTACGACTACGTAAAGAGCCAGGAAGTCACGTACGCTGACGTAGAAACCCTGAACGTGTTGCAAATCGTTCAATCCGAGTCGAATGTCTACTTTTCAAGCTGGGCTGATCGGGAACAGCTGATCTCCCATACGCGAGAAGCGGGTCGCTCCCCGGGATACGGCTGGCCTCGCACCATTCAATGCTCCGTATGTCCCGAGGATATTATCCACATGCAGACGGTAATGCCCTATATTGGTCTCGCATTGTCCTTTTTGAAGGTCAAAAGGAGGGCTGCGCGTCGACCCATACACAAGAGGATGATTGCGCGTGGAGACACGCATTAGGCGAAGGCACCATTGGGAAAGACTTCCCCTTTCCAACTCAGCGCAAGTGAAGAGCGTTCCAACGTCTACCTTGTCCCCCATTCCGGCGGTCGGCCCGGAGCTATGGCGAAGCCGGCCAGCCCGATTGCAGCGGTCAGGGCCAGCCCTCAAGCACCAGGGCCGCCGGTGAACCGGCCTGTGACGGCCTGTCCGAAATCCCGTGGGATATTATTCGTGGGAGAAGAAACGGGCGACCCGGGCAGAATTTCGGGGTTTGCCGGCGAATTTCCCAGATTGGTACGGCCGGCAATTTCCAGCACTGGGAGTGCCCAGAAACTGCGTAGACCGGAAAAACGGGGTTCGTCACCGCGGTGAGCTACTTCCGCCGGCCATCGGCGGAATACTGAGTAGCGAAATTTCCTCGATACGTCTGCCGCCGTACCTCATCCTCATCTATTTGCCACCGCTCCGGCAGCGACCCCATCTCCATCATGCCCAACAGCAACCCCCACTCTGATTCGTTCACCGACCAACTCAACTCCCGCTAATTCTACCCAACGTCAATGCGGGTTTCACCTTGGCTTCGGTTTAGTACTCAGTCAAGGTTGTAAAGGCAGGGGTAGAAACGGTTGAGTTTGGTTTCGGCGTTGTCGGTGATAATGGGCGTCCCGGCTCGTCGCTGACGCGTTTCACCAGCCAAGACCGGATGCGGTACCGGCTGGGCTCTCCCGGGTTACCGACGATAAGCCGGCCGCCCCTTTGGTCGGTGGCGGTTGGCACCACGTGGAATGGGCCAAGGGTGGTCAAGCGTGCGAACCTGGAAGTGGCGTATCAGGTCCGGCAGTTGCTATATTCGCCGTCCGTTGGGGATCTCTGACATTTGCCCCGCGGGTTCGGAGGTGTGATGAGCGCTTATCGCTGGACGGTACGGGTGGCGTTCGGTGGTGTCGCGTTGTTGACGCTCTGGGCTTTGTTCGTCGCCGTTGCCCGGATCTTCGACTTGGTCATCGCCGGCGTGTATCCAGAGGCGTGGGTGTTGACCGCCATGATGACAGCGCCGTTCAGCACCGGTGAGATGTCGCGCCGAATTGAAAGGGACGACCGGGTTCACATCGAATACGTGCCAACACAGGTGGTGACCGAGTTCATCAGGGCGAAGGTGATTTGGGGAGAGTCCAAGGTCGATGGTATCAGGGTCTTTGCACAAATAATGGTTCGTGGTTTGATTATTTGTTCAAGCTTGTTGGCAAAGCCCAAAACTCCGGGTTATCGGATGATCCATACCGCTTTTGGTTGGGCTTGTTGGCGGTTGGTGCCAGACGTTGTCTAGCGTGGGCATGGCGATTTTAGATCGCAGTGTTCATGGCATTGGGTTGCTCCAGCGAAGGCCGGGGAATCTGCTGAAATCGGAATCGCCGGTATGCACGGTTGCGTCGTGTTCCAATGCCAGGGCAGCGATGTGTGCGTCGGTGACGAAGCTGGGCCCGCTGCCGGGTATGTTCAGGTATCGGGATAAGATTGCCAGGTGGTTATCGGTTGGGTTCAGCGGCGAGATGTGTTCGTGACTGAACCAGTGGCGGACGAAGTCGGCGGCTGCCGAGGGCGACAATGGGGGTTCTATGAGCATGGGGTTGAACATCAATCGTATAAATCCAGTGGCTACCACCCACGGTATGCCGACTGTTTCATCTCCCTGTAATAAAGTTGCCCACCAATGGTGGGCAGCGGAGTGGCGTGTAGCGCCGTCGTTGTGGGCGTATAACAGCAGGTTGAGGTCTGGAACGATCAAATGGAGCCGCCTTGTTGCGAAGAGTTGACGTAGTGTTCTACGTCCTCTTGCATGAGGAGTTGCTTGATCTTTTGCGGGTCTTCCATACCGGGCAGGAATCTGCCGTTGTGGGGTATGAAGTGGCCGTCGCTATCCGGGGTCGGTGGTTCCGGGATGGGGTTTGCTTCGATGTTGAGCACAACGAGTGTGCCTTCCAGGAAGGCGACTGGTTCGAGCGGTGTGAAGACCCCGTTGGCGAATCTGGCGTGTACCTTTTTGCTCATGGTGAGTCTCCTGGCGCGTGGTATCGGGCGTCTGTTCCAGTCTAGCATGGGTCAATGTATGGCTGGGCCGTACGGCGAGTTTCGGTGTTGGTCTGACGGTTTTGGCGTTTTGGTTGTTTGCGTCGGAGGAGCCAAATGCTATTTTCCTGCAAAGCTGGTTTTGGGATTTTTGTTCAAAGTTTCGTCGGGATAACCAAAAGCTCTATTTTTTGTGCAAGGCCGGTATCAGGTACGCCAGTTCGGTAAAAAAGGGGCATGCGTCGTGCGTGTTTTTTGCTGATCAGTCGAACGTGGTCGGGACGCCGGCGTCCGGTGTGGCCGATGATGGCTGGCTCAGGCTGGCGGACACGAGGCACCGGTGGTTTGAACCGCCTTGAACGAAGGACGAACGGTCATGCGCCCGTTGGTGCCGTCTCTTGTGGAATTTCGTTCGTGGACGTCGAAGGAGTTGGGGGTAGTCGATATCCTTGGGACGTGATGTCAAAAATACGGAATCTCGGCCGGCTTCGGAGCTCCAGACGACGTCCAAGGTCTTTTTTGTTGGAACCCATGACGGCTCGATTTTCGGTCCTGAAAAACGCGCTCTCAGGCCGGTTTAATGCCCGGGATGACTTCTGGGTTGTCCAAGTGGCAAAAAAGCCGTCACAGCTCGTATTTGTACCCTCTATCGCGATTTCTCAGCACGATCAGATAGCCGATATTCACACCCGGAGAGGATTGAGAAAAAACCAGAGCACCGGCACTAAAATCAACTCATCCAAACCGGGAGGCAATCAGATGACCCAACAGAACTCCGACGAAGCTCAGGAAGACAGGCCGGCAGAACAGGAATCGCAGCCTGATTCAGACGCCAACGACAACGGGGAAGGAATCCAGCACGACAACCCAGACAACCCAAATCACCGCCGGGAAAACGAATACGACGAAGGCCGGCGACTGATAACCGTCCCGGTGCTCGGAACAGCCCTGGCAGTAGCAGCCATCATAGCCGCCGGCGCGATCGGGTACATCATCGGCACATACGGCGAACAAACTCCGCCCCCCGCCGCACCTCCAGCCGTCGTCCGGACAATCCCACAAGCCCCCTCACAACAGTTCCGATACCCCGACGCCGAACAGGTCGCCCCACAGGACGTCTCCAGGCCGGTGGCATACAACTTCTCCGCCACCACCATGGAAGGCGAAAACTTCAACATCGACGATACCCTCGGCTCACCAACCCTGCTGGTGTTCTGGTCCCACTGGTGACCCTACTGCCAGCGGGAGTTGCCCGCTCTACAGGAGCTCTACCAACAAAAACTCGAGGATCTCGGCGTCGAAATAGTGGGCGTAACCCAGTTCAACACCACCAAGGGCGACGCGGAACAATTCGTATCGGAGCACGGCCTGACCTTCAATAACATCTTCGATGAGGAAGCCGGCATTGCGAGGAGGTACGACGTCCAAGGAGTACCCCACTACGTCTACATCGACCGGCAGGGCCGAATAGCCCGTGAGACTGCAGGCGCTCGGGGAGTACAGGTGATCAACTCCATCCTAGAACAACTGGTAGCCGAACCGGACGGCTAATAGTTCCGGAAAGTCAGATGATTGCGGCCCCGTTCGCCACTACGCCGCACACTGGCCCGGATCCGGTTCTTCCTCAAGTGCCGGTCACACATCGAAAGCCCGGGCTCCGCAGCGGCAGTACACTGGCTGCACTGCCGCCTACCAAGACCCCAAGACTGAAACTTCCAGTGCTCGGCAGCCAGAGATTTTCCCCTACGACGGCTTGCCATCACAGCACCTAGTCACAGAGACCCCGACCCAACAACTCGACGTCGTTGGACGGTATGTTATCTGCCAACAGGTTCGACACGCACCGCGGGTCCAAGACATTGCCACGCAGCTCCAACCGGAAGAGATGGGGTCTCAGCAACGAGTAATCCTCCTGCGGATTCCCCGGGGACCCGAAAGGACCCGCACCCTCGGGCAATGTGTTGACGAAACCACTGTAGCTGAAGATGATGCTCTCGATCTCCGATACGAACTTTGACGGGTAAGGGAACGGCCCATAAAACCGGTTGTAACTCAGGTCCAAGTACTTGAGCTCCGGCAACTCGGCAAAAAGACTATTTAGCCCAGTCCCGCCCATCTGGAATCGGTTGTCCCCCAGATTCAGGTTTTCCAGGACGTCCATGTCATACATGCTATCTGGCAACGCACCACCCACCAAGTTGTGGCTCAGATCCAGATGAAGCATCTGGTCCATCTCACCGAATCGATCGGGCAGACTGCCGGATAGACCGTTCCTCGGCAAACTCAAACTCACCACCCGATCGCCAACGGCAACCACGCCATGCCACTCGTTCAACGGCACCCCCGAAAGCCAGTTGCTCGTGTTGATCCAGTAGTCCCCCCGCGTCGAATTATAAAACTCAACCAACCGGTCCCGGTCGCTGTCCACCAGCGGGTCATCGTCCATGACGAGATCGTCCTCGGGGGCGACATAACTCCAAGGAGGCACTACGTAGTCCTCCATCGTCGCCATCCCGTTGGCTTTCAGGTAGGGACAGTAGGGGTACGGCATGTCGTAGACAAAGCCGAGCTTCCCATACGGCAGGTCGTTCTCCGATTGGGAGCCGTAATACTTGCCCATATGCCCGCACTCCACCTTCCCATCACCGAAGTAACGACACTCGGTGATGTACTGCTCAAACAGATGACCCTCAGCCCCCTCAAGTTCACTCATCGCGAACCCTTCCAGCGGGCCATACAGGTGAAACGCGTAGCGCTTTGACCGAACAGCCCCTTGCGTATGCGTCCGAATACGTTTCGTCACCATCCGTTCCCCTTCAATACGACGCTCGTCCAAGTACGGACACAAAGGGTGACAACCGCCCAGCAGAGCCGGATTTATCTCGATGTTATAACCCAAACGGTCGGTGTACTCGATGTAACCGTTCGGCAGGGTCCGGTAACCAGTCCAAGGCAAACGAGCATAGACGTAAGTGAACCCCTCGCGTCGTTTGTAATCGAGCACATTGTCCTCAAAGGTCCACTCAGCACTCTTCAACGGCTGGTACCAATCCAACTCCTCACCCTGAGCCGAATCTTTGGCGACGACCAAAAGGCTATCGTAGGATTCCCCGTCAAAATCCTCAATCCCAGTAATCTGACTCGTGCCTTCGTACGACTCACCGATGTGCTGCGGATAGGTCTGCAGGGTGAAGTTGGTCTTCAACATTCCGCGGTGATCCTGGTAAGTGCAACGGCCAGGCTCCAAGCAACCCCCGTAGCCGTCGTCCTCGCAAGAACGGGCATCATAGGCTGCAGACCTGTAATCCCTGTCATCCAACTCACCGCCAGATCGGATCGGTTGCGTATACCCAGTCCGGGCATCACGGATCCGGTACAGCGGGAATTTCTCAGGCGTCATCCCGGAAGCAGGAGACGGTGTGGCGAGCTGATAAATACCAGGCACACGCACCGCCCCACGGTAAGTCACCCAGCACGGTCTCGCCGCAACAGCCGCCAACCGACCCCCGGGGCCGTACCCGACGACGTGGTTGTGGACCGCAGGACTGCATGCCAAGAAACCAGGACTCTGGTGCTCAATATCCGGCTCGACCTTCTTGAAGTGGATATCCGTTCTCTCGATGTAATCGTCAACGAAGTTCTCGTACCAGCCCTGCTCGTCTAGCAAATCCGGATACGACCCACTCCCGACGACAGGCCCGTCATAAGGCAGGCCATACATCTCCGGCCCAATGGGCCACGAGATCACAAACGCCGGCGCCGGCCGAGTGTCGACGTAACCCTTGAAACGTTCCTGGAACCGAGGCCCTGTAGTCGGGTGACCATACAACGAACGATCATAGTACCTAAGCCCCTGCGCACCCACACTGGCGTCCGGCAACGCCACGGTCTTATCCCAAAGCCGATCGCCATAACGATCCACCAAGATCTCGCGAGGCTCCAGAGTGTTGCCGCCATCGTTGCTGTAGATCTCTACCGCAGGGAAACCCGCCACAACACGACGCGAATTGAACGTAAACCAGTCGAGCAAACTCCAATCGGCATATCCAGACCGATCCGGCAATTGCAAAGGCATACCAACCAGCGGCGTACCCGGCGGCGGCGGACCATTCCCCGAAGCAACCGGGTTATGAACCCAACCAATTCGATCCTGCCACTCCAGCTCAGTCTCGCGAATCTCGGTAGGCGGATCGGCAATCCGGGCTACATCGAAGAAGCGCCAGCTCAACGCCTCGTCGTAAATCCAACAACGCGAATCGTCTACCGGCAAAGTCGGCTGAGGGCGGCCCGATGGAATACCAGCGAAAGCCCGCGCAGGCGATCCACCAACTGAACCAGGCCCGCCCGAACCGAGACCTATAGACCCGCTAGCAGTCGCAGAAGACCGCGGTCCCGTCCCACCGAGACCTGAACCCTCAGCACCCGGTTCCCAGTGCAACACCAAGGATTGCTCCAAGAATACGAAATCGATCTCGGTAACCGGATCATCCGTTGCACTGTCGATAACGTACCGACCATTCGGAGTCAGGATGTACTCGCCGTAGGCATCCTTCTTCGGCTCAATACCGACCAGCAAAATAGCCTCGATGTCATCAACCGTAACCGGCAGCCGGTCTCCGTTCATAAGCAGATAGGTCGTCCCACGCGGGTACACCCCGCTACCCAGATTCGGACAGAAATTGTCCTCCCCGCCACGCACAACTGAACTCGTGGTCATCAACGGATCCCAAACATCAAAGAACTCCACGCATTCCTCCTTGACGTCATCAAAGACCTCACCGACCTTGGCAAAAACTTCAGCGTTGATCGCCGCAAGCTTTGCGAAGAACTCCGGGGTATTCAGCTCAACCGCACCCAAGCCCTCAGAACTTGCACCACTCCGGAAAGCAGACCCGATGTCACTCTCGAGGAACGATTCCTTGATCTCGGACCGGAGCAAAACCTCGCATTCACGCGGCTCCTTGACCGAATCATCCAAACGAGCCTGAGCGGGAGGAGCCGTGGAAAGGTTGCCCAACTCGTCGATACGTTCATGAACCGGCAGACGTGCAGCCCTCAACGGACTGGGGGTCAACCACGAGTAAGGCCCATAGTTATGCGCCCAAAGGTGAGCCTCCCGATCCTCGAAGTTAGCCAAGTCACTGGCGTTGTCCCGTATCGCCTGACAACGCGCCCCAGTGCCCAAGTAGTTGTCCACCAGCATGTGGGCGTCTTCCGCCATCTGGAACAACTCGGTGTTGTCGCGCTCCCAATTGCCACGCGTACCACCAGGCCTACCAGTACCCAGACGGCCGTAGTTACCAGAAGGATTATCGACGTTGAAACCGGCGCCGTACTTGAGCGGATAATCGGGGAATGCAGGCCGACCCGCCCCTGAACCGATCAACCCCAACGAACGCCAAGCCCACTGAGTACATGTCCCGCACGAGGCCAACCACGCACAGGAACGCCAATGAGAACAGCTACAACTCTTGCCACATTCGCAAGGACCGCAGGTACTGCACGGGTCGGGACAAAGCTTGGGACACGAATCCGGTCGACAACGCTTCTCACCGCCTAAGAAATGTGGCTCCACGTCCGCAACACAAGGATCAGGAGGTTTACCACCCCGACCCTGATAACACCAGTCCAGACGCGGACACCAAGGGTAGACAAAATCGAAACCCGTATGAGTCTCCGGCTTCGGAGCAGAACGCGGCTCCCCAATGGGCACCGAGTAATCCCCCCAGAGCGGCCTTATCTCGTACGCCCCACCCGAAGACCCATAGGGCAGAGGATACTCCCAAGGATGCACTACCGAACACAACTCCTCAACAATGCAGTCCAAATTATTCAGGTAGTAATTGGCACCGTAGGGAAGACCGGAAGGCCATTGACCCTCAGAACTGTAGTAGACGGGACCACCACCATGATTTTGAGGCCGCTCTTCAGGCATATCCAAAGGCCACGGATCGGGCCTCTCAAACTCGGCAACCGAGAACACGTTCTGCACGATGATCTCACCATCAATCAGAACCTCGACCTTGTACGAACCAATCGGCCACAAACGGTAGGCATCCGGCGGATTATCATCGACCTGACAACCAGCCAAGCCCGGATTGTAGAGTTCGTCGCACTCCGTAGCATCTGCGAAGAAACCCCGACTCTCCAGAGTGTTGTGGCCGAGAATGCATTTGTCCGGCCAACCACCACCGACAACCCCAGGAATCGGTAAACCACCCAGCGTAGTCCAACGGATCTCGCACTCAAACTTGTAAAGGTCAATCAGGTGAGTAGGCCAACTCGGAATACCAGGCATACCACTGCCGCGGTAATTATTCTTGAAACTGAGATCCCAGTTGAAGGCAAACGGCTGTATGTAAGCACCCACAGCATCAACATAGGCACCCAACCCATAGTTAGCGTAGAAATCGCCCGCAACCCAATAATTACCACCGCCGAGACAATCCTCACGTTCGGTGACCGAAACCGGCATCCGGTCGACATCCATACAACGACCACCAACCGGTTCAATCTCAACGCCGTACTCCTCTATGCAAGACGGATAATCCGTGCACTCAAGCTGCGGGATAGGAGTAGCACCTTGGAAGTCCAGACGCTCCAGCACCCCAACCGGCTCGTCAACTGCCTCAACGAACTCGTCAACCACGACACCACTCCAAGGCACAGATGACGTAAACGGCAACTCTTCCTCCAGCTCTCTGCCACCGCCACCGCCACCACCACCGCCGCCACCGCCACCACCGCCACCACCGCCACCACCACCGCCACCACCGCCGCCGCCACCGACACCACCCTCGTCCTCATCTTCCGGACAAGCACTGCAACTGCAATCACAACTGTAACCCTCAGGGCAATCGAGCTGGCAGACATTCGCACAAACCATGCATTCCCGCCAGTAACATACCTCCCCACACTGCATGTCGCCGGCGTCCCGGCGCCTGAGGCAATCACGGTAATAGGCGTTGTCCTCACGAAAAATAGCGTTCTCCGGAACGACGACAGGACTCTCTATCTCAGGCGGACCGAACACGCCGAACGCAGACACGCCGGCATTCCCCTGCACGCCGAGATAAGCGAAAAAGACGACTACCAAAAAGGCGAAGAGCCTAAACCTGCGATCATTCCACACTAGTTCACCGACCCAGAAAGAACACTGAAATCATAGCGAACTATCACCCGATCACGGTTATCCCACAGCTCGACGCGATACCGGCCGGGGGACCAGAAACCCGGTTCATCCTTGCCAGTCATGAAAAATAGGGTGTCGCCCAACGAAGCATCGATGACAAAAGGCCGCTGAAAAATGACGTGCTCACCACCCGTCGTGACGTTCAGCCAACGCAAAGTGCCGTCCATCTTGAATTCAGGATCCACCCCAGAGTAGTCCAGGTTGACGAACCACCCGATGTAACGAGCAGTCCGCGTGTAGAACTCAGTCTGCGACTTGGGCCAAAACTCGGGCGGCCGAGAAGCCTGACTCACGAACAACGTCTGCCTGTTTATCCCGATATCCGTATCCGGAACCACCAACTGAAATGGCGCCCTGGTCGGCGTAGCCAAGATGTCAGGCGCAATCGCACGGGCATCGACCGGAACCACAGTAGGCAACGGAACAGGCGGAGCAGGAGTAAGCGTAGGTTCGGGGGTAAGCTCAGGCGCATCCCGACCCTGAGCAGGTGGCAAGGTTGGCCTCACATAGGGCGTAGTCGCAGTGGGAATGGGAGTGAACGTCGGCCACGGCGTCAGGGTAACGTAGGGAACCACAGTACCGATTTCAGCAACCGACACCAGACCAGCCGTAGACACCCGATCATCCGGCACGGAATCGCCAACATCACCCGGCCCAGAACCGCAGCCCAGCAGGACTCCACACATGAGAAGCATTATAAAACAGGCGGCAAATCGCATCAGCGTGACTCCCACTCGCTAGAGGATGGATCGTAGATCCAGCATGAAGCGCCATCCCCAGGTTGTGCCGACCAATGCACCACCACAGATCCATCAGCCTTACGGCCCGTTTCCTCCAAGGGACAATGAGCGACCAGACGGACCTCAAACGGACGAGGACTCCAACCCAACGCACACTCAGTCAAACCAGTCGTCACCTGGTCGACAACACCCTGAAACGCCAAAGCATCCGCTACACCCGGGTCATTGGCAAACCGGCGCCGTAAAGCATCGTCACAGAACCCAAAACCAACCACAGGCTCCGGCACCGCCACAGGAGTAGGTACAACAGGCCGCCCGCCGGCACCCACCACTGTCTCGTACCAAACCTCCTGCGAAGCCGAGTAGTACCAACATCCCGGAAGGGTCAATCCGGGCAGACGAACAAAGTGGATGAGCATATCCCCACTCCCTCCCCTACGCGTGCTCAGCAACTCCAAGTTGTAGTTGTAAGACTGGCCTCTCGAGAAAAACGAACCGACACGATAGCCGCCAACCCGGTCCCTATCACGACACAAAGGCTGAGCCGAGTACTCAGGAGCGAAGATCACCGCATTACAATCAGGCCGAACCTCACGGAACTGCGACATGCCGACATGCAGGTCCCGAGCATTCTCCCAAGGAATCTCAGTCAACCATTTCCGATAATCGATCAGGCAAGTAAACTTCGGCCCAGACGCCGGAACCACCAAAGCAGCCGCCTTTGTAGGAAGATCCTCCCCCTCGCCGCCCGAAAGCGGCTCGGGGTCGGACTCAACAACCGGCACAGGAGTAAACGTCGGCCACGGAGTTACGAGATCAGCACCAAATGGCCGCCTATCCAAATCACCGCCACCCCGCTCCAAAGAAGGAGCGGAACCGGCGAGAGAATCACCGACCGGAGTCGGCCGTACCGCCAAGCCGGAGACAGCAGGTTCCTCACCCTCAGCACCGACAACCTCCCGGACATCCTCAACGTCAGGCAGGATGAACGAACCGCTGTCCGAACCAGAACACCCCAAAACGGCGAGCGTTCCGACGAGCACGCACAACGCGATCAATACCGGCAGAATGCTCCGGCCCATGGCAAACACCTAAAAGACAGTCCCTAAGCGACCAACGAGAAAACCGCCATATCCTCGTTATCCTCACCAAAGACGTCAGCACCCTCGCCATCCTGGCGCCATGCCTCGTCATTGATCAACAACCGCTCCTCCGGAGTGGAGACAATCTCCATCGGGAAATTCCCGTCATCCGTGATCAGCAGGCCCTGGCCACGCGAAACGCTCTTGAGATAAAGCGAGCAGTCTTCGTTCAACTGCAACGCCTGAGCAACCAGAGGAAGAGCAGCCGGATCCTGGGAAAGGACCAGTTTGGTTCCACTGTTCTGCAGAAGGGCCAACCCCGCATGACCGGCAATCGCGCCACCATCCTTGTCCTCAGCAAGAAAGTCCTGCACGTCCTGGGTGATACAGAGCAACCCGAGCTTGTACTTGCGAGCACGTTTCGCGATGGTCAGCAAAGCCTCAGCACCGCTGGGAGTAGCCAACACTGTCCAGCACTCATCCACGACCAGAACACGGTCCTTGGGCTTCGAAATCGCCAAGCCCCAGACCACCTCGGAGCAAACGCTGGTAGCCACCGGCTTGAGGTCAGACGGAAGGTGTCGAAGATTGAACGTCGTTACCGGCTTTTCATCCTCGAACAGACTCCCACCCGTGCCGGACAGCAGGTACTGAACCGAACCAGTCGCGAACCTCTCCAACAGAACCACCATCTCCGCTCCCGGATCCCCCTGCACACCGGACTCCAGGAACTCGTAGAAGGCATTCATCCCACCACCACCCAACTGCAACAGACCTTCCTCGCTGCGTTCGTTGTACTCAGCCTTCTCCAACTCGCTGCGGTAGAAACCCGTCAGACAGGAATCAATCGCAGCACGGCGACGCTGGTCAACCTCGCCCTGCAACATCACCTCGACCAACTTGCAGAGTCCGATGATCCGGATGTTCATGTCGCCGTCGTTCGTATAGCTCATGGCAAACGGGTTGAGACCGTGGCCGGGACGGCCCGGAACCAACACCCTTCCACCCATCGCCTCAGCGAGAACACCGTACTCACCGTCAGGGTCGATTACGTAAACGGGAATACCCTGCGTGCCCTGCCGGAAAGTGCGCAGCTTCACGTAGAAACTCTTGCCAGCGCCGGAACGCGCCATCACCACCTGGTGGCCGTTCATCCCGTAGTTGAACGAGTCGAACATCACCGGCGAACGGCTACGCCGATCAACGCCAAAGAACGTGCCAATCCCCGCATCCATATCGGGAGGACTGAACGGGAATAGACGCAGCATCGTCCCGGTGTCGGTGAGGTAAGGCTCGCAAACACCTCGCCGCAGAGCAGGCATCAAAGCCTTGAAGCCATCGCCCTGCCGGTAACGCAACACCTTGGCAATCGCCATTTGAGAACGGAAGTGACCGACTATCTTGTCCGATACCGCCCGGAGCTCATCCTTGTCACGGCCGTAGCCGGCGATGGTCATGGTCACCCGGTAGAGTTTCGAAAGACCCTTCTCGACCTCATGCAACAAACGGGTCGAGTCCTCAATGGTAGCCTCAACGTCCGGCCTAACCATCTTCCCCTGTTCCAGCGCCTGGAGACGAGCGCCCTCAAACCGACCCTTCTGCATCATCAGCCGTTGGTGACTTTCCCGGAATCCCAGCGGCCATATCCAGAAGGATATGTCCAACTCGATGCCGGTCTGCAACAACCGCTCGATAAACATCAACGTGACGTTCCGCGGCCACTTGGCGACGTCATACACCCGGCCGACCCGACGGTTCAACTGGATGTCGCTCGGCTTGATAGACGCCTGATAAAAGTCCTGGTGGTGCCCCGCCCCCATACCCGACACGCAGCCAGAGTACAGGTTCCACAACGGAGTGCCCTCAAGACGGGTGGCCCTCAAATTCGCCTGCATAACAAACGACGAGATCTGAACTACGTTCTGCTCCTCGCAAATGAGGTAGTACCTGCGGGTAACCACCGTGCCGGTCTCCTCACACTTGTCGAGGAGGTCGAGAAGAGAGTCGGCAACCTGGCCCACACGACCGGACCGCATCGTATCAGGGCGCTTTTCAAGATGGTAGTCGCGAGCACGACCCATATCAGGCTGATGCTGCCGGATGAGGATTTGTACCGGGCACTCCAGAGAGTTCAGCAGAGCCTGCCATCCAGTCATGACCACATCAGACGACGAGTCCGTACCCTTGATCTCAAGGACCGCATAGCGTTTCCACCCATAGTCGACCACAACGTCCCGCTCAACGAAACGTATGCCCACCAAGGCATTGAACAGCGGCGACCGCCGCTTTTCCCTTACCGGAGCAGAGCCGCGACCATTCTTGGAGCCGCCTCCCATGCCCGGTAACTTGAGTTTGGTCAAAACCATAATCCACCTGCCTATTCGTATGAAATAGGAGCGCCGATGGGATTGAACTCACCGACCTCCATAGTGAAAAATCCGAACGTTCCCGTGTACATGCTCTGCCACAGGAAAAACGCCACACCAACGATCATCACTCCGATGAAACAGTTGACCATCAGCATCCGGGCGCGGCCCTGCTGGCTGACACCCAAGTTCTCGAGCATCCAGACCAACCCACCCCAAGCCACGCTGAATCCCAAGAGCGCAATCGCCAACATCCCGGCTATACGCCACAGCAGATACAGATCGCGCTCCAAATCCATCCGAGCGCAAACCTCACGACCAGCCTGGAGTCGACCAAACTGAGTCATACGAGACTGAAAAGCATGTCTACGCTTGTCCACGCCAGGCTCTAAATCGAAAAGCCGGCTGTTGTGATCATCGGCCTGCTCCATCGCAAACGGCAAACCCCAGCCGGCACAACGATCATCCTCAACGCCCTGAGCCATGACCGGAACCACAAACAACAGCGACACCAGAACACCGACCAAAACCCCGGCCAGCCGGCATCGGCTTCTCAGGAAGGAAATCATGCCCGCCCCCCTCGAAGGATGCGAACGGCCTGCCGGAGAAAATTCTTGGTCCCATGCGCCGCATCAGAAGCACGGTTCTCCATCTCGATGCTGGCCAGATTCCGGGCCTCCTCGGCACGTTGAGAACGACCGTAGCGAGCCGCACCCTGACCGAACAACCGCATCGATCCGAGAAATTTACGAGCCATGCCGGTCTTCGGAGGAGCTCCATACGCGAACACCGGCTCGTCCTTGATCTCATCCTCGAGCCATTTCGGCAAACCACCCCGGACCTCACCGCCGGTGGCGTGATAGAGCGGCGTGACCACCAAGGAACGGAGCATCAGCATCAGGTAGATGGGGATCATCAAACCCCCGCCTACTCGCACGCTCACAATCACCACCGTCAAGACGTGGGCCGGCCCGAATATGAGCAACCGCTGCGTCATCGACATCTCCAACGCGAAAGCCACCATGAACCACATGATTCCCGAGCCCATGAAGGCTCCGACCTGCACCATGGTCATTCCCAGCAGGAGCTTGTCCTTGCTGCCCAGAAACGTTGGAGAATCGTAGGGACCTACCATCCATACCTCTTGATCGGCCAGAGACGGACCGAAGCCTGGGACTTAATTTAGCGAAAGGGGCCGCCAGCAAGGACATCCCGTTCCAAACCGGACCCCAAAACAGCTCAAAACGCGGCCTCAGACACGTTTCGGCACCAAGACGACTCCCAAGCCAAGAAAACCCCGAAACCGCTATCACAGCTCGTATTTGTATCCCTTATGGGCATTCTGGAGGCACATCAGATACCGCCGTTCCCGCACCGCCCGAACGAGCAACCGGCAACGCCGCACTACGATTAAAGCGGACACCCGAAAAGGCCAAAACCGGCACCAGGAGAAGCCCATGACAGCCGAACCGGTAAAACAAGTTAGACCGAAATTCACCCCAACTGCTCAGGAAATAGCAGTGAATACCGCCGCCCACGCGGTCGCGATAACAACCATCGCCATCGTGTCGACCGCCCTCACCTTCGCGCTCATCGTCGCAACCGCTTGGGCAATAGCAACGTTCATCCCAGCCATCGCGATCGCATCGGTAACCTGGACAATCAAAACGGTAATGCCGAGACCTTTCACCGCGTCCCTACATCGCCACGTCGTTGCAACGCCGATATACCCGTTGTACGCACTCGACCGAGCTGTACAGAGGACCGTGGGAAAATGAAGTCGTTAAACAACGAACAACCCAGCCCGGACAAAACATGCTTCACCTGCGGGGCAGACACAGGCCCAGACGAGAAAAGGATCAAGTTTGAAAACCAGATCACCGGCGAAAAAATGACGATCAGGACGTGCCAAGCATGCAAGGAGATAGCCAACCACAGGTGGCAGCAAACCGCTGAACGAAGCCGACACGAATATCCTGGATAACCAAACCCAACAAAAAAGTGTGCCCCGGTCGAAAGCCGGGGCACAACTTTTGATCCTCAGGACGAAAAGCCTAATTGTTGTCGTCGCCGTCGCCGTCGCCACCCCAATTCTCGTTCGGAATGTCGTTATCCGGCTGATCATCCCTGCGGCTACCGCGATCCGGTTGGTAGTATCCACCACGCCGACCCGATGGCCGACCACGGCGCTCCATCGCCCTGTCGAAGCGTTCCCTACTATCCTCGGTCTCACCGAACGGAACACCGCGGGTGTACTCACGGAAGCCCTGCAATTGCGCCTGGCTGGTGCCTTGATAAGTGGTACTCGGGTCATTGACGAAGAAGTTCCCGCTCTGAAGGTCACGCATCGCACGACCGAACAGAGTACCCCGGGAAGCACCGGCCATAAACCCACGGCCCATGCTCGCCAAGAACCCGGCACCGCCAGCACCGCCGCCGCCACCGCCGCCGCTGCCGCCATCGGGCCCGCCATCAGGCCCGCCATCAGACGTAGGCCCAGGCGAGTCGCCACTAACACCGAGGTTGGCACTTCCACCAGTGTTCGATTCAGCAATAGGGTTCGGCGCCGCACTCGGAGTACGCGCGCCGTCATTTCCAGCCTGCGACACAGCATTGGCACCAGCCTCATTAGCCCCAGGCGTCGCATTGCTACCACCACGGCCAACCCGACTAGCAAAGGAACGTAGACTGCTGGCCATTCGACCCACCGGACCGCTACCTGCAGCACCAGCAGCAGCTCCTGCTATACCGCCGCCGATCATCGCCGCCGCCGACGCAGCCATCGCCAACGCCTGCGTGAAGCCGGAGAACAGACCGCGCGACTGCGGGTTCACCAAATCGGGTATCCGGGAAGCCACAAACAGCACCATCAAGCCCGCGAGGACATGGAACATCACCTGCCAGTACTCCTTCCACAGGCCAAGGTCGTAGCGGGCGGCAGAGACCAAAGATGCGCCTATGAACAGAGTCACCAAAACCGCCAGCTGTTGGAAGGTGGTACCCAAAAGCATACTAATCCAACGCTTGGTCCAGTGCTCGGTAGACGGCGACGCGTACATCGCGAAGGCAATCGGACCAAGACCGATCAGAACCATCAACAACACGATCCTGACGATCATCGTCGCGAATACCTTAAGCGTGTAGTAGAGCACAAACAGCAGGGCGGTCAGCATCACAAACATGTACCCAATCATGAAAGCTACGCCGAGCTTCATCAGAGGTATGCCGACAGATGCGCCCGCTCCTGTCAGGGTCAGCAAACCACCAGCCGTGAATGCTCCAAGCCCCGCCAGCATGACGGGCATCATGATATCCGCAACACCCTGGAAAATACCCAAGATGAAGTCGCCGATGACGTTCCAGAACGTCATCCCCGTCGAGTGGACGAAGAAACAGACCATATCGCCAGAAAGAGTCAAAACGATCCGGCAAATGAACAGACTTGCCGACGCGAGCACAAGCGCCAAGGCGAACCTCGGGATCATCGAAGAAATCGTAACCCCACCCCTGCCATCGGACGCCCAACCCGCATAGGTGAGGGAGAGCCCATCCCAGAGCAACAGGACGAACAGCAGCACCATCGCCAACACCCAAGCCAACGACCAGACCGTCTGGACCACCGGCGAATCCCAAGTCATTCCGCTGGGAGTGCCAGACCAGATACCGCTGCAGACGGTCGAACCGATCAGGTACCCGCTGTTGTAAACACCGCCCAAGTCCGGAACCGATTGACCGGCGATCACGCCACGCGCAGGCCCGTCAGCAGACCAGCCCAAAAGACGGGTAACCCCAGCACACCGAATATGGCCCGGATGGTTATTACAGTGAATCTCATCGGCCTCTTGGATAGCAGCATCGTAAAAATCCCTCTCGTACTTGTAGAACGCAGAGCCCCTGCCGTAGCCAACCATTTCGCCGCTCGGAGCGAGATGTTCAGCGCAACCGAAATGCTCAGACCTCCTGACTGCCGCTTCGTAGTCGGCATCCGTACCGAAAATGTTGACATCATCCGGGTTAGTCCCATCGTATGCGCTGGTATCCCACATCGTTACCCGATATGTGTCGTGCCCCAGACAAACAACACCCGCCCCACCCCGAATATTCACCCAGCTGGACAACTGACCTTCTTGCCAATCGTCACCGCTATCCGGCACACCACGATAGGCCGATATTGCGAAGGAATACTCAGTATCAACACCCAAATACCAGACGTAATCCAAGAAGAACCCCAGCCTCTCCCAATCAGATCTACCAATGAACGAAACCGTGTCAGCGCCAAAATCGTAGGCACGTTTAAAATCATATGGATCCCACGCACCTCCGGACAAACAACCATACTCGTCGTTGAAACGAGGACCACTAACCAACTCGATGGATCTGTCTCCACAGGGAGCAGATCCTCGCTGGAGGGGAACACTGCCAAATTTGAAGTCTCGAACAGCGCCTATGTACACATCTTCGACGTCTGCATAACGAAGGTAATAACGCGGCAAAATGAAGCGGAACTCCTCCTGCTGAGCCAGAGGCTTAGCAGGAGCAGGCAAAGTTGCACCCTGCCTAGGAAAACCCGGCGGATCACAGGCATTCCCAGCACTCGTCCACTCGGTGCAGTTCGCATAGCGGAAAATCCGTGAGTCCGGACGGACATAGAGAACGTAGCCGTCAAAATCGACGTTACCCGCAATGTCGAAAGCAGCTCCAACATCCAAAGGACGTTTAAACGCCCCAGCGTGGGTATCCTGGTTCAATTTACCACCAGGCAACCCCCCCACCGAACCATAATCTGCGTACGGGAACGTGAACCACAGGCTAGGAAGACCATCATCAACTTCTATCCCCTCACGCAAACTGAACCTATCACGATAAGCTTCATCAGGGGACGCCGTATCAGTGCCCGGATAAGAGTAATACCAGACATCATCATAACTACCAGGCGACGGCGGCAGCGGAGGCGTAATCCAATCGAGCACATACTTCAGACCAGAAGGGCTCTCCCGAAAATCAACCGCAGGCACGGAGTAACAAGCAGGATCATCCACCGCCGCCCCGACGGCCGAACAGTCTCCAGTCGGCGTATCATGCAGACCATCCTCAATCGCGTCATCACAACGAGACTGAGCCATCCGATCCGTGTGCTCATTCTCATTGATCTCAAGGTCAACACCAGTCTCAGAATCCTTACCCGTCCCTATATCGTTCTCGCCACCCCCGACCTTGGACACCAGATCACCGCCGTGGCAGATGCTCTCGGCAGCAACCGACGTCACGCCAGCCATCACCTTACCCGGGAACGTTTCCAGCCACCCAATGAGTTGGCCGATAGCCTGCAGTAGACTGTCAACGATAAAATCGGCAGCAACCTGAAGACCATCCGTAACAGCAGTCCATCCAGTAGCAGGCGTGACCACTCCTTCCGGCGGTATAACGACACGACAGATCACCCGTCGGTACTGGAACGTCGGAACCGCACCGCTGTCAGGGATAACATCAGGGATATCCTCGACATTGATGCTATCCCAACCCACGATACTCAAACCGCCCTTCAAGGCACGGCCAACACTATCAACAGTACCATCGACCGCCTGATTCAAACCTTCGTAGAAAGCCTGCCCAAACTCAATGTCAGCAAACACGCCAGGCACGAACTTCCACCTTTCACCCAACCTCCCCTCATAGAAAGTCAGGATCATGACGTGAGTTTCATCCGGTGAGATGTAGCTGTTCGGCCAAGCTGGAGTATCAGCTCCATCTGCAACCACGAAAGGATCTCCAGCTACTGTACTCACATACTCTGGATCCAAACCGAGCTGCCGGTAGACTGACTCGGCGTTTCCTTCCTCCAATCCGAGAACCGGTTTGCCTTCTTCAATCGTCCATTGAAACCGAGAGTTGGAGCCATACTGACTCACCCCGACACCAACATCATCCGGCGACACCACACCCGCCTTCAACAGGTCCTCCGTCTCAAAAAGCAGTTCAGTACCGGTGTTAAATCCAACGGGATACCCACCGCGGACATAGCTGTCGACGTCGTAAAAGGGGTAGTAAACCCGGCCCGGCGTGAAAGGATTAAGATGAATGCTGTCAATGCTGAACTGGTTGTTTATGCCGATCGCCGTACGACCGCTCGTCCCTTTGACCTCGGTAGGCACTGCAACCGCATCACCAACCTGGCCATTGTAGGAATTGAAAATGTTGACAACCATCCCAATCGGCGAAGCCGACTGCAAAAAATAGACCAAATCCTTGTGAACACCTGCAGAGCCTGCATAGGCCAAGTTAAGAACATGACCCCGATCGCCTGCATGGCCCTTCGTGAAGCCAGGCACATTAAGAAGGTAGTAGTTCATGTCTGACAGATTGACCGGCCAGAGAACCAAAGACTCCATACCAAAATGATTGATCAGCGGTTCCTCATGGTCGTACATCCAAGGCAAAATTTTGTCCTCTTCGCCGCCCCAGAAAGGCGGCAGCATGTAGCTTTGCTTGTAACCAGCGAAATGGACTTTAGAACCATCCACAATCACACGGCGTCCAACACGCTCATCACTGAACAGGCGCCAGTTTGAGGCGGACTCACCCGAGTCGTCGGTAAACGTGTACCTAGTCGACGGGTCTTTTCGATACTCATCTTTCAGATTGATGCTGACCACGATCTCATCATCAGGCGCGTCACCAATCTCGGGCGGAGCCAGCGTACCCCGACGCTTGGAAGCACTTTCATAGTACAAGGAATCGCTGGTATCGGTGAGGTCCGACTCCATCCACAACGGCACATCGGCCAGCTGAAGCTCGACACTGGAAACGATCATCCCTTCGGCTGCACCAGCCCCAAAAAGTTCAGGGCTGTTCATCTGCGACGCAGACATAACAACATGATCCCCACCTAAAGCACTCGTAGGCACCAACATGGACTGCACAGGCTGGGGTACAATCGGAGATTGCACCGACGTTGACCGAACCATCCAACACAAGAAGCGGTACTCGCGGTGGTTGAACGGTGTTGACCAACGACCGGGAACATTGATGTTGTCGTGCATCGTGAAGAAACAAGAACGCCCCCATTCCCGCTGAGGAAGAGGCCCTCCTGGCTTCGCGAACTTGAAACCACTGGGGTGTGGAGCGTCTGGTAAAATTTTAATCTCAGCCTCGGAATGCCCGTCAGGGTCGCTGTCATCCAACCAGCCCGTGCTTGAGAAAATCACCAGTCTAGGAACATCCTCAGCCTGCGTAACGCTCGTCGTGAAGACCTCAGGATTCGTAGGATCGTTCCGGTCGGTGATCGACACATTGTTCGTCACATCACGAGAAACCGACTCAATCGTCACGACCGACGAGACGCTGCCACCACTACCACCAGTCTGCATCGTCCCCGATATGTCGATCACCTGATCGGACTTAGTCCCATACTGCACACGGGCACCCAACGCATTCTGACCCGCGAGAGCCGGGTCTTCATTGCTCGGAGCGTACTCAGAGAGTTTCCCGGCCTTCGGATCAGCGTTGCCCCGGTAAGCGACGGCGCGGCCGATTTCCTGCTCGGAAACGGTGGCACTCGCCCCTTGCTCCTGCTGCAGCCGATCCACATCATCAGCATGAGCCTGGCCCGTCTTACCCGAACCGGTACTCCACTCAATATCAATATCCTGAATCCGGGCATCAGCATCAGTCAAAAACGGGTTCCAATCGGGCAGCAAGGCATCCGTATCATTTTCGAACAGCTCCTTCTGCTGGGCTAAATCCAAGGATCGTGCAGCCCCAGGCGACGCGGCAGCATCAAAATCATTATTACCATCGAACTCAGGCAAGCCCGAACTGCGGTAGAATCGAGAATCGATCAAGTCGGCCCTAGTCCTCTTCCACTTTTCAACCCCAATCTGCATCAGCCGCAAGCCTCTCTCGTCCGACCGATTATCAGACAAACCGGGTAGATACGGAGTAGCGAAAACCGAACCAAACAGGTCGCTAACTGAAATATCCCCATTGGTGAAACCTGCACCAGTAGGGGTATCAGTACGCCAGCATTTCCAATACAGGTGCGGGTCATCCTGAATTTCCACACCCTCGCCTGTCTCGAAATTAAATTCTTCGCCGCCCTGAGCCAGCACGGCAGGGGCGTCCAACACAGACACCAGAAGGCCGGCTGCCAGCGCAGCTGCCAGCGACCACAAAAAGGAGCGTAAGAACAAAATCATGTAAAATCCGACTCAGAACACCGAGCACGGTTCAACCCGCGCAAAGGTTGCAACCAATTTAGCGAATTTATTCATTCGCACATCTAAACCCATTCACCGACCGCCAAAGAAACCGACCCGCGGCCGGGACATGACACCCAAAAAGGAGAGATTCTCAACCGAGAACCACGATTACCATGAAAAGCCCGACGACCACCCTAAAGACCACCTTCGCCGCCCTGGCGATTTCGGCAGTAATGGTCCTGGCTTGCAGTTCAACCGATTCCAACGAAACCACCGAACCGCAGAGCAGTGCCGCACAACCCATCGCCACCCTTCAGACCACCGACGTGCAGGCACCTCAGGAAAATCAGCCAACCAAGCCGGCGAACCCGAACAACAAATCACGAGCCACCACCGCCAGCACTAAACGTGAAAACGCGACGGTAGAACGACTTTCGTTCGGCACAGCTACACCGGAAATCGACAGTCCGGCAGCAACCCCAACACGGGCCCTACTACAGCAACAAAGCGGAGCCGTAATTCTCGCCCAGCCAACGCCGACCATGACACCGGTACCGACGCCGACCAGCACTCCCTTACCACCCAGCACGCCCTACTGGAAGCATTTCAGCCAAGCTGATTACAACCAGTTCCACCCACCCGCTGGACCGATCAACTGGCGAAAAGCCGAAAAGTGTCGCCCCGACCAACCTCTACTAAGGTTTCTGAAGGACTCAACGCCGGCAGGAATACTGGACCGCATTGAATGGGATTACGCCCAAGCCAAGAAAGCACCAATCGCCAGTACAACACTGGACACCATTAGGGCACTACACCCAGACCTGTTCGAACTACAAGACAGGTACATCATCAACCTCTGCGGCAACCGAGAAGCCCTACACCCGCAAGTCCCGGTCATAAGGACAACTTTCGCATTCAACGCGGATTCGGGAACATGGATAAACCCTGAAAACGGAAAACGGCACACAATATGGAAAGCTTACCGGATCGAAGCACGGTACATCTACACCGAAGGTGAGGACCGGCCCAAACTCGAACAACTCGGCCCGATCCTGATTGAACCACTGGGACACGTATGCAACCGGGACGACATCCCCGCTAGCTGGGACAATCCCAGGTGCCAAGTGCCACTCGATTAGGGGTAAAATAGCCCGGAGGAACCCCGAGTTCCTCCGGGCTATTGTCGAACATTTGCACTCTGGGATCGACCGCGATAGACTGGCCCAGCATATACTCCGGCTCCCCCGTACGCGCGGGGATGTACCCCACTTGTTGAGGCGCACGGTTTCAATAAGTTTGCCCCACGTAAGTGGGGGTATACCCGGATAATACAGTTTGCCCGGCGTGAAAGATTTTTCGCCCCGCACCTGCGGGGGTATACCCTGCTGCGCCAACAACAAGGCGGAGCCGTAATCGCTTGCCCCGTACCTGCGGGGGTATACCGATGTGCCGGCCTTACCCACCAGCATCGTTCTGGTTCGCCCCGTACTTACGGGGGTATACCAGCCCGGTAGATGGTCCGCGCAGAGATCAGGTCGTTAGCCCCGTCCTTACGGGGGTATACCGATGTCGAGGCTGAGATAGTCCGTCAAAGGCAAATTCACCCCGTACCTGCGGGGGTATACCGACAGCCTTGCCACAACCAACCCGCCAGTCAAACTCTGGCAGGCTTTTTTGATTGGCACCATTGGCCTTTAGGATCCCAGCCGGCCCACCGCAACGAAATCCAAGATCTATGGAAAGCCAAACAACAGGGCCGAAAACGCGTATCCGATCTTCCTGAAAAATCGCCATAGAGGGCATGAATACGGGCTGTCGAGGCAATAAGGGCCATCAGACGACTCAGAAGTCATCAAGGGCATCGAAACCGCCTGAGAGCGCGTTTTGACCAGATACGAAACGTACAAATTGCCGCTCCGCACCAAGTCGACAACAAGGATTCCCCCCGCATACTCGTGGACTCCCGCAGAAAATGAATGATATTATCTATTCGACAACAAGGGCTCGCCCCGTAAGTACGGGGGTATACCGGATCGCCACCCACTGCACTCACATACTCTGGAGCTCGCCCCGTAAGTACGGGGGTATACCCACAAGCCTCGTCCCACACGCGCAGATGGAATTCCTCGCCCCGTAAGCACGGGGGTATACCCTCATCGTCCACATCACCTGTGCGCTTTCAACTGCTCGCCCCGTAAGTACGGGGATGTGCCGGAAACATCCCACCGACCACGGACCTTCGTACTGTTTACCCCACGTGAGTGGGGACGTACCCGTAACTAGGGCCGAAAACGGGTATCCGATCTTCCTGAAAAATCCCCATAGAGGGTACAAATACGAACTGTGACAGCGATTTCAGCCCTTGGACGACTCACAAGTCATCCAAGGCTCAAAACCAGCCTGAGAACTCGTCTTCGCGATTCACAACCAACCGAGAATCCACTGAAGAAAATCAACCCAATCGAAACGACCGATATAGGCATGATGGGCCCAGACACAGACGGCGACGCGGTAGGCGGCAACAGCGGTAGGCAGCAACAGGAAATCCGACCCAAGGGCCAGCCCCGCAAGAAACCAAACCACGTACCAACGCTCTTCAGCCCTGAACCTCGCCGCCGCCGGCTCTTCGCACTCGTCTAACCATAGCGAACCAACCCACCGTGCTAACAACCCGTCCTGCTCCTGGGCAGGACGGGTCTTTCTCTGCCTGACAAAGACAACCCGATACCCCAACTCCGGCACCAAATGGAACCCCCCCGAACCACCAATAACGCCCTTTGACGAGCCGCAGGAACAAATTACGGGTTGGGATAGCCTAAAAGAAATCAACCATAGGAGGACATCTAGTGCAGAAATCCAAAATTCGTGTGACCATCCTCACCATAGCTGCGGTCCTGACTGCAACCGTCATTTTAGCCATAGCCTGCGCCCCGGCTGCACCAACACCCCAAAGCAACGGAGAAGAAACTGCCCAACCTCACCAGAACACAGAAAACGAGTCAGTCAGCCAGCAAAAAGCACCCCCCGCCGAGTGGACACCACCCCCACCACCCACCAGCCTGCCCGTAAAGCCAGTTGTCAACCGCAACCTCCAGCGCATGATCGCTCGACACGCGGAAGAAAAAGCCAACAGTAGGGCAGCCGGCGAAACCGCACCAACCGTTTACGTCGAGATCGTTGTCACTGTCCAAGGCCCAGAACATGTGGACGCGTTGGTCGAGTTCATGAACGAGCACGCCACCGGGTGGGTCTCATCCAATAAATATGACGGCACGAACAGGAACGTAAACGGCACCATTGCCAGGATTGACCTCGATCTAGTCCCAACCGTCGAGGCGATGCCCGGCGTAATCGAGATTTATGAGGTCATTCCAGCACAGCCCTCTTCCCAGCTACAGCAAGGCGTGCCGACATTCCAGCCCGCCGAAGTCCTAGGAGAGGAATCGAAAATTTGTTAGCCCCGTAAGTACGGGAGTATACCTTGCTCCAACACCAAGCCATATGCCGGACGGAATGCTCGCCCCGTACCTACGGGGGTATGCCGGAAAAGATGCGGGACACAACCGGACGCGACTTGCTCACCCCGTACCTGCGGGGACATAACGGAACTGAGAATGGCGTTTTTCGAGCCCATCCCAGTTCGTCACCCCGCACAGCCGGGGACGTACCCGTAATTAGGGCCGAAAACAGGCATCCGATCGTCCTGAAAAATCGCCATAGAGGACACAAATACGAGCTGTGACGGCGATTTAGGCACTCCGACGACTCACAAGTCATCCGGGCCTCAAAACCGGCCTGAGAACACGTTTAACGATTCACCAACGACACCGGGAGAATCAAGGCCGACTCGTCACGGACAGCCTGGAAAAGGGCGGGATTACTCCCGCCCTTTTTGATGCCCGCCAACATCCAAGAGGCCCACAGAAAAGAATCATCAACGACAACGAGTGACATCTACACCTACCCCGCGACCGTAACAGAGAAAAGGGTTGGGCATAACAAAACCGCCCCACGGACAGAATAAAAAACAGCGCTGAACAAAAGAACTCGTTCTACGCAAGTAGTAGCGAACTGTCCTAGATTAAAAGCATTGCGCACAATGCAGGGGGTGGGGAACATGACCAACGACAGGAACGAGACCAAACCTCGGAGACCGCAGCTCAGAACGTATGCGCGGCTATGGAAGTCGGTCTGGCTAGCCAGCGCGATCGTAGTCGCCATGGCCATAGCCCTGGCTTGCCAAGAGCAGGAGCCGTCGGGACAGCAAGGCACAATCAACCTGATCCGTGACTGCAACAAAAAATTGCGAATATCACTGATCGTACAACGCGGGATCGACACCGCCGAACGGGGCAACGAAATCGTCCAAGCCTACCAAGAGGTCACACACTTAGACTGCGGCCCGGATACGTGGAGCGCGAAGATCAGCTCGACTCCGCAATCGTGCCACCACGCAGAGTGGGAAGACGGAACACCAGTACCCGAATCACTAGCCGAAGCAGCAGAGATAGACAGCGACGGGCTGACAAAGGACAAGGAAGGCAACGTACTCGTCCAGTTCTCCGAACCGCCCACCGGATCTCGCTTCACCGCCAAGTGCTGGATATTCAACGTGACTGACCTAAAGTGGGACCGTTCAGTGGACTAATCTGAGCAATGCAAGAGGTGGGGAACATGACCAACGACAGGAAAGACGCCAAACCTCGGAGACCACGGCTCAGGATCCGTGCGCGGCTATGGAAGTCAGTCTGGCTAGCCACCGCGATCGTAGTCGCCATGCCCCTAGCACTGGCTTGCCAAGAGCAGGAGACGTCGGGGCGTCAAGGCATAATCGTACCGAACCGTGACTGCAACAGATACTTACGCACATCACTGATCATCCGACGCGAGTTACACACCGCCGAACGAGCCAACGAGATCGTCCGTGCCATGCAGGAAACCACTTCCTTCACCTGCGAACAGGACATGTGGAGCGCCAAAATTAGCCACACTCGGCAATGGTGCCACCACGCAGAGTGGGAGAACGGAACAACCGTACCCGAATCGCTGGCCTTATCTGGAGATTGGGACGGTGACGGACTGACGAGAGACACGATAGGAAACATCCTAGTCCAATTCTCCGAACCACCCACCGATTCTAGCTCCAACGCCAGGTGCTGGATGTACGACGCGCCTAGGCATAAATGGGACCGGTCCATCGACTGATCTGACGACCAAAGGAGAGTAGAGACCAACACCTAAACCTCAGTCCACCAACACAGCGCGGCGACGACCGCATCCAACCAATGACAGCCTAAAACGGCCGGGAGAAATCCCGGTCGTTTTTGCTGTGAGTTCGCCACAGGCAGGCACACACCGCACGACCGACGCGGTTAAGAGGGCCGCACAACCGAAACAAGCACGACCAAAACCGGAGGCAATACGTGAACCACAGACGATGGATCAACATCATGATCCTGAGCCTAATAGCCACATTCCTTACAACAGCAGCAGGGACGCACTTCGGGACAATCAACCTATTGACCGAAGCCAGAATCGCGCAGACACAAGGAAAGGACAGCTCGTCTCAGGACCTGTCAGAACAAACTGAGCGGGGAAGACAAAGTAGTGCCCCACAGACAATCTACGCAACCACCAAGATTCCCGAAGGAGTGAAGCTATGGCACGCAGCAGGCTTCACCGGCACAGGCGTCAAGGTAGGAATATTAGACAGCAATTTCGGTGGATTGCTAACGGAGATGAACGACGAGCAGCTAGCCCAAATACAAGGCTACTGCTTCACCGAAGATAGCGACGACGACGACGAGGAACTGGACACCGTAACCGACTCTCTGCAGCCCTGTGAAAACCTAGCCCCAGGAGGCAAAGGAGACGATAAACACGGGACGTACGTACTAAAGGCCCTGATGCTGGTCGCCCCGGACGAGCAGTTCTACATATCAAACCCACCAGATGCCACAGAAGCGCGGCGGGCAGTCCTGTGGATGCAAGATATACCAGTCGAGGTGATCAACTCATCGAGAAGTTACGAGTGGGACGGACCAGGAAACGGGACGGCCACGAGGAACAGACCCACAGAGTACCCCCTCATCGAAACCACCGACCTAGCAATAGCAGGTGGAGCACTGTGGGTAAACTCAGCAGGTAATAACCAACAGAGCACATGGTTCAAAAGAAACCCTTCGTTCGAAGGCAACTTCCTGAACATGCAAGGCGACACCACGCCAGCCGACACCTGCAACCAAGTCGAGCTGAAGGATGACAAAACATACCGTTTCATCATGCGGTGGAAGGACAACTGGCCCACCTCAGAGACAGAGCAAGGACCGAACACCGACCTAGTCTTGGAAGTGAAGGACCCAGACGACGACGAACTGAATCCAGCGGACGGAACCAGAGACAAGAGGCAAGACGGAGACTCCGATCAATACCCTCGTGAGCGAATGAACTTCACACCGGACCAAGACGGCACACACTGCGTGAAGGTCAAGCTGAAGAGCGGAAGCGCACCGGCCTGGATACAATTCTACGAGACGCTACACAACACAGAACTTGAACACCGTCCGACCATGGGAGGAGGAAGTATAAGCAACCCGGCTGAGAGCAGCAACGCAGGCCTGCTCGCCGTAGGAGCGACTTGGTTAGTCGGGACAGGGACAGTAGTACCGCTCGAATACGCCACGGCATACGGCCCACCGCCCGAACCGGGCCCCCCAAACGAAAGAATCAAGCCGGACCTAATGGCAGACGGCCTGTTAATAACGGGACTGACCTCTCAGGATGGAACCAGCTTTGCCGCCTCGAAGGTGGCCGGACTGGCAGCACTGATCCGGCAGGCCATGAGACATTTACCAGAAATGGACGAGCCCAAGGAGATCGCCGATTACCTCAGAAACCACGCGGTCAGACCAACGGGAGCGTCCGTCAACCAGTGGGGCTACGGCTCCGCAAGACTTCCAGCAGCAACGGCGCCGACCTCAATATCGTTCACCCTTCGAGGCGACTTAGAAGGGCTGGTCGTGATATACCCGCGAGGCGGCGAATGGACCAACATCCAAACAAAGTCCCTCGTACGCGTTTGGCGCAATCACTCTCTGATCGGCCCGCCCACATTGCATCGCGAAGAGTACATCCGACAGAATGCCAGACTGCACATTACCCTCCCCACCGGGTACAGCTACTTCGTAACTGCCCACACCTGCGGACAGGATGCAACAAACATAGATGGCTGCGGCCCATCGGCGCAGTCAGCAGACCTGGAGATACCACTGCTCCTCGACACACCGACCGACTTCCGCGGCCTCGCAAGAATCACCAGCATCAGAGTCCTGTGGGAAGCAGTAAGCAGAGCGGAAACCTACGAGATCAAGCAGGGTGGGTCAACAGACACGGTAACCACGGAACTGACCGACCATATCTTCCAAAACCTCACTCCAGGAGAGACCTACACATTCCGCGTGCGAGCCGTCGCAAGAAAGTGGATGTCAGAATGGACCGAACCCCTGACAGTCACGCTACCAGCACCGAAACCACCGGCTCCATCACCAACGACGAGCGGGCTTTCTGGCGGGCGCGTCCAGATAACTTGGACGGGAATCGACAACGCTGATACCTACAAAGTCCGGCAATGCGATCGCCAAGCGGGTCAGTGGAAGATTCACCCCTATACCGAGGCCGGCCAAGACAACCCGTTTACCATACAGACAGAAAGTACCACCTCAGCGAGCATCAGCGGCCTGACCGACGGAGTTACCTACACGTTCAAAGTAGGCAGCGTCAATGACGCCGGCACCAGATGGTCGGAACCGACGGACGCAACAGCAGGAAGTACCACACCAGCAACGCCGGAGCAAAGCCCTGGCGGACAGCTATGCCCGTCTGAGGAAAACGGCCCGTCAATGCTGGCTTACACGCTGTCAGGAACCGAGTTAACATTGACTTGGACGGCCAGCACCTACACGGACACAATCTCCCAACAAGTCAGACGACGCCAGCAAGGAGAAGACTGGACCGACTTCAACATAGGGACAGGCATCACGACCTGGACGGACACGTCCGCCGTATCCGGAACCAAATACATCTATCGGGTACAAGCACCCGGCCCCAGCACCGGCGACAACGGCCGCATGAGCAACCGCCAAGTGGTGACCATCCCCTAATCACACGGTCACGTGCCCCGGTCAACCGACCGGGGCATTGACCAACGAAGCGAACAACGCCCTCCCGATAGCACTGGCAAGAGTAGAACAGGGAACACCAAGCCAACTAGCGCATTGACAGCATCAATAACAACGAACGCAAAGGCGTGGCACCCGACAACATCAGACACAAAGAACGACGTCTTCAACCAAGCAACGCAATCGGCAAGCACGACACTTCACCGTCCAAAAAACCGCCAAAAAACAGCCCGTACGTACGTCGGTAGCGCCTACCGCAGCCGAACAACGGCAGGGCAAAAACGACCCACTAAGGGCGGCTCGATCGAACCGCCCTTTTTTGCTGCCCCAAGAGGACCAAACAGGCCGAACAGACCGCCAGAGCCGTTGCACCGAAAACCGCCATCGGATCGTCCTGAAAAATCGCCATAAAGGACACAGATACGAGCTGTGACACCGATTTCAGCCCTCGGACGACTCAGAGTCTCCAGAGCATCGAAACCACCTGAGAGCGCGTTCTAATCAGATACGAACCGTGCAAATTTCCGCTCCGCATCAAGTCGGCAATCGAGATCCTCCCCGCAAACTCGGGGGACTCCCGACGAAAAATGAATGATATTATCTATTCGACAGCAAGGGCTCGCCCCGTACCTACGGGGGTATTCCCGTTGCCATCCGGCGATCCAGGGTGAGGGTTTCGCTCGCCCCGTAAGTACGGGGGTATTCCGAACCACCTTTGAAGCGGTAGAACTCACCCCGCGTTAGCCCGCTACCATGTTCCAAAAGAATTATTTTCGAGTGCACCGTTCCGCTGCCTAGCAAGAAGGCAAGGACGCCTAAGGACCCAAAACCCAAAACCAGAGTCAAAAAACCAAGCATAAGCAAGAAGCCACGCCGCTCTCCAACCCCACTGGAACTTCAAGAGCGGCTGGAGAAACGCCGAGAATACGACAAGAAAAGAAATCAACGGCCTGAGCGTCTACAATCCGCTCGCGACAGTCAAAAAAGACAGCGCCAACAGAGAAAAGAGCTTGGCAAGTGCAAGGCTTGCCCCCAACCGGTGATCCCGGGCCAGACAAGGTGCCCGTCGTGCGCCGCGAAACACAGGCAGCACAACGACAACGCCACTGCCAAACGGCAAGCCGCCAAGATCGCTGCGCAACAGAATAAGCCCGCCGCGTCCTCGCCACCGAGTAGTGACCAAGTTTAGAGCACGCTTAGGCTCAGTGAGGACACTTCCAGAAACGGCGCAAGCGCATACCATCCTCGGGCGCCGCCGCCCACACGGGCCACAGGGCGGTACTTTCGAGGCCGCCTTCAATCTGCCCAGGGCAGCCAACCGCGATAGCAGCCTAAGTAAGCTAGCGATCAGCGACGACACACATAAATCCGTCGTGCTGGTAAAATCAGGCCCGGGCAACCGCCCACAGGAATCAACTATGCAGGACACCCAGCTAAACCGCATCTGCAATTTCATCTGGTCCGTCTCCGACGACGTGCTCCGCGACCTCTACGTCCGCGGCAAGTACCGTGACGTCATCCTGCCCATGACCGTGCTCCGCCGCCTCGACGCCGTGCTGGAACCCAACAAGCAGAAGGTCCTCGACGAGAAAAAGTTCCTCGACAACGCCTGCATCACCGAACAAGACGGAGTACTCCAACAGGCGGCCGAACACGCCTTCTACAACACCTCCCCATTTACCATGCGCGACCTGGCAGCCCGCACCGCACAGCAGTCGCTGCGCGCCGACTTCGAGGCATACCTGGACGGCTACTCCCCCAACGTCCAAGACATCCTCGAAAAGTTCGAGTTCCGCAACCAGCTCAACCGCCTCACGCAGAGCGACGCCCTCGGCACCCTCATCACGCGGTTCCTCTCTCCCGACATCAACCTCAGTCCCTACCCCGTCAAGAACGATGATGGATCCGTCAAACTGCCCGGCCTGGACAACCACGCCATGGGCACCATCTTCGAGGACCTGGTACGCCGTTTCAACGAGGAAAACAACGAGGAAGCCGGCGAGCACTGGACACCCCGAGACGCCGTCGAGTTGATGGCCCAACTGGTGTTCCAGCCGGTCGCGGACCAGATCCAGTCTGGTACCTACCTGCTCTACGACGGCGCCATCGGCACCGGCGGGATGCTCACCATCGCGGATCAGACCCTCCACGACATCGCTACCCTCCGCGAACAGCAGGTTTCGACCCACCTCTACGGCCAAGACATCAACTCCGAGACCTACGCCATCTGCAAGGCAGACCTCCTGCTCAAGGGCGAGAAGGACGCCGACACCAACATCTTGGGCGGCCCACAGCACTCGACCCTCTCGAATGACGCTTTCGGCAACCACACCTTTGACTTCATGCTCAGCAACCCACCCTACGGCAAGAGTTGGAAGACCGACCTTGACCGCATGGGCGGCAAGTCGGGGATGACCGACACCAGGTTCGTCATCCAGCACGACGACGACCCCGAGTACTCGCTCATCACACGCGTGAACGACGGCCAGATGATGTTCTTGGCCAACATGCTCAGCAAGATGAAGCACGACACTCAGCTAGGCAGCAGGATCGCCGAGGTCCACAACGGCAGCTCACTCTTCACCGGTGACGCCGGCCAAGGCGAGAGCAATATCCGCCGCTGGATCATCGAGAACGACTGGCTCGAGGCCATCGTGGCCCTGCCGCTGAACATGTTTTACAACACCGGCATCGCCACCTACGTGTGGATCATCACCAACCGCAAGGCCGAACAGCGGCAAGGCCAGATCCAACTCATCGACGCCACCAAGTGGTTCAATCCCCTGCGCCGGAACCTCGGCCAGAAGAACTGCGAATTATCCGAAGCGGACATCGACCGCATCACCGAGACGTTCCTAGCGTTCGAGGAAACCGAACAGTCCAAGATCTTCCCCAACGCCGCATTCGGCTACTGGAAGGTCACCGTCGAGCGCCCGCTGCGCATAGCAGGAACAGAACACGAGCGGGTCTACAAGGCCTCCGAGATCAGCAAACTCCGGAAGGAAGGCCAACGCGACGAGAACGCCTCACCCATCATTAAGACGGTACATCCTGCCGGCACGACGCCGGACCCGCTGCACGGATTGTTCGCCGCGGCCATCAAAGGAGAGCCAGCAGTCGTTGAGTACGAGCCTGACCCGGACCTGCGTGATACCGAGCAGGTAGCACTACTCGAAGAAGGTGGTGTCGATGCGTTCATCCAACGCGAGGTGTTGCCCTACGCGGAAGACGCCTGGTACACGCCGTCCAGCGTCAAGACCGGTTACGAGATCAACTTCAACCGGCACTTCTACAAGCCGCAACCGATGCGACCACTAGCAGAAATCGTTGCCGACATTGTCAAACTAGAAGAAGAAAGTAGCGGTGTACTGACCAACATCGCCACCATCATCTCCTGATGGGCTACTGACGAGCCGGATTCACTCCATGGAGACACCAAATTTGAGCGAGATACTGCAACTCGCGTGGCCCACCCCCTGGTTAGTGATTGCGATTGCCCTAGGGTTAGCCATCTACTTCGGCATCAACGAGATCGGCAAAGCGAATAACTGGACCGGACTACAACCCGTGGCCGTCCAGTTAGTCTTGGTTGTGTTCATCTCGTTTTCTTACTTTGCCTTCGGCAGCGGATTACACACGGCGGTGGTCGCCTTCATCTGGATGATCGCGTTCCCACGGTTAGCCAAATTGACAGTTATTGGTATCTGGGTAGCCATCACCTGGGCATGGGAGTTCTTGGGCAACCATAGGTAGTAAGAACAACAGAATCACCGGAAGACTGCGACATACTCTCCCCCACCACCGTCTAGCCACACGGGCACCACCTTAGATGAACCCGAGCCCGACCAGGGCGAGTCGGCCGTGGAGAGCCGACCAGAGCAAAGCCGTAACAACCACTGGAATTAAGCTCCCGTGCTCTTGCACGCAACCGCCGGAATCGTCCAAACATGATTGCAGAGACAGCTAAGCGAAGGGGGAATCCCTCGGATGCATAGTCGAACAGGATCTGGCAGGGCCTTCTGCCCGACCACTGGGGAATCCGGTGCTTACGTACCGTGGTCGATATGCGTGTCAGCAACGTGGACAAACACACCAACGAAGACGAGATCCTAGGGCAATCGCGTCTTATCCGAGGAGGACTTTTAGGAGGACGACATTGACCGCATCACCCAAGCGTTCATGGCGTTCGAGGAAACCAAGCAATCGAAGATCTTCCCCAACGAAGCCTTCGGCTACTGGAAGGTCGTCGTAGAGCGGCCTCTGAGGCTCAATGTTGACTTGTCGTTGGAGCGACGCCGAAGTTTCCGCAACGTCTGCCGAAGTGCGAAGGAGGAGCCCCTAGCGAATTTGGTTGACCGCGTCGGAGCCGTGCTCGGCCCCGGCCCGCACCAGGACTTCAACTGCTTCATGTCGGCAGTCTCATCTGACGCCGGCGCACACGGAATCAAACTGACTGCCAAGCGCCAGACGCTGCTAAAGACTTCACTCGCCTTACGAGACGAAACCGCCGAGCCCGTGATAAAGTCGATCAACCAGAAGGACACGGCAAAACCCGACGAGTCACACGGCCTATACTCAGCCACCATCAACGACAAACCCACCGTCGTGGAGTACGAGCCGGACCCTGAACTGAGGGACACCGAGCAAGTGCCGCTGTTGCACGAAGGCGGAATTGAGGCTTTCCTGCACGACGAGGTTCTTCCCTACGCCCCGGACGCATGGTACGTCCCTAGCAGTGTCAAGGTCGGTTACGAAATCAGCTTCAACCGCCACTTCTACCAGCCGCGGCCGATGCGGTCACTGGATGAGATACGGGCTGATATTCTGGCGTCGGAGTTGCAGACCGATGGTCTGTTGGCGGAGATTATGGGCTCAGCCACCGTCAACTGAGCCCGGAGAACGACCAAATGTTGGAGATCATAACCAGTGAGTGGCTGATGCCGGTCGTAGGCATCGCAACGCTGGTAGTGGCAATAGCCATGCTGGCAATAGCAATATGGGATCGGCTGAAGCCAAAGGATCAAGGCAGACTATTCATCGACCCAAGAGGATTGCCCCAGCCCTACCGGATAAACACGGAACCCACAGTCCATGCGACAAGTGGAACGCCTTCCCTACAGCAGTTGACGGCAGGAATCGAGCTGGACGCCAAGGCTCAAGGTTTAGCGGAGAGCCTATACGAATTGGGGCTGAAACAGTATGACCATCCGGTCAACAACCGCGATGGCGCGATTGGCCTAGCACGACGTGAAATGGACCGGTTGAACCGAGAGCTGAGCCATGAAGAGAGAAAACTAGCGAACCAAGTCGGCACTGCACTGGCTAAGGCAGACCAAAAATGCGAGCGTGAAAACGCTGAAGCGCAATACCGTGGGTTGTCTTCGACCGCCAGAATCTACGCTCAGCACAAAAGGAATCATAGCGAAGCCCAAGCAAGGATAGCCAGAGACCTAGAAAAGCGAGTTCCAAGAACCGATTACACATCTGTGAAGCAGCGGATTGCATCCGGAGAAACAGACTTGGAGTCGGTCATTACCGAACTCCCGCTAATGTGGCAGTCAATCCGAACGCTCAACGACAAAGTTGATCGTCCTGAACCCCTGGAGAAACCGCCCAAACTGGAACGGTTCCACGTCGAATTCTGGATGGACGACGGCAGGATTCTGCAGGACAAGCGGGCCGAAAAAGATGGAGAATGGCTAGTCAGCCACAGGCACGGCTTCTTAGTTCCGTGCCCTACTCCAACGCGAATCTTGGAATTCAATGACAAAGGCAGAGCAGTCCCTACCGGCAAATCGGTTCGGATCGTAAATAGAGACCCCAGCAGCGAGTGGGAAACCGAGTTCTGGCGCCAAGGTGGGTACATGGACCAAAACTACCTAAAGGCTGTCGCCGGCAGGCTCCCACGTCAATTGAGAAAGGCTTACAGAAAACGACAAATCAGGAAAGCACAATGGTGCGTGATCGGCATACTCGTGATCGTCAACATCACCTTATTTCTAGTCAATAATCTCTGATGCAATAACCGATAAGCGCGCGAAGCGACAATGAATCTCGAACGTGCAAACCTGGGTCAATATCCCGACTACAAGTCCTCTGGCGTTCCTTGGCTCGGCGACGTACCGGCTCATTGGGATGTAGTCCAACTCGGCAGGATTGGCGTCTTCTCCAAAGGCTCCGGGGGAACGAAGGAGGATGAGGTTCCTGACGGGATACCCTGTGTCCGGTATGGAGACCTCTACACAACCCACCAGTCCTTCATAGGCCAGACACGGAGCTACGTTTCACCAGCGAAGGCCAGTGCTTATACGCCAATCGATAGGGGTGACGTTCTCTTCCCTACGTCAGGAGAGACGATAGAGGAGATTGGCAAATCCGCAGTGAACTTGATCGACACTCAGGTTCTCTGTGGTGGTGACTTGATCATATTTCGGCCGGCAGTGCCCATGGAACCCAGGTTCGCAGGCTACGCGCTGGACTGCCCTGCCGCTCAAACCCAGAAATCCCTGATGGGACGCGGCATCACCATCATTCACATCTACAGTAGCCAGCTTAAATATCTATGGTTGCCCCTCCCGCCCCTCGATGAACAAGCCGCCATCGTCCGCTACCTCGACCACGCCGACGAGCTCATCAACCGCTACATCAGTACCAAAGAGCAGCTCATCGCCCTGCTGGAAGAGCAACGCCAAGCCTTGATCCACCAAGCCGTCACCCGCGGGCTCGACCCCACTGTAACGACCAAGCCGTCGGGGATCCCTGAGCTAGGCGCCGTTCCAAGCCATTGGCGAATCACGCAGTTAGGACGGCTGGGCACTTTCTCCAAAGGTAGCGGCGGCACCAAAGACGACGAGGTCGCCTGCGGGCTCCCATGCGTCCGATATGGCGACATCTACACTTCCCACAAATACTTTGTCCAGCGTACGAGATCATTCGTCGCACGACACCGGGCACCTGACTACGCCCGGATGCGATACGGAGACGTCCTGTTCACGGGGTCAGGGGAAACGATAGAGGACATCGGGAAGTCTGTGGTCAACCTGATCCGCGACGAAGCCTACTGCGGCGCGGACGTCATCATCTTCAGAGCGAACGTAGAGACCCAACCCGAGTTCATGGGTTATTTGCTCGACAGCCCTCAGATCGCACGCCAAAAGTCGTGCATAGGCCGCGGCATCACGATTATGCACGTGTACGCCTCGCAGCTCAAATACATATGGCTGGCCTTACCGCCTCCTGGGGAGCAAGCGCAGATTGCGCGATACCTAGAGGAAGCTACCACCGAAGTCAGTGAGGCCATCGACCGGGCCCAACGCCAAATCCATTTGATGGACGAGTACCGCACTCGCCTCATCGCCGATGTGGTGACTGGGCAGGTTGACGTGCGGGAAGCAGATGGGCGAACCCGGCCTTAACGCAAGTACCAAGCTGTTGTAAAATGAGGGCGCGCCCGTCGAGGAGCCTGCCAATTGCATTGGACTTGGGACGAAGCAAAAAATCAAATAAACCAACGTCAACACGGCATCCGTTTTGAAACCGCACAACTGGTATTTTTTGATCCGCTAGCCTCGACCCGGGAAGACCTTTATCCGTTAGAGCAGCGCTGGCAAACCATCGGCGAAGTGAGCGGAGTCATTATCATCGTCGCACATTCCTGGCCGGAATACGACAGCGCAACAGGAGAGGATGTCGGAAGAATCATCAGCGCCAGAAAGGCGGAAAAGAGTGAAATCAATGACTACGCCGAGGGAGAATTTTAGGCTGACGCCAGAACAGGAACAGGAACTCAAAGCGCTCGCCGAATTGCCTGACGACCGGATTGACTTTTCGGACATTCCGCTGACGACGGATTGGAGCAATGCCCGGCGCGGCGTATTCTACGAGGCAATGCTGCACCAAGGCGTCCGGCCGCCAGAGCCTCTTGGCGTACGATTGACCGACACCACCGAGGGCGGCCTGGAAGCCCGTATCGTCCGTCTGCTGGCCGATGGCCGCGGAGACGCTTTAAACGCAGGGGAGATTAGCGAGCGGCCCGCCGCGTACTCCACCGGCTGGATTGCCGGTGAGCCTGCCGACTACGACCGTGGCAACTGCGTGGACCTGAAACAGGTCTCGGCGTTCCTCGTTGCCACGCAACCCAACGTGGCCACCGCCTTGGCCCTCGACTCCGACAACCCCACTCGCCGGCAATTCCTGGCAAGGCTGAAGCGCGAGATCCGCAACCGTGGCGTCATTGACGTCCTTCGCAAGGGCATCAATCACCACCAGCACCACGTCGCCCTCTTCTACGGCTCGCCGACGCCAGGCAACACCGCCGCCGAGGAGCTCTACGTCCAGAACCGCTTCTCAGTAACCCGCCAGTTGCGGTACAGCAACGACGAAAAGCAGCGCGCCCTCGACCTGGCGCTTTTCGTCAACGGCCTGCCCATCGCCACATTCGAGCTCAAGAACAACCTCACCAAGCAGACGGTCAGCGACGCCGCCCAGCAGTACCGGACAACCCGGAGCTTCCGCGAGGACTTATTCCACGTCGGCCGGTGCGCTGTCCATTTCGCGGTCGACGAGAACGAGGTCATGTTCTGCACCGAGCTCGCCGGCAAAGCGTCGATCTTCCTGCCCTTCAACAAGGGCCGCGATGACGACGGCGCCGGCAACCCCGTCAATCCCAACGGGCTCAAGACCGACTACCTCTGGCAAGAGGTACTGACACCGCGTAGCCTTACGGACATCATCGAGAACTACGCTCAGAAAATCGGCGACACACAGGTCTGGCCGCGCTACCACCAACTCGACGTGGTGCGCCGCCTGCTCGAAGACGCCGCCCGCAACGGGGCCGGCCGCCGCTACCTCATCCAGCACTCCGCAGGCAGCGGGAAATCCAAGTCCATTGCCTGGCTCTCCCGTCAACTGATCGGACTAAAGAAAGACGACCGGGACATCTTCAACTCCGTCATCGTCGTCACCGACCGTGTCTTGTTGGACGGACAAATCACTGACGAAATCCGGCAATTCACCCAGGTCAGCTCCACAGTCGCCCACGCGGAAACCTCGGCCCAACTACGGCAGTACATCACCGAGGGGAAGAAAATCATCATCACCACCGTCCAGAAGTTCCCCGTCATCTACAGGACAATGAGTTCGGAACACCGCGACCGCCGCTTTGCGATCATCATCGACGAAGCCCACTCCAGCCAGGGCGGACGCGCCGCCTCTGCCATGAGCGCATCCCTGAGCAGCACCAACAACCAGCCAGACGACGATGACGAGGACACCTTCGAGGACCAAGTAAACCGCCTCATTGAGAGCCACCGGATGCTCACCAACGCCAGCTACTTCGCGTTCACGGCCACGCCCAAGAACAAGACACTCGAACTGTTCGGAGACCCAGATCCGCAGCCAGACGACACCGTCAAGCACCTGCCGTTCCATAGCTACACCATGAAGCAGGCCATCCAGGAAGGCTTCATCCTCGACGTCCTCGGTAACCACACCACGGTCAACAGTTACTTCAACCTCGTCAAGAAAATCGACGACGACCCCGAGTTCGACTCGAAGAGAGCCCAGCGCCGCTTGCGCCGCTACGTCGAGGGCCACGAGTACGCAGTCCGCACAAAGTCCGAAATCATCGTTGACCATTTCCACGAGACGGTCTTCCTGCCGCGCAAGATTGACGGCCGGGCCCGCGCCATGGTGGTCACCGACGGCGTGGACCGCGCCATCAACTACCACCGCGCCATCAGCGCCTACATCAATGAAAACGCTTATCCATACCGGACCATCATCGCCTTCTCGGGCGAACGCCAACACCAAGGCCAGACCGTGAGCGAGGCGTCCCTCAACGGCTTTCCGTCTAGCCAGATACCGGACAAGATTCAGGAGGATCCCTACCGCATCCTGATCTGCGCCGACAAGTTCCAGACCGGCTACGACGAGCCGCTCCTCCACACCATGTACGTGGACAAGACCCTGGCCGGCATCAGAGCAGTCCAGACGCTTTCCCGCCTCAACCGCGCCCGTCCCAACAAGAGCGACACCTTCGTGCTGGACTTCATGAACAGCTCTGACGTGATCCGCGAGGCTTTCGCCGACTACTACCGCACCACCATGTTGGCGGACGAGACCGATCCCAACAAACTCCACGACCTCACGGCATCACTTGACGACCGCCGAGTCTACACGCCCCAGCAGATCGACGAACTTGTTGAGGGCTACCTCAACGGAAAGGACCGGGGAGAACTCGACCCAATCGCAGACGCGTGCATCGAGCCCTACAAGGGCCTCAGCGAGGACGGACAGGTCGAATTCAAGGGCTCAGCCAAAGCGTTCGCGAGGCTCTACGCCTTCCTGTCCCAAGTACTGCCGTACGCCAACCCCCAATGGGAAAAACTGTCCATCTTCCTCAACTTCCTAATCCCGAAACTGCCGGCACCCGTGGAAGAGGACCTTTCCGTAGGCATCCTCGAAACCGTGAACATGGACAGTTACCGAGCTGAGAAACAGGCGGCACAACGCCTGTTCCTCGACGACGAGGACGCAGAAATAGAGCCGGTGCCCGCCGGCGGTGGCGGGGGCCGCCACACGCTGGAACTGGAGCCGCTTTCGCGGATTGTCGCCATATTCAACGAAACCTGGGGAACCGACTTCACGGACGCCGACAAGGTCGCCAAACTGATCCGCACTCTCCCCCAACAGGTGGTCGAGGACACCGCCTACCAGAACGCCCGACGAAACTCTGATGCCCAAAACGCACGGATTGAGCACGACGCAGCACTGCGGCGGCTGATCACCTCTATGGTCAGGTCGAACGCCGAACTGTACAAAGCGTACACCGAGAACCCCGGCTTCCGGTCCTGGCTCAGTGACCAGATGTTTTGGCTCACCTACCTGGATGACAATCCGCCGTAACGGGGAAGAAGCCCCCGCGTTACGAAGGCGACTTTGCACCGCTCCAGATTGCTCACACCCTGCCGTGGCGCGGAAAGGCTCGCAGCGAGCACTATCCCGTCCTATCGCAGTCCCTCTAAACACCCTTGAACAGTGAAGCTCCGGCTGTTGCAGTAGGGAACAAAGCTGGACCAGCGAACGGCAAGGCAGAGGCTAGACTGCCGTCTACGCCTACGCCGACCAGGTAGCCCGGTACATTAAACAGCGGCTGGCGCAGCTAGGGTTTGACGACCAAGCCAGCCGACCTTGCACTCCTACGACACTTTGAATTTTTCAGGGGCGCATTCAATGCCAACCACCCGGGAGCGTCAACTAACGAGTTCGCACCATCACGCGCTAAAGGTTGGACGGGACGGCGAGCCACTGGTCTCCATCTTCCCTCCTATGCTGTTGGAACGGTCCAAGCTTGACCAATCAAACGAAACACCCCAACGAGCCATCACCCACATTCGCGTCGTGTGCTCAATGGATGTGGTCGGCGACTGATCTCAACGATCCTTGACGCTAGTGAAACGCACAGGTACAGTGAGTTCCCTGCGGAAATCCACGTTTCCAAACCACGTTGCACTCCCCAACCAAGGGCTACTCATTAGTCCAACATGGCACGCTCAATCGCGGAGGATATGACGAAATGATGCATTGGGAATCCCTGAAAAGTGTGGTAGACGCATGGCACGATGCAGCGAGCCAACTGGAAGGATACCAAGACACAACAATAGATGGAGATGGCATCCAGCTCATGCTGTTCGTCAACCGTACGAAAGAGGGAGACGTAAGGTTGTCGGTGCTGTCCGCAAAGGACTGGTTCTCTACTCACACACCATCGAACCTGATGCAGCCAGGCGACCTAGAAACGTTTGACGTGCCATCCATTCCTCAAGCCAGCATCACGATAAGGGGTGAACAATAACTCGTGCCATGGCATAGCAAGCAAACCGAAAGATCGTCAGCAGGTTGCGAGCGGAAAGCGACGACGACGACATCCGCCGGTTGTTCCATACGGCCAGCGCCCTGCACGAGAACGCCATGGAGGCCGTTGACGTAGCCTACGACCCAGCTGACGTGGAGGCTCTCCTCGCCAAGCTCCGTCCGATGTTCGCCTAACCGCTATCCTCCGCCAAACAGCACTACCTCAAATGGCAGAGCCCGCCGAGTTACATCGGCGGGCTCGCTTCAAACGCCCATCGAGGCGTGCAACTCAGCCGGCAGCTTCCTCATCTACACCGTCGTTCAGTTCGGCCAACTACCGCTCAAAAGCGGCGAAGTGCGAGCCGTCAGCAACCGACACCAAGTCGATGCCCTGCTCACGCAGCGTCAGCTTCACCTCCGCCAACTCAGCCGCATTCCGGCTCAGGCGGGAGTAGTTCCAGACCAGCACCGCGTTGCACTCACGGCCTTCCGAAGCCACGTCCTCCACCAAGCCCTCACGGCAGTCCTCATCCACACGTTCCTGACCACCCAGATTCACGGGCAAACTGCCTGAATCCCGAGACTGTCGACGCCCCGCCGCGGAACATCACCAGACCTTCTCATGCGAAGCCAACCCCGTTCCGCGTGACATTGGCCAGGGCGATCCCACCACGACATCCAGAACCCGCACAATCTGGTGAACTGCCGCCGGGCAACTACGCCGGCCGACCGGCACGACCCGTACAAACCATGCCCTCGATGCGGAACCCGGGTCCCGACTAACTGACGGATACTCCAAGTATCCTCGACCCGAATGTGGGCGCCCATTGGAACGATCATGATCGCCATCGCAACGTATAGGCACAGCCAGAGGAACATACACCAACAACGGGAAGCAACGGCCATCTCGGCGTGGTGATACGGTCCGCCGCGATGTATCCCAGCTCCACATCATCGCGGTGTTTCACTCCAATTGTTTTCTCACACCGTGCCAACCAGCTCAGTCAGCTCAACGCCGGACCACACTCCTAAGGAGTGGAAAACATGTTGGTTACCGACCCAGATGAAAATGAATTCGACGCCGCGTGGAACGCCGCTGTCGCCGCCGGTCAGCTTGCGAGTACTACGCATTCCCGACACGTCCAAAGGGGTCTGAGATCAGCCTCTCAAAGGGGATTTTACACATTCCCCAAAGCGCCGTACGGCTACCGAAAAATCGCCGTCAACGACCAAGACACCAGACGCTACACGCTGGAGCCGGACCCTCAGACCATCAGGACGGTCGGAAGAATCTTCGACGCCCGCCTACAGGGCACCACGGTACGGGACATCGCGAAACAACTGAACGACGGAACCATCCCGTCGCCCACCGGACACCGGTGGAACGTAGATAAGGTGCGCCGCATTTTGAGCAACGAAGTTTACTGCGGCACCAACGTGGCCCACAAAAAGGCCATGAGCGCCCCGGCTACCGCGGTCAGGGTGCCGAACGCGTTCCCGGCGATAATCCCTCAGCACCGTTTCGACAGAGTGCAGCAGATGAAGTAACCGAGGACTAGCCAAGCATGGCGCATTCGTAGGAGAAGTACGGCTCATCGCGGTGACAGGCAACTGCAACGCCTCCAATCACCGCCAGAACAATCACGGTCCGCGGCCGGCGCGTCCAGAAGATAGAAGACGCGCCGCCACGACGGGGCAGGCTAACAGACTGCCCTTTTTTATTTCGGCCAAGGAGACACAATGACACCCTACATTAACCCCTTGGGATTCATCGACCAACGCACCCGAAGGGGCGTCCGTTTCCTACTCACCAACCCGGACGATTCGCGTACCCTCAAGGTCGGCACCTCCGTAACCCTATCCCAACCATCCAACGACGGACTCGCACTCGCCAAAATACGCGGAGAAATCGTCGCCGTCGGATACGTCACAGCCACCTTTACAATTGCGGAAGCCATCCTCGATGCTAATTGGACCCAGAACGAGGAAACAATACGGGAGAAAACACCCGTATATCTCGCCAAAGAGAACTCATTCGAGCCAGACCCCAGCAGGATGCTCACCACCGAACAGGTGGAAAAACTCAGGCATCTTTCCCACCAATACACTAACATCATACGAAACGCTCCCCGCGAGGACGAAGCAGTTCCACGTAAATCCCACAACAACCCGCCCATGCCACCTCCAGTCCGGCAGCCATATCCCCACCAACTTGACGAATAATACCCATTCTGGAACAATACCCGCGCAAGCGACACGAGAGAAAACATGACCATTAAGGGAACATCCACCCAGCAGGGCTCCGTCCTCAGCGACGTCATCCACTGCTCATACTGCGGCGCCACCATGATTGCGATCAATGGACGCTACGTTTGCCCCAACCACGCCCAGGACCGGGGAGCAAATTGCTCCACCGCTTCCGTCGATGCCGAGCGGTTGGCACGCCAGCTAATAACTACCCTAGTCGAAAGGGTCATGACCCCCGAGACGGTGTCCAACCTGGTCGAGCGCATCCAAAAAGATGCTGCTGACAAGTTGCACTCTCAGCGAGACAAGCTCGACAACACGGAATCGACAATCGAGGAGTTGAACGCCCAAAAACTGGACATCCTAGCCAGGGTAGAATACCGCCAGATCCCGTACACAGACGTAGTGGACCAGCTCGAAACTATCGAGGCTACCAGTGCCGGTCTTGCCTACGAGTCCACCATCTCACGAACCGAGATCGAAAAGTGGGAATTCGTCGGCAATCAGGAAGCCATCCAGTCAGTAGCCCAAGACGTTGCGACGTATACGGAGTTCGCGGACCTGGCACTAGCCAAGCAACTGGTCAATACATTCATCAAAGATATCCAGGTCTGCGCCACGTCGTCCACGATTACATACACTCACCCCATACCGGGTGAAGACAACGGAGAATTGATCACGTCGGAATCATTCCCGCTCCCCTAAGCACTCGCATAAAAAAACCGCAAAGGCCGGTCGTGAGAAAGGACGACCGGCCTTTTTAGATGACCGGGCACACACGCATATCCGTGCGCCGTTCCACAGCAGACCGAGCCGTAGATACTACGAGGCCAGCCTCTGCCACCAGACTCAACGACCCGACAGGGCGGGAGAAGACGGCCGCCATGAACTAGGCGCATCCAGCAGCAGACGAGAGCGACCTTCAGTCATCGGAGACAACCGAATCACGATCTTCCACTTCATCCTGACCGGTAATGTTCTCAGCCGACCGAGCATGAAACTCTCTGGCGGCAGATGGCATTGACTCCCAGCCCACGTCCACTTCAGCCTCCTCCCCAGCATCCAACCCCAACCGACTAACCTCAGCGGTCAATTTCAGCAACCGGTCCGCGATTAGCTTATGAAACGCGGCACTCATTTCCTCTGGCATAGCATAATTGCTATCCGGCCGCTCAGTATCGTGTCCTGCCTTCTTGGGCAGGCTCTTGTCCATTTCTGGTGTCATCGGATATACTTACTTTGCCAGTCCTGCTGGCGCTTGCTAGATTTGCAGCAACAGCCGCGCCCTCATTGTAGCAGTTTTTTGCAAACAGTCGAACGACCGAGGCAAGGAGATCATATGACCACTATCATAAAACCGACGAACGAACACGGGCAACACCCCGATGTCATCAAAAACACCGACCAAGACCACCAAACCGACACCGACACCGACACCGAAATCGGTGCTCTGCTGAAGCAACTGCGCGGTGACAGAACTCTTCGGCAGGTCGAGTCCGAAACCGGTATTTCGAATTCGTACCTGAGCAACCTAGAATTGGGTCGGAAGAATCCCGGCATCAAGTCCCTATCCAAGCTGGCAGCATACTACCGAGTGCCGCTGAACGAGCTTCTGGAGTACGCAGGACTCCCCTTCGACCAGAAAGCGGCAGCTCGTGAGCACACCCTCAACACAGCACAGGCAAGCTTCGACGAGGTCCAGCGCAGCTACGAATTCGTGCTCACAGACCCACACCTCGACCATTACGAAAAGCCAGCAGCAACACCCGCGTTCGATACCCAGAAATTCGTCGTGCGGCTCTACGAGCACTACACCGGCAAGAAACTGCTCTAACAGATAACCAGGAGTCCCAAATGACAGTGCAGAAACAATCAAACCGCTCATACTTCTACACACGCCGGTCAAGCTCTGGACAAAACGAACTTTCCAACACCGGGCAGTACAACGACATGGCCAAGTACGCGGCAGCCATGGGTCTGGTTGAAGCGGGCTGCTTTGACGACGTGGGCAGCGGCCTCAGCACCGACAACCGGGACGGGTTCCTCGAAATGATCGGAAAAGCCATGGACCCCGCCAATGACATTGGCCACATCGTGTTCCCCGACCTATCCAGGTTCAGCCGAAGCAAAGTCGACCCGCACATTTACCTGGCAATGCTCGATGAAGCCGACATCACCGTCCACAGCGTGAAAGACGGCAAACGCTCAGATACCGACGATATTAGCTGGGACATCCAATTCTCCCTCAACCACAACCAGTCCAGAGAAATCTCCCGTCTCTCACTAAGAGGACAAAAGGACGCCATCGAAGCCGGCTACGCCTGTAGCTCGAAAATCCCTCACGGCTACAAACGCGGCTGGGTAGCAGGAAAAAAGGGTCAACTGCACCCAATATACGTGCCACACGAAGTTCACGCAGAGCACGTCCAGATGATGTACCGACTGAGAGACGAAGGCCGCAGGACCGGCGAGATCTGCGAAGAACTCATGAAGCTGGAGATTCCAAGCCCGACCGGCCTCAGCAGATGGCCGAAAGGCTCCATCATCTTTATCCTGAAAAACCGCGCTAACATAGGCGAGCTGGAATACTTCAAGACGTCTAGGTCGAAGTTTCCCAGAAACCGCAGGGTGTACCAGCAAATGACGTTCGTAGGAGCCCACGAACGGCTGGTCGACGAAGACCTGTTCAACCGCGTGCAACAAAGCATAGCGGACAACACCAGGCCCCGGACGGCTTCACCCAGATCCGCCGTCAGCCCCAACCCGCTGAGCCAATTGGTCAAGTGCACCAACTCCTCCGCCCACTCGGGCGAACCTCCTCCCAACATGATCATAAAGAACGGCCGAGACGGCAAGGAACTGATCTGCAGCGTGAAGAAGAACACCGGCGTCGCGTATTGCCAGTCAAAAAACGTGCCGCTCGATCCGTTCCTGAACATCATCGTAAGCGCACTCCTTGAGCGCGCCCTCACCAGGGATGTTCTGGAAGGACAAATCCAGTACATCAACGAGAACAGCTCCCAACTGGTGGCCGAAGAACGGGAGCGCCAGGCCTCCATCAAGAAGCGCATCAGGGAAATCGACCGGGAAGCAGGCAACCTGAAAGAGAAGATAAAGACCTATGAGGATTCTCACCCCCTAGCCGTCCACAGCCTAATGGACGATCTCGAAACGCTCGGCAAAGAAAAACAAGGCCTCGAATCCCAGAGCAGCGCCCTGGACGACGACGTTGCGGAGACAATGACGTTTGCCACCGAGCCCGAAGCCATCATCGAAGCCGCAATGGACCTGCGGACCTATCTGGAAGCCGACGACACATCCACTGCCAGAACGCTTTTGCGGGGATTTATCAAGCAGGTGGATGTTGCGCACGGAACCGCCACCATCCACTACGGCCTCCCGCTACCGAACACCCAAGAAACGGAGTCCGGATACTCGACAACGGTGTCCTTGGACGACGAGGAAATTCTTTTGGAACAACGTAGCCCCGTAAGCACGGGGACTACGTCTGGGGGAGTGGTCTAGGCTGGTCGGAATTAGGAATATCCCCGCGCATACGGGGACTACCTCTCCAGAGCGATGTCGCTTCCCCGGGGTTCGGGAATACCCCCGCGTACACGGGGACTACCTTGATGGCGAATAAGCAGTATTTGGGTTTTTGGCTGTGCTCATGTGGTTGAGTTGTGGTTTTCAGTCGGTATGCCCCCGCGCATACGGGGTTCCCCAGCAAGAAGTCCGCGGCCCTACTGTCGGCCAGGGCATACCCCCGCGCATACGGGGTTCCCGGTGCTGCTCAAAGAGAGCCCATTTGGCGCTACGGCATACCCCCGCGTATACGGGGTTCCCGGCTCCCCAGGGCGATGATGAGCACGTTGCCAAGGCATACCCCCGCGCATACGGGGTTCCCTCTCGGGTGGGATAGATATTATCATGCTTGGATTGGTGCGGTAGTGATCGTCGTTTGGTTCGTCTACGCTAGAGTGGTCGCGCTGCGTTCAGCAGATGGGTGCTGCTGTCTCGTCGCCGGCTTGGCTCTGCCGGAGCATGGGCGGCAACAAGACCTTGACGCCCATCTCGTCGGCCTGCTGTTGCTGTGGCGGCTGGATCACCTCGCCGACTACGGCGGCGATGGTGGGTTCACCGGTCGCGGACGCGACTGTGGCCGCCCGGCTGTGTGCTCTCGTGATGTCGTCCAGCCTGATGGTACGCGAGACCTCGAACACGGCGTGGACGTAATGCCTGTCGTCGGTGCGGCGGGCACGGATGATAATGTCCGCGACCAGGACGTGGTCCGCCTGTTGCTCCGTGATGAGGCCGGCTCCCTCGGCAGCGTTGATGGTGGCTAGGAACCCTGGTTGGGTGTCGCGGCCAGTGGCCAGCAGGATGCGGCCCCGTGTGAGCCCGAGCTCGTTCATGGCGATGTTCAGGATGTTCAGCCGGGCGCGGTTTTCGAGGTCGCTGCCCTGCAGGGACGCCACGTTCGTCTGGAGGGACGCCACGTTCGTCTGGAGGGACGCCACGTTGGCTTCAAGGGACGTGAGACGGCGGTCGGTGGCTTCGGCAAAAGCTTGGAAGCTGGCGCTGAGTTCCGTCACGAGGCCCACCAGCTGGGCGAATTGCTCCGGTAGGGCGATGAGGTCGGGCATCAGCAGCCGGGTCCGCATGTCTTGCAGGTACTCTGGGTTGCTGTCCAGGAAGTCCAGTATGTGCTGATATTCGGGCGGGTACATGGGGTGTTGTCCTCTCAACGCTACGTTGTGATTATAGAGCATCGACGGTTGAGTGTGAGGGCTGTAAGGTCCACTCGGTGTGCCGTGTCCTCGCTTGCAGACCATGGTGTGGCCTTAGTTCATCATGTTGTCTTGGTCTTTCCCCTTGGATGTACGATGTTTCCATGACTTGCGGTGCTTATCATCGCAGGATGAGCAACTGATATGTGCTGGAGGAAAATTCGCTATTCAGAATCCAACTGAACGGCAGCGGAGAGTCATCATTTAAGCGACGAATTTCGTTTCACCACTTTGGCCGTCACATCCCAGCGATGGCGGGATTGTTGGACGATTTCTCCACCCAGATGTGGATGGCCAAGAGGTCATTCCTGACGTCAAAGCCTCCAGTTATTGACCCGTGTTCAATCGCCGTTACGTGCGACATACCGTTTCAGAGGCCCTCAATTCAAGCGCGACTGTAATACTAGGCTTCTATATATTCGGCGGGTATCCAGGAAAGGGCATTGTCGAAGATTTTGGCGGGCATTTTCCCTCGTGGTTCAGTGTTTGATCACAGTTTGTAGTCGCCGTACGTATCGGTGTAACGACGGCTCTTGCCGGCGCGTACGGTTTCGGCCGATTCGGGGTCGGCCAGATTTTGTCTGGCGCCGCGGCGGGCTTTGCGGTGGTCGGCAGAGCGGAGTCCGGTGACGCGATCGTCGCGCCAGAAGGGGATGGATGAATCGCGCTGCCGTCCATCGGGTACCATCACGTTTTTGGCGCGGGTCGTGTCGTTGTCGTCTTTGGCGTTGATCATGGTGAGCAGGAAGGCGGAAGCTTGGTGGAACGCTTCAGGCGTAAGGATAGTTTGGTTGTCGCGTATGCGGCCTACGGCTTGGTGGGCCATATGCAGGGTTGGCAGCAGCAGGTCTGGCGGGCAGTCCCCGTCAGCGGCTGCGTCCCACAGTGCTTGGGTTGTGCTGCAGTCGCTGGTTGGTTGGTTGTGGTCGAGGAGGTCGGTTTGCAACCGTGCTGCGGCATGGTTGAGTAACTCTGTTGCGAGGTGAAGGATTTCGGTATCGTAGTCCGTGTCTGGGCGACGGCGTTCGGGACTGGGTCCTGCGCTGGCAGTTACCCCGCCCTTTTTGTTCAGGTGTTGGGGTAGTCGTTTTCGGGATTGACTGGGCAATTGACGCCATGTACGGCTCATATTTTCGGTTTTCTCCTGGAGTTGGGTGAGTCGGCTCGTCGGGCAGTGGAGGTGTGCCGGCTGTGATCCTAAAGGCCAACGGTGCCAATCAAAAAGCCCGCCAGTCAAAATCTGGCGGGCTGGTCTTGGTAAGGCTGTTGGTATACCCCCGCAGGTACGGGGCGAGTTGTCCCTGACACTATCGATGCACCCCTCGAAAGGGTATACCCCCGCGCATACGGGGACTACAGCAACGCCGGTACCTGTGCCCACAGCTCCAAAGGAATAACCCCGCGCATACGGGGACTACATAGGAACACGCGGCGGCGAGGGGCAGGTGTAGGGAATACCCCCGCGCATACGGGGACTACATTCACCCCAGTTCAACCGATATGCAGGGCCACGGAATACCCCCGTGCTCCCCTCTGAAAGGCAACTTTCTGCCGATAGGGGCCTGCCTTTCTTGTCAAAGGAGATGATCTCGACGCCGGGGAGTTCGGCTGACTCTTCGCTGTGGGCCGAAATTTTGTAATAGATCTCGGCGTGGTCGCGGTAGACTTCTACCCGGTCTATGAACATGTTGAGAATCTGCTTGACCGCTTCGGGGTCTTCGGATTCGGTGTATGTCTTCAGGTCCAGAGCGGTAGCCATTATCCCCTCTGGGTTAGTCACGTACAGCCGGGCTTCATTTGTGTCGTCAGTGATCTGGTTGATTTCGGCTACGAGTTCCTTTTTTTCTTTCTCCAAGCCCTCCAGGTTGTCGATCAAGGAAGGCAAATTATCTATTCTCTTGCGTTCATCCCTCACGACGTCGTTGACGTTCTTGATGCCTTCCTCAACGCCTTTCAACTTGGCTTTTAGGTCGGACCTGCGGCTCTCACCTTCTGTGAGGTAATTGCGGCTATCTCGGGCCATAACTTGGACTGTATTCTGCAGTGTTTCTGGGGTGAGGATGTGGTTCTTGACGCGGTCGATGACGGCAGGCACCAACTGGTCCATCCTGATGTTTTTCCCGTTGGGGCAGGCTGCAACCGTAGCCTGCTTCTTCAGAGCGCAAACGAGCCTTGCAACGCCGTCTTTCGTGCTGACGGTCATGTTGTAAATAGCGTGTTCTGTCTTGCATTCGCCACACTTGACGAGGTCAGATAACAGGTTCGGGCTGGAATGCGACCGAGGGGATGACTGACCTATGCGTCGTGCTTCGATCATGTCCTGAATGTCAGCCCAGTCCTTGGGGGTGACCGCTGCTTCGTGTGCGTTTTCAGTGATGGTCACTGGCGTTTCGTCCTGGAGCCCTGGCAGCCGGGACCCTGGATGGTCCCCACGGAACTGGGCCCCGGAGTATTTTCGATTCTTCAGGATATACAGGACGTTTTCGTCGGTCCAGATGCCTCCGCCGGGGCCGGTGATGCTCTGTTGGTTGAAGTACGTGGCTATTGGCATGGGAGTACGCCTTTCGGCGGCCATTTCCCACAGCTTGAGGACGTGGGGCCATAGCTCGGGATCTGGTATCAGCCAGCCGCACTTGTCCTCTTCACCCGGGTCGTGGTGGATCTTGTATCCCCACGGCGGCGGGCCGATTTGGCGGCCCTGCTCGGTAGCGGTTCGCTGCCCCTTTTTCGTGCGTCTTGAAATCTTCCGTGATTCGGCTTGGGCAGCGACGGCTTTCATGTGCCAGGAATATTCTGAACTCAGGTCGTACTTTTCATCATCCCGCGCCGAGTGCAAAGTGATGCCGGCGTCCACCAAACGGTTTGTGAATTCGAAGAATTGCTGCGTGTTTCTGGTGTAGCGGTCGATGTCCGGGAAGACCACGTCGGTGACCCTATTGGACTTGTCGAGTGCGAATTCAAACATCTCCAAGAATTCGGAACGGTGCTTGGTGGCAAGGCCACTGCCGACGTCTTGGAAAATTTTAAGTATGGTCAGTGATTCTCTCTGGCAGTAGGCGGAGCAATCTCCCTCTTGGCTCGCGAATGAAAAGTTCTTGGCTTGTGGTTGACCGGATATTCTGTCGTAGATAACCGCGAGTCTGGGGCCGTTCTTCGGCATTGTGGTTTCCCTCCGTAGCCCTAGAGTAGTCTCTTGCCGGTGAAATGCTGGTACAGCTGGACGACGAACCGCTGGTAGTCCATGGCCGGCATTCCGGCTGGTTTCCGGTACTGGTGAAGTACTGGGTCCGCGAGGATGTAGTCATAGCTCCGCTGTACGTCGAGGATGGATTCGGGAGGCTCGACGTGATTTTGTTCAAAGGGCATGGCCGTAACTTGCAATAGGTTTTCCAAGGGTACTTGGTGGTATTGAGCCAGCTTGGTGAGGGTTTTCATTCCTGGTTGTCTCAGGCCGAGTTCGATGTTGCACAGGTACGCGTTGGATATTCCGGTGTCGCGTTCCACCTGGCGGAGGGATTTGTCTCCCCTGAGCGATTTCAGCAGGGTTGAGATGGGCGGTTTGTTGGGTCTTGTGGTGACATCATCATGTTGACTGGATACGCTTGTATGTTCTAAAATTGTCATGGCAGTTCTTCCTTTCAGTGCGTCGCACTGGCGTGGTTTCCCCATGTTGAGCGAGAAAAGCGCTGATGTGCTACCATGCAGATAGCGGTGTTACACCGACTCCCAAAGGATGAATTGGACCCTAGTCCTGAATAGCCTACCACATGACCGAACAGACACAAAATGCCAGCCCCCAGGGGCCTGAAGGCAATAGCATTGAACAATCAGATAGCAACGCAAAGCGTCAGCAGAAACTGGAGGCACTATTGGCCCGGGTTTTTCTGGCCCGGCGAGTTAGCGATCTGATCGAGATTAACGAATTGAACGCTGATGCGTCGGAACTGGATAACGCGAATCCAGATTCTTGGAGCGCGATGCCGAAAGTGGCCAAGGACTTTCAATCCTTGAGGCTCCGTGATGATGAAGTCGATGAGCCGGCCAGTCGTGATGACTCCGAGCTTGAGGATTGTGACGGTATTGCGGTCTTTTGACTGACCGTCTGCTGAGCGGGTTATTTCAACGGTTCCGCAGCAAATTGCTGCGCGGTCTTGGCGATAATGAACGAGCCGCTCCTGATTATTCGGGAGCGGCTCGTATTTTTGCCTTGAATGGTAGTGCAGTCAGTATCTCAGCGGATCTTTATCCAATCTGCCGTGATGCCGGCCGGGTTCTGCTCGGTCTCAATGGGGGCGATGTAGACGACCACGGCCGTGTTGGCATTGATGACCTGGACTTGTTGGACGAACAATTCGAGGAGTTCCTGGGCATCTTCGGGGCTGGTGGTCCCGAGGTAGGTTTCTGGGTTTTTTATGACATTGCCGATGTCCGTCACATCCCTGAGGTAGCCCAGTCTGTCCAGTTCATTCTGGGCGGTCATGGACTCGTAGGATAGGCTCGCGGTGGCCTTTTCGATCTCGTGGATCTCGTCGTTGGTTTCTGGGCGGGTAGCGGTGTCTTGCTCCATCGGAGGCATGACACGGTTCCTGCGCCGGTTCAGTTCGACGATGGCGGATTCGGCTGTTTCGAGCCGGTCCCGGTGAAGATTGACACTCGGCTTTGTCATCTCTTGGACTTTGTCGGAGACGGCCTGTATGGTCCTGTCGTTGACGACTCGGTCGATGAGTGTGGCCAAAACCGCTCGGAGCAGATGGTCGGCGTCGACGGAGAGGGTGGAGCAACTCTGTCCTGCGCTGCTGGCGCCGTTCGGACAGAAGTAGGTGTCATCCACCTTGCTCATGGCGGATTTGCAGTTGGCGCAATAAACCATCTGGTCAATGTCGAGCGTCTTTTTTGTGACGGCTGTTGGTCTGAACATGTTGTTCCTGTGGGCTCCGATTTCAATATAGTTTTTCAGAATAGCGAAATTTCGTCAAGCGGGTGGCGGTTTGTGATGCTTGGTCTTGGCGTTTTTTCGTTCGTTTGGTTCGTTGGGCGGGTTCAGGTGGGGCGGGTTCGGGATGGTAGGCCCGGTGATTTCCGTGTACCTCGCGGCGACCACCCGCATTGATTGCAGCTGCTCTGGGGTGAGCGTCCGGCTTATGTCTGGTTCGAAGGAGTCGGGCATCGCCAGGTACACGGGCGTTTTTGGGCGCAAGAGTTGGCGGCTTGTTGGCCATCTTGGATCAATCCGGGACTCGACGGTTTTGAAAGTGGCTGTCACATATCCCACCGCAGTTATCTGTCCACGGATTTTGGACACTGCTAGTTGTCCTTGGCTGTACCGCCAGATGGTCACTGGAGTGGCAAGCTTGAGGCTCGGGGACTCCTTGGGGTCGGTGAGTGTGATGATCGCGCCGTCCTCTGTGGGTCGGTAGATGAATCCCAGGGGCATGATATAGGGTGTTGCCATCTCGTCTCCTGGTTGTTCGGGTTGGAAACAAAAAGGGACAGGCAGATGTCTGTCCCTCGGGGGCCGGTTCAGTGGAGGCTTACATCGTGTTGGTTTGCGCTTCTTGCCTGTGGGTGGTTGGGGAGCGAAAAACGGGCTGTAACGCCAATTCAGATGCTCTGGTGGCAAACCCCAGGCTTTTTGGGCTGCGAGGCGCTTCCCAGCCTGTCTGAGGGGGCGTATGCATATCGTGTGGAACGTTGGGGCAGCGGGGCATCCTATCAGTCGGGTCATCCCGCCGCCGGACTATTTATCCCCGCGCGTGGGGACCGCCACCTGACTCGTAGGGCCGGTCATCGTGCCTTGGAATTCGGGGCCGGCTCGGGTCAAACTGACTGCGCCGCAGGTTAGGGCCTGCGGCGCTTTGTTTGGTGCCTTGGATGGGGCGTGGTTTCCTCCGCTTCACAGTTGCTGCGGATGGTACCGGTCGCCTCTGGTCCTCGTTCTTCTCGGCGCCTCATTGGTCGGGTAGCCGGCGAACCGAGGCTCTACTTTGCTCTGGTTCGTGCTGGTGGCTGTTATTTACCGGTGTCGGGCAAAAGAATGGGGCGGCTCGATCGAGCCGCCCGTTGCTTCGTGCTTCTCAGACGCTTTTCTCGCTCATGGCCGCGTCAGCTCGGCATGAGCGCTTCGAGTTTCTCCAGCAGGCGTTCCACGTCCGCCAGATCCTGTTCTATATCTTCGGCTGTCATCTGGTTCTCGTAGAAGTTCTCGTGCAGTGTGCTGGCCACAGCGAACAAGCGGCGAATGTCTCCGTCGCCAGTCTCACCCCGCAGGCGGCTGGCGATCCGGTGCAGGTGGCGGTGCCGTCCGTGCTCCCATCCGCGCGCATCGGCGATGGCCTTCATCATCTGGGCGGCGGCGCCCCAGCCTTTCTCAGACGCCTGCTGTAGGTCGCCTTGAGCAAGTTCGCTGTGGCTCTGGGCCATCATGGCCCGGCTGCTGGCTTGGTAATCTGCCGTGGTCGTCATGCCGCGTCTCCTCGCTGCTGGTTGTGCTGCTCATTCTATTACGTTGGCGGCCGGCTCGCACGTCGTCTTCCGCTTGCGATCTGCGACTATCCCAGCCTGTGCGGTGGGCACCGCTGTGAACGGTGAGGTCTGGCAAGCCCGCGTTGTACTCATCAATGGAGCCCGGCCGACATCGGCCGGGCTCCCCGTGAGTTGATTTCTGACTCTTCAGTCGATGCGCACTCCCGCGACCATCCAGTCGGTGGTTTCGTCATTATCCAGCACGGCCCGTACGCGGATAATGTATTCGCTGCCTTGTACGCCTACGGCGATGATGGCGGAGGACCCGTTCATGAACGCCCTGTGCCGTCGCTGGCGTCCGTGCCTGTAATGCTGGAGCAGTCAGGGGGAAAGATCATCAACCTGTCGGGCGCGGGCGCAGCCAATGCTTGGAGCAACATGTCGGCCTATTGCTCCAGCAAAGCGGCGGTGTTACGGCTTACCGAAGTGCTGGCCCAGGAACTGGATGGCAAGGGAATCACGGTGAACGCCCTCGGGCCGGGCTCGGTTCATACCAGCATGTGGGACAAAATGACCGAGCAAGCCGCCCAGGCGGGAGCGGACTTCATTCACCAGCTCGGGCTGCGGGTAACGTCGGGCGGCGGCGCGTCCATAGACGAGTGCGCCGAGTTGGCGGTGTGGTTGGCCTCAAGCGAAAGCGGGACGCTGACCGGAAGACTGATCTCGGCGGCGACCGATGATTTTCGCGGCCTGCCGCTCAGGATTGCGGAGATTATGGCTGGGGACGCGTACACGCTGCGGCGGGTTGGGCTGAACTAGAGCGTGTTCACTAATGCCGTCATTCCCGGGAAAGCGGGAGTCCAACGAGCGCAAAACCGGGCCAACGTCCCTATTGCACAGGCTTTTTTGCGGTTCCTGATTTCCCAAGAACAACGGCTTGATTTTCTAATTCTCAACACGCCCTGGGGCACTCAGGGTCTGGCCGGTTCTTTGGCGGCGTTTGCTTTCGCCTCGTTGTCGCGCAGCAGGTCGCGCTGGTACGACTCGTGCAGCAGGCATGCCTTGGTACAGGCGTGGCGTGACTCCATGTCGCTCTGGCGTCGGGGTCTCGCTCGATTGTACCGGTTGGCCGACAATAAAAAGCGGGTGGCTATACTGGGTCGCCCGTCTGTCGTTGGGCAATTGCAAACATGCGCTCTCAGGCCGGTTTAATGCCCGAGATGACTTCTGGGTCGTCGAAGTGGCAAAAAAGCCGTCACAGCTCGTATTTGTACCCTCTATGGCGATTTCTCAGCAATATCTGATGCCCAGTTTTTGGTTCTTGGGCCGGGGCGGCTTTGCACAAAAATTGTTGCTTGTGCTTGGTTCGCTGTTGGAGATGGTGTTGGCCGGCTGGCGGCGAGCGCCGGAGTCGTGGGATCGGCGAATTGGCTAGAAGCGTAGCAGGTCGGTGGCTATCAGGCGTCCCGCCAGGGGGTCTACAGCGAGTGCGGCCTACTCCAGTGTAAACGGCGGCGGTAAAGTGGACCACATGGGCGGCTCGATCGTCGGCTTGCGGCTGTCGACGTTCAGGGGAAATGTCCGCCTAAGCGTTCAGCAGAAATGTCACCTGTCTAATCCGGGATCGTATCAGATGTCGACAGCCCCAGTGGTACGTTTTGCCGCCGCCCTTGACACTGGTCCAGTCCTGATGGTGGGCCTTGAACTAAACGGCCCACTCGCACGAGTTCTCGCCGGTCAGCAGCCTGGGCAGCCAGGTGGCCCAGATGTAGGAGGTTTCTCGCGGGACGGCCAGAGTGGGACTCGTGGAACTGGAATTAGTTCGAGTGTGTTGGCGTCCACATTTGTGCCACAAGGGCCGGTTGACATCAATCTGTGGTGGCTGGGCCTGGTCTGTCCCAAGTGTCCGGCACAAGGCAATATCAGCCTTTATCGCTGGATATTGTGTGTCGTACGCTGACCGTACGTCCGTTGGGCATGGCGCTTGTTGGGTGGCACTTACCTTCGGTCTGCCATTCTTTTACTGTTTGTAGCATGCCGGGGATGTTGTATAACATTAACCCGCAGAATGCGGCTAGCAGCCAAGGGATCTGTCCTGTCAAGATGCACGTCACTATTGTCGCCATGAGTCCTCCAGCTCCCATAGCAGCCAGGATGAAAATGAGTGCTACGTCTTGGATCGATTGGCGGGTCAGGGTTGGCATTGGGAAAGTCCTCCTCTGTGCGCGATCTATCGGGTGATTGTAGTGAATTGTAGTGAGCGGCCTGGTGGGTCATTCGCCTCACGCTTGGAAGATGCTTTCTCTAGTTAGCGCCTCCTGTTGTTGTGCTGTCATCACCCCGTCTTGCTCCACCCTGTTGCAACCCGTCTAACTCTTGGTACTGGCGGCACTGGTCGGCCAGTTTTCCGTCCGGCATCAGCATCTTGTCGTTGCCGCACTCGCAGGTCCGTTCGAGTATCTCGGGTGCCCGGTCCAGTTCGCGGTTCCGGTTGGTGTCCGGTCCGCAGTGCTCGGCGATCAGGTCTCGGCGCCGTTTGGCGAATCTGGCGTAGGTGGTGGACGGTTGGCCGGCTTCCATATCAGCTTGGCCGTGGCTGACCCAGTTGGATATGATGTGGTGGAAGTTGCTGCCGTAATGCTCTGCCTTACCCCGGATCCACCGAAGGGTGTAGCCATGTGGGTCAGACAAGGGATGTGAGGCAGGGGAAAGAGCCGTGAGGGCTTGATTCCAATAGATTTGGCTGAGTGCAGGGTGCGGTAGCCACGCCAAGGGTATGTCGGCGGCCCGTGGTGGTGATGGGCGAGATTGTCAGGGCAGCATGCGGCCAGAGACGCTCGGGGACCGACTTGGCGCGAGTCTTCGAGGCGGTTGGGAAGTCTAGTGGATGGGGTCAGGCTCCAGCCGTGCCGTCAGGCCAACTGAACGTTCCCGCCAACTCGCGCTAATCCAGTCCGCGAAGGGAACTCCTTGCCCACCGCCTATCGAATTATGTCCGCCATAGTCACTGCGGGCCGCCATCAGCGTGTCTGGGTGCCTACCTCACGCCGCCCTCATCCCCATTTATTGGAATCGGGCGTACCCCGTTCGCCTTCCCTTACCCATCATCCTTGGTGTCAACGCCAGTGCTCATCACTTCGGTGGATTCGGGATTAGTGAGTCGAAATGCAGGTCAACTTGCGGGCGCTTTGTTTGTCATGAGTTCGCCGCGCAGTTTTGGGTGTTGCGACGTTCTTTTGGTTTCTGGGTCACTGGCAAGGATTGCGCGCGTTGACCGGGCCGGCGGCGAGCAATAGAATCAAACGTAGTGCCGAGACTGCGCAAACGGAGGGCAAGATGGTCAATGCTACTGAAATGGATTTTGAAATCCGCGACGCCTTCATCGCTGATGAGAACGTCCACGATGACACCGAGGTCGACGACATCGCCGAGACAGTGCAGTACAAAATCACCAGCTACGGCGCTGATTTTGACGTCGAAGGTTTAGTTCGTCGCTTAAACCGAGGGAGCGTGTTTGTGCCTGAATTCCAGCGCGGCTTCGTGTGGTCGTTGCCGCAGGCTTCGCAGTTTATCGAATCTTTGTTGTTGGGACTGCCAGTGCCAGGCATATTTTTGGCACAAGACCCTGAGACTGAAAAGTTGATGGTCATCGACGGGCAGCAACGCCTACAAACACTGCGATTTTTCTACTCGGGCACTTTTGGGGCAGGTGTGCCGGGCGATAGCGGGAATCGCCCATTCGCACTGCGTAGCGTCAACCAAGAATTCGAGAAAATGAAGTACGCCGATTTGAAAGAACGGGACCAGTACCGACTCGACAACTCTCTTCTGCACACCACCATCGTCAGGCAAAATTCTCCTGACGATGGCATGAGCAGCATTTTTCATATCTTCCATCGCCTGAATACCGGTGGGGAACGATTGATGCCTCAAGAGATACGGCGAGCTCTCTACCGAGGGCAGTTGATGGACAGCGTCAAAGAACTAAACGACAACCCAGATTGGCGCGCCATATACGGCCGTGAAAACCTGCGCCAAAAAGACCAAGAGCTGATACTTCGTTTCTGGGCTATGTACATTGAGGCGGAAGAGTACTCAGCTCCTATGCTGGGTTTTCTGAACAGGTTTGCCGGAAAACACCTTAGTCCCACCATTGAGTTTTTGTTCGAAGGTAGATCATTGTTCTCTGCTGTCATCGGCGTATTCAATACCGCGTTGGGTAGCCGAGCATTCCGCACGGAAGACAGCGGGCAGTTGAACGCGGCGGTATTTGACTCTATGACTGTGGGCCTAGCCCGTCGACTGGGACGAAACCCAGGCGTTCTCCCTGATTCGAAATCTGTGGTGGCGGTACACGACGCATTACTCAGGGACGCGGCATACCGCGAAAGCGTGGCTGGCGGTACGGCGCAGGCTTCATCGGTGGCGGTTCGCATGCAGAAGGCGTTTGAGGCATTTTGGGAGATTTAGGATGCACAATCAAGTCCTTCACAATCAACTAGCAATTATACAATTTGTCCGAACTACCTGTGCCGTTGGCGAGCCGGATGATGAGTGCCGAGCACATTGGGTCAAATATCTCTGCGTTATGTTGTCTGCATTTTTGGAGAACTCATTCCATGAAATTTATCAAGACTACTACGCAAAACGTGGCGTCACTTCAGGAAACATCACGAGGATCCCCAATCCGACTTCCGAACACTTTGTGTGGAGAATAACGCGATTCAATCATTTGTGGAAAAACGATTTTCTGAAATTTATTGCCGATTCGGGTCGAGATGTAGCGATCGATTCGATCATGAGACTTCGGCATCAGATAGCCCACAGAGGAGAATCCAATATTTCGATGGCGCAATTGGCTGAATACCTGCCTAAGTGCGTAGAGGTGATCGAGTTTATCGAAGATAGGTTAGTCGCTTAAAGGCAATTTTAGCCCTAATCCACCGAAAAGATGAGGGTCGCGGCGTGCTGAAGGGGTAAGAAAGTGCTCCTGTGCTTCGGGCATAATGGTTTTGGAAACACAAACCCCTCCCCAGACCAGGAGCACCCAAAAGATGCTGCCACTTGACCATCCCGACCGCATCCAAATCTCCTTTGACGACCACCGCCTGGTGGCCAATGCTGGGCTGATCCTGCCAGCCACGCTGGGCCGGCATCTGGGCCTGCCCGAACTGGTTGACCGGCACCTGGACCTGGGTCGCGCCCCAGGCCGAGCCAACACCGGCGACAAGGTGATGACGCTGGTGGCTTCTGCTCTGGCCGGAGGAGACTGCATCGACGACGCCGACGTGTTGCGCACCGGCGGGACGGCTGGCGCTCGGTTGCGTGGTCAAGGCGCCATCCACCCTGGGGACCTTCCTGTTTCGGTTCTGAAAAACGCGCTATCAGGTCGGTTTTCCGCCTCGGATGACTTCTGCGTCGCCCGGTTCCCTTATCGCCGTCACAGCGCGTATTTGTACCCTCTATGGCGATTTCTCAGGCAGATCGGATAGCCGTTTTCGGCGTTTCGGATCGCCAGTCGTTTCCCATGAGAAAAACGTGTGCTCCTTTCGGTACAGAGGCTGGTGGCGACGGCGTCGGGTCCGGACCTGATTATTTAGCCGTGTAGTAAACTGTTGGGCGTCACGTTTCGGACGTGGCGCCCGTTTCGGTTGGATCCTGCCTGCTTCGACCGAGTACCAATGGATTGCCACGGCTAGGATTCGTTCGCAGGCCGCTATGGACGGGTTCATTCGGTATCTTTGGCCGGCGCTGATCAGGTAAGCGGTTGCGGCCTTTGGGGTTTCGTTTCTTCTGCTGTCGCTTGGATTACACGCCTGTTCAGGAACTTGTGATGCTGCACTGAGAAGGTCCTTGGTTGCTTGGCGATACCGTGTTCCCGAGTGTTGCAAATAATTTAGGGTCAGCCTCCCGTGCGGCTCCGGGTAGCTGAGTGCGGCATGAATGGGGTCGGGAGGCCAGATATCCCTCAACCACGTCCTAATGATTCGTTAGGCACCCTTTCAGCGTTCGTGCGTTGGATTCGGACCACGAGGTTGTCCTGTTGCGCCAACACCACCTCGGCGCTAAGTTTCAATCCTGCATCAATTTCGGGTGCTAGGTGTTGAGCGGTTCTTCTCGGAAGATATCCCAACTCGCCAGGTTCGCTCAGCACCAAGATAGCATTCCGATCGAAAGCGTTGTCGATTTCGCGTCTAATTGTTAGGGGCATTCCGGCTGAGAGTTCGAGGGCATGCACCCAACGATTTTCATGTTGCGTACCCACCACTTGGACATCGACAGGCAACGTTGCTGTTACGTCAGTGTCCAAGTCTTCAAGTGATGAAGCGCCGACCCGCCTTATGGCCCGGATGGCATTTTCTAGTCCTCTCCCTTCGAGGGAATAGCGACTCCGCAAATCGAAAGGTTCTATCGAAGCAAACCAATCTCGGAACGATATGTAATTCGGTATACCACCCTGGGACTTATAATCGGCCGCCATGAGGATAGCAGCTCGTCTGCTGCCAATTCCTAAGCTCATACACCATGCCGCTTCAGGACTCGGTACGCCGAAACGTAGCATCGACGGGAAAGAGCGGCCAAACGTCGTGATATCGCTGGTATTCAATGACTCGGTATGCTTAGCCAGTGAAATCATCACTGAAGCTGCCCAAGGCAAAGTGTGCACGAAGAACTCACCAGCAAACCGACCCAGTTGATGGTCTTCGTTGGTGCTGCCCAACAACTCGTGCTCTATTTGCGACACCGTGGAGCCCAGCAACCATCTCTCAGTAGCATCAACATAATTCACCGGCGGTTCGGTCGACGCCGTAAACTCTGGAACGACAGAAACCACTTGGATGAGAACCTCGATGACGTTCCGCGGCACTGACCTGTCTCCGGACCGAAGGAAGTCGAGAAAATGGGGATGGCTTGCCAGTGCGGATACTGCGAGACAACTGTTGCTTGACAACCCTGTCGATCTATAGGCGGTCAATAAATCCCAATCCGGCACTTGTTGCCGCACGCGAACGGCTTCTTGTTTCATAACATCCACGAGCGGTTCAATCACCACTCGCCGTCGAGCTGCTTGAGTCGCCATCATCGATTTGCTCATAACAGCGGTAAATGCTTGGTCGAATGCCTCCGGGGACTCCTCGGTCATCAAGGCGAGGATCTCCGGATTGAGAAGAGCGGACACTTCATCAGACGGGATTCGCCTCCTAGTCAATTCCATGAGAAGTTCGAACAGGGCGCTATTTACCGGCTCCACGGAGTTCCGGCGGCTTTGATAGTGCCTAAAGTCAGCCTCGTCATCAGCGTTGAAGGTGATATGGACGATCGTTCCTTCGGTCTCAAAACCGGCTCGTCCCGCTCTACCAGCTATGTTCCAATACTCGCGTGCTGGCATGCGAACGCGGCGACCACCGTCTCGCCTATAGACGCTATGAACTATCACGGTCCTCACAGGTAAGTTGACGCCCTGAGCTAGGGTACTGGTAGCTACAAGGACTGGAATCCGCATTTCCCGAAAATCGGTTTCGATCGCCGAACGTACCTCATCGGGAAGCCGCCCGTAATGTATGCCAATACCCCTTCGTAGCCATCGCACCAATTTATGGTCTGCGCCTAACCACTCGGCCGCTGTCAAAGAAGATGGCGTATCCTTGGGAATGAAGTCCGGCGGGACAGACTCGCCCGTACGATCTGATAACTCGAGGCGCCACTCTAACGCGTTGGCGGCAGATTCCGCATGATCGGTTTGCGGGCAAAATATGAGGACTGGACCCATTCGACTGAAGTGCAACGCCAGTTCGGCCGCTGTCTGCGCCCGGTGTGTCACATCAGGGAATTGACGTCGATTGAGGCGCCCTGTGTCCGGATTGTTGAATGCGTACGTTCGAGACTCGACTAAGCCATGGACAAAGGCACGCGGGAATTCTGGCCCGTCCGATGGCTCGTAACGCATCACGCCAAAGTTGCCTTGCCATTCAAACCGTGCGACTCGTTGTACCGAAGGCCGCCAGTCCGATTGGACGACGCTAGACTGTGAAACTTGTAGCCACGACGCGAAATCTTCAAGCGTCTGTTGCGGCACTACTGCCGACATCACGAGAACACGTGCAGAGGGGAGACGTGCGCGGAGCCTGGCAATCAACAGTTCAAACCGGGCTCCTCGCGTGGCGTCGCCTATAATTTGACCCTCGTCGAGGACCATCAACCTGACATTTGCCAACAATTCTGGATGAGTACGGTCGATCAGGTCCAATCGTTCTGGCGTAGCAATGATCAGGTCGCTGTCTTCGGCGATCTGTTGCTCAAACCAATCGTCGTCGTAAGCCCCGGCGAAGGAAGATACTCTTACTCCTAGGTCCGCCAATAGGTTGGTGAAGTTGTCTTCTACCTCGGCGACCAACGCTCGGTACGGCGCTACGTAAATGCATCTGGATCCGGGATCTTCACTCAGTTGATGGGCGATGGCAATCTCCGCAATGCGAGTCTTACCTGCACTGGTTGGCAACCGGATGACCAAATTGCCTCGAGTAGACACCAGACCTGATTGCAGGGCAAGAATTTGAGAGGGCCAGAGTTCTGACAATGAACGGGCATCTATCGCCCGCCTCGCGGTCCCTCGGCCTAACAGTTTCAGGTACCGTTGCCACTTCGTTGTCGCGGATGCATTCGCCATCAAGGACCAGGTCGTGCGTCGTGCTATCACGGGTAGCAACGAACCAGCTGTGGCGCAAAAGGTTGACTCAGACGAACGCCCGGCACGCGCATACATTGCCCTGGCTCGTTCCAATAACGTGCTGGCGTTGTCGAGATGATGAGGTTGACCACCTAACAAGTAATGGCTTGCAGCAGTCAGAGCCCGCCCAAGCAGACGGTCTGCCGCCGCGGTTACGAATGCCATTGGGTTGGCGACACTTGGCACGGACAACTCGTGCTTTTCTTGTTCCGCTACGACCGAGAGGACCCGACGCCTCAGAAAATCAACTACCAGAGGCGCCATCGCCCACTCCGAACTGAGAATTCTCAAGCGTTCTGCGATGGTCGCTGAATTGGCTTGAAACCCTGCTAGTTCATAGCTGGCCGCCGCGGTCAGGAGCGCAGTGGTATTGTTTTGCGAAATCGTCGCCAGAGCCTCCCACAACTGAGCCATCCGCAGGGCTGCAGTCGGCAAGTCGCCGGGTTCCTCCAAGACAGAAGGGTCCAGACGGGCGGCAGTCTCAATGCTGAAAACGCCGGCCGTTCCGTTCCTTTCTAGGCCCCGCCTATGGTAGGTCCAATTGATGCGAGATGAGTCCACCCCGAGATTTTCCAGCGCCGCATGTGCCCTAACTTGAGCGAGCTCGTTTTGGAAGCCGACGTCCTCGACCAAGGCCAAAGATGGCGCGGCGATGTCCAATGCCTCATTCATCATCGTGTTCATCGACGACCATGCCAATTGAAGAATAAGATTGACGTACCAGCTCAGCTAAATTCTCGATTTCCACTACGGACACTCGAAACCCTGGGGGTAGAGGGCAAATATCATCCAATACCGCCACGTCGTTATCCGACCAAGCGCCTTGCTCTAGCACCAGATATACGTACGGGAGGTCATCTTGGTCTCCGCCTTGCCGGCGAGCGAGATAGTTCAAAAACGGTTTGAACATCTGGTCATCGGATTCATGCAGGCGTCTTAACACGAACGCTATCATCGGCGCATGTTCGTTTTCCGAATCGGCTATTGCCTGCCGAGCGGCCTGCAAGACTACTCTCCGTTCTCTTGTGGTGCGAACCTTTGCTTCGACAAAAACCAAATCTTGAATTTCTCCGTCATTCACGAAAGCGGCCAGAACGTCGGTACCCGGAAGGCTTTGGTCAGAAGTGATCGCGAAACTCGGTTTTTGGACGGCAATCCAGCACCCATCAAAATCTCGCAGGCAACAGGCGGCGATCATCTCACCGAAATATCCTAGCCTCATCTCGGGGTTTGTCGGTGTTACGCTTTTGACCAATGCGTCAGAATATTCCATGCCTAGGATCTCAGCACACTCTTTGAAAAGATCATCCGGAAAACGTGTGTCTTGGAGTTCCGTAGCGAGCGCAGCGAACAAATCGCCTGGTCGCGGGCGTTCGGCTATGGGCTGGATCGAGGCCCCATTTTCGGCTTCCCACGTTGGGCCGGCTGCTAACCAAGATGATACGCTCTGACCTTCGGGGGTTGCGGTCGGTGGCATGGTAATCGTCAGTTACCTCGGATCCACAAGATAGAACTGGATACGGCCATGCCCTTCAACTGGAACATCCTTACCACCGTGCTTTGCCGAGTTTCGCTGAAGTCTTGGTCAGGTCTGGGAGCCATGTTGTGCCTTGCTGCCTCAGCGGAATGGTTTAGAAGAATTTTTTGTGGCGGACGGTGGGCTCTACTTCGGGTTAATTCAGAGATCCAGACCGTCCTTCCTGGCGTCACGGTTCCGGTATTCGACGCCTCGCTCTATCGACTGTTCGATGCCCGATTCTTGCCCCGCTTTCGGAAAATCGAAGGCGGTGGCTTTGATGACCAGTGTCAAGCCACATTATGGCTGGATGTTGGAAGGTGGTCAACGGAGCGATGACAGATTCGTCCTTTGTGGAAGGACCTAGCGTGGTCGGACCTGTCGCTTGCTTGGCTGGACTTGACGTCCGTTATCGCCGTGATTTGTGGCGATTACCGCCCGGCAGAATTGTCGGTTATTCCGGTCGGCTGCGGGGTTGATGCATGTTGGATGCGCCAACTATCGCGATGCGCTCTGATGCCGTATTGACGCTTGGGGGACCCGGATTCCCTGCCCGAAAATACCGTGAGAGCGTGTAAACGGCGGCGGTAAAGCGGGCTACGTGGGCCGCTTGATCTTCGGCGTTGCTACCGGCCAGCGCGTGGAACAATGCGTAGTACGAGTTGCTGATTGCTCTCCTGATGTGTTCGCCGGTGGGCGGAGCTACGGCCATCTGGGGGTTGAGCAGGTCGCGGCCCGCGTTGATGAGATTCTGCCAGTCGATGTCGTTCGGTGGCGTGCTGCCGGGCGTAGTCATCTCTTCAAGTGACTCAGATTGGCACTACAGCGTGATTGTGCGGCCGTGGACCCACGGCGACCCGAGGGATGCTCTGGCTGAGTAACTTCAGCCGGTTACTTCCCGAGTCTCGTAAAGTGCCGTAGTAATCGCGGCACTTTGCATTGTACGCGGGGTATGGGTCTGCGCCAAGAACTGGCGTCACCGTTCCGGGCGGAGTAGGGGTCGCTTCGCAACGCGAGGCGACTGCGGTGACGCGCTTTCCTTTCTTCTATGGTGGATGGTGGCACACTTTGTCACCGCCGTTGACACTATACTTGGACGATGCTGGACGTCGTGGTAGTGAAGTTGGCCTATTTTCTCTGGTTACAGCTTGGATTCTCCTATGCGAACACAGGGTAAGGGATCCCCCATTCGTTGACCCTCAAGGCAATAAAATCCATCAGCCTGCAAATCCGATCTATTTTTCCCTTGAATGATTGAGGCGAAAGGCTGAGTCGTAGGAATGGCCCTTTATCCCTGAAGCCGAACAGTGCTTCTAACGTGGTGTCCCTGGAGCGGGATGGGCGTGGTGACCAAAATAGGTGCTGTTGTTCACCGCCGACGATTTGTTGCATTAGCGAAATATACCCATGCGACAGGGCGTCGCGGAAAATCACCACCGTTTCCAGGTCGTTCAGTAGTTCATCGGACATGGAGGTGTGGAAACATCTGTGGAATTCTTTGCGTAGGGATTCCGACGATAGGTCTTCCAAATTCTTTATGGTTGCTTGGCCTAGCTCTGTTGGCAGGTGCCTCCCGTTGTCAACGGTGCATCTTTCCCGTAGGTCTGCGTCGTCCTGTAAGCAGATTGCTCCTGCCATTTGGCTTTGTAGCTACAAAGAAGCCGTCAGCAATTTGCTGTGTCGTACGAAAAACTGTTGCTTGTCGAGTAGCTGCAGAAGGAACCTGGAGGGCATGCCGTAAGCCATCGGCTTGGCATCAAAGACGGTTCTCCATTCTAGTTTTGGTTGAGTGCTTCTGGGGTCTTTGCACAAATAATGGTTCGTGGGTTGATTATTTGTTCAAGCTTGTTGGCAAAGCCCAAAACTCCGGGTTATCGGATGATCCATACCTCTTTTGGTTGGGCTTGTTGGCGGTTGGCGCCAGACGTTGCCTAGCGTGGGCATGGCGATTTTAGATCGCAGTGTTCATGGCAGTGGGTTGCTCCAGCGAAGGCCGGGGAATCTGCTGAAATCGGAATCGCCGGTATGCACGGTTGCGTCGTGTTCCAATGCCAGGGCAGCGATGTGTGCGTCGGTGACGAGGCTGGGCCCGCTGCCGGGTATGTTCAGGTATCGGGATAAGATTGCCAGGTGGTTATCGGTTGGGTTCAGCGGCGAGACGTGTTCGTGACTGAACCAGTCGCGGACGAAGTCGGCGGCTGCCGAGGGCGACAATGGAGGTTCTATGAGCGTGGGGTTGGACATCAATCGTATAAATCCAGTGGTTACCACCCACGGTATGCCGACCGTTTCATCTCCCTGTAATAAAGTTGCCCACCAATGGTGGGCAGCGGAGTGGCGTGTAGCGCCGTCGTTGTGGGCGTATAACAGCAGGTTGAGGTCTGGAACGATCAAATGGAGCCGCCTTGTTGCGCAGAGTTGACGTAGTGTTCTACGTCCTCTTGCATGAGGAGTTGCTTGATCTTTTGCGGGTCTTCCATACCGGGCAGGAATCTGCCGTTGTGGGGTATGAAGTGGCCGTCGCTATCCGGGGTCGGTGGTTCCGGGATGGGGTTTGCTTCGATGTTGAGCACAACGAGTGTGCCTTCCAGGAAGGCGACTGGTTCGAGCGGTGTGAAGACCCCGTTGGCGAATCTGGCGTGTACCTTTTTGCTCATGGTGAGTCTCCTGGCGCGTGGTATCGGGCGTCTGTTCCAGTCTAGCATGGGTCAATGTATGGCTGGGCCGTACGGCGAGTTTCGGTGTTGGTCTGACGGTTTTGGCGTTTTGGTTGTTTGCGTCGGAGGAGCCAAATGCTATTTTCCTGCAAAGCTGGTTTTGGGATTTTTGTTCAAAGTTTCGTCGGGATAACCAAAAGCTCTATTTTTTGTGCAAGGCCGGTATCAGGTACGCCAGTTCGGTAAAAAAGGGGCACGCGTCGTGCGTGTTTTTTCTGATCAGTCGAACGTGGTCGGGACGCCGGCGTCCGGTGTGGCCGCTGATGGCTGGCTCAGGCTGGTGGACACGAGGCACCGGTGGTTTGAACCGCCTTGAACGGAGGACGAACGGTCATGCGCCCGTTGGTGCCGTCTCTTGTGGAATTTCGTTCGTGGACGTCGAAGGAGTTGGGGGTAGTCGATATCCTTGGGACGTGATGTCAAAAATACGGAATCTCGACCGGTTTCGGAGCTCCAGACGACGTCCCCAAGGTCCTTTTTGCTGAAACCCATGACGGCTCGATTTTCGGTCCTGAAAAACGCGCTCTCAGGCCGGTTTGATGCCCGGGATGACTTGTGAGTCGTCCAAGTGCCCAAAACGCTGTCACAGCGCGTATTTGTGTCCTCTATGGCGATTTCTCAGGAAGATCGGATGGGTGTTTTCGTCCTCAATCGCCTGTCCCATGTATCCCACCTCAGCGACGTTGGTTTGACCGACTTTGCCATTCCCTTTTTGGGTCTCCGGTGGATGTGGGTGACGCCGGATTGGCCCATCAGATAGGTGAACGAGCTTTCATCTGATCCGCTGCGGGTTCCTCCTACTGGCTAAACGTGACCTCTGTGCCGTGTTCCGTCAGCAGGGCGATGGCGTCCTTGACCTGTTCGTTGACGTCGGTTGCTGGACTGCCGTAGACGATGATGCCGTCGTAGTGTTCGGGGTTTTTGACGACGTTTCTCAGTATGTTGACCAGTTCCTGTTGTCTTTCCTCGATAGGCAGCAGCTCGTCTACGTAGACGGCGGCTCGCTTGGGTTCTCCACTCTCGGGGGTCTTCCGTTGGTTACTTGGGTTTTTTGCCATGATTTACCTCCGCTTCGATGCTTATGTCCCGCGTCAACTACATTTGCCGATTGGCGTCAATCAGGCAGTGTCTTGGAGAAGGCGCGAGGCCAGTTGATGGGGTACGCCGAAACCCTGACTGTTCAGGAGGGGCGGCCGCTTGAAGATTTTGAGTTGGTCGCATGGGACGGTAGCCGTATATCGTTTGAGGTGATTTCGCTACTCACCAATCGCTTGAGAAGCGACTGGAATCAGCCAAATCCGTGACGGATCCCGTTTCACCGCTACCGCTTCGTGTTTAGCAAAATGGCTCCGTCGAACCTGTGTCCGGTTGGCGCACCCTTTACGGGTGGTTGTTCAATCCCGCTATGGGTCGTTTGAATGTAAACATGGGCAGAGGATTAAGCTCTCTCCATCTTCGGTGAGTTGCGCTGGTCGTATTCTGGATTGTAACCGAGAGGTCACGAGTCGGTCTTCCCAACATCGTAGTCGGCGTCGGCCTCTTTGGTGTGCGGCAGGATCACCGTCATCTCAGTGTAGTCACCGTGCTTGGACTCTGGGATGATGATGCCGCCGTGCTCCCTCACGATGTCGTAGGACAGGCTCAGGCCTAGGCCGGTATTCCATTCGGTGTTCTTGGTGGTGAAGAACGGGTTGAAGATGCGGTCCATCATCTCGGGAGCGGTCCCGTTGTCTTTCACTCGTATCTTTGCACCGTCTGGGGTCTGGCGGGTTTCGATCTGGAGCTTGGGCAGGTAGCCTTCCCCTTTGTGCTTGGCCTTTTGCGACATCGCCTGGCAGGCGTTGTTGACCAGTTGGGTGAATACCCTGGCGAGGTCTTCTGGAATGGCGTTCATCGGTATCAGGTCATCGGCCAGGTCCCGCTGGATTTCGACGCTGAACTCTGGCTCTTGGGCTTTGACTGCCTGCCAAGCCCGGTTGATCTGGTTAGCCAGCAGAAGGTTGACGTCGGTCTTGCTGAAGACTCCGTTGCCCTGGCGTCCGATGGCCGTCATGTCGGAGACGATCCGGTTGGCCCGGTCGCTGTTGTGTACGATGCGCTGCATATTCTCCATGAGTTGTCTGGTCAGTTCGGCTCTCTCTGTGGAGTTCGGCGCCTCTTCCTCTCCGGTGATTTCTCCAGTTCCTTGGCGATGTCCTCTGAGATCTGGGCGAAGTTCTTACGGACGCCGCCGGGCGGCAGGTGCCGGCACGCTCAGGCCAGGCCGCCGGCCCCTACTCCAGCACCCGGTACGAGCCTGAGCCCTCCCCCGGCGTGCCGTAGGCCAGGTTCGATCAGTCGCCGTACGCGACCGCGTTCACCGCTACCACACCGGCGGGCCGCCGGATTACTAGCCGGAGCTCGTGGATGTACAAGACCATTTCCCGTCCACCTTGGTGCAGGCCGCTCTCCCCGGCATGCTCTCGCCGTTTGCGGAGATGGCGAACACGTAGTACACCACCTGCGTCACCCTGGGGTTTCCTCTGAGCCGCCGGGAGTTGTCGGTGTAGCTGGTCTGCCCCGAGTCGGTGGTCCTTAGCACTGCCCCCGCCCGGTTGTAGTTTGTACGAGAGAACGACGCATTATTATCATTGCATGGGGCATCGCTATCATCTGTGCCAACCTCCACCACCCTGTAACTCTCCGATGCTCCCTCGTCCCGGTTCAGCCTCCGCTCGACGCGGTAGCCGGTGATGCCGCTCGCGCCGGGGGGCGCTCCCCACGTCAGGGTGTAGCCGCCGTCGGACTTGGAGACCTGGAGGTTCTGCGGCGCTGGCATGGGCTGGGTGTAGTTGTTCGCCGCGTACGGGGCAGGAATATAGTTGTATCCGCTGATGTGGTCCGTGTTGAAGTCGGCGTCGTAGTTGTACGTCTCCAGGCTGGTCAGCGGAGCGAAGGCCCCGGGAGAACCCTCGCGGGGGTTCCAGGGATACTCCGGGTGGATCCGCGCCTTCTGCTCGTTCGTCCAGCAGGCGCCCAGGTACCTTGTTCCCCCACTCCCGCCACCGGACTGGTAGCCGTTGTATGGAATCCCCCCGATTTCCCTCGAGAAGCCCCGTAGGTCCAGTTCGCGCAGGTTGGCCATGTTCTTGAACGAGTCGTCGGGCAGACGTGGAAGCAGGCTGTTGTTCCTCAGGCTCAGGTACTCCAGGCTGGTCAGGTCGGCGAACAGGTCCGGCAGGTTGCTGGTCGGGCTGTACTTGTCAATGGGCCAACTGCCGTCTCGGTTGAGTAGGTGGTAGAGGAGGTTGTCGCTGAGGTCGAGGCGGGTCAGCCCGGTCAGCCCGTCGAAGTCGCCAACCTGCAGCGCGTTGACTCGACCGGACAGGTCGAGTTCGGTGATCTCCACCAGCTCGGAGGCCGAGACGGAACCGCAGTTGTCCTTGGAGGGGGTGAGCGCCAGCAGCTTATTCCGCACCCGGTCGGTGCGGTCGCAGATGTTGGTTACGCTGGCTACTTCTGCGGTGGCGGCGCTCGTGAGGTCCTCGTGGTAGCCCAGCCTGTCGTGGAAACTGACCCGTACCTTGAGCGTCTTTCCCACGTCGGACACCACCGGCGAGTAGTTGGAGCCCGTGGCGCCGGCAATGTCGATGTCGCCGCCCCCATCGTTGACGCTCCACTGGTAGGAAAACTGTTCGTCGTCCGGCACGCCGTCGGCGTCTATGATGCCCGACAGGTCCACCGCCAGCGGCGCCTCCACCTTGGGGGTGCCCGCAATGACGGGCGCGCCCGTAGCCTTGTGGTTAGTCCCTCCAATCACCTGTGGAGTGGCCAGGCTGGTCAGTTCTTCCAGGTAGCCCGCCTCATCGGTGAAACTGACCCGCACTTTGATCGTCTTCCCCACGTTGGACAGGACCGGCGTATAGGTGGAAGCCATCGCTCCGGAGATGTCGGTGTCGGTGCTGCCGTCGACGACGATCCACTGGTGGTTGAAGGTGGCGTCGGTCAGACCGTCGGCGTCCCCGATGGCCAAAGTGTCCGCCTCCAGCGTCTCGCCCACCTGGGCCGTGCCATTGATGGCGGGAAGGCCAGTGGCGGGGTTGTTCGGCTTGGCCGCAACCACCGCCGTAGCTGCGCTGGTCAGCGTCTCGTCGCTGCCTTCGTCGTCGGTGAAACTCACCCGGACCTTGATGGTCTTCCCTCGATCAGCATTTTCCAATGTGTAGGTGCGACCCGTCGAACGTGTGTCCGTATCCGCGTTGCCGTCGTTTCGTATCCACTGGTAGCTGAAGGTGGCAGTGGTCAGCCCGTCGGCGTCCGTGATCCCGGAGGCGTCGGCGTACAGCGTCTTGCCCACGGTCACCACCGTGGGTTGCAGGTTGGGCGGCGGATTGTTCTCCGCCACCGTCAGCCACACCCGCACCTTCTGTCCCTGGGTCCACTCCAGCCCGTGGCCTTCGATGTACGTCCTTCGGGTGCGTCCGCCCGGGTTGTCGATCCGGAAGCCCTTGGCGTCCAGGTAGAGGTTCACGGCGGTGATGCCCGTCAGCGTACTCCAGTCGCCGTCCCCGTCTTCCAGGTTGAGTCGCAGGGTGAGGTTGTCGTCCGGGTCGCCGGCGTACATGAGTTCCGAGACCGTGACGGTCTCTCCGTTGTAAGTGAAGGTGTCGGGCGTGAGGGCACTCTCGGCGCCGCCCGCGGGATAGCCCGTGCCGTGGAAACTCGAGAACCGGTCCGTCCCCACGGTGAGGGTGGCGTCCCAGATGATCGTCTCGTCCGGGGGCACCAGGGAGTCGATGGTCGGCTTGCCGCTGGCCGGAGTGTTGGGCACGACCAGCCGCACCGCGATCTGGTCGCTGCTCTTCCAGGTCAGCCCAGACGTGTCCCACGTGTAGGTATGGGCGTCAGTTCCGCTGGCGCTGCCGGCGTCGCTCTTGGCGAACGGCACATCGCCGACATGCAGCACGAAGTCGGAGTCGATCTCGTCATCGAGTTGAAGCGACAGCTGACCTGCCGTGCTGAGCAGAAGGAACTTGACGATGTAGTCGACGTCTTTCACCGTCAACGTGATGGGGCTCAGTGTGCCGACCGTGCCAGTGACAAATCCCATTCCGGCCGTGCCGCTGCCGACCCCCAAAAATGCCGACCAGATCACGCGGGTTTGCGTAGTGGCGGTCGTCGCATCTCCCCAGCCGTTGCGGTTGTGGCCCGTAACCCGCACCGACGATCCGGGCGATAGGTCGGCGTGTTGGAACGACAGGTTCGCCAGCTCTGTAACTTCCGTCTGGCGTGACGAGTCGAAGTCCTGATCGGCGTTCTTCCACTCCACCCGGTACTTGTCGATGTTCAAGCCGCCGTCGTATGCGGGTGGTCTCCACTCCACCGCGTCGCGCGCCGTCGGATTGACGGGTGGGGCCTGTGGTACGCAGCCCCCGGCTCTCCAAGGGTTGCGGATAAAACCTTCGTCGTCGGGCTCGTAATTGCGCGCCGAATAGTTCGTCCGCGACTCATCGCAGTACCCGCCGAAGGCGTCTTGGAATCCCCATACAGTTATTGTTTTGTCAATGAGGGTCATGGTAAGCAGGTCGCTCCAGACCTGCTCGAGGTTGTACATCTCTTCGTACCCGTCAAGCTCGGACGTGTCGTAAGGCAGTCCGGAGGTCCCGTACGTGTCCCCGAACCAGTCGGGTATTTCGTGGCTGAGGATGCTCTCGATGAATTGGACCGTTTCCGTTGACGGAGAGTCTGGGGTGCTGCTGCAACCCGAAAAGTACCCTGTATGGCCCTCTACGACGACGTAATCGATGGCGTCCGCATACAATTCTCCGATGAGACACTCCTTGCCGCTGGACAGTTCCCCGCCTTCGCCCAGTTTGGTAATATACAGCCAGCCCATGCTCCGATACTCGGGACCTTCGATATAGTAGCGACTGGCCACGGTGTAGACATGTGCCAACTCGTGAGCGTAGGTGCCCGGCCCCTCGCTGCCCAGGGCTACCGCAAGCAAAGTCGCTACGCACTGATACAGATCGGATATGCCTCCGTAGCACCGGACTGGAACACGCGAAGGTCCTGAAATCACCAGCAGATTGGCGCGCCGCATTTCGTTGTACGTCTCGCGCACCCAGGGGTAGGCGGCTTCGTACGGCTCCACCAAATCGTGCTTCAGATACACGCGGATCACGTCATCATCGGAAAGTGTGGGGAACGCTCCGATCGTGGTGGCAGCGCCATCGTCGATACGTACGGACATTTGGTAGTAAGTGTGTGCGCTCAGCCCGGTCAGGTTGAAGGTGACGACTGTTCCTGAAGTGTCCTTGTCGACCGTCTCCTCCGCCCCGGAAGCGCTCGTGTACTTCAGGCTGACCTTCCTGGAGGCCGAACCAGGGTTGGCGATCTTCACGGTCACGTCGGCCTCATAGCGCGTGACGTTGTCCAGGGTCGCGTCGGTCACGCCGCCGCCGGGAGAGGCCGGCATGGGGTAAGCGTAGACTTTGGCGTCGGAGTCGTCGGTCACCCACATGGTCTCGCCGTCGGACCAGACGCCCCAGGGGTCGTCGTTTCCGTCTTCGAGCCTGATCGCCAAGGCGGGCAGCCGCTCGCCGAGCCCGTCGGACGTCAACCGATAGGCGTAGATGTGGTCGGTACGTTCGTCCACCACCCAAGCGGCGGAGCCGTCGGACCACATCCCCTTAGGTTTGGCGTAGTCCACGGCGAGCGCGAAGTCCGACGACTCAATCCGGTAGTCGACGGCGCCGGAGGCGTCGATGGCGTAGGCGAGGACCTGCTCGGTGACATGTTCCACGACCCACATGGTTGAGCCGTTCGACCAGACGCCGGTCCGCTGGCCGTCGCCCTCGTGGGCCATCCATGCGTCAAATGTGTTCAGGTCGCCGCCGGCTGAGGTGTCGGGATCGCCGTAGGATCCGCCGCCGGCGATCGTGTAGGCGTGGACCCGGCCCTGCTCGTCGGCAACCCACATGGTGTCGCCGTCGGCGAAGACGCCGCGAGGGCTGTGGTTGTCGCCGTCGAGCGCGAAGTCTTTGCCGGCGTCGCGCGACCAGTCGGAGCGGTTGTAGTTGTAGGCGTAAACCTTGTTCTGGTCGCCGTTTCCTTCGTTGACGACCCAGATCGTCTGGCCGTCGCCCCAGATGCCGCGCGGCTGGTCGTTGCCGATGTCTAGATCCTGATCCGCGACTTTGACGGGATCGGTCGGGTCGCTGGTGACGGTTGTGGTTTCGCCGCTGCTGTCGGTTATGTCGGCCCGCACCCTGACGTACTTGCCCACCTGCTCTTCGGTGGGCGTGAAGGTGATCCCAGTGGCGCCGGGCACGTCAGTCTCGGTCGTGCCGTCGCCCACGATCCACTGCCAGTCCAGGTCGGCGTCATCGGGCCTGCCGTCGGGGTCGACAACCTCGGAGGCGTCGGCGTACAGCGTCTCGCCCACGGTCACCACCGCGGGTTGTAGGTTGGGCGGCGGATTGTTCTCCGCCACCGTCAGCCACACTCGCACTTTCTGTCCCTGGGTCCACTCCAGCCCGTGGCCTTCGATGTACGTCCTTCGGGTGCGTCCGCCCGGGTTGTCGATCCGGAAGCCCTTGGCGTCCAGGTAGAGGTTCACGGCGGTGATGCCCGTCAGCGCGCTCCAGTCGCCGTCCCCGTCTTCCAGGTTGAGTCGCAGGGTGAGGTTGTCGTCCGGGTCGCCGGCGTACTTGAGTTCCGAGACCGTGACGGTCTCCCCGTTGTAAGTGAAGGTGTCGGGCGTGAGGGCACTCTCGGCGCCGCCCGCGGGATAGCCCGTGCCGTGGAAACTCGAGAACCGGTCCGTCCCCACGGTGAGGGTGGCGTCCCAGATGATCGTCTCGTCCGGGGGCACCAGGGAGTCTATGGTCGGCCTGCCGGTGGTCGGCTGGCTGACCTGGAACACGCCCGACAGGCCGTAGAACGGGTAGGCGCTGGAGTTTGCGGTATTGGACGGGCTGGAGAGCGGACCATATCCGGATGTGTCGGTATTCGGCTGTCCATACACGGGGCTGGGACTGCCCAAGGCTCGACTCACACCAGGTGTCACACCAAGTGAGCTGTCGAGCTTTTCTGTGCCGTCGTGGTCGCTGCCGGTCCACACCGCGCTGGGAGCCTGGACATTGGTTCCGTTTTGGTTCACCATCAACGCTTCTCGGTACCACGTCCCGTCATAGAAGTCCTCGTAGTCGTCGGCGAACTTGTCACCGCCGAGCCAGAAGATGGGCACGCCCTTGTCGTCGGAGGTGTAGGTGGTGCCGGTGTTGTCGCGGGCGTACGCCTCAGCGGCGCTGCCCACAACCCGGAAGCTCGAGCTGTACGCCTGGATGTTCGCGTGGCCGGCCGAGGCCTGGGCTTGAATCCAGGTGTTGTAGTCGTCGATTTGCGTGGGGACGGCATCGTGAGTAGTCGACGTGACGAACATCATCCGGAACTGGTCGCCCGGGCCGAGGCTGATGGGTATCAGGCTCCAGTCCGAGGGAACGGAGGTCACCGCCGGCCGGGCTACCGCGGCGGTGTAGTCGCTCTCCAGGGATTCGGAATTAGAGTCGTCATCCTTGAATCTCACCCGCACCTTGATTCGGTGGCCGATGAGCGACGCCGGGGGCCAGTAGGTCTTGCCGGTCGCCCCGGCGATCTCGCTGTCCTCGGCGCCGTCGTTGGCGATCCACCGGTACGCGTAGCTGGGGCTGGTGAGGCCGTCAGGGTCGACGATGTCCGCGCCGGGATTGGCGGTGAGTCGCTCACCCAACTGAGGTATGCCGCTGACGGTGACTGTGCCGGTGGCCGCAAAGTTCGGGATCAAGCGCAATTCCACTGACTCGCCGACCGTCCACGTCAGCCCGTGGCCTGAGACTTCGTATCCCAGCGGGTCTCCGATGGGTTCATCAAGGTGAAAAGTCGTGTCGCCCAGGCGCAGGCGATAGCCATCCGGTCCCAGGCGTGGCGAAGTTCGAAAGTAAAGCGTATTCTCGCTGTACGCTAGGACTTCCACGACGGTCGGACTGCCGTCGTAGCTGAACTCGGCAGATTCAAGAGTTCCGGTTCCGCCGTTCCAGATGGAATAGCCGTAGAAGGCGACGTTGTTGTCCTCGCTGGAGCCCACGGTCAGAAGAGCGGAGTAGATGATTTCCCCGTAGGCGGAAGCAATGACGGGATCGCTGGCGCGGCTGGTCAGAGTTCCCCCGTCGGTCCCACCGCCGTTGGTGAAGCTGACCTTCACCTTGAAGGACTTGTCGAGGTGTTCTCGCAGGGGCCGGTAGGTGGCGCCGGTGGCGCCGGAAATGTCGGTCTCGGCACCGCCGTCGATGAGGATCCACTGGTAGCCGAACGCGGCGGCGGGCAAGCCGGTGGTATCGGGGATACCTGACAGGTCCACACCCAGCGGCTCGCCGACCATCGTCTCCCTGGATAGGGTAGGGCGGTCGTCAGACCCTTGGGCTATTGTCAGCCACACCCGCACCTTTTGACCGTGCCTCCAGTCCAGGCCGTGGTCGCCGATCTCCGTCCTCCCGGTGCGCCCGCCCGGGTTGTCGATGCGGAATCCCTTGTCGTCCAAGTAGAGGTTCACAGCGGTGATGCCCGTCAGCGCGCTCCAGTCGCCGTCCTCGTCGTCCAGGTCGAATCGCAGAGCGAAGTTGTCGTCCGGGTCGCCGGCGTACTGCAGCTCTGTAACCGTGACGGCCTGCCCGTTGTAAGTGAATTCGTCGGGTGTGAGTGCACTGCCATCGCCGCCCGCGGGATAGCCCGTGCCATGGAAAGTCTCGCGGCGGTCCGTCCCTACGGTGAGGGTAGCTACCCAGATGATCTCCTCGTCGGGCGGCTGCACCGCCCCGACGATTATGGGGTTGCCCCTGACCTCGAACACCTCCGACACTCCGTAGAAATTGTACGTTCTGCCGGTGGTGGAGAAAGTTGTGGACGAAAGAGGCCCGGTTGACGCCGTCGAGTTATGGAGGTATCCAAGTACTGTGCTGTCCCTGCCTAGCGCCTTGCTAACCCCGTGAAAGACGTACTCGGTGCCATCGTGATGGGAGCCCGTGGCGACTTCCTTCGAACGAGTTAGATTAAAGGACCCGCCTCCCGGCTTCCACGCGTTCCGTTGCTGGTCCCAGCTACCGTCGTAGAAGTCCTCGTAGTCGTCGGCGGCCTTGTCGCCGTTCAGCCAGTAGATGGGCACGCCCTTGTCGTCGGCGGTGTGGGTGGTGTCGGTGTTGTCGCGGGCGTCCACCTTAGCGGTGCTGCCGACGACCTTGAAGCCCGCACTGTACGGCTTAATGTCATTATGCCCATGTCCTGCGACGCGCGCTTGGACGAACGTGTTGTAGTCGGCGATGTCCGAGGACGTGGGCGCGAATTTGTTCGAAGTCAAGACCAGCAGCCGGAACCGGTCGCCCGCTCCCAGGCCGTCAGGTATCAGGCTCCAGTTCGATGGGACCATTGTGACGCCGCTCTGGCTCACGGAGAGCAGGGGCGTGGGCTCGCGCAATATGGGGAGCTGGACCACCGCCCGGTTAGACCCTTGGCTCTTCTCCTCGCCCCGCAGAGCCTTGACCTGGTAGATGTAGGTCTCTCCGGCTGCGGTGGCCGTCTCGTCGGTATACGCGGTGTCGGTGGACTCGGTGTCCGCCACCAGGGTGGTCAACTCCGCCCTGCCCTGGGCGCGCAGGACCTCGTAGCCCGTAACGGTACCGGCGTCCTCCATCGGGGCTGTCCATCTCAACGAAACCCCGACGCCTTTGGCGGCCTCGGCGGTCAGTCCGCTGGGGGCTAGGGCCTCGGACGAGGGTTTGGGTGCCGGCTCCGGTGTTGGTTGAGGAGCCGACGGGGTGTTGGCCCGGGCGAACTTGGACCAATGGCTTTCCCCGTGCGTGTTCACCGCCACCACCCGGTACACGTAGCGCCTCTCCGGCTCAACGGTGTCGTCGGTGTGGCGCGTCGCCGCCGATCTGGTGTCGGACTCGATGGTCACGAACTCGCCGACATCGTGGACGTCGCGGTCCCGCCTCAGCACCTGGTAGTGGGTGATGCTGTCGTCGCCGGGGTCGTCCCAGGTCAGCTCAACGGAATCGTGGGACGCCCCGGCGGCCAGTCCCGTGGGCTGGTCTGGTACGGAGCCATCCTGGGCCTGGGCCGGTGTGCCGATGAGGGACAGGGGTAACAGAGCCAGTAACAGCAGTAGCGTGGCTGCCCTTAGTGGGGCGTTCATGATGCGGCCCCGTTTCCGCTCCGGCGAGGTAAAGTCAGGGGGTTAGGATGGCTGCGGGCCGAATACGACCCGCAGCGCGGCCTTCCCGGCGGTTGCGCGTGCCACAGACACCTCAAACAGTTTTGTACGGAACGACATGCGAGTATCCTCCAGCAGTCAGTATTGGACTAATCGACTACCGACTTTACAGCATTGTCAGTAACGTTACAGTCGCAGGCCAGTCTATTCGGATAACAGTTTGGTCACAGTTTTGAGGCAATGCTACAATCGCCCCGATCAGGCCAGCTGCGCCGACGGGAACGGGTCCGCGCTGCGCCAGCAGGTGGATACCCGTTCCCGAAGGTATCCGTAGCCCGCTGGAGGCGGTATCTTGAACCGAGCGCACGGGGCCGGTTTCTGACTGGCCCTCGGGTGGTCGCCATTCACCATGCTAGACGAGGCGCCGGCGACGCCCCAGGGACGGTACGGCCACACCCTCGTCCTGGTTCCTCTCCGAGTGGGCGCTGACCGCCGAGCAACGGCTCGAGAGGAAGCCGGTGGGCGCGGGACGCTAGACCACCACGTGCATGGGAGACACTCGCAGGTTCTGCGAGCGCCTCCCCGGTTCGTCCATGTATGCCGCCGCTTTTTTGTTGGTCAACCTATCCAGCCCAACATCGGTGTTCCTGTTCGCGCCACGATAGGGCCTCGCCGAGCACGGTCTCCACTGGCCCGGGGGAAGAGTGCGCTTCGCGCCTAATCGTCGCGGTACCTCACAATGAAAAGGTCATCAAAGTCGGTCACGTCCAGGGCCTGCTGCCGCCGCCTCCGCAAGTCAGCCGGGGGCGGCGCGTTTGGCTCATCAACTGGGAAGGGTATCCCGGGGAAATCCCGCTGAGATGCCCCTGTTCGTTCTGACACATGTTGCGCTGGTCGAGCAGTTCCCGCACCGAGGCGGGATTGAGGTACTCTTTTGGCGAGAGGCGCCTGCGCGGCATTTCGCCTGCTCCTTCCCGGCGGGGTCCGCTTCACCGCAGATGGAACTTGGGGACCCATGCAGGACTGCCGGCGTAGAGGGCGCCGAAGCTGTTAGCGACGGCTCCCTCTGCCGCTTCATGTATGCGCGCCTTTTTGTTGCCCTTTCTCGCCGGACCCAGGTTGCGGCTTCAGACGGGCCGTCCCGGAGCCGACGGTTTCCGCCCCCGCAGGATGCCATCCGACCAGAGGCACGAAGGCCGCTGTTCGCACTCGCCAGAGTGAAGACCTTCTCCAAGTTGCCCGGCCTGGACGAGCAGACCGTAGGCATAGAGCTTGTCGGTGAGCCTATTCCTCATCCACCTCGACCTCGGTGGGCGGCGGCGGGGCGTCGGAGCCCGTCTCAATGTAGATGACGGCGATTGTGCTGATAACATTGAATTCATCGACGACTTGCGTGTTCCAGCCGTTGCTGTTCCGCCCCTGCACGATGTAGATGTACGTCTCGCCCGCCTCGACGGTCGTGTCGCACACGGAAGCTCCTGCGTCGCCCCCGTCTCCTGTCATGCGGGTGATATCCGCAGTAGCGCTCGTAAACAACAGGCCAACCGTGCTGGACACGACAATAGCGTCCGGGTCGTGCCAGCTGGTCACCCCTGGCCCAAGGCGAAGAATCCGATGGTCAGTACTGCCGCTGCCAGGCACATCCCACCTCACCGTGGCGCATGTCCAAGTGTCATTGTTACGGGATACTGTCCCGTACCCGGTGCCAAAGGAACCACCGTAATTTATGTCTTCAGCGGTGATGAGATCCGGCACGCCTGAGGGCATGGGTATCGCGGCGTCGACGTAGCTGTTGTCGCTCTGCTTGGTAGCGTCCAGGCCGCTGACGGCGCGGATGCGGTAGCGCCAGGTCGTGCCGAAGGGCATGATCCGGTCGGCGTTGGCCGCGTCCACCGCTGCCCTGTCCGTATAGGTGTGGGTGCCTATACTCACCGTCGCCAGGTTCACCCAGTCCAGGCCCCGCTCGGTGTGCTCGGCCAGGTCGAGGGCGCGCTCGATGAAGTAGCCGGCGGTCCCGCCGAAGCTGTTCGTCGTGAACCCCTGCGGCGCGTCCCAGCTCAGCCGGATGTTCGTCGTGGCGCCGTTGCCGCGCCTGATGGTGCCGTGTTCGAAGTTGCGCACCGCGTTGGGCTTGCCCGTAGTCGGTATCAGGATGCTCGCCTGCGCCGTGCGCTCGCTTGTTCCACTCGCGTTGACCGCCTCCACCACGTAGGTGTAGGTGAAGCCGGGCAGCACGCCCTCGATGATTCGCGTGGTGTCGGGGTTGTTGTCGTTGTCGTGTGTGGTGCCTAAGTACAGGCTCACCGCGTCGCCGTCGGTGTATGTCGTGACGTTGCCGGCCTGTAGCTCCACGCCGTAGTGAAACTCATACTCGAGGGTGACATCACTCCAGTGCCAGCTCATCGAGCGGTAGATCTTGTAGCCGGTCGCGTCCGAGCCGGCCGTCCAGTTCAGCCGCACCTCGGTCGGGTCAGCCTGCTGGCTCAGCCGCAGGTTGCTCGGCGAGCCCGGCTCGCCGTCCTGGGGAATCCGCACCCAATCCGTGTAGGCCGCCGGGCCTTCGTCGCCGTTCTTGTCGCCCCGAATCGAGTAGCGGCGCCATATCCCCCGCTCGACGTGCTCGTGCGTCCAGGTGCGCACCGTGGACCCCAGGTCGGCCACCTGCCGCGACGACGACGACGGTAGGCCGCTCGCCAGACTCGTTGTGACGTTGATGAGGTATCCATCGACGTCCACCTCAGGCCCGGTGAGCTGCCCGTCAGAGTCCCTCTCGCGCGGCGGCGACCAGGTGAGGACGATGGAGTCGGGCTCGCTGCCATGCAGCAGGGCGAATTCAAGCGGGCCGCTGGGTTCGTTCTCCGGGGCGAGCGTGCTCTCGCCCTCGATTTCGATCTGAACGCTGCTCTCTGCGGACGGCCCGTCGCCGCGCCGCGCCGTCACCCGGTAGGTGTAGACGCCGGACTCGCCGGCCGACGTATCCAGCCATTGCGTCGCCGTCCCGTCGATGAAGATAAGCAGCGCGCGCGCTATTCCATCGCTGGTGTGTTCCAGGGTGCGGCGGATCTCGTATCCGGTAACGGGCTCGGTGCCATCCACCGGACCGGACCAACTGAGGATGACCCCGTCGTTCTGCTGCTTGGCCTTCAGATTGGCTGGGACCAGAGCGTCAATTACAGTGGCGGTGGCCGCGCTGGTCTGCGATTCGGGGTTGCCCCCGCCGTCGGTGAAGGACACGCGCACCTTGATGGTCGCGCCCTCGTCGGCATCGACCAGGGCATATGTGGAGTCCGTCGCGCCCGCGATGTCCGTGTCGGTCGTCCCGTCGCTCCTCACCCACTGGTATTCAAAGACGCCGCTCCCCAGCCCGTCCGCGTCGGATATGCCCGACGTGTCCGCCGACAGCGTCCGTCCGACCTGGGCCGTTCCACTGATGGCGGGTGCACCCGTCTGGGGCGTGTTCTCCACCCGCTCCCGCAGAGTCAGGCTTACGGCGACCTCCTCCTCCACGTCCCAGTCCATCCCCCTACCCAGCCAGGTGTAGACGTGGCCGTAGGTGTGAGACCCGAGGGATGCGTCGCTTGATTCGAATTGCGCCCCGTCCACCTCAAGGGTGAAGCCTACCGGCAGCTCCCGGTCCACGCCAAAAACCGTAAAGTAGTCCGCCTCCGTCTGGATGCTGCCAACGGTGTAGGTAACGTCGTCCAGAACGAAGGTGGCCGGGACGAGCGACCCCACCTGTGGATTCAAGAAGCTCTGGTATCCGTAGTTCTCGCCGGTCCGGCCCACCGTCAGAATTGCCGACCAGATGGGACCGGGGGGTTCCGTTTCGTCCGCAGCCGGGTCGACGGGGGCCGTCGCCGTGCTGGTCAGCGATTCGGGGTTGCCCCCGCCGTCGGTGAAGGTCACCCGCACCTTGATGGTCTTGCCAACGTCTGCGTCTACCGGGGTGTAGGTGGAACTGGTCGCGCCCGCGACCTCCGTGTTCTCGGCGAGCCACTGGTATTCGAAGACGGCGTTCCCCAGCCCGTCGGCGTCCTCAACGTCGGAGGTGTCGGCCGTCAGCGTTTCTCCCACGTAGGCGTCGCCGCCGATGGTGGGCGCACCTGTGGCCGGACTGTTCTGGGCCTCCTCCTCGGCTGAGGTCTCGGTCACCGTGAAGGACACCTCCAAGGTCCCCAGGACAGCGCCTTCCAGACGCGGCTCGGCGTAGGCCGTGGTCTTCAGGGTGTACTGGCCGGTGGGCAGCGCCTGGCCGTTCAGGTTGCCGTCACTGTCCCCGTACAGGGAGTAGGGCGCGAGGTTTTCCGTCTTGTCAACGTCCTTGGCTCCGGTGAGTTGCAGGCGCACGCTGCCGATTTCGACGTCGGGGTCGATGTCCACCCGGATGCCGTAGCTGCCCGAAGCCGGGTCCTCCAGCGTCAGCGTCGCGCCTGCGGTCAGCGCGCCCACGACCGTCTGGTCGGATGCGTCTACTACGGTGAACCCGGTGAGCGGTCCCGGCTCCATTGCCGCTGCCGTCACCTCCGCCGTGGCGCTGCTGGTCAGCGTCTCCTCGTTACCGGCGTCGTCGGTGAAGGTCACCCGCACCTTGATGGTCTTGCCCGCGTCGGTATCGACCAGGGTATATGAGGAGTTCGTCGCGTCCGCGATGTCCGCATCGGCGCTCTCGTCTTTCCGGGTCCACTTGTAGCTGTAGGCCACGTCGTCCAGCCCGTCGGCGTCATATATGCCGGAGGTGTCCGCCGTCAGCGTCTCGCCCACCCGGACAGTGCCGCTGATGGTGGGCGCGCCGGTGGCCGGCGAGTTCGGTTCCGGTGTGGGCTCCGGAGTCGGAGCGGGAGTTGGCTCCGGAGTAGGTTCTGGGGTGGGAGCCGGTGTTGGTTCCGGCGTAGGCGTGGGAGCCGCCGGGGTGTTGGCCCCGGCGAAGCTGGACCATTTACTCTCGCCGCTAGCGTTCACCGCCACGACCCGGTACACGTAGCGCTTCTCCGGCTCCACGGTGTCGTCGGTGTAGCTCGTCGCCGCCGAGCCGGTGTCGGACTCGATGGTCAGGAACTCGCCGGTGTCGTGGATGTCGCGGTCCCGCCGCAGCACCTGGTAGTGGGTGATGCTGTTGTCATTGGGGTCGTCCCAGGTCAGCTCAACGGAGTCGTGGGACGCTTCGGCGGCCAGTCCCGTGGGCTGGGCCGGGACGGAGCCGTCCTGGGCTTGGGCCGGAGATGCGCCGGCGAAGTGCAGGGACAGCAGCCCGCCGCCCACGGCCAGGAGGGCCAGCAACAGCAGCAGTGAAACCGCTCTGACCGGAGCGGTCATGACGCGGCTCCGGGTAGTTCTGGAAGGGGAAAAGTCGGGGGGGGGGGGGCTGACAGGGGGGTAGAATTGCTCAGGCCGAATACGGCCTGCAGCGCGGCCTTACCGGCGGTTGCGCGCGCCAAAGACATCTGCAACGGTTTGGTACGGAATGGCATGCGAGCATCCCCCAGCAATCAGTATTGGACTAATCGAGTGTTGACTTTACAGGATTTTCAGTAACGGGTCAGTCGCAGATAAGTCTGTATTGGTAACAATATGGTAACAGTTTTCGGAAAATGCTATGATTGCCCCAATTGGGCCAGCTGCGCCGACGGGAACGGGCCCGCGCCGCGCCGACCGGTGGATACCCGTGGGAGCGGTCATCCGTAGCCCGATGGAGGTGGCGAGTTGAACCGAGCCGACGAGCGCGACCTGGAGATAGCGGCCCTGCGGGACCGCCTGTCCCGGCTGAGCGAGGCCAGCCTCCGCATCACCGAGGACCTGGACCTGGACACCGTGCTGCAAGGCGTGGTGGCCGGGGCGCGCTCCCTCACCGGCGCGGGGATGGGCGGCATCACCACCCTCGACGAGGGGGGAGGGATGCAGGACTTCATCACCTCGGGCCTGACGCCGGATGAACATCAGCGGTTCGTCGACCTTCCGGGGGGGCCGGGGTTCTTCGCTTACCTGAGCCGGCTGCCCGAGCCGTTGCGGGTGGCAGACTTCTCCGCCTACACCACTGCCCTCGGCCTACCCGAGATCGGCCCGCCCCTGGGGCCGGTCAAGGCGTTCCTGGGCGCGCCCATCCGTCTGCGGGGTCAGCACGTGGGCAACCTCTACCTTTCGGGAAAGGAAGGGGGCGGCGAGTTCACCCCGGAGGACGAGGACACGCTGGTGATGTTCGCCGCTCAGGCGGCGATGGCCATCGCCAACGCCCGCCGGCACCGGGATGAGCAGCGGTCCAGGAGCGACCTGGAGACCCTGATCAACACCGCGCCGGTGGGCGTGATAGTCTTCGACGCCGGGACGGGAGCGCCGCTGTCCTTCAACCGGGAGACCCGGCGGATCGTGGACAGCCTGCGCAACCCGGACCAGTCGCCGGAGGACCTGCTGGAGGTGCTCACCTTCCGGCGCGCCGACGGCCGGGAGATCTCCCTGGCGGAGTTCCCGCTGGCCCAGGCGCTCAGCAGCGGGGAGACGGTGCGGGCCGAGGAGATCGTGATCGGGGTCCCCGACGGGCGGAGCGTAACCACCATCATCAACGCCACGCCCATCCCCACCGAGGACGGCACGGTGGAGACCGTGGTGGTCACCCTGCAGGACCTGACGCCTTTGGAGGAGCTGGAACTGCAGCGGGCGGAGTTCCTGGCCATGGTGAGCCACGAGCTGCGGGCGCCCCTCACCTCCATCAAAGGTTCCGCCGCCGCGGTACTGCGTACCTCGTCGGTTCTGGACGCCGCCGAGGTGCAGCAGTTCTTTCGCATCATCGACGGCCAGGCCGACCACATGCTGGACCTGATCCGCGACCTGATGGACGCGGCCCGCATCGAAGCGGGCACCCTGTCGGTGGTCCTCGAACCCTCGGACCCGGCGGTCCTGGTGGACCGGGCCAGGAACACGTTCCTGAGCGGCGGGGGCCGGAGCAACATCCGCATCGACCTGCCGCCGGACCTGCCCCGGGTGACGGCGGACCGGCGGCGCATCGCGCAGGTGCTGGGCAACCTGCTGTCCAACGCGGCCCGGCACTCCCCGGAGGCGTCGGCCATCCGGCTGAGTGCCGCACACGAGGGCGTTCACGTGGCCTTCTCCGTGGCCGACGACGGGGTGGGCATCTCGTCGGAGCGGCTGCCCTACCTGTTTCGCAAGTTCACCCGCCTGGAGGCAGACGACCGTGGGGACGGGGGCCTGGGGGCGGGCCTGGGGCTGGCCATCTGCCGGGGCATCGTGGAGGCCCACGGGGGCCGCATCCGGGCCGAGAGCGACGGCCCGGGCCTGGGGGCCCGGTTCACCTTCACCCTGCCGGCGGTGGAGGAGACGGCCACGGTTCCCCGCACACCGGCGTTGCGTTCGGGGTTCCAGGGACGGGAGCGGGTGCGCGTCCTGGCGGTGGACGACGACCCCCAGGCCCTGCGTTACGTCCGCGACGCGCTGTCGGAGGCGGGCTACGCGGTTGCCGTCACCAGCGAGCCGGAGGAGGCTTTGCGCCTGATGGCGGAGGACCGACCCCACGTGGTACTGCTGGACCTGGTGCTGCCCGATACCGACGGCATCGAACTGATGCGGGACATCCTGAACATTGCCAACGTGCCGGTTATCTTCCTTTCCGGCTACGGCCGGGACCAGGTGATCGCCCGGGCCTTCGACATGGGAGCCGAGGACTACCTCGTCAAGCCCTTCTCGTCCACCGAGTTGTTGGCCAGAATCCAGGCTGCCCTGCGCCGGAGGGCGACCCCGGAGCGGATGGAGCCTTCGGAACCCTACGTGCGCGGTGAGCTCACCATCGACTACGCCGGGCGGCGGGTGACGGTGGCGGGCCAGCCGGTGCAGCTGACGGCCACCGAGTACAACCTTTTGGCCGAACTGTCAGTCAACGCCGGGCGGGTGCTGACCTACGAGCACCTGCTGCGGCGGGTGTGGGGCGTGAACAACTCCGGCAGTCCGCGGGTGATCGCCACCCACTTGATGCGGCTGCGGCGCAAGCTGGGCGAGGACGCGGACAACCCCAGGTACATTTTCGCCGAGCCGCGCGTCGGCTACCGCATGGGCAGCGCCGACGAGCCGGCTGACCCGGCGGTGTAACTGACGCGTTGACTTTGCCGACGAGCCCTGGCACACCGGGAGGTGGCGTCCATGCCGATGCGTCGTGGGAACGGCCGGTTTGAGTAGACGCCGTCAAGGAGTCGGGCCACCTCCGGGCATCCGGATACGGCGCCTACTCCTTGCATCGGTTGGATCGGGTTAGGCCGGGTTGGCTACGGTTCGACCCGGACGTAGTTGGAACGGGCTCCCACGCCGGCGGCGTTGATGGCCTTTACCCGGTAGGCGTAGCGGGTGCCGGCGTCGACGGCGGCGTCCGTGTAGGTCGTTACCGTGCTGCCGGTGTCGTTCACGTAAACCAGCAGGTGGGGCTCGCCCTCCAGCGGCCGACGCCTGAGGATCCGGTATCCGGTCACCGTGTCGTCGGCAGGGGCGTTCCAGCTGAGGGTGACGGCGCCGTCGTCGTTGACGGCGCCGGTCAGGTTGGTGGGAGCCGGCGGCGGCGATGTCGGAGCCGGCGTTGCCGTTGGCTCCGGAGTCGGCGTTGGAGCGGGAGTGGAATCCGGCGTCGCGACGGCGGCGTCCTGTTCCGGTTCCTCGTGTCCGGCGACCTTCAGGTAGAACCCGTCGTAGTAGGAGTGCTTGAGCAGTTGCCATTCGTCCTGGAACTTCGCCTCGGCGATGCGGACGTTGACCGTACTGCCCGGCTGGTCGGGAGTTGCCGAGAAGGAACGGCTCTCGGTGTCGCCGCCGTATATGTAGAGGACGCGTTCGCTCAGGGCGCCGCCATCCGCCTCCAGCGTAACCCTGATGATGAAGGGAGTTCCCTCGCGTGCGGCGACCGCCATACTGCCGTCGGCCTTGCGCACGACGGAGAGGTTGAGAGGGAAGTCGGCGCCGGGGTTGTCCTGGAGCAGCACGCGCTTGAAGTTGCCGGCTCCGCTGAAGAAGCCCTCGGGCAGTTCCGACACTTGGTTGCCGTAGAGGTACAGGTCGTCGACGCTGCTGAGGCCGGCCAGGTCGCCGGTCTTGAAGTTCTCGATGCCGGCGTTCACGACGGCGAAGTGGCCGTCAATGTGGGAGAGCTGGCCTTCGTCGATGGTGGAACAGTGTTCGTTGAAGTGGGCGGACAGGGCTTCCTGTATCTGACGGGTGCGGCCGCAGACGCCCTGGGCCGCGCTGCTGGCGTCGATGCTGACGGCGGGCCCCGTGGTGAGCACAATGCCGGTCTGGGTTCCGCGGGCGAAATTTGCGCTGTCGATGGAGACGGCGACCGGTCCGGCTCCGCTGGGAACGGCGCTGAGGACGTGGCTGTGGACGGCGCCGTTCGGCACGGTCACGGTGTGGTGGGACAGGGCGCCGTTGGTTGCCGATAGCTCGACTGCCAACGGGAAGGGGATCCCGGTTTCGATGCTGACCTGGAACACCGCGCCGCCGAGGTCGTCCAGGCTGACCGGAATCTCATAGGGGGCTCCGGGGTTGCCGGCTAGCTGGAGGGTCTGGAGGTTTTCCGCTCCGTGCCAGTAGGCGGCCACGCCGTACAGTTGGTTGTTCTCGAGATTGATCTCCTCGATCCTGGTGGCGGCATCGAACTCGTCGCCGTTCAACCGGTCGATGGAGTTGTTCGAGAGGTCCACGTACCGCAGGTTGGGGTACGGGAAGGCGTCGGCGTGCAGCTCGTCGATGCCGTTATTGGAGGCGTCGATCCGTATCAGGTTGTGGCTGGTCACCCAGGGGTTGGTGGGCAACCGGATGAGTGCGTTGTCGTTGACGAGCATCTTCTCCAGGGAGGTTGTTTCGTTGAACAGGTCCGGCGGGATGAGGTCCAGGTCGTTGTCCGACAGGTCCACCACCCGGACGGCGGTGAGGCCGTTCAGGTCCTCGTGGTGCAGTGTGTCGATTTCCTGGCCGGAGAGGTCCAGCGTGCCGGTGATGGACGCCAGGTCTGAAGTCGAGACGTTGGCGCAGTCGCTGACGTCGGGCAGGACCGCCAGGATGGCGTCCTGGACCTGTTGGGTGCGGCTGCATATGCCCGGTTGGTTCGCCTCGGCGGCATGGTAAGCGGTGGCGACCACGATGGCGGCGGTGACGGCGATGAGCGCTGCGGCAGCTAGTAGTGTGGCTCTTGGCTTGCCTGGGTTTTTCATGCTCGGCATCTCCCGGAAGTGCTGGGTTACTGGTCAGAATGGTGTTTTGGCTGGCATGGAGCGGCCACTTGCTGTGCCCCATACGGTTCATCGTCGCTCTGGCTACGGTGCCATGAAGGCCCAGTCGAAGTTGTTGAATACGTCGATGTTGCTGCAGCCAGCCTGATTGCAGGCCTGTACCCGGTAGGCGTACCGGTTGCTGCCGGCGTCTGCCTGGTCCGTGTGGGTCTCGGCGGTGTTGCCTCGGATGGCGCTCCGGAGGGTGGTCCAACTGTTGTCCAGGAGGTGGTATCCGGGTATCCCGGGGTCGTGGGCCATGGTTGGCCGGGAAGCGTAGGGGCGCCTTTGGACGACGTATCCGGTGAGCCAGGCGTCGTTCACGTCGTCCCACCGCAGGATGCGGAGTTGCTGCCCGTCGCTGGTGAGGCGGACGTTTCGGGGGGCGTCGGGGGCCCGCTGGGGTCCGTAGGTGAGGTTCGGCGTCGAAATCTCGCCGAATTCGTTGCCTGAGCCGTCCAGGGCGTGGACGGTGTAGCGGTGCTGGTGGCCGTCCCGGTACTGCTGGCTGCAGTCGTTGTAGACGCTGCTGTACCAGTTGTCGTTCAGGAGGGTTTGCTGCCCGCTGGCGCGGCGTACGACTTGGTATTTCTGGTGCCGGTTGCCGGTGGGCGGCGTCCAGCGCAGCGTGGCGCAGTCTGGCTTGATGTCCGCCGTGAGGTTGGTGATGCGCTCCGGCTGGGGGCACTCGGTAGTTCTGATGGAGTAACGGTACCTGTGGTTGCTCCACTGGGTCTTGAAGCGGGATCCGTCCGCTTGGTTGCGGATCCGGAGCCGGAAGTGGTGGGGCGTGTCGCACTCCAGGTTGGAGACCTCGGTTCTCAGGATGCGGTAGTCCGAGGCGCTGGGCAGGTTGTCGAAGTCTCCCGGGACACTCGTCCAGCCGCTCGTGTCGTCTTCCCTGAACTCCAGGTCGTACTTGTTGGCGTCACGGGTGGATTGCCAGCGGAGTCCGATGGTGTCCTGCGACTGTTGCTCTACTGCGAATCCGATGACGTCAGGTGCGGTCTCGGTGGTGGTCAGGTAGCCGCGCACCTTGGCGTCGCCGTACTCGAAGCCCGGATAGGGGGATGTTTCAATGTAGTACCTGGTGTTGGACCGGAGGCCGGTGATCTCGAACACGGCGTGGGATGCTGCCGACGCGTCCACGCTCATTACCGTATAGCTGAGCGGGTGTACCAGGACCTTGCTGTAACGCAGGTACATGGTCTGCTGGTAGCCGTTGGGATCGAAGGTAACCGTGGCGGTGGCTCCGGCGTTGTGGATCTGGGCGAAGCTGAGGCCGGAGGGCCGGGCTTTGGGCGGTTCCATGGGTGTGCCGGTGAACTCAGCAGACCACGGGCTCTCGCCCAGGCTGTTTCTGGACTTGATCCGCGCGGTGTACTCCCGGTCGTTGACCAGGTTTCCGATGGTGACCAGGCGGTTGTCATGGGGCGTCTTGGTTTGTTGGGATGTGCCGTACTGCTGCCAGAAGCTCTTCTACTGCACGGTGTATTCGATGATGGGGCTTCCGGTGTGGGTCGGTTCCTCCCACGCGAGTAGGAATTCTCCGTCCATCGGGACCAACACCACGTTTGTCGGTGGGTTGGGCGGGCCGGCCGGGGTGGCCTGGCTCTGCAGGGACGGCGGGCTGTTGCCCTGGTCGTTGATCGCGATGACCCTCACCTGGTAGGCGGCGCCATTGGCCAGTCCGGTGATCACGTGGGGCGGTGCTTCGTCGGTTGCCTGTCGGGACGCGTTGAAGCTCTGGCCGGAGCGTTTCCACTGGAGCAGATATCCGGTGATGGGGTTGCCGCCGTCATTGGGAGCGGTCCAGGAAACCGTGATCTGCGAGTCTCCGGCGGCCAGCGTCGGCGCCTGAGGTCGGTCCGGCGGACTATCACTGCGGGCCTGGTCGTTTTCCTTGGGTTCCTCGGTCGCGTCGGGCGTGGGCGTTGGGTTGACGGGCGCTGCTGGAGTGTCGGCGCGGGAGTAGCTGGACGACTCGCCTGCGCCGTGTTGGTTGACCGCCTTGACGCGGTACACGTAGCTTTGCTCCGGCTCGACGGTGCGGTCTGTGTAGGTGGTTGCGTTGGAGCCGGTGTCTGAGACGATGGTGACGAACTCGCCAACGGCGTGGTCCCGTCTCAGGATCTGGTAGTGGGTGATGCTGGCGTCTGCGGGATTGTCCCACGTGAGGATGACCTGGTCGTGGAGGGCCTGCGTGTTGAGCCCGCTGGGGCGGTCCGGTGGCTGGTCGGTCTGTGCTTCCGCGGTGGGCCCATGGTTGGGTAGGGGAGCTATGAGGGCGGCGCAGATGGCGATGACCAGGGCGGTCAGGACCGCCAGGACCGGCATGACGCGTCGGCGGATGTTCCGCGGTTGAAATGCTGGTGTGTGGGTTGTGCTGGCGTGGTCCATGGTTCCCTCCGGTTTTCGGCCGATGGGTGAGTCGGCGGAGCTTTGCTTAAAGACCGGTGCGGTTGCTCTGGGTCTCCGACGCGTTCCGCACGGCGGTGTCCGCTTTGCTGACCACGACGGTGTTGGTGATGAGGTCGTAGATGTGGCGTCGGTCGGGCCTGGTCATGACGTAGGCGGCGTTGATGCAGATCGGCACGAAGAACATGTCCAGCATTCCCGGCAGCGCCCGGGCGGTGGATCTTCCGATGGAGAGCTTCTCCCCGGTGCGGTGGTTGACCACTTGGGCATGGACGGCCAGGTGGCCGGGGGTGCCGCCGAAACGGTGGATGGTCAGGGCGTGGTAGGCCACGCTGGCGGCTTGGAGGAATATTTGGATCGCCAGTTGGTTGAACTCGTGCTGGGTGGCTACGCTTACGACGGCGATGACGACGACCAGGCCCAGGTAGATGGCGAAGTCAATCAACGTCGCCCCCGCCCTGGGCCAGCGGTTCAGGTAGGCGCGCCTCTCTGCCATTGGCGTATCCGGGGTGCGCATGGCGTGTCCGGTCTCCGTGAGGGGTTGGGATCCCGCCGAGATGACGGGACCCCGTTCGGTCCGGTTATTCCCACGGCCGGGCGTAGGCCCGGTTGGAAATCTGGCCCAGCGGGTGATAGGCGCCGTCCCAGTAGGCGGCGACGCCGTACTCGTAGGTCACGCCGGGTTGCGCGGTGTGATCGATGTGGTGCGTGTTGGCGTTGCCGGTGAGGGCGACCAGGACGTGGTCCCGGTAGGAGGCGCCCAGTGCGCGGTTGTCGTCGGCCCGTTTTCGGTAGATGCGGTAGGCATCCACTTGGCGGGCGCGTTCTGCGGGCGGGTACCAGTTCAGCTTTACGGTGCCCGGGTCGAGCATCATGGTCGTCAGGTTCTGGGGCATGTCGGGCCAGACGCGGATTGTCTCGGGGACGGTCGCGGTGGCGGTGGCGCTCTCCGCGTGTTCTCCCCTGAGTCCGGCGTGGTTGGCGGCCACCACCCGGTAGGCGCTGGTGGCGCCGGAGGTGTCCAGGAAACTCCTGGTGGTCTGGCTGCCGGCGGCGGTGACGCCGATGTCGGCGTAGCTGCCGTCGTCCTGGAGCCTCTGGACCTGGTAGGTGTGCGGGATCCCGCTGGCGGGGTGTTCCCAGTGCAGGCGAACTCCGCTGCTGCTCTCAAGGTTGGCCCTGAGGGACGTCACGGCGTCCGGAATGGACACGTAGGCCCGGGAGACCGGCGACCAGTCGCCGTACTGGCCATCCTTGCGGGAGCGGATCTGAAATTCGAAGAATTCCTGTTCCGTGGTCCAGTTGGCGAAGTGGTAGGGTTGCCGCTTCGGGATGTTGACCTCGGTCCAGTCGCCGCCGTCGCTGTTGTGACGGAGCTGGTGGCGCTGGATGTCCGGTGTCAGGGACGGGGTCCACTTCACCAGTATCCGGTTGGTTCCCATGGGGGTGTAGATGAACTGCGCCGGCGGTGCGGCGGTGTCGTACCAGACCCCGGTGACAGTGGAGGTCCATTCGCTGACGCCGCCGGCGTTGACGGACCGGGCCCGGTACTCGTAGGTGGTTCCCGGAGTCGGGCCGGCGTGGCGGTGGCTGGTCTGGTCCGCCGCAACCACGGTGGTGTCCCAGTCCTCGGTATTCTGCTGGCGCTGCGCGACGTGGTACGCGTCGAGGAACACGCTGTCGGGTCGGTTCCAGCTGATGAGGATGTCGTCGCCGTTGGTGTCGGCGCTCACGTTGGTGGGCACGCCGGGCGGCATGACCCACATTGCTTCCACCGGGCCGTCCCAGGCGCTGGCTCCGGCTGAGTTGACCGAGCGAACCCGGTACCGGTGGGTGACGTCGCCCTGGGCGCCGAAGTGTTCGAAGCCGGTCTCGGCGGCGTCAACCGTGGCGGCGCTGGTCTCGTCGGAGTCCAGGACGCCGTACTCGACCTCATAGCTGTCCACAATGCCGCCGTTGGGGGCGGTCCACGACAGGGTGATGAGGGAGCCGCTCACCTCGGTCGTCAGTCCCGTGGGAGCCGGCGGGGCCAGGGTGCGGCTGGCGGTGAGGGTGTCTGACCACGGGCCCTCGCCGGCGCCGTTGTGGGCGCGGACGCGGTATTGGTAGGTCACGCCCTCGATGTTGTCGGAGTGGGTGAAGGAAGTTTGCTCCGCCGGCAGTGTCTCTGTCGCCGGTTGGTCGGAGCCGTCAACGCCGTACTCGACGTGGTACCCGTCGGGGGCGCCAACTTCCGGCGTTCCCCAGGAAAGGACGATGTCGGTTTCGCCGACACTGACCGTGACGTTGGCGGGTACCGACGGGACCAGCCGGCGCATGACCTGTATTTCGGGAGACCACGGGCTGTCGCCGGCGTCGTTGTGGGCGCGGACGGATATGCGGTAAGCCACGTCGCCGGTCACGTCGCTCATGCGGAAGCTGGTCTGGCCCTCTGGGAGACGTTCGCTCTCGACGTACGCAGCTCCACCGGCCTGGTGGCGCACGGTGTAGCCGCCGATGTGGACGGTGTCGGGACGTTCCCACGAAAGTACGATGTCGTTGCCGACCAGTTCGGCGGCGACGTTCTGTGGCGTTCCCGGAGGCGTGACCCGTGTGGCGGACGCGGTGTCCGACCAGGGGCCGTTGCCGGCGGAGTTGTAGGCCTGCGCGGCGTAGCCGTGGGTCACGTCGGCCGGTGCGTCAACGTGGCGATAGCCGGTGTTGGTGATGCCGTCGGCCAGCTGCTGCCAGTCTCCGTCGTTGCTCTGGTGCCTGACGCGGTAGCCGTCGATGACCGATTCCTGTGGGGCCGTCCAAGAGAGGACGTTGTCATTGCTATCGTCGGTGACGCCGAAACTGGTCGGTTTGCCCGGGACGGCCAGCAGCGTGACCTCGCTGGACTCGGTCCAAGTGGAGCCGCCGTGCTGGTTGCGGTGCTGCACCCGGTACCGGTAGGCGTTATTGGGTTGCGCCGTGCCGTCGGAGTGGCTGGTCGCCGTGGTGTCGGCGATGTTCGTCCATTCGCCGTCCAGCGGCTGACGTTCCACTCGGTAGGCGCCCGGCGTTCCGGCGGCCGGGGCGTTCCAGACGAGGTCAATCGCGGCGTCGGCGGCGGTGGCGGTGAGCCCGGTTGCTGACGCCGGCGCTTCGATGACGGCGGTGTCGGACGGCAGGCTGACGTTGAACGCGCTGTGGGCTATGACCAGGTACGAGTAGGTGACGCCGGCCTCGGCGGTGGCGTCCACCACGGAGGTCTCGGGAGCCGGAACGAATGTCGTGACGGGTATGTCGGTCCCCTCGTAGGGATCTGGGCCCAGGTACCGGTGTACCGAGTATTGGACAATGTCCGGTCCTTCGCTTGGCGCGTTCCACGACAGCGAGATGTTGTCGTCAAAGGGGTCGGCGATCGAGGCGGTTAGCCCGGTGGGTGGCAACACGGGTCGTGAGAACACACTTACCGAGGTTTCAGAAGCCGGGCTGGCGCCGATGGCGTTGCGGGCCGTGACTCGGTAGGTGTAGCTGGTGCTGAAGGCGGCGGTGGTGTCGTTGAACGACGTTGCGCCGGCGTCCGCAGTCCCGAGTTCGGTTTCCTGGTCGCCGTCGGAACGGACGATGGTGTAACCGGTCAGTGGGTAGGCCGTGTCGCACTGGTCGGCCGCTGGCACCGTGGATGCCGTCCACGTCAGGTTGACGGTGGCGGTTTCGTCCGCGGTGTCGGGTTCTGCCACGGCTCCGGTAAGGTTGCCGGGCGCCGAGGGCGCGTCCGGGACATCTGCGGAGGCTGATTCAGAGGATGGGCTGGCGCCATCGGCGCTGTGGGCCGCGACGGAGTAGGCGTACGTTGTTCCCGGCTGCACCGTGTGGTCGGAGAACGTGGTGGCTGCTCCGTTGGCCGAAAATGTCTGGCCGTCGGCTCTGGTGATGGTGTAGTCGGACACCTCGGCATCCGGTGCATCCCAGCTGACCCGGATGCGGGGTTCCTCACCGTCTGGGACGATCAGGTGGGCCAGGGTGTTATCCGGTGTTCCTGGCGGGCCGGTGTTGGCCGTTGCGTTGCCTTGGTGGATGACGGTTAGCAGGATTGCAGCGGCTGCCACTACGGCGGCGACCGCAACCCACGGTCTGGCGGGTAGTCTCGGAATTCGCATGTCCATTCACCTCAGTTTTGGTGGATAGACTTAATGTAGCGAATTACCTATGGCGCTTACGCTGGTTAGCCCCCGTCCCGGGCTTGGCGAGGCCGGTTTGTGAGTATGGGAAACGGCAAGACAGTCCGGCGCCAGACACATCTGCAGGGCACCCGCACTCAAGAACAACGGCGTCAGATCCGACTACACCAACCCCGCCCGAATAACGGTGCCGTGAGAACAGCTAATACGACAAACCGAACCACGTGGAAACTCGCCACCGTACTTTCGAACGGTACGGTGGCCAATTCATCACCAGCTTAGAAAACCGCTATCCGATCGTGCTGAGAAATCGCCATAGAGGATACAAATACGAGCTGTGACAGCGATTTCAGCCCTTGGACGACTCACAAGTCATCCAAGGCTCAAAACCAGCCTGAGAGCGCGTATTCAAGTAGCCCGACTGGCGAGCCAAGCACAGACTACTCTCGAATATCTCCCGCACCTTGTCGTGCAGTATCAACTGCGCCCGGAACATCTGCAGCGTGCTCTTGGCAAAGGGTACTCTTGGCAAAGGGTCTATCCTCAATCTCAATCCCCAACGCCACCCTCGGTCGTGGCGGAGGGCAGGCTCTTCCACCGGATGTCGAAGTCGGCCCTCGCCTTGGCCTCGGCGTCGCTCGCCTTGTCGTAGGTCTGCAACAGCAGCGCCGTGGCCAGCAGGCTGGGCGGCACGCTGTCCCGTCCATTGTCCGGATGCGCTACTGGTTGGGTTGTACCGGGTTACCGACAGTAGAGTCCCAGGAAGTGGTGTAAGAGTTAGGCGGTTGGCAAAACGCTGACCACCGCGTCATCCTTGATGGCAACAACAAACCAGAACAAGGAGAACGACGGTGGTCAAGCAAAGAATGGATCTTTTGGAATTATTACGCAAGCGTGGTATGGACGGAGACGTGGACTTTCTGCGGGAAGCCCTGCGGGTCCTGGTGGACGGCATCATGGACGCCGAGGTTTCCGCCCAGATCGGCGCCCAGCACGGCGAACGCAGCCCGGAGCGGGTCACCTACCGCAACGGCTACCGCAACCGCACCTGGGACACCCGGGTGGGCACCATGGCGTTGCACATTCCCAAGCTGCGGGAAGGCAGCTACTTCCCCAGCCTGCTGGAACCACGGCGGCGCAGCGAGAAGGCTCTGCTGTCGGTGATCCAGCAGGCCTACGTGGAGGGAGTCTCCACTCGTCGGGTGGATGACCTGATCAAGGCCTTGGGCTGCGATGGCATCTCCAGCAGCCAGGTGTCGCGCATCTGCGAGCAACTGGACGAAGTGGTGGAGAGTTTCCTGGGTCGGCCTCTGGACGGCGGCCCTACCCCTACGTATGGCTGGACGGCCTGACCCAGAAGGTTCGGGAGGGCGGTCGCATCGTCAACGTCTGCGTGGTGGTGGCGACGGGGGTCAATGCCGGCGGGCAGCGTGAGATTCTGGGCCTGGACGTGGGCACCAGCGAGGACGGCGCCTTCTGGCTGGCCTTTCTGAGGTCGTTGACCGCTCGGGGCCTCAGCGGGGTGGAGCTGGTTACCTCCGATGCCCACCAGAGCCTGCCCCTGCGAAAGCAGGGGGGCTGAAGAACGCCATCGCCGCGGTGTTCGCCGGGGCCAGCTGGCAACGCTGCCGCACCCACTTCATGGCCAACCTGCTCACCCGAGTGCCCAAGCGCGCCCAACCTGGCGTGGCCACCATGGTGCGCACCATCTACCAGCAACTGTCTCCCGCCGAGGTCCACGGCCAACTGGACCGAGTGGTGGAACAACTCCGGGAGGCCTTTCCCCAGGTGGCCGAACTGCTGGCGGACGCTGCGCCGGACATGCTAGCCTTCACGGCCTTCCCAGTGGCCCACTGGCAGAAGCTGTGGTCCAACAACCCGCAGGAACGGCTGAACCGGGAGATCCGTCGCCGGACTGACGTGGTGGGCATCTTCCCCAACCGGCTGTCGGCGCGGCGCCTGTTGGGCGCGGTGCTGGCCGAGCAACACGACGAGTGGGCCGAAGCCCGCCGCTACCTCACCATCCCCAACGCCGCCGGCAACGAGGCACTGCCGACGCCCAATATGCTGCACGCAGCGGCCTAATCAACATCAAAAAGGGATGACGCGCTTTTACACCTATTGACGGGACACTACCTCCGGCTAACGCAACATCCACCGATGCCTCAGTCAGGCTGGTTGATGCAGATACCAATTACTGAGGTGCAATTGATAGACTGGAACTCTGCCGACGCGACGCAGTACATCGTATTGGCCGGGGCCACCTGACCCGCCTCCAACGACCTGAAGGTACTGGGGCCCGCTTCGTGACCGTGCACCAGGTTACTTTCGGCAACTCGAGATTGTGTTGAAGGTCTACTTAGAACCCCAACAGGTCACGTCGGTGTCCAGAACTGCTCAACTTCGATGAGCTTGCATCCGAGCTTTTCGGCCACCAACCTACAGGACGCGATGCAACTATCGTAGTCTGCTTCACTCATTCCGCCAATTCCACCATTCGACGGCTTGAATGCGGGCAATCCACGCAGGATTTCGGGACAAGTGGCAAATTCGCGTTTTAGGTTCCGAACCAAATTACGGTCGATCGGTGGATGAATCACCTGGGACAACCCCGGTCTACCGAAACCTGCAAGGTAACAAGTCGTCTTGAGGTATATGGCAAGCATCTTCGCTGCCCATGCCCCTTCCAGCGCTATGCGCTTGCCTTGGTCTGTCTTGAATTCAAGACGTTTCAGCTTGCGAATTTCCTCGTCGTGCCAACGCCTAAATTCGTCCGCACCAACGATTTCATCCTTAGGATAGAACAAGGCTTTAAAATCGACCGTTCCCAGAGCTTGGCTAACGTTTTGCTGGCCCCAACCCCTCATGGCGCTCCGAGCGGTCCACAGACCGAATTGGTGAGCGATGTCGTATTTGATCAACTGGGTTTGTTCCTCCGGCATTTGGCTCCTCCCTGTTCACCCTGTCAATTTCCCCCTAACCGGGTTTGCGTCGATTTTTCCCACCGTGGTGCTCCCTCACGGGGCACTATTCCCGAAATCTTAGCGCTAACGCGAATCGTGGGATTCATTCTAATATTACAGTTGCACTTGAATCGAGGGCCTCTGAAAGAGTACCTTGTAATGTATTCCAAGGCTCGAGCTTGGTGCCACCGGCTCCACCACGGCTACCATATAGGCAGGTCAGCGCTCTCATAAAGTAGTCACAGCAGCCTGCATAACAGCCGTCTAACTTCGGGCACGGTCAGCGACATGAGTCCTTCCCTCGAAGCGCGGCTGTAATACTAAGCCCCAATCCACCGACAAGATAAGTGTCGCGGCGGGTGGAATGGGTAAGAAAGTGCTCCTGTGCATCTGGGATAATGGTTTGCGAGATAGCAAGCCAACCAGAAACAAGGAGCACGCAATAGATGCTACCACTGGAGCACCCCGACCGCATCCAAGTCTCTTTCGACGACCACCGCTTGGTGGCCAATGCTGGGCTGCTCCTGCCGGTCTCCCTCGCCCAGCACCTAAACTAAAGCCAAGGTGAAATGCGCAGATGGTGGGGGTCAAACGACGGAGCCGGGTCGTTCTCCAAGTACGGATGAGAGGGATTCACGGGCTTAACCCACCTGATCATCATCGCCACTTAAATGTACATCCCACCTTGGCTTTAGTTTAGTTGGCGGGCCGGGGAAACCGGCACAATTTTGATCCCTGACACCGCAATCTACCTACCCGACCCGGCGTCTTCCGAAACCCTCTCCGAGCAACTGCCGCCACTTGACCAGTGTGCGCAACAGACCCCGTGTCGCCGTTTGCGTGTTCGTGTTCTGGGGTTTTGGTGGGAACGTCAAGATGCTGACGACGAACGGGACGGCTTATTGACGCCATTGTGATCATCGTCGGTCAGTGATCGGGGATGGCGCCACCGGTTGAGAAATTATGGGTTTCCGGTAAGTGTTATGTTGCTGAAGGTTTGCCGTTCGGCCACGGTCATGGCTTGCAGGGCGATCAGGGCGGCCCTGGCTTCTCCGATCCAGAAGTTCGCGTCTCCGACGGTCAGGACTCGGTTGGGGTCGTAGTCCGCGGTTACGCGGGCGGTCTTCAGGTTGATGAAGTGGTTGGCCAGGAGTCGTGCGTTGTGGGTCAAGTTGAACAGGTTTCGGCGGAGGTTTCCCGTTGCGAAGCCGTGGCTCATTTGCCGGTAGGTGTTGGTCCAAGCTTGGACAGTGGCTGCGTTCGTTGGGACGCCGTGCCGGACGTCAGCGTTGCTGGCGTTGATGGCGTGAAACACGGCGTAGTAGGCGGTGCTGATGGCCCGGTGTATTGCTTCGCGCGATGGGCCGCCGGGGGGCGCGTTGTTGACGGCGTGATCGGCGCTGTCGATAAGGGCGGTTGGGTCTAGCGGCAACGGCGGCTGGAATTGGCCGGTCGTCATGTCACGTCGCGGTCCTGGGTTACGAAGGCGACGGCTGGCCAGTCGCGTATATCGTAGACAATCAGCTCCTCTTTGAGGAGGAGGTCGAACTCGTTAGTTTCCCGGTGGTCCAGCGGTGGACCGCCGGGCGTGAGGTAGACCGTGATGTAGTTGATTTCGCAGTCTTCGCGGCCGAAGGAGCTGCCCACGATGCGGTCGATGCTGTAGCGGTCGCCGAAGTGTCTGGGGAACCGTTCGCGAATCAGTCGCTCGGCGGTCTGGAGGGTACGGTTGGTTTCGTTCATCCTAGCGTCCTCCGGTCATGGTTGATGTCAGCCGGAGATATGCATGTAGCGTACTGGTTTGGCGTCAGGAGGTCAAACGGTGTTAGGGCGCTGGATGCGGCGTTGCAGGAACCGTCCCTCTTTGTCGTCGGCGTGCGGGTCTGGCGGCGTTCGAGCGTGCTCTCGGCGGCGATCTGGGATGAGGCGGCGGTCGAAACCATTGGTGCCCAGATTGTTCCTTACCCGAGAATGGAGAAACCGGGATGTGGATTCAATAGGAGTCTGCCCTTAAAGGGGTGTCGTGCGCAGATCCTCTCCATTATTTCTGGCTCGTGCGGTTCAACGGATTGCCTGAAGAGCAGGCTAACGCGGCCGCAATCGCAAATACGACGGCGAGAATGCTGGTCGTTTACACGCCTGGCGACCCGACGCTACATACTGCTCACCGTTGCCGTTGTCAGTTTGCATGCTCGACCCTGTGCAACCGTCGCAGGGTGTCGAAAACCTCATTGCCGGGCCCAAACCAGTCAACCGCGTCTGGGTCATACTTGTCGGGATCGGCTGTGACTACTGTCGTCTGACCGTCCGGGCCCGTCAGGCTCCAATGGTTAATACCGGCAGGGGAAGTGAACCAACCTTGGGGCAAGAGCATTTGATTTGCGGCCAACGCAGTCAACCGAGTATAGTCTACCCTAGGGTCGTCTAACGCATCGGCAATACCAGTAATGTGCCATTCGTCAAGGTCGGCAATCGGCTGGCTGGTCAGTGCTACCATCGCGTCATCCATGTCTGAGTCGTCGACACTGCCATCGATACAATCCCTGATCATGCTGGGCATGGTGGCGTCTAGTATGGGGCGATATGGTCCCACGCTCCCGGTTATCGCCTCTAAGCGACGACGCATCGCTTGGTAAGCGCGCCATTCGGCGGTTCCTTGGTAGTACAAGTTGACAACTTGTACTACCTCTGCAAGTTGGCCTATTCTGTCAATGCGACCGATTCGTTGCTCCAGCCTCATTGGGTTCCACGGGATGTCATAATTGACAAGCGCGGTGCAGAACTGCAGGTTGAGAGACTCTGATGCACTCTCGGTGCAGAGTAAGAGGCCCCCTTGTTTGTTATCGCGGAGGTGCTCGAGGCGTTTCGCTCGACTTTCTCGGTATTGCTGTCTATCGGCGCCATGTAAGCAAGTTAGGGTCCAGGCATTGGCCAGTTGGTGTTCCAGCCAGGATTGCGTGTCCCGGAATTGTGTGAACACGATTATTCTCCGGTGGCCTTGGCGGTAAAGGCTGTCTAAGGTTTCCCGGAGCTTTTGGAATTTGCTGTCGGTGAAGGAGAGTCGATCGGCGGCTTCCACAGTACGTTGAAGCAGGTGGATTTGCTTGCTGGTCAGCGATATGGCAGGGATCAAGTCGGCAACATCTGTTTGGTCGTCCTGTTCATCGGCGTCGACCTGGGCAATCAATTGCCAGTCTCCTTCGTCGACTGCTATATCTGCCGCTTTCGCCTCGAAGCGTCTCTCGAGTTGCTTGCGCAAGCTTCGGGCGTAGGCTGAGAATGACGACCCTATGCGTGTATGGAAAGTTGTGCTTATGAACCCGAATGCTTGCGGGTTTACCCCGGGCCGTCCTCGGTAGACCTCTTCGATCAGTGGCTTGACACCCTCGTAAAGTTTTCGCTCGGCGGTTGTCATGTCGATTGGTACCGACGTGACATTGCGTTCGGGTACGGCAGTGTCATAACCTAGCCGTTGGTACTCTTTCAGCAGTTCTCTGGTATGCCGCGACATCAACTTTGACACTGGTCCGTGCTGGCGCATGTATGTGATAGTTTCCGCCCTGCTTACCTCGTCGTCTTGGACTTGGTTGATCACCCACTCTTCATGGTCCTGCCAAACAATTCGGGCTGCGTGACTCTGTAGATCCGAGGGCCTTTCAGCATGACGCCGAAAGGCATGTCGAGCCAATATCCACCGATCTAATATATTAGCTGCTTCTGGATGGTAAAGATCTTCGAAAGCTTGTAGGGGCCATTTCCCGGGTTCCAACAGATTTATCAGACACCATAGTTCGACGGCCGCGATTTGCATCGGGGTCGCTGTCAAGAGTAGCAGGTCATGCGTACGGTGGGCCAATCTGTTGAGGAGTTGTAAATATTGGTTGGGGCCGCGGTGATTAGGATTGTTGGGTGTCTCAAACCTGGCATGGTGAGCTTCGTCGACTACCATGAAGTCGTACCGTTCGCTCTGTTGCAGCATTTCTTGGGCTTGTTGTCCGTGTCTGGCCCAGGAATACGAGACGATGGCTTGCGGTTGCTGCCAGTGTTGTGGCGGCGCGTCCTCAACCCGTCCGTCTGGGTAGGTCAGGACTGTTCTGCGATTGATCCTTTCCATCACTGGAACTGACAGATTGAATCTGTCGTAGAGTTCATCTTGCCATTGGTATCGGCTTCCAGCCGGTGTCAGGATCAGGAAACGTTTGGCTCGGCTTTGGTTAATTCTCCACTTGAGTAACGACGCTGCTTGCAAAGTTTTCCCGAGGCCTACCTCGTCGGCGATTAACTTTCGGATGGGGACATCGTCATCTTTGCTGTGCTGGACGAAAAATGCCTTCTGATGAGGCCACAGCCGAGCAGGAACCGTGGCAATGGTACTGGCTGGATCGTGCCGAATATGATTGTCCACGTACTGCCAGTGTCGTTCAGGTAGCTGGTTATCCTCCGGCTCGGTCTTTCGTTTGGCTGGTCGACTCAAGGGAGCGTAGTCGCGTAGATGAGCTACGTAGTCGTCTGGGATAGGCTCGACATGGACGTGACCTGATCGGTTGTGCCACAGTCGATTGAATTTCTGCTGCTGTCGCTCGACTCGGCTAGGTTCCTGCCACGAACTGAATACGTTGATCGATTCGTAGTTGTCTACCCATCCCTTGCGAGTTTCATTGGCGGAGCCAGTGAACGCAACTACATTGCCGTTTGCATCTGTCATGATGCCGGTCTTGTCGTGGAATAGAATGTCTCCGCCTTTGTAAGCGATCTTTATGTCGATCCTGCCTTGCGCGACCAGCCAGGTAAGCAACTCCAAGTGGCGAATGGTTTCCAGGTCTTCGGGAACTGCCTCAGTTAGGCTTTGAGGACCCACCAGTTGACGTAGAACGTAGTCCGCTTGCTGTCGTCCCGCCTTGATGGCATCTAGTACTCGTTGGTCAATGGATTGGTCGCAGATCAACCTTATTTGACCTTTGTGCTCAAGGAAGCGCTCCAATCCGCGGGCCGCTGCTACTAGTCCGCCGGCAGAGAACGTGTACGTAGTACGCTCGTAGAGCGTCGCCTGCGCAAGTACGGGAACGTAGAATTCCTCGACTATGTCCGGGCAGTTGTCCCGGTCATAATCAGGTTGTAGCGTCAAGTCTGTCAGTGCCATGTCGGTCCACGCTCATCTGGGGATTGACGGGATACCATCACTCAGCCAGCTCCATCTGGAACTGCTCTGTTTGTGGCGTGTGGATTTTGGTGTACAGCTTTTGGTACAGGGCGTGTCCTGGTTCGTAATCATCGTGGCGCGGTTTTAATACGGTCAACAACGACTCGATCGTGCCTTTGAACGAAGGACTTTCGATATCTACGCCATTCCAGGTCAGCCAATTCTCGCCTTCTTCAGAATTGCTTCTTTCCGTCAATGCGATCGCTGTGTGCACTTGATCGAGTGCAGTCACGGGTGGTTTGGTGGCGTCGATATCTCCACGGGCTAGCCTCTGTTTGGCTGATACTAAGGTAACCTTGTCCTTTTTCTTTTCGGCGATTCTACGCGCATGCGGGTGGTTAAAGTCCATTCCGATGGCTTTTGCGAACAGATTGGCCTCGTCAAATGGCATGGTCGCTGATCCCGCACCGTCCTGCGATAGTATGTAGAAGGCAGTGAATGGGTCAGGGTGTGAGTCGGCCCAAGTCTGTGAGATTTCCGCCATACGCCACCTCGTGACCTCGCGGCGGGCAACTTCTAGGGCGTCGGTCGGAGTGACGCGGTAAGGGTCATCGTCAGTAAGTCGTTCAGGGTGCGGGACTTGACGACGGGCACCCCAATTTTCTGAGATGACCTTGAGAGCTGGTCCGTATGCTGCGTTGTAAATGTCCACGGGCCGGAAGTTATAAGAGGCAAGTACAGGGATCTCTTGTCGAACGGCGGAACCGATTTCGGCCTCGACTTCCGCCCAAGGACTGGGGGGCTGGTTTCGCCAATCGTGTTTCCTGGGACGACAAACGATCAACATTGTAGTGCGGGCTGCTGCCTTGTCTTTGATGTGCAACGCTGCCTCGGCTTCAGTTTTCACTGGCCATACGCGCGTGACGTTGAAGTCGGCCGCGATAAGTGCAGTGAGGAGGGCGTCCCACGCTGAGAGATCTCTGTGGGTGAACATCACGGTCATGATCCCGCCGTCATCTGCGGGCTTGATGACGCGTCGGCACTCTTGGAAGATTGCCTCCATTTTGTTGAGGTAATCTTCGGTGGCCAGCATGGCTGCTGATATTTTTGCCTTTGGGTTAGATTTCTTGGCAGCTGCGACACGTCCTCTCAAGCGTGCCGGTGACGCGATTGCTTCGTTAGCTTTGTCGGTCAAGTAGTTGGGGAACAGTTCCGGCATTACGTAGCCTGCTGTCCGTTTGAGCCAAACGTAGAAAAAGTCGCTTAGCTCGGCATAGTTGACGTTATTGTGGTATGGCGGGTCGAACACGATGCATTCGACTGATGCATCAGGTACGCCGAAAATAAACTGGGCAGGGCCGATAATGATCTCAGTAGGCGGTGCGGTGGATCCGTTTCCGTGGCCTTCATCATCGGGGGCGAATGGCATGTCTGCTTGGTGTCCTGCCATCGCTATGATATCGGTGAGGCATTTCTCGACTGCGGATGTTGCCCAGCTGAGACCGCGATCCGCTTCTGTGATGGGCATTTCGAAGTGTGACCATACCATGCCGAAATCGTGACGGTCGAATACCCCTCCAGCTGTGCCGGTGGAATCTATCCATCGGCCCAGTCGCGCGTTTCGGTTCAGCATTTTGTCGAGGGCGATAGCGATGTAACACCAGGCAGCTTTACGCTCATCGGTTAGTTGGCCGCAGGTGCGCTCTTCATCGATTAATTCGCGAAACGCTTGAACGCAGTATCCGTTGACCAATTGCTGACGCGGGTTGAACATGCTGGCCCATGTGGGCATTCCGTAGTTGATAGCGTCTTTGGTCTTGTCTCCGTCATCCAACTTTTCGTTGGGGAGAATGTCTTTCTTTTCCCATTCTGGTGCCAAGGCCTCCAAAGTCTGTGCTATCCAGATGCCATTGTCATCAACAGTCGTGGGTGTACGGAATCCGTCGAGGTGAGCTTTTTTTTCTTTGCCATTGGGTGCTATGAATACATACTCGTCCCGGTACGATATGGCGTACATAACCTCGCCAAGCTTCCCAGCCTGTGCTTGCTTGGCCACATAGTCTTTGGGCGCAGTCGCGAAGCAGTCAGGATAGGGGCACGTCGGAACAGCCCGGTTGATGGTGCCGGTGGAGTGTTCGGACGGGTGATTTACTATGGCGAAGCCGCAGGTTCGACTTTGCGTATCGGGTATCAATTTGATCCCCTTCCCTCCATCATTAAGCTTCCACTTGGGTGATAGAGGGATGACGCCTCCGCAACTGGGACATTCGACCGTGCGCGCCCAGAGATATCCATCCCGATACCGGTGGGTATCTACAACTACAGGCGCACGGGTGCTCTCGCCGTTTGCATCGAGCGCGGATTGTAGCTTGGCTCGCATTTCCTCGGGGGTAGGAGATTCCTCCGGTGGATAGGTTGTTCCGGCTAGCTGTTCAATTCGCTCCCGGAATCGTGGCTCCACGGTTTTGTATTCTTCCAGCAAAGCGTACCCGAATAGTTGAGGCCATCTACAGGTAGCATGCAGTATAAGACCGGCTACAGGGTTAAGTTCGATGGCGGTGGAACGCAACCCAAGGCGGCCGGCTTCAAAGGGAATGCTGCCGCCACCAGCGGTAACGTCCAATACAAGCGGGTCGTCATGGATTTGTCGTAGGGAGGTTTTTTGATCGTGAGAAGGATTGTGGCTGAACGCCCTTTTCCTGGAATACCCAATGCGCTCGCCGGTAACGTTGATTGTGGCCAGGTCCATCAGAGCTTTTCGTTGCATCAAGTCTTCAGACGAACCCAATATTGAAAGGATCTCCTCACGCGACGTGCGTTCGGGTAGTAGAGATGCTGCTATAGCAGCGCGCGACGGTGTGAGTGGCCGTCGCGCCCACCACACGTGTAGTTGATGTGGAGCCGGGTTTGGTACGGCGCCAGCACGTTCGCGGATCGCCTCAATGCTGATCTCGTCGATTGGCAGGTACCGTTCAATTAAAGGTTGTTTCGCAGCCATTGATGTTTCTCCGTTCGCAGATTTTTCGACAGGATGTTGGTTGATAGGTGCTCAATTTCCGTAGTAGCGTTGAATAGCCGTCGTTAGTATTGTGGGAGCGATCTGTAAACCTACTTCCCAAGCACCCGACACCGCTTTGCCGATCATGTTGCCGATCCACGCGTTGACTCGTGGTCCAATTTCGCCGTCTACCTTCGTTGGTTCTGCCGTTATGGCTTTTTTCAAGATGTCGAGATCTTGGTTTGAGATGCGTTGTTCACGGAAATGTGATAACAAGGACGTTAAATCTGCCTCTCGGACTGGATGGATTTCTTGGCTGATGTTCTGCCCTGCGGCGACAACGTTGCGGTCCCCGAATATGTTGATGTGTACAGCTTCCCTGATGGTTTCTGGTTGCACGTCACCGTTTTTCAAACCTTCGGGCGTGACGTCTTCCGTTTGCAAGTCTAGGACGAAACTCAGCAGCTTGGCTCTGACGCTTTCCAATATCCCGGCAATTAGGTGCGTAGGGGTCCGGTGGTAAATCGAGAAAAGTTGCATGCCGCCTGTCATCTGCGCGTGTTCTCGGAGTGCAATGGTGGCTTCGGGAGGAAGCGGATAAACCAATTCTTGGTCGCTCGATGCGAGCATATGTTGTAGCGCGGCTACTCCGTCCCACATGACTAGATGGTGAAGAGACTCTCTAATTGCCTCCGGCAGTCCTTGGGTTGGGATTTGCACGTTGGGCATCCTAGACCGGAAGGGTCCGTGAAACGTCCCGTAGACGGGTAAATTAAATCGTCGGTAGCTGGGGACTTTGGCTGGATCGTGGTAGCCACTGATTTCGGACTCCGCCCACTCTCGTAACTCGGCCGAATTGAGCTCGTGGCCAAGTACCATTGCCTTACGCAGGATGTTTGAGATGTCGGAGGTTTGATCCGTCAGATCTCCACGAATTTCGTTCAACAACGTCATGCCAGGTTTCTCCGTTGGTGCGTTTGACGACAGTACGGCCAGCCAAGAGCCGATTCTCCCGCTCGGGAACTGTTGATGAGGTTCATAGTGGACAGCATACCTGGATCCGTGGTATAAGACAACCTGGACGACAGTAAATATCGCTGACAATCTTTGCATGCCAACAATTTGATACGCTGTCTTGAGTTAGGAGTTTGCTATGAACGGTGCTGAGATTGATGAACTTCGGAGAACAGCGCGTGTCATGACGGCATGTGAAACGCTGGGTTATTCGTGGCAAAAAATTGCCGACGAATTAGGTCTACGCAGTCGGCAGGGAGCTTATGGTCGTTGGAAGACTGCATTGGCTCAGGCCGAGAGGGTAGGTACGATTGCGGCTTATTCTCCGGCGTACTTGGATCGTCTGCTGCGCTGTTTGGTTATGCAAGCACAATTAGCGTTCGCGGACAGCGAGGGTCGTCCCGCTGACCAGGAAGAGCTTCGGCATAGGTTGTCTGAACGCCTGCAATGGGCTATAGATGAGATTGCAGGCACCGATGATATTTTGAAGTAGTGCTGTGGGAGCCATCCGCCTCTGGGAAGTCTGTCAGCCCCACACCAAGGCAATAGCGCCGATGATATTTTTGGGCCGTTTGCGGTCCCGGTAATGGGCATACCACCGACGGGCTTCGGCGTTGTGCATATCGGCTACTACGTTCGCGAGGTGCAGTGCGAGAGGGGTGTCGTCAGCTTCCCGGACTGCCATCATAGCTAATTGGACGTGAGTCGCTGTGGTTTCGTCTATCTGGTGGTATTCCGCGGATTGTCCAGTTAGCCTGATGTTCTCTTCTTTGTGCAATATGGTGGCGACGTAGGGGTAAACGATATCGCGTTCGGTGCCACGTAACGTGGTTAATCGCCTGCCCGGTTTATTTTCGCGCGCTGTGCTGCCCTTGGTCACGCTGATGCAGTGTGTTCCGTGTCTATCGGTGTGTAGGTACAAGCCATGACTCGGTGGTCGCGCAGCAGCTTTGGGGTTCACTGTGTTCTCCTTATGTTGTCGTCCGGTTAGCTCTAACAGGGTGTTGAAAATTAGAGTGGCATGGGCGGTGGGTGGTACGATTGGGTCATCTGTGATACGGAGGGTTTCTCATGCGAGGTGAGGCAGCAGGGCGACAGGCCGCCCTGCTGGCGGCGGTTACGTCGGGTTGTCGATTCACAGGGTGATTAGGCCGGCGATTTGCTGTCCAGAGATTCTGTCCGTTAAAAATGGAAGGCCAAAATGTCCGGTCGGTTAGTTGGCTACGGTTGCGGATTTTCGTAATGCCAGCAGCTTGGCTCGTTCCTCGGCGCTGAGTTTCTTGGTGGGTGGTTGCTCGGCGGAAGCGTACTTACGCACGGTGTCTCGTGCGACTCCGATTTCCTTTTCCAGCCGTCGTTCAAGTTGGTGGAGAAAACTCGGCACGGCTCCAGGGTGGTGAAGCGGTACAGCCCGCCAGCCACGCCCTGCGATCGGCTGATGCAGCACGACGCAGTCAGCTTGGAGATGAAGGCAGTGCTGAGTGGGTATCGGGTCAAGCTGGACCCGGTGGCGCTGCTGCACGCCATCCGGGAAGCCCAGTCGGCCCTGGGAGCGGTTACGTCCCCTGAAATCCGGCCCACTCCCAGCGACGAGAGCCTGGAACAGTTCCTGACCAAATTGCCCGACTGGTGGCGGCAGGATGCAGCGCATACCTCACGGGAACGGCAGGTGCAACCGCCCCGCACCTGGCGAACTCGGCCAGACTCTTTCGAAGGAGTGTGGTGCGACGTGCTGTCCTGGTTGCAGGAAGACCCTGACGCCAGTGCGGTTGTATTGCTGGGCCGACTGCAGGAGGCTGAACCGGAACGTTTCAGCCGGGCTCACCTGCGTACGCTGCAGCGCAGGGTGCAGCAGTGGTGCGGCATCATGGCCAAAAAGCTAGTCTGCGCCACGGCTGGTGAGCCCATGGCGGAACCCGCTGCAATGCCGGAATTAGCGCTGGTCGGGAGGGACCCCAGGTGCTAAAGTTTCGGTAACATTTCTGAATGAGGCGACAGGGATGGCCTCCAGTCCTGCCACCACCAGGGATTGTTCCCGGGCCAGCAGTGGCACGGCCTCGGTCCAGCCGGTGCAGATATCGGTGGCCACCAGGCTGTGGATCATGGAACCCCACAAGGATCCGCCGTGGTGGACCACCAGGTCAATCTCCAGGAATCCCGGTGGCGGCGCATGCCAATCGGCGAAGGTCCGTACCGGAATATTGCGGCCCGGCGACTGCTGTCTCCTGCGTCTGAGCCGGCGGCTCGCCGGTGCCCGGATGGGCCGGAGCAACCGGTCCAGGGTGGCGGCGCTGGCCGACAGCAGTCGTTGACGCACCCGAGGATCCAGATCCAGGTGGCCGTGGCGCTCCATGGACTCCACTAGGTGGGGCAACGCCGCCTGCGGCCGTTTACTGCAGATCCAGCCGGCAGCTTCCCAGACCACGATCACCGCCTAGCGGACCGCCTCATCGTAGATGCGCCGGCCCTTTTTACCGCCAGCTGCTGCTCTCCGTCGTCGCTGGACTGCCCCAGCAGCCTGATGCGATGCTTGCGATGGTGGCCGGTCACCGCGATGAACTCGTCCAGAATCCGGCTTTTCTCCTGCTTCGATGAAGCTCGGTAGCGGTCTCGGATCGTCGCCAGCAATTCCTGTTTTGCCATCTTGCTGATGCCTCCTCCCACGCGATTACCTCCCCGATTTTGGGTAACATTTTATTTGAGGCAACCAATCGCGTTGGGTAACGGTTTTGTTGAGGCAATGCGCAACGCTCGGCCATCGACTGACGCACGCTCATCATGAGGGTCGCAGGGTCAGTCAGCGGGCCCGGGAGACGGAATGCGGAGGTCTTCGGCTGGGTGAAGACGGTGGGTGGCGACCGGAAGTCGCGCTACTGCGGGGTTGACGCGACCGGTTCTGGACAGAGATGACCATGTCCAGCTACAACTTGGTGCGGCTGGCCAAACTGAGGGCGGTGGTGGCGTGAGGCGTTGGGTCAGTCTGTCCCGAGAACCGCCAGCCGCCCCAGGCCACTCTCCGGCCAACACAAGCTCAGCGTCAACCGGGGCGTCAACTCCGTATGGTGGATACCAATCGCGGTTTCCCTACGTTTCAAAACCTGCAAGCCGCCTTCCGGTTGCCCCATTTCAACGCAATGTTAGGTGAATTGGACGGTTAGGTCGATGGTCTGGTTAGTCAATTGATGCAGTTTACGGTGTATGTCCGTAGCATCGTCTGCGCCGGGCGTGACGGTTATCATTGAACTGCCGTCGTCGCCACTCAGGGATTTGAAGTTCTGCCACAGCATTTTCTTGATGCCGTATTCTGCGACTGGCACTTCGATAGCAATTTCGCATTTATTGCCGGAAGAGATGTATGCGCAAATGGCATCTTCACTGTTGAATAGTCCGGCGAGGTAGGTCAGTAAAGGCTCGCCCATCCCCGTGATCCTTATTTCGGAAGCGTCCGACATTGTATATCCGTGTTGTGCCATGAAGGCGTCAAGTTGTTGCACGGCGTTATTGGCGACAGCACCGGCATCTGAGAATTTGTCTGGTCGGACGCCGGCGGCATCTGTGTCGCCGGCGTTTTGCGATTTTGCATCGGTGTCATCTGTCGATGTGGTTTGGTCATCGTCAAACGGTAAGGGCGGAATTGGCGGGGTTGGCGATTTAGGTTCGTAGCCGGCTAGGTATACGAGGCAGTCGTCTTGGAGCAGCGGTGCTTGTGATGCGGTGACCAATTGGCCATTGGCTGTATGGATTACCAAGTGACCACCGGTGATCGCGTTACCAAGTACCCTGAGCAACATCGCCCGGTCCAATATCATCGTATGGCGAGGCCCGGTGGCGAAAATGTTCTGAAGGTCCTTAACGGTGGTCGGATTGTCGGTGTCTTTCAGTTGGTTCATGGCATTCCATACCATTTCGTGGTCCAGCTGATAGTTAGGGGACAATTTTCCGGCTGTGCTAAGCGATTGGATTATCGACTGCTGCCCGTTGCGGTTTGCGTTTCCGGTTGTGATGGAGAGGTGGCTGAGGGGTGCTCCACCTATCTGATAGCTACTCACGGAGGGGTAATACAACTCAGACCAATGGGTAGAGATCTCCTGCGTGATATGGGTGTCGGCGCGTTCTATGATGCCATTGAGTTCGTCATCTTGGTCTTTGGTGATGGATCTGCCGAGTCGATCCTTGACAAATCGAGCTGCTTTTTGGCGTGCGATGGACTCTTCTAGCCGCGGCCAGTTGTTGCTTTTGGCGACCAAAAGAACGACGTTATTGAGGTTCTGCCTCCGGGCGTCTTTGGCATTGCTGCCGGTACTGTGGTAGAGAGCCGCCAAGTCATTCTGGAGGGTATGCGACTGCTGGTTGCAGTAAGAAGGGTTGATGATGGCAAGTTGCACTTCGTCTGGCGTGTCTGGTATATCGCCGACACTGGGGAAAATGCGCACAGAGAGGGAGCTGTGGTTCTTGGAAGGCGCAAAGTGTGTTAGGAGCCCCTCTTCAATAGATCCTCTGAGCCCATGGGCGTCGCGTTGATACTCCGCTGTCTTGCTGTTCACTTCGTTGCGGATGTTGGGCTCTGCGCTAAATTTCAGGTCCTGTTCTCCGATGTCTATGTAGATCGCACGGTTTTTCAGCCAATTGATACCGTCGCGGATGATCCCAGGGTCTCTGTCGTCGGGAGAGAGGATTGCCCTGGTTACCTGGTCAGGTGAAAGGCCTCTTTCTGCTAGGGGCGCTAAGCTTCCAAGTAGTGAGGTCACCGCCACTTTACGCGGCATTTCGGTATCAGCCTTGCTGACGGTCGCCTCCTGTCCGGTAATATCGGTCTGGATTGCCGCAGTGAAAGCGCCTTGTTCCAAACGACTGTTCAATTCATCCGTGAAATAGTCAGCTCTAGGGTCTATGTGGTGGGGATGGAGAACCCCGATGTTCTTGCCAGTGTTGGTAGCAATCATTCTGCCCAATAGGCGCAGCGTGCCACGAACTTTTTGAAACCTTTGGTTTGCGGCGAGACGGTTGTTAATCAGGTCGAGCAGGTCAGGGTGGAAAGGGTACGTATGCTGCAGTCTATCGGCGAACTCGGCTGCTTGGTTGGGGTAATGCCTGGCGTAGAGGTCGCGGTAGGTGTCGGCCACTGCTTGTCGTGTCTCATCGTCACAACTCTGGAACAGCCTCCTTCGCAATATGGACGGTAGATCGTTGGGCGAAGTGGGTGTCATGTCATGAGCACTACGCCCGATGATGTTTTGAGTGTCGTTGATAATCCTCAACACCGCCCCGGTTTCTTCTTGGAAGGCGTCAGAATTGGGGTCTGGCGCGGTGATGATCAGAGCAGCTTTAGGAGTGCTGGTGACCGCTGCGATCAGGTCGTAGAGGATCGTCTCGAGGTTTGTGATGTTATGGTTGCCCCTGCTTAGGGCCTTCCTGACGTAGATGGGTAGCTCGTCTACCAAAATCAGCACTGGTCCGTCGCCCATCATGCCGCGGTATGCGGCTGCGCCAGGACTCGTTAGTATGCGGTCCTCGGTGGAAAAACGTTCCAGTTCTTTTGGTCCGCCCAAGTGGAATGCAAGAGTTCCGGTCAGTGAAAAGATCTTGTGATTGGTGCCCGGTGCTTCTTGCCCACCAACCGGATTGGCTTCTTCACCACCGAACGCGACCACCTTCACCCCTTCTGGCACCCTGATGCTCGAGAATTCAGTGCCCAATGCGGCGCCTGGGAACAGGGCCATAGCGGCCAACGTTATGAGCGTATGAGTTTTGCCTCCGCCGTACTGGGAGTTGAAACGGTATGTCCCTGGTGAATCGGCAGCTTGGCCTTTGGCGAGCCTTTCAAATATCAGGCTTGCGGCCCGGAGCATGGTCTCTGTTGGGTAGGTGGTGCGTAGGAATTCGTACGCACCGGATTCGTTAGATATTTCATTGGCCAGCGCGCGGTGTAGATTCTCAGCATAGCGCTCTGACACTATGATCTGGTCGTTCGGCAGGCATGCTTGGTCGAAGGGGATGAAATTGCTCATGAGTGTGCCTCCACTCCTTTTGTTCTACGGTGGTCTGCAAGACCGAGATGGCCGATTCTATAATCGCCGTGATGATAGCACGGCGTATTTACTGAGCAATAACTTCGGCGTTCAAGCGGTGGTCTTCGAAGGAGATTTGGATGCAGTTGGTGTGCTCCAGTGGTAGCATCTATTGAGTGCTCCCTGTTTCTGGCTGGTTTCCTGTTCCAGAAACCATTATCCCAGAAGCGCGGGAGCACATTCTTCCCGCTTCAGGGCACTGACCCAACGCCCTCCTTCGGTGGATTCGGGTTAAACTGAAATTGTTTGCGTTGTGCGAAACTCACCTTTCGACTTGACCCATTACTGAATTCGTCATTTCCATGGCGTTTGTCGTTTTCGAGAAATCCGGCAGTTTCCGAGACTGCCGGCGGCCTTTTGGTCAGTTGCTCGCTGTGGCAAGCCTCGTTTTCGGTGGACTGGACGGTGTGCTGAGATGCAAAAAATAGCCGCCCCGTAGGTCGGGGGCGGTCGTCGTCGGTCGGCGACACTTTCATTGGGCCAGCGGGGGATGGTTCCGCGCTATGGTTGGGTGTTGGTCTGACGGTTGCGTGGGCGCCATGATTTTCGGCGCAGGTTGTGCAGCGTGTCTGTCCAAGTATCGTGGGCTGCGTGCAGTCCCTGCATAGGCCTTGGGCTTTGCACACTTGCCTGTGTCGAACGGCTCGTGTCCGTCTGCGTTCTTTGCGCTCGCCGGGCGTCAATCGGGGTTTTCTTTGGCTCCTTGGCAGGTTTGGGCTTGGGGATGGGCCTATATGCTGGTGCTTTCGGCTTGACCTGTGTGGCACGTTTGGGGGTGCGCTTCCTCTCACTTGGAGGCCTTTTGCCTGGCTGTTTGGGGCTTGGTGTGCTGGAAGGTATCCGTCAAAAGTTGTGATTTTACATCGCGCATGCCCGTTGACGCGTGGAGAATGATGGTCGGCTCTGTCGTGCGGGTTGTTTCAGGTGGTCATTCGCCGCGCAGTTGGCGGAGTTGGTTTTCCAGCTCCCGTACTCGGGCCTCAGCGTCTTCCAACGTCGGGATGTGTTCGCCGGTGTTGGGGTCATACCAGCCCAGTTGGCCTTCGGTCCAGCGCAGGTTGAGGCTTAGGATGGCGCTGTAGCCTTGGAGGCTGCCGTCGGTGAGTTCCTCGATGGGCAACGGTTCGTATTGGCCGCTGACGAGGCGGTCGCCGGCGAGGCGAGTGCCGTGGAACTGTCCGGTTTCGTCGAAGCGCCAGTATTCCTCGATGCCCAGGGCGGCGTAGGAAATGCGCTTGTCGACTGTGTCCCGGCGTCCGGTGGAGCGTGAGGCGATCTCAAGGACGAAGTGCGGCGGCTTGCCCTGCTCGGAGATGACGTAGCCGTTGCGTGCCAGGTAGCCGGCGGGGTCGGCGTCGAAGGCGACAAAGAGGTCGGGGTAGGTTACTCCGCTCATGCTCTGGAGTTGGTCCGGAGGGACCGGCGCGAGGTAGAGGTCGGAGCCGACGACGGTGGTTTCGGGTTTGCCGAGGTGCTTGGCTAGGTAGTGGGCGCCGCCGGTGAGAGACAGGTGGCGGAAGGCGGTCATCTTTTCGTCCTGGGTCTGCTCGGGTTCCGGGAGCTGGAACTCGGTTTCTGGTAGTTTCGGCGTCTTGGCGGTGGTCATGGTGATCCTCGCCGGGTGTGGTGTATGCGCGGCTGGTTGGCGACGCGTCGGGCGTTGGGTTGGATTATACCCTTTGCGGTTTGGGCTGGGGCATTACACCGTTTGGTGAGGCGATTTCGCTACTCGTCGAAGCAGATTGGCCGAGACTACGTCTGGTTCAGCAGGGGTGTCAGCTTGGCCACCAAGGCCGTCACGTCGTCGAGGCTTTCGGCCACTGCAGCGGCGTCTAAGTGGTTCTCGTAGAAGTTCTCGTGGAGGTCGCTGGCCACGGCGAAAAGGCGGCGGATGTCACCGTCCCCGGTTTCCGAGCGGAGCCGGTTTGCTGTGACGAGGTGGTGTCGGTGGCGACTGTGTTCCCAACCGCGCTGTTCGGCGACCGCCTTGAGGATTTGGACCGTGGCTCCCCAGCCTTTCTCAGATGCTTGTGGGAGATCGCCGTCGGCCAGCTCCGTTCTGGCCTGTGCCAGGAACTGCTCGCTGGCTTGTTGATACTGTTGTGTCGTCATTTGCCGTTTCTCCTACTACGATTACAGGTTAGCGTCTCAAACCTATTCGGACAATCTTGCCGGTGCTTCCTTGGTGATGTCCGAGTCTGATTAGCGAAATCTCCTCGTTTGATGTCAGGAGATGCGTCTCGGCAGGCGGGGCGGTGTTTCTTCAAGCAGTTGGCGCGGGGTAGCTGGCCGGGCATGGTTCGTTGGCGGCAGTTGTTGTTGAGGTTGAGTTCCTTCGGCCGCTGGCGGTTCTCGGTGGCGTATGCTGGATGGGTTCCCGCGTCTGCTTTTCAGCGAGGCGTGGTCCGGCAGCATTGGCGGCGGTCTCGCAATTGGCGGAGTCCGCGTGTGTTTTGTGTCTGGGCTTGACGGCTTTGCGGTTTTTGGGACGCGTGTTGCTGGAGTTGGCCGGCTTGGGGAGGATGAAGGTGAACTGGAACGTACTACCTATTGCACGTGTGCGCGGGGTGTCTGATCCCACCACTGGCATCCGCGTTTAACGGCAGCCACACACTCGCCGTTAAGCGACGGAAGGATTAGCTATTGAATTGTCCATCTTCCGGTGCTCCTGCTCTTGGCGTGCTTTGCTCTATTTGGCTGGAGTTCGGTTCCCGGTGGTGGTTCTGCTGACGTGGTCTGGGTCGGTCCATCTGATGGTCACGCTGTTATGGTTGCCGTCGGTGGGTCGTTCTTGACCCGTGCGGTAACGTGGCTCGTTTGGGGACTGCTCCAGGCGCGGTTGTTCTTTCTGCCGCTCGTGTACCGGGTTCGTGCCTTGACCTTGAAGGTCTGCCCTTTGGCGAGCTTGGTAAGGGTGATTGATGTCTGATCTTCGCTGGGGTACTCGTTTAGCCCTGCAGGCTGATGATTCATTCTGAGAGGTCATCTATGGTTCTGCGTTCGCAGGCGTTGCGGAGTTGGGGCCAGTGTCGGGAGAGCTCGTTGCAGATTCTGGTGATTAGCACGGCGGTGGCTTGGCTTTTGCCGGTCATGCCGTGGGCTTGTGCGGCGGCGGCTTGGAAGTCCGAGCAGTGGTTGATGACGAAGTCTATGCACTGCTGGTCTGCGTCATAGTGGTCTGAGTTGATGCGGGATGCGGCGCGGAGTTCGTCAAACGATTGGGTGGGGCAGACCCAGTGGATCGGGGTTTCGGCGGCCCATCTGATGGTGTCGTTGCGGCGGTGTTGTGACGCTTTGGCGGCGGTGCGTCGGCGGTTAGCGGATTTATTGAGGTGTTGGATGAACGTAGGGTGCTGCTCGGCGGCTTCGACGCGCTGTCGTTGGTACAGTCGCATTCTGGCGGTGCTGCGGTATACCGGGTTGGGTGCGGTTCGGTCCGGCGCTCCGAGCAGGTCGTTGATCAGTTTGTCCGTCCAGCCGCGTCTTTTAAGTTGAGCGGCGTTGCCGTACAGATGAGTATCGCCGGCGTTGGCTGGCACCGGCGGCCAAGCGTCGGTTGGAGTTTTGGGCGGTGTTAGCGCGGTTCGTTCTCTCAATTCGTCTGGGTCGAGGGGCGGTATCGAAAGTAGTTCTGTGGTCTGGTGGGTTGGCTCTCCGTGTGTACTGGATGCGGCGGGTTGTTGCTGGGGTAGGCCGGCGTGGTGGAGCCATTCTTCCCACGTCATGTGCGGGACGGCGGATTGCTTTGAGTTGGCAAGGATATGTTGCGCGGCTTCGAGTATCGCGGTGAGCAGATGTGGGGCTTCTGCGGCAAGGCTCCGGTGCCGCACCTCGCGGATGAGTTGATGCGCGAGGAAGGGTGTTTGTTCGAGTCCGTCATGGATATGCTGGGTGCAGTGGATGTAGAAGGAGCGTATGACGGGTTGGAATGTACGCAGGGGCGGCTGGTCGGGAAGCTTGGCGAGCTGCTTGGCTGCGGTGTTGATGGCCTCGATTGGGGGCGGCTGGGAGAGGTCGGCGAGGATTGCCCAGGCGATGGCCGCAGCTTGGGGTGGGTTTTTCCGCATGGTGGATGCGATGAGGTCGGGGTTGAATTCGCTGATGATGTCCCACTCGTGTGGCGAGAGGCTGGAGTGGTGGCAGGCTCTGAGCAGAAGGGTCTCTCGGTCGTCGGGCAGGTGGACGTCCGGCTGGCGACGGATGACGGCGCCGTACCAGATGGCGACGGCCGGTTGGTGGTCTGCGAAGTGTTGCAGTGCTTGCTGAGCCTGCGCGACGGCGCGGTAATATCGCACTTGGACGTGCTCGGACGAGTTCCGTGGTGAGTGTTGCGCTTGGATGGCCATACGGTGTACGAGTTCCACTGTCGCTGGGTCCGTCGCTGGGCTGCCTTCGAAGAGGTGCGGGAAGGCGTTGATGATGCGGTGGGTGGCGCGTTTGCACGCGTCATGGGAAAAGCTGAGGATGCTGGGGTGTTGGAGTCCCATCGGGTACTGTCCTTCGATGGAAGTCAGCTCGGCGTGATGCTCTGGGATCCAGTCGGTTAGCCATCGCTGGACGTGTCGCTTGTAGATTTGGTTAAGGATCTGTTCGTCGCTTTTCCGGCGTCTGGCGCGGTACTGGGCGAAGGTTATGCCGCTCTTGGACTCGACGGCTTTGGTTGAGTCCGGTTGGGGGATGTTGTTGGCCTGTTGCCACTCTTGGATGACCTCGGAGGCTGGGATGGTTCCGAGGTGCTCCTGCGCCGGTGGGTCGATAAGGCTCTTGATGTGTCGGTGCGCGGCTCTGAGGGCTTTCTTCGCGGAGGGGTCCCGTCGTTGCTTTGTGGTCTTCATGCTTTTTAAGCCTGCGGAAATTGCGAAGGGTTCGGCGGACTCGACGTGCTCGGAGCATTTTATATCAGCGGATTTTGATTGGATATCCCTGCGTGCGCGGGGCGAAATTACGTCTTGGGTTTGAGGGTACCGGATCTGGAATACCGGCGATGTCCTCTGTGCTGGCAATGTCCTGCTCTTTCTTCTCTTCGCTCCAGAGCCGCTTCTGGTGGATGTCGGGCTATCGACTCGATGTGGGACTACAACGTGTGCGGTTCGTAACCGGTGTAAACGATCTCTCAGGCCGGTTTTGGGCCTCGGATGACTTCTGAGTCGTCCATGTGGCAAAACCGCCGTCACAGCTCGTGTTTGTGTCCTCTATCGCGATTTCTCAGCACGATCGGATAGTGAATTTTGGGCGTTGGTGCGGCCGGTTGCTGTTGGCGTGCTTTTGTACGCCGGCTGATGGTGAGTTCCTCTTGTCGACGGGGATGGTGTCAATGGTCTGGGGAACGCTTCGACACTTTGGGATATCCCCGGTTTTACGGGGTTTGCTTGGCCGATGATTGGTCTATTTGGAATGGTGCGGTAATGCCATGGGTATCGGGTTGGCTCGGTGGTTTAATCACCATTCCGTGTAAACGGCGGCGGATGCGGAGTACGGATTTTCGCTAAGTAGTGTCCGGCGCCAGCCAGATGTTGTGGTGGGCTCCTCGGCTTCGTCCGTCTGCCGGTTGTCCTACTGCTCGTGCGAGCGGTGATTCCGCCAATCTTGACGCTCGCTGGCTTTACGTGCGGTATCGGTGGATGTAAACTTGCATTCCAACTGCGCGGAGGCTCAACGGGGTTGGCGGCTTTTTCCGTTCGTACAGCCTCAAGGCCGACTGCGCGATTTTTGTTCCCCGGAATAACCCGAGGGACGGAGTGTTGGAAACGACGTTTCCGTCGTACACTCGAATGGAGCTACATGGATTGTCGGCCGTCTTCTGTTATCAGCGGTTGCTGTTGGGTCCGCAGTGGAGACGAGAGCGGATCCCGCGTGAAATTTCTCTGCGTGAACGTCCCGGCAGAGTGGGCGACCTCTCCAGGTGTTGGCGCTCCATACGGTCAACCCGGTGCACCGGTGGGTTTGAAAATGGTGCCTCGTGGCTGGTGGCAGCAACGGACGTGATTACCGCCTTGCGATGTGGTGTGATCTTACCGGAGTTTGCTTTGCGTCAGCCCAATCAGGTTGGTATCAGGCAGCGTACGCCAGCCGAATTGACGGAGTTGTCCGAACGTGCCGAGTATGTCGGCAGTCCGGAGCACAAGCTTGAGCGGTGGTGGGGCGGGTTACCGATGGGGCGTCAGTTGCCTGGTGGCCGCGTTGGAAGGCCTGGGAAGGAAACCACGACGATTTGCCGGCTGACTAGAAAAGCTGACCGTGCTATGGCCACCGAGTGGGTTCGTGCTGCGATCCTGTTGGGCCAGTGCAGATTCTACGAGTCTGATCGTGATTTTCCGAAGAAGGTGTGGTACGAAGCTGACGGGCAGATCTGGATGGGTCTCTTGGTCAACGCCGGTCCCGGGGAGTACAAGGGTTGGCCGATCTGTGAGAGGTACAGGAATGCAGTTTTTGGTCGAATGGATTGACGGTGCGCCCAACGTTTCTGCTGAAGAGCGGGCCACCATGTGTGACTTGCGCATTGTGGTTGGAGACACGAATGCGTGTTCACACAAGGACGAAGTTGGTCGGGAGTCGTACGAGTCCATCGTTGTTCCTGCCGTACATCTGGCCGAGGGAATAGCGACGGATTGGTGGAACATCTTTGGTGGGCGGGACTGCCAGCGTCCCATCTGGCCTTACGGAACCGGTTTCATCCTGCCCTGTCTCAGTTTTGGGTGCAATGGTTCGACATTCGAGGTTTCGGGCGAGCAGATGAGTTGTGAGAATCCAGGCGTGCGGTTCTGGCGGGTCGATGCCGAGACAATTTCGCGTGACGAAGCCGAGAGGGAGTTGACTGGATTTGTCCAGAACGTGGTTAACCGGTTGTCTGGGAAAGATATTGAGGGGAGCGAGGTTCAGTTGCGGTGGAAACGGGTCGCGGAATCTCGCCGGGATCCCGATGAGAACGCCTTCTGCGAGGCTGCCGGGGCTCTGGGGCTGGATCCCTACGCCATCGCCGGCGAAGATGCGGATTTCATCATGCGGGCTGGCGGGGTGCTGTCCGGTGCCCCACTCACCGAATTTCTGGCCGGTGTGAACTCCATCAGGCTGGAGAGGCGCTACGGAGCGCTGGCCTCGGTGGTCGAGGCGACTCGGGAGGTGGGGCCGCGCTCTCGGCTACCCGAGCTTCGTGGTGCTGCGTCAGAGGTCGACTGCGGGCTGCGGGAACGCAGAAACGGTGAGGGCTTTTGGGGGCCGGCATACCGACTGGCGCGGGGTTTCCGCCAGACTATTGGCGTCAATAAGGATTACCAGTTTGATTCGGTGTGCAGCATAGCAGGGATGCTGGGGAATGCGTCTTTCGAACGGTCAGAGGGTTTGTCGGGAGTAGAAGGCGTCGTGTCGCGCGGTGTGGACGTACACGTCCATCTGCGAAAGTCTCGCTACGGGCCTCCGTCGTTCGAGAATTTCAACTTGGCTCGGGCCATTGGCGACGCGGTCTGTTTCTTGGAGGATGGACCTTCGGTGATTAATCGCCTGCATGGAGCGGAGCGGCAGGCGGCGGGCCGCGCTTTCGCGGCTGAGTTTTTGGCTCCTGTGGAGGCGGTGTGGGGGATGCACGAGGAAGGTTACGATGTCGGCGAGATAGCTGGTCGGTTCGTGGTGGACACGAGGGTGATCCAGCATCAGGTCGAGAACCGCGACCGGATTGAACGGGCTTGTTCAGGGGCCCTGTAAGCCGGGGCCGGTGATCCGGTTTGTGAGTTTCAATCCCATAAAGCATCTACGGGTCGTACCGTCTTGACTGCCGGCAGCAATCACTACCGGTGCGTCCGACACGCACGGTCGTCAGTCAACAACCATAATCTACCGGAACTACCTAATAAAAGTGCTTGATGGATAGTGGTGACCCAACGGCGTGGTCGGTCTTGGCATGGCGGGTGGCGCCTACATTGCGTTGCTGACGGCTTTCAGCTATCCGACAGTGCCGCGGTGCCCTCTTGGTCGGCCTGACACCTCATGCCGTCCAGCGTCGCCTGCGGCGCGATGTGCCGTCAAGGTCCTGACAATCCCGGCATTGTTCGGCGACCGTTCCGTCTTCCAGCAGCATCTTGTCGTTGCCGCACTCGCAGGTCCTTTCTAAACTGAAGCCAAGGTGAAATGCGCAGATGGTGGGGGTCAAACGACGGAGCCGGGTCGTTTTCCAAGTACGGATGAGAGGGATTCACGGGCTTAACCCAGCTGATCATCATCGCCACTTAAATGTACATCCCACCTTGGCTTTAGTTTAGGATCTCGAGTGCCCGGTCGAATTCGCTGTTCCGGTTGGTGTCTGGTCCGCAGTGCTCGTCGATTAGTTCTCGGTACCGTTTGGTGAATCTGGCGTAGGCGGTTGACGGTTTTCCGGCTACTACATCAGCCCGGCCGTGCCTGACCCAGTTCGAAATGGTGTTGTAGTGGACGGTGCCGCCGTACTGCTGTGCCTTACGGGCGACGTCTCGGTACGTGCCGTCGCTTTCGGGGATTGCTCTAATTACTGCCACGACATTTTCGGCGGTGAACAGTCCGACGCCTCGTGTTGTGTTCGGCATGGGGGTCTCCGGTGCTGCTGGAGTTCGTCTTTTTCGTGTTGGTGGGTGCGTTCAGGGCGGCGCTGTCGCGCCCTCTGGGCCCTTGGCGTGCAAAGCTGGTCGGCAACGTGCTCTGGCGGGCTGTTTGGCCTACTGTGCCGTCCTCTTGGGGCAGCAAAAAGGGCGGCTCGATTGAGCCGCCCATCGTGGGTCGTTTTTGCCCTGCTGTCGGTCGTGTCGTGCGGCACCACAGAAAGGCTCAGTTTCCGCCGTAGACAGCCCCCAGTTCGTTTGAGGGCTACTCTGGAGTACTTTTCCTGCTCTTTTGTTATTGAGGGCGTCCAGGGCCGTTTACCGGCAATTCCGGTGGTTTCTATACTCTGCAGGCGGAACTTCTTCTGGTCCCTCCACTAGGGTTCCAGTTCGGTGACTTCCGCGCACTTGAAGCGGTAACGTTTGCCGATCTACAGGCTCTAGACGATAAGGTTTACCTCACAGTCGTTCGTCGACGGCAATTTCGTTATCGCATTGCTGGACCGTAGCAAGCTATGAGTCGGTGTCATCAAATTCTCGTTCGGTCAACTTTGGCTGTAGCCCGGGAGTGTCATGTCGACAGATTTTTGGTGGTCACTACGCGGTACTGGAAATGGCACTGTTTAGTTCCTTGAAGAGTTTCTCGAAATTATTGAGGGCTACCTGTATTTCGGGATCGCCTTGGAAATTGCTTGTATGTTCCAAAAGGTAGACCGCCGGGCTGAGGTGCTCAAACTCACGACCTTCAGTTGCAACTGTCTGGAAGTGCATTTTGGCCGTTTCAGCTACCCTCTCGTCGAATCCGTTAGGCTGTTTTTTTGGCAGCTTCTTGTCTTTTTTGAGACCGTAGCAACGGTTCACTGCCTTTCGGAATAGTCCCCAGCCAATGAGGTCCTCAGTGTCTGCTTCGGCCTTCCCGACAAATGTGTTTACCTCGAATACGCGGTTAGAAGCCAACAATTCGTGCTCCCGCAGGTCTCTGACTTTATTCTTGTCGCCTTGGTGGAAATCGGTCAAGATGGCGACATTGAGATGGTGCCCAGCGAACAATGACGCAAACGTACCGAACTTGCTGATGCCACCTGTGGGAACGATTGTCCAACGGCTGTCCAGTTTAGCTCGACCCGCTGCAGCCAGTTGTTGCGACGCCCATTGGAGATATACCAAGTCTGACGGGCCCTCGACTAGTAGGCAATTCTGCCCAATGAATAGGGACTGAGTGATGTCGTACCCGAGAGCAGCTCGGAGTGGGAACAGCGTTTCACTATCCGAGCTCAGGGCCTTGTCGCCTACTTTGGTTCCAAGTGGCGTGCCGCCGCTGTCGGTAGTGTCTTCTACTGTCTTTACGTTCAGGAGATCGACCGTGTCGACCATGAACGGCGAGTGCGTGGTGTAGATCACCTGGTATTTCGGGAGCAGTTCTGTGCGTACGTAACGGAGGAGGTCGGCTTGTGCTGTGGCATGCAGACTCAACCCAGGTTCGTCTAGTAGGATTACCAAATTAGATCCGTGGGTTTTTTCCATTCGGTAGAACCAGACTAGGAATGAGAAGAACCAAACGAATCCGGCGCTTCTGGCATCGAATGGCGTGGTGACACGGTGCCTGTCATTGCGTATCCGTATCTGTATGACTTCCCCTGAATTGTAAGGGTGGGGGTCGTTTGGCCTTGCCGGGTCGCACCGAATTTCAACCTGCAGGTGTTTGTTTTGAGACCAGTATTCGAAGACCTTGTCGCTCACCCCGTTTGATACTGCTTCCAGTCGTGCCACTAGTTCTTCCGATTGTGCTGCCTGCTTCAGGTCAATGACGCTGGTTCCTGCAAGCTCCAGCAACGCTTCAAAGTGGCGATACTGTTCAGCTTCATCTGATTTGTAGTTGCCCGTGATGAACTGATCAACTGAAACTCTCCCCGGGAGGGTTCCGTAGTTCGGAAAGTAGAGGAATGTCGGAAGGCGGTCTTGGAGAATGGATTCCGCAATTTGCTCCGGGCTCTGGTCAGGCGGTTCGTCTTCGGTGGCACTTGAACGCATGTGGTTGATTACATCGGTTTCAGCGATGGAGATCATCCATTTTGTCAGGTTGTCGTACCCCCGATGGATGGAAATTATCGGGTCTTCTATGGCTCCTTGGCCAATGCTTTTTTCGACCTCAGCGATGTCGTCGTTGGACAGTTCCCACTTGGTGGTCAGCACCGGGTCGGTAACCTCTTGTCGAGGGAGGTACTTGCGCCGCGGGTACTCAAACAGCGGGTTGAAGTCACTTTCCTCTTGTCCTTCTACGGGGTTGAGCCTTCTCAACGCTTCCAGTAATGCGGTCTTACCGGATTCGTTCTTGCCAGCAAGGCATGTCAGATCGTTGATCGAAAAATCACCAGAATCCTCGACGCACTTGTAGTTTTGGACCTGTACGCTTACCAGTTTCATCTTTGCTCCACACGGCGTAGCCACCAATTCCATCTGTGATTCCATTTTTGCAAGCTGGGAACGAAACTGTCTCGTACAGGAAATCGCTATCATCCAGCCGATTAGTAGGTTGCGTTTCTGATGCTATCAAGGGAATAAAGCCGGCCGCTTCGTTTGTCAGTAGTGGCCGGCGTCGCCGTTGGACAGCGGCTGTTTCATTGTGCCAGCGGCGGCTGCTTCCGCGCTACGGCCGGATGTCATCGTTTTAACCCCAGTCCACCGAAAATATGAGTGTCGCGGTGTGATGAGTGTCGCGGTGTGATGAAGGGGTAAGGGAGTGCCCCTGGTTTCGGGTGGGGTTTGTCTTTCCAAAACCATTATCCCAGAAGCACAGGGGCGCTCTCTTGCTCATCCACCCTGCCGCGACACGCCGTCTACGGTGGATTGGGGGTAAGGCTACGATGCGGCCGTCGTCGCGGATCCCGTACTTGTTCTCCATTTTCCGCTCCTTGGGCGTTACGAGGTCATGATACGAAGAACGCACCGGAACGGTATTCGTCCTAGTGCGTTCGTTGCAGCAGGTGTGGCTGGCAGGTGCGCCGTTATGTGTTGGTTAGTTGACCCGCTGCCGTAATCGGACATCCCTTCGTGGGGTGCCTGAAACGACGCCGGCGTCCATCTGCGTGGCTCTACGGCGGAAATTTGGGACGTGTTGTAATCGTAGGGTCGCGGCGTCCGTGTGCTGCCTCTATTGTTCAGCGGTGAGTTTGGCCTTCACTCTGCTGTGCAGTTCGTACTGGCGGTGTTTGAGTACGCAGTCAGCACAGCGGATCTGGCCTGCAAGGCTTGGTTTGGCGCATTGGACGCAGAGGCCGAGTGATTTGCGCTCCGCACGCAATTGCGCTTTATGCTGTTGGTTCTTCTTCTTGTACGCTTCGCTGCGCACTCTCTTGGGTGTCTGGCTTGCTCCTCGGGTCTCTTGGTCGGCGATCGCTTTCTGGATCTGCTCGATTAATTCTGCATCGTCGAACCGGGGGCGGGGTTTTATGCCTTTCGCCCTTCGTCGGTTCTCCGAGTCCTGCCGGGTCCATTCGCGATGTTTCTCGGCGCACTCGGCACAACGAGTTTGCTCCTGTACGGCTGGTTGGCTGCAGCGGCACAGCCCTTGTTCCTTGCGTTCCTGCCGTGTAAGGGCTGGTTTTTGTTTGCGCGTTGACGGCTGTGGTTTCGGTGCGTGGGCGGATTTCTTCTGGCTCGGCCGAGTTGATTTCCGGCTTGGGCCGGATTTCATCCGTTTGCGGGTGCGCTTGGGTATAAATATTGTGTCAATAAAAAGTTGTGGCTTTAAGGTGTTTATCCTGACAAGGAACGCAACGTCATCACTCTGGATGAGCAGACGACGCTTACCGGCGTCCCTGCCGAAGCATGGGAATACTGCCTGGGCAGCCGTTCGGCCCTGGAATGGGTCCTCGACCAGTACAAGGAGCGCAAGCCCCGCGACCCAACGATCCGCGAGCGTTTCAACACCTACCGTTTCGCGGACCACAAGGAGCGCGTCGTCGACTTGCTCGGTCGAGTATGCGCAGTTAGCGCGTTTACGACGACCATCGTGGACGAATTAAGCCTCAGGTCGGCAATCGAGCAGGATTAGGCGCAGCTCGTACTTCTTCTCCGTTTGCGGCTTTTCGAGGGGAATGGGTTCGTAGTGACCCTCGACCAGCCTGTCGCTGGCCAACTTGGCGCCGTGGTATTGGCCGGTTTTGTCGAACCGCCAGTATTCGGGGATGGCCAGGGTAGCGCAGTCGTCGCGCTTGGCGCCGGTGTCGATGCTGGCTGTGCTCTCTGAGGCCACTTCCAGCACGAAATCGGGTGGCTTGCCTTGCTCGGAGATGATGTAGCCGTTGCTGGCCCGGTAGTCCTCGGGGCTGACGTTGAAGGCTATCAGCAGGTTTGGTCTTCTGCCCCGGGAGCGGTTTGTTCAGCCATTGCTTGGCGCTTGGCGACTGCTCGGTTGTGGGTCTTACGGTGGTCCCTGGCACAGGCTGCGCAGCGTGTTTGTCCAGGCACTGCCGGTTTGCCGCATCCGACGCAAAGTCCGAGTGCTATTCGTTTCTTGCGGTTTTCTGCCGTACGGCGGCGGTTGGCTTCTTTGCGTTCCGGCTGTTGGTCTCTGGCTCAGTCGTACTGTCGGCGTTCTCCGATCGTTGCCCTTTTGGTGCTCGGTTTTTTGTTAGCGGGTTTGTCTTTTGTCGTGGACTGTGGGCCATGGCCCGGTTTTGGAGTAGTCTGTTTGGTGGGATGGCTGGGTGCCTGGACTTTTCGTTGCGTTCTCGGTGGTCTCTTCGGGGATGTGTTGTGACTGTTGCCGGTAGATTCTCTGCTGCTTGCAGGAGTTTTGGCGTTGCGTCTTATCCGTGGGAGTGGAAAGGTATCAACAAAAAGTTGCCTTTTAGGTGGGTGTACCCCCGTGGGTACGGGGCGAACTCAAAAACGGGGTCTGGATACAATCCCGGAACTGGTATACCCCCGTAGATACGGTGTGAACGTCCGTGACGGCCAACACCTCACCGGCGATGCTGGTATACCCCCGTAGGTACGGGGTAACTCAAACTCTGTGACTGCGTATTTGACCCTTTGCGGAATACCCCCGTAGGTACGGGGCGAGTCTCCATTCGTCGGGTCAGCTCGCGCCGCTTCAGGGTATACCCCCGCAGGTACGGGGTTAACGGCATCGGGACCAGAGGTATCTGTTGCGGTTCAGGTATACCCCCGCTGGTACGGGGGGTGAACATCTGTCGGGCCAAATGTTTGTATCCGGTTCTGGGTATACCCCCGCAGCTGCGTGGCTAACACGGGGACGACGACTCGTTTTACCCAGCTTCCGGGTATACCCCCGCAGGTGCGGGGCGAGCCTCAAAAACTACGGCCTCGATACAGGGAGAGTGGGAATACCCCCGTAGGTACGGGGCGAGCATTTCGTCCGGGGATGTCCCGCATCCGCTCCGGAATACCCCCGTACTTACGGGGCGAGCGGTTTACACCTCGGAAGCCGGCCAACTCCGAAAGGAATACCCCGTACTTATGGGGCGAGCCCTTGCTCTCGAATAGATAATATCATTCATTTTTCGGCTGGAGTCCCCGAGTATGCGGGGAAGATCTCGATTGCCGACTTGATGCGGAGCGGAAATTTGCACGGTTCGTATCTGATTAGAACGCGCTCTCAGGTGGTTTCGATGCTCTGGAGACTCTGAGTCGTCCGAGGGCTGAAATCGGTGTCACAGCTCGTATCTGTGTCCTTTATGGCGATTTCTCAGGACGATCCGATGGCGGTTTTCGGTGCAACGGCTCCGGCGGTCCGTTCGGCCTGTTTGGTCCTCTTGGGGCAGCAAAAAGGGCGGTTCGATCGAGCCGCCCTTAGTGGGTCGTTTTTGCCCTGCCGTTGTTCGGCTGCGGTAGGCGCTACCGACGTACGTACGGGCTGTTTTTGGCGGTTTTTTGGACGGTGAAGTCTCGTGCTTGCCGATTGCGTTGCTTGGTTGAAGACGTCGTTCTTTGTGTCTGATGTTGTCGGGTGCCACGCCTTTGCGTTCGTTGTTATTGATGCTGTCAATGCGCTAGTTGGCTTGGTGTTCCCTGTTCTACTCTTGCCAGTGCTATCGGGAGGGCGTTGTTCGCTTCGTTGGTCAATGCCCCGGTCAACCGACCGGGGCACGTGACCGTGTGATTAGGGGATGGTCACCACTTGGCGGTTGCTCATGCGGCCGTTGTCGCCGGTGTTGGGGCCGGGTGCTTGTACCCGATAGATGTATTTGGTTCCGGATACGGCGGACGTGTCCGTCCAGGTCGTGATGCCTGTCCCTATGTTGAAGTCGGTCCAGTCTTCTCCTTGCTGGCGTCGTCTGACTCGTTGGGAGATTGTGTCCGTGTAGGTGCTGGCCGTCCAGGTCAATGTTAACTCGGTTCCTGACAGCGTGTAAGCCAGCATTGACGGGCCGTTTTCCTCAGACGGGCATAGCTGTCCGCCAGGGCTTTGTTCCGGCGTTGCTGGTGTGGTACTGCCTGCTGTTGCGTCCGTCGGTTCCGACCATCCGGTGCCGGCGTCATTGACGCTGCCTACTTTGAACGTGTAGGTAACTCCGTCGGTCAGGCCGCTGATGCTCGCTGAGGTGGTACTTTCTGTCTGTATGGTAAACGGGTTGTCTTGGCCGGCCTCGGTATAGGGGTGAATCTTCCACTGACCCGCTTGGCGATCGCATTGCCGGACTTTGTAGGTATCAGCGTTGTCGATCCCCGTCCAAGTTATCTGGACGCGCCCGCCAGAAAGCCCGCTCGTCGTTGGTGATGGAGCCGGTGGTTTCGGTTCCGGTAGCGTGACTGTCAGGGGTTCGGTCCATTCTGACATCCACTTTCTTGCGACGGCTCGCACGCGGAATGTGTAGGTCTCTCCTGGAGTGAGGTTTTGGAAGATATGGTCGGTCAGTTCCGTGGTTACCGTGTCTGTTGACCCACCCTGCTTGATCTCGTAGGTTTCCGCTCTGCTTACTGCTTCCCACAGGACTCTGATGCTGGTGATTCTTGCGAGGCCGCGGAAGTCGGTCGGTGTGTCGAGGAGAAGTGGTAACTCCAAGTCTGCTGACTGCGCCGATGGGCCGCAGCCATCTATGTTTGTTGCATCCTGTCCGCAGGTGTGGGCAGTTACGAAGTAGCTGTACCCGGTGGGGAGGGTAATGTGCAGTCTGGCATTCCGTCGGATGTACTCTTCGCGATGCAATGTGGGCGGGCCGATCGGAGAGTGATTGCGCCAAACGCGTACGAGGGACTTTGTTTGGATGTTGGTCCATTCGCCGCCTCTCGGGTATATCACGACCAGCCCTTCGAAGTCGCCTCGAAGGGTGAACGATATTGAGGTCGGCGCCGTTGCTGCTGGAAGTCTTGCGGAGCCGTAGCCCCACTGGTTGACGGACGCTCCCGTTGGTCTGACCGCGTGGTTTCTGAGGTAATCGGCGATCTCCTTGGGCTCGTCCATTTCTGGTAAATGTCTCATGGCCTGCCGGATCAGTGCTGCCAGTCCGGCCACCTTCGGCGCAGCGAAGCTGGTTCCTTCCTCAAAGGTCAGTCGCGTTATTAACAGGCCGTCTGCCACTAGGTCCGGCTTGATTCTTTCGTTCGGTGGGCCGGGTTCAGGCGGTGGACCGTATGATGTGGCGTATTCGAGCGGTACTACTTGCCCTGTCCCGACTACCCAAGTCGCTCCTACGGCGAGCAGGCCTCTGTTGCTGCTCTCAGCCGGGTTGCCTATGCTTCCTTCTCCCATGGTCGGACGGTGTTCGAGTTCTTTGTCTTGGAACCTCTCTTGGAACTGTATCCAGGCGGGTGCGCTTCCGCTCTTCAGTTTGACTTTCACGCAGTGTGTGCCGTCTTGGTCCGGTCTGAAGTTCATCCGTTCACGAGGGTATTGATCAGAGTCTCCGTCTTGCGTGTTGTCTCTGGTTCCGTCCACCGGGGTCAGCTCGTCGTCGTCTGGGTCGGTCACCTGCAAGACTAGGTCGGTGTTCGGCCCTTGATCTGTCTCTGAGGTGGGCCAGTTGTCCTTCCACCGCATGATGAAACGGTATGTTTTGTCATCCTTCAGCTCGACTTGGTTGCAGGTGTCGGCTGGCGTGGTGTCGCCTTGCATGTTCAGGAAACTTCCTTCGAACGAAGGATTCCTTTTGAACCATGTGCTCGTTTTTTCATTTCCTGCTGAGTTTACCCACAGTGCTCCACCTGCTATTGCTAGGTTGGTGGTCTCGATGATGGGGTGCTCGGTGGGCCTGTTCCTCGTGGCCGTCCCGTTTCCTGGTCCGTCCCACTCGTACCCTCTCGACGAGTTGATCACCTCGACTGCTTTTCCCTGCATCCACATGACTGCCCGTCGTGCTTCGTTGGCATCTGGTGGATTTGATATGTAGAACTGCGCGTCCGGGGCGACCAGCATCAGGGCCTTCAGTACGAACGTTCCGTGTTCATCTTCGCCTGTTCCTCCTGGGGCCAGGTCCTCGCAAGGCTGCAGCGAGTCGGTTACTGTGTCCAGTTCCTCGTCTTCGTCGTCGCCGTCTTCAGTGAAACAGTAACCTTGTATTCGGGCTAGCTGGTCGGCGTTCATCTCCGTTAGCAATCCACCGAAATTGCTGTCCAATATTCCTACCTTGACGTCTGTGCCGGTGAAGCCTGATGCGTGCCATAGCTTCACTCCTTCGGGAACCGCGGTGGTTGCGTAGATTGTCTGTGGGGCACTACTTTGTCTTCCCCGCTCAGTTTGTTCTGACAGGTCCTGAGACGAGCTGTCCTTTCCTTGTGTCTGCGCGATTCTGGCTTCGGTCAACAGGTTGATTGTCCCGAAGTGCGTCCCTGCTGCTGTTGTAAGGAATGTGGCTATTAGGCTCAGGATCATGATGTTGATCCATCGTCTGTGGTTCACGTATTGCCTCCGGTTTTGGTCGTGCTTGTTTCGGTTGTGCGGCCCTCCTAACCGCGTCGGTCGTGCGGTGTGTGCCTGCCTGTGGCGAACTCACAGCAAAAACGACCGGGATTTCTCCCGGCCGTTTTAGGCTGTCATTGGTTGGATGCGGTCGTTGCCGCGCTGTGTTGGTGGACTGAGGTTTAGGTGTTGGTCTCTACTCTCCTTTGGTCGTCAGATCAGTCGATGGACCGGTCCCATTTATGCCTAGGCGCGTCGTACATCCAGCACCTGGCGGTGGAGCTAGAATCGGTGGGTTGTTCGGAGAACTGGACTAGGATGTTTCCTATCGTGTCTCTCGTCAGTCCGTCACCGTCCCAATCTCCAGATAAGGCCAGCGATTCGGGTACGGTTGTTCCGTTCTCCCACTCTGCGTGGTGGCACCATTGCCGAGTGTGGCTAATTTTGGCGCTCCACATGTCCTGTTCGCAGGTGAAGGAAGTGGTTTCCTGCATGGCACGGACGATCTCGTTGGCTCGTTCGGCGGTGTGTAACTCGCGTCGGATGATCAGTGATGTGCGTAAGTATCTGTTGCAGTCACGGTTCGGTACGATTATGCCTTGACGCCCCGACGTCTCCTGCTCTTGGCAAGCCAGTGCTAGGGCCATGGCGACTACGATCGCGGTGGCTAGCCAGACTGACTTCCATAGCCGCGCACGGATCCTGAGCCGTGGTCTCCGAGGTTTGGCGTCGTTCCTGTCGTTGGTCATGTTCCCCACCCCCTGCATTGTGTGCAATGCTTTTAATCTAGGGCAGTTCGCTACTACTTGCGTAGAACGAGTTCTTTTGTTCAGCGCTGTTTTTTATTCTGTCCGTGGGGCGGTTTTGTTATGCCCAACCCTTTTCTCTGTTACGGTCTCGGGGTAGGTGTAGATGTCACTCGTTGCCGTTGATGATTCTTTTCTGTGGGCCTCTTGGATGTTGGCGGGCATCAAAAAAGGGCGGGATTACTCCCGCCCTTTTCCAGGCTGTCCGTGACGAGTCGGCCTTGATTCTCCCGGTGTCGTTGGTGAATCGTTAAACGTGTTCTCAGGCCGGTTTTGAGGCCCGGATGACTTGTGAGTCGTCGGAGTGCCTAAATCGCCGTCACAGCTCGTATTTGTGTCCTCTATGGCGATTTTTCAGGACGATCGGATGCCTGTTTTCGGCCCTAATTACGGGTACGTCCCCGGCTGTGCGGGGTGACGAACTGGGATGGGCTCGAAAAACGCCATTCTCAGTTCCGTTATGTCCCCGCAGGTACGGGGTGAGCAAGTCGCGTCCGGTTGTGTCCCGCATCTTTTCCGGCATACCCCCGTAGGTACGGGGCGAGCATTCCGTCCGGCATATGGCTCGGTGTTGGAGCAAGGTATACTCCCGTACTTACGGGGCTAACAAATTTTCGATTCCCCCGGGCATCTGCATCCTCGTTCCTCATGGGGAGATAGATGTGCTAAGTCTAGTAGACATTGCCGTAGAGGGGTCGCCACCACGTTGCCGAACAGTAGCCCGATGAGTACGACTAGGAAGGTCAGCCAAACGCCTGTGACCTCAAGTTTTGCCAATACTTGGATCGACAAAGCTACGGCGGGGAGCACGACGACTGCCATGAACAGGGCCTCGAACAATGGTCCGCGAATAGGTCGGGTGATAAAACTCCGGGCCATGCGATGGGTGCTGCGCATCAGGTATGACCAGCCTGCTGCTGGTATGGCTATGATCGGAAGGTAGAACAAGATGGAACTCGTCTTCGTCTCTGGTGGGGTGATGGAAACTGCTAGTGCTGCCATCGCCAACCCCATGTGCACTGCTGTGGCCAGTATGACCAGTGGTCTCCGCGAGGTCAGCCGTATAATGGCCCACAGGAACGGTAGCGAAAACAGAACCCCAGCGGTGTTTGTTGTTATGTAGGCCCATCCTAAACTAAAGCCAAGGTGAAATGCGCAGATGGTGGGGGTCAAACGACGGAGCCGGGTCGTTCTCCAACTACGGATGAGAGGGATTCACGGGCTTAACCCCAGCTGATCATCATCGCCACTTAAATGTACATCCCACCTTGGCTTTAGTTTAGGGGACGGGTTTTTCCAATGACTGCGACAAGGACAAAGAGGAATATCCCGGTCATTAACCACCCCGGGCGGAGGTGCTGTTGGAGGGAACTCTTGGTGGATGCCAATGGTTTCGCGACGAGCAACAGAGAGAACGTGGTTAGGACGGCTCGTTGAATGGTTGGAAGGTCAATGATGTCGAAGTGCCAAAATGACGCGTAGAGCATTCCGATTACGCATAAGGCTAGGACTAATTCGATACTGGCTCGGCTTAGGAACCACTGCCAGCCGTCCTTGAGGGCTGTCCACGGTTTGGTCTGCATGAAGTGCCTCTATGTTTTCGGTGGGTTGGGGCTTAGGGTTCCGCGTCTATAGGATGAATTCTAAAGCGTCGGGACGGTCTAGGTAGCCTTGATGAGGAGGTCTAGGTCGTGTGCCCTGGGCATTTCGGGCTGTGCGACTATGGCTCGAACGAATAGGTGCTACTGTCTACGAGTTCAACTTGGTTCTAGTCTGGAATTACTTCTAGCTGACCCTCGATGCGGTCCCTGTTCGCTGAGATCCGGCGAACGTTGTGCTATCAAGGCAACGACTTGGTGTTCGTCACCGAGAACCCGCGCCTGAATGCTTGGGAGCGGCAGTTGGCCGATTTGACTGTCGCGGCGTGTGCGACAGGGTTATTGATGCTTTAGGCGATTTCGCTACTCGTCAACGGGGTTGGCCTGTTAGAGAAGGCGACGGCCACTCCTTATCCGATCATCGGGAACAGCCGGTTGATGGCGCGCTTGGCGGCTGTGCGGCGACTGCGAAGTTCTCCCTGGCCTAGGTGGCCTTGGTAGAAGTGGACGTGAAGTTGCTCGGCGGCTGCGGTATCTGATCGCCATGGCCCAGGAGGGCTGTGCTCGTCCAGTTGGACGGAGACTGCCCGGTACCCCCGATGTCCTTCGCAGCGCCAGCCGTTTATCTCTGCTATTGCGATTAGTCCGTGCGCTACTGCTCCCCACAAGAGTTCGGCGGCAATCAGGTTGTTGCCGCCGTCGTCGAATTCCTCATCGGAGCGTCTGATGAACTCCCCGATGATGTGGAGCCTCTCGTCTATCGTCATGGGACAGCGCTGCCCAGTTGGTTTGCCAACTCCACGGCCTGCCTAGCAAAGAGCATAGCGTCGTCGGGGCCCGTGATGGGGTCGTAGAAGAAGCCCGTGTTGACGGAATAAGGCTGTCCCATGGCTGCTGCGAACGCGCTGTTCAGGTCCAGTCCTGGCTCGGAGGCTGACATCAGCAGTTGGTAGATGTCATCGTCTTCGGCCGGCAGGATTCCGGTCGCCAGCCCAACGACTGCATTGAGATCGTCGTCCTTGTCGGAGTGGGGCCATCCCCGCTGGGCTGCGATTGCCGTTATGGAGCAGACGATGGCGCTGCAGAGGTGCTGGGTGGCTTGGAGTGCGTCTCCCTGACTGAAGCAATCGGTCGCCTGCTGGAAATGTTCCTCGGTCGCGTTCTTGGCACTCTCCGCAATGGCGTCCACCCAATGGTCGGCGATGGGCCTGCAGAGTGAATCGTCGTTGCTCGTTGCTGTCGTCGCCTGTGCTTGCGTGCTCCCGAGGTGGGCATCGGTCGGGGCAGTGGTTTTGAACGTCTGTCGGGCGGCCTTTTCCAGTTCGCTCAGCAGATCGGGGATTGGGTATCGCCCGTCGTACTGGTCAATCCGTGTGCTGAAGTCGGCTATCAGCTTTTTCGTCTCGGCCTCGCTTTGGTTTCCCGTTGTCTGGGCGAGGACCCGGTGGCCTGCGTTCGGGAACATTTCTTTGATCTCGTTTCTGACTGGCATGGCGGTGCTCCTGTTCGCGTTGCTGTTCGCCGATGCGATGTATGCTACTGGCGGCCTGACGAGAGGTCAATCGGAGTAGCGAAATTGGCTCCGACTGATACAACACCCGCCTTCACTTCAATCCGAAGGTACGTCCGTTTGGCGCGGTTACGACTGTTGTTGCTTGCTGTCAGGGGAATGATAAATACGCGCTCTCAGGCGGTTTTGGGGTTTGAGATGGGGGGGCGTCTTCTGACGTCCCAAATCGCGGTCACAGCCCGTATTCATGTCCTCTATGGCGATTTCTCAGGACGATCGGGTGCCTGTTTTCTGCCCTCGATAAATCTTGGATTTCGTCGCGGTGTGCCGGCTGGGATCCTAAAGGCTAACGGTGTCAATCAAAAAGCCCGCCAGTCAAATTCTGGCGGGCTGGTCGTGGCAAGGCTGTCGGAATACCCCCGCAGGTGCGGGGCGAGCGCCGGTTTCGAGGAGACCTGCCGCCTGGAGGACGGTAAATCCCGCGTACGGGGCGAGCGGTCATCAAGGTCTCAATCGACGACGAGGTATTGGTAAATCCCCGCAGGTACGGGGCGAGCGTCTGGTATCTGGGCTCCGATACTGAGTACGACGGTAAATCCCCGCAGGTACGGGGCGAGCTTCCAATCGGGCAAAAGAGCATCCTTATTATCCGGTAAATCCCCGCAGGTACGGGGCGAGCGTTTATGCCGATCGCAGCACGACCACTGGTCCCGGTAAATCCCCGCAGGTACGGGGCGAGCAACGACGTGAGTAGTAGCGATTGATATCCCTGCAGTATACCCCCGCAGGTACGGGGTGAGCCCTTGCAGTCGAATAGATAATATCATTCATTTTTCGGCGGGAGTCCCCCGCTTACACGCGTACTACGGGGCATCTCAGAAAATCCACACACACTGTGAGGGAATACCCCCGCGCGCACGGGGATACGCACTCCAAAACCACAATATTTTGTCGACACCATATACATCCCCAAGGGAAAGCGCGTAGCCAAACCCAAGACCAAACGGACCAAGCCCGCCCCACGCCAGAAACCGGCGTCTCAAGCACGAAAACCCCGGCCATCGACGCCACGAAAGCCCGCTCTTACACGCCAACAGCTCAAAGAACAAGGCCTATGCCGCTGCGGCCAACCAGCGATACATGAGCAAACCCGTTGCCCCACCTGCGCCGAGAAGCACCGCGCATGGAACCGCCAGCACTCGGAAAACCAACGCAGGGCGAAAGGCGCCACACCCCGCCCTCAGATCGATCAACCATTCATCGAGCAGGTCCGAAAAGAACTCGCCGCCCAAGAGGCAGGAGCGGCAAGCACCGCACCCAAGAGAGTTCGCAGCAAAGCGAACAATCAGGAGCGTGCACAGTACCAACAGCGACTCCGTTCCGAGCGCAAATCACTCGGCCTATGCGTCCAATGTGCCGAACCAAGTCTTAAAGGCCAGACCCGCTGTCATGACTGCGTCCTTAAACACCGGCAGTATGAACTGCGTGGCAGAGTTAGGGCCAAAATCACTTCTCAACAATAGAGCCGGCAAAAAGATGCCACAACCAGACGATTACGACACGTCCTCAATATCCCACACCCTGGACAGCTCAACGCCGGACGTGGAACCGTGAAGCCGAACAAATTGACCATCAGCCGCAAGGGCTTTGATTCTGGGTCGGGAGGCTGTCTCAGCCCAATCTTTTCCGATGGCACGATGTTCTCGTTGCCCATTCCCTCCTGGGACCAGGAAGCGTTCGAGGACCTTCAACACGGCGACATCGACATCGCAAGCGTTGTCACCGGAGTCACCAACGGACGCATGAGCGGGCAAAACCTGATCCATGTGGACCCGGACCTCAACTTCGAAGCGTATCGGCACCGGAAAGAACGAGCCAACTGGCAACATTGGCGGGGAATGCTCGGCCACGCGGGTAATAGGCGGTACCTTCGAGTTCGCGTTGATCCTCCCCAACGCGGCCAACCCCAGCTGCAGACGCCCGTAACGCCTCCACACAACCGGCGGATTATCGTGTGTACCATGCCGGCGTTTATACTACTCAGGCACAGACATCCATCACCGACAATCAGACCTAGCCGCTCCAAAACGAGGTGACAACATGACCGACTGGAGTACCTGCCCAGCCGTCGAAAGCGTACCCGACCGTCTCAGCGGAGCATGGGTTTTCACCGGCACCAGAGTGCCGGTATCCGCCCTGTTCGGAAATCTCGCCGAGGGCTCCAATATCCAGGAATTCCTGGCTTGGTTTCCCGGAGTTACAGAGTCACAAGTCCGAACCGTACTCGAACACGAGGTGAACAGCCTTGACGCCAAGGTCAAGATTGAAAATCCTGTTTGACCACAACACGCCGAGCCCGCTGCGGCGCTACCTACACGAACATGACGTCGATACTGCTAATGAAAAAGGCTGGGCAGAAGCCGCCAACGGAGAACTCATCCGCCTAGCAACAGAGCAAGGATACGACATCCTGATCACCGCCGATCAGAACATCAGCCACCAACAAAACACGCGCCAGAGCAACATTGGCATAGTGGTCCTGCTTTCCAACAGGTGGCCATTGGTGAGGAACCACACCCGCGCCATAATCCACGCCGTTCACACCGTTCAACCCGACGAAATGGTACACGTCTCAATCTCTCCTAGAGAGTAGCAGCAAAACCGCGCATACCAGCGCGTCTCAAGCGACACCGTTGAAAACGTGCTCCGCGCAGCGTTTGGCGAAACCGTTGAGCTTCCAGACTGCTGGCACCAAGATCCCGACCCTTGCGAACCCACTCGATGAGCCTCTACTAGAGACGTACCTCAATCTCCGCACGAGCGGGGATACCATCTCCAAATATGCACGCGTTGTAATTCAGCTTCGTCAACGCCGAGCGAGCGTTACGGCACAATGCCAAAAAACGCCACTGGGACTCGCCAAGCTCCTCAAATAAAAGAAGACCCTTGAAATAACACAATCCCTCCCTGGCCTGACAAACCGGCCAAATTGGCTAAGCCCCCCAGACGTTCCGCAAGACGAATGCGACCGCGTGCTAAAATGCCCCGCTGACCAATTTGCCGGAGCGGAGCACCATGGCCCTGACACCCCCAGAGTTTTTGCCCAAACCACTCAGCCCTGAAGCTCAGCCCATCATCAACTCCCCGTTTCACCCGCCACAGTACCACTGGCCACTCAATAGCGACACCAAGGCATTCGCACCTGCGTTCAACGGGCGGCGCTCGGCTCAGAACATGCCACCAGTCGCTGGGTCGCGAGGCACCAGACAAGCGCGACCGCAACCAGGCAACATTGGCGTCGCCTGGGAACAACTCGAACTGGTCAACCAGATCCGCCAAGAAGTGGCCGACTGGCGAGACGCCGGATACCCAGGCGTTACAACAACGACCAGGGACCTCATCAACCACTGGACCGAACGCGAGGAATTCCCTCTTTACTTCGCCCAAATCGACGCGGTTCTCACTCACATCTACCTGCGCGAAACCCGCCCTCTGGACATCACCCAAGAACTTGAGAGAATCAATCTCAAGTACAACGACGGCATTGAACGCATCGCCCACAAGATGGCCACCGCCACGGGCAAAACGCCCGTCATGGCAATGCTCATCCTCTGGCAGGCAGCCAACCATTACGCGTCAGGACAAGAAGATCTTCGGTTCGTTCGCCGTTTCCTGCTCCTCACCCCCGGCATCACCGTCAGGGAAAGGCTTCAGGACTCCCTCGACCCCCGGCAACCCAATAACGACTGGAAGGCCTTCAACCTCATCCCGCCGGGAGACCTGTGGGAGCCGGCCCTTACCAGCGCTAGCGTCAAGATAGCCAACTACCACCAGCTCGAACCGCGGACCATGGGCCTCAAGCCCAGCGACAAGGGCCAACAGCTGATCGACGGCGGCGCACGCCCGACCACGCCCGAAGAGTTGGACGCTCGCATAGAAACGCCGGCCGAAATGGTCGAGAGAATTGCGGACGGCAAAACCCAGAGAGGCAATATCCTGGTCATCAACGACGAGGGCCACCACTGCCACCGGGGTGATCCCAACAAGAGAAACCAGAATGACACCCAGTGGTTCATCGGCATCCACCACATCAGTGACGCTGGCCTGCTGTCTTACGCCACCGACATGTCGGCCACTCCCATTTTCCTGACCCAATCCAACCCCAAGCCCTTTGACTGGATCGTCAGCGACTATTCGCTCGTTGACGCCATAGAGGCCGGCCTCACCAAGATACCCAGGGTCCCCACCCGCACAACCACAGAGCAAAACTCCCGATTCCGAGACATTTTCAGCAACACCGACAGCAAGCAGACCTCAGACTTCAGGCCGGAAGACGCCGGCAACAACACGCTGCTGAAGCAGGCCCTACAAGTCCTGTACCAGGACTACGAGGACCGAAACGAGGAATGGAAAAACCGCAACGAAGTGCCGGTCATGGCGATCGTAATGAACTCCGTCAAGAACGCCAACGCAATGTACCGACACATCTCCAGCGGCGCCGACACCCCGCTGTTCGGGAACTACACGGACGCGGTGCAGACCGAACTCCGCAACGACCCGCACACGATCATCGTCCACAGCAAGATGGAGGACGGCGAAGCCGCCACTGGAGAAACCGGTCGGCAGATCCGGGAACTCGCCACGGCATACCGCAGGAATCCCCACTACGGTTTCACCGACGACGACAAACCCGAGGACATAATTCGCCGAGTGATGAACACCGTCGGTCGGCACGGACAACCCGGCGAGCACGTACGGTGCGTCATTTCGGTCAATATGCTGACCGAGGGGTGGAACACCAAGACGGTCACCCATCTGTTGGGCTTCCGTAAATTCGGCAGCAGCCTGCTCTGCGAACAGGTGGCGGGCAGGACCCTACGGCGGGTCACTAACGACTTCCAAGATGAGCACGACCTCCTGTTTAAGCCTGAATACGCCCAGATATTCGGCATCCCGTTTCCTCAATATGAAGAGGACGGGGGGCCGGATCCCAAACCCAGCCATCCGCCCGTTACTATCGAGCCTCTCGAATCACAACGGAAATTCCGCGTCGAGTGGCCGAACATAGTCAAACTACAACGGCCTGGCAGTAACCAAGCCGTACAGGTTCGCACAAAGACCAGCGGGCCAGACGAACCGTACACCGTCATCGACGTGCGGCCTGAAACATCCATCTCCGAGGGAATCACTGGTCCCCACGTAGAGATGACCTCGGACGCACACGAAACCAAGGGAACCTTCCTGTATCGAGCCGCCCGCGAGGTCGTCAGGACGATAGAAAAAGAAACAGAGCAGCAGGCGTTAACCGACCAGACAGGACACCCAATCATCCAAGTCGCTAAGTTATTTGGACAAACCGTGAAAGCCGCCCAGCAGTACCACGGGCGCGGCTACATAATTGGCCCTGAGAACCAGGACCGGTGGCCGACTGATGAAACCAGCATCCTGAAGGCCAGCCAATGGTTGCACCGCAACCTGGACATCATCAAACCAGAAACCGGCACCATCTGGCTGGAAGCCATCCCGTCCGCAATCAGCCACTGGCATCACACCGGAGAACTCCGCGAATACGACACCGGCAACAATCCGAAACGAATCTACGGCCCGACCAAGAAGTCAGAGATCAGCTACGCCCACTGCGACTCCGAATGGGAGTTGTGGGTAGCCAAGCAACTCGACGAGATGGACGAAATACTTCGCTGGACGCGGAACAAAGGTCTCAACTGGTCGATACCTTACGTCGCTGAACGGCAGCAGAGAAGCTACTGGCCCGACTTCGTTGCGGTCGCCCAGCTCAAAGAAAGCCAAGAATTACACATCGTGATTGAGGTCAAGGGACTGGAGCGGGATAACGACCCCATCAAACGGCGCTGGGCCCAGGAATACTGGGTGCCAGCCGTCAACCACCACCAGGAGTACGGCCATGCCACCGGCAGGACCTGGGCATACCTGTACCTGGACGATGAACCGCTGGTCATCAACGCTTCCACCAGAATCCAAGAATTGATCGACCAGCACAGGAAGGCTCAAAGCGCCTGACCCGGCTACGGAGAAACGCAATGCCGCCACGCACACGACGACGTGCCACCCAGGCTCCACCAACTGCCACGGACTACAAGTTCCCAGAGGCCGAACGGCGCAACAACCCCACTGCTGAGGCCTCCCTGATGATGAGCACCGAGGAGTTGGCCGACCAGCCAATCCAAGAGGACACCCAAGGGACGGAACGGATCCGCCATCCTCGGCTCCAGTGGAACCGAGCGCCGCAGACCGACTACTCGAAGACCTACGGACCGCTGTACATCCACGACAAGGTCTCTCCGACCGAGTTCGTGAACTCACTGCTGAAGGATCAAGTCCAAAGCGACATGTTCGCCACCTTCAACGGCTTGCCCGAAGACGCCAACTACAATCCCTACGAGTACAGCGGCCACTGGACCAACCGGCTGATCCGGGCAACCGCGCAACGGGCAATGGCTAGCCTGCTCTACAAGGACGCAATGCGTGGCAAGGTCAACCTCATCTACATGGACCCTCCCTACAACATCTCGTTCCGCAGCAACTTTCAGGCCAATGCCCAGAACCCCGAGAGTGCTGAGGACTGGGACAGCCTGCCCGACGATCCGTTGGCCATCAAGGCATTCCGAGACACCTATCGGGACGGCGTACACTCCTACCTAGACGGTATGCACGAGCAACTCGCACTCGGGCGTGAGTTACTCGCCGACGATGGAAGCTTCATCGTCCAGATCGGACCCGACAACGTGCATGAAGTTGTCATCCTGATGTCCGAAATCTTCGGCAGGGACAATCACGTCGCCACGATCCCTTACCAAACCAGCACCAACCCCAGCACCAGAAAGATTCCCGAAATAGGCAACTGGCTTATTTGGTTCGCGAAAGACGCCAACAAGTCAAAGTACCGCCAGATGTACTCTCGACTAACGCGTAAAGAAACCGTAGCCCACATGAACCGAGACGCGATGTGCGAGCTGGCAGACGGGACTGCCCGCAATCTGACCGTCGCAGAGCGACAGGACCCAGACGCCCTGCCTCAAGGTTGCCAACTGTTCCAGCGCATGCCACTGCAATCAGCGCACACAAGCACAACCGGACGGTCAGAACCGTTTGAATGGGACGGTAACAAATATCCGTGCCCCTCTGGGCAACAATGGCGCGTCAGCCACGACGGACTCCAGAACCTCGCACAGACGGGACGAATAGTCATCACTCCAACAAAGACCCTGCGCTGGAAACAATACGAGCACGAAATTCCTGGGCGACAAATTAACGCCATGTGGATCGACATTGCAGCCGAGCAGGATAAGCAGTATGTCGTCGAAACCCCACACAGGGTATTGGAACGTTGTCTCCTGATGACCACTGACCCAGGCGACCTTGTTCTAGACCTAACTTGCGGCTCGGGCGCCATGCCTTTCCAGGCCGAGACCTGGGGACGACGCTGGATTGCGGTAGACGTTTCCCAAATTTCCATCGCCATCACTAGGGAGCGACTCATCACCAACGCTTACCCGTACCACATCCTGAAAGACTCGCCCCAAGGCGCGAAACTCGACCACGAACTGGAGCAAGAGCTCTACCCATCCGAACAGCAAGCGGCTTTCAACCCGCCGCCGGCCTACGGATATGATCCCGCCAAAGGATTCGTAACTGAACGCCAACTCAGAGTGTCGGCCGCGACCCTTGCCTACGGTCGCGGCGACGAGCAACCCATCCGACACCCCGACCGAACTAGGACGGACAGAAATCAGATTCGCGTGGCATCAGGATTTACCGTCGAGTCCGACTCGCCCTACCGGTCAATCAGACCCGGCGAGGAGAACGGCCATGACGTTGGAACAGATGTCGCCACCAGGCTCCAGACCACGGGGTTCTCGCTGGACGAGGACGATAACGCCGTCACAAAGCGAATTGTCAGCAGCCTAGAGACCTCAGGCATCAACCAACCCGGCGCAGGCCGTTACAAAGTAGAGAACCTCGTGCCGTCCGACGTCAGGGACGTCACCCACACGGGCATCCTCGTCGCGCCAGACGGTGCACCCCACAACGCCTTCTTTTACATCGGACGTGAGGACGAGGTCATATCCAATGTGCAAACGCGGAACGCGGCCGCCGCCATACGGGCCGTGGAACCAGACTGCAACCACTTGGTGATGGTTGGATTCGGACGCGATGGAGACGCCCAGACCATTGCCCGATACCTGGGCAACCTGACCGTGCTTCAGGTGGCGGCCAACAAGGACCTACAACTGCCTTGGCTCAGAGAGGAAGCCGACGACAACGCTTTCGTCATCGTGAGCGAACCCGAGGTGAAACTGCACCAGCAAGATGACGGCAAAGTCCGCCTGGAAGTCGTGGGTATCAACGCCTTCAACCCCGCCAGGGGCGTCGTTGAGGCCAGGTCCGCTCGAACCATTATGGGAATCATGGTAGACAGCCAGTACGACACCGAATCGTTCCGCGCCAGGCTCATCAACGTCAAGCAGGTCAACCGAAACCAGCGCACCCTTAAAAATCTGCTGGGAACGTTCAAGGGCAACATCGACAGTACCAAGTGGCACCAGATGCTCACCAACACGACCATCCCGTTCGACCTTCCAGACGAAGGTGTCAAGATAGCCGTAAAGGTCATTGACCAGTACGGGATGGAGCACATGACCGTCATCGACGAACCTAGAGCATTAACAACCGGCTGAATACCGTCCGCGAGGAAAAGATGGCGACACCCCCACAGCGGGCGACCGAAGGCCGCCGCGACCTATTCCTTTCCCACGCCAGCGAAGACAAGGATTGGGTGAGCCCCTTGGCGGTTGCACTCGGGGCCGAGGGATTGGACATCTGGTACGACGAGTACGAGTTCCAAATCGGCGACAACGTACGAGCCAAGATGGACCAAGGGCTCCGGCACAGCCGCTACGGTCTGGTCGTGTTCTCGTCAACGTTCTTCGATAAATTCTGGACCCAGTACGAATTGGACGGACTGTTCGCTAGGCAATCAGCTGGTGAGCAAGTGATACTGCCCATCTGGCACCGACTGACCATGGACGAGATCGCGCGGCATAGCCCCTCGCTAACCAGCATATACGCCCTGAACTCGTCCATTGACAGCGTCGAAGTAATCGCCCACAAGGTTGCAGTTAAAGTAAAAGGCACCGCAGGAACCGACGCCGCTCCACAACCGCAAACCCCACCCGACAGCGCCGTGCCCCAAAGTCATACATTCGGCGTGTTCTACATCGCCCAGCGAGGCACCCCGGAATTGCCGCAGGGCCAGATTCCCGCGAGGAACAGCTTCCTAGCGACCCCGACAGGTTGGTTGTCCGTTACCGAGCCCGACGAGGAGCTGGAATACATACTCGATGGCAACACACTGAGAGTGCGCCTCGATTGGGGCAACAGCTGGTCAGGAGACGAGATCCATGCCATGCAACTGGTGACGGGTGGGCAACCGTTCTCCCTCATGATTCGCCACCCGAACGGTCAACAGGCGTACCTGCCTTCAGTCACCTACGAGTCGCAAGTAGGGTGGTGGCAAGGCCGCGGCAACAGGTCTGGATGGATGTTGTTCAACATACAACAAACATGAGGAACGAAAATGAAAATCTACCGACCTCACCAACCCGCTCACCAGTCCCACAAATTCTGGTACCACCCTAAACAAGCAGTTTTGCTTTACGAAAACCGAGGCGAACCATTCCTCAATCGTTTGGAAGCCGACCATTGTCGGCAGGGCATCCAAGCCCATTACCGCGAAGGCCCAAACGCACATCCACACCACCTGCCACACGGACTCACATTCACAGACAATTTCCTGACGCCACAGCAACGGTCCAAGAACGCTGCTAACACTGAACTGCTCATCCGACTTTGCAACGAGCTGGGCTTGGCTCCACCACACGAACCGGACCAAAGCCAAAACGCGCTCCTGCCAGTGCCGAAGTTTCTCGCGATGTTCCTCGAAGCCAACCGCACCCAGATGCACAAAACAGATCACCTAAACCAGGCCATAGCCCTCATGCAAACCCAAGCCTTGGTAACCACCAGGCAACCCAGCGAGACCGGCGATTGGCCCACTGACCGGCAGCAGGGCCGGCACGACCCTGACTAACAGATTGATGACACCCTGCCGCAGCACGGGAGCATCCAGGAACCGCACAATCGAACATGTCGCCGACCAACGACGACACCGGCCACGACGAGCCCGCTCAAATCAACACCACACCACTGCCACTCGCTCCAATCATCAAACGTTGCCAGCACCAGATGCAAGATTCCCCAACGCTGCCACCTACATCGGGAGGTCAGACCGCAACATCCTGGTCATCAGCAAACGCCGCCACCTCCAACGGCGCAGTATCCCAATCGGCTAATTGCCTCTCCAGAGATTGACGCACCAACGACATCACATACGGCAGTTGACCCACCTCAGTCAGCCTCACACCCACGTCGCCATTGCCCCACCGGCCTACCCCGGTGACGTCGGAAGCCATCCCCAAAGGATCATCCAAGTCAGCAAACGCCATATTCAGCGTCAGTTGCAGCCCGCTCGCCTGCGGCACCACATCGACGAAATTCGTTTCTGCTTTATACGCGATATACCTTCGGAGAAATTCTTCACTCACGCAGGCATCCAACGCCAAAACCTGCACACGTAAACTCTCAAACAAGGTCCGCGTAACGCCTCCCCTTGCCAGATACTCGTAACCATCTGGGCGCCCATCGTCGGCGACACCAACCACCACGGGATGGAACCCTTCGCTGATACTCGCCGGCGGACCACCCCAAACATCCAACGCACGATCCGCCAGACTTTCGGCGCGGTCTTTAATCGACTGTTCATCCCATTCATCGATCTTTTCAAGGCCGTCATTGAGCCAAAGATGACTCCTCGCGTAACCGCCTTCCATATCCCGCTTTTCCGAGAAACACTTATCGCCCATCTCTGGGTTGTACGCAGTCAGCGTCAAATTACCCAACGTATGCACGTACTGGTCGTGCACACGTTGCCAATCATTTTTGCCCAGCGCCTCCTTCCAAGAATCCGAAAGATGCTCGTTCTGCGGCATGATGTGCTCAATCGAATAATCTGCCATCGAGATCGGATCTTTCCGATCATGATTTTCCAACCGACGCAGCCAATAGAGCTTGCGTGGGAAGTTGTACAAATCGCGCTTGACGATTTCCTGTCTGAATTCACCATCCCTCGGAAAACGCCGATACGATGGCAAACCCATCAACTGCTCACAAACACTGTCGAAGTAGCGCCCTTTGTCCACCACCCTTCCAAGATTTGCGAACGTTTTGTTCAATGAGTTCGTCGGTATCGAGCAAATCGCACGTCTAAACACGTACGCTTCGGTCAACCGAAGAACTTTCAAGAAATCATCGGCACTCAGCCCGCCGTCCGCATGATCTTCGTACAGCTCCAATAAGAACGGAAACGACACGTCAACTTTGAATTCTCTCAAATCACGAAACGCCGCCTCCAACGACGAGTCTTCCGCTGGCTTCAATCCAGCCATAACGCAGTAATACTCCGCGAAGCGTCGCACATCAGCGACAAGGGACTCAACGTCCCCGCCCTCCCGGTCACGCTGGGCCGAATAGGATTTGAACGCCTCATAAACCGCGCTCACGTTCGGAATCTCACCAGTCCTGAAAGTCAGGTAGTGCCGCATGAACTTGTTGAATTCTTCGGCGTATTTCCCTTGACCGAACAGCACTTCCATCGGATGCCAATAATCTCTCCAGAGAGACGTTTGATGAGCAGGCTCCAAACCCATCAACACAAAGTTACGGATCATATCGGAAGCCGTCAGCCGCTTCCCTGTCGAGTTCAAACTCTCGAAGATCAGCTGCGGATTGTCCTGCCCCGGATCCAACGCGACATCAACCACCGCTAACCGGCCCAACCCATTGCACAGAACTTCCAATTCGCCGCCCAGGGCAGCAACCTTCCCCTCTAGAAATTCGAAGATCTCCACCACTCTTTCCGAGCGATCCACCGGCAAAGGGCGCTGATCCACCAGCGCGCTAAAGGTCTTCCGATCCTTATCGTTCAACACCAACTTATAACGATCATCCCCCGTCTCGTGCGCATTCACCAAGTAGCGATTCCTCAACCTAGCCGCAGAGAACCCCGAGACCGGTTCAGAATCTCCAAGAGCTCGACAGAGCGCTTCCAACAGCAACATGATCGTTGCCAACCTCTGCTGACCATCAATCAAAAGCAGCGTGTCCATCCCCGTAACGGGCGATGATCCTGGGCCCAAATAAACGATGGACCCAACGAAATGAGTAACACCACCATCACCTCTGCCCGCTTCCAATATGTCCTTCCAGAGCTGGGCGCATTCGACCCCGGTCCAAGAGTAATCCCTCTGGTAGATCGGGACCACGAAGTGGCTCCCCGACGCATCTATCAGACGAAGAACATGGGTATCTTTAGCCTTCATTGATTACCTTCCTCAACCGATATTCGCCTTCAATCACAGCACCCCACGCCAATCAAGACGGCATTATATCCAGTTCACGCTCCGACGAAAACGTTCGCAGCCACCGCTCTCCTCAACGAGCAAAAGGCTCTATGCAAAGCCAACGGTTACGAGGTCCGCACTGAACACCAGAACAGCTTCCACATACGAGGCCGCAGCGCCGCACTGGCCAGCCGGCCCGACCTCATTGTCGTCCACAGCGACGACGCTCTAATCATCGACGTGAAATCCGAGCAGGAGCAGTCCTAGCACAACGGATAACCTTCGTACGATGGCATATTGGCCAACACTACTCAAGGACGTCAATCATGCTCAACACTCCCAACCCCAAATACTTTTGTTCAAACTGCGACTATACCCATCCATCACATCTGCCTCCCCTAGATGACGATTGCCCAGTTTGTGGCCAAAAGTTGGCCTACGCAAAACCACGCCGACGCAATCGGGTCCCATTACGGTACATCATCATATTCGCCGCGCTTTTCCTCATCCTCATCGGCTACGCGCTCATACCCCGAGCCGAAGACCCTTATGACGGACCTCCAGAATCACCACCAGAGGTTCTCAGCACCATTTCGATAGCAAACGCTACCGCCATAAAAAATTGCATCATACCCGGCAACACAGAACCCACATGGGTTTGCCCGCAAGTCACGCGAGACCAAGCGCGCATCGCCATAGCCAGGTCCATCACCAAAGCAGTCGAGGCCCACGCCACTAACCATGACCCACACGTCCGATACTCGCAAGAAGCCCGCGAAAAGTTGACCGAGCAGATAAGCCAACGCATCGTACTCATCGACACCCAAGGATGTGCACCCGAACACCGCATCAACCTCCCCCCAGATATTCTGGCCACTGCCCAATCGAGCGCTTACGTTGAACCATGCCCAAGAGGTTGGCGCCTAACCGCACCATGGCGTGAGGTATTAGATCGACAAACACCCCTACCGCCCCCCAACCTGGCCGAATACCGCCACAAGATCCACTCAGGATTAATACCATGAGCATCATCAAACAGGTACCGCTCCGCCTCAAAGGCCACCTCTTCATCAACGCCGTTGTAGCGGCTATGGTCACCATATCGACCGCCTTAAGCTGCGCCGGAGGCATTTCCGAGCAAGAACAGAAACGTTACGACTCTGGATATGCTCACCCATCAATGGCAGGAGCACACCTCGCCATGGCGAGCCTTGGCACAACAATCGATTGTGCATACATGGGACTCACAAGCGCTGAGTGTCCCCAGTACACAACAGAAATCGCCAAACGTTTCGTCGCTTCATTGATGACCCAACAAATCCAGTTCCACGGACCCGGCCAGTTCGGCAAAGCCTACACACGAGAATATTCAAGGGTAATCAATCATTTGTTTTATGAGCTCATCGACCAACTGCAGGAAACCCCGTGCAGCCGCATCTCACGGCCGCACATCCCACCAGAAACAATGCGCATTTTGCAGCAAGCCGAATTCATACACCGATGCGACGCGGGCTGGAAGATCAATTCAGATTGGTTAGCGGTGACCGACCGATAACGCTGCCCAATACAGGCCACCACCAACGTTGCCTATCACGCACGGTGCCGATACCACCCATTTATCGAGCCGATCGCCCCTCCGCGGCGCCGCCGAAACCGCCATCCGCCACAGTACAAGCTACTCCTTGCAAGGGTCCTCATCCAGCTAGAACCACTCCATCCACGCATCCACTCGGTCAACCCACGTCCCTCCAGACCACCCAGGAGAGGCGTTTTTATTTCCTCAACGTCAAAGGGCAACCATCTTCCCATACTCCTTTGATATACCCGGACACCCAACACGAAACGGCATCCACGCCGCATCTGAACCCGCGGCGGCATCCATACGATCATCATCAAACGAGACCGCACCGTCATCCTAAACCCACAAGAGGCGGACCCGCCTTCCACCAACTGACCAGGCTCAAACCTAGTGGGCCACAATCCATCGCAGTCAGTCCGTCTGCGCATCCTACACATAGCCTGGGCGCACCCCCTGCATAATCCCATTGTTTTATGCCGCTGGGCACAAACCCGCGCCAGAGCCCCCCGGTACACGTTCCCAGTGCCCAGGAGTGCCGTTTCTGCGACATCACGGCCCTGACTGCCCAGAGAGCGAGTGGAGACCGACGCGGAGCCCCGAGAGGGCACGACTCACGACTTCTGATTGCACCAACGGTCGCCACAGCGCAGCAGGACTCAGAAAACGAAACCACGAAACGGTGTGCGAACCGACCGAGTGCGTAATAAAATGGTCAGCACACGGAACAACCAGGATACACAGTATGACGACCACGACAGATTACCGCGCGAGCAGCCACACCATGATGGCTCAGAGCCGCGACGAGTTGGCCAAGGGTGACCTGCAGCAGGCATCAGAGAAAGGCTGGGGCGCAGCCGCACAGATGATGAAGGCCGACACCGACACTTGCACCAGATCGCCAGCCGCCTACGCGCCGAGGTCGGCGACCGGGACATCTACCGACTGTTCAACACCGCCAGCACGCTCCACGAAAACTTCTATGAGAACCAGATGACGGCCCACGACATCGCGGAAGCGCTCGAAGACGTCGAAGGACTGCTGGAGAAGCTGGAACACATCATGGCGGTCTGACGCCCGCTGGCGTATTCGACCGCCATGCACAGGCCGCTCCTACAGGCCACCTGGAACCATCGAGCGAACCCCCGAACGCCGCAACCGCACACTGGCGCAAGTTCGTGCATTCTCGCCTCACTTGGCCCGGCAACACGCAATCACGACACCTCTGCGCGCTGCCGGGCCAACCACTGAGCCAAGTAGAGTACCGGGAGGTGGTGTAAAAGCATCGGTGTAGCCCAAAGCTAACCACCGCGTCATCCTTGATGGTAACTACAACGCAATCAAGGAGAACGACGGTGGTCAAGCAAAGCATGGATCTTTTGGAATTATTACGCAAGCGTGGCATCGACGGAGACGTGGACTTTCTGCGGGAAGCCCTGCGGGTCCTGGTGGACGGCATCATGGACGCCGAGGTTTCCGCCCAGATCGGCGCTGAGCACGGCGAACGCAGCCCGGAGCGGGTCACCTACCGCAACGGCTACCGCAACCGCACCTGGGACACCCGGGTCGGCACCATGGCGTTGCACATTCCCAAGCTGCGGGAGGGCAGCTACTTCCCCAGCCTGCTGGAACCGCGGCGGCGCAGCGAGCAGGCTCTGCTGGCCGTCATCCAGCAAGCCTACGTGGAGGGAGTCTCCACCCGAAGGGTGGACGACCTGATCAAGGCCCTGGGTTGCGACGGCATCTCCAGCAGCCAGGTGTCGCGCATCTGCGAGCAACTGGATGAAGTGGTGGAGAGTTTCCTGGGTCGGCCTCTGGACGGTGGTCCCTACCCCTACGTCTGGCTGGACGGCCTGACCCAGAAGGTGCGTGAGGGCGGCCGCATCGTCAACGTCTGCGTAGTGGTGGCGACGGGGGTCAATGCCGACGGGCAGCGGGAGATTCTGGGTATGGACGTGGGCGCCAGCGAGGACGGCGCCTTCTGGCTGGCCTTCCTGCGGTCGCTGACCGCTCGGGGCCTCAGCGGGGTGGAACTGGTTACCTCCGATGCCCACCAGGGGCTGAAGAACGCCATCGCCGCGGTGTTTGCTGGAGCCAGCTGGCAGCGCTGCCGCACTCACTTCATGGCCAACCTGCTCACCCGAGTGCCCAAGCGTGCCCAACCTGGCGTGGCCACCATGGTACGCACCATCTACCAGCAACTGTCTCCCGCCGAGGTCCACGGCCAACTAGACCGAGTGGTGGAACAACTTCGGGAGCCCTTTCCCCAGGTGGCCGAGCTGCTGGCGGACGCCGCGCCGGACCTCCTGGCCTTCACGGCCTTCCCAGTGGCCCACTGGCAGAAGCTGTGGTCCAACAACCCGCAGGAACGGCTGAACCGGGAGATAAGGCGCCGCACTGATGTGGTGGGCATCTTCCCCAACCGGCTGTCGGCGCGGCGCCTGGTGGGCGCGGTGCTGGCCGAGCAACATGACGAGTGGGCCGAAGCCCGCCGCTACCTCACCATCCCCAACGCCGCCGGCAACGAGGCACTGCCGACGCCCAATATGCTGGACACAGCGGCCTAATCAACATCAACGAGGATGACGCGCTTTTACACCTATTGACGGGACACTACCCTGAGCCAACGAGAACGGGTCAAACGCAGGCGGCCACGAAGCGGCCCCCACTCCCCACCCTAAACAGGTAAACGAGCAGGCGGAGTGTCAGCCGCGAATAGCCACAAATCACGAACACCCGACCACAGGGACAGGCAACCGCCTGTCCTTTTTCTTTGGTGCAACAAAGGAGCAAAAATGGCGGCTCCCCGCATACTACCCCTGGGATTCATCGACAGAACCACCAACGACGGCGCAATCATCATGCTCACCAGGCCCAGCGAATCCCACGACATTCGACCCGACACACCGGTCACCCTCCGGGTACGGAGCGCCGGCGCAACGCCGGCAACAGCCAGGGTCCGCGGCGTGATAACCTACGTAGGATACGTCACCGCCACCTTCAAGGCGGTTGAGACCCGCAAGCATCCCAACTGGCCCCAGGACCAGCCGGTGCTGCAACGAGGAACTCCCGTATACCAGGCATTGCCCGACAGCTTCCAGCCTGACCAAGCCAGAACAATGAGCGAGGAGCAAGCCGACAGGCTCAGCAGACTCGCCGCCCGCTACCGAGCAATCACCAGGCCACAACGCCCGAGGGCAGCCAAGCGACGCCAACCGCGCAGAAATGGCGCCACCCCCGACTCATAGCTCTATGCGACCGCATACCCGCATATTGACGAATATCCACCATTCCGACAAACTATAATAGAACGGAGGAAAGAATACCTATGGTGAACCCCACCACCGTCCACCAGACCAAGCCCACGCTGAACGACATGGTCTACTGCGCCAACTGCGGCGCGGCCATGGTCAACACCGGCCAGCGCTACCATTGCCCGAACAGCAGCGTGGATTCCGGGCGCAACTGCCCCACCAAACCGGTGTACGCAGACCAACTGCTCTACACCGTCTTCAGTGAGCTGATAAACCGGTTCGCCACTGACGACAATATCCAGAACGTCACCGACACCATCAAGGAAACCACCGCAGCCAACGCCCAGGTCCAGCGTACGCGCATGGAGCAGGCCGAGGCCGCGATAGCCGACGCGAAAAGCAAGAAACCCGCCTTTCTGCAACTCGTAGAACACGGCGCGAAGACCTATCAGGACGTAGCCGCGGACATCGCCGCGTTGGACAGTGCCACCGCTGGATCCGCGTTCGAGTCCATCGTCGCCAGGAACGAGCTGGAAAAGATCGCCTTCGTCAGCGACGAGCAGGGCATCCGAGATACCGCCACCAGCATGGATACCTGGCTGGGTGGCAACAACCCTGAAGAAGCGCAAGAGCTGCTCGACCTCATGGTGCAGAAGGTCATGGTCAACTCCAGCTCGGCTTTGGTCGTCTATCACGTGCCCATGCCGACCGACGCGCACCCAGAGGGCATCGCCGAGGACCTGGTGCAACTGTACCCAAGCGTCAACGCTTGACGGTACACCGCGCGAGTAAACGCAAACGCGGAGCAGCTCTCCAGTCGCGAGAGTTGCTCCTTTTTATTCTAGGAGAACACGAGGCGCCCTCCTTATTGGAGTCCGCATCATCGTTCAGGCGGTGACGCCGCCGAACCCGTCGAACTCCCAGTCGTCGGCCACGAGAACATCCTCGGCACTCAGGCCGTCGTCCTCGCGGGACGCCTCATGCGCTCTGGCCAATTCAGGCATCTCACGCCAGAGCTCAGCGGCCGGGGTTTCCGTTTCAACCCCATCTTCCTCAAGGGCCTGAATCTGCGCCCACATGGCAATCCTCTCTCGCGCCACTGCCCTAACCATGAGCTCACGCGCTCGCTGCATAAGAGGATTTCCATTGTCCGCAATTACAAAACGGGTGTTGTCCTCCTTTACGAAATTGATGTCTTTTTCCCGGTCTTTCATGTGCTATACTGGCCCAAGCCTTTTCAAGGGCACTTCCTCTGATAGTAGTCGGCATGATTGTCGCTACTCGCATTATAGCAGAGAGCGGCGCTAAAACGCCCCAAGGTGGTGTCATTTGGTCACTATAGAACGAATCTCAGAGACCGAACAATCGCACGATTTCATCAACTTGAACGAAGCCCCCACCGCGGACCCTGAAACCAAAACCCGGCAACGCCCACCCATCGGTGAGCTCCTGAAGAGCCTCAGAGGCACCAGGACCCTCCGCAACGTGGAAGCCGATACCGGCATCACCAACGCCTACCTCAGCAACATCGAGCTGGGCATCAAAAAGCCGGGTGTCAGGACCCTGGTCAAGCTCAGCAGCTATTACCAGGTGCCGTTGGAACACCTCCTCCACGTCGCCGGCATCGAGGGCGAGATGCCCCCACCGGTTGACCGGGACTCACCAATGGACATCCAGCGCGCCTTCGACTTCGTCGTCACCGACCCACGCATAGCCCACTACCCGAAGCCGGCAGAGAACCTGCCCCTGGACATGCAGAAATACGTCGTCCAGATTTACGAGCAGTACACCGGCAGGAAGCTGCTGTAGAGGACCAGACCACAATGTTGCAGTTGGACTACACCAGAAAGGCCGTCAAATACCGCAGGGTGTCGGGAAAATCCCAACAAGACAACTTCTCTCTGCGAAACCAAGACGTACGCAGCGACAGGTACTGCGAACGAAAGGGGCTCCCTGTCGACAAGGAATTCACAGACGTGGGCAGCGGCCTATCCGCCAAGGGACGTGCCAATTTCACCGCGATGGTCGAATACGTCCTGGACAAGGCTAACGGCATCAGCGACGTGGTCTTCAATGACATCGACCGGTTCGCTCGGAACTACCGCGAATTCTTCGACTACGCCGACCAAATGGTCAAGGCCGGCATCACCCTGCACTCCGTCATCGACGATGAGGAATACAACTACAACTCAGAGGAGAAGTGGACCGACAAGGCCGTCGCAGCTCAGAAAGAAAGTAAACGCATTTCCAGAAGGGTCAAGGAAGGCCAGCGGATAGCCACCGAACTGGGTTACCACATCGGCGTCCCACCCTGGGGCTACATGCTCGAGCATGAGACGGACGAGTTGGACGAGACCGGTTATCACGCCATCTGCGGCAAGCTGGTCCCAAACCCAGACCTGTGGCCTCACGTCCTCGAGTTCTGGCGTCTCGCCGTCGACGGCATGACACCAATGCGCCTCGCCCAGCACATGCGTATGAACAATGTCCCGCCTCCCAGAGACGAGCCATGGAACGACGACACAGCCCGACGGATAATGCAGAACCCGAAATTCCGCGGAGCCGGCTTCCGTGGCGTAAAGCCCCAATCCAGGATACCGGGGCCCCAGGAAAATGCCCCTGCCATCTTTATAGAGAATAGCCATGAAGCGGCAGTCAGCCCTGCGAACTGGAAAAAGGTAAACGACGGAATCGCCAGCAGGAACAGAAGCAACGGGCCAACCCGCTCACACTCCAGCCCAAACCCCCTGAGCCAACGCACGAAGTGTGGCCATTGCGCAAGGCGTGACGTGAAATCGAACCTCGAGATCCACAGACACGACGGCAAAGTGGACTTGCGGTGCTCGCGCAAAAAGAAGAGGGGCGCCGACTTTTGCGAGTTCAAAAGCGCCAACCTGACCACGTTGCTGGAAGCCATCAGAGACAGAATCATCCATCATTTCCTCACCACCGAGAACCTGCAGAGCGTAATCGACGGTGTCAACGAAGTCAGCAGGTCAATGCTGGAAGAACGCCAGGTCCAACTGGCTCGTATCGGTGAACGGAAGATCCTCATCAACACCGAAATCAAGAACATCAACGACGTGTTGAGAGCGGCCGGAACTCAGGCAAACAACCTGCAAACCCTGTTGACCGACCTCGCCGAACTCGAAAAGGAACGTGCGACCCTTGAAAGCGAGGGTAACCAGATTGGTGATGCCACCGAAGAGGCCCTCCTTTTCGTGAACGACCAAGCTGGCATCATCGAAACAGCGATGGACTACAAGACCTGGACCGACCCCGAGGACCCCGAGGCCGTCAGGGAATTGTTCAAGGTTTTTATCCAAAAGGTGGAAGTCTTTGAGCTCGAAGAGGGCGCCACCGACCAGCGGGTGGTCATTTACTACGACCTGCGAGCTTTCAAGGCATCGGGCCAAGACGGCTCAAACACCGAGACCATCCACATAGGTAAAAAAAAACCTCCAGGCGTGTCCGCAAATAATTGTGGTTTTGGTACGCGCACAGGGGTATTCCTAGGCTGACCTGATCTCGGCTTGCACCATCTACGTTAGCCCCGTACCTACGGGGGTATTCCCGGGGTGCCGGGGTGATCCGCCAAAATGTAGGTGTAGTCCCCGTATGAACGGGGGAGTCTAAAGAGCGCATACCTTTGGTGAACAGCAATTCTTCTACGTCAGCCTTCTCGGTCCAACCCTTGGGCGGCATGGGGATCCTGTACCTGATGATCACGGTTGCAGTGTCTTTTTCCTCTCCTGGGCGGATTCTTATTTCCGTTATCAATTCATTCAGGATTTGCTTGGTGAGATCCAGGTTGGTTCCCCGGAGATAGGTATCGAGGTTCCTGGCGTAAGCAGCCACCTTTTGGGGGTTTGATGTGAGAGCCTTCTCGTTTGACAACTTGGCCTTTGCTTTCAGGGCGTTGGATTCCAACTGGGTCAGTGTCGCCCTGATTTCATCCAGCCTTTCTGAGATGTCTGTCGGTACGGCGCCTCCGGTCTCGACCAGCCTGAGCAGGTTGTTTCTGTATTCCTTTTGGTTCTCGATTTCCATACTGACATTCTTCAGTTCTTCTTCCACTGCCATCGTGGTTTCCGTCTGGCTCTTGGCGACGATGGCGATGATCCTTCCCGTATTCTCCTCAATGAGTATCCTGTTGATTACGTGTTCGAGCACGGCAGCGTCCAAATGTTCCGCCCTCGGATTGGGGGTGTCGCAGGACGGGCATATTCCGGCACGCCTCCCGTTGCAGTTGTAGTAACTGCGTTCCCCGCCGGTGGGGCTCATCTTGTAGTTGCCTTTGTCGCAGTAGACCAGTCCGCTGAGGATATGGACGCTGGCGATCTCTCGCGGGTGGTTTTCCTTCGGGGTGCGGGATGCCATTATCTCCTGCGCCCTGTTGTATTCTTCGAGGATTATGAGCTCCATTTCGGCCCAAGGCGCCAGCACTTCTAGATCATCGAATTTTGAGCGCTTTCCGTAATGGACAAAGCCAGCGTATGCGATGTTTTTTATCCTCTTCCTGACCAGGCCTGGAGTCCATGGCTTGTCGGAGGAGTTTGGCACACCTTCGTCCCGGAAAGTCTTGGCGATCTTTGAGGTCCCGGTGCCATCGAGGTACATGCCGAACAACTGCACGATGATCCATGCGGTCTTGGGATCCGGTACCAAGAACGGCCGCATCCGGCCTCTGTCCATCCGGTATTCCCTCATGAGTCCGAACGGGACGGACGAATTGGTCCAGACCCCATGGCCGGCAGAGGTTTTCCGTCCTCGGGCAATGTCCTCGCCCATGTTGTCGCTGAAGAACTCGCTGATGTTGCCCAACAGGTTCCGGACGAACCTCACCACGGCGGGTTTTCCGTCAATGGGTTGCTGGATGGCGGTGACCGCAATGCCGAGGCTCTCGAGATCCGTTGCGCGGCGGTCGATGGTGCTGGCCTGGCGGCCGAACCTGTCGAATTTCCAGATCAGGACTTCGTCGAAGGGCCGGTCCCGGCTCTGACCGTCCCGCATCAACCGGTTAAGTTCCATCCGGTCGTCTCTCTTTCCGCTGATGGCTTCGTCGATGTAGATCCCTACGCAAATTTTCCCATTGGAATCTGCGTAGTCTTGTAGGGCGTTAAGCTGTCCTTCCTTGGAGTTTTCGGCATCTTGTTTCCAGCTGGAAAACCTGATGTAGAAGACGACTCTTTTGGGCTCTCCGTCATTTTTCTTCTTCGCGGGCATGTCCGCACCTCCGGTCCGCTCTGGTTGTGCCGGTTACTGCTGGTGTGGGCTACTGATTCGCTCAGGGGTTGTCTGTCGTTGAGTTCAGGAGCATTCTTCCGGTCAGGATCTCGTACATCCTGACGACCTGACGTTTGGCTTCGATGGACAGGACTCCCTGTGGCTCCTCCCAGGGCTGAAGCCTGGGGTCCTCTGTTACGAACCGGTAGGAACGCTCTACGTCGGCTGCCACGACCTGCTCGGGGTCCGCTTGGCAGTCCCTGAGGAGTTCCGCTTGGCGGATGATCTCGGCGATGCTGGTCTGGTAGTAGCTGGCCATGCGGCCCAGGAACTTCAGTCCGGGCTGCTGGTTGCCCCTTTCCACGCTGCACAGATGGGAGTTGGCAATGCCGGTATCTCTCTCCACGTCACGGAGGCTCTTTTGGCCTCTCATCCGCCTGAGCACTGTCCCTATGGGTAAGGCGCTCCCCTTGGTTTCGCTGCCGGGGCTGTCCCGAGGGATGGTTACTGAGGTGTGATCCGTCTCCGTAAGTTGGCTCATCCGAGCTACCTCCCGGCTATTTTTAGTGACATTTACCAGTCGGTCCTCTGGCGTCTACACGCTATAATTAATGGTAGCATATTTCCCATTCGCGAACTCAGGGCCTGGCTATTTTTGCGTATTTTCGGGTGATCACTCTTGACGGATTTAAGTGAGAAATGAGCGACGGCGAGGCTGGTTACTCCTGTGAGTTGCGACGTTCGCACGCTGATGTGGGCGCCGAGGTTATGCGTCTCATCGGCGGGGCAGTTTTAGGGGCGATGGTCGAAGACTGGACCGTCGAGTCGCTGGAATTGTACCGGGCATTCGAGGGGCCTGGTGCTCCCCGTCAATTGCCGGACGATACCATCGGGAGGGAGTCACCGTTGGAACGCGAGTTGGCGCAGTGGCTGGCCGGCGAGCAATACCCGGTGGACGGGTTGGCAGCCAGCGTGAGGGATTTTCTGTCCCTGGTAGTTTCGGGTTCCAGAGTGCTGGAGGACAAGACGGCATTCTGCCGGGTGGTATGGGTTTCCAGGGGAGATGTTGCAGAGCCGGTGTTCGTTCTTGGAGATGCACCGTAGTCTGGGGCGGGGTCCGGGACCCGGTCTGCCTTGGTTATCAGCTTGGCAGGTCAACCTCTTCTTGGGTTCTGCCTTCGGCTCCACTACCTGGGGGCATGGGGATGCTGTATTTGATGGTGGCGGATCCTCGGCCGACTTGGATCTCATCCACCGCGGTATCCATGATGGTCTTAGTGGTGCTGATGTTGCTGGGACGCAGGTAGGTGTCTAGGTCTAGAGCGTATTGTTCGATCTGCCCGGTGTCTCCCGTGGAGCTCCAGTACTGGTCGAGTCTGCGCAACGGTTCGATATATTCGCCCTCATCCAGGCGGAGAAGTCTTTCCATTTCTGGGTCCAGCTCAGGACGGTGCCGTCGAGGTGGACGTACGGGTGACAACGGATCGAAGTGAGAGATATTAAGCGAGGCCAGTGCCACGGTGAACTTGGCAACCCTGTACTCTTCGCTGCGTTGCCTTGCATCGTCTTGGACGGTCTCGGCTACCCGCTTGGTGTTCTCGACTTCCAGCGCGGCCTGGATCACGCGTTCGACCACGAGTCGGTTGAGGGGTTCGGCCGGGATGTCCGGGGTATCGCAGCCTTCTGGGCTGGAGAGGCATACATACTTGGGCGTCTCCCCGAAGGACTCTCCTGTGGTCGCCATGGGCGTGTTGCACCTCCGGCAATGCACCATTCCGTCCAGGAGGTGGCTGACCGGGTTCTGTTCTGCCATTCTCATGGGCACTGGACCTCCCGCATTGCTGTGAGGGTCGCCGCTTGGCTGAGAGTTCGGTTTCTCTTGCATCTGTCCTGCACCCGGATGGTTTGCTCAAATATGGGCGTTAGGGTAGCACAGTCGGGTCGATTGCTTAATAGTACAGCGTTGTCGGCATTGATGAGTGGCGTGTGGTTCATTCCTGGCTGTCCTCTGGGGCATCCAGCGTTACGGTGGTCGCCGTGCGGCTGGTGTCGGGTTCGAAGGAGCCTCTCAGGGCTAGATAGACCGGGGCTCCGGCCCCCAACGGGTTGATTTCGGCAGGCCATCTCTCGTCTACTTCTGCCCTGAGAACGGCGAACGCGGCGGTGTCGTCGCCCACGCGGGTGATACGTCCGTTGTACTTCGCAATGGCGAGTTGTTCGGGGTGGTATCTCCAAACGGTCACGTGGGCGCCGATTTCGAGGACCGGGTTCTGTCCTTGGGGGGTCAATCGGAAGGTTGCGCCTGCCGGCGTCGGCTCCTCGATGATCCCAATGGGCATGATTATGGTCTGGTTCACTGTTTCTTCTCCTTGGCATTGTGGGGCAACTGCGCTGAACGGCAGTTGGGCACCGGTAGCCAAGCGCACCGCCTGTGTTGGCGGTGTGCCGTGCTGATTGTAGACGCCGTGGCTGTCTGTGGTTAGCCCGCGGTGTACGCTGCAGCGCAGCCACGCCGCCGTGGCTGTGCTTTGCGGGTTCCAGCTGTGGCGTTGTCCCGTGGGCTCTCCGCCCGTCTCCGTCGCTGTTGCGGCGAGCTGGGGGCTGTTAGGTGGGTCGCTCGGCATCACCGACGGGCGGGTTCATCACCCGCCCGTCGGTGATGCTGTCCTGCTCCGCCCCAGTGGTACGTTTTGCCGCCGCCTTCGACAAAGACGCGATTGCCCTGATGACGTACCCTGCCCATACCTCGCTGAAGCCATCACCCGGGAAACAGAGCCCAATACAGTGCGTTGACCGGCTTATTGTCGACGGTTCAGTCGTACTGTTAACGGAGGTCCGGCGTTGGTGATCCCTGCGCTTCGATTCCCATCGCGACCACCCCGAAGCCGGCCAACTCCAGCCGTCGTTTAAGTTCCCGTTCCAGGCGAATCGCCTGTTGGAGCTCTTTAATTTTCCCGCTTATGGCGATGATGTCCAACTCCGAGATCAGCATGGTTTTGTCCCGAAACTGCTGGTCCTTGATCGAGATGCGAGCGTTGGCTTCATCGAATCCGATGGCTTCGGGTTGACCTTGCAGCCTGTTGGCCAATAAAGTCCAATCCGTGCCAGCCTGCTGGAGTTCCATCTTCAGGCGTGCTTGCAGCGCATGGTTGTCGCGATAATTTTGGACGAGCTTCCCCAGCTCCGCGTGGTCAATCGACATATCCGCTCCCGGTGTTTTTCGCTGGCTAATTGCGTCAGGTTCGTTTTCGTTATTGTAGCGACTAGACCGATTCGGTCTGCCCGGATGCTTCCGTCGCTTGTCGGTTGGGGTTCAATTGTGAACGTAAGGCGAACTCCGCGGTGAGCTGTGCTCCTCTGCTGGATCGGGGTTCGGCATTGGGTCACCGTCGTTCATGCTGCGGGTAAGCTCCGCCAGCGGTCCGGTTTTCGACGATAGCGTGCTGTCCGGGTCCTCTGACTCTGGTACAGTGCTGGCATTGGGTGTCCGGCTTCGCTTCGGAAGGATACGTTCCGTCAACTGGTGTGGTATCGGAGGCGTGAGTGACACCTCTGGACACGATGAAACCGCCCAGGTCAACGATGACGTTCTCTTGGTAATGCAGGCCGGAAAGTTTATCAGGCCGGCTGGTACGCCAACGAGCGTCGGTATCCACTGGGCTCAGCGGCAACCGGCCGTCGGACTTCTGGAAGTATCGTGCATCTTCGCGCTCAACTCCGTTGTCGTCAACCGTCGTCCCCGCAATCACGAACATGCCATTGACCTGCACGGCCTGCTCCTTGAACTCTTTGACGGTCCTCCCGTTGGGCGACAGGTCATGGCTGTTCACGTTGCTTTGACGAGGCTGGAGTCCACGTACATCTTTGGCGACAGCAACCCCACGCGCAGCAGTTCGTCGTTTAAGCCTTCGAAGACTGCCCTGAAACCGTCGCTACCGATCCGGTCGATGAAGTGGCTGATGCTGGAGTGGTCAAACACCGGATCGTCAATGGTGAGAAAACAAAACCAGCGATAAGCAAGATTCTGGGAAATGGCTGAGCACAGTCCGCGGAAGGACGCGATGTTGTACAGCGAGCCGAGCCGATCAGTAGCGCCCTGACCATCACCTCACGATGGATCGCCGGCCGGCAGAAATCCGGACAGTAATACTCTTCCAGGGGCGCTACCAACTTGGCAATGTTCAGCCGCTCGTCAATCCGGATCGACAGGTGGTTGGGGTCGATGAAATCCCGCAGCTGTGATGTCGGTGCCCATGTTCGCGGAGTGGAACTCGTCCACGCTTTCGATGATCCCTTCGACCATACGGCCCGCAGGGCCGTCGCCGGTGTTCTCGCTGATGGGTACGACGGATATCCCGAGCTCGGCGAGCATGCTCTTGTAGGTGATGCTTACCTTGCGGTTCTTGGCGAACCGGGAGTGTTTCTAGACCAGGATGGCGTCGAACGTCTTGTCGGGGTCCGCAGCGTCTCGGATCATTTCTTGGAAGGCGGGGCGGTGTTCGACCTTGCCGCTTTTGGCTTCGTCCCGGTAGATCCTGATGATGGTGCCGCCGTGGGTTTCCACGAACCGGGCAGCGGCCGCTTCCTGGGTACTCATCGAGTTGTCGACGTCCTGCCGGTCGCTGGAGACTCTGGCGTAGAGGACATAGAGTTTGGTCCTTTTTCGCTGGGGCATATTCGGCCTCCTAACAATGTTCCGGACGTCTGCACGGGGACGACGACGGGTCGTTTTCTGTGCTGCATGTCCGGTGGTCTACTGAATGTGCAGGAGATATGGATTGATGTTAGGAACCGTACTTTGGTTAGCACAAGTACCCTGAGGTCGGGTCGTTTGGTTGCACTTTTTGCCGACACCAGTGCCGTCGCCCCGTATCCAATGCAACGTTTCGGGCACCGGTATGAATGGTAGTCGGATATCTGCCGCGCACTTGATTGCTGCTAGGTTTGCATGGCGTTCCGTGGTTTTATCCTTCCGCGGTTTGTCCTGTTGGAAAGCTTTTCGTCGGTAGGTTCGAGTTCGTGTTTTGGTGGATAATGAGCTGTGCGCTTTCGGGACGCGAAGGACAATTGGGCTCAGATTGCGACGTCCCAATTGATCGAGACAACATTGATGATCAAGCCACGTAGTGTTCGTTGAGGACGTTGTTGACAGGCTGACCCAACGTCCCAATACCGCGGTATCCAATTCAGAGGTAGTCCATGTATTTCCACGACGAAGCACCGGAGATTCCGTCCGATCCGATAGATCGCGTACTCCAATTGCAGTCGATCATGATCGACCGTGTGACCTACTTCCGAGGCGGACCTGAATCTAGCAAATTGTATGATGCCCTCCGAGAGTCCTTGATTCGGGACGACGCCGTGCGCGATCGTCTGCCGCGAGCGGTTAGGGTTTGCCGTGTGTTCAGTGACTTGTGGGACTTCATTCAGCCCAACTTCCCGACATACGCCAGCCGACGGAATTATTTACGGGATGAGTTCAACCCGTTGCTTACCTATCTCGAGAACCTCGCGAACAACCCAGCGAGCGAGATGTTGGGTGGACCAATTAATGAATTCAGCGTAGCTGGTGTACGAGCTCTGTGGAACAAGGCAAGCGAAAGAATAGATCAGGATCCGGAGGGAGCCATTACTGCGGCTCGAAGCTTGGTTGAGGCAGTATGCAAACACGTACTGGATGAGGCAGGAGAGCAGTACGGCGACTTGGACAACATCTACCGTCAAACTTGTCGTTTGCTGGAACTTGCTCCAGATCAGCAGTCCGAGCAGTCGTTTCGGCAGTTATTGGGTGGGTGCAACTCCATCGTCGGCAGCATCAACGAGATCCGGAACCGTTTCGGCGATGCCCACGGGAGAGGTAGTGCAGATGTGGTCCCAATGCCAAGGCATGCGGAATTGGTTGTAAACGCCGCGGGAAGCTTGGCGATATTCGTTATGCGTACAAAGGTCGAGCAAGACCGCGGCGGCAACCCAAATGCTATGCACTGACGTGATCTTGGTGAGTAGGATCCAACTCGTACCCCGCGACAGGATCCCTCTATTGCATCACACAAAGTGGAGGCGCTCAGGATCTCATGAGCAGTTACGGAGATTTCAAAGTTGGCCACCTCGTACTGTCGTCGTCGCGGAACTGCGTAGACGCTTCGCTGATGTGGATATTCCGTTCCGATGATCGCCAAGTGGTTCGGATCGATAACCGGGACCCTGATCAACTGGCGCAATACATCGTCGATGCATATTTCGACGCGTACGATCAGGCTAATCCTTTAGAGGTAGTGATCTATCGTTGCCCAGTCACGGTGGTTCGCGATCGGTTGGACCTGAAGGGTTTCACTTACGAGAACGCGAAGTCGGTATTCCAAACGAATTTGGAGGCAGAGATTGAACAATCTGAACGGTGGCGCGACATCTACCCAAGTGGCCCAGATGACACGCTTCGATATTTAAAATCGCTCACCTTTGACCAATGGGTCTTGGGGACCGAGCGAATAATGCATGGCGGACTGACATCTGATTCATGCGCAGGTCTGGATCAACAGGATCCTTTGTCGCCACTGTTGCAGCGGATGCTGCGTTCAAGTCTTCTCGATTTTCCCGGCAACTTTCGTGCAGGTAGCACTGAAACTCTGTCGGCGTTGAGGATAATGGTTGAAAAGGCACCGCATGACATGGATATTTCCTATGATCTTACCCACTTGGAGGGTGGCGGTTGGATCGACGCGGATGCGGGCCCTGCCGACATGATGGACAACCTTCTGTACGACGAGGCGTGGCTCATCGAAAGAGTTATCGTATTGATAGAAGGCGAATCTGACCGGCGGGTTCTCGAGCGGTCGCTGGCTCTTCTGTATCCGCATTTATCAGACTATTTCAGGTTTTTCGATCACTCAGCCACGCGGGCAGCGTGGACGGCGGTCTGTTCTGCCTGGCTCACTGATGAGAACGGGGGCGGTTCTTTCGAACCGCCCCCTTGTGCTGGCTGTTGCCACGAACGGCCGGCGTTACTGGCCGGGCCCCGAAGCGGTAGGGGTACTCTGCCTCTGAGGCTCATCCTCATCGGGCTCTCCCTCAGCCTACGGAGTTGAATCTATCGCCGCTATGTCCAGCTTGGGGGACTTCCCGCCCTCCCCGGTGGAGTTGACCGCCGCCACCCGGTAGCGGTATTCCACGCCCGACTCCACGTCGTTGTCGGTGTAGGCCATGTCCGCTCCCGTCGCGTCGATGGTCGCGTAGCGCGTCAGGGGTTGTCTGTTCATGCTGCCGTCCTGGAGTTTGCCCCGGTACACCACGTACTGGGTGACGACGGAGCCCTCGGGAGCCGACCAGGTCAGCTGGATTTCCTGCTGCGAGGCTTGGCCCGCCAGGTTCTGGGGTCTTCCGGGCGGTGGAGGCGTAACCTGGGACGTCGCCGCGCTGGTGCGTGATTCCTCGTGGCCAGCATCGTCGGTGAAGCTGACCGTCACGCTGATGGTCTTGCCCTGCTCGCTGGCGGTCAGGGTGTAGGTTGAGCCGTTTGCTCCCGAGATGTCCGCGTCGTCGGCCAGCCACTGGTAGCTGTACGAAACGTTGACCAGTCCGTTCTCGTCGGCGATGGCCGAGGTGTCGGCCGTGAGCGTCTGGCCCACCTGGGCGGTTCCGCTGATGGCGGGCGCGCCGGTGGCAGAAGTGTTGGGCGGCTGGGCGACTATGGCGCGCCCTACGCCGTGGGACAGCATCCTGCCGTCCGGGGTGCACACCGCCCCCACCGCGTCGCAGTCGGCGGCCGGTGACAGCGACACCGTCACCGTTGCACTGGACTCCGGGGCCAACCGGACCTCCCACAGGTCGCTGCGCTCGTCCACCCGGCTTACGGCCTCGACGGCGGCGTTGGTCACTTTCAGGGCGTGGTCCCGCAGTTCCTCGGGGGTGATGGAGACCGCTTCGCTGAACGCTATCCTGAAGGTGAACGGCGTACCTTGGCCGCCGTGGCCCGTTTGCGGCAGGCCCTCGAAACTCACCGTCAGCGGCCAGCCTGCGACCGTGAACTCGACGCTGAACGTTCCCAGCTGGCTGCCGCCGCCGTTCGTCTCGGAATAGGCCGTCGCCGTCAGGGTGTAGCTGCCCGCCGCCAGCGCGGCGCCGTGTTCCTCGCCGTTGCTGTCGCCGTGGAGCGAATAGGGCTGGTAGTTCTCCGTGCGGTTGACCATATCGTCCGCCCCGGGACCCCGGAGCTCCAGCTTCACGCTCTTCAACTCCGCTCCTGACAGAATGTTGGCCCGAAAGCCGTAGACCTTGTCGGGGTCGATGTCCGTCAGCGTCATTCCGTCGTCGACCGCGCCCGCGTCCAAGTGCCCCGTGGCGTCCACCAGCTCGAAGCCGGTCAGCGGGTTGCTCGTCGCATGCTCGGAGCCGGTTGATGAGTTGCCGGTTGCACTCCCGGAATCGTCTTCCGTAGGAACGCAGATGAGGTTGACAGCGCGTGACCAGTTGCTCCAGTCTTCTCCAAACCGTCCGCGGATCCTGATCGCGATGATGGTGAACCCGTCGAGCGAAACTGCTCCAGTCAGTTCGGGTGCGGTCTGGAGTATGTGCCGAGCGGTGCCGGTGCCCTCTATGGTTTGTACGTCGGCTTCCCATTCGTCGGCGTCTCTGGACTCCAGGGGTTGGAGCCAGAAGGCACGGAAGCTCTCGCCGGTATCGCAGGCGTTCTCCAGCGTGTTGCTTCCGAGGTCGGCGACATCCTCGTGCAGCTTCTCCGAGCCCTGCCGTTCCGTCCAGTAGATGTAGATGCCGTCTATGTCGTAGACAGTGGCCGGGTAGCCGGTGGTGGAGGCTGACCACCCGCTGTCGCCCCTGCTGTTGGTCGCCCGCACCTGCACCTCGTAGGGCGAGCCGGACTCCAGACCGGTGATCTCGAATCGGGTATCGGCCACGTCCTGCGGGCCGTCCTCCCAGTCCCCGCCGCCATCCTTCCGGTAGCGCAGGTCGTAAGAGTTGACCACCGAATCCGCCGGCTCGATCCATCTCACGTCCAGGGCGCTGGTGCTGCCGTCCAACGCCTGGACCCAGGGGGGCGCGGGGGCCGACGGTTTGGTTCCCACCAGGCTGCCGTCCACCTTGTGCCCGCTCTGTGTTCCTTGCGTGGGGTAGTCGAGGTTGGCGGCGACGTCATCGTCAACGCCCTGGATCGCGCCGCTGTTGAGAAACAGCTCGTCCGCCTCGATGTAGATGCCGTTGGTGTCCATGTCGGCCGCCTGGACCCGGTAGGTGAACCGCAGCGCCGCTCTGCCCGAGCCGCCGTCGTAGTTCGCCCACTTCAGCTGCGTTGCGGGATCTGAGCCGCCGACCCGTAATTGGATGCGCGGCGTGCCGGTGACCCTCACCGCCTGGTCGAAGGTCACCGTGACCTCGATGGTCTGGCCCCGGCCGTAGGTGTCGGTCCCCGTACCCGGCGACGAGGTGACCACCACCGTGACGACGGCGGGTGTCTCGTCTACGTCGGTCACCGTCACGGTGATGGTCTGGTCGGTCGTCAGCGCGCGGTCGCCCGTCCCCCCGGTGGCGGTGACGGTCACCATATAGGTGTTGTTCCGACCGGCGTCGGTGGGGTTTTCGTGGTCGGGCGCGTCCTTGAATGTCAGAACGCCGCTGGACGTGTCGAAGTCGAACTTCGCCTGGTCCGCGCCGCCGGTGACGGCGTAGCTCACCGTGTCCGCGGCGTTCTCATCCGTGGCCCTCACCGTGCCGACGTCCGTCTGGTTCTCGGGCGCCGAGAACGACGCGGCGCTGGTGAACGCCGGCGGGGCGTTGGGCACTGAGAGGCTGACTAAGACGCTGTCGCCGACGCTCCAGGAGAGGCCGTGGCCGCTCCAGGTGAACTTGGTGCCGGTTGCATCAACGGTGGCGTCGCTCAGGAGGAAGGAGTTGCTGCCGAGGTGGAGGGTGAGGTTCGCCGCATCGTTGCCGGGAGCGGTGTCGAGAGTTAACTCCAGTTCATTATCGGAATTCGGCAAGACGATTTGGAGATGCCTAACTGTGTAGGAGGTTTGTAGGAAGTCGAAGTCGTCGTCGGTCAGGCTGCCGTATGGGTTCACATCCACGCTGTCACCCACGGAGTATCCGCGGGCAACAAGTAATTGAGCTCCGATTGCTAGCTCCCCAACGGTCATGGTTGCGGACCAGACCGCGGTCTGGCCCTGCGGGGTCTGGGCCTGCGCAGCGGCCGGTAGGAGTGCCAGGGCCAGCAGGGCGAGGACCGCCGCCAGCGCCAGGAGCCTCCTTGAGCCGGACACGCCCGCCAAGGCGGAGGGCAGGGTCTGGAATCGGTGCGCGAAATGGGAGCTACGGTTTGACATGCGTCACCTCATGTTGGTTGCGCTCGGAACCGGCGCAGGCGTCGCCTATCGCCCGTTGGCGGGGCGACGGACCAGCGCGTCCGTTCCAAGCGGAAATGCCCCGTCCGGGCGGATGCCGGCGGGGTTGGCGGGAACTGCGGTGACGTCTCCGGCCTGCCGGGCCAATACGGCGTCATCGCCTTGGGATGGTAATACCGGGGAAGTCTTGACCGGGGCAGCCGTTAATGCGGCTGCCGGCAGGGACCTTAGCGGGCTGCGAGGCGGGTCTAGTGGGGCAAAAGTCGGGGGGGGGGGGGTACTGCTGACAGGGGTAGGTATGGGCTGAAATCGGGTTGCGACATAGCTTGGGAAGGCGCACCGCCATCCGGCATCTTGGTTGTGAGACCACCAGGTGCCGGAGACCCGCGATGCGCCTTCCCAGCGAATGCTATCAGATGCAAAAAACGATTGAAACGCATTTACCTCACCTCTCCCAGCCACAATTGACCGGCCTGGCGCTGTGGGTCTGCGGGGCCATCCTCGCCGGCAGCGCCTGCCAGAACGCCGTGGCCTCCGCCCTCTCGCCCTGGAGCAACTGGTACAACCTGCGCCAGCGCCTCAGGGAGTGGCTCTACGACGGCGGCGACCGCGCGACTCCCTGCCAGACCGAGCTGGACGTAACTCTCTGCTTCGCGCCACTGCTGCGGTGGGTCCTCTGCTGGTGGCGGTCGGGCGGCTTGGCCTTGGCCATAGACCCCACCCTCAAAGGCGACCAGACCACCGCCATCGTCATCAGCGTGGTATACCGCAGTTGCGCCATCCCCGTGGCCTGGCACATCCGGCACGCCGACCAGCCCGGCTCCTGGATGGACCCCACCGTGGAACTGCTGCAAGCCTTGGCCCCAGCGGTTCCCGAGAATATGACCGTCATCGTGCTCTGCGACCGGGGCATCGCCAGTCCCAAGCTCTGGAAACAGATCCTGGCTCAGGGCTGGCATCCCGGTATGCGCTACCGAAAGAACATCACTTTCTGCGCTGACGGCGGCAAACGATTGCCCGCCCAGCGCTTCGTCTCCCGTCCCGATACGGCGTGGATCGGCCACGGCACCGCCTTCAGCACCCCCAAGGCCCAACGCCGCTGCACCCTGCTGGTGGTCTGGTACTCCGAACAGGAGGAACCCTGGATCATCCTCACCGACCTTGCACCCGATCAGGTGGGTCCCAGCTGGTACGCCCTGCGCTTCTGGATCGAGTTGGGCTTCAAGGCCCTCAAGAGCCTGGGCTGGAAGTGGGACAAGACGCGGCGCACCGACCCCACCCGCGTCTCCCGGCACTGGCTCGTCCTGTCGGTGGCCACGCTGCTGGCCCTGGCCTATGGCACCAGGGTGGAGGACGCCCAGGAGCGGAGGATTGCTCCAGGCAACCTGCGGGCGCCGCACAAAGCGCTGGCTCCCAATCACCGTGACCCTTGGAGCCGTCCGGCGCGCACCGTGAGCGTGATCCGCCACGGCATCGACTGGCTCCGGCGCTTGCTGCTCAAGGGCCGCCTCTGGAGCCGCGTCTGGCTGCTGCCCGAACCCTGGCCAGAACCCAAGCTCAACCTGGAGATTACTCGCCATGTCCCGCCGTAAAAACCCTATACCTACCCCTGTCAGGGGGGGTACTGTGACGCGTCGCAGTGCGACGGCCTCAAGCACGGTCGTCACGGTGGTCTCCGCTGCCGTGGCCGGGCGGGCTGTCTCGGTTCCGGGTCGTCGCCGGTCGAATGCCAAAAGAATTACTCCCTCTCAACGGGTCAATGCGCTCGATTATACAGACCAAGTATAAGATATCTATGAGAAATACGACCATCTCCCATGATATTAGTGTTAGTTCAATCCTAGGCCGCTATAATCGGCCCGAAAGCCTCCAACCCGGCCTCATCCAGGTTGGGGCGCCGCGGCGGGAAGGGTCTTGAGCAGCTGGGGTCGCCTGAGATGGATGTCCTCTTTGCGAACGACCGACTGCTGGACCCGGTTGCCGGCGACGCTGACATGGGGGTGTTGAGGGCCGGCGGGATCAGGTCCATGAACTCTGGCTACAGCAAGATTTACGCCATGACGCTGGCGTCGTTTCCCATCTACGATAGCCGCGTGGCTCTTGAGGGAACTGGCGGACCGGGAAGGTCAGGACGGACGTTGGCCCGAAGGCCGGACGGAGTTGGCGTTGCAGTCGGCGCTTTTCATGGTGGGCTACCAGAAATTCGGGCTGGCGGCCCTGGGACTATAGCGTCCGACTGCCGACCGGCGGTGTGACGGAATTGCGTTCAGGGGCCCGCCTCACGACGGGCCCCTGGGTTGTTGCGGTGGTTACTCCCAGGACCGGGCGTAGGCCGGGTGCGATATTGGGCTCAGCGGGTCCGAGAACCGGCTGCGGTAGGCGGCCACGCCGTACTCGTACGCGATCCCGGGTTCCGCCGTGTGGTCGATGTAGATGGTGTTGGCGTTGCCGGTCTGGGCCACCAGCACATGGTTCTCGTATGAGTCCCCCAGCTGGCTGGTGTCGCTGACCGGTTTCCGGTAGATCCGGTAGCTGTCCACCTGGTGTCCCGTACGTTGGGGAGCATTCCAGGTTAGCAGGACGGTGGCGTTGTCCAGCATCCGGGCGTTTATGTTGCGGGGTATCTGGTCCCCCTGGTGTTCCTGGGCGGGAACGGTGGCCGCCGCCGTGACGCCTTCCTGGTGTGGTCCGTTGACGCCCACGTGGTTCTGGGCCAGGACGCGGAAGGTGTAACCCTTGTCATATCCGACGTCGACCCTTCTGGTGGTGACATATCCGGACGCGGTGGCCAAGTAGTTGAAGCTCTGTTGGTTCTTGGCCTTTGACTGGATGATGTAGCGGTAGGGTTGGCCGCTGGCGGGATGTTCCCAGTGGAGGCGGGCGCTGTTGGCGCCTTCCCGGTTTGCCGTGAGGGACGGGACGGGTTGCGGTGTGGCGATGGTGGCGCGGTGGATTGCCGACCAGTCCCCGGGTTGCTGGCCCTCCAGTGCCCGCATCTGGTACTCGTGGACATTCTGGTCAGCCGACCAGTCCGCCAGGTAGAAGGCTCTGGTCGCGTCCTCTTGCGTCCAGTCGCCGCCGTCGATGCGGTAGCGGATCTGGTATCCGGAGACGTCCTGGGTAACGGAGCTGGCCCACTGGATGAAGATCCTGTTGCCGAACGGCGTGAAGGATAGCCACGCGGGTGGGGCGGCTCCTCGGTGCCAGACGGCCGACACGGCGTCGGTCCACTGGCTGACGCCACCGGCGTTGACCGCCCTGATGCGGTACTCGTAGGTGGTTCCGGGAGTGGGTCCGACCTGCCGGTGGCTGGTCTGGTCTGCCGCCACGACGACGGAGGTCCATTGCTCGGTGTTCTGTGGCCTGAGGTGTACCTGGTACTCGTCGATGAAGGTGACGTCGGGGCGGGTCCAGCTGACCAGGATGTCGTCGCCGTCGATTGCGGCGGTCACGCCGGTGGGTGGTTCAGGCGGGACGACCCACATGGCCTGCACCGGGCCGGTCCATTCGCTGTTGCCCACGGAGTTGACCGACCGGACCCGGTACTCGTACCGGGTGTCGCCGACGGCGTCCAGATGGGTGAAGGAAGTCATGCTGGCGTCCACGCTGGCGGTGTCGGTTTCGCCGGATCCGGCGAAGCCGTACTGGACCTCGTAGCTTTCGACGACGCCGCTTGCTGGCGCAGTCCACGAGATCGTGATGGCGGAGCCGCTAACTACGACCGTCGGGCTGGTGGGCGCCGGCGGGGCCAACGTGCGAGCGGCGGTCAGGGTCTCGGACCACGGGCTTTCGCCGGCCGTGTTGTGGGCCTGGACGCGGTACTGGTAGGTCACGCCCTCCACGCTGTCCGCATGGGTGTAGGAGGTTTGCTCCGCCGTCAACTGCTGGGTCGCCAACTCTTCGGAATCCTGCTCGCCGTACTCGACGTTGTAACCGTCGGCGGCGCCGGTCTCGGGGGCTTCCCAGGATAGGACGATGTCGGTTGCTCCGACCGCCACCGCGAAGTTGGTCGGCGCGGAGGGCGCCAGGCGGCGCATGATGCCCACGTCCTCAGACCAAGCGCTGTCGCCGGCGCCGTTGTACGCCTGGACGGAGATGCGGTATGTGACGTCGCCGGTCACGTCCGGGATCCGGTGGCTGGTCTGGCCCTCCGGCAAGCGGCCGCTCTCCACCGGGTCGGCGGATCCGGCCTGATGCCTGACGGTGTAGCCGCTGACGTGTACCGTGTCGGGCCGTTCCCAGGTGACGATGATGTCGTCTGCGTCCAGTTGGGCGGACACGTTGTGCGGCGCCGAGGGCGGCGTGATGCGGGTTGCGGACGCCGGTTCGGACCAGGGGCCGTTGCCGGCGGCGTTGTAAGCCTGGACGGCGTAGTGGTGGGTCACGTCTGCCTGGGCGGCGACGTGGCGGTAGCCGGTGTCGGTAATGCCTTCGGCGAGGCTGTGCCAGTCGATGTCGCCGATGTAGTGTTGGATCCGGTAGCCGTCGATGAAGGGGCTGTCGGGGGCCGTCCAGGACAGGACGTTGTCGTTGCTGTCAACCGTGGCCGACAGGTTGGCCGGTTTGCCGGGGACTGCGATCAGCGTTACGGGCTCGGACTCCGTCCACGTGGAGCCGCCGTGCTGGTTGCGGTGCTGCACCCGGTACCGGTAGGCGTTATTGGGCTGCGCCGTGTCGTCGGAGTGGCTGGTCGCCGTGGTGTCGGCGATGTTCGTCCATTCGCCGTCCAGCGGCTGACGTTCCACTCGGTAGGCGCCCGGCGTTCCGGCGGCCGGGGCGTTCCAGACCAGGTCAATCGCGGCGTCGGCGGCGGTGGCGGTGAGCCCGGATGCCGACGCCGGCGCTTCGATGACGGCGGTGTCGGACGGCAGGCTGACGTTGAACGCGCTGTGGGCTATGACCAGGTACGAGTAGGTGACGCCGGCCTGGGCGGTGGTGTCCACCGCTGAGCTCTCGGGAGCCGGGACGAAGAGTGTGATGGGGGTGTCGGTCCCCTCGTAGGGATCTGGGCCCAGGTACCGGTGTACCGAGTATTGGACAATGTCCGCTCCTTCGCTTGGCGCGTTCCACGACAGCGAGATGTTGTCGTCAAAGGGGTCGGCTATCGAGGCGGTCAGTCCGGTGGGTGGCAATACGGGTCTCGAGAACACGCTCACCGAGGTTTCAGAAGCCGTGCTGGCGCCGATGGCGCTGCGGGCCGTGACTCGGTAGGTGTAGCTGGCGCTGAAGGCGGCGGTGGTGTCGTTGAACGACGTCGCGCCGGCGTCCGCGGTTCCGAGTTCGGTTTCCTGGTCGCCGTCGGAACGGAAGATGGTGTATCCGGTCAGCGGGTAGGCCGTGTCGCACTGGGCGGCGGCCGGCACCGTGGATGCCGTCCACGTCAGGTTTACGGTGGCGGTTTCGTCGGTGGACTCGGGTTCTGCTATGGCTCCGGTTAGGTTGCCCGGCGCCGAAGGCGTGTCCGGGACATCTGCGGAGGCTGATTCGGAGGATGGGCTGGCGCCATCGGCGCTGTGGGCCGCGACGGAGTAGGCGTACGTTGTTCCCGGCTCCACCGCGTGGTCTGAGAACGTGGTGGCTGCTCCGTTGGCCGAAAATTTCTGGCCGTCGGCTCTGGTGATGGTGTAGTCGGACACCTCGGCATCCGGTGCATCCCAGCTGACCCGTATGCGGGGTTCCTCACCGTCTGGGACGATCAGGTGGGCCAGGGCGTTATCCGGTGTTCCTGGCGGGCCGGTGTTGGCCGTTGCGTTGCCTTGATGGATGACGGTTAGCAGGATTGCAGCGGCTGCCACTACGGCGGCGACCGCAACCCACGGTCTGGCGGGTAGTCTCGGAATTCGCATCGTCTAAGCACCTCAGTTTTGGTGGATAGACTTAATGTAGCGAAAAACCCCGTTTCTTCATGTCGGTTAGCCCCCTGCCCGGGCTAGGCGAGGCCGGTTCGTGAGCACGGCAAACGGTGAGGTTGTTGCCGAAATTCGGGATTCAAAAAACTGCCTCGCCCGGTGTGTCGTGGGCGAGTAGCCGATCCTGGGTTCCTTCGAACGACCGGTTGAGGCAACGGAGTGGGCGTCGCGGCTCGTCGTTGACGCGTTTCGCCAGCCAAGACCGGATGCGCTACTGGCTGGACTCTCCCGGGTTACCGACAAAAAACTGACTGCCCCGTTGGCCGGTGGCGGTCGGCACCACGTGGAATGGGCCAAGTGTGGTCAAACGTGCGAACCTCGAAGTGGCGTATCAGGTCAGGCAGTTGCTACACTCCCCCTCCGTTGGGGATCTCTGACATTTGCCCCGCGGGTTCGGAGGTGTGATGAACGCTTATCGCTGTAGGATTGTTCAAGTAGGCGGTGCCAGTACGAAATTCGTAATCCTGATGCGCGGCCTACTACCCTGAGTGAGGGTGAACGACGGTCTGATAGTGTTGCGTTGATGTCGTGGACCACCATCAGGACCAGCCGGTAGGGCAGGCAAGAAACAGCGTCCTAATTTGCTGGTTGCCGTGCTGTGAGAAGGGGGACGACCTTGGTTAACAAGAAGCTTTTGTTTGGCACTGGCATTCCGGTGCTGCTGCTCGCCCTGGTGGGCGTTGTCTTTTGGGCCTACAGTGCGATGTTTGCTGGCGGAGGGTCGGCGGGGGGGTCGTGGAACGACTATCGGACTGGCGATAGGCTGTTGGCCGAATCTGACGTGATAGTGTTGGCGACGTATCTTGGTGAGGAATCTCATGTGATACCGACCTACACGACGGACGATGGTGAGGTGCTCTCAACGGTGACGGAAGCATTCCAGCGTTTCCGGGTGGTGGAGGTATTGAAGGGAGCAGCTACGGCTGGAGATGTGATGTACGTCGTCAACTCTGAGGGGTACACGAGTGTGACGGCAGATTTGGAGCCGAGGTCCGGTGAGTACGATGGAATCGACCTGACGGCTGACCAGGACTACGTCATGTTCTTGGAACGCAGGGCGAGACCGGACGGGTATCCGTCGCAGTACGGGGATACTCTGTGGACACGTCCCGGGGAGCCCGCGATTGCGCAATTGGACGATGCTGGGCGTCTCACGTTCCTTGCCACCACTAGTAGTCCAACTGCTTTGAAATGATGGATTCCTTGTCCAGCCGGGTTCTCAGCCTGATGCTTGTCTACGTAATCCCACCAATCGAATTACCCATCATTACAAAGATTTCGCACCACTAGGTACAAAGATACGATTGAAGAGGAGGGTCTAGATTGAGTGTCTGGTTCGGACGCGCCTTTTGAGATGACGAAAGCGGACATTCAGGGTTCGGACCCTGCAAAGTAAATTGGGTGCTTTTTGTTGTCTGCCGGCGTTGATTTGTCCGGTACAGGGTCCCTCGCAACGCGGGCGACAGTTGGTGCGGCACTGGGCGTCGCAGCTTCGTCCAGGCAACACCTCACGCCGTAATTTCGCCGTAATTTCGACGCTGAATCGTCAATCCGCATTTCGTAGATCACATGGCAAGATTCATGCACAGCGACCCATTACACTACGGTTTACGTTTTGAAGTTTCCTACTTGAACAATCCTACTACTAAGGAGGGAGACACGACTGCAGCGGGAGGGGTATCCGCGCGGGTGAATTTGGAGTTGATCTTCGACATTGGTGAAATCGAAGGCGTGAAGCGGGTCGAGAAAGTTCGGCAACACCAGCCTGCATCTTTCAACCGTCAGGGAGGTTATGCGTCGGTTGTAGAGGTCGCACAAGCTGACCAGTGGCACCGGCAGGTTACGACGGTTCGGACGTGAAAAACGGCGCCCCGGGGCGCCGTTTTAGTGAAAGCGGTGCGGTGGCGACTCAGCTGCCTGCTCCGTCGTTGGCGGCGGTCGGTTCGCTGTCCACGAGATAGAGCGGTATGTCGGCTGCACGGCCGCCGGAGGGGTCTCGTTTGCGAGACAAGTTGCCAACACAGCCGTGCTTTTGCTAACTACCCAATAGGATCCCCATTTCCCGCCCGCGAGAGCAGCGGCCGGCCGCCAAGTTAGATTCGGTAAATGCTTTCGTCCTCCTCGTACCGGTTGTAGTCATCGATGGGCTCATGACTTGGGAGAGGCAGCTGCCTCCCTTGTTTGACGTAGTCTCCCATCCTCTTGGTCCCTTCCCTCAGTCTCTGGATGGTGACCGAGATCGCTTGGTCGCTGTTATCGACGCCGATCCAGCGTCGGCCGAGGATTGATGCCTGTTCGAGGGTGGTTCCCGACCCACAGTAGCAATCCATTACAATGTCCCCCGGGTTGGAAGAAGCACTGATTATCCGTTGCATCAGGTTTGCATTCTTCTCCGTCGGGTACCCGGTCACATGGTGGTTCTGATTGAATGCGTCCCTGGTGTCGTTCCATATGTCCTGCACTGGTATGCCTTCTGCTTCGTCTAGGAATACCTTTCTGCGTGGGTTTCCGTTGGCGGACCAGTAAATTTCGCCTCGTTGGTCCATGTCTTCCAGCGTGCTGGGACGGTATTGCCAGTGCTTACCCGGTGGAGGCATCTTCCCTCTCCAAGGTTTACCGGTTTCTCCGTTCCTAGTTCCTGGGGCGTGAACTGGTACCTTCTTGTAACGTCGCCCGTTTTCGTCGGCGTACGGATATTCCTTCTTGGCTGTTTCCTGGTCCCATGGGATGACGGGCCTGTTCCAAGTGTAAGCGTCGCTTTTGGTGTAGAAGAGAATATGGTCCGAGACGTTCCCGTAGGTTTTTCTGGTGTAGTTCTTCGGGTTGGACTTTCTCCGGGTGATGAAGTTCCTGAGGTGTTTAGGCCCGAATATCTCGTCGAGGATCAACTTGGTGTGGAACACCATCCGTTCGTCAAGGTGCACATAGAGAGAACCGCTGTCCGCCAGCAGGTGATGAATCAACACCAGCCTCTTTCGTAGTTCCTCGATGTACGCTGGCCCCACCATCCGGTCGTCGTAAGCGTACCCGTTCTCGAGTGACTCAAACTGCTGGGATGTGCCGAAGGGCGGGTCGATGTACACGAGGTTGACGTGACCGTTGATCTCCGGGTCGCGCATCAACGTGGCCAACACCGGAAGGTTGTCCGCATGGTAGAGCCGGTTTTCACCCTTTTGAGGCGACTTGGATGGCTTGTACATCTCTGGCTTTGTGTCCAGGATGTTTCTGGCGTCTGACTTGCCTTGGTAGGTGAGAGCGAAGCCAGTGACAGCCTCGCTTACTGTTTGGGAGTTTTCGTTCATTTCAAGATTCCAACCATTCTTGGGTGATTCTCTCGGAGACCATCTTCAATGTGGCTACTCTCACTCGGTTGCCCAGCATCCGGTCTATGCCGGAGTAATCGTCCCACATGGATCCGGCCAAGAGCCCCGGTCCGTCGTTGATGAAAATGACCTTCAGGGACGACATCTCTTGGGAGTCGGCGAATTGGATGATTTCTCTTGCTGTCTCTCTGTATTGCCCTGTCCGGTCGTCTTCTTGAGCGCCTCCGCGGTCGCTGTCGTATCTGGCGAGACCGACGGCCAGTATCTGTCGGTCTTCTCCTGTGATCATGAAGTCGACTGGTCGGCTTTCTCTTGGGTAATTCGGCCAGATCTCTCGCAGTTGTATGTCGGGTCCTGCCCTCTCGGGCCCGTGGAAGGTCATGTTATCCAGGTTTTCCCTGAATATTTGGAACAGGTTTTCCGTCAGGTCGTAGCCGACCTCTCCCCTGTCTTTATATTCCCAAAGCAGCGTGCATAGGGTTTCGTCAGGCATGGGTCTGGCTCTGAATGCCGCTCGAGCATCTGATATGCGGCGGAATTGGTGCTGGAATCCATTTATGTTAGATTCCGTGCTTTTTACCCTCTTCAGGAGTTCCACGGGAGTGGCGGGGCTGATGTACTTCCTGAAGATCCGGCACAACTGTATCCGCGTCGGACCTTTGACGGCCATGATTTTCCTGTACAGGTCGGAAGAGTCGGTCGCCGCGTCGAGGAGGGCTTGGAAACGGATCAATACTGGGCGGTAACGCTGGGTCGCCAAGTCAACCGAGTCCGGGTAGTATCCTGCTGGCCCCAGGGTTATCCAGTTGTAGTTGTCCGGCTTGTAATCGCCGAAGGGCTTTTCCGGCATTTTCCTAACCCCTTGTACGTGAGATTAGGCGAATTATACTTGGATTCTATCGTCCAAGAGCGGCGTAGCCTTCAGGCACTTTTCGATGTCATCAGCATCGCGTTCTGGAGGCGCCTACGAGATCAGACAACCATTCTGTGGCTTCGGGGTAGTGGGCGAGGTCCAGCACGAACTCTTGCCCTCTGCCGACGGTCCGCAGGTAGGCGTGGTTGGCGTCGCGCCGCCAGCGTTTGCGGTCGGGGTGGTAGGTCAAGGGCGGCTTGTTGCCGTCGGGATAGAACCACCGCGGTAGCCGCCAATTCGAAACGCCCGCGCCATTGGGATCGGTCATGACCATTCGTTGGTCGAACCTTGGAAACACGCCCCATCCTGCGATTTCGCATCGGTCGTCGCCGCCGCCCAGCTCGAGCTTCGTTGACGCCGCGTACACTGTGTTGTTGTCGGCGCGGTAGTTCGAAAAGAGGTGCGGATGGTGGCGTGCCCAGGGGAGGTCATTTGGCCCGATGTCAGCCACTAGATATTTCTGGTCGACCTGCCCTCACGGTCTAAGGCGGTCATCACGGTTGATGATCCGAGCCTTCCAGCCGCCGTTCTGCTTCTCTCAGCTCGCCTTCGTCAAACAGCCGATGCCACGGGTCACGGAGTACCAACGCCTCTACCGATATGTCCAGCCGGCCCTCCTCCGACAGCCGTTCAAAACCGTAAGATGGAGCGTCTTTACCCAGCAGTATCTTGGCAGCTTGTACGCCGCCGTGGTCGTTTACCATCCGTCGGAAATACGTGGGGCGGTAGCCGAAGGTACTCGCCTCGTCAAAAATCCGTAGCATCTCTTGGTGAAAGTGCACTTCCAAGTCCATTTGAATGTCCCCTTCCTCCAACGTGGGACAGGTCGAGAGTTACGTGCCAAGGCCAATACCGGTACCATGCCCGATACGAGCCAGAATCCGGTTTTTCAACTCGGCACGCAATTGTTCCGGGGTTTCCCAAACGATGTGTGCATACTGCCGCGTGTCGAAATGCAGCTTGTCCACAATGTCGTTGCGGCAAGTGAAAATTACGGGTATGCCTAAGCCCATAGCGAACCCGGCTTCAAAGTACACACCGCCTCGTGCGCCGTCGTTTCCGTGGGTAAAGTCAGCTACGACAAATCGAGAACGTCGAATTTCGGCAATGATCTCGTCGTCTATTTTGTTGGCGTCCGGTTTCTGGTCTATTCTCAGCGGCGAGTAACCTGCTGCTTTGACAGCTGGAAAAATCCCCTTTTCATAAGCTTGGTTCATGCTGTCGTGGAACCACAACGCAACAAACGCTTGGTTAGAATCGGTGCTTGTCGCCTGTTCTGCAAGCCGCCGATAACCGGACATAGTGACAGTGCACGTAATATTACCAACTTCATCGGATGTGCCTTGAAGCCAATTTTGTTCAAATAGGTATCCAAGTAGAAAATTGACTTCAGGATCCCATTCCAGCGACTCGGACCACGCGCACAACTCCGCACTGACGTCAATCTCATGACGCCGGATTTTATGGTATGCGCCCACGGTCTCTAATCTGCTGGCAATATGCTTGAGAAGCCTTTCGGCCCGTTGGTCAACCGACAACGGACGTTTGGATTTGGTGTATTCAATTATCTGCGTTGTCACTCTCGGAGAGCGAACTCCCAGCAAGCGCTGGTCCACTAGCCACGTGGTTAATCGGGCACGTGCACCATCGTCCAATCCCTCAAGCAAATCCGCAGTGGCGACATGAATTTCATACTCGCCTCCAGCACGCGTGGAATCAAAGTGTCGGATTACCACATTTGCATCCAGCAAAGTCATCTCTGCGGTGAAGTTTGGCCAAATTGGACACCAGTTCATGGGCTGCATAGTCACGACCATCATTATCATCTTCCTTTCGCTCTACGGAGGCGATGCTTGACCAGAGTGGTTGTTGCCCCATCAAACCACCCGCTCATCCGTCCGGAACCCGCAGGCGTGCCAAGTTCTGGCGTTAACGGATTGGAATGCGCCTTCTGGTGTCTTGGTGGTTCCGACAACCTGAGCGTCTTCGCCTATCGAGCGGAACTCAGTCGCAGGCAATTGACGCGCCGCCCTGTGTTTTGGTCTATCACTTTGTCTCTAAACAGCAGTCCTGTCGTCACCAGCCGATCCACCAACTCGCGGGTAGCCTGCATGGTGTCACTCCGTGCGGTGCAGTTGACCCTCAGCCAGTAGTCGAGGCTGTGCGCCTTGCTGTGTTCGGCGAGCGCGAATTGCTGTGCCCCAATGACGATGTAATCGTGGCCCGACCGTTCAATGTGCGAGACCAGTTCTCTCGCGTCGCAGGAATCTCCCGGTGCGCCCTCGGGGAGTTCGACCACGGTGTTCACGGTGTTACCTCCGTCGGGTGGTGTTGATAATAGGGCAGCGTGTCTCGCGTGGCGTGAGTAAGGAGTGGCAGTCACCATTAAGTTGGGGCTGGGACAGCCTCCTGAACCGGAATCAAAGCCCTTGCGGATGATGATCAGTTTTTCGGTTGCAAAGTTTCGTGTAGGTCGTCTGCCGCCGAAGATGACGCAACAGGGCACCCTTGAGCGTGTGGATGGTTCTGCGGCCGAAATTTCGGCCGCACCCGGGAGATTGCCGGTGGCGGTAGATCGTGATTTTGATCGGCTTTTGTGTGACTGGCGCAAGTTGCGGACTGCCATCGCTGTTTGACTTTACGTTTGAGATACCCCCGGCAGTCTTTGTCCATCAAAGAAGTACTTTCCATTTGGAGCGAGCACGTTCCGTTACTTGGTCTAGCAACTTGGCCGGGCAACCGCAGTCCAACAGCAGGCAAATGATGACGAGGACGTAAAGCTGCTCATTCAGAGTATGAATGTCTCCGCCGTCTGCGGGAACACCGCCGTACCCTTGGAGATGAGCAACGCCATGTCTGTTGCGGACTTCCGCAATTTTCTTTGTCCAGGCGTCCTTGTTGCCCGTCCATGCTTGGAATGACGGCCCGGCTCTGCTCGCCATCGGTTCGAGGATGTCCCTCCGTAACTGTACTTGCCTGCTGGGATCCGCCATCGTGCGGCGTTGGTAGGCTTCGCACGCCAAGAGCAGGTGGCTCGTCCTGTCTGTGACGAACGGCGGTGGCTTGTACCGGTCAATTAGCAGCCCGTGTATGAGTGCACCTTGGTGGTGGAGCACGTTGAGCCACTCGCCGACGCCTGCTATCCCGCCTAACTCGTTCATGGTGAGCAGTTCGCTGTGTGCAATCGGATTTCCATTGGTTCGCAAAATTGGGCGGTAATGTGCGCTCAAGTTTGCGTGTGGATTGCCTTCCTCCACCAAGCTGACGCCCGTTATTCTGACTGCTTCTCCCTTGGCAATGCTCAACAGAGCCTGCAGATTGCCGATGGCATTTGTGACTCCGTGCCACAACTGGGGTTGTTCAAACACAAGCTGAAAAAATGTTCGGGTCGTTACGGACGTTTGGGTTTGGCTTCTTTGAAACGAATGAGTCTGCCGGATGGCGATTTTTCCCAAGGACCACGGGTGTACTAGGCCGGGTTGTGTGGTGGGGCCAGAAATCGACCATCGGTCGGCATTCCGTTCTACCTTAGCGCCTTCAAACGCAACTGCCCAATCCTCGAGCAGCTCGACGTGCACTTCTACCGACCTAATGCGTGAGGGCAAACTGCCGTCGTAGTGTTCTCCCAAAAAGGCAAGTTCGCAGTACCAGGTAGTCTCCGACGACGCTATTGAGGTCTGTCCAATGGATTCGTTTTCTTTGACGACGAAGCACCCCACCAGTTTGATGTGGTGTTCGACAGTCTCCCCGTTGATGATTGCGTGTTTATTCCGACCGCCCCGATGGAGGTCGACTCCGTCTTGTGTTGTTGTAACGAGGCTAGCCCCGCCGTCGTCGTCGAAGGTGATGGTGCCGTTAACTCGATGCTGGGGCTCGTCCGGCAGCCAGAATTGACCAAACATCGTTTGTTTGAGCATGACGCTTGACCTCAGGTTTTTGAGTAGGTTCGAGTTCATCGGGACAGTTTGCCGAACCCCTGGGACTTCAGCATACACTGCTTGGTGCGGCGAGCACCTCTTGTGACTGTGGTTAGCTGCGGGCATGGCGAGCATCTATCATCTGCACATCCTGTCATTCGACACACTATCCTGATCTCTGAACTCATCTGGTTTGACGGCGTTGTGGGTCAAGGCAGTGTCGGGCATTACACGTCGTCGGCTCACGTTGAGTTGTTCAGCGCGGTTGAAGCTGGGCTGTTGGACATTATCGTAAAGGTGCTCAGCGGCCCGTCCCCTCGCCAGCGTTCTCCTAAACCAAAGCCAAGGTGGGATGTGCATTTGCGATACATCGGGGATCGGGCTGTGATTCTCGCAGAAACCCTTCGGCCCTTGATTGCAGGATGGTGCGACAGCGACGCTTGACTTCGTCTTTCCGGCGGGACAGCCCGTGGAGGAAGTTGCCGACCCTCTCCTGTACCAGGGCCTTGGTTCCCAAGCACAGGTTCCCGGTCGCTTCCTCCCTCACCCAGCCCCAGATCGCCTCATCGGCGTTGAAGTCAGGGCTGTAGCCAGGCAGGTTCACTAGCCGCAGTTCCAAGCCCGGCGCCCGCAGGTATTCACGGACCGCCTCCCCGCGGTGCGCTGGCGCGTTGTCCCAGATCACGTCCAACGGCCCGGAGTGCCTCTGCCGCAACCGGTCCAGGAAGGCAGCCGAGGTTCCGGAGTTGCTGTTGCCCTCCAGCTCCATCCATTCCACCTCGCCCGTTTCCAGGCACACTGCCGAGTAGTAGCTGGCCTTTTCGCCATAGCGCGGGCTGGTCGAGTTCACCAAGGCCGGTTTTCCCTTCAGCACCCACTTGCCCCCCAGTTCGGCGTCCGCCCGGAAGTGGGCCTCGTCGGCAAAGAATATCTTCGCTCCAGTACGCCGCGCCTCGTCCCACCGGGCGGCGTAATCCGCCACGAAGGATTCCCGCTTGTCCTGATCCGCCTTGACCAGCCGCTTCTTGGGCCGCTTCAGGACAAACCCCAGACGGTGCAGGTAGTTCAGGCAACTGCTCCGGCTCAGGCTGATACCGAAGTGCTCCCGGAGAAACTGCCGCACCACCTTCCAGTTCCAGTTGGCCATTGCTATGCCGGACATCTCGGGCAACTCCTGCACTGCACCCTTCAACTCCGCCTGCTGCGCCTCCCCCAGGGCGGGGGGGAACCTCCGGACTGCTCGAAAATCAAGGCCCCAGGCCCGCCCTCGCCGAAGGCGGCAGCCCACCGTCCGATGGTGTGGGGATCCCGTCCCAGAGCATCCGCCGTGGCTGAAGCCGTCCAGCCCTGGGCCAATAGCCAGATGGCGTGCCAACGCTCCCTTTCCCGAGGTGTCGGCGCCAGAATCAGCCGCCGGTGCAAATCCCTGGCATCCATATGCCATTGTTGCAGGAACCTGTCTATCTCCCTCACACCCATCACCAACCCTTCTCCGACCCCGGAACAAGCTAGCTTACTTCCATCACAAATTTACCCTATCCCCCTGCACGTTTCACCTTGGCTTTGGTTTAGTTCTACCCAAGCAGCATGAACGTCGAAAGCGGCATGGCAACGATGCGCGGGTTGTCGATGGGCGGCGCGTCCTCTTGAGTGATGAGCAGCCCGAATGGAGCGCGATTGGCCGGCTCTTCGACGAACGACCTGATGCTCAGCGTGTCGCGCACTGGGTCAATGCCGCGTTGGTATTTGACCTGCACGGGAATTTGCTGGTCGCCGACCGTGTACACGAAGTCCAGATCAGGTTCTCTAGGCGGCATCGGCACGCGGTCGGTGTCCAGGTTTCGGATGACGGAAGTAGTGGCACCGAGCACGCTCTGGGCGATGTGCCCCGCGAGCGTGGTGAGTTCCGGGCTTGCGTCCAGCGCGTCGGGCGTGAGGGGAACCCGTTCCTGTAACCAGTTGGTGCGGAGCGCGTGGTCTGCCAGGCAGATTTTGATGGCCCGTGGGCGATTGAGGTTCAGCACCGGCGACGGCAGGAGCCGGATCAGCAAGGTGTCCGCCAAGAACTGCAGGTAGTGGGCGACCTCTTCTGGGTCGATGGCTTCGCCGGGTGAAAGGCTCGCTTCTTGGGCCAGCTCGCTGAGGGAAGTTGTCTGCCCGGCGCACCGGCAGGCGATTTCGAACATCATCTCGAGCATTACCGCGTCGTGGCCTTGGCCGCTTGGTCCAGTCAGCAGGTCTCGTTGCAAAACCGGCTGGATGACGTCCTGGTTCAGCCGATGGGCGAGGGTTGGCCAATCGGCGTGCGATTGGCTCGGGTTATGGGTCACTGGGTGGCCACCGCGTTCGGAGAACAGGCTGAAGGCCCGGTCGCGAGCTGTCGAGTTATTGCGTCCGTGTTCGGCCAGTTCTTGCCAGAACTCCAGTCGGTGGAATTGCCCGAAGCTTTCTTCCAGCGGGAAATGTTCCAGGGGTGCCATGCCCTGAAAGTCGGCGATTTCCGACAGCGACAGAGTGCCGGCCTCGACGGTGGACATTCGTCCCGCCATCCGGTGGCCGCCACGCTCGATGCGGAGTGCGGAGCTGCCGGTGGCCACCACCTTGACGGCGGAGTAGTCGACTAGGAACTTGAGCTGGTTGTGCCAGTTGGGGATGTGCTGGACTTCGTCGAAGAACAGGTAGGCGGGCTGGCCCTGGTGGGTCAGGGCGTTGAAGGAGCCGGGCGTGACGTTGTGCTGGAGCCAGGCCGTGATGTGCAGGATGGGGTCGAGCATGTCCTCGGTGGCCGTGAGCTGGTCGAACTGGACCCGTATGATGTGGTGGGGCGGTATGCCCTCGGCAAGCAGGTCGCGGATGATCTGGAGCGTGATGGTGGATTTGCCCGCGCCGAGTGGGCCGGCCACGGCCGTGATGGGCGCGTGACCGTTCTCGAGGCGGTGACGTACTCGGTTGACGAGATGGCGACGGGTGGTGGGCACCGGTGGCGCAGGTTCGCCTCGCCACCACGGGTTGGACCGGTGCAGGGTTTCCACCAACTCGGGGGGAAGGGGTAGGGGCGTGTGGTGCGGTAGTAGAGTGTTCACGGCGAACCTGTCTCGCTTCTTGCCCACGACTGCACAGGCACCACCTGGTTGGGGCAAGAAGGATTGATCCTGTTATGGAATTTGCAAACCCGACCGTGTTCCGCAGTCTTGCGGGTTCTCAGAAAATTGCCCCATTATGCACCCAATGTGCGCCCGGTCTCTCGGGTCCACGTTGCGGTACCAGTCAATCAAATAATCGGGCAGCGTCCGCTGTGAATTCGGCAACTTTGGTACCGCATTCCATGCTTCCGGGTGAGCCACGAAGCTGGACTTTGTACATTTGGGTGGTGTAGGCGAGGACATCGGTGAGTTGAGCGTAAATTGCGGCTGGGGGTTTTCAGCTGTCGGGTTTCAACCCCGACAGTGGAATATTTCAGTAGGCCAGCCACAGCACGAAGTGCGCCGATTCCGCCACGTATCTAACTTTTGTACAAAGTCCAGCGAAGGTGGGGAGGAGTTGATAGGCAACGATGGCGTACTGGTCGCGCGCACTGTCTGGGATAGCCTTGCCATGGGGTACCTCGGTAATTCGCCGGAGATCTTCTTGGTGCATCGACAACCATCCTGCCAAGGAAATGTCGCTGGGTAATTGGCGGCTGTCTGCCATGAGCAGCTCATCGGCGTACTTTGTGAGCTCTGGTGCGTAGTCGTCCCAGTTCCAATAGGGCGGAGAGGTTTGCCACGTTTCTCCCATGCGGTGGAGTGTGAAGACTGAGGCAAGTTCGCGTGTTGCCTCGTGGAACCACGCATTCCTGCCGTTCCAGAGCTGCTCGTAGCCAGTTAGGGCATGACAGAATTCGTGAGAAAATTGATATGCGAACTTCGCCCAGAATTTGCCACGTGCCGTGAGCTGTATGGTGATGGGTCCTTGTCCCGGAGGCTTGCGGAGACGAGTCCTGGGCGTAAAATCATCTTGGGGCGCCAACACGACCTCAATGTGTCCAGGGAAGGGCTCTCGCAGGTTCTCATCAAGGTGCTTGGCAACATTATTCAGCAAGACTGAGATGTTGCCAATGTCGGCATCTCCCCAATCGCAGTCTTTGACTTCAACAATCATGTGCGTACCCAAAAGTAATCGTCATCATCCCACCAACTGAAGCTGGAATGTTGCTTGCGCATTTGCTGTTCACAGTCACTCGTAACCGGTGATGAGGCCTCGGCAGGGGCGGCAAGGCTCAGCGCAACAGCGAACGCTACGGCGATGCTCGGTATTATCGCATGTGAGGTTCCAACCCTGCCCACGGCATTCCCTCGTCGGCGAATTGAAACGCTTCGGGCGCGACCGTGTGTTCAGACGGCAAAAAATACCCCATGTATGTGCCGTCCGGACTCACCGAACAAATGAGTTCGGAGCTAGGGCCGTTCCAAGGTCCTTATGGTTCCTATCAGACGATCATAGGTCCGCGAGGACCTGTGTGCCCTCCCGCGTGATCAGTAACGCGACGGGTCATCGTTGGCTGCCTCTTTGACGAACGCGCTGTCACAAGCCGACCTCGACCGCCAACGCAATCGGCACCAACGCTAGGGTTAGGATGAAGAACACGAACGCCGCGATGGTGGCGAGCCAGCTGATGACACTCGTCAATGCCCGGCCGAAGGTGCGGTCGCGGAGGCGGTTGTGGATTACGCACAGCAAGGCTGCCGTCATGGAAAAGAAGGTGGCCACAGACGCCGTCAGGACTCCGGGGTTGACGGCCGCGCCCAACCCCAAGTTGATGTCGAAACCGGCAATACTTACCCCTTCGAGGATCTGCACCACCTTGATGCTGCTGCCCACTGCGGCCATCAACAGGGCGGCGATGGAGGCCAGCACCAAGTTGCAGGCCAACAGGTCGTAACGGGTGGGAGTTGGGTTCAAGGTTGTGGAAGCGCGGGTCGCAGGGTCTTCATGGCGCATCTCCGTCGCCCACTGAGTTGTGCTGGGCTGGACCCGAGCCAATCTCCTGCGACGACAGAGGGTTGGTCGGCGGTCGTCAACCTGACTGCGCGATCGCTGTTAGGGGGTCTCGGTACTGGGTGTCAACCGTTCTTTGTCCACGTGCCCTGATGTACGGCGTTATCGGCCGGCGACCTTCCGGTGGTGGCTGTATTCACGCGGTCCACGGTTGCCGGCATCTGGGTTTGCCTGCCGGTATTCCAATCAGGACGAAGCGCTTGCAAACGGCAAGCGCTTCGAGCTTTTTGGGGGAAGTTGTGCACTTGCTGGAGCGGCAAGCCACCGCGGTGGGGAATTTTCGTGCCGCGTCCACATACGTGGTCTCGCCGCAGTCGTTGCATTCGTAGTCCAAGTAGTGGCTCCAGCTACTGACCAGTTTCATCGCCTGTTGCCACCCCTTTTGCATGGGCCGTTGCTGCCGCCGTGCACGACATCCTGCGTCAATTGCGGCGATCAGCATAGGCGAAGGCACTCTGAATATCCACGATGGGGCGTGCGGGTTTGGGCGAATTTCGCTGGACGGGCACTGGTACCGTTTGACGTGTTAAGATTGGCCGAGATCTTCCGGCTGTCGTTGGACGAAAACTTGGTCGAACGCGAAAACAAGCACGAGACCGGAGCAACACTCCGTCATGATTCCCATAGTCATCCTCAAAGTGCTCGGACAGCTTCCTCCGACCTGCTACAGTCTATCGAGCAATCTGATCAATAACTGCTGACTACCGTTGGAGGACGGGCAATGCCAAGATTTTTCGTGAACCGTGCCACCGCGAAGGTTCATATCGAAAGCGGTTGTCCAGCTGCTGAATATCCGATGTCTTGGTGGGAGTGCCTTGGCGAGCACAGATCTTTTAATGAAGCTCTGACCAGAGCCCAACGCTCTCCCGGACGCACAGTCGAACCGTGCTCGCGTTGTCAGCGATTTGAGAACCGCATCGAGAGGCCTTGATGAAGCGCTTCCTGGTGCTTGCATTGTGCGCGGTCCTCTTGATGCCGGCTGCTTGCAAAAAGCTGAAGCAATGAACCAAAACGACACAGGGGCGGGTGTAGCAGCTCGCAGCGCGGAAGTCGGCCTTCACGGTCCGTTCCTCCGCGTTGTTCATCCACAGTCGTCGCTTGAAACCGTCGACCCTCAGGGCGAAATCGAGCGGCTCCGAGTTACTTGTTCAGAACCTTGTTGTTGATCAACAGGACTAACGATGTGCCCGGGCTTCACGATGTTGCCAGTACTCGCGAACCAGCGGAGGCCGTGTAGCGGGCACGTTATGACTCCGGAATCGTCGGATGCGATGCCGGACAGGTCGGTGCCTCGGTGGGGGCAGATGGTTCCGTTGATGAGTGTTCGCTCAGCGTAGGCTTGGCTGAGGTTGTGGAGCCACGAGAAGTATCCGTGCGGGTAGGGAGGGTAGGGTCCTTGGTACTTGCGAGGACGAACGGACATCCATGACGACGGGTCGATTTCCATCAGGTGGATTTTGTCCAACTCCACAGGCTCGTCATGGCCACGTGGCCAGACGTGGGATATTGTCGTCGAATAGACACGGTTGATGCACCGGATGTCGCCGGAGTCGTGAATGAGGTCGTCGAGGGATTGTCTGATCTCCAGGTTCAAGAAGCGGTAGTCGACGTGGAGATGTTGGGAATCAGCTTTGATGTGCTCTCTGTCGGAATGGATGGGGCCGAGGACGGGCAGCCAGTGTATCCGCGTCGTGGGCCAGTGGGCTCGGACGCGGGGGCGTCGGTAGAATGTTCCTACGGCGGGTTCGTCGGGAAGTTGCGGGATGAAAGGGAGAGTCGGGTTCATGACAGGTTGCTTCCTATGCCGGCGCAGCATTTTGGGCAAATGGTAACGTTCCTGTGACCCAGCTGGTCTGCGGTTTCAGACGAGCTTGGCCTGCTCCTGGACGTGTGCGTGTCGTCCGAGGTCTCCCGGTAACCTTCCGGCGGAAAGGGGCCTGCTCCTAGCGGAAGGAACCGGCCAGAGAAGCGTCCGGCGGTGGTGGCGGCCGCCCCCCGACGGCGACGGGGTGGGCGGCGTGATAGGCCTGTTCGAAGCGACTTGGCGATCCCGGACGCCGCTTGCCGATCATGCCTTGCTTTCGTGGTCGCTGGCCGGGACGCTTGGCAGCCTCCGCTGTTCCACCTTGCCGCGGCGCGGGCGAGGAGCTCGACGTTTTCGGGGCGGACCGCTGAATTTGACCTGACCCGGTACTTGGGCTACAAGTTCGAATGTTCCGTGTTCAGGGTTGTCTTTTTGAGCCATGGTGGTTTTCCCCTTTCCTGACGCCTTGGCTGGTCTCTGTGGCTCGATTTTAGCGGTGTGGACAGGGGAACTGGTTTTCTTGGATCGGCGAGTGCCAGGCTTGGGCTGCTTTCGGGGTTTCCTGAGCTCGATCACGAAGGTGGATTCGAAAGTGCGCTCTTTAGATATCCCCGCTTGCACGGGGGTATTCCCGCGGCGGCGACACCGGTTTGGCGGTTTCTGGGGGGAAACCCGTATGCGCGGGGGTATGCCCAGCGATTCGTCGTTGGCCAAGCGAGTGTCGCTAGGAACCCCGTATGCGCGGGGGTATACCGACTGAAAACCACAACTCAACCACATGAGCACAGCCAAAACCCCAAATACTGCTTATTCGCCGTCAAGGGTAGTCCCCGTATGCACGGGGGTATTCCGTGGCCCTGCATATCGGTTGAACTGGGGTGAATGTAGTCCCCGTATGCGCGGGGGTATTCCCTACACCTACCCCTCGCCGCCGCGTGTTCCTATGTAGTCCCCGTATGCGCGGGGTTATTCCTTTGGAGCTGTGGGCACAGGTACCGGCGTTGCTGTAGTCCCCGTATGCGCGGGGGTATACCCTTTCGAGGGGTACATCAATAGTGTCAGGGACAACTCGCCCCGTACCTGCGGGGGTATACCAACAGCCTTACCAAGACCAGCCCGCCAGATTTTGACTGGCGGGCTTTTTGATCGGCACCGTTGGCCTTTAGGATCCCAGCCGGCACACCTCCACTGCCCGACGAGACGACTCACCCAACTCCAGGAGAAAACCGAAAATATGAGCCGCACATGGCGTCAATTGCCCAGTCAATCCCGAAAACGACTACCCCAGCACCTGAACAAAAAGGGCGGGGCAACTGCCAGCGCAGGACCCAGTCCCGAACGCCGTCGCCCAGACACGGACTACGATACCGAAATCCTTCACCTCGCAACAGAGTTACTCAACCATGCCGCAGCACGGTTGCAAACCGACCTCCTCGACCACAACCAACCAACCAGCGACTGCAGCACAACCCAAGCACTGTGGGACGCAGCCGCTGACGGGGACTGCCCGCCAGACCTGCTGCTGCCAACCCTGCATATGGCTCACCAAGCCGTAGGCCGCATACGCGACAACCAAACTATCCTTACGCCTGAAGCGTTCCACCAAGCTTCCGCCTTCCTGCTCACCATGATCAACGCCAAAGACGACAACGATACGACCCGCGCCAAAAACGTGATGGTACCCGATGGACGGCAGCGCGACTCATCCATCCCCTTCTGGCGCGACGATCGCGTCACCGGACTCCGCTCTGCCGACCACCGCAAAGCCCGCCGCGGCGCCAGACAAAATCTGGCCGACCCCGAATCGGCCGAAACCGTACGCGCCGGCAAGAGCCGTCGTTACACCGATACGTACGGCGACTACAAACTGTGATCAAACACTGAACCACGAGGGAAAATGCCCGCCAAAATCTTCGACAATGCCCTTCCCTGGATACCCACCGAAGATATAGAAGCCTAGTATTACAGTCGCGCTTGAATTGAGGGCCTCTGAAACGGTATGTCGCACGTAACGGCGATTAAAGACGGGTCAATAACTGGAGGCTTTGACGTCAGGAATGACCTCTTGGCCATCCACATCTGGGTGGAGAAATCGTCCAACAATCCCGCCATCGCTGGGATGTGACGGCCAAAGTGGTGAAACGAAATTCGTCGCTTAAATGATGACTCTCCGCTGTCGTTCAGTTGGATTCTGAGTAGAGAAATTTCCTCCAGCACATAGGGGAAATCCAGCCGAAAATGAATGATATTATCTATTCGACAGCAAGGGCTCGCCCCGTACTTACGGGGGTATACCGATGATCCGTGAGAACCGCTCAGCCGACTAGCAGGGACCGGGCAACCGACATGGTGAGCCGGTTCTTACCCATCTCGTAGGAGTAGACCAACTCATCGGCGATCGCCTTGACGATATGGACACCCAACCCGCCGTCCGGACGGCTATCGATACCCGATTCAACGTCCGGCTCCGGCGCCTCAACAGTAGGGTCAAAACGCAGCCCGTCATCCGAGAAAGCAATCCGCACCAATGACGGACTCGAATCGATCAGGATGTCGAAACGACGGCCATCCACAACGCCATAGTCCCGGACATTGAGAGCCAGTTCCTCAAGTACCAGGTTGACCCGCATCACCAACACGCCGTCCCAGCCCTGAGACTCGCCGAACTCCTCGATTCGCGAGGCGATCACGACCAGATCGACTTCCACCGCGGGCATTCCGAGTTCAAGCCTTTCCAAGAGAAAACTCCTAACCCAGACGCTTCAGAACCATGCAGGTGATGTCGTCGGACTGAACCTGCCCGCCGGCGAAATCCCGCACGGCGTCGACCATCAAACGGCAACATTCCTCAGCGTCCACATCGCCGGCACCGCGGAGGACATGATGCATCCGTTCCCACCCGAACAGTTCCCCAGAGCCGTTCATCGCCTCCGGCACCCCATCGCTGAACAGGAACAAGCCATCCCCAGGGCGCAACTTGACCTGCGAAACGGCGTAATCCTCACCCTCCATGATTCCCAGCACCGCGTCAGCGGTTGGTTCCAGAGCAACGCAGGATCCGTCCGAACGATACAGAAACGGAGCAGGATGCCCGGCGTTCGCGTACGTGAGCGAACCATCGACCGGATCAAAGACGCCAAAGAAAAGCGTCACGAACATGAACAGCGGGTTGTCCTCACACATGACGCGGTTGACTTCATAGAGCACCCGGCCCGCATCCCCCACGCCGATAGCCGCGCCCCTGACCAGCGGAAGCCATTACCTCATGCGCCGTCGCTCCAGCGGTGGCGCACCAGCGGACGCATGTGCCTTAAGGCGAACAAGAGGTGGCGCGGCAGAGAGGAGAGCTGAACCACATGACGCGGCTTGCGTTGGCCAGTTAGCACTCGTGCCCTTACAGGAGTTCCAACTGCCGTATGGATGTGATGTCGTCGGCCAAAAAGGTTTGATAACCCGCCGTCCGATCGTCCCCAAAAATCGCCATAAAGGGCACAAATGCGAGCTCTCACAGCGTTTTCGATGCTTGGAGGCATCCGGGCCACGTCTTCTGGCGAAAAACGGCCAAAGATCGCGTTATTTAGTCGGCGCTTCGGCGGGCATCCACCTCTCAGGCTGCTTCAACGCTTACCTGTTCTGTCGAGTCACAATGACGATAAATCCCGGAATCGGATGCCCATTGGATCGAACCCAAACGGTTGCTTTCACCGCGAATGCCGCGGCGGCTGCCAATATCGAGGCTGGCTGGTTCCAAAACGAACTAAGGAACCTCTGAAAAAGTCGCCCTTCCCGCCGGCGGGCCGTCATACCGGCTTTAGCCGGAATCTACATTCCCGGGTTTCTGGATTCCGGCCTGCGCCGGAAGGACGTTGTTACTAGTTGCCCCGAAACTTCACGCCGTTCCCGGTATCATCACGAAGGGTACTTGCCCAGCATCAGCCAGCCACCGCTGCTGGGGGTGGCGAAGGCGCACAGGGCGGTCTCGGCCCGCACGGTTACCTGGCGGTCGCCGGCGGTGCCCCGGAGTTGCTCGATGCTGTCGGTGTACATTGCGGTACGGGTGCGACCGTTGCCCAGGTTGCCGCCGCTGGAACTGAAGGGGTGGGGGCCCTTGACGCCGATGTCGCCGGCGTAGAAGGTCAAGGCATCGCCCCGCTTGACCCCGTGCCACTGGAAGCCCTCCAGGAAGAACTGGGCCATTATGGAGTAGCCGTCGTAGGGGTTGAAGATGTCCACGTCGGTGGGGCCCAAGCCGGCGCCTTCGTACATACGGGCGGCCTGCTGGTCGGTCCACATCTCCACTTCGTCCAAGTCGGGCTGGGTGGTTCGGAACCGGAAGTTGTGCTGGGAATGGTTGAGCACGTAAACGGGCTGGGATTGCATATCCCGCGCCCGCTCAGCCGTGGTGAAAAGGTAGGCCGCCGAGGCGTTGACCGGACGGTCGCAGTCCCAGATGCGCAAGGGATTCAAGATTGGCCGGGAGGTCTTGTAGTCTTCTAGCGTTATCGGTCCGATGTTGTGGTTGTAGTTGTACCCCCAGGGGGTGAGCATCCCGTTCTTGTGCTGGTTGATGACAAAGGGGGCCACGTCCTCATGTTCGCCGCCGTACTTCATCAAGTACTGGAGGTGGGGGAAGATGTTGATGAAGTCGTTGCCGCCGTGGTTGCCCCAGGGCACGGTCCACTGGCGTGCGCCCCGGGCGTAGTCGTCGGCATTCTCCCCGCCCCGCCGGTAGCGGCCTTCCATGTTGCCGGTGGGATAGATGACCAGGCAGGTGGAGCAAACACCGTCGCCCACGGCCTGGGAGGCCATGCCCATCATCTCCCCGATGGTCGGCACCCCGGTGGGGGCAAATTTGACGTTCTTGAAGCCCATGGTGTTGATGAGCCACTGGGCGTTAATCAGAGTCAGGCCGTACTCCGAGTCGTAGGGTGGGTCGAAGTAGGGCCGGGGCGCCCACTGGGATGCAGTCCCGCCGCTGCCGCCGGCAATGTGGCTGTCACAGCAGACGATGCCGTCCACCTGGTCAATGGTGACTCCGGCCTGCTCCATGGCCTTTTTGCAGGCCATGATGGTGTAAGCGCCCAGGGAGGTGGACAGGTCCTCGCCGTCCCACCGCCGGTCCACCGGCGAATGGCCGTAGCCGACGACGGCCACCTTGCCCCGGTGTTCCCACACGCCCAGGCCGTCCCGGTCCCTGCGCCACTGGAAGTTGTTGCTGCTGGTCATAGTCCGTCCTTTTATCGCTTATCCGCGCATAAGCGCGCATTTGTAATGATGGTTATTCCACTACCCGCCACTCGTGTATCAACTGGCCGGGGGCCACTTCCTCGAAGGTAATCTCCACCGCCGCGCCCGCCGGCACCTGGTAGGCCGGGACGCCCGGCAGGTTGGAGTAGAAGTTCACAGTGGGGTCCTGGTCCAGCGTCACAAGGGCAAGATTGTAGGGCTGGTCGGGCATCCGACGGTTGAGGCGGCCGTCCTCAATGACGATGTAGGTGGCGACGTGGCCTTTGCCTTCTACCTCTTTCCACTCCAGCCCATCGGCGGAGTCGCACGCCTGGCAGGCCGCCTGGGGCGGGTACTGGAGCTTCTCGCAGGCGGAACAGTTCTGGAGGACCAGGCGCTGTTCGTTCACCGCGTCCCAGAAGGGCTGGCTGAGTTCATCGGGTACCGGGATTATCTTTGGCATTGCTCGTCTCCAACAATTTCTTTTTTGCCAACGCCGTTACAGAACCGGGACTGCGGGCTGCTGCGGCTCGTCCCATGCTCGCGGGTCCGAACCGTGTCGGTTTGGACCTGTTTGACCAGCCAAATCAGCATCCATGCAGTCGAACCTGCACACATCGCCAACCCCACCGGTAAGGCTGCAAAAGCTGGACCGAGGATTAGTGACAAGTTGCCAGAGTTGCTACCACCGGAAGATACAAAAGTCATGTACCACAGGCCAATCGCCCCAGTTACCAACAGGATAGCCCCAATACTCCCTTTGCTATCCGGGGCAATTGCCACCAGCCGCTCTTGCCTATGTCGTGCGAGCGGCGGGCCGCCACCGCAAGGCTGGGGATCGGAATCGCCAACCCAGATATAGATTGAAAGGGAGTGTAGACATCCAAATCGGCCAGGGAACCTATGGAAATGTCCACACCACTGAGCATCAAGCGGACAATATTGGTAGCCAGCACCCACCATCAGTACTCGGCCCGGGTGGCCCGCCCGCTGAAGTCGGCATACTTGCGAATACAATTCCTGACCGAGTCCTGCAGGGTCATCATTGGCTTCCCCGGGGGATATCGCCTGGCTGCATTGGTTGCTCCTGGGCGGATTTGCGTGCTGGTCATTCTACCCATAAAACGGCGCTTCATCCACTTGGGACGGACCGCTGTAACTGTTCACGTTTGAGGGGACGGAATAGATTTGCAGAGGACAATCCGTGCTTGGCTGCCCCTCCGCAAGAGGCCGGATAGCCTTTAGACCCCCTCAAGTCTGAACAGTTACTGACCGCTGGCGCCCGGGCCCTTCTCCCGGGCCTGCCAACGGGCGCCGCTTTCCTAAAAATCCTCTGAACAAGTCCGTGGTGATTGGGCATAGTCAATCTGGAGAGCCTAATGCTGACCGAGGATGAGGTTGTATGGACCAGGCAAGCTTTGCTGACTTGGAATACCAGGGCAAGAGGCGCAAGACCCGCCGGGAAGTGTTCCTGGAGAGGATGGACGGCCTGATTCCCTGCAAGTTGCTGGAGGACCGCATCCGTCCCTTCTACCCAAAGGCCGGAAGGGGGCGCCATCCATATCTTCTGTCCGCCATGTTGAGAACACACTGTGTCCAGCTTTTCTACAATTTGAGCGACCCCGGCATGGAGGACCTGCTCTACGAGTCCGAGCCGGTCCGGCGGTTCGTGAGGTTGAGGCTCTCAGGCCCCCTGCCCGACGAGACCACCATCCTCAACTTTCGTCATCTGCTGGAAAAGAGCAGCCTGGGCCAGGGCCTGTTGGAGGAAATCAACTCCCACCTGGAATCCCGGGGCCTGAAACTGCGGGAGGGAACCATCCTGGACGCCACCATCATCGAGGCGCCGTCCTCCACCAAGAACCGGGCTGGGGAGCGGGACCCTGAGATGCATCCGACCAAGAAGGGGAACCAGTGGCATTTCGGTATGAAGGCGCACATCGGGGTGGATTCGGAGACTGGCATAGTCCACAGCATGAGCGCGACGGCGGCCAACGTGCACGATGTTACCGAGACGCACAATCTGCTGCACGGGGGCGAGACGGTGGTGTGGGGCGACGCTGGGTATCAGGGAGTGGGGAGTAGAGAGGAGAATCTGGGGCTTTTGGTGGAATGGCGGGTGGCAATGCGTCCGGGGCGTCGTCGGAAGTTGGCGCCTGGGAGCAGGGAGACACTAGCGGAGCAGGCGAAGGCACAGGTGAGAGCCAAGGTGGAGCATCCTTCCCTGAGGCTGAAGCTGCTGTTCGAGCTGGTCAACCTGCTGACGGCGGAGGGTCAACTGTCGGGGTAGCGCGCCCGTCGCAGGCCCCAGCCGGCCCTATGGCCCGCGCCGGACTCCAACGGCCCCGCCAGGGGCGAAACGCAAGGAGCCGAGTGCCGGAGCGCAACGCCCAGACGCCAGTTCTCGCCCCTTCGCCGTCCCAATAAACCCAATGCAGGCCAAACCGGCTTTGTTCAGAGCATCCCTAACCTCATGATCCGTGGGCCCATGAAAAGATCACGCCCGTGATCCATTCACCGACGAACGCGTTCATTACGGCCCGGGGGGACGACGGTCTGATTCTGCGGGCTGTCAACGCTTCCATGTGGCGACGACACACCCATGCAGACCACCGTGACAAAAGCACAGTCGTTGGCGGCAAAAATGTTGGTTACACGTACTAAACTAAAGCCAAGGTGGGATATACATTTAAGTGGCGATGATGATCAGCTGGGTTAAGCCCGTGAATCCCTCTCATCCGTACTTTGAGAACGACCCGGCTCCGTCGTTTGACCCCCACCATCTGCGCATTTCACCTTGGCTTTAGTTTAGTACCCAGTCACATTTGTATTGATGGGTATAAGGACTTGAGCTTGATGCGGGCGTCCTCGGTTGTGAAGCGCCAGTCCGCTCGAAACCCCTGCCGATTCCGCTGGTTTTCCCATGCCCCGGTTTCCTGCTCCAGGATTCCCCGGCTGGGGATACGGCGGTCCAGGCACTGCCCTGCCAGCACCCCCAGTTCTATCTCCGCCATATTCAGCCAACTGCCGTGCTTCGGCGTGTAGTGAATCTCCAGCCGCTCCGCGATGCGCCGGGCCTCTGCCGGCTCGAAGGCCTCGTACAAAGATGCCAGATGATGGGTGTTCAAGTTGTCCATCACCAGCACTATCCGCTCCCTATCGGGATAGTCCTCGTCCACCAGCTTCCGCACCACCTCCGCCCAGTCAACCCTGGTGCGCCGGTCCGTCACCTCCACCCGCCGCCATCCCTCCAAGGGCGCGAACAGCATGAACAGGTTGCTCACCCCGTTGCGCTGGTATTCATAATCGTAGGCCATGACTGAACCAGGCCGCGGCGGACGGGATTGCCGAGTCTCCCCCACCAGTTGCTTGCTGGTCTCGTCCAGGCACACCAGAACTTCCTTGTCTTCATAGCTGCGGTGATAGACCTCCAGCACGTCTTCCATGGCGCATACAAACTCGGCGCTGCCCTGGGGAGGCAGACACCAGCACTCTTTCAGCCAGGGCTTCAGTTGGTTTTTTTCAAGGTCCGGCGCACCGTCTCGTCGCTGATGCTCTCCACTATCTCTCCTTCCACCAGTCCGTCGGCCAGCAGTTGCAACGTCCAACTGACTCGTCCCTCCGGCGGCGGCGAGCAGGCCAGGGCAATCAGGTGGGCCTCACCCTGACCATCCAACTTCTTCCGGCGCCGGTTCAGTTGCTCTTTGCGACCCAGGGCGGCCGCCACTCCCTCCTCCACACAGCGGCGGCGTACCCGTTCCACCGTGGCGGTGCCCACCTTCAGGGACCGGGCTATCTCCTGGTCCATCATTGGCCCCTCGGCCTGATTCTCATCGCTCAGCAGCAGGATGCGGGCGTGAGTCTGCTTATAGGCTGCCGCCCGTCCCTTGGAAACCAACGCCTTCAGTTCCTCCTGTTCTTCTACCGTCAGTTCTACCCGATACTTCTTCACCATCACGTCCCTCACCACTTCCCCATTTGTTCCTGTATCTACTTGACCTTCACATCCTACCATCCATCAATTCATTGGTGGTAGGCCACTAGTAGACCAACTTCTTTGTTATGACGGGTGAAATGCAGGGTTACTCGGCGAATTTCTGCGTAGGCCCAGTAGGTCAGGGCAGAGCCCCAGTACCAATCAACTCATCATTACAAAGATTTCGGACTACTAGGTTCTGTTGACATTTCACCGCAACCAGATGAGAGCGGCGGTGAAATGCAGGAAGCCCAGGTATCTGGTGTCCAGCTTCTCAAACCGGGAGAAGATCCGGCGATAGTGCTTGATCTTGTTGATGAAGCATTCCACCAGATGACGCTCCCGGTACAGATGCCGATCATAGTCGGCGGGTTCCTTGCGGTTCGAGCGGGGCGGAATGACCGGCATCATACCCAGGTCCAGCCCAGTTCCAGGATGTGTCGGCGAAACTCCTGGGCATCGTACCCTTGGTCGGCCAGTACGTGCTCGCCAGCATAACCGGCGATCAAACCCTCCGCCTGGGTGATGTCGTGCTGTTGCCCGCCGGTCAGGATGAATCGCAAGGGGTTGCCCAAGCCGTCCACGCTCACGTGAATCTTGGCGCTGAACCCGCCGCGGCTCCGGCCCAGGGCCTGGGCCGCCTGGCCACCCTTTTTGGGGGAGCTCCCGCCGCGCAAGGGTGCGCCCGGACCACCGTGCTGTCGATGATCAGGTATTCCAGATCCGGGTCGCCGGAGCAATGTTGATGCATCTGTTCCCAGACCCCTTGGTCAGTCCAACGGGCGAATCGTTTGTAGACGGTGTTCCAGTTCCCGTATTCGGCCGGCAGCAGTCGCCACTGGGCCCCAGAGCGGTTAATCCATAAGACGGCCTCGACAAAACGCCGGCAATCCGCTTCCTGGCCAACGTACAGGCCGGTGCAGCCACGCAAGAAATCGAGAATCCTAGCCCACTGTTCTGGTAATAGTCTGATGTTCGACATACGGCCATTATAATGAAATGTCAACAGAACCTAGGCACTTTTAGTCGCTGCTCAATCAGATCCCGAGTAGCGAAATTTCCTCCATCCCTTCGGTGGATTCGGGTTAAGCCGTTGCAATCCGTGTTATCATACAGTCGGGACACAGGCTGGAAGCCGTGAGAGCCTGACGCAGGGTTCAAGGTGGACAGGATCCACTACCCATTTTCATTGGCAAAGCGGTTCTCAACAGCCCCAGTCCCACGGTCAAAGCGCAGACGACCAACCCCGTCGTTCTCCGGAACGGCACCCGCACCGCAGGTAGTGGGTTAGTCGCCCTCACGGGTGGCAGTACCTGCCCAAGGGGAGATTGCACGCAACTCTTCCGTCGGCGATTGGGTTTTGACGATCCCGCCCGACTGTCAAGAAAGACGAAGCGGCACAGGTTTCCCACCGCCCGGAGCTCAGAGACGGAACCAAGTCCCCGCTCCAGATGACTTCTGGCACCGAGACAACGCCCGGCGCAAAGCGAGATGCGTCCTGGGCGCACTAGCCGTGTCAAGCGGAACCACCAGCCAGCGACGCCCTGCGTCTGGACCCACATCCGTCCCATGGGCTTGCCGAAGCTCGAAACAGCCAAGACGGATTGTTGACCTTCGGCCGCCGCTCGCGGGTGTCCCGAGGTTTGCGATTTTCTCCGAACCCGCCTGCGGCTGGACGCCAACCGCGCCACGCCCCAGGGTGTGTGGACAAATCACCGCCGGTGCCCGAATATGGGTACCGTAACCCAAAGAACGCCATCAACGACATATCCCGCGGGAGCACCAACACCCCAACGCCAGGAGCGGATGCCCCCGTACCAGTAGACGAGGTTCGTGATGAAACTGCACGGAGTTGTCAAAGGCAAAACCATTGAACTCGCGACCGACCCCGAATTGCCGGAGGGGCAACCGGTCCTGGTGGAACTGGAAATTCCGACACCCGAATTCAATGCCGACCCGTTATCTGACCGAGACCTCGAAAACAGGATAGCCACCGACCCTGGATTCGAGGACATCCGGCAGGCCAGGGCGCTCAGGGAAACAATCGCCACACGACTGGGAGGAAGCCTGCTCAACTCGGTCGGCTTGATCAGAGAGGACAGGTCGCGTTGACAACACCAGTCATCGACACCAGCGCGCTGGTCAAATACGTCCTTCCAGAAGAGGACTCATCAGTCGCCGAGAAACTCGTCGCATCTCACCATGCCGGCATGGTCAACCTGATAGCGCCCGAATATATCCTCGTCGAATCTGCCAACGTGCTGTGGAAGCACCTGCAACGCCACAACGTGCGGCCCGAAGAAGCAGTGACGTCATTTCGCGCGCTCAGAGACTTGGGCATCCGTTTAGTCCCCAACGGAGATTTGTTGGAAGACGCGCTGATACTAGCGGCCGACAATGGCATCATGGTGTACGACGCGCTGTTCTGCGCCCTTGCCGTTCGTGAAAACGTTCCGCTGATTACCTCAGACAACGCCTTGGTCAGACGCCTGACTGGGACTGGCGTCCAAGCCGCCATGCTCTCCGAATGGAACGACGGTGGATAAACACCACTCCCTACGCCTCGCTTTCCGCCCGATAGAACAGCCCACGTTCAAACGGTATCACCAACGCAGCAAGGGGCGGAACAAGCATCATTGCTCTCCCAGCATAGTCCTCAATTTGTCCACGCACCCTAGTACTACAGTCGCACATGACCGCCCAGAGGGTCGGGCGGTATTGAAAATCGCAATGTCCAGCTATAGCGTACTGGCTTTGCTCTTAAGTGAGCAAAGCTAAATCCAGTGATGGATCGAGGCTAAGAGTAGCGAGTTAGTGTTTGTGCGGCTGTAGTAATAAGTACGGTGTCAACTAACGGATGAACTTCGCGAGCGCCCAAGTTCAAGTACGGGATGACGTTCTACCGGGATACACAGGATAAACAGGATGGGGGATTTTGCAGAGCAACGAGTTCGTCACGTCGTCGCGCTTATGGCGGTCGCGGACAGCGCGTCGGTTCAATGAATGAGTGCTGCGACAGGCTCAGGATGAGCGGAGGTTGAGTGGAGCGTATGCTATGATTGGCGCGATTCAACGATTCCGTGCTTGCGTCGACGATCCTCGACACCAGGAGGTGCGATCATGCCGCCCAGTGGTAACGAATGGCTGGCCCTAACCGCCGAACCCACCCTGGAACCCGATCTGCCCATCTGCGACCCTCATCACCACTTCTGGGTGCAGCGCCCCGAACCCGTTGCCTACCAGCAGTACTTGCTGCCTGACCTGGTTGCCGACATCACCAGCGGCCACAACGTCCGCTCCACCGTATTTATCGAGGCGCGTTCCGAGTACCGCACCGACGGTCCGGAAGAGATGCGCTCCGTGGGCGAGGTGGAGTTCATCCAGAGCATTGCCGACGAAAGCGCCACCGGACGCTACGGTGAAGCCCGAGCCGCCGCCGCCATCATCGGACGCGCCGACCTCAAGATGGGCGATGCCGTGCGCCCCGTGCTGGAGGCGTTGCAGGCCGCCAGCCCAAACCGCTTCCGCGGCATCCGCCACTCGGTCGGCTGGGACTCGCATCCGGACGTTGAAAACCGGGAGGTTGAGGGATGCTTGCAGCGCGACGACTATATGGCCGGCGCCCGCGTGCTGCGAGACATGGGCCTGATCCTGGAAACGACCGTATTTTTCCCGCAGTTGCCCGATCTGGCCGACTTCGCTCGCCGCATCCCCGACCTGACCATCGTGCTGAACCACATCGGCGGGATGATGCGCACCGGCCCCTATGCCAACCGGGACGACGAGGTCATCCCCGAGTGGCGCAGCGGCATTGAAGCCGTGGGCGCCTGCCCTAACGTGATCATGAAACTCGGCGGCATCGGGATGCCCCGCATCGGTTACGACTGGCACGAGCGGGAGACGCCCATCGGCTCCGAGGAGCTGGCCGACTCGGTAGGCGACTGGATGCGGCACTGCCTGGACGCATTTGGGCCGGACCGGTGCATGTTCGAGAGCAACTTCCCGGTGGACAAGGTGTCGTTCTCATACAACGTGATGTACAACGCGTTCAAACGGATGTCGGAGGGCTACTCGCCTTCGGAGAGGGCGGCCGCATTCCACGACACCGCGGTTCGCGTGTACCGGATCGACGCATAATCCCCAAGCCACAGGAGAAATCCCATGGAGCCCTTTGAGATTGCAATCAGCGATGAGGTGCTAGACGACCTGCGCCAACGGCTCGGCCAGACCCGTTGGCCCGACGAGATGCCCGGCGTGGGCTGGGACTACGGTTCCAACCTGGACTACATCAAGGATCTGTGCGAGTACTGGCGCACCGACTTCGACTGGCGGGCGCAGGAAAAGAAGCTCAACGCGTTCAATCACTACAAGTCAGAGGTGGACGGGCTCAGCATCCATTTCATCCTGGAGAAGGGAACGGGACCGGACCCCATGCCGCTGGTGATCACCCACGGATGGCCCAGCACGTTCTTTGAGATGTCCAAGATCATTCCGCTGCTGGCCGACCCGGGGAGTCACGGCGGGGATCCCGCCGATTCCTTTGATGTGGTGGCCCCGTCGCTACCCGGGTTCGGGTTTTCGCAGGCGTCGCAGGAGCTGGGGATGCAGGTGCAGAAGGTTGCGGACCTGTGGGCCAAGCTGATGACCGAAAACCTCGGTTACCCGAAGTTCGCGGCACAGGGCGGAGATATCGGCTCCGGCGTGACCTCACGCCTGGGATATGCCCACTCGGACAAGATGATCGGCGTCCACCTTACTTCCGTCACGCGTCCCACGCCCTACCTTGGTCCCGGGTCGCGCCCGCTTACCGAGGCGGAGCAGGCGCATTCGGACCAGCGCGAGCGATGGCAACAGAGCGAGGGTGGCTACAGCCACATCCAGGGCACCAAACTGCAGACCCTGTCATACGGCCTGAACGACTCTCCCGTCGGCCTGGCGGCGTGGATTGTCGAGAAGTACCGCACATGGAGCGACTGCCACGGCGACGTGGAGAGCCGCTACACCAAGGACGACCTGCTGACCATCGTGACCATCTACTGGGTCACGCAGACCATCGGGTCGTCGGTGCGGATGTACAAGGAGAACCAGAGCACCCTTTGGGAGATGGCCGAGGGAGAAAAGGTACCGACGCCGGCCGGCATGGCCATGTTCCCCCAGGAAATCGCCAAGCCGCCGCGCGAGTGGGCTGAGCGTTCCTACGATGTGCGCCGCTGGGAGGAGATGCCGCGCGGGGGACACTTTGCCGCGCTGGAGGAGCCGGAACTGCTGGCCCACGAGGTCCGCGAGTTCTTCCGGCCGTTCCGCGGGTAACGTTTCGTCGGGTTGACTAGAAAATGTAGGGGCGAACGATTATTCGCCCCTACGCAATGGTTGATGCTTGACTGGTCTGCTACCGGAACACGGCAGGCACTTGGTGGAGTTGAAGATGAACGTTTCGTACCAGTCCACGATATCCGCCGTAACAGTTCAGACTTGGTGAGGTGAATTGGCCGAAGGCGGGTTGCCGAACGCTGGCACGGGTGGCGGTGGTTATGTCATATACAGGGCATGGATACTGAAGTTGCCCTCACCACCGTCGACCGCGCTGTTCTCATTGCCATCATCGCCGAGTTACAGGCGGTGATTGCGCGCTTGGAGAAACGGATTGCCCAGTTGGAAGGCCCGGCCAAACCCACGAACTCCCGCCGGATGCCCGGCCTCAAACCCAATGCCAAAGCCGACCGGAAACCCGCCCCGCCCAAAGGGCCCCGCCAGCCAAGGCCGCACGGCTTTGCCCGCGCCCGCATGACACCCACCCGACGGGTGGAGCACGCCATGGACCACTGTCCCGACTGCGGAACCCAGTTGTCCGGCGGTTGGACCCACCGCACCCGGGAAGTCATCGAGCTGCCGGTGGTTCCGGTGCAAGTCACCGAGCACGTCTACATTGCTCGGACTTGCCCGGCGTGCCGACGGCGCTGCACACCTCCGGCGGTACTGGACGGCGTGGTCCTGGGCCAGCAGCGCCTCGGCGTCAACGTGCTCAGCCTGATCGCCACGCTGCGGGAAGAGGGGCGGCTGCCCATCCGCAGCGTCCAGTGGTATCTGGACACCGTGCATCAGTTGCGCCTCAGCGTGGGGGCCATCGTGAGCGCCATCCATCGCACGGCGCAGCGGGCCCAACCGGCAGTGGCCGCGATCCTGGACCGCATCCGCGCCAGCCCAGTGGTCCACGCCGACGAAACCGGCTGGCGTCAGAGCGGGGCCAACGGCTACGTGTGGACTTGCAGCACCCCCACCGAACGCTACTTCCTGCGAACGCTACTTCCTGCGGCGGGGTCGGGGCAAAACAGTCGTGGACCAGGCGCGTCGTGGGCCAGGCGCTGAGCGAGTCTTTCTCCCCGGGTACTGGTCAGCGATTTCTACGCCGCCTACCACCATTACGATGGCCCCAAGCAGCGGTGCTGGGCCCACCTGCTGCGGGACATCCACGACCTGCGGGCCCTCTACCTCAAAGATGCCCCGCTGGCCCGCAGGTCGGCGGCGGTCCATCGACTCTACGAGGAAGCCAAAGCCTTCTCTCATCCTCAGGCCCAGCGACGGCGTGTCGCTCAATTGGCCTTGGAGTGGAAGCTGCTGGCCATCTGCCAGCCCTTCCTGGCTAACCCGCTAGCCGTTCCGGCCAAACTGTGCCGGCGCATTGAGCGCCACATCAAGAGCCTGCCCCGTACTGGATACGGGGAACTCTTCGTCTTCGTGGCCGAACCGGACGTGCCAGCGGACAACAACGCTGCCGAGCGCAGCCTGCGTCATCTGGTCATCAGCCGCAAGGTCAGCGGCGGCACCCGCTCGGAGCAGGGCACCGAGAGCAAGATGACGCTGGCATCCATCTTCGGCACCTGGCGCGCCCAAGGTTTAAATCCTCTCGCCGCCTGCCGTCAGCTGCTCACTTCCCCCAAGTCTGACCTGTTACGGTCCCGGCCGTCGGCCTACATCGGTACCAAGCCATGCGGGGCATTGCAGATGTGAGTGATTCCCGGCCACCGAACAATAAGATCGCGCCCGGGGTTTCCGGGCGCGATCATGCCGTCGGGTGCTGCTGATTACGGCCTCTTACTGTGCGGTGCTGGGGATTTGTCCAGCATTTGTCCAGCAAAATCGGCCGATATCTGTCGATACGCAGCTTATTGATACCTTGTTTGAGTTTGCAACCGACCCTTATTGAGAAAGTGGTGCCGAGGGGCGGATTCGAACCACCGACACCGGCATTTTCAGTGCCGTGCTCTACCAGGCTGAGCTACCTCGGCGTATCTACCATTAAATCATACTGCAAATCATACTGCCCGCCCCCGAAAGGTGTCAATTCGACCGCCCGCCCGGTAACTGTTCAGAGTTGGTGGGTTGAATTGGCCGAAGGCGGGTTGCCGAACGCTGGCACGGGTGGCGGTGGTTATGTCATATACAGGGCATGGATACTGAAGTTGACCTCACCACCGCCGACCGCGCTGTCCTCATCGCCAGCATCGCCCAACTGCAGGCCACCGTTCTGGAACAGCAGCGGGTGATTGAGCGGTTGGAGCGGCGGATTGCCGAACTGGAAGGCCAGGCGAAATCGGGCCGCCAGCCGCCGGTGAAGCAGCAGCCCCGCAAGCAGCGACGCCACGGCTTTGCCCGCCGGCGCATGACGTCCACCCAGCGGGTGGAGCACGTGCGGGTGGAGTACGTGATGGAGAACGGTCCCGATTGCGGGACTCACCTGACTGGGGGCTGGACTCAGCGCACTCGGGAAGTCATCGAGTTGCCGGTGGCTCCGGTACGGGTCACCGAGCACGTCTACATTGCTCGGACTTGCCCGGCTCGGACTTGCCCGGCGCGGACTTGCCCGGCGTGCCGGCGCGGCTGCACGCCCCCGGCGGGACTGGACGGTGTGGTTTTGGGACGGCAGGGCCGCGGCGTCAACCTGCTCAGCCTGGTCGCCACGCTACGGGAAGAAGCGCGAATGCCCTTCCGCACCATCCAGCGGTATCTAGATACCGTACAGCAACGGCGCGTCAGCGAGGGCGCCATCGTCGGGCCAACGGCTACGTCTGGACTTTCAGCACCCCCACCGAACGCTACTTCCTGCGGCGGGGCCGGGGCAAGACGGTGGTGGATGAAGCCCTGAACGATGCTTTCTCCGGAGTATTGGTCAGCGATTGCTACGCTGCCTACCACCATTATGATGGCCCCAAGCAGCGCTGCTGGGCCCACCTGCTGCGGGACATCCACGACCTGCGCGCCCGCTACGACCTGCGAACCCGCTACCCCGATGCTGCGCCACTGGCGCGGTGGGCCGACGCCGTCCACGGGATTTACGACCGAGCCAAAGCCTGCACCCCTCCCCAGGCCAAGCCGCGGCGCACCGCCCAACTGGCCCTGGAAAGACGCCTGCTGGCACTCTGCCGTCCCTTCCGGAATGACCCGCTGGCCGTCCAGGCCAGGCTGTGCCGACGCATGGAGAACCACATCAAGGAACTCTGCGTCTTCGTGGCCGAACCGGACGTGCCAGGGGACAACAACGCCGCCGAGCGCAGCCTGCGCCACCTGGTCATCAGTCGCAAGATCAGCGGCGGCACCCGCTCGGAGCAAGGCACACAGAGCAAGATGACGCTGGCATCCATCTTCGGCGCCTGGCGCGCCCAGGGTCTAAATCCGCTCGCCGCCTGCCGTCAACTGCTCATTTCCCCGCAACGCTGAACTGTTGCCCTGCCCTCACCAGGGCCTTTCCAAAGTCAGGAACTGTTTGGGACAGCGGCGGTGGGTTGTGCGGCCAGTCGTTGGGCTCGGCCGGTGAGGGGTTCCTTTTCCGACCATAGCGGACATGTGCCCCGCAGTAGAGTAACGGCCACATTGCGCAGCAGGCCCATTACGGAGCCGCCATGGTGGGTCTGCAACACCTGACGGTCTTCGCCGAAGCTGTCGTCCTTGACGTGGAACAGGCTGTTTTCGATGGCCCAATGGCCCCGCATCAGGTCCAGTGCTTCCGCCGGCGACAGCGCCGGTCGGCTGGACACCGCATACTGAACGCTATCGATCTGAACGCTATCGATCTGAACGCTATCGATCTGAACGCTATCGATCTGAACGCTATCGATCTGAACGCTATCGATCTGAACGCTATCGATGGGTGGTTTGCCGCGGCGGCGTACTCGCTGCTTGATCATCACCACGCTGGACAGCCCGGGCAAATTACCATAGCCCGCCAACTCTCCAGACACCCAGACCTGCCGATGTTCGGTGCGTCCGTGTCCCTTGCTGCTCACCTCCCAATGCTTCAGCCCAATGCGGTTCACCTCCCAATGCTGCTCCACCAGTCAGCATCTCCAAACCGGGACAACGGGCCGCCACTGTTTCAATCCACGCCTGCGCCGCCCGGGGCTCGTCCACATGGTGGTCAATATGGTGGTCAATATGGTGGTCAATTGCCACCTGATCCAGCGCGGCCAGACCCTCCCGACTGAAAACGCACAGCGCTTTCAACTGTTGCCCATTCTCCCAAACCCCCCGCAACGTCTTGCCGTCCCACGCCGCCGTGGCGATGTCATTGCCACGACGCTCCTGCAACGCCATCACAAACTCCAGCAGCACCCGGCGCACCTCAGCCACCGACACCATCCCCAGCAACCGCGACAGGGTCTGCGCCGACGGGCTGCGCCGACGGGCTGCGCCGCAGTTCCAACCGGCTCAACAACTGGGGCTCCGTGTCGCCAAAGCGGTAGACGGCACTCAACGATTGACAACCACACATCAAACCCAGCGCCGTCAAACTCAACACCCTCTCCAAAGGATGCGCCAAAAAGGATGCGCCAAACCCCGTCGAAACCGCCGATCCGTCAGTCGCGATAAATGCTCCCTCAGTAACTGGAACTCCTCGCACAACGATCGCTCTTTATCCATATCCGCACCTCCACACCTCAATCTTCATACTTTGCTAAAACTTTGGAAAGGCCCTGGTCGCCCGCCGTGGGATCGAAGCCGGCATTCCAGCAGCCGGCATTCCATTTGATAAGATTCGCAACGATGGCTATAATGTTTCTCCAGCATCCCCCAGGACAGGAGGCACATCAATGGTTGACGTCCTTACCGGCACTTTCACCGTAAAATCTGGCCACGCCCAAATGCTCAAGGGTGGCGTCATCATGGATGTGGTTACGCCCGACCAGGCACGCCTCGCCCAGGAATCCGGCGCAGTGGCCGTGATGGCCCTGGAGCGGGTTCCGGCAGACATTCGCGCTGACGGTGGCGTAGCGCGCATGAGTGACCCGACCATGATCGCTGACATCATCGACGCCGTTTCCATACCGGTAATGGCCAAGTGCCGCATTGGGCACTTCGTAGAGGCCCAGATCCTCGAAGCCCTCGGCGTTGACTACGTAGACGAATCTGAGGTTTTGACCCCCGCCGACGAGGTTCACCACGTCTGGAAGCACGATTTCAAGGTTCCCTTCGTGTGCGGTTGCCGGGATCTGGGCGAAGCATTGCGCCGCGTCTCCGAAGGCGCGGCCATGATCCGCACCAAGGGTGAAGCCGGCACCGGCGACGTCGTCGAAGCCGTCACCCACATGCGCGCCGTTCAGGACGCCATCCGCAAGCTGCGGACGTTGCCGGACGACGAGCTTGTGGTCGAGGCCCGGGACATGCGCGTCAGCCTGGACCTGCTGCAACAGACCCGCGAAGAGGGTCGCCTGCCGGTGGTCAACTTCGCCGCCGGAGGCGTGGCTACGCCCGCCGATGCCGCCCTCATGATGCAGCTCGGCGCCGACGGAGTGTTCGTAGGGTCGGGGATTTTCAAGTCGGGTGACCCGGCCCGCCGCGCCCACGCCATCGTGCAGGCGGTTACCCACTACCAGGACCCGACGATTCTCGCCGAGGTATCCAAGGATTTGGGTGAAGCGATGGTCGGCATCTCCGCCCGCTCCATCCCTTCGGAACAACTCCTGGCAACCCGGAGCGTATAGGGGCCCCAACCCGGGCTCTGTCTACGGCAAACCTCTGCGGACGTAGGGACAATCCACAAGGACATCGGCTGGTCATTTAGTTGAACATCGGCGTTTTGGCTGTACAGGGTGATTTCGCGGAACACTGTCACGTGCTCCGCGAAATCGGCTCCGCTGCGATAGAAGTGAGGCTGCCGGAACACTTGGACGGCCTCGACGGACTGATTATCCCGGGCGGCGAGAGTACGACTCTCAGCCGGTTGATGTCCCTCTATGGGCTTCGGGAACCGGTATCCCGTATGGCCGCCGCGGGCAAAGCTGTTTGGGGTACCTGCGCCGGCATGATAATGCTGGCCAACGAAATCACCGAGGAAGACCCGGTACCGCTCCAGTTGATGGACGTTGGGGTGCAAAGGAACGCCTTTGGTCGCCAGGTCGATTCCTTCGAACAGGGCCTGTCAATCGAAGCCCTCGGCTCCGCCGAATACCATGCCATCTTCATCCGGGCGCCGGTCATCATTCGTGTGGGCGCCGAGGTGAAAATCCTGGCCTCTCTGTCCGACGGCCGCCCGGTGGCCGTCCAGCAAAACAACCTGATGGCTACGTCGTTCCATCCGGAACTGACCGCCGACCCTCGGGTGCATCGTTATTTCGTCGCCTTGGCCGGCGGCCCGCCTTTCGACCCCGATGCACCGTTCATTGACGCGCCCCGCGTCCGTTGAACGAGTAAATCCCTTGAACGGGAACATCCCCGAAAACCGGCGACTTGGCAACCCCAGGAACGCGAACTATACCCCATACGCTGGCAGGAGGCTCTAGTTGGTAACCGTTGAACAACTGGCCGAAGACGAGCTGGAACAACTGCTGCAAGTCCTTCCCACTCGGGTGACGGAAAGCCTCAAGGAGCAGGAAAGTCTCGATGGTTTGCTGGAAGTCGTGCTGGACCTGGGCCGATCACCCGAAGCGCGGTTCCTGGCCGGCGACGTCGTGCTGGACGAGGACCCGGTAACGCGTGAGGACCTGCAGCACGTGGTGGAAGGCATCGGGGCCTTCGGCGACGACAACCGCGCCGGTATGGAGCGCACGCTGCACCGCATCTCCGCTATACGCAACCGGTATGGCAACGTGGTCGGCATCACCTGTCGGGTGGGTCGCGCCGTGTTCGGCACCATCAGGATGATTGAGGACCTGGCCTACAGCGGTAAGAACATCCTGCTGTTGGGTAGGCCCGGCGTGGGAAAGACCACCATGCTGCGGGAGGTCGCCCGCGTCCTCGCCGATGAGGCGCTCAAACGGGTCATCATCGTAGACACTTCCAACGAAATTGCCGGCGATGGCGACATCCCGCATCCCGCCATAGGACACGCTCGGCGGATGCAGGTGCCATCACCCACGGAACAGCATGGCGTCATGATAGAAGCCGTCGAAAACCACATGCCCCAGGTGATTATCATCGACGAAATGGGGACAACCCAGGAAGCCTCTGCCGCCCGTACTATCGCGGAACGGGGCGTGCAACTGGTCGCCACCGCCCACGGCAATACCCTGGACAACCTGATCATGAACCCTACCCTGTCCGACCTGGTGGGCGGCGTACAGACGGTGACGCTGGGTGATCAGGAAGCCCGGTTCCGAGGCACTCAGAAGACGGTTTTGGAGCGGAAAGCTCCCCCCACCTTCGATGTGGTGGTGGAGATCCAGGACTGGAACGAAGTTGCGGTTCACGAAGAAGTCGCGCAGGTTGTGGACCAGTGGCTCCGGGGATACCCGGTAGCCCCCGAAGCGCGCCGCATGGATGACGAAGGCAATATCGTCCGGACTACGGCCACGCGGCAAAGCGGAGCCGGCCCTACGCCATGGTCGGCTAACGAGATTCAGGGCAAACGCACCAGCAGAAACCGGCGCAACGGAGGCCCGTCTTCCTACGAACAGTTTCCGCCGGAATCCTTCCGGGACCAACCCGACGCTACCGGCGACACTAGCCCGCGCCTGGATTCCCGCATTTTTCTCTTCGGCGTCAGCCGGGACAAGCTGGAGGCCACGTTGGCAGAACGAGGCGTTTCTGCCGAAATCGTTTCCGAATTGCGCCGGGCCAACGTGCTGCTAACCACCAAGAATCACTACCGCCGGGGTAGCCAACTGGTGCGTGTAGCGGAGAGCAACAGCATTCCGGTGTACGTGCTCCGCAAAAACACCGCCCCGCAAATCAGCGAATTTCTGACATCCCTGGCCCGGGACCAGGGCGTTGACCTCCGGCCGGCGTCGCGCCACGGCTTCGGCGAAGATGGGGAAGACCCCAGCCCATCGGCAATTGCCGAAGCCCGGGCCGAGGCCGAAGACGCAGCGCGCCGGGTATTGTCGGGAGAATTCTCGGTGCAACTGGAGCCGCAACGGCCTTACATCCGGCGGCTGCAGCACATGCTGGCCGAGGAGTTCAACCTGGCGTCCACCAGCCGGGGTCGCGACCCCCAGCGCGGCGTCCTGATCTACCGCCCATAAGCCGTCGGTCCCGGCGGATCGTAACGGTGCGTGCCGATGCCTGGCCTTTTCATAGCGTTCGAAGGTGGCGAGGGCGCCGGGAAAACCACCCAGGCCGGATTGTTGGAAGTCGAGCTGTGTAAGCGCGGTCGCCGGCCGGTGCTGGTGCGCGAACCGGGCTCCACCTCCCTGGGAAACTACCTGCGCCAGTACCTGGTCAACCAGCATCCCCTGTCCCCATTGGCCGAGCTGTTCATGTTCGAGGCATCTCGGGCCGAGCTGATGCGCGAGGTAATCGAGCCGGAACTGGCAGCGGGCGCCGTCGTCATCGCCGACCGGTTCGCCGGATCGACGCTGGCTTACCAGGGTTATGGGCGCGGCATCGACCTGGTCACGATTTCGATGCTGAACGAGATCGCCACCGGCGGACGGTATCCCGACTTGACGCTGCTCCTGGACATTGACCCCGCCATCGGTATCGGCAGGGTGCAGGGGCGGCAGTTGCAACTCGGCCTCCAATACGGAGACGAGGCGGACCGTTTTGAAGACCAGTCCCTTTCCTTCCACGACGATGTCCGGCGCGGATTCCGGCAGCAGGCCGCAGATAACCCGGACGCCTGGGAACTCATTGAAGCCAATCGGTCGATAGATAACGTGGCAGCGCACGTGTGGTCGCTGGTTGCGGCGCGTCTGGGGATTTAGCGCTCAACCCGACAATTGCACGGCCACGGAGCCGCAATGCCCACAAAAAACCGCCGCCCCCCTTTGGGGAGCGGCGTTCGATTTCTGGGGGGATCCGGCGCCGGCTAGCTGTCAGCGGCGACAGCCATATCCACACTGGCAATCTTGGCGGAGATGACTTCCTTCATCTTGCGGACGCGACCCAGGTCGGGGTAGATATTGCCCTCGGCCTTCCGGTCGAAGATTTTCTCGCCATCCACAAACACTTCCATGATGCTCTGGCCCCGGGGCGAAATCGTGATGGCAGCATCACCACCATAGGCCCGGAAAAACTCGTTCGCCATCCACGTGGCGGTAGCGTGGTGCTGTCAAGGTACGCAGTAGGTTATCTCAATCTGAACCTTTCCTTCCATGTGAATCTCCTCCCTTGCGGGTAACTTCGGCTGGATACTTTGCGAATTTTATCACATTCTTGGACCGGTTCCAACCGGCCCGACCGAAGCGCAAGGTCTGTCGATTGTCCCCTAATGTCATTGCGAGGAGCGAAGCGACGTGGCAATCTCGATCCGGTAGCCGGGTTTTCTTCGCTAACGAGATTGCCACGCTGCGCTCGCAATGACATCGCCGATAATCGAATGACCCTGACCGTAGCGCCCGAACGCGGCGAAACGGACGTAATGGGCCCACGTATTCCGCCGCCGATTACCTCTCGCGCGATCGGCGGTGGCCCTAAGCCGACTGGTGATGTTATTGACCTCGGATTGACCCATTGCTAAAATACCTTCGACGAGTCTGCATTGCCGGCTGGACGTTGGCCGGCCCAACAATCTGCCGTGTTCATGCGGGAGGGACGATATGGTAACCACCTTTAACGAAGACCTGTTTTCTCCTGAGGTCGTTCAAGACCCCTATTCGTACTTCGGGCGAATGCGGGAGCAGGATCCGGTTCACTGGAACGACCCGTACAAGTTGTGGGTCATCACCAAGTACAAGGACCTCGTTTGGGTCACGCGGCATCCGGAATTCTTCTCCTCCGAGGTTTTCCACCGGGACCCGCTGCCTCCGTACCCCGACATCGACGAGTCCGACATGGGCCTGTACGAGTACGTCAAGGATTTCTTCTCCCAGTGGTTCATCCAGCATGACCGCAAGGAGATAACCGTCCACGACGGCCCCGACCACACCGACATGCGGAAGGTCATCCACGGCTACTTCAATCCCAAGGCCATGGAACTCTGGCGCCCGCTGGTCCAGTCTGCCATCAATCAGTTGCTGGACGAGGCTGAAGAGCGCGGCAGCATGGACGTCATGCGCGACTACGCCACGCCGCTGCCCCTGCTGGTCATCGCAGCCATGATGGGCATCGACGTATCCGACCGGCAGTTCATCCGTTCCCTGGCCGAGAAGCTGCTGTTCATTGGTCGCGGCAACAACGACCGGATGCAGCCCCTCACCGAGGGCATAATGGGTCTCCAGGAATATCTGCAACCCATGGTCGAAGAGCGCATCAAGAACCCCAACGGCGACCTGCTCGACCGCATGACCGACGCCTATCGTGTGGGCGTGATGTCACCGGAGCAGGTGGTGGCCAACTCCATCCTGCTGCTGCTGGCGGGTCACGAGACCACCATCAACCTCATCTGCAACGGCACTCGGGCCTTCATGACGCACCCCGACCAGTGGGAGCTCTTCAAGAGCGACCCGGCCGGCCGCATGATTCGCGCCACCGAAGAAGCGCTCCGCTACGACCCGCCCGTCAAGTCCATCACCCGTATCGCTGGCGACAATCTGGAACTGGGCGGCAAGGAAATCCATACCAACGAGCGCATGCGGTGGTTCGTCACCAGCGCCAACCGGGACCCTGAGGTTTTCGACCGGCCCGATGACTTTGACATCGAGCGCTACCCCAACCCCCACGTGGCCTTCGGCAGCGGCATCCACCACTGTCTCGGCGCCACCTTGGCCCGGTTGGAGGGACAGGAAGCATTCAAGGCCCTGGCCGAGCGATTCCCCAACATCAACATGGACTGCGACCCGGCTGCGCTGACCTACACGTCCAGCATCACGTTCCGCACCCTGGAGCGCCTGCCGCTGAACCTGTCGTAAATCACTTTCCCAGGCAGCGCCAACCTCGGCATCCCCGGGTAATCCGGGGATGCCGTTTTTGATGATCCGCTTCGGCCCGCCAACCCACCTTTCCGCCCTCATCAATCCTTCGAAGGTGTACGGGCTTCACAGCTCGCGGTCAGTTGGCGGCGCCAAGTTATTGACATTGATGAGAGCAATAGTTAGGATTCGAGCATCGATTTTCGTATCGTCGGCGCCGTAAGCCGGCGGTTATCAGCGCACAAATCCCAGGGAGGGAAGCAATGGTTACTACACTGACTGACGATTTATTCTCACCCGAAGTCGTCCAGGATCCGTATGAGTACTTCGGACGCATGCGGGAACAGGATCCGGTTCACTGGAACGACCCCTACAAGTTGTGGGTGATTTCCAAGTACAAGGACCTGGTTTGGGTTACGCGCCGCCCCGAGCTTTTCTCTTCCGAGGTGTTCCACCGGGACCCGCTGCCTCCGTACCCCGACATCGACGAGTCCGACATGGGCCTGTACGAATACGTGAAGCAGTTCTTCGGCCAGTGGTTCATTCAGCACGACCGCAAGGAAGTAACCGCGCACGACGGCCCCGACCACACCGACATGCGGAAGGTCATCCACGGCTACTTCAATCCCAAGGCCATGGAACTCTGGAGGCCCTTGGTCCAGTCCGCCATCAACCAGTTGCTGGACGAGGCCGAAGAGCGCGGCAGCATGGACGTCATGCGCGACTACGCCACGCCGCTGCCCTTGTTGGTCATCGCCGCCATGATGGGCATTGACGTATCCGACCGACAGTTCATCCGTTCCCTGGCCGAGAAGCTGCTGTTCCTAGGCCGGGGCAACACCGACCGGATGCAGCCCCTCACCGAGGGCATCATGGGCCTGCAGGAATACCTCCGCCCCATGGTGGCAGAGCGCATCAAGAATCCCAACGGCGACCTGCTCGACCGCATGACCGACGCTTATCGCGTCGGCGTGATGGACCAGGAACAGGTGGTGGCCAACTCCATCCTGCTGCTCCTGGCCGGCCATGAGACCACCATCAACCTCATCTGCAACGGGACTCGGGCCTTCATGACCCACCCCGACCAGTGGGAACTATTTAAGAACGATCCATCCGGCCGCATGATTCGCGCCACCGAGGAGTGCCTCCGCTACGACCCGCCGGTCAAGTCCATCCAGCGCATCTCGGGCACCGAGGAGATTGAATTTGGCGGCAAGCGGATTCAACCTAACGAGCGCATGCGGTGGTTCATCACCAGCGCCAACCGGGACCCCGAGGTCTTCGACCGACCCGACGATTTTGACATCGAACGCTACCCCAACCCCCACGTGGCCTTCGGCAGCGGCATCCACCACTGTCTCGGCGCCACGCTGGCACGGCTGGAAGGCCAGGAAGCCTTCAAGGCCTTGGGCGAGCGCTTCCCCGATGTCAACCTCGCCTGCGACCCGGCCGAGCTGACCTACACCTCCAGCATCGCATTCCGCACGCTGGAGCGCCTGCCGCTGAACCTGTCATAAACCTCCAGCACGTTCAGGCGTAGAATTGAGCGCCCGAAGTGTGAGACGAATGCGTCGCACTTCGGGCGTTCGTCTATCGATTTCCGTTGCAACACCGGGTTCCCTCGGTTATAATCGGCGCATCAACTGGAATCAGCGTTCGCTGAGCCTACAAGCCTGCTCAATCTCAACCGGAGGTTGGAACGATGGTAAGCACGATTAACGACAATCCCTTCTCACTGGAAGCGATGTACCAACCCTACGAGTTCTTCCGGCGATTGCGGGAATGGGAACCCGTACACTACAACGAGGAGTACGAAGTCTGGATGGTCAGCTCCTGGGAGCACTTGGTCTGGGTGACCAGGCATCCCGAGGTATTCTCTTCCAGCGTGTTTGCTCGTGACACGCGGCCACCCAACCCGCCCATCGACGAAGATGACATGGAAATCTACAATTACATCAGGAATTGGCAGGTTTCCCGCTTCATCCAGCACGACCAGAAGCGCTACAACCCGGGAGTTTCGGGCTCCGACCACGTGGACATGCGTCGTGTGATGCACAGCTACTTCACTCCGAAGTCCATGGAGATGTGGCGGCCCCTGGTTCAGTCAGCCATTACCGAACTCCTGGACGTAGTTGAAGAAAAGGGCCGCATGGACGTGATGGCCGATCTGGCCACGCCGCTGCCCCTGCTGGTCATCGCCCGGATGCTCGGCATCCCGGACAGCGACCGTCCCATCATGCGGAAGCTGGCCAAGGACCTGCGTCACCTCAACCGCACCGGTCCGGACCGGATGGGCCCCCTGTCCGAATCCGTCCAGAATTTGCAGGATTATCTGGGGCCCCTGGTCGCCGAACGCGTCGCCAATCCCAAGGATGACCTCATTTCGGTGGTGGCCGAAGGCGAGCGTCGGGGTATTTTCGATCGGGACATGGTGATCAACAACGTGATGCTGCTGCTGTCAGCTGGCCACGAAACCACCATCAACCTCATCTGCAACGGCACCCTGGCCTTTACGCAGCATCCCGATCAGTGGGATATCCTGAAGTCCGATCCGGAAGGCAAGACCGTCCGCGCCACCGAGGAAGCCTTGCGTTACGACTCGCCGGTGAAATCCATCCAGCGCATCGCCATGGGCGACATCGAACTGGCCGGCCAGACCATCCGCAAGGACGACCGGGTTCGCTGGTTCATCTCCGGCGCCAACCGGGACCCCAAGGTTTTCGATCGGGCGGACGACTTCGACATCGAGCGTTACCCCAACATGCACGTTGCCTTCGGTAGCGGTGTCCATCACTGCCTGGGCGCGACGTTGGCCCGTCTCGAAGGTCAGGAGATATTCCGCAACCTGGCCAACCGGTTCGACACCATGGAGTTGGAAGTCCCGACCGAGCAGTTGGAATACGACCAGCTCATCGGCCTCCGCGCCCTGGAAAACTTGCCGGTAACGGTCACCAGCGCCCGGTAGTACGGCCGCCACACCCGGTCGACGAAAGCCGGACCAATGCACCGCACGGCTGGCGATGCCGCCGTGCGGTATTTGTTGTTCGACGAGGATTGCCTTTACAATATTCGAGTTAGGCTCCGGATTCGAGGCAGGCTCCGGAAACTGCGGCGCGTCGTCGCAAAATCGGTTATAATCGGTCAATCGCAAACGTGGGTCTCCGACCCTGCAAGAATCTATGTCACTATCCGGAGGTCGCACCAATGGTCAGCACCATCAACGACAACCCCTTCTCAATGGAGGCCATCTACCAGCCGTACGATTTCTACAATCGTCTGCGCGAATATCAGCCGGTTTACTACAACGAGGAACTCGAAGTGTGGATGATCACTTCGTGGGAGCACGTGGTCTGGCTGACCCGGCACCCCGAGGCTTTCTCTTCCAGCGTATACGCACGGGACACCCGGGCGCCCAATCCGCCAATTGATGAAGACGACATGGAACTGTATAACTTCATCAGGAAGTGGCAGACTTCCCGGTTCATCCAGCACGACCAGAAGCGTTACAACTCGGACGTCTCCGGCGCCGACCACGTCGATATGCGTCGGGTGATGCACGGGTACTTCACGCCCAAGTCCATGGAGATGTGGCGGCCCCTGGTTCAGTCCGCCATTGACGAGTTGCTGGATGCGGTGGAAGAAAAGGGACGCATGGACGTGATGGCCGACCTGGCCACCCCGTTGCCGCTGCTGGTGATCGCTCGCATGCTGGGTATCCCCGACAGCGACCGTCCGAAGCTGCGGGAACTGGCCAAGGACCTACGTTTCCTCAATCGGGAAGGCCCGAACCGGATTCGCCCCTTGACCAAGGCAGTGCAGAACCTGCAGGATTACCTGAGTCCCCTGGTCGCTGAGCGGGTGGAGAGCCCCCGGGACGACTTGATCTCCGTGGTCGCCGAGGGTGAGCGCCAGGGCATTTTCACCCGGGACATGACCATCAACAACGTGATGTTGCTGCTGTCTGCGGGTCACGAGACGACCATCAACCTCATCTGCAACGGCACCCTGGCGTTCACGCAGCATCCGGACCAGTGGGCCATCCTCAAGTCCGATCCGGAAGGCAAGACCGTCCGCGCCACCGAAGAGGCTCTGCGCTACGACTCGCCCGTCCGCTCCATCCAGCGTATCGCCATGGACGACATCGAGATTGGCGGTCAGACCATTAGAAAGAACGACCGGGTGCGCTGGTTCATTCCCGGGGCGAACCGGGATCCCAAGGTATTCGACCGCGCCGATGATTTCGACGTCGAGCGCTACCCCAACATGCACGTGGCCTTCGGCAGCGGGATCCATCACTGCCTGGGCGCCACGCTGGCCCGCCTCGAAGGGCAGGAAATTTTCCGCAACCTGGCCAACCGTTTCGAGAAGGTCGAGCTGGAAATCCCGGTCGAGCAGGTGGAATACGACCACGTGCTCTCCTTCCGCGCCGTGGAGAGTCTCCCGGTAAAGGTAACCAGCGCCTAAACACCGCTGAGGTCCGATTCGTACCCATTGGGCCGCACGGCGCCGACGGCGTGGTGCGGCCTTTTCGCCGCCAGGACTAATGCGTTGACCAACATGGGAGCGCGACGGAACCGCCCGGTTTCGCGCATCGTTCGACGCCCCGCGCAGCCTGTTTCAGGCGATGCGATCGATGCCGTCGACGAACTTTCAGGTTTGAAATGTGCCATGCCGTGTGATAACTTACCGGCAAGTTGGCTGGCAAGCTCAAGCCAACCTGTAGGCGGGTCAACCCCGTCAGGTGGGAATCAATATGCCATCACCATTCCACGATGATCTATTTGCCCCGGACGCCATCCGAGATCCCTACGCCTACTTCGGCGCGATGCGGAATGAGCAACCGGTCCGTTGGAATGAACAGTACCAGATGTGGGTGGTAACCAGCTATGAGCGGCTGGTCTGGACGGCCCGTCACCCCGAATATTTCTCTTCCGAGGTTGCGCTACGCGATAACCATCCGCCGTCGCCGGCCATCCCGGAAGAGGACATGGAACTTTTCGGCGCCGTGCGCCAATGGCTCGCCGCCCGGTTCACCCAGAACGACGGAGCGACGCACAAGGAAAAGCGCAAGGTAGTGCATGGTTTCTTTACTCCCAAGGCGATGGAAACCTGGCGGCCCCTGGTGCGCGAAACCGTCAATCAACTTCTGGACGAGCTACAGGGCGCCGGCCGCATGGACGTCATGCACGACTTTGCCACGCCGCTGACGTACAGCATCATCGCCGGCCTCATGGACATTCCGGAGAGCGACCGCGCCTTCGTCAAACAACTCTCCAGCCAGATGTGCGGTTTCGACGGCAACGACCCCAACCGCATCCGGGATTTCGCCGCTGGCGTGCAGGCGGTCACCGATTATCTCTCTCCCATCGTAGCGGAGCGGGTGCGCGACCCCGGCGACGACCTGCTGTCCGTCATCTGCAAGGGCGAAATCATGGGCGCCTACACCCGGGACGAGGTGCTGGCCAATGCCCTGCTGTTGCTGGTGGCGGGTCACGAAACCACCAACGACCTGATATCCAACGGAGTGCTGGCCTTTGCCCAACATTCGGACCAATTCGATCTCCTGCGCCGCGACCCGGACGCTCACATCGTCAACGCTGTTGAGGAAGTCCTGCGCTACGATTCTCCGCTCAAGTCGATCCAACGGGTGGCCACCCAGGACGTGGACATGGGCGATGGGCAACGGGTCAGTAAGGATGACCGGGTCCGTTGGATCATTTCATCGGCCAACCGGGATCCGGCGGTGTTCGAGGACCCGGACGGACTCGACATCAGCCGAAACCCCAACCCGCACGTGTCCTTCGGCAGCGGGGTACACCATTGCCTGGGGGCCACCCTGGCTCGCCTGGAAGGACAGGAAGCATTTGCCGAGCTGGCCCGACGCTACGAGCGCTTCGAGTTGGAAACCGACGCTGCCGAGCTGGAGTACCTGCCCAGCGTCGGCCAACGCACCCTGCTGAATTTGCCAGTTTCCACCCGCTAGGAAAATCAAACGGCTCCGACCGTTACCATCAACCAGCAGTAACAAGAGGAGGTTACACTGATGCCCCGACAACTCAAGATCACCGTAGACTATAACGTGTGCGTGGGTAATGCCATGTGCGAAACCTTCGCCCAAAACACCTTCGGCCTCAATGAAGACCGTCAATCTTACGTAAAAGACGCCGCCGGAGACCCGGAAGCGACCGTTGTCGAGGCCGCGGAAAATTGCCCGGTCACGGCCATTACCGTGGAAGACGCTGAAACCGGCGAAATCCTGTTCCCGTAACCGCGAATTCACCGGATAAACGGACGCCCTCTCAACCACATTGAGAGGGCGTTTTGCATCCGCCTGGCGCGGGAGGTAAGGTACCCAATCAGGTGTGGGCGATGACCTCCTCGCCGAACCGCCTGATTATATTGGCCGGCTCGTGGCTAATTGCCGTTATCTGCAGGACGTCAACGCCTGACCCGGCAATCTCCCACACCTTGGCCCGACAGTCCTCGGGTGTGCCCACCACCGCAAATCGGTCGGCCAGATAGTCGGTGACGCCGAGTTCGTCCGATAAGGCGGCGTTACGCGTGTCGCCGACCTGCTCGTGTTCGGCGGGCACATATTCCCCCTGTATGGCCATCATGGCCTCATGCAACTCCTCGGGAACGTGCTTGCCCTCCAGGGTAAACCGAAAGGCGTGGTGCGCGCTGGCGGCCAGGGCCAACTTGATCTCGTCGATGGCGTCGGCGCGGTTATCGGAGATATTGCACTTGGCGAACGCCCACACCTGGGCGGCGGCGGGTCTCCCGGCATCCGATTCCCCGGTCCGAATGTGGGCGATGGTGTCGGCCAGGATGTCCGCCGTCAGGCCGGTGTGCACCATGACCCACTCGGCGATGGCCCCGGCCATGTGCAACGTGCGCGGCCCTTCCGCCGAGAGCATGATGGGGACGGCCTCCCTGCTCCAGCGTACGTGCGCGTCCCGGCCCAGGTATTCGGCATTCTGCCCGGTCAGATAGGAACGTACGGCCTCCACGTATTCGCGGAGCGCCCGCATCCGCGCCGGCCGCAGTCCCAGGTTCAGCACCGCGCTGTCTCCCGTACCAATGCCCAGAAACGCCCGCCCACCGGACAATTCCTGCAACGATGCAATGGCCGACGCCGTTACCGCCGGATGTCGGGTGAGCGGGTTGGTAACCGACGGGCCCAGGTGAACGCGAGTGGTTTCAGTGGCAGCCACCGCCAGCGACACGAAAAGTTCGCGGAACAATGACTGCGAGTCGGCGATACCCACGTAGTCAAACCCGACGGACTCGGCCAGCCGGACGTGTTCCCGCAGTGAGTCGAACGAGGTGGGCAGCAGGGTGACACCGTATTTCATGCTGGTTCCACGTTCAATCAGCGAATGGTGCTGGACGGTTTCAGGATGCGATAACACTCTGATAACCAAGTGAAATTGAATTGATGGTCGTTTTCAACGCCTTGACTGCGATCCCACTCGCCCTTGTTAACCTTGACCATTCGCGGCGTCGGCGTCGGCGCCTCGGATGAACCAGCAGGCCGCGCCGCCAACCATCAACCCGACGATCACCCCGACAATCAGCAGCGCTATATCCATGCCCTTATGCGCCAAGTGGGTTTCAAGGTTGTTATCGGCTAGCTGTATCGCAGCCGCGGCCCCACGGTGGCCTGGTAACCATCGAAGTTGCGCCTGGTTTCGGGGATACTGTCGCCCCCGAATTTCTCCATGAAAGCGTCGGCCAGCACCAGGGCAACCATTGCCTCGCCAATGACTCCAGCCGGGGGTGCCTGACAAACGTCGCTGCGCTCGAAATGCGCCTGCACGGGTTCGCCCGTATCAAGGTCGACCGAAGGCAACGGATTATGCAGGGTGGCAATGGGTTTGATAACAAAACGGGCCAGCAGGGGCGTCCCGCTGGTCATGCCGCCTTCGGTACCGCCGGACCGGTTGGTCTTGCGCTGCCACGGGTGGTCCGGATCGGTCACCGGCTCGATAACGTCCTGGAATTGGGATCCCCAACGGTCCAACAGATCCCAGCCTTCGCCGATGCTAACCGCTTTTACAGCATTGATGCTCATCAGGGCCTGGGCGACCTTCGCATCGATCTTGCGGTCCCAATGCACGTGGGAACCCAGCCCGATGGGTACACCTTCCGCGATGACCTCCACCACACCTCCGACGGTATCGCCGGCTTCGCGGGCCGCGTCCACTTCGGCCATCATCCTGACGCCGGCGTCGGCGTCGGCGCAGTGCACGGGCGATTCCTCCACGACTTCCCAGTCGATATCACCATGTTGCGGCGGGCTGGCCTTAACCTTGCCGATGGACAGGACGTGGCTGTGCAGCTCGATCCCAAACTCCGCCAACAGCTTCATGGCAACGGCGCCAGCGGCCACCCGCGCGGCGGTCTCCCTGGCCGATGCCCGCTCCAGGGAGTTACGCACATCATGGAACCCGTATTTCATCGCGCCCGGAAGGTCGGCATGGCCGGGCCGGATGCGAGTCACCCGTTGGTTACGCCCTTCCTGGGATGGGTTCTCGACGTACTCCACCGCCATGGCGTCCTGCCAGTTCACCCAATCCCGGTTTTCAATGAGCATCCCGATCGGGCTACCCAAGGTGTAACCGTGACGCACGCCGGTCTGGATGTGGGCGTGGTCACGTTCGATCTGCTGACGTCCGCCGCGCCCGTAGCCTCGCTGCCGTCGTCCCAGGTGATGGGCGATGTATTCCTCGTCAAGATACAGGTAGGCCGGCACCCCTTCCACGATCACCATTAGCCCCTGGCCGTGGGATTCTCCTGCGGTAAACCACCGTATCATTGCGTATTCGCCTCCCCTGAAACGTTCGGACCAACCGGCGACAACATTATCTGTGGCGCCGAACCAACGGTACTACGCTGAACCAGACTCGCGCGACCACATAGCCGACTGGGCGGCGTCCATCATAACGTCAACGGGAGCGGAACGGCCCAGCCAAATCTCGAACGACGCCGCTCCCTGGTACACCAGCATGGAAATGCCACCCAGCATCGCGGCGCCAGCTGCGTCAGCCGCCCGCAGTAGTGGCGTCAGCATCGGATTATACACCAGGTCATACACCAGGGTTTCAGGAGGGATTTGGGAAGGCATCAGCGGCGTGGCCGTCTCGTCCGGCCCGTGGCGCATCCCCAACGAAGTGCAGTTGACAATCAGGTCGGCGCCGGCGGCAGCGGATGACAGCGCATCGGATTCCAACGACAGCGATGTGGCGTTCACCCCCCGGTCCGTGGCCAACCGTGCCAGGGCCTCCGCCCGCGCCACCGTGCGGTTGGCGATGCACAGGTCGCCGACCCCGGCCCGCAGCAGCGCCTGGGTGATGCCCCTGGCCGAACCGCCGGCACCGAGAATCAACACCCTTTTGCCCTCAGGGTCCAATCCGCCGGATTCCCGCAGCGCCCGCAGAAACCCGTAACCATCGGTGTTGTGACCCGTCAACCGCCCGGCTCGGTTGACTATGGTGTTGACGGCGCCGGCTTCCGTCGCCCAATCGTCCACCTCGTCCAGGTGGGGTATCACCGCTTCCTTGTGGGGCACGGTAACGTTGATCCCGACCACCGACTCATGCCGCAAGCCGCGTACAAACTCACCAACGCCGTCGGGCGCCACTTCGTAGGCCTGGTACCTTTCATCAATCCCCAGGTGGTCCAGCGCCGCCTGCTGGAATAACGGAGAGATGGAGTGGCCGATGGGGTGCCCGATAATGCCCAGGGCGGTGGTAATTGGCATACCAACCTGACCGATTGAGACCTGCGCTTCGAAAGTTGAGCCATTGTAACAGAGGGTCGCATTAACCTGATTTTCAACGGTACCCTGTAATCAGTAAGCTGGTTGGCCAGACAAAAATATCCCGACTCCAGTCGGAGCCGGGATATATGCGTGCACGAGTCTGGCCCTGGCTACCTGCCTAGTTTATCACCAGGTTCTTGACCTGCAGGATCCCCTTTGCGGTCGCGTTAGTGTCCATATTCGAGTCAGTAGCGCCCACAAACAGGTCGTAAATAACTCCGAAATTACTGATTTGGAGCTTGTAGTTTCCGTTCGCGTCGGTGACGGCGGTTACCGGGTCACCGCCGCCCTGGGGCTTGCCGATGACCGTGGTACCCGCTTCAACTTTTTGATTATTCCTGGTCACCGACCCTACGATCACCGCCGGCGGCCCGCTGACCGGGTTCGATGTCTGGCGTGTCGGCGTGGGTTGCGGAGTGTCCGTGGGCACCGGTGTGTTGGTGACCGCCACCACGGGGACTTCCGTGGGTGGCACGTCGGTGGGCGCCGGCGTGGGCGCCATGGCTATTTGGGTGGCGATCAACGCGGCGTCAATGGTGCCCTGGATGTCGGGCGTAGGCGGGTCCGTGGGTGGGGGAGTCGGAGTCGCCGTCGGAATAGATGCGGCTACCGCAGTCTGGATAGCCGCCGCCACATCCGGCGTCGGTTCCTCTACCTCACCTCCGCCGAAAAGGCCGCAGCCGGCCACGGCTGCAACCATCAACACGGCGGCCAAACTCAAAATCGTGATTCTCGCCATCTTATGCGTCATGCCGGAACTCCCCTTAGGTATCATTATTATATTTTGCCAGATTGTCAGCCAAAAAACTCCGTCCCGCGGTAACCGGATTCGCCGATATTGGGTCCTATATGGCGAGTTGCGCGATGATCCCTTCAACCCGCTGCCGTTGCTCCGACAGTCCTTCCAGGCGGCGCCGTTCGTTTTCCACGACCTCAGGGCGCGCCTTGGCGACGAAGTTGGGGTTGTCCAGCAACCGTTGCACTCTGTCCTGGTTAAGCAGAATTTCATCCAGTTCCTTGCCCAGGCGTTCCGTTTCCGCCGTCAGGTCGACCACGCCAGCCAGGGGCAGACGCACCACCAGCGGGTTCACCACCAGGCTAACGTCGGTGGATTGTGCGCCGACCGCATTGGCCGTTTCAACCCGTATGGGGTCCATTCGGGCCAACGCCGCCATAACAGCCTTTTCCTCTTCTACGACCGACTCCATGCCATTGGATTCAATCGTCGCCTCCAATCGTTGACCGGCGGGGATGCGGAGCTGGGCGCGCATGTTGCGAACGGCCCTGATGGTCTGCATTACCACTTCCAGTTCTGCCTCGGCATCATCGGCCACCCGTGGGGAATCCCCCGGCGGATAGGGCGCAATCATCACGGAAGCCGCCAGGCCCTCTGCCGGTTGGGGCAACCGGGCGGTCAGGTTCTGCCAGATTTCCTCGGTCACGAAGGGCATGAAAGGATGCAACAGCCGCAGGGCGCGTTCCAGCACGTGGGCCAGCGTGCGGGCGGCGTCCGACGGTGCATCGTCGCCGCGCAACCGCACCTTGGCCATCTCGATGTACCAGTCACAAAAGTCGTTCCAAACGAAGTCGTACAGTTTCTGTTGCGCTTCGCCCAGTTCGAAGGCCGCCAACCCCTCGTTGGCGGCCATGGTTGCGGCATCGAGCCGGCCGACTATCCAGCGGTCCTCCCGGTGATTGGGCTGACCCAGGTCGTACCAACCGTCCAAGTCGTCCCGTCCATCGATTGCGGCAATGACAAACCTGGCGGCATTCCAGATCTTGTTGGCGAAGTTGCGGGCCGATTCTAGCTTGTCTTCGCTTAGCCTCAGGTTATTGCCGGGTGCGGTGCCCGTGGTTAGCGCGAAACGCACGGCATCGGTTCCGTACTGCTCCACCAGGTCCAGGGGGTCCATGGTGTTGCCACGGGTCTTGCTCATCTTCTGACCCGCGGCGTCCAGAACCATCCCGTGCAGGTACACGGACCGGAAGGGCACATCGCCGGTATTTTCGATGCCCAGCATGATCATCCGGGCCACCCAGAAAAACAGGATGTCGTACCCGGTTTCCATGACCGAATTGGGATAGAAATATTGCAGGTCCGGGTCGGTGGCATCGGGCCAGCCCAGGGTTGAATGGGGCCATAGCCCGCTGCTGAACCAGGTATCCAGCACGTCGCTGTCCTGTTCAATCCGGTCGCTGCCACAACCGACGCATACGTCGGGATTGTCAACGTAGGCGGCGTGTTCTCCGCAGGCGTCGCAGTACCACACGGGAATCCGGTGTCCCCACCACAGTTGCCGGCTGATGCACCAGTCGCGGATGTTTTCCAGCCAGTTGAGATAAACGCGGGTGAACCGGTCGGGAACGATCTCGATGGCGCCGTCGGCCACGGCGGCGTGGGCACGGCCGGCGATGCTGTCCGGGTCGGTGTGCTTGCCGACGTTGAGGAACCATTGCATGCTGATCAGGGGTTCCACCACTTCGTCGCACCGCTGGCAGTGGCCCACCGAGTGGTGGTAGTCCTCCACCCGCTCCAGGACGCCCAGGAATTCCAGTTCTGCTGCGACGACCGCCCTGGCTTCAAACCGTTCCATCCCGGCGAACCGATCGCCGGCCGCCTCGGTCATGCAACCATCGAATCCAATCACGTTGACGATAGGCAGGTTGTGACGTTCGCCGATCTCAAAGTCCACCACGTCGTGGCCCGGCGTAACCTTCAACGCTCCCGTACCGAACTCCATTTCGATGGCCGTGTCCGGGACGATGGGAATTTCACGGCCCACGATGGGCAGCACTACCATGCGCCCGATTTTGTCGGCGTACCGGGCGTCCTCCGGGTGGACGGCAACCCCGGTGTCGCCCAGCATCGACTCCGGGCGGGTGGTTGCCACCGTGACGAATTCGTCCGGTTCTCCGGCCAGGGGGTATCGGATGTGGTAGAGCTTGCCGTCCTGCTCCTCGTATTCAACCTCCAGGTCCGACAGGGCGGTGGCACAACGCGGGCACCAGTTGATGATCCGTTCGTGGCGGTATATCAAGCCCTTGCGGAACAGGTTGGCGAAGGTGGTGCGTACCGCGAGAACGGGGCCCGGATCCAGCGTAAAACGCAGACGGGACCAATCGCAGGACACGCCCAGCCGCCGGTGTTGCTCGTCGATGGTATCGCCGTATTTGTCGACCCACTCCCAAACTCGCGCCTCGAATCGCTCGCGTCCCAGTTCGTGCCGATTGGTGCCTTCTTCCGCCAGCATCCGTTCGACCACCCATTGGGTGGCGATGCCGGCGTGGTCTTTGCCGGGAAGCCAGAGGGTGGGATCGCCGATCATGCGATGCCATCGGGTCAGCGAGTCCTGGAGGCTGGCGCCCAGGGCGTGTCCCAAATGGAGTTCGCCCGTTACGTTGGGAGGAGGCATCACTACGCAGAAGGGTTGTCGCGACGGGTCAAGCCGGGGCGTGAAATACCCGGAATCCCACCATTGCTGGTAAATCCGCTGTTCGACGGCCGCGGCGTCATACGCACGGGGCATATCAGCAGCAGTGTCGGCCATGATGCCACCCATTATCGCCAAAGAAATGGACGATTCCGGAATCGTCCACGGTATGCTGGCGTTTGTGATTTTTGTATTTTGAAAAATGTTAGCATCGCACACGTCGAATTGTCCATATCGATATTCGACAGTCAACGAAGGGGGCCGACCCGTCCGACGCACTTAACCCGCTCCCCTGGGTTGGCATCCAGGCGCCGCGGGTGGTCAGGGTGGCGGCGCCAGGACTAAAATCTCGAAATCCGGTTCCGGCGGTTGCAATTTGCTCCCGGCATAAGTATTATTAGGCAGGCGAATTGTAGGATAGCGGCCCAACCTAGCGACCACCTCCTGCTCCGCCGTGCCGGCCCCAATAGCGGCCCGCAAGCAATCGTAAGGAGCAACGAATCTAATGGTAGCCCACGACCCATACGCAGTCACCGATATGTCGGAACTCCCCGAGTCGGCGTTTTCGCCCCGGGAGTACCGCAGAGGCGATCTGGTGACCGGGGAAATAGTGCGTATAGATGGCGAGGGAATGGTCATCAGCGCCGGCCTCAAAACCGAGGGAATCGTTCCACCCCAGGAAATGCGCACGTTGACCGACGAAAGGCGCGAACAGATGGTTCCCGGCACTCGTGTGATGGTCATCCACCTTAATAATCGTGGACCCGGCGGCATGGCCGTCTTTTCTTTCGACCAGGCACAGGAAAAGCAGGTTTGGGAAGATTTGATCGACCTGCATCAGAAGGACTCCGAACTCGATGCCAAGGTAGTCCAGCACAACAAGGGCGGCCTGGTCGTCGACTGGAACGGCGTCCGGGGATTTGTGCCCTTCTCCCAGATGGCTCCCGTGCCCAAAGAAGGTCGCGTCGAGCACCTGGACGCCCGCATCGGCGAAGATGCCCGGTTCAACATCCTTGAGCTGGACTCCCAGCGCGAAAAATTGGTGCTGACCGAGCGTCGGATCTGGCGTCAACTGCGGAACGAAGCCAAGGAGCGCCTGCTGGAGGTCCTTGAAGAGGGCCAGATCGTCCAGGGCACGGTCCGTTCCATGCGCGGCTTCGGCGCCTTTGTAGACTTGGGCGATGCCGAAGGACTCGTGCCCATCTCCGAGTTGTCCTGGGCCATGGTCAAGTCGCCCGAGGAAGTCGTTAGCGTCGGCGACGAGCTCACCCTGAAGGTGCTGCGGGTCGACAAAGAGAACAGCAAGATATCCCTCAGCCTCAAGCGCACCCTGCCCGAGCCCTGGGACTCAGTTCCGGAGCGTTACCAGGTGGGGGACATTGTCGACGGCACGGTCACGCGCCTGATGGATTTCGGAGCGTTCGTCAAACTCGAGGATTGGGTCGAGGGTTTGGTGCACATATCCGAACTGTCCGCCCGCCGGATGGAGCACCCCAAGGAGATCGTCTACCAAGGCCAGCAGATCAAGGTGCAAATCCTGAGCATCGATACCGAACGCAAGCGCATGAGCCTGAGTTACCGCAAGGTATACGGCCTGTAGCAACTCTCCAGCTACAAAATCAAACGGCCCGCCAGCAACAAACTTGGCGGGCCGTTTCAATCACGGGCGCATTGGACAATGGGCGCCGGGTCGGGTATGGGTCACGGGGCGGGCAGTCGTGCCGGGAACGCATAACCCGATGCCATCGGATTATCTCCGACGAGAGGATCCGCTTCCGAGCGTAACTCAAGCAGCTTTTCCAGCCCGCGCCGGGTGTCGCTGGCTACCCGCGCCGGATGCCACTTGTGAATGCGCATCTTAAACAGCCAATAAGTGAACTCCCGGTAAGCAGTCAAGGACATCGATTCGGGGTCGTAGGCCCACTGATTACCGGTGGCGCGCAGAAAATCGCCCACCAGCTCCATCTGAGTTTGACCGTACAGATGCCGAAACGCCTCCTGCACGACGTTCTCCGTATCCTGGTAACAGAGCGCCAGATGGTTCTTGCGAATCTTGTCCTCAACCGCCAACTGCAGGGCTTCTTCGACGGTCACCCCGTACCAAAAATTAAGGTGTGCGGTATAACGATACGCTCCGATGCAACGACGGAACTCGTCACCGCCGACGTCCGACGGCAGCCGACCTTGAAATAGCAGCATTTCCAGATCCGCAGGTGGAACGGCGTCGGTGATTTCCCCGACCAAACGTTGCGCCAACGTCAGCCAATCCAGCGCTTCCCCACCGATTACATAGGTCCACCAACGGCCATTTACCGTTTCGGCGGTCAACGTCCATTCACCGATGGCCTGTAGTACCGCCCAGTACCACGGCTGCGTTACGCCGGCGCTGGCTCTCATCCTGGAGATGATGGCACGGCAATCGATGGCAAAATCCTGGGGGCCACCATCCTGCCCTGCCACCTCCTGCCGGCCAAAAGAGGCATTGGCCGCCGGAGCTACCGCGGTTTCCGGCGCGAGAGTCATCGGCCGGTTCGGGCGGCCCCGACGGTGACCATCTCTGCGAACCTCGCAGTGCGTTCTGGTTTGGGCGTATGCAACCAGCCCAGAAACGCGTCGCGAGGATAGGCGTTCAGGATGTGTTCCGGGCCGCACCAGGCGCGCCGCGCCACCGCCGCGCCAAAGCGCCGGTTCACCAGGCCATCCACGTGGTGGGAATCTGTATTGATTACCAGCGGAACGCCCAATTCTCTGGCCCGGGCAGCGTGTACGTCTTTCAAATCCAGCCGCTCCGGCGCTGCGTTGATTTCCATCGCAGTTCCGGTGTCACGAGCGGTTGCCAACAGAGCCTCGATGTCGAAGTCTACCGGATCCCGTCGACCCAACAATCGGGTAGAGGCGTGACCAATCATGGTCACATGCGGATTTTCCATCGCCCGCATGATCCGCCCGGTCATCACGTCGCGTTCCTGACTCATGACGTTGTGAACGGAGGCAATTACCCAGTCCAGCTGAGCCAGGACCTCATCAGGGAAGTCCATGGCGCCGTCAGCGCGGATATCCACTTCTGAACCGCACAGGATGGTCATGCTGTAGCGGTCCTGCAGGCCCTTCAGCAGCCCGATCTGACGCTCCAGCCGGTCCGGCGTGAGACCGTTGGCGACCCCCAGGCCCTGCGAATGGTCAGTCAATGCCATGTACTCGTAGCCCATGGCCGCCACCGCCGCCACCATTTCCTCCAGCGGAAACTTGCCGTCGCTCCAGTCGCTATGCAGGTGCAGGTCGCCGCGCAAGTCGGATTCGACCAGGAGTGTCGGTAGGGTACCGTTGCGTGCGGCGTCCAACTCGTCGGCGCCCCGGCGCAATTCCGGCGGTATCCAGGGCAGGCCCAACCGTGCGTAGAACGCCGCTTCGTCGGCGAACTGTTCGGTTTGACCAGAGTCGATTACCGTGATGCCGTACTCATTGAGCGAGAGGCCCTGGCGGTTGGCAAAATCGCGCAACCGAATGTTGTGCTGCTGGCTGCCGGTGAAATACTGCAACATGGCTCCCAGCGCTGCCGGCTCAGCGACGCGCAGGTCAATCTGGATGCCAGGGTCCGCCACCACCGACGTTTTGGACTCACCGGAGACCAGCACTTCCCGGACTGACGGCAGTGCGGCCAGCGCCGGGCCGGTTTCCCCGGGCCGATCAGATATGGCGATCAGGTCGAGGTCACCTATTGTTTCCTCCCAGCGGCGCAGCGAACCTGCCGCGGTCACGCTGATGAGGCCTGGACATGCATCGAAAAGGGCGGCGCGTACCGCCTCGCACGTTTCGGTCGCAATTCCCAGCGGCGTCCGGTCCGACCGCATCCGCTGCGCCCGAATGTGCCGCAGGATGTTTTCTGCCGAGCGTTTGCCCATCCGCGGCAATTGCGCCAGCCGGCCATCCAGCGCCGCCATCTCCAGCTCGGCCACCGACGTTATACCCAGCTCTTCCGTCGCCGCCTTCACCGTTTTGGGACCCATCCCGGGCACTTCCAGGAGCTCCAGCACGCTCCGCGGCAATTCTTCCGCCAGTCGGTCGTAGGCCAACACGCTGCCCGTGGCAACGTATTCCTGCACTTTCTCGCTGATGGCCTTGCCGACGCCGGGGATCTTACGCAGGTCGTCGCCGTCAGCGGCAGCCGCCGCCAGGGACCAGCTCAACTGCTCTATGGTGTTGGCAGCCCGCTGGTACGCCCGGATTTTGAACACCGAGTCGCCTTTTATTTCCAGCATCGCCGCCATCTCGTTGAACAGGCGGACGATATCTTCGTTGGTGATTCGCATAGTCATGGGATATCAACATACCACCGCCCCGAGACTCCCCGCAAGCGTCCCAGGCGCCGTTATCGGCCACGGCATTACCTTCTCCCAACGCCAGGCAACCGGTGGAGCCAGCGTCCGTTTGACGGCTGCCGGCATCGTGTATACGATATATCCCGTTCGGAATCGCCAGCCTGCCGCCTACGCCCCTGACATGCAATCTCAACACACCCCGGCCCGCCTGCTCCCAGGTGTCCTCCCCGACCTTATCCTGCCCGGATCGGCAGGGTCGGCGCGGATCGCGCGCGACGTTGCGCTGGTGGTTGCCGGCAGCCTGCTGGTGGCGCTCTTCGCCCAGATCAAGATACCGCTGGGGTTCACCCCGGTACCCATCACCGGCCAGACCTTCGCCGTGCTGGTCGTGGGCGCCCTGCTGGGCGGATGGCGCGGCGGTCTGGCGCTGGCGCTTTACGCCGTGGAAGGCGCGTTCCTGCCCTTCTTCGCCGGCGGCGCGTCCGGTTGGTTCTGGTTGCTGTCCTCCGGCGGCTACATCGTCGGATTCATTCCGGCGGCGGCGCTGGTGGGGTACCTGTGCCAGGCCGGGTGGAGCCGACGCCCCTGGATCCTCGCCGCCATGCTGCTGGGCAACGCCGCGCTGTACGTCCCCGGCCTCCTGCAGCTGCACCTGTTCCTGCCAGCAGATGTGGCCGATGCCTGGGGATGCGCCGACGTCTGGCAATGCGGCCTGCTGCCCTTCATCCCCGGTGACCTGGTGAAACTGGTCGCCGCCAGCCTGGCGGTGCCGGGCGGCTGGGCGCTCCTCGACCGGTTCGTCGCCAGCGGCAACCCTCCGACTCCATGACACTGGCTTGATATGGACATCTACTGGCTGGGCCACGCCTGCTTTCGTCTCCGCTCTTCCACCAGCGGGCTCTCGGTGATCAACGACCCGTACGCTCAATCGCTGGGCGTCCACATCGACCCGCGCCAGACCCAGGATGTGGCCGCGGTGACCGTCAGCCACGACGACGCCCTGCACAACCACACCGGAGAGCTGCCCGGGAACCCACGGGTTTTCAGCAGCCCGGGCGAGTACGAGTTCCAGGGAATCATCATTCGCTCCGTGATGTCTCCCCTGCCCGCGGACACGCCCCGGGAACAGCGCAACGTCGCCTACACCGTCACCATCGACGGCGTCAACGTGTGCCACCTGGGGAACATCACCCAGCCGCTCACCGCCCAGCAGATCGACCTGGTGGGACCCGCCGACGTGGTACTGGCGCCGGCCGGCGGCTCCGACCTCGGCTTTCTGTCCTACCGGGCCATCAACCAGACCGCGCAGCAGCTGGACGCCCGCTGGCTCATTCCCATGCACTACCGCGCCAACGGCGAACCCTCGGAGATTCAGCCCGACGGACCCCAGTCATTCCTGCGGGAGCTGGGCGTTGCCGAGGGCGCCCTGGAACCCCAGGGCCGAATGCAAGTCACGCGCAACAACTTGCCGCCAACACTCCAGATCGGCCTGCTCACCCCCCAGTTCCGGCGGACCTAGCCCCCGTTACCTTCTCACTCTGTCATTGCGAGGAGCGCAGCGACGTGGCAATCTCGTTGCCGCACCACGCCTCGTACCCCATCGAGATTGCCGCGCTTTGCTCGCAATGACACAGCGCCCAGCGTGACCGTCCTACCAGATGATGCGGCGGCGGTAGATTAGCAGGGACACTCCCATGACCATCAGCAGCAACCCCAGGACCACGCCGAACGCGGGCAGCAGCGGCAACCCCGCGTAGCGCACCGTCGTAGCGGCGAAAGCCTGCGCCGAGTCGCTGGGAACCAGGCCCAGCTCGGGGGCATCGGGCAAATTCAGGTCCGTCGTGTGCCACTTGGGGCCGTCGTCCACGGGCTCCGGCTCAACCGCCACATCCGGCGCGTCGGGCACCGCCGGGAATGCGGCGAAGCTCAGGTGCAGCTTGCGGACCTGGGAATTGCCCAGGAACAAGACGGCCTGGTCGGCCCGAACCCAGTCCTCCTCGCCAACCAGCCAGAAGGTGACCACGTCGCCGTCCGCTCCGGTTACCCGCTCCGACGCCGACCGACCGACCCGCAGGCCGCCGTACCGCCCGTCGATACCCACCGAGACGGGATCGCTGGCGTACCCGGTGTCGCAGCCGCCCAGGCAGGCCACCACCGGATATCCGGTGGGAGTCAGGCGACCCGTGGTGAAGGCGTGGCCTTCGAAGATATCCCACTTTGTGACCGCGGTTTGCGATTTGGGTTCGTCCGGGCCGGCGCCCACGGCTCCCAGGAACGTTGCCAGGAGCAGCGCCGCCGTGGCGACGACCATCACCGTCCTGCCTACCCGAAAACCGGACATCACTCGCTCCATAACTACGCTCCCTGGCCACTGATCTGCTGGATTTCAAACCGCCCAATTGGGGCAGGATAAATCTAATCCAAACCCCGCCAGCGTCGCACCACGCAGCGGTTGCGGGTTTGGCGGAAAATCTGGGTGCAGGGCGGCTCCCAACCCGGTTATGGCCAGCGTCGCCCCTCTGTCATTGCGAGCGCAGCGCGGCAATCTCGATGGGGTAGCAGGCGTGGTGGACCCAACGGGATTGCCACGTCGCTACGCTCCTCGCAATGACAAGGGGGGGGCGCTCCTCGCAATGACAGCCCGCCATCAAAAAACCCCCGCCGACCTTAGCCAGCGTCACCCCTCTGTCATTGCGAGCGCAGCGCGGCAATCTCGAAGGGGTAGCAGGCGTGGTGGACCCAACGGGATTGCCACGTCGCTACGCTCCTCGCAATGACAAGGGGGTGGGCGCTCCTCGCAATGACAGCCCGCCAAAAACCCCCGCCGACCACGGCCAGCGTCACCCCCCTGTCATTGCGAGCGCAGCGCGGCAATCTCGTTAGGGTACCAACCGCCGTTTTGGCGCCGGGATTGCCACGTCGCTGTGCTCCTCGCAATGACAGCCCATCAAAAAAACCCCCGCCGACCGTGGCCGGCGGGGGTAATCAGGTTCTATCCTGCGGCGGTTAGGCTGTGGTACGCCGTCCCATGACAATGGCTGCCACGCCGATTATCGCCGCCACGATGGCTACGATCAGCGCGATGATGCCCAGGGAACCGGCGCCTCCCGCGCCACCAACCGGACCCTGCGGACCCGGAGGGCCAGGGGCTCCGGCGGAACCCATTGCTCCGGGCTCACCCGGAGGACCCTGGGAACCGGCCGGTCCCTGGGCTCCGGCGTCACCCATTGCTCCGGCTTCGCCCGGGTTTCCCTTGGGTCCGGGGACGCCAGCGGGGCCGGCCGCGCCGGCGGGACCCATGTTACCGGCCTGCCCGCCGAGGTCGGCGGTGACGCTCTCAATGGAGACGCCGCCACTCATCCAGTCGATGGTCAGGTCGGCCATGCGCTCGCCCACCATGAAGGTTACCATCATGTCGTCGCCCGAAGGCTCCATCATGACCAGCGGGCCAAACTCGCCCGACTCCATCACGGTAGCGGAACCGATTTTTTCGTCACCAACCATCGCGACGATCATGGTGCCCGAGGGCACCGGGAAACCGTCGGCCATGGCCGTGCCGTAGAGGTGTGCTGGCGGCATGTTCGGGCTGGGCGCCCCATCCTGGGCCATTACTAGCCCCAGGGGCAACGCCAGCAGCAGGGCAAGCAATGCCACCGCCGCCATCGCTACAATTCTGTTCATTTCATTTGCTCCTGCCTGGGGGGGGTTGGTCCCCCCGCCCCAGGGCCGAAGCCTTGGGACGGGGTTCGCTGCTACCTACTCTACTGACACTACGTCAGCGGAGATGCGACGGATTTACCAGACAATCTGGTTCCAGCAGTCGCCTCCCACGCAGGTGAGGTTGCGAGTCTCGTTGTTGAGCACCACGTCCTGCTGAGTCTCGCTTACCAGGACGAGGTAGGCCTGGCCGTCGATCAACGCGCTCAGAGTGTTGAACTCGGCTGTCTCGGGGCGCGGATCGTAGAAGGTCCACACCTTGGAGGCAGTGTTGAAGTGCCACACCACTACCAGGTTGTCGCCAACCTCGGCCAGCGCGTCGCCAACAGCGGTGGACAGGCCAGACGGCCCTTCCGACAGAACCTCGAAGGAACCGATGGCTACGGTGTCGTCCACGTCCAGCTGGACGCTATAGGTGCCGGGGTCGAGGCCCGGAATCAGCACGTCGGCAACCGTCACGCTGCCGCTGGCGTCGGTGCTGAAGTTGCCTACGGGCAGAACGTCGCGGCCGGCAATCTTGACGTTGTCAACCGCGGCGTACACGGGCATCCCGTCAACGGACAGGTTGATGAAGTCTCCGGGCTGTCCCATGGCCGGCTCGATGCTGATGATTGCGGCGGGAACTTCGAAGGAACTCACCTCAACGATGTCGGTGCCCATTTCCGCGCGCACCTGGTTGGTGGAGGGAATGGCCACGTCGGAGGCAACCCGGTGCTCCACGTGCCAGCGGCCGGAGCTGTCGGCGAAGGCGCTGTAGCGACGAGTGCGCGCGCCGTCGGAAACGCTGATGTCGATGGCTGGGGGAGCGGCACCGTCCAGGTTGTCAACGGGCCAGCTCTCGCCGGAGATGGACACCACGTCCCGAGGGCCGGCCACGGCGGGTATTACCGTGATGCTCGGCTCTGGGATGATGATGACCACCGATCCGAAGAACCCGTTCTCGTCTTCAACCTCGATGGTGTGGGAACCGGCGATGAGGGTTGGGTTGCTGCCGGAGTCGTCGTCCGGCCACAGGATGACCGAAGCCACGAACTGACCGGCGTTGGACACGTCAACCTCGTCGTTGGAGTTCTTGGAGTCCTCATCAATGAGCAGAGGCACGCCGTCAATGGTGATTTTCTCCGCCATGACGTGGTTGCCGCTGCCGGTGCCGAAACCGTCGCCGGTGAGGGTGATTAGCTCGTTGGGCAGAGCCTCGCCCTTGCTGACATTCAGCTGCGAGCCGGTAATGGTAATCTTGGCGTCCTCACTGATGCCTTTGTCCGTGTCGAAAGGCGCGACACCGCCCCACCGGGCGTCAATGCGGACGGTGCCTTCCAGCGGCGAGCCGCCAACGCTGCCGGGCAGGTCGAAGGTGACGGTGGCCGCGCCGTCTTGGCCGATGCTGCCGCCGCTGTCGAAGTCGGTAATCACCTGGTTGGCTATCTTCAGCTGGGTGAAACCGGCTCCCGCCATCGGGAAGTCCTGGGCGAACACGTTGATGGTGTCGCCGGCGTTGGCCGCGGACGGAACGACGCGGATGGAAGGTTCCAGCTTGAAGTCCTCAACGTCCGTGTTGGACATGCGGCCTTCACCGTCAACCATGCAGATGTAGTTCGCGCTGCCGGCCTTGAAGGTGGGCACGGTCACCGCAAAGGTGACGTCAACCTTGTCGTCGTCGCCGACGTCAGCACTGCCTTCCCGGGAACCTTTCAGTATGATGGCGCCGCACAGTTCGGCTTCAGGGGCGCCCTTGGTGAAGTCCAGGCCGTCCACTTTGGCCTTTTCCGTTGCGCCCAGACCCGCGTACATCTTGCAGTAGGGGCTGGCCATATCGGTAGCGGTGATGCCAGTGGGGGTCATGCCGACGGCTCTGATCATCTGCGGGCAGTTCAGGGCGTCCCACAGGTACATGTTCTTGGTGCCGCCGGTGTTCAGCACGTGCACGGAGGCGGAGGTGCCGTTGTTGAAGCCGGAGCCGGCAACGGTCATCTCGTAGCCGCGCGAGTTGTCCACGTCCGACAGCGTGATTTTGGCCGCAGTCAGCACTACGTCTTCACTGGTGTCTTCTGGCATCGGACTGCGGTCGGCGTCCTCGTCCTGCTTCCGCAGCGCATCGTTGCGCATCCGCACGTTTGAGGCGGTCGGGATGGAGTCCGCCGGCCCCAGCACGTCAAAGTAAACGCTGTGCGTACCCTGTTCGGGGGGGTTCTTGATGCCGGAGGTGTTCAAGATAATCATCCTGAAACGCTGCTCGCCCTTCGGGCCGTTGAGCCCTGAACAATCCTCATCATCAGGGGTATCAGCAACAGCCCTAGTGTCGGTGGTGCACAGGTCTGGGATGAGCACCTGGATGGCGATGTCCTTCTTGTCTTCGTCAAAGTAGGCGCCGGTCTTGATGATGGGCGCATTCACGGCATACACGCTGGCGCCGCTGCCCGTAGCCCTGGTCCGGTCCTGGTCCGCGACGAAGAACACCGAACTGGCCGGTATCGAGTCCGGCTGCTGGAAGTCGTCTTCCAGGTACAGCACGATGGAGCTGCCTACCGGCAAGCTGGACTCGAGGCTCTCGAATGTCACTGTGAGTTGCGGGGCCCCGCTGCTCGTAGTGCTGTCTGACGTAATCTCGGCGTCAAATTCCAGCAGGCTGATGTCGGCGGCCTCGGCCAGCGTGATGCTTTCCATGCCCGCGTTTTGAAACAGGTCGTCGTGCGACTCCACGGCGATCTCATTTGCGGAGAAAGTTGTGTCCGCGGGCTCTTGCGCCGAGTTCATGGCGAATACCCGAACGTCGTACTTCGCGCCTTTAAGGAGGCCGCTCCACGTCCGTTCCCGATTGTCCTTGAGGGCTTCGGGGCGGCTTCAGTGAGGATCACATCTTCCGGAATACCGTCCTCCGTAACCGCACTAACAGATTGGTCACGGGGCTGCCAGTCGTCCGCATCACCGGCAGCCAACTTAATCTGCGCGACGTAGCCGGTAATGTCGGAACCGCCGTTGTCTGAAGGCGGCTCCCAGGTCACTTTGATCATGTCTTCGCCCGTTTGCAAAACGGTAACCATGGGCATACCTGGCCGGCCGGCCATCGGTGTTGCTCTACCCTCATTTTCCTGGGCTGCATTGGTAAGGCTATCCTCTGTAGCGGAGGTGTAGTACGGACCAACGTCACTACCCAGCGTGACCGCAGCCCTGAAAAAGTACTGAACACCATTGGTCAAGCCGGTGACTCTGAGTGCGCCGTTGCCGCCTCTCCTCACTTGAACGGTGCCCGTTACATCCATCCAACCACTATCGTCCATGGCCGGAACTGCATCGCCGGCGTCCTGGTTGTATTGGAGCTTATAACCGTCGAACTCAGGGACCCCGGGGTCTCCCGGCTGCGTAATCACCACGGTGACCGCCCCATTTCCTGCGGTCAACATCATGTCGGCGGGCATGCCAGGTTCGGTGGTGAAATCCTGCGCGTGCACCGGGTCGGCGTTGGGCAGGCCCAGCGCCACAAAAACGGCCAATGCGCCCACGACGGCGAGGGTCGCCATCAGGGGCACTGACCAAATCAGTTGTCTCGTTTTACTACTCATTTTGACAAAATCTCCCTTGAGATTGTCCGTTGGGTAATCCTTCCTGCTTCTGCACCGCAGCTGTCCCCGTCGTTTCTGTCATTGCGAGCGTAGCGTGGCAATCTCGTTGCCTCTACGCTGGGTTCCGGCGCAGGCCGGAACGACGGCGGGTAAGGCGATGGGGTTACCGGCCCATCCCATGCGGTGATCGACATTGTTCGGCGTGGCACCTCCTCTGCATAGCCCGTCGGCGCGGGGCCGGCGGGCTGCCGGCAGGCCGATACGGATGTGTGAATCGTATTCATACTGAGCAATTCTAGCCCACTAAACATTACGGGAGTATTACTGAAAAGCGCGGATTCTGGCCAATTTATAAAAATAGTGAGCGGGTCGAGAGCCTCGCCCTCTGTCATTGCGAGGAGCGTAGCGACGTGGCAATCCCGTTGCCTTCACCACGCCTGCTACCCCATCGAGATTGCCACGCTGCGCTCGCAATGACACAAGGCAACGCACCATCATTGCGAACAGCGCCGCACCCCCGGTCATTGCGAGGAGCGCCTCACCCTCTGTCATTGCGAGGAGCGTAGCGACGTGGCAATCCCGTTGGGTCCACCACGCCGGCTACCCCATCGAGATTGCCACGCTGCGCTCGCAATGACACAAGGCAACGCACCGTCATTGCGAACGGCGCCTCACCCCCGGTCATTGCGAGGAGCGCCTCACCCTCGGTCATTGCGAGGAGCGCAGCGACGTGGCAATCCCGTTGGGTCCACCACGCCTGCTACCCCATCGAGATTGCCACGCTGCGCTCGCAATGACAACTGTTTCGGCGTCATATAATACCCCCACCTTCATTACCCAGGAGTTACGCTTTGATTCGCAGCATCGACGGCAAATCGCCGCAAATTCATCCCAGCGTGTTCGTCTCGGAGGCCGCCTACATCGTCGGCGACGTCATCATCGGCGAGGGCACCAGCATCTGGCCCGGCGCCGTCATCCGCGCCGACTACGGCCAGATTGTCATCGGCAAGAACTGCTCCATCCAGGACAATTGCGTGCTGCACACCGACGACTACCTGGAGCTGGGGGACAACGTGCTGATGACCCACGGCGCGGTGATCCACGGCGGTAAGGTGGGCAACAACGTGATGATCGGCGTCAACGCCGTGTGCCTGGAGGACTGCGACGTGGGGGACTACGTGCTGATCGGCGCCGGGGCCATCGTCACGGGCACGCCGATACCGCCCGAGTCGCTGGTGGTGGGCGTCCCCGGACGCATCCGCGAGCTGCCCGCCCAGCACCGCCAGCGTCTGGAGGACCCCACGGCCCGCTACAAGGAGAACGGCAAGCGGTTCATCGCCGCCGGCCTGGGCCTCCAGATACCAGCGGCGGAGTAGGGGGTTCGCCCCTCACCCCCGGCCCCTCTCCCGCCGGGAGAGGGGAGGGCGCTATTTGTCATTGCGAGGAGCGTAGCGACGTGGCAATCCCATTGGGTTCACCACGCCTGCTACCCCATCGAGATTGCCACGCTGCGCTCGCAATGACACAAGGCGACGCACCGTCATTGCGAGGAGCACTTCACCATTTGTCATGGCGAGGAGCGCCTCACTATTTGTCATTGCGAGGAGCGCCTAACCCTCTGTCATTGCGAGGAGCGTAGCGACGTGGCAATCCCGTTGGGTTCACCACGCCTGCTACCCCTTCGAGATTGCCGCGCTTTGCTCGCAATGACGGGGCTAGCCGTACCAGTCCATCGCCAAATCCATTCGGTCCGGGTTCAAGCCATCAATGAGTGCATCCTTCCTGGCCCGGGACCAGCTTTTCACCTGCTTCTCCCGGGTGATGGCAGCTTCGACATCCGGGCAATCCTCGAAATAGACCAGGTTGAACAAGTTATAGCGAGCGGTAAATGACGCCGGGTGCTCCCGATGTTTGTGCTCCCACACCCGGCGTTCCAAATCGTTGGTGACTCCAACGTACAACGTCGTGAATCGCGGATTGGCCATCACGTAAACGTAATAACGTCGATCAAGCACAGTTGCACAAAGCCGTAGCTACGCTGACGAGATTGCCACGTCGCTACGCTCCTCGCAATGACAAATGGTAGGCGCTCCTCGCAATGACAAATGGTGAAGTGCTCCTCGCCATGATTTGGGATTGCCTTGTGTCATTGCGAGCGCAGCGTGGCAATCTCGATGGGGTAGCAGGCGTGGTGAAGACAACGGGATTGCCACGTCGCTACGCTCCTCGCAATGACAAATGTAGGCGCTCCTCGGCATGACAAATGGTGAGGCGCTCCTCGGCATGACAACTTAGATGGCGCTGCCCGCTTCGACGTTTCGCCAAAGTTAATCCGCCGCCGCTGATAGCTCCCAGGTTTGGTACTCGGCGCAGCCTTTGCCCAGCAGGTCTTCCAGGCGCTGCTGCAACTCGGGGCAGGCGGCGGTGGACACGGTGGGGATCTCCATCAACACCGGCTTGCCCTCGGGCAGGTGAACCTCAACGTACACCTTGTCGCTGCCGGTGTACTCCAGCATCACCCGGATGGCCTGGCGCAGCAGGTAGCGATCGCTCTCGGCGTCGTCGGTCTCCGTCACCCTGATGAGCAGGCCGGGCTCGCGGGCTTCAGTGGACGCCCCCTGCATCGCAGCCTCTCGCCCTCCGGCAGAGGGATTGCCATTGCGCCGGCCGTTGGTTCCTTCGCCCCCTGGGACAGGGTTGGGGTGAGCTGGGACCCCCTCCCCCGACGGCATCTGAAATTCTTTGGCATCGTAGCAGGCGATGGAGAAGTCGTCGCCGCGCACCTGGAGGCGGCCCGTAACCTGTACGGTGCTGCCCGGCTGCCAGACGTGGGCGGTCTTTTCCAGGCTGTCGGGCCAGACCATGGCTTCCAGCTGGCCGCCGATGAGGCCCAGGTCAACGCGCAGGAACTTGCGGTTGTCCCGGGTGTAGCGCTCGGTCACGTCGTTGACGTGGCCCAGGACGGTTACCGTCGTGCCCTCGGCGTCCTCGTCCAGCTGCTCCAGGGAATTGCAGGCGTCTCCGGGATCGACGGTGGCCAGTGCTAGAATGGGGTTATAGGAGATGGCGACCCCCAGGAATTCCTTCTCCAGGGCGGCCTTTTCCTGGGACGTGTAGTCGGCCAGGCTGGTGTCGAGCTCCAGCAGGGTGCCGCCGGAGCTGCTATCCAGGTCGTTGCCGAACATGCCGAACTGACCGGAGTTGCGGTTGCGGGTCTCCTGCTGGGCCACCGCCCAGATGCGGTCCAGGGCGGCGACCACGGCGACCCGGGGGGCCAGCGCGTCGAAACCGCCGGCTTTAGCCAGGGCTTCCAGCGTCCGACGGTTCAGGCTGGATACATCCACCCGGTTGCAGAAATCGCCGATGGATGTGTAGGGGCCGTTGGCCGTCCGCTCGGCAACGATGGGAGTAACCGCCCCCTCACCCAGAGATTTGATTGCCGCCAGGCCGATACGCAGCTGGCCAAGGCTCGCCGCTTGGTCCGCCGTCCGGTCGCCCAACTTGTCCCCCGACCGGTCAATGGTGTAGTGCACGCCGGAGGCGTTGACGTCGGGCAGCCCGATGGTGATGCCCATGCGGGTGCATTCGTTAATGGAGGAGATGTAGCGGTCGGCGTGATCCAGGCGGCAGTTCAGCACCGACGCCATGTACTCCAGCGGGTGGTGGGTCTTGAAAAAGGCCGTCCAATAGGAGATGAGAGCGTAGCTGACGCTGTGGGCCTTGTTGAAGGCGTAGCCGGCGAAGGGTTCGATGAGGTTGAATATCTCGCCGCCCATCTGCTCGGTGTAGCCCTGTTCGACGGCCCCGGTCACGAACCGACTGCGTTCCTCGGCCATCAGGGCGGGAATCTTCTTGCCCATGGCCTTGCGGACGGTGTCGGCCTCGCCCAGGGTGTAACCGGCGAAGTTTTGCAGAATCTGCAGCACCTGGTCCTGGTAGACGATGACGCCGTAGGTTTCGTCCAGCAGGTCCTTCATGCTGGGGTGCGGGTAGGTAACCTGCTCGCGACCGTGCTTGGAGCGGATAAACCGGTCGATGTGCTCCATGGGGCCGGGCCGGTAGAGGGCAATCATGGCGGCGATGTCGCCCAGGTTGGACGGTTTCAGCTCCTTGATGTAACGCTGCATCCCGGCCGATTCCAGCTGGAACAGGTCGGAAGTGTTGCCGGTGCCCAGGAGGTCGTAGGCCGCTTCGTTGTCCAGCTCCAGACGGCCCAGGTCGAAGCGTATGCCCCGTTCCTCGTCCAGCAGTTTGATGGTGCGGTCCAGGATGGTCAGGTTGGTGAGGCCGAGGAAGTCCATCTTGAGCAGGCCCAGTTTGGCCACCGGGTCCATGGAGAACTGGGTCATCATCACCGGGCTGTTTTCGTCGCCGCGGGCGGGTCGCTGCAACGGCACGGTCTCGGTGAGCGGTTCGTCGGCAATGAGGACGCCGGCGGCGTGGGTGCTCACGTGGTGGACGATGCCCTCCAGCGCCTGGGCGTGGTCGACGAGCTGCTGCATCGCGGGGTCGGTCCGGTAGGTTTGCTCCAGTTCGGCGCTGGCGGCGAGCGCGTCGGACAGCGTCCGGGAGCGGTTGGGCACCATGCGGGCCACCCGGTCGACGTCGCCGTAGCTCATGCCGAGGCCGCGGCCCACGTCGCGCAGGGCCGCCTTGGGGCCCATGGTTCCGAAGGTTATGATCTGGGCCACCTTGTCGCTGCCGTACCGGTCAATGACGTAGCGCAACACCTCGTCGCGCCGGTCGTCCTGGAAGTCCATGTCGATGTCGGGCATTTCCTTGCGCTCAAAGTTCAGAAAACGCTCGAAGACGAGGCGGTACTCCAGCGGGTCGATCTCGGTGATTCCCAGGCAGTACAGGACGATGCTGGCCGCCGCGCTGCCTCGCACGCCGAACAGTATCTCCCGCTCGCGCACGAAGGAAATGATGTCCCACACCACCAGGAAGTAGTTGGCGAATCTGGTCTGGCGCACCACTTCCAGCTCGTATTCCATGCGGGCGCGGGCAGCTTCGTTTTTGTTGCCGTAGCGCTTCTGGAAACCTTCCCAACAAATCCGCTCCAGGTACGAGTCGGCATCCTCATCATTTGGCGTGGGATAGCGCGGCAGGTGCATCTGGCCGAAACCCAGCGAAACGTTGCACTCCTGGGCTATCTCGCCGGTGATGTCCAGCGCCTGCGGGTATTGGGGAAACAGGGCGGCCATCTCGGCGGGGGATTTTATGTAGTAGGAGGAGTCCTCCATCCGCAACCGTTTGTCGTCGTGGATGTTGGTTCCGGTCTGGATGCAGATGTACACGTCCTGATAAGGATGGTCGGCCTGCCGCACGTAGTGGGCGTCGTTGGTCACCAGCAGCGGAATACCGGTGTCGCCGTGCAGGCGAATCAGGCTTTCGTTAATCCGCGGCAATTGCGGCACGTGCTCGTGCTGTTGCATCTCCAGGAAATAGTTTTCGCCGAATATTTCCCGGTACCAGCCCACCATCTCTTTGGCGGCGTCGTAATTGCCGTCAGCCAGCAGCGTGGGCACCTCCGCCGACGGGCATCCGGACAGACAGATGAGACCCTGGCGATGCTGATCCAGCAGCTCCTTGTCGATGCGGGGCCGGTAGTGGAAACCTTCCAGATGGGAACGGGTCACCAGCTGCAGCAGGTTCCGGTACCCGGAGTTATCTTTGGCGATGAGCACCAGGTGATTGGCAGTGCGTTCGTTGGGGGTGCGGTCGTGACGGCTGCCGTGGGCCACGTACATTTCGCAGCCGATGATGGGTTTGATGCCGGCCTCAACGCATTCCGAGTAGAAATCAACGACGCCGTAGAGCGAACCGTGGTCGGTGATGCTCATGGCGTCCATCCCCAGTTCCCTGGTGCGGTTTACCAGGTTGGGGATACGGCTGATGCCGTCCAGCATGCTGTATTCGGTGTGGGTATGGAGGTGGGTGAACACTGCGAATGGCACCTTGTCGACGAGTTATGTCAATTTATGGTGGGCTATCCTAATGGCACAATGGGCTCGGAGGCAAAGTGAAGGGCGAACCGGTCGGGGCATTTAAATTGTAGCCAGCGGATCCGTTGATACACTGTCATTGAGAGGAGCGAAGCGACGTGGCAATCTCGCTCATCCTGAGCCTGTCGAAGGACGCCAACGAGATTGCCACGCTGCGCTCGCAATGACAGGTTCCGGACCTGGCAAATGCAAGTTACCCCGGCAATTCGATCTTCTCGGTAACCACCCGCGTCACGCCCCAGCCGGCCAGCCAGGCCGAATGCCGCCCGTCGCCGCCGGCCACTACTATCACGATGTCGTCGGCCCGGGGCGCAATGGGCACCATGGTGTCCGGTTTGCTGTCGTCGATCCAGGCCGGATAGTTGCGATTGCCCCAATGTCCCAGCCCGGACAACTCAGCGATGGACATGCGCGCGTTGGCGTAGATGTACTCCCGCACATCCTTCTTGGCGAGCCCGTCGGCGGCAATCTCGGCGGCGTGCTCCGGACTTATCACCAGCGTAACCTGAGCGCCGGTGCCAATCTGGTAGTAGTTGGAGAACCCGGTGGCACGGGTGGCGCGCACCAGCGTATTCAGAACGTCGATGCCTCGGGAAACCGTGGTCTCCATGACAGGGTAGAACGCCCGGATGGCATGCAGCGTAACCATGCTGTCTTCCGGGTCCAGGCCCAATTCCACGTGGCGCGGCTCCCACGGACTGCGGGCTTCGTTCTCGGCAAAGCAGAAGGAGTATCGCCCCGGCATTGCCAGGGTCGCCTTGTCCATGTCGCCGATGATGAGGCCGGCCAAGTTCCGCACGAACAGGCGCAGCGCCCGACCGATGGTCGCGTTGGCCCGGTATCCGGGCCCGAAGCAACCCGAATCCCCGTTGATGCCTAGTTCTTCGGCCAGGGGGCCATTGACGATCACGACCGGGGCAGCGCCCCCGGTGGTCGCCTGGCATCCCGCCAGGTTGAATTCCGTTTGGAGCGCCCCCTTGACGCACGCCACCACCACCGGGAAATATTCCGGGCGGCAGCCGGCCATTACGGCGTTGATAGCCACCTTTTCCATCGTAACCTGCTGGTTGGATGGCTGGGCGATTCCCAACGATTGGGCCGGGTCTTCGCCCCACGGCCCCAGCATACGCCGCACGGCCTCTTCCGTCGCCGGCACGACGGGCATGCCGTCCGTCCAACCCTGCTCCTCGTAGTAGTCCTGAATCGCATCGTAGGAATCAGGAACGTCGATCCGCCGGGAGCTCAGGCCCGGCGTGTTGCTCGCCATGGGGCAATTACTCCTTGATGTTCGTCGCCGGTGATGTTCGTCGCCGGTGATGTTCGTCGCCGGCCAGCGACCGTTGGTCAGCGACCGCCGGTCAGCATCGAAGCGATTTGTCCGGCGTACTCGTGGGCCAGTTCCTGCACTTCCGGAATCGCCCGGGGCGCCAGGGGACTGGGCAGGGCGAGAATCTGGACCGTGGGCATACCCAGGGCCGACGCCCTGGCGTGGGCGGCGCGGGTGAAACTCTCGGTAATGACGCTCACCGAGGGGATGCCGCGGGTTTCGGTAACTACTGTGTCGTGGAGACCCCACGCCGTGCAGCTCCCTCAATCCGCGATTCCGTGCACCACCGCATCGCATTGGGCCACCAGTTCATCGATAGTCTCATCGGAACAAGGGGCGCTGAAGCTGAACTTCTGAAGGTAGATGACCTTCCCCACTTCGTAATCTCGCTCTAGGACGGTTTGCAGTTCTTTGAGGAAGTTGTCCGAGTGGTACTTGCGGTTTTCCAGCAGCCCTATCGTCTTGCCGCTCAATGAGGGCAGGCGGCCGGCGGCCGGCCGCTCGGCGGTCTTTTGCTCCGGACGCGGGTCCAATATCTGAATCGTACCTGTCGACATTTTGTATCTCCTGGTCTGTTGGGGATTCCTCGGCTTGATTATCGTCGCTATCCCAACATTTGAAAATGCTTGCCCTCGGTCTTGATGGCCGGGGCGATTACCATCTCGGCCTTGTGGAAGTCGCGTACCGTGTACGACCCGCACATCCCCATGGCCACGCGCAGCGCCCCCACCAGATTTTGCGTACCGTCGGTGACGTTGGACGGGCCGTGCAGCAACTGCTGCAACGTGCCCCTGGTGCCCACGTTGATGCGGGTGCCACGGGGCAGCTCGGGATGGGCGTTGGCCATACCCCAGTTATGACCACGGCCCGGCGCCTCGGTGGCCTGGGCGAAGGGGGTTCCCAACATCACACCGTCGGCGCCGCTGGCCATTGCTTTGCACAGATCGCCTCCCGTTCGGATGCCGCCGTCGGTAATCACACTGACGTAACGGCCCGTGCGCTGGAAGAAGTCCTCCCGCGCCGCGGCGCATTCCAGCGTGGCGGAAACCTGGGGCACCCCGACGCCGGTTACTTCCCGGGTGGTGCACGCCGCTCCCGGGCCCACGCCCACCAACACGGCGTCAATACCGGTTTCCATCAGCTCGGTCGCCACGTTGTAGCTGACACAGTTGCCGACCACCACGGGTACCTTCAAAGCGCTGATGAGTTCCGAGAAGATCAGGCCGCGATAACTCCGCGAAACGTGACGGGCCGTGGTGACGGTGGACTGCACCACGATGATGTCGGCGCCGGCTTCGACGGCCAAACGACTGTACCGCTTGGTGGTTTGCGGCGTGAACGCGATGGCGGCGATGGCGCCGGACCCCTTGATCTCCTGAACCCTCTGCCCGATGAGGTGATCCTGCACCGGCTCGCTGTATACCTGTTGCAGGTATTCGGTGACTTCGGCCTGGTCCATGGAGATGATTTCTTCCAGGACCGAATAAGGGTCCTCATACCGGGTGTACAGGCCCTCGCCGTTGAGCACACCCAACCCGCCCATTTCGTGCATGAGGGTGGCGAAACCCGGCGATACTGAACCGTCCATCGCCGATGCGAGGATGGGCGATTCAAAGGCATACTCGCCGATACTCATCTGGGTTGAGGTCATCTCCGGATTGACAGTAACTTCGCCGGGCACGATGGCCACTTCGTCGAACCCGTAAGACCGTTCCAGGTCTTTGAGCAATCGTCTCGCCATTTATGTCACCTCGTTCTCCGTCGTGAGGATTCCGGAAATCTAACAAGGGCTCTGCCCGTCGTCAACCACCTTTTCAGACCGGCAGGCCCTGGATAGTACGAAATCTCGTCTCGCTACGAGTTGTAGCATTCAGGGGCGCCATTTCGTTGACGCCCCTGTGTTCAGTTACCTGCAGCTTGCTCTTTCTATGCAGAAGGCAAGGCAGCCAGCTCCTTGCTGCGGACCTTGACGCACACCTTGCCGTCCTCGTCCAAGTCAACGATGGCCGTATCACCCTCGGCAATGTTGCCGCCGAGGAGCTCATCGGAAAGCTTGTCTTCGACCTCGTTCTGGATGAGACGGCGCAGCGGCCTAGCCCCCAGCACCGGGTCGAATCCCTTCTCTCCCAGGTATTCCCGAGCAGCTTCGGTCAACTCGATATCAATGTCCTTGTCCTTGAGCTCGGACCGCACCATGTTCATCATCAGCTCAACGATCTGGAGAATCTCTTCCTTGCTCAGGGCGTGGAACACGATGGTCGCGTCCAGGCGGTTCAGGAACTCGGGACGGAAGAAGCGTTTGACCTCATCCATGACCTTGTCCCTCATCCGTTCGTAGGCCTGATTATCGGTCTGCGCCTGGTCGGATTTCACTGTGAAGCCGAGGCTGGTGTCCCGCTTGATGAGGTCGGAGCCCAGGTTGCTGGTCATCACGATGATCGAGTTCCGGAAGTCTACCCGCCGGCCCCGGGCATCCGTCAGCTGTCCTGCGTCGAAAATCTGGAGCAGGATGTTGAACACCTCGGGATGGGCCTTTTCGATTTCGTCCAGCAGGATGGCGCAATAGTTCTTGCGGCGCACACCCTCGGTGAGCTGGCCGCCCTCGTCATAACCCACGTAGCCCGGAGGCGCGCCAATGAGACGGGCGGTGGTATGGCGTTCCTGGAATTCGGACATGTCCAGGCGGATCATGTTGTCTTCGTGGCCAAACATGAATTCGGCCATCGCCCGCACCAACTCGGTCTTGCCGACGCCGGTGGGGCCCAGGAACATGAACACACCAATGGGATGCCTGGGATCCTTCAGACCGGCCCGGGCGCGCCGCACCGCCCTGGCGATGCCGACAATGGCTTCGTCCTGGCCGATGATGCGCTTGTGCAGGTCTTCTTCCATGTGCAGCAGACGTTCCGTCTCTTCCTGGGCGAGCCGCGTTACCGGTATACCGGTCCACATGCTCACCACCTCTGCGATATCTTCTTCGGTGACCTGGGTACGTTCCTTGTTGCGGTCCTGTTTCCAGTCGCGTTCCAAGTCGCCCACGTTTTCGGACAGGTGCAGTTCCCGGTCGCGCAACTCGGCGGCAACTTCGTACTGCTGTGACGCAATGGCTTCGTCTTTTTCTTTCCGCACCCGTTCCAGGACTTCAATGGCGTCCCGGACTTCCTGGGGAGCATGGCTGCCGCGCAGCCGCACCCTGGACCCAGCCTCATCCAGCAGGTCGATGGCCTTGTCCGGCAGGAACCGGTCGGGAATGTAGCGGGTGGACAGCGTGGCCGCCGCCTGCACCGCTTCGTCGGTAATATCTACGTTGTGATGGTCTTCGTACTGGACCTTCACACCCCGCAGGATGTCCACCGTCATTTCGGCATCGGGTTCTTCGACCCGAACCGGCTGCAGACGGCGTTCCAGCGCCGGGTCCCGCTCGACGTACTTACGGTAATCGTCCAGGGTGGTGGCGCCGATGCACTGGATTTCGCCGCGAGCCAGGGACGGCTTCAGGATGTTGGAAGCATCCACTGCGCCCTCGGCGGCGCCCGCTCCGACGATGGTATGAATCTCGTCGATGAAGAGCACGCAGTTCCCGGAGACCTTGATCTCCTCGATAACCTTCTTGAGCCGCTCTTCGAACTCGCCGCGATACTTGGTGCCGGCGACCAGGGCGCCCATATCAAGGGTAACCAGCCGCTTGCCCTGCAACGTCTCCGGCACGTCCCCGGAGGAAATCCGCTGGGCCATGGCTTCCACGATGGCGGTCTTGCCCACGCCGGGCTCGCCCACCAGAACCGGATTGTTCTTGGTACGGCGGCTGAGAATCTGGGTAACCCGCTCGATTTGGGTATCGCGTCCGATCACCGGGTCCAGCTTGCCACCCAGGGCGGCGTTGGTCAGGTCCACGCCCAGTTGGTCCAGGGTTGGCGTGCGGGTGGTGGAGCGGGTGCTGCTGGAGCTACCGGTGGAGGAGTTGCTGAGGATGCGGTGGGTCTCGGCGCGAACCTTCTCCAAGTTCACCCCCAGGCTTTCCAGCACCCCGGCGGCAACGCCTTCGCCTTCTCGCAGCAGGCCAATCAACAGGTGTTCGGTGCCGATGTAGGTGTGGTTCATGCGTCGCGCTTCGTCGACGGCCAGTTCCACCACCTTCTTGGCGCGGGGGGTCAGGCCTATTTCACCCTGGGCCGGCCGCTCGCCGCGCCCGATGATGAACTCCACGGCCGAACGTACCTTGGTGAGGTCGACGCTCAGACCGGACAGGACTCGAGCGGCTACGCCCTCGGTTTCACGTACAAGCCCAAGCAAGATGTGCTCGGTACCAATGTAGTTGTGATTGAACCGTTGCGCTTCTTCCTGGGCGAGGGATAAAACCCGCCGCGCCCGTTCTGAGAATTTCTCGAATCTGCTGCCCATGAGTTTCTCCTGGGTTGAATTCAGACTGATGGCTCTGTGCCGTGTTCGCCATTTTACCGCATTCGGGCAAAAATAAAAGCGGCTTTGATGCCGATTTTTCGACGAGGCCGCCAGAACTAGCGCTGAATAGGGATTTTCGGTGGGTTCGAAATGCCGGTTGTCGTCAGGTGCGTCATCGCGCCCACCCCTTCGTCACCGTCGTCTAGAGACCGCCGAAACCAGCATGATGCTGGAAATAGCGGCTTGGTTAATTGGCTCGCATAGCGGGGCAGCGTCGCCGCCCTTTGCTATCCGATATATACTTCCCGGCGGTGACCTATTTTCCCACTCCGTCACCAGAGCAGTATCGTGGGCGCTGGGGCGTTTCACTTCCGTGTTCGGGATGGGAACGGGTGGGGCCACCCCGCTTGAACCACCAGAAAGTCGTGGTGCTATTATGCACCGCCGGCGATGGTTTGACAAGGGCGTACAACATGCGCTTATGCCCGGTTCTAAAGGGGCCAACCGTCGCCTATGCTATACTTTTTGCGGATGTTCACGTTTTCGGGATGGTACCCTATCCGGAGGGTACCCTGCTCGGATGGTACCCTGCTCGGGATGAGCGGCATCCAACGCACCAGGGCCGTTAGCTCAGCTGGCAGAGCACCGGACTTTTAATCCGGGTGTCGTGGGTTCGATCCCCACACGGCCCACCATCTTGGATGTAGACAGAACCGGAGCGGGTGGAGCGACCTCCGCGGCATCGGCTCTCCTCCAATACGACTGTCCTCCAAAACGACTGTCCTCCGGCATGGGGATAGGGTAGCGGACGGCGGCATTGCTGGGGCTGACCTCTATCTCCCTGACGAAGGCCCTGGTCTCGGTCAGTTCGCTAGTCTTGAGGAACTCTCTCACCTCGGCTGCGAACGGGGAATGGACCAGCGCTAGGCCGCCTCCAACCACAGAGACTCCAGCCCCCGTAGCGTCACCTGGTTCCGGTAGCGCGGCTCCTCCGCCAGCCGTAGGCTGCTCAAACGAGGCAGCAGCGCCTCAAAAACCACGCGCCCCTCAAGCCGGGCCAGCGGCGAGCCAAGGCAGTAGTGGATGCCCCGCCCAAAGGCAAGATAGTTGACCGCGGAGCGGCCCACGTCCAGCCGGTCCGCGTCTGGAAAGACCTGCGGATCTCGGTTGGCTGCCCCCAGGAGGCAGATCACTCGCTGTCCGGGGGCTATCCGCTTTCCGCGCAACTCAACAGGTTCGCGGGCTACCCGGCTGTCCAGCTGCACCGGGCTGTCAAAACGCAGCATCTCGTCGATCGCGCCGTTCAGCAGTGTAGGGTCGTCGCGCAGCCTCTGGAGTTCGTCCGGATTGCTCAGCAGCGCCAGGGTGCCGTTGCCGATGAGGTTGCGTGTGGTCTCGTTCCCTGCCACCAGCAACAGCAGCAGGTTCACCAGCAAGTCATCTCGCTCCAGCCGTTCGCCATCGACCTCCGCCGTCACGAGTGCGCTCACCAGATCGTCCTGCGGATCGCGACGCCGCTGCTCTGCCACCGCCTCAAAGTGGGTGAACACTTCGTCGACGGCCTGCTGCACTTGGCGCGCCTGCCGTTCGTCCAGCAGGGGGTCGACGATCAGGGAAACGATGTTGGACTACTCGTTGAACTGCTGCCGATCCTCCGGCGGGATCCCCAGCATCTCGGCAACGACGATGACAGGCAACGGGAAAGCAAGGTCCGAGATGAGGTCAAAGCGCCCTTTGCCCTCCACCTTGCACAGCAAGTCGTCCACCGTTTCCCGGATGCGCGGCTCCAGGGCGGCCACGGAGCGTGGAGTAAAGCCATGGGACACCAGACCCCGGATCTTAGTGTGTTCCGGTGGGTCCAGGTCCAACATGCTCACTTGCGGGATGTAGCCAAACTCCCTTCCCGCGTTCCCGAACCGCTGGCTGTTCCGCAACACCATGTCGACGTCGGCGTAGTCGGTCAGCACCCAAGCGTCCTGCAGGCGCATCCGGTGCACGGGGTCTTTCCGCCGCAACTCCTCATAAAAGGAATACGGGTCTGCGCGCAACGCCGGGGAAAGGGGATTGTATGCTACACCGGACTCGATCCGCTCCCAGACCAACAGGGCCCGCATCGCCAACGGCCGTATTGTCAGATCAAGAGCCCTGGACAACGGGTTCATGTAGTCCCTCCGCCTTCCTCTCTACTCACCCGTACCGGGCGACCAGTTGTAAATCTTCGCCAACGCGCCGCCCATCAGGGTCGCCCGTTCGTCATCCGAAAGCTGGTCGGTAACCCGGAAAGCCTCAACGCCCTGCTCGTAGGTCAACAGGTTAACCGCCCGGGTCCAGTCGGTGCCCCACAGGCATCGGTCAAAGCCGAACGCGTCGAAAATGCGGCGCAGAGGTTCCCAGATGTCCGGGTAGGGGAACGGCTCATGGGACAGTGTGCCGGCCCCGGATATCTTGATGGCCACGTTGTCCAATTCGGCCAGCGCGAGCACGTCGGGCAGATCGGCAAAGGGTTCCGGCGGCGCCGGCGGCGCGGGGGGTTGGGCGATCCCCAAGTGATCGACGACCATCTGGGTATCGGGGTTGCGGCGGGCCAATTCGCGAAAAAGGGGCAGCTTGGTCGAACACATCACGTTCACCGGAACGCCAGCCCGGGCGCCGGCGGCGAGTATACGATTGAGCCCCGGGTGGTCTGCCTCGTATTCCTGGTTGGAAAGCATGATGCGGGCCCCGACCACGCCGGGTGTTCCGGTCCACTCGGCCATCTCTTCTTCGATGGTTTCCGACTGTGGGTCGAAGGGCCGGATCAGGCCGAACCGGCCCGAATGCCTAGCGTATACTTCGAGTGCGTAGCTGGCGTCGTAGCGATACATCGAGAATGGTGAAACCAGCAAAGCCCCATTTACGCCGACGGCGTCCATCGCCGCCACCATGTCGTCGCCGGTAACCTCTGCGGGACCCTGCAGGGTTCCAGCCCAGGGGCGTTCCGGACGGTCTCGCTCGTAGGCGTGTACTTGCGAATCGATAGTGAGAGTGCCAGCAGGCATGGTCTTGCTCCTTGTCATGGATGGTCGGTTGTGATGCGCCAGTTTACACCGCCAACCGGTTTCTCGGGTAAATGGCGGTTGAGCAGGGCTCAGTGCACCGGTGCACGACGAGTATCAGATATGCCGAGCCGCGAGACTGTTGGTCCCTCGCCTGTTCCGGTTGCGCCCCACCTACGTTCGCTATAAAGTGGGCACATCACCACCGTCCAAGCACTTTTGACGCAATCAACGGAGGTTCATCATGCCCAGATTGGAAGGAAAGGTAGCAATTATTAGCGGCGGCGCCCGTGGCCAGGGCGCCGTGGAAGCGCGCATGTTTGCCGAGGAGGGCGCCAGCGTCGTCATCGGCGACATCCTGGACGACCAGGGCCGCCAGACCGAAGCCGAGTTGCAGGAACTGGGCTACAACGTGACCTACGTGCACCTGGATGTGACCGACGAGTCGGACTGGCAGTCGGCAGTCCAGACTGCCTTGAGCACCTACGGCAAGCTTGATATTTTGCTGAACAACGCCGGTATCCTGATCCGCAAGACCATCGAGGAAACCACCGTGGAGGACTGGGACCGCATCTTCGCCGTCAACTCCAAGGGCGTGTTCCTCGGTACCAAGGCCGCCATCCCCGCCATGCGCGAGAACGGCGGCGGCTCCATCATCAATATCTCCTCCACCGCCGGCCTGGTGGGCAGCCCCAACGGTTCCGCCAGCTACACCGCCACCAAGGGATCGGTTCGCCTCTTCACCAAGTCCACGGCAATCCAGCACGCCAGCGAAGGCATCCGGGCCAACTCCATCCACCCCGGCCCAATTGAAACGGACATGATCGCCGATACCCTGAACGACCCGGCCAACATGGAGCTTCGGATGCAGCGGTTGCCTTTGGGCCGCATCGGCAAACCCAGCGAAATCGCCTACGGCGCCATCTACCTGGCTTCCGACGAATCGTCCTTCGTGACCGGCGCCGAACTGGTGATCGACGGCGGAACGACAGCGGCGTAGCTGGACGGGCCGCCCTCACGCCAACCCCTCTCCCGGTGGGAAGGGGGCTATTCGAAAGGAGTGCAATAGATGGCCACCATAATTGATACCCATTGCCACGCCTCGCCCTACTGGTTCGAGCCAGTGGAAATTCTGCTGGACGAAATGGATCGGGTGGGTGTGGACAAGGCAGTGCTCACCCAGTTCTTCGGGGTGTTTGACAACAGCTACCTAGTGGAGTCGGTGCGACGGTTTCCCGGACGGTTTGCCGTCATCGCCATCGTCGACCACACCCAGCCCGACGCCCCCGACCGGGTGGCCGAACTGCACGACCAGGGCGTGGACGGCCTGCGTTTCAACTGCGCGTGGCGCGCCCCGGGCGATGACCCGCTGGCGTTGTGGCGCAAGTGCGCCGACCTGGGTGTGGTCGCCAGCGTCATGGGCACGGTGGAGCAGTACGCCGATCCGGAGTTTGAAGGGATAATCCAGGAGTTGCCCAACTTGACGGTGGTCATGGAACATCTGGCCGGGGTGGGCGCGTTCTTCGGCCCCGGGCGGGAGATCAAAGAGATACCCATGGAGACCTACCAGAAGACGCTGGCGCTGTCCAAGTACCCCAACGTCTACATGAAAATCCCCGGACTGGGTGAATTTTGCGCGCGGCCCATGCCCTTCCGTCAGCCCATACCCTTCGACAACGTGCCGCCCCTCATCGAAATGGCCGTGGACGCCTTCGGCGGAGAAAAGCTCATGTGGGGCAGCGACTTCCCGCCGGTGGCAAACCGGGAGGGTTACCGCAACGCCCTCCGTTTACCCATGGACATGATCGAATACCCCAGCATGGAAGCCCGCGAAATGGTGTTCGGCGGCACGGCGGCGAGCGTCTGGGAGTTTCGGTAAACTCAAACCGGGAGCCGTCTGCCACCGCTTTGCAACCTTCAGGAGGATAAACATGCCACGATTTGCCGTCGATCTGAACACGCCGGAGGGCCGAAACGCCGTGGGCGGGCAACCCTGGCGAGTCGCTCCCGGGCTGGTGCCGGGCGAACCCAACGAGGGGCTGTCCGCCCGCTTGCTGGCCGCGCCGCCGCGCCTGGCCGATTTTGACGATTCGGGCTGGGACGTGTGCGACAACGTGCGTCAGAGCCTTTCCGAAGGGTTTACCTTTGCCTGGTACCGCATTGCCGTTACGCTGCCGCAGTCCATCGCAGGTGTGGACGTGAGCGGTTATCGGGTCTGGTTTGAGACCAACTTCGATAATTACGGCGAAGTCTGGGTGAACGGGGAAATCGACCGGGCCGCCGGCAGCATCGTCGGGTTAAACACACCCCACCGGGTGGAAATCAGCGAGTTGGGGGCGCCGGGCGCGACCTACGTCATCGCCTGCCTCTGCCTGAACGGGCCGCTGGCGGCGCCCCGGGGCGGTATATTCATGCGCTTCGCCACCCTGGCCTTTGAAGCAACCGACAACTAGCCGACATTTCCACAATCATGCAACGAACGAGGGGCGGGTTTCAGACCCGCCCCTCTGACCTACCGTATGGTAAAGACAGTTCGACTAACTGAGGTGACGCCCGTAGAAGGCGAACACTTCCTGCCAGCCCTGGTTGGCTGCTTCCACGGCGTAGCTGGGCCGGTCGACGGCGAAGAACCCGTGGCCGGCGTTGGGGTACATGTGATGCTCCCAGGACTTGCCGGCGGCCTTGATAGCCGCATCGGTGGCCGCCACCTCGGCGACGGAGGGTCGGGCGTCATCCTCGCCGAACAGACCCATCAGGGGGCAGCTCAAATCGCCCACGAACTCGATGGGGGCATGGGGCATGGCCTCGGTGGGGGGCTCGCTGTCCCGGGCGGTTACGCCGCCGCCCCAGCAGTCCACCGCGGCGTCGACGCCGCTCAGCTTGCAGGCGGCCAGAAAGACCTGGCGCCCGCCGGAGCAGAACCCGATGATGCCAACCTTGCCGTTATGAACGTCCAGGTGTCGCAGGTAGCCGATGGCGCCAGCGGCGTCGCCCAGGGTGCGGGCATCGGGCATGCCACCCTTGTCACGGATACTGGCGCTGTTGACCGCCGGGTCGTCGCTGCCCTCCCGATAGTGCAGGTTGGGCGCGATGGCGATGTATCCATTGTGAGCGAATTTGCGGGCCATTTCCTTGGACGCCGCGTCCCAACCCGGCATGTGGTGAAACATCATAACGGCGGGGAACGGGCCGGAACCCAGCGGGCGCGCCAGGTAGGCGTTGATGCGGTCGCCGTTATGACCTTCTACCCATACCTGCTCGGCAATCAATCCTTCGTATGCCATGTTCAAATGCCTCCAATCAGACTTGTGTCGTAGCGTGGGCAATTTTGCGGCCAAACTGACGGGCAAGACCCGTGGCGGGTGGCCGCTAGCAGGTTAATCCCCGCTGTGCCTAGTGTCAAACTGCCGACCCTTCCCCCGCCAGGGCGCCGAACCCCAGGGCGCCGAAACCGGCGCTTTGCGGGGCGTTACAATCCAGCCTGGTCCAGGAGGGATCGCAGCATCCGGGCCATTTGCGCCTCGTGCAACGGTGCAAATGCAGTGAACTCCCGCAAGTTACGGGCTGCTTCTTTCGTCGGATCGAACCGATCGCCCATCTGGGTATAGTCGCCGAACAGCTCCCGGTTCCACACCCGCATTTCATCGAGAGTCAGTTGCGGCTCGAACTGGAAACCGTAGGACAGGCCGTACCGGAATGCCATGGGGATGCGGAGGTACCCGCCGTCACGCTTCAGCATGGTCCCTTCGGCCAGCAACTTGCCGCCCGGTGGCAGGGTGAATCTTTCGCCGTGCAGCGTGGGCGCCAGCGGAACGGCAATCTCGCCGAACACCGGATCGGCGATGCCGGTGGTAGTTATGTCTATCTTGCGAAGGCCAAACTGGTAGCCGCCGGTGGGATCGACTTCGCCGCCCAGCGCCCGGGACAACAGCTGAGCGCCCAGGCAGATGCCAACCACCGGCACCGGCGAGTCCCCGGTCGCAGCAGCCCGCAGGTAGTCCATCTCCTGGCGCAACGCCGGGTAATCATCGTTGGCCGACATCGGACCGCCCAGGGACACAATCAGGGAGACATCCGCCAGGTCGGGAGCTTCGAACGCGGCAAAATCGGGAGCGCCGGCAAACACGGGCACTCCGCATATCTCAAACCCGACATCGGCCAGCACCGCCGCAAAATTGCCGCCCAGCGTTTCGACGGCAACGTGTTGGATGACGACGGCGAGCTTGTTCATCCCTGACCCGCGGAGCTCGACTTATCCGCCAATTGGCACAACACCAACCGGTCCGTCGCGAAAGCCAACGGCTCGGGCGGGGCACCCGGCGGGAACCACTCCACCTCATCCAGGTCGTCGGAAGCGCGCGCCTGCCCGCCGACTATCGTCCCCCAGAACCACACCCCCACCGTCAACGCGTTACGGTTGTGGAAGTTGGAATGGACCGCACACACATCTCCGATGTTTACGTCGAGTCCGGTCTCCTCCTTGAATTCCCGGCGGGCGGCATCCCGGATATCCTCGCCCCATTCCACGTAACCGCACGGGATGCACCAGGCCCCCTCGTTGCCGCCGGCGGAACGACGCCCCAGCAGGATGCGGCCATCGTCGTCCATCACTACCACCGCCACGCCAACCGCCGGGTTGCGGAAGTGCACGAACCCGCATCCTGAGCAGCGCGCTCGGGGTAACCCGCCCCGGATAGCCAGCAACAGCGGTAGACTGCACCGGGGACAGTACCGGTACTCAGGTGATATCGACTCTATCATTCGGGTGTCGTCAGGTGGCGGCGCGACCACGTCGCAGCGCACGTCCGGGCAGGGCGCCGGTGTTTTCACCCTGCTGAATGACCACCTGGCCGTTGACTATCACGTACTCGATCCCCACCGGGTAGTGCTTGGGGTCTTCCCTGGTGGCGTGAGTTTTGACCGTTTCCGGATTGAACACCACGATATCCGCCTTGAAACCGTCCCGCAGGATGCCCCGGTCCGGCAGACCCAGCCGTTGCGCCGGGAAGGACGTCATCTTGCGGATGGCCTCGGGCAGGCGCAGGTGCTGCTCGGCCCGCACAAACTCGGCCAGCACGATGGGGAAACAACCGTAGGTTCGCGGGTTGGGGTATTCGCCAAACAGAATGGCATCCGAGGCAATCATCCCGTAGGGATGTGAGACGAAGGCATACAGGGTCTGGGCGTTGGTGCCCAGCCCGACGGTGCTGATACCCAGATTCTCCGACACCAGCAGGTCGAATAGGGCATCGGCGGGGTCCTGGCCCCGCATCTCAGCGATATCGGTGATCAATTTGCCATCATATTGCCGGTTCTCGGGACGGGTGAAGTTGGTCAACCAGTTGTTGTAGAGACGGCTGGGCGCCAAATCCTGTTTCATTCGCTCCCGATCGTCAGCGTCCTGTAACGCTGCCATCAGCCGTTCCGGGCCGCCATCCTTGGCCCAGTGGGGCAACCCGATGGTCACCGTGGTTCCGGAATACGGGTAGGTATAGCAATCGAAAGTGCAATCAATGCCCTCGGCGCGGGCGTCTTCCACCAGCCCGAGGTGGCCCAGGTGACTGCCGACGCCGGACACGCTTTGCCGGTAGTGGGTCAGGTGCACCGGAATACCGCTGCGCCGTCCGATCTCCACGGCCTCGTGCCACGGGGCCAGGTATCCCTGGCTGAGCAGACTGGCCCGGGTGTGCGTATGGTATATGCCGCCCAGCGATGCCGCCGTCTCTGACAGCGCTACCAGCTCGTCCGTATCGGCGTATGACCCCGGGGGGTAATCCAGCCCGGTGGAGAGCCCCCAGGCTCCCTCCTCCATCGCCTCACGAACTACCGCCCGCATGTCGGCGATCTCCGCCGGCCTGGCGGGCCGCTGATCCCATCCCGCGCTCCAGATACGGACTGGCGAGTTACCCAGGATGTAGGCGATATTGATGGCCACCGTCCCGTCGTACTTGCCCAGCAGATCCGCCACAGTCAGCCAGTCGGCCGGCATCGGAGGGTAGCCGTTCAGACCCGAGTCCAGCCAGATGTAACGATGCAATTCTTCCTGGTTGCGGAAGGGCGCGTGGGAGATACCGTCGATGCCCACCAGCTCGGTGGTGACGCCCTGGCGGATTTTTGGGTCGTGATGGGGTTCACCCAGGATGGTCAACCCGGCGTGGGAGTGCAGGTCGACGAAGCCCGGGCAAACCACGTAGCCGGTAGCATCAATGACCCGGGCGGCGTCCCGACGCAGATCGGTGTCGTCGCCCCGGTGTAGGGATATCGCGTCGCCGGAAATCGCGACGGCGGCGTAGAAACCGGGGCTGCCGGTGCCGTCGATAACCTGGCCGTTGGTAATCAGCAAGTCAATCATGAGTCGCCAAAAGCGTTCACGAGTTATACCAGGATCGCCAAAGCAGCGATTCCGCCGGCCACCATAATACCGGCAACGCTAATTTGGACGCCCACCACCCATTTGATCAAGGTTACTTTCATCTCTTGCATCTCCGCCCTCAGCTCGGCGTTGGCGCTTTGCATCTCCGCCCTCAGCTCGGCGTTGGCGCTTTGCATCTCCGCCCGCAGCTCGCCGTAGGCACTTTGCATCTCCGCCCGCAGCTCGGCGTTGGCGCTTTGCATCTCCGCCCGCAGCTCGGCGATATCGGCCTTGGTCGCCAAATGTTCGTAGACGCCTTCGAGCCGGCTCAGGCAAGATTCCACGGTGGTCATATCAAACGATCCTATGACAAACTAACAACTGGGAGCTAATTCCCCGATGGGTGGATTATATCTTACCTCCGTGCATCATTTCCGCAACCTGTTGCGCCGGCTGTGGCGCACCCGTACACTGCCGGCGTTCCACCCACCACGACAATCTCGGAGGCTACTATGAGCGAACTGGACGACCGCTATGAACGAGGGCAGGAAACCCGCCGCATGTTCGGCGGAGGCTCCATCACCGGCGGTTCCGCACCCGGAGCCTGGGACATCGCCCCAGACTTGGAGCGAATCCTCGGCGAGGCATTGTTCGGCACCATCTGGAGACGACCGGCGCTGACCCCGGTACAGCGGGAAATGATAACGTTGTCGTCCCTCATCGTGCTGAACCGGGAGAATCAGCTGCGCCGTCATCTGGGCAACGCGCTGAACGTCGGCTTGACTCCTGAGCAGATCGTCGAGCTGATAATCCACGATACCTGGTACGGCGGAGCGCCGGCCGGTATCCAGGCGTTGAGCCTGTGCCAGAACGTTTTCGCGGAGCGGGGCATCGAATTTGCTCCGTCCAAAGTGCACGACCCCAACGAGGACCCGGACAGCCTGTTCCAACGTGGCGACGAATACCGGCGCAACTACATGGGCGCACAACCCGCCCGTCCGGCTCCGCCCACCGACGCCGAAAGGGAACTGAGCCGCATCACCGGCGAATACTACTGGGGCGCCACCTGGACCCGGCCAGGGCTCGACCTGACCAGCCGCTGCATCTGCACCATGACCTGCCTGGCCACGCTGGGGCGGGAGGGTCCATTGCGGAGCCACATCCGGGGCGGTTTGAACATCGGACTTTCCCAGGACCAGATTATCGAAGTCTTCGGCCACATGACCTTGTACTCGGGCATCCCCTTCGCCCGTGGCGCGATGGACGTTGCCAACGACGTTTTTGCCAACGGATAGCATCCTCGTCGGCAGGCTGAAAACCTGAGGGAAGGCTGGGACTGGTGATCCGGCCTTCCTTTTTTCACCGCCGATTTGGTATTTCAGGCGTCGGTGTTTCGGACGGAGTGGCCGCCGAACTGTTGGCGGAGCGCAGCCAGCATCCGCCCGCTGAAGGGGGCTTCCTGGCGGGAGCGGAAACGCTGATAAAGCGCCGCGGTAATGACGGGCGTGGGCACCGCCAGCTCCACCGATTCGTTCACCGTCCACCGGCCTTCCCCGGAATCATCCACGTAAGAGGCCAGGCTCTCCAGACCCTCATCTTCTTCCAGCGCGCGCACCGCCATGTCCAGTAGCCAGGAACGCACGACGCTCCCGTGTTGCCAGGTTTTGGCGATGGCCAGCAGGTCCAGGCCAAAGTCGTCCTGCTTGGCCTGGAGTAGCTCAAACCCTTCGGCGTAAGCCTGCATCAATCCGTACTCCACGCCGTTGTGCACCATCTTCGTGAAGTGCCCGGCGCCGGTGGGCCCGACCCGGCTGTAACCCCGATCCGGCCCCGGCGCCAATGCCTGAAAAATGGGTTCCAGTCGACGGAAAATTTGCTCGTCGCCACCAACCATCAGCGAGTAACCCTCGGTAAGTCCCCAAACGCCGCCGCTGGTGCCGGCGTCCAGCAGGTGGATGCTGCGTTGGGCGAGCATCTCGCCCCGTCTCAAGGTTTCCCGGTAATTGGCGTTGCCCCCGTCGATGATGGCGTCCCCCTTGGCCAGCAATCCCGAGAGTTCATCAATCGCGGCCTCGGTGATTTCGCCGGCCGGCAGCATGATCCACACGTTCCTGGGCGCAGCGAGTTGGTCCACCAAGTCGGCCAGCGATGTGGACGAAGACGCCCCCCGTTCAACGTTTGTCGCCAGGGCCGCATCGCTCTGATCAAAGGCAACCACCCGATGGCCTGCCTTGAGCAACCGCTGTGCCATGTTGCCGCCCATGCGGCCCAGGCCGATCATTCCGATTTCCAAGCGCGTGTCTCCTCTGTGTACAGGTTGCCGATCTACGGATTACAGGGATTCGGTCAACCGGCGGATGGACTCGGCGGGGTCGTCATCGAGATGGAGAGACGCCGTGCGGCGGCCCAAGTCCTGCAACGCCCGCAAATCCCCCAGCGATTGAGCGTCGGCCAGAATGCCGAAACTGAACGCCCAGCCGGGGATGGCCACGTCTGGCGAGTGTCGCTGCGTCAGTTGCAGGAATATGCCGCTGTCCGGACCGCCCTTGTGCAATTGACCGGTGGAGTGCAGGAATCTTGGGCCATAACCAACGGTCGTTGCTATACCGTATTTCCGGATTACCTTCAACCGAAGTTCATCCAGGGCGCTGCGGACTTCGATCGAATCGGGCAAATAGGCCATGATTGCCAGGTAATCGCCGGGCTGACTGACAGACAGCAGGCGGCCGAACCTACCCGAGTCTGCTGACTCAGCGGCCGGCAACTCTCCGTCACTTTCATATTGCCGCAGCACGGCGATCGTACGGTCCTTGGCCCCCTGCACATCCGGTTGGTCGAAGGGGTGGATTCCCAAAATGTGGCCGGCGATGGCGGTGGCAAACTCCCAGCGATAGAACTCGCCGCCCAGGTCATATACGTCCGATAGTCCCAGGCGCACCACTGGATGTCCGGCGGTTTCCAGGAGCGCCACCTTTTCGTCAGCAGACCCGTCGTCGCCGGCCAGGCAAAGTTGCACGAACAGTCGGTCATCGCCGTAACATTCGGGGCCCAGGATGGGCTCACCGGCCACCGGGATCACACCGGTGCCCGCCTTGCCCATGCTTTCCGCCAACAGTTGCTCCACCCACAACCCGAACCCGTCGATGCCCGTCGGCGCAAAGAGGGTCAGCTTATCCCGCCCCGCCTTCGCCAGCGCGCCAATCACAACACCGAGCCACGCCCCGGGGTTGCCTGAGGTTGACGTTTCCAGGCAACGCCGTTGCATGCCCCCGGCTCTTTCCAGCAAGAGCTCCAGATCGACTCCCGCCAGCGCTGCGGGTACCAATCCGAAGTGCGACAACACTGAGTAGCGCCCTCCGATATTGGGATTGTTCAAAAATATCCGTCGGAATCCATGGGCTCGCGCCAGCTTCGCCAGCGCAGTATCCCGGTCGGTGACCGCGACGAAGTGCATTCCGGCATTTGCTGCGCCGACCTTTTCCGCCACCAGATCCCAGAAATACGCGTAGAAAGCATTGGGCTCGGTGGTGGTCCCAGATTTGGAAGAAACGACGAATATGGTCTCGGCCAGGTCGACCGCTTCCGCGGTGGCGGAGACCCATTCCGGCACCGTGCTGTCCAACGTGATTATTTCGGGATACGCGGGCTTGCCGCCGATAACCTGACGGATTACCTCCGGCCCCAGGCTGCTGCCGCCCATCCCGAGCAACACCACATGCCGACACCCCTGGTCCCGGGCTTCAGTTGCGAACTCGGCCAGATCGACCAGATACTGCTGCATATCCGTCGGCAGCGTGAGCCAACCCAGCCGGTCGACAATCTCTTCCGGTCGGTCGCTCCACAGGGTATGGTCGTGAGACCAGAGCCGGGCCAATATGTCGTGAGCGTCCAGCCGGGCGGCTTCGTTGGCCACGTGTTCAGCATATTTGCCGAGGTGATAGCATTCCATAATCACTACTGTTCAACCTTCGTAAGGTGGCGCGACGGCGCAATTCTAGCACAGGGATTCGCCCGAACTCCGTTCCCTGGCAACCCGCCGGACACGCGGCAGGAGTATAATCGCCAACGATATCCCCATTGTGCGAGGAAACCGACATTGTGCGAGAAAACCGCCATGCCCGATTACGAATCCAGCGACCAGGGAACTTCGCCGACCGCCCGTATGGTCCAGGTAGGCGACTTGACCATTCACCTGCTTGAGTGGGCCGGCGATGGCCCACCGATTCTTGCCCTGCACGGTTTGGCTTCATCGGGCCACTGGTACCGGCGGCTGGCTCCGCTCCTGGCGCCGAGCCACCAGGTGGTCGCTCCCGACCAGCGCGGGCATGGCACCACTACCCAGGCGCCGTCCGGTTACGATTGGCAATCCTTGGCCGAGGACGCCGTGGGCCTGCTGGACTTGTTGGGCATCGACCGGGCAGCGGTGCTGGGTCATTCCTGGGGAGGGCATGTCGCCAGCAATCTGGCGGCCCGGTTCCCAGACCGCGTGAGCCAGCTGGTGCTGATTGACGGCGGTTTTCAGGACGGCGGGCTGATGCCCGATCCCACCTGGGAAGGGTTCCGGCAACGCCTGGCGCCCCGTCGTGTCGCCGGCGGCCGTTCCGAATACCTGGCGTTGCTATCCGCCAATCTATCGTTCTGCTGGGCCGACGATCTGGAGGATATTGCGCTGACCATGGTCTACGAGGGCTCTGACGGCCAGATGCGGGACATCCTGAAGCCGGAGCATCACGCACAGGTTTTGGACACCATGTGGAACGAACCTCCGTCGGTCATCCTGCCGCGAGTCGCCGCCCCTACCATGGTGGTGGCCGCCGGCCCGCGGGCCGACCGGGCCAATTCCCAGTTCGCCCGGCAGCGTGAGGTGATGGTTGCCGCTGCGGAAAAAGCGTTGCCCAACGGCCAAGTGCGCTGGATACCGGAAACCATCCACGATATCGGGTACCACAAACCCGACGAGCTGGCCACGCAGATCCGGCAATTCCTGGGGACCGACTAACCATCCCGTCCGTTCGGCAGTAGGGATCAGTCGTCGGCAGCCGCCGGAGATAGTCCGTCAGCGCCAATGACTTCGCCGCCGGTGGGCGCCACCCCGACACTGGGGCCGGACAGGCCGTAGTTGATGGCGTACAACTGCGCGTAGACTCCACCCGCTTCCAGCAATTGATCGTGAGTTCCGACCTCGGCGACCTCGCCCCGGTTCAACACCACGATCTTGTCGGCGTTCCTGATGGTCGACAAGCGGTGGGCAATCACGATGGACGTGCGCCCTTTCAGGATGCGGCTCAATGCCCGCTGGATCAGAAGCTCGGTGTGCGTGTCGATGTTGGCCGTCGCCTCGTCCAGCACCAGGATGCGCGGGTTGCCCACAATGGCGCGGGCAAAACTGATGAGCTGCCGCTGGCCGATGCTCAGGTTGACACCCCGTTCCGCCAGTTCTCCGTCGTACCCGCCGTCCATTTCCATGATGAAGTCGTGGGCGCCCACCGCCGTGGCGGCCGCCTCGACCTCTTCGTGGGTGGCAGCTTCGTTCAGGTAGCTGATGTTCTCCCGCACGGATCCGGAGAAAAGGTATGGCTCCTGCAATACCATGCTCATCTGGTGCACCAGCGATTCCCGTTTCACCTCGCGCAGGTCGTGGCCGTCCACCTCGATGGCGCCTCCGGTGACGTCCGCCGAGCGGTGCAGGAGGTTGACCAGCGTGCTCTTGCCGGCGCCCGTCGAACCAACCAACGCCACGTTCTCCCCGGCTTCGATGTGCAGGTTGACTTTCTTGAGCACGTCAATGCCTTCTACATAGTGGAAGTTAACGTCCCGGTAGCGGATGTCGCCCTCTATTTCGGGCAGAGTAACGGCGTCGGGTTTGTCGGTCACGTCGGGATCAAGGTCAAGCACTTCGAATATTCGTACACCGGCGGCCATGGCGCGTTGCAACTGGCTGTATTGCATGGTCAGCTGTCGAATGGGTTCGAAGAAGCGCTGAATCCAGAACGCGAAGGCGACCAGCGTGCCAACCTCCAGGCTGCCCCGCTGCAACAATACCCCGCCAAAGACGACCACACCGAGGCCGATTCCGAGTCCGATGAGCAACTCCACCAGGGGCTGGAGCATTCCGGAGTAACGGGCCGCTTCCAGGTTTGCGTCCAGGTATTCGGCATTCAGCTCGGTGAAATGCTCCAGGTTTTCTTCCTGGCGGTTCAGGCTCTGCACTACGCGCACGCCTGTAATATTCTGGTTGTACTCGCCGTTGACCATGGCGATGGCGCGACGAATCCTCATGAAAGAATGGCGCGCGAACCGCTGCCAGTACATCATGATGAGGGTCAGCACCGGCACCACAAACATGCAAACCAGCGCCAACTGCCAGTCGACAATCAGCATCAACACGATGATTGCGCCTACCGTCACCAGCTCGGCCAGGGCCAACGCCAGCAGTTCGAAGGTTTCCTGCAATTGCAGGATGTCCGACTGCATCCGGGACATGATCCGCCCGATGGGAGTGCGGTGATAAAAGGCGTTGGACTGGTTCTGCAGGTGGCCGAACATCCCGGTGCGGAGGTCGTACAGTATGTGTTGACCGGTCAGCGCGATGAAAATGAACTGCAGACGGTTGGTCAGGAAATGGATGACGGTTATTACCATGAAGCCGGCGCCGACCACGTGAATCCGATTCACGTTACCCTCGGCGATGGCCCAGTCGATTCCATACTTGATGAGCAGCGGGATGCCGGCGTTCATCGCGGCGTACAGCAGGATCGACGCCAGGGCGATGAGCGCATACCTATTGTAGGGACGGATGTAGGTCATGAACCGCATCACGACCTTGTTGTCGTAAACGCGCCCCACGACGTCTTCATCGGTAAGGCTGTCGTTGGTGGGAGCGAACATGCTGTCCGCAGAGGTGCCGCGCATCCCCCCCATCATGCCGCCGCCCATTCCGCCGCCCCGCATCATGCTGCCGCCCTCCCGTCGACCATGGCAGGCACCGCCGCTTCCAGCAACACTTCTTCCTGGGGCCGCAGCTGCAACTCGTAGATGCTCTGGTAAATGCCGCCCGTTTCGATCAGCTCGTGGTGGGTGCCCTGCTCGGCGATTACGCCCTTGTCGAGCACCAGGATCTGGTCTGCTTCCCGAACCGTGCTGAGGCGATGGGCGATCACAAACGTGGTGCGCCCTTTCATCACTTCAATCATCGCCCGGTGAATCTGGCGTTCGGTCTCCACATCTACGCTGGAGGTGGAATCGTCCAGAATCAGTATCGGCGGGTCGATGAGGATGGTTCGGGCGATGGAAAGGCGCTGGCGCTGCCCGCCGGAGAGCGTGGTGCCCCGTTCTCCGACCCAGGTGTCATAACCACCCGGCAGGGACATTATCTGGTCGTGCAACTGCGCGACCTTGGCCGCCCGCTCCACGTCCTCCGCGGTGGCGCCACTGGCCCCGTAGGCAATGTTGGCTCGAATCGAAGCGCTGAACAGGTACACATCCTGGTGCACGATGCCCACGTTATGACGCAGCGATTGCAGGGTGAAGTTCCTGATATCCTCGCCGTCGATGGTGATTTCCCCGCCGGTTACATCGTAGAACCGCGGCAACAGGCTGACCACGGTGGTCTTCCCGCTGCCCGGAGCGCCGAGAATCGCGGTTACTTGCCCCGGCTTCGCGTCCACGTCAACCCTGCGGAGCGCCGGGGAACGGTCCTGGTAGGAGAAGGCCACCTCATCGAACCGGACGTGTCCCGTGGCCCGCCCCATCACCCTGGCGTCGGGCCGCTCCTCCACGGGTGAGACCGCGTCAAGAACGGTAAACAGACGCTGGCCCGAGGAAATGGCCCTGGAGAAGGTATTGATGATCTGCGCCGAGGCTCGAATCGGGAAAGTCAGCTGGTTCAGGTACAAGAAGAACATGGCGAGTTCACCGGGGCTCAATTCACCCCGGAGTACCAGCCACCCGCCCAGCCAAAGGATCAGCCCGAGCGCAAATGTGAAATACAGTGTCATCCAGGCGCTGTTGGTGCCCTGCATCCTTTCGGCGTCGTAGTATTCAACGCGCAGTTCTTCTGCTTTGCGGTTGTACTTTCTCCGCTCGTAATCTTCGGCGGCGAACGCCTTGACCACGTGCATGCCGGCCAGGTTTTCCTGGAGCACCGTCACCGACTCCCCCATCACTTCCTGGACGTGGAGCCACTTCCGGCGCAGCGCGCGCATTACGAAGCTCGAGCGCAGCACGATGGCCGGCACGAATATCATGCTGACCAGGGCCAGCTGCCAGTTGACCAGGAACAGAATGATCGGGATGGCAAAAATCCGGACGACCACGTCCAAGGACCGGATCATGCCCATGTTCACGAACCGGCGCATCGCCTCAACGTCGGCGGTGGCCCGGGACATCAGGTCGCCGGTGTGCTCCTTATCGTGGAAGGCGAAGCTAACGTTCTGCAACTTGTCGTACAGCAGATTCCGACAGTCAAACGACACCATCTGGGACAGGGATTCGGTGGTATAGGTTCTGCCGAAGTCGCAGAAACCGCGTCCCAGGCTCACGCCCAGGATACCAAGGCCCAGCACGAGTACGGTAACGATTTCGAAGTTCTGGATGACCAGTTGGTTGCCGTCATGCAGCACCATCAAGTTGATGGCGGTGCCGAACAACTTCGGGAGGGCCAGGGAAAAACCGATAGCAACCAACGCCGTGATGTAAGCCAGGGCGAGCCTGATCGGATATCGTCCCGCCATCCCGATGATGCGCCAAAGGATGCCCATGCCTAGCGGATTCCCCCGTTGGGTTTCCCGCCGACTACGTTAAACAACACTGGCGAATTATTACGAATCGGATTACGAGAATCGCCGGCCGGCATTGCGGGCGTTACGAACCGGGGTATCTTTGGCGTTCGTTCGAGCATACGAGCCGCACTATACACTCAAAACCTCGATAAGACAATCCCGGCGGTATCCGCTGAGACGATTGGTCTCTACAATATTGGGGTGGCTTACGCCCGGTCCATTCGGTCCGGGGCCGACATGCCCATCAGCGTCAGCGTCCGACGGAACGTCACCTGCGCCGCCGCCACCAGCTTCAGGCGCGCGAGCGTAGTGGCGTTATCGTCCGGGTCCGCCGAAACTACCCGGCAGTTTTCATAGAAGTGGTGAAATGCGGTCGCCAATTCCATCGCGTAGTGGGGCAGGTGGTGGGGTTCGAGGTTCTCGGCCACCTGCAAAATGAGCTCCGGCAGGCGCAGCATCGTCCGGATCAGGGTCAGCTCGTAGGGGCTGTCCAGCAGGGTAACGTCGCCCTCGCCGTAATCTATCTCCCGGTCGGCGGCCAATTTCAGGATGCTGGCGTTGCGCGCGTGGGCATACTGAACGTAGTAGACGGGGTTTTCCGACGACTCTTTGGTCGCCAACTCCAGATCGAACTCCATCTGGGTGGAGGCGGCTCGCGCCAGGAAGAAATACCGGCAGGCGTCCACGCCCACCTCGTCCACCAGCTCCCGCAGCGTCACGAAGTCGCCGGTGCGCTTGGATGCGCGCACTGTCTCGTCACCGCGCTTCAACGTCACCATCTGCGAAATGAGCACCGTGAGATTTTCCGGCTCCATACCCAACGCGGCGACCGCCGCCTTCATGCGTGGCACGTGACCCTGGTGGTCCGCGCCCCAGATGTCGATCACCCGGTCAAACCCGCGACCTTCAAACTTGTTGTAGTGGTAGGCGATGTCCGACGCGAAATAGGTTGGTTCGCCGGATGAGCGCACCACCACGTTGTCTCGGTCATCCCCCAACGCGGTCGAATTGAACCACAGGGCTCCACTGCGCTCGGCCAGGTGGCCGCCTTCACGAAGCCGGGCCATGGCCCGGTCGTAGTCGTTGTCGCGAAAGAGCTGACGCTCGCTGAACCAGTTGTCGAAAATCACACCGATGGCGTCCAGGTCCTCCCGAATGACCCTCACCATCTGCTCCCGGGCCACATCGCCGATCCCCCGTATGGCGGCCTGGTCGTCCAATTCCAGGTACCGGTTGCCTTCAGCCCCTATGATATCGGCGGCGATATCGGCGATGTAATCGCCCTGATACCCGTTGTCCGGCAGTTCCGCCGACCGCCCCAGGGCTTGTTGATAACGCACCCACACCGAGCGGTAGAACGCCTCCATCTGCGAGCCGGCGTCGTTGACGTAGTATTCCCGGGTCACGTCGTAACCGGCAGCGTCCAGGGCGTTGGCCAAAGCGCTGCCCAGCACGGCGCCCCGGGCGTGGCCGACGTGCACCGGCCCGGTGGGGTTCACGCTGACGAACTCCACCATCACCTTGCGACCGCCGCCCATATCGGCAGCGCCGAAGGAATCCCCGGCGGCCCGGACGACTTCCACCTGCTGTTGCAGCCAGCGATCGCTGAGCCGAAAGTTGATAAACCCGGGAGCCGCTGGCGTTACGCCCGCGATCTCGGCGCCCAATTCCACGCGCTCGGCGATTACCTCGGCGAGATGCAGCGGGTTGGAGCGCGCGGCCCGAGCCATACGCAGCGGCAAGTTGCTGGCGAAATCCCCGTGGTCGGGGTTGTTGGGCCTTTCGATCTCGATAGATGGCACCGTGTCGATGCTCAGCACACCATCCCGATGCGCCCTTTCGAGCGCATCCGACAGGGCTTTCGCTACCGTGTCTTTGACTAACATTCCAATCTGTCCGCAATCGGGGTCTTGATTTGCCTAAGGGTCGCATCCTAGCACAACCCAACGTTGCACAACCCAACGTTATGCTTCCGTTTATCCCTCGGCCAGTTGGAACCACAACCCGAGGCTGTCGTCCGGGTCGATGTTGGCCGTTGTGTAACCCCGGGGGCTCTGGGTGACCCCGCCCTCGCCGCGCAACCGGTTGCCCCTGGCTGCCAGGTCCGCCGCCACCTGCCGAACGTCGTCCACCCCAAATGCCACGTGGTACACTCCGGGCCCGTGATCGACCAGGTGTTTCCCGATACCGGAATCCGGGTCCAGCGGTTCGGTAATTTCGATCAACGTTTCGCCAACCCGATACATGGCGTCCTTCATGCCGCGTCCTTCGATAACGTTCAGGTCATCGGGCTCCATCCCGAAATTATCGCGGATGTAGTCGACCATCGCGTCGCGGTCGCGGACCACGTAGTGGATGTGATGGATGGATTGCAACATGATCGCCTCCTGCGTGATGCACGCCGGTGTTCTGTGGTTTGGGCCGTCGCCAAACGATCGACACTGGACTGTCCGATTTAACCCTCAGCCAGTTGAAAAGGAAACCCCAGGCCGCTGGCCGCCGCGATATTGGCGGTCAGGTACCCTTCGGCGCTGCGGGACAACCCGTTCTCGCCGCGCATTTCGTTGCCCTTGGCGGACAGCTCCGCCGCCTTTTCCTCAATTCCCGACACGCCGAACGCCATGTGGTAAGGGCCGGGGCCAAAGGTCGTGAGATACTGGCCCATGGCCGAGTTCATGTCCAGCGGTTCCGTGAATTCAACGTTGGTCTGCCCGACCTTGTAGATGGCGTTTTTCATCCCCCTGGCTTCATACACCTGGATTTTCTCCGGCGTCAAACCAAAGTTCTCCTCGATGTACCGGGCCATCTCGTCGGCGTCGTGGACAAGGATTCGGACGTGGTGGATATAATCAAACATCTTTCCTCCATTCTGGAGCGAGCAGGCGGTAATCAGCATGAGTGGCGTTCAAACAACAACCCCCGGACTGCGTCGCGTTCTGTTGGTCGGCGGCGACGAATTTCGCCCGACCTGTACCGAGATGGACCGCGCACTCCTCTCCCTGACGGACCGGCAACCTCCCGCCGTTGCCATCATACCAACCGCGGCCGCTTTCGAGAACCCGCGGCTTGCCGCCTCCAACGGCGTGCGGCACTTCACCGGCCTGGGAGCGCTGGCCCACGGCGTGGACCTCGTCGATCGGTCTGGCGCCAACGATTCTGCGTTGGTGTCGCAGGTGGCCGATGCAGATGTCATCTACTTCACGGGCGGCAGTCCGGACCATCTCCGGTCGGTGCTTGCCGATTCACCGTTTCTGGAGGCGGTTGTAGCCGCTGCCAACCGTGGCGCAACCCTTGCCGGTTCCAGCGCCGGCGCCATGGTGATGGGCCAGTTGATGCGTCGCCCCGCCGCCGCCGGCTCCGCATCTCCGGGCCTAGCCCTGGTTCCCGGCGTAATGACGCTGCCCCACCACGAACGCAGCGACCCCGCAGCGGTATCGGAGCAAGTGGCCAACAGCGATGCGCGCCCTCTCACTGTCCTCGGGATTGACGGCGCGACGGGGGTGTTGCTGGAGGCGTCCGGCGCTCGGGCGCTCGGCTCCGGGCGAGTTACCGTTTATTCCGGCGGCGGATGGGTTCGGTACGACGGCGGCGACGCGATTCCCGGCCTGACGGTCAACGGACCCACCAACTAACCGCGGCGCGTTCGCAACTCTTCCCACACTGCGTTGGGCGACACGCCGGCCGACGCCATCAGCGTCAACGTGTGATACAGCAGGTCGGCGATTTCCCCGGGCAGGTTGTCCGAGTCGCCGGTGGCCGCGGCCAGGGCAGCTTCCCCAGCCTCCTCGATAACCTTCTGGGCGACCCGGCTCGTTCCTTCGGCCAACAACTGGGCGGTGTAGCTGCCCGCGGACATGGACCGCTGCCGGTCCTTGATCACCGCAAACAGCTCGTCCAGCACCCTGGGCCCGCCATCGGATGCCTCGTAGTCCTCCGGAAGGTCATTCATCCTGGTGTAGAAACAGGAGACTTCGCCGGTATGGCACGCCGGCCCGTCCGGCTCAACCTTCAGGAGAATCGTATCGGCATCGCAGTCCACGTACCACTCCCGCAGGTTCAGATAGTTCCCCGATACTTCGCCCTTGTGCCATAGATCCTCCTGGCTACGGCTGTAAAACCACACTTGGGTACCTTCGACCGTGCGCTTGAGGGATCCCGGGTTCATGTAACCCAACATCAGGACCTGACCGGTGTTGATGTCCTGGGCTATGGCGGGAACCAGCCCCTTGTCATCGAGTTTAATGTCAGTCATCAGAGTTCTCCACCAGTTCGTTCAGCCCAGCTTTTTCAGCACGGCCGGCAAGGCCAGCAAGTCGCGGATTTCGGCCTCCGGCGTGGGCAGGTCGGGGTCCATCGGTGACCCCGCGCGGTTTATCCACACCGCCTTCATGCCGACGCGGTGGGCGCCCATCACGTCCTCAAACTGACGGTCTCCCACGTACACGCACTCGGTTGGCGAGACTTGCATCTCCTCGCAGGCGGCATGAAAGAGGCGGGCGTCGGGTTTGTAGCATTGGCTCGTTTCAGAGGAAACCACCACCGCAAAGGTCGCCGGAATCCTGGACACCACCGGGTTCAGGTAAGCGTCGTCGGCGTTGGAGATAATCGCCAGCCGCCAGTCGGCCTGGAGGATCGCGAGAGCTTCCGGGGTATCTTCCCAGAGTTCCCGGGTACCGAGGTCGTCGATGGACTTTTGAGAGGCCGCCCGGCCATCCCCGCTCAGGCCCAGGTCGTGGAACGCTCCGTCAAAAGCATCGGCCCATCCGTCCAGATATGATATGAACGGCGCGCCCGGAGCGGTGCGCCGGTCCCGAAAATTGTCGGCGCCGGTATTCCAGGCGTGCCGCAGCGCCGCTGGGGTGGTGTTCAGTCGCTGTTCGCGCACTATGTCGTTGAATGTCAGGTCCCAGAGTTCGGGGCCATCCTTGGCCATGGTGTTGAACATATCGAAAATCACCGTGGTGATCGCGCTCATGGTGGAATAAACCTCTTGAAAATGGGGTTGAATACGGCGTTGAATATGGGGTGAGAATGGCTCAGATTCGCATGGGGATGTCGCGGTGGGCCAGGTAATCTTTGGCCTCCGCAATGGAATAGGCGCCGAAATGAAATATGCTGGCGGCCAGCACGGCGTCCGCTTCGCCGTCGGAAAAGGCGTCGAAGAGGTGCTCCAGCGTGCCGGCGCCGCCACTGGCGATTACCGGAACAGTCACCGCCCGGGAAATCGCCCGGGTTAGAGCCAGGTCGTAGCCGTTCAACTGCCCATCTTCGTCCATGCTGGTCAGCAGAATCTCTCCAGAGCCCAGGTCCACCGCCCGCCGCGCCCACTTGACCGCGTCCAGACCGGTTGGATTGCGACCGCCGTGGGTGAAAACCTGCCAGCCCGATTGTGCGTCCACGGCCAGGGCTTCGTCGGCCGGCTCGGGGTAGGCTTCTCCGGCGATCACTCGTCTGGCGTCAATGGCCACCACGATGCACTGGCTGCCGAATTGGTCGGCGCCACGGGCCACCAGATCCGGGGTGTTGATGGCCGCAGTGTTGATGGAAACCTTGTCCGCCCCGGCGTTGAGCATCCGGCGCACGTCCTCAATGGAACGAATGCCCCCGCCCACGGTAAGCGGGATGAACACCTGCTCCGATACCCGCTGGACCACGTTGACCATGGTGTCCCGGGAATCGCTGCTCGCGGTGATGTCCAGGAAGACCAGCTCGTCGCCGCCCTCGGCGTCGTAGCGGGCCGCCAGCTCGGCAGGGTCGCCGGCATCCCGCAGGTTGACGAAGCTGGCGCCCTTAACGACACGCCCGCCATCTACATCGAGACACGGGATAATGCGGCGCGTCAGCAAGGTATCTATCCACCAGGACGGTCAACGGCAGGGCAAATTCGCGGATTAGTATAGCATCCGGTTGCGGTCTTCCTGCCCTTGCCGCCGTCAACCGTCGGCCATATCATGTCGGATGGCCGGTTGGCCCCGCACAACACTAAACGACAATCACTCAGGAGGATAGGAAATGGCATTAACACTGGCAGACAGCAACCGCATGATGGCCGCGGCAATAGCCCAGGCCGAAGAACTGAACATCAAAATCAGCGTCGCCGTGGTCGATTCCGGCGGACGCCTCATTGGGCTGCAACGCATGGACGGCGCGATATGGGCCTCGGCGTACGGATGCCAGGGCAAGGCAGTCGCATCGTCGGCGTTCGGGCGTCCCAGCGGTGAGATGCAGGCCCGGGCCGACTCCCCGACGCCGGCCGGCATCCGCCAGCGGGCCGGGTCGGAGATGATTATGGGTCAGGGGGCCGTTCCGGTCATCAGCGGGGGCGAGGTCGTCGGCGCCTGCGGCGTTGGCGGAGGCACCAGCGAGGAGGACGAGGCCTGCGCCGCCGCCGGAGCCGCCGCTCTCTAATCACGAATCCCTTTCAAGCCTGCGGTCAGGGGACGAACGCCAGGACCGCTGCCGGTGACCCACTCCCTCCCACCAGCTTCAGTCGACCCACAACGATGGTCGCGCCGGTGGCGGGGAGTTGGTCCAAATTGTTGAGGCATTCCAGCACCAGCCGGGGTTGCGACAGCGCCAGGCGGCTGATGGACAGGTCGGGGTCTGCGCCCGGGTCGATCCCCGGCGCGTCGGTGGCGAGGCCGGCCACACGCCGTTCGTGAAGGAGAACCCTGGCCGCCTCGAGCCCGAAGCCGGGCGTGTGCATGACACCTGACGAGTCCAGGTTGATAAACCGCCGCGGGTCGCCCCAACGACGCCACCAACCGGTGTGCAACACGACCAGGGCGTCAGCGGGAATAATCCCGTTCCGTCGTTCCCATTGCAGCACGTCCGATGCCAACAGGCCGTAGTCCGGGTCGGCAACGGCGCGACGGCTAACGTCGATGACCGCAGCGGCAGCCACCAGAGAATCGTCGGGGAATTCGTCCGGTCCGGCGCCGTCAGCGTAAAACGCCGACGGCGTGGAGAGATGGGTGCCGGTGTGCTCGCCCATGCTGAAACGGCGTAGGAAGTAACCCCGGTTCCCGAGCGTCGTCACCGTCTGGAATTCCACCGGCGGGTCGCCCGGCCATAACGGCATATCCGGATCGACCGTATGGCTCAAATCGACGATGCTGCTGTAATCGATCGAGTGCGCCGGTTCCGCCATGACGATATTCTCACTTGCGACGCACAGCGAATCAACCCCAACGAGGCTGGCCCGCCCGGATACCCCGCTACGCCGATAGCCTGACGTCAGGCCACGGCTCGCCGGGTCAGCAATGCCTGGTTGGCCGCCGCCTCGGGCACCAGGGTTTTCACATCCCTTTTTTCGTCGATGTGGCGGTCCACCCACTGCATGGCGTCGGTGAAGCTCCGCACCGTTCCCAGCTCCGCCAACTGGCCCAGGAAATTGCGTCCGTACACCACGTAGCAGATGCCCGGGATCTCGGCGTGGATCAAATAACCGCGATAGTAAATGCGGCGGCCTTCCGCGGGGATTGGAATCGTCCTGACGGCGGCGGTTGCTCCGATTATTCCATTAGCATTGTCTTTCATTTCGTGCCTCCTGAAAGCGTCTGATGCGACGCCCGTGTGATGCACAAATGTTCTAATAGCCGGGCTGTCTCCGTCAATGACGTACCTGTCACCAGTTTCGCGTTGCGCCGTTGTCCCCCGTCCGGGCTAAGAAACTATCTCAAAACTGCCGGCCTTACGGCCCTCCCCGGCAGTGAAAGAACCCCCAACGGATTTACACCCCGGCTGCCGCGCTTACCAAAGCGTCCAGCGCCATTACCTCCTGGCTGGAGGTGTTCATGTTACGCACCGCCACCGTGCCGTCGCGCACCTCGTCCTCGCCCAGCACGAGCACCGATTCGATACCGAGTGAACTGGCTTGCCGCATCTGCCCGCGCAGCGACCGACCCCCGTTGGCCAGGATCGCGCCCACCCCGACGGCACGCAACCGGTTGGCCAACCCTACACCGGCCACCCGGGCAGGTTCTCCGATGGTCGCAATCAGGTACTTCGGAGTCGGCTCGTCGGGAACCGGCGCCTCGGCGCGCTGCAAGTTAAGGGTCAGCCGCTCGATGCCGCTGCCGAATCCGATCCCCGGCGTGGGACGCCCGCCCAACTGCTCGATGAGCGCGTCGTACCGCCCGCCGCCGCAGATGGTGGACTGGGCGCCTTCCACTGCTGGCTGAATCTCGAAAACCGTTCGCGTGTAGTAATCTAACCCGCGCACCAGCCGGTGATCAACCTGGTTCGGAACGCCGATGGCAGCCAGGTAGGATTGCACCCGGTCCCAGTGGGTCTGGCACTCGGCGCAGAGACACTCCACCGACTTGGGCGCCTCTTCCCCCAGGGCCCGACAGGTCTCCACCTTGCAATCCAGCAGACGCAGGGGATTGCGCTCCAGGCGAGCCCGGCAGTCCTGGCACAGGTGGCCGCTGGTTTGTTCATAGTATGACTTGAGCGCCGCGATGTAATCGGGTCGGCAGTTGGCGTCGCCGATGCTGTTAGTGAAGAGGGTAATGTCCTCCAGACCGATATCGTGCATCATGGTCCAGGCCAGCTCGATGACCTCGGCGTCAACGGACGGGTCCCCGTCCCCGATGGCTTCCACGCCGAACTGGTGGTGCTGGCGGAACCGCCCCGCCTGGGGACGTTCGTAGCGAAATACCGGACAGATATAGTACAAACGAACGGGCTGGGTCTGGTTGTGCATCCCGTGCTCCAGGTAAGCCCGGCAAACCGGCGCGGTGCCTTCCGCGCGCAAGGTCAGCATGTCGCCGCCCCGATCCTCGAAGATGTACATCTCTTTTTCCACAATATCGGTGCCTTCGCCGACGCCCCGTACGAACAGGCGGGCGTCTTCGAACATGGGGCTGTCGATGCGGCCGTAGCCGAATCTACGGGCCACGTCCATTGCTTTGCCTTCGATGTATCGCCAGTATTTTTGTTCCGCGGGCAGCCGGTCGGTGGTGCCTCTCGGGGCCTGAAAAGTGGGCATACTTACTTATCGTCCCTCCGTGATTGCGGGATACATTCGTTGCGGGATACATTCGTTGCGGGAAAGCCCGCCGCGATATTCGAACCGCCTACGCCTTTCCTTCCGCCTGGAGCCGGGTAACTTCCGCAGCGGTCAATCCGCCGATGCTGCACAGCACGTCGTGGTTGTGTTGACCCAACGTTGGGGGCGGATTTGCCGGGGTGTCCACGCAACCGGTGAGTTGTACCGGCGTGTTCACCGTGCGGAAGGGCTGCCCGAAAGTGTCGCCACTGTCCACGAACATGTTGCGGGTAGCGAGATGCTCGCACGAATCCAAGTCGGCGGCATCCTGGACAATCCCCATGGAGAAACCGCAGTCCAGCAGCTGTTGATTAAGTTCCCGCTTGGGGATGTTGCTGGACCAGGCTTCGATGGCCGGCACTATGTGACTGAAATAGAAGGGCCCGGTGACTCCTCGGCCCAGGTATCGCGGGTCTTCGGCCAGTTCCGGGCGCCCGGCTAGGCGCCACATAGCCCGCCACTTATCGTCAGCGTCTCCGGCGCCGGCCAGGACCACGTAACCGTCGGACGCCCGCAGGGTCAACTGGGCCGAAAACATGTTCTCCCGCGCCGTGGTGGTGACCTGCCCGGTTGCCTGATACAGGGGCATGCTACTGGTGGTATGGGCGACCATGCAGTCGTACATCGACATATCCACGTGTTGTCCCAAGCCCGTTTTGCGGCGGGACTCCAGGGCCATCATCACCCCCAGCGCCGTCCAGACCCCGGGCACGGAATCCCCCACGTTGTCGCCCACCATTTGCGGGCCACTTTCCGGAGCGCCGGTCATCACCATCCAGCCACCCATTCCCTGGACGCATGGATTGTTGGCCGGCCAGTTGGAATAGGGGCCCCGCAGGCCATCGCTGTCCCCGTATCCGCTAATACTGGCGTACACCAAACCCGGGTTGATTCCTGACAGTTCGTCGTAACCGAACCCCAGTCGCTCCATGGCGCCGGGACCCCAGTTGTCCAGCAACACGTCCGACACTCGCACCATGTTGATGAAGGCGCGCTTGGCCACCGGGTCCCGCAGGTCCAGCGACACGCTTTTCTTGTTGCGGTTGACGCCCAGGTAACGCGCGCTGACCTTCGTCCCATCGGGTCCGTCGACGAATGGATCATTGAGGCGTGCCCGGTCGCCAACGCCGGGCCGCTCGATCTTGATCACCTCGGCGCCCATATCGGCCAGGATCATGGCACAGTACGGGCCGGCCACGATGTGGGTGGCATCCAGGACTCTTAATCCTTCCAATGGCAGGGGTCGCAGCGTTGACGTAGAATCCGGCGGCGTGGACATTACAGACTCCGGCGCCTCAACGGGCGCGTACTAGGGCTGCTCCAACTATACAGTCCCAATATACAGGAAGAAAGTCGGCCAAAACACCGGGGGCGGATGTCCGCCGTAACCGCCACTGCCCCGTTGTTGAGCGTGACGGTGTTTGACAGAAAATGCCGGCGCACACTAAAATAATATTGATAACCTACTCGTTATCAACCCATCGCGGCCCCGTGGTGTAGCGGTTAACATACTGCCCTGTCAAGGCAGAGATCGACGGTTCGAATCCGTTCGGGGTCGCCACTTCCATCGCCTTTTTGAACGGCTCCAGGTGGAGCCGTTTTTTATTGCCCCGGCGGGAAGACCGTGGCGTAGCGGTCGGACGTCCATTCGCTGGAGTATTGTGTCCCGGATACTGGCGAGGCTCAGCTCGGGCAGGTCGCTGAACACCCTTTTTGTTATGACCAGGGTAACCGTGAGCGTTACGATAACCAGCATCAATATCATCAATAAAGGCGCAGATGCGTTATAACGGTTTGTGAGCATAAATGCGGTTGACTTGCTAATTATTCGATAATAAACTCGGCGATTTTGAATGATTAATGGTTCTTTCCGGTGATATTGCTCTAATTCTTTCCTAACTAATCCACAACGAAAAACTCTCCCCATCATCAACGTGCGTATCCTGCCCGACGGGTCCGCCGAGCAGTTTTAAACCGGGCAAATCCCGCGATCTGCACTCCGCAACCGGCGCGTGACAGGAGGTTTTACGTGGCCAAACTGTTCGTGGCCAAGCTGTTCAATGAGAAAAGCACGCCCATCCTCGGCGTTGAGATTCGTCCTAACGGAACGGCGGCTCGGGTCGAAGGCAACTGATCCGGGCCAGCGCCCGGGGTTTTTCCATTTTCCCCTAATGTCATTACGAGCGCAGCGTGGCAATCTCGTCGGCGTCCTTCGACAGGCTCAGGATGAGCGGGATTGCCACGTCGCAATGCTCCTCGCGATGACTGATGAAAGTGGGTGCCCGTGAGGCCGCCGCCCGGTTTGGCTGCCCATCCGTCGTTATGGTACGATTTAAAGTGCCCCCGTAGCTCAGTGGATAGAGTGCTGGCCTCCGGAGCCAGAGACCGGAGTTCGAATCTCCGCGGGGGTAGTTTCAGCGCCTCCCGGAACGCGGAATAGCTTCCCATCCGCACCGCCGGTAGACGGCAGCGGCCGCTGTCGGGGTGTGGCCTAGCGGCAAGGCGCCTGCTTTGGGAGCAGGAGATCGGCAGTTCGAATCTGCCCACCCCGACCAGTCTTTCGATTTGTTCCGCCGCGATTCGTTACACACCGATGTGCAGTCCGGGCCCTGCTGCAATGGGCCCAGATTACACGGGCCAGTCTTGGAGCGTCCAGCCCATTTCCCAAAAAGCCTGCTCGTAGCGCGTGCAGGTTATGTAAGCCTCCTTCATGGCGGCGATTTCAGCGGGGCCGGCCGTGGCGGCAACCCGATCGCAGATCGCCCGGGCCTCTTCGGCGACCGCCCGAAACTCCGGGGCAGCGTACATCTTGATCCATTCCACGTATGCGGGGGCGTTTTCCGGCATCCCCCGGTCCGCCAGGCGTTCGCCGACCTGCGAGTATCCCCAGATGCACGGGATGAGCGCGGCGACCAGTTCCCCGAAAGTGCCCTGGTGGGCCACCCGCAGTATATAACTGGTGTAGGAGTACGTTGTAGGAGCGTGGCGAGTGGCGTCCAATTCGGCCTCGGTGATGCCGAAAGTGGCGCAGTAGGAGCGGTGCAAACCCATCTCGGTATTCAGGATGTAATCGACGGCTCGGGCGAACCAGCCCATGGTTTCCAGGTCGGGCGCTTTCGCAACCCCCATGGCGAGGCAGCGGGCGAAGTCCATCACGTAGACGTAATCCTGGGTGATGAAGTGGCGGAACCGGTCCAGCGGTAGCGTGCCGTCGCCGATGCCCCGCACGAAGGGATGGTTGGCCATTGCCTCGCGCTGCAGCTCCGATTCGCGTTCGATCTCTTCACAAAACGACATTTGCTTCCCTCCGGAATGCAGGAACCTGCTGAATAAGGTTGCCCGATTTACCGGGCGCGCTGACGCAGTGTAGCGCACGGGCCGCCCTATTGACATCCTTCGACAGGCTCGGGCGACAGGCTCAGAATGAGCAAGGTGGCGCTGTGAGCGCTGTCATTGCGAGGAGCGCAGCGACCTGGCAATCCCGTGGGACGCTATCACGCCGTGCCGTCAGTCGCACCAGCCTCTACGAGATTGCCGCGCTGCGCTCGCAATGACAATCTGTGCGTCGGAGCCTTTTCCATAATCTGTCATTGCGAGGAGCGCAGCGACCTGGCAATCCCGTGGGGCTATCACGCCGTGCCGTCAGTCGGACCAGCCTCTACGAGATTGCCGCGCTGCGCTCGCAATGACAATCTGTGCGCTGGAGCCCTTTCTATAATCTGTCATTGCGAGGAGCGCAGCGACTTGGCGTGTTCCTACGGTAGTGGCAATAGTCTATAATTGTCGCAAAGCACGGCGTCCGCAGGAAATGCGGCAGGCGGCGCCTTCCTCCAACCAACTTTGCAGCCGACCCCGATGTATCGTGGCGGCGTTGCTGCACCCAGAGGCTATGACCATGATGATGCTGTTTTTGAAGGATGTTCCGGACCAGGCCCGAGCCGGCGAAGTTAAGCGGGTTTCCCGGGGCTACGCCCGCAACTATCTGCTGCCCAAGGGGCTCGCTCAACTCGCGAATGAAGAGACCATGAAGCGCCTGGAAAAAATCAAGCATGCGGGCGATACGCAGCGGGCTCGGGAAACCCAGGTCATGGAAGAATTGGCCGAAGCGTTGGACAACCTCACCGTCACCATCCCGGGACGCATCACGCCCACCGGTCGGTACTACGGCACCATCAGCGGCCTGCGCATCGCCGACGCCCTGGGCGAGCTGTTGGACCGGGAGATCGACCGCCGCATCACCAACTCCGTGGAACCCATCCGTGAACCGGGTGAGTACGAGCTGGTCCTGCCCCTTTCCAGCGAAATCTCGGCAACCATCAACGTCCTGGCCACCATCGAGGAGTAAATCGGAGTGGTACTCGCTCCGTATACCGAACGCCCGCTCCCCTTCGACCACAACGCCGAAGCGGCGGTGCTGGGCGGCCTGCTGATTGACGGTGAGGCGCTGCATCGGGTTTTGCCCATCATCAAGCCCGAGGATTTCCACCGGGCCCGGCACCGATTCTGTTACGAAGCCTGCATCTCCCTGTTCGGGCAGCAGGACGCCATCGACCCCATAACGGTGGCGCGGGAATTATCGCGTCAGGACCGGCTTGAAGAGATTGGGGGCGCCGCTTACCTGGGTCAGCTCATCTCCGGCACGCCCACGTCGGTAAACGTGGAATATTACGCCGGCATCGTGGCCGACACTGCCACGAAACGCCGTCTGATTGATGCCGGCAACCGTATCGCCGAACTGGGATTCGAGGACAACGCCGACTCCGATGCCGCCATCCGCCAGGCGGTGGACGTGCTGTTCGAGGTGCGGCCCACCGACACTGAGCGAGGGTTCGTACCGCTGTCCACTCTGTTGGACCCGTACCTGCTGGGCGATGTATCCGATGCTGAGGAAACCGGCGGCTTGCCGCTGCAGACCGGGTACAACGATCTGGACAGTCTGTTGGGGGGAATGCAACGGTCTGATTTGTTGATCGTCGGAGCCCGACCGGCCTTGGGCAAGAGCAGTCTGGCGCTGAACGTGTGCGTCAATACGGCAAAGAACGGGGAGACCTGCGGCATCTTCAGCTTGGAAATGAGCCGTGAACAAATTGCCATGCGGATCCTCGCCGCCGAGACGGGCATCGACGCCCACCGGCTCCGGCTGGGTTTGTATTCGGAACAGGACGAAGGCAACCTGGCCAACGCCGTGGGCATCCTGTCCGGCCTGCCCATCTACGTGGACGACACGCCCTTTCAGTCGGTCATGGAGATGCGGAGCAAAGCGCAACGGCTCAAGCTGGAGCACGGGCTGGACTTCCTGGTGGTGGACTATCTGCAGCTGATCGAAGGTTCCAACCGGCGTCGGGGCGGGGGAGAAAACCGGGTTCAGGAGATCAGCGAGATATCCCGCTCGTTGAAGAGCATGGCCCGGGAACTGAAAATCCCGGTGTTCACCTGCTCCCAGTTGAGCCGGGTGGTTGAAAACCGTCCCGGCCATCGACCGCAACTGTCCGACCTGCGCGACAGCGGCAGCATTGAGCAGGACGCCGACGTGGTGATGTTCCTGTACCGGGAGGACAAGAACTACACCGAGGAGGAATGGGAGCAGCACGCGCCCGGTCGGCCCTACCCGCGCAACGTCGCCGAGCTTATCGTGGCCAAGCACCGCCACGGGCCCACCGGTAGCCTGCACCTCTACTTCCGCGACACCTTGATGCGATTTGACCAATTGGCGCACTACCAGGAATCCATCGCCTAGATGGCCAGCAAAGGCGGTAACCAGGTGGATACAATCCGCGTCCGCCGGATCCCCATCCCGGCAAACCTGCTGGGGCCGGCGCTGTCCGGAATCCACGATCTGACCGAGTTGAAGCTGTTGTTGCGGGCCGCCGCGCTGTTGGCCGACCAACCCGTCCGCCGCGGCGTTCCCCCCTCCGTATCCCTGGACGAGCTCGTGGACGACTCCGTGCTGCAAACTGCGGGGCACGATGCCGACCTCATTGTAACGGAGCCGGACGCCGTGCTACGCGGCGCGCTGGCGGCCAATCTGAGGGGCGGCGCGTTGCTGGCAATCCGCCAGGGGAGCCAGGTGCGGATTTTCTTCGACGACCCTGACGCCCGGCGCTACGTGACCGATTCGGGTCTGGAACGTCTGGCGCCGGAAGACATCGCCCCTGGCAGGTCCGGGACCACTGCGGCGCATTTCCAACCACCCCTGCGACCCGTTGGTCGGAGCGGTAACATATACTCCCTGTACGAAAAGCACATCGGCACCTTCAATCACAACATCGGCGAGCAGTTGCTGGCGGCGGAGGAAGAATTCCCACCGGCGTGGATTGAAGACGCCTTTGCCCTGGCCGCCGACAACAACGCCCGCAGCTGGCAGTACGTCATCGCCATCCTGCGTCGTTGGTTGCAGAAAGGCCGGGCCGCCGATGCCGCGGTCGCCAACCCGCCAAGAGACAAAAACCATGAGCATGGAAAGCCTGAGCGCGATACTGCGCCGGATAGCCGCACCGGGTACCTTGAGGAAGTCAGACGCCTCTACGGAGGAAGGCTACCCTGGGAACTCAGCGCTGATGACCGGGAGCCCTCCGGCCAGTAGAGATTGCGGGGTCTGCAACGACACCGGCTGGCTGGCGTCGAATGTTCCGGTGGGCCACCCCGATTTCGGGCGGGCCTTCCCCTGCCGGTGCCAGGAGTCCGGCGCCGATCCGGCTTCCCGAACCGCCGCCCTCGAACGCTACAGCAAGCTGGGCGCCCTACGACTGTTCACCCTGGAGGCGGCGGACCCGGACAGTTTCATCGGCAACCCGGCAACGCGGAAAGCCTTTTGGGACGGTCTGGGGGCCGCCGCCGAGTACTCCGAAGATCCTTACGGCTGGATAACCTTTGCCGGACCCAGCGGCAGCGGCAAAACATTCCTGGCCGCCGCCATCGCCAACCGTCAGATAGAGCTGGGCAACGCGGCGCTCTTCGTAACCGCCGCCGACCTGCTGGATTATCTGCGGGGCAGTTTCGACGACGATGAAGAGACGACATTCGTCGACCTGTTCGATCAGGTGCGGGGCGCGCCACTGCTGATTCTCGACGACCTGCCGACCAATCCGACGACGCCCTGGGGCCAGGACCGGTTGTTCCAGTTGCTGGCCCACCGCTATTCAGCTCGGCTCCCCACAGTTATCACGCTGCGGGGCGAACCGGATCGGGCCGACGAATTCCTGCGGACCCGTCTCCACAGCGTCGACGGTTTCGCCAGGATGTTCCGGTTGGGTCGTCACGGGCAGGCCGCTGGCAACGTCGCCGGTGAAATTCCCCCCAACATGCGGCGGCGCATGACTTTCGACACGTTCAATCCCGACGGCAACGATCAGCTCACCGTCGAGCAACGCGCCGCGCTGGCGGGAACCCATGGGTACATCAAGAACTGGGCATCGCAGACGCAACCGACCGGGTGGATCAGCCTGACCGGTCCCTTTGGCGTGGGTAAAACTCACCTGGCGGTGGCAGCGGCCATCGAACGGGAAAACCGGGGCGACGACGTGTTCTTTGCCACGGTGGCCGACCTGCTGGACTACCTGCGCTCCGCCTTCGCCCCGGACAGCCCCGTCGTCCATGACGACTTGCTACAACGCGTCAAGCTGGCGGACTTCCTGGTGCTGGACGACATGGGCGCAGAGCGAAGCACGCCGTTTGCGGAGGACAAACTGTTCCAGATAATCAACTACCGTTACGAAGAACGTCTGCCCACGGTGATCACCACCTCGCATCGTTTGTCTGACATTTCCGCCTCACGTCCGAGAATCGCTTCGCGGTTACAGGACCAGCTGGTCGTTATGATACTGGGCTTGGAGGGTCCGGATTACCGCCGGTCCCACGGCGCGTTGGAGAGCTGATGGCGAACCCGGTAGTCCACGTCGAGTTCCAGTGCTCTGACGCCGACAACGAGTGGGCTTACGGCCTCATCGCTGCGGAGGACGAAACCGGATGACCACTTTGCCACCCGGCGATGCCGGAACGATGCAATTTGATGACTGGCCGGCCGCGCAGGACTATTTCTTCGCCAACGGGCTAACCGACGGCCTGCCGGTGGTGCCGCCAACGCCAGAGCGGGTGCAGGCGTTGCTGGATTACGCCGGCGTCGACGCAGATCATCACCTGGGCACGGAAATCATCCGGCAAAAGCGTTTCACCGCGGGCAAAGCCGCGGTCAACGCGGTGATGGCGGGATGCTTGCCCGAGCACTTTCCAGTGGTGATGGCGTCGATATCGGCCATCGCCGAGCGCAGTTTCAACCTCCACGCCAGCAGCACGTCCACCAACGGCGTCACGGTGCTCACCGTGGTCAGCGGGCCGTATGCCGAGGCAATCGGGATGGGCGCCGGCGTCGAGATGATGGGCAACGGCAGCCGGGCCAACGCGGCCATCGGGCGTGCGGTCAATCTTTTCAAATCGAATTTCTACGGCTCGGCGCCGGTGGTGATGGACAACAGCACCTTCGGTCACCCGGGCAAGATTGGCTTCTGCTTCCCGGAGAACCTGGCGATCAGCCCGTGGGGCTCGCTGGCTGCCGAGCAGGGTTTCGGCGACGCCACCACCATCGTTACCGCGTATGCGACGCTGGCGCCCCTCCAGGTGACGTTGCACGGCGACCGGGACCCGGCCGCTCTGTTGACCACGGTGGCCCACTCCATGCTGGCTTTCGGCCCCAATTCCACCGAGGTGATTTGCGTCATCAGTCCGGAGGCCATGCTGCCCATCATTGAGGCGGGATGGTCGCGGCGGCAGGTGGCCGATTTTCTCCACGACAACGCCCGGCTCCCTGCCGCCGAGTGGGTCCGCTGGAACCGCCTGAGTCCAGCGGCTGCTCCCGACGAGCCGGTACCCGTCGTGCCTGATGCCGACCGCATCACCGTGATGCCCGGCGGCATGGCGGGTGGGTTTATCAGCCTCATCGTCACCTGGGGAAGCAGCCGGTCGGTCACGCGCCAGGTCGTCGTGCCAAACGGCTGAACCTCCCGGATCATCCCCACACCAAAAGCTACCCCCACACCAAAAGCTACGAGGTAACCATGGTTACACCGCCATCTCCCATTGTGACACTCGACCCCCGGGACGACGCGCCGCCGGCGCCGGCCCGATTGGCGCAGCGACCCGCCACCCTGGACGGCAAGGTGATCGGGTTGTTCGCCAACAACAAACCGCACTCCGAGGATTTGCTGCGACGCATCGCGGCCATCATCGGCGAGCGGTACGACATCGCCGGCACGGTGGAACACAACAAGGGTGGTTGGCAATGGCCGGCACGCATCGAAGACCTGCAGCGCACGGCGGACAGCATCGACGTGGCAATCCACGCCACCGCGGAATGAGGGTCCTGCACCGCGTGCAGTGTGCACGACGCAATGGAAACCGAGCTGCTGGGCGTGCCGTCCACCGTGTTGACCACCAGGCCCTTCGTCAGCCAGGCCCGGGCCATGTCCCGGATGCGCGGCGACCCTGAATACCGGGTAGCCGTTATCGAGCACCCAATCGTAACCCTCACCGACGCCGAGCTGTCAGATCGGGCTGCCATCGCCGCGCCGCAAGTCATCGCCTGTCTGTTGGACATATAGTATTCAAAGCAATCTTTCCCAATGCTAAAATGAGAACATCAGAATTGCCGAGCGAACTATCCGAACGGGGTATATGGTGGCAGGTTGCCGGGTTTACCATCGTCGGGTGCGTCAGTATCGCAGTTCTGGAGGAGTTCGCCGGGTCGGATATTCGGGCATTTCAGTATTTTGAAACCGCCGTAACGCGGTTGTACTGGGCTTTTGTGATATCGCTGGCCGGCCTGTTTGACGGAGGACGGAAATTGTTTGAGAAAAGGTCGGAAATCAGAAGGGCAGTGCGAGAAAAGATACGAGAAGAAGGAAGACAGGAAGGACGCCGGCAAGAAGTGCAACGGGTACGTAAAGTGCTGCGCAGTATCGTAGTGCAGGACGATTCTACCGGCTCGAGGACTTTCAACGTCACCCCGGAGGAACTTGAAACCCTGCTGAATGGCGATGTAGATGACGCAACCCATAGGGACGACGGATAAAATCGCCCCTACGTTTTGCGGCGCTGGCCGGCCTGTTACAACGGCAACGCAATCGCCTCGCCGCTTTGCGCGCTTGCGGTGACGGCTTCGGTGAACTCCATGTAATGCACGCCGATGTTGAAGGGCGTACGCATCACCGGTGATCCATCACGTATCGAAGCGATGAATTCCTGCTCCACGGACCAGGAGTAACGACCTTCAGGCGGATTGGCGATTTCCTGCAACTCAGAATCTCCGCGCTTGCCGGCGAACACCCGCATCTGATTGTCCACATGGATGGTGCCGTCGGTGCCGTACAGCCAAACCGAGTTCCCGGCGGACAGGCCGGCGCAAGCGCTGAACCTGAGGTGCGCGTTGGCGCCATTGGCCAACCTGGCCAGGATATCCACGGTGTCCGGTATGGTGACCGAGCGCCAGTTGCCATCGTCGTCCTTCCGGTGCGGCGCCGTGATTTTGGACATGGCCATAACCTGCGTGGCGCGACCGACCCAGCGGATCATGGCTTCGTACCAGATGCCCATGTTCAGGATGTTGAACCCGCTCAGGTCCCGATCCTGCCGCCAGTGCATCGTTGAATCGCGGTCGGCGAACCCGGTGAGGGACTGGATTTCCACCGAAACCAAGTCTCCCAGGAACCCCTCGGACACCAGGCGGATCAGCAGGTCGTCGATGCCGAAGGTCATGGGCGAAGGGACGATTTGAGCCACCAGGTTGGGTGACGCCTGAGAGGCGGCCAGCATTTCGTGGGCTTCGCCAGCGTTCATCGCCATCCGCGCCTCGCAAAGCACGTGCTTGCCCGCGGCGAGGGATGCCATGGTCAGCGTGCGGTGCATGTAGGGCCAGGTGCCGATGCAAACGGCGTCCAGGCTTTCGTCCTCCAGCAGCTCTTCCCAATCGTCGTAAACGGTCGGGATATTGAAGGAGTCGGCGACACGCTGTCCCGACTCCCGGCTGCGGTTGGCCACGGCGCCAATCTCGACGCCAGCGGTGCTGTGGAACCCGGGAATGTGCCTGTCGCGGGTGTTTCGTCCGGCTCCAATCAAGCCGACTCGGACGGATTCGATGGCCACGGTGTTACCTCCGGCGCCGGCGAGATTATCAATGGCGGCGCAGCGACGCCGATTATATGGCAACCAATCCGGCGGGTCAAAAACGTGGGCGGGCTCGGCGGATGAGATGAGGCTGACGGGTACCCGTAGATATTTGACCATAGCTATTCGACATGGGAGTCGTCATTTGAGAATGCGGGCGGCTTCGTCAATCAGGTCGTAAAGATAATGCGGACGGGCTGGACTAATCCTGAACAACAGGTAAATTGCCAAAACATAACCACAAAAAACCACGAAACCCACCAAGAGACGGCTCCACTGTAGTTGTGCAGCAGCAACTATTTCCAGACCAATGCCTATACCCAGCAATGCACCCGTGACGAGTCGGAGCAAAGTGCTACTCTCCCTGATACCCCATGTTTGAGTGACCCAATCGATTAGAGCGGGCAACGGTAAAAGGACGACTGCTATCGACCAGGGTATCAAGGAGATTTCGAGCCGCGCAACCAGCGCCGCGGCAACGCAGACTACGACGCCTGACCATTGGGCGCTGCACCTGGTGCAGAACCGCTGTTCCCAGCCCAGCATGCTGAAGCCTATAGTGCGATGGATGTACAAGTCCGTATGGTGAGTGAAGGCCAGACGTATAAACTTGGCGAGACGGCTACCTCTCCCATTCGACCAACGGCTACCCGGTGGGGTACTCAAAGCTGCTGCCTCCGCAGACTGGGCAAGTGGGCGGCTTACCTGACTGTACCAGGAGATAGATGACAGCCGCAGGGCAGCACAGCAACAGGAAAATGATGAAAAGCAACCAGTTAATGGCTCCCTGAGGAATTACGCTCGCACCGCATTGGTGGCATGTGACGCCAATGTTTCGCACCCCGGGCCGCTCCCCAGCCGGCGGTTGGCGCACACCTTGCGCCACATCCACATATATCTCAATTGCCCGGTCGCCGCTGGGTGCAAAGTCCACAGCCATACCACGTCGCGGCGGATCTGCGCTCTGCCAATCTGCACCCTCAAAAGTATAACGTTGGCCATCCTCACCACTGATGATACCCGTGTTTGTTTGTACCGAGTATTCCAGGATGTGGCCTTTCATCTGCATCTCTCGGTGTTGATATTTTGGCCGGATTATATCACGCAATCAAATGGAACTGGCTTCGCCACTACACCACCCCAAGGCTTTTCAATTATCCCATCATTCGGGTCTTGAGCCGGAATCCAGAGGCGTCAGGCAGAGGGCCGGTGGCGGCAATTAAGGCATTTCTGGGTGCCGGCCTCCTCCGGAACAACGAGTCTATGGACCATGGAAAGGCCCTCCACCGCAACCCCTTCCGACCGAGCTATGGAGGTTGGATATCTTCCGATTCCGGGGGGCCCTCCTCCGTGACGCCCCGATTGCGCAGGCGCTGCACTATATCGCGGAACAGGCCGGCCAGATTGCTGCCCACGCTGACGATGGTGGCCACTCGCGAGGCGACGTCCAGCATCAACTGGGACGCCATCTCGAAATTGGAGACACCCCGGCGCAACGGCGGATAAACCTTCCGCAGCATAATCAGCAGGGTTATCGAGAGGGCGGTTACGAGCACCGCCATCACGATGATGGCAATATCGCGAATCAATGGGACGATTTCATATATCATCGGTATTAGCGCTCAACTACCTGGTAAATGCGGGTGCCTTCGTTGGCAAAAACGAGTTCGATAACGCCGGTGGCCGCCATCGCTTCGAATTTGGCGATTCCCTCCGGACGGTAATAGATGCGTTCAAGGTCACCTATCACGATATATGTTACCTCATACTTTGCCAACAGATGCCAGGCCCGGGCGTTGTCCGGGGTGTCGTAGATCCGGACGATGTCGGCGGCCCGGCGAGCCACGGCATCCCGATCGTTGCGCTGCTGAATCTGGTGCCAGGGCCATCCCAACACGGTGGGGAGGCCGGTGTAGACGGAAATGCGGCCATTCCAACGGTACTGGTCGCCGTGGGCTTCGAGAACCACCGGCGTTCCGCGGGCGTTATCCTGCAGCCAACGGATCGCTTCCGCGTCCCACCGCAGTTCGATGGGCGTCTCCCTCTCCCAATGCACGGCGGCCGGCATCCACGCCGCTCCGTTCAGCGTCAGCGGGGTTTCGCCGAACCGGTCGCTGATGCGGACGGGGGTTGCCAACGCCGGGTATACCAGCACGCCGGCGGCGACGATAGCGACCGCACCGGCGCCGCCCCAGCGAATTCCCCGTCGCAGACCGAGCCGGTAACCCGCCGACGCGTTCCAGATGCGCCAGAATCCGTAGCTGGCCACGGCGGCGTACAACAGCCACGTCACCAGGTAGTATTTGAACAGGGTGTTCATCCTAGCGATATCGCCCTCGACGCGCAGGAACTCGACGCCGATGCCGACTGCCAGGGCCAGGGACAACATGCCCAGCGCCATCACGTCGGGGCGTCCGTAGCGGGGATGGGGAGCCAGCATTGCCGCCAGCAGCGCCCAGCCCGACAGGGCGAGCATCACGGTCAGCACGCCGGCGGTGGTGAACCCGGCGGCCAGCATGTAGAAAGCCAACAGCACGCCCAGCGCAACCGCCGCCACCATCCATTGCTGTACTGCGGTCAACGGCGCGCCGCCGCGCCAACGGCCGACCAGGGGCGCAACGGCGGATGGCAAGGCGGCCACCAGCAGGGACGCCGCCCCCAGCAACAGGAGGGCGTGAATCAGCAGGAAATTGGTCAACGGCGTGCGCCAGCGAGTGGCCTCGATGCCGGCGCCGAAAGTTTCGGTTGCGGCGTGGAAGGGCAGGAAGGCAACGTAGCTGATCGCAACGGCCAAGGCTGACAGGGCGACGCCAGTGGTCACCCGGTTCCTGACCGATCCAGGAATAAACCAAGCCGCCGCGATGCAAACCCCGACCATGAGGAGGGCATAGGCCGGGTATTCCCAGGAGTTGATCGTCCACAGACTGCCCACCGTCAGACCGAGGAGGGACACGCACAGCCACGGCCACGGGTTACGCCACCCGCGCAGCCTGCCGAGACCCAGCAACAAGCCGAACCCCAGGGCGAGGGCCAGCAGCGCGAACGGCATGGTCATCATGTGGGCGTGCAAATCCGCGAACAGAAAGGTGAAGAAAGGGAATTCGGTGATGTGGAAACCCGTCTCAACCCAGTTGCGCTCGTCGATCCAGGGCGTCAGCCGGGATGGTTGGAACTCGTCCAGCACCGGGATAGCCCGGCTGCTGCGCCAGAAATCGAAGTTGGCCAGGGTGACCGCCACACCCTCGGCGCGGGCGCGGCCCAATTCCACCAGTTGCACGACCCCATCGAGATTGCCGGCGACGGTGGCCATCAGCGCGGCGCCGACTCCCGCCGCTAACGCACCGCTGCGTAGCCGAAGCCACCGGCCGGCAGGGTGGTCCGCAGCCGGTGACGATGGCGAGCCTTCGCCCGGGTTTCGGGTCGACGCCACCAGGTTGTACACGAGCGAGCCGGCGCCGGTGGCGGTAATCGCGAAGAGCAGGGGAACGGCCAGGTTGAAGGCCGTGGTCGGTGGAATCCCCGTGATCCGCAGCGGCGCCGACAGGATGAAATAACCCCAGTAGTAGTAGTTCAGGTAGCCGCCGGCGAACCAGGGATCGTACGGCGGCAACACCGACGAGCGCGCGACGGCGGTGAAGTAGGCCAATTCCATAGGCTTTTCACCCCCCCGCCAGGGATGCCACAGGTCGGGGTTGGCCGCCCGGATCAGCAGAAATCCGACGAACGCCAGCAAGAACAGCCCTTCGGCGGTCGCCACCAGTTTCCAGCGGTCCCGCAGCCAGCGGAGCATCGCCCTCCACTGCATCCACAAAACCGTTGACGACGGGACGGCGACGATGGCCAGGGCCAGCCAGACCGTCCCCGATGAAAATTGCAGCCAGCCGGAGCTCGTCAGCATCCAGGCTACCCAGGCCACCAGCAACAGTCCGGCGGCGCGGGCGAACAGGATGCCCCGGTCGGGCAGAGGCCGCATCAACCACCACGTCAACGGGAAGGCGACCAGGCAGATCAGTTCGACCACCAGCAGCCAGGCCAGCCCGGGAACCCGGGCCGGCCAGCCGTTTCGATTGAACACCTCCGACCAGGTACCCCCTTCACGCTGGCGCGCCAACTGTTCCGGGCCGAACATCAAGGGCGCTACCGTGGCGTCGGATTGCTCGCCGGTCAGGATACGCTCGGACAATACCTCCGCTGGCAAGCGTTCTACATTGCGGAACAGTAACACTTGGGGATGGTCGTAACCCACCACGTTCTCATCAGCGTAACCCAGGTTGACGACCAACCCCGACGGACGTCCATCGTCAGCGTCCGGGCTCGTCAATGGCGGTGGTTGCAAGCCAGCCCGGTCGTAGGGGTCGTCGCGGAACGATACGCCGGCCAGGCTAGGATAGGAGACGAATGCGCGTTCCAGGCGGTAGCCGAGCTCGCCAGCGAACAGTTGCCGGTAGAAAGCAGCGCTCTGGGGATACCGGTCGGGTAACCGGGTCACGGCTCCGTACGCCCGGTTTGAATAAAACACCACGTAGTCGCTGCTGGACAGCCGCTCGACCAGCTCCCGCATCTTGGTAACGTCCGTGTCCGGATGGTAAGCGGGGAAAGTCCAAACGTCGTACCGCCCCAGATCGGGCACGCGCTCATCCCAAAAGGAGCCGCCGTTGATGATCCGTGATCCCAGCGGCGCATTGGCGTTTATCCATTCCGATGCCGACACGGCGGTATGCTGGCGGGAGTAGACGCCCACAAACGCGATGGCGTAGAGCACCGTTCCGGCGATGACGACCACCAGCGCCGCAACGCTGACCGGGAAGGCCCAACGGTCGAGCACAGGTTGCAGACCTGCGAACGGTTTGAGTCCGGCGGCTGGAGGCGGCGTCGCCGACGCTGCCACTGATGGCGTAACAGCGCCGGCCAGGGGCGGCGTAGCGTGCCATTCTTCCGAAAACGGGGCATCACCGGCCAGGGGTTCGTCAAATATCACGTCGTCGCCCACAGTTGGCGGCGTGGCGTGCCATTCCTCCGAAAAGGGGGCGTCATGCGGCTGCAATCTGGCCGCAACGGGTGGTCGAATACGTCGTTGGCGCGCCCAATCGACTGTCGCGCTCAACATGCGGGCGGTCATCAGGAGATAGAAGGGCGCCAGGGGAAAGACGTAGCGCAGGAACTTGACCTCGAAGAGCTCCAGGAACACGAACCCGGGAACGGCCCACGCGAGCAACAGCAGGTCGGCCCGCTGCGCCAACCCGCCCCGCCACGCCAACCAGGCCGTGAACGGGGCCGACAGCCACAGGGCAATCCCCAGGGGCCACCCGACTCCCCAAACGGCGACCTGGCGAATCTGGTACGCGAATTGCGGCGTGTCGATGTACTGGCGGGCGAAGGGGAAGACCCAGGCGTCGCGGGCCATGGCCGTCTGTTGCCGGATATCATCGATGAAGGCGCCGAAGTCCAGCAGGGCGTATGGTGTGGTGATGAAGAAGGCCGCCAGGGCGGTCGCACCGGCCAGCAGGGCCAGGGGGAGGATGCGAACGGCGGCGGGAACCGTGAATTGGGACCAGCTGCCGCCGGCCCGGTCCTTGGCCACCCACAGGAAGGACAGCGCCAGGGGCGCCAGGATCGGCGCAACCGATATCTTGGGGGCCATCGCCAGCCCGACCAAAGCGCCCAGCAACGCTGCATCCCGGGCGCGCCCCCGGTCGATGAAGCGCAGCATGGCCCACAATGCCGCCAGTGACGTGAGGACGGTGAACGGCTCCGGTCGGTAGAAGTGGGCGTGCTGGATGTGGATGACGGCAAAAGTCACCAGGGCCGCCGCCAGCAGCCCGGTCCAGCGGCCGTACACGCGCCGGCCGATGCGGTAGATCAGGGCGACCGAGCCCACGTCGGCCAGGGCCGCCAGCGTACGCCCGACGAAGCGCAGGTCCATAGCGCCCCAGTCGGTGAACAGCTCGGCGACCGAACGCACCAGCACCAGGGCATAGATGAGCGCGCTGCCCAGGGGGAACCAGTGGGGATTGAGGGGGCTGCGCTCGGCGGACCACGCCGTCCGGAAGTTGGGCAGGCCGGGCTCCATGGCGGGCCACTCCGCCAGCCAACGCTCGTGTCCGGGCGCTTTGACCAGGGTGCGGAACATATCGTCGGCCCGCAGGTAGAACGAGCGCTCGTCGGGATGGAAGCCGTGGCCGTCGTCCCAATCGATACCATAGAGACGGAACAGCAGCGCGGTCAGGAGCAGCGCGATTAACAGCGAATTCGGCCCCCACAGCCTGCGCAGGGGGGCCGGAAAACCCGACGAGAGCGCGGGCAAGTTGGTCAGCCGCCTTGGCCGCCCACCACGCAGCACAGATCAGCGGTGCGGCAAGAGTAGCCCCATTCGTTATCGTACCAGCCCAGCACCTTGACCATGCTGTTGTCCAGCACCATGGTGCTCAAACCGTCGAGGATGCAGCTGTGGGTGTTGCCGCGGATGTCCGAGCTGACGATGGGGTCTTCGGTATATTCCAGGATGCCCTTCATGGGCCCGGCGGCGGCGGCCTTGAACGCTTCGTTCACGTCGTCCCTGGTGACCGACTGTTTCAGGTCGGCGACGAAATCGGTGGCGGAACCCACCGAGGTGGGGATGCGGTAGGCGATCCCGTGCAGCTTGCCTTCCAGTTCGGGCAACACCACGCCGACGGAGCGGGCCGCGCCGGTGCTGGTGGGGATGATGTTCTGGGCCGCTGCCCGGGCCCGTCGCAGGTCCCGGTGGTTGCGGTCCAGGATGCTCTGGTCGTTGGTGTAGGCGTGGATGGTGGACATCAAGCCGCGCTCCACACCGAAGGCATCGTGGAGCACCTTGACCATGGGGGCGAAACAGTTGGTGGTGCAGGAGGCGTTGGAAATCACCCGATGCTCGCCGCCGTTATACACCTCGTCGTTGACTCCGAGGACTATGGTGGCGTCGGCTCCCCGGGCCGGCGCCGAGATGATCACCTTGTCGGCTCCGCCGCTCTCGATGTGGGCCACAGCCTGGGCGGCGTCGGTGAACCTTCCGGTGCACTCCACGACGATGTCCACGCCCATTTCCGACCAGGGGATGTTAGCGGGTTCGTCCTCTTGGAACATGCGGATCGTTTTGCCGTCGATGACCAGGTTGCCGTTGTCGGAGCCGACCGTCCCTACATAAGGCCCGTAGGTGCTGTCGTATTTGAACAGGTGGGCGGCGGTTTCCGTGTCGCCGCGCCCATTGACCGCGACCAGGTCCAGGCGGTCGTGATAAGTATGGGACAATGCCGCCCGGGCCACCAGGCGCCCGATGCGACCGAAACCGTTGATACCAATGCGCGTCACCATCCCGGTGTCCCTCCCGTCAATAGTGTTGGATATGGAAGTCGAAACGGCCCGAAATACGCAGTGTCGGGAACTGGCCAATCAGCCGAATTGACATGCCCGGCGACGGCGATTATATCATCCGTCGGGGGCGATTGGGCGCAAATCGTTAACTTTTCCGTTACATCGACCGACCGAGCCCGGCGTAGGGAGACCTTCCGGCGTAACGGCTGTTGGCACCCAGCTCCGCCTCAATCCTCAGCAGGCGATTGTATTTGGCCACCCGCTCAGAGCGGGCCGGCGCACCGGTCTTGATTTGACCGACGTTCCAGGCCACCGCCAGGTCGGCGATGGTGGTGTCCTCGGTTTCGCCGGAGCGGTGGCTCATCACCGCCGTCCAGCCGGCTTCCCGAGCCATGGCGAGGGCTTCCGCCGTCTGCGAGAGGGTGCCGATCTGGTTGGGTTTGAGCAGGATGGCGTTGCCGGCCGAGGAGTCGATGCCGCGACGCAGGCGGGAAATGTTGGTCACCAGCAGGTCATCGCCCACCAGCTGGACCTGCTTGCCCAACCGGGAGGTTAGCGCCGTCCAGCCCTTCCAGTCGTCCTCGAACAACCCGTCTTCGATGCTGATGATGGGATACTCGGCACACCAGCCGGCGTACAGATCCACCAGTTCGTCGGCGGTCAGGGAAGTTCCCTCCCGCTCCAGGTCGTACCGCTCGGTGTCGGCATTCCATAGTTCCGATGCGGCCACGTCCAGCGCAATGTAAACCTGGCGACCGGGTTCGTATCCAGCGGATTCGATGGCCCGCAGCACCACTTCGATGGCGTCGCGGTTGGTGGGCAGAGTGGGCGCAAAACCGCCCTCGTCGCCCACGTTCAGGTTGTGTCCGCCGCTCCGCAGGATGGCCTTCAGCGACTGGTAGGTTTCCACGCCGGCGCGCAGGGCGTCGGCGAAGCGGTCGAACCCGACCGGGGCAACCATGAACTCCTGCACGTCGGCGGAGTTGGTGGCGTGGCGGCCTCCGTTGAGGATGTTAAGCAAAGGCACCGGCAACGAGACCTCCCTTCCGCCGGCGAGGTACCGCCACAGGGCCCCGCCGTTAGCTGATACCGCAGCGGCCCGCGCCGTAGCCATTGACACTGCCAGGACGGCGTTGGCGCCGAGACCGCTCTTGTCGTCGGTGCCGTCCAGGGCGCGCAGCCGGGAATCCACGGCGGCCTGGTCGAATGGAGACGTTCCAACCAGGTCGGGAGTGATGTGATTGGCGATATTGGCGACGGCCTTCAGGGTACCGTTGCCACCGAACCGGGCGGCGTCGCCGTCGCGCAGCTCCAGCGCCTCGTAGCTGCCGGTGCTGGCGCCCGACGGAACCAGGGCCAGACCAACGCTGCCGTCGGAGAGGGTTACCTCGGCCTCAACGGTGGGGTTGCCCCGGGAGTCCAGCGCCTCCCGTCCGTCGACGGCGGCAATCGTAGCATCATCCATCAGGCTTCTCTCGTTATGGGTTCGGAAAATGCCACGGTGGCAGTGTCGGCGGTGCGGGCCTCGGCAGCGGCGATGGCTTTTTTCACGGCGTCCGCTGGGTCATCGGCCACGATGTATCCGTCACCGACCGGGTGTCCGTCACCGCGCAGTGTCAGCGGCCAGCTGTTCAGCGAAATCACCGGGATGCCGTAACTCAACGCATAGGCAATCTCGGAAAGGGTGCCGAAAGCGCCGCCAACGGCGATGACCGCCCGACCCGTGCTGACCACGGCAACGTTTCGGGCGTATCCCATATTGGTGGCAACCGGGATGTCGACGTATTCGTTGGCCGTGGCCGGAGAACCGCCCGGCAAAATGCCAATGGTCGTACCGCCCTCCGATTTGGCGCCCTTGCACACCGCCTCCATGACTCCGGTCAAACCACCGCATACCAGACTCACGCCACGGCGCCCCAATTCTCGCCCAACCTCCTCAGCCAGCGCGTAAATGTGCGGCGGGGGGTCAAAGTTGCCAATCACGGCGATAATCATTGCTGCTCTCCTATACTGAGACGGGTTATGGCAAGATGGGGAAACCGGATCATCCGAGGGGTATTATCGCGGAGCTGGCAACTTCAATGATTGCCAGCAAGGGCGCTGGGTAGATGCCGAGCCAGGTGACGATAAGCACCCCCAGACCCATGGTGGCCGTCAGCAATAATGAGGGACGTTGCAGGGGCGGTGGCGGGGGCGCGGCCTCGCCGTGGTCGTCGCCATGCCCAGCCGGGACGTCGCCGGTTGTATGGTCGGCGGGTGCTTCAACTTCGTCGTCGTCGCTGCGGCGCGCCGGCTCAATATAAATCTGGCGCAGCACCTGGAGATAGTAGTACAGGGACACCAGGCTGCTGAATATCGCCACGACGGCCAGCCAGAGGAAGCCTCCATCCGCCACCGCCGCGAACAGGTAGAACTTGGCGGTGAATCCGCCGAATATCGGCAACCCGGCCAGCGAGAACAGCCCGACGGCGATAACCGCCGCCAGAAACGGCTGACGGTCGGCCAGGCCACCGAGGCCGGCGATGTCATCCCGGCCTTCCCGGTTGTAGTAGGCCGCGATGGCGGCGAACACGATCAGGTTGTTGACCGCGTACACCACCAGATAGAAAATCACCGCTTTGGCGGCCAGGGCGAAATCGCTGCCCATCACCGCCACGCCGGCCAGGGCGTAACCTACGTGTCCGATGCTGCTGTACGCCATCAGGCGTTTGAGGTTGCGTTGCGCCAGGGCCACCAGGTTACCGAGCAGCATGGTGAGCGCGGCCAGGACGGCTATCACCAATTGCCATTCGCCCCAACGGTCCGCCGCGGGAGCGATCGCTTCTGCGAACAGGCGCAGCGTCAACGCGAAGGCCGCCGCCTTGGAGCCAATGGCCAGGTAGGCGGTGACGGGCAAGGGGGCTCCCTCGTAGGTGTCCGGCGCCCACATGTGGAAGGGCACCGCCGAGAGCTTGAATCCCAATCCGACCACCAGCAGCGCAACCCCCACCCACAGCACCGGGCTAACGGTGTCGGGCGACGACAGTTCGGCGGCGATGTCGACGAAGTAGGTGGTGCCCAGGGCGGCGTACACGTTGCTCAACCCGTAGAGCATCACCGCCGACGACAGCGCCCCGATGATGATGTACTTGATACCGGCCTCGTTGGAGCGCGCCTCGCGCAGGCCGTAGGCCACCAGGACGTAGAGGCTGAAGGACAGCAGCTCCAGGGCGATATAGGCAGTCAGCAGCTCCCGGGACATGGCCATCAGGTTCATGCCCACAATGGAGAAGAGGATCAGCCCGTAGAACTCTCCCCGGTGCTGCAACCGGTCGCGACCGTATTCCACGGACAGGGCAATGATGCCGATGCCGATGGCCAGGAAGAATATCTTGAAGAACAGGCCGAACCCATCGACGACCATCAAACCGCCGTAGAGCTCGGCGTGGCGTCCCGGCAGCATCAGCAGGGCAATCACCATGACACCGACCAAACCGAGCACGGACAGAGCAGCGAGCCACTCCTTGCTGCGCTCGGGCAGGAACAGGTCCACGGTGAACACCAGGAAGGCCAGCGCCGTCAGCGCGAATTCCGGCGTCAGCAGGAACAGGTTGGTGGTCAGTCCGGCTTCCATCAGCTACGCACCCGGCAGGACCGCCAGCGCCCCTGCGACGCCGGTGTTGATGACGCGCAGCAGCGGGGCCGGCCAGACGCCCACCGCAATCAGTATGATGACGAAGGCGGCACCGACGCCCTTTTCAACGGGACTGGCGTCGGTGAGGTTGTCCCACTGGGGATCGGCCTCGCCGAAGAAGGAACGGGCCAGCAGCCGCAGGATGTACACCGCGGTAATCGCGGCGCCGATTACGCCCAGCACAGCCAGCGGCCAGTAGGTGCGGAAGGCTCCGGTGAACACCATGAATTCGGCGATGAAGCCGCTCATGCCGGGCAGGCCCAGGGACGCCAGGCCGGCGGCAGCGAAGAAGAAGGTGGTAACGCCCATGCGCTTGATGAGGCCGTTCAGGATCATCGAATCGCGGATGTGGGCCCGCTCGTAAATTGCGCCGACCATAGCGAACATGAGCGCCGTCATGATGCCGTGGGAGAACATCTGGAGCACGGCTCCGGCGAGACCCACGGGGTGCAGAGTGGCGATTCCCATGAGGACGTAACCCATGTGGCTCACGCTGGAATAGCCGATGACGTACTTGAGGTCAGTTTGGGACATGGCGGATATCGCGCCGTAGATGACGTTCACGGTGCCCAGGCCGATGAGCACCGGCGTCCAGAATTCGGCGCCGACCGGCGTCAGCGCCATGCCCACCTGGATGATCCCGAAGGCGCCCAGCTTCATCAGCACGCCGGCGTGGAGCATGCTGACACCGGTGGGCGCGGCAACGTGGCCGTCGGGCGACCAGGTGTGGAAGGGCCACAGACCCGCCAGCGTGCCGAACCCAACCGCGAACAGCGGGAACACCCACAACTGCATGGTCGTGGAGAACGCGCCGGCCTGTTGGAGCCGCATCAACTCGTCGATGTTGAACGTGGGCGAGCCGGCCTGGGAGGACGCTACGTAGGCGGCCAGGATGCCGATCCAGATGAGGACGCTACCGGCGACCAGCATTAGCATGAGCTTCATCGCGCCATATTCTTTGGTACGCAGGAACGACCTGAAGTCGGTGCTGCTACCCCAAACCCCGATTAGCAGGTACATGGGCAGCACGGCCAGTTCGTAGAAGAAGAACAGGAAGAAGAGGTCGCGGACGATGAAGACGCCGTACACGCCGGCCCCCAGGACCAGCAGCAGGACGAAGAAATCCCGGGTGCGCGTGCGGATGGTTTGGCTGATGAGGATGGCGCCCATGAGCACGATGCCGTTGAGCAGCACCAGGGGCGCGCCGATGCCGTTCACACCGAGATCCAGGCTGATGTTGACGGGATGCCCAATCCAGGCGTATTCCCGGGGGAACTGCACTCCGCCCAGGCCGTAGTCGTACCGTATGAAGACGGCGATGGACAGCGCCAGCGAGATGACGCCGATGAAGATGGCGAACTGCCAGACGTCCCGGGGTCGGTCCCGGGGCAGGAACATGGCCAGCACCGCGCCGGCCAGCGGTATCAGCACCAGCAGCAGCAACGCAACCTGATCGAAATTAGCCATCTGTAGTACGCGCGTGTCCGCCGTCTATGCCGACCGTAGCCACCAGAAGACGGCCAACGCGATTACGCCCAGGGCCACGGCCATGGCGTAAGAGTAAACGTGCCCGGTGACATGCAGGCGCAGGGCGAATCCCGCCTTGCGAACTACGTCGGCCGGCCCGTTGACGCCAACGTCGTTGACCACCGCCCGGTCGAAGAAGGCCAGCGCCGCCGATACGGTCAGCACCACCCGGTCGATGGCCCACTGGTAGGTTTCGTCCACGTAGTAGCGGTTCTCCACCAGGCGCAGCGCCGTCGCCAACCTGGCCCGCCAGCGGGTGATGGACCAGGACCGGCGGACGTAGACCAGCCAGGCGGCCACGAAGGCTCCCACCGCCAGCACGATGGACAGGATCCCCAGCACGAGGTTGAAGTGGAAGCCCTCGGCGTGAGCGTAGAACACGAAACCGCCGAAGCCGCCAAACTCGCCAGGCCAGTCGAAGGCGATCCAGCCGAAGCCGATCGCCAGCACCGCCAGCACGATGAGGACGCCCGTCATCAAGATGGGCGATTCGTGGGCGTGGGCGCTGTCCTCGCCCTCCGGGCCGAAGAACACGACGAACATCGCCCGGGCCATGTACAGGGCGCTAAGGAACGCAGTTAACAGGGCCAACACGATGAAGATAACGGGAAGGTGGGCGGCGGCGGATACGGCCAGGAGGATTTCGTCCTTGCTCCAGAACCCGGACAGAATGGGGATACCGCCCAGGGACAGTGCGCCGATGGAGAAAACCACCGCTGTTATCGGCATGGCCCGCCGCAAACCGCCCACGCGGCGGATGTCGACGTCGCCGTGGGCGCCGACGCCGTGCATCACGCTGCCCGCGCCCAGGAACAGCAGGGCTTTGGCGAAGCCGTGGGCCATCAGGTGGAACACTGCCGCCGTCCAGCCCAGGGCCCCGAGCGACAGCATCATCAAGCCCAAATGGGAAATCGTGGAGTAGGCCAGGATGCGTTTCAGGTCGGTGGACACCAGGGCGATGGTGGCCGCGCCCAGCGCCGTGATGAGCCCGATGACGGCAATAACCATCAGAGCCTCGGGAGAAGCGGCAAAGATCGGGTAGGCCCGTGCCACCAGGTACACGCCGGCGATGACCATGGTGGCGGCGTGAATGAGGGCGCTGACCGGCGTCGGGCCTTCCATGGCGTCGGGGAGCCAGACGTGGAAGGGGAATTGGGCCGATTTGCCCATGGCCCCCAGCAGCAGCAGAATCGCCGCCGCCGTGGTGACGCCACTGCCCAACGTACCGGCCTGGGCCGCCGCAAAGGCTTCGCTCATGCTGAAACTGCCTACGTTGACCCACAGCAGCAGGATGCCAACCAACAGGCCGACGTCGCCGATGCGGGTTACCACGAAGGCCTTCTTGGCTGCCTCCCGTGGGCCGGGGTTCTCGAACCAGAACCCGATGAGCAGGTACGAGCACAGGCCGACCAGTTCCCAGGCGATGTAGAGCAACAGGAAATTGTCGGCCAGGACGAGGGTGAGCATCGCCGCCACGAAGAGGGCCTGCCAGGCGAAGTACCAACCGAACCGCGGGTCGCCCTTCATGTATTCCAGGGAATACAGCTGGACGCCCAGCGCCACAAATGTAATCAGGCCGAGGAGCACGACGGTCAGCGGGTCGATGAGGATGCCCCAGTCCACGTGAATGGCCTGGTCGACGGTATCGGCAACACCGGGCAGACCGGCCTGGAACCAGGTGGTGCTGAAATGGCAGGTCAAGGCGTGGGTGATGCCATCGGTGGCGCAGGCGGCGCTGGCGTCGCCGGCGGCCAGGAAGTCCACCATGACCAGCGCCCACACCACAAAACCGCCCCCGATGGCCAGGATCGCCAGTGGCGCGCCACGCAGCGGCAACCATCGCTGGAAAAGGATAATCAACGGGCAGGCTACAAACGAGAACACCGGTATGAGGAAGGCCAGCGGCATCATTTCAAGTATCACGAAGCGTCAGCCGCTACCCTTTCATCAGGTTGATTTCGTCGACGTTAATGGTGCCCCGGTTGCGGTACATCCGCAGGATAATGGCAAAGGCCAATCCAACCTCGGCGGCGGCTACGGTAATCACGAAGATGGCGATCACCTGGCCGTCGAAGGCGTCGAACCGCCCGGTTCCGTTGAGGTAGGACGCTGCCGCAATCAGGTTGATGTTCACGGCGTTTAGCATCAGCTCGATGGACAGAACGATCAGCACGGCGCTGCGGCGGGCGAGGACACCGTACAGGCCTATGCCGAAGAGCGCGGCGCTCAGCAACTGGAAATAGAGCAACGGCACCATGCTCGATTACCGCGGGCCGTCCGGCGGAACATCATCCGCCGCGGTATTGGCCTGGGTGCGTGCGATGATGATGGCGCCAATGAGGGCTACCAGCAGCACCAGCGAGGCGATTTCGAAGGGCAGCGCCCACTTGGTGAACAGGGAGGCGGCCAGACCGGTGAAGACCGGCGCCTGGGGCTGGGCGGTGACCTGGGGGGCCAGCCAGAACGCCGCTCCCAGCACCCCGGATACGGCCAACGCCGCCAGCAACCCCAGCGGCCACTGGCGGTTGTCGGTGATGCGGGGGTACTCGGACGACCGGGTGAGCATGACGGCGAACAGCACAACGATGGTTACTGCTCCGCCGTAAATTAGAATCTGAACTAGCGCCAGGAATTCGGCGAAGAGAATCAGGTAAACTCCGGCGGCTCCAAGGAGGGACAGCAGCAGGAAGAGGGCGGCATGCACCACGTTGCGGGTCGCCACCACGCCGATGGCCCCGCCCAGCGTGAAAATCGTTACCAGTGTGAAGAGCGCCAGCTGCACCGTCAGCCGTCCCACCTACGGGTGTGACGGGAGCCAAACCCCGTTGGGGTTTGAAACTTGGAGCCGCCCGGTCGGCGGCTCAGGCAGTGTGGAATGGACTCCAGCGGCGGCATGGCGGAATAGGCGGTACGGCCGGGGCTACGACGATGCTATCCGGCCACTAAATGGACTTCAGCAGAGTACAGGTGGCGCACTCGCAATCGGCCTTGTGCTTGCGGACAGGTTCGGCGGCGGCCTGTGAGCGTCCCCTGGCTTTTCCCGACCCACCGGATTTACCCCGCTTCTTGCCCTTGCCGATTTTGCCCGCCTTGCCGGCCAGCTTGCCCACGAGGCCGCCCACGGCGCGCACCGGATTGATACCATCGCCGCCGGCGTTGCGCAGTTCCACGCATTCCACGCACGTGCAGTACTCCGGATGGTGGTCCGACAGGTTGCGAAATCGTTCGTCTTCTCTGGGCACTGTTTCCTCGATTGCCTGTTTCTTAGATTGAACGGACGGCGGGCCCGGCCAGGGTCAGGACTCGGCGGCCTCGGCAGAGGCTTTGGCGGCGTCGGCTTTCTGTTTCGCGAGCACGGTTGGCGGGACCCACGCGGTAACGTCCTGGTATTTCTTGCCGATCTCCAGCAACGCCGGCAAGTCAACCCGGTCGCCGTTGCGCTGATAGGTGCTCATCTCGTGCTCGTGGCTCATTACGATGGCGTCGAAATTGCAGTATTCAACGCAAATTCCGCACAATATACAACGATTGAGGTTGATTTCAAAGTAATCGACAATCTTGCGGCGGCTGCTCTCGCCCTCGGGGTGTTTGGGGTTGTCCATCATGCTGGCCGACATGCACTGGGTGGGGCAATTGCGGATGCAAACCATGCAGCCGGTGCAGTAGGGCTCGTCGATCTGGCCATCCCACGTCAGGGCCGGGAAGCCCATGAAACGAGGCCGAACCGGCGTGGATTGCTTGGGGTACTGCTGGGTAACGGGCCGGCGCAGTCCGGCAACCGTGGAAGCCAGCGTCAGCATCATTCCCTTCACACTTTCCAGCATATTTTGTGCGCTCCGGTGGGGCGTTAGGACATTGGGAGAGGCCGCAGATTTCAGTTACGACGCCACCATGATACCAGCATCCGGCGTCAGGTGCGCTGTCGGGCCGACGACCGGCGCATGGCTTCCACCCGGCTCCGCACCTCGGCGACCCGCCGGGCCGGCGCCGTCATCCTGCGATAGATAATCCAGCCCGACACGGCCAGACCGGCCAGTGACAACAGGGTAAGGCTCCACCAGGGCCACTCGTAGAAACGGTATACGGCGGCGATGATCACCGTGTAGAACGACAGCGGCACCATAACCTTCCAAGCGAAGGACATCAGCTGGTCGATGCGGAGCCTGGGGAAGGTTCCGCGCACCCAGAACACCACCAGCACCACCGCATAGGTCTTGAGCAGGAACCAGGCCACGTCGGGCAGCGCCGGGCCGCCCCAGCCGCCCAGGAACAGCAATGTCGTCAGCGCAGCGATGGCGAAGGTATTGATGTATTCGGCCAGGAAGAATACCGACCAGTGCGCCCCGCTGTATTCCACGAAGGGGCCGCCAACCACCTCGCTCTCGGCGTGGTAGATGTCGAAGGGCGTGCGTCCCACCTCGGCCAGGCCGGCGACGAAAAACACGACGAATCCCAACGGCAGCAGGACGATGTAGGGCAAGGTGGACTGTTGGCCCACGATCTCACGCATGTCCAGGGACTGGGCCAAGATGGCCACCGCTGCCGCCACCAGTATCACCGGGATTTCGTAGGAGATGAGCTGCGCCGCCGACCGCAGACCGCCCATGATGCCGTACTTATTGGCCGAACCCCACCCGGCCAGCACCAGGCCAAGTATCCCGATCACGGCGACCGCGACGATGTAGAACAGGCCCAGGGGCAGGTTCCGAACGACCGCGTTGTCGCCATCGCCGCCGGGTATGGTGACCCAGATGACGAAGGCCGACACTACGACGATGATTGGCGCGACCCAGAAGATTGCCTTTTCCGAATCGGTGGGGATGATGTCTTCTTTGATGATGAGTTTGACCGCATCGGCGATGGGTTGCATCAAGCCGAACAGCCCGGTGCGGGTTGGGCCGTAGCGCAGCTGGAGGCGGCCCAGGGCTTTGCGCTCCAGCCAGGTTAGCGACAGCACCACGATGGACAGCACCAGGAACATCACCGCGAGGCCCAGGACGCTCCAGGCGATGTCGATGAGGAAGTTCATCGGTCCACCTCGCCCAGCACGATGTCCAGCGAGCCCAGCACCACCACGCTGTCCGCGAGCCAGGTGTCCCGCAGGAGCCGGCGCAACGCCGACAGATTGCAGAAGGACGGCGGCCGGACTTTCAGGCGGTAGGGTCGGTCGGTGCCGTCGCTGACCAGGTAGACGCCGATCTCGCCCCGGGGGTTTTCGGCGCGCACGTAGACCTCGCCGGCGGGCGGGCGGATGAGCCGCCGGCCCAGTGGCGAAGTGACGGGTCCGTCGGGCAGCTGTTCCATGGCCTGATCGACGATCCGCAACGACTCGTACATCTCCTGCACCCGCACCCAATGCCGGTCCCAGCAGTCGCCGTCCAGCCCGACCGGGATATCGAAGTCGAAACGGTCGTAGATGGAATAGGGCTGGGCCCGGCGAACGTCGTACTCGTACCCACAGGCGCGTAGCAGCGGGCCGGTCAAGCCGAGAGAGATGGCTTCGTCGGCGCCGATGGGGCTGACGTCTTTCAGGCGGGACAGGAATATCTCGTTGAAGGTGAGGATGCGGTCGCTCTGCTCTACGTCCTCCCGCAGCAGGGGCATCAGTTCATCCACCAATTGCCGGAAATTGTCCGGCACGTCTTCCTTGAGACCACCCACGCGAAAGTAATTGTGCATCATCCGGGCGCCGGAGACGGCCTCAAAGAGCGCCTGCACCCGTTCCCGCCCCCGGAAGGAGAACATGACCGGCGTCATGGCCCCGGCGTCGAGGCCCATGGTGCCCACGTAGAGGAGGTGGCTGGCAATGCGGTTCAGTTCGCACAGGATGACCCGGATGTACTCGGCCCGTTCCGGCACCTCCATGCCCATCAACGATTCGACGGCCATGCAGTAGGCCAGCTCGTTGTTGAAATTGCCGATGTAGTCCATGCGGTCGAAGAGGGTTACGACCTGGTGGTATTGCTCCCCCTCGCACAGTTTTTCGGAGCCCCGATGCAGATAGCCGATGTGAGGTTCCACATCGACGACCTTTTCGCCGTCCACCCACAGCACCATGCGGAAAACCCCGTGCGTGGAGGGATGCTGCGGGCCCATGTTGAGCAACATCTCCACCGGCTGGGAGTCGGCCCGAATGGAGTTTGCCGGCGATGTTGATGATTCAACCATACGAGACTATTGTACCGTCATTCCGGCCTTGAGCCGGCATCCAGAGGCGTATCGTAACGCCAACCCGCCCCTATGGCAGGGTTTCCTGGATTCCCGTTTTCGCAGGAATGACGGTTGCCGGGCGGGATGGTCATTGGCGGGAATGACAGTTGTGGGACGGTTCCATGATGGTCAGCACAGTTGGTTGAGGCAAAGGTTTCCATCGAGTTGTGAGGCTGTCCAGGAAGTCTATTGATCAGTGTCCGGCGCGAAGGGGGAGCCGAGAAACCGGAAGCTGGGTTGGGGAGGTTCAACCAGCGCGCTCATCCAGGCGTCGCCGTTATCGTAGAAACCGGCCTCCACGAGCACGTCTTCCAGGACGCCAAGCTGCTCGCAGTCTTCCAGATAGTCGGCCACCTGGCGTCGCAACGACATCTTGGCGCTGTCGCGGGTGTCGCCGAAGGCCGTTACCTCCAGCTCCGGGCAATGCGCCGACCAGCCGGAGCCGGCCCGGGATTCTTCAATCTGATAAACCACCCGGTCCATGCCCTATCCGTCGACCTCGTCTTTATCAACTTCGTCGGCAGCGGCATCGTCCCTAACGGCATCTTCCCCAGCGGCATCTTCTGCGATAAATTGCAGGACTATTTCCGTCTCTTCATCCAGGTCGTCCAGCCCCAGCGCCTCGGCCAGTTTACCGGTAGTGTCCTGGCGCTCGAGCCAGCCGCGCACCGCCTGCACCAGGGCTTCTGCAGCGGCGGTTGGGGTTCTGCCGTAGCCCTCCAGACCCAACCCATCCACGGCGGCGACGAAACGACCTCCGGCCTCCAGTACCCGCGCGGTCAACTCCACCGGCGCTGTTTCATCTGGGGTGCCCATCGTAGCCAACACTTTAGCGTCAGAATTCCCGGTACTCGTTGAAGGCGTATTCCTTGCGACCGGGGAAGCCCTCGAATTCAGGATACAGCAGCAGGGGCGACAAATCGGGATGCCTCTGAAATACCACGCCGAAGAGGTCATGGGCTTCGCGTTCGTACCAGTCGGCAGCCGGCCACACTCCGGAAACGGTGGGCAATTCGGGATTTTCGTAGGGAACGTCGACCTTGATAACCAAGGTGCGCTCTTCGGCCAGCGATTGCAGGAAATAGACCAACTCGAACCGATCTTCGTAATCGACGCAGGCCAGGCAGAGCAGCAAGCGGCAATCCAGTTCACCGTCATCGCGGCACGCCACGCACACGTCGACTATATCGGAGGCGGGGACGGTTACCCGGGGCAAATCACCCAGCACTCCGGGGGCAGGATTCCAGCCGTCCAGCAATGCAACGGCGCGGTCGAGGGTGGCGCGATGCCGGGGCGACAGGTCGTCGATGGGATTCGGCTCCTGGACCTCCTCCTCGGCGGACGCGTCGTTGGCCGGCACGGCGTTATTCTGCTGACTGTCCGCCACGTTCGCCAGCGTCCGACATGATCTTTTCCTGCAATTTCAGGATTCCGTAGAGCAGCGCCTCCGGTCGCGGAGGGCAACCGGGCACGTAAACGTCCACGGGGATGATGTGGTCCACGCCCATCACCACGGAGTAGGAACGGTAATAGGGGCCGCCGTTGGTGGCGCAACTGCCCATGGCGATGACCCACTTGGGCTCCGGCATCTGCTCGTAGAGCAGGCGGATGGGTTCGGCCATCTTCTTGACCACCGTGCCCGCCACTATCATCACGTCAGACTGACGCGGCGACGGCCAGGTGACCACGCCGAACCGGTCGAAGTCGTGGTGCGCCATGTAGGTGGATATCATCTCGATGGCGCAGCAGGCCAGCCCGAAGCTGAGCGTCCATAGCGATGACTTGCGGGCCATGGCGAAAAGTTGCTCCGTGGTGGCCGTGATGACCCCGGGCACCTTGCCCTCGGTGGCCTGATTCAGCAAGCTGGGCCCAGGACGATTGCCGGAACCCATGACGATTTCAATCGGTTGGGGCGTGGCCAGCGGGGAAGCCGGCGCGCCGGATGCGTCGTCGGCGCCGGGCGCGGGCGGAGTTACTTCTGCCATTCGAGAACCCCTTTCCGCCATCCGTAGATGATGGCGAAGAACAGCATCGCCAGGAAGAGGATCATTGCGTAGAAAGGTATGGGATTGCCCGCTGCCTTTTCCTGAAGGAACACCACCGCCCAAGGAAAGAGGAACACGGCTTCTACATCAAAGATCAGGAACAGGATGGCGAAGATATAGAACCTGATGTTGATGTTGGACCAGGAGAAAGGCGTCGGCGGGATACCGCATTCGTAGGTGGTCAGCTTGACTGCGGACCGCCGGCGCGCCGACAGCAGTTGGGAGCCGGCGAACATGGCGCCGATCGCGGCCACGGCGATTACGACGGCGATGGCAACCGCCGCCCAGTTGCCGGCGTAGGCGGCGGGGTTGAAGGCTTGCAGTGCCAGAGTGTCCATATCAATCAGCGGTTGTTTCCGGCCCCGGCGTGTGGCGGGCGCATAGTTACTCCCGGACATGCTCCGGGGGCCGACTCATCGTAGCAACGGGCCGGGACAGTGTCAACGGCGATGCAGGCTCACGCGTACCCACTTTAATCTGTCATTGCGAGGAGCACAGCGACGTGGCAATCTCGATGAGGTTAGACACACGTTGGCGAACCTCCGTTGCTACGACGACGGGATTGCCACGCTAAGCTCGCAATGACACAGTGGGTACGCATGAGCGGGGCGGTGACGCGAAACGTGGTTCGGTTGACTGCGGCGTTTTAGAGTCTGCCCTCACTCCCGGCCCCTCTCCGGATGGAAGGGGGAGACGCGAGTTACGAGCGTTTGGTGACGGTTAACCATTGCCGGAGGCGCGGAGGCTGGTTGATGACACGTCGGCGCGGAAGTTGGGTTCCGGGATGGCGCCGAACAGCGGGTGAAAACCGCCCGGGATGTTCACGTCGGCCAGCGTGCGGAAGGCGCCCGTTTCGTCGGCGCGTCCGGCCACGGCGAACCGGCATCCTGAAGCCCACATCTGGGCTAGGGCGGTTAGCATAGACGCTTCCGAATCGCCGTAGTACCGGGGCTGGATCAGCCGGATTGCGGTGTCCCAGCCAATGACGAACCCGCAGCCCGGGAACAACGCGGCCTTTTTCTGGAAGGTTTCCGCGCGGGTTAGCGTCACCGTGCCGACGCCGTTGAACTGCTGGACCCGGCGCAGCACCTCGCCACGGGTCAGGGCCGGTTTGTCCACGTTGACGACGGACAATTCGTAGGACACCGGGAGTCCGAGGACCATTCCGCCGGCGGCGGCCAACTGGGCATGACCGTCGTGGAGGGGGTTGAATGACCCCGGCAGCAGGGCGGCGGGTGGGTCGGCGTCGGCCGCCATGCGCCCGTCGGGATGGACGGTCACCCAGCTTATGTCACCGAGGAGCAGCCGGTCGATGGGGTCGCCATGTGGGTCTGTGTCGCGGTGGACGCGTTCCGACGGAGCGAGTCGCAGGTCAATTTCAGCGTCGACGCCGCAGGCCCGCGCCACCGCCGCGATCACCAGGCGGCTCACGACGTCCTCCTCGCCGGCCCGTTCGCGCCGGCCCTTTTCCAGCGTCAACGATTCCACGGCGACGCCAGCGTCGTCCCAGGTGGCGACGTAGGCCCGGTGTTCGCCGCGCTTGGTGCGGTCGGTGGCGATGGTGGCGGTGCAGGCCACGCCGATGATGGGCATGGGCGATTCCCGCAGCTGCATCCCGCGCTGCCAGGCCGACCTGGCCATGCGCCGCGCGGTATCGACCGATACGGTCTGCTCCGGAGCGTACCCGCCGAGGAAGTCGGTCATCGCCAGGTAGCCATAGGGAACGCGGGTCTCCAGGACGGTGCGGGAGGCGCCGCCCACGCCCAGCAGCCACGCCAGAGCATAGTTGCCGGCGCCGGCAACGGCCAACACGGCCTGCTCGGGCGTGGCGTGAATCTGGGCCACCAAATCCAGGATGGCGGGGTCGGTGGCGATACCCGGGTCAGGCAGGGTCATTTTTCCTCCAGGAAGCGGGGGGTTGGGACCAGGCCGCCGGGTCGGGGCTCGACATGCCCTGCTCCGAGACGGCCATCTCGCCGGCTATTTTGCGGTCCCACTCGTCGGCCCACTGCTGGGGCAGCCGGGGACGGGCGTCGCGCCAGCGCATGGGCCGGTCTCCTCGGGTTTCCCCGGCGACGACCTCCGCCAGGAAGGCCGTCATATCGCCGCCGTCCATGGCGTTGACGACGCGGCAGTCCAGGTACCCAAAACCGCCGTCGATAATGGGGCTGCCCGTAGATCCCACGACGTAGGGAACGTCCGACATCTTGTCGGTGTCCCGACCGGAACGCATGCCCAGTTGCCAGATCAGGGGCAGTTGTTCGGGCGACAGGAAATTGAGGGCCAGCACCCCGCTTTCGGCAATGAGCTGGTGAGTGTAGTTGGTGTGGTAAATCTGCACGATGACCCGGGGCCGGTGCAAAACGATGGATGCGGAGGAGATGGTAACGGCAATCTGAGCATTGACCACCTGGCCGGAACGCACCGACACGGCGACCAGGGGCGCGCTCAGCTGGCTCAGCATTGGGCCAACATCCGCCGGATTGACGGGCGCTGGATCGACATGAGATGGGTTGATGTCTGGTGACGATGTGGACATGGGTGTTTCGAATGCCTCTGCCGGCAATGCTACCAGTCCGGCTGGGTATCGGAGTGGTCGTTGGTGGTGAGGCGTTGCTGCCGGGTGCCGTCGCTGTTCATGTAAAGGATCTCGGCGTTGCCGTAGGCGTGGGACACGAATGCGATTTTATCGCCCTTGGAGGACCATCGGGGTGACAGGTCGTTGGCCCGATTGTGCGTCAGGCGCTGCAGGTCGGTGCCGTCGACGAGGACGGTGTAAATCTCCGATTGCTCGTCACCTCGGGCGGCAAAGGCGATGCGGCGTCCGTCTGCCGACCAGGACAGGGAGAATTCATCCTCGGTCAGGTTGGACACCAGCAGTTCATCGGTGTCCTGTGCCCAATTACCGGAGTTAGTGGGACGCAGCACGTACACGTCCCGCCCATCGTCGGCCTGCCGGAGGAAGGCGATGCGGTCCCCTTTGGGAGACCATACTGGGTCGGTATCTGGGCCGTCGGTAAGGAGGATACGATTGACGCCATCGGGATTTCGCAGCAGCAAGCCGTCGCTGCCGGCCTCGTTGAACACCAGCCATTGACCGTCGGGCGACCAGTCTCCGATGCGTTCCAGGGCGTCGTTGAAGGTGAGGCGTGTCGCCGGGCTGTCGGACAAGTCCACCATGTAGATATCCGGCTCGCCATCGACGTTCGCCACGTAGGCGATGCGAGAGCCGTCGGGAGACCAGACCGGCGGCTGGGAATCCTCGACGCCGTCCACCAGGGTGGAAACATCGCCGCTGTCGGTGTCGTAGTACATCAACCGGGAAGGATTGCCCACCGAGATCCACGCCAGGAGGCGGCGCTCGGTGGACCAGCGGGGATGACGGGCGTCCGCGCTGCGCCCCGACACCCGGAAGGACTCGTCGCTGTTCGGGTCTGCCACCCAAATTTGAGCGTTTGATCCGTCCTCCATTACGTAAGCCAGCGGCGGCAATTCGCCGCCGAACAGGTTACCGACGAAGCACCCCACCGCCGTTGCCGTCAATATCATCGTGATTGCGATGCGGAAGTAGCGGGTCACCGCGACCCATTTGTCGGAGATCGTGTGCATCAATATCCTGTAGCGGCGCCGGCCGGGTGGCGCCGCAGGGTGTCTTTTGCCTCCATCCGTGGAGGGCAGAGGGTGGACAGTGGACGGCAGATGCCGCCATCGTACCAACTGCTTATGCGAAGGTCATTATATCCCAGCGCCACGCCGGGGCCTCCGGCAAAACCGGCTGCTTCAGCCGGGGTTCTGTGCAAGGTTGTCCTTGACAAGGGCCGGCGGCCAATTTAGCATCGGTGCCGATTGGCTGCGCCGTTGGTTCGCGTGTCGGGCCGGGTGGTGGCAGCGTGATGTCAAATCTGTTCAACCTGCAACGAGGTGTGCCATGCTGGCTATTGTGGGCGCTAACCTGATTGATGGCGCCGGCGCTCCGGTGATTCAGAACGCAACGGTGCTCGTTGACGGCGACCGTATCATCGAGGCGGGTCCGCGGGCGTCGGTCAACATCCCGGAAGGCGCCGAGGTACGGGACGCCACCGGCCACACCATCATGCCGGGCCTGATTGACGTACACGACCACCTGGCGTCGGGCGGCTATGGTCTGACCGGTCGTTGGGGTATGGACGAACCCCTGTCCCTCAGCAACATCAGGACCGCACAGGTGATCGAAGACACGCTGGCTGCCGGCTACACGACCGTGCGCGACGCCGGTGGGCTGGACGCCGGTTTCAAGATGGCCGTCGAGGGTGGCCTCATCAAAGGGCCGCGCCTCATCATCTCGGTCAACATCATGACGCCTACCGGTGGCATCGAGGACAAGGTGAGCGGCAGCGGCCACAGCAAGCACGTATTGGGGCACGATCCCCTGTCGCCGCCCGGCGTGGCGGACGGGATCGACGGCGTCCGGGCCAAGGTGCGCGAGCTGGTGCGCTGCGGCGCCGACCAGATCAAGTTCGCCACCACCGGGGGAGCCTCGGGTCGCCCCGGCAACGGGCCGCTGGACCAGGCCTACGCGCTGGACGAAGCCCGGGCGCTGGTGGACGAGGCCGCCGCGATGGGCAGGGGCACGCTGTGCCACGCCGTGGGCGGTACGGGCCTGCCCATCGCAATTCAGGCCGGGGCCGGATCCATCGAGCACGGCTGCTACCTGGCCGTCAACCCGGACTGGATCAAGATGATGGCCGACCAGGGCACCTTCTTCACACCAACGCTGGAAGTCTACGATTTCCATAGCACGGTGAGCGCGCCTCACATCAAGGAACGCGCCCAGGCCCTGATGGACATTCACGTGGCAAGCATCGAGCTGGCCATCAAGGAGGGTGTCCGCATCGTCGCCGGCACCGACGCCGGCGGGTTCGTACACGGCGATAACGCCAGAGAGCTGGAGCTGATGGTCGAGAAGGGCATGAGCAACATGCTGGCCATTCAGGCCGCCACCGGCCACGCCGCCGAGTGCTGCGGCCTGGGCAACGACGTGGGCACCATCGCCGTCGGCAAACTGGCCGACCTGCTGGTGGTGGACGGAGACCCGTTGCAGAACATCTCGGTGCTGCGGGACCGGCAACGGCTCCTGCTGATTATGAAAGGCGGAGAACCATACAGTAACCGGCTGCCCGTGCTTGACCTGCAACCAGCCTAGCCGGCATCGCCAGATCGCTCGGGGTAGGATCGACGCGCATCGGCCCGGCCCCGACGGTGCATTGATTGGGAATCCGCCCGTGAGGTTTCACGTGCTGACGCTGTTCCCGGAAGCCTTCGCCGGCGCCGTGGAATTCAGCATGATGGGGCGGGCCGTGCAACGGGGCCTAGTAACGGTAAGCGTCGTGGACATCCGGAGCTTTGCCACCGACCGGCACGGCACCGCCGACGACTACCAGTTCGGGGGCGGCCCGGGCATGGTGCTGAAGCCTGAGCCCACCTTCGCTGCCGTGGAACACACGCTGGGAACGTTGCCTCTTGATGACGCTCCGGGCACGCCGGTAGTGCTGATGTCACCCCAGGGGACGCTGCTGAATCAGAGCCTGGTTGACGAGTTCGCCGCTGCTCCCGGCATCGTCATCATCTGCGGCCATTACGCCGGCGTCGACGAGCGAATCCCTACAAAACTGGCCACGCACGAGGTCAGCGTCGGCGATTACGTTCTGACCGGCGGCGAACTGCCGGCCATGTTACTGATCGACGCGGTTTCGCGATTCGTTCCCGATGTGATTGGCTCTGCGGAGAACGTGCATGAGGACAGCATCACTTCCGGGTTATTGCAACATCCCCTTTACACCCGTCCGGCGGAGTTCCGGGGCATGGCGGCGCCGGAGATTCTGCGCTCGGGCAACCACGGGGAGATAGAACGATGGCGCCGGCGTCAGTCGCTGGAACGCACGCTGCGGCGACGTCCCGATCTGCTGGCCACCGCCGAACTCAGCAAATCGGATCGCGCCTACCTGGCTCAACTGGGCTGGTCCGGGGTCGATGGCGACCCTCCAATCGCATGACCTTGCAGCGGAAGGAATTTCGGTTCAGCGCCCCGGTGCGGGTTCGCTGGCAGGAGTGCGACGCCCAGGGCATCGCCTTCAACGGCAGCTACCTGGGGTGGCTGGAGGTGGCCCAGGCGGAGTACTTCCGGAATCTTGGTTTCAGCATCTACCGCGTCGCCGCCGCCGGTTATTTCGACAGCGCCGTGGTCAAGGTGACCATCGAATACAAGGCGCCGGCCCGGGTTGACCAGATGCTGGACCTGAGGGCTCGCGTGACGCGTATCGGAAACACCAGCCTCACGCTGCTGGTGGCCATCTACCCGGAAGATGCGGCAAACGACGATTCGCCGATGACCACGATCGAGGCCATCTACGTTGGGTTTCACGCCGATACGGGGGCCACGCGCCGGGTTCCGGACGCGATAAGGTCGCTGGTGGAACGCTATGAAACCGCCGGAGAAGTGCGGCGGTTGGAGGACTTCCCCGAACTGGCAAAGGCCCAGGGCGCGGTGTGATTACACCATGAACACCGGGGCATCGTCCCGGTTGATGCGCTCCTCGCCGGCAATGCCGTCCCGAATGTACCGGGGAAGGGTGAACATGGCGGCGTGAGATTCGCCGTCGTAGTACCGCAGGGGTTTGGTGACGCGGGCGGCGATACGCTCGTCCACGTCGGTCTGCGTCAGGTTGGGCAACGGGGCGTCGGAAACCACCGAGAACCCCCAAAGCGTGATGAAGGACGGCACATGGGTCTGGTACGGGGCCGCCGATGCGAACATGCTGTGCAGGGTGTTGAATATGGTCGTGAAGCACTCCTGCAGGCTGAGATACCCCGCCGGGCCGGACTGGGTTACCAGAATGCCACCCGGTTTCAATCGGGCCCGGGCGATGTTGTAATACTCTTCGGTATACAACAGATAAGCCGGGCCACCCTCCAGCGGGTCTACCAGGTCCATTATCATAACGTCGAACTGCTGTGAGCTGGTCTCCAGGTATTTGCGGGCGTCGCCGAAAACCAACTCGGCCCGCGGGTCATCGAAGGCTCCCTGATGGTGCTGGGGAAGATGTTCCCGGCATAGCTCTACCACCTGCTGGTCCAGGTCAACCATGACCACGTTTTCCACGCTGCGGTGGGCCAGGACTTCGCGCAGCGTGCCACCCTCGCCGCCGCCGCCGATGAACACGTGACGGGGTTGGGGGTGCATGGTCATCGCCGGGTGTACCAGGGTTTCGTGGTAGATGTGCTCATCGCGTTCTGTGGACTGCGTTTTGCCGTCCAGCAGCAGGCTACGCCCGTACACGTCGGAGTGGACCACCTCTACCCGTTGGAAACCGGTGTGCCCGGAATAGAGCACATCGTCCACCCTGAGCATGATCGCCAGGTCCGGCAACACGGTTTCAATAACCCATTTGCCGGTGATTTCTTCCATGGGGTAACTGGCCAAAAGGACACCAATAATGCGCGAGGTCGCGGCAGGCAATACCGAAAATTATGCCAGCCAGCGGAGCCGGCTGGGAAGGTCAGCCGATCAGCTGACCAGGTGGGCCGACGGCAGGTCTGCCAGGTGGGTATCGGAGAGTCCACGCCTTACCAGCGTGATTTGCGGGTCCCGACACGCCAGTGCGGCGACGATGTAGTCTGCGGCGCGTTCGGGCATGGTTTGGTCGCCACAGGTGAAGATGTCCGCCGCCGCGTAGCCGTGCTCCGGCCAGGTGTGGATGGAAATGTGCGATTCGGCGATGGACAGTATGCCAGTCACGCCCTGGGGGCTGAACTGGTGAAACGATTCCCCGACCACATGAGCATCGACCGTGGCGGCGGCGCGAAAGAGCTCCTGCCGAATGTACGCCATGTCGTTAAGCAATTGGGGATCGCATTGTCGAAGCTCCAGCAGCACATGAGTACCTAATACATTCAATCACCCTGTCCTCCAAATAGTGTAGGCGACGCCGTTGGGTCTCCATTATCGCTGATGAGCCTGCCAAATCAGCATCGCAGTCGTTGATTTTACCGAACCTTGCACTTTGATTCAAGCCGAGGGTTCGGGAGCGAGGGGGGCATCCTTCGACAGGCTCAGGATGAGCGGGGGGTTCACCCCCACCCTCACCCTCGCCCATCAAGGGTGAGGGGAGCCATCGCCGGGGCCCAGATAACCCCTCTCCCGCAGTGGGAGAGGGGTTGGGGTGAGGGGAGATCGTCGTCCGTCGATTGACACTATCCCGGCTGCCGTCTACCATTGATGGGTGGTCGTGCTACACGGGGAGCTGGCGGTGCCCTATACCCGCAACCCGCCACAGCGGGGTGGAATTCCTCCCTTCGGCAAGGCGCAAGGGCCAATGTCCCAGGCAATGGCGCTGACGGCCGGGTCCCACGCGGCGCAGGTTTGTGAACCCCGCCAGGTCCGAGAGGAAGCAACGGTAAGCGATGTCCAGCGGGTGCCGTGGGAGTGCCTGGCCCGAGCCACTACCGACGATATGCCCCCAAGCTGCTGCCAACGGGGGGTGCTCGGCCACTTTCCTCCCTACTTCGCCTGTCAACGCGACGGCGTTACCCACTATTCTGATTGACATATCCATGATCGAAACACAGGTTGGCGCCTCTGGGTCGCGCCGCCCTCGCAAATCGCTGGGGCAGCATTTTCTGACCGACGCCAGGATTGCCGCCAGGATTGTCGCCGCCGCCGCGTTGGACGCCGATGACACCGTGGTGGAGGTGGGCCCGGGCCGGGGAGTCCTGACCAGGCGGTTGGTGGAAGCGGCCGGGAAAGTCATTGCAGTGGAGCTTGACCCATCGCTGGCGGCGGAACTACCGGGACGCCTGGGCGAGCCGCACAACCTGACGGTCGTCCATGGTGACGCGCGCGCCATTGACCTATCCGGATTCACTGCGCCCGACAGTTTACGTCATGGTTCGTGGAAGGTGGTTGCCAATCTCCCCTACTATGCCGCATCGCCCATCGTGCGCCGATTCCTCGAGTCTGACCCTCATCCGGCGCTCATGGTCGTGATGGTGCAGCGGGAGGTGGCGGAGGCCATGTGTGCGTCGCCCGGGTCGATGTCCCTGCTATCGGTGGCGACCCAGTTCTACGCCGTCGCGACGGTGGTGACGCAGGTTCCCGCCCGGGCCTTCCGACCGGCGCCCAAGGTTGCATCCACGGTGGTCAAGTTGACGCTGCGGGATGTTCCCCCGGCGGTGGTAGACGACACCGCGGCGTTTTTCGCCCTGGTGCGTTCCGGCTTCGCCGCCCCTCGAAAAACGCTGCGTAATTCGGTCACGCAGGGCTCGGGATGCCCAGCGGATGTTGTCAGCGCGACGCTGGAGGCCGCCGGGATTGACGGGCAGCGCCGACCCGCGACGCTGACCATTCCGGAATGGGCCGCCCTGGATGCCAGCTGGCCGGCCGACCTCCCGCGCGAACGGGACCGGAGCGCCGCCGGTCGTCGGTCCCGCCAATAACGGCGTGTAATTTGCGAATCCCGGCCTTCGCCAAAATCAACCTGTCGCTGGAGGTCATCGGGCGGCGGGACGACGGTTACCACGACGTGGCCACCATTCTGCAGACGATTGACCTGGCCGACGAACTGGCGCTGGAACCGGCCAACGTCCTGTCGGTGACGTGCGACGACCCTGACCTGGCGGGCGAATCGAACATCGTCTGGCGGGCGGCGACGAACCTGGCGAGCCGGGCCGGCATTCTACCCCGGGCTCGCATCCACATCACCAAGCGCATACCGGTGGCCGCCGGTTTGGGCGGAGGGTCGGCGGATGCCGCCGCCGCGCTGCTGGGCCTCAACCGGATGTGGGAACTCAACCTCTCTGCGCCGGAGCTGCACCAGGTGGCGGCAACGCTGGGGTCGGACGTGCCATTCCTGCTAACCGGCGGCGCTGCCCTGGCCACGGGCCGCGGTGACGTGCTGCATCCGCTACCGCCGCTGCCCGAAACCCACGTGCTCCTGGTGGCGCCTCGGGACACCATTGACGCGAAAACGCCCACGCTGTACCGTGCGTTGGCTCGGAGCGATTTCAGCGACGGCGCCGAGACCCGCCGGTTGGGCCAACGGTTGTCCGCCACGGCCATCACGTCAACCCAATTGCGGAACACCTTCGAGAGACCGGCCCGACAAATCTTTCCCGGATTGGCCGGCGTATGGAACATAGTTGCCGAATCAACCGGACACGAGCCCCGACTCTCCGGCGCCGGACCCGCCGTTTTCTGCCTGCCGTCGTCGGAAACTGAGCGCAGAAGGGTCCAGACTGCCTTGCGTGGAACCGGAGCAACGGCGTACCTTGTCCGAACTCTGAACCCAACCGGATCGGGCGACGCCGTTGACGGAGCCTGACAGGAACGACTAATCGATGGACATCCTTGCCGTCATCAACATTCCCTTTGACCCGGATATCATCCGCACGGTCAGTTTCACGCTGTCCTGGCACGGATTTTTCACCTTTGTGTCCGTGGCCCTTGCCGTTTATCTCACCTGGCGATGGGGTCGCCGCGACGGCCTGAACGGCGACGCCATACTGTCGGTCGCCACCTGGTGCATCATCGGAGGCCTGGTGGGCGCGCGCATCCTGCACGTCATAGATTTCTGGGACGACTTTTACCAGTACGACCCAATCCAGATGGTGTACTTCTGGAACGGGGGCATCGCCATCTTCGGGGCGTACCTGGGAGGGTTCGCGGGTGGCGCCACCTATATCCTGGCCCGCAACGCCGCCTGGCTCCACCGTTTTAGTGACAACCCCGGTCTGCGGTGGACCGGGATGCACCGTCCGTTCAACGAGTTGCCGTCAGTGGCGCACCTGGCCGATATCGCCGCGCCGGCCCTCCTCATCGCCCTGGCCGTCGGTCGCATCGGGGACGTCATCAACGGAGAGCACTGGTCGAGCTTCTCGAGCTTGCCCTGGGCATGGGTATACACGGACCCGGACAGCCTGGGATACGGGAGGCCGGCGTCCCACCCAGCGGTGGCGTACGAACTGATCTTCTGCCTGATCTGGGCGGGTGTGCTGTGGCTGATGCGGGACCGCATCCGTCCCCGCGGGATGCTCTTCGCACTCTTCTTTGCCGGTTATTCCGCGGGACGTTTCTTCATCTCCTTCATCCGCCAGGAGCAGAATACCTACCTGTTCAACCTGAATGAGGCCCAGCTGGTCGCGCTCATCATCATGCTGGTAACAGTGCCGCTGCTGATTTACCGGGCGCGGCTGGTGCAGCCCGCGCAATCCGCTGATCGCGCGACCCCGAGGCGGTCCGGCGGACGTTCCGGGGGCGCTGGCTCGGATTAGCCGCCGGGCGCTCCGTGTGAATACATCCCGAGGATAGGCGGGGGTCAGCCGGCCGGCCGCAGATCCTCGACGCGAAGATAGGTACGCCTCTCGCCCCGGTACCAGTCTTCCACCAGCTGGAACACCACGTCCACGGAAGTTTGGCCGCTCCACTCGCCGGGGAAGTTCCACCACAGGGCGTCCACGCCACGTTGGGCGGAGCCAACCCGGAGCTTCAGATGCTGACCCTGGGCGCCCACGTACCCCCAATCCAGCACCTTCACCCGACGGGACATGAACCGGGGCGTCGGGTTGTCCTTTCCAAAGGGTTCCATTAGTTTCAGCCACTGGACAAACCCATCGTCGAGGATTTCGTCCAAGCCGCCCTCGGCATGGATTTCCAGGGTCGGCTCGGGGCCGAACAGACCGGTTTCCGCGTCGGCAATGGCAGTCAGTCGTTGCGAGACGGCGTTGAAATCGGCGTCGCGCACGGTGAATCCGGCGGCGGCGGCGTGCCCGCCAAAACGGACCAGCAAATCTTCACACTGGGTTATCGCGTCGATGAGGCTGAAACCGGTACGGCTGCGCGCGCTGGCCACCAGGTGGTTATCGTCGGCCCTGGCCAGGGCAACCGCCGGTCGGTTGAATCGTTCCGATAACCGGCCAGCCACCAGGCCGTTGATACCCGGCGTGTAGACCTCATCGTGGGAAATAATGATCGACGGTATCCGGTCGAAGGACATCACCTGTTCCATGGCGGCATCGCAGGCCCGGGCCGTCAGTTCCTTGCGCCGATCGTTGTATTCCTCCAGTTGGTTGGCCAGGCGGGCGGCCTCGTGCTCATCGTCGGTCAGCAACAGCCGCAGGGACGTTTCCGGATGAGCCATGCGGCCCGACGAGTTCAGGCGTGGCGCGATCTGGAATGAAATATGCTCCGCGTTGATTTCCCGGCGCTCGAGGCGGCACTGGCGCAACAACGCTCGCAACCCGGGTCGGGCAGTTTTGGAAAGGGCGGCCAAGCCTTCCTGCACCAGGTACCGGTTTTCGTCGCGCAGGGGCACCAGGTCGGCCACCGTGCCCAGGGCAGCCAGTTCCAATAATGAACCGTCTGATTGCTGACCCACGTGGTCCATGAGTCCGGTAGCCACTTTGTAGGCGATGCCGGCCCCGCACAACTCCGGGTAGGGGTACTGGTTGGCGGGCATTCGGGGGTTGACGATGGCGACGGCTTCAGGACGGTTAGCCGGCGGCACGTGGTGGTCGGTAATGATTACGTCGGCCCCGGCGTCCGTTGCCAGGGCCACCTCCGCCGCATTGCTGATGCCGCAGTCCACCGTGATTATCAGCGTTGCGCCCTGGGAGACGAGCCGACTCACGGCCAGGTCGGTCATGCCGTGGCCTTCAGCCACCGGATCGGGCAAATAGGGGATGACCCGGGCGCCCAGCTGGGCCAGGGTTTCGCTCAGGATGGCAGTCCCCGAGATTCCATCGACGTCGAAATCGCCGAATACGGCGACGGTTTCACCGCACAAAGCCGCGGCGGCCAGACGGGGAACGGCCGTGTCCATACCCGCCAGCATGGACGGGTCGTGGGGCAGGCCGATCGGGTTGAGGAATCTGTCCAACGCGGCGGCATCGGCGATGCCCCGCGCCAAAAGCAATTGGACGGCGACCCGTGGCAACTCGGACGGCAGCCGATGTCCTTCAGTCCGGGGCGGCAGTAACCAACGCCGGGGTGGCGGTTCGTGCAACGTCCGTGATAACGAGCCGGGCCCGGACCGCGTCAAACCGGGTTGTCCAGACCGGGGCGGCTGAGCACGATCACCGAATTGTGGCCGCCGAAGCCGAATGAATTACTCATTACGACGTTCAACTCGCGTTGCCGGGCGGCGAGGGGGATGTAATCCAGGTCGCACTCATCGTCGGGGTCATCGAGGTTGATGGTGGGTGGCATCAGTCCCTTGCGGAGGGCCACGGCGCATAGCGCGGCTTCCAGCGCCCCGCCGGCGCCCAGCAAATGCCCGGTCATGCTCTTGGTGCTGCTGATGGGAATGCGGTAGGCATCGTCGCCCAACGCCAGTTTCAAGGCTTTGGTCTCGTGCCAGTCGTTGAGCGGGGTGGATGTCCCGTGCGCGTTCAGGTAGTCAACGTCGCCGGACGACAGGTGGGCTTCTTCCAGGGCGTTGGTAACCGCTGCCGCTGCGCTCTGACCGGTGGGGTTGGGCTCGGTAAGGTGGTGGGAATCGCTGGTGGCGGCGTATCCCCGCAACTCGACCAGGGGCTCGGCGCCCCGGGCCTGAGCGTGCTCCAGGCTTTCCAGAACCAGCACCGCCGCGCCTTCGGCCAGCACGAAGCCGTCTCTATTTCGGTTGAAGGGCTGGCTGGCCTGCTGCGGGGCGTCGTTGCGGCGGGAGAGGGCGCGCAGGGCGTTGAAACCGGCCACGGACAGAGGCGTGATCGGGGCTTCGGCGCCGCCCGCCAGCACCACCTCGGCGCGACCATGGCGGATCATGTCCCAGCCGATGCCGATGGCGTCGGCCCCGCTGCTGCACGACGACGTGACGCAATAGTTTGCGCCCATGGCCCCGGTTACCATGGAAACCTGGGCCGAGCCCATGTCGGCCAGCATCATGGGGATCAAGAACGGCGTGACCCGGCGGGGCCCCCGTTCCAGGAGCACCTGGTGTTGTTCGGTGAGCGTGCTGATGCCGCCGATACCGCTGCCCACCACCACGTGGATGCTGTACCGGTCCATGGACCTGGGTTCCAGGCCGGCCTGTTGACAAGCCTCCTGCGCCGCCACCGCCGCGAACTGGGCGAAACGGTCCATGCGCCGGGCATCCTTGCGATCCAGGTAGTCTTCGGGGTTGAAGCCCTTGACCTCGGCGGCAAATCGGGTGTCAAAGGCCTCGGCATCGAACCCGGTGATATAGTCGATGCCCGACTGGCCGTTGGCGATGCCGTCCCAAGTATCGGATGTGTTGAGGCCCAACGGACTAATCATCCCCAGGCCCGTCACCACTACGCGGTGCCCCGCCACACCGTTACTGGCCATATCGACTCACTTGTTTGGAATTGCGGCGCAGGCTCGCGGAGTCCAGCGCTGTGTTGAGCAACTCGGTTACTTCGTTCAGTCGAGTCGAAACGTTGGCGGCGACGTCCTTGCTGCCGGTATCGGCCCGCTCAGCGTAGTTCTGCAGAGACTCGGAAGCCTCGTTGATGCGAGTACGCAGGTTATCCAGAAACTCGGCCCGGGCGTTGGACAGTGGTTGACTCACCGAGCGGAAGGTTTCCGCCAGTTCGGTGACTCTGGAGTGCAGGTTTTCGCCGAATTCCTTGCCGGCCTGCTGCACCTGATGGGACCAGGCCCTCATGGTTTCGGCGGTTTCGGAGAGGTCTTCGACGCTGCGCGCCTGGCGCAGCCGGTAGTTGCCGAGGATGCGGAAAATCCGCCCGTACAGCGCGTCGATGGAGGTCAACTTGGCGCTGTAGCGGTCGAATAGCTCCCGGCTCTGCGCCATGTTCCAGCGCTCGTCTTCGTGGACGAACTGGCGCCCGGTGTACAGCTCGTAGGGTCGCATTTCCCCTTCCTGCAACGGTTGGCCGTCGGCGTTCAGGGGTTTGAGGCTCCAGTTGGACGTTGCCGGCAACGGGGTCAGCAGGTTGGCCGTCTGATAACGGCTGTGCTGGGTAACCCAGTCGGCCAGGGTCATGATTGATTCTTCAGTATCGTAGGGCAACCCGATGATGGTCATGGCCACTACCGAGAAGCCTTCCTCGTTGAGGCGCACCAGGTCGCGTTCCATCTGGCCCGGTTCCTGCCGCTTGCGTACGGCGGCCAGACTTTCGGCGTTGTTGGATTCCACGCCCAGGTACAACATCTTGACGTTGGCGTCCAGGAGCGCGCCAGCCAGTTCGTCGTCCTGTCCGATTTCGGCGCGCGCCTGGCAGATCATGTTCATGGAATCGGTGCGGCCCCGCCAGTTTCGCAGCCGTTCCAACCGTTCGTTCCGGAATTTCACGGCGCGCAGGGGCGGCGTGTGCAGGTCATCGGAAATGAATACGCTGATCTTGCCGTTGCGACCGGTGTGGATGAGTCCGTCGGCGGCCAGATCTTCCAGTTGGGCCAACCGTTTGTACTCGGTTTCCCGGTCAATGAGGCGGTAGCCCAGGAATTGCTGGATAACCTGGCAATACGAGCAGTTTTCGGTGCAGCCGCGTACGGTTTCCAGCACACAGCCGGCCATGGGGTTCGCCGGAGACAGGCCGCGTATGGAACGGAAATCGGGCAGCTCCACGAAATCGGGGCGGACCAGACCCTTGCGGCGGGTCGCCACCAGGTGACCATCCTGAATGTATGAGATGCCGGCCACCCGTTGCAGGTAGGCGTATTTGCGATCATCGCGCCAGGTGAGCAGGATGTCGCAGAGCTGACCGATGATGTCCTCGCCCTCACGGTTGACGATGACGTCAAAACCGCCCTGGGCGATGGCCTCTTCGGGCAGGGGGCTCATCTGGGGGCCGCCGCCGAGAATAACCAGGTTGGGATGGAACTGGCGGGCTTCCCAGGCCAGCTGATAGCCGCGGGGCGCTTCGTTCACGAGGGCCGTGATCATGAGCACGTCCACCCCGTCCAGATCTTTGTCGGGGTCCATGCGCCCCAGCCGGTCCTCAAACCAGATGTCGCGCTCGTAGACATAGGGGCCGTCCCATTGGGCCAGGGCTCCGGAGAGGAACAGCATGCCCTGGCGCGGGATGGCGATGTATTCGAAGTTGCCGCCGGTCGAGGCCGGCTGGAGCATCATCACGCGCCGGGTGCGGTCTCCCCGGGGCCGGATGGAAACCGGCGACACCGTGGCGGGAGTGCCGTCAAATTTGTCGTCGAGCAAAGGGATAGCGCTCATTTTCTCACGTGCTCCGATGCCTATGGCCGGGGAGGGATACTGAACCTAGCACGGCATATTTTGTTGACGTTATTATACATCATCGTCCCGGCCACCCGTACAGAGACATTGATTACAACTATCGGGTATTTCAATCACCCCGGAAGTGCGGCACGATGTCCTTGGCGATCACTTCCAGATGGCGGCGCCGATCCTCCCGGGGGGCCGCGATGCTGAACACGATGTAGCGAGCGCCAGCGTCGATATATTCCTGCAACCGCTCGATGCACGTGCGAGGCGTGCCCAGCAGGCAGTATCGCCGGACGATGTTGATGAACTCGCCGTCGTAGAGATATTGGTTGCCCAGGGATTCGGCAGCAGCCCGCGCCGCTTGTTCTTCGTTTTGGCCCAGCGAGATGTACGGAAAGAAGGCCCACTGGAAATTGGAGAGGTCGCGCTCCTCCTCGGCGGCGATCTGCGCGATTTGGTTCACGCTGTCCCGATAACGCTCCGGGCTGTAGAAATAGGGCAACCAGCCGTCGCCGTAACGCACCGCGCGACGCATGGCGGCGTTGCGACGGCCGGCCACCCACACCGGCGGATGGGGGTCCTGGGCCGGCTTGGGATTGATGGCCGCATCTTCCAGGGTGTAGTGTCGCCCGGCCATCGTCACCGAATCTTCGGTCCACAGGCGGCGCAGCGCGTCCAGGCATTCGTTGGTGCGCTGGCCCCGGCGGGCGATATCAATGCCGGCGTTTTCGTACTCCATGGGGAACTCGCCACCGACTCCCACGCCCAGGGTCAGTCGGCCTCCCGAAGCGATGTCCAGCGTGGCGGTCATCCTGGCCAGCATCAGCGGATGGTAGAAGGGCGCCAAAACCACCGAGGTGAGTATCCGCATCCGCTCGGTAGCTCCGGCGGCCACGGCCAGCAGTGGCAGGGCGGCGTGGGTGGGTCCGGGCGGGCGTCCCCGCATGAAATGCTCCCCGGCGCCCATGTACTCGAAACCCAATTCCTCCATCAACCTGGCCTGTTCGGCGGTGCGGTCCGCCGGCAGGGCCATGCTGGCGCCAAAGTGAAGCTGGTCATTTATGTCAAGCATATTGTTGAAGCTATCCTGTACACGTACAAAGTGTTAGGCGGAGAAAGCCTGCCAACGGACGCCGCATTCTACTTTATGTAGCCCTGGCACGCAAAACTAAATTGGTGAGGCGACGGCCATTGCCTGATGGCCACGGCGCACCCCAAGCGTCCTGCGCCAGGCCGGTGATTGGGCCGATGGGCGCGCCTGGGCTGGGGCGCTTCCGAAAATGCCCGCCAATTGGCCGGTGATATACTTGAATCAACCCCACGCACCGTCTGATACTTGCGGGCACCACCAGGAATTGCGAGGACCACCATGACAGTTCTGGTTACCGGCGCCACCGGGTTGTTGGGCCGACGGGTTGTCCAGCGGTTGCTGGACACCAACCACGAAGTGCGGGTAATGGTGCGGCGCCCCGGCCGCGAGTCGGTGTTGGATGCTCCCCCCACCGACGTGTGCTACGGCGACGTCATCGATCCCGATGCCCTGGCCGAAGCCTGCCGGGACATCACCGAGGTGGTTCACCTGGTAGCGGTGATTCGGGGGGGAGCCAGGCAGTTCGACGCCATCAACCGGCAGGGCACGGCCAACGTGGTGGCGGCGGCCCAAGGAGCCGGGTCCGTGCGCCGGTTCATCCACCTGAGCGCATTGGGCGCCAGCAACTCGCCCCAACTGCAATACCTCCAGTCCAAGTGGCGGGGTGAGCAGGAAGTCATCAACGGCGGCGTGCCCCACATCATCATCCGCCCATCGCTGATATTCGGCCCCGGCGACGAATTCACGTCGGCGGTGGCAGCCCTGGTGAAGCTCACCCCCGTTACGCCGGTTATCGGGTCGGGCAACAACCGGCTACAGCCCATCCACGTAGACGACGTCGCCGGCTGTGTGGTGGCGGCGGTCAGCGGGAATCTGCGCGGCAACCGGATTGCCGAGATCGGCGGTCCCGACCAACTGTCATACAACGAGATAGTTGCGACGGTCGCCCGGACGCTGGGATGCTCCACACGCCGGTGCAACGTGCCCGTTTGGGCAGTGCGGTTCCCGGTGGCCGCCATGGGGTTGTTGACGCCCAACCCGCCGATCAACAAGGCGATGTTGCAGTTGGTTACGCTGCGTAACGTTGCCGAACCCCACTCGGTCGAGCAAAACTTCGGCTTCAAGCCCAGAACCCTGGCCGGCAACATCGATTATGTCCGCGACATTACCACCGGAGCGGCCCTGCGTATGAACCTCGGTCTCGCCCGGTGAACTGCATGTGTGCGGACATCCCCCTGGCCATACCCTCCACCGAATCGCAAAGGCCCACGTACCTTGAGCCTTAGCTACCAGGATTCGATTGCCCGCCTGCTGTCCCTGGTGGACCACGAGCGCAACGCGCCCGTACAACCGAGACAGAAGCGCATCTACGACCTCAACAATATCGAAGAGCTCCTGCACCGGATGGGCGATCCGCATCGCCTGCCGGGGATCGCCCACGTGGCCGGTACCAAGGGCAAGGGGAGCACCGCCGCCATGATCGAATCCATCATGCGAGCCGGCGGCCATTCAACGGGGTTCTACTCATCTCCGCATCTCCATTCTTTTTGCGAACGAATCCGTCGGGACGGGCGGCCCATCCCCGAGGAACGGTTCGCCGGGCTGACCGACGCCGTGTGGCCGCACCATCTCGCCAACGCCGGTGATGCGCGCGCCGGCCCGGCAACGCTGTTTGAATACCTGACCGCCATGGCCTTCCGATGTTTTCACGAAGACCGCGCCACCTGCAACGTCTTCGAAGTGGGTTTGGGCGGAAGACTGGACGCCACCAACGTCGTTACGCCGGACGTGAGCGTCATAACGCCGGTAAGTCTGGATCACATGGCGATCCTGGGAGATACCATCGGCGAGATCGCCGCCGACAAGGCTGGCATCATCAAACCGGGTATTCCGGTAGTGATGGCGACCCAGTTCGCCGAGGCCGACCGGGTGATTCGGGCGGCAGCGCGCCACCAATCCGCACCGATGGTTTCGGTGGCGGATTGCGTGCGGGTGCAGACCCGGCGCCGGGGAGCGGACGGTCAGGAAATCGCCATTCACGGCCAGCATGGCAAGTACCAGGCGCACCTGCCGCTGTTGGGTGATTTTCAATCGGGGAACGCGGCCACTGCGGTGGCCGCCGCCGAGTGTTTGTCCGCCGCCGGTTTTCCGATAACCCCGCAGTCCGTGGCGGATGGGCTGTCGACGGTGCAATGGCCGTGCCGTCTGGAGGTGCTGCATCGGGACCCGACGCTGGTAGTCGACGGCGCGCACAACGACCATTCCATTAACTCGGTGCTGGCCACGCTGGGCGACTACGTCCCGCACCGACGGCTCATCGTCGTGGCGGGGTTCTCCCGGGACAAGCAGGTGGACGCCATGGTCAACCTGCTGGCGGAGCGGGCGCATGACGTCATCGCGACTCGTTCGCGGCACCCTCGCTCGGCGCGACCTGAGCACATCGCGGCGCAGTTCGTACAAGCCGGCATTCCAGCGGCACGGGTGGCAACCCACGCCAAGGTGGACGAAGCGGTGAACGAAGCTCGGTCCGCCGCGGGAGAAAATGACCTGATCCTGGTGGTCGGCTCGCTTTTCGTGGCAGCCGAAGCGCGGGAGGAAGTTTTGGGCATTGCCCCCGAAATTTACCCCGACCTGCTGCCCCCAGATTTGCGCGAACCCGGTGGCGTCCAGGGAGTATAATTCCAGACGTGCCAGCGTTGCAAGGACGCCAATTAACTCCATGAAAACGAACAGCTACGGATATCCGCAAGACCAACGGCGGGTGGTGGTAACCGGCATGGGAGCCGTTACGCCACTGGGGTTGACGGTGCAGGGATTTTGGGATGCGCTGTTGGCCGGTATTTCGGGCATCGGCCCCATGACCCTCTGCGATCCCACCGACTACCCCTGCCAGATCGCGGGGGAGGTGGACGACTTTGACCCCGCCGACTTCATGCCGGCCCGGGAAGCCCGCCGCATGGCCCGGTTTTCACAACTGGCCGTTGTCGCCGCGTTGCAGGCAGTAACCCACTCGGGCCTGGACATCAGCCAGGAAGACCCCTACCGCGTGGGAGTGCTGCTTGGCAACGGCAACGGAGGTTTTCCGACCCTGGAGGAAAATTGCCGGATCCTGGCCACCCGGGGCGGGATGAGGATGTCCCCGTTTTTCTTCCCGATGGTGTTGCCCAACATGGCGGCGGCCAACGTGAGCCACTACGTCGGAGCCCAGGGCTACAACTCCACCTCCACCACGGCCTGCGCAGCGTCCAACAACGCCATCGGTGAAGCCTTGCAGACCATCCGACGGGGCGGCGCCGACGTGATGGTGACCGGAGGCACCGAGGCCGGTATCAGCCAACTGGGCCTGGCCGGTTTCGCCGTGATGCGCGCTCTGAGCACGCGGAATGACGAGCCCCTGCGGGCGAGCCGTCCGTTCGACGCCGAGCGGGACGGATTCGTGCCCGCCGAAGGGGCCGGGGTTTTGGTGCTGGAAGAACTGGAGCGGGCGCGAAAACGCGGCGCCAACATTCTGTGTGAACTTTCCGGGTTCGGAGCAACCTCCGATGCCGGGCACCTGGTGCAACCCCAGGAAACGGGCGCCAGCGCAGCCCGAGCCATGTCCGACGCGCTGGCCGACGCCGGCCTGGCCGTGGACGAAGTGGACTACATCAACGCCCACGGTACATCCACCCCCATCAACGACGCGGTGGAGACCACGGCCATCAAACGATTGTTTGGCGACCGGGCGTACCAGATCCCGGTAAGCAGCACCAAGAGCATGATCGGCCATTCCCTGGGCGCTTCGGGTTCACTGGAGGCCGTGGCATGCGTCAGCACCATCCTGGACCAGAAGATTCACCCCACGGTCAATTACGAATGGCCCGACCCGGAGTGCGACCTTGACTACGTGCCCAACACCGCCCGCAGCAGCCGGGTGGATGTGGTGCTGTCCAACGCCTTCGGTTTCGGAGGGCAAAACGCCTGCCTGGTGTTCAACCGGTACCGGGGTTGATGGGACGTTCAACCGGCCACGGCAAAAACAACAGCCGGAGCCCCTGCGGACTCCGGCTGTGCTTCTTTTGAAGCCAGGTGGTTCAGGCGAACCCAGGTGGTTCAGGTGTTGAGGGTCGGCGCTACGCCGCGTCCCGCCAACATCTCATCAAGCATACGCTGCAAGGCCATCGTGTGGCTGCAAACCCGTCGGGTGGAAAAAAAAGCGCACTCGCAGCTCCAGTCGCCGTCCTTGTACGCTACTCGATAGGTATTGTGGTTGCCAAGGAACGAGGCTTCGAAGGTGTGAATATTCACCCGATCCGGTTCCTCGGCGTACTTTCTTGCCTTGTCGACCTTGCCAATGTAGCTTGAGCTCATTTCAACCCCCGGAATCTACTCGGACGAGCAGACGATATCCGCGCCCGGTACTGGAATGTTACCGGCAGCGACTGGGTCCGGTCAATAGATTCGCGTGTAGCTATTGGGCGCATGGCCCGGAGCGGGTGCGTGCCCGGACCGGCGCTACGTGCGGCGCCATGTGCTATCATAGGCCGACGTTTGGACAAGTATCTCCCAACGCGCTGACCCTATAGAATTCAGGAGCCTAGACCCCGATGACCACCCAGGCTGTCTCTATCGAACTCGCACCGCGCGCCGTTCTTGGCAAGAAGGTCAAGGCACTGCGACGCAGCGGCATAATCCCCGTCAACGTCTATGGCGCCGGGATGGAATCCCGTGCCTTGCAGTGCGAAGAGCGCACTCTGCTGCGGGCCCTCAACGCCGCCGGCGGCGAAGCCGGCCGACCGATGCGGGTGACCATCGCCGGCGAGGATACGCAATACCTGGCGCGCGCCGCCGACATCCAGTGGAACCCCAGGACCGGCGGCGTGTTTCACGTCGACTTCCATTCGGAATCGGGCTAACCCTTCCGCCCGGCACAGCGTTACAGCTTACCCAAATACCGTTCGTTCAGTTACGGCTCGTTCAGTTATCAAGCAGGAGGACGTTCATGTACATGGTTTTCCTCAACGAATCCGGTAAGACCGGCTCTGGCACCGACGATCCGGGCCAACCGTACCACGTGCATACCGGGTTGCTCGTCCATGAAAACCAGTACATCTCGATGTCCGGGGAATATGAAGCCCTGTTCCGCCGGCATTTCGGCGTACGACCCAGGACCAGCGGAGCTCCCGCCGAGCTCGAAACCGGCGCCATCTACGACGGTACCGGTGTCTTCGAGTCCTGGGACGCCGAGCAGCGGGCCGAGTTGCTGCAGGATTGTTTCAACATATTGATCCGACGCGAGACTCCGCTGCTGGTTTCCTATATCGACAAGTCGGAATTTCAGAGCGCCAGCCAGGCGGAAAACAATTCCCTCTTCGGTCACCAGGACGCGGGCCGACTGTCCTTTGGGCGTTTTCTATTAGCCCTTACCATGTTCCTCGACGAGAACGTGATGTCGGAAATGAACCCGGAAGAGATCATGCAGTCCAGCTGGTCGGTGGGCGACTACGCGATGTTGATGGCCAACGTCGACTCTCCCTCCATGAATCGGGGCCTCGCGGAATTCCTGAGCGACGAGTCCGATACTGTCACGCCGTCGATGTACGACGACCTGATGATCGCGCCACCCGCATCTTCGGTGGGAGCCCAGCTCGTGTCGATGTGTTCGTATTTCATCCAGCGCTGGCTACAGAACCCCGACGCCTCGCACAGCTACTTCGACGCCCTCCGCGACGGGCGTGTGATACAGGTCATCTACCCCTACCAGTTTGACTAGTCTGGGTCCGCCCGTTCGGCGTTTCGGTCCGCCGTAGATCCGGTCCTTTCCGCCGATTCGTAAAGACTGATACGCGGTGGCGCCGGCGATCTTTCCCGGCGCGACCAGTCGGCGCGTACGGACCCCGTTCTTGATTTTGAGCCCTCGAAACCTGCCGTTTTTCGTTCTGTGGTTCTCGGTCGCGGCGTTTCTGCTGGGCTGCTGGGGCCAGACGTCGGCCCCAGCAACAGGGGAATCCCTGACCGTCCCGCCACCGGCGACCGCTGCGGCGCCAACCCCGGCGGCGGGTTCGGGCCCGACTTCTACCGAGGTTCCCGCACCGGCTGCGGCAATCACTCCTGAAGGATACGACCCGGACCGCACCATGTACCGGATTTGGTCGGAAGCGGGTCACCCTACGGGGGAGACGCTGGCGGCGCTGGCCGCCGCCGTCGAACACGACGATCGTTCCCAGGTTCCGGTCATTCTGGAAGCCCTCAGGCTCCTGCGCTCAGAAGGAAACGCCGCCGCTCTCCACACGCTGGATTCGCTAACGGACGACGATTTCAACTTCGGCAGGCGTCAGTGGCGGGAAATGGGCGAATGGATGGGCCGCAACCTGGACCAATTTCCCCCGCCTCCCGGATACGCAGAATGGAAGCTCCATCTCCTGTCCGTCATCGACCCCGCGATGGCTGCGCTGCTGGAGCCGGCGAAAGAGGACGCACCGGTGAACCTGGTCGAGGTGATGTGGGGCGGGGTGCGGGTGGATGGAATCCCGCCGCTGGAAAACCCTCCCCATGTACTGCCCGAACAGGCCACCTGGCTCTGGCCCGACGATCGGGTGTTCGGAGTGTCCATCAACGACGAACACCGGGCGTACCCGCTGCGGATCATGAACGCCCACGAACTGGCCAACGACGTTTTGGGCGGTGAACCCATTTCGCTGGTTTATTGAACGCTGTGCGGCACCGGGATCGTGTATTCCGGCATCGTGGACGGACAACCCACCACCTTCGGTACCTCGGGACTGCTCTACCGCAGCAACAAGGTTATGTACGATCGGGCCACCCGTTCGTTGTGGCATCAGTTCACCGGGGAGCCCATCATCGGCCCGCTGGCGGGCTCCGGGATCCGGCAACCGCTGTTTCCTTCGGTGGTGACCACCTGGGAAGAATGGCTAACCGAACATCCGGACACCACGGTGCTGTCCCGCGACACTGGCGTGTACGAGGCCGATTTTTACGTACCGGAGAACGATCCTCGGGCCATCTATTACAGCTATTTCACCGACTCCGAGACGATGTTTCCGGTTTGGATCAGAGACCCCGCCTATGCTCCCAAAACGGTGGTCATCGGGCTGGCCGTCGGCGACGGTCGCAAAGCCTACGCGGTGGAGGAGTTGCAAAAGGCGCGGGTTGTTAACGATACGGTGGGCGGCGAGCAGGTGGTAATAGTCGCATCGTCAGGATCGCGATCTGCCCGGGCGTACCACAGAGGGGACCTCCGATTTTTGTCGGGCGACAGCGCTGACAAAATCGCGCCCAGTCTGCTGGTCGACGGGACCGGAACCACCTGGCAAGTAACCGAAGCAGCGCTGGTGAACGAAAACGATGCGAGCGTCAGGTTGAGTCGCGTTCCGACGCGCACGTCGTTCTGGTTCGGTTGGTATCAGTATCACCCGAACACAGAGATATACACCGCGCAATAAGGCGGTCCGGGCGGGTCTCGGGCGCGGCAAAGCACATGCTATAATTACGGTCCGCCCGAACGTAACCGGCCCACGCGGCCCGTTCCGAGTCCTCACAACCTGCGGAGAGGTGCCAGAGTGGACGAATGGGCGCGACTGGAAATCGCGTAGGGGTTAACGCCTCTCGCGGGTTCGAATCCCGCCCTCTCCGCCATTAGTTTTAATACGGAGTTTTTGAGTAGGAATCAACCAACGTGTAGACGGCCGACCGCCGCGAACCCGGCCCAAAGTGTGGATGTCCGCCTAGCCCCACCAGATCAGACGCAATCGAACGGCAACGGTTTTGCTCGAAACTGCGGCGAGACCTATCCGTCTCTAACCCGACGGAAACCAACGCAACACGGTGGCCGCAACGAGACTTTACCGCGGCGGCCAATGGTCCAATACAGACGAACTGGCGGCCGGTTTGCCATCGCCACCAAAGGAACGCAAATGTCTGATGTTAACAGTGTCGTTCTAGGATTTGATCCTGGTGGAATGAACCACTTTGGTTGGAGTGTTTGCCCCTATGTGGACGGCGAACTGCAGCCGCCAGTTGCAACCGGCGTGGCGAATCACGCTTCGGACGCCATGACCAGAACACGGGACAACATTCCGACCCGCGCCACCGTTTTGGCGGCAGGGATAGACGCCCCGTTGTTCTGGACCAAGACAGCACATAGAGAGATTGACGGCGTGCTGCGCAGCGCTTTAACGAGTAACGGGTTTCCTCCCCACGCAGTGGGAGGTACGGTGCAGGAGGTCAATTCCCTGCAGGGAGCGTGCATCGCTCAAGGTCCGCTGTTAGCCCGGCTCCTTGTCGAAACTTGGGGAGTCCTGCCAATTTCGGAATCTCACCCCAAAGCATTGCGCTACTTGGTGGGCCGTATTGGGCAGCCCGATGTAATGGCGATGGTGAACCGATTGATTGCGCAGTTAGGCGGCCACGCCGGACATGACCACCGAAGGGACGCCACGCTGGCTGCAGTCTCGGCGTGGGCTGCGATCGGCCAAAATCCACCGGGCTGGAGGAATCTATACGCAGAGGAACCCAACCCTATCCCACTGTTCGGCATACCCGTGAGTTACTGGATGCCTGGCCCCGTTTTCTAACAGCGTCGTCTAGTCAAACGAACCGCTATGGTAGAATTGGGCAAAAGCTCACCAACCGAGGAACTGCGCGGCGCCATCGACCAGGCGCTGCGGTCCGGCATGAACGTCGAGGCGATTGCCCACATGGTTGCGGAACGCGCCCTCACCCTGAACGAACTGGCCACCGACACCCTGGCCGACGATACGCTCCCCGCAGACGAGGGGGTCGTAACCTATGACGTACTCCCACCCGGCCTAATAGATTTGCCCAGTGCGAGCCGGAAGTACGGGGTGAACGGCAGTACCCTGCGCACTTGGGTGAACACCGGGCGGGTCCGGATGCTTGCACGAAAGAAGGCCCCGTCAGCAGGTGGCGGCTACGTCGCTGTATCCGATGAGGAACTCCGCGCGTACATCAACAGTCCGCGCAATAAAGGGGGCAGGCCGCGAAAACGCCGCAAATAACATTAGACATCTGTTGACAAAACTTTAGACGCCTACCATAATCGCCCCCGTACCACTAAATACGGGGGTTTTGTTTTGACCACCAAGAACTGGAATCCGCTGCGCATGATCGAGCTGAGGGTCATCGAGGACGAAGTGTACGTCCACGACGAAGGTGTACCTTGCTTCGTCGAAACAGTGGCCGGTCCCTCGCGGGCGATCGCGGGCACGCAGCGTATGCGTGTTGAGGTCCACGTCGACCAGCAAGTTGGCCTGCCGCCGGATGACGCCGGGCACCCGTGTCCTGAGTGCGGTTCGACAGATGTCTTTGGGAGGTTGGAGGTCCACACGACGAAATACGATCCGGACGCCGACGAGGTCCCCTTGCCCGTCAAACGAGAGCACATCATCTGCTACGAATGCGGGCGCTTGTCATGACTCTATCCCGCTGGCTAAACCGAATTCACCAGGGCGACTGCCTGAAGCTCATGCCGGAGCTCCCCGACGAGTGCATCGACCTGATCATCACTTCGCCGCCGTATAACCTGCTGAATAGCACGGGACACGGTTCACGCTGCTGGGACGGCTACGACGGCCACAGTGACGACATGCCCCACCACGCTTACGTGGAATGGCAGCGTTTTTGCCTCGCTCAAATGCTCAGGGTACTGAAGCCGGACGGCGCCATCTTCTACAACCACATGCCCCGCATCCAACGGGGGCTCCTGGTCAGTCCAGACGAGATAGTCGATGGGTTCGACCCTCGCCAGGTGATTATCTGGCACCGCTCCGGCGGCACGAATTTCAACCCGCACTACTTCTTGCCCGACTACGAACTGATCTACCTGATCGCCAAGCCGAAGTTCCGGCTGCTGGAGGGGCACAACGACGGTGCCGTGTGGCGCATCCACCAAGAGTGCCGGTCTTGGATTCCCGAGATACCAACGTTCCCCGTGGATCTGCCGCGGCGGGCGATACGAGCGACTTCGGCGAAGGTAGTGTTGGACCCGTTCATGGGCAGTGGCACCACAGCGGTTGCCGCTGTGCTCGAGGGTCGGTCCTACATCGGCATCGAGCAGAGCGAGCGGTACTGCAAAATCGCCAGGGAACGCCTTGTGGGTCTCGACCCTATGAACGGCACACCGTCGATGCCGCTGCCCGTACCGCTATCCTTCGATCCTTCCGAACTACCCGCCCGAGGGAGCGTCTCGCCGGTTTTTTGTTACATCCGTGATGCGGTTGCCAACAATGGTTGGGGGCCGACCGTCATCCACCAATCCGACATAGCACGTACGTTGCGAATCGATCGAGCAACCGTGAAACGAGGAGTGCACTCCTTGAAGGAATGCGAAGCAATCAAAGTAGTCAACCACGGCCGGTGGAGTACCTACGAGCTCACCAACCCGCCCCGGATTGCGCCCACATCGGCGGCAAACCCGCCCCGGATTGCGCCCACATCGGCGGCAAACCCGCCCCGGACTGCGCCCACATCGGCGTTGGCCACGCTTGAAACCGCCCCCGGGCCCGGGCCCGGGGGAACTCAGTGTAGTGACCTTGATGTTCAAAACGGGGTTAGCGGCCCGGGCCCGGGCCCGGGCGAGCTGCGCTGCCCCAAACATCCTCTCGCACCGGTCTTTGTGCCGTTCCGATACGGCCAGTTGGCCACCGTTCAGGAACGCGAACATGACGAGATCGTGGTCTGCCAACTTTACGGTAGCCAATGCTCCTGGGTGGCATCGAGGAATCTCGGTGACATCATTCCTGCTGGCCAAGAGCAAGTGCCAGCCGACCGGCTGGCCAGCGCCTACCACGAGAAGCGATATAGGCCTCGCAAGTGGGCGCGCCGTTACTACGGCACTCAACAACGCGCTGCATGAACCGCGGCGGAAGGAGAACAATCATGAGTTGCGACCGGTCCGCGTCCGGCGATCACGAACTGGACGAGGTCATCGAGGCCGCCGAAACCAACTGGAACGGTGTTTCGGAGGACGACGGAGGAATCATCGTCGACGGTCCCAACGTGTCTTGCAACGCCAGCCGACTCGACGAAGGCAGCGACCGCGTCGAGGTTTGGCGCGTCAACAGCGACGACCCTGCCAATTGCCAGGCGTTCATCGACCGACTGGCGGCTTTGCTAAACGGATAGCGCTATCACCTGGACCTAAGCGAAAGGAGTATGACCATGCCCGACTTCAACAACCCCTCGTCCCTGTGGCGGGCCGTCCTGGGCCGCCTGCAGCTGGAGATGCCCCGGGAGCACTTCAACACCTTTCTGCGCCCCTGCGTGGGCTACGAATGGAAAGACGGCGACCTGGTGGTGGCCGCCGCCAGTTCCTTTGCCGTTACCTGGCTGACGCTCCCGCTGCATTTGGAGATGGCTGAGGAAGCGCTGGCCAAGACCCTGGACCGGAACGCCGCCATTTTATACCAGGCCATGCCCGACGTCGCCGGCGTGCCGCCGGACGAACAACCGATAGATCCAGCAACCGAACCGAAGCCCCAGGATCCCGACCAATGTCCGCATCACACGGAAGCGTACCTGCGCCGGCGAACGAAGTTTCCTGCCCTGCTCCGCGCCGCGGAACGGACCGGCGACGAGATCTACTACTGCGTCGGCGACTCGGGCCACTGCACCTGGGTCTATTCCCGCCAGGCGGGGTTGTTCATCCGGCCGGGTATGGAATACCAAACGCCGGTGGACATCCTGAGGGCCTACCAGCAGGCCCACAGAGACCAGCGACCTGCCGCGACCGGCGCCAGGTAGAGGGTGGACTCGATGGCAACCAAGGCCATACCCAACATCAGGCGAAACGTCGGCGGTGGCGCCGTCGTGCGCTACGTGGGGAAATGCATCGGCTGCGGGAAGCGGGTAACCGCCCAGACCAGGAGGCAGTGGCAGAGGGCCGTCAAGGACCCCTGTCCCCACTGTGGCCGAAGAGGATGGTGAACATGAACCCCCTCGACGTCCAGTGTCCTCGCTGCCTGGCCAAACCGGGCGAGAGCTGCACCACCTTGTACTCGAAACGCGCGGTGTTGCCTCACACCCCGCGCGCTCAGTTGGTGCGGGCCGGCGTGGCCTGCAGCACATGCGGAGCCGGACGCCTGGAGCCCTGCGTGTACGACAACGGCCGCGTGCGTTTGTTCCTGCATCGCGCGCGGCAACGTGAGCCCGCCAAAGCGGCAGGAGCCTCGAGGTAACGAAATGCTGAGCGTTAACCTGTCCCGGCGCCGCCACTGCGCAGGCGTGATCGTATTGGCCCAGTACACCAAGGACGACATTGAGGACGGCGGCATACAGATCGACCACCGGGACATTCTGACTTTCGCCGATGGATGCGAAACCGCAGTGCTGGCGCCTACCGGCTACGCCTGGTCGGGGATTTGGCCTGAAGGCGGTGGTTCTGCGGTTGCCCCGGCCGATCTCGGATACGCGGTGGCCATGCCGCTGGACATGTTCCTGCCGGACGGAGACGACCGAGTGAAGACGGGAGGTGCCGATGACGCTCTGGATCGATGACGGCACGGAAGACGGCTTCCTGGCCAACTGCGGGAACTGCCCGTTCGCGATCGAGGCCGCAGCGGACTGGGCCGATTACAACTGCGCTTACGATCCGCCGGTGTTCGCCAAGGCGCCGCCCACGGTTGAGCATCCCGCCGGTGAACCGGTGTGGATGCAATCCCTGGTCATGGCCGAGATGCACTGCCATCACCACCCGATGGTGCAGTGGACCGTGGACTTCGGCCGCGGTTGGCAGAAGGGGATCCGGCGTCCGGGCGATGCAGCTGGCGATCCCGCCGAAAAGTACCGGGCACTGCTGCGTCCGGAGGACCGCACCGTATGACGACTTTGCTCATGTCTCCGGGCCCTTGCCACCGGTGCGGCGGCCAGATGAGGGAGAGCGCCGACGGGCCCCAATGTCTTCATTGCGCCCATTTCCATCGGTCCCCCGACCACACAGCCCTGATTGCCGAACTGCTGGCGGAGCGCGCCAGGGAAACGGCCGGACAGGCGTCCAAAGGACGATACGACTGACAACTGGAGGTATCACGGATGACGACCACTACCGACGACACGCCGCAGATCTATTGCGTCAAGTGCAAGGAGAAGACCGACAACGCCGACGGCTCCGTCGAGCGTGTGACCATGAAAAACGGTCGGCCCGCCACCAGGGCCACCTGCACCGGCTGCGGAACGAAGAAGTTCCGGATTGGGGCGTGAATTTCAATGGACCGGGCGACTGCGGCCAACCAGCAGACAACGGCCGCTCCACACCCGGTCGTTGCCGGCGGCCTCCACGCGCCGTGGGGTCGCCGGGTCAACCTCCGCAGAGGATGAATCCGAACGCAAAGCGAAAACAAACCGCCGCCGGACGAATCACACCAAGTCCGACGGCGCAAAGAGGAAGTGGGACTGGCGTTACGAAACGCAGATCCGGAGCAAGACGATGAACCCTGAATCCAACGTCACCGAACCCTAGCGCCAGCCGCGGCGCAGCAACAACCGGACGGCAGCCGTGCAGTGCTCCACCTGCGGCGCCGAGCCCGGGTGGCGCTGCATGGTCTCGACCGGCGGGGCGATGCGCCGGAACTTCCACAAGGCCCGGGTCCGCAGCGCCGCGGCCGCCAGGGCCAACCCCGATACTCGAACGCGAGGCTAACTGACCATGGACCTATACCAACTACTCATGACGACCAATGCGAGGCTCGCCCTGGAGATCATGGACCAAGACGTGCGCGCGTTGTTCAGGCAACTGCCCCAACTCGAAGACCAGGTCCGAACCTGGCTCGCTCGCCAACAAGGGTCAGGGACTCTCGAGGCGGTGCTGGCCAGCCTGGACATCGCCCCGGGCATCGTCGAGTTCCTCTGCGACGGCTGCGACAGACACGAACACCAATCGCACTGGCAACCCGTGAGCGTGGGGACGTACGGCCGTGAACTAGCCAGGGCCGCGATCGGACTCTGCAAGGCCCACGGGGACTTTCCGGACGTCGAACAATACGCCCGGGTGCGGGAAGTCCAGCGATAATCCTGACCTGGCACAAGCCGGACGAACCGGGTGCGGTTTACGTCAAGGCCACGGTGGCCGACATGTGCGAACGCGTCATGCCCGAGTGGATCCCCGTCCTGCTGGACGACCCCTTCGAGGACTGGCGCCGGTGCAAACCTGCGGGCTGCCGCTGCTGCCCGAGGACCAGGTGCGGGTGTGGGCTGCCAGGCAACGCTGCGCTTCCACTGCGCGATGACGGCGCTCAACCTGGAAGCCTTGGGACCGAACGTCCGCACCGACGTATCTCCGGAGCTGCTCAGCAGGCTGCGGGACGGCCAGGTGTCCGACGAGGCAGGGCGGTTCGTGCTGGCCGACGGGCGCGTGGAGAGGCAATGACCGAAGTCAACCATGAATGCCGGTGCGGATGCGGCGATGACTGTGCGGAGTGTCGTACCATCGTGTTCGGCGGCGACGGGACCGTAGAGGTCCTCTGCGACTGCAATTTGTATGTGGAATGCGTCTGCGAGATTGAAACGGAGGGATGAATGGCAATGCTGGAACAGAATGATCGGCGTGGCGCTTGGCGCTACCGCGTTTGGGACCGGGAACTGCGGGAGGCGTTCGACGGTCCGGCGTTACCGGCCGTTGAGGAGGATCGCGCCGTCCAGCTGTGGCTGCAACGCCAGGGGTGGCGCCTGCAATTCGACCCTACGGACATTGTGGTCAACGACTTCATGGTGGTCCACCCCGAGGTTGACGACGACATGGTTGCCAGGGTGTTCGTCGAGAGCGCCGAGCGATGGGATCGCATAGATCACGACGGTTTTCGCGCCGGAGTGCCGGACGAGTTCGATGCGCTGCACTTCATGCGCAAGCGCCGCGGTGGCGATGGCGTTCACGTCGCCGTGGTGGTGGTCAACCGGGACACCGGAGCGGCGTACGTGGAGATATTCACCCCGCAGCAGTTGAACGACGCAGCCCGGGCCGAGCCGACAACAGCGGGGCGCAGGCGCAGGTGAGCGGATGCCCTACGCGGCGCGAACCCGGGTTCCCATCTCCAGGACCAAGACGGACATTGAGGAGCTGCTGGCCAAACATGGAGCGAACGGCTTCGCCTACGCCACCGAGGGCGACCGTTCCCTGGTGGCGTTCTCCATGTCCGGCCGTCGCGTCCAAATAATGCTGGCGATGCCGCCGGTCGACGACTACGCCCGCACGCCGCGCAACGCCAGGCGGACTGCGGCTGCACAGCGGTCGGCTTGGGAGCAGTCTTGCCGGCAACGCTGGCGGGCGTTGCTGCTGACCATCCGGGCCAAGTTGGAGGCGGTGGAAACCGGCATCACCACGCTGGAGAGCGAGTTCCTAGCCAACATTTTGCTCCCAGACGATGGGACGGTGGGGCAGTGGTTGACGCCACAGATGGAGGAGGCGTATGCGGTGGGCAGGGTGCCGCCGACGTTCGCGGAAGGTTCGTTACAGATGGGATGACTCAAACCGACGCGCGCTTTACAATACGGGTTGCCAGCATATTAGGATTGAACCGATTACGGTTCAAATCGTGTGAAGAACCAAGGAATAAACAATTTGACCGAACAAACCGGTACGTCCGGTGATGGCTCATAGTAGGAAATGTTCCAATGGAGGATTCCCGTGGTTGACGGATTAGGATTGACATTTACACCAGAGTTCGGCTTCAAGATTGAGGTGCCGGACCCGCTGGGTAGCCTGGATCTGCCGTCGGAGGGATGGCTGAAAGGTCTGAACGTCGGGGTATCGGACCTGCTGGGGGAAATCAAGATTGAGGTGCCGGACCCGCTGGGTAGCCTGGATCTGCCGTCGGAGGGATGGCTGAAAGGTCTGAACGTCGGGGTATCGGACCTGCTGGGGGAAATCAAGATTGAGGTGCCGGACCCGCTGGGTGGCCTGGATCTGCCGTCGGAGGGATGGCTGAAGGGTCTGAACGTCGGGGTATCGGACCTGCTGGGGGAAATCAAGATTGAGGTGCCGGACCCGCTGGGTAGCCTGGATCTGCCGTCGGAGGGATGGCTGAAGGGTCTGAACGTCGGGGTATCGGACCTGCTGGGGGAAATCAAGATTGAGGTGCCGGACCCGCTGGGTAGCCTGGATCCGCCGTCGGAGGGATGGCTGAAAGGTCTGAACGTCGGGGTATCGGACCTGCTGGGGGACTTCAAGGTTGAGATGACGGACGTGCTGGGTAGCCTGACTGCACCGTCGTTAGCGACCAGTTCCAAACCCGCACGCGAGTATACGACACGCGATCGCGTGGCCGAAAATGCGGCCGATTTGTATCAGAACGGCAACTTGCTAGATTGGTTCGACAGTCGGATCACCAACAGCGGCCTCCGCCACGGTACACGCAAATTATTCGCCGACGGGCATTACTCCATGGCAGTATTCAAGGCATTCCTCTACGTGGAGAACTTCGTCCAAGAACGATCAGGCGTGGTAGACAAAGACGGCGCGGATCTCATGAATAAGGTTTTCAGCGTGAAGAATCCAGTCGTTAGGCTAAACGCCTGCCGCAACAAATCCGAACGAAATGAACAGCTCGGTTATATGCAAATGTTCGCTGGAGCAATGACCGCGATTCGGAACCCTCGGGCACACGAATTTGACTGGTACGATGATCCAGAAGAAGCTCTGGAGTTGCTCGTGTTCGCGAACCACTTGGTCAGAAGGATCAGTCGTGCTCAACGTTCACCAACCTGAGGATGAATTGAAAACGCAGTCCGCGGGAATAGAACATGGCCCACCACTATGAGCCTCCATTGCCGTACGGACGTGGATACCATGACCAACTTCGCCAATCGAACCATCTGGACCGGGGACAACCGAGACATCCTGGGCGGCCTTAACTCCGCGTCGGTTGACCTCATCTACCTGGACCCCCCCGTTCAACTCCAACCGCAACTACGCCGCGCCGCTGGGCAGCGCCGTCGGTGCCGCCTTCAAGGACACCCGGACCTTGTCCGACTTGGGCGTGGTGTGGATGGGGTCGATATTCGGCGAGCGGCTAACCTTGCGCAGTGACCCGTAGGGCGTAATGTAATCGACATATGGATGCCCATTTGAACGTCAACGACCCTAGCTATCGAGACGCAGCTGCAGCAATCTTGAGGCGACACGACAGCTTCGAGGCCGAGGCCAACATCACCACCGCGGTGCGGGACTTCCTTATAGTCACGGGCCTGGTTAACGCCGACGAAATCATTGAGGAGAACCCACCCTCAGTCGAGAGCCGCTGCGCGGTTGACCTGACCGCGCTCGATACCTTTGTCGAATTCAAGCGCCGGATAGGAACCGCCGGTGGATTCAATCCGGATCCGGCTAACGTCGCTCAGATTGATGGGTATCTGGAGCTCTCAAAATCAGCCGACAAGGGCGTCCGCACCGGGATACTCACCGACGGCAAGTACTGGTTGCTGCGCTGGCCACGGGCTGGGCCAGTGCGGACCGAGCGACCCTACGGATTCGTCTTGGACAATCCGGACCAATGGTTGCCACTTTTTGAGTGGTTACGGGACAGCGCACTGCTGTCTCTGGACAACATACCTGCCGACCGTGCCAACATCGAGCAATTCCTGGGACCAGCGAGTCCTACTTACCAGCGCGATATCGACACCTTGACCGGACTTTACCAAGACGCCGCTGGATACGAGACCATACGCGTAAAGCGGCGGCTATGGGAGGATTTGTTGCGGGCGGCGTTGGGTGAAGTCGCCGGAACCTCGACAGCTCTTGACGACCTGTTCGTTCGCCACACTTATCTAAGCGCTGTGATCGGCATGGCAGTGCAAGCGTCCTTCGGCATTGACATACATCAACTGGCAGCCAACGATCCGCATGATCTGGTTCAGGGTCGCCGACTAAATAACAACACTGGCCTGAGCGGTATCGTTGAATCAGACTTCTTCGCTTGGCCCACCGAGATCGACGGAGGTGATGGATTCCTTGGAGCGTTAGGGAGGCGGATCAATCGATTCGATTGGCGGAATGCTCCTGCAGACAGCGCAGCCATCCTTTACGAAACCGTAATACCGCCTGCTGAACGCCGCCAGCTCGGCGAATACTACACGCCGCGTTGGCTAGCTGACGCTATGGTGGAGGAACTGGTAACCGACCCATTGAACCAGCGGGTTTTAGACCCCGCCTGTGGATCCGGAACATTCATAGTTTCGGCGGTGAACCGATACGCCGAGGCGGCCAGTGCAGCCAATCTGGAACCGAAAGCCGCGCTGGACGGACTCCGAGGCGCAGTTACCGGCATCGACGTGCACCCGGCGGCGGTGCATCTGGCCCGTGCGGCCTGGGCGTTCGCCGCGCGGGATATCATCTCCGCAGCGTTAGATTACCCCGGGGATGTGTCGGCGCCGATTTACCTGGGCGACGCGCTCCAACTTCGCTACCGCACCGGCAACATGTTCGCGGAACACGCCGTTACAATCGAGACCCGGGAACCGGACAATTCTGCGCTTATTTTCCCCATGAGCGTGGTCGAAAGGGCCGAGACATTCGATTCGCTGCTAGTGGACGTAGCAGCGGCAATCGAGCGTGGTGACGACCCGCGGTCGGCATTGAACGACCATGGCATCAACGTACCGGCAGAGCGTACGCTCCTGGAAGACACCCTGGCTACTTTGGTGCGGTTGCACGAGGCAGGGCGCAACCACATCTGGGCCTATTACACCCGGAACATGGTGCGTCCGGTTGCTCTCAGTCGCCGCAAGGTAGATGTCGTAGTTGGTAACCCGCCTTGGTTGAAGTACAGCAACACTTCGAGCGTCCTTCGGGAGGAACTGGTACTCCAGAGCAAGGATATCTATGGCATATGGGTCGGCGGGCGATTCGCACCGGTTCAAGATGTGGCGGGGTTGTTTTTTGCCAGATGCGTGGACCTCTATTTGCGCAGCGGTGGATTGATCGGAATGGTAATGCCTCACAGCGCCATACAAGGTGGCCACTACTCAAAGTGGCGGACCGGCCATTGGCAGTCCCGTGAAAAAGACCAGACCTTGGTAATGAATCTCGGGTTGAAAAAACCCTGGGATCTCGAACAACTGGAACCCAACACGTTCTTCCCAGTCCCAGCATCGGTAGTCTTCGGGTCGCGTCTTGGGCCATCGGATACCGAGGGTCCATTGCCGGTAGTCATAGAACGATGGCGCGGGCACGCTGGAGGAAAGGATGCAATACGGGAGATGAAGGCGCTCCCTAATACGTCCGACAACTATGTCTCAACTTACCTGGACCATGCGAGGGAGGGCGCGACGATACGGCCTACACGGCTCTTCTTCGTCGAAGAAACGGACAATCCGGCTATAGTACAACCCAGCCAAACGATTACCGTGAATCCCCGATTGGGCTCACAAGACAAAGAGCCTTGGCGGAGTTTGGATCTCGCTGATATCACACAGCAAACGATCGAATTGTCGCACGTCTTCAATGTGCATCTCGGCGAGACGATCGTTCCTTATGCAACTCTGAACCCGCTCAAAGCGGCTTTGCCGGCAAAACTCGCTGATCATGGAATATCAACCGACGGGGCGGAGGTCGGCGGCGTTCATCTAGACTACCTCGAAAAGCGGATGCGGGACCGCTGGCGAACGGTCAACCGGCTATGGGAAGACCACAAATCTCCAGTCAACAAGTTAAACCTGTGGAGACAGCTTGACTACTTTGGCAAACTATCCGCACAGTTAGAATGGTTCCGCGAACCCAAAGATCGACCCATCCGGATTTTGTACACCAAATCAGGTACACCAACCGCAGCCATCCTCGCAGACGAGAGCGCCTTAGTCGGCTACACGTCCTATTGGGTGTCATGCCGTGACCTAGAAGAAGCCAACTACCTGCTTGCCATCATCAATAGTGATACCTTACAACAAGCTGCCCAACCGCTAATGAGCAAGGGCCAATTCGGGGCTCGGGACTTGGTAAAGAGGCTATGGGAATTACCCATTCCGGAATACGACGGTTCAGTGTCGTTGCATATCCAGATCTCAAAAGCGGGAGCCGCTGCGGCACTCGAGGTAGCACAGCGGTTGGGCGAGTTGCGTCAACAGCGCGGGGCGCGACTGACGGTGACGATTGCGCGGCGAGAATTGCGACGATGGTTGCGGGAATCTCCCCAAGGTAAAACCGTGGAGCGATTGGTCGCCAGCTTGTTGACCGATGTGAGTTCGTGTTAGTGCCCCGATCTGCAATCTCTGTGCACACGTTAGAGAACACAAACAAGGCCGTCGGGTTGGTCAACATGCGACTACAGCAGTCCATGGGCGACCTGTTCCACAACCGGCTGGTAGCGGACCGCACCGACATTGACGCGCCGGTTCCTTACCGCCAGAACAAGCACGTTCTGTTCGGCCAGCAGGAGGGACAGTGCAACGGCTGCCGCACCGATTTTCCCTTTCGCGTCTTCGAGGTCGATCATGTCATTCCGCAACGAGCCGGCGGCCAGGACAACATCGAGAACTTGCAGCTGTTGTGCGCTCACTGCAACCGCGTGAAGGGCGACCGGCCGCAGGAGTACCTGGTGTCCAGGCTGCGGGAACTGGGGATCGCGGCGTTGAGATGCCGAGTTTGAGGTCAGCTTAAACCGCTAACGCGTTGGTGCAAGATGGTGATTTACGCGTACCATCATTGAACGCGGCAACTTAGCCAATTTGACAATTAAGACGCGGCCCATTGGGCGAGAAGATTCCTTTTTGGTTGCATTGAGAGGTGAGTAATGACGAGTTCTAGATATTCGAACATCAGGGTGCCCAACCGAACGGCGAAACCAGTGCACCCGATAGAAATCTTCCAAAGCTCAGCGGTGAATGACGAGAGGATAAACGATCTTTGGCTCGCCCAGGGCGATGCTCTACGCGAATGGCATGACCACAGAGACCTAGGCGATATTGCTATCGCGTTGAACACTGGCGCCGGCAAAACCTTGGTAGGGCTGTTGATCGCTCAATCTCTGGTCAACGCAAGCCGAACGCAAGTAGTTTACGCATGCAGTTCAATCCAGTTGGTCGATCAGACAGCCGAAAAGGCCCGTGGATACGGTTTGCCGGTCACCACTTACATCCGTGGAAATTTCTCAGGCGATGGTCTATATCAACGGGCCGAAGCCCCATGCATCACCACCTACCAAGCGTTATTCAACGGGCGAACCCGGTTTGCTAACGACGATCTAGCGGCCGTCGTATTCGACGATGCCCATACAGCAGAGCACATCCTCAGGGATCAATTTTCGTTGTCCATCAACCGGCATCAGTTGAGCTCAACGTACGAGGCAATTTGGACGTTGTTCCAGCCGTATCACGAGCGTGTTGGGTTGGGCACTAGTTATTCTGAGATGCTCGACGGTAACTCCCAACGGCAGTTTTTTGTCCCGCCGTCTCAAGTGCATCGCGAAGTAAACGAACTGCGGCGCCTCCTTGTTAACGCCAGTTTGAATCAGCATCAAGGGACGATGTTTACGTGGGAGCATATCCGCGACCACGAAGACTTGTGCTGCCTCCTGATCTCCGAGGACGAGATTACTCTCACGCCTCTTTCAGTCCCTGTTTCCACGTTACCGTACTTCAACGACGCCGTTAAACGCGTTTATTTGTCGGCCACTCTAAGCGCTCCCGATAGTTTCGTCAGAGCTTTTGGGCGGAAACCGGATAGGATAATCGCCCCTAGTATTACAGCCGCGCTTGAATTGAGGGCCTCTGAAAGTGTCTCTGGTAACGGATTCCAAGGCTCGGGCTTGATGCCGCTGGCCCCACCGCGGCTACCATATAGGCAGGTCAACGCTCTCATAAAGTAGTCACAGCTACCTGCATAACAGCCGTCTAACTTCGGGCACAGTCAGCGGCATGAGTCCTTTCTGCAAAGCGCGACTGTAATACTAGGACCACTGCAGGTGAATGCGAACGGATGGTAATTTTTCCTCGCTCCACCCAGGGAACCGACCAAGACATCGCGACTGCAAAGGAAATTATCCGAGACTATAAGACATTGATATTGGCTCCGAGTTTCTATAGGGCCCAAAAATGGGCTGACGTCTCTCAGATTCCTACTCGGGAACAAGTGCCTCAGGCTGTCTATGTTTTCCGGCACAGCCCACAAGTCCAAAAGCTCACGCTTGCCTCTAGGTACGATGGAATTGACTTCCCGGGAGACGCTTGCAGAGTGATGGTGGTGGACAACCTCCCCACGGGATCCGGACCGTTAGAGCGGTTTCAGTGGGAACGCTTGAACATGCAGAACAGTTTTCGTAGCCTATTGGCTTCTCGCATCGTTCAAAGTTTTGGTCGCATATCAAGGGGAATGAGTGACCACGGCGTAGTTGTAGTCACCGGGGACGCGTTGGTCAAATGGTTACAGTTGCCTCGGAATCGTGAATTGTTACCCCGTTTCCTCCAGCGGCAAATAGAGATTGGGGAAACTATCTCGCACCAGGCCAACAACATTGACGACCTACTCCGAAATGCCGCCGATTGTCTGGGACGCGAGCCCGGTTGGGTCGAGTTCTACACCGAGCAGGTGAAAGCCTTGCCCGCCCAAACGACCGACGACAACCAAGAGATGGCTGTAAAAATTGCACAAGCCGAATCTCGATTCGGAAAATTCCTATGGGATAGGAATTTCGGATCAGCGACGGCCGCTCTGAACCCCATCATCGCGGACGCAGTAGAATTCAGCCAACACACTGGTGCTTGGCTGAGCCTCTGGCTAGGTTTTGCTTTTGAAATGGTTGAAGATTTATCAAGCGCCTCTTTCTACTACAATCAAGCGCGCGCACTCGAGACTAATATCCCACGGTCTGCTCTGCCGTCGGAATCAGAGCCGACAGGAATTCCTTTGCAAGTGGTTAAAACCGCCGAACAAATGCGGATCGGGTATTGGAACTCGGTGTCCATCCAGATACCCAAAACACTCGAAGCGGACCTACGCGCGTTGGCAGGCACAGGATCATCCCGTCAAACTGAAGAAGCTTTGCGTTGTTTGGGCCAATACCTTGGGCTCAATTCTTCTAGGCCGGACAATGATCCGGGAACTGGACCTGATGTTCTATGGATCGATGAACACGGGACAGCCCTTTGCATGGAAGTGAAAACTGACAAAGAGCTGTCGTCGGTTTACCGCAAAGAGGATGTTGGTCAGTTGCACGACCATATTCAGTGGGTGAGGCACAATCACCAAGTCTCGGATGTCATACCGGTTTTCGTCGGGCCCTTGTTCCCGCCTTCTAGTGACGTAACCCCTCCGGAAGATATGGGCGTGATCGAACTGCAGCGATTCTCGGAGGTCGGACAACGGCTGATCGCCGCGCTTCGCGACGTAGCGGGCTCTGCCATACCGTTGAGCCTACAGAGAGATTTGTTAAGCGTAATGAACGAGCGGGGCTTGTTGTACTCCGACATACTGAAGTCGCTGGACATAAAGGCCTTGGTAGATTTGGGAACACCGTAGCCTTTCTGTTCTTCGAGTGCCTACGGTTGACTCAGTAGTCATATTGATACCCAGTTCGCTTCGCACAACGCTCGTTACGTCTGCCGGCCATAACAGCCATTGCCTACCCTTTTGATACTTGATTTGGTTCGCACAGCGCCGGTTACATAACTTAGCTGATGTCCTTCAGGGTGTCCGGCGCCAGCACGAGGTACGTGTCCAGGGTTGCCGTGGGCCTGCTGTGTCCCAGCCACACGGACACGGCGTTCACGTTCAGGCCTCTTGGCAGCCAGTGGCGGGCGCAGCTTTGGCTTGCCGGCCCCTTGACGCCGGTTCCGGTGGCGACCGTCGCCAGGTCCGCCGCCGCTATCCCCTGCCTGATCTACCTGGCCGCGGTCCGGTTGTAATCTTGAGCGCGTTTCACTACGACCAAAGCGACAGGGCTATAATGAACGCAAACGAAACCCCGGCGGGTCAAGCCGGGGCTATTGACAAAGAGGGCGGTACCTCGCGTGTCTGCTGTAATTCTAACAGGTAGGCGATGGTCCGTCTAGTTTCGCCACGGCGGCGTACGGGAATTAGATACGGATGCCTTGCTAATACCTAGAACTGCTTGTTAGGAGTGTAGCATGCCCATATACGAAACCTTCGCTAAACGTAAGAGAAACGCAGAGAGGGCGGGTGAGCCAATCGTGTTCCAACAGAACGGATTGCCTGATAGATTCAGGAATCAGGTCGGCTACATATTGGACGACGCAATTGGGGACTTAGATAGTGCTAAATCGTCCCTTGCCTACAACGGCAGGCTATCTATGTGGGAAAGAATTTACGATACCTTGGTCCGAGAAATGGGTGTGCAGCATCTTCGATACGTTCGATACGACAGAGGCGACGCTAGGAGCCGATGCAGAGATATCTTGTTCGGATGTCCCGCCATCGATGACGTCCTGAGCCTAATCGAACTGGCCTTCGTCAATTTGGAATCCGGTTTCAGAGATGTCTATGGACGCCAGTCGCCTGAAGACGCAATCGAGGAATTGAACCATCGTTTCCGGGAGCATGGGATTGGTTACCAATACCAGGAGGGGCAGATAATATCGGTCGAGTCGCTGTACCTCTACACCGAAACCGTTCAACCTGCCATCCGTTTGCTGTACGATCTTCATTTTGAAGGAGCAGTGGAAGAATTCATGGTTGCCCACAAGCACTTCCGCGAAGGTAACAACAAGGAAGCAATCGTTAGTGCGGAGAACGCTTTCGAAAGCACTATGAAAGCCATATGCGACCAGAGAGGCTGGGCCTACGAAACAGAAAAAGCGACTGCCACGAACCTACTCGACCTGATATTCCAGCACGGTCTTATTCCGACCGAGATGCAAAGCCATTTCACAGCATTGCGATCAACCCTTGCGAGCGGGTTGCCAACCGTCAGAAATCGCGGCGGACGAGGGGGCCACGGACAAGGGATCGAAGTCGTTGACGTACCTGACTACCTAGCGGCTTACTGTTTGCACCTGGCGGCTACCAACATCGTTCTCCTCGCGGAGGCACACAACTCCGTGCCCTAAGCGTCTGTCCCATGCAAAGGCGTTTTCGTAGAGAGAAGATGGACAAGAAGTTGCAAGTTCACGTTTTGGAAAACATCAGTGACCACGGTGGTTGGCAGTGGTCCGGCGATACCAACATCGTTTACAACGAACCTGCCAGGCTTCGGTTTGAGCAATCCGATTTCGAGGCCGCAGAGTATTTTCGAGCTACAGTCATGCTGATGAGAAGCCGGCTAGTGGTGGAACAACACAGAATTACTAGCACCGATAATCCTTGGTGCTTGACCGTGGAAGGACTCGATCACCTAGTAGTCCATCAGTTTTGGATTGATGGATACAGGGACTTCAATTTGATGCGCGCGTCCGCGGTGGTGAAGCGCCAGTCCACCCGTATTGCGTCCTGGTTGCGCTGCTGCTGCCACGCTCCCACCTCCCGCCGCAGGACGCTTTGGTCCGGTATGCGCCGGTCCAGGCATTGTCGAACCATCACCCCGATTTCAATCTCGGCCATATCCAGCCAACTCCCATGCTTGGGAGTGTAGTGAATCTCCAACCGTTCGGCGATGCGCCGCGCTTCGGCAGGTTCAAATTCCTCGTACAGCGAGGAGGGGTGGTGGGTGTTCAAGTTGTCCATCACCAGCACAATACGGTCCTTGTGCGGGTAGTCCTCGTCCACCAGTTGCTGGACCACCCGGGCCCAATCGGCTTTCGTGCGCCGGTCCGTCACTTCCACCCGGCGCCACCCTTCCAGCGGAGCGAACAGCATGAAAAGGTTGCTCACCCCGTTGCGCTCGTACTCGTAATCGTAGGAGCCTGCCGCCCCAGGCCGGGCCGGACGCGGCAGCCGGGTCTCCTTCACCTGTTGTTTGTTGGTCTCGTCCAGGCAGACCAGAACTTCGTTGTCCCCATACCGGCGCTGATAGACTTCCAGCACGTCTTCCATCGCACAGACAAACTCGGCGCTGCCTTGCGGCGGGATGCACCAGCACTCCTTCAGCCAGGGCTTGAGTTCGTTTTTTTCAGCGTCTGGCGCACTGTTTCAGGGCTGATGCTCTCCACTATCTCGCATTCGACCAGCCGGTCGGCCAACAACTTCAGCGTCCAACTGGCCCGGCCTTCCGGCGGTTCTCCGCAGGCCAGGGCAATCAGGTGGGCTTCCCCTTGACCGTCCAGCCGCTTCGGACGCCGGTTAACCTGCTGCTTTCGTCCCAGCGCCGCCTCAATCCCTTCCTCCACGCAGCGCCGGCGCACCCGTTCCACCGTCGCACGGCCAATCTGGAGAACCCGGGCAATGTCTTCATCCTTCATGGCCCCGTCCGCATGGGCCTCATCACTCAGCAGCAGGACGCGCCCGTGGGTCTGCTTGTAAGCCGCCGCCCGGCCACGGGACACCAATGTCTTCAATTCCTGCCGCTCCTCCGCACTCAGCTTGACCCGGTATCTCTTCATCTCCATCCTCTCCTCACCCGCCCCAATCCTCTTCGGCCTATGCTTGGTAGAATACACTTGGTCAGTACTCAATTCAAAGATGTTGGACTACTAGACTATCTCAAGCATCCAACAAGGAGATGGTTGCAGCGCAACTGGTTTCCTGTAACGGTAGCGGCAGTCACGGTCGCAGTGAGCGTAGCTGGGATCGGTGTTAACGTGGCAGTGAACCTCAGAGGATAACTACCCAAACGCGACCTAGTTGATACACGTTAGGTTCGCATAATAGTGGTTACGTAAACCGTGCGTGTAGCCGGCTCGGGGTAAGCACAATGGCCCCCGTCGAGTCCAAACCCTCAACACCAAGGAGGGCGTTTTGCAACATCCGTCCTGCGTGAATGGCTGCACGCTGTCCCGAGAAATTTACCTCAAAGGCCGCCGGCCCCCGCTGGCCAGACACTCTGCCATCGTTGCATAGGGAGTGTAATTGAGGGTCCTGCTGTAATACGTACCGCCGGGCGGATGGCAGATCCCGCTCCTGGATTTCTTTATGATACTGGTGCTGGGAGACGTTCGGGTGGCTGTTGGTCGGGGCGTCGGTTGGAGGGTGGCTGTTGGTTGGAGGGTGGCCGTTGGTCGGGGCGTCGGTCTGAGGGTGGCTGTTGGTTTGGGCGTCGCGACAATTAATCTTGTGATAATGCGCGTTACAGGCATTTCGACGGTCTGCTGAACTTCGACTGTCTGAGGTACGAGCCGGGTAACCGGCACCTCTATTGTTCGCTGGACCACAATGGTGACCGGAACTTCGACCGTCTGAGGAACTATTTTGGTTACTTCTACGGTGACTTCGATCTCTTCGATTATCGGCTCAGGGGTCGCACACGCCACCGCTATGGCCGCGGTCAGGATGATCAGTACCAACCACACTGATATGTATCGCATCGTGAGTCCTTCCGAGTTGAGGGTGCGCGACATCCTACATGGAGCGATGCGAGTCGTGCAAGAACCTGAAGGCCGGGGTTGGTGTTCTTAGAAGATGTTTCCGATTACGGCGCCGGAGCTGGATCCGCGGGCCGGCTTCTGCGAGGGTTAGGCCACCGCGCAGGATCGGATTGAACCTCGGTAACCGTCCAGGGCACCGATCGACGCCGCTCCCTAGCTCAAACAGGACGCTCGCACCACGGTGCAGGCCCATGCGGATTCGCACAACAGTTGTTACGTAAACCCGTTTGTGCGGGGACCGCGGCCGCCGGACTGATTGCGAAATTCGCCGTCCTGATTTCACGGCCTGGCGTGGCGGTATTCGTCAGCCCAGGTAGCCGCTTTGCGTCGCTGGAAAACGCGATCGGAACTTTACGGCGTCGGTTTTCGTCATTTCCCCTGACGTCCTGCGAAAAGAGATTCCCGGGAATTGTTGATACCCGTTCCGGCAGTTAAAGAGGCCGGACCTGGCCACGCAATCCGGCCTCCCTGGAGAAGCCGCAGCCTCTCAACCGGGGACGGCGTTGGCCCACACATCACACTCACGCGGGACATTGCCCCACCACTGCCACAGCCGCCCCGGCCAATATATCACGGCGCCATGCTACCACGCGGCGGCGGATGCGTTCCGGGTAATCAGCCGGATTTTTAGAATACGCCCAGCGCTCACGGCGGCATCGCGCCCCCGGGCCCAAACCTCGCGCCGATTGTCTGCCGCCGCCGCGGCCCACTTGACAATTTATGAGTACGGAAATGGCGGAAAAACCGGCGGAAAAATGTTTGCGCGCCGGTCGGTTATCGCACACATTTCTAACATCATGAATTCAGCTGTGAATCGACCGGAGATCAGATATTTGCCCAACGCCCACGTCCCCCAGGAGCTGCAGCGCCGCCTGCGCGACTACGACCAGCAGGAACTCCAGCGCAAGATCGATGAACTGGAGGAGTGGGACAAGCAACCGAGGCGACGGGGATGCCCGCGCAAAGAGTTGCCGGCCGAGATCGCCCGGATGATGTTGGCAGACCTGAATGCCGGCTATTCGCGGCGATACGTGTGGCGCAAGTACCAGAGTTATCGCAAGTTCGGGCGGCGGTGGCTGGACGATGTCCTGGCAGATGGCAGGTTGGAGCGTATGGCGACCGAAAACATGGCGCCGGCGGAAAAACTGGCGGAAAAATAGAGAGACGCCGCAACACCAATAGAATATTTAAGTACAGAGTAAAAGACGACCGGTCTTTTCCAAATCTAGGAGGAGAGACACCCGATGCGAGCAGAGCCGAGCATATCCCAGACCGCGACAACCGAGTCGCCCAGGTCGCGGCCCGGACGCGGAGATGATCCGAGCAGAGCGGAGCGAATCCCATCGGCGCCAGGGTCAGAGCAGAGCGGAGCAGAGCAATCATCTCCACCGGCTGAACCGCCTCCGCTATCCGACGGCTACCTGGACATCGGCGGGAAGCCGAAGCAATGCTCGGTATGCGACAACGAGGCTAATCCTGGGAACTCGCGCTGCTCACGGTGCATCGAAGAAGAGAAATACCCCAGACTCGACCTCGGCCTGCTCAAACGCAGGGCGGCGTTGGAAGCCCCGAGGTTCGCCTGATGCTCGCGGTTCCGGCCATCGATGCCTATGACCTCCTGGACCACGGCAACGGCGCTGATCAGAGCGACGGCCCCGATCAGAGGATGAACCGGAGTCTCACGCCGGACGAGGTGGCCATCATCCGCGAACTGGCGCCGACCCTGCCCGCCTACCGGATCTGGACGACCCTGTTCAAAGACGTGTGCAGCTACCACACGGTTCGACGCGTTGCCAGCCGTCAACACTATAAGGAACAGCCGTGAAAACCACATACCGGGAAACCAGGCGCACGGTCCTGGCGGCCACGTATCTATTGATGGCCTTCGCGTGGGGCGCGGGCGCCGGGTTGTCGGGGGCGGTTTCCTTTACGGCGCTCGGAGATGAACGTTGGCTGAAGGCAGCCCTGTTCGCCGGCATGGTGGCGTCGTTCGCGCTCCTGTGCGTCTGGTCATGGAGACGCCTGCAGCTGTACCGACCGGCGGATTATCTCCCCGAGCGAATCCGCGCCCACCTGGCTGGCACCGAGCCATCGCGCCGGAAGTTCCGCGCGGCGCTGGTCAGCTACAGCTTGGCCCTGATATTTGCCGGTTTCTTCGCGGGGCTACTCTCCAATGATCCGGACATGGGCCACGGTCAAGCTACGTCAGGGATGCTGGCGCAGGCCCTTGTGGCCACATCTATATTTCTGGCATCGATCGGCTACTGCGCCCTGGATGGCTACCGTTCCCTGATGCGTTACGCGCCCGCCGCAGCGACGGACGAACGACCTGAGGACACCCGCCCTCCCAGCACACTGCGGGGTGTCGTGTTGGGCGTCGCAACGGCGCTCCTGCTGATCGCAGGGTCATTCGGCCTGGCGGGGATCTGGGTAGAGCCGGAGCTGGCCGACAGGGGCTTCATGTGGGGTGTTGGCATCTCGTTGGGGCTCGGCGTGCTAATGGCCTGGATCGCCTACTCGTCCACCAGGGGTCTGATTCGTTGGTGCGCCGACCGGCGGGCAGCCGCCTCAGCCGCTCGCCGAGCGGAGGCGTTGCCATGACCTCCGTGGCAATGCCGCCTGCCTCCCTGCTCCTGCCGGAGGACCTGGACGCCGAAACGCCGGACGGCCGCGTGCAACGCAGCCCGCTGGAGGTGGGAACGCCCCTGCCTCGGCTGGGACGGCGCGATCCGCCTGAGAGCGCCTGGGCCGGCCACGATGTAACTGAAGACGCGGTGGTGGTGGCGTCGGGAGACTCACGCGACTGGTTCGAATACGAGATGCGCCTCCAGGCCTTTCGCCGCGGACAGAAGTTGTTCCGTCAGGCTCGCAAAAGGCGGCGCAATTTCGGCAGCGGCTTCAGCCACGAGCAGATCATGTTTGTGGGGCAGATGGGCGCCAAGAAGACCCTCAGTGCGGCCGAGGAGGCGTTCAAGTGGTACCAGCGCGGTCATCCCGTCTTTCACAACGGCGGTTTCCTGTTCGGCCGCGAGGTGGAGGGCGCCCAGATTTACGAAATCGTCGACGACGTGCCGATGCACTCGGTGATCCTGGTCGACGAGGCCCACAGCGCTCTGGAGTCGGGCAGCGGCACCACCTCGGGCGTACGGGGGTTCGTGATCCTCGAGGCCGGACTGCGGAAGAAGAACTGCAAGCTGCTGCTGATGAGCGCAATGGCCAAGAAGGTGCATTCCATGGTGCGGGAGATGTGCTCCACGGTCAGGCGGCCGCTGAAGGTCAACATCAAAAAGGACGACTTCGGCTACACGGTCCACGACCCGCCCCATTCCAATCCCGTCAACTTTGCGATCGTGTGGGAGGAATGGCGTGATTACCCGTTCCTGGGACTCGACATCATCGACGGCCGGCGCGGCGGCGGCAACCGGGAAGGCCTGGGATCCCCGGACGCCCTGCTGCTGGCTCAGGGCGAAAGCGTACGCAACGCCTATATGTTGATCGACTCCTTCCGGCCGGTGGAGCCGTCGGTGGCCATGCGCTACGCCGGCAAGGCGGCCATGGAGGAGGCGCGCGCCCAGAAACAGCAGGGAGGGCAACTCAGTGAAGACCACCAGAACGTCATCTGGTGGCTCGACGAGCGGCTCAATCAACCGGAGTGCCCCACGAACATCAAGACCGCGGTGGTGGCCATGGCCCTGGGCAAGTCCGAGTCCTACGTGGGGCGGTTGATGAGCGGACTCTTCGGCGACATCGACGGCATGCAGGCCAGCCGCGGCGGCTGGAAGACCGACCAGCTGCGGCGCGCCCTGGCTGTTAAGTTCAACGTAGGGTGAACAACGTAGGGTGAACATGGTATCCGCAGCCGACATCCGGGAGGACTTCGATCGGGACGACCTGCTCGACGAGCTGGAGGATGACATCTTCGGCGACGCGGTGTTGGATGAGGACGGGGGCGTCCTGCAGCCGCTGGATTCGTCGCGCATCTCCATCTCGGGCGCGCTGGGCGGTTCCGGCAAGGACTCCGGACGGGCATTCAGCGAGATCAACGCCCGCGAGACCGAGGTTCGCTTTGACGCCCTGATCGATTTCCTCAAGAACTACTGGCCCGAGAAGCATCGGACGCGGATCCTGATCAACGGCCTGGTGCGCCTGGGCATCCGCTTCCTGAACGCTCCGGCCAACCGGCGGCAGCTGCGCTTCGAGGTCGAGGAGGCCCAGGGGCGGTACTGGATGAGTCGGCTCGGCAAGGAGGGCAAGGAGCATATCGAGGCTGCCGACCAGCTGCTGGACCAGTGGGCGGGCAGCGACCTGACGCAGATCAACATCCGGCGCCGGCGGATCAAGAACGGGCTGGTCAGCGTGCAGCGCGAGGCGGCGCGCTATCACACCGCGTCGCGCAAAAAGGACCTCTTTGAGGAGCTCGCCACGAAACTGCCCTCGGCCTCCTATGAGTATTTCCAGTGCCGCCTGGAGCAGTACCGGATCCTGCGCGAGCGTGCGGAGGACCGCGCCCGTGGGATTCCCACCGCCGACTTCAGCGACCTGATCAAGCGGATCCAGGAAGGGTCCGCCAAGCCGTCTGAGATCGCCTCCTCGCTGCCCTGGCCCATCCTCGAGGCCCTGTGGGTATCCATGCAGGACGCGAGCCCCGACAACCCCCACTGGAATCACACCGAGCGCATGGCGGCCAGCGCGGCCATGGCCAACGCCCGCCGCAAACGGAACCGCCTGGGACTGAGCCAGGGGTCCGGAGAAGACGACGATGGCTAAAAAACAACGGGCCCAGCACCAGACGGTGCAGATGCTGATGTCCGACGGGTCCATGGAGATCGGCAGCGCCACCAAGGTCGGCAGCCAGCTGATCTCCGACGTCCTCAACGGCGTGGCCATGCCCGGGCGCGAGATGCCCACCCCAACCTTTATCCACAAGGAGCTGAACCGCGCCCCGCACAAGTCCGACGGGGTGCACTTCGAGACCGAAAACCCGATCGCGGTGGAGATGGACTCCCAGTTCCTGCAGGTGGACGCCTGGTCCATGTGGGACGGCGCTCGGCTGGACCTGGACTCCGAGAAGGACGGCCAGCGCCGGTTCGAAAACATTTTGAAGGGCGTGGCCTGCGTGGTGGCCACCATCTTCCTGATTTTCAGCATGTCCATGTTCTCGGTGCTGAACAACTCAGACTCAACTCAACAGACCACCGAACCGAACCAGAGCTCGCAACCGGCGCCCACGCCCACGCCCGTTGCGCCGATCATTCCCCGCGTGGGCGGCGGGTAGGCAGGCTGACATGGCTGAAATCCGCGAAGAAACTGCCGAACTGAGCCAAGCGGCCGAGGGGCCGGAGGCGACGGCCGCGCCGGTCCGGCGCAAGGGTCCGATGTCTCCGGAAGAGATGGTCGACGTCCGGAACCAGCAGCTTCAGGTGGATGAGGAGCTGGTCGAGCGCCTGGTGGAAGAGGCCAAGGCGGACTACGGGGCCAACCTGCTGGAGCCGATGTGGAGCCTGACCAACCCCATGGACGTGCGCCGCCACCGGCGACGCTACATCCGCGTCATGGGGGAGATCGCGCGTTTCAAGAGCGGAATCATGACCGGCGTGCTCTCCCTGGGCGTGCCCGTGGGTATCTTCGGGCTCCTGTTCTGGAACGAGGATATGGGCCTCTTCTGGGACATATTCTTCGCGGTGGGTTTCGGAGTGATGCTCAGCTTCGTGGTGGGCGTGTGGCGCGGTTACCGCGAGGCCTTTCGCAAGGTCTACGTGGTGGAACGGGCGGATTTCACCGACCCGGGCTACGTGACCGGGCTGGTCCGGATCTGGCTGCCCGCGCTGGGTTTCTACAAACGGCCCGACGTGTGGCGCGGCGACAACGGCCGGAACGGCATCGCCAACGGCAATGCCTTCGTGGTGCTCAGCGCCGGCCAGGACATCATCCACTGGCACGATATGCCCGAGCGGGACACCCCGGAGTGGGAGGAGTTCCTGCAGCGGGACGTGTGGTGCGACGTCGAGCCCGGGCCGAAGGTAACCGACTTCCGCACCCCCATGGACTACTTCGACCTGCCTCCCGACGTCCGCACCTGCGACGGCATCAGCGTCAAGCACCGCCGCGCCTGGTGCCGGGACCTGCAGCGCAGCGGGCAGGACTTCGACGCCTGGCGCAAGGGCGCCATGGGATTGCTCGAAGGCCGGCTGCCCTGGTTCTACGCCGCCGGCTGCGGCGTGATCGGCACCTTCATCCTTATGCTGGGCATGTGAGGGCGGCGCGGTGCGTTCCAAATCCTCAAGTTTGGTCTGGTCCGGCGCCGTGATCATGCTGATCGCGGCGGTGCTGCTCATGATCGGCACGCTGCTCGCGGTGGACGCCTGGTGGGACCAGTGGCGGCTGTTCGCCCTGCAGACCAGACTGGCCGGCGGGTGCATCGACACCCCCGGCTCCTGCAACTCTTTTGAACCCTGGATGATCGCGCCCTGGGGCATGGCGGTGGGGACCATCGTCGCCAGCCTGGCCCTGGCGTCGCCGTTCGTCCGGCGCTGAACCGGCGCCCGACTGCGCGCTCGCTGACCGCGCCTCCGCCGGCTCACGCCTCCGCTCATCCGCAATCGTCAAACTCAACCCTACATGGAGTAATCATTATGATGGGAATGGGAAGTATGGGCGACGTGGGAGACATCGGCGGGATCGTCGGCTCCGTCGTCGTAATCGGAATCGCAGCCATCGTGCTGCTCACTTTCGCCCCGACAATCTCGGGCGACATCGACGGCATGGCCACCAACGCCGTCGACGCCTGCGCATTGGCCAGCGGCGAGCGCTTCCTGTGGTTGTCGCCGGCGCAGGCAGGCAGCGACACCGCCAATGAAACGTGGGCTAAGGCCACTACCAACACCAAGCTTGGCAGCTTTAACACCACCTGCGGAACTAGCGCCACGGCGCCTGCTGTTGGATCATATTACACACCCAAGGGCACCCTGGTCACAGTCGCCACGGTCGCCGTGATACCAGGCGGCACCTGGGACACGGCCAGCAAGTCTTTGACCGCGCTGGGCAGCTCGTCGGGAGGCGGCCTGGTGGGCCTGATCTTCGGCGCCATGGGCCTCGGCATCCCGGCCGGCGCCATCGGCTTCCTGGCCTACTTCGGCGCCAAGATTGTGCGCCAGAACGTCGGCGGCAGCCCCATGGCCGTGGCCATCGGCGCCACCGTCGCGGTGGTGATCATCGGCGCCATCTTGCCCGAGATCTTCGAGCCGCTGGACGACCTGTTCATCGCCCTCGACGGCAACCGGTACTACGTCTACAGCCAGGGCATCGGCAAGCTCGGCGGCGTGCTGGGCAACTTCCTGGGCATCTCCCTGGTGGGCGGCCTGGTCAGCCTGGGCGTCATGCTCTGGCAGGGACGCCACGGGTCCTCCTCCAGCATGGGCTCGGCGGTCTAGGCCGGACACGGGCGGCGGACGGCGAGTGGGAGACCGAGCAACCATATGCTGGTACTGATCGCCGTCTGCTTCGCCCTCTGCACCAGCGTGGTCCTGCGGACCTTCGGCGACGCATACGACCACACCTACGGGGCCGGTTGGCCCATCGTCCAGTTGGTCATCCTCCTGATCGTGCACTGCACCGCCGGAGTGGCCAGCTGGACCGCCGGCTACCGGACCTGGAGCCAGCGGCTGATGTGGTTGATCGCCGTCCACTTGCACACCATCACCTACGCGCTGAACTGGCCCGTCTACCAGGGCCTCGCCGGCGCCACCGACCTCACCCGCGAGCTGCTCCCCACGCTGGCGGCAGTGGCCCTGATCATCCTCCCCAGCCTGCTGATGTACGGCGGGCCGGTGGCCGCCCTGATCAACCCGCCCCGCCGGGAGGAAACATGACCAGAGAACCCCTGAACGCCCGGGAGGCCCACGCCCGCGCGGTACAAGCCTTCGAGCAGGCCGGCGGCAACCCGCTGATGTGGCGCTGCCAATCTTTCGAGACCCGGGCCCAGGCCTACCACGCCGGTCAGGTGCAGGCCTGGGCCGAGCTGCTGGACCGCATCGACGGCGCGGCCGCTTACCGCCCATAGCAATTGCCGACCTGAAGAGGAGACCATCATGCTGAACCTGCTCATATCCTGCGACGATCCCATCGAGCGGCTGCTCTACGGCGAGCCCGACCCGTGGCTGGAGCAGATGAACCCGCGCGACAACCCGCGCGGCAACCCGGGAGAGCCTGGCGGTTCCGCCACCTTGCCTAGACTTTGCGCAATTCAAGCGGCGTAAGCGAGGGAATCTACGAGTCGGTGGTATAGAGCGACAGGGAGTTCCTGCGTGTCGGAGTTGGCGACTGACGTCGAAAAACCCTCCGACGCCAGCCACAGGTGGCGTCGCACCAGGGCGATGGCGTCTACGAAGGTTGGCGACGGTTTGTCGTACCAGGCCGCGGTGCGCTGGGTCATGGGGTGCTGTTTTTGCAACGCGTGGGCAGCCAGAGCGGTCCAGGAAAAGAGACCCAGCAGGGTGGGAGTGGTACGGGCGATGGCCAGGTCGGACCACTGGCGTTGGGTTTCCACGCCCAGGTGGGTCCTGACCTCCTGAAAGGTGACCTCCAATTGCCAGCGCAGGACAAACCACTGGAGGATCTGGGTCGGGTCCACCGCCGGGTCGGTGCAGAGCAGAGCCTGGGTGGCGAAGGCGCCCTGGGGGTCGCGGATCAGCACCCAGCGAATGATGACGGGCGGCTTGCCCGAGCGGTACCACACCGCCGTCTGGGAGGTGAGTTCCACGATGCGGGTGGTGCCGTCATACCAGTCCACCTCGGCGCTGTCCCAAGTTACGTCGGCCTGGTCGAGGAGCGTTTTCAGCGATGGCCGCCGTGCGCCTTTCAGCGGTGGGCGGCCGTTTTGTCCTGGCTGACGAGGCGGCGCTGGCGCATAGAGGGCGGCGTCGAGGCGCAATCTGGCGATCAGGGTAACCGGTTCACGGAGGGATTGGCAGCAGTGGAGCAGGTCGAGGACGGCGTAGCTGTTGTCGCCCACCAGCACCAGCGGGCGCTGGGGCAGCCAGCGGCGCAGCTGCATTACCATCTGCCGCGCCCAGTCGGTGACCTTCTTGTGCCGGCGCCCCTGTTGCTGGTAGTACCGAGACGAGGGCGCCAGCACGGTGAGCACCGGCAAGGCCCAATGGCGTCCGGCCCACGGGACGTGTCCCAGCCACATCAGAGAGATCCAGCGCAACCCGCTAGCCTTGACCAGCTGATTGCGGCTGGAACGTACCGGGTCACGATAGATGGCCCGTGCCCTGATCTTGGCGCCACGCCGCCGTTCCAGGGTCTCGTCGATGCCGAAGATCAAGGGGCCGTCGCCGCGGTCCAGGTGCTGGAGCAGGAGCACCAACAGGACGCGGGCCACCTCACGGGACGACCACACCGCCCGATTGAGCACTGCATGATAGCGGGCGTAGTCGCGCTGGTCGCTGCGGCCCATGACACGCAGCGCCGCAGCCACGGTGCGCTGGCCCGGGGTGAGGATCGCGCCCACCAACAGTAGTTGGGCTTTCCGCCAAGTTGGGTTGGTGAACAGCGTTGCGAAGGGAACGAGCAGGGCTACAATGGCATCGGGCAGGGTGAGCATGGTTGGGCCTTTCCGTCGAAAGTGGGGTCCAGCCAGCTTACCCTGTCTTTATACTTTTTCTAAATTTTGCGCAAAGTCTAGCTTGCCTGATCCCGATCCCGGCTACAACCCGGGAGAGCCCGGCGGTTCCGCCACCTTGCCGGGCAACCAGGGCGATGATGATGACGACTCCGGAAACCCCGGCAGTCAGCCTCCCGCGGCCACGCCCCCGGATGACGACACCAATGCGGACACGTCGGACACGGCAACGCCGTTCTCGCACGACCCTGACGACGACAGAAGCTACGTCGTCTCCGGCGACGGCCAGGTGGCCTACTACCAGGGTGGTCACACCTACCGGGTGAGCGACGACGACCTGGCCGACGCCGTGCGGACCGCCCTGGCCACCGGGGACGCCTCCGGGCTGTCCTACGTGGACCGGGTGTCGGTGTACGACGCCGCCGGGCATCGGTACGCGTCCAACTACGAGCATCACGCCGAATCGGCCGAAGCCGAAGCCGAAGCGGTCCTCAGCGAGTTCGCCTCCGTGGACGAGCAGGTGGAATGGTTCCGTGACCAGGTGCGCAACCTGCCGGCCGATCCGGCCCAGGCAGCCCAGCGCCTGACGGAACTGGCGGTCATCGCCGCGGGCCTCGGACAGCACTGGAGCGGCCGCGACGCCGTCGCTCCCCAAACCTACTTCGCCAACCTGTCGGAGATATTCAACGCTTCGGCCGCCGCCAACCAGGACATCGCCCAGGCCAACGCCGGGCTGCCCTCCGCTCCCGCCGCCGCCACGCCCGCCGCCGAGATCGCTGAGATCCGGGCCGACAACGCCGCGCTGCTCGCATCCGCAGACGATCTCGGCATCGGCTACGACGACCGGCACCCCGACTTCGAGCAGATCCGCGCCGATGTCCAGGAGAGTGTCGACCAACAGAATGCCGAGTATGTGAATCACTACCTGGGGGAGGACACCGTTTCCTCGGGAACGGCGCCGACCCAGGAGCAGATCGACCAGGCAGGCGCGGCCGCCGTGGAACAGCAGGTGCGGCTCCTGGAGTCCCAGGGCATCGACACTTCCGAACTGACCAACGAGCAGGTTGCATCCATGGTGGCGCCGGTGTCCGCCGCGGCGCAGCGCCAGGCCGACCGGCAGAACGCCAACTTCGTGAATCACTACCTGGGGGAGGACACCGTTCCCTCGGGAACGGCGCCGACCCAGGAGCAGATCGACCAGGCAGGCGCGGCCGCCGTGGAACAGCAGGTGCGGCTCCTGGAGTCCCAGGGCATCGACACTTCCGAACTGACCAACGAGCAGGTTGCATCCATGGTGGCGCCGGTGTCCGCCGCGGCGCAGCGCCAGGCCGACCGGCAGAACGCCAACTTCGTGAATCACTACCTGGGGGAGGACACCGTTCCCCGGGGAACGGCGCCGACCCAGGAGCAACTGGACCAGGCGTCCGCGGCCGCCGTGGAACAGCAGGTGCAGCTGCTGGAGTCCCAGGGCATCGACACTTCCGAACTGACCAACGAGCAGGTTGCATCCATGGTGGCGCCGGTGTCCGCCGCGGCGCAGCGCCAGGCCGACCGGCAGAACGCCAACTTCGTGAATCACTACCTGGGGGAGGACACCGTTCCCTCGGGAACGGCGCCGACCCAGGAGCAGATCGACCAGGCAGGCGCGGCCGCCGTGGAACAGCAGGTGCGGCTCCTGGAGTCCCAGGGCATCGACACTTCCGAACTGACCAACGAGCAGGTGGCATCCATGGTGGCGCCGGTGTCCGCCGCGGCGCAGCGCCAGTACGAACGGGAACTCATCAACGCTGAAGCGCGCGACTCGCGCATCGCGGCGCTGGAAACTGGGTTTCACGATCAGGTTGCCGGAACGCTAGGCGCCCTCGGCGAGGGTGTCGGTATTCCAGAATCACACCCTGACTACGCCGAATACAACCGGTTGAGGACCGACCGCGACGGACCGCACTGGAAACGTGAGGAGCGCGCTGATCGTACAGAGCGGGCCCGGGGTCAATTCACGCTAGCCACCGTCGACGTTGGGCCTATCTGGGACGCTGGACGCGCTGTAGTCACTGGCACCCACGTTTCAAACTACGACTCCGCCATACCGGTTGACATCAATGCGCTGGATCTCACGCCAGTTCTCGGCACGTTGGCGGATGCGCAAATACGCGGCCGGGACGGCTACAGCAGGGGCGACATAGCCTGGCTGGCGGGAACGGGCCTCCTGGACGTCGCGCCGCTGCCTGGCGCACAGGCAGTGCGCGGAGGCCTGCGGGTAGTTCGCCACCCTCTCCAGGTGGCCGAGATCGCCACCGGCGGCCGCCGGACCCTGCAGTCCGTTTCCCAGGGAACGGGGGCAGCTCCCTACCAACTGACGGGAACCCGCAGTGGACCGCAGGGTATCAGCAACATTCCGGTGCGATTAGGCGATGATATCGTGGTGGACGGCCAGCAGTTGCCCGCTTGGGAAGGTCTGCTGCGACAGCGCGACGAGGCCATCGCTGAGTACCTTTCGACCGGCCGGGCGCAGGAGATCACCTATCCCACCGCCGACGGGGGCACGCAGACCGTCTTTGTCAGCGGGTCCAGGGCATTCCCTGGCGGCCTGGTCCATACGTCACACGCTGCTGGCGACCTGGCCATAGCATCGCGAGCCGATGGCGGCCTGGTCAGCATGTACAAAACGGCGTCCGATGGCACCCCGCTGCCGGCTGTGGAGCAGCGTTTATTCATGAGCACCACCGGGGCGCCCAGGTTTCTGGGCAGCCCCGCTCTCGCGAGCCAGGCGTCGGATGCGGCAGCGCCTGGTTTTGTGGTCCTGCGAGACCCCCGCAACCTGGCCAATGTCGAAAACGTCCGCAAGGTGTTCGGGGGCGACGTGGACAGCGGCGTGATGCCTCCTGGGGCCGTGGTCGAGCTCGAGGCGGGCATCCCCGCCGGACTCCGGATTGCGGGCGACGACGTTCCGCTGGTGCGCGACCGACCAGTGGGCTTGGGCCAGATCGAAGGCGGACAGCCGATCGTCTATACCGACGTTCCTGCCAGCAGGATGTCCGTGCTGCACAGCAACGTCCTGGCCGGCATCGACAGCGCGAGGGGGCGGACCGATAACTTCTATGTGGCGCACCGCGATGCGGACGGCAACCTGGTCAGCGTCCGCAAGGCCGACATCGATGCCCTGGAAGAGGCTGGCGAAACGCTCGACGACGCTACCCGCATACGTACATCGAGCGGTGACGTGCGTTATATTGGCCGCGGCGAGCTGGACCAGGCGATAAGAGCCCTGGGGAGAGGAGCGAACAGGTATGTCACCCGAGACCAAGACAGTGATATTTTCCCTGATAGGAACAGCGATCATCATAGGGGTTTGGCTGATCGGAGTTCCTTGGCTGATCGCTTTGGCCTTGTAAGCCCAAGGGTTCCCCAACCGGAGCCTCGCGTCCCAGAGCCACGACTGCCCGAGCCCCAACAGCTGCGCACGCCGGAGGTCCCAGCGCCGCGCCTGCCCCAGCCGGAGCCTCGCGTCCCAGAGCCACGACTGCCCGAGCCCCAACAGCTGCGCACGCCGGAGGTCCCGGCGCCGCGCCTGCCCCAGCCGGAGCCTCGCGTCCCAGAGCCACGACTGCCCGAGCCCCAACAGCTGCGCACGCGGGAGGTCCCGGCGCCGCGCCTGCCCCAGCCGGAGCCTCGCGTCCCTGCCCCTCGCGTGCCGGAGCCCCGCATCCCCCAAACGCCTTCGATCTCGATTGAGCGGCAGCGCACCAGCACCGCTGGCGACACCGGCCGGGCACTGCTACAACGCGGCCGCGGCGGTTCTGGCAGTTCTGATGACGACGTGAGCCGCCGAGTTATACCGGATCCGGTGGATGTCGAACCCGGCCTGAACCCTCGGGAAATCACGCACTACGACGTCACCAAGACGACCACTGACCTGGTCACCGGTGAGCAAACCATCACACCGGTGGAGCATGTGTCCATCGGCACCGCGAAGGTAACAGCGTATTCGCCCGAGGACCCCGCCGGCAACGTCCACCGGTCCGGTCCGTTGATCATCGAAGCCACGGAGGATCAGGTCCTGTTGGAGTCGGCTACGCGACGGCGCGACGCCAGGCTGCGCGACCCGGGCGCAGCCGAGATCCATCCCCACGGTGTGTCTGATGCGGATCGCCAGGTGGTGGAGGCCGCGCTGTCGGAAGCTCGGTCCGCCAGCGTCGGCGAACGGCCTCAGATCCGGCAACCTGCCCAGTTCACGCCGCCGACTGCTGAGCAACGGGCACGGATGAATGAGCGTTTCCAGGCTCAGTCCGCCAACGTCGGCGAACGGCCCAAGATCCGGCAACGGAGCGAGTTCACGGCGCCCACTGCAGAACAACGGGCCAAAATGAGGGAGCGGTTCGAGAACCAATCACGATCCGCCCGGAGCGGCGGCGGGTCCAGGCCCACCATCAAACAGCGATCCGGGCAGGGGCTGAGCGAAGAGTCCAAGGCCGAACGCCGCAAGGTCGCTCTGCGCCCTGGTCAAGGTCTGGCCAAGAAACCCGACCCCTACGCGGGATTGACGGGCGGCGGGGGAGCGGCGCGACGCGGGGGCGGCGGACGTCGCCGCCGGGACGACGAGGAAGAGGAACGCCGGCGCCGGGGCGGCACACCTCAGATCACGCTGGTGGTCCGAGGATAGCGGCCGCTTTGGCGGATTGGAGATAACCAACATGATGATACGAGCGTTGCAACGTGGGATCGCGTCCAGCTGGAAGCAGAGTTCCGTGTACTACGGCGGCCGCACTTGGCCGCTGGTCGTGGTGATGTTCTCGAACCTCGGCGCGACCACGCTGTTCGGCGGCGGGATCATGCTGTTAGGCGTGGCCGCAGTGGAAACCGTGTACCTGGCGATCGCGCCGACGTCGCACTCCTGGTTCACCTCCGAAGTATCCGCGGTCCTCGCCGCCTACGGCCTGTGGTCATTGTTGGCCAGCGCCGTGCCCATGCTGGCCACCGCCGGCATCAACAAACTCTACCGCCGTCGCTGCAAGACCTGCGGTCGTTAGACGTGAAGAGCATGCAGCGCCCAGCACACACGCTAGTCGGCCGGTTGGTCCCAGCGTTTCCCGGGAAACGCTGGGACGCCATGCTCCGCCGCCTGAAACTGCCATCACCGTTCCTGATGCGCCTCATGGTTGCGTTCTGCTATGCCTGCCTGTTCCTGCTTTGCGTGTTGGCCTGGGTAGCAAACGTATCCGCCGGGGTTGTCGAGTCGCCCGCAGAGTTCAAAGCCTGGCTTTTCGACGACGCCGTCGAAACTGACTGACGGGACCACCGTGCTCCGCCGCCTCACACTCCACTCCCTCCGCGCTCTCGCGCTGGCCATCGCGGCGACGGTGATGCTGATCATCAGCCTCCAGGTCTGGGGACCCGACGCCGAGGCCGGGCCGTCCCGCCAATCCTCCCAGACCCGCACGGTGGACTGGTACTACTGGCTGGACACAGCCTATCCCCAGATCCAGCGCGCCCGCCTGGACGGCTCGGGAGTTGCCGAGACGGTGGTGAGCAACACGGAGCTGTCCACCACCAACGACTTCGCCCTGGATCCGGGCGGCGACTACGTCTACTGGGCCGACGACGGCCACAACCAGATTCGCCGCAAGTCCGCCGACGGCACGGGCAGCGTGGAAACCCTGGTGAGCGCCGGCATCAGCTCTCCCTACCGCATCGCGGTGGACTATTCCTACGTCTACTGGGCCGACAACGGCAACGACACCATCAAGCGGGCCCAGACCTTCGGGTCCCACACCGTGACCACCATCGCCGACTCGTCGGACGGGGTGTCCAACGTCGCCGCCATCGCGCTGGACGGCAGCTATCTCTACTGGGCCGACAGCGGCAACGACTCCGTCCGGGAGGTGGCCACCTTCAGCCCCTACACCGTCACCACCCTGGTCAGCACGGGCCTCAACAATCCCCAGGACCTTGAGGTGGGCCGCAACGGCAGCTACGTTTACGTGCTGGACCGGAACGGCGCCGCCAGCACCATCAAGCGGGTTCAGACCTTCGGCAGCCACACCGTGACCACGCTGGCCAGCAACACGGGCGACACGCCCATGGACGATCCCGTCGCCCTGACGCTGGACCCGGACAACGACTTCGTCTACTGGCTGGACGAGGACGACCAGGCGGTGCGCCGGGTGGCGGTCGACGGCGCGACCGGTACCTTCGAGACCCTGACCACCTCCGCCGGTGGGGCGGTCACCGACCTGGTGGTCAGTCCGGACGGCGGCGCCGTCTACTGGCTGGACAACAGCAGCAACCGCGCGAAGCGGATTGCCGCCGACGGGTCGGGCATGGTCGGGGACGTGATCACCTCGGGCCTGAGTGTTCCGGCCCGTATGAACGTTTCCCGGGAAACGGAGAGGGTCGCCGGCTCCTGCATCACCGACGCCGGCGCTCTGGACGCCGGCTATGCCACCCACGACTGGGAGGCGGACATCGACGCCACCTGCCCGTCGGCCTTCTACACCTTCCGCCTCGCCGATGCCGCGGACCTGCGCATCACGGCCACGTCGTCCTCCATCAATCCCCTGCCCCTCTTGCGCCAGGGCGGCATCGGCGGCGAGCCGGTCGCGCTCACCGACGCCGCCAGCGGCGCGTCCACGCCCTACGTGTACCAGGCCGAGGCGGGGCAGCACACCATCGAGCTGGTGCGGGAATTCAACTCGGCGAACCCCACCGGCGGCTTCTCCGCCAGGCTGCAGACCCAGCCCATGCTGTCCGGCTGCGACGTGAACCTGGGCACGCTGTCCTCGGAACAGCTCCAGGTCTTCGGCGCCCACGACCCCGACTGCGGCGACACCCGCAAGTACTTCTTCTACCTGGAGTTCCAGGCGTCGGTATCGGCGTCGGCCTCCGGCGTGGGTTTCACCCCCAACATCGAGCTGCGCCCGGGCGCGGCGTCGGACTCGTCCACGCCCACCGCCGACGCCTCGGGCAATCCGGCGGACTTCTACCAGTCGGTGGCCGCGGGATCGTACCGCATCAACGTGGAGAACATCACCGCGGGCGGCGCCTACAACCTGTCCCTCCAGGCCTTCGGGCTGCCGCCGCCCACCCGCACGCCCATCCCCACACCCACGCCGCGCTTTCAGCCCAACCTGGACGTGCGCCTGGAGCCGGACCCCCGGGGCGTGGCCTACGAGGACAACGAGGTCTACCGCTTCCGCGTCGAGGGCGGCGCGGGATCCTTCCCGGCCCTCATCCGCTCCTCCAACGCCACCGCGGTCCGTGTCACCGGCAGCTCCGGCTCCACGCTGGACTGCACGGCCGGAGCGCAGGTGGATGACCTGGACCAGCTGGACGCTATTTACGTCCACGTCTGCGACGGTGGCGTCAGCTCGACGCTGGAGATCATCAAGGAGGCCGACTATTCCCTGCTGGCCCAGTACCCGATATTCGTCGCCGGCGGACCGGCTCCGGCGCCTGGCGCGGTCGACGGCCCAACCGATTATGGTGTCCAGGGTGAAGACCCAATCGGCGTGGGCATACTGGTTGGCGCCATCTGCGACGGCGCCAACGTGGACTGCAACATGGAGCTGGCCACGAACGGGCTGGCGCTGGCGCTCGCGTTGTTCCTGGGAATCACCCCCACCCTGGTGGCGCGGGGTCGCCCTTCGGGCTTCTCCCTGGGCATCGGGGTCGCCCTGGGGCTGGCCACCCTGCTCCTCGCCACCATGTGGGTGGGGCTGCCCCTGTGGATGGTCGGCGCGGCCCTGCTGGGGCTGGCATTGATCGGGGCCTTCATCAAGTTGAGGAAACTCAGGGCATGAGATATTTCCGCCGCCATCCGGTCGGTCTCCGGTTTCGCCTCCAACTGGGCCTGGCGGTCGCGATCATCGCCCTGGTCGTCGCCGTCGCCTGGTGCGGCGACCGGGTCGAGGCGCAGGGCGCGCTGCCGCAGGTGACGGGAGTGAGCGCCAGCGCCGACGACCACGACAGCATCACCGTGTCCTGGAACGCCGTCACGTCCACGTGCGGCAGCAATAGCCTGTACTACGAGGTGCGTTGGGACGACGACTCCGGCTTCGCGTCGCCGCAGGACGAGGATTTCATACCAGACACCACCGACCGTTACCAGATCACCGGCCTGCAGGAGGGCGCCCCCTACTTCGTCCAGGTCCGGGGCGTTTGCGTCAACGTGTTCGGCTTCTACACGGCAGAAGGAGAATGGTCCGCTGCTGACGATGCCACCCCCGAGGCCGCGCCACCGGCGGGCCAGGTTACTGGAGTGGGCGCCACGGCCGACGACCACGACAGCATCACCGTCACCTGGAGCGCGACCACCGACGCCGACGGCTACGTCGTCCAGTGGGACACGGACTCCTCCTTCGGATCGCCGTCCGACGCCACCATCGGCTCAGGATCGACAGTGACCTACCGGATCACCGGACTGCAGGAGGACACCACCTATTACGTGCGGGTGTACGCCACCCAGACCGGCGTCGAAGACGGCACGCCCTCCAGCGCGCGCGATGCGACCACGACGCTACAGCCGCCCGGGCCGGTGACCGGCGTCCTCCCTACCGCCGATTCCGACGTCGCCATCACCGTGACCTGGACCGCGGCGCTGCGGGCCGGCGGCTACCGGGTGGAGTGGGGCACGACCTCCGGGACCTACACCGGCAGCGCGACCACCACCTCCGCCTCATACACCGTCGACGGGCTCACCCATTCCACGATCTACTACTTCCGCGTCACCGCCACCAGGACCGGCGCGGCGGACGGGGCCCCCTCTGCGGAAGTAAGCGAGGACACCGAAGCTGCGCCCACGCCGGGCCAGGTTACGGGAGTGGCCGCCACCGGCACCTCAGACTCCGAAATCGAAGTGGAGTGGGACGCGGCTCAGCATGCCACCGGCTACATAGTCGAATGGGATACCACCGCCACGTTCGATGCGCCCGACCAGGCGAGCGTGATCGGCACCCGCGCGATCATCGAGCGGCTCAAGGCCAGCACCGAGTATTTCGTCCGCGTGGCGGCCACACGCGCCGGCGCCGCCAACGGCGCAAAATCCGCCGCCGACACCGCCACCACGGAAACGGCGCGCCTCATGGTGTGGGCGGACCGCGTCCCCGGAGGCGCGGTGGGAGCCCAGTTGGGCCTGGCGGTCTTCGGGGGCGTGTTTGCGGGCTTCCGCTTTCGCACGATGAAGACGCCGCGGCGCGAGGCGCTGATCCTGCTGTGCATGTGCGGCGCGTCGCTGCTGCTGCCGCTCTTCGGCGTGGGAAACCTGTTCTGGACCGGCGGGATCGTTCTGCTGGCCGCAGCGTCATCCGCCGCAGTCTTCTTCCTGGCATCGAGGGCGTAATGACCAATCTGATACCGCTGTTCATCTTCGCCGTGATCCTGCACATGACAATATGGGGCGCCGGGATATTCCTGACCAACCTGGGCGATACCCCCTTTTACGGCGGCGCGACCGGGTTCCTGCCCTCCACCGGAGACGCGGCGCACCCGTACGACACGTTCTCCGCCTGGCTTGCCGGCGGTGGACCATCCGGCGTCGACCAGCCGAGCGACGAGGGCGGCATCAGCATATTCCGGTGGATCATTGTGACGCCGCTTTGCGGGATGGTGTCGTTGATCAAGACCATCATCTCCCTGGGCATCCTCAACTACGATCTGGTGCAGCTGCTGCCGTCCGACGGCTTCGGCAACTGGATCAAGATCATCATCAACTGCGTCGGAGCGCTCATCACCCTCACGCTCTTCGCTCGACTCGTGGAGTTCGCAATACGAGCCGGCGTCTTCAGCAACATCTACATGATGGGCCTGGTCCTCGGCATAGCCGCCGTGGGCGTCGTGTCCGCAGTACTCAACGCGGGAGGAGCATTGTCCTGTGGCTGAACAACCTGAGAACGAAACCGCCATCGATCAACCGGAACCCCAACCGGAACCGCAGAAGCTGCTGGACCGCGTGCCCGCGCGCTTTCGCACGAAGCGCTCGCTCATCGGCGGCAGCATCGCGGCAGGCCTGGTGGTCCTGCTGGCGGTCCAGTGCGCAATGGATGCGGCGGCCCGTCCGGACGCTCCCCCACCGGAGCCAGCGGCAGTGGCCATCCCCACGCCGGAGCCGGCGACGATTCCACGTGAGGAGTACCGGCTGCCCAAACAGTACGCATTCGTGCATTTCGTCAACGAGATGGCGGCCTGCTATGACCAGAATGGGCAGGTGGCCACCCTTGAGACCGTTGAGGCCGACATCATGGTCGACGTGCCCGTGGCGGTGAACGCGCTCATGAGGCTCTACGCCGACAACCTCTGCCAGGAGCAGGACCCCTGGCACCGGATCCCCGGCCGCGTGGGCTGGATGCTCAGGGCCGCCGACGTGCCCCTGCCCGACCTGCCCCAGGCCGAGCCACCGCAATAGGCCAATTCCCGCGCCGGAGCCGCACGGCGCGCGCTTTGGCCTTTCAATGAGGAACCCCCATCGCTTTGAACCCTCGAAGGCCCTCAGGGGCCCTCCTGCGCAGCAACTGAGGCATTCCCGTGAACGATCGCATCGGCATCCTGATCACCGGCGCCGCGGCCGTGGTGGTACTCATCGCATTGGCCGTCCTGGTCGCCTGGAGCCTGCGGACCGAAACCGTTGACGGCAGTGTCGCGCCGCCCGGCTCCCTGCTGCATCCCCAGGTCCGGCAGGAGGCGCGCACCGGCTACGTCATCGCCGAGCTCTACCAGGACGGGCGCCTGGACCTGGAGAGTGGTGTCTACGACGGGGACGGAGCGCTGCGCGGTTCTCACTGGACGCACCACGACGTCCGGCAGACCTGCAGCCTGGACCTGGCGCTGGCGGTGCAGGAGGGCCGCGACCAGGCGTCGCCCACGGCCACTCCGCGCCCGACCCACACCCCGTTGCCCACCGATCCGCCCCGGAACCCCGAGGAGTACGCGGTGGTCGAGCGGACCATCGACACCGATAATGGAGCCGGCATCGCGGTGGCGCTGTTGCCCACGCCGCGGGCGGGGTGGCTGGCCAGCACGCCACGGCCGACGTACACGCCCTATCCCACGGCCACGCCGTCGCCACTGGACTCGTCGGTCAGCTGGATCGGCTGGGCCGGCCGACCCATCGTCATCGCCGCCGACGGCGTGGCCATACTGGAGGTGCCCCGGGATGCCACCGTATCCGCCAACCTCAGCGTCTGGACCGGCCCGCACCAAACCGGCCAGGCCCAGCTGGCCAGGCTGCCTTTGCCGGATGCGCCGTGGTCGGAAGGCGCCGCGCACCTTCGCTAGACTTTGCGCAATTCAAGCGGCGTAAGCGAGGGAATCTACGAGTCGGTGGTATAGAGCGACAGGGAGTTCCTGCGTGTCGGAGTTGGCGACTGACGTCGAAAAACCCTCCGACGCCAGCCACAGGTGGCGTCGCACCAGGGCGATGGCGTCTACGAAGGTTGGCGACGGTTTGTCGTACCAGGCCGCGGTGCGCTGGGTCATGGGGTGCTGTTTTTGCAACGCGTGGGCAGCCAGAGCGGTCCAGGAAAAGAGACCCAGCAGGGTGGGAGTGGTACGGGCGATGGCCAGGTCGGACCACTGGCGTTGGGTTTCCACGCCCAGGTGGGTCCTGACCTCCTGAAAGGTGACCTCCAATTGCCAGCGCAGGACAAACCACTGGAGGATCTGGGTCGGGTCCACCGCCGGGTCGGTGCAGAGCAGAGCCTGGGTGGCGAAGGCGCCCTGGGGGTCGCGGATCAGCACCCAGCGAATGATGACGGGCGGCTTGCCCGAGCGGTACCACACCGCCGTCTGGGAGGTGAGTTCCACGATGCGGGTGGTGCCGTCATACCAGTCCACCTCGGCGCTGTCCCAAGTTACGTCGGCCTGGTCGAGGAGCGTTTTCAGCGATGGCCGCCGTGCGCCTTTCAGCGGTGGGCGGCCGTTTTGTCCTGGCTGACGAGGCGGCGCTGGCGCATAGAGGGCGGCGTCGAGGCGCAATCTGGCGATCAGGGTAACCGGTTCACGGAGGGATTGGCAGCAGTGGAGCAGGTCGAGGACGGCGTAGCTGTTGTCGCCCACCAGCACCAGCGGGCGCTGGGGCAGCCAGCGGCGCAGCTGCATTACCATCTGCCGCGCCCAGTCGGTGACCTTCTTGTGCCGGCGCCCCTGTTGCTGGTAGTACCGAGACGAGGGCGCCAGCACGGTGAGCACCGGCAAGGCCCAATGGCGTCCGGCCCACGGGACGTGTCCCAGCCACATCAGAGAGATCCAGCGCAACCCGCTAGCCTTGACCAGCTGATTGCGGCTGGAACGTACCGGGTCACGATAGATGGCCCGTGCCCTGATCTTGGCGCCACGCCGCCGTTCCAGGGTCTCGTCGATGCCGAAGATCAAGGGGCCGTCGCCGCGGTCCAGGTGCTGGAGCAGGAGCACCAACAGGACGCGGGCCACCTCACGGGACGACCACACCGCCCGATTGAGCACTGCATGATAGCGGGCGTAGTCGCGCTGGTCGCTGCGGCCCATGACACGCAGCGCCGCAGCCACGGTGCGCTGGCCCGGGGTGAGGATCGCGCCCACCAACAGTAGTTGGGCTTTCCGCCAAGTTGGGTTGGTGAACAGCGTTGCGAAGGGAACGAGCAGGGCTACAATGGCATCGGGCAGGGTGAGCATGGTTGGGCCTTTCCGTCGAAAGTGGGGTCCAGCCAGCTTACCCTGTCTTTATACTTTTTCTAAATTTTGCGCAAAGTCTAGCTTCGGCTCAAGGAGGCCAGCGGCCGCCTGTTGCTGGCCAGCGACCACATCGACGCCCACCACCGCTCGGCCAGGCTCAGCATCCAGGCCGGGCCGCTGTCCGACTGCCACGGGTTGAACCTGCGCTGGCAGCAGCCGGCGGCCATCGTGGTCCGCGCTCTCACCGAGCAGCCCTACGCCGACTGGGCGGATCATCCCCTGCCGCCCACGCCGGCGCCGGATCCGGCCACGCTGAACGGACTCACCCTCACCGGCCTGACGCTGGAGCCTGCTTTCGACCCGGGCACGACCGCGTACTCGGCCACTGTCCCATTCCGGACGGCGACCACTACCGTGCGGCCGGTGCTGGCCCACCTCAGCGAGACTTACGAGATCAACCTGGGCGGCGTGCGGCAGTCGGACCACGCTCCGGCCGTGATCCGGCTCACCGCGGGCGTCGCCAACGCCATCGCCATCGTCGTAACCTCGGCCGACCGCAACACCACCAAGACCTACACCGTTGCCGTTACACGAACGGCGCCGTCCACCGACGCCACCCTGGACGGGCTGACGCTGGGCGGCACGTCGCCCGACGAGTGGTCTCCTGCCTTCTCATCCGGTGTGTTCGACTACGACGTGAGCGTGCCGCACTCAACGGTGCGAACCGCGGCGCTGCCCCAGACGACGCATCCGGCCGCAACCTTCCTCGTATCAACCATGCCCGAGGACGCGCTCTCCGACAGCGGCTACGGCACCGCCCTGGTGGAACTGGCCGAGGACTTCACCACCACCGTAACCATCAGCGTAACCGCCGAGGACGGCACGACGATCCAGCACTACGCGGTGCGTGTCCACCGCGCGGGTCCGTAACCGACCGGGTCCGTAACCGACCGGGTCCGTAACCGACGAGGATGACAACCATGTCGATAGCGAAACTGCGCTACTGGCTGGCCCGGCGCATCTGCCGACGCTACGCCCGGGAGTACCTGCACGATGTGGACCGCATGGGCCTGGATTGGACCCTCGCCCTCATCGACGAAGACGTCGAGCTGTACGGCAACCCGTTCAACCACGCCCTGGTGCGGGCTGGCGTCATCGACTACGCCGAACGCCGCGGCAATTCTGGTTGACTGTCATGCTGCTTTCCACAGCATCCACCCGCGCCGAGGGCGACGACGGCCGTTGCGAAGTCGTGCAGATGGAGTTGGCCGCCTACGACCGCGACCACGCCTTCACCCTGCGCCACAACCACCGCACCCGCTGGCGCCAGCAGCTGCCCATGTACGAGCTGATCCAGGCCAGCGTGATCGAGCGGCCGGAGAGCTGCGCGCTCACTCCGGCCAACGCCCGTTTCGCCAACATCCACAAGCGCAACTACTACGGCGCCTATCCCGACTCCAGCCTGTACCGGAGCACGGTGAGCCGGGTGGCGCCGACTGGGTCTGTTAGCGGCCGCCGCTGCTAAAAGCTCGGGCCGAACAATCTCACGGCTATCCACGGCGTGAGCTCGGAGGCTCCCTCGTCGGAACCCGACGCCCCCGAGCACAACGTCAAAGTCAACTCCGTCAACTCCATGAGGACTTCGGGACCTTCTTTTTCGGCGAACCGTTCCGCCACCGCCGCTTCAATTTGGGCCGTGACCACCGGCAGCGCTTCCTCTGCGACATTGGCGGTCAGGCTGACCTTGGCGCAACGCGTCGCCTCGGCCAGCAGGACCTGGCGTTGGGCTTCCGCTTGGGCTCGTTCCGCCGCCGTCGGAACATTGGCGGCGATTTCTCGCCAGTCCGGTGTCCCTTCGCACTGCAGGGTTTGCCCGTCCTTGGTGATGGCCCACACGGCCACTCGATACAGCCAATGTCCCGGTTCCGCCGGCTCGCTCCACCGAGATCTGTAGGTTACTTCCGCCACCAGGTCCCAGTTGGCCTCGGCATCGTTCGACGCTTCCCTACGCCGCTCGATGCGATAGCCGATTTCGTGGCCACGGTAGCGAGGCCCCAGATGGGGACCGGAGTAGTAACTGGTGCGCCAGTCCAACTCCAGGGTGTCTCCGTCCAGGTCCGCCCGCAGGCTGCGCACTTCCACCGCATTGCAAACACTGCCTACCAGTTCGTGGAGCTCGTCCGGTGTCAGCGGCTCCAGCGTGGCCGGTGGGGTTTGCGGCGGTACCGGCGTTGAAGTCGGTTGCGGAGTATCGCTTTGCGTCATCGCCGGCCTGCTCACGGCGAATGACGCGATGATTGCGGTCACAGCGCAAACGGCGACCAGCAATGACAACGCGAGTTTGGTGTTCATGATGGATCGGCTCCTGTGGCGCTGGGGTATTGATGGCGGATTGAGATGCTAACACTGCGCCGGCGGTTGCCAACCAGCGGGCCCATCAACCACCCTGTATCTACTGACGCCAACTGACCCGAGTACGCAAACATGCCGACGCGCCGCACACGGCCGTCGCCTACGACCGGGACGACGCCGTCGACCTGCTTGAGGGCACCATCCGGCGGCGCCTGCGCCGACGCCGGCGGCATACCGTAACGCGGCGTCATGGGCCCTTCACGCTCCGACCCTTTTGCCCACGGAGGAACCCGCTGCCCCCATCAACGACACCGGTGAAAACCATCCCGACAGCATCCCGACCTGAAGCTTACTGGGATGTTGCCGAAGGGGTGGCGGCCGCGCTTATGACGTATGTAACGTGCAGGCTCACCGATACCTCGACCTCGGGGTCCGCGTCAAAGGGCAACAGCTGGTAGTAGGGGGCCGAGGCCGGAGTAGCGCAGGCGTCATAATCGGCATTGGTCAGTGCGAAAGTCTGGTAGTTGACCGACCGGTCTTCCAACGCTCCGATCACCGCACCGCGTTCGACACCCAGCGCCTCCGCCAAATCGTCGGCGGTGTCCTCTGCGGCCGGCGCCGCCTCCCGGCGAGCATCGGAAAGCGCTTGTTCGCAGTTGGAAGCGTTCAACGCAAAGCGCAGCCCTTGCGCCTCGAACCTGCGGATCACCTCTTCAACGGCCTCCAGAATCTCCTCATGTTCGTCGGCGATTTCGTCGGGCTCCACCGCGACGGCGATGGTCGTTGCACCGTAACGTCCCTGGAAGTCGAACTCGATATCCGTCTCGGGTATGTCCAGTTCGCCGAGATTCTCCACTATGTCGTCGCGGTCATCGTCCGACAGCTGTTCGGGACCTGAGGGTCCGTAACGTTGTTCCGGTATCATCACCACATAGGCTTCATCGGCCGACCGGGTCACGGAGCCAACGGCCGAAACCGTCAGCCCCCCTTGGGCCGGCGTCATATCGTTCGGCGCGGTCTGTGGAGCCGGCGATAGGTGGAAGCTCCCGAAACTTCCGCCGGTCCCACCCGACGACCCCCCGCTTATGGTGGATTGCGACAACTGGGGTTGATCGGCATGTGCCGATGAAGCGGACGCCCGGGTTGTGTGCTCCACCTCAACCGCCGTAACATTCTCACCCGCCGGCGGATGTTGGCCCGTCCCTGGCACCGGCGCCGTCGTCTCCTGGTCGCAGGAAAGCAGAAGCCCCGCCACCGCTATCAGGACCAGCGTCGTCAAGGCCGACCGGCCAAACCATGCCTTCGCGGCATCCGTTCCGTTATTCATCAGACATCCTCCAGGATGATCGAGAGTCAACCAACCGAGCCGAAACCAACAACGCGGGTCATGCACCGAGCCAAGCCGTTCCGGTGGTGGTCCCTACAGATGGATGCGACGGACATTGTACTGTAAGCGGTAAACCGAATGGCGCGCCACACCCCTCAATTCCTGGACGACCCAACCTCCCTCCAGTTCCGCGAAATGTGCTGGGCCTGCGGCTCGGCCCGCGCCGTCCTGGTCGTCGAACGGGACGACGAAACCCAGGTGATCGGCGGCCTCTGGTGTTGGCTCTGCGGCCGGGCCATCCACCAGGACTGCCTGTCCAGGGACAACCCCGTAACCTTGGGCTGCCGGAACGAAGACTGCCCGCTGTTTCCGCCGACGCGGCTGGCATGACGGCAATCGCAGGCGTTTCCCAGGAGCAGCAGAAACATTCTGCGCTGCCCACCATCGAGTCCCGCCGCGGGGGTTGTCTCGCCCTGACGCTCAGCGAGCTGGGCGGCCGACACGGCGTTCCCCCACCGTTTCCGTCGGTCCGGCCAAGTCGGACCCATCCGACCCCGTCGCGCCCGCTTGACCCCCAGCGAAGGGTATCGGCCCACCGTACCGTGTTGCTTGTATCCCCCTTGGGGCATCGTCAGTTGCCGTGTTCGCCCATTTCGCAAAAACGTCCCCCGCTACCTATACTCATGCCATTCGTGAGTAGCCACTGCTATAGTTGCAAATCGATCCCCCATCTCTGGATTTCGGAACCGGTTTTCGGCGATTGCCGAGCGTGCGCCGTAACGAAATTTACCGGAACTCGCCAGAAGTTTTGCGAACGGACCCCCCAGTTTCCGTGCTCAAAGCATTCGTGAGACCCCGTCGTGGACGAATTGCAAACGGGCGCCCCCTTGGGATTGATTCAGCCGCGCTTCCCTGAAGTGGCCGCGCACTCTGCCGATGTTGACAACGCAAATCTATGACCCTGTTTGCGTGCCTAGCTCGTCCGTGAGGACCACTTTCAGGCATTGTGCAAATTCTTGCCCCCTTGCCGACTCATCCTCTCTATGCTGGGAGCAGGGGGGCGAGTTTGCGTTTTGGCGCCTTCCAGACCTGCTTTCAGGCGGTCCGTGAAATGACTGAGGCGCCGGTGAAGGGCGCCCAGTACGTACTACACATACTACGTTGAATCGGGGTCGTTTCGGCCGTCTATGGCCGAGGTGTGCGCCAAGGATCATCGTCCGGGCCGGCCGCCAGTAGCCGGTCCAGCGTGGTGGTAAAAATCGCGAGCCCGCGCCCTTCCTCCAGGAAGTTTTTTTCCGCCTCCTCGGTGCCCACGACAACCAGGAGATTGACAGGTTGTCCGATAGACTGTTGGTACGTCCGGTACGGGAGCAACTTGTGGCGCACTGGTGTGGGAGAGCGGGCCGAGAGTTCGACCTCGACGAAGTACAAACCCACCTGGCTGCCCGCGGGGCTTCCGATTGCTATGGCGTCCGGCATGATCTGGGTCCCGTCGGCCAACGGCATTACCCAACGGCGGCCGTGGAACGCCTCGCCGCCGTTACGTCGCCACGCCAGGACGAAATCGGCCACGGCCTGGTTGTGTTTCTCCCGGATTCGGCGATACTGGCCGTCGGCCTTGAGGTACACGTCATAGCTGGAGTAGATGCTCTGGTGGGAGATCCGATCCATGCGGGCGGCGGCCAGCATGCCCAGCCGCGGGAGATAGAAGTGGCCTCCCCGTTTTTCGATCAACCTGTTTTTACCCCGGTCCTCGTCCGCGTCCTGGTCCTGGTCCTTTTTTTTCTGTTCGGCATCCCAGTCCCTGACCAATGTTTTGAGCGCCGCCTGGATTTCCCGGCCCGAAGCCGTGAAGCGTTGGCGCAGATGTTCAACCCTGGTTCCGGGCCACTGGGCGGCAAATTGGAACAGCGCGTAGTTGAGCTTGCCGATCAGCCCGTTCACCGCCGGTTCGTTCTGGACCCACGCGGGGATGCGTTCGGGTATGCCCACGTCGTCAGTCTGGGCGTTCTCGAAACATGCCCCGTTGAAGTCGTGAGGCTCTGCCGATCGCTCCGGCGTGCCATCTGCGGTCATCACCAGCACGTCGTCGCCGGGCCACATGACTTGGCTCGCGAAAGCGCCGAGGTGGTCGGCCCCTATTACCACCCAGAGTGCCGGAGTCGGAGTTTGCCAACGGCCGAATTGCTCCACCAGCCGCTCCCCACCGCGTTTTCGCTTCTCCGCTATGCTGCTCATCTTCGTCATGGGTCCCACCCACACCCAGGGAGCCCAGGCTCCGTTGGCGTATTCGGTGATGGCGTGGATGTCGGAATCCCTCTGCCACTGGAAGCGCGTGAGGCGCAGGTCGGGAGGAAACTCAATCGGCTCGTCGTCCGGGTCGTCGCTCCAGTAGATCGGGTTGATTCGCTGCACACCGTGCAGGACCCACAGTCGGCAGGCCAAACGGTAGAACGTCTCCAGCATGGGAAGGCGGCGGATGAGCAGCTTCAATCCGGCCTCCGACACCTGCCACTCAAGAGGGTATCCGAGCTCTGCATCGCGAAGCCGACGCCGCCGGTGGTCAGGTACCACCTGTCCTGGAGCTCCAGCGTCATGCCTAGCCGCACGCTTTCGACCATGCCCCGTCGGTAGAGAATTTTGGCGAGCCGGTTGCACCGGTTGTAGGTGAGGCCGGTGACCGCCGCCAGCTCGGGCAGGCTCAGCAGCGGCATCATCCAGAGCCAAGAGATGATCGTCAATATGTCTTCTTCACGTTTGAGTTTGCGCAAGGTCATGATTGTGTTTCCTCAACCGGTTCGTGGTCGTGGCGGCATGGCGGGTCCGGTTCAGGGCCCGTCGCGGCCCCGCTCGGGTGTCGTCAGCCGCCGCTCCAGCGCCGCGCGCGGGATGCGGTGCGCCCGAGCGCCGACCACTACGTGCTCGAGCGTGCCCGACTTCATCTCGGCGCGGACTGTGTCGGCGCTGACGCCCATGAGCGCGGCCACCTCGGCGACCGTGTAGCAGCGCAATGGGTCGAGGCGGTCGCCGTCCGACGCGCGGTCGGAACCGCGTCCCCTCAGATCCTCCGCCGGGATACCGGCCAGCGCCGACAGCGCGACGAGCTCATCATCAGTGGGGGAAGCACCGGCGATTAGCTTTATGAGACGGACTGGATCGATGCCGCTCCGGCTCGCCACGTACTGGATCGTGCGATCCTCCGTATGCATCCACGCGAGGAGTGTTTCGACTGACATGGATTCCTCCGGTTCCTTGCGCACAGCGAGGCCGCCGTTGACGAGGCCGCGCCGCGCGCTGGTTTTCCGGGATTGTGCCGCGTTACGAATTTCGTAATGTCCGGGAGGGGTAAACGTTGCTCGCGGCCTCGTCGCTCACGCACAAAATTGACGTGGGAGACCCGGAACACCCGGCGAGTCGGGCGCAAATTGCCAATTTTGAGAGTGACGAATGACGCACAAAATTAACGATTATCGTCGTACCGGGAGCCGCCGTTTGGGGTTGACAATTCGCATATTGAGGGGGAGGCCATCAAATCCTTCGGGGAACGGTGTGGTGGCGTCAATAAAACGCCGGGCACCCAAGGGGCCGAAGAGCCATCCCTACGGATTGCCCAATGCGGAGTTGATACGCTTACTGGAGTTGGCGGACGTCAACGATGGAAAATTCCAAACTACGGAGGTGTGCCCATGACTGGAACTAAACGGCAGCGCAAACGCGGTGTCTGGGAAATCACCGTCGAACGAGGACGCGATGCCAAGGGCAATCGCCGCCGCCGTTCCTGCACGGTGCACGGCACCAAGTCCGACGCGGACCGCAAGCAGCGGGAGATGGCGGCCGAAGCCGAGCAGGAGGTGATCTCCGGGAAAAGCTCCCTATACATGCCGGTGCTGGTGCAGGACTGGGTGCCGAAATACCTGGAAGACGTCGTACGCCTCTACCCTGGCGTGACCACCTACGAGCGATACACCAGCGCGGCCGACCTGCATATCTTTCCGACCGTTGGCGACGTCCCGTTGAAGGAGTTGTCGCCAAAGCACGTTCGCATCATGGATCGCTCCCTGGCGGATGGGGCCACGTCAAAGAAAGGCCTGTCTCCCAGGTCGATACAGATAGTCCACACAGTGCTGTCCGGGGCTTACGAATACGCCATCGAGATGGAACTGATCAACCACAACCCGCTGCGCTCCGGCCCGCGTCCGAAGGCTCCCCTGAAAAAGATCGTGCCTCCCGACATGCTGCCCATCAAGCGGCTGCTCAGGTTGGCGGAAGTGGAAGGGCACTGCCTGTTCGCATACATCTACTTGCTGACGTACACGGGAATGCGGCGCGGCGAAGGGATGGCCCTCGACTGGTGCTGCGTTGACTGGGACAAACGCGTCATATACATCCGCGTAGCAGCCAGCAAAACCCACAAGCACGGGATGCTGACCAAGGCGCCCAAGTCGCTCAGTGGGATCAGGGCCATTGCGCTCGACGCCGGGACCGTGGAGGTCCTCCGGCAGCACCAGAGATCTCAGATCGCCGCCGGAACCAGCGACGGCCTTACCGGCTTAGTGTTTCCGTGTCCTGGCGGCGGACTGATGAAACCCACAACCATGTTGCGTCAACTGAAAGAGTTGGGCGCCCGAGTAGGATTGCCGGACATCACGTTCCATAGTTTCAGGCACTTTCACATCAGCGTCATATTGCAGGAAAAGGAGAACGTCACGGTAGCGGCCGAGCGGGCGGGGCATTCCGATCCAAGCGTAACGCTGCGGCAATACGCCCACGTGCTTTACGGATGGCAGCAGGGTGCCGCGGATGCGTTCGCCAGCGCCATGGGGGGCGACGAGTGATTCCCGCCGCGTTTCCCGCCCTGGCGTAATCAAACCAGGTAGGACGAGGGCCCACCTAATCTCACGCAATCGGCCCGGGCATTCGACCCGGGCCTACTCAAACCTACGTAATCGGCAAGTGGGACTGATTCCCTCCCTCGGCACCAATTTTTGATCGTAACGGAATCTGAGTTCAAACTGAGTACAAAAATCGCTTGGATCGCTCGCTGACGCGTCCCGATGTGGGACAATTGTGGGACAAACCTACAGTAGGTAACGTCACTAGACAGGTCAGTACGGTACCAAACGCGCAAGTTGCTGCGATCCAAATGCAACCCCGGTTGTGGGATTGGGGCCCTCATATTGCTGTAGCACGAGGTTGATACATAGGCCGATGGCCCGCTGAACGCGGACCGTCGGCCTTTCGCATAACCGGGTTGTGGGACAACTTGGTCGGGTGAGAGATGTCGGTAATGTGCTGGGTCGCCGGGGACCGGAGCGAGTGGGCCACCGGTGACGCGGTGCCCCGCCGCATGGTGATCAGGGTCGTTTGCTGGAACGTCGCCCAGCGGGTCCAGCCGGTTGCTGAGTTGCTGTACATGGATGCCGATGTGGCGCTCCGGCAAGAGGCCGGTCCGGGCATCCTAGAGGAGTTGGCCAACGCCGGCGGCGATGTCGCGGTCAGCCATCAGGATCCCTGGGAACCCTGACCCAGGGGGCACTATGGCTTCTGGACGGTGGTGGTGGAACTATCCGAACGCGTTGAGGCGGAGTGGTCCCGCCAAGTCCTGCTCTCTACTCCACAGGAGACACAGAACGACATTTCCGCCAGCAACGTCGGCATCATGGTCGCGGCACGGATCATCTCGCCTGGCACCGGAGAGCCGTTCATCGCAGTCTCGATGTACGCGCGCTGTTCCCGGCCGCATTCGGTGGTCGGAAGTCCTCACATCTATTCGGACGCCGCTGCGCTCCACATCATGTCCGACCTGTCGGCGTTCATCGGAGATGACAATCCGGACAGACACCGGATTTTGGCGGCTGAGAGAGGTGGTTCCGCTGCTACTGTTGGTGCTGAGCACCACCTAACTGCGGCAAGCGTCTGCTGAGGTTTGTGGGTTGACCGTAGTTCACCCGGGTCACGGGGTTTTCGCCGCCGGTAGGCGGGGTACGCGCGGTGGCGTATAATTGGTGTGGGTGGGCCGTTATGGCCTTCATCACCACAGTTTGGGTCCGGGTTATCCGGCTCTTGGCCGTCGACGAGACAGCAGGAGTCATGAATATGACCCGAGTAGAACCCCCCTGGCAACACCCCGAACGTTGTCCTCACCCCCTGAACCCGACGCGGATCCCCGGTCCACGCGACTGCAATTGGTGCGGGAAACGTCAAGCATCCGGCTTGATCGGGGTGGTCGAGGTCGCTCGGATGTCGGAACCTCCGACCAATTGGTGGCATCAAGCCCTGCGCCGGTTTTTTGACTTGGCGGTCCGGCTTAGGCCAAGCCTGATCATTGTCCTCCAGAAGCTGGTGGTTGAGGTAATCGTAAAGGCGATTACCGAGCAGTTTTGAGCGGCGTTGGATATGCCTCGGGGCGCTGACTCGCACTCACGCCCATCACAGGCCAGCGGGCTCCCGCGACGTCTTGGCGGGGCACCGAGCTGGGTCTGGGTTCAGGCTTTCGGCGCGTCGGCAGAATGGACGGCATGGGTATCGTCGCAGGGCACGGAGGTCAGGGTCTCCGCTAGGCTTTACGCAATTCAAGCGGCGTAGGCAAGGGAATCTACAAGTCGGTGGTACAGTGCGACCGGGAGTTCCTGAATGTCGGGGTCAGCGACCGACAGTGAGAAACCTTCCGACGCCAGCCACAGGTGGCGACGCGCCAGGGCGATGGCATCCACGAAGGTCGGCGACGGTTTGTCGTACCAAGCGGCCTTGCGCTGGGTCATGGGGCGCCGTTTCTGCAACGCGTGGGCGGCCAGGGTGGTCCAGGAGAAGAGTCCCAGTAGGGCGGGCGTGGTGCGGGCGATGGCGAGATCGGACCACTGGCGTTGTGTCTCCACACCCAGATGGGTTCGTACCTCGTGGAAGGTGACCTCCAGTTGCCAGCGCAGTACAAACCATTCCAGGATCTGGGTCGGGTCCGCCGCCGGGTCGGTACAGAGCAGGGCCTGAGTGGCGAAGGAGCCCTGGGGGTCTCGGATCAGCACCCAGCGAATGAGGACGGGGGGCTTGCCGGAGCGGTACCAGACCGCCGTCTGGGAGGTGAGTTCCACGGCGCGGGTGATGCCGTCGTACCAGGCCACCTCGGCGCTGGCCCAAGTTACATCCGTCTGCGCAAGGAAAACTTTCAGCGGCGGCCGCCGCGGGCCCTTCAATGGCGGGCGACCGTTCTGGCCAGGTTGACGGGGTGGCGCTGGCGCATACAGGGCGGCGTCCAGACGCAATCTGGCGATCAGGGTAACGGGTTCACGGAGGGACTGGCAGCAGTGGAGCAAATCCAGCACGGCATAGCTGTTGTCGCCCACCAGCGCCAGGGGTCGGTGGGGCAGCCAGCGGCGCAGTTGCATGACCATCTGGCGGGCCCAGTCGGTGAGCTTCTTGTGCTGGCGTCCCTGCTGTTGGTAGTAACGGGTCGAAGGCGCCAGCACCGTGAGCGCCGGCAAGGCCCAATGGCGTCCGGCCCATGGCACGTGGCCCAGCCACATCAGGGAGATCCAGCGCAAACCGCTGGCCTTGACCACCTGAGACCGGCTGGAACGCACCGGGTCGCGGTAGATGGCCCGCGCCCTGATCTTGGCGCCGCGACGCCGTTCCAGGGTCTCGTCGATGCCGAAGATCAGTGGGCCGTCGCCACCATCCAGGTGCTGGAGCAACAGCGCCAGCAGGATGCGCGCTGCCTGGCGGGACGACCACACCGCCCGATTGAGCACCTCGTGGTAGCGGGCGTAGTCGCGCTGGTCGCTGCGGCCCATGACGCGCAGTGCCGCCGCCACGGTGCGTTGGCCCGGGGTCAGGATCACGCCGACCAGCAGCAGTTGGGCTTTCCGCCAGGTTGGGCTCGTAAACAGCGTTGCGAAGGGAACGAGAACGGCTACAATGGCATCGGGCAGGGTGAGCATGGCTGGGCCTTTCCGTTGAAAGTGGGGTCAGGCCAGCTTACCCTGTCTTTATACTTTTTCTAAATTATGCGTAAAGCCTAGCTCCGGTGTTGGCTGCTTGAGGCCACTGGCCGCCGGGTCCGCAATCAACCTGGAAGGCAGGTTCTGGTCCTGTCCAGTGCTGTACGTTACGGTCCGGTTAGGTTTGTTGACGCGCATTTTGCGGAACCATATACTCTGATTACTGGTTTTGGGCTAGTGAAAAATATCACATTCAGAGGCAGCCGATGAGCTCGTTGACAGCGGCCCCGGACCGTAGCTGGAAGGCCCGGTGTCCATTGGGCAGTTGCTCCACGGTCAATCCGGCTGGTTATCGGCGCTCAAAACCGGCCCTGTTCCCAACCGCGAGTGGAAAGCGCAAGCGGGCATAATGTATGTGCGGTGTCCCTCTGTACTTGAAGGCATTCTGGGGGCTTCACAGCCCCAAGGGGCCCCGCGTGCCGCCACAGGATCATGAAATGCGTGTGCTGGATGACATCCGGTTCTTGGGGACAGCCCCGGCTGGGGAGATGGAGCTTGGGGTGCCACCGCGGCCGAATGTAGCGGGCGTTTACACGTATCTGTGGGTCATTGATGACCGCGGCGTCCCATACATCCTGGATCTTGCCCACCCTGCTCTGGGTGACCAACGGCCCAAGCACACAAATTTGACCGGCGGGGGAGAGGCGTATGTGGGTGGGGAAATGTGGTTCGAGACAGATTCTTCCTTGTGGGTGTCGGGGAAATCGGGCCGATATGGTCCACGCTACCCGGCTCTCCTCCAGGATTCGATTTCCGTTTTCAGGTCGTACGGCTACCGCGTTCAGTCGCTGGGATGGGACTACGAAGCCGAAGGTCCAAACCTGTTCTTGGAGTAATCATGACAGCCGGTTTGCGGTTCATATTTGGTCCGGAGATTGATGGCGCCTCTTGCGAGGAAGTCGTCAAACAGTGTGAGTGGGGCTTCGTACGAAGCCGGTCCCAGCTGGCCTTGAACCATCCGGATGGTAATCCCACCGGGCACAAAATGACCGCTTGGGAAGCGTGGTGCGCCTATGGAAAGGACGTGGTTGACGAGGCCATTGAGCATGGCGGAGCAGTTCTCAGGAGAACTGAGGAATCTCCCGAGCTTAGCCTCCTGAACCGCTGCGACCGACTGGGGATTTCCTGGTCCACTGTGGCCGAGATGGCCGGGTTGAGCGAAGAAGCCGACCTCAACCAGGACAGCCCGCACCGGATTCATATCAAGAGGCTTGGAACCGTCGCATTCAAGTTGGGGTTGGACGAACGGATGTTGACGTACGTGGCGGACTGTGGCGCCGACTCAGGGCTTGCTGACACGTTGAGTTCTTTACAACAACTGCAGGACCCCAACCAGATTTCGGAGTCGGCGACGGCTTCCCTGGCTGAAGGCGTTTCGGTAATACGCGTCCAAAATATGTTGCAGGGTTGGTTGGGGAAAGACCTTGGGGCGACCAAATTTCGCACGTCAGATGATTTCCGCACGGATGCCGCAGGTGCTCGGCAAGTTGGCTACCTGCTGGCGAAGGATGTCAGGGAAACTTTGGGGCTGGGTATTGCGCCCATCGCTTCCATGAAGGATTTAGTTGAGGATCAACTGGGTATACCGATAGTCTCGGCCGAGTTGCCGGACGGAGTGGCTGGTGCCACCGTCTCCTCCGTTGACCACGAGGGCAAGGAGTTCCGAGGAGTGTTCGTAAACAATACGGGCCTGAACGAGGACGTCTGGGTGTCGCGCGTGACCTTGGCTCGCGAGCTAGGCCATGCCCTTTTCGATTCACCCGACAGGATCGGAAACATCCGAGTCAGCCACCATCTGGGTGACGGTTCGGAGGAGACCGCGGCTGGTGATGTGGTCAGGCAGAGGGCGGATGCTTTCGCCTTGGCTTTCCTGGCCCCCATGGAAGAGGTAAAGAGGCTTGCTCCTCTGCCGGTGAACCATGTTCGTGTGAGCCGCGTCATGAAACATTTTGGTATGTGCGAGGTTGCGGCTAGGCGGCGGATCGAAAGCTGTTACGCTGGCGAAGCGCAAGGTGTACCGACGGCTCCGGCGTGGGCGAAGCCCACGAAGCAGGATGTTGACGCGGAGTTAACGGTTCGTGTTGGCGGTGCTCCTTGTCCTGTCACGGAGCCTCGCGGCGAGATGTTTGCAGAAATGGTCATGGATTGCCACAGGAACCGGTTGATCTCCGATGACACGGCGGCGCTGTACTTGGGTTGTTCGGCTGAGGAAGTAGCTGGTAACGTCAAAACTGGAACGTAACCTTTAGGTGGAATGGATCCGCTGGGGAAGCGTCACAAGACGCGGGTATTCTGGCCAGAGACAGCATCCGGGGCGTCCGGCGGCTTCTGGCGTATGTCAATGTAATCCGGCTTTTCCGGTTGGAGTCTGTCAGACGGCCGTCCCGGCGGGTCGAGTAGCTCGTGTAACTGTGGCGAACAAACCGGCGCCGACGACGATGGCGAGGCCGACCGAGATGGTGACCCAGTTGGTGCCGGCGCCCAGTTCAGCGATGGCGAGAAGGATGAGGGCACCGATGGGCTCGCCGTAGCAGGCGATCTGTGGTGCCAGGCTCGTGGTCCGCAGGTGGACGTAACCCAGAGCATTGTCGCCTTCAGCGGTGGAGCGGTAATCGGGGCGACCGTCGACTCTGGAATCACAACGTACGTGGGCAACCAGGCCCGGAAACATCCGGAGATCGACGCAAAGCTGCCGGAGACACAAAATGGGACTCGGACAGGTCCGTTTCGGTCTCGGCAAGGTCTGGATGAAGCTACGGGCCGTTGCCGTGCTGCCAGAGGGAATCCTGGCGAGGGAACCGGTGGAGCTGACCGCCACCGAGCACGCTGTTCTCAACAAGATCTCGTCCCATGCCGGGATCGTGTTGATCCTTTGCCAATTCTGAGCTTGGTGTAGGGTGTGGCCCACTCCGGCAACGCGGGTTTGGTTCGACCCAACGTGAGTAGGCTGCGCCGGGAGTTGGGCGACAGCGTCGACAGCCCGCGCTACGTTCTGATCGAGCCTCGCGTCGGCTACCGCATGAGGCGGGGCGAGATGCAGGCGCAGGTGGAGCCGGCATCCTGGCGGCGACCAGGTCGCCTGGCCGCGATGGGTTATCCTGATAGGTAGCGGAATCTCAACGCAGGCAAACGGGGAGTGGTACCCACGGTGAGTCCCAAGAAGAGATCTCGGCGCACAAGAAAGGGCAAAGGCGCACGGCCCAAACAATCCCAGCCACCGCGTGAGGTCGAGCAGGACTGGAGCCGGACGGGGGCACACAACGTTGCCGGCGTGACCTTCCAAGTGGCCGTCACGGCGGGACTGCTCGTCGGAGCTGGGTCTTTTAAGTCGCCGCTAACGAGGGCTGCTCCCGAAGGTTACGAGGACATCGACGTCGAGTTTTCTGACAAAACCCGTTCGCTCGTCCAGGTGAAGGAACGGTCTCCAACTGGACGGTTTGATCGCTCGCATTTCTTGGAGGCATTAATAGGCAAAAAGCATGTGCTCTCGCAGGACCCAAAATGCCGGTTTGTCCTGGCCACCAACGCAATCCTGGCCCAGAGCCTGTTACAGACCGGCTGGGACCGATCACTCTTCGACTGCGTCTCCCAAAGTGACCTTGAAACATTGGTTGAACACCTCGCCGGCGATTTCGATGATCCTCACGAAATCCTGTCCCGTTGCCACGTGGTCCAAGTGGATTGGGACGTGGTTGAAAGAAGTCGCGCCAATCTGGCCGATTTCCAGCGAATTCATCCCGCCGTCGCTGCGTTGGCGTACTCCAAACTACTGGAGCAGATAACCGAAGTGACGGTGTGGCAGCGTTCGGCCACTCCCGACACGGCCGAGTGGATCGCCGTGTCCGATCTGGATTCCCTGGTCAGACGGGTGGTGGAAACCGTTGACGTGGACAGCCTCGACGAGGCCGTCAGGCTGGGGATCATTGAGCCAGTCGACTTCAAGGTGAGGGCCGACCTCACGATGGAGGAGTTCCTTACCGGCGTCGACGTTCTGCCGGCCCATATCGCTGCGGACTTGGACCTCCCCCGCCCCACCGAGGTGGACGCGCTCGCTGAAGGCTTGCGGGAGCGCCATTCGGCGCTGCTGGTCGGGCCCTCAGGAGCAGGCAAATCGGCGTTGCTCTGGCGGGTCGCTCGTGGACTTGCCGGGCAGGTGCGGCCCTACCGTCTGCGGCGGCTCTCGCTGGAGGATGTCCCGTCCCTTTCCCGGTGGACACGGCTTCAGGAACCGTCGGCCAATTACCCGTTGCTGATTTGCGCTGACAACCTCGGCCGTAGCGACAATGAGGGATGGACCGCTTTCGCAACGGAGTTCATCGACACCTCAGGCGTGCTCCTGCTGGGAGCCTGTCGGGAGGAGGATCACCGGCGAGATTTGGAAGTTGGTCGGACCACCATCGTCGACCCGAAACTGGACCGGGAACTGGCGGAGTCAATCGCGGCAGCAATGTCAGAAAGGAAGGTTCAGACGACTTTGGACGTATCAGAGGCCTTCGACTCTTTGGAAGGGCTGCTGATGGAGTTCTTGTCCCTGCTGTTGACGGGCCGTCGCCTGAAACAGGTCGTCGAGCAACAGGTAGCGGACCGGCTGAAGGAAGATAAGGTTGTGGAGCGCGACATCCTGCGCTACGTGGCAACGGCCCACTCCGTTGGCATCGGCGTCCGAGCAGAAGATCTGAAGACGCTGCTCCCCGACCGAGACCTAATTCCCGCGTTGGCTGTGCTCAACCGGGAGCATATACTGGTTGCCGACGACGGAGACCACTGGCGGGGCTTGCACGAACTCCGCTCTACTGTCGCGCGAGATTGCCTCCACCAGTTCCCGCCACCGACCATGGCTGCGACAATTCGTCGTCTGGTGGAACATCTTCCAATCGGCGCTGCCGCTCGGATCATCGAAATTCTACGCCTGTTCGGAAATTGACCTGGAACCCGTGGCGTGGGCAGTATGTCACATTCTCGGGTCAGGGCAGGTCAATGCCGAGGATGGGGCGAGACTCGTGCGCGCCTTGGCGATGGCCGATGACTACCGGCATGCTCGGATGTGTCTGCGTGTAGTCGAAGAAAACCGGCCGAGTAGGCTTGACCCTGAAACTGTTCTGTACCTTGCCTATGCGCACCGGTTTGCCGGAGTGAGTTTCGACACCCTCAAGGATAACAATCCCGGTTTCAGGCGTCTGGTGCAGGTGGCAGGCCTGTTGCCTGAGCGTCCGCCATCACTGCGGGAGATTGGCCTCCAAGGCCTGTCTTCGGACGACGTTGTTCAAATCGCGTTTCGAGGAACGCCGGACCAGGCGGTCGCGTGGTTTGAGGTTCTTGAAGGAACCGGGGTGGACAAAGCGATCAGCAGTCATGACATGGCGGCGCATTTTAGCGATGCCCCGCTCGCCGTCGTTGCTTCCATTTCGGCCACGGTCAGGGTGCTGTCCGGCGCGGAGAATGCCGTAGACCGCCACGATGTTTTCGGCGATTTTGACCACCGCATGGGCCAGCTGGCAGCCGAGTTGCCCGATTGTGTGGATGTATCGTCCCAGGAGGAATCCAACGGTCGGGTGGTGACCGCGACGCTTCTGCCGCCGGGAGATGACGCAACGCTCAATGACCGGAGCGTCGCAACCTGTCGGCTGATTTTCGATTTGCTGCCGGAAGTGGACATCGCCGAAACCATCGTCATTACTCCAGACGGTGACCGTCTCGCGATGGAAAACTACGAAGAGGGATACAAGAAAATTGCTCGGGACAACCTGCCACGTGCACGACAGGTGGCGAACCACGCAAACTTCCTTCGGGTGGGACGATTGTTACTGTCTTCCCGTTATTGGACCGAGCCAATAAGGTTACTTGCCGGCGTTGCTGGCCAACTCCTGCACCTGAGGAACGATGCAGTGTCTTGGGTCATCAATCCGCACCACAACAGGCGGAAGCGATTGGATGCGGCCAAACAGCTCGAATCCTTGATGACTGAGCTAGCCGCCGGACCCAGGTCCCCGGTTGTCGACGAGGACGCCGAAGAGCGGAATAACGCGATGGGGGCCATGGCCGAGGCAGTTTCCGTGATTCGCGACATTGCGGCTGCGGAGCGTCCAGACGCTCGCGACAGCCAGAGTCTAGGCGTCCGGTGCAGAGACGTCGTCGCCCGTTTGGTGGAGGTTCGCCGGGGCAATCTTCCCAGTCTTTCGACTGTGGGCGATCCGGTCCCGGATGCTCTGGTTGAAATGTTTTTGCTGCTAGCGGACATTCTTATCGCCCGCGCGGAGCAGCGGTCAATGCCTCCAGATCTTTCTCGCAGGGCTCGTTCGGAGTCCTGGGTGGATGTCGTTCACCGATGTATAGACGCGGTTGCGGCTTCTGGATACCAAGCTGAGCAGGAAGCCTTGGAAGAGGCTTTTGGGACTGGCCTTTCGGCCTGCCAAATTTCTCGGATCAACCACCGAGACATGAAGACTGGACAACTCCTAACCGATTGGTGGGTAGTGATGGTCTCACTTGAGAATGACCTGCCTGACTTGTTGGCGTGGTTGGACCGACTGGACCCCGCAATGGCCCAGCAACTTGCTTTCCGGACATTGGTCGTCTTCAGGGAGAACGCAGGTAACATCCTGCCGGCTTACGCCCTGAAACTCGGGGTGTCCACATGGTGGCCGGCCAGTGTTGACGACCTGCTGACGGTCGCTTCAAGGTTGGGTATCGAGGTCGTCAATGCGGCACACCTCCAGGCTTGGGATGGCTTCGTAAGCGAACTCGTGGCAGCTTCACGTGCAGCTTCATTGTTCAGGCTGCGCCAGCAAGCGGGCTTGGTTGGGGACAAGGGGGCCTTCGAAATCCGGCTTGTCTCGGCCCGCTCAGCGGCAGAGGTTTGTCATCCGTCCTTGCAGGACGAGGCTTTCCGCTTGCTCGGCCGAGTAGAGAACGAGCCTTGTGGCCAAGGCCAGAGTTTCGCAGGAGAGGTTTACCGTGTGGCAACGCACGCCGAGCAAGGCACTGACATGGCTTCGCTCGCAGAGTGCCGAGCTATCGCACTGTCGTTAGACCTTGAAACGGGGTGATTCCCACGTACCCGGTCGGCGATCATGCACCGACGTCGTGACGCCTCAAGGTTCAAACTGGCACTACACGGTGGTGGTAGGGCCGTGGACTAACGGTGACCCGCGGGTTCAAGCTGATGAGTGCGGGTGGTCAGCGTCGTGTCGTTGGGAAGCGCCCCAGTTTTCTGCGGCGCTTCTTTTGTCTAGTACTCAATCAATGTTGGAATTGAAGGGATAGAGGCGATGCAATTTGGATCGGGCGTCCTGGGTGTTGAACCGCCAGTTGATGGTGGCTCGTGCCGCATTGCGCTCGGCCGCATAGGCGTTGATGGCTCGCTGCAGGGCAGTCTCGTCGGGATTACGCCCCTGGAGACAGGCCCGGGTCAACACGCTGAACTCGATCTCCGCCATGTTCAGCCAACTGGCGTGCTGGGGCGTGTGGTGAAATTCCAGCCGCCTGACGATGCGCCGGGCTTCGGCGGCGGGGAAGGTCTCATAGAGGGAGGCCATACGATGGGTATTCAGATTGTCCAGCGCCACGCGGACCACCGGAGCATCTGGGTAGGCCTCATCCACCAGCCACCGCATCTGGTGGGCAAAGTCCTCCATAGTGCGGCGCTCGGTGATCGCCACGTGTCGCCAGCCCGCCAGGGGCTCGCAGGTCAGGAAGATGTTGCGCGTACCGCCGCGGCGATACTCGTAATCCTGACGCCGCGGTTGTCTCGGCTGCACCGGAATGGGCGGCCTGGTGTCGGCCAGCAACTGAGTGGAAGTCTCGTCGAAGCAGACCACTGGCCGGTCCGGGTCGTAAGGCTCAGCATACAAGTCCAGCACGTCCTCCATCGCCGCCACGAATTCACCCCCTACCTTTTCACCCCCTACCTTGGGGATGCGCCACTGCTGCTTCCGCCACGGCTGGAGGTCGTTTTTTTGAGCCTCAACCGCACCGTCTCGTACGATAACGACTCCACCAACCCCAACTCCACCACTCGGTCGGCCAAAAGATGCAGGGTCCAGTAGTCGTGGCCAGCGGGCGCTGGGCTGCACGCCAGGGCGATCAAGTGGGCCTCCCCCTTGTCATCAAGCTTCCGGTATCGGTTGGCCTGGACCCGGTCCTGCAACACGCCATCCAAACCTTCCTCAGCGTACCGTCGTTTGGCGCGGTACACCGTACCCTTGGAGATGTCCAAAGCGGCCGCCACCTGTGGTGCGTTCCATCCCTCAGCTACTTTCAGCAGGGTGCGCGCTCGGGCGATGATGCGCGCCGAACTTTTGCCACTGCGAATCAGCTGGCTCAGTCGCTCGCGTTCCTCCGGCGTCAACTGTACCGCGTATTGCTCCAGGGCCGTGTTTGCCACACCTCCTCACAACTCGATCTTGCGGTCAGCGTAGCATTTGGAAGCCTTTCACTAAAACTACCTACAATGCTGATTTGAACCAGTACTAGTACCGTTACCAGGTAGATTTGTAAGAATATAAGAAAGCAGCCATACTTGGGCATGAGCTTTGTGTGAGGAAGTGCCCAGCCAGGGCTGCCATCAAGTATAAACCCGAATCCACCGATGGACACGGACTGAGGGAGTGAGAACACAGGAAGGGGGTGTGAGGAAATTACAAACGCGATGGCCCGGGCTCGAATTCGGGTAGACGGGGGGTTGGCGGCGGTCTGCAGGCGTTTTGGGGGGCGACGATGTCGGCCTACAGTGGTTGTTGCGAGCGAGATGGCGGGATAAGACGCAGCAAGAGATGCTCGCGGACCGAGCTGGTGCGAGTTTGCGGGGACGTTCAGTTGGCCGGATGGCGGGTCAGTGGCGGTCGTGCGCCGTCAGGAGGGGAGAGGCAGCGCTCGGAATCTAGCGAGGGCGCCACTGAACTGGGCTTCCCAGGGCCAACGCTGGGGCAGATGCAAAGTGAGGCGGCGCGCCGAGCGGGTGAGCCTTCCGGCCATGGAAAAGAAGCGGCGTCGCAGGGTCTTGGTGGTCACGATCTGCTCGCCCAGACCGATGCGCGCCGTCCAGCGTGCCAGGTTGTGGGCGATCACCTGCACCGCCAGCCAGGCGCCGTTGGCGGGGAAGCGGCCCGAGGGGAGATGGTTCAACCCCACGCCGTACTTGAGGTCTCGGATGGCGTTCTCGATCTCGGCGTGGCGCCGATGGTCGGCCTCCAGTTCCAGGGTTGCCCCGTCCCGGTCGGTGATGAAGCCGTGATAGCTGTAGGTGGCGAAGAGGGCCAACTGGGAACCGGGCGTGGGCTTCACGCGCCGGACGATGAGCCGCACCGGCGCGGCGTCGGGCTTGCTCTGGAAGGGAGTGTAGCTGGTTTCGGCCACGTCGGCGGCGCCCTCCATCCAGTAGGGGATGGGCGTCCAGTCCTGCTCGGGTATGGCCTCGATGATGTTGCGCACACTGGCGTGCTGGCGGATGGTGATGGAGAAGCGGACATCCATCCGGCGGCAGGCGGCGACGATGGCGTGGGCATAGAAGCCGCTGTCGGCCCGCACCGTGAGTTGTCCCCTGGCCCCGGCGTAGCGCACCCGCCCCACCGTCTCACGCAGGAAGTGGGCGGCACCCCGAGCGGTGTTGGCCCGGCCCTCGCGCAGCCGGGCCATCAGCACGTCGCCGGTGCCAGCGGCCACGGCCAACAGCGGGTGATAGCCCCTCTTGCCCGTGTAGCCGTGGTCGCGCGCCCCCTCCTTGGCCAGACCGTATGTCTCGCAGATCGTCGAATCCAGGTCGATGGTGAATGGCGCGTCGCCGGGTCCGGCCCCAGCCGACCAGGCCCGTGCCAGCAGCTCGCGGCTGACCCGATCCAATTGGCGGACGTGGCCCCACCGGAAGCTGCGCAGGAACGTCCCCAGGGTGGACGGCGCCTTGACTACGCAGCCCAGGGTCTGGGCGGTTCCCCCGGTGCGCAACACGTCGGCGTCGTCAATGCAGTCGCCGCCAGCCAGCGCCGACGCCACCAGGGTCAGCATCTTGTCGCCCGGGTTCGCCCGCCCCGGCGCATTGCCCAGGTCCAGGTGATGGTCAACCAGTTCACGCAGACCCAGGTGCTGGGCCAACGTGACCGGAAGGAGCAGCCCAGCATTGGCCACCAGGCGGCGGTCGTCGAAGGTGATTTGGATGCGGTCGGGATGGTCAAGTGGTAGCATCTGTTGGGTGCTCCTTGTTTCGGGTCGGTTTGCTGTCTCGCAAACCATTATCCCCGAAGCACAGGAGCACTTTCTTACCCCTTCAGCACACCGCGACACTCATATTTTCGGTGGATTGGGGATAAAGTAGAGCTGACCGAGGCCGAACGCTCCCGTCTCAATGAGGTGTCCCAGCGAGGCAAGGCGTCAGTGCGCACCGTGAAGCGTGCGCTGTCGCTGCTCAAGGCTGACCAGGGGCTTCGGGACCGTGAGCTAGCCGATGTGCTGTTGGTCAACGCGGCCACGGTCGCCAGAGCGCGGAAGCGGTACGTGGAGGAAGGACTTGAGGCCGCCAGCAATGACCGACCGCGGCCGGGCCAGGAGCGCAAGCCGGACGGCAAGCAGGAAGCGCACCTGATCGCCATTGCGTGCAGCGCCGCGCCCGAAGGGCACACGCACTGGACACTCCAGTTGTTGGCCGACCAGGTGGTGGAGTTGGAGTTTGCCGAGAGCATCTCCCTGGAGACGGTGCGCCAGATGCTCAAGAAAATGAACTCAAGCCGTGGAAGAAGCAAGAGTGGTGTATCCCCAAGGTGAGCGGGGAGTTCGTGGCGCGGATGGAGGACGTGCTGGACCTGTACCAACCGGCGTACCATCCGGAGCGTCCGGTAGTGTGTTTCGACGAGACCTCCCGGCAATTGACCGGGGAGGTGCGTCCGCCCCTGGAGGCTGCCCCGGGACGGGTGGCACGCTATGACACCGAGTACCAGCGTAACGGGACCCGGAACCTGTTCATGATCTGTGAGCCGAGGGGTGGCTGGAGACCTGTGGAGGTGACCGAGCGCCGCACTGCCGTGGACTTCGCGCACCAGATGCGGTGGCTGGTGGACGAGGCCTACCCTGATGCCGAGGTGGTCAGGCTGGTACTGGACAACCTCAACACCCACCAGCTCGGCGCGCTCTACGAAGCATTTGAGCCATCCGAAGCTCGGCGCATCGCCCAACGCCTCGAGTTTCATTACACTCCCACCCACGGCAGCTGGCTGAATATGGCTGAGATCGAGTTGAGCGTCTTCAGCAGGGGATGTCTGAACCGCCGTATCAGCGATGAGGCGGAGCTGCGGCGAGAGGTTGCGGCGCTCGAACGCGAGCGCAACGCAGCAAGATTAGCCATCGACTGGCGGTTTACCACCCAAGATGCTCGCCGTAAGCTCCAACATATCTATCCGACAAGATCAGATTGAAACGGTACTAGTACCCAGTCACATTTGTATTGATGGGTATAAGGACTTGAGCTTGATGCGGGCGTCCTCGGTTGTGAAGCGCCAGTCCGCTCGAAACCCCTGCCGATTCCGCTGGTTTTCCCATGCCCCGGTTTCCTGCTCCAGGATTCCCCGGCTGGGGATACGGCGGTCCAGGCACTGCCCTGCCAGCACCCCCAGTTCTATCTCCGCCATATTCAGCCAACTGCCGTGCTTCGGCGTGTAGTGAATCTCCAGCCGCTCCGCGATGCGCCGGGCCTCTGCCGGCTCGAAGGCCTCGTACAAAGATGCCAGATGATGGGTGTTCAAGTTGTCCATCACCAGCACTATCCGCTCCCTATCGGGATAGTCCTCGTCCACCAGCTTCCGCACCACCTCCGCCCAGTCAACCCTGGTGCGCCGGTCCGTCACCTCCACCCGCCGCCATCCCTCCAAGGGCGCGAACAGCATGAACAGGTTGCTCACCCCGTTGCGCTGGTATTCATAATCGTAGGCCATGACTGAACCAGGCCGCGGCGGACGGGATTGCCGAGTCTCCCCCACCAGTTGCTTGCTGGTCTCGTCCAGGCACACCAGAACTTCCTTGTCTTCATAGCTGCGGTGATAGACCTCCAGCACGTCTTCCATGGCGCATACAAACTCGGCGCTGCCCTGGGGAGGCAGACACCAGCACTCTTTCAGCCAGGGCTTCAGTTGGTTTTTTTCAAGGTCCGGCGCACCGTCTCGTCGCTGATGCTCTCCACTATCTCTCCTTCCACCAGTCCGTCGGCCAGCAGTTGCAACGTCCAACTGACTCGTCCCTCCGGCGGCGGCGAGCAGGCCAGGGCAATCAGGTGGGCCTCACCCTGACCATCCAACTTCTTCCGGCGCCGGTTCAGTTGCTCTTTGCGACCCAGGGCGGCCGCCACTCCCTCCTCCACACAGCGGCGGCGTACCCGTTCCACCGTGGCGGTGCCCACCTTCAGGGACCGGGCTATCTCCTGGTCCATCATTGGCCCCTCGGCCTGATTCTCATCGCTCAGCAGCAGGATGCGGGCGTGAGTCTGCTTATAGGCTGCCGCCCGTCCCTTGGAAACCAACGCCTTCAGTTCCTCCTGTTCTTCTACCGTCAGTTCTACCCGATACTTCTTCACCATCACGTCCCTCACCACTTCCCCATTTGTTCCTGTATCTACTTGACCTTCACATCCTACCATCCATCAATTCATTGGTGGTAGGCCACTAGTTCAACGCCGATGATGCGGTTACCTGTCGCACACTACCTGTGGCTATCACCACCCCGCGCGCTGGGCACCATTAGCGATACCTGCCGACGTACGTTGACCAATCCGAGTGGTGGCATCAGGTGAACGCTGTAGCCAACTGAATCCGTGGGGAGTTGGCGTGGACGGACGGCTGTCGTGAATGTAGGCCAGCGTAGAGCGTCCTTAGGAACACGGGCGCGTGTCCCAGGGGACAGGGGTCAGACGCCGGCGCCCGTGCTGCTCACCATCTGGACGGCGACCGTCGTGAGCCATCCTGGTGGCGATTCCTTCGCGTTCGGATTGAAGCGGTTCGAGAAGTCGGGGATGTGGCTCTTCACCAGGTGCACGGGTTGGGTGTACATCTCGATGGGCGTGATCCCCTTCTCGAACATGTACCAGCTGTCCGGACAGGTCATGGCTTCCGGCGCTCCGCCGTTGCACTCGTGGAGCAGCACGAGTTCGCATCCGGGACAGTCCGGATGGTCCGTACAGTCCGCGGCGCTGACGTGGAGGTAAGCCCGTTCCTTGTGCCACTGGTGGTCTTTAGGGCCCATGCCGAACGCCTTTCGTTCGCACTGGACGTTGTGTGATCTGTCCGCGGCGGGGTAGAAACCATGGGCAACGTTGTCTTCCATGATGATGAAGAGCCGGTTCGAAAGCTCCTTCAAACGCTGTGGTTCGCTGTCAACCGGCAGAGTGCTGACGTCGATGACGAACAACGGCAGCTTGGTATCTTCGGCATTTTGGGTTGCCGAGTTGCTGAGCGTGGACCGGACGATCTCGATGATCCAGATTGGTTCGCCGTGAGCGTCAAAGCCGGCGATGTCAGCGCGGGTTTTGCCGCCGGAGAGCCGTGCTTCGGTTTTCACCTCGGTGAGCCCTTTGAGGAGGTCGAACTGATGGTACCCGAGTTGAAGTTGTTGAAATCCTTGGGGTTCCAAGTTGCTGGGCGGCGCGCCTTTGAAGAGGCAGTTCACGCCGTATTGCTCGTCGGGGCACCGGTAGTGGATGTAGCCACGGGAGTTTCTCTGGTCGGCGGGCATAGTGAGTGCCATTCGGATCGACTCGGCGATTCCCATCTTGAGCCGGTAGTGTGCCGGTCCCTCTCCGTGGCACTGGCTGTTCGAGGTGTGGGAGAAGTGCTTCGTTCTGGGGGGCCTGCGGCGCGTGTCCGCTTTGGTTCGGGTCCCACGTCCGTCCTTGACGATCAGGCGGTCGCCACAGGTGATGCAAGTCAGGCCCTGCTGTCCGCGTCCCACGTCACCGAGGCCAACGATGCGGTCGTCCAGTTGAGCGTATTGAATTGTGGTCGGCATTAGGTTCTGTTGACATTTCATTATAATGGCTGTATGTCAAACATCAGACTATCACCAGAACAGTGGGCCAGGATTCTCGATTTCTTGCGTGGCTGCACCGGCCTGTACGTTGGCCAGGAAGCGGATTGCCGGCGTTTTGTCGAGGCCGTCTTATGGATTAACCGCTCTGGGGCCCAGTGGCGACTGCTGCCGGCCGAATACGGGAACTGGAACACCGTCTACAAACGATTCGCCCGTTGGACTGACCAAGGGGTCTGGGCACAAATGCATCAACATTGCTCCGACGATGCGGATCTGGAATACCTGATCATCGACAGCACGGTGGTTCGGGCGCACCCTTGCGCGGCAGGAGCTCCCCCAAAAAGGGTGGCCAGGCTGCCCAGGCCCTGGGCCGGAGCCGCGGCGGGTTCAGCGCCAAGATTCACGTGAGCGTGGACGGCTTGGGCAACCCCTTGCGATTCATCCTGACCGGCGGGCAACAGCACGACATCACCCAGGCGGAGGGTTTGATCGCCGGTTATGCTGGCGAGCACGTACTGGCCGACAAAGGGTACGATGCCCAGGAGTTTCGCCGACACATTCTGGGACTGGGTATGATGCCGGTCATTCCGCCCCGCTCAAACCGCAAGGAACCCGCCGACTATGACCGGCATCTGTACCGGGAGCGTCATCTGGTGGAATGCTTCATCAACAAGATCAAGCACTATCGCCGGATCTTCTCCCGGTTTGAGAAGCTGGACACCAGATACCTGGGCTTCCTGCATTTCACCGCCGCTCTCATCTGGCTACGGTGAAATGTCAACAGAACCTAAACTAAAGCCAAGGTGAAATGCGCAGATGGTGGGGGTCAAACGACGGAGCCGGGTCGTTCTCCAACTACGGATGAGAGGGATTCACGGGCTTAACCCCAGCTGATCATCATCGCCACTTAAATGTACATCCCACCTTGGCTTTAGTTTAGGTATGATAGTCGCCAAAACATGAGGCCGGATTTCCCGCTTGGGAGGTGTAACGTGAGCAGCGCAAGAATCAACGGAATAGACCTGCACTACCAGAGCTATGGCGAGGGGGAGGCCATCGTGTTTGCCCACGGCGCCGGCGGCAATCTGCTGAGCTGGTGGCAACAGATACCCTTCTTCTCCCAGCGCTACCGGTGCGTCACGTTTGACCACCGGGGGTTTGGGCACTCCTACGATGCGGACGGGGGGCCAGGTTCCGGAGCGTTTGTCGAAGACCTGCGGGGCCTGCTGGACCACCTGGGAATCGAGTCGGCGCACCTGGTGGCGCAGTCGATGGGCGGACGCACCATGCTGGGGTTTGCGGTGGCCTACCCGCACCGGGTCAAGAGCCTGGTCATGGCGGACACGGTGGGCGGTATGGAGGCGCCGGAGGTGCTGGAGCAGCAGCGCATCTGGCGCGAGTCCCAGACGCCCAGCGGCGAGATAGGCTTCCGGGCGGTGTCGCCGCTGTTCGTGCAGCGGACGCCCAACCTGGCCAACCTGTACCTGCAGATATCCCGCACCAACCCGCCCCGGCACGACCCGCCCGGGGGCCAACCGGCGGGGCCGAGCGCGGCGCAGGTGGGAGCGCTGGATATGCCGGTGCTGTTTTTCGTGGGCGAGGACGACGACCTGTCGCCGCCCCAGGTGATCGAGGCGGGGGCGCGGGCGATCCCGGGTTCCCGGCTGCTGCGGGTGCCCGAGGCCGGACATTCGGTTTACTTCGAGAAGCCGGATATCTTCAACTTCGAGGCGCTCCGTTTCATCGAGAGCGCCGCCGTATCGACGCGCGAGCCGGCCGCTGCCGGAGTCGCCGACAACGACTGACATGGCAACCGGCGTACACCTGGAGCGCGACGACGGCATCGCCACGCTCAGCATCGAGGGTCGCACTCACCTGAACCTGCTTGGCCCGGGCGTTTTTGAGGGGTTGCGGCAGCGGGTGCAAGAGTGTGGCGAAGACGAGGGCCTGCGTGCCATTGTCCTGCGGGGCGCCGGCGACCGGGCATTCTCGGCAGGGGTTGACCTGCACGAGATGAAGGACCTGGACCCGTTGCGGGCCGAGGAGTTCATCCGGACGTTGCACGGCGCGGCGCGCAGCCTGCTCAACGCCCCGCTGCCCGTGGTGGTGGCGATTCGCGGGCCGTGCCTGGGCGGCGCGCTGGAGCTGGCGCTGGCCGGCGACATTCGGGTCGCTGCCGAGGACGCCATTTTCGGGCTGCCGGAGGTGCGGGTGGGTTTGCCGTCGGTCATCGAAGCATCGTTGCTGCCGCCGACGGTAGGGCTGGGGCGGGCACGCAAATTGTTGCTGACCGGCGAAACAGTTGATGCCGCCGAAGCGCTGCGACTGGGATTGGTCGACCAGGTGGTGGACGGCTGCGAGTTGGAGCAAACTGCATTTGAAGTAGCCCGCCAGTTCAACGGGATGAGCCGTTACGTGCTGACCGCGCAGAAGCAAATCATCTCCGGCTGGCTGGAGATGGGCGAGGAAGCCGCGGCAGAGTACAGCATCAAGGCGTTCGCGCTATGCTTCGCTACCGGGCATCCCCGGGAGGCGATGAATGCCTTCCTGGAAAAGCGGGCTCCCCGGTTTTGATGACGGATATTTTGCCCACACGTTTGGGTTTTACAACATGGAGGAAATCATGGCGGAAGGTACGGAACTATTTCACATCATGCGGACGACGCGGGCGATGCGGCGGCTCAAGCCCGATCCGGTGCCGGATGAACTGATCCGGCAGATACTGGAGGCCGGCGTCTGCGCGGCCAACGGCGGCAACAACCAGCCCTGGCGCTTCCTGGTGATCAAGGACGGGAGCATCAAGGAGCAGGTCCAGAAGTGGTACAAGAAGGCCTTCGACGAAGTCGTTGGCCCACGCTACCGCAACGCCGAACCGCCTCCGGGTTCCAGCCCGAGCCGCTACCGCCGTCAACACGACGCCGTGGAGTATCTGACCGACCACTACCACGAGGCGCCGGTGTGGATCGTGGCCTGCCAGGACCACGGTACCGACACGCCCAACCGGGCATCCGGCGCGTCCATCTATCCGGCGGTGCAGAACATGCTGCTGGCGGCGCGGGCGCTGGGTCTGGGTTCCACGCTGACGTCGCGGCACCTGCGCCACGAAAAGGAAGTGGAAGCCATCCTGGGCCTGCCGACCGGGGTGCACTCCTACGCCATCCTGCCCATCGGCTATCCAATGGGTAACTTCGGGCCGGTACGCCGGGGTGCGCTCAACGATTTCGTCTACCTGGATAAGTGGGGAGAATCGTACCCGGTGGTGGATCAGACGGAAAGCGTCGCGTCATGACGCCCCGCAATGCCGGAACATGCCGGATGATCCGGAAGCCACCTGGCGGGAAGTAACGCCATGCCGGAAGTTTATCGAGCCGACCATGTGGGGAGCCTGCTGCGCCCTCCCGGCGTACACCGGGCCCGGGCCGCCTACCGGGAGGGGACGCTGGAACAGCATCAGCTGCGGGTCATCGAAGACGCGGCCATCCTGCATGTTCTGGAGCACCAGCAGGCCGCCGGAGTCGACATCTATACCGACGGTGAGTTCCGCCGCACCGGATTTCAGAACGATCTCATCGAGGCGGTGGAAGGGTACGTCGAAACGGACGACCCGGTGGTGGTGCGGGTGTGGCGAGGCCCGGGCGGCGAACCGACCGAACAGGGCACGAGGCAGGTGGTGGGGTCCAGGCTGCGCCAGTTGCGCCGGTTGACCCAGTACCAGGCGGAGTTCATGCAATCGTACGCCCCGGGCCCGGTCAAGGTGACGGTGCCGAGCCCCAGCCAGTATCCGGCCATCAGCTACCAGGCGGGCCTGACCGACCGGTACTACCCCACCCGCTCGGACCTGCTGTGGGACATCGCTGAGATTATCAAGGCGGAGATTGGGGCGTTGCTGGACTCCGGCGTGCAGTACGTCCAGATTGACGCGCCCCGCTACAGCTACTATGTGGACGCCCGGTGGCGGGAGCATCTGCGGGAGTTGGGCGAAGACCCTGACCAGATGTTCACCGAAGCGGTGGCGGCAGACACCTATTGTCTGGAGGGGGCCCGGCGTCCCGGCGCCACCCTGGCATTGCACATCTGTCGCGGGAACAACCAGAGCAAATGGTACGCCGAGGGCGGATACGAGACCATCGCCGAAAAGCTATTCGGCTCGTTACCGGTGGACCGTTTCCTGTTGGAGTACGACACGGAGCGGGCCGGCACGTTCGAGCCCCTGCGGTTCATGCCCGCCGACAAGATGGTGGTGCTCGGCCTCATCAGCAGCAAGGACCCGACGCTGGAATCGCGGGACTACCTGCTGGCGCGCATCGACGAGGCCAGCGCGCTGGTTCCGGTGGAGCGGCTGGCGCTGAGCCCGCAGTGCGGCTTCGCCTCCACCGCCGCCGGCAATCTGCTCACGGAAGACGAACAATGGCGCAAACTGGAGCTGGTATCGGAAATCAGTCGCGAGGTATGGGGAGGGTAAGCAAGCAGTATGGATTTTGGATTATTCATCGAATTCACCGCGCCGGAAGGGACGTCGGACCGGGAAACCTTCGCCCGCGGCTTCCAGCTGGTGGACGAGGCGGAAAGCATGGGGGTGGACTCCATCTGGCTGGCGGAGTATCACTTTTCGCCGTTCAGCGTGCTTTCGGCGCCCATCACCGTAGCCACGGCGGTGGCGTCGCGCACTGAGCGGGCACGCATCGGATTTGGCGTGCTGCTGTTGCCCCTCAGCAATCCGGTGCGGGTGGCCGAGGAAGTGGCCACGCTGGACCACATCAGCCAGGGCAGGATCGACTTCGGGATCGGCCGGGGCACGTTTCCGGACCACCACGATGCTTTCAACTCGCCCTACCCGGAGAGCCGGGGGCGGTTCGAGGAGTACCTGGAGATCATCCTGCAAGCGTGGACGGAAGAGAAGGTTTCGTTTGAGGGTGAACACTACCGGTGCAACGAACTGAACATCAAGCCGAAACCGCTGCAGAGTCCCCACCCGCCGATCCGAGTGGGCATCACGTCGGCGGAGACGTTCCCCATCGTGGGGCGGATGGGGTATCCGATATTCATCAACCCCTCCCGGGTGTTCGCATTGTCCGAGCTGGCTTCCAATATCAACAGCTACCGGTCGGCGTGGCAGGATGCCGGCCACGAGGGCGAGGGTAACGTGGGCCTGCGGATACCCATCTACGTGGCGGAGACGGCGCAGCAGGCTTACGACCAGCCGCGAGAGAGCACCGTTGCGTCGATGCAGGGGCTCAGCACTCGGGTCGCCGGTAGCGCCGACCGCCAGGGCACAACGGGCGACTGGCGGGCGGAGGCGGATCGGATCGGCGGCATGACCTACGACGACTGGCTACGGGACAAGGTGGTGTACGGCACGCCCGAGGCGGTTACCGACCGTCTGCGCCAGCTCATCGAAGAGTTGCACCTATCCCAGATCGTGTACGAGATCAACTTCGGTCGTCAGATTCCGCTGGAATTGCAGCTGAACTGCCTCTGGTTGATCAACGAGAAGGTCATACCGAATTTCGTGTGACGGCATTTTGCGTCATGGCTCTCCAATCGCGATAAATTCGCCGCACCCGTTGAGATTGAAAGGCCCTCGGACGCCCGGGAGGAAATATGACGACACACGCCAACGTGGACAGCGTGGCGGAGGCGTACCTGGAGTTGCTGGCCGCCCGGGGCATCGAGTACTTCTTCGGCAACGGCGGTACGGACTTTGCACCGATCATCGAGGCGTACGCCAAACGGATGGAGCAGGAGCAGCCGCTGCCGCGTCCGATCCCGGTGCCCCACGAAGTTACCGCCGTGAGCATGGCCCACGGGTACACGATGGTCACCGGGCGCCCGCAGGTGGTGATGGTGCATACGGTTCCCGGGACGGCCAACGCGATTGGCGGCGTGGTCAACGCCGCCCGATGCAACATTCCCATGCTGTTCTCCGCCGGGCGCACGCCCATCGCCGAAGGGGATGCTGACGGTTCCCGGGACGGCAGCATCCACTGGGCGCAGGAATCCTTCGACCAGGCGTCCATGGTTCGGGAGTGGGTGAAGTGGGACTACGAACTCCGCCACGGCGCCGACCTGGAAGTGGTGGTGGATCGAGCGTTGGCCATCGCCCAGACCGAGCCGGCCGGCCCGGTGTATCTGACGCTGCCCCGGGAGGTACTCGCCGAGAAGCTGGCTGGACTTTCCTACGGGGACGCATCGAGGCAACAGCACGCCGGCCGCCGCTTGCCGGCGCAACCCGCCATCGAAGCGGCAGTTGAGGTACTGGTCAACGCACGGAATCCGGTGCTGGCAACGCGCGGGGCCGGCAAAGACCCCGGGGCCGTGGGCCACCTGGTCGAGCTGGCCCGCGTTCTGGGGATGCCCGTTTTCGACGCCGGCGCGCTGTACGCCAACTTCCCCATAGACCACCCGTTGTACGGCGGAGGAGACATTAGCCCCTGGCTGGGCGACGCCGACGCAGTGGTCGTTTTGGAAGCCGACGTGCCCTGGATACCGAAGCGGGCCGGCGGGATGCCTGACGCTCGGGTCATCGCCATCGGGGAGGATGCGCTGTTCTCCAACTATCCGGTGCGGGGTTTTCCCGTAGACCTGAACCTATCGGGCAATCCTGCTTATATTCTGCAAGCCCTGGTGGCCGGTATCAGAGAAACCGGAGTTGACTCTAACGCGGTGGCGGCTCGCTCCCGCGGTTGGGCTGACCGGAGCGCAAAACGGAGCGAAACGCTGCGTAACCAGGCCGAAGCCGGCCAGACCAGTTCGCCCATCAGCAAGGCCTGGTTCACCCGTTGCCTGTCGGCGGCGTTGAACGACGACACCGTCGTTATAAACGAGCTGGGGATCGATCCAGCACAGCTCATCGTCCGGCATCCGGGGAGATATTTCGGGGCGCCTCCCTCCGCCGCGCTGGGTTGGGGAGTTGGGGCCTCGCTGGGGGTCAAGCTGGCCGACCCGGCCAAGACCGTCATTTGCTGCGTGGGCGACGGTTCCTACATCTTCGGCTCCGGCACGGCGGGTCACATCGTGTCGGCGGCGCAGGACCTGCCGGTGCTCACGATCGTGTGGAACAACGGTATCTGGAACGCGGTGCAGAACGCCACCAAGGTCAATTACGCCGACGGATACGCCGTGCGAAATAACAACTTTGCGGTGTCCACGCTGTCCCAATCCTTCCAGTACGAGTTGATTTGCCAGGCTGCCGGCGGGTACAGCGAACGGGTCGACGACCCGGCGGACGTGCCGGCGGCGCTGGAACGGGGACTGCGGGCGGTGCGCGACGAGGGACGGCAGGCGTTGCTGAACGTGATCGGGCAGTGACGTAGCGATCAGCGCCCGGCTACCGGTCACACATTCAAAAGGCAAGGCCCTGGCCCGGAACGTTCCGGGCCAGGGCCTTATCGTCACGGGTGAGCCTGGAAACTACACGAAGCTGAACTGCTCGTAGTCGCCGTGGACGATGGGAATGGGGTCCAGCTCCAGCCACCGGTTGAGGATGGTGGCGTAGGTGGAGCGGAAGTCGTTGGTGAAGTGCAAGTCGCCTTCCGAGTGGTCTTCCGGGCGCAGCGACGGATAGTCAGCGTATAGGCCGCCGTTGACCGAACCGCCGATCACGAACGCGACGCCGCCGGAACCGTGGTCGGTGCCGGTGCCGTTGTCCTTGATGCGACGTCCGAACTCCGAGAACACCAGGATCAGCGTGTCGTCGGCCAGGCCCTGCTCCTCCAGGTCGGAGGAGAAGTCGGCGATGGCGGTGGACACGTCAGTCCACAGCTTGTGGTGGGCCGGCACCTCGTTGCTGTGCGTATCGAAGCTGCCGTGAGTGGTGTAGTAGATGCGGGTGCCGAGGTCGGCGGACATCACCTGGGCGGCGTTACGCAGGGACTGGGCGATAGGGGAATCGGCGTACTCGACCGTGGACGAATACACCTGGGGAGCAGTTCGCAATCGGTCGGCGCCCTTGAGGGCGTTGGAGCCGGTCTCGGCGAGGACCTGGGCTACGGTGTCGCGGCTCTCGGTGGGCCCGTAGATGCGGCTGAAGGCCTCCAGCGCGTACTGGCGGGCCTTTTCATCCTTGATATCGGGCATGAGGCCGTAGGTTTCGAGGTTGGACACCGAAGCTACGGGTACGCCCTTGCAGACCATGGACCGGGGCAGGCCGCGTCCGAAGTTGACGCCGGTGAGGACGTTTTCGCCACGGGCGTCCAGGTCGCGGATGGTTGCGCCCAGCCAGCCGTCGGCGCCGATCTTTTCCGACTCGGCGGTGTACCAGACGTCCCGGGAGCGGAAGTGGGAGCGGTTAGGGTTGGGGTAGCCAATGCCGTTGATGATGGCAAGGTTGCCCTGGTCCCACAGGTGCTTCATGGGGGCCAGGCTGGGGTTCAAGCCCACCTGGTCGTCGAGGTGGAGCACGTCCTGCTGGGGGATGCCGACGTTGGAGCGGAAGTCGTAGTAGAGGCCATTGCCATGGGGAATCACGGTGTTGAGGGCGTCGTTGCCGCCCTGCAACTCGATGACGACTACATTTCTATCCTTCTTCGTGGAAGTCATGGGGTCAATCCTCCTGAGCGACTGACTAGGCGATTGGCTGGTAGACCTGGATGCGGTGGCGGTTGCTTTCGGTTACGTAGAGTTTGCCCTCCCGGTCCAGCTTGACGGAGACGGGGGACCAGAAATATTTTTCGATGTGGGACGACTCCTCGTGGGGGTCGTCGAGGAAGAACTCGATTTCGGGTTCCAGGTTGGCGCGGGAGCGGGCGTCGCCCTCCTCCACGTTGACCGCCAGAAAGTTGGCAGCCCAGGCGGAGAGGGTGGCTTCGCCGCGCAGCTTCTGGACGAAACCGCCGTCGGGACGGAGAATCTGCACACGTTCGTTGCCCCAATCGGCAACGTACATATAGCCATCGGCGTCGACGGCCACGCCGGAAGGACGGTGGAACTCGCCGTCGCCACGACCCGACGTGCCGTAAGAGGCGAGGAACTGTCCGTGAGCCGAGAACTTCTGGATGCGGTCATTGCCCCAGTCGGCCACGTAGACGTCATCGTTGCGGTCGACGGCCAGGCCCCAGGGGAGGTTAAACTGGCCGGCGTCGCTGCCGTGGCTGCCGAAACCGACCAGGAAGCGGCCATCGGAGGTGAACTTCTGCACCCGATGGTTGTAGGTATCGGCGACGAACAGGTTGTCCTGCGTGTCGAAGGCGAGGCCGGACGGAGTGTCGAACTGGCCGGCCGCGGAGCCGGCGGCGCCCCAGGTGGAGAGGAGCTGGCCATCCCGGTCGAAAACCGAGATGCGGTTGCTGTACTCGTCGCTGACGTAGACCCGGCCCTGGCTGTCCAGGATGCACGCGGAAGGCCAGACGAACTGGCCGGGCGACTCGCCGTAGGGTCCGAAGGTGCCGAAGTAATCACTGTCGATGTCGCACATGGTTACGCGCACCCCCCGGGTGACGTTTTCCAGCGACCGGTTGGCGACGTAAAGGCGGCCATCGTCGGCGATGGCGGTGTCCATGGGGTAGTAGAACCCCCGGCCCTCCATAGTGGTCATGCCCAGGGTAAGGGCGTATTCGAGGGTTTTGAGTTCGGGTATGTTTTGGGTGGTGGTCATGTTGTTTCCTCAACTGGCGGCGGTGAGACTACCGGTTGGGTCAGGCCCGCTGGAACTCGTGGGTGGAGGCCACCATCTGCAGGACCTCGGCGATGCGCTCCCGACTGGCGGCGGGCGAGTCGCCGTGGCCGATAACGGAGGCGAAATCGACCAGTTCATGGCGGGTGTCCTCGGAGACGGCGATGGCGCCAACCTGGTCCAAGCAGGCGTCAACCAGCACTTCGGGAGAGGCGCCGGCGGGGTTGGTGTCGGCGATGCGGTCGATGATGGTTTGCACGCCGGTTTTGGTGGTGTCGCCCAACTGCTGCGAGGCGAAGTTGACGCGTTCCACCAGTGAGCCGGTGTCAATCCAGTCGGTGCCCTGGTGCCAGCCTTCCACGCTGGGCGGGTTGTTGAGGAACTGGCCCATGAAGACGGCCTGCTGGTAGCGCTCCAGGATTTCCTTGCGGGGCCGGTCGAACTCGCCGGTGAGGCGGAGCACGCCGGCAACCAGTTCCACCGGGCTCTTGACCTTCCGGTACCAGTTGGATTCGGCGCGGAAGAAGTCGGAGTTGAACAGCACACGCAGCATGGCGGTGATGTTGTACCCGCTGTCGAAATAAGCCTGGGTCAGCAGGTCAATCGCCGTCGGGTCGTCGGGTTCGGTGTAGGGCCACTCGGGGACGGGCGGCTCGTCGGCCACGAAGAAGCTGTACATGTGGCGGGAGATGAAGCGCGCGGTGGCTTCGTTCTGGCAGATGATGTCAACGATGTCATCGCCGTTGAAGTTGCCCCGCTTGCCGAGGAATTCCTTCTCGCCGTCGTCGTGGTCTGCGGGCTGGAACTCGAAGTGCCACGAGATTCGGCCATAGGGCCAGTCGGAGTCACGCATGGAGCGCAATTCCATGTACTCCCGGTTGCCCAGGGTCCAGCCGGTGAAGGCGCGGGCGCACTCCTGAACGTCCTGCTCGGAGTAGTTGCCAACGCCCATGGAGAAGAGCTCGAGCAATTCCCGGCCGTAGTTCTCGTTGATGGCGTCCTTGTGGTTGTCCTGGTTGTCCAGCCAGATAATCATGGCCGGGTCCTGGGAGAGTTCCACCAACAGGTCGCGGAAGTTGCCCATGCCCCGATAGCGGAACATGCGGACCTGATCGGACAGGGCCTTGCCGTGGATTACCTTGGGGTAACCGGTGGCGAAGATGCCGTGCCAGAAGAGGGCCACCTTTTCACGCAGGGGCGTGGTGGTGGTGGCCATGCGGTAGAGCCAGTTTTCGCCGGAGCCCAGGGTACCCATCATGCCGGAGAGTTCCGGATGGAAGCGTCGGATGAGGTCATCGCCCATCCGCCGCTCGTGGGTTTGGTCGAGGAGCTGATCGACGGTGGTTTCGTAGCCCTGGGCGGCGTAGGCGTCCAGCTGTTCGCGGGTGGCGCCGAAGCCGGCCCGACGCATCAGGTGGGCAATTTGTTCGATTTCACGGTTAGGCATGATGTGCACCCTCTCGATGAGTCGCAGTAGATGACCGGTGGGCGCGCGTTACTTCCCGCTCAGGATGAACTCGGAAACGCGCTCGCCAATCATCATGGTGGTTACGTTGGTGTTGGCGCGGATGCAGTCGGGCATTATGGAGGCGTCAACGACGCGGATATTCTCCAGTCCGCGGACTCTACCGTGCTGGTCGACCACGGCCATGGGGTCGGAATCGGGCCCCATCTTGCAGGTGCAGGAGATGTGCTGGGCAGTGGAGACGTTGCTCAACAACCAGTCATCCAGGGCATCGTCGGATGCCAGGTCCGAGTCCGTGGGATCGGTGCGGTCCTGCACAATGTCGCTAAAGTCTCCGTGGTCACCCAATCCGGCGGCAATCCTGACGCCATCGCGCAGGCGCTTGCGGTCGAATTCCTCGCGGAGATAGTTATAGTTGAGATAGGGTTGCTGGTGCGGGTCGGTGGACTGAAGGGTCAATTCGCCCGCTCCGACGGCCAGGTAGATGGAGACCGAGGCGCGGATGCCCAGGGGTTCCATGCGGTTGCCGCCCTGGATCACCTGCGCGGTGGCGTAGGAGGAGAAAATCATGATCATGTCGTTGCGGAGGTGGGAGCCCTCGGCGGTGTAACGCAGGCAAAGCTGGCTGCGAGGAGCCAGCCCGTCCAGGTCGAAACCGGGTTTGGTGCGCCAGGTTACCGGAACGATGGGATGGTCGCGGAGGTTCTGCCCCACGCCGGGCGAGTCGTGCACCACCGGTATCCCCAGGCTGCGGAGGTGGTCGGCGGGACCCACGCCGGAGAGCATGAGTAGATGGGGTGATGCGATGGCTCCGCCGCTCAGGATAATCTGATCGCCCTCGACGGTGAAGATTTCGCCGCCGCTCTCGACCACCACGCCCGTGGCCCGGTTGCCTTCGAAGATAACGCGATGCACGGTGCAGTTGGGCCGGAGGGTGAGGTTGAGCCGGTTGCGGGCGGGGTCGAGATAGCCCAGGGCGGTGCTCCACCGAATGCCGTTGGGGTTGTTGAAAGGCGTCGGGCCGATGCCGGTGGAGTCCGGGCTGTTGTGGTCGTCAGTGTGGGGAAAGCCGGCCGCCCGAACGGCGTTGTAAAAGGCATTTTGCGCGGGAAGCCAGTCGTCCTGCTTGAAGCGGCGCGCGATGATGGGACCGTCGTTGCCGTGGAAGTCGTCGCTGAAGTCGGTATCGGTCTCCAGGCGACGGAAGCAACCCAGCAGGTTCTGGAAGCTCCACTCGTCGTTGCCCATGGAGGCCCAGGTGTCGTAGTCCTCGGGGACGCCGCGGAGGAACATCTGACCGTTGATGGCGCTGGAACCTCCGGTTACCCGGCCCCGGGGAACCATAATCTGCGGGTTCTTTTCGGTGCCGTATCCGGTGAACTGCCAGTTGTGGTCGCTGGTCATGACGTCGGTGGTGGTGGCGTAACCGAACTTGACCTCATCGGGCAGATGGTCGAAGTTGGGGTAGTCCGGGCCGGCCTCCAGGAGCAGCACCGAGCGATTGGGGTCTTCACTCAATCGAGTGGCAACAATGGAGCCGGCTGAACCGGCGCCAATGACGATTGCGTCGTACTTCAAAACGTTTCTCCTTTCCGCAGGATGGTCCAGCCGTGCGCTAGCGTACTTGAAGCCCGGAAAATGGGTCGGCGATTTTGTGCAATCATACTTGATTGGTCGCGACTTTTCCACCAGCATTTGAACTCGGGGGGCGCCGTTGCTACGATGACGAGATTGCCACGCTACGCTCGCAATGACAAAGTGGTTAGGCTCGCAATGGCAAAGTGGGCGCGCATGAGGTGTGGTGGCGGGTTACACTGTCGACACGACGCTAAAACGACAGCATCAGGAGGACACACATGCCTCAGACAATTCGACCTGACCATCCGGGTTTAACCTGGCAAGGAGCGATATCGTTCAACCGAACCGAGCATTGGACGATGCCGTGGCGTCTGCCCTACCAGGAGTTGGCGCTCTTCCCTCCCGATGCGCTGCGGGACCGGGCAGCGATGCCGGCCGGGGTGCGGATTTCGTTCCACAGCGATACCGAGCTGGTGGCCGGATCGGTGCAGCCGTGGGTTGGCGATCCCGACCCGGGCAGCCCGATTGACCTGTACTGCGACGGCGAGTCCTTTGGTTCAGCGCCCCTGGACGGGCGGGACGGATTCCGGTTTGACGGCCTGCCGTCGGGAAGGAAACTGATCGAGTTGTGGCTGCCTCAGCACGGGGAGTTCCGGTTGCACGGTCTGGAAATTACCGACGGGGCCGGAGTGGAGCCCTACGAGGACACGCGCCCCCGGTGGGTGACCTACGGCAGCTCCATCACGCATTGCCGCACGGCGGAGAGTCCCAGCCAGACCTGGCCGGCGGTGGCGGCGCGGCAGAGCGGGCTGAACCTGACCTGCCTGGGATACGGGGGCGGTTGCCACCTGGAACCCATGGTGGCCCGCATGATTCGCGAGCTGCCGGCGGACTATCTTTCGCTGAAATTGGGCATCAACGTGCACAACGCGGCCAGCATGAACTCCCGTACTTTCATGCCGGCAATCATCGGGTTTGTGCACATCGTGCGGGAGAAGCACCCCGACACGCCCTTGGTTGTCATTTCGCCCATCTTCTCGCCGCCCCGGGAGCACACGCCCAACGCCGCCGAGTTCACGCTCACGCAGATGCGGGTGGAAGTGGCCGAGGCGGTGGATGCCATGCAGGGTCGGGGCGACGGTAACCTGCACTACGTGGACGGGCTGGAACTGTTCGGGCCGGACCTGGCGCACCTGCTACCGGACGACCTGCATCCCAACGCCGAGGGTTACAAGTTGATGGGCCGGAATTTCGTCGATCTGGTCATCGAACGGTTCTTCACGGGCACAACGCTGGCTGCCGCCCGGTGACGGTTGTAACGGGGCCGGTGAGTCTCATGCGTGCCCACTTTGTCATTGCGAGCCTAACCACTTTGTCATTGCGAGCGCAGCGTGGCAATCTCGTTGGCGAAGCAAACCCGGCTACCGGATCGAGATTGCCACGTCGCTTCGCTCCTCGCAATGACATTAGGGGCCAATCGAAAGGCCCTGCGTGGGGCCGGCGAGTCGGTTGTACATTTCTGGCTGGGTAATATAATATGCCGCACGAAATTACGGGCCATTGAATCCACCCATATTTATGGCCGGACATTGGAGGGAGATTCGATAATGAGATTGAGGATAGGGCTGGTCGTCTCGCTGCTGGCAGCCATGGCAATCCTGGTTTCCGTGGCGTGCACGCCGGCGGCGCCTGAAGTCAGGGAAGTGCCGGTGACGCAGATCGTTACCCAAGAAGTACCTGTAACGCAAATCGTCACTCAAGAGATTACTAAGGAAGTACAGGTAACCCGCGAGGTAAAAACCACGGTAGAGGTGCAGATGGAGGCGTTGCCGCCGTTGGTGGTGGGCAACCTCAACGCGTTTACCGGCTCGCTTACCGAGTTTGGCCCGCCGTTGCGTAACTCGGTGGATCTGGCAGCCAATCACGTCAACCTCGCTGGTGGAGTGCAGGGCGGTTCTATGGTTATCATCAGCCGCGATACCGGCGTGAATCCGGTGCAGGGCGTGGACTCGGCGCGAGCCCTGGTGGACGTTGAAAATGCAGTGGCGTTGGTAGGAGCCCTTTCCAGCGGCGTTACCCTGGCGGTGGCACAGGCCGTCGCCATACCCAAACAGCGGCTGATCGTCTCGGGCGCGTCAACGGCGCCGGCCATCACCACCCTGGCAGACGATGATTTCGTCTTCCGCACCACGCCGTCCGACGCTTCCCAGGGTGTGGTACTGGCTCGCGTTGCGAATGAGGAAGGCTACCAAAAGGTCGGTATCATGTACGTCAACAACGCCTACGGCGAAGGTTTAGCCGACCAGTTTGAGCAGAGTTTTACCGAGTTGGGCGGAACCGTAACTGCCCGGGTTCCCCACGAGGACGTGCAGCCCACCTACGTTTCCGAGCTGGAAAAGGCGACCGAAGGCGACCCCGACGTGCTGGCAGTGCTGAGCTACACCGGGCAGGCGAGAGTGTATATTCGGGAAGCGCTGGAAAGTGGACTCGCCGACAATTTCCTGTTTGCCGACGGCACCAAGGGCGCCGAGTGGATTGACGAAATCAATGCTTGGGATGCACTGGACGGTTCGCTGGGCACCGCGCAGGGCAGCCCCGGACGGCCGGAACAGGACGCGTTTGAAAGCGCTTACGAGGAGCATTACGGCTTTCCAGTTTCCCATCCCTTCATGGCGGAACATTATGACGCGACGGTGTTGATTGCGCTGGCGGCCGCCAAAGCCGGCACCACCACCGATTCCGCCGCCATCCGCGACGCCATTCGAGACGTAGCCAACGCTCCCGGAGAGGCCGTCGGACCCGGACGCGAGGGCATCGCCAGGGCGTTAAGCCTGATTGCCGAAGGCAAAGACATCAACTACGAGGGAGCGGGCGGCATCGTGGATTTCGACGAAAACGGGGACGTGTTCGGCACCATCGAAATCTGGACCATCTCCGGCGGGGAGATCAAGTCCACCGGACGGTTCGAGTTGCCGTAGCAGCGTAAGACGGCGGGTTTGGTAGGGGCGACGGATGCGTCGCCCCTACGCATTGGTGGTATTCGACGGGTTGGCCGTTATGTTTCGGACGCCCGACTGACGCGCCGTTCTTCGCTCAGTATGCCTCCGGGCCGTATCAGCATAACGGCAACAATGAGCGCTCCGATCATAAAGAATCGCAAGTTGGGATCGGACAAAAAACCGGGCAAAAACTGTGTTCCAGTCCAGATTCCCCACACTACAAAAGCCCCCAGAATCGCACCCAGGTTGTTTCCCGCCCCACCTACCATCAGCATGGCCCAGATGACGAAAGTGGCCAGCAGCGGGTCAAAGGTGATCGGAGCGAGGAACTGGAAGTGGTGGGCGAACAGCGCCCCGCCGATTCCCATAATTACGGCCCCCAGAATGAACGCCTGTAGTTTGAACTTGAACACGTCCTTCCCGCTGGCTCCGGCGGCGGTTTCGTCCTCCCGGATGGCCCGCAACACCCGACCCCAGGGCGATTTGACCGCCCGGTCCACCGCCAGATACAGCATCACGATCGCCGCCACTATCACTACCAGATACAGATAGTCGTAGTGTTCCGGGGATACCAGGTCCCCGAGAAATTTCTTATGCAGCAACAGCCCTTTCGAGCCGTTGGCCACCCATTTCTCGTTGAGAAAGAACAGCCGGGACGTTTCGGCGATGCCCAGCGTGGCAATGGCCAAGTAGTCATCGCGGAGCCGCAGCGTAACGTAGCCGATCGGCAGGGCGATGATGCCGCACACCAGGGCCGCCGCCGCCAGGCCCAGGAAGAACCACAGGTCGAACCCCAGGTCCAGAAACGCCAGTTGCGACCAATTGCCGCCAAAGATGAAATCTTCGGCCAGCGCCGGGTCGGGAGGCCGGGTCGTTAGCAGCGCGCTGGTGTAGGCTCCCAGCGCAAAGAACCCGGCGATACCGATATTGAAAAGGCCGGTGAACCCCCAATGCACGTTCAGACCCAGGGAGAAGATCGAGTAGATGCCCGCCATAATGGCGAAGCCCACCAGGTAGTTGAGAATCCCTACAATTTCCATCGCGTCTGTCTATCCGATTGCTCTGCCAGTTTGCCCAACCCGGCCTATGGTCATCAATTTCTGCCGCCGCCAAACAAGCCTCGTGGTCTTACGAGCAGCATCGCTATCATAATCCCAAACGCCACCGCTGGTTTGTAACTGGGGTTAATCCATTGGGTGGACACCTCAGACGTAACCCCGATGACAAAAGCGCCCACCAGCGCGCCATAAGGGTTGCCGATGCCGCCCAGGATTACGGCGGCGAAAAGGGGCAGCAGAAACTTCCAACCCATTATTGGCATTAGTTGCGCCTGATATACCCCCAGCAGAATCCCCGCCGTGCCCGCCAGGACGGCGCCCATTATCCAGGTGGCCCAGATGACCCGCCGAGTGTCGATGCCGCTGACCAGCGCCAGGTCGGGGTTGTCGGCGGTGGCGCGCATGGCCTTGCCCATCTTGGTCCGGTTCAATATCAGGTACACCGCCACCACCAGAATGATGGCTATGATGGCCACGAAAATGGCGTCGGGGGGTATCCGCACGTCCATCGGCAGGTGGTAAACCGGCTTGGACTCCCTGGGGTAGCTCTGTGTATCGCCGCTCCAGATGACCTGCACCAACCCGCGCATCGCAATCGCCACGCCCAGAGAAGCCATCGACAGCACGACGGCATTCACGCCCCGGTTCCTGAGCCGACGGTAAACAGCCACATCCACCGCCACTGCCAGGACGGCCACCGCCGCCACGCCGACCGGCAATGCGATGAGCAAAGGGTATCCGAAGGTGAAGGGCCCGAAACCGCTGGACTCCAGTCCCAAACGAGGAAGGATGCTGCCCACGATGAAAAGCGCTGCGTATGCTCCCATGGTCATGTAGTCGCCGTGGGCAATGTTGGCGAAGTTCAATATCCCATAGATCAGCGTGAGTCCGATGGCTCCCAGCGCAATAATCGCGCCCAGTAAAACGCCGTTGACCACCAGCCCCATCTTCACAAAGGGGAGGAATCCGATGATGATGGCGACCACAACAATGGCAACCGCAGTGTGCGCTGGCGTCCAGCTGCGGCTGAATCGCCACGCGGCATCTAGTATGGACGACAGCAAGATGCGTCTATCCGCCCAGGTACAGGCTGGCAACTTCCGGGTTGTTCAGCAAATCCTGGCCCGTGTCTTCCAGGCGGTTTTCGCCGGCTACCAGGATGTATCCGCGGTGGGACATGCTGAGCGCCTGGCGGGCGTTCTGTTCCACCAGCAGCAGGGCGACGCCGGTCTGATTGATGTCGCGGATGCGTTCGAAGACGGTGCCCATCATCACCGGGGACAGGCCGGCGGAGGGTTCATCCAGGAGCAGGAGGGCTGGGTCCAGCATGAGGGCGCGGGCGATGGCTAGCATCTGGCGCTGCCCGCCGGAGAGGCTGCCGGCTTTCTGGCCGGGGCGGCGAGCCAGGTCGGGAAACAGTTCGAACATGGCGTCAATGCGCCCGGAGTAGTCGCCGTCAAGAATGAAAGCCCCCATTTCCAGGTTCTCCCGAATGCTCATCGACGGGAAAACGTTGCTGGACTGGGGGACGTAACAGAGGCCGGTGCGGACGATTCGTTCGGGGGGTTGGTCGGAGATGTCGCGGTCGCGGAAAACGACGCTGCCGGTCCGGACGCGCACCAGGCCAACGATGGCCTTCATCAAGGTGGACTTGCCGCAGCCGTTGGGGCCGATGATGGTGACTATCTCCGCCTGGTCAACCATGATGGAAACGCCGTGGAGGATTTCGGTCTCCCCGTAGCCGGCCACCACCTCGGAGACTTCAAGCAGCGCCAAGGCGGGCTCCTCCCAGATAGGCTTCGAGCACCTGGGGGTCCTCCTGCACCTGCGTCGGGGTACCCTCGGCGATCACGCTCCCATTGGCCATGACTATGACGGGATCGCACATGTGCATGACGAACTGCATGTCGTGCTCGATGATAACGAAGGTGATATCACGCTCGACGCTGGCGGTCAGTATGTTGGCAGACAGGTCGCGCAGCAGGGTGCGGTTGACGCCGGCAGCGGGTTCGTCCAGCAGCACCAGTTTGGGCTCGGCCATGAGGGTTCTGGCCAATTCCAGCAGCTTTTTCTGGCCGCCGGAGAGGTTCCCGGCGTATTCGTTGGCCAGGTGGCCGAGGTTGACAAAGTCCAGCACGTCCAGGGCCTGGCGCTCGATGCGTCGTTCCTGGCGTTGCACCAGCCAGGGCAGGAACCAGGACGACCAGATGCGCTCGCCGGCCTGGGGAGCGGGCACGAGCATCAGGTTTTCCAGGACGGTCATGCGTTTCATCTCCCGTGGAATTTGGAAGGTACGCATGAGACCCAGCCCGAAGGTCTGGTGCATTTCCATGCCGTCGATACGGCGGCCCTGGAAGAGAATCTGTCCGCCGGTGGGCGGAATTGCGCCGGATATCAGGTTGAACAGGGTGGTTTTGCCGGCGCCGTTCGGCCCGATCAGGCCGGTGATATTGCCGGGCATGATGTTGAGCGTACAGTGGTCAACGGCCCGCACCCCGCCGAAGTCCTTCACCACGTCCCTGATTTCCAGGATGGGCGCTTGGTCAGTCACGTTTGCTCCGAAACGATTGGCGGGATGCGAGCATTGGCCAGTTGCGGGGATTTGGTCCCGGGAAGTTGATTCCGGGAAGTTGGTCCGGGGAAGCCGAAGAATGGGCCGGCTAGGCTACCGGAACTTCCTGAAAGTGGGGCATAACCTCCGTTGCGAAGAGTTCGATGGAGCGCATGACCTTGGCGTGGGGGAGTCCGGCGAAACCAAAGTTGCCGAAGACGTGGTTGATGCCCGCCTCCTGCACCTGCTTGAGGCGCTCGGCGACCACTTCGGGGGTGCCCCGCAGCGGCGGCAGGCCGGCGTGGCCAACGTCGTCCCGACGTTCCCGGTCCTGCTGGCGGTTGGCCCAGTGCTCGTAACCCTTGGCGATGTTGCCGTCCTTGTCGACGGGCATGCCGATGGGAGCGCCGTTGCTGCCGATGGAGCGCAGCACCCGGGAGGAGAAGTCCTCCAGGCCGATGGGGTCGCGCTCGGCTTCCTCCATGGTCGGAGCGACGTAGATGGACTTGGACATGGGCGGGTCGAGATGGGCGTGAGGATGGCCGTAGTGGTCCATGCGCTCCCGCCATTGGCGGATGACGTCGGGCGCCTGGCCGAGGATGTCGGTGGGGCCGCCGGTGATGACCTGAATCTCGCGGCTGGCGGCGAAATCGATGCTGGCCGGGCTGGTGCTGACGGCCTGGAAGAGGGGCGGGTATGGTGTCTGCACCGGCTTGGGCAGTACCCAGACGTCATCGACGTTGGTGAACTTGCCGTGGTAGGTAAGCGTCTCTTCGGTCCAGGCCTTGATGATGACGTCGACGGCTTCCTGGAAGCGGTCGCGACTGGTGTCGATGTCGACGCCCACGCCGTCGAATTCCTGGCGCTGGTAGCCGGAGCCGATGCCAAAGTTGAAGCGTCCGCCGCTGATAACGTCCAGCATAGCGACCTCTTCAGCGACCAGCACCGGATTGTGCAGGGGCAGGACGATGACGGCGGTGCCGATGCGGATGTTCCTGGTGCGTCCGGCAACGGCGCCCAGGAAGGACCAGATGCCGGAGAGCAGGCCGTGGCGGGAGAAGCGATGCTCGCCGAGCCAGGCTTCGTCAAGTCCTGCCTCGTCGGCGAACTGGATCTGGTCCAGGGCATCGTTTAGCGCCTGGGACGGGGTGAAGTCTTCGTGATAGGGAACGATGGTAAAGATTCCGAATTTCATGTCGCCTCCATGAGGGGGATGCAAACGTCGTGCTCGCTGCAATGGTGGTCGGGATCAGTCGCGCAGGGACCGGAAAAACTCGCGAATTTCGTGGGCGAGCAGGCCGGGTTCTTCGAGGGCGGCGAAGTGGCCGCCCCGGGGCATCTCCTGCCAGCGGCGTACGTCGTAGGAACGTTCCGCCCACTCGCGCGGGGGACGGGAGATTTCCTGGGGGAAGGACGCCACGCCAGCCGGCGCCAGCACTCTTTCGTCCTGTTCCATGACCCAGAGGGTGCCCTGGTTTTCCTTGTACATGCGGACCGAGGAACCGATGGTGTTGGTTACCCAGTAGATGGTGACGATGGTGAGGAGCTCATCCTTGGTGTAGCGGCTCTCGATGTCGCCGTGGCAATCGCTCCAGGTCCGGTATTTCTCGATAATCCAGGCGCACAGGCCGGCCGGGGAGTCGTTGAGGCCGTAGGACAGGGTCTGGGGTTTGGTGCCCTGGATGTGGTTGTAACCGCCTTCGGACAAGAACCACCGGTCACGCTGGGTTACGAGGGCGTCCTCCTCCTCGGTCAGCGGCACAGAGCCGGGGCCAAGGTAAGGCGTAGGCCGCGTAATGGATGTGAGATGGACGCCGTAGAGTTTGTCGTGGTGGGCATAGGCCAGGCGAGAGGTGACTCCGGCGCCGATGTCGCCGCCCTGGGCCGAGAACCGGGGATAACCCAGGTTTTCGGTCATGAGCTTGGCCCACATGTCGGCGACCTTCTGCACCTGCATGCCGGATTCGTTGGATGCCTGGGAAAAACCGTAACCGGGGAGGGATGGAGCCACCACGTCGAAGGCGTCGGCGGGGTCGCCGCCGTGGCTGCCCGGATCGGCCAGCAGGGGGATTATCTTGGTCATCTCGAAGAAGCAGCTGGGCCAGCCGTGGGTGATGACCAGGGGCATGGGGTTGGGGCCGACGCCGCTTTCGCGAATGAAGTGGATGTCCAGGCCGTCGACCTCGCTCTTGAAGTGATGGAAGGCGTTGAGTTTGGCTTCCTGGGCGCGCCAGTCGAAATCGGTGCGCCAATACTCGACAAGTTCCTTCATGTAGTCCAGGTTGCTGCCGTACTCCCAGCCCGAGTCGGTGACCTCATCGGGCCAGCGGGTCAGGTTCAGGCGGGCCTGGAGGTCGTCCAGAACCGATTGGTCAATGTCAATTTTGAAAGGTCTTACTTCCACGGGGAACTCCTTGTGCGGGGTGGCTCAGGGTCCTTTTGGACGGAGAGGGTAATCAAAGAGTGAGATCAATTCAGAGGGCGGTTCAGGGATGGCGGAACCGGGGCATGACCTGTTCGGCGAACAGTTTTAGCGACCGGGTGGTCGCCTCGGCGGACACCAGGCCGCGATTGGTGAGCATCAGGTTGCGAATACCGGCCGCGCGCATCTGCTCCAGTTGATCGGCCACGCGGGCGGGGCTGCCCACCAGGTTCTCGGCGGCGTCCGGGTCGGGACTATCGGCGTAACCCTCCCTCTGCACGGGCGGCGGCTGGTAGGACATGGGGAACTCGCTGGGGTTCAGGCGTTCGCGGAAATCCTGCATGATGGCGTAGGCTGCCAAGTTGGCCGGCAGGAATTCGTCCATGGCCTGGCCGTCGGTCTCCGCCAGGTGCATCTCGCGCCAGACCCAGATCTGGTCCAGGTTGCGTTCCACGGATTCGTCGTCGAAGCCGGCGTCGGACATGGTGTCGCGGTAGAGGGCGATGTCAGCGCCCGTGCTGTTGACCGAACGGCCCCGCAGGAGGATGGGGCGACCGATGCGGGCCATCTGGACGATGGATTCCCGGTTGACGCAGGCGCGGGCCAGCGGAGGATGGGGCTTCTGGTAGGGCCGCGGACGAACGGAAGGGAAGGAAACCCGCCAGTGCTTTCCCCTGAAGTCCACGTTATCGGTGGTCCAGGCTTTGACCATCAACTCCTCCGCCTCCTCCATCTGCTCGGCGCCGAGGATGGGGTCGGTGCCGAAACCCAGATACTCGAAGGCGTTGTAATTGGAGCCCCGGGCGGTGCCCACCACGAGACGCCCCTGGCACAGGTTGTCCAGCAGGGCGGTTTGCATGGCGACGCGCACCGGGTTGTGGAGGGGCAATTCGAGGATGCCGAAACCCAACAACACCCGCCTGGTCTTGACGGCCAGGGCGCTGGCGAACACTAGCGGGTCGCCGTAGACGCACTCACCGGTAAAGTAGTGCTCGGCCAGCCAGATTGCGTCGAAACCCAGTTCCTCAACCAGCACGGCTTCGTCCAGACACTCCTGGATGGCCTGGTCGTCCCGGGAGTCGTCGAATTTCATGGGGTAGAAGAAATGCCCGAAACGCATGGATACTCCGACGACCTGGTGGCGAACGACCTTGCAGCGAGGCTCTGGGGCGCGGCTGGCGGGTACGCTGATGCTAACACTCCGCAGGCGCGCCCGAGGTGTTGACTAAAAGCTGCGGTGGTTATTTGCCGTCGTCAATGCTCACCGTGATGATGGCGTTGGCGATGAGGGTACCGTCGCTGCCGTTGTCGTTGAGGAGCTCCAGGCCGCCCACGACGACGTCGATGTCGGCGCGGCCATGGGGCAATGAGTCAGCAACCTCGTCGGCGTTGACCTTCTCGGGTCGCGGCGCGCCGATGGTCACGTGGACGGTCATATCGTCGGCGGTAGCGTTCACCAGCCGGGTGAACCCGAGGCTGCTGTGGTGAATGGCGTCGAAAACGGCGCGCTTGGCGGCCAACGTGTAGTCGAGGCCGTGGACGTCGACTCCCATACCCATTTCGGTAACGCAGCGAACCAGAGCCATCATGCAACCTCCTGTGCGGTTTGCGATTGGTGGACGAGATGAGCGGCGCTGTCGACCAGCAGCCGCCCCTGGGGACTGCGGCCATTTAACGGCAGCGACGCCGGCAAGTCAAGGGAGACCAATCGGGGCCCGGGCCCAAGAACGCTGTCATTGTGAGCGTAGCGTGGCAATCCCGTTGCCTTTGGAGCGCTATACGTTGATCGAGATTGCCACGTCGCTGGCGCTTCTCGCAATGACGGGCGGCGGACGCTGTTCGCAATGGCAGGGCATACTGCCAGTGTGGATATAATGTGGCGGTTATCCGATTGCCAGAGTTTGTCATGCCGCCATGTTCTCCAGAATCATCAATACCCTGATCCTGGTTGCCGGCATTGCGGCATTCATCCCTGGTTGCGCTGCGGCGGGTGGTCGGGATGGCGTCGAAACGCTGACGGTGTTTGCGGCGGCGTCACTGGTAGAATCCTTCGGGGAGTTGGCGGAGGGCTTTGAGTCGAGCCGAGACGGCGTGGAGGTAGAGTTGCATTTCGCCGGGAGCCAGACGCTGCGGACGCAGTTGTTGCAGGGAGCGGCGGCGGACGTTTTTGCGGCGGCGGACTGGCGCCAAATGGAGCAGGTTAACGAAGGGGGTTTGCTGGGCAATACGCCCGTATATTTCGTGGCTAACCGCATGGCGGTGGTGACGCCGGCGGATTCACGCCGGGTGCGGTCGCTGGCTGACCTGGCAGACCCGGGCGTTACGGTTGCGCTGGCCGCGGAGGAGGTGCCGGCTGGAGCCTACGCCCGGCAGGCGCTGGTTGCCATGGCCGCCGACAACCAGTTTACGGCGGGGTTTGCCGACGCGGTGTTGGCCAACGTGGTGACCAACGAGACCAGCGTTCGCGCGGTGGCGCAAAAGGTTGCGCTGGGCGAAGTGGACGCCGGCCTCGTCTATGAAAGCGATGCCGCGGCGGAGCAATATGCGGGCACGTTGCGGCAGATCAAGATACCGCTGCACCTGAACACGGCAGCGCAATATCCGATCGCCACGCTGGCCGGAGCAGAATATCCCGAGATTGCCCTGGCGTTTGTCGAGTATGTGCTGAGCGATGCCGGCCTGGCGGTATTGCGGGGCCACGGGTTCGCGCCCCCGACCAACGTCGCCTGCCCCTGCGGACTCGTGGAGCCCAAATCTCGTCGGGCCGCGCCGGTCCTGGCGGGCGGGTAACTAGTATGGCCAACGGGTCACCCCGGGGAGGTCGGCGGGGAAGACGCCGGGTAAGACGCCGGGGAGGAGCGCTGGGTGCGCTGGCTCCGGCGGGGGTGGTCGCTACGGCGATGTACGTCGTTTTCATCGGGTTGCCCATCCTGGCGCTCCTGATTCGGGCGGGGCAGCAGGACGGATTCCTGGATGGATTGACTGGGCCATTGGTGATACAGGCAGTGCGTCTGTCGGTGGTAACGAGCATCGTCAGTATGGCCATTGTGGTTGGCGTTGGAACGCCCTTCGCCCTCCTGCTGGCTCGCCGTGATTCGATGGTGTTGCGAGTGATTGACGGGTTCGTGGAACTGCCCATCGTGTTGCCGCCGGTGGTGGCGGGGGTGGCAATGCTGATGGCGTTCGGCAGGAACGGGTTGTTGGGTCCGACGCTGTCGGTGGCGGGAATCGGGTTGCCTTTCACCACTGGGGCGGTGATATTCGCGCAGGTTTTCGTGGCGGCGCCGTTCTACGTGAGGGCCGCGCGGATCGGGTTCGCCGGCGTGGACGTGGCCTACGAGGATGTGTCGCAAACGCTGGGGGTGTCGCCGTTGGGGACGTTCTGGCGTTTGACGGTTCCCATGGCCTGGCCGTCGCTGGCAACCGGGATGGCGCTGGCGTGGGCGCGGGCGATATCGGAGTTTGGCGCAACCATCATGTTCGCCGGGAACCTCACGGGCCGTACGCAAACGATGCCACTGGCCATCATGACGGCGATGGAAACCAGCCTGGGCGCGGCGCTGGCGCTGGCCGTTCTGCTGCTGGCGATGTCGATGCTGGCTCTCGTCGCGCTCGGCCTCGCGCTACGGGTCGGTCGGGGAGCGGCGCATTGATTCCCACGGTGCAGAACGCGTCGGTGCTGGGACGTTTCCAGGTCTCGATGGACGGCTTCCGGCTGGATTTGCCGGTAGGAGTGCCGGCCGGTCACATCCTGGTGTTGTTCGGGCCATCGGGCGCGGGCAAGACTACGGCATTGCGCGCATTGGCCGGACTGATCCGCCCGGACGCCGGGTTCATTGCGATTGATGGCCGCACGGTGTACAGCGACGGCTACGGTGTTCCCAGGTACGCCATCTGGGTGCCACCCCACCAACGACAGGTGGGATACGTGACGCAGCAAAATCACCTGTTCCCACACCTGACCGTACGGGACAACATAGCCTACGGGCTCAGTAACCGGCGCGGTCTCGCAGCCCGTCAGCGCGTATCGGAACTCGTAGAATCGTTGCAGCTGGACGGACTGGAATTGCGGCGGGTGGGGGAGTTGTCCGGCGGACAGCAACAGCGGACCGCGCTGGCCCGGGCGTTAGCGCCCTCGCCCAAATTGCTGCTGCTGGACGAGCCATTTGCATCGCTGGACATGGAATTACGCCGCGAGTTGGGGGCGGCGTTGCGGGCGACGGTCGCCCGGGCCAGTAGCCCGGTCATCATGGTGACCCATGACCGGGAGGAAGCGCTGGCGCTGGGCGACTCGGTGCAGGTCATCGACCGGGGCCAGGCCATCGCCATTGGCGAGCCCTTGGCGGTTCTGGAGCAACCGGGACAAGGTAGGGTGGCCCGGCTGGTGGGGGTGGAGAATTTGCTGGAAATGCGGGTTACGGCGCGGCTGCCCCACGACGGCACCATGGTGTGCGCCGCTGGCGACCATACTCTGGAAACACCCCTGGCCGACGGCGTGGCGGAAGGGGAGACGGTCACTGTGGGCGTGCGGGCGTCGGACATCATCCTGGCCTCTGGCCCGCTGCCCCAATCTTCGGCGCGCAACACCTGGACCGGAGTGGTGTCGGCGGTGGATCTGCGGCCCCCGGGCTACCAGGTGGCGCTGGATTGCGGGGGAATCACCTTGCGGTGCCATATCACCGGCACTTCGCTGGAGGCGATGCAAATCGAGCCTGGGATGACTCTTTGGGCGATATTCAAGGCGTCTTCCTGCTTCCTGCTGAGCGACGGGCAAGATGTCTCCCAGCGCCGGCCCCCGCTATAATCTTCGTCGGGGCTCGGCGCATCCGCACATTGCGGGCACATCCGGGTACATCAAGGAGAATGGAAACATGGCGGAATACCGGGGGATATTGTTCGACATGGACGGGGTGCTGGTTGATAGCGAGCCCCTGTTTCACAAGGCGGTCAACGTGATGGTCGAACGGTACGGCGCGGCCCCAATCACGGAGGAGGAGAACAACCGATACCTGCTGGGGACGACGGTGGAAGAGACGTGGGTGCGGGTGAAGGACCTGCGTAACATCCCGCAGACGCCTGCGGAGCTGCTGGCCGGTTATAACGACGTGGTCAAGGACGTGCTGCGCTCGGACCTGGTACCGCGTCCGGGTGTGGTCGATCTGGTGGCGGAGGCCCGACGGAGGAACCTGCCCATCGCGGTGGCATCGTCGTCGCTGCGGGAGTGGGTAAACCTGAAGCTGGACGTCATCGGGTTGACCCATGCGTTCCCGGTCAAGCTGGGTGGCGACGATATCGAGAACGGCAAACCGGCGCCGGACATCTACATCAAAGCGGCGCGACTGATTGGTCTGGAGGCCAACCAGTGCGTCGCCATTGAGGACTCGCCGGTTGGGTTGGCGGCTGCTTCCAGTTCCGGGGCGTACACAGTTTGCACACTGACCGATTCGACGCGCCACCTGGATCTGTCGGCGGCAGACGTAATCATCGAAAACCTGGAGCATTTCGACTACGGATTGCTGGCCAACGGCTGATTTCTCGGGTCCATAACGGCTAATCTTCTCCGCGTCGGCGACGGCGGCGCAGCCCCGGGACGCCGGGGAACACCCCCTCCTCCAGCACCCACTGCAACCGTTGCAGCAGCGCCCGAGCCTCGCCGCTGTCCAGCAGGGTCATGAGCTCCTCCAAGTCGCCGCGAGGGGACAGGATTTGGCCGGAAAGTCGGCGCAGGGGTTCCAGCAGTCGGTCGGGAATGGGTTCGTCACCGAAATCCCAGATGACGGTGCGTATCTTGGTGTCGGCGTGAAAGGTCAGGCCCTGGTCGATGCCCCAGAGCTTTCCGTCCATGCCCCGCAGCACGTGGTTCGCCTTGCGGTCGGTGTTATTGGCAACCAGGTCGAAGCAGCAGATGGTGCGGAGCTGGTCGGCGGACTCTTCATCAAGGCTGTCCCGGGATATGGTGTAGTAGTTCTCCCGGGGATCGTGTTCCACGAAGAGTTGGGCCGAGCCGATGCCGTGGGGGCCGTCGCGGATGATGGTGAGGGGGATGAAATCCCAGCCCAGCACCTGGCTCAGCAGGTAGGCGGCGTACTCCCGTTTGTAAAGCGTGCCCGTGGGAAAATCCCACAGCGGAATCTCGCCGCGGACGGGTTTATAAATGGCCTTGCCGTGCCGTCCGTTGAGCGACAGCTCGGCGAGAAAGGTGTAGTTGGAGCCGGCGGGAGTCAGGTCGCAAGTGACGAATTCGCCGTAGCTAAGCAAATCCCGGTCTGGAGGCTCTAAGTTGCTCAAGGGAGCACCCGAAGGTACGGAACGCGGCCGGAGATAACAGGGACGGGGTTGGACGCCCGGCTAACCGGTTTCGTAAACGCCGTTTCCGTTGGCGCGGGCGCAACGGTGACCGTCAGGGTCTATGGGCATACCGCACAGGAAGCAGGGCGGGCGGCCGGCGGCGCAAATACGCAGGGCTTCATCAGCCAACGACGAAACCTGGGACACCGTCATCCAGAAGCTCACCGAAGTTTGGGCCCCGGCGTCAGGGTCGTCTTCGTCGCCTTCAAAGGCTTGCAGGAGAAAGCAGTTGGCTTCCCGGTCGTATTGCAATTGCATGGCCCGCGCGCGGAAATCCTGCTCGATGGGATCACCCGTCCAAGGCGCTTCTGATGGGGTGCTGTCCGCGGACGAATCGGTATCGGCGAGCTGTTCTACGGCCTGCTTGAGGTAGACACCCAGTTGCAGCAGTTGCTCTTTCTCCAGCCAGATGAACGACTGGGCCCGGCCAGCCTCGGCCACCAACCGGAAGGTACGCTGGCCCGGCTGCCCGAAGGTCTCAGCCAGAACCGATTGCGCTGCGCCCAAACTGTATCTAACTTCTCGTTCCGCCATGGGGCTATGATAGTCGGCGACGCAGGGACTGGCAAGGCCTGCCGGATGCGGAGCGCGGCAGGCGGAGAGGCCGCCGGCATTCGGGGCCGGGGTACATGAGGGGGAGATTGCCGGATCTAGCAGCAACAATCCGTCAGTTAATAACGATCCGTCAAGCCCGGAAAATCCCTCATGCGTACTCACTGTGTCACCGCGAGCGTAGCGAAACAATCCCGTCGCCGTAGCAACGGTGGTTCGTAGACGTAGGTTCAACCTCAACGAGATTGCCACGTCGCTTTGCTCCTCGCAATGACGGAACGAAACGGGTAGGCGTGAGCGGAAAATCCTTATTGAACACCCCGGGAGCGGTATTGCAACGCTTCGGCCAGGTGGGCCGGACCAATCTGCTCGGCGGCGGCCAGGTCGGCAACCGTTCTGGCGATCTTGAGCACCCGGTGCAGGGCGCGGGCGGATAAATCCAGCTGTTGCGCGGCGCGCTGGAGCAGGGCGTGAGCGTCATCCTGGAGGGCGCAAAAATCCCAGACACGGGCGCCGGTGATTTCTGCGTTGGACATCAGACGTTCTTCACCCCCGGTAGCAAAACGTTGCTCCTGGATGGCACGGGATTTTAGCACCCTGTCCCGAACGGCCTCCGAAGTCTCACCCGGAGTTTGTTCGAGCAGGCTGTCGAACTCCACGGGCGGCACTTCGACGAAGATGTCGATGCGTTCCAGCAGGGGCCCGCTGATGCGTCGCTGGTAGCGGGCCACCGCCGCCGGGTTGCAGACACAATCCTTGCGGGGATGGGTAGCGTATCCGCAGGGACAGGGGTTCATGGCCGCCACCAGCATGAAGCTCGCCGGATAAGTAACTGTGCCACTGACCCGGGTGATGGTTACGGTTTTGTCTTCCAGGGGTTGGCGCAGGGACTCCAGGATGGCGTGTCCGAATTCGGGGAGTTCGTCGAGGAACAGGACGCCACGATGGCACAAGGTGATTTCGCCGGGACGCAGCATCCGGCCACCACCCACCAGGCCGGCGTTGGATATGGTGTAATGGGGGGAGCGGAACGGACGCTGGGCCACTAGGGGGCAATCGGGAGGCAGGTTGCCGCTGACACTGTAAATCTTGGTTACTTCCAAGGCTTCCTCAGGGGTCAGGAAGGGCAGGATGCCGGGCAGGGCTCGAGCCAGCAGTGTTTTGCCGGAACCAGGCGGGCCGCTGAACATGATGTTGTGGAAGCCGGCGGCGGCGACTTCCAAGGCCCGCTTGGCGTGGTTCTGCCCGCGGATATGGGCCAGGTCCGTGCTTTCGGGTGATTTGCGGTTGCCATTGAGGTGAATCCCGCTGTGGGGGAAGGGCTCAATGGGTCGGTTGCCCTGGAGGTGTTCGACCAGCTGGGCCAGAGAGTCCACCGGATACACGGTCACGCCGTCGACGAGGGCGGCTTCGGCGGCGTCGGCGCTGGGGACATAAGCCGAATGGATGCCCTGCTCGCGGGCCACGGACACCATGGGGAGGATACCGGCGGTGTGACGCAGCCCGCCATCCAGAGACAGTTCGCCCAGAAAAATGGCCGGTTCCAGCGTGGGCGGGGCCTGTGAGGTGCTGAACAATATGCCGGCGGCGATGGGCAAATCGTAGGCGGGGCCGGCTTTTTTCAGATCCGCGGGCGCTAGATTCACCGTGATGCGGCGCATTGGGAATTCGCAGCCGCTGTTGCGGAGGGCAGCCCGGACCCGTTCCTTGGACTCCTGGACTGCCGTGTCGGGCAAACCGACGATGTGGAAGGCGGGCAGGCCGGGCGAGATATCGGTCTCGGCCTGGATTATCTGGCCATCCAGGCCGATGACGGCGCAAGTTTGTGCGGTTGCCAACATCCTCATCCCTCCGTGGCGACGCGAATCCATCGCTGCAATAAATCGTGGACAACGTAACAAAACCGAACATGTGTACGCAAGTATCTGCCTGTCACCAAAATCGTAATTGGGTAATTCCGGTGCTGGATGCGTCATCCGTCTGATGCCAGGTCGGGAGTCAGGAGGTTCGATGGTCCAGCCAAGAGCCCGTCCAGCATGGCATCCAGGGTGGACGACTGCGGAACGGGATTGCCACGGCGCTGCGCTCCTCGCAATGACAGATGGTGCGCGCCAGATATTAAGCAGCCGTTGAAAGTCGCTGGACCCTTGGGACTTTACCTTTGCCAGCGGAGATGCGCTAACTTATACTTGAGCCAAACCACACGAAGCACTTGGTCGGGAACGTTTGATATATGGACTTGCAGTTTGAAATAGGCGATTCCCGTCGGCCCCGGGGGCACGCTCTGCTGTATTTTCGGGTGGATACGGAGCCGAACAACGTGTACGCGACCTACGTCGTGACGCTGCCGATAACCACCGACCTGACAAAGTACCTGCCGCCGTTCCTGGCGTCGCAGGTGGGCGGGGCCGGGATGGGGCCGTTGACCAACCTGCCGGCCTTTGCGATGCCTCCGATGTCCGAGTTGGTGGAAGGCGGGCACGACGAGCTGGCGCGTTTGGCCAACGTGCGAAACGACGACCTGGTGTACGGCGGCAGCATGTTCTCCTACGACTTGCCCCGCATGATGGAAGCGGTAACGTCCGCGGTACAGGCCTATGCCGACGCCTGGTCCGAGTCGGCCACGTCCGCATTCGCGGTCGGGCCGTCTGACGCACGGGGCGATGCCGCTGCGCCGCATCCGGATCGGGCCATCCCCGGAGCGTCGTCCACCGACCGGGAGGAGTCGGACGGGATGGGAGTCAACGAGGTGCTGTGGAGCTTCATGAGCGAGGGCGATCGGCTGGCGGAAATGGGTCGTCTGTTGGGTCGGTTGAGGTTCGCGCAGGAAGGGAACGACGGCGCGGCGGTCGAGGAAATCACCGATGAGATGACTGCCCTGGGGCGTCAGTTCTCCGACGAGTTCAAAATTGCGGCGCTGGTCGCGGCCGCCTCGGATATCACGCCCGAGGGCGCCAGGTTGGCCCAACTGTACCTGGAACGATGTTACAGGCTCTCGGCCGGGGACGCCGAGCAGGTGCGCCGCATCGACGGTGAAATCGGCGGGACTCAGCCGTAAGCCTTCAGCGGTAAGCCTGAGGCTGTGATGGCCGGCTGGGGAGCGAACCCCTGGAGCGACGTTACTGCAACGGTCGTTGTACCGGCTTCGAGATTGCCACGTCGCTGCGCTCCTCGCAATGACAGGTGCGCCTCGCAATGACAGGGGTGCCTCGCAATGACAGGGGTGCCTCGCAATGACAGGGGTGCCTCGCTATGACAGGGGTGCCTCGCAATGACAGGAGTGCCTCGCAATGACAGGGGTGCCTCGCAATGACAGGGGTGCCTCGCAATGACAGGGGTGCCTCGCAATGACAGGGGTGCCTCGCAATGACAGGGGTGCCTCGCAATGACAGGGGTGCCTCGCAATGACAGGGGTGCCTCGCTATGACAGGGGTGCCTCGCTATGACAGGGGTGCCTCGCTATGACAGGGGTGCCTCGCTATGACAGGGGTGGCGGCGGGCGTTCTTGACACTCCCGTTGCGGGGCCCATACACTGCCGCCGTTCCCTTAATTTCCCCGCAGCAGGAGGTCAATTGCGATGACGGCTCAGCATACTCACCCTCACGCTCCGGTCGCCGCCGGCATGGTTGAGGCCGCGCGGGCGTGGCTGGCCAGCCTCAACGGCGAGCAGCGTTCCAAAGCTACCTACCACTACATGGACGGTGAGCGGTTATTCTGGTATTACCCGCCGCTGAATCGCCACGGGCTCCCGCTCCGGGACATGGACCAGAACCAGCGCAACCTGGCGATGGCGCTGCTGGCATCGGGTCTCACCGATGAGACCAACCGGCAGGCGACGCTCATCATCGAGCACGAACTGGTGCTGGGCCCGCTGGAAGCCGAATCGGGGCATGTAACCTGGCCGCGAGACCCGGAGCTGTACTACTGGACGGTATTCGGAGACCCGGCGGGCTCTGACCCCTGGGGGTGGCGCGCCGAGGGTCATCATCTGTCGGTGCACTACAGCGTGTGGGGCGACGAGGTGATTGCCGTGACGCCGTTTTTCCTGGGCGCCAATCCGGCGGAAGTGCGTAAGGGGTCCAAAGAGGGGTTGCGTATCCTGTCGCAGCGAGAGGACACCGCCATCGAGCTGATGGCGTCCCTGGATGCCGGGCAGCGGGCCAAAGCCATCGTCCATGACAAGGCGCCGTGGGACATTCTGGGGTACAACTCCAGCAAACAGGCGCTCCATAACGACGAAGGTTTGGCCGGCCGGGAAATGAATGGGACGCAGCAGGAAATCCTCTTCACGCTCATCTCGGAGTACGTGAACGGAGTACCCGCGCCCGTGGCCGCGGACCGGGTGGCCAGAATTCGGGACACCGGATTGGACGACTATCGCCTGGTGTGGGCCGGCGCTCTGGACCGAGGGCGAGATCACTACTACCGGATACACGGTGGGCAATTCATCGTCGAGTTCGACAACATCCAGAACGAAGCCAACCACATCCACTCGGTGTGGCGCGACGTTGAGAACGACTTTGCCCAGGATGTGTTGCGCGACCATCGGTTGCTGTATCACATCCTCTAGTATTACAACGACGGTTCATGGAGGGAGGCCGGAGGTGTTACGGCCGAGGGCAGCGCGGCGTTTCTGGTGAGAGCATTTGGCCCGTTCGTTGCGCTCCTGGACATCTGTCAGCCATCGCAGCAGTTCTTCCGGGCCGAACCGCTCTTTGGGCAGGAGCTCACGCACCACTCGGTACACCTGGGGCCTGGTGATCAGGGGCATCTTTTCCCCCCAATCCTGTTGCAGGGTCAACAGGAACGCCCCGGCCAGCAGGCACATGGCGATGTGGTGATGCCAACCCGCCCAGGTGCGGGTCTCGTATTCGTCCAGGCCCACGTCGCTCTGCTCGGTCTCGAACTCGGTTTCAATGCGCCAACGGGAGCCGCCCACATCGGCCAAGGTCTCCAGAGATGCATCTGGGGGTGCGTTGGACAGGTAGTAGCGGGGCTCGCTGCCGTCCCGGTTCTGGCGATAAACCGCCCACCGGACCTCACCAGGCTGCCGCCTCCTGGTCACCCGCGCCCGTTGGGCGCTGAACCGATAGACACGCGGCCCCTGGCTTCCCTGGGCTATCGTGATCTCCCGCCATGCCGCCGCCGGCAACGCCTGACTGCGCTCTGCCATGGTCTGCCGCTCCTCACGCCGCGGTCTGGGTTTGCGGGGACGCCCGTTACCCTGGTAAGGCGGATCGGTCCAGGTCGGTTCCAAGGGCCAGACCGTCATATCCGGCCGCACGTCCAAGACGTACAGCATTCCCGTTGCCGCCAGTCCCTCCCGCAACGCGGGAGACATCCCGAAGGCTGAATCTCCGGCCACCCACTGGGCCTTGAGGTATCCTCTGGCCTGGGCTTCCTCCACCATCTCCAAGGCCCACTCCGTCTTGCTTCGGTACCCCCGTCGGTGCGCTGGCACCCCCGCCGCCACGCAGCGCTCCCCGTCCCCAGTCCACTCCTGGGGCAGCTACAGCCGCTTGTCCACCAGCGCTCTGCCCTGGGGTCCCACGTGCGCCAGAAACACCCCAGCCTGGCAGCTGGCGATCTTGCCCAACGCCCCGCAGTACTGCCTGGCCACTCCCACCGACTTCACCCCCTGCTGGGGAAAATCGCTGCCGTCCAGCACCCACACCCCCGGCAGGTCATCCAATCGCGAACCCAGCTACTCCGGCAACCGGTCTATGACTGCGTCGTCGTCCCAAGGCGACTCGGCGAGAAACCGCTGTAACGCCCGTGGCGACGCCGGAACCGTTTCCGACAAATTCGCGGCGTTGCGCCGCTCTTCCGATTGCACCAGCAAGGCCTGTAGATAATGGCGGCTGTGCTCCCGGGCCTCCCTACGACCAAAGTCTGGCGCAAAGTAGTCGTGAAAATCCTGGAAGGCTTCGGACACCCGTTCCAACGCCACCGCATCCATCACCCTGCCCCACCTCCCGATGCCTTCGCTATCTTCCCGATTATCCTACCATGCCAACCGTCGTTGTAATACTAGTTTCATGCTGCGCAGGGCAGATTGATTTGGACGTCTGCTGACATGAATAGGTTGGTAATACGTCAGATAATGTCATTTTGGCAGCGAAAGTCGGCATCAATAAATCGGGGGCCTTGAGGGCGTCAGACTTTTGAGACAGTTTCTAAGGGCGCCGCCAAGAGCAAAGGCAGTTTTGAGATAGTTTCTAATTCCGCCGGAACGTGTTCCCGAAATTCTAAAAACCCCTACCGGGTTTCAGCGGTTTGCGGAGGTTCCGTGACCGTCAATTGTTGATTGGAAGGCACGTCCGGGAGGATTTGGACGATTCCACTGGGCCACCGGATTTCCACGGAATCTGCCCGCGCGGCCACGCCCAGGCCGAAGTGGGCCGGCAGCATGTTCTGGCTCTTGTTGCTGGAGCCGGCCGTAATCTCTCTGATTTGCGAGCGGCCATCGGCGACCACGGTGATTCTCGCCCCAATACCGTCGCGGTTGCTGACCGTTCCCACCGTCTTGATGCTGAGCCAGTTGGCGCTCCAAGCGCAACTATTGCGGAACAGCCTTGCGGATTGGGGTTGGCCACCGAGCAACCCCATGTTGGCCAGGTACAGGTCGAGGCAACCGTCATTGTCGAAGTCGGCATAAGCCACTCCCCGTCCAACGCCCCGGTCGTCGGCGCCGCTGACCGATGACACATCGGCGAAGGTTGCTTGCCCCGTGTTACGGAGCAGCAGGTTGGGCTGGTTCCGGTGGTTGCGGAAAGGGTCGGTATCCAGAAAGCCGCTGGCGACGTAAAGGTCCTCCCACCCGTCGTTGTCGTAGTCAAAGAACACCGCGCCCCAGCTCACCCTTTGCCGCCTCTGGAACTCCCCTTTCCCCACGCCGGCGCTGGCGGTGGCGTCGGTAAAGGAGAGCCCATCCCCGTTGTTCCGTAGCAGGAGGTTATCTTCAATATCGGTGACGTAGAGGTCGAAGTTGCCGTCCAGGTCGTAGTCGCCAACGGCCAGTCCCATACCGAACATGGCCGCGTTGGTACCGGAGCGCTGGGAGATATCTTCAAAGCGCCAGACGCCATCGTCTGCCGGCCCATCATTGCGCCACAGGACGTTGGGCTGGATATCCCGGCCGAAATCGTTCACCACGTAGAGGTCTGAATCGCCGTCGTTGTCGAAATCTACCCAACCCGGCTGAAAGCCGGCTCCCCACAGGTTGCCGTATTCGCCCTGGGATTTCCCGGGCGCCACGGTGTCTCCCAGAAGGTGCGTAACTTCGGTAAAGGTGCCGTCGCCATTGTTGTGAAACAGACTCAGCGGTCTTACCGCGTAGGCATAGAACCTGAGATCGAATGCTTCCAGGTCGGACTCCTCCATGTGGCGGACCACCACGAAGTCCAGCAGGCCGTCCCGGTCATAGTCGCCCCAGGCGCAACCCATCGACCGGTAGCTGAGATCCGGGTCTCCCAATCCGGCCTGCTCGGTCACGTCGACGAAGGCGCCAGCGCCGTTGTTGCGAAAGAGCTTGCTGGAGCCCCAATTCGTAACAAAGAGATCCTGGTCGGCGTCATTATCATAATCGGCGGCGCAGCCGCCATTGGTCTTGCCCCAGAGTTCGCTGACCCCGGCTTCGCTGGCCACGTCGGTAAAGGTTCCGTCGCCGTTGTTACGGTACAGCGCGTTGGATCCGTCGATTCCCTCCACCATGTCGCCAATGTCCTCCGTAGATGCCACGTAAATGTCCTGCCGGCCGTCGCCGTTGTAATCAAAAACGACAACGCCGGCGCCCAGGGGAATCCGGTCCGCCGGGTCCCTGAAGTGCTGGAAGGCGACGCCGGCGGCTTGGGCCACATCGGTGAAGTAAGGCGGGCGGTAACTGAAGCCGGCCGGTAAAACGCTGGAACGCCCATCGGGATTGGTTACCACCACGTCCACCGCGCCGGCTTGGTGGGGCGGCGCCGCAACGGTCACCGTACGGGAGTCCAGAAAATCCACTACCAGCGCCTCCTCCCCTCCGATGGTCACCTGGCTACCTTCCAACAGCCCGACTCCCGTGATCGTCACCAGACTTTCCCCTGCGGTCGCGGCAGCCGGAGGGTCCAGGGCCAAAATCCGGAGAGCCTCGAATTCGGCCGGCGGGGACCGCCCCGGCCCCCACGCCGGGCCGGCGTCGGCGGCGAGGCTGTTGCTGAGGTTGGATTGGTGGGACCCGTCGGCATTCATCACCATGATTTCTTCATCGCCGTACCTATCGCTCGCAAAGGCAATCCTGGAACCGTCCGGAGACCAGGACGGCCAGTAGTCCTTGTAGGCATTGGTGGTGAGCCGCACCGGGTCGGAACCGTCCGCTCCCATAATATAGATGGACCGGCGGCCACTCCGGCTTGAAGAAAAGGCAATTTTGGAACCGTCCGGCGACCAGGCGGGGAACTCATCGGTGGTGGCGTTCCTGGTAAGACGCAGCTGGTCAGAGCCGTCCGCGTTCATCACGTAAATCTCCAGGTTACCGTCACGCCGGGAATTGAACAGGATGCGCGTTCCATCGGGCGACCAGGAAGGAGACGAATCGTAACCCGGGTGGTTGGTCAAGTTGATCTGGTTGGCGCCGTTGCCAGCCATAACGTATATCTCCCGGTTGCCGTCCCGGTCGGAAGAGAAAGCGATCTTGCTGCCGTCGGGCGACCAGGCGGGGAAGGCGTTAGCCGGGCCATTGTCCCGGGTCAGGCGCCGCACGCGGGAGCCGTCCGCGTTCATTACATTTATCTCCGGCGCACCGTGCCGGGCGGATACGAAAGCGATCTTTTTTCCGTTGGGCGACCAAACCGGAAAGTCGTCGTAGCCGGAGTTATTGGTGAGCCGTCTCAGATCGGAGCCGTCGGGCTGCATCGAGTAAACCTCAAAGTCACCGTCCCGATCCGAGCGGAAAACGATGCGGGAATTGGGATCGCCCAGGAAAAAGGGGCTGATGAAGAGCAGGCCCACGCCGCCGATCATGCTCAACGACCAGGTACCGGCGGCAAACGCGGCCACGGCTTTCTTGGGCATGACCCGGGCCAGCCCCCAAAAGGTAAACGGGCCCGCCGCCGCCGGCGCCGAGCCCATGCCTACCAGCAGGAGCACGGCTACCAGGGGGATCTCAAAAAGTAAGGGCACGTTGATGAGGATGCCCAGGGTAGCGGCGACGGCGATCCCGGAGACACTGTCGCCCAGATAGGTCGCGACGAATTCGGGTGTTACCCACTGGATAACCAGGCCGCCGGCAAACCCGGCCAGCACCATTGCAGGCCCCAGGCGCCAAAGGTAATGCAGGCTGGACTTCAGCCAGTTTTTCAGGCCTGCGGTCACCGTTTCCCGCCAGGTGGCCTGCTCCGGAACCGGTACGTCGGCGCTGTAACCGAAAATGTCTCCTAAATGGACCTGCCGCCGGACGAGCAGGGCCACCAACGGGCCTAGCAACAGTACGCCCACAATGCTTACCGCAATCCGGGTGCTGGCCAGCATCGGGGCGAACACCAGGGCGGCCATCACCAACGCCGGTATGTTCAGCGTGGAAGACCCTTGGGTGATGGCGATTGCCGTCTCCACCGACGCCCCTTTCTTTCGAAATGCCGAAGCTATGGGGACAATGCAAGCGGAGCAGAGGTTCATGGAGGAACCGACCGCAAACCCACGGAGCACTCCTTTTAGTCTGCCTCCGCTGAAGTGCGAGCCGTCATTCTTCGGGAACAGAAATACTTCCGTAATGCCAGCGGCGAGGAAGGCGAAAGTCATCCCCACGCTCACCAGCCGGAGGTAGCTCAACGAGAAGTCCCACCACCGTTCCAGGAACCCGGTTTCGGGATCCCGGTTGATGCAAAAGCCTTGGAAGCACTCGGCCTGTGGGGCATTGATCCCGGTCAAGTCTTCTGCAACGATGTCCAGCTTGGGGATACGGTTGAATAGCAGGAACAGGGTGAGGATGACCGCCAACAACAGAATGCCGATCAAACGCTTCTTTCTCAGCGCCGTATCAAACATCTGCTATCGTTTTGCCGAACCATCCGTCGGCCTGGCGACCGCGCGGGCCACAAAGGCGATGGTTATTGGCGATGGTCATTGATGGTCATTAAGGTAACCACTCTGCGTTGCGCCACGATCGTCGTACAACGACGTCGTTCCGCGAGAACGCGCCGAAACGCAAGGATGGTATGTCTGCTACCAGCCGCTGTCAATGGAAGCGGCAAAGCGCGCAGCCGAGGTGTGGGGGTTCGGCGACCGGTCGATTGACAGGAAATACCGCCGGTAGCAAAATGGCCGCAAATTCGGGGCGAACCATTGCCCCGCCCGTTGCCACTTGGCCGGGAATGCACTCCCTGCAATCCCGTTATGGAGGAGGTCCTGATATGGCGTTTCCCGACCGAATGAAGTTTGGCATCTTCCTCGGCCCGTTCCACCGCGTTGGTGAGAACCCCACCCTGGCGATCGAACGCGACCTGGAACTGGTGGAATGGCTGGACAAACTGGGGTTCGATGAGGCCTGGGTTGGCGAGCACCACAGCGCCGGCTGGGAGATCATCTCTTCCCCGGAGGTTTTCATTGCCGCCGCCGCCCAACGCACGAACCGTATCAAGCTGGGTACCGGCGTGATCAGCCTGCCTTACCACCACCCGCTGATGGTGGCCAACCGTATGGTCCAACTGGATCACATGTCTTACGGACGCGTGCTCTTCGGAGTCGGCCCGGGCGCTCTGCCCGGCGACGCTTACATGATGGGCATTCCTCACGAGTTGCAGCGGGAGCGCATGGACGAGTCGCTGGGCATCATCCTGCGTCTATTCACCGAAACCGAGCCGATCACCTACCAGAGTGACTGGTTCGAGCTCAAGGAGGGGCTGCTCCAGCTGCGGCCTTACCAGCGCCCCTATATGCACACCGCCGTGGCCTCGGTGCAATCTCCGGCCGGCGTGACCCTGGCTGGCAAACACGGCTGTTCGGTCTTGACCATCACCGTGCCCAGGGATCCCTCCGCCGGTCCCTCAGATTTGAAGGGACTGTGGGACATAGCCGAAGAGTCCGCCGCCGAGCATGGGCAGACGATGAACCGCGAGGACTGGAGGTTGGTGCTGCCCTGCCACCTGGCCGAGTCCCGGGAAGAAGCCCTGAACGATGCCCGTCTCGGCGCCGGCCGGTACCTGCGGGAATATAGTGAGGGAACCAACGGCCGCAAGCCCGTTTTTGACGGCCCACTGGACAAGGTAATCGACCACATGGCCGATACCGGAAGCTGGATTATCGGTACTCCCGACGACTGCATCGAAGCCATCGAGCGGCTGGGTGAGCAGAGCGGCGGCTTTGGCGCGTTCCTGGTCCAGACCATCGACTGGGCGCCCCGGGAAAAGATGCTACGCAGTTACGAGCTGATGGCCCGCTACGTCATGCCTCACTTCCAGGGCAGCGTCCTCAGCACCACGGCTTCCAATCGGTGGGCCAGTGAGCGGCAGGATGAACTGGTCAGCGGCCGGGTACGCGCACTCGACCGGGCCAGGCAGGTTTACGCCGACCGCGCCGGATAAGGAGCCAGTCGTTGACCACCGCTTCAATCCAAGACCGTGTTGACGAACTCTTCGCCGACGCGCGCCAAGTCCACGCGCAGGCCGTCGAACGGCTAGAAGCAGGCGACATCCGGGACGCGGCCGAAAAGGCCTGGTGCGCCACCAAGCGCGCCACCGACGCTCTCATCCTCGCCCATACCGCCGAGGAACCACCCACCACGGCGGCCACCACCGACCACCTCGACGACCTCTGTCGTTTCGACCCGGAAATTCAGACACTCCAGGGCCGCTACTACAGCCGCATACACCACCTGCACGGTATGTGCTTCTATTCCGGCTATTGCAACAACCAAACCGAGCGCCGCATTAGGGAAACCATCACCTACATCGACGACGCACAGGTCTTCACCCAGGGATAAGTAACGCGTAACTCCGGTGACAGACGCCCAAGATAAGCCCGCTCTCGAATTGGGAGCGGGCTTTTTGTTCTCCGGTTCGCGGTCAGACCGCGGCTTTCGCGGCAGCCCATTCCACGCCGTTGAGGACGATCCGCTGGAACTCGGGCGTCTCAAAGCTCCGGCCATCGTGCCCCAGGAGCAGAACGAAGACGTTGCCGTTCCCGTACTGGCGGGTCCAACCCAGCGGATAGGTGCCGCCCGGCATCAACTGGGGATTCCGGTCCGGGCCCCAGGGATAAGTCCCGTCTTCTGCCTCTCCGGTGATGAAAACGTTGTTCCCGTCCTTCAACGCCAACCCCATGTACAGTTCGTCGTTGGTGGAAAAATCGGAAACGCCTTTGGCCCCGGGGTGCCCGCCGTCGCTAACGTTCACCGTGAACTCCCCGTAAGGGGGATGGAAGCTGGTGCCGGAAATCCAGCCGCCGCCGGTGATGTCGTGGTACTCGGGCCACGCTGCAGACACGCAGGTGGCGATATGAATGCAAACGAAGCCCTTGCCACCGCTCACGTAGTCCCGTAGTCCCTCCTGCTGCGGCGTGGACAAGGTCCAGTCGCCAAAGTCGGCGACGTTTTCCCGACGGGTGTTGAATACCAAAATGTCGTAGCCGCTCATGGCGGAGCGGTCGGCCAGCACCGCCGCATCTTCGGTCACCGTTACCTCGTGACCAGCGCCCTTGAGAAAAGAATCCAATATCGGCGTCGATTCCTCGTACGGATGACGACCTCCGGACACTACCAAAATCCTCATAATTCAATACCTCCAACCTGGTGCCCTGGATTGTAGATTGCCTGGCCACCGGTGGCAAATCCCCGCAGTGGGCCGACGGCATTCCTTCGTGCGTGTCCTAATCGCCAGGATATGTCGCGTACCCACTTTAATCTGTCATTGCGAGGAGCACCCGCTCATCCCGAGCTGGCTGAGGGACGTGGCAATCTCGATGAGGTTGAACACACGTCGGCGAACCGCCGTTGCTACGACGACGAGATTGCCACGCTACGCTCGCAATGACAAAGTGAATACGCATGAGGCGACTGCTGCCTTGACACCCCGGTGTCCCAAGTTACAATCACCTAAAATTCCTGTGCTGTGGTCTAAAAGGAGATAGTGCAATGCCGTTTTATACCAGAGGCGATGTCCGCATCCATTATGAAGAGGTCGGGACCGGTTTCCCGATACTGGTCACCCCCGGAGGGGGCTTGAGCTCGGTGATGAGCAATTGGCCAAGGCAGGTGATCGACGTCATGGAGGAGTTCAAGGACGATTTCCGCTGCATTACCATGGACCAGCGCAACGCTATTGGCGGGCAGTCCACCGGGCCGGTCCAGGTCGACGACCCGTGGGGAGCCTTCGCCGACGACCAGTTGGGGCTGATGGACCACCTGGGCATACGAGAGTTCTTCTTCATGGGCTTCTGCATCGGTGGCCCTTTTGCGCTCACGCTCATTGACCGGGCGCCCAATCGCGTGTTGGCCGCCGTGCTCTGCCAGCCCGTTGGGCACGCCAGCCAAACGCCAGACGCCATGTATGACTCCGGCCATGATGCCTGGGGCCCCGAGCTTTGCTCACTCCGCTCTGACTTAACGATGGATACCATCGATCAGTACCTGCACAACCTCTATAGAGTGCAGCCGGACTTCATGTACACCGTGTCGCGGGACTGGGCGCGCGCGTGCCAGACGCCGATGCTCGTCATGCCCGACGATACTCCGTCGCACTCGTTAGAGGCCGCCATGGACCTGGTGGAGTTGGCGCCTAAAGCCGAGGTGACGCCGTATCCCTGGAAGGAAGATGCGGACCTGAAGGCCCAGACGATAAACCAGGTGCGCGATTTCCTGCGGGCGCATCAACCAGTTACAGCCGCCTGAAACCGGCCGGCGACCTGTTCACGTGACCGGGCGGCGGGGCCAATCCGGGGCAATGCTCCGTATCCCGCCCCCCGGCCGCGTGCCTTACCGGGGCTTCGCCGTCTGATAGCTGGCGGCGTTGCCCCGGTACAGGGCGGCAACCCCCTGGATTTCGCCGTTGCAGGACTGTCACCCAATCTAGGCTTTACGCAATTCAAGCGGCGTAGGCAAGGGAATCTACAAGTCGGTGGTACAGTGCGACCGGGAGTTCCTGAATGTCGGGGTCAGCGACCGACAGTGAGAAACCTTCCGACGCCAGCCACAGGTGGCGACGCGCCAGGGCGATGGCATCCACGAAGGTCGGCGACGGTTTGTCGTACCAAGCGGCCTTGCGCTGGGTCATGGGGCGCCGTTTCTGCAACGCGTGGGCGGCCAGGGTGGTCCAGGAGAAGAGTCCCAGTAGGGCGGGCGTGGTGCGGGCGATGGCGAGATCGGACCACTGGCGTTGTGTCTCCACACCCAGATGGGTTCGTACCTCGTGGAAGGTGACCTCCAGTTGCCAGCGCAGTACAAACCATTCCAGGATCTGGGTCGGGTCCGCCGCCGGGTCGGTACAGAGCAGGGCCTGAGTGGCGAAGGAGCCCTGGGGGTCTCGGATCAGCACCCAGCGAATGAGGACGGGGGGCTTGCCGGAGCGGTACCAGACCGCCGTCTGGGAGGTGAGTTCCACGGCGCGGGTGATGCCGTCGTACCAGGCCACCTCGGCGCTGGCCCAAGTTACATCCGTCTGCGCAAGGAAAACTTTCAGCGGCGGCCGCCGCGGGCCCTTCAATGGCGGGCGACCGTTCTGGCCAGGTTGACGGGGTGGCGCTGGCGCATACAGGGCGGCGTCCAGACGCAATCTGGCGATCAGGGTAACGGGTTCACGGAGGGACTGGCAGCAGTGGAGCAAATCCAGCACGGCATAGCTGTTGTCGCCCACCAGCGCCAGGGGTCGGTGGGGCAGCCAGCGGCGCAGTTGCATGACCATCTGGCGGGCCCAGTCGGTGAGCTTCTTGTGCTGGCGTCCCTGCTGTTGGTAGTAACGGGTCGAAGGCGCCAGCACCGTGAGCGCCGGCAAGGCCCAATGGCGTCCGGCCCATGGCACGTGGCCCAGCCACATCAGGGAGATCCAGCGCAAACCGCTGGCCTTGACCACCTGAGACCGGCTGGAACGCACCGGGTCGCGGTAGATGGCCCGCGCCCTGATCTTGGCGCCGCGACGCCGTTCCAGGGTCTCGTCGATGCCGAAGATCAGTGGGCCGTCGCCACCATCCAGGTGCTGGAGCAACAGCGCCAGCAGGATGCGCGCTGCCTGGCGGGACGACCACACCGCCCGATTGAGCACCTCGTGGTAGCGGGCGTAGTCGCGCTGGTCGCTGCGGCCCATGACGCGCAGTGCCGCCGCCACGGTGCGTTGGCCCGGGGTCAGGATCGCGCCGACCAGCAGCAGTTGGGCTTTCCGCCAGGTTGGGCTCGTAAACAGCGTTGCGAAGGGAACGAGAACGGCTACAATGGCATCGGGCAGGGTGAGCATGGCTGGGCCTTTCCGTTGAAAGTGGGGTCAGGCCAGCTTACCCTGTCTTTATACTTTTTCTAAATTATGCGTAAAGCCTAGCCAATCAGACAGTGACATTCGGGCCGCCGGCCGTGAGCGCTCGGTCTGCTAAACTGGCCCCATGTCCCTTGCCCAATTCCATCCCATCATCCAGGACTGGTTCCGGAGCCGCTTCGAGGCGCCGACCCAGGCCCAGGTTGACGGGTGGTCGGCCATCGCACAGGGGCGACACGCCCTGATCGCCGCGCCCACCGGTTCGGGAAAAACCCTGGCCGCATTCCTGACCTGCATCGACCAGCTGGTGCGCCAGGGTCTGCGCGGAGGGCTGCCCGATACAACCCAGGTAGTCTATGTATCGCCTCTCAAGGCGCTGTCCAACGATATACAAAAAAACCTCGCCACTCCGTTGGATGAAATTCACGCCCGGGCCGAAGCTCGCGGCACGCCGTTGCCGGCCATCAAGACGGCGGTGCGAACTGGCGATACGCCCGCTTACGAACGCCAGAAAATGGCCAAACAGCCGCCCCACATCCTCATCACCACACCGGAATCGCTTTACATTCTGCTGACCTCGGAGAGCGGACGGCGCGGGCTTACCGACGTGAAGACTATTATCCTCGACGAGATTCACGCCGTCGCCGACGACAAGCGTGGCGCTCACCTGTCGCTGTCGGTGGAGCGGTTGTGCGCGCTGGCCCGGAATCCCGTCGTGAGGGTGGGTCTTTCCGCCACCCAGCGCCCCATCGATGAGGTTGCCCGGTTCCTGGTGGGGAACCGGAACGTTTCCGGCGAGGGCGTCCCCAATTGTCTCATCGTGGACACGGGCCATACCAGGCGCATGGAACTGGCGGTGCAACTCCCTCAAACTGAATTGGGGCCGATCGCCACCCATGAGGTCTGGGGAGAAACCCTGGATACCGTGGTGGACCTGGCGGCCAATCACGGAACCACGCTGGTATTCGTCAACACCCGCCGGTTGGTGGAGCGGGTGTCCCACCAACTCTCTCTGCGGATGGGCGAGCCGGCCGTGGTGGCCCACCACGGTAGCCTCTCCCGAAGCAGGCGTCTGGCCGCTGAGGAGAAGTTGAAGCAGGGGGAGGTGAAAGTTTGCGTTGCCACCGCTTCACTTGAGCTTGGCATCGACATCGGTGTAGTGGACCTGGTGTGTCAGATTGGGTCTCCCCGCTCAATTGGGCTATTGTTGCAAAGGGTGGGTCGCTCCGGACACACTATTGCCGGTACGCCGAAAGGCGCGCTGTTCCCGTTGACTCGGGATGAACTCGTGGAGTGCGCCGCCCTCTGTCGGGCGGTGCGCCGCAGCAACCTGGACGCCCTCCGCATCCCCGACTGGCCGCTGGACGTACTGGGCCAGCAGATTGTCGCCGCCTGTGCCGCCGAAGAATGGCCGGAGGATGCGCTCTTCGATTTGTGTGTCAGGGCCTACCCGTATCGGGATTTGCCCCGGGATAAATTCAACGAGGTCGTCGAGGCCCTTGCCGAGGGTTTTGCGCCCCGATTGGGACGCCGCGGCGCGCACCTGCACCGGGACGGCGTGAATCGCATCCTGAAAGGCCGGCGTGGCGCCCGCCTCGCCGCGTTGACCAGCGGGGGAGCCATTCCCGACAACGCTGATTACGACGTCATCGCCGCTCCGGAGGACGTTTTTGTCGGGACCGTCAACGAAGACTTCGCCATCGAAAGCATGGCCGGGGACGTGTTTCTCCTGGGCAACACTCCCTGGAAGATCCGTCGGGTGGAGAGTGGCAAGGTTCGGGTCGAGGACGCCCAGGGCCTGGCTCCCACCATCCCATTCTGGTTGGGGGAAGCGCCGGGGCGCACCAGGGAGTTGTCCGGAGAGATTACCGAACTGCGCGCCGCGGTCGATGCCCAACTGGAACGCCCCGACGACGCGGAGGCGTGGCTGGTCCAGGAATGCGGCATCCTTGCCGACGGCGCGCGTCAGATCGTGGAGTATCTGGCAGAGGGCAAGCGCGTCCTGGGGATTGTGCCGACGGGTGATCGGGTAGTAGCCGAACGGTTCTTCGACGAGAGCGGCGGCATGCAGCTGGTCATTCACTCTCCCTTTGGCGCTGCCATCAACCGGGCCTGGGGAATGGCGCTACGAAAGCGCATCTGCCGCACCTTCGATTTCGAATTGCAGGCCTCGGCAACCGACGACGGGTTGAACTTCTCCCTGGGGCCGAATCTCTCTTTCCCGCTGTCCGATGTGTTCACCTACCTGTCCCCTCGCACGGTGGACGAAGTGCTATTGCAGGCGATTTTGCAGGCGCCGGTGTTTGGTACCAGATGGCGGTGGAATGCCACGAGGTTCCTCGCCCTGCTGCGTCACACCGGTGGCCGCAAGGTGCCGGCGCCGTTGCAGCGGATGCGCTCGGAGGACCTGTTGGCGGCAGTTTTCCCAGCCCAGGTCCAGTGCCAGGACAACGCCTCGGGCGTTGAAATCGACCCGCCGGATCACCCGCTGGTGTTCGAGACCATTCGCGATTGTCTCACTGAAGCAATGGACCTGAACGGTCTAAAGCAGGTTCTGGCAGCCATTGAACGGGGCGAGATCGAAGTGTACGCCCGGGACACCGTGCAGCCCTCCGTATTCTCCCATCAGATCCTGAACGCCATGCCCTATGCCTTTCTGGACGACGCTCCCCTGGAGGAGCGACGCGCCAGGGCGGTGACGCTGCGCCGGGCCTTGCCGCAGGACGCCCGCGAGCTGGGCCAACTGGACGCGGCCGCCATCGCGGAAGAACACGCCAACGCCTGGCCGCCGATGCGTGACGCTGACGAATTGCACGACGCGCTGTTGAACCTGGGAATCCTCCCCGAATCCTTCCCGACACGCCGGCGCAGCGACCCAGATTCAAGCCAGATGACCGAGTGGTTCGGGGGTCTGGCGGCTGCCGGCCGCGCTTATCGCCTGATTTTGTCCGACGACTGGCACGGTTGGGTCGCCGCGGAAAGATTGCCGGTCGCATTCGCAGCGTACCCATCGGCCAAATTCAGCCCGCCGCCCAATGAAATCGCCAACCCTGATCCGGAACTGACGACCGATGTCGCGACGCTGTCCATCGTTCGCGGGTGGGTCGACTCCACCGGACCGGTCACCGCCGGCGAGCTGGCGGCGACCCTTGGGTTGGACCACGCCGATGTCGCCTTTGCGTTGGGCCAGCTGGAAGGCGAAGGGCTGGTGTTGCGCGGGAGCTTCCGTCCGGGCGCGGTGGAGGAGGAATTTTGCGATCGCCGGATATTGGCCCGCATCCACCGGGCAACTTTGGGCCGGCTGCGGCGCGAGATCGAGCCCGTCTCTCAAGCTGCTTTGATGCGCTTCCTGCTCCGATGGCAACACCTGGATCCGGCGACCAGCGCAGTGGGAGAGGGCGGATTGCTAGACGTAATCGAACAGCTGCAGGGCTTTGAAATTCCCGCCGGCGTCCTGGAGTCGGAAGTTATTGCTCCCCGCACGCAGGGCTACAAACCGGAACTCCTGGATGGTTTGTGCCTCGGTGGCGAGGTGGTTTGGGGCTGCATCGGTCGCCAACTTGCTACCGCCAACGGTTCCGGCGCAAGGTCGCCCCTGAACCGTGCCACATCCATCACGCTGGCCCTTCGGGAGTCTCTGGACTGGTTGCTCGGGCCAGCCCAACCTGACCACCAAAACGGTAGTGGCGCATCCGCTGAAGTGCTGTCAGTGCTGTCCCAACGAGGCGCTTGCTTCATCTCCGATATCGTCTCCCTCACGCGGCGGCTGCCGTCCGATGTGGAAGAAGGCCTTTGGCTGCTGGCGGCTCAGGGCAGGGTTACCTCAGACAGCCTGCAACCCCTGCGGCGACGGGTCAACGGTGGTTCCGGCAGGCCGCGCAACGGGGCAACGAACGGCAATCGATCTTCCCATCACCGGCACATTCCAGCCCGGCGGCTCGACCCGCGCCGTCGGGAGAGCAACAGCCGTTGGTCTATCCTGGAGCCGCTGGACCCGGCCACCGACGTCCTTGAATTGCGGGTTACGCAGTTGTTGCGTCGGTACGGTGTGGTGTTCCCAGAGTTATTGGCGCGGGAGTCGACCGGGCTCAACTGGCGGGACGCCGTCCGCGTGTTGCGGCGCATGGAAGCCCAGGGGGAGATACGGGCAGGGCGCTTCGTAACCGGTTTCGTTGGCGAACAATTCGCTCTGCCGGAAGCCGTGGACCTGCTGCGGGAAATCAACCGCAGCGACCCCACCGGGAACATGGTGGTTGTATCCGCCTGCGACCCTCTAAACCTGACCGGTATTCTCACGACCGGAAGCAGGGTTCCCGCTGTACCCGGCAATCGCATCGTATTTCGAGACGGCGTGCCCGTTGCCTCCCTGGAAGCCGGGAACCTGGCGATTCGGTCGGCAATGGACGAACCGGTCGCAGCCCGGGTACATGCGCTGCTCCAAGTACCCCAGCTGGTCCAGGTTCCGGCCTGATGTATCCCAAACGCTGACCACTGATCGGCACAACGAGCATTTACGAGCTTTACGGGTTGGACGGCTCCGCGTGACGTGTCACAGCCGAGGGTCAACCGGCTCGCTCTCCAGGGCAAGCACGGCGAACGCGCACTCGTGCACTCGGTAAAGTGGCTCCCCGTCGACGAACCGTTGCAGACCCTCGATGCCCAGGGCGAATTCCCGGAGGGCGAGGGACCGTTTTGCGGAGAGACCGCGATTCCGTAGCCGTTCGATGTTATCCGGCAGCGTGTACTCAGGGCCGTAGATGATACGCAGGTACTCCGCGCCGCGGCACTTCATGGCGGGTTGCACCAGGCCCCTGGGTCCGGTGGCGATGAAGTCCAGGGGCTTCACCACCATCCCTTCACCGCCCTGGCGAGTTAGCTCCTCCCACCAATGCGTCGCTTCGGATTCGCCGGACGCGGTCAAGTCCACGACCATGTGCTGCGTTTCCCTGAACAACCCGGGGTCGGCCCGGGACAAACGAGCGGCCAGGTTCATGTGCCAAAGGTGATCCTGGTCGGTGTGCACCCGGCCCTCGCTGGCCAGGGCGTGGAACGGCGCCAGCCGGATATCGGCGAGGGATGCTACCGGCCAGCAATAACGGGCGTATGCGTCGCGGTAGAGGTCGGAGAGTTGCAACCTCTCGGTGACCCTGGACGCGGCCTCGCCGACGTCCACGCCCCGCGCCGCCGTCTGTTGCAGGAGCGCCTGCGCGGCGGCGAGGCTGGCGCCGGCCGCGGCGCCCACTGGCGCATACTGCTCCTGGATTAGCTGCTGGGCCTTAACCGACCACGGCATCAATTCGCAATCCAGCGCCAACCAGTCGGTCCCCAACTCATCCCAGATACCGGCGGAGGTTATCGCGGACCGGACGCGTTCCAGGAATTGGGACTCAAGGTCTCGGTCCCCGAAAAATCTTCGTCCGGTGCGCGTATAGCAGGCGCCGATTCCTGCAGTGGCGATGCCGAACCGCCGCTCTATGACGTCGGCGCCCTGCCCTACCACTATGATCGCGCGAGAACCCATATGCTTCTCTTCGCAGATGACCCGAGCCACGCCGTTGCTGCGGAAATAGTTGAATACCTCGGCGGGATGCTCCAGCATGTCCGGGCGCTTGGAGGTATCGCAAGGGGATACAGTGGGCGGCAGGTATAGCAGCCATCGGGGATCCATCGCAAAGCGGCTCATCACCTCCAGCGCCGCCGCCGCGTTTTCTTCCCGCACCGTGATGTTGCCGCGCAGCCGCGTCTCAACGATGCGTTTGCCCAGCACATCGTCAACGTCGAGCAGGTTCGTCGCCCGATGTTCACCGTTTGTCGAAACTTCAGCAGATTGGGCGACTTCGGCCAGTGGTTTGGCCGGCTCGTAGTAGACCTGTGCAGCGGGGACTGACACCAATTCCAGCTCCGGGTACCTGAGCGCGGTCAGTTTGCCGCCGAAAACGCAACCCGTATCGATGTTGATGGTGCGGTTGAGCCACGCGGGTTCCGCGACCGGCGTGTGTCCGTAGACCACCATAGCCCGGCCGCGATAATCGGCAGCCCAGTTGGCCCGCACCGGGAGGCCCCACTCGTCGGTTTCCCCGGTGGTCTCTCCGTAGAGGCAGAAGTCCCGGACGCGGGCTGACGCCCGGCCCTGATATTCGACCTTCATGCCGGCGTGAGCCACCACCAGTTCGCCGCCGTCCAGCACATAGTGGCTGATCAGGCCGTCCAGAAACGAGGTGGCCTGTTCTCGAAACTCCTGCGATTCTCCTTCCAGTTGCTCCAGCGTCTCGGCCAGCCCGTGGGTTATCTGAACGTTCCTGCCCTTCAACTTGCGGACCAGCTTGGATTCGTGGTTGCCGGCGACACAAAGCGCCGTACCGTCCTCAACCATGTTCATCACCAGCTTGAGGACCTGGGTGACACCCGGGCCCCGGTCCACCAGGTCGCCAACGAACACGGCCTTGCGCCCGTTGGGGTGTGCAGCGGTCATACCGGTTGCGCCTTCGGCGTCGACTCGAATCGCCGGCCGGTAGCCGAGGCCGTCCAGGAGCGCCAGGAGTTCGTCAAAGCAGCCATGCACGTCGCCGATGATGTCGAATGGCCCGTGTTCTTGCTGCCGGTTGGTCCATAGCGGCGCCCGTTCGATCGTTACTGCCGCCACCTCGTCGGGGGAGTTGAGGACGTAGACGTGCCGGAAACCCTCGCGTCTCAGCCCGCGCAGGGACCTGCGAAGTTGCGATGCCTGCTGCCGCACCACTCGGGAGCCGAACGTCCGGTCGGGCCGTCCTTCATTGCGCGACAGGCACAGCGCTTCCGGCATGTTCAGCACGATTGCAACCGGAAGGCAGTCGTGATTTCGAGCGAGGTCGACCAGGGATTTGCGAGCTTGTGTCTGCACGCTGGTGGCATCCACGACCGTGAGCCGGCCGGCCCGCAAGCGTGTGGCCGCGATGAAGTTGAGCAGCGCGAAGGCGTCGGGAGTTGCCGACTGGTCATTGGCGTCATCGGCTACCATCGCCCGACAGGCGTCCGACGACACCACCTCCGTGGGCATGAAATGGGCGGAGGCGAAGGTGGACTTGCCAGAACCGGAGGGCCCGATGAGCGCGACCAGGCACAGTTCGGGGATGGAGATATTCATCGCGTGAAGACTCCCAGCTGCGTCGGCGCTCCGCGGGCGCTGTCGTCGGGGCCGATGGACTCAAAGCCGACGTCGTAGCCGCGGCGAGCAGCGACCCGGCGGGCCCAGGTTTGGAACTGCTCCCGCGTCCACTCGAACCGGTGGTCGCGGTGCCGGAATTCCCCGTCCAGCAAACCCTCAAAGAGGACGTTATACTCCGCGTTGGGAGTGGTGACCAGGACCGCGCCGGGTTTTGCCGAGCCGAATACGACCTCCTCAAAGGCGTCGAGCCGGGGCAGGTCGATGTGTTCAATAACTTCCATGGCAACGGCGGCATCGAACCCGGAGAGTCGTTTGTCCCGGTAGGTCAGGGAGCCGTGCAGAAGGTTGACGCGCTGTCGTCGTCGGTCCGGCATGGTATCCAGGCGCAGACGTTCCCGCGCCGTTTCCAGCGCTCGGTGGGACGCGTCGAAGCCGGTTACCAGGCTATAGCCGGGATCTTTGACCAACTCGCCAATTAGTTTTCCTTCACCGCAACCCAGGTCGAGCACACGGGTCGCGCCAAGCTCCCGGAGCGTCTTCATGACCGCCTGTACGCGCTGTTCACTCAGCCGGAGCGGGGCTTCCAGTTGCTCCTCTTCATGACCATATTGGGTCGTGGTATCGCCTGGATCAATCCGTCCGGCGTCGAGCAGTTGAGCCAACGCCTGCCGCCAAAGGTTGCGCTGATGCTTCAGGTAGCGCCGGGCGATGAGGTTCCGCTCCGGATGGCCGTCCAACCAACCCTCGCCATGGCGCAGCAGCTTGTCCACCTCGTCGTCGCCGACCCAGTAGTGTTTGTCGTCGTCCAGCACCGGCAGCAGCACGTAAAGGTGGTTGAGCAGGTCCCGCAGCCGTAGGTCCGCAGTGAGGCGCACGGCGAAGTATGGACTGGCGCCCCATTCCGGGGCGCGCTCGTCCAATGGGCGTCCCTGAACTTCAACCTGGTAGCCCAGAGGCTCAAACAATCGTCGGATGAAATCTGGACCTTCCGGTGAAGGGACCGTTTCAATTCGAGCTTCCAGCGGGATGGCTTCCTCTGCCAATGCTGGACGGTCCTTGCTGCTCCCCGCCATCGCGCTGCGGAATACGGAGGCGATTGCCACGCTTAGGTGTGACGACGCTACGTAGGGACGGTCGTTCACGTACTGCTCAAGCCAACCGCCGCCGTTGGACGCGCCGGGCTTTCCCCGTACCAGACCTATCGGATCGATATCCAGCAGCAGGGCTGCGGTGCAGCGATCATGCGTAGCCTCGGGATAGAAAACTTCGGCGCGCCCGAATGGGAGTTTGAACGACTGGAATCGCCCTGGGTTCTTGTGTAGCAGGAACCCCAGGTCCGTGGCCGGATGGTGAGTGGTGGAGATAGTAAGCAGCATAATATCAATGGTACGGCAGGGAGGGCCCGGTGTACAGGAATTTGCCCGGGCGCCTCCCCGGGGCGGAAGTTGCCCGTGATTTCGCGCACCTTCAGGCCAGCCATCACGGCTTTTTCAACCTGACGGTTACTGCGTACCCACTTTGTCATTGCGAGCGTAGCGTGGCAATCTCGTCGTCGTAGCAACGGAGGTTCGCCGACGTGTGTTCAACCTCATCGAGATTGCCACGTCGCTGTGCTCCTCGCAATGACAGATTAAGCTGTGCTCCTCGCGATGATGGATTAAAGTGGGTACGCGTGAGCTGGTCGCCATTCCGCCAAGTTACGTCCGCTTCACGAGTTTTTGCACGCGTTGGTTGCCCGTGTCCACCCCGTAGATATTCCCCCTGGAATCGGTATAGACCTGGTGGGCGTACTCGAAGGTGCGGCCCCTGGCCAGCAGGTCGCCGTCCAGGCTCAGGATGCTGATTCGTGGAACCTGGTCGGTCACGTAGACGGTCTGTTGGGCGTCGATGTGAACGCCCATCGGACACTTGAAATCGGTCCATTGGTCCAGGAATTCGCCGTCGGTGCTAAAAACCTGCACCCGATTGTTCTCCCGGTCGGCGACGTAGACGCGGCCATCGTTCGACACGCTGATGCTGTGGGGCACCCGAAATTCGCCGGGTCCGCCGCCAGGCCTGCCGAAGGATGAGACGTATGAACCGTCGGCGGCGAAACGGTGCACGCTGGAGTTGCCGTAGCCGTCGGCCACGAACAACTCTCCCGACGGCGCTACGCAGATGTCCGCCGGGTGGTTGAATGGCGCCTGCAACGACGGCTGGTTCCGGATACCCATGGACGCCATCAGATCGCCACCTGGGGTGTATTTGAGCACCTGGTGGGCATCCCGATCCACCAGGTAGATGGAATCGTCGGGGCCCGCGTGGACGTGGTGCGCGTCGGCCGGCACGTTGTCCGGCCTTTCCCAGGACGACAAAAATTGCCCGTCGGCGTCGAACACCAGCACCGGGGGCCCCTGCCTTTGGAATACGTAGACCCGGTCCCTTGAATCAACAGCCACTCCGCTGACTCCCCGGAAGCCCAGGCCATCAGGAACGCTGGGCCATTCCGGTTGGTACTCGTAAACGTAATCTCCCATTCCGATGGTGATTGCCATGAGAATCTCTCCCGTACCCGTGTTCTTCATCGGCTCGGGCCGCCGCAATTCGAAGCCCTGCCGCGGATTTACCTGCCGGGCCGATGGGAGGCCGGTGACGCTATTCCATCACTCGGGCGTCCGGGAGGCCGAGCAGAAACTGACCGTGATTTTCGTACGCGGTGTCGCTGACCATCTGGTGCTGGGCGGCGGCGTTGATGTCGCGGAGACATTGCTGAAGCACGCTCGTTGTGAACAGGGCCGACCCACCGCCGTACCGGAAAGCCTGTGCCACCACGTCGGCGGCAACATCGGTGGTGTACGTCGCGCAACCGCGCATCTGCGCTTGCAGCGGAGGGGCCGGCGTATTGCCATCGGACACCGATTGCCAGGCTTCCTCCAAAATCTCCACGTTGAGGGCGCGCGCCGCTCTCAATCTCAGGTCGCACTCGCCCAGTGCCCGCTGGATTACCTGCCGTCCGGCAAGGGGGTTGACCGAGTTGTAACCACGGGTTTTGGATGCCGCCACCTCGTTCAATGCGTCCAGGGCGCGGCGCGCCACGCCGAGGGCGAATGCCGAGTGCTCGTTGGTGACGAAGCCCGGGCGTCCCAGCCGATATAACGCTCCGCCCCGCAGTGGTTCGGTGGAGGATACGTCCCAGGCAAACCGTTCGGGAACGAACAGGTTGTCCACCGAAAAGTCGCAACTGCCAGTGCCTCGCAGACCCATCACGTCCCAATTGTCGTGGATCTTTACATCTGGAGTGGGCATCACGCATCGTAGTTGGTCGGGATAGCCCGGTTCTTCGGTCACTACCCGGGCGCCGGCGGAAACCCACTGGGAATGCCGAACACCGCTGCCGAAGGGCCAGCGCCCGCTGACCCTATAGCCGCCGTCCACGGGTACCGCTTTACCAAACGGCGCGAATGCGCCCGCCGTCCTGGGGGGATTCCCGTTGACGAAAAGTTCATCGATGGCCGCATCGGGGAGGAACGCCGCCAGGCTACCCACGCTGGCCGCGCCGATCATCAGGCACCAACCCGCTGCCGGCTCGATGCGGCTGACTTCTTCCAGCACGTCGAGCTGAGTCACCAGGTCCGCCTCCGCGCCGCCCAGGACGTGAGGCAATTTCAGCCGCAATAACCCCGAATCGTAGAGAGCCTCAACCGACGCTGGAGGTAGCGTGGCAGTCTCCTCAGCCTCCTGAGCGCCGGCCTGCAACGCGCCTCGCACGCCGTCTACTGCGTCCATCAGGACCCGGCGTTTTTCATTTCGTTCGGTGGGGAAAGCCATCAGGTTATCCAATCAACTCCGATCTCGTGTCGGGCCTCCGGGGTCTTGGCGCAGTGCCGGCCCGCGCGTCAAGCGTCGACTTTTGGGATTACCTCCTGAACCAGCACGTCCATAGAGTCCAACAGCTGTTGCAGGCTGCCGCACCCGTTAAAGTTGATCTGGAATTGCTCCAGACCCGCCTCCTGCCGGTAACGTTGCAGGTCCGACGCTACCTGTTCCGGGCTGCCCTGTCCCGTAGGCCGGTCATTTCCCGCGCTGGAACTCCCGGTGATGTGGCTGAAGTTGACCCGAAAACTCATGCGGGTCGCCGGCACATCCGCCCGGCCGATTTCGGCGCACACGTCCCGAAGATAAGCCTGGTTGCTGATAAGGTCGGACAGCCCGGTAGGCGTCGGTTGCCACACCTGGGCGAACCTGGCAGCGCGCCGCAGCGCAGCGTGGCTGGACCCGCCGATCCAGATGGGCGGATGGGGTTGCTGCGCGGGCTTGGGGTTGACGTGCATGTTGTCGAAGGAGAAGAACCGGCCGTGGAAGGTAGTAGGGCCAGGTTCCCAGCAGGCTTTCCACAGGTGCAGGTATTCGTTGGTGCGCGCCCCGCGTTCGCGATGGGGAACGCCCAGAGCCTCGTATTCGGCTTCGTTCCAGCCAGCTCCCACCCCGGCAATGGCGCGGCCACCGGACATTTGGTCCAGCGTCGCAACCATCTTGGCCGTTACGATGGGATTGCGATACGGCATGATGAGGACGGAGGTTCCCAGCATTACCCGAGAGGTCCGCGCCGCTACGTAGGACAACACCATCAGCGGGTCGTAGACATTGCGCCACGATTCGCTGCGCGGAGAATCATCTACGATCACGTGGTCGTTGACGAACAGGGCGTCAAAACCCAACTCCTCGGCCTTGCACGCCGTTTCGACGATGGCTTGAGAGGTGGCCGGGAAACCCAGGTAGTCTGCGTTGGGAAGTCGGAATGAGTACTTCGCCATGTCCCCTCCGTGCCCCGATCTTGAGCAAAACAATCATAGCGCCATCCCTAGCGGGTCGCGCCGGAGGCCTATGCCATCGACAACGTCGACGCCGGGAACAATTCCTCGGCGCTGACGCGAGCGGGGATCACCTTTTGTTCCACGTTGTAGTCTATGAAGGTCTCCAGGGTTTTCAGAGAGCTTTCGAAGCCGTATGGTATGGGGTCGTCCCCCACAATAGCAGCCAGGTTCAGGAATGACTGGTCCCCGGGGGCCGATGCTGATCCGGAACGCAGGCGCTCCACGTACGGCGCCCGGGCGGCGCTGAAGAGATCGAACAGCTCCCCGGCCAGTCCTGGATTCGACGCCAGGGCGTCGTCCTTGACCACCAGCATGTGGCTAATGGGATAGACCCCCGTCTTGCGGTGCCAGTTAGCATCCAGCTCGTCCGGTTCGTCAAATAGCTGGCGAACATCCGGCGAATCCACGCGGCCGGCGCCGATGGCGGCGTCTATCTCGCCGGATAACAGCATTTGACCGAGATCGTTGTTGGGCGACGACACCACGTTGGAGGGCGCCACAAATTCGGCCACGTGCTCATCACCGGACAGCACCCACGTCACGGCATCCAGATCAACGCCATATTCGGTTTGCAGGATGCCCCGGGTCCAGACCCCGGGAGTGAGGGTGTAGCTGCGTACGCCGATTCTTTTGCCCTCAAGGTCTTTGGGCGTTGCGATGCCGCTGGCCTTGTTGACCAGGATCCCGCCGTGGTAAAAGGCCCGGGTCAGGAATACGGGGATTCCCGTAAACGCCTTGCCGTGGGCGCGGGCGCACATGTAGGTGGAGAGGGCCATCTCCGCCACGTCGAACTCCAGCCCGCGTACCATGCGCCGGAAGATGCTGGTGACTGGATTAACCTCGATGTGCTCCATGTCGAACATTTCTGAAGTTACGGTACCGTCCTTCAACGGAGCGGTGTGGCCATAGTTGCCCACGGCGGTTTGCAATACCAAATTAGACATTGAACTCCCTCCCAATCGCAAATTGAACGCTCACGCTTACCCACTTCCATCCGTCATTGCGAGGAGCACCCGCTCATCCCGAGCTCGCCGAGGGACGTAGCAATCTCGATGAGGTTGAAAATACGTCGACGAACGGCCTTTGCTGCGGCGACAAGATTGCTACGCTACGCTCGCAATGACGAAGTGACTGCGCATGAGAAATTGATTCAGTTGCCTGGTAGTGTCGTCCGACTCTCGAAAAACCGGGCTTACTGCCCGGCCTTAACCCAGTCGGCGCACCGCTCCCCAATCATGATGGTGGTGCAGTTGGTGTTGGCCCGAATCACGTTGGGCATCACCGAGGCGTCGGCCACCTTGATGTTCTGCAGGCCATGGACGTTCAGGCGCTGATCCACCACTGCCGTTGGGTCGCTGGCCGGGCCTATCTTGCACGTGCCGGAGGCATGGGTGGTATTGAACACGGTTCGACGCATCCACGCGTCCAGAGCGTCGTCGGAAGCCAAATCGGCTTCCGACGGTTGCAGGACCCGCTCCACGATTGGACCGAAGGAATCGTGCCCCAGCAGCTCCATGGTAATCCGGACGGATTCGCGGAGGCGCTCCCGGTCGCGCTCCAACTCCAGGTAGCGGTAGTTCAGCGACGGTTGGACGCTGGGGTCGTTGGCCGAAAGCCTCACCTCGCCCGCGCCGTCGGCCAGCTCCAGGATGCAGTTGAACCGGACGCCCTCCGGGTTGAAGGGGTCGGCGCCGCCGATGGGAGACGAGAAGGACGAGGCGGTAATCTGCATGTCGTTGCGGTCGGGGGACCCGGTGGCGGTGTAGCGTAGGGCAGTTTGAGTGCGGGGAGCCAACGAGTCCTGGGGATGGTCGTCGCGTACCTGGCAAATGACGGCGACGATGGGGTGATCGCGTAAATTCTGGCCCACGCCCGGGAGATCGTGCACCACCGGAACGCCGATTTCCCGAAGGTGATCGGCGGGGCCGACGCCGGAGAGCATCAAAAGTTGGGGTGAGGCCATGGCGCCGGCGCTCAGCACTATCTGGTCGGCCTCAATTTGGTAGACCTCACCTCCGCTCTCCACCTGCACGCCCACGGCCCGGTTTCCTTCAAACAGGATCCGATGCACCATCACGTCGGCCCGCACCGTGAGGTTGAGCCGATGCCGCACCGCGCTCAGGAAAGTGAGGGCGGTGCTCATGCGTACGCCCTCCGGGTTGTTCATGGGGATCGGGCCCACGCCACCGGAATCAGGGGCGTTCATGTCGTGGTCTTCCGGATAGCCGGCTTCCAGGGATGCCTGGACGAAGGCGCCCTGGAAGGGGAGCCAGGTCTCGCGCTTGAATCGCCGCACCGGAATCGGACCTTCGTTGCCGTGGAAATCATCGGTAATATCCAGGTCGGTTTCCATCTTGCGGAAATACGGCAGGACGTTCAAAAACGACCATTCGTCGTTGCCGGCGGCGGCCCAGCCATCGTAATCTTCGGGAACGCCGCGCAGCAGAACCTGTCCGTTGATGGCGCTGGTGCCGCCAACCACCTTGCCCCGAGGCGCGGGCAGCAGGTCGGACTGGTCTGCGGAACCCTGGGCCCACCAGGTCCAGTTGTGGGGAGCGCCCTGGGCGGAGGCGTCCGGTTTGTAGCCGTACTTCAGGTCGTCGGGATAATACTGATAGTCAGGGTAATCCGGGCCGGCTTCCAGCAGCAACACCGAGCGTTCGGCGTCCTCGGCCAGCCGGGAGGCTACCACGCAACCTCCGGAACCGGCTCCGATTACGATAACGTCGTATTTCATTATTACGCCTCTTTTGCAGGGATGCGGGTCTTTGTGATTGTGGGGTCAAGATAACGCCAGGCTGGCCAAGTATCAACCGAAGGGGGTCGCAGAATTCACTGCGACCCCCCCGTTAAGTCGGTTGGGGCGTTGACTCGCCGTCGGACGCCCGAATGGGTTGCGGGTGTCTACCCGATGCCGTTACGGAGCAAGCGACCCGGGAAGGCTCCGGTGGGCTCGCCGTCTTCGAAGGTAATCTCGCCGTTGACCATGGTCCAGCGATACCCGTTGGCCTTCTGAATGCGCCGCCACTCTCCGCCAGGGAGGTCTTCGGCCACTTCCGAAGGCAGCACTTCCAGCTTGTCCAGGTCGTAAACGACGATGTCCGCCGGCACGCCTTCCTTGATGGCGCCGCGATCGCGGAATCCGCCGAAGTGGGCGGGCAGGTAGGACAGTTTGAAGTGGGCATCCTCAAGGGTGATGACGCCTTCGTCGCGAACCAGCCAGGTCAGCATGTCCGTCGGGTAGGTGCCGGCGGTCAGGAACTTGACGTGGGCGCCACCGTCGGAGACGCCGGCAACGATATGGATGGAGTCCAGCACCTCGGCGGTGAATTGTGCCTGGTCCCGTCCTTGCGAATCGGCGAAGAACTCGGTGGCCAGGTCGTCTTCCACGCACATGTCCAGCAGCGCGTCGATGACGTGCTTGCCCTGCTCGTCGGCAATCTGCTGCACGGTCTGGCCGGCCTGCGGGCTGGAAGCCTCGGTCTCGTCCGGAGCCAGGGCGATCATGCGCCCATCAACCACGTTCACGACAAAGGACTTCAGCCTGAGGTCGGGGTTGGTGGTGCAGCGTCCGCCGTCGTGTTCGTACTCGTACCCGTGGGTGTCGCAAACAAACTGGCAACCATCGCTGTCGACGGTGCCGCCCTGGTGCGCGCAAACTACGGACAGGAGCTTGTAGCCGTCCCGGTTCTTGACCAGGAAGTAGTCCGCCCCGCCGGCGTTTACCTTTGCCGGCAGGTGTGGGTAGTCGGACTCGGCGCCGATGTCGATCTTGACCTTGCGGGTCATCACCTGAAGGCTGCCGACCGAACCCGGCACAACCTGGGTGGGCCGACGGCCGGAATCCCATTCTTCCTTGAGCTTGCCGCGCATCACAGCGTCCTGCATCTTGGCCTTGCGCTCCGCCTTGTCGCCCAGCGTTACTTCGCGCCAGGCCGGGGTATCGTCGAAGAGGTTCCAGTCCTCGAAGGTTAGTTCGAAACCGCCGCGGCGAGTGGCTCCCTGCCCGTAGACCCGCAAGCCGCGCTCGGCACAGCTTTCCAGCCACCGGATGCGTTCCCGGTGCTGCTCGGGATGGACCGAGTTGGGCGCGACGGCCTGGTACAGCACCGGCCTCTTGGCGACCTCGGCCACCTTTTCGAAGAACAGGCGGGTCTCCTCGCCCAGCGGTCGGCCCTCTTCACCCGTCTCCTGATACGCCAATTCGATGAAGCCCTCGTCGCGGTCGGCCAGGACTTTGGCGAAGGTCAGCACTTCGTTTTCCGACAGCATGTCGGTGATCATCGGCGTGCCGTCGTAGTCACGCTGCACGGAGTTGACGCCAAGGACCTGGGCCGACCAACCACAGGCGCCGGCATCCATGGCCTCGTTGATGAGACGAACCATCTCCTGCAACTCTGCCTCGGTCGGGCGGCGAGTCTTGGCTTCGTCCCAACCCATCACCCAGGCATAGAGCGGCGTGAGCGGCACGTAGGTAAGGCAGTTGACGCCTTTGGGCGTATTTGTAAGGCTGTCGATGAAGTCAGGGAAAGTCACCCAGTTCCAGGGCATGCCTTCTTTCATGGCGTCGTAGGGGATGGCCTCGTTGCGGGTCATGCTCAGCATGGCCCGGTCCTGGTCCTCCACCCGCGAGGGAGCGAAGCCAAAGCCGCAGTTGCCCAAGGCGACCGAGGTTACGCCGTGCCATCCCGAGAGCGTGCAATACGGGTCCCAGAAAATTTGGGCATCGTAATGGGTGTGCAGGTCCACGAACCCGGGTGCGACGATCAGGCCGTCGGCGTTCAGCACCCGGTCGGCAGTGCTTCCGTTAAGCCCGCCGATCTTGGCGACTTTGCCGTCCTTGATGGCGATGTCGCTGACGAACCGCGGCGTGCGCGTGCCGTCAACGATGGTACCGCTTCGAATGATAATGTCGTAATGCGCCATTGAACTCCTCCCGTCTTTGCTGGAATTCGCGATTTTGAACAACTCGCGAATCGCGGTTGCGGTTGATTAAGAGGAGTCTAAAATACCGGGCACGTCCGCGTCAATGATTCTGTAATCTGTTACGAATTCGTGTCCACATTCGGTTATTATCTGGCGGTTTACGACGAAACATTATCGTCGATGTTGCGCCAGTCGCCCGCATCGGGATCGCAGGAGTGGACTCGCCCGGAGCATTGACAGGGCTCCGGGCAACTTGAACAAGGGGTGCGCGCGGGCCTGACTATCCGGGCAACTCAGTGATGGATATCCAGCCCGGCCCACTGCCCAGGGGGACCGTCCCCGACCGACTCAAAACGCCGGACTCCTGGTCTATGCTGAAGATTGCCATCTGGCCCGAATCCTGGCCGGCGGAGTAGGCGAACCGGTCGCCCGGGCCGAGGCCTAACGCGTTGGGCCTCGCCTCCGACGGGACAATTCCGTTGGGCGTCAGTTCTCCGGTGGCGGTATCCACCGTAAAGCAGGCCACGCTGTCGTGGCCGCGGTTGGGGGCGTACAGGAACCTGCCGGACGCGGATACCTGGATCTGCGAGCAGGTGTTCCGTTCGTTGAAGCCCTCAGGCAGCGTGGTTACGGTTTGAAACTCGCTCAGCGTCCCCTGGCTCGTGTCCAGGCGATATCCGGTCACGCTGCAACCCTGTTCGTCGGAGAAATAGAGGACATCCAGCGAGGGGTGGAAGCAGAAGTGGCGCGGGCCGGAAAACGCCATCGGTTCCACCGAAGGCGGTGTGTTGTAGGATATGTGGCCGGTGTTCTCGTCGAAACGGAACTGATAGATCGAGTTGGGGCCATTGCCGGCGATGTGGGGTACAAAGGCGTAGGTGTTGGTCGGGTCGGTTTGCATGGCGTGAGCTCCGGTGGCAGTCTCGAGCCATTCGATGGGCGCGCCCCCTACCGAGCCATCTTCCCCGATTGGATGCACCCCGACATGCGCGCCCTGGTAGTAGGCGGACAGGACATATTTTCCGCTACGGTCGGTGGCGATGTAGGTGGGCCAGGCCTCCACGGCTACCGACCCGTTCTGTGTGAGCCGGCCGTTGGACTGGTCGATCTGGAAGCTGGCAATCTGCTGTTCCTCACGGCAACCGACATACAGGTACCTGCTATCGGGACTGATGGCCATGGTGAACGGGCCGCCGGGAACAGAAACTTCCGTCTGGGGAGTAAGTTGACCGGATTGCGGATCTACGGTAAAAACCGAAATTTTGTTGTCTCCTTGCACGGCAACGTACATGTAATGTGGCATCGTTCTCTCCTAACGTCGTGTTCTTTCTCATCTGGTGCGAATTCACTCTAAACACCCGGTTGAATCGGGTCAATCCCCGGATCGCTGATGGCAACAAATCGTTTACCTCAGAGGCACGGGGCGTTGCGTAAAGCAATCACTCGGCTCAACGTTAACCCTTTGGTGCCATAATCGTTTATAATCGCCCTGTTATTCGTTTGAAACAGCCTGAGCGCCGCCTCTTGCAGCGGCGGCAGCGAGGCTACGGCGCCGGGCCGGTGGGCCGGATTGGCGAGGCAACTCAAGGGGGACAATATGAGCAATTCTGCGGAAAGTCGGGCTACTATGCATAACGGAACCCACGATGGAGCGGACCAGTTCGACGTCATCATCATTGGCGCCGGCGTAACCGGCCTTTACCAGCTGTATCGACTGCGCGATCTGGGCTTCTCGGTGCAGGTATTCGAGGATGCCAGCGGCGTGGGGGGCACCTGGTACTGGAACCGTTACCCGGGGGCGCGGTTTGACTCCGAGAGTTACTCCTACGCCTATTCGTTCTCGGAGGAGCTTCTGGAGGAGTGGGACTGGAAAGAGCACTTTTCCAGCCAGCCCGAAAATGAGAAGTACCTCAACTACGTTGCGGATAAATTCGACCTGCGTCGCCACATCCAGTTCAACGCACGGGTTGAATCAGCAACATACGACGAGACCGACCAGTGCTGGCATGTGGAGATTCAGGATGGGCGCCGGGCCCGGGCCCGGTTCGTGATTACGGCGGTGGGTATCCTTTCTGCCCATTACGTCCCCAACTTCGAGGGGCTGGACAGTTACCAGGGCACCTGGTGTCACACCGGTCGCTGGCCCAAAGAAGGCATGGATTTGGCCGGCAAGCGCGTGGGAGTAGTTGGCACCGGCGCCAGCGCAGTTCAACTCATCCCGGAGATTGTCGGCGAAGTGGCCCACCTGACCGTCTTCCAGCGGACCGCAAACTACTGCGCGCCGTTGCGAAACTCGCTGATCGATGATGAGTGGCAACGCCGGATCAAGGACAGCTACCCCGAGATATTCCAAAAGTGCAGCGAAACCCCTGGCGCCTTCGTTCACGAGTTTGACCCCCGGTCGGCGTGGGACGTGTCCGACGAAGAACGCCTGGCGCAATACGAAGCGCTGTGGGCCGAGCCCGGTTTCAAGAAATGGTTGTCCAACTTCTACGACATCATGATGCCCGGGGATGCCAACGAGGATTACGGAGAGTTCGTCCGCAACAAGATCCGGGAGCGCGTGCACAACCCCGACGTGGCCGAAATGCTGGTCCCCAAAGACCATCCCTTTGGCTCCAAGCGCCTGCCGTTGGAAAGCGGGTACTACGACGCTTTCAACCGGGATAACGTCCTGCTCGTGGACGTGCGGAATGCGCCAATCGAACGGATTACCCCAACCGGCCTCAAGACGACCGAGAACGAGTACGAGCTGGACGTTATCATCTTCGCCACCGGTTTCGACGCCGTGACCGGTCCCTTGAACCGCATCAATATCGTCGGCGAGGGCGGCCTGCCTTTGAAGGAAAAATATGCGGAAGGTCCCAGGTCTTACATGGGGATCCAGAGCGCCGGATTCCCCAATCTGTTCACCATCAACTCTGCCTCGGTGGGCAACTTCGTCCGCGGTTCGGAGTCGATTGTCGAATGGGTGACCGACTGCATCGCCTACATGCGGGAGAACGAGTACATTCGCATCGAACCCACGCCCCAGGCTGAAGACGGCTGGCGGGAGCACGTCATCGAGGCGAGCCAGAACATCCTGCGGACGCAGGCTAACTCCTGGTTCGTGGGCGCCAATATCCCCGGCAAAGCCCGCATGCTGCTGACCAGTCCCGACAGCGCCCCGGTTATGCGGGCGCGTCGGGCGGAAGTGGCGGCCAACGGATACGAAGGGTTCAACATGGAGTAAGGCCGGAGCCTCTGCTGACTTCGCGATAATCCCCGGCTCATCTTGCGCCGGGGATTATGTATTCCCTACGGGCTAATATTTCCGTAAGAATGGGGTTTCGGTGTCCAGGATTATTCTGCGGGCGACCGACCAGGCGGCGGCCAACGCGCCCTGCACCAGGTTGGTGTCCGCGCCCAACGCCTTGATACCCAGGCCGTGGTTGCCCGGTAACGTACTGATACCGGCCCGGACTCCCGGGCGCCCGGCAAGCGTTGGTCTCAAATCTGTGAGAATGGACTGGGCGCTCGAAGGGTCGGCCACAATCAGCATCGATCCCAGCGTCTGCAACGGGGGACTGAGGTCCGGATCCGTAGCAGCGCCCAATACGCCGAATCCCATCTGGCGGACCGTAGCCGGCGTCAGTTCGAAGGCTTCCCGGTAGATCGGGTGTCCATCCGGGCGCGCCAGCGCGAGACGATAGGCCAATCGGGTGTAGTCGAATGCTTCGCCCATTGCCACCCGCCCCGGGGTTATCACTTCCTGGAAGATGACGACGCCCCGGCTGGAGACGGTCAGGTTTGTGGATTGGGTCAGGTTGGCGAGCCGAAACGGGATTACCGGATCGGGCAGGTACTCCAGATATCCGCCGTCGGCCACCGTCAGGTCCAGCCACTGGCTTGCCGAACCTCTTGGCATGGAGTACACCTTGGTGGCGCTCTGCGTGGTGGCGTGAGCTTTTGCGCCCGGCCCCACGGCGATGGATATTCTCTGCTCATCGTTTTGCAGCAGTCCGCCGGTCGGGTTGGCCAGTAGGACGAAGGCCATGTCCGGTACCGACTCATCCGGATGGAGTGCCCGTTGCACCACCAGGGGTGGCCGCGTACGGCATTTCACCAGGCGAGTGCGGCCCCCGTTGGTCCAGAACCAGCTCTGCCAGGCCGCCCTGGCGCCGCATTCTCCGGTTCAGCGGTCGGCGGGCGTGTCATGGACCGCCTCGAGGATGTGTTGCAGGGTCGCGTCGAGGCCTGCCCCGGCGCGGCAGTTGGTGAACAGGTAGGGCAGTTCCCCCCTCACCTCGGCCAGGTCCCGGCGCATCACGTCCAGGTCGGCGCCCACCTAGGGAGCCAGGTCGGTCTTGTTGACCACCAGCAGGTCGCTTTGGGTGATGCCCGGTCCCCGTTTGCGCGGGATTTTATCCCCGGCGGCAACGTCGATGACGTAGAGTTGGTAATCGGCAAGCGCCGGGCTGAAGGTGAGGGTGAGGTTGTCGCCGCCACTTTCAATCAGGATGATGTCGGAGTCCGGGTACGCTTGGGTCAGCTCCTCAACTGCCAGCAGGTTGAGGCTGGGATCCTCGAGGACGGCGGTGTGGGGGCAGGCGCGGGTGGCCACGCCCCTGATCAGGTCGGTATCGAAAACGTCCTGCAGGGCGCGACGGGCGTGGTCGGCATCTTCTCGGGTGAATGTGTCGTTGGTGATGGCCAGGGGCTGCAATCCCCGGGCCAGCAGCATCGGCACCAGGGCTTTTATCAGGGATGTTTTTCCGGAACCTACCGGGCCTCCCACGCCTACTCTGGGGATTCTTGCCATATTGATGCCCTCCCTAATGAGGTCCTCCCTGTCCAGGGTTCCCTCAGCGGAATTCTAGCTGGCGAACATACGCACTTCATCGGTTTCGTGGAGCATCGACATGATGTCCAACTCCGGCGTGAACGCGGCCATATCCTGCCAGGAAAGGTGTCTGCATCGGTCCATGTGTTCTTCTATCACGCTGTGCAGGTTGGTCAGGATTCGTTGGGCTTGTGAATGGCTCAATGGCAGCAACCTTTGAGCCGACCCCAGGGAGCCCACCGCAAAGCTGTGACAGAACATGAGGCAGGCCTGCTCCGCTGGGATGCCCGCCGCGCACGCGGTAACGGCCAGCGCGACGGCTCCGTTGCCGGGTGCGTCCCCTTCGATCACCGATTGCCGGTATTCCTCGTGGAATGCGCGCGCGGCGTTGCACGGCAACAAGGGCCCAGCTTCGTCCAGTATGCGTCGACCGGACTGGCGAGAGGCTGCCCGCATCTCGGCGGGGAGTTTCATCGCGTACAAGCTCCAATCAATGGCCGCTACGGCGGCGAGTTGTCGTCGGGACGTCGCATCGTGAGCGTTGTAGAGGGCTACGCCGTCCGCAGGGATGAGCGAACACTGGAGCACGGTACTCAGGAAAGCGCCGACATCGACGCGGGAGCGTACCAACCCGCGCGCAACCATGCTCTCCAACCCGTGGGAGTGGGCAAACATCCCGGTCGGAAAAAAAGAATCGGCCAGCTGCAGCGCAGTCAGGAATTGGCGATAGCCGGATTGCGACATGTCCCGTCAGCGCCGGTTACACGAGGAAGTACAGTTGGGCAAGGCTGAGACGCTCCGCCGGTGGCACGGTGGCGAGTTCGCCGTTAACGCGCACCTCGTAGGTGTCCGGGTCCACTTCGATGACCACCATGACGTCATTTCGCACCATGTCCCGCTTGGTGATGGTCCGGCAATCCCTGACCGGCTCGACCCGGCGGTTGAGTCCGTGTTGTTGGGGTACGCCCAACTCGTAAGCGCGGCCCGACATGAAGGTAAGCGAAGTGCGCGCCACCGCTGAACCCATGGCGCCGAACATCGGTCGATAAAACTGGAGTTCGGCGGTGGGGATGGACCCGTTGGGATCACCCATAACGGCCCAGGAAACCATGCCGCCCTTGACGATCATCTGGGACCTACTCACCCCACTAGATAGTGCACACGCACGAAGGCGAGGCACCTAACCAGAGCGCTCCGGTGATGCGTTACGCAGAGCTGGTTTCCTCACCGCCCGGGACGAGTATGGTGGGCTTGCCCATTTCGATCAATTTATCGTTGAGGGCCAACGCGCGTCCCCGGATTCTAGTGGGCCTTACAAAGTAGTGATCGAACAGCATTTCGATGACCTCAAGACACCACTCGGCTTCTCCTGGTTCAACTTCCATAATCTCGCCGGTATTTATCCCTTTGTTGGGATGCGCGGCGAAGTTGCCAATATTGCGGACGGCATCAAGACATTCCGCCAAGTCGGTCGGCAAGCTGTTTCCATTGACGATTTCCTTGATCGCTACGGCTAGACTATCGGGGTGTTGTACTCGTGCCTTTTCACGAAGGATATGTTGCAGGCACCGACGGCTCAACGCAGCACTGGCCTTTGGGCTGTCAGCGATAACCATACACGCTTCCGTATAATCTTCGGCGAATTCTGAGGGGACTTCAGGTGGAATAGGTGGCCTCCCGGTATGCCGAGGCCAGACAATTCTCTTCTGTTTGACGTTATCGCCGGTGCGATCCAGAATTGTTATCGTAACGATACATTCGTGGCAAGCAGGGCAAACGACCATTTGCAACTTCCAACGGTACTGATCACCGCGCACGGGATCAGTCTCAATTATGGTGCCATGTTGCTCTGTTATCTCTTCAACAAGACCATCTTCAGCATCGTCTGTGTGGAATGCCGTTAGGCAGTGTGGACATTTCATTGTCGGTCGTTAGCCTCCACGTTTTGTTACCCAGGTAGGGGAATATTCCACCGCTCCGAGATTTCGGCAGCATCGTCCTCCGAGAGAGGAGTCGTATGCGAATCGTCTATTTCAACGTATATTGGCTCCCCAGAATCATTGCCAACAAGTCTTATCCGAATGCCTCCTCTGGGTCTGTCTATAAGCTCGGCAATTATCAAGGCGTACGGTGGGAGTTTGTTAGCCATGTCGTCCTCCTTTCTGTTTTTGGATGGATCGAGCCAAATCCGGAAGTCGGGGTTTGATCCCCCTCGGTTCGTCTTATTCAACGTGTAGTGCTGGGACGCGGCAAAGTGGCCTATTGCGCCGGTCTTAGGAATCGGTAAGCATCTCCGGGTATTCGTGGTGTTTGGCCTTGCGCCGGCCGTCCGGTCGGGGCCTGCACGTCCAATCTTCCCCGGTGATTTTCTTGATGGCCGGCGCACGTGCGTCTTTTGAGCACGGCGACCGCACCTGGGTGGGGCGGAGGAATCGATTGACAGTCTCCGGGGAGCATGGTGTACGCTTCAAAGGAAGGGCGGGAACGCATCAACATTCCCACCCAAGAGCGCCCTTGTAGTTCAACGGATAGAACAATTGCATACCAGGCAATAGGTTGCGGGTTCGAGTCCCGCCAAGGGCACCACACGACCATCGTATACCAGCCTGGGCCACGGTAGCAAGTGCGCCCGGGGAGGTTTGATTGGTTGACAGCGAGCGGGCTCGGATGCCGTATTGGAAGGGGGAGGAGATGACGACAGGAGCAATCACGACGGGAGCAACCATCATGGCATGGGGAAGCATCACCGCCGACGGCGAAATCATCATTGGCGACCACAAGCCCGAAGTCTCACGCCCGGCACGGCTGCCGACCAAGAAGGAACGGCAGGACATCATCAGCCTGCGCCAGTTCGACGAGGGGATTCCCGACGAGGAGGCTGCCATCACCTTCATGGAGGCCCGGGTCTGGGGCGATGCGCCGTATTGTCCTCGTTGTGGTAATGAGAACGTCTACCGGGTCGAGAACGGGCGTCCGATGAGCCACCGATGCCGGGACTGCAAGAAATACTTCAGCGTCCGCATCGGGACGGTCATGGAGGAGACCAACCTGCCCATCCGCACGTGGCTGCTCGCCATTCACCTGATCCACTCCGCCCGCAAGGGCATTAGCGGCGTTCAGTTGTCCAAGATGCTCGGCGTTACCCATCGCACCGCATGGTTTCTGGGGCACCGCATCCGCGAGGCCATGCAGGATGGCGATGTGATGATGAGCGGCGTGGTGCAGGCCGACGAGACGTACATCGGCGGCAAGGAACGTAACAAGCACGCCGACAAGAAACTTCACGAGCGATGGCCGGAGGGCAAGACCCCCGTGTTCGGTGTCAAGGAAGCGGGCATCGGCGGCAAGGTGATCGCGTTCCCGATTGACCGGACAAACATCGCCACCCTCAACGCCGCCGTGCGAAGCAGCGTTGAGCGGGGTTCTACGGTCTACACGGACACCCACGGCGGCTACACCGAAATCTCTATCTTTGGCTACCGCCACGAGACGGTGAACCACACGATCGGGGAGTACGTGCGCGGGTTGGCAACCACCAACGGGATCGAGTCCTTCTGGCCCTTGCTAAAACGGGGATACATGGGAACCTTCCACCACATGAGTTGGAAGCACCTGCACCGCTACGTGAACGAGTTCGCCGCCCGCCACAACGCCGGGCCAGGGAACGGGTTCCGCACCATTGGAAATGTCCTGGCCCGGGCGGTGGGCCGACGGCTTACCTACAAGCGGCTGACTGAATGAAGGAGACAAGCGTGGACGATACCCTACACGACGCCATCGGCGGGACGGTGGATGCGCTCCTCCGGCCCAGGACGCCACTACCGCCGTCCCGCGTTCTCCGTGTGGCCGTCTGCGACGACGGGGACGGAGCCCTAGCCCTGGCCGCCCGGGACGCCGGGCTGGTTGTCGCCTACGCTCCCGCGCCGGGGGTGCCAGTCGGCGACATTTCAGACCAAAGCCGCATTCCACCTTTTGACCTTCTGATCGCCGGGGCGCGGGAGGAGGCGTTCGCGTTCGCACTCCGGTTCCTGCGCGTCCGGCGTCCGGTGGCCTTCATACTGGCTGGCGGCGACAGCATCGAGGCGGAGTTCTTGGGGTCGGTTCAGGAACGGACGCGGCGGCTGGGCTACCGGGTGGACGGCAGGGACGCGTTCGCCGTCGGCGCGTTGTGGTGGCCCCCAAGCCTCACGGCCCAAGCGGTGATCGGGCAGGTGGCAATGGAGACGCTCAACCGCGCGGGAGAATAGCCGACGGCGGGAGCGCGTTGATACCAGTGGTTGGGTTTGGCATTGCGATCTGGCTTGGCTTCGTCAGGGGGGCCGGGGGCGGGAGGGTGAGCGTCATCAGATCAGTGGTTCCAGGAAATCCAGCAATCGTTCTACGTCGTCCAACCGCTCGGATGCCAGATCGGCACCATCCACATCTTCATAGAAGTTGGTATGCATGCTGTTGGCTACATCAAACAACGCCCGGATAGCGGGGTTGCCGGTCTCTTGGCGAAGCCGGTTGGCTGTTTCTCGGAGTTTGTTGTGGTGCTTGTGATCCCATCCATGCTGTTCGGCGACTGCCTTGATCATTTGGGCCGCAGCGCCCCACCCCTTTTCGGATGCCTGCCGGGTGTCGCCCTGTGCTAGTTCATCCCGCGCCTGTGCGAGCAACTGCCTGCTATCGGCCCGGTAGGTAGTGGTAGTCAACTTGATGCCCCCTTGATAGGTACGTGTCTTTTTGGCACGGCGGTCGCACCCCCAATGGTATACCAGAGCGGGGCGCGGGTGCAATCGTGGCCACCAAATGCGGCCGGAACCCTCCACCGATTGACACCCCGGCATCCCTATGGTGTTATGACCATGCTACTGCCGAGGGTCTGGGGCGATCGTGCCCCCTCCCCGTTGATTGGGATATTTGCTTTGGATGGCATTCGTGCCTCCCTTGCGATCTCATCAACGGGACCCGGCGGCAGTAGCATGACGCCATCCTTATGGCCGCAAGGGGGGTTCCAGATGCAGAATCGATATGTAGGCGACGTGGGAGACTTCGCCAAGCACGGCCTTCTTCGGAGGCTGGCGGGGAAGGCGGATGCACCCAACCTCCGGCTGGGCCTCGTCTGGTACATGCACCACGATGAACGGCACGACGGGAATTCTGATGAGATAAGTCGAGCCGGTGAACTGGTTGATTACCTCGACCCCGACCGCGCGGACGCAGCGACGTACCGGGATTGCGACCCCGACCTGTGGAAGATGCTTGGGGAGTTCGTGCGCGAGGGCCGGCGATGCGTCCACTGCATCCAGAAGAGCGCGATCCTGCCACCGGACACGCTCTATTACGACGCCATGTTCCCCTTCGTCCCCGACCTGCCTCGGGCCACGAAGGAGATCATCCGCGAGCACTGGTTCCGGCAAGCACTTCGGGCCACCGAGGGGGCCGCCATCGTTTGCGTTGACCCAGACAATGGCCTTGCCAAGCCCGACATGATGCACCAGAGGCGCGGGCCGAAGTACACCTACATCAGCGACCTGCGGACGTTCTGGGATCGCGGACAAAGCCTTGTTGTCTACCAACATCGAGACCGCACCCCGGCAAGCGAGCAGATAGCAGAGAAGGTTGCCATGCTCCGGGACGGCCTCCCCGAGGCCGAGCCGATACCCCTGCAATTCAGTACGGGAAGTGCACGCATCTTCTTCGTCCTGCCCCAGCCGGAGCACCGGGAGCGCATCGAGGAGCGGATCGCCCGGATGCTCGCTGGCCCGTGGCAGCACCACTTCGAGCGGGTAGGGAGGTGAGACATGTGGCCCTTCAGACGCAACTCCGCTACAAAACAGCAACCATTGCAGCAAGGCCGAGTCGCTGTTCCATTCCCACCCAATATCGCCGACCCGCCTGTTCTGAAACACCACGCGCTCCGTGCCCTTTGCAGTGTGTTCATGAGCAGGCATCCTAGTTGCCGATCCCCGCATCCGTTTTGCGGGGATATCAGCACAACCGTTGTGGAGTTGATAGCCAACGTGGTTCGGCAGGTCAACGAAAACGACGGGACTCCTCTTCTAGCAATCTACCTCAGTAAAGCGGTGCATCCGGCTCTCCCAGAGGGTGAGCAAATCCACCCGCTGGACGCCGCGATCTCAATGAATTACGCCGAAGGGACGCCACATCGCAAGTTGGTGGTGCGGCCAGCCGCCGATGGCACTTACTTCGCCGATTACGGGCCGATACTCAATCCGGTCGAAGGAGATTACGCAACGGGTCGCATCGACCGCAACGCCGTCCGCACTCTCCACTGCAACCCGGAGCCGCGACACACCAAATGGCAATACTGGGAGTGCGAATTACTCAATGAAGGCATAATCCCGGAGTTCCGTTGCCTCATGGTACGCGGAGAGTGGTGGATTGTTGACGCCGACCGAGAACAAGGTCTCGTCCAACAAGTCGCCGCGTTGAGTGTGGCGGACGACCCTGAACACAACTTTGGAATTCATGCTCGAGAAGGGGCATTCTACGCGACCGATCCCCGCGACAACAGCGAATATGCCAGAGTCATCCGGGAAAATTTGCCGTCCAGCATGTTTCCTGGAGTGGCAGATGAACCGTTTGCATAAACGGGGATCGTCCACGCCGCCCACCATCGGAAGATCAACATGAAGAGACTAGGTTCTGTTGACATTTGATTATAATGGCCGTATGTCAAACATCAGATTATCACCAGAACAGTGGGCTAGGATTCTCGATTTCTTGCGTGGCTGCACCGGCTTGTACGTTGGCCAGGAAGCGGATTGCCGGCGTTTTGTCGAGGCCGTCTTATGGATTAATCGCTCTGGGGCCCAGTGGCGACTGCTGCCGGCCGAATACGGGAACTGGAACACCGTCTACAAACGATTCGCCCGTTGGACTGACCAAGGGGTCTGGGCACAAATGCATCAACATTGCTCCGACGATGCGGATCTGGAATACCTGATCATCGACAGCACGGTGGTTCGGGCGCACCCTTGCGCGGCAGGAGCTCCCCCAAAAAGGGTGGCCAGGCTGCCCAGGCCCTGGGCCGGAGCCGCGGCGGGTTCAGCGCCAAGATTCACGTGAGCGTGGACGGCTTGGGCAACCCCTTGCGATTCATCCTGACCGGCGGGCAACAGCACGACATCACCCAGGCGGAGGGTTTGATCGCCGGTTATGCTGGCGAGCACGTACTGGCCGACAAAGGGTACGATGCCCAGGAGTTTCGCCGACACATTCTGGAACTGGGTATGATGCCGGTCATTCCGCCCCGCTCGAACCGCAAGGAACCCGCCGACTATGACCGGCATCTGTACCGGGAGCGTCATCTGGTCGAATGCTTCATCAACAAGATCAAGCACTATCGCCGGATCTTCTCCCGGTTTGAGAAGCTGGACACCAGATACCTGGGCTTCCTGCATTTCACCGCCGCTCTCATCTGGCTACGGTGAAATGTCAACAGAACCTAGCCTTTTGTCTAGTAGAAAACGAGCACGGCGACATATTGATGGTGCAACGTGCCTACGGCGACCGGAAGGGGAAGTGGTCATTGCCAGGCGGATTCGTGGACAGGGGCGAAAGCTGCCGACGCGCCGCCTACCGGGAGACCAAAGAGGAAACCGGCATAATCGTCAAGATAACCCACCGCTTATTTACGAGCCGGAACCGCGCATCGGCGATATTCGCTGGCCATCCAGTGGGAGGCCGGTTGCGATACCAGCGCCGGGAGTGTTTGGACGTTCGTTGGCGGAATCCCAGCAGAGTCGAACCGTTTGAACTCGCCTTCGGCGGCGATCGGAAGGCACTACGCATGTGGGCGGACATCAAGGCCGGACACGCCACGCCGGAGATAGACTTCACAGCCGGAGGAGGATAGGGGGCGCTCCGCCTTCCCTCGCCGGGGCTGTCTATAGTCTCCGCTGTACTCCCGGTGCCTCGCCTCGGGCATCTAGCGGGGTGCGCTGGCCCCGATCATCTTGGGTTTGGCTCCGAAGCTGCCCACCGGCCACAGCACGATGTCCGCCAGTTTGCCGGCCTCCAGCGAACCCACTAGGTGGGAGATGCCGTGGGTTACCGCCGGGTTGATGGTCAGCTTGGCCAGGTAACGCAGGACTCGGAAGTTGTCGTGGTCGGGGGAGTCCTCCGGCAGTTTACCCTTGAACTGGCGCATCTTGTCGGCAGTCTGAAACAGGCGCGTGAAATTCTCGCCCACCCGGCCCATGGCCTGGAAGTCCGAAGCGTACATGCTGATGACACCCATATCGTGGAGGACATCCTCGGCGGCCATCGTTTCAGGACGGATACGACTCTCCGCGAATGCTACATCCTCCGGCACCCGGGGGCTCAGGTGGTGGCAGACCATCAGCATATCCATGTGTTCCGCCAACGTGTTGACGGTATAGGAACGCGTTGGGTTGGTCGAAGACGGCAGCACGTTGAGTTCGGCGGCGACGCGGATGATGTCGGGGGCGTGGCCGCCGCCGGCGCCTTCCGTGTGATAGGTGTGTATCGCCCGGCCAGCGATGGCCGCGATGGTGTCCTCAACGAAACCGGCTTCGTTCAGGGTGTCGGTGTGAATTGCCACCGGCACGTCGTAACGGTCGGCCACCTCCCGGCAGCGGTCGATGGCGGCGGGGGTGGTTCCCCAATCTTCGCGGAGCTTCAGGCCGCTGGCGCCGGCTTCCAGTTGTTCCTCCAGGGGCGCCGCGTCGCTGGCGTTGCCCTTGCCCAGCAGCCCCCAGTTGACCGGGCAGAGATTCGGCGGCTTCGAGCATACGGCGCATGTTCCAGGGGCCCGGAGCGCAGGTGGTGGCGCGCGTGCCGTCTGCCGGGCCGGTACCGCCGCCAATCATGGTGGTGATTCCGTTGGACAGCGCGTGAAAAACCTGCTGAGGAGCAATCATGTGTATGTGCGCGTCGCCGCCGCCGGGGGTAGCGATTAGGTGTTCCCCAGCGATTACCTCGGTGCCCGGGCCGACCACCAGACCCGGATCCACGCCGTCCATGACGTCCGGGTTGCCGGATTTACCGATGCCCGCGATGAGCCCCGCTTTTATACCAATGTCGGCCTTAACGATGCCCAGCACCGGGTCCATGATGATTGCATTGGTGATGACCAGGTCCAGCGCTCCATCGCGATTGGTGGCCGACGGCGATTGCCCCATGCCGTCGCGGGCGGTTTTGCCACCGCCGAAAACCAGTTCGTCTCCGTAGGTAAGCAGGTCCCTCTCCACCTCGCAGACCAAAGCGGTGTCGGCCAGACGGAACCGGTCGCCCACCGTGGGGCCGTAGAGTTCAACGTATTGCCGGCGGCTGATGCGCGCCATGCTATGCCTCCCCTGCCGGGCCGTTACCGTGCGATGGCTGGTTGGCGAAGGATTGTGCCTCGGCGGCGGCCAGTGCCCGAGCTCGGACGTCCGGGTCATCCAGGTGGCCGGCGGTGAGACCGTTCAGTCCGTTGACGCGCCGGGCGCCGCCGATTGCCACCAGCGATATATCCTTGCGGTCTCCCGGTTCGAATCGCACCGCCGTACCCGCCGGGATGTCCAGGCGCATCCCGTAGGCGGCCTCCCGGTCGAAACGCAAAAACCGGTTCACCTCAAAGAAATGGAAATGGGAACCGGCCTGGATGGCCCGATCCCCGGTATTCCAGACGGATAGCGTACGGGTCGGGTGACCGGCGTTAATGTCGATGGGGTCATCTGAGAGGATATAAGGGCCCGTGGTTTCGTTCATTGCGGAGGTATCCTGTGGAACGGCTACGCGATCGGGTCGTGGACGGAGACCAGCTTCGTGCCGTCCGGGAAGGTTGCTTCGACCTGCACCAGGTCCACCAGTTCGGGAACGCCGTCCATGACTTCGTCGCTGGTGATGACCTGGGGCATCCCAGCTCCATTACCTCCGGCGCCGATTTGCCGTCGCTAGCTGCCTCCAGGATGGCTTCGGTAATCAGCGTAACCGACTCCGGCACGGTTAGCTTCAGGCCGCGTCCCTGCCGCTTGCGCGCCAGATCAGCGGCAACGTAGACCAGCAATTTTTCCGAGAACTGCTTGCCCAGCATGGACAGGTACTGCTCGTCATCGGCGTCATAGAAACCGTTGGAATCTTCGCGGAACAGGGACTGGTGCAGGTGAAGTCCCGAACCGTTGATGCCGGACACGGGCTTCGGCATGAACGTGGCGTAGACATTCTAGAGTTGGGCCAACTCCTTGATAACCAGCTTTGCGGTCATCAGATTGCCGGCCATGGTCAGTGCGTCTGTGTACTCCAGGTCTATTTCGTGCTGGCTGAGCGCTCCCTCGTGATGGGAATATTTGACCGGGATTCCCATGTCGGCGAGGTTGAGCACCGTGTCCCGACGCAGGTCGGATGCCGGATAGCTGGATAGCTGGTCGAAATAGCCGTCGAAGTCCAGTAGCTCCGGTGTCTAGGAATTCTTCAGGTAAAAGAACTCCAGCTCGCTGCCCACGTTATCGGTGAAACCCAGCCGCTCCGCCCGTTCCATGTTGCGTTTGAGGACGTACCGAGGATCGCCGGTGAAGACCTGGCCGCGGGTGTGGCGGATGTTGCAAAACATGCAGGCGACCGCGTTCTGGCGGGGACGCCAGGGCAGCAGCGTGAAGGTGTCCGGGTCGGGATAGGCGCGCATGTCGCTCTCGTGGTGGCGGGCGAAACCGTCAATTGCAGAGCCATCGAATCCCACTACCAATTCCAACGCCTCTTCGAGGTCGGTCACCGTGATGGCGAATCCCTTGAGCTTGCCCAGAATGTCGGTGAACCACCGGCGAACGAACTTTAGTCGTTCTCCCGGGCGGTTTGCAAAACATGGTCTCGTTCGGCGCTTCCCGGTGTGGACATCATTACCTCGTCGTTTCGTTTTTCCGGTGCGGAGTCAGACGGCTACGTATTCCCGAACCAGGTTATGGTCCAGGTCTCGGGCGGTGCCTTCGAGTACGATTGCCCCTTTTTCCATCACATAACAATAGTCGGCGATGCCGAGGGCGAAATCCAGGAATTGTTCCACCAGCAAAATGGTGGTCTCCTGCTGGTCGCGCAAACGCTGCAACAGTTCCTCCATCTCCTGCACTATCGACGGCTGGATGCCCTCGGTGGGTTCGTCAAGAAGCAGCAGGCGGGGCCGGCGTACCAGCACGCGGGCCAGGGCCAACTGCTGCTGCTGACCTCCGCTCAAGGTGCCAGCGGTTTTCCTGGGGTTCAAATTGAGCGCGGGAAACAGGTTGTACATTTCGTCGACGGCTTCCTCCCGGCCCGTTTTCCCGGCGAAGGCTTCCATTCCCATCAGCAGGTTTTCGTGCACGGTGAGATACGGGAAGATGTGCCTGCCCTGGGGAACATAACCGAACCCGGCCCTCGCTCTACGGTGGGGCGCCCATTTGGTCAGATCGGTATCCGCGAACCTCACTCTGCCCGAGCGGGGAGTGAGCAACCCCATGATGGACTTGAGCAACGTCGTCTTGCCCACACCGTTACGGCCCATAATGCACACCACCTGTCCCTCCGGCACGTCCAGAGCGACGTTGGACAGCACCAGGCTTTGCCCGTAGCCGACGGACAAATCCCTGATGTTAAGCAGTGGTTCGGCGTATTGAGTCATGGTGTTTCGTCAGTCAAGAAGTGGGCGGGCGGCAGTGAACCGGCGCGCGTTCAATCCGCCACGTTGGCTGTTGCGGCTCGCCGTTCACCGGATCCGGGGCTGTTGACCGCCCTGCCGGATCCGGAGCTCCGGGCGTTGCCGTGGCCCAGGTAGGCCCGGATGACCTCAGGGTCCTGCTGAACTTCTTCCATCGTGCCCTCGCTCAGCAATTTACCCAGGTGCAGCACGGTGACAATCCGGGCGAACTGCCGCACAAATTCCATGTCGTGCTCGACAACCAGAACCGAGCGGTCGTTGCCGATTGATGGCAGGAGCTCGCCGGTGCTTTCGCGCTCCCGGCGGGTCATGCCGGCCACGGGCTCGTCCAGCAGGAGCAATTTCGGCTCCTGCACCAATAACATGCCAATCTCCAGCCGTTGTTTTCCCCGTGGGACAATGCTCCCGCCACGTCCTTCATACGACTGGACAACCCCACCTGCTCCAGGATGTTGTGGATGCGGTCGTCCTGGCGGCGGCGGAGTCCGCCCAGCAGAGTGGAGACTCGCCGCCGAAATCCCAGCATGACCTCAAGGTTTTCGTAGACCGTCAGGCTGGAAAACACCGCCGGCGTCTGGAAGTGCCGCACCTCCTTGCTCTCCACACCGTCATCGTCCACACTGGTCTCAGTCAGTACGAAAAAGGCCGTTTTCCTCGACAGCCAGTTCCTGGAACTCCGCCACGGTCATACCGCTGGGGACCATGCCAAAGCTGCTGCCGTTGGCCTTGACCAAGCTGGCGTCAGCGTACATCTCCGGGGACAAGAGTCCCAAGCGCAGCAGTTCCTGGTTCAGACCCTCAAAGATTGCCGCAAAGCGATCACGCCCAATCCGGTCGATGAAGTGGCTGATACTGGAATGGTCGAACACCGGATTGTCGATGGTCAGGAAACAAAACCAGCGATAAGCGATGTTCTCGGAGATGACCGAACACAGTCTGCGGAAGGACGCGATGTTGTACACCGAGCCGATGAGCAGGGCCCTCACCATCACCTCGGGATGGATCGCCGGCCTGCCGAAGTCAGGACAGTAGCAATATTCCAAAGGCGCCACCAGCTTGGCAAAGTCGAGCCGCTCGTCGATCCGGATCAACAGGTGGTTGGGATCGATGAAGTCCCGCAATTGCCTGGTGGTGAACTGGAACAGGGTGGAGTCGCGGCGGAATCGGTCCAGCGGTTCGATCATCGGCATCCTCGGTAACTACGCAGTGTCCCGGCATTGTAGCCAAACTCCGCGATCGAGCCGACTTTTTCAACACACCTCCTTATTGTCGTTAATCAGGTGCTCCTCGTTTCTGGTCGGTTTCCCGTCTCAGAAACCATTATCCCCGAAGCCGGGAGCACTTTCTTACCCCTTCAGCACATGGCCACTCTTATCTCTTCGGTGGATTGGGGCTTGGGCATCGTATGTGAGGCCGCCGATGCGGATTTCCATTCTGTCACGTCCGTCATTGGGAGCGAAACACAACAATCTTCTCGGTATGCAGCTAACGGCAACCCGGTGCGGAATCGTCTAGAAAGCATCTGCACGTGAAATAATCGTCGTGAATGTTCATACACTCGATATAAACCTGCGGCGTTGGCGCCGGGGTTGGCACTGGCGTCAGGGTTTGCGTTGGCGTCAGGGTTTACGTTGGCGATTTTTCACGTTTTAGCACCCTATCACATTCACCTTGCAGGTAAGTGTCCTGACGAGGAACGCCCATCTTTGGTAGGTCAAGTGAACACCAAGCGAGCCACGTCTTGTCGGTGGATGGGTAGCTGTAGACCGTAGTCGCGGTCCCAGCGAAAACGCACGGTTCTACCAACCCCTGAACATCATTGCGCTTGAGGTCAGAGAATCCACTGCATTGCCTGACGGGTAACACCATGCTGTCAATATAGAGTTTCGCCTCTGTAGCGTCCATTTTGACAGTACCAGATGTGTTGAGCGTACCTGGCTCCCTGGCGCACGCGGTGCCGCCGCCAAGGACAACTATGACTAAACCCGAATCCACCGAAGGGACTGGCGCTGGCGTTGACACAAGGGCTGATGGGTAGGGGAAGGCGAACGGGCCAGGCCAGATCCCAATAGATGGGGATGAGGGCGGCGTGAGGTGGCCGCACTGGCCCGATGATGGCGGCCCACGGTGGCCATGGCGGGCGGAATTCGGTAGGGGGCAGGCAAGAGGCGCCCCTCGCGGACTGACTTGGCGCGAGTTGGCGGGGACGATGGGTTGCCCGGTGAGTGGATCCGGCGACGACGGCGCCGTCAGGCCGGGAGTGGGATGGCGCGCAATCGTGCCAGGGCGCCACTGAACTGGGTTTTCCAGGGCCAACGCTGGGGCAGATGCAAAGTGAGGCGGCGCGCCGAGCGGGTGAGCCGTCCGGCGATAGAGAAGAACCGCCGTCGGAGGGTCTTGGTGGTCACCACCGGCTCGCCCAGACCGATGCGCGCCGTCCAGCGAGCCAGGTTGTGGGCGAGCGCCTGCACCGCCAGCCAGGCGCCGTTGGCTGGGAAGCGCCCCGAGGGGAGATGGTTCAGTCCCACGCCGTACTTGAGGTCGCGGATGGCGTTCTCGATCTCGGCGTGGCGGCGATGGTCGGCCTCCAGTGCCAGGGTGTCCCCCTCCCGGTCGGTGATGCAGCCGTGATAGCTGTAGGTGGCAAAGCGGGCCAGTTGGGAACCGGGCGTGGGCTGCACCCGACGGACGATGAGCCGCACCGACGCGGCGTCGGGCTCACTCCGGAAGGGGGTGCTGGAAGGGGATGTAGCTAGTCTCCGCCACAGCGGCGGCGCCGTCCATCCAGTAGGGTATCGGCGTCCAGGCATCTTCGGGTATGGCCTCGATAAGATCGCGCAGGCTTTGGCGCTGGCGGACGGTGATGGAGTAGCGGACCTCCATCTCACGGCAGACGGCGACCAGGGCGTGGGTATAGCAGCCGCGGTCAGCCCGCACCGTGAGTTGCCCCCTGGCCCCGCTGTAGCGCACCCGTCCCACCGTCTCCCGCAGGAAGTGGGCGGCGCCCCGAGCAGTGTTGGCCCGGCCCTCGCGCAGCCGGGCCATCAGCACGTCGCCGGTTCCGGCCACAGTAGTCCAGGCCCGGGCCAGCAGCGGGTGATAGCCCCGCTGGCCGGTGTAGCTGTGGTGGCGCGCGCACTCCTTGACCAGACCGTAGGTCTCGCAGATGGTGGAGTCCAAATCAATGGTGAATGGCGCGTCGTCCGGTCCCGCCCCAGCCGACCAGGCCCGGGCCAGCAACTCCCGGCTCACCCGGTCCAGTTGGCGGACGTGCCCCCACCGGAAGCTGCGCAGGAACGTCCCCAGGGTGGATGGCGCCTTGACCACGCAGCCGATGGCGCCAGCCGTACCCCCAGCGCGCAACGCGTCGGCGTCGTCGATGCAGTCTCCTCCGGCCAGCGCCGACGCCACCAGCGTCATCACCTTGTCGCCGGTGTTGACTCGGCCTGGGGCGCGACCCAGGTCCAGGCGCCGGTCAACCAGTTGAGGCAGGCCCAGATGCCGGCCCAGCGTGGCGGGCAGGATCAGCCCAGCATTGGCCACCAGGCGGTGGTCATCAAAGGCGATTTGGATGCGGTCGGGGTGGTCATCTGATAGCATCTTTTGGGTGCTCCCTGTTTCTGGTTGGATTCCTCTCTCGAAATCCATTATCCCAGATGCACAGGAGCACTTTCTTACCCCTTCAGCACGCCGCCACACTCATCTTTTCGGTGGATTGGGGCTAAAGATACCCACAGAGTAGTGAGGATGTCCTTACGCATAATGCCTTTCCATATCTCTGTCATTTGTTCATTCCAATGTCATCCCCCATTCGGGGTTCTAACGTTTGATGGTGTTAGCAACATCTGGTGCCCCTATCTCCATGTGGGGTGCTGGATATAGTCTGCGCTATTTTACCCCGAATCCACCGAAGGGATCCGGTGGAGCTGGTCAAACGAGGTATGAAAGGTGAGGGGAAGAGCCGGCAGGGCTTTGAGCCCGACGGATTGGGACGGGTGCTGAGTGTGTCAGCGACGCGAGGGGGATTTTTGACGGGCCGCGGCGCTGGCGACGGGCGAGATCAGCGGGCAGAATGCAGCAGGACACACGCGGGGACCGGCCTGGCGCAGATCTGCGAGGCAGTCCGGCGGACGGGTCAGACGCCGTTGGGCGATCGGGAAGGGAGCGCCAGGTCGCGCAGACCGGCGGCCCATTCGTAGGAATCCAGGTACGGGTCGGGCGCGACCGGTGCGCCGGAGTTCCAGATTTCGTCAATCTGGCCGTCATCCCGAACGGACCCGATGCGTACCGTCTTGGAAACGTGCTGGTTTTCATCGTGAATTGTAACCGTACCACCGGGAGCGTCGAAAGAGATGCCCTTGGCGGCTTCCTTGACGTCGGCCACCTCGGTTGAACCGGCTTTTTCTACGGCAGCTTTCCACAGGTACACGCCGAAGTAACCGGCTTCGATGGGATCGGCGGTGACCCGATTCTCCCCGTATTCAGCCTGGAAAGCGGCGACGAACTCGACGTTTGCGGGCGCGTCGGTGGTCTGGAAGTAATTCCACGCGACCAGGTGACCCGATATGTTTTCGGGGCCGATGCCGGTGATCTCTTCCTCGGCCACGCTCACCGAGATGGTGGGCAGGTCGGCGGCGCCGATGCCGGCGTCCTTCAGTTTCTTGAAGAAAGCCACGTTGGAATCTCCGTTCAGGGTGTTGAACACCACGTCAGGTTCGGCGGCCCGAATCTTGGTGATGACCGTGCTGTACTCGGTATGCCCCCACGGAGTGCACTCCTCGCCGACGGCTTCGATTCCACTGGCGGCGAGCTGGTTGTTGATGATCAGGTTGGACGTGCGCGGGAACAGGTAATCGGACCCCAGGAGGTAGAACTTGGTTTTACCCTCCTGCAGCAGGTAGTCGACCGCCGGCACGATTTGCTGATTGGTGGTGGCTCCGGTGTAGAAGATATTGGGAGAGGTTTCCAGCCCTTCGTATTGCACTGGATAGAACAGCAGGCCGTTGTGCTGTTCGAAAACCGGCATGGCCTTGCGGCTCGCGCTGGTCCACCCGCCAAAACACCACTGCCACGCCGTCGTTCTGGATGAGTTTTTCTGACTTCTCGACGAAGGTGGGCCAGTCGGAAGCGCTGTCCTCGATGACTACTTCCAGCTGTTTGCCCATGACGCCGCCGGCGTTGATCTCTTTGCTGGCCAGCAATTCTGCGTCGTGCACCGCAGTTTCGCTGATTGCCATGGTGCCGGATAGCGAGTGCAGGATTCCGACTTTGATGGTGTCTTCGGTAGATGCGGCCGGCGCTTCGGTCGCCGCGACGGCGGCGGCCGGAGCGGACGTTGCCGCCGGCGCCGGTACTGAACCACACGCTGCCAGTACCAGGACCGTCAAACTGGCCAGCAGGGTAAGGATTATCAGTCACATTACGCCCGGTTTTCTGTGTAGGTCGATACGGTTCATGTTCGTGATAGCCTCCTGTCAATTCGGTCTGGTGCCCGCATGATTGAAGCTGTCCGGAAGAATTTGCCGATGCCGCCTGCGGCGGGGGATTTTGCGCCAGGTGATCCGGTGTTGCCCATGCTACGGGTAATGGGGAAACGATTTGATTCGCGTGTTACGTAAGGATTACTGATTTATGAATCGAATATTGCGAAGTTGCTAAATTCTTATTTCCGAATACAATGCCAACCCCTCCGGTTTTCGAGAGCGTCCATTTTCCCGCTAAGCGTTAATTGGACGGCATACCGCATCAGTCGGATGACGCGCAATCGCAGAAATACCGCCGATTTGGCGGCAAGCTGCATCCCGGGCTGACGCGCGGTGACTCTTTACACTAATGAGGGTCGTGTGCTAACGTGGCATGACCAGCGGAAGTGGCTCAGTGGTAGAGCGTCTCCTTGCCAAGGAGAAGGTCGAGGGTTCGAATCCCTTCTTCCGCTCCACGAACAATTCAGAACGGCTCCGATTGGAGCCGTTTCCCATAACAGCCCACGGACGAGCCGAGTCCGACCTTCGGCACCGTCAATCAAATCAGTTGGCCGGAGCGACGTAACGCCCGGGCTCCCGCCGGCGATCAACCTAAACGACGGGGAAGCATGATCGAAGTCGAGATTACGGCGGGCGACAGGCAGTTCGTAACCTCGATGATGGACAGATTCCCTTCATCGGGTCCAGTCGATATTCAAAACGTCGGCCCCAGCGAGTCACATCCGCCAAGGCCGTTGATTCACCCCTGCTGAGAGGCAGGTTTTGGAGACGAATCGTGGAGATTTCAGCAATCGCAGTACCCCCTTTGCTAGGGTTCTGGGGAGGAATGTTCATTGCCGCTTGTTGCCTCTACGTCGCAGCAAAGAACGTGTGAACCTGACGGTGGGCTAACAGCCAACACCCCAAAATGACCGTCCGCACGCTAAGAATCAAAGGGTTCAGGGGCTTCTCCGAAGAACAAAGCCTGAGATTCGGGCAGCCAAATGGCGACCCCGGGGGTGGTCTTACGATCTTGGTGGGTCCAAACAACGGAGGCAAGTCAACGGTCATTGAATCGGTGCAGGCCGTATCAGCCCCGAATACCACCTTTTCTGAAGGTAAATGTAATCAAAGCGCCGGAGACCGCGTTTCGATATGTATCGAAGGATCGGACTATACATACACCCTAAGCACTATTGAAGCCGGGGGTAGTCAAACCGCCCGTGAACCCTCCAATCTTGCCGCCAATTTCTACGTCTTACCGTCTCGCAGGTTCTTCAATCCTTACTTCGGGTACGCACAAGAGAACCGTATAGCCTATTTGTCAAATACAGGTTTGTCGGACACTCGAAGTCATGCCTCTGACCGATTCTCCTTCCGCCTGTTCAACGCCTTAGAGTATCGAGCCGAGTTCAACAAGGTTTTGGAACGGGTCGTGAGCCCAGCACCCATTTGGACCATCGATCAGTCCGATCAGGGCCAATATTACGTGAAGCCGCAGTGTCATGGTCAATCTCACAACAGTGACAGTTTGGGAGAGGGGATTGTCAGCCTGCTCTTTATCGTTGATGCCTTATACGATTCGCAGCCTGGAGATTTCATCGCTATAGACGAGCCCGAGTTATCCCTTCACCCGGCGTACCAGAGACGGCTCGCAACCCTCTTGGCCAATTACGCTCTCGACCGGCAGATACTGTACGCCACACATTCTCCGTACTTCGTAGATTTCAAGAATGTGATCAATGGAGCGGAAGTAGCTCGCGTTCATAAGAGCGACGGAGGATCCGTGATATCTCAGCTCAATAGGAATACTGCGCAGCGGTTCCAGGGCGTTCTGAACGATACCCACAATCCTCATGTACTCGGACTGGATGCCCGCGAAGCGTTCTTTCAAGAGGATGGCGTAGTGGTAGTTGAAGGACAGGAAGACGTAGTTTATTACCCGAGGACGCTAAACCAATTGGTTGATATGGGAAGAATGAACTGCGCGGATGCGGATTACGTGAGGGACCGTTTCTTTGGGTGGGGAGCTGGGGGCGCCGACAACATAGAAAGGATCGTCGAGCTCCTTAGTACTACAGTTGCAGAAATGTGGTGAGGAGTTTCAGGCGGCGTCGGTAATGGCAGCGCCGGGCCGTTGCCTGGTGCCGCCGTCTCCACCGGGACCACCGCAGCACTGATTCGTCCGTAGGTTGATGTCTCCATATCAGCCGGTAGAGCAACCGCCGGACCTCGGGCACCGTCAGGGGTATCAGCTTTTCGTCCAAGCTGGGACAGCCCCCTTTTCCCCCGGACCTCCTTGTTCCAACGCCTGGCGCCTGACCACCGCCAGGCAGGCGTGGGCCAGCATCGCCAGGGTGATGTGCCGGTACCAACCATCCCATTTCCGGACTTCATACTGGTCCAGACCCACCTCTCCCTTGGCCTCCTCAAAGCATTCTTCGATGGTCCAACGAGTTCCGGCCACCCGCACCAGTTCCTCCAGAGTCGTATCAACCGGGCCGAAGCAGACGTAATAGGCCAACTCCCCGGGCTTGGCGATGCTGCGCCGGACCAGCAGCCAGTACCCCTTGCCCGGCTCCTTCAGGGGCCGGATCTCCACCCGCGCCCAATCGTATACCCGGGGTCCCTTGGCGCCGTCGCCCGCGCTGCGCCGCACCCAGCCGGGTTCCTCCACCCCAGGCGCCAGCCGGTCCGCCCGCACCTGTCGCCATCCCTTGTCCGTCTCTGCCCACAGCTTCTCGTTGCTCCTGACGGCCAGCACGTGGGGAACGTCTCGCCGCTCCAGCCACCGCCGCAGGTTGCGGTCGTTGCCGTAGACTTCGTCCCCAGTGACCCAGCCGAAGGGCACTCCCGATTCCAGCGCCCGCTCCAGCATCCGCCGGGCCAGTTGCGGCTTGGTGCGGAATGCCACTTTCTCAGGCACCCCAGCCTCTCGCCTCCGTTCCAGGTCATCAGCCCACACCCGAGGCAGGTAGAGTTCCCGGTCCAGCAGGGTCCTCCCTTGGGCAGAGGCGTAGGTCAAAAATACCCCGATCTGGCAGTTCTCGATCCGCCCCGCCGTGCCGCTATACTGCCGCTGCACCCCAACGGACTTGTTCCCCTTCTTCAGAAATCCCGTCTCGTCCACCACCAGAACTCTCCACCACCAGAACTCCACGGACGTCGCCCAGATGCTCCACCACGTAGTCCCTGAGATCGTCGCGAACCAGGTCGGCGTCCCAGACGTAGGTGGACAGCAGGTGCTGCACCCCATAGGGGGTGGCGTCCCCCGCCTGCTCCGCCAGTTGCCAGCCGTTCTTGCGTTCCACGGGACTGAGCAGCCCTCGCAGGTAGTCCAGCGCCCGCCTACGCGGCTCGGGACGCCGGAATCGTCCCGCAATGCACTCGTGTACCCCTTCGATTCCCTTGGCCCAACGGGCCACCTCTGCCACATCTTCTATCACACCTACCACCGCCTCACCTCTCCAGCCCTTGACTGCCTTGATTCTACCCGCCTTTGTTCTGCAACTGTAGTATTAGAGCCTATCCTAATAATCCGGCGGCTCTGAGGGCGATAAGGGCGCAAGGGAAATGCAGAAAGGCGATGTAGTTGTCAGGGGACTTGTCCCAGCGCACCAGGATGCGCCGGAAACGGTTCAGCCAGCCGTGGGTTCGTTCCACCACCCAGCGCCGCGCCTTGAACCCAGCCGCCCGCTTGATGGCCTTTGCCGCTTCACCTCGGCTACGAATGTGAGCGGTGAAGCCGAACTCCTCCAACGTGCGGCGCACCTCGTCAAAGTCATAGCCTTTGTCCAGGCACCTGCCCTGGGGTTGGTCCGGAGTGGGCGCCGGTCGGGGCACGGGCAGACTTTCCACCGTGGCCCGTACCAGCTTCATGTCATGACGGTTGGCGCTGTCCACCGCCAGACCCACCGGAATGCCCTCAGCTTCGGTCAACAGGCTGCGCTTGACGCCGCCTTTACCTCGGTCAGTGGGATTGGCGCCGGTTTTTTCCCCCGCCCAAGGGTGATTTGGTCATGGCCCCGTCCATGCTCAGCCAACTCCAGTCCAGCCCCTTCAGTTCGTCATAGCGTTCCAGCCCAACCCGCCACAGCTCCAGAAACACCCCAGCGGCGACCCATTCCTGAAAGCGCAGGTGGGCGGTGGAGCCGGAGCAGATGCCCGTGGCGTCCAACGCCTTCCACTGACCGCCGGTGCGCAGCACGTAGCAGATGCCATTGGCGCAGGTGCGGTCAGGAACCCGGGGCCGGCCGCCGCCGAACCGATGGGTGTTCACATGCTCGGGGATCAGGGGCTCCAGCGCTTCCCAGAGCTCGTCGGATACCTGAAAGGAGCCAGTGGTGGGGTTGGTCTTGGTGGCAGGGCCAGCACGCTTCGGACGCGGCGGCTTGGGGTCTTTAGCTTTCGTCATTCCCCCAGTCTAGCCGCAACCCCAGCTTGCCTTCCCGCAACTCCCCCTGCAAGTTTCCACCAGTTTTTAGGATAGGCTCTTAGTCGGTGAACGGGGCGGGGATCCCCCAGCATCCCGCCACCTACCGGAACGCGATGATCGCCGCCGTGGGGCGGGGCCCATCATATTCCCGATGGCCACGGGCGCCTTCGTCGCATTGGCTCCCCATCATCCACGGCACGGGCCCACAGTTGCGGTCGTGGCTGCGCTGCGTTTCGCCCCGCCGGTGTCGTTCGTGTTGGTCATGTCGTCAGAGCGACGGAGAAGCCCCACAAAGGCCTCGGAAGCGTAGCAATCGCACCAGGAGTTCCAATGATTATTCCGATCCACATTCAGGGTAAAGCAGCCGCCAAACGGCGGCGCCAGGACGCAGGTTCCCGTTGTACTGCACGAAGCAGGAGACGAACGGCAGGTCATATTCACCGTACTTCTGCAACCATGGCGACCGTTCGATGATGGCCTGGGCAACGTAGGCGCAATTGAAGCAGAGATGAGCAACTTGCAAAACGGCCGGTTAGCCAACTGGCCTAGTAAGTTGGCCTAAGTGGCCGGGGTACTTGCAAAAGTCGCGCCCACTGCCAAAGCGGACGTTGTCAGCACTATTTTTGACAGACTTCTACCCTCCCGCTGGCTGCCATGGACGCCATCCCCAACCATGCTGCCAGTCGTGTGAAAGAACAAAATCTCCAGGTGCGGCGGGTTTCCATTTTGGCACACAGTCTTCGCTAGGCTTTACGCAATTCAAGCGGCGTAGGCAAGGGAATCTACAAGTCGGTGGTACAGTGCGACCGGGAGTTCCTGAATGTCGGGGTCAGCGACCGACAGTGAGAAACCTTCCGACGCCAGCCACAGGTGGCGACGCGCCAGGGCGATGGCATCCACGAAGGTCGGCGACGGTTTGTCGTACCAAGCGGCCTTGCGCTGGGTCATGGGGCGCCGTTTCTGCAACGCGTGGGCGGCCAGGGTGGTCCAGGAGAAGAGTCCCAGTAGGGCGGGCGTGGTGCGGGCGATGGCGAGATCGGACCACTGGCGTTGTGTCTCCACACCCAGATGGGTTCGTACCTCGTGGAAGGTGACCTCCAGTTGCCAGCGCAGTACAAACCATTCCAGGATCTGGGTCGGGTCCGCCGCCGGGTCGGTACAGAGCAGGGCCTGAGTGGCGAAGGAGCCCTGGGGGTCTCGGATCAGCACCCAGCGAATGAGGACGGGGGGCTTGCCGGAGCGGTACCAGACCGCCGTCTGGGAGGTGAGTTCCACGGCGCGGGTGATGCCGTCGTACCAGGCCACCTCGGCGCTGGCCCAAGTTACATCCGTCTGCGCAAGGAAAACTTTCAGCGGCGGCCGCCGCGGGCCCTTCAATGGCGGGCGACCGTTCTGGCCAGGTTGACGGGGTGGCGCTGGCGCATACAGGGCGGCGTCCAGACGCAATCTGGCGATCAGGGTAACGGGTTCACGGAGGGACTGGCAGCAGTGGAGCAAATCCAGCACGGCATAGCTGTTGTCGCCCACCAGCGCCAGGGGTCGGTGGGGCAGCCAGCGGCGCAGTTGCATGACCATCTGGCGGGCCCAGTCGGTGAGCTTCTTGTGCTGGCGTCCCTGCTGTTGGTAGTAACGGGTCGAAGGCGCCAGCACCGTGAGCGCCGGCAAGGCCCAATGGCGTCCGGCCCATGGCACGTGGCCCAGCCACATCAGGGAGATCCAGCGCAAACCGCTGGCCTTGACCACCTGAGACCGGCTGGAACGCACCGGGTCGCGGTAGATGGCCCGCGCCCTGATCTTGGCGCCGCGACGCCGTTCCAGGGTCTCGTCGATGCCGAAGATCAGTGGGCCGTCGCCACCATCCAGGTGCTGGAGCAACAGCGCCAGCAGGATGCGCGCTGCCTGGCGGGACGACCACACCGCCCGATTGAGCACCTCGTGGTAGCGGGCGTAGTCGCGCTGGTCGCTGCGGCCCATGACGCGCAGTGCCGCCGCCACGGTGCGTTGGCCCGGGGTCAGGATCGCGCCGACCAGCAGCAGTTGGGCTTTCCGCCAGGTTGGGCTCGTAAACAGCGTTGCGAAGGGAACGAGAACGGCTACAATGGCATCGGGCAGGGTGAGCATGGCTGGGCCTTTCCGTTGAAAGTGGGGTCAGGCCAGCTTACCCTGTCTTTATACTTTTTCTAAATTATGCGTAAAGCCTAGCTTCGAAGCTATACACGATACTGTTGCCAAAATTTCGGTCGTCATCATTGCTCATATAGGTCCATCCCCTTTGGAGGGGATGCATCCACAATATGGCAAAAGAAACGAATGGGGCAGAAAGAGACCGAGCCGCATCGTAAAAGTTGTAGTCGAACGCAGGTTCGTCCGTATGTTGCCGCTGGCAGTGGTATCCCGCAGGGGCGTCTAAACTAACGACGTTAAAAGAAAACCATCCCGTTCGGTGAATGACCGCAACCCGGCCATGAGCCGCCCGGATATATTCTACGGCTCCGCCCATAGCCCGCTGCGTCTCAACGATGATAGCAATATCCAGATTGCTTATATTTGATTGCTGCCTTGGGGTAAGCCCCCTCTGATCCAGTTCTGCCCGTTGCTTGTCGTTGAGTTCCGTTACGGTCAAGAGATCATCGACATCCTTCTTCTGCTGTGCGTTCAATCCTCGGGCTTGATAGTCCCACGCCACTTTGCCGGCAAGTATCACCAGTCCCAAAGCCCCCAACGTCAACGCGGCATTGGGCAACCACCAAGATTGGCTGAACCAATTCAATATCGCCACAATGAAACCGATGGTTTCGGCAGCCAACCCAATCAACATCCATCTGGATTTCAAGACCGCTTTGGCGACCATCAAACATTGTTGGATACGCAACTTGACACCCCTTCGTCAATGCTCAGAACCGCCCGGCGATGATTGTGTCATGCCCAATTTCCGGGGTCAACTGTCCACCGTTGCCTGTCACAAGTTTGGCCGGTTTTGGGCTGGTAATGCAGCCTGAAACCGGCCAATTTTTGTAATCCCGCCGTAGAACGCTTGTCCTTATCCCGTTGACAATCTTATAATTTGGCCGTGCCTCGCGCACAAATAACGCCGCCAACGAGAGCCTAACCTCGCTGGCGGCAGACCGCCCACTGTGAGGAGCACGGTCATGCTCAATATAATGCCGCCGCCGGCGGGTCGTCAACCGGGCGACCCAGGCGTTCCCGATTTTGGCCTGATTGGGACTATCCTCGACGAACTGCACCACGACGAACTGACCGCCACGCTGAACGAATATCGCTGGACGGGGCGGCCCGGCTACGCCCCCGAAGTCATGTGGAGGGCAACGCTGGTGCGGTACCTGCTCAGATTCCGGTACACCCGCGACCTCATAGCCCAACTCAACGCATCCCGCCTTCTCAGGCGGGTTTGTGGTTTAAGAGAGACGGTGCCGCACGAGGGCACGTTCTCCCGCTTCTACGCGAGGCTAGCGGAGCACCAGGACCTCGTTGACGCCGCTATCGCTCAACTGGCCGAGCGGGTCGGCGCAGAGATCGAGCGGCTGCGGGGCGAGGGCGCTCTGCCCGACGACGCGCCGGAACCGGGCCGCATGGTGTCGATTGACAGCAGCGACGTTGCGGCATGGGGCAATGGCAAGGGCAAAACCAAAGCCGACGCCGAAGCGAAGTGGGGTCACCGGACGGCGAAACTGGCGGTTGACGGCAAAGAACTGTTCTACGGGTACAAGCTCCACGCCATCTGCGATGCCTACTACGGCACGCCGCTATCGTGGGAAGTGCTGCCCGCCAACAAGAACGACAGTCCAAGACTGCCGGTGCTCATGGACCAACTCGCCGCCAATCACCCGACGCTCAAAGTGCGTTACGCCATTGCAGACCGGGGATACGATGCGCTCAGCAATTACGAGCACCTCGATAACAGCCGGATATTCGCCGTGGTCCACATGAGAGACACCGACAAGAATGGCCTCTACACCGTCAAGGGCCAGCCGCGCTGCATGAGCGGCAAGCCGATGCAGTACGTCCGCAGCGAGCGCGGCAAGGGGCACTTGTTCCGTTGCCCTGAGGGCGGCTGCGAACTCAAAGGCGACAAGCCCTGGCTGGGACAGAACTGCAACCACGAGCACTACGAGGGCTGGGACGGCGACCTGCTCCGGCGCGTGGGCCGCTTGCCGAGAGCGAGCAAGCGATGGAAGCGGCTGTACAAACGCCGGACGATTGTGGAGAGGATGTTCGGCAGCCTCAAGCGGTCAAGGCTGCTCGATAGCCACTGCTACCTGGGTATCAAGAAAGTCCGGCTGCACATCGGGCTGTCGCTCCTCACCTACACCGCGACCATGCTGGGGCGGCTGCTCGAAGACGACTACGCCGGTATGCGCGAGATGAAGGTCGAGATGCCCGTCGCCAACTGGACAGCGCGGGCGGCGTGAAACTCCGTCAACTTGACGGGCTTTTCACAATCGGGCGTAGGTAGCGTTCAGCCGGCGGCGGGCTTCGTCCACTTCGTCATCTGTGAACAGATCGCGCCAGTGTTCCTGTATCACCAACCATTCCACGGTGAGGTCCAGCCGGCCCACGCGCAGCATCCGCTCCAAGCCGCCAGAACCACCGTCGGTTACTTCACGGGCCAGCAGGTTCTTCGCCGTTGCAACGCCGCCATCGGCCCTGAGCATTTGCAGGAACCGGGTGGCGTTGTATCCGTACTCCTTGCCGCCCTCGTAGATACGGTGCATCTCACCGTCGAATGCAGCGAAGGCGTCCTGGTCGTAGATGGTGGTCATTCTGGTCGCTCCTGTGGGTTGTCGAAGTACCTGCCGAGGTATTGGGGCTGGTGCCATGGCTGGCAATCACGGTGATAGGCCCGCCAGATCAGGGCGGGGTCGGTTTTTTCGAGCGCGAGTTCCACATACAGCCCGAGGTTCGTGTCGTAAACGTCGTGCTCGCGCTTAGCCAAGCCAGCTCCCTCAAACCGATAGTCATGGACGCACCTCGCGTAATCGACGGACAGGGCGTGCAGAAACGACACGTTTACTTCGGGCATGGGCGGCGGAGACGCGGCCACTGCTGATCCGCTGCAACTGACGATGCCGGCGGCAATAGCAGCGATAGCCAAAACCCGGGCGAAATCACGCCAGTCAAACATGAACAAACCTCCCGGTACCGGCAAATCCGGCAGGGAGGTCAAAGTTGCGTCAGAGAGAAACGCTGGTAAGATTACCGGCGGGTCTTGCACCCTCTGGCTACGTCCTCACCCTAGGACTTGCCAGACGCGCCCTGTCAGTTTCCGCTGATGGGGCGCACCTTTTAGATCTGGTGCTAGGCAGCCTCGGCGTGGAACCCCCTTGCGGCCACACGGAAGTTGGCTACCTGCGACAGTCTCCTCATCCCGAACACGAACACCGCAAGGAGGCACGAAAAGTGCCAACTCGCATAATTGTTCGTATCCTTTGCCCTCCTGCATAGCAAAGCAGAAAGGCGCGTCGCCGTTCCCGGTGACTGAGACTGTCGCGGCTGCAATGTTATGGGCCGCGCCGCTGACTGTCAACGGCGTTTTGACGGCGTTATGGTAAAATGGAACCGATAATCAGTTCGCAACCGGAGGACATCAAAATGGGAACGATATTTGGGGTTTCAACAGCAATCGTCGTCCTCGGCATACTCGCCACGGCTTTAGGCGCGACACATCCAATCGTCGCGTACCCTACCGCGCTCGCTACCATCCCCGCTGCGTTGACTGGCGGATGGCTGTGGGCCGCGTCTCGGGGCTAATCAGTACCGGTCGCGCCCAAGCACACGATCCGCCATATCGCGCCACGTATCGTCGCTGATACCGCGACCAATAGCGAACAATCGCTGGCATCGCCGGCAGGGCTGCGCTTCGGCGTCCAGCAGTTCCCGCGCCACTTCCACAGCCTCGTCGAGCGTTTCCCACGTTTGATGGCCGACCTGCGGCCACGTCCGTTGCTTTACGGACGACGGATGGCTATCCTCGCAGCCGCTTACCTGGTGGACGAGCTGCTTGTCGGGCTGATATACGAACCAGGGCATAGGGCTATTGTACGTCAACCCTTCGGGGCGTCGATCTCGATCAGAATATCAACCTTGCAAGCACTGAGGTTTTCGATGTCCTCGATGCCTTGCAAGGTCTTTTGGATGCGCTCTGCGCCGAGGCGGGACAACCATTCCTCGTTACACAGGGGACAGTGGTTGGTGATTGTTGGGCGGTTCTTTTCGCCTAGCCTAATCACGATTTCGTTCCCACAATACTGACACCGGAACCGCACCCGCACCATGTCGCCCAGCCCAAATACGATTTTCGCTTCTGACACTACCATCTCGGCCTCCACAGAGGATGCCCTATCGTAGCACCCTCCCGCCCTCATTGTACGGTAGAACACACGCTCTAAACAGCGGGCACGTTAGGCCAATTTACCGCCGGCTGGCTGCCTGTCAAGCAGTTTCGCAAGTGGCTCGAGATGTCTCGGTAGCTCATTGTCGGCAGTCAACAGGAATTTCGCATCACGTGTGGCTCCAATGTATTCACCCGTCTGTTCAATTTCTTCCTCGCATGGACTGCAAACTTCCCAAGCGCGACCCTGGAATCCAAGTAAACATCTGATACGAGCCGGCTCTGCGTCGATGGTCGACCCGTCGACTGGCCACGGCCCGCCGACAGGCCGCGGGCCGTCCCAGGGCTCGTCTTCATCCCAATCGTCGTCATCACACCCGTCGATAGGCGATTCTGCGATCTTGCTTAGCAGGTCAGCCGCAGCCTTCAGTGCAGCAGGTCGGCTGGTGGCAGCTGTCAACCGAAAGCCCCACGGTGAGTAGCCCTGCCAGTCTGCGGCTACGGCTTGGTGAGAAAAGCAACAGGCGTCAAGCACCGCAGTCCACTCATCACGTGAGCTGGGCGCCGGGTGCAAGTGCGCTGTTTCCGGTCGTGGCGGTACCAACCGCACGTAGCACCGGCAATCCTCGGGAGGGCGTCCATCCTGAAGGTGGAAGCAATCCTTGTTGTCGGGCGACAAGCGCGCGAAAATGTCGCAGGTACCGGCCGCTAACCTGATGCGTGGCATCCAGACCTTATAGTCCAGACCTGCCGCACAGAGATGACGCGCTAAACACGCTGATTCGTATGTCGTCATTGCACCTCCTCATCGGAGAGTCCTGCGTCGATGTCCTCGGTGGTCGCTGTTTGTCTGGTCAAGTCGACGTGACCGCCGTGCTCGCTGATCCCATGGCTTTGGACCCCAGCAATGCATGAGCTTGGGCGCAAGTCACGGCTTTGCTGCACCACGTGTCCAGCGGGGTGGTCCTGCCTGGCGATTGCAGACTTCATTTGCGACTCTCCCACCTAGGGTTGCTTGAAGCCACGACGCTTGATGGGCGTCTGCTCCTCGGACTCGATGTGCCCTCAGGCCACAGGCGCCTTCGTCGCCTTAGCGCTCCCCATTAGCAGGCGATGGGCCAGAGTTGCAGTCATGGCTGCGCTGTGTTTTGCCATGCTAGTGTCGTTCATGTTGGTCATGTCGTCAGAGCGACGGAGAGGCCCTAAAAAGCCCGAGCTCGTTGGTCACGCCTTGCTCTGCTCGTCGCTGGGCGGCACGCCCGGCAGCCTCAGCTGGTCCACGCTGCTGCGGTGTCGACGAGGGTTGCGCTTACGCGGCGGGCCGCTTATTTTGACTTGGCCCGGGACTTGGGCTACGAGCTCAAACTTTTGGCCTTTCGTGTTATCCCCTTGAGCTATGGTGGTCGTCCCCTTTTCCCAAGCCTTCGCCGGTTTCCGTGGCTCGATTTTAGCGGTGTAAACAGGGGAGCCGGTTTTCTTGGATCGGGGATCATCTGCCTCTCGGACGTCACCAGCGCCATCCTCGCTTCGCGCACGGTCATCGCGGGTTCGCGTCCGTTCCGCGTGTTTGCAAACTTCGTGCTCACTGGTGAAGGTCTGCGCAAACGCGGCGTGGCCGTCCGGAAGCGCGAGTATCCGCTCCACGGCGAGTCTCGCCGCCGACAGGGTCTCGTAGCACGCGAACAGGCGGTCGTTCGCAATGACGTGATGATGGATGTAACTGCGATCATCGGTGGACCGGGACGCGGCATTTACTCTCATGTCTGCGAACGTCTTCTGTACCCCCTTAGGAGGCGGGCCGGGTGGAATCTTGATGTAGGTCGACTGGGCCACTGCCGTCGGCGGAGGGGGCAAGCCGGGCAGGTAGTTCATCATCCCTTTGTCGATTTTCTTTTCTGGCATGCGCAACCTCCGAAATTGTTGCTCGGACATCGGCTCTGACGTGTCATTAGTTGGCCCAGGTGGTGTCCACTATCTCGGCGACGGGGTCCGCTGGCCAGCGGCTCGGTCAGCCGCCACCGACGCTGCACATCTCGGGGCCGGAAATTCGCGCCCACTGGGCGCAGCGTTCTGAGATTTCAGTACTGGGTCGTCTCCACGGGCAACAGGGCCACGAGGGTCGCGCCAGGGGCTAGGCGGATGTTGTAGCCGTCCTTGCTCCTCGCCAGGTAGTATCCGCCCATGTGGGCGTGGTCGATGCAGTACTCGTCAATGCGCGCCGGTTGGGCCAGGATCGCCTTCACGTCACGGACGCAGTACTCGCACAGGTGAACAGGGTCGCGGTCGTCGGTCATCAGTATCCAAGACGCCGGCAGCGACGGAAACTCAGCGGCGGCATCGGCAGCGGCGAACGTCGCACAAGGCCGGCAACCGGGCCAAGGCGGCACGGCAAAAACCGGGCAGGGTTCTCATGATGGCTGTCGTCCTTTCTGGACCTCCTGGTCTGGGCGCTTCGTCCTTTCGGACTCGTCATCAGCGGGATACGCATCCCGCGACGCCCAGGTGGGCGTCAGAGTCCGGCTGGGAAGGCATCCTCATACAGACAGGCATCGCAAGTCACGGGCCCGTCGCCGGATTCCGTGGCCTCGCCTCCGGGTCCAATACCACACGAGGTGATGCCAGCCTCCGGGATCCACAGGTGGATAACTTGCTTCGGGGTCTCCACCCAAGCGCGCATGCCATCGCGGTCGAGCCAACGCGGTTCATGGGCCGCGTAGGAAACACCAAATGTCTGCAGGATCTCGGGCTCGTCGCACGGGTCGTCCGAGCACTGCTCCCCATAGTCCGGCTGCGAAACGTCGAACATCTCCATCATGACCTCCAGTTCCTGGATTTCGGCGATTATGGTAGTCATTCTCATTGTGTCTCGGTTCCTGGGCGTCTAGGTTCCCCTGAATTCAATCTCTCCGCTATTGCCAGGTTCTCGCTCGCGACGCGCGGCAGGCCCGCAAGTGCGCCCTATCAGTTCTGGATTTAGGATTTATTTTTCGCTGATTTCGCTAAGTTGGGACGGCGGTAGATGATCCTGCCGGCGTTGGCGTTCAGGGCTGCCATGGTCATGGCGTGTACTCCTGGTGGGGTATTGGTCGGTGTGAACCTTGTGAACCTTGGTGAACCTGTTCCAGTCTCGTTCTATATGTTTTCTGCGCGTCATGTGCACGCTAAACTCCGACAGGCTGCGAATAGAAAAGGTTCACAAGGTTCACACGCCTTGAGCGTCATTCTCCGTCGTTCCAGCCCGGTTCGGGGGTGCCGGCGGGTTCCAGCCGGTATTGGGCCGCGCGGCGGTACGTGACGCATTCGACTACGCGGACGGCGGTGCCGTCGCTCAGCGTGAAAGTGCGATCCCGCAATCGTTTGATAGCCGTGCCCAATGCGGTAGTCAACGCTCGCTGGCTGTTGCTTCGCGTTTGGACATGGATTAGTGGTTCGGATTCCTCGGAGTCCAGCCCGGCCGCTCCCAGCAACTCGGAGACTCCGGATACCATCCCGCCGCGGTTGTTCCACCAGGCTTCGATGAAGGCGCCATAGTCGTCGCTGGCGGCCGCGCGCTGGGTGAAGCTCTGCATGTTGCCGGCGAATTCGCCAATGCCGGCGTGGTCGAGGATGTCGGTGACGACGTTCCGCCAATGGTCGAACGATCCGAGTACGGCGGGTCTGGCCTTCGCCTGCGGCCTTCCGGCGTCGTGCCATGCTCGAACGATTGACGCCAACGCGTCGACCAGCTGTTGGCGCCTGCTCTTGGTGTGTTCGATCAGGTTGTCGATGGCGAACGTACGCCCTTCCCGTGGGTTCTCGGTCTGGGCGTCTAAGCGCACATTCAGGAAGCGATCCGCGAGTTCACGGCTCAGGCTGGCGTTGTTGGCCGTGGCCAGTGTAGCGATGGTTCTGCAGTCAAATACCAGCTGCCGTTGGTTGGTGCCGAGCTCGCGGGTGGTCCAGTGCTCGCCGGTTAGAAACTCGGCTAAATTCGGGTCGTCCACATCGTTGGCCAAGTTGTCCAGCCTCAGGCAGTTTGACATACTCAGCGCTGCGGCAAGACGCTTCGGTGTCTCCTCGCCGCGGTGTTGCTTGCCGGACATCTGGATACCGGCAGGCGCCTTGCCGCTGATGATGATGGCGGCGCAGTCGGCCATCAGGGATTTGCCGGTTCCCGGCGTCGGCGCGTCGATCATCAGTCCTGGTCCGCGTTCGGTGTAGGTGCCTACGAACGGCGTCAACAGCATTCCGAGCAAGTTGGCGAAGCCGGCATCATCCGCAAACGGGAATTCCCCAAAGACTCCGTTGAGTTCTGCAATTGTGTCCTGGAGTAGCATTTCGCCGGTGATGCCGTTCGGTATCACCCGGAGTGTGTGGCTTTCTCCGTCGTAGCCGCTCTCGGTCTCAAATCCGTTGGCCGTCAACTCGGGCAGCGCCGATATCCGTTCGAGGATGGGCCATGCTGGGTTGGCCGTTTCGATGATGTGGCGCACGACGGCCTCGTCGGGCTTGCGGCCGACGAATTTCCAGTTTTCGCCAATTTGTTTCCAGAATCCCCAACGGGCAAAACGGGCGCATGCCTCGCGCGATTCGTTGACGCTCACGGGCGTTGACGTGATGCCCGCGGCCCTAGCCAGGTAGTATCCGGTCTCGGGTGTTCCTTGCCGATACCACCGGTCGGTGTCCGACATGGTGCTGTGGTGTTTCATCAGGGATCCAACCATGACGTCCAGCATCTGGCCGTAGTCGCTGCCGGGCGCGATTTTCGGCAGCTCGGCGCCGTCCGGCTTGTGGACGTTGCCGGGTCTCGTGGTGTGCTGAGCCAGCATCTTCCATGCTGTGGCCGTGTCGGCTGGCTGTTGTTCGGCTAGGAAGTCATCCAGCCCTTGGTTGTTCGGCAGTACCAGTATCCTGATGGTTGCGCCCTTGCTTTCGAGGTATCCTGACAGGCGGCGCATGGCCGTATAGATGTTTAGCTTTGCGGTAACGTCGCCGTCAAAGGCAAGCAGGATTTCGCGTTTGAGCGGCAGCGCGTCGAGGTCCGGCAAGGCCGTTTCCCAGTTCCGCCAACTCCAGCATCCGGTTATCCCGGCGGCCGGTATTCCGACGGCGGCGAGTGCATCCACGCGGGTTACGCCTTCCGCAATGATGATGTGTCCGGCGTCCGGGTCCAGCAGGCCATCCCGCGTTGCCGGGTGCGTGGCCAATACGTTGCGCTGCCCCTGCGGCGTGCGAAACTTGGGCCGTTTGTCGGTTACCGCTTCGTCTGGTATTCGAATTTGCCAGGCGTCGGCGTCCGGCTGTGTGAGCGGGTGTAGCGGGATCCCGAGTCCGCCATCCGCTCCCAGCCGCATTGGGTTGCTGTACAGCAATCCGCCGAACTCGGTTTCCGGCTGTCGGCGGGCCTTGCCGGCCCGGAGAGACTGGTAGCCACGTGCGTTGGCGATTTCCGGCGGTACTCCGCGGTCTGCCAAGTACTGGGCATGTTCAGGCAGCAGGCGCGAATAGCCGGCCAGCGGCCTGTCTGGGCCGTTCTGGTTCTGGGTGTCCATGTGTTTTCCTTGCCGCGGCTCTGGCCTGCGGTCTTGCGTGTGCGGGAGACATAACCGACGGCAAGTCGGCGCGGTGCATCCGCGCGGATCTCGTAGGGCCATGGGAGTATCTCTGCGGGTGCAGAGTGACCGCGGTTTGCGTGAGGTTTTTGGCGACCTGTTGGGCATGCTGCCCATCACGCCAGCAAGTGGGAGTCGTCCAGTCCCGCCTGCCCAGCGACCATAGCGTCGAGGACGCGGGCTCCATCAGGACTGTGACATGGAGCCCATTTCCGCCAACGGATTGCCAGCAGGTAACGACCGACGGGTGTTCCTGAATCCGAAACCTTTCGCGTTCGAGATCGTTCAGGTGGTCAATCTCGACAAACCGCAATCCGGAGAGCGCGGTCGGCAAATAGCGGCCTTCACCGGCGACGCACTGCGAGAACTCCTTGCCGTGCGCGCTGGTCGACGACTGTTTCTGATCGGGCGCATGTCGGTGTCCAGCGACGAAGTGGCCCGCCGGGGCCCAGAACGGGAGACGCTGCTTGACTTCGTCGTATTCGATGGCCTTCCGGGTTTTCTTGCCGTCTTTGCCGCGCGCGTCCTTGTGTTCTGCGAGATCACGCGCTGCCTCTACGAGTCCGGCCCAATCGTCGCTCCGGATGCCCTCAACCACGCGGTCGAGGTCGACGCGCCACATCGTGGGCGAGCCGTCGGGCCATGGCCAACCCACGTTACTAATGGGGCCGTCGTACTGGCTGACGGGGAATTGGCCGATGTGCTTGCCAACACCGGTGGGTACTTGCTGCATGGCAGGCCGTCCTGGGCTTCAGCCGGAGGTCAATCCGGTGGGATGCCCGGATTGTAATGAGGCCATACCAAAAACATGCGCTTGACGCCCGGGACGGCAAAGTGAAGCCGCCGAATCTACGGCGGCTTCAGAACCGTCAGTCTTTTGCGAGCCGGTGACTAATCGGCCTAGACGGACGGGCGCAGGACGGCGCGGTTGGATTGTAGACCGTTCGTGCTCTCAGCAGCGGGATCCCGAAGGAACTTTCTACCTCGTTTCATGTTCCGGGGTATTGCTCGCACGGCAATGAGGCTGGGTTGTGTCCGGCGTCGTGCTTTGCAGTTTGCTGCCGTCGCAACAGGGTATCCGTGGCAAGAATTGCCAAAAAATTCGACGAAAATCGGGCGGACGCCCGGGAAGGAGCCGGGCGCAAGTAGGAAAATCGTTCAACTCGTGCTCAACAGACATCCCGGACCAAAACTTGACAAACCGACTACGGGTTGTTCCATGGGGGTGCTGAATGCCTCCCTCCAGGAAACCAGAGGGTGTTCTATGGGTGAAAAACATCTGCAATGACCCGCCCCTCCGCGTTGGATGGGGCGTAGATCGGATCTACGAAGTTCCACGCTATCGCGCAGGAATCATCGGGCTAACAGCTCATCGATGCCGTGTCAAAGCCGAATCCACCGAAAAGGATTTCGCAATGTTGGTCAGACGATGGAAGTGAGGGAGAGGCCAGAGAACGTCGTCCCCAGACCCAGGCGCAAAAATTGGCGACAAGACAGTCGCATCCAAGCAGCGACGGCCCGGTGCATGACTGCCTGGATGGTGTGCGTCATGGGGCTCCAGAGGACCTACCTTGTCCGACTCTGACAAGCGGTTGCGTGATCCGGCGGATGGGTCATCCAAAGCCATCCGGCGCGCACAACTCGTAAAGGCACGCGGGCTTCGTCTGAACTGCCTTCCCCAAGGCCAGCGTTAGGGGGATTGTTGGGTGGGGCGGCGAGCCCGACTGGTTGGTCGTCCCCCGGTGAGGAAACCTGCCGATGCAGGGCCATAGCAGCGACCACTGCTTGACCCGAACCCATGAGCACATGGCACCGGGCCGGGTTATGTACCACCGCCGCACATCCACTGTACGCCGTTGGCGCTGAAACCGCCCAAAGGCCGATTACTGAGGTTCACACCGCGCTTCGAGGCGCGGACGCTATTTCCCGTCTCGGCGTTCCGACGATGGTGGGACTTGCGTTTTAGGACATTCGTGCCCCGATCAGTGATACAGCGGTCGTAGCTATAGTCGCCGAACGTGGGACGCTGGGAGCGGAGCGTGAATTTCTCCCCGCATATGATGAGTGCACATGAACGACTTCAATCTCACTTCGCAATGGGCATGTGGCAGGTTTGGACCACATCGTTCGCGCCGCGGAGTCAATCTAGGCAGGAACCGATGAGCTGCTAACTTTCCTTGTGGCGCCGGCGTGATTTTGGAGACCTGAACGCCGGACTCCGCGCGCCAACGACCAAATCGAGTGCAAAAAGATCTGGTGTTGCGACACACCGTGAGTTGTCTGGCGCCTGTAGCGCGGCCACCCTGTCCGCCGTCTCCCGTCGGAATTAGTGCAGCGCGGAACTCCGCTGGGTTGGTCCTTCCGCATCAGCCTAGTACTCAGTCACGTTTGAAATGGCAGGATGTTTTTACTATTCACGGTCAGTTCCGCACTCAGTTCCCTAAGCCCCAATCCACCGAAAGGATAAGTGTGGCGGCGTTGTGAAGGGGTAAGAAAGTGCTCCCGGCTTCGGGGATAATGGTTTCTGACACATGAAACCAGCCCGAAACGAGGAGCACCCAATTGATGCTACCACCGGAGCAGCCCGACCGCATCCAAATTGCCTTCGATGACCACCGCCTGGTGGCCAATGCTGGGTTGATCCTTCCGGTTACTTTGGCCCACCATCTGGGACTGGGCGAGCTGGTGGACCGCCATGTTGACCTGGGCGGCGCTCCTGGCCGTGCCAACGTCGGCGACAAGATGCTGACCCTGGTGGCGTCGGCGCTGGCTGGTGGCGACTGCATTGACGACGCCGATGCGCTGCGCGCTGGGGGAACCGATCGGGTGCTGGGATGCGTGATCAAGGCGCCGTCCACGCTGGGGACCTTCCTGCGGAGTTTCCGGTGGGGCCACGTGCGCCAGCTGGATCGGGTGAGCCGGGAGTTGCTGGCTGGGGCCTGGGCCGCTGGTGCGGGACCCGGCGACGAGCCGTTGACCATCGACCTGGACTCCACCATCTGCGAGACCTACGGGCTAGCCAAGGAGGGGGCGCACGACCACGGCTACACCGGCCAGCGGGGCTATCACCCGCTGTTGGCCGTGGCCGCTGGCACCGGAGACGTGCTGATGGCACGGCTGCGCCAGGGACGGGCCAACACGGCACGGGGCGCGGCCCACTTCCTGCGGGAGACGGTGGGTAGGGTGCGCCATGCCGGTGCCACGGGTCAACTCACCATGCGGGCCGACAGCGGCTTCTACACCCACGCCATGGTCGCCGTCTGCCGCAAGGCGAAGGTCCGCTTCTCCATCACCGGCCGACAGCACCCCCGTCTGCGCAACCTCATCGAGGCCATACCCGAGGCTGAGTGGACGCCCATCCCCTATTGGATGGAGGGCGCCGCCGACGTGGCCGAGACTGACTACACGCCCTTCGAGAGCAAACCCGACGCCGCAACCGTGCGGCTCATCGTACGCCGGGTCAAGCCCACGCCCGGCTCCCAACTGGCGCTGTTCACCAACTACAGCTATCACGCCTTCATCACTGACCGGGAGGGCGATACCCTGGACCTCGAGGCCGACCATCGCCGCCACGCCGAGATCGAGAACGCCATCCGCGACCTCAAGTACGGCGTGGGGCTCAACCATCTCCCCTCGGGCTGCTTCCCCGCCAACGCCGCCTGGCTGGCCGTCCAAGTGATGGGCCACAATCTGGCCCGCTGGACAACGCGCATCGGCCTAGGCGAGCAACTGGCAACCACCAAGACTCTCCGGCGGCGCTTCTTCTCCCTGGCCGGACGGCTCACTCGCTCGGCCCGCCGTCTCACCCTGCACCTGCCCCAGGGCTGGCCCTGGGAAAACCAATTCGGCAGAGCCCTGGCGAGGCTGCGCGCCCTGCCACTCCCCTTCTGACGGCACCCACGGCCTCTGACCATCCGCCGCCTACCCAATCGCCTCGCCGACCCGCGCCAGGCTGACCCCACAGTGTCTCCCAGACCAATCCGCCTCGATGATCTCGCCCGCCGCCGGCGCTGCGGGCCGTCAACATCCCCTTGGCGCGGCTACCACGCCGTGTGCCCAGCTGGATTGGAGCGGATCAAGGCCACGCCGTCTCTAGCCGGCTCCTCTCATCCCTCGCTTCCTCGGGGTGGCCAGATCCTTTCGGTGGATTCGGGCTAAACCTTGCCTCTCAGCAACTGCCATTTCTCGTATGACTGAGTACTAGTAAGTGCCCTCGTCGGTGCCGATGCCAAAAACCAACAACCGGGGTAACCGCGTTGGTCTGCGATGTCGGATTGGACCAGCTCCGGACGTTGTGATGCAATCGTCCGGACGCCCTGATCAACCGGAATGTTGATCGCATGGGGCTCCTAGTCTGCCTCTTGGGCGTCCGATGTCCCCAGAAACCGGTCGATTTCGGCGGCGGGTATGATGATACGCTTACCAATCCGGATGGACCGGATCTCGCCACGTCGGATCGCCTCTCGGACTAGCCACTGGCTGACGCCAAGTTCTTCAGCCGCTTCCGCGACGCTGTAGGCTTTTTTGAGCTTTTCCATCAGTCTGTCCTCCATTTGGCTTCGCACGTTGCCAGAAGCAAGCGAAACATCGTGGTCTGCGTGGTTTCGCGCGGGATTGTAACGTCAGCTACGGTTGATTTATCCCGGGCGAGAAAAATGGCTTTTCTCGTTTGTAAATCGGCCGCGACGTGGCCCGCTCGCTGTGCCATACCGCTACTCGCGATGAACGACCGAAAAGGCGCGAAAGCGAGGAAGGACTCCCGGGACGGGTTGGAAATGTGCAGCTGTCGGATCAGTATCTGGTACGACGAGGGCTGTGGCCCAATTCGAACCGTGGCTTCCCTGGTGAACAAAGCACCGCCACTTGCAATCCCAAGGTCTGCCCGGGCGGATTGAGCAACGCGCATTGGTTCGTCAACGTTATGATCGTCAACGAATCATTGGTTGGCGGAACTCATTACGTGAGTCAAATCGGGCCGACCACCAAGGAGGCAGATCATGCAAGGAGAGATCAAGCAACAGAGCCCAGGTTCCTGGCAAATCCGGGTGTTCCTGGGCCGAGACGAGAACGGCAAATGGATACGGAAAAACGAGACCGTCCGGGGCAAAAAGGCTGACGCGGAGCGGCGCCTCAGGGAAATTCTCGGAAAGATGGATCACGGTGTAGTTCCATCCGTAGAGCGGTACAACTCGCCGCGTGGTTGAAGCTGTGGCTGGACCAAGTCATAACCCACACCACCGAGCAGGCAACCTTCGAGCGTTACGAGGAGGCCGTCAGGCTCCACATAGTGCCTGAGTTGGGCAACATCGAGATTTCCAAAATTACTCCTCGGCAGGTTCAAGAGCTGCAATCCAATTTATTGCGCGACGGCATGGCGCCCAAAGGGGTCGGAATGGTGCACGGCGTGTTGAACGGAGCCATGAAGCACGCCCTGAAGATGGAACTGATCCTCCGCAACCCCGTGGAAACCGTTTCCTCGCCTCCCGTGCAGAAGACCGAAGCCCCCACTCCCACCATCGAACAGGTGCAAAAGCTGCTTGGCGCGGCTGCTTCGTCTGGGCACTACCTATGGGCCTGCATTTATCTGATCGCGCTCACTGGGTTAAGGCGAGGCGAGGCGTTGGGACTACGGTGGGCATGCGTAAATCTGGATGCACGGACGGTCCTGGTCGAAGCATCTTTGGGCGCTGCCCAACGGGACCTGACTCTGAAGGGTCCGAAAACGGACAGCGGGCGGCGGGTCGTGAACCTTGACGACCGAACCGTCGCAGTGCTGCGGGAACACCAAACACAACAGCAAGATCTGGCGGAGCAACTGGGCGTGGACCCGCCGGAAATGGTTTTTCCGCGCCTTGGCCTGCAACGTCGGTGTCATCCCAACACCCTGGCCCACTACGTCAAGAGGATGGCACAGCAGGCCGGATGTCCCGGCGTTACCCTGCGAAGCCTCCGGCATTTTCACGCTTCGATGGCGTTGCAGAAAGGCGGAAACCCCAAGACGGTGGCCGACCGGATTGGCCATTCCAATCCCAGCACGACCATGGACATTTATGGTCACGTGCTTCCGGGCTGGCAGCAAGAATTGGCCGACGACGTCGCCAAGGACATCAACCCTGACGTTTAGGAATGTGGGACAAACGTGGGACAAACCCGCAACACCAGACCGTGTTACACTGTCGCCGGCTGCAGGTTTTGAGTAGGAAATCTCACTATACAGAGCTCGACCAAGCCTTGCTGCAACTTATGTGGCGATTCCCTCCCTCGGCACCATCTCCTGATTCCCTACTTGAAACGCCCTGAAATAGGGGCGTTTTTGCTTGGCTATGGCGCCCGCCGGCCGGCCCGCCATTGGGTCAGCATCCGCAGCTTTGCTCGGGCGTGGGGCGCCGGCAAGTGTGTCAGGATTGACAGGTTCGGTCGCCGGGCTAGAATTACCCGTACCCGAAATTCAGGGAGGTTGTTCGTGGCAGATACATACTCTGAAGAGGAACTGCTGGACTTGGCGCGGAAGTACAGCTTTCGCAGTCGGATGGACCGGAGCATCGTCACCGGCCCCATTTTCGTTTGGGGTCGCGGTTCAGTGGTCCGCGACATTAACGGAAAGGAGTACCTGGATTTCAATTCCGGCCAGATGTGCGCCGCATTGGGCCATAACCATCCCAGGATCGTACAGGCCCTCCAGGAAAGCTGCGAGTCGCTGATTCACAGTCACATGACGATGTTCAACGATCGGGAGATTATCCTCGCCAGCCGACTGGCGGAGATTACACCACCCGGCCTGAACCGCAGCATGTTCCTCACCTCGGGCAGCGATTCCAACGAAGCTGCGATGGCAATCGCCAAACGCTACACCGGCGGCTACGAAATAGCCAGCCCGGTGGTCAGTTTCCACGGCATGAGCGACGCCACCCGGGCCGTTACCTTTTCTGGATGGCATCAGGGCTATGGCCCCTATGCGCCCGGCAACTACCCCATCATCGCCCCTTATCGGTACCGGTGCGCTTTTTGCCAGAATCAGCCAGCGTGCGACTACACTTGCCTGGACACCAGTTTTGAGTTGCTGGACGCGCAGGCCGACGGTCGTATGGCCGCGGTTATTACCGAGCCGGTATTCAGCGCCGGCGGCGTGATAGAGCCGCCTCCTGGTTGGCTGCAGGAGTTGAAACTGCGCTGTGAGCGGCGCGGAATGCTCCTGATTCTCGACGAAGCGCAGACTGGATTGGCCAAATTGGGGTCAATGTGGGCTTTCGAGCAGGAAGGCGTCGTGCCCGACATTTTCACCATCTCGAAGCACTTCGGCGGTGGTATCGCCATCAGCGCCACCATAACCACCGATGAAATTGAGGAGAAGGCCGTGGAAACCGGCCTGGTCGTGGCTCACTCCCACTCCAACGACCCAATGACCTGCAACGCTGCCATCGCCAGCCTGGACATCATTCTCGAAGAAGGTTTGGTTGACGTCGCGGACCGGATTGGGAAGTATTGGCAGGGCCACCTGCTCCGATTGAGCGAGCGGCACGAACTGGTGGGCGATGTTCGCGGTCGGGGACTGCTCCAGGGAATCGAGTTCGTTACCGACCGGGAAAGCAAGAATCCTGCTTATGAGCAGGGCCAACAGATTGGGCGATTGTGCCTGGAGAACGGGTTGATCGTAAGCGTTCGTCGGCGTGGTTCGACGCTGCGTTTTGTGCCGCCGTTCACCACGACGGAAGCCCAAATGGACCTCGCCGCCGACATACTGGACCACGCCATAGCATCAGTTTCGTGACGGAATATCGGTCCGACGGCCAGCGATGCCAGACCCGGGTGGCGGTGCTGATGTGGGGAGCGTCGTGGCAAAGGTGCATTGGAGTCGTTCCCAGGGATTGGGCAGTAAACATTTCGATCGTGATAGGAGTAACCATGGATTACAACCAAGAATGTGGCAATTTGCTGGATGCGTTTGAAATCGAATTACGCGGGTTTGTGCAAAACAAAATGCAAGAAGAATTCGGTGATGTATGGTGGAAGCGAAACGTCCCGGAACCAATCCAGCGTGCATGCCGAGACCGGATGGAGCAGGGAGCAATCTCAACGATTCCATCGGTTGAGGAAAGCCGAACCAATACACTACACCAATCTCGGAGAGCTCAAGGACATCATCTGTCGGAATGACAACTTCAACCGAATTTTCAAGCGGTACTTCAACAGTACCGCTGGCATATCCACGAGAATTGAACATGTCGGCATTTTTTGCAATCCATCTGCTCACAATCGACCAATTTTTGGAGAATCTGAATATCAAGCCATAGTAGTTACGGGTCTCGCTGTATTTGAGGCTATGGAAGTTAGTCCTCCAGCTTTGTTTCCGACCCGGGACGGGGACGATGCTCAGGTTTCGGACGACCTTAGGGAACCCGAAAACATCTCCACTGACGATTTCACACCCAAACCAAAATGCCACGACAATATTCCCAGGCCAGATTACTCAGATTTTTTCGGACGTGAAGAAGAGCGTCGTGAGATTTTGACCCACATCGACCATCCCCGCGCTTGGATCACAGTAATTGATGGCATAGGCGGCGTGGGAAAAACTGCCTTAGCTTTGAATTGCGCAGAACACATTCGGGATTTGTCCTTGGCCGGCGACTCTGGCTTCGAATACGTGGTTTGGGCTAGCGCTAAAACTGAAAAATTGAGCTCCGCGGGAATTTCACAATTGCGACCCAATTTCACGGATCTTTCATCGCTATTTCGAACTATTCTGGATGTAACGGGGTTTCCCGACCATCCTGCCGATGGAGAATTGGAGTTAGTGAATGAGATTCTCCAGATTAGTCCTACACTTTTAGTGTTAGACAATCTTGAGACCGTCTCTGATCCTGACGTTTACGATTTCCTACAAAACGTGCCCCAACCCACTAAAGTGCTGGCGACTACACGGGAAAGAATCGAAGGAAGTCATAGAAATTTACGTTTAACTGCGTTGCCTATTCAAGATGCGTTGGCCATGATCAGGCAATTAGCAACCGAATTGGATGCCACGGAAATCAGAAGCGCTTCAGACTCAACTTTGCAAAGTCTCATAAATAGGGTGGGAGGTATTCCATTGGCGATCAGATTGGCTGTAGGTAGGATCGCCACTGGAATGCCATTGGCGTCTTACTTGGACAAATTAGATTCTGGGGAGGCGCAACACGACCTCTTGGGATTCTGCTTCGCCGAATCCTGGAACGATCTTGACACGGATTCCAAGTCTACGTTGATCGCAGTAACTTTGTTCTCTGGCGAGCCGTCGGAGGCGGAATTACGTCACGTGATTGGCATCGCCGAGGCTCGCCTAAACGATGCTGTTGGTAACCTGATCCGGCGGGCATTTCTAAATCGGGTTTATGATAGGCAACGTGAAACCAATCGATATTCCTTATTGCCACTCACGTCTGACTTCGTGCAGCAAGAGTCCGAGAAGGCACCAGACCTCCGGGCTAAGCTTCAAGACAACTATAACGCATATTTGTTAGACTTGGGCCGTCACGAAGAGGCGTTGGCTCAAATAACCCACCTCCAGACAGGATCGGAATCCATGTCCGACGAAGAAAAGCTGTCGAATATGTTGGTGGAGTCCGCCTGGAGAGCATATCAAAACGGAAATTACCAAGACGCGATCGGCCGATTGGAGAACGCCATGTCCTATAGGGATACAGCCTACTTGAATCACACGTGGGGTGTGGTCGAACGAGAGGAAGGAAGGTACGGTACAGCACGAGAAAAGTTCAGGAGATCTGTGAATATTGACGGAACCAGACTTCCTACGTTGAGAAGTTGGGGGAGGATGGAATACCGATTGGATAATTGGCTAAACGCGGTGAACTGCTTTAGTACGGCGACTGAATTACCTGGTTCAGACCCTCAAGATTTTCATGTGCTGGGCGTCTCTTTCTCGCGGCTGGCTCGAGAAAATAGTGGTTCCCGCCGTTATGAATTATTGGCGCAAGCTAAATACGCTTTGAATAGTGGGTTTTATGCATTTCCTTTCGGGTATCGAGAAACTCACCATAACGTGGTGAACCACCACGCTCTTGCATTGACTCTGGAGGGCTTAGGCCGTATCGAAGAAGCTTTGACACAGTGCCTGGGCGGACTGAGGCTGGAGCCACACAACGACCGGCTCGACGCTCTCGAATTTAGATTGCAGAGGACGATAGATTCGAACACCTAGCAGTGTGTTGAAACGGGATATTTTGAGGACGGAGTATGTGTTGGCGGGGTGGTACACAGTTCGCTTATATCAGATGGTGGGTGCGGAATGCGCGTCCACGGACATTTTGATAGGCAGCAAGGTGACGGAAACGGTCCCGATTCGGACACCCATCCCGAACTCCGCACCGTCGGGTCGCGACGCACTTGCCCCTACGATGACAACGGGAACGGCCGGACCACCTGCGCCGAGGCGCGGGATCACGGCATCGCCCCGATGTGCCGACGCCACCCAACATACCGCAACATGAACGACCGTAACGGGAACGGCGTGGATTGCGAACAAACGGTGGGCCGATGAAGCACCACGCCCCAAGGCTTGATGCTGAACTACTGGCCAACGGGGCAGTCGCCAGGTCGGATGCTAATGCACCCTGGGCTATTGGCGGCTAATCAAATCCCGGCGGACATAGGGACACTCCCAACGCTTGCTCGCACCATTGGGCCGCGCCCAGCAGCTTGCCTTCCTCGTAGGGCAGGGCCCCGAACTGGACGGCCATGGGCAGGCCCAGCTCGCTCACTCCGGACGGCACGACAACCGTGGGCAAACCACTGGAAGTCCAAGGCACCTGGAAGGCGGCGTCGCCGGTGGTGTTGAGGTCCTTGGGCGCCGGTGAAACGGTGGCCGGTGTCATGACGACATCGACCTGCCTTACCATGTCCACCATGTCGTCGCGGAACTGACGCCGCAGCCGCTGCGCCTGGATGTACTTGGAAGCCGGCATTATCAGGCCCATTTCAATGGCGGAGCGGATGCGTGGCCCGTAGTCGTCGGCCCGTTCTCGGTAGAATCGCTCGTGGTAGGCGGCGCATTCCACGTGCATGACTATGCGCTGGGCGCTGTGGCACGAGGCAAAGGTGTCGGGCAGCGACAACTCCACGATCTCCGCGCCGGCGTCAGCCAACCGTTGCGCCACCTGCTCAGTATGCGCCCATACTTCGGCGGTTGCGGTCTCCGCAAAGTATTCACGCGGCAGACCAATCCGCGGCGGATGATTATGCTGAGTCATCTGCCGGGTGAAGTCGGGAACGGGCAGGTCAAGTGATCCAGGGTCATTGGGGTCCACGCCGCTCATCGCCGTCAGCATCAGGGCGGCGTCGGCCACGCTTCGTACCAGGATGCCGACATGGTCCAACGACCAACTGACCGGAACGACGCCGTAGCGGCTGATGCGCCCGTAGGTTGGCTTCAGGCCCACGATACCGTTGTAACCGGCGGGGCGGCAGGTGGAGCCGCCGGTTTGCGACCCGGTGGCGGCGGGTACCATTCGGGCGGCCACGGCCGCCGAGGAGCCGCTGCTGGAGCCGCCCGGGGTATGCTCAAGGTTCCACGGATTGCGGGTCGGCGACGGATCGGAGGTGGCAAACTCGGTGGTAACCGCCTTGCCCAATATGATCCCGCCGGCCCGGCGTATCCTGGCCACCGACGTGGCATCAAAGTCCGGGACGAACTCAGAGTAGATCCTGGAACCGGCAGCCGTCAGCATCCCGTCGGTGTTGAAAATATCCTTGAGCCCCACCGGAACGCCGTGGAGTGGCCCCAGGGGATCGCCACGTTCCACCTCGGCCTCCCGGCGGCGGGCCGTCTCCAGCACTTCCTCCCGGTCGATGGTAACCCAAGCGTGAATGTCGCCGTCGAAATGGTCGATCCGGTCGAGCAACGACCGGCACAGTGTTACCGGCGAAAGGATACCCTGCCGTATCTGCGCGGCGGCCTCGGAGACGGTGAGTTCGTAAGGTTCCGGCATCGTCGTCCTCACAATCCATGGGCGGTATATTGATAAAAACCTGGCTCCAGGTCCACGTGTACCGAAACCTGGTCGATTTCCCAAATTTGGCGGGCCGTCTGCTCCAGGACATCCTGCAACTCGGCGGCGCGCCGTTCTCCGAACTCGGCGACGGCCCGTTCCCACAATTCTTCAAATATGTCTCCGACAGAGTCACCGGGCTTCATCATTAACCTCTGGTTGTCATCTCCAGTTTTGCGGCATTCTAACAGATGGGATTCCTCATGCGCTGTCATCGTTCCACCAGCCGTTCCAAGGGCTGGACAAAGGGCGGTCGCGCGATCGGGCCTACTGGTGGGAGTACCCCGCAACCCGCATCGAGATCAGGCACGCATGGCAACTGACCGCGACGCTGGCGCGGCGTTGACCCGGAGGCCTGCTACCCGATGGTGGCGTCGTGTTTGCGGCGGTCTGGGCGGTTGGCTCAATCCCATGAAACTGGCCAGAGCGGTACATTCGAAGAGACGACGGCGGACGCGGGTCAGGACGCTGTTGAGACCGACGATGCGTGATAAAATTGTTGACCGAGATGCCGTGCCATGCCGCCCCATGGAGGCCCCAAGTTTGAATCGCTCCCTGGACGCCATGTTATCCCGCACGTCGTCATCGACCCTCGCCAGAAGCCGGCCACCCTGCGGAGTTGGTCCAGCGTGAAACTCCCTTCCCTGCTTACGGCCTTCGCCTGGTTGGCCCTTACGTTAGTGGGCGTGGCCGTTTCCGGCTGCGCCAATTCTCAACACGACGCCGAATCCACGCGCTACGAATCCACCGTCGCGGCCCTGCTGCCGGCTCGCGAAGCCACACCTACCGTCCCCCCCACAATCGCGCCCACCGATACGCCGCCGCCCACTTACACCCCGCGGCCGGCGCCCACCTACACGCCGCGCCCACTGCCGGCTGCGCCGTTCGCCGGCGAACGCGAGGACGCCCCGATCTTCCAGGCGGCGCTGCTGGACGGGGCAGTTTATGACCTGGCGGACACCCTGGGCACTCCAATCTTGCTGGCGTTTTGGGCGCCCTGGTGACCACACTGTCAGCGGGAGTTGCCCGTTGTCGCCACCCTGTACAAAGAGGAACTGGAAGCCGCCGGCGTCAACGTCGTAGGAGTGTCTCAGTTCAACACCACCGAAGCCGAAACGGTGGCCTTCGTCGAGCGATACGAATTGACGTTCCCGAACATTTATGACGAAACGGCTCAACTAGCTGAAGCGTACGGCGTGCGCGGCGTCCCTACCTATATCTTCCTGGACAAGGACGGGAAAATCGCACACACCAGTTCCGGCGCTCGCGGAGTCTTCCTGATCCAGTCCCTCCTGGAAAGCCTTCAGGAAGAATAACGTCCCGGCGCGAGGCATTAACGGACCTTCCGCCCGGCTCGACTCCGCCCCAACCGCCCATGCGACTGTACGACGACCTGGCCTACCTCTGGCCCATCATCAGCCCGCCCGCAGAGTACCGCAGCGACGCCGCCCTGTGGCAGGAAGTCATCCTGGCACGCCTGGACCCGTCGCGTCTGGGTACTGGCCGGCGCCCCAGTCTCCTGGAGTTGGGTTGCGGCGGCGGCCATCTGTTGTCCCACCTGACTTCCCAATTCGACACCGAAGCCGTTGATCTCTCGCCAAAAATGCTCGAATTATCCCGCAGCCTTAACAACAATACGGTGCATCACCTGGGCGACATGCGTGACATTCGCCTGGGACGCCGCTTCGACGTGGTCGCCATTTATGACGCCGTAAATTATATGCTGGACGAAAACGACCTGCGGGCGGCGATGACCACCGCCGTCGCCCATCTCAACCCGGGCGGACTGCTGCTGTTGGCCCCCGATTGCTTGCAGGACACCTTTATGGGGCCGCGGGTAACCGACTGGACCCGCCACGACCGCCAGCTGGACGTCACGTTCATCGAATACACGGCCGACCCGGACCCAGCGGACACGACAATTGAGTCGGTGTTCCTGTTCATCATCAACCAGGAAGGCAAAATATCGGTGGAGCAGGACCGGCACACCAGCGGCCTTTTCCCCAAATCCACGTGGCTAACGTTGCTGAAGAGCGCCGGATTCGAGCCGGAATACCTGGACACCGAGGGTTACGACGGGGGCATCGGCGGCCACCTCTTCGTCGGAACCCTGCAGGACGACCCCGCCGGGACGCCGGCCTCCTGACTCTCGCCCGTTATGCGTCGTCCAGGCCCGGCACCAGGAACTTGCCGGCCAGGTGGCGCACCTCGTCTCCGATGGCGGCCAGCGCTTCGTCGTCCCCGATACTAGACAGCGCGCGAACGATTAGCTTGGTCACCTGCCGCGTGTCATCCTCGCCCATTCCCCGACTGGTAATAGCCGGAGTACCCAGGCGCAGACCGGAGGCCGTGCGCGGGGGCAACTGGTCGAAGGGGATGGCGTTCTTGTTGGCGACGATACCCACCGACTCCAGGGCTCTTTCCGCCCGCCGTCCCGTGATATTCAACGGCGTCAGGTCCACCAGCATCAGATGATTGTCGGTGCCACCCGCCACCAGCCGCACGCCGGCTTCCGACAGTTCCTGGGCCATCACCTGGGCGTTGGCTACTACCTGGTGCGCGTAGTGAGAGAATTCCGGTTGCATCGCTTCTTCGAAACAAACCGCCTTGGCCGCGATCACGTGCATTAATGGTCCGCCCTGCATGTAGGGGAAGACCGCAAAGTCAATTTTGCGTGCCAAATCGGCCTCGGCGAGAATCATGCCGCCCCGGGGGCCACGGAGCGTTTTCTGCGTAGTGGACGTGACGATCTGAGCGTGGGGGAAGGGCGATGGGTGGGCTCCGCCGGCAATCAGCCCGGAGATGTGGGCCATGTCCACCATCAGTTGCGCCCCCGCAGAATCGGCAATCGCTCTGAACCGCGGGAAATCCAGGACGCGCGAGTAGCTGCTGCAACCGGCGACGATCAGCTTGGGACTGTGCTCCCGGGCCAGCTGTTCCACCTGGTCGTAGTCGATGGTCTCAGTTTCCCGGTCGACGCCGTAGGGGATGAAATTGTAAAGATTCCCGGAGAAGTTAACACCGGCGCCGTGTGTGAGATGTCCGCCCATATCGAGCTGCATCCCAAGGACCGTATCGCCCGGCTCCAGCACCGCGAAGTAGGACGCCATGTTGGCCTGTGCGCCGCTGTGGGCCTGGACGTTGGCGTGCTCGGCGCCAAACAGCTGTTTAACGCGGTCGATGGCCAGGGTCTCCACCACATCGACGTACTCGCAACCACCGTAGTAACGCCGACCCGGATACCCCTCGGCGTACTTGTTGTTCATCAACTGGGCCTGGGCATCGAGCACCGCCTTGCTGGCGTAGTTTTCCGACGCGATCAGCACGATGGATTCCCGCTGTCGGCGGTTCTCATTCGCTATAGCCTCGGCAACAGCGGGATCTATGCGTTCCAATGCGGCGGTCATGGTCAAGATTCTCCTGGGAATATCGGCAATTCACAGTCGCCTCGGGCAACTGGGACTCTATCATCATAACAAACTGGGAACGACGGGGCTGTTGCATCGCCTTATTGCTACCTGGAGCGGGTCGTCAGGAAGGCGCAAAACTTCGGCCGGCGTTTAGCCTCAAACGACCGTGGCGCTACTCGCCAAAGTCCCGCCGCTGGGAGGGACACATCACGCCGGCCAGCGCCGGCGGAGATCAGGCGCCGCGCTCTGCCGCAGCCCGCACCGACGCCAGGATTCGGCCATAAGCGTTGCAGCGGCATAGATTGCCCGACAGCGCCTCCCTGATTTCGGCATCGGATGGCGACCCGTTCGTGTCAAGCAACGCGCGCGCGGCGATGACGAACCCGGGGGTACAGAATCCGCATTGCCCGCCGTCTTCGTCCAGAAACGCCTGCTGCACCGGTGACAACTCGCCGCCGGCCGACAACCCTTCCACCGTCAGCACGTGTGCGCCGTCGATCCGCGCGGCCAACACCTGACAGGCGTTGACCGGCGCTCCGTTCAGCAGCACCGTGCAGGAACCGCACTCGCCCCGGTCGCAGCCCCTTTTCGCCCCCGTGAGACCCAGTTCGTCCCGGAGCACGTCCAGCAGTGAACGGTGATGCTCCACGCCCAGGGTGTTTTCGCCGCCGTTGACGAAGAAGCTGACCGGCGTCATGTATCGTTGGGTATCGCCGTGGTTGGTTGCCATCTCGCCGGCAATCCTACTTCAGGGCGCGATGGCCGGCAAGTGGAAACGTGAGATCGTCGTTGAACGTGAAATCGTCGTTGACGGTAAGCCGGCGGATTGCTAACATCGCCGCAGATGACGAATCCACCCACACCGCCCCTCAATACCGTGGGCCGCAGTGTCCCCCGCCGAGAGCTAGCCGACAAGCTGAACGGTACCGCGGTATATTCGGCAGACATCACGCTCCCGGGTCTGCTTCACGGTGTCATCGTGCGTAGTCCTTACCCCCACGCTGACGTATTGTCGGTCGACGCAGGACCCGCGCTGGCGATGCCGGGCGTCAGGGCAGCCGTTACGCCGGCAGACGCCCCGACTACGCGGTTGGCGCCGGATATGCTGGTGCTGGACACCCGCGTACGTTTCGTGGGCGACGAGGTCGCCGCGGTGGCCGCCGACGACCTGGAAACGGCCCGACGGGCCGCCGCCATGGTGCGGATCGAGTACCGCCCGCTGCCCTTCGTGACCGATCCGGTAGCCGCCCTGGAACCCGACGCGCCGGCTATACACCCCAACGGCAATCTGGCCATACCCCAGCCCCTGGCGCTGGAACGCGGCGACGTGCAAGCCGGGTTCGCCGAGGCCGATATCATCCTGGAAGAGACCTACACACTGCCCACCCACTCCGCAACGCCCCTTGAGCCCAGGGCTGCACTGGCCGCCTGGCACGACGGGCGGCTCACCGTCTGGAAATCCACCCGGGGAGTGCATGTTGACCGGGCGGTGCTGGCGCACGTCCTCGGTCTCGAACCCGAGATGGTGCGCGTCGTCGGTCCCAACATGGGCGGTGGCTACGGTAACAAGGACGAGTCTCGCATGGCGGCGTTGGCGGCCATCCTGGCCCAGCGCGCCGGTCAACCCGTGCGCGTGGAGTACACCCGGGAAGAGGAGTTCGTCGCCGGACGCACTCGCCACGGCGGCCGCATCCAGCTCCGCATCGGCGTCCGCAACAACGGTGACATCACCGCCATCCACGGCGACGCCATCATGGACTCCGGTGCATACCAGGCCTCGGCGCCGGGGGTTGCCCGCCGCACCGGGCAGGGCATGCTGTACCTCTATCGCTGCCCCAACGTCAGGTTCGACGCCCGACCCGCCACGACCAACAAACCGGTGTCCGGCAGCTATCGCGCCCTGGGCGCTCCCCAGGGTCATTTTGCCCTGGAAACGCTGATTGACCGCGCTGCTGCCGCGGTGGGCATGGACCCGCTGGAATTTCGTCGCCGCAACCACGTCCCACCGGAGGGCCAGGCTGGGCCTCGCCTAACTCCGCTCGACGAGATTGTGGACGGCCAACCTGTTGAGGGCGGGATTCCTTTCTCCAGCAACGCACTGGCGGAGTGCCTGGAACGCGGCGCAGCCGAGTTCGGCTGGAGTGATCCCTTTGAGCACGGCGACCCCGACGACTCGTTCATCAAACGCGGTCGCGGCATGAGCATCATGATCTATCGGGGCGGAGTCGGGTCCGAATCCGCCGCCAGCCTGTCCATCGGGGCCGACGGCAAAGTGCAACTGGTGAGCGGTCTTATCGACGTGGGGGAAGGCGCGGTTACCGTATTGGCCCAGATGGCCGCCGAGGCATTGTCCGTGCAATACGACGACATCCAGCCCCGCTTCGCCGATACCGATGGCACACCGAACGCTCCGATTACCGCCGGTTCAACCGCTACTTTCTCCACGGGCACGGCGGTGCTGCAGGCCGCGGAAGAACTGCGTGCCCGTCTTCTGGCGACGGCGGCCAGCCATCTGGAAGCTCCTGCCGAATCTCTGCAAATCGCCGATGGCGCGGTTTCCGTCAGCGCCGACCCGCACCGACGGGTCACTTTCGGTCAATTGGCCCAGGGACCCGGCGGCGCGTCGTTGACCGCCGAAGCCACCGTGATGCCCGGCAGCCCCGACTTTATCGTCAACTCCTTTGGCGCCCATTTTTGCGAAGTCGAGGTTGATACCGCAACCGGTCGCGTCCGTATCGCCCGGTACGTCGCAGCGCACGACTCCGGACGCATTATCAATCCACGCACCGCCCTCAATCAGGTGGAGGGAGCAATCTCCCAGATGCTGGGCTTTGCCCTCAGCGAAGAACTGATTACCGATGCGCCAACCGGCGTGACCCTTAACGGCAGCTACCTGGAGCACAAAAGCCCCACCATCCAGGATTACCCCCCGATCCAGACCATCTTCGCCAACGTCGTAGATCCCGTGGGCCCCATGGGCGCCAAGGCGTTGGGCGAGGTGCCGTCGGTGGGAGTGGCGCCAGCCATCGCCAACGCATTGTACGACGCCATCGGCGTGCGTTTCGTCGCGCTGCCCATCACGCCAGACCGGGTGTTGGACGCCCTGACGCATCGACAGCACGAGGACGGCGCTGCCGTATGACCTTTCGCCTGCTCCAACCCACCTCGCTGGCCGAAGCCTTTTCCATGCTGGCTTCGGGGGACGCCACCCCCATCGCCGGAGGAACCGACCTGCTGTCGGAGATCCGCGACGGCACCGTGTCGCCGGGCACCCTGGTATCGCTGGACTCGATAAGCGACGCAGCCCTCACGGGCATCAGAGTCACCCCCAATGGCGGGTTGCGAATGGGCGCACTGACCACCATATCCGCCATCGCCGCAGACGCAACGGTTCGTCAGGATTACGTCGCTTTGTTCCAGGCGGCGGCCGGCCTGGCAACCCCACAGGTACGCAACCTGGGTACGCTCGGGGGCAATCTGAATCAGCGCCCCCGCTGCTGGTACTACCGGCATCCCCTGACGGTTTGCCTGAAAAGGGGCGGTGACCGCTGCTACGCGGTGCAGGGCGTGGGCAAGTACCTCTGCGTCACCGGCGGCGATCGCTGTTTCATCGTGCACCCATCGGACGCCGCGGTGGCCCTGGCCGCTCTGCATGCGTCTATCGACATCGCGTCAGCGGCGGGGACCCGAACCGTTCCCATCGAAGATTACTTCGTCGGCCCGGGCGTCGATATCACGCGCGAGACCATCCTGGAGCCCGGTGAGATACTGACCGGCGTTACCCTGCCGCCACCAGGGCCGGGTCGGCGCAGCATCTACCTGAAGGCCCGGGAGCGGGAGTCGGGCGACTTCGCGCTGGTCAGCGTGGCCGCGTCCCTGGACATCGTGGACGGATCCGTGCGCCGGGCGTCGGTGGTGTTGGGCGGCGTCGCTCCCACGCCGTACCGTGCCGCCGCCACCGAGGATTATCTGACCGGTCGTTCCACCGACGGGGTGTCAACGGCTCACGCCGGATCCGTGGCAATCGACGATCCGAGACCCTTACCCGACAACGCCTACAAACTCCCACTGACCGCCAACCTGGTCAACCGAGCGTTGCAACAATTGCTACGGGCAAGATAAACAATGACAGTAGATCGGGTAAAGTTTGCGACCTCGTTTGTTATACTGAACGACACGGTTTTGCGAGGTGATTCTTGGGCTTATTCAGTGTACCGATGACCGTCACCGGTATTGACAGCGGGTTGACTACCACCTTGGACGCTCTGGTGGACACGGGCGCCACCCACAGCATGGTTCCAGCCGACGCCCTCGCCAATCTGGGGGTGACCCGGGTCTGGCGCAGCCGCATCCGCATGGCTAACGAAAGCGTCATCGACCTGCCGAGGGGCAACGCGGAGGTGCGAGCCCTGGACCGAAAAGCCACGGTGCCCGTACTCTTTGGACCCGAAGGCAGCTGTCCGATTTTGGGCGCCACCACTCTGGAGATCCTGGAACTGGCCGTTGATCCGAATATCGGACGGCTCGTGCCGGGCGAAGCGTTGCTGATGCTGTTCGGCAACGGCGATTTACCTTGACATCCGACTACCCCTGTAACAGAATAGCGACAATCCCAAACTCGACAGGAACGAAAGTATGACAACAGTACAAAGCGGTTCCCGAACTACCGTGAATGTCAACGGCACCGCCGTGGAAATGTATTCCGGCGGTAGCGGACCACCACTGGTCTTTTTCCACGGGGCCGGCGGCTCTTCAGGCTGGCAGGCCCACCACGAAGACCTGTCCGCGGAATACACGGTGTATGTCCCCAGCCAGCCCGGCTTCAACGGCACCGAAGGCCCCGCGTGGGCAAAAACGATTACTGACGTTGCTCAATTCAACCACATGTTCATCGAAGCCCTGGGGCTCCAGAACATCGTGCTGATGGGTTCGTCCATGGGCGGCTGGGTCTCCGCCGAGATGGCTGCGATGGACGACCATAATATCGACGCTCTCATCCTGGTGGACGCTGCGGGCATCAAGCCCCGGCAGGGCGAGATCGCCGAAATCTTTATGGTCTCAGCGAACACCCGGTTGGAGCAACGTTTCTACGACCCCAGCCAGGTAGAAAACTACGAGAACTACGCTCGGGAGCTTTCTCCCGAAGAGCAGTTGGTCGTCCACTCCAACGCAATCACGGCCTCGCAACTGTGCTGGCGGCCTTATCTCCACAACCCGAGCCTGCCTCATTACCTGGCCCGCGTCGACACCCCTACCCTGATCGTCTGGGGGCGTGAGGACGCCATCATCCCGGTAGAATGCGGTCACCTGTTCCAGCAGGCCATCAACGGCAGCCAACTGGCCATCATCGACAACTGCGGCCACTCGCCAGCCATCGAAAAGCGCAGCGAGTTCGTGTCTGCCGTCACCGGTTTCCTGAACAGCATCTAAAGTTTGGGTTAGCCGCGCTCACTTTCGACGATACCCGATAGCGTCGCCAAATCAGATCGAGTCGCCCAGCGACAGGAGCAAGGAGCAGAACAACATGGCTCACCAACTCGAAGTTTTCTGGTTCTCAGAACAGCCCTACGGCCACGTCACCGAAGACGACCTGGCCCCCTATGAGTCGGGGCGGATGCACTTCCCCAACACCTACTTCGACCCCGAAAAGGCCCACGTGCTTTATGCCAACTATCACGACCAGTATCAGCTGGCCGACGAAGTTGGCTTCGACGGCATCATGTCCAATGAGCACCATAGTTCCTACTGGTGCATGAAGCCCTCGGTCAACGTGGACGCTGCCGTTATCACCCAGCGCACCAAGAACGCCAAGATCGCCATGCTCGGCAACGTCATCGCGGTCAACGACCCGGTGAAGATGGCGGAAGAAATCGCCATGCTGGACTGCATTAGCGGCGGGCGCATCATCTCCGGCTTCGTCCGGGGCACTGCCGTCGAGACCCTGCACGCCGGTTATTCTCCCACCGAGAACCGACCGCGTTTCGAAGAAGCCCACGACCTCATCGTCAAGTGCTGGACCGAGCCCGGGCCCTTCCGCTGGGAGGGCGAATACTGGCCCCACCGAATGGTCAACCCCTGGGTCGTTCCCATCCAGAAGCCCCATCCCCCGGTGTGGTTCCCCGGCACTGGCAGCCCTGAATCCGTTATCTGGGCCGCCAAACACCGGTACCCCTACATGAACCTGGGTTCGCTGCTGGACCTGACCAAGCAGCTCAAGGGCATCTACCACGAGACCGCCGCCGAGGAAGGTTACGAAGCTGGCCCCGAGCACTTCGGCTACCTCATCCGCTGCCTGGTGGCAGATACTGACGAGAAGGCCCAGGAGATCGGACGCACTTTCCTGTGGACCGAGAACCACCGCAACCGCGGGCCGATGGAATTCAACGACCCGCCCGGTTACCAGTCCCGCGAAGCCCTTCGCATCAAGATGTCGCGTCCCCTGATTGGCACCGGCACCATGGGCCAGCGCATGACCTATGAGCAGTTGCAGGATGCTTACAACATCATCGTCGGCAGCCCCGAAACCGTAACCGAAAAGCTGCGCCACATCCGTCAGGACCTGGAGCCCGGCTACATCCTGATTTACGGCAACGAAGGCCACATGCCCCACGAGGATGTAATGCGTTCCGTCGAACTGCTCGGCACCAGGGTAATCCCAGCGCTGAAAGAGGGCTAATTAAGGAAACCCTCACACACTGATCATAAAAGCGCCCCGGAGGGAAAACCCTCCGGGGCGCTTTTATGCCAATGGCAGGAGGCCGGCTATTTAACTATCGCGGCGACCGGAACCGCCGCGCAATCGAACCGTCTAATTCGACCCGTTGCGTTCCTGAGAGCCGTCCGGATACAGATCGTCCCAAAGAGCGTCGCGCCAATCGACGTCAACGGGCAACACCGCTTGTGCCGGACGCAGCATGTAGTAATTGTCGCCAGCGCCCGGCGGGGTAGCGCCTTCGGCCACCGTGCGGGTGGCCTGGAGCAGCATCCGGCGAGCATAGATGATCGCCATATCGGTGCGTGACAGGTTCTCCCGAGTCCGATCCACCACGTAACCCATGCTTTCCTGAACGGCCACGTCCTGGGCGTTCACGCCTTCGATTCCGCTGAACGTCTCGGTCTTCTGCACCGCCCGATCAATCTTCCAGTTATTGTCGCGATTCACCCTGGTGCGGAAATCGTCCAGCATGTGCTCCGGGCCGCGTCCGTAACTGCGGTCCATGTCAACGCGCTCCGCGGCGTCGATGGCGTCGTCGTAAGAAAGATCCCAGTTCCATACCATCACCGAGTTATCGTCAATCGGAACCCACATGTGACCCGAGGCCAGGAACCCCACCGGCCCGGGCTTGCCCCGGTACCCGCGTTGGCTGGCTCTGATTTGATGAAACGGCATGATGAAGTGGTAGGCCCGCACGTGGTTTCCCTCGTCGCCCAGGGACCGGATACCGGCGTAGCGATAACCGTAATCGGTGATGTCAACCTCCAAAACGGCCGGACGTCCCTGTACGTGGGCGGAGTCGATTCGCAAGCCGGCGTGTTTGGTGTCGGGGCGCAGCGTGCGGTGCAGGATGGTGGCGTGGGCGGAATCGATGCCCCCCTCCAATGCCTGTAACCAGTTGCACTCCTGGACATTTTTGGTGACGTGCCGGTGGGTTTCCGGAGCCACTGCCCACTCGAATTTAGGAGCCGGCGGCATCAGCTCCTTCGGACCCATATAAGCCCAGATTACGCCGCCCATTTCCATAGTTGGATAGGACTTGGTCGTCATCTTGGACGGAAAATCGCTGTCCGCCGGTTCGTTCATCATGTCGACGCACTGGCCGTCCACGTCGAACTTCCAGCCGTGGTACACGCAACGCAATCCGCAGTCTTCGTTGCGGCCCAGCCACAACGATACCAGGCGGTGGGGGCACAACTCTTCCAAAAGCCCGATCCGCCCATCAGTATCCCTGAAGGCAACAAGTTGCTCGCCAAGGAGCTTGACGCGCACCGGTTCACCGTCGGGTTCGGCCAACTCCCAGGACAGCAGGGCTGGCATCCAGTAGCGGCGCATCAGGTCTCCCATCGGGGTGCCCGGTCCGACCTGTGTTAAAGCGATATTCTCGGCTTGCGAAATCATGGTTAGGTTCCTTCTAACTGGGTGCGGGCATTATTGCCTATTCCCAACCATCAGGTCAATTTGCCAGGTCAATTTGCCGTCCGCACTCTCTGCCAGACCCTCGTGGCGCCAACCTCCGCCGGCGGGTTCGGTCGCCTATGCTCCCATTTATCCACAGCAGGAGCATCGGGATAAGCATGAGGGGCCCAGTGATATATTGAGCGCCAGAACCCCGGAACCTCGGGAGGTACGGACATGCAAATCGTCGATACCCACGTCCATATCGGGCGCAACCACTACGAACCCGTGGAAATGCTGCTGGCTCAGATGGAGCTGAACGGTGTTGCCAAAACTGTGCTGGTTCAATCCACGGCCACGCTGGATAACTCCTACGTGCTGGAGTGCAAGTCGCGTTTCCCCGGCCGATTGTCGGTGGTTTGCCGGGTGGACGTGGACGACCCGGACGCCCCCGATACCCTGGCCGGGCTGATGGCCGCCGGCGCCGAAACCGTGCGGCTACGCAACTTCCACCGCTCTCCGGGACGCGACCCGCTGGCAATCTGGAGGGCGGCGGCAAACCTGGGCATGTCCGTCAGCGTGGGGGGTTCGGCAGAGGGGTTCGCGTCGCCTGAGTTCGCCGAGTTGGTCGCGGCGCTGCCCAACCTGACCGTCATCATCGAGCATCTGGCCGGCATGGGCATCCACGCCATCGGCGCACCCACGATGCCTCCCGACGATGTCTTCCGCCAGACGCTGACGCTTGGCCAGTTCCCCAACACGTTGATCAAAACCCACGGCATGGGCGAGATTTGCGACCCCCCATTCCCCTACCAGGCAATTCCTCCATACGTCAGGATGGCTTATGACGCGTTTGGCCCGGACCGGATGATTTGGGGGTCGGACTGGCCTCGGGTGACCAACCGGGAAGGTTACCGAAATTCCCTTCGCCATACGCTGGAACAAATGGAGCCCTGGTGTCCGACAGGCGATTTGAATAAGATTTTCGCCGGCAACGCACTCCGGATTTGGAATTTCGAGTAATCATGCCGGTAGCAAATCGACAAGTGGGGTGAAGTTCAAGTGCGGTGAAGTTAACGTAATCGGGAGCGGAATCGTCTTGCATATCCGCCGAACCTTTGCGACACTATTTGCCGTTGCAATCCACACCAAACCAAAGGCAGGTGAATTCACAAGATGAATCGACACGTAAAATACATCGCGGGCGCCGTGATGATCATGATCCTGGTCGCCGCCATGGCATGCCAACCGGAAGCAGCGCCGGTTGGTGAGTCGCCTACCGCTGCGACGACCATGTCCGAGGCGACCACCCCAGCGTCAACCGCCGTCGAGGCTACAACTGCGGCGCCCACCACCGCCGACGCGACTACCGCTGCCGTAACACCCACCGAGCCGGCCGAAGCGACCGCCATGCCGGGCCCCACCTACGCCGTTTCCGGGTCTAACCAGGACGGCAGCCGCCTGGACGCCGTCAAGGCCCGGGGCAAAGTCATCTGCGCCAGCCGCAACGACGTAGCTGGCTACGGCTATCTGGACGCCGGCGGCAATAACGTGGGCTTTGACATTGACCTGTGCCGCGCCCTGGCCGCCGCGGTGCTGGGCGATCCCAACGCCATCGAAATCCGTCTGATTAGCGCTGCCGAACGCGGACCCACCATACAGTCCGGCGAAGTGGATATGCTGGTGCGCACCGTAACCTGGACTACATCCCGCGATGCGCAGTGGGGCAACTACGCGCAGACGATGTTCTACGACGGCCAGGGATTTATGGTGAACAAGAGCCTGGGCATTTCCAGCGCTTTGGAGTTGCAGGGGGCCTCGGTGTGCGTGACCCAGGGCACCACTACCGAGCTGAACCTGGCTGACTTCTCCAGCCAGAATGGGCTGAATATTGAAGCGCTGACTTTTGAGGACACCGCGGCGGTGTCCGCTGCCTACCAAAGCGGTCAGTGCGACGCATTTACCAACGACCGCTCGCAACTGGCAGCCATTGGCAGCGGTTTTGAAAACCGAGCCGATCATGTGATTCTTCCAGAGACCATCTCCGAAGAGCCCCTGGGCCCGGTGGTTCCCCACGGCGACGACCAGTGGTTCGACGTCGTGAAGACGGTAATGGCCATTCTCATCTATTCCGAGGCTTATGGCGTAATGATGGACAACGTGCCGAGCAACGCTACTGGAGACATCAAAGTTGACCGTCTCTTCGGATTGGAAGGGGCGGAAAATTCCTACGGGCAGGAAGCCCTGGGTATTAGCAACACCGCTGCCCAGAACGTGATTCGCGGCGTGGGAAACTATGGCGAGATTTATGATCGCAACCTGGGCCCCGCAGGCGTCAACCTGCCGCGGGAGAATGGCCGCAACGCGCTGTGGGCCAACGCTCCGTGCGGAGACTGCCCCAAAGGCGGCCAAATTTACGCTGCGCCACTGCGGTAATCCAACGGTGACATTCGCTGCATCCTGAATGCGAACCTAATAGGGGCGGGTCTTTGAAACCCGCCCCTACGGTTATCTTTGCGCAGGGTGAACCGCCACCCACAATAAGTTAGAATGTGCCCGAGCCGAACCTGGCGCCATCAAACGCTTATGACGACGATACAGAGCAGGTTAACCTACCAGGGCATCCCGGTTTGGCGGCACGCCCAGGTAATCCAGTGGGCAGCGCAAATTGTGTCGGGCTTTCTCGTGGTGTTTCTGGTCGCCTGGTTTTTCTTCAACATCGCCAGCGCAATCGAGGATCGGGAAATACCCTATGGGTTCAGTTTCCTGTCCCGAGCTTACCAGACACCCATCGGCCAGCACTTCCTGCCTTACGACAAGTCGAACTCCTTCCTTTATGCTTTCGGCGTCGCGGCCGTCAACACCATCGTGGTGTCAATCGTCGGCGTCATTCTGGCCACGCTGGTGGGAATATTCGTCGGCGTTTCCCGGCTGTCGGGCAACTGGCTGGTGGCGAAGCTGTCGCAGGTGTATATCGAGTTCTTTCGCAACGTACCCCTGCTAATCCAGTTGTACTTCTGGTTCTATATCGTGCTGGCCTTGCCCCCCGTGCGGGAGGGATATGTCATCGCCAATCGGTTGTATGTAAACAACGGGGGCATATCCATGCCGTTCCCCCTCCCCGAGGGACTGGCCGCGGGGATTGCGTGGCTGGTCCTGGCGGTGGTCGCTGTCGTCGTCGGGGTGGTTATCCATCGCTGGCTGACCCGGCGGGAAATCGCAACCGGCGTCGCCTCCTATCCGCTGGTAGCCGGATTTGCCGCCGCCATCATCATCGGAGCGGCGAGCTGGTTGGTCATCAGCCTTGCCGGCGGCGCGCCTTTTGTCATATCACAGCCGGCGCCCCAGGGCACTTTCGGGCGGATAGCCGGCGGGTTCACCATCTCCGGGGGCCTGCTGGCTCTGCAGATTGGGCTGGTTCTCTACACCTCGTCATTCATTGCCGAAATCGTCCGCGCCGGCATCCAGTCAGTGGGGCGCGGGCAGACGGAGGCATCCCGGGCATTGGGCCTGTCCCCCATGGGCACTCTGCGCAATGTTACGTTCCCGCAAGCGCTGCGCGTCATCATCCCGCCGCTGATTAGCCAGTTTCTCAATCTCACCAAGAACAGCAGCTTGGCCGCCGCCATCGGCTACTCAGACCTGACCAGCGTGGCCAAGACGATGACGCAAACCGCGCCGGCGGTCTCCATTTTCATCCTGATCATGGCCGCCTACCTGGCGATGAGCCTGTCATACTCGCTGATAGGCAACCTGTACAACCGCCGTATCAGGATTGTGGGCAGATAACCGATGGCCACCGTTCCTGACTCCATGCCTGCGGAGGCTTTGGCGCCACCTCGCCGGGAAACGGGACCGGCGGGTTGGGTTCGCGCCAACCTGTTCAGCAACTGGTACAACAGCGCCCTCACGCTGCTGGTCGGCGGACTGGCGGCCCTGGCCCTCTGGTACGGTTTGAGCTGGTTGCTGATAGACGCCGACTTCACGGTTATTTCGACCTTGGGTGGTCTGTTGCTAATCGGCCAGTACAACGCGGAGTCGGCCTGTTCGGGACAGAACTGTTTCTGGCGGCCTCAAGTCGCCTTGATGATGGTTACTCTGTTGTTGGGAATGACCTGGGTAGTCGCCGGCGGCATTGCCAGGCGCATTGCCATTATGGTCGTTGTGGTGATCTCGCTTTTTGCATTCCTTCCCTACAGTCTGGAGCGCATGGGGTGGGATGTGCGCCTGCTGCTGCTGGCAAACATACCGTCGCTGCTGGTGGGCTGGGCTCTGGCCCGTTACACGCCTTTGGGCTCCTGGCGTTGGGTAGCCACCATTAGCGTGCTTGCGTTCCTGTTGACGTTGGTGTTACTCCGAGGTCTTTCCGGAGTGCCCGGCCTGCAACCGGTCTCGGTATTGTATTGGGGCGGGTTGATGCTGAATCTGCTGTTGGCGGTGGCCGGCATTGTAGCAAGCTTTCCCATCGGGATTGCGCTGGCGCTGGGACGGCGCAGCCGGTTGCCGGTGGTTAAACTGCTGTGTGTGGTGTTCATCGAGGTGTTCCGAGGGGTGCCGCTAATCACTCTGCTGTTTATGTCCCAGGTGCTGGTGCCGTTGGCATTCCCGGTAAACTTCCCGCTGAACTCGGTGCTCCGGGCGGCCATCATCATCACACTGTTCAGCGCGGCCTATATGGCGGAGAACATCCGGGGAGGATTGCAGGCCCTCGATCCCGGTCAGGAGGAGGCGGCTCGCGCCCTGGGATTGCCCCAATGGCAAACGACAATGTTTATCTCGCTGCCCCAGGCTATCCGCAACGTAATTCCCACCATCGTGGGCCAATTCATTGCGCTGTTCAAAGATACCAGCCTGGTGTACATCATCGGGATGCTGGACATAGTGGAACTCAGCCGCAATTTCGCCACGACTTACGTCGAAAATGGCGCTCTCCCGTACCTGGATAACGTGAGGGAGCTCTTCATCTTCCTGGCGCTGGTGTTCTGGGTGTTCACGTATGGAATGTCGTATGTCAGCGGAAAGGTTGAGGAGCATCTGGGCGTAGGTGTACGATAACGGCGGGCAAGCCACGTGACCGCTGAACGCGGAGGACCTGTGGCGCGAGGAGGTGTGAAATGAATACCGTTACTGAGCCGGCCAACCAGTCCGATGACATCATCGTGTGCCATGACGTGCACAAGTGGTTCGGCAATTTTCACGCCCTCCGCGGCATCACCACCACCGTCAAGCGTGGCGAGGTTGTGGTCATCATCGGGCCGTCCGGCTCGGGAAAATCCACCTTCATCCGCACCATCAACCGGCTGGAGCAACACCAGCGCGGCGATATCTTTGTGGACGGCATCGAGCTGTCCAACGACGTGCGCAACATCGACGCCATCCGCCGCGACGTAGGGATGGTGTTTCAGTCCTTCAACCTGTTTCCCCACCTGACGGTGATGCGTAACATCACGCTGGCGCCTACCAAGGTTCGTAAACTGCCGGCGCCGCAGGCGGAAGCCATCGCCGTCGAGCTGCTGGAACGCGTCGGGATCCCGGAGCAGGCCGACAAATATCCCGCCCAACTCTCGGGCGGCCAACAGCAGCGGGTGGCCATCGCCCGGGCCCTGGCGATGCAACCCAACATCATGCTGTTCGACGAACCCACTTCAGCGCTTGACCCGGAGATGATCAAAGAGGTGCTTGAAGTGATGCGCGAACTGGCCGCCTCCCACATGACCATCCTCGCCGTGAGCCATGAATTGGGGTTTGCCCGCGAAGTTGCCGACCGCATCGTGATGTTCGATGAAGGGCAGATCGTCGAAGACCGGCCACCCGACGAATTCTTCAACAACCCCCGTCATGAGAGGGTGAAACACTTCCTGTCGCAAATCCTGTAGACCCGCCCCTCCAAGGTGCGCCAACCACCTTCGACCCACCCGCCGGGAAGGTAGTAACCACTCGCATGTCGCCGTTCAAACGCATCGGGCGCTGGATTTGGGCCAGCGAAAACCCGGCCTCCATTCGGGCCCGCGAGCGGCAACTGCCGATTTGGGAATACCGCTGGTTCAACCGCGTCTACCGCATCGCCATGTTGTTGGGATGGAGCGCGGTCGTAGCCTTCTTCCTGGTCTGGAACCTGCTGCTGGCTAACCCCTAGCCCAGCCGGCGTCCCTCCGTTTGCCCCCCGCAAATCGGAGCGTTACAATCATCGGTAACCACATTATCCCCCAAAATTAGGGAGGTCCAGGTATGCCTGACCAGAAAATGCAGGTTGGCGTCGTCTTTCCGCAAACTGAGATCGGCTCAGACCCGGTCGCAGTCCGGGATTATGTTCAGGCTGCGGAAGAACTCGGTTACGCCCACATCATCGCCTACGACCACGTGCTGGGCGCCGATACCGACCACCATCAGCCCTGGGTGGGCACCTACACGAAAGAAAGCCTGTTCCACGAAATCTTCGTGCTGTTCGGTTACATGGCGGCATTGACCACCAGCGTCGAGCTGGTGTCGGCAGTCCTGATCCTTGGCCAGCGTCAAACCGCCCTGGTGGCCAAGCAGGCGGCGGAGATCGACGTGCTCAGCGGCGGCCGACTGCGCCTGGGCGTGGGCGTGGGCTGGAACCATGTGGAGTACGAAGCCCTGGGCGAAGATTTCTCGACCAGGGGTCGCCGCGCCGAGGAACAGATGGAACTGCTCCGCCGGCTTTGGACCGAAGAATCCGTGGATTTCCACGGCAGATATCACAACGTCACCGACGCCAGCATCAACCCGCTGCCGGTGCAGCGACCCATACCAATCTGGATGGGAGCCGGCAGCCGGCGCAGCGGCCCGGTGCCCGTGGATCGTGTGCTGAGCCGGGTAGGACGCTGTGCCGACGGCTGGTTCCCCCAGTTTCAGCCCGACGATCCTGAGGCGGAAACGATCATCGCCAAGGTACGGCAGTACGCCGCCGACGCCGGGCGGGACCCGGATTCCATCGGGATGGAACCGCGGGTCAACTACTCCGACGGCGACCCCGAGTTCTGGCAGGCCCGGTCCGAGATGTGGCGAGGCATGGGGGCGTCTCATTTTTCCGTCAACACCATGTCGGCTAACCTGACCACCCCGGACGCCCACATCAACGCCATTCGCGAATTCAGGGACGTTATCAACGGCTAAAATTTGGCACATTTCCCACGGCGTCCCAATATTGGAGGAGAGCAACATGGCCAGACTGGACGGAAAAGTTGCGCTGATCAGTGGCGGCGCTCGAGGGCAAGGCGCAATGGAAGCCAGAATGTTCGCTGCGGAAGGAGCCTGCGTCGTCTTCGGCGACATCCTGGACGAAGACGGCCAGAAGGTGGAGGCGGAGATCCGCGAGCTGGGCGGCCGGGCCACCTACATGCACCTCGACGTAACCAGCGAAGCGGACTGGCAGGCTGCGGTCAACGCCGCGGTGTCGGAATACGGCAAGCTCGACGTACTGGTAAACAACGCCGGCATCGTGTTGGGCCGCAGCATTGAGGAGATGACCGGAGAAGAATGGGACCGGATCTTCGACGTCAATGCCAAGGGCGTTTTCCTCGGCACCAAGGCGTCCTTGCCCGCCCTGCGGGAAGCCGGCGGCGGCAGCATCATCAACATCTCATCCACCGCCGGCCTGGTGGGCAACGACTACAATCTGGCCGCCTACAGCAGCACCAAGGGCGCGGTTCGCCTGTTCACCAAGTCCACCGCCATTCAACACGCCTCAGAAGGCATCCGGTGCAACTCGGTGCACCCCGGTCCCATCGACACCCCCATGCTGCAGGAATCCCGCCGCAGCCGGGGCGGACTCGCCGAAGCAGAACAACTGCGCCGCACTCCCCTGGGGCGAATCGGCCGGCCCGAGGACATCGCCTACGCCGTTATTTACCTGGCTTCCGACGAGGCGTCCTTCGTTACGGGCAGCGAGGTCGTCGTCGACGGCGGGCGCACCGCCATGTGACCCACGGTCAATATCAATCCCGTAGATCCGGGCGGTACAACAGGCCCGAGTGCACCACAAAAGGGACGGAAAATTCCATCCCTTTTCCAGGTTTTACAATGGTCGGGGCGGCCAGATTCGAACTGGCGACCCCCTGCACCCCATGCAGGTGCGCTACCGGGCTGCGCTACGCCCCGCCCCGACAACTAACTATAACATGGGGGCTAACCCGCGGCAAACCGAGGTATGCAAACTCAGGGCCTTTCGATTTTCGGCAATGTCATTGCGAGCGCAGCGTGGCAATCTCGTTGGCAAAGCAAACCCGGCTACCGGATCGAGCTTGCCACGTCGCTTCGCTCCTCGCAATGACATTAGGGAACAATCGAAAGACCCTGATGCAAACTCCAGGCACTTCGAATGGTCCGCCCAAATACATCATCCCTTTCACCTTGATCTTGTTGAAGCGTCACCCGGTGTCCGTCGCAACGTCGCCCCAACGCCCAAAGTTGCCCTGAGCCGGTCGACGGGGCGACTGCTCATGTTGCCACCGCCTCGCCATCAACCGACTTCCATCCAGGCGGCCCTCGCCAAACAATCGACCCTGATGCAAACTTCATGCACCTTCGTCTCTTGTCGCCGTTTAAATCGGGTATGGTATCCTCCCCGTGCAACCTCGCCCCCACTCAAGGTAACAGTGACTCCCTCCCTCATTACGCCATGACACGCGACTATTACCAAGTCCTGGGCATTCCATCCAACGCCAACGCGGACCAAATCCGCGCCGCCTACCGCCGCCTCGCTCGCCTCTACCACCCCGACCTGAATACCGGTCCTGAGGCGGAGACCCGGATGCAGGAGATAAACCAGGCCTACAAAACCCTGTCGAACCCGACGCTCCGTCGGCAGCACGACGTGATCGGGGTTACTGAAACCAGGGCCGGACGACCAACCCGGGGTACAGCCCACCGGCAACGGGTCGTAATCACCCCACGTTCCCCGGCTCCGGTCCCGCAACGCGGGGATGATCTTCAGGTCGGCTTGACCGTCAGCGTGCGTGAAGCCAGCCGGGGCGCTCGCAAGACCTTTTCGATTCACCGTCTGGAGACCTGCCCCCGTTGCCGGGGGACCGGACTGGAACCCGAAGAGACCCTGAGCAAAACCCAGTGCTGGCGTTGCGCCGGGCTCCAGCGTCTGCCCCGAGACGTCCGCCTGCACACCACCATCCCTCCGGGGGTGGTGGACGGTCGGCGTCTCAGATTGCGCGGTCAGGGCAACGCCGGCGTGGACGGTGGAACCCATGGCCACGTCTACATTACTGCCAGGGTGCGCCCTCGGGCAGGCCTCGGTAGGATCGTGCGCTTCCTGTTGCGGCACCTGGCCGCGTGAGGCATTTGAGATGACGACGCCGGGTTTCGATCAGCTGGACCGGTACCTGCGCCACTGGCTGAGCGGCGTGCCAGCGCCGGGCATGACCCTGGCCGTCACCGACCGCCATCGAACGCTGCACACCGCCAACGCCGGCTTCCGGAACCGGGACGCTGGCCTCCCGGTAACCGGCGACACCACCTTCCAGATCGGCAGCATCGGAAAGTCGATGACGGCGCTGGCGCTGATGCAGCTTGTAGAAGCCGGCCGGCTGGACCTGAACGCCCCTTTGAGCACGCATCTGCCCTGGTTCACCCCCACTTCCCGCCACGGTCCTGTAGCCCTCCAGCACGTATTGAGCCACACTGCCGGTCTCCCTACAGGCAACGATTTCACCCCGTCGTCCCGTTACGAAGCCTACGCGCTCCGAGACGTGGCGATCCCGTGGGAGCCGGGCACCCGATTCCATTACTCCAACACGGGCTACAAGATGCTGGGCTGGCTGCTGGAGGGTATCGAGCGAGCTTCCTATGCCGATATTATTTCACGTCGTGTCCTGGACCCGTCGGGGATGTCCGGCGCCGTTCCCGCCGTGACCCATGCTACACGCCACCGCATGGCAACCGGATACGTGCCCCTTCATGACGACCGCCCCTATCGCCGGGACGACACCCTCATTCCGGCCACCTGGATGGAGTACGACGCCGGCGACGGCAGCCCCGCCGCCACCGCCGCAGACCTGGCCAGCTACGCCAGGATGTGGCTGAACCGGGGGCGTGGCCCGCTGCGACCACTGGTTTCGGCGGCAACTTTTGACCGCATGGTTGCGCCGTTCATTCGCATGGATCGGGGCGACGCCTACGAACACGATTACGGATACGGCTTTGGCATTATCTCGCACACCGCCGACGGGCGCCGGTTCATCGGCCACGGCGGCAGCACCGTGGGTTTTCAAGCCATCATGCTCATTGACCAGGCGGAATCCCTGGCGGTGGTGTTGCTGTGTAACGGCAATGGTGTGGACACCTACGCTCCTGCCCGGTACGCCCTGCAGGTGACCGCAGCAGTGCGCGACACGGCGCCCGTCCCTGAACCGCCCACGATGCCTGACCCCTATCGGGTCGACGGCCCCAGTCGCTACGTCGGAAACTACGTCAACATCGCTACCAGCGGCCGCCTGTCCGTCCGCAACGACGATGGCCGCCTACTCGTGGAGCCGGGCTCCGATTCGGCGTTAGAGCAATCCGGCGGGATCGCGCTGCTGAACATAAGCGGCAATACATTTTGCGTCCCTGACGACGCCTTCGACCCCTTCCCTCTACGATTCCATGCGACCACCGCCGATGGTGACGATGCGATGGCAGAGGTGCACCACGGCGGTTCCGTGTACGTTCGGGAAGAGACCGCAACGCCCGACTCACCGGGCACGGATCCAACGGAGTGGGCGGCCCTGGTCGGCCACTACCGCAGCCACGCCCCCTATGTGTCCAACTTCCGGGTTATCCAGCGGCGTGGCAGCCTATACCTGGCCTGGCCTCACGGAGGGGAAGAAGCCATCACACCGGAGACGCCGGACGAGCGCGCCTCGGGCTGGTTTGCCGTGGGGCCGCCCGGGGAACCCACGGCGGAGCGCATCCGTTTTGCCCCAATCGTGGCTGGTCGGGCCCTACGGGTGCAATGGATCGGCGGCGGCGACTTTTACCGCGTCAACTGACTCGCCACGGTAGTTTGCCGGTCAACCTCCGGCATGACATGGACAGCGCTTACCGGGTAGCCTGGCTGCCCGCCCCAGAACCGGACGAGTCGGATTACAGCTGCCCCAGATACTCGTCGTAGGCGCCAGAGTCCAGCAGCGCATTCAGCTCGGCCTGATCGCTAATCTGCACCCGCAACATCCAGCCGTCGCCGAAGGGGTCGTTGTTAACCAGCTCCGGTTCGTGGGCCAGCCGACCATTCACCTCGGTGACCGTGCCGCTCACCGGGGAGTACAAGTCGGAGACTGCCTTAACCGATTCGATCTCGCCCATCTTGGTCAGGTGCCCCACGGTAGAATCAACCGACGGCAGCTCTACGTAAACCACGTCGCCCAACTGATCCTGAGCGTAGTGAGTGATCCCCACCAGCGCCATGCCGGTTGAGGCGTCCTCGAGAAGCAACCATTCGTGCTCTTGGGTGTATTTGCGGTCGTCAGGATTCACGTTGATCAAGCCCTCCCGGGGATAGTTTCAACCGAAAACATCGTTTAGAGATCACGCGTAGCGGTCACGCGGGCCGATGGTAAAAAGGCAACCCGACCACCGTAGCCTCGGTCATCCGCCCGCGAATGTCCACGTTAAGCACGGTTCCGAGCTCCGCGTGGTCCCGATCGACAAACGCCATGGCAATGCACTTCTCCAGTGTTGGAGAGTAGCTGCCGCTACTGATCTCGCCCACCACCGTGTCGCCCATCAGCACGTTATACCCAGCCCGTGGGGCGCTGCGACCCGGCGATGTCAGACCCACCAACCGGCGCGGCGTTCCGTATGCCCTTTGATGATCAAGAACATCGGCGCCGTTGAAACCGCCGTCCCGTCGCACGAAGCGACTCAACCCGGCTTCTATGGGAGTAATCTCGTCGGTGAGTTCATGGCCGTGCAGGGGCAGTCCGGCCTCCAGCCGCAGCACATCTCGTGCCCCCAACCCGCAGGGTTCGGCCCCGGCGCTGGTCAGCGACTCCCAGATCGGCGCCGCATCAGACGCTCCGAACGCCAGTTCAAACCCATCCTCCCCCGTGTATCCGGTACGACCGATGAAAACCCGGCGACCTCCGATGTGTCCCCGACCCCAGGCAAAGGGTCGCAACAGAGAGGGCACGGGCGAACGCCCGGGATTGCTCGCCAGCCGGGCCCCGGGCGAAAAATCCTCACACAGCCCGTCGATGATCCCGGCGGCGGCGGGGCCCTGGATAGCCAACAGCCCCGTGAGCATCGTGCGGTCCGTAATCTGCGCTCCCCGTCCGTCGAAATGGTGCGCCAATTGCCGGTCGAACCAAAGGGCCACGGTGGGGCGGTTGCCGGCGTTTGGAATCACCAGAAATTCATCCGGTGACAAACGATAGAAGATGGTATCGTCGATGACACCGCCCGTTTCCTTGCAGATGAAGCAATATCGGGCGCGTCCCACCCGCAAACCGGAAGCAGATCCGGTGAACAGGATGTCAAGCAGTCCGGCAGTGTTCGGCCCGCCCATGTGGAGTCGCCCCATGTGGGAAACGTCAAATAGTCCGGCAGAATTGCGGACGGCGGCGACCTCTGCGATTACGCCCTGGTACTGCACGGGCATATCCCAACCGCCAAAGGGCACCATGCGGGCGCCAAGGTCTACATGGGTCTGATAAAGAGCGGTTCGCAGGTTCTCGGAGGTGGTGGTTTCTGCTGGCATCGTCCCTCGGGGCAACGGCGGTTCCGGCGAATGTCCGCGATTCATGATACCGCTATGATTGGTATGGCGCAACGATGTCTCCCCCCTGGTTGCCAGCAGCGCATTAACCAGTGGCGCCGGAACGGTGTGATATTATTATCGCATCATAATGTTGCTGACCTGGCGGGCGGGACGATTACCGCCTCGGGTTGGAGGTTGCCATGCCGCGACTGACTCCGCAGGAGATTGACGCCTATCTGGCCGGTCCTCACGTCGCACATTTCGCCTCCATCAGGCCGGACGGCACCCCCCACGTCTCCCCGGTCTGGTATCAGTGGGAAGACGGGAAGATAACGGTGGTGTCCGGCGACTCAGCGGTAAAAACCCGCAACGTCCGCAAAAACCCCAAGGTGGCCATCTCGGTGGCAACCGACGAGTGGCCCTATCAGTACGTCATTCTGGAAGGCGACGCCACCATCGACAGCGAAAACCTCCGCGAAACCGTCCGCAGCATATTCTCGCGCTATGAGGGCGCAGAACGGGGCGAGCAGGACGCTAACGAACTGATCGAAAGCGACCAGGCCCTGGTCGCCATCGTGATCAGCGTCAACCGCGTCATGTCGTGGAAGGGAATTGACGAGTAGCTCCCCGCCTGGGCACGCCGACGTCGTGATCGTCGGCGGTGGCGTCATAGGCTGCGCCATCCAATATCACCTGACCCGACTCGGCGTCACGGACACGGTCGTCCTGGAGCGGGACGTGCTCGGATCCGGTAGCACCGGTCGCTCCCAGGCCATCTGCCGGATGCACTACTCCAACCCGATAACCACTGAGCTGGCCTGGCAAAGCCTCCAGGTCTTCGCCGACTTCGACGAGCGAGTGGGCGGCCAGTCGGGATTCGTCCAAACCGGCTACCTCGTGGTCGTCAACGAAGCCGATAGCGCTGGCCTGGAGCGCAACGTGGCGATGCAGCAGGAGCTGGGCGTTCCCACGTCGCTGGTGACGCCGGATGACGTGGCCCACGTTGCCCCCTCCATCCGCCTCTATGAAGACGAGCGCGCCGCCTGGGAACCTCAATCCGGCTACGCCAATCCTCACCTGGTCACCACTTCATACGCCGCTCGCTCCGCGGAGGCCGGCGCCCGCATTGCCCTGCGGACTGCGGCAGCGGGTGTGGAAACGGCCGGCGGTCGCGTCCAGGCAGTTACCACAGTATCCGGCGAACGCATCGCCACGGATAAAGTGATAGTTGCTTCCGGCCCCTGGTCGCAGCAATTCCTGGGCGGGTTGGGAGTCGATGTCCCGTTGATAACGGTCCGCCACCAGGTGGCCACCGTTGCCCGCCCGGTGGAAAGGGTTCCCGCTCACCCCACGGTGGGAGACATCAGCCAGTCATTTTCCTTCCGTCCCGATGGCTCGGCCTTCACCATGATGGGATTCGGCGACGACGAGGAAGCCCCCGACCCGGATGCCTACCCGGAGGGCATCGAAACCGCCGACGCCGCTTCCGCCCTGGCGCGGTTGGGTCGGCGGGTGCCGGGGTTGGCCGATTCCTACCTGCGGGGGGGATGGTCGGGCCTCTTCACCACCACGCCGGACTGGCATCCCATTCTGGACGCAGTGCCCGGCATACCGGGCCTGTATTGCGCTATCGGCTTCAGCGGCCACGGTTTCAAGCTGTCGCCGGCCATCGGCAAAGCGATGGCCGAGCTGGTGTTGGAAGGTCACAGCCGCGATGTAGACCTGTCCCCCCTGAGGTTCAGTCGATTTGCCGAAGGTGACTTGCTGGAATCCAGCTACCGATATCGGGTGCTGGCGTAGAAAGAAAAGATTGCCACTGACCGCTTGCCTCTTGACAACGTGGAGGGGTTAGGGCAAGGATGGTGGCGCGCCAGCGCAGGGCTGATTCAAGCGATGGGGTCATCGGCGGACATGTTTACATCCTCTTACTTGCAACCAAACCTGATATATCCCGGTGATGCTAGAACGTTGTTGAAAAAAGTGATGCCGGAATCGGTGGCCCTGAGTTTCTGGTCGCCTCCCTATTGCCTAGGGAAGTCATACGAATCCCACGTGAATTTTCGAGAGTGGGCAACGTTGCTGGAACAAACGATTGCAGCCCACTACTCCGTCATCAAAGTCGGCGGTTTTCTGGGGATTAACATTGCCGATATTCTGGCTTTCGAGGACCCGGATATGCCGCGAATCCAGGCGGATAACGTCAGTGCCAAGAAGGTTAAAATTACTCGGAATGAGGTGCTGGTCGCACAGCGGGACAATCCCAGCTTTGACAAGCACCAGCTGGCTGCCCTGCTGGGGTGCAGCGAACAGACCATCGACCGGCGGCTGAAAAACAACAACGTAAGGGGGGGCAAGTACGCACCTCAGACCAGAGTGAAACTCACCGCCGGACTGGTAGAGCGATGGGCTGAAGACGCAGGATTTTATCTCTATGACCGGCGTGTGTGGGTAAAGGATCCGTGTTGGGAAAACAGCAGGTGGCACAGCCTGTCCTATCGTTCGGTGGACGAGTGGGAGCATCTGCTGATTTTCTGGAAGCCGGGAATAACGGTGGTGAATCGGGAACGGCTAGATGCCGACGAATGGGCAAAGTGGGGTTCGCGGGGAGTGTGGAACATCCGGTCGGTTCGCTCTAATAACGCTCACGAATCGCAATTTCCGCTAGAATTACCGCGCCGGATGATAAGGTTGCTAACGGAGCCAAATGACTTGGTGCTGGACTGCTTTATTGGCAGTGGGACTACTGCATTAGCCGCGATAGGGGAAGGGCGGCAATTTATTGGGTTTGACTTGAATCCTCAAAGCGTACAGTTGGCAAGGGAACGGGTACAAGAAGCGTTGACTCCCTCATTAAGACTGACGCTATGACGCTGAAAGCTGGCGACCTTCAGGCTAATCTTGACACCATTGAGCAGATAGAGAAGGCTACTCTACGGATGGTAGTTCAGGCCATCCATGATTTCAGAGCTGAGGCCGTCGAGATATTCGAGAACGAGTCAGACCTGGTATCCGACATAGGTGAGGACATTACCCGTGAAGCCCTGGACCGGCAAGGGATGCCAACCATACCCGTAAGGTTGTTCGGCAAGATTGACTACAAAAGGACTACCTATTTATTTTATCCTGAATATGCGTTGCGACAAGCGCTGTTTGTAGATTCCAAAGCAGAGAAAACGGCCGGCGCTCGCACCGCTACTATCCAAACATCCCAAACCTCCATGCGCATCCGTCAGGTGAGACAGAATCAGACGGTGGATATCCCAGGCGATTTGGAAAATATCGCAATGGTACGGAATGACAAATACCTGACGACCACGATATTCGTCAAGTATAACTATTCAGAAAGCTCAGCGGACAGCGTGCCCAACCGCCTCGATTCTGTCTCGGTTTTATGCTTGCCCAACGGACTCCTGCAAGATCGGTACAACCCAACAGTGAATGATTCTATATGGCTCGCCGGACGGAATGCTCCGACACGGGGCGAGGCATTCCGCGTTAGAATAAGCTTGGCCGCACTCAAAGATAAAGCAGCGTGGCGAGTCCAAACTATCTCCCCTGACCCTGATCAAGCTCTTGCTTGGGATGATTAATCCGCAACTCACGGAGCAGTTCTGAATGGTTACTAACTTCCAATCCCATTACATCCCAAACACGCCTGCCGAGCAGGAAGAACTGCTCGCCGCAATCGGTTTGCGAACCGTGGACGATTTGTTCGATGATATTCCCGACGGTTTTCGTAATCCCCTCCTGGAATTACCCGACCCGATGTCCGAGCTGGAAATCCAGCGCGAACTAGGTGAGCTCGCCGCTAAAAATCGACCCCTGAGCAGCGGCCCATCTTTCCTGGGCGCCGGGTCGTACCATCACTTTATTCCGTCAATCGTCAAAGCCCTGATGACTCGCGGGGAATTCCTGACCGCATACACGCCGTATCAACCTGAGGTATCCCAGGGAACGTTGCAGGTCATCTTTGAGTTCCAGACCATGATCAGCGGACTCTACGGCATGGAGGTCGCCAACGCCGGCATGTACGACGGCGCAACCAGCCTGGCCGAAGCGGTGCTGATGGCCTGCCGCGTGACCCGACGCCAGCAGGTGGTCGTTGCCGATTCCGTAGCGCCGGCGTACTGCCAGGTGATCGCCACCTACTGCCAGGCGCAGGGCATTACCATCGACACCGTGCCCGCCGCCCAGGTTGGCGCATCGGTTACCGAAGCCACCGCCGGCATCGTCGCCCAGTATCCCAACTTCTACGGCGGTCTCGACGATCTGGCCGCCCTGGCCGACGCGGCCCACGACGACGGCGCTCTGCTGGTAATCTCAGCCGACCCCCTGGCCATGGGGATGCTCCGTCCTCCGGGCGCCTTTGGTGCCGACATCGTCACCGGCGAAGGACAGCCCTTGGGCATACCGCCCTCTTACGGCGGACCCTACCTGGGTCTTTTCAGCTGCAAGCAGCAGTACATTCGCCAGATGCCCAGCCGGCTGGTGGGCCGCACCACCGACACCGAGGGTCGCACCGGCTACGTGCTCACCCTGCAGACCCGGGAGCAGCACATCCGCCGCGAACGCGCCACCTCCAACATCTGCACCAATGAGGCGTTGTACGCCCTCGCCTCGGCCATCTACCTGGCGGCAATGGGGCGCCACGGCCTGCGCCAGGTGGCGGAGTTGTGCTACCACAAGGCCCATTACGCCGCGCAACGCATCGCAGAGTTGCCCGGCTATGCCCAGGCGGAAGCCGGACCATTCTTCCAGGAGTTCGTGGTGTCCTGCCCGGCCCCGCCGGAGGAAATCAACCGTCAGCTCATGGCGCAGAACATCCTCGGCGGCCTGGACGTCAGCGACCGTTTTGACAACGGCATGCTGCTATGCGTCACCGAAATGAACCCCCGCAGCGAGATCGACGCCCTGGTGGACGCGCTGGCATCCGTTCGCTGACTACCGCCGCTGACTGACGCCGCTAACTAACGCGATACCATCGAGACTCAACTCGCAATCAGGCGAGACTCAACTCACAATCAGGCTAAACCGGAGTTCCCGTTTACCATGCTGAACAAAGGCGGAAACCGCGATACCACCCAAATGCTGATGGACCGCAGCGTACCCGGCCGGGTGGGAGTAATTACGCCCGCGCTGGACGTGCCGGCAGCCTCGTTACCCGACGCGGCCTACCTGCGCGACGAATTGCCCCTGCCCGAGGTATCCGAGCCCGAGGTCGTCCAATATTTCACGGCCCTGAGCCAGTTGAACTTCAGCATCGACACCCATTTCTATCCCCTGGGGTCGTGCACGATGAAGTACAACCCCAAGGTAAACGACGAAATCGCCTTCCTGCCCGGTTTCGCCGGCATCCATCCCCTTCAGCCCACCGCCCAATCCCAGGGCGCCCTGGAGTTGCTCCACAAATTGCAGGGCTACCTGACCGAAGTTACCGGCATGGCCGCCACCAGCCTGGCCACGCTGGCCGGCGCACACGGCGAGTTGGCCGGCGTCCTCATGATGCGCGCCTACCACCTGTCTCATGGCGACACCGGGCGCACCAGAATGGCCATCCCCGACAGCGCCCATGGAACCAACCCGGCATCGGCGGCGATGGCTGGTTTCGACGTCGTCACCCTCCCCTCCGACGCCGATGGCAACACCGACCTTGGCGCCCTGCGCGAGTTGGCCGGCGACGACCTGGCCGGCGTGATGATCACGCTACCCAGTACCCTGGGTCTGTTTGACACCAACATCCTCGAGGTTTGCCGGATTGTCCACGATTGCGGCGGTCTGGTTTACGGCGACGGAGCCAACATGAACGCCCTGCTGGGCCGCGCCAAGCTCGGCGAGTTGGGCTTCGATGTCTGCCACCTCAACCTGCACAAGACTTTCAGCACGCCCCACGGCGGCGGCGGTCCTGGAGCCGGTCCGGTGTGCTGCGGCGAAAACCTGGCCGCCTTCCTGGCCGCCCCGGTGGTTCAGCTGACCGAAGCCGGCCAGTTTGAACTGGTAGAACCATCCGATAGCATCGGCAAAATCAGCGGGTTCCACGGCAACTTCGGTGTGCTGGTGCGCGCCTACACCTACATCCGCACGCTGGGGGCCGCCGGGCTCACTTCAATCAGCGCCAACGCAGTCCTCAACGCCAACTACCTCATGCACTCCCTCAAGGACATTTACGCTCTCCCCTACGACCGCACGTGCATGCACGAGGTCGTGTTCTCGGCAGACCGGCAGCGCGAACGGGGCGTCAGCGGCCTCGAGGTGGCCAAGCGGCTGCTGGATTACGGGTTTCACGCCCCCACCATGTACTTCCCGCTCATCGTCCATGAGGCGTTGATGATCGAACCCACCGAGTCGGAAACCAGGGACACCCTGGACGCCTTCATCGATGCGTTAAGGGCCATCGACAGCGAGGCCACCACCGATCCGGAGCTGGTGCAGCACGCGCCGCACACCACCCCGGTGTCGCGATTGGACGAGGCGACGGCGGCGCGGCGGCCGGTGCTGCGTTGGGAGCCGGCGGCGGATTAATTGGAGGATCGCTAAAGCGTCGGTAACCCAATTAATCGGTTGATCGTGCGATCTAAGCTCTGGGCATGACGTCTAGATTGGTCTGGGCTCCATATAGTAGTTGCAAATTCGCTAACGGCAGAATTATATCCAGGCCCGACTGCGTGTGTCCCGATTCCTCGGCGAGGAACTATCGCCTCCCGCAGATTTCGGTGGCGGCTGCGGTGAGCCAGCTCCACCAACGTGCGCTTTGCATCACCAATTTTTTCGGGATCGTAAGGCAATCGGCTAATTGGGATAGACAGCCAATTGGATATGCCAGTGCGATCAGCGAGTAACCACGATTCGATCTCCATTACGACTACTCGCATCAACAAATTGGAAGATACCGTAAGTCCGCTGATCCAATTGTGGACGAGCGTCGGCGCACAACCGCAAGGTTGATCGAGATCAGTTAAGACGAGCGCAGGGCCCTGATAAAGTGCGATTTGATTGAGAGCGCGAATATTTTGCCTAAGATGGTTTTTGCCCTTCAAGCCAATCGTTCGGACGATGCTTGCGCCAGGGCAATAATCTTCGATTAGGCGTCTAGCGACAGTTTCCGACACTAAATCTTCGACGCCTATGGTGATTCGCATGGCATCAGCCAGTGAGTCCCAAATCAAACGGCAGTTGATATCCGTCGTTTCTGAAGGGTGCTACCTCTCCCGGCATCACGCCCGATTCCAGGATGCCGCGCATGCTGGGTTCATCTGCCAAGGTTTTGACTACTGAGCCATCTTTCTCTGGAGTGATGAATAGAACTTCCCATCCATTTATGCCTTCGTCGCATAATAGGTCTGCACTGTGGGTAGTCAAAATCACCTGCCGTCGGTCACTATATCGTTCACCTCTGTGTCGCCTCCTGATTGGACTGCTCAACCTGTAAATCAAACTTGGCAGACGCAGGACTATATCGCGGTTTAACGAAATCTCAGGTTCCTCCAATAACAGCAATCCATCTCGTTCCAGCAAGGACCAAAACAGCCCAATCAAACGCAATGTACCGTCCGAGAACCGGTCTTCCCGTTGCCAGACTCCATGGGCGCGCCAATTGTCGAAACGGGCCTTCAAGTGTGGTTGTCCAGTTGCAGCATCACGTTCAAAGGTTAATTCCTTCATTTGAGGCACTACGTGGGACAGAGCGGTGGCAATTTTGGTCAACCTACTTCTACGCGTATTACTGTTGGTATCAGCTATGCGTTCCAAAAACCCTTGCCCGAATGGATCATTTTCGAGCCGATTACCCCCTATCTCTGCGCCGTGGCGGACCATCTGTGGTACGAGATGAAGATAGGTAACGGTGTCGAAAAACTCGGCGATGTCGCGGAATTCCCGGTTGACATTGATTTGCTCTAGCGCAGTAGCAGTCAGCCGTTCCGGGTCGTTCCCGTCTTCTGAATCCGGGCGTTGGAGCAACGTCTTCCCATCACGCTGCACCATTTCTTCGTGCACCACGGTACGATGATGACCAGATTGCTCTACCCCGAAAGCCAACCGGTAAACCCACTCTGCCGGCTCGCCAACATTACGGCTTAGATGCACTTCTATTCGCACGCCCAATCCGGAATGGGCGGATAAACTCCTAATCTCTCTAACCCCCCCGCGTCGCCTAACGGCGGCTTGCAATCCACCACCTTCTCGTTTCGCCACATCTCTAAGAAAGCGGATAGCGTCGAGCAGATTGGACTTGCCGGATGCATTTGGTCCTATGATGAAAGCTCGTTCGCGCAGAGCTATATCGACGTCGGTGAAATTACGCCAGTTAGCCAATATCAGTCGCGTAATCATCATGCCGTCACTCCAAAACACGTGTGGGAGCCGTTATATCCGCTGGCCTATCCCTCTTCCAACGCCTTACGCAGTTCTTCCGGATCGACGTGGAACTCCACGCCAGCTCGCTCTTCCTGCAAAAGCATGGCCACCCGGGAATCGCGGCCGGCCCAGCCCCGGTTCAGCGCTTCGGTTAGCTCTGCCAGCGTGGTGTTGGCCAGCTTCATGGGAACGTCGAATTCGCGACCCACCCCGACGGCCAGGTCAACGTCCTTGCGGGCCAGGCGCAGGGCGAAATCCGGCGGGTCGTAACTGTTGATCAGGAAGTGCTGCGCCAACCCCTCGAACATGCCGCGACGCCCGCCGGCCCCCTTGCGTACCGCCAGGAACAGCGCCAATGGGTCTACGCCGGCCTTGATTCCCATCGTGAATACCTCGGCCAGCGCGGTTTGCACCACATAGCCGGCGCAGTTGTGCACCAGCTTGGCCACCGCCCCGCTGCCGATGGGGCCAACGTAGTAGGCAGCGTCGCCGATGGAATCCAACACCGCCTTGTGCTGGTCGAACACCGCCTTGTCGCCGCCAACCCAGATGGCCAGGCGTCCGCTGGCCGCGCCGGCCGGGCCGCCGCTTACCGGAGCATCCAGCACGTTGATGCCCTGGGGAGCCACGCGGTCGTGGATCTGGCGGATGAGCGTAGGGGAACTGGTGCTCAAATCGAAATACGTTTTGCCCGCCGCCATGCCCGACATGATACCGTCCTCGCCCAACGAAACCGCTTCCACCTCTACCGGGCCCGGCAGCGAAGTGAATACGACGTCCGACTCGGCGGCCACCTCCCGGGGAGTGTCGGCCCACCGAGCGCCGGCCTCAAGGTGCCGCGTCGCCGCCTCACGCCTGATGTCGTGCACCACCATGTCGTTGCCGCCCTGCAGGCAGTTGTACGCCATGCTGGCGCCCATGGTTCCCAATCCGATGAATCCTACTTTCGCCATTTTGGTCATCTCCTGTTGGACGGCGGTTCCGCACCCCACCGTCGGCGCATTTTAGCAGACTCGATGACAGCGCCATACCGACCATCATTCCACCAAATTCCAGCGACGTTTAAATTCCAGCGACATTATGTCATTGACGCTTCGGGGGTTTGACGACTAGACTGGTTGAGCTTATGGCCCGACTTTTTGACCTCCACATTCACACCACCAAGGGTAGCGCCGATTCCAGCCTGACCCCTGAAGACCTCGTCCTGGAAGCAGAGCGGTTGGGTCTGCGGGGCCTTTGCATCACCGAACACGCCGGCCCCTGGGATCGGCACGAATTCGCTGCCTTCGCCAGACTCCACAACGTGGTCCTCATCCGGGCCATGGAAGCCGATACCGATATGGGGCACATCCTGGCCTTCGGAGTGGACCGCTACCAGAGCGGTTTCAACCGGGCCGAAGAGCTCAGCAAGTCGGCCCATAAATCCGGTGGTTACGTGGTTTCCGCTCATCCCTTCCGGGGAGTGCTTGGACAGCATCACCGCACCCGCCCCTACCTGTATCCCGACCCCAAAGAACCGATCCCCACGGCGCCGTCCCAGGGAATGGAACACCCGGTGTTTCAACTGACCGACGCGGTCGAGATCGCCAACGGCGGCACATCGGACGAGGAAAATCGGTTCGCCGCCGACGTTGCCCAACTGCTGGGACTGCCCGTGACCGGCGGTAGCGACGCCCACAGCACTCACGGTTTGGGGCGCTTTGTAACCGAATTCCCCGACGAGATCTTGGATGAAGCCCAGTTCCTGAACGCGCTCCATCGCGGCGATTTCCGCCCCATGCAAGGTTTGCGCCAGGGCGAACCACGGCCCTGTTCCCTGCGTACTCCCGGCTGACACGAGAGCAAATGCCTGGTTTCCGGTCAACGCCGGCCTCCACCGCAACCACCCAGGCCAAAGCTTATGACACTAACAGGATTACGGCCCGCCGACCCCTTCCAGCAGGTGTTCGTATCCATCGACCTGGAAACCACCGGTCTGAACCCCCACGGCGACACCATCATCGAAGTCGGCGCCATCAAATTCCGGGGCGGCGAAGTGCTGGAGCGCTTCCAAACCTTCGTCAACCCGGGACGCCGGGTTCCCCAGTTCATCCAGCAACTGACGTCCATCAGCCCGTCGCAGCTCGAACGGGCGCCGTCGTTCGGCCAGATCGCCGACCGACTGGCCGGATTCCTGGCCGATTACCCGCTGGTTGGCCACAACGTCAAATTCGACCTGGACTTCCTGGAATCCCATAACCTTCCCCTGGCCAACCGGAGTTACAACACCTGGGATCTGGCATCGGTGTTCCTGCCGTCGGCGCCCGAATACAACCTGTCGGCCCTGGCTCAGCAGCTCGACCTGGACCATTCCCAGGCTCACCGTGCCGATGCTGACGCCGAAGTAACCGCCGGCGTGTTCAATCGCCTGCTGGAAATCGGCGCCCGCCAACCTGCCGCCAAGGTCGCGCTGATCGCCCGGGCAGCCCGCGCTGCCGGCGCGCCGGTGGCCGACTTGCTGGATGGCCTGATTCCCCACGCCGCCGGCGCTAATGCCCCGTTGGTAGACCCAGACAGCGCCCAAACCGTCGGATTGAACGGGCTGAATCTGGCCAGCCTGTCCAACCGCATGTCCGTCGCAACCGGCGGACCGCTGGGCGCCGCCATAAAGCGGGACGTCACCGAACAGCAGGTTGAAGAGCTGCTGTCCCCCCACGGGCTGTTCGCCCAGGCTTTCCCCGGGTTCGAAGATCGTCCCCAACAAACCGAGATGCTCAAAGCCGTAACCCGGGCAATCTATCAGGGGCGCAAACTCATCGTGGAGGGCGGCACCGGCATCGGTAAGAGCCTGGCCTATCTGCTGCCCGCCGTGGTGTACGCCGCTACCCATGGCCAGCGGGTGGTGATCTCCACCAATACCATCAATCTGCAGGAACAGTTGATGAATAAAGACATCCCTGCGGTGATCGGGATACTGGAAGCCGCTGGCATACTGCATCCCGGGGTCGTCAAGGCGGCCCAGCTGAAAGGCCGGTCCAACTACGTGTGCCTGCATCGGTGGAACAATCTCGCCCTGGCAGACGCGATGAACGAAGATGAGGCCCGCGTCATTGGCAAGACCGCCGTCTGGCTGGACGACACCACCACCGGTGACCGCACCAACCTGAACCTCCATTTTTCCGACCTACGGGCCTGGTCCCGAATCAGCGCCGATACTCCGGAGGTGTGTCCCGCCTTCTGGGGCAGCGCGCCCTGCTTTCTACGGCAGGCCCGCCAGCAGGCCGAAGAGGCGCACATCCTGGTGGTCAACCACGCTCTTCTACTGGCCGACCTGACGGTGGGCGGCACCGTCCTGCAGGATTATGAACGTTTAATTATCGACGAAGCTCACCACTTGGAGGACGAGGCCAGCCGACAACTGGGTTTTGAAGTGTTCCACGATGCCCTGCCCCGGGAGCTGGAAAGTGCCCGGCGCGTCCTGGCCAGACTGGCGCTCGTGACCGATGGCGCCAACAACGCGTCGGCGTCGTGCAACGCGGCAGAGCAGGCCTGGGAGAGTCTGTGGTCCGCCGTTACCGAGATGTACCGCCGCAATACCAACCAGCCCGACAGCAGCCGCGAAGCATTGACGCTCGACGACAAGGTCAGGCAATCCCGGGAATGGGGCGCCGTAGCGATGGAGTGGGAATCCGCGTCCGCCCTCATCAACGAGTGCGTAAGAACGCTGCAGGATTACCAGCGGCAAATCTCCCGGGATGCACCCATCGGGTCGCAGGACATCGGCGCCGGTGAACTGGTCGGCTGCATCGAAGCCATCAGTCAACTCAACGACAACCTGTCCACCGTGTTTGGCCGCTATGATCCCGAACAGATTCAATGGCTCGACATGGCCCGGCGCACCGTTGCCGTCCATTCCACGCCGCTCGCGGTAGGCCCCATTCTGCGCGAAAGTCTGTACGCCGACAAAGGAACGGTGGTATTGACCGGAGCCACCCTGGCTACCGATTCCAACTTCGATTTTTTCCGCAACCGAGTGGGGTTCCCTGACGAAAGCGATGAGCTGCAGGTGAACAGTCCGTTCAATTACGAACGCAACACCTTGTTGATGATTCCCCAGGACTTGCCCGACCCTCGCCAGTCCGCAGACCTCAACCAGGCAACTGCCCAGGTGATATTAAACCTGGCCAGGGCCCTGGACGGTCACCTGATGGCGCTGTTCACCTCCCACAACGCATTGCGTGAAGCCTCCTACCAGGTGCGGGGATTGCTGCGGGCGGAGGGCATCGCCGTCCTTGCCCAGGGAATTGACGGCACCCCACGCCAGATTGCGGACCGGTTGCGCGCCAACCCGAGGTCGGTCTTGCTGGGCGCGGCGAGTTTCTGGGAAGGCGTCGACATGGATCCCGGCGTGCTGCGCGGGCTGCTGCTTTGTCGCCTGCCCTTCGCGGTGCCCACCGACCCCATCGTCAAGGCCCGCGGCAACCTCTGGAACAACCCCTTCAACGATTTTCAGGTCCCCACCGCCATGCTCCGCTTCCGGCAGGGTTTCGGGAGACTCATCCGCAACAAAACCGATCGCGGCGTCGTGGTCATCCTCGACCGGCGCATCCAAACCGCCAACTACGGTGATCGCTTCCTGGACGCGCTGCCCACCTGCTCGTTCCAGCCGTCGAGCATGGCCAGCGTAGGACAGCAGGCGGCCCGCTGGCTCCAGTTGGACCGTGCGTCTCACCGTTAATCAGCCCTTCGACCTGGCCGAGAGCCTGGAGAGCGGGCAGGCGCACCGCTGGCGCCGGTTGGGGGATGGCTGGTATTCGGGCGTCCTCGGTGAACGGCTGGTGCACCTCCGCCAGAACAATGGCGACGTTGAGTACCGTTATACCGGCAACCCACCGGGCCGGGACGCCGACATCAACCGACTGCTCGCCTCCTATTTCCGACTGGACGACGACATCGCCGCAATCTACGACGAGATCTGCCGCGACCGACGGGTCGCCGCTATGGTCCAAAAATACGACGGTCTGCGAATCCTGCGCCAGGACCCCTGGGAATGCACCGTGGCGTTCATCTGCTCTGCTACGTCCAACATCCCGCGCATCCACCAGAACATGGAGGCCATGGCCGACAGCCTGGGCGAGCCGTTGGAGCTGGACGGCGAGGTGAGACACACTTTTCCCGACGCGCTACGCCTGGCGTCTGCCGGCGAAGGGCGGTTGCGGGAGTTGGGGCTCGGTTTCCGGGCGCCGTACGTGATAGCTGCTGCCGACATGGTGCGGTCCGGCGCGCTGGACCTGGAAGAATTGATCCGGCTGCCCTACCCGGAAACCAAGGCCCGGCTGATGGAATGCCGTGGCATTGGCGCCAAGATTGCCGACTGTATCGCAGTGTTCTCTCTGGAAAAAATGGAAGCCTTCCCAGTCGATGTTTGGGTCCGGCGGGCCCTGGCCGAGTGGTATTTCCCAATGCAGAAAAAGCCCCCCGACCGGGCGATGGTGGATTGGGCGCAGCAATATTTCGGCAGATACGCCGGCTATTCCCAGCAGTACCTTTTCCACGGGAGACGCCTGCAGAAGCAGCCTCGCCTCCGGAGCTGATGGGTCAAGCCCGCACTCCGCCGCCGATGACCCTGAAATGCCGCACGCTCTCGGCATCGGCGAACGCCTCCCGGGCCCGACGGTACACGGGCTTGCTGTGCCGTTTTCGAGCATCCAGCAGGATGCCCACCACCGTTCCGCTGTGGGCCACGTTGATACCAGCGGCCCCGACGTCGGCGGCGAATTCCGCCGCCCGTTCCACCCAACCCCCGGCGCCGTCCGGATGGCCGGCCCGGGCGCTGATGGTGGCGCCGCGTCCCACCAGTTCAGGATCACTCCGTCGCACGCCTTCCCGGACCAGTTCCAGGGCAGCGTCGGTGTGCCCGGCAACCGCAGTCCACTGGCCCGAACGGTCGATGCGGTTGAATTCCAGCGTGTCCAACCGCCCGCCCCGGTCAATGACGATCACTTCCATGGGTGGCGGTTCTCCCAGATATTCAGCAATGCTGCCGTTGCGGTGGTCGAATAGCGTGATGCCGGGGAACATCACGGCATCGGTGGGCTCCACCGCCAGGGCGATGTTGGCAATTACGTCCGGCGCCAGCGCGACGCCGGCAGCAGCAGCGCAGGCGGCCACTGCCGCGGTGATGTCTGCGGTGCTGCTCCCCATCCCTTTGCCCAGGGGAATAGAGTTCGCAATGTTGACTTCAGCCGACAAATGGGCCGTTTTGGTCAGCGTTTCGATTTTCTCCAGCGCCGCCGTGACGGCGTCCCGCGTTTTCGGGTAGCAGGCATCGGCGCCGCTGAACCGTACCCTCGGAGCCTTTGGGGCTACCCTAAGCGCCACGGTGGCCCGGGAGTACAGGTTGATCGGACAGGTAACCAGAAAATGCGCGCCGCCCGTCATCCCCTGCACCAGCTCGCCACACGTCCCGGGCGCTGCCGCGGTGGCCCTGCCCAAACCATGCTCAACAATAGTGGCTGGAAGCCTTTCAGGGTTCTCTGCGGGTTCGTTGTCCATGACAGCAAGATTAGCACACGGCAGACGGCGCTCAAAACGCCCGCCGCCGGATGCTAACCGCTCAGCGCCGCCGATTTGATAGTGACGGGAATTCCGGCGGCGACCAGCGTCACCGAGTCCGCGGTTGTGGCCAACGCCTGATTCACGGTTCCCAGCAAGTCCTGAAAGCGTCTTCCCACCGGCGTGGTGGCAACCAGCGATTGCCCAACCTCACTGCTGACCATCACCAAGTGAACGTCCAGTTGACGCGCGTCCTTCACGAACTGGCGTGCCGCTCCCACCATGCGGCTTTCCAGTTCGGCAGCCGGGGCGAATTCGTACTCGAACATCAGGTTGGCGACCCAACCGTCCACCGAATCCAACAGCAGGGCCGATGGCCGGGAGTCATCGCTCTCGGCAAGTTGCAGTCGGATGGCGGACCGCAGCGCGCCGGTCGGATTCAGGGGCGCCTCAAGCGTACGCCATAGCGCCGGGCGACGTGCCCGGTGCCGGCCAATCCGCTCCCCCATATCCGCATCGGTGGCCACGCCAGTTGCCAGGTACCACACGCTTGCCGTCCCCGCCAGCCGCTCTACCAGCTGCTCGGCGAAGGCGCTTTTGCCAGACCTTATCCCGCCCAAAACCAGGGCAACGGCGCTCATATCACAGATTAGCCCGATTCAGACGGTGGCGGGCGACACGTTGGCCATCTCGTACACCAGGTCCATCCGCAGGCTATTGCGCACCCAATCGGCCAGTCGGTCGTATTCCCGGTCGCGTCCGACATCCGCGCCCTCCGGCAGGGTGACTCCCTTGCGGCGCGCCAGTTCACCCAACAGCGCCTGGCGCACTCCGGCGTTGTGGAACAGACCATGAATGTAGGTTCCCAAGGCCCGACCGTCGTGGTCGGTAGCGCCATCCAGGGCCGATTCTGCCGTAACCGGAGCGTCGGCCCGGTCGTGCACGTCAAAAGCCGGGATGACGTTCTCGCCCACCGTGCGGCCCATGTGGATTTCGTAACCAACGATATCCTGGCCGGCAGAACCGGCGAGCAACCTGCCAGTACTAGCCGCTTCGGCACGCACCGTTGCCCGCACCCGGTGGGTCTCCTTGGTGCCGGCGAAGGTAGTGGTAAGGGGCAGCAGCCCCAGACCCGATGCTGCCCCCACCGAGGATTCCACCCGGTCCGGGTCCAGGATCTGATTGCCCAGCATCTGGTAACCGCCACAGATGCCCACCACCGAAGAGCCTGCCGCGTGGGCGCCCACCACGGCCCGGGTCAACCCCTGTTGTTCCATCCACAACAAATCGGGAATCGTGGTCTTGCTGCCGGGGAGGATCACCAGGTCGGGCTTGCCCAACCGATCACCGTGTTGCACGTAGCGCAGGGACACGCCGGGTTCCCGGGCCAACGGGTCGAAGTCGTCGAAATTCGAGATGTGCGGTACCTGCACCACCGCAACGTCCAGAACGGCAGCGGACGAGGACGGCGGCGCGATGTCCAGGGCAACCGAGTCCTCCTCGGGGATATGGATGTCCCGGAAGTGGTGAACCACGCCAACCACCGGTTTGCCGGTGTAGTCGGCCAGCCAATCGAGGCCATCGGTAAGCAGCGAGGCATCCCCCCGGAATTTGTTGATGAGCAAGCCCTTCACGGCGTCCCGCTCCGGCGGATCGAGCAACTGAAGGGTGCCAACCAGCGCGGCGAACACCCCGCCCCGGTCGATGTCGCCGCAAAGCAGAACCGGAGCGCCGGCGTACAGCGCCACTCGCATGTTGACGATCTCAGTGGCTTTCAGGTTGATTTCGGCAGGACTGCCCGCACCCTCGATGACCACGATGTCGTGCTCGCTACGCAGCGTGTCCAGCGACTTGGCCACCGATTCCCAGAGGGTGGCCTTGAGGTTGAAGTAGTCCCGCGCCCGCGCCGACGTTAACGGGCGACCCATCAGCACCACCTGGGCATGACTGTCGGCTTCGGGTTTCAGCAGCACCGGGTTCATCTCGACGCGGGCATCAACGCCAGCCGCTTCGGCCTGCACCGCCTGGGCGCGGCCAATCTCCCCGCCGTCCGGAGTAACGTAGGAGTTATTGGACATGTTCTGCGCCTTGAACGGCGCGACACGAAACCCGTCCTGGCGCAGTATCCGGCACAGCGCCGACACCAGCACGCTTTTCCCCACGTGGGACGCCGTACCTTGCACCATCAATACTCGACCCAAAGGGTCGGGCCGTCCCGATGAGGGATCATTTTCAATGGTCAATCCAATACCTCCGGTTAAACCATTCGCCAACCAATTGGTGTACCCCGGTTGTCGTGTTCGCGGTCATTAAACCACAAATGAAGCGGACCGGATTGATAAACACCATACGGGATGATAACGTAACCTCGATGCGCGTGGGACGAATCTCTCTTGGCGTGGACAGGCCAGCGTTGCGAAGCCGGGACCGCCGGTTGAGGTGGTTCCTGGTGGCGCTCTTGGCGGCGTGCCTGTCACCACTGTTGGCGTGCGCCGGTGAATCAATAAACGACCGTGACCTTGCCATGCCTCTCAACCGCATCGCCTACATCGACTCCGACGGACAACTGATTACCGTTCTGCCGGACGGCGCCGAACGACGACTGCTCACTGTCGGCTCCGTTGCCGGAGCCGGCGGACGACTCGCCGGACTGTCGGCGCAACCATTGAACCGGGAACGAGTTTATAGCTGGCCGGTCTGGTCCCCGGACGGCTCTCGGATCGCGGTTTCCCTGGTGACCGGCACCTCATCCGATGATGCGGAAATCAGCGTGCAGTCCCTGGAAGCTGAATCAGGCGTCGGGGGTTCGGTGTTCGTCAACCCGGCGCCCATGTCCATCGCCGATGGCACTCCTCATTACGTCCAATGGTCTCCGGATGGCCGGCGTTTGGGCATCACGGCGGCCACTCCCGAAGGATTGACCCTCTTCGTCGCAGATGCAAACCCAACCGACGGCGTGCAGCTGCCGGCGGCGCCGGTGGCGGTGCAACGCGGAGCGCCCCTCTATTTCGACTGGTCTCCCGACAGCCGGTCGTTGGCAGTACACAGCGGCGAGCAGGTAACGGTGCTGCACATCGACGACGTAACGCGCCAGATTGGCGTGCAACCCATCGGCGAATCCCGGTCTTTCCGCACGCCGGCCTGGTCGCCCGACGGCGCTCAGCTGGCCTGGTCGGGACCTGGCGGCGACGGCGAAGCACTTTGGCTGGGCCGGCCCGCCGACCCGGACTCCAACCCCCTCCGATTGGCCGAAGTTGACGGAAGCTGCGCCTTCCTGTGGTCGTCCGATGGCCACGTCCTGGCCGTGGTCGACCGTCAGATAGAGGGTTCGCCGGCGTATCGACGGTTGCGGCTGATCGCCTCTGACGGCAGCGGCCAGCGCACCATCCGGGAGGACGACTGGGTGCTGGGGTTCTTCTGGGAGCCTCACGGGCAACGGCTGGCCTGGGTGGCCCTGAATACCGAAGAACGCACTATGGAATGGCGGATCACCCCAGGCGAAGTCGGGGCGGGCGAAGTCGGGGCGGGCGAGGGCGACACCGACCAGGGACCGGCCGGCGGCTTGCGGTTCTCTCCCAGCGGCGCAACGTTCCTGATGCTCGCTTTCTTCGACCAGTACGCAGTGAGTCATTCGCCCTGGGCTCCCGACGGTTCCGCGCTGGTTATCGCCGGCGACCAGCAGTATCTATCCAACCGGCGCAACGGCAGCAGCGGCGAAGGTTCCCGCGTCTACGTTACGGAAACCGGCGCCGACGGCGGGTTGCTGGACATCGGAAATGGCAGCCTGGCCGTGTGGTCCACCCGGTAAAGCGACCGCCCCGGTCGGTCATAGCTGGAATTTCCTCCATCTGCAGCTTGCTGCGGGATTGGCGCTGATGGCTCCGGTTGCTGTTTCCCGGGCGCAGCTCTCTGGACGCGTCGCGTTCGTCTTTCTGGCAATCGTCCTGGCGGTCGTCCTGGCCTTCTTCTCAGGAGGGTGTGGCGATTCCCGGACGCTATCTGCACCCGTGCCGGCCGATCCCTCGGTGATTCCAACGCCCACGCCGGATCCAGACGTCATCCTGGCCGATACTTCGACAAACCTGCGCAGGATGCAGACGGCGCGTTTCAACCTTGTCCACGACCCCGGAAGCATCTACGTCAGCGCCTTCAGCGCGAAGATCACCGATATCAGCGGAGCCTGGAGCCTGGAGCAGGGCGCTACCTTCCTGGTCGATACTTACCTGGTAGCGGACCACGAGGCGGACGTCGATTCGGGAGCCTATTTCCAACTGAAGGCGGTGGTCACTCCCAACGGTTACTACGGCACCGACCCCGTTACCGGAACCTGGACCAAACAACCCGTCTCATTGATCCCCATCCCAGTTGCGGAATTGCACGTCATCATGTCCGGCGTGTTGGAATCCCTCCAAAATGCCAAGGTGACCGGGAGGCATGATCTTGATGGCATCGACACCTACCGCATCACGGGTTCCGCCCCGGCGTCGACGCTGGACTGGCTCCTGCTAAATGCCGAGGATGATCAGTCATTAAGGATGGAAATTTGGACCGACGTAGAGAATCGGTGGCTGCGGAAAGTGCGAATCCACGGCCCGGTTGGCCGCTTCGACCATCCTGACACGGTCCGGGAAATACGCCTTTACGACATCAACGAAGCCCTGACCATCGAACCCCCCGACGAGTTCGTCGATCTGACCGGCGGTTAGCCGGCCATCCGGTTGTAGCGACGGTCTTAATGCAGAGTCGCCACCGACCCGTCGAAATGCCGCCCTGGGTGGTCGTCGGCTTCATCGCCGCCGGGGTCTTCATCACCGCCCTGGACCAAACGGTGGTGGTAACCGCGCTGCCCGCCATCATGAACGACCTCAAGGTGCCCATTGTCCGACTGGAGGCGGTTATCTGGGTAATCACGGCGTATTTGCTGGGGTACACGGTGGCCATGCCCCTGCTGGGACGGTTCGCCGACGTATATGGCTACCGGCGTCTTTACCACCTTTCCCTGGCAACTTTCGTCGTGGGCACGACGCTGGTGGCCCTGGCCGGCCAATGGGCCTGGCTGAATCACGTCGTAGAACCGCTGGATCAGATTGTGGCGGCCCGGGTGGTGCAGGCCATCGGTGGCGGCGGTACCGTCCCCATCAGCCTGGCCGTCGCTGCCGCCGCAGTAGCGCCCCAGCAGCGCGGGCTGGCCCTGGGCATCGTTGCCGGCGCCGCCGAAGCGGGAAGCATGTTGGGGCCGGCTTACGGCGGAGCCGTCATCGAGTTTTGGGGCTGGCGGGCCATTTTCTGGCTCAACGTACCCCAGGCGGCGGCAATCGCGCTGGCGTTGTTCTTCCTCCCCAATCGGCGGTTCGATGGCGCACGTATGGACTACCGGGGCGCCGTCGTGCTGACCGTGGGCCTGGTCCTTTTGAGCCTGGCCGCCAGTCACGCCGGGTTGTTCCGTCTCACATCCGCAATACCCTACCTGTTGCTGGCCGGTTTCGCGGTCAGCGCCGTCATCCTCATATACCTCCAACCGCGCACTCCCCAACCACTGCTACTGGGATCGCTATTCCGAATCTGGGCATTCGTCACGGCGAACCTTTGCCAGTTGCTCGTGGGAATCGCCCTCATCATTGCGATGGCAACCACGGTGATCATGGCCAATACCGTGATGGATATACCCCAGCGCCGGGTAAACTCGTTCACCGCGGCATTATGGCTGTTGCGGATGACGGCGACCATCCCGGTCCTAGCAGTGGTCGGCGGTCTGCTCCTGCGATGGGTCGACGCTCGCTGGGTGGCTATCCCGGGTCTGGGGCTGATCGCGGTGGCAATGTTCCGGTTGAGCTCCTGGCCCATCGAGATCGCCGAGCCCCGGCTCACGGTCGACATGGTGATTGCTGGCGCCGGCTTTGGACTGGTTATCGCTCCGTTGATGCATCGCGCTATTGGTGCATCGCCGCGCGAGTATCGCGCCGTGTCAGCCGCCATGATCGTGGTCGCCCGGATGCTGGGCATGACCTTGGGCATGGCAGCATTGTCGGCCTGGGGCGTGAATGAATTTCTCGCCGTGTTGGCTGACACACCATCGCCGTTCTCCACGCCCGGGCTCGATGCTGCGGGCAGAGCGCAGGCGCTCGTCGAATATACGGAGATCCTCCAGTCGGCCAGCCTGTCCCTGTTCCATATTTTTTTTCGCGCCGCCGCCGTCGTAGCGATTGCGGCTATAATCCCGGCGGCGTTGATGCGGGCAAGCCCGCTGGAGAGGGCGGAAACATCCCCGGAAAATCAAATTGACTAGTCAGCAGCAATCTCTCCCTCCAGCTACAAAGCATGGAAACGGACAGGCGGCAATCATGGAAATGAAGCAGTTGGGCGTCACCGGCGTCACGGTGTCGGAAATCGGACTGGGTACCTGGCGGTACACGGGCGGTTCGGAACCTCTGCGTCACGGCGTATCCCTCGGCGTCAACCTGATCGACACCGCCGAAATGTACCGCACCGAAAACGCCGTGGGCGTCGCCATCACCGGCATCCGGGACCGGGTATTCCTGGCCACCAAGGTACTGGGCAGCAACCTGCGGCGGGATGAGGTGCTGCGTGCCGCCGAACGCAGCCTGCGTCTGCTCGCCGTGGACAAGATCGACCTTTACCAAATCCACTGGCCCGACCCTCGGGTTCCCATCACCGAAACCATGCAGGCAATGGAGCACCTGGTATCTCGCGGCATGGTCGACTATATCGGCGTCAGCAACTTCTCCGTTGCAGACATGCAGGAAGCCCAGGCCGCGCTGCGCCACAACCCCATCGTGTCCAACCAGATCCTGTACAACCTGCGCCGCCGCAGCGCCGAGCGGGCCGTCATACCATACTGCCGGCGCCACGACATCACGGTAATCGCCTATTCACCCCTGGCCGAGGGCGCGCTGGTGAGCAGACGCGCCGGCGGGTTGCAACGGGCGCTGGGCATGGGCAGGGGCAAGGGCCAGGAGGTGCTGCACGACATCGCCGACACGCTCGGAAAAACCCCGGCCCAGGTAGCCATCAATTGGGTGGGCGACCAGCCCGGGATCGTGGCCATCCCTAAATCCAACAGCGTGGAACGCACCCGGGAAAACTGCGCCGCCTCCGGATGGCATCTCACCGCACAGCAACGCGAGGAACTTGACCGGGCGTTTCCCGTCTAGCCGGCCGCCCGCTACAACCCGTAACTGCCCAGCACCCTCCAGCTCAGATCCGCGGCCCAGCTTCCGCCCGACCAGTCGTCGCCGGCGGCGGCGGATTCAAAGCGGGTCAGCGTCATGCGCCAGGCTCGCGTTATCTGCGACACCTTGAGCTCATCAGTGACGGCGCGGGCGAATTCCACCGCGCTGTCGAATACCGTGTCGGGTAAGTCAGCGTGGGACAGCAACGGCATCTGGGGCGGGAAAACCGGACCGTACACCCGCCGTGGTTCCGATACCGCCGGACTGCGCTCCAACAGATCCGCCGTCATCGACTGCAATCGGTACAGCGATTCGTTCACCACTTCCGGCGAGAAATCCAGCCAGATGTTACCGTCCGCCTCGGAATCTCGGGTGGTGGTGATACCACGGTTAAACATTGGAAACCGGGGCGACACCCTCCGGTATCGCGTCGCCAGCTGCTCCAGCTCACCGGCCAGGATATCAGCGGCTTCCTCACCGCCGTCAATGGCGAAATAATCGGACATGGGCAGGTGCACCATGTGCATCTCGGCGGCCCAGCAGGCAAATTGACCGCAGACCAACTGCCGGGCACGGTACGCCCGGGCCGTAAAATCGGGGTCGGTGAGCAAGCTTATGGCATACCGGATGGACATTATCTGCCTTCTGTGCCGGGCATTTGCTAATGCGGGGTCGTTGCCTGGCTCGACGCCAGACCCGGGGTTTGTTGGGCATCGATTCTATCATGCCGTCCCCGTGTCCCAGGCACGCCCATCCGGTATACTTGCCCAAGCCCCCGGAGCCTCCCCCGCCGATGGCAAATGACTAACGCAGACCCGAACTCGCCACCCCGCATCCTGATTACGGATTACGTCTGGCCCAGCACCGAACCGGAACGCCAGGTGCTTGCCCAACTCGGCGCAGAGGTAATCGAAGCGCCCGACGGGTCCGAGGTTACGTTGGCGGCGTTGGCCGCCGATTGCGACGCGATCATGACCTGCTTTGCCCAAGTAACTCCGGCCGTGGTACGGGCTGCCGAGCGGTGCCGGGTGATCAGTCGCTTCGGCGTGGGCGTGGACAATATCGCCGTCGATGTGGCCACCGAACTGGGGATACCCGTAACCTACGTGCCCGACTACTGCGTCGACGAGGTTAGCGACCACGTCATGGCCCTGCTGCTGACCTGGAATCGGCAGGTCGGTTTCTACGATGGCGTGGCGAAAGCCGGCCGTTGGGAAGGTGTCCCGTCACCCCATCCGTTGACCCGTTTGCGGGGACAGTCCATCGGGATTGTCGGCTTCGGACGCATCGGACGCGCGGTGGCCGACAAGGCCCGGGCATTCGGGTTATCAGTGCTGGCCTACGATCCGTACCTGCCCCCGGACGCCAATCTTCCCGCCCGCACCGTTGCCTGTTCGCTGGATGAGCTGCTTGCTAACGCCGACTACGTAACCGTGCACACGCCCTTGAACTCAGAAACCCGGGGACTGATCGGCGAGAATGCCTTTGCGCGCATGAAGCCTTCCGCCTACTTCATCAACTGCGCCCGCGGCCCAATCGTGGACGAGACGGCCCTCTACGCCGCGCTGGAAAGCGGAGGCATCGCCGGCGCCGGCCTGGACGTGATGGAATCGTCGTCACCGCCGGCCGACCATCCCCTGTTTGCCCTGGACAATGTTATCGTTACGCCCCACGTGGCGTTCCTCTCCCAACAGTCGGTGCTCGAACTCGAGGTTCGCACCGCCCGCTCTACGGTGGATGTCCTGCAGGGCCGTATGCCCGAATTTCTCGTTAATCCCGACGTACTGGCGCATTCGCGCATCGATTTGCAATAACTTCACAACCGGGTTTCCATCAGGCCCACGGAGGTAATCAATTGGCGGCAGGTTTTACCATTAGCTTCCTGGGCACTGGAGCCGGCGGCTGCACCCTCCGGAACCACACCGCTATCGTGGTGGAATGTCCCGACGGCACTCGAGTCCTGCTGGATGCCGCCTCGGGAAACACTGTGCTGCGCCACGCCGACCTGCTGGGCATGTCGCCGGTCGATTTCGACCACTGCCTGCTCAGCCACAGCCACCCCGACCATTGCGAAGGCTTGCCCCATATCGAGATGCAGCGCAGCCGGCGCAACCCCGCCGAGCAACCGATGCACCTGTATGGTTCCCAGGAAGCCCTGGCCGACATCGGGACCCTGCTTTCTTACCCGCGCCGTGGACTGAGCGTCGACGGCGACGGGGCACAGCGCCGGGACGGTCGGCGTGTCTTCGCCTTCCAGCCCACCGACCCGGGACAATGGGTGCAACTATCCCCGACCGTCAGAGCGCGGTGCGCTCCCGTCGACCACATCGGCGGGGCAATCGCCTGGCGGGTGGAAGCAGGGGAACACGCCATCGTGTTCTCCGGCGATACCCGTTGGTGCCCTTCCCTTGCCGAATTGGCAGAAGGGGCCACCCTGCTGATTCACGAAGCTATCTGCACCGAAGCGGACCGTCGGCGCGCTGACAACACCGCCCATTCCACAGCAGCAGAGGCCGCCCGGATCGCTCAGCTGGCCGGTGTCCGGCAGCTGACACTGACCCACATCGACAACGCATTCCACTACGATCCCGAACCTCTCGCCGTCGAAGCCCGCTCGGTTTACGACGGTCCGGTGTCGGTGGCATCTGATTGTTGGCAGCAGCAGGTTTAGGTCGGCGCTCCTCCGTTGCGACGGTTGCGACAGCGTCCTCCCTCCACTGCCCGGAATCGGTAGAGCTGGCCCGCCGGCGTGAAACAACTGCACGCCAATGCGGGCGCGCCTCCGAACCCGAGATTAGGTGCTAAAATCTCTGGCGGCTCAAATCCCCGGCGGCGCACCCTAACGAACCTGACATGCACGTTCACTCCGAAAACCACGCTCACCCGGTAATCAGGGCCACGAATCTTCTGCAGGAATTTTCGTTGCCCCTCATCGCCGGCGTCGCGCTGGGTCTGGTAGCGGCTAACATCAACCTCCACTGGTACGAGACCGCGGTGGCATTCAACCCGTTCGGACCTCACGCATCGGTTCTGGGCCACGAACTCACCATACGTTTCATCATCAATGGCATGTTCATGTGCTTGTTCTTCGGCATCGCCGCCAAAGAAATCACGGAATCTACGCTGCCCGGCGGCGTCTTGAACCCACTCCAGCGCGCCATCAACCCGCTGGTGGGTACCCTGGGTGGCATCTTCGGCCCGGTGGGGTTATACCTGTTGCTGGCGTGGGTATTCTACGGCGGCACCTCCGATTTCAGCGCGGCAGCCAACGGTTGGGCCATCCCGACTGCCACCGACATCGCGCTCGCCTGGCTGGCCGCCAGGTTGATATTCGGCGCCACCCACCCAGCGGTGCAATTCCTCCTGCTCCTGGCCGTCGCCGATGACGCCATCGGACTGGGCATAATCGCCATCTTCTACCCGGACCCGAACCACCCCGTCCAACCCCTCTGGCTGATACTCGTGGTGGGCGGTATGGCCGCGGCTTACGTCATTCGACGCTTTCGCGTTCGCTGGTGGCCCGTCTACATCCTGGTTGGCGGGGCATTGTCCTGGGTGGGTTTGGCCAGGGCCGGCGTCGAACCCGCCCTGGCCCTGGTGCCCATCGTGCCCTTCCTGCCCCACAAGGATTTCGACCCCGGCATGTTTGAGGAAGTGCCGGTTGTGGTCGATATTCCCGCCCAATCCGGAGCAGACACCGACCACCAGCACGTCGAACATTTCGGCCACAGCGTGTTGGACCAGTTTGAACACCAACTCAAACTTTTCGTGGACGTGGGCTTGTTCTTCTTCGCCTTCGCCAACGCCGGCGTCGCTTTCGCCAGCATCGGTTGGGTGACCATGATGGTGGTGGTGTCGCTCATCGCCGGCAAAGCCATCGGCGTGACGCTGTTTTCGTGGGCGGCGGCGCTGGTTGGGTTCCCGCTGCCCAACGGGATGAGCGTGCGTCATCTATTGGTCGCCGGCATCATCGCCGGTTTGGGACTCACGGTGGCGCTGTTCGTGGCCGGCAAGGCGTTCCCGGGCGACTCGCCATTCCAGGATCCGGGCAAGATGGGTGCGGTCCTCAGCATCGTAGCAGCGCTGGTTGCCTACGTGGTCGGCATCGCCCTCAACGTCCGAAGCATTGCCGGAACGGCGTCCAACCCGGAATCGACCGGGGAATCTGCCGGTCAGGGTTCTACTGCAAACGACTAGATTCGGATCTACTCAACGCTCGTATGATATAACCCCGGCATGAATAGGGAGAATGTTATGACGATGATCGGCGTTTTGACGCACCATTGGGCCAAGTCTGATAAGGTTGCTGAAGCGAAGGCCCTGCTGGACCGCAACGGCGACGCCCAGAGCCGGGCGCCCGGTTTCGGAGCCCGTCAGACTTTCGTTTCGCTGGCCGACCCCACCAAAATTTCCACCCTGGTTACTTGGGACAGCAACGAGATCTACGACGCCTGGCGCGCCAGCCCGGAGCGTGCCGTCGCAATGGCCGGCGCCGAGGAGTTGTGGGCCCAGCCTCCGGAATCGGAACGCTTTGAGATGCAGGACTGACGCCCAGCCCACAGCGCAACATAAGAATCTCGGGCGGCACCTGCCTAAGCCAGCAACGCCGCAACGTCGATTCGTTGCGTGAGGGCGTCGGCCATCACCCTGGCCTTGTGCAGAGAGTGGGGAACGGCTGCGCCGACCAACCCTCCGATGGCATCGGCCGTCGCCACCGTGTTCTCATCCAGCAAAAGCACCGGCACGTCACGCTTCAGGGCTTCAACGCGGATGTACTCGGTGGGGCGCGCGCCGCCGGTGAGCACCAGGCACCGGGTATCTTGCATCAGGCACGCCAGCTGAATGTCGGGACGTTCGGCGCGGGTGATTACCGCCTGGTGTTGGTGCCGACCAAAGTAGCCCTCGCCAGAATCCATGATGTTGCCGCCGATGAGGAACCGGTCAACCCACTGGCCGCCGTCGGAAGGTTCCAGTTCCCAACGCCCGCCGAGTTGCTGCGCGAGTTGTCGCATGGTGACGGACAGCATTTCCCGGTCTTCGGGGAGCTGTCCCAACACCGGAATACCCGCGGATGCGGTGGCCTCCAGCAATAGGGCAGCGTGACGAATCCGGTAGCGCGGTACCTGGTTGATTACGACGCCCGCCAGCGAAGGACCCAGCGATGCCACATCGCTAGCGACGCCAACCGCCGTCAGGTCCGAACGATATCGCACCACGGCCACCACGCTCGCGGCAAGCCGGGCCACCAGCCCAGCCAATATCGGCGACGCCAAACCGGAACCGGTTGCCGGGTTGGGCACTTCCGCCACGACGTGCTCGGATATCCCCTCCAGGGACCGCACAGCGCTGGCCGCGGCGTCGAGCCCGACGCCATCGTCCCGCGACGCGACCGCCACTCCTCCGCGAAAGTGGGTAGCAAAATAAACGCTGTCGTGGTCGGTGCGCCCCTCGGGAGAAAGCGGTTTACACGCCGCTACCCTAATACCGACGCGGCCCAGGCATGTCGCAATGCCGGCCGCAACCGACGTTTTCCCAGCCCCCGGGCTATCGGATGCTACCAGTAATACGGACATGCGATGGCGAACCGCGAATCAGTAGTCATCGACCCGGTTTTCGATGAACATGGGGTCGAACCCGGGCGGGAACCTGGTGGTGTCGTCCCATTGGCTCATGGTCATGTCGCAGCGGTGCAGGCTGGCCCGGTCGAAATTCGCGCCCCGCAGATCGGTCTTAACCCACATGGAGTCGCGGATTTTGGCGGCGGTGAAATCCGCTCCCTGCATTACCGCCCGGCTCACGTCCGCGCCGTTCAGGTTGGCGCCCTGCCAGTTGGAACCGGTCAGGTTGGCTGAACGCAGGTCCACCTCAATGGCGGTGGTTTGGCTGCAATCGGCGCCGGACAGGTCCGTGCCCAGGAACGACGCCCGGTTGAGACGCGACCAGCGCAGGGTGCAACCCGTCATGTCGGACTGCTTCAGGTCGGCCCAGAACAGGTTGACGTTGCATAGAATCGTGTCGGCCATGTTGGCCGATGCAAGGGTGGCCCCGCCCAGTTCCGCGCCGGTAAAATCCGCGGCCCGCAGGTCGCAGCGCGCCAGGTTGGCCTTTTGGAGGCGGGTGTCCGAAACGGTCGCGCCCCGCAGGTCAGCGCCCCGCAGAAAGGCTCCGGCCAGGTCCAGACCCCGCAGGTCCGCAACCCGCAAATCCATTTGGACATCCGGGTTTTCGTCACGCCAGCGTCGAATGACTGCTGCGCCGCCGCGTACGATTTCCAGGTGTTCCGGGTTTGCCATGGCAGGAGGAAGGGTTGCGCCAACGGTTGACTAATCGTTGCCGGCCATCATTTCGTCTTCGACGTCGAACATGCGCTCGGCCACCACCATCTTCAGCTCGTTGACCTTGGTGTAGCTGGGGTATTCCTCGTCTCCTTCGAACCGATCAAAGATCTTCTCGCCGTCCAGGTATATCTCGAAGCGACCCCGATCTGAAGGGGTTAGCTTGACGGCAATATCGCCCACGTTTTGGGACCGCCAGAACTCTATCGCCAGCCACGTGGCGAGACCGTGGTAGCCTCAAGGCACGCAGTAAACGATCTCAACTTCCACTTTGCCAAATTCGGACCGGGTCATCGTCATTCGTGCTTCTCCCGTTAATCGGTCGTTGAGCAGGGGAATCCGCTTCGACCGTCTCGACCTGGCGTCCAGGGCTTCACCGACTGACTCGGGCGCTGGCCTGGCCAACGGCGGTCTTGTCACCGTTCTGGTTTTCGCAGTAAACGTCGACCGTCACCAGCGTGGAACCATCGTCCTGTGGCTCCCGGTTGTTCACCTGGCCGTGTACCGATACCGTGTCGCCGTCCTTCACCGGTCGCAGGAATTTCAGATTGACATTCCCGCTCCGGTGGAAATCCTCGGAGCCGACAAACTTGCGCATGGCCTCGGTGCAGAAGGCGATGCTCATGCGACCGGAGGCAATGGCGTAGGTGGTGCCCAGCCGGCGCGCCGCCAGCTCCGGATCGTTGTGGATGTTCGAGCGATTCAGAATCCCGCAGGCTTCGAACTGGTTAATGGTAGCTTGCGTGACGTGCTTGGTGATGACGGGCAGCGTTTCGCTGTCTAGCCTTGGGGATGCCATTTCTTACCCAACTCCTCCGGTTTTTTCAATTGATACGTGCGCATCTTCTCGATGAGACGGCCGTCCTCATCGGTGGCCGTGGCCTCGATCACCAGGTAAGGATTATCCCGCCGGATGTACTTGTCGTGGATCCGCCCGGTCACCAGGATTTTTTTGCCGGGAACCGGCGGGTTGTACAGGTCTATCTCGTTACCGGCGTTCACGCTCCCGGTCTGGTCGTCGTAGGCGAGGGACAGCGAAGTGGCGTCGTGTTTCACCGCAATTGTGGGGAACACCGCGTCCGGATCGTCAACGGCCTGACGATACAGGTCCACCATTTCCTGGGTTAGCAGGTATTCGTAAGCGCCTAGCTCCTCTCCAATCTGGACCTCGTTGTAAACAAAGAGCGGAAGTTCCTGTTCAGGCATTGGGACACACTCCCCGACCGGCGCCGGGTCTTCAGAAGCTCACCTCGGAAGACCACCCCGGATGCGTAGTTGCAGGTGGTTGATACCATACCGCAGCCCCCGCCCGCAGTCAATTGGAACCGCCGTGCCGCGCCACCGGCGCCGTTTGCGCCGCCTCGCGTTAACGCGCCCATCCTGGCGCTGATCCTGCCACGTTGCCCCACGTCGCCGGGGATTTCAGGCGTCCTCCAACGCAGCATACCTATCGGCAAAATGCCTCTCGACCCACGTGAAATTAGTTGACAATTTGGAGCATTTTCCGTAATGTGGAATGCGAATTGGCAATAACCGGAAGGCCCCGGAGGTGCCGGGGCCTTTTTAGCGTCTTTACGCGCCAGCCTCGGTTAATGCAGTCGGCCCGCATTCGTCGTGCCCCGGTGGCGCAATTGGCAGCGCAGCCGACTTGTAATCGGCAGGTTAGGGGTTCGAATCCCCTCTGGGGCTCTTCAGGTTGGGTCGTCAAATTGGGGTACAATTGAATAGGTAAACGGAGGGGTGGGTGAGTGGTTAAAACCACCAGACTGTAAATCTGGCGCTCTGACGGGCTTCGCAGGTTCGAATCCTGCCCCCTCCACCATTAGTCTCCGCTATCAGTCTAAGGGACGGGAAACGAACATCAATCAGGACCAATGCCCAGATAGCTCAGCGGTAGAGCACGTTCTTGGTAAGAACGGGGTCGGCGGTTCGATTCCGCCTCTGGGCTCCACTGGCGCCAATAGCTCGCTGGGTTAGCCCGCGAGCCGGTACGATAAAACAAGGAGCAAGGAGAAACTCCCAACTATGGCAAAGCAAGTCTTCGACCGCACCAAGCCGCATGTTAACGTGGGTACCATCGGTCACGTTGACCACGGTAAAACCACCCTGACGGCAGCCATCACCCGTGTGCTGGCCGAAGAGGGTGGCGCTAGCTTTAAGGGCATGGACGAAATCGACAACGCTCCAGAAGAAAAGGCCCGTGGCGTAACCATCGCCATCGCTCACGTGGAATACGAAACCGCGGAACGCCATTACGCCCACGTGGACTGCCCTGGTCACGCGGACTACATCAAGAACATGATTACCGGCGCGGCCCAAATGGACGGCGCGGTCCTCGTGGTGTCCGCCCCCGACGGCCCCATGCCCCAGACCCGGGAACATATCCTCCTGGCCCGCCAGGTGGAAGTCCCCTTCATCGTCGTCGCCCTCAACAAGGTCGATATGATGGATGACGAGGAACTCCTCGAACTCGTCGAATTGGAAATCCGCGAGCTGCTCAGCCGCTACGAATTTCCCGGCGACGACACCCCCGTCATCCGCGTCAGCGGCCTCAAGGCCCTGGACGGCGACGCCGAAGCCATGCAGGGCGTGCGCGAACTCGTGCAGACCATGGATGACTACATCCCCCTGCCTACCCGCATCACCGACCAGGCGTTCCTCATGCCCATTGAAGACGTCTTCGGCATCAAGGGTCGCGGCACCGTCGTAACCGGCCGCGTCGAACGCGGTCAGCTCAGCGTGGGGCAGGAAGTCGAAATCATCCGGTCCGGCGACGTTCGCAAGACCGTGGCTACCGGCCTGGAAATGTTCCACAAGCTGCTCAGCACGACCGAAGCCGGCGACGCCGTCGGCGTACTCCTGCGCGGTGTGGACCGGGACGAAGTCGAACGCGGACAGGTCCTGGTAGCCCCGGGCTCCATGCGGCCTTACCGCAAGGCTGAAGCCGAGGTGTACGTGCTCAGCCAGCAGGAAGGCGGGCGACATACCCCCTTCTTCACCGGCTACAAGCCCCAGTTTTACATCCGCACCAGCGACATCACCGGCGAAATTGCCCTCCCCGACGGGGTGGAGATGGTAATGCCGGGTGATAACATCACCATGACTGTTAACCTGATTACGCCCATCGCTATCGAAGAGGGCCTGCGCTTCGCGATTCGCGAGGGCGGGCGCACCGTCGGCGCCGGCGTGTTCACCCGACTCTTGGAGTGATCCAATGGCCCGCAAATCCACTGACGCCCGGCAGATTGTCACTCTCCAGTGCACCGATTGCCGCGAGCGCAACTATTCGACCATCAAAAACCGCCGCAACCATACCACCAGGATGGAACTGCGGAAATACTGTAGCCGCTGCCGCAACCACCAGGTTCACCGCGAAATAAGGTAGAAATCGAGTGGCGAGAGCATCGACGCGAAGACCATCCCCAATCTCTCCTCGTGCTGCGGGGAGGATTGGGCCAATCAGTTTCCTCCGGGAAACCGTTTCGCAACTGCGCCAATCGGTCTGGCCTACCAAGGAAGAAACCGCCCGCCTGACGGTGATCGTGCTGGTCCTGGCCATCGCCATGGGGTTCTTTCTCGGCCTGCTGGACCGGTTGTTTGCGGAAGTCTTCACCCGTTTCATCCTGTAGCGGATTGACCACCCCGAACGTGGGTGAATAACGCCGCCGGTGAATTCCGGTGGCGCTGTGGCACGTCACGTTTGAATGCCCTGGTTGCAGACTCACCTTTGCTCAATCCCGGGCCCACGCTCGACACACCATCCGGACAACGGACAAATCATGACAACGATGCAGCAACCCGCCGACCTGCTCTGGTACATCGTGCATACCTACACCGGCCAGGAAGACATGGTCAAGCGCAACCTGGACCTGCGACGGGTGAGCCTGGGCATGGACGATCGCATCACCCGCGTCGAAGTGCCGGCCGAGGACGAAATCGTTCGCAATAAGGGCGAACGCACGTCCCAGCGTCGCAAGCTGTTTCCGGGTTACATCCTGGTGCAGATGGTCATGGACGACGAAGCCTGGTTTCTGGTTCGGAACACCACCGGAGTGACCGGCTTTATCTCCGCAGAGGAAGAGGGCGGCGATCGGCCCCGTCCAGTGCCCCTGGACGACCGGGAGGTCTTCGACATTCTGGACCGGGTGGCTTCCGGCGAACCACGCGCTGTCATCGGCATGAACCGCGGCGATACGGTCCGCATCTCCGAAGGCCCCTTCGCCGACATGCTCGGCAAGGTGGAAGAGGTTGACGAACACCGGGGACAGGTAACCGTGCTAATCTCCGTCTTCGGGCGCGAAACGCCGGTTGAACTCGACTTCATGCAGGTCGACAAAGTATAAACGGGCAATCCAGCAACTAACGGAGGCCAGCAGTGGCTAAGAAAGTACGCGCGATTATCAAGCTCCAGCTGGAAGCGGGCAAAGCCACGCCGGCTCCCCCGGTCGGCCCGGCCCTGGGTCAGCACGGCGTCAATATCATGGCCTTCGTCAAAGACTACAACGAACGTACCGGCAACCAGGCCGGCACAATCGTACCGGTGCACCTTACCGTGTACGAAGACCGTTCCTTCACCTTCGTTACCCGCACTCCCCCGGCGTCAGACCTGCTGCGTCGCGCTGCCGGCGTGGATAGGGGCCAGGGCGATAATCTCGGCGGGCCGGTGGGCGTAATCACCAACGATACCCTGCGCGCCATCGCCGAGGAAAAATTGAAGGACCTCAACGCCAACACCGTCGAACAGGCAATGAACATCATCGCCGGAACCGCCCGCAGCATGGGCATCGCCGTGGAAGGCGACTAGAACCGCAAATCGGACACCAGGGGAGTTTGACGCCATGCCCAAGCATAGCCGCCGATACAACGCCGTCGCGGAACGTATTACCGAGGACTCCATCTATCAGCCACGGGAGGCCATCGACCTTGTCAAGGAGTTGTCCACGGCCAAGTTTGACGAGACCGTCGAGGTGCACATACGCACCAACGCCGACGTTCGCCACGCTGAACAGCAGGTGCGCGGCGTTACCGTCCTGCCCCACGGCCTCGGTAAAGAGACGCGCGTGCTGGTCTTCGCCACCGGCGAAGCTGTTGACATCGCCCGACAGGCCGGCGCCGACTACGTGGGCGACGACGACCTGATTGCCCAGATTGAAGGCGGCTGGCTGGAATTCGACGTCGGATTGGCCATTCCTGAAGTAATGTCCAAGATCGGGCGGCTGGGTCGCATCCTGGGCCGCCGCGGCCTGATGCCCAACCCGCGCACCGGAACCCTGGTGCCGGCTCGGGACCTGCCTCGAGTCATCCAGGAGTCCAAAGCCGGACGGCTCGAGTTCCGCACCGACCGAACCGCCATCATCCACGGCCAGTTCGGCAAATCCTCCTTTGAAACCGACTCATTGATGGACAACCTGTCGGTGTTCATGGATTCGGTGATGCGGGAACGGCCCGAAGCCGTGAAAGGCGCGTTCATCAAATCCGCCTATATCACTTCATCCATGGGCCCCGGCATCTCGGTAGATGTCGCCACTTTGCAGACCCTGCGGCCGGATTAGTGATCCCGACGCCTCATCCCGGTTGCTTGCAATCAATTAGGGTGGTACGCTAGATGATGCAAACTGAATACTAACCAATGCGCTAGAGACAGCGGGTCCCGACTGGGAATAATGGCAGCCACTGTTGCCGCCCGCCGAGGCGAAGCCGCCGGCGCCGTCCGACGGAGCAAGGTTGAACACCGGTTGCTCAGGGAACATTTCCGGGCTACCACAACCCCGCGCCAGCAGTCTCGTTCGCGCGGGGATATTTTTGTCCCGGCGTCACCGATGGCGTTTTGGGTAATCCAACTATCTGGAGGATAAAATTGCCAACGCAGGCAAAAGTAGATCGGGTATCGGTCCTGAGGGAAAAGCTGGAAAACAGCGCCATCGTCATATCGGCCGGCTTTTCCGGAATGAATTCCAACCAAATGGTAAATTTGCGCCGGCGCCTGCGCGACGGTAGCGTCGAGTTCGTCGTCGTCAAAAACAACCTGCTCGACCTGGCGGCCGACGCGGCCGGCCTCCCGCAACTCAAAGAAATCGTCAACGGTCAAACCGGCATCGCCCTCGGCTACGACGATGCGGCCCTGGCGGCCAAAACCTTTACCGAGGCAGCCAACGCCGGCGGCACGGTCACCATTGGTGGCGCGATCGTAAATCACGGAGACGCTCTTCCGGCGTCCGAAGTGAGGCGTTTGGCTTCACTACCGCCGCAACCGGTGCTGGTGGCACAGCTCCTGGGCAGCATGCAATCGCCGCTCTACGGCCTGTTGGGCATATTGAGCGGGCCGGTGCGGAGTCTCGCCTACCTGCTCCAGGCACGGTCTGACCAACTTCAGGAATCCGGCAGCGCCGTCTGATCGTCACTAGGCATCGGGCGACCACTACCAGCAAAAACGAACCAACCCAAGCACACCTCGGAGGTATTAACCATGGCAGTAAATCTGGAAGTACTGGAAGCGATTCGTGGCATGAGCGTTATGGACCTGGCCGACCTGGTCAAGGCCCTTGAGGAAGAATTCGGCATTTCTGCCGCACCCCCCGTCGCCTTAGCCGCCGCGCCGGCCGCCGGTGTGGTAACCGACGACGCCCCGGGCGCTGGGGACGATGAACAGTCCGAATTCGACGTTACCCTGGCCGACTTCGGCGCCAACAAGATTAACGTCATCAAGGCCGTCCGGGAAATCACCGACCTGGGCCTGCGTGAAGCCAAGGAACTCGTCGAATCCGCCCCCACCCGCGTTCGCGAAGGCGTGAACAAAGAGGAGGCCGACAGCATCAAGGTTAAGCTGGAAGAAGCCGGCGCCACCGTGCAGGTTGGCTAAACCCTAACCAACTGCAATCGACACAAAGCCCCTCTCCGACCGGAGAGGGGCTTTGTGTCGGTCCAGTCAATCGGCGGGCCGCCATCCGGGGTTGGGGTCATCGGACGGCTGGTGTAAAATGCGTCCAACTAATGCGGGAGGTTCCCACCATGGATCTTGAGCTTGGCGGGAGGTCGGCTATCGTGACCGGCGGCAGCCGAGGCATCGGCAAAGCGGTGGCCAAAGTGCTTGCCGGCGATGGTTGCAACGTCGTCATCACGGGTCGGTACGCCGACACCTTATCCGAGTCGGCAGAAGAAGTCGCAGCGGCGACCGGCGGAAGGGTAACTCCAGTCGTCGCCGACATGACCAGCACCGAGCAGGTCAACAACATGGTGGCCGCCGCGTCCCAGGCGTTGGGCGGCCACATCGACATCCTGGTGAACAACGCCGCCGCACCCGGTGGCCTCGCCAGGGGTTCACTGTCGGAAATCCGGGACGAAGACGTGCTTCTCGACCTGGACACCAAGGTGATGGGCTACTTGCGATGCGCCAGGGCCGTGGCGCCCTACATGCAGCAACAGGGTTGGGGTCGCATCGTCAATATCGGCGGTTTGTCGGCTCGGCAGGCGGCGGGGAATCTGAGCGCCGGCGTTCGCAACTCCGGTCTATCCAACCTGACCAAGTACCTGGCTGAAGAGCTGGGGCAATACGGTGTGTGCGTCAACCTGGTCCACCCGGGTACCACGCGCACCGAGCGCAGCGGCCCCATGTACGAAGAACAGGCCACCCAGCAGGGCATCAGCGTTGATGAAGTGGAGCGACGCGTGGCCGCTCGCAACTCGACCCGCCGCATCGTGGATGCCGAGGAGCTGGCCTGGGTTGTGGCCTTCCTCGCTTCCCCGCGCAGCATCGCTGTGAGCGGCGAGACGATAGCCGCCGGCGGGGGCGCGGGTATCAACGTCTATCATTAAGCTCACCTCGATTGCTCAACCGAAAAACTTGCGGGAGAAAATAAGATGATCAAGGTAACCGTTTTCTACGATAATGAAGCCGAAAAATCCTTCGACTTCGACTACTACGTCAACACCCACATGCCTCTGGTGCAGGAACGCCTGACTGCCTTCGGCATGCGGTATTACAACGTGGAGAAGGGCATCTCCGACACCGACCCCAACGTGCCTCCCCTCTACACTGCGGTCGGCTATCTCTTCTTTAACGATGTCGACGGCGTGCACGAGGGTTTCAAGAACCACGGGCGCGAACTGGTCGGCGACGTCAAGAATTTCACCGACATCGAACCCAAATTTCTCATCAGCGAACTTATCGCCTGACCGTTCTCGCCGGCCAATCGAATGCCACCGCATAGTCGCTGAACCGGCTTCGGACCAACATTATGTCGCAGTCCAACGATTTCCCCACGGTCCGCGCTGCTGTCGATGAGCTGGCGGAGCGGGTTATCGCAGAGCATTGGGATTTTATTCCAACAGCCGGCAGCCGCATCGGGCGGCATCAGTACGACGGTCGGCTGCCAGATTTCTCGGGGGTCCGCGTCCAGCGGCGCCTCAACGAACTGCGGGGTTCCCTGGATGAACTGTCGGCAATACCGGCGGCGCCAGATTCCGCCAGCGACCGGGATGCCCGCATGGCTGACCTGTCACGGAACCTCCTGGACAACTTCCTGCGCCGTGAGCTATTCAACTTGGAGGAAATGCGGGGCCTCGAAAACAACCCGCAACGTCAGGTTGGCTATCTGAACGTCAGTGGGTTGGTGCAACGGGATTACGCTCCGCTGCCGGAACGCCTCCGGTCCGCCACCGCTGCCCTGCGCTCGGCGCCCGATTTCCTGGCAACGCTTGACGCCGGCACGGACCGAGAGCTGGGCGTCCCCCTGCTGGAGATGGCCGTCGAGTCCTACCGGGGGATGGCATCCTACCTCCGCACCGGTCTGAACGCCGCCGCCGCCCAATGCGTTACCGTCGCCCCCGACGTGGCCCGCGATTTTGACGCAGCCCGCAGCGCCGCCGCCGCCGCAGTCGATGATTTCGTGGCGAGTTTGCAATCACGCCAGGTTCGGCCCGAGTTCGCCATCGGGTCGCACCTGTATTCCCGGATGTTGGCCGCCGGCGAGGGTGTGGACACGCCGCTCTCCGAGGTGTTGGCCATCGGCCAGGCCAATCTGGAAGAAAATCTGCGGCGACTGCGCGAAGCTGCCGCGATGATCTCACCAGGGCAATCGGTCCGCACCGCAGTGTCCCAAGTCAGCGCCAACCACCCCACCGCCGAACGCCTGATCCCCGAAGTCCAAAACATGCTGGAAGACATCCGCCAGTCGCTGCTGGATTTCAACATCGTTGGGTTGCCCTCCGAGGAGCGGTGCCTGGTGACCGAGACCCCGTCCTACATGCGCTACGCCTTCGCGGCCATGGACTCACCAGGCGGGTTGGAGTCCGTCGCCACCGAAGCCTTCTACTACGTAACACCGGTCGAACCGGACTGGACTCCTCAGCAACAGGAAGAGTGGCTGGCCAATTTCAACTACCACACGCTGAAGATTATCAGTATCCACGAGGTGTATCCCGGTCATTACGTCCACAATCTGCACAACCGCCACGGCGGGCAGTTGCCCCTCATCAACCGCGTGGCGACCTCCTACGCCTTCAGCGAAGGTTGGGCGCACTATGCCGAAGAGATGATGCTGGAAACCGAATACGGCGGCGGCGACCCGGCCCTGTGGCTGACCCAACTGCTGGAAGCCCTGGTGCGAAACTGCCGCTACCTCTGTTCCATGGGCATGCACACGCAGAACATGACGGTTGACGAAGCCACCCGGTTCTTCCAGGAGCACGCCTTCATGGAGGAGCATCCGGCCCGCCGGGAAGCCCTGCGCGGCGCCTTCGACCCGGGTTACCTGAACTATACCCTCGGCAAATTGATGCTGCTCAAATTGCGTGCCGACTGGCAACGGCAGGAAGGCGGGAACTACTCCCTGCGGGGCTTCCACGATTCCGCGCTGTCCTGGGGCGCTCCGCCGGTCCCCCTGCTCCGACGGGCCATGTTGGCCCGACCGGGCGAAGCGATATTATAGCCGCGAGCCTGTCCCACAGCTGGCTGGGAGCAGTGCCCGGCCCCGCAACCCTTTACTTGAACGCGGGTATTCGAAGGTTAGGTTCGGAAGGTCACCCGCCGGAACGCCTCGGCGAGGGTTAGTCCACTGACGTCGTCCTCGGTGGATGCGTTGCCCTGTTCAGCCGCCTCGCTGGCCCGCTCGCGGATAAAGGCCTGGATGTCTGCCCGGGTCCGTTGACGCATCTGCGAAGCATGGGCCATCGCGGCGGTCAGCTTGGTCTCGAAATCTGAAGCGATGTCCACGAACGCGTTGGGATTCTCGGCGCCCCAAAACATGATGGCGGCGGTCTTGTGCGGTTCGATGCCCTCGTCGGTGAAAAGATCGCCGAAATGCAGGTGGTCTCTGGCGTAGGGAAACACCGCGTCCAGCGCGACTTGTCCGGCGATGCGGTGGTCCCGATGCCACTGCATGTTGCGGCGGTAGGGTTCGGTGGTCAACACCACGTCAGGCTTTAAAAGGCGAATCTGACGCACCAGTTCCTTCCGAAAGTCTGACGTGTCTTCCAACCCTCCGTCGGGCCGACCCAGGGTCACCACGTTGGTGATTCCCAATATTTCGGCGGCGGCCAGCTGCTCACGGGTGCGCCGCGCAGCCAACTCAACCGGATCGATCTCGGGATCGTCGGAACCCTTGCTGCCGTCGGTGCACAACACACAATGAACCTCGGCGCCGGCCCGCACCCACTTGGCGACGGTGCCGCCGGCCCACATCTCAGCGTCGTCGGGATGGGGCGTTACCACCAGCGCGCGTTCGGGCGTAACATCCATCGGGCGTAACCTCCTGACTTTTATGGGGTTGCGAGTTCGCCGCCTCGGTTAACATGCGGCGCAATGGCACGACTGGCGCTAGCGCCAGAATTTCGGCCTGCCGGTTACTCTGCTACAAAGCCAGACCAGTGTCAAGGGCGGTTGCGCCCGCACGCGTACCCACTCCAACCTGTCATTGCGAGGAGCACAGCCTTAATCTGTCATTGCGAGGAGCACAGCGACGTGGCAATCTCGATGAGGTTGAACACACCTCGGCGAACCGCCGTTGCTACGGCGACGAGATTGCCGCGCTACGCTCGCAATGACAAAGTGGGTACGGGTGAGAGTTACGCCGCCGGCCGCGACTCTCCGTCGCCCAGCCCTCAATACCCAAAGCCCCGACCACATTTCGTCCGTCGGTGGTTCTTACACAGGCCGGATGCGGGCGGTTTCAACCTTGCCGGCGCCCCACTCTGCCGTCCTCACTCGGTTCTTCCGCAGACCCACCCCAGAGCCAGTTGTCATCTGACCATCGGTCCTGGTCCGTCACACTGCGGCTGGAGAAAATGTCCCCGGCCAGCAGCCCACCGGAGATTATCATTCGCATGGCTTCATCGACCGTGATGTCGGTGGAAATCACCTTGCTGGCCGGGATAATGGTCAGGTAACCCGACGAAGGCACCGGCGTCGTGGGAACGTATATTGACAGATGATCTTCGACGCCGTTCAGCTTACCCAGGTTCGAAGTCACCAGACCCACGGACATTACGCCAAGGCGGGGAAATTCGATCAATACCACCCCGCGATAATCGTGCTCCTGCGTGTCGGACAGGAAATCGATCCCCAAACGGGTCGTTTGGTATACGGCGCCAATCACCGGGATGCGACCAATGACGTCGTGCAGCAGGTTAATCAGCAGTTTGGTGAAGGCCCAACCAATCAATAGCCCAGCAATATAGATGATGAGGATGATAACAACGACCTCAATAACGTCAGCAAGATCCACCCCAGGCACGTGGGGGATGTCCACCAGTCGGATAAGTGGGTCGAGCAGTTGATCAATGATGTCATAGAAGAAGCTGAATATGAGATACGTCACGAAGATGGGCAGAAAGACCAAAATGCCGGCCACGAGCCGCCCCTGCAGGTGCCGCACGATCCGCGCCCCAGTCGTCTGGCGGCGGCGTCCTGCGCCCAGGATACGGCTGAACTGGTCCATCCCGTTTGAGGATCCGTTGGTGGGGAGTGGCCCGAACCCGTCAGGCCTCATATCGCGGGGAACTGGTTGATCCCCACCGCCGTCTCGTCGTACATATCCAGCATTCGTTGCGCGACCACATCCCACCCCAGCCCTTCAGCCCGGCGTCGCGCTGCCTGGCCCATGCTGTCTCGCAAACTCTGGTTGGAAACTATTATCTCCAGTGACGTGGCGAACGCCTCCGGGCAACGCCACGATTTCAAATAACCCGTGCGGCCATGCTGGATGATTGTAGGCAAACCGCCCACCCGCGACGCCACCACCGGCGTCCCGCAGGCCATGCTCTCCAGGGCCGCCATCCCGAAGCTCTCATAATAGGATGGCACCACGCACACGTCGGCGGCAGAGTAGTACCAGGCCAACTGCTCCTGCGGTACCCGACCCACAAACTCGATGGCGTCGCCTACATCCAGGTCGTCGGCCATCCGTTGCAGACGCGCGACCTCCCGACCCTCCTCGGCGTCCGCGCCGACTACCAATACCTGCAATCCATCGTCAAAGTCCAGGTGCGCCGCGGTGTGAATCAGCAGATCCACACCCTTTAGCGCTTCAATGCGGCCCACGCATAGCAGGATTTTGTGCCCATTGAGGCCCAGCTCCTGCCTCGCCGCGGCACGTCCCAACGGTCGAAAACGGGACAGGTCAACGCCGCACGGAACCAGTTCGATCCGGGCTGGGTCGGCATCATACAGGCGCACCAGCGAATCCCGTTCATGGGGGCTGAACGCAACGATGCGGTCGGCGGTTGCGACGACGTGCGCCTCCGCCAGTTGCCGAGTCTCCGGTTCGTCTTCCCCGGAGCGAGACTGAAGTTTGATTCTGGACAGCGTGTGGAAGGTTACCAGGTGGGGTATTCCCAGGTCGCGGGCAAACTGCGTTCCGGCAGCTCCGCTGAGCCAATAATGGGAATGGACGGCGCGATATTCCGCGTCTTGCTTGTCCCGAAAATCATGCATCCCGGAGACAAACTCGCCCAGGTGTTCGTGCTGCCGGGCCAGCGGCGCATCGACCGGGCCGGAGGGTATATGCACCACGTTGACGCCCGGCGCTATGTCTGCCAGGTCGCCATCCACCATTTCGTGCTCACGAGTGAAGATGTCCACTTCCACCCCGTGACCGGCCAACGCCCGGGCCAGCTCGCGCACGTACACATTCATACCACCGGATTTGCCCTGTCCGGGAGCGGCCAGGGGACAGGCGTGATAGGCGATCAGGGCGACGCGGGCGGCGGACAAAATCAGGAATGCTCCGGGACGGATTCCCCGCGCCATTCCAGCGTGATGCGATACAGATGATGGTCGGTGCCGCCCAACCGGTACTTGTAGGTTTCGTTGCCCCGCAGAAAGTCGAAATACCGGTAGTCGCGTTCCAGGGCATCGCGCAGGCACAGCGAATGGAGCAGCAGGCCGACGCTGTAATACCGGTATTCCGGATCGTGTCCGCTGTTGTAGAGCATACGGACTCCGTCGTAGTCCAGGCACAACGAAGCAGCTACGGTTTTATTGTCCATCTCCATGAAGAACAGGCGGAGAATGTCCTCTTCGGCGGTGGCCACGACCATTTGGCGGAAAAATGCCTCGCGTTCTTCGGTCAGGAACTCGGCTTTGGCTTCGTCGCTGCGGCGCATCAGGTCCAGAAAGTCGTCCATGCGCCGGCTGGCCTCGTTGGCGTCAGACACGCAATACCAACGCCAGTTTTCGTGGCCCTCCAGCCGCCGCAATTTGCGCCGCAGTTCGTGCCGGTCCTTCTTGCTGAGGCCGGCCAGGTAATCCTCCCAGGTATCGCCTAGCGCCAAACGTGGCGCGACGTCCTCTTCCTCTACATCGACTGCGTATCCCCGCGCACGGGCCAAATCAGGCAATATGGTCAGGGTGGGTGAGTCTTCACCGATTGAGTACAGGTCGAGCTGTCGCCCGCCATCGGCGCCGATGGCATCCAGCAACGCCGGATAGAAACTTTCTTCGACTCCGTTCGCGATGACGAAATCGTTATAATCGAAGGTGTCACTGTTCCCCACCAGCGAGAAATGGTCGCCGCAGCGGGACAACGACGCAATTGCAGCAACATCGCCCTGCGGGTCCGTAAGATAAAAGCCCGCCAGCGAACGACTGTCCTGGAAGTTGTTCCACCACAGCTCCTGCCAGACCGGCGTGATGTACAGGTTGTTGACCGCAGCGCGGCCCAGCAATTCACGCCATTGCAGGCTAACCTGCCCGAAGGACGTGATCGGTGTTGGCGCCTGGAATTCAGACATGCAGCTCCTCGGTTACGGCCATCAGTTCACCAGTAAATCCAGCAGGTCACGGCGCGAGTAGGTCTCCGTCATCATGCCGGAGCTTGTGCCAGGCCCGCCGTTCAGCCGCACTGCCGTGGTCACCATGCGGTGGCCGGGTTTCTGTATTCCCCGCATCGACATGCAGAGATGCTCGGCTTCGAGGCGACAGGCCACCGCCACCGGCTGCACACGCCTCAGCACGGCGTCCGCCAGCTGCGCCGTGAGACGCTCCTGCACCTGTAGTCGGCGCGACGCCACGTCCAGCGCCCGGGCTATCTTGCTGATACCGACGATGTGGCGATCCGGCACGTAAACCAGACGAGCATGGCCGAAAAACGGCAGGAGATGGTGCTCGCACATGGAGTAAAAGGGGATGTCCCGCAGCACTACCGGGTCGTGAGTAACATCCTCCGAGAAGATGGCATCTATCTCGTTGGCCGGGTCATGCCCCACCCCGGCGAACAACTCGCCAAACATCTCGGCCACCCGGTCCGGCGTACGCCACAAACCTTCTCGCCCGCTATCCTCGTCAATGTACTTCAGCACCGTACCGATGGCCAGCGCCACGGCGGGCTGGTTGATTTTTGGGGCGGTGGTCATTACAGTTTCCGGCCTTTCGCAGCAACTAGGCGCCGTTGGCGCGAACGTCCCGTGTTTCGCCGGGCGACGAGTCCAGAATGGCGGCCTCGATGGCCTCCAGGTTGGCCTTCACTTCCACGGTGTTGGCCTGGGCGGCGCTCACCGCCATATCCGGATCCTTGAGGCCGGAACCGGTGATGATGCAAACCACCCTCTTGCCCGCCAGGTTCAGGCCGTTGCGGCGCATCTTGAGCAACCCCGCCACGCACGCCGCCGAAGCCGGCTCGCCGAATATCCCCTCCCGCGACGCAAGCAGACGGTACGCTTCCAATATCTCATCGTCGGTTACCGAATCGATCACTCCCCCCGACTGGTCGCGGGCCCGCACCGCCTGCTTCCAGCTTGCCGGATTGCCGATGCGGATAGCTGACGCGATGGTCTGCGGGAACGCCACCGGTTCGCCCTTTACGATCGGGGCTGCGCCTTCGGCCTGGAAACCCATCATCCTGGGCAGGGTCTCGCTGTGACCCAATTGGTGGTATTCCACGAACCCCCGCCAGTAGGCCGTGATGTTGCCGGCGTTGCCCACCGGAATGAACAGGAAATCGGGAGCGTCGCCCAGTACATCGGTTATCTCGAAGGCTGCCGTCTTTTGCCCTTCAATACGATGCGGGTTCACCGAATTTACCAAGGTAATCGAGTTGCTCTCGGTGAACTGGCGTACCAGGGCCAGAGCCGCGTCAAAGTTGCCGTCCACGAGCAGGATTCGCGCGCCGTAAGCCATAGCCTGGGCGAGTTTGCCCAGCGCCACCTCCCCTTTGGGAATCAGCACCCACGCCGCCAACCCGCAGTACGCAGAGTATGCGGCGGCGGAAGCGCTGGTATTCCCGGTCGAGGCGCACATCACCCCGACGCTATTTTGTTCCATGGCTTTGGCGATGGCCACCACCATCCCCCGATCCTTGAATGAACCGGTGGGGTTGCAACCTTCCAGCTTGAAATACAAATCGGGACATCCGATCTCCGGGCCCAGACGTCGAGACCGCACCAGCGGAGTATCTCCCTCGCCCATGGAGAACAGGGGAGTTTCCTCGTTGACGGGGAGCAACTCTCGATAACGTTGTAGTACGCCAATGCCCATCAGATTCCTGTGGTTTGGTCGGCTAAATGGTGGTGAGAGGGGCGCACGGATTGCGGGAGGTCACGGTTCGATGCGGATTACATTGTTTACGCTGGTTACGACACCCAACTGCGCCACCGCTGCCAGCGCGGTCTGGACGTCGGCTTCCCGGGCGGGATAGGTGGTAATTACCAGTTGGGCCGTGCCGCTCCCCGGGTCGGTGTCTTTCTGAATGACGGTGGCGATGGAGATATTGCCATCGCCCAGGATACGAGCAATCTGCGCCAGCACGCCCGCCTGGTCAGCGCAGGTAAGCCTCATGTAGTACGCGCTAACCAACTGGTCCATGGACTGAACCGACTCGCCAGCCGCCGTGTCTGCGCTGGCCGGCGCCGGCAGCGGAGGAGGGCCATCGAATTTTCCAAAGGTGCGGAGAATGTTCAGGATATCGCCCATCACGGCGCTGGTCGTGGCATCACGCCCGGCACCTTGCCCATGGAGGATGATCTGGCCGCACAGGTCGCCGGTCACCTCTACGGCATTATACACGCCGTCGACCTTGGCGAGGAGGTGATCGGCCGGCACCAGGGACGGGTGTACCCGGGCCTGCACCAGACCGCCGGGCTCGGCGACGGCGATGGCCAGGCTCTTGATGGCGTAGCCCAACTCTGCCGCGTAACGGAAATCCTCCGGGGACAGGCGGCTGATGCCTTCCGTATAGATGGCGCGGTGGGGGATTGGCCGGTGGAACGCCAGGCTGCCCAGCACGGACAGTTTGTATGCCGCGTCCGTCCCTTCGATGTCGTTGGTGGGGTCGGCCTCGGCGTACCCCAGGGCCTGGGCCTCCTCCAGCGCGTCGCCGAACGGCGTCTGGCTCTGGGCCATGCGCGTCAGTATGTAATTCGTGGTTCCGTTGATGATGGACCGGATGGACCGGATGTCGTTGGCCAGCAACTGGCTCATCAAACAGCCGACGATGGGTATGCCGCCGCCGGCCGAGGCCTCAAAAAGCAGATTGACGCGCCGTTCCTGCGCCAGCGCCATCAGATCCGGACCGCGCCGTGACATCACTTCCTTGTTGGCTGTTACCACGTGCTTGCCCGCGGACAACGCCCGTTCCAGGTATTCCCCCGCGGGGGAGTCTCCGCCCATCGTCTCCACGACGATGTCTACCTCAGGGTCGGCGAGGATGTCCTCCGGGTTGGTGGTAAGGACCGACGCCGGCGGGGCCGGTATGCGTTGCTTCGCCAAGTCGCGGACCAGGACGTGCCGCAGCCGCACCGACTGGCCGGTCTTGCGCTTGATGGCATCCCCATTTTGCATCAGCGCGGCGGCCACTCCGCCGCCCACCGTGCCTAATCCCATCAAGCCAATGTTGATTCCCCGGCTGCTCATCTACGCCGCCCGCTCCAGGTCGCCGTTACTGTTGTGGCTGTGGGGTAACGCGCGGACGCGTCAACCGCACCTGGTCGGTTACCCACGCGTACAGATGGCTGTCGATGTTAATCTTGGCCCAGCCCTGGTCCGACCCCTGGGACAACTGGTCAGCCTTCCATTCGTCCACCAAAGAAGATGCCATGCGGAACATCATTTGCTGGGAGAGGTCCCTGGTCTCGGTTTCGCCGATGGCCTGTAACAGGAAAATGGTTTCGTCGACGTATATTTGATTTGAAACCTCACCGGGTCCCAGTTTCGCCGGTTTTTCGTCGGTCCCGAACAGGTATGGGTCAAATTCGGGGAACGCCTTCTCGGGAACCCAGCCGATGTAACCGTCCGAACCGCTCAGTTCCGCCGCCACGCTGCTGAAGTTCTCGCCCAACTCAAGGCGTTCTTTCACCGCCTCGGGCACCGCAGTAGAATTCACTCCCATCGCAATGACCTGAATCTCTACGTGGGGGGCTTCCTCGGGAACCGAGCCCAGCATGCGGGCAAAGAGCTCGACTTCCTGCAACTGCTCCTCGACGATACGGCGGTATGCACCGTCGCTCAGGTTCACCTGCGTGAGGAAATTGGCGTAGTTGTTTTCAAATTCCGCGTCCAGCTGTGCATCGTCAACCTCCTCTCCGGGTTGAGCCTCGGGGCGGAATCTGGACTTGATGGACTCGTCAATCAGCTCGTCGGTCACGTTAATTTGCAGACCCGGCGCCGCCTGCCTCAATATCTCAGCATGCACCAGGTCCTGAAGCAACTGGAAGGGGATACGGCTAAAGTCCACCTGTCCGCCCTGGTACCGGTTGATACCCTGGAGCACCCGAATCCGCTCCACCAGGTCACCCATGCTGAACCGGACGCCCCGCACCTCGCCGGCCATCACGTGGGGCGGCCTGATGAACTGTTGATAAACCCCGAAAGACACCACCCCGACGATTATAAGGATCAGCACGGCCCCAACGAGCAGGGCGATGCGCTGACGCCTGGATTCCCGGCGTCGGCGTTCTCTGGCGGCAGCTACCGCCTCACCGCTGGCCGCTCCGATCCGGCGGTTGCGCCCACCCCGTCGACGTGCCGGCCTCCGCCCCGTCGATTCCGGCGGCTCCTCAACGGCGTCAGCGCTGCGTCTCCAGGGCAGCGGCAGGTTTAGCATCTTTGGGCTGGTTCGCTACCTAACGACTGGGGCGCATACCGATGTTGATGCTGTGCTCCGGAGCATAGGGCAGCAGCGCCAGGTAGCGGGCCCGTTTGATCGCCATCGCCAGCAACCGCTGATTCTTGGCGGACGTGCCCGTTTTCCGCGTAGGCTCAATCTTGCCCTGCTCGGAGATATACCGGCGCAACCGGTCAACATCTTTGTAATCAGGCTTTACGCCTTCGACGGTAAAGTTGCACACCCTCCGCCGCGGGCCGTAACGCCGGCCGCCCCCTCTGCCTCCGCCGCGCGGGCCACCCCGTCCAGGCGGTCGCCCGCCGGGACCTCCACCGGGGCGCGGTCCGCCGGTACCGCCTCCAAAACCGCCCGGGCGACGCGTCACCGTGTCGCCGGATCCTCCTATCGGTCCGCCGGCGACCGGCGGGGGCGGCGCAGCAGCGGGAGGCGTTGTTGGCTCGGGGTTTGATGCAGGTGTGGGGGTTGTCATGGGTCAGAAATTCTCCAATCCTGGCAAGACTCAGCGCGCCAGGTCAGCAATTGCATTGCTCAGAAGGGCAAATCGTCCACGTCGGTCATGGCGTCGTCACGGTCGCCGGAATACCCTCCGCCTCCGTATCGCTCGCCGCGCTGTTCAGCATAGCCGCCTTCCGGCTGGTCTCCGCGCCGACCCAGCATCTGCATTTCGGTAACATTGACGTCCAGCGAAAAACCTGGCGTGCCATCCCTGCGGTCGTATTGGCGTGACCGCAGGCGTCCTTCTATGTAAACCTGTTGTCCGCGTGTTAGATACTGGTTGCAGACATCGGCGAGCCGGCCGAACGCGGTGCAGTTGAACCACTCGGTTTCTTCCTGTTGCTCACCGGCAGCGGTGGTGTAACGCCGATTACTGGCGATGCTGAATGACGTCATCGGGTTGCCGGAGGTGGAGTAACGCATCTCCGGGTCGCGGCCCAGGTTTCCGATAATGATGATCTTGTTCATCAGGGATTTTACGCTTCGGCATCGGCATCAGATTCGCCGGCGGCCTCGGCTTCAGGCTCCGACGTAGCTTCCGCGGCGGGTTCCGGCGCTGCCGGCGCATCAGGTTCCGGAGCCACCGCCGGAACCTCGGCTACCGGTTCGGCGGCCACGGCGGGGGCCGTTTCGGCGACCGGCTCAGCCGGTGCGCTTGATCCGGAGTCGGCAGGAGGTTGCGGCACAGCAGCAGCGTCCACACCCGGTTCTCCTGACGCGGGAGCCGCCGCCGGCGAAGCGTCTGCCGGCGGAGCAGTGGCAGGCATCGGTTGCCCGCCCGGAATCGGCTGGCCGGGCGGAACCGGTTGACCGGCCCGGTCGCCGAAGCCTCCGCCTGGCGTTTCGGGGATGGGCCCGCCGCCATCCGAACGGCGCCCGCGTCCCGGCGGGATGTACCGCGACGGAGCGGTCAACGGGCCGGGGGCCGGCCGATCCGGCAACGGACCGTCACATCTGACGATCAACGACCGCAAAACGCGGTCGTCCAGGCGCATGTAAGTTTCCAGCTCACGGTTGAACGCATTATCCACCGTAAAGGAGCTGAGGTAATAAGCGCCCTCCAGGAAGTTATAGTTTCCCTTCCGGATGGGATAAGCCAACCGACGGGTGCCCCAGATTTGCTCGGCGGTAATTTCGCCTTCGCGATTCGAAATAAACGACTTGATATCGTCCCAGGTGGCCGCCGCATCATCCTGGTTGAGCATGGGGCTGAGGATTGCTACGAGTTCAAAATGGCTCAAGTTTGGATCTCCTGAAGTATTTCGGGCGTGCAGGGATTATAGCACCTGCTATCGTCGACTGTCAGCAGCGTTCGGTCGGCGTGCCCGGTTTGGCAACGGGCGCGAGCGACAATGTGCGGTGCGGCTCATACCGTCCGTTGATAGTCGTAATCAAGCATTATATCTTGTGCCGTTATTCACGAAAAGCGTAAGATGAACGGTGCCGATTCTTATCAGCCCGTTTCTGACTGGCTTCCCACCGATGTCTACCCACTGATGTCTACCCAAAATCCACCCGCGGGCCCTTCGGGTTCACGACTGAGGCTGCCCCGTATCTATTACGGCTGGTACATCGTCGTCATCACCGGCTTCGTGATGACCGTTGCCACGGTACCAATGTTCCACGCTATGACCCTTTGGTCGGTGGCTCTGGTCAACGAGTTCCATTGGAAACGGGGCGCCATGTCCCTGGCGTTGACCCTCACCCGCGTCGAAGGCGGGCTGATGGGACCCATCGAAGGCTACCTTACTGACAAGCTGGGTAGCCGAAAGATGGTACTCATAGGTTTCCTGATCCTGGGTTGCGGGTTTGTGGTGTTCTCGCAGATAGACAACGCCCTGTGGCCGGTGGGGCCGCTGTACATGTTCTACGTGGCGTACCTCATCATGGCGCTGGGTCAGGGCATGGGCAGCTGGGTTCCCATGATGACCACGATCAACAACTGGTTTTCCCGGCGCATGGCGATGGCCATGGGGTGGGCCAACTGGATCAGCCGCGGCGGAGCCCTGGTGATGGTGCCGCTGATCGGACTGGGCATCGATAGCAGCCTCAACTGGCGTGGCACGGCTTTCGTCCTGGCCGTCCTGGTTTTCGCCTGTGCAGTCCCCTTTGCCATCATCATCCGCAATCGGCCCGAAGATATGGGGCTGCAAGCGGAAGACGACCTTCGTTCGAGCGCCCGATCGGCCGGCGGTTCGCGCGCCGCGGCGGCCCCGGTCGGCCTGACCGCCCAACAGGCGGTCCGCACGTGGGCGTTCTGGCTGATAGCGGTGGGCCACGGTCTCACCAGCATGATCATCCTGGCTATTTTCACCCACCTGGGCTTGTTCATGCAGGATGCCGGGTTCGTGGAGCACAACAAGTGGGTCGTAACTGTCTACACCTTCGTGGCCATGTGGGCACAGCTCGTCGGCGGCTACATTGGAGATCGATTCCCGAAGCGCATTGGGCTGTTTGTCTTCACCACCATCCAGGCCGGCGCAGTGGTGTTGCTTACCTTCGCCTCCCAACTCTGGATGTTCTACACCTTCGCAGCGATCTTTGGCCTGGGATTCGGCGGCAGAAATCCTTTAACCACGTCAATACGCGGCGAATATTTCGGTCGGGGCAACTTCGGCAAGATTCTTGGGATCAGCACCATTCCCATGAACGCCCTGTTGCTTGGGGCCGGACCATTCGCCGGGTACATGTACGATTATTTTGGGACTTACACCGTCGCTTTCCTGGTGCTGGGCGGGTTCAACTTCCTGGGCGGCGTTTGTTTCCTGTTCGCCCGCCGGCCCAGCATACCCACGGCTCCGACCGAAACCGAACCATCGGCGACTCCGGCGCCAGCCCCGGCCGACGACGACTGACCACCTGGATCGGACGCTCGATCCCTCTGAGTTAAAAGAACCCCCGAGTCGAGCCGACCCGGGGGTTCTCCAATCTACGGGCCTGAGACGCTAACCGATGGCAGTCTCGGTTATCTCAATGTTGTCGATGGCGAGCCGTTCCGTGGGTTGCGAATTTTCCCCGCCGCGGCTGGTGCGTACCGGCGACGTCGCCAGCGCGTCGAGGACGTCGTCGCCGTCCGTCAACATTCCAAAAATGGTGTAATTGGGCGGCAACCCCACGTCGGCGCCGTGCACGACAAACCACTGGCTGCCGTTGGTGTTCGGCCCGGCGTTGGCCATGGCCAGCGTGCCCCGGACGTACGGCCGCGTAACCGCTTCGTCCTGGAACCGGTACCCCGGCCCCCCGGTGCCGTCACCGCTAGGACAGCCTCCCTGGATCATGAATCCGTTGATAACCCGGTGGAACTGATTGTCCTCGTAAAACCCATCCCGCGCCAGGAACACGAAATTGTTGACGGCGCGCGGCGCAACCTCCGACAGGAGCTCAACGGTCATGTCACCCTTGCTGGTCTTGATTACGGCATGATATCGCTTGGTCGCTTCGATTATCAGTCCGGGAGGGTTTTCGTACTGTTTGGGGGGCATCTTCGTTTCTCCTCGATCGGGTTGCAATTCACAAACTCCAGCGATTATACCGCAACCCCCGTACCCATGGGTGGGCGCCAGACAAGGGCCAGGAGGACACGGGCCGACGGTCCCGCACCAATCCATATCTCGATTCACGCCGTATGCTCTTAGCGTCGCCGCCAATGCTCTATAATTAAGGCGGGAATCCGCTGGTGACTACACTACGTATCTGCCCACTCGCCTGAGCCCGCTATCACCCAGCGCGCACATCGCAAACGACGGTACAAGGAGCTCCCAATCGCATGGAAACATTGAATGCAATGGCCGAATTCGGACATGAGCAAGTCGCGATGTACCACGACCCGGAGACGGGTTTGCGCGGCATAATCGCCATCCATGACACCACCCTGGGGCCATCCTGCGGCGGCACCCGCATGTGGCCCTACGCCACTGAGGCCGATGCGCTTGCCGACGCGCTGCAGCTCTCACGGGCCATGACCTACAAATCGGCGGCGGCGGGACTCAATCTCGGCGGCGGCAAGGGCGTCATCATCGGCGACTCGCGCACCCAGAAAACCGAAGCCCTGATGCGGTCCTGGGGCCGCTTCGTGGATACCCTGGGCGGGCGGTACCTCACCACCACCGACGTGGGTACCACCGGGCGCGACCTGGAATTTATCCATCAGGAAACCGAGCACGTTGTCGGCCTGGACGTTTCCCTCGGCGGCAGCGGCGACACCTCAATCATGACCGGCCTGGGCATCTACATGGGCATGAAAGCCTGCGCCGCCGACGTTTGGCATTCGGACTCGCTGCGCGGCCGTACCGTGGCCATGCAGGGGTTCGGCAAAGTGGCTTCGCATACCGCCCAGCACCTGCTTGAGGAAGATGTCCGGGTGATCGCCACCGACATCAGCGAAACCGCCCTGGATAGAGCCAGGAGCATGGGCATTCAGGTGGTAGGTGCGGACGACATCTACGGTCTGCACTGCGATATCTTCGCCCCGTGCGCCCTGGGTGGCGTGATCAACCAGAAGACCGCCGGCAGTCTGCGCTGCCGCATCGTGGCCGGCGGCGCCAATAACCAGCTGGCCACCCCAGAGGACGGCGAAACCCTGCATCGACGGGGCATCATGTACGCTCCCGATTTTTTGATCAACGCCGGCGGTGTTATCAACGCGTCCAGCGAAATAGGCCAACCCTACAACCCGGACCGGGCGCGACAGCAAACCGAGCGCATCTACGAGAAGATGTCCGAAGTGCTCACCACATCCCGCAAGAAGGAGATGTCCACCGCTCGGGCCGCCGATCTGCTCGCCGAGGCCAGGCTGGACTCGGTGCGAAAGGTTCGCAGAATCTACCGGCGCTAACCGGCGCGACCGCGCCTTTCACCAAGTGGGGACGCTAAGAAGTCGTCCCCACATCTCCTGGCTGCAACCTGCTCTGGCTTCTAACCCGCACCGGGATGAATCACGGCGTCAGGCCGGTAACCCGCCCCGGAGAACCACAGCTGCCCGATGCACACCAATATTGGCAGGTTTATCGGTGGAGCCTGACTCCAAGCTCGGGGGACAGGGAGACGGTCCCGTAAATCTCTTCCAGGGACTCAAAAATCTCCGGAAAGTCTTCTTCAACGGTGCTTCGGGCGGCGCCTCTGCCGAGTTCGTCGGTGACTCCGAAATAGGCGGTGGTGAACACCGCGAAGAATTCCCGGACATTGGTCATCATATGGGTGTCAGGGAAAATATCCGCTTGTAGCGCGGCGTCGTAGAATTCATCCCACCGATCATGGTCGTCTTGATTGAAGCACAGGTTTTGGAGACCGTGGGCGAATTCATGCACGGTCACCAGGCTGCCGAATGGATATGATGGATATTTATCCCCGGTTAGGCCCAACAGCGTCTCCTCCGAAGTTGCTGATACTGGTTGGCCTGGTATCGCTCCGGTACCGCGAAGCTGAAAAGATTCATAGGGTCTGCCGGTGAAATCGCTTTGCCCTTTCAGGTAAGCGAACTCAGGTAATGTCGTGATGTAGTCGTCTTTTGGAATGATTGCCAGCCCCGCGTATACGCCGGCCATGCAGTCGCCGATGTCCGGCCTTCCCGACAACATCGTTTCGACAATATCCGCCGCTACGTGCATTGCATCAGGAGCGACTTTGCCGGTCGCCTTGATTACTACACCTTTTGCCGAAAGAAACTGCGTGTAGTATGTGGCCGGCCTGGTGATGACGCGAAAGCTACCCAGTATCTGCGTCCTTTCCTGGCTATTCCGAGGCACGTCTTGCTCGCACATCCACATCCGTACCCGGAATCCGTGTGCAGGTCCGGGTAAAGAATGCGCTACGGTTATCAGTTCGGTAACGTCGACAACACAATACTCAGGGCTTTCCTGCACGCGGTACGTTATGGAATAGAAATCCCGACCGTCAATCTGCTGTTGTTGGAACGCACTTATCTCAAACAACGAAGGCGAAGACCACCATTCCTTTACGAGACGGTCGCGTACCGACGTGGCAAATTGGTCCAACCTGGTAGCCTCCCCCAAGTACAACGAGGTGACTCGAAGTTGGCCACAAGGAGCACTGCGGCCATACCGCCCTTCCCCTTCCTCGCTCCAGCCGTCCGAAGTAGTGATAGTGTAGCCGAATTCCAAGTCGTTAACTATGACAGCCGGCCTGGATACGTCAGTTGGTGGGGCAGTCACGGGAGTAGCGGTCGGGGCCGGCTCGGGTGTGGCAGTGGGAGCAGGCGTAGCGGTCGGGGCCGGCGGGGGAGTGGCAGTGGGAGCGGGCGTAGCGGTCGGGGCGGGCTCGGGCGTAGCAGTGGGCACAGGCGGGGCAGTGGGCGCGGGCGTCGGCATAGCGGTCGGGGCCAGCGCGGACGTGGCGGTGGGCGCGGAGGTAGGCACGGCGGTCGGCGTAGGCGACGGCGTGGCGGTGGGCGCGGACGTAGGCACGGCGGTCGGCGCAGGCAGTGGATTCCCGCCGCAAGCCATCGCCAAAAACAGCGTGCCCGATATCAGCGAGGACGCCAGCGCGAACTTTAGTACTTGGTTCAGACTAATCACCATCGTGAAGTGCTTAGCATTTGTAGCATAGAGCGTAGCCATTATAGGTCCTTATCGGGTACCGGGATAAATGACGGTGTCAGGCCGGTAAACCGCCCAGGAGAACCACAGCTGCCCGATGCGACCGGGCACGGGTTCCAGCTGTGTTCCCAACAGCGGGCCGCTGGTGGCACGCCCGAATATGTTCCAGCCGCTGCCGGTCTGTTCATCCAAAATTCGGTTATCGTCGCCGGCAACGAATGATAGTTCGCTACCGTCGGGACCCACCGGTGAGAAGATGCCGGCGGAGCCGACGTCACGGCCACCGGCAACGGAACCCGCATCCAGCGCCGACCCGGTGCCCGGCGTCCAGAAAACCACCAGATTCTCCTCGCCAACCGAAGCCGACACGACGCGCTCCTCCGCCAGCGTGGTGAAGGATACGGCCCACGCTGCATCGCCTCGTTCGACGGCCACCACCCGTTCCACCGCCGGCAAACGGGGGTCTTCGTCCCCACCGAACAGGAATGGAGAGCTGCCCGGACGATCGTACCCCGCGTAGGGATTGCGCCCGTAGGGCCGTCCTGAGTCCGGACGGGATAGCACCTGACCCTCCGGGAACATGCCCTTGAAGTCCCCCCACGACACTATGGAGAGGTAAAGCTTCTCCAGCCGCGTACCGGTGAAATGACCAATCACTCCTTCACCGCCGAATTCCTGCCACCAGGACTCGGTTTGCCGGTCGTACATCAGCAGGTTGCTATTGTGGAGCGCGCCGGTTGTCCCGAAGTCCAGCACCTGCCCCTCCACCGTCCGCCTGTACACGAAGGCGGTATTGCACAGCGGTCAAAACGTGATGACCACCGGTTCACCGCCTACGGTGTCGTTCACCAGCTCGTGCCAGATCATCACCTGCACCGGGTACGCCCGCACGTCGCCGTTGATGTCGACTACCTGAACCGGTTCCGCGTCGTCCAGCCAAATATCTCCATCGACAACGGCCTCAAATTCCGGTGAATCGATGGCGGGGATGCCATCCTTGGGAGGGCCGCCCGTCATAATATCGCCGAAATCTATGCTGGTTCGGCTGAAGTCGGTGGCCCACGGCGCACGCAGCAGGCGTTCGTACTTCCTTCTCGTCTCCTCGACGTTGGCCTGCATCGCGACCGGTTCCGTCAGGGTCGGTTTCGTCAGGGTCGGTTCCGTCATAATCCCAGTTCCTGCGCCGGATCGGGTCGCCTCGTTTGCCGGACCGCCCCCGGTCGTGGCAACGGGGTCCGGCGTGCCGGTTATCGGCTGCTCCACGCCCACGCCGTCGCTGGTTGCACAGGCCACCAGCAGCAGCGGCGCCAGCAGAATCGCAAACGCGGCCATGTGCCACCTGCGTGCTTCGTTTCGTATCAATCTGGGTACGCTGGGCACAGAGAAATTACGCCGCCAACCCCGAGACGGATTGGCGGCGTCCAGAACGCTCAATGTCCCTGACTGCGGTTGCTTAGTTTAGCGTCCCCGCAGCCTGGGATCGAGGACGTCGCGCAACGCATCGCCCAGCAGGTTGAATCCCATCACCACCAGGAAGATGGCCAGGCCCGGGGCGATGGCCAGCCACGGCCCGCTTTTGACGTGTGCAGAGGCGGCGCGCACCAGCATTCCGCCCCAACTGGGTTGGTCCGGAGGGGTGCCCACGCCCAGGAACGAGAGCGAGGATTCGATGATGATGGCGAATCCCAGGTAGTACGTCGCCAGCACCAGGTAGGTCGCGAAGCAGTTGGGCACGATGTGCTTGAAGATAATCCGGTTGGGATTGGCCCCGACCGCCCGGGCCGCCGTAACGTAATCCAATTCCTTGAGCGATAACACCTGGGAACGCACCGTTCTTATCACCGGTGCAATCATGCCAATCACAATGGCCAGAACTACGGTGTTCAGGGACGGTGTCACGACCGCCATGATGGCCAGCGCAATCAGCAGGCCGGGCAGCGACATGAGGGCGTCGACGATGCGCTGGGAGATCATGTCGACTATACCGCCGGAGTACGTCAGGGCCACGCCAATTACGAAACTGGCGGTGATACCCACGAGCACGCTGCCCATTCCCACGTACAGGGAAATCCTCGCGCCGTAAATGAGACGGCTCATTACGTCCCGGCCCACGTAATCGGCGCCGAGCAGGTACGTCGAGTTTGGCGCTTCCCACGGCGCTGCCGGAGTCGAACGCGGGTCGTACGGCGCGAGCACCGGCGCCAGTACGGCTACCAGCACCAGGAAAATAACCAGGAACGCTCCAACTACGCCCAGCGGCTTCGTTCGGACGAACCGCGTCACCGAGACCCACCAGCGCGAGGCCATGCCCGGCGCTGCCAGTTCCTCTCGAGTCAATACCGCCGTATCTGAAGTTTGATCAATCATTGCAACACCTGCCGTTACCTTCGGTTGGCGCTCATTCGGGAACGACTACGCGAGGCGGATCCGCGGGTCCAGAATGCCATACATAATGTCGATTATCAGGTTGAGCAACAGCACCACTGCCGCCGTCATCAGAATGACGCCCTGGATCACCGGGAAATCCCGATGGTTGATGGCGTCGATCAGGAACTTGCCCACCCCGGGGACCACGAAAATCTGCTCCACGATGATGACGCCACCCAGCAAGCGTCCAAACTGGTAGCCGGACACCGTGATTACCGGGAGCAATGCGTTCTTCAAAGCGTGGCGGCCAACCACCACCCATTCTCGCAAGCCTTTCGAGCGCGCGGTACGCATGTAGTCTTCACGCATCACCTCCAGCATCGCCGAACGGGTCACCCGGGCTGTAAAGGCCATGTCATGGAAACCTACCACCGCGGCGGGCAACAACATCAACTGCAGGTTCTGGATTGGATCTTCCCATAAATGGGCGTATTCCAGTGGTGGCAACCAGTTGAACCCGTACGCCAGGCCGTAGATTACCAGCACCCCGATCCAGAAGGTTGGCATCGCGATGCCGAGCAATGCAATTACTCTGCTGGCATAATCCACCCCGGAGTCCTGCTTCATCGCCGACAGGATGCCCAACGGCACCGCTGCCACGAATGCCATCCCAATGGCCAGTACGGCAAGCTCAAAGGTTCTCGCGAAGCGTTCGACTAACTCAAAACCAAACGGTGTCCCGTAGTACAGAGAGTCGCCCAGGTCTCCCCGGATCACGCCCCACAACCAGTCGGCGTACTGCACGTAGATGGGGCGATTCAGCCCCAGGTCTTCCCTCAATCGTTCGAAGTCGTCGTTGGTAACTCGCCCGCCGGCGTCTTCACCAGTCAGCAAGAATACTGCCGCATCCCCGGGAACGATGGAAAACAGCGCGAACACCATGATGGTGGCCAGCAGCATGGTTGGGACGAAGAGAAGCAGCCTTCGTATCAAGTACTGGTACATTACTGATCTCCTGCCGATTGCGTCATTCGTTCAATGAGTCGCCATTATACACGGTGGCCGGCCCAGATACACTCTGGGCCGGCCAGTTTTGCTTTGCAACGCCGTTACGTCCGGCGGGGCCTGCGGTTTAAGGTCGATAACCCTTCTCGCTGGCCGGCGGCAACTCCCGGTCCTCGTCGAAATAGATATGGTCCCACTTGTGGATCAACTGGACGGTGGCCGGGTAGTAGAAGTTACGCATCCGGTAGTCAAAGGCGCCTCCGCTGGAATACCAGAAGTAGGGCAACCAGTGGCTTTCGCCTCGATGCAGCAGGTCGGCCAGTTCTTGCAGGTGGCCCTGACGGACCGCCGGGTCAACGGCCTGGTTCTGCAGCACGTTCAGTTCGTCCACCCGATCGTTCTGCCAGTTATGCGGGTTGCGCAGCACGTTCTGGAGATAAAACTGATTCAGGATGTCGCCGGGGTCGCGGAGGATGATTCCGGTACCGACGGCATCAAAGTTGGCCACTCCATCCCGCATACCCACGTACATGGTCGCGAGGTCGGTGGGCTGGATGATGATGTCGATGTTCAGGTCTTCCCGCATCTGAGGCGCGGCAACTTCGGCGCTGGACAGCGACGGATTTGTGCTCACCACGTTGAGCTTGACCTCAAATCCATCAGGATACCCCGCGTCGGCCAACAGTTGCCGGGCTTCGACCAACGCCGCTGCCCGGTCGCCATACGCCGGGTTGTTGGCGCGCAGTTGTGGCAGGTCTTCCACTACTCCAGGAGCGAAAAACGTGCCTGGCTGTCCAAAGCCCAGGATGGCCTTTTCCACCCCCAGGTCCCGGTCCAGGCCGAGGTAAAAGGCGCGGCGCACCCGGGCGTCGTCGAAGGGGGGTTTGTCGTGATTGAGGAAGAACGCCTGAATCCCGGAGGCCTGCAGGATCACCGCCCGCACGCGGCCATCGGTATCCTCCTCCAGACGCGCCATGTCCTCCGGGCGGTTGCCTCCCGTCACCGGCTGATATGAGCCGTAGACCTGCCCGGCATGCAACGCCGAGAGACGGCGGGCATTGTCCCGAATCAGGAATATCTTGAGCCCGTCAAAGAAGGGACGACCCGTCTTGAAATAATTCGGATTCCGGTCGAACGCGTACGACTCGTCCTTCTCCCAGTCCCGCAACATCCAGGGACCGGATCCAATGAGGCTGGTGGGTTGTCCAGCCTGGATAGCAGCGATGGCTTCCGCCTGGGGGAATCCCTGGTTCGCCTGTTCCTGGGTCAGATTCTCGGCCACGTGCTTGGGGTACACCTTCATGTAGTCCGAGGCCAGATTGGGAATGAAGCTGGCGGCGGGGAAGCGCAGGGGTATCTTGGCGGTGTGGTCGTCAATCACCGAAGAGCTTCCATGCACCACGAAGTTGTTCAGAAAACCGGTGCGAGCTCGCAGCACGCCTTCGTCGACCTGGCCCAGGGTGATGCGGTCGATGGAGAATACAACGTCCTCGGCAGTAACCGGATGTCCGTCCGTAAAGGTGGCATCTGGGTTCAGGTGGAAGATGTACCCGAATTCGTCTCCGTCTTCATAGGACTCCCAGCTCAACGCCAGGTCTCCGATAATCTCACTGGGATTTACTGGGTTGTACTCCAGGATCTGGTTGAAACGAACGCCCGAGGGGATGAGCACGCTGTTCAGTGAACCGCCGTAGTGCACGTCCCAGAAGCCCGGGTTGTGAGTCGCCACCAGCGGGAAATCGCCTCGGTAGTGCTTGCTTTCACCATCCTGCCACCAATCGGGACGTTGGTCGACGGCGACGGCGGTGGGCACGGGTACCGGCGTAGCGGTAGCGTCCAGGCGGGCGGTGGGCGTGGGCTCCTGCGCCCCGGCGAATGGGTCCAGTGTGGGCTCTGCCGCCTGCGCCGGGGCGCTCCCAGAGTCACCCGTCTGTTCCGGAGATGTCGTTCCACCGCAGGCCGCGACCGCCAACAGCAACGCCAGAGCGCCCACTGCCAGCGATACGCGGGGATGCCACAATTGTCGCAAGTTCATCTATGAATCCTCCCAATATCGCGCTCCCCGCCGACTCAAACCAATGGCCCAGTCACATCGGAGCGCCGGCGATGATTCGCCGGCAGGCCTAGATACTACCCACGCATTTTCGCTGTGTCAACATGACTTTGTGAATGTTTTCACCACGACTGCATCCCGATTGCTGGCATGACTCCGGAGCTGCGGACGGTGTGATTCGTCGAGAATTACGCACAAAGTTGCGACCTGTCGCAAACTGGCCCCCAACGCGGGACAAAAACGTCTAACGAGTCGGCTGGCCACCCAGAAAAGGGAGCCAGCCCGTTTTGCACGTCAAACTTCCATTCCGGTGGGCTAGTGTCTCATCAGGGAACGTACCCGATGCCCTCAGGTATTTCTCGATCAGGATCGAACCAGACGTGGTCCCATTTCTTAATGAGCTGAACCGTGGGCGGGTAGTAATAGTTGCGAATTCGATAGTCAAACGCGCCGCCGTTGGCGCCCCAGAAAACCGGTAGCCAATGGCTTTCTCCCTGATGCAATATCTCCGCCAGTTCCTCCAGATGGGCCTGGCGTTCCGCCGGCTCTATAGACCGATTTTGCAGGTCGATCAGCTCGTCAACCCGATCGTTCTGCCAGTTGTGCGGGTTACGCAAGACGTTCTGCAGGTAGAACTGGTTGATGATGTCCCCAGGGTCCCGGAGGATTATTCCGGTGCCCACGCCGTCTACGTTGGCCACACCGTCGCGCATACCAACGTACATGGTGGCGAGGTCGGTGGGTTGCAGCACCATTTCGATACCCATGTCCTCCCGGAGTTGTGCCGCCACCACTTCAGCCATCGAAAGGGCCGGGTTGCCATTCACCACGTTCAGCGTTATTTCAAAGCCGTCGGGGTAACCTGCATCAGCCAAGAGTTGACGGGCCTCCTCCAGAGCTGAGGTGCGATCGGGCATGAACGCCGGGTTGCTTGCACGCAGCTCTTCCAGATCCTCTACCACGCCGGGCGCGAAGAAGGTCCCGGGAGAGCCGAATCCCAAAATCGACTTTTCTAGCGCGTTCTCCCGATCGATAGCCAGGTACATCGCCCGTCGGACCCTGGCATCGTCCATGGGGGGTTTGTTCAGGTTGAGGAACCAGGCCTCTACGCCGGAGTTCTCGAGGATCAGGGCGCGGACTCGGCCCCCCGTGTCCTCCTCGAGTCGGGCCATGTCCTCGGGCCGGGTACCGCCCGTAACCGGTTGGTAGGTTCCAAATACCTGGCCGGTCTGCAGCGCAGAGAGTCTCCGGGCGACATCGGCGATGAGAAAGACCCTCAGTCCATCGAAGAAAGGCCGGCCTTCCTTGAAATAATTGGGATTGCGGTCGTAGGTGTATCCCGCATCCTTCTCCCATTCGCGAAGCATCCACGGCCCGGATCCGATCAACGCCGCGGGTTGGCCGGCGTCAATGGCCGCTATTGCCTCAGCCTGCGTCAAGCCTGTATTTGCCTGTTCCTGGCTCAGGTTCTCGGCCACGTGTTTGGGGTAGACCTTCATGTAGTCGGAGGCCAAGTTAGGAAGGAAACTGGCCGCTGGGAACCGCAATGGCACCTTCACGGTGTAGTCGTCTATGGCTTCCGCTGACCCGTGGACCACAAAATTGTTCAGGAACCCCGTCCTCGCCCGCAATACGCCCTCTTCGACTTGACCCAACGTGATGCGGTCTATGGAAAAGACGACGTCCTCCGCCGTTACCGGATGGCCATCGGTGAATGTGGCGTCCTGGTTAAGGTGAAAGATGTAGCCGAACTTGTCGCCTTCTTCGTATGATTCCCAGCTCACCGCCAGGTCGCCGATGATTTCGTTGGGATTCACCGGGTTATATTCCAATATCTGGTTGAAGCGCGGCCCGGACGGCGTCAGAACCGTATTCATGGAGCCACCGTAGTGAACGTCCCAGAACCCCGGGTTGCTACTGGCGGCCAACGGGAAATCGCCGCGATATAGTTTGCCCTCTCCTTCGATCCACCAGTCGGGTCGCGCCTCTACTGCAATGGCTGTCGGCACGGGCACAGGAGTAGCAGTGGCATCCAACGGCGCCGTGGGGGTGGGAGCGTCTGCAGCGGCCATAACGTCCACCGTGGGTGTGGGACCGCTGGTATCGCCCGTCTGAGTATCTTGAGCCGGAGCGGTAGTCTCGCCGCATGCCGCGATGATCATCAGGAGAGCCGCGGCGAACCCCGCCAGCAAGAATCGGGGCGGCCAGTATCGTCGAGAATCCATGAGAACAACCTCAACTTTTGTCGTTTCACACGACTATCCATCCGATACTACGATGCCTTAAACATCAATCCAGACGAACAGCCGGCAAAACGGGATATTAACCAGTTGGTAGGTCGCTGTCAAACGGTAAGGTGCCGGCCACCTGAATTGGTAGCCGGCACTTCGAACCGCTGCGATTTCCGTTACGGGTTGGCGTTACTAACTACGGTACGTACCCCACTCCGTCCGGTATCTCCCGGTCCGGATCGAACCACTGGTGGTCCCACTTCTTGATGAGCTGCACCGTCGGTGGGTATTGGAAGTTTCGGATCCGGTAGTCGTAGGCTCCGGCGGTGGAATACCAGAAGTACGGCAGCCAGTGACTCTCGCCCCGATGCAGGATGTCCGCCATCTCTTCCAGGTAACGCTGGCGTTCCGCCGGGTCGATCGCCTCATTCTGCAGGGCGATCAATTCGTCCACCCGATCATTCTGCCAGTTATGCGGATTGCGGAGCACGTCCTGCAAATAGAACTGGTTCACAATGTCCCCAGGGTCACGCAGGATGATGCCCGTTCCCACCGAGCTCATGTTGGCCACGCCGTCGCGCATCCCCACGTACATGGTGGCCAGGTCCGTGGGTTGGAGCACTATGTCGATGTTCAGATCATCCCTGAACTGCGGAGCGGTTACCTCGGCAGCAGGCAGCGCCGGCACCGTGTTCACCACGTTGAGCGTAACCTCGAACCCGTCGGGGTAGCCAGCCGCGGTTAGCAGTTCCCGCGCCTCGGTCAACGCGGCAGTTCGGTCAAGAGAAAACGCGGGATCATTGGTTCGGGTGGCTTCCAGGTCTTCCACTATGTTCGGCGAGAAGAAGGTGCCGGGCAGTCCATAACCCTGAACCGCTTGACTCACCCCCAAATCCCGGTCCAGCGCCAGGTACACCGCCCGTCTCACCCGCGGGTCATCAAACGGCGGTTTGGTGATATTCAGGAAGTATGCCTGGACGGCAGATCCCACCAGGATCAGGGCCCGCACCCGGCCGTCGGTGTCCTGTTCCAGCCGTGCCGCGTTTTCGGGCGTGTGCGTCGTTACGGACTGGTAGGTGCCGTAAACCTGCCCCGTTTGTAGAGCCGACAGGTTGCGCGCCACGTCGACGATCAAATATACCCGGAGGCCGTCGAAGAACGGACGCCCCGTTTTGAAGTAATTGGGGTTGCGGTCGAAGGTATACCCGGTGTCCTTCTCCCATTCCCGCAACATCCACGGGCCCGACCCAATCAGACCCGTCGGTTGCCCGGCCTCGATGGCCGCGATGGCTTCTGCCTGCGGTATCCCCTTGTTGGCCTGCTCCTGGGTGAGGCGCTCGGCAACGTGCTTGGGGTACACCTTCATGTAGTCCGACGCCAGGTTGGGCAGGAAGCTGGCCGCCGCATACCGCAAAGGAACCTTCACCGTGTAATCGTCCAAAGCCTCGAACGTGTTGTACACCAGGAAGTTGTTCATCATGCCGGTGCGAGCCCGCAGCACCCCGTCTTCCACCTGGCCGACCGTGATGCGGTTCAGGGAGTAAACCACGTCTTCCGCGGTCACCGGATGCCCGTCAGTGAATTCGGCGGTCGGGTTCAGATGAAATATGTAACCGAACTCATCGCCATCCTGGTAGGACTCCCAGTCCAGCGCCAGGTCGCCGATGATTTCGCTGGGATTCACCGGATTGTATTCCAACAGCTGATTGAACCTCGGCCCGGAGGGAATCAGGACGGTGTTCATCGAACCGCCGTAGTGCACGTCCCAGAATCCGGGGTTGTACTGGGCTACCAGCGGGAAATCACCCCGATACAGCTTTCCTTCCCCCTCGACCCACCAGGCGGGCCGTTCGTCCACCGCCATCACGGTGGGCACCGGGACTGCCGTCGGCGTGGCATCCAGACGGGCGGTGGGTGTGGGATCATCGGCGGCGGCCATTACGTCCACAGTGGGCGTCGGCGCGGCGGCAGCGTCAGTTCCGCCCGCTTGCTCAGGAGCCGCCGTCTGGGCACATGCGGCAATCACCGCCAACATCGCAACCGCCGCCAGCATCGCCGCGAATCGCAAATAACCAATTCGTCGCCCTTTCATCAGGATTACCCCCTGGTTCGTATCGAACTCGTCAACAGTATCGAAAAGCATTGGACGTTTACTGAAGTCATTCCTTTTTCAGCAACGGCATTATCCGACCGAACGCAAATCGTTGTCAAATCGGCGGCATTGATAACAACGCCGCAGATTCATCACGAAACTCTACGTGAATTGATACTGCAAGTCTATTGAATGGCGGCGATTAGCGTACCTCCCTGCGCGGCGACGGGGGTCAACAACGTTCCACCTACCAGGACCGGTTCCGCAGTCACCGCTCCGTCAAACTCCCTGAGCCAAACCCGTGTGCCGTCCGCCACCGACAACGCCACCACCTCGCCGGATTCCAACCCGACCAGCGCCAACTCTCCCGCTACGGTAGCCGGGGCAGTTATGTCTTCCCCCAGGTCGGTTTCCCAAACCAGGTCTCCCGTGTCGATATCCACGGCGGACACGAAACCAGCCGCATCGGCGACTACCAGGACGTCGTCCGTCAACGCCGGTGGGTACGGCTGCTCCCCCGCGGTTTGAGCTGACCAAACATACCCCTGTTGAACCGGAGCATGCTTGGTGAATCCCCAAACCCACAATGTGGTGCGAACGTACTGGATCGGTCGTTCCAGCGGATACCGGTGCCCGGAATAGTCAATGCCCCAGATGCGCCCGCCGTAGGAACTGAAATGCAGCAATCCGTCGGAGACAGCCGCCGATCCGCGCACCCAACGCCCTTGCCCGGCGTCGTACACCATCTGACGTTGACCCGTTTTGACGTCGATAATATGGACCCTGGCGTCGTTCGACGTCGCCATTACCCGTCCGTTAGCGATTACCGGCGGGGCTATTACCCAGTCGCCCAGGCGATAGTCCCACAATTCCTCCCCAGTAGCGGCGTCCAGCGCCAGCAGCTGGTTCTCGTCGGTTTCAGCTACAAACAATCGCCCGTCGGCAATCGTGGGCGCGGGCAGAGAGGCCACCGGCAGGCGTTTCGACCACACCAGTTCTCCGGTGTCAGCCTCCAGCGCAGATACCACGCCGGGCCGGAACACCACGAACACCAGGCCGTCCGCCACAGCCGGCGTTACCGTTACGGGCAGGCGGGATTCGTACTGCCACACCACTTCTCCGGTGTCCCGGGTCAGAGCGGTTACGGTGCCGTCCTCCGCCGTGACGTACACCCGGTCGCCAACCACCGCCGGCGCCGCCACGATGGGAGCGCCCACCACGTAACGCCAAACTTCCGTCCCCGGCAACGAATTAGAACCCGGATTAAGCGCGGACGCGCCGGCGTTGGCAACTCCGCCGCGTGCCTGGGGCCATTCGCCCGATGGTCGCTCCGCAGATGTATCGCCAATGTCGGTACTCGGCAGCGGAGGATCGGGCGGCAAACCGGTGTACGCCCACAAGACCCAAAACAGCAGCGCAGCTAGCGGCACGACGATGTAGGCCGCCCGAACAACGCGGTTCCGAAGAAACTCAAGGCGCGTTCGCCTGGACCTCCGGATGCCCTCGGTCTGTGTTACCGACTCCAGGCCTGAGAATGCGCCGCAGCCGGCACATCTTTCCCCGCCGCCAACCGGATTGAGACGCCCGCAAAACCGGCAGAGCAGAACCGTGTCTGAGTGGTTTGCCAAAGTAGATTGATTCGATGCAGTCAGTTTAGAACGCCGGCCGTTGCAGGACCGCCGGGTCGATCCTTCGGCTCACCAGTTGGCCATCGCCGGGATCGCCAAGCAGCTGCCCGTTATCCACCATTACCTTGCCCCGCAGGATGACCGTCGTGGGCCAGCCCTTCACTTCCCAGCCTTCCCACGGGCTGTAATCCCGCAGGTGCAAATCGTCCATCGTGAGTTGCTTCTGGAAGGTGGGGTCGATGATGGCCAGGTCGGCGTCGCTGCCCGGCGCGATAGCGCCCTTGCGCGGGTACATCCCCAGCAGACGCGCCGCATTGGTTGACGTGATATTGGCGAATTGCGTGAGCGGCATCCCCCGATTCACCACGGCTTCGGTGTAATTCACCCCCATGCGAATCTCGATACCGATGTTGCCGCCCCGCATATCCTGCACGTTGCGACCGGCGGTTTTGTCGAGATACGTCGTGAAACTGCTGTCCGTCGCGGTAAACGTCAGGTTGTTGCCCAGCAGGCCAGACCACAGATCGTCACCGTCTTCCGGATACTTCAGGGAAGGATAGGTGTGGTATTTCATACCGTCGGGTTCCCGATACTGCCAGCAGTTGAAGGACAGGGCCAGCGTCAACACCTCGCCATACACGGGCAGGCCGCGACTGCGCGCCGCGGCCACCGCATTCACTCCATCGTTGCCCGTGACGTGCACGAAGTACATCCCGGCGCCGTTCTGCTCAGCGATGCGAATCACGTCCCGGAAAGCCAGGTCCTCCACCTCTTTGGAGTGGATCAGGTGCGCGTTGTACCAGTCCCAGTTGCCCCGCTGCTGAGCCATCAGGTAGTTGTACATCACCACTTCGTCGTCTTCCGCGTGCACCGCCAGAACGCCGTCGTGTCGCGCCAGCTGCGCCGTGAGGTCGGCGAGCCGGCCATTGTCAATGCGGCCGACGGGCGTCAGCGTCAACGGCGGGTCCGACGGCGGACGGATATTCGTGGTGAAGATCTTCACGCTGGGGAAGTCGTTGGCGATCAGTTCGCCCACCCGGGAAATGCTGTCCGCCGAGTTTCGGCTGGAATAAATGACGTGCGCCGAATAGTCGGTGTACGTGTTGCCGTTCCATACCGACAGGAAATCGTGGACGCCGCCCACCAGTTCACCCTCCGGCGCCGGCGCAAAGTCCACCACGGTGGTGGTTCCTCCCCAAATCGCCCCCAGCGAGTGTTCCAGAGGGCCGGCATTGGGAACACCGGCAACCAGCTGATGCGCGCCCGGCTGCACGTTGGCCGCCGCATGAATGTGCGGCTCGATACCGCCCGGCGTCACGATGCGACCGGAAGCATCCAGCGTGCGGTCTGCGTCGATTGGCAGCGTGCCTGGCGCAGCAATGGCCGCTATCCGACCGTCCTGCACCGCGATGTCCAGCACTGCCGCGTCGTTCGGCAGCACGACCGTACCGCCGGTTATCAGCAAGTCCACCATTGTCCAACCTCCCGAGCCATCCTATTGGTGCATTCTAATTCGGCCCACCCGGCGGCGCAATGCCGGCGCGCCCAACTGTCTCCCCTCCTTCGATGGGAGAGGACCAGGGCCCATCTCACCCACCCAAAAGTCTCGCGCATTTCCCGCCAGGCCGTTCTGGACATTCCACCTGGCATGTAAAATGAAAAGGCGGGATGATTCCATCCCGCCCCAGTCATCTTGGGATCATGTTTTCCAGGTTGCGGACTTTACGCTCCGGCCTTGATAAACTCCGCGACGCGTTCGCTGATCATGATGGTGGTGGCGTTGGTGTTGGCGCGAATCACGTCGGGCATGACCGATGCGTCGGCGACCCGCAGCCCGTCGATTCCGTGCACCGCGCCATGCTGGGACACCACTGCCAGAGGGTCGCTGGCCGGCCCCATCTTGCACGTCCCGGCGATGTGGTGCTGGGTGTAGGCATTCCGCAGAATCCAGTTGTCCAGCGCGTCGTCGCTCGCCAGGTCGGCGTCCGCCGGATTGAGCCGCTCCACGATGAAATCCTTGAACGGCGACCGTTCGGCGATTTCCAGGGCCTTCCGCACCGCCTGCCTCATCCGCTGGCGGTCGTAGGGATCGCTGAAGAGCTGGTAATCCAGGTCGGGCTGCACCATCGGATCCGTGGACTGCAAGGTCAGCCGTCCCGCCGAAACCGCGTTCTGGAGACCTACGCTCAGGCCGAAGTGGAATCCCTCCCCGTGGTAGCTGATGCTCGATGGCCGATGCTCGCTGGTCATCAGGGTTGGCGTTATCTGGAAGTCGGCCTTGGTCGGTGAGTCGTCGGCGCTCCACCGTAAACCCACCTGGATTTGGGGAGCGAACGTATCCGGTTCCTCGCCCTCCCCCCGGAAGAGGATGTACGCCGCCGGATGGTCGCGGAAGTTCCGGCCCACGCCCGGCAGGTCGTGATTGACCGGCAAACCCACCTCACGAAGGTGGTCGGCTGGCCCGATGCCCGACAGCAGCAATATCTGGGCAGACCCGATGGTTCCGCTGCACAGGACTATCTCGTTGCCCTCCACGATGAACGTCTCGCCGCCGCTGTCCACCTCCACGCCCACTGCCTTGTTACCGTCCAGGACTACCCGGTGGGCGTGGATGTTGCCCCGCACGGTCAGGTTGAGGCGGTGGCGGGCCGTGCTCAGAAACGTCAGCGACGTGCTCATCCGGACGCCGTCGATGTTATTCATGGGACGGGGCGACACGCCGGTGTAGCAGTCCGGGGCGTTCTGGTCGGGGTGCTCCGGGATGCCCAGCGCCACGCAGGCGTCGTAGAAGGCGGTATTGAAGGGCAGCCAGTCCGCCCGCTTGGGGCGTCGCACCGGCAACGGCCCGTCCGACCCGTGAAAATCGTCGCCCCCGTAATCCCAGTCGTTCTCCAACTTGCGGAAGAAGGGCAGGCAGTCGGTAAATTTCCACTCGTCGTTGCCCCAGCCGGCCCAGCTGTCGTAGTCCTCCGGGATACCTCGGAACACCACCTGCCCGTTGATGGACGACGACCCGCCCATCGCCTTGCCGCGGGGAATAACCATCGGCTCGTCCTGTTGGGGATTCGCTCGCCCGCGCAGGTCCCAGCTGTGCGGCCCGTAGGCCGACAACCAGGTGTTGTTGCCCTGCTTCAGGTCCTGGGGCAGGTGCTCGTAGTCGGGATAGTCCGGCCCGGCCTCCAGCAATATCACTGACTGGTCGGACATCTCCGAAAGCCTGGTTGCCATCACGCAACCCGCCGATCCACCGCCGACCACTATGTAGTCATATTTCATTACGTTGACGCCTCCTGACGTTGATGCCTCCCGTTCGGATCGTGCATCCCGGGCATGCCGAAGTCGGGTTGGCTATTCCCACTCCGCGGCCAGCCGTTCGGCCACCATTATCACCGTGGCGTGGGTGTTGGCCCGCACCACCTGGGGCAGGATGCTGGCATCGGCGACCCAGAGGCCATCGACCCCGCGTACCCGCAGGCGCTGGTCGACCACCGCTGCATCATCTCCGTCGGCGCCCATCTTGCACGTGCCCGACATGTGGCGCGCTGAGGTAACGGTGCGGCGGAGCCAGCCGTCCAGCAGATCGTCGTCGGCCAGTTCCGGTTCGGTGGGCGATACCCACGCTTCCAGCACTTCGGCGTATGGCGCAGAATCCGATAACTGTCGGCAAATTCGCGCCGCTTCACGCAGTCGCTCCCGGTCCCAGTCGTTCTCCATATACCGGTAGTTGAAGCGCGGCTGTTGGTGCGGGTCGGCGGACTGTAGCTCTACCTCGCCGCTACCCGCCGGCAGCTCCAGGGCGCACGACAGCCGGATACCTCTTTCCGGGATCACTTCTCCCGACAACGGGGAATAGATCGAATTGGTCGAGATGAGCACGTCGTTGGGCGTACTCGAACCCGTGGCCGTGTAGCGCAACCCCATCCGCACGCCCAGGTTGTCGGCGGCCAATGCCACGCCATCCCGCGCCCGCAGGCTCACGCTGGCGATGGGGTGGTTCCACAAATTCTGGCCCACCGCCGGCTGGTCAATGAGAACGTTGATGCCATATTCCCGCAGCGATGCCGCCGGGCCTATTCCCGAGAGCATCAGGAGGTGCGGCGACTTTATGCCACCCGAGCTCAAAATCACCCGGTCGGCCTCGATGTTGAAAATCTGCCCTCCGCTCTCCGCCTCTACGCCAACGGCGCGGTTGCCGTCGAACAGCACCCGACGCACCACCACGTCGCCGCGCACCGTGAGATTCAGGCGGTGCCGGCTCGGGCCAAGGTGCGTCAGCGCGGTGGACATCCGGATCCCGCCCGGATTGTTCATCGGGATGGGCCCGACGCCTCCCTGTTCGGGACCGTTGAAATCAGGGCACTCCGGATAGCCGGCTCCGAGGCACGCCTCGTAGAATGCCCGCTGGATTGGGGGCCAGGGTTCGTTGTGGCGGCGGGTCAGCGGAATCGGGCCGTCGCTGCCGTGGAAGTCGTCCCGAATGTCCTGGTCCGCTTCAAATTTGCGGAAATAGGGGAGCACGTCGGTGTAGGTCCAGCGGTCGTTGCCCCAGGACGCCCACATCTCGAAATCTTCGGGCAGACCCCGCAGCATCACCTGACCGTTGATCGAGCTGCCGCCGCCGATGACCTTGCCCTGCGCGACGTGAATCTCGCCCTGCTCGGCGTTTATCGTGCCCGTCAACGACCAGTTGTGCGGCCCGCCCTGGGCCTCGGCGTCGCGGGTGTAACCGTAGCGTATCTCATCGGGCAGATATGTCGGGTCGGGATAATCGGGGCCAGCTTCCAGCAACAACACGGAGCGGCTGGAATCCTCCGATAGCCGTGAAGCGGCCACACAACCAGCCGCGCCGCCGCCAACTACGATAACGTCATATTTCATGGGGCATGATGACTCCTAAAGGTTGGGAGCATTTTAGCATGGTGACACGTTGGGCATCAGTTGCGGAGGGGCGCAATGATAGAATGGCGGCGACACGAATGAGACCAACACTCCGGAGCAAACCGAAATGGGCGCGCTGAACGTTAGCAACCGGACGCTGGCAATCATGGACAACCTGCCGTTTTTGCGCTGTCTGAACAACGAGTGCATCGACCTGATTGCCATTGACCCGCCTTTTGCCGCCAACGAGACCTTTACCGGCAACCCGCGGCCGCCCATCAGCGACGCCGAGTATGGCGAGGAAATTGCGCTGGCCCAGGCTCACGGCGCACAGCACAACGAAGGGCAGGGCGAAACCCGCGTCCATGACATCTGGAGCTGGGACGAGGACGTGCATCCGGCCTGGAAGATGATGATTACCCGCCCGTCCACGCCGTGATCCAGGCGGTGGAGGCGTGCGCCACTGAGAACGAAGCCGCCTACATCTCTTTCATGGCGGTAAGACTGATTGAATGCCGCCGGGTGCTCAAGCCAACCGGCAGCATCTACCTGCACTGCGATGACCACGCCAACGGCTATTTGCGAATGCTGATGGACGCGATTTTCGGAGCGGTCAATTTCAGAAACGAACTCGTATGGCGACGTGCCACATCCCATAACGATCCCAGCCGGTACGGACGCATAACCGACTATCTTCTCTACTACGGCAAGACTTCGAGTATCGTTTGGCATGGAGAGTCCATTACTGAACCAAAGAACGAAGAGCAGTTAAAAACTGCCTACCCACAGAGAGACGAAAGAGGGCCGGTCAGGTTCTCCGACCTGACCGGCCCATTGCACAATTCATCACGAGGAAGTCCCAGCACCTTGCCCTGGCGGAATTACGACGTTTTCGCTATGGGTCGTTGCTGGTCTGTGCCAAAGACGGGCAAATATGCAGAATACATTGAGCAGGAGTTCATCCCTGGGTACCGGGCGATAGAGAGCATCCATGACCGCTTGGATGCTTTGGATGCTGCCGGATTGATTCACCATCCTACGCGAGGGCGATGGCCCGGTTTGAAACGATACGCGTCCGCGGACACCGGCAATCCGCCCCAAAATTTATTTCTGGACCCCGTCGGATTCACAAACTATAGATCAAACGACGGAGAATATTCCGGTTATTCAACTCAGAAACCACTGGCCCTATATGAGCGCATTATCAAAGCCAGCAGCAATGAGGGCGACGTAGTGCTGGACATATTTGCCGGCTGCGCTACGACAGCGGTAGCGGCGGAACGATTGGGCCGCCACTGGGTGGCCTGCGATATGGCTTACCGGGCTTGGACGATGCTGAAACGTCGTTTCTACCTGAACGGCATCGCACTCAGTGATATGACGGACACGACCCGCCAGGCGCTGGCGAATGAACAACCTCAATTGACACAAGCTGAGTCGCACACCATCGGCCCCAACGATCTGCCCAAGCGCGGCGACGTTGACCCGGCGCCGCATCATAACTTGCAGCAGGCCCGACGCGGGGCGAGGCAGACCACTCAGTCGGCAAGCTGGTCGGGACGCATACCCAAAGAAGAGGCCAAGCAACTGCTCATTAACAAATTCGGGCCGGTGTGCTGGGGCTGCGGCCACGAACCCCGCCGTCCCAACGGCAGCCTGGACGAAACCCTGCTGGAAGTGGACCACATACGGGCGCGCCGGGCGGCTCAGGGAGCACAGGGCAACGACGAGCTATACAACCTCGCCCTGCTGCACCGCACCTGCAACGGCATCAAGCGCAACCAGATGGCGCTGGAGGAACTGCGCAGCCACAACGCGATGAACGGGCTGCTGTACGTCGAGAAAATCAGCGACCTGGTTGACCTCTACGAGGCCACGTAGTTTGCGGCGGAGCAGATAGCGATGCACACGGCGAGGTATGGGTTGCAGGGGGGTTAGGAGAGATAACTCCCAACACAGCAGAACCAACGGGGAGCAGGCTGATCTGAGATCAACTGCATACGCTTTCCGCTGGCTGGCGCCGTTCAGCCTACCTCATCATTACGGAAAATCCGGCTTGCGCGAAATGGTGGTCAGTGGTCAGCGCTTCCAAAATACCCAACCGTTCCATTACCAGGAAACTGGCGCAATCGGTGATGCTCCATTCCTTATCATCGGTTCTGGCTCGAAGCAATTCCAGCGCTTCACTAAATTGCTCCGGGGATTGGGGGACTATCTCTACTTGTTGGTTACGACTAATTCGGTCAATTAAGTCGATATTGTCCTGGCGCTGCTGTGAGCTACTTCCACTACGGGGGTTGAGCACCTCGTTGAGCACGAGTTGGGTGGTTACTATCCGCGCATTTTCCAGTTTCATAAGAGTCGAGTACCGTGCGGCTGGTTCGTGAAACTCATCGTCTCTGTTAACCAGCGCGATCCAATAGCTGGCGTCCCCGAAGTAATCGCTCATGAGTCTGCCCGCAGTTTCATGCGACGCTGGAATGCCGGTTGCCAGTCGTCCACCCAAGCCACACCGAAGGTTTCGATTGCCCGGATACGCTGCAACTTGCCGTCGGGAGAGTATTCGCCGATGCCGGAAACTATGGCGCGGCGAATATCGTTGGCCTGAAACGCGCCCCCCACCTCAAGATGCCACTCGGCAGGATACGGGCTGGCGATGGTGTCGCCGTTATCCAACAGCAACTGAAAAGTTCCGCCGCCACCTTCCCCCGGTGGATTCATCTGAACCCCAGTAACCTGGCCCCTGACTTCGACTGGCCGGCAGTTTTCGGACTGGGTCATAATACTGCTCCTACTTGCTGAACATCATCGACTTTCATGGTAGCATCACCCCCCACACGCCTCCCGGGCCCGGGCGAACACCGCATCAAGCATTTCCAGCGTCAATCGGCCCGTCTGGGTGTTCTGTTGGCTTGGGTGGTAGCACGCAATCAGCAGCGGCCCGTCGTCCGGCAGCTGCGTCTCCACCGCGTGGCCGAAGGGCGGTTTGCGGGACGGCAGCGTTCCGCCGGCGTCGGCGTAGGCGCGCAGAAACGCATCGAAGCCAATCCGCCCCAGCGCGACCACCACGCGGAGGTCCGTCAACAGCTGGATTTCCCGGGCGATATACGGGCGGCACGTGGCCAATTCGTCCACCGTTGGTTTGTTGGCCGGAGGCGCACAGCGCGCCGCCGCCGTGATCAACGCGCCCTCCAGTTGCAATCCGTCGCCGCGTCGAATCGAATCCGGCTGATTCGCGAAGCCGGCCCGATGCAGCGCGCCAAACAGCCAGTCCCCGCTACGGTCACCGGTGAACATGCGTCCCGTCCGGTTGCCGCCGTGGGCCGCTGGCGCCAGGCCAACCACCAGCAACCGTGCTTGCGAGTCGCCGAATGCCGCCAGGGGAGCTCCCCAGTAGTCCTCGTCGCGATACATCCGCCGCTTGACCCGGGCAACTTCCTCCCGCCACTCCACCAGCCGCGGACAGGCCCGGCAGGCAACCACCCGCTCCTGGAGGGTTTCAATGCTGCCGGCAGCGGCAGCGATGGACGACGTGTCGGAGTGCGTTGTCATTTCGAAATCAGTACGCCGGCCGACTCAGGGCTCGGGGAACCCAAACCCGATCCTGCACATCCTGATCCATTCCGGTGGGTGGGATTTGAGGTTAATGCTGGTGGCCGTGGTCGCTTCCGGGAGCGCCCCAGCCGCCCCCGCCCGGCGTACGCACGCTGAGTATATCGCCGGCTTCCACGTCCAGCGTTTCCTTGCCGGCCAGGCGAACTTCCTCGTAACCGCCCCGCAGCAGCACGTTTTCCCCGCGCTCGCCGTGGTGTCCGCCGTGATAGCCGGGCGGTGAGAATCGACGCCGCTCGGACAGCACCGTGACCCGGGCCGGACTCAGGAACTCCACCTCCCGCACCAGGCCGTCGCCGCCCCGGTGCATCCCGTCGCCGCCGGTACCCCGCCGTATGGCGTATCGACGCAGCCGCAACGGAAAGGCGAACTCCAGCGCTTCCACTGGCGTGTTCATCGTGTTGGTCATGTGGGTATGGATGCCGGAAATGCCGTCCTTATCCGGTCGGGCGCCCATGCCGCCGCCGATGGTTTCGTAGTACACGTAGGGTTTGTCCCGGGAGATGTCGTGCCCCCCGATTATCATGTTATTCATGGTGCCCTGGGACGATGCTGGAATCTGTTCGGGCAATGCCTGGCTCAAGGCAGCGAGCAGCACGTCCGTAATTCGCTGGGACGTCTCCACGTTGCCGCCGGCCACCCCCCGTTGCGGCAGCGGATCAACCAGGCTGCCTCGCGGCGTGATGACGTCCACGGGCCGCAGACAGCCCTGGTTGGCCGGCGCCTCGGCGCCCACCACGCATCGCACCACGTAAAGGCTGGCGGAAACGGTCACCGCCCGGGGCGCGTTGATGCAACCGGGCCGCTGCGCCGCAGTACCGGTGAAGTCGATGGTCATGCGGTCGCCAGCCACCGTAACCGCAACGTGGATGACCACCGGCTCCTCGCTCTGACCGTCGTCGTCCATGTAGTCGGTAACCTCATACGTGCCATCAGGGATGCGCTCCAACGCCCGCCGGGTCAACCGCTCGGAATAATCCAGCAACGCCTGCATGTGCTCGTGCGTATCGACAAGACCGTACCGCTGGGCGATTTCGGTAAGCCGTTTCTCCCCCACCCGAATGGACGCTATCTGCGCCGCCAGGTCTCCCCGACGATCGTCGGGCGTCCGCGAGTTGCGGCAAATAAGGGCGATGACCTCCTGGTTGATGCGCCCGCCGCGGGATAGCTTCAGCGGCGGGATGATCAGGCCTTCCTGGTACAGCTCGGTCGACAGTGGCATGGAACCCGGCGCCATCCCGCCCACGTCCGAGTGATGCCCCCGGTTGCTCACGTATCCGATCAGTTTCTTCTCGCCGTCAAACTCGCCGAAGGCCGGCACCACCAGGGTTATGTCGGGCAGGTGCGAGCCGCCCAGGTACGGGTCGTTCAGAATCACGATGTCCCCTGGCCGCAACCCCTGGGGAAAAGTCTGCAACGCTGCCTGAACCGACGCCGGCATGGCCCCCAGATGCACCGGCTGGTGCGCCGCCTGGGCCACCATCTCGGCGTCCGGACTGAACAGGGCGCAGGAAAAGTCCTGCCGCTCTTTCATGTTGGTGGAGTAACTGGTGCGCTGCAACGCCACCCCCATCTCCTCGGACACGGAGATGAACATGTTCTTGAAGACCTCGAGACTGATTGCGTCAACCGGCATCGCGATTGGCCCCCCGTACAGTATTGGCAACGTAGTATAACCGCCCTTTGATCGGCACGCCGCTGGCCGCCGCAGGCTTCAGGGTCATTCGATCATCGGCAATGTCATTGCGAGCGCAGCGTGGCAATCTCGTTGGCGTCCTTCGACAGGCTCAGGATCAGCGGGATTGCCACGTCGCTTCGCTCCTCGCAATGACAATAAGGGACAATTGAAAGACCCTGCGCAGGCTTGCCGCCGCATTTCCTTGCCGCCGTATAGATGAAACCCGTTCGTCCGGGTATGATATTGCGGCATATAGAGCGGCGGGCGACCACCTCGGAGTCGACCCGCGCCAATCTAACGCAACAGATGTCGACAGACCAATTCCAGGAGGATAATCCATGCCAGAATACATCCCCTCACCCACGGATTGGGTGCGCGACCAGGTGGAACAATACGAGGGCAGCGGCGGCACTGAGGCCACCACGCTACGGGACACCGGCTACCCCGTCATTATCGTGACCAACCGGGGCAACAAGACCGGGGCCATCCGCAAGACGCCGCTGATGCGCGTCAAGGACGGCGACAACTACGTGCTGGTGGGTTCCCGTGGCGGCGCGCCCGCCAATCCGGTGTGGGTCTACAACCTGCGCGCCGACGCCGACGTGGAGATTCGGGACGAAACCGCCGTCCACACGATGCGGGTGCGAGAGGTCGCCGACTCGGCGGAAAGGGCCCGCGTTTGGGACCTGGCCGTGGCGGCGTTCCCCAACTACCAAGAATACCAGCAACGCACATCCCGCACCATCCCGGTGTTTATCGCCGAGCCGGTCTGATTGGGCGAACCCGGCCCGGAGCATACGGCTGAGGCGGACGGCTAAAACCCGTCACGTCCTGGCCGATGGATTCCGATTCGTGGTTGCGCTGGTTGTTAGTCAGGCGAGGGGCGACTGCCGGCCTTCGGCGCGCCGCCGCCGAGGGGGCGCCTGGCGAAAGGTGGTTTGCAGGCCCATTCGGGGGTATTCGGCCTGCTGTCCGGCCAGCAGTTGCTCAATGGTGAGGATTTGCAGGCGGGGGTACTGGTGGCCGGGGTAATGCTCCGGTTCGTAAAATCCGGCGGCGGTCGCCTCGTTGAGCATGGGGCGGGTAGGTTCCGCGAGGGTTACGAACAAGCCCAGTTGAGCCTTTTCCCGCTCCATGTCGCCTTTGAGGGTGGCGATCATTCCCCGGTTGACGTGGCCGCTTTTTACCTGCACGACGATGCGCTTGGGCTTGCTGCTGTTGTCGTCGAAGAAGTTGATGTAGCCGTCGATTCCACTATCTGCGCCCCGGCGTTTGTCCCGGGCCGGGCGGGCGTCCACCAATCCTAATGCCCACCACTCGAACTGGTAGCGGTCCTGCTGGGCCAAAGCCCCGGCGCTATCGATGTCCTCCGGCTCGCCGATGACATCGTAGGGACGGAGTTCACTGCCAAAGGTGTCGTGCAGCCGATGGCGAATGAGGGAGATGGCGAGGTGCGTAATGTCAATGCCCATCCAGCGACGGTTGAGCCGCTCGGCGGCAGCGACAGCGGTGCCGCAACCGCAGAAGGGATCCAAGACTACATCGCCTTCGTTGCTGCTGGCGTTGATGATGCGCTCCAGCAGCGCCTCGGGCTTTTGCGTGGGGTAGCCCAGGCGTTCCGACGAAGTGTTAGGTATTCTCGGAATGTCAGTCCATATATTCTGCAGGGCCTTCCCTTCCGATTCAACGAGATAGACCTTTAATCCATCCATGCGTGGAGTTCCATCTCTTTTGACTCGAATCCGCCCCTCTTGCCACCACTGTTCTAGTTCCTCAATCCTATATCCCCACCCTCGAGAAGGCCCTGGCATTGTCCCCCGCCACTCAAATTTTCCGGAGTCGCTGTTAGGTCTCGGAGCAGTCAAATCATGCAGTCGATACCGTCGCCCATCTTCATCTATATTTCTGAATCGTTTCATTTGCTGTTCACTATACTGTTGTTCACTGTGGGAGTATTTATGAAATCCCCGGTTCCATATCGCGCTAGCAGACTTTGTATAGAACAGGATGATGTCGGCTATGTTGCCATATTTTCCAGCGGTATTGTGAGCTTCCGTCCTTTGCCAAGTAATCTCATTACGGAAATTCACAGGATCAAACACCGCATCCAACAACAATTTCAGGTAGTGGCTGGCGGTGGGGTCGCAGTGCAGGTAGATGCTGCCGGTGGGTTTGAGGACGCGGTGCAGTTCTATCATCCGCTGGGCCATTATGGTGAGGTAGGCCATCATATCGTTCTGGCCGAGAAAGGCGCGCATAGCTGCCAGCAGTTCCCCTGCTTGGGCCGGCCCATGGGTAATGACGTCCTGATAGGCACGTTCCGATTCCAGGCTCCAGTGCCAAGTGTCGTCGAAAGCAGTAATCTGAGCCGCCGATTCGTCGCCGCTGCGCTCCCGGAACAGGACGTTGTAGGTGGCGTTGGAGTTGAAGGGCGGGTCCAAGTAAATCAGGTCAACGCTGGCGTCAGCGATGTGCTCCCGGAGGATGGACAGGTTATCGCCGAAGTAGAGACGGTTAGGTAGGGATCCTGGCATGGCGGACGCTCCAGCACCCTAATTTGATTCAAGAAGTTCGTATTCGTCGGCCAACGGACAAAAATCGCTTTTCGCATATATTACGAACCGGTCAACAACGCTCCATGTGCGTTGCATTGCCTTGACACGCTCTTCCCCTGACATATATTGACTGGTACCGTGACGTTGGGATGTACTAATCTGTGTAAGTCCCTTGGTCCATGACTCTCCTATGCGCAGAATTTCCCCCATTCGCTCCCAAGAAAGCCTCTGATCATCCCCATCCTCGTCAAGAATGAAACACTGTCGGAGGCACTCAATTGCTCGAAAACAGAAAAGACCCGTATCGTGGGGAGAACGGATAGCCTCTCTTAAATCTCCCAAGCAACGGCGGAGTTGCTGGGGTGCAAGTTTAGCTACAATAGGATCGCTATCGTTTTGCTGTGGTAAATCTAATAGCAAGGGGACCACCTCATCAAATGAGATGGGCCGTTCAGACTTGGTTTGTTGCAGTGCCGATACCTCTACGCCAAATACCGCCCAAACTGGAAACGACGCCCACGGCTGACCATCTTGTTGTCCAATTACGGATGTTATCTCTACGTCATACCCCCTGCCCTCTGTATATCCGAATGCGTCAACTATGCTTCGCACGAAATACTCTATGTAATTCCGCGCTGTCTCCAAATCGTCGATGCTTTCTCCGCTTTTCACGACTACTGCAATTTGGGAATTGCTTATTGAGATGGAGGCATCAAATCACATCTCATCACCCTCGGGTAGATGCAATCTAAATTTCACAGGGGCTTGAGGGGATATAATAATATGAACGTTTGCCCGTTCCGGTATAACTACCCCACTGAAAACATACGTGAACATTTACTCAACTCTGATTTTCTAATGATTCGTACAGGGCCAATTTTAGCAGAAACCAATCACAACCCAGCCAGCAAGTCCACTGCGCCTGTCGGCGAAACCAGTTGGTAGAACTCCGTGCCCATCAGCATGTTCACCACGTCCTCGGGCAGCCGACCGAACGGTCCGGAATCGTGCAGCTGGGTACGGTGGCAGGACAGGGATTCCAGCTTGATGTCCACCCACGGCAATACGTCGACCGTGGTGGTCACGTCCGCATCGGGCGTGCCCAGCTCATCGATGGCCTCGGCGGCGAACGGCGGCGTGATCCCCCGGTAGGCCATCTCCCGCCACCATTTTCGGAACGTATCCCGCGGGAAACACACGTAGTACAGCAACGGCGTCGCTCCGTCGGGGTCCGAAACCCGGGCGACCGCTGCCGTGGCGTGGGCGGACATGGTGATGTGGTCGGGATGGCCGTAACCGCCCGTGGGATCGTGGGTGAGCACCACGTGCGGGCTGGTCTCGCGCAAGACTTCGGTCAGCGTTGCCAGCACCACATCCGTGTTGGCGTTGCAATAGGCGTTGGGATGGCCGTTGTCGTCAGTACCGTCCATGCCGCTGTCCCGGTAGTCCAGGAACCGTACGTCGGCAATGCCGGTAACGTCCATGGCGTTCCGCAGCTCCTGCTTACGTACCTGCCACAGGTTTTCTGGCGTGGCCAGGGCCGGGTCGCTGATTTCTCCCACGTCGCCGTTGGTGGCGCAAACCAGCGTGACGCGCGCGCCGCCATCCGCCAGCTTGGCGAGCAATCCACCGGAGGCAAACCCCTCGTCGTCGGGGTGGGCAAAGCAGGCCACCACGGAAAGGCGGGAGATGTCTGGCCACGGCATGACGTTCATTCCTCCGAATGGCGCGCTTCAGCACGTTCCAGGAGCAGATTCCCGTACGGGTCAACCTGACCCACCCACCCGGGCGGAACTACAATGGTGGTATCCAGCTGGAGCAGCAGCGCCGGGCCATCCAACCTGTTACCGGTGCCGAGCAGTCCCCGGTCGTACAGAGTGGTGTGCATAGGCCCCTCGGCAAACACCACCTCGGCGTGCCCGGTGACGGCGTGAGCGGCGTCGGCATCCCCCGAGGCGGCGGGTTCCAGTTGGGGTTTCTCCACCGCCAGCTCCAGCTTGAGCCGCAGGTTCACCACCTCGATGGGCAGGGCGCGGTCCGCGTAGCCGAACCGCTGCAGGTGGGCTCTGTAAAATTCCCCGGAGATGCTGCGCGCCAGGTCGCCACGCCCGGCCAATGACGGGCAGTCAACGGTCAGTTCGAAGGACTGACCCACGTACCGCACGTCCAGGAACCGACGCGCGGCCATCGAATCCGCCGGCAATCCCTCCTCCAGCAGCTCTGCCCGGGCCTGCTGCTCCATGCCGTGGAATTCTTCCTCCAGCCGGACCTTGTCCAGATCCCCACCCCGCAACATCACCGTGCGCGAGTAGTCCTTCACCACGTCGGCGATGGCCACGCCCAGCGCAGAGAGGATCCCGGGGTGCGACGGCACCAGCGCCCGTGGGATCCCCAGTTCCTGAGCGAGTTCGCAGGCGTGCATCGGGCCGGCCCCGCCGAACGGCACCAGCGTAAATTCCCGCGGGTCGTAGCCCCGTTCCAGCGAAATGCTCCGAATGGCCCGCTCCATGTTGGAATTGACCACCCTGATGATGCCCAGCGCGGTGTCCGTGACCGAGGCGCCCGCTCCGGAGGCAACATCGGCCATCAGTTCTGCGGCCCGGTCCCGGTCCAACGTCATGCGGCCACCCAGGAAGCCGTCCGAACGCAGGCGTCCCAGCACCAGGTTGGCGTCAGTGACGGTGATGCGATCTCCCGCCCCGTAGCACGCCGGCCCGGGTTCAGCGCCGGCGGACTGCGGGCCCACCACCAGCGCTCCACCCAAATCCACCCGGGCGATGGAGCCACCGCCCGCTCCCACAGTGTGAATCTCGATCATCGGCACGCTGACCGGATAACCGCCCAGGTTGGCCGACGTGGTCTCCTTGATGCGGCCCGGACACAGCGATACGTCGGTGGACGTGCCGCCCATGTCCAGCGTGATAATGTCGGGATGCCCGGCCTGCACGCCGGCGTAAAAAGCGCCCACCACACCACCGGCCGGTCCGCTCAGGATAGTGCGTACCGGCTGGTCGGCGGCCAGGCTGGCCGTAATGCTCCCCCCCGATGATTGCATGATTCGCAGGCCGTGACCCAACACATCCGCCAGCTGGCTCAGATACCGGGCCATCACGGGCCCCACGTAGGAATTGACCACGACCGTGCTGGTTCGTTCGTACTCCCGGAACTCGGGGAGTATCCGCGACGAAATGGAGATGAAGGGGGAGCCGGGCAGACCGGCCAATCTTTCCGCCAGCATCTCCTCGTGCACCGGGTTCAGGAAGGAGAACAGGAACGACACCGCCACGCCGTCGACGCCGGCCCGCTCCAGGGTCTCCAGCAACCCCTGCACCGATTCGGGAGTGAGGTCTTCCAGGATGGCGCCCGTGTATTCGATGCGTTCCGGCAACCCGAAACGCAGTTCCGCCGGAGCCAGCGGCGTGGGGCGATCCATCCCAAGGTCATAAAGGTCGGCGCGATTCTGCCGCCCTATCTCCAGCACGTCCTCGAAGCCGGCCGTCGTCACCAACGCGGTGCGACCTCCCGTCCCTTCAAGGAGGGCGTTGGTTGCCACCGTGCTGCCGTGAACGAAATCGGCTTCGGCGATGCTCACTCCCGTATCCCGCACGCCCTGGGTGATGCCCAGGGACGGATCGGCAGGAGTGGAGGGCAGTTTGTGGACGGTCAAACGCCCATCCTCGAGAACGGCGATGTCAGTAAATGTGCCGCCTACGTCAATGCCAACAACGGTTTTTGTCATACGGTTTTAGTCATGAGGATGTGCATTCCGGGTGGTAGGGTATGGCGGGCGCGGGCGCGGCATTAACTCCGCCCACGTTCCTGTTCCAATTCGATACGCAGCCGCTTGTTGATGCGGCCCTTGCTCTCGTGCCCCACCACGTGGATTCGGCCCACCTCCCTGGTGTTGTGTACGTGGGTTCCGCCGTCGGCCTGCAAATCCAGACCGGCAATGTCGATGGTACGCACCTCGCTGATGGCCGGCGGCAGCAGGTTGATCTTGGTGCGAATCAGGTCGGGGTGAGCGTCGGCGTCGGCCCGGTTCATCGCGTCGACCACGATATCACGTTCCTGCGCCACTTCCTGATTGATCAGCGTCTCCACCTCGTCGGCAAATTCCGCCGACATGTTTTCCAGCTCAAAATCCATGCGCGCCGCGCCGGGTCGCATGTCCCCGCCGGTCACCAGCGCCCCGTAATCCCGCCACACCACGCCACACAGAATGTGCAGCGCAGTGTGTGTCCGCATCAGCAGATACCGGCGCTCCCAGTCGATGTTGCCGTGCACCTCGTCCCCGACCATTGGCGTCGCGTCGCCGTCCAGGGTGTGTACGATGTCGCCGCCACCACGGGACACCTTCGTCACCTGATAAGCATTCCCCCGCCGATCAGTGAGATTGCCCACATCGCAGGGTTGCCCCCCGCCCCCGATGTAAAACGCGGTTCGGTCCAGCGCCGTCCCGCCATCCTCGGTTACGGCGGTGACTATCGCATCAAACTCGCTGATGTACGCGTCAGAAAGGAATAACAGTTCAGTCATAATGGCTCCGGAATAAAGCTGGTCGGGCGTTCCATTGTACCCTTGGCTGTGCTCCCGGCTGATTAGCCCGGCCCGGCGACGGTTATTATATCAACCTCGTGACGCCGCGGGCCCATGCCCCTGCGTGCTATAATTCGTCGGAATCTAAAAATCAGGTCCAACACCGATGAAACTGTCCTGCCTTCAGGAAAACCTGGCCCGCGGTTTGGCAACAGCGGGTCGCGCCGTAGCCAGCCGTTCCACGTTGCCCATAACGCAAAACGTGATGCTCAAGACCGACCAGGGCATGTTGATGCTATCCGCGACCAACCTGGAGATCGCCATTACCACCTGGATCGGCGCGATGATCGAAGAAGAGGGTGCGATAACCGTCCCGCATCGCCTGCTGACCGACCTGGTTAACTCCTTGCCGAGCGACCGCATCGACCTGGACCTGCAAGGTCCCGGTGACGACGGTGACGCTTCCACCGGCAGCGTACTGCATCTCTCTTGCGGCCGCTCCGTAACGCATATCAACGGCGCCAACCCGGCCGATTTCCCGCCGATACCCCAGGTCGAATCCGGCTTGACCACAGGCATTGATGCCGGCGTACTGCGTACCGGTATCGGACTGGTGGCCTTCTCCGCGGCGTCCGACGAATCCCGGCCCGTGTTGACCGGCGTGGAGCTCAAATTGCAGGAATCCAGCCTGGTGATGGCCGCCGCTGACGGCTTCCGGCTCGCAGTTTACACCGACCAACTGTCGCAACCCTTAAGCGAAGAGGTCAAGGTTATTGTGCCGGCCCGAACCATGCAGGAAGTGCAGCGTCTCGTATCCGATCAGTCCGCGCCGGTGCAAGTCACCCTATCCCCGGAGCGCGGGCAGGTGCTGTTCAAGCTGGAAAACGTGGAGTTAGTGTCCCAACTGCTGCAGGGAACCTTCCCCAACTACGAGCAATTGATTCCGGAACGCTATGAAACCCGCGCCGTTATGGAACTCGACGACCTCAAGCGGGCCACCCAGTCGGCAGCAGTGTTCGCCCGGGACGGCAGCAACATCGTCCGTCTGGAGATGGAACCGGAAGAAGTCAGCGATGGCGGGCGACTCAAAGTGTCGGCGCGCTCCGAGGAGGTCGGCGACAACCTGGACGAACTGAACATCGAGCAGATGGACGGTGAGGATGCCAAAATCGCGTTCAACGTCCGCTACCTCCAGGACATCGTCAACGTCCTGGGCCGGGGCAAAATCGCCATCGAAATCACCAACTCATCCAGCCCGGGAGTTTTCCGACCCGCCGAGTCGGACCGCTACGTGCACGTTGTGATGCCGATGTACGTGCAATGGTAGGTCGCAAATTATCAACCACCGCCGTTGTTGATCACGAATGCTGCGTCGCAGCGACCTTCACGTTGAAGGCCGCCAACGTAGCCGATTTGCCATCGAAATCCTGACGCACTAACCCTTCGCTGACGCGTTAGCGGTGTTCGTTGATGCGACGCCTCGCCTCCCCGCGCTCTGATTTAGAGCCTGATAGTCTTACAGAAGCGGTAGCGCCAGTTAGTGCTCGTCCCGCAGAGTTTTCGACGAGCGGGCGCCACCGGCTCCCGATCTCAGTGGTGATTCTCCGTTCGTTCAGATTGACAGCGATAATGACCAGAACCATATCCGTACCAAAGGTTTGTTCCCTTGTAACCGTAGCTAGACCGACAGCGTCTGACGCAATCGACGGATAATGGCGTCGATCTCTTCTTCGGTGAGGTTCAAGGGATCTACACCCAACTGGTCTGGCGGGCCGAGCCGTTGCAGGTAGATAGGCGGGTCACCCTGCTCCATCGCCGCCGCAATCTGGTCTGGGGGCGGGCCGGGCCAGGCCTCGCCGAATTTCAGCACGGCGGTTGGAATCAGGTAATCGACTCCGTCGTGCTGCAAGCTGACTTGCAGGCCGGGCGTCTCGACCAGCGCGTCGACTACCCGCTGGGCCGTCGCCCGATAGTTGGCCATCTCGGCGGATTCGTCCTCTGCTACAAACATTCCCAGGGCCGTAACCAGACCGACGATTTCCTCTTTTGCCACTTTCATCGGGCGACCCAAAAACTGGGCTGGACTGCCATTCGCCGCGGCCGCTTCGATCAGGTCACGACGGCCACAGAGGATGCCGGTGCCCTGCGGGCCGCGTACTCCCTTGCCTCCGCTGTAGACCACCAGGTCCGCGCCGTCACGCAGGTAACGGTACAGATTCCGGCGGGGCGGCAACATCGACGCAGCGTCGACGATTACCGGCACGTCATGGGCGTGAGCGATTTCGCATACCTGGTCCAGCGGCAAGACCCGGCGGCTGCTGAATGGGGCGCAGAGGTAGGCGACCGCCGCGGTGCGCTCGTTGATCGCGCCCTCCAGCTCCCAGGGGTGGCTGAACAGGTAATTGCCGATTTCCACCAGCCTGGCCCCAGCCGCACGGTAGGCCTGGTCGTAAGGGAACCGGTGCATCGTCTGTATGATGATTTCGTTCTTCATGCCCGCGGTGTCGGGCAACTGCCGCATCTTTACCGGATCGCTTCCGGCGATGCAGGCGGCTGCCTGGAGCAACAGGCCTCCAGCCGCGCCGCTGCAGACCAGACCGGCTTCGGCGCCGGTGAGGCGGGCGATTTCCTCCCCGGCTTTTTGGTTGAGCTCGTCGATGTTGACCATGACCCGCGCGGTATGGGCCATCTGCTCCAGCACTTCGGGCCGGGTGCGAGTGCCGCCGAGGCGGGTCACCGAACCGGAGGCATTGATTATCGGGGTTACACCCAACCGCCGGTACGCCTGTTCTCCCGGAGTGGGAGCGCCGGATTGTGTCAAGGTGTCCTCCTAGTTGGTCGGCTGATACTGCGGCACATTATAGCAATTGCCATGTAGTAACATGTGGGCATCGACAAGCCGGCGTTCCTTGTGGGCACAGTCCACGGCATCGCTACGCAGCCGGAGGGGCCATCGGAATGACGGTATGACACGTATAATCAGCGACCTTGGCCCCCATGTGGCGAGCCGCTACCCGTTCCAGTCGAAATTCTCCAACGTCAACGGTTGGCGAATGCACTACATTGACGAAGGCCCGCCCGACGCGCCGGCCGTGCTGCTGCTCCACGGCAATCCCACCTGGGGTTACTTATGGCGCGACACCATTCCGCCGCTGCTCACGGCGGGTTATCGGGTAATCGTGCCCGACCAGATCGGGTTCGGCCTGTCGGAGCATCCGCACAGCACCAGCGCGCACAGCCTGGACAATCACGCGTCCAATCTCGTCGCTTTGATTGACCAACTTGACCTCAACGGCATTTTCTTCGTCTGTCACGACTGGGGCGGCCCGACCGGCCTGGCGGCCTTGCTCACCCGACCACAACGGGCAGCCGCAGTTGCCGTCATGTCGACTTGGGCATGGCGAACCCCCGCTGCGGAATTCCATCGTCAAATCCTGCCGTGGCGGCTGATGCATGCGCCAATCGTCGGCCCCTACATCCTGGCTCGCCAGGGAGGCTTTCCCGGACGCGGCATCTATCTCTCGGTCGTCGACCGGGAGCGCTTCCGGGCGGATGCGCTGCCAGCTTACGAAGCGGTATTACCCGACCCGGACGACCGGCGACTGACCTGGCAGTGGCCCCGCTCGATTCCCATTGATCCGAGCACCGATGTCACGGGAGCACGGTTCGAATGGCTTGAAGCCGGCGTCCGAGAGCTTGAGATTCCGGCGATCATCATTTGGGGCCGAGAAGATGAGGTGTTCACCGCAGACGTCATGGGCGCGAGATGGCATGACATCTGGCCCCACGCCGAAGGCCCGCACCTGGTCACCGGCAAGCACTTCCTCCAGGAAGACTCCGGCGCCGAAATCGGTAAGATTCTCGTAGAATTCGCGGCGCGTCACCACCTGTCCCGGCAACGGTTGAACCCATGACTATCACCCGCATAACCGAACGGCCGCCTGATACGCGCAGCGTACCCTTGTTGACCGACCCGGACGTCGGTCATTATCCGGAGTTCGCGGCATTCCTGGTCGCGACGTTCGATCTGGCGGACCAGCAACTGGACGCGCCAGGGTTGCTTGCTGTCGATGGGCGCGTCTACGAGTTGATCTTCAACGGACGATCCGGGCGTCCGTTTCCAGCAGGGGTGGAAATCGCGGCGCTGGTACCGGGGCTCGAACCGCTGGATACAGGTCAAACCGACCGGGACCTGTGGGCTATCCTCGAATGGCTGATTGCCGGGGTGGGGGAGCCCTGGAGCGTCGAAGCACTCAGGACAACGGGCCGGATCTACCGTGTGATACCAGCCGATTCATGAAAGGTGAAGGAGATTCCTGAGACCTTTACTGTTACGGCTTCTTTGTCTCCTGACCCGACAACGGTTGATTTCACGGATGGCGATGGCTTCTTCCAGCATGGCCACAGCCTGCTGCCTGTCCAAGGTCAAGTTGGTACTCCTAGCCTCCACCCACGTCCTGGCGCTGGCCCACCAGACCGTCGAGGAGCCGGAGTTCCCCATGGAGGACGGCTCAAGGCTTAAGGAACCTGGCAGCAAAATGGGATCGCCAGCCTACGGGTAAGCGTTGAACATCCGAGAAGCAAAGACGCATGATGTCACCATCCTGCAACTCCAATGTGGTAAGAGCAGCCGCCCGGCTCTCCTCACTTTCCTGGAAAACCGACGGCGGGCCGACTCGTGGAATAACATTCTCATCCAACTCGCGGCGGACATCATCCCACAATGGGCTGGTGCACCCGTTCAGCACCTTCGGCCTGGAACCTATCCGAATAACCCGGCGGCTCTGAGAGCGATGAGGGCTCAGGCGAAATGAAGGAAGGCGATGTAGCTGTCGGGAGACTGGTCCCAACGGATCAGAATGCGCCGGAGCGGTTCAGCCAACTGTGAGTGCGTTCGACCACCCAGCGGCGGGCTTTGAACCCAGCTTCCCTTTTGATGGCCTGAGCCTCTTCGCCTCGACTCCGGTTCGCCTCGACTACGGATGTGAGCGGTGGATAGGTTCTAAGTGCAAGCCGTCCCCAGCGCACCGCTCGCCTGTCGATAGGGGTTGACCGGAGACATGGGTACGCTTGACGCCTATGCGAAATGCGGGTTTAGCGCCCCATAGGCATTGCGTTCTACCTCATTCGAGAGAGTCCGGATTTGCGAGGCACCGGGATTTTCTCTCAACAGGGCCCGATTGATTGAGGTAGTATGATAATCGGCAAGATTGCCCCACCCGGGACAGAACTTATCCAGAGGCAATGCCGTTATGCTAATCCACACCACCAGCGTCGGCAATGCGGGGCGATATTCCGGGGGACGCAGCTCACAACCCGGACCGGGCCTGCTACACCGACTGGTGCCCCATGTTCGAATTCGAGCCGGAGCTGTCCCAGAGAACCGGCGTTCCGTGATAGATATATTGGACAACGAGCAGGTTCTGGTCTCCGCCGGGCACTTTACCGACCTCGGCCATTTCGTTGTGGTCGAGGGACGCCGATCCTGGCGGGGCATCCAGCCCAATGAGTAGGTCGATTACACGTTAAGCGAAAGGGAGTGCAGCTATGGTAGAAGCGGATCTGCGAATACTTCTGGACTGGGACGCCCTGGAGGTCGGCGAGACCTTCGATACGTATCAATACCTGCTGACCCAGGAGATGATAGACACCTACCGCGATGGGGTGATGGATCCGGAGGCCAGCTTCCCGACCATTTCCCACAAGGTGGATGTCAAGCAGTACAACGCCAGGTACCGGGACGCCGGTTCGGTCAACGCCCGGTGCGCCTTCTATTGCTTTAACCCTCCCATCGCCGGGAAAACGATCACGGTGCGGGCCTGGATCGCCGATAAGTACCTGCGCCGGGGCAAGAATTACATCGTCACCGAGGCGGTCTCAGTTGACGAGGACGGACGGCTCATCGACCGCGTGATCACCCACGAACTCAAGCAGCCCAACGAGGTTGGTAAGAAATGGGGAGGTTAGTTCGCACCTTCGAGGTGGGGGATGAGCTGCCGCACCTGGTAAAAGAGATGAGCCAGGAGGCGATCAACCTGTTCGAGGGCAGCGCCGGGCAGCTGGAACCTTCGCAATTCACCGACGAAGAGACCGCCCGTGAGACCCTGGGAACCGGCGGCACGGTGGCATCGGGGCGGATGTCATTGTCCTTCGCCATCGAATTGCTGCGAAGGTACTTCGGCAGCGGCGTGTTCAACCACACCGGTACGGTCGATCTGAGATTCCTGCGCCCGGTCCGCCCCGGCGACACGATCACCTTCGCCGGGACCGTCACCGGAGTGAGCCGGGAAGTGAACGGCAGCCGGGTGTCGGTGGAAATCAAGGCGGAAAACCAGCGCGGCGACACCACCGGCGTAGGCCAGGGCAGCGCGGTCGTCCCCAATGCGTTTCTCCCCCAGGACGAATAACCGCGAGACTGCACCTTCGCATCACGTCCGACGGCGCGGTCCGCCCGCCCGGTGTTGCGGGTTCGGGCGTAGCAACGTGCGAGGGCCGGCCCTACCGGTCCGGCGCCATTTCCGGCGCTCGGTGATGCGCCGCTTCGTGGAGCCGCCGCAACCCCGGGAACGTATGCGATTCTGCGACCCCACCTTCGGCACGGCAGCCATCCCTATAGTTGCCGCCAAGTACGTCAAGGTCGCGAACCATCTTTTCCATTTGAACCTGATCTACGGGGTTGCCTCTTACGGTGGACGCGGGCCGCTGCTGCGGAACCCGTGACGCCCGTTGCTTCGGTTCCCAGCACCCCGAGGGCGACTGCAACGAGTTCGTGGTAACTACCCGGTTTCGAGTTTGTCGTCGTCCTCCAACTAGCTCATTGTCCAGTCAAGCACTGCTCCGCTGATTTCCGGAGTTTATCCGCCATGATCTGCCCCCTCCTGCAACCGGCTGCTTCGCTCCAAGTGTACGCACCTTATCATTGCCGCCGCGCAGCATGACAATCCGCTTCAACCCATCATCGTCGGGGAAGCGTGGTCGGGGGAGCGTGACGATTCCGTAAGCGGGCATCACCGGGCGGCGCGTCCACGATGTATGCCGGTGGGAGTCGGTGTCCACCACTGTAGCAGTATGCTAAACTGCCGCATTCCGTCCCCGTATTCCGTCCGATGCAATCCTGCCAGGAGTTACGCCCATGATTATCGACACCCATACTCATGTGGTCAGCAGCGACAAGGCCAAGCACCCACTCGACCCCGGAGCACGGGGATGGTCTACCGAGATCAGCAACGATGTCGAGGACTTGATCGCCGAGATGGACCAGGCCGGCGTGGAGTGCGCCACTTTGGTGCAACCCAACGGCACCTACGCGCTCGATAACTCCTACCAGTGCGACAGCGCTCAGCAGTACGCTCCCCGCACCGTGGCGGTGGGTATCCTGGACCCGGCTGCGCCCGATGCCGCGGACAAGCTCGCTTATTGGACGAACGAGCGGGGCATGGTAGGCGTCCGCCTCCAGAGCCAGGCCGAGCCCGACGATCCCCGCTGCGACGCGCTTTGGCAACGAGCCGAATCCCTTGGCATCCCGATTTCCATCGGAGGCGGCGGCCAGCCCGATAAAGTCGATCGTATGCGGAACGTGGGCGCACGGCACCCCAACGTCCTCTTTGCCCCGGACCACTTCGCCGGCTGGAGCGGCGCCGACGACAAGGCAGCAATGACAACCGCCCTGGAAGGTCTGGCCCAGCTGCCCAACGCCTACCTGCGTATTTCCAGCACTAGCCTCGGGCCTTACGCGGCTTTGAACGCTGACGAGAAAGAATTGTTCCGGCGCGTAATCGAGGCCTTCACGCCACGGCGGGTCATGTGGGGCTCCAACTTCCCCTCATCCCGTGAAGGCGGCTACATCGGCCAGGTGCAGCTGGGCCAGACGGCCCTGCCCTGGCTCTCCGCCGACGACGTGAATTGGATGATGGGCGGGGCCGCTCACACGCTCTGGCCGATGCTGCAAGCGCCATCCGGCGGGTAGATTCCCCGCCGGTTTTCCGGCGGTCGGCCACCGGGGTGTAGGGACCGACGGCGCGTTTCGGGTACGGTTGCCTCCCCGCCAACCCCTACACCGACGTCTGCGTAATCACCCGCGGGGCCACCTTGCGGGAGAGCCAACGGCCATCGCCGGGATCGCCGCGCAGCTGGCTGTCGCGGACTATCACCTTGCCGCGCAGCAGCGTCATTATCGGGTACCCTTCGCACTGGAAGCCGTCCCAGATGGAGTAATCGGAATCGGCGTGCAATTCGTCAACCGTTATCTTCTTCTTGAGATTGGGGTCGAAGATAACGATGTCGGCGTCGCTGCCCGCAGCGATGGCGCCTTTCTGCGGATACATCCCGAGTATTTTGGCGGCGTTGGTCGAGGTGACGGCGGCAAACCGCTCCAGGTCGATGCGTCCGGTGGACACCAGCTTGGTGTACGTGACCGGCATGCGGGTCTCGATGCCGTTGTGTCCTCCGCAGAGGGTGCGGATCGTTTCACCGGCCAGCTTGACGTTCTTGTACGTGGTCCATTCGTCGGTGGCCGTGGTGCAAATGGGGCCGTCCGCCAGCCCCTGCTGCAACGCGTCGCGATCATCGGAGAACTTGATGGCTGGGTAGGTGTGGATGGCGAGGCCGTCCGGCTTCAGATAATCGTCGCAAGTGAACTCCAGGTAGTTGTGCAACGCCTCGCCATAGACCGGCAGTTGCGCGGCGCGGGCGTCGGCGATGGCGGCCACCCCCTCTTTGGCCGTCGTGTGAACGAAGTAGATGCCGGTCTCGGTGCTTCGGGCCAGCCGCACCACCTTTCGGAAGGATATATCCTCGGAAATGTTATTGTGCGCCAGGTGCAGGTTGGAACCGTGGTCGCGGCCCTCCCTTTCCAGCTTTTCCTCCATATAGGTAACGATGTCGTCCTCTTCGGCGTGGACGGCCATGATGCCGCCGTGCTTGCCGACTTCCTGGAAAATCTCCCACAGATGCCCCATCGGAACCCGGGCGTGGAAAGTGGTGAAAATCTTGAAGCTGGCTACGCCCGACTGAATGGCCTCGCCAATCTCGCCCATGGTGCTGGGCGGGATTGCCCCGGCGAGGATGTAGTGGAAGGTGTAATCGGTATAGGAATGTCCCCGAAACGTATCCCGCCGCGTTTCAATTTGCGCCATGATTGGCTCGGAGGGCGGCACCGCGCCGGGCGTTAGAGGCAATGCCCCGGCGAAATCCACATAGGTGGTTACGCCGCCGAAAGCGGCGGCGCGGCTGGCAGCCTCGGGCGGTTGGGTGAAGACGTTGGGGTCGCCTCCGGCCCAATAATCCGGCACGGGCACATTGATGTGGGCGTGGGGTTCGATACCGCCCGGCAATACGATCATGCCGGTGGCGTCGATGGTCTCCCCCGCGCCCAGGTCGTCCAGGGCGCCGGGAGAAGCCACCGCCGCGATTTGCTCCCCCTGAATGCCCACGTCCATCAGACCAGCACCTCCTGGCGTAACCACCGTCCCGCCCTTAATGATCAAGTCCAGCATGATTTCCTCCCAAATTGACGTTGTGGGGCACCGGCCCGCTCAGATTGTTACTAAAGATGAGCATATTGAAGCGGATTATAACGCAGCCAGCCGGCATTGACCCAATGTGATTGGGGTACCCCCAGGGTCGTGCGATTATCGGAACGTAGCGCCCTAACGTATCGGTCCAAGGAAAGCTGGCGACAGCGTGGGTCGATACGCCTGCGAGATTGCCACGCTGCGCTCGCAATGACCAATGGCGGAATGGTCTCTGTCCGGGTCCGCCGGACTCCATATATGGCGGAGCGATTCGGCGATGGCAAGCCCGCTCTCCAAGGTGCGCTATACTCTGGGCAATCTGCCCCGCCTGAGAGGTTTCGAGATGGCCCAGCAGGATCTGGTTCGAACGGCTGCACTGTGGCTGCATAAGGCCCACCATGACGGCGAATCCTTCCAAGCCTTGCCGGCTGACTTGCGTCCAGCAGACATAGACCACGGCTATAGCATCCAGGAGGCCTTTCACCAGCTGTTGACCGTTGAACGCGGTCCAGTTGCCGGATACAAGATCGCCCTTACCACACCGGTCATGCAACAGATGGTGGGGTTCAACGCGCCCTGCTTCGGTGTCGTGTTCAACGGCCTGGTGCATCATTCGCCCGCTACCGTGATCGCTTCCGAGTTCGGACGCCTGGGCGCCGAGTGCGAAATTGCAGTGCTACTGAGCGCCGACCTCCCCGCCTCGGCGGCGCCCTACGACCGGGCTGGCGCAGGGGCCGCCGTTGGTTCGCTGATGGCTGCCTTCGAACTGGTCGATGACCGCTCCGCCGATTACGCGGACATCCACTTCTTCAGTCTGGTCGCCGACAACGCCTGGAACGCTGGCGTGGTGTTCGGTCCGGAAATCACCGATTGGCGCGCCCTTGACCTGGGTGAGTCATCGGGCGCGATGAGCATCAACGGCGATGAGGTGGGGCGAGGTTACGGACGCGACGTGCTGGGACATCCTCTGGACGCCCTGGCGTGGCTGGCCAACGAACTCGCCGCCAGGGGCAAAAGCCTCAGCGCCGGCATGATCGTCATGACTGGCAGCATCGTGACCACCAAGTTTTTGAACCCTGGGGACACCGCACTTTACGCATTCGATGGCCTCGGCGAAATTAGCCTGACGGTATCGTGATCTCCGATCGGAGAGCCCCGGGGTCAACGGATCCATACCACCGATCCCCTACCACCAGTTTGGACAGTTACAAGGAGACTAAAGAAATGACCGCGCAGACCAACCCAGGCACCCTTGACCCCGCAACCCTGGCCGGTTTTCAGGAAGCCTTTGAATCACAGCCTCCCCACCGATTGATGCAGAACGTGGTCACCCAGCACGACGTCAACGACGTGGCGCTGAACCATAATATCGTCGCGGAAGCGACCCACAGCTTTTCCACGGTCCTGGACGACTGGGGCGTCACCAACCAGGCCCGCTCCGGCCGTTGCTGGATGTTCGCCGGACTGAACCTTTTCCGGGCGGAGACCAAAAACCTGCTCAACGTCCGGGAGTTTGAGTTCAGCCAGAGCTACGTCATGTTCTGGGACAAGATTGAGCGCGCCAACTATATCCTGGAGGCGGTCATCGATACCGCCGACCGCCCAGTCGACGACCGGGTGGTGGCCTGGTTGCTGCACCAGCCCCTTGGGGACGGCGGCCAGTGGGATATGTTTGTCAGCCTGATGCGGAAGCACGGGGTGGTGCCCAAGACCGTCATGCCCGAGACGGAAAGCTCCGGCAACTCGGCGCGCATGAACGCCGGCCTCAACTACCAGGTGCGCCAGGGAGCGCGAAACATCCGCCGTCTATACACCGAAGAAGGCGGCCTGGATGCGATGCGCCAGGCCAAGGAGGAGGCTCTCCGTGCCATCTACCAAATCCTCTGCATCCACCTGGGCAACCCGCCAGCCAACTTCGACTGGCAATGGAAGGACAAGGACGGCGAGTTCCATCGGGACGGCCAGATGACTCCCCTGGAGTTCGCCGAAAGGTACATCGACACCCCGATGGAGGAATACGTTTGCCTGGTCCACGACCCGCGCCAGTCCAACCCACCGGGCCGCACCTATACCGTAGAGTACCTGGGCAACGTGGTGGACGGCAAACAGATCAAGTACCTCAACGTGGACATCGATCTGATGAAGGACATCGCCATGCGGATGCTCCAGGACGGCAAGCCGGTCTGGATGGGCTGCGATACGGGCAAGCAGATGCACCGGGACAAGGGACTGTGGGACGCCGAGCTGTTCGACTACGCCGGCGTCTATAACGCCGAGTTCTCCATGGACAAGGCGGAGCGGCTGGAGTACCACCAGACGGCGATGACCCACGCCATGCTGTTCACCGGCGTGGACGTGGTTGACGGCAAGCCGCGCCGCTGGAGGGTGGAAAACAGTTGGGACGACAAGGTGGGCGACAAGGGCTTCTTCCTGATGAACGACTCCTGGTTCGCCGAGTATATGTTTGAGATTGCCGCGCCCAAAAACTATCTTCCCGCAGACCTGCAACAAGCCCTCGACCTGGAGCCGGTGGTGCTGCCGCCGTGGGACCCGATGGGTTCGCTGGCGGGCTAACCAGCGACGGGCGCACCGCCCGCCGCCAGGGCTACCCGGGCAGCTGGCGGTTTCGCGGATAGATGGTGGAGGTTGTCATACGGCGGCGCCAGCCGGCAATAGTGGGTCGGGGATGCAATGTCATTGCGAAGAGCGCCTCACCCTCTGTCATTGCGAGGAGCGAAGGGACGTGGCAATCCCGATGAGCGTCCTTCGACAGGCTCAGGGTGAGCGGTTCGGTAGGCAGGTTTGCTTCTGGTACGAGATTGCCACGCTGCGCTCGCAATGACATTGCGGATAATCGAAAGACCCTGGCCGTTGAGGCGCTTAAAAACTCGGTTTGGTCGGGAATGGGGTTAGTTGGAGTTCGTGAGTCCAACAGGACTTGTCCTGGGTGTGTAGATAGTAGAAGGCCTCGGCGATTTTTACTGGGTTGATCACTACGTCAGGGTTCTGCTGAGCCCTCGGTAGGGCTCGGGTCCCGGGAGAGTCAATGGTGCCGTCTATCACGATGTTGGCTACGTGTACGCCAAACTCGGAATATTCCTCGGTCAGCACCTGCGCCAGCGTCCGCATCATCACTCGCGGATAGTACAGCGACTGTCCGGTGTATCGCTTCTTACCGCGCAGGGACGAAGAGTTGTTAGAGATCAAGAACGAGCCTTCGCCTCGTTCTCGCATGGCGGGCAACACCTCTTTGGCCACCAAGAACGGCCCCCGGCTGGAGATGTGCTGCGCGGTGTCGAACATGTCCACCGGTATGTGTTCCAGGAGTTCCATCTCTGGAGGAAGGTCACGTCCCTCCAGGTAACCCGCGTTGTACACCAAAACATTCGGGTCACCGGCTTCCCCTCGAATCTCGGCGAATGCCTCGGATATCGAGTCGCTCGACACCAAGTCCAGCTCGACAATCATGCTTTCGCCGCCCTGCTCCTGGATTGCTGCCTGCAAGGGAGTTGCATTGGGCGTACTCCGGGTGGTGAGGACAACGAAAAAGTCCTCCATGGCAAATTTCTGGGCGATGGCGCCTCCGACCCCCCAGCGCACGCCCACCGGGAGGTCGCTATCGTCGAGCACCCTGCCGTGCGCCAGTTGGGTATTTCGGCCATCCGACTGCCACTTGGACGTTGCACCCACCACGACTGCGACCGGTTTACCGTTTGAGTTCATCTCTGATCCCCTTCCTTTCCATACTTGCGCTGGCCGTATGGTACCACCATCAGGGAATCGCCGTCGGCGCCCATCGAGACATCTCTCCTAGCCGTTCAACAATGGATGAGACACCGGATAGTCTGGACGGCAATCGCGCCACCGCCCGGCGCCCGTTACCAACGCCAAGTCATTGAACACAAAAATCAGCGAATACCAAATACCGCCCCGCAGGCGATAACTTCAATGGCGTCCACCTGACTAGAATTGGACGATGCACGGACCGGGAGCGTTCACCAATTCCTTCAACCATCAGGCATACCCAGCTACCGACAATTTGGCTGCGCCGCTTATTTGTCAAATTATCGCGCTCCCAGGGTGGTCGAATGTCCCTGTATATCGCCGGCCTAATCACCCTGTAAAACGGCACTTGGGCCAGGTCCAGGTCCCTCGCCGCTTCCTGCGATACAATAAGCGCTGCCCGTCCGGTGGCCGCCGACTCTGGCTCTATTTACCTGAGACCGGTACCCCAGGATCGGGGATTCCGATCAATCAATGGAAAATGCCAAATAACTTTCGGAGGACCAATGACCGAAGACGCGCGTAGCACCAAGACTGATCAGCTGCAGCGGAGCATGGTCGCCCGCACTATTGGAGAGCAAGCGGTACTTACGGTGATTGGCGGCGGGCCCGGACAAAGGGGGCCGTGGCCTTATGTGATCGGCATCCCGAATCTTGACTTTGATATGGTGGGCCCCCCTCCCCAATATCTGTCAGTAGCCGCCTGGGCTGCTTGAACGGTGGTCACAGTGGTGGGCGTTGCCTACCGTAGCCGGATAGCGCTGGAGGACATCAGGGTAGATTTTGAGGTGGAGCCTGTTGAGCTTCCCACCGGCATTGGGTTTGGCGTCAGGGAGGTGGTCACTTTGCAGGGCCAAATCTCCGAATCGGAGCGTGTCCGGTTGCAGCGGGCTTCCCAATTCTGTCCGGTGGGGCAAGCGCTCACCAAGGGTTCTATTCAGTTTGAGGATGAGGTCGAATGGAGCTCAGGCGATGTAGCGGCGGCATCGCCAGTTCCGGAAAGCATCCTGCCGTTGGCGGGTGATATCGCCATAGTGCCCACCGGATCGGTCCACGGGCGGTACCTCCTCGATACGAAAGAATATGACGATGACGGGGGAATGGCCCACGAAGGCGAGGTTAAGGTTGCCGTTACCTGCGAAAATCTGACTCACTCCAGCCTTTGGACGGTCCTGGCCGGCCATAGCTCCGATGGATGGGTTCCAGGGCCCTTTCCACTGTCTCAAGCTGCCTGGGCTGCGTCATCCGCGGCGACTTTGAGCCAGCTGCTGCCTCCGGGAACCGAGGGCGCCGATAGCATTAGCGTGGAGCTGGCAACGGCTGCCCATGGCGGTAGGGGTCAGGCGCAGGGCGACGCTGCCGCAGGGGTGGTTGGCCATCGCAGCGCTTTGCGTCGGGTAATCGTGCCTGGAAACCCGCGCACCACTCCGCTGGAGGTGGTTCAAGCCGCGCTTCAGCGTGACCCCATTACGATGGCCTACCGGAACGGGGGCGTACTCTTGCATGATGAGGTGGTGGTGGAGTAGGGCAATTTGCGGGCCTGTACGGACCCTTACCTGTACGAACCCTTAGCTAGGCTTTACGCAATTCAAGCGGCGTAGGCAAGGGAATCTACAAGTCGGTGGTACAGTGCGACCGGGAGTTCCTGAATGTCGGGGTCAGCGACCGACAGTGAGAAACCTTCCGACGCCAGCCACAGGTGGCGACGCGCCAGGGCGATGGCATCCACGAAGGTCGGCGACGGTTTGTCGTACCAAGCGGCCTTGCGCTGGGTCATGGGGCGCCGTTTCTGCAACGCGTGGGCGGCCAGGGTGGTCCAGGAGAAGAGTCCCAGTAGGGCGGGCGTGGTGCGGGCGATGGCGAGATCGGACCACTGGCGTTGTGTCTCCACACCCAGATGGGTTCGTACCTCGTGGAAGGTGACCTCCAGTTGCCAGCGCAGTACAAACCATTCCAGGATCTGGGTCGGGTCCGCCGCCGGGTCGGTACAGAGCAGGGCCTGAGTGGCGAAGGAGCCCTGGGGGTCTCGGATCAGCACCCAGCGAATGAGGACGGGGGGCTTGCCGGAGCGGTACCAGACCGCCGTCTGGGAGGTGAGTTCCACGGCGCGGGTGATGCCGTCGTACCAGGCCACCTCGGCGCTGGCCCAAGTTACATCCGTCTGCGCAAGGAAAACTTTCAGCGGCGGCCGCCGCGGGCCCTTCAATGGCGGGCGACCGTTCTGGCCAGGTTGACGGGGTGGCGCTGGCGCATACAGGGCGGCGTCCAGACGCAATCTGGCGATCAGGGTAACGGGTTCACGGAGGGACTGGCAGCAGTGGAGCAAATCCAGCACGGCATAGCTGTTGTCGCCCACCAGCGCCAGGGGTCGGTGGGGCAGCCAGCGGCGCAGTTGCATGACCATCTGGCGGGCCCAGTCGGTGAGCTTCTTGTGCTGGCGTCCCTGCTGTTGGTAGTAACGGGTCGAAGGCGCCAGCACCGTGAGCGCCGGCAAGGCCCAATGGCGTCCGGCCCATGGCACGTGGCCCAGCCACATCAGGGAGATCCAGCGCAAACCGCTGGCCTTGACCACCTGAGACCGGCTGGAACGCACCGGGTCGCGGTAGATGGCCCGCGCCCTGATCTTGGCGCCGCGACGCCGTTCCAGGGTCTCGTCGATGCCGAAGATCAGTGGGCCGTCGCCACCATCCAGGTGCTGGAGCAACAGCGCCAGCAGGATGCGCGCTGCCTGGCGGGACGACCACACCGCCCGATTGAGCACCTCGTGGTAGCGGGCGTAGTCGCGCTGGTCGCTGCGGCCCATGACGCGCAGTGCCGCCGCCACGGTGCGTTGGCCCGGGGTCAGGATCGCGCCGACCAGCAGCAGTTGGGCTTTCCGCCAGGTTGGGCTCGTAAACAGCGTTGCGAAGGGAACGAGAACGGCTACAATGGCATCGGGCAGGGTGAGCATGGCTGGGCCTTTCCGTTGAAAGTGGGGTCAGGCCAGCTTACCCTGTCTTTATACTTTTTCTAAATTATGCGTAAAGCCTAGATTAGAAACTATCTCAAAACGCCCTTCGACAAGCTCAAGGTGACCGGTACAAACTTCAGGGTGAGCGGTACAAATTTTGGAATCCGGTCACCCTGAGCTTGTCGAAGGGCGCCTACGAGATTGCCACGTCGCTTCGCTCCTCGCAATGACATTAGGGGACCATCGAAAGTCCCCGGCCCTCCGGGCGTAACAGTTCAGAGTTGCGGGGAAATGAGCAGTTGACGGCAGGCGGCGAGCGGATTTAGACCTTGGGCGCGCCAGGCGCCGAAGAGGGATGCCAGCGTCATCTTGCGCTCGGTGCCCCGTTCCGACCGAGTGCCGCCGCTGATCTTGCGACTGATGACCAGGTGGCGCAGGCTGCGCTCGGCGGCGTTGTTGTCCCCTGGCACGTCCGGTTCGGCCACAAAGACGAAGAGTTCTTTGATGTGGCGCTCGATGCGTCGGCACAGCTTGGCCTGGGTTGCCGACGGGTCGTGCCGGAAGGGTTGGCCGAGGGCCAGCAGTTGTCGTTCCAGGGCCAGTTGGGCGGTGCGCCGCCGCTTGGTCTGGGGATGGGTGAAAGCTTTGGCCCGGTCGTAAATCCCGTGGACGGCGTCAGCCCACCTGGCCAGTGGCGCAGCATCGGGGTAGCGGGCGCGCTGGTCGTGGATGTCCCGCAGCAGGTGGGCCCAGCACCGCTGCTTGGGGCCATCATAATGGTGGTAGGCAGCGTAGCAATCGCTGACCAATACTCCGGAAAAAGCATCGCTCAGGGCTTCATCCACCACCGTCTTGCCCCGGCCCCGCCGCAGGAAGTAGCGTTCGGTGGGGGTGCTGAAAGTCCACACGTAGCCGTTGGCCCCGCTCTGACGCCAGCCGGTTTCGTCGGCCCGGTTTCGTCGGCCCGGTTTCGTCGGCGTGGACCACTGGGCTGGCCCGGACGCGGTCCAGTATGCCGGCTACCATCGGCTGGGCCTTTGGCGCCGTCTGACGAATGGCCCCGACGATGGCGCCCGCGCTGACGCGCCGTTACTGTACGGTATCCAGATACCGCTGGATGGTGCGGAAGGGCATTCGCGCTTCTTCCCGTAGCGTGGCGACCAGGCTGAGCACGTTGACGCCGCGGCGCTGCCGTCCCAAAACCACACCGTCCAGTCCCGCCGGGGCGTGCAGCGGCGCCGGCACGCCGGGCAAGTCCGCGCCGGGCAAGTCCGCGCCGGGCAAGTCCGCGCAATGTAGACGTGCTCGGTGACCCGTACCGGAGCCACCGGCAACTCGATGACTTCCCGAGTGCGCTGAGTCCAGCCCCCAGTCAGGTGAGTCCCGCAATCGGGACCGTTCTCCATCACGTGCTCCACCCGCACGTGCTCCACCCGCTGGGTGGGCGTCATGCGCCGGCGGGCAAAGCCGTGGCGTCGCTGCTTGCGGGGCTGCTGCTTCACCGGCGGCTGGCGGCCCGATTTCGCCTTCAGGCCGGGCATCCGGGGCGGGCCGCCCGGTTTCGCCTGGCCTTCCAGTTCGGCAACCCGCCTTCGGCCAATTCAACCCACCAACTCTGAACAGTTACCTCCGGGCCGTTATCTTGACCGCTTGAGCCAACTCGGGATAGAGTCAACGCCGGAACAGGCAGACGAAGCATAATCCCGTGCAACACACCGCCTCCGGATGTTGCGCCACCAATTCCGACCTGCCTGCTCGTTAGGTATCAAATTAGCTTTACAACTCACTGGTGGAGGAAAATCGCCATGCCGTTCTACGAAAGAGGCCCCACCCGCATTTACTACGAAGAGGTCGGTTCGGGGTTCCCCCTGCTGGTCGTTCCGGGAGGCGGACTTAATTCCTCCGTGGCCTCCTTGCAGAGGTCGGTGCCCTTCAACCCTTTGGAGACCTACCAGGATGACTTCCGCTGTATCGCCGCCGACCTACGCAATGCCAATGGGGGTCAATCCAGTGGGCCACTGGAGATCGACCGCCCCTGGGATGCCCACTCTGATGACCAGCTTGGGCTGATGGATCATCTCGGCATCAAGGAGTTCCTGGTCATGGGCTTCTGCATCGGCGGGCCGATGATCCTCAACCTGCTGAGTCGGGCCCCGGAGCGCATTGTGGCGGCGGCGTTGATGCAACCCAGCGGGTTCAGGCCGGAGACGCCCGATATTTTCTACCAGAACAATATAACGGGGTGGGGGCCGCCCCTTTGCGAGCAGCGTCCTGAAATCACCATGGATATGGTCCATGACTTCCTGACCAGTATGTACACCGACCGCGCCGACTTCGTTTTCACCGTTTCCCGGGATTTCGTGCGCGCCCTGCAGACACCACTGCTGATAGCGCCCGACGATGTGCCGGCGCATCCATACGAGCGCGCGATGGAGGTTGCCAACCTCGCCCCGAACTCCGAGGTAACTATTTATCCCTGGAAAGACTCGCCGGCGCACATCGACGAGGTCGTAGCCCACGCCCGGCGCTTCCTGAAGACCCATGAACCGGTAGCCGCGACAGCCTGACTACTCCGTACCGCTAAATCTTATAAGGCCCCGCTAGCTTCCCATCATCACCGGGTGACGAACAGAAGTGGCGGGGCCTTCGAATTTCGGCTGCCGGATCAGCTGCTGGTTGAGTTCACGGGTCCTGCTCAAAAATGCGGCGTGAACCGGGCCGCCAGCATGTTGCGGGTCTAGTGCAAATTTCGGGTCGCCTATGGTTGTTGGTTGCTAGTGTTTTACATCCAAAGGACGTTGGCAAAGGTGTGCTACGGGTTACGTATGAAATTGGATGATGGTAGAATGACCTTGCGACGATAAGGATTTCATCCATTGCCCGGACGATACCTGCGGTCAAAATACTGGCGGAACCTCCTTTTCGAGTCTGCCGACGGACGGTGTGTTCGATGTAGGGAACCGCTGGATACGGGTTGGCACGCTGACCACGTGACCCCAAACTCCGTGGCACAGAGCACGGACCCGTTTGACATGCAGGCATTATGTCCCAAATGTAACATCAATAAGGGGGATCGAATGCAGCCCGATTGGCTCCAAATAGACCGAAGCAAATTGCGAGAAAGTCAGCGGAACGCGATAGACACGATTCTGATGAATGTCAGGGCAGGGAAACAAAACACCGCAATTTCCCTGCCGCCCGGATATGGCAAATCGGACGTGATAAGAGTTTCAGCGACGATGTTGATGTGTCAGCAACTGGTGTCTTGCGCACTAGTTCTCGTGCCGGCGGAAAACCTACGCGGCCAAGTGGTCGATGCTCGCCAGATGCAAGCGGCGGCGGATAGGTATAACCTTCCGCGCATTCGGGGGCAACGCATCAGCGCTCACGAGGTCAAGGAGTTCAGGTTGCCTTTCCCACCGCCCCGCCATAAAAACGACAATTTCTTCGCCGCCACTATCCAATTAGTGAACAGTAATTTGCCGGGGTTCGTCCGTTGGGTGGTGCAGGAAAAGCAGGAGAACGACGTGACGCCCATCGTTTTCGTGGACGAGGCCCATGCGAGCAGTGCAAGCAATGAGTGGGGCAATGTTGTAAGACAACTACGAGAAGCGGGTGCTTTCGCGGTATTGCTGACAGGGACACCATATCGTTCAGACCGCGACCGAATCGAAGGGTTTGATTGGGAACCTGTGGAAAACAAACCCATTCGCATTTCTCGCCCCCGCATGGATGCTCACGGCGAACAGTTAGTGGATATTTACGAGGGGAGCAAAACCATACTGGCGCTGAACCCGGATTATGAACACACACTTCGGCAAGCCTGGGATGTTGACCTTATTCCTTCGCTCTGCAAAATGACCCGCCTTGCATTTGACTTTGACCTCGACACAAAAGACAGTATCACTGACGAATATCTCGGCAGCAATTTGTTGTCGCAACTCCCTCCGCACAGATTGGCTGGACAATTAGGGGACATGTTGCGAGACGAAAAGGTCGTCGAGTTTGTGTGTGATGTGATGCTGACGCAGTTACGTGACCGCCGCCTTGACGCCCCGAAAGCGGCCGGGATCATTTTTGTGGGGAATGACCGTCTTGGGGCAGAACCAGAGGAAAACTATCACGCTCGGCAGGTGGAGGAAATCGTCCACAGCATTGACCCTCAATTCCGCACCATTGTTGCTACGTCCAACGACTCTAACGGAGCGCGAAACCTCCGGGACATCCAACACGGCCAAGCAGATATATTGGTGGTCAAGCAGATGGGCGGTGTGGGTTACGACGTGCCTCGGCTCAAAGTGGAGTTGGACCTTTCCGTTGTTCGAGCGGCAACGGCTTTCGTTCAACGTGTTGCAAGGATAGCGAGAGTCTGGCTCCCGACTGACAATCCTAAAGACGCCCAATAGACGGCAGTGTACATCACGCCAGACGATATGTTGGGAGCTGCTCTGTGGCAGCATTTCATACCCGCTGAAAACGGGGAGACCAGTTTGACCAATGCCGAATATGTTCAAACAGTAGAAGCGAGGCGTAGTGCGGACGGACAGCAAGGCGTTTTTGAAAGGTATACGGTGAGCGGTGTAAAGGACTCTGATTTTTACTCCGACACGAACATGCAGGTGTCGCCGGCAGAAACGTTGCCATTGGTTCAGAGAGTGGTGCGTGCCATTCCACCGATCCAACGATTGATGACGTTGCCCGATGTTGAAAAGGCGATACCTGAACTCCGAGAAGCCCTATCGATACCAGAATCTCACCCGCAAGCCGACAACGGCGCCATTGACCAAGACGAGCGATGGGATGGTGAAAATGCATTCTTGGACGCTGATGCAGAAGAGAAGGACGACCGTAAAGAGTTGATGGAGTTGGCCCGTAGAGTCACGGAACGCCGATTGCGTCGCCCTTATCAGAAAGGCGATGCGGCGGCATACAGTGAAACTATCAAAGAAGTGCAGTGGCAGCACAAAGGCAATTGCGGCCTTCGGGATAAAGCGCCGAGAGACTACACCAAGCAGGACGTGATGCGTCTCAAAAACTCATGCCTGTCGGAATTGGGGGAGCATTATGACCACTGATTACAGCGAACAAGAACTGGCAAGCATGAGCGGGCCGCGCCCGTTGAAGGAAGTCGGCAGCGTGGAGTGGTGCTTGCAAACTGTGAGTGCCCTGCAACATATGTGGCAAAGCCTTCACCTGAACTACGAGCACTATATGAGCATTTTAACCGAAGCCGAGGAAGCGGCCATTTGGGAGAAAATCCCCCCGGATGCTCCCTACGGGTCGAAAACCGCGATGCTGAAAAAGGTCGAAGTTGGGGACTCGAAGGACGCCCACAAGCGCATGAGGATTCAGACCCTGGCGGCACAAGCGAAGGCACTTCAAAAACGGGGCCGGCCTGCTGGGGACGAAAAAGGTTACAATCGTAGCCTTTTATCTGACAACGGTAACGGAGCAGGGCGTGGCAATGCCAACGCCTACCTATTGGCTCGGATAGCATGGGACTACCCCGATATGTTCCAGCGGGTGGTTGACGGGGAGTTCACGAGCGTCCGTGCAGCGGCGAGAGAAGCGGGGATTGCATTGGCCCAGCCCAAGAAAACAGTAACCCTGAGCGACAATGTGGAGCGTGTGGCCGACGCCATCAAGGGGCACTATAACCGCAAACAGGTGGAGCAAATCATCGCGCGGTTGACCGAAACCATGCCCGCCGAAAGCGAGGGCGAAAATGGCTGAATTTACGGAAACCCGAACCGTCAACTGCCCGTACTGCCACGATAACAAAGTGGTGAAGAACGGCCGGCGCGACGGTTATCAGCGATATCGTTGCAAGCCGTGTGGCAGACAATTCAAGCACACGGGCGAACTGCACGGGCGACACGCGCCCTCTGACCGGATCGGGGCCGCGGTTCGGATGTTTTACTCCGGCATGAGTTATAAGCAGATTGCCGAGAATCTGGCCGAGCGCGACGACATTCCCGAACCGTCCAAGCAGACGCTCTATGCGTGGGTCAAGCACTACACGGACGCGGCGGTTGAGGAGATGCAGAACCATTCCGCTCACACGGGGCCGGAGTGGGTTGCCGACGAGATGCAGGTACGGGTTGGCGGTGAAAATCTGTGGCACTGGAACGTGATGGACGCCAAGACGCGGTACGTGCTGGCTACGCACCTGTCGCCTAACCGCGACACCAGGGCGGCGATTGCCGTGATGCGGAAGGCGGCACAGGCCGCCGCAGACCCGCCGTCACGAATCAAGACCGACCGGCTTGGGTCGTATCCCCCAGCAATCATGGCAGTGTTCCCGGAGACGAAGCACGTCCAGTCTGACGGGATTCGTGCGCTCATCAACAACAACCTGTCGGAGCGGTTGCAGGGCACGTATCGCCAGCGCACCAAGAGGTTGCGCGGACTGGACAGTTTGGTGAGCGGCCAACGGTATCTTGACGGCTGGACGTTGACCTACAACCTGTTCCGTGAGCACGAGGGAATTGACTACCAGACGCCGGCGGAAATGGCAAAGGTCAATGCGCCGTTTGTGGAGTGGGAGGACGTGGTGAAGGTAAAGCCCACCAGCGAACGGACGCGCACGGGGGCGCGGGACGCCGCCGCCGAACTATCGGACGCCCGGTTGCGTGATGAGCGTGATGCACGGGACAACGTCATTCTGGTGCCGGACCCAACGGCGAGGCGACGCCCAAAAGGTGAGAGCGACAGCGACGACCCTGAGTTGCCTTCGCAATGGCCGCGTCAACAAAGCGACGGCGGGAAACCCGCGATGCTGGCCCTTGACGACAAGGCGGCACTGACACACAAAAAGGTCACACGACTGCCAGAGCCATCAACGCCGTCCGGCAGATGACAAGGCATCAAGATGGCGGCGGCGATGCGCCCGAAATTGGCGACGCCGAAAAGTCATCCGTGGCTACGGCCCGACGAACAAAAGAAGGACACCGCCGGCAAGGAGGTCAAAACTCGCCGTGGCAAACGCAAGCATCGGTGCGCGAAAGCCCGAAAAGCGCACCAGCGGCTGGGCCGTCGATAGCGTTTATGGGCCATCATCCAATTTCATCCGAACCGTGCCACGTTGGCCCGAATTTGATCGGCAGTCTTGGTCCAGAAAACGGGCTTGGGGTCTTCGTTGGTAACGTCTAGGTCCCGGTAGATGGCCGCTTCCAGTTCACGGTTGCTCTGGTGTACTCCCAGGCCGGGGGTTTATTGGCGCCATCTCCGTTTAATTCCCCGCCTTGATGAAGTCGGCGACGCGCTCGGCAATCATCATTGTGGTGACGTTGGTGTTGGCGCGCACTACGTCGGGCATTATTGAGGCGTCGGCGACGCGGAGGCCGGAGACGCCGCGAACGCGCAACTGCGGGTCAACGACGGCCATTGGGTCGTTGGCCGGGCCCATCTTGCAGGTGCCGGAGATGTGGTATGAGGTGCTGATGTTGCGGCGCAGCCAGCCGTCCAGCGCCTCGTCGGTCTCCAGGTCGGCGGGCGCGGGAGCGGTTATCCGCTCGATGATGCCGTCGTAAGCGCTGTGTTGCAGTAGCGACACGCAGAGGCGGGCGCTCTCCCGCAAGCGCTCTCGGTCCCAGTCCTCTTCCAGGTAGCGGTAGTCCATGCTGGGCGGCACGTGCGGGTCGGCGGACACCAGCCGCAGCTCGCCCTGTCCCGCCGCCAGATACAGGCCGCAGTTGACGGTGTGGGTGGGGTTTTCGCCGGCCCGCACCACCGTGTTGAGCGACGCCGGCGAGATTATCATATCGTGGGGCGTGGACGAACCGGAGGCGGTGTAGCGCAGGCGCAACGCCCGCATGGCGTCGGGGTCCTCGGGTGTGCCTTCCCTGACGCTGAATCGCACCGAAACATTGGGGTGATCGCGCATATTCTGGCCCACGCCGGGCAGTTCCACCCCCACCGGAATGCCCTGCGCCGCCAACTGTTCGGCGGGGCCGAGGCCCGACAGCATCAGCAGTTGCGGCGAGGCCACCGCCCCGGCGCACAGGATGATTTCGCCGCCTTCGACCACAAAACTCTCATCGCCACTCTCCACCTCGACGCCGACTGCCCGCTTGCCGGCGGGCCCGTCTTCCAGCACCACGCGGTTGGCCTGGACGTTGGGGCGGATGGTGAGGTTTAGCCGGTGGCGCACCGGGTCAATGTAGGCTAAGGCCATGCTCATTCGCACGCCGTTGATGTTATTCTCGGCTCGCTGGCTGACGCCGGTGGCCTCCGGGTGGTTCACGTCGGGATGGTAGGGGTATCCGGCGGCGGTGGCGGCCTGGAAAAAGGCTTCTTGCACCACCGGCCAGGTCTCACGCGCGTGATGCCGCACTGGAACCGGCCCGTCGGTACCGTGGAAGTCGTCGTGAAAGTCGGCGTCGTTCTCCAGCTTGCGGAAGTAGGGCAGACAGTCCAGGTACGCCCAGCCGTCGTTGCCCCAGGAAGCCCAGGTGTCGTAGTCCTCGGGCGCGCCGCGGATGAAGGTCTGGCCGTTGATCGCACTGGAGCCGCCCAACACCTTGCCGCGCGGCACGGGCATGGACTCCGTCTGCTCCGGCGTCGCCGTGCCGGTAAAGGACCAGTTGTAGGGCGAACCCGCGGCGCGGGCCTCCAGGTTCACCGTTCCCCAGCCCAGCTTGAGCATATCGGGCAATTGAGCGAAGTCGGGAAAGTCGGGGCCAGCCTCCAGCAGCAGCACCGAGCGCGCCGGATCCTCAGATAGCCGCGTCGCCACGATGCACCCGGCCGTGCCGCCGCCGACAACTATGTGGTCATACTTCATGGGGATAGCTCCCTCCTTCGGTTTGCGCCATTGTACACGGTATGTCCGAACGCCCCAGCTCTCTCCCGAAGATGGAAGAATCCTGATACGAATACGACGATTGGTGGCGGAGTCGTCCGGCGACGGGATGCTTTCGGGGGAACTGGCGGCGATTCTGCATGTGCAGGCTGATAGAGTTGAGGGCTCCGTTATCTACAACAGGGTGACACAGCGGGGCCCGCGCCTGGTTCCCGATGGGGCTATAGTAGAGTGTGGACGACTCCGCACATTGCGCGCTAGACAGTACCCGCACGACCCGGGAATTGGCTGGCGCCGCCGCCAACTACCCAACGAGCAATGGTCACTGCGCCTCGGCGGCTCGCTGTTGCATCCCAGTACTGTTGCATCTCAGTAACTTACCCGGAGGACAAGGTGATTACCGCGGAAACCAACGACTCGGATCGCGAGCCAACACGTGCGTTTTCGCCCGGTGGGCCGCTCACCTGCTGGTAGAGCGCATCCGCGAGCCACGACAGGAGGCAACATCAATATGGCCGAAGTTGAAAAAAAGCTGATCGAATTGAGTTACGAACTGCCACCCCCGCCCGATCCGGTGGGCAATTACCTGCCAATCACCCGCAGCGGCAACGTAATGTGGCTGGCTGGGGTGGGCTCCCGCATGGCCACCGGAGAGCGGATATCGGGCAAGCTGGGGGCCGACCTGACTGTGGAGCAAGGCTACGAGGCGGCGCGATGGGCCGCCCTGAATTTGCTGGCCAGGATGAAGGCGGAACTGGGCGACCTTGACCGCGTTACGCGCATCCTCAAGGTGGTAGGCATGGTCAACAGCGACCCGTCCTTCACCGAACAGGCCGCGGTGGTGGACGGCGCGTCCGACCTGTTCGTGGCCTTGTACGGCGACCGGGGCCGGCATGCGCGCTCCGCGCCAGGCATGGCCGCCTTGCCCGGCAACACCGCCGTCATCTGCGACTGCGTCATCGAAGTGGACGGAGGTTAGCCGTGTAGGTTCAAGGCCCGGTTCTCGATAAAAGCCAGGTTTGCTAATGGCTGGCAATAAGAAACTATCTCAAAACTGCCTTTGCTCTTGTCGAAGGGCGTTTTGAGATAGTTTCTAAGTCCGCCGGAGGAATATTCAGGCGCCACGATGCACCAGCGGGGCTCCATCCGGGAACGTCTGGGCCGGGGACGGCGCAACCTGCTAACGTCTGGTGTGAGCGACGGGCGCAATCCGTGGAGCCTGGTGAGCGCAGCGCCCGCCGATCAGCCCGGTGCTAGTAGTCCGAAATCTTTGTAATGATGAGTTGATTGGTACTGGGGCTCTGCCCTGACCTACCGGGCCTACGCAGAAATTCGCCGAGTAACCCTGCATTTCACCCGTCATAACAAAGAAGTTGGTCTACTAGCCTTGCGACAGCGACACGTCGACCGCGGCAAGGCCTTCGACGGCCAACCGTATCCCAGCATGTCCTGCATCTGCCGCTTCAGTTGCAGGGTGAGGGCAACGCGGGTGTAGCGCAACGTCAGCGGCGGCCTTTCCGCCAATTGCCGGGCCACCTCCCAAGCCCGGGGCAGCAGTTCGCCCCGGGGCAGCACTTCGGCCACTAAGCCAAGCTCCAGCGCCTCCAAGGCCGATAGAGTCCTCCCCGTCAGCAGGAAGTGCCGGCCCCGGTTCTGTCCCAGCACCAGGGGCCAGATCACGTGGACGCCGTCGCCGGGCACCACGCCGCGTGGGAAGTGGGGAGCGTCCTGGAAAGTGGCGGTCTCCGACGCGAGGACGATGTCGGACATCACTGGAATCTCGGCGTGGATGGTCGCTGGGCCGTTGACCGCGCCGATGATCGGCACTTCGATCTCCAGCAGGTTGGTCAACAGCCGCTTACCCTCCCAGTAGGTCTTGTCCCAGTCCCGGGGCATTCGCCGGGTTGGACGGTTGGGCTCGAAATCAGCGCAGTAGTCGTCACCGGTGCCGGTGAGGATGACCACCCGGTTGTCCGGGTCCGCGCCGATGTCGGCGAAGGCGTAACCCAGCTCCCGGTGAGACGCCTCGCCCCAGAGCTGGCTTCCGTCCCCGGAGTGGAACGTCACCTGGAGAATCCCATCCTCCCGTTGCACGCTAACCGTCTCGTATTTTTTCGCATAGTCCGCCAGCACTGTCATGGCTATCCTCCTGTGGATTCGTCGGGTGGTTTGCTTTGGACAACTCGGTCCAAGCCCAACTTTACACCAGCAAGTTGAAGAACCTGCCGACAAGATGATGGCCTGCCCCCGCAGCAATGCGACCCGACCTGTCGAAGTCCAGGGAAAATGTCCGGTTAAGTGTTCAGCATAAATGTCACTCGGTTAGGCCGGGATGGTAACAGATGACGACGTGGAGGGAACCACCCGGCGCTGCCGCGTTGGAGGGCCCTCGGCATCCACGTATTTCTTGATTGTGCTCCTGTGGATTCCCAATTCCCGTTCAATCGCTCGAAGCGACATCTCTTTGCGCCGGGCTTTCCGGATCGCCTTCCACCGCTCCTTCTGGAGGAATGTCGGCTTGCGCGCGGAGGCTGCTGCAGGTTTGCTGGCTGAGGCCACGTCGTCAACCATACTTGGATCATTGCCGTCCTCTGACCGTGAGCGCAGCGGTTCGAGAGTTTCTACCCAGCGTTGGCCCAAGCCGTCGACACCGGAGGTTGGGACAGTAACACTGGCGGAACGCCCGTGGCCGTTTCGGAGCAATACGGGACTGGGGAGTGCCTCTTGGGCAGCGAGGATGCACCCTTCATGCCGCACCGACAGCCGGCCGTCCAGTCCCTCCAGGACCTCCACGCCTGCCCCGGCATAGCTGGGGCGTTCCGGTCCTGGCAGCAACTGCAGTGTGTGCAGCTGGAATCTCACCGTGTTGTCCTTGGCCACCCTCCGTTTGTGCTTGAAGCACAGGATCTGTTCCAGGCACAGCTCCGGGTCCAGAGGCCGGAATGCGGGCTCAGGGTGTTGCGGCGGAATCAGGAAGCGTCGGTTGAATCGCGGCAGGAACTGGTCCAGCACGGTGTTGGCTTGTTCAATGGTGGTCGCACCAGCCAGCCGCAGTTCCGTGATCAGCCGATCCTGAAAGGTTCCTGCCGTTCGCTCCACCCGTCCTTTGGCCTGGGGAGACCGGGCGAAAATCATTTGTATCCCGAGTTCCTCCATGGCCCGGCTGAACTGGGTTGGCATCCCGGGGAGGCCGGAACCGAGCGTGTGCTTGAAGACCGCGTGGCGGTCGGTGTAGAGGGCGACGGGTACGCCGAGATGTTGCACGAGACCCTGGCTCAGCACGAAGTAACTGTGAGCGTCCTCTTGCTCGCAGAAGAGGGCGTCAACCACCGTACCGGTGGCATCATCCACCGCGATCAGCAACGCGAACGGCGGTACCTGGTCCCCCAACCATGGGTGATGACTGCCGTCCATCTGGATCAGCATGCCCGCTCGAGGCATCCGCTGGCGGCGGACCCGGTACCTAGTATTACAACGACGCATTTTTGCAGGATACCGGATGCGTTGCCTTTCCCTTCGTAGATGTGCATCCTCAGACTATTGCGGCAACCCTTGCGGTCAGCAGCGTTCCCGAAGCCGTGACTCAAGCCGTCGTTGTAATACTAGGCGGACGCCTGTCGACGTTCAGCGAAAGCGTCCTCACTAACTGGCCAGCATAAATGTCATATTCACCGTATGGAGAATGTGACTTTGAATCCAAAAGAACAGACCAGACTTCAGGTCCTGAACAGTTTGCTCGATGAGCACATGACGCTGGACCAGGCGGCTACCCTGATGGGTGTAACCACTCGCCACACCAGGCGTATCCTGGCGGCCTGCCGGGAGCAAGGCGCAGCTGCCCTCGCTCATGGTCACCGGGGCCGCAGGCCAGCCAACGCGACACCGGATGCCGTGGTGGCCAGCGTAGTGAGTTTGGCTCGCACCCGGTACATAGGGGCCAACCACACCCATCTCAGCGAGTTGCTGAGCGAGCGGGAAGGCATCGACATCGGCAGGACCACCCTGCGGCGTATCCTGCTGGAGGCCGGGCTGAGCAGTCCGAGGCGCAGGCGTCCGTGTCGACGTTCAGGGAGAATGTCCACCTAAGTGTTCAGCAAAATGTCACGTGTCTATGCGGGATCGTATCAGATGTCGATGCCGGTAGGGTTGCCGGTGACTGCCGCGTCGGCGGACTTTCGGCATCGATGTATCGCCTTACCGTGTCTCTGTGGAGACCCAACTCGCTTGCCATCTTGCGAATGGACATGCTCTCGAGCTTGGCCTTCTGGACCGCGTTCCACCGGGCCTGTTGCAGAAACGTCGGCCTTCTGGGTGAAGCGGTCACCGTCATGGAGATCACGTCTTCATCGTCGATGACGGAGCCGCGACCGTTTGCTGCGGCCACCATTGTCAGTGGATTAGGGGCCGGTTCCCGAGGTTCACTGAGCCCTTCGCGGTCCAGAGATAGGATGGCATCACCGGAGGAAGGCTTGATGCCGTTTCGCAGCGATCCTGGACTTGGCGGCGCCTGCAGGGCGGCGACCTGGCGCTGGGGCTTCGAAAGCCGGCGCCCCCATCCCTTCAAAGAAGCGCGCACACCAGGGTCCCTATAGGGAGATTCCAGCTTGCTCCACTCGTGAGCCTTGGAAATGGCGGATGTGGCCAGGCGCATGGTGGCGATGCTGGCGCCAGAGCCGGCGCGGACGGCCAGAGTCCAAGGGCTCTCCCTGCGCGAGATCGCCCGCCACCTGGGCATCTCACGCAATACGGTCCGCAAGTACGCTCGCTCCCTGACCCAGCCGACCAATCGTCCACACAACCACGGCGTCAGACCACCAGCCGAACTGGCCGCTAATCGCTCAGACTGACATTTTCCCTTGCCTTTTAAACTGACAGAATCGCTGGACAACGACAGCGATCGTGGGTTAGGTCTCCGTCGGCGTTGACACCCCGGGCAAATCAATTTGCCTGGGGCTCTTTTCAGAAAGTTCCGGTCATTAGCCTTCCTGGTTTTTCGGGAATCTCCATCGACCACATTGGGTTAGAATAAGGTGAGTTAACCTTAAGACAGCCATAGCCGGGAGGTGATTCAATGGTGCAGGCCGGAGCAGAAGCGCCAACTACGCCGGGAGCTTTGTCAGGAATCCGAGTGTTGGACTTCACGTGGGTCCGGGCGGGTCCCTGGTGCACCCGATGGCTGGGGGCGCTGGGAGCTGAGGTTATCAAGGTTGAATGGCCCCAGAGGCCCAATACTCGGGGCGACAATATTGCGACTGGAGCGGGTACCCCCGAGGGCCTGCCCGTCAATCTCAACACCAACGGCCATTTCAGCGACACCAACTCCAACAAGCTGGGCGTCACCCTGAATACTCGTACAGCCCGAGGCATTGACCTTATCCGGCGTTTGGTGGCCATGTCCGACATCGTCATCGAGAACTTCGCCTACGGCGTATTGGAGCGGTGGGGTCTGGGCTACGAGGATATGAAGAAGCTGCGGCCTGACATCATTTACCTCTCCATGTCCGGCTTCGGCCACACGGGTCGGGACCGAGACTATCAAACCATGGGAGCCATTGCGCAAGCCCTGTCCGGTTTGACCTACACGTCGGGCCTGCCGGACAAGCCACCCGCTGGTTGGGGCTGGTCCTACCTGGACGACACCGGTGGCTTATACGGGGCCATGTATGCTCTGAGTGCGATTTACCATCGCAACATGACCGGTCAGGGACAGCATGTCGACAGTTCCCAGTGGATCCTCGGAGTCCCCCTTAATGGTCCCGCTTTTCTGGACATCCAGGCCAACGGTCGTTCCACCATGCGAAAGGGTTACCCGCCGGGCAACCGCGCTCACTGGCCTGGCACACCCCTGGTGGACAACTACCGGGGGCGGACCGGGGCGCCGCACAACGCCTACAAGACCAGTCCGGCGGAGCACAACGACTGGTGTGCCCTGGCCTGCTTCTCCGACTATGAGTGGCGGAAGTTGGTGGAGTTAATGGGCTCTCCCAGTTGGGCCGCCAGCGAGAAGTTTGCCACCCTTCAAGGTCGCCTGGAGCACCAGGAAGAGATGGACCAGGGGATAGAGGCGTGGACCAAGACTCTGGGCAAATACGAGATCATGGAGCGGTGCCAGGCGGCGGGAGTACCCGCCATGCCCGTTCAAAGCAGCCAGGACCGGGTGGACAACGATCCCCAGCTCAGGCATCGAGAGCTGTACCGGGACGTGAAGCATCCCGCGCTGGGGACCTGGCTACTTCAGAACGCTCCCTTCAAGATGTCGGAAACGCCTGCAATCAACAGCCGGTCAGGGCCCCTAATCGGCGGGCATAACAAAGAGGTGTATCAGGGGTTGTTGGGCATCAGTCACGAGGAGCTGGTGAGCGGCTTCGCCGACGGCACATTCTGGCCAAAAGACCTCAGTATGGAAGATTATCCCTATTTCAAGAAGATGATGGAGGATGCCTCGCCCGTACAGTGGAGTGGGAATGAGCCGATAGCGAATCCTGCTCCGGCGCCGGCGCGGACGCCGGACCGGAACTCTGCGGGGACCTTTGGGGGGCTGCGGGTGTTGGAGCTCGCCGACGAGAAGGGGCAGTGGTGTGGCAAGCAGATGGCCGACATGGGAGCAGACGTCATCAAGATAGAGCCGCCCGGTGGCGAGGCAGCCCGGACCGTGGGGCCTTTCTACCAGGACATTCCGAATCGGGAGAGGAGCCTTTACTTCTGCCATTACAACACCTCCAAGCGGGGGGTTACCTTGAATCTAGAGATGGCGGACGGGCGCCGGCTGTTCCGGCAAATGGCGGAGAAGGCAGATGTGATACTGGAAACCTTCAGGCCCGGTTATCTGGCCTCCCTGGGGCTGGGGTACGAAGATCTGGCAAAGAGTAACCCCGGGCTGATCATGTGCTCACTGACCCCCTTTGGGCAGACCGGGCCGTGGCGGGACTTCCAGACCAGCGACCTGCTGCATCTGGCGGCAGGCGGGCAGATGGCCAGGTGTGGCTATGACGACGAAGTGGCGCCAGGTGCACCGCCCATCGCTCCCGGAGGAGGGCAGGCTTGGCACATCGGAAGTCATTACGCCTACATCGCCATTACCGCGGCGCTGGTTAGCCGGTCGGTGACGGCTAGGGGGCAGTACATAGATGCCTCGGTGCATGATGCCTGCGCGCTCACGACCGAGGGCCATGTGAACCAGTATATTTACAAAGGAGATGTGATTCCACGTAGAACAGGAGGTGGCAACACCGCCACTGGGCCCAACGCCCAGGTCCTCTGCAAGGATGGAAAATACGTGAATGTCGGTCAGGTTACCCCGGCGCGGGTGCTGACGCTTGCGCCGTGGATGGATGAGCACGGCTTGGCGGGCGACCTGCTGGATGAAAAGTACCAGGACCCAACGGTCATTGCCGAGAGCCAGTCCCACATTCGCGGAATTTTCGAAAACTTCCTCGCCAACATCCCTCGGGACGAGGCCTACCACGGCTTGCAGCAGCGTGGCTCCAACACGGGGGCGATCCGTTCCCCGGACGATGTCATGCAGGACCCCCACCTGGAGGACCGGAGGTTCTGGGCAGATGTGGAATACCCGGAACTTGGCGAGACATTTCGACACCCGGGCCCAGGGGCCATCTTCAACGGCTCACCCTGGAGGATATCCCGGCGTGCGCCTCTCATCGGGGAGCACAACGAAGAGGTCCTGTGCGGGGAGTTGGGACTATCTAAGGCGGAGTTGGCCGTCCTAGCTGAGGGAGGTTCGGTGTAACCCTGGTTTTCCTGCCGCAGCTAGAACCCTGTTCCGTCTCGCTTCAGCCCACAGCCCCTAACAGGCTGCTGAACAAAGGTGTTCACGTCCGGAATCGACGGGTCAAGTCGTTGATGCCCGGGTCCTGTTGGAGGAAATTGTACCGTTCACACGGGACTTTCAGCCCCTTCGGCTTCGCGGACCGGCCCTCTTGGGGGCACCGGGCATAGCTAGACCCAGCTAGCCCATTGTCAGGTCATGCCCCGATACCCCGAGCAGTCCCACCTACGCCAATCCTCCCGGCTTTAACGGCTTTAGGGAAATGCAGCGTTGGCTGGATGCTGGCGTCACTCCTGCTCAGTTGTTTCGCGCCGCGACGATTGCGAATGCGGAGTTCTTTGGTCTGCAAGAAGAAATAGGTACGGTAGAGGAAGGCAAACGCGTCGACTTGTTGTTAATGACCAAAACGCCGATGAATGATGTGTCCGCTTTCGATGCTATTGATGTCGTCATCCTTGGCTGGAGTTTACGCATTTTTTGGGTGCGATGAGCGATGACGATTGAGAATGGATGATAGGGGCACCCGGGAGTTCGTAAATGTCTGGGGTAACTGTGGACAGTCAAAAACCTTCCGGCACCTGCCACATATGGCGCCTACCCAGAGCGGGGACATCCATTGCTCTTTGTGGATTTTGCGTAAAGCATCATTATGCCCGCGTCCGGGCCGTGCAGAGGAGACTAACTGACGAGGGTGGTGACCTACGTGTAAGCTGTTGGCGAGGCGTGTCGTCCGGACCAAGACCGAGAGGACACTGGCGCTTGTTGCCCGGCGTAAAGCATGGTCCGGGAGTCTTACGGCGGCATCATTGGTGACGCTCCAGTTGGGGTGATCCCGTTCGGGAGAATGGCTACGGTCCGTGGCTCCCTCCGGCGATGCGCCTACGCTGCGATGTTGGAAGGGAAAGATGTTGGAAGGGAAAGATGATGACGACACGCCAGAGGAGTGCGCAACCAGCGAGCCAGACCGCAGGGGAGCGGGAGCGTCTGCCCGCGGAGCTGTCCCAGATAAACCTCAACGCCGCGGGCATCGACGTGGGCGCCAGCGGCCATTACGTGGCGGTGTCCGCCGACCGCGCGGAGCCGCCGGTGCGCGAGTTCGCCGCCTTCACGACGGACCTGTATCGCTTGGCGGATTGGCCGACCGAGTGCGGGGTGGAGACCGTGGTCATGGAGTCCACCGGCGTGTACTGGATGCCGCTGTTCGGAGCGCTGGAAGAGCGAGGCTTCCCAGTGATGCTGGTGGACCCGCGGCGCATCAAGAACGTGTCCGGTCGCAAGACCGACGTGCTGGATTGCCAGTGGCTGCAGCAACTGCACACCTACGGCCTGCTGTCGGGAGCCTTCCGACCCGACGAGGACATCCGGCGCTTGCCCAGCTATCTGCGGCAGCGGGCCATGCTGGTGCAGTACGCGTCCCATCATATTCAACATATGCAGAAAGCGCTGACCCAGCTGAACGTCAAGCTCCAGCACGTCGTCAGCAACATCACCGGCCAGACCGGCATGGCGATTATCGAAGCCATCGTGAGCGGCGAGCGAGATCCGAAGCGGCTGGCGCAACTCCGCGACCCCCGGATCAGGGCAGACGAGGCGACCATCGCCAAGTCTCTACAAGGCCACTGGCGGGAAGAGCGCATCTTCGAGCTGACCCAGGCCCTGGAGTTGTACCGGTTCTATCACGCCAAGATTGCCGAGTGCGACCGGGAGATTGCAGCCCAGTCGGAGCGGTTCGAGGACCACAGCGACGGCGGGTCTCCGGCCGGGAAGGGCCGGCGCAGTCAGGGCAACGCTCCCCGCTTCGACATCAGGGCCCACCTGTACCGGATGACCGGGGTGGACCTGACCCGCATCGACGGCGTGGATGCGTACACCGCCCTGAAGGTGGTCAGCGAGATTGGCGCCGACATGACCAAATGGCCCAGCGCCAAGCGCTTCTCGTCATGGCTGGGCCTAAGCCCCGACAATCGCATTACGGGCGGCAGGGTCATGAGCTCCAAAACCAAACCCAGCGCCAACCGGGCCGCGGCGGCGTTGCGTCTGGCCGCCAATGCGTTGCATCGCTCCGACAGCGCCCTGGGCGCCTTCCTGCGCCGGAAGAAAGCCCACCTGGGAGCGCGCCCAAGGCCATCACCGCCATGGCCCACAAGCTGGCCAGGCTCATCTACACCATGCTGCGTTACGGCCAGGAATACGTGGATGCCGGCGCTGAATACTACGAGACACAATATCAGCAGCGGGCGTTGCGCGCTGCCAAACGGCGGGCTGCACAACTGGGCTACCAGCTGGCGCCCATGTCCGACGCCGCTGACCTCACCACTTACGCACCACCTGGCGCGCCAATCGCCGCGTGACGACCTCAGTTAATCGGGAGTCGATCTGATCTCCGCTTTTCAAGTCGACGACGTATGACATCATCGACTTGATTTTTTTTGCCGGACGCTGACGTGAACCGGTAGACGTCACCGAAAGCGAACTCTCCGCTCCTGCCGACGGCTCCAATCCGTCCCCGGTGCATCCCCTTTCGTTACATTCCTCTTCGTCGGCTTCCCGCGCCCCGTGGAACAACCCGGCAGGGCTCAGGTATCCCGGAGGCACATGGGGCCTCAGGTCATCGTAGAACTGGAACCAGTCTCCCAATCTCAAGAAGCCGCAACGTCCTCGCTCAATCCACAGGCTGGGAGCGCCCGTGTGCTTTTTGGATCATCCAAATGCGCTTGTTTGACATAGCGTAAGGAAGGCATTACTTTTCCGACAATCAACGTCACTGCGTCTCCCACAAATAATTGACGGACTAAATCTACCGTATGCTGCGAAAAGCAGCATAGGGAGGTGGTTGATGGTCAAAGTTTACCGGGCCGACCATGTGGGCAGTCTATTGCGTCCCGCGGAGTTGCTGGAAGCCCGACGCTCCCACGATGCGGGACGGCTGAGTTTGGAGCGACTTCGGGAAATCGAAGACCAGGCCATTCTCCAGGCTCTCGAAATGCAACGCCAAGTTGGAATTGAGGTGTTCAGCGACGGCGAGTATCGCCGTAGTTGGTTCTCTGGCGCGCTGGCCGAGTCAGTCGAGGGAGTTATAGATGATCCTGAAGCGGGCGCCGTCAATCCCTGGTATGGTCCCATGGGCTATCTTGTTGACGCGACGACCGCGGGTATTGGTTTCACGACTCAGGTCGCGGGGGTAAAACTGCGGCAAATCCGGAGGCTAACGGCCCACGAGTCGGGATTCCTAAAGGAGTATGCTACCAGGCCCTATAAGATCACCATGCCGGGAGTAATGACCCGGGCCCTGGCCTGGTATAAACCTAGCTTGACAGACAGTTTTTACCCCACGCCCTCGGACCTTGTCCATGAGTTGGTTGAAATGCTCCAGCGGGAGGAACAGGCATTACTGGACGAAGGGGTTCCTTACATCCAGTTGGACTCCCTTCGTTACGTTATCGAGCTGGCGGATGTGCGCCGCCGCCAGCAAATGCTTCAGGCCGGAGAGGACTTGGACCAAGCCTTGGCAGACACTATCGCAGCCGACAATGCCACCCTGCGAAACGCACGGGGTCCCGGACGAACCATCGCCCAGCACATGTGCCGGGGCAACAATCGCAGCGCCTGGCGTTCCGAGGGCGGCTACGATGAAATTGCAGAGCGCGCTTTTGCCTCGCTGGATGTGGACAGATTTCTGCTGGAGTACGACACCGAGAGGGCCGGGGGATTCGAACCACTCCGCTTCGTGCCACGAGACAAGACGGTGGTGTTGGGTCTGATTAGCTCCAAAAATCCGCAGTTGGAGTCGCAAGACCAACTCTTCCGGCGCATCGACGAGGCAGCCAGGTACATCCCCGTCGAGAATTTGGCACTGAGCCCGCAATGTGGGTTCGCTGCCACGGCCCCAGGCAATATGCTGACACCCGAAGAGCAGAAAAGAAAGCTGGAACTTGTGGTAGATACCGGCAAAGTTTGGGGGTAGAGCCTGAACATGGACTCCGAGTCTGGAACTCAGGGCACGGGTAGGCACGTTACGATACAACTTCGGGGTCGGTGATTTCCGCGATACCCGGTCCGCATCAAAATTTGGCAGGGAGCGACCTATGGCAGAACGATATCAAGTGATCATCGCGGGTGGAGGGCCAGTCGGCGTTGCCATGGCTGTGGACCTCGGGCTGCGAGGCATCGACTGCTTGGTGGTGGGACGTCATCTTGAGCCGCAACAACTCCCTAAGGGGCAGAACCTCACCCAGCGCACCCTGGAGCACTTCTACTTGTGGGGAGTCGTGGACGAGTTGCGGCGGGCCCGCATTATGCCCAAAGGTTACCTCATCGGCGGAGTGACTGCCTACGGGGACTTGATGAGCGAATATTGGTATGCGCCGGTCCGCCGCGGGGTCGTGCGGAGTTTCTATTACGAGGACAGTGAACGGCTTCCGCAGTACCTTACGGAAGAGGTACTGCGGAAGCGGGCAGCTGAGTTGACCAACGTCACCACGCTTTACGGATGGACCGCAGAGGAGATACAGCAAGACGGGCACGGCGTGAGAGTCACTATCAGTGTAACTGAAGGCGCCGCGCAACCGGGAGGCCGGTATGAGTGGGCAGGGTTCCTCGAATCCGCCCACCCGTCCCACAGTCCTGCTCAAAGTGCAACGTCGGGAGCCAAACGTGTATGGAGGCCGAATACGTCGTCGGTTGCGACGGGGCCCGCTCGACCGTCCGTGAGCAGGTGGGTATCGGTCGAGGGGGCTCAGACTTCGACCAAAAGATGGTGCTGGCCGTCTTCAGGTCTGAAGAGTTGCACGAGGCTCTCCGGAGATTCCCGGAAAGCACGACCTACCGCGTGCTCCACCCGGATCTGAAGGGATACTGGATGTTCTTTGGGCGAGTCGTGGTTGGAGAGACATGGTTCTTCCACGCTCCAGTCCCGGCGGATGCTGCACCGGACAGTTTCGACTTCCAGTCTCTCCTCAATCGGGCCGCCGGGCTCGAGTTCAAAGCCGAATTCGAGCACGTCGGGTTTTGGGACCTGCGGGTCTCCGTGGCCGACCAATATCGGGTCGGGCGTGTATTCATCGCGGGAGATGCGGCGCACAGCCACCCGCCATACGGCGGGTACGGCCTGAACAACGGCCTGGAGGATGTGGCCAACCTTGGATGGAAACTAGCCGCCAAGATCCAGGGTTGGGGAGGAGATGCTCTCCTGGATTCCTACGGCGAGGAGCGGCGCCCTGTTTTCTGGGAGACTGGCGAGGACTTCATTGCGCGAGGCATCGAGCGAGACCGCGCCTTCCTAAGGCGTTTCAACCCTGGCAAGGACCTGGAGGAGTTCAAGTCAGGGTGGAAGGAGCTGGAGGAAGCCGACAGCAGGCGCACATCGACCTACGAGCCCAATTATCCTGGTTCGCCCGTGGTCATGGGACCACCAGGGGCTGTGTGCAGCGCACATGGTTCCCATTCCTTCGCCGCCAGGCCTGGCCACCACCTGCCGCCACAGCCGCTTTCAATGGGACGTTACCTCCCCGCCGAGCTAGGAACGGGTTTCACCTTGCTGGCCTTCGGGGTGGACAATGGGCCGGTTCAGGCAATCGAGGGAGTGGCAAAATCCTTGAGCATCCCCTTCAAAGCGGTGCGGGATACCTACGCAGGAGGGCGCGAGCAGTACGATGCCAGGTTGGTGCTCGTACGCCCTGACCAATACGTAGCTTGGTGTGGGGACGTCCCCCCTGACGACGTGACAGCCCTCATGAAGAAAGTCACGGGAACGCTGTGACAGAGGAAGCAACGAAGAACCGCTTCTCCCATGTTCTAATGACCAACATAGGCGTTCTGACTCGTCCGCCGGAGATCCTGAACCGAAGCCGAGGCGAAATGCACAGAAGCATATGCCAACGTCCCAACGGTCGTGTTCTCCCAGCCATTGTACGGGCGGGGACCCCATGTTAATATCAGCCCATGCCGGGACCGGGATTGGTGGAAGTGGCACCCGGACTGGCGGGATTGGAGTCACAATACAACGCAAGGAGGCAGGGTATGGTCACCAATTTGGGTCACGTCGGTCTGGTCTGCGACGACTTCTTCAAGATGAGGGACTTCTATACCCGCGTCATCGGACTGACGGTAACCGATGAGGACCCGGATCGGGGAAGCTGCTTCCTGAGCGCCGACCCTGATAACGAACACCACGAGTTGGCCTTGGGAGAGGCGAGGGGCGATGACCACCCGATGGGACGCCGGCCCAAAACCACCGGCGTCGGACAAGTTTCATTTATTGTCGAAAGCATGGACGCTCTGAAAGACCTGTACCAGCGGCTGCTGGCGGAAAACGTCCGTATCGACCAGACGGTAACCCATGGAATCTCCTGCAGCGTTTACTTTTTCGACCCGGAGGACAATCGGGTCGAGTTGTATTACAAGACCGGCTACGTTGTAAGACAGGGGTTCAGCCGTCCTATCGACCTGAGCAACCAGTCCAACGAGGAGATTCTGGCCTTCTCCAAGTCTTTTGAGGCCACCCAGGGGCCGTTCCAAGGTGCCAAACTGCCGGTGTCACGGTCCTAGCCCAACCTGTGCCGCGGTGTTCAAACAGAAAGGAGTGAGCAGTGCCTTACGCCAACATAGACGGAGTCAACCTGTATTATGAGGAGTATGGCGCCGGCCCCACGGTCATGCTGACGCCGGGCGGACGGGTGGACCACAACGGCCTGCGTCCCATGGCTGCCCTGCTGTCGACCCATTGCCGTGTCATCATCCACGACCGCCGCAACTGCGGCAAGTCCGACGTGGTGATCGGTGGTGAGCTTTCCGAGCAGCACCTTTGGGCTGAGGAGATGGCGGCTCTGCTGAAATACCTGGGCGCTGCCCCGGCTTACGTGGCCGGAGGGTCCGCCGGTTCGCGCACTTCCCTGACGGTGGCGGTTCGGCACCCGAAGGTGGTCAAGGGTGTATTTGTCTGGGAAGTCTCCGGCGGGCCGAGGAGCGCCGAACTGATGTCCCCCGGCTACTACGGACAGTACATCGAGGCCGCCGAGCGAGGCGGTATGCCCGCCGTGGCCGCTACCGAGTTTTTCGAGCAGCGCATCCGAGACAACGCTGACAACCGGGAACGGATCCTTTCCATGGACCCCGAGGAGTTCTGTTCTGTCATGCGCCGCTGGCGGGACCGGTTCTCCCAACCCAACCCGGTGGGAGACCTAACTGAGGAGCAGCTGGAGTCCATCACATGCCCTGTACTGGCCTTTGAGGGCAACACGCCGGACGACGTTCACCACAAGTCTGCCGCAGAGAACGTGAAGCGGCTGGTACCCAACGCCGAGCTGCGCCCGTCGGCGTGGACCCACGAGGAGTGGGCGGTCATCGGTCAGCACGACAACACCTTCCCAGGCATCGCCGCCACCAACCGCTACCACATGAAGTCCACTTTCTACGCCGCACAACTGCTGGAGTTCATCGCCAGGGTCGAGGCCCAACAGCCTTCAGCCGTGGCCTGACCGTATCCCGTACAGACCAAAACGGAGGAACAGGATGGGAACATTCAGACTTTACTCTGGCGATGACGGCCAGTCCCACATTGAGACCATTGACCTGGACCAGACGCCTGATTGGAAGAGCGCCCAGGCGGCCACCACCATCAGCTTCAGTGAAGCCCCGGCCGGTCGCTTCTCCGACTGGCACACGGCGCCACGCCGCCAGTTTGTCGTCATCCTGTCCGGGCAACTGGAGATCGGCCTGGGCGACGGCTCCAAGCACGTCTTCGGCCCCGGCGACGCCCGCCTGGTTGAGGATACCACCGGCCAAGGCCACACAACTGCTACACACGGCGACCAGGCCTGCGTCACCTGCACCATCCCCTTGGCCAACCAGTAACCAACGCTCATCGAGCGGCAGCCCTTAAGTTGGGAAGCCTGTCCGCATGGCATTGGTCGCCACCGCCCGACCTCATTGCTCCGGTTGCCGGGATGGCAGGAAGGCCGGCTTACGGAATCGCTGCGGTGCCTTGCCGATTGCGCCGGCTTGGTTCGAGGATTGATGGACGCTCCGGAATTGGAACCGGCCAATTTTACGGGCCGCTCCATCGGCGGCTGTACTTGGGCCACCCTCAGCCTGAAGGCGGCCGCTCCTACGATGAGCTCAAGTTCCGTGCCCCGACAACCAGGCGATTAACGACAATTGGTCCTGCCGGTAGCGTCGACCATTTTTGCCGGTCGATATGGGGTAATCATTCGGTACGGAGGTACCGTTGATTACAGACCGACAAGTGAGGCTATTGAGGCAGAAACGTATGGAAGGCAAGACACAGGAAACGGCAGCGGCCAAGGCTGGGATGAGCGTGCGTTCAGCGCGCAAGTGGCAGAGTGGCCCATTGCCGTCGGTGATGAAACCGGAGCACTGGTGGCGCACCCGGCCCGATCCCTTCGACGGGGTGTGGGAGGATGATATCGAGCCGCTGCTGCGGAATGATCCGACTGGCAGGCTGAAGGCAACGACAATTATCGACTGGCTGACCGAGGAGCATCCCGGGCGGTTCAGCGCATCCCAGCTGCCCACCCTGCCTGTTGCCTCATTCAGAAATGTTACCGAAACTCTAGCACTTGGGGTCCGCCCCAGCCAGTGCTAATTCCGGCATTGCAGGGAGTTCCGCCATGGGCTCACCAGCGGCGGCGTAGACTAGGTTCTGTTGACATTTGATTATAATGGCCGTATGTCAAACATCAGATTATCACCAGAACAGTGGGCTAGGATTCTCGATTTCTTGCGTGGCTGCACCGGCTTGTACGTTGGACAGGAAGCGGATTGCCGGCGTTTTGTCGAGGCCGTCTTATGGATTAATCGCTCTGGGGCCCAGTGGCGACTGCTGCCGGCCGAATACGGGAACTGGAACACCGTCTACAAACGATTCGCCCGTTGGACTGACCAAGGGGTCTGGGCACAAATGCATCAACATTGCTCCGGCGACCCGGATCTGGAATACCTGATCATCGACAGCACGGTGGTTCGGGCGCACCCTTGCGCGGCAGGAGCTCCCCCAAAAAGGGTGGCCAGGCTGCCCAGGCCCTGGGCCGGAGCCGCGGCGGGTTCAGCGCCAAGATTCACGTGAGCGTGGACGGCTTGGGCAACCCCTTGCGATTCATCCTGACCGGCGGGCAACAGCACGACATCACCCAGGCGGAGGGTTTGATCGCCGGTTATGCTGGCGAGCACGTACTGGCCGACCAAGGGTACGATGCCCAGGAGTTTCGCCGACACATCCTGGAACTGGGCTGGACCTGGGTATGATGCCGGTCATTCCGCCCCGCTCGAACCGCAAGGAACCCGCCGACTATGACCGGCATCTGTACCGGGAGCGTCATCTGGTGGAATGCTTCATCAACAAGATCAAGCACTATCGCCGGATCTTCTCCCGGTTTGAGAAGCTGGACACCAGATACCTGGGCTTCCTGCATTTCACCGCCGCTCTCATCTGGCTCCGGTAAAATGTCAACAGAACCTAGCTCTTTGCTCATGATGCCGCGCCACTGCCGCACTCTGCGCTGCAGCGTGCGCAGGTGAGCCCGGCTGAAACGATCTGGTTCAGCCTCTTGCAATCGGCCCAGCAATACCACCGCACTGGCGTCCGGGTCTTCCTGCAACCAGCCCAGCACGTCGCACCATACTCCTTCGAAAGGGTCGGGCCGAGTTCGCCAGGTGCGGGGCGGTTGCACCCGCCGCTCCCGTGAGGTGTGCGCTGCATCCTGCCGCCACAAGTCGGGCAACTTGGCCAGGAACTGTTCCAGGCTCTCGCCGCTGGGAGTGGGCCGGATTGCGGGGAACGTAACCGCCGCCAGGGCCGACTGGGCTTCCCGGATGGCGTGCAGCAGCGCCACCGGGTCCAACTTGACCCGATACTCACTCAGCGCTGCCTTCATCTCCACGCTGACCGCGTCGTGCTGCATCAGCCGATCGCAGGGTGTGGCTGGCGGGCTGTACCGCTTGACCACCCTGGAGCCGTGCCGAGTTTTCTCCACCAACTTGAACGACGGCTGGAAGTAATTCACGTACCGTCGCACCGCCCCGTACAGGTGGGCCATGGTTTGTCCAGCAACTTGGCCTGAATAGCGGTCATGACCGACGTAGTGGCGGACCACCGCGCCGTTCTTCTGCTCGATCCAGGCCTGGTCGTTCTTGCGGTAGGGCCGGGAACGAGTGAACTCGATGCCCCGCTCGGCGCAGTACTTGATCAGCATCTCGTTGATGAATACGCTGTCATTGTCCGAGTCGATGCCTTTGACGGGGCAGGGCAGCTGCCGTGCGATGGCCTCCAGTCCTGCCACCACCAGGGACTGCTCCCGGGCCAGCATCGGCGCCGCTTCAGTCCAGCCGGTGCAGATATCGGTGGCCACCAGGCTGTGGATCATGGAGCCCCACAAGGAGCCGCCGTAGTGAACCACCAGGTCAATCTCCAGGAATCCTTGTAGCGGCGCATGCCAATCGGCGAAGGTCCGCACCGGAATATTGCGGCCCAGCGGTTGCCTCCTGCGTCTGAGCCGGCGGGCCGCCGGTGTCCTGATGGGCTGGAGCAGCCGGTCCAGGGTGGCGGCGCTGGCCGCCAGCAGCCGTTGGCGCACCCGCGGGTCCAGATCCAGGTGGCCGTGGCGTTCCATGGACTCCACCAGGTGGGGCAATGCCGCCTTCAGCCGCTTACCGCAGATCCGGTCAGCAGCTTCCCATACCACGATCACCGCTTCTCTCACAGCCTCGTCGTAGATGCGCCGGCCCTTCACGGCGGGCAACTTCTCTCCGTCATCGCCGGACTGCCCCAGCAACCTGATGCCATGCTTGCGGTGATGACCGGTAACCGCGATGAACTCGTCCAGAATCCGGCTTTTCGCCCGCTTCGATGAAGCTCGGTAGCGGTCTCGGATCGTCGCCAGCAATTCCTGTTTCGCCATCTTGCTGATGCCTCCTCCCACGCGATTGCCTCCCCGATTTTGGGTAACATTTTATTTGAGGCAACCATTTGCGTTGGGTAACGGTTTTGTTGAGGCAATGCGTGGACCACTACGGCCTGCGCTCCACCCGCATCAATCGCGGCCAGAGCCATGAAAACGGCGTCGCCGAGCACGTCCACTACCGCCTCAAGGACGCCATCGACCAGGCCCTTATCATGCGGGGCGGCCGCGATTTCGACACCGCCGACGACTACGCCAGCTTCGTCCGGCAGATGGTGGAGAGACTCAATCGTCTGGTACAGGGAAAGCTGGAGCAGGAGATGCTTTGCCTGGGCTCCCTACCGCCAGCTCCCGTGCCGGAATACGTCAACTACCAGTCCAAGGTGCGCAAGTGGAGCGCCATCCAGGTAGCGGGACGGACCTATAGCGTCCCTTCCCGCCTCATCGACAAGGAAGTGCAGATCCGTCTGTACGCCGACTGGGTGGAAGTCTACTACAGGGCCACCTAGTGGAACGCATGGCAAGGGTGCACGGTGATGGGGAAGCCAACGTCAATTACCGCCACGTCATCGGCTCCCTGGTTCGCAAGCCCGGAGCCTTCGCCCGCTACCGCTTCAGAGAGCAGCTGTTTCCCACCATGCGCTTCCGCCTCGCCTACGACGCGCTGCGGGAGTGGCGCGGGGAACGGGCCGACGTGGAGTACGTGCGCATCCTGCACCTAGCGGCGACCACCATGGCTTCCATGGTGGACAGCGCCCTGTCGTTGCTGCTGGAGGCGGGCCAGCCCTTCGACTACGCCGAGGTGCGGGATTTGGCCGAGCCCAAGGTGCCCGAAGCTCCGCTGCTGACTCTGTCCGGCCAACCTGACCTGAAAATCTACGACCGCCTGCTCACGGGTAATCTCGCAGTGGCGGAGGTGTGCGGATGACGGACACCGACACCAGCGTCATGCAGGAACGCATCGGCCAGCTGTGCCACCAATTCAAGCTGCCCACCATGGGCGCCCAGTCGGTGGACCGTTTCACCGCAGCTGGCCACGGCGATGCCCTGGCCACTTTCCTGGAGGTACTGGAACAGGAAGCCGATGATCGCCGCCACCGGCGCATCAACCGGCTGCGGCAGTCGTCCAAGCTCCCCTCTGGCAAGACCTGGGAAACCTTCGAGCACCACCGGATGCCCCTGGCGCTGCGACAACAGCTGGATCATCTGGCCCAGGGCAGCTTCGTCGAGCGCGGCGTCAACGTGCTGGCCTTCGGACTCCCGGCACCGGCAAGACCCACGCCCTGTGCGCCCTGGGCCACCGCGTGGTGGAAGCCGGACACTCCGTCCTCTTCGCTCCGGCCTACCGCCTGGTGCAGGAACTCCTCGCCGCCAAGCGCGATCTGGACCTGCCCCGCCGACTGCGCAAGCTGGACAACTTCGACTTCCTGCTCCTGGACGACCTGGGCTACCTGCCCCAGGGGGCCGAAGAGTCCGAGGTCCTCTTCACACTCATCGCCGAACGCTACGAGCGCCGGTCGTTGGGCATCACGTCAAACCTGGTCTTCTCGGAGTGGGAACGCATCTTCGTCAACCCCATGGCCACCGCCGCCGCAATCGACCGGGTCGTGCACCACTCCGTCATCCTGGAGTTTGACGTCCCCAGCTACCGGACTGATGCAGCCCAGCAACGGGCCATGCCGAGGAGGTGAACCGGCAAAACTGATCGACGCTAAATCGGTAAATATGGTTGACGCGGGACAACAGCGGTACGTTGCGCGGCAGGCGTACGGTATGGGGCGGGAGACGCCAACTCGCAGTGTGCTTTACATGGCCACACTGTCAGCCAGCCTTAACAATCCGGTACTCCGAGACTTCTACCAACGTCTGGTCAAGGCCGGGAAACCTCCGAAGGTAGCGATCACCGCCTGCATGAGGAAGCTAATCACCGTGCTCAACAGCATGGCAAAAAATGGCGAAAGATGGAACCCGTCCTTAACACACCCTTGACGCAGGTCACAGTTGCTCTACGAACTCATCCTCAATCGCCATCGGGCGTCCAGCTTCGTCATCACCAGCAACCGGGCCGTGGACGAATGGCTGAGCCTCTTTGACGATCCCATCCTGGGCAGCAGCGCCTTGGACCGCCTGGCCAACGCCAGCTACCAGATCGTCATGGAAGGCATCAGCTATCGAGAGCGGCTGTCACCACACCGCGCCCTGCTGGGGAAAGGGGGTGATTGACCGGGAAACCGCAAACTGGTATTGATCAAAATCACCGCGCGCCCAAGGTGGTACATAGTCCTTGGCGATCACTGGCTCAATGTCCGCGGCGTTTCACAATAGTGGATTAGATAACCCTCGCCGCCCGCAGCAGTCCCAGGTCCCGGACCGTGAGGCCCAGCTCACCACACAGAATTTCGACGTTGTGTTCGCCCAGGCGGGGCGCCGGTCGGGCCGATGCCATGGCGTTCTCTCCGTCGATAAAGAATCCCGAACCCGGGTATTTCAATAGGCCGGCCCTGGCATGGTCCATCTCTACGAAGAACCCTCTCTCTTCCAGGTGCGGCGATTTCATTACCTGCTGCGGCGTCTGAACCAGCCCTATGACCAGGCCCCGGGCCATGGTCTCTCGCATCAAGTCCAGGTTGGTCCACTGGGCCAGTTTGGGGGCCACCAGTCCATGAAGCTCCTCCCAGTGTTCCATCCGGCCGGCGCGGGACGCGAACTTGGATTCCAGCAGCCCCGGTTCCTCCAGAAACTCGGCCCACGCCTGCATGGGACGGCCGCCGGTGCCAGCCGTGGTGAGTGTTACTTCCCCATCCAGGGTGGGCAGGTGCATCCCGTCCATTACGTTGCCGTCACTGCCGCCCCGGTGGGGGTTGCGTCCAGTGTAGGTGTAGGGGTGAATCAGCCCGGAGGGGGTGCTGACGGCGGCCTCCATGGTCGAGACATCAATGTGGGTACCTTTTCCTGACTGCTCCCGCCGCAACAGCGCCGCCATTACCGCCACCGCCCCGTTGCGGGCAGCGGTAATCTCCATCTGCTGCAGGGCCGTGCCCATGGGCGGTTGGCTGGCCGAGCCTGTTACCGCGTAAAGGTAGCCCCCCATGGCCTGAGCCACCAGATCATCGCCCTGGTAGCTGGCATAGGGCCCGTCCTGACCAAAATAGGTGATGGAAACCAGGATCAGGCCGGGGTTGGATTGGGACAGCTGTTCATAGCCCGGTCCCAATTCCGCCAGCCTCCCCGGTGGACAGCTCTCAAGAATAATATCCGCAGTGGTGGCCAATCGCTCAAAAAGCTCCCGACCTTCTGCCTGCTCCACGTCCAGTGTGATGCCCCGCTTGTTGGTATTGAAGGCAAGGTAGGAGGTGCCCCGGTCGGGATGGGGAACCTCGTCAATAAAGGGCGGCTCGTGGCGGGCCTGGTCGCCCCAGCCGGGCGGCTCAACCTTGATGGTGTCCGCGCCCTGGTCGGCCAGCAGCTTGGCGCAATAGGCGCCCGAGGGCCGGTGGGCCAGTTCCAGTACGCGTAATTCTGAAAGTATTCCGGGCATGGCCTCTCCAACAATTGCTTATTCACGAATGTTAATATCGCTACTCTTCGCGATTGTTCGTGTGCCCTGGCGCATGAATTACGGCCTTGGTTCGTCGGGCCGGGGTGCGCCAAAAACCACGCCTTCGGATTCCAGTTCCCCTATTTCCGCCGGCGACAACCCGGCGAGCTCTGCCAATATCGTCTCGTTGTCCTGTCCCAATCCCGCGACCTTCGCAATTGACATGGGATTACCGGGATCTCTGAAGGGGCGCCCGGCGAAAAGACGGGACCCAACGGCAGGGGCCTGAGGGTTGGAGAACTCCCACATATAGCCGCGTTCCCGCAGATGAAAGTTGTTTACCAGGTCCTGGGCGGTCATCGCCGAACCGGCGGCGATGCCCAGTCCCTGCAACCTCCGCGCCAACTCCAGGTCGTCGTGCTGGGAGGTCCAGTCACCGATTAACTCGTCCAGTTCATGGCGGTTGTGCCAGCGGGCTAAAGCGGTGCCGAATTTGGCTCCCTCGGCCCACTGGAGCCTACCCATTGCTCCCTTCAGCGATTCCCATTCTGTGTCGGACGACACGACAATAACTATCCAACGGTCGTCGCCCCTAGCCGGATACACATTGTGCGGCGCCTTCCACCAGTGGGCGCAGCCCAAACGATCGCGGGTTATGCCCCGCTGCGCCTCCAGGATGGCCGGTCCCACTGCCGAGACCCCGGTTTCCAGCATGGTAAGGTCAACCCGCATGCCCTTGCCCGTCTTGGTGCGCTGGTACAGGGCCAGCAGCAGGGCGTAGGCCACGTTGTTGCCTACGGAATGGTCCATGTAGTTGTTGCTGGCCCGCATGGAAGGGCCGCCCTCGTAGCCGGTCAGGTAGGACAAACCACAGGCGGCATCAACGGTGCGGGCCCGGGAGCCTGCCCGCCGCCAGGGTCCAGTGTACCCGTAAGCGGTGCTGCTGAGGGTAATGATGCGGGGGTTGATTGCGGAGAGGCTGTTATGGTCGAACCCGAACCGCTGCATGGTGCCGGGACGGAAGTTGTCGGTCACGATGTCAGTCTTCTCCACCAGCTTGAGAAAGACTTCCTTGCCCCGAGGGTTGGTCACGTCCATGCACAGGCTGCGCTTGTTGCGGGTGCCATAATAGACTAGGTTGCCGGCTTCGTTCCACCACTCTTCACCCGGAGTTCCTTCAGGAAAGGGGCCGCCTTTGCGGTCCTGCAGGTGGTCAGGGCTTTCGACGCGGATGACATCGGCGCCCAGATCCGCAAGGAATCCCGTCCCCCACGGTAGCGCATGCACCTGCTCCAGGGTAAGGACTCTAACCCCGTCGAGAATTCCCTTCTCCGCCATTGCCCTTGGACCTCCATTTGCCGCTGCTACGCCGAAGCGTTGGACAGGCCCAATGATAGTCCAGACCAGGGACCAAGTCCACTTGGGCCGTCGCCCCCAACCAATAAATCTATAGTGTCATACCATTAGTCGATAACCTGCACCTCAAGCGTGTAGTCGTCGCGCTCGAATTCACCGTAGGTTGTCGCCACAATGGTGTAAGTGCCAGGGTTGGGCTACCGTGTAATCCGGGAGTTGAGGCCCGGGCCGTCGTCGTCCCGTTCGAGGTAGCTAACCCCATAGGCCGAGCCTCCAGTCAACAAATACATGAAGGTATCAGGGCAATCGCATTTTAACTGCACAATACTTTAAGCAAGTAATCTTCGCGCCAACCGGCTTGCAGTCGTTTGCCCTGAATACCCACTTTCGGGGAGGTTTCCCGTTTCAGCAAGTTGTGGGAGACATTCCGCAGCGTGGCTATGTTCTGGGGGCCGTGGTCCTTGCGTATTCGGCACTGATCTTCTCTGAAGGTTACGTCCAAGTTCCAGTGCAGGGAGTTCTCGATGCTCCAGTGAGCCCGAACCGTGGCCAGAGTTGTTCTGCCGAGGCATCAAGGCTGCTGATGAAGCAGCGGGGTTGCACGGCGATACCCGTCTCCGCTTCCCGACGGCCCCACTACCTTGACCACCGAGCGTAGCCCAGGCCACTCCTGGCCGGTGCTCAGGTACTCCAGGCACTCAGGGTCGGTGATGGCCCAGCACTGCCGCTTTTCCAGGCGTCCGTGGTTCTTGTTCACCTTGTCGGCATAGTCATAAGGTACGCTGTCAAAGCCTGTAGCTTCGGCTTCCTCAAAAACTGATCCTCGGTGGGAAACGGCCCGTCTTGGGTAATCCCCTCCGCCTGGGCCGCCGCCAGGTACTTCCGTACCGTATTGCGGGACTATCCGGTGCCCGATGCTATCTGCCGTAGGCCTTCTCCCGTCTGCCAGCGGCGGATGATATCTCTTACCTCCATCCTGGAAACCTCCCGATACGCCATCGCTGCACCTCAAAATCGAAGTGCGCCAATGGTCACCGATGTGGCTTCCATGGTGGGTCAATGACCGTGGTCAAGACGTGTTGCTGATCTACGATTCTGTCAGGTGCTAAGCTGGACTTTGTAAATTTGGGTGGTGTAGGCGAGGACATCGGTGAGTTGAGCGTAAATTGCGGCTGGGGGTTTTCAGCTGTCGGGTTTTAACCCCGACAGTTTAATATTTTAGTAGGCCAGCCACAGCACGAAGTGCGCCGATTCCGCCACGTATCTAACTTTTGTACAAAGTCCAGCTAAGAGCCTGTTTACAATCTTTTTAGGATTAGCACCGTGAAGGCAAACACCACCATTTGCAGGCTGGTATTGAGCTTTCTTTCACAGTTCTTCCAGAGTCGGCGGCACTTTTCCAGCCAGGCGAAAGACCGCTCCACCACCCATCGCTTCGGCAGCGCCACGAAGGTGTGCAGTTCGTTGCGTTTCACCACTTCCACCGCGGCTCCCAACAGGCCTTGCACCGCAGTGGCAAAGGGCTTCCCGGTGTAACCCCCGTCCACCAGCACTTTCCGCACTTGACTGAGGCCGTCTCGGCGCCGGTCAAACATCGCCAAAGCCCCAGCCCGGTCGGTAACGTCGGCGGTAGTCACGTGTATCCCATGGGGCAATCCTTGCGTGTCCACCGCGATGTGACGCTTGATTCCGGACACCTGCTGGCCCGCGTCATAGCCCTTGCTATCGGCGGTGTCCGTGTTCTTCACGCTCTGGGAGTCCACGATGCAGAAGCTGGTCTGCTCTTTCCGTCCATTGCTTTGCCGGGCCGCGCCAACCGATTGTTTTTAGGACTTGCTCCAGAATGGCATCCTGACCCAGGCCAGGCCGCTCGCTCCACTGCCGGAAATACTGGTAGCAAGTGCGCCAATTGGGGAAGTCCGCAGGCAGCATTCGCCACTGGCGCCCGCTTTTCAGGAGGTACAGCACCCCGCAGAAAACGTCATATAAGTCCACGGTGCGGGGCTTGGTCCGACGGCGGGCCGACTCCAACACGGGCAGAATCCGGGCGAATTGCTCCCGGCTGATGTCGCTGGGATAGAAATTAGACATGATTACCCCTCCCCTGATAATAGTCTCAACTTAACCTATTTCAGAGATCGTAGACAGGTTCTTATAACTTTGCTAGCTTTTGTACAAAGTCCAGCTTAGAGCCTGTCTCAAAAGTCTGACGCCCTCAAGGCCCCCGATTTATGGATGCCGACTTTCGCTGCCAAAATGACATTATCTGACGTATTACCAACCTATTCATGTCAGCAGACGTCCAAATCAGTCTGCCCTGCGCAGCATGAAACTAGGCAAGCGGCTTTGTGAGACAGGCTCTACACCCCCTTCCAGACCGCGCCTGACGCCGCGCCGGTGCGGCTCATCGTCCGGCGGGTGAAGCCCACGCCCGGTTCCCAACTGGCCCGCTTTGCCACCTACAGCTACCACGGCTGCATCACCGACCGGGAGGGGGAAACCCTGGCACTGGAGGCCGACCATCGCCGCCACGCCGAGATCGAGAACGCCATCCGCGACCTCAAGTACGGCGTGGGACTCAACCATCTCCCTTCGGGTCGCTTTCCCGCCAACGGCGCCTGGCTGGCCGTCCAGGCGCTCGCCCACAACCTGGCTCGCTGGACGGCGCGCATCGGTCTGGGCGAGCCGGTGGTGACCACCAAGACCCTGCGGCGGCGGTTCTTCTCTATCGCCGGACGGCTCACCCGCCCGCCAACTGAACGTCTCCGCCAACTCGCGCCATCCCGGTCTGCGAGCGCCTCTCGCCGTGTCTTATCCCGCCATCTCGCTCACCACAGCTACTGTAGGCCGCCATCGGCGCCCCCAAAAGCGCCCTGCAGACCGCCGCCAACCTCCCGTCTACTCGAATTCGAGCCCGGGTCATCGTGCCTGTAACTCCCTCACCCCCTCCACTGTCCTCACGCCGTCCATCCGTGTCCATCGGTGGATTCGCAGGGCAATCGCATTTGGATTGCATTGCCAGCGTCAATCCGGCGCGAGCCGGAATCCAGCATCCAAATCCTCCAATTCTGTTGCGGAAACATCCATGTTATGATAATTTCACACTTACTTTCGTCGGAATCATGGACAGAAAATATCTAATACGATTGACCTGCCGGAGCATTGACCCGTTAACCGTATTTTGATACCTTGATCTCACGCTCCGACTCATCGGGGCAGAGGGAGGGAAGCGTAATGGCATATGATCTACTCATAAAGAATGGGCGCGTGGTTGATGGCTCTGGTGGGCCCTCATTCTACGCGGACGTGGCGGTAACAAATGGCAAAATCGTGGGGGTGGGCAAATTCAGTGAGCCCGCCACTCACACTATCAACGCCGATGGTCGGGTAGTGGCCCCTGGGTTCATTGACCATCACACCCATTTTGACTCCCAGTGCATGTGGGATCCCATTGTCACTTCTACGTCGTTAAACGGTAGCACCTCGATCATCGTGGGTCAGTGCGGGGCTGTGATCGCCCCGACACGACCGGGTGATGGGGACTGGTACCTGGACATGTTCGACAAGATGGAGGGCATCCCGCTGAGTGTGCAGCGGAAGGGGGTCGATTTCGCCTGGGAATCCATTCCACAGTACCTTGATGCCATCGGCCGGCGGCGTGGCATCAATGTAGGTGCCTTCGTCGGCCATTCCGGAGTCAGGCGCTACGTTATGGGCGAGGCCGCCCAGACACGGGAAGCTACCCCGGAGGAAATTGAGGCCATGAGACGCCAGGTCCGCGAGGGGATACTAGCTGGCGCTTTAGGGTTCAGCATTGGCAACTTCGCCGACCAGGGGATAGAGAATTTCGGGGTCAGCGTGCCATCCTCAGTTGCCACCGATGAAGAGCGATACGCAGTAGGCAGCGTGTTGGGCGAGCTCGGCACTGGTGTCTTTCAGGTAAGTGGCGGGGGCCCCGGCGGGTTCCGAACCCCGGCGCTCATTGCCCAGGAGCTATCCCGCAGGACCGGCCGCCCCGCGATTTACAACATATTAGGCCAAGAGTTGAACAAACCCGACGAGTGGAAAGAGCACCTACAAATGGTTGAAGAGGCCTTCAAGACGGGGGCCAGGGCTTACGCCTCGTGCTTATCCGGCACCGCCGGGCCGATCTTCGACTTGAGAGCAGGGCTGGGGGGCCTGGAAGACGAGGACATGATCAGCCCTACTACCGTGTTCCAGGGCATGACGACTTGGGACCCAGTGATGGCCCTGCCGGTTACAGAGAGGATGCAGTCCTTCCGTGACCCCGAGGTTCGCCGGACGCTAAGCATTGAGGCGGTGGAGACCGAAGGCACCCACTCTTACCAGGCCGCCCGCGGTACCAGGGTGATGAGCTTCAACCGGCGCTGGGACCTGGTTCAGGTATACATGGGGCACCACGAGCGGAACCGGAAGTACAGTGGCAAGAGCGTCGAGCAAATAGCCCAGGAGCAAGGGAAAGGGGTTATGGACGCTTTCCTGGACCTGGTCCTGGACGATGATCTGCGGACTAGTTTCCAGGTAATCGACCGGAATAGCGATCCTGAAGCCCAGCGTCAGATACTGGGGTCGCCGTATACTGTTATCGGGACCACCGATGGCGGCGCTCGGCCGGAAAAGGGAGACCGTACCGACTACAGTACCCACTTGCTAAGCTACTGGGTTCGGGAAAAGCAGATTATGTCCGTGGAAGACGCCGTCTACCGCTTGACCGGGAAGACCGCCCTGATGCACGACCTCCACGACCGGGGGTTCATTGCTGCCGGTAAGGTTGCCGACATAACCATCTTCGACCCAGACACCATCGACCACGCGCCGCGCGAGCCGGTGTATGACTTCCCGGGCGGAGAGATGCACGTGAAGCAGCCTGCCGTGGGGATAGATTATGTGATTGTCAACGGCGAGGTGCTGCTGGAAGGCGGAGAGCACACCGGAGCGCTACCCGGCCAGGTTCTCCGGGGTCCCTTGTACCAAGCTAACCGTTAGCGCAGAAGCCATTGGTTGGGCAGATGGCCCAACCTGGCTTTGATGGGTAATTGAGTAGGGGCAGGTTTCAAACCTGTCCCCTACTCGTACACACCGGCGGAAAAGGCTTACCCTCTAGCGGGACTCGCTGCCGTCGGACTAGTAGACCAACCGCTTTGAAATGATGGGAATCCGTCTTCACGCCTTGCTTTAGACCGACTTCGCTGGAGAACCAGGACGAAGCCAGCAACTCATCATTTCAAAGATTTCGGACCACTAGTAGACCAACTTCTTTGTTATGACGGGTGAAATGCAGGGTTACTCGGCGAATTTCTGCGTAGGCCCAGTAGGTCAGGGCAGAGCCCCAGTACCAATCAACTCATCATTACAAAGATTTCGGACTACTAGGGCGTGTTTGCAAAGGGGGAAGGAGGGCAGGGCAATCGCATTTCATTGGGATAGGACTTTGAGCAGGTAATCGAAGTCCCATCCGGCCTTTTTGCGTTTGGCTTTGATGCCGACTTTAGCACTGCGTTCCTGCTTGAGCAGGTTGAGTGCCAGGTGTCGCATCACCGCCAGGTTCTGGTCGGCATGGCCCGTCCTCACACGACTGTGATCCTCGTCGAAAGCCATGTCCAAGACCCAGTGCAGGCTGTTCTCGATGCTCCAGTGGCTCCGCGCCGCTGCCAGCAGCGTGGCCGCGTCCGCCGGAGAGCTGCAAATGTAGTAGCGGGTATCCTCTGGGGAACCGGTATCAATGTCTCGCCGGTAGTTGACCCTGGCCACCGCGCTCAAGCTGGCCCACTGTCGCTGAGGGTCCACGTAAGCCAGTTCCTCAGGGTCGGTGATCACCCAGCACTGGCGGCGTTCCAGCCGGCCGTGGCCTTTGCCCAGTTGCTCTTGGTGGCGGTAAGCCACGCCATCCCATCCCGCCCGCTCACAGCAGGCGAACCGGTCCTTGATGTTCTCGTGCAACTCGCTCTGGTTGGCCTTCACCGAAAGCAGGTAATCCGCGCTCCCTCGCACCACCTGACGGGCGATGTTCTTCTGGCAGCCCATGGCGTCTATCGTTACCAGGCACCCTCTCAGTTCCAGCCCCTTCAGCAGTTCCGGTATCGCCGTGATCTCATTGGAGTGAGCCTCGGTGCGGGTCTGCCCCAGCACCATCCGGCGCTCCGTGGCCCAGGTGCTTACCATGTGCAGCGGACCTCGCCCGTTGGCTCGGTCATGACAACGCCGCAGGGTCTTGCCATCTATCGCCACCACCTCGCCCTGGGTCAGTTCACTCACCGAACGTACCCAGTCCATGAAACAGGCTTAGAACTGCTCCGGATCCAGCAGACTGAACACCCTCCCGAAGGTGTCGTGGGACGGTATCCCGTGGGGCAATTTCAGGAACCGGCGGAACCACTCCTCCTTGGCCTTGCCGAACTCCTCAATCTCCACCCAGTTGTCGGCGCCGCAGTTGTCGGCGCAAAGGGTGATGACGATGATGTCCAGCAACTCGTGCCTTCTGGCATGTCCAGTTCGCGGGTCTTCCAGTATTTCGAAGCGTTCCCTAATCGAAAGCGGTACATTGTCCATCGCCACCGCGCACCTCTGGCAACTTCATCTCCGCACCAATTTTAGCCACATTTTTAGACTACTCTGAAATGCGATTGCCCTGGGTGGATTCGGGTTTAGAGTGCTTTTCGAAATTCAACGGTCCATAATTGGAGACTCCGAAGATAATTGACTTCGATCTGCACACCATTGACGTTCCGACTATCGGAATAGCTGTTCATTATCCACGAGACTACGTCGAACCCCCAGGGGCTAGGCACAACATCGGAGGCTATCCCTCGAATCAATGAATCCCACGGGCTGATGAAACTGCGGCCCAGCTCGAAAACTGTGGCTGGTTCGGGACCGAGGATGAATACCGATACCACTCCCTCGTGCTCCGTCCACTCTACTATCACGGCAGTGGGATCCGAGGTCGCCGGGTAAATCTGGTGACCGTCGAAGCTAGTCCCAGGTTTGATTTCGAACCGGAATGGAGAATTCACAAGGTTGGACCGGATCTCGTCGCCGGTCACGTCAAGACGGCAATCAAGGGTTGCGATGCACAGATCTTCCTCCGATGGGGTTGGCGTCGGCGCTGGCGTGGGCGCCTGAGTGGCGGCGGACGCGGATACGGAGCTTGACTGTCCGGGGTTATCCACCGACTGGGCAGTGCATCCTCCCAACAGAAGTCCAACGCAGGTCAACAGCAAGCTCGTAGCGAGCACAAACGGGATTTCACGGTTGCCAACTCGTTCACTCAGAGTCGGCCTGACACGTCCTTGTGTTGCCGGTGTGGTGGCTTGAGTCTTTTCATTCGCTTGCATCGTGAGTTCTTCCAGGCTGCGGATGGCAATATCCTAACATCCCGCTGCCGTTCCAAAGGACGTTAGTCGCCTGTTGACCGGAACAGGTGGGTGCTGAAGGGAGAACCGGCACTGGTGGAGTCCACCCCTACCACCAGACGTTTATGCCGCTCCCATTTTCAACACCCTGTTAGGCTGATAGGTGGAATTGGTGGGCATTGGGAAATTGAATTCCCACTCGAATGTTGTGCCTACTGCCCACTTGTGCGGCGCACTTCCTTGCCACTTCAGCACGCAGCGACACTCATCTTTTCGGTGGATTGGGGCTTAGGACCGCCCTCCGTGAACGCTGCGGCCCACCGCCAATGCTGTGGGCATCCCTGCCCAACGCATCGGCTACCGCCGCCGCAGCCCAGTCAGTCCTGCATCAATAGCCAAAACGCGTGTCACCGCTCCAACTGCGCTCCAATCTCCGGCATACCCAACAGCAACCCCTACTCGGATCTCCTGACGAACCAACTCCACCGATCCCAATTCTACTCATCACCAATGCGGGGTTCACCTTGGCTTCGGTTTAGTCTTTCCATTCATGTGCGGCTGGAATACTATGTTAACCAACAGCGCTGAGTTATTTGGAACCAAACAATGAGCGGACTAGCCCGCACGGAATTCGACAACGCCCGCATTCTACAGACGACGCAGAACGACGCTGGCCGCATCCGTCGAGGGGTGGCGGCAGCGCAACAGCGGCTGGTCCGAGCCGGCGTCCGGTGGCCTTTCGAGCTTATGCAGAACGCTCACGACGCAGGGCAGCGTGACGACGACCAGCGGGTTAATATCGCTTTTTGTCCTGCGCGATGGACAGCTGGTAGTATCCCATACCGGAAAGCCTTTTGTGGCTCAGGAACTGGCCGCCCTGCTGTCCGGTGGCTCTAGCAAAGAATTTGACAGTGAAGAGACCACTGGGCGTTTTGGCACCGGATTCCTCGTGACGCATGCTCTGTCAACGCGAGTTGATGTGGATGGCGTGCTGACTACACAGGAAGGCCCTGAAGCTTTCCATATAGAACTTGAGCGCGACGGGGATGAGGATTCCATCGCAAAAAATATAGAGCAAGCTAACGAAGCTCTGGAAACCGCGAAATCAGTTTCAGTAGCTTCGATTGCCGACAAACCTACCGCATCGTTCGTCTATCACGACGTCAATGGCGAAGTCGCCAAGCGTGGATTGAGCCGCTTGGAACAAGCTCTGCCGTACCTTTATGCAACCTGCAGCAAACTCGGCAGTGTCCGTATTGAGCGATTCGAGGATGAGTTGCTCTTTGAGCCGGGGACGTCGTGCAAGGACACAAATGGCGATTTCATCATCTGATGCTGTGAAGAACGTCGTAGCAGTACGCATAGGCCATAAAGACGGTCAATCGGCCCTCCTTGCAGTACTGGAAAGCCGGGGATTGAGCGAGTATCAAGTTCTACTTCCAAGTGACGATTTCTCTCGGGTATTCGTAACCTTCCCTATAGCGGAGACCGACTTTTTGCCGTTCAACGTTGTCTTGGATGGCAATTTTGCACCGGACCAAGAGCGGGATGGCATCGCCATGCACGATGCTGACAAAGCATTGATGGATGAAGCGCTTTCGGCATTTCCCACCCTCGTTCAACACGCCGTGGCATCAGGGTGGCTTGACGCCCATAACCTCGCTCACCTATCCGTTCCAGATAGACCATTGAGCGGCGAAAACGAAAGCGGGGAACTGGAATGGTGGCAGGATGTCCTTCTACGCGTAGCGGAACAAACCGCTGCCACGTCTATCGTGCAAACCGAAGCGGGCTTGCTCCCTGCTCTGCACAATCAGGATGGGCTGGCAGCATCATTTCTAGTGCCGGCGATTGATGCGGACGCAACCGAGTGCATCGATTACGATACCGTTCACGAAATCGCTGACGCCATGGCCGTTCTCAACATACCTAGCAAAGAAGTTGCCCGGTCATGGGGGGAAATAGCCCGTCAATGGGCTGGTGTTGGGGTACCGGTTGAGGGGTTGGGGCTAAATGAACTGACCACCTGGCTCAAAGATAAGGCGGATTCTGTTGACGACCTACCCGTTCACGGGGGTAGCTTTGCGTGGTTGGCAAATCTGTTTTTGCTGGCGGCAGATATGAACGACCAAAACGTTCGGGATATGGTACATGGCCTCTTGCCTGACCAGTACGGAAAATTCCGGAACACAGAGACAGAATACCTTTACAGCGATGGCGGGATCTCCGAAGACATCAAAGACATTGCCTCTGAGTTAGGTGAGGATATCCGTTCCAAGCTTCTGCACAATGACATGGCAAAGGCTTTAGCGGCTCCGGGTTTTGAGGATGCGAACACGTTGGTTGGCGGATTGCTCGACAAAATGGACGACGGTGAATACACCGAGTCCAAGGCAGTCGATAAAGTGCTTGATAGCCTTGCCGAACGCTTGCCACATGACAGCGAATTCGATGACGATACTGGTTTATCCGCTTTGCGTGCCTCGGCACGTTTAGTCGCATACCTCGTGGGAAGCGGAGATGACACCGGGGTCAGGAGATGCCCCTTGCTGACTGCCGCCGGCAATGTGGCACACCTTTCCGGCAATCAGCAAATCCTGGCTCCGAAACTGCATTGGCCGGAATCGGCACAGCCCTACGCAGGTCTCTACACAGCAAGGCGCCTGCCCTCTGATCGTTACTGTGATGAGGATGACCTTGCTCAATCATTAGACGAGCTTATCGCGGTTCGTCTTGTTATTGCGGCGCCTCTTTTTGAAGGAAGACGCGCCGAGATTGAGGATGTCAATTTGCTGCGCGAAATGTCGCACGGTGAGCAGGACATAGCAGGAGTAACCGTTAGCCCCAATCCACCGAAAGGATAAGTGTGGCGGCGTTGTGAAGGGGTAAGAAAGTGCTCCCGGCTTCGGGGATAATGGTTTCTGACACATGAAACCAGCCCGAAACGAGGAGCACCCAATTGATGCTACCACCGGAGCAGCCCGACCGCATCCAAATTGCCTTCGATGACCACCGCCTGGTGGCCAATGCTGGGTTGATCCTTCCGGTTACTTTGGCCCACCATCTGGGACTGGGCGAGCTGGTGGACCGCCATGTTGACCTGGGCGGCGCTCCTGGCCGTGCCAACGTCGGCGACAAGATGCTGACCCTGGTGGCGTCGGCGCTGGCTGGTGGCGACTGCATTGACGACGCCGATGCGCTGCGCGCTGGGGGAACCGATCGGGTGCTGGGATGCGTGATCAAGGCGCCGTCCACGCTGGGGACCTTCCTGCGGAGTTTCCGGTGGGGCCACGTGCGCCAGCTGGATCGGGTGAGCCGGGAGTTGCTGGCTGGGGCCTGGGCCGCTGGTGCGGGACCCGGCGACGAGCCGTTGACCATCGACCTGGACTCCACCATCTGCGAGACCTACGGGCTAGCCAAGGAGGGGGCGCACGACCACGGCTACACCGGCCAGCGGGGCTATCACCCGCTGTTGGCCGTGGCCGCTGGCACCGGAGACGTGCTGATGGCACGGCTGCGCCAGGGACGGGCCAACACGGCACGGGGCGCGGCCCACTTCCTGCGGGAGACGGTGGGTAGGGTGCGCCATGCCGGTGCCACGGGTCAACTCACCATGCGGGCCGACAGCGGCTTCTACACCCACGCCATGGTCGCCGTCTGCCGCAAGGCGAAGGTCCGCTTCTCCATCACCGGCCGACAGCACCCCCGTCTGCGCAACCTCATCGAGGCCATACCCGAGGCTGAGTGGACGCCCATCCCCTATTGGATGGAGGGCGCCGCCGACGTGGCCGAGACTGACTACACGCCCTTCGAGAGCAAACCCGACGCCGCAACCGTGCGGCTCATCGTACGCCGGGTCAAGCCCACGCCCGGCTCCCAACTGGCGCTGTTCACCAACTACAGCTATCACGCCTTCATCACTGACCGGGAGGGCGATACCCTGGACCTCGAGGCCGACCATCGCCGCCACGCCGAGATCGAGAACGCCATCCGCGACCTCAAGTACGGCGTGGGGCTCAACCATCTCCCCTCGGGCTGCTTCCCCGCCAACGCCGCCTGGCTGGCCGTCCAAGTGATGGGCCACAATCTGGCCCGCTGGACAACGCGCATCGGCCTAGGCGAGCAACTGGCAACCACCAAGACTCTCCGGCGGCGCTTCTTCTCCCTGGCCGGACGGCTCACTCGCTCGGCCCGCCGTCTCACCCTGCACCTGCCCCAGGGCTGGCCCTGGGAAAACCAATTCGGCAGAGCCCTGGCGAGGCTGCGCGCCCTGCCACTCCCCTCCTGACGGCACCCACGGCCTCTGACCATCCGCCGCCTACCCAATCGCCTCGCCGACCCGCGCCAGGCTGACCCCACAGTGTCTCCCAGACCAATCCGCCTCGATGATCTCGCCCGCCGCCGGCGCTGCGGGCCGTCAACATCCCCTTGGCGCGGCTACCACGCCGTGTGCCCAGCTGGATTGGAGCGGATCAAGGCCACGCCGTCTCTAGCCGGCTCCTCTCATCCCTCGCTTCCTCGGGGTGGCCAGATCCTTTCGGTGGATTCGGGGTTAGAGATACTTCGTTTGGACAAATCGCGTTTCTGGCGACGGACTTGGTGAACCGTTGCGTTCAAGACATTGAACTGGCCAAGCTACTGCTGGATTTTGTTCTCAACGTGGCAGCGCGCGAGGATCAAAGCTGGCGCAAAACGGAAAGTGTTCTGGGCAATCGTTCAGGTGAACGGGTCACCTTGTCTCTCTTTGGAGCGACATGGCCGTTCGAGCTCAAAGTTAGGGCATGGATACCAGTCCGCACAACCGATGATGAGGGAAATGACCGAATAACGCCAATGCCCGCGAATGAATCGCACTTGCGGGATATCCTTGACCCGTCGTGGTTGAAGGGAAACCGTGACGCGGTGGACTTGCTGCACAAGGCTTTCGGTTTCAGACAACTAACGCTCATGCTGGACAGTTTGGATAATGAAATCGAGAGCGATTTGGTTGAATTACTGCAAGATCCTGAACTGGTTAGAGCGGCTGCAAGTAACCCGGACGCCGTAAAATTTGCGTCGGAACTGGAATCTGCTGACATCACGCTGGACTCAATACGCGAGTTAGTACAGGACATGCGCGAGCAAAGGCGTAGGACTCAAGATATTCAGGATCTTGGGTTTAGTGTTGAGTGCTTGGTGAGGGAAAGCTTGGAATTGGCTGGCTTTTCCGTGCGTCGCACCGGCATTGGCTCTGATTTTGAGATCGCGATGGAACTGGGCGACGTGGCTAACCTGGAACTAACTAAGAACGAGCAAAGCTGGTTGGTGGAAGTGAAAGCCACGCGTGAGCAAAAGGTGGTCCGTATGTCCGATACCCAAGCCAGAACAGCCGCGAAAGAAAACGACCGGTTCTTACTTTGCGTCGTGCCGGTAGAATCTGAAAGTGAGCCCCTGGAATTAGATGATGTTCGGGCTAATATGCAGTTTGTCGCCGATGTAGGTGCCCGTGTGACCTCTCTGTGCGACGATTTGGGCGAGTTTGAGGAACTGCGGGACGACATCACGGCGGGCGCATCGTCTGGTGTCCAGTTGGAAATTTCTCCCGGCCCGGCGCGGGTTCGTGTTAACCGTTCTGTATGGGAAAACGACGGTTTCCCTCTGGATGAATTAGCCGAGCGCCTATCATTACGATGAGCCTCAATCCATCGAAAAGATGAGTGTCGCGGTGTGCTGAAGGGGTAAGAAAGTGCTCCTGTCCATCGAGGATAATGGCTTTTGAAACAGGAAACCGTCCCCAGGCCAGGAGCACCCAAAAGATGCTATCAGATGACCACCCCGACCGCATCCAAATCGCCTTTGACGACCACCGCCTGGTGGCCAATGCTGGGCTGATCCTGCCCGCCACGCTGGGCCGGCATCTGGGCCTGCCTCAACTGGTTGACCGGACCTGGACCTGGGTCGCGCCCCAGGCCGAGCCAACACCGGCGACAAGGTGATGACGCTGGTGGCGTCGGCGCTGGCCGGAGGAGACTGCATCGACGACGCCGGCGCGCTCGGCTCGTAGTCAAGGCGCCATCCACCCTGGGGACGTTCCTGCGCAGCTTCCGGTGGGGCCACGTCCGCCAACTGGACCGGGTGAGCCGGGAGTTGCTGGCACGGGCCTGGGCTGCTGGAGCGGGACCGGACGACGCGCCATTCACCATTGATTTGGACTCCACCATCTGCGAGACCTACGGTCTGGTCAAGGAGTGCGCGCGCCACCACAGCTACACCGGCCAGCGGGGCTATCACCCGCTGCTGGCCCGGGCCTGGACTACTGTGGCCGGAACCGGCGACGTGCTGATGGCCCGGCTGCGCGAGGGCCGGGCCAACACTGCTCGGGGCGCCGCCCACTTCCTGCGCGAGACGGTGGGACGGGTGCGCTACGGCGGAGCCAGGGGGCAACTCACGGTGCGGGCCGACCGCGGCTGCTATACCCACGCCCTGGTCGCCGTCTGCCGTGAGATGGAGGTCCGCTACTCCATCACCGTCCGCCAGCGCCAAAGCCTGCGCGATCTTATCGAGGCCATACCCGAAGATGCCTGGACGCCGATACCCTACTGGATGGACGGCGCCGCCGCTGTGGCGGAGACTAGCTACATCCCCTTCCAGCACCCCCTTCCGGAGTGAGCCCGACGCCGCGTCGGTGCGGCTCATCGTCCGTCGGGTGCAGCCCACGCCCGGTTCCCAACTGGCCCGCTTTGCCACCTACAGCTATCACGGCTGCATCACCGACCGGGAGGGGGACACCCTGGCACTGGAGGCCGACCATCGCCGCCACGCCGAGATCGAGAACGCCATCCGCGACCTCAAGTACGGCGTGGGACTGAACCATCTCCCTTCGGGTCGCTTCCCAGCCAACGGCGCCTGGCTGGCCGTCCAGGCGCTCGCCCACAACCTGGCTCGCTGGACGGCGCGCATCGGTCTGGGCGAGCCGGTGGTGACCACCAAGACCCTGCGGCGGCGGTTCTTCTCTATCGCCGGACGGCTCACCCGCTCGGCGCGCCGCCTCACTTTGCATCTGCCCCAGCGTTGGCCCTGGGAAACCCAGTTCAGTGGCGCCCTGGCACGACTGCGCGCCATCCCACTCCCAGCCTGACGGCGCCGTCGTCGCCGGATCCACTCACCGGGCAACCCATCGTCCCCGCCAACTCGCACCAACTCGGTCCGCGAGGGACACTTCCTGCCTACCGCCTATCGATCCCGCCCCCCATGGCCGCCCGGCCGCCATCATCGTGCCAGTGTGGCTGCCTCACGCCGCCCCCATCCCCATCTATTGGAATCTGGCCAGGCCCGTTCGCCTTCCCTTACCCGTCATCCCTGGTATCAACGACAGGGACGTCTCGCTTCGGTGGATTCGGGCCAAGCCGTAGACTGGTATGACCCAAGCCCGGGCAACCTATCCTGTTAAACGCCGAAGACGGCGCGCCAATTCCTGTTTCGGAACCGGGCTCCTGCGATCTGTGAGCATCGCTTCCAGAGCGGCGACCACTTGGGACGTGGTCAGTATGGCCGCCCGGTGCATCTGGTCGATGAGCTATAGAACGTCGTGGTGCTGAATGCCCTCTTCGAGGGCAAAGGATCTCATGCGCCGGTCTTCCGTCAGAAGGGTGTACCCTGGTGATGGGCCAGGGCCAGAGCAAAGCAGTCTACCAGGCTCAGGGCACGCCGCCGGCTTTGATAGGCGATTGCGGTTGCCACGCCTTCAGGGTCCAGGGCTTCGACGCGAAGGCCAAGTTTGACCAGGTCTAGCCGGTCATAGCTTCCCAGGTCGATGAGCTCCTCGTTGAACAACAGGTCCGGCACGGCGAATTGAAAACGCAGCTCGAACATCCTGTCAAGCAGGCCCCGCTTGGAGAACTCGATCAGCAGGGAACTGTCGCTGACGAGGATCTGCATGACATATTAGTCTGCCGTTCCCACCATGACGCGCTCGATTTCACTGACCCGCAGACCTAAAAGTTCGGCGGCTTTGGATTCCGACATCACGTCCTCTGCCAGCGCTCTCAGACAGAGGCGCCGGAAACGTTTGGGGCTTTCTGGCTGTACGAGGGGACAGGGCTCTTGCCTCCTCCAGGATCGCCCGATGCCGCGGAAGATGCGCGTTACCGTTGCTTCGCCGATGATGCCCAAGTCACGCATGCGGATCACCAGGGCTGCTGCACTGACGCCGAATCTCTGCTTAATTTCAACCAGTTCACCGAAGCCGAAGTCGAGGCGGCGGCGGCCCACTTCCCTGACCAGTTCGTCTTCAGGCACCAACAAAGCGCTGGCAAACCTGTCGCAAATCTTCTCTTCAGGCATTCCGGCGGTGATGTCCATCACCATGTGCCCGAGCTCGTGGGCCAGGGTGAACCTCTGCCGCTCGATCGACTTACCGGTGGAGCACATCACCACAGGCACGGCCGTTTCGTCCGTGCGGTGTACGAAGCAGGTGAGCCCGTCCACAGTCCGGGGGAAATCCCGCTTGAGGACCTTGATGCCGCGTTCTTCAAGCAGCTCGGTCATGTTGGGGATGGGTCCGCCGCCGAGGTTCCAGGTCTTGCGTACCCTCGCCGCGGTCAGCTCCCCTTCCTCCACGGTGTCTGCGGGGTACGGGGCGCCGTCGGGTACTTCCCAGACGCTGCTGGCGATGTCCAGGAGCTCCTCCACCTGCAGGTAACGGTCCACGTGGTCAAGGACCGCTGCTTCCACCATCGCGCGTTCACGGACCTTGGTGGAAGCCAACTTCCTGAACTCGACGGATTCCATTGAGACGACGGTAGGGCTGAGCAGGTAAGTGGTCGAAACATCCAGAGCATTGGCCAACGCAATGGCAACGGATGAACTGGGCATCATCTCGCCGCGCTCATACTTGCCGATAGCCTGGGCGGAGACCATTCCCTTCATATTCGAAGACAATGTCCGCAGTGAAAGTCCGCTGCGTTTTCTGGCGAGCTTGAGGCGTTCGCTGAACATGAGGACACCTCCTAGTTTACAGTCTATGATTTACTGTGGGCATCTGTAAATCAGCGTACCCGCAGGGCAGGGTTAGGGTTGCGGATCAATACCCTTATCCCAAACAACCAACGGACCTCCCGATGCAGCAAACCCTCTTGAGCCGTTTTCCCGCGTCGTGGATTTTGTTGGCAGTAGCCGCCGTGATTGTCGGCTGTGGTTTGGTCCACAGAGACTTTCCCGAGAATCCTGGTTATCTACGGGCGAAAGAGGGAAGATCCAGCCGCTTGGTCATCTTCGACGCCGACACGTTTGAGGTCCATCGCCGCGTCAAGTTCCCGCCGTCTTACAAAGCCCACTCCCACAGGTTGGAGATGGACCCCCTGGGATGCATCTGGGTCGGATACACCGAACCGTGCCGAGGTTTGATGGGATGCTGGCTGCGGGACCAGCGAAAAGGCGCTGCGGTATTTTCACCTGAGGGCGACCGCTTGTATGATCTGGACGTGTGTGGGGTGGAGGGCGGAATCGCCTTTGCCAACGGGTATGCCTTCATCGGGTGCGGGAGGATGGTGCACGTTGTGGACACCGACACCTTAGCAGTGGTGACACGCATCAACTGGCAACATCCAGGCGTACAAGGCGAAGCGCCCTACTGGAGGATGACCACGATCGAGGAAATCGACGGGTCAATCCTGATCTTCATGCGCGGACCTCCACCAGAGGGCTACGAGAACCTGACAAACTCCTCTACCGGCGTTACGAGCATAGCCGCGATCGACCCTGACACCATCACGGTCAGACGTAATCAGCCTGTTTTGGAGCCAGTCTCGCTAATATCGGATGCCGTGGAGGTTGATGGCAAAGCATGGGCGTTCAACGAGCTGAGCCACATAAAGGAACGTCCGCCTCGGGTCGACGTCTACGTGATGGACCCGCGTACCCTGGATATTGTGGACCGGTTCAATCTGGAGAACCCGTTCCCAAAATGGGCGCGCCGGCACGCAGACGGATCCATCCGCATCTTTCACCAGGTATCTGGCGAAAGGTCACGCCGGGCAGGGTGCAGAAGCGGAATCACACGAATGGATCCGACAACGCGCGCACAGAAGTTCGTCCCCACTCCCGACAATTTGAGTGTCGATGGGTTCGACGTATATTGAGGACGACCCTGTTTGGTCGAAGCACAAGGGGATGACAGCGGTCTATGGTGCATGAACGAGGACGGAATTCTGGAACTGCAAATTCCTCACGAGCAGGCCACCGGTGTCCTGTTCGGACCGCCTATTCCGTGACATTGAGGCTGGCGGTTTCAGGAATGGCAATCTTACCGCTCCATCTCCGGCCACCCACCAATGAATGCGCACGCGTTGGAAACAGGAGCCTCGCCAACCTCCCTCGGGGCAGGAAAGGGACAAAAGGAAGAACGGCCAAGCACTTGGCATGATCGGGTTCCCATTGGCCGACTGTCCGGCAATTATCACCTGCCAGAACCGGTCGGTCAACGACGATGGTCCGTTACCGTTATAGCTCGTCAACGGTCGGCGCACGCCCGGTTGATCGCCGAAGCGCCCAGCACGAGACTAACCTTCCATATGCGGCGTGGCGCGATCTTTTGGGCCAGGTTGTCCCACCGAGCAAACGGAGGTTGGGGGAGAATTTGCTATTGGTGATGCTCACTGGTTTCTTGGAACGGTTGCTTTTCTGGACGACGGTGTTGGCGATCCTCGCCTGGTTCGGTACGACCGCGATAATGGCACTTTTGATCTGGGGTTTCTATGACTGGTTCAATGCCTATGCCCCAACGTGGGAGAGGACGTTCAGCCACGCGTGCGCATGCCTTCTAATAGCGGCGAATGGGTCAGGCGTGTTCCTGGGTCCTTTGACGCTGGTGGCAGCCCGAAATGCACGCAAGATACCCGACTTCTTGGAGCCGTCCTGAGTCAGGGGATGGTGGCAATCGATAGTAGAGTACCGGGAGGTGGTGTAAAAGAATCGGTGTAGCCAAAAGCTAACCACCGCGTCATCCTTGATCGGAAGTCACAACCCAACCAAGGAGAACGACGGTGGTCAAGCAAAGAATGGACCTTTTGGAATTATTACGCAAGCGTGGTATGGACGGAGACGTGGACTTTCTGCGGGAAGCCCTGCGCGTCCTGGTGGACGGCATCATGGACGCCGAGGTTTCCGCCCAGATCGGCGCTGATCACGGCGAACGCAGCTCGGAGCGGGTCACCTACCGCAACGGCTACCGCAACCGCACCTGGGATACTCGGGTCGGCACCATGGAGTTGCACATTCCCAAGCTGCGGGAGGGCAGCTACTTCCCCAGCCTGCTGGAACCACGGCGGCGCAGTGAGAAGGCGCTGCTGTCGGTGATCCAGCAAGCCTATGTAGAAGGCGTGTCCACCAGGAGGGTGGATGACCTGATCAAATCTCTGGGCTGCGACGGCATCTCCAGCAGCCAGGTGTCGCGCATCTGCGAGCAACTGGACGAGGTGGTGGAGAGTTTCCTGGGTCGGCCCCTGGACGGTGGCCCCTACCCCTACGTGTGGCTGGACGGCCTGACCCAGAAGGTGCGGGAGGGCGGTCGCATCGTCAACGTCTGCGTGGTGGTGGCGACGGGGGTCAATGCCGACGGGCAGCGTGAGATCCTGGGTATGGACGTGGGCGCCAGCGAGGACGGCGCCTTCTGGCTGGCCTTCCTGCGGTCGCTGACCGCTCGGGGGCTCAGCGGGGTGGAACTGGTTACCTCCGATGCCCACCAGGGGCTGAAGAACGCCATCGCCGCGGTGTTTGCTGGAGCCAGCTGGCAGCGCTGCCGCACTCACTTCATGGCCAACCTGCTCACCCGAGTGCCCAAGCGTGCCCAACCTGGCGTGGCCACCATGGTACGCACCATCTACCAGCAACTGTCTCCCGCCGAGGTCCACGGCCAACTAGACCGAGTGGTGGAACAACTTCGGGAGCCCTTTCCCCAGGTGGCGGAGCTGCTGGCGGACGCCGCGCCGGACCTCCTGGCCTTCACGGCCTTCCCAGTGGCCCACTGGCAGAAGCTGTGGTCCAACAACCCGCAGGAACGGCTGAACCGGGAGATAAGGCGCCGCACTGATGTGGTGGGCATCTTCCCCAACCGGCTGTCGGCGCGGCGCCTGGTGGGCGCGGTGCTGGCCGAGCAGCACGACGAATGGGCCGAAGCCCGCCGCTACCTCACCATCCCCAACGCCGCCGGCAACGAGGCACTGCCGACGCCCAATATGCTGGACACAGCGACCTAATCAACATCAAAAGGGATGACGCGCTTTTACACCTATTGACGGGACACTACCCAATCGATTCTCGTGGTTAGCCTGCTCCTGACCTTGTCGGCTATGCTGTGGGCAGCCTGGGACCCTGCGGTTCTGGACCTACTGGACGGTTGGTGGGACCTTTTCATGATCACCAACGTCTGGCTGTCGGCAATTGGCGTTATCGCCACGGCGTACTATTTCATGCCGCCTACCCCGGGGCGGCGTGGCTACAGGAGTCAAACCTGCTTGCTCTGGTCCCTGCATGGGGCAGTTGCCGTTCGCACTGCCCTGGCACTTGTTGTCGTTGGTGCGGTGAACGGCGCGGTTTTTGGCGCGAAAGGCGGACCGGCGGATGACAGGCCGCAGATGTTGGAGGTCCTGGTCTGGACCGAGCTCACCTTATCCCTGCTGTTGATTGCTTCACCCAACTTCGTCAAACTGGGCAGTGGATTCTTCCTGAGCACCCTCGCCATCACGGCGCTCGCTTTCGCAGGGGCGTGGTATCGCGCGCTGTATCCTCTTGACGGGGCTCCACCATTGGGAGGCTGGTATCCGATATGGCTAACGACGATACCTTTAGCGTTGGCTCTTTATACCGTCGCCCGGCGGTACCATCCACGCTTTGCTCACCACCGAGCGGGTCTCGGAGTCGTTGAGGAACGCACTCGCGGCAGATAGCGTCCGTTTTTCCGCCCTCGGAGGATTTGGTTGGTGCGCCCCTGCGAAGGTCAGCAGGGGGTTGGTCTCCAATGCGTCAATAATGCGGTTACAGTCTCGGGTCAACCGGCTCGCTTTCCAGGGCCAGCACCGCGAAAGCACACTCATGGACGCGGTAGAGCGGCTCCCGATCAACGAACCGCTGCAAGCCCTCCAAGCCTAGCGCAAACTCCCTCAGGGCAAGCGACCGCTTGGTCGAGAGGCCGCGATTGCGCAGCCGTTCCAGGTTGTCGAGCAAGGTGTACTCGGGGCCGTAGATGATGCGTAGGTATTCGCTGCCCCGGCACTTCATGGCGGGCTGCACCAGGCCCCGCTAGCTGGTGGCAATGAAATGCCCGGGTTTGACCACCATGCCCTCCCCGCCGGCGCCGGTCAGCTCCTCCCACCAGCGGACGGCGTCATCCTCATCGCCGGCGCCCAGGGTCACGACCCGGTGGCCGGTCTCGCGGAAGAACTCAGGGTCGGCCCGTCGCAGGCGCGCGGCCATGTCCAGGCGCCAGAGGCGGTCCTTGTCGGCATGGACCGCCCCCTCGCTGGCCAGCACGTGGAACGGCGCGAGCTTGACGTCATCCAGCGAGGCTACCGGCCAGCAGTACCTGGTGTGGGCATCACGATAGAGTTGCGCCATGCGGAGCCGCTCATCGACGGATGCCAGGGTTTCGCCGGTGTCAACTCCGCGCTCCGTCGCCTGCCGCAACAGCGTCTGCGCCGCCGACAGGCCGGCACGCGCCGAAGCGCCCACCGCCGCGTACTGCTCCCGCAGTACTTCCTGGGCCTTCATGGACCACGGCATCAGCTCGCAGTCCAGCGCCGCCCAGTCGGTTTCCAGATCGTCCCAAAGGCCGGATTTGGCACAGGCCGCGCGGACCCGTTCCAGGAACCGTGCTTCGAGGTCTGGGTCCTCAAAGAACCTGCGCCCCGTTCGCGTGTAGCACGCGCCGGCGCTTTCGCTTGCGATCCCGAAACGCCGCTGGATGGCATCGGCGCTGCGGCCCACCACCACGGCGCGCGACCCCATGTGCTTCTCCTCGCAGATGACGCTGGAGACGCTATTGTTGCGGTAGTAGTCGAAAACTTCCGCCGGGTGCTCCAAAAGGCCGGGCAACTTGCTGGTTTCGCACGGGGAAATCGTGGGCGGAAGGTACACCAGCCACCGGGGGTCCAGGGCGAACCGGCTCATTACCTCCAGGGCCGCGGCCGCATGATCTTCCCTGACGGTCACGTTGCCGCGGAGCCGGGTTGACACCACGCGTTTGCCCATCACGTCGTCGACGTCAAGCAGATTGGCGGCCCGGTCGTTCGTTGCGGCAACCCGGTCTCCATCCTGGGCGCCGCCGCCCAGGGGTCGTACCGGCTCGTAATAGACCCGCGCCGCCGGAACCGACACCAACTCGTTTTCGGGATAGCGCAGCGCGGTTAGCCGGCCGCCGAAAACGCAACCAGTATCAACGTTGATGGTGCGGTTCAACCACGACGGTTCCGTGACCGGAGTGTGTCCATAGACCACCATGGCCTTGCCGCGATAACCGGCGGCCCAGTCGGTGCGCACGGGAAGGCCCATTCGTCCGTCTCTCCGGTGGTTTCTCCGTACAGGCAGAAGTCCCTGACCCGGGCGGACGCCCGCCCCTGGTACTCCTCCTTCATGCCCGCGTGCGCCACCACCAGGTTGCCGCCGTCCAGCACGTAATGGCTGATCAGCCGGTCCATGAACTGAGTGGCCTGCTGCCGGAATTCCGGCGATTCCATCTCCAACTGCGCTAGGGACTCCGCCAGCCCGTGGGACACCTGCACGTTCCGCCCCTTCAGTTTGCGGACCAGCTTGGATTCGTGGTTGCCGGCGACGCACAGCGCCGAGCCGTCCGCCACCACTGACATCACCAACTTCAGCACGTTGACGACGCCGGGGCCTCGGTCCACCAGGTCGCCGACGAAGACCGCCTTCCGTCCTTCCGGGTGGGCCACCGAAAAGCTCTTGGCTCCGACACCATCGGCGCCGGGCCGGGTGAGCCTGTACCCCAGGCGTTCCAGCAGCGCAACCAGTTCATCGAAACACCCGCGTACGTCGCCGATGATGTCGAAGGGCCCCGTTTCGTACTGGCGGTTGGTCCACGACGGCACCCGTTCGATGCTGGCCGCCTCCACATCCCCGGGAGAATCGAGCACGTAGATGTAACGGAAGCCCTCGCGCCTCAGCCCCCGTAGGGACCGGCGCAACTGCTGCGACTGCCGGCGCACGACGTGATCGCCAAAGTTACGGTCGTCGCGTTCGCGGTTGCGGGCGAGACAAACCGACTCCGGCATGTTCAGCATGATGGCCACCGGGAGGCAGTCGTGTTCCCTGGCCAGCTCGACCAGCGATTTGCGGGCCTGAGGCTCACGCTGGTGGCATCAATCACGGTAAGGCGTCCGGCGCGCAGGCGGGTGGAGGCGATGAAATTCAATAGGGCGAAGGCATCCGGTGTCGCCGCCTGGTAGTTGGCATCGTCGGCCACCATGGCGCGACAGGCTCGGATGACACGACCTCGGTAGGCTTGAAGTGCCGGCGGCGAAGGTGGACTTTCCGGAGCCTGACGGCCCAACCAGCGCGACCAGACACAGTTCGGGGATTTCCAGATTCATCGGGTGAAAACTCCCATCTGTGTCGGTACGCCGCAGGTGGGGTGTTCGGGGCCGATGTCCTGGAAACGCGCGTCGTAGCGTCGCCGTTCTGCGACCCCGTCCGCCCAGGCATGAAATTCCTGACGGGTCCACTCGAAGCGGTGGTCCCGGTGCCGGAAATCGCCGGGCGGCAGGTTTTCAAACAGCCTGTTGTACTCGGAGTTGGGCGTGGTGATGATCACCGCGCCGGGTTGCGCCGCGCCGAATACGACAGCCTCCAATGCTTCCAGCCGGGCGGGGTCGATGTGCTCAACAACCTCCATGGCTATCGCCGCGTCGTATCCGGCCAACCGCCGGTCCTGATAGGTGAGCGACCCATGTATCAGCGTAATCCGCTCCCTCTGCGCGGCGGGAAGGGTGTCCAGCCGCAGGCGGGCGTGGGCCGTTTCCAGCGCGCGGTGCGAGACGTCCATGCCGGTAATGGAGCGAAACCCGGATTCCCTGATCAGCTCCCGCATCAGGTTGCCCTCTCCGCAGCCGAGATCCAGCACCGTCGTCGCGCCGATCTCCCGAAGGGCGGCGAGCACCGCCTGGATACGCTGCTCCCCCAACCGAAGGGGATTTTCAAGCCGCTCCTCATCGTGTTGGTAGCGTTCGCTGGCAGCATCGGGGGCGGCCCGCCCGTCATCCGACAGTTGGGCCAGCGCCTGGCGCACCAGGCTGCGCTGGCGCTTCAGGGATCGAGTAGAGATCAATTCCTGGTGTGGATGATCGCCCAGCCATCCCGCGCCGAACCGCAGCAGCTTGTCCACCTCGTCGTCGCCCACCCAGTAGTGCTTGGCGTCATCGAGCACCGGCAGCAGCACGTACAGGTGCGCCAGCAGGTCTTGCAGCCTCACCGTTCCCTTGAGGCTCACGGCGAAGCATGGGCTGGCGCCCCATTCTGGAAAGTCGACATCCAGCGGGTGTTCCTGGATTCCAACAGCGTAGCCCAACGGTTCGAACAACTGGCGGATGAGCCCGGCTCCCTCCCGGGACGGCAGGGTGGGCAGTTGGGCTTCCAATGGGATCGCCCGTTGCGCCAACTCCGGCCGTTCCCTGCTGTTGCCGGCCAGCGCGCTGTTGAACACCGAGGCAATCGCCACACTGAGGTGCGACGAGGCGACGTAAGGGCGGTCGTTGACATACTGCTGGAGCCAGCCGGCTGAATTGGACGCGCCGGCTTCGGGTCTCACCAGACCCACCGGATCGATATCCAGCAGCAGGGCAGCGGTGCAGCGCTCCGCCTACGCCACGGGATAGAACACGTCGGCCCTTCCGAAGGGCAGCGTGAACGACTGGTATCGCCCAGGGTTCTTGTGCAACAGATATTCGAGGTCCGTTGCGGGACGATGCGTGGTGGAAATGGTGACCAGCATATTTCCAATGGTACGGTACGCCGCGACCAACCCACAGGGCGCCGAGGCCGAACGCCAGGACCACAACCATCGGCTACCGGTTAATCGCTGATGCTCCGCAGCGTCAGCCTGATCTGCATTTCTCTCACCGTAAGAAATTTGTGGAGTGGATTCCAGCGAGTAGTCGACACCGCCAGGGAACACTTCGATGGGAGTTCCTCTTGTATCCGTGGGTCGTCGTCCGCCATCTTCACATCCAAAGCAAATGGTGATGGCTTCCGGTGGGGCGTACGCCTCCGCTACGGTGGCCTCCATCCGCTCGAGTGCCCCGCGCAGCAGATGCACATCGGATGGTCTCATCGGTGCAAGCTGCCTTCCATAATGAGCACCTCGCAAGTGCGATAGTTGGTCGCCAAATTCCGAGCCACGCGCGCTCCGGAGTTACTGCCTTGCACGGAGAGGCGAGTAGACCAACCACAATCTTCCCCATCGCGTTCGCCTTGCTGAATGTACATCGTGGAATTGTCGAGGGTACTTTTGAAGCCCCTGCGGTGGATGATGACGTCCTTGTCCTGCAACCATTCGCTGATTGCCGGATCATCGACGGCCAGCGATGGTTTGGGCCAGAGATCGTAGTAGTACGAGGTGAGTGCCACGATCCCCAAAACCAGGACTGCCACCAGGGTGAATATTCCGATTGCTGCCTTGCGCGACATATTGAACCTCGGGACCCGCCTCGGAGCCAAACCATCTACGAGTGCATTATGGGCGGGCACGTGTCGCGCCCGCGAAGACGCACCCGCTTATCCCATCCGTGCGTCCAGATTCAGCGGGGTCCTCCGAAACGGATGCAGCCATTTTTCTCGCGGAGCCTGTTCCACTTGGTTCGCGCCCCCAATGCCATTTCTTTGCTGCTCCCAGGGCCAGCTATGCCGATTCGAGTTCCCTCTGGAAAGCCCTTGTCTCGAAGGTCTTTTTTAATAGCGCCCATATCGAGCGAATCACTTGACAGCGCATCTTGGTAGGTCCCTTTGTAGGGTAGATATGTTGGAGCTTACTACGAGCATCTTGGGTGGAAAACCGCCAGTCGATGGCTAATCTTGCTGCGTTGCGCTCGCGTTCGAGCGCCGCAACCTCTCGCCGCAGCTCCGCCTCATCGCTGATACGGCGGTTCAGACATCCCCTGCTGAAGACGCTCAACTCGATCTCAGCCATGTTCAGCCAGCTGCCGTGGGTGGGAGTGTAATGAAACTCCAGCCGTTTAGCGATGCGCCGGGCTTCGGATGGCTCAAATGCTTCGTAGAGCGCGCCGAGCTGGTGGGTGTTGAGGTTGTCCAGTACCAGCCTGACCACCTCGGCATCAGGGTAGGCCTCATCCACCAGCCACCGCATCTGGTGCGCGAAGTCCACGGCAGTGCGGCGCTCGGTCACCTCCACAGGTCTCCAGCCACCCCTCGGCTCACAGATCATGAACAGGTTCCGTGTCCCGTTACGCTGGTACTCGGTGTCATAGCGTGCCACCCGTCCCGGGGCAGCCTCCAGGGGCGGACGCACCTCCCCGGTCAATTGCCGGGAGGTCTCGTCGAAACACACTACCGGACGCTCCGGGTTGTACGCCGGTTGGTACAGGTCCAGCACATCCTCCATCCGCGCCACGAACTCCCCGCTCACCTTGGGGATACACCACTCTTGCTTCTGCCCGGGCTTGAGTTCATTTTCTTGAGCATCTGGCGCACCGTCTCCAGGGAGCTGCTCTCGGCAAACTCCAACTCCACCACCTGGTCGGCCAGCAACTGGAGCGTCCAGCGCGCGTGTCCTGCGGGCGCTGCGCTGCACGCGAAGGCGATCAGGTGCGCTTCCTGCTTGCCGTCCAGCTTGCGCTCCCGGCCCGGCCGCGGTCGGTCATTGATGGCGGCCTCAAGTCCTTCCTCCACGTACCGCTTCCGCACTGAACCGCTTCCGCGCTCTGGCAACGGTAGCGGCGCTGATCAAAAGCACATCGGCTATCTCACCGTCCCCAAGCCCTTCGTCAGCTTTGAGCAGCGCGAGCGCCCGCTGGACGGTGCGGACTGACGGCTTGCCCCGTTGGGAAACCTCATTGAGACCGGTCTGTTCGGACTCGGTCAGTTTGACTTTATACTTGATGTCAGCCATGATCGCCATGTTGAGCGTGACGATCCAAATCGTCATGGCAGCATCGAGTCGTTTTTCCCAAGCCGGGGCTGTGTCGTTCAACCAATTAGTCATCCCAAACGCCGCAAGCGTCAGCAACAAAACTGAACACGATGCGGCTATCCCACAAAATGTCGTCAGCCAGACCAAGCCTGGCTTTATGCTGCAATATGCAGGCCTTACTCCGCCGAACCGCATTGTCTAACTCCAGTGAAGTGCGACGCGGGCGAAGAGCACCGCATCGCACATCCACACCAGGGGCAATCTGCGTTGTTATGGGAATTCAAACCGCTCATAGTCGTCGAGATGGAGCTGGAGTGGGCCAGTGGAGTCCGCTGCCCAGACCCCCCCGAATCCGGCGCATCGCAGATTACGGATTTCGTACGGACGCCGCCTATTTAGGTCCCGGTCACGGACGACACCGTTCATGTGATAGTTGCTATCAGCGCAGCCAACCTCGGGTCACCCGAATCATCGCGGCCGAGATGGCGATGACGCCGCCGAATACGGCCAGCAAACCAAATCCACTCTCCAGGACATCGGGTGCGAAGAACCAGACCGCAGGAATACAACCGATGACCATCCCCACGCTGGCCTCACCAGTAAACAGACCTACGAGGATGCTGTCCCAGCGTCCACGGGACCCATCTCCCCCGAAAACCGCGATGCCGACTGGTATCAGAAACGCGAACCCGAAAACGAAAAACAGCGCAATGTACAGCACGGCGAAACTTTGGCTGTCCGATCCCCAGAGTAACAGGACCGGCTCAGCCATGCTCCAAATGGTGGGATGCAGGCATTCTAAACCAAGACTGCTACCGGCCTCCTACCAAGACATGGCCACCGCCGCGCCATCGCAATCGTCGTGAGCATGGGCAGTACGTGAATCGTCATCCGGTGCAACCCCGACCACAGAGAATGGCAGACCGGTCATACGTCGGACGTACTGACCGCACCCATCGGGTGGCGAGAGCAGCCATCCGCCTCCGGCCAAGCAAGCCTTGGCCTAGAGCTAAGCGTGTTCAAGCCGGAAGGCACCGCGACGAGTTCCCACCGGAACAGAGTCCGTGGCCCAAGGCCGGACCGCCGTATTCAAGCGGCAGTCCCAGGCGCCAGAAGTGTTACGAATAGAGTTAATTCCGGAACGCACTCTCGGAGTTGCCTGGAACCACCCAGTCAAAACACCGTTTCCGGGTTCCGTGCTCAATTCGTCAACACGCTCTAGTATTACAACGACGGTTCATGGAGGGAGGCCGGAGGTGTTACGGCCGAGGGCAGCGCAGCGTTTCTGGTGAGAGCATCTGGCCCGTTCGTTGCGCTCCTGGACATCTGTCAGCCATCGCAGCAGTTCTTCCGGGCCGAACCGCTCTTTGGGCAGGAGCTCACGCACCACTCGGTACACCTGGGGCCTGGTGATCAAGGGTATCTTTTCCCCCCCAATCCTGTTGCAGGGTCAACAGGAACGCCCCGGCCAGCAGGCACATGGCGATGTGGTGATGCCAACCCGCCCAGGTGCGGGTCTCGTATTCGTCCAGGCCCACGTCGCTCTGCTCGGTCTCGAACTCGGTTTCAATGCGCCAGCGGGAGCCGCCCACATCGGCCAAGGTCTCCAGAGATGCATCTGGGGGTGCGTTGGACAGGGAGTAGCGGGGCTCGCTGCCGTCCCGGTTCTGGCGATAAACCGCCCACCGGACCTCACCAGGCTGCCGCCTCCTGGTCACCCGCGCCCGTTGGGCGCTGAACCGATAGACACGCGGCCCCTGGCTTCCCTGGGCTATCGTGATCTCCCGCCATGCCGCCGCCGGCAACGCCTGACTGCGCTCTGCCATGGTCTGCCGCTCCTCACGCCGCGGTCTGGGTTTGCGGGGACGCCCGTTACCCTGGTAAGGCGGATCGGTCCAGGTCGGTTCCAAGGGCCAGACCGTCATATCCGGCCGCACGTCCAAGACGTACAGCATTCCCGTTGCCGCCAGTCCCTCCCGCAACGCGGGAGACATCCCGAAGGCTGAATCTCCGGCCACCCACTGGGCCTTGAGGTATCCTCTGGCCTGGGCTTCCTCCACCATCTCCAAGGCCCACTCCGTCTTGCTTCGGTACCCCCGTCGGTGCGCTGGCACCCCCGCCGCCACGCAGCGCTCCCCGTCCCCAGTCCACTCCTGGGGCAGCTACAGCCGCTTGTCCACCAGCGCTCTGCCCTGGGGTCCCACGTGCGCCAGAAACACCCCAGCCTGGCAGCTGGCGATCTTGCCCAACGCCCCGCAGTACTGCCTGGCCACTCCCACCGACTTCACCCCCTGCTGGGGAAAATCGCTGCCGTCCAGCACCCACACCCCCGGCAGGTCATCCAATCGCGAACCCAGCTACTCCGGCAACCGGTCTATGACTGCGTCGTCGTCCCAAGGCGACTCGGCGAGAAACCGCTGTAACGCCCGTGGCGACGCCGGAACCGTTTCCGACAAATTCGCGGCGTTGCGCCGCTCTTCCGATTGCACCAGCAAGGCCTGTAGATAATGGCGGCTGTGCTCCCGGGCCTCCCTACGACCAAAGTCTGGCGCAAAGTAGTCGTGAAAACCCTGGAAGGCTTCGGACACCCGTTCCAACGCCACCGCATCCATCACCCTGCCCCACCTCCCGATGCCTTCGCTATCTTGCCGATTATCCTACCATGCCAACCGTCGTTATAATACCAGGTCCTTTTCATTTTCTCAAAATAGTTTTAGGATTGAGGCAGGAAAGTGTAGAGGTGAGGGAGATGAGGTTAAGGGGAGCGTTGGAATTGGTGCCGGATCACCGGAGCAGCCAGGGGAGGCGGCACAGTCTGGAGGCTATTCTGAGCTTGGCCGTCTGCGCCATGCTGTGCGGGGCCCGCAGCCTGTACGCCATAGCCCAGTGGGGCCGGGCCCACGGAGCCCCTGGGGGAGAGCCCCTGGGGGAGAGCTCCTGGGGGAGAGCTCCTGGGGGAGAACTCCTGGGGTTCAGCCCTGGCAAGACGCCCTGTGTTGCCACCTTTCACCGGGTGTTCAAAGACTTGGACGTGGACGCCTTTGAGGCGGTGCTGGGGGAGTGGCTGATCAACAGCGGGTCAGGCCCTGGGGAGACACTGTCCCTGGACGGCAAGACCCTGCGGGGAATTCACGGGGGGGATTCACGGGGAAGGGATACCCGGAGTGCAGCTGGTGTCGGCCTATGGCGCCCGCAGCGGGGCGGTGCTGACCCAGGTAGCCGCGCCGGGCAAGGGGCAGGAATTGGCGGCGGCCAAAGCAGTATTGGACCAGGCGCCGTTGGCGGGCCGGGTAGTGGTGGCGGACGCCCTGCTGACCCAGCGGGAAGTGTGCTGGCAGATTGTGGACGGCGGCGGGGATTACCTGTTGCCGGTGAAGGAGCGCCAGCCCACGTTGTACCGGGACTTGGCCGAGGCATTTTCCCCCACTGGCAGCTGAGGGAGAGCAGGGGCCAAGGGTTCCCCAGTGGCAGGCGCGGGAGTGGCAGGCGCGGGAGTGGCGGGCGAGAGGGGCAACGCTGACGGTGTGGGTGGATGGACCGGGGAAGAAGCGTCATGGACGGCTGGAGCGGCGGGAACTCTGGGCCTTGTCGGACCCGGAGTTGAATGACTATGCGGGGAGTTCGGGAGCGGTGGGGGAGGCTTGGCCGCATCTCCGGCCGGTATGCCGGCTGGAGCGGCGGCGGACGGTGAAGGGGCGGAGCCAGGTGACGGTAAGTTATGCGCTCACCAGTCTGCCCGCCACCGCCGCCGGAGCTGAGCGGTTGTTGAAAGTCTCTCTTGGGCACTGGGGGATGGAAAACCGGGTCCACTGGGTGCGGGACGTCACCTTTGACGAAGACCGCTCTCAGGTAAGGACCGGGGCCGCACCCCAGGTGATGGCGGGCTTACGCAACCTGGTCATCGCCCTGGTGCGCCGGGCCGGGCATACCAACGTAGCCGCTGCCCTGCGCCGCCACACCGCTCATCTCCCCGAACCCTTCGCCCTGCTGGGAATTCCCTATACCTCCGGCGCCACCGGAGAATGAAAAGGCCCTGTGGCTCACGCGTACCAACTTTAGTCTGTCATTAATCTGTCATTGCGAGGAGCGCAGCGACTTGGCAATCTCGATGAGGTTGTACACACGTCGGCGAACCGCCTTTGCTACGACGACGAGATTGCCACGCTACGCTCGCAATGACAAAGTGGGTACGAATGAGCGCCGATGGACTGCCAGGGAGTCGGAAACAGGTTTCCCAGGACTGCGGGATTGCGAAAACGCGCCCCTGAGTCTAGGGCATCGCCAGATTTCGAGCGCCGTTGTTCGGGCCAGGGTTGTCCGGGCCAGGAGGGCAAGCGAGTGCTGTGCTACGATTAACGTGTACGGTACGGCAATCGGCAAGTTGAGCTGCAGCGATGAAAGTCGATGATATTCCACTGGCGCTTCCCTACGATGACGTCCTGTTGAGGCCGCGGTTTTCCAGCGTGCAGAGTAGGCGCAACGTCGATACCAGCACGCGTTTCACCCGCCAGATTCAGTTGAACTCGCCTCTGGTCAGCGCCAACATGGATACTGTGACCGAAGCGCGGATGGCAATGGCGATGGCCCGTTTCGGCGGGATCGGCGTGATTCACCGTTTCATGTCGGTACATGCCCAAGCCGGCGAAGTTGCTCGGGTCAAGAGGCGGCAGAGTCACGTTATCAGCGAACCGGTAACCATATCGCCGCGCGGGCGTCGTCGACGTTGCCGGACGACTCCCCGGCATGTTGACCACCCGGGACCTGGCGCTGGCAGCGGACGCCCAATCGGTGGCAGACCGGATGACACCGAGGGACCGGTTGGTCACGGCATTGCCCGGTGTCAGCCTGGAAAACGCCCGACGCATCCTTTCGGAGAACCGGCTGGAAAAGCTGCCGCTGGTAGACTCGGATGACCGGGTGGTTGGCCTGATCACCGCCCGCGATATCCTGGCAGCCAGCGCTCCCGAAACGTCCGCTTCAACCCGTGATGAACAGGGCCGGTTGCGCGTTGCCGCCGCGGTGGGCGTCATTGGCGACTACGTGGAACGGGCGCAGGCGCTGGTGGATGCCGGCGCGGACGCCATTGTCGTCGACGTGGCTCACGGGGACTCCCAACTCGTGCTGAATTCAATCGACGCGATTCGAGAGCAGCTGGGGGACGCGCCGTTGGTGGCGGGAAACGTGGCCACGGCGGAGGGAGCGCGGAGGCTCGCCGAGGCCGGCGTCGATGGGATCAAGGTTGGCGTAGGGCCGGGGAGCATCTGCATCACGCGGCGCGTGGCCGGGGTGGGCGTGCCGCAATTCACTGCGGTGCTGGAGTGCGCGGCGGTGGGTCACGAATTCGACGTGCCGATTATTGCGGACGGCGGGATTCGTTACCCAGGCGATGTGGCGAAGGCAGTGGGCGCCGGCGCCAGCACGGTGATGCTGGGGCGCGCCCTGGCGGGCACCGAAGAGAGTCCGGGCGCCGTAATCACCCGTGACGGGCGCAAAATGAAAATGGTGCGGGGTATGGCCTCCCGGGAGGCGACGTTGTATCGCAGCCTGCGGGAAAGTCCTGCTCCGCCGCCGGAACGGTGGGAGGCTCAGGATGAGCTGGCTCCCGACGAGGGCATCCGGGCCCCGGTGCCGTACCGGGGCCCGGCGTGGGACACGTTGCGGGAATTGGCGGGAGGTCTGCGCTCCGGGATGAGTTATTGCGACGCGCTGGACGTTCCCGCCATGTGGCGCGACGCCCGCTTCGTCCGCCAAACCGCTGCCGGAAGGGTGGAGTCCGGGCCGCACGACGTAGGGTGAGGCGGCGGGCGCTTTATCAATCGTCGTTTCGGTTCAAGGACCGTTTAGGGTCAAGAGGGGTTCGCCCTCAACCCAACCCTCTCCCATTAAGGGAGAGGGGGTGGTAACTATGCTAGAATTACCGCCACTCGCTGCTCTGGCGTCACACAAGGAGAACTTACGGTGGCCGAACGGATTTTCATCGGGGTTGCCTGGCCTTATGCGAACGGCCCGTTGCACATGGGCCACATTGCCGGCTGTTACCTGGCCGCCGACATTTTTGCGCGCTACCACCGGATGAAAGGCAACGACGTGCTGATGGTGTCCGGCTCGGATGCTCACGGCACGCCCATCACGATTCGCGCCGACCAGGAGAACGTGGAGCCGCAGGTGGTGCTGGACCGCTACCACGCTCAATTCCTGGATACTTGGGAACGTCTGGGCATCACGTTCGATCTGTTCACCACCACCCACACGGAGAACCACCAGCGCGTGGCGCAGGACTTCTTCCTGCGACTTTACGAGCTGGGTTACATCTATCCCGATACCATGCTGTTGGCCCATTGCACCCAATGCGTGCGGTTCCTGCCCGACCGCTACGTGGAAGGTACGTGCCCCCATTGCAGCAACGAGCGAGCACGCGGCGATCAGTGCGACAACTGCGGACACACGCTCGACCCCATTGAACTGGTGGAGCCGCGTTGCAGCATCTGCGGCGCGACGCCCGACTTCCAGGATTCGGAGCACTTCTTCCTCAAGTTATCCGCCTTTCAGCAGCCGTTGCTGGCCTGGATTGCCCAGCATGAACACTGGCGTCCCAACGTCGCTAACTCCACCCGCGGTTTCCTGCAAGGCGGCCTGAAAGATCGGGCCATCACACGGGACCTGACCTGGGGCGTACCGGTACCCCTGGACGGCTACGACGGCAAGCGTATTTACGTCTGGTTTGAGGCGGTTATCGGGTATCTGTCGGCGGCGATCGAATGGGCGCAGCGCAGCGGTAACGCCGACGAATGGGAGTCGTATTGGAAGGACGAAAACACCCGCACGTACTACTTCATCGGCAAAGACAACATCCCGTTCCACAGCATCATCTGGCCGGCGATGCTCATGGGATACGGCGGGTTGAATCTGCCCTATGACGTGCCGGCCAACGAGTTTTTGAGCCTGGAGAACCGGAAGTTTTCCACCAGCCAGAACTGGGCGGTGTGGGTTCCCGACTACCTGGACCGCTACGACCCCGACCCGCTGCGTTACCTGCTGTCGATCAACATGCCCGAGACCGGCGACACCGACTTCAGCTGGGCCGATTTCGTGAGCCGTAACAACGACGAACTGGTGGCGACCTACGGCAACCTCGTGAATCGGGTGTTGCGCTTCACCTATCGCAATTTCGATGCCCAGGTACCGACGGAAGCGGCGGATCCTGGTGAAGCCGAGCAGACGTTGCTGGAATCGGCACGGCAGGCTCTGGCGGCGGTGGACGATAACCTGTCCCACACGCACTTCCGGGCCGGCATCCGCGAGGCATTTGCCCTGGCCCACGCAACGAACCGATACCTGGATTCGCGGGCGCCGTGGCTGGCCATCAAGGAGGATCGGGCCGATGCGGCCTGTTCGTTGACGGCGGCCATGAAAGTCATCAACTGCCTGAAAGTAATGCTGACGCCGTATCTGCCCTTTAGCAGCCAGAAGCTTCACGAATTCCTGGGATTCGATGGCGACGTCTCCGGGGAAGCCTGGGATGCCGACGCGCTGATTGACGCCATCCACCCCGGGGCGGCGCTCCGAAACCCGTCAGCCCTGTACACCAAACTGGACACCGAGATAGCCGAGCAGGAATCGAGCCAGTTGGGTGTTCCGGCCTAGTTCCAGGGAGCGCGACGTGCAGCCAGGCCCGGACTTGCAGACCGTTGCCATCTACGCTCCGGTCGTGGTGGAACTTGCTCGGGTCGAAGAGCGGTTGCGCGGCGTTTGCGAGACCGACATCGCCGACCTCAATCCCCTGCTGGATTATGCCCTCAGCTCCGGTGGCAAACGGGTGCGGCCGGCGCTGACGCTGCTGTCCGCCGGCTTCCACCAACGCGGCGGCGACCGGTCGCTGACCATGGCGGCGGCGGTGGAGTTGCTGCACCTGGCCACCCTGATCCATGACGACACGGTGGACAACGCCGGGATGCGGCGGGGCAAACCAACCATCAACAAGATTTACGGCAACCACGTAGCGGTACTGCTGGGGGATTATCTTTTCGCAACGTCCGCGACTTTTGTGTGCGACACAGGCGTCATCCGCGTAATCCGGCGCTTCTCGGAAACCATCATGGAGTTGGCCAGCGGGCAGCTCATCGAATTTTTCACCACATTCGACCCCGGCAAGGCGCGGAAGCTTTACGACGAGCGCATCTACCGCAAGACCGCCTCGCTGTTCCGCACGTCGGCGGAATCGGGGGCGGTGCTGAGCGATGCCCCAGAGAATCAGGTGCAGGCTTTGAGCCAGTACGGATACAACATCGGCATGGCGTTCCAGATTGTCGACGATCTGCTGGACGTCCAGGGCGACGCCTCCGAAATCGGAAAGCCGGTGGGCAACGATCTGCTCCAGGGGGTGCTGACGCTGCCGACCATCATGCTTATGGAGCGGTATCCCGACGACCACCCGGTCGACGCGTTATTCGGCGCAATAAAATCCGGGGACGGGGACGTGGCTAGCCTGCTCGCCCGGTCGCTGGAAATGATCGGCGATTCTGGCATCATTCCGGACTGCTTCGCCGTCATTCGGGAATACTGCGGTTTCGCTTCACAAGCCCTGGAGGAGTTACCCGATTGTCCGCCACGCCGCTCACTTTCAGACATGGTTGACTACATACGGGAACGGTCGCGCTAGAGATCGTCCCGCCATACGATTTTTCCGTCCACCACGGTAAGGACTGATCGCACGTCCGTAAGCCGTTCCGCGGGAGACGACCAGGGATCGGGTTGCACCACGGCGACGTCGGCAGGCATACTGACCGCAACGCCGGCCCTTCCCGTATACATCTGGAGGGCGTGGGAAACCGACTGAACCGGCAACCCGCCCAGGAGCGATCCGGTTGCGGTGCGGCGAGTGACCGCGGCAAGGATGCCAGCCCAGGGGTTGGGTTCCACCACCGGCGCGTCCGAGGCGAGCGTTACCGGAATGCCACGGTCGGCCAAGGCCCCGGCCGGGTAGAGGTGGGGCAACAATTCCCGGTCCACCGTCTGCCGGTAGCGTTCGCCTTCATAGTGAAGGAAGGCGGTGTTCAGGACCGCGCCGGCGCCGGATTGGGCGATGAGATCGGCCACGTCGGGCGGACACTCGGCGCAGTGCTCGATGCGGTCCGCCGTGCCGTCGGGCGCCGGACGGGCGTCCATCAGGGCCAGAGCGGCGGCGACGACGGCGTCGCGCTCGATCGCGTGGATTGCCACCGGGTAGCCTTGGGCGTGGGCTGCCGAGACCATTTCGGCGAGGGTGGCCGGTTCGGGATGCAGCGCGCCGGACGAAGCGGTGAGCATTATCTTGGCGTGGCCGATGGCGAGCCGGCCGTCGCGGTCGGAATGCCCGTAAGGGATTCCATCCCGACGGAAGTCGTGCAGGTTGGGCCACCCGACCATCATCGTTGTGCGGAGGGGGAAGGTGCCGGCGGCGACAGCGCGTTGCAGGTCGGCCCACCGGTTCGACCCGTTATCGGGACCGGCGTCGGTAACGGCGGTGATGCCGTAGCCCAACAGCCCGGTCGCCACATTCTGAAGCGTACCCAACGGGTGGGACCGGGCATCGCTGCCCGGGTTGCTGGCCAGTCTGCGCGATATCCAGCCGGACATTTCCAGGAGCAGACCGGTGGGTTGGCCGTCGTCGGCGCGGACGATGGTCCCGCCCGACGGGTCGGTGGAATTGCGGTCAATGCCGACGATATCGAGGGCGGTGGAATTCAGGACGCAGGCGTGGCCGGAGCGGTGGTCGACACGGATGGGCCGCTGCACCGAAATAGCGTCGAGGTCTCGGCGGTTCAGATGACGACCCAAACCCTGCGTCGAATCGTCGTAGCCGTAGCCGCGCAACCAACCTTCGGGCTGGATCGAGTCGGCGGCCCGCAGCGCGGCGGTCAGGGCGGCGAGCGTGGCCGTTACGGACGGGCGGCAATCGACGGCTCCGGCTAGGGACGCCATGGCGAACAGGTGACAATGAGCATCGACGATGCCGGGGATGATGGTGCGTCCGCCGCAGTCGATGACGGTGGTTATTGGAGTGACTGCATTCAATAGGTCTCGGTAGTGGTCGACCGCCGCGACGCGACCAGCCTTGATGGCGACAGCGTCGGGTGATCGGCGGCGCAGTTGGGACGTGGTACACACGCTGGCGTTGTGGAGGATCAGGTCGAACACACGGCACATCGTGGGGTTTTGGTGCATTACAAGCGGAATGGACTCCGGCCTGCGCCGGGGGCAGTGCTATAATTCGGACGGCCCGCAGGGTCCAGCGATGTTAGCAGGAGGGATGTCATGCCGGAACTGGAAATCGTCATGGGTGGTTACAGTATCAACACTGACCAGACGCGGTTGGGTTTATGTACGGTGACGTTGATCCGCGGCGAGATGTTGTCCATAGTTGATGTGGCGCACTTCGGGCGTCGCAATCTGCTGGTGGATGCGCTGGCGGCCCAGGGCATCGCTGTCAACGACATTGGGCGAGTGATATTGACCCATTCCCACTGGGACCATTCTCAGAATACGGACCTGTTTCCCAATGCCGAAATCGTCATTCACGCCGACGAGCTGGAGTATACCCGCAACCCGCGGGCCGGCGACCTGGCGACCGCGCGTTATTTCGCCAACACGCTGCTGGGGCAGAACGTTCGCAAGGTCAGAGGCGAGACGGAGCTGGAACCCGGCGTCCGTTTGATCGAAACCCCCGGGCACACCCGCGGCCACATCAGTGTCGTCGTGGAAACCTCGGGGGGCACGGTGTGTGTGGGCGGCGACGCCATGTCCGACGCTGGCGCCATCGGCAGGGGGACGCCGGCCATCATTTTCTGGAGCGAAGCCGACGCCCGGGAGAGCATCCGGAAAATAGTAGCCGCCGCCGACACCATTTACCCCGGCCACGACCGACCCTTCCGGATTGGCGCAGACGGCGAGATAACCTACCTGTCCGACTCCCCCACGCTGGAAATCAGCGGCGTGCTGCACTACGCCAGCGGCGCGGTAACGGTCAACCTTGGTCGGGCGGCGCATCCCGGTACGACGGTGATGCCCAGCGCCATCGACTACCAGGGCGGCGCCGTCAACCATCCCGGTCATTGCTAGTCGCGGCCAACCCTTAGCGAATCGGTCGGTCAGCCCGTGCGTGCCGTTATCTTCGACTGGGACCTGGCGCTGTGGAACAGCTGGGACATCCACCTGTGGTTGATGGAGCAGACGGCAGCAGCGCTGGGCATGGCGCCGCCCGGCCCCGGGGCCATCGCCGCCGAGTTCCACCGTCCGTTCCACCGACACCTGTTGTGGTTTTTTGGCAGCGCACCGGACGCCGAATCTGAGCTGGGTAGCATCCTCGATGCTTACCTGGCAAACTACGACCATATCGTAGACCACGGCAACTATCTGTACCCAGGGGTGGCCACACTGCTGCGTTCGCTGCGTCGTCAGGGCCTGCGGATTGGCATCCTGTCGGACAAAATCACCCGGTTCGGCGAGTCGGAACTGGAAAAATCCGGCCTGGCGGATTTTGTCGACTTCGCATCGTTCAAAACGGACAGCCGGCCGTTCAAACCCGACCCTTTGGGTCTTTGGCAAGTATTGGAAGGGTTGGACGCAGACCCCGGCGATGCCATGTACGTGGGTGACGCACCCCAGGACATCCGCTGCGCGCGCGCCGCCGGCACGATATCCGCCGCCGCCATGTGGGCGACCATCGACGCCGACGCCATCCTGGCGCAAAACCCCGAATACCGGCTGCATCGACCCCACCAGGTGATGGCCGTGGTGGCCGACGCCAACGGCCTCATCGGGACAAACCCGTGGTTCAGGCACCTGCCCTGGCCGTGGCGACCCGACGCCGATAACCCGGCTGACGATCAGGATGCCGCGCGGGCTGGGCCGGCGGAAGATGTGGCGGCAGAGGGACCGGCGGCCAATGGAACGGCGACGGAAACCGGGCCCAACTGGCGATACTGGCCAATGTCGGCGCATTGGCGCGGGCGCAGCGGTGAGCTGGCACTACCGCCCCACGCGGCCAACCCGGTGGCGCCGTTGTCGCTAAACAGCCCAGCTAGGCCACCGGATCGGGCATAATTGCGGCTGCTTCGTGCTGCTCGTCAGCGTGGTAGGACGAGCGCACCAGGGGCCCGGCGGCGACGTGCTTGAAACCCATCGCTTCGCCGGCCAGGCGAATCTCCTCAAATTCGGCGGGGGTGTAGAACCGGTCAATCTTGATGTGCTTGATTGACGGCCTGAGGTATTGACCAACCGTCAGCAGGTCGCAGTCGTGTTCCCGCAGATCCCGCATGGTTTGGAGCAACTCGTCGGTCGTCTCGCCCATCCCGGCGATGATGCCGGATTTGGTCACCATGGTTGGGTCTATGGATTTGACGCGCTGGATGAGTTCCAGGGACTGGCGATAGTCGCCTCGGGGCCGAACGCGGTGAAACACGCGTTCCACCGACTCGATGTTGTGGTTAAGGACGTGGGGGCGCGCCGCCACGACGGTTGCCAGCGCGTCCCAGTTGCCCTGGAAATCGGGGATGAGGACTTCCAGCTTGCAACCCGGAACGGCTTGTTGCACCTGGTGGATACAGGCGGCGAACACGCCGGCCCCGCCGTCGTCCAGGTCATCGCGGTTGACCGAGGTGATGACACAGTATTTCAACTCCATGCGTTGCACCGTGGCGGCCAGGCGGTAGGGTTCGGCGAAGTCAACCGCGCCCGGGCGTCCGGTGGTGACGGCGCAGTAGGCGCAGGCACGGGTACAGATGTCGCCCAGGATCATGAACGTGGCAGCGGACCGTTCCCAACACTCGCCGATGTTGGGGCAACGGGCTTCTTCGCACACGGTGTGCAACTGGCTATCACGCATCAACTGCTTGAGCTCGATGTAGCGGGGGCCGCCGGGCATCCGCACCTTGAGCCATTCCGGGAGGCGCGGCCGCAGCGGTGCGTCCGAGTCTTCGGCTCCTGGGTTGCTACGCTCCAGGCGCAAGGGTTGACGGTCGGCGGGTAAGGTCATAGCGGGCTCCGGTTATAGCATCTGAACGAAACGTGGATTCACGCGGCATTTTTCGGCGGCAATGATGGCGTCAATTTCGCGGACGGCGGAATCCAGCTGACCGTTGCGGTTAACCACCCGGTAATCGAACTCACCGATGCGGTTCAATTCGACGGTAGCTTCCTGCAATCGCCGCTGCATCTCGGATTCGTCCTCGGTGCCGCGGGTGGCCAGGCGGGAACGGAGTTCGGATAGCGAGGCCGGCATGACGAATATCGTGAGGGCGTCCGGGGCGATGCTGCGGATGCTGGCAGCTCCCTGAACGTCGATTTCAAGGATAACATCTTTGCCGGCGATAAGGGGATCGCGCACCTGTCGGCGGGGCACGCCGTACCAGCGGTCGTAAACCTGGGCGCATTCCAGGAGTTCGTCACGCTCGCGCATGTGCAGGAAGTCAGCAACTTCCAGGAAGATGTAGTCTTTTCCGTCCACCTCGCCCGGGCGCATGGGCCGGGTAGTGGCGGTGACGGCGAAATGCCAGGGCCGGCTAAGGCTGCGGAGGGCCGCCATCAGGGTGCCCTTGCCCGACGCAGAGGGACCGGAGATAACCACCAGCTGCGGGGGAGCGGGGCTGGCAGCGGGTAACTCGTTGGCTGACGCCATGGCGCTCAGGTCGCGTGATCAGCCAAGCAGGGACTCGAGGTGTTGCCAGAAAACCGGGTAGGAAACGGAAGCATCCTCGGCGCCGTGTATGGTGGTGTCACCGGAGGCGGCGAGACCGGCCACGGCCAGGGACATGGCGAGGCGGTGGTCGCGGTGGCTCTCAACCTCGGCACCGTTGAGGCGGCCCGTTCCCCGGATGACCATGCCGTCCTCCCGTGCTTCGATGTCGGCGCCCATGCGAGTCAGCTCGGAGACGGTGGTGGCGATGCGGTCTGATTCCTTAACGCGCAGTTCGGCGGCGTCACGGATGACGGTTTCACCCTCGGCGAAACAGGCCGCTACCGACAGAACGGGCAATTCGTCAATCATAATGGGAATTATCTCGCCGCCCAGCTCGATACCCTTCAACTGCCCGGAAGACGCCACCACGTCGGCGACCGGTTCGCCCCCCTCCGTGCGCGGATTCTCCAGGCGCAGGGCATCGCCGGCGCCCATCATCTGAAGGGCCTCAATGATGCCGGCGCGGCTGGGGTTGAGGCCCACTCCGGTGATGGTCACGGTGGCGTTGGGGTGAATCAGGCCGGCCACCATCCAGAACGCCGCCGAGGAGATGTCACCGGGAACGGCCACGTCCACCGACTGAAGGTGGACAGGATGCAGGGTAAGGGCAAGGTCGTCGGTCTCGATACGCACGCCCATGGCCGACATCATGCGTTCGGTATGGTCGCGGGACAGGGCGGGCTGGTGCAGGACGGTCGGGCCGCTGGCCGACAGACCGGCCAGCATGAGGCAGGATTTCACCTGGGCGCTGGCGACGGGCATTTCGTATTCGATGGACCGGAGAGCGCCGCCCCGAATGGCCAGCGGAGCGAGGGTGTCGCCGTTGCGACCCATGATCGACGCGCCCATCTGCTGGAGCGGTTGCACGATGCGTCCCATGGGACGGGTACGCAGGGAGCCGTCGCCGGTGAGGAGGGACAGGAAATCCTGTCCGGCCAACAGACCGGAGAGCAGGCGCATCGAGGTCCCGCTGTTGCCGGCGTCCAGCAGGTCGGTGGGTTCATTCAGGTGCGGACCGAGTCCAGCGATTCGGAAGCTGCCGGTGTCGTCCAAGGGCTCTATGGATACCCCCATGGCCTGCAAACAGGCCGCGGTGGACCGCACGTCCCCGCCGTCGGACAGGCCAGTGATCGTGGCCGAACCGTCGGCGATAGCATTAAGAATGAGCGACCGATGGGAGATGGATTTGTCGCCGGGCACGGCCAGAGAGCCGGCCAACCGAGCGGGTCTGCGTACGGTCTGGTCCACAAGGGTGCGTCCTCAACCTATCGGCGGTCGCCGGGCCGACGCTCACCGGACCGACGCTCGCGGTCGTCGTCCCCGCCACCCATCATCAGTCGCCGCGCCCGTTCGCCCAAGCCGCCCAGGAGCATCTGGCCCATGGATTGACTGAAGGTCGGGTAATCGGGTGTGTGTTCGACTTCGCGGGACCTGGGATTAACCTCGCCGGCCAGCCATTTGGCGCGGGCCAGGTTGGCGTCTTCGAAGACGGTGAGCATGGCTGCGATGTCAGGGGGGGCGTCGTCCGGCTCGGTATCCAGGATCTTCCGGAACTCGTACAACTCGCGGATAAACGCGTCGATCCACGCCACGATGGGCTGGGCGTTGCTCACACAGATATCCCGATGCATCACGGCGTCGCCCGAGGCCAGGCGGGTGATATCGCGGTAACCCGAGGAGGCAAGCTGCCCGATGTCCGACCAGTTGGCCGACTTGCTGGTACAACCAATCAGGGCGGTTGACAGGACGAAAGGCAGGTGGCTGACTGCGGCGACAAAGCTGTCGTGTTCGTCAACGCCGATGAAATAGGGTTCGCCGCCAACGGCCTCGGCGAGGGTGGTGATTTCTCCCACCGCGCGCTGGCTGGCCTTGGGGCTGGGAATGACGCAGTAGGGTTTTCCGGCGAAGAGGGCACCGTCGGCGTTTTCCGGGCCAGGGGTCTCCCGGCCGGCCATGGGGTGCCCGCCCACGAAATCCACCGAGCCGGGGAGGAGTTCATCAGCCCATTGCAGCACCTGCGTCTTGGTGCTGCCCACGTCGGTCACCACGCAACCATCGGGCAGATAGGATGCCATGCCCTCCATAAGCTCGCGCATCGCCATCACGGGAGTGGCCAGGACGATGACGTCGGCGTCCTGGATGGCATTCCCCAGGCGTCCTTCCATTCGGTCGAAGGCCTGCCGGCGTTGCGCGCCGGATCGGGCCGTGGCGTTGGCATCCGTGCCCACTACGGTCAGGTTTCGCAGGGTGGAGGCGCGCAGAGCCAGCCCCAGCGAGGTGCCAATCAATCCGGTGCCGATTACGGTAACTTGTGCCACGGGGTGGTTTGCCTCTTTTGCGGGCGATACTCGGTTGCAGATGGCGCCGACGAATAGATTGCGACTGGCTGGTATTGTACAACATACGCAGGCGGCGGTAAAACGGAAGTGTCCCAGGGGATCGGCGGCCCGGTTGCACTCATGCGTACCCACTTTGTCATTGCGAGCGTAGCGCGGCAATCTCGTCGTCGTAGCAACGGCGGTTCGCCGACGCGGGTTCAACCTCATCGAGATTGCCACGTCGCTGCGCTCCTCGCAATGACAGGTTAAAGTGGGTACGCGTGTGCCGGGTTGCAGGGTTGACAAAGGCGGGTTCCGGGCCTACGGTAAAAATAATTATAGTCACAGCGTACATCTGCCTGTGGGCCAGCCTTTGCATTGACGGCCCGCGTACCCAAGGCGTCTAACACCATTCATCTCAAAGCGCCCCGGGGGTCCATCATGGCAACCGCCAACGAACCATCCGCCAGTACCGCAGACCGGGAGCGCTTCGCCGATGACGACGCCTACATCAAGGTGCGTTCGGTATGGAAGGTGTTCGGCAAAGACCCGGAAAAGGTGCTGGAACCCCAGTACGAAGGCAAGGACAAGGCCTTCTTCCAGAGTGAGTTCAACAACGTGGTCGGCCTCCAGGACGTCTCCTTCGACGTGCAGCGGGGCGAGACCTTCGTCATCATGGGATTGTCGGGCAGCGGCAAATCCACCATGGTGCGCTGCCTGATCCGGCTCATCGAACCTACCGCGGGCGAAATATCCATCGCCGGCGAGGACATTACCCAAATGCCGGACAAGGCCCTGATGGAGTTCCGCCGCAGCAAGGTGGCCATGGTATTCCAGCACTACGGCCTGATGCCGCACCGCACCGTGCTTGACAACGCAGCCTGGGGGCTGGAGGTGCAGGGGATCCGCAAAGAGGAACGCTACCCCCGCACCAGGGAAGTGCTGAACCTGGTAGGTCTGGGAGATTGGGAAGACGCCTATCCGCGCCAGCTGTCCGGAGGGATGCAGCAACGGGTGGGTCTGGCCAGGGCATTGGCAGTTAACACCGACATCCTGTTGATGGACGAACCCTTCAGCGGACTGGACCCGTTGATCCGCCGTCAGATGCAGGACGAATTGCTCCGGTTACAGGGCGAGCTTCAAAAGACCATCGTGTTCATTACGCACGACCTGAACGAAGCGTTGAAGCTGGGCGACCGCATCGCCATCATGCACGACGGGCAGGTTGCCCAGATCGGTTCGCCGGAGGACATCGTGCTGCGGCCCGAAGACGCCTACGTGGGCGAATTCACCCAGGACGTACGTCTGGAAACGGTGCTCACGGCGAACAAGGTAATGGTTGCGCCCAAGGCCACCGTGATGGGTCACCAGGGCCCGCGGGCGGCGCTGCACACCATCGGCGACAGCGACGGCGACGCCGCCTGGGTGGTGGATATGCGCGAGCGGTTTATCGGCCTTTTGTCCATCTCCAATGCGGAAAAGGCGCTGCGTGCCGGGGTCAGACGGTTCGACCAGGCCTGGGACTTCGTAGACCGGGAGTATCCGGCGGTGCCGGCTACCACCAGCTTTGACGTGCTGATACCAATGGCGATGGCCAGCGACTTTCCAATACCGGTGGTGGACGAAACCAACGTGCTGATTGGCGAGGTGCACCGCAGCGCCCTGGCCGAGGCGTTGGCCGAAACCTCGGCTGCCGAAGCCGACTATGCGGCTAATATTGCTGAAAACGCGTCGTTGGCGGAGGAAGCCCGGGAGACACCCGATGATGGCGACGGGAGTAATCCGGATAACCAATGATTCTTGCATGAAAACCTGACCCGCAACGCCCGAGAAACTATCGGGCGTTTTCGACGCAGGAGGAAATCATGGCAACGATAACCAGGGATGAACCGGATAGCGGAGCATCACAACCCGCCCCCGCTACGACCGGCGCTGCGGGCGGCGCTTCCAGATTCACGTTGGGCAATCTGCCGAATACCTACAAGTGGGCGCTGGGCATCGCCGTGTTGCTCATCGTGCTGGTGGTTAGCCTACTGATTTGGGGCCCGAAGATGGATTTTCCGACGACGGTGAAGACCACGGACGTGGAGACTTCTAATGGCGCCACCATCACGTTGGAAAGGTCGATTCGCGACGTGACCGGGGGAGCCATTGACCGGGGCGTAGAATGGCTGACCATCAACGGAAGTTGGTTCTTCAACGGATTGAGCACCGGAGTGACGTATGCTCTGGTTTACATTGAAAAAGGTCTGTCTTGGATACCCTGGCCCGCCACAGTAGTTGCGCTGGCTCTGTTGTCTTTTGCCGTGGGCCGCTGGCCGGTGACGATATTTACCGCGGCGGCATTGCTGTACATCGGGTTCATGGACCTTTGGGAAAACACCATCGACACCATCGCCCTGATGATGGTTGCTGTGGTGTTGTCCGTGGTAGTCGGCCTGCCGTTGGGCGTGCTGGCCGCACGCAACCAGACCGCGGACCGGATCATGCGCCCGATCCTGGACGGGATGCAGACTATGCCGAGCTTCGTTTACCTGCTGCCCGGGATACTATTCTTCGGGTTGGGCAAACCGGCGGGCATTTTTGCGACGATTATTTATGCCGTACCGCCGGTCATCCGCCTGACCAATCTGGGGATCCGGCAGGTGTCTCCGGAGACGGTTGAAGCAGCCCGTTCATTCGGCGCTTCGCCGTTGCAGATTCTCAACAAGGTGCAAATTCCCATGGCGCTGCCCACCATCATGGCGGGGATTAACCAGACGACCATGATGGCGCTGGCCATGGTAACGGTAGCGAGCATGGTGGCTGCCGGTGGTCTCGGGGAAAACGTGCTGCGCGCCTTGCAGAAGACTCAATCCGGCAACGGAGCCATAGCCGGTTTGGCAATCGTGTTCCTGGCCATCGTGATTGACCGGCTGACCCAATCCGTGGCTCGCAGCCGGCAGGAAGCTCTGTCCGAAGGACGGTAGCCGCACGGCTGCAGCCGTGGAACAAGAATTCGTCGCGTTCCGCGTTGCGTTCGTACGAATCGCAACGTTATGTTGCGTAAACTCGTGACGTAAAGCCAATTAACAGGGCATTTCTACATCGGCAGGGTTTGACACCGTCAATCCGGGCTGTTATAAATGCCGTCACTACTTTGTAACCGGGTCTGCCCGGAATTCGCCAGACCGCCAGAGGGAGGAACTTGCTTTGCCTACCAAATTTAGATTGATCGCCCTGTCCATGGCGCTAGCGATTGTGACCGCAATCGCCATCGTAGCATGTACGCCGGCCGCACCCGAGACCATTGAAGTGACGCGCGAGGTTGAAAGGATTGTTGAGGTCGAGACAGAAGTCGAAGTCGAGAAGATCGTCGAAGTAGAGAAAGAAGTCGAAGTAGAGAAGGAAGTCGAAGTTACCCGCGTCGTCGAAGTGGAAGTGATGGCGCCGGAAGGCCCCAAAGACACCATCATCTTTGGTGACCTGAGCTGGGACAGCGCCCTGATTCAGAACCGGATCGCCCAATATATCGCCGACAAAGGCTACGGATATCCCACCGAGACCAAAGCGGGGGACACCTTGCCCTTGTTCCAGGGACTCAAACGCGGCGATACCGATGTGACCATGGAAATCTGGTTGCCGAACCAGGACGAAGCCTGGGAAGCCGCTCGCGCCGACGGCGCCGTGCTGTCCGTGGGCAAGAGCCTCGGTGAAGACTGGCAATCGGCATTCGTGATTCCCGCCTACCTTCAGGAACAGTATCCTGACCTGGACAGCGTGGAAGACCTAGCGGACGATCAGTACAAGTCCCTGTTTACCACCGCCGAGACCGGCGACAAGGCGCGCCTGGTTTCCTGCGTCATCGGCTGGGCTTGTGAGGAAGTGAACGCCAAGCAGGTTACCGGATACGGCCTGGACGACCACGTCGAGATCATAAACCCCGGCAGCGGCGCAGCCATGAACGCAGACCTGGAAGGCGCCTACGCTCGCGAGGAGCCCTGGCTGGGTTACCAGTGGGGCACCAACGACCCGGCGCTGAATCTGGACCTGGTTCGCCTGACCGAGCCGGCCTACAGCGACCAGTGCTGGTTTACCACCAAAGCCTGCGCTTACGAGGACGCCACAATCCTGATCGCGGTTAATCCCGACCTACCCGGAGCCGCTCCGGACTTCATCGAGATGCTGCGGAACTGGGATTTCAACATTGTCATCTATAAGTCCGTGGTGCGTTGGCGGGGCGCCAACCCCGACGCTGACGTGAACGACACGGCTCTGTGGTGGCTCAACAGCAACGCCGACATTTGGGGAGGCTGGGTGACGCCAGACGCTGCCGCGTCCATCCAGGCGGCGCTCAGCGCCGGTGAAACCCCGGACGGTTGGCCCGAAGAGTAAATCACTCGGGCGCAGTTGGTCCCAGGTATCAACCAGGCGGCTCCGGCAACGGGGCCGCCTTTCTTTTCTGCTACAATGCGCGCCGTGACAGAGAGTTGCGACCTAAAGCTGCTGCCTTATGTGAACCCAGGCGGAGGCCGCAGGTTTCCCATCCGCCTCGAGCCGACCAATCCACCGGAATGGACGATGACCACAACCGCCCCAAACGTACTATCCGACGACACCCTGGCCGCGCTGAGGGCCATCCCCACCCAGACGCTGATTGACGGCCTGTGGGTGATGGGCTGGCCGATGAGCATGATCGAGGGCGCGAGGCCATTGCAGCCGGGTCAGCACATGGCCGGGCGGGCGGTGACGCTCCGGTTCGTGCCGCACCGTCCCGATCTGGCGGCGGACAAACCCAAGGGCGCCGATTCCGCCGAGTACGTGGCTTTCGAGCTGTGCGGTCCGGGCGAGGCGCTGGTCATCGACGCCATGCGCTGGCCCTACAGCAGCATCGGCGGCGACATCAAATTCTACCGGTTGTACCAGCGTGGGGTCGGCGGGCTGGTGACCGACGGCGCGGTACGAGACACCAACACCCTGAAGGAATACGGTTTTCCGGTGTACTCAGCCAACGCCACCGCCAAGCAGGGGCCCGCCGAGTTCTGGCCCTGGCAGGTCAACGACTGCATCCAGTGCGGCGGCGTGCTCGTGCGCCCGGGCGACGCCATCGTGGGCGACGATGACGGCGTGGTGGTGGTGCCATCCAGCGCCGCCAGCGAGGTCATCGAGATTGCCCACCAACGGGAGGAAGTGGAGGCCGTAATCAAGGCCCAGCTGGAAATCGAGCAGTGTTCGCCCGGCAAGTATTACCCATTCAACGACAACACCTGGAAGCTGTTTGAGGAGAAGACGGGCAAGAAACCGTATCGTTAGGAACCACGATCCTGTCTTCCACCGGGGCAATTATCCCTCTCCCCTGGTGGGAGAGGGCAGGGAGTGATGGGGAGGATGGATAAAATCAGGATTTCCACCCTCACCCTAACCCTCTCCCATCAAGGGAGAGGGGAATGGCAAACGCTAAATTAGGAGAACCAAAATGGCACGACTACCTTTGGCATCCCGCGAAACGACGCCGGCCGGCCAGGAAGCCACCTTTGACGAGATTGTGGCCGGCCCGGGGGGCGTACCCCAGCACGGCCCCAACTCGGTGATGGTCCATGTGCCCGAAGCCAGCAAGCATGCTACGGGCCTGAACCAGTACCTGCGTAACCATTCGAGCCTGCCGCTGAAAGCCGCCGAGCTGGCGATGCTGGTGGCGGCCCGCGAGATGGACTGCCAGCACATCTGGAATGCCCATGCCAAGACGGCGCGGGACGCTGGCGTGTCCGACGGTGTGGTCGATGCCATCCGCGACGGCAAGGATCTACCGGCGCTGGCGGCCGACGAGTCGGCGGTCATAAATCTGGGTCGAGAAATCCTGCGGAATCACCAGGTGAGCCGGGGCGGTTACCAAAGCGCGCTGGAGATTTTCGGCCAGCAGGGGACGATCGAGCTGACGCTGGTGCTGGGCAACTACACCATGCTGGCGATGCTCATTAACACCTTCGAGACCGACCTGCTGCCCAACCGGGCCGAGCCACTGTTGCAGAAGATCACCGGGTAAGCCGCCGACGCACCCCCCTCTCCCCTCGTGGGAGAGGGCTGGGGTGAGGGGCGTCCCTCGACAAGCTCAGCATGAGCGGAGCGGGAGCCGGGAAAATTAGCGCTCTTTGCGGTAGATTTGCACGCGGTGGCGGCAGGAATCTACGACGTAGATCAGGCCGTCATCGCCCACGTTGACTGACGTGGGGCCCCAGAACAGGGACTCGACGCCGGCCGAGGTTTCCCGGTGCCGGTCGCGCCACGGCGTAACGACGGGATAAAGGTCTGATTCTGAGCGGGCTGCCGCTTCGTCGGGATTGGCGGCGAAGTAATCCTCCGCCCAGGCTGACACGGTGGCATCGCCCCGCAGCACGGCGGCCACCTCGCCTTCGGGGTCGAATATCTGCACCCGCTCGTTGCCCCAATCGGCGACGTAGACGTAGCCATCGCCATCGACGGCCACCGACGCCGGGCGGTTCAGTTGTCCCCTGGCATCGCCGGATGTGCCCCACTGGCCGATGAACCTGCCGTCGGGCGAGAACGCCTGCACCCGGTCGTTGCGCCAGTCGGCGACGAAGACGTGACCTTCACTATCGCAGGCCAGGCCCCAGGGCATGTCGAAATCGCCGGCCTGTTTGCCGAACCGACCCCAGCCGTGCAGAAATTCGCCGTCGGTGGTGAAGCGCTGTACCCGGTGGTTCAGTCCGTCGCTGATGAGCAGGGTCCCATCGGGAGCGACCGTGATTCCGGCGGGCCGATCGAACTGTCCCGGAGCGTCTCCCGGCTCACCCCAACGCCTGATGAAACCGCCGTCGGCGTCGAACACGTTGACTTGTTGCAGGGCTTCGTCAGTGACATACAGCCGGCCGGCTTGGTCCCGGGCAATGCCGCTGGGCCACCAGAATTCTCCGCTGGCGGTGCCGCCGGTACCCCATTCACCGATGTAGCCTTCGTCGACGGTGCAAACGCAGACCCGCTTGTGGTTGAGTCGCAGCGCGGTTTCGGGGCCGCCCCGGTTGAGCACGTACATCACACCGCCGTCGCCCAACGCCAGGTCCACGGGATGGATGAACCCGCGGCCCAGAAAGGCCAAGAACCCGACGGTGTGGCTGTAGGTGAAGGTTGCTGTGGAGGTGGTCATCGGGGCGGAAAGGTCGTCAGGCCAACTGGTACTCGCGGGACGCCACGATGAGCTGGAGCATCTCGGTCACGCGCTGCTCGGAGCACCCAATGGAGTCGGGCCGGTCGAAGCGAACGTTGCCCCAGGGAGTCGCCAGGGCGGCCAGGCTATTCAGCGTCGCTTCGGAAACCTCGAGCATTCCGACGGCGTCCAGACAGGCTTTCGCCAACTGCGCAGGCGTGAGCACATCGCCGGCCGATTTCACGCGGTTCACCACGGCCCTTACACCTGGCTGGTTCAGGTCCCGCATACCGATGCCGGCAGCGTTGATACGTTCCACCAGGTTGCCGGTGTCGATCCATTCGCTGGCTGTGTGCCATCCCTCCACGGTGGGCGGATTCAGAATCTCCTGGCCCATGACGTTGACGTCCATGGCCAGATTGACGATGGTCCACTCGGGGAAACGATGGCTGCCGGCCAGGCGAGCGGTGCCGCCGACCATCTCGGCGGGGCTCTTTACGCGGGCGAGTCGGGCAGAGTCGGACGCGAAAAATTCGGATAGGAACAGGTGACGCATCACGGCGCCGATATCGCCGCCGGTTCGGGTGAACTCGTCGGCCAGTTGGCCGATGGCGTCCTCGTCGGGCTGGTCTGCGACGAAGAAGTTGTACAACTTGCCCGCGATGTATCGGGCAGTGGCGGGCTGCTGGACGATGATATCGATGACATCCTGGCCGCCGAAGGCGCCGACATGGCCCAGGAAGGTTTTTTCACTGGCATCATGGTCGTCCTCGTGGTAGCGGAACTGCCAGTCGATACGACCGTACGGCCAGAAGGAGTCGCGACTGGCCCGAATGCTCATATAGTCGGCGTTGTCGATGGTCCAGCCGGTGAAGGCGCGGGCGGCCATCTTCACGTCTTCTTCGGTGTAGTTGCCGATGCCCATGGAGAACAGTTCCAGGAGTTCCCGCCCGTAGTTTTCGTTGGGGGCGTCCTTGTGGTTGTCCTTGTTGTCCAACCAAAAAATCATGGCAGGATCTCGGGACAGCTCAAGGAGCAGGTCAGCGAACTTGCCCAGACCGTACCGGCGGAAGGTGTGGGTCTGGTTGACGACGGCCTTGGCGTGATTGAGCTTGCCGTAGGCGGTGGCGAAGAGCCCGTGCCAGAACAGGGCCATTTTCTCTTCCAGGGGCCGCCGCGTGTTGATGATCCGGTAGACCCAGTAGCTCTGGCTGCTCTCCAGCAACATGAGGCTGTTCTGGTCGACGTGGTAACGCCGGATGAGGTCCTCGATCTCCAGATCGGGTTGAGTTTCCGGGTGGAGGAGCTCCTCAACCGTGGCCTCGTAGCCCTGAGCGACGGCCCGGTCTATCTCCTGGCGGGTAGGGCCGAAGCCGGCGCGCCGCAGGAGGTGGGCAGCTCGGACGGTTTCGGCGTCGGCGAGGGTGATGCGTTGGGGGTTTTGTACGAGGGTCATGTGAACCGTCCGGGTGCGTTACATCAGGCCCCAACGGGGGTTGGCGTCGACCTGCTCGCGCAGGTAGTCGACCAGCCAGGGGCGAACCTCTTCGGCCATGTAGAAGGTGGGTTCGATGAGCTGGGCTTCGTCGGTAATAATGCCCTCCTGAATACAGCGGGCAGCGACGTCGGTGCCGGGCATCACGCTGACGCCGACCCGTAGGTTGGCCAGCGAGGGTTTGAGGCCGCGCAGGAATTCCAGCTTGTTGTTCACCGATTCCCGCGTTTCGCCAGGCTCACCGAACTGCTGGGAGATTGTGTAATGCAGGTCGCCAGCTTCGCAGAGCTCGGTGGTTTCCTTCAGGGTGGCGTAGCGGGACGTGTCGTTGTCGCCCTCGTGGGGATCGCCGCCGCGACTGCCGCCCATCATCACCAGGCCGCAGCCGGCCTGCTTCATCAAGCCAATGAGCTCGGAGTCGCAGTTGTAGGGCGCCAGGCAGGTATTCCAGCGCACCTTGACTTCGGCCTCCATCAGGGCGTTGCAGAGGGACTTGGCGTGTTCCAGTGGCACGTTGAAGCAGTTGTCCACGAAGAAGATCTTGCGGAGGCCGTAGCGCTCGGTAACGTCGGACACCTCTTCGACCACCTCGTCGATGGGGCGAATGACGCGCCAAGCGCCCTCGGCGGTGTGGAAGTCGGCGGCGGACGACGGATAGTAGAAACCGCCGAGCTTGGTAAGCACGCTGACGCCAAAACCGGCTTGGGCGTACTTGGACATATCCAGATCATCGAGGCTGGGGCGCTGGATGAAATCGGAGGAACAGCGCATGCCGTTGTAAACGATTTCGCCATTCTCCCGGTACAACACGCCCGTCATGCCACGGTAGTCAGGTTCGCCGATCTCGACGCGATTGACCAGCTCGGCAAAGGTCTCGGCGGCGTCGCCGGCGATGCCCAGGTCGGGTTTTACGAAGTCGAATATCTGCTGGGGCATGATGCTGAAAGCCGGCCCGCCGCAGACGATGGTGGCATCCGAAATGGATCGTATCCGCTCGATAACGCCCTTGGTAATGGGCAACTGCCACTGTGGGTCAACATAGCTGTGGTTGCTCATGTTGCGGATTGAGATGCCCACGAGTTCGGGCCGATAGTCAGCCACGACCCGCTCAACCTCATCAAGATAGTCGCCGTCGGCAAACATGAGGTCGATCAATTTGACCTCGTGGCGCGTGCGGTCAAGGTGGCCGGCGATATACGCCAACCCAATGGGTATTGGTTGGGCACGCATCCGGCTCATTACCCGGTTGTGGCGGTTGGTCGCAATTAACAATACTCGCATCTCAGTGCCCTCCGAAACGGCTGTGAACGTCCCGATTGTACACCACGGATGCGGACGACGCTAACCGTCATCATCGGTCGGCGGAATCGGGATTTCCTGGCGCCACGGCAGCTGGTTCGGCGGCATCCGGCGGGTCTGCCTGGGATTGGCCCGGATCGAGGAAGCCGGTTTCAGCGTCTCCGGGAGATATCGAATACCATTCGGCCCGCGCGTACGACAACACCCGGTGTGCCGCCGCTACCAGAGGCACAGCGATCAGCACTCCCCAGAATCCCAAAAGCAGGCCCATTACCGCCAACGACAGCATGACTGCCAGGGGATGCAAACCGGTGGCCTGACCCTGGAGGCGGGGCATGATTAGAGTGTTCTGCAACAGTTGGACGGCCAGGTAAAGCACCGCAATCACGGGCAACATCGTGGGGTTAGTCACCAGGACTACTACCGCAGCCACCGCGAACCCCAGAACAGGGCCGACTACGGGGATCAATTCACCCAGGCCGGCAGCGACGCCCAGGACGACGGCGGCAGGAATCCCCAGGCCCCACAGCGCCAGACCAATCACCACGCTGACCATGATCCCCATCAGGACCTGTGTCCGGATGTAGGCGATGACCACGACACCGGCCACCCGGCCCATGCTGGACAGGTCGTGGCGGAGTGGGCCGGGCAGCAGGTTACTGGTGGCCCGCCCAATGCCCGAAGGGTCGTAAAGCAGGTAGAACAGGATAATGGGCGCCCCGGCCAGCGCAATGACCAGGGTGAGTCCGCGCTGCAACACGCCCACCGCCTGCAGTGCGGCGTCGGAGACCGCCGATAAGATGGCCGACCCGGCTGACTCTATGCGCGGATCGATGGCGGCCTGCACGTCAAGCGGCACCCGCTCCCGGTAAGTCTCCTCGACCAGGGTCAGGGTTACCTGGAGTTCATTGACCAGTCCCGGCACGCGCTCGGCCAACGCCGCCGTTCCCGAAACCAGCCGAAACACCGCCAAGGCGATCACCGCGAGGCCGACGATCAGCACAACGATCATGACCAGGGCAGCGGCCACGGCGCGCACGACCCGGGGACGGCGACGATGACCGGGGAGTCGGGACGCCAGCAGGTCCACCACGGGCATTACCAGGAACGCGATTATGGCGCTGAGACCGTAGGGGACGAGGACCGAAACGAATCTCCACATCAACGCCAGCAGGATCACCGCCACGATCAGGGACAGCAGCAGGGCCAGTCGACGCCTGCCGATGGCAGACGATGTTATGGCGTCAATAATTCTCATGGGTGTACGCACGGGCGTCGCAGGGCGACGAGGGTGGCGTCGGATACATGCGGCGCGGTTCCTGACCGGGGTGAGATAATAACACCGCGCATCCGGGTCGCCAAAGTCAGTGGCGCAACTGCCCGTGCCCAACCTGATCTACCACCGTGTATGCTAAGTTCAGATACTAACCGATGAGTTGAATGATGAAGTTGCTGTCGACCAAGTCCTCGACCAGGGTGCTGCTGCTCCTGGTTCCTATCCTGTCGATATTGGCGTTGGCGCCAGTCGGATGCGCCAGCGACGATCCGGCCAGCACGGCTACCGAGACAGTTTATGATTTCGACATCCGCCTGTACCAGGGCCAGGATGCCGTGGGCGGCGAGAGCGTGGCGCTTTCCCAACTGCGGGGCCAGCCGATAGTGCTGAACTTCTGGGCCGGGTTGTGTCCTCCCTGCCGGGCCGAAATGCCGGAATTCCAGGCGTTCTCCGACGAGTACGCCGGCCGGGTGCTGGTCGTCGGCGTGGATTTGGGACAGTTTTTCAGTCTGGGCAGCCAGGAAGACGCCGCCAACCTGCTGAAGGAATTGTCGGTCAGTTATCCCGCCGGCTACACGGATGATGCCGCGGTGGTGCGGGAGCTGGGCGTGCTGGGTCTGCCGGCGACGCTATTCATCACCGCCGATGGCCGGTTGCACCGCAAATGGGTTAGCATCCTGAGCGGCGGGAAACTGGCCGAAATTACCGACGAGATGCTGGCGCAGTAGACCCGGCGTAACGTCATTGACGCAACAACGGTCTCAACACTAGAGCGGGGAAATGGGAGCGCGTAAATGCCGAACGACACCATCACTTTCGGGTGCAACCTGAGCGTCGACAACTACTGGGACGTGGCGGAGTTTGCCCGCCGGGCCGAGGACCTGGGATTCGACCGGGTTGCCGTGGGCGAGCACGTCATGGACGGCAAACCGCCGCGCCCCACGATGATGGGCATACCGGCGATGGCAGCGGCGGCCGGCGCAACGTCGCGCATCCGGGTCCTGACGGGCATCGTCATCGCCCCGCTGTACCATCCGGTAATGCTGGCCAAGCTGGTGGCCACGCTGGACCAGATTTCCGGCGGCCGGCTGGATTTCGGCATCGGCGTTAGCGGGCAACGGGACACGGTGGTGGAATTTGAGGCGCTGGAGATTCCGGTCAACACCAGGGGGCGGCGCACCGACGAGATGCTGGACGTGATGAAGGGGTTGTGGTCGGGCGGGAGCGTTTCACACCACGGCAGGTTTTTCAACTTTGACGACATATCTTTGCTGCCCACACCGGTGCAGGAACCATACCCGCCGATCTGGGTCGCCGGGCGCAGCGACGCGGCGATTCGCCGGGCCGCCATTGCCGGCGACGGCTGGTATCCGTACCTTTTCACCGTGAACCGGATCCGGCGGACGAATCAAAACGTGCGGGAGATGGCGGAACAATCGGGCCGGGACCTGGGCAATTACCACTGGGGCCTGAATCAGCCGACCGCCATCAACGCCGACCCGGAAAAGGCGCTGCAGGCGGCGGTCGCCCACATCGGGCAGCGCTACGTCACGCCGGAGCGCAGCGCCGAGGACATCGCCCGGGCCCTGTGCATCACCGGGAACGCCGAGGATTGCATCGGCGCGATACAGGAACGGATTGACGCCGGCGTGCGCGACTTCATCTTCGGATTCCTGTCCGGCGAACCCGAGGAATATTTTGACCAGATGGAGCTGTTCTCCAACCGGGTGTTGCCGCATTTCAAGTAACGCCTATCTGCATTGGCGCATCGCCCAAGCATCAACATACCGGGTCCAGGGATTTGGCGAGAGCCGGAGTCTGTTATCATCGTCAGAATCGTGCAGTTATAGGGTAATTATCAGGGATAGGCGATGAAATTTGGGATCTACAGTTCGATTGCTGACCCGCCGGCCGGAGAGAACCTGGCGCTGCGGATTGAGGAAGTAGTGGCCGAAGCAAAGCTGGCGGAATCCGTAGGCTTTGACTCGTGCTTCTTCGGCGAGCATCATCAGGACCGCGACGGGTTCCTGCCGTCGCCGCTCATCGTGTCCGCCGCGGTGGCAGCGCAGACCACGACGCTCAACCTGGGCACGTCGGTGATCCTGCTGCCGTTGCATCATCCGGTGAAGATGGCCGAGGACGTCATCACCCTGGACATCGTGTCCCGGGGGCGGTTTATCCTGGGGGTGGGCCTGGGTTACCAGCCGGTGGACTTCCGCACCTTCGACGTTCCCGTTGAGCAGCGGGTCAGCCGTTTTGAGGAAGGGATTGAGATAATCCGCCAGTGCTGGAAGGGCGAGCGGTTCGACTTCTCCGGCGAGCATTTCAACCTGGAGGACATTACCATCACGCCGCGACCGTACTCCGACCCGTCACCGCCGCTGTGGATCGGCGCCAGCCGGGCTCCCGGGGCGCGCCGGGCCGGCAAAATTGCCGACGGGTTCGTGGCCGGTCCCAGCACCGACCTGCCGAGCACAATCACCCTGACCAACGCGTATCGGCAGGCGGCGGAAGCCGCGGGCAAGGAGCCGGCGCTGTGCCTGATGCGGGACGCCTGGGTGGCGCCAACCCGCGCCGAGGCGGAACGGGTGTACGGGCCGGAGGTCATCGATGCCTACAAGTATTACTGGCGCAACGGCCTGAACGAGTTTCGCCGTTACACCGACGAGGCTGATATCAACATGGCCAACATGGCTCCCGACCGCCTCATCATCGGTGAGCCGCAGGAAGTGGTGGATGATTTCCACCGCTGGCAGGAGGCGACGGGCGCCGACTATTTCCTGTTACGCCTGCGCCACGCCCACTCCGGCGGCCCGCCCCACGAGCGCATCATGGAAGCCATCCAGCTGTTCGGTGAGGAAGTGATTCCCCACTGCCAGTAAGACATCCACCCCATCTGATTCCAAAAAGGAGACCTGAACATGCCACGCTTTCCCATCGCCGCTCGCGACGCGGTTCCCCAGGATCAAGTTGATGCTTTCGACGCCATAGTGTCTTCCCGGGGTGGAGTTGTGCCGGAATTTGGCCCCATCGCGGTGCAGCTGCACGTTCCCGAGATTGCCCAGCGGGGCGAAGTGCTGCGGGCCTACCTGCGCGCCGAGGGTTCGACGCTGCCCGACAACGTGGCAGAGCTGGCGATGATAACCACCGCCCGGGAGCTGGACTGCCAATTCATCTGGCACGCCCACGCTGCCGCCGGGCGCCGGTCCGGGCTGAGCGATGCGCTTGTTGACGCCTTGCGTGACAAGCAGGAACTGCCTGCGCTGTCCTCGGCGGAATCTTCGGTCATCAACTACGGACGGGAGTTTTTCCGGACGCGGCGGGTGTCACAGTCCACCTTCGACGCCGCATTGGCCGAGTTCGGCGAACGCGGTCTGATCGAACTGACCAACCTGATGGGCTACTATTCGGTGCTGGCCTTCAACATCAACGCATTCGAACAACTGCCGCCACCGTCGGACGAGCCCTTCCTCCCGGTCTAGTCGCCGGGCATCGGGGCAGACATGGACGAAATCATCGCATCGGCGCTGGACTCGGCGCGAAACCGTGGGGCACAGTACGCCGACTTACGCATCGTTCATAACCGGGAAGAGCGCATCGTAGTTCGGAACGGCGTAGTAGAGACCCTTTCCACCGACGAATCGGTGGGCCTGGGGATCCGCGCGCTCTACGATGGGTCGTGGGGGTTTGCGTCCACGCGCAACCTCACGGTACACGCCGCCGACCAGGCCGCCGGACAGGCCGTCCAAATCGCCCGCGCTTCCTCCCGACATAACGCAACCCGACACAACGCAACCCGAACCGGCGGCGCCGACGTGCTGGGCCAGGCTGTCGCCAGCCGGGGAGACTACCGGACGCCGCTGGAGATAGACCCGGCGAACGTGTCTATGGACGATAAACTGGGTTTGCTGCTGGCCGCCGACGCTGAGATGGCGACCGTTCCGCAGGTTACCTCCCGGATGGCTAACCTGGTCTTCATCCGTGAGGACCGCACCTTCGCCAATACCGAAGGAGCGCTGGTGAATCAAACCATTCACGAGGCCGGCGGCGGCGTGCAGGCCACCGCGGTGGGCGACGGCGAGATTCAACGGCGTTCGTATCCCCAATCCCACGGACGCCAGCAAGGGTGCGCCGGTTGGGAATACGTGGTGGCGATGGATTTGCCCGGCAATGCCCGACGCACCGCGGAAGAAGCGGTAGAACTGCTGACCGCCGCAGCATGCCCGTCCGGCATCGACACCGACATCATCATCGACAGCAGCCAGCTGGCGCTCCAGATTCACGAGTCCTGCGGCCACGCCGTGGAGCTGGACCGGGCCCTGGGCGATGAGGCGGCGTTCGCCGGCACGTCCTTCTTGACCCCCGACCTGCTGCACGGTTACCAATACGGCTCCGAGCAGGTCAACATCAGCGCCGACAGCACCAGCGCCACGGGCCTGGGGACGTTCGGCTGGGACGACGAGGGTCTGCCAGCTCAGGCTACCGACATCATCCGGGGCGGGCAGTTCGTCGGCTACCTGATGTCGCGGGAGTCGGCGACGCACTTGGGCCTGGCGTCGAACGGCTGTATGCGGGCCTCATCCTGGAACCGCATCCCGCTGATTCGCATGACCAACGTGAGCCTGCTGCCGGGAACCTGGACGTTGGACGACCTGATTGCCGACACGGATGACGGCATTTTTCTGGAAACCAACCGCTCGTGGTCAATCGACGACCGGCGGTACAACTTCCAGTTTGGCACCGAAGTAGGGCGGGAAATCAAAAACGGGAAGTTGGGTCGGCTGCTGCGGAATTGCACCTACACGGGCATTACGCCGGAGTTCTGGCGCAGCTGCGACGCCGTCTGTGGTCCGGACTACTGGCAGCTGTGGGGGACGCCCCGCTGCGGCAAGGGACAGCCGGGTCAGATTGCCCACACCAGCCACGGCGCCAGCCCGTCCCGGTTCAGGAACGTGCGGGTCGGAGTGATGGGCTAACGCCGCAGCAACGGCCAAGTTCGTGTTAGGTAGGGATGAAATTCGTTCGTTGCTGCGGGAGGCGCTGCGTCACGCCGGGTCGGCAGATGCAGACATCTACGTGACGGCCACGGAGCAGGCGTTGACGCGATTCGCCAACAATCGCATTCACCAGAACGTGTCCCACGAGGACGCCATCGCGCACATTCGAGTGGCGAACCGCAAGCGGGTAGGCCGGGCCGTAACGAACAACTTTTCGGCGTCCGGGCTGGCCGACGCCGTTCGTCAGGCCGCCGAACACGCCCGATTGATGCCGGAGGACCCGGACTTCCCGGGGCTGCCCGAACCGGCTGCGGCCACCGAGATCGCGGCCTGGGACAGTACGACGGTAACGTGCAGCCCCCACCGGCGGGCCGATATGGTGGGCATGGTGTGCCGCAAGTCGGCTGAAACCGGGTTGGAAGCAGCGGGGTTTTGCCGCACCGGGGTGTCGGAGCTGGCGGTGATCAGCACCCGGGGCGTCGACGCCTACCATGCCGGGTCCTTCGCCGGTCTGTTGATCACCGCCCGGGACGGCGACGCAGCCGGCTGGTCCAAAGACGGCGGTTGGCGCATTGACGCTATCGACGGGGAAGCGCTGGCCGATGAAGCCATCGACAAGGCGGTGCGGGGACGGAACCCCCAGACCCTCGAGCCGGGCGATTATCCGGTCGTGCTGGAGCACTACGCCGTCGATGACATGCTGGAAGCGCTCAGCTCCTACGGGATGGGCGGGCAGATGGTGCAGGACCAGCGCAGCTGGATGAACAGCGTGATGGGCGAACCGGCGATGAGCGCGGATGTGTCCATTTGGGACGATGGCCTGAACCCGGCGGGCTGGCCGGCGCCCTTTGATGCTGAGGGTGTGCCCAGGCAACGCGTGGATGTCGTCACCGACGGCGTGGTGCGCGGGCCGGTGCACAACTCCTACACTGGGGCGAAAGCGAGATTGGGTTCCACCGGGCACCAACGGGGAGCAACCGGCGGCCCCGCCGCGACCAACCTGTTCATGGCCGGCGGAGACCGCAGCACCGAGGAACTCATCGCATCGGTGGAGCTTGGAATCTACGTGACGCGGTTTTACTACACGCGTCTGGCCCACAGCCGGGGATGCGTCATGACGGGCATGACCCGGGATGGGACCTTCCTGATTGAAAACGGGGAACTGACCAACCCGGTCAAGAACCTGCGCTTTACCCAGAGCTACGTGGACGCATTGGCCGGGTGCCGGGGGCTGTCGAGTCGACCGCGCCTGAACCTGAACGAGGCTGGTGTGGCGGTGCACGTCCCGGCAGCGTCGTTATCCGCGTGGAATTTCACCGGACAGACAGTGTAACCCCGCCTGGACGCAACGTGGACCCCTCTCCCATCAAGGGAGAGGGGACGAGTTAATCAGGGCGACCGAAAATGGCAACCGAACAGGTGAAGGAGCCGGGTCGTCCGCCCAGGTTGTGCGTAACGCCGAGGTCGGCCTTCTGCAACTGGCGTCCGCCGGCCTTGCCCTGGATCTGCTTGTAGACCTCGTAGATCATGCGGATGCCGCTGGCGCCGATGGGGTGTCCGAAGCACTTGAGGCCGCCGTCGGTGTTAACCGGCAGATCGCCTTCCAAAGAGAAAGCGCCGTTGGCGACGTCGGCGCTGGCCTGGCCGCGCGGGCTGAAGCCCAGGTCCTCCATGATAATCAGCTCGGTGATGGTGAAGCAGTCGTGCACCATCGCCATGTCTATTTCGGCGCGGGGATCGGTGACGCCGGCTTCGGAGTAGGCGGCCTGGCTGGCGCGCACCGTTTCGGGGAAGTGGGTGAAGTCCCAGTCGTCGCGTAACACGCCAAACGCGCCGACGGCCAGCCCCAGGCCCTTGACCAGGATGTAGTCGTCCCGCAGGGTGCGCGCAATCTCGGGCGTGGTGATGATGGCCGCCGCCGCCCCGTCGCTGACGCCGCAGCAATCGTACAACCCCAGGGGCCAGGCGATCATGGGGGCGTTGATGATCTGTTCTTCGCTAACCTCGCGCTGGAAGTGCGCCTTGGGATTGAGGGTGCCGTTGTGGTGGTTCTTGGAGGCGATTTGCGCCAGGGTACGCTTGCCGTCATCGTAGTCGATGTCGTAGTGGTGGAAGTAGCGGGTAGCGGCCATGGCGAATTGAGAGGGCGGCGGAGTGGGGGGCTCCACGTCGGAGCCGGGACCGGCAGCGATGGCCAGGCCGGAGAATCCGCTGTCCTTCAGTTTCTCCACACCCATGGCCAGCACGATGTCGTAGACACCGGCGGCGACCGCGTAACAAGCGTTGCGGAAGGCGTCGGTGGCGGTGGCGCAGGCGTTCTCGACGCGGGTAATGGGGATGTAATCCAGTTTCAGCGCCTCCGCCAGGGGCTGTCCGGTGCGGAAGCTGCTGACGGTGCCCAGCCAGGCGGCCTGGATATCATCGGCGCCCAGGCCGGAATCCTCGTAGGCCTCGTAAGCCGCTTCAACCATCAGGTCAGCTGCGGACGCGTCCCAACGCTCTCCGAAGCGAGTGCAACCCATCCCGACAACGGCGACCCGATCTCGTATTCCGCTCATAACAGTCTCCTTATCAGGCGGGCGCGCTCACGGGGGCGGGCCGGCGCTGCGGTATGGCTTTCCAATAGTAATTGTGGATGCCGTTGACGACGCGCAATTTGCGGAAGCTCATCTCGACAGGCATACCCACGTGTATCTCGTCAAGTTCCCGGTCGGTCATCATGCAGAGCATCCGGCCCCCACCCTGGAAATTGACCACGGCCACCACCAGGGGTGTGTCCACGGCGCCGGCGATGTAGTCCATGGAGTAGGTGAACAGCTCGCCGGGCTGATCGCTCAGGCGCACGGGCTCGGAGTCGTCGTACTGCCGGCATTCCACGCAGACGCGTTGCGCCGGGTATTGCACGTAACCGCAATTGCGGCAGCGACCCCCGTACAGGCGGAGGTTTTTGTCTCCCTCTCGCCACAGGGCCGAGACGGAAGGGGAAGCCGGCGCGGGACGCCGGGCCGCGTCATCGAGGGTCCAGACGTCCCTCCACCGGGCGTAGGTTTCGTAACTGTCTAAAATTCGTTTGGAATCCATCCACCCGGTGACGCCCATGGTCGGTCGGGCTGCATCGGTGGCGGCGCCGGTGGTGCGGAAGGCGAGCACGTCGCTGCCGTCGCCGTAGGAGACGGCCAGCAGCAATTGGTCGGGTTCCGCCGTTTCCAGCGCGGCGGCCAGCAGCATGGGGGCGAAGGCGGCTCCGGTGTTGCCGACCACTCCGAACCCGGGTTCCTGCACTTGCTCGTCGTTGAAACCCAGCTGGCGGGCCAGCCGGGAATGGCGGCGGGCGTCCGGTGCGTAAAGGGCCAACTTGGACACATCGGCCGGCTCAAGCGAAAAGCGCTGTCTGAATCCGGACATAGCCTCGGGCACAATGCGTTCGATACCTTCCTCGGAGGCGAAACGATCCTCCCAGGTGCGAACGAAGGCATCGCCGGGCGCCCGCCAGGTGTCCAGCATGTTGTCGGTAATGGAATGGCTGCCGACCCACTCGGCGACTACGTCGGCGGCGGCCACGACGAAGGCCGCTGCGCCGTCGCCCGATGCACGCTCCGTTTCACCGCGGGGTGGCCCCTGACGGTTGTCAGCCGCCACCACCAGCACCTCCCGGGCGCTGCCGGCCGCCACCGCGTCCATAGCGGATTTCAGGGCGCTGGTACCCGCGCGCAGCACGTTGGTCAGGTCGGTCGCGAAAATGTCCTGCCGAAGGTCCAGGGCGGCGGCAATGATGGCGGCGCACTGTTTTTCGGCATAGGGCGGCGTGGTGGTCGCAAAGACGATGCCGTCGATGGCGTTGCGATCGCGGCCACCCAGGCAATCGGCGGCGGCGGCCACGGCCATGGTCACGCTGTCCTCGTCGAAGTTGGCGACGGCGCGCTCCTGGCGGGAATTCCAGCCATCAGTCGCCGTTCCCAGTCGGAAGCGGGGGATGTATGCGCCGTAGGCGGCGATGCCGACCAAATCAATCCTCCGTTGTGCGCTTGCGCCGGGTGCCGACGATGCTATCAGCGGCCATCATGGAGTGTCAACGCGGAGGCAATTGCGCCGCCGGGGTGGAAGCGGAGGCCGTGCTACAATGCGCCGATGTTCCGTGCAGAGATCCGTCACCGCGTCGTTCTGCCGGCCCTCCTGGCGGCCACCGCGTTTCTGTTTTTGTTGACCGCGGGTTGCGGGTTACTGCCTGGCGGCGCTGACGATACGCTCGAACCGGCCACCGAACTGCCACCGGAATTTGCGCGGGTGGTAGAGACGTACAACATATTGCTGGCGGAGCACGTCGACCATGACGCCCTGACCGCCGCACAGCTCACCGACGGCGCAATCCGGGGCATCCTGAACACGTTGGACGACCCGCACGCCTCTTATCTCACTGCCGAGCAATACGCCAGCGAGCAGGAGGGCTACCGCGGTTTCTTCGAGGGCATCGGCGCACAGGTTACCCTCACCGAAGCGGGCTTAACCGTGATCGCGCCCATACCTGGAGCGCCGGCCGAAGCCGCCGGCATCAGGCCGGGCGACGTTATCCTGCAAGTCGACGGTGCAGACATCAGCGGTTACACCCTCGGAGAAGCGGTCAACCTGATTCGCGGGCCCGGGGGCACGGACGTAACGCTGCTGGTGCGCCACCTGGGCAGCAACGAAAACGTCAGCATCACCATCACTCGAGGGCGCATTCCCATCGACAGCACCGCCTTCCGGATGCTGGACGATGGAATTGGCCACCTCTGGATGTATGGTTTCTCCAACACCACCGAGGATGAGGTTCAGGAGGCGCTGGACGAGTTCAATGAGGCCGGGGGTCGGGGCCTGGTGCTGGACCTGCGAAACAACCCCGGCGGGCTGCTGCACGTGGTGGTCAACGTCACCGATATGTTCCTGGCGGGCGGTCCCGTGCTCTACGAGATCGACGCCCAGGGCGACCGCACCGACCACACCGCCGGTCGCCGGGGCCCCGGTGTCTCCATCCCGATTGTGGTGTTGGTCAACCAGTTTTCGGCCAGCGCCAGCGAGATTCTGGCCGGCGCCATTCAAGCCAACGACCGGGCGACGGTGGTGGGCGAAACTACCTTCGGCAAAGGGAGCGTCAACATCACCCGTAAGTTGTCGGACGGGTCGGCCATCTACTTCTCCATCCGGCGCTGGTACCTGCCCGATGGCACGCAGATTGAAGGCCATGGCGTCACACCCGACGTCGAGATCGAGACGGAGGTGCAGCAGCTGCCCATCGACCTGGAAGAAGACGTTGCGTTGCAGGAAGCCGTCCAAATCCTGCAACGGGAGCTGGTCACGCAATGAACGTCGCAAAATGGATTACAATAGAGTGGAGCGCGCCATCACGACCCGCGCGTCTGAAACGTCATGGCCAGAAAGAACCGCAATAGCAAAAAGAACGCCAAAGCCTCCGGCAACGGCGACAATCGTCAGGTTGCCGTAAACCGCAAGGCGCTCCACGACTACGAGATACTGGATCGGGTGGAGGCCGGGCTGGTGCTGACCGGCACGGAGATAAAGTCCATTCGGGCCGGCAAGGTGGACCTGCGGGACGCTTATGCGCGGGCGCAGGACGGGGAGCTCTGGCTGCACAACGTCCACATTGCACCCTACGATGCGGCGAGCTACTTGAACCACGAACCGCGTCGCCCCCGCAAAATCCTGTTGCACCGGGGGCAGATCAAGGACCTGGCGGCGCAAACGGCTCAAAAGGGCCTGACCCTCACGCCCTTGCGGATGTACCTGAAAAACCACTACGCCAAGGTGGAGTTGGGGCTGGCCCGCGGCAAGCGCCAATACGACAAACGCCGTTCGATAATTGAGCGGGAAAGGGAGCGCGACGCCCGGCAAGCGGTGAAGGCCTGGCGGGAATAGCAGCTTCAGGTTTCCTGATAGTGCAGATGCAGAGGGCGTGAGTGACGCCGATGGCCCTGGCACGTCCGGCCGCGCGATGGCTGGGCGTGCCTTTGTTGATCTACCTGCTCATCGTGGCAGTGAGTCTCATCGGACAGGGGTCGGGCTCCGCCGTCGGCGGCCAAACGGAGAACCTGTTTGCCTTTGCCACCAACCCGTTACTGGGGCTGTTGGTGGGAGTGCTGGCCACGGCGCTGGTTCAGTCTTCGAGCACAACCACGTCCATCATCGTGGGATTGGTAGCCGGCGGAATGCCGGTCGCCATTGCGGTACCCATCGTCATGGGCGCCAACGTCGGCACCACCATTACCAATACGGTGGTGAGCCTGGCCCACGCGACCGAGAAGGACGAATTTCGCCGGGCGTTCGCCGCCGCGACGGTGCATGATTTCTTCAACCTGCTGAGCATCGTCATATTTCTCCCGTTGGAGTTGGCTTTTCATTTCCTGGAAAGAGCCGGGCTGGCGGTAGCGACCCCGCTCATCGGGGACGGTTCTTACAACCAGGACTCGGTGAACTTCATTGGAGCAGCAACGCAGCCGGTCATCGGGGGGTTGGAACGGGCGCTGGCCGTGGTGCCGCAACCGTACAACGGCATCCTTATGATCGTGGTCGGCGTGGCGTTAGTCCTGGCGACGATCATGCTGATTTCCCGTTTGCTCAGTCGCCTGATGGTCGGGAGAGCGCAAAGGGTCATGCACGCTTCGATGGGGCGCGGGCCGGTGGCCGGAATCGCCGCCGGGACGGTTATCACGGTGGTGGTGCAATCGTCGTCCACGACGACCAGCCTGATCGTTCCCCTGGCCGGGACGGGATTGTTCAGCTTGGCGCAGGTTTTCCCCTTCACCCTGGGAGCCAACATCGGCACGTGCATCACGGCGTTGCTGGCGGCCACTGCCGTATCGGGCGGCCAGGCCCTGCCGGCGTTGCAGATAGCGCTGGTGCAGCTGCTTTACAACGTGCTGGGTGTGCTGGTCGTATACGGCCTGCCGTGGTTGCGGAGGGCCCCGGTCGCAGCGGCGGAACAACTGGCCCGAGTGGTTAGTGAGCGCAAGTCGGTGGGTATCGCCTACGTTGGCATAGTGTTCTTCGGTGCTCCGGGAGGATTGCTCGTAGTGTCTTCGTTTTTCTGAAGCGACGCACCCGGAGCACGCGGCCTTTGGGTAAACGGCGCGGCCGCAGCTTCAGCGCAGCATCGAACCTGGCCCGATGCGGGAACGCGGTCGCCACGTCGCTGCGCCCCGCGACACGTCGAATGACGCGGGTAGCAAATCTTGAAACCACCGGTAGGGCCGCACCGGAGGCCCGCACCGGAGGCCAGGGCAATCGAATATTAGGCTAGCGGTGCCTTAAGAGTGGGTCACGGTTTGGTTCTGGGTGCGGCAAGCCGCGCTCGCTAGTTGCCGGCAACCACCTGGTTGTGCGTCGTTCGACCAGCTCAGGACGAACGGCTTGTTAGGAATTACACCGTCATCGACCCAATATGCGATTGCCATGCGCCGCAGGCCAGGGCCTTTTGATTATCGGAACGTAGCGGTCAAAGGCGAGCTGACGACAGCGTTGGTCGATACGGCTACGAGATTGCCACGCTGTGCTCGCAATGACATTAGGGAACAATCGAAAGACCCTGGCCGCAGGCCCGCTTTCTTTCGCCGTGCGGTGCATGGCGTTATAATCGGCAACCGGGGAATTTGGCGCCCACCGACCCGATGTGGTCGGGGGTGCATTCGTTTGCGAGAGGTATATTTTGATTCGTAGCCTGCGAGGGATAACGCCGAAGATCGCCGACACGGCCTGGGTGAGCGAGTTCGCCTACGTGGTGGGCAACGTGGTTATCGGCGAACACAGCAGCGTTTGGCCCGGGGTCACGATTCGAGGCGACGGCGATCTGATCACCATCGGCAACAACGTCAATGTCCAGGAAGGTTCCGTGGTGCACGGGGATGGATTGGTCATCGAGGATTACGTGTCCATCGGTCACTGCGTCGTTGTCCACGGCGACCGCATCGGAACGGGCAGTCTGCTGGGCAACAACTGCACCTTCCTCACCGAATCAACAATCGGTCGTGAGTGCCTCATCGCGTCCAACGCCGTGGTGCTGTCCGGTGTAGACGTGCCGGACCGGAGTTTTGTCACCGGTGTTCCCGGGTCGATCAAACGGCAGGTTAGCCAGGACCAGATCGAGGAGATGCGGATGACCGCCGAGCACCTGGTAGAACGCGCCGAGTGGTTCAGGGAGAGCGGGTTGTAGAGGAGATCACGCTCACTTTGACCCTCTCCCATAAGTTGTCGAGGAGATCACCCTCACCCTGACCCTCTCCCATCAAGGGAGAGGGGATGGAGACGGCTAGGCCAGCCGGTCGGCTACGGGGAGAATATTCTCGGCCAGGTGGTTCATTACCTCGATGCAGGGCCCGATGCCGTCCACGCGGAAATCGAAGGTAAGTTGGTCGATGCCCAACTCATTGCAGTAGTGCAGGTCTTCGATGACCTCCTGGGTGGTGGCAATAAGTGCGCCGCCGGAGCGCACGCCGACGCCCTCTTCGGAGCCATCCATGTCGGTGAAGTGGAGACTGCGCTTCAGCGAGATGGTGATGTCGGCAGGATCGCGACCGGCGCGTTCGGTCTGCTCCCGCAGGTAGGGCAGGTTCTCGGCGACGAAATCCGGAGTCTGGCGGGTGGTGTGCCAACAGTCGCCGTACTTGGCGGTGCGTCGCAACGCCCGTCGGGTGTGCCCGCCCACCCAGATGGGGATGCGGGGTTGTTGAAGGGGCTTGGGCTCGAAGTAAATGCCATCAATCTGGTAGTACTTGCCCTTGTGCTCGGGAATTTCCTCCGTCCAAAGAGCGTTGAAAATCTCCAGAAACTCGTCGGTCATTGGGCCCCGGTCTGCGTAGGGTACACCGAGGATGTCGAATTCCTTTTCCAGCCAGCCGACGCCGACGCCGCAGATGACCCGTCCGCCGGACAGGACGTCCAGGGACGCAAACATCTTGGCCTGCACCACCGGGTTACGGTAGGGAAGGATGAGCACGGTGCTGCCCAGACGGATTTCGCTGGTGCAAGCCGCCATGAAGCCCAGCATGGTCATGGTTTCCAGGAACGGCTCGTCGGATGGCCGTTGGAATGCGCCGGTGGGCGTGTAGGGATACTGGTTGGTGCCGCCGACGGGCAGAACAACATGGTCGCCGGCCATCACCGACTCAAAACCCAACTGCTCGGCACGCTGGGAGAACTCCCGGATACCGTCTGCATCGGGCAGGCGAGGGATGCTAACGCCAATTTTCATAAAGGAGCCTCGAGCCGGGAGCGAGATTTCAGGGCGTGATATTCCTGCCCGGCAGCGGTCGGATTATAGCATCGGTGATTCGCCTTCACGCCGGCCATCACCCAGCGAGGCGAACTCAGCAGGGCTATAGACCGCAGCGCAGCGCCGTCAATCGGCAGGGGTGGTGTTTGACCGCCAGATTATGACACCCCGGCATTTGGCGCAAACCCGGTCCTGCATCAACCTGCGTTGCAGGCGGTGCCGGAACCAGCGCTGGCCGCAACCGCACTCTCCCACCCAGCGGGGCGTGGAGTGCTCGACCCGGTGGCACCGTTCGCCGGCACACCCGATTTCCAGTGCCTTGGCCTTCCACACCTTATCGTGATTGTGCCGCGGCCCCACGATGGCATGAGCGATTTCGTGCAGGATCGTGTCCTCAATCTCGGCGCGGGTGGCCCGTTGGCAGTAGCTGACCGAGAGATTGATTCGCCGGGCCGAGTAATTGCAAGCACCGGCCCGGGACGGAGCGAGGTCAAACCCGAATCGCCACGCTTTGGCCAGACGACCGCCGGCCTGGTGTTGATCGATCAGCCCGTTCGCCAACGTTTCGACCTGCTCCAGGGATACAGCCGGCGCCGTGGTGTTCCCCACGCTGGTACACGCTGAGTAAGGGACGGTGTACCGCTCGCCGCCGTCGGTCAACACCTCGGCGTGGCGCAATCGGAGCGCGACGACCGTGCCTAGCAGGTCATCACCGCCCTTGCGAAAACACACGCGGCTGCCCACCGGATACCCGACGCCGGGGAAGCTGGATGTGATTTGAGATTGGGTTGATGGCATTCGGGTCACCGCTGACGAAGGGATTATACGTGATTGGGCTGAGCCGGTTCGGTTTGGGTCGGTCTGCGGTATCCGGCGGCGCCTGAAATTCGTTCAAATCCGTAATTGCGTAATCTTGGGTATATTCTTGACTTTGATAGTTGCCAAGCGCAATTGCGGTGCTATAATTGCCTGCATACCGACGAGCGCCGTCGTTGACGCGTTCGCATATAAACAGACCCGTCTCAAAACAGGAGGACAAAATGGAAAAGGGAGATACCATCTTCAACGTTGGTCCGGTGGACGTAACGCTGTCGTACCGCAAGGAAATCATGCCCGACCAGGGCCTGATGGTGCAGGTCTATGCTGACGTCGACGGTCAGGACACCGAAATCCTGCGCTTCGACTGCTTCGACCAGGCCCCGCACTACCACTACGGTCCAGAGAACCACAACATCCGGCTGCCCATGGACAAGACCACCATCGGCACCCCGTTGGGCTGGACGCTGAAGAACATCCGAAACAACCTGTCCGGCATGGCGCGCCGCTCCGGCTACGACGACCTGGCCATGGCCATTGACGCCAACCCCGTCGACCAGCAGAAGATGGACGAAGTGGAAGAGTGCGCGCTGTCCAAGTCTCGCGACGAGCGCCGCACGGTAACCCACTTCCGTGGCAATCATATCTATGAAGCTGGCAATATCCGCTTCGGCGTCGAGTTCCGCGACAACATCGGCGCGGCCGGCGACCGCGGCGTGGCCATCCACGTTCTCACCGACCACCTGGGTCAGGAGTTCGAACTGCTGGCGTTTGACTGCTTCGAGATCGCGCCGCACTACCACTACGGCCCGCGCAACCAGGATGTCCGGGTCTACTGGGACACCACCACCAGCGGACACACGCTGGCCTGGACGCTGGACCAGTTCAAGGCCGGCAACCTGGCCAACATGATCGACCGCGCCGGCTACCCCACCGTCGCCGCCAACGTCGACAACGACCTGATTCAGGCCGTCGTTCCCTCCATGGAGGAGAAGGCCTGGGCCTTGGTAGGCACCAACCAGCGGTAATTCTCCGCACGTAGCGCCAACCAACAGGGGCGGCCGTTTGGCCGCCCCTGATTTTTGTTGCCCTTGGTGGCATTTGCCCCCGCGGGCCGTCTCCCTGCTCCCGCTCCCAGGCGTTACATCATGGTGTAACCGCCGGAGACGCTGAGGGTCTGACCGGTGATGAAGCTGGCGGCGTCCGAGGCCAGGAAAACCACTGCATTGGCGACCTCCTGGGCCGTGCCCATCCGACGGAGCGGATAGGCGCGCCGCACCCGCTCCAGGACATCCTCGGTGAAGATGTCCTGCATTCCCTGACTCCACATGCTATCGGGGTTGTTCACCTCCGACTGGGGCGGGACCACGAGGCCAGGGCACACCATGTTCAGTCGAATGCCGTAGCGCCCGGTCTCCCGGGCGATGGATTTGCTGAGGGCAATGACGCCGGCTTTGCAGGCCGAATAGACGGCCTCGCGGTACTCCCCCATGCGTCCGGCGTCGCTGCTGATGCTGACGATTGAACCGGTCTGGCGTTCGATCATGTGCGGCAACACGGCGTGGATGCAGTTGACGGCCCCCCATAGGTTGATGTCGACCTCCCGCACGTGTTCTTCCCGGGATTTTTCCAGGAACAGCCGATCAATGGTCCAACCCACGTTGTTGACCAGAACGTCTATGCTGCCCAATTTGGCGATGGCGTCCGACATGGTGGCGTCGGTGCGGTCCTTGTCGGTTACGTCGGCGTCAATAACGATGGCAGAGCCCCCGGCGCCTAACCCCTCGACCTCGGTGGCCACCGCTGCGCCGGCTTCTTTGTTGAGTTCGGCGATGGCGACGCTGCTGCCTTCGGCGGCGAAGGCCAGCACGATGGAGCACCCTATGTTGGTGCCGCCGCCCGTTACGACGACGTTCTTACCCTTCAATCCCAAGTCCAAATCATTGCCTCCAGTCAATCTGTGCTTCGAGATACCTGCGTAGCGCGTAGAGGTTTTCTACGTCCGCCCGGTTGTATTCCAGCAGCAAGTCCAGAGCATCCCGGTTTTGCTCGGACCGGTATTTATGCCACAACTGCACGGCGTCGCGCCCGTCGATGTCAGGCAGGTTTCGCTCAATGCCCAACACCCGCTCGATGTGTTTCAAACCACCCCGTAGACCGGCCCGTCGGCACCAGTGCATCAGGTCTTCGTGCCGGAACCAGCGATTCAGGTCCACGCCGGGACGCCGGGCCAAGTACGGCAGGTCGAACCCGGAGCCGTTGAAGGTGTACACCGTGGTGACGCCTTCAAGCACATGGCGGATGGCGTCGGCTGTTATGTCCTCCCCGACCAGCTGCTCCACGAACCAGTCCCCCGGAAAGTCCACGGCTACGCCCACGACGGTCGGATAGGAGTGGCCGATGAATCCCGTCGTCTCAATGTCCAGGTATGCGTCCAACGAGGATTGGTCCAGATCAGTGGCGGAAGTGCCGCACCCCGGTAAACACCATGGCAATCCCGGCGGCATCGGCGGCGGCGATGACCTCATCGTCCCGGATTGAGCCTCCCGGCTGCACGATGGCGGTAATGCCGGCCGCGGCGGCCAGCTCGATATTGTCGGGGAAGGGGAAGAAGGCATCGGAAGCCAGCACGCAACCCGTCGACTTCTCGCCGGCGGCACGCTGGGAAAGGTGCACGCTGACCACGCGGTTGGGCTGGCCGGCCCCCATGCCCACCAGCGTCCGGTTCTTCACAAAGGCGATGGCGTTGGACTTGATGTGCTTCACCGCCTTCCAGGCGAAGGTGAGGTCGGCCAGCTCCTCCGGGGTGGGCGCGCGCTGCGTGGCGGTAGTCCATTCTTCGGGGTATTCGGCGATGGCGTCGGGGGTTTGCACCAGGACCCCTCCGCTCAGGGGCCGTATGTCGTAGTCGACGCCGCCCGCGCCACTAGCGGCCCGGTCCACCGTCAGAATCCGCAGGTTGCGCTTGCGTTGGAGAGTGGCCAGGGCTTCGTCTTCATAGCTCGGGGCGACGACCACCTCGTAAAATACCGGGTCCATGGCCTGAGCGGCCTCGGACGTTACCGGTCGGTTGAAGCCCACGATGCCGCCGAAGGCGGACACCGGGTCGCCCTCGTAGGCGCGGCGGTACCCTTCGGCCACGTCGTCGGACGATGCCAGGCCGCACGGGTTGGCGTGCTTGATGACGCACACGGTGGGGTCGGCATAGTCGCTGACGATGCGCCACGCTGCGTCGGCGTCCATCAGGTTATTGAAGGAAAGCTCGCGTCCGTGGAGCTGCCGGGCGCGGGCCAGGCCGCCCGAACCGCCGCCGCTTGAGACGTACAGCGCGCCCCGTTGATGTGGATTCTCGCCGTAGCGCAGCGCGGAGACCCGGGTTAGGCCGATGGTGAGTTGCTCGGGCATCTCTTCTTCTGAGGCCGGGTCCGTCGCCAGGTAGTCGGCCACGACGGCGTCGTAGGTGGCGACGTGCTGGAAAGCCTTGGCGGCCAGGCTGCGCCGTTGTCCGTGGTCCAGACCGTCGCCGGCCAGGGCATCGGCCACCCAGTCATAGTCTGCCGGGTCGACCACAACGGCGACCGAAGGGAAGTTCTTGGCGGCGGCGCGCAGCATGGTCGGCCCGCCGATGTCGATATTCTCCAGGGCGTCGGCCAGCGTGACATCCGGCTTGCTGATGGTTTCGGCGAAGGGATAGAGGTTGACCACCACCAGGTCGATGGCGTCGATACCCTGCGCCTGCAACTCGGCCATGTGGTCGGGCGAATCACGCCGCGCCAACAGGCCGCCGTGTATCGTGGGGTGCAGGGTCTTGACCCGGCCCTCAAGGATCTCCGGAGAACCGGTCACGTCGGAAACCTGGCGCACCGGAACGCCGGCATCAGCGAGGCTGCGGTGGGTGCCGCCGGTGCTGATCAACTCGTAACCGGCGTCGGTGAGACGCCGGCCCAGACCCTCGACCCCGGTCTTGTCATACACGCTCAATAATGCTTTCACTGTAATTTCCCTCGAATTTCGATAGTTACTAATGCCGGAAAGTTACGCGGACGTCGCCGGCACGTTCAATTACTGCCCCGACATCCACGGCGTCGGATATGCCGTCGAGCAGCGCCTGGGCTCCGGCGTCGTCGCACACTGCCACCATGCCCAGGCCCATGTTGAAGACGCGAAACATTTCCGCGTCATCGACGTTGCCCGCCTGCCGTATGGCGTCGAAGATGGGCAGCACGCGCCAGGCGCCGACGCGAAATTCCGCCGCTACAGAATCGGGTAGCACCGCGGGCACTTTGCCCGGCAAGCCGCCGCCGGTGATATGGCTGAGCGCCTTGACCTGGCCCAGATAGGGTTCCAGAAGCGGGTAATAGGCGCGATGACGCACCATCAGTTCATCACCCAGGTTTCGGTTCAGGCCCGGCACCGGGCGAAACAGCGTCGCCGGGTCGTCATCCACGCCGAAAACCCGACGGACCAGGGAAAAGCCGTTGGTGTGCACTCCGCTGGAAGGGATCCCCACCAGACGGTCTCCGGGGCGAATGTCGCTGCCGTCCAGGAGTTGCTGACGAGGCGCGACGCCGACGACAAAACCGGCGAGGTCAAAATCATTTTCCGAATAAACGCCGGGCAACTGGGCGGTTTCGCCGCCAATCAGGGCGCAGCCGGCCTCCCGGCATCCCCACGCCATGCCCCGCATGAGCATCTCCAGCCGGTGCTCGTCGAACGTACTGAAAGACACGTAGTCCAGAAAGAATAGCGGGCGTGCGCCTTTGGTGAGGATGTCATTGACGTTGAGGGTAACCAGGTCCTGGCCCACCCCCTCGAAGTGTCCCAGCTGAGCAGCGATCTTGAGCTTGGTGCCCACCCCGTCGGCGCTGGCCACCAGCACCGGTTCTTCAACGCCGCTCAGGGCGAATAGACCGGCAAACCCGCTCCCGCCATCCAGTACCTCCGGGCCGTGAGTAATGGCGGCAAAGGCCTTGATGCGATCTTTCAGGCCTTCCATCGCGTCCAGGGCGACGCCGGCGGCCTCGTAGGTTCCCGGTTGGGTCATCGGGCCTGCCTCAGCGCCGGATTCAGGACGCCGTATTATCCAGGGACAGTTTGCCCAGATCCAGTTGCACCGGGACCGGGTAATTGCCCGTAAAGCACGCGTCGCAGAAGCCGCCGGAGTCGCCGCGCACGAGGCCCATCAGCCCGTTGACACTCAGGTAGCCCAGGGTATCGGCGCCGGTCAAGTCGCGAATTTCGGGCACCGACTTGTTGGCGGCGATCAATTCCTGGCGGGTGGCCATGTCCACGCCCAGGTAGCAGGGATGCTTGATGGGCGGCGCGCACACCCGCAGGTGCACTTCGGTGGCGCCGGCGCGACGGAGCAGTTCTACGACGTGGGGCGTGGTGGTGCCTCGGACTATACTGTCGTCCACCACGACCAGGCGCTTGCCGCGCAGGATGGCCGGCATGGGGTTGAATTTCTGGCGGACGCCCCGGTCGCGCCGCTGCTGCTCGGGCTCAATGAAAGTGCGACCCACGTAGCGATTGCGAACCAGGCCATTGGCGAAGGGTATCCCCGATTGTCGGGAGTAGCCCACCGCTGCCGAGGTGGAGGAATCGGGAATTCCGATAACCAGGTCGGCATCTGCGGGATGCTCGACGGCCAGCTGAGCGCCCATCTCTTCCCGGACGTTGTACATCAGCCGCCCGTCCATCACGCTGTCGGGGCGGGCGAAGTAAATCCACTCGAACACGCAGAGGGCACGACCCCGTCGGGCTGCTCCGCTGTACACCTCGGAGTGGATGCCGTCGCGATTCATAATGACGACTTCACCTGGCTCCAGCTCGCGCACGAAGTCGGCCTGCATGTGATCCAGGGCGCAGGTTTCGGAGGCCACGGCCCAACCGTTCTCGAGTTTGCCCAGGCACAGGGGACGGATGCCCAGCGGGTCACGGGCCGCTATCACCGCGTCCGGGGTGAGGAACACCAGGGAAAACGCACCCTGCATGGTACGCATGCCATGGAAGACCCGTTCGGGCCAGGTGGCGCCCGGAGCGTTGGCCAGCAGGTGAGCAATCACCTCGGAATCGGTGGTGGTGGCGAAGGAGCAGTCCCACCGACTCAGCAACTGGTCCCGCAGTTGGACGGAGTTGATGATGTTGCCGTTGTGACCCAGGGCCAGCGTCCCGTTGACGCCGTGCACCAACAGGGGCTGGGCGTTTTGGGAATCGCTCGAGCCGGTGGTTGAATACCGGGTGTGCCCGATGGACAGGTCGCCGGTTACTTTCTCCAGGTCGCCGTCGGTGAAAGCCTCGGCCACCAGTCCCATGCCGGTGTGCATCCGGATAACGCCGCCGTCGGAGGCGGCCACCCCGGCCGACTCCTGGCCCCGATGTTGCAATGCGAACAACCCCACCGCGGTCAGCGAGACGCTCTGGGTACCAGGAGCAAAAATCCCAACGATGCCGCACTCTTCGCGGGGATGGTCGAAGGGAGTTGACCGGCCACTGTCGGGCAAGAAGTAACTCATAGACGTATTCTATTGAGCGCCCGGCCCACGGTCAACGTTTTAACCCCTATCATGCGTACCCACTTTGTCATTGCGAGCGTAGCGTGGCAATCTCGTCGTCGTAGCAACGGCGGTTCCCCGCCGTGTGTTCAACCTCATCGAGATTGCCACGTCCCTCGGCGAGCTCGGGATGAGCGGGTGCTCCTCGCAATGACAGATTAATGTGGGTACGCGTGAGTTTTACGGCTATATCAGCCACGTTCCGGGATGATTTGCACCTTGCGGCTCTCGCCGAACCCGACGCTTTCGGTTCGGATGCCGTCCCGCTCATCCAGGTAGATGTGAATTACCCGGCGGTCGGAGGGCGTCATGGGTTCCAGGGTGATGCTGCGCCCCGTTTGGGCCACTCGGTCGGCCACCCGTTCGGCCATCTCCCGGAGGGAGTCCTCACGACGCTGCCGATATTGCTCCACATCCACGGAGACCCTTACGTCCTGTTCAAATTGCTGGCGCACGATGCTTTGGACGATGAACTGCAGGGACTGGAGGGTGGCGCCGCGTCGCCCAATCAACAGGCCGGAATCGGGGCCCTGGATGTCGATGATGGGCCCGCCGGCCAACTCGTCAAAGTCGGAACGGAGGGAAACGTCCACCTCGGCGCCCACGTTATCCAGGATGCGCTCAATAGCCTGGACGGCGGCGGCAGCGGGCGAACCGGCTTCGGCTACGACGCGTGGAGCCGCCGGAGCGACTTCGACTTGATCGGCGTAATCGTCATCATCATCCCGGTATTCGTCGTCATCCCGGTATTCGTCGTCCGCGTAGTCGTTTTCGGAGTAATCGTCTCCGGGTTGTTCATCGTGGTCCGAACCGGTGTCAGCGCCCAGTCGAGTGACGCGGACTTCGGCCATCTCGCCACCGATTCCCAGGAACCCCTGCCGGCCCCTATTTAGTATTTCGACCTCTACCTCGTTGCGGTCGACGCCGAGCGCCGCGAGAGCCAGCTCTTCGGCTTCTTCTACGGTCCGACCGGTTTGAACTATCTGATCCATCAGTTCCACTCTCCTGTGGGTTGGGAGCAGGCGATGCCGGCGCTGCGTCTGCCGGCTCATCGCCACGCCTGGGGAACAACGGGAAGAGCGGCCCCCAACCGGTGATAAAGTACTGGATTCCAATGCCGATAAGATTTGATACCACCCAATATAGGGGCAGGCCGCTGGGCCAACCCAGGGAGAACGCGCCCAGGAAGATGGGCATCATCCATAACATCATCGTCTGGCTGGACTGCTGACGCGGGTCCGGGGACGGCATCTGCGTCATCTTCTGCTGTACCCAGGTGGACACCGCCACCAGGATGGGCATTACGATGGGCGACGGGTCGGGCTGGCTCAGGTCCAACCACAGGAAGTGGCTGTCCACCGGCACCGCCGAATGGATTGGTACGAAGGTCAGCCAGGAGTACAGCTTGTCAGACAGATTGACCAGGTCTTCCGGGTTATTGAACAGCGTCTGGATGAGCACCCGGAACAGTCCGATCAGGATAGGCATCTGCACGATGAGCGGGCCCAGGCATCCGATGGGGCTGACGCCGGTCTCCCGATAGAGCCGCATGGTCTCCTGGGAGATGCGCTGCCGGTCGCCGGCATGGCGCTGCTGTATTTCCCGCACCCGGGGTTGCAGTCCGGTCATGGAACGCATCTGCCGCACCTGGCGCACGGTCAGCGGTATGGTGGCCACCCGCACCAGCACGGTGAACACGATGATGGCCATTCCCATTTGGGAGAAGCACAGGACGTACAGCACCAGTAGGGTATTGAGCATGGGACGAATGATTACTTCGTTCCACAACAACACGAATATGGAGAGAAATTCCACTAGTAACGTCCTGTTCGGTCAACCGGTTGGGAGCCCGCGCCTAATTGCACCTGTTGTTCTCTTTGGTGTTGTAGCACCAGAGAATATTGATGCCGGATACCACCTGAACGCGCCGCACGGTGCCATCGTCGGACCCAATGTAAACGGAACTGGGTCTTCCGGCGCCGTCGGTTACCGGGTCGCGCCGACTGATCAACGGGGCCTTGATTTCGCCGTCGCCCAGGGTGAGCGAGGCGATTTCCTGGGACGAGCCGTGGTCGGTCTCAGTGGCTCTGAGCACCGACAACTTCCCGTCGACGTTGGCAACCGCCAGACCCCGCTCCAGCAACACCGGGTCGGCCACGATGGGCGCTCCGGTGTCGTGTTGCCACCGCAGGGCGCCGTTTTCGTCCAGCGCATACACGCTGCCGTCCATGGACGGGGCTAGAATCAACCGACCGGATGAGACCGGTGTCGCCCACCACCAGTTGTCCCCCTGGAACTGCCATCGCAAATCTCCGTGATCCAGGCCGAGGGCGTACAACTGGCGATCGAACGACCCCACAATCAGCATGTTGTCGTGGATCAGGGGTTCGGCAACCACTGCCCCGCCGGTCTGGAATTCCCAAATCGGGACGCCGGTTTCCAGGCTCAGCGCATAGATGACGCCGCTTTGGGAGCCGAAATAGGCAACGCCATTGCGAAGCACCGGGGTCGACCAAACCTCGCCTTCGGTACGGAAGGGCGACCAACTGAGCGCTAAGCCCGTGATGGCGTTATAGGCGTACAAGCCGCCATCCTCGGACCCGACGGCCACGATGCCCCTGGCCTCGTCCAGGCCCGGGCTGCCGACCAGGGGCGCCATGTCTTCCGACTCGACGGACGGGTTGCGCCAGACCGTCTCCACCACGCCGCTCTCCCGAGCGTCGAGGGCATAGAGGAACCCGTCGATACCGGCCACGTACAAATATTGGCCGACCGCCGGCGGGTTGTAGGAGCCCAGGAACCCATCTTCACCGCCCACGGTGGACGTCCAGCGCGTGCTGACGCCATCGACGCCCCGGTCATTCAGCGCGAAGACCTGGCCATTGAGCGTGGTGGCGTAAACGACCCCCTGGTCAACGGAAATGGCGCCCCAACCCTGGGTGGATGCGCCCAAATTGGGCCGACAGCCGGCCATCGCCAGCAGCGCCAACACGGCCAGCGCAGCCACGAGGATCCGGAATCCAATGCGTCCGAAGCGTTCTGGTGAACTGGGAATCGCGGTAGAGGAGGTAGGGGAGGATTCGCGAGTAACCCGGCGGGTGCGGAAGGGCGGGAACCAATTCGGCATGTTATTTGTTCAGATTACCGGGTCGTAACCGCTTCCGCCCCGGGGACGGCAGCGCGCGATTCGTTTCAATCCCAACCAGCAACCCTTCCTGACCCCATATTGCTCGACCGCATCGGCGGCATACTGGGAACAGCTGGGTTCGTAGCGGCAAACGGCGGGCAGGTAGGGCGAGATGGCCTGCTGGTAGAACCGGATGGCAACAATGGCGGCGGGTTTCAACGCACCGCCTCTGGGGGCGCCCATGGAGGGAGCAACGTGTCAGCGTTGGAAGGTTCCGGCAACTTCAACCCGGTTCGGCGGTACAGGTTTTCCACGGCTCGTTTCACCCGGCGGTAATCGGCCTGGGCGGCCGGAGTGCGCGCGATAAGGATGGCGTCCCAGCCCGCCTGCACCGGCAGCGAACGCACTACTTCGCGCATCCGCCGTTTGGTATGGTTCCTCACCACCGCGTTGCCGACCCGTTTGCCCGCCACAATACAGAAACGGCTACGGTCCATTCCGTTGGGTAGCAAACGAATCACCAGCAAATCGTTGGCGGCGCTACGGCCCCCGCGATAGAGTTCCCTAATCCGCTTGTCGCCGGTGAGACGGTGGCGACGCAACATTCAACAATCACAACCGGACAACAAAAGGGGGAAGTTACGGCGACCGGGAGCGCCCGATCAGACGGACAACTTTTGCCGGCCCTTGAAACGGCGTCGGCGCAGGACCGCGCGACCGTCGGAGGTCCGGGAACGGGAGCGGAAACCGTGCACGCGGGCCCGGCGTCGCTTTTTAGGTTGGTAAGTACGTTTGGGCATGTTTGACTCCGGCCTATTACTATACTGTGGTAGCCCATTTCAGTCAACGAACCTGATGTCAGTGTGAGGAAATTTCGCTACTCAAATTTCCCGATTGTGACAGCGAATATCGTAGAACTGATGGCGGATTACGTCATCACGGCCTCGGGTATTTCAAACGTGTTGCGCCTTAGTGTTTTGTGCCTTGGAAACCGAGGTGCAACCACTTCGCTAGGTCATTTTGTATGCGTCGTTGTTTAGGAACCGATGCGTTTTTCTTGGGCTGACCGTAGACGGCACATTACGGGTGCTTCCAACCATGTCGCGTTCAATTGCCCTTAGGCGTTGGCGCACGAGGACTCAGCAAACTAGATACCGCGGTCTGGTTGAGGGATTTTCCGGGGAGCACCTACCGGAACGCCTGCACTAGGCTTCATAGCCGGGTAAACAGCTGGTCGCCAGACCGAATCGGCAGGCATATTTAGTGCCGAAGCTGACCGCTGGAAGTTGGTCAAGCTGCCCAGCCCGGTCCAACCCCGGATTTGGTCGGTATCCGTGATGCCTTGCAACGTCATGTCTCGACCCACCGAAATGGTCATTTGCCGTATGAAACGGCGACACTTCATTCTCAATAATCTGCCCTTGCCGCAGACACTCCAGGAGCTATTCCTGCCGTAGTTTTGAGTTGCAGAATCTACTAAATACTGACACCGGCGGGTTGAGAATTATTCGGGAAAATTGTAGAATTTAGGCAGTCGAATAAGTACAAAAAACGGCCGCCTAGAGTTCGTAGCTCCAAGGCGGCCTTGCCCCCCGAGAACCCTTCAAAAAGTCCAGTGGGCTACTTCTATTCTAATTCTACCCGAAACTCTACACAACCCCCTAAATCAGGCTACGGCTTTCTGGAAGCCGTGATCGAGGGGGTTATTTCACATTCTGCAGCCCTAATAAACGTTCTCGAGGAGCCGCACCGAAATGGTGGAAACCCGGGTTACCCGGCCTCAGCCATGCTCAGTGCCTACGTCATGCAATTCGTCCTCAGAGAGCCCTACGCCAACGGTTTCTTGGACAAGCTTGGCGGCAACGAACGCTTCTTGCGCATTTGCTGTTTGCCCCACGCTCCCAGCGAGGGCGCGTACAGCAGGTTCAAGAAGAAACTGGTCGAAATACCAGACTTCATGGACTACATCGACAAGATCATTGCGGACGTATTCCTGGAATGCGGGGAGGAGATCGAACGGTTGCGGGAAGCCGACATCGTCCCAGCAGACAAGCCCCCGCTGGGCGAATCCCTCGTCATGGACAGCACCGACGACGAAGCCTGGGCGCGGCCCGGCAGAAGGAGCCGGAAGACGGGCGAGGAAAAGCCCTCCAAGGACCCGAACGCCAAGTGGGGTCACCGGACCGCCAAGAATGTGCGCTCTGCCAAGCCGAGTTCCAGGAAACGCGGTAAGGGCGGAAGTTCCAAGAAAGGCGCCAGCGCGGGAAACGACACCAAATCAGGCCGAAAGGAAAGCAAGGACGAGTTCTACTTCGGCTACAAGGTCAACGTTGTCGCCGACGCCAACTATGGATTGCCACTGTTCGGCACGACCCGTCCAGCCAACGCGAGCGACGTGGTGGTGATGGTCCAGGACCTGGACGACTGTCTGGCTCTTTACGAGACGCTGGGACCGCGGTATTTTTTGGGGGACAAGGGTTACGACAGCATAGAAAACATCAAGCATTTGGTCAGCCTTGGGCTGATACCGGTGGTCGCCGTCCGGTTGCCTGCAAAGGACGAAGAGACCGGCAAGCGGTTGTACGACGGCATCTACGAGGCAGAGGGTCGGCCAACGTGCGTCGGCGGCAAGCCGATGCAGTACGTCGAAACCGACGCGGAGCAGGGCCACCTGTTCCGATGCCCCGCTGAGGGCTGCGACCTCAAAGGCAAGGTCCACTTCTCGCGGTATTGCAACTCCACGCACTACGAGAAGCCCGAGGGCAAACTGCTGAGGATAGTGGGGCTGCTGCCCCGCTGCTCGGAGGAATGGAAGGCAAAGTACAAGCTGCGGACCGTGATTGAGCGGTACTTCAGCAGCGCCAAGCACAGTCGCTTGATGAACGTACACCGGTACCTCAACATCAGCAAGGTGTCGCTACACGCGGCGATGTCGATGCTCGCATACTTGGCCACCGCACTGGCTCACCTCCAAGCTGACGACTACGCCCACATGAGGCACATGAGAATCAGGCTGCCGAAGGCTTGGGAACGAAAACACGAGAAGAAGCCAGATACCGGCATCGTTGCGTCGTTGCTACTTCACCAACTGAACGGACTGCAACGAGCAGCGTAGCGAGAACCTTTCGCAAGTTCACCCAACACTGGTCAAGCCGCGGCGATGTCGATGCTGAGCTACTTGGCCACAGCACTGGCGCACCTCCAGGCCGACGACTACGCCCACATGAGGCACATGAAAATCAAGCTGCCGAAGGCGCGACGCAGGGAACCTGAACAGCTGCGGGAGAGGGCCTGCCGCGACCCTGGTTGCACCTGCTGTTGTCGATGGCGCACCGTTGCGTAATGCACAGCCGGTTAGTGGCGCTGTTCAAGTAGGCTTGGTTTACGGGAACTGGAATTCAGGCTAAGTTCTCGAACTCTTGCATTGGCGTCTGATTCCCGCCTTGGCGTTCCTGCGCTGGTCGGATAACTCTATGGGCTTCCAGCGCGTTTTACGTGTTTGGACAAGAGTCGGACATAAAGCGGCGACACCCGATTGGTTGACAGCGTGCAGACCTGTCGATAGGCTCCGCGAGCCAACAAAATGGCCCCGGTGCTGCGAACACCGAGGCCGCGGCGATGGGGAAATGTGCTCCGCCATCGGGCTTAATGGTAGCCCTGTGTCTCTGGCGTGTCCAGCCCCGTCGATTGCGGCGGGGCTTTTTGCTGGCTGAAACCCAACTGGGGCGGGACGATGTTGTCCTGCGAAAAGGAGGATGCCTGGCAAACAATCGATACTACGCCACTCGTCGCACCGGGCAATGGTTGCCCGGTGAGTGGCACAAGGAGTTGCGCATGCGGATCTCTATCACACGGCCGCGTTTTTATTGGGAACTACCAACAGTTGTGACATCTGCGCGAGGACGCTAAGGCGCGTTACTTTGGCGGAGGCTGACATCAGCGCAGGGAGAATCCTTCTGTGTGTTCCTCGTTACGAGCCAGCGCTCACGTCGCGGCTTATCTGGTGAGACATGATTGGCTGTCGATACCGCAGGGTGTAGATTGCATCCATTGTGCGTGCTGGGTAGTCGACGCGGTTAGTGACGGTGGATAGTCTGGTGCCAGCTGGCACCCTTCGCGTTGATGGAACGGCGGCATGACCAATCTGCTCGGACCTGCGGCGTCTTTCCGTATGGTGCGCCGCTCCTTAGGAGGTTTCCCGATGATGACCGAGAATGAACGAGGTGCCTCACCAAAAAATGGTTGGACTCGCTGGTACATGTGGCTCGCCTACGGCGGCGGCGTTCTGATCGTGATCGCGGCTGTGGTCGTGATCGCGGTACTGGCAACTGGTCACGATGACGGCGAGACGGTGAAAATCTACTACAGCACGGCTACCGTGAGCCACCAGCCCACCCCCACGATAAGTCCTGCCGAACTGATAGACGTGCAATTCATGGCCGACACAAAGGGGATTACCCTTGATGAAGCCATAGCGCGTTATGTCTGGCGTGATGACTTCTCGGCGATGGTAATGGCCATTCGGAACGACGAACCCGACAGCGTAGTCCATGTTGCCATAACCAGTGGGTCAACTGCCTATATCGAGGTTTCGGGTTCAATCTCCGGCAGCGCCCACGATGCCATCGAAAACTTCAAGTCCGATTACCCTCACGCTGAAATCAGAGTAAAAACCGGCCAAGGCCCAGGGTTCACCAGGCGGGAGGTGGAGGAAGCGGTAGTCGGAGCGCATTTCGCGGTGATGGCAGAGGACGGTGTACAGGACAGCGTGACTTATTACGACAGCGACACCATTGAAATCGTCGTGACCGTCCAGATGGCAACTCCACCCTCCGGTGAAAAACTATCCTCGCTGGAGAAGGCAGCCGAGCGCGGCGCCGCCGAGGCCACCAGGCCCGACATCACGGACAGCCTCGCCATATCGCTGTCAGTCGTCCTGCATGACCTAAGTGGAACCGATGACTCCCGTGCGCCCAACTGACGCGGCTTGACACACTCTTTCGGTTAGAGGAGGGACGCGCTGACACAATATTTCGGCAACGCGATACCCGGCATGTCCGTCGCCACCAACTGAGGACACCATCCAGAGGCGGTCCGGCAGGCCTGCTGGACCGTACTAGTAGAACGAAATCTTTGATATGAGGAGTAGCGGAGATTGGCGTGATCGCCCGGCAACACTTGGGCAAAGTTGCTCCCCGTCAAGATGCGTTCTCTTCATGCCATCATTCCAAAGCTGTTGGACTACTAGTGTGGCCTAGTGCGAAGGCCCGGGCGATGACCCGGGCCTTCGCACTGTGTGTGAGGAGGGTTAGGCCACGCCGGCCGCGAGCCTCGGGTATTGGCCGGCGTGCAGCGGATGCCCTTGATGCACACCAAAAATCTGCCATAGCGGCATAACACGGCCCGGGGCGTCCCCAGACGCCCGGAGAGCGGCCCACCGGGATTCGTCGGGATGCTACGTAGGGCCGCAAAATACCGTCTCAGGCCGCGAGAGCGATGCTCGTTGCTGTAGCAGCACCCGATGCTGGAATCGGTGATCGTTAGCACCAGCGAGGCTTGTGAATCGCGAAACCTCGGAAACGTCGCTCACTACCCGGACAGGAAGTTTTCACCGACCCGACCTGCCCGGAAAAGCAGAATTTGAGGGCAAATCGGATTACGAAAATCGTCAGTCCGTTGATCGATATACGCTCCACCTACCCTAGAATCGGAGTAGCGAAATCTCCTCTGTCAGTGTACAAGGCCTTTTCATCTTCTCAAAATAGTTTTAGGATTGAGGCAGGAAAGTGTAGAGGTGAGGGAGATGAGGTTAAAAGAAGCGTTGGAATTGGTGCCGGATCACCGGAGCAGCCAGGAGAGGCGGCACAGTCTGGGGGCTATTCTGAGCTTGGCCGTCTGCGCCATGCTGTGCGGCGCCCGCAGCCTGTACGCCATAGCCCAGTGGGGCCGGGCCCACGGAGCCCCTGGGGGAGAGCCCCTGGGGGAGAGCTCCTGGGGGAGAGCTCCTGGGGGAGAACTCCTGGGGTTCAGCCCTGGCAAGACGCCCTGTGTTGCCACCTTTCACCGGGTGTTCAAAGACTTGGACGTGGACGCCTTTGAGGCGGTGCTGGGGGAGTGGCTGATCAACAGCGGGTCAGGCCCTGGGGAGACACTGTCCCTGGACGGCAAGACCCTGCGGGGAATTCACGGGGGGGATTCACGGGGAAGGGATACCCGGAGTGCAGCTGGTGTCGGCCTATGGCGCCCGCAGCGGGGCGGTGCTGACCCAGGTAGCCGCGCCGGGCAAGGGGCAGGAATTGGCGGCGGCCAAAGCAGTATTGGACCAGGCGCCGTTGGCGGGCCGGGTAGTGGTGGCGGACGCCCTGCTGACCCAGCGGGAAGTGTGCTGGCAGATTGTGGACGGCGGCGGGGATTACCTGTTGCCGGTGAAGGAGCGCCAGCCCACGTTGTACCGGGACTTGGCCGAGGCATTTTCCCCCACTGGCAGCTGAGGGAGAGCAGGGGCCAAGGGTTCCCCAGTGGCAGGCGCGGGAGTGGCAGGCGCGGGAGTGGCGGGCGAGAGGGGCAACGCTGACGGTGTGGGTGGATGGACCGGGGAAGAAGCGTCATGGACGGCTGGAGCAGCGGGAACTCTGGGCCTTGTCGGACCCGGAGTTGAATGACTATGCGGGGAGTTCGGGAGCGGTGGGGGAGGCTTGGCCGCATCTCCGGCCGGTATGCCGGCTGGAGCGGCGGCGGACGGTGAAGGGGCGGAGCCAGGTGACGGTAAGTTATGCGCTCACCAGTCTGCCCGCCACCGCCGCCGGAGCTGAGCGGTTGTTGAAAGTCTCTCTTGGGCACTGGGGGATGGAAAACCGGGTCCACTGGGTGCGGGACGTCACCTTTGACGAAGACCGCTCTCAAGTAAGGACCGGGGCCGCACCCCAGGTGATGGCGGGCTTACGCAACCTGGTCATCGCCCTGGTGCGCCGGGCCGGGCATACCAACGTAGCCGCTGCCCTGCGCCGCCACACCGCTCATCTCCCCGAACCCTTCGCCCTGCTGGGAATTCCCTATACCTCCGGCGCCACCGGAGAATGAAAAGGCCCTGTGTCAGTGTAACAGTTCAGAGTTGGTGGGTTGAATTGGCCGAAGGCGGGTTGCCGAACGCTGGCACGGGTGGCGGTGGTTATGTCATATTACAGGGCATGGATACTGAAGTTGACCTCACCACCGCCGACCGCGCTGTCCTCATCGCCAGCATCGCCCAACTGCAGGCCACCGTTCTGGAACAGCAGCGGGTGATTGAGCGGTTGGAGCGGCGGATTGCCGAACTGGAAGGCCAGGCGAAATCGGGCCGCCAGCCGCCGGTGAAGCAGCAGCCCCGCAAGCAGCGACGCCACGGCTTTGCCCGCCGGCGCATGACGTCCACCCAGCGGGTGGAGCACGTGCGGGTGGAGTACGTGATGGAGAACGGTCCCGATTGCGGGACTCACCTGACTGGGGGCTGGACTCAGCGCACTCGGGAAGTCATCGAGTTGCCGGTGGCTCCGGTACGGGTCACCGAGCACGTCTACATTGCTCGGACTTGCCCGGCTCGGACTTGCCCGGCGCGGACTTGCCCGGCGTGCCGGCGCCGCTGCACGCCCCCGGCGGGACTGGACGGTGTGGTTTTGGGACGGCAGGGCCGCGGCGTCAACCTGCTCAGCCTGGTCGCCACGCTACGGGAAGAAGCGCGAATGCCCTTCCGCACCATCCAGCGGTATCTGGATACCGTACAGCAACTGCGCGTCAGCGAGGGCGCCATCGTCGGGGCCATTCGTCAGACGGCGCCAAAGGCCCAGCCGATGGTAGCCGGCATACTGGACCGCGTCCGGGCCAGCCCGGTGGTCCACGCCGACGAAACCGGCTGGCGTCAGAGCGGGGCCAACGGCTACGTGTGGACTTTCAGCACCCCCACCGAACGCTACTTCCTGCGGCGGGGCCGGGGCAAGACGGTGGTGGATGAAGCCCTGAGCGATGCTTTTTCCGGAGTATTGGTCAGCGATTGCTACGCTGCTTACCACCATTATGATGGCCCCAAGCAGCGGTGCTGGGCCCACCTGCTGCGGGACATCCACGACCTGCGCGCCCGCTACGACCTGCGCGCCCGCTACCCTGATGCTGCGCCACTGGCCAGGTGGGCCGACGCCGTCCACGGGACTTACGACCGAGCCAAAGCCTGCACCCCTCCCCAGGCCAAGCGACGGCGCACCGCCCAACTGGCCCTGGAACGCCAACTGTGGCCCTCGGCCAACCCTTCCGGCACGACCCGTCGGCAACCCAGGCCAAGCTGTGCCGACGCATTGAACGCCACATCAGGGAACTCTTTGTCTTTGTGGCCGAACCGGACGTGCCAGCGGACAACAACGCCGCCGAGCGCAGCCTGCGCCACTTGGTGGTCAGCCGCAAGATCAGCGGCGGCACCCGCTCGGAGCAAGGCACACAGAGCAAGATGACGCTGGCATCCATCTTCGGCGCCTGGCGCGCCCAGGGTCTAAATCCGCTCACCGCCTGCCGTCAACTGCTCATTTCCCCGCAACTCTGAACTGTTACGTACTGCTCTGCAGTGTCTTTCGATTGTCCCCTAATGTCATCTGTATGTTGCAAATGTCCCGCGAATGGGCCAATTTGCGGGGCAGGCGGGAGGGGCGCGTCGTCTGTCATTAGGTGGGCCGGGCGGAGAGCTCGGCTGCACCGTCTCGCAGTAGGACACCCCTCCCGTAAGGCGCCGGGCTGCTCCGAACGGATACCCGGGTGGCTAGTCCCGCAAGGCCAGTGTGGAGAGTCCCGGCGCCGCCATTATCACACAAGATCACACCAGGTCAGGCGGAACCGACAGATGAGTGAATCGACGGCAGGGAACGACGTGGCCGGGATCGACGTGGCCGGGATCGACGTGAGCAAAAGGGCACTGGATGTGTCGGTGGACGAAGGCAAGGTGCGACGCTTTGCCAACACGGCGGTTGGGGTTGCTGAGTTGGTGGGTTGGTTGCAGTCCCAGGGTGCGGCGCTGGCGGTTTGTGAAGCCACCGGGGGCTATGCAGGATTGGTGGTGGACGGGTTGCGCCAGGGTGGAGTGCCGGTGCATATTGCCCATCCCAACCAGGTGGGGCCTTTGCTCGGGCCTGTGGTTATCAGGCCAAGACCGACGGTTTGGACGCCCGGGTGCTGTCTCGCTATGGGGCGGTCTTCCAACCGGCACCGACCCTGGCCCAGGAGGCCGACCGCGGCCAGTTGCAGGACCTGCTGCGCCGACGGGAGCAGTTGGTGGGACAACGGACCCAGGAGAAGAGCCGGTTGTCCCGGGTGCGCAACCCAGGAGCCCAGGACTCCATACGAAGGCACATCGCCTGGCTGGACCAGGAGATCGGGATGCTGGATGAGCAGTACCAGGAACTCCTGACCAGGACCTCGTGGGGCAGAACGTGGAGTTTAGGGGTCAGGCTGAGTTGTATCGCAGCGTGCCGGGGGTAGGTGTGCAGACCGCCGCCGCGCTGGTCGCCTGGTTGCCCGAGTTGGGCCGGTGCGACGGCAAGGCATTGGCCGCCCTGTGTGGCGTGGCTCCCTGGTCTCGGGACAGTGGTCAAAAGCGCGGCTACCGATCCACCCGTGGCGGACGCCGGCCAGTACGACGGGTGCTGTACCTGGCCAGCATGGTCGCCATCCGCCGCGCCGACGGATTGGGACACTTCTACCGGCAACTGCGTCAGCGGGGCAAACCGGGCAAAGTGGCCCTGGTGGCGGTGATGCGGAAGTTGTTGCTGCAACTCAACGCCGTAGCCCGCCGCGGCACCCCCTGGACCGCTCAATTCCAACCCGCAACCTGAACCGCCCTTGACATCCAACACATATACTGCGAGGAGCCAAGCGACGTGGCAATCCCGCTCATCCTGAGCCTGTCGAAGGACGCCAACGAGATTGCCGCGCTGCGCTCGCAATGACATTGCCGGTAATCGAATGACCCTGAGGTTCGGCCTGGCGGTCTTTCGTTCTCCCCAGCCAACAACAGAGTCGTTGGCTAACGGCCTCTCCCGGCATCGGCGGGCGACCCGTTGACCACCTCATGGCGAGCGGAAACATTTATCGGACGCGCGATTGTTGGGCCGGCGGCTGCCGGGCGGATCAATCGGTCGGAGCATCGCAAGCCCCTGGTGTCGTTATGGCCGGATTGGACCGGAGAGAAATCGACGGTCCGATCTCACGGATATCGTCGGCAGGTAGTTACGCTCACCGAAATGCCACGTTATAATCTGCACAAGCTTTTCCTGATTGATAACCCACCGTCCAGACGCCCCTGCACCCCGGATGTGGATGATGAAAGAGCGATACGAAGACGAAATAGAGCAAATTCTGCGCGAATTGGACACTCAACCCCCGGCCGACGGTGCTCCACCGCCCGCCACGCAGCACCCGGTCACGCCGGTTGACGATGAACCGTCCCCCTTTGCGCCCAAGCCTCCGACGCGAAAACGGCTGATCTCGCCGACCAAGCTCTCCATCGTCGGTTTGGTGCTGGCCTTGGCAGGATTGTTGGTGACGCACATCGCCTGGATGATGATCGCCGGCTTGGCCGTGATCACGTTGGCGGTGGCATGGATGTTCATCCAGCGTGCGTCTAACCAGAACGCCCAGGTTTGGCGTGGCCGGGCAGTGGAACCGCCACCCCAGACAACGTGGCAGCGGTTCCGGCGCTGGTTGTCCAAATAGCCCCTCCGTCCAGCCCCTCCGTCAGAGCGCTGACACCAGCGGATACGGGGGCAGTCCTACCCGGGGTTACCAGCCCACGGCAGCGCCGTCCTTGCGCGGTTCGCTGCCGCCGCTGAGCACGCCGCTGTCAGGGTCCCGGCTGATTATCTGACCACCGCCCATGCCGCCGGCGCCGCCACGATGGGGCCCGTGCATCACGCTCACCCGGTGTCCCCGACGGTGTAGTTCGGTGACCACCTGAGGCTCCACGTCGCCTTCCAGCCAAAGTTCGTCACCCACCACCTGGAATCTCAGCGCATCCAGGGCGCTCTGGGAGTCCATGCCGAAATCGACCATGTTGCTGATCACCTGGAGGTGCCCCTGGGGTTGCATGAATCCACCCATGACGCCGTAGCTGAGCCACAACTCGCCATCCCTGGTGGCCATGCCTGGGATGATGGTATGGAAGGGTCGCTTGCCGCCAGCCAGGGCGTTCGGATGCTCGGGGTTCATCTGGAACAGGGAGGCCCGATTGTGCATGACGATACCGGTTCCCGGGACCACTAACCCGGAGCCAAAGTTGGCGAACACGCTGTTGATGAACGAACAGGCGTTGCCCTCCCCATCTATCACGCTGATATAGACCGTGTCGCTCCCCGGAACCATCTTGCCGTAGGGCGCGGTCATCATCGCCTTTTGTGGGTTGATGAGTTCGCGGCGTGCGGCGGCATACGCTTTGGAGGTCCATGCCGCGATCGGCACCTCCACGCAGCGGGGGTCGGCAAGATACTCGAAGGCATCTGCGAAACCCAGGCGAGTAGCTTCAACCAGGTGGTGATACCGATCGGCGCTCTGCGGGCCCATACCGGCAATGTCGAAGCCCTCGGCGATGTTCATGGCCTCCAGGGCGATGATGCCCTGGCCGTTGGGTGGACACTCCCAGCACGTCACCCCGTGGTAGGTCGTACTAATCGGTTCGTCCCAATCGGAATGATGAGCGGCCAGGTCCTCCTCGGCCAGCCAGCCACCCTGCTCCTGTATGAAGTCCGCCATGGCGGTGGCGATGGGGCCGTGGTAGAAGGCTTCGCTACCGCCTTCGGCAACGCTGCGCAGGGTTTTGGCCAGGGTGGGCAGGCGCATCAGCTCGCCCTCCCGGGGAGCCCGACCGTTGACGAGCAACTCCTGACCGGACGGCAACGCCGCCAGTTTCCGTTCCTGCTGCTCCCACTGGAATCCGATGATGTCGCTGACGGGGAAACCCTGTTCGGCGTAGGTGATGGCCGGTTCCAAAACGTCGGCGAGGCGCATGGTGCCCTGCTCGGCCAGCAGGGTTTCCCATCCGTGAACCGTGCCCGGCACCGACACGGATAGCGGCCCGAAGGCCGGCATACGATTGTGTCCCTTCGCCCGCAAGTCCTCGATACTGGCGGCTTTGGGCGCGCGACCGCTGCCATTCAACGCCGATACGTCCCTGGCTTTAGCCTTCCAGACCAGTGCGAACAGGTCGCCGCCGACCCCGGTGGACATCGGTTCGACCACATTCAGGGTTGCGGCAGCGGCCACGGCGGCATCCACCGCATTGCCGCCGGCCATCAGGATTCGGAGGCCGGCCATGGCCGCCAGGGGTTGACTGGTAGCGACCATCCCATTGGTGGCGTGGACGGTGGAACGGCGTGAATCGAAGAACATTTTTCGGCTCCGAGCATGATTTTTATGTTGACGGCCAGTTTAGCACGGCGGAATTTCCGGCGCACCGGGGCACCAGCAAAGGTACGTCGGGTATAGCGTGCTAACCGCCCAAATTGACCACTCGTTCACGCTTTTTGCGGCGATTTGATTGCTGAACCGTCGAATTTGGAGCACAATAATTCGCTGATCATATCTTGGTTCAGCGGGACAACCGCACAGCGGCGCAACGACCCGCATTGGCAACCGTCGCGCACCTGGCGTGTGGTAACATGGCGTCCACCGTGAACCGTGGTTGCTGATGATTTGGCCGCTTACGGTTCCCCTACCGGACGCATTGAGTTTCCCAAGGCCAGGAGGTTCCCAAATGGCGATTACCGTAGGACAAGCCGCCCCTGATTTCACCCTGCACGAAACCCCGCAGCAGCAGCGCAGTCTCAGCGACTACCGGGGCAAAAACGTGGTGCTGGCGTTTTTCCCCGGCGCCTTCACCGGCGTTTGCACCACCGAGATGTGCGCCCTGCGCGACCGCATCGACCAATTCAGCTCCATGAACGCCGAGGTCATCGGCATCACCGTCGACCCTCCCTTCGCCCAGGCCGCCTGGAAGGCTGCCAACAACGTGGGTTACACATTCCTCAGCGATTACAACCGGGAGGTGGTGAACGCCTACGACGTGGCGCTGCCCGGCCTGGCCGGGTTGCAGGGTTACGTGGCCGCCAAGCGCGCCGTCACCGTGGTCGACGGTCAGGGCGTGGTGCGCTACCACTGGGTGTCCGAGAGTCCCGGCGTCGAACCGGACTACGCCGAAGTACAGGCGGCGGTTGCTGCCCTGTCGTAAATTCAACCCGCGGAGTTATCGAGACGGCCACCTTCGGCGACCGGGGGTGGCCGTTTCAGTTGTTCGGCCAGTGGTGGTTGGCGATCCGGTCGACCACCATCTGGGTCAGGCGAGGCGCGTCCACATCCAGGCACACCTCCACGTTGGGCGCGTAGCCGTTGAGACCGTACCAGTCCGCCACGGTCTGGCCGCGGGTTAATTCGCTGGCAGTGTCTATTGATACGTGCATGATGCGAGTCTCAAACAGCGTCGGATCGACGGCGTATGCCATCGCCGGCACGTCGTTGTAACGCACCGCCTCTCCATTGGCAAGACGCCCCATGCCTCGGTAGGCCCGGCGCGTGAACGTTGAGGCTCCCACCAGCAACTGCACGGCCGGCGCCGGGCAGGATTCCAGCTGCCGAAACTGGGCGTCGGAAAAGCCGCAATGGTCGCAGACGTCCAACCCCACCTGGGTGATAGGCACGCCGGATTCGTAAAGAATTGCGGCCGCTTCCGGGTCCTCGTGGAGGTTCGCCGTGGCGACCGGCGACACGTTGCCGGGCACCCGGACGGCCCCTCCCATTACGACCACGCCGGCCAGGGCGCGGGCAACCTCCGGCGCCAACCGCAGGGCCAGCGCAACGTTGGTCATGCGCCCCAGGGCCAGCACGGTGATGTCGCCGGGCGACTCCAGGGCGCGCCGCGCGATTTCAATGGCCGCGATCCCGTCAACCGAATCGTCCGTCGGGGATGGCTCCGGGGCGGTACCGGCCACACCGCCCAGCGCGTCGCCGCCGTGAATATGCCAAGCCCAACCTTCGTTGGCCCGACGGAGCAACGGCCCTTCCGCGCCGCGATAAACCGGTATTTCACTGCGCCCGGCGATCTGCAGGATCCGTCGCGCGTTGGCGGTACATTGCGCCACGGGACCATTTCCGTAGATGGCGGTCAACGCCTCAACCTGCAATTCCGGGCTGGCCAATGCGAACAGGATAGCGGCGGTGTCGTCGACGCCGGGGTCTGTATCTATAATGACACGCTGCGGCATTTTCGATTCCTACTGGACGGACGCCGGAGACTTTGACGCCGTTGAGGGGTTGCGGCATTATACCGTCGGCGCCGTTTCCGGCGTTGCTCGAAGCACCGACTACGGTGCTCACGTTCCGGTAAACACGGAGGGGATACAGATGGCAGTAAACGAGGTCAGGGGGGTCATCTCCCGGTTGAAGGGGGCGCCCGTGGAATTGGTTCCCATTCTGGTGCCAGATCCTGGAGAGGGCGAGGCCCTGGTGCGTGTGCAGGCCTGCGGTGTGTGTCACACCGACCTGCATTACCGGGAAGGAGCCATCAATGACGAGTTTCCCTTCCTGCTCGGGCACGAGGCTGCCGGCATCGTGGAGAAGGTGGGCGACGGCGTAGGCAACGTTCAGCCCGGTGATTTCGTCATCCTCGCCTGGCGCGCGCCGTGCGGCACGTGTCGATCCTGCGTACGGGGGCGGCCCTGGTACTGCTTTGCCAGCCGCAACGCACAGCAGAAGATGACCCTGGCTGACGGTTCGCCCCTGTCGCCAGCCCTGGGCATCGGCGCGTTTTGCGAACTAACCCTAGTGGACGCTCTGCAAGCGGTGAAGGTGGACCCAGCGGCGAGCCCGCTGGCAGCCGGCCTCATCGGTTGCGGAGTGATGGCCGGGTTGGGCGCCGCCATCAACACCGGCGGTGTAAGCCGGGGCGACTCGGTGGCGGTCATAGGCTGCGGGGGCGTGGGCAATGCCGCCATCGCCGGGGCCAGGCTGGCCGGCGCGCGCACCATCATCGCCGTGGATATCGATGACCGAAAACTGGAGTGGGCCAAGGGATTCGGCGCCACCCACACCATAAACTCCACGCAAACCGACGTCGTGGAAGCGATCCGGGCGCTAACGGACGGCAACGGCGTCAACGTGGCCATCGAAGCCGTCGGCAACCCAGCCACCTACGAGCAGGCTTTCTACGCCCGCGACCACGCCGGCACGGTGGTGTTGGTCGGTGTCCCCGACCCGGCGATGCGGATCGAGCTACCGCTCATCGAGGTATTTGGACGCGGAGGTTCTCTGAAGTCATCGTGGTACGGCGACTGCCTGCCCACCCGGGACTTCCCGATGCTGATCGACCTGTATCTACAGGGCCGGCTCGATCTTGATGGCTTCGTCAGCGAACGAATATCCATAGACGACGTCGAGGTTGCTTTCGAGCGCATGGGCCGGGGCGAAGTCCTGCGGTCCGTGGTGGTGATGTAGGTAAGGTGGAAATCTGATGGCAACTTTCGTATTGATACATGGCGCGTGGCACGGCGGTTGGAGCTGGTGGAAGGTTGCTCCCCGGTTGCAACGCGCCGGCCACGTGGCGCTGACGCCCAGCCTGACCGGTCTGGGTGACCGGGAGCACCTGGCGGCGCTGATGCCTCCGGCCACGTTAAACCTTGACCTGCACGTGCGGGATATTGCGGAGCTGCTGGAATCCAATGATTTGCAAGACGCCATTTTGGTAGCTCACGCCTACGCCGGTATGGTTATCACCGGCGTCGCCGAGGCGTGTCCCGAGCGGATCGCCGCGCTGGTTTATGTCAACGGAGTCGTACCCGACGACGGTGAGGCCATGGTGGACCAGCTGGAGGCCGTGCGCGGTCCGGAGTTTGTGGCGCGTATCCGCGAACACATAGCACGGGGCGACCCGTTCATGCCGGCGCCCACCGCGGGCGACGAAATCGCTGCTCGTTGGTCCATCACCGATCCGGACGACCAACGGATCATGCTGCGGCGGCTTTCGCCTCAACCGACCCTGACTTTCTCCCAACCGGTGCGAACGGGACGGCCCGAGGCGCGTACGTTGCGCCGCGAATTCGTCCTGTGCAGCGAGTCCGGCTTCGATGCGGTGGCGGAGCAGGCGAGGTCTCAGGGTTGGGGTGTACACCACATCGACACGGGGCATGATCCGATGGTCACGACGCCCGACGAGTTGGCAACCATCCTGTTGGGACTTATCGCAGACTGATTGCCGCCGGCGTATTGTCGGTCAGACGGGTTCAGTGAAAACGGGCGGACCATCTGGCTGATGGTGCCGGTGGTTGATCAGAGCCTTGATGATGCGCTGCTCGCTGTCCTGGATGGCGGAGTGCAATTCTTCTCGGGTCGAGTCTATAGCTGTATGCAGCTCTTCGCGGGTTGGCAGTTTGCCGGTGCGCCTCACCTGGGCGATGTGCCCGGTCACGACCGCGATCAGCACCACGATCCCGATGCTGATGATAGCCAACGATTCACTGCTCAGAGTTAGTTCCATTGGTCCAATTCCTGTTCCTTACCTGGCTTTATTATCGCAACAATTCGCCGGATACGTCCACCAGGTGCTGTCACCAAATTTGGAGCCGAAACGCCAGGCGCAGACCAGTGCAGTCACCCAGCCAAAGGGCCTCATGCGTACCCGCTTTGTCATTGCGAGGAGCACAGCGACGTGGCAATCCCGCTCATCCTGAGCCTGTCGAAGGACGACGACGAGATTGCCACGCTACGCTCGCAATGACAAAGTGGGTACGCATAGGAGCCAAAGCGCGGGTTGTGCTAGGATATCTCAGGTTGTGAAATCATTAATGGAATATCAGGAGGTCGAAACCATGGCGAACGAGGCATTGGGGCTCGACATCAAAGCTTGCATTTTCGATGTGTTCGGCACGGTGGTCGACTGGCGGTCCAGCATCACCGCCCAGTGCGCCAACATGGGTCGCATCAAGGGAATCGACCGGGACTGGGCGGCGTTTGCCGATACCTGGCGCAGCAAGTACCGACCCTACATGGACAAGGTGCGGAGCGGCGAGTTGCCCTGGACGAACCTGGATGCCCTGCATCGGATGTCCCTGGACGAGGTGCTGGACGAGTTTGAAATCCCAGGCCTGGACGACGATGAGAAGATGGAAGTGACCCACTTCTGGCACAACCTGAAGCCATGGTCGGACTCGGTGCCCGGCCTCTATCGGCTCAAGACCAGGTTCATCATTGCGCCCATGTCCAACGGCAACATCGCCCTGATGACCAACATGGCGAAAAACGGCGGCATGCCCTGGGACTGCATCCTAGGCGCCGAGGTTGCCCAGCACTACAAGCCCGACCCGGAGAGCTACGGAACCGCGGTCAAGCTGCTTGGACTCAAACCGGAGCAGGTAATGATGGTAGCGGCCCACCAGGGAGACCTCCTGGCGTCGGCCAAGGTTGGCCTTCGCACCGGATTCGTGCCGCGGCCCAGGGAACACGGTCCGGACCGGACGCCAGACCCCACGCCCGACCCGTCGTTCAACGTGGTGGCCGACAGTTTCGTCGACCTCGCGGCCAAACTGGGAGCGTAGGCAGCGGGACGGACTGTCTCACTCCCGGGAATTGAATCAGGGACGCCGGGTAAACCCGGCCGTCCCCTTCCGTTTGCGCCCCGGCGATTAGTCGATGCTCAGGGGTTCCAACCCGCAGGCCTCGGCCACCAGTTCGTAGGAGCGCGCCCGGTCAACGTAGTCGTAGCAGATGGTTACCACGCTAAGGTCCCCGGTCTGGTAGTCCTCGGCGACTTGCTCCAATCCTTGTTTGACCTGTTGCGGGTCACCATCGACGCAATTCCGGGCGTATTGCTGGATGAATTGCCACTCGTTGGCCAAATATTTGTAGCCAGCGGCCAGCTCCGGGGACGGGATTCCCCTGGCCTGACCGGTAACCGAGCGCAGGCGACCCAGGTTTCGGCTGGACGCGATCCGTTGGGCTTCCTCTTCGGTTTCCGCGCACAGCACCTGCACGCCCACGTTGACCAGTGGTTGCTCCAGGTACTGGGATGGCTCGAAGTTCTGTCGGTAAGATTCGACAATTTGCGGGCCATCCTGGGGGCCCATGCCGAAGAAGTGGGCGTAGGCAAAGGGCAATCCCATTTTGGCTGCCATAAATGCCGACTCGTATCGGGAACCCAGTAACCAGACCTGCGGGACCGTATCCGGTGCGTCCGGAGATGCCGCCACCTCGTGAAAGGGGTGGTCGTCGGGCTGGGAATCGTGCAGAAAATTCACCACGTCCCGCACCTGCTGGGGGAAGTGGCGGATGTCCTTGGGGGTGCTGGGATAAGCAAGGGCGGCGGCGGTCATCTGATCGCTGCCCGGCGCCCGACCGATGCCCAGGTCGATGCGATCGGGGTACAACGCATCCAACATGCGGAAGGTCTCGGCGACTTTGAATGCGCTGTAGTGGGGCAGCATCACGCCGCCAGACCCGACCCGGATTCGTTTGGTGTTGGCAGCGATCTGTCCCACCAGCACTTCGGGAGCCGTACCGGCGAAGTTGGGCAGGTTGTGATGTTCGGCCACCCAGTAGCGTTGATATCCCATCCGCTCGGTGGCCACCGCCAGCTGGATGCTCTCGCGCAGGGCCACGCCGGCCGTGCTGCCTTCGCGCATGGGTGACTGGTCCACCACGCTCAATGTCAATTGTTGGTTCAAAATTCAATCCCTTGTCGTTTTCGCGCCGGTATCCCGTGCAAACCCAAACTATCGGTCGCGACGATGGCGAATATCCGCCCAGGGCCTTTTGATGGTCCCCCAATGTCATTGCAAGGAGCGAAGCGACGTGGCAATCTCGATCCGGTAGCCGGGTTCACTTCGCCAACGAGATTGCCACGCTGCGCTCGCAATGACATTGCCGATAATCCAAAGACCCTGAATATCCGCCGCGGGCGGGTTGCCAGAATGTTCGGGCTGGCCCTATTATAATCCAGACAAAAGATGAACGCCGACGAATGACCAACCGCCCACCACAAACCAATTCCGGCGTCCCGCAGCGCCCAGTTACCAGGTAAGTCATCTTGCTCTTTGACAAACTACTTGGCGGCAAACCAGCCGCGGGAGATGTGCCTGCAGCTGGTCCACCGCTCGGTGCATCACGCACTGGCAAGCACCTATTCGAACGAATCGTTCGATGGGTGCTTTTTCTTATGGCGGCGATTTCGGTGCTCACCACGGTGGCGATAATAGCGGTTCTCCTGTACGAGGGCGTGCAGTTCTTCACTTCCGATTTTTATGAAACCAAGTCTGTGGAGGGATATGCGGTCAGTGAAGGCGATGGCGTCACGGCGACCACCGTAGCCATGGCTACGGGTCCGCCGGCACCGGGCGTTGTCCCGCGATTGGACGCCAAAGGCAACACGGACTCGCGCATTTACGTCAGCTGGCAGAAGCCGACCAGCGGCGAGGAACCCACCGGATACCGGGTATCCATCCTGCCCAGCCTGAAAACCGACTTGTCGGATTGCGAACACCTGACTGCCGAACGGGTGTCCTGCGTAATCACCGACGGTAACCCGGGGCGCTCCTACAAGGTAAGCGTGCAAGTACTGGGCCAACTGGGTATAGGGCCTGCCGTCCAGACCACCTCTTTTGCGGTGCCGGAGTCGGTGAAGTGGTACCGGTTCTTTACCGACCTCAAATGGCGGACCCTCCTGGTGCCCCGGTCCTACGGGATCTGGCCGTTGCTGGTGGGCACCATGATGATTGCCATCCTGGCGATGTTCATCGCGGTTCCTTTGGGCCTGCTCTCGGCAATTTTCCTCAGCGAATACGCGCCCCCCAGGATGCGGGCCATTACCAAGCCGATCCTGGAGATTCTGGCCGGGGTTCCCACGGTCGTGTACGGGTTCTTCGCCCTGTTTTTCGTGACGCCGCTGTTACGTGCGGTAGCTGGTACCGATCAGGTGGACATCTTCAACGCACTGGCGGCGGCGATCGTGATGGGCGTAATGATTGTTCCAATGGTGTCCAGCCTCAGCGAGGACGCGATGCGGGCGGTGCCCCAGTCCTTGCGGGAAGCCGCCTACGCTCTGGGCGCCACCAAGGTGGAGGTGTCCACCAGGGTGGTGGTACCTGGCGCCCTGTCCGGTATCGTGGCGGCATTCATCCTGGCGATGTCCCGGGCGGTTGGAGAAACGATGATCGTGTTCATCGCCGCCGGTCAGAACGACAAATTGACGTTCAATCCGCTGGGCCCGGTCAACACGATGACCGGTTTCATGGCGACTACGAACTTTAGCGACAACGCCATCCCGGGGACGGCCCAGTTCCAAGCGTTGTTCGCCGTGGGAATCACGCTGTTCGTGCTGACGCTGCTGATGAACCTGCTCAGCCAGTTCGTGGTGGCGAGGTTCCGCGAGGTGTACGAATAATGGCCTCGCCCAATTCAGACCAATATCAGCGCCGTTTGGCCAAACGACGACGCAACGCGACCATCTTCCGGGTGGTGTGCATCGGGTCCGTGGTGGTGAGCCTGGTGATGCTGGCCGCGCTGCTCTACAGCGTCCTCGCCCAAGCCGTGCAATGGCTCAACCTGGACGGCACTACGATCCGGACGCTGGTCACCGACACACCCTCCCGCGAAGCCATAAAGTCCGGGTTGTTCCCGGCTATTGTCGGAACCCTGTGGGTCATGGGCATCTGCTCGGTGGTATCGTTCACGGTGGGAGTCGCCACCGCCGTATACCTGGCAGAATACGGCGGAAACCGGCGGATCGACGAACTAATCCAGGTCAACATCCACAACCTGGCGGCGGTGCCGTCCATCGTCTACGGTATCCTGGGCCTGATAATTTTCGTGCAGATTCTGGCGCTGGGCAAAAGCGTGCTGGCCGCCGGCCTGATGCTGGCGTTGCTCATAATGCCGGTAGTGATTGTCGCCGCCGAAGAAGCCATCCGCGCGGTTCCGTCGTCGGTGCGAGAGGGCGGATACGCCCTGGGCGCAACACGCTGGCAGGTGGTTTTGCGGCTCGTTTTGCCTCAGGCCATGCCCGGGATACTTACCGGCATCATCCTGGCGGTGAGTCGTGCCATGGGTGAAGCGGCTCCGTTGGTGGTGCTGGGTGCGCTGTCGTTCGTGCCGTTTGCCCCAACCCATCCGTTGGAAAGATTCACGGTCATGCCCATCCAGATCTACGTGTGGATATCCAAGCCGCAGGAGGAATTCCACTACCTGGCGGCGGCTGGTATCATCGTCCTGCTGATAATGCTGCTGGGCATGAATGCGGCCGCCGTGATCCTGCGAAACTATCTGCAAGGCAAACACCGGGGGTAATTGGACATGACTACCGAGACCGTGGCCCTCGGCAGCATATTCCGTTTCAACGACGTTGGCGTATACTACGCCGAAAACCACGTGATTGAAGGCGTGAATCTGGACATCCCGGAAAAGGAAATCACCGCGATCATCGGGCCCAGCGGCGGAGGCAAGAGCACCTTGCTACGCATCATGAACCGCATGAACGACCTCATCCCGATTTTTCGCATGGTAGGGCAGGTGTGGTTCGGAGACTACGACCTGTACGCTCCCGGCTCAGACCCGACGACGATCCGCTACCAGGTGGGCATGGTGTTTCAGCGACCAAACCCCTTCGCTAAGTCGATTTACGACAACGTGGCATTCGGCCCGCGCATTAACGGTTTCACCGGCCGCCTGGACGACATCGTCGAGGAATCCCTGCATCAGGCCGCGTTGTGGGACGAGGTCAAAGACCGCCTCAAGGAATCGGGCCTGGCCCTGTCCGGCGGCCAGCAACAGCGGTTGTGCATTGCCCGCGCGCTCGCCGTCCAACCCAAAGTAATCCTGATGGACGAACCCTGCTCCGCCCTGGACCCCATCGCCACCCTGGCCATCGAAGAGCTGATGCAGGAACTGAAAAAGCGTTATAGCATCGTCATCGTTACCCACAACATGCAGCAGGCCGGTCGCGTGTCTGATAAGACGGCATTCCTGATGCCCGACGAAAACCGGGTCGCCCACCTGATCGAATTCGGCGACACTCCGCGCATGTTCACCAACCCCGAGGACGAACGCACCGAGGCATACATCACGGGCCGGTTTGGCTAATTGCACCCCAGGACGCCGACCGGGACGGAAGGAGGCGCCGAAATGGTGAGGTCAGATTTCGACAGGGACCTGACGGCCCTGCAAGCGGACTTGGGCGAAATGGGTCGCCTGGTCGAGGAGACAACCCGGCAGGCCCTGCAGGCGTTGAAGAATCGGGATGCGGACCTGGCGCGCCGGGTCATCAAAAACGACGACGTCATCGACAACCTCCAGGACGAACTGGAGAGCAAGTGCGTCACGTTGTTGGCCACGCAGCATCCGGCCGCCAGAGACTTGCGGACGGTAATGTCCGTGGTGCATCTCGGCGTGGAGCTGGAACGCATGGGCGATTACGCGGAGGGCATCGCGAAAATCTGCCTTCGCATCTACCAGGAGCCATTGCTCAAACCCCTGATCGACATACCTCGCATGGCCGATCTGGCGTTGAAGATGCTGAACGAAAGTTTGCAGGCATTTACCGAACGGGACGAATGGCTCGCCCACAAGGTCTGCGATGACGATGACGCGGTGGATGATCTTTACGACCAGATCTATCGGGAGCTGCTCACCTACATGTTGCAGGACCCGCGAACGATCCAGCGAGCCACCTACCTGCTGTGGGTCGCCCACGATCTGGAACGAATCGCCGACCGGGCCACCAACATCGCCGAACGGGTCATGTGGCTCATCTCCGGGAACACCGCCAGCTACCGGGACCGGGACGCCGGCCGGTCGCTGCGCTGACGCTTTCCGGTGATCCGTCCTCTGGTTCAGCGAACGTGTGCGGACCAGGAGGTCATGCCCGGATTCGCCGGAATCGTGCCCGTTTTCGCGGCAAATCACGCACGAAATCACGGTTGTTTTCCGTGTTGACAATTCCCGACCTCGATTGTATAGTTTTTGCAAATGCACAGTAATTGCAAATCAATCGTGGCCTGCGCTTGTATGTGCGCCTGTACCTGTCCCCAAACATGGGGTGCAGGCACCACCTAACCTGACTTAATCAGGCCCGATACCTGCGCCCACCGAATCGGCCAGCCGGCCTTGGTGGGTTTTTTAGTGCCATTGCGCCGAGGAGGACACCTTGACCACCCCAGCCCAAATCCCTGACCAGAACGAAATCCACGAAACCAGCATGCAGTTGGCTCCCGAGGCGCCCGGGATAATCCCCTTCATGGAGGATGAGATCCAGCGTTTCGATGCCGAAGTGGACCGGTTCCGCACCGGGGAGCTGGACAACACCGTGTTTACGCCGTTTCGCCTCCGGCAGGGCGTGTACGGGCAACGCCAGGCCGACGTGCAGATGATTCGCATCAAGCTGCCAGGCGGCATCGCATCGGCGGACATGCTGGACTGCCTGGCCGATGTGGCCGAGCACTACGCTCCCCTGCAGAAGGGCCACATCACCACCCGGGAGAACATCCAGTTCCACCACGTACCGCTGGAGCAGACTTCCGAGGTACTGCGGATGCTGGGCAAAGTTGGCCTGTCCACCCGGGAGGCGTGCGGCAACACGGTCCGAAACGTGGTTGGCTCTCCCACTGCCGGCGTCAGCCCGGAAGAAACCTTCGACCCCACGCCTTACCTGACGGCGTACGTCCGGTTTGGCGTTCGCCATCCCATAACGCAGGGCTTCCCGCGCAAGTTCAAGTCGGCTTTCACCGGGAATGACCAGCGGGACGAAGTTGCCGCCGCCATCCAGGACCTCACCTTTGTTTCCCAGTACAACGAGGTCAACGGCGAGCAGCGCAAGGGATTCAAGGTTTACTGCGGAGGCGGCACCTCCATCATGCCGCGCCTGGCCAAGCCGCTGTACGAGTGGGTTTCAGAGGACGACTACCTGCGGGTGGCCCTGGCCATTTGGACGGTGTTCAACAACGCCGACATCCTGCGGAAGAACCGCATGATGGCCCGCCTGAAGGTGCTGATTGACAAGATTGGGCTGGACGAATTCCGCGACATGGTGGACGCTGAACTGGCCAATATCGGCCCCATCGACTTCCGGCCGCTGATGACCGCCGAAGAGATACAGCGCGAAGACCCCCCGGCGCCGCCGACGTCATCAAACGGCGACGACAGCAATCCGAATTACCAACGCTGGCTGGAAACCAACGTCGTGGCACAACGACAGGAAGGCTACCACGTCGTTTACGTCAAGACCGTGCGCGGCGACCTGACGGGGGAGCAATTCCGCGGGTTGGCCAACATGGTGCGCCAGTACACGGGCGGCAAGATCCGGGCGACCCAGGAGCAGAACCTGGTGTTGCGTTGGGTGCCGACCGGCTACCTGCACGACGTGTGGGAAGCCCTCAGCGCATTGGAACTGGGAGAAGCCGGGCACGGCCACATCACCAACGTGGTGTCCTGCCCGGGCACCGACAGCTGCAAACTGGGAATCACGGCGTCGATGGGTCTGGCGCAAGCCTTGCGGGAGGAAATGCAGGGTTGGAACGGCCTGGCCGAAGACCCGGGCGTCTCCGACATCCGCATCAAGATGAGCGGCTGCCCCAACGGGTGCGGCCTGCACCACATCGCCAACATCGGCTTCCACGGCGCCGCGGTTAAGGGCGTCGAGGGTCAGCAGATTCCGGCTTACGAGCTTTTCCTGGGCGGCAACTACGGCGACAATCGAGTGGAAGACTCCCGCATCGGCACCCGCGTGCCCAAGGTCAAGGTACCCGCCAAAATGGTGCCTTCGGTGCTGAAGGAAATCGTGACCTACTACAAGGACAACCGGTCCAACGCGGACGAAGGCTTCAATGACTTCCTGGATCGTGTCGGCATGGCAGACGTGACGTCCGTGGCGGCGCGGGCTCAGGAAGTCGGGCACGAGTCCGAAGGCGGCGGCGAGATGTACTTCGACTGGGAGCGCACCAATCAGTACGTGCTGGAACGCGGCGAAGGCGAGTGCGCGGTTTAACTTCCAGCCGCTGACGCCATGGCCGAAAAATCGCTGAACGGACGAGTGCTGGCCTTCGTCGAGGCGCGTATGCCCGACGAAATGGCTGGCCTCATCCGTCGGCACGGCGGCATCCCGTTGGCCGCTCCGGTGCTCCAGGAGCACTACCTGGAAGAAAGCCCCGAGGTTCAGCGGGCGATCGCCGACGTTTGCGACGGCAACGTCGACGTGGCGATATTCCTGACCGGCGTGGGCACGCAGGCTATGATGAAGATAGCCGACTCGATGGGTGTCCAGGAGCGGTTCGTGGCTGCCCTCTGTGACATCGCCGTGGTAGCCCGCAGCCCCAAGCCGGCGCGGGTACTCCGGCGACACAAAATCCCCATCGACATCATGCCGCCGGAGCCCTACACGTCAGCCGACCTCACCGCTGCGATGGGGAACCTGCCACTGAACCGCAGACGGGTGGTGGTGCAGCGGTACGGCGGGCCGGATTCCGCGCTGCCCACCTTTCTGCGCGAGCAGGGCGCCGACTACCGGGAGCTGGCGCTCTACGACTGGGGGTTGCCCGACGATCACGCTCCCGTGCTGGGCATGATGGACGAAATGGCGAGTGGGAACGTAGACGCCCTGGCGTTCACCAGCCGGCCCCAAGTGCCCAACCTGTTGACCATCGCTGCGGACGCCGGACGGGAGGAGGAGCTGCGTGGCATTCTCGCTGGAGCGTTGGCCGTGGCGTCGGTGGGGCCGGTGTGCACTCGCAAGTTGCAGGAATGCGGGATAGCAGTGGATGTGGAACCGGAACACCCCCACATGGGCAACCTGGTGCTCGCAGTAGCCGACTATTTCAGCGAGGACGCGCCCTGACGCCCATCGGCCGGCGTCAGTACTTGAACTCTTCGCGCACCGGGCTGAATATGTCCAGGGCCACCGCCCGGGTTCCCTGTCCCTGGGCGTAATGTTCCACGCCGCCCGGGATGATGCAGGGTCTTTCGGTTTTCCAATTGTCATTGCGAGCGCAGCGGGGCAATCCCGTCGCAATGTAAGCGTTTGTGCCAGGGCAGACCGACCTGGCCAGCGAGATTACCACGTCGCTACGCTCCTCGTAATGACAATCGAAAGGACCTGCGGGATGATGTACATTGCTATCTTTGTCCAGGAAATAGTCACTCATATCGACATCTCCTCCCGATGTTGGTATCGCGGACAGTCTATCACCGCACCAAACCGGGGCGCATTACCGGTCGAATCCCAGGCCCCTTTCCTTGAGGCTGGTGAACCGGCCCCCGCTGCCAATGACCAGGTGGTCCAGCACGTCGATGTCCATGAGTTTGCCGGCTGCTACCAGATCACGGGTGACGGCCACGTCCTCCGGGCTGGGCGTCGGGTCGCCGGACGGGTGGTTATGGGCGACGATGATGGACGGGGCGTTTTCACGAATAGCCGGGCGCAGGACTTCCGCTGGCCGCACGGCGCTGCTGTTGACGGTACCAACGTAAATGGTTCGCTTCAGCAGGACGTGATTGCGGGTATTAAGCAGCAGGACGACCAGGCTTTCTTGATCGAGCGCTTGCAGATCGGGAGCGACCAGGCTGGCCGCGTCCTGCGCGCAGGACACCTGGGGGCGTTCCGCTGGTGACAGGGTGACGACGCGTTTGCCCAATTCCAGGGCGGCCAACACCTGGCAGACTTTGGCATCGCTCAATCCTCGCTGCCCGCTCAGTTCGCCGTATCCTGCGCGAGACAGGCCGGCCAACCCGCCAAATTCGGCGATGATGCGGGTGGCCATCGCGACGACGTTTTCGCCCTTCATCCCCGTACGCAGCAGGATGGCGAGCAACTCGGATTCGTTCAGAACGTCAGCGCCGGACTGCCGCAACCTTTCGCGGGGTCGTTGGCCCGTCGGCATTTCCCGGATGGTTGGTGGTTCCGCGGGTGAACTGCTCGCAGCTCGCCTGGCCGCGGGCTTTCTGACCGCCTGGCTGGCTGGAGCGTCTGCCGGGGCATCTTCTGTCAGGGCAACTTCTGCCGGGGGCGGCGAGCCGGCCACGATGCTTGCCAGCTCTGCCTCGAAGTCGTGGCGCGCTGCTTCCTGCCCCACCAGCTTGGCAACAACCATAAGCCCTCCCTCAAAAGCGATCGCCGACCAGTCTAAATGTCCGGTCGGCGATCGCGCTACGGGTCGGTGTCACCAAAACCCGTACACCGCCAGGAGAGGCAGCCCAGTCAAGACGGCAGCCTAGTCAAAGCGGAACTTGGAGAAGGTTCCCTCCTCCTTGGTGATGAACTCCAGGAGGGCCGGACGACCATCGGCATTGGCTTCCATGGCGCGCTGCATGGCGGGTTTGATTTCCTCGGGAGTGTGTATCTGCTCGGCGTACGCGCCCAGGGCCAGGGCGACCTGATAGAAGTCGCCGGTGAGGTCCTTGAGGCCATACCGTTCGACCGCAGTGGGGATCCGGCTGTCCGGATAGATTGCCATGGTGGAGTTGTTCATTACCACAGTGGTGATGGGGATTTTGGCGCGAACGGCGGTTTCCACGTCCAGGCCCACCATGCCGAACGCCGCATCGCCCATGAAGTTGATGACCATCTTCTCCGGCGCGGCCATCTTGGCGCCCATGGCGAGGCCCAGGCTGTAGCCCAGTTGGGTTGACTTACCCCAACCAATGAAGCTGCGCGGCGCGCGTGCTTCCCAGAACGGCGACACCTGCTCGCGGGGGCTGCCGGACTCATGGGTCACGATGGTATTGTCCAGGTCGACGGTGTGCATGATGTCCCACACCACGCGGTAGGGGTTCAGAGGAACCTCTTCGCTGGTGAGCCGGGGCATCCACTCGGCCATCCACGCCTCCCGGCTGGCCGTAATTTCGTCGGCCAGGGCCTGGTTGGCGGCGCGCGGTTGCACGCCCTGGGCCTTCAGCGCGTCGATGAACTGGCGGAGGGCCAGCTTGGCGTCACCAAGAATCGGGTAGGCGGCGCGATAGTCCTTGTTGATATCGTCGTCGCCGTTGGTGAGGTGAATCAGCGTTTTGCCATCCGGAATGGGCACCGTGAAACTGCTCTTGGTGAAGCTGACGCCCACGCCGAAAACCACGTCGGCGCCGTTGAGGAAACGGTGCACCGGCCCGGTCTGGCTGGAACCGCCCACCCCCAGGGACAGGGGGTGATTCTCGGGGAAGGCGCTCTTGCCCTCCAGCGTGGTCAGGACGGGAATTTGCAGATACTCGGCCAGCTCCATCAACTCGTCGGTCGCTTCGGCATACATGACACCCTGACCGGCCATTATCACCGGGCGTTGGGCCGACATGAGACCCCTGACGCCGGCTTCGATAGCGGCGGGGTCGGCGGCGGTACGCATGTGGACGGGAGGGATGTAGTCGAAGTCTTCCTCGCTAATTTCGTCGGCGGAAAGGTCCTGCGGAATCTCAAGCAGCACCGGCCCCGGCTTGCCGGAGCGCAGTTTGGTGAAGGCCTGGCGCATCAGTTCCGGGACCCGGTCGGCAAAGTTGACGTGGGCGGCCCACTTGGTGATGGACTCGTAGGCGCGAACCGGATGGAAGTTGGGTTCCACGCCGACGCGCCGTCGGGCCACGCCGGCCGGCAGCACCAGGATGGGAACCGAGTCGGCGTACGCCTGGGCCACACCACCGAAGGCATTCTCGGCGCCCGGGCCGTTCTGGGCCAGGAAGATGCCCGTCTTTTTGCCGTTGTTGACCCGGGAAAACCCGTCGGCCATGTGCACGCCGGTTCGCTCCTGGCGGCACACCACCGGCCTGATGCCAGCGATGGCGGCGGCTTCGATGAGGGGGTTGGATGGCATGACAGCGATCCAATCCACCCCTTCCATCTTCAGAATATTGGCGACTGCGGTAACTCCGTCCACGATTGACATCCTCCCGTTCGCGTTGGTTAGCGTTTCGGTCTGGCCGGCATCTAATCGATTTTGGCGAGAAACGCGTCGATAGCCTCGTTCACTTCAGCCGGCTTTTCTACCATCGGGAAATGGCCGGCGTCCTTCATCTGGATAAACTCGGATCCGGGCACCGCCCGGTGGATTTCTGCTTCGTACTCGCCGGTGGCCAATGGGTCGTCAACGCCCTGGATGAGCTGCAACGGCGGCTGAAGCGTATGGATCCGGTCCCTCACGTCGAAACGGTCAATGACCACCAAATCCCCGTGCTGGGCCAGGGGCCCAACCTCCCGGTGGCGTTGCAACAGATGGGCGCGCAGACCCGGCTCGATGAAGTGCATGATACCGTCCATCATGCCGAGCCATTTTTCGTGGACGTCGGCGTCCTGGGCAGCGTCGAGACGAAACTGCAAGTCCTGGGGCCGCCGGCTCTTGGGACGCATGGCGATGGTCATGAGCACGAGGCCCTTCACCTCGTCCGGATAATCCAGGGCGTATTGCAATGCCACGCAGGCGCCCAGCGTGAACCCGCTCAACACCAGGTCTTTCTTGATGCCCTGCCCGTGCAGCCATCCCCGCAACCAGTCTGTGTAACGCTCCACGTTGCTGCACGGAGCTCCGTGGGGATGACCGGGCAGGTCGGGCGCCAGGCTTCCCGGGTAGTGGGACAACTGGTTGACGTAGGAGTCGGAGCAACCGCCGGCGCCGGGCCCATGTATAAAAACAAGCTGGGTCATAACCTTCACACCTGCACTACCGCCCGGCACGCGGCCGGCGCGGATTGTCGGCATTCTAGGGGCAGCATGGGGCCGGGTCAAGCAGCACGAACGCGGTCAGCCGCCGGCCCACCCGGTGACCCGCTCTGGTGTGATTTTGATAACCGGGTTGCCTTCGAGTTCCATTGCCCGGTATTGCGGGTACTTGTCCCGAAGGACGGCGACGGCCCGCGTCGGTTCCGGACCGTCTTCCAACAGTTCCGCCGTCCCGAATAACAGGAGATACCAGAGCTTGGTCCAATCCGCCTCGTAGTGGTCCAGCACCAGCGACACCTGGGGGTTGGACAGGATGTTGCGGACGCGGCGCAGGCGGGTGAGGGCGGCGGTTTTTGGTTTGGCGTCCAGCACCGAGTAGATGCAACCATCCAGGTAGGCAAAACACACCGGGATCACGTGGGGGCGTCCGTCGGCGCCGGCGGTGGCCATTCGCCCGATGGGAGTTTCATGCAACAGGCGGATTTGTTCCTCAGACAGTGTAATCACGCTCAACCGCCCTTGCCGCCATAAGGTATAGATACATGGTGGCGTCGACCCGTGTTCACCGGCCACGGAGTCCAGCCATCACGGACGGCACCCGGTCCAGCAGGTCGCTGGCCACCACGCCGGCGTCGCCGCGGATGCGTCGGACTTCCTCGCCGGCAGTGCCGTGGATGAATCCGCCCAACGCAGCAGCGTCGAACGGCATTGCTCCCTGCGCCATCAAGCCGCCGATGATTCCGGTGAGAACGTCGCCGGTGCCGCCGGCGGCCAGTGCCGGGTTGATGAAGGGAAGCAACCTGCTGCGTCCGTCCGGAGCCGCCACTATGCTGTTCGCTCCTTTCAACAGGACGTGCTGGTTCCAACGCCGTGCGGCATCGGTGGCGACGGTCGTGCGGCCAGACTGGACGTCGGCGGTGGAGAGTCCGGTCAGCGTGGCCATTTCGCCCGGGTGCGGCGTGAGAACCGCCGGGGCGCGCAATCGGTTCGCCCAATCGGGGCGCTGCGACAGATTGTTGAGGCCATCGGCGTCGATCACCAGGGGGATCGTGGCGGTTTCTGCACCGTTGAGCAGCAGGCGTTCGACGAACTCGGTGGTTCCCGGCGACCAACCCATGCCGCAGCCCAATGCCATCGCCGAATAACTACCCAGGCGCGGCAGGATTTCATCAGCCGCCGCTGGGTTGATCCGACCGGCGGCGTCTTCGGGCAGGGGCAGGTGGATGGTCTCGGTAAGTTTGACGGCGGCCAGTCGGTACACCGACTCGGGAGCGGCCAACGTCACCAGGCCGGCGCCGGCCCGGTGTGCTCCCTGCGCCGCTAGGTACGCCGCCCCGACGAAATGGCGGGACCCGGCGACGATGAGCAGGTGACCAAAGGTGCCCTTGTGAGATTGCAAAGGACGAGGCGGCAACCATCCGGCGACGACATCAGCTGTTAACCACTGTTGGGGCAAGTTGAACCCCTCCAACAGGCCGCCGGGCAGCCCGATATCCAGGATTGAGATGCGTCCGGCCAACGCCGACCCCGGAAAGCTGGCGATCCCGACTTTTGGACAACACAGCGCCAGGGTCTCGTCGGCAATCAAGGAAGCCTCGTCGGCCTCTCCGGTATCAGGATTCACGCCGGTGGGCAGGTCCAGCGAGATGATTTCGTAACCATGGCGCGACCGATTTGCGGTTACCGATAGCGCCACGTCGCGAACCACCCCCTCGAAAGGCCGGTATCGACCCGCTCCCAGGATTGCGTCGACCAGCACGTCGCATTTGCCAAGAAGCCGGCCCAGCCGCTCCAGTTCTACATCTTCAGCGGCGTCGACGACCCGAACGCCGTACGCCCGGGCATCAACCATCTTGGGGTCGACCGATGGACGACCGCGCACGACGTAGCAGCAAACATCAGCGCCCCATCGCTGCAGGTGCCGGGCTACAACAAGGCCGTCGGCGCCGTTGTTACCGGGCCCCACGAGAATGATGACGTTCCGGGCCGCCGCCCCTCCCAACACCTCGCGGATGCGCCGGGCGCAGGCCAGACCGGCATTTTCCATCAGGGTGTCGGTGCTCACGCCGGCGCGCTCGGACGCCGCCTCGATGGCCTGCATCTCGGCGACCGTGACCACGAATGTGGGTAATTGGGAAGGACGGGGCAGCATGTTCAGGCGGTCGAAATGCGGCCGCGAGTCAGGCCGCCCGGGGCGCGTTGGTGTCTCCCCAAAGCGTGGCCGCGCCCGCGGCCATGGTTTCGGAGCTATCGGGTCGTTGGGCCACCGCAAAGGCCATGGCGAAACCTCGGGAGTGGGAAAGGCTGATGCCGATTTCGGTCACGCCAAGCCGCTCAGCCCGGCGCTTGGCTCTACCGTGCAGACGTGGGCTGGGAGCGCCGCTGGGCGCTCGAACGACTTCCACGTCCCGCCAACCCACGCCCCGAAACCCGGTGCCCAACGATTTCATCACCGCCTCCTTGGCGGCGAACCGAGCGGCGAGGTTGGGGGCCCGTCCCCGACAATATGCGATTTCTCCCGGGGTGAATATGCGGCGAAGGAACCGGTCGCCGTAACGTTCCAGGACACCGGCCACCCGGTCAATCTCAATCAGGTCAACCCCGGTGCTCAGCATGGTTTGTTCCCGAGCGGGGCATCAGTCGCCCCGATGGCCCTCGATGTTCAATGCCTGCAGGATGTGCGATATCGAGTAAGCACGATTCAGCACGTAGAAATGGACACCGGGGACGCCGTTGGCCCAAAGTTCCTCCACCTGGCGGGTGGCATATTCAACACCGATTTCCCGGACGGCGCGATTATCCTCGGCGTGGCGTTCCAACCTGGCATCCAGTTCGGGCGGGATGGTGGCGCCGCACAACGCGGTGAATCGCCGGATCTGCGGAGTGCTCAGGATGGGCAGGACGCCGGGCACGATGGGCAGGGTTATCCCAGCCTGCTCCGCCCGCTCCAACAGGTCGTAAAAGTGCGCGTTGTCGTAGAAAAGCTGCGTGATCAGAAAATCTGCCCCCAGGTCCTGCTTCATCCGAACGTACTGCAGGTCGGTGTCGAGGTCGGTGGACTCGGTGTGGCCCTCGGGATAGCAGGCGGCGGCGACGCCAAAATCGAAGTTGCCGCGGATATGCGAGATGAGGTCGGTGGCGTGGGGAAATTCGTCGGCTCCGGGTTCGGCGGAGGTGGCATCGGGCGGGCGGTCACCACGCAGGGCGATCACGTTGCCAATGTCGGCGGCGGCGAGGCGTTGGAGAACGCCATGGACGTCGGCGCGACTCTGGGCCACGCAGGTAAGGTGGGCCATCACCTCCAGGTCGGTTTCGCGCCGCAATCGCAGGGTAATTTCCTCGGTGTAGGTACGCGTGCCACCGCCGGCGCCGTAGGTAACCGAGACGAAATCGGGATTGAATCGCTGCAAACCCTTGATAACGTCGACGACGCCCGGGACTGCATCGGCCTCGCGGGGCGGAAAAAACTCGAAGGAAACCGTCCTTCTCTGGTCAAGCATTTCCCTGATTTTCAAACCGTCATTCCTGGATATTGCTCGAATTGCCGACCGGAACACCGAATGTCCCGCTCGGCTGACTGCGCGCTAAAACTGGGGCTGGCGCTTTTCCTTGAAGGCCTGGATGCCCTCCCGGGGATGGGGCGAGGTGGCGAAAACGTGGGTGAACGTTGCCCCTTCCAGAGCCACGCCGTCGCGCAGCGGCAAATCCTGGCTGCTGCGCGCCAGCGACTTCATCAATCCCAGGCCGGTGCGGCTCTTGGGACGAATGGCGGCAAGCAACGATTCCAACTCGGCTTCCAAAAACTCCGCCGGAGCCGCGCGCAGGGCCAGGCCCCACTCCACCGCCTCGGCGCCGGACAGCCAGCGCCCGGTGGTGAATAGCTCCATCGCCCGAGGCATGCCGACTCGTCGGGGCAACCGTTGGCTGGAACCGCCGCCGGGTATAAGGCCAAAATTGGCATGCTGGTCGCCGATGCGAGCATCCTCAGCCACGATGGCCATGTCGCAGGCCATCATGAGCTCCAGCCCTCCGGCCAGCGCATACCCGTGCACGACGGCGATGGTGGGAACCGGGAGCGCTTCCAGCGCGAAGAAAGCCCCGTTGAGGGCCCGCACGTAATCGGGCAACAGCGAGAGATCGTCGAAAACCTGGTCGAAATACAGCAGGTCAGCGCCGGCGCAAAATCCCCGGCCGGCGCCCCGAACGACGAGGGCCTTGACGGACTGGTCGCATTCAACGGCGGCTACGGCGTGGGAGAACTCCGACAGCAGTTGCGGGCTCAAGGCATTCAGGGCGTCGGGGCGATTGAGCCGCAGCGTCACCACCTGATTGCCCACCTCAAGCTCAATACTGCTATACTCCATCGAAACCTCCTGTGGTTGCGGCACACGTAGGTTGCTCCGCAGCAATTACTATACCAGACCCGCCGTCCTCACTGATGCTATCGTCAGCTCCTGCCCACCTGACCCTGCGTGTCCAGCCCGGAGCCGACCGCTCCGAGATAGCCGGTTGGCACGGGGAGGGTATTCGGGTGCGCGTTGCCGTGCCGCCCACCAGGGGAAAAGCCAATACCGCCGTCATAGCGCTGTTGGCCGGGGTCTTGCAGGTTGCTCCAGCGGATGTGAAAATCGTGCGGGGTCTCAGTTCCCGTGATAAGGTTGTCCAGATAGAAGGAATGGACGGGGCGGAATTGAACCGTCGACTGGAATCAGCTATCGGGGCGGCGAAGCCCTGAGTAAAAGCCACTGAGGACCATATTCGGAGCGCCCGATGCAGGACAGTTTTCGTAATTTCAGCTGGGTTCTTCCCGGTGCGCTGGCTGGGTCCATGGGGCCCATGGATAGACGCCATCTGATTTATTTCGAGCGCCACGACATCACCGCCATGGTGCGAATGGAAGAGGACACGATCTCCGGCGAACCCTGGGGCTTTGTGGAATTGTTTGACCCGGTAGCCGATTTCGGCGCGCCCTCAGTTGAACAGATCGACCGCATAGTGTCGTTCGTAGAGCAGCAGATCGAAACCTGGGAGCGGCCCACCGTGGTCACGTGCGCGGCGGGCATCGGCAGAACCGGCACAATCCTGGCCGCCTACCTGGTCAATACGGGTTGGGAGGCCGCTGAATCCATCGAGTACATCCGCCAGTTGCGCCCGGGTTCCATACAGACCGCCGCCCAGGAAAATTCCATCCGGGAATATGCTGTATTCGTCCAGCAGCGGAACGATGACAGCACACATCGGTATCGCCGACTTTAAAACCAGGCGGGGCCCCGGACGGCGTCCGGAACCCCGCGGTCATCGTCCGGATTTCCCGTTTCAGGCGGCTATACGCCACTCGATTTCATCGTGATTCGGCATGAATCTGGGTGAAGTCGCTGGCGCCGCCAGGCCGGGCGGGATGACCTCGTGGCTGCACTGCATGCACTGGAGGTAGGGCCCATAGATGTCCCGGACCTGGCGAACATCGCCGCCGCACCGGGGGCAAGCCTTCAGGTGGAGGCGACGACCACCGTTGAGGCGATCCTGCACACGAACATTCTTTTCCATTTACGCAGCTCCTCCGGGCCATGTGACCCGTTCTTGTCGATGTACGGGTTCGATACTACGTGCGATTGGTTAAGAAATTGTGAAAGCAAACCAGGTTTCAGGCTGGCGTCTGCTTCCCTAATGGCGAATGTCGAGAATGGCGAATGTCGAGTGGCAAAAAAGAGAGTGGCCTCGGCGACAAGTCCGAGGCCACTCTGTACGGGGCTTGTTCGCGGGATGCTGACTACACGATCAGCTTTTCCATTTGTTCAGTTGTGTCAGGGGTAACGCCCATCGCCGTCGGGCTTGCATCTGGGGCCGGTATTCCATGATTCGCCAACTGGCGGATTTCCCGGCCACATTGGGCACACTGGTGATAAAATCCAAAGGTGTCCCGCATTCGGCAGACGTCGCCGCCGCACCGGGGGCAGGTCTTTAGTTTCAACGATTTGCGTGTTGCGGTGGTCATTTTCTCAATCCTGTGAGGTTGGAGTGTGGTGCGAGTGAAGGGATTACCCAAATTCCAGTCGCCACTTTACTGCAAGCGCATTACCGAAGTATTACGGGGACACCCTATTTGACGTTGGAAATAGCGTATCACATAGACGTTTTTCGTAACAAGGGGTTTTAATGGGCAATTTTCGCAATCCGCTGACAATTCCCCCCAATATCTTGGAGTCAGTGTACCGGGAGGCCCGGGTCGCCTACCCCGCCGAGTGCTGCGGGTGGCTGGTCGGCCCGGCTTCCGGCGATGGCGTCCACACCATGCGACCGGCGGCCAATGCTCAGGACTCCGGAGCGCACCCCACCGCCGCAGACCGCACCGCGGAAACCGCCTACGTCTTCAACACGGCGGACCTGCTGGCCCTCAACAACAGCCTGGACACCGATGCCCCGGCTCGCATCATCTACCATTCCCACCCCAACGGCCGGGCCTACCTGTCGGAAACCGACCGAACCGTGGCGACGAGCCCCTGGGGCGACGGCCCGGCGTATCCCGTCCAGCAATTGGTCATTGGTATCGACGGCGAAAGGGTGGTCGAGTCCGCCCTGTTCACCTGGGACGACGCCACCGGAGGATTCGTGGAGATCGCTCGATTCGCCGGCGGGAAAGTCTGACCCGAGGAGTGTGTCCGCTACGCCCCTAACAACGAGTAGGCGAACCGGGCCACTGCGCCGGCGGAAGTTTCACCCTCGGGAGCGCCCAACAACGCCACCCACACCGCCCCCACCAGGTAGGCGGCGGCCATTATCACCAATCCCGGAACGATTACCGATTGGGGCCACCGGTTGCGTCCCCATAGCAGCGCGCCGCCCCACAATATCAACACCACCGCGAAGATGCCGGCCACGAAATGCTCCGGCTCCGGGAAGTTGAGCACTATACCCTTGCGGAAGAAGGGGTCGGCGAAGGACAGGATAGTGACGTTGAAAACGCAACTGCCGTAGAGCCCCGCCACACCTAAATCAGCGGCGCCCATGCGGGCTGCGGCCACCGTTGCCGATGCCTCCGGCATGGTGGTAACGATGGATACCGCCAGTATCCCCAGGACACCGGAAGATATGCCGGTCAGGTCGGCAACCCGGTCCACGCTCTGCGCCAGGAATACACCGGCGATGATGACTCCGAGGGACACCAGGCCGAACATCAGCCAGGCTCGGCTCAACGATATGCCCGGATCATTCTCCCCCTCTCCCGCGCTTTCCGCCGGGCGACGCTGGTAAACAATCCGCATCCCGATGACGTATACGACCAGCAAGATCATCGAGGACAGGCCGATTTGCCAGACGTTGATACCCATTTGGACGCCGGCGAATAACACCGCCAACCCGGTTAGGATGGCGGCCAGCACGATGAGGTAGCCTTGCTCCGGAGCCACCCGCTGCAGGAAACGTCGTCCGCCGAACAGCAGGGCCACCATGGCCATGGTGAACATGTTGACCATGTTGGCGCCCACCACGTTGCCCAGGGCCAACTGCGGGTTGTCGATGCGGACGGCGGTAATGTTATTGGACAGTTCGGGCAGCGACGTCGCCAGGGCGACGAGTATACTGCCAACGAACAGCCGGCCCCAACCGGTTAGGGAAGCCAAAGCGTCGCCGTATTTGGCCAACTGGACTCCCAGCAGGATGACCGCCACCGCGCTGGCCAGAAAGACCAGGATCGCGATGGTCAGGCTGACTTCGCCCAGCAGGTTGAACATCGCCGTTCCGCTGTTCGCTAGCCGATGGCGCGGGTAATCAGCGCACCCATCTCCACCGTACCCACTGCGGTGTCGTCGGCGGTGGCGATATCGGCGGTGCGGTAGCCCCGTTCCAGCGCGGACTGCACCGCCCGCTCAATGGCCGATGCTTCCTCGGTCAAGCCTAGCGAATACCGCAGCATCAGGGCGGCGCTGAGGATGGAGCCGCAGGGGTTGGCGATGCCCTGGCCCGCAATATCGGGAGCAGTGCCGTGGATCGGTTCGTAGAACCCCGGCGTGCGTTGGCCGGCCTGGGGCACACCGGAAAGGCTGGCTGAAGGGAGCAACCCCATGGACGCCGCCAGTATCGCCGCCTCGTCGGTAAGGATGTCGCCAAAGGTGTTCTCGGCCACGATAACGTCATAGGAAGACGGTCGGAGCACCAGCTGCATGGCGCACGCATCCACCAGGGCATGCTCCAACTCCACGTCGGGGTACTCTTCCGCCAGGCGCGTGGCCACCGTGCGCCAAAGCCGCGAGGTCTCCAGCACGTTGGCCTTGTCTACCGACGTGAGTTTTTTACGACGCCCTCGAGCCAGTTCAAACCCGACCCGCAGTACTCGCTCGATTTCCGACTCGGTGTAGCGCATGGTGTCAACGCCGACCGTGCCCTGGGGGGTTTCGGTGCGCCCTTTGGGCAGGGCATAGTACAACCCGCCGGTGAGCTCCCGCACCACCACCATGTCCACGCCCTCCAGAACGTGGGGTTTGAGCACGCTGGACCCGGTCAATTCCGGATAGACCTTGACTGGCCGAATGTTGGCAAACACGCCCAGATGAGCGCGCAGAGCGAGCAAACCGTCCTCGGGACGGGTGGGCGCGGAAGGGTCATCCCACTTGGGGCCGCCCACCGCTCCGAACAGCACGGCATCGGCGCCGGTGGCCAGGTCGCGCACGCCGTCGGTCAGGGGGACGCCGTGGCGGTCAATGGAGATGCCGCCCACATCGCCGTACTCCAGCGCGAAATTGTGCCCGAAAGCGCGGCCCACCGCCTCCAGCGTCTTGACGCCTTCAGTGGTGACCTCGGGACCGATGCCGTCGCCGCCCAATATGGCTATATTAAAGTCCATGTGCGTAACTCCTGCCCACGTCCGGACCCGACCGCTGCTGGAGCGCCGATATGACCGGGCCTCCGCAAAATGGTGGGGCAACCCGATTGCGCGTCGTCCGGTTTGAAAGTTGTTCGGTTAGAGAGTTGTCCGATGAGTGACGACCGAGCGAATCGGGGCGTTGGGCAGTATAACCAACCCCGCACCCAGTATCAAACCTATGTGCCCGTTCAGTCAGGGACTTTCGATTGTACCCTAATGTGATTGCGAGGAGCGCAGCGACAGGGGTACGGCCCTCACCCCCGGCCCCTCTCCCCGAGGGAGAGGGGGAGACGACTGCCTTCACCCCCTGTCATGGCGAGGAGCGCAGCGACGTGGCAAACTCGCTCATCCTGAGCCTGTCGAAGGACGCCAATGCCATTGCCGACAATCGAATGACCCTGCCGCGGGCGCCAATTCCGTTGACACACGCAGCGGCTACGCATAAACTGCTACCATCAGCAATTCTGGTTAGCCGCAACTCGGAGTTTCTCGACTATCCGATGCGGCGCTATGCCATCTGAGGAGGCGTATCGCACATGACGACCACCAACAAAAATCGGTCTCTGGTGGTGATTCAGTTGACCGGCGCCAATGACCCGTTGAATACGGTAATTCCCTATGCCGACGGTCACTACTATGACTTCCGCCCGAACGTCGGGATCCCCACCGAACAGGTGATTCCCATTAATGACCAACTGGCCTTCAACCCCAAGATGGCGCCCATCAAGGCGCTGTGGGACGAGGGGAAGGTTGCCATCGTCAACGGCATCGGCTACCCCAACCCCACCCGCTCGCACTTCCGCAGCATGGACATCTGGCACACCTGCGAACCGGAAAAGATTGCCACCGAAGGCTGGTTGGGCCGCGTCATCCGCGACCTGGATCCCCGCGGCCAGAACGTCATCACCGGAGTCAACTTTGGCCGCGGGTTGCCCCGCTCCATGGGCGCATCCGGCGTGCCGGTAGCCTCCGTGGGCAACCTGGAGACCTACGGCCTCTTCCCCGACGTGGAGGAAGAGCGCATCCGCGGTCTGTGCCTCGACGCGTTCGGCAAGATGTACGGCGGGTCGGTTCAGGATGCGGTGATGGATTACCTGGGCCAGACCGGTCGCGACGCCCTCAAGGGCGCCGACATCCTGCGAACGGCCCCGGAGAGCTACTCTTCCACCATTGAGTACGCCGACAATTCCATCTCTCAATCGTTGAAGAACGTGGCGCAAGTCATGTGCGCCGACCTGGGCACCCGCATCTACTACACCCAGCACGGCAGCTTCGACACCCATGGCGATGAAATCAACGTGCACGCCGGCCTCTGGACCCAGGTGTCCGGCGCCGTTAGTGACTTCATGGCCGACCTGGAAGAGCACGGCCGCGGTGACGACGCCATCGTTCTGGTGTGGACCGAGTTCGGTCGCCGCATCAGGGACAACGGCTCGGGAACCGACCACGGCTCCGGCGGCACCGCCTTCATCATCGGCAATCCGGTTGCTGGCGGCTTCTATGGCCAGTATCCGTCCCTCGCCGAAGAAGACCATCTGGATGGCGACCTTCGCTGGAACAACGACTTCCGTTCCACCTACTCCACCATCGCCGATCAGTGGCTGGGCCTCGACCCGGTCAACGTAGTCAACGGGCAGTTCGAGCAGTGGGATTTCCTGCGGAAGTAGAAACCCGGCTGGCCTGTCTAAAACCTTGCAAGAATCAATACGGAGGCAACCATGAGTAGTGCCGACATTGCCTTGACGGCTCACCTGATGCGCCGGGCCGGTTTTGGCGCCAACCGTGATGAGCTGGAACGGCTGCTAGAACGCGGTTATGAGAACGTCGTTGAGGACCTGCTCAACCCGGGTGACGCCGACGCGATGCCCGACGACCTCATCCGGCGGTTCCATTCCGATATGGCCGAGATGCGCGAGTTGAACAGCGCCGGCGCTTATTGGATGTACCGCATGGTCACCACCCGGAACCCGCTGGAAGAGAAAATGACCCTGTTCTGGCACGGCCTCTTTGCCACGGGCTATTCCAAGCTCAATCAGGCCCGCGCCATGATGAATCAGATCGAGACCTTCCGGCGCCACGCCCTGGGTGATTTCCGCACCATGCTCGTCGAGTTATCCAGGGATCCCGCCATGATTATCTGGCTGGACAACCACGACAACCACAAAGGCGACATTAACGAGAACTACGGGCGCGAGCTGCTGGAGCTGTTCTCCATGGGCGTCGGCAACTACACCGAGGACGACATCAAGGAATGCGCCCGCGCGTTTACCGGATGGACCCTCGGCAACGCCGAGTATATGTCCACCCGCGCCAGCCGAGATTCCATCTGGCCCTACAGCCGCATCGCCTGGCACTTCAATTACCGGGAATACGACCACGACGATGGCGAGAAGACCTTCCTGGGTCACACCGGCAACTTCAACGGTGAGGACATCATCGACATCATCGTGCAGCAGGAAGCCACGGCCCGGTTCATCAGCACCAGGTTGTTCCAGTTCTTCGCCGCCGACGCCGTGGACGAGGCCGGCGAAGCGGTCATCGCCGACATGATGCAGACTTACTTCGACTCCAACTACGAAATGCGGGCTGTGCTGCGGACACTGCTCAACTCCGACTACTTCCAGTCCGAGGAGTCTCGGTTTGCCCGGGTCAAGGGTCCGGTGGAGCTGGTGGTGGGAGCCGTTCGGATGGCCGGCACCTACAAAGAACCCACCTTCGGCGCCGACCAGCTGGCCCGCCATACCGTCTACATGGGCCAGGGCATCTTCCAGCCGCCCAGCGTTGAGGGCTGGCACGAAGGGGCTGAGTGGATTGACAGCGGCGCGCTGGTTGAACGGGTCAACTTCGTTGGCAAGGAACTGGGTAACCCCGGCAATCCTGGCGTGAAGGCCATCATCGACCGCCTGGCCGACCGGGTTGACGGGCCGCTTTCTCCTGAAGAGCAGGTCGACGGTTGCGTCGACCTCATCGGCCCCCTGCAACTCGCTGACGCCACTCGCACGTCGCTGCAGGAGTTCGCCGCCCAACAGGGCGAAGCCGACCTGCGCTCCGGGAACCGCACCGAGGCTGACGAACAACGCATCGCCAACCTCCTGCGCCTGCTCACGGCCACCAGGGAATACCAGATGGCCTAGTGGGCGTACGCAAGCTGCATCGAAATCCGCCCGGCAATCGTCGGGCGGATTGCTAGCAACGTCCCTAAATAAAACACGCCGTTCCCCGGCTGGTAACTGAGGAGACTACATCGTGACTACCTCCACAGCAGTTGGCGCTGGACCAATTGAATACATCAAGACCGTCGGCCTCACCACCAACCAGAGCGGCCGCGGTTTCATCAACCCGTACGACTGCGCCTTCACCGCCGACGGGCGAATCCTGGTGCTGAATCACTGCGACAGCGCCCGACAGGCCCTGATGCGCGTCGGCATCATGTCCTTTGACGAGGACTACCTGGGCGAATTCAGCAAGGGCACCGGACGGGGCGAGGGTCAATGGATCCTGCCCATCGCCATGGCCCTGGATAGCCAACAGCGTGTCTACGTCACCGACGAGCACCTGCACCGGATTACCGTCTTCGACCTTGACGGCAATTTCATCAAACAATGGGGAGAACTGGGAACCGACCCAGGCCAGATGAACGCTCCCGGCGGCATCGCCATCTGCGGCGAGGACACCATCTACGTGGTCGAACAGCGCAACAACCGGGTGCAACGATTCAACACCGACGGTGAGTCCATTGGAATGTGGGGTGAGGCCGGCGACGGGCCGGGCCAGTTCAATATGCCCTGGGGCGTCGGCCTCGACAACGACGGCCACGTCTACGTCGCCGACTGGCGCAACGACCGCATACAGCGTTTCACCCGTGACGGCCAGTACGTCGCCACGATTGGCACATCCGGCGCCGGAGCAGGCCAGTTGAGCCGCCCCTCCGGAGTCTGCATCGACTCAGATGGTTATGTCTACGTGTCCGACTGGGGCAACGAACGCATCCAGTTGTTCAACTCCTACGGCGAATTCGTCCAGTCCCTGCGCGGGCAGGCCACTCTGTCCAAGTGGGCGCAAGACTTCATGTCGGTGAACCCGGACGAAAGTAACACCCGCAACATGGCAAACCTCGTTCCGGAGCTCCCGCCCCATTACGACACGCCGTACCTGATCTCTTCGCAGATCGAACCCTACTTCTGGGGGCCGGTATCGGTGCGGTTGGATGCCGAGGAGCGGCTGTTCGTGGTGGAGGCCAACCGGCACCGCATCCAGATTTACCAGCGCCGGAAAGACTGACCTCCCTTGTCCGCTACCGACCTCATCGCCCAGCTCCAGGCCGTCGTCGGGAACGACTACGTAATCGTTCACCCGGAAGACCTGCTGGTCTACGAGTACGACGGTTCCGTCGACCGCTCGATGCCACGGGCGGTGGCGCTGCCGGCCAACACTGAACAGGCCAGCAAAGTAATCGCCCTGGCCTACGCCGCCGGCGTCCCCGTGGTGGGACGGGGCAGCGGCACCGGACTGAGCGGCGGGGCGATTACACCGCCGGACGGTTTGCAGATTGCCTTCCCCAGGATGGACCGCATCCTGGACGTGGACACGGTTAACCGCACCGCCCTGGTGGAGCCCGGCGTGGTCAATCTTGACCTGGATAATCACGCGCGCAAATTTGGCCTGCGCTACGCTCCCGACCCATCGAGCCAGCGGGCGTGCAGCCTGGGGGGGAATATCGCCGAAAACGCCGGCGGCCCCCACTGTCTGGCCTACGGCACCACCACCAATCACGTTATCGGCATGGAGGTCATCCTCGAAGACGGCGAGGTGGTGCAACTGGGCGGTCTGGCCCGGGAATCCGTTGGGTATGACTTGCGGGGCGCGTTCGTTGGCTCCGAGGGGACCTTCGGGATCGCCACCAAGATCCTGGTGCGGTTGCTGCCCGTTCCCGAATCGGTGCGGACCTTCCTGGGTATTTTCAGCGACATCGACTCCGCCTGCACCGCCGTGTCGGCCATCATCGGCCACGGCATCATACCGGCGGCCCTGGAGATGATTGACGCGTTGAGCATCAAGGCGGTGCAGAACGTAACCGACGCCGGCTACCCCAACGACGCCGGGGCGGTTCTACTCATAGAGCTCGAAGGCCTGCACGAAGAAGTCGACGAACTCAGCGCCGAGGTAGAATCCGCGTTGTGGGACACCGGCGCCGCCGACGTCCGTATCGCCCAGGCCGACGACGAGCGCGAGCGGTTGTGGGTGGGCCGCAAAACCGCCTTCGGCGCCTTCGGCACGATCGCTCCCAACTATTACCTGGTGGACGGCGTCGTCCCGCGTACCCGCCTGACCCGGATGTTGCGGAAGGTCACCGAGGTGAGCGAGCACTACGGCATCACCATCGCCAACGTCTTCCACGCCGGCGACGGCAACCTGCACCCCTGCATGCTCTTTGACGCCCGCGAGCCCGGAGTGATGGAAAAGGCCATGGCCGCCGCCGCTGAACTGATGGCAGAATGCGCGGCGCTGGGTGGTACGCTCAGCGGGGAGCACGGCATCGGTCTGGAGAAAAAGGAATACATGCCCCTCATTTACTCCAACGAGGACATGGTGGCGATGCAGCAGGTCAGGAACGCATTCGCGCCGGACAACCGCCTGAATCCGGGCAAAATCTTCCCCGACGGATCGTACTACGATCCGGCCCCTCATCCGGCCAGACACACCGCCGGGATGTTTGCCTGAACGGCCCATTCTCGCCGCCGCGCCCATCCCGCCGTCGACGCTTTGACCGGAAGGTCGCGAGCAATTCCGACGGTATCGGCTTGGCCGCCACCCACTAAACCGTCAGCTACTCCGGGTCCTTATGTCTACCGCTTCCATTCCTGCCACCACCCAATTGGCCGACCTGATCGGGTCGAACGCCTTGGCTGACGCCGGCGAACTGGCATCATATCGGATCGGGGATATGACACCGGTTGCCGTGGCCCGCCCGACCCACCGGGATGGCGTGGCGGCGATCTTGAGCTGGGCTGACCGGACCGGCGCCGTAGTCTATCCGGTTGCCGGGCGCACCCAGCTTGAACTGGGCAACCCCCCCGCCAAACCGGGGATAGCTCTGGACCTGGGCGGTCTCAACCGGTTGGTGGACTTCCAGCCCGCCGATCTAACCGTTACAGTTGAAGCCGGCATGACCATCGCGCAGCTGCATTCCATACTGGCGCCGGAGGGCAAACACGTTCCCATCGCGGCGCCGCTGGCAGCGCGGGCGACGATTGGCGGCACGCTGGCGACTGGTATCAGCGGCCCGCTCCGCGGTAACTACGGTCTGCCCCGGGACTGGCTTATTGGCGTCGGCGTCGTTGACGCCCGGGGCGTTTCGACCAACGCCGGCGGCAAGGTCGTGAAGAACGTCACCGGCTACGACCTGAATCGGGTGTACGCCGGTTCTCTGGGCACGCTGGCGGTCATCACTGAAGCCACTTTCAAGCTGGCGCCGGCGTCGGCGGATTGGGCGACGGTCACGGCGACCTTTGCCGATGCCGATGCAGCGGTGGCAGCATCACAGGAACTCCAACGCCAGCATTACGCCCCCCTGGGCCTGCACATCCTGAATCGGACGGCGGCTGGTCGGGTGGAATCTGTGGAATCCACACCTGATGCGCCATTCGTGGTGGTCGCGATGATAGGGGGTCGCCCGTCGTCGGTACGCCGGCGCTGGCAAGACACTGCGCGGCTTTGGGGAGATATCTCGGCATCCATCTGCACAGCGTACGACGACGATGCCAATCGATTGATCCAAGCCATTACCGACCTGCCCGCCGGGCCTGATATTGCGCCGACAATCTCGATGCGGATTAACGCTCCCCCGTCCTCGTTGGCCGACTTGGTGGCGCTCGGTTCGGTGTTCGACACCGCTCTGCCTGCTCCGGGAGTGGTGGCCGACGTTGGGTTCGGCGGCGGCAGGTTGCTATGGTGGGATTGCGAGGTAGAGTCGAACGACAACCGGATGGCACAAGCTCTGGCAAAAGTCCAGGAAATTGTGGCATTATCGGGCGGGTCGACCGTAATCGAACGGTGCCCTGCGTCAATCAAACGACAACTGGAGGTTTGGTGGCCCGAGCCATCGGGGATGAATGTAATGCGGCGGCTCAAAGCGGAATTCGACCCCAGGGGCACGCTAAATCCCGGGCGTTTCATCGGGGGTTTGTAATGGTTGTTACCGGAGAATCGGGAGGTGCGCCGTTGGCCGAGCCTGACGGCAGCCATGGGCACGGGTTTCCCTACGGCGTGCCTTTTACCGGTTCCCTGAATGATGGACCCGGTTTCGCTGGTCCGGACGCGCCGGCTGAACCCGACATGTACCGGTGCGTGCATTGCGGTCTCTGCCTGAGCGCCTGCCCGACCTACGTGGAAACGCGCCTCGAGGCCGAGTCGCCGCGCGGACGGATTGCGCTGATGAAGGCAGTACACGAAGGGCGAACGGGCATCACCGACCGCCTGGTGGGCCACTGGGAAATGTGCCTCCAGTGCCGCGCCTGCGAAGCGGTCTGCCCGTCCGGCGTTCCCTACGGGCGCATCATGGAGCACACGCGGGCGCAGGTGGCCGCCAACGACCGGCAGAGCCCGGAGCTGAGCCGGTTGTCGCGGCTTTTCCTGCGGGCCGCCTTGCCCCACAATCGACGGCTACGCATCGCAGGACACTTGATGCGGATGTACCAACGCTGGGGGTTGCAGTCGCTGGTTCGCAGGTCAGGATTGCTGCCCCGGCTGCCCGGCGGGTTGACCAACCTGGAGTCGCAGATGCCGGTGATGGGCCGCCAGTTCTTTCCCGCCGGCGCCCGGAGGTTCCCGGCGACCGGGGAACGCCGTATGACCGTTGGGTTGCTGTCGGGGTGCGTCATGCCGCTGATGCAGGGGGATGCCATGCGGGCCGCCGTCCGCGTGTTGCAACGCAACGGCTGCGACGTTGTGCTGCCCGCTGGGCAGGGATGTTGCGGTGCGCTCAACCTGCACGCCGGCGACCTGGAACTCGGCAGGCAGATGGCCCGGCGCAACATCGACGCCTTCCGGGCCGCCCAGGTCGACGTCATCGTCACGGCGTCCGCAGGGTGCGGCTCGGCGATGAAGGAATACGACGACCTGTTGTCTGCTGATCCCCGGTATGCGGACGCCGCCGTCAAGTTTTCCTCAAAGACGCGGGACATCACCGAGTTTTTGGCAGACCTGCCGGTAACGCCCCCGGAGGCCGAATATGTGTGCCGGGTGACCATGCAGGACCCGTGTCATCTGGCTCACGCCCAGCGTATCACCGCCGCGCCGCGCCGGGTTTTGCAGAGCATACCCGGGCTGGAATTGATTGAGATGGAAGAGTCGTCGCTGTGCTGCGGATCAGCCGGCTTCTATTCCCTGATCCAGCGTGAGATGTCGGGCCGGTTGCAGCGGCGCAAGGTCAACAACGCTTTGGCCGCTAACGCTGACATCGTCGCATCAGCCAACCCGGGGTGTATCGCCCAACTCGAGCAGGGACTGCACAACGCCGGCGCTAACCTACGGGTCATGCACGTGGTGGAAATCCTGGACGCGGCCTACGCTGCCGATTCCGGGCCGTAGTCAAAAAATGTCCCCTCCCGTAACCTCGGGAGGGGACACTATTGCTCCAGTTGCCGCCTGGGAGTCAGCCTGACGTGTTCATGGCCATGGAGCGCTGTGCCGCGCCCACGCTGGCGCCGAAGGCAACCTCGTAGCCAGCATCGGAGAGGATCACCTCCAGGGCTGACAAGACGGACAGCACGCTGCGGTCCCGCGCCCCTTCGCCCATCATGCCGATGCGCCATACCTGGCCGCGAAATTCGCCCAGACCACCGCTAATCTCGATGTTCCATTCGTCAAGCAGACGCTTCCGAACCGCCCCTTCGTCCACACCCTCCGGCGCCTTGATGACGGTGATGGGATTGAGCTGATATTCCGGCGCCGCGGTCAGCTCCAGGCCCAACGCCGCGAGGCCGGCCCGCAGGGCCCCGGCGGCCCGGGCGTGACGGTCGTGACGCCCGTCGATCCCCTCTTCCATCATCATGCGCAACGACTCGCGCATGGCGTAGGTCATGGTAATAGGGCTGGTGTGGTGATAGGCCCGGGTTTGATTCCAGTACTCGGCGATGTCCTTCAGGTTGAAGTAGAAGCTCTGCACCTTGCTGGGCCGATCATTGATGATACTCATCGCCCGGGGGCCGAAGGTGATGGGCGCCAGTCCAGGGGGCGACCCAAGGCATTTCTGGCTGGCGCTGTAGCAGACGTCGATATCCCAGTCGTCGACGCGGACTTCGTGGCTGCCCAGCGACGTTACCGCGTCCACCACCACCAGCGCGCCGTAGCGGTGTGCCAGGTCAATGGCGTCCCGCAACGGGGACAGCGCGCCGGTGGAGGTTTCAGCGTGCACCAAGCCCACCATCCGCGTGTTAGGATTGGCCTTGAGGGCGTCTTCCAACCCGTTGAGGTCGGCAGGTTCTCCCCAGGGGGAGTCGACCATGATCGTGTTGGCGCCACAACGCTCGGCGATGTCCGCCAGGCGCACGCCGAAATACCCGTTGCGGCAAACGATGGCCGTCTCGCCGGTTTGCAGGACGTTGGCGCACGCCGTCTCCATCGCGCCGGTGCCCGTTGATGATATGGGCACCGTCATGTAATTCTCAGTATGGAACACCTGCCGCAGCATTTCGCATACTTCGTCCATGACCTGGAAAAACTTGGGATCCAGGTGTCCGATAACCGGCTGGGTCATCGCCCGCAGGACGCGGGGATGAACCGTACAGGGGCCGGCGCCCAGTAACAGTCGATTGGGAGCCTCAAACTCCTCAAGGTATGATTCGTTCACACTACTCTCCATGCTGTTGGCCGATAGCAGGGCGGCCACATTGCGGGCCGGGCGACTACACCACCGCCGACGCCCCGCCGTCAATATTGATTGCCACGCCAGTCAGATAGCTGGCCCGTTCGGAGGCCAGGAAAGCGATCACGTCGCCGGCTTCCGCGCCTTCTCCGACGCGGCCCAGCGGCACGCCGCGACCCTGCGCCAGTTGGGTATAGAAGTCGTTCATGTCCAGGTCCGGTTCGTTTTCGATACGGGCGTCGTAGCGGCGCTGGTGCTGGCCGCTCTTGATCAGCCCGATGCAAACCGTATTGACCAGGATGTTATCGGCGGCCAGGTCCTTGGACAGGCCCTTGGTAATGGCGATACCGGCGGCCCGGGATATGGAGGTGGGCATCGAGTTTGCGCCCGGCGTCCTGCCGCCCAGGTTGGTAACGTTGATGATTCGACCGCCGCCCACCTTCCGCATCTCGGGGATGGACGCGCGGATCAGGCGGACCGCGCCCCAGACTTTCAACTCGAAGTCGAATTCCCAGTCGTCGTCGCTGACCTGCTCGAAGCCTTTGGCCATCGACGTGCCGGCGTTGTTGACCAGGATGTCCACGCGACCATATTTTTCGATGGCGGTGTTGACCACACGGGACGCCGTGTCGCGCTTGGTGACGTCGGCGGAAAGGCCCATGACCTCGCCTTCGGTGGCCGTGCGGATTTCATCGGCGGCGGCGTCCAGCACGTCCTGCCGGCGCGCCACCATGATCACGTTGGCGCCTTCGCCGGCCATGCGGAGGGCGGCCGCTTTTCCGATGCCCTCGCTGCCGCCGGTTACGATGGCTACCTTGCCATCCAGTCCCATTTCCATGGCTAGCCTCCTGCCGGGCCACCGATTACGTCAACGCCTGATGGCAACGTTGTTCGGGGGCCGGTGTTTACCATTACTGCGTCGGCGATTATAGCACAGCGACGCAGTCGGCCCTACGGAGATTGCACGCCGCGCCGGCCCCAGGAGCCGGCGTCTCCGCAGGTATCCAGCATGTCGGACAACGCCCGTTTCTCGTCAGCGGTAACGGTCAGCGTCCACGTTGATTTCACATCGATCCAGCCTGCGGCGTATCGACACCAGCCGCGTTCGTTCGCCGGACGCCACTGGTCGGGCGGCTGCTTGCCCTTGGTGCGGTTGAGCGACGCTTTGGTCGCCTGCAGGCTGGCCGGGTTGCCCATGTCGTTGGCGTATGCGCGCTTGCGATCCCGGTCCCAGCCCCAGCCGCCGGATTCGTGGGCGTGGCCCAGCGGGACGTGGTGGTCGATGTCCACATCGCTGGCGTCGGTGAAAGTTTCGCCGCTCCACGGGCCAACCCACTCACCTCCCACGACGCGGCAGTTATCGTCGCTGGCGAACGAAACCGGCGACAGGCTCTCGGCAATCAGGACCTCGGCGCGCGTGTTCTGGCAATCCCGGTCGGCGTCCACCCAATGGTTCCAGTCGTCCCGGTCGTAGTCGATGTCGCTGCCCCGTTCGGCTACCGCCAGCCGTTGCAGGTTCGCCGAAACTTCCTGGACGTCTGCCGGCACCGGCGCTCGAACGGGCGGGGCCAAATTGCCGCTTCCCTCCCGGGCAACGACCGTCGCCAACTCGTCGGCGACCCGTGCGGCGTTCTTCACCGTCGGCGCCACGGAGTCGCAGGAAAGCGCCGCCAGACCGACTACGCACGCCGCCAGCAATACCGCGATCATGCCAACCCGACGTCTCACCACCCGGCACCCATCGGGCCGCACGTCAGGCGGCCCGGCAGTCGGTCTACAGACCAATGCCTTCGCGCTCGGCAATGGACGGCACGTCCTTGTCGCCCCGACCACTCAGGCAGGCCAGGATGACACTATCGGAGGGCAGGTCGGCGGCCATTCTGCTGATCTGGTAAATGGCGTGGGCCGACTCCAGGGCGGGAATGATGCCTTCAGTGCGACACAGCAGGCGAAAACCCTCCAGGGCCTCGTCGTCGGTCACCGACAGGTATTCGGCCCGGCCCGTCGCTTTGAGCCAGCTATGCTCCGGACCTACGCCCGGGTAATCCAGGCCGGCCGAAATGCTGTGGGCTTCCTGCACCTGGCCGTGCTCGTCCTGCAGCAGATACGACAGGGACCCGTGCAGTACGCCGGGCCGGCCGGCGGATAGCGTGGCCGCATGGCGCCCGCTCTCGACGCCCTCGCCGGCGGCCTCCACGCCCACCAGCCGCACATCCTCATCGCCGATGAACTCGTAGAAGGTGCCGATGGCGTTGCTCCCGCCGCCCACACAGGCCGCGACCACGTCGGGCAGGCGGCCCTCGGCGGCCAGAATTTGCTCCCGGGCCTCGCGACCGATGACCGACTGGAAATCCCTCACCAGCATCGGATATGGATGAGGGCCCACCACGCTGCCGATGAGGTAGTGGGTCGTTTCCACGTTGGTAACCCAGTCCCGTATGGCCTCGTTGATCGCGTCCTTGAGGGTGCGGGTGCCCGATTCCACGCCAATGACTTCAGCCCCCAAGAGGCGCATGCGATATACGTTGAGGGATTGCCTTACAGTGTCTTCCACGCCCATGTACACGATGCACTGCAACCCCAGCATGGCGCAGACGGTGGCCGTGGCCACGCCGTGTTGCCCAGCCCCGGTCTCGGCGATAACCCGGTTTTTGCCCATGCGCTGCGCCAGCAGACATTGGCCCAGGGCGTTGTTGATTTTGTGGGCCCCGGTGTGGGCCAGGTCTTCCCGTTTCAGATAGATACGCGCGCCGCCGCAATGCCGGGACAGGTTCTCGGCGAAATACAGGGCGGTAGGTCGGCCGGCGTAGTTGACCATGAGGTTGGTCAGCTGCTCCGCAAAGCCGGCGTCGTCCTGAGCGGCTCGATAGGACACTTCCAGCTCGGTCAAGGCGGCCATCACGGTTTCGGGCACGAATTTTCCACCAAAGTCGCCGAAACGACCGCGGTCGTCGGGGAGGGTCACGCGCGTATCAGTTGTCATTGCTGCTCCAGCCTCGCTATTCTGCCGGCGGCCCTTGCGTTGGCGATGAACCGTCGAATCTTTTCCGCATCTTTTTCGCCGTCGGTTTCCACACCGCTGGAAACGTCCACTCCCGCCGGTCGCGCCTTGTCCACCGCGTCGGACACGTTATCGGGGGTGAGGCCGCCGGCCAGCAGAAACTCGTTGGTCCCCGACAGGGCGGCGGCCACGCTCCAGTCGAAGGACTGGCCGGTTCCGCCGTGCAACCCGCCGAAATCGCTATCCAGGGTCACCGTGCAGCCCAGCGCCGCGAAGGTCCTGATTTGACCCGCCAGCAGTCCGATGGCGTCATCGTCGGCGTCTGCCGGAACGTGCAGCACCTTGATGACGTGGGCCAGTCCGAGCGCCGCTTCGCAATAGTCAAGGGGTTCGGCTCCGCACAGCTGGACGCAATCGAGCCCGGCAACCCGAATGGTTTGCAGCACGTCTGGCAGCAGCTGGTCGCCAAAGAGACCCACCGATTTGAGCGCGTTAAGTCCGGCCTGGCGCAGGCCATCCGTGATGCGCCGGGCATCGATGGGCTCCACCCGCCGGCGGCGTCCGGGCACGAAAACCATGCCGACGTAGTCAGCGCCGGCGTCAGCGGCGATCCGGGCGTCTTCCAGACGTCGCACACCGCAGATTTTTACGTGGAGCCCTGAGGTCGGCACACTATCCACGCGCCGAGACCGGATTGCCGGCCAACGAACGGACCTTGCCGGCGGTATCGTCGGCAGTCACCAGCGCCTCGCCGACCAGAACGGCGTTTACCCCCAGGGGTTCCAGGCGGGCCAGGTCGGCCGGCGTGCTGATGCCGCTCTCGCTGACGATTATCCTGCCGCCGGGAATCAGGGGGGCCAGGGCTTCGGTGGTGGCCAGGTCGGTGACAAAGGTGTGCAGATTCCGGTTGTTGATTCCGATGACCTCAGCGCCAGCGTCCACTGCCACCACAATTTCCTCGGCGTCGTGGGTTTCCACCAGCGGGGTCATACCCAACGATTTGCCGACGGCGATCAGTTCGGCAAGTTGTTCCGGCGCCAGTATATCCACGATAAGCAGAAACGTATCGGCGCCCATCGCCCGCGCCTCGTGGACCTGGTATTCGTTAAAAATGAAGTCCTTGCGGAGCACCGGTACCTGCCCTGACGCTCCCGAATCCTTCACCGCCGTCAGGTGGGACGGCTCGCCCAGAAAATGGCTGTCGGTAATAACGGATATGGCCGCTGCGCCGTTCTCCCGGTAGGTCTGCGCCAGGGCAACCGGCCGGAAATCAGGACGCAGCAGTCCCTTCGATGGCGAGGCTTTTTTCACCTCGGCGATGAGGCCGATGCCGTCCCCTCGCAATGCCCCGGCGAAATCCAGCGCCGCCGGACGGGCAGCGATGGCTTCCTGCAACGCAGCGGGGGGCGTGGCAGCCATGGAGGCGGCCAGTTCCTCCCGTTTCTTGGCAACTATCTGGTCCAGTATGCTCGGCATCGCTACACCACCTCAGGATTGACCGGAAAGGTCTGCGTCAACTCAACGAGCGCATCCAACTTGCTGGCGGCGACCCCGTCGGCGATGGACGCGGTCGCCATTTCGATCCCCTCGCCCAGGGTTGCGACGGCGTCACCCGCCACCAGCGCCGCTCCGGCGTTGAGCAAAACGGCGTCCCTGACATGCCCGGATTCACCGTCCAACAACCGGCGCATGATGCCGGCGTTGTGAGCCGGATCACCGCCTTGCAGATCATCGGGCGTGGCGTGGCGCAGGCCCAGCTGGCCGGGTTGCACGTGATAGGGCCGAATCTCGTCGTCCAGGACCTCCCAGCCGTTGGTATCGCTGCCCAGGGACAACTCGTCCATGCCGTCGTCGCTATGCACGATGATGGCGTGGTGGGTGCCCAACAAACGAAGCACCTCGGCCATTTTGTACGCCACACCCGCATAGCCGACGCCGATCAGCTGGGAAGTAACGCCGGCAGGGTTGGTCATTGGCCCCAGCACGTTGAACACGGTGCGAATGCCGATTTCGCGACGCACCGGGGCGGCGAAACGCATGGCCGGGTGGAAGGCCTGGGCGAACATGAAACCGATGCCGATTTCGGACAGGCACCGTTCCACCGCCTGCGGGGTCAATTCGATGCGAACGCCCAGCGCTTCCAGAACGTCGGCGCTGCCGCAGGACCCGGAGGCGGCCCGGTTGCCGTGCTTCGCCACGGTGAGGCCGGCCCCGGCTACCACGAACGCCGCCGCGGTGGAGATGTTGAACGTCCCCTTCTGGTCGCCGCCGGTGCCACAGGTATCCAGGGCCGGCCCGGAAACGTGGACGCGCAAAGCCTTCTCGCGCATCACGGTGGCAAAGCCGGCGATTTCTTCGGGCGTTTCGCCCTTCAGCGACAGTGCCGTCAGGTAGGAGCCCAGCTGGGCCGGCGTCGCCTCACCTTCCATAACCTCACGCATCACGATGGTCGCCTCGTCCATCGACAGCGACCCACCCGACACCGTAGTTGCAATGGCTTCCCGAATCATGCCGACACCGTGGTCCGATACCTGTTCCGACCAATATAATAGCACGCTACCTACACCCACCTCCGGTAGGGGAGGATTGAAAATGCGAGTTGACGTTCATACGCACATCTGGCCGGACCGCATCGCGGAGGCGGTCGCCGGCAACATGGAATCCGACCTGGGGTTTGCGGCCATCGCGCCCAACACCGTGGCCGGCATCAAGGAACACATGCGGTCGTCGGGCATCGACAAATCCGTCGTGCTGGGCGTGGCGATTCGCGCCGACCAGGTTCGTCGGGCCAACGACTGGCTCATCTCCATCGCCGACGAAACGCTGGTTCCTTTCGGCGCCGTGCACCCGGAGCTGGTGGACAAAGCGGAGGAAATCCGGTACCTGCGCGCCAACAGCGTTAAGGGTATCAAGATGCACCCGGTAATCAACGGGTTCTACCCCGACGACCCCCAATGGTTTCCGGTGTACGAAGAGCTGGGCGACAATATGACTCTGGCGATACATTCCGGGAGATTGCCCCACTCGGCGGCGGACACCCCCCTCTACGCCGCCCCGGAGCGCATCATGAACGTGGCCCGGCGCTTTCCCAACCTGAAAATTATCGCGCTGCACCTGGGCGGATTCTACATGCTGGACGAAGCGGAGCGGGTTTTGCTTGGCCAGGAGAACATCCTGGTCGACACCACCTGGCCGCCGTCGCTCCGCGAACTGACCGCCGATACCCTCACTGCCATAATCAACAAACACGGCGCTCACAAGGTTTGTTTCGGCACCGATTATCCGCTGGTGGACATGGGCAGCGAGTCGGACTACCTGGCGTCATTGCCTCTGACATCGGCGCAGGTGGAGGGCATTCTGGGCGAAAACGCCCGCCGGTACATCGGGCTGTAACCAGGTCGTTGGCTAGTCGGTCATACCCATGACGCCGAGGATAAAGGCGTATTCCTCGGCCACTTCCCGAATGCGCTCGAACCGGCCCGATGCGCCGGCGTGGCCCGACTCCATGTGGATTTTCAGCAGCAGGGGATTGTCGTCGGTGCGGGTATTGCGGAGTTTGGCCACCCACTTGGCGGGTTCCCAGTAGGTTACGCGAGGGTCGCTGATTCCGCCGGTGACGAACATTGGCGGATAGTCCTGAGGCTTCACGTTGTCGTAGGGCGAGTAGGTTCGCATGTAGCGGTAATACTCGGCGTCGTTGGGGTTGCCCCACTCGTTGTACTCCATGGTGGTCAGGGGCAGCGTATCGTCCAGCATGGTGTTGAGCACGTCGACGAAGGGGACGTGGGCCACCACGCATCCGAAAAGGTTCGGGCGCTCGTTCACCACCGCGCCCATGAGCATCCCGCCGGCGCTGCCGCCGGCGGCGGCGATGCGGCCGGGCGACGTGTATCCTTCGGCAATCAGGTGCTCGGCGCAGTCGATGTAGTCGAAGAAGGTGTTGCGCTTGTTGAGCAGCTTGCCGTTTTCGTACCAGTCCCAGCCCATTTCCATGCCGCCCCTGATGTGTGCAATCGTATAGATGAACCCCCGGTCAACCAGGCTCAACGCCGAGATGCCGAAGGAGGCTTCCATGGTCAAACCGTAGCTGCCGTAGCCGTACAGATACAGCGGAGCCGTTCCATCCACCGGAGTGTCCTTCAGCTTCAGAATGCTGATTGGCACGGCGGCGCCATCCCGGCCGGTGGCCCAGATGCGCCGGGTTTCGTACTTGTCGGCGTCGTATCCAGAGGGAATTTCCTGCTGCTTTCGCAAGACCCTCTGCCGACTATCCATGTCGTAGTCGTACACCGCCGATGGCGTCTTCATGGATGTGTACCCAAAACGCAGCGACGCAGTATCGAACTCACGACCGCCGTGGGCCGACATGGCGAAGTCGTCCTCGTCGATTCCTTCGATAAAGTGGACGTTGCCATCCGACAATCGCATGACCATGACCTGGGGCAGGCCGTTTTCCCGACACTCGACAACCAGATGGTCGCGGTAGGCATCGACGTCGGTCAGGGGACGCCCCGGCTGGTGCGGCAAAAATGCGGTCCAGTTGGCGCGTCCGGGGTCGGCGATGGGCGCGGTGGACAGCTGGAAGTCTCGTGCGCCGTCGCCGTTGTGCCGGATGAAAAACCGGTCTCCATGTTCCACCACGTCATATTCGAAATCAACGGCCCGGGGTTCGATGAGCGTCAGCTCGCCGGATGGGCTGTTGGCGTCAAGGAAGCGCCATTCCGACATGTTGTTGCCGCCGGCCACGACGTAGATGAATCGACCGCTGTTGGATTTGCCGAGGCCCACGAAGAACCTGGGGTCCGCTTCCTGATGAACCAGGGCATCGTCGGCCGGATCCGCGCCCAACTCGTGGCGATAAATTCGTACTGGTCGGTGGTGTTCGTCCAGCACCGAGTAATACAGGGTGCGGTTGTCGTTGGCCCACTGGATGCCGTAGTACGTGCCCGGTATGGAATCGGGGAGAGTTTCGCCGGTGGTGAGGTCCAGCACCCGGATGGTGAACTGCTCCGACCCGTCAAAGTCAACGCCGTAGGCCGCCAGCTGGTGATTGGGGCTGTTGCGGAACGCTCCCACGCGGGTGTACTCCTGGCCTTCCGCCAGCCGGTTGACGTCCAGCAATACGGTTTCCGGGCCGTCGTGAGCGCCCTCTCGCCGGCAGTAGATCGGATACTGACCGCCCTCTTCGAAACGGACGTAGTAGTAAAAGTCGCCCTCTTTTTCCGGGACGGTGTTGTCGTCCTCCTTGATGCGGCCACGAATCTCGCCGTAGATCATTTCCTGCAACGACGCCAGAGGATGCAGGAAAGCATCGGTGTAGGCGTTTTCGGCGCGCAGGTACTCCATCGTCGCCGGATCGTCCTGCTCGCGCAGCCAGAACCAGGGATCCACCCGTGCGTCGTCGTGAACGGTGACCGTATGGGGACGCTGGGGCGCCGCCGGGGGCGACGCGGGGTTGTTTGATTGGGTCAATTGGGCCTCCGGAATAATGGGCCTTGAGTAATGCTAGTCTTCGTCCACCGGCTCGGCGGCCACAGATTCTGCGGTGGATATTATCGCGTCCATCTCGTCGACCAGGTATCGGCGGCAGGCTCCCGGACGCAATCTGGCGATGAGGGAACCCAACCAGCCGCCGTATTCGGTCGTAATGGTCAGGTGTCCGTTGCCCTGGTCTTCGGTGGAATATCCGGGGTCGCTTGGATTGCAGGAACGCAGTCGGTAGGTGTATCGCACCCACAAGCCCGGCCCATCGGCGCGGTGGGACAGGAATTGGCGGGGCCGGCATTGGATCACCACGCTGGTGAACCGGTCCCGGCCCAGTTGCAATTCGATGCGATGCCCGGGCGCCAGGTCTGTGCCGTCGGGCAAGCCGGCGCGGCGGTACCGATCCGAGTGGAACGGGCGGCTCGGAAAATCCACCAGGGCATCCCATGCCTGGTCCGCGTCCACGGGCATGATTCTGGCTATTTCGAGCTCCGGCAACTACCTTCCTCGCTCTTCGGTTGACCACCCACGGAATTTGTGCAATTGTAACGCACCCCACGGGAACGACGGCAGGAAGCATGACTACGCCCGACGGAGCGCTGGCCGGACTGAGGGTGCTGGACTTCACCCATCACATCGCCGGCCCGTATTGCACCAAACTCCTCGCCGATTACGGCGCCGACGTCATCAAGGTGGAACCGACCACGGGCGACGGCGCTCGCCGCACCGGTCCGTTCCCCAACGATGTTCCGCATCCGGAAAAAAGCGGGCTATTCCTGCACCTGAACACCAACAAGCGCAGCATCGCCGTCGACCTGAAAAACGCAGGAGCCGCCGAAATCATCGAACGGTTGGCGCAATGGGCCGAAGTCGTCGTCGAGAACTTCCGACCCGGCGTCGCGGATCGACTGGGCATCGGGTACGACATTTTGACCGAAATAAACCCTGGGCTCATCTACACCAGCATCTCCAATTTCGGTCAGACCGGACCCTATCGGGACTACCGAGGTTCCGAGATTGTTTTCTACGGCATGGGTGGAGAAATGCATTCCACTGGCCTCGCCGAACGGGAGCCGCTCAAGCTCGGGGGCAACGTTGGTCTCTACCAGGCTGGGGCCGTGGCCGCCGTGGCCACCATGGGCGCCGGCCTGGCCGGATCGTTTCTGGACGTACTGGCGGACACGGATGATCAGCCGCCGGGGCAGCACATCGACGTGTCAATCCTGGAGACCCAGCTGGGCTCCGTAGACCGGCGGCAGAGCGCGCTGCTGGCCCACCAGTACACCGGCGAGCTGAGCCACCGTCCGGCCTCTGGCGGCTCGGGCGGGTTCCCCAACGCCGTTTATCCCTGCGCCGATGGGTACTTCCAGATCAACGGCAGCCGCATGTACTTCCCCCGCGCCGTGGCCATGCTGGGCAACCCGCCGGAGCTCACCGCCGAACGCTGGCGAGACCCCAACTCCCAGGGCGACCCGGCGATGCAGGATGAGTTCGAGTCCCAACACTTCCTGCCCTGGATCCTGGAACGCACCCGGGCGGAGGCCTGGCACGCGGCACAATCCAACCGGGTGCTGTCCGGCCCCATCAATACGATGGCCGACCTGGACGTCGACCCATCCTTCAACGCCCGTGGCGTCTTCACTGAGGCCGACCACCCCGAGGCTGGCAGGCTGCGCTACCCGGGCCGACCCTTCACGATGCCCAGGTCGCCCTGGACGATACGGAGCCCAGCGCCCCTGCTGGGACAGCACACCGAATCGGTGCTGCTGGAGTTGAGGTTTGCCCAGTCGAGCGTCGACGCGATGGTCGCATCCGGTGTGGTTACGCAGCACGCAACGCGCCAAGGGTGAGGCTGACATGGCGCGACTGCCCCTGGAGGGCCTTCGGGTTCTGGAAATCACCGTGGTTTGGGCCGGCCCTTACTGCGGTTCATTCCTGGCGGACCTGGGCGCCGAGGTCATTCGGGTGGAGTCCACCAGAGCCTTTGTCCCTTTGACCCGCGGGGCCGCCCCTCATCTGTCCCAGGCAGTCATCGACAACCTGCCGCTGTACTCGGGCGGAACTCCCGGTCGTGTCCCCGGAGAGCGTCCCTTCAACCGGTCGCCGATGTTCAACTCCCATGCCCGCAACAAACGCAGCATGACGGTCGACCTCCTGGCGCCCGGCGGTCGCGAGATTTTTGACCGGCTGGTCGCCGTCAGCGACGTGCTCATCGAGAACAACCCCACCGAGACCATGGAGAAGCTGGGCATCTCCTATGAATCCCTCAAGGCCGTGAAGGACGACTTCATCATGCTGAGAATGCCGGCCTACGGCAGCACCGGCCCATACCGAGATTATCGGGCCCACGGGGTGCACATCGAAGGCGTCGTCGGCCATACGCAACTGCGGGGCTACACCGACACCGACCCGTCATACAACACCACGGTTTTGATGTCCGACGCAGCCGCCGGAGCCCAGGGCGCGTTTGCGGTCCTGGCCGCCCTGCGGCACCGCAAACGCACCGGTGAGGGGCAACTGGTGGAGCTGGGCCAGGCCGAGAACGTTTTCCCCTTCCTGGGTGAATACTACATGGACTACGCCATGAATGGCCGAACCCACGGGACGTTGGGCAACCGCCATCCCACCGCATTGCAGAACTGCTATCCCTGCGCAGGGGACAACCGGTGGGTGGTCGTTACCGTCTATGACTATCGACAGTGGCATGCCCTTTGCCAGGTCATTGGCGCGGTGGAACTGGCGTCGGACGGCGAACTCGCCGAGCCGGCGGGGCGGTTGGCACGCCAGGATGAAATCGACGCCCATATCACCGCCTGGACGTTGCAACAGACTCCGAATCAGGCGATGCACGCGCTGCAACAGGCCGGCGTCCCGGCCGGCGCGGTGATGAACCAGGCCGATGCTTACGCTGACCCGCACCTGAAGGAACGGCAGTTTTTCAAGGAAGTCTGGCAGGCGGACTGCGGTACGCATCTGTACCCCGGGCCGCTGTATCAGATGTCGAAGACACCGCTGGGCATCCACCGGGGCCCGGTAATGCTCGGCCAGGACAACGACTATGTGTACCGCGAGTTGCTGGGCTATAGCGCCGATGATTGCGTCGAGTTCGAAGCCGCCGGTCACATCGGCACGGACTACATGCCTGGAGTCGGGGAGTAACCCCACAGGATGAACCGGGGCCGGTTGGTCGTCCACCGCGCGGTTCCTCTACAAATCCACGGTGCGGTGATACGATAGGGCTATCCCACACGCCACAATCGCGCCCAATTGAGGTATTGCCATGCCCACCAAAAGAATCGGACTGCACGCTGGCGCCGCCAGCGGCGAAGCGTCCCTGGACCTGATGCGCCGTGCGGAAGCCGCCGGCGTCGACGCCACCTGGCTCACCACCGGCGGCACCGGACTGGACGCCCTGACGCTCTTCGCGGCCGCCGCCGTACAAACTGACAATATACTCTTCGGAACTTCCATCGTACCCACCTACCCTAGGCATCCCATCGTGACCGCCCAGCAGGTCCAGGTTATCGACCAGCTGGCCCCGGGTCGCCTGCGCCTGGGCGTCGGACCCAGCCACCGGCCCTCCATGCGGTCCATGTTCGGCTTCAACCTGCGCGCTCCACTAACCAACCTGCGGGAATACCTGCAAATCCTGCGCGACCTCCTGCACACCGGATCGGTCGACTTCCAGGGCGAGCATTACACCGCCCGGGCCAGCATCCCCCATCCGGTTGACGTGCCGGTGATGGCCTCAGCGTTGCAGGAAGGCTCTTTTGAACTTTGCGGTGAGCTGGCGGACGGCGCAATCAGTTGGGTGTCTCCGGCGGTTTACCTCCGCGACAAGGCGTTGCCGGCCATGCGCCGGGGATCCGATGAGGCCGGCCGGGAAACACCGCCCCTCATCGCCCACGCGCCGGTCTGCATCAGCGAAGACGAGGGCGCGATTCGTTTGGCGGTGCAGCAGCAGCTGTCCAACTACCCGCGGATGCCCTTCTACCAGCGGATGTGGGCCGCCGCCGGCTACCCGGAGGCCGCCGAGGAAACCTGGAGCGACGCGATGATTGCCGCCACCGTGCTCACCGGGGACGAAGACGCCGTCGGTGAAAAGATGACGGCGATGCTGGACATGGGCATGACCGAACTGCTGGTCACCCCCGTAACCGCTGGCGATGATCCGGCGGAGTCGATGGAGCGCACCATCAACCTGCTTGGGAAAGTAGCCCAATCCCTCTGACCGGCGTCCGGTCAACCACTGCTCCGGAGTAGCCAACATGAAGCTCGGCCTATTCAATATGCCCCTGCATCCGCCGGGGCGGCTCCACGCCGATACCTACGATGAAGACCTGGAGTTGATGGCCTTCGCCGACGAACTGGGCTACGCTGAGGCCTGGATCGGCGAACACTTTACCACCGAGTGGGAGAACATGCCGGCGCCCGAGTTGTTTATCGCCCGCGCCCTGGGGGTCACCAAAAACCTGGTGATGGGCACTGGCGTATCGCTATTGGCTTTCCACGATCCCATAATGGTAGCCCACCGAATGGCGATGCTGGATCATCTGGCCCGGGGGCGTTTCTTTTTCGGCATCGGTTCGGGCGGCGTCCCAACGGACTCGGAAATGTTCGGCATGGACCGCATGTCAGGCCAGCAACGCAACCGGATGCGTGAGGCCGCCGAACTCATCGTGAATATGTGGACGGTGGATGACCCGGGCAGTTTCCACTTCCAGGGCGAGCATTACGACGTCAAGCTGCCGGCGTCGCGTCCGGAGATGGGTCTGGCGTACCACATGCGACCGTACCAGAAACCGCACCCGCCCATCGCCGTCGCGGGCAGCAGCCCATCCTCACCGACCCTGGAAGTGGCCGGCGAGTTGGGTTGGTGGCCCATGAGCACTCTATTTCTGCACCACTCGCATCTGACCAACCACTGGGATGCCTACACCAGAGGAGCCAGCGTCAGCGGCCGCCAGGTAGACCGTTCCGACTGGCGCATCGCCCGGGAAGTCTACGTGGCGGACAGCAGAGAACAGGCCGTCCGGGAGATAATGGAAGGCCCTCCCGCCGCCACGTTCAATCGCTACTTCATCCCGCTGCTGGGCCAGGGTCAACGCGGACTGGACGGCATTAAAACCAGCCCCGACCTGCCCGACTCGGCGCTGACTCCGGAATATATGCTGGAGAATTTCTGGATCGTTGGCGATCCCGATGACTGCGCTCGCCAGATTCGCCAACTGCACGATGATACCGGCGGATTCGGCACGCTGCTGGTGCTTTGCCACGACTGGGGAGACGACCGCGCCAAGGGGCTGCGTTCCCTGGAACTGCTGGCCAAAGAAACGTTACCTCAACTGGACGACCTCAACGCAAACTAGGCTCATCAGAAGACGTTGGCATCTCAAGGAGGCCACCATGTTCATCGCGACCAATCGCATCAAGGTAAAGACCGGCTACGGAGACACCCTGGCCAGCATGTTCAAGGCTCGCGGAGCGGTGCAGGACCACGCTGGGTTCATCAGCTTCGAACTATGGAAGATGAACAACACTCCCGAACACGAGGACTTTTTGGTGGTGACCCACTGGGAGTCCGAAGAGCACCACCACACCTGGACCCGCAGCGACGCCTTTCGTTCCGCCCACGCCGGCGGCCCGCCGGACTTCCTGCTCGGCCCCGGCGAGTTCCACACCTACGAGATGGTGCACCGGCTGGAAGTGACCGGCGCGCCGGCGGCGGACTAACCCCGGCCAGGCCTGGGCAGGAGCGGCATCATGACCTCTGGTTTGGGCGCGCGCATCGCTCCTGACGATGCCTTTGTGCTTGACCCAAAGCACTTGTTTGTCAACGCCACTGGGCAAGAGTTGGCAAAGTTGTTCTCCCATTTTTGCGAACACAATAGCATGAGCGCCTGGCAGTTCGAGCTCAGCCCAGACGGGGAAATAATCATAATGCCCCCCACCAAATTCCCCAGCGGTTCCCACGAAAGTGATATGGACACTGACCTGAGGATTTGGTGCCGAGATTTCGGAGGGGTTTCTACCGGTGCGTCTGCCGGGTATCAGATGTCTGATGGCAGTGTGCTATCGCCGGATGCCGCGTGGGTGTCCCCTCAGAGATGGGAAAATCACACCCAAGCATCCGGCGAATGGATCCTCTTGTGTCCCGATTTCGTGGTAGAAATCCGGTCTCGCTCCAACAATCTCGCCCCCTTGCAAGTAAAAATGCGCCTGTACCTGGATAACGGCGCCCGGCTAGGCTGGCTCATCGATCCGCCAAACCGTCGAGTTTACGTGTATCGCGCAGGCCAGGAGGAACCGGAAATACTGGACGATCCCAAGGTAGTGGAAGGCGGTGACGTACTGCCCGGTTTTACTTTCCAGGTCGCCCGCTGGATATTCGACGTGACGTAACCGGGCAAGCGCGCCCAGTGAGCAGCAAGCAGGCCCCGGCGCAATGCGCCGGGGCCTGCTTCGTGTGGATTGGTAGCGGGGGTTGGACTCGAACCAACGACCTTCGGGTTATGAGCCCGACGAGCTGCCACTGCTCCACCCCGCAGTGAAGCGACGAACTGAACAGGAAGTTTGAGACTGGTTAGTGATTGTATTGATGAACAATCCGAACCGAGCCAAGAGGATTTGAAGCTCTTAGCGTGGGTCAAATCGCTCGACTGGTTAGTACCGGTTTGCTGAAGCTGTTACCAGCCTTACACATCCGGCCTATCAAGCAGCTAGTCTCGCTGCAGTCTTACCCCTGCCTAAACAGGGAGGGAGGCCTAATCTTGGGGGATGCTTCGCGCTTAGATGCCTTCAGCGCTTATCGCTGCCAAACATGGCTACCCAGCGCTGCTCCTGGCGGAACAACTGGAACACCATAGGTTTGTCCTTCCCGGTCCTCTCGTACTAGGGAAAGGTTCCCTCAAGCCTCCTACGCCCACGGCGGATAGAGACCGAACTGTCTCACGACGTTCTGAACCCAACTCACGTACCCCTTTAATCGGCGAACAGCCGAACCCTTGGGACCTCCTACAGCCCCAGGATGGGACGAGGCGACATCGAGGTGCCAAACCTCGCCGTCGATGTGAACTCTTGGGCGAGATAAGCCTGTTATCCCCGGGGTAGCTTTTATCCGATAAGCCACGGCCCTTCCACTCGGTGCCGTAGGATCACTTTGCCCGACTTTCGTCCCTGCTCGACTTGTAGGTCTCGCAGTCAAGCTCGCTTATGCCAATGCGTTCTGTGGACGATTTCCATCCGTCCTGAGCGAACCTTTGGGCGCCTCCGTTACTTTTTTGGAGGCAACCGCCCCAGTTAAACTGCCCACCAAGCACTGTTCCCCAGTTGCGCTAGGGTTAGAACCAAAAACAGCCAAGGGTGGTATTTCAACGGCGACTCCACACCTACTGGCGTAGGCGCTTCAAAGTCTCCCACCTATCCTACACATGACAGCTCCCAGCCCAATGCCAGGCTACAGTAAAGCTCCACGGGGTCTTTTTGTCCTGCCGCGGGTCGCCCGCGTCTTCACGGGCACCGCAATTTCACCGAGCCCCCCGCCGAGACAATGGCCAAGTCGTTCAACCATTCATGCGGGTCGGAACTTACCCGACAAGGGACTTCGCTACCTTAGGACCGTTAGAGTTACGGCCGCCGTTCACCGGGGCTTCAGTTTGGAGCTTGCACTCCGCCCCTTAACCTTCCGGCACTGGGCAGGCGTCAGCCTGTATACGTAGGGTTTCCCCTTAGCACAGACCTGTGTTTTTGTTAAACAGTCGCCCGGCCTTCTTCTCTGCGCCCCCAGAACGCTCCACCAGCTAGTGGCTTCACCTTCCAGGGGGCCCTTTATCCCGAAGTTACAGGGCCCTTTTGTCTAGTTCCTTAGCGGAGGTTAGCTCGAACACCTTAGGACGTTTATCCTAGCCCACCAGTGGCGGTTTACGGTACGGTCGCTACTGCTCCATAACCACGAAGCTTTTCTTGTCGGTGTGGCGTCAGCGAGATCTCCTTTCCCGTAGGTTAGGATTCCCTCACTCCTCAGCTTATCACCAGGGTGGATTTGCCTGCCCCGGCACGCCTACAAGCAAGGACGCACCATGTCCAATGGGCACGCCCCGCCTAGCCTTCCGCACCCCTCCTTGGCTTTAAAGCGAAACAATAACGGTGCAGGAATATTAACCTGCTGTCCATCGCCTTCGGCGCTTGCCTACGGCTTAGGACCGACTAACCCTACGCCGAACAACGTTGCGTAGGAAACCTTGGGCTTACGGTGTCAGGGATTCTCACCCTGATTTACGCTACTCATTCCGGGATTCTCACTTCCCCGCGCTCCAACGAACCTCACGATTCGCCTTCAGCGCCCGAGGAACGCTCCCCTACCATGCCCAGGCGGTAACCAAGCCTTCCCCTTCCGTCGTCGCGGGCTTTCCCGAAGGATGGCCCAAACAACGGTCGGTTCCAGCTTGCACCTGTTCATCCACGGCTTCGGCGGCAGACTTTAGCCCCGGTACATTTTCCGCGCAGGATCCCTCGACCAGTGAGCTATTACGCACTCTTTAAAGGATGGCTGCTTCTAAGCCAACCTCCTGGCTGTTTTGGGAACCCCACCTCGTTTCCCACTTAGTCTACTCTTGGGGGCCTTAGCCGGTGGTCTGGGCTGTTTCCCTTTTGACAATCGCACTTATCTGTGACTGTCTCACTCCCGGGTATCGGTAGAACGGCATTGGTGGTTTGATTGAGTTTGGTAAGCTCACGCCCCCTAGCCCATTCAGTGCCCTACCTCCGTCCTCCTAGTTCCCGAGGCTGCACCTAAATGCATTTCGGGGAGAACCAGCTATTTCCGGGTTCGATTGGCATTTCACCTCTACCCACAGCTCATCCCAAGCTTTTGTACTAGCCACGAGTTCGATCCTTCAGTCCGCGTTAACGAACCTTCAATCTGGCCATGGGTAGCTCACCCGGTTTCGGGTCTACTACATGGAACTGGTCGCCCTATTCAGACTCGCTTTCGCTACGGCTCCGGAACTACAGTCCCTTAACCTCGCTCCATACAGTAAGTCCCCGGATCATTCTTCAATAGGCACGCCGTCACCCTTTTCAGGGCTCCGACCTTCTGTAGGCTTACGGTTTCAGGTCTATTTCACTCCCCGCCAGGGGTTCTTTTCACCTTTCCCTCACGGTACTGGTACGCTATCGGTGACCAAGAGTATTTAGCCTTGGAGGGTGGTCCCCCCGACTTCCCACAGGGTTTCACGTGCCCCATGGTACTTAGGATCTGCTTCAGAAGCTCCATCCCTTTCGCCTACCGGGCTGTCACCGTCTATGGCGGACCTTTCCAGAGTCCTTTGGCTAGAGATGAAGTTTGTAACTCCTCTGGACCTGATGAGGCGGTCCTAGAAACGTCCTGTAACCCCGCAACGACACTGGTCCTCACACCGTATGGTCGTTCCGGTTTAGGCTATTCCCCGTTCGTTCGCCACTACTGAGGGAATCTCGGTTGATTTATTTTCCTCGGGGTACTTAGATGTTTCAGTTCCCCCACTTACCTCTCCTTGCGGAGTGTACCGACTCAACACCGGTACAGGTTTCCCCATTCGGACACCCCCGATTACGCCTGTTAGACGGCTCATCGAGGCTTTTCGCAGCCTTACCGCGTCCTTCATCGGCCCTTGGTCCCAAGGCATCCACCGTAAGCCCTTAATAATTTGACCCACGCTAGGAACTTCAAATTCACTAGACTCGGTTCTTAGCAGTTCAAACTTCCTATTCAGTTGTTAATCTGCCCGACCGACCGTCGCCTTCCGACGCTACCGCCGGGGCTCCGCTGGCTTCCAGGGAAGACAACTCCGGTTCAATCGGTAACAACGGAGTATAGGGCCTCAATCCTCGCCCGTCAAGGGGTCGGCTGGCCAGGTCCAGGGCCTTTTCATTCTCCGGTGGCGCCGGAGGTATAGGGAATTCCCAGCAGGGCGAAGGGTTCGGGGAGATGAGCGGTGTGGCGGCGCAGGGCAGCGGCTACGTTGGTATGCCCGGCCCGGCGCACCAGGGCGATGACCAGGTTGCGTAAGCCCGCCATCACCTGGGGTGCGGCCCCGGTCCTTACCTGAGAGCGGTCTTCGTCAAAGGTGACGTCCCGCACCCAGTGGACCCGGTTTTCTATCCCCCAGTGCCCAAGAGAGACTTTCAACAACCGCTCAGCTCCGGCGGCGGTGGCGGGCAGACTGGTGAGCGCATAACTTACCGTCACCTGGCTCCGCCCCTTCACCGTCCGCCGCCGCTCCAGCCGGCATACCGGCCGGAGATGCGGCCAAGCCTCCCCCACCGCTCCCGAACTCCCCGCATAGTCATTCAACTCCGGGTCCGACAAGGCCCAGAGTTCCCGCCGCTCCAGCCGTCCATGACGCTTCTTCCCCGGTCCATCCACCCACACCGTCAGCGTTGCCCCTCTCGCCCGCCACTCCCGCGCCTGCCACTCCCGCGCCTGCCACTGGGGAACCCTTGGCCCCTGCTCTCCCTCAGCTGCCAGTGGGGGAAAATGCCTCGGCCAAGTCCCGGTACAACGTGGGCTGGCGCTCCTTCACCGGCAACAGGTAATCCCCGCCGCCGTCCACAATCTGCCAGCACACTTCCCGCTGGGTCAGCAGGGCGTCCGCCACCACTACCCGGCCCGCCAACGGCGCCTGGTCCAATACTGCTTTGGCCGCCGCCAATTCCTGCCCCTTGCCCGGCGCGGCTACCTGGGTCAGCACCGCCCCGCTGCGGGCGCCATAGGCCGACACCAGCTGCACTCCGGGTATCCCTTCCCCGTGAATCCCCCCCGTGAATTCCCCGCAGGGTCTTGCCGTCCAGGGACAGTGTCTCCCCAGGGCCTGACCCGCTGTTGATCAGCCACTCCCCCAGCACCGCCTCAAAGGCGTCCACGTCCAAGTCTTTGAACACCCGGTGAAAGGTGGCAACACAGGGCGTCTTGCCAGGGCTGAACCCCAGGAGTTCTCCCCCAGGAGCTCTCCCCCAGGAGCTCTCCCCCAGGGGCTCTCCCCCAGGGGCTCCGTGGGCCCGGCCCCACTGGGCTATGGCGTACAGGCTGCGGGCCCCGCACAGCATGGCGCAGACGGCCAAGCTCAGAATAGCCTCCAGACTGTGCCGCCTCCCCTGGCTGCTCCGGTGATCCGGCACCAATTCCAACGCTCCCCTTAACCTCATCTCCCTCACCTCTACACTTTCCTGCCTCAATCCTAAAACTATTTTGAGAAAATGAAAAGGACCTGTGGCCAGGTAACTGTTCAGAGTTGGTGGGTTGAATTGGCCGAAGGCGGGTTGCCGAACGCTGGCGCGGGTGGCAGTGGTTATGTCATATACAGGGCATGGATACCGAAATTGGCCCCGGTTCGGGTCAGGGGCAGGCTCTGAGCGCCGCCGACCGCGATGTCCTCATCGCCATCATTGCCCAACTGCAGGCCACCGTTCTGGAACAGCAGCGGGTGATTGAGCGGTTGGAGCGGCGGATTGCCGAACTGGAAGGCCAGGCGAAACCGGGCGGCCCGCCCCGAATGCCCGGCCTCAAGGCGAAATCGGGCCGGAAGCCCCCAGCGCAGCCGGGGCCCCGCAAGCAGCGACGCCACGGCTTTGCCCGCCGGCGCATGACGCCCACCCAGCGGGTGGAGCACGTGATGGAGCACTGTCCCGATTGCGGGACTCACCTGACTGGGGGCTGGACTCAGCGCACTCGGGAAGTCATCGAGTTGCCGGTGGCTCCGGTACAGGTCACCGAGCACGTCTACATTGCTCGGACTTGCCCGGCTCGGACTTGCCCGGCGCGGACTTGCCCGGCTCGGACTTGCCCGGCGCGGACTTGCCCGGCGTGCCGGCGCCGCTGCACGCCCCCGGCGGGACTGGACGGTGTGGTTTTGGGACGGCAGGGCCGCGGCGTCAACCTGCTCAGCCTGGTCGCCACGCTACGGGAAGAAGCGCGAATGCCCTTCCGCACCATCCAGCGGTATCTGGATACCGTACAGCAACTGCGCGTCAGCGAGGGCGCCATCGTCGGGGCCATTCGTCAGACGGCGCCAAAGGCCCAGCCGATGGTAGCCGGCATACTGGACCGCGTCCGGGCCAGCCCGGTGGTCCACGCCGACGAAACCGGCTGGCGTCAGAGCGGGGCCAACGGCTACGTGTGGACTTTCAGCACCCCCACCGAACGCTACTTCCTGCGGCGGGGCCGGGGCAAGACGGTGGTGGATGAAGCCCTGAGCGATGCTTTCTCCGGAGTATTGGTCAGCGATTGCTACGCTGCCTACCACCATTATGATGGCCCCAAGCAGCGGTGCTGGGCCCACCTGCTGCGGGACATCCACGACCTGCGCGCCCGCTACGACCTGCGCGCCCGCTACCCTGATGCTGCGCCACTGGCCAGGTGGGCCGACGCCGTCCACGGGACTTACGACCGAGCCAAAGCCTGCACCCCTCCCCAGGCCAAGCGACGGCGCACCGCCCAACTGGCCCTGGAACGCCAACTGTGGCCCTCGGCCAACCCTTCCGGCACGACCCGTCGGCAACCCAGGCCAAGCTGTGCCGACGCATTGAACGCCACATCAGGGAACTCTTTGTCTTTGTGGCCGAACCGGCGGCGCCACCGGACAACAACGCCGCCGAGCGCAGCCTGCGCCACTTGGTGGTCAGCCGCAAGATCAGCGGCGGCACCCGCTCGGAGCAAGGCACACAGAGCAAGATGACGCTGGCATCCATCTTCGGCGCCTGGCGCGCCCAGGGTCTAAATCCGCTCGCCGCCTGCCGTCAACTGCTCATTTCCCCGCAACTCTGAACAGTTACACGGGCAGGGCAATCGCGTTATAAATTGGTAGACTTGGCCAGGCATGCGAGTCCAAGGATGGGAAGGGCAGAGGGGGGAGTGATGAGGCAGGGGAAGGGCGCGTCCATTATGGATTATTTCGAGACGTTGGAGGACCCCAGGATCGACCGGTGCAAGCGGCGCCAGCTGCTGGACATCATTGCAATTGCCATTTGCGCCGTCATCTGCGGCGCCGACTCCTGGGTCTACATCGAATTGTTCGGCAAGAGCAAGGAGGAGTGGTTCCAGACCTTCCTGGAACTGCCCCACGGCATCCCGTCCCACGACACCTTCGGCGACGTCTTCTCCCGGCTGGACCCGGAGCAGTTCCAGCAGTGCTTCATGGCCTGGACCCAGGCAGTGTCCGACCTGATCCCCGGGGAAGTGGTGGCCAGCGACGGCAAGACGGTACGGCGTTCCCACGACCGCAATGCGGGCCAGCGGGCCATCCACCTGGTCAGCGCCTGGGCCTCGGCCAACACGCTGACGCTGGGGCAGGTGAAGTCCACGGAGAAGTCCACGGAGAAGTCCAACGAAATCACCGCGATCCCCCAGTTGCTGCCAATGCTGGAACTGCGGGGGTGCATCGTCACTATCGACGCCATGGGCTGCCAGCAGGAGATCGCCCAGGGGATTCTGGACCGGGGAGCCGGCTACGTGCTGGCGCTGAAGGAGAACCAGGAAGGAGAACCAGGGTCAACTGTATGAAGACGTGCGGGACCTGTTCGAGGGAGCGGCGGAGTTCGGCTTCGAGGATGTTCCCCACGACTACGCCACCACCCTGAACCAAGACCACGGCAGGATAGAACGTCGGGAGTGCTGGACAATCAGCGACCCAGCTTGCCTGGAGTACCTGAGCGCCGGGCAGGACTGGCCCGGCCTGCGCTCGGTGGTCAAGGTGGTGGGCCGGCGGGATACGCCGGCAGGGACCACGGTGGCAGGGACCACGGTGGCAGGGACCACGGTGCAGCCCCGGTACTACATCAGCAGCCTGGATGCCCCGGCGGAGCGCCTGCTGAAGGTGGTGCGCACTCACTGGAGCATCGAGAACTCCTTGCACTGGAGCCTGGACGTGACTTTCGGGGAAGACCATTGCCGGATCCGCAAGGACCACGCTCCGCAGAACATGGCCACGCTGCGGCAGGTTTCGCACAATCTGCTCAAGAACGAAACGAGCCTGAAGGTGAGCATCCAGGGGAAACGCCTCCAGGCCGGCTGGAAGGAGGACTACCTGCTAAAAGTCCTACGCAGCTAAAACGCGATTACCCTGGACCGGACGGCGCCCAAGTGGACAACGGACACCGTCCGCCGTACCATTGCCGACAAATCGACGAACGAGGAGTTGCCGGACTGGCCGGACGCCGTTGCGGCCGGCAGCATCGGCTGGCACAACTGGGTAACGAGAGGGTAATTCAATGCAGACACGGCAAATGACAGCCAACGCATCGCGTCTCATGGTGGAGCAACTGGCGGCGCTGGGTGTGAAGTACGTATTCAACAACTCAGGTTCTCGGGAAGCCCTGTTCTTCAACGAGCTGCACGCGCGGCCCGATATACACGGCATCCTCGGCCTTCACGAAGGCGCGGTGACGGCGATGGCCGGCGGATACTCCCAGGCCAACTTGGGACCTGCCGTCATGGTAGTGCACCTGGGCGCCGGTCTGGCCCAGGCCATGGGGCAGCTGATCAATATCTGGACCGGCAGCCTGCCCGTCGTGGTTATCACATTCGCCGGCGACACCGGCAGCTTTGCCGACTTCATTAGCCTGGACGTTTCCCACAACGCCGGCCCGACGGCCATCAGCGCGCCGCTCACCAAGGCCAACTGGACGGTCATCGAGCCCGAGGGGCTGCCGGCCGCCATAGAGCGCGCCATTCGGGTGGCCATGACGCCGCCGGTGGGGCCCGTCCATCTGGCCGTTTATGACCGGTTGCTGGGGCCGACCGAATATTCCGCCAACATCATCGACGGCCCCATTCAGCAGCTTCGCAGCGGTTACCCATCGGACAGTGACGTGGAATCCATCGCCCGCGCCCTTGGCGACGCCAAACGTCCCCTGCTTTACACCGGAGACGGCATCTGGAAGAGCGGCGCCGACGCGGAAGTTACGGCGTTGGCGGAGCGATTCGGCATTCCGGTGGTCGGTGACCTGCGCGGTGTTCCCATCAAGCATCCGCTGCACTGCGGGGGCCGGAGACTGGAACAGGCGCCGGACATCGACCCCGATCTTATCCTGTGTTGGGGTGTGCGCCACAACGGGGCGGGCAACGCCGACGACTATGCGGCGTTCTTCAACGCCGAACGGACCATCGCCGTGGGCTCCGACGCCGAGAATCTGGAGAATATCCCGGGGCTGGACCTGGCGGTGTTGGCCGACGAAAAACGCACGGCCCAACGCCTTCTTGAGATGACCGAATCGTCCCATGGCCAGTTGGCCGAGCGGCGCGCCCGGGCGCGCGAGGAAGCAGCCGCAATCCGGGCTCGCCGGAGGGATGCCGCCCAACGGGTCGCCGCCCAACCGGGCCAGGTTCGTCCTTTCATCCTCGCCGACGCGCTGGACAACACGCTGGAGCGACACGGCGGGGGCCTGGTTACCATCGAGCAGTTCGCCGTTGGTCAAGACCTTCTCGAGACCTCCGGTGAGACCGGTAATAACCAGTACATCCGCCCCGCCGGCGGCTCGGAAGGTTACGGTGTCGGCGCCGCCATCGGGGCCAAGCTGGGCGCTCCGGACAAACCGGTTGTTGGGCTGGTCGGCGACGGTTCCCTGTACTACTCCGACTCCGCCTTGTGGACCGCCGCCAGCCACAACGTCCCGGTCCTCTACGTGATTTCCAATAACGGAGCCTACGGGATTGTGGCCACGTCCTTTGGAAATGCCAACGCCGACATGAAAGAAACCGGAGAATACCGGGGCGTGGTGCTAAACAACATTGATCCGGTCAAATTGGCCGAAGGATTCGGTGTGGAAGCTATGGATGCCACTGATGAGGCGACCATCGGCAATGCCATCGACCGTGGGCTCCGGATAGTTGAGGAAGAGCAGCGCCCCTTCCTGCTGAACGTCCACCTGCCGTTGGGATTGCCAGACGGTGGGCGTCCGGGCGCAATTTACAGTCTGGCCGACGACAACAACTAACACGTTGACCGCTGATTTGATCTATGGGGGACCCGGCGCTCATCGAGAGCACGGGTCCCCCACAATTTGTCGTTGCTCAATATCATCGATGCGGGCTATGGTTCGCGCGCGGAGATCCAGGACGGTACGTAATAGCCGTTCGTTGGCCAGGGGGTACTCGGGTCAACTTGACGCCACCGCCGGCGCGTTCACGCGAGTTTGGGCGACCGACATCACCCTGGCGTGGGTTTCACGGGTAAGGCCGGGATTCGGACCACCTCGCGAGGTAGCAGCAGCCCGGCAAACAGCACCATCCAGCTCGCCGCCGAACAGATGAGAAACCCGATCAAGAATGACCCGGACGCGTCGCGCATGGCGCCGACTATAATCGGCGATACGAACATCGCAAAACCGGAAAAGGTCATTATCGACCCATAAATCACCGCCAGGCTTTGGGGATTGATGCCAGACAACCGCAGAGGCAGCGTCAGCAACAAAGGGACGTAGAACCAGGAGCCGAACCCCAACGCCACCACCGCGACGTAGATGCCGACCATTCCCGGCAACAGAAAAGCTCCCAATCCACCCAACCCGGCCGACAGTCCGGCGACCACGAATATTGCCCGCACCGAGTCGAAGCGCAAAGGCAGGATGCCGCCAGCCATCACTCCAAAGACCCCGACGAAAGGCAGAATTCCGGTGACGAATCCGGCTTCGGACAGGGAAAGGTTACGGTGTTCGTTGAAAAACGTCGGGAGCCAACCCGTCAACGCGGTGTATTGGACCAGCACGCCGGCGTCGGCCAGGACCAGCAGCATCACGGTGCGCCCACGCAACACCCGCGCGGTGTCGCCCAGGGAGATGGCGACCGGACGTACGCCGGCGCTCGGAGCGTCCCGCCCGGCCACCGCCCAAACGACCGCTCCCAGGACGCCGATGGTTCCGAACAGAGACATCGCTATCTTCCAATCTGTCATCTGGGCCACCGGTACGGCGCCGGCTACGGAAATCGCCACGCCCATGCTAACCACGGCGGTGTTTAACGAATTCATCACCAGCACTTCCCTCTGGGAGAACCATCCCATGAGCAAAGGGCCGGTTGAGGTCACGATCATGGCCAGCCCGACGCCGTATGCCAGACGCAGGACGAGCATTGAGCCGAAATTTGGCGCGAGAAATGACAAAGCCAGGATCGCCGTGGCGACCCAACCGACTAGTGTCGCCCATCGAACGCCGATGCGGGCCACCAGCATGCCGCCGGGTATGCCGAACGCCGCTCCCACCAGCATGGGCATGGACACCAGCAGACCGGCAGCTACCCGGCTGATCTGGTAGTCCTCGATGGCCAGCGGCAACAGGGGCGCAATGCCGAACAGGTTGAGTCCCAGGACCAGGTGGGCGGCCAGTGACATGGCCGCCATCATCCAACGGTAACGACTCAGCACGAGGGCGCCCGAAACGTCGTGGGGCCGACGTGGGCCAGCGCGGTCGACGACGTGCCGAACATCTCGTCACTCCGAAGGGTCGCCTGAAGCATTACAGCAAAAATCCCGGCGGCATTATAGAGGAAAGGTCGAACTCTGCGCCGGCGCCCGTTCGCGTCCTGAAAATGTCGCTGCCAAGCGAACGGGCAGCGCCGGGCCGCTCTGTTAGAGTGCTGGCGGAGCAAGGAGCCGGGCAGACCGGCGCTCTGGAGTTTGCCCAATTGGGAAGAACTACTAGATGAGAATCCGGTCTAGGGGTATGTACTACGGATGGTGGGTCGTCGGCGCCGCGTCTGGCATCCAGTTTGCCAACGCGGCCACGGCCATCGGAATCCTCACCGTGTTCGTAATTCCAATGAGCCACGAATTTGGTTGGACTCGGACCGAAATGGCCGGCGCTACCAGCCTGGGCGCCGTGTTGGGAGCCATCCTGGCCCCTTTCAGCGGCAGACTGGTGGATCGGATGGGCGCCAGGATGATCCTGGTCGGCGGCGGCTGCGTGGTTATCCTCGGTTGTCTGTACCTGTCCGCGGCGCAAACGCTGTGGGGGTTCTACGCGGCTTTCACCGCCATTCGGATCGCCGACCAGGGATTGATCCAGATCGGAGCATCGGTTACCGCTGGCAAATGGTTTTTGAGGTACCGGGGTAGGGCGACCGGTCTGGTGACGTTCGGCGGCTCGGTGGGCATAATCACGATGGCCCCCCTGGTGCAGCTGATAATAGGGTATTGGGGCTGGAGACCCGCGTGGGCGGTGCTCGCTGGGATGATGTTCTGTGCGGGAGTAATTCCATCGGCGTTGGTGATTCGACGGCAACCGGAAGACCTGGATCTGGTAATCGATGGCCAGGCTGAACCGGCTCACGCCGGCGACGGTACGGACGCTTTCAGGGACGAGGAACCGGTTCCGTTAGGCGCCGTTATCAGGACTACCGCCTTCTGGTTGATTCTGGGTTCGCTGTTCCTGGTCAGCACATCGACGTCGGGGATCGGACTGCACCTGGTGCCCCACCTCACCCAGCAGGGTCTGTCCCCGGGGGCGGCGGTGGCAGCCGTCAGCGTTATGTCGGTGTCGGGAGCGTTGGCGGCGTTGGCATGCGGAGTCGTGGCGGAGAGAGTGCCGGCCAAGCTGCTGTTGAGCGGGGCATACCTGCTCGGCGCAGCAAGCATGTGGGTACTGATGCGGGCCGACACCCTGCCCGAAACTTACCTGTTCGCGGTGCTGCAGGGATCGGTGGGTAGCGGGGTGAACACGTTGGCGCCGATAATGTGGGCCAGTTACTACGGTCGAAGGACACTGGGTAGTATCTTCGGGATCAGTCGGGCGGCGCAGGTGGTGGGTTTCGCGGTGGGGCCGTTGGGATCCGCGGTCGCGTTCGACAGGACGGGCACTTACGAGGGAGCATTTCTCTCCCTAGCACTGGTCGCGGTCGTGGCCGCGCTGCTCCTGGCAACCAGCCGGCGTCCAGTGCTGGTAAAGCGGTCTTCCTGATTCGCCCGGTTCACCGGAGCGACGGACCTCACACGCGGGCTGCCGGGGTGGCGGTCCGGTATGTTCCGCCACCCCGTCTTGACCGCTCGGGCCGCCCTGGGAAGGACAGCACGGGGTTTTGGGATATTAGTCGCTGCTCACCGCCAGGGCGCCCACTGCGACCGTGGTAAGGCGGACTGGCAACGCCTGCCAGGTGAGGCCACGGTCTTCGCTGCGGAACAGCCCTCCTCCGTCGGTGCCGGCGTAAACTTTCTCCGGTTCTTGAGGATCCCATTCAAAGGCGACCACCATGTCTTCGGGGTTTTCACCGGCCCCTAGCCCATCGACCAGCATCCAGCTCCGGCCGCCGTCGACGGAGCGGTAGAACTGCGGATTGCTGCGCCGCGCGTTGGACGATACCGTGACCAGGACCAGGTCGGCGTCGTCGGGAGCCGCCGCGATGTGCAGCGTGTACCGGCGGTCCAGTCCCGTGTTTATCAGCTCCCACTGGGCGCCCCCGTCGTCGGAACGATAGGGAGCACTGGCCGTGGCGACGTAGACGCTGCCGGGTCGGTCGCCGCTCAGGTTCACGCAGTGAATATCGTCGTCCAGACCCGGCAATTGCGTCCAGCTTGCTCCGCCGTCGCCCGAGGACACCATCCCGCCGACCTCGATGCCGGCGTAGATGCAGTCGGGGTTGTCGGGAGCGATGCGTAGGTCGCGGACGTGGGAGTCGCGGGTGGGCGCATGGAATCCCCATTCGGTGGATTCGGGCACAGCGCGGAAACCGCCGAATTCCTCCCAGGTTTGGCCGCCGTCCGGAGAGCGGAAAACGGCAGCCGGCTCACTGCCGACGTAAACCGTGTCATCCTCGGAGGGATGGGCCAGCACGCTGTGGGCGTAGTCGGTGGGATAAGAGTCCAGGTGGCGCCACGTCAACCCGCCGTCGTCGGTCCGATAGACGCCGGCCTCGTAGGCGGCCAGGTACGCTCGCTGCGGGGCAACCGGGCTGGACGTCAACCGGGCGGCGGCGTGGGCCAGTTGCGTTACGGGACCCTGCTGCCAGGTTTTGCCGCCGTCGGCGCTGGTGACGGCGCACACGCCATCGTGCATCCCGACGTAAATTCGTTTTTCCTGGGACATTTTCCTTCTCCCTTTGTTGATGCGATCGAATTGTTGATGCGATGGAACGGTGGTAGTCGAGCAGCGGTCATGGAAAGTACGCTGCCGGCACAATTCTCCGGTTTCAAATGTTGATGCGGTAAACGCGGGTTGCGGTGTCGTGGAACAGGTCGGCCCGTTCGGCGTCGGAATATTGCCTGGACAGCCGCTTGAAGGCGTTGAACAGCACGTTATAGGAATACGCCACCTTGTCTGGCGGGAAGTTGCTCTCGAACATACACCGGCTGGGACCAAACTGTTCTATGCAATAATTCATAAACGGACCGAGCTGGCGGCCGAGTTCTTCCGACCCGATGGGCACGTCCCAGGTGTGCCAGTCAAACCCGTAGCGCGGTTGCCCGATGCCACCCAGCTTGAGCGCCACGTTGGGACACTGGGCCACGGCAGCCAGACCCGCCCGCCACGCCGGGATTACCTCGTCGTCGCGGTTGCCGTACGAGCCGGTGCGGTAGAGGCCGCCGATGTGATTCAACACGATGGTGAGATCAGGCACGGCGTTGGCGAAATCGACCAGTTCCGGCAGCTGTGGGAAGTAGAGCGTGCTTTCCAGAGACATGCCCTTACTAGCCAACACCCGCGCGCCTTCACGAAACTGCGGGTTGGCCAGCAGTCCCTGTTCGGCCCGGTCCTCGACGTCGGGATGCGGGTCCCAGCCGGCGGCCTGGCGAATGCCCCGGAATCGGTTGGGACTGGCGGCCTGCAGGGCGTCCAGCACTGGTTCCACCGCCGCGCCGAGCCGCAGATTGGCGTTGCCGATGATAGCTGCTGCTGCCCGGCACGGCCCGTACAAACCGCTGGCGCTGGCGGCGGCCAAGCCCTGGACGAACTCGATCTCGCCAACCGAACGCAGCTCTTCGGGGCCGTTCTGGCGATACATGGCCCGGGTTTCGATGAACACCGTAGAGCGGACGTTGTGCCCGCTGCCAACATCGGCGGCGAGTTCGTGGAGCAGGTAGCGTTGGTAAGGGATGCGAATTTCCCTGAAATCCCAAAAATGATGGTGCGGGTCGCAGATGGGAAGATCCGGTTCCAGCGTTTCCTCCTGATTCAGGGCCAACCAGTCATTTCCTCCGAAGGGCATAGCGTCACCTCCGCTGGCGAAGTTGCGGCGTTTCAGACATTGTAGCGAGTCCGGGATCGTTGCGGGTCTTGATTGTTTGCTCCAATCACCAGCGGGTCGATTTCCGGTATGCGTTCCATCGACCAGTTTGGTTGGGGTGCCCGGTGTGCACGCGGTCAACTTTTGTCGTCACACTGTGGGGGTTCCTGCTGCTCCGTAACGTGCGCGGCGAATTGACCGCCAATTGCGGCGGTGGAGTGGGCGTCATCCCCGAGGTTGACGCCCAGCAGCGCCCCTTCTTGAAAATCCCGGGGGTGATTAAAAGCCCACAATGCCGCTTCCAGTGCGTCGACGATGCACCCGGCGCCACGTATTTCGGGAGGATTGCGACGCTGGAATGACCCGTTGGCGATGGCGGTAATCTTGTCCGCCAGCGTGCTGCTGTCCCGTAGACGCCCGGCCGGACATTACGACCGGGGGGCGCGCTCGGCCCAGTTGCGGACATACGCTCGTTGCTCGCCGGTTTCCGGTGATCCGGGGACGCGAGAGGACTTTTCGACGTCTTCCCACAACTCGGCGATCCGGCGCAGGGCGGCATCGCCAGAATTTCCGTGGCGCACCATCCAGCAACCCACCACGGTGCCGGTGCGTCCCACCCCGCCCCAGCAGTGGACGTAAACCGTCTTGCCGGCATCCAGAGCCACGTCTATGGCGTCCAGTATCCTGGCCATCTGGCCCGGGCACTTGGGCACACTCAAGTCTACGATTGGATACCGCTCGTAACCGATGGCTCCGTTGAGCCGATTGGCTTCCCGTCGGGCGAGGTCTGAATAGGGAATCAACTCTCCCGGCTCGGTCAGGTCGATGAAGTGGTCGACGCCGGCGCTGAGGAACGCCGGCAACTTTGCGGTGGCCTCGCCGGTTGCCCTGGCGCCGGGATACTCACCGGCGGCGAATCTTCCCGAGATGACCCAATAACTGTTGGGGATGGGCGTGGCGAGTTGGCGTGAAGCGTTCAAGGCGGACTACCCCCTATCCCCGCTTCGGGACGGCGCGCATTCGCGTGGACCGGGCCGTCTCGTAACACTCTATCCACTCGTCCACGGATGTTCGCCCGACTGCCTCGCCAATCAGTTCAAGAGGCAGGTCGTCCAGTTTTCTGAACCTGACGCAGGATTTGCCCATGTTCAACTTTTTTCCAGTGGCACGGTAGCTATCGACGAACCACCGTTCGCTGTCTGCGTCCACGTAGATGCCCATGAGGTGGACCGAGACGTAGTTCTTTTCCGATGAGATAGCCGCATACATCAGGGGATGGCCGTTGTAGGTTTTGGGGTACCGTTCCAGCGGCACAACGTACGCGATCATCCCGAAGTCCATCGTTTCCTCGTACCCTTCGGGAAGGTTGGATAGCACCATCCGGCGCACTGCCGAAACGGTTTCACGGCGCTCGGGGCTCAACTCGTTGAGATATTCGTCGGCCGTGGCTGCGCTACTTTTCACGATGCACGCCTGTCAAACTGAGTTTCAGGTGAATATGCGCCACCTGGAACCTTGGGCGGGGATTACCAGAGCTCACGGGAGGCCAACCGCGCGCCCTCTGCCATGGAGGCCAGCTTGGCCCATGCGATGTTGGTCTCGACCTTCCTGCCCCAGGCTGAGGTGCCAAACCCGCAGTCGCTGCCGGCCATCACGTTTTCCCGGCCCACTGCGTTGGCGTAGTTAATTATGCGTTGCGCGATCAGCTCCGGATGCTCGATAAAGTTGGTGGTGGTGTCCAGCACGCCGGGGATCAACAGCTTGCCTTCCGGCAGCTTGACGTCCTCCCAAACTTTCCACTCATGGGCGTGCCGGGGGTTGGCACCTTCAATGGATAGTGCCAGGGGCCGGGCCTGCAGCACCAGGTCAACAATCTCCCGGAGCGGCACATCATGGTGGTGGGGGCCTTCGGTGTTTCCCCAGCAAACGTGCAGCCGCATACGCTCCGGGTCGATGTCCTTGAGGGCGTAGTTGATTACCTCCACGTGCAACTCCACGATCTGCTTGAATTCTTCCACTGAAAGGTGAGAGAACTGGGAGACGCGGGTCATGGCCAGATCGGGGCAATCGATCTGCAGGATAAGGCCGGATGCGGCGATGGCGTTGTACTCGTCCTTCATCACCTCGGCCAAGGCGTAGAGGTACGCCTCCTCGGTGGGATAGTATTCGTTGGGCAGGAAATTGGCGATGACGCCCGGCGAGGCCGCCGTCATGAACACTTCCTCTACGGAGGCGTCGGCTGATGCCGCGTGCAGGGATTGAATGTCGCGCTCGACCGCTGGCCAGTCCTTCCAGGAGATAGGCCCGGTGCAGGCCGGTTGGGGCATATTGCGCGAAGAGAGACTGGTCTGGGTGGCGGCGTAGTCCGGGAAATCGGCGTCGTCCAGCCGGGGGCGCGAACGCACGGCGCGTTCACCTTCGAAACCGGAAAGGCGTTCCTTTACATAAGTGGCGTACTGCGACCGGCCCTGCTCTCCGTCGTTCACCACGTCTATTCCGGCGTGCTGCTGCCTGGCCACCACCGCCGCCACTGCATTGCGGACGCCGGCGTCAAACTGGCTCCCGTCGAAACTGCGTTGCTCCTCGCGTTCGCGCAAAAGCTCCTGAAGTTCCGGCGACCGGGGCAGGCTACCGGTATGGGTGGTGAGAATCCTGGACGTGCTGCGCTTCATGGGCCCTCCCTGCTTTGGAATGCAAACGTGTTTCGTGGTCGTTATCTTACTCTGACCAGGGGTCGGATTTCATTCCCAAATTCACGGGCAGCACGATTATCCGGCCCGCCTGCGCCGGGATTGCCACGCCGATGCGTTCCGCATACTTACAGGCTTCCCACAAGTCTCCGGTTGCAAGAATTTGGTTTTTGGGTTTCGATGGAGAAACCAGTATACTGTCCGAAAGTGGAAGCATGCTCCCAAAACGAACGGGAAACCTATCAATGGAGGCGGTTTTGCTATGGAAAAGAACTACAGTATCTGCGTAGGAGCGGTGGGATTCGGAGGTGGCGTCTGGCACAGCCCGGACAGCGGAGAAAACTGGAACCGCATCAGGGATCCCTTCCCCCTGGGATGCCAGGTCAGAGCCCTGGCAGTCTATCCCGATGACCCCAGGCGCATCCTGGCCGGCTCGGACAACGGAATCTACCGCAGTGAAGACAAAGGCGCATCGTGGCAAAAGTTGTGGTCGCCCATGGATGGCATTCCAATCTGGTCAATCGCCATCGATCCTGAAGATACCCAAACCATCTTTGTCGGCATTAAACCGGCGGCGCTGTACCGTTCCCGGGACGGCGGCGAGAGTTGGACCAGGCTGTCGGTTCAGATGGCCCAGGAATGCCACATCGGTCCTCCGATGGTAACGATGCTGATGGTGGACCCCAGGGACCACCGCACCGTCTGGGCTGGGGTGGAAGTCGATGGCGTGTACCGGAGCCTGGACGGCGGGGACACCTGGACCCACGTTGAAGGGGGCGTACACCCCGACATCCACGGCATGGCTATCAGTCCGGGCGAGCCGAACAAGGTGCTGGCCAGCACTCCCCGCGAAATCTTCGCCACCACCGACATGGGCGAGAGCTGGCAGTCTGTCGTGACTACGGACCATTTCGTCCTGCCCTACAGCCGGGGAATCGCCATCAAACCGGACGACCCCAACGTAATCTTCGCAGCAGTGGGCGATACGGCCATCGGCAGTACCGGCGCGATCCAGCGTTCCAGGGATGCCGGCAAGACCTGGGAGACCCGGCCCCTGCCCGTGGAACCCAACTCCAACATCTGGTCGATTGCCACCCACCCGGCGGACCCCGACTTTGTGCTCGCATCCAGCCTGCTCGGCGAGGTGTATTCCAGCAGCGATGCTGGCGATTCGTGGCAGAAGCTCAAGCGGGAGTTCAGCGAAGTGGGCGCCATGGCCTGGGTGCCAAACTAAATGTCAGCTCCAGCATGGCTGAACCGCAACCTGTGTTGACCGAAAGCGCCAGCCGGGTAAAGGTTTGATTCCACTTGCGGGGATTCAACCCTGGCGGACACATTCGTTCAACGGGGCACGATACCCTGACCCGCCCCTGGCGATGCCGCGGCTTGACCGGCATCGCTAGGGGTAATTGTGATGCTGGCGCGCCCGGAGGTTGGGGCACCGTCCTCTGGTACCTTCAAACGCATCAGGATATGCCGAGCAGCATATTCTCGTCTGCCGTGTAGGAACCTGCCGATGAATCCGGTTTACCTGGACTACAACGCCACCACCCCCATTGACCCGCTGGTTGCCGAGGCGATGCTGCCGTACATCTACGAGCATTTCGGCAATCCATCCAGCGGTCACGTTTACGGACGCAACGCCAATGAGGGCGTCACTGTTGCCCGCCGGCAAGTGGCCGAGATGCTCGGCTCCGATATCGGAGAGGTCATCTTCACCAGCGGCGGCACCGAGTCCAACAACTACGCCATCAAGGGCGCTCTGGCCGCCAACCGGAGCCGGGGCAACCACATGATTACGTCGGCGGTGGAGCATCCGGCCGTGATCGAAGTGTGCAAGTTCCTGGAAGACCGGGGCTACCTCGTTACCTATCTGCCCGTGGACGAGTACGGAATGGTAGACCCGGCGCAGGTGGCGGAGGCGATTACTCCGCAGACCACGCTCGTTAGCATCATGCACGCCAACAACGAGGTGGGCACGATAGAGCCAATCGAGGAAATCACCGAAATTGCACATCGTCGCGGTGTGTTGGTGCACGCGGACTGCGCCCAGTCCGTCGGCAAGATCCCGGTGCGGGTGGACGATCTGGGCGTCGACCTGTTGTCCATCGCGGGTCACAAGTTGTATGCGCCGAAGGGCATTGGCGCGCTGTACGTCCGGGCCGGGGTCAAGTTAGAAAAGCTGATGCACGGGGCCGGCCACGAAGGGGAATGGCGGGCCGGCACCGAAAACGTCATTCACATGGCCGCGCTGGGGCAAGCCTGCGAGTTGATCCATCAAAACCTGGAGGAGTACGGGCGGCACATGGCGGGGATGCGTAACCGATTGGAGACAGGGTTGAAGGCGGCTTTCGGCGATATCCGGATCAATGGGCACCCCAGCCGACGCTTGCCCAACACTTCCAGCGTCAGCTTCAAACGGGTGGAGGCCAACACCGTCCTGGACGAGATGGAAGACCTAGCGGCCTCGGCGGGCGCCGCATGCCACAGCGACCGGGTGGATGTTTCCAGCGTGCTGGTGGCGATGGGAGTGCCGCTGGATTACGCCATGGGAACCCTGAGATTTTCAGTGGGCCGGTACACCACCGCCGCAGAAATCGACCGGGCGGTGGCCGAGGTTTCCCGAGTGGTGAGTCCCCATTTGGAGGCCGCGGCGGTGGGTTAAGGGATGCGAGCCAGCCGCTGCTACCTGCGACGCCGCCCCGTGGTAATATCCCTTCAGTGGTTGGAGCGTCAGCACAGCAGCCGCGTTACGAGGGCTGTGCAAACGTTGGATCAGCCGACTGACTGAATACCAGTTGATAAAAGGAGCCGGACAATGGCAGAGCTAGTATTGGGTTTGGCATCTTCCCACAGCCCACAACTCAGTACCCCGGCCGATGGATGGGCCGGCCGTGGCGAGCGGGATAAGGGCCACGCGGCGTTGATTGGCACCGACGGCATCACCTCAAACTTCGAGGACCTGCTGGCGCGGGTCGACACGGAGCGCATCGCCAACGAGATAACGCAAGCCAAATTTGAACAGCGCCACCAGCAGAATCAGAAAGCCATCGACCACCTGTCCCGCAAGCTGTATGACGCGCGGCTGGACGTGCTCGTGATGGTTGGCGATGACCAGCATGAGTACCTGCTGGACGACAATATGCCCGCCTTCTGCGTCTATTGGGGCGACGAGGTGAAGGTCGCCGGCCACGAGGCCGGACCGTCCACCGGCAACCAGCATCTCATTGGCTACAAGACCGAAGACGTGATTGCGCCCACCGACTCGGCGTTGGCCCGACACATGATCGACGGCCTGATGGACGATGAGTTTGATGTGGGAGTGTCCAACTTCCTGGACCCGAGCAAGGGAGGAGGGGCAAAGGGCGGCATCGGCCACGCCTTCGGGTACGTCTACAACCGCCTGATGACCGGCGCGACGATTCCCACCGTGCCCGTCATGCTCAACACCTACTACCCGCCCAATCAGCCCACGCCGAAGCGGTGCTACAACCTGGGGCAGTCACTGAAGTCCGCCATCGAGTCCTGGCCACGGGACATCCGGGTCGGAATCCTGGCCTCGGGAGGGCTCAGCCACTTTGTTGTCGATGAGGAGCTGGACCAGATGGCGTTGGCGGGTATGAAGGCCAAAAGTGTCGACCAGCTGTCCGCGCTGCCTCGCGAGAAGATAAACTCCGGCAGCTCCGAAATTCGCAACTGGATTGTAGTGACCGGCGCCACGGAGCACCTGGACATGGACGTAGTGGACTACGTGCCCTGCTACCGCTCACCGGCCGGCACCGGTTGCGCCATGGGGTTTGCCACCTGGGGCTAGGCCGCCGGACGGCGGCGCCAGCCTAGTGCGGGAGCGGTTTGGCGATTAGCGTCTTGATCCGGTCGGTTACGTCCGTCTGGTCGTAGGTGCGGAGCAGGTTGATGCGGTTGCGGTTGGGGTCGCCGCCGTGCCAGTACTCGTAAATCTCCTGCCGCATCCCGAATGACGATACGGCGAGGTCGTTGGCCAAACGGAAGAGGCGAGATTTGTACTCCACGTCCACGCCTCTTCCAGGCATGTACCGGTCCAGGTAGGGACGGAACTCCGGGTTGGCCAGGTCGGCTTCGCTGGGTTGCATAATCATCCCGGAACCGGAAATCTCCCGCAGCAATTCAACCATGCGGGCCGATGTCTGGGCGAAATAGATGTTCATGCCGGACATTGACCCCAGGGACATGAGGCCGTTTTCCGCCAGGTAGGAGTTGTGCTCCACGCCGTCCATGGCGTGCGCCCACATCTCCGTATAGGTGGCCATTTCGCCCAGCTTGGCCGCCACCTCTCGGTACTCGATCACTCCGATGGCTTCGGCGACGAGGGTGGCGACGGCGGTCATCAGTTTCATGCGCTGGTGGATGCGGCACAGATTGCCCCAGCCGCGGAAGTTGGCGTCGGAGCCGAGCCGTTGCAACAGCGGGGCCGAGTCGTAGAGCATGAAAATTCGGTCCCACGGCACCAGCACGTGGTCGAAGAAGAGCATCGAGTCCTGTTCGTCGTACCGGGCTGCCAGCGGATGGCCGTAACTGCCCGACGATTGGGATACCGGCTCGCGGCATAGAATTTTCAACCCCGGGCTGTCGGTGGGAATGGAAAAAGCCAGGATGAATCGGGGGTCGGCGCGGCGCACGAAGGTGGCCGAGAGGGACACGTAGGTTTCGTTGCTGATGGGCGCAGCAGTAGCCAACTGCTTGGCTCCGTGAACGATGACCCCGTCGGCGGTTTCCTCCACCACGTGGAGCGCCACCTCGGCTTCCCCCTCCGCTCGGTTCTCATTCTGAGGCTGCTGGCTGCGGTCGACCTGCGGGTCGCCCAGGGCGTGAGTCAGGAACAGGTCGTTTTCCATGCAATAGCGGTAGTAGTTGGCGATGTTCTCGCCAAAGTCGCAATGCGGGTTTTTCACCTGCCCCAAAGCATCGCGAATTGCATAGAGTCCAATGATGTGGGGGGCGAGGATGTCGGGACTGCGCCCCAGTTGGCCCCAGGACTCTTCATTCCAGATTTCGCTGTTGCGCCGCTGACGCTGGAGGTCTTCGCGAGAGCGGGGCAGGAGCCAGGACAAGCTGCATCGGTTGCCGGTGTCCGGAGAAACGAAGGTCATCTGATCCCGGTAATGGTCCGAGTATTGCAGGTCATAGATGCGGGCCAGTTCGTGGACCATGCCGGTCATGGCCGGGTGGCCGGCTACATCCGTAACCTTGGCTCCATCGAGCCAGACCTCCCGATTATCCTTGAGGCTCTCCAGGTAGCGCGGGCCGGTCATGGCGCCCCGGGCAGACTCAATCTCTAGAACCATCTTTCCTCCGTGCGCCGCCAGCGTCCGATCTTGCTTGGCGCCTCTGCGTCAACGTTTCCTACGCCGTCGGCAGCGTCCGGCGGGATTGCCTTCGGAGGCTCACGTCAATCCTGCCTCCTGACGAATTGAATCAAACCGTACCTTGTAGGTGAACATCAACTGCTTCCTGGATTCCGTCAGACGAGACCCCTTCCGAAGCCTCTCCAACGTTTCGTCAACGAATGGATACATTTCTCCTTCCCTCATTATTAACTGTCTGTCCAATATCTTTCCAACCTACTGTCGGGGAGAACTCGGCGTAGCATTTCGGGTGGGCGTCGGGTATCTTTCGCCGGGAGCCGGCCGCTTGTGCAGAATAGTGCAGATTCTTTCCCGCGAGTTTGGGTCGCTCTTTCTCGGTGAGGAAACCCCCCACTTCATTACCAATCGCGATTATTGGCGTTGCTTTCTGACCCGCGACCAGTTCAAGCTCATCAAGCAGAAGCGGATGCCATTTTTCGTACCTTTTCTCACGCTCGGACTTGGCAGCCCTGACTGACATCGCGCCCTTTGATAAATCCGTGAGATAGTACGTGCCCCAACCTGCACACAAGTACTCTTTGATGCAGAAGTGCAGGATGAAATCTTCGGTTGAGCTAGCAAAATTCTTGAATCCCCGTTTAATCTTTTTGCGAGCTACATCTAGAATCGAAGCCCCCTCCCCTCCGATCGATGGCTCCATCCCAATCAGGACGAAATCCACGGGGTCTTGGGGAGCGATATTGGGTAGAAATAAGCTCTCCAACCCAAAGCATTCTTTGTCCTGTGCAACTCGATCCCGGAATTTGCGCTCCAGGGCTGTATACTTTTCACTGAACACAACGATAGCCCTCTATAGTGGGAGCAACCTTCGGCAAAGCGTCCAGACGCGAGGGTTAGTCGGCGACGGGGTCGGGAACAGTGGGGGTCAGGATAACGGCGCCGGTGATGTCGTCGTGGCGGTGGCGCATAATGAGGCCGACACGCTCGTGGAGGGCCAAGAGGAGGCCCCGGTTCTCGGCGACCTGTTCGCGGAGGTTAGCAACCTGTTCCTCCACCCGGTCAATACGGGCGGCGAGGCTATCAATTCGGCTGGTGAGGGAGTCCCTGAGGTCGTCAATGCGGGAGTGGATGCCGCTGATTTCGCCCTGCTGGCGTCCGACGACGAAGCCGAGGCGGAGCACCCCGCCCAGGGTGGCAATCTGCAATAGTCCGAGGAACCCGATGAGACCGTAGAGAATGTAGGCGTTGACGGTGATGTCGTTCATAGGGAAACCTCGTTGCCAGCTGTGGCGTCGCAACGCGCCGTCCCAAGCGCGCTTCGACTGATTGTAGGCATACTTCCATTGGCGGTCAACGGGCGGAAACCTGCTCGCACTTGCTTCGTGATCGCAAGTCCGCAATGTCCCGCAATCAGGTTCGGCTGTTGTACACGTAGTGGGGTGTTCCCATAGCGGGCGTCCGGCTCCGGTAGAATTGCTCGACGTAGGGCGACAGCCGGCTCGCCATGCGCCGGGTGGCCAGCGTCTCCGGATCCAGCGGGCGTGACAGTTGTTCCCGCAGCTCACGGGCAACGTCGGCACGGTTGAATCGCTGGTGCGCGCCGTCCTGTAGCAGCACCTCGCCGTCAACGATGACGGCAGCCACGTCCTGAGTTTTGGCCCTGCCCAGAACAACCTCAACTGGTGGTGTATCAGGTTCCAGGTAGGGGTCTTCCAGGCGATCCATGCGTATCAACAGCAGGTCGGCCCGACGCCCCGGTTCGAGGACACCAATGTCGCCGGCGAATCCGGTGGGAGCGGCGGCGTTGGCCGTGGCCATGGCCAGTACCTGCTCGACGGATATGGCGGGAGCGCCGATGCCCGGCTGCCGGTGCAATTTGCTCACCAGCCGCATCTCCTGCAACAGGTCGTCATCGTCGTTGATGGCGGTGCTGTCGGTGCCCATGGCGACGTTGACGCCCTGGGCCAGCAAGGGATTCACCGGTGCGATGCCGTTCTTGAGGCGCAGGTTGGAGCTGGCGTTGTGGCAAACCGTGGCGCCGGCGCCGGAGAGGGCCTCGATGTCTCCGTCGGTGAGCCAAACGGCGTGGGCAAAGGAAATCTCCGGCCCCAGGAACTCCAGCTCGCGCAGGTGTTCCACCGGGGTCTTGCCCCAGGTTCGCAGGCCATAGTCTTTCTGGTAGGCGCTCTCCACCAGGTGCATATGGATGCCGGTTTGGTAACGACTCGCGTGTTCCTTGGTGCGTTGCAGGAAATCGTCCGAGTTCCACTGGACGTTGGCCGGGCTGAGCAGCACCCGCACTTTGCCGGACTCGTGGTCGTGGTATTGGCGGTAGGTTTCATCAAAGAAGGCAAAGTAGTCGTCATTGGTCATGTCGGCAACGGACAGATAGCGGCGCACGTCGCCAGCCAGGTCTGCCGGCAATCCGGACAGGAAGTCCTGATCGTTGCCGTAAACCACCCGGTTCTGGTTGCGAAGGTAGCTGGAGAAAGCCACGCGCATACCGGCGTCCAGAAATCCGCGCAGCACGGCGTCCACGTCCTCCTTGAGGGTGGTGGCGGCGGTCTGGGGATGGTTGTACATCACGGTGGTGGTGCCCGATGCCATCATGTTCAGGGCGGTGTACAGGGTCATCAGGTAGTGGTCGTAGGGCCGGCGTCCCCAACCAGCGAGAATCCATACTTCCAGGCAGTCGTCGCAGGTGCCCATCTGCATGGTAGTTACGCCCCGACCATGGTGATGGGAGTTGACCAGCCCGGGGATAATGGCGTAGTCCAGGCCGCCGAGTTCCGCGTCCGGCTGGTATTGCGCCCGGAGCGACTGATACGGGCCAACATCCTTGATGATGCCGTCCTCCTGGTAAACCGCCGCATCGTAGAGCACGGCGGTACCGCCGCCGGAAGTGGTGGGGCTGATCAGGTGCTTGCCGCGTATTAGTGAGGAAGCCATCGGATCACTCCGTTAATTGGGTTGGGACTGGTACCAGTCGATAATTTCCGACCCGGTGGCCGACCAGACGCCGCCCTGGTCCATCATGTGACCGAGGGCGCGGTCTACCACGCCGATGCGGAAGGGTTGGCCGACCAGCCAGGGATGCAAATTTAGCGTCAGGAGGCGGCCGTTGGCGGCGCCGTCCTCACGCAACGTATCGAAACTCTCGGTCAGCATTTGCTGGTATTGGACCACCGTGACCCTCCGCTGCGCCAGCGCCGCCACGTCGTCCAGCTCGTAGAGGATGGGCAGCGCGAAGAAGGGGTTTGCCCCGGCGGTCATCGGGTAGGGTTGTTCGTCATTGGCCCAGTCGCAAACGTAGCGCAGGCCGGCCTCGGCCAACAGTCGGGGAGTGCGTTGGGACTCGCCGTATTCCGGACCCAGCCAGCCCCGGGGAGCCACGCCGGTCGCCCGGGTCAGCGCATCAATGGAAGTCTGAATGTACTCCCGTTCCTGCGTTTCCGACATATCGCTGGTGATCATGCGACTCACAGAAATGCCGTGGCCGATGACCTCGCAGCCTCGGCTCACGCAGTGGCGCACCAGGTACGGGTAGTTGTCGGCGGTGATGGCGTCCATGGCGATGGTGGCCGTAACGCCGTGTTTCTCCAGTACATCCAGCAGGCGGAAGATGCCCACCCGGTGCCCGTATTCCCGGTGGGACATGCGGGCGTAATCGGGAAACGCCCGGGGCGCCGATCCGCCGGACAGGTTGGCAACCTGGAAGTTTCCCGCCGGCGGCTGCCATTCCATGTGTTCCAGCACCAAGATAACGCAAAGGGCCACGGGGGCGTTCTGGGGCCAGCGCAGGGTTGGTCGGCTGATGATGGGCGACCACTCATGGTGCGGGTGGTCCATGCCGAAAGTGCGTTGAGCAGTCATGTTGGCGGCGCTCCCTGTTGACAGTGGTATCAGTAATCCCCTCTCCCTTGATAGGAGAGGGTTAGGGTGAAGGCCCCTCTCCCATCAAGGGAGAGGGGTTGGGGTGAGGGGCATTTCCACCCCACGTCATCCTCCCAACTGCTGGGCGTGGGCCACGGCCTGATCGTAGTAATTTGCGATGTAGTAGTCGGCGATCTCGTCGGCGGTGGTCTGCCATACGCCATCGTGGGACATGATATAGCCCAGCACGTCGTCGAGGTACTTGATCCGGTGGGGCTGGCCAATCAGGAAGGGATGCAGCGCGATGCACATGACCCGGCCGCTCTCGGCGCCTTCGGCGTAAAGCTGGTCGAACTGAGCCTTGCAGATGTCGGCGAAATAGTCGGTTCCGTAATGGTTGTCCCGCAGCACGGAGGAGTCGTTCAGTTCGATGGAGTAAGGCACAGATACCAGTTTCCCAGCATTTACCTTGATTGGCGTGGGCTGGTCATCGTGGAACCAGTCGGTATGGTAGATGAGGCCGGCCTCGGCCATCAGGTCGGGCGTGCTCACGCTGCCCGAAATGGCCGGCCCCAGCATCCCCTTCAGCTGCTTTCCGGTGTGCCGTTGCAGGGTGTCGATGCAGTCCCGGTAAAATTCCCGTTCCTGCTCTTCGGTGTGCGTGTAAAGGTAGCGAGTGTTGTAGATGCCGTGGCTCATAAAATCATAGTCCCGCTCGACCATGGCTTCGGCGATTTCCGGGAAGTGTTCCAGCACCGCCAGGTTCAGCGAGACGCAACAGCGGATCCCGTGCTTGTCCAGCGGCTCCAGCATGCGCCAGAAACCGACCCGGTTTCCGTAGTCCCGGTACGAATATTGCTGAACGTCGGGGTAGGGGGTGCGAGGCCACGGATTCCGCACGCCCTCGTTCTCCGGAAAATATTCGTAGTGCTCCACGTTGGGAGATATCCAAAGCGCCACCCGGGCGTCGTTGGGCCACTTGATGACGGGCCGGTCGATGATGGGCAGGTAGTCGATGCGGTCGGGTGGTAGCGCCATCGGTTATGCCTCCTGTGGTCAAATGGGACTGCGGCAATAAATTATCTTGCCGCAGTCTACCAGCGAAAACCGGAATCCATCCCCCTCTCCCTTGATGGGAGAGGGTCGGGGTGAGGGTGAAAATTTCGGATTGACAAAACTCTCTAATCCAAAAACCCTGATTCGCGGCGCCATTGTACGTAATCGGTCAGTCCCTCTGCCAGGTCATATTGCGGCGTCCATCCCAGGTCATGCCACAACCGGTAGCCGGAAAGCGGGCCGCGTGTCGGCCCCAGGGCAGCGCCGGCGTCTACCGGGGCTTCGGGTTCGACCAACCTGACCTCGGGGAAAAGTTCGGCCAGCTTGCGCTGAATCTCGCCGCCGGTTACGGGGACGCCGTTGGTGATGTTGTACAAATCGTGGGGCAGTTCGGGCGCGTCCACGATGGTGGCGACGGCCGATGCGGTATCCAGGACGTAGGTCAGGTCGCGCCCGTGGTCGGAGCGGTCAATTGCAATGGCTTCTCCCCGCAGCATCTGGCCGGTCCACTGGTACGGAGTCGACATATTGCTGCGATGACCGGTTACGCGCTCCATGGGGCCGTAGGGCGTGCTGACCCGCAGGCTGACGGTGTCGAATCCGTGCAACTGACCGTAACGCCGGGTGAGGCTCTCGCTGGCAAATTTGGTGATGCCGTACAGATTGCCGGGTTGCGGGGGGTCGTCTTCGTTGTAGGTCTGGTCGGGGTCTCGGGTCAGGCCGTAGGCTGCGCCGGAGCTGACGTAAATGAACCGCTGCACGCTGGCCAACCGCGCCAGTTCCAGCAGGTTACCGGTGCCGGTGAGGTTGATATCCAGGATGTCCTTGCTGCGGGCGGTTTCCAGATCGGTGCGGTTCACGGTGAACACCGCGGCGTGAACAACCCGGTTGATGGAGTGGGCCGTACGCAGCGTTTCGAGGCCGGCCGTGTCCAGAATGTCGCCGGTTAGGAAGGTGACCCGGGAGGTCAGTTCGCCCAAAAATTGTTGTGTCAGTGAGTCCGGAGGCATCACGTCCAGGCTGACCACGTCGTGGCCGCGGGCTGCCAGTTCCTTGACGATGTTGACTCCGACAAAGCCGGTGCCGCCGGTTACCAGGGTCGTCATGAAGTATTTCCCTCCAGTTTGGTGTTCCCAGTCCGCCATTTGAATATGACGATGGAGGATACGGGCGCCCGCCTCTGCACACGCCCGACTCCGGTTGGTGACGGCGCCTCAGCGGATCGTTGTTGATGGCCACGAGTTTAGTCTCAGCGCATTTGCCAGTCAAACAGGGGGCGCACGGGTGCGCAGAGTAATCTGTCATGGCGGGGAGCGCAGCGACGTGGAAATCTCAGCGTAGAACCGCACTGGTGGCGGGCAACGTATTGGCGCGTAACGGGATTGTCGCGCTACGCTCGCAATGACAGGATAGGTGAAGGTCTCTGTTGGGAAAGGGTGTCAGCCCGAACATCGTCGACCTCTGGCTATCCATAGGGGCGCCGGAGTTGGTGAGAGAGGCGTCTGTTATCATGGCCAAGGTCCGAGCGGTCCTTCGACAGGCTCAGGTTGAGCGGCCAGGTTGAGCGGCCAGGTTGACCAATACCATACCCTGATAGGGGGCCGGAAGCGATTTGTGGCAGGTTACGGAAAACGATCTGGGCTCGATAGCCATTGGCGCCGGGATCCTGGGCACCGGAGGCGGCGGCAACCCCTATATCGGTCAGCTGCGGGCGCGGCAAGCGATTCGACAATGGGGTCCGGTTACCGTCCTGGAGCCGGCAGAGTTGCCGGAGGATGCCCGCGTGGTCTGCGTGGGCGGTATCGGCGCGCCCACGGTCGGGATCGAAAAGGTGCGTGACCTACAGTCCTACCATGCCCTGCGGGCCATCGAGGACTATACCAGCGAGAAGGCCACGGCGCTCATCTCCAACGAAATCGGCGGGAGTAACTCGGTGGAACCGTTGATTCCGGCGGCGCTGGCGGGTCTCCCGGTGGTGGATGCCGACGGCATGGGCCGAGCCTTCCCCGAGTTCCAGATGAAGACCTTTTTCGTCTATGGCGTACCCTGCTGTCCCATGGCCATCGCCGACGAGAAGGGCAATTCCGCCGTGATTCGTGAGACCATCAGCCCAGTGTGGGCCGAGCGGTTGGCACGCTCCCTGACCATTCAGATGGGTTGCGTGGCCTGCTACGCCGTTGCCCCAATGAGCGCCGAGCAAGTGCGACGCACCGCGGTTCCGCACACGTTATCGCTGGCCAGGGAATTGGGAGATTCGGTGCAGCGAGCCCGGCATCGAGGGGAAGACCCGCTGGACGCCATACTGGCAACCTGCCCGGGAAAGGCGCTGTTCAGCGGCAAAGTCGTCGACCTGGACCGGCGCACCACGGCGGGGTTCGCCCGGGGGACGCTGACCATCGACGGGCTGGACTCCCACGCCGGCGAGCGGATGATTATCGAGTTCCAGAACGAGAACCTCATCGCGCGGGTGGAAGGCGAAATAGTTTGCACCGTGCCCGACCTCATCTGCGCCGTGACCACCGACCAGGGCGAGCCCGTAACCACCGAGCTGATGCGCTATGGTCTGCGAGTCACGATCCTGGGATTCCCAGCGCCGGCTCTTTGGAGCACTCCAGAAGGTTTGGCTGTAGCCGGCCCCCGAGCCTTCGGTTACGACACCGATTACGCCCCGCTTGCGGTTTAGCGGCAGGTATCGTGTTCATCGGCGTTGACGTCGGAGGCACCAACACCGACGCCGTCCTGATGGACGGCCATCAACTGGCGGATGCGGTCAAGGTGCCAACCACCCGCGACGTAACTGCCGGCATCGTCCACGCCGTGACCGACCTGTTCGCCCGCCCTCCTCAACGTGGGACGATAGACGCGGTGATGGTCGGAACCACCCATTTCACCAATGCCTTGCTGGAACGCCGCAACCTGTCGCCCACCGCGGTCGTCCGGCTGGCGTTGCCGGCCACCCAACTGTTGCCGCCATTGGTCGACTGGCCGCCCGCCCTCCAGGATGCCATCGGCGGTTCGACGTACATGATCGGCGGCGGCCACGAATTCGATGGGCGGGAAATTGCGCCACTGGACCGTGATGAACTCAGGAGCGCAGTCCAGGACATGCGACGCCGGGGCGTCCGCGCGGTGGCGGTTTCGGGGGTCTTCTCGCCGGTGAATACCGCCCACGAACTTGAAGCCGCCGCGCTCATATTGGCGGAAGCGCCCGACCTGCGGGTTTGCCTTTCCCACGAAAACGGGCGCATGGGGCTGCTGGAGCGCGAAAACGCAGCGGCGCTGAACGCCTGTCTGGGCGGAATGGCGACGCAGACCATCGGTGGCATCATCCAGGCGTTGATGTCTTTGGGCATCGATGCGCCACTGTTCATGTCCCAGAACGACGGGACGCTGATGGACGCCGAATACGCCAGCCAGTACCCGGTGCTGACCATCTCGTCAGGACCCACCAACAGTATGCGGGGCGCCGCTTACCTGTCGGGTGTCCGCGATGGCGTGGTGGTGGACGTGGGCGGCACCTCCACGGACGTCGGGGCGTTGGTGAACGGTTTTCCCCGGGAGTCGGCGGTTGCGATAGAGCTGGCGGGAGTCCGCACCAACTTCCGTATGCCCGACGTGGTGTCCATACCGCTGGGCGGGGGCAGCCTCGTGGACGCGCAAACCTTGAGCATCGGGCCTGAAAGTATCGGATACCGCCTCACCGAAGCAGCGTTGGTCTTCGGCGGGCAGACCCTCACCACCACCGACCTGGCGGTAGCCGACGGGCGCGCCGGCGTGGGGGACCCGCGCCTGGTACGACGGGTGGACTCGTCGCTGGTTGACTGGGCCATGGCGGAGATAAAAAGCCGCGTGGAAACTGCCATCGACCGGGTGAAACTGAGTTATGACGATGTGCCAGTGGTGTTGGTCGGCGGCGGGAGTATCCTGCTGGGTGACTCGCTGAAGGGAGGTTCCGAGGTTTTGAGGCCCGAGCACGCCGGGGTGGCCAACGCTATCGGCGCCGCCATCGCCCAGGTGGGCGGTCAGGTGGAGCGGGTCTACTCCCTGGAGAGCGTGGGAAGAGAGGAGGCCATCCGGGATTGCTCTGACGCCGCCATCAGCAGGGCGGTGGCAGCCGGCGCCGACCCGGCGTCGGTTGAGGTGGTTGAAATTGACGAGGTGCCCCTTACCTACGTGCCCAGCAGCGCCACCCGCGTCCGGGTCAAGGCCGTAGGCGATCTGGCCATTGGCGCGGCCTCATCGTGATGTCCTGCACGCCATGCCTGGCGTCGGATAGACTGTGAGCCACTGGGAGGCCGGGGAACGGGTAGAGCCGGTGTTGCGCTAACGTCGGCTCGGTATCACCTGGCTCGGCATGAACGAAGGTATCGACGGAGGTTAGTTGGGCATTATGAAGTACGACGTGATAGTGGTCGGCGGTGGTTCGGCGGGGTCGGTGGTAGCCAGCCGTTTGTCCGAGGATCCCACGCGCTCCGTGCTGCTCCTGGAAGCCGGCCAGGACTATCCTGACCCGGAATTCCTGCCTGAAGCCGTGCGGGATGGCCACTCCAGTGCGGGAGAGCAGCCCGGCTCGCCGGTCTCATGGTCGCTGCGGGGAGTCATAAACGACGAGCAGGGGGAAATCAACATTGCCCAGGGCAAGGTCATCGGCGGGTCGGGTTCCATAAATGGGCAGGTTTATCTGCGCGGGCTGCCCGAAGACTTCGAACGCTGGGCCTCCTTCGGCAACGAGGAGTGGGCTTATCTGAAGGTCCTGCCCTTCTTCCGGAAAGCCGAGACCGATCTGGATATACAGGATGACTTCCACGGCAGCGACGGCCCCATTCCCATAGTGCGGCGGGAAAACGAGCCCTGGCCCGACGTGCAGAAAGCGTTCCACGCCGCCGCCATCGAACGGGGTTACGCGAACAACCCCGACCTGAACGGCCCCGATTCCGCCGGAATCGGCGCAATCCCGATGAATAACCGGGGTGGTGTCCGAATGAGCACTGCCATCACCCACCTGAGCCCGGTGCGTCACCGGCTCAACCTGACCGTCAGAGGCAACGTGTTCGCACGGCGGGTGCTCTTTGAGGGGACACGAGTGACGGGGCTTGAAGTTGAGAGCGGCGGCGAAATATTCAACGTCGAAGCAGACCAGGTTGTCTTGTGCGCCGGTGCCCTGAAATCGCCGCATATCCTGATGCTGTCGGGGATTGGGCCGCAGGACCAGCTCGAAGAATTCGGCATTCCCGTGGTTCAGGAGCTGACCGGTGTGGGTCAAAACCTGTTCAACCATCCCATGGGCAGCGTGTCTTTCCGCGTCAAGGATCATGTGGAACTGCACGCCAACGCTGGCGCCCTCCGGTTCGGTCTGCGCGTTACCTCAGCGCCACCGTCCCACCCTTACGACGTGATGCTGCACACGCTGGGCGTCTTTAACGTGATGACCGGGGAGCATCTGCCGGACCGGACCGCCCGTATCGCCTGCGCCCTAGAGTTACCGGAAGGTTCCGGCTGGGTGCGCCTGGCGTCCGCCGATCCGACGGTGCAGCCGGCCATCAACTACCGCTATCTGCACCACGAAAACGATATGCGGCGCATGCGCGACGCCGTGCGTCTGGCGGCAGGCATGCTGGAGTCTCAAGCGTACCGGGACGTCATGGATCACCGGATTTCTCCGACCGACGAGGTGCTCGCCAGCGACGATGCGCTGGACAGCTGGATTCGCCAGAGCGTAGGCACCTCTCGTCATGTTTCCGGTACCTGCCGGATTGGCCCAGACTCGGATCCTTTGGCGGTGACCGACCAGCAATGCCGCGTCCGCGGAGTGCAGGGATTGTGGGTTGCCGACTCGTCCATCATGCCCCAGGTTACACGGGCCAACACCAATGCCACGGCGATAATGATAGGGGAGCGGGTGGCTGACTGGATTGCCGGGTAACCGGGCAGCCGGGTAGCGGTTGCCCCGATTTGGTCAGCCCGTTACACTGCTGACGGTCTACTTATTGGACGAGACACTACACCGGGCGGCGCGCCCGTGGAGAGGATGATGATTTACGAAGTCCGTACCTACGACATGAAACCCGGAGCTGTGCCCCAGGCCGAGGAAGCCTTTGCCGAAGCATTGCCCCACCGGGCAAAGTACTCGCCCATCGCCGCCTTCTGGCACACCGAGATCGGGCCACTCAACCAGATCATCCACGTCTGGGGCTATGACAGCCTGGAGGAGCGGGAACGTATCCGCGCCGAGGCTTCCCAGGATCCCAACTGGCCGCCCAAGATTACCCCGGGCAACATTGTGAACATGAACTCCGAGGTCTGGACGCCGGCCCCGTTCATGCGGCCCATGGGCGGCGACCAAGCGTTGGGCAACATCTACGAGATGCGTACCTACACCTACGAAAACGGCTCGATGCCGGAACTGCTGCGCCGTTGGGCGGACTCCCTGCCGTATCGGGAGGAATTCTCGCCGCTCGCAGCCGGCATGTACACCGAGTTCGGCAACCTGAATCGCTGGATGCACGTCTGGCCCTACCAGGACCTGAACCATCGCGCCGAAGTGCGCGCCGCGGCCAGCAAAATTCCCCAGTGGCCCTCGGGAGCGCCCGGCAGGGTGAGCCAGGAAAACAAGATCCTGATACCGGCCAGCTTCTCGCCGATGCACTGAGGGCCCGCATCTGTCATTGCGAGCGCAGCGTGGCAATCTCGTCCCATCGCCGTCCATCGGTCTTTGGATGCAATGCGCCGTCCGCTCATGGTGAGCTTGTCGAACCATGAGCGGACATCGTGAACCTGTCGAAGGGCCGCGAAAGTGCGCACCCCTGCAAACTAGGACAAGCGTCACTGCCGCTAAATCGAGTGCACCCGCACGGTAAAGGACGCGATAAACCCTGCCAATTCCGGTAAGGAGGCAACACAATGGCCGGACGAACGATCATCGGTGTGGATTTTAGCGGATTACAACAGGACAAGAATACTTGGATAACCCGTGGCAAGTTGCTCAGTGACCGGAAATTGAAGATCGACGAGTGCAGGTCTATTAGGCGCAGCGACCTTATCGCAGACCTAGCAGACCGTACCAAAACGCCCAACGATGCGGTCGCCGCTATGGACTTCCCGTTCTCTGTACCGATCGCTTTCGCCGAATACCTAGGACTTCATTCAAGTAAAATGCCCGACCTGTGGTCGTTTGTTGCCAAGATGGGCCTGGATGAATTCATAGAGAAACGCAATCGCTTCGTTGACGTCGACAATAATATAGAATACTTGCGTGCCGGAGACGTAGATGATCCCGGGGCATTCTCCTGTTTGCATGACACAAGCCCTAACATGGTACCAATGACATTCTATGGAATGAAAATGCTGCATCAACTTTGGGAAGTTGGTTGCCGGATTCCGCCGCTTTACAAGGAATGTCGCGACGGGCCGTCGCTCATAGAAACTATGCCTGGGGTTTTACTCCTCCGCTTTGAACTGCCTAATAATAACTACAAGACAAAGACCAAGACTAACAAAGGCTGTCCCAGAGATGTACGAGACGAAATCTTGAAGGGGTTAAAAGAAAAACCCTGCCCCACCTTACAAATCCGCCTCCAAGAACAACAACAATGCCTTGATAACGCCGATTGCCTCGATTCGCTTGTCGCCGCGATTGGTGCTGCTATGTGGGCGATGGATAAGAATGGCACCGATTTTCGCCGGCCGACCGACGATAAAGTAACCAAACTCAGACGGCAAAATGCCAGACGGCAAGCATCCCCTCAAGTAATTAAAGAAAGCTTGACCGAACGACAGGCAGCTAAACGAGAAGGCTGGATTTACGCCCCCAAGCCCGTGAAACAATAGCTCAGGGAGGCCTCTGCGTTTCAATCACGCGCCTACCTGTTGCCGTTCCCCACACCCCCCGCTCCCACCACTCCACCCCGCACCACAACCCCCATGCTAGCCACCGACCGCGTATCCGCCATCTTCGCCGACGCTAGCGCCGTCCACGCCAACGCGCTACGGCTGCTGGAGTCGGGCGACATCCGCGACGCGGCGGAAAAGGCGTGGTGCGCCACCAAGCGCGCCACCGATGCCCTGATCCTGGCGCGAACGGGCGAGGCGCCCGAATTGTCCCCGGATACTTCCATCGGCTTGGTCAGGCTGGCCGCAGCAGACAATGCCATCAGCTCCCTGGTTGGACGCTATTACTCCCGACAGGGACATCTGCATGGAACCTGCTTTTACCTGGGCATCTGTGAACCCGCGTCCGAGGTTCATCGGCGCATTCTCCAGACTGCCGACTATATCAGCGACGCCGCGAGGCTGGCCGGCCATTCCGACGCCGCCTGATCCAAGCGGCGCAATAGAACAGGACAACCCCAACCAGGGAGCAGCAAAACCATATGGTAGCCACCGACCGCGTATCCGCCATCTTCGCCGACGCTCGCGCCGTCCACGCCGACGCGCTGCGGCTGCTGGAGTCGGGCGACATCCGCGACGCGGCGGAAAAGGCTTGGTGCGCCACCAAGCGCGCCACCGACGGGCTGATCCTGGCCCGCACTGGCGCGGAACCCGAAATTTCCTCGGATACTTCTCGAGGACTGCTCACGCTGGCCGGGGAAGACAGCAACATCAGCTCACTGGTTGGGCGCTATTACTCCCGGCAGGGCATTTTGCACGGTGCCTGCTTTTACCTGGGCATCTGTGAACCCGTGGCTGAGGTTCATCGGCGCATTCTCCAGACTGCCGACTATATCAGCGACGCCGCGAGGCTGGCCGGCTATTCCGACGCTGCCTGATCAAAGCGGCGAAATCCAAGAGGAGCGACGATTATGAAACTGCTAACCTACGACCCCGGAACCGGCCCCCGCTGCGGCGTATTGCAGGCCGATGCAGTGGTTGACGTGGCGGCGCTGATTGGCGCCGGACGCCCGCTGCCGGACGTGCGCGCTCTGCTGGAGTTGGGGGACTCTCCCATCGACCGGGTGGGCGATGCCCTGGCCAGCAATGTGGCGGCTCCACGGGTGGCGTTGGCCGACGTCGGGTTGCGCGCTCCGGTGCTGCAACCGCCCACGGTGCGGGACTGCATCGTATACGAGGAACACGCCACATCCCAGGGGACGCGAGAAATTGACCCGGTGTGGTACCGGATGCCCGTTTTTTACTTCTCCAATCCGCTGGTCATCTACGGGCCGGATGAGCAGGTCCCCTACCCTTCGGCTTCCGACCAACTGGACTATGAGCTGGAAATCGGCGCTATCATCGGCCGGGCGGGCGCCAATGTGCCGGCGTCCGAAGCCATGCAGTACATCGCCGGGTTCTGCATCTTCAACGACTGGAGCGCCCGCGACCTGCAATTCGACGAGATGACCTTCGGCCTGGGGCCGGCCAAGGGCAAAGATTCCGCTTCGTCCATCGGCCCCTGGCTCGTCACCACCGACGAGTTGAACCCGTACATCCATGACGGGCGGCTCGATCTGGCGTGCCACGTTCGGGTCAATGGTGACGACTGGCTCAGGAACGGTGAGGCGGTCAACGCCTACTACAGTTGGGGAGAGATTATCGAACGCGCCTCGAAGGACAGCCGCATCGCTCCTGGCGACGTGATAGGCAGCGGCACCGTCGGCGGCGGTTCGATCCGGGAGTCGATTCGCAAGGGCTACGAAAACGCCCGCTGGCTGGAACCCGGGGACGTGGTGGAGATGGAAGTCGAGCACATTGGTGTGCTAAGGAACGAATTGGGGCAGAAAGTTGGCGTCGACCCCAACTATCGCTACCTGCCCAGTAACCCCACTGCCACGCCGGAGCGAGGCTCGGCGCGGGACTACCGTTACCACCGAACACGCTAGCCGGATTCAATCTCCGACGCCGATACTGGAGAGGGCAACCACCACGGTTGCCCTCTCTTTTTTGCCGGCGCCGTTATCGCCAAATCAGTCTACCGGTGTCAGTCCGCCTCCACCTCAGAGAGGAACTGCACGACGCGCTTGGCGTACTTCTCCGGCTCTTCCGAATGGGGACGCACTTCGGCCCACCGGCAATTGGGCACCAGGCGGTGGACCATCTCGGCCAGGCCCCTGGGGTGAACATCGTTGTTGCCCGGCATCACCATGGCCGGTACCCTGATGCCCTGCAACGCCTGCTTGGCCATCCCCAGGGTCAGGTACGGCCCGTCGAACAGCGCGTAGATGGTGTCGCGCATGACCTGCACGAAATCCTCGGTGTTCATATCCTCCAGGGTTTGGCGGTACTGGGCATCGGTCTGGGCTATCTCCGGACTGAAGGGAGAAAAGCGATCGTCGGGATCAAACGCGGCCACCACCGACGATATGCTGTCGTTTTCCGCCATGTCCATGCTCTTGAACAGCTTCCCGGTGAGGTATCCATTGCAGATGACCCCGCCGGCGATGTTGGATGGGAAGATGGCACGGACGCGCTCCGGGCGTCGAGACGCACACCCCAGGGAAATGGCGGCGCCGAAAGATCCGCCGCCCAGGTACGCCTGGTCGATCCCCAACATGTCCATCAGGGCGAAAACGTCGTCGCAGACCATGTCCCAGGTCTGGACCACCAGCGGGCTGCGAGACTGACCGCCAAAGCGGCGATCATACACGATCACCCGGTGCTCCTGGGACAGGGCTTCAATCACTGGCTGGTAACTGCTAGCCAAGCCCTGGAGCCCGCCCGCAGACAGGATGATAGGCGGGCCGCTCCCGGATTCTTCGTAATAAATTTCGGCGCCGTTCAACTTCGCAGTAGCCATAATACGACCTCCCAGCATGGGTTGCGGTACGCCCACGGATGGCGTCATTGGTATTTGTTCATTGGTGATTATAGGTGTGGCCATTGCCGGTAGCAACGCAGGGGCCACTCCGGCAAACCGGAACATGGGACGTTTTTGCCAGATGTTCGATGGGGTGAGTACTATTCTGCCAACGGAGACCTTGGATAATCCCGGTTACATGGCAGGCTGGGCGCAAGGACGGCGTTTGGATTACGGTCGTTGTGGCTGGACCGGGATTGCCACGTTGCTGTGCTCCTCGCCATGACAGATAGGCAAGGGTCTCCCGCGGGACGAAATTGAGTCGGGGTACAATGCGGTATCCGAGAGGCATCCGAGCCATCGGGTAAGCCCGGCGGCGCGCTGCGACCGGTTGGGCAAAGGCGAAGGTCTCTGTTGCGAGTATTGATTATCGGGGCCAGTGGGTTCATCGGGGGACACCTAGTCAGGCGTCTGAGCGGCTCTGGCGACCACGAAATCTTCGCCACCTTGCGGTCGGGCACGGCTCGAGACGACGGCAACACCTGGTGTCAGGTGGAGTTGACCGGCCCGGGAAAGTTGGAGCAGGTTTTCCAGATGGCGCAGCCGGACGCGGTCGTCCACCTTGCTGCGATGGCCGACGTGGGAACAGCGGAACGGGAACCGGAGACAGCCACGGCGGTCAATGTGACGGCGACGTCATCGATTGTCCGTCTATGTGAGCGGCACGACGCCAAGCTGGTGTTCGTTTCCACAGAGTATGTTTTTAACGGCGAGCGTGGCTACTACCGGGAGGATGAACCCCCGAGTCCCACCACTCACTACGGCCGCACCAAGTGGGAGGCCGAGCAGGAGGTGGCTAAGCTGGGCGACCGAGGGAACATCGTCCGGACCAGCATTGTGTACGGTTGGCCGGCCCCGGGGCGGCGAAACTTCGCACCCGCGCTGATCGAACGATTGCGAAGCGGGCGAACCTACGAAGGCCCTACCGATGTATACCGTACTCCCATCTATGTTGAACATTTGACCGAAGGGATCGCCGGGCTGCTCGGAGGGAGTCACTCCGGCATCCACCACATAGCAGGCCGAGACTGGGTGAGCATGTGCGATTTCGCGGCGGCCATCGCCGAGGGGTTCGGCCTGGACAGCGGCCTGGTTTTGCCAGTGATTAGCGGGCCCGCAAGGCGTGATGGCGCAGAAGTTTCCGAGCCGGGGACGGCGCCACCGGCCAGCGATTTGCTGGGGCTGGACTGTGCCCGGACGATGCGGGCGTTGGGGCTGGATCATCCCGGACTGGCGGAGGGCATCGCAGCGTTGCGGGCCAGCGCCCCGGTGGCGTGACTACGCAGTCGGGTTGCGTCCGCCCGTCCCGGCAAACCAGGCGCGTCAGAAGTGCTGGTCCACCAGGATGGGATTGCCGTCCGGGTCGAGCGCTACGAAGGATGCCGGGCCGGGCCTGCTCTCATCCGCCTCCACGGTCAAGTTAACGCCCGCTGCTTTGAGCCGTCGTTGCAGTTCACGCACGTCGGTAAAGTTGGAAAGGGGCTGAGCTTCACCGTCCCAACCGGGGTTGAACGTCAACATATTCTTCTCAAACATGCCCTGGAAGAGACCGATGGTGTGTCCCCCGTTTCGGAGGATCAGCCAGTTCTGCTCGGCATCGCCCCCGACGACGTCAAACCCGAACTTGGCGTAAAAATCCCTGGATGCCTCCAGGTCTGCCACGGCCAGGCTGATCGAAAAAGCGCCTAGTTCCATTTCTGCTCCTCTCCCGGCAACACCGCCGCATGAGTGCCATTCCCGTCCAAGCCGCTACCCGGCGGGGCGTTTTCGGCTGAACCCGGTGTGACTGCTGCGGGATCGCCGCGTCGCTCCTTGTCCCAGAGGGCAACCTTCACGTGCGCTCAAGTTTACAAATCAGTGCGGTCTTTTTTCATCGCGAAGAGCATAGCGACGTGGCGATCCCGGCGAAAAAACCGCACAAGTGTAGGGCAAAGCATCGCCGCTTGAAGGAAATTGCAACGCTGAGCCCGCGATGACAAATTAAACTGGGTACGCGTTCTGGGGCACACAATGTTGACGTGGGGCAACGTTAGGAATACGATACCGCTAACAGTGCCGGCGGCCACCTTTCTATATGGGGCGCCAACGGAGATGTCAATGGCGCATACCACCCAAGCGCCACGATGTGCGTCTGGGAAAACGTAATGGTCAGGTTGGTGCCGGTAAACCACCGAGGTTACGTATTTTAGGAGGAGAAAGAATGGCAGACAAAGACATTGCTTTAATGGCCCACTTGATGCGCCGCGCCGGCTTTGGTGCGACGTATGAAGAGTTGGAGGCTCGTGCCGCCAAGGGCTACGAGGCCACTGTGGAAGAATTGCTGAATCCGGAATTGCAGCCCGAGATCGAGCGGGACCTGTTGATGCGCTATCAGCCACAGTGGGTTTCGCAAGCCGGACTGGAGGGTCAGCAGGAAGAATGGACCTTCCGGATGATCAACACGAAGCGGCCGCTGGAAGAGAAGATAACCCTCTTTTGGCATCAGATCTTCTGCACCGGCCACGCCAAGTGCGAGTATCCGAAGCAGCAGCAGATTGAGTTCGAGATGTTCCGCACCATGGGAATGGACAATTTCCACGACCTGCTCCTTGGGCTGGCCATGGACCCGGCCATGATGTTCTACCTGGACAACTGCATGAGCCACAAGGACGCCATCAATGAGAACTGGGGCCGCGAGCTGCTGGAACTCTTCTCGATGGGCGTTGGCATGGACGGCGGGGCCAACTACTCGGAGGACGACGTCCAGGAGTGCGCCCGCGCCTTCACCGGCTGGACGGTAACCAACTCGGTTCCCAGGTACCCCTACGGGAAGTACGAGGCGGCTTTCATCTATGATCCGTCTGACCACGATTATGGCGAAAAGACCTTCCTGGGTGAGAGCGGCAACTGGAATGGCGAGGACATCGTCAGGATTGTCGCCCGGAATCCCGCTACCGCCAGGTTCATCGCGCGGCACCTGTACAACTTCTTCGTCGCTGACGAGCCCCAGGTTCCGGCCTGGCAGAACACGCCGCCTCGGGACCCCGAAGTCATCAAGATGCTGGAGGACGAGTACTTCCGCACCAACTACGACATCCGCTCCATGCTGCGGGTGCTGTTCAACTCCGACTCCTTCAAGGACGCCCGCTTCACCAAGGTGAAGAGCCCCACCGAGACGGTGGTAGGCACCATGCGTCTGGTCGGGGATTTCGACATGCCCAAGCCCGGTTTGAACGCCATGACCCTGACCATTCGTTACATGGGTCAGGACCTGCTGAACCCTCCGACGGTGGAGGGCTGGCACACCGGACGAGAATGGATCGACAGCGGTACGCTGGTGGAACGCATCAACTTCACCGCCGACGCCGTGGGCAACACCAGCCATCCCGGAATTCAGTCCATCATCAACCGGCTGGGTTCCGCAGGGTCGACGCTGTCGCCCGAGCAGCTGGTTGACGGCTGCCTGGAATTGCTGGGCGCCTACGAGCTGGCCGACGTCACCCGATCCGAGTTGGTGTCTTTGGCGCGCAGCGAAGGCGAGCTGCAGACCGGCACCGAGGAGTTCAGCCAACGGGTTGGCCAGATGCTGCAGTCCATCGTGGCCACCACCGAGTTCCTATTCGCTTAACCTAGGAGGCGGAAAGATATGACATCCACCAAAAAAGATCCGGTGCTGGTGGTCCTCCAGCTGTCAGGGGGCAACGACGGCCTGAACACGATCATCCCTTATGGTGATCCCCTGTACCTGGACAACCGGCCCAACGTCAGAATCCCAATCGACCAGATTCTGCCCATCAACGACCGGATTGGCTTTAATCCGGCGATGGCGCCCATGAAGCGCCTGTATGACGACGGCAAGGTCGCCATCATCCAGGGTGTTGGGTACCCCAACCCGAGCCGTTCCCATTTCCGTTCCATGGACATCTGGCACACTTGTGAGCCGGACAAGGTGGGCGACGAGGGCTGGCTGGGTCGAGCGGTGCGCGACCTGGACCCCGGCAAGGAAAACGTCCTGACCGGCGTCAACTTTGGCCGCGGCCTCCCCAGGTCCCTGGTAGCCCCCGGCGTGCCGGTGGCTTCGGTGGGCAACCTGGAAACTTACGGTGTGCTCACCGGTATTGAACTGGAAGAGCAGCGGACGAAGGCCCTGGACGTGTTCTCGAGGGTCTACTCGCCGATGATCGGACAGGGTCCGGTGCTGGACTACTTCGCCCACACCGGTCTGGACGCCCTGGAAGGGGCCGACATTCTCAGCACTGCCCCGGGCATATATTCTTCTTCCGTGGAGTACGGCGACGACACCGTAGCCCAGTACATGCGGAATATCGCCCAGGTGCACCTGGCGGGGCTGGGTACCAGGGTGCTGTATACCACTGCGCCCTACAACAGCTTCGACACCCACGCTGGCGAACTGGCGAACCACACCAGGCTATGGACCGAGACGTCCCGCGCCGTTGCGGACTTTTACGACGACCTGAAGGAGCACAACGCCGGGGACGACGTGGTGTTGCTGGTCTTCACCGAGTTCGGTCGCCGCGTCCACGACAACGGCTCTGGCACCGACCATGGGTCGGGTGGCGTAGCCTTCGTGGTCGGCGAGTCGGTCAAGGGCGGCCTGTACGGCGAGTATCCCTCGCTGGAGCAGGACAAGCTGCTGGAGGGGGACCTCCACTTCAACAACGACTTCCGTAGCATCTACTCCACGCTTCTCGAGAAGTGGATGGGGCTGGATGCCAAGTCCATCGTGGGCGGCGAATTCGAGCACATGGACTACATTTAGCCAGACAATGTGAGGTGACTATGACCCCCACCAGAATATCGCACGTACAGCTTCAGTACAGCCACACCATCGGGCGCGGCGAGCAGTTCGGGCCAGGTTTCACCTACCCGGTGCACATGGCCCGAGGCGAGGACGAACTAATGTATGTCCTGTGCCGGTCTCCGGAATACCGGCCCGAGGGCACCCGCATCACGGTCTGCACCGTTGATGAGGAATACGTCAACGCCTTCGCCCGCGGTGTCCCTACACAGGGTCCCCACGAGTACAACTTCGACGACGGCTCCTTGGTGTGGCCCGTGACCGTGGCGATCAACAGCCAGGGCAACGTCTACGTTTCCGACGAATGGATGCACCGGATATCCATTTTCGGCAAGGACGGAGACTACATCGGGAAATGGGACGAGCGCCACGGCAGCGGTGACGGCGAGCTCGATCGGCCCGCCGGCCTGGCCATCGACAAGGACGACAACGTCTACGTCGTTGACAGCATGAACCACCGCGTCCAGAAGTTCACGGCAGATGGAAAGTTCCTGGCCAAGTTCGGATCGCAGGGCAGTGGCGACGGTGAGTTTGACATGCCTTGGGGTATCTCGCTGGACAAGCAGGGCAACATATACATCGCCGACTGGCGGAATGACCGGATCCAGAAGTTCACCGCGGACGGACAGTTCATGATGAAGTTCGGCACTTCCGGTTCCGGCGAAGGCGAGTTCAACCGGCCCACCGACGTCGCCGTTGACAAGGACGGCATCATCTACGTCGCTGACTGGCTGAATGACCGCCTCCAGGTATTCGATCCCGACGGCAACTTCGCTGCCCTCAAGACCGGTGACGCCACCGTGTCCAAGTGGGGCAAGGACAAGCTGGACGCCAACCCCGAGATGTGGGGAGAACGGGAGCGAGCGCCAGGACTGGAACGGGAGAAGGACTTCTGGGCCCCCACCGGGGTCGAGGTAGATGACTCCAACACGGTGTTTGTCTGCGAAGGTCCTCGAAACCGGATCCAGGTATACCGGAAGCAGGCCGCGACCTTTATGGGGCCGCGACTGTAGCTCCTGACGACGCCTGACTTTTTGGGAAGGCCTCTTGGAGTCGACCGGACGATGCCGCTAGCACCGGCTTCGACGGAGGCTCAAGGGGGCCTTCTCATGCGCTGCAAACCGCGCTGCTGCATTGGGGGTCAACATCCTGTCCCCCGGACGGTTGCAGCGGTGGGTCCGTCAGTGGTTGACGCCCGACCCGTCGCCGGCTTTACTATTGCAGGCCGGAACCTGAACAGCGAGCTTGCACGGAGCAGACCTTTGCCATGGCCATCAACGTAGCCCGTATACCCAACCTGGAATGTGAAGCGTTCTATTACGACATGGAGCGTCGCGGCATCGAGTTGCGAAACATGGAACCCAACGCGGTGGCTCAGGCGCTGGAGGGGGGTGAGATAGACGCCGGGCCGGTATCCCTGGTGGACACCTTCCGGCTGGAGCCGATGGCCAACCCGATCACCGGGTTCTGCGTCGCCTCCGTCGGGCTGGGCGCTTCCAGCGTCCTCCTCTCCAGGGAACCCATCGAAACCTTGAGCGGCGGTCGCGTAGCCGTTGATGACGGTGACACAACGTCGGTTAACCTGCTGGAGTTGTTGCTCACGCAGCGCTATGGAATGCGCCGTGGGGCATTCGTGGACCGGGAATCGGACCATGATGCTTTCCTGCTGACGGGCAACCAGGCTTTACGCAACCGCCGGGGCGCGCGGGGTTTCCCGCATCGATACGACCTGGGCGAGGAATGGCAGGAATGGACCGGGCTGCCCTTCGTGTTCTCCCGGTGGATGGTCAGGACGGGCATGGAACGCCAGGAGCGCGTGGTGCTGGAGGATGCCCTATTCGTCGGCCAGGAGGACTGGATGAACAATCTCTACAAAGTCACCGGGCCACGGAACGACCTGCGTATGTTGCCCCGGGAGGTGCTGGAGTATGTTCAGGGCCTCCGGTTCTTCATGGGTGTGCCCGAGGAGCGAGCCATCGCATCGTTCCTCGAGAAGATGGCTCAGCTGGAGGATGTTTCAGCCTAGCTATTTCCCCTGATTTAGTTACCCCAGCTCCGCAATCGCTTCGATTTCCACATCCAGTCCGTCCTCAGCGAGGGCGGTGATTTCCACCAGAGTGTTGGCCGGGTATTCGCCCTGGAAGTATTCGGCGAACAGAGCCTCCTGTTCTTCCCGGTGCGCCCGCCAATCGGGGATGCTGGTGACGAACGTCGTGATCTTCACGATGTCCCCGGGATTGCCGCCCTCCTCCGCAACGATGCGTACAATTCTGTCCAGTGTTACCCTCAGCTGTTCCATGACCGGTTTGCCCTGGGCATCGGCGCCCCGGGCGGTGCACCCGGCAATGAACAGCAGGTTTCCGACGCGCACCCCCCGGCTGAATGTAGGACCGGAAGGGGCGATATCCGGGTAGTTCTTCCTGATCTTTTCCACGGTAATTCTCCCAAACTCTGCGTTGATGGCTTGAAGTTTCACAGGTGTTTACTCGGTAAGGATACATCTAAAATCCACGGCGAGCGCGCTACTACACAGGAAGTACGTTCCATCCTCGCTCGAAAAAGAGCCGTCTGCTCATGCTTCGACGGGCTTGCCGTTCGTCGGCTACGGAGATGGCTGACTGGGATCGAAAAACCCGGCTAGACGCGCGAACCCTCAAGCGTACCCACTTTAGCCTGTCATTGCGAGCGTAGCGCGGCAATCTCGTCGTCGTAGCGACGGCGGTTCGCCGACGTGTGTTCAACCTCATCGAGATTGCCACGCTACGCTCGCAATGACAAAGCTGGTACGCAAGACGCGCCAACCGACTCCCTGAATTTGCGTCCGGCGTTTATAATGGCGAGTCGGGTGGTACAAAATGCTATTTGCATCCAACATCAGTAAAGCTTATTCGAGCCGAACGCTGTTCAGTGGCCTATCCTTCAGCGTGGCCGCCGGCGACCGTATTGCGTTGATAGGCCCCAACGGTTCCGGAAAGACTACGCTGATGGACATCCTGGCCGGCGAAACGTCGCCGGAGACTGGAAGCATAACCACGCAGCGAGATGTCACTATTGGTTATCTCCGGCAGGAACCGGCGTCGTTCTCCGAAAAATCGTTGCTGCGGGAAGTATTGGACGCCGGGTCGGAGGCCAACGCCCTCAGCGGACGGATCGCTGCAACGCAGGAAGCACTGTCTAGCGTGTCTGACCCGGTCCAGCAGGGTAACTTGCTGGAGAACCTCGGGCGGCTGGAGGAGTTGCTGGAGGCTGCCGGCGGAGCAGACCGGGAGCACGAGGCCAAGGCGATCCTTTCCGGCCTTGGCTTCAAGGCGGCAGACTTCATGCGTCCAATGAGCGATTTCAGCGGCGGTTGGGTCATGCGGGCGAGCCTGGCCGGAATGCTGTTTCGGAACCCTGACCTGCTGTTGCTGGACGAGCCAACCAACCATCTGGACCTGGAGGCAAACCTCTGGTTTGAGAAGTACCTCGCGTCTTTTCAGGGTGGCGTGATCATCACGTCTCACGACCGCGCATTTCTGAACCAGGTGGCAACCAGGGTGCTGGCCATCGAGCCGGACGAGATTGTGTTCATGCGGGGCGGCTATGACGATTACCTGGTGGCCCGCGAGCGATCCCTGCAGGTCAAGCAGGCGGCTGCCGCCAGGCAGGAACGAGAAGTGCAGAAGCAGATGCGCTTCGTGGAGCGATTTCGCTCCAAGGCGCGGAAGGCCAGCCAGGTGCAAAGCCGCCTGAAACAGTTGCAAAAAATCCAGACTATTGAGCTGCCGAGGGCGACCAGGAAAGTCCACTACTCGTTCCCCGAGCCGCCACGCAGCGGCTCCGAGGTCATAACCCTGACCGACGTCACCAAGGTTTACGGCGACAACGTGGTCTACCAGGGCATGAACCTGGCGCTTTCACGCGGCGACCGCGTAGCCCTGGTTGGGCCGAACGGTGCCGGCAAGACCACGATGTTGAAGATGCTCGCCGGCGTCCTTCCCTTTGACGGAGGGGATAGAAAGACCGGACATAACGTGGTGACGGCTTACTATGCCCAGCACGTGCTCGATCTCCTCAACCCGGGCAACTCCATCATCGATGAATTGCACCAGGTGGCGCCCAGCGAATCGGAGCAAAATCTACGCAACACCCTCGGCGGATTTCTCTTCAGCGGCGACGATGTCGACAAGCCGATTTCGGTACTGTCCGGCGGCGAAAAAGCGCGGGTGGCGCTGGCCAAGCTGCTACAGCAGTCCAGCAACCTGCTCCTGATGGATGAGCCGACCAACCACCTCGACATCGCTTCCAGGGAGATACTGGCGGACGCCCTAGACGACTATCGTGGCACCGTTTGCCTCATTACCCACGACCGCACTCTGATACGCCAGGTCGCCAATAAGATTGTCGAGATTGTCGACGGGTGCCCGACGATCTTTCCGGGAGACTACGATAGTTATTTACACCGAAAACACATTGAGGCTGTCGACCCCGGGGCCAACACAACGGCCCATGCGAAGTCTCGGGACACCGCTGTACCGGCGCCGGTCAAACGACGATCCGGGCGCCCGCTCAGCGCGACCGAGGAATTGCAGCGGTCGCTCAGCCGTGAAGCCCGCCGGTTGTCGACGCGGATCGAAGAGATCAACGTAACGTTGACAGACCGCGAGGCGCGCATGGCGGAGTTGGAAACTATGTTCTCCGAACCGGATCAGTTCGACGATGCTGCTCAGCTGGCGGATTCAGGGGAGCAATATCGCATCCTCAAGGAGGAGGCGGAATCACTGTGGGACGAGTGGGAGACGTTATCGTTGCAGGCCGAAGACATCGAAGGCGAACTGGTTGCTTTGAAGGAACGATAACTCCGCGCGCGGCGGCAGTCGGGCGGCAAATGGCGAAAACCGCGCCAATCGGGAAGGCCGCGCCGACGAAGGTTTCCCAGCTCTGGTCAGGAACCTATCGCGTCTGAGTGCGAACCCTCCACGGTGGCGGCCCGGAGGCAGTAGAAACTGATGGGTTCCGGTGTGCCGGCCAGCGGCAGGGTTTCAGTTAGCGTAATGTCCCGGTCAAAAACTCGCGCTGGGGAGTTCCCCGCCACGTCTTCCAGGTTGGGCGCAGCGACCAGGAGGTGATGACCCTCTTGCCAGGGCATCGCTGGGGTGAACCGCCAAAAACGCTCACCCTCGCCGGACTGCCCCTCCCCGGGCAGAGGCGATCCCCCGGCGTCGTGGACCGCCAGGCTATGTTGCAACAGGCCGTGGTCTAGGGGGCGGTCGAAACCTACGACCAACGGACGCCGAGAACCCGCTGCCGGTTCCGTTAAGCGCCAACCACCGGTATCCAGGCGCGACCTCAATGCTGGGCCAATGCGGTAACCACGGTCTGCGCCGGCTTTCATTGGTCGACCTGCCCCATCTCGGAAATCGCTGCTAACGATTAACCTGATGGGCACGCCCTCGACCAGCGGGTATCCGGCTTCCAGGTTGGGCGCCAACCCGCGCTTGATGCGGCCCGGGTCCAGCAGCAGCGTCAACCGCTGCCGCGATGGGTCCCATAGCTCCGGATTGGATGGCAGAAAGACTTCCTCCAGTTCTGCGCCCGTGTCCTGCCGACAAACCCTGATTGCCCGCGCCGCCCAGCCCTCGCTCATGGGCGCAGAAAATTGGACGTACACCCGCAGCAGGTTCACCGGGAGCCCGGCAGCGGTGGGGTAGATGGCAACCACTTCGGTGGTCGGCGCCAAAGGGACGGTTGGACGCTGGATGGGCCAAATTTCGGGCTGCCGGCACTGGCCGCTGGCAAGAACCAGCAACGCGTACGTCATCCCGTCAACGAACGGGAAACGGGGAACAAAGCACACCGAGTCGGCTTCCACGTGGAAACTGCCGGCCACCTGGGGAACGATTCGGTGGTCGCCGCCGGTTGCCAGGGATTCGCTGGTCAGGAGGGCCAGGCGCCGACGCAGGTCGCCGTCGTCCAGCCCTCCCAATTCTTCGAGTTCGGATTCAGTCCAGCCGCTGATGCTGAGATGGATTTGACCCGAGGATTCGGTCCATTCCAAGTTTAGGGGTCGGTCTGAGGTCACAGCGAGTCGGTGGCGTAGGAATGGAGGTGGGTGTTGCCATCCTCGTCCTGCTGGAGCATCAGCACGCCACTGCCGTTGAGGTTGGCCATCCGCTTGACGCCAGGATGAGGGAGCAGTTGGCGCGGCACACCGACTCCGGGAGTTACCGGGTCGGCGGGCGACGCGTCCATGGAGTCGTCCGGCACCGTCAGGGGCCCCTGCTGATCGATGTCTTTGCAGGCAATTTTGAAAACCGGGTGGCGGTCGTTGCATACCAGGAGATATTCATCGCCTTCGTGTTCGTAGGAAATCAGGTCCAGCGGATGGTTATGCGAGCCCAGCTCGGCGACGGTTTTGCCCATGACATGTTTTCCAGGCTCGAATTCGGCCAGCGAGAATTGCACCACCGGTGTGCAGGTGTAGCTGGCCAGGATGCTGGCGTTGCCCTGGTAGGGCACGAAGGCGCGGATGGGCGCTGCGGTTTCGTACTGGCCGTGGGAAACGTGGAAAATTTCCAGGGAGTTGGAATCCGCGTTGCCGTTGAAGGGGAAGGGGATGCGCCGCAGGGTGGAGGTGAATTCCTCGTTAGACGTGCCCGCTACCAGCAGGAGCCCGTCCACGTAGGACATGTCGGTCACCGTCACCGTTCGCAGCTTTAGCCGGGTTACCAGGCGCGGGTCGTCGTCGTCGGCTGCATCCTGGATGTCGTACCGGGAATAGGCGATGTCGTCCAGCGGTACATCGCTGATGGCGCCGCCGTTGGAGACTTTGATTATCACCGGCACGGCGGCGTCCCCGCTGCCTCGCATGACCGAGAAATAGAGGTTGCCCGACGTGGGATGAACGGCCATATCCCGAATCGCCACGTCATCCCGGGAGCAACCCAAGTACGACCCCAGGGAAGAGTCAAACCTTTCAAGGTTCACGTCCTGCGGCCCACTATCGACATCCGCATCGCCGACGTCAACGGCAAAAATGGCCGCACCGACGTTGTCGCCAATGAACATTACGCCGTCTGGTCCGAAGGCCAGGGGTCCGACCGACCGGATGGCCGGCGCGCCGATTTCCAGGTTGTATTTCTCCAGATTGGTCGTAGTTGCGTAATCAACCATGAGAACCTCCTGTGCTTTACGGATTGCATTCTCCGCCAGTGTAGCATCGGGCTCGTTTCGGTGCCACTGCCCGCCCGGTTTGTTATACTTGGTCCGATCCTCATTGTAGAAAGTTCACAGCAGCGGGAAGGAAATTGCCATGACTACCGAACGTCGTAGAGGAACCGTTACCCTTCGCCAGGTCAGTGGCTCGGCCCGGTCAAAGAAGGTCAGAGTGGATCTGGGGGCAGAGTCTTCGTTCACCGATCTGCCGCATCCGATAAAGGTGGGCGACGCGGCGTATTATCTGGTGCGAGGGCGCGATGGGTACAAGCTGTTGTCGACGATTTGCCCCCATCAGGGGGGAGAGATTGAGGATGAGGGTGACGAGTTGTTCGTCTGCGACGGGCACGGCTGGCAGTACGAAAAGGGCGAAGGCACCTGCGTTAACCGCCCTGATTATCGCATGAAGGCGTTCCTGGTTACCGTGCAGAACGAGCACCTGATAGCGTTGGTGCCGGACGAGTAGCCATCACGGGAAACGTCGCGGCGCCGGTCGGTTGGCGATCGTTCGGACTGAAACGAATCGAAATGTTAACCCCGCCCCGAGTATTAAGTACCGGGGCGGGGTTTTTCGCGGGGACGACGGAACGGTGAGGGTTAGCCCACCATGTCGTAACTGCGGAGCAGTTTGCCGGGCAGCGCGCCGGTGCACTCGTTTTCCACGAAGGTAACGGCGCCGTTCACCAGGATGTAACGGATCCCGGTGGGCTTTTGCACCAACCGTTTCTCCCCACCGGGGAAGTCGGTCTCAAAGCGCGGCTTGTCGTACATCAACCCCAGCTCGTCCATGTTGTAAATCATGACGTCGGCCCAGTCGCCAACCCGCAGGGTACCGCGACCCTTCATGTCGGAGAACCAGGCGGGCAGCGCGCTCATCTTCTGGTGCGCCTCTTCCAGGGTCATCAGCTCGTTGTCGCGGATCCAGTGCCCCAGGAAATAGACGGGCCACACGCTGTTGACGAGGAACCTGGTGTGGGCGCCGCCGTCCGACACCGAGATGTGGACGTAGGGATTTACCAGCCTTTCGGCCCGGGCTTCGTCGCCCTGGCCACCGGCGGGGTGGGCGAATTCCGTTTCCAGGTCTTCGTCCAGGGCAATATCCAGGAACGCGTCCAGCGGGTGTTTGCCCTCGGCCTGGGCGATGTCGGCGATGGACAGCCCCTCGTACTTGAGGTTCCGTTCCAAGGCCACCTCCACTACCTGTAGCTGGGTCCAGTCTGTCCTGGCGTGGGGGCGGTCGAGGACGTCCCGCTTCATGCCGTCGCGGATGCCGTCCTCGGACAGCTTGGCGATGCGCTCTTCCTTGCTGCCAACCAGCGGGTGCACCCAGTTGGGCATGTAGTCGAACAGGTTGTACTCGGAGAGTTTGAACTCGGCAATGGTTGGCACCGAGCCCTGCTGCGCCAGTACGGGCAAGCCCTCCTTACGGACTTGCTCCAGCCAGTCGTAGCCTTCCTCGTCGCCCAGGGCAACGTGCAGCGGGCGTCCGCTCAGCCGGCACATTTTTTCCAACATTTCCCGTTGGCCGGGTCGGTCGTCGGAGATACCGATGGTCCATCCCAGATGGCCCACGCCAAATTGACCCATCACCTCGGACAGGGCGTAGAACTCCTCGGGAGACGCCACGTGGCTGGGCAGCCAGCTGCCGTCCTCGGGCCGGTCCTCCAGGTTCTTATCGGCAGACAGGCCAAACGCTCCGGCTTTCATGGAGTCGTACAGGATCTGCTTCATCTGGTTCAGCTCGCCCTCGGTGACGGAAGTACGTTCCCGCGCCGGGATCATGCCGAGGACGTAGCCACGGAGCGGCGAGAACGGCACCAGGGCGCCGACATTCACTCCCAGACCCTGCCGGTCAAGGCTGTCCATATATTCGGGGAAGGTTTCCCAATCCCAGCGCATACCCAGGCGCATGGATTCCAGGGGTATTGCCTCGATGCGATTCATCATTCGCATGTTGAGATCCCGGTCCTGGGCACGGGTGGGCGCGAACCCGAAGCCGCACTGTCCAACGGTCAGGGAGGTTACGCCAAACCATCCGGACAGGGAGGCGTAGGGATCCCAGTTGAGCTGGGCGTCGTAGTGCGTGTGCAGGTCCACCGCTCCCGGTGCGACGATGCAGCCGCTGGCGTCCAGTTCCCGGGCGCCGCCGGAGGTTATCCGGCCGCTGATCATGGCCACCCGACCGTCCTTGATTCCGATGTCGGCGCGGATGCGGGGTAGGCCTGTGCCGTCGATTACGATGCCACCACGAATTACCAAATCAAATTCAGGCATACAGTTACCTCCAACGACGATTTGTGACGATTTTCACCCGCCCGGTCAACGACATGGGCAGGTTTGTTTCGACCGAGTGTAGGGCTCCCCGGTAGGCGTGTCAATTTTCCGACGATATTGACGCGATAACGCACGGTTGGTGAACGCACGCGCCGCTTGACGCCCGCGCAGGAGCGGCCAACGAAACGCGCCGTAGCCGGTTGCCAACTACGGCGCCGGACAACAACTCTAATTCTGGGAACTACAATTCCGGTGGCCGGCGCAGATGCCAGGGGGTAGATTGCTCGTAGGCATAAGCGGCCCGCAGGACGTTGGCCTCGCCCAGCTGCGGACCGGCTATCTGCATCGCCAGGGGCAGCTCGGTGTCGCCATCCTGGGTGAACCCGCACAGGATGCTCAACGCCGGGCAGCCGCTGAGGCTGTAGAGTCCCCGAAAACTGCCGTCGCGCAGCGCCGCCGCAGCGGTCTCCTTGTTTCCGACGACGGCGGGTTCGTCCGCCAACAGTCCCGCCGGGCCGGATGACGTCGGCTGCACCAGCAAGTCAACGTCGCGGAACATCTGAAACACCTGACGCCTGATGAGCGCCCGGAGTTTCAGAGCCTTGTAATACACCTGGCCGGGGATCAGATTCCCCACTGCAAAGGCAACGCGGGTGTTGGGGTGGTAGTCCTCCAGCCGTTCGCGGAGCCATTCGGGGTTGAGGCTGACGCGTTCGGTGCTGGTGATAGTGCGAACGATTGGCCCGGTAACCGGCGCCAGGGGCAGGCTCACCGGGACCACGTCGGCGCCCAACTCACGAAATACCCCGATGGCGGTTTCCACCGCTGCGGCGCTCTGCTCGTTGAGCGTCAGGCCGTGGCCTCCCATGAGTTCCTGGACAACGCCGATTCGCAGTCCCGACACGCCCTCGTTCAGGGCGGCCAGATAATCCGGCACCGGTTCCCGTCGACTATACCGGTCCCGGGGATCGTGTCCGGCGATAGCGCCCAACGTCAGGGCGCAGTCGGTCACGCTTCGGGAGATGGGGCCGATGGTGTCGACCGACCAACTGGCTCCGTCCACGCCGGCGCGACTGACGCGACCCCAGGTGGGGCGAATGCCGACCAAGCCGCAGTTGGCGGCGGGCCCACGGATTGATCCGCCGGTGTCTTCGCCCAGGGAGGTGGCGCACAGGAAGCCGGCGGTGGCGGCCCCGCTGCCGGTGCTGGACGTACCCGGGTTGCGGCTGGTATCCCACGGGTTGCGGGCGGCGCCGAACCAGGAGCTGATCGGATCGCCCAGGGCGAATTCGCTCATGTTGGTTTTGCCGATGATGATGGCGCCGGCGGCCCGGAGTCGGGCCACCACGGTTGCGTCCTGCTCGGGCACGAAATCGGCGCGAATCTTCGATGCGTCGGTGGTGCGGATGCCGGCGGTATGAATCTGGTCCTTGATGCCGACCGGCACGCCGTGGAGGGGCCCGCGCACGTTGCCGGCGGCCAGGTCGGCTTCCAGCTGCCGGGCTTCGGCGCGGGCTTCATCGGCGCACACCGTGATGTAGGCGTTCAGCTGGTCGCCCACTGCGTCGATGCGATCCAGGTAAGCGTCAACGGCTTCCACCGGAGAGATTTGCCCTTCGCGAATATTTTGGGCCAGTTCAGAAGCGGGCATAAAGGGAATGTGTTGTGCAACCATGTCAGTCCTCCAGGTCAGCCGGCTGGGCCACGGCCACGTATTCTTCCAGGTTGAACCCCGGCGGGTTGATGGCCGCCATGGATTCGAGCATGGCGTTCAGGCTGTGAGTAACCTGGCTCAGTTCGGGCTCGGCCAAGGTGAGGTTGACCGCTTTGGCCAGCGCCTGCACCTCTTCGTTGGTTAGATCCGGCATGAAAACCTCCTCATTGAACAATTGCACTGCGGCGAACGCCGGTGGAGTCTCGGCGTAGTCTTTCGATTATCGGAACGTAGCGGCGCAGAGTAAGCAGGCGACAGCGTTGGTTCCATTAACCTGGCCGAAAGGGAGTGGCCGATTTACGACGTTGGCTTTGACGATGTTCGGTCCGGCCATGCCGGGTCGTGATAGCCCAGCGGCACTGTGGGCCTGGCCCAGTGGGGTTGGGTTTCCGAGAGCTGCACCACCGGAGCGAGGTGACGTAGCCGGCCCCCGGGTACGTCGCTGGCCGTCGACCAACGGATTATCTCGTCGGAGGTGAAATCTTTGGGCAGATCCCGGAGGCGGGCTTCCGGTACCTGGCCACGGTCGACCAGCCAGCGGCCGGCTTGCGCCAGGGAGATGCGTACCAGCCAGCTGCCCCCTTCCCGGGCTCGGCGGGCCAAAGCCAGCAGGGTCCCGAAGGCCATCAGGTAGCCGGTCAAGTAGTCGATGGCAGACACCGGATAGAACTGGGGGCCCGGCTCGGCCCCGGGGAACAGCTTGCCCTGGCGGTCGGTGATACCGCTCACCGTTTGCACTACGGTATCGAAGCCGCGCCGAGTGGCCCACGGTCCAATCCGCCCGAAGGCAGATAGCGAGACATACACGATGCCCGGTCGCAACGCAGCCAGGCCCTCGGGAGAAAGGCCACGCTGGGCGAGGGTGCCCGGCCGGTAGCCCTGGGAGAACACGTCGCCCTGCCGGACCAGCCCGCGCAGGGTCTCCACGTCGTTTTCCTCCCGAAGATCGAGGTAGGCGGAGAGCTTGCCGTGGCCGGTGTCGTATTCCTGGGCTTCGTTGCTGGGCAGGTGGCTGGCGGTAATCTTCAGCACGTCCGCGCCGTGTTCCGCCAAGGTGCGAGCACAGGTGGGCCCAGCCAGCACGCGGGTAAGGTCCAGCACCCTGATTCCAGAGAGGGGTCTGGGGCCGTCGGGCAAGGGTTCCGGCGGCGCATCGCCAATCTTCGCGATTTCCATCAGGGGCAAGGAGGCGATGGCGGCGGATTGCGGGTGCTGCGACCATTCCTCCATGGAGCGAACCATTCCCCCGGCGCCCCGGGCAGCGATGATGGCCTCCTCGAGTTCGAGGGCATCCCACTGAGCAACTGCCTGGCGCACCGCATCCCGGTCTTCCTCGACGCCCAGCACGCCCAATGCCGCCGCGCGATGGTTGGGGAAGTTGCAGTGGAGGTAGCTCCAGCGGCCGTTTTTCGCGGGGTAGACGCCCATCACGGAGGGCCTTTCGCGGGCGACGGTGGCGCCGTCCATGGCCATGTACTGGCTGCTACGCAGGGAGGCGGCGGCGTGGCGAGCGTCGACCTTGACCTCCTGGCGGCGACCGGTGCGTAATTCCCAGAGGTCGGAAACGGCGAGGCCCACGGCGGCCAGGCAGGCCGCTGCCGTCTCTCCGATGCGGAAGGGCGTGGGCAGCATGGGATCCGTTCCGCCCGTAAACTCCACGGAGGCGGTGCGTTTAGCGTCCCAACCGGGAATTGCGAATAGTGTGGACAGAGTATCTTCAATCACCGTCAAATAGCTCCTTGTGTATGCACCCCGTGCGCTCGGAAACTCGTCCAGTGGTGCGGTAAGCCTCGCGACCGAATGGTAACGGAACCCAGGAGCGGAATCAATTTGCCGAATACCCTCACGCGTACCCACTTTAATCTGTCATTGCGAGGAGCATAGCGACGTGGCAATCTCGATGAGGTTAAACACACGTCGGCGAACCGCCGTTGCTACGACGACGAGATTGCCACGCTGCGCTCGCAATGACAGTTTTGCCAATATAATGTGGTTGGCTGGCGACTGATCTTTACTCACGGTTGCAAGGCAAGGGCGTGAATGGGCAAGACGTGCTGTTCCAGGTTTCGTTGCCGACGCCGATGGCAACGGGCTACCGGTACATGAGCCCTGCTGCCCGGGATGACTATCTTTTCGTTGGTTTAGAATGATGGGGCGCCAGGAAGACGGGCGGAGGATGGATCGGCGCTCGTTGCGGCGCAGGGCCGGCCAACAGGAGGCGGGACATGATTGAGCTAACGGAAGAGATGGTGCGGTTGATCAACCGGGCGAGGGACGATGGATACCCTTGCATCGTGGGGACAGCATCCGCCGATGGAACGCCCAACTGCGGTTACATCGGCACGGTGCTCACGGTGGGGGCGGACTCGCTGATTTATCGTGACCGGACCGGGCGCGTGCCGCTTGACCACATCGAGGAGAATCCCAAGGTCATCGTGCTGTTTCGCAACACGGACCAGGACGCGGGCTGGAAATTCCGGTGCACCGCGAGCGTTTATCGGGAAGGGGACGTGTACGAGGGAATGATCGACCGCCTGATGGAGTCTGGGTTGGTCAACGAGCGTTATCTGGCAGACAGCCGGGGCGCGATAGTGGTATTGCGGATCGACCAGGTGCTCACGCTGTTCGGGGAGGTGTTGCAGGAACGGGTGCCGGGCGAGCGCTGGTAGGAGGGGATACCCCTCACCGCTGCCCTCTCCCACAGGGGGAGAGGGGGAGGGGTCCTTTGACGGTTCAGGATGCGTGAGTGGGGTTCAGGAGGGGCGGGGGAAGAGGGTGGCGATGCGTTCGCCGACTATGGTGTCTTCGCCGGGGTTGAGGCCGAACATGTGGATGGTGATGAAGTCCTCATCATCGCGGACGCGGGTCCAGATTGGAGGGTCGCCATCTTTGAGGCGGTCGCGCAGGTCGTAGACGGTCATGCCGGCCACGGCGGGGTCGACCCGCAGGTTCAGGCCGTAAGGTTGGTGCCCGATGATGTTGTCGATGAGGTCGGCCCGCAGTCCTGGTATCCCGGCGACGGCGCGCAGGATGGTCTGGCTGCGGCGTTCGGAGTCGGCGAGACGGTCCTCGTGGTTCATGGTCATCCAATGGCGGACGGCGGCCACGGCGCCGATCATCTCCTGGCGGTCCACCTTCTGGGGTCGGCCAACACCGCGGACGCGGCGGCCCTCGTAACTGGCAAAAGCCTGTAGGCCAATCTTACGGATCATCTCCGGGGAACCCAGGGCGAGACCGGTCGATTGGGGCGCGCCCATGTACTTGGCGGCGATGCACTGGAAGTCTGCTCCCATCCTGACGTATTTGCCGAAGTTTTCCAGGGGGTAAATCTGCCCGGCGGCATCCACGGTGACCAGGACGTTGTGGGCGTGGGCGATGGCGATGGTCTGCTCAAGGGACAGAGCGTGGGGGTCGTGCTCCTGTTCGACGGCGTAGTAGTGGACGGCGGCGGTGTTGGGCCCGATGGCGTTTTCAAGGTCTTCCGGGGTGGTGCGATCCTCGGAGCCGAACATTATCAATCGGGCGCCGGCGAGCTCCAGGCAACGGTCGTACCAGTAGCGCTGGCGGGTCTGGATGAGGATTTCGTCCTTCATGCCGGTGGTGTTGGGCAGTTGCTGGATTTTGTCGTCGTCGTCGCCGGCCATGGCGGCGGCGGTGGCCAGCATGAGGGCGGAACCGGCGCCGGAGGTGATGTAGGCGGCGGGCACGTCGACCATGCGGGCGATGGCGGCGCCGGCGCTGTCCTGGAGTTCCATTAGGGGGACGTAGGCGCCGTCGGCCCGGGCCATGGCCTCCTTTACCTCGGCGATGGGAGTGGAGCCGCCCAGCATGGTGACGCTGCCGGTGGCGTTGATAACGGGAATAGCGCCCAGTTCCTTGTAGATATCGCCCCAATTGGTAGTGGTCATGGTTCAGCTCCTTGACAGCAGAGCCCGGCGGCGGGCCGGGCGGGCGGAGGGGATACTAGGCGAGATGATAGCCAGCACGGATGGGCGTGTCCAGATGGCAGGGGGACTCATGCGGGGCTTTTCGATTATTTGTCTGAATCCCGATTCACAGGATTTGAGGATCAGCTGGATTGGGGACCGATTTGGGTGGGAACCAACCCAATCCTGTAAATCCTCGCAATGACGCACTGGGTACGCATGAGGGGTTCGCCCCTCAACTCAGCCCTCTCACAACGAGCGGAAGGTGGTTGGTGCGGATTTTCACCCTCACCCCGACCCTCTCCCATCAAGGGAGAGGGAGCGAGATTGGCACGCTGCGCTCGCAATGACAGTATTGCGACAGTGGGTGGCGTGAGGCGGGGCAGGCTCTGGCCCTGTCTCATCAAGGAGAGGGGGATGGGAGCGCTATTCGCCGGTGAAGATGGGCGGGCGGCGTTCGCGGAAGGATGCGGAGGCTTCGGCCACGTCGTGGGGGGCGCGGCGGGCGAAGACGATGCTGTGGGTTTCGTATTCCAGCTGGTCTGCCAGGTCGGTGTCGAGGCTGCGCTGGAGGGCGCGTTTGGACATCTGCATGGCGACGGGGGGCCAGGATGCGATCTGGCGGGCCAGGGCTTTGGCCTCGGTCAGCAGGTTTTCGGCGGTGGTCATGCGGTCGAGCAGGCCGAGTCGCCAGGCTTCGTCGGCGTCGACGGTGCGGCTGGTGAAAACCAGGTCGAAGGCGCGGCTGCAGCCGACGATGCGGGGCAAGAAGTAGGAGAGGCCGGAATCGGGGCTGAGGCTACGTTCGATGAAAACGGTCTTGGATCGAGAGTTTTTGCAGCCGACGCGCATGTCGCAGGCCAGGGCGAGTCCCATGCCGGCGCCGGCGGCCACGCCGTTGACGGCGGCGATGGTGGGCTTGTCCAGGCCCTTGTAGACCATGATGGCCTGGCGGCCCACCCAGTTGTATTCGTCCAGGCGTTCGGCCCGGCTGGGGATTGTGCCGTTGGAGCGGTCGCTGGTCAGGTCGGCGCCGGAGCAGAAGCCGCGGCCGGCGCCGGTGAAGATGGCCACGCGGACGAGGTAGTCGTCGCGGAGGTCCCGGCACGCCTCCATCATCTCCAGGTGCAAATCGCGGTCGATGGCGTTGAGTTGTTCGGGCCGGTTGAGGGTGACGACGGCGACGTGTTCGTCGTGGTCGACGGTGAGGAGTTCGTAGGGCATGTTTTGGCTCCGGGGCGGGTCAACCGCTAGCTGGAAGGGTAGTCTCCATTATATTGGCGTAGTACGTACGAAGTTCACCCTCACCCTAACCCTCTCCCATCGAGGGAGAGAGGATTTTGCCCTTACCCTAGCCCTCTCCCATAGGGAGAGGGGACACGGTAGAGTTGGGTTATTTGACGGCTAGCATGTCGACGGCGAGGCCTAGCATGATTTTGGTGCCGCTTACCAGGCTCTTGATGCCGATGGACTCGTTGGTGCCGTGGGTGAAGTTCAGCATGGGGTCGTCGTCGGGGTGGGAGCCGGAGAAGCCGTAGGTGACCGTCCCGAGGGGTCGGGTGAACCGGGAGTCGGTGAAGCCGTTGCTGATGGCGGGCACCCACCGGATGTTGTCGCGGGCCAGGGCCCGGGCGGTAACGGCCTGGATGCTGCTGGCCAGCCTGGACTCGAATGGGGAAGAATTGGGGCGGGCCATGTAGTCGATTTCGTAGGAGACGCCGGGGACGTCGGCCAGGACCTCGTCCAACTGGTTGCGGACGTATTGCTCGTCCTGGTGGGGCAGGGTTCTGACGTCGCAGGTGAGGCGGATGGACTCGGGGACGCTGTTGGACTTGATACCGCCGCGCACCATGGTCGGCGTCAGGGTCATGCGGGAGAGGGCGCGCAGCATGGAGGCGAAGCGGGGGTTGTCAGGTTCGATCTCGGCGATGATATGGTCGACGTTGGCGGGGGATGGTTTGTCCTCGATGGCGAAGGTGGAGAGGTGGTCGAAAACGTCGGTGGAGGTGTCCCGGTCGGGTTCGTAGCCCTCGATGGAGTTGAGGGCGCGACTGAGGCGGTAGAGGGCGTTGGTGCCCTGCCAGGGCGTCGAGGCGTGGGAGCTGGCGCCCTTGACGTCGATTTCGACCTGAAGCCGGCCCTTTTCGCCGACACCGAGGACGTAGGTGAGGGCGCCGGCGGCCTGGATGGGGGTGCCGCCGCCTTCGTTGACGGCGTAGGGGGCGGCGAGTTTCTCGGGATAGTTGTCGGCCAACCAGCCGAAGCCGTACCGCCCACCGTGTTCCTCGTCGGCGCCGGCGGCGAGAATCAGGCTGTCCTGGAGCTCGATGCCGTTGCGCTTCAGCAGGCGGACGGCCATGAGTTGTGCGGTGAGCAGGCCCTTGCAGTCGGAAGCGCCTCGTCCGAAGACGCGACCTTCGGCGATGGTGGCGCTGAAGGGAGGAAAGCGCCACTTGGCGTCGTCCTCGACGGGTACCACGTCGGTGTGGGACATGAACATGAGGCCGGCCTGGGCGGACCTGCCCTCGATGCGGGCGATGAGGTTGCCGCGGTTGGGAGCTGATTCCAGGATTTCGGATTCGATGCCATCCTGGGCCAGGAAGTCGCGGGCGAACTCGCAGACCGGGGTTTCGTCGCCGGTGGGCATGAAGCCGGTGTTCACCGAGGGGATCCGCACCAGGGCCTGCTCCAGTGCGACGATATCGTCCTGGGCGGCGTCGATCTGGGCGAACAGGTTTTCGAGGTCAGGCATGGTTTGCCCTCCGTTTGGCCATGGGGTGGCGTGGTCAACTGGGTTGGAGATGGCGCCGAGTTTAGGGAGGGCGATGATGGGTGTCAACGCGGGGGGGGTCGCCCTCACATCTGGGCTTTTTGCCGTGAGGAGAGGGGGGTCGCCCTCACGCTGGGCCTTTCCAATTGAGGGAGGAGGGGTTTGTGGCGGGTAGGTAGGGTTCAGTTGCCGGGGGATTGGCCGGTGGGTTCTGGCGCGGGGGTGGCGTGTCCGGAGAGGCCGTGCCGCATGACGAGTCCGGCCAGGCAGAGGGAGAGGGATGCGAAACTGACGATTGCCAGGGACAAGCCCAGGTCGTTGGTGGCTTGCTGCAAAAGGCCGGTGGCCAGGGGACCCAGCGTGATCCCGGCCGAGCTGGACATCTGGATGAAAGCCAATCCAACGGCGACTTCCCTGGGGCGGATGCCGGGCAGATGGAAGGGCACGGAATAGAGCACCGGCCAGAACCCCCAGGCCACTCCGTTGACGAAGGTCAGCCCCAGGAGGATGGGGATGGATCCGGTAAGGGTCATGGCCATGAAGGTGGCCGCCATGACGGCGCCGGTGGCCAGCAGGATGGTCCGGCCCTGGTCGGACACCATCACGACCCATCCGAAGCCCAGTCCGCAGACGCCGCCCATAAAGATGCCGATGGCGAGGATCCCGCCGGACCAGATGAGGGACATCTGGTGGGTGTCGAGCATGAGGGTGGGATAGAAACTCAGGAATGCGGACCAGGCGGTAGTCGCGCCCACGAAACCGAGTCCGCCGATCCACAGGTCCCGGTAGCGCAGCGTGCCCCGGAGGACGCTGGCTTGCTGGGTGGCGAGCCTCTGCCGGTATTCCGCCGTTACGCGCTCTCTGCCGAATACGACCCACACGATGGTGATGACGACGAACAGGCCGACGAAGGTGAGCAGGGTGGAACGCCAGCTGTCACCGAGGGCGATGAGGATGAAGGGTGAAGCGGCGAATCCGCCCCCGACCACCAGGCCGAACATGGCGTTGGAGATACTGTTGACGAGTACGACCTGGCGAGCCGGAAACCACTGCTGGGTCAGGAAGGCGCGGGCCGGCTGGCGGGCAATGACGGTGATGCCGAACAGCACGCGCCCGAGAATCAGCACGGCAAAGCCGGGGGCCACGGCCTGAGCCAGCAGGGACAGGATGCCCAGGACCAGGGTAACGGTAGTGAGGATTTTGGGTGCGAAACGGGAGGTCCACCAGCCCATGGGGATGGCCAGGACCAGGTTGCCCCAATAGGCTGCGGAACCCACCATCCCCTGCTGGAATGGCGACAAACCCAGTTCCGCGCTGATGGCCGGCAACAGTATGCCGATGGTGGACATAATCATGAATCCGGACACGCTGGCGGTAAGCCAGATGCCCATGACCGCCCACCCGTAGGCCGGCATCTGCTCGGAGGGATCTGCCATAGGGGATTGTGCCATGCCGCCAATACTCGTTGCGACCGCCGGAATCGGGACGGAATGTCGTCGGGACTTGGCGATTGGCGCAGTGTAGGCGTGCTGGAGGAGCGAGTCAACGACGGGATGCTGACGGGTGGCGTTGGGCGGGTTCAGGATGAGCGGGGGCGGTTTTGAGGGGACGGGATGGCAAAGGGGTGGGATTTTCACCCTCACCCCAACCCTCTCCCATCGAGGGAAAGGGGGCTGCGGGCTGCTTCGGGGTTGCCACGTTGCTGGGCTGCTCGGAATGACGGGGGGTTGCTGCGTGGCTGCGCGGGGGTGGTGTACCGGCATCGAGATTGCCACGTCGCTGCGCTTCTCGCAATGACAAGTGCAAGGAATTCACCCTCCCCTTAACCCTCTCCCATCGAGGGAGAGGGGGCTGCGGGTAGGGAGGCGGTAATTGTCGGGGATGCGGCAGAGGGATATGATGGCGGGACACTGGACGGGCTGGAGCGGCGGCATGGAATACAGGCCCCTGGGCAATACCGGATTGAATGTGTCCGAGGTTGGATTTGGCTGCGGCAACGTGGGCCGTTTGATGATCCGGGGTGAGCATCGCGATCAGGTAGAAGCCGTGGCCCGGGCCATGGAGTTGAGGATCAACTACTTCGACACGGCGTCGTCGTATGGCGACGGGCAATCCGAAACCAACCTGAGGCGGGTGCTCAAGGAGTTGTCGGCGGATGTGCTTGTTGGCACGAAGTTTCGGGTCACGACACACGATCCGGGAGAGGTCAAGGGCAATGTCATCGCATCGGTGGAAGCCAGCCTGGGGCGGATGCAGCGGGACCAGGTGGACCTGATTCAACTGCACAACCAGGTTGCCGCGACGCCGGCGGGTGGTTCGGTCAGCCCTGACGAAGCGCTGGGCGAGGTGGTGGAAGCAATGGAGTAGCTGCGGGACCGGGGCATGATGCGGTTCTGGGGAATGACGGCGGTGGGGGAGACCGAGGTCCTGCTTCAAGTCATTGACTCGGGAAAGTTGCACGCCATCCCGTCGGTGTACAACCTGGTGAATCCGAGCGCGGGCAACCCGGCGCCAAACGCGACCTGGACCTGCCCCGCAGGCTGCACAAACCGGACAACTTCGACTTCCTGCTCCTCGACGACCTGGGCTACCTGCCCCAGGGCGCCGAGGAATCGGAGGTCCTCTTCAACCTCATCGCCGAACGCTACGAACGGAGATCGCTGGGCATCACCTCAAACCTGGTCTTCTCGGAGTGGGAACGCATCTTTGCCAACCCCATGGTCACCGCCACGGCCATCGACCGGGTGGTCCATCACTCCGTCATCCTGGAATTCGACGTCCCCAGCTACCGCACCAACGCTGCCCAACAACAGGGCCAGGCCGAGGAAGTGAACCGGCAAAACTAGTTGACGCTAAACCGGCAAAAATGCTTGACGCGGGACAGCGGGTTTCCCCGCGCCACCGAATCGGGCAATGAAATACAGATTGTGATAGTCGCTATGCGATAATAAGAGGATGGTATTAGCAAGCGCAGACCAATCGTGAGTAAAATTCAGTAGCAAAGGCATGGAGGTAGACGAGATGATCTGTTCCAATTGCGGTAGAGTCCACGGCACGTTTTCCCAATGTCAGCCCTCTTTCGGCAACGGCCATCCGATACACGAAGCCTACCCAGTTGTGCCTCGATATACTGGTCTGTTCTAAGAATCGCTCGATGGCCACCAACCGGTCTTCCCGGCCGTTCGGATGATGAGTTAGGCGGACCCCTTTTTGCGGCGGGGCGTGGTGAAACTGAGCGAGATCTGCGATATTCCTGACCACGATACGAACATCGGATACGGTAAACGCTTCCGGTCTTTGATTTTCACCCCCTTCTCGGGCAGAGGACTCCGGTTGACCACCTGGGCGAGCGTCAGATTGCGCGATGGCCTTAAGCCCATCGCGCAGGAGTTCGCTCCCACATGGGGCAAAAGACCCCGCGCGGCAAGAGTGATTTCTCCTAAATGGAACTGTATAATACGGAATAAGGCGATTTGACGAAAGGAATTGGAGACATGAACTTCGATTTTTCAGCTACCCCTCCATTGTCTGAGGTAATACGAAAGATTGAGAAGAGTCTGGTTCATATCGATACCCCCACTGGTAGTGGATCGGGCTTTGTCATTGACCGCGACGGAATCATCATAACCAACGCGCATGTCGTAGAAGACCATCCCAGGGTGACCGTGGAATTCGCCGATGGCACCAAATGGTCTGGCCAGGTATTGGGAAAAGACGAAGAAATAGACTTGGCGTGCATTGGAGTGATTGCCCCCCGCGGTCTTGATCCGGTTGACACCGGAGATTCTGACGAGGCGCGAGTGGGGCAGGATGTGGTGGTAATGGGATATCCCCTCGGCAGTGTGTTGAAGGGGGGCGCCTACCGTTACCAAGGGGATCATTTCCGCCAAGCGCCCGGGCTTTCTACAGACCGACGCAGCCATAAACCCTGGCAACAGCGGCGGGCCATCGGCAAATGCCTATGGCGAAGTGATAGGAGTAAATACCTCAGGAATCGATCGGATTGGCGATCAAAATGTCACGGGTATCGGCTTCGCCATCTCCATCAATCTCGTAACAGATCGCCTGGAATTCCTCAAGCGAGGCGGAGTGGTTGCGAAGGAGAGCCAAGGAGTGGTCGCGAAAGAAAGCCAAACTGAATCCGAAGAGGACGAGTGGATAACTCACCATATCGGACGGAGCGGGTTCAGCGTCACTCTGCCTCCGTGGTGGACCATGGATCCTTCTGAAGATGACATGGTGCTCTTCCAATCGGGCGACAGAGCACTCTTTATTGAGGTTGAAGACGCAGACCCAGATTTTGACTTGGGCGACGTCGTCAAACGACAGCTGGATAGTATCGGTGAAAGTTCGGATGAGTTTGACGGCATCTCCCCTCGTGATCACGAGAATGGCCGATCATACGTAATCGATTATACGAAGTATGACAGTAACGGTCGAGGAATCGTCAAGTGCAGAGATATGCATTCTTTAATGCGCTGTCCAACCGGAAGTTGGTACTACCAGGCGGTTGGCATTGAAATGGTAGAGGGCAGTGTCGAGTACCAACGCGGCTTGGACACAACGTTCAACCTGTTTTTGTCAGGTTTCTAAAAATGGGGTAATTATGGAGGCGTAAATGCAGGGTACGAATGGATCGTATCAGCAATGCCAGGGTGGGAGGCAGATGAGCATGACGATTGGAACCTGAATCTTTGGGCTCCCAATGACGGGCCAGCTTACTTCTCGGTCAATATATCGGTGTCGGATGACGCTGTTTCCGTTGAAGAAGTTTGCGCCAGGCTTATGACTGGTTTCTTGGCAGGTATCAACGCCATGAGTTCATATGAACTAATCTCTGTTCATTACGATGACTATGGTAAGCAAGATTGTTATGGTGTCAATTACCGGTATCGCGGTGAAAAAGATTCTGAGGCCAGCATAAAAATGATGTGGTTCTTCAGGTCGCGAAACTTCGTTTATGTATTAGAAGCCGACGCACTTGAAAAATATTTCCGGGAGTACAGTGTCGCCTTCAACCAGATGCTCGCCAGCTTTGATTACGAAACCTCGTAGCCCTTTTAGTGAGGTGGAACTGCCGTCGAAACCTTAGTTGTATTAAACAGGACGAAATCTGACACTTGAGAGTAACCGAGTTAGAATAGCCCCAGAGATGGGGAAGGAGTGTCAGACGAGCACACGGCAAGCAAAGATCATCAAGCCGAAGCTGGGCCTACTGGAATTGGCCGCAGGGCTGGGGGTGGACATGGGACCCGGCGTCATACCGTCAGGGGCCTCCGGCGACCACGAGCCTCTCTGGTTCGCAATCGGATATCGCGGCGGCGCTCATGCTGTCCAGGTCAATCAACGCATAACCGAATCCCCGGAAGAGGCTGCTCTCGGATGCCGAATACACGATGAAGACCCTCGGATCGACGGTGAGGAACATAACGAGGCCGGAAAAGATGTCCAGGGTATGGAATTGCCCTTCGAGGGAACGTCCAGCATCGCGTAGACTGGCGTCCTGGCTGAACAGGCGCCTCAGGTCCTGGCGGAAGGCCGGATCGTCCTGATCCAATCCAATGGTCATTTGCAGATGTTCGTCGGGGGGTCGCCCACGGAAAAAAACTCCTCGGTTGGTTGCCCCGTCCCCCGCAGCGGTATGAACAGACAGGGCGTCACGGACAACCCTCGGAGCTCGCCATCCCGCTTTTCCAGGGCCACGCTCAGGCAAAAACCCCTGAACCACAACGGGACCACAATCACCCCACCCTCCTTGAGCTGGTCGACCCAATGGGGCGAGACGTCGTAGGCCCCCACGGTAACCGAGATACCGTCATAAGGCTGGCCTTCAGGAAAACCCTCGTATCCATCACCGCATATCACCTCGACGTGGCCGTAGCCGGTCTCGGACAGGTTCTCGGCAGCCTCATCGACGATGTCCTGGTCGATGTCGATAGTGACAGCACTGCCTTTTTCGCCGACGACGTGGGCCAGGATGGCCGCGTTGTAGCCGGTGCCGCGCCTATTTCCAGCACCCGTGAGCCGGGCTCCACACCTAACTGCTCCATCATAAGGGCCATCATCTTGGGCTGGCTGGAGGAACTGATTGGCACTCCGTCCTCCCAGCGGATAAAGATCGGCTCATCGGAATAGGCGGTGGCGATATTGACCCTTGGGACGAACAGGCGCCGAGGGACTTCTTCGAACGCCTGCTGCACCTGCTGGCTGGTGATGGCGCCCTGCCTGACCAGTTCTTCGACCAGCCGGTTGCGCAGTTCCCGAGCTTCGTCCCGTGGTCCTGATTCGGTTGACATTCTGCACTCCTCCAATGGCTATATGGTATTGAAAAAATTGACCTCGGGGAAGGCTGGACACACCAATGCGACTCTGCCCGCCTTTCCCCCGCCCCGCTATCGCGTGTCGACTTGTTGGATAGCCAATGCGTCCGACGGACCACGCTGGCTCCATGTGTTGGAGTAGTTATTTGACCTCATCCCATGTGCGGAGGCAATCGGCCGCAATCGCCAGCGCGAAATTAGAGAAGGGTCCCGTCGGTGCTCACACGCCCGGGCCAGTCTGGGAATGGCGCCGATTGCTTGTGCTACTGCGCACCAGGTGGCGTCCCGTACCGACGAAAACGATAATGAGCAGCGGGTTGAAGACCTTCGTCAGCACGCCCAGCATGTCCGGTCCCCAGGGAGGGGGGGCGAAGTGGAAGAAGTAGACAACCCAATGTACTGCGTATGCCACGGTTAGTGTCAAAGAAGCGTAAAAAGTTAGATCAGTCTCCCAACGCCTTCGTGCCGTGGCGCTGTCGAGTGCTTCCCTATCTCGGCGACGTTTACGCGTGAGATTGACGAACACGGCCGTAACCAAAGTTCCAGCCGCGAGAGCGAGGGTAAACAACGCGAGGCCGGCACAGTAGGAGGCGAAGCCGTTTCCCGGACAGGCCAGGAAGGTTAGACCCTGGAGCGGGGGCACGTTGGGGCGGAAAAACAGAATGATGCCCCAATCAATCAACATCAGGAGAGCCATCACAAGGAAGAACACTCCCAGCCTTCGCGACACGCCAGTTCTTTGCAACACCCTCGCTCCTGCGCTAATTCGTTCACTGTGGTTCCCCCGGTGGACTATCGACGTTGACGACTTGGCATTACGAGGGCCGTCCTCGCCGGCGGGGCAACCAACACTCCTTTCAAAAACCAGCGCCTGGGGACCGCCCTCCGCGAATGCCCTGGCCCATTGGCAAATCGTATGGGCATTCCGTTCCAACGCCTGGGCCACCGCCGCTGCCGTCCAACCCTGCGCCGGCAACCACACCGCGTGCCATTGCCCCCGGTTCCGTGGCGTCGGCGCTCGGTACATCCGCCGTCATACGTCAGCCTCGTCCATGCACCACCGCTCCGGTAGCGCTCCCGTCTTCTCCATGCCCAACAGCAACCCTCCTCAGCTTTCCTGATCCTTTCCAGCCATCTCCACCACCCCTATCCTACCTAACCCGATGCGGGTTTCACCTTGGCTTTGGTTCAGTCGGAGTCGTGGGCTTCCCTGACAACAGGCTGCCGGGCGCCCCGCACCAAGACCTCGGTCACGACGGAATTGCCAATCTTTACCGGTATGCCCCGGGCATCGTCCGCGAACACCAGCGTGCTCTTTCCGTCGGAGATCTCCCAGCCAGATGCGAGTTCCGTGCAGTCGTCGTCGAAGCAGACCTTGGTGGTGGTAGCCACCGCCTCAGCCTGCTTACCGAGAGCGCTTTCGATGACCGCGATGGGAATTGGGAACAAGCCACCCCGAGGTATCCTGACCACCCCTTTCGGAACCGTCTCGGTCCGAGTCTCGCCAGTTATCGCGTCGTATTCCGTATAGACGCGGCCGTCTAACTTCTGATAGCTGCCCACAGCGTTAAACGTCCCCACGCGAACTGTTATATCGTCGGCCTCTATCACCTCCTCAATCCACGAGGTCCGCGAATTGTAGGTCAATTGACGGACCTCGCCGATAGACCTACCGCTTACCGCGGCCTCGACGTTGTACTTCATGATCAGCGGCGGCCAGTCGTTGGGTTCCGCCCGAGCCTGGTTTGCCCAGGCAAAGATCCCGATTGTCGCCCCACCGACTACCAGGATGATCGCCAACACGGCCCGCCTGTTGAATGTCCCCATTAATGCTTTCAACAGTTTTTACTCCTTCTGCTCCGATGCGCGTATCACCCCATGTAATGCCGGTGGGGAGAACCGGCAAGTTCCCAGTTGGAATTCACGCACCAGTTGCGTCCCTGGTACTGCAGCGCACCATGCGCCTTTGCCCCTCTGGACACGCGTTTTGGCACTTGGCGCAGACCCTCCACAGCGCAGCATTTTGCCTTGAGATGAAGTGCCGGCTGTCCAACGATGACCGTCCATGGCTGAGGGTCCAAAGCGGGTGGGCCAGTGCCTGCGCCAGGGGCGTCTCACGCACGAAGATCCCGCTGGTGTCAAGGATACGGGCAATTTCCTGAAGAACCGCGTCAGTGTCCGCCACCTGGTAGCAGGTACCGAAATCGACAACCACGTCAAACGATCCGTCGATGAACGGCATCCGTTGGGCGTCGCCATGGACCAGACAAGCGGTGACCCGTATTTCCCTCAGCAGTCCAGCCGCTTGGGACAGGGCATCCGTCGATATATCAATCCCGGTTAGGCTGACTGGTTTGCAGTGTCTTGCCAAGGCCGGCAACGCCGCGCCGCTTCCGCATCCGATTTGCAGCACACGTTTGCCCGTAGGCAACGACAAAAGCCGCGTCATGGCCGGGACCTCCAGGAGACTATGCACCCCGTCCCGCCAAGAAAGTTTCATCCCCTGTCCTCATCAAAGAATATACGCTGGGCCCACCAAACTTCCTCAGGGTGAAGTTCTTGAGGGTGAAGTTCTCGAGGGTAATCCCGGCGAGCATTTCGTCCAGTTTGCAAGGGCTTTTGAGCAGGGTCGCCGGTTCACCGTCGGCGCCGATCGCCAAAGGAGGGCCATCAAAATCCACAACTCGCCCACGACCTCCCGGCGGGTTTTTGACGATGAGCCTGCCTACCCACTGGGTTATGGCATCCATGTCGATTTTGGACCCTACCCCTGACTGCTCGATTTTGGCCGCATCCTACATCTCGCGTGCCCAAGGCAAACGAAGGCCACCGGTCATGCTCAACACCAAACCTTGCCGTGCTGCCGTAAGCGCCCAGGCTAATGGCGCCGCTGTTGCACCGCAAGCCCATGCGCGTTTCACCTTGGCTCCAGCTCAGTGTGGTAGGCTTTCGCTCGCACGGACTGTCGGTGCAACAACCGGTGCGAGCGGCACCGGCTGTGAGGAAACACCAACCGGCGGACTGTCTCGGGTACCGTGGTATCCTCATCTCGTTGGTCGGCGTGCGTCACACTGGCGTCGACGGCTGCCTCATCATCGAACGATGATGGCGCCGCTCGCCGTAACGCCGGTTGGGATAAAGGCTGCGGATGCTCAATTTTCTGCGGAGTTTGAACCCACGGCCAAAGTGCGTCGTGTGTGGTGAACCGGCCCCGGCGGGTTCAAACCTTTGCCTATCCCACCGGGACCGGAATGGCCTGTCCCATACCGACGGCAACTCAGCATCCGATCCTGAATACGAACCCGGAGCGATCAGCTTGCCCGAAATCAACTGCCCGTTCTGCGCGACAACGAACTCCAGCGTCGCGCCGTTCTGCACCAATTGCGGAAGTGCATTGCCCATGCCCGGCCGTGCGGATCGCGAGCAATCCGGACGGGATACGGACCCCGTGTCCCGGCCGGAACTGCAGACTGAGATCAACGAGTTACGCACCATCCTGCGGGATGCCGCTGGCCGCCTGCTTTATCTCCAGCGCCGCCTGAATCGACTGGATCCTCAAACCGAAACTGCGGTGCCCCCGGCGGCGGCGCTCACACCCGCGGAGGCGCTTTCGGAATCGACGGGAACGGGTACCGAGATGCCCGCGCCGGGTGTGGCGCCAACTCCGCCGGAACCCGCCCCACCAGTGGCTTCTGCGTCTCAAACCGTCCTGGCGTTTGAGATTGAAAGCGACAAGCCGGCTGATGGCGGCGGTTGGCCCGTCTTCAGCTCGTCGTTCGACTGGGAAAGGCTGCTGGGCCGCAACTGGTTTGCCATCATCGGAGCGGTGGCCCTGGTGGTGGGCATCGGCTTCTTCCTGAAGCTGGCCTTCGACAACAACTGGATCGGCGACACCGGGCGGATCATCCTGGGCGTGGTCCTGGGGTTGTCCCTGCTGGGCGTGGGCGAATATTCCCAACGTCGGATCCCCATCTGGGCGCAGCCCGTGACAGCGGCCGGCGCGGTCATCCTCTACCTGTCCATCTACGCCGCCTTCGGACTGTACCAGCTGATACGTCCCGACGTGGCCTTGCTCTTCCTGGCCCTGGTGGTGGCGCTGGCCGCCCTGCTGGCCCTGCGCCACGAGTCGATCGTCATCGCGCTGCTGGGCATAATCGGCGCGTTCCTGGCCCCAGCCCTGCTCGGTGCGGACCTGCCCGACATCCGCCTGGCCTTGGCCTACATCCTGGTGGTCGATGCTGGCATTCTGGCGATTTCCACCTTCCGCAACTGGCGGTGGTTCAACCTGGTGGGCTGGGCCGGCACCTACGGCGTTTTCTTCTTCTGGACCAGCCGGTTCTCCGATTACGACCCCGTCATGGCCCAGATTGGACTCAGCGGAATGTTCCTCATCCTAGCCGGCGCCACCAGCCTCTTCCACCTGCTGTGGCGGCGTACGCCCGGCATCCCTGATCTGGCGCTGATGACCCTGAACGCCGTGGCGTTCTTCGCCCTGACTTACCACGTTCTCTGGGACGACTATCGGGAGTGGTTCGGCCTCATTGCCCTGGGGCTCTCCCTGTTCTACGCGCTTCTCGCCTTCGTGGCCATCCGGAGACCCTCCACGCCGGCGGAAATGGCCCTCTTTGCCCTGCCCATCGCGGTCGTTTTCCTGACCATCGCCGTACCGCTCCAACTGACCGGCGTGTGGATCACCGTGGCCTGGGCCGCGGAGGGCGCGGCGTTGGTGGGCACCGCCTTCCTGTTGGGCCGGTGGCAGATGCGGGCCTTCGGCCTGGGCGTGCTGGCCGTTGGCCTGGGGCATCTGGTGGTGATCGACCTGCTGAAGCAGGGCGGCCGGATCAACCTGGACGAATTCGTTCCCTTCCTGAACGAGCGGTTTCCCATCATGGCGGCCACGGTGGTCGCCCTGTACGCCGCGGCGTTCCTCTACCATCACTACCGCGAGCGGCGGGAACGGTGGGAGGAGTTCGTCCTCTGGCCGCTGCTGGGCATCGCCAACGCGCTGACCGTAACGGCGCTGAGCCTGGAACTGGTCAGCTATTTTGCCAGCCGAGCGCTGGCGGATGACTCCTTCGGTTACCAGCCGATCCACCAGCGTGCGACCGACGCCAAACTGCTGTCCCTGACCGCATTGTGGTCAATCTACGGCTTCATCCTGGCGGCCGGCGGACTGTGGCGGCGCTGGCCGCTGGTGCGCTGGGCCGGCCTGGTTCTGTTGGGTCTGACGATCTTGAAGCTGATCACCATCGACACCATCGGGGTGCGGCTGGCCCAACTGGGGTTCCCGCCCGTGCTGAACGCGCAATTCCTGACCTGCGCGCTGGTCGTCGTCCTGCTGTCCATCCTCGCCTGGCGGTTCCGGCGGGAAGCGGCCCGTCTGGTCGGCCATGAGCGCCACGCGTTTGTGGCGTTGGTGGTGTTGGCGAACTTTGTTGCCCTGTGGACACTGAACCAGGAGATCATCAATTTCTTTGACCGCCGGGCCGTCCAACTCGAGCGGTTCCAGGACGTCGACTGGCAGCAGGTGCAGGCCGCAATCAACGCCAAGCATCTGTCGATGACCTACCTGTGGTCCATTTACGGCGCGGTGGTCCTCGCCGTTGGCCTGTGGCGACGCCTGCCGCCTGTCCGGTGGGCGGGACTGGGCATCCTGACGCTGGCAGCGGCCAAGCTGCTGGCCTTCGACACTTTCATGGCCGAAGTGTTGCCCGATCGATATATTCCGGTCATCAACGTGCACTTCCTGGAGTTCGCGCTCGTGATCGCGCTGACACTGGTCTTCGCCTGGTGGTACCGGCGCTCTCGGCCTGAGTCGGCACGCTTTGAAGCCTATGCTGTCCCCGCGTTGCTGGTGGCGGCAAACTGCGTTGCCCTGTGGGGCCTGACCCTGGAGGCGGTCCACTACTTCGACGCCCGGGCCTTCCGCCAGGACGTCGACACCTTCGGCGGCCAGCAGCTCTCTTTGACCGTGCTGTGGGCCGTGTACGCCATTGGAGTTATTGGCGTCGGCATCGCCCGCCAGTCCAGCCGCATCCGCCTGGCCGGCATTGCCCTGCTGGCGGTGCCGTTGGTCAAGCTTTTCGGGTTCGACGTTTTTCTCCTGGAGCGCGAATACCGCGTTGCCGCTTTCGTCACCCTCGGTGTCCTCATGCTGGGCACGGGTCTGGTCTACCAACGATACAGTCAGGCCGTGAGGGGGTTCCTGTTTGGGCAACGAGCCTGAAAACAGGCTCCGGCCGGTTTCCATCGCGTTTGTCATTCTGCTGGTGGCCGGCGCGCTGCTGTCGGCTATTAACGTCTGGGCCGACTCTCCGGATGCCAGATGGCAGTTCTTCAAGCCTGTCATCTTGCCGGACGGCCTCTTGGACGACCAGTTGGTTGAGGTGGAGTTGGATCCCGAGGTGTATCCCCACGCTCAGCCCGGCCTGGGCGACGTGCGTCTCACTGCGACCGACACCACCGTTGGTGAGCGGGAAATTCCCTACAAGATCCTGGTTGAGGCTGGGGACCAACGGCGCGCCGCGGTCCCGGTCAAGATGCAGGATCTGGGGCACATTCCCAACGACCACACTTCATTCGTTCTCCACGTGCAATCCGAGGGCGACCTGCACAGTGAGGTGGAAATCCAGACCTCATCCGTCAACTTCCAACGCCGCGTTGCCGTGTCCGCCGGCGATGACGGCGAAACCTGGCGCATCCAGGAGGAGAACGGCACGATATTCAACCTGGCGATTCCCGAGCGCGGATTCTCCGCTGGTGATACCAGCGTCCAGTACCCGTCAAGTTCGGCGCGCTTCCTCAGGATCCAAATCTTCGACGAGGGTCAGGAACCGTTGGACATCAGGGGGGCGGTGGTCCTTTTCGCCCAAACGCTGGAGCCGCGCCGCCACTCCCTCCCCCTGGACATCGTCCGACGAATCGAAGACGCGGAACGCAAACAGACTATTTTATTGTTGCAAGCATTTCACCCAGGGTTTCCGGCCGACACCATCCGCCTTGATATCCCGCAACGAAATTTCTACCGCGAGGTCGTGGTCGAAGGGAGTTACGACTTCCTCTACTGGATCCCCCTGCAGTCCGGCGAGATTCTCTACGACTTTGATACTCCGAGGTTCGTGGGCGACGATCGAGAATTGCGGCTCGGAGAATCCAGATACCTCTACTATCGGATCACCATCTTCAACGAGGACAATCGGCCCCTGCCGGTAGAGAAGCCCATGGCCAGCGGTTTCGCCCGCAAGATCGTCTTCACCGCCGCCGCCGGCGAGACCTATCGTCTCTACTACGGAAACCCCGAGGCATCCGCGCCGTCCTACGAGCTGGAGAAAGTGTTCCCCTACCTGGTAACCGAGGACCTGCCGGTGGCCCGGTTGGGGCGCCCCGAAGTCAACCCTGCCGTTGACGTGATGCCGGTTCGGCCTGACGGCGTGCCTTTCACCGAACGCTACCCGTGGCTGCTTCCCACTGTCGTAGCTCTGGCCGCCTTGCTGGTGGGGATGTTTCTGGCCAGCCTGATTCGCCAGGTGGGAGGCCGCCTCCGGCCGCCTGAGTGAGCAGCTGAATCCAGACGCACAGATGGCATAAGCGGTCGCGCGGAGTCCCGAGGGCGTCGTTGCTGTACGGCGCCCTGAAATTTTCTTGGGCTTGGTCGTTTGACGGCCGGGGAGCCGTTCGGATACTCGCTCAGTGTTGGTTAAAATGCGTGTTGAGCCGGACGTCGCGGTAACCATGGTGTTAGGGCTGTGCTCGCACTGTCAAACGCAGAAACGGTGTTACCAAGGGCCATGGTTTGTTGAATTCGGATGAATGCGGAGGAAACGGAAATGTCAGAACAGGGTTTGGCGCGCCAGGTGCTGGTGGTGGACGATGAGCCTGAGGTCGAGGTCATGTTCCGGCAAAGGATGCGTCGCGAGATCCGGGCCGGTAGCTACGAGTTGTTCTTCGCTGGGTCCGGTCAGGAAGCGCTCGAGGTGCTTCGGCAAAACCCTGGCATTCGCTTGGTACTGACGGACCTTAACATGGCTGGCATGGGGGGTTGGAGCTACTTGGCGAGTTGGGTGAATCTTGGCCGGAGGTCCAATCAATTGTGGTTTCTGCGTATGGCGACCCAGTCAACATGGGCGTAGCGTCGGAACGTGGTGCCAAGGGTTTTGTCGTTAAGCCAGTGGATTTCCCCGAACTGAAGGAGATGTTGGCGGAGTCCTTGGGCTAGGCCGGGGTTGCCCGTCTTCCTGGTGTGCCGCGGACCGGGAATTATCTTTCGCACACGACCCCGTCTCCGTCTCCGTCGCCGTCTCTGGCGCTGGGTACCATCGACTTGGGGAATCCTGGGCCATTTCCCTGACTGCCTTGGATGCGGGTTTCACCGGCTGCCTGGGCGGTTTCGCACGAGGCGTACGTGGTGGTTGTCGGCGTTAGCGGCGGCGGTACGGGAGTGCTGGTGGCGCGTGGCGCACTGGGTGCGGTCCCTGAATTGTCGGGCGAGACCGTCAGGACGTGCGGGTTCTCGCAAGTTGCCAACATGACGGCGAGTGCGTCGTACTCTGGCTCAGTCACGGTGAGGTGCCAGGTGTTCTTGATGGACACCCAGTCGATGGCGTATTGGCACCAATATGACTGGTCCTTGGGTTTCCATGTGTCGGGTGCTCTGGCGCCCTTTGAGCGGTTCGCGCTGGCGGTTACGGCGATGAGGTGTTGCGGGTCGTCCAGGTAGTTGGCGTAGAGCTCCTTGCGTTCTGCCGACCATTGCCAAGCTCCGCTCTGGTGGGCGTTGTCTAGGGGCACCATGTGGTCGATGTCGATCTTGCCGGGGTCGGTTACAACGGTGTTGGTGTATGAGGCGAGCCATTGGCCGGTGGCGACGCGGCAACGGTCGCCGGTGCTGAAGGTTACGGTGCTGAGGCTTTCTTCGAAAAATACCTCGTTGCGGGCGTATTGGCAGTCTCTGTCTGCATCGGTCCAGTGATTCCAGTCTCGGCGGGTGTATTCCGGCAATTCGGCCGGAATTGATGCGACGTGGACGAAAAGTGGTATTGGCTTTTTGGGCAATCCGGAATGAATTGAGGTGGGGTTTGGGACTTCAGCGCTCGCGGTGGGCACCGCGGTTGAACCTGGTTGCAGAGTCTGTCTGTTCCGCGTTGAGCGGTAACGGTGTGGACGCTGTTTCTGCCGCGGTGGCTGCGGACTCTCCCGGCTGAGGGATCGGTGGGTGATTGGCTGGTGGCGTTGCTGTCGTTGTGGTTGAGCCTTCCGCTCGGACGGAGAAGATGGTGGGAAATTGTTGTGGTTGCGCTGAAGGATCGGAGGCGCAAGCCATAACGAGGACTGCGATTACGTAGGCTATGGCTATCGTGAATCTCACGAAGATGCCTCCTTGGGGAATTGTTATGCGCCGGGTGTGCTCATTGGTTTCGGGGTTCTAGCCCGGCAGGCCGTTGGACGCAGCAACGGATTATAACTACTGTGGATACCTCTCGGGTGACCTGTTCTTGTTGGCTCCGAGGTCAGCTTTCGTTGGTCGGTCAGCGATGGACGAGACGGGAGGGAGGTGTCTCGGACGAAGTAGCGTTACCGCTGGTGAGCACGAGTTTGGGTTGAGTCGGGCGATAGGGGCCGTTTAGCCGTCTGACTGGGCGCGGAATCTGGAGCGGTGTGGCAGGCGGCGAACACCACCGGATCGCGGCTGGTGCATCGGCCCGTTGGACGAAGGGCAATGTTCCAGGGGACGCGTGGGGCAGCACTACCTTGGATTGATTCGGCTCGTGGAGCCAACTGATGGGTTTGCTGTTGCGGGGGTTCTGGGGTCGGAAACTGTTTAATGGGTCTGGTGTGGGCTGGCACGGATGGTTAGTCCTCTGTTTGTGAATTGCCGCTGTGACTGAACCCCGCTGCTGGTGGCTGGATTGCCCTGATCGACCAGCTCGATTCTATGGAGGTGATCGACGGCTCCGCGAGGGTCTTTTGTCGCTTGACGTTGGGCTGCGGCTAGTCATGGTGGTGGGTCGTCGGTTATCGAGGTATGTCGTCTTGCCCGTTACAAAGACCCCGCAGGGCAGCCCTGTGGGGTCTGGTCATTGCCCTGTGCCCATCTGCCGCTATTCGGAAGCGTCATCCACGTTGTCGTTTTTACGGGCTGCTCGACGTTTCGCCTCTATGCCGGTGATCAAGAATCCCAACGCTAATACGACAATTGGCGGACCCAACCGCATCAAGGTCCACATTGCGTCCGACAAGGATATTACAAACCACAGCCACCATGCAAACAACACCAGCGCTCCTAGTACTCAATCAATGTTGGAATTGAAGGGATATAGGCGATGCAATTTGGATCGGGCGTCCTGGGTGTTGAACCGCCAGTTGATGGTGGCTCGTGCCGCATTGCGCTCGGCCTCATAGGCGTTGATGGCTCGCTGCAGGGCAGTCTCGTCGGGATTACGCCCCTGGAGACAGGCCCGGGTCAACACGCTGAACTCGATCTCCGCCATGTTCAGCCAACTGGCGTGCTGGGGCGTGTGGTGAAATTCCAGCCGCCTGACGATGCGCCGAGCTTCGACGGCGGGGAAGGTCTCATAGAGGGAGGCCATACGATGGGTATTCAGATTGTCCAGCGCCACGCGGACCACTTGAGCATCTGGGTAGGCCTCATCCACCAGCCACCGCATCTGGTGGGCAAAGTCTTCCATAGTGCGGCGCTCGGTAATCGCCACGTGTCGCCAGCCCGCCAGGGGCTCGCAGGTCAGGAAGATGTTGCGCGTACCGCCGCGACGATACTCGTAATCCTGACGCCGCGGTTGTCCCGGCTGCACCGGAATGGGCGGCCCGGTGTCGGCCAGCAACTGAGTGGAAGTCTCGTCGAAGCAGACCACCGGCCGGTCAGGGATGCAGTGGCTGGTCGTAGGGCTCAGCATACAAGTCCAGCACGTCCTCCATCGCCGCCACGAATTCACCCCCTACCTTGGGGATGCGCCACTGCTGCTTCCGCCACGGCTGGAGGTCGTTTTTTTGAGCCTCAACCGCACCGTCTCATGGGACAGGGACTCTACCAACCCCAACTCCACCACTCGGTCGGCCAAAAGATGCAGGGTCCAGTAGTCGTGGCCATCGGGCGCTGGGCTGCACGCCAGGGCGATCAAGTGGGCCTCCCCCTTGTCATCAAGCTTCCGGTATCGGTTGGCCTGGACCCGGTCCTGCAACACGCCATCTAAACCTTCCTCAGCGTACCGCCGTTTGGCGCGGTACACCGTACCCTTGGAGATGTCCAAAGCGGCCGCCACCTGTGGTGCGTTTCATCCCTCATCTACTTTCAGCAGGGTGCGCGCTCGGGCGATGATGCGCGCCGAACTTTTGCCACTGCGAATCAGATGGCTCAGTCGCTCGCGTTCCTCCGGCGTCAACCGTACTGCGTATTGCTCCAGGGCCATGTTTGCCACACCTCCTCACAACTCGATCTTGCGGTCAGCGTAGCATTTGGAAGCCTTTCACTAAAACTACCTACAATGCTGATTTGAACCAGTACTAGTAGACCAACTTCTTTGTTATGACGGGTGAAATGCAGGGTTACTCGGCGAATTTCTGCGTAGGCCCAGTAGGTCAGGGCAGAGCCCCAGTACCAATCAACTCATCATTACAAAGATTTCGGACTACTAGTATTACAACGACGGTTCATGGAGGGAGGCCGGAGGTGTTACGGCCGAGGGCAGCGCGGCGTTTCTGGTGAGAGCATCTGGCCCGTTCGTTGCGCTCCTGGACATCTGTCAGCCATCGCAGCAGTTCTTCCGGGCCGAACCGCTCTTTGGGCAGGAGCTCACGCACCACTCGGTACACCTGGGGCCTGGTGATCAAGGGCATCTTTTCCCCCCCAATCCTGTTGCAGGGTCAACAGGAACGCCCCGGCCAGCAGGCACATGGCGATGTGGTGATGCCAACCCGCCCAGGTGCGGGTCTCGTATTCGTCCAGGCCCACGTCGCTCTGCTCGGTCTCGAACTCGGTTTCAATGCGCCAGCGGGAGCCGCCCACATCGGCCAAGGTCTCCAGAGATGCATCTGGGGGTGCGTTGGACAGGGAGTAGCGGGGCTCGCTGCCGTCCCGGTTCTGGCGATAAACCGCCCACCGGACCTCACCAGGCTGCCGCCTCCTGGTCACCCGCGCCCGTTGGGCGCTGAACCGATAGACACGCGGCCCCTGGCTTCCCTGGGCTATCGTGATCTCCCGCCATGCCGCCGCCGGCAACGCCTGACTGCGCTCTGCCATGGTCTGCCGCTCCTCACGCCGCGGTCTGGGTTTGCGGGGACGCCCGTTACCCTGGTAAGGCGGATCGGTCCAGGTCGGTTCCAAGGGCCAGACCGTCATATCCGGCCGCACGTCCAAGACGTACAGCATTCCCGTTGCCGCCAGTCCCTCCCGCAACGCGGGAGACATCCCGAAGGCTGAATCTCCGGCCACCCACTGGGCCTTGAGGTATCCTCTGGCCTGGGCTTCCTCCACCATCTCCAAGGCCCACTCCGTCTTGCTTCGGTACCCCCGTCGGTGCGCTGGCACCCCCGCCGCCACGCAGCGCTCCCCGTCCCCAGTCCACTCCTGGGGCAGCTACAGCCGCTTGTCCACCAGCGCTCTGCCCTGGGGTCCCACGTGCGCCAGAAACACCCCAGCCTGGCAGCTGGCGATCTTGCCCAACGCCCCGCAGTACTGCCTGGCCACTCCCACCGACTTCACCCCCTGCTGGGGAAAATCGCTGCCGTCCAGCACCCACACCCCCGGCAGGTCATCCAATCGCGAACCCAGCTACTCCGGCAACCGGTCTATGACTGCGTCGTCGTCCCAAGGCGACTCGGCGAGAAACCGCTGTAACGCCCGTGGCGACGCCGGAACCGTTTCCGACAAATTCGCGGCGTTGCGCCGCTCTTCCGATTGCACCAGCAAGGCCTGTAGATAATGGCGGCTGTGCTCCCGGGCCTCCCTACGACCAAAGTCTGGCGCAAAGTAGTCGTGAAAACCCTGGAAGGCTTCGGACACCCGTTCCAACGCCACCGCATCCATCACCCTGCCCCACCTCCCGATGCCTTCGCTATCTTGCCGATTATCCTACCATGCCAACCGTCGTTGTAATACTAGTAGTCCGAAATCTTTGTAATGATGAGTTGATTGGTACTGGGGCTCTGCCCTGACCTACTGGGCCTACGCAGAAATTCGCCGAGTAACCCTGCATTTCACCCGTCATAACAAAGAAGTTGGTCTACTAGCGTGAGCCATCGGCGCCGTTGACACTGCGGCGGGCCGGTGTTAGCATGATTTTGGTCTATTTCGCAATGATGGGGAATAGTAGGGACGGCAGGTCTGTAGAGAGCCGATGGATGGTGCAAGTCGGTGGCCGGAAACTCCTGAACTCGCCCCGGAGCGCCCTGCCTGAAGCGCGGGAGTACCAGATTCCCACAACGTGCGTAGGACAGGCGGCTCAGCCCCGATAACGGCTTTGTACAAAAGCGTTCCCAGTGTTGAATACCATCACGGGGAGAAGAAGGGTGGTACCGCGGGCCCACTAACCCGTCCCTTCGGGGTCGGGATTATTTTTGCCCCGGCCACATTGGCACTCCCACTACATTGGTACTCCCAGCACGGTACATAAAGCACATCAGGAGCGAAAAAGATGGAAATGACTGGCGCGCAAATCGTTTGCGAAAGCCTCCTGCGTGAAGGCGTGGACACGATTTTTGGTTTGCCCGGCGGCGCGGTACTCCCCTTCTACGGGGCCCTGTCCGGCTACCCCAAACTTCGCCACATCCTGGTACGCCATGAACAGGCTGCCGCCATGGCCGCCGACGGTTACGCCCGCGCCACCGGCAAGGTGGGTGTGTGTTCCGCCACGTCCGGACCGGGCGCCACCAACCTGGTTACCGGCCTCGCCTCCGCTCAGATGGATTCAGTACCCATCGTCTGCATCACCGGGCAGGTGCCCCGGGCCGCCATCGGTCGCGACGCTTTCCAGGAAACCGATATTACCGGCATCACCCTGCCCGTGACCAAGCACAACTACCTGGTGCTGGACGTACGCGACATCGCGCCGGCCATCAAGGAAGCCTTCCACATCGCCCGAACCGGACGTCCCGGCCCCGTCCTTATCGACATCCCCAAAGACGTGCTGGCTGGCGAAAAGATCGAATTCGAGTGGCCCGACAAGGTTGACCTCCCCGGGTACAACCCGCCCGGCGAACCAGACCCTAAACAGGTCCTGGCGGCCGCCCGCCTCATCAACGATGCCGAACGCCCCATCATCCTAGCCGGGCATGGCGTGCTCATCTCCCGCGCCTGGGACGAACTGCGAGAGTTTGCCGAAAAGGCACAGATCCCTGTGATAACCACTCTCCTGGGTATTGGCGCGTTGCCCACCGACCACGTGCTCAACCTCGGTATGCCGGGGATGCACGGCATGGCCTATGCCAGCCTGGCCATCGACCGCTCCGACCTGGTGGTTTCCCTGGGCGCGCGTTTCGACGACCGGGTTACCGGTCGCATCGCCGATTTTGCACCCAAGGCTAAGATCGTCCACTTTGACGTCGACCCGTCGGAATTCAACAAGAACATCATCGCCGATGCCCCGGTACTGGGCGACCTCAAAGCATCGCTACGAGCCCTGATTCCCGTGGTCCATTCCACCGTCCACCTGGACTGGATGAGGGAAACCGACCAGCTCCGTGCCGAGCACCCCTCCCTTTTCATCCGTAAATCCGCAGAGCTGCTACCCCAGCAGGTACTGAAGGAGCTGTCCGATGCCACCGCCGGCGATGCCATCATCGTGACCGGCGTCGGTCAGCATCAGATGTGGGCCGCCCAGCACTACGGGTACCGGGAACCCAACTCGCTCATTACCTCCGGCGGCAGCGGAGCCATGGGTTTTGAAGTTCCGGCGGCACTCGGAGCCAAGGTGGGCCGACCCGACAAGACGGTGTGGTCCATCGCCGGCGACGGCGGGTTCCAGATGACCCTCTGCGACCTGGCTACCGCCGCCGAGAACAACATCGATGTCAAGTTCGCCATCCTCAACAACGGCTCCCTGGGCATGGTTCGCCAGTGGCAGGACTTTTTCTACGAAAAGGACTTCTTCGCCACCATCTACAGCGGCAACCCCGACTTTGTGAAACTCGCCGAAGCCTACGGCATTCGCGGCCTGCGCGTGACAGAACAGGGCGAAGTCGCCGGCGCAATACAGGAAGCCATGGAAACCCCCGGCCCGGTAGTCGTAGACTTCGTAGTCAAGGAGGACGAGTTCGTCTTTCCCATGATACCCGCCGGCGAGTCGGTCAACGAGATGTTGGAAGAGCCCGAAGTCAAGGGGGTGGGCATTGAATCAGCATAGCGCCCAGCACACCATCATCGCCCTGGTCCAGGATCGGCCCGGGGTCCTCACCCGCGTGGCCAGCCTGTTTCGTCGCCGCGGATTCAACATTGCCAGCCTCGCCGTGGGCGCCAGCGAACAGAAGGGCCTCTCCCGCCTGACCTTCGTGGTAACGGGTGACCAGTACACGGTTGAGCAGGCCACCCGCCAGCTGGACAAACTGGTGGACGTAGTTAAGGTGTCCAACATCTCCGGCGAAGACGTGGTGGCCCGGGAACTGGCCCTCATCAAAGTGCGCGCCACGCCATCCAACCGCAGCGAAATCCTCGAGATGGCCAACCTCTTCCGCGCCAAGGTCGTCGACGTGGGTACCCGCTCGCTGGTCATCGAGACCACCGGCGAAGAGGACAAGATCGACGCCCTCTACGACCTGCTGCGCCCCTTCGGCATCCTGGAACTGATGCGTACCGGTCGCGTCGCCATGGTGCGCGGCAAATCCGAAGGCAGAATCAGCGACGACGTTGGCGCCGACTTCGAACACGTTGGTCGCAACGGCGTGGTGGCCGGTGCATCCAGGTTCCAACCTGGCCACTACGAAGGCGTTTGACCCGCACCGCATCCAGAACTGATCAACCCGACCTCTCCAGTCACCCGCAATCTGCAGCAAAAGGATAGAAAAGAATGGCAGTTAACATCTACAACGAAAGCGACGCCGACCTCTCCGTCCTGAACGGCAAGACCGTCGGCATCATCGGCTACGGCAGCCAGGGCCACGCCCACGCTTTGAACCTCCATGACAGCGGCGTCAACGTCATGGTCGGTCTCTACGAAGGCAGCGCCAGCCGCCAGGTGGCCAGCGACGCCGGCCTGGCCGTGGATAACGTTGCCGCGGTCACCAGAGCCTGCGACGTCATCATGGTCGCCATCCCCGACCACGTGCAGAAGGACGTTTACCGGGACGAAATCGAGCCCAACCTGAGCCCCGGCTCCGCCATCATGTTCGCCCACGGCTTCACCATTCACTACGAATTCGTGGTGCCGCCGCCGTCGGTGGACGTAATGATGATTGCGCCCAAGGCTCCCGGCCACCGCATGCGCGAACACTTCGTCCAGGAGGGCATCGGCGTCCCCTGCCTGCTGGCCGTCCACCAGGATGCCACCGGCAACGCCAAGTCCATCGGCCTGGCCTACGCTGCCGGCATCGGTTGCGCCAAGGCCGGCGTCCTGGAGACCACCTTCAAGGACGAAACGGAAAGCGACCTGTTCGGCGAACAATCAGTGCTGTGCGGCGGGGTTACATCCCTCATCAACATGGCTTTCGAGACGCTGGTCGAGCGTGGTTATCCCCCCGAAATCGCCTACTTCGAATGCCTCCACGAGCTGAAAATGATTGTGGACCTCATTCAGCAGGGCGGCTTCAACTACATGCGGTACTCCATCAGCGATACCGCCGAGTACGGCGATCTGACCCGCGGCACCCGCGTCGTGGATGACCACGTCCGCGCCAACATGAACCGAGTGCTGGACGACATCCAGAGCGGTTCCTTCGCCCAGGAGTGGATGGCCGAATGCGACGAGGGCCGGCACAACTTCCTGCGCCTGCGCCAGGAAGCCCGCACCAACCGCATCCACGAGGTGGGCCGCGGCCTGCGCGAAATGATGCCCTGGCTCAACCCCCGGGAAATCGAGTGATTGCAAACTGTCGCAATGACTGCCAAGCATCCCCTCTCCCTTGATGGGAGAGGGTGAGGGTGAGGGTGAAATGTTCGCCGCGAAACGCGTTGATGGCGCACTCTCGCCCTTACCACCAGAGGAGGTGATACATGGGCATGGAGGTACTGTGTAGAGCAGTTCACCATCGCGGTCTGGTCCTGGCAAGGCTGGCTGCGGTGGACTGCGTGGGCCTGCCCATCCTTTCCCGCTGATTCGACACCACCAGACAACCACCAACGGTTTGCATCGCGAAAAACAACGAATCCCCCGGAACGAATCCCCTGGAGGGAAAGGAATTACCATGACTGCACAAGTAAAGTTTTTGGACACCACGCTGCGGGATGGCGAACAGTCGGCCGGCATCGGCATGACGGTCGACGAAAAATTGCAGATCGCCCGTCAGCTGGCCCGCCTGAAAGTCGACATCATCGAGGCCGGATTCGCCGCCAGTTCTCCCGGCGACTTCCAGGCGGTCAACCGTATCGCCAATGAGGTCCAGGGGCCCATTATCTGCTCCCTGTCCCGCGCCGTCGCCGGCGACGTCGACGCTGCCTGGAACGCCATCAAGGACTCCCCACGACCGCGCATCCACGTCTTTCTGTCCTCCTCGGAAATTCACCAGATGCACCAATTGCGGAAGGATCGGGAAGACGTAATGACCATGGCCGTCGAAATGGTTTCCCGGGCCAAGTCCTACTGCGAGGACGTTGAGTTTTCGCCCATGGACGCCACCCGCACCAACCCCGATTACCTCTACCGGATGCTGGAAGAGGTCATCAAGGCCGGCGCCGTTACCATCAACGTCGCCGATACCGTGGGCTACGCCATCCCCTCGGACTTCCAGGTCATGCTGCGGGACATCCAACAGAACGTCCCGGGTATCGACGGCGTGACGCTGTCCGTGCACTGCCACAACGACCTGGGCCTGGCCGTCTCCAACAGCCTCGCCGCCATCGAGGTCGGCGCCCGCCAGGTTGAAGGCTGTATCAACGGCATCGGCGAACGCGCCGGCAACGCCTCGCTGGAAGAAATCATCATGGCGCTGGATACCCGTAAAGACCTGTTCGGCGTCGATCTCAACGTGGACACCACGCAGATCTACTCAACCAGCCGCCTAGTCAGCCGTATCACCGGTATGAACGTTCAAGCGAACAAAGCCATCGTCGGCGAGAATGCCTTCCGCCACGCCTCCGGCATCCACCAGGACGGCGTGCTCAAGAACCGTTCCACCTACGAAGTTATGAGCCCGGAGCGCGTCGGCTTGCCTCCGGAGGTCCAGCTGGTGCTGGGCAAACTCAGTGGGCGCGCCGGACTTCAGGCCCGCCTGGAAGCCCTCGGTTATGCTCTCGACCGCGAGGAAGTTACCGGCGTCTACCAGCGGTTCCTGGAACTGGCCGACAAGAAAAGCGAAGTCACCGACCGCGATCTGGAAATCCTGATGGACGAGGAGAACCGCACGGCCTCCGAGCCCATCACCTATTCCCTGGAAACGGTGCACTTCACCAGCGGCGACAAGGACATCCCCACTGCCACCGTCCGCCTCATCGGCCCCGACGGTTCCGTGGCGACCGATGCCTCTACCGGCAACGGCCCAGTCGACGCCGTGTGCCGGGCCATCGACCGCGTCGTGGGCTGCACCACCACGCTGGCCGACTTCCAGGTTCAGGCCGTCACCGAGGGTCTGGACTCCGTCGGTTCGGTAACAATGCGTATCGAGAACGGCGGACGCGTGTTCTCCGGTCGCAGCGCCTCCACCGACATCATCGTGGCCAGCGCCCAGGCTTACCTCAGCGCCGTCAACCGCATGTTGGCCGCTGACGAAGCCGAGGCCTTGCCCGCCGTCGGAACCACTCCGGACTAGATTGGAGAGAACTGCCCTAATCCGCAACCCCTCTCCCACTGGGAGAGGGGCTTTTGCTGCCGCTCCGCATTCGTCCCCTCTCCCGTCAAGGGAGAGGGTGAGGGTGAAAACCCCGTCACAGCAAAGGCATCTGGTACGCCCGGTCGGCCTTGGTGGCGTTGGCGCCCAGATGGACTGCTGCGTAACCCAACTGCCTCAGCCGTTCGGCCAGGTCGGGGAACCCGAACACCGTAAACACCCGTTGCGGGCTCACCGACTGGACGTAACTCACCAGGTCGTCGAAGTCGGCGTGGTCGCTGTACGGCAGACTGGAGTCTCCCGGCCGGCCGTTTCCCCACGGCCTCTGGCCAGCGCCGGCAGCCCAGCCGGTGACCTCCAGGTAACGCACCGGTCGTCGTTCCGGCTTGTTGCTGTTGATGCGCTCCCTGCTCTTTCGACCGGGCGGGAACAGCAGCACTTCGCCGTCCTCGATGGAGCCATCGAAAGCTCGATAGTCCTCCGGGAACGACACGCCGCCTTCCTCGTATACCCGCGCCACTTTATAGACACCCTCTTCGCAGACGACCCGAAAACCGGCGGTGAGCAGGTGGTGCAGCATCTCCTGAGCCTTGCCCAACCGCCAGCCCAGCACTACCGGCAGAGCGCCCTGTGCCAACCACTGGCTGATCACCCGAACCGCGGTGGCGATGGTTTCATCCTGAGATGGGAAGACATAATCGGGCCGGCCGTAGGTGCTCTCGATGACCAGGGTTTCGCAAACCACCGGTTCCAGCGCCTCGTTGATTGGCGAAGGTTGCACCCGCAGGTCGCCGGTGTACAGCAGCCGTTCACCATCCGAACGCCGCGTCACCAGGGTTTGCGCCGAGCCCAGACAATGCCCGGCCGGGTGCAGTGAAATGGTGTAGTCCACCGTTTCCAACCCCTCGCCGTACTCCAGCACGATCGGCTCCGACCGTTTCAGGTACTCGCCGAGCAATCGCTGAGTGTTGCGCGTGAGGACCGGTTGACGATGACGGGCGATGTGGTCCGAGTGGGCGTGGGAGATGACCGAAAAATCCTTCTTCCGCAGCGCGTCCAGCCACAGGTCCAACCCCGGCACGTACACTCCTCTGTCAAATACTACATCCACCGAACAACTCCCGGCCCCCGATTGCGACGGCGCGGAGTATAGCACGCACCTGCCATCCCCTTGGGGAGCAGGCCAAAGTGAGCGGGGCATTTCATTCGACGCAATCCCAGGGCCGGCATCGACGCTGGAATCCTGCGCCCGGGAAACTCCAAAATCAGTGTGGCGCAATCCCAATCCCGAGCCATCATGTATAATCACTCCGACTCCCCGACGCCCGTGGGAGCAAGTCAGCACACACGAGGAGAGCCAGATGCCCGGCCAGATAGGCGACGCCGCAACCGACTTCACTCTTTCATCCCCCTACCACGGGGACGTCACGCTCAGCAGCTACCGGGGAACGCACACCGTAGTCCTGTCCTTCCACGTCCTCGACTTCACCGGTGGTTGAACGGACCAGGCCACCTCGTTCCGGCGCTACAATGCCCAGTTCGAGGAGCAGAATACCCAGGTACTGGGTATCAGTTGCGACCACGTAGCCGCGCATCGGGCCTGGACGACTTCCATGGGCGGACTGCCCTATCCGGAGTTGTCGGACTGGCATCCCAAAGGCCAAACCACTCGCGCCTATGACCTCTGGAACGAAGAGCGCGGCGCGGGCACGCGGGCCGTCATCATCGTGGATAAGGATGGCGTGATTCGTTACCGGGAAACCTACGAACCCGGGACGCTGCCGGATCCGGAAACAATCCTGCAGGTGGTCGCCGACCTCGGTTAGAACCCGGCGAGTTGGCGGCGATCGACGGGTCGCCGCCCTGATCTATCCGCCGATACCCTCGATACGGTACTGGACGGAACCCCGGGGGGTGCTTATCGTCACCTCTTCCCCGGTGCTTTTCCCCATCAGCGCCTGGCCGATGGGAGATACGGTGGAAATTTTACCGGCGGACACGTCGGCTTCTCTGATGTCCACCAGCGTGAACACCCGTTGCTGCTGTTGACCAATGTCCTGCAGTGTGACCCGCGACCCGATGCTGACACGCTCCGTGTCGGCGTTGGCGGCGTCAACGATTTCCACCCGGGCCAAGTCGTGCTCCAACTGGCGTATACGCCGCTCCGTCAACTGCTGCTGCTCCCGCGCGGCATCGAGGGGAGAGTTTTCGCGAACATCGCCGTCGGCCCGCGCCAGCCGAATGGCGTCCCGGATGCGCGGTACTTCGTCATGCAACCGTTGCAATTCACCCTGCAACTCCGTATGACGTTCCTCGCTCAAACGGGCGGTGGGGGCTCCGGCCCCCGAAACCGTATGACCGGAGCCGGCGACCCGGCGACGGTTGCGACGCGGCGCAGCAGCATAACGCGCCAGGCTGATCTCGGTCCACGACCGGCGATGGGCGAAGGAAAGGAATTTCTTCACCGGGTCCAGTCGTATCGCTGGATCTTCGATATTCTCGGTAGTCCACTTCGCGTAGTCACCTACTTCGATGGCGTGGAGTCCGGATATCGGCTTGTCCCTTCCCACACGAGACTGGAACCTCAACAATTCCTGTTGACCCTGCATCGCCTGCTTGCTTTCTTTCAAATGGTTGATGAAGATGATTATCGCGTCTGCAATCGACATCTTGGGTTCGTCGGTCAACTTAGGTCCTCCGGTAACAGAATCGGGCACCAGCCGCCAAATCGGGTATCATTATACCATTTTAGCCCTATTTCTTACTCGCCCCGTGCTCACGCGTACCCACTTTAATCAGTCATTGCGAGGAGCACCCGCTCATCCCGAGCTCGCCGAGGGACGTGTCAATCTCGATGTGGTTGAACACACGTTGGCCAACCGCCGTTGCTACGACGAGGGGATTGCCACGCTACGCTGGCAATGACAAAGCGGGCACTCATGTCGCGATGCCGCAGCGTTGGCACCGGGCGGTGACTTTTGCCGGTTGCAGGCTTGCCGACCCGCTGTGCTATCCTACTGGCGCACATTCTGCAATCAAATCAAAACGCACGAATCGCTACGGACAATTCACAACGGACAAATCACGACGGAATCAGGGAGGGCAGGTTTACATGAAAGCCATCCAAATTACCGAATACGGCGGGCCCGAGGTGCTGCAATACGTCGACCTGCCCGACCCAACCCCAGGATCCGACCAAGCCGTCGTTGAAATCCAGGCGGTCGGCGTCAATTTTACTGATATATACAGCCGTGAAGGCGTCAATCCGCCCGGTTTGCCCTGGGTGGCCGGTGTAGAGGGCGCCGGCATCGTTCGGTCGGTAGGCTCCAGCGTTACCAATGTCGCCGTGGGCGACCCGGTGGCTTATTGCAGCCACCCGGGTTCCTACGCAGAACAGGCCCTCGTCCCGGCTTGGCGCCTCATCAAAATGCCCGAAGGCCTGTCGGTGCGCGACGGAGCCGCCGCTATGCTTCAGGGCATGACGGCCCACTATCTCTGCTACGACACTTATCCCGTCCAGGCCGGCGACCGGGTCCTGGTCCACTCGGGCGCCGGCGGCGTTGGCCTGCTGCTCATTCAGATGTGCAAGGCCCTGGGCGCTTACGTCTATTCGACCGTTTCCACCGAAGCCAAGGCCGACCTGGCCCGCGGCGCCGGCGCCGACCACGTAATTCTCTATACCCAGCAGGATTTCGCCGCTGAGGTCGCCAAGGCTACCGATGGTGAGGGTTTACAGGCCGTCTTTGATGCTGTGGGCAAGGACACCTTTGACCAGAGCGTCGCCTCCCTCGCGCCCCGAGGGTACATGGTGCTCTACGGACAGGCCAGCGGAGCAGTGCCTGGAATCGATCCCAGGGTGCTGGGCAATGGCTCTAAGTTCCTGACCCGGCCTGGCCTGGGTGACTACACACGCAACCGGGAGGAATTGGAAAATCGAGCCGCCGCCGTTTTGGGATGGGTAAAATCCGGAGACCTGAAACTGCGGGTTGAACACACGTTCCCCCTGTCCGACGCCCCCGAAGCCCATCGGCAGTTGGCCGGGCGCGCCACCACCGGCAAGGTCATCCTGACCCCCTGAAGTTGACCCAACCGTTGGCCGGGCACTCCCGAATCAACACGCCTGCTCGTCTCACGTCCGGAGGCGGCCACGGTGCCGCCTCCGGATATGGCGTCGTCTCCGGCATTGGATCCGTCTCCGGGACCTCAGGAAGCGCGGGAGATTCGACGGACCCGGGAGCGACCTGGCCGGCGCCCCGGGGCATCATTCTCGCCAACGTCGACTGGGTAGCCGACATTGCCCGTCGCTACCATCTGGCCGAGCTGGTCATTCGCCCCGGTTCGGTGGTGCTGGAGCGCATTTCCGCCACCGGAGGACGCTGTTTCTGCTATCCGGACGGCAGTTGGCTAATCGGCCTCTCCGAGCCACGACTGCAACGGTGCGGACGTCGCGGCATAGAAGGAATCGTCGCCCACGAATTGCTCCATGCCTGGCTCTGGTCGCAGCATCGCTACGGCGGTCACGGGCCCGTTTTCGGCGGCCATGCCGCGGTGCGCGGGATTCCCCGCTGGTGCGCCTCTTACCGGGAGGTACGACAGCAGGGACCGCAACAGTTGACGCTGTTTGATACCTGGCCGCCACCCGTCTCCTGAGCGCCCCGTCATTGCACAATGTTCCGGGCGACGACTATAATGTTGGTATCCAACCTTGCCGAAGGAGGCCGCCAATGCCCACCACGGTTGATCTCGAAGAAGTTTACGAAGCTCTACGCACGGTTTACGACCCCGAAATCCCGGTAAACGTCGTCGACCTCGGCCTGATCTACGATGTTCAGGTCAGCGATGCCAACGATGTGTTCATCCAGATGACCCTCACCTTCCCTGGCTGCGGCATGGGCCCGCACATTGCCCAGCAAGCTGAATGGGCGATACAGGACGTCGAAGGGGTGGAAGAAGTCAACATTGAACTCACTTTCGATCCCCCCTGGTCCCCCGACCTGATCAGCGAGGAAGCTCGCAATATGCTCGGCATCTAACCGCCCCGCCCTTCGGGGCCCACGGAGTCTCATGGCATCCCAACCGCAGGCCAACCCGCAACAAGCCGCGCGCCTCCAGCAAATCCGACGCCAGTGGGAGCAGAAGCGCCAAATCACCGATCGGATGGCGTCCATCCGCACTACCGTGGGAGTTTACAGTGGCAAGGGCGGAGTCGGTAAAACCACTGTCGCCTGCAACCTCGCCGCTACATTGGCTGCCCAGGGGCAACGGGTGGGCCTCCTCGATGTCGACATTGATTGCCCCAACGTGGCCCGCGTCATGGGCATTACCGACAAACCGGACTATCGGGAAGGGCAGATCACGCCGGCGGTGGGCCACGGGGTCAAGGTCGTATCCATGGCGTTCTTCCAGGAAAACGAGGAAGAGGCCATCATCTGGCGCGGCCCCATGATCCACAACGCCATCAATCAGTTCCTGCAGGCCACCGACTGGGGCGACTTGGACTACCTCATCGTCGACCTGCCGCCGGGCACGTCGGACTCCCCGCTCACCGTGATGCAAACCATCCCGGTGGACGGTTTCGTAGTCGTCAGCACCCCCCAGGACCTGGCGATCATTGACGCCAAACGTTGCATCAACATGATCCGCAAACTGAACCTGAACATCGTCGGCATCGTGGAAAACTATTCGGGCGACATGTTCGGGGAAGGCGCCGGACGGCAACTGGCCCAGGAGATTGACGCTCCGTTCCTGGGGAGCATGTCCCTGCGCGCTTCCTATCGGGATACCAGCCAGCCCACCGTTCTGGTGGACGACGCGGTAAACGCGGAATACGCCGCAATGGCCGACCAACTCCGGGACAGCCTGAAGGCGCTGGGTCGCGAAGCCTGAACCCACCGGTGACGTGGTTGGCTATCTCGCGCCGCCGGCGGTAAAACGTCGGCGGCGCTGCCATCTCAGGAAACCCGTCGGCGCGGCGCCTCTTCCAGGGCCAGCGCACCGCCATAGCCCGGCGCCAGTTCGGCGGCTGCGTCCGGCACGCCGGCCAACCGCATCCGCATCAACACTTCCACCTCCTGCTGGATGGCCTCGTGGGCGAAGGGGTTGAGCTCACCCATCTGGCGGAATTTCCGGTAGCGCTGTTTCAGGAGCTTACTCGTGGAAAGCCGGCTCGCTTCCGCCAGGTGTTTGTAGATCGCCAGTTCCAGTTCGGTAGCCGCCTGGCGCCGGTCGTTGTGCGAGCCGCCGACCGGCTCGGGCACCACCAGGTCAACGATGCCCAATTCCCGGCAATCGCCGGCGGTTAGCATCAGGGCCTCGGCGGCTTCCCTGGTCAAGTACCGTTCCCGGGAAGGTCCGCCCACCGTGTGGTGCAGCGAAATTGGCGAGTAGATGGCGTACTGCTGCATCAAAATGCGGTCCGAAAGTCCCAACGCCAAGGCCGCCTCGTTGCCGGCCTCGCCGATGATTACCGAAATCAACGGCGTGTTGGCTTCCAGCATCATGGACAAACTCCCGGCGATGGCGTTCCCGATTCCCTGTTCCTCGGATTCCAGGCGGGGATCGGCGCCCTGTGAATCAACGAAGGAAATCAGGGGCAGACCGAAGCGCGACGCCAACGCGATGAGCCGTTGCGCCTTGCGTAATCCATCCGGATGCACGTGGTAGCGGCCCCCGTCGTTGTCGTGAGAATGGCTCCGCTGCTGCCCGATGGTGACCACCGGTTGACCGCGCAGCAGTCCCAGGCCGCCCACAACGGTACGGTCGTCACTGCTAACCCGGTCACCGCAGATTTCGAAGAATTCCTCCAGGATGTGCCGCATGTAATACAGCGCGTCCGGCCGTTCGTCATGGATGGCGGCGTCCAGAGACTCCCAGGTCTCCGTTTCGTCCGCCAGTGGCACCTGCAACCTGGACAGAGCCCGCCGCCCCAACTTCAACGCGGTCGGTTCGCACAGAATTTTGAGCAATTGGCCCAGCCGTTCCGCCAGACGTTCCCGGTCAACCACGTTGTCCAGCAACCCGCGTTTCAGGTGGTATTCGGCGGTATGGGCGTCGGCGGGCAGTTGCCGCCCCGTGGCTTCCATCATCGTCCGAATCGGAGAAAGGCCAACCACTGACCCCGGTTCGGCGATGATGATGTCAGCCAGGTTGGCGAAGCTGGCGTAGGCCTGACCCGTGGAGGGGTTGGCCAGCACTGCCACAAAGGGGGTGCCCGCGTCCCGCAACCGGTTGACCGACGCCACCGTTTTGGCCATCTGCATCAGCGACAGCACGCCTTCCTGGGTCCTGGGGCCCCCGCCGGTCACCAGCGCGACGACCGGCAGGCTGCGCCGGGCCGCCATCTCGAAGGCCAACGCTACCTTCTCTCCCACCACGCTGCTCATGCTCCCACCCATGAACCCGTAGTCCAGCACGATCAGCATGACGTTGGTGCCCTGGATTTTGCAAATGCCGGTCACCGCGGCTTCGGTCAACCCGGTGCGGTCCTGACTCCGCGTCAACTGCTCATCGTATTGTGAGCGGTTGGAAAAGGCCAATGGCGTCACCGAACGGATGTAGCGGTTCTGCTCCCGAAAAGAGCGTCCGTCGGCGATCAGTTCGATGCGTTCCCGGGCCGACAGAGTGTAGTGGAATCGGCAAAACGGGCAAACCCGGTACTCGAGGTACGCCGCCGAATCGCTGATGCGCTCGTGGCATAGCAGACAGTGGTCGTGCAACGCCGACAGGTACATCTCCTCCAGCCCGTCGTCGGACCCGAAAAGATGCACCAGGAAATTGGTCAGATTGCGGACCGGCACTTATCCCCTCCTCTGGCGGCCAAACAATCGCGCAACCCGCATGGTCACGATGGCTGCATCGATTGCCGAACAGTAGACCTCAATTGTACACAATCTGTGTTTCACGGATGTTAACGGCTGCGATGCCCAATAATTCGCCGTTTCGTCCCCAATTTCGGTCGGATCGCCCATACCGGATACCCCCCCTCGCCGCCCCGGGCTGTCCCGTTGTTGACACCCCAATCGACGGGTGCCATATCCCCCTCCAACACCGACGATGGAGCCGCGGCCGTGAGCAATGTTGACCGATTACTGGAAGGCGCAGTTGATATCCACGTCCATTTTGAACCCGACTCGAAGGTGGAACGGCGGGGCGACGCCCTGGAGATTGCCCAGCATTGCAAGGACCTGGGAATGGGCGGGCTGGTTCTCAAGAGCCACGAATATCCCACCGCACCCGTCGCCTTCACGGTCAGCAAGGTGGTGCCCGGTATCCACCTGATTGGCGGCTTGGCCCTCGACGCAGAAATCGGTGGTCTGAACCCTTTGGCCGTGGAAGCCACTGCCAAAATCGGTGGTCGGGTCATCTGGATGCCAACCTATTGGGCGGAAGCGGACCGCGCGCACAGGGGTATACCGGGCGGCATCAACGTCCTGGCCCCGATGGGAGGCTGGTCCCCGAAGTTTATCCCATCCTGGAAATTATCCGGTCTCACGACATGGTTCTCGCCACCGGACACCTGTCCACCGCCGAATGCAAGGTCCTGGTCAGGGAAGCCCGCAGCCTCGGCATCAACCGGGTAGTGGTGACCCACGGCACAACTTCGGCTTTCTGGACCGGCATGACTCCCGACGACATGAAAGAGATGGCGGAGATGGGAGCCTACGTTGAACACTGCCTCCACGTCATGATGCCCATGACTTACCGCCTACCACCTGAACAGCTCATCGATACCATCCGGCACATCGGCCTCGAGCGCTGCATCGTGAGCACCGATTTCGGGCAGGATTGTCACCCCATGCCCGGCGAGGGTATGCGGATGGGCATTGCCACGCTGTTGCGCGCCGGCATGGACGAGGTTGAAATGGGAATGCTGGTCAAAGACAATCCGTCCCGGCTGCTGGGCATCTAATCGTTTGCCGATAGCTCAAGGTTGAAGCGCACCAGCGTCGCCGGCGTCGCGTCCGCACCGGACTCCCGATGCACCGCTGCCCAGTCCGCCACGCGTACGCCCACCGCCCAGGCAACACCACGGGGTGTCACCACCAGGGGAATCCTGGACCGCCAGGCCCGTGGCACCTTCGCGTCGGTGAAAACGTCCTGCAGCTTGCGGCTTCCCGACATCCCTAACGGCTGGATCCGGTCCCCGGGCCGCCAGCAGCGGATGGTGGCGCCCTCCGCCAGAGCCGCCGGCGACAGGTACGCCGCCATGGTGTCGCCCGTGTCCAGCGGCGCATCCCCGTCCAGCGACCGGGCGCGACAGGTAACCTCCCAGCCATCCTGCTTCGTCACTGCGACCGCGATCAACCCCCACGGCAGGGTCAGCCGAAATTCCCGGCTCAGCTCCGGATACGGGGTGGCATCTGATTTGGTCGGCGGCGATAGCACAGCCCAACCGTAGTCGGTGACCAAAGTATATCCACCCGGGAGTTGCGCCGTTTTGCCCGACTGCCCGCCTCCGACCACGTTGAGCATGATCGCGATATGACGTTCGGTCAAACGTTTGGCGTCCCCGGTGACCACAGACCAGGCGCGTCGCAGCAACAGGGCTTGCAGCGCCCGGTGTTCCGCTGTTATTACTGCCAGGTTGAGACGCAAATGGCCGCCCGGGGTCGGCGAATTCGGCGCTACTTCCGGCCACCGGGCATCCACCTGCTGTTCCAGGTATTCCTGCTGGGCCGAGGCCGTCCGCGCCAATCGGCCCAACGCTTCGACGATTCGCGGGTTCAACTGTTCTGCAATGGCCGGCATCAGGTCCAAACGCAGCCGATTCCTCGCAAACTCCCGCATGTAGTTGGTGCGGTCATCACGAAAATCCACCCGGTGAGCGCGACAATAAGCGATGGTGTGAGAGCGTCTCAACCCCAGCAAAGGCCGCCAGACTTTCAAAGCGTCCGTCGACCCCGGCATGGTCGAAATCCCCGGAGGCTCCGCCGTTGGCGATCCTGCGGGGTAAGGCCAATCGTCAAACTCACTCATCCCCCGCAGTCCGTCCAAACCGCTGCCCCGGGCAACGTGCAGCAACACCGTTTCCGCCAGGTCATCCGCGGTGTGTCCCAACGCCACCAACCTGGCGCCGACCCGGCCGGCCACGCGCGCCAGAAAGTCATACCGCAAATCCCGGGCGGCCTGCTCGAAGGAACTTACGCCCTGTTCCCGTTGATAGGCCGGTACATCCACTTCCTCTACGATGCAGTCCGGCCACACCCGCCGCACAAATTCTGCGTCGTCGTAGGTCTCCTGCCCCCGGAAATCGTGAATCAGATGCGCGGGTTGCAACGTGAAACCTTCGTACTTTCTGGCGTCGCGCAACATCCTCATGAGGGCGCACGAATCGGGCCCGCCCGACACTCCGACCACCACCACGTCACCGGAGCCCAAGCCGGCTCGACGTATTGCGGTCCGCCCCAGATGGTACATTTTCAGCGTCGGCCAGAATTTGCCATCGCCGCGTCTTTTGCGTTTGTTTCGACCCAAAGTCCGTCCCAGCCTAATATCCGGCCCGGTTTGACGGCGCCAGGTGGTCCACCGCGTTGTACATGCTGAGACGGCGTCCGCGCGTGCCGGTGTTGACCGTGGTACGGCTCCCCAACGCCAGCTCCATGTGATTAATGTTGGACAGTGGCAGCTCGATCACGGCTGCCACGATGCACCGGATGGTGAAGTTGTGGGTTACGGCGATAACCGCGTCGTCCGGGCCGTGGCATCCGTCGATGTCGTCGAACGCCGCCATTGCCCGTCTTTGCACGTCGTACAGCGATTCGCCTCCGGGCATGGTCACGCTGGCCGCGTCCGCCCGCCAGCCGTCGTAGAGATGGGGCCATCCGTCCCGCATTTCCTGGATCGTGATGCCTTCCAGATCTCCCATCTCCATTTCGGAAATCCGGGGTTCCTCGATGACCTGCAATCCGGTGAGGTCGGCCACCCGTTCGGCCACGTGCCGGGCGCGCTGCAACGGGCTGGAATAGATGGCGGTGGGTTGCCAGGCCACACCCGCCACGGCCACATCGTACGCCTGCCGATGGCCCAGCTCCGTGAGGATTGAATTTGTCGAACCCTGCAATCTCCCGGCGGCGTTAACGTCCGTTTCCCCATGGCGTAACAGGTGCAACCTCATGCTGCATCCCCGGTCCGAATGGCCCCGTTGGGCTCAAGGAGTACCTGATTGATGCGCGCCCCCGACATATCGGTGACCGTTATGGTCATACTCCCGGTTCGCACCAGATCTCCGGGATCGGGGATCTCACCGAGCTGCGCTATCACTAGACCGGCCACCGTTTGGTACTCGCCCTCCGGCAACGCCAATCCTTCATCCTCCAGGCGGTCATTCAACTCAATAATGGTCAGCCCGCCGTCGACCAGATACGCGCCGTCGTCGGTGCGAATCAGGCTGCTGTCGGCTTCTTCAGACGGCGGGTCGTCGTCCACCATCGTGCCCACGATAACTCCGGTCAACTGTTTGAGTGTTACCAGACCGGCAATGCCGCCGTACTCGTTGGTCACCATCATCATCGACAGCCGCCGGTCCTGCATGGCGTCGAAGGCATCCGAGATGGTCACCGTTTCGGGAATGAAATCGACTTCCCGCATTGAGTCGGTGACCGGGTCGTCCATGCCCAGTTGGCCTCGTCCCTGGGCGATGAGAACCTCCTTGTTGGACAGCACTCCCAGCACCGCCTCCTGACTCCCTTCATAAACTGGAAATCGAGTATGGCTGTGCTCCGCGTACAGCTCCAGAAACTCCTTCATGGTGGTGCCCTTCTCAATCCACACTATTTCGGTGCGCGGCGTCATGATCTCGCTCAGCCGCCGGTCGCGAAAATGGAACACTCGCTGCAAGCGCTGCGCTTCGTCAAGATCCATTTGCCCCTGCTGCCGCGATACGTCGATCATCATCAGCAGTTCGCCTTCGGTCAATGTCGTCTGACCCGTTCCGACCGGCGTGCGTAACAATTTGTAAATGAGTTTAGGGGCAACCGTAAACAGATAGATGAATGGTGTGCATAGGGTCATCACCAGTCCGACGGGACGCACTGCAATCAGCGACCAGCGTTCCGAGTAGGTGGCGGCCACCGTTTTGGGCGTAATTTCCCCAAATATGGAGATCACCAACGTCATAACCAGGGTGGTCAGCAACACGGCGTATCCCGAATCCTTCAGCATCTTCGCTGCCAGCGCCGTGCCGATGGCCGTTGCGAGTATTGTGAACGCGTTTTGACTCAACAGAATGGTCGCGAAGAATTTCTCGTGCTGACCCAAAACCCGGTCGACCGCCCGGGCCGCCGCGTGCCCCTGCTCCGACAAATAGCGGATGCGGATCTTATTTACCGCGATTAGCGCTGCCTCGGCGCTGGTGAAAAATGCTACTGCCAAAAAACTAATTATGAGCAACGCGAGTTGCAAACCCAATGGCAACGCAAATCCAGCTTCCAGGTCTCCGGATTGCAATAGAATTAGCCAGTGGGATAAACCGTCGGACGAGATGTCCAGCATCGGGGCGATGTACCTCCGGCGGACGCCGCTTCGCGCCACACGGCACGCAGCGAGGCCACGCAATTTAGATTATTCACAGAAAGAATAACATCGCCATGCGCCAGCGTAAAGTTGGCCGCTTCGTGTCGACGCCCTTTGCCCCCGGCTCCCTTGATGGGAGAGGGCCGCGGGGTTCGGTTGAATCTCCCGGCGCTCAGCCCCCGTAATCAAATTCCTCCCGAACCGTGATATTATTTTTTCGCCATGCTTATATTGGGTATCGAAACGTCGTGCGATGAAACTGCCGTGGGGATCGTCGAGGACGGGCGCCTGCTGCGCGCCAACGCCATCGCATCCCAGACCGCCATCCACGCACCCCACGGCGGCGTCGTACCGGAACTTGCCTCCCGCCAGCATATCAGGGACATGCACCCGACGCTGGAACGGGCGCTGGCCGAAGCCCAGGTGCGCCTGAATGATATCGACGCCGTGGCCGTAACCCACGGACCCGGCCTGGCTGGGGCCCTGATCAGCGGAGTCAATTCTGCCAAGGCCCTTTCGCTCACGCTGGGCAAACCGCTCATCGGCGTCAACCATCTGGAAGGTCACGTCTACGCCGCCTGGCTCTCCGCAGCCGCCATCGCGCCGTCCGAGGAGCCCGGCTTTCCCCTGGCCTGCCTGGTGGCCTCCGGCGGCCACACCGACCTCATCCTCATGGAGGGTCACGGCCAATACCGACTGGTGGGCCGCACCCGCGACGACGCTGCCGGCGAAGCGTTCGACAAGGCAGCCCGCGTACTCGGCCTCGGTTTCCCCGGCGGCCCGGAAATTCAAAAAGCCGCCGAGAGCCTCGACGATATCCCCGCGACCGGGGATGCCGAGGAGGTCCTGGAGCTGGCCGCAGCGCCGTTGCCCCGGGCCTGGATGCGCGGCACGCTTGACTTCAGTTTCAGCGGCGTCAAGACTGCATTGCTGCACCGCGCCCAGAGAGTGGGCTTGTATCCACCGCCTGATGATCCGGACGCGGGGATTGGACACGGCCAAAGTCAACGGTTGGTGTCCGTATTGGCCGCCGGCTTCCAGGAATCTGTAGTGGACGTTTTGACCGCCAAGCTCCTGGACATGGCCGACCGTTACCACGCCCGCGGCCTGATCCTGGGCGGCGGCGTAACGGCAAATGCCCGGCTCCGCCAGAAGGTACTCGCCGATTCCACCCTCCCGGTCGTGATTCCGCCGCCCGTCCTGTGCACGGACAATGGCGCGATGATCGCCGCCTGCGCTTACTTCCAGCATCAACGGGGTCAGGTCGACGACCTGAGCCTGGACGTGGACCCTTCCCTCCCCTTTGGCGTCTCCGCGGAACCGTGAGCGGCAATTAATCCCCGGTCCCTCGTGGGAAAGGGTCAGGGCGAGGGCGACATACCGGCCAGCCCGCCGGTTAGCTCGGGTTCGGTGCCAACCTGTTGGTTTCGTAGTTCCATCATAGCGTTGCCGAATCCGATCAGGTCCGCCACGGGCGCGCCGGTTGGCATTTCCAGCGCCCAGTTAGTCCCCGTGACTCGCACGATCCGCTCCTGGGAATACGACATGATCCGCCAGATCAGAACCAAACCAACGACCGTCAGCGCCAGGAGCGCCAGTGCGGCGACGTGGAGGTTTATCACGGGTATCACCGGCCCGGGCAGCCGATCTACCAGCCAGTACGCCAGAATCAGGTAAACCAGCGATGCTCCCACCACCATGCTCAACCCCTGCAACCAGGACACGCCGCGCCGGTGTCGCTCCCGTACGCTCGATCCAACGATGGACTCTGCGGCAAACATTTCGGTTTCCCGCGTTTGCGCGGCAGTCGCGGCGTAAATTAGCCGTCGGTTGGTGGCGGTCAGCAAACGACCCTGCGTAGTCGGTTCCGCAACCAACCCCGCGCCAAGGTCGAGCATTGATACCACGCGCTCCCCGGGAAGGAGGGTCACCCCTCGGACGCGAGTCAAATATGATGGTGAGATGTGCATGAGTGGTTGAACCGAACCTCCATGGAAACGCCGCTGCAGATGCTATCACAGGCCAATCGCCGCCGAAAAATGGGCACTCGCAAAAATGGGCACTCGATAAATTGACGCAATCTTCAACCCCGTGATACAGTCGACGGTGAAAAGCTGTGATGGAGACGAGTACGCTGGTACCGAGTGCAGTAGCGAGCCTGGCCAGGTGAAAGCAGGCGCACTTGCCCCGCTGAAAATCACTCCGGAGCTGCCGGCGGAAAACCGTCCTCGGATTGTGGCGGCCAGTAAGCTCAGGCCGGGTTCGTTGCCCGTTAGAAGCGACGGGACATGATGGTGTCCTGCTGGAGAGGTTGACGGTTGCTGCTATGCAAGCACGGTCAGCAAATAGGGTGGTACCGCGGATTAACGTCCGTCCCTATGGGGACGGGCTTTTTTTTGTGCCGCCACGCCTTTCCGATTGGCCTCAGGTAACGGTCTGGCAGGCAGAACGAATTGGTATGGGAGATACAACGTGAAGCTGAAAGGATCGGAAATCATCTGCGAGAGCCTTTTGCGCGAAGGGGTTGAGGTGCTCTTCGGGCACCCCGGAGGCGCCATCCTGCCCTTCTACGACGCCCTTTGGGCCTATCCTCAACTGCGCCACATTCTCGTCCGGCACGAGCAATCGGCAGCCCACGCCGCCGACGGATACGCCCGCATGTCCGGCAAACCCGGCGTGTGCGTCGCCACCTCCGGACCGGGCGCCACGAACCTCATCACCGGCATCATGGGCGCCAAGGCAGATAGCATTCCCCTCGTCGCCATCACCGGACAGGTTGCCCGCGCCGCCCTGGGCACCGAGGCGTTCCAGGAATGCGACATTTGCAGCATCGCCGCCGTGTGCACCAAGCGAACCTACCTGGTCCTGTCGGCGGCAGACCTGGCCCGAACCATCAACGACGCCTTTCGCGTGGCCCAGGAAGGTCGGCCCGGCCCCGTTCTCATCGACGTTCCCCGCGACGTGCAGCTGGAAGAAGCGGAATTTGACTACCCGCAACCCTACCGCCCCGCCGCACCCGTATTGTCCGAAGAAACCCTGGCCAACGTCCACAAGGCCGCCGAACTCATCAACGAAGCCGAAAGGCCGGTGATCATCGCCGGCCACGGAATCGTACATTCCCGCGCTTTTGAGGAGTTGCAGGCGTTGGCTGAAGGCAGCGGCGTGCCGGTGATCAATACGCTGCTCGGTCTCAGCGGCTTCCCTCGCAACCACCCCCAGAGTCTCGGAATGCTCGGGATGCACGGCATGTATTGGTGCAACATGGTGGTCGATCAGGCCGACGTTATAATCGGCTTGGGTATGCGCTTCGACGACCGGGTCACGGGTCGCGTCTCCGGTTTCGCACCCCACGCCCGTATCATCCATCTGGACATCGAGGAAACCCAGGTGGGTCGAATCGTACCCGCCGAAGTGCCCCTGGTGGGCGACGCCAAACCCATCCTCCAGGCTCTGGTACCCCTGGTCAAACTGGTCGACCGTCCCGAGTGGATGGCCACCGTAAACCAGCTCCGGGAACAACACCCATCCCTCGCCATCCCGGCCAGCGACGCTCTGCTGCCCCAGCAGGTCCTGACCCAGATGAACGAATCGATCCAGGGCGACGACGATGCGGTGGTGGTTACCGGCGTGGGTCAACACCAGATGTGGGCAGCTCAGTACCTGTTCCTCAACCAGCCCAATTCCTTCGTCACCTCCGGCGGGCTCGGCGCCATGGGTTTCGAGGTTCCTGCCGCGCTGGGCGCGCAGATGGCCAGGCCCGGATCAACCGTATGGTCGGTCGCCGGCGACGGCGGCTTCCAGATGACCCTGCAAGAACTCATAACTGCGGTTGAGGAAAAGCTGCCGGTCAAATTCGCGCTGTTCAATAACGGCTACCTTGGGATGGTGCGCCAGTGGCAGGAGATGTTCTTCGACGGCCACATCAAGGAAGTGCCTATGCCCGGTCCCGATTACGTCAAACTGGCCAACGCCTACGGAATCCCGGCCCTGCGGGTCGAACACCAGGAAGACGTGGCGTCGGCATTACAGCAGGCCAAAGCATACGACGGCCCCTTCCTGATCGAGTTCGTCGTAGAGCGGGAAACCAATGTTTATCCCATGGTACCCCCGGGTGGTTCCCTGGCCGACACCCTGGAAGATCCTCGAACCACGTCGCTGCGCTCCTCGCAGTGACAGATTAAAGTGGGTACGCGTGGGGGGATGGTTATACTTGCCCGTCGTACCACGATAGTGGTAAAAATGAGGACAACCACACCAACGTGACAGCTAGCAAGAGGTAGAGCATGCCCCGGGTAACTATTCAGGAAGCGTCCCGGATTCTAAACGTATCCCAGGACGTCATACGTCGCAATATCCGCGACGGCAAACTTTCCGCAGCCAGGGAAGGCGGTCCAAGCGGTACCCGCTGGATGGTCGACGTACCGGAAAACCTGGACGACTATTACGACGACTTCAAGGAAAACATCCACGCCCTGGCCCAAACCCTGACGCCCTGGTGGTACGACAACCCTCAAAAGCGGGGGTTCGTCCATTACCTGGAGAGTCTGGGCATCGAAGAAGTCGAGCCCTTCTTCCTGTGCGGGGTAAAGGGCGAGGACATCTGGCCGGCCACTGGCCATGGCGCCGGGGACCGCTGCCAGGAGTGCATCCTGGAAGCGATGGCCCAAGGCCTGCCCATGGAAACCCGCGAATAGACCTGGATTCACGCGCTGGCAAAAACCACCCCCGGGGCCGACCCGGGGGTAATGCGTTTAACATCCCTCTCCTCGGATGAAAGGTGGTGAGGGTGACGACAACACCCCCCGCCCGTATGACGAGCGGGTGTCGGGGGTCCCTACCGGGTCAGTTCACCCGGTAGACCCATACTTGGTGCATCACGTCGGGTTCGCCCTTGGGCAACGCAGCGAAGGGATCGGTCACCGACACCAGGCTCCAGGCGCCGTCGGTAACCATCTTCTCCAGCTGCACGTCGAATCCCAACTCCACGCGAGCATCGGGGCGAAGGCTGAAGGCGATGACGCCGCCGGGCTTCGTGACCCGACACAATTCGACAAAGGATTGGGGCGGGGCGTGCCCCGGCGTGAAAACACCCACGCTGATTACGGCGTCGTAGGTGTCGGACGGGAAATCCAGGTGTTCTCCCAATACCATCTGTCTGAAATCGTTGTAGCAGCCCTTGGCCCGCGCCTCGTCCAGCATTCCTTCCGAGATGTCCATGGCGCAGATATCGCCGAACCCCAGCCGTTGCAGCTCCACCCCGACCAGGCCGGTGCCAGCGCCGGCGTCAAGCACCTTCGCCGTCGGCTCAACGTGCTGTGCCAGCACCTCGGCCGCGCGGCGGGGGCCCACCCAGGCGAAGGTATCCTCGAGGTCCTTGTCGTATTCCTTGGCCCACCAGTCGTACCGCTCGGCAAGCTCTTCGTTGGTGGTTGACGAGTATATCCACTGGACTCGTTGCTCCGAGTCGATGTTTTCAAGGTCGGGCATTGGTTTCTGCTCCCGTGGATGATATTGCCTCCCCACATTTCGGGAGGACCAGAATGAAATCCTGCAGTGCAACGGCGAATGGGATTCCGCCGGTTGAACTCACTTCACGCAGAGGTACTGCGCCCACCCAAGCTCGTCGTTGTGCACGGCGTTAACCATCTTCAGGTAGGCATCGGCCAGCGCGTTGAATCGCTCCCGGTGCTCCGAATCGGTGGCGGACGACGCCATGTGGGACAGGCAGGTGTAGCTCCGCGCCAAGTGGGATGACAGATCTCGAGCTTCCAATACCCGGAAACCCGTCTCGCGAAGCGCGTCCATGTAGGAATAGAAGTTGAAATCCGTGTCGAAGAGCAGCCGGTCGTAGACGAAAGTGCGGGCTTCCTCGCTGATGTCGCGCCGGGGTTTCGTCAGGTCGTCGAAAACCATCGTGCCGCCCTGCTGCAAGACCCGATAGGCTTCTTGCAAAGTTTTGGTTTTGTCCGGGATGTGATAGATCGTCGCCTGGCTCCACACGTGGGTGAAGGCGCCCTCGGCGAAGGGCAGGTCGGTCGCTGATGCCTTTTCAAACTCCAGCTTTCCGGCCAACTCGGGCAACTGTTGCAGCGATTCAATGGCGTTGGCGATTCGGACGCCGCTCAGGTCCACCCCAGTCACGTGGGCGCCGGTCGCGCGGCAGAGCCAGGTGGCGGTATTGCCGTTGCCGCACCCAAGATCCAACACCCGGGCATCCTGGTCGATGCCGGCGTTAGCCAGCATCACCTCGTTGAGCCGGGCGCAGGCCTTCAGGAAACCGGCGCGGACGTCCATTGAATCTACTTCCGGGGAGTCGAAAACCCCCCAGTGCAGGCTCCCTTCGGAATCCCAGAAAGACCGATAGAGAGCGTCTTCGGCGTCATAGTATTCTTCGGTATCGCGCTCAGAAAATTGACGCCGGTTCGGCATACATGGCCCCTTCAATATATTCCAGGAAGCGGTTGTTCTCGTCAGTGAGAATCATGCGCGGTTCCACCGGATGGTCGGTAACCTCGTACGACAGGATGACCAGGCAGTCACCCTTCTGACACATTCGGGCGCCTGGACCCTGAACCGAAATGGTGCCGCTGCCCCGCTCGCCGGGCAACGCGTAGGTTTCCCACCGGTTGCCGTTGTTGGCGTTGCAAATGACCACCTTTTCGAATTCCCAAATGTCGGCCTTTTCCATGAGTTCCCGGTCGATGATGATGCTTCCAACGTAATCCAGATTGGAGCCGGTTACCCAACATCGGTGGATCTTCGATCTTAGAATCTCACGCATATTTCACTCCTTTGCGTTCTTATTGTGCGTACACGCCAGTTCGCACGGCAGCCGGGTTTATGCGGCGTTGCCTTTTGGTTTGCACCGGTCCCCCGTAGGGCAGGCGTTGGGTGCGCCGGTCTGGGCCGGCGGTACGCCTGGGCGTGCCTTCGTTCAGGGGACCCGGGCCAAGTCGAGCTCATGGCGGGACGCTACTCCCGCCGCTCGTTTTGCGTTAAAGCAGCTAAGGCTCGCAGGGTAGCCTGTGCTTATTCCTCGAACGGAACCGCCGCATTTCTACCATGCGTGACGCTCCGTTGGTTAACGGGTCGGCGATTCGGTCCCGCGATCCGCGGGACTGCCTAGAATCTGGTTCCGACATATTTTCGTGCGCTTTAAGCGCGGCTGCACTCATTTGGCCTCCTTGCTTAAGGGCAGGTTGATGGGCGTGCAGACCTGCGTGTAATCAAGGGCAGTCTAGCCCCGCTGTCCGGGGGTGTCAAATCCTAAAAACCGACCAAAAACGCAAACTGGCTACGATAAGCGTGTACAAATGTTACTATTCCATTACATGATGCCGAATATAGCATCATTTCGTAGCGATAACAGCCAATATTGACAATCCTGCCTATCGACTTTCAGTAAACATAACCCGTTTCTCAATTGCAATGGCTAAATCCGTACCCGAAGCCCCGTCCGGCGGGTGTATCATCCCACCCGAAACCACGCCAGTCCAGCGGAGAATAAGAATGGTCGACCTGCTATTTACCAATGCCGTCGTCGTCGACGGTTCCGGTGCGCCCGGCTATCACGCCAGCGTCGCCGTCACCGGTGACACCATCCAGGTCGTGCGCGGCGACCTTTCAGCCATCGACGCCGGCCGCACCATCGACGCCACCGGCTACACCATTTGCCCCGGCTTCATCGACATGCACTCCCACTCCGACCTGATGATGCTTACCGATCCGGCCCACGAAGCAAAATTGCGCCAGGGCATCACCACCGAGGCCCTCGGCATGGATGGCCTGTCCTACGCCCCCACCACGCCCCGCGGCCTGGAACAACTGCTGGTCTACCTGGCCGCCGTGAACGGCGCACCCCCGGATGTCCGCTGGAGCAGCGTCGCGGATTTCCTGGCGCTATTCGACGGCAGCGCAGCCTGCAACGTGGTCCACTTCGTCCCCCACGCGGCGATCCGGGTCGCCGCCATGGGCTGGTCCTCCCGACTGCCCACCGATGCCGAGCTGGCCAACATGCAGGAGCTTACCCGTCAGGGTATGCGCGACGGCGCATTTGGCTTCACGACCGGTTTGACCTACGCCCCGGGCGCCTACAGCAACACCGACGAACTCGCCGCCATCGCCTCCGTGGCGGCTCAGGAGGGCGGTTTCTACTGCACCCACGCCCGCTACACGCTGGGCGACCGGCTCCTCGATCCCTTCCGTGAAGCCCTGGAGATTGGCCGCCGTTCGGGAGCGCCGGTGCACATTTCCCACTACCACAGCCCGGTTGCCGGCCTGGGAGTCCAGATGACCGGTCTCGTGGACGACGCCCGCAACGGCGGTCAGGATGTGACCTTTGACCAGTACCCCTATCCGGCGGCCAGCACCATCCTCCACTCACTGCTGCCCTACTGGGTTCACGCCGGTGGCCCGCAGGCCCTCCTGACCCGCATCGCCGATCCCAACGTGCGAAACCTGATGGTCCGAGCCGTTGAGCCCCAGTGGGGCGGCCAGACCCTCGACAACTACATCTTTGCCCACATCGCCTCGGACAAAAATAAGGAGTGGGAGGGCCGCTCCCTGGAGGAACTGGCCGACCATCGCGGCGGTCGCATGGTGGACGCCGTCTGCGATCTGCTGTTGGAAGAACAGTTGCAGGTTGCTTTCGTCGCCCGCACCGGCAACCTAGAGAACATTCGCGAGATAGCGTCACATCCGGCCCAGATGATTGGCACCGATGCCATCCTCACCGGCGGCCGGCCCAACCCGCGCACGTATGGCACCTACCCCTACGTGCTGTCCCAGTTCGTCCGCAACGAGGGCCTGTTCACCCTGGAAGAGGCCATCCGCAAGATGACGAGCGCTCCGGCGCGCCGTCTCGGGCTCGCCGACCGTGGCGAAATCCGTGACGGCGCCAGGGCAGACCTCGTGGTTTTCAACTCCGCAACCGTGGACACCGCCGCCACCTTTGATGACCCCATGCAATACCCGGTCGGCATTGACTACGTGTGCGTCAACGGCCAATTGGTCATCGACAACGGGCGACACACCGGAGCCCTCCCCGGCCGCGCCCTCCGCAGCCGCTAGTCCAGTTCCCTCCGCCCCGAGGTTCCCTCTCCCTTGATGGGAGAGGGTTAGGGTGAGGGTGACCCCGGCCTCCTCACCTCCGGTTGCCCTCCGCCGGCGCTTGAGGCATAATTCCCCCAAACCATGCCCAGAACCTGAAGCCGGCTGGCCCGTCGGCGCCGGAGGCACACCATGGACTTTGAACCCACCTATACCGCCGAGCAGGAAGCCTTTCGCACCGAGGTGCAGGGCTGGCTCCGGGATAACATCCCCGCTGGCATTCAGCATCCGGCAGACTCCATCGACCTAACCTACGAGCAATACCAACTCCGTCGGGAACTCGGCCGTCGCCTCGGCGACCAGGGCTGGCTCTGGCCCACCGCTCCCCAGGAATACGGCGGCGGCGGACTCACCATCGACCACTCGGTCGTTCTTGAAGAGGAAATCGACGGCTATAACCTGTCCCTGCCTCCTTACTACGACTCCGGTGGTCGCCTGGGTGGCAACTCCATCCTGGTGTGGGGCTCCGAGGAGCAAAAGCAGGAATTCCTGCCCAAAATTTTCAAGGGCGAGATTCGCACCTGGCAGCTGCTCACCGAGCCGGAAGCCGGCTCCGACCTGGCCAACGCCAAGACCGCCGCCCGCCGCGACGGCGACGACTACGTCATCAACGGTCAGAAGGTCTACGTCGGCAGCGCCCACGGCTCCGACTACATGTGGACCATCACCTGCACCGACTCGGAGGGAGACCGCCATCAGAACCTGAGCTGGTTCATGGTGCCTTCCAACCTTCCCGGCATCAGCGTCTTCCCCATGGACTTGCTATCTTCTGCCGGTGAATCGGGCGCCGGTTCCGGCGTCAAGAACATCGTCTACTTCGACAACGTGCGCGTCCCGGCCCGTAACCTCATCGGCGGCGAGAACGAGGGTTGGAAGGTTGCCACGACCCACCTCGAACTCGAGCACGGCACCGGCGGCAGAATCGGACGCAACTGGATTGTCGACCGCATCTTCGACTACTGCAAGTCCAACAAGCGCCGCGGCCAACCCCTCAGCAAGGACCCGGACGTCCGCGAACGCCTCGTCGATATCTACATCGACGCCGAGATTGGCCGTCTCTTCCAGCTTCGCAACTACTGGATGCGACACAGCGGCGCCAGCGTGAGTTACGAAGGACCCCAGGCCTCCTATTTCCGCAAGATGTCCGGCCTGCGTATCGCCACCGGTATCCTGGACATCCTGGGTCCGGCCGCCCTCACCAAGGATGGCCAATGGGGCGCCGGTGAAGGGCACATCGAGTCTCACCAACGCGCCGCCATCATTGCGCTGCACCCGGGCGGCACCACCGACATCCAGAAGGTCATCATGGCCCGCCGCATCGGCATCGGACGCCAACAGCGCGAACGCGCCGGCGCCCTCGCCTGACCTTTCACCACCCCCAACAAACACTCGACCCGTTGCGCCCCGAGTCTCCGCGGGGCGCAGGAGCCTCAACAAGATGGACTTGTCCCTGACCGAAGAACAGGAAATGCTGAAGACGGCGGTGCGCCGGTTTGTCGACACCGAATACCCCAAGGATGTTTTGCTGGAACTGTCGGCTACCGGCCAGACTGCTCCCTCTGAACCCTGGTCCAAGCTGGCGGCCACTGGCTGGCTGGGAATCATCATTCCCACCGAGTACGGCGGCGAGGGTGGGTCTTACACCGACGCCGGCGTGCTCTTTGAAGAATTGGGACGCGGCCCCGTGCCCGGCCCGCATTTCAGCAGCGGCGCGCTGGGGGCCCTTGCCATCCTGGAAGCGGGGACTGAGGAGCAGAAACGCTCCATCCTGCCCGATGTGGCCGCCGGACGGCGAACCATCGCCCTGGCCATCACCGAGGCCGATTACCAGTGGGACGAGGCCGAGGTGCAGACCATTGCCGTTGCCGATGGAGACGGTTACCGAATCTCGGGCAGCAAGGTGTTCGTATTCGACGCGGCGGCCACCACGGATCTGATCTGCGCCGTTCGGACCGAAGACCGGCAGCACGTGGGCCTGGTGATGCTGCCCGCCGGCGCGCCCGGAGTATCGGTCCGGCGGCTCGACGGCTTCGCATGGAATCTGGCGGAAGTCCGCCTGGACGGTGTCCAGATCGCCCAGTCAGGGGTGCTGGGCGGCCGCTTTGAGGACGGTTGGCCCGCGCTGGAACGCGCCATCGCCAGCGCTATCCCGTTGCTGTGCGCCTACCAGGTCGGCGGGTCCCAGCAGGTCTACGAGATGTCGGTCGAATACAGCCGTACCCGCATCCAGTTCGGCACCCCCATCGGACGCTTTCAGCGGGTGCAGGACCATATCATCAACCTGGTCAACGAGTTGGACGCCGCCCGCTGGACCACCTACGAAGCCCTGTGGAAGCTGGACACCGAGCGTAACCCGGATGACAGCATCCACCTGGCCAAGGCCGTCAGCAGCGTCGCCTACTACAATGCCTGCACCCACGCCCACGAGGTTCACGCCGGCGTCGGCAGCACTACCGAGTACGGCCTCACCCTGCACACCACGGCGTCGCGCACCCTCTATCAGTTCCTGGGCGATCCCAAGTTCCACCGGCGCCGGCTGGCCGACGCCCTGGACTTGTGAACCAATCTCAGCCCCAGTCACTGAGAGGAGCGTATCGACGCGGCAATCCCGCCCGCGCCCTTACTGTCCGCCCATCCCGTCCATGGTAGGCATGATTTCGCTCTGCTGTGTCTCGAAGACTTCGGTGATACCGACATGCGCGTCCACAGTCTCGAAATTGTGCTCCACTGCCAATTCCTGGAAGACGTCGATGAGAGAGCTCTGGTAGTGGATGAAGTTATCCAGCAGGTCGGGTCATCCTTCCAGCATTGGCGCGACGTGGTCACGCACCATCTTCTGCACCGGGGCCGAACTCGTGGTCGACGGCGGCTTCACCGCCCAGTAGTCGCCCATGCCGGAATGCCAAGAGCCCCCTCTCCCTTGATGGGAGACGGTTGGGGTGAGGGTGAAATCCCGACTAGCTAACTCCGGAAACCCTGTGGAGCGACGGCCAAAACTCGTCTATTCTTCGCACAAAAAACAACCCGCAGGCAAAACGCTTGCGGGTTGGCGGTATCCTGACCTCGTCATCGTATCCTAATTCCCAGTGGGCTGGATTTTATCAATCTCGGCTTCCAGCCGCTCGATGTCCGCTTCATCCAGGTTGAAATACTTCGCCTCCGGATGGTGAAACACCACCGCTGACACCGACCCTTCAGGGTCCATCATAAAGCCATCGGTGAGCTCGACGCCAATGCTTGCCGTCACGTCGAGTAGATTGAACAATTTCTCCTGGTCCTCCAGGCGGGGACAGGCCGGGTAACCGAAGGAGTACCGCTTGCCCTGGTACCTGGCCCGGAACAAATCCCGCAGTTCCTCTTCTCCCGCCACCTTCATGCCCGACGGCTCGCCAATGTTCCACATGTTGCGAATCCGTTTGTGCAACAGTTCCGCAAAACCTTCCGCTGACTCGATGGCCAGGGCTTGCAGCGTGTGGGAATCCAGGTAGCGACCGTCCTCTTTCCACTTTTCCGATAGCGCCCGCACTCCCGGCCCCACGGTGGTGATAAACATGGCAACGTAATCCGGCGGGCCTTCCCCGACGGGTCTCGCGTAATCGGCCAGGCATAATCCGTCGCGCTCGGCCTGGCGCCCGAAGTGGAACCGTTCGATTTCCGCAGAACCGTCCGGCGCATAGATGACCAGCCACTGCCCTTCCGAACGGCATGGGAAGAATTTGAACACCGCGCTGGCCGCAATATCGGATCGGGACAGCGCGATGTCTTCCACCCGCCGCACCTGCTTACGCAACTCTACCGCTTTCGTTTCGCCCGAAAGCAGCGCTTCGTTGAACCGTCCCCGATATCCCAGGTGCCGTACGTACAGCATCTGGGGGTTGATATACCCGAATATCTCATCCAGGTCGTGGTCCTCAAGGACGTGCAGGCGCAGGTCCGGAGGCTGCGGCGATGAGGGCAGCACGCTCACCGGCGTCGTGTTTTGCTTTGTGCTCATCCCTTTACGCGCTCCGGTCACGTGCTCCGGCTGGCCAATTCGGCCTTCAACTCGGATGTCTCGATATCGAATCGCGCCGCCATCCGTTCCCTTTCGTCGGCATCCTGGATGAGGTTGGCCAGCGCAAGCCCCGTCATCGCATCCTGGGCGTAGGCCACCAGTCCTTCGTATTCGGGCGCTATTCGTAGGCGGGTGAACCGATTGGACAGCGCCGCGCCCCCGACCAGCACGGGCACCCGGATACCCGCCGTTCGAAAGTCCTGCACCGTTTCCACCATCATCTGCGCCGATTTCACCAGCAGGCCCGATAGGCCCACCATGTCCGGCAGGTGCTCCCGGCAGCCCGCGATCAACTCCTGCGCCGCCACCTTGATGCCCAGGTTCACCACGTGGTAGCCGTTGTTCGACAGTATGATCTCCACCAGGTTCTTGCCAATGTCGTGCACGTCGCCGCGCACCGTGGCCAGCAGCACCCGTCCCCGCGTGGCGGCGTCGGCGCGTTCCATGTGGGGTTCCAGGTGCGCTACGGCAAACTTCATCGCTTCGGCGGATTGCAACACCTCAGCCACGATGAGCTGGTTGGCGTTGAACTGCCGGCCCACCTCGTCCATTCCGGCCATCAGCGGCCCGTTGATGATTTCCAGCGGCCCCCGTTCCTCCATGGCCAGGTCCAGATCGGCGGCGAGACCTTCCTTGCTGCCTTCGATGATGCACTGGGCCAGGCGTTCGTCCAGGGGTAATGCAGAGCGTTCTTCAACCGTCGAACGGGGCGCGCGGTCCCGGAAGTGCGCCGCGAACGCCGCCACTGGGTCTTCGCCCCGGTTCCAGATGAGGTCTTCCGACAGCTGGCGTTCTTCTTCCGGAATGGTGGTGTACCGCTGCAGCAGCTCCGAGTTGACGATGGCCATGTCCAGGCCGGCCTGCGTGCAGTGGTACAGGAATACCGAGTTGAACACCTCCCGTCCCGCCGTCGGCAAGCCGAATGACACGTTGGAGATGCCTAGCACGGTCTTGGACCGGGGCAGCGCTTCCTTGATGAGTCGCACGCCCTCGATGGTTTCCGCCGCCGACCCGACGTAGTTCACGTCACCAGTGCCGGCGGGGAACACCAGCGGATCGAAGATGATGTCCTGCTCCGGCACCCTGTACTTTTCGGTCAACAGCTGATGCGAACGCCTGGCGATCTCCAGTTTCCGTTCCCGTGTGATGGCCTGGGCCTGCTGGGGGTCGTCGTCGATGCACCCCACCACGAGTGCGGCGCCGTAACGCCGCGCCAGCGGAACCACGCGCTGGAACCTATCCTCCCCGTCCTCCAGGTTGATGGAGTTGATGATGGACTTGCCCTGCAATCGTTTCAGCGACTCCTCGATAACTGCCGCATCGGTGGAGTCGACCATGATGGGAGCTTTGACCCGTCGGTTGAGTTGGTCGAGGAACCGTATGACGTCCGAGGTCTCGTCCCGGTCCGGGTCCTGCAAACATACGTCCAGCACATGGGCCCCGTTGCGAACCTGCCGACGGCCGATTTCGGCAGCTTCCTCGAACCGCTCGCCGCTGATGAGCCGCTTGAACCGCCGACTTCCGAGCACGTTGGTGCGTTCGCCCACAATGGTGGGACGGGTATCTTCGTTGATGACCACGGCTTCAATGCCGGACACTCTCGTTTCCAGTTCGGGTTTTGCAGTTCGCGGAGCCTTGCCCTCCGTGGCAGCCGCGATTTGACGGATGTGTTCAGGCCCCGTCCCGCAGCACCCGCCGGCCACGTTCAGCCAACCGTTCGCGGCAAACCTTCCCAGCGTCGCAGCCACCATCTCGGGCGACTCGTTGTAGTTGCCGTCTTCGTCGGGCAGGCCCGCATTGGGCACGCAGGCAATATTAGTCTGGGACAACCCGGCCAGCGTACGGATATGATCCGTCATGAACTCCGGCCCGGTGGCGCAGTTGAACCCCACCCAAAGCAGGTCCCGGTGCGCCAGCGATGTGTACAATGCCTCGGCGTCCTGGCCGGCCAGCAGCGTACCCATGGGCTCGATGGTGCCCTGCACGGCCACCGGCAACGTCACGCCCAGCTCCGCAAAGGCCCGGTCGATGCCCTCCAGCCCGGCCTTCACGTTGATCGTGTCCTGGCTGGTTTCCAGCAGCAGCAGGTCCGCCCCGCCTTCGATGAGACCCGCGGCCTGCTGGTGATAGTCGTCGGCCAGTTCCTCGAATGTCAACCCGCCCGTTACGGAGATGGTGCGGGTGGTGGGCCCCATGGCGCCGGCCACAAAACGAGGTTTATCAGCATCTACGTTGGGGAACCCTTCGACCGCGGACCGGGCGATCGTCGCCGCCTCGCGGTTGATCCGCCGCGCGTGTTCGGCCAGGTCATATTCACCCAACACCACCGCAGTTGCGCCGAAGGTGTTCGTCTCGATGATGTCCGCGCCGGCCTCCAGGTACTTCTGATGGATGTCGGCAATGACATCGGGGCGGGTGATATTCAGGTATTCGTTGCAACCTTCGTAATCTTCCCCGCCGAAATCATCGGGACCCAAATCGCGCGCCTGGATTTGCGTGCCCATCGCCCCATCAATGACCAGAATGCGGCGCGCCAGGGACGATTTCAGTGTATCGATTCGATCAGATACATCCATAAAATAACGTTCATTCCATTCAGCATTCATCAAGAAAGGCTAACCGCATTACCCGGCGATGTCAAACCAAAGTGCGCCGTCCTAGGGTCTTTCGGTTGTCCAATTGTCATTGCGAGCGCAGCGTGGCAATCTCGTCGCAATGTAAGCGTTTGTGCCAGGGCAGACTGGCCTGGCCAGCGAGATTACCACGTCGCTACGCTCCTCGTAATGACAATCGAAAGGCCCTGGCGCCTCCCAAGCGCTTTTCGGTCAACGCAAGTGCTCTCAAGAGAAAATAATCTGGCTTTGTGTGCAGCGACTTCAACGTTGGCGCTGCCACCCCATTCCGGCTAAGATGGTTCCAATATGACCGACCCTGGTATCGTAACCCAATCTCCGAGGCTCAGCGCTCTAATGACCGACGGGTTGACCACCGCGCCGCCCCTCGACCCGGCGGTCCGGCGGGACCGATGTCGCGGCGTAATGCTGGGCCTGGCGGTCGGCAACCTCCTCGGTCTGCACATTGAAGGCTGGTCGAGGGAGGAAATCTACGCCCGGTTTCCCAACGGGGTCGCGGACATTGACCCCGCTGAGCGCCGCCGCCGTATGGATGACGATCTGGCTCAGGCTGTGGAGCTGGCCGAAGCCATTCTGAGTCGCGACAACTTCGTGGGGAACTTCGCCGACCGCCTGGTAACGTGGCGACGCGAAAACGGCCGGGGCATCGGGTCAACGACGTCGGCGGTCATCGGCCTGTTGGAACAGGGCGTTTCCGTCCCCGACGCCGCCCGAGAAATCTTCCGCCAGCGCGACTTCATCGCGCCCAATGGCGGCCTGATGCGCTGCGCTCCGGTAGCCCCGGCCCGCCGCACCGACCCTGATCGGCTGGTTGCCGATACCGCCGCCACCTGCGCCGTAACCCACTACGCCCCAGCGTGCCAGTGGTCTTGCATCATGGTAAATGTCGCCACCGGCGGGGTTTTAGCCGGAGCGGAACTATCGCCGGAGGCACTGGCCACGGCCGCCGCAGCCGACGGTGCGCCCGGCCAAATCCAGTCCTGGCTTGCCAATCTCGATGAAGCGCCGAACGATCTCGCTTTCGACCAGGGCCACATCGGTCACACGTTGCTGTGCCTGCGCGCCGCCATGTGGGCATTGGCCACTCCCAACGGCCTGGAGCCGGCTCTGAGGGCCGTCGTCAACGCCGGTGGTGACACCGACACCAACGGCGCCGTTGCCGGTGCGATCCTGGGCGCCCGCTTCGGCGCCAGCGCTATTCCGCGACGTTGGCTCTACAACATCCCCCAGCGCGTTCGCATCCAACGCCTGGCCGACGACCTCTGCGCCCTGGCCGATTGACGCGTCTCGCCACGGCCCGAAACCCCAGCAACCCCACCATATCCCTGTCCCCTCGGGAGAGGGCCAAGGTGGGGGCGGAACCTCCTAGGCGAAGTGCGCCGCCAACTCGGAACGATTCCGGTTCAGCCATGCCGTGTTCAACTGGATCCGCTCAAGGGCCTGCCGGATGGTTCGCTCCGCCGCCGGTGTGGGATGTGCATCAAAGAAGTCGGCCACGTCCGCGCGCATGGCGTCGCCGGTGAACGCGTTGGTGATGGCCACCAGCCGCATCAGCCCGAACCCACCGCCGCCGTAACGCCGGTCGAATTCGTCCCACTGTTCCTTCAGGAACTCCCAGGCCAGATGGCGGCCCCGATTGTTCGCCGCCACCGCTGAAACCACAAAAATAGTGTCCTGCAACCGCACGTCGTCCGTCAACGCCCGATCCAGGGTTTCCCTGAGCAGGTCCTGTTGCTGGAACCTCGCCAGCGACATCAGCAGCCGGATTTTCTCCTCGTGCAACTCGGCGTTCTTTTCCAGTTCCCAGATGCGGTCGTACGTCGCCCGGTCGCCTTCCTGTGCCACGAGGCTGAATACCACGCCCCGCAGGTCGGGCCGCACGTTGCCCGCGTCGGCCTGGTACGCGTCGAACTGCCGCTGGGCCTGCGCGATCACTTCGGCGTCTCCGTAAACTCCGGCCTGACTCAGCACCGTCGAGCGCAGCAGCGAATCCAGGTGACCTTCTCCAACCCGAGCCTCCCACCCCGATTTGGCCGCCGCTGGGCCAAACAGGCGGCGACCGAATGACCGGTACGATTCCAGGAACGGCTCCTCGGAGATCAGTCCCTCGATCTCCCTGATGTTGGTGGCCAGGTCGCTCCATACCGAAGCGTCGGTTTCCTGCTCGTAGGCCTCGGCCAGGGACAGGAACCGCGTCAGCGGCAACAGCCCGGCCCGGGATAGGGCGTAGGCATCATTCTGGATGCCCAGCCGGTCGGTGGCCGGCAGAGCTTTGGCCGCGATGGCCGGCGCCAGTCGGTCCCAGTCTTCATCCGTGTAATTGACGCGATAAAACCCGGTTTGGTCCGGGTTGACCTTGAACCAATCAGGGTCCGGCGGACTCGCCACCTGCACCGTGCCGGTGGCCGCACTGACCAGCGTCGCCGTGACTCCCGCGCCGGCGGCGGTAACCGTCAGCGGCACCGGCCAAACCGTTTCTTCGTTATCGCCGGCATCGTCTTCCAGCACCGAGTCGAAGACAAAGCGTTCCTGCTTGATCTCAAGCGCCAGGCCTCCGCTCGCCGGACTCGCCGCCACGTCCAGCACCGGATACCCCATTTGGCCCGTCCAGCTGCCCATCATCGACGTTACCGGCTGCCCCGAAGCTTCTTCCAGCGCCATCCACAGGTCCACGGTGCGCGCGTTCTGGTACGAATGTCGGTCCAGGTAAATGTTCAGCCCGATCCGGAAAGTGTTGGCGGTCAGGAAGTGCTCCAGCATACGCAGCACCGAGCCGCCCTTGCTGTAGCTGATGGCATCGAAGAGCTGGCTCACCTCTGCCGGGTTCGCCACTTCCTGCTCGATGGGATGCGAGTTCTTCAATCCGTCAAGGTTGAACGCACGGTTGGTGTCCATATTGACGAACTGGGTCCACATGGACCATTCCGGGAACAGCCAGTCCACCGCCTTGGTGCCCACCCACGTGGCAAAACTTTCGTTGAGCCACAGGTCGTCCCACCACTGCATCGTAACCAGGTCGCCGAACCACATGTGGGCCATCTCGTGGGCCACCACTTCCGCCACCCGTTGCCGGGTGCCGGCCGACGAGTTGGCCGAATCTACCAGCAACGCCGTTTCACGGTAGGTAATGCAACCCCAGTTTTCCATCGCCCCAGCGGCAAAGTCCGGAATCGCCAGGTGGTCCAGCTTGGGCAACGGATACCGGATGCCGAAGTAGTCGTTGAAGAAGGACAACAACTTCACCGATGTATCGAGCGCGAAATCGCCCTGATGTTCCTTGCCCCGCGTGGTCCAAATGCCGACGACCGTTCCGTCCGCCGCTTCCTTTTCCACGCGGGCGAGGTCGCCGATGACAAATGCCAGCAAGTACGTGGACATCACCGGCGTCTGGTCGAACACCACCGTCCTGGTACCTGCCGTCGGGCCCGCCGTGTCCTGGATGATCGGCGTGTTGGAAACCGCCTCCATTTCCGCCGGAATATTCAGCGTAACCTGGAACGTCGCCTTGACGGCTGGTTCATCCCAGCAGGGCAGCGCCCGACGGGCGTCAGTGGCCTCAAATTGGGTGGTCGCCAAATACGCCGTTTCCCCCTCGGGGTTGGTGTATTGGCTGCGGTAGAACCCGCGCAGCTTGTCGTTCAATTCGCCGGTGAAAGTCATACGCAGGTGCGGGTTGCCCACCAGCCCTTCGGAGGGCACGCCGGCGATTCCGATAGTGGCCTGTTCAGCGTCTTTATTGTAAGTAATGCCCGTGGACGCCAGTTCGTGGGAACCGTCCACGTCGGTCCAACCGATGGCCGCCGCCTGAATGTCAATTTCGTCGCAGTTCAGGACGATTTGGGTGGTGCCCGGCGCCATGCTAACCGTGATGTCCACCTCGCCATCGAAGGTGAAATTGTCGAAATTGGGTGTCAACGTCAGGTCGTAATGAACCGGTCGAACGTTATCGGGCAGGATCACATTTTCGTTGGACGGCATCGGAATTCCTCCGCATGATTTTCGGGTATTCAGGTCGGTAATTCGGGAGTGCCGGCAGTTTATCACAGGCACCCGAACTCGCCTGTCTTCAACCCCAACAGTTCCTCCTTACCCGGTGGGAGATGGGATCATTAGGGTACAATCCCAAGCCCGGACGCGAACCCTCTACCCAGGGTCGTTCGATTGTCTGCTAATGTCATTGCGAGGAGCGCAGCGACGTGGCAATCTCGATCCGGTAGCCGGGTTTGCTTCGCCAACGAGATTGCCACGCTGCGCTCGCAATGACATTGACCACAATCGAAAGGTCCTGGCCTCCACCCAACGACGGTCAGCGGAAAGGCCGCCTGGTGCTATAATTACACGGCTTTCAACGCTAGTTGGATTCGGACTAGTTGGATTCGGAGGATAAGATGGCCGCCAAAACCATGTTTGAAAAAATCTGGGATGCCCACGTGGTCCACGAAGAACCCGGGCAACCCTCGCTGATCTACGTCGATTTGCACTTGGTGCATGAGGTTACCTCCCCGCAGGCTTTCGATGGCTTGCGGATGGCTGGACGGCCCGTGCGTCGCCCTGACCTCACCGTCGCAACTGCCGATCACAACACACCCACCTGGGAACTGACCCGGCCCATCGAAGACCAGATATCCAAGGCCCAGCTGGACGCTCTGGACCGCAACGCCGCCGAGTTTGGCTTGCCCTTCTACTACGACCGGTTCAGCGAAAACCAGGGCATCGTCCACATCATCGGGCCCGACCTCGGTTTCACCCTCCCCGGCAAGACCGTGGTGTGCGGCGACAGTCACACCTCCACCCACGGCGCCCTGGGCTGCTTCGCCGTCGGCATCGGCACGTCGGAAGTCGAACACGTGCTGGCCACCCAGACCCTGCGCCAGTCCAAGCCGCGCACCATGGAAGTCCGGGTGGACGGCCCCCTGCCCAACGGTGTTTCAGCCAAGGACGTTATCCTGGGCATCATCGGCAAGATCGGGGTCAACGGCGGCACCGGCCACGTCATCGAGTACACCGGCGAGGCCATCCGCGGCCTGTCCATGGACGGACGCATGACCGTCTGCAACATGAGCATCGAGGGCGGCGCGCGAGCCGGCATGATCGCTCCCGACGGCACCACCTTCGATTACGTTCGCACCCGGCCCTATGCCCCCAAGGGCGCCGAGCTGGAGGCCAAGATCGAAGAATGGCGAGCCCTGGCCACCGACGCCGGCGCTACCTACGACAGCACGGTCATCATACCGGCCAACGAGCTGGCCCCCTTCGTCACCTGGGGCACCAAACCCGATATGGTCGTATCGGTAACCGACCGGGTGCCCGACCCCAACTCCTTCGGGACCACGGGCGAGCGGGAAGCCGCCGAACGCGCCCTGGAGTACATGGGTCTGGAGGCCAACCAGGCTATCCAGGACATCAAGATCGACCGGGTGTTCCTCGGCGCCTGCACCAACGCCCGCATCGACGACCTGCGCGCCGCCGCCAGCGTCATCCGGGGCCGCCGGGTCAGCAGCGACGTGTACGCCATGGTGGTGCCCGGCTCCGCCCGGGTGAAGATGGAAGCCGAGGCCGAGGGCTTGGACCAGGTTTTCAAGGACGCCGGCTTCGACTGGCGCGTCGCCGGCTGCTCGATGTGCCTGGGGATGAATCCGGACATTCTCGACCCCGGCCAGCGCTGCGCTTCCACCTCCAACCGCAACTTCGAGGGCCGTCAGGGTAACGGCGGACGCACCCACCTGGTCAGCCCCGAGATGGCTGCCGCTGCTGCCATCGCCGGCCACTTCGTCGACGTGCGCGAGTTCTAACCCGTCGCCCTCTGATTCATTCACCCGAGGTGAAGAACATGGAACCATTTGTCAGTCTGGAAGGCGTCGTCGCGCCCCTCGATCAGGTCAACGTCGACACCGATATGATCATCCCGGCCGTTTACCTGAAGAGCATCGCGCGCACCGGCTTCGGTCCGAATCTATTCGACCGTTACCGTTACCGGGAAGACGGCTCGGAAAACCCCGATTTCGTCCTCAACCAGGCTCCCTACCGGCCGGCCAAAATCCTGGTGTCCGGCCCTAACTTCGGCTGCGGCTCGTCCCGCGAACACGCCCCGTGGGCGCTGGAAGACTACGGCATCCGCTGCGTTATCGCCCCCAGTTTTGCCGATATCTTCTACAACAACTGCTTCAAGAATGGCCTGCTACCACTGGCTCTGCCCGAGGCGGACGTCCGGCGCATCATGGATAAAGCCAAAGAAAACCCCGGCGTCCAGCTCACCGTCGACCTGGAAGCGCAGCAGGTCCGCGACGCTGATGAGGATATCGTCGTTGACTTCGAAGTGGACGAATTCCGCCGCTACTGCCTGCTCAACGGCCTGGACGATATCGGACTGACCCTGCAGCATGAGGACGCCATTACCGCCTTCGAGGCGCGACAAGGCACGTGAACGCCGCCGTATGAAGTTGGGGAAATCGCTCCGCTGCTGCAAATAGGAGGACCATTGTCAGCTTTGCTGCGCGTTAACTTGCGCTTTCAATAGATCAAAGATGGCTACTATTAATATGAGCAGCGCACCAGCCGTAATACTGTAACCCATGTTCCGCAAAATCTTGTCCCATATTGCGTTGACAGGCAGCGGGATAAAATTCAATGCGAATAATGCTGGAATCGCAGCTATGATGACCAGCGCGGTTAGGGCGATAACGAGTCCGGCAAGGCGGATGAGGGTGGCGTGCTCACTTAACCACGGAGGTATCATGATCTCCGACGACCGTCCACCAACGATCCAGCTCCGGCAATGCCTCCCACCAGGATCCCGATAGCCATCATCCATCCGGCGGCAGGCCAAATTGCATCAAACACGGGTCGCCATACGAACGCGCCGATCACTATCAATGCAAACCCGGTCACTATCGACAAACAGGCCATCAATAGAGTGTAACCAATAATCCTATCGATCATTTTTGTCTTCCGCGGGTGCCAGGGTCCGTTGTCTTCGGATTCAGGTTAAATTTTTAACACCGCTACGTTAGCGTTCGGAAATCCCAAACTGCCGTCTTATCTGCTGGGCGTAGTCTGTCTCGTAGCGTTGCATCCGGCCCTGCCGCACCTGTTCGTCCAACGACGGGCGGCGAACCCCCCGAGGGGTTAGCGGAGCAACCCCGATCACTGCGGCCTCGGCCAGCGATTCTATCTCCGCCTGGGACCTTCCCAGCAAGTCTGCCAGCAACATTCGGTTGTGTTCGCCCATAATCGGCGCCGGCTTTGGAGAAATCGCCGGCGTCCCTTCCAGCTTCCACCCCCGGCTGGCGTAGGGCAGGGGCGGCATACCCGTGTCCGGGTGGTGTTCGATGACTTCGTAGAACTGCCGGGCATTCAAATGTTCGTTGAACAGCAGGTCCTTGCTGTCCATCACGGCGCCGGCCGCCACGCCTTCGGCCTGCAACTCCGCCATCAGTCGATGATTGTCGTGCCCGCGCGTCTCGAACGCCAGCATCTGGTCCAGCTCCTGCCGGTGAGCGATGCGGCTCATAACGTCCCCGTATCGTGGGTCGGCAGCCCAATCGGCCCGCCCCATGACTCGACATAACGCCTGCCATGCCGTGTCGCTGTCCACCGCAATGGCGATCCACCGGTCGTCGCCGTGGCAGGGGTAGCACCCGTGGGGAGACATCGCCGGGTCTTCGTTGCCCAACCGGGGTTCGATCCTGCCGTTCACCGTCCAGTCCAGCAGGGCCTCGGGGATGGTGGCGCTGCAGGTCTGCGTCTGGGAAATGTCGATGAACTGCCCTCGGCCGGTGTTCAATCGGTGCATCAACGCCAGCATCACCGCCGTCACCGTGTGCTCGCCGGCCGTGTAATCCGTGTACGGAATTTCCGACATTACCGGCCCGCCGTCCTTGTACCCGGTCATGTAGGCCAATCCGGCGGCGCCCTCGGTGGCCGGCCCGGTGGCGCCGAAGTTGGCCCACGGCCCGTCAAACCCGTAGCCGGTAGATGACACCATGATGATGTCAGGGCGTATCTTCCGCAGGTCTGCGTACTCCAGGCCGAAGTTGTGAACCACTCGGGGAGTGAAGTTCTCAGCGAACACGTCAGAAACTGCGATGAGATCGCGCAGGACAGCCCGCCCTTCGTCGCGACTCAGGTCGAGAGTCAGGCCCAGCTTGTTCCGGTTCTGCTCGTAGAAGTTAGCGCCCCGGTTCCAGAAGTCGCCATCGACGTCGTTGAGGTACAGGGAATCGGTCCGGTAGCTCTCCAACCGTTGCACCGACTCCAGCCGAATCACCTGGGCGCCCATGTCCCCCAGCCACTTCATTGCCGAGGGGATAGCAATGAGCTGCCCCATCTCCACGATGCGAACGCCCTGCAACGGTCCGGCCATGTCAGATAACCTCCGAGGCGCGCAGGTAGGCCAGGCCCTGAGCATCGTAGCCCAGCCTGCCCAGCACGTCGGCGTTGTGTTCGCCCAGCGACGGCGCGGCAGTTTCGGCCTGCCATGGCGAATCGCTCAGCAGGAATGGAGCCCCCGGGAAGGTAATCTCGCCCATCTCGGGATGAGTCAACGGCACGTAATACCCCCGGGCCTGGATCTGCGGATTGTCCACCGTCTCCTCGGGGGAATCGATGACGCCGTAGATGAACCGCTTCTCGTGGGCAGAGTAGAAAATGTCCTGCTTCTGCTTGGTGGCGAAGATTTGATCCAGAATGTCGCCCAGCGCCTCGGCGTTTTCGAGGCGTACCGACGGGTTGTCGAAGCGAGGGTCGTCAAGCTCCGGCGCCTCCAGGAAATCGACCAGCACCTGCCAGTTCACCGACGCGCCGAGACCCGGATTAGGCAGCACGTACCCGTCGGATACTGCCCGCAGACGGGTCAGGTCGCCGGTGTGGTTGGGTTGCCGCCGGCGCACCGCGCCCGTGTAGGTGTAGTTGTTGGTCACGTCACGCAGCGCCGACGCGATACTTTCCTGGATGGACACGTCAACCCGCTGCCCCTCGCCGGTGAGCCGCTGGTGGTACACGGCCATCAGCGTCGCCGACGCCAGGTTGGTCCCCGCCTTGAACTGGGCCTGGTGCAGCGCGTGTTTCAGGGGCTCACGGTCGTAGGCACCGAAGATATACATCAGGCCGCCCAGGGCGTATGCCACGATTTCCGGCGCCCGATAGTCGCGCCACGGTCCGGTTTGGCCGAAGTTCGACACCGACGCCACCACCAGGCGGGGGTTGTGTTCGTGCAGCGCGTCGTAATCGAGGCCCAGTGACGGCATCACTCGCGGGGCGAAATTCTCCACAACCACGTCGGCGTCCGCCAGCAAATTGAGCAGAATGCCACGCCCGGCCTCGGTCTTGATGTTAAGCGTGATGCTCTGCTTGTTGGTATTGAGGTACAAAAAAGGCAGGCTCTTCTCCGGATGGGGTTCGTCGTGGAAGAACGGAGGCAACCGCCGGGCCGGGTCGCCTTCGGGCCGCTCCACCTTGAGAACCTCGGCGCCGAAATCGGCCAGTAGCTTGGTGGCGTATGGCCCGGCAATGTGGTGGGTCAGGTCAACGACCTTGACGCCCTGTAATGCTCCGTTTTCCAAAACGTAGTCCTGCACGCATGGTGTGTCGGCGACCGACGTTCTACGCAGTATACCCCAGCGAAACAATCACGCCCCGCCCGTAATTCAGGGTCTTTCGATTGTCCCTTAATGTCATTGCGAGGAGCGCAGCGACGTGGCAATCTCGATCCGGTAGCCGGGTTTTCTTCGCCAACGAGATTGCCACGCTGCGCTCGCAATGACATTGCCGATAATCGAATGACCCTGGCCCGTCATTGCAGTGCAGGAGGTAACCCAGGCCATACACTCAATGCTCCCCTCCAATGCGCCCCTCTTTCCCATCGCGCGAGGGGCCAGAGGCGCGGGCGAACCCTACGGCGGCAAACCCCTGCACACCCCGATGTTATACTTGGCGGCAATCGGCCATATCGGGCCAACCTGAGTCGAGGTACTCACCGTGCAAACTATTGATGCTATCGCTGAAATCCTGAAGCGGGAGGGTGTCCAATACCTTTCCTGCTTCCCCACGACGCCGGTCATCGAGGCCTGCGCCGCTGCCGGCATCCGGCCCATCATCTGCCGGCAGGAGCGCGTCGGGGTCGGCATTGCCGACGGGTACAGCCGCGTTACCAACGGTAGGCCCCCGGGCGTCTTCGCCATGCAGTACGGCCCTGGCGCCGAAAACGCCTATTCTGGCGTAGCCACGGCGTTTTCCGACTCGGTGCCGATCCTGCTGCTCCCCCTGGGACATCCCCGGGAACGGCAGGGTGTGTTCCCCATGTTCGATTCCATCGAGAGTTATGCCAGCGTTACCAAGCACCTGGAACGGATGAATCTGGCCGGCAGCGCCAGTCAGGTTATGCGCCGTGCGGTCAACGCGCTCTACACCGGACGCCCTGGCCCGTCAATGGTGGAAATCCCCGCCGACGTGGCCCTCGAAGAAGTATCCGAAGAGGCGTTTTATTGGGGCGGGAACGTGCGGCGTTCCGTATCCCAGGCCAATCCGCGGGACGTGGAGGCAGCGGCACGGGCCCTTTGCTCCGCCACCCACCCGGTGCTTCACGCCGGCCAGGGCGTCATGTACGCCGAGGCCACCGACGAGCTGGTTGAACTGGCCGAGCTCCTGTCCGTTCCCGTGATGACCACGCTTCTGGGCAAGAGCGGGTTTCCCGAGCACCATCCCCTTGCCCTGGGCAGTGGCTCCGGCGTAATGTCCGGTACGGTCTACCACCACATGCGCCGCGCCGATGTGATCTTCGGTGTGGGTTGCAGCTTCACCAAGCACGGCATGTCTATGAACCTGCCGACCGGTCGCACCCTCATCCAGAATACCAACGACCCGCAGGACTTGAACAAGGATTACGACGTCGAGTTTCCCCTCATCGGCGACGCCAAGCTTGCCCTTCGCCAGATGATCGACGCCTGCACCGAAATCGTCGGCGACACGCGTCGCGGCAACGCTGAGATTCCCGGCGAAATCGAATCCGTCCGTAATGCCTGGCTGGCCGAGTGGCAACACCTGACCGCAGACCCTGGGCCACTGGTCAACCCGTACCGGGTCATCACCGAGTTCCAGCAGACCGTGCCCTCCAGCGAAGCCATCATTACCCATGACTCCGGAAGTCCCCGCGACCAGATAACGCCCTTCTACCGCTCCGGCGGGCCCCGCACCTACCTGGGTTGGGGTAAATCCCACGGCCTGGGAACCGGACTTGGCCTGGTGATCGGCGCCAAGCTGGCCGACCCGGACAAAATGTGCGTCAACTTCATGGGCGACGCAGCCTTCGGCATGGTCGGCCTCGACTTCGAAACCGCCGTCCGCAGCGGAGCCCCCATCACCACCGTCGTGCTGAACAACTCCACGATGGCGGTAGAGACCAACGCCATGCAGCGTTCCCACGACCTGTACAACACCCGAGACCTGGGCGGCAACTACGCCGACATGGGCCGGGCCATGGGCGGATACGCCGAGCGCGTCACCGACCCCAACGATATATCCGGCGCTTTCCAGCGCGCCCGCCGGCAGAACGAAGAAGGCAACGCCGTCCTGCTGGAGTTCATCACCAACGCGGAGATTAACTACTCCCATCGGCGCGCCTTTTAGTCCATCCACAAGTCGTCCTCATCCGACCTTGCAGCGGGCGGACGTCAACCGAGACGTGCGCCCGCCGTTCTTTCTCCATCTGAATGACCAGCTCCCAGCCATATCAACCCACGAGCCGCAACGGCGCGCGGATTGACTCAATCGCGCCGGGTTCAGACCATTACCTGGCCCGTGCCCGGGAGTGCCTGGCCGACGGGAAGCTGGAGGTTGCCCTGGCTACGCTGGACCTGGCCTCGTTGGCCGAGCCGGGGAACGCCGCCGTCCGGGTCTTGCGAGGCCGGGTATTGCTCCGGCTGCAACGCTACGCGTCCGCCGTCACGGAACTGGATGCCGCCGTAGTCATCGACGCGGCGAACCCGGAGGGGTGGCTCACTCGTGGACTGGCCAACATCGGATTGGGCGAGTGGGAAGCTGCCGCGGCGGATTGCAGTCGCTGCATCGAGCTGGGCGGCGATTCCGCTGAACTGCGGCTGACGCTGGGGCGAGCCCGCTATAAACTGGGTTTATTCGCCGCCGCTGAGGCGGACCTGTCGGTCGCGGTCGCCCAGTCTCCGGTCGACCCTGCTGGATACTACTGGCTGGGACTGGCCCGGCGCGACGGAGGCAAACCGGAGCAATCGGTCTCGGCTTTCACCGTGGCCATCGAACTGGACCCTCGGCACACCGAAGCCTACGTTTCCCGTGGCAAGGCGTACGCTGCGATGGGCGACCTGGCAGCGGCACGAATCGACTGGGCCGTGGCCGGCCAACTGCTTCACCAATCTCACTAAACTTTCACGGAGGCGCCAAAATGGCCGATATGACCTCGAAGTACCTGTTCATCGCCAGCATGGATATCGACCCCGAACACGAAGCCCTGTTCAACGACGTTTACAACACTGAACACTGCCCCCTGCTCAATCAGGTCCCGGGTGTTTCCGGGGTGACGCGCTACGAAACCCAGCGTCTGCTGATGGCCATGGGAGGCCAGGTGCAGGAAATCGACATCCCAGGGATGCAAAAGCACCACGCTGTCTACCAGCTGGATAACCCCGAGATCCTGACCAGCCCTGAGTGGGCCGATGCTGTGGACGCCGGGCGTTGGCCGGAACACGTGCGACCTCACACCAAGAACCGTCGCCACGTACTAATGAAGCTGACCTTTCCGGAGAATTAGGGCGGGGGCCGGCCCCTCACCCGAGGCCCCTCTCCCAGGAGGAGAGGGGCCTTTCGGTCGGCTAGTTGGCGCCGCGCAACCTCGGGTCGAGGACGTCGCGCAGGGCGTCTCCCAGCAGGTTCACGGCGAACACGGTGATGACAATGGCCAGTCCCGGGAAGACGCCCAACCAGGGGGCAACGTCCAGGGAGTTCTGTGCCACGCCGTTCAGCATGCCACCCCAGGAGGGCACGTCCGGCGGGATTCCCACGCCGAGGAAGCTCAGCGACGCTTCGACCACAATGGCCCAGCCCAGCGAGATGCTGGCCAGGACGATGAACGTGGCAGCGCAGTTGGGGGCCATGTGCCGCATTATGATCCGCCAGTCGCCGGCGCCCACGGCCCGGGCCGCCAGCACGTAGTCCACCTCTTTGATGCTCAAGGCCTGGGACCGAATCGTTCGGGCCGCGCCCGGTATGAACACCGCGCTCAGGGCGATCACCACATTGGTCACCGAGGCCCCCAGCGCCGCCATGATCGCCAGCGCCAGAATCAGGGCGGGGAAGGACATCATGGCGTCCATGAGGCGTTGTATCACCAGGTCGGTGATGCCGCCGAAGTACCCGCTGACGATGCCGATGAAGGCGCCGATGGTGACGCCGAAAAACACGCTGAGCAGGCCTACTGCCAGCGAGATGCGGGTGCCGTACACGAGACGGCTGAACACGTCGCGACCGATCTGGTCGCCGCCCAGCCAGGTCTCGCCGCCCGGCGGATTGAAGACGTGCTTGGAGTTGGTTTTCAGCGGGTCTTCGGTGGCGATCACGGGTGCGATCATGGCCACGATGACCAGCACGATGACCAGCACCGCGCCAAACGCCCCCAACGGTTTGCGTCGCGTGAACGAAATAATGTTTTGCCAAAGGGTTGGTCGAGGACGCATCCCCGTCAATGCCGGTTCAGAACTCGTCAATGGCCCGGCGACTTGCTGCGCCATGGTATGCCTCCTGGTTGTTAGTCAGTTGCCGATCCGCCCGACGTCTATTCGTAACGAATCCGTGGGTCGATCCAGCCGTACAGCAGGTCTACGAACAGGTTGATCGCCAACACCAGGAAGGCGATTACCATCACGATGCTCTGTATCATGGTGTAGTCCCGATGGAAGATGCTGTCGATGAGCAGCCGCCCCATGCCGGGAACCAGGAAAATGGTTTCGATGACCACCGTGCCGGCGATGAGCCGCCCGATTTGCCATCCCGAAATGGTTATCACTGGCAGAAAGGCGTTCTTCAGAGCGTGGCGCACGATTACCGCAAATTCTTTGAGGCCTTTGGATCGGGCCGTGCGGATGTAGTCCTCCCGGAATACTTCCAGCATGGAAGACCGGGTTACCCGGGCGATGAGGGCCATGTTGTAGAACCCCAACGCCAGCGCCGGGAACAAGAGCTGCTGCATATTTATCCACGGGTTTTCCCAGATGTGGGTATAGTCCAGTGGTGGTAACCAGTTGAACCACTTCACCAGGAAGTAGATGACCAGGATGCCGGTCCAGAAGGTGGGCATGGAGATCCCCGCGATGGCTATCACCCTGGACACATAGTCGGCGATCGAGTCCTGCTTGACCGCCGATAACACCCCAAGCGGGACGGACACCGCAAAGGCGAAGATCAGGGCCAGCACCGTCAGCTCCAGCGTGATGGGCAGTTTGGAGCTGATGTCCTCGGAGATGGGCGTGTCGTAATACAGGGACGTGCCGAAGTCCCACCGCGCCAGACCCCAGATCCAGGTGAGATACTGGACAGGCAGCGGACGATCGGTGCCCAGTTCGTGGCGCAATTTGTCGAGCTGCTCTTCGGTGAACTGGCCCTCGCCATCCGAACCGGCCAGCAGGAGGTAGGCCGGGTCGCCCGGTATCAAACGCATCAGGGAAAACACCATCAGCGTCACCAGGAGCAGGGTCGGTATGAATAGCAGGATTCGCTTGGCCAGGTATCCTTGCATGATTCCCCCGAGGTGAGGTCCGGGTCGGATTTTCGGCGGTTAGTCGGGTGAAGGTACTTCGTCGGGCGAAGGTACTTTAGGGAAATGTTGGTTCGACGGCGGTAGGCGGCCTGGTTGCCATGGTCAGCTAGCAGGCCGGATCACACCAGAGATGAGCCTTGTTGTTGTGGGACGAGAACGTAGCCGGCAGGTTGAAATTCTGAATGCGGTTGTCCACCACAAACACCAGTCGGCTCCAGTGCATGATGATTACATGGGAGTCTTCGTTTCGCATGTAGTCGGCCATCTGCTGCACGATCTCGCGGCGTTTGGTCTGGTCGGTTTCCCGAATCTGCTGGTTGAACAGCTCGGTTATGCGTGGCGGCTCCCAGCGACTGTAGTTGCGAGTGCCGGTGGCGAGGTAGGAGCCGCCGATGATCGCGTCCGGGTCCAGGATGAGGAAGCCGTTGCCGTGTACTCCCATCTCCCAGTCGCCGCCCTCGTAGCGAGCGTAGCCCGCCGTGGCCTCTGCCGGTTGCACCTCGGCGGTAATGTTCAGGTAGCGGCGCAGTTGGTCGGCGGAGAGTTGAGCATGGTCAGGGAAGCCCAGGAAGTTGGCGGCGAGGATGGTGGTCTCGAACCCATCCGGATAGCCGGCTTCAGTCAACAACCGTTCGGCCTCGGCGATATCGTCCGGGTGCTTTTCGCCGTCGGCGGTCTCGCGGTAGCCGGGCAATTCCGACAGCTCTTCGGTGGAGAGCGAGAACCACTGATCCGGCGGGAATGGGCCGCCGAGGTAGTACCGCCCGTTGCCAAAGGTGTCGATGAACGGTTGCCGATGGGTTACCAGGTGCATTGCCCGCCGGACGCGCACGTCATTGAAAGGCTCCCGTTCGGTGTTCATCATGAGGCCGACCCAGTTGGTAGGGCCGGGGAAATGGACGGTGGCGCGATCCCCCAGGCGCTGCTGGAGCTGCTCACCTTCACGGATGTTGAGGTTACTATTCTGGTGAGTGGTCATCATGACCTGGCCGGACAGGTAGGCAGCCAGGGTGGTGCTGCTGTCGGGAATGATGAAGTACTGCAGCCCGTCGACGTAGGGCATGCCTTCCATGTGGTAGTCCTCGTACTTCTCGTACTCGATGGATATGTCCTTCTTGTACTCGCTGAGCTTGAAGGGGCCAGAGCCGAGGATGTTTTCCTCCTTTTTCATGTCCAGGTCGTTTCCGAAATGGTGCATCGGCTTGATTTTGACGAACTCGGTGGCCTGAAACTGGAGGAAAGCGGCGGAGGCGAACTTGAGGGTTACCTCAACCGTTTTGGGGTCGATGACCCGGGAGCTTTCGTAGTAAGGACGGAATTGTCCGGCCCGGGGGCGAGGGACGTCGTCCCGCACCATTTCATCCAGGCTGAAGACCACGTCCTCGGCAGTGACGGGCATGCCGTCCCACCACTTCGCGGTTTCATGCAGGTGGAAGGTGTACGAGGTCCCGTCTTCGCTGACTCCCCACTCGGTGGCCAGGTCGCCCCGGATGTCCAGGGGATCGGCGGTTTCGCCGTTGTACTGAACCAGACCGCTGTAGAGCGGAGCGGTGGGCGCCATGCACGTACCGCCGGAGCCGCAATGCCAGACGCTCCAGTGGGCGACGCTGCCCGTGTTTTGGGCAGTGATGATGCCGCCGTACCGTCCCTGATCCTCGGTGGCCGGCGCGGCCGCGGCATCCGACGGAATCGCGGTGGGCGCTGCTTCGGAGGCCGGCGCAGTGGCGGCCTGCATCGGAGCCTGGTCGTCGCCGGTATCGGCGGGCGCTGTGGACCCACAGGCGGCCAATCCGGCCACCAGACCATCAGCAAGATTCCGGCGATCACCCGGGAAGCTGGGAAATTGAAAGGTTTTTTCTGCATATCATGCTCCGACTTACAAAATATTGAGAAGTGTTATCGGCTGCAGCTGAGCGGAACACGGCCTGTGGTCAGCAGGCCGGATCGCACCACAGGTGTTCCTTCATGTTGTGGGCCGAGAAGGTGGAAGGCAGGTTGAAGTTCTGGATGCGCGAATCCACGACCCAAACCGTCAACGTCCAGTGGGTAATGGCGACGTGGGAATCGGTGTCGCGCAGGTACTCGGACATCTGCTGCACCAACTCGCGGCGTTTGGCCTGGTCGGGCTGCTTGATCTGCTCCTCGAACAGCTCCCTGATGCGTGGAGGTTCCCAGTCGCTGTAGTTTCGAGTTCCGGTGGCGAGGTAGGAACCGCCGATGATGGCGTCAGGGTCCAGAATCAGGAACCCGTTGGCGTGCACGCCCGAATGCCAGTCGTTTGACTCGTAGCGGGCGTAGCCGGCGGTGGGTTCTGCGGGCTGCACTTCAGTTTTGATGTTGACGAACCGACGCAGTTGGTCGGCGGCGAGCTGGGCCATTTCGGGGAAGCCCAGGAAGTTGGCGGCCAGCGTTGTGGTCTCAAGTCCGTCGGGATAACCGGCCTCGGCCAGCAACCGCTTGGCCTCGGCAATGTCGTCGGGGTGTTTCGCCCCATCGGCGGTTTCGCGATACCCGGGGAGATCCAGCAACTCTTCCGATGACAGGGAGAACCATTGGTCCGGCGGGAAGGGCCCTCCGATGGGATAACGTCCGTTGCCAAAGATTTCCTGGAAGGGTTGACGGTGGATGGCCAGATGCACGGCACGCCGGACGCGAACGTCGTTAAAGGGTTCCCGGCTGGTGTTCATCATGAAGCCGGCCCAGCCCAAGGGTCCGGGATAGTGGACGGTGGCACGATCCGCGATACGTTCCTGCAGCTGCTCGCCGTCGCGGACGTTGAGGTTGCTGTTGGCGAAGGTGGTCATCATCACCTGGCCGGACAGGTACGCCGCGACGATGGTGCTGGTGTCCACGATGATGAAGTACTTGAGCCCATCGAAGTAGGGCATGCCTTCCTTGAAATAGCCCTCGTTTCTCTCGTACTCGATGGAAATATCCTTCTTGTACTGCTTGAGCTTGAAGGGGCCGGAGCCGAGGATGTTCTCCTCCTTCTTCATGTCCACGCCGGTTTCCACATGGTGTTTGGGGAGGATCTTTACGAACTCGGTGGCCTGGTACTGGAGGAATGCCGCGGACGGGAACTTGAGGTATACGGCCACGGTCTTGGGGTCGATGGCTTCAGAGCGGTCGTAGTAGGGCCGGAACTGACCGGAGCGCGGCCGGGGGACGTCGTCGCGCTTCATCTCGTCCAAGCTGTAGACCACGTCGTCGGCGGATACCGGCGTGCCATCCCACCAATTCGCGTTGTCACGGAGGCGGAAGGTGTAGGTGGTGCCGGCGTCGTCTACGCTCCATTCACTGGCCAGGTCGCCGCGAATGTCCAGGGGTTCCGCGGTCTCACCGTTGTACTGGACGAGACCGTTGTGCATCGGCGAGGTGGGCGTCATGCAGGTGCCACCGGACCCGCACTGCCAGACGCTCCAGTGCGCCACGCTGCCCGCGTTCTGCGCGGTGAGGATACCGCCCTGGCGCCCCCGGTCGGACGCTACGGGTGCAGCGTCGGTGGAGGCGGGCGCGGCGGTGGGAGCTGGGCTTTCGGCGCCGCTGCTGGATTCGACGGCGGTGGCGGCGGGAGCCGCCGATCCGGAGTCGGTGGAGTCGGCGGGCGCGGTGGAACTGCAAGCGATGACAGCGATAATGGAGACGATTACCGAAATCACTACGATAAGGCGTACTGTTGCTGAGTTGAATGAAATAAACATCATCGGTCCCTCTTGCATGCAACGGTTTTGAGTAATCCGTCGGCGAACGCAGCCCGTAAATTAACAATAAAGAGTATCAATGTCAATGGAGTATGGGACGGGACGAACCCGCGTAATGGGAGTACGCGGGTTCGAGGTGTAGGCGAGGTCGGTCTTCGGCGAGGTCTCTAACAGGCCGGGTCGCACCAGAGATGCTCCTTCATTTCGTGCAGGAACAGGGTCGCCGGCACGTTGAAATTCTGGATCCTGGAGTCGACGATGTGGACCACCAATTGCCAGTGGGTGATGGCGACGTGGGAGTCGGTGTTGCGGAGATAATCCGACATCTCCTGCACGATTTGGCGCCGTTTTGCCTGGTCGGGTTCCTTGATCTGTTCGTTGAACAGGCGGGTGATTTCGGTCGGTTCCCAGTCGCTGTAGTTGCGGGTGCCGCTGGCCAGGTATGACCCGCCGATGATGGCGTCCGGGTCGAGGATCAGGAAACCGTTCCCGTGGAACCCGGCTTGCCAGTCGCCGGCCTCATAGCGAGCGTAGCCGGCGGTGGGCTCGGCGGGCTGCACCTCCAGCTCGACATTGATCGACCGACGTAGCTGATCGGCGGCAAGCTGAGCCATTTCCGGGAAGTTGACGAAGTTGGCGGCCAGGATGGACGCTTCAAACCCGTCGGGATAGCCAGCTTCGGCCAGGAGCTCTTTGGCGCGGGCGATGTCATCGGGATGTTTTTCGCCATCGGTGGTACGCCGGTATCCGGGTAGTTGAGCGAGCTCCTCAGAGGACAGCGAGAACCAGGTATCGGGCGGGAAGGGGCCGCCCATGTGGTATTTGCCGTTGCCGAAGATGTCAATAAAGTCCTGGCGATCCAGGGCCAGGTGCATTGCCTGGCGCACCAGAGGGTCGTCAAAGGGCTCCCGGGTGGTGTTCATCATGAAGCCGACCCAGGCGACCGGGCCGGGGTAATAGACCGTGGCCTTGTCGCCAATGCGTTCCTGCAGCGTTTCGCCTTCCCGTATGTTCAGGTTGCTGTTGCCGAAGGTAGTCAGCATGACTTGCCCCGAGAGGTATGCGGCAATGACGGTGCTGCTGTCCACGATGAAGAAATACTTCAGCCCATCGACATAGGGCAAACCTTCCTTGAAGTAATCCTCGTTCTTCTCGTACTCGCTGGCCACGTCCTTCTTGTGCTCCTTGAGTTTGAAGGGGCCGGAGCCGAGGATGTTCCCCTCTTTCTTCATGTCCACGCCGGTTTCCACGTGGTGCTTGGGCAAGATCTTCATAAATTCAGTGCTCAGATATTGCAGGAAGGCGCCGGAGGGGAAATTGAGCTGAACTTCCACGGTGGTCGGGTCGATGACCCGGGAACTCTGGTAGTAGGGCCGTATCTGCCCGGCCCTGGGGCGGGCGACATCTTCCCGGACCATTTCGTTGAGGCTGAAGACCACGTCCTCGGAAGTGACCGGCATACCGTCCCACCATCTGGCGTTTTCGTGCAGGTGGAAGGTGTAGAGGGTCCCGGAGTCGTCGATGGTCCATTCCTGGGCCAGGTCACCCCGGATGTCCAGGGATTCGGCGGTAGTGCCGTCGAACTGCACCAGTCCGTTGTACAGCGGGGCGGTATGGGTCATGCACGTTCCGCCAGACCCGCACTGCCAGATGCTCCAGTGCGCCACGGCGCCGGAGTTCTGACCGGCAATGATGCCGCCGTACTTGCCCTGGTCCGTTGCCGCGGGCGCGGACGCGGTGGCATCCGGCATTGCGGTCGGCGCGGGGCTGTCGCCTGAAGCGGGAGCCGCCAGTGCAGTGGGAACGGCGGCGGACCCGCCGGTGCCTTCAGTTTCCGGTGCGGCGGTAGAGCCGCACGCGACCAGCATGGCCAATATTAACAATGAGCTCATCGTTACGATTAATCGTGTAGCGGTGCGTCTGCTTGCATGAATCATGGCGACCGTCCCCTCATGCCGTGCGTTTACAGGCGATAGAAATAGCAGAACGATTAATAAGCGTATTCACGGTAACGATAATAAATATCGCTGTCAAGGACTCGATACCTTACGGATACTGCTTATTATTCCAGAATCTGATGGTGTTAACAGAAATAGTTTGATGTAACTGCAGTTACGTAAATCGACATTGAATCGGATCCGTGGATGCGAAATCGGCAGATTCTGCACTGAAATGCAGAGAATAAATGTAGGGCCGGCAAGCGCCGGCCCTACATTGTTCCAAAGCAACCTGACCCGGTTTGAGGTTCACCGGGACAGTATCAATGGGTGGGTCATCGGGCGGCTAGTTCTTCCCAGATGCGGTTCGCCCGGGGCTTCAGCACAGCGTACAGGGCGTGGTTGACCGGAGTCGGTACCTTGAGGTCGCGGCCCATGCTGATGACTTTGCCCGTCAATCCTTCCAGCTCCACCGGCCGGCCTTCGGCGAAGTCCTTGGCCAACGACGCCATGCCGGCTGCTGGGAAGTTGTCCAACGCATTCATCGACCATTCGAGCGAATCTGGCTCCAGCGGCGCGCCCGAAGCCTGTCCCACTGCCAGCGCTTCGGCGATGGCCGCCTCGATGACGGCGCGGGTTTCCGGCACGGTGCGTAATTCGCCGTAGGGGCACCCGCTGGCGGCGCAAACCCCGGCGGAACCGGACAGGTAGGCGAACTTTTTCCATAGCATTCCGGTCATGTTTTCCAGCAGGTCGACCCGCCAGTTGGCGTGCTGGAACACCGCCAGCAGACGCTCGCCCCGGGGCGTGATTCCCTGGGTACGCTCACCGAAAGATGCGGCGCCGGGCCCGCCCTGGGTTACCACGCCGGGTTCGCTGATGCGACCCTCCATGTAGGCCGAGCCAATCATGACTCGAGAATCGCCGTAAACGGACGCCAGATCGTCGCCGTTGTCGATGCCGTTTTGCAGGGTCAACACGATGCTGTCGGGCCCTAGCAACGGGCCGATGGCGCGGATGGCGTCGTCGTTGTCGTACATCTTCACGGTGAAGAGCACCAGGTCGTGCACGCCGGCGGCGGCCGGGTCGTCGGTGGCCTGGCCCGGCGCGGTGAAGTTACCGTCGTTGGCGCTTTCGACCCGCAGGCCGTTGCGCTGGATCGCGGCGAGGTGTGGGCCACGGGCGATGAAAGTGACTTCGTGGCCGTCACGGGCCAGGAGGCCGCCAAAATAACCCCCGACGCCACCGGTTCCCATAACTGCAATTTTCATTTCTCACCTGCCAGGTACTGAAGATTAGCCGACTAGATTTCCGAAACCGGAAAACCGAATTCCTCGCGTAGATCGCGTTTCAACACCTTTCCCATCGCGTTACGGGGTAATTCGTCCACGAATACCACCGACCGGGGCCTTTTGAATCCGGAGAGCCGGTCCCGGCAAAAGTCCATGAGGTCCGTTGCGCTAACCGTGGGATGGCGACGCACAACGATGGCGCGTACCTCTTCGCCCCATTCCAGGTCGGGCACCCCGATGACGGCGGCCTCGTCGACTTCGGGATGTATTTCCAGGACTTGCTCCACCTCTTCCGGCGCGATCATTTCGCCGCCGCGTTTGATGAAATCCCGGGCCCGGCCGGCCAGGTAGATGTATCCGTCGGCGTCCTGCCAGGCCAGGTCGCCAGTGTACAGCCAACCGGAGCGCATCGTGTCGGCAGTGGTCTCTTCCTGACGCCAGTAACCGGTCATCATGCGGGGCCCGCGGGCCACGATTTCACCCACTTCGCCCGCGGGTATCGCCGTGCCGTCTTCGGAGACGATCATCACTTCCACGTCGTCCAGTGGTTTGCCGATGGATGTCAACCGCTGCAACTTGGTCTCCACCTCCTCCGGAGTGCCCTCCAGCACGTGGTCCTCCGGCGGGAGCATGGTGATGGTGGATGCCGTTTCGGTCTGGCCGAAGGCATTGATAAAACGCGCGCCCGGAAATGCCACGATGGCGTCCCGTATGACGGGCAGGGGCATGGGCGCGGCGCCGTAGGTGATGACGTCCAGCGACGAGAGGTCGTAGTCCGCGAATTGCGGGTGATCGATGACACGCTTGAGCATGGTGGGCACCAGCATGGCCCGGTTCACCCGATGCTGGGCGACCAGAGACATCCATCCCACGGCGTCGAACTGGGACATGACGACCAGCGTTCGCCCGCCGAACACGGCGGACAGTGCGGCCTGCAGGCCGGCGACGTGGTACATCGGAACAGAGAGCAGGTTGGTTTCCTCGACGTCAGGGTCGGCGGGGGTGACGTTGGAGAGCAGGAAGGTACCGAAGCTGTCGTGGGTCAGCTGGACCCCCTTGGGAACGCTGGTGGTACCCGAGGTGAACATAATCACCGTGGTGGCGTCCTCGTCGCCCTCGGGGAAGTGCAGCTGTTCGGCGTCCTGACCGGCCAACAGCGAGTCGTAGCCCAGGCGGCCGTCCCGGGCGGGAGCGTCCAGCATGATGATACGGTCGCTGGGCGCCGCGCCGTCGTCTGGTACCAGTGACAGGTAGCGTTCGCCGAGGAAAAGCAAGCTGGGTTCGGCGATGGCCAGCATGATGGCGAGCTCGTTTTCCTTGGCCCGGAAGTTGATGGGAACGTAGATTGCATCCAGTTGCGCGGCGGCGAAGTAAATCTCGACAAGATGGTTGCAGTTGGTCTGCATGGCAGCGATGCGGTCCCCGGGGCCGACGCCCAGGTCGGCCAGAGCGTTGGCCAGCCGGTTGACCCGGTCCTGCAGGTCCTGGAACGAAAACCGCTGTCCGTCGTAGATGATGGCGGTGCGGTCGGGAACGATAGCCGACGCTATCATCAGCGATTCGGTGATGTTCATCCTTGCTCCGGGATCAGACGAGATCGTTTTTAGAATTCATCTGTTTAGCATTCATCAGGGTGGCGGCGACGAGTTTTTCGCGGGCCAGGCCGTCTTCCAAACCTTGATCGGTGGCGCGGGACAGGGCGGCACGCATAGCGCCAATTGCGGCGCCCGGTTGTTTGGCGATTTCCCGGGCGGTCGTCCAGGCAGCATCAATGAGTTGATCGTCGGGCACGACCCGGCTAACGAAACCGTGGCGTCGGGCTTCCGCAGCGTCGAACCGCCGACCCGTCAGCAGCAGGTCGAGGGACACTGACGGACCGGCATTGCGGGGCATGGTCTGAGTTCCGCCGGCGGCTGGAATCATTCCCAATTGTACCTCGGGCATGGCAAACACCGTTGATTGCGCGGCCAACCGCACGTCGGCCAACAGCGTAATCTCCAGACCCGATCCAATACAATAACCGTGCACTGCTACCACGATAGGCTTGGACAATTCAACCAGTTGTCCCCATACGTCGCGCTGCCAGCGCACTTGGCGTGCGATAACCTGGGAAGGCGCCGTGCCAAACTCGGTGAGGTCGGCGCCGGCGCAAAATGCCCGACCTTCTCCGGTGATGAGTAGCACCCGACTGTCGGGATCCTCATCCACGGCGGACAATGCTTCGGCGAAATCGTCGCGCATGGCCACCGAGTAGGCATTGAGGCGGTCGGGGCGGTTGAGCGAAATACGGGCTACGCCCTGGGCCTGCTCGTAAATAATGGTAGCAAATGACGCCATGAGGTTGTAAAGGCGTAGTGGTCAGTCCAGGGGGATGGCGCGACGCATCATATCGTCCAGGTCTACCTCGGTGCTGCCGGCGCCGATTTCAGTCAGGACGTTGGCGTCGCTGACGCTGAAAGTCAGCAGGCCGTGAGTTTCGGCGACCCGTTCCACCTGCGCGCGCCGGATGTGCCAGTCGTGGTGCGAGTTGGCGACTTCGATGCCATGGATGTTCGCTTCGATGACGATGTTGGGGGTGTAGTACCCGGGGTGGCAGTAGGTGCGGAACAAACGGCCCTCCGGAAGGTACAACTCGGTGCAGTGGTACTCGTCGAAGGGACTGCTGGCGGGCCGGACGTCGATCTCGTGCCCGGGAATGATGATGACCTCATTGGGGAAATGCTGTTCCACCACGCGGTGCAGTTGCAGGCCCCAATCGCGACGCCAGTGGTCGGTAACCGCAATGCCGTCCAGCCCGGCGGCGCGAATCCGGTCGATCACGGTCTCGGCGATTTCAGGGGTCGGCGGCTGGAATCCAAACATCTCCCCGACGTGGGTGTGTATGTCCAGCCGTACGGTCATAAGGCGATGCGTAGTCTAGCGACCGGTGTATTGGGGTGATCGCTTCTCACGAAAAGAGCGCAGGCCCTCCGCCCGGTCGGCGGTGCTGTGCAGGATGATGTTGAGGTCGGCTTCCAGGCGGAGGCCCTGGCCCAACGTGAGATCTGAGGCGGCGGTTACTGCTTCTTTGGCGAACCGGCACGCGATGGGCGCGGATTCGACGATGCTTTGCGCCAGGTCGTCGGTGGCTTGTCTCAGATCCTGGCTGGATACCACCCGGTTGACGAGGCCGATTTCCAGCGCCGCGTCGGCGTCCAGGAGCCGACCGGTGAGCAGCAGGTCACGGGCGTGAGCCGGCCCAACCAGTCGCGCCAGACGTTGGGTGGCTCCGTCGCAGGGGAAGCCAAACTCGTTGATGCCGCCGGCCCCGATGATTGCGTCGGCGGCGATAATGCGGAGGTCGGCGGCCAGGGCGATTTCCAGCCCGTGCGCGGTGGCATCCCCGTTGACCGCAGCGATAACCGGCATGGGCAGGCCGGCAATGGACTGGCTGACGCGCATGGCATCCAGCCAGGACAGGCGGCCAGCCAGGTCGGCGTCGCGAACATCGTCGGGCGCGGATTGCCGACCCACCGCGAACTCGGGGCCGGCTCCGGTGATGGTCACCACTGAAAGGTCGTCCATCAGGGCCAATGCGCGGCAACATTCCCTGATTTCCAGGGCGACTGCCCGGTCAATGGAGCACTCCGCGCCGGCGGGCGGCAGCTCTATCGTCGCGCTGGGCGCCGCGATACTACATTTGATGTATTGGTAACGGATAACCGGCCATCCATGTATGAACGATTGAGAATGCGTGTGCCACGAATGGTAATCGGGTGCGTCGGCGTTGACAAGTTCGGCGTCGGCCAGCTCATCTTGATCGGGTCGCCGCTCGTCTTTATCGGGTCGATGGATTAGGCTAAAATAACTGGCGTTTCACGAGTTGCGCCATGCCGTTCACCAAGGTATACGAATCCGCCGCTGCCACCCTGACCGACGTGAGGGACAGTTCCACGATACTTCTGGGTACGACATCGGCCAGCAACGCCCCGACGGGCCTGCTGACGGCGCTGTTGGAAACGGGTATCGGCAACCTGACCTGCGTTTGCGATTTTGACGACTGGCACGTCGCTGAGGGGATTCCCCGGTTGGCGGCCGCCGGCCGGATCGCCAGGATTATCTCACCGCGGCCGTTTTCCGGCCCGGGTGGCGGCTTGTTGGCCAAGTGGAAAGCCGGGGAGCTGGACGTGGAGGTCATTCCCCGGGGCATCCTGGCCGAGCGGTTACGGGCCGCCGGCGCCGGCATCGGCGGCGTATTCGTTCCGGTGGGGCCCGGGACCCGATTTGCCGACGGAAAGGAGGCGCGGGTTATCAACGGCGTAGAGTGCGTGCTGGAACTCCCGCTGCGCGGCGACTTCGCCCTGCTGCGGGCCCATGGCGGTGACACCCAAGGGAATCTGGTGTATCGGAGCGCACAACGGGGTTGGAACGCGGTGATGGCAGCGGCGGCCCGGGTGGCAATTGCCGAGGTTGATCACGTGGGGGAGCCGGGCACCCTGGACCCGGAGCTGGTTATCACGCCTGGCATATTCGTCAATCGCATCGTGGCAGCCGACACCGCATCGGCGATGGAACGACCATGACATCAGCAAAACTTGACGAATTGCAGATGGCGCGGCGGGCGGCCCGTGAGATCTCGCCGGGCTCAGTCGTAGCCGTAAGCAGAGGCATACCCGACATCATGGTGCGGCACGCCGCGCCGCCGGGATTGAGCGCCTGGTTCCTGAGCGGCGACGGTTTGCTCGATGGGGTCCCCTTGACGCAATCTGATGCGGCGGCCCTGGCCCGCGGTGGCTACATTGACCTGGCCATCGTATCGGCGGCGCAGGTGGACGCAGCGGGCAACCTGGCGGGCGCTGCGTCGGCGGCCCATCCGGGGTTGAACCCTCCCGACAGCCTGGTTGACTGGGCGGCTGGAGCGATTCGGGTAGTGGCATTAATGCCCCATACCAACCGGTCTGATGGAACGCCGAGGATCGTCGGCGCGCTGACTTCGCCGGTAGACGGAGTGAAGTGCGTTGACCGGATCATTACCGACGTGGCGGTGATCGACGTCGGCAGCACGGGCCTCACCCTGGCCGAACTGGCGCCGGGCTGGACGGTGGAGGCGGTGCAGGCCATTACCGGAGCACCGTTGTCGGTGTCGCCTGAATTGCGCGTGATCGACCCATCAATACTGGGTCCTGGCGTCGACGCCGACCAATTGGCGGCAATGGGTGTGAACCCGGACGATATGCCCGAGGATTCCGCATTCGAGGATTCCGCGTTCTTTGTGTTGACGGAGGAAGAACCGCCCGAGTTGGGCAGCCCGCCGTTCAACAAGGTGTATGCCGACGGGGCGTCGGCGCTGGCGGACTTGCCGGACGGCGCCACGGTGTTCATCGACGGATTTGGCGGGCCGGGCGGCATGGCCCATTACCTGCTGGTGGCGTTGCGGGACCGGGGCAGCCGGGGGCTGACCATTGTCAGCAACACCGCCGGGATCGCGCGGGTGGTGAGTTTTGGCACGCCGCCAGGCAAGACGGCCATCGATCACAGCCTGCTCATCGAAAACGGGCAGGTGGCGAAGGCGATTGCATCGTTCCCGGTGTCGCCGTCGGTTTCGCGTCCGTCGGAGTTTGAGCTGGCGTACCGTCGCGGGGAGGTGGATTTGGAGCTCGTGCCGCAGGGGACGCTGGCCGAGCGGTTACGCGCTGGCGGCGCCGGGATTCCGGCGTTCTACACACCCACGGGCGCCGGTACGCTCATCAGCGAGGGCAAAGAAAGCCGCGTCATCGATGGGCGGGAGTACATCCTCGAATATGGGTTGCAGGCCGACTACGCCATCATCAGGGCGCACCAGGCGGATACCCGGGGCAATCTCGTGTACCGGGGGACATCCCGGAACTTCAACGCGGTCATGGCCCCGGCCGCGCGGATTACCGTGGTGGAAGTTGATGAAATCGTCGAATCGGGGGAGTTGGACCCGGAGGAAATTGTAACGCCGGGGGTGTTCGTGCAGCGCATCGTTCGCCGGCCGGAAGGATTCACCGGCTACGAGTAGATTGGGGATTGGACTGATGACGGTTGAGAAAGAGCGGCTGGACCGGGCTATCATTGCGATGCGGGTGGCGAAGGAGCTGCCGCCGGGCGGGTACGTAAACCTTGGGATCGGCATCCCGACACTGGTGTCCATGTTCGTGGGCGATGACAGCGTGGTGTTCTACCACAGCGAGAGCGGAGTGCTCAATTGCGGGCCGCTGGCCGAAGATGGTCACGAAGATATCGACCTCATCAACGCCGGCGGTCAGTTCCTGCAACCGGTGCCGGGGATGGCGTATTTCTCGTCGGCGGACGCCTTCGCGATGATCCGGGGCGGGCACGTCGACGTAACGGTTTTGGGCGCGCATCAGGTGTCCGCCACGGGCGACCTGGCGAACTGGATGCTCCCGGAGCGGGGCGTCGGAAACATCGGCGGCGCCATGGACCTGGCGGCCGGCGCCCGAATGGTCATCGTGGCCATGGAGCACAACGACCGGTCGGGCAACCCGAAGGTAGTCCAGGAATGCGACTTCCCGCTGACGGGCCGGGGGTGCGTGTCGCTAGTGGTTACGGACGTAGCCGTGCTTCAGCCTACGCCGGAGGGCATGGTGCTGCGGGAGACGGCGCCGGGCTGGACGCCGGCGGACGTGCAGGAGGTTACCGGAGCGCAACTCATCATCCCGGAGACGGTGGGGGAGTTCGAAGTTTAGCGGGGCGGTGGTGCGGTCGCGCCCTGGTCGTCCTGGTCGGGTCTCATGCGTACCCACTTTGTCATTGCGAGCGTAGCGTGGCAATCTCGTCGTGGTAGCAGCGGCGATTCGCCCACGTGTGTTCAACCTCATCGAGATTGCCACGTCCCTCGGCGAGCTCGGGATGAGCGGGTGCTCCTCGCAATGACGGATTAAAGTGGGTACGCGTGAGAGGGTTGGGTGTAACAGTTCAGAGTTGCGGGGAAATGAGCAGTTGACGGCAGGCGTCGAGGGGATTTAGACCCTGGGCGCGCCAGGCGCCGAATAAGGAGGCCAGGGTCATCTTGCTGTTGGTGCCCGGTTCCGACCGGGTGCCGCCGCTGACCTTTCGGCTGACGACCAGGTGGCGCAGGCTGCGCTCGGCGGCGTTGTTGTCCGGTGGCGCCGCCGGTTCGGCCACGAAGACGAACAGTTCCTTGATGTGGCGCTCGATGCGTCGGCATAGCTTGGCCTGAACCCCTGACGAGTCGTCCGAGAAAGGCTGGCAGATGGTGAGCAACTGCCGTTCCAGGGCCAGTTGGGCGGCGCTTTTGCTGGGGATGGGTGCAGGCTTTGGCCCGGTCGTAAATCCCGTGGACCGCTGCGGCCCACCTGGCCAGTGGCGCGTCATCAGGGTAGAGGCCGCGCAGGTCGTGGATGTCCCGCAGCAGATGAGCCCAGCAGCGTTGTTTGGGACCGGCGTAATGGTGGTAGGCGGCGTAGAAGTCGCTGACCAGCACGCCAGCAAACCCCTCGCCCAGGACTTCATCCACCACCGCCTTGCCCCGACCACGCCGCAGGAAGTAGCGCTGGGTGGGCGTGCTGAAGGTCCACACGTAGCCGTTGGCCCCGCTGCGCCGTGCGATGGATGGCTCCCACGCTGAGTCGCAGCCCATGGACGGCGCCCAGATACCATTGGATGGCGCCAATGGGCAATCTGGCCTCTTCCCGCAGCGTGGCAATCAGGCTGATCAGGTTGATGCCCAGGCGCTGCTGGCCCAGCACCACACCGTCCAGTTGCGCTGGGGGAATGCAGCGGCGTCGACACCTTGGGCACGTGCGGGCGATATAGACGTGCTCGGTAACTTCCGCCGGAACCCGGGGCAGGTCGATGACCTCCCGAGTGCGCTGGGTCCAACCACCGGACAGCTGAGTTCCGCAGTCAGGGCAGTTCGCCACGGCGTGCTCCACCCGCTGGGTGGGCGTCATGCGGGCGCGGGCAAAGCCGTGGCGACGAGGCTGGCGGGGCGCTTTGGGCTGGGCCGGTTCCCGGTCGGCTTCGGGCTGCCGACCGGGCATCCGACCCGAGCCCCTGGCTTTGGCCGAGCCTTCCAATTGGGCAATCCGTTTCTCCAACCGCTCGATGATGACCTGTTGCCGGACGATGCTGGCAATCAGGACATCCCGGTCGGCAGTTTTGAGATCAATTTCTCTGTCAATGCCCACTATATGACATAACCACCACCGGCACCGCCAGCACTTCCCGAACCCCTTTCGGCCAATTTACCTCACCAACTCTGAACTGTTACGAGAGGGTTGGGTCGATTGACTTGCCTTGGGCGGAGTGTTACAGTCAAGACACATTTGAATCCCTCACGCAATTCTGGCGGGAGCTTGGGTAAACTAGGCTGAGAGGGCGACCAGATTCGTCGCCGACCGTCTGTACCGGACCCGGATAATGCCGGCGCAGGGACAGCAGGTAAATCTTTCATTCAACCGCCGGGTCGCCTTACCTGGCGGTTTTGCGTTGGGGCGTCCGTCGGAGTAATCTGACAGCGTGGTCTGGCGCAGCCAAAGGCACATGACAGGAGAGTGGTAGCGATGTCCGATGAACTGATGATAGGGGGAGTGCCCTTTCAATCGCGGCTGATTGTCGGAACCGGACGGCATCGAACCATGCAGGACATGGTCGATTCTCTGGAGGCATCCGGCACCCAGATGGTCACCGTGGCGATTCGCCGGCTGGATCTGGACAATCCGGATGAGAAAACGATCCTGGATTTCATCGACTGGGATAAATACCAGATCCTGCCCAACACGGCCGGCTGTCGGTCGGTGGAGGAAGCTCTGTTCGTGGCGCGGCTGGGACGGGAAGTAACCCAGACCGACTTCGTCAAGCTGGAAGTCATACCCGATGCCAAGTACCTCTTTCCGGACCCAAACGGCACGTTGGAAGCGGCCCGCCAGCTGGTGCAGGAAGGCTTCAAGGTGCTGCCCTACATCCACGCCGACCCGGTGCTGGCCAAGAACCTGGAAGAGGTGGGCTGCGTCACCGTGATGCCGCTGGGCTCGGCCATCGGTTCAGGCCAGGGCATCCATACGGGCGAAGAGATTCGCATTATCCTGGAAAACGCGAACATTCCGGTGGTGGTTGATGCCGGGTTGGCCGTGCCATCCGATGCGTCCAAGGCGCTGGAGATGGGCGCTGATGCCGTGCTGGTGAATACCGCCATCGCTCAGGCGGAGGATCCGGCGCTGATGGCCGACGCGTTCCGGAAGGGCGTGGAGGCGGGAAGACAAGCTTACTTGGCTGGCCGTATTCCGGTACGCACCGAGGCCATAGCGAGCAGCCCGCCCACCGACGTTCCGGAACCCGTGCTCGCGCCATAACCGGTGTTGTCCCATGCTGGCAGCGTTGCCCTATCCCTGCCTCTGCCTGGTCACTGACCGGGGGGTTTGCCCCGCGGATGAGATTCCGGATCGGGTGCTGGCGGCGGTGGCCGGCGGCGTCGACATGGTGCAGTTGCGCGACAAGGATCTGCCGGGGAGCGTAGTCCTGGAACTGGCTCGTCAGCTGCGGGAGGTCTGCGGCGAACGGGCATTGCTGATCGTCAATGAACGGGCGGATGTCGCCGTGGTCAGCGGGGCCGACGGTGTGCAGTTGGGAGAGGCCGCGATGCCCACGGATTCCGTGCGCGCCATCGTCGGAGAGCGCGCCTGGATCGGCAGATCGGTGCATTCTGCGTCGGGAGCGGTGGAGGCCAATGCCACTACGGCGGATTTCCTGCTGGTGGGGACGATGTTCGCCTCGCGATCCCATCCGGGGGAAGAGCCGTCGGGTCCTGAATTGTTGGCTAGAATCCGGGTAGCCGGAGTGGACAAGCCGTTGTTGGGCATCGGCGGGATCACCGACGCCAACGTGGCGGAAGTTTTGGCAGCGGGAGCGCACGGTGCGGCGGTGATCACCAGCGTGCTGGCCAGCGACGACCCGGAGGAAGCGGCCGGTCGGCTGAAAACGGCAATGCTGGAATCCGTGGCCCGGCGTCAAGAAATGTCGGGGCAAACCGATGCGGCGACCCGTGGAAGTCGTCAACAGGAGGTAACAGGGCGGGGATGATTACGCTGAAGGTAAACGGTAAAGCCAGGGAGATCGACGATGGGCTTGACTTGCAAGGCTATCTGGCGACCATCGACGTCAACATGCGGTTCATCGCCGTGGGTTACAACGGGCAGGTGCTTCGCAAGGAAGATTTTCCCGCCGTGCGGCTGAACGAAGGCGACGCGCTGGAAATCGTCCGACCGGTGGGTGGCGGTTAGCTCATGTCACGCCAACCGGAGGAGATCGACCCGACGCTGGCGGCAATATTGCGCGGCGTGGCCGATTCGCACGCCGACCGGGTGCGGGCGTGGATACGGGACGAACCCGGCGAATGGGGATTTCTCTCGGGCCAGGCAGTCCTGGCGGTGCGGCGACTCCTGGGACGATCCCTCGAGTACACCGAGCGGCGCTGGGTGTGGCACCAGATGTGGCTGGTGCTCCAGGAAAGAAAAATACAAGAACAGATGGGGCCAACCCGCGATTAGACGGATTGGCCCCTCGCTTCGGGTCGTTGCCGACGGGGGCTTCGAGTTAGGCCACTACGGCGATTGATTCAATCTCCACCACGTAGGCCGGGTTGGCGAGCTCGCTGACCACGAGCAGCGTGCTGGTGGGCGGGTTGGTGGGGAACAACTCGCTGCGGACAGCCCGGATGGCGGCGGCGTGTTCGATACCGGTGACGTAGGTGGTGGTTTTCACGATATCAGCCAGCGTGCCGCCGGCGGCCTGCACGGCGACCCCGATGTTGTGCCAGATTTGCCTGGTCTGGGCCGCAGCGTCGCCGGCGCCGACTACGTTGCCGCCTTCGTCCTGGGCGACCATGCCGGCGATGTAGACGGTATTGCCAGCCTTGACGACGGCGGTGAAACCGGCTGCGGACGGATCCGCGATGCCGCTGGGGTTCAGGTAGGTGCTATTGGCCATGGGATTACCTCCTTCAGATGTTCGGTGGTGATTATACTGCCGCCGGAGCAGCCGCGGGGTCGGCCTGGGATTCGGTGGCCCGTGGCGGCAGTCGGGGAGCCCGGGCCAGGAAGATCAGGCAACCGGCGCCGGCGTACATCGCCATCAGGACGGTGAACACGACCGTATAGTCGCCGGTGAAGGTCAGCAGGTAGCTGCCGAACAACGGGGAAATACCCAAAGCCGTGGTCTGGATGGGTCCCAGGGAGCCGAGGATGGCGCCGAATGAACCGCGCCCGAAGTACTGCGCCAGCAGCATGTGCTCCAACGTGCCGACGGTGTTGGAGAAGAAGCCCCACAGGATGGCGAACAGGTAGGCCGTCCACACCGAGTCGACGCCGATGATTAGGAATACTCCGGATAACACGCCGCCGGAGATGGTGAGCACCATGCAATAACGCGGACCCAGCTTGTCGGCCAGGACTCCCCAGACCAGCGTGGTCAGGGCCAGCACCGCTCCCAGGCTGCCCACGCCGACGGCCTGGGGCTTGGACAGAGCCGGGCCGGCGTCGCTGACCAGGTAAGGCACCAGGATGTAGCCTAGGCCGGCGGAGGCTACTATCGCCAGGACGGCGGTACCGGCGATGCACCAGTAGGCGCGGGTACGCATCGCTTCGCGGGCGGTCCAGCTGAATTCCAGCGGGGATTCCGGGGCGGCGGAACCCCTCCGGTCGCCGGCGGCGCGTTCGGTCTGAGCCCGGGCGCGGGCGGGACTGACGCCGTCGGGCACCATTCCGATTTCTTCCGGCGTTCTCCGCATCGTCAGGAAGACGGGGATGGCAAGCGCCAGGAGGAACACGCCTACGTAGCCGTAGGCTACTCTCCAGCTCTGGGTGGCCGCGATCAGCGAGATTATCTGAATGTTGATGGCGCCGCCCACCGGCCGGGACATTCCTGAGATGGCGATGGTGATATTGCGACGGCGCCGGAAAAAATTGACGGTGGCGACCCGGGGCACCACGCCGATCAGGAAGGGATTGCTGATGGAGCGCCCGATGATGTAGGCGACGAAAAACTGCCAGAGGGAGTTGGAATCGGCGGACGAAATCACCAGTAGGCAGCACCCGACGATGATGAGTCCCAGGGTAGTCAGGAACCGGGGGCCGTAGCGGTCGGCCATGTGGCCGGCGAATGGCGCGAGAAACCCGGAAGTCCAGGTGCCGGCCGTCACCGCGATGGACAGCGTACCGATGCTCCACCCGGTGTCGTCGACGATGTACACCTGGATGGCGCCCATCACTACCTGGGATACGCTGGCTCCGGCGGCGCTGGAAAGGCAACCCATGGCCAATACCAGCCAGCCGTAGAAGAACGGAGTGGGCGGGTGCCAGGACAGGAATCGGCTGATGCGGGAGGATTTCAGCGGGGGATCGTTATTCATGAAGTCCAGCCGCGCGGGCCGGGATACCACCAGAATGCAAATAAAGCATCGCTAACTATACGTCAATAATTGATGCCGGTAAATCTGGGCGCTGGGGGGTTTTCACCCTCTCCCTCACCCATCGAGGTGGAGGGGTTTTTGGGGGGGGTGAGGGCAACGGATTTGGCAAAAAAGTTGCCGGGGCAGAGGTAACCACTGCCCCGGCAGACGCTCTCCAGATGGCGGAGGCGATTAGAAATCCATGGGCGGGGCGGCCCCGGCGGCCGGCATGGGCTCAGGGATTTCGGTAATCATGGACTCGGTGGTGAGCACCATGGCGGCCACGGAGGCGGCGTTTTGCAACGCAGACCGGGTGACCTTGACCGGGTCGATGATGCCGCGCTCCAGCATGGGGCCGTACTCGCCAAGCTCAGCGTCGTAGCCGTAGTCGTCGGACTGGTGCTTGACCTGGTTGAGGATGACGGCGCCTTCGGAACCGGCGTTTTCCACGATGAGCTTCAACGGCTGTTCGAGGGCGCGGCGGATGATGTTCACGCCGACGGTCTCGTCGCCGGTCAACCCTTCGATGGCCTCGAGGGCGCGCTGGGAGCGGACCAGAGCAACTCCGCCACCGGGGACGATCCCCTCTTCGACGGCGGAACGGGTGGCGGACAGGGCGTCCTCGACCCGGGCCTTGCGCTCCTTGAGTTCGATCTCAGTAGCGGCGCCGACCTTGATGACGGCCACGCCGCCGGACAGCTTGGCCATCCGCTCCTGGAGCTTCTCGCGGTCGTACTCGGAGGTGGTATCTTCGATCTGGGCCTTGATCTGGTTGATGCGGGCCTGGATCGCATCCTCCGAGCCGTGACCTTCGACGATGGTGGTGTCGTCCTTGGTGGATGAGACGCGGCGGGCGCGGCCAAAGTCTTCGATGGTGGCCGAGTCGAGGCGGCGGCCGGTCTCTTCGCTGATGACGGTGCCACCGGTCAGGATGGCGATGTCTTCGAGCATGGCCTTGCGGCGGTCACCGAAGCCCGGGGCCTTGACGGCGAGGACGTTCATAATGCCGCGCAGCTTGTTGACGACGAGAGTGGCGAGGGCTTCGCCGTCGACGTCTTCACCAACGATAACCACGTTCTTCTGTCCGACCTGAAGCATCTTTTCCAGCGCGGGTACGAGGTCGGCCACGGCGGAGATCTTCTTGTCGGTAATGACGACGTGGGCGTCGTCAATGGAAGCTTCCATGCGGTCGCTGTTGGTGATGAAGTAGGGAGAGATGTAGCCGCGGTCGACCTGCATACCTTCGACGTATTCAATCTCGTCGGTAAGGCCGCGGGACTCTTCCACGGTGATGACGCCATCCTTGCCGACTTTTTCCATGGCTTCTGCGATGGTCTCGCCGATGGCGTCTTCGTGAGCGGAGAGGGAGGCCACCTGTCCGATGCGCTCGCGGGTTTCCACGGGCTGGGACATGGTGTGCAACTCGGTAACAATCTCGCCAACGGCGCGCTCGATGCCGCGCTTGATGGCCATGGGGTTGGTGCCGGCGGTGACGTTCTTGAAGCCTTCGTGGATGATGGCCTGGGAGAGGACGATGCTGGTGGTGGTGCCATCACCGGCGGCGTCGTTGGTCTTGGTGGCGGCTTCCTTGAGGAGCTGGGCGCCCATGTTCTCGAAGGCGTCGGGGAGCTCGATTTCCTTGGCGATGGTTACGCCGTCGGAGCAGACCTGGGGAGGGCCGAACTTCTTGTCGAGGACAACGTTGCGACCGCGGGGGCCCAGGGTAATTTTGACCGAGTCGGCCAGGATGTCGATGCCGGTTCGCAGCGACTTGCGAGCCTCTTCGGAGTATGCCAACTTCTTTGCGGGCATTGAGTATCTCCTTGCGAGTGTGTGATGGCGGGTGTGTGTTGGCGGGTGATTGGTGGGGTTGTTTCAGGCTCGCGGTGTGGTTGGTCCGCGACTAACCGATTTTAGCCAGTACGTCGGATTCGCGCATGATCAGGTACTCGTCGTCGCCGTCCTCATACTCGGTGCCGGCGTACTTGGAGTAGATGACCTTGTCACCCACGATGAGTTCCATGGTAATGCGGCTGCCGTCGTCAGCGACGCGGCCGGGACCCACGGCGATGACTTCGCCTTCCTGGGGTTTTTCTTTAGCCGTGTCGGGAAGCAGGATGCCGCCGCGGGTCTGGGTTTCCTGTTCCATTGGCTTGATGACGATTCGTTCGCCTAGGGGTGTGAAATTGGCCACTGAATGCCTCCTTGCATTGTCGGGAATTTGGATCGCTGGGCGTACCCGGTGGTGGTGTCCGGGGCGTTACTTCCTGCGGGCGTAGTCCGTGGTATAGAACCCGGAGCCCTTGTAGATTACGGGCACGGCGTGGAACTTGCGGCGGGCGACACCGGAGCATTCCGGACATTCGGCTTCGGGGGGTTCGCCGAAGCTTTGCCGCCGGTCGTATTCGTGGTCGCACGAAGTGCACTGGTAAACGTACCTTGGCATCGCTGCCTCCTTTGGCCAAACGGTGTGATGACCGCCTGCCGAACTTACTATCCATTGTTACCGACCAACGCCGGTATGCCAATGGTGTTAATGTTAAAATTGCGTAGGAATTCGTAACCAGGCATGCGTTACCCAGGTAGGCGTCAGCCAGGTATCCCTTAGTGTCAGGTATCCCTTAGTGCGGAGAAGTTGGTTGGGAATGGTGCATTGATGGTCAGCGGCAATCCGCAAATTATCCTGAACCGCAGTACGGCCGGAGACGAATTTCCGGAATTGCAGCCGGAGCTGGAGGGTATTTTGCGTAACGCCGTGCGGGCGTTGGGCGGAAATGCCGCCGTAGTGGCGACGTGGGACGACGCCCGCCGGCGCTTCGTGATTACCGGCTCGTACGGCTTGGACGGGGCACAGGTTGCGCGCCTCCGCCCGCTGCTCAACGAAGCCATCCCCGACCTGTCGTTGAGCCGAGAGCAATACGCCCTGCTGTCGGCCTTGTTTCCCCAGTCGGCGCTCCCGATTTCTACGACGGGACAGATGCAGAACCCGGTGATGGCTGTGCCGCTACGCACGGGCGGCGAGACGGTGGGTTTGATTTTCGTGCTGCGGGCGTCGGAAGCGGCCAACTTTTCCCAGCTGGACCCGCCGGTGTTGGCGGCCTTTGCCGAGCAGGCCGCTATCGCAGTGCAATCCGCGCGGTTGGCTCACTTGCTGAGCCAGGAGAAGCAGCGGGTGGAATCCATCCTGGAGGGCAGCGCCGACGGCATCTACACGGTGGACGCGTTCCGCCGCATCGTCAGCGTCAATCCGGCGATGGAGCGGCTGCTCGGGCTCCCGGCTGAAGAACTGGTGGGTCTGCCCTGCGCGGTGGGGCTGAACTGGCGGGATCGGGAGGGTAGACCGGTGTGTCCGGGGCAATGCCCAATGATGCAGGCGGTGGCGGGAAACGCGGAAAACGTCACGGAACTGGCGGCTACGGTGCGGTCGCGGCACGGGCAACGAACCGAAGTGGCGCTGGTTTACTCGGTGGTGCGTTCGCCGGAGATGGCGCCGTTGAACGCCGTAGTGAACGTGCGAGACATGACGCGGGTGCGCGAGATGGAAGACATGCGCTCGACGTTTCTGTCGATGCTGGGGCACCAGCTGCAAACGCCGCTGGCGATCATCAAGGGCTACACCAACACCTTGTCCCGGCCCGACGCGAACTGGGATTCGACCACACTGCAACGCAGTTTCGAGGCCATCGAAGAAGAAACCGACCACATGAGCCAGCTGATGAACCGACTGTTGCTGGCATCCAGGCTGGAGACCGGGGAGTTGCCGATAAATCGGGAGCCGGTGCAACTGTCCAACTTGGCCGAGAAGGTGGTTGGACGGATGCAACCCACGTCCCACCAGCATCAATTCTCGGTGGACTTTCCAGGGAATTTGCCCACGGTGTCCGCCGATCCGGAGCTGCTGGAGGAAGTGCTGATAAACCTGGTGGACAACGCGGTGAAGTACTCGCCGGAGGGAGGGCCGGTGAATATCTCGGGGCAGGCGAATGGAGACGGGCGGGTGTCGTTGACGGTATCGGACACCGGGGTGGGTGTTCCCCGGTGGGAGAGCCGGCGGATTTTCGAGCGGTTTTTCCGGTCGCAGAACCCGGTATCCGGCCAAACCCGGGGACTGGGCATCGGTTTGTACATCTGCGACGCCGTGATGAGGGCGCACGGCGGGGACATCAGCGTGGAGAGCGGTCCGGGTCAAGGCGCCAAATTCACGCTGTCGTTTCCGGATACTGCGGAGCCGTCAGCATGACCATTGCTGACAACCGCACCATCCTGGTGGTGGATGACGAACCGCACATCGTGCGCTTCACCGCCATGAATCTGGAGGTGGAGGGTTTTCGCGTTGCAACGGCGTCGAACGGGCGGGAGGCGCTGGAGGTACTGGATCGCGGAGAATCCGTTGACCTCGTGGTGCTGGACGTGATGATGCCCGAGCTGGATGGATTCGAGACGCTGCGGCGTATCCGGGCCACGTCGTCGGTGCCCGTGATATTCGTCACAGTGCGCGGCGGCGAGGCGGACCGGGTAGCCGGTCTGGACCTGGGAGCCGACGACTACCTGACCAAACCCTTCAGTCCGCGGGAACTGGTTTCGCGCATCCGGGCGTTGTTTCGCCGCATTGAGGCGACCGAACCGCCCCGACTACAGTCGGTGGTGGTGGACGACTGGCTCACCATCAACTTCGACCAGAGCCTGGTCATCGCAGATGGTCGGGAGAAGCACTTGCGACCTACCGAATATCGTCTGCTCTACCAGTTGGTGAACAACTCGGGGCAACTGATCAGCCACGACACGCTGCTGGAGAGGGTGTGGGGGCCGGAGTACAAGGGAGAGCACCAGTACGTCCGCACCTACGTTACATACCTGCGACAGAAGCTGGAGCGCGACCCGCGCAATCCCGAATACATCCTGAGTGAAAGGGGGCTGGGCTACCGTTTCAAGGAGTTGGGTCACTGAGGAGTTGGGTTGCTGAGGGAGTTGGCACGCTCCCCGGCATTCCTCGCCGAGGCGATGCGTTGCGCCGTCGCTGCGGGCATCTCGGCAGTCAGGGTAATGCGATCGACCCACTTGACGCTGGCGTAGCAAGCCTGTCCCACGCTGACCAGGCGGCAGGGTCCGCCGTGCTGCTCCGGCAACGTCGCCCCGTTCAGACGGGTAGCCAGGAGCACACCATCAAGGTCGTCGTTATCCAGGGACACTGTGGTGATGTAGTCGGCGGCGGCGATAGCGGCGTAACGGGCGTCCGGCGAAACCCCGGCCAGATGGAGCAGCGCTCGCAAGGGCACGCCCTCCCACCGCTGGTCGGGCACGCTCCACCCGTCCTCGCACCGAAAGTCGTCGGTAATGGCGCGGTCGGTCAAAGCAATCAGATCCCCGGCAGAGTGCAGCGTCGGGCGGGTGACCAGTCCGTCTACGGTGAGGCCGGGCCAGACATCCGGGCGTCCATGGTGGTTATCGAATACTGGCAGGGATTCTCGAGTGGACATTTTGTCTCCTGAACTATGGCGTCCCGGAACGGCGGTGCCCCGGAACGGCGGACCTATGGTTTGGTCGGCCTGCGCGGCTGGACCAAGGTGGTTAAACGGGGGACCCGCGGGTCATGAGGACGGCGGCGACCACGACGAGCACGGTCAGCGCCAGGTTGACGCGAGCGACCCAGACGATGGATCTACGAAGCAGCGACAGACGAGGGTGGGGCGTATCGCCGGCCTGCGTGGCCTCGATGAGCCGGTTTACGTACGGGCCCAGGATGAAATCGTGGATGAAGCTCAGCCAGACCACGAGGGCTACAAGGATGACCTTCACCTGGAGGGTGCCAACGAAATGGCCGCCCACGCTGAAAAATTCGGGAAATCCGATACCGTATCGGGTGGGCAGGATGTACAGGCCAGTGGCGACGAGCAGGGCGATACAAACCCAGGAGATGACCCGAAACCGACGAGCCACAGCGGCCAGCATGCCCGGTGGAGGCCCGCCGCCCGCCGGAATTTGTCCCGGCGGCGGAGCGAATCGGCGCATGACCGGAATCAGCACCACCGCGAGGAACAGCGTCCCGCCGATCCAGATGATGGCCGATGCCACGTGGATGAATACGGCGGCCTGGTACATGCTGCAAATTGGCGTTAGTCGGGACGGAGCGCGGGTAGTACCGCGACGTTCCAACAGGATACACCAGTTGATGAGGCGGGGAGGGAGCCTGCGGCCAGTCGCCCGGGACGACGGGGATCGTCTGAACCAGGATTTTCAGGATTTGGAGGATTCGCCGGATGAGAAGGGAACTTGGAAATCATGCAAACGTGGCGCACCTCGCTGCTGACCAATTTACCCTCACGCCCGTGTGAAGCCCGGGGCAGCCTCTGACCCTCGCCCATCGAGGGAGGAGGGAGCTTGGTGAAGTTGCGGCGATGACGAGCCCCTCTCCCACGGGGAGAGGGGTTGGGGTGAGGGAAGCGCGCCGGAAAGACCGAGTGGGCCGCGAAGCTCCTGCCATGGTTGAACGTGGGACGGGGTGCGGTTATGCTGGTGAGCGCCGGAAGGTTACTATCGTCGGTCCCGGGTGGGCCGTGCCGGCACAGGAGAGGAGTATGCGACTGGAAGGCAAGGTAGCCATCGTGAGCGGCGGCGCCCACGGGATGGGTTCCGTGGAGGCTAAACTGTTTGGCTCCGAGGGGGCCAAGGTGGTCATCGCTGATATTCGCGACGACGACGGGCGACAGGTGGAAGCCGAGATCAACGAATCCGGTGGGGAGGCGGTTTACGTCCACACTGACGTAACCGACGAGGCGGCGTGGGAGAACGTGGTGTCGCAAGCCGTGTCGAGTTTCGGTCGACTGGATATCCTGGTCAACAATGCCGGCATCAGCAGCCGAGCGGTTCCGGACGACGACAGCCTGTCCGCCTGGACGCGGATCATGGACATCAACTCGACGGGCGTATTCCTGGGTACCAAGCAGGCCATCGAGCAAATGAGACGGAACGGTGGCGGCTCCATAGTCAACATCTCTTCCATCGCCGGATTCGTGGGTATGACCAGCGGCCACCCGGCTTACAATGCGTCCAAGGGAGCGGTGCGGATATTCACCAAGGCGATGGCGGTGCGTTACGGAAAAGAGAGCATCCGGGTCAACTCGGTGCACCCCGGCTACATGCCGCCGATGGTGGGAAACATCGCTACCGAGGACGTACGCGCGGGTCGCATGTCCATGATTGACGAGCAGGTGCCGCTGGGTCGCGAAGGGCGCCAGGAGGAAGTTGCCAACGCGGTGCTATTTTTGGCCAGCGACGACGCATCCTACATCACCGGCACCGAACTGGTCGTGGACGGCGGGTTTACCGCACGCTGACGGATAGGCGCGCCCGGCTTCGCCCAACAGATCGAGGTTTGTCAAGATGCCCATAACGGAAGTCACCATCGTCAGGCGTTGCGGTCGCTGTCGCAACGAGCTCGGCACGTTGACCGTGAAGAAGGACAATATGCGCCTGATGACCAGCGAACTGGCCTGGTGCGAACATTGAGCTGACGATTGCCCGGAGGTCCGGGACATTGCTGACCGGGGGCCCACGGTAGCCGGCGAACAGGCCAGCTATCCGGGCAATCCGCCGGTGGACGACGTCAGCGCGGCCGAATACCGGCGGCGTCAGGCGGCCCGTCGGCAAAGCTGAAATTGCGGGGCGATGAATATGTTTGCAGCTGACGCAATCCTGGAATTGGGACGATTAGCCGAATCTCCGGAAGCCGACCAGGTGGGAGGCGACCTTGACCTGGGGTTGGCTGGACTGCTGATCGCGGCTACCGATTATCCCGACGTGGATATCGAAGGGGGCCTGGCCAACCTGGATCGCATGGCCGACGCCGCTCGCTCCCGTTTGCCCGACGAACCAACGTACCTGGAGCAGCTGAATACCATCACCGATCTGCTGTTCGGCGTTATTGGGTTCGCCGGCAACCGAGACGACTACTACGACCCGCGCAACTCCTACCTCAACGAAGTGCTGGAGCGACGTTTGGGCATACCCATCACGTTGTCCCTCGTGTGCATCGAGGTGGGCCGTCGCATCGGCGTGCCGGTGCAGGGAATCGGGATGCCCGGCCACTTTCTGGTCAACCACCGGGACGAGCCGAACTACTTCGTGGACACCTTCAACGGGGGCCTGCTGCTCAACCAGGACGAGTGCGGGGCGTTGATGCGGGAGTCCACCGGAGAAGACGGGCGTTTGGAGGCCCACCACCTCAACCCGGTGACGCCGCGGCAAATCCTGGCGCGGGTGTTGCGAAACCTGAAGGCCGTTTACTGGGACCGGGAGGAATTCGACCGGTGTATAACCGCCGTCAGCGCCCTGATGTCCGTGGTTCCCGACCGACCCGAGGAACAGCGTGACCGGGGCGTCATTCATCTGAAGGCCGGCAATCACCGGGAATCCGCGGAAGATTTTGCAGCGTATCTGGAAGCTAAACCCGAGGCATCGGACGCCGTCACGGTGCGTAACGCGTTGGAACGCCTGAGAGGCACGCAGCGATAACTCTCCCGGAACGCCCGGCCCGGCCAAATCAGGTCAGTTCGACGCTGGCGAAATGGCCGGGACAGTGCAGTAATATTCCTGCGTTCGCCATTCCCGAGACGACCTCGGCGCGCACGGCTGGAGCGGGACGGCGGCGCTATCCTTCTAATCCTTCCCGACGGTCTACCGGGAAGAACGGGTGAACGCATGATTCGTTACATAATTATCGGTATCGCGATCCTGGCCATTATTCCAATTGCCTGGCTGGCGTGGTGGTTGGGCAGCCCGTTGATCACTTCAACCGAGGTCGACGAGGAGTTTCCCTACGCCGCCCGAGCGGTGATTCCCAGCGGCATGAGCATGGCGGAGGCCGAATCGGTCATGCAGGAAGCAGCGGCCGTCGTCAGCGAGGTGGCGGAGGCCATGCCGTCGATGCGCCGGTCGCCCGGCGAGCCGGCGGAACCGGTTGCCGAGCTGACCGGTAATTTCCGCGATGCCGACGCTTTTCACAAAGGTTCGGGCACCGCTACCGTCTACACACTGGACGACGACGAGCGCGTGCTTCGCCTGGAGGATTTCAACGTTACCAACGGGCCGGACCTGCGGGTGCTGCTGGCCAACGTCCCTGACCCCGGCGACCGGGACGAGCTGACCGCCGGCGGCTACGTCGAACTGGACAAGCTGAAAGGAAACGTGGGTTCGCAGAACTATCCAATCCCGGAGACGGTTGACCTGGCCGAAGTGCGGAGCGTGGTCATCTACTGCCGGCCGTTTAACGTAGTGTTTGCGGTGGCAACGCTTGACCAACCGTAGGTTTGGCCCGAGGCGGCCCTCACCCCAACCCCTCTCCCAATGGGAGAGGGGCTTTTAGTGTTTTGGGTCAGTTTTACGTCAAATACAATTGCTTTCCCGGTGAGGGGTCCTTGTTTGAGTCGCCGGGATGACGATCCTTGGGTTTGCCGGCGAGTGGTAACATGCGCGGAAACCGGTAAACAGACGGCGAATATACGCGGAGGTAACACCGATGCCAATCGAGCAAGTGGCCCCCAGACTGGAACGAATCATCGACCTGGGTCAGGAAGTGGAATGGCTGGCCAGCGGGTTCGGCGGAGACGGTTCGGCGCTGGGCGTACCCTGGTGGCCGGCGGAAGGTCCGGTATGGATCCAGGAGGAGGGTTATCTGCTGTTCTCCGATATCGGCCAGAACCGGCGGATGCGCTATAACGACGCCGACGGTCTGTCGGTGTTCCAGGAAGGAACCAACGAGGCCAACGGGCTTACTCGGGACCCCCAGGGACGCCTGCTGGCCTGCGAACATGACGCCCGTCGTGTCACGCGACAGGAGGCGGACGGCAGTGTCACGGTGGTGGCGGACCGCTATGACGGCAAACGGCTGAACCGACCCAATGATTTGGTGGTGAAATCCGACGGTGCGATTTATTTCACCGATCCATACCGCGACACCTATCCCGGGATGGAACTGGGGTTCCCGGGCGTGTATCGTGTTTCGCCGGACCTGAGCGACGTAACCCTGTTGGCAAACGGCGACGACTACGTCGGACCCAACGGGCTCTGCTTCTCTCCCGGTGAAAGCACTCTGTACGTCAATGATTCCCGGGTTGGGCTCATCAAGGCTTGGGACGTGAAGGCGGACGGCGGAATCGAGCACGGGCGGCTGCTGATTGCCATGGCGGACGAGCGACCCGGCGTGCCCGACGGGATGAAGTGCGACCTGGAGGGGAACATTTACAGTACCGGTCCGGGCGGAGTGTGGATTATCGCTCCCGACGGCCGGCATCTGGGGACGATTGCGCTGGGCGATGGCCGACGGGCGACGAACGTGGGTTTCGGCGGTGGTGACTGGAAGACGCTTTACATAACCACCTTTGAAGAACTGGGACGGGTGCGGGTGAACATTCCCGGCGTGGCGGTGCCGAGGGTAATTTAGCCGGGAATTCTCCCCTCACCCCAACCCCTCTCCCACTGGGAGAGGGAATTGGCGGCCGGGGCCAGGCAGGCCCGTTTTCCCCGGGGACCTTTGAATAGTGTTGTCATTGCGAGGAGCGATAGCGAGGTGGCAATCCCGTTCACTCAGCGACCATCGTAGCTTCGGGATCGAGATTGCTTCGCTTCGCTCGCAATGACAAATTACGCAAAGGTCTCATCAAGGGAGAGGGGCTTTTTCATGGTGTGGCCAATCCTCCCCGGTTGGTGGCGCAGGCGATATGGTGATTTCTCGCCGGCACCGGACCACGGTTGGCAGGCTGGACGGAGTTAGCGACCGGTGCGGATGTAGTCGGCGACCTTTTCGCCGATCATGATAGTGGTGGCGTTGGTGTTGGCGCGGATGCAGTCGGGCATGACGGAGGCGTCGGCAACCCGGATGTTCTGCAGGCCGTGGATTTGGCCATGCTGATTCACCACTGCCAGGTCGTCGCTGGCGGGACCCATCTTGCAGGTGCCGGACACGTGGTGTGAGGTACCCGAGTTCCGCATCAACCAGTCGTCCAGCGCCGCATCGGAGATGAGGTCGGCGTCCACCGGGTTAACCCGCTCCCCCAGGATTGCCCGGTAGGCCTCGTGTTCGCCGATTTCGATACAGGTGCGGATGGCTTTTCGCATTCGCTCCAGGTCGAAGGGCTCCTGGTAGTAGTTGTAGTCCAGGTAGGGGTATTCCAAGGGATCGTTGGACTTGAGGCGGAGTTCGCCCTTGCCCAGGGCGAGTTGCAGGCTGGCGCTGATGCCGATGTAGTTCTCGTCGTCGTCGATGACGACCTGGGCGGGGCGGTGCTCCGATGTCATCAGCAGGGGCGATATCTGCATGTCATTGCGGAGGTAGGAATCCTCTACGGTGTAGCGGAGGCCCACCTGGATGGCGGCAGCCTGGATGTCGGGGCGGTCGCCGGCGGCGCGGAACAGGACGCAGGCCGACGGGTGGTCGCGCAGGTTCTGGCCGACGCCGGGCAGTTCATGCACCACGGGGATGCCGACCTCGCGCAGGTGATCAGCCGGGCCGATGCCAGAGAGCAAGAGCAACTGGGGCGAGGCGATGGCTCCACTGCTGACGATGATTTCGTTGCCTTCGACGGTGAAGCGTTCACCGCTGCTTTCGACCTCGACGCCCACCGCCCGGTTGCCGTCGAAGACCACCCGGCAAGCCTGGACGTTGGCGCGCACCGTCAGGTTGAGGCGATGGCGCGCCAGGTTCAGGTAAGCCAACGCCGTGCTGATCCGCACTCCGTCCAGGGTGTTGCGGGCTCGGGGCGATACGCCGGTAGACTCGGGGTGATTCTGGTCCGGGTCGTCTTTGAAGCCCAGGGCGAGACAGGCCGCTTTGAAGGAGTTGGAGTGGGGAAGCCATTCGTCAGGCCGGTAACGGCGCACCGGGATGGGGCCTTCGGTGCCGTGCCAGTCGTCATGGAAGTCGTGGTCGTTTTCCATGCGGCGGAAGAAGGGGAGGACGCTGGTATAACCCCACTCGTCGTTGCCCCATTCTGCCCAACGGTCGTAGTCCTCCGGGATGCCCCGATAGAGGACCTGACCGTTGATGGCGGAGGAGCCGCCGGTGGCCTTGCCGCGGGGAATCACCAGATCGGTCTGTTGTGCCGTCACCCGGGCACTATAGGCCCAACTGTGGGGGCCGTAGGCGGAGAAAAAGACGTTGTTGCCCAGCTTCAAATCGTCGGGCAGGTGGTTGAAATCGGGGTAATCGGGGCCGGCTTCCAGCAGGAGGACCGTCTTGTCGGCGTCCTCGGACAGGCGGGTGGCGATAGTGCCGCCGGCAGACCCGGCGCCCACCACGATGTAGTCGTATCGCATGGCAACCTCCGTGGGATGGACATTCGCGAGTAAATGCCTGGTTTGGTCAATGCCTGGTTTGGTCGGGGTAATACTATCCGACCGGTTTGGCCGGGGCAAGGAATGGACGGGGGTGAATTGCCTTCCCCGGGATTGCCACGTCGCTGCGCTCCTCGCAATGACGGAGGGGTTGCGGGATTGCCACGCTGCTCAGCTTCGCGCAGTGACCGGATATGCCGAGGCCGCCACTGGGGAATAGGAATGGGCGAATGGGAGTGACACATCATCGTTGTTGGCAATCTTGGCCGTATGCTAGAATCGGCAGCGTGGTAGTTTCGAGCGGTGAATTGGGATGTTGGGTGGCCTTGAGTCAGGTGCCTCGCCTGGGTGCGGCACGGTTGTGCTTGTTGCAAGCGCATTTTGACGGAGACATCCAGAAAGCCTGGGGTGCGCCAGCGCGAGAGTTGAGAGCGGCCGGCATCGGACGCACCGTCGCTCTGGCGGTGGTGGAAGCCCGCAGGACGGTAGACCCCGATGGCGAGTTGGAACGGCTGACGCAGTGCGGGGTGGACCCGTTGACCTGGTGCGACGAACGGTACCCGCCTCGCCTGAAGGAAACTGCCGACGCTCCGCCGGTGCTCTACGTTAAGGGGACTCTTTCGCCGGCGGACGAGATATCGGTGGCCGTGGTGGGCACCAGGCGTCCAACCGAGTATGGGCGCCGGGTTACTGCCGATCTATGCGACGCCCTGGCAGCCCGGGGTGTTACGGTGGTGAGCGGTTTGGCGCTGGGGATCGACGCCCGGGCTCACGCTTCCGCGCTGGATGCCGGGGGACGAACCATCGCCGTGTTGGGCAACGGGCTGGACACCGTGTACCCCAGCGAGAACTCGGGGTTGGCCCGGCGAATCATCGAACAAGGCGGGGCGCTGGTCAGCGAGTTCGCGCTGGGAGTGAGGCCCGACCCGTCGAATTTCCCCCGGCGCAACCGCATTATCAGCGGCATGACGTTGGGCACATTGGTGACCGAAGCCAGCCAAACCAGCGGCACCCGGTGGACCGTATACCACGCCCTGGAACAGAACCGGGAGATTTTCTGCGTGCCCGGCAGCGTGTATTCGGATTCGAGCAAGCTCACTAACCGGCTGATTCGGGATGGCGCCAAACTGGTAACCGAAGTTGGTGATATATTAGTGGAGCTGGGACTCGACGACGACCCCAGGCAATTGACGCTGGAGATCGACGATGATCGGGAACGGGGAGACACCAACGATACCCGCCATCGGAAAGCGGGCGCTCCGCACGCTCCCTCCGATGGTAGCGAAGGCGAGGTTGCCTCCGCGAGGCGTGTTCCTGTCGAAGTGGTCGACCCGGATGAGGCAGAATTGCTGAGTCTCATCTCCCTGGAGCCACAGCACATCGACGATCTGGTACAACAGAGCGAACAACCCATCAGCCAGGTGAGCGGGCTGCTCACGATGCTGGAACTGAAGGGGTTGATTCAACAGGTTGGTAGCATGCATTACCAACTGACCCACTGATTTGGAGACAAACTGATACGATGCCGCCCAAGACCGGCAACAATACAACCGCCACCAAAGGTCGCAAGGCGTCCGTCAAGTCCACCGGTAGCAAGACTGCGACCAGTAAGGCTGCGACCGGTAAAACTACGACGGGTAGCAAAACTACGACGGCCCGGACCAAGGCCGCCAAGTCGGCGCCGGCGCGCAAGCGGAGCGGCGTACCGTCGGCGGACGGCAAACGTCTGGTAATCGTCGAGTCGCCCGCCAAAGCGCGGACGGTTGGGCAGATTCTGGGTCGCAACTACGTGGTGGCAGCCTCCATGGGCCACGTGCGCGACCTGCCGAAATCGACGCTGGGAGTGGACACCGAGCAGGATTTCACGCCCAAGTACGTCACGATGCGGGACAAGCAAACGCTGGTGACGGATCTCAAAAGGTCGGCGGCCAAAGCGTCCGAAATATACCTGGCGACCGACCCGGACCGGGAGGGGGAGGCCATATCGTGGCATTTGCAGCACGCTGCCGGATGGGACGAGGGTGATCGGCAGCCTAAGCGGGTAGTTTTCCACGAAATCACCAAGGAAGCGGTTGAAGAAGCCTTCGAGCATCCCCGGGAAATCGACATGCAGCTGGTCAACGCCCAGCAGGCGCGCCGCATCGTCGACCGACTGGTGGGTTACGAGATCAGCCCGTTGCTGTGGCGTCGGGTGCAGCGCGGTCTGTCTGCCGGCCGCGTGCAGTCGGTGTCGCTACGCATGATCGTGGACCGGGAGCGGGAGATAATGGCCTTCGTCCCCGAGGAATGGTGGACGTTAGAGGCCGACCTGCACAAGAGCGAAGACACATCCGACCAGCCGGAAATGTTCACGGCGACTTTGCATTCGCGGCAGGGTGCGCGCCGGCGGCTGTCGATTCCCAACGAAGATGCGGCCCGGGCTCTGGAAACCGAGCTGCAGGATGCGGCATACTCGGTGCAGAGCGTCGAGCAGAAACCGCGGCGGCAACGGCCGTCTGCGCCGTTCACCACCAGCACGTTGCAGCAGGATTCGGGACGCAAATTAAGGTTTACGGCGCAACGCACAATGGCAGTGGCGCAGCAGCTTTACGAGGGTTTGAACATTGGCGCCGAAGGGTCGGTTGGGCTCATTACCTACATGCGTACCGACAGTACCAACGTGGCGGAATCGGCGGTGCGGGAAACGCGCGATTTCATCGGCGACCGTTACGGCAAGCAATACCTGCCGGACAAGCCGCGGGTGTTTCGCACACGCAGCAAGAACGCCCAGGAAGCCCACGAAGCCATCCGCCCCACTTCGGTGCGACGGGACCCGGCCAGTCTGGCCGCCCATCTGGACCGGGACCAACTGCGGTTGTATACGCTGATCTGGGAACGGATGGTAGCCAGCCAGATGGCCGATGCCGTGTTTGAAGCGACGACGGTGGAGATTGAGGCCCGTTGCAAGGCTCCGTCCGACGCAGCGTTTCGGTTCCGGGCCAGCGGCTCGGTGCTGCGGTTCCCCGGTTTTCGGGCCGTGTACCTGGAAGGACGGGACGACGCCGGTGATGGTGAAGAAAACGCGCTGCCCGCGCTCACCGCCGGGGATGGTCTGACGAATCAAAAGCTGGCCGCCAACCAGCATTTCACCCAGCCGCCGCCACGTTACACCGAAGCGGCGCTGGTACGCGCCATGGAGGAGAAGGGCATCGGTCGGCCCAGCACCTATGCACCCACCATCGCCACGCTGATCGAACGCGAATACGTGGAACGGGAGCAGACCCGGTTGTCTCCCACGCACATCGGGTTCACGGTCACCGACCTGTTGACCGAACACTTCACCGACATAATGGACCTGGACTTCACGGCCCGGATGGAGGAAGACCTGGACGACGTGGCTCAGGGCGAACGGGAATGGGTCCCGGTGCTGCGGGAGTTTTACTCGCCGTTCCACCAGGCGGTGGATAAGGCCCTGGAGTCGTTTGCAAAGGCAGAGCAGACGGACGAAGTCTGTGAAAAATGCGGGGAGCCCATGGCCATCAAGACTGGCCGGTTTGGGCGCTTCATGGCCTGCACGGGTTATCCGAAATGTCGCAATACCAAGGACATGGGAGACAACCCGGACCGCCCCTTCGAGGAAGAATCGGACGAAATTTGCGAAAAGTGCGAGCGGTCCATGGTCGTGAAGACGGGGCGCTACGGACGGTTCCTGGCGTGCACCGGTTACAACGCAGAGGAAAATCCGTGCGAGAACCGACGCAACCTGGTGGTGAAGAGCGGTGTTCCCTGCCCCAAGTGCGGCGGCGACCTGGTAGAGCGTCGGTCCCGAAAATCCCGCCGGTCTTTCTGGGGGTGCGCGAACTATCCGGAGTGCGACTATCTGGTCAATACCCGGCCATTGCCGCAGCCCTGTCCGGTGTGCGCGGGCATGTTGGTTACCGCCGCCCGTGGCCAGGCCGCCTGCGCGGACAAAGCCTGCAAATGGAAGGGCGACCCGCCTGCCGTGGCAGAACCAGAACCGTCGGACGCCGTGGAGTTGGCCCCGGTTGGCAGCTGAATCCACCCTCACCGCCTCCTCCACGGCAATCGAGCAGGACTGCGCGCCGGCCACGCCCGAATTGCTGGAACGCTACGGCCAGTACTTGACGGGTCAACGGGGATTGGCGAGCAATACTCGCCGGGTATACCTGGACGACCTCGCCAGCTTCCTGGGGCATTGCCGGGGAGAAGGATTATCGCTGATGGACATGGAGCGGCAGATGCTGCGGGGTTACGTGGCGCACCTGGCCGGCGCCGGCTACGCCCGGGTCAGCATCGTGCGCAAGCTCACCGCCCTGCGTTCCTTCTACAAATTCCTGGTGCAGGAAGGCTGGTTCGCAACAACGCCAGTGCCGTCGGCCCGGTCATTCCCGGTGAAGGTGGAGAAGCCGTTGCCGACCTTCCTGGGCAAGAACGAGGCCATCCGGCTACTGGACGCACCGGATACCGACACGCCGCTGGGCCGGCGGGACAAGGCGATCCTGGAGATTCTGTACGCCTGCGGCGTTCGCCTGGCCGAAATCGAAGGCATGAATCTGGGCGACGTTTACGCCAACCGACGGGAGATCCTGGTTCGCGGGAAGGGCAACAAGGAACGTTGGACACTGTTTGGCGAGCCTGCCGCTGAGGCGTTGCAGGAGTATTTGACCAACGGCCGCCCGCACCTGATCGCCGATTCCGGGCCTGGCGCGCCGCTGTTTGCCAACCGATACGGGGGGCGCCTCTCGCGCCGTAGCATCGAAAAGGTGGTGAGCAACTATGCCGCCCGGGCAGGGCTCAAGGCGGGTATCCACGCCCACACGTTGCGCCACAGCTTTGCCAGTCACATGCTGGAGGGCGACGCGGATTTGAGGGTTATACAAGAATTGTTGGGGCACAGCAACGTGTCGACCACGCAGATTTACACCCACATAACCAAGCAGGAAGCCCGCCGGGCGTATCTCAGTTTCCACCCCCTGGCCGGCGCTTCAGGCGGCGATACCGAGGCTCATACCGACGATGGGCCGGGCGAATAGAAGGACGATTGCCGATATGACTACGATTCTCGTCCTGCACGGCCCCAACCTGAACATGCTGGGAAGGCGCGACCCGGCCCATTACGGTACGCAAACGCTGGACGACATCAACGATCGCATTGCACAGGCGGCTGGCGCTGCCGGCGTGATCGCGCATTGTTTCCAATCCAACCACGAGGGAGCGCTGATCGACTACCTGCAACAGAGGCGGGGGGAATTTGACGGGGTGGTAATAAACGCCGGCGCGTTGACGCATTATGGGCTGTCGCTCAAGGATGCGCTCACGGATGCGGCGGTGCCGGTAATCGAGGTTCACCTGAGCAACATTCACGCTCGGGAGGCGTGGCGCTGGCATTCGGTGCTGGCCGACACGGTGCGCGGCCAGATTGCCGGGCTAGGTTGGAGGGGCTATACTGCGGCGGTGGCCGCTCTGGCCGGGATTATCGCGGAAGAGGCTGCCGGGAGCGCGTGAGTCCATGCCGTCCGCATCGGCCGGCCAGGATATTGTGGCAAACCAGTCCGGAGCGATGCGCTCGTAATTCACCTGAAAGGACAACGATATGAGCATTAACTTTGGCGATCTCAACAAGGGCATGGTTATCGAACTGGAGAATGCGCCGTGGCAGGTGATGGACTACGAACGGCACAAGATGCAGCAGCGGGCGCCGGTTACGCGCATCAAGATGCGGAATCTGATCAGCGGCACTGTGATTGAGCGCACCTTCCAGCGCTACGACACGGCGTTCAGCCTGGCCGAGGTGGACCACCGGGAGACGCAATACCTCTACACCGATGGGTCGCACTACTTCTTCATGGACCAGGAGACCTTCGATCAGCACGAGCTGACCAGCGAGCAACTGGGCGACGCACAGGGTTACCTGAAAGAAGCAATGATGTTGGAGGTAGTTTTCTACAAGGGCGCGCCCATCAACGTGAACCTGCCCATTCATGTGGAGCTGGAAGTGGTCGACACGCCGCCGGCATTCAAGGGCAACACGGCGCAGGGCGGAAACAAACCCGCCATGCTGGAAACGGGCCTGAGAATCACCGTGCCCATGTTCATCACCAACGGGACGGTGGTGAAGGTGGACACCCGCAACGGTTCGTATTCGGAGCGCGTGTCGTAGTTCCGGCCGGCCGGAGCGAAGCTGATGCTTTCTCCCACCGTGTACTCCGTGGCCCAGGTGGCTGCGTACCTGAAGGACAAGCTGGAATCGGACTCCCTGCTGTCCGGTCTTACGGTTCAGGGCGAGGTTGCCAACCTTAGAACCGTGACCTCGGGGCATTCCTACTTCACGCTGCGCGGCGATGGCAGCAGCATCCGGTGCGTGATGTTCCGCGGACGGTCCGGCCAGGAATACCTGGAAGAGGGCCAGGAGATACTGGCTGGCGGTACGTTCACCTTCTACCCACCGTCGGGAGAGGCTAATTTGCAGGTGGCAGCAGCCCTGCCCGTGGGGGCGGGGGCGTTGGCGCTGGAGTTGGCCCGGTTGCGGCAGCTGCTGGCGGCGGAAGGATTGTTCGACCCTTCCCGGAAGCGACCACTACCGGTTTTCCCGAGCGTGATAGGGGTGGTCACCTCGGCAACCGGAGCCGTTTGGCAGGACATTCAGAACGTGGTGCGGCGTCGCTACCCGCTGGCGGAGTTGCGTCTGGCTGCGTCGGCCGTTCAGGGTGACGCGGCGGCGGTCCAGATCGCAGCTGCGATTGACGTACTGAACGCCGAGCGGGTGGCGGACGTCATCATAGTGGCCCGGGGCGGCGGTTCGCTGGAAGATCTGTGGTGCTTCAACTCGGAGGAAGTGGCCCGGGCGATATTCGCGAGCAGCGTCCCCGTGGTATCGGGCGTTGGGCATGAAACCGACTACACCATCGCCGACGACGTTGCCGACCAAAGGGCTCCGACTCCGTCGGCAGCTGCCGAACTGGTCACTCCCGATGGGGCACAATTGCTGGCGAACGCGCAGGCCGGCCGACTACAGGCCTTGCGGTCGCTGGGTTCCATCGTGTCCAGCCACCGTTCTGCCGCGGCGATGCTGGAGCAGCGATTGCGGCGTAGGGCGCCGGATGTGGCATTGCTGCTGCGCCAGGTCGACGACCTGCACGCCCGGGCCGCCAGCCGGGTGTTGCAGGGCAAGGAGCTGTGGCAACGGGATGTTGCCACGCTGACGGCCAGATTGACGGCGCTGGAGCCGGGGGCGACCCTGCGGCGGGGATACGCGGTGGTCAACCGGACCTCCGATGGTGTGGTTGTAACGCGTCCGATCCAGGTGGCGACCGGCGACCGGCTTGATGTGACGGTGGCCGGCGGAAAGTTGGAAGCCGTAGCGGGCGCGACCAACGACGGCGGCGCGGTCGTTCAGGAGGAACCTGCGCCAGCGGTTAGTCGCATCGATGCCAACGCTCCCCCGGTGCCCGTCAACGACGGCGCCGACGCACCCGTGAGACCCACTGAACCCCCGAAACAGGACACCCGCCGGCGCCGGCGGGCAACGGACTCGCCGCCGGCGATGCGTCCGTTGCTGTGATGGTCGACCGGCGATTTTGCCATGACGCAACCCAGCGCTGAATCCTGGTCGGATGACCTGACGTCGCTACCCTTTGAGGAAGTTTACCGGCGTCTGGAAGACACGGTTTCCCGTCTTGAGCAGGGCGAGCTGACGTTGACCGAATCCGAACGCCTCTACATGCAGGGGATGGACCTGGCGCAGCGGTGCCAACAACTGTTGACCGAGACGGAACTACGCATCACGCAAGCCGGAACGCCGCCCGATTCCGGTGTTCGGGCTGGCGAACCGTCATCGGATTCTGACGGCGATTGGGCGCCGCCGGCTCCGGAACCGGATGACCCTTCCGTGTTCGACGATGACCTTCCCTTCTGAACCGACTACCACAGACGGTTGAGTCCCGTGCTGCGGATCGGCTGGTTTTCAACAGGCCGGGGAGAGGGTTCCCGGGGGTTGCTCAACTTCGTCGTCGAGGCGATTTCGCGCGGCGATCTGGCGGCCAGCATCGAGTTTGTGTTCAGCAACCGGGAGCCTGGGGAGGCCGAGGGTTCGGACCGATTCTTTGAGATGGCGCATGGCTACGAGTTCCCGCTGGTCACGCTGTCATCCACGCGATACCGCCGGGAAAACGGCGGGGGCCGGATGGACCAGCACCGCATCGGGTTTGACCGTCAGGTTATGGAGCTGCTGGATGGATACGAGCCGGACGTGTGCGTGCTGGCCGGTTACATGCTGATCTTCGGCCCGGAGATGTGCCGGCGTTACCCGCTTTTGAATCTCCACGGCGCGTTGCCCGACGGCCCCACCGGGACCTGGCAGTCGGTGATCTGGCAGTTGATTGAATCGAAGGCCGACCGGACGGGGGCCATGATTCACCTGGCAACGGAAGAGGTGGACCGGGGGCCGGTGCTGTCCCATTGCGCTCTGTCCATCGTCGGTGGTGAGTTCGACGCCGACTGGCAAAGCATCGCCGGGCGCGCTGCGGCGGGCGTGCAGGATGCGGAGGGAGAGGAAAACCCGCTATTCCGGCGGATCAGGGCGGAGGGGTATCGACGAGAGCCGTACTTGCTGCTTGCCACGCTGAAAGCCGTCGGTGATGGGCGGTTGCGGGTGAAGCCGGGGCAGGCTCTGGACGGTTCCGGCGCTCCGCTGGCGGCGACGCATCCCAGCGGTTTGACTTTGACCGACGAAATAGAAGCGGCAATAGCCGCTGCCGACCGGTGATTACGCCGACTTCTTGCGCGGTTCGGCCTGGGCCTGGGACAACGCCGTCTTGAGGGTCATGTGTCGCCCGCCGGTCCGGCGGTACAGACGAGGCGAGGCGTCGCCGTCGATGGCGTCCTTGTGGACGACGCAACGCCCGATGTCGGTAAGCGACGGGAGCTCGTACATCACGTCAAGCAAGGCGTCCTCGACGATGTGGCGCAAAACGCGGGCTCCGGTTTGGTAGGAAAGAGCCTTTTCGGCGGCGGCGGCCAGCGCATCGACACTGAACTCCAATTGCACGTCGTCCAGGTGAAACAGCTGCTGATACTGCTTGACGATGGCGTTTTTGGGTTCGACCAGTACCCTCACCAGGGACTCGTGGTCAAGGGGTTGCAGGCTACAGACCACGGGTAACCTTCCCACCAGCTCCGGGATGAACCCGAATTCCAGGAGGTCCTCAGGGGTCACCTGTTCCAGCGTCGGGGACGATCCGTCCCCGTGGCCGGCCTGGTGCCCGTTGCGCGCCAGAAACCCCATGGAACTGCCGACCGTCAACCGACGGGATGTAATCTCCTGGAGGCCGTCGAAAGCGCCGCCGGAAATGAAGAGGATGTTGCGCGTATTAATCTGCAACATCTCCTGGTGGGGGTGCTTGCGGCCTCCCTGGGGCGGGACGTTGGCGACGCAACCCTCAATGATTTTGAGAAGTTCCTGCTGGACACCCTCGCCGGCAACGTCCCGGGTGATGGACCGGTTGACGCCTTCCTTGCGGGCGATTTTGTCCAGCTCGTCAATGTAGATGATGCCATGCTCGGCGCGCTGGATGTCCCAATCGGCGGCCTGGATCAGGCGGAGCAGGATGTTTTCAACGTCCTCGCCAACGTAGCCGGATTCAGTGAGGGAGGTGGCGTCGCAGATGGCGAAGGGCACGTCCAGCGTGCGGGCCAGCGTTTCCGCCAACAGGGTTTTACCGGAACCGGTAGGGCCGATGAGCAGGATGTTGGACTTCTGGACTTCGATGTTGGGGTTGGCGGCTTCGCTGCGAATGCGCTTGAAGTGGTTGTAGACGGCCACCGACAGGGTCTTTTTGGCCCTTTCCTGACCGATGACGTAGCTACCCAGGTTGGCGTAGATTTCGCGTGGCACCAGGGTGGAGGGTGAAGTATGCGGGAGTGTATCGCCGTCGGGAACGTGCGTCTTCGGTTCCGGTCGGGACGGTCGGCGCTGGTTATCCGGGGCCGGGCGCCGCCTAGCGCCGCGCTGGGCGACGTGCTCCGCCAACTCGCGGATACAGTCGAAGCAAATGCCGCCCCGGGACTGACCGGGCGGACGCATCAGACGGTCCTGGGGGAATTGCGAACCGCAAAAAGCGCACCGATGGGAGTTGCGGTTGGCGCTGCGGTTGCTAGTGCTCATTCCGCGCGGTTGCTCCAGTTGTGCAGATTGCTGGCGTGCTGGTTAGGCCGCTTCGGCTTCAACGTCCTCGGTGGGGGCGCCGCCGAGGATTTCGTCCACGATACCGTATTCGATGGCTTCATCGGAGGTCAGGAAAAAGTCGCGGTCGGTGTCGTCGGCAATCTTGTCGAAGGGCTGGCCGGTGGCGTCCGCCAGGATCTTGTTGAGGCGTTCTTTGAGCCTGACAATCTCCCGGGCCTGGATTCGATGTCGGCGGCCTGGCCCTGGAAGCTGCCCACGTTGGGCTGGTGCATGTGGATCGTGGAGTTGGTCAGGCAGTAACGCTTGCCCTTGGCTCCGTTGGAGAGCAGCACGGTGGCCATGCTGGCGGCGGTGCCCACGCAGATGGTGGACACTTGGGAGTTGATCAGGTTGATCGTGTCCAGGATGGCCAAGCCGGAGGCGATGTACCCACCCGGGCTGTTGATGTAGAGGCTGATGTCCCGGTCCCGGTCTTCCCGCTCCAGGTACAGGAGTTGGGCGATGATTACGTTGGCGACCTGGTCGGTGATGGGCGTGCCCAGATAGATGATGCGTTCGCGCAGCAACAGCGAGTAAATGTCGAATGCACGCTCGCCCCGGGGGCTGGTTTCGATGACCATGGGGACGACGTTGCTGGGAAGCAACAGGGGTGAGTCTTCAAAGGGGGTAACCATTCTGGTCTCCTGTGGTAAGACGGCAGCAGTGCCGGGTGCGATGTGCGCGGGTCAGGCGGCAGCTCGAATTAGCGAATCAGGCAGTTCGGTGAGCACGTGGTCGACGATGCCGTATTCAACGGCGGCCTCGGCGTTCATCCAGTAGTCGCGGTCGGAATCGCGGGACACCTTGTCAAAAGGCTGGCCGCAATTCTCGGACAAGATCGTGTTGAGGCTCTGGCGCAGGCGCAAAATTTCCTGGGCGGTAATTTCGATGTCGGACGCGGAACCCTGGATGCCGCCCATCACCTGGTGAATGAGGACAGTGGAGTTCCTGGTGCAATAGCGCTTGCCCTTGGTGCCGCCGGAGAGGAGCACGGCGCCCATGCTGGCGGCCTTGCCCAGGCAGATGGTCGAAACGTCGGGTTTGATCAGCTGCATGGTGTCGTAGATGGCCATGCCGTCCAGCACCGAGCCGCCCGGGGAGTTGATGTAGAGGTGGATGTCTTCGTCCGCGTTGTCCCAACCCAGGTACAGGAGTTGGGAAACGATGGCGTTGGACACTTCGTCATCGACGGACGTTCCCAGATAGATGATGCGGGCCTGGAGCAGCAGGGAGTAGGGATTGAAAGCGCGTTCGCCTTCGGTGGTAGGCCTGATGATGCCCGGTAGCACGTTGGTGGGCATCGTCGGGCCGGGGGTAATCTCGTTGTTGAACATCGTTCTGGTCTCCTGGGTTAACTGGTCTTCCGGGTTAGTGCGAACCGATGTTAGTTTTCAGGTTTTTCGTCCGGTTCTGCAGTATCTTCGGGTTCGCTGTCGGAGGCGGCTTGCGCCGTGGTTTCGACGGGTTCCGCAGCGCCCGCTACGGCGGTGTCGGCGTTGGCTTCATCGTCCGCTGCACCCTCCGTGTCGTCGCTGGTTGTGGCGTCATCCGCTGCGTCATCGACATCGGCATCCAGGAGGCCTTGGGTGATATCGGTCAGGCGATCCATGATGCGTCGGCTGTGGAGAGAGGAACGGATGCTGTCGCGGGTGGCGTCCATACCCAGATATTCGCGCAGGTTTTCCAGATTTCCCTGTTCTTCGCCCTCGCTGGAGAGGCCCAGGAGGCGATCAGTTTCGGACTGGACGTCCTCGTCCGAGATTTCGATTTCCTCGACCTCAGCCAGTTTTCGCATCACCAGGGCGCCAGTCAACCGGCGTTCGGCGCTGGGCCGCAGTTCTTCCCGAAATTCGTCGGGGGATTTGCCCAGGAATCGCAGGTAAGTGGTGAGATCGAGGTTTTGCTGGCGGAGCATCCGGTCCCGTTCGGCCTGCAGGGCTTCCACTTCGCGTTCAAACAGTATGGGTGAAGCGTTAACGATGGCCGCTTCGCACAGGGCTTCCAGGCTCTGTTGTTCCAGCTGGTTGCGCGCGGCGCCTTCGGCCTGCGTGGTGAGGGATTCCCGGATATTCTCCCGGAGGGCATCCAGGTCCTCGAATCCGTCGCCAACGGATTTGGCGAAATCATCGTCCAGGTCGGGGAGATTCTTTTCCTTAATCGACAGTACCTGGACCTGAAACTGGACGTCTTTGCCGGCGTACTGTTCCCGGGGGTAGTCCTCGGGGATGGTAACCACGAATTCGCGCTCGTCCTCTTCGGACAGGCCCACCAGGTTGGGGGCGAAACCGGGGAAGGGGAGCACGTTCTCCTCTTCGGGGACGTATTCGACGTCGTCGTCTTCCACCACCAGTTCGTCCTCGATATTGCCGCGGACGTTGAGGTTCAGACGGTCGCCGTATTCCACCGCGCGTTCCACCGGTTCCCAGACGGCCTGTTCCTGCTGGATGCGCTCGAGCACGTTGTCGACGTCTTCGTCGGTGACTTCGGCGGATTCTGATGCAACGCGAATGGAGCGATAGTCGCCGAGGTCAACGGAGGGTTCCAGGGGTACGGTGGCGGTGAAAGAGACGGGTTCCAGATCAATTACTTCGATCTGAGGTTCGGCGAAGGCTTCGACTTCCTCATCCCGCAGAACCTGATCCAGGGTCTCCGGCACCATGAAATCCAGGGCCTCCTGGAGCAGGGTGGCCCGGCCCAGCATGCTTTCGACAATGTGTCGGGGCGCTTTGCCGCGCCGAAAGCCGGGGATGTTTACCCGCGAAACCGTGCGCCGGTAAGAGCGGTCGATGAAGGGATTTTCATCCTCCGCTTCCAACTGCACGGTTAGCTTGAGTTCGATGGGTGTTGCGTTGTCCCTGGTGACCTTCACCGCCGATACACTCCTCGGGTCTGTTCGAGTTTACAAAAAACGCCGGGCAGGGCGGTCGCTGCCGGCCTGCCCGGTACGTGTTTGGAGTATAGCATATCGTTCCCGGAGACGGAACCGGGAGGCATGCGACGGTTGGGCCGCTCGATTGTGGACGCCGGATCCGTTGCTGCACCCCTCCCAATGACAGCGGCGGGCCGTTGCACAATGCTTGCCACAATTGCAAATCCCTGGATTCACCGGTTGGCAGCTGTGCAATATCGTGGGTTCTGGCCCGTGCGCCGGCGGGCGCGTTTCAGCGCAATGGGCCGCGCTGAGGAGACTATCCTGATAATCGTATCAGAAAACTGCCAAATTTGGACGTTTCAAAAATCGTCGAAGTACGCATTTTGGATAGTAGGCGAAAGGGGATGCGCCTTTGCTAAATTGGGAAGTACCAATGTGCAGGCGACGCCCTGCCACGATTCGGAAATTCCCAAAGGTCGGGTCAACAGCCAATGCCATCGCCGCAGCCCCACGCAGTCGCACCCAATTGGCGCCGGTTTCGATTCTCCGGTACGCCCAGAGTTACGCAGCGCGCGGCGAGTAACGTCCGTAGTGCGTGGCGACGGAGCCGTAAATAATGACGCTGGCGGCTACGGTGACCCGGATCACACCGGGAGGGACGGTTTGGTTGCGAGCGACAGAGCCGTCTTCGTTGCCGCTGGCCGAACCCGCACACTGTCCCGGCGAAGTTGAAATGCCTGACGACGCGTACATGCACCGGCCCGTGCTGCTGGCCGAGACGATGGAGATGCTGGGCGTCCGACCCGGCGGAATCTACGTGGACGGCACGCTGGGGGAAGGCGGTCACGCCCGGGAACTGCTCCAAAGGTCCGCACCGGACGGGCTCGTGCTGGGCATCGACCGGGATCCGCGGTCGCTGGCGGTAGCGCGGCAGCGGCTGGCAGCGCACGGAGACCGGATGATCGCAGTCCACGGCAATTTTTCCGGTATGGACCGTATTGCCGCCGAACGGGGCGTCGAGTCGGTGGACGGCATATTGCTGGATCTGGGCTTCTCGTCTCGCCAGGTGGACGGAACGGGGTACGGGTTTTCGTTCCAAAGGGACGAGCCGTTGGATATGCGTTACGACACCGAGGGTGAATCGGCCGCCGACATCGTCAATTACACCGACGAGACTGAGCTGGCCAACCTGATTTACCGCTACGGCGAGGAGCGTCGCAGCCGGGCCATTGCACGCGCCATCGCCGGCAACCGTCCTGTCATGACGACGGGAGCGCTGGCTGAGCTGGTGTCTCGGGCCGTTGGCGGCCCCCGGCGGGGACGGCATCCGGCCACGCGGACGTTCCAGGCGTTGCGGATCGCGGCCAACCGGGAGCTGCAACACCTGGAGGCGGGACTGGCGATGGTTCCAACGATGCTCCGTCAGGGTAGCCGATGCGTCGTCATCAGCTACCACAGCCTCGAGGACCGGATGGTAAAGGGTTGGATTGACACCGAGACGACCACCTGCATCTGCCCGCCGGAACTGCCGGTGTGCGTGTGCGACCACCAGCCGACGTTGCGTGCCGTGCGTCGGCGCGTGATTCGGCCTTCCGACGAAGAAACCGCCGCCAACCCACGCGGCCGAAGCGCGAGATTGCGCGTGGTCGAACGGCTGTAGGGCGTCATGGCCCGACGGACGAATTCTCTTCTCAGAAATCCGAACGCAACGTCAACCAGAACGCAACGTCAACCAGAACGCAACGTCAACCAGAACGCAACGTCAACCAGAACGCAACGTCAACCAGAACGCAACGTCAACCAGAACGCAACGTCAACCAGAACGCAACGTCAACCAGAACGCAACGTCAACCAGAACGCAACGTCAACCAGAACGCAACGTCAACCAGAACGCAACGTCAACCAGAACGCAACGACACGACCGACGATTTTCATACAAGCGCAGGTGTTCATATATGGCCAGGGAACCGATTTACGCCGCCATCGACATCGGTACCAGCAAGGTTTTTTCCATCGTAGCCCGGCTGGGTCAGGAAGGGGAGTTGAAGCCGTTGGGTACCGGAACAGCGCCGGCGTTGGGAGTGCAGCAGGGAACCATCGACGATTTGGGCGAAGTCAAGGAATCGATCCGGGACAGCCTGGACGAATGTCTGCGCTACGTGGGGCGCAACCCCGTTAGCGATTTCTTCGCCGTGGTAAACGGGGATCACCTGGTGAGCGAGAACTCGTGCGAGCTGCTGGGGAACGGCGACGGCCTGTTGACCGTTTCGGAACAACACCTGCGTTCGCTGATCGGCGGTTCGTCAGGCACGTTGCAGCAGGTGGACAGTCGTAGCGAGCAGGTGCTCCACATCATCCCCATGCGCTACCGCCTGGACGGTGTGACCGGGGTGCGAAATCCCACCGGACTGCACACCAACGAGTTGCAGGTTGAGGCGCACATCGTGCGAGGGAAAGCGGTGCCGCTGGGCAATACGGTGCGTGCGCTGCAAACTTCCAAGCTGCGGGTGGAGGGCCTGGTGGCCCATCCGTTGGCGTCGGGGGAAGGGATATTGACCGCCGACGAGCGGGAGATGGGTGTGGTGGCCATCGACATCGGCGCTGGCACCATCAAGATCGCCTGTTACCGGGAAGGTACGCCGTGTTTTTCATCGGTGATACCGATGGGCGGGAACCAGTTGACCCGGGACGTGGCGATAGCAGCGCGCGCGCCGTACCAGATGGCCGAGGATTTAAAGATCCAGCACGGCCACGCGCTGCCCGACCAGGTGCCGCCTACGGATGAAATCATCATGCCGGCGACGCCGGTGCACCCGAAGCGCGTCGTGTCGCGCCGGGAGCTTTGTGAACCGCTGTATTTGCGCTCGCTACAAATACTGAAGCTGATTCAGCAGGAACTGACTCAGGCGGAAATCGAGACCCCGTTCGCCGGCGGCGTAGTGCTAACCGGCGGTGGATCGAGGATGCCGGGTTTCGCCGAAATGACCGCCCGTGGACTCAGGACGCAGGTTCGGATTGGTGTGCCGTTGTGGTACGCCGGCCTACCCGAATCATTGCGGCAACCGGAATACGCGGCGGCTTTGGGCGTGCTGCAATGGGCGGTGAAGCACCGAAACCAACCCGATCGGGGCCGAGTTCGAGGAGAGGGAGATCGGAACTGGTCGCCGAGGTCGATGTTGCGCCGTCCATTCTCACGGTCCGGGTCCCGGCAGGGACAGCAGGATTAATCGAACCGTCCGGTGTCCGACCGCTCTAACCCAACCGGTGGCAGACACCTGGGATCGGCATGGAACGCCATTTGATCGGCAACTCTTTGGTCAAATTTCATAGCAGGAGGAACAACCACGATGATATTTCCCGACAACTCCGCCTCTTGGGAACCCACCGGCGGCTTCGAAGAAAACGACGGCATGATCCCTGACATCGGCCGCGGCGTTCCCCTCATCAAAGTGGTGGGGGTCGGCGGCGGCGGCTCCAATGCGGTTAGTCGCATGTACAAGGAAAAGTTGCCCGTAGTCGAATACTACGCTCTCAACACCGATGCCCAGCATCTTTCGCGGTGCGACGTACACTACCGCATCGCGCTGGGTCGGAACCTCACCCGGGGGCTGGGAGCGGGGGCGCAGCCCGAGCTGGGTCGTCAGGCCGCCGAAGAATCCCGGGCCGATATCGTGGAGGCCGTACGGGGCGCCGACATGGTGTTCCTGGCCGTGGGCATGGGCGGCGGCACCGGCACTGGCGCGGCGCCCGTAGTTGCTCAGGTCGCCAAGGAAACCGGAGCCCTCACCGTTGCCGTGGTGAGCCGCCCCTTCAGCTTTGAAGCGCAAGCCCGTCGACGCAACGCGGAAGATGGTCTGGAGAAGCTGCGGGACCACGTGGACACCATGATCGTGATTCCCAACGACCGGTTGCTGGCGCTCAACAACGAGCAGTCCGATCAGTACACGTGGGAAGACGCCCTCAAGCTGGCCGACTCGGTGCTGCACCAGGGGATTACGGCCATCGCCGAAGTGGTGACGGTTCCCGGGGAGATCAACGTAGACTTCGCCGACGTGAAGACCATTCTGGCCGGGGCCGGTCAGGCCTGGCTGTCCATTGGCCGGGGTCGCGGGCCGGGTCGGGCCAAAGAAGCGGCGCGGCAGTGCACCGAGAGCCCCCTGCTGGACATTTCGCTGGAGGGTTCCCGGCGGATCCTGTTCGTGCTGACCGGCGGCAACAACCTGTCGTTGCAGGAAGTGCAGGAAGCGGCGGCGGTAGTCGAAGATCTGGCCGACCCTAACGCCAATATCATTTTCGGCACCAGCCGGGACGCGCGATTGGACGACGAGGTCAAGATGACCATGGTGGCGGCGGACTTCCCGGAGGCCTCGCAGCAACCGGAAGACGATATCGCCAAGCTGCTGGGAGAGATGGACGTTCCCGACCGGCGGGACTACGAACTGCCCACCTTCCTCCAGCATCGGCCAAACCGGCGTAGCTTTTATCGATAAAGCCGGGCTCCACATCCGGCGGGAAAACCGGGCCCGACGGGAAAGCCGGGCCCGACGTCCCGAGATTCTCAACCCCCTCCGCAATGGAGGGGGTTTTTCATATTTGCCCGGAATGATTGGCTCGGGGCTTGGCCTGGTGCGCTCGCGAAAGCGTTTAGTCGGGCGTCTCGGAGTGGTCGCGATGGAAATTGATTAAAACCCGCCGAGGGCATAGAGTGCCCGACCCGTATTTACTGCGTTATAATCCGCACCACTACAGATTGTGGTTTTGTAGACCGAGCGTACAATATGTGCCAATTCAAAAAACTGTCTGAAAAACCGACCAAAATTGGACTCACTCATGAAATGCCCGCATTGTGATGAGAATCACAGCAAGGTAACGGACTCCAGGGAAACCGATAGCGGCATCCGCCGGCGTCGTGAATGCCTGGCGTGCGGCCACCGTTTCACCACGCACGAGCTGGTGCGGATCCCGGTACTGCAGGTCGACAAGCGCGACGGACGCCGGGAGGATTTCAGCCGGGAAAAGTTGTTGACCGGGGTGACGATGGCCTGCACCCGGCGGCCCATCCCACAACGGGAGCTGGATCGCCTGGCCGACGACATCGAGGCGGATTTGCAGCGTATCGGCAGCGGGATCGTCAAGTCGCGAGACCTGGGCTTGATGGTTCTGGAACGACTGAGGCTACTTGATGAGGTTGCGTACGTGCGTTACGCATCCGTGTATTACGATTTTCAGAGCGCGGCCGACTTCGAAGAGCAGGCCCGGTCGGTGCGGCTGGGCCAACCGGAACCCATGGTTGGTCTCGCCGCGGTATCCACGCGTCGCACCCGGCGGTCGTCTACTGGGCGACGCCCTCGAACACCCCGGCAATCGTCGTCGTGACGGCGGTGGCCGTTCCACCAAAATTGCGACAATCGGCGCTACTGCATCGCCACCATTGCAGTGCTCCGCAGGTCGAGATGAACCCACCGGCTCGCCAAACACACATCACTCTAATGGAGGTGTTCTACACCGTTATGAGCAGCGTTCAATACTCCGCTTTAACCAGGTTGTTGACCCACAACAACCGGGTCCACGACATGGAGGATATGCTGCGGCGGATGTGGGTCCCGTCGGACTGGACGGTCGACGACGCGGACGTAGGTGGCTCGTGGATACCCAACCCCTTCTCTGAACTGCAAAACGACATGGACCGTGAATCGCGGGCCTGCCTGGTAAGCTGCTGGGCTGCGTTGCCGATTACGGGCGAAGGGGGAGACCTGATCGCCTGATACCCGACCAATTCGATTAGATGCCGGGGTTTGGCGTCGCTGGTGGTTATCGTCAGTTCCCCCCGACCCCGGCGAGGCCGCCGCCCCCTGTCGTTGCAATAGACAGGGGACAACGGGGTCGCAATTTACCCGAAAGGAGCGCTAGCTCCGGAGTTTTACCAAAATGCAGGAAATGGTTCAGTACACTGTGGATATCAACTGCGATCCCGGCCCGGTCGGTCGGGAATCGCTAATTTCCGGGCGTCTGCGACCGGCCTTTCCGGTGATGGACTGCCGGAGTACCCGGAACGGACTCACGATGCGGCTGAGGAGTCGCCACGCCATCGCTTACGGAGCGTTGCAGGATCTCGCGGACCTGGTTGGCGACGCACTCGCTGACCTTGGGTTGAACCTGACCTACGGCGTGGTGCGCCGGGTGGCGCGTCCGGCGGCGGGAAGCTCGAAAGCCGTTGACCGGATGTGCAATGTGGCGACGACGCTTACCGGCTTCGATCTGCGGCCGGCTCGGGAAGTACCCGTTCTGTACTTCTACAAGGGGTTGCGTTTCGATATCGACGTTGCCAATCGGTTGAAGGAAATCGAAAGGGGCGCGAACTCAGCATCTCATAGCCACGCTTAGTGGCGCATGGGGTGCGGGACAGCCATTGGAGCCGATCCGGATTGGCAGCTAACGGCCAAAATACGTTAGCATTACGTCTTGCTTTGGTCGGTCTTCAAAAAATCATCAACCATCTAAATCTGAATTTACCAGGAGGGAAGGATTGTGGAGGAACCGGCGAGAAGTACCCGCACAATCGACGCACGCGCTTCTACCGAGGTAGTGAGGAAACGTATCCGGGATGCCATGATCGCAGCCGGACTCGCCGATGAATACAATCGGCGCGCCGGACGACTGACGGATAACGCTCAGGTGGTGTTGAAAAGACGCTACCTGTCCAAAGACCGGGAAGGCAACGTACTGGAAGACCCGGAAGGGATGTTCCGGAGGGTCGCCCACAATCTATCGCAATCCGACCTGCTTTACGGCGTGTCCGAAGTGGGCCGGCGGGAGACCGAGCAGCGATTTTACGAAGTAATGCGGCGGCTGGAGTTTCTGCCCAACTCGCCCACGTTGATGAACGCCGGCCGGGAACTGCAGCAGCTATCCGCCTGCTTCGTGCTGCCGGTAGAGGACTCGCTGGATGCCATCTTTACCAAGGTCAAGGAAACCGCCCTGATCCACAAAAGCGGCGGCGGCACCGGGTTCGCATTCTCCCGGCTGCGCCCGGAGGGTGACGTGGTGGGTTCGACCGGCGGGGTCGCCTCGGGTCCGGTCAGTTTCATCAACGCCTTTGACGCTGCGACGGACGTGGTGAAACAGGGCGGCACGCGTCGCGGGGCCAACATGGGCATCCTGCACGTGACGCACCCCGACGTCATGTCGTTTATCTCGTCCAAAGAGGACGGGCAGCGCCTGAGCAACTTCAACATCTCCGTGGCCGTCGACGAGAACTTCATGCGAAGGGTGGAGAGTGACGAGGAGTATGACCTCGTGAACCCGCGCACCGGAGCGGTCGTCGGGCAACTGAACGCCCGGGAAGTCTTCTCCCGGATGACCGAGCTGGCCTGGCGCACCGGAGACCCGGGCATCGTGTTCCTGGACCGCATCAACCGGGACAACCCCAACCCCCAACTCGGGGATATTGAATCGACCAACCCGTGCTTCGCCGGTGAAGTCAGGTTGGCAACCGACCGGGGCCTGCTCACATTCGAAGAGCTATTCCTCGAACAGTCCAAGATATCCGTGTTGACGGACAACCGGGCAGCAGCTCTCAGGCAGCTTGAATTTGGCTGGGACGCAGGCGTCACCGTGGATGCGAAAGTTGGAGTCGCTCTGCGGCCTGCCGTTCCGGTATTCCGGACGCGCAAGGACTGGCCGGTGTTCCGTTTGGAAACTGTCCGCGGATTCGAGGTTATAGCCACCGAAGATCACAAATTCTTCACTCCGGAGGGCCCCAAGGAACTCCACGAACTCGGTCCTGGAGATGAGATTTTAATCCAGTCTGGGAAAGGAATCTGGAATCAAAACGATTTCCTGCCGCCGTTCGCTCCGGCAAATAAGCTCAAAGCCCGTATTGAGAGAGGGGAGGCTAAACTTCCCAAAAAATGGTCCAGGGAACTAGGCGAACTGCTCGGTTGGGTCATCGGAGACGGATGGGTGAGCCATGAAACTCCCCGCCACCGCCACCTGCCTAACTCGACTGTGGGGCTCATGTTCGGCAGCGAAGAAAAGAAAATCCTCGCCCCCAAGTTCCAGGCACTAATCAAAGAATGGCTGAGCATGGATGGAACCAGCGTGGAACGGCACGGCACACTCACGTTGTACTACAAGTCCGCTCTCTATCATTTCCTGGAGTCGCTTGGCATCGTAGAGTCCGACGGATTAAAGAAAACCGTGCCGGCATCCATCTGGAATGCACCGCGACAGGCGGTGTTGGGTTTCTTGTCCGCGCTCTTCACCGCTGACGGGACTGTAAATGTGTCATCCCACAAAGCCTCGTGCTCCATCAGACTTGCCAACAGTTCGCGGCAATTGCTCAAAGAGGTGCAACTCCTTCTACTCAATGAGGGAATGGTCAGCAAGTTGTACCACCGAAGAGCAAGCGCCACAAAGCTGATGCCCGACTCTCACCGCCAACCCAAACTGTATAGCTGCAGCGATCAATACGAGCTCGTCCTGGACGGCCAGAGCCGCGATCGCTTCTTGGCGGAGATCGGATTCCTGATACCGACCAAACAGGACAAAGCGAACGCCTGGTTGCAAGCGAAACAGCGTAAGTCTAACCAGGATTCATTCACCGACCGTGTTCAGTCCATTACGTACTGCGGCAATACTGACGTGTACTGCACCACGGAGCCGGAAACTCACAGCATCGTTGCGAATGGCTTTGTTACGGCTCAATGCGGCGAGCAGCCCCTGTTGCCCTACGAGTCCTGCAACCTGGGTTCGTTGAACCTGGCGCGTATGGTGAGATACGGCGAAGCTGACGTGGCGATGGACTGGGAGCGGATGTCGGAGGTGATCACCACCGCTGTCCATATGTTGGACAGCGTCATTGACATGAACGAATATCCCATCGAAGAGATTGCCGACATGAGCCGGCGCACCCGGCGAATCGGCCTGGGCGTAATGGGTTGGTCCGACCTGCTGATCCAACTGGGCGTCCGGTACGACAGCGACGAAGCCCTGACCCTGGCCGAGCAGGTGATGCAGCGCATCCAGGAAGAAACGTACCGGGCTTCCGGGGAGTTGGCACAATCCCGTGGCCCGTTCCCCGAGTGGGAATTCAGCATTTACAACCATGGGCTGGACGTGCGCCCGATGCGAAATTCAGCTCCGGTGACCATTGCGCCCACGGGCACCATCAGCATCATTGCCGGGGCGTCCAGCGGTATCGAGCCGCTGTTTGCGCTGTCGTACGTGCGGAACGTGATGGACAACACGCGGCTGGTGGAAGGCAACACTTATTTTGAAGCGGTGGCGCGGCACGAGGGATTCTACTCACCCGAGCTGATGGAGCAACTGGCGGCCAGCGGTTCGCTGGACGACCTGGCGGTGCCCGGCTGGGTCAAGGGCGTGTTCCGGGTATCCCACGACATCAATCCGCAGTGGCACGTGAAGATGCAGGCAGCGTTCCAAACCTACACCGACAACGCGGTGTCCAAGACCATCAACTTCCCCCATGATGCCACGGTCGACGACGTGGCGGAAGCATACCGGACCGCCTACGAGTTGGGCTGCAAAGGCATCACGGTATACCGGGACGGCAGCAAGTCCGACCAGGTGTTGAGCACCGGAACGACGACCGGAACGCAAGCCGGGGAGTCGGCGGACGTAAGGACCATCGAGGTTCCCGGCCCGCGGGTGCCGCGGGAGCGTCCCCGCCGGACGCAGGGAATCACCGAACGCGTGCGGACGGGACACGGCAACATGTACGTTACCGTGAACCTGGACGAAAACAGCCGGCCCTTCGAGGTGTTCGGTACGATGGGCAAGGCCGGGGGCTGCGACGCAGCGTTGCTGGAGGCGGTATCCCGGCTAATTTCGCTGGCGTTGCGGGCCGGCATTGAGGCCGAGGAGGTGACCCGCCAGCTGCGGGGGATCACCTGTTGTCCGGCCTGGGACGACGGCACGCTGGTACGTTCGGGTCCGGACGCGGTGGCGATAGTCCTGGAGCAGATATCCCAGGGGAACGGGATGGAGCACGGGGCGCCCGCCGGGGTGCAATTAACCCTGCCTTCGGGTACACCCGGCTACGGCGGAGACGGTCCGGAGGTGCGCCCCTGGATGCCGCCCCAACCGACGCTGGGCGATTCATCTCCCGGCGGATCCGGCAACGGCAACGGGAATGGTAACGGCCACGGCGCCCATGCGGCCTACGACGCTCCGGGTGCATACGCCCGCCGGTGTCCCGAATGCAACGGCGGCGTGGTCAACCAGGAGGGTTGCCTAGCCTGCTATTCCTGTGGGTGGAACAAGTGCGAGTGACACCTAAAACCGGGAGGCCTCCCTCATAAGGTGGCCTCCCGATCAAGCGACTTGGAACTGTGGCAGAGTGGTTTATTGCGCCGGACTCAAACTTCGGAGGGGGCTACTTTAACGGACGCCTCTCGAGGGCTCGAATCCCTCCGGCTCCGCTTCCACGTCGCGATTAGGCATATATCACATAGTCGTATTTCCCGTCAACGCCGTCAACACAATTTGTGGTGCTATAATCAGCAACCTGCTAACGATAGTGCCCCGGGTCAATCCTGGAGCAGTCCACGAGGCTAACAATGACCCAGTCAACCGATTCCAGTCCATACCGTCCCGCCATTGCCATCACCATGGGCGACCCGTGCGGCATCGGTCCGGAGGTGGTCGTCAAGGCGCTGGGCGACCCGCGAGTGTACGCTGCGTGCCGACCCATGGTGGTGGGCAATGCCCATGCCATGGAGCAGGCCGTGAACCTGACCGGATCGACGTTGAGCATCCGCCGAACCGAAGATCCGGTCGGTACCGGTGAAAACCCGGCCATCGTTGACGTGGTAGACATCGGGAACCTGAACCCGGAAGACATTACGGTGGGCCAACTCAGCGTGGCCTGCGGCAAAGCCGCCATGGAATGGGTCAGCAAGGCCGGCCAACTGGCGATGGCGGGCATTGTGGACGGGCTGGCCACTGCGCCATTGAACAAGGAAGCGGCGGCCATGGCGGGCTACGAAGCCATCGGTCACATGGAGTTGCTACAGGAACTGTCCGGCGCCAAGACCGTGGCGACTATGCTGATGGCCAAGAACCTGCGGGTGGTGCATCTGAGCACGCACCGGTCCCTGCGCGTGGCCTGCGACTACGTGAAGCAGGACCGCATCCTGGACTACCTGCGTCTCACCGACCGGAGCTTCCGGCAATGGGGGTTCGAGAACCCGCGGATTGGCGTGGCGGCGCTGAATCCCCACGGCAGCGACGGCGGTCTGCTGGGCAACGAGGAAGCGGACGAGATAGCGCCAGCGGTGGTACAGGCCCAGGCTGATGGCATCAACGCAATTGGCCCGGTGCCGGCGGACGCCATCTACCACCAGGCCATCAACGACCGCTACGACGTGGTGCTGGCCATGTACCACGACCAGGGGCACATCGCGGTGAAGGTTTACGGGTTCGAGGAAAGCATTACGGCCAACCTGGGTCTGCCCTTCGTCCGCACGTCGGTGGACCACGGCACTGCATTCGATATCGCCGGCAAGAACGTGGCCGACCACACTTCCATGGTCGAGTCCATTCGAATGGCGGTGGCATTCGCCAGTGGCGACGGAATCACCGACGCTTGGGCCATCAGTTGAACGGGCGGACGGTTGAACAGGCGGGACGGTTAGCCTAATGAACATCGGATTTATCGGCGGCGGCACCATGGCCGAAGCCATCCTTGGCGGTATGCTGGGCGCCGGCGTGGCTGAGCCGGGCAACGTGATGGTGGGCGAACCGGTTCCGCCCCGACGGGAGTACCTGGTAGAACGCTACGGGGTGGGAGTTTCAGGCGACAACGGGGCGGTGGTAAAACATTCCGACCTGGTGGTGCTGGCGATAAAGCCCCAGGATTTGCCCAAGGTGTACGCCGACGTGGGCGGTTCGTTCACCGGGCAGCAGGCGTTGATGTCCATCGTGGCCGGCGCGCGCATGAAATCGCTGGCCGAGGGAACGCAGCACGAGGGGATCATCAGGGTGATGCCCAACACGCCGGCCCAGATTGGCGCCGGCATGACGATGTGGACGTGCGCCGCATCAGTTGGCGACGCCCACCGGCAAACCACCGCATCGATTCTGGCGACGATTGGAGACGAGATATACGTTGACGACGAGAAATATCTCGACATGGCGACGGCCCTGAGCGCCAGCGGCCCGGCTTACGTTTTCCTCATGGTCGAAGCCCTGATTGACGCCGGGGTATACGTGGGCCTGCCTCGGGACACCGCCCGCCGGCTGGCTTTGCAGACGGTGAAGGGCAGCGTCGAGCTGGTGGTCGAAACGGGAAGTCATCCCGCCGAGTTGAAGGACATGGTGACCTCGCCTGGTGGTACCACTGCCGAGGGGTTGCAGGCGCTGGAGCGCGCCGGTGTGCCAGCCGCCATCGTCGACGCCGTAAACGCCGCCTACCTGAAATCGATCCGGCTCGGCGCGGACTAGGAACGCTGCCGCGCTGCGGTGGGGAACATGGAACTATCCGGCATCATCGGTTTCGTTATCACGCTGTGCTACCTGGTGCTGCTGGCGCGCATCATCCTGGGTTTCGTCGTGCAGTACATGCAGATGCAGGGCAACAATCCGCCCGACGCCCTGTTCAGAATCTACGAAGTGGTATTCGCCATCACCGAACCGGTGTTGGCCCCAATCCGCCGGGTGTTGCCGCAGTTGGGCATGCTTGATTTGAGCCCACTGGTGGTCATGATCATCCTGGTGGTCATCCAAAGGGTGTTGCAGAGTTTACTGGGGTAGCCAAAGCCACGGTTTCAAGATTGCCGGTGAGCGCAATTGTCCGGGAAGCGAACTTCCAAGCGTGAATACTGGACCGCCGGCGGGCTGCTCCCCGACGACTTGGCGGTGTTGCGGGCGGCGGTTGAAGAGCAGGCGAGCCTCTCAGCAGATAGCAACCCCCCGCCGGCGACGCTGGTGATATTGTGCGGATTGCCGGGGACGGGCAAATCCTACTTCGCCCGCAAGCTGGCGGCGCGAGCGCCCTTCGTTTGGGTAAACAGCGACACCACGCGCAAGCTGCTGGTGGAATCGCCGGCTTACACCCGGGAAGAACACCGGCGGGTCTTTGCGGCCATGCACGCCGTGATCGGGGAGTTGCTGGTTGCGGGCCGGTCGGTGGTGTTTGACGCCACCAACCTCAACGAAGAAGTGCGGCGACCGCTGTACGAGGTGGTGGCCAGGAACGGCGTTCAACCGTTGCTGGTGCGGTTCACCGCCGATACGCAACTGGTGCGGCGCAGGTTGACCGACCGGTTCAATGGTGTCGGTGACCCGTCCCAAAGCGACGCCGGCTGGGAGGTATACTCGCGGATGGCCGTTGCCGACCAGCCAGTTCCGCGTCCGCATCTGCTGGTTGGCGACCCGGCCGACGTCGAGCCGGTGTTGCGGCTGGTGCTGCGACGGACCGGGTGGGCTTAGTCGAGGTTTTGGTCGCCGGGAGGTTGCCGTCCGCCGCACTCCCGTCCCTTCCCGGTCACGGTGACGATTTTCGGATTGGGGCGGAGTCCGGCGCGACGGTCCCGGCGGCGGCGGTGGACGCTGTTTCGAGATTGCCACGTCGCTGCGCTCCTCGCAATGACGGGGGAAGGGCGCTCCGTGCAATGACAGATCCTGCAATCAGGATGGTTGTGTTGTCGACGTAAGGCTGGTGAGGGGAGCAGGCGGCAGCGACTTTCGATTGTCCCCTAATGTCATTGCGAGGAGCGAAGCGACGTGGCAATCTCGATCCGGTAGCCGGGTTTGCTTCGCCAACGAGATTGCCACGCTGCGCTCGCAATGACATTGCCGATAATCGAAAGACCCTGAGCAGGCGGTGCGTCGGTTGTGCATTGGCCGGCGGATGGGCATAATCGGGCAATCATGTACCCGCGGATTTGACCTCACAGGAGGCACAACATGGCAACCACCATCAACGTCGTCAGCGGCGACGTAACCAATTTCTCAACCCCGGCCCTGGTAATCGGGCGATTCAAGGGGTCGGAGAGCCCTTCCGGGGGAGCGGTGACGGCGGTAGACGAAGCGCTGGACGGGGCCATTGCATCGCTCATTGATGATGGCGAAATCAAGGGTAACATGGGCGAAATCACCCTCGTCCACACGATGGGGCGAATCCCGGCGAATCGCGTTGTCGTCGCCGGCCTGGGCAAGGCCGACGAATTTGACGCCGGATCGGTGCGCCGAGTCAGCGGTGACGTGGCCAGGTTCCTGCGGCGCAAGGGAATCAGCAGCTACGCGACGGTTGCCCACGGGGCCGGCATCGGCGGCCTCGACGGTGGCGCCAGCGGGCAGGCCATTGCCGAGGGGACGCTGCTGGGTCTGTACAAGTTCGATAACTACCGGAGCAACGGCAACGGGGCAAACGAGGAGGACGACAGCGACCACGGCGCCGACGTGGGAGAGGTGAGCATCGTTGAGCACAACGAGGCATCAGTCGCCGCGCTGGCCGCCGGGGTGTCGGTGGGCACGGTGCTGGCCGAGGCCACGATGCTGGCCCGGGACCTGGTGAATCATCCGGCCAACGTAATGACGCCGACGCGCATGGCCGACGCCGCCCGAGAAGTGGCCGGGCAGGCCGGGTTGCAACTGGACGTCATCGAACGGGATGGCATGGCGCGGCACGGCATGGGAGCATTCCTGGGCGTGGCCCAGGGCAGCGAGGAACCGCCCAAGCTCATCGTGCTCACCTATCGCGGCGACCCGGACCACCCGGAGAACAACCTGGGACTGGTCGGCAAGGGCATCACCTTCGATACCGGCGGGATCTCGCTGAAGCCGGCGGCGAACATGGAGGCGATGAAGGGAGACATGGCCGGCGGCGCTTCGGTAATTGCGGCCATGAAGGCCATCGGATCGCTCAAGCCGCGCATCAACGTGACCGGGCTGATCGCCGCCACTGAGAATATGCCCGGCGGGCGCGCCCAGCGTCCCGGCGACGTGGTGACGGCGATGAACGGCAAGACCATCGAGGTGATCAATACAGATGCCGAGGGCCGCCTGGTGCTGGCCGATGCCCTGTGTTACGCCCGGGAGCTGGGCATCACCCGCCTGGTGGACATTGCCACGCTGACCGGTGCGATGGTGGTCACGCTGGGCAAGGCGTGCACCGGCATCATGGGCAACTCCAGCGCGCTGGCTGACGGCGTCCGGGCAGCCGGCGACAGCAGCGGCGAACGGTTCTGGGAGTTGCCAATGCTGGAGGATTACCGGGAGCTCATCAACTCCGACGTTGCCGACATGAAGAACACCGGCGGGCGTCAGGCCGGCTCCATCACAGCGGCGATGCTGCTGCGGGAGTTTGCCGAGGACGCCGACTGGGTCCACCTGGATATCGCCGGCACGTCAACGGCTTCAGGCAACAAGGGCCACCTGGTCAAGGGCGCGACCGGAGTGCCGACGCGCACGCTGGCGCAACTGGCGATGAATCTGGCCAACGGGAGCTGACGCGGGATCATCCCCGATCACGAAACGACATCAAGCGAGGAGGCTGAATTATGGCTACAGTGGGCAGTGGAGATTTCACCTACGAAGTTCTCGATAACTGGGCCAAGACCCCGGACGGCTGGGCAATCGGACAGGCGGAACCGGCCTGCGACTCGCAGGATCGGGTGTACGTGTTCAATCGCAGCGACCACCCGCTGATGATCTTCGACCGGGAGGGCAACTTCCTGCAGGAGTGGGGTCGGGAGTACCTCACCGACGCCCACGGCATCTTCATCAGCGGCGAAGACCACGTTTACCTGCCGGTGCGGGAGTCCCACGCCATCGTCAAATGCACGACGGACGGTCGGCCGCTGATGACCATGGGTGTCTGGGATGCCCCGTCTGACACCGGCGGCGCGCGTCCCGACGGTACTATGTGGAAGGCCGCCGGGCCCTTCAACCGGTGTACCGACATTGCGCTGGCTCCCAACGGCGACCTCTTCGTATCCGACGGATACGCCAACAGCCGGGTGCACCGGTTCTCGCCGGACGGCCAGCTGCTGCACTCCTGGGGCCGGCCGGGGAAGCGGGGCCCGGGGGAGTTTCACATCCCTCACGGCATCTGGGTGCACTGGGACGGGCGGGTGCTGGTGTGTGATCGGGAGAACAACCGGATCCAGATTTTCACCGGCGAAGGGGAATACCTGGATATGTGGACCGACCTGGCGCGCCCCTGCGACATTTACGTGGACCCGGACGGCATCGCCTACGTGGTGGAGCTGGACGCCTTCATGACCATCCTGAACATGGACGGTGAGGTGCTGGCCAAGATGGACATCGGCGGCGCGGGCGGTCATGCCGTGTGGGCGGACTCCCACGGCGACCTGTACATCGGCCACAACCAGGAGGGCCGCCGCCTGGTGAAGCTGGTACGGCAATAGGGAGTAGGCGCCCCTCACCCCAACCCCTCTCCCATCGGGAGAGGGGCTTTTTCCTCAGGCTTCTCCGGCGAGGGCGGCGTGGGACTTGAAGCTCTTCCTCTCCCCTGGTGGGAGAGGGTTGGGGTGAGGGGGAGCGAGGTTATCTGGCTTGAGCCAGCGCGGCATCGGCCAGGCGGGTGATATTCACGCCGGGGAGTTTGCTGCCCTGGACGCCCATGAGGCGCAGGGGGCGACCGTCCCTGGTGATGCGGATGCGGTCGAGCACATCCTGCCAGGGCGCGACGAAATCGCAGGCGCCGTCGCCGTTGGGATCATCGCCACCCTCCAGGCTTTCGCCGGAGGGGAGGGTCAGCGCGATACTATTGTCCAGTTCGTTGATGGGAGCCATCAAAAGGACGGGCAAGTCACCTTCCGACAAACCCGCCTGTTGCAGCAGGGCCCGCACGGTGGCAGACACGCCGTGCATCCCAAAAACGACGAGATTAGCGAAGGGCGCATTCCGTTCTTCGAACACGCCGCGAAACTTGCGGAAGACTTCGTGGGCGCCGGTGGCGGTGGGTTTCACCAGGAAGAGCGCCGTCGCCGGGAACGCTCCGCCGGCCATGTCTGCGCCCGCCATTTCTCCTTGCCAACGCGCCAGCTTGTCATGGTCGTGCGCGTCGAAGTGGTGGGACATGGAATCAGCCTCCTACGGCGTCGAACTGGACCAGGATGCCGTCCGGGTCATAGACGTAGAAACTGCCGACCCGTCCCTCGGCGTTGGTCCACACATCCATGGGAGCGGCCAGCGGAACGCCCTGGGAGGACAGGTTTTCGGCCAGCGCTTTGGGGTCGGTGACGCTGAATGAAATGTGGCTGATGCCGACCTGGTCCAGCTTGATTGGAGTGCCGTCGGGGGCATCACCGGGGTGGGAGGTCATGGTCAGCGTGGGCTTGGCTCCGTCGGCGTACGCCAGGCGAACCTGCCGACGAGTGGCGCGGTTGTGGGCGTAGACGTGGGGCAGGCCACCGGTGGTGGTGTCCTGAATCACGTCGCTGACCACCGACATGCCCAGCACGTCGCAGTAGAAATTCAGGGAAACGTCCAGGTCTCTAACGCAGATTGCGATATGGGAAACGCCGGATGCGTTCATGGCCATGAGGGTACTCTCCTTGCTGGCGAGTCCGCCGGGCGAGCAGCGAAGTTGGTCGTCATCGACAAAGAATCAGCCGCCGCCGCTGTCGAACTGCACCAGGATGCCGTCCGGGTCGTAGACGAAGATGCTGGAGACCTCGCCGTTGGCGTTGGTGAACCCGTCCATGGGGCCGGCCAGTTCCACACCCTTGCTGATGAGCTCGTCGGCCAGGCCTTTCACGTCAGACACGCTGAAGGAAATGTGGCTGATCCCCACCTGGTCCAGTTTGATGGGGCCGCCGTCGGCGTCGTCGCCGGGGTGGCTGGTCATAACCAACGTCGGCACGGCGCCGTCGCCGTAGGTCAGCACGGCCTGGCGCCGGGTGGAACGGCTGTGGGCGTAAACGTGGGGCAGACCGCCGGTGGAGGTGTCCTGAACCCGGTCGACGGTGACGGTCATGCCGAGGATATCACGGTAGAATTCCAGCGATTTATCAAGGTCGCGGACGCAGACCGCGATGTGAGAAACTCCGGAAGATTGCATTGCCATGTCAGGCCTCCTGGAATCCGGTGGAATGATTAGTATCAACAGACGGTGGTAATGCTACTGCCGCTGCCCGGCGATGTCAAAGTCAGCTGGGGCGCGGGCAGCGTCGGACTCGCCCCATCGGTCCACCCGTTTCCAGACGATTGCCAGGGCGCCCACGCCGAGAATCAACGCCGTGAGGTCGGTAGCCGGGAACGACCACCAGACACCCCAGACGCCGTAGGCGCTGGCGAAAGCGCCCAGGTAAATCAGCAGAACGATGATCCGCTGGGTGACGGTCAACACAACTGAAGGCCAGGCCTTCCCCAACGCCTGGAAGGCGATGGAACTGACGAACTCGATGCCGACGATGGGCAGGGCCATCAGCACGACCCGCATCACCGACGCGGCCTCAGGGGGCAGCGCGCCCGGCTCGGTGAACAGCTTGATGATAGTCCCGGACAGGGGAAGCAATACGGCGATAATCAGAGCGCCGGCGACGGTTGCTCCCAGGCAACTTTGCCAGATGGCCTGCCGTACCCGGTTGTAGCGCCGGGCGCCGTAGTTGTAAGCGGCCAGGGGGAGATAGGCCAGCGCCACTCCTATGAAGGGCGCCAGGGCAAACTCCAGCACGGAGTTCACCGCGCCGAACAGCGCGATGTACGCATCCCCGTTGTCGAATCCGCTGAGGATATTGTTGATGATTACGACGATGAAACTGCGAGCGACCTCGATCAGGCCGATGGGCAGGCCCAGCGTGATGATTTCCCAGGCCAGGCCAACCCTGGGGAGCAAGGCGTCCCGTGAAACGGTGAGCGCACTGCGGCCCGACGCGTAAAATGCAAGCAGATAAACGACCACCGTACCCTGAGCTATCACCGTGGCGGCGGCGGCTCCGGCAACGCCCCAGCCCAAAACCAGCACGAACAGGGCGTCCAGGGCCATATTAAGCAGGGCTCCGCCGGCCATAAGAATCATCGCGATGGCGGGGCGGCCCTCGGCCATGAGGTACTGGTTGCAGCACATGGCGATCATGACTAGCAGGCTTCCGGGGAGGATGATGATGAGATATTGACGGGCGTGGGGGGCCGTGATGTCCGATGTCCCCAACAGACCCAACAACGGTTCCAGTTGAGTCAGCGCCAGCACGACCAGCGCCAGGTACAAGGGGAGGACAATCACCAGGGAAGACCCGAGGACCCGCGAGGCGAGCCTCGGACGGTGGGCGCCCAGCGCCCGTGAAATCACGGACATTCCGCCCAGACCGGGCAGGAGTCCCAATCCGACGGCCAACAGTTGGGCTGGAAACGCCGCCGACAGGCCGCTCAGGGCGTCGACGCCCACGGCGCGTCCAACGAACGCCCGGTCGACGATGCTGTAGAGCGCCATGACGATGATGGCCAGCGTGGGCGGGCCGGACATAGTGGCCAGCAGGCGCCACATGGGGGCGGTGCCCATGGCTTCGGCTTGAGCGGTGAGTTGCGGTTCGTCTGACATTTGCCCGGCCTGCTATTTTGACCCTCTTCGGGGACGGGTGCTACAATCATGGAACACAATTATTGTGATTCGGATGCGTTACTGCATCCGCCTTCGCGCCGGCGTCCCGGCAACTTGACGGGGCCAGTAGCGCTGGGGAGGTGGTGAAATGTCAGGCCATTCCAAGTGGTCAACGATCAAGCGACAGAAGGGAGCCAACGACGCCAAACGGGGGGCGCTTTTCACCAAGCTTGCCCGCAACATCTCCCTCGCGGTGAAGGAGGGAGGCGGTGGCGGCGATCCGGAGATGAACTTCCGGTTGCGGATCGCCATCGATCAGGCCAAGTCTGCCAACATGCCCCTGGAGAACATCAACCGCGCGGTCCGCCGGGCCACCGGCGAGGGCGGCGAAGGCATGGAAGACCTGGCTGAGGTCATCTACGAGGGCTACGGTCCGGACGGCGGCGCCATCCTGGTGAAAGCCCTGACCACCAACCGAAACCGCACGGCGTCGGAGGTCCGCTCCGTATTCAACAAGACCGGTGGCAACCTGGGTGAAGCCGGTTGCGTGGCGTGGAACTTCGAAACCCGCGGCGTCATCACTATGGAGATCGGCGACGAGGCGATGGCCGAAGAGCTGAGCCTGGCCGCCATCGATGCCGAAGCCGAAGACGTGAAATTCGAGGACGGCATCCTGGAGGTGTACACCGCCCCGGAAAACCTGTATTCGGTGAAGTTGGCCCTCGAAAACGGGGGCGCAGCAACTTCCTCCGCGGACGTTGCCATGGTACCGAAAACCATCGTCCCCCTGAGCGACAAGGCCGCGCAGCAAACCTTGCGGCTGCTGGACAACCTGGAAGAGTTGGCGGACGTGCAGAGGGCATACACCAACGCCGATTTTCCGCCGGAAGTGCTGGAGCAGTACGGTTCGTCAGCGTAAGTCACGCTGAACGCTGGCAGCCGTCCACCCCATGCGCGTACTAGCCATCGACCCGGGTACGCTACGCATGGGGTACGGCGTCTTGGACGCTGACCCGACACCGCGAGCCGATGACTATGGCGTCATCGCTCTCCCATCGTCCATGCCAATCGAGTCGCGGCTGTTTCAGATGCACAGCCACATCCTGAACATGATCCACATCTTCAACCCGGACGCCATCGCGGTGGAAGACCCCTTCGTAGGCCGGGGTGAACGGGCTTTCGCCAAATCAGCGCTGGCCATCGGGCAGGCGCAGGCGGTAGTGCTCATCGGCGCCGCCAGCCAGGGGGTGCCCGTACATCGTTATGCGCCGGCTTCGGTCAAGCGCGCCGTCACCGATTACGGGGCGGCCACCAAGGAGCAGGTGCAGCGGATGATGGCGTCGACGTTGGGACTCGACACCATTCCCGATTCGGACGCCGCCGATGCCCTGGCGGTGGGATTGTGCCACCTGTTTGCCACCACCGATGACGACCTGTTGGCCCGGGAGATAAGGCCCGGCGAGGAACGTTAATCGGTGCTGGTTGGGGTTCACGGTGCACTGGAGGCGGTGGGGCCGGACTGGGTTTGTGTACAGGTCGGCGGCATCACACTGCAAGTGTTTGTACCGGCGTCGGCTATCAACGGGCTGGGCGCGGTGGGCGCTCCGGTCCGGCTGAGCACGGTGTTGCGGATTCAGAACGAACAACCGGTGTTGTATGGCTTCCCGGAGGCCGGCGCGGTGGAGCTGTTTGGCGCGTTGACCGGCGTTTCGGGCGTTGGACCACGCTCCGCCATGTCGGTGCTGTCGGAGCTGGGCGACGATGGATTCCGGCAGGCCATCGCATCCGAAGACGTGGCGGCGTTGAGCCGTGCCCACGGCGTGGGTCGTCGAACCGCTCAACGCATCGTCCTGGAGCTACGCGGTAAACTGCCCGAGGCCGAATCCGGGGAGTTGGAGGGCGTTGGTAGCGCGGGTGATGTCGATGCCGTCGAAGCGCTGACGGCGCTGGGCATGTCGCTCACCGACGCCCGGCGGGCGGTGGCGGCGCTGGATCTGCCGCCCGATGCCTCAACCGAGGACAAGATTCGCCAGGCATTGCTGAGTATCGGGGGATAATTGTTTCCGCCCAAATGAGCCGTCCTGCCTTGCGGGCGTGGGTGTTCCGGTATAATCGAGGAGTATTGGACAGTATCCGGAGTTGAAGGAATGGCGGATTTTCAGCTAGTGGCCGATTTCGGCTTGATGGGCGACCAACCGCAGGCCGTGGAACTGTTGGCGGCCGGCGTCAACGAGGGCCTGGTTAACCAGACGCTGCTGGGCGTAACAGGCAGCGGCAAGACCTTTACCATGGCCAACATCGTGCAGCAGGTGCAGAAACCGACCATCGTGATCGCCCACAACAAGACGCTGGCGGCGCAGCTGGCCACCGAGTTCAAAGAGTTTTTCCCACACAACGCCGTCGAATATTTCGTTTCTTACTACGACTACTACCAGCCCGAGGCATACATCCCGCGCACCGACACCTACATCGAGAAGGACAGCAGCATCAACGAGGAGCTGGACAAGCTCCGCCTGGCGTCCACGACGTCGCTGCTGACCCGGCGGGACACGCTCATCGTGGCGTCGGTTTCCTGCATCTACGGCTTGGGAGACCCGTCGGACTACTTCGAGATGGTGGCCCGCATTGAGGTCGGTCAGGAATACAACCGCCGGGCCCTGTTGCGTCAACTGATTGACATGCAGTACGAACGCAACGACACCGACCTGGCCCGGGGTCGGTTCACGGTGCGGGGGGACACCCTGGAGATTGTGCCGGCCTACGAGGAGTACGCCGTGCGGGTCCAGTTCTTCGGCGACGAGGTGGAGCGCATCCTGACGCTGGACACGCTGACCGGCGAAGTGCTCAACGAACGGCAGGACTTCTCCGTCTACCCGGCCAAGCACTTCGTCACCAGCCGGGAGAAGCTGGACTCTGCCCTCGTCGACATTGAGGCCGAGATGCACGAGCGCGTGGCCTGGCTCCGGGAGCAGGGCAAGTTGCTGGAAGCCCAACGGCTGGAGCAACGCACCCGCTACGACATGGAGATGCTGGACGAAACCGGGTTCTGCGCCGGCGTTGAGAACTACGCCAGGCATCTATCGCGCCGGCCGGCCGGCAGTCCGCCCTGGACGCTGCTGGACTATTTCCCCGACGACTACCTGATGTTTGTGGACGAATCCCACATGACGCTGCCCCAGGTGCGCGGCATGTACAACGGCGACATCTCGCGCAAGACCACGCTGGTCGAATACGGGTTCCGGCTACCATCGGCGCTGGACAACCGACCGCTGCAATTCAAGGAGTTCGAAGACCACATCAACCAGGTGGTATACGTGTCGGCAACACCCGGGCCGCTGGAACTGGAGCGCACCAGCGCGGTGGTAGAGCAGGTGATCCGGCCTACTGGGCTGCTGGACCCGACTATCCTGGTAAAGCCCACTACGGGTCAGATCGACGATCTGCTGCACGAAATACGGCAACGGATCGACGTTCAGGAACGGGTGCTGGTAACGACCCTCACCAAGCGGATGGCCGAGGAACTGGCCGACTACCTGTCGGAAGCCGGCATCCGCAATCACTATCTGCACTCGGATATCGAGACGCTCAACCGGGTGGAAATCCTGCGGGACTTGCGGCTGGGGGTGTACGACGTGGTGGTGGGTATCAATCTGCTGCGCGAGGGGCTGGACCTGCCCGAAGTGAGCCTGGTCGCCATTCTGGACGCCGACAAGGAAGGGTACCTGCGTTCAACCACGTCGTTGATTCAGACCGTTGGCCGAGCCGCCCGCCATTCATCCGGTCACGTCATCATGTACGCCGACCGCATCACCGACTCGATGGAGCGCGCCATTGACGAAACCTACCGTCGCCGGGGGATCCAGCACGCCCACAACCAGCGCCACGGCATCGAACCGCAGTCGATTCACAAGGCGGTGAAGGACCTGACCGACGGTCTCCGCGGCGTGGCCGAGAACAAGGCGGCCTACCAGGTGGCGCGGGAGGAGATGTCCCGGGACGACATGTACCGTGTGGTGAAGGACCTGGAATTCCAGATGAAAGAGGCTGCCCGGTCGCTGGAATTTGAGAAGGCGGCCCACTTCCGGGACGAGATGCTGGAGCTGAAAAAGCTGCTGGTGGTCGAAGAGAAGATGCTGGCGGTGCGTTAGGAAGGGTTGCTGGCGGTTTTACGCTCGATCCAACTACGTCCCTCCTGAACTGACCCGGGCGACGCGGGCAGCGTTGGCAGCGGGATTGCCGCGTCGCTGAGCTCCTCGCAATGACAGGCGGTGGCGGAATTGAGACGTCGCTCGGCGGCTCGCGGTGGGAGGTTGTGCAGAGGGGGAGTTAGCCGATGCTGGCGTTGACCAGGTCGTGCAGCTCTTGCAGCACAGCGGCGTTCTCGTCCAGGGTGAACTCGTCCACCAGGTAATCGTGCTCTCCGCTGACGCCGCTAACCGCGCCGGCGTCCACCAGGAATTTGATGCAATCGGCGTCGGTTGCGATGGCCGGCAGCAGGTTGCGTCCCACCTCAACCGACAGGGCCGCCACGAGCCCGTAACCGCCCCAATTCGACGTGCTGGCGGCGATTAGACAATCGCAGCCGGTGACCGCGGGATGGTCGGGAAGCTGGTCGGCGTGTTGCACCACGTCGGCCAGGTTGCCCATGCCGATTTCATTGCCGCCGTCCCCGATTCCGATGGACGGAACGCCCTGGGCAAACAGCTGGTCGATGCGTGCGGTCTGCGGGCTGATATCGCGGCCCCGCATGTTGCGGTACATGCCGTCGGCATCCGGAGCGCATCGTTCAATGGAGACGACCAGGGACGGACGACTACGGGCAATCAGGTCGCTGGCGAGCTGGCCGTTGACCGCTGGCACGTCGGATATCGGGTAATCGATGACATCAGCCGGGTTGTTTTGCCGGGTTAGCCAGGACGACATCATGCCGGCCACGGGAGCGTCGGCAACATAGGTTACGGAATGACCCAGGGTGGCAAGGGCGTTGCCGATGGCAAAGGCGCCAGGCGGTCCGTCGGTCTCCGGGGCGTCGCTCATCATGATGTAGAAGCCGGTGGTGATCAGGACGTGACCGGGGTGGGACAGCGCGTAACGGGCGGCCAGGGCGCAGAAATCGGCCGGCAGGTGCGGTCGCAAAGCGCCGATCCCGCGTCGGTCATGGTTGAGGATGATGTCTTCTATGGTAGTTGTCATGGAGGACCCTTTCAGATAACGGCGTAATCGGCGTCGCGCCGGTCGGTGATGAACATTTTGCCGGGGGCGTGGGTAATCATGAACGACGGTTTGCAATTGAGGGCTACTGCCTGGGGCGTAACGCCGCAGGCCCAGAACACGGGCGTCTCGCCATCGCGAATCTCCACGGCGTCCCCGAAATCGGGCGCGTAGAGGTCGGTGATGCCGATGGCCTCCGGGTCGCCGATTTGGATCGGCGCGCCGTGGGTATCGGGGAAGCGTGAAGTCACCTGCACGGCCCGCACAATCTTGTCTCGCGGGATGGGTCTCATACTGACCACCATGGGGCCGGAAAAGGCGCCGGCTGGGGTGGTGGCGATGTTGGTGATGAACATCGGCACGTTGGAGCCGGCTTCCTGGTGGCGCAGGGGGATGCCGGCGTCGGCCATGGCCGCCTCAAAGGAAAAACTGCACCCAAGCAGGAAGGACACCAGGTCGTCGCGCCAGATATCCGCAACCGAAGCGAACTCGCCCACCATCTCACCGTGCTCGTAGAGCCGGTAGGCCGGCACATCCGTACGGATGTCAGCGCCGGGAGCGGTGATGGACGGCTCGACGTCGCCGGCCTCGATTACCTCCAGCAGGGGGCAGGGCCGTGGATTGCGCTGGCAGAACAGCAGGAAGTCGAACGCCAGGTCCCTGGGCAGCACGGCCAGGTTGGCCTGCACGTAGCCGTTGGCCAGACCGGCGGTGACGCCGGCGTAGTCTCCGGCGCGGATGGCGCGGCGGATGTCAACGGGAATTGCCGGAAGTGAGGTTGCAGTAGACATAGCCTTCTCGCATGGGTGGGGGGACACACCGCGACCAAAAGGTCGCCGGCGGTCGTATTCTAGAATTGTCGGGTTTGCGATATGATAGACACGCCGCCGGTCATCGTCAATTTAGGGCATTTTGTGTGGCGGCGCGCAATTAGTCTCAACCGGGTGCCCGAAGCAAGCGGGCCGGGCCCATCCTCACAAGGAATACCCAGTTGTTTAGCGTTTTCGTGCTCACTCTCCCTGGCGATCACATGGTGTCGTTGGTGAAGCAAGTCGACCTGGCCGGGCTGTCCTGTCGGGCCGGCAGCGACATGCTGGAGCTGGAAGACATCGCCCACCAGATGAACCTGGACGTGGTGCTGCTGGACCTGTCGGCGGTGGGCATCGGGGCGCGCTCGGTGATTGAGCAGGTAACGCAGCTGCAAATTCCAACTTTGTTGATGCTGGATTCGACCTCGCTGGGCCAGTACGATCCGGCCATCAATCCCGATGATTTTATCGTTGCTCCGCTGGACACTGACGAACTGCTGGCCAGGGTGGGGCAGATCGTATTTCGGCGCAACGGACGCGCCACCGAACAGCTGATCCGGGCGGGGGAGCTGGCCATCGACCTGCAAAGCTACGAAGTGACCATGGGCGGGCGCCGGATTTCGTTGACCTACAAGGAGTTCCAGCTACTCACGCTGTTGGCGTCCAACCCCGGCCGAGTATACACGCGGGAGGCGTTGCTCAACCAGGTTTGGGGGTACGACTACCTGGGGGGCACCCGTACCGTTGACGTGCACATACGACGGTTGCGCTCCAAGATTGAGGACCCGGACCACCTGTTCGTCGAAACCATTTGGAACGTGGGTTACCGGTTCCGGGACATCGCCAGCGAAGGGTAGGGCGGTTGCCGCACGTGCCTAGTCGCCGATATGCTGCTGGACGCGAGTGAGGAACCGGTCGCGTTCGGCGGCGATACCGGCGTGGGCCGGATCGGTGAGCAGCGGATCGGCGTCCATGATCACGATGGCTTCCTGTCTGGCCAGGGCCATGAGGTCCTGATCGAAGAGGTTGGCGATACGCAGCATGGTCTGGTCGCCGCTTTGCGTCGTGCCGAAGATGTCGCCTTCGTGCCGCATTTGCAAATCGATCTCAGCCAGTTTGAAACCATCCCGGGTCGATTCCAACGCCGAAAGACGCTCACGGGCGCGCTCGGATTCTGATTCGGACATGAGCAGGCAGTAGCTCTTGTGCGCGCCGCGGCCCACCCGCCCGCGGAACTGGTGCAATTGGGCCAGGCCGAACCGGTCGGCCCCGTCGATGAGCATGACCGTGGCATTTGGTACGTCGATGCCGACCTCCACGACGGCGGTGGCCACCAGGATGTCGATTTCCCGATCCCGAAACTGGCGCATGACCTTGTCCTTGTCACGGGAGGATAAGCGCCCGTGCAGCAACCCAACGCGCAGGTCCGTGAAAACCTCTTCGGAGAGGCGACGATGCTCCTCCACCGCAGCGCGCACGTCGAGCCGGTCGGATTCTTCCACCAACGGACAGATGACGAAGGCCTGGCGTTCGGCGTTGATTTGCTGTCGGACAAATCCATAGGCAGCCGGCCGCTTGTCCTCCGGAACGATCCGGGTCAGTATTTCCTGGCGACCCGGGGGCAGCTCGTCGATGGTGGAGACGTCGAGGTCGCCGTACAAGGTCAGTTGCAACGTGCGCGGGATGGGAGTGGCCGACATCATCAGGGAGTGGGGCTGCTCGGCGCCGCGGCTACGCAGGGCCGAGCGTTGCGCCACGCCGAACCGGTGCTGTTCGTCCATGATAGCCAGGGCAAGGTTGGGGATATCAACGCCGTCCTGGATGAGGGCGTGGGTGCCCACCAGCAGGTCAAGATGGCCTTCGGCAGCCATCCGGAGCACCTCCCGCCGAGGACGGGCTCGGGTGCTGCCCGTAAGCAGGCCGAGGGAGAAAGGCTTGGGCATCTGAGGCAGGTACACCGACAGCAAGTTGTCCTGGTGGAGGGGCTGGTCGAAACCATCCAGCAATTGGCTCACCGTGCGGAAATGCTGCTCTGCCAGGACTTCGGTGGGTGTCATGAGCGCTGATTGCTGCTGAGCTGACGCGGTGGCGAGCACGGCGGCCAGGGCGACCAGGGTCTTGCCGCTGCCCACTTCGCCCTGGAGCAGGCGACTCATGGGCGGCGTTCCCCGTTCAATGTCGGCCAGGATTTCGGCGAGACAACGATTTTGGGCATTGGTGGCGGTGAAGGGCAAGCCGGACAGGAAGCTGTCGACCACCGCCCGACTGTAGTTGACGGCGACGCCGGCGGCGTCCTGCTCCCGGTGCCGGCGTCGTCCGATGACGGCCAGCTGGAAGCCGAGGATTTCGTCGAAGGCCAACCGCCGGCGTCCGGCTTCGGCGGAGGCCAAATCAGCGGGATAGTGGGCATCAGAGATGGCCTGGCGCAGGGGCGCGAGTCCGGTGCGACGCAGCATATCGGGACTGAGGGGGTCCTGCAGGCCGTTGACGTATTTGACGATGGCCTGCCAGGTCAAGCTACGCAGGTTGCGCGCCGTCATGCCCTGGGTAAGGCGGTAAACCGGTGTGACCCGCGCAGTATTGACCGGAGGTTGCCGGGAGGTGATGACGTCGTACTCCGGGGAGGACATCGCCGGCCGGTTACGGTAGGACTCCACGCGCCCGGTTACGGCCATCCGACTGCCGGCACGGAGTGAACGCGCCAGATAACCCTGGCCGAACCACTGCAACTCAATGGCGCCGGTGTCGTCCTGAAGCCGGCCCTGGGACATTTGCAGGTTCCGGGGGCCCACCCGCGCCGGCCTGATGTCCACCAGCTCCCCTTCGACAGTGAACGTTCCGCCGGGGTAAACGTCCGCGATGCTGGTGATTTCGGCCCGGTCCTCGTGGCGGCGAGGGAGCATGTAAAGCAGGTCGCGGACGTAACCGGCGCCCAGCGTAGCCAGCCGGTCGATGGTTTTCTGGTCCATGCGGCGGAGTTTGCTGGCGGGTTCATCCGGGTCGCCGGGGGCGTCGGAGGCCACCGGCGGGCCGAAATCGGCGCGGCGCACGCGGGTCAGCGGGCGGGGATCTTCCGCCGGAAATAGCTGGTGGGCGTAGTCGCCCTTTTGGTCTACGGCGACGGCCGGATCGGGGTACGGTGGTCCGCCGCTCGGCGGGGCGCTGCTGCCGCCGGATTCGGACAGGGCGCGCTGCCAGTGGTCGACCCATTCCCGGCGCCGGTCGGGCGGCAGTTCCCGGTAGGGCTGTTCGATGAGCGTGGCGGTGCGGGCGAGGTCGTGGTCCAGAAACTCACGCAGTTCTGGCTCCCATCGGTCGATGAACCGGCGGATGCCGCCGCTCACCGCGTTATCGGCAAAACCCTTGCTTTCCTCCAGCGCGAGGATTTTGCGGAGAGCTTCGCGCCAGAGGGGTTCGTTCTCGGCCCCGGAGCTTGTCATCAGGTGCTGCGTTCGACCTCGCCGGTGCCCGACGCTTCAAAACCGTCGGGATGGGTAGGGCCGGGGGCCTCGCCACCGTTGCGGCAAAACGGTTATTGGGTCGTTAGCCCAACATTGCCACCGCAACGGCTCCCGGCCCGCCGTGTGTTCCCACCGCCGACCCTATCTGTACATTGTAAACCTGATCGGCAGGAGCCAGGTCGGAGAGGGATTCGGACAGGGCAGTCGCCGCTCCCTGGTCGGTGGTATACGCCGTGGCCATTTTCGTCGCGGGACCGTGGCTCCGGACCAGTTCCTCCAGCCGTTGCAGGGCCCGGCGCATGTTGCGAGGCCGGTCGACGGGAACCACCTCGCCTTCCAAGACCTGCAGGATGGGTTTGACCTTGAGCAAAGAACCCATGAAAGCCTGAGCCCGGCCAATTCGCCCGCCCTTTTGGAGATTCTCCAGGGTGTCCAGGGCAAAATACATGAAACACCGTTGCGGCCGGCCCTGCGCGGCGGACAATACGGATTCCAGGGTGGCGTCGGCGGACGTTGCGTCCTCGGCGGCGGCCAACACCTGCAACATGTGCCCGGCACTGGCGGAGTTGGAATCCACCACGGAAACGGCGCCGTCGGTATAATCGGCGGCGGCCTGCACTGCCGAGTTGTAAGTCCCGCTCAGCTTTTTGGACAAGGTGACGCAGATCACCTGGTGTCCGGCGCCGACCAGGGGTTCCAGGACCTGCGAGAAGTCTTGAGGGGTCGGCTGGGAAGTGGTGGGGAGTCGAGCGGTAGCCTGCATCCGGTCGTAAAAGGTTTCCCGAGTTATGTCGACGCCCTCCCGGTACGCCACATCGTCAATCACCACATAGGCGGGCACTATGGCAATACCGAGCGATTCCGCCAGGTGGTCCGGCAGGTCGGCAGTGCTGTCGGTAACTATTTTGATCGCCACGTCGCATTCTCCAAAATTAGCGAATCCGTCCGGCGTGATTACTCAACCGACGCCAGATACGGATAGTGTGGTTGGCCCCCCTCGATAACGTCCACCTGCAACCCATCGTACCGGTTTTCCAACGCGTCTTGCATCTGGGCGCACCGGTCGCCGTCTGCGCCGGAGCCCCAGTAGAGAGTGACTATGCTGTCCTCGTTGATGCTGGAGCGGGCCAGACCATCCAGCAATGCTGCTTCCGCCGAATCGGACAGGGCTGCCAGGGCTCCGTCGAGAATGGCCATAAACTGACCCTCCGTGACTTCCCGGCCGTCGACAATGGAATCGCGCACGGCCTGGGTGACTTCCAGCGTTTCCACGGCGGCGCGGGCCGATTCCATGTTGGCCACGTTTTCCGGTACCGATAGCTCCGGATTGAAACCCAGCATGGCGGCGGTGCCCTGAGGCATGGAACGGGTGTTGACCACGTGGAGGGTCAGATCTCCGGTGTCGGCGGCGGTGGCCTGCGTTGCCGTCAAAATCACGTTGCCGTTGTTGGGCAGGACGATGACGTCCTCGGTGCCGGCGGCCAGGGCGGCGTCGATGAGCTCGCTGGCGCTGGGATTGAGGGTTTGACCGCCGGGCACGATGGCCGCGCAGCCGGCGTCCTGGAACAGCTCGGCGAGACCGCGACCGGAGGCCACGGCGATCACCGATACGCCGGGGCGGATTTCGGTCGGCACGGATCGTTGACGGTGGCCTACGGTCCAGTCCCGGTTCTGCAGGTTCATGTTGTCAATCTTGACTTCGTCCAAGTCACCGAAAACGACTCCGTAGGAGAGGGCAGCGCCGGGGTTTTCGGTGTGGACGTGGATGCGTACCGCTGCGCCGCCGCCCACTATTACGGTGGATTCGGCGATTTCGCCGAGACCGACGCGCAGGGCATCGACGCTGAGGTTCTGGCCGTGGATAACGAACTGTGTGCAGTAGCCAAATTCCTCACCCTCGTGGGCGTCCAGGAATTCGGCGTCGATGGACACGGACCCCACCTGGGTCGGGTCAATGATGCCGCCGACGCTGTAGAGGCCAAGGTCAACCGGGGGACCGTCCTCTCCCTGGAGGTGTTTCAGCGCGCCCCCTATGATGGCGACGACGCCCAACCCTCCGGAATCGACCACGCCGGCATCCTTGAGCACGGGCAGCTGTTCGGGGGTGTAGGCCAGGGCGGCGATGGCGCCATCGTAAGCGATTTGCCACAGGGCGATAACGTCCTGCTCCCCGGCGTTGTTGCTGACCACGGCTGCGTCAGAGGCCCCGCGAATCACGGACAGCATGGTGCCCTCGCGGGGCTGGCTCACGGCCTGGTAGGCGGAATCGGTGGCGGATCGGAACGCGGCTACGGCGTCGCCGGATTCGATAACGTGCGAGCCGGCCACGCCGTCGGCGAAACCACGGAGCAGTTGAGACAGGATGACGCCACTATTGCCCCGAGCGCCCCAAAATGCGCCGGTGGCCACGGATTCCGCCACATCGCAGGCGGCAACGGCGGCGGTGTCCGTGTTCATTCGGTCGATGCCGGCCCGCATGGTCATCAGCATGTTGGTGCCGGTGTCGCCGTCCGGAACCGGAAAGACGTTGAGCGCGTTGGCGGCATCCCGATAAAGCTCCAAGTAGGCGACGGCGCCCCGCATGGCGGCCCGCAAATCGGAGCCTTGCAAAACGGTGGATGAGGTGGTCATAATCGTGTGCAGCGCCTAGTGTATGGTGGGCCGAGTATATCACGGGGCCGCAAACCGACCCGTTTCGGGGAGTCTCAGATACTGACGATTTTCTCGTGAGCACCCATCTTTGTCATTGCGAGCGTAGCGCGGCAATCTCGTAGGCGTAGCAAAGGCGGTTCTTCGACGTATGTTCAACATCGTCGAGATTGCCACGTCGCCGGGCTCCTCGCAATAACAGTTGGGAACGGTTACGCGTGCGTGACTATTTTCGGTTGACCCACCGGGAAATTCACCCCTAGAATGACTGCATACCGGGCCGTTCGGTGCAATGCCGTGGCCCGACCAGGGCGGTACGATGACGTTAGCGGATCGGTCGGACAGTGCGCCGAAAGAGCAGGCGGATACAACGCCGGGGGCCGATGGTCAACCTCGGTCGGTGTCGCCGGCCACGCAGGGCGACGACGATCAGCAGGATACCCGGCTGCGCCCGGCCCGTTTGCGGGATTTCGTCGGCCAGCCCCACGTGCGCGAGAACCTCAGCATCGCCATGGAAGCCGCCAGGATGCGGAGCGAGCCGCTGGACCATGTGGTCATCTACGGCCCGCCCGGCCTGGGCAAGACCACGCTGGCCAACATCATTGCCCACGAGATGGGCGCAACCATGAAGGTGACTTCCGGGCCGGCGGTGGAGCGGGCCAGCGACATCGCGTCCATCCTCACTGGGCTGCAACCCAACGACGTGCTGTTCATTGATGAGATTCACCGGCTCAACCGCGCGGTGGAAGAGGTGATGTACTCGGCGATGGAGGACTACTTCCTGTCCTGGGTGGTAGGCAAGGGGCTGTCGGCCCGCAACATCAACCTGCGGATAAATCCGTTCACGCTGGTGGGCGCGACCACCCGTTATTCCCTGATCAGCGCGCCCTTGCGGGACCGGTTCGGTTCGGTGTTTCGGCTGGACTACTACTCGGACGAAGACATGGAGACGGTGGTGAAGCGCTCCTCGGGCATCATGGGGATGGACGCGGAAGACGAAGGATTGCGGGAGGTAGCGGTCCGTTCCCGGGGAACGCCCCGTATCGCCAACCGGTTGCTGCGCCGGGCTCGGGATTACGCCCTGGTCAAGTTCGACAACCGAATCACCGGCCCGGTGGCACGCGAATCGCTGGACCGATTGGGCGTGGACTCCAGGGGTCTGGACGAAACCGACCATCGCCTGCTGACCAACATCATCCACAAATTCAACGGCGGACCCGTGGGACTGGACACGCTGGCGGCGTCGCTGAGCGAGGATACCAGCACGGTGATGGAAGTCCTTGAACCGTTCCTGTTGCAGCAGGGATTCCTGGAACGGACGCCACGGGGCAGAATCGCGACGCGGCTGGCTTACGAGTATTTGGGCTGGCCCTGGTCGGGGTCTGGCGCAGACCCGAAGCAGCAGGCGCAACTGTTCCAGTAGGGACGCTCCCGTTTCGCTACGATGACGATTTCACGTTAGGTTTACATAATCACGATACGACAAGCAACGCACTACGCTGTGAAAATTACTCACTTAACATAATGTAGCCGTATCTAGCCGCAAGATTGCCTACGGTCTTGAATACGGAGATTACCCTGCTTACAATGATTTGGACTCTCGCGCGCCGCAATCCCGACCAACTTGGTGAGCTTTCTGATTACCGTTAGCGACAAACACGTTCCCAGCGCCGCTCTGGAAGAGATTGCCGGTGGTCGTCGGTTGTCCGACGACGACGCGCTGGCGCTGGTGAACCTGGACGCCGGGGCGTTGCCGGAACTGTGCGCGGCAGCGTCGGAAATGCGCGACCGGGGCAAGGGGCGGGTCGTCACCTTTTCACCCAAGGTTTTCATCCCGCTGACCCGACTGTGCCGCGATTTTTGCGGCTATTGTACCTTCCGGCAATCGCCGGCGGAGGCAGACAACCTGTTCCTTTCGGCTGAAGAGGCGCTGTCGGTGGCCCAAGCCGGGGAGCGCCTCGGTTGCACCGAAGCGCTTTTCACCCTGGGCGAGCGACCCGAGCAGCGTTATCCGGAGGCCCGGACCTGGCTGGGCGAACGCGGCTACCACACGACTTTGGCCTACCTGGCGGAGATGTGCCGCCGGGTTTTTGATGAGACCGACCTGCTGCCCCACGGCAACCCGGGAACCATGAGCCGTCGGGAGTTGCAGGCGCTGCAACCCACCAACCCGTCGGTGGGCATCATGCTGGAAAGCATCAGTCCACGGCTGTACGAAAGCGGCGGTCCCCACGAATTCGCGCCAAGCAAAAGGCCGCGGGTGCGATTGCGTACGCTGGAACTGGCCGGCGAGTTGGGCATCCCGTTCACCACGGGCATCCTGATCGGCATCGGCGAAACCCGCACCGAACGCGTCGAGTCGCTCCTGGCAATCCGGCAGATGCACGAACGGTTTGGGCACGTCCAGGAAGTCATCGTGCAGAATTTCCGGGCCAAACCCGGCACGCCCATGGCATCAGTCGGCGATGCTCCGGCGGACGAGCTGCTCTGGACGACGGCGGTCGCCCGGCTCATCCTGGGAGAGTCGGTAAACCTGCAAGTGCCGCCCAACCTCAGCGAGAATTACGAACGATATATCGGCGCCGGAATCAACGATTGGGGCGGCGTCTCGCCGCTGACCATCGACTACGTGAATCCGGAAGCGCCGTGGCCCCAACTGGCCGAACTGGAACGACGCACCGGGGCAGAGGGTTACGAACTCCGTCCTCGCCTGCCCGTTTATCCCGAATACTTTGCCGGTGGGTCGCAATGGCCCCTGCCGCCGGCCCTGCGCGAAAAACTGCTGCGCCTCACCGATTCTGAAGGATACGTGAAAGGGGGAATTAACCGCTATGCCGGACAACAATAACCACAACGCTCCCGCAACATTATCGGCACTGGTCGCCGTCCTGCAACCCGAGGTAGCCACCGTGTTGGACCGGGCGTTGGCCGGCGAGGACATTTCGGAGCCGGAAGCCGAGACGCTGTTCGCCACGTCCGGGCCGGAATTCACCGCGGTGATGATGGTGGCCGACGAGTTGCGCCGCCGCGCCGTGGGGGACCTGGCAACCTACGTCGTCAACCGCAACATCAACTTCACCAATGTGTGCATCAAGCGCTGCGGGTTCTGCGCCTTCAGCCGCGACTTCCGGGAAGAGGAAGGGTATTTCCTTCCCATCAACGAGATCATCCGGCGGGCCAAAGAAGCCCAGGAATACGGCGCCACGGAAGTCTGCGTGCAGGCCGGTCTGCCCCCGCAAATGGAGGGCGATCTGTACATCCGGCTGTGCGAGGCCATCAAGCAAGAACTCCCCGATATGCACGTGCACGGGTTCTCGCCCGAAGAGGTGCTGTACGGGTCGATCCGCTCCCGCTGCACCATCCGGGAGTACCTCCAGGGGTTGAAGAACGCCGGCGTGGGCAGCCTGCCCGGAACGTCCGCCGAAGTCCTGGACCAGCCGTTGCGCGACCGCATCTCCCCGGGAAGAATCACTGTGGACCAGTGGATCGAGGTGATAACCACGGCCCATGACCTGGGTATCCCTACCACGTCGACGGTAATGTTCGGACACGTGGAGACGAACGCCCAGATCGTGCGGCATATCGCGCTGCTGAGAGACATCCAGCAACAAACGGGCGGTTTCACCGAGTTTGTGCCCCTGAGTTTCGTGAACTCCGAGGCGCCGATGTTCCTGCGGAACACCGTCGAGGGCGTGCGATCCGGACCTTCGGGCATGGACGTAGTCAAAGTGCACGCCATCGCCCGGATCATGCTGAATAACTGGATACCGAACATCCAGGCATCCTGGGTCAAGGAGGGGAGCCGGATGTCGCAATTGCTGCTGACCGCCGGCGTGAACGACCTGGGCGGCACGCTGATCAACGAAAGCATTTCCACTTCGGCCGGCGCGATGCACGGCCAGTTGATGCGTCCCGCCGAGTTTCGGGGCATGATTCGCGAAGCCGGTCGCACCCCGGCGGAGCGATATACCACCTACGGCCTGCGTCGGGTGTACGACGGCGCCGACGAGGTGGTGGACCCGCTGGACCTGGTGGGCGACAACGTGGAGGAGATTTTCGGCTCCTACAAAAAGCTCGTCCAACTGGAAAGCTACCGCTTCGAACACCCCCGGGCCGAGCGGCAACGCGTGGAAGCCCAGCAACAGGCCTAGCCCGTGAACGGATCGGTGCACGGACTGGCGCTGGCGCTGGCCGGGGGCGTCGGCGGGGCCAAACTGGCCCTGGGTTTATCGAAAATCCTGCCGCCGGATCGGTTGGTCATTGTGGTCAACACCGGGGACGACCAGGAGTTTCACGGACTCCACGTGTCACCCGACCTGGACACCATGACCTACACGCTGTCCGGTCTGTACAACCCCGAAACGGGCTGGGGCATCGCCGGCGACGGCTTCGACACGCTGGAGATGCTGAACCGATTGGGGGCGGATACCTGGTTCAACCTGGGCGACCGGGACTTCGGCATGCACATCCGTCGCACCGAGCTGTTGCGGCAGGGCGCCTCGCTGTCTGAGGTTACTGCCCAGCTGACCAGCCAACTGGGAATCGCCCACCGCATCGTACCAATGAGCGATGACCCGGTGCGGACGGTTCTGGACACGGACGTCGGCATGCTGGCCATGCAGGAATATTTCGTGCGGCGTCGGGCGGAACCACGGGTGCGCGCCATTCGTTACGCCGGCGCCGAGAACGCCAATCCGTCGCCGGCTTTCGCCGCCGCCCTTCGCGACGCCGATGCGATAATCTTCTGCCCGTCCAACCCGTACCTGAGCGTGGCGCCAATCATGGCGGTGCCGGGGGTGAGGGAAGCCATCGCAACACGTCGGGGCAATCGCATTGCGGTGAGCCCCATAGTTGGGGGCGACGCCGTGCGCGGGCCGGCCGGCAAAATAATGGCGGAGTTGGGAGCAACCGTTTCAGCGGTTGGCGTGGCGCAAGAGTATCGCGACCTTTGCGACGTTTTGATGATAGATTCCCGGGACGCCGCGTTGGCCGACCAGATACGGGCGTTGGGCATCACCCCGGGCGTGGCGGATACAATTATGAACAACGATGCAGACAAAATTGCCCTGGCCGACGCTGTTTTGAAATTGGCGATGCCAGCGGAGAGTGCGGTATGAGCACCGACAACACGGGAAACCCCACCGTAGTACCGGTGATTCCGATGAAGCCACTGGTCGACTGCAAGACCCGCCTGTCGACGCGAATGTCGCCGGGAGAGCGGGCCGACTTGACCATCGGCATGTTGCGCCGGGTGTTGCTGGCAATCCGGGGAGCCGGTGTCGATGTCTACTGGGTGGTGGGTGGTGATGACCGGGTCAGACACCTGGCGCGCAACCTGGGCGCCATCTGGATGGAGGATACCGCCCGTAATCTCAACCAAACCATCACCCAGTCGTTGGAAAACGCCAGGATACGCGGAGTCTCTGCGCTCTACCTGCCTGGCGACCTGCCCTTCATCAAGCCCAGCGACATCCACCAGCTGATTCGCAGCGCCGAGCATCAGCACAACATTACGCTGTGTCCGGCGCGGCGGGACGGCGGAACCAACGCCATCCTCGTGCCGTACGACCTCATTTCCTATTTCCGCCCCGAACTGGGCAGCAACAGCTTCCGCAAGCACGTAGCGACGGCGGCCCGCATGGGCGTGTCGGTGGCGTTCTACTACAGCTCGGGCATAGGCTTCGACCTGGACGACGGCTCCGACCTGGACGAGTACGAGCTGATGGAACCTGGCCTGCTGGACCGGTTAATCGGGCCCAGGCGCCCCGTCACCAATACAGGCATCGCGACGGATAATTCGCTGGACCGGCTGCTGGGGCCCCGGCGCTCCGGCGACGGCGCTGACAATACAAGGTAATCTCATGGTTCGACTGGGATTTTTGCTGCCGACCCGCGGATTGCTGCTGGAGGACCGTCCGCCCAGCAACGCCGAATCGGTGCTGCGCCTGGCCACCTGGGCCGAAGAAGCGGGGCTGGATTCGGTGTGGGTGGGGGACAGTCTGACCGCAAAGCCCCGGCTGGAGGCCATGACCACGCTGGCGGCGATCGCGGCGCGAACCTCGCGGGTGCGGTTGGGAACGGCGGTGATGCTGATGGCGCTCCGTCAGCCGGTGCTGTTGGCGCAGATGGCCGGAACCGTGGACCTGATCGCGGGTGGTCGCCTGCAACTGGGTGTGGGCGTGGGCGGCGCCTTCAACGCCATGCAGCAGGCTGAGTGGCGGAACGCTGACGTAAACCAGCGCAACCGCGTCGGCCGGCTCGAAGAGATGCTGCAGATACTGAAAGGGTTGGGCACCGGTGAGCCGTACACCCACTCGGGCCGCCACTTCCAGCTGGACGACGTGGTGATGCAACCCGCGCCCGTGCAGAGTGGGGGCGTCCCGGTGTACCTGGGCGTGCACTGGCACGGGCGAGGCGACGGCCAGGGCGCCCAGCGCGAGCGTCAGGCCCGGCGGGCTGCCCGTTTCGCCGATGGCGCAATCTCCATCTCCGCCACTCCGGATGAATTCGTTGAACTCACCGATACAGTGCGGGGATATTGCGCCGAATACGATCGCGACCCCGACGCCCTGTCCTCCGTGATGTATCTCACCGTCAACCTGGACGAAGACACCGCCCGAGCGGAAGCAGAGGCCGAGGACTGGCTCCTGGGCTACTACGGAGCAAATATCTGGGGAGACCGCTGGGGGCCTTTCGGTAGCGCCGCACGCGTGCGGGAACGCATCCACGCCTACGCGGAAGCGGGCGCCGACCAGGTGGTGGTACGCTTCGCCACGTACCGGCAGGAAGAGCAGATGCAAACGTTCCTGGAGCAGGTGGCTCCAGATTTCAATCAATAGACTCCCAGCGAGGTATTGGCGTGTATCCAGTCAGTCTCACCGGCAAAAACGCGGTCATATTCGGTGTCGCCAACGACCGGAGCATCGCGTGGGCAATCGCCAAAACGCTGGCCGAAGCGGGAGCCCGTATCGCCCTGACCTACCAGAATGACCGCTTGAAGGACCGGGTAGCCCGGCTGGCGGATACGCTGGGCGACGCCATAGTAGTTCCTTGCGACGCCTCGGAAGACGAGCAGATCAGCGACGTGTTCGGGACGCTGGCCAGCGAGATGGGATCATTATCCGTCCTGGTGCACAGCATCGCTTTCGCCAACCGGGATGATTTGTCCGGTCGGCTGGCTGACACCCGGCGGGACGGCTTTCGGCTGGCGCTGGAAATCAGCGCTTTTACGCTGTTGCCCATGGTGCGCCACGCTGCCCCGCTGATGACCGATGGCGGAAGCGTCATCGCAATGACTTTCAACGCCTCCAGCCGGGTTTATCCCGGGTACAACGTGATGGGGACGGCCAAGGCGGCCCTGGAGCATGAGGTGCGGCAGCTAGCCCACGAGTATGGGGGAGAAAATATACGGGTCAACGCCATCTCGGCCGGGCCGATCGACACGCTCGCCGCACGCGGCATCAGCGGGTTCCTGGACATGAAGCGCACCCACGCCGAGCGAGCGCCCCTGCAACGCAACATCACCGCCGACGAGGTCGCCAAGTCCGCCCTGTTCCTGTGCAGCGATCTTTCCAGCGGCATCACCGGCACAATACTCCCGGTGGATGCGGGATACCACATCATGGCCGTGTGACGCCGGACCGGGGGACGAGCCGCCTCGGGGGTTGTGAGGGAATCGAAAACCCGCACCCTGGTGGCGCGGGTTTCTCCAAATCGGCTTTGAGGAAGGCTAAATCGCTTCCAGTTGCCGCTGGTCGGAGGCTGCCTTGTCGTTGAGTCCCAGCTGACTGTAGGCCTGAGCCCGGTTGGCCCAAGCTTCACGATAGCGGGGGTCCAGAGCGATGGCCTTGGTGAATTGATCCACCGCCTCCCGGACGCGACCCTGATTGACCAGGGCCAGACCCCGCTCGGTCATGCCGGCGGCGGTGAGCGAGCGGGAAATGGTGAGGGGCTCAGCTACGAAGGCGGGTTCGGGTTCGGAAACGTCAACCCCTGGCGCAGTCGGTGAGGCTGCGTCCGCCACGGCAGCGTCCCCCTGGGTGGATGCCAGCATTGGCTCAACGACCGGTGGCGAAAGCGTAGTGTCAGCGGCGCGTGACGGCGCGTCGCCGGGGATGTCTCCCACTCCGGTCGGCGCCGCACTCCCCTCACGCGTTGTCGCGTTTGGTTCCTCGCCGGGCTCGGACGCCAGGTCGGCGGTGGCGTAGGGCTTGGTCAATTCCCAACCGCAATTGGTGCAAAAGATGGGGCCGGGTTCATGGGTATGCTGACACCGCGGGCACGTCACGGTGGTGTCCTGCTGGTCGGCGTCGGCCACTGGGCGTCGGGATGGGATGAAAATCAGCGCCAGCATCGGGAACATGCAAAGCGCCGTGATACCGTCCTCGATACCCTCGATCAGGCCCACCGCCGGGACAGCTGCGAGGGCCGCCCACACCAGCACGTTTCGACCTTTGTTGCGGGCGAGTCGTGCGGTCCAGAGGACGACAAAAAGAATCAAAAGTATTTGAATTATGACATTCATCGGCGGATTAATCCGTACTCAGCACCACCATTATACCGGTATCGTACGCCAAGCGGCAAACTTGTCCCGTAACCGCACGGTATTTCGATTATCGGCAATGTCATTGCGAGCGCAGCGTGGCAATCTCGTTGGCGTCCTTCGACAGGCTCAGGATGAGCGAGTTTGCCACGTTGCTTCGCTCCTCGCAATGACATTAGGGGACAATCGAAAGACCCCGCCGCAAAAAGCCTCAAATTGACAGTCTAAACGGGTAAATGCTATCGTGGTTTTGAAAATCGAACAATCGCGAGCGGTGTTGACCGGCGTTTTGCGCCCACCAGTCTCGTCTACACCTCGAAGGGAGAATACTGATGGATTTGACGATTTCGGTGCTGAAAGCTGACGTCGGTTCAATTGGCGGTCACACCAAACCGTCGGACCGAATGTTGCAGTCCGTGCGCGCCGCGTGTGACAAGGCAATGGCGGACGGGCTCCTCATTGATGCCTACGTCGGCCACACCGGCGACGACATTTGCATTACTTCCACCCACACCCGCGGCGACAACGACGACGCGGTGCACCAGTTCGCGTGGAATTCCTTCCTGGAAGCTACGGAGATCGCCCGCCAGTTCGGGCTCTACGGCGCCGGCCAGGACCTGCTGGTAGATGCGCCATCGGGCAACATCCGTGGCGCCGGTCCCGCCGTGGCCGAGATTACCTTCGACCACGACCCCATCAGGACCAATCCCATCCGGCCCGCCGAATCCTTCTTCGTGCTGGCCGCCGACAAATGCGGCCCCGGCGCTTACAACCTGCCCACTTTCCTCGGCTTTGGCGACCCCATGTACTGCGCCGGCCTGATGCTGCCGCGGCTCGGTGAAGGTTTCACCTTCAACATCATCGACATGGACAACACCGACGGCGATAGCATCATCGCCCTGAACGCTCCCGAGGACTATTACAAGATTACGGTGCTGCTGCGGGACAACGAGCGTTTCGCCATCGAGAGCGTGGTGTCCCGCTACAGCGGGCAAACCGCCGCCGCGATTTCGGCCACGCGCCTCCACAACATTGCCGGCAGCTATACCGGCAAGGACGACCCGGTAGCGGTGGTGCGGAACCAGGGCATCTTCCCGGCTCCGGAAGAACTGATCTCCCCCTACACCAAGGCCCACTACATCGGCGGGGACGCCCGGGGCTCCCACGTAATGCCGTTGATGCCGGTGCCCATAAACACGCCGGTAACGGGCATGTACTGCCTGCCGCTGGTTTCGTGCATGGGATTCAGTATCAACGCCGCAGGCAAATTCTCAGATGCGACGACGGATTTCTTCGACAACCCGGCGTGGGATTACACCCGCCAGCTGGCCCAGCAGAAGGGTATCGAGATGCGGTCTCAGGGTTGGTCCGGCGCTGCCATGCTGCCCTACCACGAACTGGAATACTCCGGTTTCCGGCAGAGCATCGGCGATCTGGTGGACCGCTTCGCCATCCGCACCAACGGACACCAACCCGCCGCCAAAGCAGCCGCCACCGCCGACAACGACTGATCCTTCGCACATCCCGGGCATCGAAAAGAGCCCCGGCGCCCGAGTCATCGGGAATGCGCCGGGGCTTGTTGTTGGCTGCCGGTTGCGGGTTAGCTTCTGAAAATTCCGTTTCGCTCGAAAATGTTGGCTAGCTCGGCGATGCCGGCAGAGACCGTTTCCGCGGTGGGGTGGCCAAAACAGAGGCGCGCCAGGTTGGCGCCGTTGCCCTCCGGGGAGAACATGGTGCCGTTGTAGTAGCCAACACCCTCCTGGAAGCTCTGCTCCTGGAATCCGGCCAAGTCGGTGCCTTCCGGCATGGTCATCCACACGTACAGCCCTCCCTCGGGGCGCGACCAGGTAGCGCGGTTGCCGAAATGCTCGCCCAGGGCGGCGAGCATGGCGTCCCGCTTCACCCGCAACGCCTGGTTCTCTTCGTCGATGTGGTCGTACATGTGGTTGCGGAGGTACTCCTCGATGGCCAAAGCGGCGAACTGGTTCACGCCGCCGGACTTGAAACTGATCGCCCGCTGCCGCACTACCTCCGGGGCGACGACGTATCCCATCCGGACGCCCGGGGCGATGATTTTGGACATGGAACCCACGTACAGCACCTGGCCGGAGTCGTCCATGCTGCTGATTGAGGTAACGTCCTCACCCTCGAAGCGCAGGTCCACGTAGCAGTCATCCTCGAGCACCGGCACGCCGTGGCTCCGACAGATTTCCAGGGTGCGCTGCCGGCGCTCCAGCGTCATGGTCCAGCCCAGGGGGTTCTGGAAGGTGGGTATGGTGTACAGGAACTTGACGCGCTTGCCGGCGGCAGCCTGCTGGGCAATAGTCTCATCCAGCGCTTCCGGGATTATGCCGGCGTCGTCGCACTTGACGCTAACGACTTCGGCGCCCCACAGGCGCATCTGCCGCATGGTGCCCAGGTAAACGTACTCTTCGGTGAGCAGCACGTCGCCGGGATTGGTGAGCGCCTGAATCAGCATGTTGATGGCCTCACCGGAGCCGGAGGTGAGGATGATGTCCTCCGCCGAGACGTCCATCTGGCGGTCGCGTCGGAGCTTGGCGGCGACCAGTTCGCGCAGCGGAGGATAGCCGGCAGCAGCCGGATAGTAGGCCAGGTCGCGGCCCTCCCGCTCCAGCGCCACACGCAGCGCGTCGGCGAGACCCTCCAGGGGGAGCGTCTCAGGGTCCGGATAGGCAACGGCGAAATCGTAACGGGCATTTCGATTCTCGCCCCGACGCGTGATGGGCGCCCGCTCGGCAAACAGGTTGTCGTAGTTGAACTCGGTCATGCTCAATCCTCCTGGGTACTCCGGGGACAGGGACTTGAGGGTTGGGTGTTTGGCGGTAGGCGTGTTACGGGAAGGGCGAGGCTATTCGACGATGCGAATCGCCAGGTCCTGCAACTGGCCGGGATCAACTGGCGAAGGCGCGCCGAACAGCAGGTCGGAGCCGCTCTGGGTCTTGGGGAAGGCAATCACGTCCCGTAGCGAATCGGCGCCGGCCAGCATGGCAACCAGGCGGTCGATTCCGGGGGCGATGCCACCGTGGGGCGGCGCGCCGTAGTCGAAGGCTTCCAGGATGTGGCCGAATCGTTCCTGCACCTGCTCCGGGGAGTAGCCCAGGATGCCGAAGATTTTTTCTTGCAGGCCGCGCTGGTGGATTCGGATGCTGCCGCTGGCCAGTTCCGAACCGTTGCACACCAGGTCGTACGCCCGGGATGGAATGGACGCCAGATCGTCGCCGTCCAGCATTTTTTGGCAACCGGGCGCCGGTGCGGTAAAGGGGTGGTGGGTGGAATCCCACCGACCGCCATCGTAATTCCACTCGAATAGTGGGAAATCAGTGACGAAGGCGAAGGAAAGCACCGTCGGGTCGGCCAGACGCATGTCTTCCGCCAGGTGCGTTCGCATCGCGGAGAGCCACTGATTCGCCAGGCGGGGCGGACCGGCCATCAGGATGATAAGGTCGCCACGGTTTGCGCCGCAGCGTTGGGCGAGGCGCTGCACCCACTCCATCGGCATCCGCAGCCCCGGGGAAAGCAACGCGTCGTCTTCGGCCAGGCTGTCCAGGGAGCCATCGCCGGTGAGCCGGACGTGGCTCATACCGGCGGCGCCGAACCCCTTGGCGGTGTCTTCCATGCGCCGCATATCCGAGCCGGACAACCCGGCCTTTCCGGGCACGGCCATAGCCTTGATGATGCCGCCATTGTTCAGAATGCCGTGAAAGACGCGGAACTCGGTTTCGGCGGCCAGGTCGCTGACGTCGGCCATCTCGAGACCGTAACGGAGGTCCGGCTTGTCGCTGCCGAATCGGGCCATGGCGTCGGCGTAGGTCAGGCGGGGGAAGGGTGTCTCTACCTGGAAATCGGGGGTGATCTGAGCCACCAATCCCGAGTAAAGGCCCTCAATTAGGGTCAGCACGTCCTCCTCATCGACGAAGCTCATCTCCAGGTCAAGCTGGGTGAACTCGGGCTGCCGGTCGGCGCGCAGGTCTTCATCGCGGAAACAGCGCGCAATCTGGAAGTAACGCTCCACGCCGCTCACCATCAGCAGCTGCTTCAGTTGCTGGGGAGACTGGGGCAGGGCGTAAAAGTTGCCGGGCTGCATCCGGCTGGGCACCAGGTAATCTCGCGCGCCTTCGGGGGTGCTTTTGATGAGGATGGGTGTTTCGATTTCGAGAAATCCGCGTTCGTCCAGATAATCCCGGATGTACTTGACCACCCGGTGACGCAGGCGCAGGTTGTCCTGCATCGGCGGACGGCGCAGGTCAAGATACCGGTAGCGCAGTCTCAGGCTTTCGTCCGCTTCCACGTCGTCGGTGATGTAAAAGGGCGGGGTCAGCGACGGGTTCAGGACCGTGAGGGCGGCGGCCATCACTTCGATCTCGCCCGTTGGCAGGGACGGGTTCTCCGAGCCCTCCGGGCGTTTCTGGACCATGCCCTCTACCTGGACGCACCACTCAGACCGCAGGCGTTCGGCATCCGCGTAGGTTTCCGGGTCCAGGTACTCCGGGTTGAAAACGACCTGGACGAACCCGGAACGGTCACGCAGGTCGATGAAGATAATGCCGCCGTGGTCGCGTCGTCGGCTGATCCAGCCGGAGAGGGTGGTTGAAGCGCCGGCCTGTTGGGCCCGCAGGTCGCCGCAATATTGGGTTTTCAGGGTCTCAACTCCTGGGGCCAAATCGACCGGACGCCAGCAGAAACTAGCTCAACAGGTCCAGCACGTTTTGGAATGGGCTTTCGATGGGAATCCCGCCTTCTCGAACCGCTTCGGCCAGGCGAGTCGGGTCGGAAACCGGAGGATAGCAGACTGTGTCGAGGCACACGTGGGCCTGCGCCGGTGAGTGGCCGCCGTCTGATGCCATGAGTTTGATGAGCAGGTGGGGGTTCTCCAGCGCCATCGCAGCGGCTAGCATGGCTTGAGCGTCGGGCTGGCCGGGTTGGCCTTCCACCGTAACCTCCACCACCGGGTTCAAATAGCGGTCAACCGCGACGGCGTAGTCGGCGGCGAACTCGCCGTAATCCCGGTTGGCCTCGGCATAGGCGCTGAGGGTGTGGTGGGCAACCTGGCGAAAGTGTTCCTCATTGGTGGCGTGGCGCAACCGCATCATGCCCGCCGTCGCCGCCACGTTGTCCGACAACGGTTTCTCGCGGGTGTGCAGGTATCCCGGACGACCTGGGGTGTCCTCGATATCAAAGAATCCGCCACGAACGGGATCCAGAAAACGGTCGAGAAGTACGGCTGCCGCCGCCTCCCCTTGCTCCAGGTAACGTTCGCCATCCGGCGCCGTCGTTGTATCGTAAGCGTCCAGGGCTGCGAGCAGCAGGTATGCCCAGTCAGCCAGCCAGTCGCCTCCGTCGGCGTGGACCGGCCCGCTTCCGGAGAAGACGTGGGGTAAGCGTCCGGACGCGGCGAACGACAGCAATTGCTCGAGACACGCCAGAGCGGTATCACGAAGCCCCGGTCGGCCCAGCAACCACGCTGCCGACAGAAGCAGCGACACCGCCTGGGCGGTAATCGACGCATAGCAGTAGGCGTCCACCGGCGGCGGGGTAGCAGTCATCCGGCGGTCGGGCGGCAGGCCGAAGTACTCGGAATGGGCTCCCTGGCTGCCGCGGATGCCTCGCGCGTCCGAATCGTACAGGGTGTCTACAATGTAGTCGATGGTGCGGGCAGCGATTGCGCGGTAGTCGGGGCGATCCAGGGCCACGCTGGCGTCGAGGAGAACGCCCGCCAGGGCAATGTTGTCCTCGGCCATTTTTTCATGCTGGGGTTCCGTCCAATTGGCAAAGGTGGCGAACCGGAAAAACCCGCCGTCGACGGTATCGTGCAGCTCTCCGCCGGTGATGGCATCCAGCGTTTTTTCCAGCAGGGAGCGAAAAAATGGCTCGCCGGTGGTGCGAAACTGGTGCAGCAGCAGGCGGAGCATCGGCGTGGACGGAAACTTGGGCTCGACACCGAACCCTCCGTTGCGGGGGTCGTAGGCGCCGGCAGCGCGTCGGGTGATGCTGTCCACCAGGGTGGCGTCCGGCTCGTGCCCGGCGGAGACGCGGGCGGCGTGCTCCCGACGCTGGCGCAGGATGTCGTTGGCCTGTTCGTACAACTGGGGCTTCTGATCGGCGTAGGCCCGGCGCACCTCGTCCAGCATCGCCAGGAACTGGTCGGCCGGCAGATAGGTGGCTCCGGCGATGTAACCGCCGTGGGGCGTCAGGAAGGAAGTGGTAGGCCAGCCGCCGACGTTGTAACGGGCGTTGATATCCGGGCGATGGTCGGTGTCGACGTGGATGGGCAGAAAGTGATCATTAACGAACTGAGCCACGTCGGGGTCGCGGTAGGTGGTCTCGGCCATGACGTGGCACCAGTGGCACCACACAGCGTTGATGGACATCAGGATCGGACGGTCGGATTGCTGGGCGGCGGCGAACGCACCGGCGTTCCACTCCCGCCAGACAATTTGTCCCGACTTTACCGTCGCCATGCAACCTTCCAATCACGCACCGACCACAGGTTGAATCGAGCTGCCGCCGGTAGAACTTTGAGCCAATAAACGGTAGCACACGCCATACCGATTTTCAATTTGAGCGGGCGCCGGCAAAAGAGTCTTTCGGTTGTCCCCTAATGTCATTGCGAGCGCAGCGTGGCAATCTCGTAGCCGTATCGACCAACGCTGTCGCCAGCTCGCCTTTGACCGCTACGTTCCAATAATCGAAAAGCCCTGTGGCCTCGCGCGTACTCACTTTAATCTGTCATTGCGAGGAGCGGAGCGACGCGGCAATCTCGATGAGGTTGAACACACGTCGGCGAACCGCCGTTGCTACGACGACGAGATTGCCACGCTACGCTCGCAATGACAAGGGCTGGCGCGGGGTACGCCCCCATGCGCTTGGCGACAGGGCGCCAGGATATCGGGCTTGCGTTATCTGGTGCGCGGGTTGAACGCGTCGTTGACGGCGTCTCCAAGCAGATTGAAGCAGAACAGCAGCAGCGCAATGGCCGCCATGGGGAAGAGCAGCAGGTGAGGTTGGTTCCGCAGAACGTTGATGCTGCCGTTTTCAAACATCATGCGGCCCAGGCTGGGTGTTGGCGGTTGCACGCCGACCCCGATCCAGCTCAGTACCACTTCAGCGCCGGCGAAGGTGGCCAGCCCGGCCGAGATGGACACGATGAGCGGGCTCAGGATGTTGGGGAAGATGTGGACGCGCAGAATCCGGGCGGTGGACGCGCCCATCACCAGGGCTGCTTCGGTGTACTGGTTTTCCCGCGCTTGCAGCACTTGGCCCCGCACCAGCCGGGCCATCCCGAACCAGGAGAACACCGACAGCGCCACGGCGATGATGGCGAAATCCAGGACCCCCAGACGGATGATCCAGTCGATGCCGGTGGCGTCCTCGAAGGCGCGCACCGCCACGACCATTCGGGGTTTGATGGTCGCGACGAATATCAGGATCAGAAATATGTCGGGGAATGACGACGTAACTTCTCCGGTACGCATGATCACCGAGTCTACCCAACGGCCCATGTAGCCGCTGAGCAGTCCAAGGACGATGCCGAGCACCAGGGTTCCGCCCAACAGGGAAGTTATGGTGACAATGACCGTGGTGCGTAGGCCGTAGATTACCCGGGTCATCATGTCCCGGCCCAAACGGTCGGTACCGAAGGGGTGGGCCCACGTGGATCCTTGCTTGCCGTTGAGCAGGTCCTGGGTGGTGTACGAATAGGGCGTTACGAGAGGGGAGAGCATGGCGCTGCCGTACAGCACCAGGATCACGGAGAGGCAAATCATGGCCAGCTTCTTCCGCAAGAGCCGCCGCGTCGACAACGCCCAGTAGCTCTGGCCGCCCGCCGTTCGGGGCGCTTCGTCGGGTTCGACGACGAGATTCTGACGGACGCTGGAAAATTCGGCCTGTTGGGTCGGACGGTCAGGCAACATTGCCGGCTCCCAGTCGGATGCGCGGGTCGAGCAGGGGATACATCAGGTCTACTACCAGGTTGGCCAGCAGGAACAGCGTGGTGCCCATGATGGCGAAGGCCATAAACACGGGATAGTCGCGTTGGAACACGGCCTCAATGCCCAACAATCCCATGCCGGGGATCCCGAAATAGGTTTCCACGATGAACGAGCCGCCGGCGAGGCCCGCCAGAGTGCCGCCCAGACTGGTGACCACGGGGATCAGGGCGTTACGCAGGATGTGGCGCACGCGCACCACGTTCTCATTCAGCCCCTTGGCCCGGGCGGTCCGGATGTAATCCTGACCCAGCACGTCCAGCACGCTGGCCCGCACCAGGCGCACGATGATGGCGATGCTGGGAATCCCCATGACCAGGGCGGGCATGACGATGTGAGGAGAGAAGAAGCCGTGCCAACCGCTGGTGGGCAACAGTTGCAGTTTCAATGCAAGGGCCAACAGCAGCATGGGCGCGGTGATGAACACCGGCAAAGACTGGAAAATCAACGCCAGGGTAACCGCCACGTTGTCCCAGCCGCTGCCCTGGCGCAACGCTGCAAATAGGCCGATGGGGATGCCCAACCCCAGCGCGATGATGAGCGCCGCCAGGTTGAGTTGCAGGGAGATGGGCAGACGCACCGCAATCAGCTCCGACACCTGGGTGTTGCGGTAGCGGAAGCTTTCGCCGAAGTCCAGCCGGGTAACGATGCCCTCGACGTAGCGAACGTATTGCACGGCGATGTTGTCGTCCAGGCCGAGCTGTTCCCGGATGCGCTGCTTGGTGGCGTCGTCCCGGTGCTGGTCCAGCCAGATTTCCACCGGGTCGCCGGGGCCGAGCCGGACCAGCGCAAAGGTCACGAAGGTGACGATAAGCAGCAGACAGGGCAACCAGAGGAGCCGCCGTACCGCGTAGGTTCCCATGCGTTGACTTCCGTGCCCGTCTTGGCCTGCGCCCGCCGTTGGCCTGCGCCCGCCGTTGGCCTACTGGTTGAAGTAGATGTAGCGGAACTTGGGGATGGTCATCTGCAAGAGGAAATAGTCGGACACCTCCGGCTTGATCAGCGCGTATCCCTCGCCGCTGAACCAGGTCCAGACCCAGGGGGCGTCGTCCAGGATCAGCTGTTCCACCTGGTTGTAGACCTGGAAGCGCGAATCACGATCGCGATCGGTCCGGGCCTGCACCAGCAGCCGGTCGACCTCCGGGTTGGAATAGTTGGTGTTGTTGTTCAGGCTTTCCGAGTGGAACAGGATATCCAGGAAGTTTTCCGGGTCGGGGTAATCCGCCACCCAGCCCAGGGAGAACATCTGGTATTCACCCTTTTTGACGTCCTCCAGGTAGGTGGCCCATTCGGTCTGCTGGATGTCTACCTGGAATCCCAGTTCCTGGGTCCATTGCTCCAGTATCACCTCCAGGTAGGGCGGAACGGCGGCGCCGAAACTCCCGCTGATACTGAGGGTGAGGCGGGGCAACGTCCCGGCCGCATAATCGTCGGCGTAGGTGGATTGCTGCATCAGATCCCGGGCCAGCTCCGGGTTAAAGCTATAGCTGCGGAGGTTTTCGGTGTAGGCGGGGAACCCGGGCGGAATGACGCCGCGGGCCGGCGAGACCCGGCCATCCAGCAGGACATCCGCGATGGTTTCCAGGTCGATGGCGTAGTTCATGGCCTGGCGCACCTTCACGTCGTCAAACGGCGGTTCCTCGACATTCAGGCCCACGTAGAATACGTCAAAGTCCTGGGGTGAACGTTGCAACTCGGGATTGAGGGGGTCGTCGGGGTCGAGGATGCGCGGCAGGTCGTCAAGGCCGACACCCGTGATGTGAATCTCGTCGTTTTCGTACATGATCATCGCCGAGCCGCCGCTCAGGATCATCTGGACGCTCTGAATGTGGGGAGGCCCCAGGTGATAGAGGTCGTTGCGTTCCAGGACGAGTAGCTCGCCCACGTCGTACTGGCCTAGGCGGAAAGGCCCGGTCCCGTTGGGTTGTTCCAGCCAGGAATCGTCGGCGGTGATCTGTTGCTGGTCCAGTACGTAGGCCGTCGGATATGACAGCTTGGCGAGGAAATAGGACTTGGGAGCGTCGATGGTGAACTCGACGGTGCGGTCGTCAATGACGCGCACCCCGCTAACCTCGGTGGCGTTGCCATCCAGCTTGTCCTCAACGCCGATGATGTCGCCGAGGTAGTTGCGGGCGTTGACGGACAGGGTCTCCGGGTCGGCGGCCCGTTCGATGGACCATTTGACGTCGTGGGCGGTCACCTGACGACCGTCGTGGAACTTGGCGTTATCTCGCAATACGAAGGTGTACACGGTGCCGTCGTCGCTGACCCGGCAACTCTCCGCCAGGTCCAGCACTGGTTGGTATTCCAGGCTAAGCGTAAGCAGACCGCCGTAAATTTCGCCGATAATCACGCTGGAGGTGGCGTCGCCGACCTGGTGTGGGTCCAGCGTCGTGGGGTCGGCAAACAGGCGGACCAGGGTGCCGCCCTGGGGCGGGCGGTTGTCGAAGGTAAGGTCGGCGGAGGCCGCGCAGCCGGAGTCGGCCATGCCCGCGGACATTGCCGGCGGAGCCGAAGTCGCCGCCGGGGGCGTCATGGCGAGTGTCATCGCGGGTGCTGTGGTCGGCGTCGCAGCAGATGCTGCGGTTTCGGGCGCTGCTGTCGCGACGGATTCGGGTGTGCCACCGCCGCAGGCGATTGCCGCCATGGCGATGACCGCCAGCACAGTTATCAATAACGTTCGAGTGATTCGCTGGGACATTCTACCTCCGAGTCAGTTGCCGGAATGGCAATTATACGGGGTATTGACCCAAACCGGTTTCAAAAACCGGGATTGTGGGGTTCGTCCTGATTGTATCCAATCCGACGGAGTCGTTCAATTCCGAGTAAAAAACCGGCAGGGCATCGCGATTATTTATTGCCAGCAAGGTTAAAAAGGTTAATAGGACGGAGATGCTAACATCGCGAGGGCCGCAAGGTAATATCGGTCCCGCCGCTGTCATTGCGAGGAGCGGAGCGACGCGGCAATCCCGGTGCAGGTAAATCACCCGTTGGATACCGGAATTACCTCGCGGCGCTCGCAATGACCGGGGCGGGAGCGAGACTGCCCACGGCGTCAAACCGCGATATTGTCCGGGGAGGGCGTGGTGTGCTAATCTTGTTCCACACCCGATGCGTCGGGCGGCGTTCGCGTGGCGAGCATAGCCAAGTGGCCTAAGGCGCCTGTCTGTGGCACAGGAGATCACGGGTTCGAATCCCGTTGCTCGCCCCACTCCTTTATCAACCCGATCGCGACCGCAACGTGCGCCTGTAGCTCAATGGATAGAGCACTGGGCTTCGGACCCAGGGGTTGCGGGTTCGAGTCCTGCCAGGCGCGCCATCGGAATAATTAGCCGATGGCCGGCATGACGCCGGCCATCGGCTTTTTGGTGGCTCCACTGCGGACGGGTAGGTTGGGACGGGCAGGTTACTCGGGCCGGCCGTCCAGGGTGATGCTGAGGGTTATAGTTTGGTCGTCGCGCAACACCGTAAACTCGGCGGTATCGCCGGGGCGAGTGTTTTCGACCACGTAGGCGACGACGTCGTCCATCCCCAGGATCGGCGTGCCGTCGATCGCGATGATGATGTCCCCGCCGATGGGCAGCTCGGAGCCATCGACCACTGTCGTGCGGTCTGATGCCTGTAGCCCGCCGCGTTGCGCTGCGCTACCCGTGCCGACCGCCAACACCAGGGCTCCCCGGGTGTCTGGGTCCAACTCCATGCCCCTGGCGATGTCGGGGGTCACCGTGGCCCCGCGGATGCCGATATAGGGGTACTCGTAACGCCCGTCGGTGATGAGAGCGGGTACCACCAGTTTGGCCAGATTGATGGGTATCGCCAGGCCGATGCCGGAGAAGGCGCCGGTTTCGCTGATGATCTGGGTGTTGATGCCGATGACCTCTCCGGCCCGGTTCAACAGCGGCCCGCCGGAGTTGCCCGGATTGGTGGCAGCGTCGTGCTGGATCACCCGGGGCACCGAGAAGTTGCTGTCGGAGGGATTTATGGTGCGACCGACGGCGCTCACGATCCCGGAAGTCATGGAGAAACCGCGGGAGAACGGGTCGCCGATGGCCACCGACAACTGACCGGGACTGATGCTGCCACTGTCGCCCAAGGTCACCGCCGGCGGTCTCACGGAGTCGTCGACCACCTTGATGACCGCCAGGTCGGAATCGGCGTCTTCGCCGACTACGGTGGCATCGGTCTGGGTACCGTCGGACATCACCACGACGATGCGTTCGGCCCCGGATACGACGTGTCGGTTGGTAACGATGTGACCATGGTCGTCCCAGACGAATCCGGATCCGGCGGCCCGTGACAGGAAATCACTGGGCATCGAGGGGGGCGCGTTGTCGCCCAGGCTGACCGACTTGATAACTCGCAACCCGACGATGGAGGGCACCGTGCGATCATATATGCCACTCATCACCAGATCGTGGGCGGCGACGATTTTCAGGGCGGTAAGGTCAATATTGGAATCCTGGGCCGGGGCGCTGGTCTGCTCCTGGGCTACCGTGGGCGATTGGGCTTCGGTTGCGGCGGCCACGACTTCCGTGGGGGGAGCCGATTCCACGGCAACGGCGTTGACCGCAGTCGGCGCCGTGAGGTCGACGACGCCGGACGTGGCGGCGTCCGGTTGGCCGCAGGCCGCCGCCGCGATCAAACTCATGGCGGCCACCATTGACGCGACGGTTCCGAGGAACGCGCGGGGGCGATTCATCAACACGCTCAACTTCATCATCCTGGTCCTTTTGCCAGCCTGCGCGCGCCACCCGTCCTGGCGGGCGGCCATTGGCAGCCGGCGGGGAATGTCTTACTAGGGGAATGTCTTACTAAATGATACGGCCCGAATCGCTCACCGGGTTTTCGGAATCCCAACTGTGGGAGCAAATGCTATACTAACGCCGGCGGTGCATCATTATATCCGACGCTGTCGTGAAACCGCTTCCCGAACCCGTTTCGACCCCGAAATGCAAGGAGACCAGCGATGTTGTACGAGCTACGAATCTATGACGCCGTGGCGGGCCGTTTGCCCGACATCAGCAACCGTTTCAAGGAGCACACCACCGGACTGTTTCGCAAGCATGGCGTGAAGTACCTGGGTTTCTGGACTGACGAGATCGGCCAGAGCAACCGGCTCACCTACGTCAACATCTTCGACAGCATGGCCGACCGGGAGACGCGCTGGGCCAAGTTCGGCAGCGATCCGGACTGGCAGGAGGTCCGCAAGCAGACCGAGGCCAACGGCCCGCTGGTGGACACGGTCACCAACCGGTTCCTGCGGTTGACGCCCTACTCGCCGCAACCCAGCATCTCCACCGCCGTCCAGGAACTGCGGATTTACGAGGCTATGCCGGGCCGATTGCCGGACGTTCACAACCGTTTCGCCAACCACACCATCGGTCTGTTTGAGAAACACGGTATCGAGAACGTCGGTTACTGGTCGGAGGACGTTGGCGCAAACAACTTGCTGGTCTACATGCTGGGGTATCCCAGCCTGGGCGACCGGGAGAAGAGCTGGCGATCCTTCCAGGCTGACCCCGAATGGAGCAAGGCCCGCGCCGCCAGCGAAGTGGATGGCCCCATCGTGCGGAAGTCCAAGCACAGCATCATGCGCCCCACGGACTACGCTTTCACCAGCGACTAACCCTGTAGCCGCCGGCTGATCCCGCGAATCCTCGCCCCCTGACCTCGCCCGGTCGGGGGGCTGTGATTTTAATCTTCGTCGCCGTACCGACTCTCGAAGTAGGGGATAACGCTGTTGCCCATCTGTTCCACCACGCGCATTGCCATGCCAGCGTCCATGCCGGGATACCAAACCCGGAACATGAAATGGTTGGCGCCCACCCGTCGGTGGTGGTCTTCAATTTGCTCGATGGCTTCTTCGCTGCTGCCCAGGATGAAACGGTCTCGGGCCAGTTCCTCGAAGGGAATGCGGAAATCTTCCTCGCCGGGCAGGGCCTTGTCCTGTCCCCAATCGGCGTAGGCCTGGTACTTAGCCTCCAGGTAGGGTTGCACGTTGCGGATCGCTTCCTCGTGGGTTGCGGCAACGTGCAGCTCCTTTATGATGGGCAGCTCGGCCGGCATTTCCTTGCCGCCGGCTTCCAGTCCCTCCCGATATATGGCGGTCTGTCGCTCCAGGGTCGCCAGGGTGGCGTGAGGGTTGACGAACCAGGGGAGGCCGAGCTCGCCGGCCCGCCGCACCACCGTGTCGAAATTGGCGGCCACCCAGATGGGCGGGTGGGGTTGCTGTACCGGACGGATCGCGCAGGTCGCGTTGTCCAGGTTAAAGTGCCGGCCGTGGAAGGTTACCTCGTCCTCGGTCCAGAGGCGCTGCACCAGCTCGAGGGACTCCATGAACCGTCCGACCCGGCGCCGGCGTTCCACGTTGAAGGCCTGGTACTCGATGTCCCGATAACCCAGCCCCACGCCCAGCACGACGCGCCCGTCGCTGATGACATCCAGCGTGGCCACCGTCTCGGCAACGTCGGCCGGGGAATACAGGGGCAGCAGCAGGATGGACAGCACCAGTTGCATATCACCCGAGTCGGCGGCCAGCCGGGCCAGCAGCGGGATGCTCTGCAGGTTCTGGTACGGCGGCGACAGGAAATGCTGCCCGCAGGCTATGGAGCTGAACCCGGCGTCGCGGGCGAGGCGGGTGAGCTCCACGGTTTCGTGGAACCGCTGGCTTGCGGAGTCGGTAGCAGGGTGCTGGGGCATGGCCATGATGCCAAATTTCATTGTTTTTCCTCCTGATTACCGCTGCCGTGGGTCGACTGACGAGTGGCGTTTTAGCGACGGGCAAAAAATGGCGTCCCAGGCAGGATTCGAACCCGCGGCCAGCTGCTTAGAAGGCAGCCGCTCTATCCACTGAGCTACTGGGACGCGCTGCGGTTAACATATTTTAACACTTCATCGACTGTCAACGCCGGGTGCACACGTACCGTTGACCCCTTTGACCGTCAAGTACGAAACCCCGCAAACAGCGTTCGAGATTCGTCAGGGTCTTTCGATTGTCCCCTAATGTCATTGCGAGGAGCGCAGCGACGTGGCAATCTCGATCCGGTAGCCGGGTTTTCTTCGCCAACGAGATTGCCACGCTCCGCTCGCAATGACATTGCCGATAATCGAAAAGCCCTGGAGGTTCGTAGAGACGATTCCTAAACTCCGGTGATAACCGACGGCCCACCCTGATAGAGAGGGCGGGCCGATTCGTTGGCGGATTACCTAGACCCCGGCAATCGGCCTGCCCAGCGACCGGAACATCTATGGTGACAGTGTGCTTGACGCCCCTTGCCGCCCGGCGTTATCGCTGGATGATAGACGACATAGCGACCCAAAAAGCAGCGAACGCGCCCGTCAGCAGCGCACCATAACTCGGACTGGCGACTTCCAGTATCAGGGCTAGCATGACAATGCCTCCTCGAAAACCCGAGGAGGTATTGCAATTTCGGCAGGGCCCGGCTATTGTCGGACGTGAAACCTGTCGAGTTGGATGGTCTCCGCTCGGGTTTTGCCGCCGCTTTGGTGCTTCTTACGCCGGGCGGCTTTTTTAGTTTTGTGAATCATAACCCGCCGCACGTCTTGCGGACAATAGCCTCGGTATCTCGGTAATGCGTGGGGGCTGAAAACTGTCCGGCCGGGCCGGTGTAGACCCGTGCTATCTACTCCATCCGGTAGAAAAGTAGCCAGATTTCAGCCATGACCCCGGCAATCGCCTGCGCAACCGGAACATCTATGGTGATAGTGTGCTTGACGTCCCTTGCCGCCCGGCGTTAGTCTGGCGACGCCACAGTCCGCTATTGCTTCCGTGAGCCTCCCGTAGGTTCCGGGGCGCGGTTTTTACGCATGGTAGGCCAACGTGCCTCCTTGCGGGTAATCGCGCCCGGGAGCGGCGGACTGTGGCAAGTAAGCCTATCTCTAGCGTCCGCAAGGGGGTTCCCATGAGCGCACAACCAAAAAGTCTGTCCGAAGCGTGGGCGACTTTATCCACCAACGAGAAGATTGCCATATCCGGTGTGGTCGGCGTGTCGGTAACAAGTGGCGTCGCGGGGTTGTTGGTCGCAGGCCTGGTAGGGGGGTTGGCGATAGCGGGTTTCGTGTTCCTGCTCACCGCGTTGCCGATGGCGGGGATTGCCGCCATCAGAGAACGGTGGCAGGGTCGGGGAGGTGAGTGATGTGCACTACCGCATCAGTCAACAGGAAGTAGAGAGGGCGGGCCGTAAGTTCAACCATCGGAACTACTATAATGTATGTAATTCCCAAAGGATTAGTGCCGAATGGTTGCTGGGCGCATCGGACGAGTTTCACTCTGACGACAACATGAGTCGGTTGGGTTTGCGCGAAGTGGAGTGCACCTGCCCTCCCGGCACGGGGCACAACGCCCCGCGTGGTTAGGCCGCCAGGTTTGTCCGCGTTTAGTTCTTTGACGCCATCAGTTCAGACTGTTCCAGCAGACGCCCGCCGGTACGCCGCCGTCCGTACAACGGCAAGGCCAACGGTTGGCCAGCCAGCAAGTCCTCAACGCTCAACCCCTGAATCACCGGGTAGGTATCGCTGTCGTCCCTGAATGTCGCCTTGCTGCGCTGGTTCTCCACCGTCTGCATATACCGGCCAAAGCACACCATCACGCCCGCCGTAGCGTCAAAACGCTCTACAGTGGCTTGCAGGGCCTTCACCGAGTCCGCCGTTACGTTCCCGCCCTTGACTTGGATGATGGCAAACTCCGGCTTTGGTTTCTTGCCCAAGCGGAAGGGATAGAACCGCAACACGCCGTCCACCCCACCGTCGGCTCCGCGTGTGCCGGGTTCGTGAAACATCCCCTCGGCTCCCATTGCCCCGCAAACCCACTTCTCAAACTCAAACTTGTCGCGGCTGGCGAGGGCTTCGGCCTCGGTAACGCTGACGGGAACCCCGCGCACCAGCACGTCGTCGGTGGTCAACTGTTCAAAGTTCCGCAGTATCCGCTCCCGCATCAACCCGGCGGCGAAGGTGGATATGTCAACGCCGACCCAGCGGCGCCCCAACTGCTCGGCGGCGTGGACGGCGGTTCCGCAACCGCAGAACGGGTCCAGCACCAAGTCACCGGGGTTGCTGCTGGCGGTGATGATGATGCGCTCCAACAGAGCCAGCGGCTTTTGCGTCGGGTAGCCCAGGCGCTCTTTTGCTATTGGGGCAATAATCCCTATATTCCAAACGGAACGCATTGGAGTGCCGGACGATTCCTCCTCTGTTTGGCTTGGTTTGCGACGCCCTGTTGAAAAATCAGCCACTTGTTTTTTTGTACCCCACGTCTTCCGTGTCGATTCGGCCAGCGGTTCGTACAGCTGATTCCAAGTCCATTTGCTGCCCTTTGAGTACCAGAAAATCGTGTCGTGCATCTTTTGCCATTGCGGTGTTTTTGCCGGCCACCTACGGTAGCTCCAGACGATTTCGTTGCGAAAGTTCTGCATTCCGAAGACGGCGTCCATAATCAGTTTCAGGTAGTGGCTGGCGGTGGGGTCGCAATGCAGGTAAATGGAGCCGGTCTCCGCCAGCACCCGGCGCATCGGCAACAGCCGCACCGCCATGTTGAGCAGGTACGCGGCCAAACTGAACCGGCGCGTCCCTCCCCGCTCCATAGCCTGAGCCAAGTTGACTATATCCGCCAGGTAGCGCGACTGCGGGCCTCCGGCCAGTTCCCGTAGCAGGTCATCTTCCTTGCTCCCCCAAGTCCATGTATCGTTGAACGCCTCCACCGGGCGCGCATCTCTGTCCTTGCCCTTGAACGGCAGGTTGTAATGGTTCTTGGAGTTGAAGGGCGGGTCCAGATATATCAGGTCAACGGAACCCGTTGGCAACGCCAGTTCGTCATTGAGCACGTTCAGGCAATCATCGCTGTACAGCAGGCGGTTCAAGCCGGCGGCGGTCGTGGCGGACTGGTCAGCGGGCTTACGGCGTGTTCGTGGCGGCATGGCTACCTCCGGCGAGGATGGTAATCAGCATCCTAACACCCATAAGTATAATTATACTAATCTCCATCCCAACAGCAGCACGGGGTCAGGACGCCTTGCGCTCCTGTTGTTGATGCGCCTTATTATGATAGAGGTTCCGGTCAAGGTGTGACGCAGGGCGTCAATGACGCCCTGAAAATTGAACTCCCAACTCACATCCGGTACAATTGTTCTAACTAGAAGTGAAAAACTACGCCGCTTGGGGTTGCACTCCCCAAACGGCGAAACCACCAACAGGAAGGGTATGTTCCTGATGGCTTACGCGCATTCTATTCTTGCGGACGTGCTGGGGCAAGTGCCCAAAGTGGTCGCCTCCAGTGACCTGACGGCGATACTTGGTCTGGCAGACGACGCGCCGCTACTGAACCGCCTCGACGAATACAACCACACCGGCAGGCCGCCCTACCCATCCCGCGCCATGTGGCGGGCCGTGCTCACCAAGTACCTGCTCGGTATGCGGTACAACGTGGAACTGGTCGCCACGCTGCGCTCCAATTCGGCAGTCCGTGAATGCTGCGGGTTTGACCTTGACACCCCCAACGAGAGCGTCGTCTGCCGGTTCTTCAAGCGGCTGACCTATCATCAGGATTTGGTGGAGGCCGCCATATCCCGAATGGTTGACCGTGTGGCGGGTGCGGTTGCCGATTGTAGGGGAAAACGTCAACCGCCGGTCGGCTGGATGGTGGCGTTGGACTCCACCGACATCGACGCCTGGGTGGACACGACCCGCAAGCCGTACAGCGACCCGCAAGCGCGTTGGGGCATACGCACCAACAGCAAAGTGAAGGCCGGCAAGGAGCCGTTCTACGGATACAAGGCTCACTTCGTATGCGATGCGTACTACGGCATCCCGTTGGGGTTCATCATCCTGCCCGCCAACCAGAGCGACTCCCCGCAGTTGCCGCCCCTGATAGATAAAATCAGAGCCAGTAACCCCGGCCTGCCCATACGCTACGCCACCGCCGACCGTGGCTACGACGCGTTGAGCAACTACCAGCACCTAGACGACTTGGACATCCAGCCCATCATCCACATGAGGAACACGGACAAGGACGGTCTCTACACGGTGAAGGGCCAGCCCAAGTGCATCGGCGGGCGCGCTATGGAGTACATCGGCACCGACGCGGAACGCGGGCACCTATTCCGGTGCCCGGCGGAGGGCTGCCATCTCAAAAGCAAAATGGGGTTCACTCGCTACTGCGACGATGAGTGCTACGAGAAGCCGGAGGGTGACCTGCTGCGGCGGGTCGGGCGCATCCCCCGCGCCGGCCGGCGGTGGAGGCGACTCTACAAGTGGCGCACCGCCATCGAGCGGATGTTCAGCAGCATGAAAGCGTCCAGGCTGCTGAACCTGCACCGCTACCGGGGCATCCGTAAAGTTCGGCTCCACGCCGCGTTGTGCACGCTGACCTACTTGGCAACGATGCTCCACCGCGTCAAGGGCGGCGACTTGACCGACATACGCCAAATGCGTATTCCCTTGCCCGTTTCGCGGGCGCAGGGACTCCCGGTCGCAGCCTGAACCTGTTAGTCTGGACATCACGCGCGCCCGCTGGGTTGCCACGTTTATCGGAATAGGTATAATGATATTGAAACTACCAAACGGGTCTAGTCCAGTTTGACGACCTTCGGAATCACGGAGCGTAACCATGACCACCGCAACGTACCGGGCTGCCAGCCGGCATTTGCTGGTTCAAGCACGGGCTGAATTGGAGCAAGGGGATATCCGTCAGGCGTCCGAGAAGGGGTGGGGTGCGACAGCGCAGATTTTGAAGGCCATTGCCGAACGGCGCGAATGGGGACATAAAAGCCACGCGGCGTTCTTCACGGTCATTGCTCAACTAGCGACTGAAATACTCGATGACGACCTGCACCGTTGGTTCCTCGTTGCCAACGGCCTGCACGCCAATTTTTACGAAAACCTGATGAATGCCGACACGGTGCGGGTGGGATTAGACGACGTGGAGCGGTTGCTGGGCTTGCTGGAACCGCTGACCTGACAAGCCATACCGACTACACAGGCGGGCCGACCCAACTGTTGGGTCGGCCCGCCTTCATTTATCACCGGAGTTTAGGAATCGTCTCGTTCGTAGGCAAGTATTGCGTATCGGGTCGATGTCTGGGAAAATCGAACCGTGTAAATGGACGCACGGCGCACCTTGGCTGACCCCTTCTCCGGCCGGCTTACGATGCCGTTGCGGGCCGCCTTCCGAACATGACCACGACCCCTAACGACAATCCCATTCGCGTGCTGGTTGCTAAACCCGGCCTCGACGGACACGATCGGGGCGCCAAGGTGATCGCGCGCGCCATGCGTGACGCCGGCATGGAGGTAATCTACACCGGCATTCGCCAGACTCCCCAGATGGTGGTGCAGGCCGCCGCCCAGGAAGACGTGTCCGTACTCGGATTGAGCATCCTGTCCGGCGCTCACATGGAGCTGATGCCGGAGATAATGCGGCTGCTGCGCGAACAGGACATGGACGACGTGCTGGTGGTGCTGGGCGGCATTGTGCCCGAGGAGGACCGGGAACCCCTGGCCTCCATTGGCGTGTCCGCCGTCTTTGGCCCTGGTACCTCTACTTCCGACATCATTTCCTACATAGCTGCGAACGCAAACGCAGGTTAGTTGGCCCGCCAAAACTCGCCAAAATTGCCTGTTGTTTTATTGCAGATGACCAACGTCAGGTCTATAATTCGCCGCAGTTTATACGCACCGGGCCACGCGGGTCGTTGTCTCCCATGAACTATCACGTATGAACTACAACGTAGCGCAGTTGCTGCAGGAGCCCACCGGTTCCCAACGCGGGTTCACCGTAGGAGAGGCAGTGACAGATCCGGAATCACCGGTCGAACACGTGGTCGGCTCCGGACAAATGGTCCGCACGCACCAGGGGGTTTGGGTACAGGGCCAATTGACGGCAACGATCTGGCAGGACTGTAGTCGTTGCCTGGTTGAGTTCAACCGCAGCCTTGAACTGGAGTTAGACGAGGAGTACTTGCCGCGCATCGACCTGCAGACCGGACGCCGGACCCAAGAACCCGACGACTGGGTTGGCCTCTACATCAGCGACGACCACATGCTGAATCTGGCGGAAGTGATCCGCCAATCCGCACTCTCCTCCCTACCGTTGAAACCGCTGTGCACGCCGGAATGTATAGGTATTTGCGACCGTTGCGGAGTTAACCGAAACCAAACCGAGTGTGATTGCGATTCCAATGATATCGACCCGCGGTGGGCCGCTTTGCGCTCACTGATCGTGGACGGACAATAACGAGACGCCAAGACGCGGAGCGGCTCCACACCTGTAGAACCCCTCCGGCACTAACGGGAAAATTATGGGCGCACTACCGAAGAAGAAATCTACCCGGGCTCGCAAGGGTCGGCGGCTGTCATCCCCGGCCTACCGATTGCGCGCCCTGAATCCGGCGCGTTGTCCACGCTGCCGCACTGCGAAACGGCCTCACGCCGTCTGTCCCGGCTGCGGCTACTACCGGGGTCGGCAGATTACGGCGTGAATTTCCGAAAACCCCGTGCGCCGGGTTCAGGCGCCGGAGTTGACGTAGCAGGCCGCCAGGCCCAGCCAATTATCCATCAGTATCCAGAGATAGTTTGGAGCGCGGGGTTATGACTGATATCGAACTGGCGCCGGTTTATTCTTACATCTTTCCGGGTCAGGGCGCCCAGAAAGTCGGGATGGGGCGAGCCCTTTATGATGCGTCGCCGGCGGCTCGGACGGTGTTTGCCGAAGCCGACGATAGCTTGGGCATGAGTTTGTCCCGCTTGATATTCGAGGGCCCCTCCGAGGAGCTGCAGGATACTGCACACGCCCAGCCAGCAATCATGGTGGTGAGCATCGCGGTTTGGCGCGCCTGGCAGGAGTTCCTGGGACCGATTGCGCCGCAGCCCGCCTTCGTTGCCGGCCACAGCTTGGGCGAATACACCTCCATGGTGGTGGGCGGAGTGATGCAGTTCGCCGACGGCATCCGCCTGGTGCAAGAACGAGGCCGTCTGATGCACGAGGCCGGTGAAGCCCGCCCCGGCTCCATGGCAGCGATTATTGGTCTCGACGAGTACACGGTGGCGCAGGTGGCCCAGGACTCGGGCGTCGAGCTGGCCAACATCAACTCCGATGACCAGATAGTCATCAGCGGCGACAAGGTAGCGCTGGCCAGGGCCATGGACCTGGCATCGGCCCGCGGCGCCAAAAAGGTGGTTCCGCTGGCGGTCAGCGGAGCTTTCCATTCTCAGCTGATGGCGCGGGCCCAGGAGGGATTGACCGACGCGGTGGATGGAATCGCCCTCCAGGATCCGGAGTTCCCGGTCATCGCCAACTCCACCGGCGCGCCCATCGTCAACGCCGAGCAGGCTCGCCAGGAGCTGCTGACCGGTCTTTGCAACTGCGTGTTGTGGAAACACTCGGTGCGGTTCATGGTAGATACCGGCGTGAACCGGTTTATCGAATTCGGACCGGCGCGGGTCCTCTCCAGCCTGGTACGGCGCATCGATTCGGGCGTCGACGCCATGACACTCTCGGACCCGGATTCGATTCGCAAAGCTGCGGAAGATCAGGGATAGCGCCAGTCCGTTTCCGTTGGAATCGGATAGGCCAGTTCCCGTTGCATAGAGCTCGGGCGATTTGACAACCCAGCGGCGTTCCCGCAACCTCCGCATCGGCCCGGTCGGTCGACAGGCGCGCGTATTGGCCTTGCAGGTGCTATGCGCTTCCGACGTCCGGGGCGTCGCCGACCCAGGCGTCCTTGACTGGTTGTGCGACGAAGAGCCCGCCGGCCGGTCGGTGCGGCGAACCGCGACCGGTATCATTGATGCAGTCACCGGCGACGCGGCAGCCCTGGATGCAACCATCCAACGGCTGGCTCCGGCGATTCCAGTGAATTTGCTGGCCGTCGTTGACCGCAACATATTGCGTGTGGCAATCTATGAACTGACTTATCGTGTCATGGTGCCCCGTCAGGTCGTGGTAAACGAAGCAGTGGAATTGGCATCGATGTTCGGCAGTGAAAGCAGCGCCCGTTTCGTCAATGGGGTACTGGGCACTTTGATGTCTGGCCTGCCCGCCGCCGCCGGATCAACCGCCAAATGACCTGGCAACCTTCCCAATAGCATTCCAACCTCCGGCGTTTCGGCGCCGAATGCCCACGGAGTTGAGTCTTGAGTACCGTATTTGAGCGAGTGACGGAGATCGTGGTCGACAAGCTTGGCGTAGATTCCGTCGACGTCACCGAAGCGTCTTCGTTTCAGGATGACCTCGGCGCCGATTCCCTCGACCTGGTTGAGCTGATTATGGCCTTCGAGGAAGAATTCAGCACTGACGGCAACACCATCGAGATTCCCGACGAGGATGCGGGCGAAATAAATACGATTGCCGACGCGGTGAACTACCTGCACAGCAAGGGTGTGCAGGACAAATAGTCCTGTCACCGCCTCGCCCCGCCGCAACAGCTGGCGCTTGATGGACACGCTGGAAGAGGTGGACACGCTGGTCAGGTCGTGTACCGACTGTCCGCTGCATTCGGGCCGCACCAATGCAGTGCCCGGAGAAGGCCCCGCCGACGCTGAATTGCTGTTCATCGGCGAGGGTCCCGGCTACCAGGAAGACCGGCAGGGACGTCCGTTCGTCGGTCCGGCCGGCGGTTTCCTGGAAGACCTGCTGCAATCCGTCGGCATGACGCGCGACCAGGTGTACATCGCCAATATGGTCAAGTGTCGTCCCCCGGATAACCGGGACCCCACGCCCGGCGAAATCGCGGCTTGCTCCAAGTACCTGGATCGCCAGATTGAACTAATCAACCCCCGGCTGATTGTGACCCTGGGCCGGTTCTCCACCTCCCGGTTCCTGCCCGGACAGAGCATCAGCAGGGTACGCGGGCGTTTACGGACGGTCGACGGCCGGCAGATATTCCCCATCATGCACCCGGCGGCGGGTTTGCGCCGTCAGGAGATGCGCGCCGCCATCGAGGAGGACTTCCAAAAGCTGGCCGGCCTGCTGGACGTGCTGCGTATGGACGCCGAACCGGCTTCCGCCGATCATGGAATCCGTGAAACGCCGGCGGCTTACGCAACCGATCCGGAACCCCCGGCAATCGCCCCGTCCTTCTGGGACCTGCCGGCTCCGCAACCGACCGACGATGGGCCGGAAAATGATGATGGCCCGGAAACTTTAGATCCACCCGCTCCGCCTGAGGAACCACCACCCGGGCAACAGCGGCTATTCTGACCGGAGAGGGTATGGTTGAATCTTCGTTAGCAGGCAACGGCGCGGCGCCTCCGCTGCGTATTCTCCCCTTGGGCGGCCTGGGGGAAATCGGCAAGAACATGATGGTGCTGGAGTGCGGCGACGACATCGTCGTGGTGGACTGTGGGATACAGTTTCCCACCGAGGACATGCCCGGCGTCGACCTGATCATCCCAGACGTGTCCTACCTGGTGGCCAACGCCCACCGCGTCCGTGGCATCCTGATCACCCACGGCCACGAGGACCATATCGGGGCCTTGCCCCACGTGCTCCCCGAGCTGGACGTGCCGGTATACGCTCCACGGCTGGCCCACGGTCTGATATCCGTAAAGCTGAACGAACGCCGCCACACCCGTGACTGCGTGGTTCATCCCATCGACCCGGAGCAACCCATTGACTTCGGCGAGAACTTCCGGGCCACCTGGTTCCGGGTCTGCCACAGCATCCCCGACGCCATGGGCATCTGCATCGACACTCCCTGGGGCAGCGTCATTCACACCGGCGATTTCAAGATCGACCATACGCCGGTGGACGGGCACACCATCGACCTCACCGCGCTGGCGGAACGGGGCGCCCGCGGTGTCCTGTTGCTGATGTCCGATTCCACCTATGCGGAACTGCCCGGCTACACCCCGTCGGAACAGGTGATGACCACCGAGCTGGAACGTGCCATCGGAGACGCGCCCGGGCGTGCCATCGTAGCCACCTTTGCCTCGCTCATCAGTCGGATTCAGCAGGTGATAAGCGCCGCCGAGAAGCACGACCGCAAGGTGGCCTTTGTGGGTCGCAGCATGGTAGCCAACGTGCAGATGGCCACCGAGATGGGGTACCTGGAGGCGCGGCCCGGCACTATCATCCCGGTACGCCAGGCCGCTGACCTGCCCCTGCACCGGGTCGTGCTCATGACAACCGGCAGTCAGGGTGAACCGACGTCCGCGCTGGTGCGAATCGCCAGAGGCGAGAGCCGTGATGTTGACGTAATGGAAGGCGACACGGTCATCATTTCGGCCACACCAATCCCGGGTAACGAGCGGGCAGTGAGCCAGACCATCGATAACCTGCTGCGTCAGGGCGCGCACGTGCTGTATGACCGGGTGGCCCGGGTGCACGTCCACGGCCACGCCAGCCAGGAAGAGCTGAAACTGATGCTCAACCTGACTCGTCCGCGCTATTTCGTTCCGGTGCATGGTGAGTATCGCCACCTGAAAGCCCATGCTCAACTGGCCTGGGAATTGGCCGCCGCCCCGGATGGAATCTTCGTCCTGGAGGATGGCGACATCTTGCAGATCGACGATACTGGCGCCAGCGTCGTGGGATCGATTCCCGCCGGGCCGATCTACCTTGACGGCCCCACAGTGATGGAAACCGACAGCCAGGTGCTGCGCGATCGCCGTTCGTTGGCACGGGACGGCGTGGTGGTGGTTTGCGCGCAGACCGACGGAAACGGTTACATCCTCGGCCCGGTGCAGGTCGCAGCGAGCGGATTCATGGAGGACGCCGACACCGTTGCCGTGTTCAGGCGGCTGGCCGAAACTGTGGAGATGGACGTTACCGCTGACTCCCACGCTGGCAACCGCGAGTCTGCCCAGGCAAACATCCGGAAAGTTGCGCGGCAGTTCCTTCGCAGCGAGCTCAACAAGCGGCCTATGATTATCCCGGTGGTTCTGGATACCTGACCGCCGGCGCTCCGCGTCGCCGTGGGGCGGGTCACGGAGCCTACCCACACGGCCCGGGCCGTGTGTGATGTTACGCTGGTAGTAGGGATTCTCACGGCGTCATCCGCGTTCGGGCCGTCGTCTCGTCCCCGAGGAGAGCAAAAATGTCCGCCGCTGTTGTGTCCGGAAGCCGCAAGGGGACCTCCAGTACGCGCTCCACGATTTCCTGGGCCAGGGTTGGCATTGAGGTCGGGTTTTGGGTGTTGCTCAGCGTGGCAACCGTTTTGGTAGCGTGGCTGGATCTGGGCGGTCTCGCTGCCTGGCTTGGTGGCACGCTCGCCTACGGTTGGGTTGCGGTGGCCTTGTACGCCGTGGTGGGTCTGGCGTTTTTGCTGCACCGGCGCGGCGCGTTCGTACGCCATTGGCGCTGGTGGATCCTTGGGACAATCGCCATTGTTGCCGCCGTAATCGGTTTGTCCGTCGTGCGAGGGTCGTCCGGGGCGCTGTACACCTATGGATTCGCCGGGGCCTGGGGTTATGCCCTGACGGGCGGTAACCCGGTAGCGGCGGCGGTCCAACTGGCCGTCTCGGTGATGCTGGCCGGCCTGCTGGTCATTCCCAACGGGGCCCGGCATTACTATTCGGTGTTGCGTCGGATTGGGATTGGCGTCTGGTGGACGCTGAAAAAGGTCGGTGTTGCGACGGCCCGGGTATTCAGCTGGGCCGGCCGGGGTACGATAGTAGCCGGCAACGGTGCGGTCAAGCTGGGCGCTCTTACCCGGCGGGCCCGGACGCCAGCGTCAGCGGAGCCGCCCCGCAACAGAAAGAGTCCGCGCGTCGCTGCGCCACGCGAGCCCGACGAAGTTGCACCCATGCCGGTGTCGATACCGGCGCCGGCTGGGCCCGCCGCCAGGAGCAGCGCCTGGCAACTCCCGCCAGTCGACGTATTGGCGCCGGCCGAGCCTCACCACATCGACCAGGCGGCCATCGCCCACATGTCGGATGAGATCATCGACGCCCTCAGCGAACACGGTGTTTACGTGGACGTGGAGGAAGTGAAAGCCGGCCCGCGGGTTTTCCGATTCGGCCTGGTGCCCGGATATATGCCCGAAAAGATCGGTCGAGATGGCGGGCGCACCGGGCAACGACCCAGCCGGGTCCGCGTGGGCGACATCGCCAAACGGCAGAAGGATCTGGCGCTGGCCCTCAAGAGCCCGTACATCCGCATCATCGAGACCCCGGAACCCGGCGAAGGACTGGTCGGCCTGGAAGTGCCCAACCCGTCGCCCGGCAAGGTATTGATGCGTTCCATCGTGGAAGGCGCGGAGTTCCAGAAGATCGTGAGTAAAGGCGGCCTGGCATTTGCCTTGGGTGAAGACGCCGGCGGTCAGTCGCTGGTGCTGGACCTCGCCGCCATGCCGCACCTGCTCATCGCCGGCGCCACCGGTTCCGGCAAGAGCGTCTGCATCAACTCCCTGGTTGCGTCCCTGCTGATGACGCGCCCGCCCGACGAGCTGCGGATGATCATGGTCGACCCCAAGCGAGTCGAGCTAACTCCCTTCAACGGCATACCCCACCTGGCCCTGCCCGTCATCGTGGAGCCCGACGAGGTATACCCGGCGCTGCGAGGTCTGATCAACGAGATGACTCGGCGTTACCGGATGATGGAAGCGGAGGGGGCCCGCAACATCGCCGGGTACAACGCCAAAGCCGCGGATCCCATGCCCTTCCTGGTGCTGATAGTTGACGAGCTAGCGGACTTGATGATGACCGGCGGGCTGGAAGTTGAGCAACAGCTGGTACGCTTGGCCCAGTTGGGCCGGGCCGCCGGAATCCACATGGTGCTGGCCACCCAGCGTCCTTCGGTGAAGGTGGTAACCGGGCTGCTGAAGGCCAACGTGCCGGCCCGGGTGGCCTTCGCGGTGGCGTCCCAGGTTGATTCCCGGGTAATCCTTGACGGAGCGGGAGCGGAGGCGCTGATGGGCCGGGGCGACTTGCTCCTCCTCAACAACGACTTCCCCAAAGCGCGCCGCGGCCAGGGAACCCTGGTGTACGACGAAGAAACAGACCGAATCACCCAGTTCTGGCGTCAACAGGCCGGGCCGCCACTGCCGCCCCTCGTCCTCGACGACATCGACGGTGAGACCGCCCCGGGCGAACCGGCCGGCGGCGCTGATCCTGACCAGCCGGACGCGGGCGGCATCCTGGATCAGGCGAGAGACCTGGCGTTGCGGAACCCCCGGCTCAGCTCGGAGATGTTGGAACGGCGGCTGAAAATCCGCAAATCCATCGCCGACGAAATCATCGAAGAATTGAAGGGCGAAGGACTGGTCGTCGGCAGTTAGATACTCGGCCTGACCACCCGACGCACCGCGCCGTCGGTAATTGCTGCGCGGGTTACTTTGAACGTCACGGTGGGCCGCTGGGTTTCATTTCGTTCGGCCGCTTATTCGATGGTATGATGGCATCGGCTGGCAAGCATTGGTGCCGTTTTGTTGATTGACCTCCACGCCCATACCTATCCAAAGTCGGACGATAGTTTCATTTCGGTGGACGACCTAGTGGACGCCGCACGCGCTGCGGGTCTGGACGGTGTGTGCCTGACCGAGCACGACGATTTCTGGTCCACCCACTGCGCGGCCACCCTCACGCAACGGCACGGCATCCTGGTGTTGCCCGGAGCCGAGATAAACACCGACGCCGGGCACGTGCTGGTGTTTGGACTGAACCGCTATCGATTTGGGATGCACAAACCCGGCTTCCTGCGAGCGGAGGCAGACAGCTTGGGCGCCGTGCTGATCGCGGCGCATCCCTACCGTCGCCGTTATCTGTCGGATCCGGGCCAGGACCCCGAGCTGCGGGCCGGGATGCTGGAGCGAGCCGTCGCCGACCCGGACATGCGGATATTCGATGCAGTTGAGTCCTGCAACGGTCGCGGCGCCGGCGACGAAAACAGCTTCTCGGTAGACCTGCGGGAACGACTGGCACTCCCCGGCACCGGCGGCAGTGACGCTCACCGACTGCACCAGATCGGCGCCGCGGCAACCCTGTTCCACCGGCCCGTGACATCCCTGGAGGAATTCGTAGCCGAGGTGCGGGCCGGTCGCATTGAACCCGTCGACCTGACGACCTCCTCGGCCAAACCTTCGGTAACGGTGCACTGACCGTGCCGCCGGTTTTGCAAGTTGAGGACCTGCACGTGGAGTTCCAGGTGCCCAACGGAACCGTCCACGCGGTCAACGGTGTTTCGTTCACCCAGGAAGAGGAAGAGATTTTCTGCGTGGTGGGCGAAAGCGGGGCGGGCAAGAGCGCCCTGGCTCTGTCGGTGATGGGCCTGCTCCCCGACAACGGAGCCATCACCAGGGGCCGGATTCTCTTCGACGGAGTTGATCTGGTTACAGCCTCCGACGAATACATGCGCCAACTGCGGGGCAAGACCATGTCTCTGGTGTTTCAGGACGCGCAGGCTGCGCTGAACCCGGTTCAAACCATCGGCGCCCAGCTGACTGAGGTGATTATCACCCATTCCCATCTGAACCGCCGGGCCGCTGGCGCCGTCTGCCAGGAAATGCTGCGGGAATTGGGCGTTCCGGACCCCCGGCGCATCATGGGAACGTACCCGTTCACGCTCAGCGGGGGTCAGTGCCAACGGGTGATGCTGGCCATGGCCCTGGTGATGCGACCGCGGCTGCTCATTGCTGATGAGGTTACCTCCAGCGTCGACGTCACGTTGCAGGCGGAAATCCTGGAACGCCTGAAGGAATTGAGCCGGGATTCCAAGTCTGCCATCCTCCTGATCACCCACGATATGGGAGTCGTCGCCAACATGGCGCGACGGGTGGGCGTGATGTATGCCGGGCACTTGGTGGAACACGCCGAACTGTTGCCGATATTCCAGCAACCCCGGCACCCGTACACCTGGTCGCTCCTGCAAACGCTGCCGCGTGTGGACTCTGCCGGGCGCCGGCTGAACGCGCTGCGGGGCACGCCGCCCGACCTGATCAACATGGAGGAACAGTGCCCCTTTGTCCCCCGTTGTCCCAAAGCGCTGGCCCGGTGCCGGGAACAGGCCCCACCGGCGCTGGCCGAATTAGCCGCCGGACACCTGGTCGCCTGTTATAACCCGGTTACCTACCCGGACGGGGTAACCTAAACGATCTGAGGCATCGTCAAGTCGGCCACCAGCAACTCAAGGCACACCGATGGCTCCATCCGACCGGTCTTGATGTCCAGGTCGCTCTTGAGCGCCCGATCATACATGCGGCTGATGTTGGCGAGAGAGGTGCGGCGCGCCTGACCCATGGTCTTGCGTACCACGAAGTCGGAATTGGTGCCCATCCGGGGTCCGAACTCGTCGGCCGGCGCCGCACGGTCGGTAAGGTCCCTGGCCAACGCCATGAGCCGCAACTGCCGCTCGATCATGGCGATGACGTACTGCGGTTCGACGCCGTCGTTGAGCAGTTGCGCCAACGCGCGGATGGCTTCCCCGGCACGGCCGTCAACGATGGCATCGACGGCGGTGAAGATGTTGGTATCCTGGGCGTAGGGAACCAGCGTCCGCACGTCCGATTCGTTGATTTCCCGGCCGGCGGCAAACAGGGACAGTTTTTCCAGTTCCCGGTCCAGCGTCCACAAATCGTTGCCCACCATTTCGGACATCGCGCGGATGGCCGGCGGAGTGATGGCCCCCCCCTTTGCATCCGCGGTTTGCTTGATCCACCGGTCCAGGCCGGCCCCGGTCGGGGCCGACTGGCGGTGTACGGTGGCATGCTCAGCCAATGCCCGCAGCAACGGGTTGCGGTCTGTGATCGCGCCGTCGACGAACACGAGCATCGTCGTATCCGGGAACTGCGGGATCGCCTCCGCAATCTGTCCCCAGCCCCCCAGGTCGCCCGACGAACGCCGGTTGCCCCGACCGCGGGAACCTGGGCCGGGTCGACTGTTTCCGGTGGGTTCCTGGGTGGCCAGGGCTCCTTCCACCTCGACCAGTCGCGTCGGTTCCAGGAAGGGCATGGAGTAGCACATCGCCAGCACTTCAGCGGGCGGAACCTGCCCCGCCGTCACGCGCTGACGGTTGGAGTCCATCAGATCGGCGGCGCCGGCCTCATCACGTAACGTCCGGATGCGTTCCGCGACCAGGAAGGTGTCGCCGAAAACCACGTGCGCCGGCACCGCATCAACTCCCAAGTTGCCCGGCGGTGCCGAGCCGGCGGCGCGGCCTAGTTCTCGACCAGTTCTGTGAGCACGCCGAACACGGAACGAGGATGTACGAAGGCGATCGTGCCGGACAGGCCATGCCTGGGTTCGTTGTCCACCAGCGACAGACCGTTGGCGGAGAGTATTCGGAGCTTGCCGGCGATATCGTCCACGTTGAGGGCCAAATGATGCAGGCCCTCGCCGCGCCGTTCGATGAAGCGGCCTACGGCGCTCTCGGGAGTCAGGGGTTGCAGCAGCTCGATGCGGGTCTGGCCGACCTCGATGAGACAGGCGCGTACACCCTGGTCATCCAGATCAACGACCTCCGCTTCGGGGGTGCCGAACGTTGCGTTGAAGAAGTCCAGCGCAACCCGGATGTCGTTGACGGCGACGCCGACGTGGTCGACGTAATTGACGGCGCAAACCTCGGCCATTCTGCTATACCCTCCCGTGGCGGTTGTGGTCAGACCGGGTACTGGGCCAACACCTGGCGCGCTATGATCATGCGCTGGACCTCGGAAGTGCCTTCGTAGATGGTGGTAACCCGCGCGTCGCGGAAAATCCTTTCGATGCGCGATTCCTTGAAGAATCCGATGCCGCCGTGAATTTGCATCGCCTCGTACGCGGCGTTGTTGCACATCTCGGAGGCGATGAGTTTGGCCATGGATGCCTCGTTGATGAAGGGCAGTCCCTGGTCGCGCAGGGTGGCGGCGTGCATAGTGGCGACCCGGGCCGAATGGACGGCGGTGGCCATGTCGGCCAGCTTGAACTGGATGGCCTGGTGGTGCGCCAAAGGCTTGCCGAAGGTTTCCCGGAGCTGAGCGTACCGGACGGCCTCTTCCAGCGCGGCCTGCCCGATGCCGACGCACTGGGCGCCGATGGATATTCGGCTGGAATCCAGGATGTCCATCGCGTACCGGAACCCCATGCCGGGCTCGCCTATGATGTTCTCGGAAGGGATTTCCGCATCATCGAAGACGATCTCGCAGGTGCTGGAGGCCCGGATCCCCATCTTGTTGTGCTGGGGGTTGATGGCCATTCCGGGCGTGCCGGCCGGCACGATGAAGGCGCAAACGCCCCGGTACCCTGCGGAACGATCCTGGTTGGCAAACACCACGAGCGTCTCCGCCATCTCGGCATTGGTGATGAACTGCTTGGAGCCGTTGAGCACCCAGGAGCCGTTCCGGCGGATCGCCGTGGTCGCCATGGCCGCCGCATCCGAGCCGCTGCCGGGTTCGGTGAGCGCCCAGGCGGCGATGCCCTTGCCGGAGGCCAGCGAGGGGATGTACTGCTGCTTCTGCTCCTCGTTGCCGAAGCGCGCGATGGTCTCCACGCCCAGACCCAGGTGGGCCGCGAGGGTTACGCTGGCCGCCACGTCGGCCCGGGCCATCTCGGCGATGGCAATGGACGACTGGCGGAATCCGCCGCCGCTGCCGCCGTAGGCCGGGTCAACGCCGATGCCGGTTAGACCCAATTGAGCCATGCCGCGCCAGTTGTCCCAGGAGAATTCGGCCTTCTCGTCCAGCTCGGCGCTGCGGGGCATTACTTCGCGTTCCGCGAAATCGCGCACTAGATTCTGGAGCATGCGTTCTTCTTCGTTCAACATCAAGTCAATCACGGCTATCCTCCGTGGGCATTTGCTTCATCCGGCAAAACCATCCGCTTGGGCGTCAAGCCAGTTTATCACAGGCCCGCGGCGGGTTCGTACTCGCCGAAAACCTGCCGGAGCACGCCGCAAATTTCGCCGAGGGTAGCGTACTTTTCGACGCACTCCATCATCAACGGGATGGTGTTGGCCTCGGGGCTGCGGGCGGCATCGGCGAGGCGGGCCAGGCTGATCTGCACCGCCATGTTATCCCGCTGGCGGCGCAGGGTTTTCAGGCGCTCGACCTGCTCAGCCGTGGCGGCGGGATCGACCCGCAGCAACCCCGCAATGGGCGGTGACTCGGTGACGTACTGATTGACCCCCACCACGGTGCGGTCGCCTTCATCCACCTCGCGTTGATGGCGGTAGGCGGCTTCCCCGATTTCGCGCACCTGGAAACCGTCCTCAATGGCGGCCACCGACCCGCCCATCTGGTCGATGCGCCGGATGTATTCCAGCACGCCGGCTTCCAGGCGGTCGGTGAGGTCCTCGATGTACCAGGAGCCGCCGAGGGGGTCCACCACGTCGGCGGCGCCGCTTTCGTGGGCCAGTATCTGCTGAGTCCGCAACGACAGTTGCGCCGATTCCTCGGAGGGCAGGCTCAGGGCCTCGTCGCGGGAATTGACGTGGAGCGACTGCGTACCGCCGAGCACGGCGGCCAGGGCCTGCACGGTACTGCGGATCACGTTGTTGTCCGGCTGCTGGGCAGTGAGGGTAACGCCAGCGGTTTGGGTGTGAAAGCGCAGCATCATCGACCTGGGGTCGGTGGCGCCAAACCGGTCACGCATGATGCGGGCCCACAGACGGCGGGCGGCACGAAACTTGGCGATCTCTTCAAAGAGGTTGTTCTGCGCCACGAAGAAGAACGACAACCGGGGAGCGAACTCGTCCACGGCCAACCCGGCATCCACGGCGGCCTGCACGTAGGCAATGGCGTTGGCGAAGGTGAAGGCGAGCTCCTGGGTGGCGGTGGCGCCGGCCTCCCGCATGTGGTATCCGCTGATGCTGATGGTGTTCCACCGGGGCACGTTCTCGGCGCAGTACTTGAACACATCCACCACCAGGCGCATGGACGGGCGCGGAGGGTAGGCGTAGGTGCCGCGGGCGATGTACTCCTTGAGGATGTCGTTTTGAAGGGTACCGCTCAACTGGTTAGCCTCAACGCCCTGGCGCTTCCCAGCGGCGATGTAGAGGCACAGCAACACCGACGCCGTGGCGTTGATGGTCATGGACGTGCTGACCTGGTCCAGGGGGATGCCGTCGAACAGGGTTTCCATGTCGGCCAGGGAGCAGATGGGCACGCCGACCTTGCCAACCTCGCCCTCGGCGAGGGGGTGGTCGCTGTCGTAACCGATCTGCGTGGGCAGGTCGAAGGCTACCGACAATCCGGTCTGACCGTTTTCCAGCAGGTACCGGTAGCGTTCGTTGGTGGCCTGGGCCGTGGCATAGCCGGCGTACTGCCGCATAGTCCACACGCGCCCGCGGTACATATTGGGCTGCACGCCGCGGGTGTAGGGAAACTCGCCGGGATACCCGATGGACTCCAGGTAGCCGTCGTCCTGGAGCGCCCGGTCTTCGGGGGTGTACACGGTGTCCAGGGGCAGCCCCGAGTCGGTTTCGAACGACTCCCGCCGCTCCGGGAAACGTGAAGTGACGCGAGAAAGGGTAGAATCCTGCCATTCCTGCTTGTTGCCCGACATCTGGTGCACCCTCCAGCCGGCGGCGCCGGTCTAGTATTCACCGCCATTTTATCATCCGGGCCGCCCACGCCGAACTACCCGCCGGGCTGCCAGCGTAGCCTCACGGATCGTAGCCACCGCGACAACCGTGACGCCCTGCGCCGGGTAACAGGGTCTTTGAATCGTTCCCTAATGTCATTGCGAGCGCAGCGTGGCAATCTCGTTGGCGTCCTTCGACAGGCTCAGGATGAGCGAGATTGCCACGTTGCTTCGCTCCTCGCAATGACAATAGGGTTCAATCGAATGACCCTGGCCGGGTAACGTAACTGTTCAGGCTTGTGGGGATCTACGGGCCATCGCCGGGTTGACACCGTGTTAGAGCCGTTCATATACTGTTGCGGTTGCGCGGAATCCCCGTAAACCTCCTCCGAGCAACATCCCTCTGACTGGCTGATGAGCAGGAAGAATATTGTCGTCGTCGGTGGTGGCACCGGAAATCACACCACCCTGACCGGACTTCGCACCCAGGATTGCAACCTGACGGCCATCGTTGCGATGACCGACAGCGGTGGCAGCAGTGGACGCCTCCGCGACGAAATGGGCCACCTGCCACCCGGAGACCTTCGCCGCTGCCTGATGGCGCTAGCGGGCGATTCGGACGAAGCCCACCTGATGCGCAGGCTGTTCGAATACCGTTTCCCCTCCGGAGAAGGCCTCAACGGCCACAGTTTCGGCAACCTGTTGCTGGCCGCGCTCACCGAGGTTACCGGCAACACCATCTCGGCCATCGGCGAAGCGGCCCGGATGCTGGGCATCAACGGGGACGTGCTCCCGGTGACGCTGACCCACTCCACGTTGTGCGCGCGCCTGGAAGACGGCACGCGGCTGATCGGTGAGTCGGCCATCGACCTGCGAACGGACCAACCGGACGTGGGCGTCGACTACATCTACCTGGAGCCGCCGGCCTACGTCCACCCACCCGTGATCGACGCCATCGCCGCCGCCGACGCTATCATCCTGGGCCCCGGCGACATCTACACCAGCGTGTTGCCCAACCTGCTGGTGGAAAACGTCGCGCAGGCCATCGTTGAATCGCCGGCGGTCAAGATTCACGTGTGCAACCTGATGACCAAGCCGGGCGAGAGCCAGGGATTTCGGGCGTCCAACTTCCTGGCGCTGCTCACCGAGTACCTGGGCACGCGCCAGCCGCTGGATTTCCTGCTGGTAAACAACACTCCGCTGCCTCCGCGGCTGTTGCACCGCTACGCCGCCGATGGACAATATCCAGTGGTGCTGGATGAAGCGGCGGCCATGCCTTTGGCCGGCCGGATCTTGCAGCGACCGTTGCTTGCTCCGGGAGTCTTCCTGCGGCACGACCCGGCGGCCCTCGCCGAAGCGATAATGGAGATTGTCGTGGGCGTCGCCGACGCCGAAGACGCTGCCCGTTCGCCCTTCGTCTTTGACTGCGACTACCTGACGGAACGGCTGGTGGACGTGGAGTACGACGCCCAGTCCATTGCAATGGACGACGACGCGGCGGATGCCGGCGCCACTCTCACCGTGCGAAGCTCCGACCCGGACAGTGGCTAGGCCCTGATGCGTCGGGTTCACTGATGTGTGGCATCGTAGCGTACGTGGGCGACCGACCCGCCTGGCCCATCGTGGTGGAGGGCCTGCGCCGCCTGGAGTACCGGGGTTACGATAGCGCCGGCGTCGCCGTCCTGGAACCGGAAGGCGGCCTGCAGCTGCGTAAAACCGTCGGACGGGTCAACGGCCTCACCGACGACGCCGGCCCAGAACCGGTTGGTCTGCTGGCCGTGGGACACACTCGCTGGGCCACCCACGGACGACCTTCCGAATCCAACGCCCACCCCCACACCGATTGCTCGGGAACCATCGCCGTTGCCCACAACGGCATCATCGAAAATTACCTTGCCCTCAAATCAGAGTTGCAGAAGCGTGGTCACCAGTTCAAGTCGGAAACGGACACCGAAGTAATTTCGCACCTGATTGAAGAAGGTGTGAACGACGGCCTGCCATTGCAGCAGGCGGTGCTGCGAATGGGGCAAATGGTGCGCGGCCCGCAGGCTGTGGTCGCCGTGCAGGGCGGTGACCAGGACAGCATTTGCGCGCTGCGTCTCGGGCACGCTGGCGGTATCGCCGTGGCGCACCACCAGGGCCAGAGCATCGTTTCAAGTGACCTGCCCGCCCTGCTGCCGCTCATTGGAGAATCCGGGCAGTTGCCGGTGGCGTTCCTGGAGGACGGTGAGGCCGCCGTCATCAACCGCCAGGGCGTGACGTTCCTCGACCGGAGTGGGCACACGGTGGACAAACCGATGCGGCCCGTGTCGCTGGAGGACGTGCTGATCGACCGGGGCGGATACCGTCACTTCATGCTCAAGGAGATCATGGAACAGCCCCAGGCCGTCGTGGCGGCTATGCGGGAGCGCGTGGACTTCGCCAACCGGCGCGTCACGCTGCCTGACCTGGGCATGACGGATGCGGAGATCGCCCGGTTGCGCCGCGTGGTGCTCATCGGCTGCGGCACCAGCCTCAACGCCGCTCAGGTCGGGCGCCACCTCATCGAGCGGCTGGCCGGTATCCCTGCTGAAGCCGAATCTGCCTCCGAGTACCGGTACCGGGAGCCTCATCTGGACGAAGCAACCCTGGTGGTTGCCATCGGCCAGTCTGGGGAGACGGCGGACACCGTTGCCGCCATGGAACAAGTGCGACGCAGCGGGGCGCGCTTGATAACGATCTGTAACGCCGCCGGCAGTCAGGCCACTCGTCTAGCCGACGCCACCCTGCTGATGCGCTCGGGGGTCGAGGTGGGTGTGGCAAGCAGCAAGACGCTGACGGCCTCACTGACCATCCTCAATCTGCTGGCCATCCGGTTGGGATTCGCGCGCCGCCACCTGGACGATGCGACCACCGTCACGCTCGTGGACGAGTTGGCGCGGCTCCCGGGGCGGGTGGCCAAGATCGTCAGTGAACCCGAACGGCTGAAAGCGCTGGCCCGCCAGTTCCACCACTACCGGCACTTCCTGTACTTGGGACGGGGCATCAACGCACCCATCGCCGCCGAAGGCGCGCTGAAACTCAAGGAAATCAGCTATATCCACGCCGAAGCCTACCCGGCCGGCGAGATGAAGCACGGCCCCATCGCGCTCATCGACCACGAGATGCCCACGCTGGCCATCGCCACTCGCGACGTCCTTTACGACAAGATGGCCAACAACATCCAGGAAGTGAAGGCCCGTGACGGCACCGTCCTGGCGATGCTCACCGAGGGCGATGACGAGTTGGCGTCGCTGGTGGACGGGGTGATTTCAGTGCCCGATGCTCCCTGGAATTTAACGCCGATCCTGGCCACGATTCCGTTGCAGCTTTTCGCCTATTACATTGCGGTGCGGCGCGGGTGCGACGTCGACCAGCCGCGCAACCTGGCCAAATCCGTTACCGTCGAGTAACGTCGTAAATCGCTGACAGTATCGGCGCTCTATGCTTCCCCTGGCGCTGCTGTTCGCCGTGGTGCAGGGCGCTACCGAATTCCTGCCGGTTTCCAGTAGCGGGCATCTTCGGCTGTTGTGGCTTTTGCCAGACGGGCCTCCCCAAGCCGGCGCGTTGATCGTCTACCTCCACGCCGGGACTAACCTGGCCGGCATCGTTTACTTTCGCCGCATGTATTGGCGGGCATTGTGCGATCTGAGGCGACCCGGGCCCGGCCGTCGATTTGCGTTGCGCTATGTCCTGGCCCTGGCGGCAACGGCTGTTATCGCGATTCCCGAGGCGCTGTTGCTCAGCCGAACTTCGCTGAGCGACCTGTGGGCTTCGCCCTGGTTCGTGGGCTGGATGATGGTGGCCAACGCCGGCTTGCTAATCGCCGCGCCGCGAGGCGACGAAAGGGGGGACAACAACGCCACACCGCGCATCAGTTGGCGCGGGTCATTGTTGGTGGGTCTGGCCCAGGGGGTATCCACCGTGCCGGGAATCTCCCGCTCCGGCGTGACCATTGCGGCGGGCCTCGCCGTTGGGACGAGCCGGGCGGATGCGGTAAATTTCTCCTTCCTGCTGGCCGGACCCGTCATGCTGGGGGCGGTTGTGGTTTGGACGGTAGCGTTTTGGGGCGGATCGTCCCTTTGGTTCGCTTCATGGGAGTCCGGCGCTTACCTGCTGATTGCGGCGGCTGCGTCCTTCGCAGTGGCGTTGGGCGCGATCCATTGGCTGGTGGGCTGGGTGCGCGCCGGCCGCCTGTGGTGGTTCGCTCCGTGGAGCGCCGCCCTGGGCGCGACCGCCATCGCCCTGGGTCCGGTCTGGTAGGCCATTGCAGTTGCCAATCCCCCCAAACAGGCCGTCAAAAGTAGGTGTACATAACGGGCGGCGGCATTTATCATGTCGGGCAATTTGATGCGGCGAGACAACAGAGGGGACGCGAGGCTTGATCGAAATCATTGAGTACCCGGCAACCGATAAGGGGAAATACCTGGAGCTCCTTGCCGCAGACACCGCCGAGCACCTGGCGTCGTTGGCCGACCAACTACGCGAGGTAAAGACCATTCACATCAACAGTACGGCGTACGGCGGCGGGGTCGCTGAACTCCTGCACTCCCTGATCCCCCTGAGCAACGCCCTGGGGGTCGAGACGCAACGTGTGGTTATGACCCCCAAAGACCTGCGATTTTTCGACGTCACGAAACGTATTCACAACATGCTGCAGGGCGCGGAGGGGGAGCTGTCCGAAGAGGAACTTGCGATCTATTACGGTTGCCTCGACGATATCGCCAACGATATAAACGGTTCCAACCTGAAAGCCGACGTGTGGTATCTGCACGACCCGCAGTTGCTGCCGCTGGGTCGCCTGCTGAACTGTGCGAACGCCCCCCGCCGAATCTGGATCGTGCACATTGACCTCACCCAGCCAAACCCGTGGCTGCTGGATGAATTGCTGCCGCTGACCAGTGCCTACGACGCGATGATTTGCTCGCTCCGTTCCTATGTTCCCAGCCGGCTGGCGAAAGACCTGGACGTGTTCATCGCCCCACCGGCAATCGACCCGTTGACGGTCAAAAATTCGCCAATGGCTGCTGATGCGGCGGCAACGATAATCGACGCCCTGGGCATCGACGTGTCTCGGCCCCTGGTCACCCAGGTGTCCCGATTCGACGTCTGGAAGGACCCGTGGGGGGTCATCGACGCCTTTCGGCTGGCTCGGCGCAGCAACCCCGGCCTACAACTGGCGCTGCTGGGTCTGAGCCAGGCCGACGACGACCCGGAGGGCGCGCAGGTGTTGCAATCGGTGCGGGATTACGCCCGGGCCGACCCGGATATCCACCTGTTCTTTTCGCCGGACGGATTGCCGGCCAGCAACGACGAAATCGTCAACGCCCTGCAATCCCATTCCCAGGTTCTGGTGCAGAAATCCACGCGGGAAGGCTTCGGTCTGACGGTGTCGGAGGCGATGTGGAAGGGCAAGCCGGTCATCGGGGGCAACGTGGGCGGCATCCGGCTGCAAATCGAAGACGGTGAATCAGGGTATCTAGTGGATTCGGTGGAGCAGGCTGGGGAACGCATGGCACAGCTGCTGGCCAGTCCGGCCCTCCGCGCCAGGATTGGAGCCGCCGCCAGGGAACGGGTGCGCCAGCGCTTCCTGATCCCGCGCCTGCTGGACGACTATTGGCAAGTAGCATCACAACTCAAGGCAATGGCTGCTTAGGTGGCTGATTTGCGGCCATCGTCGACCCGGTAGGGTCGCGACGGTCTGAAAGCGAGGTGAGGCGATGCCCAGAACCACTATCCTGGTAATGATCGACGGCCTGGACCCGGATTATCTGAACGCGTGTCCAGCTCCCAATCTGCGCCGATTCGCCGACGAGGGGTTCCGGGTAACCGGCGGCGGGATGATGCCCAGCGTGACGAACGTCAACAACACGTCCATGGTGACCGGGCACTATCCGGCCCAGCACGGCATAGTCTCCAATTACTGGCTGGACCAGGATTTAGGGGTTGAGCAGTACGTCGAATCGGGCGATTTCATCCGTTCGGACACCATCTTCGCCCAGTGCCGGCGGATGGCCGGAAAGTCCCTGCTGGCCGCGTCGAAAGACAAGCTGCGGCGGTTGCTTGGTGACGATGCAAGCCTGGCGTTTTCGTCGGAGCGGCCCACACCGGCAGCGGTGAACGCCGCCGGCGACCCGCCCGACATCTATTCCCTTGAAGTCAACGGATGGACCATCGACGCCGCCCGTGCAGCGTTGCAGTCGGAGCGCTACGACCTGGCGTTCATCGCCACCACCGACTATGCGATGCACATGCACGGGCCGAACCACCCGGAGTCGGCCCGGCACATCGCCATTTTGGACGCTGCCCTGGGCCGTTTGGTTGATGCGGTACCCGACGTGCAGTTGCTGGTCACCGCCGACCACGGCATGTCGGACAAACGCCGTATGCTCGATCTGGCGGCTATACTGAGCCAACACGGGATCGCGGCCCGCGCGGTTCCCATCATCAAGGATCAGTACGTCGTGCATCACTCCAACCTGGGCGGCTGCATCTACGTCCATTTGGCCGACCGGTCGGCGCTGGACGATGCAATTGGCATCCTGCGGGCGACCGACGGCGTGGAAAGCGCACTGTCCCGCGATGAGGCGGCCCGGCGGTTCCTGCTGATGGGCGACCGCATGGGGGACATCCTGGTGACCGGTCAACAGGACGTGGTGTTTGGCGATCCATCCGAAATAACGCTGCCGCCCGGGCTACGCTCCCACGGTTCGGTCCACGAGAGCACCGTGCCAATCATCGGATACGGGGGCGATTTCGGCGGCTTCGTGTTCCGGGAAAACCGTGACCTGGGCCGGTACGTCTCAGAGCGCGTTTTGTCCTGACGCGAACGATCGAATTCAGTGAGCAATGTGGTTACGACAAATGCGGTTACGATAGAAGTACGCGCTCCCGCTACTACGGCCAACCTGGGCCCCGGGTTCGATTGCCTGGGCATGGCGCTGGACCTCTGGAATCGGCTGACGGTAACGGAACTCCCTCCGGACGCCACCCCATCGGTAACCGTGACCGGGGAAGGCGAGGGCGAGCTGGCCACCGATACCGAGAACCTGACCTACCGGGCCATGGCCTTCCTGTACGGCGAAGTGGACACTCCCATGCCGCCCCTGGCGCTGGCCTGCGAAAACACCATACCGCTGAGTCGCGGGTTGGGCAGCAGCGCCGCGGCCATCGCCAGCGGGCTGGTCGCTGCCAACGCGCTGCTGAACAATCCGTTCTCCGCCAACGACCTGCTGGAGATGGCCGCCACCATCGAGGGCCACCCGGACAACGTGGCGGCAGCGGTTCACGGCGGCCTGCAACTGGTCGTCTCAGATGGCAACCAGCTGTACACGGCGACCATCGCGGTGCCGGCCGATTTGCAGGCCGTGCTGTTCATCCCGGAACGGCGCATCGCCACGGTCGACGCCCGCCGCGTCCTGCCCAGCGAGGTTAGCATCGCCGACGCGGTGTACAATATGAGCCGAGCCGCGTTGCTGGTGGCCGGAATGCAGACCAATCATCCCGAATACCTGAGCATCGCCACGCAGGATCGACTGCACCAACCCTACCGCCAGGAGATTTTCCCCCCCATGAAGGTGATTTTCGCCGCGGCCCGAGATGCCGGCGCGCTGGGTGTGTTCCTGTCGGGCAGCGGCAGCGCCATCATGGCCCTCACCCAGGAACGCGCCATGACGGTGGCCTACGAAATGTTCGATGCGGCGCGGTTGTGCGGGGTGGATGGCAAAGTTGAAGTAACACGCCCCACCGAGCTGGGAGCGCACGTCGTGAGCGCGACGGCGCATCGCTGACCAAACCCGGCGGTTGATTCAGTCCCATGGCGTTGTTCGTGCATAAATACGGCGGCAGCTCGGTGGCGGATGCTGACAAGATTGTCGGCGTCGCCCGGCGCTTGGCAGCGGTCCACGACGCTGGACACCAGGTGGTTACCGTCGTCTCCGCCATGGGCGATACCACCGATGAACTGATCGACCTGGCGCAGACGGTGGCCAAAGAACCCGACCCTCGGGAGTTGGACCTGTTGCTGTCCACCGGCGAGCTGGTATCCATCACGCTGCTGTCGATGGCTTTGCGCCACCTGGGATACGACGCAATCAGTCTGAGCGGGGCACAGGCCGGCATTCGCACCGACAACACCTACGGCAAGGCCCGAATCAGCGAGGTGGACCCGATCCGGGTGCGGCGCGAACTGCAGGCCGGGCGCCTGGTCATCGTGGCCGGCTTCCAGGGACTGACGCCCGACGAGGACATCACGACCCTGGGCCGGGGCGGATCGGATACCACGGCGGTGGCCCTGGCCGCAGCGCTGGAGGCCGACCGCTGTGACATCTACACCGACGTGGAGGGCATCTACACCGCTGACCCCAGGGTAGTTCCCAAGGCGCGCAAACTCACCGACGTCGGGTACGAGGAGATGCTGGAACTGGCCGCCGCCGGCGCCAAAATGCACCCCCGATCCATCGAGTTGGGCGCGGTCTATAATGTACCCATCTACGTGGCGTCCAGCTTCAGCGACGCCGCCGGCACCCTGATACACGCTGTGCAGAACGACGAGGACATGGAAGAACGCATCAAAGTAACTGGAATCGCCTACCAGACCAAAGTGGCCAAGGTTACGGTGCAGGGCGTGGCCGACCAACCCGGCGTAGCCGCCGCCCTGTTCGAGCCGTTGGCGTCCGCCGGAATCAGCGTGGACACCATCGTGCAAAATACCAGCGCCGACCGGACCACGACCGACATCAGTTTTACCGTGACCGCCGCCGACCTGCGGCGGACGCTGCGGGAGATTGAGGGTTTACAACCCACCGTGAGCGCCGCCGCCGTCATCAGCGACGATACGCTGGCGTCGGTTAGCGTGGTGGGCTCCGGTATGCAGAACACGCCCGGCTACGCCTCCAGAATGTTCCGTATCCTGGCCGATGGCGGCATCAACATCGACATGATAACCACCTCGGAGATTCGGATTTCCTGCATCATAAATCAGGACCGCGCCCACGACGCCGTTCGGCTGCTCCACGAGGGGTTTGAACTGGACGCCGACGGCTGATTCCTCACGGGACTCCCCGGGATGCCTGCCTGTTATCTATCGGTCGTCATACCGGCCTACAACGAGGAGCGGCGCCTTCCCGAAACGTTGACCACCGTAGCGGAGTACCTGGGCGCGCAAAATTACGACTGGGAAGTCATCGTCAGCGACGACGGAAGCGTTGACGGCACGGCGGAGCTGGTGCGTGCCGCCGCCATCGCCGAGCCCCGCGTGCAGCTGCTCAGCCTGCCCCACCGGGGCAAGGGTTCCGCCGTCAAGCATGGCATGTTGATGGCCAGGGGTCGGTACCGGTTCCTGTGCGACGCCGACCTGTCCATGCCCATCGAGCTCCTGGAGCGTTTGCTACCCACAAATGCTCCGCCGACCGACATCGTCATCGGATCCCGGGAAGCGTCGGGAGCCCGGCGCTTCGGCGAACCCCGGCGACGGTGGTTGATGGGTCGAGTGTTCAACGGCATGACCCGCTTCCTGGCCGTGCCGGGTATCTCCGACACCCAGTGCGGGTTCAAGGTTTTTGAGGCCAAGGCGGCGCAAGCGCTGTTCTCGTTGCAGACCCTTGATGGCTTTGCCTTCGACGCCGAGCTGCTGTTCCTGGCACGCCGGCTGGGGTATTCCTGTTCCGAAGTGGGAATCGACTGGCACTACCGGGACGAAAGCAAGGTACGCCCGTTCCGGGACGGTTGGCGGACGCTACGCGACCTGCTCATCGTGCGGTGGCGGTGGTCGACCGGCGCGTATCGACGCCAGACGCCGGACGCCCCGTAGCCGGTGCCTCGTAAAAGCGCCCGCCCGCTGGTTGATCACCGCGTAGCACGCACGCACCGCCGCCCGCCCGCGTAGTTGGGTCGTGAAAGTCGGCGAAATCCTGCGTTCCTTTCGATTGACCCGACTTGCCGATCCGGTGTAATTCTAAAAATTAACCATAAGTCCCTTTTGGGAAACCTTGGGCATTAGACTTGGGCATTAGAAAGGGAGGGGCATCACGCTGATGATGAGGAACGACGGCGCCGCGAACATGCCAGCGGCTGTTGCCAGCAGAACAAACGCGACAAGACAGAAGGTCAACCTGAGTAAGGACGCCATCAAACTCGCCCTGGAAGGCCGTTGGCAGCAGGCAGCGGAGGCGAACCGGGCTATCCTGGAGTTGTTCCCGGATGACTGCGAAGCCGGCAACCGTCTGGCCAAGGCGCTGATGGAGTGCGGGGAATTTGCCGCCGCGCGGAGCGTCCTGCAACGACTCTGCCAACTCTCGCCTTCCAATAACATTGCGCGCAAGAACCTGGCGAGGCTGGAGAAACTGGAGCAGGATCCAGGGGTAGCGTCGAAATCCACCATGAGGCAGCCTCACGCCGCCGGAAATTTCATCGAAGAAGGCGGTAAATCCTGCACCACGACCCTCCGACCGTCGGCGGAGGCGCTGGGGAGCACCTCGACCTCGGCCGGCGAACCGGTGATTCTGTCTGTGAGTAACAGCCAGGTGTTGGCATTCACCGGCGACGGGCGGCATCTGGGGTCGGTGGAGCCCAGCCTGGGCCGCCGGCTGCGGAAGTTGATCGCCGGCGGCAATCGTTACTCAGCGGTTGCCCTGGGAACGGGCCCAGAGGGATTGTCCGTTATCATCAGGGAGGCCAGCCAACATCCTTCGTTGCGGAACGTGGTATCGTTCTCGGCCCGCCAGACCGGGGTCCCCGGGAGATCGTCGGCGGAAACGGTTCAACCCGGAACACTCCATCAGGAATCTCTACCTGAGGACTTCGGGTTGGGGGAGTCGGCAGTCTCGGCGTCCGGGGCCGACGATGAGTCGGAAGTCCTGGACCTGCTGACGGCTGGGATTGAGGAAGATCCCACCGTCGAACAAGACGACGGAGTTCCGGTTCTCGAGACGGAGCCGGATGAGCCGGTGTTGCCCGTTTTCGCCGCCGCAAACGAGCCGGATTGGGATTAGCCGGTCGTCGAGCCTGGCGTCAACCAGCGCGCCGGCAACGACTCGCTAATCCTGCTGTCCGGCCCCTCGGGCGCGCGCATCCAGCCCGACGGCGATGCGGGAACGGAAAGGGCGCACCCGATTGTTGGCGTGGGGAACCCCCATGGGCACCACGAACACCGCTTCCTGACCGGCGGCGTGGGGCGAGAAAAACTCCACCACGGAGTCATCGTAGAAGGTCAGACCGGTGGCTCCCAGCCCTACCGAGTGCATTCCCAGGTATAGCCGTCCTCCCAGGATGCCGGCGGCAGTTTGGGCCACCCGATAACCCCGGGGGCCAAACTGGCGTTCCGCCGCCGGTAGGTCGGCGGTGATGAAGGCCACGGCGGCGGCGTCCGCCGGCAACGCCTGCTCGAACCCCAGGTGACCGGCAGCGTCGCGAAAGTCGCCCGATTTCAGCCGGCGCAGGCCGTTGTAAAAACGGTTGTAGTGGTAGGCTCCCGGTTCCAGACCAGCTACGGCGCTGACGATCAGGTACAGGTTCAGGTGAGGGCCCAATCCGCCGGTCACCGCAGGGTCGTCGATGCCGTGGGCCGCCGCGTCGAGCGCCGCGCAAAACGCCTCCCACGGTATGGCATCCGAAGCGAAACGGCGCGTGGAACCGCGGGTGCGTATGGATTCACCCAGGGCAGCGGACGGGTACTCCGCCAAGTCGATATTGGCCTGGAAAGAACCATCCCCACCCGACCGAAGGGGCCTGAAATTTTCCCCGGTGCCGTCCAGTTCGTCCCGATCCGACGCGGGTGCGGCGGCTGCGGTGTTCCATGCGGCAACGTCCTCCGGTGTACGCAAAACCGATGCCGCGTGCAATTGACGCGAAAGCGGGTAGTCGATGGCGCCGGCGAACAGGTCGTTGCTATCCGTTGGCAACATGCCGGGAACGTCCCCGGAACGGGTCGGCAGCTCCCCGTCCGGCGTGCCCAGGGACGCCAGCAGGGCAGGCGCCTCGCTCAGGCCGTCGTTGCCCAGGTATCCGGTGAGCAATCGGTCGACGAAACCCGCCCTCAACTCCACCGCGACTCCCTCGGCGTTGGCGGTCGCCAGCAGGTTGGCAGCGACGGTGCCCAGGTCCCAGTAACAGTAGCGGTAACCGCGCTCCCGATATTTCCAGGCGCTGCGCCAGAATACCGTGGTGAACACCAGCGTCGCCGGATAGGCAGCGTGGGTACCAGCGGCGCCGGCAACCCAGCGGCGCAAATCCGCGTTCCGCAGTCGAGCCAGCGTGAAATCCCGGGGATTGAAGTGGTAGACGCCGGCGCGCAGTCCCTCCAGATCGCCACACACCACGTAGACCTCGGTGGGGTACAGGGCGCCCGCGGACGCAGCGGCTCGGTAGTGCACCTCGCCATCGCGCAGCTGGCGACGCTGGATGACCCCTGCCGCATGGTAGAGGATGCTGGCCAGGCTTTCCAGCGTCAGGGGGTTTGCGGCGCCGTCTCCACCCCGGATCGCGGTGAGGGTCGGCATGTCCGGCCCGGGCCCCTCGGCGACCGGGGGCAGGGCGATGCCGCGCAGGTCGGGATAGGTTTTATAGAGAGGCGGCTTGTTGCTCAGGTTGATGTATTGCAGCTTGGTGGCATCGTTGAATTCCCGGACCGTGACGGAATCGCCGAGGTTGATAGACATAATGTCCCTGCTCCAGAATGCGCTGGCGAATTGATGAGATGGTGTCGGTTAGCTCTGTTCGACCTTTGGCGTCGGCTGGTTGCGTCGCCGGTAAATCTCCACGCCGGCGGATTCTATAACCGAGCCCCGGATGGGCGGCCTGGGTTTCTGCACCCGGACGCGCACGGCGTCGACGCAGGCATGTTGGGCCAAAACCCCGTGGGCGATGGCGGCGGCGGCGGCCTCCAGGAGGTTGCGGGGCTCGCCCTCCACCACGCCTTTGACCACGCGGTAGAGGTCAGTATAGCTCACCGTGTCCTGCAGGCGGTCGGATGCGCCAGCGGCTAGCAAGTCCAGCTCGGCTTCCAGGTCGACCACGAAAGGTTGACCTAGCCGCCGTTCCTCCGGGTTGACGCCGTGGAACCCGTAGAACTGCATGCCGCTCAGTACGATGCGGTCCCGCACTGTCATCTATTGACGCTCTGCACCGCCGCCGCAGCGCCATACATCAGGGCATACGCAGTTTATCAACGTACCTGCAATGGAGGGGAAGATTTGGCGTTTACTGGCCAGGGTGTGTTCCTCAAGCGCCGGCGGCGGTCTGATTCTCAATTTCGGCGACCAGGGCCAGCAGGTTCTGCGCGCGCTTGACCACCGGCACGTCAACCATGCGACCATCGATGGACAGGGAGCCCCGGCCGGCGGCTTCGGCCTCCTCCCAGGCGGCCATGACCCGGCGGGCGTAGGCCACGTCATCGGGATGGGGAGAGAAGGTTTCGTTGATGATGTCGATCTGCGCCGGGTGGATGGCAAACTTGCCGGTGTAACCCATCTGCCGGGCGTTGCCGGCGTCGGTTCGCAATCCGTCCGGATCGCGGAACCCGACGAAGGGCCCGTCAAGGGCGGCGACACCGGCGGCGCGGGCAGCCACCGCCACCGCGGACCGGGCGTAGGAGCACTCCTCGCCGAAATCGTTGCGGACTATGCCCATATCGTTGGTATAGTCCTCGGCGCCGAAGGCGATGCCGGGGATGCGTTGGGACGCCCGGGCCATCTCAAACACGTGGACGATGGCCATGGCGGTCTCAATCCAGGGAATGACCTTAATCGACCCCGGGGCGACGCCGGCGGATGCTTCCAGGGGCACCAACAGCCGGTCAACCTGCTCCAGGTCCCAAGCTGTTTCGCCCTTGCCGATGCTGATGCCAGTCAACTCCGGCGACACGACCGCCGCGAGTTCACCGGCGGTTAGCCCAGTGTCCAACGAGTTTACCCGCACCATGACCCGCTTGCCGGCGGCCTTGAGCTTGGGCACCCATTCCACGGCCAGTTCACAGGCGGCGGATTTCTCCCCCGGCGGCACCGAGTCTTCCAGGTCGACCATGACGATATCGGCGCCGAATCCGAGGGCACGCTCCAGCATATTGGAGCGGTTGCCCGGCACGAAAACGAGACTACGCATCAGTTTCAAGGAAACGGTTCCTCCAAATATTCACACCAACGGGCCGGCGTGGCGCTAAAAATCGCCCCACGAATAGCCGGACTTGACGTCAACCTTGAGCGTGACGTCCAGCTCCAGCGCCGCCGGCATTTCGTCCAGCACCAGCGCCGTCATGGGTTCCATCTCGCGGTCGGGGACCTCGAAGACCAACTCGTCGTGCACCTGCAAAATCATGCGCGCGGTCATCTGTTCGCCAATCATCCGGTCCCGGACGTTGATCATCGCCTTCTTCATGATGTCGGCGGCGGTTCCCTGGATTGGCATGTTGATGGCCATTCGCTCTGCCGCCGAGCGGGTGTTGTGATTCGAGGCCTGGATGTCCGGCAGGTACCGGCGGCGGCCCAGCAACGTTTCGGCGTACATGGTCAACCGCGTGTGCTCCTTTACCGACTCCAGGTAGGTGTTGATGCCGGGGTACCGGGACAGATAGGTGTCGATAAACTCCCGGCCTTCCTCCCGGCTGAATCCGGTCTGCTGGGATATTCCGTAGGGGCCCAGGCCGTAAATGACGCCAAAGTTCAGCACCTTGGCGATGCGGCGCTGCTCGGCATCCACCTCGTTCAGGGTCACGCCGAACATCTGGCTGGCCGTGGCCGCGTGAATATCCTCGCCCCGGCGAAAGGCGTCCAGCAGGGATTCGTCCTGGGACAGGTGGGCCAGCACTCGCAGTTCAATTTGCGAGTAATCCGCCGACAGCAATTGGCAGCCCTGGTCGGCGACGAAGGCACGCCGCACCTGCCGCCCCAGCTCGGTGCGAACCGGAATGTTTTGCAGGTTGGGGTCGCTGCTGCTGACCCGACCGGTGGCGGAACCGGTCTGGTGGTACGAGGTGTGGATGCGTCCCGTCCGCGGGTTAACCATTTCGGGCAGTGCGTCCACGTAGGTCGACTTGAGCTTGGAAACCTGCCGGAAATCGAGGATCTTGTCCACCACCGGGTGCATGCCCTTGAGCGATTCCAGGGCGTTGGCGTCGGTTGAGTAGCCTGATTTCGTGCGACGGGTGGTGGGTAGCCCAAGTTCGCCGAAGAGCAGATCGCTGAGCTGCTTGGGGGAGTTGATGTTGACGCTGTGCCCAATGTCCTGGAACAGGTCGGTCTGAATTTGCGTCAGCTGTTCGTTGAGGTCGCGGGACATTTCGTGGAGGATGCCGGCGTCCAGCTTCACGCCGGCGCGCTGCATTTCCACCAGGACCGGCACCAGGGGCAGCTCCACGTCGGACATCAGGCTCTCCAATCCCTGGGCTTCCAGCGGGACTTGCAGACGCTCGCGCAGTTGCAGGGTGCAATCGGCGTCGGCGGCAGCGTAGGGCGCGCCGTCGGCGATTTCGACCTCGTTGAACGTTTTCTGGCGCGCGCCCCGTCCAATCAGCTCGGTAATCTCGGTCATTTCGGTGCCGAGGATCTCCAATGCCAGCGGTTTCAGTCCCAATCGCTGCTTGCTCAGCAGGTGGGCGGCGATCATGGTGTCGTGGTCGACAACGCCGTTGGGATCAATGCCGTAGTTGCTCAGGAGAGTCAGGTCGTAGTTGGCGTTGTGGGCGCAGCGCTGGAAACCCGGCTCGGTGAACAGGGAGCGAACCTCGGCCAGCACCTTTTCCAGCGGTAGTTGCTCGCCGGTCGCGTGGCCCACCGGCACGTACCAGGCCAGTCCGCCGGTCACGGCGAAGCTCAGCCCGGCCAGCTCGGCGTTCATGGGGTCGGTGCTGCTGGACTCGGTGTCGAAAGCAAACGCGCTGGCTTCCCTTAGTGCGGCAATCATGGCGGCCAGCTCGTCGTCGGTGGACACCACCCGGTAGTCACCCGCTGCCGCTGCGGTGTGCGACCGTTCTTCGGATGGAGCCGACGAGCCATCAGCAGCCGCCGTTTCCCCGGGGGCATCCGGCGACGGGACCCGGCCCACGATGGTATGAAATTCCAGCGCCGTCATCAGCGCAACGACGTCGGCGCGCTGATAATTGCCGAAGCGGCAGGCATCCAGGTCCAGTTCTAGCGGAACGTCGCGGCGGATGGTCGTCAGGACCCGATATTCGAAGGCGGCATCCTGGTTGGCCGAGAGGTTGTTGTTGACGCGTTTCTGGGGGATGTCGTCCAGGTGTTCGTAGATGCCTTCCAGGGTCTGGTATTCTCTCAACAGGGTGATTGCGGTTTTCTCGCCCACCGCGGGCACGCCGGGGATGTTGTCCGACTTGTCGCCCACCAGGGCCTTGAAATCGGGTTGCTGGGCGGCGGTCAGCCCTCCGTAACGCTCTGCCAGTTCTGCTTCGTCGACGATGCGGCGGTCCCGCTCGCCACTGGCCAGGTCGACCCGCACCATGGGGGAAATCAGCTGGAACGTATCGCGGTCGCCGGTGAGGATGATGGTCTCGACGTCGGAGTCCTCGGCCTGCTTCGACAGCGTGCCGATGACGTCGTCCGCTTCGAACCCGGGCAGTTCGTAGACGGGAACGGCGAAGGCGCGCATCAACTCCTTGACCCGTTCAAACTGACCGCGCAGTTCGGGAGGAGTGGGCGGGCGTTGCGCCTTATATTCCGGGAACCGTTCGTGTCGGAAGGTTGGCGTCGGCAAATCGAAGGTCACGGCCACGTGGGTCGGCTGCCATTCGTTCAGCGCCCGGATGAACACGCTGGCGAACCCGTAAACGCCGGTCACGTCCTCGCCGGTGGTGGACACGGTGAGGTTCCGATTAACGCTGATGGCCCGGAAGGAACGATGCACCATCGCGTGACCGTCAATCAGCAGAAGCAGCGGCAAAGTCCTGCCCACGCCGCCAAATGACATCGCCATTGATATCTGAGTGTTCTGGGCCATCGAGATACTCCCAACCGGTCATCACCCGCTGACGACCGTGCCCCAAGAGCTAGCGTAACCTTTGGCGGCATTATACATCAGCGACCCGCCAGCCTGCGGATGCGCTGCGTCAGGGACACCTCGGCCACTGTACTACAATGGCGCCACCCACCAAGAAACTATCTTAAAACGCCCTTCGACAGGCTCAGGGCGTAAGGTAGTGGGGGCCAACAACCTGGTAAACGAGGCGGTGGCAAGGTTGCTGGTTTAACTTACATGGAGGATCAGGATGTACCGGATAGTTTACAAGGGGATTAAGGAATGTCCGGCGGCTATTTTGCTGCTGGGCATAGTAGCCCTGGCCCTGGGCTGCGAGCAGCCCCCTCCCACACCGATGGTAGCAACAGCAACCCCAGTCTTGGTACGGGCAACGGCAACCCCGGCAGTTGCAGCGACGGCAGCCGCTACCCCCGCTCCTACCGCTATGCCGATGCCGGCGCCAACGAACACGCCGGTTCCCACCGCAACGCCGACCATAACGCCAACTTCTGCTCCCTCACCCACTGCCACGCCTATGCCAATTCCAACTGTAACGCCTCGCCCCACCAGCACACTCAAACCAATCCCCCGGCCGCTTTACGACCCGGTCATGGATTTTGACGACCTGTCGTCGCGAGTAGTGATTCTGCGCCGGGAGATGCCGGAGCGTGAGCAGCAAATCCGGGAACTGCCCTGGATTGCCGACGGCATCCTTTATTCCGAGTATCGTGCAGCCCGAAGTTTGGTTTACCTGGCCGTATACGGCGGCGATTACTTCCCCAAGTTTATCGAGCATCCCTGGGTGGTTGAGGGCAGGAACAAGCCGGCTATGGAGGCTCTGGGAACTTTGGCGCCATACTATCCTGAGGACTTCCAGAAAGTCGTTAATCATCCCACCATCAGCGACGGCATCACCGACGCGGAGGCGTTAATCGTCCCCACGCTTGAGAACGCTGCCAAGTATAATCCGGGCCTGTTAGAGACCCTGCTGGACCCGGAGAAGGTTACTCTGGAGGAACGGACCATAGACCTGCCCCTGGCCGGCCGGGTTCAATTGGTCATCATTCGTACCCAACCCGGCTCAGCGCGCACCATGGACTTGTTGGAAACCGCCGTGCGAACCGTAGAAGAGTCTGTGTCCCTGCCCCTGCCCAGGCAACAGGTAATTTATTTTTTTGGCGATGCCATGTCATCGGGAGCTGCGGGCCAGAATGGCTGGGACCTCATAGTCAGCGCACCCAAATATGACAGCGACAAGCGGGGTCTGCACCGGATTATCTACCTCATAACTCACGAATTGGCCCACTACTATTGGAGGGGCAGTGATGTAAAAGGCTGGATAATCGAGGGGGTCCCCAGCTTCATAGGGGTCCTACAGGCCAATGCCAGCACCGGCTGGCCCCTTCGCCCCCACAAAAACCGGGGCTGCCCTTCTTTTAAGAGTATCGCCGAACTGGAAAGCCTGGACCCGGCCGTAGTACACATTCCTGAATTTTACTGCGCATACGAGCCGGATGACCTGGGCGAAAGGATGTTTTTCGATCTTTATCACGTCCTGGGAGACAAGGCCTTCAGGGAAGGGCTCCGCCGCCTGTACATACTCTCCCGGTCCGACGACCCTGGCGACGACTGCGAAGACGCCGACGTGGGCATCTGCCACGTGGAAGTTACCTTCAAGGCTGCCGCCTCGGCAGAGGCGGCGGAAAAGGTGGACCAGGTGATTGCCTGCTGGTACCACGGCGACAAAGCCGCCTGCCCGGACACCAGCCCGACAGACCCCCTAGCCCCGGTCCTCGGCCCCGCAAAGGGCACCATTCCCCACCATCCGGATGACGGAAGCTCGGAAAAATCTGAGGAATTTGAGCAGAGCGGCGACGTGATGATTGAAGTTACCTTTGAGAATCCCTACCCGCTCAACGAATCTCATTGGATTTACGGACTCGATTTGCGCAGCTCAACTGGAGACTTCCGACGCATCTATCTCAGCAGCAGGAAGTCGTGGCGTCACAGCTATTACGCTGCCGAAAAAGAGCAGTATGTCGTGGGACGCTGGCAGGAAGCTCCTGGCGTTGACGTTTCCGAGGGCGGTGAGAACCACTTGCGGCTCATCAAAATCGGCGATACCGGCTGGCTTTACGTCAATGACCGGTTTATCGCCAAGATCAACTTCAGCCTGGGTAATCTACCCAACACTGACCAGATTAGGCTGGTCGTAAAAGATGACGGCAAGGACCTCAACTATAAGGAGGGGGACGCAACCCGCTACCGGGATTACACCATCTGGAAGTGGCGCCCACCCAGATTGGGTTGAGTTGCCCAAGTACGACCAGGTAGGCGCTGGCATAACCTGACATGGATGGCCATGATTTACCGGATAGAAACACCGACTGGTCAGGGGTCATTCGATTGTCGGCAATGTCATTGCGAGCGCAGCGTGGCAATCTCGTTGGCGTCCTTCGACAGGCTCAGGATGAGCGGGATTGCCACGTCGCTTCGCTCCGCGCAATGACATTAGGGGACAAACGAAAGAACCTGGGATACTGGTGCGGCGCGTCAGGGACACCTCGGCCACTGTGCTACAATGGCGCCACCCACCAAGGACAGGCTGGATTCGCCGGAAAATGCCCATCTACGAGTACAATTGCAACCAGTGCGAGCAACGTCAATCGCGGCTGGTGTATAGCTGGACAGCGCCCGACGGCCTGGCGTGCCGGGGTTGCGGTGGCAATCAGTTGACGCGCCTGGTGTCGGGGTTTTCGTTTCACCGCTCCTGGGGAGATAGCCTGAACTGGATGCCCGACAACGCTGCCGCCGATCTCGACGACAACCACGCCGGGAGCATCGACGGCCACCTGGGCCGAATGGCCGACGGGTTGGGTGGTCGGGTTACACCGGACTTCCACGAACACCGCCACGAAATCGCCCACCCGGACCACTAGACGCCATGCCGATCTACGAATATCGGTGCCTGGCCTGCCGGGCCGTTACGTCGGTGTTCGTTCGCAACATCAGCTCTCCGGTGGAACCGGTTTGTGATGCGTGCGGCGGCGATCAGTTGCAGCGGCGCATGTCCTCCTTTGCGATGGTTAAAACCACCGCCGGCGTACACGAAGCGTCACCCATCGGGGGCCGCAGCCAGGATTACTACAGCGACCCTCGCAACATTGGGCGCCACGTGGAAGAGAGTTTCGCCAAACACGGTGTTGATGTGCCGGCCAGCGTCCGGGATTCCATAAACGCCGCGCGCAGCGGTGCTGCGCCCAAAGGAATTGATATATGACCACCGCCAGCCCGTCCTCCGGACTGCTGCCAGCCTTGATGGGCGTCCTGGAAGGACTGAAATCTTCAGACACCCTGCCCGAAGGACTGATGCAGGGCGAAACCGGCTGGTTGACCAGCCTGATGCCGGACGCCCTGGCCGAACCGGCCTCCGCCACCCGGCCGTCCAACCGTCGGGAGGCGCTGACGCAAACTGCTGCCGCCGGAAATTTGCTGGGGATGCTGGCAACGGCTGGAGAGATTCCGGCGGACGCTGCCTTGCAACTGCAACGGGCGCTGGACGACGCGGCGGAGCGCATCGGCGGGGCGATCCGCCGCGCTCAGGCCGACCGTATCCACGGGCTGTACGTCATCATTGACCCGGAGGTAACCGGCGGGCGCGACCCGCTGGAAATAGCTCGGGCGGCCATCAACGGCGGCGCCCGGATGCTGCAATTGCGGGACAAGCTGCGCGACAAGGGCGAGCAATTGCCGCTGGCCACCGCGTTGCGCGATTTATGCGCCGCCAACGGGGCGTTGCTCATCATCAACGACCATGCCGACCTGGCCGCCGCCGTGGGCCCGGATCACGTCGGGCTGCACGTTGGTCAAACCGATCTGCCGGTGGCGGAAGCGCGGAAAATCCTGGCGCCCGGCCAGGTGCTGGGCCGCTCGAATCGCGAAATCGACCTCATCATCGAGTCGCAACAGATGGGCGCTGACCACGTCGCCTTCGGGGCAATGTACCGGACTACCACCAAGCAGGTGACTCGCAACCCCCAGGGCCCGGAGCGGTTGAAGGAAGCCCGGGCGGCGGCGCAAGTGCCGCTGGTGGCCATCGGGGGGATCACCGCCGAGAACGTGGCGCCCGTGGTGGAAGCCGGCGCTGACGCCATCTGCGTGACCGCGGCGGTGGGCAGCGCGGCCAACCCCGAAGCAGCCGCGGCGGCGCTCACCGAGGCAATCCGGTCCGCCGGCGGCCGGGTATAGGCGGACGCCGCCGTGCCAACGCGCTACGGGCCAACCCTGGCCGCCATGTCCGCCGCCGCCGTGGACGAGCTGACTGGCCGCAACCAAGCCAGAGAGCAGGCGTTGACGGTATCACGGCAGGTCATTCGCAATTCGGCCAACGCCATTCGGGCGGTGCACCGCAACGATTTCACGGAAGCCGGACGCCTAATCTCCGAAGCGTCGGCCAAACTTGCCGAAACCCTGAGCATTCGCGCCGACAACCCCGAAATCTACTTCGCCGGCTTCCTTTCCGACGCCCGCAAGGAATTCACCGAAGCCAACATAACCCTGGCGGTCATATCGGGGAACGACATTCCCGATGCGGCGATGCTGGGCGTTGACCCTCCCGCCTACCTCAACGGCATGGCCGAAGTCATTGGCGAACTGCGCCGCTACATCCTGGACTCCCTGCGCCGGGACGACATCGGTCGCTGTGAAGAATTGATGGAATTGATGGACGAAATCTATGGGATTCTGGTAACCGTCGATTTCCCCGAAGCGGTTACCGCTGGCCTGCGCCACAGCACCGATGCCATGCGGGGCGTGCTGGAACGGACCCGCGGAGATTTGACCATCTCCCTGCAACAACGGCGCCTGGAACAACGGCTGGCCGATCGGGAAATTTAAACCTTTGCCAGTTGGATTGAAGCCCTCGCCAATAACATCGGTCCCGCCCAGATGCTCCGAACCGGCTTCATAACCGCCAATTTGCAGCGCCTGATCATTTTCTCTTGGCCCGTTGACGCTGCGATCCTTTCGCCCCAATTGCCGGACGGGTTGGAGGCCGATGAGTTTGCCGGCCGTGCCTACGTGAGCGTGGTTGGTTTGACGGTCACCAATCTGCGGGCGGTCGGCATCCCAACGTGGCCGACCCGTTTCGCCGAGGCCAATTTCCGGTTTTACGTGCGGCGGATAACGGATGGAGGCGGACATCGGCGTGGCGTGGTTTTTCGGCGCCAGATCGTGCCGCATCGGTTGACGGCCTGGGGCGCCCGTTTGACGTACGGCGGACCTTTCACCGTATTGCCCATTACCGAACATCGCGACGAGCCCGCAGGGGATTCCGGCGACGCCAGACTACGGGTGGCGTACCGTTGGGAAAGCGACGGAAAGTCCCAGGAGTTGTGGGCGTCCTGTAACCGGTGCTTCGAGTACGCCCAGCCCGATTCCCTGGCCGAATTTCTGACCGCGCGTCACTGGGGGTACAACGGCGCGCCGGGACGTCGAACCAAAGAATATGCGGTTTCGCGGGCCCAGTGGACGCTGGCGACAGCTACCGACTATGGGTTCGACTGCGACGCCCGGGCAATCGTGGGGGATCATTTGGGACTGCCGTTGGAAAACCCGCCGGCGTCGGTGCTGTTAGCTTCGGGAGGACGTGCGGGAATCGGGTGGCCTCACCCGATATCAGCACGCCGGGGGCGCACAAATACGGGATAGTATCGGAGTAGGACAACACCAAACCGGGGCAACATCGAACCGGGGCAACATTGCAACGGCCAGATGTTGAGGATGACCTTCCGCCATTGGTAAAATGGCTGCATCCAATCCGCCTTAATGCCCCCACATTTGCCCATGTGGAGTAATCCTTGTCCCGGCAATCACCTTACGCCACAATTGAACAACCCAGTGACGGCTTCGGTACCACCGTCGCCGTCTGGGGCAGGTGTGTGCGCGTGCGGCAGGACCAGGGGAGGTTAGCCGCTTTGACGGCATTCCAATATGCCCGGATTTAGAAACATACTACGCCGGTTGATCCGCCGCTCTGACGGGCCGGAATCGACGAATAGCGACAATAAGCCAATCATCGACGAGGCGCCCGAGCCGATCAACTCCGAACCGGTTTCTCTCGACATTCCGGACCCTGAATCGCGGGAACTCTCCAACCGGATACCGGATCTGGAGCTGTCGACGGGGCCGGTTGCCAGTGCGCCGTCGCCGGAACCGGAGGTCGTTCTGGCGGGCGCAGGAATTGGCGCATCGGACAGGTCCGCCCAATTACCCGACGCCGCGCCGTATGTCGAATTTGGCGAACCCCCAGGAGCTGCCACCGGCGTTGACGACGACGTCCTTTACCACGACCATCTACTGTTGGAGTGTCCTTACTGCGGTTTCCAGGACCAGAGGGTTGGCGGACGGTGTGAAAAATGCGGGCAGGTTATCATCCGGTTGCCGTCCTGGGCTCAAAAGCGCCGGCAGAATTGGTTCTCCAGACGCCTCTCGCTGCGGCGTATTTTAATCGCCAGCGCGATCGCGCTGTTCATCGTTTTCGTAATTTGGATACAGTACCCTTTCACCCCTGATCCGGTGGTATTGTTCAAAAATATCGCATCTCAGCTGACCATCGACAGCGGCCCGGGCAGTTGGTCGGTGATCGGTCGGGACCTTCGCCATAGCCGGTTCGTGGAAACCGGACATCCGCCGCCGGTGGGAGACATCATCTGGCAGGGCTACGTGAGTGACCCGATTTCCGCCGAACCGGTGGGACAGCGGGCCAACATTTACCTTTCGTCGGCCAACGGTATCTATCCGCTGGCGGAGGGCTCGGGGCAAATCCGGGAGGGATGGGAAGGCGACACTCCCGGTCGGATTACGGCCGCGCCGGCGATCATCGAAACGTACCTGTATTTTGGCAGCACCGACCGCACCGTCAATTCCTGGGACGCATTCACCGGGGATCCCCGCTGGAGTTTCGTCGCCGAAGATATCGTGGAAGTCGCGCCGGTGGTGGCCCAGGGTCTGCTTTACATCAGTTCCGGCGACGGATGGGTTTACGCGCTGGACGCCGCCCGGGGTCACCTGGTGTGGCAGAAACAGCTGGACAGCAACGCCAGCGCGGCGGTGGCGTTTCACGAAGGGAAGATCATCCTGGGAGATGACCGGGGAACGGTTTACATCCTGTCGGCCCGTACCGGCCAGGAATGGTTTCGGTACCGTGCGCGGCGAGCGATCACCGGATCACCCGTGATATCGGACGACGGCGAGCGCGTGTACTTCGCCGCCGGCGGCGAGTTGTATGCGGTCAAGGCTCGCAAGCGGGAAATTCCCGGTTTGTACCAATTCAAGAGAATCTGGGCCCAACTCTGGCTTTGGCACGTGCCCGGAATACCTCGACCGTCCGGTCAACAGGGCGGCCTCTGGCGATTTACTCCCGATAACCCGCTGCTGGGATTGAAAAACAGCCCGGCCATCGCCGGTGATGACCTGTACGCCGGCGGCCATGACCATAACATGTATGCCTTGGACGCCGTCAGCGGGGATTTGAAATGGACGTTCCGCGCGAAGGACGCCATCTGGTCGTCGCCGCTGATCGTCAAAGATCATCTGATTTTCGGCGATGATTCCGGGGCGCTTTACGCGCTGAACCGGGCAGACGGGGAACTCATTTGGGAAGTTGACCTGAAGAACGGCATCAGGATTTCGCCGTCACTGATCAATGATCTGCTGATTGTCCGCACCAGGAACGGGGCAGTATACGCTATCGGGAACTGCGCTACTCCGGAGCGGGTTAACGCCCCGAACTGCGTCAGGTAGCAAACATGCGCCGCTGCGACCTGGGTCGCAGCGGCGCATGTCGTTACCCAGGGGGTTCGTCCGGTGTCAGTACAGGTGGCACGAAACCCGATGGCCGGGGGAAACTTCCTTTTCCACCGGAACTTCTTCCGAGCACTGCGGCATGGCGAATGGGCACCGGGGGTGGAATCGGCAGCCGGTGGGTGGATTGATGGGAGAGGGAACCTCACCCTGCAGGACGATGTCTTCCCGGATGAGGTCCGGGTGCGACGGCAGCGCCGCCGAGAACAGGGCCTTGGTGTAAGGATGCAACGCGTTGTTGTACAGCTCTTCGGTTTCGGCGTACTCCACGATTTGGCCCAGGTACATCACGGCGGTCTGATGCGCCATGTACCGCACCGTAGCCAGGTTGTGGGCGATCAGCAGGTAACTGACGTTGTACTGCTCTTGCAAATCCCTAAGCAGGTTCATCACCTGGGCGCGAATGGAAACATCCAGCGCCGACACGGGCTCGTCCAGCACAATCAGCTTGGGATAGGAAACCAGCGCCGAGGCCACCGCGATGCGCTGACGCTGGCCGCCGCTAAACTCATGGGGGTAGTTGTTGGCCTGCTGCGAATGCAGTCCAACCTGGTCGAGAACTTCGGCGACGCGCGCGTTCTTCTCGTCCTTGGTAACGTTCCGGTTGACCACCAGGGGTTCCGACACGATGTCCTTGACCCGCATGCGTGGGCTGAGCGAGGACCATGGGTCCTGAAACACCGCCTGGACGGTGGTACGATATTCCTGCAACCGGGCACCCCGGAACTGGCTGATGTCTTCGCCTTCGAGGAGGATTTCACCTTCCGTGGGGCGTTCCAGCCGTAACAGCAGCTTGCTGGTGGTGGTTTTACCACAGCCCGATTCGCCCACCAGGCCCAAGGTTTCGCCTTGATTGATGCTGAACGTGATCCCGTCCACCGCCTGGACGTAGCCGATAGTCTTCATCATGATGAGACCCTTGGTGACCGGGAAATACTTCTTGAGCCCGTTTACCTGCAATAGATTATCGTGGGTAGCGACTACCATGAGTAATCGTTCCTCCTGAGAGTCGGTTCAATTCCCTACAGATTGGCGCGAGTCTAGCCCGAACTGCCGGTAGGTGCAACGAATTCGGCGATGGGTGTGCCCTGCCAGTCCGGATCCATGGCCCAGCAGTCGGCGTGATGCCCGTCACCCATCTGGTAGGACTGCGGATATGACTCGACGCACTGGTCGGTGGCGTAGGAGCAGCGCGGCGCAAACCGGCAGCCTTCGGGAAGGTTTGACAATAGAGGTGGCTGCCCTTCAATGGAATAGAGGCGATCCACCCGTTCTTCCAGCCTGGGCACCGAGTTAATCAGGGCCTGGGTGTAGGGATGAGATGGCGAGTTGAAGATGTCGCGCACGTCACCCTGCTCGACGAAACGACCGGCGTACATCACGGCCACGCGGTCACACATGCGGGCTACTACGCCAAAGTCGTGGGTGATGAAGATGATGGCCAGACCGGTTTCGGCCTGAATGTCCTTCAACAGCCGCAGGTATTGCAGTTGGATGGTGACGTCCAATGCCGTCGTCGGTTCGTCGGCGATGATGACGCCGGGCTCGCAGGACATGGCGATGGCGCCCACCACGCGCTGTTTCATGCCGCCGGACATCTGGTGGGGAAAGTCGTCCAGGCGCCGTTCCGGAGCGGCCACGTTGACCGAACGCAGGGCGGTGACGGCGCGGTTCAGCATCGACCGTTTGTTTTCCTTGTGGGCGATGCCCAGCGCTTCGCGCAATTGGTTGCCGATAGTGAACACCGGGTTGAGCGAGGTCTGAGGGTCTTGCAGAATCATCGAGATCTGACGACCGCGCACGTCGCGCATTTCGTCTTCGCTCTTCTGCAGCACGTCCTCGCCGTTGAGGACGATCTCCCCGCCGACGATGCGTCCCGCCGGGCGGGGCACCAGTCTGAGCAGGGAAAGGGCCGTCATGGTCTTGCCGCACCCGGATTCTCCGACGATGCCCAGGGTCTCGCCCTTGTGCAACGTGAAGGAGATGCCGTCCACCGCTTTGACGGTGGCGGCCCGGGTGAATATGTAGGTGTACAGGTCTTTGACGTCGAGGATGACGTCTGCTTCGGCGAACGTAGTTGTCATGGCGCTACACGCTCCTGAGCCTGGTGGAACGAGGCCTGCTTACCAGGTCGGCTCCACAGTTAGTACGCTACCATTTTGGATTTGGGCAATACTACCACAGTATGAATGGGAGTTGCCCGCTTAGACGTTCCTCAACCGCGGGTCGAGCCGATCCCGTAACCAGTCCCCCAACAAATTCATGGACAACACGATAAGCACGATCGCAAGGCACGGGAACAGGAATATCCACCATTCGGTGTTAATTACTTCTCGACCGTCGGCTGCCATCAATCCCCAGGCTGGGTACGGTCTTGGGATACCGGCTCCCAGGAAACTCAGCGTCGCTTCCAGAATGATGACGTGGCCAACCTCCAGCGTTGCCAACACAATCACCGTATTGAAGAGGTTGGGGAAGATGTGGCGCACCATGATCCGCAGGTTTGACGCCCCCGAGACGCGAGCCCGGTCAATGAAATCCCGTTCTTTGATGGCCAGGGCTTCGCCGCGGACCACCCGGGCGTAACGTGCCCAAAGTAGCAGAGCGATCACCACGATGACCGTCGTGAAGCCGGCGCCGATGGCGACTACTAGAGTCACCGCCAGCAGGATGGACGGAAACGCGAGTTTAATATCGACGATCCGCATGATGATAGCATCGGTTAGACCGCCACGATAGGCAGATAACATGCCCAGTGAAATCCCCAAAAACCCACCCAACAAAATCGCCACGCACGAAACGGTCAGGGAGATGCGGGCGCCGTGCATCAGTCGGCTCAAGATGTCCCGTCCCTGCTTGTCGGTGCCCAGAGGATATTCCCAACTTCCTCCGGGTTCCACCCGCACCAGGGTTTCGCCGATGTCCGGCGCCCCGTTGCTGTTGGAGTCCACCAGTTGGGCCACCCCCTTATCCAGGTTCCGGGTAGCGTTGTTCAGGCTAACCTGTTTGGAGTTTTTGTCCTGGACGCGTTGCACGATCTCCTGCTCGCGCTCTGCAGTCTTCACCCAACCAGGTGGCTCCTTGGTACGTCCCAGGTCGCCCTGAATGTGGTCGTGGGGAGCCAGAACGTCGGCGAACACCGCGGGGATAATGAGGAACACCATGAGGATTAACAGAGGGATAGTCGGAAACCGGCGAAGTTCGGTCCAGGTTCCGAAGATGGGAACCCGGCGCGCCTCCCGTAACGTTGGTTGGAGTGCAGCGGTCGATTCGTCGGGAGTGGTTGCTTGTACGGCCATGGCTTCTTTCTCCTGTCGTATCCTTAACCATCAACACGCTGACTAATATCGGATACGCGGATCTACGTAGGCATAGGTGATGTCGACAATGATATTAATGGCGATGTACAGCAACGAGAACAGCATGACCACCGCTTGCAGCGTGATGTGATCCTTCGTGTTGATTGCCTCGAACACCATCAATCCGATTCCCGGCCAGGCGAATACCGTTTCAATCACCACCGAGCCGGTAATGAGCACAGCGAAGATCAGGCTAAAATAGGTCAACGGCCCAATCAGAGCGTTCCGGAAACAGTGCTTCCAGATAATTTTCCACTCGGGAACGCCCTTAATTCGCGCTAATTTGACGTATTCCGTGTCCAGCACGTCAAGCATGGACGACCTGGTAAGGCGCATGATGGCCGCTACGTTATAATACCCCAGGGCAAAACCGGGCAGCAACATGTAGCGGAACCCACCCTTGCCAGACGTGGGCAACCAACCCAGCATCACGGCGAATATGAACATCAGGAACAGCCCCACCGCGAATGTGGGCGCCGATTGACCCAATATCGCGAAACCTTTGCCGAATGCATCTAACCAGGAGTCTTTTTTAACCGCCGAGAGCACTCCCACGGGGAACGCGATCAACCCCGTAATCACCAGCGCGAACGCCGATAGTTGGATGGTCGCCGGCAGCCGCTCCCCAATCAGCTGCACCACCGGTTTGTTCCACCGGAACGAAACCCCAAGATCGCCCACCAAAAGGCGGCGCATGTAAGTGGCGTATTGGATGTGCAACGGTTTGTCGAGTCCCCATTCTTTGCGGAGCCTCTCAATCTGCTCTTTGCCCGCCTCGTCGTCCAGAATCGCATCAATGGGGTCGCCGGCTATCCGGGAGAGGGCGAACACCACCATGCTGATGACGAGCACCGCCAACAACCCCTGCAAGACCCTCAAAATGATGAAACGCTGCATCTTTATCAGCTCCAATAACCGGGCCGGCCCAACGACATGGTCGTAAGGGCCCCATGTTTTTCGCCACGGGTTGTGAGCCCGCTCGCGCGGTCAATCACCAGTTTGTTGTGGATGCGACAACCCGTTTCCATTCTCAGAGTCCTCGAGACGCTGGGCCGGCGCGCCGGCCCAGCGCCTCCATTTACGGACGCTATCACACGCCTATTTGCGAACGCCTTTGACATACTCGAGGTAGACGTAACTGCCCTGGTTGTGTCCGAGGAAAACGTACTCGGCCACTACCTCGGGATCGATGGTGGCGCTGACGGGAAGCGTCCAGCCCGGAATCGTGCCCACCTCGTTGTACAGTTCGTCAGAGACCTTTTGCCAGTGACCCGTGGCATCGGCCTCGTTGAGCGCGCGCAATGCGTTGTTTTTGTTCACTTGTATGTCATCGGTAGAGTAGGCGCGGAAGAACCGCTCGGCGCTGAAGTAGAAGTGAACCCGGGTGTCGATGGGCGCCGCCGGACCGCGGAACCCGTAGACGCAGCAGTCGGTATCAAGCCCGCGATAGTGGTTGCGCCAGTTTGAAAATTCAATCGGGTCCAGCTGCGGTTCCAATCCGATCTCGGTCCAGAACTTGGCCATGGCCTCCATCTGGTCCGGGAGCTCCGGCACGCCGCCCAGGGGGAATACCGGGACGCGGAAGGAAAACCCTTCGGGATAACCGGCTTCAGCAAGCAGCTCGCGAGCCTTCTGCGGGTCGTATCCATACAGCTCATCCCACTTGCCTTCCCAGTCCGGATTAAAACTGCCAGGGAAGTCGGGGACCATGGTGCCGATCCACTGGCGTCCGCCCGCGCCTTCATAAATCGCCTGGTTGATCTGGTCCCGGTCAATGGCCTTGTTCATTGCCATGCGAACCAGTTTGCCGCTTTCGCCAGGTTCGTTCCAGGGCATCTTTTCGTCGCGGGCCGCCACGATGTTGTAGCTCGCGCGGATCTCTTCCTGCTTCTCCGCCGACACGTCGGTTGGCACACCCTTGTCGCCAGTCGCGAAGTACAACCCTCCGAACAGGGCAAAGGCCGTGAGCGCCGTAACGGAACTGTCTGCCACTTCCAGGCCGTCGTCGATCGCTGATTGCAGCAGGGCTCGGTTGATAGCGCCAATATGGCCCTCCCGTGCCTGCATGATGGCCAAACGGGTGGCCGGTTCGCGCACGTCCTTGATCTCGATCTCCGCGAAGTCCGGGGTTACGCGCCAGTGGTCGTAAGGCACGACCTCCCATTCCCAACCAACGCCTTCTTCAAAGCTGACGAATTGATAGGGGCCGGTGCGTGCCGACGCCTCGTAAACCGAGTCGCGGCTGGCTTTGCAATACCCCAGGGTGTCCCCGCTCTCGGTGGTACCGTAGTCGGCTTCTCCATTGGGACACGCCTGGTCCCACTGGTTCTTGCTACTGTGAGGAATTCCCCGATATCCCGAATACCAGTAAACGAAGTCGACGGCCGGGCGCAGCTGCATGTGGATGTCAACTTCGTAGTCGTTGATGATCTCCACCTGTGCTCCCGGGTCGCTCCGGAAATAGTCGGAATAAGATGCACGGCATTCCGGGTTGGTGTAATAACCCATGGAGTGGACCACGTCTTTGGCGGTGAACTCTCCCCAATCGCCATGCCAACGGACACCCTGGCGCAGCTTGAAGTTCCAGGTCCGGGCGTCCTCCGATACGCTCCACTCGGTGGCGAGCATCGGCTCGTAGGAGCCATCGAACCGGCTGGCATCCACCATCCATTCGGCAGACATCCGGAAATTCAGCACGCCGGAGCCGGTAACCTCGCAGTCCAGCGGGGATTCGAGGGAGGGCGGGTCGGCGACCAGGATCAGACGGTTGGTTACCACTGCGCCTTCAGTAACGTGGCCCACCGGCGTCGCGGTGGGGGTCGGCCTGGCTTCAATGACCGATACCCGCTGCGTTGGCGTGGGCTCGATATCCGCCGGCGCTGGAGTGTTCGTAGCGCCAGCCGCCGGAGTGTTTGTCGCGGCGGCCGGCGCCACCGGCGCTTCGGCGCCACCGCAGGCAACCACCACCAGGGTGGCCACAATGGTGATGAGCAAAGCTATCACCGGGAAGCGGAACGATCGTGGAACTACCATGAGATTCCTCCAACGATGTATGTAAATCGCCGCATGACGTTCTAACGCCGCCGGGGATGCACTATCGCACCGGACAGCGTTGGCAATATTAGGGAACATCAAATGGCCCGTCAATTCAGAAGCGACACACCTGCCCGAGGTAATTGCTAACGAATATTGACCTGTGCAAACCCATTTTCGCAATTGTGTAACGTTATTCGTCTGTGACGTCGAAAATTTCTACGATTCACTACTGAGCCATACGACCAACACCGCATTGCGCGATGTAATTCGCGCGGCGATATTCGCAAGCACGATAGAAATGTCACACAATCGTTACAACAAAGAGGTTGAACAATGTCAGGTTGTCGACCAGACCGCCGGCGCGGTGACGTTGGTGGACGGGCGGACGGGCGGCGGCGTTGCTGAAGGTGTGGGGCGTTCCCCGTGGCGCCAGGACGCAGAAACTATCTCAAAACGCCCTTCGACAAGAGCAAAGGAAGGTTTGAGATAGTTTCTAAGCTACCCGCCGTCGCCCTGGAAGTAGCGCCGCCCGTTCCTGGCCCGCCAACCTTGCCGACGACGCGGGGATGACCGGGCGGCTACCAGGCGTCGCCTTCTCCGACGCCCAGAGCTACCGGGAAACGGGACGCGCCATGGCGACCTAAAACACCGCAGCGGCGATGCTCTCGATGTCCTCCAGGGCCTGCTCGCTGGTGGTATCGGGGATCCTGATAATCACCCGGTTGGCGCCGGCTGCCTCGAGTTGGTCGATCACTGCCCGGTCGGCGGGTTGGCCAAAGGCAGTCACGTTGATAGTGGACGGATCGCGGCCCGAGGCTTCCGCCAACTCGTCGATGGCGGCGCGTCCCGCTGCAATCTGTTCGGGTGTGGCCGCGGTGGGCATCCATCCGTCACCCCAGCGGGCAACCCGGCGGAATACGTTGCGCGCATTGCCGCCCAATATCACCGGGGGGCCGCCCTCCTGCGCCGGTTTGGGATTGCACTGCACGGGAGGGAAGTTGTAATACCGGCCGTGATATTCGGCGGAATCCTGAGTCCACAGCGCGCGCATCACCTCGATTGCCTCGCGGGCTTGGGTCCATCGGTGGTCAAAATCGCCGCCCATGATTTCCGTTTCTTCGCGCAGCCAGCCGGTGCCGATGCCCAGCACAAAACGTCCGCCGGAAAACAGGTCCAGCGTGGAAATCGCGCCGGCCAGCACCAGCGGATTGCGTTCCGGTATCAACGTGATGCCGGTGCCCAGTTTGATGGTAGACGTCACGGCGGACGCCCGGGCGAGGCCGATGTACGGGTCGGCCATATCGCTCATGCCTTCCGGTATCGACCCGTCGGGCGAGCCCGGATACCTGGAGGCTGGATTCACCGGCATTACCGGGTGTTCCGGCAACCAGATTGACTCGAAGCCCAGCGATTCAGCCTTGGCCGCGATGTCGGCGACATCGATCGAATTGGTGGATATTGACATGTTCAAACCGATGTCCATACGAACCTCCGGCGGGGTGGCGAGCAAATGATAGCGTTCTGGCGCCGATGATAGCACGGTGGGATTCCCCGGTCTATCGAGCCCCCAGGGTCATTCGATTATCGGCAATGTCATTGCGAGCGCAGCGTGGCAATCTCGTTGGCGTCCTTCGACAGGCTCAGGATGAGCGAGATTGCCACGTCGCTTCGCTCCTCGCAATGATATTAGGGGACAATCGAAAGACCCTGATCGAGGCCCGGTCGGGTGCGAGGCCCGGTCGGGTGCGGTGTTATACTGATTGTCGTTCAGAGAATAATCTACCCACACGAGAAATCAGATATGCCACTGTACATAATGCTCGCCACCCTGACCGGTCGCGGACGTCGCATGGAATACGACAATCCGAACCTGATCAGTGACGCTGCCAACGAAGCCGAGACCGCAACCAGCAAGGTTTTGAGCCGATACGCAGTGCTCGGTCGCTACGACTTCGTGATCATTACCGAGGCCAACGATAATCAGTCGGCGGCGCGCCTTTCCCTTGAGTTGGGCGTGCGCGCCGGATTGAATATCGAAACGCTGCCGGCGTTGCCCATCGGGGTGTTGTCCGACGAGGACCACATCAGCTTACTGCGGGACGCCGCGGTGGCGCTGAACATTCCCACCGGTCCGGACGAATCCGAAGGTTCCGACGACTGGCGGATCCCCGAAGACGACAATTAGCCGGGTCGCTTCGCCCCGACACCCCCCACGATGCCCCAAACCTCGCCCCCAAAGGTAATGACCATCGCCGGCTCCGATTCGGGGGGCGGCGCCGGCATTCAGGCGGACCTGAAAACCTTTTCCGCGCTGGGAGTATTCGGAACCTCGACGCTGACCGCCGTCACGGCGCAAAATACGGTGGGTGTCACCGCGGTTCACGAAATCCCCACCGACATCATCGCCGCCCAGATTGACGCCGTAATAACCGATATCGGCGCTGACGCCGTGAAGACGGGAATGCTATCGTCGGTGGCCATCGTGGAAACCGTGGCCGATGGCATTCGACGCCACGGCATAACCAGGCTGGTGGTGGACCCGGTGATGGTCGCCAAGAGCGGCGACCGCCTGCTGCGCGTGGAAGCCATCGCCGCCGTCCGCGAAATGCTGCTGCCGCTGGCTTCGGTGGTAACTCCCAACATACCCGAGGCCCAGGACCTGACCGGCTTGTCCATCGAGGACGATGATGACGTGCGGCGCGTGGCTCAGGCCATCATTGATATGGGCGCGGCGTCAGTGGTCGTCAAGGGCGGGCATCGCGCCGGACCACCGACCGACGTCTTCTATGACGGCGACCGGTTCCTTGAGTTCACCACGGAGCGCATCGACACGGTCAACACCCACGGCACCGGCTGCACCTTCGCCTCTGCGGTGGCGGCGTATCTGGCGCACGGCAAAACGGTCCCCGAGGCGGTGGGAGCGGCGAAAGAGTACGTAACCGAAGCCATCCGTGGGTCTTATCCGGTGGGCAAGGGCCACGGACCGCTGCACCACTTCCACGGTTTCTGGTCCCCTGGTTCTGCATAAAAACGGAGGATTGGCCTCCCCGCGGTGTGCCAACCGATATCAAAGTTGCGCTACAATCCGGTAGCCAAGCTGGTTAGTCAGATTCCCCAAAATATACCCAAACAACTGAGGTATTCCGGCCATGTTTGATGCGGTTTCAAGCCGGGTCAGCTTTCCCGACCTGGATGCGGAGACACTGCAATACTGGACAGAACGGGACGTGTTCCGCCGCTCGGTTGATGGCCGCCCGGACGCTCCGCTGTTCATGATGTACGAAGGGCCGCCCACCGCCAACGGCAGCCCGGGGATTCATCACGTCCTGGCCCGCATCTTCAAAGATGTAATCTCCCGTTACCGCACCATGAAGGGTTGCCGGGTGATTCGCAAGGGTGGCTGGGACACCCACGGCCTGCCGGTGGAACTGGCAATCGAGCAGGAACTGGGCATCTCCTCGAAGCGCGAAATCGAGGAATTCGGTATTGCCGAGTTCAATCAACGATGCCGAGAGAGCGTTTTCCGCTACGTGAAAGACTGGGAGGTAATGACCAACCGCATCGGCTACTGGGTAGACATGGACGACCCGTACGTTACGTTGGAGAACGACTACATCGAGACCGGCTGGTGGATTCTCAGGCAGTTGTGGGATCGCGGCCTGCTTTATCAGGACCAGCGCGGTACCCCCCATTGCCCGCGCTGCGTGTCTAGCCTGTCGTCTCACGAGGTTGCCCTGGGCTACCGGGAGAACACGCCCGACCCGTCGGTCTTCATCAAGTTCAGGGCCAGGACGTGGCTGGGTGGTTCGCTCCCGTCCGTGCCAACGTATCTGCTGGCCTGGACCACCACGCCGTGGACCCTGCCCGGCAACACCGCCCTCGCGGTAAGCAGCGACTCGGAGTACTCCGTGGTGGAGCTGGCCGGAGCGGACGGCGCAGACTTCCGGTTGGTGCTGGCCTCCGACCGCATCGGCGTATTGCAGGACGAATACCGCGTGATTGAAACGGTCACCGGGGAGAGCCTGGTCGGACTGGCCTACGAACCGCTGTACGACGCGGTGGAGTTTGGCGCTCCCATCCACCAGTTCATCAAGAAAACCAACGCCGGCGGAGTGGCGACGGTGGAGCTTGAAGAGGTTGACTCGTACGCAACGCGGGTGGTCGCCGCCGATTTCGTCAGCATGGATGACGGCAGCGGTATCGTGCACATCGCGCCGGCCTTCGGCGATGAAGACCTGGGCCTGGGCCGGGAGCGGGAGCTGGCCTTCGTACAGCCGGTTGACCTACAGGGCATCGTCACCGGCGGTTATCCCTTCGCCGGCAAGTTCGTCAAGGACGCCGACCCTGAAATCTGCGCCGAACTGAGCGAACGCAACCTGCTTTATCACCAGGGCATCTACCGGCACACCTATCCCTTCTGCTGGCGCTGTGATACGCCGTTGCTGTATTACGCCAAGACCTCCTGGTACATCCGCACCACCGCGGTCAAGGACCGGTTGGTGGGGGCCAATAGCGGCATCAACTGGTACCCGGAGCACATTCGGGAGGGTCGGTTCGGCGAGTGGCTCCGCAACAACGTGGACTGGGCCATCTCCCGAGAACGGTACTGGGGCACTCCGATACCGGTCTGGCGATGCAACGTCTGCGAATTGACGACCTGCGTTGGCAGCGTCGCCGAATTGTCCGATCTGTCGGGCCGCGACGTGGCCGACCTGGACCTGCACCGGCCCTACGTCGACGACGTGGTCTGGACCTGCGGAGCCGACGGATGCAGCGGCGAAATGCGGCGCATCCCCGAGGTAATGGATGCCTGGTTCGACTCCGGCATGATGCCCTACGCCCAATGGCATTATCCATTCGAAAACACCGAAATCGACCATGATGGCCGGCTACCCGCCGACTACATCTGCGAGGCGGTCGACCAGACCCGCGGCTGGTTCTACAGCCTGCACGCCCTGTCGACGCTGCTGAATGACGACGTAGCCTACCGCAACGTCATCTGCCTGGGGCTCATTCTCGATGGCCGGGGCCGCAAGATGAGCAAGCGCCTGGGCAACGTGGTTGACCCCATGAGCGTCCTGGATACCCACGGCGCCGACGCCCTCCGCTGGTATCTTTTCACGGCGTCCCACCCCGGCGAACCCCGCCGGTTCTCCGACAAGCTGGTCAACGAAACCCTGCGTCGCGTCCTGTTGACCTTCTGGAACGTGTACTCCTTCTTCACCAACTACGCGAACATCGACCAGTTTGAACCCGACCAGATCCCGGCCGGTTGGCGACCGGAGGTGGAACTCGACCGGTGGATCCTGTCCGAGCTTAACCTGCTCGTGCAGCAAGTCGACGACCACTTGGACCACTACAACCCCACTGACGCGGGCCGCCGTATCCAGGAATTCATCGATCTGCTTTCCAACTGGTACGTACGCCGCTCGCGCCGCCGCTTCTGGAAGAGCGAAAGCGACACCGACAAGCTGAGCGCTTACGCCACCTTGTATACCTGCCTGACCACCGTGGCCAGGTTGATGGCGCCGCTGGCTCCGTTCATCGCGGAGCAGGTTTACCGCAACCTGGAGGGGCGTTACCATTCCGATGCTCCGGATAGCGTCCACCTGACCACCTACCCGGAGGCTGACCCGACGCTGATCGACCGTCCCCTGATGGACGCCACCCGGTTGGCGATGAGGGTTGCCAGCATGGGTCGGGCGGCGCGCAGCAAGGCCGGCATCAAGGTACGCCAGCCGCTGGCATCGGTGGTGGTACGCACGCGCACGCCTGAAGAAACCCAATACCTCGACTGGGTGCGCGAGCAGATCCTCGAAGAGCTGAACATCAAGAATTTGGCGCCGGCGCACCCCGAGTCCGCGCTGTTCACCGGCGCCGTGGAAGCTGCCGGCGAGGAGACCGACGCCATCGTGGCCGTCGATGGTTACTCGGCTGCCTTGGAATCCGGCTACATGGTGGCCATCGACACCAACCTGACTCCCGAGTTGGCCGACGAAGGACTGGCCCGGGAACTTTCCCACCGCATCCAGAACCTCAGGAAGAGCGCGCGCTACGAAATCACCGACCGCATCGTAACCTACTACGATGGTCCCGCCGACATAATGCGCGTCATGATGGGTCACCAGGAATACATCATGCAGGAGACGTTGAGCGAAGCCCTGCTGGCACAGGCCCCCGACGACGACGCCAACTCGGAAACCCAGCGCATCGAAGGGATGGAAGTTACCCTGGGCGTGCGGCGGGTAGGTACCTAACGCCGGCCCCTGACTGTGCCTGAGTTACCGGAGGTCGAGAACACTCGCCAGTACCTGTTGCGGGCGGGTTTGGTGGGCCGTACCCTCGGGGCTCCCAGCATCACCTGGCCCCGGACGGTGCGCCAGCCCTCGGTCGGCGAGTTCATCGAAGGCGTCGTGGGCCGCCGGGTCGACGACGTGCGCCGCCGCGGCAAGTATCTGGTCGCTCCGCTGGACGACGGCAACCACCTGGTGATGCACCTGGGCATGACCGGCAGCCTCCGCATCCGCACCGACGACGTACCGGCAGACCCGATGGAGCATCATTGGTTCCCGCTGGACGACGGTCGTCAAATGCGCTTTCGCGACCCACGCAAGTTCGGCCATCTATGGCTGCTGAACGACGCCGCCGACGCAATGTCAAAGATGGGGCCGGAGCCGCTGGAGCCGGAATTCACCGCCGACACCCTGGCTGCCGTGCTGGCCAATCGGAAGGCGCCCATCAAAGCGCTGCTGCTGGAGCAATCGGTGGTGGCCGGCATGGGCAACCTGTACGCCGACGAATCCCTGTTTCTGGCCGGCATACATCCGGAAAGGCTGGCCGGCAGTCTCGTTGACGACGACGTGGGTCGTCTGCACCAGTCAATTGTCACCGCCATCACGCGGTCGGTGGCCGCCTACGCAGCGGCCCGCGACGCTCAATGGCCCGACCCGCCCTATGCGTTGTCCCCATGGACCATCCCCCGGGAGAAGGGCGCCAACTGCCCCCGGTGCGACGCGGAAGTGCAACTGTTGCGAGTGCGGGGGCGCAGCAGCTGGTTCTGTCCCGATTGCCAGCCCGTTTGATAGCCGCCGGCCGGGTGCATTGGGCACCCTGCCGGCCCGCTCCCGACGCGCAATTATTGACGAGGCATGACCCGCCCCGTACACTAACATTGACCCCAAATATCGGGCCGGCGAATGTCAAATTTGCCAAATCCCGTTCTAATCCGTGGCGACTACACCGTTGGAGGCTGACTAATCATGGCCGGTTACCGTAAGCACGAGGCCCAGGACTGGGCCTGGCAAACCCTCAAAGGCCAGTGGACGACTTTGGTAACTCCGTTCACCCCCGACAACCAAGTTGATACGGAAGGAATGCGCCGCAACATCCGCCACGTTCGCAGTCTCGGCGTGCGCGGGGGCGGTTGCACCTGGAACATGGGCGAGTTCTGGAGCCTCACCGAAGCCGAGCGTCGCCTGGTCATGGATACGGTGGCGGACGAGGGAGCGGGTCGCTGGCTCATCGGCGCTCACGTCACCGACACCTCATTACGGGAGAGCATTTCCCTGGCCCGCCACGCCCAGGACCGCGATTTTGACCTGCTCATCATCGCCCCGTCCTACATGGTTACCAAGACCGAGGACCAGGTGGTCGATTTCGTGCGCCAAGTCGCTGATACCACCGACCTAGCAATGATGTTTTACAACTCGCCGCAGTTCGGCATTACCATCAGCCCCCAGGGCTTGAAACGGCTTTGCGCCGTCCCCAACGTCGTGGGCGTAAAGGAAGCCAGTTTCAACCAGCAAATCTCCATTGAGACCCACCTGATGATAGGCCGCGACGCCATCATCAGCACGCCGGACGAGTGGATATTCCACAAGGCCAAGCAGCTGGGTTTCCACCAGCAGGTGATGTTCGCCAACACCTCCGACTGGCGCTTTGACACTCCCGATCACAACTACTACACCCAGTTCATCGACCGGGCAACTTCCGGCGACCTGGACGTCGAGTTCTACGACCGCTACCTGAAGGACATCAAGGCGCTGTCCGACAAGTGGTGGGGCGGCAACATGAAGAAGTCCGGCGGCGCTCTGCCGGTGCCCATGTGCAAAGCTTGGGGCGAGATGATGGGCATGGCCGGCGGCCACGTCCGCGCGCCGCTGAACGACCTGACGCCCGAAGAAAAGGCCGAGCTGTGGAGCGAGCTGGAGCCGCTGCTCCCCCGCGCGTCCGCACCTGCGCCCCAGGGCCGCGAGGTCATCCACGGTCGTTCCCACGCCCCGTGGCTGGCCGGTAACGGAGCCCCCGGGCGGCACGCGGACCTGAATGATTCCGGCATGATGCTCCTGGTCAGCGTGCAGAACATGCCCGAAGCGCTGGAAGCCGACCGGGGCGGCGCCGACATCATCGACGTCAAGAACCTGCAGGAGGCGCTGGTCGGTTCCGGCCACCCCAACCTGGTTCGGGAAGTCCGGCAACGGATCCCCGCCCACAAGCACGTCAGCGTCACGCTGGGCGTCGTACCCAACCAGCCCGGCACGGTAGCCATGGCCGTCCATGCGGCGGCGCTGCTGGATGCTACGTCGGTCAAGGTGGGTTTCCAGGTATCCGACTACGAAACCGCCCGCCAGGTCCTGCTGGATTCCCGGGAAGCCCTGGGCAACTCGGAGACCAAACTCATCGGCTCCCTGTTCGCCGACAACCTGCTGTTTGAAGGCGGCCTGGACCCGCACCTGATGGTCAAACTGGCCAAAGAGGGGCGGTGCGACGGCTTCCTGATTGACACGCTGACCAAGGACGGACGCAACCTGTTCGACTTCATGCCGGAACCCGTGCTGCGGGACCTGGTGATGGAGGCCAAGCGGGCCGGCTTGAGCGCCGCCCTCAGCGGCCATCTCAAGCTGGATAACCTGGACGAACTGGCCCGCATCAACCCCGATATCGTGGGCGTGCGCGGCGCGGTGTGTTCCAGCGGCGAGCGTGACCGGGCCGTGGCTTGGGAAGCGGTCGCCTACTTCAAGGAGCAGTTGGAACTCCGCAAAACCGGGCAGATTGACGTGCGCGCTCCGGTGGGCGTCGGCCCGGGCGGCAACGGCGGCGGCAACGGGCATAACGGCGGCAGCGCTTGGACCATCATCGACGGTCGCGGCAAGAACTGCGCCGGCGTCATCGCGGCTCTCAGCCGCCAGACGGAATACGACCGCACGTCGTTCATCGAAGCCATCCTCCACGATGCGCTCAACATCTACGACGTCGTCTACTGGGCCGAGCAGGCCGGGCACAAGCTCCTGACCCAGCGCAAGGAGAACGACGGCACGTTGCGGGTGCTGATCCAGCCCTACGGCAACGGCAGTCACTGATCCCATCGCTCCGTATTATTGAAGGGGCTCCCCAGCAACCGTCGGGGAGCCTTTCGTTTCGACCGGCTGGCCCGACCGTCGGTTGCGTTGACCTGCTGTGGAATCCGCCCATATAATCCCGACAACGATAGCGCCAGAAACGATAGTGCCGGAAACGGCTGTGCAGGCGGAGAGCGACTCGCCCGCGCCCTTTTCACCAGCACACCACTTGGGAGGACCGGTCGATGGCTCGATTCGATTACTTGGAACCCCATTCCCTGGAAGAAGCCTTGCAGATGCTTGCCGACGGCGGTGAGGGAACCCGCGTCGTGGCGGGCAGCACCGACTTCCTGATCCGCTGGCGTACCGGCGTATGGCGACCGGACACGGTGGTGTGCCTGCAACACGTACCCGGCCTGGATACGCTTGGCTTCAACGACGATGACGGCCTTTCCTTGGGGGCGATGGTATCGGTGCAGGCCATCGAGCAACACCCGGTCGTCCGGGATCGGTATCCGGCGCTGGCCGCCGGCGCGACTGCCTTTGCCGGAGTGCAGGTTCGCAACCTGGCGACGATCGGAGGAAACGCCTGCAACGCTTCGCCCGCCGGCGACACTCTGCCGGCCCTGCTGGCCTACGATGCCCAGTGCCGCATCGTCGGCCCGGGTGGGGAACGCCGGTTGCCTCTGACCGATTTCTTCGTGGGGCCCGGGCGAACCGCGCTGGCCCCCGGCGAGATTCTGGCCGAGTTGCGTCTGCCGGCGCCGCCACCCAACACGAGCGGCCTTTACATAAAGCACAGCCCGCGGGGCGCCATGGACATCTCAGCCGTCGGCGTGGCCTCGGTGGTCAGCCTGGCCGAGGACGGTACCTGCAGCTCGGTCCGGATCGCGCTGGGCGCCGTGGCGCCCGTTCCGATGCGCGCCAACGGGGCCGAACGCCGGCTGCTGAACCAGGAACCCACCGAAGCAAATATTACGGAGGCCGCCCACATCGCCGCCCAATCCACTAACCCGATATCAGACGTTCGCAGCAGCGCAGATTACCGGCGAGAGATAGTGCGGGTCCTGACGCAACGCACGTTGCAGTACGCCGCCGACACGGCAGCCAACGGAGCATCGTCGTTTAACGACCTCCGGCGTCGCGCCGTACAAACCGCCTTATAGGGTACATACTACCTAATTGGATCAAAGGTGCACGGATGAAACAACCGCTAACGCTCAAAATCAACGGCGACACCCGTCAACTGCTGGTGGAACCGTACTACTCGCTCCTCGACTGCCTTCGGGATGAGGCGCAGCTCACCGGCGCGAAAAAGGGTTGTGACGAAGGCGACTGTGGCGCCTGCACGGTCCTGATGGACGGGCAACCCATAACATCGTGCCTGATGCTGGCCCACAGCGCCCACGACGGGGAGATCACCACCATCGAGGGGCTGGCCACCACCGCGGGGTTGAATCCGGTGCAACGCGCCTTCGTGGAGCACGGCGCGTTGCAATGCGGCTTCTGCATACCGGGTCTGATAATATCCGCCACCGGGTTTCTGCAATCCAACCCGAACCCAACGGAAGAGGACGCCCGGTTTGCCATCGGTGGCAACCTTTGCCGTTGCACCGGATACGCCCGGGTGGTGGAAGCCATCATGGCCGCTGCCGAAGAGATGCGAAACTCAACCTAACTCACCGGTCCCCGATTTCCGGCCACCAGAATCGAAACGGAGGCGCATGATATGCCAGATTTCAAAGTCCTGGGACAGAACCATCCTCGGGTTGATGCCTACGACAAGGTAACCGGTCGGGCCACCTACGCTGCCGACGTGTACCTGCCCGGCATGCTGGCCTGCAAACTGCTGCCCAGCACCCGCAGCCGCGCCCGCATCGTGTCCATCGACACCAGCCGGGCGGCGGCGCTGCCCGGCGTGCGCGCCGTCATCACCGGCACCGATTTTCCCGACGTGCGGTTCGGTTCCGGCGCGTTGCGCGACCGTTACGTGATGCCGCGGGACACCGTGAACTTTGTCGGCGAGGCCATCGCCGCGGTGGCCGCCGATGACGAGGCCACCGCTGAGGAAGCCATCGAACTCATCGCGGTTGAGTACGAAGACCTGCCTATAGTGGTTGACCCCATCGCCTCCATGCAGGAAAACGCGTCCACCGTGCACCCGCACCTCGAGAGTTACGAGGGCTACGGCTTCACCATGGGCCACAACGTCAGCACCCTGCTGGACGCTGACCGGGGCGACGTGGACCAGGCATTCAAGGACGCCGACCTGGTCATTGAAGACGTATACCGTTCCCAGGGTATTAACCAGGGTTTCCTGGAACCCATGGCCTGCGTCGCCGACGTGGAGCCCAACGGCCGCCTGGTCATCTACGCCTCCACCCAGGGGCCGTATCAGATCCGGGCCGGGCTGGCATCGGTGCTGGAAATTCCCGTTTCGCGTATTCGGGTGGTCGCCATGGAACTGGGTGGAGGGTTCGGGGCCAAGTTACGGCTGACGTTCGAAGCCTTCCCCGCGCTGCTGGCCATGCGTACCGGCCGGCCGGTCAAACTCGTGAACACCCGGGAAGAAGCCTTCACCATGAACGGGCCGCGCCTGCCCGTAACCAACTACATTCGCTCCGGCGTCATGAACGACGGAACCATCACGGCCCGGGAGGCTTACACTATCTTTGACGTCGGCGCCTACCTGGGCGCCGGCCCCAACTCCGGCATCGGTCATGGTATCGGAGCCTACCGCGTGCCCAACTTCCGACTGCGCTCCTACGGTGTGTATACCAACAAAATATACGTGGGGTCCTATCGGGCTTCCGGCGTGGCGGACATGACATTCGCCGTTGAATCCCACATGGATCGCATCGCCCACGAACTGGGCATGGACCCCTGGGAACTGCGCGCCCACAACGCCCTGCGCGAAGGCGACGTGTCCGTGAGCGGCGCCGTGGTGCCCACCAACGGTTTGATGGAAACGCTGGACGCCATCAAGGAAGCCATGGACTGGCCCCGGGAGCTGGAAGACGGGCACGGTATCGGCCTCGCCCTGTGCGAATGGCGCAGCGGCAGCGGCCCCTCCACGGCTGCGATCAGCGTCAACGACGACGGCACCGTCAGCCTGCTCACCGGTTCGACCGACATCTCCGGCAGCGACACCTCCCTGGCGGCCATCGCCGCCGAGGCCCTGGGCATCGGCATGGATGAGGTCATCGTGGCCAAGCGCGACACCGACATGGCCCCCTACACCGGCCAATCCGGCGGCAGCCGCGTCGTCTACAGCCAGGGTACCGCGGTGATGTGGGCCGCCAACGACACCAAGGAGAAACTGATCGCCCTGGCCGCGGAGCGTCTGGGCTTGCCGGCGGACGCGCTGGCGTCCGAGGACGGGCGGGTCTACGTGATGGACAACGAGCCCCAGAGCCTCACCTTTGCTCAGCTGGCGGCGGCCAGCATCACCTCGCGAGGCGGCCCCATCATCGGCACGGCGGCCCTGTCCAGCATGCCTTATACGCCGGTATTTGCGGCGCAGGCGGCGGAGGTCAAGGTCGACCGGGACACCGGGCAGGTGAAGGTACTGCGCTACGTGCAGGCCCAGGACGTCGGCACCGCCATCAACCCCATGGCCGTCGAAGGGCAGCTGGACGGGGGAGTGGTGCAGGGCATCGGCCGGGCGCTTACCGAAGATCAGCAGTTCGACCCGGACACGGGCGCAGTTCGCAACCCGTCGTTCGCGTCCTACCTGATGCCCCTGGCAATCGACCTTCCCGAGATGGAAATAATCCTGGTGGACGTACCGGCTCCCGATGGGCCGTTCGGCGCCCGAGCGGTTGCCGAACCCCCGGGATTCGGCCCGCCGGCCGCCATCGCCAACGCGGTTTACGATGCCGTTGGCGTGCGGATCAACGAGCTGCCGTTGTCCGGCGAACGGGTCCTCGCCGCCCTGCAGGGCCGTGCGGACGACCTGAGCATGGACGTAGACTCGTTGCGCCGGGCTGAGGGGATCGCCGCCGATTAACCGATGCGGCCGGCGCTAATCCTGCCGGCCGTAAACATTGGTGGGCATCACGATGACGGCGCTGCGCCGGTCGTCGAGCATGGCTTGGTCGTATTCCGGCCAGTTGGGATGCTCCTGGGCGGCGGCGGTGCGGAATACCTGCCGCAGCGTCTCCCGGTACTCCTCGGCGGAAGCGTTGTCCACCGATATCAGGCGCGCCTGACCCTCCAGCACCAAAAAATTCCGCCAGTCCCCGGTGCCCACCAGGATGGTGCAGCTGGGGTTGCGTCGCAGGTTGCGGAGCTTGGCCCGGTCGGCGGTGGTGGTAAACGCCACGCCGTCGTCCAGCAGGCCGCAGGTGACTATGCTCATCTGGGCAGCGCCGTTGCGGCGGAACGTCGTGAGGGCGCCATTGTGGTGCTCGGTCAAAAATGCGCGCTGGGCGTCGGTCAACATATCATCCTCCGGGTTGTTTGCGGGTCGGCTCAGGTTGGGGTCCAGGGTCTTTCGATTATTCGCACGGTCATTGCGAGGAGCGCAGCGACATGGCAATCCCGGCCTGAGCCCGTCGAAGGACGCCATAGAGATTGCCACGCTCCGCTCGCAATGACATTGGGGGACAATCGAAAGGTCCTGGGTTGGGGTTGCCGTCAATTGGCAACCAGTTCAAATCTTGAACCGGTGTCGGACTTTTCCACCTGGATGTGGACGTCGAACAGGTTTTTCAATTCCTCCAGGTGAGTAATGACGATAATTTTTTCGAATTGGTCCTGGATCGACGTGATGGTGTCGATGATGCGTTCCCGGCCGGCGGCGTCCTGCGTGCCGAAACCCTCGTCGATGAAGAGCGTGGGTAGGGGAACGCCCATGCGCTGGGCCAGCACTTTCGACAGTGCGATTCGCAGGGCCAGGTTGATGCGAAACGCCTCGCCGCCACTGAAAAGGTCGTAACTCCGGGTGCCCAGTTCGTCGCTGATGAGGATATCCAGCGTTTCGGTCACGTTGCCGGCCTGGTTTACGCGCTGGGTTTCAAGCTTCACCGCCATTCGATTATCGGTCATGCGGCCCAGCAGCAGATTGGCCTCGGTTTCGACCCGTGGCACCGCGGCGTCAATCAGCATGGCGGGTACGCCGCTCCGCCCAAAGGCGGCGAACAATTCGGAGTAGATGGAGAGTTCGGACTGCGCCGCGTCGGATTCCCGGGTAAGGCGGTGTACATCAGCCTGATGCTGACGTCGGGTCTCCGCTGCCGCCAGCAGAGCGCCCCGCCGTTGCGAAGCGGCGTCGATTTGCTGACGCAGCTCAGCAACCGTCCGCTCCAACACGTCTAATGCGTCCTCGAGGGCGGGAAGTTGCTCGATGGCGGCCCGGTCTTCCTCCAACCGCCGTTCCAGCTCCGAGATTTCCCGACTCCAACCCGCAATTTGGCTCATAATCCGCTGCAAATTTGCCTCGTCGGAGGGCATGGTGGAGCGGGCCGCTTCCAGGTTGGCGTGCTCGTGTTCCCAGAGTTGCAACGATTGGGTCAATTGAAAGACCTGCTGGCGTGCGCCATCGTCGTACCCCAGGTCTGTCATCCGGGCGTCTATGGCGGCCAACCGGGAGCGCTCCGGAACCGCGTATTCGCCTTGCGTCAGGGCGTGTTGGGCCTCAACCAACCGAGGGCGGAGGCCGACCAGCAGCTCCTGGGCCGATTCGCACTGGCGTTGTTCCTCCTCAAGCCGGCCACGCTCCCGCTGTACCCGACGCTGAGTCCGCTGGAGAGTATTGCGGCGGCCTTCGGTGTCGGCGGCCAGTGCCTCGCTTCGGGCGGCCAGGTCGGCCTTTGACGCGGTCAACTCCCGGTGCAACTGCCTCTTGCCATCCAGTTCACCCTGGTAGTAAGCGGCGATGTTGCCACAGGCGTCGTCGGACAGCGGCGTGCCGCACAGCGGGCACACGGCATCGGCGGACTGCATGTCTTCCAGTCGCGCCCGCAGCGTCTTACCTTCCTCGATGCACTGAGCGATCTCGACATCTCGGGCCGCCAGCAGTTGTCGCATTTCGTCCGTCTCGGCAATCTGGATGTCAATGGCCTCGCTATCTTCGATGATCGCAGTTTCGGCATCCGACAGCGACGCCATCCGTTGCGCCACGCCGTCCGCCCGTGCGGCCACCGGCTCCAGGTCGTCGCTGATGCGGCGTGACAGGGCATCGGCGGCAGCGCTCATTTCGGCGCCGGTGCGATCGACGATGCGTTGCAAATCGTTGCGTTCGGTACCCAACGCCTCGTATTGGGATCGTAGCGTTTCCAATTGCTGCAACCGGCTCCTGGCGCTGGCCAGTGCTGCCACCCCAGCTTCCATTTCTCCGGCACGGTTCACCAACTCCCTGGTGGCTGCGATTCGCTTTTGCACCGTGGAGGCGTCACGTTCAGCCCCGGCAACCTCGGTTTTCAAGGCCTGACTACGCCCACCCACCCCTTGCAGAGACGAACGTTTTTCCTGCAATGTCGCGACCTGGGAACGCATCTGTTCCGATTCGACGGCTTTGGCGGCCAGATCACCGGACAGTTGGTTCACCCGTCCGGCGACATGGTCCAGTTCCTCGGTGGGGTCCGGGATGGCGGCCAGGGCTGTCCGGCTGCGGTCCAGGGAAGCCTGGAGGTTTCCCAGCTCGGTCCGGTGCCGGTCGCGCAGCTCACGGGAGGAGGCTTGCAGGGCGTCGAACAGGTTGATGCCCAGGATGGCCGACAGCGTATCCTTCCGTTCTCCGGGAGTCTTTCGCATGAATTCGTCGGACCGGCCCTGCAGCAGGAACGCCGAGTTGACGAAGGTCTCGTAATCCATCCCCACCACCTGGCGAATCCGGGCATCGGTGTCGCGCAATGTGTTGCCGGTGAGGGGCCGCGTATTTTCACCGTCGTCCAGCACAAACAGGTCAGCCTGTGTTTGCCCACGCCCGGAACGCCGCCGCCGTCGCATCACCCGGTAGGTCTGGCCACGGGCGTCGAAATCCAGTTCAACCCGGCACTCGTCCTCGCCGTGGGTGATGAGTGCGTCATGGTTACGCCCGCCAGTGCGGGCCTGTCCCCACAGGCACCAGGTGATGGCATCCAGCAGCGCCGACTTGCCATGCCCGTTGTCTCCGCAGAGGCAGGCGATGTGCACTCCCCGCAGATCCAGGGGAGGTAGTTCGCCCCGGTAGCAAAGAAAGTTTCGGACGGTCAAACTCAGGGGGATCATGGGCGGCGGCAGCGCATTGGGCAGTGATTCTGGGTCGGCATTGCTGGGCGCTTCCGATTCTATCATTGCGTGGCGCCGCTGGCGGTCGGGTTACCGGATGCGCGCGGAGCCGATGCTATAATTGAAGCCGTTTCCCGTGACCCGCCTCCTTACCCTGCCTCCACACGCGGCTCTCTGTACCCGGCCCTCCGTAAAATGACAACACCCACAAATAACTCGGAAGGCGGTATGGCGGCTCCCATAATCGTAGTGGACGAACTCCGCAAGCGCTACGGGGACATACAGGCGGTTGACGGCGTCACCTTCAGCGTGGGCAAGGGCGAAGTGTTCGCCCTGCTGGGCCCCAACGGGTCGGGCAAGACCACACCGTGGAGATCATCGAGGGGATGCGTTCCGCCGACAGTGGCCGGGCGACGGTGGGCGGCGTGGACGTGGGCGTCAATCCGCGGGCCGTAAAGCAGATGATCGGGGTGCAATTGCAGAGCAGCGCCTTCTTCGAACACCTGTACCTTTCGGAGTTGCTCATGATGCTGGGCAGCATTTACGGCATCCGAGTGGACCCGGAGCCGTTGCTGGAAGCGGTAGACCTGGCCGAGCGACGCTCCGCATCGTTCCGCACCCTGTCGGGCGGACAGAAGCAACGTTTCGCCATCGCAGCGTCTTTGGTGAACGACCCGTCGGTTATTTTCCTGGATGAGCCGACCACGGGATTGGACCCGCAGGCCCGTCGGCGCATGTGGGGACTGGTGCGGCAATGGAAAGCCGAGGGCCGCACCATCATGCTCACCACGCACTACATGGAGGAGGCGGAAGAACTGTGCGACCGGGTGGCCGTGATGGACCTGGGCAAGATCATTACCATGGACACCCCCGAAGCGCTGATCGACGATCTGATATCACGGGGTTTCCAGCGAACCCAGGAAGTGCGTTCGGCTACCCTGGAGGACGTGTTCCTCGACCTGACCGGACGTTCCCTCGGGGAGATGTAGATGCTGCGAAGACCCGAAATCTACCTCACCTGGTCTTCCATGAAGATGTGGGCGCGGGACCGGGGCGCCCTCTTCTGGACCTTCTTCCTGCCCCTGGTAATCATGGTGATCTTCGGCTTGCTGAACTTTGGCGAACTGGGCAAGCTGGACGTGGGCATCGTCGATGAGGCGCAGAACGAAATATCCGCCGGATTCATCGGCGGACTGTCTGAAATCGACGCCCTCCGCATCGACATCGGCACGCTCGATGTGGAGCAGGAAGCCTTGTCCCAGGGTCACCGGGACCTGGTAATCGTCCTCCCCGAGGGGTTCGGGGACGCAGCAACCTCGTCCACGGTGCGCGCGCTCCACCACGCCAACCGGGTCAACGAAAGCCAGGTGGGTTTGAATATCCTCAGATCGGCGCTGGACGAGCTGAATTTCGCCATCACCGGCACGGCAAGGGTGATCACGCTGGATAGTCAGCCCGTGCAGGCCCGCGACCTGGGTTACATCGACTTCCTGATGCCCGGTGTGATCGGCATGTCCATCATGCAGCTGGGGCTGTTCAGCGTGGCCTTCAGCTTCGTCACCATGAAGCGGGAAGGGGTGCTCCGGCGGTTGCTGGCCACGCCCCTCAACCCGGCAACCCTGCTGGTGGCGCAGGTCTTCACCCGACTGGTGGTGGTGATAGTCCAAACCGTTATCCTGGCCGCCGTGGCCGTTTTCCTCTTCGGCGCCGAGTTCGCCGGAAACTTCTTTGCGGTGTTGCTGGCCGCCGCCATGGGAGGGGCCGTTTTCCTGGCCCTCGGGTTTGCCGTCTCAGGTTGGGCGCGCACCGAACAGCAGGCCGCGCCCCTGGCCAACGTGGTGTCCCTGCCCATGATGTTCCTGTCCGGGGTTTTCTTCTCCCGGGACGTGCTGCCCAACATCTTGCAGACCATAACCGACTATTTGCCGCTTACCTACCTGGTGGAAGCCATCCGGGGAATGACGGTACAGGGGGATTCCATCATCGCCCAGTGGCCCAACTTCCTGGGTCTGGCGGTATGGCTTGTGGTAGCCTTTGTCATCGCCAACCGCACCTTCCGTTGGGAATGAGTTGCTAACCGTACGAACCGCAGGGGAATCACAGTGTTTGACAATCTGACCGACCGTCTAACCGGCATCTTCAACCGATTGCAGGGCAAGGGCCGTCTGACGGAAAACGACATCGACGAAGCCTTGGGGCAGGTGAGACGCTCCCTGCTGGAAGCGGACGTCAATTTCCGGGTGGCCCGGGATTTCGTGGCCAACGTCAAGGAACGGTCCCTGGGCAGCGACGTCCTCGAAAGTCTTACGCCGGGCCAGCAGGTCGTCAAAATCGTCCACGAGGAGTTGACCGAAATCCTCAGCGCCGGAGACCATCGTCTGACCCCATCCAGTCAGCTGCCGTCGGTGCTGATGCTGGTTGGCCTGCAGGGTTCCGGCAAGACCACCACCGCCGCCAAGCTCGCCCTGCAGATGCGGCGCCAGAACCACAGCGCCATGATGGTCGCTGCTGACCTGCGACGCCCCGCCGCCATTTCGCAGCTGGAAACCCTGGGCCGGCAGCTGGACGTGCCCGTCTATTCAGAAGACCCGGCGTCATCCACGCCGGCGAAGGTGGCGGTGGCGGGCGTGCGACGGGCCACCGAACTGGCCCACACCTGGGTAATCGTCGACACCGGTGGCCGCCTGCACATCGACGACGACCTGATGGGTGAACTGGAGGACGTGAAGGCCGCGGTCTCGCCCCATGAGGTGCTGCTCGTCGTTGACGCCATGACGGGCCAGGATGCCGTCAACGCCGCCCAGGAATTCCACCAGCGGGTGGGACTGGACGGCCTGGTGATGTCCAAAATGGACGGCGACGCCCGGGGTGGCGCGGCGCTTTCCATAACGCGGGTTACCGGGGTTCCAATAAAGTTCATCGGAACCAGCGAACGCCCCGACGGGCTGGAGGCCTTCCATCCCGATCGCATGGCTTCCCGCATCCTGGCCATGGGCGACGTGATGACCCTCATCGAGCGCGCCCAGGAAGCGGTGAGCGAGGAAGAGGCCAAGGATCTGGAACGCAAGATGCGGACCTCCAGCTTCACCCTGGACGACTTCCTGGATCAGATTCAGAAGGTGCAGAACATGGGCGGCCTGGCCTCCATGATGGAAATGCTGCCCGGTCTGGGTCAGGCCACCAAGAAGATGAAAGGCCAGCTGGACGAGGGGGAGTTACGCAAGACGGAGGCCATCATACGGTCCATGACCCGGCAGGAACGCAGCAGTCCGGAAGTCATCAAGGCCAGCCGTCGCCGCCGCATCGCCCTGGGCAGCGGCACCAACCCGTCGGATGTGAACCGGGTGCTCAATCAGTTCAAGCAGACCCAAAAACTGATGCGCCAGTTCAGCAACAACCCCCGTGGCCTGATGCGGATGTTCCGCTGATTCGCTGCTACTGGCAATCTCGCGAATCCTTCGGCCAATATTCCGGTGCCAGGAACCCGACACATTCACGAACCTGCCACCCGGCCGGCCCGCAACGCCGCAAACAGATAGGACGTAGCCAGCGATCGCCAGGGCGACCAGCGTTGCGAAAACTCCAGGAGCTGGTCGTCGGTAATCTCGGCGCCGTCGAAGTACAGGCTGGCCACCGTGCGTCGCAAAGCCAGGTCGCCTATCGGGAAACCGTCATCCCGGGCCAGCGCGCGCACCAGCACCCACTGCGCCGTCCAGCGACCCACGCCACGGATGGCAACCATTTGGCTGATCACCTCGTCGTCGGGCAACTGGTGCATCCCCTCCAGACCATCGGGGGAGTCAAGGGTGGTTTGGGCAATGCCCTGGATGTATTCGGACTTTCGGACGCTGAGCTTGAGCTGCCGCAGGTCGTCGACGGACGCGGTGGCCAAGTTTTCGGCCCGCGGGAAGGCGTACCATTCTTCGCCGGCGATGTTGGCCCGCACGCCGTAGTGCTGGACGAGCAGGTTGCGAACGATCCGCGCTACGGCGGTGGCAATCTGCTGACCCATGACCGCCTGCACCAGCGCTTCGAAAACTGACGCGGTGCGGGTGTTGTGGTACCCGTAAAACTCTCCCACCACATTGTTCAGCACCGGGTCGTCGGCCACTGAGTCGTAGAAGCCCCGCAGTTCCTGATCGCAACCCAGCAACCATCGCAACTGGACCGTCGCGCGCTCCGCGCCATCTGAATCCAGCCCGTCGCCGGTAAACATGGCCGCCAGCTTGGGCTGGTCGACGGCGCCGACGGAACGCACGGAGGCCAACACGGTGCTGTCGCCCAGGTCCAGCAACCTGGTGTACGTGCCGTCGTCGTAACTCTCCGTTTTGAATTCCTGTTCCCGGGAGTAGCTGGGTTGCCCGGCGGTCAGTTCAAAATCATAAGGAGCAACCGGTGCGATTTCGGTTTGGATGGTATTTTCCAAGGTACTCTCCGCAATGCGAGGATACGGCCACGTTGGTGACGGGGTCGCTGGCTACAGCGTCTATCGATGCGAGGTGGCGTTCAGTTAGTACCCACGAGCGGCACATCGCCGAGGCTAGTATAAATGGCGCCGCCTGGCGTCAGCACGCTCTGATACAAACGCACGTTATCTGGTGTCCATAGGGAAGACGCCGGAACCGGAGTTGTCGCCACGGCGTCCAGCACCTGCTGGCGCTGCACTTGGGGCGACCGGTCGCGAATACGGCCCAAAGTAAGGTGCGGTCGGAAGGGACGCTGTTCCGGGGGCCAACCCAGGGATTCCACCAGCGACTCGGTACGGCGGTACATCTCCAGCAGCGGGTCCAGATCCCCGGCGACCCCTGCCCAGATGACCCGCGGCTCTCGCCGGGGCGGAAAGGTGCCCAACCCTGACAAGGACAACCTTGGCGCCGGCGCCGGTGCCGGCGTTAACTCGCGGGACAGGCCGTTGACGATTCGGGGCGCCAGGTCCGGGTCTGTGTTGCCCAGGAATCGCAGCGTGAGGTGAACGCCGCCGACGTCTACCCACCTGACCCCGGCGGGAACTTGCGCTTTCAGCTGTTCCACGACGCTGACCAGCGCGTCTATCCAGTCAGACGGCAGCGGCAGGGCGATAAAGGTGCGGATGTGTTGCCGATTTGCGGTCACGATGCGAGCTCGTCGCGCAGCGCGCCCAAACGCGCGTACCAGTCGGTCAGGTCGGATAGGGAATACCGCGCATTGGCCGGGCTGGGATTGGGCACCACAAATACGACGCTGTCGCCGATTGGCGAGGGTTGACGGCCCAGGTCGATCTCGCCGGACCGGCCCACACCCTCGGCGTAGCGCAGGTATTGACGGTAGGTGGTAATCCCCTGGAAACACACCAGGGCAGGCCGGTAACGGAGCAATTTCTGTTTCAGCCGGGGCGCATCTTGCCGGTAATCGGCGGCGTTCAGCCCGGACGCCTGGGGTGTGGGTCGTTTCACCAGGTCGGTAAACCCCACGCCGGCGTCAATGAGCCCGGCGTCGTCCTCTGGCCCGACGGTGCGCCCCACCAGGTTGGCCGCGTTGATGGCGGCCCAAAAACGGTTGCGGGGGTTGGCGAAGTAGTGACCGACGCGCACCGAGTAGGCGGACGGGTTCAATCCAACGAGAATGATATCCAGCCCCTCCCGCAGGTAGTCCGGCAGGGTAGCGGCATCGTCGATTTGTGGGTTTTGAATCATGGTTCGGGTAAGCCGAGCAGACGTTTTGCGTTTCCGCCCATGATGGCATTCAGTTGGCCGGCGTCGAGGCCGGCTGACCGCACGTGCTCTTTGACCTTCCGGTACGACATCAGGGGATAATCGCTGGCGAACAGGATACGGTCTGAGCCCGCCGTTGCCACCGCAGCGCCAATCGCGCTGGGCCGATACAGGAAGGGTAGGGCGGCGGTATCGTACCAAACGTTGGCGAGGGAAGCGGCGACCTCCGGCATGGCGTGGTAGAAGGGTAACCCGCCGCCCAGGTGGGCGAACACGATCCGGTTGTGCGGGAAATACTCGGCGAAGGTCAGCAGCCGGTTTGGTGTGGTCGTCCCCTTGCCCGGGTATTGGTGACCCACCGGTTCGGAGGCGTGGATGGTGATGGGCAGGTTGCGGGCGCGCAGTTCGCCCATCAGGGCGGCCATGGTGTCCGAATCGGTGATGTCGAACCCCTGCGTATCCGGGTGCAATTCTCCAATACCCGCGGCGCCGGAGTCGAAACACCGCCGGGCTTCGGTTAGCGCTGATTCACCCCATGCCGGGTTCACCGAAACAAACGCCGTTAGCCGGTCCGAATGTGTTGCGGCGGCGGCGAGCAGGTAGTCGTTGGCCCAGGCGGCCACGGCCTGGTCGGTCCATCCGAAACCCATCACCACTGCTCGGTCCACGGAGCCGGCGTCCATGTCTCGCAACAGCGTTGCCAGGTCGGCCATGCCTCCGCCGGAATCGGGGAACAGCGCAGCGTAAGTGGCATCGCGGCTCGAAAGTTCGCCATGGCGAGCCGAAAAGTCGGGCGGCAACAGATGGCAGTGGGCGTCAATAATCATGGTGCAACCGGCTGCGTTGCCGGAGGGTTTAGCCTCCGTCGAGGGGGTTATCGGAGTCTCAAGTATAGGTCATCAACGGCTGGAAGCAGAACAGATGCCAGTTTTGACGCCCGTCCCAGCACTCCAGGGCCTTTTCATTCTCCGGTGGCGCCGGAGGTATAGGGAATTCCCAGCAGGGCGAAGGGTTCGGGGAGATGAGCGGTGTGGCGGCGCAGGGCAGCGGCTACGTTGGTATGCCCGGCCCGGCGCACCAGGGCGATGACCAGGTTGCGTAAGCCCGCCATCACCTGGGGTGCGGCCCCGGTCCTTACCTGAGAGCGGTCTTCGTCAAAGGTGACGTCCCGCACCCAGTGGACCCGGTTTTCTATCCCCCAGTGCCCAAGAGAGACTTTCAACAACCGCTCAGCTCCGGCGGCGGTGGCGGGCAGACTGGTGAGCGCATAACTTACCGTCACCTGGCTCCGCCCCTTCACCGTCCGCCGCCGCTCCAGCCGGCATACCGGCCGGAGATGCGGCCAAGCCTCCCCCACCGCTCCCGAACTCCCCGCATAGTCATTCAACTCCGGGTCCGACAAGGCCCAGAGTTCCCGCCGCTCCAGCCGTCCATGACGCTTCTTCCCCGGTCCATCCACCCACACCGTCAGCGTTGCCCCTCTCGCCCGCCACTCCCGCGCCTGCCACTCCCGCGCCTGCCACTGGGGAACCCTTGGCCCCTGCTCTCCCTCAGCTGCCAGTGGGGGAAAATGCCTCGGCCAAGTCCCGGTACAACGTGGGCTGGCGCTCCTTCACCGGCAACAGGTAATCCCCGCCGCCGTCCACAATCTGCCAGCACACTTCCCGCTGGGTCAGCAGGGCGTCCGCCACCACTACCCGGCCCGCCAACGGCGCCTGGTCCAATACTGCTTTGGCCGCCGCCAATTCCTGCCCCTTGCCCGGCGCGGCTACCTGGGTCAGCACCGCCCCGCTGCGGGCGCCATAGGCCGACACCAGCTGCACTCCGGGTATCCCTTCCCCGTGAATCCCCCCCGTGAATCCCCCGCAGGGTCTTGCCGTCCCGGGACAGTGTCTCCCCAGGGCCTGACCCGCTGTTGATCAGCCACTCCCCCAGCACCGCCTCAAAGGCGTCCACGTCCAAGTCTTTGAACACCCGGTGAAAGGTGGCAACACAGGGCGTCTTGCCAGGGCTGAACCCCAGGAGCTCTCCCCCAGGAGCTCTCCCGCAAGAGCTCTCCCCCAGGGGCTCCGTGGGCCCGGCCCCACTGGGCTATGGCGTACAGGCTGCGGGCGCCGCACAGCATGGCGCAGACGGCCAAGCTCAGGATAGCCCCCAGACTGTGCCGCCTCCCCTGGCTGCTCCGGTGATCCGGCACCAATTCCAACGCTTCCCTTAACCTCATCTCCCTCACCTCTACACTTTCCTGCCTCAATCCTAAAACTATTTTGAGAAAATGAAAAGGCCCTGCCCGGCACGCCATGCTGTATGGACAGTGCCGGGGAGGGCGCATATAATCTTTACCGCCGTTCCCCGTTTCCGACCGACCGAAAGGTGACGATTTGCCGCCGTTGACCCAACCCATCCTGTCCGTTGACGATATGTTTGCAGTGTCCCAGGAATTGCGCCGGGACAGCCTGGAGATGATTTTTCGCGCCGGTAGCGGCCACCCCGGCGGATCGCTTTCGGAGATCGACATTCTGGTCGCCCTGTACTTCGGTGTGATGAACTATGACGCCACCAACCCCGGATGGCCGGAACGGGATCGGTTCATACTCAGCAAGGGCCACGCCTCGCCTGGATTTTACGCCACGCTGGCCCGGGCCGGCTATTTCGACAAAGCGGAACTGGCGTCCTTCCGCAAGACTGACGGCCTGCTGCAGGGCCACGCCCACCCGATGACGCCCGGCGTCGAAATGAACTCCGGTTCGCTGGGGATGGGCCTTTCTTTCGCCGTGGGCCACGCCTTGGCCGCCCGTCTGGACGGTAGGGATTACCGGGTGTTTGCCCTGCTGGGCGACGGCGAATGCCAGGAGGGTGAGATTTGGGAAGCGGCCATGTCGGCGGCGCACCACAAGGTGTCCAACCTGGTGGCCATCGTGGACCGCAACCGCATCCAGAACGACCGGTTCACCGACGAGGTGATGACGCTGGAACCCCTGGGCGACCGGTGGCGGGATTTCGGCTGGAACGTGTTCCGCTGCGACGGCCATCAGCACGGCGAAATCCTGGAAGCCATTCACAGGGCTACCCAATCCGGCCCATCAGTCATCATCGCCGACACCGTGAAGGGCAAGGGCGTCAGTTTTATGGAAAACAACCCGGGGTTCCACGGGCGCGCGCCCAATCCCGAAGAATACGAAGCAGCGCTGAAGGAGCTCGCCAGATGACAGCGACCCGGGAAATGGTGGCGACACGCGAAACCTACGGGCGCACCCTGCTGACCATGGCCGAAGATTACCCGGATATCGTGGTATTGGGCGGCGACCTGAATGTGTCTACCTTCGTGCATCTGTGGCGCGATCAATACCCGGAACGCTTTTTTGACTTCGGTCCAGCGGAGCAGAACATCGTCGGAGTGGCCGCCGGGTTGGCCGCCGCCGGCAAGATTCCCTTCGTCAGCACTTTCAGCGTATTCGGAACCGGCCGCCCCTATGATCAGTTGCGCGTCCTGATTTCCCAACCCGGGTTGAACGTGAAACTGGTCTGCACCCACGCCGGCATCCTGACCGGCGAGGACGGTATGTCGGCCCACAGCATCGAAGACCTGTCTTTGATGTGCTCCCTGCCGTCATTCAAGGTGGTTACGCCGTCGGATTCGGTTGAAACGGAAGGGGCGATTCGTGCCGCCGCCGCAGTGCACGGCCCGGTATACGTGCGGTTGCCCCGGGCGGCCACCCCGGTGGTGCACGCCGAGGGCTACGATTTCATCCTGGGCGCGGCGGACGTAATGCGCGCTGGCAGCGACGTGAGCATCATCGCCATCGGTTCGCTGGTTGCTCCGGCGCTGGACGCTGCCGATAGCCTGGCGGAGCGGGGCATCGACGCCCGGGTCATCAACCTGCACACCCTGGCTCCCTCCGACGAAGAGGCCGTGATCGCCGCCGCCCGCGAAACCGGCGCCATCGTAACGGCGGAAGAGCACTACATCCACGGTGGGCTGGGCAGCGTGGTTGCCGGCATTGCAGTGCGCCATTGTCCCGTACCCATCGAGATGGTCGCCCTGCGGGGATACACCGGTTCCGGCCCAGCTTCCGAGCTCATGGCCAAGAACGGCCTCACCGCCGAGGGCGTGGAACAGGCGGCGTTGCAGGCCGTCAGCCGGAAGCACGCCTAGCATTCCCGCGCTACCGGGGAAAATTCCCCTTGGGTTCTGTGCGCCCCGAGGCGTTTACCCACTGCCGGACGGCGGCGGCAGGGGTCCGTGCCCCCGTCCATTGCCGTTGCCGTCGTATTCGTCCTGGCCGTCGTCGCTGAACACCCGGATCTCGGTGCCCTGGAATACGTGATACAGGTGGGAATCCCGGTCTGAACCGACGGTGTTCAGCATATCGGCGTCGATGTCGCTGATGATTTCCTCGATCTGCTCGGCGGTGATGCTCTGGTCCACGGCGATGGCGATATGGGCGACGCCGGGCAGGTAGTGCGTGTCGATCCGGCCCACCATGTTGTCGCCGTCCAGGATCAGATACGCCTCGGATTGGGCGGTACGGACTTCGCGTTCGTAATCAAATGGCACGGCGCGTCACTCGAAGACCCGAAAGTGGTTATTCTCGAACCTGGCCGTCTCCGCGAACGACCCATTTGTAGGAGGTCAACTCACGCAGACCCAGCGGGCCGCGGGCGTGATACTTCTGGGTGCTGATGCCAACCTCCGCGCCCAGCCCGAATTGGGAACCATCGGTGAACCTGGTGCTGGTGTTGTGGTACACGGCGGCGGAATCCACCTCGTTCAGGAATCGCTGCGCCGCCTGAGCGTCGTCGGTCACGATGGCTTCGGAATGGCCGGAGCCATAGGTTTCGATGTGGCCCAGCGCATCATCGAGGCTGTCCACCACCCGAACCGCCGCAATCAAGGCGAGGAACTCGCGGCCCCAGTCATCTTCCTGCGCCGGAATAGTGTTGAGGTTGCCTTCCGGACCCAGGATGCTCAACGCGCGATGGTCGCAACGTAGCTCGACGCCAGCGCCGTCGAGCCGCCGGGCAATTTCGGGGAGGCAACGGCTGGCCGCTTCGGAATGCACCAACACGGTATCGAGCGCATTGCACACGGTGGGGCGCTGCACCTTGGCGTTGAAAACGATGTTGGCGGCCATTTCGGTGTCGGCGTCGCGGTCGACGTAGGTGTGGCAAACCCCCACTCCACCGGTGAGCACGGGCATGGTGGCCTTCTGCGCGACGAAATTGATGAGATCCGCGCCGCCCCGAGGAACCAGGAGGTTGACGTACTGCTTCATCCCCAGCATCACGTCCACCAGGGCGCGGTCAGTGTCGTTGACGAACTGCACGGCGTCGGTGGGCAATCCTGCCTCGCCGATGGCCCGGTGCACCAGGCTCACCAGTTCCGAGTTGGAACGCAGCGTTTCCTTGCCACCGCGCAGAATGCAGGCGTTGCCGGACTTCAGGGCCAGGGCGACGATGTCGGTAGTGACGTTAGGGCGGCTTTCGTACACGCTGGCGATTACGCCCAGCGGCACCCGACGCTTTTCCACGTCCAGCCCGTTCTCCATCAGGAACGCCTCCACCAACTCACCCACCGGATCGGGTAGTGCGGCGACGCCGCGCACGTCGGCAGCCATCCCGTTGAGCCGCTCCGAAGTGAGCAGCAGGCGGTCCAGGAACGCGTCATCGATACCAGCGGCCTGGGCGTCCCGATAGTCGGCTGCGTTGGCGTCCAGGATCGGCTGTTGCTCCGTCTCCAGCGCCCGGGCGATGTTCTGCAACGCGTGGTTCTTGATATCAGTCCCGGTTCTGGCCAGCGCCGCCGACGCGGATTGCGCCGCCTGGCCCTGTTGGAGCAGCAGATCGGTGGCGTTCATGGGAGGATTCTCCTCAATGTCTCGGTACTATTTGGTGCTGAAATGCGACGGCTCACAACAGCACCAGGTTGTTGCGATGCACGACTTCCTGACCGTACTGGTATCCCAGCGTATCCACGATGCGGTCGGAACGTAGCCCCCGGATGCGTCGAACGTCGCTGGCGGCGTAGTTGGCGATACCGCACGCCACATGCTGCCCGGCATCGTCCACCACGTAGATTATATCCCCGCGGGCGAATTCGCCCACCACGCTGCGTACCCCGGCCGGCAGCAGGCTGACGCCGTTGCGTTGCAGGGCGGACACCGCTCCGGCGTCCACGACCACCGCGTGGGAACCGCTGTCGCCGGCGCAACTTATCATCCACCGTTTGCGCGCTTCCAGCTTCCCTTCCGCCGGTCGGAAATAGGTGCCGACGGCTTCGCCAGCCACCGCCCTCAAAACGACGTCGGGCTCACGGCCCCGGCAGATGGTCATGGCGATGCCCGACGTGGTTACCAGGCGGGCCGCATCCAGCTTGGTGGGCATCCCGCCCCGGGCCCAGGCGTTGCGATGTTGTCCCGCCATGGCGGCCACCCGGTCGTCCACCAGGTCAACTACCGGCACCAGCGTCGCATCCGGATCGGATTTGGGGTCGGAAGTGTAGAGGCCGCCCACGTCAGAGAGAATAATCAGTAAATCGGCGTCAATCAACGCGGCGATCAGGGCCGACAGCCGGTCGTTGTCCCCGAACACCTCGCCGATTTCGTCTGACGCCACCACGTCGTTTTCGTTTATAACCGGCACGACACCGAGTTCCAGCAGAGATAGCAGAGTGTTGCGGATGTTCAGGTAGGACTGACGTTCGGACGTGTCTTTAATGGTGAGCAGGGCCTGGGCGACGGAGACCGAATGCCGTTCAAATAACTCGGCGTAGGTCTGCATCAGGCGTCCCTGGCCCAGGGCGGCCAGCACCTGCCGCGTGGATATATCCGGAACGTCGGCCACCTGCCCCGATTCCGCCAGGACCTGCCGCCCCGCTGCGATGGCTCCCGAAGTGACCAATACCACCTGAACGTGCTGTTCGTTCACCAACCGACAGATTTGCCCCGCCAGGCTGGCCATTACCGACGTATCCAACGCCACCGAGCTAACCGATTGGGGCGAATCCCCAGCGGTCAGCACGTTGGTGCCAGCCTTGACCACCACGCGGCGATAGGCAGTCGATTTCATGGGTTGATACAAGAATTGGGCGGAGGTATGGGGCTGGGATTCCATCGGGCGGCGCTATCGCAGCAACGCGATAACCCGACTTCGCCAAAATTATATCATGGGCCCCTTATACCTCCTCCAAATAACAAGGTCTTTCCATTCTCCCGTAATGTCATTGCGAGCGCAGCGTGGCAATCCCGTTGGCGTCCTTCGATAGGCTCAGGATGAGCGGGATTGCCACGTTGCCGCGCTCCTCGCAATGACATTAGGGGACAATCGAAAGACCTTGTCCAAAATATCCCCCGCCTTGAAATAGTCGGCTCCTTCCACGTAGAATTGAAGAATGGGGCTGGCCTGATGTCAGTCCCGTCTAGGCGTGTTTAAGCATCAAATTTTTATTCCAATGGATGACGTGACGAATACAGTATGGCTCTGACCGGACTACTCTCCCTGCTGGGCTCTCAAGAATGGATGCAACGGCATCTGCGGAACCTGGCCGCGGCGGCGGCGCGGCCCAGTCTGACGGTTCAACCCGACCACCAGCCGGTATACCTGGCAACCCTGTGGCATCACGCCCAGCGTCCGGTGGTGGCGATAGCGCCGCGACTTGAGGATGCCCGGCGACTCCACGACCAGTTGCTCACCTACCTGGGCGAAGATGCTCCCGTGTACCTGCTGCCCGAGTCGGAGGTGCTCCCCTTTGAGCGTTTGGCGGTGGACGCTCGCACGATTAACCAGCGGTTGGCGGCGCTGGCGGCGCTGGCCGCCTATGATAGCGGGGACGACGAGCCGTCGCCGCCACTGGTAGTGGCCTCGGTGTCGGCGGCGTGTCGCCTCACCCTGCCGCCGCGCCTGGTGGCCGGCCGCCATCCGGATATCGAACACTCCAACCGGCTTTCCGTCGGCGCTCGCATTCACTCCCTGGACAACTTGCTGGCCGCCTGGGTAAAGCTGGGTTACCGGCACGAGCCACAAGTTGACACGCCGGGCAGCTTCAGCCTGCGGGGCGGCATACTGGACGTATTCCCTCCCGACGCCGAACTACCCTACCGTATCGAATTGTGGGACGACGAGGTTGACACCATACGCCGGTTTGATCCCGAAACCCAACGCTCCATCGAACCCGTGGACGAGGTGCGCGTCATCGCCGCCGCCGAACAGCTCCCCGACCTGGTGGACCACGCTGCTTTCGACGAACGGCGCAGCGTCATCGACCTGTCACCGTGCTCGGCTGCCTCGGTCACCCGTTTTCAGGAAGAGTTGGGCAACCTCCTGGTGCACCCCAACCCCGAATCCCTGTCTCTCTATAACGGCCTGCTCAACGACAACACGCTGGCCGACTTTCTGCCCGCCGACGCCCTGGTCGTGTTCGACCGGCCCGCCCGCCTCGCCGGCGAATCGGAAGAAATGGAGGCGAAATTCGCTCAGCAAAAAACCAACCGCCAGAATCGCGGGGAACTCCCCTACGGTTTCCCGTCGCCCAACACCGGTTGGGATAGCCTGCTTGAGTCGATCCAGGCGGCAGGAATTGCCACCGTCCGCCTGGAACGTTGGTCTGGCGAACGCGAGGATGACGTTGTGCAGGCGGTTCCGGATACCCTGGCGGGGCTGGAAAACTTCACCAACGACGTTGCCGACCAGGTTGGTCGGGGCAACGCCGTGGTCGCCGTCAGCCAGCACGCCAGCCGCCTGGTGGAAGTTCTGGGGGAGGCCGGCGTGAAGTCCCAGTTGGTGGAAACGCTGCCCACGCGTCCCCGGGGAGGCCGGGTCTACGTCATGGCCGGCGGGTTGCGCAAGGGTTGGCAGTCTCCGGCCTCGACCACGGGCACGGCGGTCACGGTATTCAGCGACGCGGAGCTGTTCGGCACGGTGAAGGAACGTCGCTACCGCGCCCCTCGGGCGCGTCGGGACCTGGGCGACGCAATCTCGTTGGCCGACCTGACGCCGGGCGCCTACGTGGTCCATATCGACCACGGCGTGGCCCGCTTTACCGGCACCACCCACCTGGAATCAGCCGGCGAAGAACGGGAATACCTGGTGCTGGAATACGCCGGCGACGACCGGTTGTACGTGCCCACCGAACAGCTGGACCGGATCGGTGCGTACGTATCCGCCAACGACTACCAGCCGACGCTGACCCGGCTGGGCGGCAACGAGTGGCAGCGCATCAAGGAGCGCGCCCGGGGCGCGGCTCGCGAGATCGCCGAAGAACTCCTGCGCCTCTACGCCACCCGCGAGTCCATCGACGGTCACCGATTCGGCGTAGACGCCGCCTGGCAGCGCGACCTGGAAGACGCCTTCCCCTACGTCGAAACGCCCGATCAGCTGCGCGCCATCAACGAGGTCAAGGGCGACATGGAAATCTCCCGGCCCATGGACCGCCTCATCTGCGGTGACGTCGGCTACGGCAAAACCGAAGTCGCCCTGCGCGCAGCGTTCAAGGCGGTGAACGAAGGGATGCAGGTGGCGGTGCTGGTTCCGACCACGGTGCTGGCCCAGCAACACTATGCCACCTTCGCCGAACGATTAGCCCCCTACCCGGTCAACGTCGAGGTGTTGAGCCGGTTCCGCACCCATCGGGAACAGATCGAGGTGGTGGCAGCGACCAAGGAAGGGAACGTCGACATCGTCATCGGCACGCACCGCATCTTGCAGAAAGACGTGGCCTTCAAAAACCTGGGTCTGGTCATCGTCGACGAAGAGCATCGGTTTGGCGTGGCCCACAAGGAACGCCTGAAGCAGATGCGCGCTGAGGTGGATGTCCTGACGCTGAGCGCCACTCCCATCCCCCGCACGCTGCACATGGCGCTGGCCGGCGTCCGCGATATGAGTGTGATCCACACGCCTCCCGAAGCCCGGCTGCCGGTGCGAACCTTCGTTTCCGAAGACAGCGCCGAGCTGGTGCGGGAGGCCATCCTGAGGGAAATGGAGCGCGACGGCCAGGTTTTCTTCCTGCACAACCGCGTCCGTACCATTCACCAGGTGGCAGAAGAACTGAGCAAACTCGTCCCGGAGGCCCGCATCCTGGTGGGTCACGGCCAGATGCCCGAAAACGAACTTGAAGACGTGATGCTGGAGTTTTCCAACCGGAACGGCGACGTCCTAGTCTGCACGACCATCATCGAGTCCGGGCTGGACATGCCCAACGTCAACACGATCATTATCGACCGGGCTGACCGGTTCGGGTTGGCCCAACTGTATCAACTGCGCGGCCGGGTGGGCCGCGGCGACCACCGGGCCTACGCCTACCTGCTGCTGCCCGATAACCATGAGATCACCGACGCAGCCAGCCAGCGCATCCACGCCATCCTGGAAGCCACCGAACTGGGCGCAGGATTCCGGGTCGCCATGCGCGACCTGGAAATCCGGGGGGCTGGAAACCTGCTGGGCGCCGACCAGAGCGGCCAGATCCACGCCGTCGGATTGAACTTGTACTCCCAGCTGCTCCACGAAGCCGTGGAGGAAATCAACCGGAACGGCGCATACCAGAGTCGGGACGAAGCGCCGCCTCCGCCGCGGATCGACCTGCCGGTGCCGGCCAGCATCCCGGAAGACTACATCGCGCACTTGCCGGCCCGGTTGGCCTTCTACCAGCGGTTGTCCCAGATCACGGACCGGGACCGCATCGCCGCCGTTCGTTCGGACCTGGAAGACCGGTTTGGCCCGCTGCCGGCCCAGGCTGAAAACCTGCTCGCCGTCACCGACCTTCGTTGTTTGGGCGCCGCCGCCGGAGTGGAGTCATTGACCACCACCGCCGAAGGTTTCGTCACCGCCGTTTTTCGACAGGCCGTGGGAGACGCGCGGCTCGCGTTGCAAAAGACGCTGGGCGCCGGCATACGGGTGGGCCGCCGGGACCTGGAGATCCGCGTGGCCGGCGACCCCGACTATGGTCTGGCCCGGCTGGGTCGCGCGCTGCGCCGGGTCATCACGTTCGTCGAACAGATGCAGGAAGCCCTGGCAGCCGCGCAGGCCGCCGCACCCGCTGCCGACTCCACTACCGATGACTCCGCAGGCGCTGACTCCGGAGGGGACGCCGACGGCCCACAGCGCGGACGGCGGCGCCGGAACCGAAACCGCGTTCGATTACCCGCCGCCGCCGACTGAACCGTTATTCGGTCGCCGCGTCGGCGTCCGGCTCCGGGGACGGAGCAGCGCTGTTGCCCAGCACCATCCGCCATACGCCGGTGAAATAGACCACCGCCCCGGCGACTACCACGATCCCGACGACGACGCCCAGCGCAATCCATACCGGCGTCAGGTCCGGCGGGTTGGTAATTCGCACGTCCAAGCGGGCGTTGGGAGCGTCATCCGCCGGTTGTTGGCCGGTGGCGTCGAATTCCCAGCCATCGGCATCGCCTATCGTCGAAGCGTAGTCCAGCAGGTCACGCAGGTCGGAGGATTTAACGACCAGCACCATGTTCACCGTGTGGCTATCGTCGTCATCCCGATTCTCTCGGAAACGTTCGACATAACCGCCTAGGGACTCGGCTCTACCGCGCAGCAATTCGCCGGCGGCGTCGGGCGCTTCGGCCTTCAATCTGATGTTGGCGGCCACGCCGGAATTGGAGCGGATAGTTAGCAACAGGCGAGCATCGGGCGCGTCACCCACCGGCGGGTCGCCCACCGCGCTCAGGTTGCGCTCGGATGGCACTCCCAGCGTAGCAACGTAGTCCATCAGGGCCTTCAGGTCGGTCGATCGGACAAAGACGGAGGTCTCGACCACCAGGCCGGTGCTGCCCTCTTGATATTCCCGTTTGTTGCCGATGTAACCCCCGAGGGCATTCACCCGGGCTCGCACCGCGTCGGAGGCAGCAGCGGGGTCGCCCACGGCAAGGGACATGGCGGCGTTCGGCGCTTCTGAAGTCAGGCGGTTCGGTAGGGCGAGGCGGACGGAAATCAGGGCCGTGGCAACGCGTCCGGCGAGGTTCCGTTGCGATGCTGCCAACCGTTCGATGTCGGTACGCACCTCTGAGATTCGCTTTTCGATCTCAACTATGTCCTCTACCGTGCGGGCGTTTTCCAGGAGCAGGATCAGGCGTTCCTCCTGCACTTTCCAGGCCGCCAGCCGGGCGTCGTTGTCGACGATCTGGTCGGTGACGTCGCTGGCCGACACCTCCTCGTCCACCACCCGGCCGAGGCTGCGCAACTGGTTCAACACGTCGCCAACGTCGTCGGATGGCACTCGCACACTGACCCAGGCCGCGCGCTGTCCTCCTTCGCCGCTGATCTCAACGCCCTCGGTCCAGCCGCCCAATCCGGTGGCAATGGACTCAATGCGCCGCGCCGCCGCGTCCACGTCCATGACCTCAAGGCCAAGGTGAGCTTCGACAATAAGCTGGCGAATGCCCGTTACCTGAGATGCGCCGTCGCCGGATGTGGGCGCCTGCGATACCGGGCGCGACACCGCCGCGGCGACCCCAGCGGCCGCCGCCGGCGCAACGGTAGCAGCAGCCATTAGCCCCCGCTCCGGCTGCGCTTCAGACTCCCTTTGGGCCGCGGGCTTCGCCGCAAAGTCCGCCGTCCCCGCATCGGCGGGGGATGCAGCAGAACCTCCACAGGCCACCGCAACGGCCATCAAACCCAACGCCATTAGTATCGCGAGAAACACGTGGCGGATTCTGTGCTTGGTCATGGTCACGTCCGTTTTTTTCTGATTGGCAATTATACGCCCAAACCAAAGCGGCGGATTCGCCGGCCGACCCTGCGGCCCGTCAACCCTGCTGAAGAACGGTCGTATGCGGCGGAAATCCACGCTCGCCGCAACGCCCATGTTATAATCTAACTGGTAGTCGGGGTGTAGCGCAGTGGCTAGCGCGCCACGTTCGGGACGTGGAGGTCGGTGGTTCGAATCCACTCACCCCGACCATTTTCATGCCCGCTTGCCAGTCTCCCCTGATGCCCGGTTGCGTCTCGGACTGCCGAGCGCCGCTGCTATAATGCCCTCAGCATTATCGACAGGAGGCGCAGAATGGCCCGCCGCAGCTTCTGGGCGTGGGGGATGGAAGACCGGGAACCGTCGCGCGATCAGTACGTCGCCATGGCGCAACGGTTGCACCAACGCTACGGCGTGTCCCGCGAACTGCCCATCCCGCCCGCCTCCGGGGATCTGAACCTCCGCCGACCACGATTCACTCCCCATCCGCTGGTCGCCGAGTTTTGCACCACCGACGACCACGAGCGGGCTTCCCACACCTACGGCCGCAGCTTCCGCGACCGCATCCGCGGGTTCAACCGCAACTTTCCGAACCCTCCCGACGTGGTGGCCTATCCTCGTACCGAGGCTGAGGTGACTACGGTGCTGGACTGGTGCTCCAACTCCAACATCGTCGCCATCCCCTACGGCGGCGGCAGCACGGTCGTAGCCGGTGTCGAACCCCCCGAAGCAGCGAAAGTCGTCACCATCGACCTGACCAGGCTGGACCAGGTGCTGGAAATCGACGATACATCCCGCGCCGCACGCATCCAGGCCGGCGTACTCGGCCCGGCGCTGGAAGCCCAGCTGCGTCCATCAGGATTCACGCTGCGGCACTTCCCCCAGAGCTTCGAGTTCTCGTCGCTGGGCGGCTGGATCGCCACCCGTAGCGGAGGGCACTACGCCACCAACCACACGCACATCGACGACTTCGTGGAGTCGGTGCGCATGGTGACGCCGGCCGGCGTTTGGGAGTCGCGACGCCTGCCCGGCAGCGGGGCTGGCCCGTCTCCCGATCGGCTGATCATTGGCAGCGAGGGCATCCTGGGCATCATCACCGAGGCTTGGATGCGAATCCAGGCCCGACCACGATTCCGCGGATCCGCCGGCGTGGTGTTCGCCAGTGCAGAAGGCGCTGCCGAAGGAGCCCGCCGGCTTGCCCAGGCCAAGATGTGGCCGGCCAACCTCCGCATGCTCGACCCTGCCGAGGCCGAGGATTTCGCCGGCCTCGACGGGCGGCAAGCATTGCTCATCATCGGGTTTGAATCCGCGGAGCTTCCCCAGGGCGACAACATCCGGCAGGCCGTGGCCATCGCCCGGGACGCCGGGGGCGTCGTTGACGAGGATAACATCGTGGTCGCCGACGCCGCCGAACGCTCCGATTCATCGGCGGGCCGCCAGGGCGCGGTGGGCAGCTGGCGCAATTCCTTTATCAACGCTCCCTACGAGCGCAATGCCACCATCGGGTTTGGCGTGGTGGCGGAGACCCTGGAGACCGCCATCACCTGGGAACGTTGGCCGGCCATGAACGCATCCGTGCGGGCGGCCCTGCACGACGCTTTGCAACGCACCTGCGGCAATGGCCGGGTGTCCTGCCGGTTCACCCACGTTTATCCCGACGGGCCGGCGCCCTACTACACCTTCGAGGGCCTGGGCGAGGTCGGCGGCGAGCTGGAAGCCCACGCCGCGATAAAACAGGCAGCGTCCGACGCGGTGATGGCCGCCGGCGGCACCATCACGCATCACCACGCCGTGGGCCGCTCGCACCGTCCCTGGTACGATCAGCAGCGGCCCGACCCCTTTGCCGAAGCGTTGCGGGCCACCAAGCGCGTGCTGGATCCCAACGGGATTCTCAACCCGGGCGTGCTTATCGATCCGTAAAAAGGGTTCGTTATAAAGTGGTTCGTAGGAATATCAGGAGGGACTGAACGATGCGAGGCGCAGTTTTCACCGGCGACCGCGAGGTCGAAATCCGCACCCTGGACGACCCCCATCCCGGTCCGGGCGAAGTGGTGCTGGCCATGAAGGCCTCCGGGCTGTGCGGCAGCGACCTGCGTCACTACCGGGCCCCCCGGGCCGAGCGCGGCGACCTGGCTAACTTGAAGGTAGCCGGGCACGAACCGTGCGGCGTGGTGGCCGAAGTCGGCGCCGGCGTAACTGAGGTGGCGGTCGGCGACCGGGTGATGATGCACCACTATACCGGCTGTCGAGCCTGCACCATGTGCCGCATCGGGTACACCCAGATGTGCCTCAACGGTTCCACCGTGTACGGCACCGGCGCCAACGGCGGCCACGAGGACTACCTGATTTGCCCCGCCTACACCTGCGTCAAGATGCCCGACGGACTGGATTTCGACGAAGGGTCCGCCTGCGCCTGTGGCACCGGCACGGCCTTCCACGCCCTGAAACGGCTCAACCTGGCTGGCGACGATACCATCGCAATCTACGGGCAGGGACCGGTGGGCGCCAGCGGCACCATGTTCGCCAAGGCCATGGGCGCCCGGGTCATCGCCGTGGACGTGGACGCCGAGCGGTTGCAACTGGCTCAGCGTCTCGGCGCCGACGTCTGCATCGACGCCGCCACTCAGAATCCGGTGGAGGCGATCCGAGAGCTGACCCACGGGGAGGGCGCTCCGGCGGCCCTGGACTGCACGGGCCGCCCCGAAGCCCGCGTGAACGCCGTCGATTCAGCCATGCTGTGGGGGCGGGTCTGCTTCGTCGGCGAGGGCAACACCACCACCTTCGACGTGAGCCCGCAGATCATCCACAAGCAGTTGACCATCGTCGGCTCGTGGACCTTCAGCCTCAACGGCCTGGCAGAAGTGGCCCGTTTCGTCGTCGACCGGCAGGTTCCGCTCAAGCAGCTTTTCACCCACCGGTTCACGCTGGACGACGCCGACGCCGCATACCAGCTCTTCGACGCCGGCGGCACCGGAAAAGTTTGCTTCACCTGGGACTGACGGTTGCGGGACTGACGGTTGCGTCGCCGCCCCGCCTCGATCACTCGGTGAGGAGCTCGGGCAAAACCTTCTTGTTGAACAGGCGCAGCGATGCGGTCTGCAACTCGTCGGACATGAGGTTACCGTAGTTTATCTCGTAGATGCACTGGTCAAGGCCCAGGGTATCCTCGAGTTCGGACAGGCGGTCGGTAACCTGGTCCGGCGTGCCGTAGACGACCTTATCCCGCAGCCAGTGGTCGTAATCCATGCCCAGGATGCGCCGGCTCTGCTCAGCCCAGTCGCCCAGCGTGCCGGTGCGGCCGGCGTAGGAACCAACCCGGTTCCCCAACCTGGTGATCGAGTTCACCGCCGATTCCTTGGGATCCAGATAGGCCCTTTCCACGTCTTCGTTGACATAAACCGGCACGCGTAGACCCACCTTGCCCTCACCGGGATGGCCGGCGTTTTTCCAGGCCTTGCGGTAGGCGGCGGTGTGCTCGGCCAGTTCGTCCAGGGTGAACACGCGGGACGGATTGACGATGAGCGGGTATCCCATGGCGCCCACGATGGGGAAGCTCTCCGCCGACGTTACGCCGATGGTGATGGGCGGATGGGGTTGCTGGTAGGGCCGCGGCGTCACGGTCAACTCCTCACAGGAAAAATGTTCGCCGTGGAAGGAGAAGGTTTCCTGCGTCCAGGCGGCGACCACCACCTCCAGGAACTCGTCGAAGCGACTGCGGCTCTCTTCAAATGAGACGTTGAACCCTTCGTGCACGTTGGGGAAGGTTCCGCGACCGATACCCATCTCCAGCCGGCCATCGCTGATGTGGTCCAGCACCGCCATCTCCTCGGCCACGCGGATGGGGTGTCCCAGCGGCAGGCAGTACACCGCCGTCCCGATCCGCATCGTGCTGGTTTTGGCGGCGATTGCCGACGCAATGGTTACCGGCGATGCCAGCACGCGCTCCATGTTGAAGTGGTATTCGGCCAGCCACACCGATTTGACGCCCAGATCCTCAGCCTCCTGCACCAGCCGGAACGACTGTGCGAAAGCGTCGTGGTGGTCGCCGTCGATGGGCCGGGGGAATTCCAGGAACAGTCCGAACTCCATGATAAATCTCCTGATATTTGGGTCGTGGGATGCGGCCTGGACTGCTCGTGATCGGGCGTCGGTCAGACCTGGGAACCCTGAATGCGCCGTTCCTGCCCCTGCCACTCCTGCTCTCTCAGGATGTACTTTTGAATCTTGCCGGTGGCGGTTTTGGGCAGGTCGCCGAACTCCACGCTCTTGGGCGCCTTGAAGTGGGCGATGCGGTCGCGGGTAAACTCGATGATTTCATCGGCGGTAACGCTGCCGCCGGCCCGGGGCACTACAAACGCCTTCGGCACCTCGCCCCACCGTTGGTCGGGCACACCCACCACGCACACCTCCAATACGGCCGGGTGCTCCATGATGACCTTTTCCACCTCCTGACTGGAGATGTTTTCGCCGCCGGAGATAATGATGTCCTTGGAACGGTCCTGCAATTCGATATATCCGTCGGGATGCCACACCGCCAGGTCGCCCGAGTGGAACCAGCCGCCGCGAAATGCTTCGTCGGTGGCCTCGGTGTCGTCGTAGTAACCCTTCATCACGGCATCGCCTTGCATCACCACTTCGCCCATGGTCTCGGCGTCACGGGGCACGTCCTGCATATCTTCGTCCACCACCCGCAACCCGACGCCGTACACCATGTACAGCACGCCCTGCCGCGCCTTGATCCGCGCCACGTCATCGGGAGTCATGTCGTCCCACTCGGGCTGGGGAGCAGACACGGTGCACGGCCCGTAGGTCTCGGTCAACCCGTAGACGTGGATGATGTACGCGCCCATGCCCTCGATGGTACGAATCACCTGCGGCGCCGGCGGAGCGCCGGCGGTCATTATCGTGAGCCCGGTCAGGTCGGCGGAGGCGGCTTCCGGCGCGGCGTAGAGCCCGGTGAGCACGGTGGGCGCCGCGCAAAGGTGGGTCACCGATTCCTCGCGAATCAGGCGGTAAACTTCGGCCGGGTCCACCCGTCGCAGGCAAACGTGCGTACCGCCCACCGCGGTCACGGCCCAGGTGAAGCACCAGCCGTTGGCGTGGAACATCGGCAGCGTCCACAGATAGATGCTGCGCCAGTTCATCCCCATCTCCATGGCCTCGCCGATGGCATTCAGGTAGGCGCCCCGGGGCGTGTACTCAACGCCCTTGGGCATCCCGGTAGTTCCCGACGTGTAGTTGATGGTCACCGTGTCCAGTTCCGTCGCCGGGCCGGGCAGGTGGTCCAGCGGTTCGACGCCGGACAGCCATTGTTCATACTCGGGGCCGGGGATGCCGTCGGCCAGGGGTGCGGTGTCGCGCACCTGCACGTAGGTTTCCACGCCCGGACATTCGTCGCGAAGTTGGCGGACGGTGTCGCCCAACTCCGAGTCGAACACCAGGACTTTGGAACCGGAATGATTCAGGATGTACGCGATTTCACGGGGAGACAGACGAATATTCAACGCCACCAGCACCGCGCCGATGCCCATGGGCCCGTAGTTCGCCTCCAGCATCGAAGGCAGGTTGGGCAGCAGGAACGCCACCCGGTCGCCGGCCTCAACGCCGGCGCCGCGTAACGCCGCCGCCTGCCGGCGCACTCGATCGTAGAGTTGCGCGTAAGTGGTCACCGCCCCGTTGTAGATGCAGGCGGCCCGATGCGGATAAACTGACGCGCTGCGTTCCAGGAACAGCAGGGGGGAGAGGATTTGCGAGGTCGCGCTGTGTATCGTCATCCGAACGGCCTCCGTTAGCGCGTTCCAACGGGAAAGATTTGCGCGATATTCTGAACCGAAATGGACGAATTGTCCATAACACTTCCCGGCTCACGCGTACCCGCTCTAATCCGTCATTGCGAGGAGCACAGCCTTTAATCTGTCATTGCGAGGAGCGCAGCGACGTGGCAATCTCCATGAGGTTGAACACACGTCGGCAAATCGCCGTTGCTACGGCGACGAGATTGCCACGCGACGCTCGCAATGACAAAGTGCGTACGCATGAACACAGCCCGGCTACCGTGCCGCCCAGCGTGGTATCGCTGCCGGTCGGTGGTTCCCCGGGCAGATCACCTGGTTTGAGTCCGGCCCCCATGTGCTATCATTGCGCCGCAATCTGGGGCAGGAACAAAACTATGCAAGAACGCGATTTCATCGGATACGGCGCCAATCCGCCGGCGGTGCGCTGGCCCGGAGACGCCCGCATCGCGATCTCCGTCGTGGTCAACTACGAGGAGGGCAGCGAGGCGTCGCTCCTGGACGGCGACGACCACCACGAGTCCAACAACGAGGTGCCGTCCCCCGTTCCCGCCAACCAGCGGGACCTGTTCAACGAGTCGTTCTTCGAGTACGGCAGCCGCGTGGGCGTCTGGCGAATCCTGAACCTGCTGGACCGGCACAGCGTAAAGAGCACCTTCTTCTGCTGCGCGGTTGCCATCGAGCGCAACCCCGAGGTGGGGCGAGCGCTCATCGACGGCGGCCACGAAATCTGCGGCCACGGTTACCGTTGGGAGGAATACCACAACAAATCCCGCGACGAGGAGGCGGAGGCCATCCGCAAGACCATTGAGTCGTTGCAGGCAACCACTGGAGTCCGACCGGTGGGGTGGTTCACGCGCTACGGCGCCAGCGTCAATACCCGGGAATTAGTGGTGGACGAAGGCGGGTTCATCTACGACAGCGGCGTTTTCAACGATGACGTGCCCTACTACACACCGGTCAACGGCCGGCCCTGGCTGGTACTGCCGTACAGCTTTGAGACCAACGATTCCCGTTTCTGGCGGGGCGGGCTGAACAGCGTCGGCGATTTTTACGAGTACATGAAGGACACCTTCGACGTGCTGTACGAGGAAGGCCGCACCCACCCCAAGATGATGTCCGTCGGCCTGCATTGCCGCATCGCCGGACGCCCAGCCCGTTCCCGGGCGGTGGACCGGTTCCTGCGCTACGCCCGAAGCCATCCCGGCGTTTGGTTCGCCCGCCGCGACGAAATCGCCCGCTGGTGGCTGGAAAATTATCCGCCGGGCTCCCTGCAATAGAGAACCCGGCAGATTCGGTCGCTGGTGTGCTCGCACTCCCTCAACTGGAACACGAGCCTACCGCCACTCAGGCATTACCATGCGTTCAGCCGGATGATCGCGAAGACCGCGCCCTCGGAATCCCGCAGTACGGCGAACCGTGCAAAATCCGGCAGGTCGGTGGCCTCAACAATGACACCGCCGCCCAATTCTTGGGCGCGGGCCACCGTTGCATTCACGTCGTCGACGCCGAAATAGACGCCCCAGTTGGGCGGCACCGGCCCCCAGTCCTCGCCAATCTCGATGATGCCGGCGGCCGGCTCCCCGGCCACCGTGACCAGCGTGTAGGGGAACGGTGTGTCCGGATCGGGGGCGACTTCGGCCTGGAGGACCTGCCGGTAAAAATCGCTGGCCGATTCCGTGTCCGTGGTGGCCAGCTCAAACCACGACAGGGCGTTGGGTTCACCGATGATCTCAGCGCCGGCGTGTAGCTTGGGGAACCATAGTCGTAGGAACGCTCCCTGACGGTCCTGAATGATGGACATGCGGCCCACGTCCATGACGTCGAAAGGCTCGGCGATAACGGCGCCGCCAGCGGCCCGCGCCCGCTCGGTGGCGGCCTCCAGGTCATCCACGGTCACGTAAACGCTCCAGTGCGCGGGGAGGTTCTCCTGCTCCGAGCCCGGATTGGCGACCGCCGCAGCGCAAACGGCTTTGCCCCGATGGGAATACATCGTGTAGACCGCATTCTCGTCGATTGGATGGTCGTCGAAAGTCCAGCCAAAAAGATTGGTGTAGAAATTCTTGGAAGCTTCCCCGTCGTGGGACAACAGGTCGGCCCAGGAAGGGCATCCGCTGGCGTAATTGGTTACTTCGGGCATCAGTTTCACCTCAAATCGTGGGTTTATCGAGTCGTTCAAATATAGGGTTCCCTGGTTAAGGATAACAGCCATTCCGCGATTTGCCCTAACCGGCCTGTCACTAGATTCCGGCCCGTTGTCGTTGGCCGGCGTCGGCGGGTGCGGACCAAAAAGGGGGCGACGCGAGCGCCGCCCCCCGGTTCCATCGGATTTATGCTCACGCGACTAATTGTCGGCGGGCACCGATACTTCGACGTTCTTGAACGCGGGCATCACCTCTTCGGCAAACCACTGGAGTTGTTCCAGGATGATCGTCTGGGGCGTGCCGATGGGCTGACCCACCTGAATGCGCTGCAGGCCGGGATAGCGCTCTTCCACGCCCTTCAGCTTCTCGATGATCAGGTCCGGGGGGCCGGCCAGGACGCTGCCGTTCTCGATAGCATCCTCGATGGTGGGCAGGCCGGCGTTGGGCGCCAGTTCGGGATTGCTGATGTCGCGGATTTGTTGCTCGGTGAGGCCGCGGGTCAGGCGCAGCGGGCCGAACATCTTCAGGTTCTCTTCGTAGTAGCGAGCGCCCTGACGCGCCGCTTGCTCCACCGTCGGGGCGATGTGGAAGTGGAACCCCACTGCCAGGTCTTCGCCGAGTTGGGCGTCGGGCTTCCCGTTGCGAACCAGCGCGTCACGATATCCGTTCATGATGCCGTCCATCGCGCCGCCTTCGGACGAACCGCCGCCGATGACGCCTTTAATGCCCATTTTGGCCATGAATTCCAGCGCGCGACCCGTCCCGCCCTGGATGGGTTGCCAGGTCTCCACCGGCAGCGTCCGTGGGCGCGGCACCAGGGTGATTTCTTCCAGCTCGTAGCCGCGATAGGGCACCTGGGGCGGGAAGTCAAAGTGCTTGCCGTGGTGGGAGAATGACCTCTCGTTGAAAGCCTTGAAGATGACTTCCACCTGCTCTTCAAAGAGTTCCCGGTTGGCCGGCTGGTCCATCAGTGGCGAGCCGAAGGATTCTACCTCGCGGGTGTGGTAACCGCGGCCCACGCCGAAGATGACCCGACCCCTGGTCAACCAGTCGGCGGTGGCGAAGTCTTCCGCCAGGCGCAGGGGATGCCACATGGGAGCGATGTTGAACCCGCAGCCGAACCGCAGCCGCTCCGTGACGTGGGCCAGGTGCACGATGAACATCAACAGGTTGGGGATGCACTCGTAGCCTTCCGGCTGGAAGTGGTGCTCGGCCATCCAGAAGGTGTCGTAGCCGTGCTTGTCCAGCGTCTGAGCGATGGCCACACCTTTGTCCAAGGCGCCAGCCAGAAACTCGTCCGAGTAGGAGCGGTCGTTCACCGCTGTGCCGCCATACCCAACGTCCTCCATGTCCACATGGCCGGCGTACAGGCTGTCAAATGTAGTGATCATTCAGTCCCTCCCGGGGTTCCACGCTAACCGCGTACGTTGCTCGGCGAAATTCGCCTCATTTACCTGAACATATTGACAGCGGATATTGTAGGGTACCCGGGGCGGTCATTCAACCATCGCCGCCGGTTTGGGTGGCGAACCACCGCCGCGCCTCACGCGTACCCACTTTAATCTGTCATAGCGACGAGCGCAGCCTAATCTGTCATTGCGAGGAGCGCAGCGACGTGGCAATCTCGATGAAGTTGAACACACGTCGGCGCACCGCCGTTGCTCCGACGACGAGATTGCCACGCTACGCTCGCAATGACAAAGTGGGCACGCACGAGATCGTCGTGCTCCTTGAATTATCACGACGAGTCTGGCAAGATGGTGGCACTATGAGAATTGGCGCTTTCGAGATTGAAGAACCGTTACCGGAGTTGCGGGAGCCCCACGTTTTCGCAATGATTCGGCCCTGGGTGGACGTGGGCAGCGTTGGAACCCTGACGCTCAACCGGCTGGAACGTTTCCTGGGCTCAAAAGAGTTGGGCCGATTGCACCGGCCCGGTGAATTTTTCGACTTTACTCGCTACCGTCCCAGCATGCGCCTGGTGGATAACGAGCGAAGGGTAAGAATCCCCAACAGCGTTATCCGTTACGCCGTCACCGAAAACGGCCCGGATTACCTTTTCTTCCACCTCAGGGAACCTCACGCCAACAGCGAGGAGTACACCGATTCCATCCTCAAGGTGGTGGAAACTTTCGACGTCAAGCGGTATTGCCGCGTCGGCGCGATGTACGATGCCGTGCCTCACACCCGGCCTCTGCTGGTGACCGGCTCATTGGGAGATGTCCCGCAGATTCGGCCGGTACCCAACCTGAAATTGCGACAGAGTACCTACCAGGGCCCCACCACCATTATGAACTTGGTATCCGACGGCATCGATCGGTTGGGGTTGGAAACCATCAACTTCATGGTGCACCTGCCCCAGTACGTGCAGTTGGACGAGGATTTCAACGGCACCGCCCGGATGCTGGAAGCCCTTTCGTCCGTGTATCCCGACATTCCCGAGGACCTGGCCCCTACCCGTCGTGGTCAACGTCAGTATCGGGAGCTGAACTCCGCTGTTGAGCGCAACTCCGAGCTCAGCGGCCTCATCCAGCAGATGGAGCAGTATTACGACACCAACGAGGCGGAAACTTCGCAAACCTCCGACACCGAGGCCGCTGCGGATCCCGTTTCCCTGTCGCCGGAGATCGAGCAGTTCCTGAGCGAGTTGGGCGGCGACCTGGACCAGCGCGAGGAGTGACCTGCGGGCCATCCCCCAATGACATGGCCGGGTCAGTACGACCCGGCCATGTCATTGCTCAAGTTCACAAATTCCGCTGGATTTGCCAACCTGTGTGGTGGCGACGGATGGATTCGAACCAACGACCTAGCGCTTATGAAGCGCCCGCTCTGCCACTGAGCTACGTCGCCAACCGGCGTGTCGCCGACCAGCCGTCAGCGCTGCACACGGGTAATATGGTAAGACCCGCCCCGACGGATTGTCAATCTGGCTCCGCCGGAGAACGCGGCTCCGTCACACCTCTATGACCACTTCCATATGACCACTCCCGACGACGCCGATTTCGACCCAGCCGATGCCGCCGCGAACATCCTGGCCGACGCTATCGGCAACCTTGAAAACCTGCTGGGGGAGTTGTGCCAACGCCTGGACCCGTTCCCGGCTTTCCTGGGAATGGCCACGATCCAGGCGGTCGAGCTGGAACCGGCGCTGTTGCCCTCTTCCGACCACGGTTGCGTGGTCGTAACCCCGGATGGCTCCATCGCCGAGCTGGACGTTACGGCGATACCGGGCGTCCTGGGCGTCCTGGAAGTTGACCAGGTCGAGGAATTCAAGCCGATCGAGATGGAGCCCGCGGAACGCCTGATTTACGTGACTTGCGCCATCGGAACGTTGTCCGCCGAGCTGCGCCGTCGGGGCCGGGGCTCTACCCGTCGGTGAGGTCCACGTCGCCCGACTGCCCGCCCGTTTTCCGGAGCAGGCGCACGCCGTCGATTTGAACGGCCCGGTCCACCGCCTTGCACATGTCGTAGATGGTGAGCGCTGCTACCGATACTGCGGTGAGCGCTTCCATTTCGACACCGGTCTTGCCCGACGTTGTGGCGGTGGCGATCACCCTTACCCTGTTGTGCTCCTCGTCAATTGTCAGCTCCACGTCCACCTTGTTGAGGGGCAGCGGGTGGCATAGCGGGATCAGCTCGGCGGTTCGCTTCGCGCCCATGATGCCGGCCAGTTGCGCGATGGTGAGCACGTCGCCCTTCTTCATCAGGCCGTCGCGGATCAGCGCCAGGGTTGCGGGCAGCATCACCACGTCGCCGCACGCCTGGGCCATGCGGTCGGTGACTGGCTTCCAGCCCACGTCAACCATGCGGGCGCTGCCGTCCTCAGCCAGGTGCGTCAGTCTATCGGCGGGTTTGGCGTTATTATCGGTCGACATAATCTTCCACTATCAAAACTCTCATTGCCCTGAAACGCAGTCAACCCAACCGGCGGTCAGCCGCCAATCTGGTACATCTCGACCTTGGGTGGAAGTTCGGACGCGTCGCCATCGGTGAATTCGGCCCTTTCCTCCGAGTAGCGGTCCCGTCGTCGCGCCCACACACCGCTGATTATCCTGGTGAGTTCATCGTCGTCAGCGCCGTCCCGCATCGGCCCCCGCAGATCGACGCCGTTGGACGCGAACAGGCAGGTGTAGATCCGTCCGTCGGTGGACAGGCGGGCGCGGGTGCAGTCGGAGCAGAACGGTTGCGTCACCGAGGCGATGACGCCAACCTCGCCGGCGCCGTCCCGGTAGCGCCATCGGTTGACCACCTCGCCGACGTAGTTCGCTTCGGCGGGTTCGAGGGGCAATTCAGCGTCGATGATGGCGACGATATCCGCCGCCGACACCACCTGATCCAGTTTCCAGCCGTTCCGGTTGCCCACGTCCATGTATTCGATGAAGCGCACGATATGACCGGTGCCTTTGAAGTAGCGAGCCAAGTCGACCATGGTATGGTCGTTCACGCCCTTCTGCACCACGGCGTTGATTTTGATGGGAGCAAGGCCAACATCGGCCGCCCTTCGGATACCGTCCAGGACCCGCCGCGTGCCGAACCCGCGACCGTTCATCTGCTTGAAAACCTCGTCGTCCAACGAGTCCAGGCTCACCGTAATGCGGTGCAACCCCGCGTCCTTCAGGTGCTGGGCCTGTCCGGCCAGGAGGTAGGCGTTGGTGGTCAGCGTGATGTCGTCGGCGCCGGGAATCGCTGCCAGCTGGGCTATCAGGTTGGGCAGGTCGACCCGCAGCAGCGGCTCTCCCCCGGTAATGCGAAGCTTGTTCACCCCCAAATCCACGAACAGACGGGACAGGCGGGCAATCTCCTCGAAGGTCAAAATCTCGTCTTTGGGCAGAAACTGGTAAGCCTCGCCGAAAATCTCGGCTGGCATGCAGTATGGGCAGCGGAAATTGCAACGGTCGGTGACCGAAATCCGCAAATCTCGTAACGGACGTCCAAATAAGTCGGTAATCATTGGGTATCGCTTCGTGGACTGGTTAGTCGGGCCGGGCCTGGAACAGCCCCAACACCTTGCGGGCTGCGTCAGCCCGGTGGCTGATGCTATTCTTGGTATCCAGCGGCAACTGGGCGATGGTCTTGCCGTAAGAAGGCAGGTGAAAGACCGGATCATACCCGAAACCGTGGTCACCCGTTGGTTCGTATTGTATCACCCCGGCGATTGAACCGACGACGGTGATGATTTCGCCTCCGCCGCCGTCCGGAAAGGGCTCGGTCCTGAACCGATGGCCTCGGAACCCATCGAAACCTCCAGATCCACCGGGCGCTGCCAGCGCGGTGAAACAGCGGAACCGGGCCAGGCGATTGGGCCAGGGAATCCCGAGCAGGTTTTGCAGCAGCAGGGCCACCCGGTCCTCATCTGAGGCGCCGGCGTCCCCGCCGTACCGGGCTGAATAGACGCCCGGCGCGCCGCCCAGCGCGTGCACTTCCAGGCCCGAATCGTCGGAAAGGGTCAGGCGACCGGACAGGCTGGCGTAGGTGGTGGCCTTGATATGCGCGTTGGCCCGAAACGTATCGCCGGTCTCCTCCACGTCCTCCGTGATCCCGACGTCGTCCAGCGAGAGTAGTCGCACGGGGGTATCCGCCAGGAGTTGCCGATACTCCCGCATCTTGCCCGCGTTGCGCGTGGCCACCAGCAACTCGCTCACTGACATAACCTGACCGGCCCCGCCTAAATCACGCCGTCGCCGTTCAGACGGACGAGCTCGGCTTCGTCGATGCCGAGCCAGCCGCCGTAAACGTCGCCATTGTGCTCGCCAACCGTCGGCCCCATGTGACGCAGCTCGCCGGGCGTGGCGCTGAACTTGGGCACCAGGCCCAGCATCACGGTTTTGCCCAATTGAGGGTCGTCAACTTCAACGATGTCGTCGCGGGCCTGATAGTGGGGGTCGGCCACGATGTCGGCGCTGTTGTACACCGGCCCCACTACACCGCCGGCCGGGATCAGCTCGGCCATGATGGCATCGGTGTCCCGCGACCCCAACCAGCCCTGCAATATCTCGTTGAGCGCGTCCTTGTTCTGCAAGCGGGCGGCGTTGTTGGCGAAACGGTCGTCGTCCAGCAGCGCATCGAACCCCATGGCCCGCGCCAGGCCCTCCCAGGTGTTTTGCGAAGTTGCCGACAGCCCCAACCATCGGTCGTCGCCGGTGCGGTAGAGGCTGCGGGGCGCGGCGTCGGGGAAGTCGTTGCCCACCCGTTCGCGAATCTCGCCCAGGCGGTCATAGATGGTCAGGTGGGGAATGCAGAGCCGGAATAGCGGCTCGAACAAGCTCAAGTCGACCACCTGCCCGTTGCCGGCCAGGCCATTGCGCCGGTCGGCGTCGCGGCGGTAGATCGCCATCATGCCGGCCATGGCGCCGAACACGCCGGCGATTTCGTCGGCCAGCGGCACCGGGGGCAGGTTCGGCGGCGTATCGGGGAACCCGGTCATGCCTATGTACCCGCTCATGCACTCGGCGATGGTGCCGAACCCGGGCCGGTCCTTGTACGGCCCGGTCTGGCCGAATCCGGAAAACCGCAGTATCACCAGTCCGGGGTTGACGTCAGCGGTGTGCAGTTCCGC